>NZ_CP108312.1:0-4800000 GCF_045040855.1 Streptomyces sp. NBC_00009
GCGCTGCGCGCGAAGCAAGCGAACCACCGTGCTGCGCACGGTGGTTGCACCCCCGCTTTGCGGGGGTGCTGGCGGGTGGCTTCGCCACCCGCTCAACCTGACTGCTGCGCAGTCAGGTTGACGGGCCGTTCGCTGCGCTCCCGGCCCTGCGGGACTTTGTCCCGCTGTCAGGCTTCCGCTGCGCTACAGCCTGGGCGGGTCCGCTGCGCTCCCCCGCCTGACGGTCCCTTCCGGCTGCGCCTTCAGGACCGTTGGGCCCGCTGGCGCGGGCCTGCTAGCTGTAGGGGTACGGGCGGAGGTCTCTTTGAGTGAACTGACGGGTGATCAGGCAAGCATGGTTATGGGTGACTTGTTGCCAGCTTCCTGGTGTCTGCCTTGTCGGACCGCGTGGCGTAGAAGGGTGGTCCGATGCAGTTGGCACGCGGATGTACGGGGACATGATGCGTTCGGTCTCGGCGCCTTGCCGGGTCTGGCATGGGGAAGGGGGTCGGTCGTCAAGAGAGAGGTCTCTGTGGGCGATTCTCGTATGCTGCATCTCTTTTGATGCAGCATGTAGGATTGGAGAAATTGAGGGACATGCGATGCGCAAGGTGGGTGCGGGTTGATCTACGAATACCTTCCGCATGAACTCGCCCGGCTGGGTGTGCTCTCGAAGGCATCGGGGCTCGATCGGGGCCGGGTGGCCACGCAGGTGCGTCTGGCCCAGGAGCGTGCCGGGGACGCCGTCATGGCTCCGGCCGAACCTCACCATCTGAGTGAGCTGTTCATTGCGGAGCTGCGGCGTCTGCAGTGGGAACGGATCGCCGGTCTCATGGAGTTGGAGGGGATGCCCGTGTACGTGGCCTCTCGTGACGTGCGTGCCGTCCGCTATGAAGAGCAGCGCTTGCAGAGGCTGATGGAGGAGGTGACAGAGGCGGAGCGGTCGGGTGTCGCCGCTCCGGAGATCGCTCGGCATCGGGTCTTCCGGATCTACGCGCGGCCCTCCGGTGGAGCCTCCCGCCTGAACATGCCGGCACCGGTTGTCCACCTGATGGCCTCATCGGCTGCCGAAGCAGCCCTGAGAGCGTGGGCAGTCCATGGCGGCAAGGACGGCCTTTACGAGCGCAGGGAGCACCGGATCGCTTCCGCCGAACAGGTCCTTCCCGAACCGGGAGAACTCTTTTGATCCAGCTCCGAGAACACCAGGCCAATCAAAAATCGAGCTTCCGCAAGTGGGTCAGATTCCCTGCAAGATCGTCTGTGCCTCCGCTGGGTGCGCGGGGCACGATCGTGTCCGCGACCGGATCCGGCAAGACGATCACGGCTGCCGCGTGCGCGTTGGAGTCCTTCTCCGGTGGCCGGATCCTCGTCACCGTGCCGACCCTGGACCTGCTCGTGCAGACCGCCCAGGCGTGGCGCCTGGTGGGCCACCGGGCCCCCATGGTCGCGGTGTGCTCCCTGGAGAACGACCCGGTGCTGGGCTCGCTGGGGGTGCGCACCACCACCAATCCGATCCAGCTCGCCCTGTGGGCCAGGTCCGGGCCGGTGATCGTGTTCGCCACGTACGCCTCCCTGGTGGACCGTGAGGACATCGACGCACCTGAGGGCCAGCGGCGGGTGCGTGGGCCCCTGGAGGCTGCTCTGGCGGGCGGGGAGCGGCTGTACGGGCAGCAGATGGCGGGCTTCGACCTCGCGATCGTGGACGAGGCCCACGGAACCGCCGGTGATCTCGGGCGGCCGTGGGCAGCGATCCACGACAACCAGCGAATCCCTGCCGACTTCCGGCTCTACCTGACCGCGACCCCGCGCATCCTCGCCGCGGCCCGGCCGCAGAAGGGCGCGGAGAGCCAGGAGGCGGAGATCGCGACCATGGCCGACGACCCGGAGGGCACCTACGGCGCGTGGCTCGCGGAGCTCGGGCTCTCGGAGGCGATCGAGCGCGGGATTCTCGCGGGTTTCGAGATCGACGTGCTGGAGATCCGCGACCCCTCACCGGTTCTCGGTGAGTCGGAGGAGGCGCGGCGCGGCCGGCGCCTGGCCCTGTTGCAGACCGCGCTGTTGGAGCACGCCGCCGCGTACAACCTGCGTACGGTCATGACGTTCCATCAGAAGGTGGAGGAGGCCGCCGCGTTCGCGGAGAAGCTGCCTCAGACCGCTGCCGAGCTGTACGTCAACGATGCCACAGGCGACGACCTGGCCGCCGCGGACAAGCTCCCCGCGTCGTCGATCGACGCCGAGTTCTACGAACTCGAGGCCGGCCGCCACGTACCCCCGGACCGCGTGTGGTCGGCATGGCTGTGCGGCGACCACCTCGTAGCCGAACGGCGCGAGGTCCTGCGCCAGTTCGCAGGCGGCATCGACGCAGCCGGGCGACGGGTCCACCGCGCCTTCCTCGCCTCGGTGCGCGTGCTCGGGGAGGGCGTGGACATCACCGGCGAGCGGGGAGTGGAAGCCGTCTGCTTCGCCGACACCCGCGGCTCCCAGGTGGAAATCGTGCAGAACATCGGCCGGGCGCTCCGGCTCAACAAGGACGGCAGCACGAAGGTCGCGCGGATCATCGTGCCGGTGTTCCTGGAACCCGGCGAGGACCCCACCGACATGGTCGCCTCCGCCAACTTCCGGCCCCTTGTGGCGGTCCTCCAAGGCCTGCGCAGCCATGACGAGCGCTTGGTCGAGCAGCTCGCCTCCCGCGCCCTCACCAGCGGTAAGCGCAAGGTCCACGTCCAGCGTGATGAGGACGGGCGGATCGTCGGGGCCGACGGCGAGGGGACGGACCAGGAGCAGGACGACACCGACGCCGCTGCCGAGTCCGCACTGCTGCACTTCTCCAGCCCGCGCGACGCGGCGACCATCGCGGCGTTCCTGCGCACCCGGGTCTACCGGCCCGAGTCGCTGGTATGGCTGGAGGGCTACCAAGCCCTCATCCGCTGGCGGAAGAAGCACCACATCACCGGCCTGCACGCCGTGCCCTACGACGTGGAGGTCGAGGTCGGCGTCACCAAGGACTTCCCCCTCGGGCGGTGGGTACACCAGCAGCGCAAGTCACTGCGGGCCGGGGAGCTGGAGGAGCGGCGCAAGACCCTGCTGGACGCACCGGAAGCCGGGATGGTCTGGGAACCGGGCGAAGAGGCCTGGGAGAACAAGCTCGCCGCCCTACGGTCCTACCGGCAGGCCACCGGGCACCTCGCACCCCGGCAGAACGCGATCTGGGGCGAAGGCGAGGCGATCGTGCCGGTAGGCCAGCACACGGCCAATCTGCGCCGCAAGGGCGGCCTGGGGAAAGACCCGGAGCGGGCAGCGGACCGCGCGCAGCAACTGGCCGCGATCGACCCGGACTGGAACTGCCCCTGGCCACTCGACTGGCAACGCCACTACCGCGTCCTCGCGGACCTGGTCGACGCTGACGGCAGCCTTCCCGACATCGCCTCCGGCGTGCTGATGGACGGCGACGACATCGGACGATGGCTCCAGTGGCAGAAACAGCCGAGCACCTGGAAGGTGCTGTCCACCGAGCAGCAGGAGCGGCTGACCAGGCTGGGCGTACAGCCGCTTGAGGTGCCGCCGCCCGCGGCGGCCAAGCGTACGGCGAAGAGCCCGAGCAAGGCGCAGCAGGCGTTCCAGCGCGGCCTGGCGGCCCTCGCGCAGTGGGTGGAACGCGAAGGCGCCCACCGGCCCGTACCGCGCGGCCACAGCGAAGAGATCGCCGTCGACGGCGAGACGGACCCGGTGTCAGTGAAACTGGGCGTATGGATCTCCAACACCCGCGCGAGGCGCGACAAACTCACCGCCGATCAGCTCTCCGCCCTCGCGGCGCTGGGCATGGACTGGGCCTAACCGCAGCAGCCGCAGGATTGTGGGGTTGCTGAAGCTGGCGTGTCCTGCAAGAGCAGGCAAGCCAAACTCACCACCGACAAACTCGCCGCACTCGCCAACCTCGGACTCGACTGGGCAGCGGCAACGGTGAGGGCAGCGGCACGCTGGTCGGTGAGGTGATCGGGCGGGTGCGCTGGGTGGCCAACCAGCGGCCCAGGGGGTAGCCAGTGGCGTCCTCATAGGTCTGGAGGACGTCGAGGTGACGGTGAGCGCGATGATAGCGGCGGGCCGCAGTCAGGCCACGGCGCCATTCGGCGCTCTTGGGGGCCAGGACGCGTAGGGACGGGGCGAGGGCGACTTCGTCGGCCTGGGTGGGGCGTTCGAAGCGCAGCCAGGCTTCAGGGTCCTCGGAGGGCATGGTGGGGCGGTGGGTACGCGGGTCGGCCAGGCGTGCCTCGATGCGGTTGTCGTGGGCGCGCAGGGCCACAGCAGGGTATAGGCATCCGCGCCGAGCAGGTCATCGGGGTCCTCGTCGGGGGTGAGGTAGACGGGGACGACGAGGGTGGCCTTCATACCGGCGCCGGGTTGTTGGCGCAGGGCTCGGCCGACGGCTTGGACGGTGTCGACGGGGCTGTTCTTGGGGTCGACGAAAACGACGGCGTCGATGGCGGGCACGTCGATGCCCTCCCCCAGGACGCGGGCGTACCGTGACTGGACCTGTGCCGCCTGCGCTGGCGAGTGCGGCCAGTTCGCCGGGAGCGGTGGTCATCGGGAGGTCGACGCTGAGGGGTTCGTGTTCGAGAGCCTGCCGGGCCGAACACGCCGCTACTGCCGGTCCTTTGCGGCCTGCCTCATGCCAGGAGCGGATCGTCTGGGACAGCAGGTCCAATGTCGGCAGAAGCGCCAGACACGGCCCCGCGGGGCGATGCGGGCGGTGGTGCGGGCGGCGATGAGGGTCTTGCCGGTACCGCACGCGGCGATCACGCTCGCGCGTGGGTGCTGACCCAGTGTGTGGGTGGCGGCCGCGACGGCGTCCTTCTGATGGGGGCGCAGTTCGAGGGGGTGTTGTAGCCATGGAGGGACGCCGCTCCGGGACGTGAGCTGGTGAGGCGGTCATTGTGGCATTGCAGAAAGGGCTACTGGGCGGTGCGGGATACCGGGTGCAGGGTGGAGCCGCTGGGTCTTGCGGACGTGGAGCTGCTGGGAATGCAGGTTCAACCTGCTGCTGCCACGCGTAGGGCCCGGCTGAGCAGGACAGGGTTGCCCATGCGGCGCCGTAGCTCTCTCTCCAGTCCGGCGACCGGCACCAGGTTCTGCGGGGCCCGGGTGTCTTTGTACTCAATGCTGGCGTACCGCGGCAGGAGGGCCTGGGAGAGGTTTGCCAGTTCGATCGCCTCGGAGACAGAGATGCTGGCGGCGCATTCCAGCCGTACTACCCCGGCCCACGGGGCGCCGGGTGTGCACGGTAGCCGTAGGTACCAGGCGTGGCGGTCCCAGGAGGTGCCCATCAGGAACACCGGGGTGCGTTCGCTGGGGGCCAGGGTGGCGATCATGGCGTGTAGGTCGGGTGGCAGGTAGGCGGTGCGGTGGGACTTGATGAATCCCAGTGCGCGCGGCAGGTGGGTACGGCCGCGCAGGGGGCCGTCCACGACCAGTAGGTCCGAGCCTTCGGGGACGCCGTGGCCAGTCAGGGCGGTACGGGCATGGGTGGCGACGAGGACCTCGAGATCGGTGAGTTGGCGTTGCAGTGCCGTCGAGAGCAGCACTGCGAGGTTCTGGTCCTGGTCGTCGGGGGTGATGTGGGCTTTGTAGGTTCCAGCTGTGGTGGGCACGTCGATGGCGTTGGTGGCGGTGGTGAACAGGCCGCGCCGGTAGTCGATGGTCAGCAGATGCGCGCCGCGGTCGGGGCAGCAGCAGACGGTGCCTGCCGCGTAGGAGGCGCACAGGGCCATCAGGGCGTGCCGGGCTTCGTTGCTGGGGCGTGTGGCTGGTTCGGCGGATGGGGGCTGTTCGATCCAGATGCGGGCCTCGACGCGGCGCACGCCGTCGACGAACAGGACGGCGCCAGGGGCGGATATCTGGGAGGGCGAGATGGGCTTCCAGTCGGCCGGGGCGAGTTCGATGTGGGGGGTGACCTTGGCTGTGGAGTCGCCGATGCCGCTTTCGGCGTTCTCGACACTGGAGCCGTAGGTGGGGTCCCAGCCGTCGACGTGGAACCGCATGCGGGAAGCCTGTGCTGCGCTGGTCATGTGCCCTGCCGGGTGACGACGGAGGTGTGGGTGTCGCGCTGGACGTGGAACTGGACGGGGATCTGTTCGGCGAGTGCGGTGACGTGGGTGATCACTCCGACCATCCGCTCCCCCTGAGAGAGGTTTTGCAGGGTGTCGGCGACGGTCTGGAGCGAATCGGCGTCGAGTGTGCCGAACCCTTCGTCGAGGAAGATGGACTCCAGTTTCGTGGCGCCTCCCAGGCCGGCCAGTTGGTCGGAGAGGGCCAGTGCGAGGGCCAGGCTGGCCTGGAATGTTTCGCCGCCGGACAGGGTGCGCACCGAGCGCGAGGAGTCGGCGTCGAAGTGGTCGATGACGTAGAACTCGCCCTTTTGGTGGTGGAGGTCGAAGCGGTCGTCCGACAGCTGGCGCAGCGACTGGGAGGCGCCGGCGACCAGGGTGTCGAGGGCTGAGTTGGCGAGCCACTGGGGGAACTTGTTGGACCGCATCAGCCGGGCCAGTTCGGCGGCCACCTGTTGCCGGGTGCGAGCGGCGTCGATCTTGTCTCGTATCGAGGCGGCGTCGGCACGGCTGCGTTGGATCATTTCTATCTGGCCCCGGGCGCGTTCGGCTGCGACCGCCACCATCTGTGGGGCCTGTGCGGCACGCCCCGGGCCGTCGCCGAGGTCGTGAGGATCCAGGTCGTTGTCGCGCAGGAGTGCCTCCAGGTGGCCCAGGAGCTGGCTGGCTTCGTCGTGGGCGGTCTGGGCGTCGGAATCTGCGTGCACGGTGGTGGCCTGCCGGTCGCTGACCCCGCGGCTGGCCCAACCGGTCAGGATGGACCAGGCGGCTGCGAGGTCGTCGGTGTCGAGGCTCGGTGGATTCAGCGCCGCCACCGCATCCCGGCTGGCTGTCAACACGGATCGAGCCTTCGCGGTGCGGTCGTGCCACTGCTCCTGCTCGGCCGCCGCGACCTTGGCTGTCTTTCGTGTGTGGTTGGCGTCAGCGGTGGCTGTCTCCCTGGCTGCCTCGAGGCGGGCGCATTCCTCGAAGAGGGCCGCCAGGTCGTCTTCCGGCGGCGCCTGGTCCAGGAGTGTCTCGAGTTCGCTCAGGCGGTCGGTCAGGGTCGTCTTGTCTAGGTCGGCGGTGGCGGCGTCCCGGACGGCTGTGGTGTGGGCAGCCTGGGCGTCGGCGTGCGCGCGGTCGGCTGCATCCAGCGCAATGGTCGCGCCCGAGTGGGCCTTTTCGGCGTCGGCTGTTTCGGCTGTGGCGGCTGCGAGGTCGCGTTCTGCGGTGGAGGTCTGGGTGCGGGCCCAGGCCTCCAGGTCGGCCCAGGCCGCGGTCAGGTCGTCGGTGTCGACGGCCGGCGGATCAAGAGCGGCCACCGTGCCCAGCGTCGAGTGCAGGGTACTGCGGGCCCGGTCGAGTTCTCGCTGCAGTGCGGCCGCCGCCGACGTGGCGGAATCATGGACAATTTGGGCATTCTGCACCGCGTCGCGGGCCTGCTGCTCATCAGCGGTCAACTGTTCGCGGGATGCGGTGAGTTCGTCGAGTTGAGCGCGGTCGGCGTTGCAGTCGCGGTCGGCACCGGCGGGGCGGTCGGGCAGCAGCGTGCCCAGCCTCTTATCGAGCAGGGAGCGCTGTGTGGTGAGTTGGTCCACGGCTCGCTGTTTGTCGGCGACCGTCGTCTTGGCGTCCTCATATTGGGCCAGCAGGTCACGGTGTTCTTCTGCGGCAGCGGCCCGCGCCGTCTCGGCTGCGTGAAGAGCGGGGTCGGACAGCGGCGGCGGGAGGGTGGTGACGTTCTGCTCGCAGACCGGGCAGGCGTGTCCCACCTGAAGTTGAGGGCGCAGCTGTGCGGCACCGGCGAGGGCGCGGGCCTCATCGACCGTGGACGTGGCCGTGTTCAGGCGCACTTGCGCGTCGGCCACCGCTTCCACGAACCGATTGGTTGTCTCGACAGAGCTTTCCAGTTCGCCAGTGGCGTCCGTGAGCACACCGATGACGTCGAGGAGTTGGTCGAGTGTCTGGTACGCGTCCGTGAGCCGGCTGCCATCGCCGGCGGCGGTAACCGCACGAGAGGCCTGTTCGAGCCGGTCGCGGGCCGTGGCCAGCTGCCCAGCGGCGGCTTCGACCTCGTTGGATTGAACTGCTGCGCGGCTGGTCAGGTCGGTGATGCCGTCGGGGGTGCGGACGGCATCCAGCAGTTGTCGGCGACGCTGCAGTTTTTCGTCCATCTGCCGGGCTTGGTCACGGCGCTCACGGGTCTCCTCGGCGCTGCGCCGGGCCTTGGCGACGGCGTCCTTCGATGCTTTCAGCCGTTCTTCGCGCTGCGTCAACTCCCCTTGGGCGCGCTCCGCATCGGCGATGACGCCGTCGCGGCGCCCAGCCAGGGCTGCCTTCTCGGTGTACCGGTCGCGGGTGACGGTCAGGTCAGTGCGCTGGGGGCCGGACTGAGCCTCTTTGGCGGCGTCGGAGAGGGTCTGAGCGGCTTCGTCGGCGGCGTCACGAGCCTGCCGGGCAGCTATCTGTGCCTGTGTGGCCTGATGTTGCAGCTCTTCGACGCCGTCGGGGATGCGGATGGCGGTCAGCAGATCGGCCTCGCTGCGCAGCTTGTCGGCTCGAGCGTCGGCCTCGTGTGCGCGGGTGCGTGCTTGGTTGATTTCGGGCACGAGTTGGTCGACGGTGACGGCCAGTTGCTTGAGTGCGGAGACACGGGCCTGCGCGGCAGTCTCGGCTTCGAGGGTGGCATCGGTGTGCCGGCCTAGCTGGTCGTTGAGGACCTCGATCTCCTTGGCCGCTTCGTCCGCCTGGGCGCCGGCGCGCTTGCCGATGCCTTCGTATTGGGCGGCGCCGAGGAGTTTGAGGAGGATCTGCTGCCGGGCACTGGCGTTGGCGGACAGGAACCGGGCGAAGTCGCCTTGGGGCAGGACGACGCACTGGCAGAAGTCGTCGAAGGACAGCCCGAGCAACTGCTCGATAGTGGTGTTGAGTTCCTTGATCTCCCCGGCCAGTACTTCCGGCTGCGGCCCGTCTGCCTCGACCGCGACGGCGGTGGGGTCGGTGAACTTCACCAGGCTGACGGACTTCTGCTGGATCTGCTGCCCGATGCGGCGGACCTCGCGGGCGACCTGGTAGCGCTGCGACCCGACGTCGAAGGTGAGCGAGACCGTGCAGCGGTTACTCGTGGGGGCGAGTGCGTAGGAGATGGCGTTGCTGCGTCCCCACCGGTAGGCCGACCCGTACAGGGCGAAGGTCAGCGCGTCGAGGACGGTGGACTTGCCTGACCCGGTGGGGCCGATAAGGGCGAAGTAGTCGGTGTCGGTGAAGTCGACCACGGTGGGGGCGCGGAAGCCGGCGAAGCCGTTGAGCTCCAGACGTACGGGACGCATCTGCTGCCCTCCTTTGGGCGGGGTGTAGGCCTGGGCTTCAGGGACGGGGGGTGGAGCGGGTCAGGTCGTCGTGGAGCTGGTTGAACAAGGCGGTGACCCGGCCGTCGCTGACGCCGACGCTGTGGCAGTAGTCGGTAAACAGCTGCGCAGGCGTCTTGACGGGCTGATCGACGCTGATCCCTGCTGTGGCGCCGGTGTCCGCATGATCGGGGTGAATCAGGATCCGGAGGGCGTTGGGGAGGGCTTCGTACAGGTCATCCCTCATTCCGGCGTAGCCGGGCTGGGTGACCACGAGTCTGAGGTAGTCCTCGCCGTAGCCAGCGGGGTCGGCGGTGAGCTGGGCGACGGTGCCTTCGACGGTGCGCAGTCTGCGGCCGGCGGTGACGGGAATGTCGGTGATCTTTGCCGGGGTGCCGGAAGATGCCTCGACGAGGCAGACGACGTGGGTGTTGTTCTGCTCGCCGAAGTCGATGGCGTAGGGAGAGCCGCTGTAGTGCACCGGGCAGGCGGCCGGGATCTGCTGCCGGCGGTGCAGGTGTCCCAGGGCCACGTAGTGCGTCTCGACGGGGAAGATCGCGGCGGGCACGTGGTATTCCATGATCGATTGGGCGGACCTCTCGCCGCCGCCGAAGGCGCCGCCGGTGCAGGTCAGATGGGCCATGATGATGTTGACGGCGTCCGGGGTGAAAGCTCCCGTCAGATTGGCCAGGACATCACGGACGAGCTGGTCGTAGGCACCGACGTTCTGCGACGGGGTGTTGGCGATGATCTCCGCGGCACGGACGGCGTAGCGCTGGGAGAGAAACGGCAGGACGGCGACGTTGACGCGCTCGTTGGTGGACTTGGCGCGAAAGGTGTGCACGCCTCCCTTCGCGGCTGGTCTGGCCTGGCCATAGACGTGGATGCCGGCGACGTCCATCAGCGGCTTGTAGGCCTCGAACGTGGCGCCGTGGTCGTGGTTGCCGGCGATGAGGATGACCTCGATGTTCTGCCTGGCCAGGTGCAGCAGGGTGCGCACGACAAGCTTCTGGGCGTCCGCTGTCGGCGCGGCGTTTTCATAGATGTCGCCGGCTATGAGGACGGCGTCGACGTCGTTGTCGACAGCGATCTGGGTGATCTCCCGCAGGACGCACGCCTGCTCCTCGAGCCGGTTGCGGCTCTTGAGGACCTTGCCGATGTGCCAGTCGGAGGTGTGAAGGAACTTCACGGGTGAGTCCTTTGCGGGTAGCCGAAGCAGAGCAGCGTGTCGCGTTGGTGCGCCGAGGAGTGAGGTGGCAGACGTCAGTAGGGCGGCTCGTCGATGGCGCCGTCGTCGGTGTCGTCGGGCCACGGATCGCTCTCGGGCCCGGGCAGCCTGGTGAACGGGTCCGGTCGCGCCGCGCTGCCGGTGGCCTGGCCGGCTGCGGGGGTGCCGGTGGTGAAGGTGGGGTCGGCGACCTCGGAGAGCCGGGTGGCCCAGGCAGGGAAGGGGAATTCAACAGCCAAGGGCACCGGGATCTCCGGTTGGGAGACGAACATGGTGCCGGGCCTGGCGAGAGTGGCGCGCTGGCGCTGTGAGGCAGGCAGGAAGCCGTACTCGGGGCGCCCGGCCTCGGCAGCGTCGAGCCGGCCGACGATCTTGATCGAGGAGTTCGACACGATACGCCGTTCCACCTCTGAGGCGGTCTGCTGGGCGCCGATGAGGATGATGCCGAGCGAGCGGCCGCGTTCGGCGATGTCCAGCAGTACGTCCTTGATCGGGGAGGAGCCCTCGCGAGGCGCGTACTTGTTGAGCTCATCGACCATCGTGAACAGCAGCCCGCCCGGGCCGGCTTGCTCCTTGCGGTCGGTCTCCGCAGCCAGCACGACACCGACAACGAACCGTTGGGCCCGCTCCGGCAGGTTGTGCAGGTCCACCACGGTGACCTGTTGCTGCGAGGTGTCGATGGAGTGCGCAACCGGCCGGTCGGCGCTCGTGTTCAGGTCTCCGCGCAGCAAAGGCCCGAGCGGCCTCTGGGACGACCGCAGCCGCCGCACGAACGCATTCACCGTGCCCAGGCCGATGGCCGGGCCCGCCCACTCCGCGCGAGTACCGTCGTCGGTGACCTTCCTGGAGATGAAGTCAATCATCTCCGCCCAGGTACGGAGGGTGGTTCCGTCGATGACGACCGCGCCGTCGTTCCCAGCAGCCTGGGCTTCGCGGCACAGCTTGCTTGTGACCTGGTGCACGACGATCGTGTACTGGTTCTTCTCGTCTTCGACGTCGGCGAACACGTACGGGAGGAGCTCGCGTTCACAGAACTCGGCCAGAGTCCACCAAAAGGCGGTGACGCCACTGGTCCTGCCAGTGACGTGGGGGCGGCCCGTCGTGTCACCAGGCAGTGGCGGGGCGTAGAAGCCGGCCGATGCAAAGGGGCGGGCGGGCAAGCCGAGTTGGGCGTAGTCGTCGCGCAGCTTCTCATCAAGGCGGGCATTGGGCTGGTCAACGAACAGCAGGTCCTCTCCCTTGACCGAGAAGATCAGGGCCTTGGCGTTGACCGCGCGAGCGCCCAGGGCGCCCGAGGTGAACAGCGAGTGCATCAAAAACAGCGCAAAGCTGGTCTTGGTCGCCACCCCTGAAATACCCGAGATCGATACGTGGGCGCCGCGGGTGCCATCAAGGAACTCAAGGTTGAGATAGATCGGTTCGCCGTCCCGGCCGATGCCGGCGGGGACGCGCGCGTCCATCCGGTCGAAGTACAGCGCGGCGTCCCGGGCAGCGCCTGCGGCCCGGATCGCGACCTCGCCAGGACGTGGCGGCACATAGCACTCGGGGTCGACACGGGTGGTCGTGACCTCGGCGATCTCCTGCACGTTCGCCGGCAGGATTCCGTCGGCGATGAGGAACACATCTGAGCCGAACGCGGCCCCCTCGTGGCGGGCAACCACTTCGGTCACCACGCCGGAGGTAACGACCGTGCCTCGCCCGGGGATCTCCCGGCGGGTGCTGACCACGTCGTCGAGCTGCAGATATGCATCAGAGGAAAGGGCGACGTGGAACTTCAAAGGAGTGGAGTCCTCGGTGCCTGCTATCTTCCCCACCTCGTCTTCGGCGTCGCCACCGGCGAGGAGGCCTGCAGACGGCTGACGGCTGGTCACGGGTGCGGAACCACGGCCGAATACGGTGCTGTCAGCGCTGGGGGGCTCGGAGGCGGTGTTGGTCATCGGCCGTTCCCTGTGTCGGTCCTACGGTGTCGAGGCAACCCTGCCGACCGACGGTGGACGCCGTACGCCGGGGCGTCGAAACTCCTGGGCAGCTCTATGAGCACAAACCGTAATCAACGGGCCGCACGGTGCGGGCGGTTTTCCCGATAACAGCGGGAAATCAGGGCAGCCCCCGAGGGCTGTGCACAGCGCAAGGGCCCGGAGACACTCGCGCCGGCGGACGACTTCCGCTAGCACACCCCGAGCTGGCACCCCGTCAAAGAGCGAGCGCCTTCACTCCCATGACGAGCAGCTCGTTGGCTTCCTGCTTGCGCGTTCCCCAGTCCTGCCCGTACGGGTATACAGGCCGCCTTCGTTGAAGGTAGCCACGCCGTGTCCGGCTCCGAATTCTTCGCACCATTGCGGAGGCAAGTCGGTCAACTCGCCGTCGCTCGACTGGTGCCCCAGCTGGTGAAGTGTGCGCCGTGTGGGCGGAGTCGAGGAAGCGCTCCGACTTGGTGGGCTTTGACGGCTTGTGCTCGGCTTCGGCCGGGTCGTTGTCCGTACTGGAGCAGCCAGGACAAAAGCCGCCAGTACGAGCGCTGTTGTTGTGGTGCCGACGATGCGGCGCATGTCTTGCCCCGCGGTCCGGATGTACTGGTTGGGCATGATGCGCGAAAGTAGACAAGAGGTGAAGAAGTTGTGTTCAATTCGTGTTATCGGCGGGCGCGGGGGCGCCACGCCGATCTCACGATTGCAGGCCGCCGACGGTCTGCAGACCGAGGGGAAAGAGCTCCAAGCACAGCAGGAACGCAAAGCCGGCGCCTCACGTCAGCTGGCAACAGGGGGGAACGATCATGGTCCATGCACCGCAGGAGACGGTTGCACTGCCGCGCCGCATGCAGCACCTGGAGCGCGACCGACGCGGCTATCCGGTGATCGCGACGGTGGAACGCAGCGTCGAGGGAGTGAACTTCGGGGCAATCAACGAGCGGCGCAAGCTGGCGCTGGCGACCTTTGACTGGTGCGCCGTGTGCGGCCTGCCGTTCGAGGGCGAGCTGCGCTGGCAGATGATCCCGCAGGACGGACCGCTGCCGACCACTGCGCTCAGCGGTGAAGCCCCCGTCCACGAGGTGTGTGCGCTGTACGCGGCGCAGGTATGCCCATTCCTGTTCTCCCCCAACTCCCGGCTGGGGGACGAGGCCAGGAAGGGGGCCACCCGCGTGGAGGTGGTGCGGTTCGCGGGATTCCGCGACACCCGTGCCGTGTTCGCGCATGAGTCCGGGCTGCAGCCGGGCATCCACACGCTGCACTTCGAACAGTCGGAGCGGGCGGACGACTTCTCGTATCGCACCCCGACGGACATCCAGGAGCGGTTCGCCAAAGCCCTGGCGGAAGAAGGAGAACTGCCGCTGAGCGATGCGGAAGCCGCACTCGTGCGGCTGTTCAACCGTGTGGACGACCATGACGACGGCGATGTGGTGACGGGCGCGGCCCTAATCGCAGGGGCCGCCTTCGCCAAGGACATCTTCCGCTTGCAAGGCCTGAAGGCGTTCCGGACAGACACCTACCCCAACGGCGCCGCACTGCTCTTGAGAGGCACTCCCCAGGAGATCCGTGAATTCTCGGCCCAGGCGCGCGACGAAGCGTTCAGCGCGGTGGGACCCTGGCTTCTGGAGCGCACCGACGCGCTTCCAACTCCGCTTACTCGCTGGCGCACCCGCGGCAACAGCATGGTGCGCCGTCCGGTCCAGCAGACTGACGGCCCCGGGCGCAGCGTCTCAAAGAACGCCCCGTGCCCCTGCGGGTCCGGACGCAAGGCACGGCGGTGCCACCCCGCGGGCGTTGCGTCCCAGTAGACGGGGAGACGCGTAGGGCCCTGGTTCGACTGGGGCCGCCCTGCAACAACCGACCACAGCGGCCGGGCCTCGCTGTCCGCCTTGAAATGTCGCGACCGAACAGTGCTGCGGAGCATGCCGCACCACTGCCAAGACTTTTCAAAACTGTTCACCCAAACTGACCCGCCGCTCCCGGTATGCACGACGGACTTCAGATCATCGCCCGGTCGGCCAGCAGTCTCCTGTCTGTGTCAGTGGCCACCGCTAGGCTCAACAAGCACCGTTATGGGGGAGGTTGTGTGACGTACGGTCTACTGACGCCGGATGTGCCGCTCGGTCCGTTCGAGGGCTCCCGTGTCACCGTGTGGTCGGCGCAGGGCAAGCAAGCGAAACTGCATGCCAAGCCCTCGTGCTCCTACTTGCGTTCCGCCCGCTTCACCGAGCGGGAGGTGCGGTTGGATGCCGCGACGGTCGGCCGGTTATGCCCGCAGTGCACGGCATACGGATCCTGGGCACGTCCCGGGACGGGACTGGCCATTTTCCTGGATGCGGTGACTGGTCTGGGGCTGCTGTATGAAATGGACCGCTATCACGAGGCGGACGAGGACACATACAGCGACGAAGAAGTGGGCCAGGCGGCCTCCATACTCATCCGGGCCGCGGCTGGCAGCGAGGAGGGTACTCCTGGCAACGTTGAGGGCGAAGCCGAAGACGACGCTGAGGATGAGAGCTGGGAGGAGCTGCAGGAAGCCCGGCACGTGCGTGAGACCGTCTTCGCTGAATGGCTCGACGCGCTGACCAGCCTGACCCGCGTGTCCCAGGTCCTGGACCACTTTCCCTGGCTGAGGTCCTGGGCCCGGGCAGGCGTGCAGCTCAAAGCCGACCACCTGGAAGTACTGCGGGCCCAGGCCGCACGGCTGGTAGCGCCGGACTCACTCGTGCTGGCGGCAGCGGTATCGGTCTCGGAGAAACCGGACCTCCCCTCCGACGATCCGGCTTTCGCCCTGCTGGGCAATCCTGCTGAGGTGGCAGCGCAGTTGACGTCATTGTGGCGGCAGTGGCGCAGCAAGGTAGAGGACAGCTGGGATCACCCGCGTGAGCAGCAGTACCTCGTCCACCACCTGGCGAGCGGAATGAGCAGCCGGCGCAAGGGATACGACCTGCTGATGGAGCGTGCCCAGGAGCTGGTGAGTACCTGGGAGCGGGCTGCGCAGTCGACCGCAGCGGACGAGCGCGAAGAGTGTGTCCTGGTCGGGCGCGTTCCCGACACTGCTCTGGCACAGCATGGCAGCCGTGAGCCGGTCATCGACCGGCTGAGCGAATGGGAGCGAGCAGTGCTCGCCTCGTACACGGTCGCCGTGGACTGGGGGCAGCCGGCCGTCACCGTGCGGGTTCCCCAACCGGTGGCGACCTGCCTGCTGTCAGGGCAGTCCGCGCTCGCCTACGACGCGCCAGCCCACCAGACGCCGGCATCCGTGGCCGTTGCGGAACCTACGGCCGGGGCTGACGAGTCCTTGCGGCCCGGGGTGTTCGACGACACTCCGGTCAACGGTCGCCGCCTGGTGACCGTGGAGCATCTGCGGGCGCTGCGCAGCACGATGGCGGATGCGGAACAGTTGTATGTGGTGCTCGGTGTCGGCACCGGCGTGGAGGTGGTGGCGCTGAGTGCTCTGGAGCAGCGGTGCGGCTCCGGCTGGCAGGGTGTCATCCTCGCCGGCGCCAGGGACCTGCCCGATGCACTGTTCGAGACCGGCCTGCTGGCCATGCCCGAAGGCGCGTCTGAGGGCGCAGGCGTGTGGACTCCTCGTGTGTACGACCCACACGACGAGGCGTTCGGCCGCAGCCTGGGCGCGGCAGAGGGCGAGCGGGTGCTCGTGCGGCTGTGCGAGGGACGCCGCAACGCCGGCCAGGCGCTGAAGTCCCTGGCCCTGGCCCGCTCGGTGGCAGACCTGCGTGATCTCGAGGCCGCCGGATACGACGACCAAGGACACCCACGCAGCCCGTTCGCACCGGCCGTCTGGGACGGCCTGCTGGCGATGGAACAACTGGACCTGGAGCCCTTCGGGTCCGGCTTGGACGGCGACTGGCCCCGCGGCTCGGGTCTTCCCCTGGGGGTGCTCGCTTCGGTACAGGCCTACACCACGGACGCGGCCGGCCGTTTTCAGGGCCGAGCCCACTCCCCCGACTGCGCGCACCGACGCCCGCAGCCCGGGGTTCGGCCACCACGACGAGATCGTCACCATTGAAGAGCTGCTGGGCAACAAGGAGTTCGACCCGTGCAGCAAGTGCGGCGGGTACGCGGTACGCCGCCTCACCGACGCTCAGGTCGCCTACTACCGTGCCGCGCACCGGCTGCACGACCTCGCACGGCTCATCCGCGCAACTCCTCGGCAGCGGGCGGTCGATACTGAAAAGTTCACCCGGACTCTCGATGAACTCGGCGACCTGGATACCCCCACGGCTGAGGCGTGGTTCCCATCGATGGGACAAGCCCGCCAGTGGCGGCGGATCACGGACCGTCTACGCAATGAGGTGCAGCAGCCTCCGGCCACCTGACCCAGACGACACCGCCGCCCCACGTCACCGGGCCGGCGGCGTCCCCCTGGAGCAGCACTGGCTGGCTGACGACGAGGGCAAGTAGCACCATGCCGCATCGTGGTCTCTTTCGAAGCGGCGTCCGACTGGGCGCGGCCTCCTCGGTGGGCGTCGCTGTGGTCCGCACGGGTTGGTGCGGACCACAGCGACGCCCACCTGTCCCGCAGGCCGCGCACTCCCCGTCGGATCGGAGCAGTTCAGGTTCTACCGCGGCGGGTGATCTTCCCAGGCCGGATAGTGACGGACGTCCCGAAGAGTTCCTTGAACTTCCTTTCCCAGTCGCCCTCTTTGACGCCGCCGCGGTCATCGGTGGTCAGCAGGGTGCCGTGAGGGCCGCCCTTGGGGCCGGGCAGGATTCCCTGGGCGGCGTACCAGGCCTTCTTCTCGTTCCATTTCGCGGCGTAGCTCGCGTCGTCGAGCATGCCCAGGTGTTCCCAGTAGATCGGGCGGCCAGGGTCATCGGTGGTGACGGTGAAGTCGGGAAAGCGGCGGCGTCCGTCGCTTCCGCGTAGTGGCCTTTCGTAGGTGAAGCGGCCGTCGGCCAGGCGTTTGAGGAGGTCCGCGATGATGAGCTCATTCTTGGAGCGCACAGTGAGGCCGAAGTGTGTGATGTGGACCAGGTGGCCGTCGAAGAGTCGCCGTTGCCCTTGTGCATCCTGGACTGGAACGGGTTTGGGGGCCCGGGTGAGGTCAGTCAGTCGGCGGGCTGTCTCTGATGCCGTGGGGTTGGCGCGCTCGCGCAGGGTTTCCAGTGGGCCTTCATGACAGACGATGATCTTGTCGGTCTGGCGGGTCATTGCGGTGTAGAGCAGCTCACGGGAGATACTCTGCAGGCCTGCGGGCAGCATGAGGATGACCGTGCCGAATTCGCTGCCCTGACTCTTGTGGACCGTCAGGGCCCACGCCAGTTCTAGTGCCGGATCGGTGTCGGTTCCCGCACGGTCGGCTGTGATTCTCAGGCCCGGCTGGGAGGGAAATTCGATCTGGGTGTAGCGGGGGGCCGCTTTGCTGCCCTTGGACTTGAGCTGCCCGGTGACTACTCCGACTTCTCCGTTGGCGACATACTGCGATGCTGTGGTGCGGGTGGCCGTGTTGTAGGCGGTCAGGCTCTGGTTGCGAGTGTTGACGACTTTGTCTCCCACAACGATCTGTTCCGGGCCGAATGGCTTGGGTGTGCGGCGGAATCGGGACTTCAGCGCCAGGTCCAGGGCTGTGCGCCGGTAGGTCTGCTTCAGGCGCCGGTTGAGGTGGGTGGTGCCGTGGGGGTGACCGCGAACGGGTGAGAGTACCTGCCAACGCTCGCACTGTTCCGGGGCCGTGCTGTAGTCGGGATATGGGGTGCCGTTCGCGCTGTGCCACACTCCGGCACCGTAGGACTGGGCAAAGGTGAGGTCGTCGCGAACGTCGAACTCACGGGCCAGGATGTCGCGCAGGACTTGGGCGGGTGGACGGCCGCCCCAGTGCTCGGCGCGCAGGGTCGGCGTGTCCTGTCCGCCCAGCAGTTTCTGCCACACCTCTTCGGCGTCGTCGGGTCGTCCGTCTCCGCTGAACCAGCGCGCTAGGTGTTCTGTTCGGGCACGTTGGTGACGGCAGGGTGGTCTTGCGTGGGTGAGGGCCTTCTGGTTTCGGTGGTGATTGCGACATCTACCGCCGAGTGCAGGAGGCCCTCATGTGCCACCGTAACGCTCCTCTGACTCCCACCGGCAGGCTGCGCCTGGCCTGGTGCATCGTTGAGGACGGCTGGCCGCTGCGGCGGGCCGCGGAGCGGTTCCAGGTCAGTCACACCACCGCCAAACGCTGGGCCGACCGCTACCGGCAACGGGGCTGGGCGGGCATGAACGACCGCTCCAGCCGCCCGCACCACTGCCCGCACAAGACCCCCGCCGACGTCGAGGAACTGGTCGTGCGGCTACGCCAGGAACACCGGATCGGCCCCCAGCGGATCGCGGTCCGCAGTGGCGTCGCCGCCTCGACCGTTCACCGCATCCTGCGTGACCACCGCCTGCCCCCGCTGGCCACGCTGGACCGGGCCACCGGCCGGCCCATCCGCCGCTACGAACGCAGCCGGCCCGGCGAACTGCTCCATATCGACGTCAAAAAACTCGGCCGCATCCCCAACGGCGGTGGCCACAAGATGCTGGGCCGGGCCGCAGGCCGCAAGAACCGCGACCGCGCCGGACTGGCCTATCTGCACACGGCGTTGGACGACCACTCCCGCCTCGCCTACACCGAAGACCTGCCCGACGAGACCGCCATGACCTGCGCCGGCTTCCTCCAGCGGGCCACCGCCTGGTTCGCCGACCACGGCATCACCATCGAACGCGTGCTGACCGACAACGCCTGGGCCTACAGCAAGACCACCTGGCGCGAGACCTGCCGGCAGCTGGGCATCCAGCCGCGCTGGACCCGGCCCTGGCGGCCGCAGACCAACGGCAAGGTCGAGCGCTTCCACCGCACCCTGCTCGAAGAATGGGCCTACCAGCGGCCCTACACCACCGATGCTGAACGCCAGGCAGCGTTTGGCGACTGGCTCGACTGGTACAACTACCACCGACCCCACACCGGAATCAGCGGCCACACCCCAGCCAGCCGCGTCACCAACGTGTCAGAACAACACAGCTAGGGCCAAGTCATCGCGTGCGTGGCCTTGTTGGCGGCGCAGGATGGTCAGTTCGGCCCAGCCCGGCGCGACACGGGGCCAGGGCGGGGTGTCTGGCCGGCGGCTCTGTTCGAGGTCAACGAACGGCCGTCCGGCACCGATGGGCGGCAGTTGTCGGGGGTCGCCCACCAGGACCAGTCGGTGGGTGATGTCTGTACTGTCCAGGAGCGCGGCAAGCATGTCCTCGGTCAGCATGGACGCTTCATCGACCACCACCGTCCCCACGGTGATGCGGTCGGCGTCGGGGTTGGTCAGATAGCGGGCGCTGCGGTCGTCGTAACGGCGGAGTTGGCGCAGGTACTGGGCGAGGGTGAAGGCCGGATGCCGCACTTTCTGCTCGAGCTGCACACGCGCCTTCCCGGTCGGTGCCAGGAGCAGGAGCCCGTCTCTGCGGACTTCGCTGCGTTGTGCCAGAGCGCGGATCAGGGTGGTCTTTCCCGTGCCGGCGGGCCCGTTGAGGAGCATGACACGGGAGCGGTAGATCATCTCGAGCGCCGCGGCTTTTTCCTCGCGGGCCCGCTGCTCAGCCAGTGTCTCGTCCTGGGGGGCGGAAGGGGAGGCCGCGGGCAGGGAGTCCAGCACGGTGTCCAGGGAGCTGGCGACGTCGGCGGGCACTGAGTGCGGGCCGCCTTCACGCATCTGGTTGAGCCGGTCGCGGATGAAGGTGCGGCGCATGGCCGCGGACGCGAGCTTGTAGGCGGGCTTGTTGTCGTGGAGGTCGGCTCGGCGCAGCTGGGTGAAGGGGTCAGGGGTGTTCTCGGTGGCGGGCGGCAGTGCTGCTGGCAGGAGTCCGAGGGCTTGGAGCATCGAGGGGCGGGTGGGGAGCGGGAAGGTCAGGGTCATTTGCTCGAGGCGTTCGATGACCTGTTCCTGGGGCAGCAGGGTGTGCCCCTCGGTGTCTTGGGCACGGGCGAGCACGGTCGTGATGGCGGCGTCCGCGCGGCGGCGGTCGTGCGGGTCGTCGAAGGGAGTGGTGAGCGGCAGCGGGTGGCGCAGGGTGGTTTGCCGGTCGGGGAAGACGCCGCGGTCGATGGTCTCGAACGCGACGGGGTCGCCGTCGTCGACGGTGCAGGTGACAAGTTCGTAGGGGTTGTCCAGCAGCAGGGCGGCACCGGTCTCCACTGCGGTGGTGCCGTCCAGGACGCGGGTCACCGTGTCGGCGGTGAGGTCGAAGCGGGACAGGACCCGCAGCGCTTGGCGTTCCTCGGCGGGGGTGTTGGCCCAGATGGTCCGGCGCGTGTCGGTAGCCAGGGCCTTCACAGCGGCGGGTACGGGGCGCTGTTCGAGCAGGTTTTCCAGCAGCGGCCAGGGGTCGTCGCCGTTGCTGGTTGCGGAGATGAGCTGGTGGGCGCAGAAGGTGGGGTGGAGGAATCCCAGTCGTTCCAGCACGGCGGGCAGGCCGGGTGCGGGTCCGCGGCGTTTCCAGGCGTGGGAGAGCTGTTCGTCCAGCCAGGTCAGGGAGGCTTCCGGGATGGTGACGCTGTCTTCTTCCAGGGCGATGGCTGCCCGGGCTGCTCGGTTGAGTTCCATCAGGGAGGCCACGGCGGCATCGGGGGAGATGTGTTCGGTGGCGTAGGAGAAGTTGCGGCCGTTCTCTGGCGCGGCGGCCAGGGCTTCGGTCACATCTGTGCCCTGGGCGGCGAGGGTGGCCAGGGCCTGTAGGGGCAGGAGAATCCCGCCGCTGCCGTCGGCACGCAGGCTGTGTTGCAGGGTGGTCTCCCACATATGGCTGGGGAAAGCGCTGCTCTCTGATCCCGGCCAGGTCGGTGGCGGAGTGCGGCTGGTGACGAGCGCGGCTCCCACAAGCAGGCGCCTCGGCTGGCCCTCGAAGGGGCTGTGCTTGAGGTAGAAGAAGATCAGTGACTGGTCGGCGACGACGTCTTGGAAGAACGCCTCGATGACTGCCTGCTGGTTGTCGCCGTTCATGACCCAGGTCATCTGGCGCTGACTGAAATGCTCGGCGACCCGATCTTCGGCGTCGGGCTGGTATCCGGGGACGGGCCGTTCATCGAGCACGGTCTGCTCGAGGTTGTCGCGGTGCAGCCAGAAGTACGGGATGCCATGGACCGAGTGGGCTGGCAAGGCGAGGCGGGCCGGCTGCAGTTCCTTCAGGCTCCAGGCGTAGGGGTGTTCTCGCACGGCCACGTGGGCGCGCTCGCTCATGAAGGCGCCGCGTTCGAGCGCGCATGGGGGGATCCGGCCGCCCAAGGTGTTCCAGTCCTGGCCGCGGTGGTCCGCCTCGAACTGGTCGTCGCGTTTCCTGCCGATCGAGTCCAGCAGCATGCAGGCGTGGTTGGCGGCCGGGTCGGCGCAGACCGTTCCCGCCCATCCTGCGTCGTGCCAGGGGACCCGTGCGGACAGATGCTGAACGTATGGCATGGCGGCCTCCCCCGGTGCTGAGCCAGTCAACCCACCCTAGCCGCCGGTTCCCTGGGGCCTCACTGGAATTGCGGACCACGTGCCCGGTACCGGTGGGGGCGGGCGGATCCGCTCGTTCCTGCAGGCTGGCGCGGGCAGTGGGGGCGTGTCTGCCGTTAGCGGGGACCCTGGTCTGCGGAGTACTCGCGGGTCAGCAGGACGGCGAGGCTGGCGAGTTGGTCGCCGGTGAGGTGCCGCCGCAGGACGTCGGCGGTCTTCTCGCGGTGGGAGCGAGGGAGAGCAACCGTAGGTCAGCGGGCTCCGCTCCGGCAATGGGTCAGGGGATGCGTCGCAAGGCGGCTGTCACCACGGCGAAAAGGCCGAGTAGGGCGAACTCTCTTGCAAGTAGAGGGAGATGACGCTCGCAACCGATCTGCAGCGGATCGTCGGCGGGGTGCAGGCTTGCGGGTATGTCGTTGCGCAAGGGGGCACGAACAGCGCCAACTGCGAAGCGACTGGGGGCCGCTGGACGAGAATGGCCCAGAGTCGGGAGGCGCAGGGCGGTTGTCAGTGGGCGACGACAGAATAGGCGCGACGCTGCAGTCCTGGAATGGCGCAGCACCACTGGACCACCGTCGCGTACCGCAGTTTCGGGTCTGCGACTCCCGACCCAGGTGTCGTGACGGCCGCGCTGGCGGTGCCCCCGTATGGTCCGCCAGATCCGTGCAGGAGGTTCGCACCATGGCAAGCGCGCTTATCGCTCCGATCCGCTCCCGCCGCACAACGGCCCCGTCTGGCAGTGATGGTGACGGTCCCCGCGAGGCTCCGCCGCAAGCCTTCACCATTCGTGCCGCGGTGCTGGTCCGTGTACGCGGCGGGGAGGAGGACACCGCCCGTGAGCAGTGGGAGCGGTGCGGGCTGTTGTTCTCCCGCGTGGACGATGCCCGGCAGGATGAGGCGACGGCGCTCTACCGGGTGGAGGTGCGTCTGCAGGGAAGCCGATGGGGCGCGTTGAGCGAGGCTGAACGCCGCGTCATGGCGGCGCTCGCAGGCCGGGTGACGGCACATATCGGAGACGCCACACTGCTGGAGCCCGAGGAGGCACGAACGGCTTCCAGTACCTGGCACGTGCACCGGAAGGCTGCCTGGGGACCGGGCTGGGCCACACGGCTGTGGGTGTCGGTGGGGGCAGCGGACGTGCACCGGCGGGTGCGTTTGGACGGTCCGGGCACGCGCGAGGAGGCTTTAGCGGCTCTTCGCCTGCAGCCGGACTTGGGGGGTGTGGAATTTGACGAGGACCGTCATGACCTGCGTCCCGGAATCGCCTCAGCCCATGCCCTGCGTCCGCAGGAGCCCACTCCCTGGTACGCCCGGGCCTGGGGGCTTGCCGGCATGGCAGTTGGCGCCGCCGCCATGATCTTTGGCTGGGTGCTGGCAGGATTGGGCCTGTGGTGGCAAGTCGTGCTGACGCCGCTGCTGCCTCTGTCGGCGTGGTGGGTGGGCGCATGGATCGCCGACCGGGAACGGCACTCCCGAATGATCGTCTGGCTGTGCGGGCTGACACTCGTCGGCAGTACCAGCTCCTGCGGCTTCATGATCCAGCTGCTTTCCCCGGCGCTAGGAAGCGTGGGCGTTCTGCGGCCGCCAGGGGTACTACTGTGCGGGCTGCTGGTGCTGCGTGGCTGTACTTACGCGCTGCGCCAGAGCTGGTTCTCCCGCAACGTTGCTGCCCTGCTGCCGATCGCCGTTCTCCCCCTGGCGTGGGTGCTGCCCTGGATGGGACGGCTTGTGCAGGGTGTCTACCTGACTGTGTGCCTTGGTGTCCCTCTCACAGCCGCCAACGTCGATCCCCTGTGGATGTATCTGGCCGGCGTGAAACCGGCGGGCCTGTGCATCGCGGCCGCGCTGTGCGGGCTGGGCGTGCTCGGCTGGGTTCGGCACTTCTACTGGATCAGCGGCTCGAAGGCGTACTGCATCGTCGTGGTCAGCACATTCACCCTGCTGACGATGGTGGTGGCCTTGATCGTGGGGCTGTCCTCAGCCACCGCGGCGGCACATCGCACCGCCGCACAGTCTGCGGCCGGGCATGACCCTTCGTCATTCTTCGGCATCAGCGCCCGTCTGGTCTGCGTGAGTCCGCTCGATGCAGCACACACGGCCGTACAGCCAGGGCCGTTGCCCACCGGCCACCCGGTCCTCGCATTCGACGTCACCGGCGACGAGACCTGGCTGTGGGATCCACAGCGGGCCAAAGGCACAGGCGACCTCACGAAGCGGGCGCTGCGCGTGCGCACCGATCAGATCGTCACCCGACCCGCAGCCCGTGGAGCCCACACCTGTCCCCCGCTCTAGGGTCTCTCGTTTGGATCATGCGAGAAGGGCGAGTCACCCAAAGCGGAACGAACCAGTTCGCCTCGAGCTCCGTCATGGTCATGAATGGATCGGGAGCCGCGCCCGGGGTCCGAACTCCCCATGCGTCATGCGGTACCCGGTGAGACGGAGCGCGCACGCTCCAGAAGGAGCCCACCGATGCGAATCAGCAGCTCAAGCCGACGCAACGCCGCCATGTCGACGCGGTCGCGGCGGCTGCCGTGGTACTCGGGCATGATCATGGTCGTGGCCGCGCTGACGACCGCCTGCACGGCGCAGGGCGGTGGCGGAGAGGCCGAAGGGTCATGCGCGATCGCTGCCATGTACGGGGGCCGCACCTACACGCAGGTGGCCAACGTCGACTTCACCGTTGGCGAAGCACTCGGCCCTGCCGAGTTCCCGCCCTGCGATGACACGCCGGGCCACGACGACGATGCCGCAGGGCCCGAACCGACCACGGCCTATGCCGTCGACGGCTTGAATCCACGTATCGCCATTGCGATGCGGTACACCTCGCACGAGGTCATGCTCCTTGCCGTCCAACCCGGTGGCAGCCTGCCTCCGGAGGTCAAGACCCTGACACGAGGCTAGGGTTGGATCAGCGTGTGGACCAGAGGAAGATGCCTGCGATGTGGAGTCCGGCCAGGTAGATGGTCGCGGTCTTCTCGTAGCGGGTGGCGATGCCTCGCCACTGCTTCAGGCGGTTGATGCACCGCTCGACAGTGTTGCGCTGCTTGTATGCCTCCCGGTCGAAGGCAGACAATCTGCCACCGGCCCGTCCGCGCCGCATCCGGTTGGCCCGCTGGTCGGCCCGTTCCGGGATCACTGCGCGGATACCGCGTCTGCGCAGATGGTCCCGGATCTCGCGGGAGGAGTACGCCTAATAGGCGTTGAGGACTGGGAGTTGGATCAGCTCTGGGCAGGGGTCGAGACCGACCGCCTGCTCGAAGTGTTCCGCCGGACCTGGCTTCGTCAGCCGGCTTTGGTGGAAACGGCGATGGGACACCAAACACTTGCCTTGCTCGCCCAGCTCGAAGCCGCCTGCAAGGCCTGCGACGAGCTGGCGAGCGCCACCGAGGAGCTCTTCCTGCAGCACCCCGACGCGGCGATCATCACGAGCTTCCCGGGTCTCGCCGCGCTGACCGGCGCCCGGCTCCTCGCCGAAATTGGCGACGACCGCACCCGGTTCGACACAGCCCGCGATCTGAAGGCTTACGCCGGAAGTGCCCCCGTGACGCGCGAGTCCGGCAAAAGCCGCCGCGTCAGCCACCGCCGGATCAAGAACAGCCGCCTGGCCGCAACCGGCCGGCACTGGGCTTTCGCCGCACTCACTGCCTCAATCGGCGCCCACGACCACTACAACCGCCGAAGGGAGACCGGCGATCGCTACTACGCGGCTCTCCGAAACCTTTTCAACCGCATGCTCGGCCAGCTCCACCACTGCCTGACCACCCGCCAGAGGTTCAACGAGGCGCTCGCATTCGCCCCACCGAAACCATCACCACTCACCGCAGCTGCTTGACCCGATAGCTGCATGGGGTGTCTTGTCGGCCAGGACCATGTCCGGCCTGGTGCGGGGCCGTCCACGGCGGCGGGGAACGCGCAGGCGGGCCATGACGTCCGTGAATGCGGGTGCGTCCCCGGCCTGTCCGGCGGTGAGGACGAACGCGAGTGGCCGGCAACGGCCGTCGGCCGCGAGGTGGATCTTCGTGGTCAGTCTGCCGCGGGAGCGGCCGATGGCGTGGTTGTCCGGCTCACAGTCCGGAGCCCCTTTTTGCGGGCTCCGGACTGTGAGCTGGTGAGCGCGCACGATCGTGGAGTCCACCGAGACGGCCCAGGCCAGGTCCTCGCCCGCGTCGGCCTGGTCACCAGGGCGGTGAACACCCGCTCCCAGGTGCCGTCGACGGCCCACATCCGCAGCCGGTTGTAGACGCCCCGCCAGTTGCCGTACTTCTCCGGCAGGTGCACCCACTGGGTCCCGGTCTGAAACTTGAAGGCGATCGCGTCAATCACCTCACGGTGATCTCGCCACCGGCCACCCCGCTTCGGCATCCGGTCCGGAAGTAACGGCTCGATCCGCGCCCACTGCGCATCAGTCAACGGCACACCCGGACCAACGACCGACTGATCCAAACGAAACCGCCTAGGCCTGCCGCCCCGCGCAGGGCCGGTGTGGCAGGACGCGCGTGGTGAGCGACGATGCCTGGTCCGCTCTCCTGTCGTCCACCGATCACTGGCCGTCTGCCACTGCCTAGCTTCTGTCGTGCCCCGTGCTGCGCGGTCAGGGGGTGCTGTCGGTGAGCCAGTACGGGTCCCAACACGACTGAGGCGGTCGGGTGACGAGGTGCATGCGCAGGCCGCGGGGTCCGTGGACGCCGGCGTCTGGAAGGTCGATAAGCCAGTCGAGGATGGGGTCGGGGACCTGGTCTGGGGCATCGAGGTCGGCCAGGAGGGCATCCGGACCGCGCTCGTCGTAGGGCGATGGCAGGGTCAGGCCCGCGGCCACGGCGTCGTCAATGATGCGGCGGCAGATGCTGTGCCAGCGGCCCTGTCCCCACCAGGAGTCGGTGTAGCTGGTGGAACCGCCGATGCTCATCAGGATCAACGTGGTCTGGGGGCCGAGGACCTCGTGGTCGAGCTGGCGCCAGCGGTCGAGTTCTGCGGTGACGGTGGCGGCTACCTGCTTCCAGCCCGGGCCGAACAGGGAATGGACCGGGGTGCCGTCGGCAAGGGCCCACTGCGGATCCATCAGAGCATCCTTGATGCTGTGCCAGTCGATGCCCTCCGCGGGGCAGATGTGCTGTTGGGTGACGCGAGTGACGGCGATGTTGACACGGGCCATCAGCACGTCGGTGTCCAGGTGGTGGTCTTCCACCGCGGTGTTGTTGCGCCAGCACCAGGCGGCCACCCCCAGCGCTGCCGCGTCCGGCACAATGTCGGGCTCGACGTTCCGGCCGTCCATGCCGACCACCCAGTCCAGGTAGGCGCTCAACCATTCGTTCTCGGTGACCTCCTGGAGCAGATCGGCCAGCGGCAACCGCCGAAAGTCCGCAGCCGGCTGGAAGATCCGGCGGACTCTGCGCAGGGCGAACTCCTGCTTGGCCTCCGGCGGTGCCGTGTCAGCGACAAGGACGTGAGCGGCATCCAGCAGCCCGGCTTCTCCGGCGGCGGCCTCGACGGCGGTGACGGCCTGCTCCCCGGAGGCGGCGACGGGGATCTCGATGCTGTCCTCCAGCAGGGAATAGGACTCGGGCCACTCTCCCGTCACGTCGTCGAAGGGCTGCAGGGCCAACACGCCCCGGTGGGGGTGGTATTCGACGCCCACGCCGCCGTCGCCGCGCCACAGGGCGGCGAACAACAGCGCGCCCTCCTGCTCATCGAAGTCGCTGTCCCACTCCTGCGGCAGGTCGAAACCTGCCCACTCCAGCGCAGCCAGCAGCTCCTCCAACCGCGCCACGTAGGTCTCCCAGTCGCGGCCTGAGGGAGGGGACACGGCAACGGCCGCACTGTCTGACGGTGCCGCCTCGGTGGGGTGGCTGCCGGCGGCTGGCGCAGGTACGTGCGCCGGGTGAAGTCCGGTCCGTGGGGCGATCATCTCGCGGAGCCTGCTGGCCTGCTCGGCGATCTGCTGGCGTTCGGCGGAGCGGCAGCGTGCGCACAGATAGCGGTACTCGTGGCCGAAGCGCGCCGAATAGCGGGTCAGGGAGCGCGTCTTGCCGCAGTCGGGGCACGGGCCGTGCCCGCTCTTGGGCCACCACAGCCACCACTGGCCTTCGTAGTCGCCGGGCTTAGGCACCACTCCCCTGCCGACGAGGACTTCCGCCAGCCGCCGCATGCTGCTGTCACCGAGATGGCGCGGCACCTGCGCGTACAGCAGGTCGTGGGCGGCCAGCAGCACGGCGTCCGCGACGCTCTGGCCGGTCTCAGTGCGGCGCAGCACGCCCAGTGCCGCGGCCAGTTCAGTCACCCCGGAGCTGTGCATGTTTGCGGGGCGGCCCTCGCGTAAGGCCAGAGCTTTGGCAGCATCGAGGTCAGCTGGTGAAGGTGCAGGAATCGTCACATGCGGAGAATAATCCCGCCCTCTGACAGCATGGGCTGGCGAGGTGCGGAAACGAGACTGTGGGACTTTTTCGCTCCCATGGCTGAGCCACAAGCGGTATAACTGCGCACATCCCTGCAGCATGCTTCCGCTGACTCGAGACTGCCACGCATCTCCGCCAGGCTTGGGACCATGTGCGGCCTCTCACATCCCAGGGACGGCCTGCCTTCTGCGTGAGTTGCGGCAGCACTGGCCGCGCTTGCTGCGGTAGACGGTCCACCCCGCCCTCCAGGCTCGGGGCAGGAAGCGGAAAACTCACGCGCTCGAAGAGCCGGTCTATACGCGCGGATTGCACGTCGCAAGAGCGCAATTCAGTCCGATCCCTCGTCGCCGTCCCACTGGTATCTCCGGTTCGTCGTGCTCCCGGCCCTCAAGTCCAAAGCCGTCGACCGCCACCGCACTGGCTGGGGGACGGTCGCTCGCTTCCTGGCGGCGCCCCGGCAGGGCTGACGGATCGTCATGTCCGCCTTGCGTTCCCACAAACGACGTGCATCGCCAGCTGTTCTCCCTAGGCTGCTACCACGAACGCCATGGCCCTCATCGGCGGCCTCACAGCCGCCGAACAGCGCGGTGGCCTGGCAGTGGGGTGCGTTCCCACGCGATTCTCATCGTCTGTCTCTTCGGCGGGCACATTGGTCTCGGGACAAGCTGTCGACCCAGAGGAGGCCCGGCAGTTGATGGTGCGCAACGGATGCCTGCCGACGACCGTGTTCCAGAAGGCCACGGCGCCCTGGCCGAGCATCTGTGACCGCTGCAAGGGCCCCATCAAACCAACCTACGACAGCATCGCCACCAAGGCCCGGCGCTGGGGGGACGCACCCCGTGGGTGCCGCCCGTGCGCGGATCGTGAACGCGCCGAGAAGTTCAGACTGGGCGAGGACGAACTGGCCAGGACGATCGCCAAGGCCAACATCCAGCTGCTGGAGCCGTACACGAACAACAGAACCTCTGTTGGGAGCCTGTGCCTCAATGAGGGGTGTCCGCGTGCCGGCAAGCCGATCAAGGTATCCATCAAGACGGTCCGGCAGGGTGCCATGGCCTGCAAGTACTGCGCCCGGCGGGCCATCGACCCGGACGTCGCCGTCACTGTCATGCGCGACAAGGGGTGTGTGGAGCCCAGTACTGTCTATGCGCGTGTGGACGTGCCGTGGCCGGGCACATGCCTGCGCTGCCAGCGCGCGGTCAAGCCACGACTGCACGACGTGATGCAGGGGCAGGGCGCCTGCATGTACTGCGCGCCGAACACTCCCCTGTCCCTCGAGCAGGCGTGGGCGCGCGCGATCGCGTATCGGTTCCGCCCCGACGATCCTGAGGGGTTCAAGAACACCAACGCCTCGTGGGCGGGCACCTGTTTGAACTGCGACGGACCGGTTAATCCGGCGCTCGGCAATCTCTACCGCGGCCAGGGCGCCTGCAACTCCCGCGTCTGCAAGGTGACCGGCTTCAAGGACAGCGAGCCGGGCATCGTCTACCTCCTGCAGCGGACGTCCGGTCCGGCCATGGCGAAGATCGGAATCTGCGAGGACTCGGACCGCAACACCAGGCTGCGGATCCACCGCCACAACGGCTGGGAGGTCGTCTACACCCGCGAGTTTCGAGTCGGGCTGCACGCCCGGCTGGTGGAAGCAGCGGTCAAACGGCTGTGGTTCGGTGAGCGCGCCTGGAAGAACGGCGCGGCTCGCGGCGAACAGTGGAGCGACGGCTACACGGAGACAGTGCTGCTCGAGGACCCGGCGCGCGGTCAGCCTTGGTCGCTTCTGACGCCAGTGGCGCTGTGGACGGACGTGGCGACGTTGACCGAGAGGCTCGGGTTCGACCTGGACGAGCAGCGGGCGGGGGAAAGGGCGTGATCGCTGCTCCGTGGCGGTCACGCCCAGTGCTCAGGCGGCTGTTCAGGCGGAGAAGCCGATTTCATGACGTGTTCGTAGGCGCCGTACTCGGAGCCGAGGTCGGCGGTGATGTCGTCGAACCAGGCCGTGTCCATGGCCTGATCGTCATCGGTCGCCCACACGTCGATCATCCGGTCCCACTGCCGGACGTTCAGGGTGCGGAGGGAGACGTCGCGCTGGAGGGGCAGGTGACTGGGTCTGGTTGAGGGGTTGGAACTCGATTCGGGTGCCGCGGCCTTGCCGTTGAGACGCTGCAGCAGGTGGCGGGCGACGTTGTGGCCGGGCACCCGCAGGTAGGCGGACTCCAGCTTCGCCAGGCTCTTCCTCTACGGTGCAGCCGTGCCCTGCGGGTCACGTTCTGGGTACCGCATCAATGCATGGGGAGGTGCACCGCGAGCACCTTGGCGCAGCCGACACTGGAGCTGTCCGAACCGTCCGCGGGACACCGCCCTGCCCCCTCTCACATCTGGCGCTGTACACCGCCGGCGCCGTCGGCCTGCGGGCCGGGGGCTTCTCCGTGCTCAGCAGCGTGCCGGGGCTCCACACGCCGATCGATTGAGGCCATGCGGCATTTGCTGCGGTGTCGGAGTGAACTGGCCGAGGTTGTCGGCTCCTTCAGCCCCAGGCGGGCCGTGAAGAATTGCGGTCTGGGTTGAGCAGAAGCCGGTCGCAATCGTTCTTGTAAGCACGTTTGGGCAGGCCGACATCACCGATGTGCGTAGCGTGGCCGCTGCCGAGCAGCGTGTTGGAAGGCAGTCCCATGAATGAATCTGTCGCTGATCTCCTGTCTATCCGCGCCAGGTACGCGGCCGTGGTGAAGGACGACTTGGAGCTCATCACGAAAGAGCGTGAGCGGATCCAAATCGATATCGCCGCTTTGCAGGACCAGTTGCGCCTCCTCGAGGACGGCCAGGCCTGGCTGGTGGGCTTGCAGAACAACAAGCAGCCCCTGCTGGGGCCGGACGCTGGCGCGGGCGGCGTTCAAGTGGAGATCGCTGCTGAGGCAGCTCCCTGTGGTGGGGACGTTGGACAGGGACCTGCACCCCCGACGGCCGTGTCCCCCGAGACGGTGTCCGAGGCGCCGACGTTGCGGGATCTGAGGCTGGTACGGCGGCGATGTGGGTGAGGAGGTTTCCGCTTTCCGCACGTGATCGCCGGATTTGTGCTGGTCGGGCATGAGCTCTGCTTGAAGCAGCGGAAGCCGCGCTTCAAGCGGCTGGCCGAGTCTAGTGAGACGGTGGCCGAGGTACTGGCGAAGCACCCGACGGGCAGGCGGGCCGGATCCGGGGTTGCTCGCCGGCGTGATCTGCTCGGTCAAAGACGTGACTTGCTCACCGGAACGAGGACGGAGCGACAACGGGCACCTCGACAGCTGCACTCGGCCTGCGGAACAGCCCCGAGCATGCCCGCTGATCACGCTGTCGCACCGGGGAACGCCGCGATCCCTGGCAGAGCCGGGCTCAGGGGAGGGTGCCGAAGGGGCCGAGGACTTTGTGGTCGAGCCGCAGGGATTCGACCATGGTCCAGGCATTGTCGAAGGTGAAGACGTCGGCGCCGCCGAGCCGGCTGGTCCAGGCCGGGGTGACGGCGTCGGCCGTAGTCTGGGTGAGGATGTCGAGGTACTCCTTGAACACGGCCCAGGGGTTGCCCGGGTACTTGGCGAAGAGGGGGCCCACGTTGACGAATTCGGTGATGGCCTTCCTGCCGTAGTGCTCCAGGTCGCGCAGGTACTCTTGCTGGATCTCGACGTCCTGCCGGGTACCCAGACGGGTCAGGTGCCCGCCGATGTAGGTCTTGAAGTCGAACTCCAGGAGCTGGTTGTGCGCGTTGAGCCAGCCGGGGATGTTGGTGGACACGACGAGGTTCCTGAACGGGACCCAGCCGGGGTAGACGATGTCCACGACGTTCAGGACCCTCTGCCGCGGCGCGTAGATGAACAGGTTGTCCTGGCTGTGGTTGGGGCCCTTGTAGTGGAGCTCCAGGACCTGGTCGTCCACCTCCAGACGGTAGCTGCTGGAGACAGAGCGGTTCGGCATCGGCGGCCGGCTGGACTCGGGTACCTGCTTCAGCAGGTGGGCGGTCTGCTCGTGGGCGATGATCACTAGCTTCGGGAGGCTCGCGTCGCGGAGCTTGTCCGCCGCGCCGATGTGGTCCGCGTGGTAGTGGGAGTACACCAGGTGGCTGATACGGGCACCCGGTGCCACCTCCTCGATCGCGCGGAGGATGTTGCCCCCCAGCGTCGGGGGAGCGTCCACGACGATGACACGCTGCCCCTCGTGGTGGTGACGTTTGGTCACCAGGAACATGATCTGGTAAAAGCCGTCCGTCAGCCAGTACAGCCGCTTGCCGATCTCCTGGACCAGATAACCCTTCGCGGGGATCTGCGGACCGATTGCGGTGGGCGGAACGGGCGCGTACGCGCCCGGTGCGGCAGCGGCCGCAGCGGGGTCTGCGAGTACGGATTGCAGCGCGGGTACCGACGCTGCCAGTGCCGAGTACTTCAGGAAGCTGCGACGGCTGGCCGGGTCGTGAGCGACGGAGGGAACGGGTTCCCCGCCAGGAGTTGTCGTCATGGCCTCTCCCAGAGGTGTGCGTCCGAATCGACGGGTGTGGCAGCCCTCCTGCCGTCAGAGCAGCCCACTGCAACCCGTAGCCGACGCAAACTGGAAGGGCGGGGCAAATCTAGGTGCTGCACCGCGCTTCATCGATGAGCCACGCTGAGCCAGTTTTCCAACCTGTGCAGCAATGCGGATCAACCACATCGTTCGGACGGCACCCTGCCGAGGAGGAAGCGGACGACGACCGCCAACAGGACCGCGCCGCCCGTTTGGGGACACTGTCACGTTGTCGGTTGCGCGATCGGCTGATGCTGCGTCAGGGCGGGAGGGGGCGTCGGCTGCCTGCTGCTCAGGCTGTGGTGGGCATGCCGGTGGTGCCGGTGATGTGGTTCCAGATGGTGAAGCGGATCATCATTTCGAAGCGGTAGCGGCGGGCGGTCATGAGATTACGCTTGGGTCTGAAGTGGGGTGAGATCCCGGTGAACGCGGACAGGAAGCGCTGCGCTCCGCTGGCGGAGCGGAATCCCTTTCATCGCGCGTTCCTGCTGCCGGGTGGGCTGGTGGGAGTTCTCCGCCCGGTTGTTGAGTCCCTTGTGGGAGCGGTGCTCGGCCGAGGGCATCACCTCCCGGTGCGCGGCACCATAGGAGGCCAGCTTGCCCGTCACGATCACTCGCGGCACCTGGCCGGTGGTCTTCATCAGCCGGCGGAAGAAACGCCTGGCGGCAGCCTTGTCCCGCCTGTTCTGGACGAGGATGTCCAGGACCGCGCCGTCGGTGTCGACGGCCCGTCACAGGTATTTCCACCAACACCGTTAGGTCTGTGACCCGCGGTGCAACCCCACTATGAGCGCCAAGCGGGGCCCGAGTTCAACCCGGTCGAGGGCGTCTGGTCACACCTGAAACGGTCGCTGGCCAACCTCACCAAACAGAGCCTCGACAAGCTCACCGCGCTGGTGAAGATCCGGTCAAACGGATGCAGTACCGACCCGGCCTCATCGACGGCCTCATCGCCAAGACCGGCCTCGACTTCCAACCGCCGAAACCTCAGCCGTTGAAGATCTCTAGAGCAGCAGAGGGGTGGTCAGGCACGGCTGGGCATGCCGCTTGCCTATGGGTGCGGCTATTGGACGGGGACTTCGGGGCTGGCGAGACTTGGACGGAGGTGGACGAGCGATCGGAGCGGACGCATGGACATACATACGGGTAGCGTCGAAATAAATCTCGCGACGGTGCAGAAATTCTTCGAGTATTACGCCACCAGCAACCACGAAGCCCTGCGGAGCGAGGTTCTTTCAGAGGGGGCCGCGTGGATCGTCCCGGGGAACCATCCGCTGTCGGGTGTCCATGTGGGCCTGACCCAGATTATCCACTATTACGAATGTCTGGCGTTTGCGGATCTGCGGGTCGAGACCCTCGTCAGTCAAGCCGATGAGAACTGGGCGATCGAACTACAGCGCGTGCAGGCAGCCGGGGTTGGCGGCTGTGGAACGGTGATGACCTGGCTCGTGTCTTATCGCTTCCAGGATGGCCGAATCGTCGAGGGTCGCCACATCCCGACAGAGCAGGCTTTGGCAGATCAGTTCTTCCGAGGGTTCACCTGATCAGGCTCGGCCCAGAACCCAGGTGGCCGGCGAGAGTATCGGCCGACCGCCGAGTTGTAGTTAGTATTTCCATATTAGACGAATTGACTCATCGCGCGTTTCTGCTTATATTGCATTGCGGTTCGCAGGAGCGGCACGTGCCCGCGATTTTTCGCAGAACAGTACTCTTTCCCCCTTGGAATCGCGGATAGATCTGCAGAGCGAATTATCTCGACAGCTGCGAACTTGCACCTCATCGCAATGGAGAGCCACTCTGAAGATCATCGTTATCGGCGCCAGCGGAACTATCGGCTCAGCCGTCTCCTCGGCTCTCGAGGACAGGCATCAGGTGGTCCGCGCCTCACGCCGGGGGCCCGTGCACGTCGATATGACAGATAGCGCATCAATTGATGCAATGTTGACCTCGGTGGGCGAGGTGGATGCCGTCATTTGTTGCGCTGCGAGCGGTTGCCTGGCCGGTCTTGAGGAGCCCGACGACCAGGAGTTCTTCCGGGGACTCGAGGGCAAACTGCTCGGGCAGGTTCATCTGGTCCGACGTGCTCTGATGCACCTGTCGGACCAGGGGTCAGTGACACTGACCTCTGGTCCCGGCCGGGTAGCTGCTCCGGGCATAACGTTCGGCGCCCTGGTCAATAGCGGGCTGTCCGCCTTTGTGGTCGCAGCTGCACAGGAGATGCCGCGCGGGACTCGCATCAACGCGGTCAGCCCCGGGTGGGTTTCTGAGACGCTCGCGAGCATGGGTCAGGACGAACTCGACGGCATGCCCGCCGCCGACGTCGCACGCGCTTATGTGCGCCTCGTCGAGGGCGGTGAGCAGGGACAGGTGGTGTCGATCAGCCGCTAGTGTCCCGCGCCGGAGATCCGTCGTCAGTTTGTGTATGACTGCTTCTTCAGATGCGCAGGTGCCACGTCGTGGCCCGAAGTCGGAGCCGTTGTTGCTGTCCGCTGATGAGCGTGTGGTCTTGGGACGTTGGGCCCGGCGGGCGTCATCTGCGCAGGCAGTGGCTTTGCGGGCGCGCATCGTGCTGGCGTGTGCCAGGGCTGATGTCCCACCGATCGTTGCGGTGGCGCGGGAGTTGCGGATCGCGGCGGACACGGTCCGCACGTGGCGTCGCCGGTTCCTGGCCGGCCGGCTGGACGGGTTGGTGGACGAGCCCCGGCCGGGCCCGGCCGCCCACCATCAGCGTTGAGCAGGTGGAAGCAGTCGTGGTCAGCACGCTGAAGGAGATTCCGAAGGGCGCCACCCACGAGTCGCGTTCATCGATGGCCGACTGTAGGGGTCTGTCGAGTCGGCGGTGGGCCGGATCTGGCGAAAGTTCCAGCTCAAGCCGCATCTGACCGACACCTTCAAGCTGTCGACGGACCCGTTGTTCGTGGGGAAGGTCTACGACGTGGTGGGGCTGTATTTCAACCCGCCCGAAGGCGCGGTGGTGTTGTCGGTGGACGAGAAGTCCCAGATCCAGGCCCTGGACCGCTCTCAGCCGGTGTTGCCGATGATGCCGGGTATGCCCGAGCGCCGCGCACATCAGCGTCATCCCCCACGCCTGGTGGCAAGCCTGGCACCTCTCGCTCTGGACGAGGTGCCAGGCTCCTGCTCACACAGTGGCTTCCGCAACGCGGCCGGCCCATTTGTCCAGGAGCTTTTGGGAGTTGGCCAGGGTGGGGGCCTCGGCCCACACTCGCGTGACTGCGAGGCTGGCGTCAGGGAGAACCAGAGCCCAGCTTCCGTCGGGTTCGACGATGCGGACGCCGTCGGAGGTGGTGTCCACCACGTGGTCACCGTCTGCTTCGGCGATGCTACGCATGACGATCCCCTTTGCGGACCATGGTGTGGGTACTTCGCGCTGTATGAGCCGATCTTCGGGCAGCAGAGCGTCGAGCTCGCTCAGGGTCAGACTTGACTCTGCCAGGTGGTTGATCATGGTGGTGAAGGCTGCCATCCCGTCGAAGGGTGCGCCGACCCCCGGCACGATGTACCCGCCGCTGCCGTCACCGGCGAGAATGGTGTCTGGCCGGGTCGCCGCTTGCGCGAGGTCTGCAGGAGACGTGCCGACCCATTGAACACGAGCCCCGTATCTGGCTGCCAGGTCCTCTGCGGTCCGGGAGATGGTGACGGGCAAAACGATGCGGCCGCCTTCATGATGGCGAGCGGCAAGTGCGACCTGGAGCAGGATCGCTCGGCGGTCGTCGATGACGCTGCCTTGGTCATCGACCAGGGTGAGCCGTTCGCCGACGGGGTCGAAGCGCACTCCGATGGATGCCTTTGACGAGCGGACCATGTCGCCGAGCCGAGTCAGGGCTTCGGCGTGTTCGGTGTCTGTCTCGGTGGGACGGGCGTCCGTGACACCGGTGTTGAGGACGAGGGCGTCGATGCCGAGTTTTCCGATCAGGTCAGGCAGGGAGTGGCTGACGGAGCCGTGGGCTGCGTCGATGACTGCCTTCACTGCGGAGTTGGTGAGTTTGCCGACGGTGATCTGAGTGGTGAGCGAGTCGGCGTAGGTGTCGAGCGCGGAGGGAGGCCGGGTGATGTCGCCGATCTCGCCGGGGAAGGCGCGCCTGTACTCCTGGCGTGCGTAGACGCGGTCGAGCTTTCGCTTGGCGGCCTCGCTCAGGTCGGCGCCGTCGCTGTCGAGGAAGAGGATCTCGACGGAGTCCGGTTCGGCGTGCATGGTGCGGACGTAGATTCCGCCGACGGCCGTGATGTGGGTCTGCTGGCGTGCCACGGGCATGGGGACTGTGTCGAGGGCAAGCACGTTGATGGCGCTGGTCTGGAGTGCGGAGGCTATGCAGTGTGTGAGTGCGCGGGCACCGCGGGAGTGGTCGCTGCCGAGAGCGACGGTGTCGCCCTTCTTCAGGGTTGAGGCGTACGCGGCAGTGAGTCGAACGGCGAGTTCTGGGGTGATGTCGACGTTGAGGATGCCGTCCACGCCGCGTTGACCGAAGAGTTGGGCCTGTCCACGCGTCTGCCAGACGACTGAGGCGTTCACGCAGGCTGCGTCCTCGATGTGCTTGGAGGGGTAGATGCGGACCCCGCCGGCGACGATGGATGCCGCTCCGATCCTGCAGTCGTCGCCGATGACGACGCCGGGTTCGATGCGGGCGGCGTGCATGACGTCGGTGTTCTTGCCGATGACGGCGGCCTGCACGTGTGTGTCGGGGGCGATGAAGACGTTCTCGTGGAGGACTGCCTCATCCAGTACTGCCCGGCTTTGGACCACTGCACCGCGTCCGACCACCGTGCGGCTGCGGACTTCGGCCTTGGCCTCGATCTTTGCGTTGGCGCCGATGTACAGCGGGGCAGTCAGGACCGCGTCGGGGTGGATCTCTGCGCCTTCGCCGATCCAGATGCCGGGCGAGAGTTCGAATCCAAGGTCTTCGACCTGGACCTTGCCGTCCAGCACGTCCAGTTGCGCCTGGGCGTAGCTGTTGTGGCTTCCGATGTCCTCCCAGTAGCCGTCGGCGACGTATCCGTAGAGGGGTTTGCCTTCGGCGAGGAGCTGGGGAAAGACATCGCCCGACCAGTCGACCTGTTTGTCTGCGGCGACGTAGTCGAGGATCTCTGGCTCCATGATGTAGATGCCTGTGTTGACGGTGTCGGTGAACACCTGCCCCCAGGTCGGCTTCTCGAGGAAGCGTTCGATGCGTCCCTCTGCGTCGACCACGGTGATCCCGAACTCCAGGGGGTCTGGGACTCGTGTGAGGCAGACGGTGACCAGGGCCCCCTTCTCGCGGTGGAAGCGGATGGCGTCCGTGAGGTCGAGGTCGGTCAGCGCGTCCCCGGAGATGACGACGAAGGGGTCTCCCCTCAGTGTCTCTTCGGCGTTCTTGACGCTGCCCGCGGTACCGAGAGGCTGCTCTTCGTGGGCGTAGGTCAGCTTGAGGCCGAGTTCGTCGCCGTCGCCGAAGTGGTTTTTGATGAGCGAGGCGAGGAACTGCACGGTGACCACGACATCGGTGATTCCGTGGCGCTTCACCAGGTGCAGCACGTGCTCCATGACGGGCCGGTCGACCACGGGCAGAAGGGGTTTGGGAAGGTTGGAGGTCATGGGACGAAGGCGGGTGCCTTCGCCGCCGGCCATCACAACGGCTTTCACGGCGCTGACTCCTTATGGGTGAAGGTCGCCTGCGGTCGGATCGTGCGACCACGTGCTGTCGGAAGTGCAGGTGTGGAGAGAACGCTGCGCGCCTCTGCCTGCGGTCAAAGGGCCGAAGGCAGAGGCGTGGTGCCGCGCGCTGTGCGGCGGTCAGCGGGGCTGGGGGCCGAGGATCCAGTTCTCCTGGACCGGAACGGTGTGCAGGTACTGCTTGTTGACGAAATTCGCGTAGTCGGCTTCGACGGTGGCCTGCTGGCCGGACTTCTGCGCGGCCTCGAGATCGGCCAGGCTGTCGAACCAGATGTGGTAGGCGACGTCGAACGGCGGTTCGCTGATGCCGTACCAGGAGTCGCGGGTGAAGGACTGGTAGTAGCGCGTGACGCCCGGAATCTGAGTGACCAGAGGGGCATGGACCTGGCGGTTGTAGGCGCGGAAGTCGTCGCGGCTGAGGCCTTCCTTGCGCTTGGCCAGGATCACCAGCTTGACGCCGGGCTGGACGTCGTTGTCGGGCTCGCCCTGGAGAACCACCTCGGTGTCGGTGTCGAGCACGACGGACTGCCAGAACGCGGCCCAGCGCGGCTCGTCCAGGCGCGCGCCCTCAAGAAACTCGGGCGTCTGCAGGGAGGCCAGCTGCTCCTCCTCGTTCTCCAGCCAGATCTCGGCGATGCCCTTCCACAGCGGCTCGTCGGCCGACTGCGGCTGGACCGTGGTGTCGACCGCGTACTTCTTGATCTGCGGGATCTTGCTGGCATACCGGACGGCGTGCTCCTCCACCCAGTAGCGGTGGAATTCCTCGTCGGTCATGCCGGGCTTCGGTGCAGCGAAGATGAGCTGATGGATCACTGTGTTCCCTTTCTCCGGTTTGAGCCTGGAGGGTTTCAGACCTTGTAGCGTGCCTTGACGTCGTCTGCGAAGCCCAGGTAGTCGCGAAGCGGCCAGACCACTTCGAACTCGAGGTATTCGCGCATCGGGAGGCGCCCGAGGGCCGCGCGGTCAAGCTCTTCCGCATCGGGCGAATCGATGATGGCGATGACGCGCTTTTGCGCGGCGACCTTCCAAATGCCCACGCAGAAACCGGAGTCCACGGTCTCCTGTGCGTGCTCGGCTTCCTCCTGCTCGACCTCCCACAGATCGTCGAGGCTGATTCGGCCCTCGTGGTTCCATTTCATCTGGACGTAAAAGAGCATGATTCGACTCCGGTGTAAGGAAGGGCCGCTACTGCTTGGGGGACAGGCGCTGCGCGAGCGGGTGATCGGAGCCGAAGCTCTCGACGGCGATGTCGTAGGGGGTCTTTCCGTCGTGTCCCACCAGATCGGTGCGGGCGCCGGCGGCGATCAGGATGTCGGCGCACCGCTCGTATCCGTGCCACAGGGCGTCGTGGAGCGGGGTGTATCCGTTCGTCGCGCCCTGGTAGTTGAGGTCGGTGCCCTGCGCGTCGACGAGGGTCTGCGTGATGTCGGCGTGGCCGTTGTAGACGGCCTTGTGCAGCGGGACGGCACCGAAGGTCGGCTCGGTGGCGTTGACATCGGCGCCCGCTGCGAGCAGGGACCGTACGATGTCGCCCTGGCCGTCGCGGGAGGCCACCAGGAGCGCCGTGTGGGCGTCGTTGAAGCCGTTGACGACGGGGAACCGGGCATCGACGGGCGTGCCGGAGGCCAGGAGGGACTTCACCTCGTCGTGGTCACCGTGGGCGACGGCGCCGATGAGCAGGTGTGCCTCGGCCTTCTGCTCGTCGGACTGCGTACGCTCCTTCAGCAGCTGCTCGGCGACCAGCAGCTTGTCCTTGCCGGTGGTGTTGACGTTGAGCTCGTACTCGAAGTGCTCGCGCAGGGAAAACCCGTAGTGGGTGGACAGGCCCATGCCTGCGTTCTGGCTCAGCAGGTAGCCGACGATGTCGGTCCACTTGTACCAGAGCGCGTCCATGAGAGGTGTGTGCCCGGTGGTCGGGGCGACTGCGTCCACGAACGCGCCGGCCTCCACGAGCACCTGCACGGTTTCCAGGTTTCCGTGCTGGACCGCCTTGTGCAGAGCGGTGCCGCCGGCCCGGCTGTCGGCCGAGTAGATGTCGGCGCCCGCCGCGATCAGCGCGCGTACCGTGTCGGCGTCGCCGAGTCCGGCGGCCGTCTGCAGGGTGGTGAGCCCGGTGGCGGCATCCCTGTGGTTCGGGTTGGCGCCCTGCTGCAGGAGTGTGGTGACCTCGGCCGTGTCGCGGCCGCTCACGGCTGCGAGCATCCGGTCGTTGATGTCGGAGCGGAACATCGCGACCTCGGCGGACGCGTCGAAGAACGCCTTCCAGTGAACGATCTTCTCGTCGTCGCCGACCGTCAGCAGCATGGAGAACTCGAAGGCGACCTCGAAGCCCGTCGTCTTGTGCCGGATCCGCTGAAAGTTGACGACGAAGGCACGGTTTCCGTCAACGATCATTTCGCGCTGCTCGAATTCCGTGACATCGGCAAACGCACCGCGCAGCCGGAAGGCCTCGGTGACGCCCTCCTTGCCTCGCCAGGTTCCCAGGTTGGGAATGGCGGTGGTGAATTCGCTGGCGGGCAGATCGAATACGATGTCCGGCGAGATGGCGTCAAGAACTCCACCGACGTTGCCGCTTGCGACGTCGGCAAAGAGGGTCGAGACAATTTCGCGAGTACGGTCAGAGCTAACCACAGCAGCCCTCCGGGAGATATCGGGTCTCGGCATCAGGAGAGTCATGGTCGCTCCAGGGCCGAGTGCCACCACGCGCCGGTGGCTGTACTCGAGTTAACCGATCCAATTAGCCTCGGAAAAGGCCTGCCGGGTTACCCGCTGAGGTCTGTGCAAGTTGACGGAGTAAGCCTGAAGGGCACCCGGACACGTTCGTCATGGGTGAGTCCTGCTGCTCTGGCCGCAGCCCAGAACCGTTACTCACAGCGACAGCAGATCAACCCGTAGCCCAAGAAACCGCCCGTGCGGTATGGTTCTGGCCGTCATCGTCACCACCACCACGCGCACCCAGGCCCCTGGCCCGAACCGGAGGATCGCATGTCTGCGCCCATCATCGACTCCGCCCCTTCGCGCTACGTCGACCTCAACTCCGTTTCCCGCGTGGCCGATGACCTCTTCGGGCACCTTCCGCGCGCAGATCAGCGGCGCTGGGCCGAGGCGTACCTGCGCGCCCTGCTCACCACGCCGGGCCGCAAGTCCATCCGCAGACTGGCGGACGCGATCTCCAACTCGCCGACCACCCCCCAGTCCCTGCAACAGTTCGTCAACCAGAGCCCCTGGGACTGGATGCCGGCACGCCATGCTCTCGCCCGGATCGCCGAACCCGAAGTAACGCCGAAGGCCTGGGTGATAGGGCAGGCCGTCATCCCCAAGCGCGGGCAGCATTCGGTCGGCGTTCAGCGTCGCTACTTCCCCAAGGCAGGACGCACCATCAACTGTCAGATCGGGCTGGGCCTGTTCCTGACGTCGAAGGACACGAGCGTTCCCATCGACTGGCGGCTCGCACTGGACTCAGCCTGGTGCGACGACGAGGAGCGCAGGCAGCGCGTGCGCATCCCGGACCACGTCGACGCGGTGCCGGAGTGGGCACACATCCTCGACATGGTCGCGCACGCGTCGTCCCGTTGGTCCCTGTCGCCGATGCCCCTCGTCGCCGAGTTGCGTGGCATGCGGGACATCTCCCGGCTGGCAACGGGGACCGCCGGCTTCGGACTGGACTTCGTGTTCGAAATCGACGGCTCGCAGCCCGTGTTCGCCCAGAACGACAAGCCGGCCTCCCTGAGGCCGATGACCGCCCGAGAGGTGATTCGACAGAGCTCGGCGCGGCCGTACGTGAGCGCGCTCAGTCCACACGGCCCCGCTCGCCGCACTGTCACGATGCTGGCCGCGACGGTACACCTGCCGGCAGCACCCCACGGACGCCCGGGGAACGGGCGTCCGTACCGCCTCCTGGCCGAGTGGTCGCCCTCGCGGCGTCGCCCGACCCGGTACTGGCTGACGAACGTCGCGGACCGCGGAGCCGACGAAGTACTGCCCCTCCTGCGCTTGCGCGCAGGCGTGGAAGACGCGATGCAGGATCTGTCCGAGGAGTTCGGCATGCTCGACTTCGAAGGGCGCTCGTTCCCGGGCTGGCACCACCACATGACGCTCGTCTCTGCCGCGTACGCGTACAGCCGCGTGTACACCATGCCTTTCCCCGGCTCCGAGCCGGATGCCGGCCACTCCGCCCTGCGTGTGCCTGTTCCCGCATAACCAAAAAACAAACCATCTATGCGGTTTTATAATGGCGGATACCCGTGCCCGCAACGCGACCGTCCAGCCTCACGCCGTCCGGCCGGCAACGCGACCGCATACCGGCTTCTCCCCCTCAGCGCACCCGCCGCCCCTCGTGGCGGCGTGGGCTCGAGACGCCCGCACTGCCCGCCGCGTCGAGGCAAGCCGCACCTGCAAAACCAGGCCGACGGCCGTTCAGTCGAGGCCCTCAGGACGGCAACCCGCTCCCCTTTGCCTCACTGCCGGCAGGGCGGGCCAGGCGTGCGCGACAGGACTCGCGTCCCGCACCGCCCACTCCCTCACCTCGCCCCGTCGGTTTCCCTCTCCCGTGCCGCACCCTGACGGACCCAGGTGCAACCGCACAGCCCTCGCAGACGCGGGCCGGCGCTTCCGAAACGCGACCCCTCCGGTCACGCTGAGACATGCTCTGGGCCAGAGGTCGAATCTCCACCAGATGACCACCCCGAATGACATATCCGCAGTTCAGGAAGATTCGTCAACGCGATGGACTGGATGACCAGCACAGAACGCCGGGTGAAGTCCGCAGTCCAGCTGCGCCCCATTTACCCACCTTCGCACCAGGTACCTACCGCCATCTTTCAGACGCGGACCGAAGACGCGTTGAAAAGAAAACCGCTCGGTCTGTATCTTGGGAGCCGGTTGGCCGGGGGCACACCCCGTCCCAGGTCGGCCGACGGTCGATACCCCTGACCGTGGTGCCCGCGGTGCACGTCCGTTCAGCCAGCTCCACGTCAGGAGACTGTCACAGTCAGGTCGCCGCCACAGATCGGCGCGACTTCAGCTCAAGGTCGTGATCCTCGCAGCAGGATCGCGACGCGGGGGAGTAATTGCCATGAGGCATACATCGGTTGTCATCGCCGGCGGCGGACCTGTCGGAATGCTCGTCGCGGCGGAGATGGGTCGGTACGGGATCGATACGGTCGTACTGGAGGCTGCAGAGGGGTTATCCGACCAGCCGAAGGCCAACACCCTTCATGCACGCGCCGTTCAGTCACTGGCCCGATGCGGATATCTCAACGCATTACCCGAGGTCAGACGGCGAAGCTCAGCCGCATCCTTTCACTTCGCGGGGATGCCGGGCCTGACCATCACAGCACCGGACTTCGAACCTCAGCCCATCGTCAAGTGCCCCCAGACCGAGCTGCAGTTGGCCTTCGAGGCACGTGCCCGGGCGACGGGCGTCGACATACTCCGCGGCCACCGCTTGGTTGCAGTGGATCAGAGCACCGATCAGGTCGAGCTGACGGTGGAGGGCACGCAGGGACGCCGCCGGCTGCGCGCCGACTATCTCGTCGGTGCCGACGGAGCTCACAGCACCGTGCGCAAGCAGCTCGCGGTTCCCATCGAGACCAGTCCTCCGAGTCTGTCAGCCATGATGGGGGTCGTCCGGTTCACTCACGCCGGCACAGCCCCCTCGGGATGGCAGCGCACCCGGCGCGGCTGGACAGTCACCCGCCCCTACCTTGACGGCCACAGCCTGATCCGCACGGTCAATACCTCGGGTCCGCACGCCGATCGCCATGCTCCGCTCACTCTCGAGGAGCTGCAGGACGAGGCCTCGTACATCGTCGGTCGGCACGTCGCCATGACGGAACCGCTCCACCTGACCCGGTTCAGCGACGTGACCACCCTGGCCTCGAAGTTCCGTGACCGTCGGGTCTTCCTGGTCGGCGACGCGGCGCACGTGCACTTCCCGATCGGCGGCCAGGGCCTGAGCACGGGGATTCAGGATGCCTTGAACCTGGGCTGGAAGCTCGCCCACGCGGTTCGCGGGCATGCCGGCAATGGCGTCCTGGACACCTACGACCTGGAGCGTCGTCCCGCGGCCATGCGGGTCATCGAGAACACCCGAGCGCAGCTGAGCCTCATGCGCCCGGACGAGTCGTTCGATGCGCTGCGCTCCTGCTTCGAGGGGCTGATGCAGGACGACCAGGGTGGAGCTCATCTGGCGGGGATCGTGAGCGCGCAGAACACCCGTTACCCGCCCAGGGGCGTGGGCGATTGCGGCGCAGAGGGTCAGTTCCTGGCCAACGCGGCGCTGGTGACGGCAGCCGGTCACGGCGATCTTGTCTCGCTGCTGAACGACGGACGGATGCTGCTGCTGTTGCCGGTCTCGACTGCCGATCGCTATCTGCCGCAGGCGCAGCCCTGGGCCGCCCTGCTGAACACCGTTCAGGTCATGCCGCAATCGGACCTCGGCGACAGAGCTCTGCTGGTCCGGCCCGACGGCTACATCGCCTGGTCACAGGATGGGGCCACGCCGCTCGGCACGTCCCTCCTCGCCTGGCTCGGGCCGGGGGCATGAGAATCCCGGCACCAGCCTCCCCGGTCGCCGGCCGGCTATGCGAGTCGCTGTTCACGGAGTTTCGGGGCGGTTTCAAGCTCGTTGGCGACGCGGCGGCCGCGGTCCGAGGACAGGTCCAGCGAGGCCAGGACAGAGGAGACGGCAACGGAGGGAAGAACGTGGCGCAGCAGGATCTCGGCTCGCTCACCGACGTCCTGATACCCCGTCAGGGCCTGGGACATCGCCTGTACGCCGGCGAAGGCCCCGACGATGAGCTCGGCCGTCTCAGCGGGATTCACCTGGGGCAACACCTCGCTCTGCTGAGCGGCTTGTTCCAGGATTTCGGTGAGAACTTCGATCCAGCGCATGAAGGCGTTCCCGCGGTCGAGCCCCTGTGCGCGATGGTCCATGGTCAGCCGGACAGCGGCTCTGACCACGGCGTCGGTGCGAAGCCGGTAAGCCTGGACGGCCACGGTGTCGACGAGTTCCTGCAGCTTGCAGGCCCGGGGAGGAATCGCCATGGACGCAACGTCCTGCTCGACGAGGAGTCCGCGTGCGAGGGCCTCTTTGGAGTCGAAGTGGAAGTACAGCGCCCCCTTGGTGACCTTGCCGACGCTGAGGATCTCGGCGATGGTCGCCGCCTGGTAACCCCGCTCTTCGAAGACCTTGGCTGCAGCTTCAACGATGGTCCGTCGAGTCCGGATGGCCCTGTCCTGGATAGCCATGATGCCCCTCTAGCCCTCTCGGTAGATCACTCCCCCGCCCTGACGAGGTGATCCCTACCCCTTAAACAAACCGCCTAGTTTGTATTTTACCAGCCCTGGCTCAAAGCAGGTATCACGCTGCACCACCCATGGAGGGAACTTTCGTGTCTCGTGCCACTCTTTCTACCGATTCGCCCACCAAGTCCGCTGCTCTGAGCGTTCCGTTGACACTCGTTCACCGCAGCAGGAACGTCGACGCCTTCGCGACCGGATGGGCTCAGACCGGTCAGGACCGTCTGGCCGTCCAGGCCCGGTTGCCGCACGATCACGCCTTCTTCGCCCCTGTGCAGGGACGGCTGCACGATCCGGTACTCGTGGCCGAGACGATCAGGCAGTCCGCTCTGGTCGCGCTTCACGGGCTGTACGGGGTACCGCTCGACTACCAGCTCCTCCTGGCCGCCCTCGACTTCAAGTGCGTGGCTCCGCTCATCGACAACAGCGCTCCCGTCACAGACGTGCTCGTCGAGGTCACTGGGTCGGAGATCAAGATGCGCGGCCCGCACCCGGGAAGCCTGCGACTGGACATGGTGATACGGCAGGGGAACACCGTGGTCGCCCATGGCGCGCTCGCCGCAAGAATCACCAGCCCCCGTGCCTATACGCGGCTGCGGGACGGCCGGACCGAACCCCGCACGTCCATGCCGGCGAGCACCCTGGCACATCCGTCCACGGTCGGCCGGTCCACCCCTGCCGACGTGCTCCTGGAACCGACCGCTCATGCCCACACCTGGCACCTGAGTGTCGACACCAACCACTCCACGCTCTTCCAGTCCCCCAAGGACCACGTACCAGGCATGCTGCTGCTGGAAGCCGCACGTCAGGCCTCTGTGGAGCTCACCCATGCGGACTCGGCGCCCTTCTATCCCGGAAGCGCCGAAACGGCCTTCTACGGATACGTGGAACTCGACGAACCCTGCCGCATCCGGGCGGTCCGCGTTCCGTCTCTGGTACCGGACACGACGGCGGTCCAGGTCACCGGGACGCAGAAGGACGCGCCGGTCTTCGTGACCACCTTCACCGGCTGAGCAGCGAGGAGACCCCCACACCGTTGACGCTCCCCTCCCTGAAGGAAGGGGATTCTTACGGCTCGCGCCGTGAGATTTCCTGTTTCATCGCCGACTGCCCGCTCGGAGAACTCCGTTGAGGTCTTACACCAGCTCCGCAGGCTGCAACCGCCCGCCCGGCGGCCAGAAGGTTCTTCGCTGCGTTCACGTCCCGGTCATGGGTCGTGCCGCAGTCACACGTCCACGTGCGGACGCTGAGCGGCATCTTGTCAGCCAAGGTGCCGCAGGTGGAGCACAGTTTGGACGAGGGGAACCACCGGTCCACGGCGATCACCTCACGCCCGTACCAGGCGGCTTTGTACTCCAGCATGCTCCGGAACTGAGACCACGCGGCATCGCTGATGGCGCGGGCCAGTTTCCGGTTCTTGACCATGTTGCGCACGGTCAGGTCCTCGATCACGAGCGTTTGGTTGTCACGCACGAGCCGAGTGGTGATCTTGTGCAGGGTGTCGCGGCGGCGGTCTGCGATCCGGGCGTGGATCTTGGCGACCTTGCGCCGGGCCTTGGCCCGGTTCGCCGAGCCTTTGGCCTTCTTCGCCAGCCTGCGCTGAGCTTTCGCAAGGGCGACCCGGTCGCGGCGCTCGTGCCTCGGGTTGGCGATCTTCTCGCCCGTCGAGAGGGTCAGGAGGTGGTCGAGACCGGCATCGACGCCGATGGCGGCATCAGTGGTGGGCAGGTGCTTGATGCCGGGGTCGTCGCACAACAGGGAGACGAACCAGCGTCCGGCCGCGTCCTGCGACACGGTCACCATGGAAGGGCTCACGCCGTCCGGCAACGGTCTCGACCACGCGATGCGCAGGGACTCACTCATCTTCGCGAGTCTCAACTCACCGTCCCTGAAACGGAACGCCGAGGTGGTGTACTCGGCGGACTTCCGCGACTTCTTCCGGCTCTTGAAGCGCGGGTATCTGGCCCGCTTGCCGAAGAAGTTCGTGAACGCCACTTGCAGATGCCGCAGGGCCTGCTGGAGCGGGACCGACGACACCTCGTTCAGGTACGCCAGTTCCTCGGTCTTCTTCCACGCCGTCAGCATCGCGGAACTCTGGTTGTAGTTGATCCGCTCCTGCCACGCCCATGCCTGCGTACGGGCGGCGAGCGCCATGTTGTAGACCTTCCGCACGCATCCGAACGTGCGCGACAGCTCCGCTGCCTGCGCATCCGTCGGATAGAAGCGGTACTTGAACGCCCGCTTCACATGGCTCGTGGTCACGCTCGCAAACTAGCGCCGCCACAGGTCCCGTTCAAACCCGCGGGTCAGAGCACTGGGATCCGCCCTGGCGGCGAATCCCAGCCCGCTGCCCTGCTCCGCAGGAGTCCGATTCCTTACCGCCCTGAAGGGCGGAGTATCCACGGAGGCATCCGATGATCCTCATTACGGGAGCAACAGGCACCATCGGCAGCGAAGTTGTCAAGCGGATGTCCCCGGCTTGGCCGCTGCGCCTGATGACGCGCAGTCCTGAGCGTGTGCAGGCCATCGGTCTGTCGTCAGAAGTGATCCGCGGCGACTACCACGACCGTTCGTCGCTCGACGTAGCGGTGAAGGGGGTGGATGCCGCCCTCCTGATCACGAACAATCCCCTGAGAGACGATGACAGCGCCTTCCTGAGAGCCTGCAGGAACGGCGGTATACGCCACGTCGTCAAGATGTCCGCTGCCGCGGTCGAAGACGAGCAGGCACATGACCTCATTCGCCGATGGCAACGCAGGAATGAAAGCCTGCTGCGAGACAGCGGGCTGTCGTGGACGCTGTTGCGTCCACGTGCCTTCATGTCGAACACGCTGTCCTGGTCCCACTCCGTCAGGTCCGAGGGCGTGGTGCGCGCCCTGTTCGGGACGGCGCCCAATGCGTGTATCGACCCAGGTGATGTCGCCGCAGTCGCCATGCACGCGCTCACAGAGCCCGGGCACAACGGGGCGACCTACACCCTGACGGGACCTCAGGCCCTGTCAGCTCAGCGCCAGACCGAGGAGCTCTCACGCGTGCTCGCTCGCCCTGTGACGTTCGAGGAGCTCACCGTGGCGCAGGCGCGTTCGCAGTGGAGCAGTCGCTACCCCGAGCCGGTGGTCGACGCCCTCCTGGACAGCGCTCTACGTCAGCAGGACGGTGCGAAAACACAGGTGACCAGCACGGTCCGGGATGTCACGGGCAGGGCGGCGAACACGTTCGCCGCCTGGTGCGGTGAGCACCGGCACACGTTCAGCGAAACCCGGTGACCGTCGGCCGGCTGCCTTCCGGATTCATCGAGATTCCTCCGTGGATACTCCGCCCTTCAGGGGGGAGAGGAAACGGACTCCTGCGGAGCAGGGCAGCGAGCGGGTATTCGCCCTGTGGGCGGATACCCGTCCCACGCACCGTCCGCGACTTGTATGCTCGCCCTTGCCCGGCTGGCGATAACCAAGCTGGCCGGGTCTACCGCCGGGCTGGCGGGATGTCAGGTCTGTGGAGCTGGCGTAAGACTGCTGGGCGTACCAACGTCCCTCGCCGTTCATTCGGGGCAGCGGCTGTCGATGAAGCAGAAAGTTCACTCCGCGAGGAATGAATCCCCCTGCTTCAGCTGGGGGAGATGTCAATGGTCGGTGTCAGCATCCCCTTCCGGCTGCCAGCCCAGCCGGTCCAGGGCATAGGCCGCGGAGACCATCGTGGCGTGGTGATGCCACCCCCTGAAGGACCGACCCTCGAAGTCACGGAGTCCGAAGGCATCGAGGGTCGGCAGCTCCTCGCGCGTACGCTTGGCCAAGCGCGCCAGATCCAGGACATCACCGACGGATTCGCCGGTAAGGCTGGTCACCCAGAAGCGCTTGGGCATCCCGTTGCGAGCCACCTCGCTGAGCAGCCGGGCTTCCCGGAAGCCGCCTTCATCGCCGACAGGGACGCTCACCGCGTGGGAGACAACCTTGAGGTGACCTGAGGCGTCTTGCGGGACGCGGCGCCGGCGCGTGCTGAGGAACGAGAAGTCGAGTGCGGTCATGGCGCGGCCCAGCGCGCCCTTGCGACCGTGGGTCTTGACGTTCTCCCGGGCATGCGCTCCGGTGCACATCTCCAGAGAGCCGTCTATCTCGGTGACGAACTCCAGGCCCCGCTCGGCCAGTCCGGCCACGAGCTTTCCCGAGTCCTGCACCTGTCGCAGGTCCGCCACCACAGGTGCCCGCGCCGAATCCCAGCTCATGTCGAGTTCGTCGACCATGTCGAGGTACTCGGCCCACTCAGGGTTGGGCTGTACCTCCTCCGGTACATAGGCTGCCTCGCGCAGCTCGCGGTCGGAGGTCCATTTCTCGGGCATGAGCAGGCGCCAGTTGACCGGGATGCCTCCTCTGTCCGTGGCGAGGACGGTGGTCAGGCCGATCTGGGAGTTCACCACGCGTCCGGCTTCCGGGAGATAGTGGCGTCCCACTCCGACAGAGCGTTCCCCCCGTTTGGGGATCGCCACACGGTCCAGGACCCAGGCGCGCGGGGGTTCCGCCTTCTCGGTGTACTCGACGATGTGCGCCCGCACCGGCTCCCAGCTCCACGGGCTCTGGTTGATGAACTGCTGCAGCGACTGATGCGCCGGGATCGACAGCACGTCGTCCGAGATCTTGCGCACCGTCTTCTTGCCCTGGACCAGGAGCAGGCCTTTGAGATACACCTCGGCCCATCGTCGTTGATCCACACGAGGCATGGAGCGAAAGATCTCACCCGCGAAGGATGAGATCGCATCGCGCACAAGAACGTTGTCAGCCAGCATGAGCATTGCATCCCCGTTTCGACCGTGAGAGGAGTCCTCGCTCCCCCCGCTTGCTGAGCCGAGTCGGGGGGACGCTGATTCTTGAGAGGCGTGCGCTACGCAGGAGCCGGGTCCTCACGGGCAAGGACGACGATTGAGCCCGGGATGCCGCGGCTGGGGACGGCAGGGCTGCTGCCGTCCCCAGCCGGGAGCTACCCGCGCGGAAGAGGCGTGAAGACGTCGTCACTGACTCCGCGACGGGCCGTGGTGCGCCGGTCGTCGATGTCAGCCCAGTTGGATCCGTACATGTCGTTGATCGTGACGGGGTCGCGGAGCAGGTCGTGGGGGTAGCCCAGTTCGATGCGGCTGACCGCGTCCAGCCGGGCGAGGTGGTCGTCGGTGAGGTCGACGGCGACGCAGCCCAGTGTGTCCTTGATCTGGTGCTCCTTGGTGGCTCCCAGGATGGGAATGATCGTGCCGGGGCGGCTGCGGATCCAGGCCAGGGCGACCTGCGCCGCGGTCCAGCCTCCCTCTTCGGCGATGGCCACCACTTCGCGGACCAGCTCTTCGCTGCCTGCGCGGTTGTGGTCGCGGGGGGCCACGGTGAGCCGACCGGTCCCTCCGGTGAGGTACTTGCCCGTCAGGCGGCCCTCGGCGAGAGCGCCCCAGGCGAGCACCGGCAGGTCGAACTGGCGGGCCATGGGCAGGAGGTCACGCTCAGGTGCACGTTCGAGCAGGTTGTAGCGGATCTGCATGCCGACGAAGGGGGACCAGCCCCGCAGCTCGGCCAGGGTGTTGGCCTGGGCCACCTCCCAGGCCGGCCAGTTCGCGATCCCCACATGGTGGATCTTTCCTGCCCGTACCTGGTCGTCCAGTGTGCGCATGACCTCCGGAATCGGGGTGAGGGTGTCGTGTGCGTGCACCCACAGCAGGTCGATGTAGTCGGTGCGCAGTCGGCGCAGGCTCGCATCGATGGAGGAGACGAGGTTCTTGCGGTGGTTGCCCGCCGAGTTGATGTTGCCCGCGTCGGTCTGGAGGGTGTACTTCGTGGTCAGGACGAAGTGTTCACGGCGTCCTTCCAGAAGCTCGCCCAGAAAGCTCTCCGATGTACCGCCGGTGTAGTGGTCTGCGGTGTCGATGAGGTTTCCGCCTGCCTCGGCGTAGAGATCGAGTATCTGTGCGCTCGTCTCCTTGGGGGCTCCCCAGCCCCAGTCCTCGCCGAATGTGACGGTTCCCAGGGCGAGTTCCGAGACCCGCAGACCCGACTTGCCGAGCACCGTGTATCGCATGTGGTCTCTCCTTGGATCAGTGCGTGCTGGCTTCACTGGCGGGCGACAACCGGGCTGTACTGCTCGTAGAGCTCGATCAGCTCGCCGGCGGGACCCGCGATGAAGGCCACACGGACTTCCATCTCCGGAGTGCCGTTGAGGACGACGGTCTCCGGGGCGCCGTCCCAGTCCTCAAGGGCGTAGGGGCGCCCGCCCGAGGCGAGGCACTTGGTGTATGCCTCGTCAACGCTCGGCACGATGAGAGCGATGTGCTGGATCGGTCCGGCCGAGGAGTCGACTCCTCGGGTGCCGCCCGGGAAGAGCTCGATGTAGGTCTCGCCCTCCAGCTCGATGTAGACGCCTCGGCCGGTGTAGACGGCGTGCCCGGGGCAGGCCGCCTTGGAGGACTTGGTCCACTCGTAGCGACGTGTAAATCCGAGGCCCTCGCTGTAGAAGCGCAGGGACTCGTCGACGTCTGGGCAGTTGATCGCGACGTGCATCAGCGTGGCGGAACCCTGCGGGCGAGCGTACGGGGGCGACATGTCTTCTCCTTGGACAGTGGTGAACGGGACGGCTATTGGGTGCGGTTGAGCCACTGCGTCAGCTGAGCGGGCAGCTGGGCGGCCTGCTCGGAGGGAGCGGTGAGGGCGATGTGTCCGTCGGGCCGGACGAGCACGGCATGCGGCAGCTCGTCGTCGGCGGCTACGGCGATGTCGAGGCCGGTGGACTCGACGGCCTCCTTGACCGCGAGAGCGTCGGCGTCGGTGGGCAGGACCAGCGACCAGGCAAGGCCGCCGGCCATGCCGGGGCGGGGGGCCATGCGTTCACCGACCGCCGGCTTGGGGCCCTCGGGGTTCCCGTAGGCCACGGCCAGCTGCGCCAGACGGCGCGCCAGCCAGGTGCGGACCTCGGGTATCTGTCCGGCGGCGGCCAGGACGTCGTTGCGCATGCGCATGGACACCGGATCGCTCATGGTCGAGATGTCGTGCAGCTGGGCGGCGAAGGCCAGCAGTCCCTGCGCCATCGGGCGCCGTTCGGCGTTGTAGGTGTCGAGCAGTTCGGGGGCGGCTTCGCCCTTCAGGACGGCTGCGAGCTTCCATGCCAGGTTGAAGGCGTCCTGGAGACCTGTGTTCATCCCCTGCGCTCCGACGGGGCTGTGCACGTGGGCGGCATCCCCGACCAGGAACACCGGGCCCTTGCTGAAGGTGTCGGCCAGGCGGTGGAGCACCCGCCAGGTTGATGCCATCTCCAGCTTCTTGACCTTGGCGCCGGCGGCGGTCGGGCCCCGCGTGTCGAGGAGGTGCTGCACGTCGGCGAGGTCCGGCGTGGGTGTGTCGTCGTCGACGAGCGCCACGATGCGGTAGGTCTCCCCTTGTAGGTGGGAGACAGCGAGCAACCCTGCCGGGGAGAAGAAGAAGGAGATCTCTCCCTCGGGTCCGTCCCACTGCATGCTGAACTCGATGAGAGCGAAGTTCTGCGGGCGGTCGTGTCCGACGAAGGGGATGCCCGTCTGTGTGCGGACCGTACTGTGCAGGCCGTCGCATCCGACGACGTAGCGCGCCTGGATGGCACGAACTTCACCGGTCGTGTCGTCGCTGACCAGGGCGTTCATTCCCGGAAAGAGTTCGCTGAGGTCCAGGAGGGTGTGCTGGCGGTACACGCGGCTGCCCAGTTCCTGCAGACGACGCTCGAGGACTTCCTCGGTGGTCTGCTGGGGGACGGCCAGTACGAACGGGTACGGGGTGTCGAGCTCGTTGAACGGCGTGGTGAGCACCTGGCGTTCGCCGTCGCGGACGGTGAAGGAGCGGCCCGGCCGCCCTTTTGCGATCAGCGGGTCGGCCGCGCCGATCGTGGCGAGGGACTCGAGGGTGCGGGCGTGGACGGCCGCAGCCCGTGAGTGGACGGCGTTGCTCGCCGCGCGGTCGATGATGACGTGGTCGATTCCCTGGCTGCGAAGGGCTGCGGCCAGGGCCAGCCCCGACGGGCCGGCTCCGACGATCAGGACGTCGGTACGGCTCGGCAGGACGGATTTACCGCGGTCATTCGGCATTTAGTCACTCCAGTATGGGCAGCAGCAACCCACCGAGCCTCGGCTGCCGTGAGCGCGCACAGGGCACGGTTTCGGGGGTCTGAAATATTCGCGGGCTAATTGCGAACGGTGTAAGTATGAGCGGGCGGTAGCGTGGTACTCAATGCCGAATGCACGAAGTCGCTTCGCGCAGTCTGCCTACTTTCGAGTAGCAGCGGAGTGCCGCTTCGCTCCCCTTACGCGAGAGAAACAAACATTCCCGCACCGACTGCGTTGACTAACCATTCTCGCCGCCGTCCGGTGAGCAGATCTTGATGCAGGATCGGATGAAGTCCTGGAGCGCGGGACTGCTGGCTCTGTCCGGCGCCCAGGCGACACCGACCTGGCTGGGGCTCACGCCGCAGACGGGTCGGTAGGTGACGTCCGGCCGCTGGTAGAAGCGGGCGGTCGCTTCGGGAGTGAGACTGACGCCGTATCCGTTGGCGATGGCGGTCAGCCACTCGTCCGGGTTGTGAGCGATCGTGCCGATCCTGACCGGGTGGCCTTGGCGCTCGTCCGACGCAAGCCAGTACTCACGCCACCAGCCGGACTCCTCCGGGGTGGCCACGAACGGTTCGTCGAACAGTTCGGTGAAGTCGATGACGTCCTTGCCGGCCAGCGGGTGCGAGGAGGACAAGGCAACCCAGCGCGGCTCCGTGATGAGCGTCTCGACCTGCAGTTCCTCCTGTCCGGGAAAGGGCAGGCGCAGCAGTCCCGCGTCGACGTCTGCGGCCGCGAGTCCCGCGGTCGGGTCGGTCCACTCGGTCTGGCGCATCTCGACGCGCCAGCCGGGGCGGGCGCGGGCGAACTCCGCGATGATGCGTGGGGTGCTTTCGTTCGCGGCGCTGGCCACGAACCCGACGCGCAGCACGCTCGCGGCACGATGGGCAGCGCTGCGCAGCGTGCGCAGCGCTTCCTCCCATGAAGCGACGATCCGTGGGGTCTCGTGCTGCAGGGCTGTCCCCGCCTGTGTCAGTTGCATGCCTGATCGGCTGCGGGTGAAGAGGTCCACGCCCAACTGGGTTTCGAGGATCTTGATCTGCTTGGTCAGGGACGGCTGCGCGATGAAGAGCCGCTCAGCAGCTCTGGTGAGGTGCCCTTCCTCGGCAACGGCCATGAAGTAGCGAAGAAGTCGCGTGTCGATATCCATGAAATCAGGCTATGGAAAGAGGTATTGGACGGAAGGGCAGGGTGGGCAGGATCCTTTTATCGGCAGGCAGGCCCTCGCTCTTTGGCGGGGTCGGACCCTCTCCATGAAAAGGAATTGGCCTCATGTCTTTCAACGCCTCCTTTGGTATTCAGGGCACCACCGCTGTGATCCGGCTGGCCGGGCAGGCCGAGGACCGCAACGTATCGGAACTGCGCGGGGCGATTGATGCCGCTGTGGCCCAGGCGCCACGCCGCCTGGTGATCGACGTCAACGACACGACGGCGCTGGCTCCTGCGGCGCTGCGCTGCCTGGCTTTTGCCCAGCAGCAGCTGCCGGCGACGACGGAGATCGCCGTGGATGGGGCCTCTGCAGGGCTGCGTTCCCGTCTCGGGCTTGCTGGTCTGGATCGCTCGATGACGATCATCGATGCTCCTGTGCCTGCCGGCGTGTGAGCCGAAGTGTTGGCGGTATCGCCCCGCCCGGTACCGGGCCGGGGCGGGGCGGGGATGGGGGTCAGCTCGTGGGACCGGCCACGAGAAGGAGCGCCGCGTGCGCTGCCAGACGCCGTTCGCCCGCCGGGACGACAGGCTCGTGTCCTGGCTGATGGAACTCGCCCGTTCCGGTATCGGTGAAGGTCCGCCAGTGCATGCCCGGTGGCGGTTTCGGCAGTCGAAGACACTGCTCAGCGGTGCCTGAGTTGACGGCGAGGTAGATGCAGTCGGTGTTTTTCTGCGGGTCCTGCTCGTACAGCAGCGCAGCGAGCAGGGTGGAGTCCTCGCTCCAGTCGGGCTCGTCCACGTCGGTGCCGTGCCAGCTCACCTGGGGGTAGTGCCAGCCGGCGCGGGGCTCGCTGTCGGGGTGTTCGAGCCGGCGCAGGACGGGGTGGCGTTTGCGAAGTGCCAGGCACGCCTTGGTGAAACGGAGGCGGTCGGCGTGGGTGTCGGCACGTTGCCAGTCGACCCAGCCCAGTGGTGTGTCCTGGCTGTAGGTGTTGTTGTTGCCGTGTTGGGTGCGGCCGAACTCGTCCCCGCCCAGGAGCATGGGGATGCCCTGGCTGCAGGAGAGAAGGAGGAGCGCGTTGCGGGCTTGTCGCTCGCGCAGTTGCTGCACGGTGGGGTCGGTCGTGGGGCCTTCCGCTCCGCAGTTCCAGCTCTCCTCGTCGGGGATGCCGTCGAGGCCTCCTTCTCCGTTGGCCTCGTTGTGGCGTTGGTCGTAGGCGGTCCAGTCGGCCAGGGTGAGGCCGTCGTGGCAGGTGATGTAGTTGATGGATGGGGCCGCTGTGCGGCCGGCGTACAGGTCGGGTGAGCCGACGAGCCGGGTCGCGAACTCGGCTGCGGATCCTGGGCGTCCGAGCAGGAAGCGACGGATTGCGTCGCGATAGCGCATGTTCCACTCACCCCACCGGTTGTGGTGCGGGAAGGTCCCGACCTGGTAGGTGCCGGCCGCGTCGGTGGCCTCCGCGATGAGTTTGCAGTGGGCCAGGACGGGGTCGTTGGCGATGGCCTCGACGAGAGGAGGGTTGGGGAGGATCTCTGCGTCGGTGCCGCGCGTCAGGATGGATGCCATGTCGAACCGGAAGCCGTCGACGTGATAGGCAGTCGCCCAGTGACGGAGGCAGTGGAGTATGAATGCCCTGGTCAGTGGGTGGTTGCAGTTGACGGTATTGCCCGTGCGGGTGAGGTTTTTCGGGGCACCGTCGGGGGTGAGCAGGTAGTAGGCCTGTTCGTCCAGGGCTCGCAGCGACAGCGTGGGCCCGCGGTGATCGCCTTCAGCGGTGTGGTTGAAGACGACATCCAGGATGACTTCGATCCCGGCGCGGTGAAACTCCTTGATCATGGCTTTGAGTTCCTTCTGCGCCCCGCCCAGCTGCTGGTCGCCGGCGTAACCGGCTTTGGGGGCGAAGAAGGCGACGCTGTTGTACCCCCAGAAGTTGCGAAGGGGTTCGCCGGTGTCGGGTGAGGTGTAGGTGTTGTCGGATTCGTCGAACTCGAACACGGGGAGCAGTTCGATGCAGTTGACGCCGAGTGCGGTCAGGTAGGGGATCTTCTCGGTGAGTGCTGCGTAGGTTCCCGGATGGGCCACGGCGGCCGATGCGTGCCGGGTGTAGCCGCGGACATGCAGTTCGTAGACGACGAGATCGTCTGCCGCGATGTGTGGTCTGTTCTCGCCGTGCCAGTCGAAGGTGTCTGAGGGGATGGCTGAGCGGTAGGAGGGCCGCTCACCCCAGGCACCCCTGCCGCCCAGCTCGTGGGCGTACGGGTCGAGGATCACAGGTGACAGGTGATCGCCGGTTGCGACCCGGTATCCGTAGTGGAACCGGGCCGGATCGATGCCGTGCACGGTCATCGCGAAGACCGTCCCGACCCGCAGGTGGTCGGGGAAGTCGATCTCAGCGACGATTGCACCGTCGGCTGCATCCATGAGGACGAGTTGCATGCCGGTGGCGGTCGAGGAGTTGACGGCGAAGTTGATGCCGTCGGGGACGACCGTGGCGCCGAGCGGCTGTGCATTGCCTGCGGAAATCCGGGGCTGTGTGACGCCGATGGCGGGATGTGCGGTGGTCACAGACATCGCCACTACTCCTTGTGCGGCCTGAGGGTGGCCTGGACGCGAAGGGGCTGGTCGGTGTCGGGCAGCTTGACCGTCATGGCCGAGGCGTCGAAGTCGCTGTACGGGGCTCCGTCGATCAGGACCCGGTCGAGACAAATGCGCCCAGGAGGCAGGATGTCCGGAGCCACCCTGAGGAGTCCGCCGGGGAACGAGCTGCCGGCCTGCGGGTTGAAGTGGAGGTTGAGAGGCTCCTTGTTGATGAGCAGCTGGGTGTAGGTCTCGGCGAGGAAGCACAGTTCGGCCTTGTGGTACATGGCCATGGCGTGGCTGCCCTTGAGCCGCTCGTTTCCGACCAGGTAGGGCAGGCCCTGTGCCAGGACGGTGAAGAAGACACCGCCCTCGTCGTGGTCGAGGAAGAAGGAGTTGTAGAACGCTGAGGACTCCCGCGCGTGCTGCAGGAACTCGTCGTTGTGGAGCGTGCCGGCGAGGATGAGGTAGGCCAGGATGGCCTGCTCCTGCTGCCACCAGGTCTTGCGGTCATGCCAGACGAAGGCGTGCCGGCCGTCCTGGGCTGTGCGTTGCAGCATGTCGTACCAGCCGCCGCGCTGGGCGTCCCTGCCGACCTCCGGCATGGAGGCGCCGAGCTTCTCGGCCAGCGCACGGTACTCGCGCTTGGGGAGCGTGCTCTGCATGCGCATGAGGTTCCAGGCAATCTTGAGATTGTGCCCGACGACGGCTCGGTCCTGCTGCCAGCCCCATTCGCTGTCGGGCGACCAGTCCGCGTGGAAGCGTTCCTGGACGAACGGGCTGTCCCGGTCCGGCATATGAGTGACGATCATGTCGAAGGTGTGCTCAAGCATCGTGCGGTAGCGCTCGTCACCGGTGGCCAGGTACAGGTTGAAAAGGTAGGCCGGGGCGTGGTCACCGACGGAGTTCCAGTTTTTGCGGGCCCGGTTGGGACCGAGACTGTCCTGGTAGGGGCTGAGGGTGACCGGGTCGATGTGGGAGTAGTAGCCGCCCAGCCGGGGGTCGTGGAAGAACTTCTCGAAGAGGCGGACCGTTCCCTCGATGTCGGCCAGCAGATCGGGCGCGCCGGTGAGTCGGTAGGTCTGGGTGAGGCCGACCAGGGCGTAGATCTGCTCGTAGGCCGGGATGGCACGGTAGTCGTCACCGAACTCCGATGCGAACAGTTGGTGTTCGCGGCCCGCTGACTTCTCAAGGCCGTGGTACCAGTAGACGACGTCCTCGTCGGGGTCGACGTAGCGCAGGTGGTCGTGGAGATAGGCGGAGCCCGCGTTGGCCACGGCGAGCGCGTCTTCGTCGCCGGTGAGCATGAAGGCGCTGGCCATGCCGTAGACCATGCGGGAGATGGTGTCCGTCTCCTGGATCGGATGGGCGGTCTTGCCTCCGCTTCCGCTGATGACGGTGCGGTAGTCGCCGAAGTCGATGGCGCCGCCTGCGAACTGCGACTGCCGGTAGAAGGTGGCGAGTTCTCGCAGTTGCTCGCTCCACCAGCCCGGGCGCTCGAACGGCCACTGGTGGTGCTCGTCGTTGACGAACACCAGCTGTGACGCCTGGTAGTGCGCGCCGTCCGCGTTCGGGTAGATGGGTCCGTAGCAGAAGACGAAGCGGCCTGGCGTCAGCTGTCCGTACAGGTCGGCGGAGACGTCCTCGTAGCGGCGTCCCAGGTTACGCAGTCGCTGGCCGTGGGTGGTGTCGGTCAGGTGGACGTCGACCGTGCGGTTGTCGAGGGTGCGCAGTGTGACGCGCCGGCCCTGCCGCTGCTGGACGTATCCGGCGATACTGTCGGAGAAGGGGAAATCGATCTTTGTGGCCATGAGCGGCCTCCTCTCGAGTGGGAGAGCCGTCTGCTAGGCAGCAGCTTCGGTGACGGGGTCCAGCAGGTCGATGATGGTGCGGGCGAGCAGATGGCATTCGTCGACCGTGCGGCTGGTGACCAGGTCCTTGTCGATGACGACGTCCTGGTTGTTGTAGCGCGCTCCCATATTGCGTACGTCGCCCACGAGGTTGTTGTGGCACGTGACGTCGCGGTCACGGACCAGTTCGGGGCTTGCCGACACGAGCATGAGCGCGTGGCAGGAGAAGGCCTTGACGAGCTGCGGCAGGCGGAAGGCGCGCCGCATCAGTTCGACTGCCGGGGCGGGCCGGTCCACATCCGGGCTGTAGCGCAGACGGTCCGCGACCTGTCCCGAGGGCACGATCAGCGCGGACAGGCGGGAGAGTCCGGCGTAGTCGAGCTTTTCCAGGTCCTCGTCGACTGTCAGCGGCGCGCGCTGCTCATGGCCGGTGAAGGTCAGAGAGGGCTGTCCCCACAGCCGGGTCAGCAGGGTGACCTCGGCTCCTTCCTCTGCGAAACGGCGCTGGTAGTAGGCGATCTCTTCCTCGACGAAGTCGCTCTCGGCCAGGATCCCTATGCGTCGGCCGGTGAGGCGGCTCGGGGACAGCTGCACAGTGGTGCTCATCGGTCCATTCCTTGGGTGGTGGCGGACGGGGGCATGAAGGAGGTCCGGCGTACGGCGGTACGTACGCCGGACCTGGTGGGTCGTCGTCAGGCGCGGGCGAGGACCGGCTGGGCCCGGGCCGCGCGGGACGCGGGCTGCTGGGAGGTCACGCAGATGGTCCGCACGTGCAGTTCGCCGTCCTTGCGCACGAGCCACCACTCCTGCTGGACGGATGCGTTGTCGGTGTCGCCCTGCAGGTCGATGACGACCTGTGCGTGTACGGGGGAGCTGAGGGTCACCTGGAACGAGGCGCCCAGAACCCGGATGTCGCAGAGCGGCGTGTGGAGTCCTTGGGCATGCCAGTCGGCGAATTCCTCGAGACCCCGAACGATGCGGCCCGGCAGTTCCAGTCGCATGCCGTTCGCGAGCTGCGTCAGGAGTTCGCCTGTCGCCGCTCCGTCACTCAACTTCTGGTGCCAGGTTCGGACGAAGACCTCAGCGGCCTCTGCGGTGAGTGCGGGGGTGGAGGTGGTCATGGTGTTCGGGTCCTTTCTCAGTGACCGGGCCTTCAGTCGACGGCGAGGTCGATCAGGAACGGGCCGGGGTGGGCCCACATCTCCTGGATCGCCGGCAGGACGTCCTCGGGCTTTTCCACCCGCCGGCCGGGAACCCCCAGAGCAGCGCTGAGTTCGGTGAAGCCGATGTCGGGCCGGGACAGGTCGAACGCAGCGGGCGGGGTGTGCGCGCTGATGTTCTGTTCGTGCCAGTACTGCTCGATGTTGAGGTCGAGGAGCTTGTATCGGCGGTTGTTGCAGATGACGAACTTGGCATCGATGTCGTCGCGCGCCGCGGTCCACAGGGCTTGGATGGTGTACATGCTTCCGCCGTCTCCGGTGAAGGCGATGACGGGGCGCTCGGGCTGCGCCAGCTTGATGCCGAGGGCGCCGGGAATGCCGACTCCGAGCGACCCGCCCCTGGTCTGGTAGAAGTGGCCGGGCTCGCGCGGCGGCAGGTACCGTGCCAGCGGTCCGCCGGAGGTGAGCGCCTCGTCGAACACGGTCAGGCCTTGCGGTGACTCATCGGCGAGCGTGCGGGCGAAGATCCCCATCATCGAGTCGTCGTCGGCTGTGGGTGTGGTGGGGCGCGCCGGGATGGGGCGTGGCTGCGGGCCCAGGGCTTCGGCGAGGCCGGCGAGGGTGAGTTTGGGGTCCGCTACGAAGCCCATGTCGACGGGGAAGTTCTTGGCTATCTCGTAGGCATCGAGGTCGATGTGGACGATGGTGGCGTCGTCCTTGAACGGGCTGTCCAGCGACGGGAAGACTTCGGGGAACACGTAGGTCCCTACGACGAGCACGGCGTCCGCGTCGGCCACGACGCGTGCGCTGTCCTTGCCGAACATGTGGCCGCTCTGGCCGCCGTAGAGCGGGTGGGTGGTGTCGAAGTTGACCTCCGAGCAGTTGACGCCCCACACGGGGGCGCCCAGCCGTTCCGCCACGGCGGTCAGTTCCCGTTGGGCTCCGCTGGTGGCCACGCCGTCGCCCATGAGGATGAGCGGGTTGCGGGCGGCGGCAAGCGCCTGGGCCGCCTCTTCGAGGCGCTGTGCGGGGGGCGCGGTGCGCGTGTCGGGCAGCGAGGTGGGCACGGCGGGTTCCGTGGTGAGCTCGTCCATCACGTCGGCCGGCAGGACCACGACGACGGGTGCACAGGGCGGTGTCATCGCGATCTTGATGGCGCGTCGCAGGACGCGCAGGGTGGAGGACGGATCGATGATCCTGGTGGCGTACTTGGTGACCGGTTCCGCCATGGCCACCAAGTCTGCGGCCATCTGTCCGTCCATCGCGTCGTAGCGGACTCCCGCCTCTCCTACCAGCACGACGAGGGGTGATCCTCCGCGCTTGGCCTGGTAGAGCATGCCGATGCCGTTGCCCAGCCCCACACCGCTGTGGAGCTGGACGAGCCCGGGGCGCTGTGTGGCTCGGGCGTAGCCGTCGGCCATGCCGACGGCGGCGCCCTCGTGCAGGGCCAGGACGTAGGTCAGGCCATGGTTGCTGACCTCGTCCAGGAATCCCTGTTCCACTGTTCCTGGATTGCCGAACATGTAGGAGATGCCGTCCGCCGCGAACTGCTCGAAGATGGCGGACTTCCCGGGCCTGGCAGGCATACCGGCGGGTCCTTTCAGAGGGTTCAGAGGGTGCGGTTGGTGGGGTTACCAGCCGAAGCGGCGCAGGCCGTCCTCCAGGGTCTCGACGAGTTTTTCGCCGCCGAGGACGGAGTCCGGGGTGGATCGGGCGGTGACGAAGGGGAAGTCGACCAGGACGGAGGTCTCCTTGCCGACGTTGCCGTGGAAGGCGCCCTCGGGCCCGGTGGCGTCGCGCAGGATGTACTCGAGCGGGTACGGCGGCGGGCCCATGTTGAAGTCGACGCCGATGAAGCCGGTGCCGTCCTTGTAGTCGTACTCCTTGGGGTGCCCAGTGACGTGCTTGCCCCACAGGATGCTGGAGCGGCTCTCGAGGTCGCGGGCGAAGGCGAGGACGGCAACGCCGTAGCACTCGGCGAGGATGGGCTTGTCGGCTGCGGCGAAGGCGAGGACGACCTCGTGCAGCCGTTCGTTGTTGGCGAGGTCGACGATGGGCCCGCTGCCGCCGACGATGACCATGGCGTCGAAGCCGGACACCAGGTCGTTGAGGGCGGAGTCGAGCTGGCGGTGGTAGTCCTCCACCTCGCGCAGGTGGTTGAGCGCGCTGTAGTAGGGGCGCTCGGGGATGAGGTCCTGCAGGCTCAGGGGGTTGTCGAGCCGGCTCGAGGCATCCATGTCGGCGGCTCGCCGGGCCATGTCACGGGTCGTGACCGAGCGGCCGAGAGGCGGGTCGATGTACTCGGCGTCGAGGCTCGGTGGAAGGGCCTGGGCGCGCTTGCCGGTCGGCGTGATGTAGGTGATCTGGTAGCCGCGCTTCTCGAAGGCCTCAACCGGGCCGACGAGTTCCTCTCCCCAGTAGCCGTACTCGGAAAGCACTACAAGTATCCGCTTGGACACGAGTTCCTCCATCGTTTTTTATCCGGGTCTTTTGAGTCACCACCGGGGGGTGTCTCTTCAATTCCCCGGTCAGACAAGGCGAGTAGAGCGTGCCGGCTCGTCGGGCGGCAAGGAGTAGACCCCGCACAGGAACAACTTGTGGAAGTTAACCCAGTTGGGTTTCGGCCTGGCCGGCACCGCGCACCCTTGCCACAACAGGCCCTCTGAGCTGCTGAAACAGCGTGCTGCAGGTGTGCGCCCCGATGCAGTCGCAAGGCCCCGGCTGCTCTTGTTCGGCGAGTTGCCTTACCCCTCCCCCACTTGCCCGAGTTGACGCAGTGAGCGTCTTTCAAGGTCTTTCACTTCGCAATTCGATGCCTCGTTCTCACTATTACCGAGAGCCTTGGAAGAGGGGAGAAATGCAATGAGTGGAAGACTGGCAATCTCCGACGTTTCGCCGGTTGTCAGCGCCGGTTCACACCCCGCGAAGGCCGTGGTGGGTGAGCACGTGCCGATCGCAGCAACCGTGTGGCGGGAGGGGCACGAAGCGGTGGCCGCCGACGTGGTGTGGCGCCACGAGGACGGCCGGACCCCCGCGGTGGTCGTTCCTATGGTGCTGGCCGACGCCGGCCTGGACCGCTGGGAGAGCTCCGTCGTCGCGGACCGGGTCGGCATGTGGTCGTATCACGTCCAGGCGTGGGCAGACCCATGGACCACCTGGCTGCGCGGTGTGCAGGCCAAGGTCGCGGACGGTCAGTGCGCTGCACAGCTTCAGGCCGACCTTGAGGTCGGTGCGCGGTTGCTGGAGCGGCTGGCGGCCGAGAGCCGGATGCCTCAGGCGCCGTTGCTGGCGGCCGGTCGGCTGCGACGCACCGATCTGCCTCTTGAACAGCGGCTGGCGCCGGCGCTGGGCGCGGATATTGCGTCGCTGGTGCGGCGCAGTCCGCTGCGGGATCTCCTGACTCCCGGGCCTGCCCATCGCATCTGGGCCGACCGGGAACGCGCGCTGTTCGGCGCCTGGTACGAGGTGTTTCCTCGTTCGACGGGCGGCTGGGACGCGTCGGGCGCGCCCGTCCACGGCACCCTCGCGACGACAGCGGCGGATCTTCCACGCATTGCGGCCATGGGATTTGACGTGGTGTACGTGCCGCCCGTGCATCCCATCGGCCTCACCCACCGCAAGGGCCGCAACAACACGCTCAGTGCGACCGCTGACGACGTGGGCTCCCCCTGGGCAGTGGGCTCGCAGGACGGCGGCCACGACGCGGTCCATCCGCAGTTGGGCACCCTGGCGGACTTCGAGTCGTTCGTCGCCAAGGCCACGGAGCTGGGCCTCGACGTCGCTCTCGACCTGGCGTTCCAGTGCTCTCCTGACCACCCGTGGGTTCGGGAACACCCGCAGTGGTTCACCCAGCGGCCCGACGGTTCCATCGCGTTCGCCGAGAACCCGCCCAAGGCCTACCAGGACATCTACCCGCTGAACTTCGACACCGCTCCCGAAAGCCTCTACGCGGAGTTGCTGAGGATCGTGCGGTTCTGGGCGGACAAGGGGGTGCGGATCTTCCGGGTGGACAACCCGCACACCAAGCCTCTGGCGTTCTGGGACTTCCTGATCTGGAAGGTCAAGGAGACCCATCCCGATGTGCTGTTCCTCGCCGAGGCCTTCACCAGGCCGGCTGTGCTGCAGGGACTGGCCAAGGCGGGCTTCACCCAGTCCTACACCTACTTCACGTGGCGCACGACGAAGCAGGAACTCTCCGACTACGCGGCCGAACTGGCCGCCGGTGCGCACTTCCTTCGTCCCAATCTGTTCGTGAACACCCCGGACATCCTGCCTGCCTCGCTGCAGCATGGCGGGCCCGCCATGTTCGCTCTGCGGGCCGCACTCGCGGGGACCCTTTCACCGACCTGGGGTGTGTACTCGGGATACGAGCTCTTCGAGCACCGTGCCGTGCACCACGGCACCGAGGAGTACCTCGACTCGGAGAAGTACCAGTTGCGGCCGCGGGACTTCGCCGCAGCCCGCGCACAGGAACGCAGCCTGGAGCCGTGGATCACACGGCTCAACCACATCCGCAGAGCGCATCCCGCCCTGCAGCAGCTGCGCGACATCCGCTTCCTCGACGTCGACAACGACGCGCTCCTCGCCTACGTCAAGACCGATCCGGCTTCGGGCGAGACGGTGCTGTGCGTCGTCAGCCTCAACCCCTACGAAACGCAGGAGGGCACCGTGCTCAACGCGGCAGCCGCATTCGGCGAACCGGAGGGACACCTGGTTCTGCGCGATGAGATCAGTGGCGAGCTCACCAAAGGGAGCGATGCCATGAATGTTTCGATCAACCCGCGTAAGGCGGTCGCACAGATCCTGGTGGTGAGCCATGTCTGAAGGGATGAGTCCCGAGGTTCTGATCGGTGCCAACGCCGCAGACTTCGATGTCGCGCGCACCCTGCCGGTGGATCGCGACTGGTTCAAACGAGCCGTGTTCTACGAGGTACTGGTCCGCTCGTTCTACGACAGCAACGGTGACGGCACAGGCGACATGAAGGGGCTGGCCGACAAGCTGGACTACCTCCAGTGGCTGGGGGTGGACTGCCTATGGCTCCCGCCCTTCTACGCCTCTCCGCTGCGCGACGGCGGCTACGACATCAGTGACTACCGCAGTGTGCTGCCGGACTTCGGCACCATCGACGACTTCGTCGCTCTGCTGGACGCTGCCCATGCCCGCGGCATCCGTGTCATCACCGACCTGGTGATGAACCACACCTCGGACGCTCACCCCTGGTTCCAGGCGTCACGGACCGACCCCGACGGCCCCTACGGCGACTTTTACATGTGGGCGGATGACGACTCGGGGTTCGCGGACGCGCGGATCATCTTCGTCGACACCGAAACCTCGAACTGGACGTTCGATCCGGTGCGTGGGCAGTTCTTCTGGCACCGCTTCTTCTCTCACCAGCCGGACCTCAACTACGACAACCCCCGGGTCCAGGACGCGATGCTCGACTCGCTGCGGTTCTGGCTCGACCTGGGCGTCGACGGGTTTCGTATGGACGCGGTGCCGTACCTGTTCGCTCGCGAGGGCACCAACTGCGAGAACCTCCCCGAGACCCACGACTTCCTGAAGTCCGTGCGCAAGGTCGTCGACGACGAGTACCCCGGCCGAGTGCTGCTCGCGGAGGCCAACCAGTGGCCCGAAGACGCTGTGGAGTACTTCGGCGACCCGGAGCAGGGTGGCGACGAGGCGCACATGGCCTTCCACTTCCCGCTCATGCCGAGGATCTTCATGGCCGTGCGCTGCGGGACCAAGACACCGATCTCGGACGTCCTGGCCACGACGCCGGCGATCCCCTCGGGAAGCCAGTGGGGCATCTTCCTCCGCAACCACGACGAACTCACGCTTGAAATGGTCAGCGAAGAGGAACGCGCATGCATGTACGCCATGTACGCCGAGGATCCGCGGATGCGCGCCAACATCGGAATCCGGCGGCGCCTGGCCCCGTTGCTGGGCAATGACTACAACCAGCTTGAGTTGTGCAATGCGATGCTGCTGTCCCTGCCGGGGTCCCCGGTGCTGTACTACGGGGACGAGATCGGCATGGGTGACAACATCTGGCTCGGCGACCGGGACGCGGTGCGCACCCCGATGCAGTGGGCGCCTGATCGCAATGCGGGCTTCTCCACCGCTGATCCGGGACGGCTGCGCCTGCCGGTGAACATGGACTCCGTCTACGGCTATCAAGGCGTCAACGTCGAGGCCCAGTCGAAGAACACCTCGTCGCTGCTGCACTGGACGCGGATGATGCTGGACGTGCGGCGTCAGCACCCGGCGTTCGGCATGGGCACCTTCGAGGAGATACCGACCTCGAACGAGAGTGTGCTGGCCTACGTCCGCGAGTACGAACTCCCCGATGGCGGCGTCGATCGGGTGATCTGCGTCAACAACCTCTCCCGGCATCCGCAGCCGGTCACCTTCACCATGCCGGGCCCCACCGGGCACCAGCCCCTCGAACTGACCGGTCAGGTCCCTTTCCCGGCCGTCAGCGAGGAGCCGTACCAGCTGGCGCTGGCCGGCTACGGCTTCTACTGGTTCTTTCTGGGCAGCGAGGAAGGGTCCGCATGAGCACTCTTCTTGCCCTGGTGACATCGCAGGAGGTCGAGCAGGCTCTGGTGCGCTGGCTTCCCGAGCAACGGTGGTTCGACGGAACAGGACGCGCTCTGGCGTCAGCACAGGTGGTGAGAAGCCACGTCTTTGCTGCCCCTGCCGCCCCGGACGGTGCCTTGGGCGCCTTGGTGGTGGTGCGTGCCCGCGACGTCGTCGGAGCCGACGCCGGGTCCTATCTGCTGGTGGTGGGCGCCTGTCAGGCGCAGCGCCGCCCTGGCGGGGAAGTCATTGCCCGCCAGGGCGGCGGCGTGGTCTACGACGCGCTGCAGGATCCACTCCTGATCCAGTGCCTGCTGCAGCTGATGGCTGACGGACAGGGCAGGGACGGCGCAGTGTTCTCCAGCGAACCACCGGGATTCGCAACTCCCGAGAAGCCCATGCCGGTGCGTGCGCTGGGGGCCGAGCAGTCCAACACCTCAGTGACCATCGGTGATCAGTTCATTCTGAAGATATTCCGCCGGGTCTCACCGGCTCCCAGCCCTGACCTGGTGGTGCACCGCATGCTGGTCGACCAGGACTCGGCACACGTTCCGCCGCTGCTCGGCGCGGCCTGGGACGAAGCGAGCGGCGGGACCTACGCCACCGTGCAGGAGTTTCTGCCCAAGGCCCAGGACGGATGGGCAGCCGCGCTGGCCAGTGTCCGCCGCGTCCTGGCACCCGCGGATGCCCGGCCGGCACAGGACTTCGCGGCCCGAGCGCGCGGCCTGGGCGGCGCGCTGGCGTCGGTCCACGGCGATCTGGCGCGAGCAGCGGGGCAGCAGCAGCTGGAGGCCCGCCACTACCGGCAGTTGTCGCAGCTGTTCCTGCGGCGCTTGACGGCGGCTGTGGACGGGGCGCCCCAACTCGCCCCGTACGCCGGCCGGCTGCACGAACAGTTCTCTGCGGTGGCGCGCCTTGCGCCGTCGGCGCACCGCAGCGCCCAGCTCAGCCACGGCGACTTGCACCTGGGGCAGACTCTGCACACGAGCGAGGGCTGGATCCTGCTCGACTTCGAGGGAGAACCGCTTGCCGATCACACCGAGCGGAGCCGGCACCACTCCCCGCTGCGTGATGTGGCCGCGATGCTGCGCTCGTTCGACTACGCCGCCCACCACGAACTGACCGGCACCGTGGACTGTGTGCAAGCCTTGGGCCGCGCGCGCGAGTGGGTCGAGCTCAGCCGGCGGGCATTTTTGGATGGCTATGGGGCTCATCGTGGCGAGTACACGAGCGGGGACCAGGAACTGCTCAGGGCCTACGAGCTGGACAAGGCCGTCTATGAGGTCCTGTATGAGACGCGGCATCGCCCCTCATGGGCGTGGATTCCGCTGCGGGCCATCGAGCAGAGCATCGGAGTGAGCGTCTAGACGTCGCCCGGTCGCCGGGGCAGTCCGTCAGGGGCAGGGGCCCCGCACCGTGCCGGTGTGCAGGGTGCGGGGCGCGACCGTCTTGCCTGGGGCCTTTCGTTTGGATCAGGCCGGAACAGGGAGCGGGGTCATGGGGGTCCCCCTGCTCGAGCGCAGCCGAGAGCTTGGGGGAGCGTGCAGCTGCAAGGCGGAGGAGGGAGTCGACGCGGAGCGTCGGCGAGTGACGACAACGCCGCAGATGTGCGTGCCAGACCCCGCGAGCCCGGCATGATCCAAACGAAAGGCCCTGGGGCCGGGCACGGACCTGACCCGCCGGCTCACACGATCCACCGGACAGCCGCCGGGCTCAGTTCGATACCTGGGCGCCGGTCAGTTCCGCGCGGTGCGCAAGGGGGCTCAGCGGCCAGGACAGGCGGCTCGCCCGTGGTCCAGACGGCGCGCACGGACATGGTGCTCATGCGCCAGCCGCTGTCGGTGCGCCGGAGTTTCGCCTCGCAGACGCCGCCCACCGGCAGTCGGTGCGCCCGGCGGGGTCCTCACCTTGACGTCTGAAGATGTGCAGGGGGCAGCGAACCGGCCGATGGACGCCTGCGCATGGCGCACCGCGTCGGCGCCCTCGGCCACACCGAGCGGTGTCATCGTCCGCAGATCATCCGTGAAGTAGGCGCCCGTCCCACCGTCCTCGAAGCGCCGTTCGTCCATGGTGCGGAAGAAACCGCTGACGAGGGAGCTGATCTCGACGGTGCCGTCAACGGCGCGCTGTGGGCGTCTGTTACGGGTGCCGTCCCGCAAGGGTCACCACGGTGATGTCGGAGGGGGCGCCGACCCGCACTGGCGGCCCCCACGCGCCTGCCCCGCGTGTGACGTACAGCTGGGTGTCCCCCACCTGCTTGAGTCCGGCGGCGGCAGGGCCGGCCAGTCCGGCCAGGTAGTTGCCCGGCCACAACTGACCGCCGTGGGTATGTCCCGACAGCTGCAGATCGACTCCGAAACGCATCGCCTCGTCAACCATGACGGGCTGATGCGCGAGCAGCACCGAGGGGCGGGAGCGGTCCCGGTCCCCCAGCGCGCGGTCGTAGTCGGGCCCCTGCCCGTAGTCCTGGCCGGAGACGTCGTTGACGCCGGCGAGGTCGAAGTAGGGCAGTTCACGGCGGGCATTCTCCAAGGGCTGAAGGCCAAGAGCCCGTACGTGCTCGATCCATGGCGGTGCGCCTGATTCGTATTCGTGGTTGCCGGTCACGAAGAAGACTCCGTCGCGTGCGGTGAGCTGGGCCAAGGGGGCGACGGCGCCGCGGAGGTCGTCGACGCGGCCGTCGACCAGGTCTCCGACGATCGCGATGAGATCGGCCTGCGCGGAGTTCACCGTCTTGACCACCTGTTGTGCGAAATCGTGTCCCAGGATGGGACCCAGGTGGATGTCGCTCACGACGGCAATCCGATAGCCGTGCGCCTGCCGGGGAAGCTTGGCGATCGGCACCGTGAGGTGTTTCAGGCGCGGGCCCCTGAAGACTTCGTAGGTTCCGGCTCCCACCGTCGTGGTCGCGGCCACGGTGGCGACGAGCGCTGTGGTGCGGGCCAGGAAGACTCGCCGGGAAGCAGCGGGCGCCGCCGGTGCCCGCACGCTCGTGGTGTCCGTGGCGGTTCGCTGCACCAGGAGGCTGCCGGAGCGGCGCCCTTGTGTGGGAACAGTGGACTGTGGTGCGGGCGTGTCCACGCTGTCGCGTGCCGTGAGCCGGCGAAGGACTGCGATGAGCTTGGCGGCCGCGTCGCGGACGATGAGGAGCAGCGTCAGGTACAGGAGCAGGGCGGACCACAGGTAGCCGGGCCAGGCGATGATCTGCTGCACCGGGAAGAGCAGGTGCGCCGCCTCGAGGGCTGTCGTGGCGACCATCAGCACGCCCAGCAGGAGGAGGACGGCTGCGCCCGCCCGCCGTACGCGCCGTGTGGAGGTGGTGTCGGCGACCAGCCGGCGCCAGAGGTACCAGTGGACGCCCACCAGCAGAGCGAGCAGTCCGGCAAGGACGAGGTATTCCATGCGGTGCACCTTGGTATTGGGGGGGAGCCCGACGCCGGGTGCCGCTCGCGGCGGTGCCGGCAGCCGGTGAGAGGCCTGGTCGGCCTCTTTCGTGTGGTGTGGGGCGGGCAGGGCTCAGCGCTGCGCGGTGGGCAGCAGGCCTCGGTTCCGGGCGTGGTCGGCGAGTTGGAGGCGCAGCCTGCGTGCTGCCCGGTGCGGTTCGCCGGGTAGGCCAGTACGTCGCGTACGAAGCGGTCGGATCGCTGGGTCGGTGTTTGAGGTGGGTGATCGCTGGTGACTGTGGCGGCCGTCGGAAGGTTTTTTGTGCCTGCTGGGGCCCGGGGAGCCGTTGCGGCCTGCTGGCGGGAGCAACGGCACCCCGGCGGCGCCCGGTCGTGTCTAGCGCGGGGGCTGCACCGTGAGGACGATCTTTCCGCGACCGTGCCCGGCCTGCATACGCCGGTGCGCCTCAGCGGCCTGCTCAAGCGGCAGCCGGTCGGTGATCTCGGCGTTGAGGAGGCCTTGGTCGACGAGGCGCGCGATGTAGGTGAGCGAGTCCCCGTCGGGATGCACTACGTGGCGCAGCACGCGCACGCCGCGTTCCTGGGCGGCCTCCTCCAGCGGGCCGGCGCCCCGTGCCGCGCCGGGGACCGGGGCGATGATGCCGCCCGGGCGCACCGTGCGGACGAGGGCGTCGATGCCGACGAGGTCGACGACGACGTCGATGTCGCTGACGGTGTCGGGCACGGAGGTGGTGGTGTAGTCGACCACCTCATCGGCGCCCAGAGCACAGAGGAAGTCGTGGTTGGTCTTGCGGGCGATGGCGGTGACGTGTGCGCCGCGGGCCTTGGCGAGTTGGACGGCGATGTGGCCGACTCCGCCGGCGGCTCCATTGATCAGTACGTGCTGGCCGGACACGGTCTCGGTGAGGTCGAGGACCTGCAGCGCGGTGAGGGAGCACAGCGGGAGTGCGGCAGCCTGGGCGTACGTGCTGCCGGCGGGTTTTGCCGCGAGGTCCTGTGCGGGTGCGCTGACGTATTCGGCGTAGCCGCCGGCGAGGCTGGGGAAGCGGGGCATGCCGAAGACGTCGTCGCCAGGGGCGAACCTGGTGACGCCCGCGCCGACGGCCTCGACGACGCCGGCGACGTCCCAGCCCCAGATCCAGGGGCCGTCGTCGAACCACGGAGCTGCCTGGCCTTCGCGGCACTCCCGGTCGACGGGGTTGGTGCCGGCTGCGACGACCTTGACCAGGACGTCGTTGTCGGCGATGGACGGCGTGGGTACGTCTGCCGGTTCCAGTACGTCGGGGCCACCGTACTGACGGCTCAGGACTGCGCGCATGAGGGATTCCTTAGGAGAAGGTGTCGTAGTTCTCGACGAAGCCGGACGGGTTGAAGTACTCGCTGAAGTGCCGGATGCGGCCTTCCTCGTCGAACTCGAAGAGCCCGACGCTTTCGTTGCTGTAGAAGCTGCCGTCGAGCAGTTCGATGTAGGGCTGCCAGCGGGCGAAGATCTTGTCGGGGTCTTGAAGGGGGTGGAGTTCGGTGAGCTGGAAGGTGAGCTTGGTGAACCCGCCGGCGATGCTCTTGTAGAGGGTGTGGATCTCGTCCTTGCCGGTGAGCCGGCGGGGCAGTTCACCGGCCGCGTACGGGACGATCTGGGTGCAGTTGTCCGCCCAGAGGTCGATCCAGGAGTCGAGGTCGCCCTCTTCGAGCAGGTAGAAGTAGGCGTTGAGAGCTGCCATGTTCCTGATGCGGCGCTGATCGGGGGTCAGCGTGGTGGTGGGCATGGTTCTCCTTCGTTCTGGCCGGCGGGTCAGGCCGCGTCCTGCGTGACGGGCAGCGGGTTGAAGTACTCGGTGAAGTGCCGGATGCGGCCTTGCTGGTCGAACTCGAAGAGCCCGACGTTCTCGTTGGCGTAGCTGCCGCCCGCGGCGAGTTCGCCCTTCGGGTACCAGCGGGCCAGCAGCTTGGCGGGGTCCTGCAGGGGGTGTATTTCGGTGCCGGGGTAGGCGAGCTGTGTGTAGGTGGCGGCTTGGGCGGCGTAGAAGGCGTGCAGGGCCTCGCGTCCGTCGATGCGGTGGGGAGCGCGCGGGGCGAAGGGGGTGAGGACGGTGCAGTTCTCGGCCCAGAGCTGGATCCAGGCGTCGATGTCCAGGGCGGTGAGCAGCTGGAAGTAGCGGGTGAGGGTGTCCTGGTTGCGGGTGCGCTGCTGTATGGCGTGGTGGGGAGCCATGGATCGCCTCCGTGGTGGGTGGGTTGGGGTACTGGGTGGTCAGGCGAAGGGGCTGGGGTCCGCGCCTTCGTCGCCGTCCACCCGAACGAGGGGCTGGGCAGGTGTCGCGTGCCGCGCGCGCGGGGTGCGTGGCGTGCTCCAACGGCGCATGGCGGGTATTTCCACGTAGCGGTAGGTGGCCCAGGCCACAAGCATGGTGAGGGTGCCGGCCAGGGCGATGTAGCTGAGGCCCGCGGCGGTGTCCCAGGTGGTGAGCGGTCCTCCGAGCCGGCGCCGCACTTCGATGAGGATCATCTTGTGCCACAGGTAGAAGGCGAAGGAGACGTTCCCGAGCCAGACCATTGCTGCGCTGCGGAACGGGGACCATCCACCGTGGAGGTCGGCGTGGGCGGCGGCCGTGATGACCAGCGCCAGTGGCATCGCGGTCACGGCGGCCAGGCCATAGGTGAAGCCGACGTGTGCGCAGAGAATGTAGGAGGCCACGGCGATGAGGATCCCGGCCCCCAGGTTGAAGTGGATCCATCGGCCGCGCTGCAGGATCCGGGCGAGGAAGATACCCAGGAGGAAGTCGAGGGTGCGCACGGGCGGCAGGACGTAGACGAACCAGAACTCGGCTTCGGAGGCGGGGGCGAATCCCACGCCGGGCCGGCTGGGCAGAAGCTGGGCGATCAGTGGTGCGGCCAGGATGGCTGCCCAGGTGGCGCCTGCCCCGTACCAGAGGCGGGAGGGCCGGACGCGGTCCACGAAGCGGATGATCAGCGGGAAGGATGCGTAGAAGAGGAGTTCGCAAGACAGCGACCAGGAGACCGAGTTGGCCGCTCCTGAGATGTCGAGTTGCGGGAACCACGACTGCAGGAGGAATGCGGCGGGAAGGATCTTCCAGCCTCCGAGGCTCTGGCCTGCGATGGCCAGAAGGAGCAGGGCCGCAAGTGTGGTGACCAGGTGGTTCGGGAAAACTTTCGCGGCGCGGCGGCGCCAGAAACGGCGGGCGGTGTCTCCCGGCTTGGCCGACCAGGTGAGGACGAATCCGCTGAGTATGAAGAAGAAGCTGACTCCGACCCATCCTCCTTGGCCGAAGACGGTTTCGTACGCGTCCGAAATTTGCTGTGACTGAAAGGGTGAGTTCTGTCCGATGTGGAAAAAGAAGACCATCAGCGCAGCGACGACGCGCATCCCGGTGAGCGAGGGAAGTTTGTTCAGTGGCAGCCCGGGTCTTGCTGAGGCTTCTCGGGCGGAGGGCATCAAAGCTCCTGTCAGGGTGGGGTCATCAACTGACAGTGAACTGTTTGGCATTGTCGGCCACAACGGTTTTCAAAATGTCCGACCGCATTAAGGGGAGTACACGCAATTGCGTCTGGCGGCAGCGGTTTTCGGCACATGCCTGTGCCCGGTTCCACGTCTGTGTGGAACCGGGCGGGTAGGCGTCTTGGCGTTTAGGCGGCGTGGGCGGGTTCCTGCTTGCCGGCGGCCGGGATGCGCAGCAGCGTAGCGGCGACCAGGAGCGCCACGAGGCAGGCGATTCCGGCGACGACCACGGCCGCGTGCAGGCCACCGAGGGTGGCCAGTTTCGCGGTGGTGGTGGAGGCGAGCGCAGAGGAGCGGGCCGTCACGATGGCGGCCAGCCCGGCGACGCCGATGGCGCCGACGAACTGCGGCATCTGCGACAGCGCCCCGGCGATGCCCTGTTCGTCGTCACGCAGTCCCGAGGTGAGGGTGGTGATGAAGGCGACCACCGACAGGACGTGGCCGAAGCCCATGGCGCCCGAGGTCACCAGGAGCAGCGCGAGGTTGCCGTCGGCGGGCAGCCACACCATGGCTGCGGTGCCCAGGCCCTGCACGAGCAGACCGGCGATCATAGTCTGGCGGGTGCCCCAGGATCCGATGAGGCGGGAGGCGAGGCTTCCGGCGATCATGGCGGTGACGCCCTCGGCGAGGAAGCCGAGTCCGGTGCTCAGGGCGGAGTAGCCGAGCACGTCCTGCATGTAGAGGCTGAGCAGGACGGTGGTTCCGCCGCACATGCCGAAGGTGAAGAATCCGACGACGAACGACCACTTCACGGTGGGGCGCTTGAGCATCTCGACGGAGACCAGGGGGGCGGGGTGACGGGCCTCGACGGCGAGGAAGACGCCGATCAGGACGACGGCGGCGATGAGCGCACCGAGGGTGGAGCCGCTGGTCCAGCCGGCGTCGGTGCCCGTGGAGATGCCGTAGACGAGGGCGAAGAGGCCGGCGCTGGCCAGGATGGCGCCGGGCACGTCGAGGCGGGTGGCGACCCGTGCTCCGTCCTTGGGCAGGAGGGTGGAGGCACCCACCAGGATCACGGCACCGATGATGACCATGATGAGCATGGTCCAGCGCCAGCTGAGCCCGCTGGTGATGAGGCCGCCGCCGATGGTGCCGACGACGAAGCCCAGCGACAGCAGGGCGCCGTTGACCGCGAGGGCCTTGGTGCGCTGGGGGCCTTCCTTGAAGGAGGCGGTCATCAGGGCGATGGCGGTGGGGCCGATCATGGCGGCAGCGATGCCCTGGCCTGCGCGGGCCGCGATCAGGATGCCGGGGTTGGCGGCCGTTCCCGCGACGAGCGAGAGCAGCGTGAACAGGGCGACTCCGAGGATGAACAGCCGGCGCCGGCCGACGAGGTCGGAAACCTTGCCGAACAGAAGCAGGAGGCTGGCGGTGGGCAGCAGGCAGGCGGTGGCGACCCACTGGAGGTCACCCGTGGTAGCGAAGTTCAGGTCCCGGCCGATCTCGGGCAGTGCCACGGTCACGATCGAGAAGTCCAGGGCGATGAGGAATGTTGCACTGCACAGGGTGATCAGTGTCAGCCAGCCCCGGACGCCGAGGCTCTCAGGTGCTGTGGACTGCTGGGTGGGGGTATCGGTTACCACCATGGTGGTTTGCCTCTCACAAGCGATCAGCGGGTAGGTACGGATAAGCCTGTGGCGTGCGTTGTCCGCTGCCCAGGGCTCTGCGATGGATAGGCCTGCGGTGCCTACCACTGGCAGGTGCAGGTTCTGCGACTCTTCAGACCATCGGGTCAAGTGAAGGGGCAGGCAATCCGATCCACAACCACGGCCTGCGCATTTACCGAAGTTGCCGAAGTCGTTGCCGTCCGGGGCCGCATGGTGCGGTGGCTCACGCGAACCTCTGCATCGCCCTCCCCCACCGCAGTTCAGATCGCGATCCTCTACATCGCCCTCCCCCACCACAGTTCAGATGTGGATGGGGGTGTCAGGTCCCGTCCGTACGGGCTCAGAGAAGTGAACTGCTCGCCTGCGGCTGGAAGTCGGCGGGCTCGATGGCGATATCGGGCAGTACCAATTTCCAGACGCGTGTGAGCCAGGCCCGCGAGTCACTGGTCGTCCCGGACGCGCATGCGGGAATGACTTCGGCGAGGATCCCCCGATGCCTGGTGGTGATTTCCAGTCCGGCAATGAGGTGCGCAACGAAGGCCGCCACCGCGTGTACGTCGGCATCGCCGGGCAGGCTGCGGTCCGAGCGCGCCTCAAGAAGCCATGTCCTGACGGGCTTGGTCCATGTCCGGTCCCAATCCATGGCGGCTCCTGCAACCGGGCCCCGTTCGCGGCTGAGCCTCAGGCCGGCGCGGGTGACCCGGTCTTGCTGCAGAATGTCGGCGAGGGTGTGGGTCACGTCGATCACTGCCTGCAGGGCGGGCAGTTGAGCATGTGCGACCTTGGCGATCGCGTGCCGGGCACGCCGGCAGGACAGGGCCTGGACCGCGTCCGCGAGTTCCGCCTTGGAAGCGAAATGGAAGGTGAGGGCTCCTTTGGAGACGCCCGCCGTGGAGCTGATGGCGTTCAGGGCGGCCGCTTCGTATCCGACGTCGTCGAAGACATGAGCGGCGGCTTCCATCAGTGACCGTCTTGTCTGCTCGGCTCTTTCCTGCCTGGCCACGTCGCCACTCCTCTCGCCCTGATCCCACGCATCTACCGACCCCCTCCCCCCGCCTTTCCCGCATAAAAACCTACCATGCGGTATCTTTGCGGATGAGGCCTGCACCAGCCGTCCCGGCGTCTCAAATGGCACGCACCGACATTGCTGTACCCGGCTTCCTTTGGGCAAGGGACCTGCCGCTACCCAGGCAGGTGCGCCGGCCGACCTTGGCAAGTAGTGCGGAAACTCCAAGCCTTCTCATATGCCAATGGCAGTAATGCGGTGGGGATGAGTACTCCAGCCGGACTTCTTCATCACTGCTGGTCAACGGCTTGGGTGCGGGGAGTGCAGCGGGGTGGGTTTGAGTCGGGGCGGTCTTGGCGGACCGCCCCGCGAACGTGTGCCCACGCCGCATGCAGTGACAACGGACCGAGCAGCCCACAGGCGTGATCAATGATGCGCCCACGAGCGTGCGGGGCCAGGAACTCGAGAATCTGTTCCTGCGGGCCGGAGCCTGGTTCGTCCGGGCAGAGCCACGACGCCGGATGCGGGATTATGTGCGCGAACTGGCGGACTGTTGGGCCCGGTGGGCCCGGTGGGCCGCAAGAACGGCCGGCAGCTCGCCGAGCACGCCGGCCATGCCACCTTGGACGGACTTCAGCACGTGCCGGCCCGCAGCCATGGGGACGCCGGCCGTCTCCGCGATGACCTGCAGTCCTCTGCGGCAGAGCAACTCGGCGCATCAGACGGTGTGTTGATCATCGATGACACCGGCTTCGTCAAGAAGGGCACCACCTCGGCCGGGGTGCAACAACCATATGCCGCAACGGCGGGCCGGACCGGAAGACGCCGGTCTGTCCCACGTCGTCGCGGTGCCCACCTCGCAGCAGGTCCACGGCCCGCGCATCGACCACCTCATCGCCCAGGCCCCACCCGAGGCATGGCAACCCCTGTCCTGCGGCGACGGCGCCAAGAAAGAGCGGCGCTACGCATGCGCCGCCCGGCCGCCCGCCGTCCGGGAGTTCGACGGCGAAATACCCACCCGGCAACGCTGGATGCCCGCCCGCCGCAGCACCACCAGACCCGACGAGATCGCCTCCTACCTGGCCAGTGCACCACCGGACGCCACCGCCCGCGAACCGGGCCCGCATCGCGGGATGCCGCTGAAAGACCGAGGAGTGCTTCCAGGGCGCGAACAACGAGTGCGGCCCGCACCCGTACGAACTCCGCCGCCACGCCGGCTGGAACCGGCACATCACACTCGTCATGCTCGCGCACACCTTCCTCGCCGCGATGGCTGTCCAGGAACGCGAAAAAGGGGGGGTGACGCGGCCGACACACCCGACCTCGTGGATCTCACCCCGGCAGAAACCCGCCGTCCGCCGGCAGTTGAACCCCACCGCCGCCCTCCACGACGCCCTCCACGACGCGAGCACACGGTGAGGTTCTCGCACTCAAGACGCCGCCACCCAGCACGCGCCCGACACTGCCGCCACATGCGGCATGGGCACACGTTCGCGGGACGGTCCGCCACGACCGCCCCGCACCCGCCCGACCCCCGCCACACTCCCCCACCCAAGCCGTTGACCAGCAGTAACGAAGAAGTCCGGCGGGAATACCAGGCCCGGCCTGGCGACAGCGGGGGATGTGTGCCGCCAGGCCGGGAGTCTTGCGGGACGACAAACGCGACCGCGAGGGTCAGTCGCCCTCGTCCACCGCGTGCACCGGCCGGCGCACACTCTCGGCCGGTGCGCTCATGCCGATCAGAAGCCGCAGGGCGGCGTCCGAAGGCGAGCCGGGCTCGGCGTTGAAGACGGACACACGCTGCCCCTGATCAAAAGGCAGGTCCATCAGTTCGTTGGCCAGCGTCATCGGACCCACCAGCGGGTGCTGGAAATCCCGCGTGAGGCGGGCACACGGCTGGACGGGATGCGCGGCCCACAGCGCAGCGAACTCCGGGCTGCGCAGAGTGAGTTCACCGATGAGTTCCGCCAGCTTCGGGGCGTCGGGAAAACGCCCCGCCGTCAGACGCAGATCCGCCACCGTGTCACGGGCCTTTTCCTTCCAGTCCGCATAAAGCTCTCGGGTATGACTGTCCAGAAAGACAAGCCGTGCGGCATTGGGCCGTTCCACACGCCGGCCCGGCGCCTCGAAGTCGAGGTGTCCTGCCACAAGCGCGTGAGCGGCCCGATTCCAGTACAGGACGTCACCATAGCGGCCCATGACCAGACCAGGCACACCGCCCAGCGAATCGACCATCAACTGGACACCGGGCCGCACCCGTTCAGCCCGGGAGCGCCTTGGCGCCCGCGGCCGGGTACGGGCCAGACTGTGCAGGTGCGAGCGTTCCGTGTCGTCGAGCTGCAGAACACGGGCAATCGCATCAAGCACAGCATCCGACGCGTTCGGACTCTGCCCCTGCTCCAGCCGCGTGTAGTAGCCCGCACTGACCCCCGCCAGCTGCGCCAGCTCCTCCCTGCGCAATCCCGGCACACGCCGACGCCCTCCGTAATCCACCAGGCCCACATCTTCAGGACGCAGCCGAGCCCGACGCGAGCGCAGGAACCTTCCAAGTTCGGATCGTTGCCCCATGACCCCAGCATGACCCGCTCCCCGCCATCGTGCCTGCACCTGGCAGTTGCAGGCACCATGGCACACATCACAACCCGCCCGCTCCAGCAACACTGAAACCACGACCACCCGCCGAATCCGGTGATACCAGTTGAATCCACCATAGAAAACAAACCGTCAGGTTCACACCTTTGCCGCGAATGCCGAACCCGACCCCGCTCCGGCACACGTAGCGGCATCACCGCAACGACACCACGACGAACTTGCCCGCCGTCGGCAGATCACGAGGAAATCGCAGGCAGGAGCTGTGCATTCACCCCGACCAGCACCCGCACCCCGGACAGGCCGCCCGCCCTGCGGTCGTACGGGCCTCGACCCGGACAACCGTGTCGATCACCTCGACCGATTCCACCAACACGCCCTCGACCGAGGAAAACAGCAGCTCGTTCAACTGCGGCAGCACTGCGTTCACGGCGAAGGACGAGCACCAATCTGCGGTGATCTGCCAGCTGCCCCACCGATCCGAGCCAGTTCCAGCCATACATCATCGTTGCCGAGGCGTATCCGCGGCTGTTCCATCGTCGCCCTCCGACATCCCTGGCCTGGGCTCAAGATCTTATGGGATCGACTCGCGCGATGTCCGTACCCGTTCGTCTGGCAGGCGCTGGCCGCCAATCTCCATACGGCGCCTGACACTCTGCTGGAAGTGAGTCCGGCCGTCCGGCGATCACGGCCCTGGGCCACCCGCAGCTGCCGGGACTGCCTGGGCTGGGGCTGGATCGACCGCCCCCGCTGCAAGGCGCTCTTGAGCTCTGGCTGGTGGTGGGCGGTGACGGGGCCGCCCCGTGCGGCCGTAGTCGCACGAGGCTGCCCGGGCACTTCAGCTGAGTTGTGCCTCAGCGAAAAGCGGCGATGCGACGGGCGGCCCAGTCGTTGAAAGGACGCGGGGCGCGGCCGAGGACTCGTTCCACGTCTGAGCTGATCCGCCGTTCGGCGGGGTTCGGGGCGGAGATGATGTCCAGGGTGTCGTCGGCGAGCTCCGGCGGCACGAACTGGGTCATCGCGGCCTTGGCCTCCTCCCGGGTGAGTTCGTGGAACTGCACCGGCGAGCCGAGCACGGCGGCGATGACCTCCGTCTGCTGACGGGGCGTGATCACCTCGGGCCCGGTCAGCTCGAAGATTCCGCCGGTGTGACGGTCGTCCAGTAGGCAGGCCGCCGCGACCTCGGCGATGTCCGCCGGGTCGACGATCGGAACCCCGACATCGCCGAAGGGTGCGGCGACCGTCCCTTGCGTGCGGACGGACTCCGCCCACGCCAAGGCGTTGGAGGCGAAGCCGCCCGGTCGCAGGATGGCCCATTCCAGGCCGGTCTCTCTCAACGCGTCCTCCACCGCGCGCATCGCGATCCGCGACGGGCCGAGCGGCCTGGTCGCCACGCCCTGCGAAGACAGCAGGACGACCCGGCGGACCCCTCTGGCAGCGGCCAGGTCGATAAGGTCGGTCGGCCTGGCTTCGGGGGCGTGCAGGTCGCCGGACAGCAGGAGGAACAGCGCCTTCGCCCCGTCCAAAGCGGGAGTGAGGCCCTGTGGCTCGGCCAAGTCAGCCGGTACGTGCCGGACCCCGTCCGGCATTGCCGCCGCGTGCCGTGACACCGCCGTCACCTGCTCGCCCGCCTCGGCCAGGGCCTGCGTCAAGGGCCGGCCCACATTTCCGGTAGCCCCGGTCACCACGATCATGTTCAGCTCCTAGTCCGTTGTGCACTGCGGCAATTGACGCTAGGAGGCAGGCTTACTTTTTGTAAGAACATACCCAGAGGTAAGCTCCGGACATGAGGGAAGGCGCGCAGCTGACGCAGGCCGAGGCGAGCAATCGGTATGAGGTGTTTCACACCGACTGCCCTGCGCGCGACGTGGTCGACCACGTGACCAGCAGGTGGGGTATCTGGGTGCTGATCTCCTTGCGGAGCAACGACCTTCGGTTTTACGAGCTGCGCGACAGCATCCAGGGCATCAGTGAGAAGATGCTCGCTCAGACACTGCGCGCGCTGGTCCAGGACGACCTGGTCTGGCGGAAGGTCGAGCCGACGACGCCACCCCAAGTCACCTACGGGCTGACTGAGTTTGGCCAGGACGTCGGTGAGCCACTGACGGACTTGTTCGACCGGATCACGCAGCGGCTGGCAGCCGACGGGGCGTCCGCCACGGAGCGGCTGAGCGCAACAGGCCGCCCAGCCAGTCTCAGTTCCGTGGCCGATCGGCCACGGAATAGCCACCGGCCGTGAGATTCGGCCAGCCAATCCGAGATCCCACACCTGGATGTAGGATCTCGCGGCTCGTGCCATAGAGCATTGCGCTGACCAGCATTTTCCTGATCTGTCTCAAGACGTTGCCCTACGCCTCTGTCTCACCTCCCATGGCATTTCCTCGCGGGGCGACACGAGCGTGCTGGATGATGGGGCGGTGCAGTTCCCCTACGTCTACCGCGTCACCAAGTACGACCCCGCCGACCGTGACGAACACGGGTGTTACACCGGCAGTGAGGACATCGTCAGCGATCACGGCGAGGTCGAGGCGTCTTACCTTCAGGCGGTCGCGGCCTTCGCCAGGGACACCGGCGTCGATCACCTGGCCGTACGTGAACCACAGATTCCGTCCTACGTGCACTTCGGTGTGGAGCCTCCGGTGGACGGCTTTGGGTTGGACGGGCTCTTCCCTGCCGGCCCTACCGGTTTTCACGACGGGGCAGAAGTACCGCTCGAAATCGGGCTGCAGCTGGTGCGCGCCATGCTGCGCGACAACGGCGCCTGGTGCCGGCTGGAGGCGGAAGGCGCGTTCGCGGTCCATGTGGGATGGGACCAATACCTCTACATCAGCAGCAGCCGGCCTTGCGAGGAAGCGTTGGCCCACGCCCGGGAGCTCGGACTGTTCCCGGAACGCCTGGACGCCTCCCCGTACGCCTTCGGGGCCGAGGAGGAAGAGCAGGGCATCCAGCGGCCCGGCGATGACGACTTCTGGGCCGACCTGCACAGGGCAGTCGCCACCGGCCGTGCAGGAATCCTGGAAGAGACATATCTCGAAGGTGCCTCACGATGGCACCACCTCACCAGCGACACCATCGACCCCGTTCGCGTTGGACTGGCTCCCCGGGCCCGTCTCGCCGTCTGGCCGTCCCTGTCCACCGACATCGACGTCGTCCTGGGAGCCCTGCCCGCTGATGGCCTCGTCGAAGGCGTGTGGCAGGACGACGACGGCAGCATCCACAGCGCCGTCGCCGGCGAGGACGGGTTCCCCGAACTGACCGCCCGGATATCCCGTGCCCATGCCGCCGCGCTTCTGTCTGTATATGCGGGTGAATCTATGCCTCTGTGCACTGCTGTCATGCCCGACAACGACGGAGTCCTACGGGCTCGTTGGCGAACCGAGCCGACGCCGAGCGACCGCGACTGGGCACTTCGTTAGCCCCAAGGGTGAGCGCTTCGACCGGCCTGTCTCAGATTGGCGGCCGACCGGCCATCGAGTGACCATCGCTCGTGAGATTCGGCCACGGAATCTGAGATCCCACACAGGCTGTAGGTTCTCACTTTCGGTGTCATGCGCCGACGCTGCGACTTGGACGTTTCCCTTCAGTCTCACGACGGGTCGGCCGGCGGCTGTCTCAGAGCGATGTCATTTCCTCAGACTGTCCACCAGGCTGCGCCACTGCCCGAGGGCGTCACGAACCTGCATCGGCAGCTATCCGTTCCATCCAATTGCGCACGGTCACTGCTCGCGCGATGCGGTTGACGATGTCCTTCTTGGACGCCGTGTCCAGAGTCTGCGGGATCTTGTCGAAGGTGTCGGGAAGGACGTCGAGCAGACCCCAGGTCTGTTCGCCGGTGTAGACGGTCAGCAGTTGCTGGCACCTCCACTGCAGCGGCATCTCGGGACGGTGTGTGAGCCGCTGCACGAGCGTTGGGAACAGGTAGTGCGTCGCCTCTGCGGCGAGGTGCGCTTGGAGCCAGTCGACGGGGAGTCGCTGGCTGAAGCCGTGCATGGCGGCGTCCTGGGCCAGGTCGAGGAGCTGGCTGGTGTCGACGGCTCGGACGGTGCGAGGAAGAGCTGGGCCCATGCCGAGAGGATGCCAAGGAGCCGCATCATGAGATCACCGGGGCGGTGTCAGAGTCGTGCTGGAGGATCAAGCCATGCTGATTGCAACTGATGAGGCAGGGCGCGTGGTGAAGAAGCCCTCGAAGCCGGCGATAGGCAGGATGCTGGCCAACCTCCAGCGCGGAAACGCGCATCTAGTCCTGGAGCGCGTGGAGGAGGACCTGGAGGGCAGCTGGTATGTCCAAGTGCTGCTGCGTGACGACAACACGTACCAACTCGAATTCCGGGACGGTGTAGCGGCCGAGCACTATCAGACGCGGACCCTCTCTCAGGAGAAGATCCTGACCGCCATGCTCGGCTGGGCGGCCGGTAAGCCGGACTGGAAGGACTGCTTCATGTGGAACAACATCGGCTCGCAGCTCGGGGCCGATGACGCCCAGCACCAGGGCTGACACGACCTTGACCTCGCACTTTGCGTCATGAGTCACCACTTTGAACAGCGGCTATGTGCAAGCGATATGCAGTCAGCCGTGAGACTGTGCAGCGAAATTGGAGACCCTACAAGCCTGGTGTAGGGTCTCGCCGCTCGTGACATGTCGATCTTGCGTGACCTGGGCGTTCTTGGCTGTCTCACGGCCTTGTCACCCATGATCAGTCTCAAATCCGTGGCATTTCCTCGCGAGGGCGAGGTCGAGATCAGGCGGCTTGTCCGAGTCGGCCGAGTACACCACGCTGAGCCCCGAGCACGAGGACTACCGGCGAGCCCAGATCGCGCACCGACGAGTTTCCCGCGCCGCGCTGGTCTATACGCCGGACACCCACGGACGGAAGGCTGCGCCATGCGGAAACTGATCTACGGCATGAACCTGACCCTGGACGGCTACATCGCCGCGGCCGGCGACGACATCGGCTGGAGCGGACCGCCGAGCGACGAGCTGTTCCAGTGGTGGCTCGACCACGAGCAGGCGAGTGGCCTGTCGCTGTATGGGCGCAAGCTGTGGCAGACGATGAGCTCCTACTGGCCGACCGGCGACCAGCAGCCGGGCGCCACCCCGGCGGAGATCGAGTTCGCGCGGAACTGGCGGGACACGCCGAAGGTGGTGTTCTCCTCGACGATCGACAAGGTCGACTGGAACACCCGCCTGGTCACCGGCGACGCGATCGCCGAGATCACCCGGCTCAAGGCCGAGGACGGCGGCCCAATGAACATCGGCGGCGCAACGCTCGCCGGGGCGGCCATGCGCGCCGGGCTGATCGACGAGTACGCGATCGCCGCCTATCCGGTCCTGGTGGGCAGCGGCACGCCGTTCTTCACCGCGCTGGACAGCTGGGTGAACCTGAACCTGGTGGAGACGCGGACGTTTCCCGGCGGCGTGGTCCTGACCAGGTACGAGACGAGGCGCTGAGCAGCAGCACCCACGCGCTCGTCTCACGGTGATGTCGTATACGACATCGGTACGACACGACCCGTGAGATTACGACATCAGCCGCGAGACCCTACAGCAGCCGTCAGGCAGCGAAGCCGATGTTCATGACGTACACGTAGGCGCCGTAGTCGGATCCGAGGTCGACGGTGATGCCGTCGAACCATGCCTCGTCCATGGCCTCGTCGTCATCGGCTGCCCATGCCTGCACCATCCGGTCCCAGTGCCGCACATTGAGGGTGCGGAAGGAAACGTCACGCTGGAGTGGTCGGGGGACCTGGGACTGGTTGAGGGGATGGAACTCGACGCGGGTGCCCCGGCCTTGCCGGAGTGGGGCGGCTCGGGCCGCGTCAGCTGTGGTTCAGGGACCACGCGACCTGGTCCTCGTACCAGCGGGCGGCGCTGACACCGTGCCACGAGGCCGCTGCGTCGACCTGGTCCTCGTACCAGCGGGCGGCGCTGACACCGTGCCACGAGGCCGCTGCGTCGACCTGGTCCTCGTACCAGCGGGCGGCGCTGACGCCGCGCCACGAGGCCGCTTCGCCCTCGTGGTCCGCAGCCCGTACGTGGCGCACAGTGTCCTGCCCACGGTGGTCGTCATCCGTGTGGTGGCCGGCTTGCTCGCTGTTGGTCGCGGAGGTGGCGGACACGTACTGCGTGTGCTGCACGGGCACCGAAGTCGCGGCTGCCGACGCCGAGCCGCCGGCTCCGAGAAGGGCTCCGCCGGCCAGTGCCGTGGAGGCGAGTGCGATCGAGACGCGCTTGGTCATGCTGTTCATGGTCATTTCCCTTGCGAGACTGCCGCGGTTTCGCCGAACTGGCGGCCGCCGCTCTATGTGAACCGAGATCCGGAAATCCCGGGTCAGTCGGCTTGCCGCAAGGTCATCCGGAGGGGTGCCTCACATTCGGCTCTGCCACCGTACCCGAGGGGTGCCTCATGTTTGCGGTGAGGCTCATCACAGCACGTCGGAGGGGCGAGATTGCGATCGGAAACATGACAACAACCGAATTCGAGGGGGGCCTCATGTTACGCTCGAACCATGAGCCACCACCACGCCCCGTCCGCGAGGGAGACGCCGACGAAACCCCTGCGCCGTGACGCACAGCGCAACAGGGACGCGATCGTGGCCGCCGCCCGCACGGCCTTCTCCGAGCAGGGCCTCGGGGCGTCCCTGGAGGGCGTCGCCCGCGAGGCCGGCGTCGCGATCGGCACGCTCTACCGCCACTTCCCCACCCGGCTCGACCTGGTCGAAACACTCTTCAACGCGAAGTACACGGAACTGCTCACCGCCGCGGAAGAAGCCGCAGCCATGGACGATGCCTGGGAGGGGTTCTGCCGCTACCTGGAGAAGCTCTGCAAGCTGCAGGCCTGCGACCGCGCCTTCAACGACCTGGTCTCGGCACGGCTGCCCCTTCACGTGGCCGGCCGCGAGATGTACGAACGCACCAAGGAACTCTGCGTCCAGATCATGCGCAACGCCCAGGAACAGGGCGTCCTGCGCGGCGACGTCACCGCGCAGGACATCGCCTTCGTGATCTGGTCCCAAGCCGGGATCATCCAGGCCACACGCACCATCGCCCCCCAAGCCTGGCGCCGCCACCTCCACCTGATGCTCGACGCCTTCCGCACCGAGGGCTCCCACGAACTGCCCGAACCTCCTCTGACCAGCCAGCAGGTCGACCAGACCCTCGTCACTCTCGAGTGCACCGAAGAGGGCTGCCGCGAGCAGTCCTGACCACACGAGAGACGAGGCCGCCGACAACAGCTGCGCATCACACCGGACCGGCGCCACACCGGACCGGCACCTCGGCCGACCGGCCGGGAAGACCCCGGACAGCACTCCGGGCGGCAGGACCACGGCCCGTCCGACCGCCGTCTCCGGCTGCCCCGGCCCGTGCTGTCACACGCCGCCCGCATCTCACAGGGCATCCACAGACGCCGGTGGCTGCGGGCGCCTTCACCGTTCATGGGATCAGCGATGCGCTGGTCGCGGATGCGTCGACCTGGGACCAAGTTGATCTGGGAGTCGGCGTATGTACCGGTGGCTCACGTGAAGCGTTGTTCGTCTGCCTCGACGTATCCGAAGGGGTCTGGTGCAGGGTTGGGTGACAGGTTGACCTGCCCCACGGGCCTTGACCCTTGATCCTGGACACACGAGACACTGGATCCTGAGGATCTGAGGACGGACATCTCGTGGTCATGAAGAACTATCCGCCGCAGTTCAAGGCGGACGCGGTCGCGCTGTACCAGTCGCGGCCCGAGGCGACGATCCGGCAGGTCGCTGCCGATCTGGGAATCAACCCCGAGACCTTGCGGAACTGGGTGCGGGCAGCCGGCGTGAGCCGGCCGCGGGGACGCCGGGCGGAGGTGCCGACCGAGCCGCCGACGCCGTTGGAGGCGGAGAACGCCGCTCTGCGCAAGAAGGTCCGTGAGCTGGAGGAGGAACGCGAGATCCTGCGCAAGGCGGCGAAGTATTTTGCCGGGGAGACGCGCTGGTGAACCGCTTCCAGTTCGTTGCCGACCACCACCGCCGCTACGGCGTGAAGCGGCTGTGCACCATCCTCAACATCGCCCGCTCCAGCTTCTACTACTGGCGTCGGACGGCCGCAGACCGGGCCGCCCGGCAGGCGGCCGACACCCGCCTCGCCGCCCGGATACGGGCCGTGCACCGCGAGTCGGACGGCACCTATGGCGTTCCGAGGATCACCGCCGAGCTCCGCGAGGCGGGTGAACGCGTCAACCACAAGCGGATCGCGCGGGTGATGCGGGGTGCCGGTCTGGCGGGCGTTCGCCTGCGCCGCAGACATCGCACCACTGTTGCGGACCCGGCCGCGGCGAAGGCCCCGGACCTCGTCGGCCGCGACTTCACAGCAAGCGAGCCGAACACGAAGTACGTCGGCGACATCACCTATCTCCCGCTGGACGGCGGGAAGTTCCTGTATTTGGGTACCGTCATCGACCTCGCCTCACGCCGCCTGGCCGGCTGGGCGATCGCGAACCACATGCGCACCGACCTCGTCACCGACGCTCTGACCGCCGCCGAACGCACCCGCGGAAGCCTCGCCGGGGCGGTCATACACACCGACCACGGGGCCCAAGGCGGATTCAACTGATCGTCGCAACACCTCGTAGTCAGAGGTGGAGTGATGGGTGTTGGTCCGCAGCAACGCAAGGCTCGTGAGTATCGGGGGCAGATGCCATCGCCGGGCCGGCCGACGGTCGCATGGCGGGAGGACCGCATGCGGTTCTGGGCTGCGATCGCCCGGGGGCTCCGATCGGAGGAAGCGGGAGTCGAGGCCGGGGTGTCGCCCGCGGTCGGGACGCGGTGGTTTCGCCACGCTGGCGGCGTGGGACCGAATCTCTCCCCGACGGTGTCGGGACGCTATCTGTCGTTCGCGGAGCGTGAGGACATCGCCGTGTGGCGGGCTCAGGACATCGGGGTCCGCGAGATCGCGCGTCGGCTGTGCCGCTCACCTTCGACCATCTCCCGGGAGCTGCGCCGGAATGCGTCCACGCGTACCTACCGTTTGGAGTATCGGGCGACCACCGCGCAGTGGCATGCCGAGCGCAGAGCACAGCGGCCGAGGACCGCGAAGCTGGCCGGCAACGAGCGGCTGTGTGAATACGTGCAGGACAGGCTCGCCGGGGTGATCCGGGCGGCAGACGGAATGCCAGTGACGGGGCCCAAGACGCCCCAGTGGAAGGGCCGCAACAAGCCCCGGCGGCAGGACCGACGGTGGGCGACGTCGTGGAGTCCGCAGCAGATCTCGAACCGACTCAAGGCCGACTTCCCCGATGATGAGTCCATGCGCATCTCGCACGAGGCGATCTACCAGGCCCTCTATGTCCAGGGCCGCGGCGCGCTCAAGCGCGAACTGGTCGCCTGTCTGCGTACCGGTCGTGCGTTGCGCGTCCCGCGCGCTCGAGCGCAGCGCAGGCCCGGTGGCCACGTCACGTCCGAGGTGATGATCAGTGAACGGCCGGCTGAGGCCGAGGACCGAGCGGTCCCGGGCCACTGGGAAGGCGACCTCATCATCGGCCTGAACCGCTCGGCGATCGGCACGCTCGTCGAGCGCACGAGCAGGTTCACGATGCTGCTGCACCTGCCCCGAATGGACGGCTACGGCCTCGAACCACGGGTGAAGAACGGCCCGGCACTGGCCGGCCGTGGCGCCGAGGCCGTGAAGGACGCGATCGCCGACACGATCACCGCGCTGCCCGAACACCTGCGTCGGTCACTGACCTGGGACCGCGGCACGGAGCTGGCCCAGCATGCTCAACTCCGCATCGACACCGGCCTGAAGGTCTACTTCGCCGACCCGCACAGTCCCTGGCAGCGGGGCACCAACGAGAACACGAACGGACTCCTTCGCCAGTACTTCCCGAAAGGCACGGACCTGTCGCGATGGGACGCCAACGAGCTCGAGGCTGTTGCCCTCGCACTCAATAACAGGCCCCGCAAAACCCTCGACTGGAAGACACCCGCCGAAGTCCTCAACCAGCACCTACTCTTGATCTAAAAGACCGGTGTTGCGACGACCGATTGAGTCAGGGCAATACACCAGCCGGGCCTTCGCCGACGCCTGCCGCCAGGCCGGCCTCCGCCAGTCCATGAGCGCGATCGGCTCCAGCGCGGACAACGCGCTTGCCGAGTCCTTCAACGCGACCTTCAAACGCGAGACGCTTCAGAGCCGCAAGACCTGGTCCAGCGAACGCGAGGCCCGCCTCGACGCGTTCCGCTGGCTCAACCGCTACAACACCCGACGCCGTCACTCCCGCCTCGGACACCGCAGTCCCATCGCTTACGAGACAGCACTCGACACAACATCAACTAGCCTGGCCCAAGCCGCATAGCCCGTGTCCAAGATTCCGGGTCAAGGCCCAACTGGGGTTTCCCCATCCGCTTGGCTTCCGGCCGCTACAACGCCATCGGGCACCTGGAGATCCCACGGCCTCTCTCCGCCGCAATGCGCGCCGTGGTGATGACGCCGTTCGCCCTTGATCGCTTACGCGTCATCACGCAAATCCCAGGCCACGAGACCGTCGCTGCCGCCGCCCGCATCTTCTACAACGGGCGGAGCGGCGCCCTGCGACAACGCATGACAGGCATCGAAAGGGCCGCCGGCTTCACCATCATCGACCGAATCAGCAGACCTCTCGCACCGACCGAGCAGGGGCAAGAGTTCCTGCACGAAGCGGCCGGAATCCTCCGCACCGCCGATGCAGCCGGAGAGCCTCGATGAGTGCACCACTGCGTCAACGCCTTCCTGCGGCACAGGGCCGGCCTCCGGATCATCGACCGGGACACCCGCCCCCTCGCGCCAACGCCCCGCGGGCGCGACTTCCTCCGAGAAGCACAGCAGATCCTGCACATCGCAGACGACGCCGAACCAATCCGGCACGATCCACAGTGAGCACAGGGCCAGGTGCCGCAGATAGTGTCAGCTCGGCCCCCGTGTTCGCTGGATCACCCGCATCGCCTACTCGACCGCCGCGCCCCTGATCAGGGCTGCGTGCGCGGCGGCAAGGATCTCCTCCGAGAGTGGAGAGCCCTTGGTGGCCCGGGACAGGACCAGCGCACCGAACAGGGTGCAGAGGCGGACGATGCCGTCCTGGTCGTCACCGCCGAGGAAGTCGGCGAAGTCGGCCACCCCCTCGGTGTAGACACGACGGGCCTCTCGACCCCCACCTTCGCGTGCGATGTCCGTGGCGAGCGCGGCGACCGGGCAGCCGTCCGCCGGGTCGTCGCGGTGTTCGACGGAGAGGTAGGCGTCGATCAGCGCTCGCTGGGCGGCGTCGCGCCGCCCTTCGTACTGCGCGAGCCCGGCGGTGTGACCCCGGGCGAGCTCGTCGAAGGCGTGGGCGGTGGCCTCGTCGACGAGCGCTTCCTTGGAAGCGAACTGCTTGTAGAAGGCGCCGTGGGTCAGGCCGGCCGCCTTCATCAGGTCGGCGACGCTCACCTGAGTTCCCTGCTCCCGGAACAGCCGCGAGGCGGTGTCCACCACCCGCCTGCGGTTCTCCTCCGCCTGCGTCTGCGATACGCGGCCCATGATCACCCTCTCATTTGGATGTCGACTGGCATCTATCGTAGACCCGTGTTTAGATTGGTTCCATAATCTAAATCGTGCGGGTGACCCGACGGCACCCGCCGTAGACCAGGAGCGGGCATGGAACTGAAGAATGCGGTCGCGGTCGTCACCGGCGCCAACCGGGGCCTCGGGCGGCACCTCGCCGCCCAGCTCGTGGAGCGCGGCGCGAAGGTGTACGCGGCCGCCCGCCGCCCCGAGACCGTCGATGTGCCGGGTGTCATCCCGCTGCGCCTCGACGTGACGGACGAGGCATCGATACAGGAGGCCACCCGCATCGCCTCGGATGCGACCCTGCTGATCAACAACGCGGGCATCTCCACCGGCGCGACGCTGATGGGAGGCGACGTCGCTGCGGTGCGCCGGGAGATGGAGACCAACTTCTTCGGCCCGCTCGCCGCGACCCGCGCCTTCGCCCCCGTCATCGAGGGCAACGGCGGCGGCGCCGTGCTCAACGTCCTGTCCGCCCTGTCCTGGTTCCACCCGGCAGGACTCGGCTCCTACGCCGCGTCCAAGGCCGCCGCTTGGGCGCTGAGCGACGCGACCCGTGAGGAGCTGGCACCGCGCGGGATCACCGTCTCGGCGCTGCACGTCGGCTACATGGACACCGACATGGCCGCCGGCGTGCCCGCCGACCAGAAGGTCGCCGCCGCCGACGTCGCGGCCCAGGCCCTGTACGGCATCGAGACCGGCCTGCCCGAGATCCTCGCCGACGAGACCAGCCGGTACGTCAAGCAGAGCCTGGCCGCGGCACCCCAGCCGAACGCAGGCTGACGCTCACCCCTCCACCCCGACGCGACCGCCTTCCCGCCTTCAAGCAAGGACATCTCATGCGTTACACAACCTTCGGACACCGGACCGGACTGCGCGTGTCCGAGTACGCGCTCGGCACCGCGAACTTCGGCACCGGCTGGGGCGCAGGCGCCGAGCCGGACGAGGCACGCCGGATCTTCGACCGGTTCGCCGAGGCCGGCGGCACCTTCCTCGACAGCGCGGACGGCTACCAGTTCGGCGAGTCTGAAGAGCTGACCGGAAAGCTGATCTCCGCCGACCGCGAGCACTTCGTGCTGGCCACCAAGTTCTCCCTCGGGGCCGCGCCGCAGCCGGACATCTCCAGGACCGGCAACAGCCGCAAAAACATGGTCGCCTCGGTCGAGGCCAGCCTGAAGCGCCTGGGCACCGACTACATCGACCTGCTGTGGGTGCACTTCCCCGACGAGCTCACTCCGATGGAGGAACTCCTGCGCGGACTCGACGACCTGGTGAGCGCCGGCAAGATCCACCACGCCGCACTGTCCAACTTCCCCGCCTGGCGCGTCTCGCGCGCGGTAACCCTCGCGGACCTGAAGAACTGGGCCCCGATCGTGGGCATCCAGCACGAGTACAGCCTCGTCGAGCGCACCGCCGACCGCGAACTGCTACCCATGGCCGAGAGCTTCGGGCTCGGCGCCGCCCTGTGGTCCCCGCTCGGCGGCGGACTACTCACCGGCAAGTACCGCGGCTCCGCCGAGGGGCGCCTGAGCGACCTGGGCGTGGTCATCCACACCGAGAGCACCGACCAGAAGACGGCCGTCGTCGACACCGTCCTGGCCATCGCCCAGGAGACCGGGGTGACGCCCGCCCAGGTGGCGGTCGCCTGGGTGCGCGAGCGCGCCGCCCGGTCCGTGGCGACGCTCGTCCCGATCATCGGCCCGCGCAACCTCGCCCAGCTCGACAGCTACCTCGGCGCCCTCGACGTTCAGCTGACCGACAAGCAGTACACCCGCCTGGCCGAGGTCAGCGCGGTGCCGCTCGGCATGCCCCACGAGGGGATTGCCGCCGCCCTGGACCGCCTCCAGGGCGGTGCCGCCGACCGCGTCGACGGCCCGGTCGTGCCAGTGGCCTGAAGAGCCAGCGCGGCTGAGGGAGCGGCGCCCCGCGCCGCAGCCAGGAGAGCAACACAAAACTGTCTCGTACTGGGAGAAGCCCGGGACGAACGAAGACCCCGTCCTCCCACGGACGGGAATCGGAACGGAGACGACGATGAAGGCTTTCCTGGTCGAGAAGTACGGCGGCCCGGCCGGGATGCGCGCCGCCGAGGTACCCGACCCGCAAGTGGGCGCCGAGGACGTCCTGGTCGAGATCCGGGCGGCGAGCGTCAACCCGCTGGACATCAAGCTCCGCGACGGGGACTTCAAGGCGTTCCTTCCTTACCGTCTCCCGCTCGTCCTGGGCAACGACCTCGCAGGGACGGTCGTCCGGGTCGGCCCGTCCGTCACCCGCTTCGCGGTGGGCGACGAGGTCTACGCCCGGCCCGACAAGGACCGAATCGGCACCTTCGCCGAACTCATCGCTGTCCACCAGGACGACCTGGCGCCCAAACCCGCCACGCTCACCATGGCCGAGGCCGCCTCCCTCCCCCTGGTCGCCCTGACCGCATGGCAGGCGCTGGTTGAGCGGGCACACGTGCAACCGGGTCAGAAGGTCCTCATCCACGCGGGCGCCGGCGGCCTCGGCTCCATCGCCGTCCAGCTGGCCAAGGCGCTGGGCGCGCACGTGGCCACCACCGTGAGCACCGCCAAGGTCGACCTGGCCAAGGACCTCGGCGCGGACGTCGTCGTCGACTACCGCACGCAGAACTTCGAGGAGATCCTCGACGGCTACGACGTCGTCCTCGACAGCCTCGGCGGCGAGAACCTCGCCAAATCCCTGCGCGTTCTCAAGCCCGGCGGCATGGCCATCAGCGTCGCGGGCCCGCCCGACCCCGCCTTCGCCCGTGAACTCGGCGTGAACCCGGTCCTCCGCCTGGCCATGACCGTGCTCAGCTTCAAAACCCGGCGCAACGCCAAGCGCCTCGGCGTGACGTACTCGTTCCTGTTCATGAAGGCCAGCGGCGACCAACTGCGCGAACTCGCACCGCTCCTCGACTCCGGGAAGATCCGCCCCGTCGTCGACGGCGTCTTCCCGTTCGACGAAACCCTTCAGGCCATGGAGTACGTCGAAAAGGGCCGGGCGAAGGCCGGCAAGGTCGTCGTCTCCATGACGTAGGGCGGGCACGCCGACATCGGCCAGCTCCACCAGAGCACCACCCACGTCGAGCTGGGCGTGATGTGTTCGGTCACGGGCAGGGCGCCCGGCTTCGGCAGGGCCGTCATCATCTGCCCCAGCAGACCCGCCACCACCCCGCGGCGGGCGACCAGAAACACACCAGGAGAAACCATCATGAGCAGCACCGGCACCCCGAACGAGCCCGTCATCACCTCGTGCGCCCACGCCCCGGACCGCACCGTCACCGCCGGCGGCGTCACCTACGCTTTTCGCGAGCTAGGGCCCAAGGGCGGCGTGCCCGTCGTGTTCTTCGTGCACCTCGCCGCCACCCTGGACAACTGGGACCCGCGCATCATCGACCCCATCGCGAAGGGCCGTCACGTCATCGCCTTCGATCAGCGCGGTGTCGGGGCGTCCACGGGCCAGGTGCCGGACAGTATCGAGGCGATGGCTGATGACGCCTACACCTTCATCACGGCGCTCGGCTTCGACAAGATCGACGTCTTCTCCTTCTCCCTCGGTGGCTTCATCGCCCAGGCCCTGGTGGTGAAGCACCCCGAGCTCGTCCGCAAACTCGTCCTCACCGGCACCGGGCCCAAGGGCGGTAAGGACATCGACAAGGTCGCCGGCACCACGTACTGGGACATGCTGCGCGCCACCCTGACCCGGTCGGACCCCAAGGAATTCCTGTTCTTCAACCGCAACACCACCGGCAAGCCCGCCGCGCGCGCGTTCGTCAACCGGCTCAAGGAGCGCACTGCCGACCGCGACGCGAAGATCAAGGTCAAGGCATTCCAGGCGCAGCTGAAGGCGATCAAGAAGTGGGGGCGCTCCACCCCCGACGACCTGTCGCAGCTCGCCCAGCCCACCCTCATCGCCAACGGCGACAACGACCGCATGGTGCCCTCGGTCCTCTCCGAGGACCTGCACCGACGCATCAAGGACAGCGAGCTGATCATCTACCCCGACTCCGGTCACGGCGGCATCTTCCAGTACCACCAGCAGTTCGCCCCCCTCGCGGTCGAGTTCCTCGCCCGTTGACCACCGGCGAACACCACAACTACGCGTTCGGCGACCAGGAAGAGAGAAGCAGCACCATGAGCACCTCACCGTCCGCCGCTCAGCTGGGCGTGGAGAAGAAGCGCCTCACTTCCTCGATCCTGCTGTGGGTGCGCACCGACCAGACCCGCCAGACCGGCATGGACCACTGGAAGGGACCTCACTCAGGGATCATCTCCGCCACCCCGGGTCTGGAGGAGCACCGGCAGATCCACCTTGCCGAGCACAACCCGAGCCGCTGGCCGGCGACCGACGGGGTGCAGACCTCGATCCCCGCGGACCAGAAGATCGACGGCGTCGCCGAGGTCACTTTCCAATCGGCGCTTGCGCCCCTGAGAACCCATCTTTGAACTTCCGCTGATCTCGTACACGCGCCTCGGTGGAGGACTTGGGTACGCACGGGGCCCCAGGGAGCGTCCCGCGGGCCCTCGGCGTTTCGAGCCGTCCACCGGGACGTGCGCACAAGGACGTGTCGGTTTGACCGGATGCTGCCTCCGTTTTATGCTCTTCCGTATACGGAGGCAGCATCCGTTTTGGGTGCTGCCGGAGGATCGCAGGAGGCCGGAGCGCGCATGAACGCCAGCGGGCAGCAGGAACGCAGGCCTCGCGCCGACGTCCAACGCAACCGTGCGGCCCTCCTGGAGACGGCCCAGCGTCACTTCCTGCAGCACGGGGTCGGCACCTCTCTGGAGGCGGTGGCCAAGGAGGCGGGCGTCGGACCTGCCACGCTGTACCGGCACTTCCCCACCCGCGAAGCGCTGCTCGCGGCCGTGTTGCAGAGGCGCTCCGAGGAGTTCGTGGCACGCCGGGCCAGCATCGAGCAGCTCGGCGACGCCGCCGAGGCGCTGGAGCGGTGGCTGCGGGCGATGGAGGAATATCTCAGCGCTTTCAGTGGGCTGCCGGACCCGCTCATGGCCGCGGCGCGGGCCCAGGATCCGGACAACCCCCTCACGATTCCATGCGACATCCTCATCACCGCCACCGATCAGTACGTGCGCGCCGCGCAGCGCGCAGGGCGCGTGCGCGCCTCGGTGCAGGGGTACGACCTGTTCCTCGCGGCGTGTTCTGTTGCCTGGATCAAGGGCACCGGCACCGAGGAGAAGTCACTCGACCGTCTCCGCACGTTCATCGCCAGCGGCTACCGCGAGCGGGACACCCAGGCGTAATCCGCCACACGCCCCGGTCACGGCCTGGCGGCCCGTCATACAGCCACCACATCGCGCTGCCCCCTTGAGGGCAGCACAACCACCCAAGGGACAAATCAATGAAAATTACTGTCATAGGTGCAGGTGCCATCGGCGGGAACCTCGCCGTCAAGCTCTGCATGGCCGGTCACGACGTCCAGGTGGCCGACGCCCGCGGCCTCGAGGGCATCCGGGCCGAGGTGCTTGAGTCCGGGGCCCGCGCGGTGGAGCTGACCGACGCCGTCCAGGGCCGGGACGTCATCATTCTGGCCATCCCCTTCGGTGCGGCGGGAAAGCTGGCCGACCTGTTCGCCGCGGTTCCCGACGAGACGGTAGTCATCGATACCGCGAACTACTACCCGCACCTCAGCGGGCAGATTGAGGCCGTGGACAGCGGCGAGGTGGAGAGCGTGTGGAACGCCGAGCAGCTTCGGCGGCCCGTGGTCAAGGCGTGGAACGCCGCCCTGGCCGAGACCCAGCGCACCCGGGGCCTGCCGGCCGGAACCCCCGGCCGCATTGCCATCCCCGTCGCCGCCGACTCCGAGCAGGCGCGGCGCGTGGCCATGCAGCTCGTGGACGACACCGGCTTCGACCCCTACGACGCTGGCGTGCTGGCCGACTCCTGGCGTCAGCAGCCCAACAGCCCCGCCTACTGCACCGAGCTGACTCTCGACGAATTGCCAGCGGCCCTGGCCGCAGCCGATCGCGTCAAGGACGCAGCTGTCCGCGACAGTGTGCCAGAGCGCCTCGCCGCCCTCCCGGCCGACTTCACGCTGGACGATGTGGTCGAGATGAACCGCGCCGCCCACCGCTGACCCCCCGCAACCGGCACGGGTTCACCGTGATGCGCACCGCCCGGGAGATCGAGCAAGACTGCCCACCGGCGGCGACTCCCAGGCGACCTAGCCAGTGCCCGGCTCACGCCGCGGGCCGGTGTCGCGCTTGATGTCACGGCACCTCGAACCTGTGACAAACCGTCTTTGAACCTCTGCTGATCTCGCGCGTCTTCCGCGCGAGATCAGCAGAGGTTCAAAGACGGTTTCTGAAAGGGCGTAAGCAGACGAAGCTGGCCCACGCCGACGAGATCAACGTGTTCCGCCGCACCCTGCTCTACGCCGGCCCACCGAACTCCTCCCGCTGGTACGACGTCGCCGGCCCCGACGAGACGGTCGGTGCCCGCACCCTGATCTACCTGCGCCGCAAAGACGGGGTCGACGCAGGCGAGTTCCGGAAGTTCGTCAACCGGCAGCTCGTTCCCGCACTCGCCGACACTGCAGCGTTGAAGGAACTGCGCACGCAGACATTCCTGCCCTGGAGCGAAAAGCTCTGGGACACCCCGAACGTCGCCCACGACAACCCCCACAACCAGCGATTCCACGCCTCCCTCGTCCTCGGGTTCAGCGACAGCGCAGCACGGGACGCATTCTTCACCGGCAACGCGATCGAGGGCCTGACCAACCAACTGGCACCGCTCGCCTCCGCGATCCATGCATACGACGTCGCCGCCGCCTTGACCTTCGTCAAGAACGGCGACATCCTCCCTCGCTACCAGGAGTGAACGGCCAGAGCGTGGAGCAGGTCCGACGGACCTACTGAGCAATCGATCCATCCACCCCGGGCTGGTCGCCACCCGTCAGCTACTTACAGTGACTACCGAGAAGGTCCCGGTGGCGCGCCCTGCTCATGATCAACCCGACTCAAGCAGTGCTCATCGCTCGCGGAATCCGACGTTCCCGCAGGATCCCGTGCTCACCAAGCCGCGCTCCCTACAGTGGACGCAGGAGAGCTGCCTGGGTACTGCTGGCCCGATGGCTGTCCTGGACCGTGTAGGTCTCCGCGAGGGGCAGCACCCGGTTCAGCTTCCGAGGCGGCGCGCAAGGTGGAGCAGATCTGCCAGGCGCAGCACCCGTCCGTCGAATCCTGGGAGGGGGACATGGAGCGGCTGGGCCCAGTGGGCAGGGATTGCATCCAGACCGTAGCGCGCCCCCGCAAGACCTCCGGTCACCGCGGCGACGGTGTCCGTGTCGCCGCCGAGGTCGATCGCCGCGCGAATCGCGCCTTCGAAGCTGTTGGTGGTGCGCAGGGCCCAGACGGCGGAGCCCAGGCAGGGCCAGACGGCACCGTTGAACTCGGTTGCCTGATCGGGGTGCCAACCGGGCGCGAGGACTGTGGCGTAGCGGCCCCGGTGGTCGGGATGGACAAGAGCCAGGATGTCCGGGAGCGCGGTGAGGGGGTCGGTGTCCTCGAACGTGACACGGATGAGTTCGTGGAAGATCGCCGTGCCTTCCCACGCCGCGCGGTCACCGTGGGTCAGCGCAGCGATGCGGCGGGCCGCTTCCATGGTGGCTTCTTGGCCGGCGGCCGCGAAGTAGACCGCAGAGGTCGACGCCCGCATCAAGGAGCCGTTTCCCGCTGCTCGTTGGTTGACCTGGAAATGGATCGCGGCGGCGAGGTCCCAGGGCATGCCGTTGGTCAGGACGTCTTCGGTCTGCAAGCCGATGTCCTTCGGTTCTGATGCTGCCCACCGCTGGAAGCGGGCGAAGATGTCCGGCAGATCCAGTCCGCCCCGCTCCAGCAGCGACTCCGCGACCAGGACGGCCATCTGCGTGTCGTCAGTGGCCTCGCCGGGGTCCCAGCCGCCGCCTCCGCACATCTCGCCACCGGCACCAGGCGCGGGAAACCGCGCGGAGAACGCTTCCTGGGGACCAAACTCGAAGGGGCCGCCCAGGGCGTCACCCACTGCTGAGCCGACGACCGCGCCAGCGGCCCGCTGAATCCGCTCCATCCGCGCAGGTTATCTGTGCCGCGCCGGCGGCCGCGCGGCACATTTTCCTTCTTCGGTCACCCGAACCTTCGGCGCGAAGCGTCTCGTCTCCGGCGCGAGCGATATCAGCGTCGGTTCCGGTGGCATCACCGCCCGCGGATAGCCGGGGATGGCGACCTCCCGAGGACATCGCTGGAAGAACCCGACAGCACTCAGGCGCTCAGAGCGACTCCGGCTCCTGCGCGGACTTGACCCCGAAGGTGCAACGCATTGCGGGGCGCAGGTCGTTGCTGGACAGCGCCTCGAATCCGGCCTCGCGTAGCAGCGCCTCGACCATGTCCCCCTTCAGATGCGCCAAGGCGCACCGGTCAGCGGGCGGTCCTCGATTCCCTGCTGACTGTGCCGCCGGGGGCGCGGGTGTCGGAGCTGGACTCGACGCCGACCAGCTGTTCACCTTCGTCTAAGCACCCACCCGGGAACCGAAACCCACAACACATACGAGGAAGAGGACAATCTCAATGAAAGCCATTGTGGTAACCGACCAGGCCGCGGGAACGGCCGGGATGACGCTGACAGAGCGGCCTGAGCCGTCCGCATCGATCAACGACGTCATCGTTCGGATTCATGCATCGGGCTTCGTCCCGACTGAGATGGAGTGGCCATCGACCTGGACCGATCGCGCCGGCCGTGACAAGACACCGTCGATCCCCGGCCACGAGCTGGCCGGAGTGGTCACCGCCCTCGGCTACGGCACGACGGGGCTGTCGGTCGGGCAGCGGGTGTTCGGCCTCGCCGACTGGCACCGTGACGGCACCCTGGCGGAGTACGTGGCGATCGAAGCACGCAACCTCGCACCGCTGCCAGGCGACGTCGACTTCACGGTAGGCGCGTCCCTGCCCATCTCAGGTCTGACCGCGTGGCAGGGGCTGTTCCAGCACGGCCGCGTTCAGTCTGGCCAGACCGTCCTCGCCCATGGCGCGGCCGGGGCGGTCGGGACGATGGTGACCCAGCTCGCACGTGAGGCCGGCGCTTACGTCATCGGCACCGGACGCGCCGCCGACCGTGAGAAGGCACTCGACTTCGGCGCGCATGAGTTCGTCGACCTCGAGAATGACGCGCTGAAAGACGTCGGCGGCGTCGATCTGGTCTTCGATGTCATCGGTGGCGACGTTCAGAAGCGGTCCGCTGCCCTGATCAAGGCTGGAGGAACGCTGGTGTCCATCGTCGGCCCGGTCGAGGCGCGACCCGCTGACGGTCTGGCGGTGGACTTCGTTGTCGAGGCCGATCGTGCCGAACTGGGTGAGATCGTGCAGCGGGTGCGGGACGGACGGCTGCGGACAAACATCGGTGACGTCGCGAGCTTGGATGATGCCGTTGGTGCCCTTAACCCGACCACGCGACGCAGCGGGAAGACAGTCATCCGCGTACGCCCGTAGGGAGTGATGGCCACAGTCCGACGGCGTGGTCGTCACCCTCGGCGCCACAAAGGCCATACATGGAGCGGCCTCCAGCGAGTCAGCGTTTGACCCGGTTGCGGACAGCCAGGATCGCCAGGCCCAGAAGGACGGGCTCGGTCACACGGGACGCCATCTCGATGTAGGTGCCGGAAGTGGTCAGGTCTTGGTCGGCGGAGCGAAACACCACTGAGTTGAGGGTGACGTTCAGGGCCTGTTCGAAGCGCTCGCCGGTGAACCTTTCCCCGGTGGGGTTCTGGGGATCTGCCTTGTCGATCTCCAAAGTGACTTTGCCTCCGCCGGCCGGGACGGTGCCGGTCGCTGCCTGCTTCGAGGCGTCCTTCGGGAGACCGAGGCCCATCAGCAGCACGATGGTGACGAGCATGGCGGCGCCGCGCCACGCCAGCGCCCGGGAAGCGCGCATGCCGTAGCCAGACAGCGCCCAGTAGGCAGTCAGAAGACCCCGCTCGCTTCGGGGTATGTCGTCGGCGTGGCGGCGCATCTCCATCTCCCCGTAATAGAAGTCGGCGGCCCCAGGCTCGTGCTTGCCATCCTCGAACGCTTTGCGAAGCGCGCGGTACACCGGCGCCAGTTGCAACGGCCCGACGCGCCCGGCGCCGAACACGGCCACGTTCCAGCCCGGGACAGCCCCCGGTCGGCTCGCGCGCCAGTGGTGTTCTTCGGCGAGGGTGCGGCGTTGGGTGAACCGGATCGGACGCCAGCCCCGCCAATGCATTGCGGGCGGGACCGTGTCGAAGACGCATGCGCCCTCCAGCCGTATCTGGTCCAGGTGCACGGTCCCGGTGAACAGGCATCCCGACAGATCGACGTCGGCGAGGACCAGATGGGCCGCGTCCACCCCACGCATCGAGGCCATCCGCACCGTCTCGTCAGGCGCGCCAGCAAGAGCCTGTTCTGTCACTGGCCGCCCGTCGGAGAGCACGAAGGGGGCGGCCTCCGCGGCGATCGTGAGGGGGTACTCGAAGACGGCATGGGAGAAGTCCACCGTTGTGTAGCGCAGCCGTAGTTCGGCCGTCGACATCCAACGGGTTCGCCGGCACTCCACCCGGCGTGCCACGCAGGACAAGGTCATCGGACCGTCGAACACCGCACCAGCCAACGACACCCTTCCGGCACACACAAACGGTCCAAGGTCAACCGGACTCTGGAAGGTCGCCGCCCCGAACCAGGCGTCGTCCTCGAAGGTCGCCGACTCGAACCCGGCCCTGCCCTTGAAGGTCTGGGCGGCACGCTCTTCCGGGATAACGGACGCCTGGTGTTCACGGAAAATAGCGGTCACTATGGGCACAGGTGGACGGACTCCACACGCCAGCAGTTCCAGACATTCATGAGAGATCAAGGCATTGACTTCGACTACAGGCCCTGGGGTTGAGATGAGCAATTGGACTCCGGTGGTGTACCGAGGGGACGGGGCATGGATTGGTATCATGCCTGACGGCCGTATTGGGGTCGGGGTGGAATCGGAGGGGCGGGCTGCGCTTGCGAGGTCTGGGTTCGTTCCCATGTGGCCCTACTTGGAGCGCGATCTTCCTGAATCCTTGGCTGAATTTTCCCGCTCGTGGGTGAAACTTGGCCAGGGGGACATATCAACTCCCGAGAGGCTAATTGAGTTGACGGTCGAGTCGGCATGGAAGTCTGGCCGTTCGTACTGGATGCAACTGGCCGCTCCGTGGGCTATTGAAATGTCTCGCCGAGATGATTTCGATCAAGACGTCGTTCGAGGGCTTCTCCGTGAAATGGAAACCTCTGAGGTGTTGTCCGTAGAGGTTCGGGATCAAGCGCGGCACGATAGAGATTCTTAAGGGTGTGGGTTACGTGGGGTCGTGACACTTGTCGGGGGCCCGCTATGCCGAAGGGATGAGGTATCCCGATGGCGGAGGGCTGACGGCTGAGGAGCGGGCTCGGCGTGAGCAGGTCCAGTTGGCAGCCGCTGATCTGATCGAGGCAGGGGGCCAGTGACCGGGAGGTGGCTCGGCGGTTCCGGGTGACTCGGATGATGTCGGCGAACCGCTGGCGGCGGGCGCTGGCTTCGGGTGGCCGGCAGGCCCTGGTCTCCAAGGGTCCCGGCGGTGCCCGCTGCATGCTCGGTACGGGGCAGCTGTGTCGAGCCCGGCACTGGGCGTCCTGGGGCGTCTTGCTGGTCGGAGTCTTTGGGCGGGGCGAAGTCGTCGGCGACCTTCACGCGTGGCCATTCGCGGCCCTTGGCCTTGTGCGCTGTCGAGACGGCCACTTCGGCCTGCTGTTCAGGGGCCAGTTGGGCGAGGGCTGCGAGGATGGCGTCCGTGCCGTGGCGGTCAACGAGGTCGATCAGTGGCTGCAGGTCTCGCCTGGCCACGTCGGGCAGTGATGGACCAAGCCGCGGGGCGGCGTGCCGGGGCCAGAGCCGCTCACTGAGCCTGCGCTCCACGCCTTTGACAGGTCCCCCGGGCCCGCTCTCAGCCATCCAGCTGATCATGCTGGCTCTGGCCACGAGTACAGAAACCGAGTCGGGCACCACGGACATGGACGAGTTGGCACGCCTGTGCGGCGCCGACCGCCGGGGCCACATCCCCTTCCGCACCGAGCAGCCCCCGTACTCCGTCTTCGTGCGCGGCATCGAGGCGGACGTGCTGCCCACCGCGCAGAAGTACGGGCTCGGCGTGCTGACCTGGAGTCCGCTCAACAGCGGCTGGCTGACCGGGCGATTCCGCCGCGGCGAGCCGATCGAGATGAACATGTTCCGGCAGGCGGTCGCCCACAAGTTCAACCTCGACCTGCCGGGCAACCAGCGCAAACTCGACGCCGTCGAGCACCTGTCAGCCTTGGCGGCCGAAGCGGGAATCTCCCTGACGCACCTGGCGCTCGCCTTCGCGACGACCCACCCGGGCGTCACCTCGGTGATCCTCGGCGCCCGCACGGTCGAGCAACTCACCGACCAGCTCGCCGCCGCCGAGGTCCGGCTCGACGACGAGATCCTCGACCGCATCGACGAGATCGTCGCCCCCGGCGCCACGCTCAACCCCGCGGACAGCGACTACAGGCGGCCGGCCCTGACCGACTCCGAACAGCGCCGCAGGCCCGCCCGCCACCGCTGACGGCGGTCCGCCGGCGACGAAGTGGGCCGGCGGCTGCTGACCTGCGGTGCTGGCGTTGCTGAAGCCGTTCGAAGGCGAGCCGGTCATTCGCCCACACGACATAACACCGTCCAGTGCCGTCGCGTCCGGCAGCTGGCTGCTCCCGGATTCGATCTCCAGGAACGAAGCCGCCAGGCTCGTGCCCCGCCGTGAGTGCAGCACTACCCGGCCCACGTCGACGGAGACCAGGGCCCGCCACCCGTCCCACTTCGGCTCACCCGCCCACCCCGGCAGCAGCGCAGGGGCGGACACAGGGGCGGCGAGCATCGGTTTGGGCAGTGTCCACCTCACAGCCCATGCCTTCCACCCAGCCCGCCCGTCGGCAAACCGAGTGCGCGTACGCACCCGACTACCGGCCCGACCACAGCAGGTCAGCGCACTACAACACCTCGCCGAGGGCTGTGTGCTGAGCTCCTGGCGCACGTCCAGGCAGCGCAGCCGGACACCGGGCTGCCCGGATCCCGTGTCGTACGGTCTGATGTCACGGCCGCCCACCGTCCGCAACGGATCTCACCGAACCCCGGCGGTGCCGCCGGTACGGCCGAAAGATCTGAACCAATACCGGGAATCAGACCGCGACGAGCTCCTGCTCGCGGTCCGGCGTCTTGACCATGGGCTTCTTGTTCGGCAGCGAGAGCCGGAAGACCTTGCGCCACGCGGAGAACACCTGCTTGGGCAGCGGCCCGGTGACGTACTCCAGCTCGTACTTTTCGAACAGCGCGCGCACCTTCACCGCGACCTCGGCGTACCGGTTGCTCGGCAGGTCCGGGAACAGGTGGTGCTCGATCTGGTGCGACAGGTTGCCGGTCATGAAGTGCATGGCCCTGCTGCCGCTGATGTTCGCCGAGCCCATCATCTGGCGCAGGTACCACTGGCCGCGCGTCTCGCCCTTGATCGACCGGCGCTCGAAGACCTGCACGCCCTCGGGGAAGTGCCCGCACATGATCACCGAGTGGGACCAGATGTTGCGGACCAGGTTCGCGGTGAACGTGGCGGCGAGCGTGGTGAGGAACGACGGGCCCGACAGCAGCGGGTGGATCACGTAGTCCTTGAGCACCTGCTTGCGGATCTTGCGGCCCACGGCCTTGGCCCGCGCGCGGAACTCCGGGTTCTTGCGGCGGCGCATGTGCAGGTTCTTGCCGAGCTCCAGGTCGTACGCCGCGATGCCGTACTCGAAGAAGCAGGCGTTGAGGAAGTTCCACAGCGGCTGGCCGAGGTGGAACGGGTGCCACTTCTGGTCCTCGTCGACGCGCATGATGCCGTAGCCGAGGTCGTTGTCCTTGCCGATCACGTTGGTGTACGTGTGGTGCAGCTCGTTGTGCGAGTGCTTCCACTGCTCGGACGGCGAGACGTGATCCCACTCCCAGGTGGTGGAGTGGATCTTCGGGTCCCGCATCCAGTCCCACTGGCCGTGCAGGATGTTGTGGCCGATCTCCATGTTGTCCATGATCTTCGCCACGGACAGACCGGCGGTGCCGAGCAGCCACGCGGGCGGGAAGAACGAGAACAGCAGCACGCCCCTGCTGACCAGTTCGAGTTTGCGCTGCGCCGAGATGACCTTGCGGATGTAGGCGGCGTCTTTCTCGCCGCGGCCAGCGATCACCTCGTCGCGGATCGCGTCCAGCTCGCGGCCGAGCTCCTCGATCTGCTCCGCGGTCAGGTGGGCGGTGGGGTCGATGGCGGTCAAGGTGCTCCTACCGTTCGATGTCGCAGGGGCCCGCCGCGGCGGACACGCAGGTCTGGATGAGGACGCCCGGCTCGGCCTCGGTGATCTCACCGGTGCGCAGGTCGCGGACGGCGCCCGCCTTGAGCGGCGTGACGCAGCCGAAGCAGATGCCCATGCGGCACCCGGAGGGCATGAGCACCCCGGCCTCCTCGCCGATGTCCAGCAACGGCGTGGCGCCGTCCGCGTCGACGGTCCTGCCGGTGGCGCTGAACGTGACCTCGCCGCCGTCGCCGGCGACGACGATGCCGGGGCGGAAGCGTTCGGTGTGCAGGCGCTCTTGTACGCCGTGCTCGGTCCAGTGCTCTTCGGCGGCGTCGAGCAGGCCCGCGGGCCCGCAGGCCCAGGTCTCGCGCTCGGCCCAGTCGGGCACGAGTTCGTCGAGACGGGCGATGTCGAGCATGCCGTCTGTGTCGGTGTGCACCTCGGTGAGCCGCAGCTTCTTGTCCGCGACCAGGTCGTGCAGTTCGTTGCGGAAGATCACGTCTTGCGGCTGTGGCGCGCAGTGGACCATGACGACGTCGTCGAACTCGATGTCACGCAGCATGCCCATCACGGGCGTGATGCCGCTGCCGGCCGTCAGGTAGAGCACCTTGGCGGGCTTGGCCTGCGGCAGCACGAAGTCACCGGTCGGCTGGTCGAGCTGGATCAGCGTGCCCGGTTTCGCCCTGCGGACCAGGTGGTTGCTGACCTTGCCGTCCGGGATCGCCTTCACGGTGATCGTGACGCGGCCGTCCTGGCGGTTTGTCGGCGAGGTGACCGAGTAGGCACGCCACAGGCGCACCCCGTCGACGTCGACCCCGATCCGCACGTACTGACCGGCTGTGTGGCCGCGCCAGCCCCGTCCCGGCCTGATCACGATGGTCGCGGCGTCACCCGTTTCGGGGTGCACGGCCTCGATGCGCCCACGCAGGTCAGCGCCCGCACGCAGGGGGCTGACCAGGTCGAGGTAGTCCGACGGCAGCAGCGGCGTCGTGACCATCTCCAGCAGTTTCCACGCCCTGCTGCGGAGGGCTGTACTCGTCATGACTCCAGCTTGCTGCGCCTCAGGGCGTAAAGTCCTGACCACAGGACGTAAATCTGGTCGGCTGAATTGTTCGTAGGGAACAAAACATGAGCCATGCAGTCCGGAGGGCCAGCGAACTGGCCTTGGATGAGACGACGGTCACCGCACTTCGGGCCGCGCTGAAGAGCACCGCCGACGAGGTCGTCCAGGCGATCATCGACGAGGTCCCTCCCTACGCAGGCGCTCTTTCGGGCCGCATGGGCGCCACCATCCGCCGAGCCGTCCGCACTGCCCTGGGGCACTACCTGGACCTCGCGAGCGGGAACGCCACGGGCGGCGACGCCGGTGACGCAGCCTACGAGCTGGGCCGCGGCGAGGTGCGCGACGGCCGTTCGATGGACGCCCTGCTCAGCGCCTACCGCGTCGGCGCCCGCGTGGCCTGGCGATGCCTGGCAGCGGGTGCCGTACCCGCAGGTCTGCCCGCCGCCGAGGTCGCCAAGTTCGCCGAGCTGACCTTCGCCTACATCGACGAGCTCTCCGCCGCGAGCGCCGCGGGCCACGCCGACGAACTGGCCGCCCGGGGCAGGGCCCACGAGCGCCACCTGGAACACCTGGCCCGCGACCTCCTCGCCGGCGCGAGCCCGGACGTGCTGCTGGCCTCTGTTCAACGGGCCGGGTGGCAGCCTCCGGTTTCGCTGACCGCGGTCCTGCTGCCCGCCGCCCAGGCCCGGCCTGCCTACCGCGCGCTCGACCCGAGCACCCTCGTCCTCGACGATCTGCCGGACGCCACCGGTGTGCTGCTCGTCCCCGATGCCGACCGAGCACATCTCTTGCGGCAGCTGACCGACCGCACCGCCGTGGTCGGCCCGGCCCGGCCATGGACCCGTGCGTCCGCCTCGTACGCACGAGCGGTTCGCGCGCGCTCCCTCTCCTCCGATATCCGCGACACCGAGGACCACCTGCCCGAGCTGGTGCTGAGCGCCGACGCGGACGCGTTCGCAGACCTGCGGGCCCGAGCCCTCGCACCGCTGCGGACCTTGCCCGCCGCGACCGCACAGCGGCTGGAGGAGACGTTGCGGGCGTGGCTGCTGCACCAGGGCAGACGGGACGAGGTGGCGGCGGCACTGTTCGTCCATCCCCAGACGGTCCGCTACCGGATGTCGCAGCTGCGGGAGCTGTTTCCGGATCTCGCATCGCCACAACGGGTCCTTGAACTGACGCTGGCGGTCGGTCTTCGGGTCAGCTGACGCGAACTTCGACCGTCCACGCCCGCGGCCGCGAGCGGTCCAGGAATCGTGCCTCGTTCTCGGTGCCATCAGCTGGCTCATGCGGCCCCGGGAAGAGCGGTATTAGCCAGCTGAGACCGGGGGTTGATGTGAAGACCAGACAAGGCCTCGGTAAGCCCGTCGGGGACGCTGTCTCTGAGAAGCGCGGTGGCGGATACGGCTCGACTGGATCCGGTGGACGATGCGCACCGGCCCGCTCGTCGACGCGCTCATCGAGCATCTGGTCGGTGATCTGGGCCGCTTGGCCCTGGAAAACGGCTTTCATGTCGTCGTGGAGGGCGCTGTCCTGGCACGAGCTGACCCACGGGCGCGCGGCGGGCTGCAGCTGGGTGACCGGCGGGGCGGCCAGGCCGGGTCACCAGGGGCGGGCCGCTCGCGCCGGGGACCACCGTGGTTCTGCGACGGCCCCGTGCCCCCCTTCCGGCAGGTCAACCGTACGACCGACCGGGCCGGCCTGGCACACCGCGCGAGGGAAGATGGGGATGGAATGACGGAACGTAAGGTCAGGAGCTTCCATGGCGAAGCAGGTTCACCGACCCCGTGAGGACGCGGAGTTCAATTTCATCCTCGGGATGAGCGGAGTTCCGGTCCTCGCATACTTCACCGGGACGTGGCCCAAGGCAATCGAGCCCTGCCGGGTGATGGACCTCGTTGTGGGTGGCATCGCCGACGACTACACGGGCCGCCTGACGGTCGTCCGCGCCGACATCACGCGTTGTCCGGCCGCAACCGAGCGATACGGGATCACCGGAGCCCCGTCCTGCGTCCTGCTGAAGGAGGGAGAGGCGGTGGCGCACAGCACGGGGCCTATGACCATCGCCGAGGTACGGAACTTCCTGGACGGCCACCTCTGAGCGGCCGCTGCGGCACATGGCCGCGACGCCCGTCACGTCTCGTCTATGGGAGCTGCGCCGTCTGAGACACCTGGGGGCTGAGACACCCCCACAGGTCACATAACGCCGTCGAGCGCGGTGTTGTCGGGCAAGTCGGCGGCTGCGGGCTGCGGCTGCGGCTGCGGCTGCGGCTGCGGCAACGATCTCGGGAAATGCCCCCGTCAGATCACCGCCGGAGCGGGACCGGGTCAGCACGCGATCGCCGGGCCACCGGCCCACGAGTGCCCGGTAGCCGTCCCACCCTGGAGACGACAGGCCACCACGGCCGGCGGGCTGAGGTCCGGCGAACGCGCCCCGCTTCACGTCTGGATCCCGGATAACCTCCCCATATCCGGGCGGCTTGGGCCCTGAGGGACGGTCAGGTGGTGCTGTCCTTCGGCGGTTCGGGCTGGGTATGGAGGATGTCCCGGGCCTGCTCGGCCGCGCGCGCAATGCTTTCGGAGACGAAGTCGAGGAAACGGGCGATGTTCTCCAGACGGGTCGCCGCCGGAGTGCCCGACCCGAGAACACCGACACCCTGCCGCGCGACGTCGACCATGTGGGCGGTGGAGCGGGCGGACGCCATCATCGACTGGTACATGATGTCGTTGTCCACGACATAGCGCTCCCGGCGCCGTTCATCACGCTCCCGGCGGACCATGCCCTGACTCTCCAAAAACGCGACCGCCTTCGAGACGGACGCAGGGCTCACCTGCAGACGCTGGACGAGCTCGGCCGCGGTGAGACTGCCCGTGTCGGTGAGGGTCAGGCAGGACATCACCCGCGCCATCATCTTCGGCGTGCCCGACTGTATGAGAACGGTCGTGAACGTCTCCTCGTACGCGCGCACCGCCTCCGCATCACGCCCATAAGCCTGCGAAGACGTGCCACCCGCGCCCTCGTCCCGGGGCGCGGCCTGCTTACGGCGGGCACGCTGTTCCGTGGCCCGGTGCGCGAGGTCCGCGCGGTAGGCGGTCGGGCCGCCGTTGCGCAGCACCTCGCGCGTGATTGTCGACGTTGGACGCTCCAGGTTTCTGGCGATCTCGGCATAGGCGAGGCCGTCGGCCAGCCCCAGGGTGATCTGCTGGCGTTCCTGTTGGGTGAGTCTGCCTCCTGGCATTGCTGTCTCCCTCTTCTTCGCAACCATGCGCCAGTGCCTGGCATACCTGTCTCGCGCCCAGTGTCCGACGTCCGCAACTGAGGTCCGCCCGGCCGACTATAGCGTTCACTCTCATTTCATTGCAACGACGGGCAGTGGACCTGTTGCATTAGAGCCCAGACCATTGCAATGAAATCCCTGCAACTACCTGCAGTTATAGGGTTCTTGCGCAACAAGACTGTTGCTCGATCCTTGAATGCAACGTAGCGTTTCGCCCATCAGAAACAACGGATTCAAGGAGCACACCATGCAGAAGTTCGACACCCCCTCCCCCGTCACCGCCGTCCTGGACATCCCCGCGGGCCGCATCCGGTTCATCGCCGCCGACCGCGCCGACACATGCGTCGAGATCCTGCCCGCCGACAAGTCCAAGAGCCGCGACCTCAAGGCCGCCGAACAGACCACGGTCACCTACGCCGACGGTGTTCTGCGCATCGAGGCGGCAGCTTCGAAGAACCGGATCCTGGGCAACTCCGGTTCCGTCGAAGTGACCGTCCAGCTGCCCGCCGGCTCCCGCGTCGAGGCGAAGACTGCCGCCGCCGAACTGCGCGGTGTGGGACGTCTCGGCGACGTCACCTTCGAGGGCGCGCAGGGCACGGTCAAGCTCGACGAGACCACCGGCGCCCGCCTCACCCTCCAGGCCGGAGACATCCTGGTCGGCCGCCTGAACGGCCCCGCGCAGATCAGCACGCAAAAGGGCGACCTGAACATCGCCGAGGCCACGAGCGGGACGGTCGAACTGCGCACCGAGTTCGGTGACATCACCATCGGCGCCGCCCGCGGCGTGTCTGCCGCTCTGGACGCCGGCACCACCTACGGCCGCATCCACAACACCCTCAAGAACACCGACGGCGCCACCGCCGCACTCACCATCCACGCCACCACCGCCCACGGCGACATCACCGCCCGCAGCCTCTAAGCCACCCACAGGTCTCGAAGGAGCGCCTTTCATGAGTACTTTGGCCATCGCGGCGAACGGGCTGCGCAAGTCCTACGGCGACAAGACCGTCCTTGACGGCATCGACCTGGCCGTCCCTGAGGGAACGGTGTTCTCCCTGCTCGGGCCGAACGGCGCCGGCAAGACCACCGCGGTCAAGATCCTTTCCACCCTCCTCTCCCCCGATCCCGCCTCTGGCGAGATCCGCGTCGGCGGGCACGACCTCGCGACCAAGGCGCAGGCGGTGCGGGCTGCGATCGGTGTCACCGGGCAGTTCTCCGCCGTCGACGGCCTGATCACCGGCGAGGAGAACATGCTCCTCATGGCCGACCTGCACCACCTCCCCAAGTCCGAGGGGCGGCGCGTCGCCGCCGAACTCCTCGCGCGCTTCGACCTCACCGACGCAGCGAAGAAGCCCGCCTCCACCTACTCCGGCGGTATGAAGCGCCGCCTCGACATCGCCATGACGCTGGTCGGCAACCCGCGGATCATCTTCCTCGACGAGCCGACCACCGGCCTCGACCCCCGCGCCCGGCACAACATGTGGGGCATCATCCGCGAGCTGGTCTCCGACGGTGTCACCGTCTTCCTCACCACGCAGTACCTCGACGAGGCCGACGAACTCGCCGACCGTATCGCCGTGCTCAACGACGGCAGGATCGCCGCCGAGGGCACCGCCGAGGAACTCAAGCGGCTCATCCCCGGCGGACACATCCGGCTCCGGTTCACCGACCCGGACGCCTACCGGTCCGCCGCCCTCTCACTGCGCGAGGCCCACCGCGACGACGAGGCGCTCGCGCTGCAGATCCCCAGCGACGGCAGCCAGCGCGAGCTGCGCTCCATCCTCGACTGGCTGGACTCGGTCGGCATCGAGGCGGACGAGCTGACCGTGCACACCCCCGACCTCGACGACGTGTTCTTCGCCCTCACCGGCAGCGCCACCGTCCCCAACCAGCCCAACCAGCCCAAGGAGGAAGCCCGATGAGCTCCCTGTCCCTCGCCGTGCGCGACTCTTCCACGATGCTGCGCCGCAACCTCCTGCACGCCCGCCGCTATCCGTCGCTCACCCTGAACCTGCTGCTCACGCCGATCATGCTGCTGTTGCTGTTCGTCTACATCTTCGGCGATGTCATGAGCGCCGGCATCGGCGGCCACGGCGCCGACCGCTCCGTCTACATCGCCTACATCGTCCCCGGCCTGCTCCTGATGACGATCGGCTCCACCACCATCGGAACCGCCGTCTCCGTCTCCAACGACATGACCGAGGGCATCATCGCCCGCTTCCGCACCATGGCCATCCACCGCGGCTCCGTCCTCATCGGACACGTCATCGGCAGCGTCCTGCAATGCATCACGAGCGTGGTGCTAGTCGGGGCCGTCGCCGTGGCGATCGGGTTCCGGTCCACGGACGCCACCGCCCTTGAATGGCTGGCTGCGTTCGGGCTTCTCGTGCTGTTCGCAACAGCGCTCACCTGGATCGCGGTCGGTATGGGGTTGATCAGCCCGAACGCCGAGGCTGCCAGCAACAACGCCATGCCCCTGATCCTGCTGCCCCTCCTGTCCAGCGCCTTCATCCCCACCGACACCATGCCCGGCTGGTTCCAGCCCATCGCCCAATACCAGCCCTTCACCCCCGCCATCGAAACCCTGCGCGGTCTCCTCCTCGGCAGCGAGATCGGCAACAACGGCTGGCTCACCATCGCCTGGAGCCTCGGCCTAACCGTCCTCGGCTACTACTGGTCCAAGGCGAAGTTCAACGACGACCCGAAGTAGCCCGTATGACCAGGCGGACCACCACGCAAAACCCGCACGCACCACCCCGTGACGGCAACACAACCCCTACCGCACCACCTCGTGGCGGCGCACCCCGACACCACGTCGGAGTACGCCGCCACACCCGTACGCGCAAGGATCAGCGGGCGAAGGGTGACTGCCTATCTGCGGGGACTGATGCTGGACGGGCGGCGTAAGTCGATCCAACCGATGGCAGAGCGACTGCCGGACGGCAACGAGCAGAACCTGCAGCAGGCGCCGCCCCGAACAGAAGACCGCTGCCGCCGAGCCACCCCGCCAGATACCACGAACTCCATAGTCCAGCCGCATACGCCCTACGACCAGGCTCTCAAACAGTCACTAACTGATGGTTTCAGAATGAGGTTCGGAGTCGTCTCAAGCAGATGATGCTGCAGGCGAACTGAAGCAGGCCCAGGTGGAGGTCGGCACGTATCTCGTAGCGAATCCGAAGCCGCTTGAACTGGTGGAGCCAGGCAAAGGTGCGCTCGACGACCCAGCGGGTCTTGCCCAGGCCGGAACCGTGCGGGACTCCGCGGCGGGCGATCTTGGGTGTGATCCCACGGGCGCGGACGAGACGCCGGTACTTGTCGTAGTCGTAGCCGCGGTCGGCGAAGAGCCGCCGGGGCCGGTGGCGGGGTCGGCCACGTAGGCCACGGATGCGGGGTACGGCGTCCAGCAGCGGCATGAGCTGGGTGACATCGTGACGGTTTCCACTGGTCAAAGAGACGGCGAGCGGGGTGCCCTGCCGGTCGACGATCAGGTGGTGCTTGCTTCCGGGCCGGGCCCGGTCGACCGGCGAAGGTCCGGTGTGAGCCCCCCTTTGAGGGCACGCACGTGCGATCCGTCGATCGCCGCGTCGTCCATCTCGAGCAACCCGGCAGCCCGTAACTCGGCCAGCAGCACCTCGTGCAGCCGGGGCCAGACACCCGCCTCGGTCCAGTCCCGCAGACGCCGCCAGGCCGTCACCCCGCTGCAGCCGACCTGCTCCGCGGGAACGTCCCGCCAGCTCACGCCCTTGCACAGCACGTAAACGATGCCCCGCAACGCAGACCGGTCATCCACCGGCAACCGCCCGGGATACCGGTGCCGCCGAGCCGGACGAGCCGGCAACAGCGGCACGACGCGATCCCACAGATCATCAGGCACAAGGTCAGCAGACACCTACCAAATCCTGCCGACACACCACCCAACCGCCAAGCCCCACAATGAACTTCATTCTGAAACCATCAGTAAGAGGGCGTTTAACCTGTATTTAGGCCGTTATTAGCGAGTTTGGGAGTCGACTTGTCTGTGGCTACTGAGGCTGGTGTGAACGGTGGTGTAGGAGTCCGCGACTTCGGCGCCGTGTTGGCCTGGCTGCTCCTGTTTCATCCCAAGGCGCCGGGTTGTGCGCCGTGTGCTTCGGGCGCCGGTGTCTGCGCCCGGGCCTGCCGGGTCGGGGGTGGGTAGCTCGGAATCATGTCTGAACGTCGCCGCTATCCCAGTGACTTGTCCGATGCCCGGTGGGAGTTGGTCGAGCCGGTCCTGACAGCGTGGCGGTCCGAGCGCCGCGGCCGCGGCCTGGACATCGGCCGGCCGCCGGACCACGACCTGCGGAGCCTGCTGGACGCGGTCCTCTACGTGAACCGCACCGGGATCCCCTGGCGCTACCTGCCGCACGACCATCCGCACTGGAACACGGTCTATGCCTACTTCGCGCGCTGGCAGGAAGAGGGTGTCTTCGACCAGCTCAACAGTCTCCTCCGCCGGCAAGTCCGCAGGCAGGAAGGCCGGGAGGAGGAGCCGACCGCGTGTGTCATCGACTCTCAGAGCATCAAGACCTCCACTAACGTGCCTGCCTTTGAGCAGGGCATCGACGCCGGCAAGAAGATCGTCGGGCGCAAGCGCAGCATCGTCATCGACACCGTCGGGCTCCTCCTTGGAGTCCTCGTCACCGCGGCCAGCGTGCAGGACTCCATCGCCGGCCAGACGCTTATCGAACGGGTCGCCACCGAGCATCCCGCCGTCCGCAAGACCTGGGTCGACGGCGGCTACCGCCAGCACCTCGTCGAACACGCCGCCACCCTGGGCATCGACATGCACATCGTCCGCCGCGACCACGCCACCAAGGGATTTGCCGTCCTGCCCCGCCGTTGGACCGTCGAGAGAACCTTGGGCTGGCTCATGAACCACCGACGCCTTGCCCGCGACTACGAAGCCCACCCACACCGCTCCGAAGCCATAATCCGCCTCGCGATGATCAACCTCATGACCCGCAGACTCACCGCCGAATCCACTCCCACATGGCGCGGAGCATGAACCACACTCAACCCAGCAAATCGGGATGAAACAACGGGACGAAACGCCCTCTTAGATGTGCCGGATGGCACTGCCGGAGAGCTACGCCTTATAAGTTGTCCGATCTTGATCCGGGGGCGTCAGCTGGCATCCGCCAGATGACTCGCTGGCCTGGCCAGAGGGCCTGCCCGACTTCGACGGATGCCAGCGGACGGCCGCGGACTGAGCAGCGTTTGAGACCACCATTGAGACCACGACCGACAAGGTACGGGCTCCATTTCGACGCCTACGCACCCACGCCCGAGGTGCGACGCAGGGAGGTACCGTCTGCCTCGGGATCACCGCTTTAGGAGTTCGATCGCCTTGTCGCGCGGCGTGCCGAAACGGGGGTGGGTGGTCGCCCGTGGGTCCGGCTCTGGCCGCGTCGGTGCACCATCGTTCGCCGTCGTTGATGTCAGCTGGTGATGTCAGCTGGTGATGTCAGCCTGACGGGCTATGCGCTGATGGGCAACTCGCGTGCCCGCCCCCGGGCTTGGGCCCTCAGCTCCTTGAGGCGGTCATAGAAGGCGTTGTCGCGGTTCTGGTCGAGATTCAGCGGCAGGTCGAGTTGAGAGATGAGCTCCGACTCCATGGTCCACGGTTTGTCATGCTCGATCCAGCACACCCGGGCGTTCTCCGCCATCCACTGGCTGAGGGCAGTTTCCCCGGCCTTGCCGAAGGTCATGCGCTTCCCGCTGCCTACGCGGCGCAGCTCAAGCCCGAGCAGACAACCGAGGGAGAGGCGAAGCGTTGATCCAGCCGCATTGCCCCGGTAGTGATACCGCACGCGCTTGCGCAGGTTCTGCGTGCTTGTCCGGTTAGCGATGTGTCGCGGCGCTATGCCAACGTAGAGCAGGCGCCCGGCAGCGACGTCTACGCATGGAGTCATTTCGAAATGCCACCCGTAGACCCCGGCCGCCGCCGGCACTGGGCTGGGACGCAACAGGACCTCCTGCGCCGACCACAGCCGATCCGGTTCGGTGAGAGCAGCATGCGCCATGGAGCCTCCAAAGTCGGCAAAGGCTGTTGGCCGCAGGCTACTGCCTGAGTACTCGGTCCCCAGCTCCAGACCGGGCACCGCCGCTTTGTAAGGGCGGACGTGACCGGGAGGAAGGACGGCCAGGTCGCCCCGGGTGTAGCCGCAGCCCGGGGCAACGGCGCATCTCGACTGCGGCGAGCCGTTGTTGACCGTGAATGACCGTGCAATGTGGCACGGCTGTGGCGCGGGGACCGCTTCGTCCCGAAGAAACGGGTGGGGGCGCTGCCTTGGGCTGGTGTGGCCCCCACCTGCGGTGGCCGTCCATGCACGTCCGTGCTTGTCCGCTGCTGTTCGTCCGCGTTGGACCGGTCACTGGAGGTCATACCGGTCGGGCTACGGCCGTATAGGGACGCTGTCGGACGGGGCCGGTTGCTGCGGTTGCTGTACTTCGCTGCTGTACCGCAGCGAAGTCAGCCTGCACTACACGTGACTCGTGGTCGCCCTGCTCAGGGGCCACGTCTACCGGCCGGAACGGCAGGCTGCGCAGGTCCCCACCAACACGCTTTCCAAGTCTGTTGGTCGGGTTCTGGCGGTGGTCCGCTGTGGTTCACGCGCGTTCGTTCCAGGTCGTCAGCGGTGCCCGATTGAACCTGTCGTACCGGTGCGAACGACTCCGAACGGCAGTGAGTGAGACGGAAACTGAGGCGGCCCATGGCCCTCGCTCTCAGAGCGCAAACCAGGCAGAACCCCAGGGAAATGTACAGAGGCCCTCGGGAACCACCTGGCGAGCCACGGCAACCACACCGCAGCCCTTGTGCTGCCCTTCTGCGGAAGGTGAGAATCCCTCAGCCATCGGGTCACGGTGATCAGGGGCAGGGCCGAGGGGCTGTTGTGGCGCGACGGATGAATTTGCTCGGAGAACCAGGAGTGGGACTGTCGGGGGGACCGGGCAAGCCTGTTCCAAACGTTGCGGAAGTGCGGGCGCTGGGCCGCGTTCAGGTGTGGGGTCTGCTCATCGCGCTGCTCCTCCTCGCGGTGAGCCACTTGTGGGTGCACAGGCAGCACCAGCCACGGGACGTGGTCACTGGAGCCCACGGCCCCTTTCCCGCCGCGTTCGGCGCCGGGGCCCCGGTCGCGCCTGAACGCGTCGTACGTCGGACTTCGGGATTCGATGAAGCCTTGGTCCACGGACTGTACGTACACGAGACAGGTTCGCTCTCCGGCGTGAGGGCGGTGAACGTGCGGACCGGCAAGGAGTACTGGCGCTACGAGCGCCCAGACTCGGAGCCAGGTGTGGATACGTTCGACGTGTCGGAACGCACCGTGGTGGCCGCCTTCGACGAAGGGAGGCTCATCGGCGTCGATCTGCGCACGGGCAAGCCGCTGTGGCACGTAGACATCCAGCATGCCAAGGGCTTTCGGACCACGGTGCTTGCCGGCGGCCAAGCTCTCACCGAGGCCCCCGGTGCCGTGCGTGCCTTCGCCGAGCGCGACGGCCGGAGTCTGTGGACTGCGAAGACGCCCAAATCCTGCCCCGACGGACTCGTGATCAGGGCGTACGCCCTGCCGGGCCACCTGAGCGTCGTCTCTTTGGTCTGCAACGTGACGAGCCCCAACAGGGACGCGTACGACCTCCTGCTCGGCATCGACAACCGCACGGGCAAGGTTCTGTGGCAGCAGCACAGCGCGGACCTCGGGCTGATGGTCAGGGGAGGCGAGCACACGCTGGTCATCCCTCATTCGGACCACCTGTGGGGCATTCAGCTGCTCGACGTGAACCGCCAAGGGGTCGCTGCGCGCGCTCTCACTGCCGCCGATGCGTGGGACGCGGTCGCCGCGGGAGGCGGCATCGTACTGTCGGCCATCGGCCCCGGTTACTGGTCCGAGGAGGACCACGACGCTCTCCTGCGCGCCTACCGCACCCGGGACGGACACCTTGCTTGGCAGCTGCGGGCGCCGACCGGCCAGGCGTACGGGTTCCCCGAGGTCGCCGACGGCCGGGTGTACGTCGTACGCCAGCCGTTCCTCACAGGGAAGGACACGGGTCGCCGGATCCGCGCCGACCTGCTCGTCCTCGACTCGGGCACCGGGCGCCTGCTCCACACCCTGCGGCTGCCGGCCATGACCGTTCCGGACGAGAGCAGGGAACTCGACGTACGTGACATCGGCGACAGGGCGCTGAGCATCGGCTGGCATGACAATGAGGGAGCCGTGCTGATCGCCACGGACTGACCCTTCCCTCGTGGCGCGCACCTCGCCATCACCCAGCCCAATGGGCCTGGTGGCGCGTGACACGTCTTTCCGCATGAGGTCAGCGGAGTCTCAACGGCGAGGCAAGGCTGTCAACAAGCTTGAAAACCGTCGTGGCGCGAGTCACCGTGGGTTCAAATCCCACACCCACCGCGCAGGTTGACGGGAGTTATTGTCAAGAGTTGTGGATCAGTGTCACGCTCACGGCGATTCGCGGTCCAGGTGTGCATGGGTTTCGATGGGGTCTTGGAATACAAGTCGTGGGACATCGGCCGTGATCCAAGGCTCCGGTCTGCCCCGGGGAAGCGCGGGTGCCAGGGCCCAGAACCCCGCTTGTACGCGGTCCTCGGTGTACTCCCAGATGTTCTCGGTCACCCGCAGCGACACCCTTCCCCCAGGCAGCGGCTCCACCTCGTGGAAGGCGCCGGTGTCCCGGAGACGGCCGATGCCCCCGAGTTCCGACACGACTCCCGGGGAGCAGACCGTCCACCAGGAATACCCTCGCAAGGTGGACTCCATCTCGGGGTATGTGTCCTCAAGGAGCAGTCCGAGGGCGGCCTCCAGCGCGGTCCTTCCAGTGGCGGACTCGGTGTCGTCCGCGACACTGCCGTAGAGGATGTCGTCGTGGGCGCTCACCTGCGAGCGGAAGAACCGGGTCCATCTGCGCTGTGCCGCGTGCCGGGCGACCGGGTCGTCGAATTCCTCAGTCGTACGGGATGCGCTCAGCGAAACCAGTTCCGGGGTCTCGTTCTCCCGCGCGACTGTCACGTCGAGCCACGGTATGTCGGGATGTCCATCGGGACCGATGCGTCTCAGAACGAGCTTCGATTCGCCCGGCATGCTTTCCAGATCCCGGAGGAAGGTGTGCCAGTTCCTCGGTGACCAGGGAACCTCGTAAGGCTTCTGCCGTCGCTTGACGGGCGCGAGGACCGTCAGTGACGCCCACAGGGTTCCGGGTTCCGCTTTTCCTTGCTGATGGCAAGGGCGCCAGCCGAGAAATCCAGGTTGTATCCGAATTCGTCACCAAGCGCCCCGGCAAGCTCGGCCAGAGCCGCTGTGATCCACCGCTCCGCCATCATGCGGAACGCGTGGCCGTCGCCTGGACAGGGCAGGTTGAGCTCAGCACGGAGAATCGAGTTCAGCCTGATCTCCCGCTTCGCCGCCATAGCCCGCTCCCTTGCATGGTGTCGTGGCGCCTGACCGGTCATCGTGACCTGATCTTATGCCGCGAGGGTCTTGGGGTGTTCGACGAGGTGGCCTCACTCGAAGCACGCCCCGGCCCTCACCAAGGCCACGACATGGGGTGCGTTGACGGCCCACCAGCGGGCCTGAGCGGACTCGATCGACGAGCTTGAAGGCCATGGCCAGAGCGGCCGCGCGGGAGCCTGCGCCCTTGGTCACCTTCGTCCGGAGCCGCACGGTCGCGAAGGTCGACTCGATCGGGTTCGTGGTCCGCAGGTGGATCCAGCGCTCGGCGCGGAATTCGTAGAAGGCCAGCAACTCGTCCTGTCCGTGATCTTCTTGACGGCCTTGGGGAACTTCGCCCCGTACTGCTGGGCGAACGCCTTGACCGCCTTGGCCGCGTGTTCTTTGTCCTCGGCGTTGTAGATGTCCTGGAGCGCCTTCTTCGCTCCGGTCTGGGCCGACTTGGCCGCGGGTTCCCGCTGTTCCCCGGTGTTCCCCGCTCGGTCGGGCACGGCTGGGGCACAGCAGCGTGCTGCATGGAGCAACTCCCCCTGGAGTGTCTTGCCTCCAGTACATAAGTCGGGAGAGGCGCCCAAGGAGAACAGGGAAGCGTTCTGACCTGTGATGCTTCGCACGCCTAGGCGCAGCGGACGTACTAGGGCCCCTCAGGTGATCACTGAGGGGCCCTAGCGTTGTTCGGGGTGATGAGACGCAAGCGAGCCAAGTCGACGCTCAGCGCCCGTCTCCAAAGCGCCGTACGCGCTAGTGTGATCGTCTGCATGATCAGTGACGGTTGTACTCGCGTAGCGACAAGGGGACTTGGTGAACCGCACGGGGTGGGCCACGCTTGCGGCAGCGTCGGTGATGTTATTCGGATGCGGTAAGCCGGATCCTTCTGGGCACAGCCCCGACGCAGTGAACCGTTCCGGGTTTGATCGAGACTCTAGGTTGTGACTGTGACCTGGGGTTTCGTGGTTGCTCGGTAGTAGTTGTTCTCGTATTCGACGGGTGGGATGTGCCCGATCTCACCGTGGAGTCGGCGGTGGCAGTACCAGTCGACCCACTCAGCAGTGGCCAGCTCGACCTCGGACAGCGTCTTCCAAGGTCGGCGGGGCTTGATCAGCTCGGTCTTGAAGAGTCCGATCGTGGACTCCATCAGGGAGTTGTCGTACGCGTCGCCGACCGATCCGATCGACGCGGCGATGCCGGCCTTCTCGAGGTGCTCGGCAAGTGCGAACGATGTGTACTGCTCAGATTCAACTGGTCGATGCAACACCGTCTTGTTGGAGCAACTGTAGGTGCTCGTTGAACGCTTCGGCGGGTGTCTTCCAGCCGAGTGTTTTTCGTGGTCGAGTGTTCAAGGCGTGAGCGACTGCCTCGATCTCCTCGGCGCTCCAGCGGGACAGGTCGGTGCCCTTACTGATCGTTTCAGAATGAAATCGTTGTGGTGGCTTGGCAGTTGGGTGTTGGGTCGGCAGGATCTGTTGGGTGTCTGCCGACCTTGTGCCTGATGACCTGTGGGAACGTATAGCCCCGCTGCTACCGGTGCGTCCGCCTCGGCGGCATCGGCATCCCGGGCGGTTGCCGGTGGATGACCGTGCTGCTCTGCGAGGCATCGTTTACGTGCTGTGCAAGAGCGTGAGCTGGCGGGACGTCCCCGCCGAGCGGATCGGCTGCAGCGGGGTGACGGCCTGGCGGCGTCTGCGGGACTGGACCGAAGCCGGAGTCTGGCCCCGCCTGCACGAAGTCCTGCTGGCGGAACTACGCAAAGAAGGCCTGCTGGAGATGGACGACGCCGCGATCGACGGCTCGCACGTCTGGGCTCTCAAAGGGGGGCTCACACCGGACCTTCGCCGGTCGACCGGGCACGCCCCGGCAGCAAACACCACATCATCGTCGACCGGCACGGAACCCCGCTCGCTATCACGCTGACCAGCGGAAACCGTCACGACGTCACCCAGCTCATGCCTTTACTGGACGCCATACCGCACATTCGCGGCCTGCGCGGCCGGCCCCGGCACCGGCCCCGGCGGCTGTTCGCCGACCGCGGCTACGACTTCGACAAGTACCGGCGCCTCGTCCGGGCTCGCGGGATCACACCCAAGATCGCCCGCCGTGGCACCCCGCACGGCTCCGGCCTGGGCAAGACCCGATGGGTCGTCGAGCGCACCTTCGCCTGGCTCCACCAGTTCAAACGACTCCGCATCCGCTACGAGATACGCGCCGACCTCCACCTCGGACTGCTCCAACTCGCCTGCAGCATCATCTGTTTGAGACGACTCCGGACCTCATTCTGAAACGATCAGTTAGGGAAGTACTGGCGCAGCAGGCCGTTGACGCTTCTATGTCAAGCGGCGAGCTGATGTTGAGTGATGTGGTGCTGCCAGGTAGCTCGGTCTTGGGTCATGGCGCGGTGGATGACGTCGATCAGGTGGCGTTTGAGGATGCGTCGGGCTCCGCGGGCTCCCTTGGTCGGCTCGTGGCGGGCCAGGAGTGCTCGCGCGCCCGCATGGAATCGTTGCTGGACGATGGACGTCGTGTAGAGCACGCTGTTGAGCCGCCGGTTGCCGCCTCGGTGCAGTCGGTAGCGTTCCTTGTCGGAGGAGTAGACCGGGATCGGTGCGGTCCCGGTGTAGCGGGCGAGCTTTGCTGAGCTGGCGAAACGGGTGATGTCACCGATCTCGGCGAGGAGGACCGCCGCGGAGACGTGGCTGATCCCTGTGATCTCCAGGAGCGCGGGTGCCAGCGGGGTGACCAGCTCCCGGATCGTGGTTTCGAGTCCGCGGACACGTTTGTTCAGCCCGTCTATCTCCGTGATCATCTCGATCAGCACCCGGCGGACGTGATCGCTCATGTCCGTGGTGTCCACCAGCACCGTCAGCGAGGTCATGCCGGGCCGGCGGGTGAGGTCGCCGGGGGTGTGGTCGAGCCAGAGGTGCGTGTATGCCTTGATCTGGTTGATCACCATGGTGCGGCGTCGGACGAGGTCGGCCCGTGAGTCGACCAGAACGCGCAGCTCGCGCACGCGGTCGTCGATGCGGTGACGGTCCAGGCCGGGGGTGGCGATCGCGGCGTGGGCGACCGCGGCAGCGTCGACGGGGTCGGACTTCGAGCCAGTGGCGGCGTGCAGTTTGCGGTGGGCGGCCATCAGCCGGGTGGGGACCCAGACCACCTCGTGGCCGGTCAGCAGCAGGCCGTCAGCCAGACGGCGGGCGAAGCCGCGACCGTCCTCGATTGCCCAGGTGATGGGGGTGCCGTCGGCGATCGTGCGGATCCACTTGAGCAGGACGCCGATCAGGTTCGCGTCGTTCTTGACGGTCAACGGCCTGGTCAGCCGCTTGCCGTCAGCGTCGACGGCCACTGCGACGTGTACGTGCTTGTGCGGGTCGATCCCCACTGTCACCATCGAGTTGTCCTCTTGTCTGCTGTCGCGGATGACGGGACAGATGCGAGGGCCCTGGCCAGGGGACAGACCTATTGCGAGTTGACGGCTCAGCAGGCTTCTATCAAGTCACTCCCGGCCAGGGCTCTCGCCCTGTGGACCGCCGTAGACATCTCAACGGAAAGCCTTTCGGCACGTGTTCTCCGAGTCACCCGGCGGCCCCGCCGAGCCTCTCCCGTCGAAGAAGCCCGGCCCGGCAAGGCTGCACCAATAGGTGTTCTCGTTCGTGCCGCGCTGCCAGGGGCTATGCGGGTCGGCGAAGAAGACGGGGATGCCGGTCTCGACCTTGAACTGGGTGTGGGCCGATATCTCCTTGCCACGGTCCCAGGTCAGCGACCGAGCGAGCTGCGCGGGCAGGGTCGACATCGTCGTGGCCAGCGCGTTCTTCATCGATATCGCGCCGTAGCCGGCCAACGCAGGACCGTTCTTCGTCCGTTGGATCTCGCCGTACCCCTCTTCACGGGGCAGGTGGACCAGCATGGTGAACCTGGTCGTTCGCTCCACGACGGTGCCGACCGCTGAACGTTCCAGCCCGATGATCAAGTCGCCTTCCCAGTGGCCAGGAACAGCGCGGTCCTCAGCTTCAGCGGGCCGCTCGCTCAGGAGCGCTTCGGGCGTGACGTGTGCCCAGGTCTTGCGACGTGAGCGGGCTCGGGGTGCGCGTAGCGCGCGACCGGTGCGTAGACACAAGATGAGCTCGCGCTTGAGCGCGCCCCGACTCTCGATATAGAGCGCCTGGTAGATCGCCTCGTGGCTGATGCGCATGGACTCATCATCAGGGAAGTCGAGCTTGATCCGGTTCGCGATCTGCTCCGGGCTCCACGCCTGCACCCAGGCACGGTCCTTGCGGTGCGGCTTGTTCCGGCCGGTCCACTTCCCCGTCGTTGGTCCCTCGATCGGGGTCCCGTCGGGACGGCTGATCTGCCCGGACAACCGCTCTTGGACATAGGCATGCAACCGAGGGTTCGTGACCAGCTTTGCCCTCTTCGGCCGCCGCGCGACCAGGTCGGCCTTCCACTGAGCGACCGACGCCCGGTACTCGACCTTTCCGCTGCGGGTCGCGGCATTGCGTCGCAGCTCACGCGAGATTGTCCCAGGATCGCGACCGACGGTCCGAGCGATCTCGCGTACGCCTTTGTCCTGGGCCTTGAGTAGCGCGATATCCTCACGCTCACGAAACGACAGGTACCTGCCCATAGGCGGCTTCGGGTCGAACGGTCGCATCCCGCCACCGTGGCGGAACCACCGGCCGCCAACAGGCTGTGACACGCCCACAGCAGCCGCGGCCTCCTCGGGCAACAGCCCCTTGGCTATCTCGTCCCAGAACGCCACCTCGACCTCGCGATGAAACTTCGGATGCCCCGGCGACCTCATCGCCGGACGAATCGCACGATCTGCTGCCTGCTGTCGACGAACCATCCAACACCTCCTCTATCACGAGGTGTTGCGACGACCGGTTGAATCCGCCCTGCGACCCGGCATCGGAGTGATGTATCAACTCGCCCTTCCGATAGGGGTGTTGGTCGCGATCACGTTGCCACAGGGCCATCTCGAGAGCGTCCAGGACGAGCCGTGTCTCCTTCGAGGTGGCAGCGGACCAGCCGACGATACGGCGGGAGAAGGTGTCCACGACGAAAGCGACGTAGACGACGCCGGCGAACGTGGCGACGTGGGTGAAGTCGGCGACCCAGCAACGGTTCGGGGCCGGGGCGACGAAGTCACGGTCCACGAGGTCCGGGGCCCGCTCCGCGTTCGCGTCGGGAATCGTGGTGATCACCCGCTTGCCGCGGACCGCGCCGGTGATCCCGAGGTCACGCATGAGGCGTTCGACGGTGCAGCGGGCCACCGCGACCTCCTGGCGGTTCAGGTGCCGCCAGATCTTGCGGGCACCGTAGACACGGTAGTTGGCCTCGTACGCCTGGGTGATCAGGTCCTTCAGCTCGGCGTCGCGGAGGGTGCGGGCCGCAGGCTTGGCTTGGCGTTTGTGGTGGGCGTAGTAGGTGGACGGGGCGATCTTGCAGTCGTGGTCGGTGAGGACCCGGCAGATCGGCTCGACGCCGCCGAAACGGCCCTTGTGCTCGTCGATGAACGCTACGAGCGTGTGTGTGGCCGGTCGACGTCTCCAACGATGGCATTGACGCGAAGAAAGCCGAGGCCGCCTTGCGGATCTCGTTGGCCCGTCGCCGCTCGGCGTTCTCGGCCTTGAGCCGCTTGATCTCCGCGGCCTCCTCGGAGGTGACGCCGGGCCGTTGGCCGGCGTCGACCTGGGATTTGCGAACCCATGTCCGCACCGTCTCGGCGGTAGATGTCGCAATCACCACCGAAACCAGAAGGCCCTCACCCATGCAAGACCACCCTGCCGTCACCAACGTGCCCGAACAGCACACCTAGCGCCGGCACACCACACGAGATGTCGGCTCCAATCCGCCTGTAGCTACGGAACGGAGCCAACCGCCGGGTGAGGTGTCACGCCTGGCGGCGCAACTCCGTCCATCACAGCAGAGCCGGCCGTGGTGCGGCAGCCGGAGGCGGTATGCACCCGCATCCGTCCCTCTTCCCGCTGCGGCCCGTCTCATCGGGCCGCGAGCGCGGAGGCCCCGGCCGACGCGCAACACGACACAACGCTGCTCCGACCCCGAGCACGCACGCGCCGGCCTCGTCCTGCCGTCTGCTCTTTCTCTTCTTCTTCCTTCCCCACCTGCGGCCAGGCCGGAGTGTGCGTGAGAGGGGTTGTCGGCACGACCGGTACGCCCCTATCGGTGGGTCTGACCTGCCGTTTTCCTCTCCCCAGCGGTGGAGAGTGCACTAGGGAGTTTGAGGCCCCCTTTGGGGGTGACTTTGCTGGTGGTTTTGAGGGGTAGTTTGTCGGCGATGCTGATGGCGGCCGCGGTGCTCGGGCGGGTCGTCACAAACACTGGGCCTCCCCTGCCCGGGCACTACGGCTCCGTGGTGATCGGCTCGATCCTGACCATCACCGGTTCCTGGCCGCCTGGCCGCCTGATCGCCGTCGACTTCCGTCCAACTTTCCGGCCGATGAAGGGCAGTGGGGTTGTTCATCCGGTTTGCAGGCCCGTCACATGGCCAGCGGTGACGGTCAGCCCAGTGCCTGGTCCAGAGGCTGGGGACTGCCACCACCGGCTGTGTTCCGCCACGTCCGGTTGCATGCTCCCCGCTCGTGCAGGCGGGCTCAAGGCAACGCCAATGACCGGGAACGGCATAGAGCAACGGTGAGGCAGCCGGCGAAGAGACCGAGGAGCAGCGCACTCCATCCCCACCAGCCGGGCGTCGCGCCGGCACTGAGGGCGAGCTTCACGTCGCCGAAGCCGATCACTCGGGGGTGAAGGGGATCATTGGCAAGAACACGACGCCCAGCATGCCGGCACCGAACAGGGGCGGCCGTGAAGGATCTGCGCCCCGGGCGCCCTGCTGGCGATGGCCGGCACGGCGAGTGCGGCAAGGGCGAACGGCGCCACATCACAGTCCACTACCACCGGTCGGTACGCATACCGGTACGCGTCTCGCTGCACCGCGCCGCCGGGCGGCTGCAGCGCACCGGTTGCGCAGTGCCCTGTCGCCCCCGCGCAACGGCTCGCGGATGGTTGCGCAGCACGATCCGATCGTCCACTGCGCAGCGGTGGGCGGGGACGCTGCGCAGCGGTGGGCGGGGACGCTGCGCAGCGGGGATCCCGGAGTGCGCAGTCAGAGTGCACTGCAACTGCGCAGCGGAGGTGCGCAGCATCGTGGGTGCGCTTTCGCGGTCACTGCGCACTCCCCCGCACCGGTACGCGTTTGGTTTCCCAACGCGTACCGGCCGCCTCGGCCCATTCCGCGTCACCCGGCTTCGAGGGCGCCTCGGCGACGGTCCGCGCCCGCCGTGATCCGGTGACCGGTACGCGTTCTACACGGGGCGAAAAAGCGCGTACCGAAACGCGTACCGGTCTCTAGAACAACCAGGTCACAGACCTGTCAGACGTACCTATGGCCCCCAGGACGCAACCGGTTTGCTCAGCTACTGGTACGCGTTTTCGCCGTACCGCTCCAGCCGCCCGGTGCGCGTTTTGGCGGGCGCCGCAAAATGCGTACCACCCGCTCACCGACGATGGGTACGGGCTGCGCAGTACCCGGTGCGCAACGCGCCCCAGTCGGCACTGCGCAGTCGGAGTCCGGACCGGGCGGGCCTGCTGCGCAACTCCCGAAGCCCCCGTTGCGCAGCGAGCCCGAACCGCTGCGCACTACAACACCGAGTACGGGTTCCTACGGGGCGCTGCGCAGCCGCAGGCCGCCCCCGGCACCGGTCGCACTGCGTACCAGGCCGCGCGGGACGGCTGACCACTCTGCGCAGCTCCTCAGTGATCACAAGCCCGTTTCGGCCCAGTGCCGTTCAGCCGCAACGGATGTTCTACAGCACGAGCGGATACTCCCAGCCCGGGGTTGTGACCCGGACAGCTACAGCGCCCGACGGGGCTCCGGCTCGGCCGTTGCCCCTTCCGGATGCCGCCCGGTCAGCCAGTGGAGGCCTGCCGGTCGGCCAGCGTCGAGCGGGCCCGGACCATTGGTCTGGGCCCGCGGCGCATTCGGAGCGAGGCCGTCCGGCTCTTCCCCGCCTGCGATGTAGGGCTGTCCTTCGACGAATGCGCTGAACCGAGCCGTGGGCCGTATGAAGGGGGCCTGACCAGGTCAGAGGGAGCCGTGAACCTGCTTCCCGCGATCACAACCACGCACGTCCTGGAAACGCCCCGTCGCATCGCCCCTGATCGATCCGCAAGACCAGGGCAGCCCCCGCGCCCGGCGGTCGACTACCGCCCTGATGGAGGGTCCGCAAAGTCACCAGCGTCCCGTGCACGGGGTGAGTCACAGCCCGTGCATGTCGAGGATGGTCATCAGCTTGCGCCTGCGCTTCAGTTCAGCCCGCAGTGCGCAGACGTACGCTGAACGCGGCGACACCACGGCCGAGCTGCCCCGCCCCCTCCGCACCGGACCGACGACCCATGTCGGCCCCTACCACCGCGCGGACGGCACCCGCGTACGGGCACCGCCGGTCCATCAGCCCCCGCACCGTCGCCGTCGCAGCGGGCACCGAGGGAGGTCGCGCTGGAAGCCGCCACCAGCACATGGAGCGACCGCGCCGAAATCCTCACCGTCGGCCTCGGCACCGAACTGGCCACCCGACTCCCCCAAGGCCGCCTGAATCCTCTACCAGGACTGGATGCTCATCGAAGACCAGGCAGGCAACCGCGCCGGCGTCAACGCCGCATACGAAACCCTCCGCGGAGTCAACCAACGCCTCGAGATCGGAATGGAAAGCGAAACCGAGAAGGTCTTCGACACCATCATGAGCCGGACCGCATCCTGATGCGTGAACGTAAAATCCACAACTTCCTGACACTGAAGGCAGATCGGTGACAACGGATTGGTGGCTTCGTTCACGAGAATGGGCTCCGGCTCATTTTCCGTGATCGGTCACTGAGGTTTTCTCAATGAGTCGCCTGCAACGGGCATCCGGTGCCGACGCGCACCTCAAGGTCCGCTCGAAGTACGGCGAGTTCGGCCATGCGCGTGTCGATGACTTGGATCTTCCCCTTGAGCAACGCGGACAGTACTTCCGCGGTATCCGGCGCGTCGCGCAGTTCCTCGCCGTGCCGTGCGATCTCCGCCAGTGAGAATCCGAGCGCCTGCGCGGTGCGGATGTAGTGCAGCCAGGTCACCGTCTCGGGCGGGAAGTCGCGATAGCCGTTGGTCAGCCGTCGACCTGTGACGAGGCCGAGTTTCTCGTAGAACCGAATGGTGTCCTTCGTGATGCCCGCCTGTGCGGCCAGCTCTCCGATGCGCATGCCCCTCCGTCCGATCGCGGCTTGACCTTGGAGCGTACTCCACTGTTTAGCGTGAAGCGTCGCTGTCCAACACGACACCACCGTGGTGCGCTCGGTCACCCAGCGCGTGGCCCACCTGGTGGACCAGATGGCGCACCACGACGCGAACTGACTGTCCATCACCGATTTTGAACCGCATTCCTGGAGGGGGACCATAATGCGTATCCATCACCTGAACTGTGGCACGATGCAGCCGGTCGGCGGCCGGCTCATCAACGGCAACCGGCTGCCGTTGAAGACCGCTCGGATGATCTGCCACTGCCTACTGATCGAGACCGACCAAGGATTGGTGCTGGTGGACACCGGGGTCGGCCTACGCGACATCGCCGACCCCAAGCAATCCCTGGGCCGCGAATTCCTGTTCCTCACCCGTCCGCGCCTGGACCTCGCCGAGACAGCGGCGCGCCAGGTGACCGGGCTGGGATACGCCGTCGACGACGTCAGGCACATCGTCTTGACCCACCTCGACCTCGACCACGCCGGCGGGCTGCCCGACTTCCCCAGGGCAAAGGTTCACCTCCACGCGACCGAGCATCAGGCCGCGATGAGGGCCGCCACGCGGGCTGAACGTCTTCGATACCGAGCCGGTCAATGGGCCCATGGGCCCGACTGGGTCACCTACAACCCCACCGGCGGAGACCGCTGGTTCGGCTTTGAGGGCGTACGCCAACTCCAGGGAATCTCAGCCGACATCGCGCTGATACCGCTACCTGGGCACACCCGCGGCCACGCCGGTGTGGCGGTGCGCCGTCACGAGGGACCGGAAGGCGCAACCAGCCCCGGCTGGCTGCTGCACGCCGGGGACGCCTACTTCTCCCATGGCGAGATCGATCCACTCGCTCCCCGCTCCACGCCAGGATTGGCCTTCTTCCAGACCCTGGTCCAAGTCGATGGCCCCGCCCGCCACCGCAACCAGGCCCGGCTGCGCGAACTGGCCAAAGACCACGGCGATCAGATCGAAATCTTCTGCGCCCATGACCCGGTCGAACTTGACCGCTACCGGCAAAACGAGCCGCGGACCGTTGCGTAAGAACGCCACGATCGAGCCCAGTAGCTCAGTGGAGGCCAAGGGGACGTCTGCCCTGCCTGGCCCAACAGCAGGAAGCAAGCCGGGCTCCACACGCAGGTGCACGCGCCATGTTGCCTGCCCAACGGGAACAGCCCGGGCAGGTCACGAAGGCGCCGCCCAGATGACCCGTCTCACCAGGGCCAAGGCACGTCCGCCAGACCAGGAAGCGTGCGGAGTACGTATACCGGCAGCACCCCGACCTCAGAGCCGGTGGGATACCGGTGACGGGCCGGTGCTCCAAGTCCGCGCTATTGGGGGATGGTGAGCAGGATGCGGCCGTGGCCACCGCCGGCGTCGACGCGGTCGTGGGCCTTGGCGATGTCATCCAGCGGGTAGCGGTCGGCGACGGTGAGGGCGCCGACGGCTGCGGAGGAGGTGAGGTCGCGGGCGGCCTGACGCTTGGCCTCGGCGGGGAAGTCGTCGCTGCCGAGCAGACGGAGGGTGACGTTGTTGAACAGCAGGGGCCAGAAGGGGATCTCGGTGCGGTCCGTGCGGGTGGCGTAGGCGGCGATGACGGCGTTGTTGGCGACGACGGCGTTGTCGAGGTCGGCGTTGTCGGACAGCGCGACCTCGATGATCCGGTCGACGCCCCGCGGCGCGTACGAGCGGATGGCAGCGGCGGGGTCGCCGGTGTCCAGGGCGATGGCGTGGGAGACGACGGCCGGGTCGATGTGGTCGAGGTCCGGGGTGCGGCGGACGGTGGCGATCACGGTGGCGCCGGCCCAGTGGGCGAGCCGGGCCGCCAGGGAGCCGACGCCGCCGAGGACGCCGTGGACCAGGACCAGTTGGCCGTCGACCGGGCCGTCGGCGAAGACGGTGCGGTGGGCGGTGATGCCGGGGATGCCGAGGCTCGCGCCCAACTCGTCACTGAGGTGGTCGGGCAGGGGTGCGGCCTGGTGGTCGGGTACGACGGTGTACTGGGCGGCGGTGCCGAAGGGGCGGTAGGACTGGGCGCCGTATACCCAGACCCGTTGTCCGGCGCGGTGGGCGTCGACTCCGGCGCCCACCGCGTCGATGACTCCGGCGGCGTCGCTGTGCGGGATCACCCGTGGGAAGGGCATGGACGAGCCGAGCCAGCCGCGCCGCTTCTTGGTGTCGCCGGGGTTGAGGCCCGAGACGGTGACGCGGACGCGGACCTCGCCGGGGCCGGGGACGGGATCAGGGAGTTCGCCGACGTGCAGGACGTCGGCGGCGGGGCCCTGTTCGTCGTACCAGGAAGCAAGCATGGGGGTACCTCGGTGGACAGTCAGCTCGCGGGAGCGGCGGGCGCATGCGGATCGCTGTCGGTACACGCAGTGTCGAATGCGGGCGGCTTCTCTCCGAGGGTCTCGCGCAGCCAGGTCCGCTCGGCGCGGCTGGTGGCGCGGGCGGTGAGCAGCATGCCCCGCCGGTAGGGGTCGGCGATCTCCTCGGCACGCAGGGGCCGCTCGTTGTCGTAGAAGAAGCTCGCCGGTTCTTCCAGGAACTCCAGCCGTCTGCGCAGCACCGCGTGCTGTTCGGCCACGTCGGGCAGGTGGGAGAGGAACGCCAGGACGACGTAGAACCGGGTGAAGTCGGTGATCTCGTGGTCGGCGGGCTCGCGCAGGCGCTGAAGCATGTCGGCCCGCCCGGCCGCGGTCAGGCTGAGCACGTATCGGGACGCCCCCGCGGCAGGGTCGGCGCGCCGCTCGATCAAGCCCGCCCTGGTCAGGCGGTTGATCGCGGGATACAGGCTGCCGTCACTGACCGGCCGCGTATAGCCGGTCAGCTGTGAGACGCGGCGGCGCAGCTCATGTCCGGGCAAGAGGGCCTCGGCCAGGAAGCCGAGTATCGCGAGTTCCAGCATGAGTCCATCTTCGCACGCAAACATCGAATCGATGTGAACATCGATTCGATGTTAGGCTCACAGGTACCCGCCCGAACGTCTCTGGAGAGGCACAGCAAGATGCCATCGCAGTCCACCGAGTCAGTGATGAACCGCTTCGTCGAGTTCATCAACACGGGCAACGAGGATCTCGCCCGCGAGGTCATTTCTCCGGACGCGGTGTTCCACGCGCCAAGCCACCCGGAACCACTGCGGGGGCCCGATGGGTACATGGAAGTCATCGGGATGATGCGCAGTGCCTTCCCCGACGTCCAGTGGACGCTGGAGGAGAAGGTCACCGAAGGCGACACCGTGGCCGCGCGGTTCACCATGCGGGGAACTCACGACGGTGAATTCTTCGGGATCCCGGCGAGCGGCAACAAGATCTCGGTGCAGGCCATGAACTTCTACTACCTGGCCGACGGCCGGATCGTCGGCGAACGGGGCCAGCCCGACCTCCTCGGGGTGATGCAGCAGATCGGTGCCGTACCGGCGCCGTAAACCTCGTAGCGCCGAGTGAGCCTTCTGCCGCGCGGGATTGCTGCTGCCAGCAGGGGGCCGGCGCGGTGGCAGAGGGCGAAGGCCCACACCGTGGTGCGGGAGTCCGACGCCGGTCACCGCAAGAGGTTGGTCTTCCATATGAGTTCCTTGCCATCCAACCCAGCCGACGCAGGCCAGAGCGCCCGGGCCGAAGGAAGCGTCACTCGACTGCGTTGACAGCGAAGTTAGTCCGCGCAGGTCAGCGACTTCAGCCGGACTAACTTCGCTGTCAAAGGACACATCGGCACGCCCCGGCGCTCCCGCGCGATCGGCGCCGCAGTGATGGTCGACGCTCGAGGACCCCGACGTGGGCATCTTCCTGGGCCTGCGCGCGAATCTGCCCGACCAGGACCGCGCAGCCGTGGACGAACTGACCCATCGCCTCGGACTAACCGTCGCGTGACAGGGCAGACGACCACCGACCGCGCCGTAACCGGGGCGGCAGGCTGCCGTTAAGCACAGCATCGCGTGCATGCACATCCGACCCCCGCGGATACGCGAGCGAGCCCCGGACCGCATCGGTCCGGGGCTCGCGGGCTGTTCGGGGCGCGGCTGCTACAGGTCGAACCGCAGGTGTTCGACGTCCGTGAAGCGGACCCCCTTCCAGGCTTGCGGCGCGGCGGACGCCATCAGAACGCCGTCCCTGGATACCGGCCTCCGTGGCCTGGGGATGGCCCTGGGGCGCGGGGCGCAGAGTACTCACGATCGGTCGCCGCTGTGGATGTGTGCGGCCGTCTTGCGTCGGCGGTACGCCTTGAGGCGACAGGCGTTGGAGTACTCCCGCAAACGCCCCTCCCAAGTCGTCGCCGGGGACAGCAGTGCATCGCACGCAGCACACCGTGGAACGAGAGTTTCCTCAATGCGCCATCGCCTGATCAACGCCCGCAGCTCGCCGTCGATGACGAGGTCGTCATCGACGGCGTCGGGGTGGGACGACAGCGACGGAGTACTCCACAGGGCCAGCCTGCGGCGGCCGAGCCGGGGATGCGCGCCGGCCTACGCTGCACGGAAGGGACCGGCGGTGCGCCTGTTTCCGGCCGATGCTGGTGCCGGGCCGCTCCCCTACTGCCGGCGGGCTTCGGTGTTCTCCCGGATGGCATGCGCGACGTCCAGCAGCGCGTACGCGACGGCCACCAGGCCCTCGCCGATCGCGTCGGTGCCGCCACGGTGACCACAGGCGGATTCGCGCGTTAGAACTGTGTGACCACGCCGACCCAGCCCGCTGCGGTCACCGGCCGCGAGGAAACGATTCCTCCTCCGCCTGGTGAGCCGATCTTTGCGGCGTTGGCTGCCCGCTGGAGTGCGCAGGGGCGTGTCGTGCCCGGCCAGTTGGACCGGGAGTGGGTCAAGCTGGCAGACAACTGCCCGTGGCCCACCCGATAGGCCAGCGTGGTGCGGGTCCCTCTCCCCCCATCCCCGCACCCGCTGAACCGGCCGGCAGCCTCGCCGACCTGCCCGGTAACCGAGGCTGCCGGCCGGCCGGTCAGGGTTGGCCCCCTCCCGGCCCGGGGCAACGGTCGTGCTGGCCGGGAGGGGGCCTCTAGGCGGTGTTGGCGGTGAACAGGCGTTGTGCCGCCGTGGTGGCTCCGGTCAGGCTGAGGGGGATGTCGAGGCTCTTGCACGTGCGATGGGCGCGGACGAGGACGCTGAGCGTGGCGGGCGCCGGTTCCCCGGCGGGGACCTGGACGGTGACGCGACTGGGCCGGTGGGTGTGGACGAGAGCCTCGATCTCGACGGCGGCCGCGACCCGGGAGTTGACGTCGAGATGGTGGTGCAGCGTCACGTGCAGGGCGTCGCCGTCGACGCTGTGACTGATCAGCATGATGGCCTCCGCTCCCCGTGTCCTTGGGCCGTACTCCGTCCGGCGGGCTGGAGGGACGGAGTACGGCCTTCCAGGATGACAGCCGGGCGGCGTTATGGCAGCTCACGGCCGGTCCCGGGCCGGTCGCGTCGCACTCCCGGGCCACGCCGGGCCCGGTGATCGGGGCGCCGAGAGGGCGGCTGTTCAATCGCGTGCGCGGCGATGTACTGGTCCACCCGGTGCGGGCCCGGCCCCCACCGCGCCCGCACCGCACCCCCAGGAGGCCGCAGGCGCCACCCCCGTCGGCGCCGCGCTCCAGGCTGCCCGTTGGTGGCACCGAGGTTGGGGCCCCGCCGCTTGGGCAGCCCCACCAGTCCATCACCTCGGCCGGTTCGCCAGAACCCCGCCCCCAGCATGAAGCCCTGGCCGCGCACCCAAAGGGGCGCGGCCAGGGCTGTCGGTCACGCGGTCCGGGGAAGGGGAACCGGGGCCGTTGTCGCGCACCATCTCAACGCCCGGCCTGCCCCGCGGGGACACGCTCCGGGGCCACGCGGCGCCTGCGTCTGTCTCCTGGGAGGATGCTTGTCATGGAGCCGCTGCCGACGCCCTGCCCCGCCGACCGGATCCCGGACGCGACCGGTCTCGACGCGTTCGAGGCCGCATGCAAGGAGGCCAAAGAGCAGCGTGTCGTGTTCATCGCGGTCGAGCAACAGGGGGCTCGCTGTGGACGGTCGAGGCCGACGCGCTCACCGCCCCGCAGCACACCATAACCACCACCGCCCATAACGCCGTGCGCGCGGCCGTCGCCCTCCTCATCCGAACCCGGGAGATCCGCCCCGACTCCACCGCCGGCCCCGTCGACTGCGTCCTGCACGACGTGGACAGCGAAGGACGGCCCGTGAACTGGCCGCCGCCCTGCACACCGCCCTCTACGGCAACCTCCAGCCCCTGACCCGCGCCGTGCCCCCCACCACCTGACGACGCACCCGGCCCAGGCAGCGAGAGGTCAGCCTCAGCGCCACCTCCCGGTTCCGCAGTCACCCCTCGCCGGCACGCGCCCGCATCCGATGCGAACGCGCCGCAGTCGAACCAGACAGATTGCCTCACGGGCCGCCGCGGGGTGCGCGATGATCGCCCTTCGAACCGTGAGGGGGATGGTCATGGACAAGGGCAAGCGGATCACCGGTGCAGCACGCGACCAGCTCGCCGTCGAACTGAAGGCCGCATACAAAGGTGGCGCCTCGATCCGAAGCATCGCCGACAGCACCGGACGCTCGTACGGCTTCGTCCACCACATCCTCACCGAGGCAGGCGTCACCCTGCGCGGACGCGGCGGAGTCACCCGCAACAAGCCCAGTTCATAAAGGGGCCTGCCGTGAACCCCACGACCGGACTGCCGTAACCGCACCGTCCGCCACGGCTGGGTAGGCGTTGAGCGGCGCGGTGCCACGGACCGCGTCGGTAGCGCACCGCAGTTGGCATGACGCGCCTTCGCCAAGGCAGAGCCAGTGCGTCGATGCGCGGCATCCACGCACCGGATCGCTCTGCCGTCGTGCCCGAGTTCACACGTCGTTGGGGATGCGGCTGTGAGGTGGCGTGTGAACTTTTCCGAACATGTTGCGAAGGGTTGGCGCCCAACCCGGCCGGTGTCGAGGACATGCCCGGCTGCATGGCTAGGTTCGATCTTTGAGACGTACGTGCGATGACGCACGAGTCATCGGCGTGCAGCCGCAACGGGAAAGGGAATGGCCAGGGTGAGTCCTGACAGTGACAGACAACTCGAGGGCATCACACGGGGGTTCGTCACCCTGTCCGACGGCGAACGCGAACGGTGCGACATCATGCTCAGGTACTCCACCGACGACCCGCTCGTCGTCGGCCTGATCGTGTCCCGGCCCGGCCACGGCAGCACCGGCTGGGTCATCTCGCGGGACCTGCTGTCCGCCGGCCTCACCGGTACAGCGGGCATAGGAGACATCACCGTGGAACCCGTGGCCGAGCAGAGCACGCCGCTCGGGGTCCTGCTGCGAATCCGCAACGAGATGGGCGAGGCCCGCCTCCACATCGACCACCAGGCGCTGCTGCTCTACCTGCAGCGCAGCCACGCCATGATGCCGTTCGGCAGCGAGGCACAGACGAGACAGGCCGACGCGGAACTCGACCAACTGCTCGACGAGGATCAGGACCCGCCCGTCGTGCGGTAAACGAACCGCCTCAACCTTCACGCCGACCGACAGCACCGCCACGACCGCGATCACCAGAAACAGCAACTCCCCCAAACGGAGCGCACCGGGGGCGGATCATTTCAGGCAACTTTCCCCAGGGCCCACTCGTCCGACAACCGTCACGCAGCATGCTGCCCACGGAACGTGAACCACGATTCGTGAACGTTCATGCCGGCCACGGCCAGAACCATCCACGCGGAGGTGACCGTCCGCCCGGACCGAGCCTGGAACCGGACGATCTCGGCATCCCGCCACAAGACGGTGCAGTGCCCATCGTCTCCAGACTTTGCCGTGTCTCATGAGACATGGGCTCCTCGATACGGACTGGGGCGCCTGTGTGCGTCTCGGCTTTGCTGCTCAGCAGCGGGGTGCCGGCGGCCAGCCGGTCGTCGAGTTCGTGACCGGAGCAGTCGTGACGGCCGCGTCCGCGGGCGGACATCGGTCCCTGCACCCTCCCCCGCCGCGGCGGCACAGAATCGCCGGCGCCAGAGCGGCCATCGAATCCACGCCACCGGATGGACCCCGGATAACCTCCCCGTTTCCGGATTCCACACCCCCTGAGCTGAGAAGCTGTGAACGAACCCCCACAGACGGCTCCTGCGGCTGCCGAGCAGTCCCGGTCATTGGGCGTCGCAAGGGAAAGCGGTCGAACGAGGAACGCTGAACGTCCGGTCCGGACACAGGAGGTTTCGGTCGGCTCTGGTGACCATGGGGACGGACGAGCCGGACACGTCGTTCGCGTTCCCCTGGCCGACCTCATTCCCAGTGGCCCGTATCGATCAGGTCCTCGGCCGGGGCGCTCGGGTCACGCCCTGCACACCCAGCCATCGATGGGAGGCGAACCACCTGCCCCTGCGAGCGCGCGTCACCTGGTAGCCGCCTTCGGCGACGGGTCCAGCTCCCGCGCCTCGATCAGTTTCCTCAGCTCCGGCAGGGTCTTCTCCGAGTTCCGCTCGATGTAGAGAGTGCCGCCGGCCGGATGGTCCACGGTCACGGCGTGGACGGGGTCCACGCCCTCGATCGCGTACACGGGTACCGGCCTCGAAGGCACTCCCTGGTCCCCATCGTTCGGAGTGTCGTCGCACCCGGGTCTGGTGCCCGTGCCGAGCCGTCTGCCCGCCGTGACGCCGACGCCGTCGCCTTCGTCATGGGGATAAAGCCCGTGCCCCAGGTAGGTGTGGCCCCGGTACACGAGCAGGGCCGCGCAGGAACCGTCCGCCCCGCCTTGCGTGGTGCCCGTCCCCGCGCAGGCCACGGACAAGCTGATCAGGGCAGCCGCGAGCACCGCCCGTACGCTCGCCAATCCAGCCGCCCCCGCGCTCGCCGTCCTATCGGCCGTCCGCCTGCCCGCCATGTACCGACCTCCCCCGGCCGCCGGCACCTCCGGCACGCCGGACCTTGGACGCCACAGGGCCGCGAAAGGTTCGCTCGCTGCTACGTGATGGCACCGCCCGGGAGCCGTCAGCGCCCGGCCGTAACAGTTCAGCCCCACAGCCTCGCGCAACCGAACCCGTTCGGCGAAACTGCTGCCCGGTGCCAGCTGCTGCAAGAGCGGGGCGTAGTCGCGCGGCGTAGTGCCCTGGATGCCGGCTTCCGCCGCGAAGGGCTCCTCGAAGGCGGAGACCAGGTTGACCGGCTGGTCGGTGCGCACGACGACGGCAACGGTGGCGTAGCGGTGAGTTGAAGCCGATGGTGCCGATCATTCCGGCGCTGCTCTCGTCCTTCTCGTTCTTGTCATCGACGGCGGTGTAGTAGTCGAATTCGAGCTGCGCCTCGTAAGTGGAGAGCGCGTGGGCAACCTGTACGGCGGCGTCGACGTTGAGCTTGGGGATGTCGGCGACCATTTGGCCGAACAGGGCAACGCCACAGGGTGCCCGGTCGTGAAGGTCTCCGCGATGAAGGTCTCCGCGACGGGCAGTTCCTTGACTACCTCGGCCAGGGCCTTTCCTTCGGCGGATTGCAAGGCCGTCGGTGCCCACCGGGCAGGAAGCAGGATTCTGGTCTACTGGTCGAGGCCCGCGTGGGGTTCCGTGAGTCGTTTGACAGACCTGGGCATGCAGCAGCGACCGCCCGGATGCCCCGGGCGGCCGCTGCGCCAACGAGTCGTTGCGCCTCAGCGTGAGACGCTCATGATGGGTGCGCCTATAGGGAGTCTCCCACCTGCAGGCATGACGAAAGTGCCTTACGCATCAGCGCCGCCTCCGTCTGTCATGCGATCAGGATGCTGCAGATACTCCTCGATTCCCCCGCCAGATGTACTCGCTAGCACCCGCGTCCCTACGGTCACCCCCCCGACGCGGCACGCCAGCCGTGCCACCGGCGGACGGCGATCACGAGCGCCGGACCGGTCGGCGGTCGCTGCCGGTACGGCGCGTACTTCTCCCGCAACAGGGCGACGGCCGCCGGGTACTCGCCCTGGGTGCCGGGCGGCAGCACGCGGGCGTCACCGTCCGCGCGGACCCACCACAGCCGCTCCCAGTCCTCGTCGTACGCGTCGACGAGCAGGCAGACAGCCGGGTGGGCCGCGATGTTGTCCAACCGTTTCAGCTGCTGCGACCTCTTCGGCTTCCAGTCGACGGCGGTGACGACCTCCTCGCCATGGGCCACGAAGACGACCGGCACCAGATGCGGGCGCAGGCCCGCGTCCACCGTCGCCAGGCGCGCCACCCGCGCGGTCATGAACCGGCGGCGCGCCTCGTCCCCGGCCATGTCCGGCACGGTCAGCTCCTATTCCGCGGCAGCCGCGAGCTGTCACCGGTGGCCGGACGTGGCCTCGGCCAGTTCGTCCAGGGTGCGCAGCGTCTCGTTCTCCGGCAGGGTCGGCAGATACAGCAGGACGCGTTCGACGCCGAGTTCGGCGTAGGTGTCGAGCGCCTTGCGGTCGTGCCGGCCCGCATACACCACGACGGATGGGCGGTCACCGGCCGTCCGCCGCATACGCGCGATGCGTTCACCCAGCTCCTCGAGCGGCAGATCGCTCGGCATCCACGCCGCACCGTACGCGGCGACGCGTTCGAAAGCGCGCTCGCTGTCGCCCCCGACCCAGATGGGCGGATGGGGCTTCTGGACCGGCTTGGGCCAGGCGTAGACGGGATCGAAGTCGACGAAGTCGCCATGGAACTCGGCCTCCTCCTTGGTCCACAGCTCGATCATCGCGCGGATGCGTTCGTCCATGAGCCGCCCGCGGACGGCCGGATCCGTCCCGTGGTTGCGCATCTCCTCGCGGTTCCAGCCCGCGCCGACCCCGAACACGGCCCGGCCGCCGGAGATCAGATCGAGGGAGGCGACCTCCTTCGCGGTGTGGATCGGATCGCGCTGGATCACCAGAGCGATGCCGGTGCCCAGGAGCAGGTCACGGGTCACCGAGGCGGCCGCGGCGAGCGCCACGAACGGGTCGAGCGTCCGATAGTAGATCCGCGGCAGCTCACCGCCCCCCGGGTACGGGGACTCCCGCTTGACCGGAATATGCGAGTGCTCGGCCAGCAACAGGGAGTCGAACCCACGCTCCTCCAGGGCGGGTCCCAACGCCTTGGGGCCAATGCCCTCATCGGTGACAAATGTCGATACTCCGAACTTCATCCGCGACCGCCTCGTCTCGTCGGCACACCTGCTGTCAGTGTGACGCGGTCGGTCGCTCCTCGTCGGGCATGACCTCCCGCGGCGTGGCGTGGCGTCCGGACCCTATGCCCACTGTCACTGCCCGACCCACGCGTCCGCCGGCCGCTGCAGGGCCACCTCGCGCAGCGCCGCAGTGGTGAGGCGAGAACGCCGGCGATCGCACGCGGGTCGTCACGGGGCTCGTAGACGATGTCGAGCATCCGCCGCCCGGCCCTCGCGACCGTGTGGCACCTGCCCCAGCACCAGCTGGATGGTGGCCCGGGCGCGGCCGGTGGCGGCCACCTGGTCCTCGACGTTGCGCAGTTCCTCATCGAGCCGGCCTCCGAGCAGGCTGCGCTGCCCCTCGGCCGTCATCAGGACCGGCGTCCGCGTCCTCGGGGACCAGCCGGTCGATGTCCGGGACCCCGTACCCGTTGCGCAGATGCTCCGGGCAGTCGTCGTACACGATGGCGGCCAGGAGGAACTGCGCGGCGTGGAGCGTGTGGAAAGGGGGGAACTGTGCGGTGAAGCTCCCCGTGATCGTGGGGAGCAGATGGTTAGCCTCGATCTTTCTCGACGGTCCGCCGACGGAGTCGGTGGACCGTTTTGCCTTCTGGGCGGGGTCGCAGGCAGGCCAAGGGCCCGAGTGTCGCGTCGGCTGGGCGCCGGGCTCCACTGCCCGGGCTGTGATGCTGATGCTCGCAGGAACGGGGAAGCTCCTGGTCAGCTCGACCTGCTGGCCTGGATGCCCATGCTCGCCCTGACCGGCAAGGCCCGGCTCTGGGGGTCCCGCCGCCTGCGGTTCCGCTCCCCGACCTTGACGAGCTGCGGGACCGTGGAGTGCTCGGCGCCCACCCGGAGACGTCCTCAAGCCCGCGACGGATTCTTGGAGCCAGCGGCCGCACAATCGCCGATTCGCCCGACCTCTCCGCCTGACGCATCCTCAAGCCCCGTGCCGAGAGCCCGATAGAGCCCCTTCGGCGTCACAGTCATGCCCCTCCTTGTGACACGGCCAGGTGGACGCCAGTACGGGCAGCTTCCAGGGTTTCGGACACAGTGGCGGTCTGTCGGCCGTGACGAGAGGTCTGCCCTGCCAGAGGGAGCGCATCGTTTCCTCAACGGGTCGTTTCTGCGAACCGCAGCCCGACGAGCGCCATCATGCGGACCAGATGATCGCGCTCGCGGAAGGCGGCGACGTCGTGAGCACGGTGAAGTAGCCGACGGCCCCGGTGCCGCTGGAGAAACACCCCATCTGGCCGACCCGCAACGGGACGTACCCTTGCCGCCTCGTCTGTGCCGTCAACGCGGAGCCGCACTGGTCGGGGGTCGGCGGCTTCGTCCCGTTCCAGGCAACGAGCAATTCACCACCGATCACCTGCGGCGAGCACGCCGCACACAGATACAGCGCATCGTCGTCCAGCAGCGCGGTGGCGGGTACCGCCGCCACCGGGTCGTTGTTCGAGCCGGGCTGAGAGGGGAAGGTCAAGGTCCCCTGCCACAGCATCTGGCCGGGCGTGCCGGTGGGAGTCGACGGGGACGGCTCCATCGTCGGCTCGTCGGTGCCGGGTTCGGTGCTGCCCGGGGTAGGCAGGGTGGAATGGGTCGGCGGGGGCTGGGAGACCGGATTCGAGGGCTGACGGTTCACCAGCGCGAAGAGGCCGGCGAGCAGACACAGGCTGGCCCCAGCGACAGCCCACCCCCTCGACCGGGAGGGCAGCCCCCCGGCCACGATCACCCGGCCGCCGGCGGTGCCCCGTTTGGGGGCCGTCACGGTTACCGGGCGCGCTTCGGGCGTCAGTTGCGCGGGCCCGGAGCCGGCGCGGAGCTCCATTTTCGGTGCCTGGCAATCCGCTCGGCCTTCCGTGACGGTTTCCGGCGCAGCGTCCAGGGCCACGTGCGAAGACAGCTCGCCGACGGCCGGAACGTCGAGGAGCGACGCCAGGAAGCGCCGCCGCCAGCTGCCTCCGACGGCCCGTCCCGACAACGGCTCCGGGAAGGGATGAGGCCCGGCGGACAGGAGGGAGTCCATGTAGCGCCGCTTGAAGCTCAAGTGCACGGGTCAGAGGTAGGAAATCCCGGTCAGCAGAAGCAGCACGACAGCGACTGTGCCGACGATTTTTGGCACCCAACCACTGGTTCTCTGGTGCACGACCTCTGAGTAGCCAGGGGTTTTGGCATCGTAGATCACGTCCAGTCGCTGTCCGACGCCGACCGGTGGAGACGGGAAGGGCAGGCTGTCGCAGTAGTACTGCACGCCCTCCACCTCATAGAGCAGGCGAAGCCTGACCGTCCCCTTGTCGGTGCGCTTCGATTCCACACATTTGGCCCGGACAACCACCCCCCTGCGCCGCAGGTTCACGTCCCGCCAGATGAAGAGCAGCGCGCCCACCAGCACGGGGACCGCCGTGATCAGAACGCCGATCGCATACGAGTGCAGCCCCTCGAGCATCGTCCCCACCCCCTGAGAGCAGTCTCGGGCACGGGGGATTCTACTCGTCCCAGCAATCCATCGACCATCCTCGGCTACCTCAATGAGCGGCATCAGGAGTGGTCGGGCCTGTACCGCGATATCTGTCTCGCTGCCACGATCCGCGCACTGGCTTGCACCGAGAAGGGCGGGGCCCTGACCTGATTCCTGCTGACTCCAACGACAAGCCGAGCAGGGACCCCACGGCCTCGCGTTGCAGCTCGAGACCGCCGAGAGCCGGAACCGCCCCGCGGTGCCGGCTCTTTGCTGCGATGGCGCCCTCGCTCACCATCGACGACTCATCGGCCGACCGGCTCCGGGTACGGCTCCCGCCCGCGGCCCGGGTCGTCGGCGCCAAGGCGGACCCACGGCTCCCCCTGCTGCCCCTCCAGCTGAACACTCTTGTTGGACATCAGGGGCAGGCTCAGCCCACCGGCGCGGCGAGCTTATGCATGTGTCCAAGAACCGATCGGTTCACGGACAGCGGCGGGCAGTACCAGCGCGAGCTGATCAACTCGGGGCGGATCACCGACGCCATCCGCATGGACATCGACGACATCAAGCGGCGCTTCCCCGGCACCTACGATCAGCACATCAAGGACATGGTCGCCAGCCTGGATGACAACAAGCCCCTCCAGGACATGCTCAAGCGCGAGGATGGAAAATCGACAAGGCCGCTCTTCTCGCATGAGGTCCCCGGCACGTCACTAGGGCATCGAGAAAGGCGAAGGACGGAACATGGAACTGGAACTACTGCCGCTGGTCGGTGTCGGGCCGCTGCGACTCTGCATGTCGGCGCAGGAGACGCGCGACGCGGTCCAGGCGTGGGGGCTGCTGCGGGTCGCCTCCAGTGATCCGGAGCCCGGGCAGATCCTGCTCAAGCACGACGCGTCCGGCCTGAACGTGATGCTCGGCTTCACCAAGGGCACGCTGAGCGGCGTGGAGCTGTTCCGGTTCCTCGACGAGGACGCCGACGTACGAGCGCCCCTCGACGGTCTCGACGTCTTCCGCACCCCGAGTGTGGACCTCTTCGAGCTGTTCGCGGAGCGGGGCCACGAGATCACCGAGAACGACCTCGGTTTCGACGAGCTGCCGGAGCTGAAGATCGTCCTCGCCAACCAGAGCAGCTACGAGTACCCGGTGGACGAGGACGGGGACCCTCTCTACTACGACTACGTGCGCCTCGCGGACCAGATCTGACGCACGGTAAACCCACGGCAGAGCCCCGCTCGGCGCAGGCTCCGCGAGCCCCGAGCGCGACGTCCGTGCGCCGGTGGTCTCCTGCGGCGGGTGCTGCAGAAGAACTCCACCCGTACTGGGTGCCACTGACAACCCGGGGCACGATCGGTCTGCCAACGGCCCGACTTCGGTGCGGCAGTAGCGGCGGCGCAGCAGAGAGGCGATCGTGCGATTCCGCTCGACGACCTGCGGCGCCGGCTTGTGGAGGACCCTGTCGTCTCGGGAGTGTCACTGAGAGATGTGGTCACCGATGACCGGTGCCCGGAAGACGGCCTGTTGCACGGCGAGGTGGAAGATTCCCGCATCCTTGCCGTGCTCGCGGATCTGGCACTCACCCGCGGAGAGAGCCGTAGCTATCACCTACAGTACGCAGCGCATGACATGGGCCCAGGCCTCGGCGCTGGGCAACGACGACGATCCGGACACGTTCGGCAACCGGGTGCGCCGTGGGTGATGTCGGTGATGCCGAGTTCCTCGCGAAGTCCCCTATGCTCGCGAGGCAGTTGGTATGAACAATCCGTTGAGGGGGCGCGGAGCCGCATGGCCGACGAGATCAAGTACGAATACAAGACCGTGCAGACAGTTCGCGGCACCGACGGCTTGGTGATCTCGAAGATGCAGAAGGATGGCTGGGTGCTTGTGGAACAGGCCCAGGGCACGCTTCGCTCCACTCTCAGCTTCCGTCGGCCGAAGAAGCCGCAGCCGTGGCTCCTGATCGGCACGGCGGCCGCCGTCCTCGTGATCCTGGCCATCGTCATCGGCGCTTCCTCTGCGCTCAGCGACGGAGGCGAGAAGAAGGACGAGTCAGACAAGTCAACGGCCGCTGCGAGCGAGAAACCTTCCGCTACTCCGACTCCGACCACGGCCGAGTCGGCTGCCACTGAGGTGATCACGCCTCAGAACAACCCAGAGTTCGCGGCGCTGCTGAAGGCGGACTCGTGCGACGACGCGAACCTGGACTTCGCGACCAAGCACGGGGGCCAGACGGTCGCGTTCAACGGCTCGATCGTGAGTATGGCGCCCCACGGTGACTACGACACCCGCTACGACTTTCTCCTGGGCCCAGGCGACAAGGGACCGAACACGACGGTCGGCCCGGCCTTCAAGTACCAGGACGTCAACATCTTTGACCTGAAACTGACCGGCAAGAAGATCCCTGCCACTGTCGGCGCGGGCGACAAGTTCCGCTTCGTCGCCAAGGTGGGCAAATTCAACGCGGACCAGTGTGTCTTCTTCCTAGACCCGGTCTCGACGGAAAACCGGTAGTCAAGATGGGCAGCCGCGTCACCACGGAACAGCGTGCCTGGCCATTTTCTCAGCGGTGATCATTTCCAGATTCCGTTGAGCACGAGGGCACCACGGGCGATGTCGCCGATCCGGCTCGGGCTGAGGGAGACGTGCTGCAGGGTGCGCCAGCGTTGCCAAGATCCTGGTTCCGACTTCACCGTCCGAGCCTGGGACCTCGCCCGGCCATGGCTGGAAGGTCGCGCGAGGCCGGCCGCACTGCGGGTGAGCGTGCGGTCGAGTTCCCGGCTGCCTTGCGTCACGGCTGGGGATGCCTCGTGATCCGCCGCAGCTGACTCTCGGTCTCACAGCGGTTGAGGCGCTTTCGCCGCGCGTACTGCGTCACGGCACTTTGTGCAGCGGCTGCTGCCCTGAACCAGACGGCACGCTGGATTGTGCGCTCCTCCTCGCTGGTAAGGCGCTGCGACCAGACGCTCCCCCATGGTCATGCCGACGGCTCTCGCGGTGGGTGTGGTCGGCACTGCCGGCGCGGTCCACCGGTAGACACCCCATCCCACGGCGATGCCCACGACCGCCCACACGGCGGTGCCGAAGTCGACCGTTACGTTCACTGTGCGCCTCTCGGTCTCCCCCCTGGGCTCACAGCGAGCCCAGCTCACCTCTTCGCGGGAGAAGCCAGGACCCAGACAGCACGGAGGCCCACATCTCCCTGAAAGAGGTGCGGGCCGCAAAAACGCCACCAAGAACGTCCCTCAGCTCAGAGAGGCGTGTCAACGTACGTGCCCGTAGTCGGGCACGTAGTTGTTCAACGCCGCCTGCAGGGAGGGGAGTTTGGTCACCCTCGCCGGCACTGACCACGCCAGTCACAAGGCGCGCTATACGCCGGTGGTGCCGTCGATGCGTTCCCGGACCAGGTCAGCGTGGCCGTTGTGGCGGGCGTACTCCTCGATCATGTGGACGTAGATCCAGCGGAGGTTGACGTCCTGATCCATGAAGCGGCCGGTGTCGGCCAGAGCGCGGTCGGCGCAGTTCTCACGAGCGCGTGCGATTTCCGCGTGCCAGGTGGCGAGAGCGTCACTCAAGGTGGCGCCCGCAGCCAGGTCGAACCCACCGTCGGGTCCGTCCGGGTCGGCCTGCGGGTCGTAGATGGGCGGAGCCTGTTCTGAGGCGAGCACTCGGCGGAACCAGTTCCGCTCCACCTCCGCCATGTGCTGGACGAGGCCGGTCAGCGTGAAGCCGGACGGTGGCACGGACGCGACGGCGGCCTGCTCATCGTTCAACCCCTCGCACTTCAGGGCGAGTGTGGTGCGGTGAAAGTCGAGCCAGTTTTCGAGCGTCGTGCGCTCGTCGGCGTTCAGGGACGGCATAGGGCGATCGATGGCACTCATCGGTTCATTGTCGCCCTCGTACGGAGCCGTCGACAGGCAGGGCCTCACTCCAGGTCAGCGCCCGCAGTACGGACACCAGCCGTTGCGACGGCCCTGGGTCTCCATCAGGACCCCTGCTCTCGCATCTTGCGTGGTTGGTAGGCGATCGACGAGTCGAGGACACTCGCGGCTGACGCCAACTCGCGCACGGTGGGCGCCTGCCCGTATGTCGCGACCCGGTCATGGGCGCTGCGGGTGATGCGGAGCTGGTGCTCGGTGAGAGTCATGGCTGAGCTTTTGTGCGGGCGAGTTCTTTGAGCGCCTTCCGCGCCGCGGGAGTGCCGGCCGTGGTCTGCCAGTACGGGTGACCGGCGAGGAGGCGGGACAAGTCCAACAGGCGCCGACGATGTGCGGCTGCAGCTGGCGACGGGTTCCAAAGGCAGTTGGTGATCATTCGGCTCGTGATGGTCGTGCAGAAGTGACGGTGCTGCTGGACAGCGAACGCCGACAGATCCATCTCCCCGCCTATGGTGCGGTGAGGTGCTGTCTTCATGCAGAGGAGTGGCTGGTATGACGAACACGGATGAACGTACGACGTTGGTCCGTGAGGTGCGCCACCGACTCGCGCAGGAGGGGCCGCGGTGGACGCGAGACCACGAGGGAGACTTCGAGACCGTCACGTTGCCGGAACGCCACTGCGACCAGCTGCGCGATCTGATGGTCTGCGAGGGAGTCGAGAAGGTTGTCGAGGTCGGTCTCGCGTACGCAAGTTCTGCGCTCGCCATCGGTGAGGCGCTGGCAACCATCAACCGTCCGCTTCCCCGGCACGTCATCATCGACCCGTTTCAAGAGCGGGAGTACTCCAACGCCGGCTGGGATCTGCTGTGCTCTGCGGGGCTGGACTCGATCGCCACGCTCATGCTCGCTCCTTCGTCGATCGCGCTCCCGCAGCTCCTCACCGAAGGCTTCATCGCCGACGCGGCATTCGTGGACGGCAGTCACCGGTTCCACGAGGTCTTCGTCGATCTCTACTTCTTGCGCAAGATTGTCCGGCCCGGGGGCCTGATTGTTATCGACGACGACTGGTGGCCGTCCGTGCACACAGCCGTGCACTACTACGAGCGGAACCTGGGATGGACGGTGATCCCCGACGCCTTCCCCGGCGAGACGATCGGCGTCGGACCTCAGGGCAAACTAGCGGCTCGGTGCAAGGCCTTTCGCTTGCCTGACCCCTCGTTCGAGCCTTCCTTCGAGGACTTCCACGCGTTTTGACCTGGCCGCAGGACTGCTGGACGTCCTTCATCGTGTCCGTGTGCCGCTGCTCGACGCGGCACGTCCAGATCCGCCCGGTGCTGTCGGAGGCCAGCGGCCGCGGGCCCGGCCGGCGCGGTGTCATGCACGCCGTCGACTGCGAGGAGGTGCCGGCGGGAGCGCTGATGCTGCTCCTTCTCGAGCGGATCGAGCTGCCGTTCGGAGTTCATGCCGGCCCCGACCCATGCGTGTTCACCCGCTGGAGGCTGCCCCGCTGAGCGGCCGTGGGCTTTTCACCGCGCTACAGACCTGGCCTCGCCACCGTGGTGACCCATGCGCGGCAGCCTCATTGGGCACGACATCGCGTGCAGGAACATCCGACCCCCGCGGATATGCGAGCGAGCCCCGGACCGCATCGGTCCGGGGCTCGCGGGCTGGTCGGGGTGCGGCTGCTAGAGGTCGAACTCGAGGTGCTCGATGTCCGTGAACCGGACCTCTTCCAGACTGCCGGCGCGGCGGCCGCCGTCCTGGAAGTAGACCTCCCTGAGCGCTTCGGCCGCGATCTCCTGGAGCCGGGCGTCGCCGGCACCGGCCTCCTGAGCCTCGAAGAGGCGGGCGGCGTAGACGGGTGGCAGGGCGACGGTCAAGTGCCGGATACGGTCCTGGTCCGTGGACCCGATCGGCGCGGTGTAGCCGAGGCGGGCGCGGGTGTCGATGACGATGCCGTCCGTGGCCGGTGGCGAGGCCGGCCCCGAACCCCGCGTATGCGGGGTATCGCGTCCAGCAGGGGCATCAGTTGGGTGGTGTCGTGGCGGTTTCCGCTGGTCAGCGACACGGCCAAGGGGCGGTCTCCCTCGTCGTCGAGCCGACCGGATGCCCGAGCCGGACGAGTTCCCCTGGATCCGTCGGCAGCCCCAGCGCGGATTCTCCTAGGCCCACCTCCGGGCAATCAGTCTGCGGTGCCACGCACGCATCGTCGCGGGCGCCACCGGGAACACCTGCGCCCAGCGAGGCCAGCCCTGCGACCCACAGCCGATCCGCCAGCTCGTAGCGCACCGGCTTCGTGAGCTACCTGCGCAGCACCGCGTTCTCGTGCCGCAGCACCAGCAATTCCGCGTCCTTGGCCACGTCCCCGCATAGCAGCACCGCCGGAACCGCGAGCAGTTTCCGGGCCACCCGGTACACCAGTGAAACGATCAACGGACAGGGTTCCAGCAGACAGTGATGCCGCGCCAGACCACCCCCGAGCAGTAGCGATAAGTTTCCGAACGGCACAGGATGGGGGCCTCGGTGCCCCTTGACAGCCCCGTCCCGTTCCGCGCAGGATCACCCCCATGAACCTGTCAGACAGCCAGACAGGTGGGTCGGTGCCGCGGCGCGTCAGCGCGATGGAAGCGGTGCTCACTCACCTCCGCGGCGCCATCGAGCGCGGCGAGTACGCCATCGGCGACAAGCTCCCCTCCGAGGCGGAGCTCTGCCGCCGCCTCGAAGTCAGCCGACCGGTACTCCGCGAGGCACTGCGGGCCCTGCAGGTGATGGGGCTGACCGTGTCCCGCACCGGCAAGGGCACCTTCGTGGTCGCCAACACGGTCGACGACCCCACCTTCGGGGACTACGCGGCCAGCGACCTCCTCGAAGTGCGCCGCCACGTCGAGATCCCGGTCGCCGGGTACGCGGCGGTGCGGCGCACCCCGGAGAACCTCGACCACCTCACCCACCTCCTGGAGCGGATGGAGCGGGAGACCGATACCACCGCCTGGGTCGCCATGGACACTTTGTTCCACATCGTCGTCGCCGAGGCCTCGCAGAACCCGGTGTTCCGCCGGGTCATCGAGGAGATCCGCGATGCGCTGGGCCGCCAGTCCGCCTTCCTCAACGAACTCGGCGACCGCCGTGAGCAGTCCAACCGCGAGCACCGCGCGATCGTCGAGGCCCTCATGGACGGCAGCGAACACGACGCGGTGGAGGCCATGGCCCACCATCTCGACCGCGTCCAGACCACCCTCACCTCCATCGTGCGCCCCGAGCGCGCGGCCCCACCCGCGGAAGGCGGACCCCAGGCGTGAGCGAGCGATCCCTTCAGCAAGACGCCCTGCGTAGCGAGAAGCCGGCCTCCGGACACGTCGACGCCGGAGACGCGGGCTACAGCAAGTCCCTGAAGTCCCGGCACGTCAACATGATCGCCATCGGCGGTGCCATCGGCACCGGCCTCTTCCTCGGCGCCGGCGGCCGCCTCGCCGACGCCGGACCCTCCCTCTTCGTCGCCTACGCGGTCTGCGGCCTCTTCGCCTTCCTCGTCGTCCGCGCGCTCGGCGAACTCGTCCTGTACCGCCCGTCGTCGGGCGCCTTCGTCTCGTACGCCCGTGAGTTCCTCGGCGAGAAGGGCGCGTACATCGCGGGCTGGATGTACTTCCTGAACTGGGCCACCACCGGCATCGCCGACATCACCGCCGTGGCCGTCTACACCCACTACTGGGGCATGTTCTCCGACATCCCGCAGTGGGTGATCGCGCTCATCGCGCTCGCCGTCGTCCTCACCGTGAACCTCATATCCGTGAAGATGTTCGGCGAACTGGAGTTCTGGTTCGCGATTATCAAGGTGAGTGCGCTCGTCGTCTTCATGCTCATCGGCATCTTCCTGCTGGTCACCCAGCACCCCGTTGACGGCCACAACCCCGGCCCGTCCCTGATCACCGACAACGGCGGCATCTTCCCCAACGGCCTGCTGCCGATGCTGCTGATCATCCAGGGCGTCGTCTTCGCCTACGCCTCCGTCGAGCTGGTCGGCGTCGCCGCCGGCGAGACCGAGAACCCCGAGAAGATCATGCCCAAGGCGATCAACTCGATCATGTGGCGCGTCGGCCTCTTCTACGTCGGTTCCGTGGTCCTCCTGTCGATGCTGCTGCCCTGGAGCTCGTACAGCGCCGCCCAGAGCCCCTTCGTCACCGTGCTGTCGAACATTGGCATCCCCGCCGCGGGCGGCGTCATGAACCTGGTCGTGCTCACCGCGGCCATGTCGTCCCTCAACTCCGGCCTGTACTCCACCGGCCGCATCCTGCGCTCCATGGCGATGTCCGGCTCGGCACCCAGGTTCACCGGCGTGATGAGCCGCAGTCAGGTCCCCTACGGCGGCATCCTGCTCACCAGCGGCATCTGCGTCATCGGCGTCGGCCTCAACTTCATCGTCCCCGCCGACGCCTTCGAGATCGTGCTGAACTTCGCGGCGATCGGCATCCTCTCCACCTGGGGCATGATCATGCTCTGTCACCTGAAGTTCTGGCAGAAGACCCAGAACGGCGAGCTGACCAGGCCCAGTTATCGCCTGCCCGGCTCGCCGTGGACCGAGATCGTGACGATCGTCTTCCTGGTCTCCGTACTGGTGCTGATGTACGCCGACGGAGGCGCGGGACGTACGACCGTGCTGTGTCTGCCGCTGATCGCGGCGGCGCTCGTCGCGGGTTGGTACGGGGTGCGCCGCCGGGTGGCGGGGATACGCGACGGAGCAGACGCGTGAACCAGGCAGTGATGTACGGAAGTTCGGTGGCCGAGGCCCCGGTGATCCGGGAACCGCTCCACGCGCCGGTCGCCCACCTCGTCCGCGGCGGTGTCATCGAGGGCATCCACTACGGCTCGGTGGTCGTGCTGGGCGCCGACGGCAGCGTGGACCTTCAGATCGGCGACATCGAGGCCGCCTTCTACCCGCGCTCGGCCCTCAAGCCCGTCCAGGCCGTGGCGATGCTGCGGACCGGGCTGCCGCTGGACGGCGAGCTGCTCGCGCTGACCGCCGCCAGCCACTCCGGCGAGGAGCGGCACCTGGCCGGGACCCGCCGGATCCTGGAGCTGGCCGGTCTATCGGAGGACCAGCTGCGCAATGCCACGGACCTGCCCTTCGACCCGGTCGTCCGGGAGGACTGGGTGCGCGGGGGGCGGCTGCCCTCCCGCCTCGCACAGAACTGCTCGGGCAAGCACGCGGCCATGCTCTACACGGCGCGGCTCAACGACTGGTCCCTCGACGACTACCTCGACCCGGCCCACTCCCTCCAGCAGGCCATCGCGGAGATCGTCGAGGGCCTCACCGGACAGCGGATCGCCCAGGTGACCGTCGACGGCTGCGGCGCGCCCCTGTTCTCTGTCTCGCTGCACGGCCTCGCCCGCGCCGCCGCCAGCATCGTCACCGCCGCGCCCGGCACCCCCGAGGCCATGGTGGCCGACGCGATGCGCGAGCACCCCGAGATGGCCTCCGGATCGGGGCGGGACGTCGCCGCGCTGATGCGGGCCGTGCCGGGGCTGCTCACCAAGGACGGCTTCGAAGGCGTGCAGGTCGCCGCGCTCCCGGACGGCCGGGCCGTCGCCGTGAAGATCGCCGACGGCGCGGACCGGGCACGCGTCCCGGTGGCCGCGGCCGCCCTCGCGCGCTGCGGAGTCGACCCGGCCGCGCTCGCCGAGTTCGCGACCGCCCCGCTCCTCGGCGGCGGCGAGGTGGTCGGCAGCATCCGGCCCGCCCGTGCGCTCGCCCCGCTCACCCACCCCACGTACACCTGATCCACACACCTCCGAAAGAGGCCGCACAGCCATGACCGCCGCATCCCACCGCAGCGAGCACGACCTGCTCGGCGACCGCGACGTCCCCGCCGAGGCGTACTGGGGCATTCACTCCCTGCGCGCCAAGGAGAACTTCCCCATCACGGGAACGCCGATCTCCGCCTACCCGCACCTGATCGACGCCCTCGCCGCCGTCAAGGAGGCCGCCGCCCGCGCCAACGAGGAACTCGGCCTGCTCGCCCCGGACAAGGCGGCCGCCATCGTCGAGGCCTGCCGCGAGATCCGCGAGGGCAAGCTGCACGACCAGTTCGTCGTCGATGTCATCCAGGGCGGCGCCGGCACCTCGACGAACATGAACGCCAACGAGGTCGTCGCCAACCGGGCGCTGGAGCTACTGGGCCACGAAAGGGGCCAGTACGAGTTCCTGCACCCCAATGAAGACGTCAACCTGAGCCAGTCGACCAACGACGTTTACCCGACCGCAGTCAAGATAGCGACCGTCTTCGCGGTGCGCGGGTTGCTCAAGGCGATGGCTGTACTGCAGGACGCCTTCGCCGGCAAGGCCGTCACGTTCCGCCACGTGCTCAAGATGGGCCGTACACAGTTGCAGGACGCGGTACCCATGACGCTCGGTCAAGAGTTCTCTGCGTTTGCCGTCATGATTGACGAAGATCGCAGCCGTCTTGACGAGGCAGTCGAGTTGATCCATGAAATCAACCTGGGCGCCACTGCCATCGGCACCGGCCTCAACGCCCCCGCCAAATACGCCGAGGCGGCGCGCCGCCACCTCGCCGACATCACCGGGCTGCCCTTGGTGACCGCCGTGAACCTCGTCGAGGCGACCCAGGACTGCGGCGCCTTCGTCCAGATGTCGGGTGTACTCAAGCGGATCGCCGTCAAGCTCTCCAAGAGCTGCAACGACCTGCGCCTGCTCTCCTCCGGACCACGCGCGGGCCTCAACGAGATCAACCTGCCGCCGGTGCAAGCCGGTTCAAGCATCATGCCCGGTAAGGTCAACCCGGTGATCCCCGAAGTCGTCAACCAGGTCGCCTTCGAGGTGATCGGCAACGACGTCACCATCACCATGGCGGCCGAGGCGGGACAGCTCCAGCTCAACGCCTTCGAACCGATCATCCTGCACTCCCTGTCCGAGAGCATCACGCACCTGCGCACCGCCTGCCTGACCCTGGCCGAGCGCTGCGTCGTAGGGATCACCGCCAACACCGAGGGGCTGCGCGCGGCCGTCGAGAACTCCATCGGCCTGGTGACCGCCCTCAATCCGCACATCGGGTACACGGCTGCCACCGACATCGCCAAGGAGGCCCTCGCCACCGGACGCGGCGTCGCCGAACTCGTACTGGAGAAGGGGCTGTTGCCGGCCGAACGGCTCGCCGAGCTGCTGCGTCCGGAAGTCCTCGCGGGCAGCGGCTCCACGCACGCCTGAACCACGAACGCGCACCAGGACCGGCCGGGAGGCAAAATAATGATCACGACGTCGCCGCTGGCCTTCCAGCCGGTCCTCGAACGCATCGCCACCGAGATCGAGCAGACGCCGGGTCGCGGGCGGCCTGCCGACTACATCCCGGCGCTCGCCGCCTGCGACCCGCGCCGCTTCGGCATGGCGGTCGCGGAACTCGACGGCACGGTGTACGGCGTTGGGGACTGGCAGCAGCCGTTCTCCACGCAGTCGCTTACCAAGGTCTTCACGCTCGCCCTCGTCCTGGCCCGCGAGGGCGACGAGCTGTGGGAGCACGTGGGCCGCGAACCCTCCGGTAACCCGTTCAACTCCCTGGTGCAGCTGGAGTACGAGAACGGCATCCCCCGCAACCCCTTCATCAACGCGGGCGCCCTCGTCGTCACCGACCGCCTGCAGACCCAGACCGGTGACGCGGCCGGCATCCTGCTGGAGTTCCTGCGCGCAGAGAGCGGCAACCCAGAGCTCGCCTTCGACAGGGACGTCGCCTCCTCCGAGGCCGCGCACGGCGACCGAAATGCGGCACTGGGTCACTTCATGGCGTCGTACGGCAACATCGACAACCCGGTGCCCGCGCTGCTGGAGCAGTATTTCCGCCAGTGCTCCATCGAGGCGTCCTGCGCCGATCTCGCGCTCGCCGCCGGGTTCCTTGCCCGGCACGGCATCCGCGCCGACGGCTCCCGGCTGCTCACCCGCAGCCAGGCCAAGCAGGTCAACGCGGTCATGCTCACCTGCGGCACCTACGACGCGGCCGGCGAGTTCGCGTACCGCGTGGGACTGCCCGGCAAGAGCGGCGTCGGCGGTGGCATTGTGGCGGTTGTGCCCGGCCGGTGCACGCTGGCCGTGTGGGGCCCGGGACTCGACAAGCGAGGCAACTCGGTGGCGGGCGTCGCGGCCCTGGACCGGTTCACGACACTGACGGGGCTGTCGGTGTTCTGAGCCCGATCTCTTTGCGAGCCTGGCGTATCGCGGCGTCCGCGTTCGCCAGAGTCCGCTTGTCCTTCGGCATTATCTGCCACCACGCGTGCAGGCAGTTCCACATCGCGCGGGCGGCGGGCGCCTGCTCGTCGGTGAGGAGATTCTCGGCAGGGGACAGTCCCAGTCGGGCACGGTTCCCGAACTGCCGCTTTTCCAAACCGAGTTCACCCATGGCGATCAACCTACAGTGGGTCTGTGTCACCTCGATGAAGCCGAACCTCGATGTCAGAACCGGCCGCCACGTCGTCCACAATCTGCACGTCCACTTGGTGTTCGTCACCAAATACCGGCGCAAGGCGTTCACGGACAAGATGCTTAAGCGCTGCGAAGAGATCATGCGGTAGGTGTGCACGGACTTCGAGGCCGAGCTGAAGCAGTTCAACGGCGAGGAGGACCACGTGCACCTGCTCGTGCACTACCCGCCCAAGGTTCAGCTCTCCAAGCTGGTCAACTCCCTCAAAGGCGTCTCCTCCAGGCGTCTGCGCCAGGAGTACGACGCGCACATCCGCCGCCACCTGTGGGGCGGCCACTTCTGGTCCGGCTCCTACTTCGCCGGAAGCTGCGGCGGTGCGCCCCTGACCGTCGTACGCCAATACATCGAGAACCAGAAACGCCCCGTAGGCCGAGGTGAACAGTGCCGGCCCGTGCTCACCTGCGAGTCAGAGCAGTCCTGAGATGGCCTCACCCCCGGCGTAAACGCCGGAGCACTGGCCAAGATCAAAAGGTAGACCAGAACTCGACCGGGTACACCGGCGTCGACTGCGGCGGAGACGTCCCCTTTCCCTTCCACTCCCCCGCAGCCCGCCCCACTGCCGCGGAATCCGGCGATCACGTCCCCGGGCGCCCGCCGGGAGTGGGACCCACCAGGGAAAGCTGACAACACGTCATGGCGTGTCTGGCGGTTCCGCGGACGCCGCGGAGTCGGTGAGATTCTGCGGGTCGGTGGTCACGGGCCCTACCTCCGTGGTCATAGGACGGACCGGACGAGCCGACGGCCTCTCGGGACACGGCTCAGCAGCTTCTCCAGCCGCTCGGGTACCAGACGCATCCATAGCCCCTTCCCCGATCCGTGCGGCGCCTCCCGGCGCGTAGACCGCCCGGGTCATCCCGTACGAGATCAGCGGGCAGCCACCACGCACGCCGATGCCGGTCGGCGCGGAGCCCGGTCACTTCTGTTTCATGCCCGTATCTGTTTACTTCACCGCACTATCCCCGTAGCATCCCGGGAAACACGCAGCAGTGGACATGAAACGGATGTAAACCCACATCCGTCTTCAGGGATCCAAACCAGCAGTCAGCAGTCAGCAGTCAGCAGTCAGCAGTCAGCAGTCAGCAGTCAGCAGTCAGAAAGAGGATCAACTAATGCCTCAGCGCACAGTCGTCATCGGTTCGCGTACCGGGCTGCACGCCCGCCCTGCTTCCGTCTTCGTCCGGGCCGCCTCGAAGCAGCCGGTCAAGGTGACGGTCGCCCGCGAGGGGCAGAGCCCGGTCGACGCACGCAGCCTTCTGTCCGTGCTCGCGCTCGCGGTCAAGCACGGCGACTCCGTGGTGCTCGCCGCCGAGGGCGACGGCGCGGATGCCGCGATCGACGAACTGGCCGCGCTCGTCGCCACGGACCTCGACGCCACGGAGTAGCGGTGACGTAAGCGACGGTTGGCATCCCCGCGAACAACCGACAGGCGGCGGGCTCGGCGTCCACTCCATGAGCTGTGACGCGGGCCCGCCTTCCTGCGGGAGTAGCTCTGCCGCGATGGGTCCGTGCAGCGCGGAGCGCTGTCGATGCCCCCGTCAATCGCCGCTTGGCCACGCGACCCGTGCCAGCTCGGCCACTCGGGACAGCTCGTCCGTATCGGCCCCGTCACGTGCGCGCTGCGAAAATCCCTGCACGATCGTGGCGAAGTAGGACGCCAGAGCCGACGTATCGGTCCCGGCCGGCAGTTCCCCTTCCTCCTCGGCCCGGCGCAGCCGCGAGGGGGGCGAGACCGGCGTTGCGCACGTCGCGCAGGAATTTCGCGATCTCCTCGTCCTGCACGGTGACGTTGGTGGCCGCACTGATGGCCAGGCAGCCCGCCGGGTGGGACGGATCCGCGTAGACCACCGCCGCCTCGCGCAGGATCCGGGACACGGCGCCGCGAGCCGTCGGCGCCTCGGCCAGCGCACGCGCCGGGAAGGACCCCACCGGCGAGCGGCCGTTACACGTCGACGGCCTTCTTGAAGAGCGCCTTCTTGTCGCCGAACGCCGCGTACAGGCTGCCCGGACGGATACCCATGGCCTCCGTCAGCTCGCCCAGCGAGGTCGCCTCGAATCCGCGCTCCCAGATCAGCCGGATGGCCGCCTCCAGCGCCGCGTCCCTGTCGAACGTGCGCTGAGGAGCGTTCCTGGCTCGAGTCGGCCCAGTAGGTCGGGAATGAGCTGCTGTTCGTGGAGTGACAGCGGACCGGTCGCTGCGGCGAACACCGCATGTGTCCCTCCATCACCTGCGGATACCCGCCTGAGCCGTCGGGGTCCCTCACTCGTTCGGGTGGGGCTGCCGGGCCGGAGGGGAGGGTCGGGTCAGTCCCACTGCTCGTCGGCGAGCGAGGCTACCGGTGCGGGCTTGCCGATGACGGCCAGGGCTATGAAGAAGTTGATCTGGCCGATTGCGATGGTCAAGGTGGCCAGGGCCTTCTCGTCGTAGTGCTTGGCCACTTCCGCGTACAGGTCGTCGGTGACCCGTTCCTGGCCATGCGGGGCAGGCTGGAGGGTGGCTTCCACCAGGGACAGCGCCGCGCGCTCGGCGTCGGTGAAGTAGGGGGCGTCCTGCCACGAGGAAACGGCCGTGATGCGCTCCTCGGATACTCCCGCCTTGCGCAGGAATCCGGTGTTCAGGATGGTCAGGTATGTGTTACCCACGATCTGTGCGGCCCGCAGGTGTACCAGGCTCATCGTGGTGCGCGGCACCGATCGGTTGCCCGTGGCACGGAACAGGGCGGCGGTGATGTCGTTCAGCTCGGGAACGAACTCGGTCGGGTTCGGCATCCGGGAGATCGGGGTGCTGGTCACGACTGGACTCCTTCGTATCGGCCTGTTTGGCGTTCTCACGGCACTGACGGAGCAACTCACCTCGATGTGACCGGAGTCCGGAAAATTTCCTCCCGATGCGTTGCGTCCCTGAGCCCTCCCCGGTGTCTCGCCTCGCGCACCCAGAGCTTGGTGTCGATACGAGAGCAGGGCCCTGATCCCCGTTCGGTGCGCCCTCGAAGTATCTCCGCGGACCCAGATCAACTGAGATTCGGCTCGGCTGCGTGTCTCCCCTGTCCTGGTCTCCACAGGTCAGGGGCATGGCATGGGGCCAGATCCGTTTTGACCTGCATCCGGCGGGTCGGAGCCCGGCCTGTCAAGGACGAGTCGTGACCACGCCGACCAGCCTTGCCGCCGTCGTGCAGGCAGGAGACGTGATCGGCTACGAGGGTCAGTGGCGCAAGGTGCAGGCGATCAAGACGGTGGTGTTGCGAGCTGCTGCTCTCGGTTCCCCACCTGCCCGCATAGATCGTCCCGGGATCCGGCGGGACTGCGAAGCGCACGAGACCTCGCCCCGGCCTCCCAGGCCCTGCGGGCATACGAGAGCTGCCTGGTGATGTCTCCGGGAGACCGTGCTGTTCAACGGGTGGGGTCTCCCCGGCTCGATCTCCTTGGCCTGCTGATCCGGCAGCAGGCGGTCAACCACGCCATCCGGCGTGCGCTACCAGCAGCCGCGCTGACAGCGAGATCGCCGCCCTACGGGCCGAGGTCGCGCGGATCGACGCGGCCGCCGCAGAGATCAGAGCCATCACCGACGCCATGGTGCGCCTTGCTGATCGGCGCCCCGCTGCACTCCGACGGCAAGCTGACCATCGTCTCCCTCGCCGCGGAAGCCGACCTGCGCCGCAACAAGCTCACCCACAAGCACACCGGCCTGAAGGACCTGTTCTAGCAACAGGATCTGGCCCGGGTCCGCGCCGAACTCGACGATCTGCGTAGCCAGGCGCAGCTCATGGCCCGGATCGTCTACGTCCTGGAGATCGAGAACCACCAGCTCAAGGAGGCCAACACGAATCTGCTTGGGCAGTTGGCCGCCCGGGGAGCAGTCCGCGACCTGACCCAGCGCACTCCGCGCGCGACGAGACGCGGGGGCAAACCCTTCGCTGGATTCGACGCCTTTGCCTGCGAAATATGCCCCCGCCCGGTATCCCCCCGGGCGGGGGCATAGCGCGGCCGGACCACATTGCGGTCCGCGACAATTGACGGTTACCGCGTTGCGGTGGCCAGTGCCGCGCGGATGGCGTCCTCGCCGACCGGCTGGCCCTTCTCGTTCGAGTACGGCCCGTATGGTGTTCCCCACACCGGCGTGCCCGTCGCCTGCCGCCAACTGTCGGCCAGCGTTCCCGCGTCTACCACGCTGTAGCCGATAGAGTCGATGAATTCGGTCACCGCCGCCTTCGCCGGTGCGGAGTCCCCGGCGATCGGCAGGTAGGAGCGGTCGGCCGCCCCTGCCGAGCGGGCGAGTGACAGCAGGTGCTTGAAGAAGATGTTGTTGAACGCCTTTACGAGCAGGGCGTCCGGGACGTACCGCAGAAGCAGCTCGCTTGAGGTGAGGGACTTGCTCTCAAGCTCGAGGATGTGCCCGTCACGCTCGGGGCCGTAGTTGCAGGTGTCGATGACCGTCTTCCCGGCCAGTGGCGCGGCGGGCATGTGGGGGAAGGCGCTGACCGGCACCGTGACCACGACAATGTCACCGGCCGCCGCGGCCTCTTCGCTCGTCGCCGCGGACGCCCGCGGCCCCAGTTCCTCGGCCGTGTCCACGAGCGTTTCGGGACCGCGCGAGTTGCTGAGCACCACCTGGTGCCCGGCCCCGACAGCGAGTCGCGCGAGGGTCCTGCCGATGCTTCCGCTTCCGATGAATCCCACAGTCGTCATAATCTCAACGTCCCTCAGAAGAGCCGAACTTGCCGGTCGCCGGGCTCGTTACGATCCGGGTTCCCGCCGTCAGCCGGCAGGGAAGTAATGGCCGTTGTCCAGATCGGCGAGCAGGCCGGGCCGGGCGGGTTCCCAGCCGAGGGCCCGGCGGGTGATGAGGTTGGACGCCGGGTAGCTCTGCGTGACGATATTCGTGAGGAACCCGAAGTACCCCGGCGTCATCAGGGCATCGTTGGGAACGCTCACGGCGGGCAGGCCCAGGCGGCTGGCGATGGCCTCGGCGATGTCACGGAACGTGATGCCCCCATCCTCGACCGCGTGCCAGTATTTGCCGGCCGGCCCCTTCTCAAGCGCCAGGCGGAACAAGGTGGCGGCATCGCGGATGTGCACGGCGTTCCACAGGTTCGCGCCGTCGCCGTGGTAGCCGACGAACCCCTTTTCCTTCGCGAGCGCGATCAGCGCGGGGAGGAAGCCGGCACGATCGGTCGTGCTGTGCGCAATGTTGGCGATCCGCACGACCGAAGACCGCACCCCCTGCTCGGCGAGGTCGACAACGGCCCTTTCCACGACGTTGCGGACCCGCAGGGTGCCCTTGTGCTCCTCGCCGGCGGGGAGGGCCGGGTCCTCCTCGGTGGCCGGCCGCTCCAGGTTCCCGGGCGAGCCCACGCTCCCCGCCGTGACCAGCGGCTTTCCTGTTCCCGCGAGTGCCTCGCCGTACGCGAGCATGATCGGGAGCTCCGCAGCGGCCACGGCGTCCAACCCGCCGGAGGGCAGCAGATCCTGCCTGTGGGCGACGTGGATGACGCCATCGGAGCCCGAGGCAGCCTCCTTGAGCCCGTCAAGATCCTGAAGGTCGCCGCGACGCACCTTCGCGCCGAGCGCGGACAGGGCCGCCGCGGAAGCGTCCGACCGGGCCAGGCCGGTGACCTCGTGCCCGGCCGCGATGAGCTCGGGGATGATATAGGAACCGGAATGGCCGGTCCCCCCAGCGACGAATACGCGCATCTAACTGTCCTTGTGAGGGTAGGTGCAGGGTCTTCCCGTGCCGTAAGCAAACTGGCGTAATGCGGCACGAGAGGTAGTGGTGAGCTCAGCCGAGAAGGGTGATGCCGAGGGAGAAATTGGCGTGCTTGACGGAGTGGTGCATGAGGCCCAACTCCAATAGGCCGACGTTCTCCAGTACCCGCGCCATGAACAGTTCCCCGGTGTCCCAGGGGCGCAGCCCCAGGCTCTCGACGAACGCCGACACGCGTGCCTTCGCCTGCGCGTCGTCGCCGGCGATGAACACGTCCAGAGGGCGGTCCTCGGCCGGGCCAGCCGCCAGAACGTGGGAGAACACAGTGTTGAACGCCTTGACGACATGCGCGTCGTCGGGAGCCGCCTTGGCGATCTCCTGTGCGCCGGAACTGTCGTCAGGGACGACGAAGCCCTGCAGGTCGGGGGCTACGGGGTTGGTGATGTCGACGATGATCTTGCCGCGCAGTGCGTCCCCGTACTCCCTCACCACCGCCGCCGCGCCGGCGTACGGCGCGGCGAGGATCACGATGTCCCCGGTCGGGGCGGCCCCGGCCGTCCCGACCGTGGCGCCGCCGAGCGTGGCGGCCAATTCCTTGGCGTTGGCCTGGTCGCGGCCGATGATCTCGACGGCGTTGCCGCCGGCGAGTGCCCGGCCGGCCAAAGCACGGGCCATGTTTCCGAGTCCGATAATGCTGATGCTACTCATCGGTGTTCCTGCTTTCCGGGCTTTGGCCCTGCTGTCAAATTCCAGTGTGGAATTCTTGTGCCGAATTCACTTCGACGCCCTTAAGCGCCTGTTTTTCATGTTGCCATCCGGTCTGAGTGGCGTCCAAGACCTATTGAAGCCATGGTGATACCCTGGAGGTATCACCGGGCTGGGGGTTTTATGGATCTGGATCTGCGCAAACTGCGTTACTTCGTCGCCGTGGCCGACCGGCTGCATTTCGGCCGCGCCGCCGATGAGCTTCACATCGCACAGCCGGTGCTCAGCCGGCAGATCCGCGCGCTCGAGCAGGATCTCGGCGCCTCGCTGTTCACCAGGGATCGGCACGGCGTAGAGCTGACAGACGCGGGCCGGCAATTGCTGGCCGATGCCGGTCCGCTGCTCGCCTCAACCCACGCGGTCCGCCGCCGGGTGTCCGCGGCCGCCAGCGGCAAGCGGCGGCTGATGGTCGGTTTCCGGGCCGGCATTGCCGTCACCCCGGCGGCCCGTGCGTTCGAGGACCGGCACCCGGACGTGGTCGTGGACGTGCAGCGGATCGAAGGGGACGACCAGGCTGCGATGCTGCTCGACGGCCGCATCGACGTCGGCTATGTGCGGCTACCCATCGACGAGGCCGGCCTGCGCGTCACCCCGCTGTACACCGAGCCGCGGGTAGCGGTACTGCCCACCGGACACCGGTTTGCCGGCAAGCAGGAGGTCACCGAGGCCGACCTGGCCGGCGAAACGCTGGTCTGGCACGGTGACCCGAGCACGCAGCCCACCAAACGCCCGCTCCCCAATGCCGGGTACCCGGTGCGCGGGGTGGACGAGACGCTCGAGCATGTCGCGGCCGGACGGGGCATCTCCTTCCTGGCCCGTTCGGCGTCCGTGTTCTATTCGCATCCGGACGTCGTCAATGTGCCCATCCCGAATCTGGCGCCCGAACAGGTGTGCCTCGCGGTGACGGCATCGCACACCTCGCCGGTAGTAGATGACTTCGTCACTGCGGCTCAGTCGACGGCCGAGATCACGGCAGAATGTGGGAACTATGAGATGTGGCAGCTTGGAGGCGATGCCGTCACAAGGCGCGCTTGAGCAGTTCGACTGACCCCGTTCATCATGCGCTGAAGAGTGAAATGACCTGACGGAGTGGTGCTGTTGCGGCTGACCTCTGAGACAGTTCCCCTCTTCGGCCAGCAGTTGCCTGAGGGGCCCCGAAGCACCTGAGACCGACTGGAAGTACGTGCTGCGGAAGCGGCTCAACTCGGCTGATCGCCGTGTCGTAGTAGCGGAGCCGTTCGCCGGCGGTCTGCCGTTCGTAGTGTGCAGGAGTCGGTCCGTGGGATCCGGAACCCGACGTCGGGTTTCAGCCGGACGTGTTGGCTGCCCGCCTGTTGGCCTTCGTTTCGGACTGGCGTGGCCCAGATGGGCCGCGCACTGATGATCAGCGTGGATGGTTTACAGGCCCTGAAGATGCGGGTGGCCCGCCAGCGTCGCTGGCGGGCCACCCGCATCTTCACAACCTCCCAGCTGCGTACGAGTTCTTCATGCGCCACCGCGTACGGACTTATGCGATCAGCCGTCTGTTCGAACCGCGGCGCGCCAGCGCCCTGGGCCGGGATGACGGCCTCGAACTCCTGAAGCCCTCGGGGGTCGCCGGTCTCCCCGGCGGCGTCTGCTGCGGCCGTCAGCAGGCGGGCGGTCAGTTCCGTAAAAGCCAGCAGGTCCGGGCCAAGTGCCGGGCGGCTGGTGTCGCGTACCAGCCAGTGCAGCCCCGACCGGCTGCGCGTCCAGCCCAGCCGCGGAGTGCCACGTCAACTCGACACGTCCTCCCCTCGCCGGTCATCGCTGGCTGTGGCGGGGATCGCGTTGTCGATGAGGACGGCAGCGATGGCGGCGGCGGTGGGGAAGGCGTCGGCGTTGAGGACCCGGGTGCGGGCCGCGGCGCCGTCGATGAGCAACGCGAGCTGCTCGCCGAGCTGTTCAGGGTCGGCGGCCCCGGCTTCGCGGGCGGTGTCGGCGAGCCGCGCGGCGACGGCCTTCTTGTAGTCGCGCGCGTACTGGGATGCGGGGTGCTGGGGGTCGTGGAGTTCGACGGCGGCGCCGATGTAGGGGCACAAGGGAGTGGTGGGGGGGATGTCGAAGGCGGCGAGGAGCCGTTCGCGGGGCGTGAGGTCGGTGCGGTCGAACACGCCGGACAGAACGGAGGGGTCGAACCGGCGCAGGTACTCGGCGACGAGTTCGTCCTTGCCGCCGAAGTGCTGGTAGGCCGTGCGCTTGGACACCTCGGCCACCGCGCAAAGCTGGTCCATGCCGGTGCCGTTGATGCCCTGCTCGCGGAACAGCTGCTGGGACGCGCTGAGGATGCGCTCGCGAGCGCCCCGGCCGCGGCGCCGACCCGTGGGGCCCTTCTCCAACTCCGTCATGCCTCCATCGTACCGCAGCTAGGTAACGACCGGTGTACATAGTTTGCGCCCTGGCCACCCGCCGCGTACCGTAAGCACACAGGGCGGTGTACTTAACACCGTCACCCCCAGGTACACACGGCACCACCGACCCAAGGGAACGACTATGGGAAAGCTCGACGGCAAGGTCGCGGTCATCACCGGCGGCACCACCGGCATGGCGCTGGCAGGCGCGAAGCTGTTCGTCGACGAGGGAGCGCACGTCTTCATCACCGGCCGCCGCCAGGACGCCCTGGACCAGGCCGTGAAGCAGATCGGCCGCAACGTCACCGGCGTCCAGGGCGACGCCGCCAACCTGGACGACCTGGACCGCCTGTACGACACCGTCAAGCGGGAGAAGGGAAGCCTCGACGTGCTGTGGGCCAGCGCAGGCGGGGGTGAGCCCGCCCCGCTCGGCGAGATCACCGAGGCCCACTTCGACGCCGCGTTCTACCTCAACGCCCGCGGCACCCTGTTCACCGTCCAAAAGGCCCTCCCGCTCTTCAACGACGGCGGCTCCATCCTCATGACCGGCTCCAACGCCTCCCTCGGCGCCTTCCCCGGCTGGAGCGTCTACGCCGGCAGCAAGGCCGTCCAGCAGGCATGGGCCCGCGTCTGGCTCAACGAGCTCAAGGACCGCCGCATCCGCGTCAACGTCCTGACCCCCGGCCAGGTCGCCACCGCCAAGCAGGAAGAACTCTTCGACGAGGCCACCAAGCGCCAGTTCGAGTCCCTCATCCCCCGCGGCCAGATGGGCCGCCCCGACGAAATCGCCACCGCCGCCCTCTTCCTCGCCTCCGACGACTCCAGCTACGTCAACGGCATGGAACTCGTCGCCGACGGCGGCACCACCGCCATCTAAACCGAACAACCACAACCAGGGCAGGACATCTCATGAGCAACATCAGCATCATCGGCACCGGGAACATGGCCCGCACCATCGGAACGCGGGCGATAGCGGGCGGCAACACCGTCGAAGTCATGGGCCGCGATCAGTCCAAGGCCACTGACCTGGCCAAGGCTCTCGGCGGCGGCGCCACGACGGGAGAATGGGGCACCGCCCCGGCCGGGGACATCGTCATCGTGGCCCTGCTGTACGACGGCGTCGTGCCGGCCATCGCCCAGTACGGAGACGCTCTCGCGGGCAAGGTCATCGTCGACATCAGCAACCCCTTCAACTCCACGTTCGACGGGCTAGCCCACCGCGAGGAGACCTCGATCGCGCAGGAAGTCGCCAAGGCCGCCCCAGCCGGCGCCAGCGTGGTGAAGGCGTTCAACACCATCTTCCGCCACGTCCTGGAGAAGGGCCGGCCCGACGTCTTCATCGCCGGCGACAATGCGCAAGCCAAGGCAAGTGTGGAAGCGTTCATCGAAAGCCTCGGGCTGCGCCCGCTGGACGTCGGCGGCCTGACAATGGCGCACTGGCTGGAAGGAGCGGGCGTGGTCACGGTGGGCCTCGCCAACCACGGCGTGGGGAACTTGGACTTCGCCCTCAGCATCACCGAACTTCCCGCCTGAGCAAACGGTTGACGGATCACCCAAAAAAAACTCGCCAATTGAGCCCGTTGGCGAGCCGGTGGGGTAGCGGTCCTGCACGTCCTTCTCGAAGGCGAAGATCACTTCCGTCAGGTCGATGACCGCTCCGTCCAGTCGTGCTTCGGCCGCCTCCAGCCCCCGGGCCGCCAGGCAGCCGCCGGTGAACTCGGCAAGCAGCCTGGTCACGCGCGTTTGGGTCTGGCTGTTCGTCAAGGCCGTAGCCCGGTGGTGGGCGATCCAGGCGTGCACCAACTAGGCGACCAACTGCGAGCACCGATAGTTCCCAGGGCGGATCACGCGCCGCATGGCCGTGCCCTTGGGATTGGTGTAGATCAGCTCACGCGTCTCGATCCAGGACACCTGCCCGCCCCGCTCAAGCGACTTCGCCGCCTGCCGGGACCCGCGTTCTCCTCGTCTGGGCATCAGACCGCCTGCCGTTCTGCCAGACGGCTCGCGTAGTCGGCGTAGGACTTGTTCTGGTCGCTTCACCCCGCAATCGCCCTCGCAACCAGCAGGTTCGTCCGCCGGATGTAGCGCAGAGACCGCATCGTGGAACTGGCGTGCAGGTGTCCGAGCAGCCGCTGAACGATCAGCGGGCGTTGAGATTGGCGTGTTCGGCCAGCAGAGCATCCTGTCCGCCCTCGGCGATCTTCTCGGCGAGGGCGGACAGGATCATCTTGATCAGGTTTCCCAGCATGATCACGGCGTTCGCCGCCTTCTCTGGCAGCATCTCGACCGCGCACCGCCGGGCATCAAACCCGCCCTCACTAACGTGGTGAAAGGAGTGCCGTCGGCCGTTCCATCGCTGACACCACTCTGAGGCGGTAGGGATCTCGGTCGAGTCGACGAATGGAAGTGTGTCCTGGACGCCAGTCATCAGTCGCAGGTCCAACACGCGTCAACTGTCTGCAGAAGCAGAGGGTGCCTCGATGCCGGCCGCTGCGGCGATCTCGGCGATGCGCCCAAGCGCTTCCTGGTACGCCTGGGCATTGCCGGGCTGATTCTGCCAAGTGCGGATCCGGAGGGTGGTGGACTGCAGAGTCCCTGGCGGAATGCCGAGGTACCGAGCCGCGCCGGTTCGTGATCCGCCACGAGCCATCTGGACCAAGCGGATCGCGGCGTCACGCCGCAGGAGTCGTTCGGGCCCGTCCAGTTCGTTCAGTGGAGCTGCCCAGGCATCGGCTGATCGACGGCTTACCCGGGCGTGCGGCTGGCACGTCCCGAGGACGGCGCCCGGTTCGGTGAGCTGCTGGCCTTAGCGACATCGAAAAGGAACATGTTGACGAGGTGGAGGCGGGCCGCTGTGGTGCGTGGCTGCTGGAAGCCCTGCAGCTGGCAGCAACACCTTGACGCAGCCCCTGGTCCGCGCAGCCGCAGACGGGAAGATGCTAGACGCCGCCATTGCACTGTCGCTGCCGCTGGTTGCCCAGGACAGGGACGGCGCGACAGTCGGGGCGCTCCTGGCATCCGCCCGCCTCCTGAGCCACGTCAAGGGGGCGGCAGTTCCCGACGCTGTGGCCGCGACGCTCGCTGATAGACGACGACCTCCGGGCGTCGCTCCTTGGCCTGATGTCCACTCGATAAGGAGGCAGAAGTGCCGTTCACCGTCACCGGCGCATTCGATGACGGTGCGACCTACGCAGTGCCGATCACCGGGCGGACCGACCGCCCGGCGATCGGGTCGTACCGCGCCGCAACTCTCGTGGAGCTCCACCAGGGCGAAGACATCTCCCTGTCGCCAACCAGCCCCGTACACAAGGTCGCCGGAGACGATGAGGTGTCAGTGCTGGCGGTGCTGCACGAGTACACCGACGTCCTCGAGAAGGGGGCGGAGGCGCCACGGCACGCGCGAGTACCTGGGAGCTGACCCGGTGTTCTTGCACAATTGTGCAAGAACGATCTTGGATCTCAGTCTGACTTGCCGCACTCCGAGAGGTGACTCAGCTTCGCCCGATCATCAGCCATCAGGCCCCCCTCCTTCTGTTGCAGGATGACCTTCTTCGAGGGCGGGCCCGCGGTCTTGGTCAGTTCGCCGCCGTTCCATCGCACCCATGCTTGGCCGTTGTTATCCATGAAGTGCAGTCCCTGAAAGATCCAACCCGTGTGGGGCCCAGGGGACGCGGCGAAGCTCGTCGCCTGGGCGAAGGTGACGGCCTTCGGCACGCTGACGGCCGTGCAGGGCGGCAGAACCCCAACAAAGACGTACGTGACCGAGTTGTCATGCTTCTCTCGCCGTTGCTTGTCGTTCAGGAAGAAGGCTGCCCACACCGGGTCTAGGGAACGGTTCGCAACAACCGAGACCTTGATATTTCCCCACATTGAAAGGCGGGCGGCCTGGCTCCGTTCGTCCTTCTCGGCGTCCTCCTTGGACTGAGCGAGTTGATCGTCCGCGACCTGAGCGGACTTGTAGGTCCCCCAAGCGGTGATCGCCAGGCTGACTGCGGCCACAACAGCCGCAAGCACGGCTGTGTGTCTGGCCCAGTCGGAGCGCTGATACCAGCGCCTGAGGCGAGCGATGCGGCCCGACCCACGTATCCGGTTGGTGACAGCCATAGGGGGGCGCGGAGTGACTTGCCGGACCCTCAACCGCGGTCGTCGCTCTAGCACTTGACCTCACTAACCATCGTGCTCCACCTCGTAACGCCCCAGGGTCTATCACGGAGCTCAGCGGCTGCGTAGGCGGACGTCGCTCGCAGAACGACTCCCGCAACGGCGAGATTCTCTGGTGCTTTCCCGGCGCTGGAGTCGAGGACGGCGCGCTCATGCACGAAGCCTTCCGGATCGCACTGTCGTGAGGAGGTCCAATCCCCTGGACGTCGCCTCGGCTGAAGGAGGGACGCGGCCGGTCGATGAGACCTGCAATCCGCCAGGTGTTCAGGTCCTGTAGGGAAGCTCGACGCATGAGCGAAGACAGCCAACCGCAGGAGTCCCATCTTCTCGCCGTACCTCCTGACGTTGAATCCGAGGAAGTCGAAACCCTCCTACGCGTGGACCACATGGGTCTTTTCGTCGTTGAAGGTCAGCCCTCTCGGCTCCAGCCAGGCGATGAGCTTCTCCTTGATTTGCCACGCTTCCGCCTCCGTCGCGCACATGACGACGAAGTCATCGGCGTAGCGGATCAGCGTCGGGATATTCCTCCGTGACCTCTGCAGTTGCGTGAGGCTCGGGTCGTATCCGGCAGCGATTTCCATGCCATGGAGTGCGATGTTGAGCAGCAGAGGGCTGATTACCCCGCCTTGCGGCGTTCCCTCCGTGGTAGGGGCGAACCTGCCGTTCTCCATCACCCCGGCCTTCAGCCATCCTCTGACTTCCCGGCAGGCCGGGAAGTCGCCGATGGCATCCAGTAAGCGGTCATGGTCGATGCGGTCGAACGCGCTGGACAGGTCAGCATCCAGGATCCAGACCTTCTTGGCGCCCTTGCGGGCCAGTGTCTGGAAGATCGCGCCGATCGCGTCATGGCACCCTCGTCCGGGTCGGAAACCGTAGCTTCGCCCTTCGAAGCGTGCCTCCCATTCCGGCTCCAGGGCGCTTTTCACCCTGGCCTGCTCCACTCGGTCCCGAATCGTGGGGATGCCTAGCGGTCGCTTCTTGCCGTTCGCCTTCGGGATGTGCACTCGCCGCACCGGTAGTGGCCTAAACCGCGGCTCCTCGGTCAACTCTCGCAGGAGTTGACCTCGTTGCCGTTCGTCGACCACGACCGCCCCGTCGACTCCGGGAGTGCGCGCTGAGTTGGGTCACTCTGCGGATCGAAACGATCGTGTTGCTTCGTGACCTCAGCATCAGCTTCTGCAGACTTCTGACCTAGCAATAGCGTGGCCGCATGCCCCTTGACGACGATCTAGCCGCCCGAATGGCGGAGCCGGACTTCTGGCCCCTGTATCTCTTCGGACCAGCCGGCCGGGTTGCGTGTCCAAGTCGCCGTCCGGTGCGCGAAAGTCTCGCGCCGGAAAGCGGCCCCCGCCGGATGTCACCACCCGGCGGGGGCCGCTCTGTCGTACGAGGTGCTCAGCGCCTCACTTGAGGGCGTATGCCCGGGTGATGGTCTGGGTCGTGCGGCTGCCGCCCGCGTCCCAGGACTCGGTCTTGAGGGTCACGTATCCGTTGGTGTCCGCGAGCTTCGGGTGCCGCAGCAGGGCCTGGAAGGAGTTGCTGTCCTTCCGGAGCACCTTCGCCTCCTTCCAGGTGGCGCCGTCGTCGTACGAGACGGAGACCTTGGCGCCGGCCATCGCGGTGGAGCCGGTCCAGCCCTTGGGGCGACCCGCGTCCACGGTGAAGGTGTACGGCAGTCCGGCCCGTGCCTGGTTGAGCACGTTCAGCGGCAGGTCGTAGTCGAGCAGGATCACCGGCATGGACTCACAGACCTTGGGCGTGGGGATGAACGCCGTGTCGCAGTCCTTGATGGCCATGGTGGTCGGTGCTGCCTGGCTGAAGTTCCACTCCGTGCGCATCTGGCGGCCCAGGGTGACGCCCGGGACGTCGGTGGTCAGCTTCTGGTCGAGGACGTACCGGTAGTCCGCCTTCTCCTGCGCCAGCTGGGCGAAGCCGGTGATCGGCTTCCCGTTGAGGTAGTAACTCCAGGTGCCGGTCAGGCCCGACAGGGTGTGGGTGGGATCGTTGTCGGCACCGTTGCTGCCGGGCAGCTTCTGCCAGACGTCGGCGCGGCAGAACGCACACGGCCCGAACTCGTACTGGGACAGGCGCATCGGCGCATCGAACCAGCTCCGGGTGTAGGCCTTGCCCGGGGTGAGGTAGGTGGCGCGCTGACCGTTCATCTGCCAGATCGAGGAGTTGAAGTTGGCCGACACGCTCGGCTGGTACGTCACCCCGGTGCCCGCGAGGAAGTAGTCGTCGCGGGTGGTGCCCTGGTAGAGGGGCTGGGCGACGGAGCCGGTGCTCACCTGCAGCGGGCCCCAGACGTTCATGAACTCGGCGCCCAGGCGCCGGGCGCCGTCGGAGTGGAACGTATTGGTGACCTTGGCGAATTCCTTGACGTCGACGGTCTTGGCCAGATCGGCGGGGATCCGGTCGTCGGTGAAGTGCGGGTTGTAGGTGTAGCCCGACTCCAGGACGCCCTTCAGGGCGATCCGGACCTTGTGCTTGGCCAGCAAGCCCTTGAGGGTTGCGGCGTTGTCGTACGTGGCGAGGGCGACCGGGATGGTCTGTCCGGCGGGGACGCCACTTCCGCTCGGCCCGGGGTCGGCAGGGGCCACGATCATTGCGACGGCTCCGGCAGCCGCGGCCCTGGTGGCCTGGTCGTCGGCCTTGCTGACATCGGCCACGGAGACCAGAACGGTCTTGCCCTTGACGTCGGCAGCGGCGAAGTCCTGCTCGGAGCCGGCGCCGAGGTCGACCAGCTCGGTGCGCTTGGTGCCCTCGAAGCGCTTCGCGTTCACCGAGGACTTCAGCGGGATGGTCACGTGCCCGGGGGCCGTCACCTCCAGCTGGACCAGCGGTTCGCGCCGGGCCAGGGAGGTCTCCAGGCGCAGCGCGCCGGTGGTGGCGCCGGCACTGGGGATGGCGCCTTGCCTGGTGTCGGCGAGGTTGAGCAGGTTGCCGATACCGGCGAAGCTCGAGTAACCGCCTGCGGTGCCGGGGTCACGGACGACGAACGTGGTCACCTGGCCGTTCTCCAGTGGCCGCTTCTCACCCTTGATCTTCACGCTGAGGTCGGTGGCGGTGGTGCCGTCGACGGTGAAGGTCTGGTCCCGGTCGCTCACCTCGATGTTGGGCACGGTGAACAGGTCGGCCGCGTAGGAGACCGCGCCGCCGGTGGGTGCCGCCGAGTAGACCGAGCCCTCGATGGAGTACTTGCCGAGCGGCACCGACAGGGTGGCGGTGCCGTTGGCGTACATGGTCTGGCTCTGCCAGAAGTGGTTGTCCATCCCGTGCAGGGTGAACCTGAGCGCACTGGGGGTTTTCCCGAAGCGGTCCGTGACCTTCAGCGTGACATCGTGCTGCTCGACAGAGGTGACGAAGCCGAGCGCTGCGTGCACCGACTCGCCGCTGTCGGAGGTGGCGGTGACCGATCCGCCGTACTGGCCGGTCTTCAGGCCGTTGTTGTCGAGCGTGACGGTGACCTCGGCCGTGCCGCCGGCCGGGACGGTGACCCGGCCGGCGGAGAGGCCCGCTCCCGACAGCGACAGCGTGCCCGCCGGGACCGCGGTGCCGCTCGCGTCCTCGGCGGCGGCCGTCACGGTCACCACGGTGTCGGTCGCGGCGTTGTTGTGCAGCGTCAGGGTGCGGCTGCGCGTGGGGTAGGTGCCCTTCTGCCACGGTATGACGCGGAAGTCGGCGGTGCCGGACAGCTCCAGCGACGGGTCGAGGGCGGCGGGGATGTCGACCCGGCCGTAGCCCTGCTGGTAGACGGTCTGGTCGGCGGCAGACTTGGCGTGCGCGGTCAGCGCGTCCTTGATGCGCTGACCGGTCCAGTCGGGGTGGCGCTGCTTGAGGATCGCGGCGGAGCCGGCCACATGCGGGGTGGCCATCGAGGTGCCGTTGGCCGAGGTGTAGTTGGCGTCCACGGGGGTGCCCATGGTGGTGCCGGCCGCGCGGGCGGCGACGATGTCCACGCCCGGGGCGGTGATCTCCGGCTTGATCGCCATGTCGCCGAGGCGCGGGCCGCGGCTGGAGAAGTCGGCGAGTGCGTCGGACTTGTCGACGGCGCCGACGGTGAGGGCCGCGTCGGCGGCGCCGGGGGTGCCGATTGTCGCCTCGCCCTTCCTGCCGTCGTTGCCTGCCGCGATGACGAAGAGGGTGCCCGAGGACGCGCTGAGCGAGTTGACCGCGTTGGTCAGAGCGTCCTCGCCGGGGGTGTCGGGGCCGCCGAGGCTCATGCTGACGACGTCGGCGCCCTGCTCGACCGCCCAGTCCATGCCGGCCAGGATGCCGGAGTCCAGGCCCTGCCCGCTGTTGGCGAGCACCTTGCCGATGAGCAGGTCGGCGCCGGGGGCGACGCCCTTGTACTTGCCGTCGGAGTTGGCGCCACTGCCCGCGATGGTGGATGCGACGTGGGTGCCGTGACCGTGACCGTCCTGGACCGTCTGGCCGTTGACGAAGCTCTGGCTCTGGACGATCTCGGACTTGATGTCGGCGTTGTTCAGGTCGGCACCGGTGTCCAGCACGGCGACCTTCACGCCCTTGCCGTCGTACCCCTTGGCCCATGCCTGCGGAGCGCCGATCTGCGGCACGCTCTTGTCCAGTGCGGCCTTTACCTTGCCGTCGTACCACAGCTTGGAGACCCCGGCAGTGCCGGGGACCGTGGCGGCCTGGGCGCCTCTGCTGCGTGCCTGGACGGGCTTGACGGCCTGCCAGAAGCCCTTCGCGCGGTGCTTGTCGACATGCACCGCGGACAGCCCCAGTCGGGGCATGACCCGCTCGTTGTCGCTGCCCGGCAGGTCCTCGGTCTTCTGCGTCAGGGCAGCGGCGGTCGGTTTCCCCTGGAAGTCGACGATGGCGGGGACCTCGTCGGTCTTCGCGTCGCCGTACCCGTCCCGGACCATCCGGCTGACGTTGAACAGTTCACGGTCCACCGTGCCCGAGGCGACCGCGGCCGTGGTGTCGTCCGGGTAGACGTACAGGTCGCCGTTCTGTCCGCTGACGGTTTCGAACGTCTTGGACGTCCCCGCCCCGGAGATGACGGAGGCCGCCTGCCTGCCGTCGGGCTCGGTGGTCAGCGAGACCGTGTCGCCGGTGATCAGAGTCACCGCCGCCGCCGCCGTCTGCTTGTGCAGCGTCGGGCGGCTGCTCAGGTCGACAGGCGCCGAGGGCATGGCGGCTGTCGCGGTTCCGAGCTGGTTCGTCAGTGACAGGGCGACTGTCACCGCGATCCCGCTGACGAGGGCGGTGCGCCCCCGTCTGAGGCGGGCCTTGTGCATCGGTTGTCCTTTCACGCTCAACTGGTGGGCGCTGCGGGGCAATTGATACCGAGGGGGACCGACCGAACGTCCGGCCGACTCCGCGCGCCGCTCGGAACCTAGCTCTCCGGCCGGTGCGTCTTCCAGAGGTGGTGTGGCGGATACGCGCCACATGGCGCACACCCGCCACGTGGGTCTGCGACGTGGGCGGCGCCGGGCCGCCGATGCGGCCCTATGTGTCCTGGCCGATGCCCGGCGGCTGCAGCCCGTCCAGGTCCCCGGCCGTGACCCAGCCGCGTTCGCAGGCGTGCCACCCGCGTTGCATCCGGCTCGAAGCGCCCGCCAGATCCATCAGGCCGCGTACCCGGCGGTTGACGGTCCGCTTGCCGATCCCCATGAGGCGGGCGATCGCGTCGTCGGTGAGACCGGACAGGAGCAGGAGTAGCAGATGGGTGTCCGAGCCGGAGAGTTCGCCGCGGTGCGTCTCGCCGGTTGACGGATCCAGGGGGAGCGCGGTGACCCACATCAGCTCGAACAGTGCGACGAGAGCGTCGAGCAGGGGGCCTTGGTGGATCTGCACGACGGCGCCCGGTGGCCGCCCGTCGTCCGTCCGCACCGCGAGCATGGCCGTGGACCGGTCTACGATGATCAACTTGACCGGGAGTCTGGCCAGCACGCGGGCCTGTTCACCTGCGTCCATGTACCGGCGGATCTCCAACTGCACCGCGTACCCCTCGATCGCGGCCCGGTCGTACACCGTCCGGAAGCGCACCCCCGCTGCCAGTTGCTCCAGCTCCGCGACGTTGAACTCCTCGATCAGCAGATAGGGCGGGGCGTCGAAGCGCAGTACTTCCCGGCGGGCGCGGAGCTGGAGCTGCTCGTACCGCTGCGCCAACGCCTCGGCCGGCACGATTTCGGCGATCTCCTCCAGGGCTGCCGGCCGGAGCGCCTCGCGGTACTCCTTGGTGAGTCGCTGCAGAACGCCTTTGGCGGACTGCAGTTCGTTCATGCGCGCCAGCAACAGCGTCTCCCCGGCGATGTCCGGCGGGGCGGGAATCAGCTGCGCGGGCAGGTCGTCGGTGAGGGTGACCAGCCCCTTCACGGCCAGTGCCGCGACCGCCTGTTCGAGCTGGGCCCCGGCCAGGCCGGCCCGCTGCTCCAGCCGGCCCACCGGGCAGCGCCCGGACCCCACCAGCAGTTGGTACACCTGCGACTCGGCCGTGCTCAGACCCAGCGCCTCAAGCATGAATGTCCTCTCCTCACGAGCTCCCCGTTCCCACCCCGCGCACGCGGACCGCCCCCGGACCTCGATCAGTCCGGGGGCGGTCAGTCGGCGTCACTGCAGGCGCGAGCGGCGGCTCAGGGCGCGGACCCGGCCGCGCCCAACCGGTTTGCACACTCTCGGTCGTTGCCGCGCGGAGCGCGTCGAGCTCTGGGACCGACCTGGAACCTCGGCCAGCATCTATCTAACCGCTGAAATGATTCACACTAAAGTTTCTGCTTGGCAAGAGGTTTGGCTCCAGCTGATCAGCCACCAGGTCGGGCTCGCCGCGACGTACCTGGAGCTGATGCGGGCCGACTGCACCATCCCGGTGTCGGCCTGGCAGCCGGGGCAGCGGGTAGGGGTGGCCGCCATCGGCACCGTCATCCGATCCGACAGCCCCGACCTCGAGGTCGGCGACCTGGTCCAGTCGATGACCGGCTGGAGCCAGTACTGGGCCGGCCCGGCCGGCTCGTACCTCAAGCTCGACCGTGACCTCTTCGCCGACCCCTCGGTGCTACTGGCGGTCCGGCTGCGGCAGGTCCTGCTCGGTCCAGATGGTCTTGCCGGTGGACGTGTAGCGCGTGCCCCAGTGGTGGGTCATCTGGGCGATGATGAACAGGCCCCGGCCTCCCTCGTCGTCGCTCGCGGCGTGCCGCAGATTGGGCGCGGTGTGGCCGGTGTCGGACACCTCGCAGGTCAGGGTCCGGTCGCGGATCAGGCGCACCTGGATCGGGCCGCCACCTGCGTAGCGGATGGCGTTGGTGACCAGTTCGCTGACGATGAGCTCCGTGGTGAACGCCACGTCGTCCAGTCCCCAGTCGCCGAGTTGCTTCCCGACGGCGGAGCGGATGGTGGCCACGGCCGCCGGGTCCGGGGCCATTGCCCATTGGGCGAGCCGATTTTGGGCGAGCAGGCGCGTGCGGACCAGGAGCATCGTCGCGTCCACGTCCACCGCCCCGGGCAGCATGGTGGCCACCGCCCGGTCGCACAGTTCTTCCAGGGATCTTCGGTCGTCGGAGAGGACCTGTGAGAGCTGCGCGAGCCCGGCTTCGCGGTCGTTGGCCGCCTGGAGGAGGCCGTCCGTGAAGAGGGCGACAACAGTGCCCGGCGCGAGCTCCAGTTCCGTGCTCTGGTAGGGCAGGCCGCCGATTCCCAGCGGCGGTCCTGGCGGCAGCTGGGGATAGTCGACGACGCCCGTGTGCGGTTCGACGAGCGCCGGCACCGGCTCCCCGGCTCGCGCCATGCTGCACTCCCCCGAGACGGGGTCGTACACCGCGTACAGGCAGCTCACGCCCAGAGCCGCGTCGGCGTGCGCTTTCAGGTGGCCCGGGCCGCGGCCGGTTTCGCCCTCGTGCGTGGTCTGCTCGACCAGGTCGGCCAGGCGGGACAGGAGCTCGTCCGGGCTCAGGTCGAGGCGGGCCAGGACGCGCACCCCCGTGCGCAGGCGTCCCATGGTGGCCGCGGCGTGCATGCCGTGACCGAGCACATCCCCGATGACCAGGCCGACCCGGGTACCGGAGAGAGGGATGATGTCGTACCAGTCGCCGCCCACCCCGGACCCGCTGTCGGCGGGCAGGTAGCGGCTCGCCGAGTCGACGGCGGCGTGCGGCGGCAGGCGGCGTGGAAGCAGGCTCCGCTGGAGCTTGAGGGCCACGCTGTGGCCACGGGTGACTACCGGCATCAGCAGGAAACCGATCAGCAGGGCGCCCAGGCCCAGGACGGTGACCCCGCCCGTCCTGCCGATCAGCGGCAGGTCGACGGCGGTCGTGCCGTACCGGGGGTCCGCGTAGACGACGAAGGTGGCGTAGAGGAACAGCAAGAGCATGAACAGCGCGCCGAGCCCCGGTAGCACGCCTTTGAAGACCAGATCCTTGACGCTGCGGGTGAGGATCTTGCGGTGGTACCAGACGCAGGCGAAGCCGGTCAGTCCGTACTGGAACGCGATCGCGAGACCGACCGAGTCGATCGAGTCGGCCAGGACGTTCTGGCTGAGCGAGGTCAGCAGGACGAACAGGGCGATCGAGGCCGCTCCCATGCCGATGGTCCCCCAGGTGGGGGTGAGAAACCTGCGGTGGACCCGGGCGAACCGAGAGGGGACGGCCTTGTGGACCGCCATGGAGAAGACGGTCCTGGCCAGGGGCAGGATGGTGGTCTGGGCGGAGGCCAACGCGGAGGTCAGCACCATCAGGATCAGCAGTCTCGACAGGAACAGCCCCGTGCCGTGGCTCCCGAACACGGCCTCACCCAGCCCGGAGAACACATCGTCCGCGTTGTCCGCGTTGCCGAGTCCGATGCCCGAGGTGCCGACTCCCGCGAACGCCTGAGCCGACGTGGACACCAGCCCGTACATGACCAGGAGCAGCACGGTGGACAAGACCGCGGCACGGCCCGGGATGCGCGTGCTGTCGACGGTTTCCTCGTTGACCGAGAACGCGGTGTCCCAGCCCCAGTAGATGAAGACCCCCGCGAGGATGCCCGAGGTCATGGCCGTCACCGAGGGCACCGCGAAGGGGTTGAACCAGGACGCGGACACATGGATCGCCGTCGGCGGAGGGCTGGTGTACACCCTGACCAGCGCGGCGACGGCGAGCAGGATCAGCATCACCACTTCCAGGCACAGCAGCCAGCGCTGTACAGCCGCCGAGAACGAGATGCCGACGTAGCAGATCACTGTCAGCACCGCGATCCAGACGACGCCTGCCGCGGTGGTCCACAGCCGGTTTTCCGCCAGTGCGTCCAGGCCCATCAACCGGAAGCCGTAGGCAGCAGCGATCTGCGCGAGGCTAGCCATGACGATGATGTTGGCGACGATGAGACCCCAGCCGCCCATCCAGCCGGTACGCGGTCCGAAGGCGCGGGTGGCCCAGGTGAAGGTGGTCCCGCAGTCGGCGTTGCTCGCGTTGAGCTCCCGGAAAGCGTACGCGACCAGCAGCATCGGGACGAAAGCCAGCATGGTGACGATCGGAGCCTGCAATCCGACTCCGGCCACGATGATGCCCAGCGTGGCGGCGAGGCTGAACGCCGGGCCGGTGGAGGCCAGGCCCATGACGACCGAGGAGAACATGCCCAGGGCATCGTTCTTGAGCCCCTTCCGGCCGGACCCTGTGCCCGGAGCGGGAAGACCAGCCGACACCGCACCGCCGAAGAGCCTCACACTTGATTCCAACGCAGGGCCGCTTCCCTTCGCAACAGCGCAGGGACAGCAGGAGTGGCTGCCACCATGCACGACGGCGACGCGGCCATGGTGTGCCGCTCGCAGAAAAGCCGCCGATGGCTCTGAGCTGCACCGGCGTCGCACCTCGGGTCTCGCAGCGTCACAGGCGAATGACGACCAAAGCGATGTCGTCGCGGGCCTCGCTGGCGACTGGCAGCCGGGCCGGCAATACGTCCGCCAACCCGTCGAGGGCAGGGCGGTGCCCTGGGCGAGGGCTGAGATCAGGCGAGCCAGGCCGGCATCGATGTCCTCGTCACGGCGTTCGATGAGCCAGTCCCCGTGGTGTCAGGTTGGCCGCTGGATCACCCATCGTGGCGTAGCGATCGCTCAGCAGTCCCCAGCCTGGATGACAACAAGCCCCTCCAGGACATGCTCAAGACGCGAGGATGGAAAATCGACAAGGCCGCTCTTCTCGCATGAGGTCCCCGGCACGTCACTAGGGCATCGAGAAAGGCGAAGGACGGAACATGGAACTGGAACTACTGCCGCTGGTCGGTGTCGGGCCGCTGCGACTCTGCATGTCGGCGCAGGAGACGCGCGACGCGGTCCAGGCGTGGGGGCTGCTGCGGGTCGCCTCCAGTGATCCGGAGCCCGGGCAGATCCTGCTCAAGCACGACGCGTCCGGCCTGAACGTGATGCTCGGCTTCACCAAGGGCGCGCTGAGCGGCGTGGAGCTGTTCCGGTTCCTCGACGAGGACGCCGACGTACGAGCGCCCCTCGACGGTCTCGACGTCTTCCGCACCCCGAGTGTGGACCTCTTCGAGCTGTTCGCGGAGCGGGGCCACGAGATCACCGAGAACGACCTCGGTTTCGACGAGCTGCCGGAGCTGAAGATCGTCCTCGCCAACCAGAGCAGCCACGAGTACCCGGTGGACGAGGACGGGGACCCTCTCTACTACGACTACGTGCGCCTCGCGGACCAGATCTGACGCACGGTACAGGCTGTCACCGGCGCACCCAGCTTGACGGCTGGGCCCCTCGTGATGCTGAAGGCCGCTGCCAGCCCCCGCGCCGACTGGGTCGCCATTCGCGATCAGCTGCCGAGGGCGTCGTCAAACGCGAAGGGGTTCTTGGCGAGATGCGGGCCGCCTCCGCGATGCGAGTCGAGAGAGTAACGGAGCCACTTTGGGCAACCGCAGATCTGGGGCTGACTGGGCCTGGCCGCCCGCACCGCTGGCCTGTGACGAGTGCGGTTACGGGATGCACGCCGCGTATCGCGTAACGAACCGCCCGTTGCACAGGGAGGCCGGGCTTTGCTGCACGAGCAGCACCCGGGCGCCGACTGGACCGTGCGAATGCTGCATGTCCGCGCGAGGCCGCGGGACCTGCCCACCGGTCAGACGTCCTCGACTCCCAGCATCTGTACCGCCTTGCGGGCCTGGTAGAAGTCCTCGTCGGACACCTGCGGGTCGTCCTCCGTGTCGTGGAGCCAGTCCGCCAGGTCCGCGACGGACCACGTCTCGAACTCCTCGGGCACGTCGAGGGTGGTCGTCCTGCGCAGGTGCGCGGCGACAGCGGCGTCCCGGACGCTGCGCGTGCTCACCTCGGTCATGTTCCGCACCGCCTTCCGGTGTCATCGGGGATCGGACAGGCGACGTTGCCAGAGAAATTCCGTACTGTCCAAAACGTCTGCGCGAGGCTGAAGCGGGCCTGGCAGGTCTACGACCAGCTTGACTACTTCCTGCTGTACGGGTCCTTCGAGACCGACCGGGACCTGGGCGCCTTCTACAAGGGCTGCGGATACACCGTGCACGTCCCCGGCGAGGGATTCCTTCTCGAGCGGATCGAGCTCCCTTCGGAGTTCATGCCGGCCCCGACCCATGCGTGTTCACCCGCTGGAGGCTGCCCCGCTGAGCGGCAGCCGTGGGCTTTTCACCGCGCCGCAGACCTGGCCTCGCCGCCGTGGTGACCCGTGCGCGGCGGCCTCATTGGGCACGACATCGCGTGCAGGAACATCCGACCCCCGCGGATATGCGAGCGAGCCCCGGACCGCATCGGTCCGGGGCTCGCGGGCTGGTCGGGGTGCGGCTGCTAGAGGTCGAACTCGAGGTGCTCGATGTCCGTGAACCGGACCTCTTCCAGACTGCCGGCGCGGCGGCCGCCGTCCTGGAAGTAGACCTCCCTGAGCGCTTCGGCCGCGATCTCCTGGAGCCGGGCGTCGCCGGCACCGGCCTCCTGAGCCTCGAAGAGGCGGGCGGCGTAGACGGGTGGCAGGGCGATGGTCAAGTGCCGGATGCGGTCCTGGTCCGTGGACCCGATCGGCGCGGTGTAGCCGAGGCGGGCGCGGGTGTCGATGACGATGCCGTCCGTGGCCGCCGCCTTGGCCTTGGCCCTGGCCCGGATCTGCGGCTGCCACCGCTTATTCACCTCGTGCTCCAGACGTGCGGCGAGGTCCGGGCGGGGCTTTTTGATCTGGTCCTTCACGTACCGTTCCACGGTGCGCTGAGAGATCCGCAGCATCTGGGCGACCGGCTTGGTGCCACCCAGCTGCTTGACCAGGTACCGCATCCGCACGCCGGCCGACTTCGGGATCGGGCGGGTGAACGCCTTCTGCACCGCCTGGTCCAGGCCGTCCCCGAACATGCTCATCGCCTGCCTACTCCCCGCTGTCCTGGTCGGTGACGGTGCCGTCCTTGATGTACCGGGCCAAGTTGAGCTCCGGGGCGTTGAACTGCTCCCGCACCCCCTCGCCCCACAGCACGGACTGCGTGCCCTCGTGCTTGACCAGGCCGGGGTTCACCCCGAGCTTGAAGCCGCCCGGCAGCGGCTTGCCCTCCCGGTAGGGCAGGAAGTCCAGCGGGCTGGCGCCGTCGGCCGCGTACACGGCGCAGTCGGAGAGGATCGCGACCGGGTACTGCCCCGTGAAGGCGGCGTGCTTGACGATCTTGCGGTGCATGTTGATGCGCGTGCGGGAGATGATCGCGGCGCGGATGTCCGGCCGCCAGGTGGGCCGGGCCAGAGCGCGCCACGGCTCGCCGGGCTTCCAGCCCTCGCCGCGCGGGCGCTCGCGCAGCTTGCCGAGCCCGCCCTTGACGGTCGCCTTGATCGCGGACACGACGACTGCCAGCTCGGGGTCGTGCTGCCGGTAGCCGTCCATCGCCGCCAGGAACTCCTGGGGCGGCAGGTCGGCGGCCACTCCTAGGTCGGCCATCGTGGCGATGTAGGCGTCGCGCAGCCGGTTGTACCAGCCGTCCAGGTAGCGGCCGTTGTCGTACCGCACCCATGCCTCGGTCGGCGTCACGTCGTAGCCCAGCTCCTGGGCGTAGCCGACGGTCGGCGTCGCGTACCAGGCCGGCCCCTCGGGCCGCTCGCCCTTCGGCGTGAACGGGCTTGGCAACAGTTCCCCGTCGAGCTTCACCCACTCCTTGCCCGACTTCACCCGCGACAGGTCGACGTGGGACAGGTCGACCAGCCAGGATCCGGGCAGCTTCGGGTCGAACACCGGCGCCTTGACGTGCGTTGGTGCCTGGGCGAGGCCGACCAGCAGGCCGTTCGCGCCGGCGGCGAAGGCCATGTTGACGTCGATGCCGACCAGGTTCCGGCGCATGCATTCGTCGTCGGTGAGCGGCCGCGCCCAGTCGTACGCCTCCTCGAACAGCTTCTCGTCTGGGCCGCGGACGTGGAAGCGCGGCAGGTCCTTGAGCACCGGGTGACCGTCGGGAACCTCGCACGGCGGCCAGTCCATCAAGTCGATGGGGTCCTTGCCCAGCGAGCCGGGGTTGTGCTCCGAGGTGCGCTTGCCGTTGCCGTCCGGCGCGCTGGCGCGGGTCGGCGGGTGCAGCGCGGTCATCAGCTCCAGGCCGGTCACCGCGGTGGAACCGCGCGGCGTCATCACTCGGGACGCGTACACGCCCAGGAGCCGTGCGAGTTCGGCGGGCGGGAGCTGGGCGGCATTGGTCCAGTGCCGGGTGTCGAGTGCATCCCACGACGGGATGCACAGCTGCACGCAGGCCCGCTCCGAACCCTGAGCGGGGCGGTAGATCCGAGCCCACGGCCCGAACCCTCGCTTCGTCAACTTCCATTCCTGACGGGCCAGTTGCTTGGCGACCTTGTGCCCCTCGGGCAGCCGCCCGGCCAGGCGCTCCTCATCGGTGAGGCGGGCCGGCAGCCCGTAGCGCTCGAGTGCAGTCTCGGTGAGCACGATCAGCGGGTCGGCGTCCTTGCCCGGCCCGGACAGCTTCGGCTGACCGAGCCTCGCCTCCGTCAGCGTCCACTCGACCAGGGACGGAAGGGACTTGGCGGGCACGTCCAGGACCAGGCCGCCGACGCAGTACGCGAAGACCTGGCCGTCTTCGACGTCGACGACTGCGAGCGGCCCGTTCTCGAAGCGCGCGTCGACGCCCGCCGAGGTGCCGGCGGTAGCGGCCTTCTTCGCGCCCGGGCGGCGCAACGTCGACGACGGCCTGGTGGTACGCGCCGGACGCGACGCGGCCACCGCAGCAGCAGTAACGAGAGCAGGGGCGGCCGGGGTGTTCTCGGACGCAGTCAGGGCCTCAGCCGCGGGTGCCGGGCCTGCTTGTGGCGGAGCCGGCTCCTCCACCGTGGCAACAGGGCCCTTGGACAGTGGCGCGGGATAGCGGTGTGCGAGGCCCTCGAGCAGCCTGCGGTAGGCCTCCAGGCGCTCCCCCTTCGGCTCGGCACGGCCCGCCTCCCAGGCCTGGATGCTCGGCACGCGGACCCCCAGTGCCTGGGCAACAGCAGCCTCGGTCAGCCCCGCAGCCTCGCGCAACCGAACCCGTTCGGCGGGCGCGGGCAGCACGGTGCCGTCATCGACGGCAGCGAGCAGCGAGTCGACGGCGGCGAGCAGTTCAGCGGGCTGATCCGTCATCTGTATGTCCCCTTCTCCTACCTGACGCCCTGACGGATCTCTTCGAGCCGGGTCATCAGCCGCTGATAGCGCTGTGAGGCGGCCTGCGAGGAGTTCAGGCCCTGGTGCCCGGCGATCTCCCGCCACTCCATGCCCCGGCGCCTGGCCTCGATGACCACCTGGGTCTCCAGCCGGTCCAGCGACAGACGCATGTCCTCGAACAGACCGAGCGCCGCAGCAATGTCCCCTGGCGCCACATCCGGTCGCTGTCCGTCGCTTTGCTGATGGTCGGCGGCAGCCGCCAGTAGCCGCCCCAGCCAGGCGGCGTCCTGCTCCAACTGGCGCGCCGGGGCCCCATGAGCGGTGGAGTCCTCCGCGAGTGCGGACAGCCGCCGACGGGCCTTGTCGTGAGCGTCACGTGCCATGCGGTCACACTACCGCAACCATGCAATGAAACAACAGATTGTTGTTTCATTGCCAACGTGTGGCAGGGAGCCCCTCAAAGACGCCCAGCACATCTAGCGAAGGCCAAAGCGGCCCTGCCGCTCCCCCAGGTCAGGATTTCGGGGACGCTGCTGCCGGCGGGTGCAGCCACGCCACCCCGGAAAAGGTGTCGACGATGCGGTGATCGCAGTGGCGCAGCAGATGCGCAAGGTCGTCCGGCAGTTCGGCGTGGTGCACGAGGACCAGATCCGCGCGGGTGGTGCGGTGCAAGTGGACCAGGGCCGCCCACAGGCCGAGCCCGATCCGGTGAGCGCGCAGGACGTTCACCTGGCAGCACGGCGCGCTCTGCAGAGCGGCGCGGACTGCGCGCCGCTGCTCTTGCCTGGATGCGCACAGCCGGCCGCTGCGTGTCTGGGCCCGCAGCCGAGCGCCTGGAGCATGTCGTGCCACAGAAGGCGGCCGGAGGAGGTGACGGTGGGGTGGACCACAACGCGCCCGGCCCCCGGGTCGTGCGACGCCAGGGCGGCCCGGGTGAACCGCACGTCGTCGCCGCGGTCCAGGACCACGGTGCACGGCCCTCGCCCCCTGGTACGCAACGCACCGGATCCGGCGGCCGGGAACAGACGGGACCGCACACCAGAACCTCGATGCATGTCTCACCCAGAGCGTTGATGGAGTCCATGGCGTCCTTCCGACGCGGAGGCCGGTCTGCGAACGATGCCGCCGGATGCTTCCTCTCCTGCGGGGGTCCAGCCGCTGGCCGTGCGCGCCGTGTCCGCCCGCGCGGTGGCCGCCCGAAGCCGCCCGGCCACCGCGCCTGATGTCCGGCGCGGGCGGCAGCCGTGCCTTCCTCTCGCCAGGCCCGCACTGGGCCGGGCGCCCCCCGAGTCATCGCCGGAGCTGTCGTCGCAGGCGTGTGGGGGTGGTGCGGGGCAGCCGTAGGTCATCTCAGTGACCGCCCAGGGGTAGTAGTAGTGGGCGTTGCTGATGGGCCACACGGTCTGGGGCGGTGGCATGCGGCGGTTGCTCCTGCGGCGCCCCTGGCGGGGCGGCTGGGGCGGGCGGAGCTTGCAGGTCTCGGCGAAATCGGTCAGACAGGGCAAGCCGGAGCGGTGGAGGGGGTCGGTGAACAGCGGCCCGTCGGTGCCGGCGGTGAGCTGCCGCAGGTGCGCGGCGGCCGTGAGGAGGGGCCGGGCCCAGGGCGGGACGGGGTGGGTCAGACAGCCCTGGCGAAGTCGGCGGGGGTCGTGAAGTGTGATGGCCTGGGCGTCTGCCGCCAGGTCGGTGATGTGGGCGGTGGCGAGGCGTGAGCGAGCATGGCCCGGGTGACCCAGCGGGACCAGGAGGTGTAGCGGCGGACTTGGTGCTCGTCGAGTCGGGCCAGGCCCTTTCCGGACTGGAAGGTCTCCTCCACCCGCCGCCTTGATCCAGCGACGCGGACCAGGGTGTTCAGGGGCGCCGGGTCGGGTGAGAAGCAGCGGTGGTAGGCGAGTTCACCGGTGGTGCGGTTGCGGCGGATCAGCAGCTGGCGGCTGCCGGGGCTGGAGGTCGCGCTGGTACCAAGTGCCTGACTTGCCGCCGAGATCGGCCGGGGTGGCAGGGCCAACCGGGACGAACCCGGCCTTGGCCAAGACTTTCTGGGACGCGGCGTTGTCGTGGGAGGTGGCCGCCCGCAGTGTGCGCAGGCCGTGCATCGCTGTCGCCATCCGGCACAGCTCCCGGACGGTCGCGGTCGCCACGCCGCGGCCGGCGGCCCGCTCCGCGACCCGGTAGCCGAGTCTGGCAGTGCCGTCCTCCAAGTCGTACAGGTTGAACCTGCCGAGTACCGAGCCGTCCTCGGCGAGGAGCACGTAGAAGGCGCAGATGCCGGCCTCCTGCTCGGCCAGCGAGGCGTTGTACCGGTCGGTGAACTGGTCGAAGAAGTCGTCGCCGCGGTCGGAGATCGAGGCAGCGAAGTAGGTGCGGTTCGCCAGCTCGAAGGCCAGGACCGCCGGGGCGTGGCCGGCATGCAGCCGCTTCAGCTCGGGCATTGCGCGACTTTACCCAGATCGTGCGCTGAGGCCACCTGAGTTTCCGCCAGTGGCAGACAGCCCAAGGACCAGGGCACATAACGATCTACGGCTGGAGTATAAAGATCGATAAGTGCTATCAGAACTGGCGAACAACTGCTGTCTCACCGACACAGCCACTTTGCCGGTGTCGTTGGCGACGGAGGCTTGTTCTTGAGCGGAGACAGCGGTGACCGGCCGGGGGCCTCTCGCGTGTCAGAAAGCCGTCGATGGTGAGGTTGCGAGTTTCCTGACGCTTGTGGAAACCACGTGCCAGGTCGATCTTGACAGCCGAGGTTTTGCGGGTCGTACGGGACGCTGAGGGGGTCGGGGGACGGCGGGCAGCACCATGGTGGTCGACCCTGGCTCATTGGGCCGTTTGGGTCGCCCCGTCGTCGGGAAGTTTCTTGCCCGCAGCGGCCGACGCCCCGTGCCCCGAAGGGCAGTCAGTATGCCCATCAAGTCTCGATCACGGCGTCGCAGTCCGGACAGACCACAGACGCGTATGGCGCGGGATACCAGGTCGTCCCTCCATCCTCGGCGGTCGAGGGGCCCGTTTCCATGGCGAAGGTGTCCTTCCCGCACAGGGTGCGCGGCCCCGCGGCGGCGGGCTCCCCGGGGGCGGTCGGCGCTGCGTGCACCTTGCGGGCATGCCGTTCCTCGCAGCCCCTTATCCCCGGGGAGGGATGTGCCGGCGCCAGCTTGTCGACCTCGTACACGACGACGATGGCTCTCATGTACCCACCATAGGAGCCGAACGGGACGGATACCCTGCAGCCTTTGAGGTCGGGTGGCTGTACGGCTGCCGCCGCCCTCAGGTGTGGCCCGTGCGCGGCGGCGACCCGGGTCCGTCTGCCGGCTCGAGCCTGGCTACCTCGACTCCACCCGAACGGCGTCGGCCAGTTGCAGCGCGCCCAGGAACGCGGCGTAGGGCTTGATGCCCCAGGTGGGCTGCGTCATGTTGCCCAGCCGCGCTGCGGCGTCTTTTCCCGAGGTGAACTTGCCGCTCGGCTAGAGGCGGCCAACATCCCCCGCCTCGTCGAGGTCGAGCAGCACCGTCTGGGTGTTGCCGTGGGCCAGGCGCGGCCAGGGAGACCCTTGTTTTCGACAGGTTCTGGGGGACCAGTGGGGCAAGTTTGGGGACCTCACGACTTTGCGCTGCCCAGTTGTACCGAGCCTGCGGTACGTGTGGATGTGGCGCGTGCGGGCACCCGGTTGGGCATGGTCGGTGACACCGGCGACGGGTTGCGGGCGCGGGGCCAGGGAGCGAGCGGGCATCGCGGCGTGCCGCACACTGCCGACATGCGCATCGAGGCGTGGGGCGCGACCCGGGAGGATTGCTTGGCGGAGGCAGTGCTGGGGATGGTGGAGTGCTTCGCCGACGTGTCCGAGGTTCGGGCGACCACCGTGGAGCGGCTCCGACTGTGCGAGTGCCCCGACGAGTACCTGCTGGCGGCGCTCCTCGAAGAGGTCATCTTCCGGCTGGAGGTGCAGGGCCGTGTGCCCGTGGACGTGGAGACCGACGCCTCCCACGCCTGCCTGGAGGTACGGCTGGCACTCGCCGAATTGGCGGATGTGGAGATCTCCGGGGCCGTGCCGAAGGGCGTCACGTGGCACCAGTTGCGTATCGGGCCGGATCCGTACGGCTGGTCCTGTGCGGCGACGATCGACGTGTGAGGCCGATAGATGTGGACGGGATGGGACGGGGCGGTGATCTCAGCCCTTGACCACACCGAGCGGGACCAGGCGGGCCACCGTGCGGCACAGCCCTGCGGCCTCGCTCGCCGCGACAACCGCGCTCACGTCCTTGTACGCCTCCGGGGTCTCTTCGGACAGCCCGCGCCACGACCGCGGGCGCACCATGATGCCATCCCGTTCCAGGCGTGCTCCCAGTTGCCTGCCAGTGATCGTGCGGGCGGCTTGGTGCCGGCTCATCGTGCGGCCCGCGCCGTGGCAGGTGGAGCTGAAAGCGTCGCCGCCGGGTACCCCGGCCAGCACGTACGACGCCGTGCCCATGGTGCCGGGGATCAGCACCGGCTGCCCGGCCTCCCGCAGGTCCTTCGGCAGATCCGGGTGTCCGGGCGGGAAGGAACGGGTGGCGCCCTTGCGGTGCACGCACAGTCGACGCCGTGTCCCGTCCACGGTGTGGGTCTCGATTTTGGCGAGGTTGTGGGACACGTCGTAGACCAGGGACAGCCGGATGCCGGCGGCGCGTTGGAAGACCCGGCGGGCCGCGTCGGTGAGCAACTGGCGGTTGGCGCGGCCGTAGTTGGCTGCTGCGGCCATCGCGCCCAGGTAGTCCCGCCCCTCGGGCGAGTCCACGGGCGTGCAGGCCAACTGGCGGTCGGGCACCGTGATGCCGTAGCGGGCCATGGCCTGGTCCATCGCTTTGACGTGATCGGTGCAGATCTGATGTCCGAGCCCGCGCGAACCGCAGTGGATCATCACGCACACCTGGCCGACGGCGAATCCGAAGACTGCTGCGGCCTGTTCGTCGTACACCTCGGCGACCTGTTGCACCTCCATGAAGTGGTTGGCGGAGCCCAGGCTGCCGACCTGCCCCAGGCCCCGCTGCCGAGCCCGCACGCCCACGTGGGCGACGTCGGCGTCGGCGACCGCACCGCGGTCCTCACAGCGCACCAGGTCGCGTTCCTCGCCGTATCCCTGTTCGACTGCGTAGCGGGAGCCGCCTTCAAGGATGCGCTCCAGCTCCACGGGGCCGCTCGGCCGCCACACCCCGCCGGGTCCTGCGCCGCGCGGGATGGCCCGGTCCAGGCCGTCCATCACTGCAGTCAGCGCGGGCTCAAGTTCATGCTGGTCGCAGTCCGCCGCCAGCAGCCGCACACCGCAGGAGATGTCGAAGCCGACTCCCCCCGGCGAGACGACCCCGCCGTCGTCGACATCGGTTGCCGCGACGCCGCCGATGGGGAAGCCGTAGCCCCAGTGGATGTCCGGCATGGCGTACGAGGCGGTGACGATGCCGGGCAGGGCGGCCACGTTGACGACCTGCAGCAGGGACTGCTCGGCGTCGGCGAGCAGGTCCGGGGTGGCGAAAATTACGCCGGGTACCCGCATCGAGTCGTGCCGTTCGATGCGGTAGCGATAGGGGCGGTCCTGTACCAGTTCCATCGCGGCCTCCCCGCGTGTCGTCTGGTGCCGTGCTGGTCGGCGTCCTTGTGTGGCGTGTCGACTGCCTTGCCCGGGCGCCCGCGCCGACACGGAAGGGCCCATGCACGACCTTTGTGTGGAGACGGAGTTACAGGTGCGGGTGCGCCGGCGCGTGCGTCTTCTCCTCGATCTCGTGGGCGGCCTTGCGAAGCAACTGGTGGGCAAGATCGTTGAGGGCCCGGGCCGTGGCGAGTTCCTCGCCCACGAGCGTCTGCACGGGGTCGTCCGGGTGGCGCTTGGAATGCCCGCGGGCCGACATTTCGGTGGCGTCGGGGAGCCTCAACTGAGCGACCGCTCCGGTCTCGGAGCCGCTGTCGTCGATGCTCAGATCAAGGTGCCAGGAGAGGTGTGTCTGCATGGCGAACACCTTCTTCCTCAGGTCTCCATTGTCGCGCGCTGGCCGGAACCCTGGACTTCCACCGAGAGCAGGGGTGGGGCTGCGGCACGTTTCGCGGTAGGGCACGAGGTCTTCGTGTCGGAGGAGTGGTGTGAGGCAAGCGCCGACTCTGCTCTGGCCAAGGCCGCATCCTGATCAGGCATGCCGCAGTCGGCACGGCGGGCATGGCTGACAAAACAGACCACGAATCAGCGGCTCGCTGATGCCACCGGGACTGGCACGGCAGGCCGGTTGCCGCCCTGCCGAATGGGACCCCGGATACCGAAGGCGACGCTGTCGTCGCAGGGGTTGTCTGAGCACGGACAGCCGGATAGGACTGTCCGCGTGACTGATCAACGCAGCTTCGCCCGTAACGCCATCGCGTTCTCCCTGGCCGTGATCGCCTGTTGTGCGCTCACTGTCACCATCATGCTGCTGGCCGGGAGTCCCGCCGTGCAGCCGCAACGCGTCCTGGATCAGGACGCGTTGGCGCGGGCCGTACTCAACAACGTCGAATCCGACGACTCCTTCGCGAAACCCCCGACCATCGACGATGTGGCCTGCCCCGCTTCCATCCCCGTCGAGGCGGGCCGGGAGTTCGAGTGCAATGTCGTCGGCGTCGGCGACGGCAACAGCAGCGGCCACGCCTGGGTCAAGGTGAAGATCAAGGACGATCAGGGCACCCTGTCACTGGACTGAGCACAACGGAGCGGACGAACGGGACCGCAGCCGCGGCATCGGGACCGTCCCGGCCCCTGCCTTCTGCGTCACTAGCGGACCACGGCCCTCTGGCTCGGCAGACGGGGGCGCGCATTACTGGCCGTCGTGGTACAGCGCTGGTGACCTCGCGCCCCGTGCTGCGGGCCGTCCCTTCCCGGCAGGCCCGGGAGGACGCCGACGACCGGTCGGCGGCGCCGGCCTTACGGACTGGTCCTGGTCCGCGAAGGGAGCCTCCCCAGCCGCCGCTTCCCGGCGCGCCGGGAGGCAGACGCCCCGCCGGTCGGCATGGGAGCCAGCGCGACGCCACGGTTACCGCCTCGCCAAGAACTACGTCGACGCCGACGGCACGCTCCCCCGCACGCCCAGCGTCCTGGTCCCGTTCACGCCACCCGCCACCCGCCACCCGCCACCCGCCAGGCCAGCGAGCAGGACCACCTCACTCCGCCACCAAGCTCAACACCCTGCCCGCTCAAAGCGGTGGTCCCGCACGCGTGCGACGGAGCACGCGTGCGGGACCACCCAAAGAACGCCGTTCCTGTCAGGAGCGCCCAACCCGACCGTACGACGAACACCCAACCAGCGCCCATCGACGGCTAGCTGAGGCACGCGGCCCTTTCCGTCTACGTGCAGGTGGCGGTGAGGACTTGGCTGCTGAAGCGACACCTCAGGCGGCGAGGGTCCACCTGTCCGTGTGCTCTCCGTTGGTCTGCAGGAGCGAGTCCATCTGGTACGTCACGGCCGCGATCTTCGCATCCTGCGGCACATTGAAAATCACCCAGCCGGTGGCCTTGTCGCCCGGCTGGAGGATCAGGGTGAGGTCCAAGGACTCGCCGGCGGTGGGGCTACCGGGCTTACCGGTGTACACCTTCCCGGTCGAGTCGATGACCTTCCCTCCAAAGTTGCCGGGATCGTCGTACGTGGCGTCGCCGGTGCTGAGAATCGTGAACTTGGCCGCGACCAGGCGCTGCCCGTCGGGGGCTGCGAAGGCCTCCAGCGACGGTTTGGCGTTGTCCTCGTACTTGGTCAGCGTGACGTCGGCCTGGACGTGGCCCGTGGCGCCCATACCGGGCACGCCCTCCAGCGAGAGAGTGTCACCGACCTTCGCGCCACTCGGCGTTGTGCTGCTGGGCGTGACGTCCGGCGTCTGCTGACCGCCGGACGCCGCGCCGCTGGAACTGGCACTCTTCGTTGACCCGGCCTTGCTACCGTCCCCGTCCGACCCCCCGCCGCCCACAAGGGCGGCGGCTAGCACGACCGCTGTGGCCGCGGACGCGATGGATCGGTGCATGGAATTCCCCCGTAGTGCCACTGGGTCTGGTGGGTATGGCGACACACGATTCTGATGGCTATGCGTGGGCGTGAGGCGTCTTTTCCGTCACCAAACGGCACCAGAGGGCTGCGGCAAGCGGCGGCACGGCGCGAGCCCGGGCAGCCCTCAGCGCTTGATGCGGCCTCAGACGGCAAGGACCGGTGTGTTGGGCGCGGAGCTTCTCGGCGCCCTCGTGCAAGTCCTGAGCGAGCTGTGTGCGGCCGGCGACGAGGTCGATACGGCGCGCCTCGGTGGTGGCGATGACCTCGGGCCCGCGGTCGAATGTGAGGCCGGCCTCGATGGCGAGCTTGGACACCCTCGACGGCGAGCGACCCATCTTGCGGGCGGTGTCGTTGCGGGTCAAGCCCTTGGCGTGCAGTCGGCGCACCGCGGTGCGGTCTTTGTCAGTGATGGGGCGCGCCATGGGGTGTCACCCCCTGCACGGGCATGGCAGAACGGCCCGGCAACCACTGGGGAGGCCGCCGGGCCGTTCGTTCTTGGGGATGTCAGAACTTGGGGCAGAGGTACGTGTGCACGGCTTCGACGATCTGCGCAGCCTTGGCCTTGCCGAACCCGCCGGGATGGTTCGGCGAGATGAATCGGAGCTCGGCGCTGTGGACCTGCTTCGCCTTGCCCTTGGGGAAGTTGTGAATCATCGAGCACTGGATTCGTCCGCGGCTTACGGCCTTGTCCGGCTTGCCGTTAACGATCTCCGCGTCGATGCGGGTGAGGGCCTGGATGTACTTGGCCTGTGTGGTGGCGTCCGGCTTGGGCGAAATGCCGGCCGCGGCCTCGGCGTCCGCGATGGCCTTGGACTCATTGGCGGTCGGCGCCTTCGCGGGGGCGGCGTCTGCGCTGCCGCTACTGGCGGTGCTGGTGCACGCGGTGAGGGCCCTGCAAGCCATCGACCCGTGGCGGAACCCGTCCTGGCCCCACATCTGGCAACGCACCTACCAGCAAGCCAAGCTCGCCCACCACACCGGCCAGGACCACTCCCCCCGCCCTCCAGCGATGGGCCGACAGGCAACGCACCCGTTGGAACAGCCTCCACCCCTCTCGGCAAGAGCTCCTCACCACCATCGACATCCAACCGAATGCGTGACCTCCTACGCCGACGGGCGGCGTGGTGGCGATACGGTCCGGCACGATATGTCGATGAGCGACGCGCGCTTCTTCAACGACGAGCCTTTCCTCAACGACGAAGGGCCTGACCTGCTGGGACGTGAACAGTACGCACAGCACGCCGTGGAGCTGCTGGGGCGTGTCCGGGCCCAGACGGAGGCAGGCGTCCTGGCTTTGATCGGCCCCTGGGGTTCCGGTAAGTCGTCCGTCCTGGGCAAAGTGATACGCCTCCTGCAGCGACAGGACGACCGCGAAAACTGGCTGATCGCGGAACTCAACCCATGGCTGTACTCCGACCTGGAGACGCTGACCGCGGCACTCTTCAGCGAGGTCCGAGCCGCCCTCCCCAAAGGAAGGCGCTGGTCAGAAGTCCGTAAAACGCTCGGCGGCTTCGGGCAAGCCATCAGCCCCTTGGGCAAGCTCACCGCGCTGGCGGGCCTCGACTCAGAGGGCCTGATCAAGGCTTTCAGCGACCGCATCAGCGGAGACACCAGCGCCTCGGCGGCCAAGCGGAAGGCCGAAGAGGCCCTGCGGCGGGCAGGCCAGCCCGTCCTCGTCGTCATGGACGACCTGGACCGCCTCACCCCCGACGAACTGCTCCTGGTCTTCAAGCTGGTGCGTCTGGTGGGCCATCTACCGAACGTCTACTACCTGATCAGCTTTGATGAGCAGACGTTGCTGGACGTCCTGCAACGCAGCGACCTCGTGGGAAACAGCGAGGCCAGGGCCCGCGAGTTCCTGGAAAAGATCATCCAGGTACGGCTCGACCTTCCCGCGTTCCGCGAACGCGACGCCGCCGCCATGAGCATCCGCGCACTCAACGCCCTTCTGGACTCCCACGGCCTGTCCATGACGCCAGGCGAGGAACGACGCTTCTCCGAGGCCTACTTCCGGCACCTGCAAGCCAGGCTCCAGACGCCACGGGCCGTCAAACGCTACTTCGGGCAGGCCGACGCCACCCTCGGCTCCCTCGTCGGAAACGTGGACCTGGTCGACTTCCTCATCGTCACCTTCCTGCGCACCAACGAGCCCGGCGTCTACCGGCTCCTGGGACGGCACCGCGCCGAGCTGACCGGCACCAGCATCGACCCAGCACAGCGACACAGCGCACAGCAGCCCGGCGAACGAGCCGACCGCTGGCGCCGCCGCCTGCGCGAAGCCAGCGTGGCCGAAGAGCACATCGAAGGCGTACTCAAGCTGCTGGCCCTGCTGTTCCCAACGGTCCAGAAGGACCTCGGCAACGGTAGCGACACGAAGGCCGCCGCTCAACGCCGCGGGATCGGCAGCACCGACTACTTCGACCGGTACATGGTCTTCGGTATCCCCGACGACGACCTCCCCGAAGCCGCCTTCGACCAAGCCCTGGCCCAGGTGACCGCCGACGCCCCGGGAGAGGAAGCAGCCGAACTGCTACTCCGCCTGCGCAACGACACCCACCGCATCACCCGCCGAATCGAGCAGCGCCGCACCGCAGGCATCCGCCTCCCCGCCGCTGCGCTACTCAAGGCCATAGCAGACAGCTACGGGCAACTGACCGCCGAACCGGAAATGATGGGCCTGGTCAACAGTGGCATGAGCCTGCAGTTCCTGGCCCGGGACCTCCTCACCGACCTCCCACCGGAACAAAGAGCCCCAGCACTGGCCGCCATGGCTGCCACCCCCGACGGAACCGTCCTGGCCACTCGGACATTGCACCGCGCTACCAACCCAGACAGCAACGACTCCGAGGAAGTACAGACCACCGAAGACTGGTCACTTCAAGCCCGCAACGCCGTAACCGAGCGGATCGCCCAGCACCTCACGCCCACCACGGGCAGACCCACCGAGGAACTCACCGAGTCCGACACCGACCTGATCTGGATGTGGCGCCACACCCACCCCGACAGCCTGCGCCCCTGGCTACGCCAACGCCTCGACAACGGATGGGAACCCCTCCCCCTCCTGGGCAAACTCCTCCACCCCACATCACGCCCGCACCGCCTCATCGACGAGAGTGTGCTGGCCGGCCTCGACGCAATGTTCGGTCTCGACGACCTCTACACACGCCTGGCCCCCCTCCTCCAGACCCAGACCAGCAACAACTCCCCCGACGAACACCACGCCAACATCCTCCAAGCACTCCGCGAGCACCGCCCCAGCCAACCCTCACCCCACAACGGCACCACCACCTGACCGCCCCCGAAAAAGGGGCCCGCGCCCCTTCCTCGAGTAGCGGCCCAATCCATTTGTCGCGGGTGGCGACGACGCGATGTGGCCGTCTTTGCCCTTCGCCGAACACTTGGCGCAACGCCAACGCTCGACCGACGCCCCGGCGAGACTGATTGCCCGCCACGATGCCGGCCACCGACCACGTCTTCCGGGTGAGAGCCCGGCATCGGCCTCCCCACACTTCCAGTACGGCGGCACGCCCGAAGCTGACGCACTCCTGGGCGCTGCTGCGTGGCCGCACATCCTCGACATGCTCGGCAGCGGATGCTGACAGACGAAGGGCGGGCGGGTGCTGAATGGCGAGGACCCGCGCCGCCAGTCGAATCACCGGGCGTGGAGCAGCTCGCGGATGTCCTGCCAGTCACGATCGATCGCTTCCACCCGCTTGTCCCGCCAGGTGGAGGGGGGAACGGCTCGGTGGTTGCGGAGTTCTCGCACGAGCAGCACGGCCCGGTTCAGGGTAAAGGCGGCACGGGCGGATGAGGATCCGGCTGCTACCAACTCCTCGATCTGTGCGCGGGCTTCCGCGGTGGTGGCCAGGACGGTCCAGAGCACTGCCAAGTCGTGTCCTGGCAGGTAGCGTCCTGCGTGCTCCCAGTCGATCACCGTGGTCCGTCCGTCGGGCCCGAACACGAAGTTGGTCGGCAGCGGGTCGCCGTGGCCCGGCACCAGGTCGGTGCCGACCTGGTGGAGCAGGTCGGTCAAGGCCTGGTGGTCCTGCCGGGTCGTCAAGCCCTGGCGGTGATCGCGGTCAAGGCGTCCGAGGTAGTCGGGGGTCCGGGTGAGCACGTCGGTGGGAGGCCGCCACTGGGCAAGGTCGGTCATCGCCTCGATCATCGCGGTGACGTGTGCCGGGTCCAGGGCCTGCAACGGGAACCGGTCTCGGCCGGGGACGGGGGGACGGCCCGGGGCGTGCTCGATCAGCAGTACGCGGTGCTGCTCGTCTGCGGCGATGAGGGCGGGGACGCGCACCGGCGGCGGTGTGTCGGTGAAGCATCGGTAGGCCTCGATCTCCGCGCCGAACTTCTCCGCCCAGAGCGGTTCCCGGCTGGTCAGAAGCTTTGCGATGGCCGGTCCGTCCTCGCATGCTCCCGCGATGAGCAGGGACTTCTCGGTGCGGGAGAGGAGTGTGATGGGGCGGAAGTCCGGTCGTAGCCGGATGGCCGCCGCGGCGGTGCTGGTGAGTTCGTCGGGCACCGGGCGGGCTCCTCGGGGTGTCGGGGCGCGGGCGGCCGGCTGTTCGCGGCCGGTTCTGCGCAGCAGCGGGGCGTAGAGCTGTCGATTGCAGAACGAGAACGCCGAGTACGCCGGAGCGGCAGTACCGGCCTGATTGGTCCGGCCCTGTCCTTCGGCAGACTGACGTCTTGTCAGTCCCGCGTGCGCCCCTGCATCGCACAATGCGTGTTCAGGTGATCCGAGCACCATAGTTGCGGAGGCTCGCCAACCTGGCCAATTAAAGGAGCTCGTCGGCCCGCATGGTAGCGCTCGTCACGTTCCAACGCCCCGGTCGCAGCCACTCGTTGATGGCCGCGACGAGGACCGTCGCCTCATAGCGTGGTTGTAATCCCCCGGTCTGCCCGGCCCGGTGCGTCCGAGGCATCGAGCAGTTCCAGGACCAGGTCGATGACCAGCGCCGGCTGGCCCACAAACGGAGAGTGCCCCGTCTCCGACTCGCGAACGGAGTCGCAGCGCGCGGCCATGACCTGTTGGAGAGCCGGCGCGATAGCTCGGTCCCTCGTGCACACGACGTACACGGAAGGGGCATGTTTCCAGCTTTGGCGTTCCGGTACTCCTCGTCCGCAGCCGGCCGCCTGGGCTCGTAGCAGTCCCGCTGCCCAAGCGGCCAGGCGCCCAGGGCGGTCTGCATACAGAGCATCCACGGCCCGGCTTGCGTCAAGGCGCGTAGAACCGTCGGTCTGCGGCTCGATGGCGGCCTTCAACTCGGCAGAGGCGCCGCCCAAGCCCGCCGCACTCTCACCCGTATCCGGCACGAAGGCCGCCAGATACACCAGACGCCCGACTCCGCTCAGACCAGTGATCACCGATCCTCCGTAGGAGTGGCCCCGCGCTCGCGGCCGTGCAAGCCGGCACTCCGTTCGCCGACCCCCTGCACGTCGAGGTACTGCGCGACCTGGTCGTGCTCCACTATGTGCGCTCGCACCGCTATCGCGGCGTGTACACCAACGCGTTCAAGACTGTGAGCGTGAATCTCCGCAGCAAGCTCATCAAGCAGTATCCGGAGCAGCTCCGCCGCGAGGCGCTGCGCCAGACCGGGCTCCATCTGACCGGCTCGCCGGGCGACCCCGCGACTGCGTCTCGGGGACTCCGGGCCAACACGCGCGGCCGTCGTTTTGGCGCGACCGCCGGGACACCGCACTTCGGTCGGGCCGCCGAAGAGCTGAAGACCAGTCAGGTCTGAGAGGCGGCGCAGGCGCTCGGCGCGGTGTGGTGGGAGCCGGGCGCGGCGCGGCGGTTCGTCAGTTCGGACTCAACTCCGCGCGGTGCGACCGTGTGAAGGCCGTCCGGCGAGGCACCCGCAGACGACGCACGCCGAGCCTGCGGCACCTGTGACTGCGCCCGCGACTGAGCCGACGGGGAGGCGAAAGCTGGCCACCTGTCGGCCCCCGGAAACGGCCGCCACCGCCGTTCCTCGGCCTTGCCGTCTGCCAGGTCAGCCGCCGCCACATCCGACGGCTTTCCTTTGGGAGTTCGAGGCCGTCCACGGCCGCCGCCCCTTCCGCTCTGCGGGCTAACCAGGGCGCCGCCCTCTCGCGTCGACACCGATCCCGGCCTGTGCTTTTATCGAAGAAGGCGGTGCATGCCGCACCTCTTGCAAGGTAACCCGCCACAGTGCACGCGGTCGTCCGGGCGGAGGGGAACGGGCCGGGCGGAGCGATGCGTTCACCCAGGCCGGACAAGGACGGCCCTTTCCTTGCTGCACGACCGGGCGGTCCGCACGGACGGCACTCCGGTCGGCGCGAGCCGCGAGGCCAATGATCACTGTCAGTTCCGTAGTGAGGAGCCGTCGTGCCGCACACGGATGTGACCCCATGAACGAGACCGTTGCCGATCTGGCCGCGCAGCTGCGGACCGGGCTGGCCGCAGTCCTGCCCCAGCTGGGTGCACTGGACGTCACGCAGAGGCGAGCCAAGCTGGCTCAGGCGCTCGGACTGCCGGGGGCGCAAGTGACGCCCTCGGCGCTGCTGTCCCGCATCGGCGTGCCGCAGAGCGATCAGGCGGGCGACCTGTGGCCCAAGCTGCTGGCGCTGCTCGCCGACTCGGCGGACGGCGCGGCCGCGGGCTGGAACCTCACCGTTCCGGATGTCCTCGTGGTCACCGCGGACGACGTCCAGGTCCTCGGCGTCACCCTGCCACCGGAGATCTCCTTCACCGTGCGCCTGGGCACCCTCCGGCTGGCCGACGTGCTGGAGGTACGGCAGGACATCACGCTCACCCTCAGCGTGCCGTCCGACCCCGCGGGTGCCGCGCTGCAACTCTCCGTGCGCGGCATGCGGCTCACCCTGCCCACGGACGCGCTGCTCACCCTGCTCGCCCCGGGCGGGTCGGCCCTGGAAGGTGACGTCCAGGCCGGGCTGGACATGAAGGGGGTCCACTTCCAGGGCGGCGGGAAGAACGGCCTCGCGGTGCCGCTGAGGGCCGCACCACCGGGTCTGCGCGCGCCCGCCCTGTATCTGGCGCCCGCCGGTGGCGCGCTGCGGTTCACCGCCTCCTTCGGCGCCTCGCTGCTGGGCCTCGCCGACGCCACGCTCGACGGCATCGGCAGCGAGCTCGCCCCCGGAGCCCCGGCCACCCCGGTACCCCCGAGCGGCATGGGCCTGAGCATGGCGGTGGGCCCCGCGCGGGGCAGCGGCTTCCTGGAGCGGCGCGGTGACGAGTACCGCGGCGCCCTGGGGCTCGCCCTGGGAGTGGTGGACGTACGGGCGTTCGGCATTCTGCGGCCCAGCGAGCCGTCGCTCCTGCTCGCCCTCAGCGCCCACTTCACGCCGGCCGTGGAACTCGGCCTCGCCTTCACCCTGAACGCGGTCGGCGGGATCGTCGGCATCGGGCGCGCCATCGACCGCGCCGGCCTCGCGGCGGCCGTGCAGTCGGGCCACCTGGACGATGTGCTGTTCCCGGACGATCCGGCCCGGGCCGCGCCGCGAATCCTGGACACGCTGGCCTCGGTGTTCCCTGCCCGGCGCGGCAGTCAGGTCGTCGGGCCGACCTTCCGGCTGGGCTGGGGCCGCCCGGTGTCCTTCGTGACCGCCGACCTCGGACTCGTCCTGGAACTGCCCAGTGGTGTCGTCGCCCTGTTCGGCCGGCTCAGGATCGCGCTGCCCGCCCCCGAGGCGCCGATCCTCGACCTGCGGGCCTCCGTGGCGGGAGTCATGGACCCGGGAGCCGGACTCGTGGAGATGGTCGCCGACCTCGCCGGGTCCCGGCTGCTCAGCGCTGGTATCGAGGGCGGGATCGCGCTGCGGATCAAGACCGGCTCCGATGCCGCGTTCATCCTCAGCGCCGGCGGGTTCCACCCGCGCTTCCCCAAGCCCGACGCGTTCCCGGTGCCCCGCCGGCTGTCCATCGCCATCGCCGGCGCCCCCGCCCTCAGCATCGTCTTCACCGGATACTTCGCCGTCACCCCCGGCACCGCCCAGGCGGGAGCCACGCTGACCGCCGTCATCGGCACGTCCGACACCGGAGTGAGCGGACAGCTCGGCTTCGACGCACTGCTGCGCTGGGAGCCCAGCTTCGGCGTCGTGCTCGACCTGTACGGCTCCTTCCACCTCCGCTTCGACGGCCACAGCCTGTGCTCGGTCGACCTGCGGGTCCGTGTCGAGGGGCCAACCCCCTGCTGGCACGTCGCCGGACGGGCCTCCGTCTCCCTGTTCTTCATCGACGTCAGCTTCCCGTTCGACGAGCACTGGGCCTGCACCGGTGCCGTCGGGGCCCCGCCCGCTCCCGACATCGCACCCCTGCTGGAACGCGAACTCGACAACCCCCGCACCTGGGAGCCCGTGCTGCCCGACGGCGCGGCCGGCCTGGCCGCCCTGCGGAGCGACGGCGCGGACACCGGCCGGCTGCTGCACCCGCTCGGCCGGCTCCGCTTCAGCCAGCGCGTGGTGCCCCTCGACATCGCCGTGACCCGGTTCGGCCCCGGCCGTCTGCAGAACCCGACGACCATGGCCGTCGCCGTACGCTTCGGCGACGGCAGCGGGGCGGTCCAGCCGGTCCGTGAGCAGTTCGCGCGCGCGGACTTCTTCGACCTCACCGACGACGAGAAGCTCACCCAACCCGCGTTCGAACAGCTCCGCTCCGGCAGCGAGCTGACCCCTCCGGCGGCCGGGGGCGGCGTGCCCCGCCGCACCGTGGAGGTGCGCTACGAGACCAAGTGGCTCGGCGAGCGCGGCTCCCCGCCCCTGCCGCGCGCCCCCTGGCCGCTGGCCGAGACCCACCTGCTCGCCGCGCTGCGGCACGGGGCGGTGGCGACCAGCGCGGTCCACGCCGACCGGACCCGGTACGTCTCCCCGCCCGCGCCGACGGCCCTGAAGGCACCGTCGTACGCCGTGGCTGACGTCGACACCCTCACCGAGGTCACCGAGCTGGGACGCAAACCCACCTTCACCGAGGCCGCGCTGTCGTTCGACGCCCCCTCCGGTCGCACGCAGCTGCTGCACGTCGTCCCCCCGTACGAGCTGAAGGCCACGCCATGACCGGATACGCGTTCGCCTCGTGGGACCGGACAGGAGCGGCGGCGTCACTGACGGACGTCGACGACCTGCAGCGCACCACGCCCGTCCGCGGCACCCTCGCGGCCTTCGCGTCCGTCAACGGACGCCCCGAACGGCCCGTGCCCGTGCACCTGTACGGCCCCGGGGACGTACGCGCCCTCGATCCCCGGCAGATCGTGCGGGTGTACCCGCTGCCCGGGACCCCCGACGCCGAGACGACCAAGTTCCCCATGGTCGAATTCGACCGCACCGACCTGCCCTGGCTGTTCACGCCCCTCGCCGCCACGTCCGGCGGGGAACTGCGCCCCTGGCTCGCGCTGGTCTGCGTTCCCGCCCGGCCCGCCCGGCTACGGCGGGAGCCCGGCCGGCCGCTCCCCGTCCTGCGCGTGCCCGGCACCGAACTCCCCGACCCCGCCCACCTGCACCTGTGGGCGCACGTCCAGACCGTCGTCGGCCACGAGCAGGACCCGCGCGCCTGCGTCTCCCGGCTGCTCGCCCCGCGCCGTCTGCTGCCGCACACCGACTATGTGGCCTGCCTGGTGCCCACGTTCGAGGCCGGACGGCGGGCCGGGCACAACGAGAGCGGGGGAGACCTGGCCCCCGCGTGGAGTGCCGGCGCGGACAGCGACCTGCCGGTGTACCACTCGTGGACCTTCTCCACCGGGGAGGCCGGGGACTTCGAGACCCTCGCCGACCGCCTCCGGTGCCGCCCCATCGGGGGAGCGGGCCGCAGGCCGATGGACATCAGCCGGCCGAGGCCGCAGGACCCCGGTCCCGGGCCGGTCGTCCAGCAGGTCGAGAGCGCCCTGTGCAGCCCCGACCTCGGCCCTCGCGACCCCTGGCCGGTCGACGCGCACAGCACACAGTGGCAGAGCGCCCTCGCCGCCTCGCTCGAAGGCGTCCACAGCGACGACAGCGACGACGACCCGGAGGTTGCCCCTCCGCTGTACGGCCGGTTCCACGCCCTCCTCGCCAAGGCGGTACCAGGATCGGCGGGCTGGCTGGACACCCTCAACCTCGACCCGCGCTGGCGCGTCGCCGCGGGCCTCGGCACCAGTACCGTCCAGCGCGAGCAGGAGCAGCTCATGGCCTCGGCCTGGACCCAGCTGGCCGACGTGCGGGCCGCCAACCGCTTCCTGGACCTGGCCCGGCTGGCCCGGCTGGTCGGCGCCCGGCTCCACGAGCGGCACGTACGGCCGCTCACCACGGACGAGTTCCTCCACCTCGCGTCACCGCTGCGTACACGCACGCTGCTCGGCGCGGTAACACTGGCGAGCACGGTGCACGCCAGCGCCCTGCCCACCGCGATGGCCACGACCACCTTCCGGCGTGCCGTCCGTCCGCTGGGCCTGCTCAGCAGACGGGTCACCCTCGTCGCCCAGCAGCAGAACGGGGCCGCGGTTCAGCAGCCGTTCGCCACCACGCTGACCAAACTGGCGGCGACCGGCACCGGACTGGCCGTCACACCCCGCAGTCCCGACGGCACCGTCGCCTTCGCCGTCGCACCGGAACGCGTGGTCCTCGCCGACCGGCTGCCCGCCGTCCGGGCCGCCCTCGGCGTGTCCACCATCACCACGCCCGCCTGGCAGGTTCTGGCCGGCGAGGTGATCCGCCGCGCGCAGACCCGCGAGCTCACCACCGCGCAACTCGCCGCCGTGCCGGCCCTGCAGCCCACCCCGCTCGACGCCGTCTTCCGGCTCGGCACCGTACGGGAACTCGGCGTACCCGCCCAATTCCTCGCCGACACCCGGCTCACCCCGCAGGGCAGCCTGATCTTCCCGTCCGGGCGGACCGCCCCCACCGGCCTGCTGACCACCTCGGACAGCACCACCACGACGACCTTCAAGGGCATGTGGTCCGGTCCGTGGAGGCCGTCGACCGAGGGCTCCAGCTGGAAGGGCGAGGCCCGTGGCACCTTCGGCCCCGGCGGCACCGGCCCCGGCAGCTGGCGAGGCGTCTTCTCGGGCGTGTGGGACAACCCGACCCTGGGCAGGCAGGGCGGCTGGCGGCTGGTCTTCACCGGCAACTGGGAGACCCCCGACGACCACGGGACCTGGCAGGGCCTGGCCGCTGGCGGGTGGGACGACCCGTCGGACACCTCCGACGGCACCTTCAACGGCATCTGGCGGTCGCAGACCGCCCACGGCACCTTCCACGGCACCTGCCCCGGCACGTGGGACTGGGACGAGAGCGGCGTCGCGGGAATCTGGCGCGCCGACTGCTCCGGCGGCTGGGAACGGCTCACGGACGGCGCCCCGCCCGACGGAGAGGTGTGGACACCCGAGAAGCTGGGCGAGATCCTCGCCGGCTGGCAACAGGGCGGCGGCATCCCCCTGGGCAGCTTCCTCGGGCAGGGAAGCCTGCCCGGCCTCGCCGACCGGCTGCCCGCGCCCTCCGTCCTCGCCCTCACCCCTGGCGACACCCACGGGATGGTGGTCGGCGCACACGACCAGGTCTTCCGTCCCGCCGACGTGGCGCCCCTCCCACCCCGGGACCCCTTCCCCGCACCCGCGGCCCACGCAGCCGTCACCGACCAGATCCACCCCCACACCACCGTGGACACCGTCGTCGGCTCCCGCATCGAGCACCCGGCCCCCGGTGACAGCACCGCCCCCATCCAGTGGGCGCCCACCTACCCCGACGCCATGTGGCGCCCGCTGGCCGGTCAGTCCACCGAGTGGATGCTGGCCGGGCTGAACAAGGTGCCCCCCGACAGCGCCGCGCTCGCCGTGACCAACCCCGCCTTCGTGGCGTCGTACATGGTCGGCCTCAACCACGAGTTCGCCCGCGAACTGCGGTGGCGCGAATACCCCACCGACCAGCGCGGTACCTACTTCGCCTCCTTCTGGGGCACCGGCGCCGAGATGCCGCCCCTGCACCAGTGGCAGACCGGTTCCCCTCTCGGCACCCATCTGACCGTCCCGGCCGACCGCGTGGTCCTCCTGCTGCGCACCGCCCTGCTCCGTCGCTACCCCGGCGCCCTCGTCTACGCGGCTCCTCTGCTGCCGCCGGCACCGGACGGCGCACGGGAACCCGACGACGCCCACGCCCAGCACCCGATCTTCCGCGGCGGCCTGGACCCCGACACGGCGTTCCTCGGCTTCGACCTGCGGCTCGGCGAGATCCTCGGCCACGACTGGTGCTTCGTCATCGCCGAACAGCCCACCGAACCCCGCTTCGGCCTGGACGATCCCACGGACCAGGTCCTCGCCAGCCCGCCGCCGCCCGGCCTGTGGGGCCGCACCTACGTGCCGCCGGCCGAGACAGTACCGCCCACCGACGCCGACGACTGGAACAACCTGGACTGGAGCCACTTCTTCGACTCGCGCCTGAAGTTCGAGGACGCGAGGCACGCTCCGGGAGACCGGCGCCCCAACGTCGCCCTCGGTGATCTGGTGTGGGGCGACAGCGCCGCCGGTATCGCCCGGCAGTGCTTCCAGCAGCCCGTACGGGTGGTCATGCCCGCCGAACGACTCCTGAGCCCGCAACCGCCGCTGTCCGCGCTGGACTTCGTCCATTGGACATCGGCCGGGCCGGACAGGGCGGTGGGGACACTGCACGGTCACCAGGTGACGCTCTCCGGACCGATGGGAACCGCCTTCGACTTCCATGACGCCTCTCCCGCATTCGCCAGGCCCGAGTTCACCCCGCGACTGGCCGCCACCGGCTTGCTGGAGATCCGTGGCGGCGCGGACCACGCGTTCACCCTCGACTTCGGCACCGTGCTGCACGACCCGGTCTTCCACCTGGGATCCTTGCGGTCGGTCCTGACGGTCACCTCCCCGCCGGGTACGGCTGTCGCCCGGCTCAGTGGCGACGCGCACTTCCGTGTCACCGCGAACACCGTCTCGGGGCCGGACGACACACCCGGGCCCGACGACTCGAACGGGAGCGTCCGTCTCGCCGGAGCCTTCACCACCGTCACGTTCACCCTGGTCCCGACCTTCGTCGGCGGCAGCATCGTCGACGGTGTCCTCTTCCAGGTCGGCGGGGCGCAAGCCGACGGCGGCGGGCCGGGTCCGTAGCGAGTCCAGGTCGCCACTCCGCTTCCAGGAGCCGCACGGATCGTCATGCCGGCGAACGGCTGCTCCACACCGTCCCAGCCTTAGGGAGGCAGACCGGATGACCGACCTCGCACCGCTGCGCGCGGCCGTCGCTCAGGCCGAGCAGCGCCGCGCCGGTCTCGGCCCCGAGGCCACGCCCGACCAGCGACGGGCCGCCTACCAGGCCCTCCAGACGGCCCGTCAGGCCCTCCACCAGGCGCTGCGCGAGTTCGTCGGCACGGCAGACGCCGACGCACTGCTCGCCCGGCTGGATCCCGAAGTGCCCCTCATGCTCACCCCGGTGCACCTGGAGACCCGGCTGCGGCCGGACGGCGGCCGGCCCGACACCCTCCAGGTGCGGATCTTTCCCGACGACATCCACGTCGACAGCCATGAACCGCTCCTCACCGACGGTGAGATCCAGCAGGGCAAGCGGTACTGGCGCATCGTCTTCCGGGCCGGGCGCACCGAGAACCCGGCGGGAGACCGGGCCCGTATCCGGCTCGGCGCCTGGGAGCAACTGTGCGGCACGCTGGGCCCGGCCCGCGCCCGCTGGATCGTCACCGTGCTGACCCCGAAAGCCGACGACCGCCCCGAACTGCCCCTGGCCGACGACGTGGCGGGTCCCGAGCCGTCCTGGCCCGCCGCATCCGACATTCCCACCCGCTCCCGCGGCTGGAACAGGCCGGCCACCGCCTCCACTCTCCCCGACCAGTTCATCGTCCAGGCCTTCCAGCAGACCCCGGACGGCGAGATCCTCGTCGGCGAGCGCCGCGGCGAGGCCGTACCGGACACCGTGCAGGTGAGACCTGACCCCGACGCGCCGGCCGCCCCCGCGGGCGCGACCACCACGCCCCTGACCGACCCCGGCCTGCGCTGGCTCACCGACTTCTCCGCCGCCCACGACAACGGTCTCGCCCTCACCGTGCCCCTCGACCGGCCCGGCTACGATCCGGACCTCCGCCCCCTGCTCTCGCGCGTCGTCACGTTCGGCGTGTCGGCCTCCATGGACCCGCAGATCTCCGCGGACCGGCTGGCCCGACTGCTCACCGGGCGGGCCCGCGACGGCGAGGCCGCCTACGTCCTGCAGGACACGCCCACCAACAACATCCCCGACCCTCACCACCCGCGGAACGACCCTCCCGACGTCGACGCCCTGCTGCACGCGGCCGCCCCGGCACCCTCCGCTCCCGATCCGTGGGCCAACGCCACCTGCCTGGCTTCGGCACTCGGCATCCCGCAGGAAGCCGGCGCCGCCCTGCCCGGCGGCACCGAACCCGAGCAGGCTGACGCGCGCGCCCTGCAACTGGCCCTGTGGAGCGCGACCGGCGACTTCTTCCTCGACCAGCTCCTCGAGAGCGACAGCCACACCGACGAGACCGGCATCGACCTGGAGTGGCTGCGTCTGCACCACGCGGACGCCGTGCGGGCCCGTGGCCCGCTGCCGACCCTGCGCCTGGGCAAGCAGCCGTACGGCCTGCTGCCCGTCACCGTCATGCGCCGCTGGAGCCCCGACCCACAGGGCGAGCACCGCCACCTCGCCGGACTGCACCGGGTGCTGACCACCCTGCGTCCGTTCTGGGAGGTCGGCGTCGACAGCATGCCGCGAGTCGGCGGACCCGACCAGCCCGGCGACACCCTCGCCCTGCCCAAGCCCGAACGGGACGTCCTGCGCGCCCTGGGCCTCGCAGCCGTATCGAAGTCCTGGGACGTGCGGGCCGTGCGCGGTGCCCTCAACGCCTGCTACACCAACCGCGTCCTGGGCCTGGTACAGGACTGCGGCTTCGGCCCCGAGTCCCGTCTGTCCACCGCCCTGAACCGGGCCCTGGGCATCGACTACGAGCCGGTCATCTCCCACCACGAGAACGAGCCGCGCAGCAACCGCCTGTGGATGCCCGCCACGCGACTGACGGAACTGCCCCCGGGCACCGACCCGATCAACGAACTCGCGGGATTCCTCGATGAGGTCGTCGACCGGTTCGAAACCCTGCACATCCTGGTGCGCCCGGCCCGGGCCCGCACCCTGCTGGAGGCGCTGCTGCGGCACACCGCCAACCTGGAGTACGGCCATGCCGCCGCCGGAGCCGCGCATGCGAACCACCTGGTGACGGACGCACGGCTGCGGTTCGCCGAGGTCCTGCTGGCACCCTCGACGGCCGGCACCCTCGCCTCCCAGGCCGGCCTCGCCCTCAGGCCGTTCACCCTCAAGGCCACCCTCGGCCTCACCCTGCCCGGCGTTGCCGAGGCCGCCGCACCCACCGTGCACGACGCCATCAACGACGCACGCGTCCTGCTCGCCCCCGCCGTCGAGGTCGCCGCCCTCCACCACCGGGGTGTCCTCGACGCCCTCAGCGCCGAACGCCCCTGGAGCGTGCGCCTGGCACAGGTCGACGCCGCCCTGCGCTACCTGTCCACCCGGGTCCACGACTTGCACGACGCCGGCCGGGATCCCTTCACCGTCCTGGAACGCCTCCTGGGCGAGTGCCTGGACCTCGCCTCCCACCGGCTCGACGCCTGGATCACCTCGCTGGCGACCGTACGCCTGAAGGCCATGCGATCCGCCACCCGCCGGCCCACCGGGGTGCAACTCGGCGCCTACGGATGGGTGGAGAACCTCTCACCGAGGGAAGGCCGCCGCAGCGAGGGATTCGTCCTGGCGCCCTCGCTCGCCCAGGCCACCACCTCCGCCGTCCTGCACAGCGGCGTCCTCTCCCACCCGTCGGACCCCGGTGCGTTCGCCGTGAACCTGTCCTCCAGCCGGATGCGGGCCGCCATGGCCGTGCTGGACGGCGTGCGCCAGGGGCAGCCGCTGGGCGCGCTGCTCGGCTACCGCCTGGAACGGCGGCTGCACGAGGCCCGGGAGAGCGCCACCGAGCCCTTGGAACTCGACCGGGTCATCGCTCCGCTGCGCACACAGTGGCCGTTGCGGGCCGTGCACCACCAGGCCCCGGGCGCCACGGATTTCGTCGCTCCGCACGATGTCACCGACGGGGCCGCCGTGGGCGCCCTCACCGTGGACGCCGCGCTGAGCCAACTGACGCCCACCGTCCATCCGCCCCTGGACGCCACACGGGAGGTACCCGCGGTCCGCGCCGCACTGGACGCCCTGCACGACGACATCGACGCCGTCGGCGACCTGCTGCTCGCCGAGAGCGTGCACCAGCTCGCGAACGGCAACCCGGACCGGGCCGGCGCCACCCTGGACAGCCTCGCCGCCGGCGGTCAGGCACCGCCCCGCCCCGAGATCCTCGACACCCCTGACCAGGGCACCGCCATCACCCACCGGATCCTGATCGTCGTCCCCAAGGACGTGCCCCTGTCGCACGGCTGGGACGGCCCGGCCCAGCGCGCCCGGCCCCGCGCGCTCGCCGAACCGCTGCTCGACGCGTGGGCCGGCCATCAGCTGGGGCGGACCGACCGGATCCGGCTCCAGGTCGCCTGGCGGCGGCCCGGCCACCCCACGCCGGCGGCGACCCGCCAGCACCCCTGGCCGCTCACCGACCCGTGCGCGCTGGACATCGTGGCCCTCACCGCCGCCGGAAGCCTGCGCGCGGCGCTGAGCCAGGCCCTGACCGCACACCGCCCGTCCGACCTGCCGGGCGATGCCGTGGCCGACCTGCTCGACGGGCGGGACGCCCACTGGCCGCGTTCGACGGTGTCCCTGCAGGAGTTCGAGGCGCTGGCCGGTGCGGTCGCCGCGGTCCTCGCCGCCGGCCGGCCCGGCACGCCCGCCGACCTGGCACCCGCCGCCAACCCGCCCACACAGGCCCCCGACGAGACCGAGCTGCGCGGCCGCGCACAGAGCGCCATGGCGGGTCTGAAGCTCGCCAAGGACGCCGCTGACCTGCAACGTCTGTCCGCCTACGGAATCGTCGTACCCCCATCCGACACCGACGACGCGGCCGCGCGCGCGAGGGCCGCCCAGCAGGAGGCCGACACCCGACTCGGCCTCGCCGCGCAAGCACTGGCCGGTAAGGGCCCGCAGGCCGCGGTGGCCGCCCTGCAGGCGGTCTTCGGGCCCGGGTTCCGCGCCGTCGGCCTGACCACCGCACCGGCCCCCGCCCCGCTCGCGGCGTCCTTCGGGCCCGGCCTGGACCGCGGCGGCACGGACGACACCATCCCGCGCGACTGGCTCGAACGGACGGCGGCCGTACGGCCCGGTGCCTCGGCCCTCGCCGACCTGCTGCTGCACACCGACGCGGTCGGCACCGGCGGAGACTTCGCGCTGCGGATCGGGCAGACCCCGTTCACCGCCCACGACCACTGGGTCGGCGCCGCCCGCACGGCGGGCCTGCCCTCGGCGACCGGCCTGGCCGTGCACGGCCTGGCCGCCCCCGACCTCACCCACCCCGTGGCCGTCCTTGTCGTCGACGAATGGCCGGAACTGATCCCGGCCGGGCGACAGACGGCAGGAGTCGCCTTCCACTACGACGCCCCCGGCGCCCGCGCCCCCCAGGCCGTGCTGCTCGCCGTACCGCCACAGGTGGGCCACCCCTGGACGGCCGAGCTGCTGAGCGAGACCGTTCGCGAGGCACTCGACCTCACCGGACTGCGCCTGGTCGACCTGCAGGCGCTCGGCTGGCTGGGCCGCTACCTGCCCGCCGTCTACCTGCCCCAGGACGCCCTCGGGTCCTTCCCCGGCATCGACCTCAAGGACATGCTGAAGACCCACATCGCCGCAGGCGTCATCGCCAAGCTGAGAGACCTGGAGGCCTGAGCATGGCCGACGACAAGGCGGTCTTCGCACAGTTCCACCGCATCGAGCCGAACGTCCGGCCGAGCGGCACCGGCGGACAGCTCGACGAGGCCCTCCAGGCCCGGATCGCCGACCCGCTCTTCCTGCTGGCCAGGCAGCGGCAACTCGCCGAGTTTCACGGCGAGGACGGCGGCTCACCGGTCGGCTGTTCGCTCACCACGGCGGCGGCCACCGTGGACCGGTTCCGGCCCGGCGACACCGCACCCTCGGTGCCGTATCCGCCGGGCGTGCCCGTCGAGTATCTCGCCGAGGCCGGCCGCGGCCCGGACCCGGCGGACCGGGAGCTGCCGCTGCGCACCGCCGCGCGGGCCGGACTGCGGTTCCTCCACCAGCTCGGCGCGCTGCCCACCGGCGTCCAGAACTCCGTCACGGACCAGGCACTGGCCAAGTTCCCCCTCCTCGACAGCGCCTCCCCGGGGGAGCCCGCAGGCGAGCCGGAGGCCGACCCCGCGGGCCGTACGCTGGGGCAGGTCCTGCTGGTTCGCGCCCCGCACGGCGGAAAGCTCGCGCGCGGACTGGCCGCCGGCTGGCATCCGACCGGCCTCAGCCCGGCCCAGCTGACCGCCTTCAACCAGGCCGCGACCGCATGGAAGTCCTGGTTCGCCGCCGAGCACACCCCGCCGGCCGACTCCAGTTGGGTGCGCGACCGCCTGGAGCACCACTTCGCCGTCGAGGCCTCCCGGGGCAATCAGCGCATCACCCTGACCGCTCCCGAATACCCGGGCGGCGGCGCCGAGGGCTACCAGTTCGAAATCGACGCCGCCGCCACCGCCTTCACCACCCCGGGCTCGTCCACCCGCACCGTCCTGCCCACCCGCGCCACCTACCCCGGCATGCCCGCCGAGCGCTGGTGGGAGTTCGAGGACACCACCGTCAACCTGCCCTCCATCGAGGCCGGCGTGGCCGACCTCGCCCGGCTGCTGCTGGTGGAGTTCGCCAACGTGTACGGCAACGACCACTGGGTCGTCCCGCTGGAGCTGGAGGTCGGGCAGGTCCACGGCGTCACGGACCTCACCGTCGTGGACACCTTCGGCGACCCGCTGGCCCTTCAGGCCGCGGGCGACGAGCACTGGTCCCTGTTCCGGCTCGGCGTCGCCGGATCCCGCCGCCCGGGACCGGCCCTGCTGCCGCTCCTGCCCAGGGCCGCGGGCCGCATCGAAGGACCGCCCGTGGAGGAAGTGCTGTTCGTCCGCGACGAGATGGCCAACCTCGCCTGGGCGATCGAACGCACCGTGCAGAGCGCGACCGGCAAGCCCCGCCCACGCGCCGACGAGACACCCGACCTGACCCCGCCCGGCCCGTCGGACGTTCCCGGCGCCCTGGCCTACCAGCTCGAATCGTCCGTGCCCTACCACTGGATCCCGCTCGTCCCCGTCCCACTCGTACCCGGCTCGGCCGCGATCCGGTTCCGGCGCGGGCGGATGACCCTCCCCACCGCACAGGGCACCGTGCGCACCCAGGCACGCGGACGGCTGCTGGAGCCGGAAGTGCACCGGGTGTACTTCCGCGACGAGGAGATCCCGCGCTCCGGGGTGACGGCCGGCCGGGTCCCGGTGACCGTGCGCGGCCACGACGGCCACCACTACCGCTGGGTCGGACGCCGTTCCCGCGCCGGGCAGGGCGAGGCCGCCTCCCAACTGGCCTTCGACGCAGTGCTCCCCGCCAAGGAGACCACGCCATGAACCACGGCGACGGCGCGGTGAGCGCTCTCACCCTCACCGGGAACGGATCGGAACTCGTCAGCGCCGACGCCGCCGGCCGCGTCCTGCGCTGGCGCCGGGAGACCGGCGAAGCACTCTGCTCCCTGCTGGTCGCCCACAAGCGCAGCGTCTGGTCGATGCTCCTCACACCCGACGACAACGAGATCGTCACCGCCGGCAGCGACGGCAGCCTGCGCCGCTGGAACCGCACCACCTCCGCCGCCGTGGCCGACCCCTTCCCCGCCCACGACGACTGGATCCTCGCCCTGCGTAAGACCACCGACGGCGCCGAACTGCTCACCGCCGCCTACGACGGCACGGTACGGCGCTGGAACCGGACCGACGGCACCTCCCTCGCCCCGCCGCTGAACGCCCACGACGGGGCCATCCGCGCGATGACCCTCACCCCGGACGACGAGGAGATCGTCACCGCCGGCAACGACGGCGCCGTGCGCCGCTGGCACCGCACCGACGCCACCCTCCTGGCCGGCTTCGACGGTCACATCGGCCCCGTACCCGCCGTGGCCGTCACCGCCGACGGCGGCGAGATCGTCAGCGGCGGCCGGGACGGCACGGTGCGGCGCTGGGACCGGGGGAGCGGCGGCCCGCTGAGTGACCCCCTCGTGGCCGGTGCCCCGGTCCGCGTCCTCACCCTGACCACCGACGGCGAGATCGTCGCGGGCTGCGACGACGGCACCGTCCGCCGCTGGCAGCGCACCACCGGCAAGCCCGTGGGGACGCCCATGGCCACCGGTCACCCCAGTGTCTGGGCGATCACCGCCACCCCCGACAGCAGGGAGATCATCACCGGCGGCTGGGACGGGTTCATCCACCGCTGGACCCGCGATCCGGCCGACCCCGCCGTCCTGCGCCGGGCCACCCAGCAGACCCGGGTCGACACCGCGCCGCGCCTGGAGATCCGCGGCACCACACCGTTCTGACGCTTGCCCGACACCGGGAAGCGTGCCCGATGCAGGGAGCAGCCGATGCCCGACATCGAGATCGACACCTCGCGTCTCACCGCGCCGTCGTTCACGGTGCCCGAGGCCGGCACCGGGCCGATCGACGGCTCGGTCACCCCGCCGCCCCCGGTGACGCTACCGGCCCCCGGCACGTACCACCTGAAACAGGGCTCCGCCCCCGCCTCCGACGTGGTCTTCTCGGTGACCGCGGACGGCACGCTCGACTTCGACGCGGCACTCGACGGCGTCGCCGAAGGCCGCGGCACCCGCCGCCTGACCCTGCGCGGGCTGCCCGTGCACCTGGACGCCACCGCCCTGGACCACGCGCTGAAACTGGAGATCGGCGGCCTGCCCCTGCCCGCGGACCGACCCCACGATCTTGTCCTGCTGCCCTGCCAGCAATACCGCCTCAGCGGAGGAAACGGAAACCTGGCCTTCGCGCTTCCTGTCACCGGCTCGATCCAACTCGATCCGGACGCCGCTGGTTTCGCCTCGGCGTCCGGCAATACGCTGACCATTCAGGGCCGCACGATCCGCATCGACGGAACAGCACTGTCCCACGACGTGGAGCCGACCGGCCTTTCCGGGCTGAGCTTCCATCCGCGTGCGTCTGTGAACGAGCTGACGGTGCTACCGGCGGACGGCTACGGCTTCTACGCGGGGTCGAGTTTCGTCGCGGACCTGAAGTTCGCTGTCGGCCGGGACGGACAGGTGAGCGTCGCGCCGGAGTTCGCCGGCTTCGCCACGGCCGCGGGAGACACGCTCATTCTGCGGGGTCGCACGATTCACGTCGACGGAACGGCGCTGAGCGGCGACGTGGAACCGACTGGCGCCGGAATGAGCTTTCTGCCGCGTACGTCCGTGCATCAGCTGACGGTGCTGCCGGCCACGGGATATGGCTTCTACACGGGGTCGGGAGTCGTCGCGGACCTGAAGTTCGCTGTCGGCCGGGACGGACAGGTGAGCGTCGCGCCGGAGTTCGCCAGCTTCGCCACGGCCGTGGGAGACACGCTCGTGCTGACCGGCTGCACCATTCGTGTCGACGGAACCGCGCTGTCCCACGACCTGCTGCCGTTGGGAATCGCCCGGGCGGACGAGTTCCTGCCGCGGGCGTCGGTGAACGAGCTGACGCTCCTGCCGGCGGACGGCTACGGCTTCCAGCCCGGATCCGGACTCGTCGCGGACCTGAAGTTCGGAGTCGACCCTGACGGGCACGTCTACGTCGACTTCGAGTTCGCCGGCTTCGCGTCGGCGGTCGCGGACACGCTCGTCCTGCACGGTTACCCGGTCCTGATCGACGCGACGGCCGCGGACAGCGACCTCGTCGGGCTGAGCAACATCTCGGCGTCCACCCCCGGCCCACCACCGAACCGCCGCGGCCCCCGGGAGATCCTCTACGCCCTGCTGCCCGCCCGCGGCTACCTCCCGCAGACGGTGAACGGCGTCCTGCGGACGGGGTTCGACTTCGAGCGGGACGGCACCGTCACCTTCCCCTACTCGGCGGCCGGCCGCTACAGCGTCGCGTCCCCCACCGCACCCACCCCGTCCGAGCAGGGGCAGGAAGTCACCCTCAACGCCCTGGTGCGCCCGACGGACGCCGATGCGGGCCCGCCCCGCGGCACGGTGATCTTCTCGCTCCAGCAGGGACCGCCCCTCGGTACCGCCGAGGTGGACGACCAGGGGCGGGCGAGCATCACCACGAGCGATCTGCCGCTCGGCGACAGCGTCATCGCCATCGACTACGCGGGAGGCGATGCCTTCGTGCCGGCCAGTACCACCGTCCCTCATCACGTCAACCCAAGGCAGGGCGAGCCCGTCGGGGACGCACCGCTGGCGGAGGTCCTGGACTGGGCGCTGCTGCCCACCCTCGCCCTGATGGCCGACCCGCACGCGGTCGACGGCCATGTGAAGCTGGCCCAGAGCCTGCTGAACGCCGCTGGAGCCGCAGCGCCCACCCTCGTCGTCGACGGCAACTTCGGCGTCCTGACCCAAGCCGCCGTACACACCTTCCGCGCCGGACCGATCCTCACCCCCGGGGACGACATCGACACACCCGTCTGGTTCGCGCTCGCCGTGGCTGCGCCCTTCCCCCTCCTGGAGCCCGGCCCCCGTATCCCGCCCATGACGGGGCCGCCGGTGGCCGTCGTCCAGCGCCTGCTGAACCAGCAGGGCCCCGAGCCGCCCCTCGACGACGACGGGAAGTACGGACCCGAGACGGAGACCGCGGTACAGACCTTCCAGATGGCCCACGGCCTCACCGTCACCGGAACCGTGACCCCCGAGACCTGGGTCGCGCTCGCCGGGCCGCCGCCCACCCCGACCCCCTCCGGCCCGTCCGGCTCCAGGAGCATGCGCCTGACGTTCTCCTACGACAGCGCGGACTGGGCGCAGGGCGGCCCGGTCGTCCGGTTCGTCTCGCGGGAGGACCTGGAGATGACCGCGCCGCTCGCCGCCGATCCCGACGACTCCCCCCACGGCCGCGCCGGGTTCTGGTACGAGCTCCGCGATGCGGCCGGCCGGGTGCTGTACCGGCGTGGCCGACACCGGCCGATCGCCGTCCTCCGGGAGGTCCCGGGCCCCGAGGACGACGGCGGTCTCGTCGCCCTCCCCGTCGACGCTCCCCGGGGCACCTTCGAGCTGATTGCACCCTTGCTGCCCGAAGGCGCCTCGGTCGTCCTGTTCAGCAGCCCGCCCGATCCGGACCGGCTGGACGAACCGGCGTCCGAGATCTTCTCTCTGCCCGTCGACTAGCCGCCTTGAAGGAGGACCAGTGAAGGTCGTCGACTTCGCCCTCGGGGACGCGAGCCGGGTCGCCCACGGCTGGACCATCGCCGTGCTGCCCGAGGGTTACACACAGGTCGAACTCGACGCCGGGCTGTTCGACGCGGACGTGGCGAAGTTCGTCAAACGGCTGCTGGTGACCTCGCCGTTCAACGATGCCGGCCTGCGGCCACTGCTGAACGTGGTCAAGGTCCGCAAGGCGTCGGCGCACACCGGAAACACCATCCACCTCATCACTCCGACCCCTACCACGTCCCCCTTCGGCACCATGTTCGGCGCCATGTTCGGCCGGGACACCTTCCAAGGGCATCAGATCGAACGTATCATCTTCGGCGATGACGCTGCCGTGAAGAAGGCCGTGCACGACGAGCCCGGCCTCGGGCCGGTGAACCACTTCCTCGTCTTGATAAACAACACCCAGACCGACGGCGGATGCATGAGTAACGAGGTCGGCTGGTTCACCAAATTCAGGGCTTCCTGGCCCGACGTGGCCATCCACGAACTCGGGCACCAGGCGTTCAGGCTCGCCGACGAGTATCCCTATCGGAACGACTTCTCGGACCCGGTGTCCACGCACCCCGGTGGCGACCCGACTGTCCCCAACGTCACCACGGTCACCGATGTCGCCACCATGAAGTGGGCCGAGGTCCTCACTCTGCCGCAGTCCCAGGTCCCCACCACGGTGCGGGCCACTCCCTGCGTGCGGAACCACCCGGTCATCGCGGCGAACCCGCCGATTCCCGCGGACGCCGTGGGTGCCTACGAGGGCGCGCAATACCACGACTGCGGCGTCTTCCGACCGTCACTTCAGTGCCGCATGCGGGAGAGCACTCGACCGTTCTGCCGGGTATGCGAGATGACTGCACATATCGACATCGGCCACTACTTGGTCGACGTGCGCGCCGGAAGTGAGTACGGCGCCGGGGCCTGGACGCATGTGCAGAGCCTCGCGGCCGGCGCGAACCCGGAGCGCATGCTGTCGTACAACGCGGCCACAGGCGCCTACGCGATCTCCGCCGCCGCCACCTACCGGTTCCCGATCCGCCGCCCCGACGGCACTCCGCCGATCGACTCCCACGACCCGGCGGTCGGGACCGGATCCCTCGGCGCCGGCTGGACCTGGCTGGCCCCCTTCGACTTCGGTGGAACTCTCCACTACTTCGGCCATCAGTTCGGCTCCGGTATGCAGGGCATCTTCGCGATGGACGCGACGTTCACCTCGGTCAGCCTCACCCACGCCACCCCACCTGGTCACGCCTCGCACACCCACGTCGTGACCCTCAACCTGGGCGGGGCGCCGCACTATGTCGGCTACAACAGTCTCACCGGCGACGCCGGGCTGTTCCGCCTCGACAGTGACACCGCCGATCCGGTGCCCGTTTCCACGATGCAGTGGGGTGCCGGCCACACGGCCGTCGTGGCCATCATGATCGGCAGCGAGCCCTACGTCATGACCTACCGGATGAGCACCGGCGAGTTGATGATCCGTCATCTCACCTCGTCGAGTTTCACCATGACCTTCGCATCGCCATCCGGATTCTGGAAACGCAACATCACTCATGTGGCACTGCTGGATCTGGCCGACCGCCCGTACCTCGTCCGCTACTCCAGCTTTGACGGCAGCGCTGCCGTCCATCACGTGCGTGACGGCGGGACAGGTGTAGACCTGGTGTGCCGCGTTCCGCCCCTCGGCCCCGGGGCTCTGTCGATTCCGGACCTGGGGTCCGCGGCTCTGTCGATTCTCGGTGCGGGTGCACCAGTGATGGGTCGCGTGCAACTCCCCGAGCCGAACAGCGGCCGGAGCCCGTGGCTGTACATCTACAACGCCCTGAAGCAGACGCTGAACCTCACTCCCGTGGAGGCGCGTTGATCAAGGGGCGGACGTGTGGATCTATGGTTCTGGGCTGATGCCGCCGTTCTCGTCCATCTCGAAACGGAGGCTGTCCACCTTGCCCGAGTTCTTGATCGCGTACGGCCCCGTGGCGAACGCGGCAGCCGACCAGCCGATGAAGGACACCTTTGACACACTGCGTGTGGTGCGGATGTATTCGACGACGGTGCCGGGTTCCTCCTGATGATCGCTCTGTGAGCTGGTCAGTACGAACGGGTACCTGGGCAACAAGGGCTGCTCCACCTCCCGGAAGGGATCGACTGGATCAACCTCCGTGCTGAAAACGCTCAGTCTGTCGAGGCGAGGGGTACGCTGCGCCCGACCCCGAATCGAGGAACAGCACGATGACGAAGCGCGGTCTCCCCCATCCCGAGCACCTGCGCCTGGGCCAGGTCCTCTCCGGCGTGCGGAGCCAGTTGGTGCACGAGCAGACCGGGTTGATGAACGCGTACCCGCGGACAGGACCGAGGGCCTTCCCGGCTGAGCAACTGCAGGTGGCGATCGAAGCGTTGGATCAGGCGCGCATGGCGCTGGAGGAGGCCGTGGTCGATGAGCACCCCGAAGTGCCGAGACGCAGGACTACTACCCGTACGAAGAACATCGGGCGGAGCTAGTGGTGCCGGAGAAGCCAGTCAGCCGCCCAGGCCGAGTCCGCTTCGGGCGACAGGAGCCCTGAAGTAGCCGGAGAAGCGGTGAGGTCGCCAAACGGCGGCGACGCCCCGCGCGCTGAGGGCGTCCCGGCGAGAGCTGAGAGGTCGCCGCCGCCAAGGATCGTTCGTCGCGATGCAGCACGAGGCCTAGGTCGGACGCCCGTCCATGTCGGCGGCGCGCTCTCGCTCAGAATCTTGATCACCAGTCGAGCCACGTTGAGACGAACGCGGCGGTGGTGGCGCAGCCCGTCTTACGTCCGGGTGGTAGTTCGGCAAGGACCCGTTGTGAGAGAGCCGGTGGCGGATACTGACGGCCATGGCGATGAGCGTGGGCTTGGGGCCGAAGGAGCTGAAGGCAGCCCTGGAGGGTGTGATGCCCTGGCTGACGCCGACTGGTCACGCGTCGGAGGCGTTGGAGAAGCTGGACCGACCGCTGCTGGCCTGGATGAAGGACCCCGACCTCCACATGTTCGACTCGGCTGCGCACTACGCCGAGTACGCAGACCAACCGGGCGGCCTGTCCCAGCTGGAACGCAAGATCGCGAAGTCGCCATCCCGTCCGGAATGGGAGATGGAACGGGTGCGGTCGCCGGACGAGGAGACCGACGAGGCGTATGACGCCGCCTATGAGAAGGCGTGTGTGACGATCGGCGGCCGTCGGCTGCATCCGCGTGATCTCGACGCCTACACCACCATCGCCTACGAGCTCGCCGACCTCGCAGACCAGGACGCTACAGATCTCCTCCAGGTCCACGAACCGGGTCTCATCCGGCCAGAGTCGAAGGACGCGTCGACCGCCGGGGAAGCGACGGCCGTCCTGCCACACCTGGACAACCTCGTAGAACCCGGCGAGGGAGAACGTCCGGCGGGATTCCTCCCGTACCGCCGCTGCGCCGGCGCCGCGGCGGACGATGCCGCGGCCCGCCGTTCGGGCGAGGGCGCGCAGACGGCGGACTCCACCTCGCCGGTGCCTGTGGCGGCCCTGACGACGGCGCAAGGCTGACGTATGGCCCCTGGGCCCCCACGGTTCGCGGTCGAGGGCTCGGCTGTTCTACGGAGCCGGGCTGATGTCGCCGTTGGTGTTCATGTCGAAGATGCCCTGGGTCTTGCCGTCGACCTTCAGGTGCTTGAGCCAGTGCTTCGAGAGGTTGTGCACGTTCTTGTGCTGCATCTCCCACACCACCGAATGCCCGGCGCAGTCCAGCTTGACCATCAGCTTGTGGTCGCCGGCGATGGCGTTGTAGAGCGCGGGGACCGAGAAGTTGAATTCCGGATCTTCGCTCGACGTGTTCACCTGCCTGTCGTGCTCCCCGTACGCGATGAGGACCGGCACGCTGCCGCCGAGGACGCCGCCCTGCGCCGCGGTGGTCTTGTTCCAGCCCCACCGGACGAAGTTTCTGATGCGATTGCGCCCTTCCCCGTCCGGACCCCACGTGCTGCCCACCGGATCGCTTTTCATGATCGCGTCCCACGCCTTGTCGCGCATCTCTTCTTCGCGCTGTCCCTCGCAGTGCACCTCGTTGCCCCACCCGTTCCAGGTTCCGTCTTTCGTGCTCAGGAACGTCGGGAAGCCGGGCTGCGGCAGCGGGTCGGGGGCGTTCGACGTGCCCTCGGGCGGGAAGATCGGCGCCAGCAGGAACAGGCTCGACACCTTGCCCGGGTTCTTGACCGCGTACGGCCCCATCGTGAACGCGGCCGCGGACCAGCCGATGAAGGCGACCTTCTTCACCCCGCGCTCGCGGATGATCCACTCCACGACGGTGTTCAGTTCGTCCCGGTCGCTGTTCGAGTTGGTCAGCTGGAACGGATAGTTCGGCGGGCCCGGCGTGAAACCTGGAGGCCTCGGCTTCAGAAGGTTCTGCTGGGCGGGGTTGACGTTGCGAGGGTCCTCCATCTTCGGCCGCGGCGACAGCCCCGAGCCCTGGAGGTCCATCATGAAGACGTCGTAACCGGCCTTCGCCAGCGCATCGGCCCAGCTGTACGACTTGAAATCGAGATCAAAGCCCGCGAGCACCGGAACGCTCCGGCCGTGGAGCATCAGGACGGCCGTGCGCTCGTCGGGGTGGCCGGGGGGCGTGCCGTCGCGCTCCCGCACGAAGAGTTCGACGTCCTCGCCCCTGTTCGCGGGGACGGTGGACTTGTGGGGTACCCGGTGGTCTTGCACGGTGACGGGCATGAGGATCCGTTCTATGAGCTCGGCCGGGGCGTCGTTGCCCCGCCCAGACCACGCTCGATGCGCGGGACCGTCCGCGCCACAGCAGGGGACCAGTCGTGTGACGTGCACTTTCTCCGTGCCGACGGCGGCCTGCTCCTGCTCGTCGTCCTCCAACGGCGACAGCGACAGCGCCACCCCGTCGGCGGTCAACTCGCCCGCCAGCCCCGTCAGCCCGGCGTGCCGCTCAGCGACCTCCCGCACGATCCGCCTCGGCGTGTTCTCCGCGTCCATCCGCCGCCCGTTGCGGGAGCTGAGCAGCGGCCTGGAGGCAAGCGCCGATGCGACTACTCTACGAACGCCAGACCGGCAGGCGAAAAGACCAGACCGGTAGAACGCGCCTCATTGTGTTAGCCGCTGTAAGAGGACGTTCCGGCTGAAGACATGACAGTTCAGGGATTGTGCCAAGTTATGGGTGTTTCACCCGTTGCTCGTTTCGCGAGGTTGGAGATCATCGCGAGCCGGATCATGCTCTCGGAGTGGGCGGGTTTGGTCTCATAGTCCCGGGCGAGGCGTCGGTGCATCATGATCCAGCCGAAACTTCGCTCCACGACCCACCTTCGCGGAATCACAGAGAACCCTTTGACCTGCGCGTTTCTCGGGACGACGTTGACGTCGATGCCGACGGTGGCGCCGTGCTCGATGGCCTGGGTCTTGTAGCCGGTGTCGACCCACGCCTTGGTGATCGTGGGGTGGTCGGCGGCGATCTGAGTGAGGAGCTGTTTGCCGGCCTCGTTGTCGGAGACGCTGGCGGCGGTCACCATGACCAGCAGTAATAAGCCGAGGGTGTCGACGACGATGCTGCGTTTACGGCCCACGATCTTCTTGCCGGCGTCGGTGCCCTGGGTGTCAGTGGGCACGCTGGGAGCGGTCTTGATGCTCTGCGCGTCGATGACGCAGGCGGTGGGCTCGGCGGCGCGTCCTTCCTGCTCACGGACCAGTCGGTGCAGGCGGACGCCGAGTTTCTCGATGGTGCCGTCGGCTGTCCAGTCGCTGAAGTAGCTGAACACGGTGGTGTGCGGAGGGAAGTCGTGCGGCAGGTAGCGCCAGGGGACGCCGGTCCGGTTGAGGAAGAGGATCGCGTCCATCACTTCGCGCAGGTCAGTGACCTTGCCGCCGAGGTTGAGCGAGGTCTTCTGCCGCTCGGCCCGCCATGCCGTCAAGGTCGGTTCCATCAGTGCCCAGCGGGCGTCGGACAGGTCACTCGGGTACGGCTGGCGCTGCTGCGAAGAGGTCATGGGGATACTCATGCACGGGGCTCCTGGTCGGGCATATCGCTCGATCAGGCGAGGCAAAAGCCAACTTCAGGCGCGTATTCGAACCGGACATGAGCTATCGGTAGAAAACAGAGTAAAGGGCAAGGCCAGGTGCGTCTCGACCGAAGAGACATACCGCTTGTTCTGCCTGTACAGGCTGATTCCCGGCAAGCGCCAACTGCCGTAAACCGCCGTATAGATGACACGAACGCCCTCTAAGACCGTGTTTGAGATCTGTGGTGTCCAGCGGCCCGGGTGGTCGTTGAGTCTCATGTGAATGCTGCTGGGGGTGGGTATCCGTCCGACCTGACGGATGAACAGTGGGCGCTTGTGGAGCCGTTGCTGCCGCTCGCCAGGGTGGGCCCGAAAGGCGGCCGACGGGAGAAGCATCCACGGCGGCGGATCTTGGACGCGATCTTCTACGTCGTGCGGACCGGGTGCGCTTGGCGGCAGCTACCGAAGGACTTCGCGCCATGGCCCACGGTGTACTGGTACTTCACGTGGTGGCACGACGACGGGACGGTCGAGCGGATCCACGACGCCCTTCGCGGCCAGGTCCGCGAGGCCGAGGGCCGCGGCGCCGAACCGAGCGCGGGACTGATCGACTCGCAGTCCGTGCGTACCGCCGACACCGTCCCTGCGGCCACCAGGGGCTTCGATGCGGGTAAGAAGGTCAAGGGCCGCAAGCGGTTCCTCGTGACCGACACGCTCGGTCTTCTCCTGGCTGTCCACGTGGTCGCCGCGAACGTGCAGGACCGCGACGGCGGAAAGCGCCCGCTGCTGTGGACCCGCCTCGACCATCCGAGCGTGCGGAAGATCTGGGCCGACCAGGGCTTCGCTGGCCGCCTGGTGGACTGGGCCACCCAGATCCTCGGCCGCGAGCTGGAGATTGTCCGCAAGGACCCTGGCCAGCGAGGCTTCCAAGTGCAACCGAAGCGGTGGGCAATCGAACGCACTGTCGTGGATCATCGCCAACCGACGCCTGGCCCGTGACTACGAGACAAGCCCGGCGCATTCGGAGACCTGAAGTTCCCCCGTGATGTCGGACACTCGATACTTACGCCGCGAGGGCGTGTCCTTGTTCGTGTCGTTGCCGGATCTCCAGCGGGGTGAGGTAGCCCCAGACCGGGTGCTTGCGCAGCCTTTCGTGAAGGCCGCCAGTTAGCCACCAAAACTGGAACCTGAGAGGTGGGGCAGGTCAACCTGTCACCCAACCCTGCATCAGACCCGGCACTCCAAAGCACCAGCTCGACTTGCAGGAGTGACATCGGCCGACGCGGTGAGCAAGCGGCGTCATGGGAGATGTACGGTGCGTGTCACGCCCGGATTCCCAGCGCCGGGAGTACCGTTTCGGCGACTCGGTAGGCCTCCTCCAGGAGCGGGTTGCCGGACAGGATGAAGGTGTCGACGCCCAGCTCCTCGTACTCCTTCAGGCGCTCGACTACCTGGGACGTGGAGCCGACGACGGCGGTGCCCGGTCCTGGCCGGAACAGGCTCATGCCAGGCCAGAGGTTCAGATGGACCTCGAGTTCACGGGCGCGCGCCGGGACCTTGCCGCCGTGCTGGCGGAACTGGCGCTGCCAGCCGACGCCGTCCTCGCCCACCCTGTCGCCGAGCTGGCGCGCATAGGTGGCCTCGCTGGTGACGTCGAGCAGCCGGTCGGCGGCGGCCCACGCCTCGCCCTCGGTGTCGCGGACGATCAGGTGCAGCCGCAGCCCGATGCGCAGGGTCCGCCCGTACGCGGCAGCGCGCTCACGCACCCGGTCGAGCTTCTCCTTGAGCAGGTGCGGCGGTTCGCCCCAGGTCAGATAGGCGTCGACGTGCTGGGCGGCCATCTCGATGCCAGGCTCCGAGGAACCTCCGAACCAGAGCGGGACGTGCGGGGCCTGCACCGGTTTCAGGTCGCGGAAGGATGCACCCGCGTCCCGGAGCTCGTAGAAGCGGCCCTTGTGGTCGAAGACCTCACCGGCGGTCAGCCGTTTCACGATCGACCAGTACTCGGCGCTGAGCGCGTAGCGCTCGTCGTGCTCGACCTGGAGGCCGTACTCGCGCAGGGCCTTCGTCGAGCCGTTGACGACGTTGAAGCGCAGCCGGCCGCCGAAGAGGGTGTCGAAGCTGAGCGCCATCTTGGCGAGGAGCGTCGGGGAGATCAGGCCGGGGTGGACGGCGATCAGCGGTTTGAAGCGGGTGCTGGTGGTGGCGGACAGGGCGCTGCCGAGCGGCCACACGTCGTACAGGTCGGTGGCGAGCAGCGCGCCGGTGAAGCCGAGGCGTTCGACGGCGCCGGCGAGCTGCTGGAGGTAGCCCAGGTCGACGGGCCGGCGCCCCGCCGGCTCCCAAGGGTAGGCACCTTCGCGCGGAATGATGTACCAGAGGACTTCGGGGGCCATGTCACGTACTCCTCAGGCCTTGTGGGCGACGGCGCGGGCGACCCTCACCGGGCGCTCGATGAAGCCGGTGCGGAGGAAGATGTCTGCGGCCTCCTGCTGTTCGGCGAGGAACGCGTCGCTCACGTCCTCAATCTGCCAGGGCAGCGCGCGCAGGGCCGTCTCCCAGTCGTCGGCGGCGCCGCCCTGGTACTCGGCCGCGATCTCGGCAGCCTCGCGCGGGTGTGTCTCGGCCCAGTCGTCGGCGCGCCGCAGTGCCCGGGTCAGCGCCTCGACGACCTCGGGCTGCCCCTCGGCGAGTTCCCTGCGGGTGAAGAACACCGAGCGGTCGGTGATGACGTCGCCCGTGGGCACAAGAACGCGGAGGCCTCCGGCGCGGCGCGCGGCGGCGAGCTGCGGGCCCTGCGCGACCCAGGCGGCGATCTCACCGGAGCGCAGCAGCTTCTCGCTGTGCTCGTCGCTGCGTACGGCGGTGATGTCGGTGGCGTACGAGAGTCCGGCGTCGTCGAGCGCCTTGGCGACCAGATGGGTCTGCCAGGAGCCGATCGCCAGGTGGACGGTGCCGCCCTTGAGGTCGGCGACGGTGCGTACGGGGCTGTCCTCGGTGACGAGGAGTGCGCCGTGGTCGGGGCGCGGCGCCGAGATTGCCGTGTACACGATGTCGTGCCCGGTGGCCTGGGCGGTGACGGGCGGGGTCGATCCGGTGCCGCCGAAGTCGATCACTCCCTGGGTGAGGAGCTCGCCAGTGCGCACGCCGTTCGTGTAGGTGTGGAAGTCGACCGTCTCCCCGACGGCGGCGAGTTCTTCGGCCGCGTAATCGAGGCGCGAGAGGTAGTAGAGGGTCGGGTTGCTGTTGTGCACACCAATGGTGATGGTCACTCAGATCACTCCGGTTTCAGCAAGATTGGCAGTCTCGGCGAGCTGCACGCCGAGGTCGTTCAGGAGCCGTCGCCGCAGCGTGGCGAAGGCGGAGTCGCCCGGGTCGCGCGGGCGGTCCACGGTGACGGGCTCGTCGGTGACGAGCCGGCCGTCGCGCAGGACGCAGACGCGGTCCGCGAGGCGCACGGCCTCCTCGACGTCGTGCGTGACGAGAAGCACGGCTGGGCGGTGCACCCGGCACAGCTCGCCCACCAGGTCCTGCATCTTCAGCCGGGTGAGCGCGTCGAGGGCGGCGAACGGCTCGTCGAGCAGGAGGAGTTCGGGCTCCCGGACGAGGGCACGAGCGAGCGCGACGCGCTGCGCCTCGCCGCCCGATAGGGTGGCGGGCCAGGCCCGGGCGTGCCGTTCCAGGCCGACCTCGGCGAGCGCACGCCGGCCGCGCTCCGCCTCGCCGCGCGGCAGCGCGACGGTCACATTGGTCAGCACGCGCTTCGAGGGCACGAGCCGGGGCTCCTGGAAGACGATCGTGCGCGCCCGCGGAACCAGGACCTGTCCCCCGTCGCTGCTGTCCAAGGCCCCGAGGATCCGCAGCAGTGTCGTCTTGCCGCTGCCGCTCGCGCCGAGCAGCGCCACGAACTCGCCCCTGCCGATGGTGAGGTCGAGACCGTCGAGAACAGCTCGCTCACCGAACACCCGCCGCAGACCGCGGACTTGTACGGCGGTGCTCATCGGCCCGCCCCCTGCCCTGCTGACCGCCAGGGCATCAGCACCCGTTCCAGAAGCCGCACGATCCCGTCGGCGATGAGGCCGAACAGCCCGTACACGAGAATGCAGACCGCCAGGATGTCGGTACGGGCATAGCTCTGCGCCTGCGCCATCAGGTAGCCGATTCCGGCCGTCGCGTTGATCTCCTCGGCCGCGATCAATGCGATCACGCTGAGCGTCATGGAGAGCCGGAGACCGGCGAGCAGCGACGGCAGGGCGCCGGGCAGGACGACATCGCGCACGATGCCGATCCGGCTCATCCCGAAGCTGCGCATCGCCTCGATCAGTTTGCGGTCGGTGTTGCGCACTCCGCTGGAGGTGGAGACGTACATCGGGAAGGTGGTGGCGACGGCGATCAGCAGGATCTTCGCGATCTCGTTGATCCCGAACCACACCATGAACAGCGGGACCAGCGACAGGAACGGGATGGTGCGCAAGGTCTGCAGCGAGGAGTCGAGAAGTTCGTCGCCCAGGCGCGTGAAGCCGGTGGTGATGCCGAGGGTCAGGCCCGCGGTGAGCCCGATGAGCAGGCCTATGCCGGAGCGGGTGAGGGAGGTGGCGAGCGCGTCGGGCAGCTGGCCGTTGCCCCACAGCTCACCCACGGCCCGGCCGACGCCGGCGGGCGACTCGAGGATGTCAGGGGTGAGCGCGCCGGTGGCGGAGGCCGTCCACCACAGGGCCAGCAGCACCAGTGGACCCAGGGCTCGTACCGTCAGCGAGTACGTCCGGGAGCGGGGCCGCCGAACAGGCGCGCGCGGGAGGACCAGTCCCTCGTGGGCCGGCTCTTTTTGGGTCAGCTCTTCGTGGGACGGACCTTCATGGGTCACCTCCTCGTGGGTCGCCGTCACGACAGCTTCCCGACGTCTATGAGGTGGGCGGCGATGTCGACCTCGGTGCGGGTCACCTTCTGCTCGGCGTAGAAGTGCGCGACGTCCTTGAAGCGCTTGGTGTCGGCGTCGGTGATGGGTTCGACGGTTCCGCCCTTGCGGGTGAACTCGATCTGGATGCGCTTGGCCTCGCCGGTGAGCGCCTGGGGTCCGGCGTCCGTGGTGACGTTGAGGTACGCGGCCGGGTTCTTCTTCTCCTTCACGCTCCCGTCGTGCAGGTACTGGTAGATCGCCTTGACGACCTCGGGATGCTGGTCCGCGAAGGCGGTGCGGACGGCGGTGAGACTGTAGTTGTCGGAGCCGATGGCCTGCCCGTCGGCGATGAAGTGCGCCTTGCCGGTGCCGAGTTCGGCCACGGAGTACGTCGCCCAGACCGCCCAGGCTTCGACCTTGCCCGCGTTGAAGACGGCGGCGGTCTGGTCGGGGCGCAGGTAGACCCGCTCCACCTTGCTCGCCGGGATCCCTTCCTTGGCGAGGGCCTTGAGCAGCAGATACTCACCGGTGCCGCCCTGGTTGACAGCGACCTTCTTGCCGACCAGGTCCTTCACCGAGTCGATGCCCGAGCCGTCCTTAGCGAGGATGCCCTCGCCCACGGGGTCCGGCGCGGTGGCGCTGAAGAACTTGAATCCGGGGGTCTGCGTGAGGGACGTGATGCCGGAGGTGATGGAGCCGGTGGCGATGTCCAGCTGGTTCGCGTTCAGGGCCTGGGCCGCGGGCGCGAACGGACCAGCACTGCCGGTCCAGGCGACCTTGGCGTGCACCTTCGACAGGGCCTTGGCCAGGGAGCCGTCCTTCTTGCCGAGGGCGAGCACTCCGGCGTTGCCGGGGTCCGGGATACGCACGGTGACCTCGGCCTTCTTGGCTCCGGTGTCGGCCTCCGAGGTCCCGCAGCCGGTGAGGACGGCGAGAGCGGCGACGGAGGCGAGGGCAGCCGAGGTGATTCGGGGGATGCGCATGGCAGGTCCTTACGTGTCCGTTCTGGACGAGGCGGCGGAAGGATGGAGACGGGCGCGGCGCAGCGGCTCGGGGTCGGCCCAGGCGCGTACGTCGACGGGTTCGGGCAGGACGCCGTGCGCGCGCAGGGCGGACTCCTGCTGGGCGAGCAGGGTGAGGCGTTCCTCCGACAGGTCGGGGTGGAGGGTGCGGTGGGTGCCGGGGCGGTAGGCGCCCTGGACGCCCTCGGCGCCGGCTCCGGTCTCGGCGCCGAGGATGCGGGCGACGTCCTCTGGCCGGTCTGCGGCCCAGTCGGCGGCGCGCAGCAGCACCGCGAGGAAGCGGTCGACGAGGTCGGGGTGGTCGTCGAGCAGGCTCTGGTGGACGGTGATCGGGCGCGGTGTGCCGTTGTTCACTCGATGCCTGCGGTCGGGCAGTTCGTCGAGTTCGACAGCTACCTCGGCGCCGGCGCGCCGGGCCGCTTCGACGGCCAGGGCGCCCTTGACGTACACGGCGTCCACGTCGCCGCGCCGCAGCGCCTCGAGTTCTGCGGCCCACTGCCCCGTATGACCGTCCGCCGGTACGTCGACGAGCGCGGCGTCCTCCAGCGTGAGTCCGGCGGAGGCGAGCGCGCCCTCGAAGCCGCGCAGGGCCATGGCACGCCAGAAGTCGACGGCGATCGTGTGCTTGGGCATGGCGAGGCGCTGACCGCGCAGTGCGGGCGCGCCGCGGAGGCCGGAGCCCGGTGCGACGAGGATCGTCTGCCGTTCCTCGATCCAGGTGAGACCGATCAGGCGGGTGGGCTCGCCGCGTGAACGGGCCCACAGCGCAGGCACGTTCCCGCCCTCTCGGAACAGGCCTGGGAGGGCGTGCGTGTAGTGGGTCTGCCTGGTCGTGGCGTCGATGTCGGGTGCCGCGTCCTGCAGGGACCGTACGGCGATGCCGTCGGGCGCGAACTCCGCTGTCAGCCAGCGCCGGTCGGCGGCGATGCCGGTCGCCGTGGGCACGGGACAGCGGGTGAACCACAGCGTGTCGGGCACAGGGGTATGCGTCATGGACTCTTCCAGGAAGGGCGTTGCCTCGGAACAGGCGAGGCAGTGAGGTGTGCGGCAGGCCGGCGCGGCGGCCGGCCTGCCGGTGACGCTGCCGGACCGGATGTGGGTCAGCGACAGGACATGCTGGAGACGCGCCCGAGATCGATGTGGCGGCGCGTGGTGAAGGCAGGCGGAACGGCGGCGTCGGTCATCGCACTGTTCCCTTCCCTGCGGCTTCCCGCCGGGCGGCCCGGCGGGGTGAGCGCAGCCTGACACGAGCCTGAACACCCGGGCAAGCAGCTTCCCATAATGTGGGAACGGGTGTGAACGGGGCATTTCAGAGGGTGGTTTGAGCCTCTCGACTGTGCCGTAATGTGGGAATCTCCGGGCCTGAGCCGAACCGGAACCGGGACCCGAGTCAGAACCGGAACCAGAAGCCGGAGCCATGGGAGGAGCCACGCATGACCCAGGCCCCGCCGTCAGGCGCGCAGGCGGTACGGCGCGCCCTCGACGTCCTGCACTGTTTCCACGACAACGCCCCGGACCTCAGCGCCTCGGAGCTCGCGCGCCGTCTCGAGCTCTCCACCTCGACCGCGCACCGGCTGGCCCGCACCCTGCTCGGCGCCGGGTTCCTGGAACAGGACGCGCGAACCGCCCGCTACCGACTGGGGCCCGCCGTCACCGAACTGGGCCGCCTCTCCTACCACCAGCGCGGACTCCACCTCGTCGCGCCCGAACTGGCAGATCTGGCCCACCGCACCGGCGCAACGGCCGACCTGGCGCTGCGCAGCGGTCCGCATGCCGTGATCGTGGCGGGCGGATCCGTCACGCCGAAGGTGGGCCTGCGCAGGCCGCTGCACTCCACGGCACTCGGCAAGGTGCTGCTCGCCTGGCCCCGTGCGGGCGAGGGCGGTGCGGAATCGCTGCCGCCGCTGCGCGCCTTCACGGACCGCACCATCGTCGACCCCTCGCGCCTTGCCGAGGAGTTGGAACGGGTGCGCGCCGACGGGCACGCCCTCAACGACGGCGAGTCGGCGTACGGAATCCGCACCCTGGCCGTGCCCGTGCTCGATCACGCGGACTCCGCGCGCTTTGCGCTGGCCGTCCGCGCCACACCGGAAGTCATCACGGCGGACCGCATGGACTGGTTCCTCACCCAGGCCCGCACCTGCGCCCGTGCCCTGGAGATCCTCCTGCTTCCGCCGTCCGAGCGCAGATCCGCGGTCATGACATGAGGGCACCGAACCGTTCCGGGTCCGATGGGGACTCCGAAGTGCCCCGGCGCTTCCGGTTCGTCTCCACCCCAGAGCCGGCCGAGACTCCGTCGGGGGCTGTGGTCGTAGACGTCATGCGGGCCTTCACCCTGGCGGCCTGGGCGTTCGCGCGGGGAGCCGAGAAGATCGTCCTGGCCGAGTCCTGGATGCGGCCCTTGAGTTGAAGAGCGACAAGGGCTACGACTACGACCACCTGCGATGCTGGCTCCGGTCCCCGAAGATCACCCAGCGCATCGCCCGGTCATCGAGTCCTTCGAGTCCTTCGAGCGGCGGGGACGCCGCCGATGGACAGCAGATCGTGCCCCATTCGGCGTGCCACGGTCCACGGTGCACAGGCACCTCGACAAGTCCAAGACTTGTCCCCGCCAGCCGAAGAAAGCCGCGCCACGAAGTCCTGACTGCAACTTGCTGACTGACCCTCGACGGGGCGCGCCACGGGGGCAGACGGATTCAACACCCCGTACCGGAGACTTCGTCGTCATCCGCGCAGGCACCGTGATCCTCGCGACCGCCGTCAGATCACGGTCACCGCATGCCGCACCACCGCGTCGAACAGATAGCCCTGTGTGTTGGGCACAGCGATGTCCGGCTGGCTGTGGCCGGCCGTGTCGGTGGCGCGGGCCAGGAAGTGGGTGGCGCCGCGTATCTCGGGCTTCCAGGTGACGGACCAGCGGGTCCAGGTGTCGGCACGGGGATGGTCGTGCAGCCGGGCCGGCCGCCAGTTCGTCCCGCCGTCGGTGCTGACGTCGACCCGCGCGACGGCTCCCGCGCCCGACCAGGACCGGCCGTGCAGCACCTGGTCCTCGCTCACGCGGAACGTGGCACCACTCGCCAGCTCGAAGGCGCTCTTGATCGTCTGCCGGGTCAACGGCGCGCTGCCCTCCTCCGGGTGGGCGGGGCCGAACATCCGGTAGAAGGTGGTGTTCCAGGGTGAGAACAGCGGCTGCGCGGACACCTCGATGTCGCCGACCCACTTGATCGACGCGATCCCCACCCACGAAGGCACCAGCACCCGCACCGGATACCCATGGTCGAACGGCAGCGGCTCGCCGTTCATCTCGTACGCGAGCAGGACGTCGTCCAGCACCTTGGCCAGCGGCAGCGGGCGGCGCACCCGGCCGAGGCTCTCACTGCCGCTGACGTACTCGGCGTCCAAGCCACGCGGCTGGACGTCCACGGCGTAGGAGGACAGCCCGGCCCTGCGCAGTACGTCGGCCAGGCGCACCCCGCGCCAGCGGGCGACGCCGACCGCGCCGAGCGTCCACGAGGTGCCGGTGACGGTGTCTCCCTGCTGGGTGGTGTAGTAGCCGCGGCCGTTTCCGGCGCACTCGACGAACGCGGTCCGGGTGACGGCCGGCAGGGCGCGCAGATCGTCGTATCCGAACGCCACCGGCTTGTCCTCGCCGGGCGCGCCCCGCAGCCCGCTGCCCCACAGCCGCAGCTGCCAGTCGTCCGCCTCCAGGACGGGGGTGGCGGTGTGGTTGCGCACGAAGAACCGTTCGTTGGGGGTGTGGTGGCCGGTTCCGCGCAGGGCCTCCCAGCGGATCTCGGCGTTGGTGCCGCGCTGGATGAACCACTCGGGCGGCAGCGGTTTGACGATCGGGGTGTCGGCGGCGCGGGCCGGGCGCGGCGTGGGGAGTGAGGTCGCGGCGGCCGTGGCGGCGAGCAGGGTGAGCAGACGGCGGCGGCTGACCCCGTCCGCCCTGGCATCCCCGGCGAGCCACTGGCGGAGCCTGCGACGGTCGTAGGCGGTTTCGTCGAGACGGGTTGCGGGACGGGGTGGAGGCACAGCGGATGCGGGCATGACGGTCCTCGTCATCAGTGTGGAAGCCGGACGTGGGGAGAGGAGACAGCGCGAGCCGGCGCGCGACATCCAGGCCGGACTGCCGAATCCAACAGGACCGGTGGGTCCGACTGTTGGAGGTGGGAGCGCGGAAGGGAGTGATCAGCCGGGGAACCGACACAGTGCGGCAGCCACGCGGACGAGGTCCACGGTGCGGCGGCGCGTCAGAGGCTCCAGTGGTGGCATGGCGCGATGCAAGCACGCGACGTGTGAAGGTGTCAACGGACAGGCTGCGCGGGGTGGTTCGGGCCGCTCGGCGTACGTTGAGGTGCCGGGCGAACCGGCCCGGCAATTCATGAGGGCGCTACTCCGCGGTGTCGATCACCAGGCGCTCGCGCCCCCACGGCTCGTACGCGCGGGCGAGGACCTGCCGTTTTCTGAGGCGGGTACGGCCGTGGTGTGACGTGGGACGGGAGACTTCGTTGGTCTTCTGAGGCTCGTTCTCGGGGGCTGTGGCTCTGTGGCGGGTTGTTGCATGAACCGTCACTTCAGAGGAGTTGCACGTGCGGGCGTTTCCCGTTGATCTGCCGTCAGGAGCGCGGTATTGGACCGTGGTCGATGACGAGTTCTGTGTCGTGTCTGTGGCCGATCAGTGGCTTCGGTTCTTGCGATTCGGGCGGAGTCGGACGGAGCTGACGACACGGTCGTGCGCCAGCGGAGCGGCCTTCTATCTCCGCTGGTGCCGGACGACGGGCCGGCGGTGGGAAGAGGCCGCCGCCGACATGGGGTTGTTCATGGTGTGGCTGCGCTACTCGCCCAGTCGGCTGGGCGCCGAGAATCCGACGTTGGTGTGGGGTCCGGGGACGAAGCCGGGGCGGGGAGAGCGGCGGGTGAACGGAGTGCTGGCCGCAGTGCGCGGCTTGCTGTCGTACGCGGTGTCTGTTGGCGCGGCACCGCGGTCGGCGCTGGGTCAGTTGTACGAGCTGGCGGACAGCCGGGATCTGCCGGAAGGAAGCGAAGGGGGAGGAGACAGGCCTGTACTACCCGGTTGCGGGCCCGGCACCGGTTGCAGGAGCCGCAGACGGAGGTGGACCAGGCGTCGGACGAGGAGCTGGTGGCGATGTTCCTTGCATGTCGCAGTGCCCGGGATCACCGAACTGTTGATGGACACCGGCCGACACCCCGAAGAGATCCGCGACCTGCCCGTTGACTGCCTGGGGCAGGACCCCGACGGCTCCCTGGTCCTGGTCTACGACAACCACAAGTCCTACCGAAAGGGGCGGCGGCTGCCGATCGGTAAAGCCACCGCGGGCGTCATCACCACCCAGCAGCAGCGGGTGCGCGAGATGTTCCCGAACACTCCCGTCGGCGAGTTGAAACTGCTGCCCAGCATGCGGGCCAACCCACACGGCACCAAGGCGATCCACTCGATCGGCGAAGGCCACCGCACCTGGGTCGACTCGCTGCCCGACTTCCTGGTCCCTACCACCGTGGAGGAGAACGGGCAGGCGGTCACCCGGATGCTGCCCTTCGACAAGAGCCGGATCTTCCCCTACGCCTACCGTCACAGCTACGCCCGGCGGCACGCGGATGCCGGTGTGGCCCCGGACGTCCTCAAGGAGCTGATGGACCACTCCGACCTCAAGACCACCCAGAACTACTACCGGGTCAGCCAGGAGCGGCGGCGAGACGCCGTGGACCGGGTGATTGCCCTGCAGTCCGACCGCAACGGCACCCGCGTCTGGCGCAAGACCCAGTCGCTGCTGGACTCCGAGCACGTACGGCGGGCGATCGGGGAAGTCAGTGTCCCCTACGGCGTCTGCCAGGAGCCCTCGAACGTCGCGGCTGGCGGGCAGAGTTGACCCATCCGGTTCCGGTGCGTGGGCTGCGACCACTTCCGTACCGACGTCTCCTACCTGCCGGACCTGCAGGCGTACCTGGCCGATCTGCTGCGCGGTCGGGAGCGGCTGATGTCGGCGTTCGCAGCCGACGACTGGGCGCGCAGCGAAGCCACGCCCTCTGAGGAGGAGATCCGCAGAGTGCGTCGGCTGATCGAGCGGGTCAAGGCCGATCTCGGTGACCTCACCGACGAGGAACAGGCCCAAATCGGCGAGACCGTCGCCGTCGTACGCCGCAGCGTGATGCTCGGCATGCCCCGCATCGGCCAGCCCCTGCCCGACGTCCACACCACGAGGACCGCATGACCACCGCCATGACCGCCGGCCGTCGCGCCGACGGCGAACGCCGCCGCCAGCGCGTGACGACCGCTATCCAGCAGGCCATCCGCACGGGTACGGCGATCAGCGTGAGCGGCATCGCCCGGCAGGCCGGCGTCGACCGCACCTTCCTCTACCGCCACCGCGACCTACTCGCCCTCATCCATGCCGCAGAACTACAGCCCTCCGCATCGGATGCCGCGGCCGGGCCGCCGGTCAGCCTGGCCTCCCTCCAGGCCGACCTCGCAAACGCGCACGCCCGCAACACCCGGCTCGTCACCCAGACTCGGAGCCTGGAACAGCGGCTCTCCGAGCTGATGGGCGAGCAGGCGTGGCGGGAATCAGGGCTGGGCGCCTCAGCGGACCAGGAAGAACTGCAGCGCCAAGTCACCCGCCTGGAGCAGGCAAACACCGACCTGTCGGCGCAACTGGAGGAGAAAGACGCGGGGCTGGAGGCTGCCCGCGCGGCTAACCGCGAACTGACCCGGGCTCTGAACCAGAAAGGAGCCGCGGACCAATAGGTGAGGCTGCTGGGGCGGCAGGCGGGGGATGCGTGCGGCTGTGGCGCGGTCCGCAGCGCGCGGCAGGCCCAGCTGTGACCGGCTCCCGGGCGGGACGGCCGCCGGGGTGTCCCGGATGCCCAGCCGCAGGTGTTCGACGTGGTGAAGGGCCTGATCGAGTCGGCGACGTGGTTGTCGTAGAGGGCGTAGACGATTGAGCGTCCGCGGCGTTCCCCAGTGACCAGTCCGAGGTTGCGCAGCAGGCGCCGTCGCCTCGCTGATTCCCACCGTGATGGCCGAGGCAGGTACGTCTGGCCCCCGCAGGCGTCGTTGACGCGACCTGGGCGGCCAACGATGAGGCCACCGCGATGCCAGGTGCCTATCGCGCTCCGGCCGAGCAGACCGGCAGCGGATGGCCATCGACTAATTCTTCTAGTGCTGAAGGTGACATTTGAAGCGATCTCCCCCGTAAACGAGGGAGATTCCGCCCTACCTTGCGGTAGGTGGCTTGACGCGGCGAGCGCGCCTGACGACTGCCCTTCCGGCAGCCGGGACGAGCACGAGGCCCGTCCGGTACAGATGCAAGATGTTCCGGGCCGCGTTCCAGTCGGCGTTGCCTGACCATCCGCAGCCGGTGTTCTTGCACACGAACGTGGCCTGGTCTTCTCTGCTGCCCGGCGTGGTGAAGCCGCATGCCGAGCAACGCTGGGAGGTGCCGGGGGCTGGAACCTTGTGCAGGGTGCCCCCATACCGGGCGGTCTTGTACGTCAGCATCGTGACCGTGCGGCCCCACGCCTCTTGGGCGATGGAGCGGTTCAGGCCCGACTTCTGCTTGACGTTCTTCCCCGGCTCCTCGACGGTTCCCCGAGCGGACTTGACCATGTTCGTGATGGTGAGTGCTTCGACCACGACCGTGCCGTACTGCTGGGCGAGGGTGGTGGTGGTCTTGTGCTGCCAGTCCTGGTGGCGTCGCGTGGCTTTTGCGCGCAACCCTCGGATCTGGTCATAGGTGTGGTGAAGGCGGCGGCTGGTGCGCTCGCCAGGCTTACGGTGCGCCTTGCGCTGCGCGGCTCGGCGTTCCAGGCGCAGCAGTTTGGCCTTCTCGTCTGCGTTCAGCCACTTGTCGCGGTCGGCCCTGCCGTCCGGGAGGCGAGGAGCGCGGCCGTGGTCGAAGTGGTTGCTGTCGGAGAGGGCGAGAGGCAGGTTCACCCCGGCGTCGATGCCGACCTCGGGCCCCTGGTGGGGTGCGGGCGTGGTCTCCATCGTCGTCACGCGGAAGGCGATGTGCCAGCCAAGGTGATCCTTGACCAGCCGCGCTCCGGTGATTCGGTTGTCTGTGTCGGCATGCTTGCCGACGGGCAGATCTTTGGTCCAGCGGAACCGAACACGACCCAACTTGGGGATATTGCCCATGCCCCAACGGCCGTGCACACGCTTGATCTGGAGGTCGCGGCCCTGCGGGATGTCCACCGACATCACCGACCGGAACCGGCCCTTGAAGTTCGGGGCGTCTGCCCGGCCGTCCCAACAGTTCACCCACGCCCGGAAGTACGTCTTGAGCACGGCTTGCGCGGCCTGCGCGGGGAGCACGGCAAGAAAGCCGATGTCCTTGCGGGCCTGGCGTATCGCGGCGTCCGCGTTCGCCAGGGTCCGCTTGTCCTTCGGCATCATCTGCCACCAGGCGTGAAGGCAGTTCCACATGGTGCGGGCGGCGTGTGCCTGCTCATCAGCCTTGAGGATCAGGGCAGGGGGCAGCGCCAGACGGGCGCGATGCCCGAACTGCCGCTTCTCCAACCCGAGTTCGCTCATGAAAATCACCCTACTACAGTTGGCTTATGTCACCGCGCTGGAAGCCAAACCCCGATGTCAGGACCGGCCGCCACGTTGTCTACAACCTGCATGTCCATTTGGTGTTCGTTACCAAGTACCGGCGCAAGGCGTTCACGGACGCCATGCTGACGCGCACCGAGGAGATCATGCGGGAGGTCTGTGCCGACTTCGAGGCCGAACTGAAGCAGTTCAACGGCGAGCAGGACCACGTGCACCTCCTGGTCCACTACCCGCCCAAGGTCCAGCTCTCCAAGCTCGTCAACAGCCTCAAGGGTGTGTCCTCCCGCAGGCTCCGCCAGGAGTACGACAGCCACGTCCGCCGACACCTGTGGGGCGGACACTTCTGGTCCGGCTCCTACTTTGCCGGATCATGCGGCGGAGCACCGCTGACCGTCGTCAAGCAGTACATCGAGAACCAGCAGCGCCCCGTATAAGTGGCTGACGAAAATAGCTCTGACCCGTACTTCGGTGCGGGTCAGAGCTATTTTGAGATGGCCTTCACCCCCGCCCTGAAGGGCGGAGCACTGCCAAGATCAGAGGTAGAACATCAGTCCCCCCACGCATCACGACGGCGCTGGTCGCCGCGCGTCACGTCACGCGCATGCCCTCGCGGTCTTCGAGGGCGCTGATGGCGGTGGCGGTGAGGCTGTGGGTGATGTGGCCTCGCATCAACTGGGCGGCTTCGGCGGCGCGGCCGTCCACGATGAGGGAGACAAGCTGGTGGTGTTCCTGTAGGTCCCGGGTGCGGGGTTCGTCGCCGGGCGGGAGTTCGAGGCCGAGGCGACGGTAGCGGTCGGACTTGTCCCACAGGTCGTCCAGGAGACGGATGAGGACGTCGTTGTGCGAGGCCCGGTACAGCGCCTGGTGGAAGGTGCGGTGGGCCGTGAGTGCCTCTTCCCCCCATTGGCGGGTGACGGGGAGAAGTTTGTCGACGGCGGCCTGCATCGTGGCGATGTCGTCGTCGGTGCGTCGCTGGGCGGCGAGTTCGGCGGCGGTCGGGTCCAGGGACAGGCGGACCTCGAACAGCTGGCGGGCCTCGTTCGAGTTCATGACGGAGACCCGGACGTCGCGGTGGGTGTCGACGGTGACGAGTCCCTCGCTGCTGAGGCGGCGGATGGCCTCGCGCAGGGGCGTGATGCTCATGTTGAGGGACTCGGCGAGGTCGTACTGGGCGAGCCGTGACCCGGCAGGAAGAGTGCCGAAGAGGATCCGATCGCGGAGTTCTGCGTAGGCGAGGTCGCTCTTGCTGAAGAACAGGTTCTGTCCTGCCATAGCCCCCTGACCGTTCCTTTCCGGAGGTTCCCCACCCCTTGACATCCCGCATTGGACCCGCTCACTCTAACAGGCGTCACATCTTATAAGATATGAGAGAGGCTCTGAGTGAAGATCACCAACGTCTACGAGGGCGTCGTTCCGATCAGCTCCTCGATCCGCAACGCCTGGATCGACTTCAGCTCCATGGACTGTTCGATCGTGGCGATCGAGAGCGACGTCATCCGGGACGGCAAGCCCGTGGTGGGCTACGGCTTCAACTCCAACGGCCGCTACAGCGCCGGAGAGATCCTGCGCCGCCGGGTCCTGCCCCGCCTCCTCGAGGCCGAGCCCGGCAGCCTGCTCGACGAGCGGGGCGGCCTGGACCACGCCACGGCGTGGGACGTGATGATGAACAACGAGAAGCCCGGCGGGCACGGCGAGCGCTCGGTCGCGGTCGGTGTGGTGGACATGGCCCTGTTCGACCTGGCCTCCAAGATCGAGGGCAAGCCGCTGTACCGGTACCTGTCCGAGCGCTACGGCGACGGGCAGCCCGACGACTCCGTCTTCGTCTACGCCGCCGGCGGCTACTACGCCCCGGGCAAGACCCTCACCGACCTTCAGGACGAGATGCGCGGCTTCCTCGACCTGGGCTACGACGTCGTCAAGATGAAGATCGGCGGCGCCGACCTGGCGGAGGACCTGCGCCGCATCGAGGCCGTCATCGACGTCCTGGACGGCGACGGCTCCCGGCTGGCCGTCGACGTCAACGGCCGCTTCGACCTCAACACGGCCCTGGAGTACGGGCGGGCCATCGAGCCCTACGGGCTGTTCTGGTACGAGGAGATCGGCGACCCGCTCGACTACCACCTCAACGCCACCGTCGCCGAGCACTACACCGGCTCCATCGCCACGGGCGAGAACCTCTTCTCCCTCCAGGACGCCCGCAACCTGATCCGCTACGGCGGCCTGCGCCCCGACCGCGACACCATCCAGGTCGACCCCGCGCTCTCCTACGGTCTGGTGGAGTACCTGCGCATCCAGGACATGCTCCGTCAGCACGGCTGGTCATCGAGGCGCTGTATCCCGCACGGCGGGCACCAGTTCTCCCTGCACATCGCAGCCGCCCTCAAGCTCGGCGGCAACGAGTCCTACCCGGGCGAGTTCCAGCCCACGGGCGGCTTCGCCGACGACGCCGTCGTCGAGAAGAGCCGCGTCGGCCTGACCGACACCCCCGGCATCGGCTTCGAGAGCAAGGCCGCCTTCTACAAGGTGCTGCGCGCCCTGCACAGCTGACCGCCACCCCGCCATCGCGGACGCGTCCGCCACCGGGCGGGCGCCGTCGGCCGGCGCCGCCGGACACGGGCGCCACACACGAGATCGGGGGCGCGAGCCGCGCCGCGTCCCCCGCACCCCCCACGGGACAGGGCTACACACAATCGTCGTGCAAGGGAGCACCAACGATGACAAGCACCGCCGCCGCCGGCCGCCCGCAGCGGTCACGGCTGAGCCGTCTCATACGTGAGCTGTGGTTCCAGGTCGTACTGGCCGCCGTCCTCGGCATTGCCGTAGGCATCCTCGCGCCCGGGCTGGGTGAGGACCTGAAGCCGCTCAACGACTGGTTTATCGCGCTGGTCAAGATGATCGTGATCCCGGTCGTCTTCTGCGTGGTCACCACCGGCATCGCCTCCATGGACAACCTGCGCAAGGCGGGCCGGATCGGTGTGAAGGCGATCGGCTACTTCCTGGTGCTGTCCCTGGTGTCCATGCTGATCGGGCTGGTCGTCGCCAACATCTTCCAGCCCGGCTCCGGCCTGCACGTCGACCCCTCGTCACTGAACGCCGACGACGTGCCCAAGACCGCCATCGAGCACGCCACCTTCACCGGCTTCGTCTCCTCCCTCATCCCCGCCTCCCTGCTGGGCGCGATCACCGGGGATGCGATCCTGGCCGCGCTGATGGTCTCGATCGTCTTCGGTGTGGCCCTGAACATGGCCGGAGAAGAAGGGGCACCGCTGACCCGCGGGATCAAGGCGCTGTCGGACGTCGTGTTCCGCATCGTGGGCTGGGTGATGCGGCTCGCGCCCTTGGGCACCTTCGGCGCGCTGGCCACCGTGGTCGCCACCTACGGCGCAGAGAGCCTCAAACAGCTCGGCTACCTCATCATCCTGTTCACCGCGACCTGCATCGTCTACGTCCTGGTCGTCCTCGGCGCCATCATGCGGGCATGCCGCCTGAGCCTGTTCGGCCTCATGCGCTTCCTCAAGGCCGAACTGCTCGTCGCCCTCAGCACCTGTTCCAGCGAGGCCGTACTGCCGCAACTGGTACGCAAGCTGGAGACCCTCGGCGTCGGCCGCCCGGTGGTCGGGATCGTCATCCCGTCCGGGTTCTCCTTCAACCTGGACGGATCGGCCGTCTACCTCACGATGGCCTCCCTCTTCCTGGCCCAGGCCATGGGCATCGACCTGTCCTGGCAGCAGCAACTCGTCATGGTCGGCGTCATGATGCTCACCAGCAAGGGCACCGCCGGGATTGCGGGCGGCGCGTTCATCGTCCTCGCCAGCACCGTCACCGCGGTCGGCCACATCCCGCTGGCCGCACTCTCCCTGATCGTCGGCGTCGACCGCATCCTCAACGAGGGCCGCGTGTTCATCAACGTCCTCGGCAACGCCGTCGCCACCATCGTGATCGGCAAGTGGGAGAACGACTTCGACACCGAACAGGCCCGCAAGGTCCTGCACTCCCGCACCACCACGCCGCCGCAGGCCGACTTGGACACCACCAAGGTCGGCGCCGACAAGTAGCCGTGCCCGTCGAGTGCAGTCCCCCCTCAACGGCATATACATCACCCGCCGGCGGCATCCTCCAGGCCGCCGTGCACCAGGACAGATGAGGACCCTTCCGTGAGCACGCCCAGCGTCTCCTACTCGGTGACCATCCGGATCGAAGTCCCGCGGCAGGCAACGCGGTATCCCAGCTGACAGCCACCATGGAGGGGCTGGGCGGCTCGGTCACCACCCTCGACGTCTTCTCATCCGACGCCGACCGCCTCGGCATCGACGTCACCATCGCCGCCCACGACACCGGATCCGCTGCGCGGGGCCGCTTCACGAGTCAGAGACCGCCGATCCATGGATAAACCTTCCTCTCCCGCCCCTGCGCGGGCGCCCCTACGGTCGAGGCACCGGGCGCTCACCGGCCCGCCGTACCGAAGGAGCAAGACCCCCATGAAGATGACCGGCAACACGATCCTGATCACCGGCGGAACCTCGGGCATCGGCCTCGGTCTGGCCCTGCGTCTGCACGAGGCCGGCAACAAGGTGATCGTCGCCGGCCGGCGCAAGGAACTCCTCGACGACATCACGGCCGAGCACCCGGGCATCGATGCGCTCGTCCTCGATGTGGCGGACCCCGACTCGATCGCCCGGGCCCGTGAGACAGTGGCGGCGAGCCACCCGGGGCTGAACGTCCTGGTCAACAACGCCGGCATCATGCTGCTGGAGAACCTCCTCGACCCGGCCGAACTCCCGATCGCCGAGGATCACGTCACGGTCAACCTGCTCGGCACGATCCGGATGACGTACGCCTTCCTGCCGCTGCTGGTGGGCAAGGACGACGCGGTCGTCATGAACGTCACCTCCGCGCTGGCATTCGTCCCGTACCAGAGCACCCCGACCTACAGCGCGACCAAGGCCGCGCTGCACTCCTTCTCCGAGAGCCTGCGCATCCAGCTCGCCGGCGCTGACGCCGGTGTCCAGGTGATAGAGGTGGTCCCGCCGGGCGTGCGCACGACCCTGCTGGGCCAGCAGGACAGCGACCAATCCATGCCGTTGGACGACTTCCTCACCGAGACCCTCGACCTGCTGCGCGAGCAGCCCGACGCGAAAGAGCTTGTCGTCGAGCGCGCTAGGTTCATCCGCGACGCAGAGGCCAACGGCTCCTACGACAACGTCCTCGCCATGATCAGCGGCAGCTGACGACCTATAGGCACCGACGCGGAACAAGAGCACGCGGGCGGGCACTGTGGAGTCGCATCATGGGCGAACGCGAGGACCGCCTCGGGGTGGTCCTCACCGAGGACGCGGAACGGTAAGGAAGCGTCTGCGGCTGCACCTCGGTCGTCGGACCGGAGCGAGAGACACGCGAGCGCCCGTCACACGACGAACACCGTCGTGTCGGGTGGGCCGGGGTGACGAGGCCCGGGGCAGGTCCCAAGCGTCGGGCGTCGTCGACGAACCGTCGTCGCAGGCCGTCTTCCCTGCCGACGGCCTGCGGCGCACCGGCGACAGTCGGCGAATTGCCCAGCGGTTCATGCAGGTCAAGTGAACACCGGATCGTCGCGCCGGGAGCGCTCTCGGCGTCGGCCGTACGGGCGGCTTCGCGGAGGTGGGAGAGGAGGACTCAGCCATGGATCGGCGGTCTCTGGATAGCCGGGCGGGACGCGGCGAGGATGGGGGCATGGACAAAAAGGAACTGGCGGAATTCCTGCGCCACCGGCGTGAGGCGCTGCGGCCCCGCGACGTCAGGCTGGTCGAGGGGCCACGCCGGCGTACGCAAGGGCTGCGCCGCGAGGAGGTCGCGCAGCTCGCCGGCATGTCCACCGACTACTACGCCCGGCTGGAACAGCAGCGTGCTCCGCAGCCCTCCGTCCAGATCACCGAAGCTCTCGCCAGGGCGCTGCGGCTGACCCTGGACGAACGCGACCATCTCTTCGTGCTCATCGGCCACAACGCCCCGGCCCGCTTCCACCGCTCCGAGCACGTCAGCCCGACGCTGATGCGGGTCCTGGACCGCCTGGACGACTCGCGGCCCTGGTGCAGACCGATCTGGTCGACACCCTCGCGATGAACCCCTTGGCCGTCGCGCTGCTCGGCGACCAGACCCGCCACACCGGCCTGGCCCGCAGCGCCTACTACCGCTGGTTCATGGATCCGGCCGAACGTCGGATGGTTCCGGAGGAGAGCCGCGAGCGCCACGGCCGCGCCCAGGCAGCACGCCTGCGGGCCGCGCTCACAGCCGGCAGCGACACCCCACGAGCCGCCCGGATCCTCGCCGAACTCCAGGAGCACAGCCCTGAGTTCGTCCGCATGTGGGAACTTCAGGAGGTAGCCCGACGCTACGACGACTGCAAGACCATCCTCCATCCCGAACTCGGCCGCATCGACGTCGACGCCCAGGTCCTGTTCACCGAGAACCGCGCCCAGACTCTGGTGGTCCTGACCACTCGCCCCGGCACGGAGAGCCACAGCAAGCTGGAACTGCTCTCCGTCATCGGGCACCAGCAGGTCACCCCCTGATGTCCTGGCCCGGGGGGCGGGCCAGGCTCGGCGCGGGAGGGGCCGGACAAGGGCAGCCTGGAATGGTGCAGCCCGCACGGCTTGTGCCCTGCGCTCTGCGGCCAGACATGTCGGCCCCCTGCTCTGTCCGGGCACCGTGGTCGGGCCGCCCGTTTGACCGGATGCCCCCTCCGTTTTACTCTCGAATGCGTACGGAGGCAGCATCCGTTTTGATGCGGCCGCACGATCATGGCAGGCAGGAGGGTGCATGAGCGCCGGTGAACTGCGGGGACGCAAGCCCCGCGCGGACGTCCAGCGCAACCGCGTGGCCCTGCTGGAGACCGCGCAGCGTCACTTCCTGCAGCACGGGGTCGGCACCTCCCTCGAGGCGGTGGCCAAGGAGGCGGGAGTCGGGCCCGCCACCCTGTACCGGCACTTCCCCACTCGTGAAGCACTGCTGGCGGCTGTGCTGCAGACGCGCTCCGAAGAACTGGTGGCCCGCCAGGCGGACATCGATCAGCTCGGCGACCCGGCCGAGGCGCTGGAACAGTGGCTGCGGGCGATGGAGGAGTACTTCAGCGCCTTCAGCGGGCTGCCGGACCCGCTCATGGCCGCGGCCCGGGCGCAGGAGCCGGACAACCCGCTCACGATTCCCTGCGACATCCTCATCGCCGCCACCGATCAGTACGTGCGAGCCGCGCAGCTCGCGGGGCGCGTGCGCGCGTCGGTGCGGGGGCACGACCTGTTCCTCGCGGCCTGTTCCGTTGCCTGGATCAAGGGCACCGGTACCGAGGAGGAGTCGCTCGACCGGCTCCGCACGCTCATCGCCAGCGGCTACCGCGAGCGGGACACCCAGGCGTAAACCGCCAGTTACCCAGCCCCGCCCCCGCAACGCCAGGCGGCACCACCACACGGCCATCACATCGCGCTGCCCTCAGGGGCGGCACAACCATTCAAGGGACAAATCATGAAAATTACTGTCATAGGCGCCGGTGCCATCGGCGGGAACCTCGCTGCCAAGCTCAGCGCGGCGGGCCACGACGTCCAGGTGGCCGACGCCCGCGGCCCCGAGGCCGTCCGGGCCGAGGTGCTGGAGTCCGGGGCCCGCGCGGCGGACCTTGCCGACGCCGTCCAGGGCCGGGACGTCATCGTCCTGGCCATCCCCTTCGGGGTGGCGGGGAAGCTGGCCGGCCTGTTCGCCTCGGTCCCCGCCGAGACGGTGATCATCGACACCTCGAACTACTATCCGCACCTCAGCGGGCACATCGAGGCCGTGGACAACGGCCAGGTCGAGAGCGTGTGGAACGCCGAGCAGCTGGGGCGCCCCGTGGTCAAGGCGTGGAACGCCGCCCTGGCCGAGACCCAGCGCACCCGGGGCCTGCCGGCCGGAAAGCCCGGCCGCATTGCCATCCCCGTCGCCGCCGACTCCGAGCAGGCGCGGAAGGTGGCCATGAGCCTGGTGGACGACACCGGCTTCGACCCCTACGACGCCGGCATACTGGCCGACTCCTGGCGCCAGCAGCCCAACGGCCCCGCCTACTGCACCGAACTGACCCTCGACGAGCTGCCGACAGCCCTGGCCGCAGCCGACCGCGCCAAGGACGCGGCCATCCGCGACAGCCTCCCGGAACGCTTCGCCGCCCTCCCGGCCAACCCCACCGTCGACGACGTCGTCGAGATGAACCGCGCCGCCCACCGCTGAGACACCCGACGCGGCTCTCGTGCACCGCATGCCGCGCATCGCATGCCGCTTCGGCGAGCTCGCTCGGCAGCGGCAGCGGCAACGCCTCGCGGCAGGTCAGGGCTGGCGTGCGGACCTTCACCCGCACGTCCGCCCCTCCTCCGATGTCGATGCATGCGCATTAACTTCGGGTGTATGGCAGTGAACGCGGCCGACAGCCGGCTCGAGGAACAGTGCGGGACATCCTGTCCGTGCACGCGCGCACGATGTGCGAGATCGACCATGTGCTGCACCCGCACGGACTGGGCGCGAGCGACTTCGAGGTGCTCGACATGTCGGCCGCCGCGTCGCCCGAGGAGGGCGACCAGTGCCGGGTGCTGGACCTCGTCGGACGGGTGCATCTCAGCCAGAGCGCGCCGTCCCGGGTGATCGGCAGGCTGGAGAAGGAGGGCCTGGTGGAGCGCTCCGTCGGCGCGGAGGACCGCCGGGGCGTGTCGGTCCGCCTGACCCGTAAGGGGCGTGACCTGGTCACGGAGGTACGGCCGCTGCAAACGGGACGTGCTGGCCCGGATGCTGGGCTAACCGTGGGCTGACCGACCGCCTGCCCGGCCGGCCTCAGCGCAGCAGTTCGCGTACTGCGGTGAACGCGGCCTCGACCGTCGCCGGGTCCGCGCCGGGGCGGGCGAGTGCGCTCATCGCTATGGGGGTGACCGCGGGCAGGCCCGTGTACGGGGTCAGGCCGTCCGGGGCCGGGCCCACGGCGGCGAGCAGGGCCACGCCCTGGCCCGTGCGGGCGATGTCGAGCACGCCCGCGAGATACCCGGCGTCGCCGACGACCGTGGCGGGCACGCCGTGCGCGGCCAGGGTCGCGATGGCCCGGCGGCGGATCGCGCAGGGGTCCTCGATGGCCACCAGCGGGACCGGGGCCGGTGCGGGCGGCTGTTCCCAGCCGGGGACCGTGTGCCAGGTGAGCGGGAGGCCCCCGACGGGTGTGCCCTCGGTGGCGGCGGCCTCCGTGACGTACACCGCGACATCGACGCTGCCGCGTTCCACGGCCTCGACGAGCCGGGCGGAGCGGTCGATGCGGAAGCGGACCCGACAGCCGGGCCGCACGGCCTGGACGGCGGCGGTGAGCCGGGGCAGGAACTGGTCCGCGGCGTGCTCGGTGGAGCCGACGGTGACCGTGTCGCCGTCCGCGTCGAACAGGCTGCGTACGGCCTCGTCGTGCACGGCGAGGATCCGACGGGCCTGCTCCAGAAGCAGCCGCCCCTCCGGCGTGAACCGGGTGCCGCGTCCCTCTCGCTCGACGACGGGCCGTCCGAGCGCCTTCTCCAGTTTGCGGACGTGTTGGCTGACCGCGGACTGGCTCAGGGCCAGCGTCTGCGCGGCGCGGTGGAAGCCGCCGCAGTCCGCGATCGCGGTCAGGCTGCGCAGGGCCACGATGTCGAGGACGGGTCGGGACATGCCGCGACAGTAACCGTTCGGATCGACCGATCGCGATTCCTGATCGATTTTGATGCGGAATCGTCGTTGGACGCGAACCGTCACGGCCGGTCATGATGGGCGCATGTTGCACGCGACCGCTTCCGCTGCCCTTCTGACGCAGCGCCGAGTCATCGACTTCGGCGTGGCGTGCAGCGCGCTCTGTCGCTGACCCTCCGCCGGACTCCGGCCCCTTTCCGCGCTCCGGCTCCCCGCTCCGAGCCGATCGCGTCTCCTTCTCACTGACACGTGGCAGTCGCTCTCCGCTGCCCTTGCGTCAGTCCGCACGTCCCTTCATGCACCCGTATATCCGCTTTCCTTAACGTATCCGTATTCCACATGGATGTCCCTGCCCCGAAACGGGAGTTGCCCCCTCATGTCCTCATCCTTCTCGTGGGACGAACCCGAAGGCCTCGCCGCCCGCGGCACGCTGATCGTGCTGGCCGGGCGGGGCGAACACGGTGGTGTGTACGAGCGGTTCGGCCGCCGGCTCGCCTTCGACGCCTACCGCGTCCGTGCCCTCGGTGACGCGACCACCGATCCGACCGTGCCGGACCAGGCGGCCAAGCTCCTCGCCGACGAGTCGCTGCCCGGCCCAAAGGTGCTGGTCGGCTCGGACACCGGCGCCCTGTACGCCGCCCGTCTCGCCGCCGAGCAGCCCGCGGCCGTCGCCGCCCTGGTCCTGGCCGGTCTGCCCACCGCTCCCTGGGCCTCCGGGAGTTGGGAGGCCGAGGTCGAGGCCCGCACCGCCTGCCCCACCCACCAGAGCCGACTGACGAACGACCCGGATTTCCGGCGCGGCACCCTCGGCGACACCTCCGGCCTGCCCGACCTCCGCCTCGACCGGGTGCGCGTTCCCGTCCTGGCCCTGCACGGCAAGGACGACGCGATCAGCCCGGTCGCTCAGGCGCTGAGCGCGTACGCGGGCCACCCCGCCGTACGGACGGTGACCTTCAACAGCGGTCGGCACGACATCCTCAACGACGCCCTGCACCGCACAGCCGCCGCGACCGTCGTGCTGTTCCTGGAGCGGCTGCGCCTGTCCTCCGAACTGCCCGCGATCGCGGAGGGCCTCGCATGACCGTGACGACGACCGTCTCCGAACTGCGCGACCTCCTCGCGTCCGGCGCACCGCCGGTCGTGCTCGACGCGCGGTGGGCGCTCGGCGATCCGCACGGCCGCGACCACTACGCCGAGGGCCACATCCCGGGCGCGGTCTACGTCGACCTGGACACGGAACTCGCCGCACCCCCGAGTCCGGAGGGCGGCCGGCATCCGCTGCCCGGCCTCGCGGAGTTGCAGGACATGGCACGCCGGTGGGGTATCCGGCGGGGACAACAGGTGGTCGTTCACGACGACTTGGGCAACACCGCCGCCGCCCGCGCCTGGTGGCTGCTGCGCCACGCGGGCCTGACCCGGGTGACGCTCCTCGACGGGGCGCTGGACGCCTGGCGGTCGGCCGGGCTGCCGCTGGAGTCCGGGATCCCGGCCACTCCCCCGCCCGGCGACGTCGTACTGGGCTCGGGCGGACTGCCGGTGACCGACGCCGACGGCGCCGCCGAACTCGCCGGGTCCGGGCTGCTGTTGGACGCGCGGGCCGCCGAGCGCTACCGGGGTGAGGTGGAGCCGGTCGATCCACGGGCGGGACACATCCCGGGCGCGGTGAGCGCCCCCACCGGGGAGAACCTCGCGCCGGACGGGACGTTCCTGCCGGCCGAGGAGCTGCGCAAGCGGTTCGAGGAGAAGGGAGCCGCCCAGGCCGCGCGCATCGGCGTGTACTGCGGCTCCGGCGTCACCGCCGCCCACCAGATCGCCGCGCTGGAGATCGCCGGCTTCGAGGCCGCGCTCTTCCCCGGCTCCTGGTCCGCCTGGTCCGCCGATCCCACCCGCCCGGCCGTGAAGGGAATCCACCCATGACGACGAAACCCCTGGACCCGGCGGTGCTGCCGCAGCAGGCGGCACCCCAGTCTTCTACAGACAAAGCCCCGCCGCCCGCCCGCGTCACCATCCGCGGCACCGCGAGGACCGCACGCCGCCTCACCCTCCCCCGTTCCGTACGCCGTACCGCGGGACCCGTGGGCCTGGTCCTGCTGTGGTTCCTCACCTCGGCCACCGGTGTCCTCCCGGAATCCGTGCTGGCCTCCCCCGTGGACGTCGTCCGCCAGGCCGTGGAGCTCACGAAGAGCGGCGAGCTGCCCGACGCCATCGCCGCGTCGGGCGGCCGGGCCGCCGTCGGCTTCCTGATCGGAGCCTCCGTCGCGCTGAGCCTGTCCCTGCTGGCGGGGCTGTTCCGGCTCGGTGAGGACGTCATCGACTCCTCGATGGGCATGTTCCGGGCGATCCCCTGGGTGGGTCTGATCCCGCTGTTCATCGTCTGGTTCGGCATCGAGGAGACCCCGAAGATCGCGCTGGTCGCCCTCGGTGTCACCTATCCGCTGTACTTCAACATCTACGGCGGCATCCGCTCCACCGACTCCCAACTCGTCGAGGCCTCCCGGATGATGGGCCTCGGAAGGCTCGGACTGATCAGGTACGTGATCCTGCCGAGCGCGCTGCCCGGAGCCCTCGTGGGTCTGCGCTACGCGCTGTCCACCGCCTGGCTGGCGCTGGTCTTCGCCGAGCAGATCAACGCGGACGCGGGCCTCGGCTATCTGATGAGTAACGCCCAGCAGTACTTCCGTACGGACGTCATCGTGCTGTGCCTCGTCGTGTACGCGCTGCTCGGGCTGGCCTGCGACTTCGCCGTACGGATCCTTTCGCGCCGGCTGCTGACCTGGCGCGCCAACTTCGAGGGCGAGGCGTAAGAGATGCCCAACAGTCCCAATAGCCCCAACAGCGTGGAGATCAGGGGTCTTTCGCGGGCCTTCGATGGCAACACCGTCCTGTACGAGCTCGATCTCGACATCCGGGAGGGCGAGTTCGTCGCCCTGCTGGGGCACAGCGGCTGCGGCAAGTCGACGCTGCTGCGGATCCTCGCCGGGCTGGACGAGGAGATCGGCGGCGAGGTCACCGTGCCCGCCCGACGCAGTGCCGCGTTCCAGTCGCCGCGGCTGCTGCCCTGGCTGAAGGTGTGGCGCAACGTCGTCCTCGGACTGCCCGGCCGACCCGACCGGACGCTCGCGGCGAAGGCGCTGGACGAGGTCGGCATTGCGGAACGGGCCACCGTCTGGCCCAAGACGCTCTCCGGCGGCCAGGCCCAGCGGGTCTCGCTGGCCCGTGCCCTGGTGCGCGAACCCGAACTGCTGCTGCTGGACGAGCCGTTCGGCGCGCTGGACGCGCTCACCCGGGGCCGGGTGCAGCAGCTGGTGGCCGAGCTGTGGCAGCGCCATGGCTGCGCCATCCTCCTGGTCACCCATGACGTGGAGGAGGCACTGCTGCTCGCCGACCGGGTGCTGGTGATGGACGAGGGCCGCGTCGCCCACGAACTCACCGTCGACCTACCCCGCCCCCGCGACCTGACCGCCCCCGAGTTCGTCACCCTGCGCGCCCGCCTCCTGAACTGGCTCGGCGTGACCCGTACGTTGGAAGGAACCCCGTCGTGATCCGCAGAATCGCAGCCGCCGCACTGAGCTTCTCCGCCCTGCTGGCGCTGACCGCCTGCGGCGCGGACTCCTCGGCGGACGCCTCGTCGAAGGACGGCACCCTCGTCATCGGCGACCAGGCCAAGACCCTCCAGACCATCGTCGCCGCCTCCGATGCCCTCAAGGGCGCCAAGTACAAGGTGAAGTGGGCCGAGTTCGAGGGCGCCGCCCCGCTCTACCAGGCCGTGCAGGCGGGCGCCGCCGACACGACGTACTCCGCGGATCTCCCCGCCCTCCAGGCGCTCAGCGGTGGGGTGAAGTTCAAGAACGTGGCCGCGCTGAAGAACGACGGCCGGCATGTCGGCATCGTCGTCGGCAAGGACTCCGGCATCGACAGCGTCAAGGACCTCAAGGGCCAGAAGGTCGTGGTGTCCTCGGCGAAGGGCAGCATCGCCGAGTATCTGCTGGCCAATGTGCTCAAGCAGAACGGGCTCAGCTACTCGGACGTGAAGGTGCAGTACCTGCTGCCGACCGACGCGCAGGCCGCCTTCGCCTCCGGGAAGATCAAGGCCTGGGCGACCTTCGGCGTCTACCAGGCCGTCGGCCTGGAGCAGGGCGGCAAGCTGCTCGTGGACGGTGCCGACGGCCGGGTCAGCGGTTACGGCTTCGTCGGCGCCTCCGACCAGGCCCTCGCCGACCCGTCGAAGAAGGCCGCGCTCACCGACTTCCTCAAGCGGCTCGGTACGGCCCTGGAATGGACCAGCACCCATCGGGACGCCTACGCCCAGGCCATCGAGAAGCGCAACGGCGCCGACGCCTCCGTGGCGAAAACGCTTGCCTCCGCCGCGTACAGCAAGGTCCTGCCCGTCACCTCGGACGTGAACGCGACCGTGCAGGGAGTGGCCGACCTCATGAACGGGATCGGTGTGCTGGAGCCGAACGTCGACGTGGCCGGGTCGGCCGACACGTCCCTTCTCAAGTAGCCGTCATCAGTAGGGAGTTGCTCATGCCTGTCGAGTTCATCAGTGCCGTCCACACCGACGCCGGGGCCTCGGGTCCGGCCGCCGCGAGCCGTACCGGGCTCGACGTCGGCCATCTGCGCAAGTACGCCCGCGCGCTGGACGACGGCGGTTTCGACCACACCCTGGTCGCCTACCACTCGGCGTCCCCGGACGCCTTCCAGATCGCACAGTTCGTCGCCACCCACACCGAGCGGATCCGCCCGATCCTGGCGCACCGGCCGGGCGTGATCTTCCCGACGCACGCGGCCCGGGCGCTCGCCACGCTGGACCAGATCAGCGGCGGCCGCCTCACGGTGCACATCATCTCCGGCGGCAGCGACGAGGAGCAGCGCCGGGAAGGCGACTACCTCGACAAGGCCGAACGGTACGAGCGTTCGGACGAATACATCCAGATCCTGCGGAAGGTGTGGCAGGCCGACGGGGCCGTCTCGCACGAAGGCAGGCACTTCAGGTTCGAGGGCTACCACTCGGACGTGAAGCCGGTGAACGGGCTGGTCCCGATCTCGGTGGGCGGGTCCTCCCCGGACGCCTACCGGGTCGGCGGGCAGCAGGGCGACGTCTTCGGGCTGTGGGGGGAGCCGCTGAAGGAGACGGCGGAGCAGATCGCCGCGGTGAACGCGGTCGCGGACGCCGCCGGGCGCCCCCGTCCCCGTATCTGGGTGTCGTTCCGCCCGATCATCGCACCCACCGACGAGCTGGCCTGGGAGAAGGCGCACCGCACGCTGGGGGTGCTCAAGGACCAGGCCCGCAACACCGAGCTGCTGCGCCACTACCGCACCGACGGCCGCCCGGCCAACGTCGGTTCGCAGCGGCTGCTCGACATCGCCGAGCGCGGCGAGGTCCACGACCGCTGCCTGTGGACCGCCCCGGCGGTCGCCACCAACGCGGCCGGCGCCTCCACCGCGCTGGTCGGCTCGGCGGAGACGGTCGCCAAGGCGCTGCTCGACTACGTCGACATCGGCTGCGATCTGCTGTCGATCCGTGGCTACGACCCGCTCAACGACGCCATCGACTACGCCCGTCACGTCCTGCCGCTGGTGCGTCAGGAACTCGCCCACCGCGCCACCACCCAAGCTGCCTGATGGAGAGCCCGTGTTGTTCCGCCGCACCCTGCGCACGTCCGCCGCCGCCCTCGTCCTGCTGCTGCCCTTCGCGGCGGCCTGCGGGAGCGAGGCCCAGGCCGAGTCCCCGTCCTCCGTCACCCTCCGGGTCGGCGCCACCGGCTGGAAGGTCGAGGAGGCCGTGCTGAAGTACGCCGGTCTCGACGACACCCCGTACCGGGTGAAGTGGAGCCAGTTCCAGGGCGGTGACCAGCAGCTCCAGGCCGTCCGGGCCGGGGCGCTGGACCTCGCCTCCTCCAGCGAGATCCCGCCGGTCTTCGCCGCCGCCGACGGCGAGCCCAACTTCAAGGTGGTCGCCGTGCAGCGCGGGGCAACCCGCAACCAGGAGGTCGTCATCCCCAAGGGCTCGAAGGTGACCGGCATCGCCGGCCTGAAGGGCAGGAAGGTCGGCTACGTCCAGAACACCACCGCCCACTACTTCCTGTACGAGCTGCTGAAGCAGGCGGGCCTGAAGTGGTCCGACATCGACGCCAAGCCGCTGCTGCCCAACGACGGCCTGGCCGCTCTCAACGGCGGCAGCATCGACGCCCTCGCCTCCTACGGCACCTCGATCATCACCGCCCACCAGCAGGGCGCCACCACGGTCGGCTCGGGCCGGGACATCCTGTCCGGCAACTTCCTCTGGTCGGCGCGGGACAGCGTCCTGGAGAGCCCGGCGCGGAAGGCGGCCGCGGCCGATCTGATCGCACGGATCACCAAGGCGTACGCGTACGTCCGCGACGGGCACGAGGACGGCTTTGCCAAGATCACCGCGGACGCCACCCACCAACCCCTGGCCCAGGCACGGAAGGACCTCGCCGACGCCCAGACACAGCGCCCGACGCAGGCCCGGACGGTCGACGACGACGCCGTCGCCTCGCAGCAGAAGGTCGCCGACGCCTTCACCCAACTCGGGGCACTCAAAGGCCACTTGGACGTGAAGTCGTTCTGGTCCACCGCACTGAACGCCGACCTGAGGAAGGCCCTGTGACCGAGCGCATCGCCGAACTGGCCGCCGAGTACGACCGGTCGGCCGCCTTCCCCGCCGAGTCCCTCCGGATCGCCCACCAGGCGGGCCTGCTCACCGCGACGATCGGCGAGCGGTACAGCGGCCGGGGCGAGGGCATCGAGGAGACCGCCCGCATCCTCCACTCCCTGGGCCGGCTCGACCCGTCCGTCGCCCTGATCACTGCGATGACGCTGGCCACGCACGCCCGGCAGGCCGACCGGCCGCACTGGCCCGACGAGTTGTACGGGCGGGTGGTCAAGGAGTCGTTCACGCGTCCCGTGCTGATCAACCACGCGCGGGTGGAGCCCGAGCTGGGTTCTCCGGCGCGTGGCGGGCTGCCCGCCACGCGCGCGCGGCGGACGGCGGACGGCTGGGCCGTCAGCGGCACCAAGCGGTTCGTGACGGGCGCCGAGGGGCTGGACTGGTTCCTGGTGTGGGCGAGCACCGACGAACCGGAGCCGCGCGTGGGCACGTTCCTGGTGCCCGGCGACCTGCCCGGCATCGAGATCACCGGCCGCTGGGACCAGTTGGGGCTGCGCGCCAGCGGCAGTCATGACGTGACCTTCCGCGAGGTGGAGGTCCCGTACGAGCACGTGATCGGGATCGGCCCGCACGGACCGGCCGCCGAACAGGACAACCGGGCGGGTGCCGCCCTGCATCTCCCGCTCGCCGCCCTCTATCTGGGTGTCGCCCGCGCCGCCCAGGAGTTCTTCCACCACTTCGCCCGCACGCGCGTGCCCGCCAACCTGGGTCACCCGGTGGCCCGTACCGAGCGCTTCCGGCGCACGGCCGGCGAGATCGAGGTACTGCTCGCCGCCGCCGAGCAGCTGGTGTTCGACGGTGCCGCGAAACTCGACGCCGGCGACACCTCGTACTCCCCCGAACAGGCTCTGGGGGCACGGGTGCTGGCCGACCGGCACGGGGTGCGGGCCGTGGAGTCGGCCGTACGGCTGCTCGGCAACCCGGCGCTGGCCCGCGGCAACCCCTTGGAGCGGCACTTCCGGGACATCCAGTGCGCACCCGTGCACGCGCCCCAGGAGGACATCTCCCTGCTCGCCATCGGAACGAAGGCACTGAACCCGTGACCGCAGCACCCGAAACGACCACCTCCGCCCGGCTCCTCGGCCTGCTCGCCCGGGATCTGCCGCCCGACCGCCTGACCACCGACCCCGCGGTGCTCGCCGCGCACGCCACCGACCGTTCCGGCACCAGGCCCGCCGGGGAACCGCTGGCGCTGGTGCGCGCCCGGCGGACCGAGGACGTGACCGTTACCCTGCGGCACGCCCACGCGCTGCGGGTGCCGGTGGTGCCGCGCGGGGCGGGCACCGGGCTGTCGGGCGGGGCGACCGCGCACGACGGCTGCCTGGTCCTGGACCTGTCCGGGATGGACCGCATTCTCGAACTCTCCGCCGACGACCAGCTCGCCGTCGTCGAACCCGGCGTGATCACCGCCGACCTGGACCGGGCGGCGGGCGCACACGGGCTGCGGTACGCGCCGGACCCCGCGAGCGCGGCCCTGTCCACCATCGGCGGGAACATCGCGACCAACGCGGGCGGCCTGCGGTGCGCCAAGTACGGGGTGACCCGGGACAGTGTGATGGGACTGGAGGCGGTGCTCGCCGACGGGACGGTGGTGCGCACGGGCCGCCGTACGGTCAAGGGCGTCACCGGCTACGACCTGACCGCGCTGCTCACCGGCTCGGAGGGCACCCTCGCGGTGATCACCTCGGCGACGCTGCGGCTGCGGCCGATTCCGGTGGCGACAGCCACGCTCGCCGCGTACTTCGCCTCCTTCGAGGCGGCCGCCGAGGCCTCGTACGCGATCAGCCGAGCCGGAGTCGAGCCCGCGCTGGCCGAACTCGTGGACGGTCCCGTGCTGCACGCCATCGATCCGGCGCTGCGGGAGCGGGGCGCGGCGCTGCTGGTGGTGCAGTGCGACGGCGCGGGCGCGGCGGCCGAGACGACGGCGGTCGCCCGGCTGCTCGCGCCTCTGGCCACCACGGTTGAGACGACTCAGGATCCCGCCGAGGCCGAGGCGCTGCTGGCCGCCCGCCGGCTGGCTCTGCCCGCGCTGGAGCGGCTGGGCCGCCCGCTCATCGAGGACATCGCCGTCCCGCGCTCCCGGCTGGCTCAGGCGGTACGCGAGATACGGGCCATTTCCGCCCGCCACGACGTGCCCGTGTACACCCTTGCGCACGCGGCGGACGGCAACCTGCACCCGATCATCGTGGCGGACCCGTCCCTGGACCGGCTGCCGGACACCGCATGGGAGGCGGCCGGCGAGATCTTCGCGCTGGCGCTGCGGCTCGGGGGCACCCTGACCGGGGAGCACGGGGTGGGTGTGCTCAAGCGGCAGTGGGTCGCGGAGGAGCTCGGACCTGCCGCCCACGCGCTGCAGCGCAGGCTCAAGGAGGTGTTCGACCCGAGGGGGATCCTCAACCCCGGCAAGAGCCTGTGACAAGCGCGGGGCGCGGATCAGGCCTCGGCGCGCGTGTAACCCGGTGCGGAAGCGGCAGCCCCGCACCCTTCCCCGGGCCCGGCCGCTCCCCTTGCCGGTGCGCGGTGCCGGATCGCTTGGCGTCCAAGTCGACCCAGGGCGGCGTGCGCAGCCACCTGAGCAGCGGGATTCATGGTTCGCCTGCATAGATCCCTCCCAGGACCTTATGGGTGATGTTCAACGGTGCGTCGATCTTGACGAAGAACGCCTTGATGGCCTCGACACCGTGAATGTGTGCGGTGCCGAAGTGCATGTCGGTGTCCTCGGTCAGTGGCGCGAAGCCCTCATCGAAGTTCAGGGTGTCGATGGCTTCCATGAACTTCAGGACCCAGTCGGGTACGGCAGTCGCGTGTGCGCTGTCTGTCATGGTGGTGGTCTCCTGATCAGGCCGCGATGGGCAGGGCGGCGAGGAACGCGTCGATTTCGGCGTTGACGGCCTCGGGGTTCTCACGCGCGGCGAGGTGGGCGGTGTGCTGGAGCACGCGGAAGGTGCTGCCCTCGATGGCATCGGCCATCTTCCGCACCACGTGCACGCCACGAGAACCGGGGTCTCGGGTTCGTGCGACGCCACGTAAGCCTCACCGTCCGACAGCCACGAATGACGCCCCGTCAGATCTGTGGTTGTCCCCACCGCAGTCAGCCAAAGCCGGCGACGGTGCTGGTCATGCTGGCGGACGCATCGTTCTGGGACACTCTCGTGGTCGACGTGGTGGCGAAAGGCCGGGCGGTGCGGCATGTCCTGACCGCTGTCGCTGCTCGGTCCGGGTGCACGACTCCTACCAGCGCAGACTGAGGGATCTCCCGCCCTGAGGGCAGAGCGTCATGATCCACCTGACGGTCTGGCGTCTCGTCTCCGGTACGGCCGACTGCCCGCGCCGCACGTTGGCCAAGCCCTACGCGCAGTTCACCAACCGGCTCAACCACGTCCTGGAGCATCTCGGGCTCGCGCTCGCCGGACGGGCCGGCGCCCGGCTGACTGACCAACTGGTCTTCCACACAGGGCGGATGACCCTGCTGCGCAGAGTCATGGGGCCTACACGGCGCCATGGCCTCGGGAGCGTCCGACCCGCAGATCGCCTACGCTCAGTCGAAGACGGCTACTTTCCCTGAGCGCCAGTTGAGCACCGGCTGAACGCGAGTTGTGGCACTCGCCCCCGGAGCGAAAGACCCCGGGGGCGCGTCGCGCCGTACGTGAGTCAGGCCTTGCGGGTTACGGGGCGGTGCCCCACACGAGCTGGCCGCCGGAGTAGACGCCGATCTTCGGTGCGTCCGTGTACGAGCTCGCGGTCCCGTGGCTGTAGTCGTCGGCCTCGTTGAAGTTCGACCAGTCGGCCCGGTGCAACCGCAACTGGATGTCACCCGTCGAGGCACCCGCGGCGAGCGTGCCGCCGGTGACATTGACCTTCAGGTAGCGACTGGCCCCGGTCGTCGTGCCGTTCGTCGACACCGAGTGGGTGAGGTTCGAGCAGCCGATCTGCGCCCAGTCACACCACGTCGTGTACGAGGAAGCCGAGTCGTCGAACCAGTAGCGGATCTCGACATCCTTCAAACTCTGCGCACTGCTCCCAGTATTGACCAACTGCAGGTTCATCCCGATGGCGTTGTCCGTCAGACTCGTATCGCTCGTCTTGTACTGCACCTTCAGGTTGCCGGTACCAGTCCCACCGCCCGAAGTCGTCGTGCCGGCGACCTGGGCGGACTGGGCCGAGGCGTTCCCGGCGGCGTCCCGCGCCCGCACCTTGTACTGGTAGGTGGTGGAGGCGGTCAGACCGCTGTCGGTGTACGTCGTGCCGCCGGTGGAGCCGACGATGGTCCCGTTGCGGTACACGTCGTACGACGCGACGCCCACGTTGTCCGTCGAGGCGGTCCAGGACAGCGACACCGACGACGAGGTGGCGCCCGTCGTCTTCAGCCCCGCCGGGACGCTCGGCGCCTCGGTGTCGGTGCCCGGGTCGCCGCCGCCGTTCAGCGGCGGGTAGGCGTTGGTCAGCAGCATCTGGAACTGTGCGGAGAACCAGCGGCCGGCCAGCGGGGCGTTGGCCATGGCGCCCGTCGGGTTGTTGCCGTTGCGTGCGTTGCCCCCGTACGTCGGGTCGCACATCCGGTCGAAGCCCTTGCCCTCGTCGTTGTCGATGGGCTCGCTGTTGCCGTCCGACTCGCCCGGGGGCTTGGCCCACACGTACGCGTCGATGCCCGGCTCGGGCGCGGTCTGCGGGCGTTCGCCGACTCCGGCGCCCTGCTGGTTGCACCAGTTGCCGGTGTGGATGCGACGGTCGATGCGGCCGCCGTCGACGTAGGCGTCGACGGAGGTCTGCGGGCCGGGTCCGATGGGCCGTGCGGTACCGCCCCAGCCGTTGCGGGCGGTGTCGATGAGCATGCCGAGGCCGGAGTTGAAGCCGCCGCGGCTGACCAGGCGCTCACGCAGCGCCTGGGCGAAGCCCAGCTCGTCGACGTAGTAGTTCCAGTCGACCCACTTGGACTGGCGCACGGTGGTGCCGTTCACCGAGTCGGTGACCTTGAAGTTCGGCTCGTGCAGCGCACCGTAGTTGGCGGTGTTGACGATGAAGCCGGCGACGTCGTCGACCGTCGCGCCCTCGGTGGTGGCGGCGATCTTGAACTCGTCGACGGCCGGGTCGAAGTTCGTGTCCCAGCCGAGCCAGCCGTGGTGGCCCGCGTCGATGTAGTTGTAGACGTTGGGGATGTCGCCGAGCTTGTTCAGCGCGTAGCCCACGCCGTGCTCGTACGACCCCAGCTCCTTCACGTGCCGGCAGGCGTCCGTGGCGCCGGCCGCGCTGCCCGCGTTGGTGACCATGTTGGGCAGCGAGTCCGGCTCGATCAGCGCGGAGATCCGCATGGCGGCGTACTTCGGGTCGGCGAGGATCGCCGCGATCGGGTCGATGTACTCCGACTTGTAGCGGCTGAGTTCCTCCGCCTTCAGCTCGCCGTTGGAAGCGAGCGCCGAGCAGTCGCGGCCCGGCAGGTCGTAGATGACGACCTGGAAGAGCGTGGCGCCCTGGGTCAGCGCGGTGTCGAGGTGGGCGCGCAGGCCGCGGCCGTTGGAGGTGCCGGTGATCGCGGCGATCCGGTCCATCCACACGAAGCTGGGCTCGTCGGCGATGACGGAGCCGCCGGGCTCGGCCTTCGCCTTGGCGGACCAGTCGGGGTTGACGTACGGCTTGGCGCCCACGTAGGGGTTGTCGACGCGGGCCGCCGCGGCCGCCGAGGCGGGCGCGGCCGGCAGTGCGACGCTGAGCGCGGCGCCCATGGCGAGCGCCGGCAGCAGCGCCGCGAGCCTCCTGAAGCGGCTCCTGCGTCTGAGGTGCGTGGTGGTGTTCATCGCGGCTCTGGTGCTCCTCTCGAATAGGGGTGTGCGGAGGTACGGCCCGGTGGCGGGAGGCAGCGGGAAGGATTCCCGCCACCGGGTGTCTGGGGGGTGGATCAGGGCGCGGTGCCCCACAGGAGTTGGCCGCCGGAGTAGACGCCGATCTTCGGTGCGTCCGTGTACGAGCTCGCGGTCCCGTGGCTGTAGTCGTCGGCCTCGTTGAAGTTCGACCAGTCGGCCCGGTGCAACCGCAACTGGATGTCACCTGTCGAAGCGCCCGCGGCCAGCGAGCCACCGGTGACATTGACCTTCAGGTAGCGATTGGCCCCGGTCGTCGTGCCGTTCGTCGACACCGAATGGGTCAGATTCGAGCAACCGATCTGCGCCCAGTCACACCACGTCGTGTACGAGGAAGCAGAGTCGTCGAACCAGTAGCGGATCTCGACATCCTTCAGACTCTGCGCACTGGACCCGGTGTTCACCAACTGCAGGTTCATCCAGATGGCGTTGTCCGTCAGACTCGTATCGCTCGTCTTGTACTGCACCTTCAGGTTGCCGGTGCCCGTCCCCCCGCCCGGCGCGGTGGTGACGCTCACCGGACCGGCGGGCGACGAGGCGTTCCCGGCCGCGTCCAGGGCGCGCACGGTGTAGCTGTACGCGGTGGACGGCGTCAGCCCCGTGTCGGTGTACGTCGTGCCGCCGGTGGAGCCGACGCGCGTGCTGCCGCGGTAGATGTCGTACGCCGTGACGCCGACGTCGTCCGTGGCGGGATCCCAGGCCAGCGAGGCGGACGACGAACTCGATCCGGTGGACCGCAGGTTGCGGGGCGCGGTCGGCGGCGTGGTGTCCCCGCCGCCTCCCTGGTCCTTACTGGCGTCGAACGAGAAGGAGTTCACCCCCAGCCCCTGGCCGCCCTGCCAGATCTCGAAGCCGGCCTCGGCGTCGATCAAGTAGTGCGCGGGGTTGATCTGGCCGCGTGCGGTGGCATCGTCGACGAGGCGCTTCACGTCGAGGTCGGTCACCGCGGTGGCGCCGCCCTGCAGCACGTACGAGACGACCTTCCACCCGGAGGCGCCGGGTCCGGTCCACACGTCCCAGGTCCGGCCGTCCAGGGTGACCGTGGCCGTGCGGGAGCCGATGGGCTGGACGCCGCCGCGGTGGTTGATCCAGATCATCAACTCGGTGCCGTCCGGCTGGTCGTCGGTGGTGGGCGTGGAGTTGAACCAAAGGTCGTATGCGGCGTCCCAGACGCCGGAGGCGACCTGCGCGGTGTCGAACGTCGACCGGGCGCTGCCCAGCTCGCTCACCCGGATCGGCAGGCCGCTGTTCGTGGTGCACGCGCCCCAGTGGCAGCCCTTGTAGCTGGACGGGTAGGTGGCGGGCGGTCCCGCCGTGGTCAGGGAGAAGATCGCCTCGGTCACCTTCCAGGCGCCGGTCGCGGTGTCCACGCTGACGCACTGGCGGGCCGAGGAGTTCCACTCGTTCTGCTGGTACGTGTACGCGCCGCCCTGCATCTCGGTGGTGCCCCACTGGGTGCAGTCGGTGACCGACGCGGCCGCCGCCGGGCCCGCGCCGGTGAACAGCGCGAGCCCGGCGAGCAGGATGCCCGCGGCGGTGGCGGCGACGGCGCCGCGCAGGTGTCGTCCTGTCACGGCGCCGTCCCCCAGACGAGCTCGCCGCCGACATACGCGGTGATCTTGGAGGCGTCCGCGAAGGACGTATTCGTACCGCGGCTGTAGTCGTCGGCCTCGTTGAAGTTCGACCAGTCGCTCTTGTGCACGCGCAGCTGTATCTCGCCGGAGTCGCCGCCCGCGGCGACGCTGCCCGCGCCGGCGCTGAAGCCGACCTCCAGGTAGTGGTCCGCGCCGGTCTTCGGGCTGCTCAAGGCGACCACCCGGTGGGTGATGTTGGCGGCCCCGAGCATCGCCCAGTCGCACCAGGTGCTGTACGTGGACGGGCCGCCGTCTCCGGTGAAGTAGTAGCGCACGGTCACCGTGGACAGGCTGAGCGCGCCGCCGCCGGTGTTGCCGACCTTCAGGGACATACGGATGGCGTTGTCGGTGGCGTTGGAGTCGGTGCTCTTGTACTGGACCTTGGCCCCGCCCGTGCCGCCGCCCGCCTTGGTGGTGCCGGTGACCTCGGCGGACAGTGCGGAGGCGTTGCCCGCCGCGTCGCGGGCGGCGACCCGGTAGTGGTAGGCGGTGGCGGCGGAGAGCCCGGTGTCGGTGTAGGTCGTCGCGGTCGGGGTGCCGACCGGGGTGCCGTCGCGGTAGACGTCGTATGCCGCCACGCCCGTGTCGTCGGTGGACGCCGTCCAGCTCAGCGACACGCTGGTAGCGGTCGTCGCCGTCACCGTCAGGCCGGTCGGGACGGTCGGCGCGGTGGTGTCGCTGCCGCCGCCGGGTCCGCCCTCGTCACCGAGGAGCTCGGCGTACGAGGCGAAGGAGAGCGCCAGCGCGGCCTGCGCCCAGAAGCGGTGGTAGGTGAAGACCGGCGGGGCGCCGCCGTCGAGGTACGTCTGCACCTTCGACCAGCCCGGCTCCTGCTTGAGCCACGGCCGCATCCCGATGAAGGTCGTTCCGGTACCCAGCTTCACGCCCTGCGGGGAGGTGCCGGACCAGCCCGCCGGGAAGTACACCGGGTCGTCGAAGCGGTCGTAGTCGCGGCGGGTCTCGGGGACGGCGATGCCCTTGGTGTCCGCGTGCCCGGCCATGGCGTCGAGCAGGGACTTGGCGAGTCCGGCGGCGTCGGCGTCCCCGGACTTCGCGGAGTAGTAGATCAGCGTCATGGCCAGCGCCGCGCCCACGCCGACGTCGTCGCTGTAGTCGACGACCGACACGTGCAGGCCGGTGTTGGCGCCCGGGCTCGCGGAGTTCCAGGTGTCGGGTGCGCCGGTCCAGCCCAGGGTGGAGGGGAAGCGGTAACTGCCGTCGGAACCGACGGTGGTCTGCTCGGAGGCCCAGGCCACCCACTTGTCGAGGACGGCCTTGGCGGTCGCGTTGTTGGTGACGTAGTAGTACTGGGCGACGCGCTCCATGCACCACACCTGGAAGCCGAACCAGTTGTTGCTCGGCGGGTCGTGGTAGACGGGCTGCCAGTCGTACGCCATGCCGTAGAAGGTCGGTGTGCCGGCCGGCGGGGTGCCGTACTGGCCGTCCCAGCTGTTGGAGCAGCCTCCGGCGAGCGCGCCCTCGGCGGACTGCAGCCAGCGCAGGAACTCCAGCTGCCGGGTGAGCGACTTCTGCCAATCGCCCTTCGCTGTCGGCGACTTGGGGGTGAGGGCGGGGATGGTGGACAGCGCCCAGGCGGCGAGGGGGTTCTGATAGCCCTGGTGCGCGATGCCGTCGCCGATGCGCCAGGCCCAGCCGCCCCCGGTGCCGGCGGAACCGCCCCAGGCGTAGTACCAGGACAGCAGGTAGTGCTGCGCGTCGCGGCCGGAGGCGGGCTGGCAGCCGGTGGGGCTGGTGCAGTTGCCGATTTTCTTGAAGTACTTGTCGAACATCGCGTAGCGCAGGTAGTCGCCCATCTTCGCGGCCTTGGCCACGGAGGCGGAGACCTGGCTCGCCTTGCCCTGCGCCGTCGCCCACGTCAGCGCCCAGTACGCGGCCTGCACGGCGCGCGCGTCGGCGTCGGGGGCGTTGGTGTACTTCCACTGCTTCGCGTACGAGGCGTCCTTGACGAAGAGGTCGAGGTAGCCGTTGGGGCCGCCGTACTTGAAGAGGTCGGTGCTGGGCTGCGGAATGGTCTCCCAGACGGACTCCTGCGCGCCGCGCTGGTAGCTGTTGACGAAGGACGCCATCTTGCCGGGGCCGAGCTCGTCGCCGGTGCCGGGCTTGTTGCCGAAGCCGTAGACGTTGTCGAGGTCCATCAGCCAGTGCATGCCGTAGACGTCCATCGTCCCGTACGCGGAGGCGAGTTCGGTGGCGATGGGGTCGGCGCCGACGGAGACGGACGAGTCCATCTGGGACGGGTAGCTGGTGACCTGCGGGTGCTCGGGCGCGTAAGTGGCGGGCTTGGAGGAGGTGTACGAGTCGTTCGTGGGCTGGTCGTTGTGCGGCGGGATGATCGAGGCCTCGGCGACCTCCCACGACTTGTTGAACGGGGCCCAGTCACCGGTGACCCGGCCGTACGCCGCCTCCAGCCAGATCCAGAAGCTGAACGCCTCCGAGGTCGTCTGGTGGCCGTGGTCGGGGGCCTCGACGATCAGGGTCTCGGCGCAGTGGTAGGGGATGCCGTCCGGGCTGAAGTAGCCGCTGGCCGGGTTCTTGATCTTGTTGTACTGGGTGAGGAAGGCTTCCGTGTAGGGGCCGTTGGCGGCGGCGGCCGCCTGTGCGGCGGAGCCGACCGGGGCCTCGGCGGCCCGGGCGAGCGCCTGCCCGGCACCGAGGGCGACGAGGGCGCCGCCGGCCACGCCGACGAAGGACCGCCGGGAGAGTAATGCTGATCTTTCGGGCAGTTCGGGGTGTGCGGACACAGGTCCTCCAAGAGGGGGTGCGGGTGGGAGGGGTGGAGGTGCACGGTCCGGGCGGGCGGGGCCTGCCGCCCGGACCGTCCTTCAGGGGGCCGTGCCGTAAGCCGTCTGACCGTCGAGCTGGACGGTGATCTTCGGTGCGTCCGCGAAGGACGTGTTCGTGCCGCGGCTGTAGTCGTCGGCCTCGCTGAAGTTCGACCAGTCGCTCTTGTTGAACCGCAGTTGCGCCTCGCCGCTCGAGGCCCCGGGGGCGAGGCTGCCCGCCGTGGCGGCGAAGCCCACCTCCAGGTAGTGGTCGGCGCCGGCCGCCGGGCCGCTCATCGCGACTACCCGGTGCGTGAGCGCCCCGCAGCCGAGCACCGCCCAGTCGCACCACGTGCTGTACGTCGAGGCGCCGGACTCGCCGCTGAAGTAGTAGCGGACGGTCACCTTGGAGAGATCGACGGCCGAGTCGCCGGTGTTGACCAACTGCAGCCCGGGCTTGATGGAGTTGTCACCGGCGGACTGGTCGTTGTTCTTGTACTGCACTTTCAGGGCGCCACCGCCCGTCCTCGCCGGCTGCGTCGTGGCATTCACAGGAGCGGACTGCGCCGAGACGTTCCCGGCGGCGTCGCGGGCCCGCACCGTGTAGGCGTACGCGGTGGAAGCGGCGAGCCCGCTGTCGGTGAAGGACGTGCCGGAGGCCGTCCCCACCTTCGTGCCGTCGCGGAAGACGTCGTACCCGGTGACGCCGGTGTCGTCGGTGGCGGCGTTCCACGCCAGGGAGACGGAGGCCGAGGTCGTGCCGGTCACCCGCAGCCCTGAGGGCACGCTCGGGGCCTGGGTGTCGACCGCGCCGGTCTCGCCGAGGGCCTTGCGGATCGCGTCCATGACGACGGGCTTGGGCTGCAGGTTCCCGTCCCACGGGAGGGCCGAGCCCTCGCCGTTGAAGACGCCGGGGATCCAGGAGTACTTGTCGGTGTAGTCCCAGACGGTGATCCCGACGCACCGGTTGACGGCCAGGCAGGCCTCGGTGACCCGGCGGTAGTAGTCGGCCTGGGTGGCCTCCTTCGCCGTGTCCTTCGGCAGCTGCATCCGCACGTCGAGTTCGGTGACGGCCACGTCGAGGCCGAGGTCGGCGAAGCGCTGCATGTTCTGCTGCATCTGGTTCGGGAAGCCGTACTGGATCGCCAGATGCGCCTGCAGCCCGACGCCGTCGAGCGGCACGCCGGCGGCCTTCAGATCGCGGGCCAGTGCGTAGAGGGCGTCGCTCTTCGCGCCGAGCCCCTCGACGTTGTAGTCGTTGATATACAGCTTGGCGTCGGGGTCGGCGGCCCGGGCGGCGCGCAGGGCGTAGGCGATGAAGTCCTTGCCCATGGCGTTGTAGAACGGCGAGGTGCGGAAGCTGCCGTCCTCGTTGAAGGGCTCGTTGACGACGTCCCAGGCGAACACCTTGCCGCGGTAGTGACCGGCCACGTTGGCGATGTGGTTCTCCATGGCGGGGCGCACCTGCGCGACGGGCAACTGCCCCACCCAGTCGGGCAGTTGGTTGTGCCACACCAGCGTGTGGCCGCGGACGCTCTGGCCGTGCGCCTGGGCGAAGTTCACGACCTGGTCGCCGCCCGCGAAGCTGAACTGCCCCTGGGTGCGCTCGGTGCTGTCCCACTTCATGGAGTTGCCGGGGGTGATCGGCCCGAACTGGGAACCCAGGATCTGGGTGTACGGGGCGTCGGACAGCTCCCCGTTGTCGGTCGCCGAGCCGAAGTACTTGCCCTTGGCGTCAGCGAGTTGATGCAGCGTCAGCGGCTCGGCCGCGGACGCCGGCGACGGCGTGACCCCCATCGCCGCCATCGCGAGGGCGAGGGTGGCGATCAGGGCGGCGATGCTCCGAGACGCCCGTCTTCGGGCGGGGGGTATGGGCGCCAGCGTCATGCTGGTTCCTCTCTCCGAATGCGGGAGGGGGACGCTCGGGCGTCACCGAAGCCCTGTGACCGGGGTCCCGCCGGTCACGGCGCGCCGTTCCCTCCCCCGCGGCTCTAGTGGGGAGATGGTGCAAGCCTTGAAGTCGTGGGAGCGCTCCCAAATTGCTGTAGCGCGGTGCACCTGTCAAGAGGTGAGCCGAAACTTGCGTGTTATCTGGCGGCATTGTCGACGGCCCGGGCGTTGCGGACGTCAGCCCTCCGCCAACACGTGAAGCCCCGGACTATGCCTTGCCGTCATGTACTGAAACCGGCATGAGGCGAACTCGCGGACTACGACTCGCCGCTGTCGACGTGTTCCTTCAGCCAGCGCTCGGTCGTGCTGATGTGCAGCAGGGCGGCGGCTTGGCTGAGGGATGCGTCGCGCGTGGCCAACGCGGCGTAGATGGCCTCGTGTTCGGCGAGGGTGCGCTCCGAGGCCTGCGCGTCGACGAGGCCCCGCCAGACGCGTGCGCGCAGGGTGCGACCCGAGACGCCCTCCAGGAGCGTGAGCAGTGCGTCGTTCCCGGCAGCCGAGATCACGGCGCGGTGGAAGGCCGCGTCGTGGGAATTGAGCTCCTCCGCGTCCTCGCGCGCCTCGCGCATGGCATCCAAGTGGCCCCGCACATCGGCCAGTTAGGCGTCGGAGATCCGGGTGGCGGCGAGTGCGGTGGCCGCCGGTTCCAGGAGACGGCGGACCTCCATCAGGTCGAGGAGCGCCGCCGGATCGCTCTGCAGGAGTCCCACCGCTCCCCCCAGACCCTCGAACAGCAGGGTCGGCTGCAGACTGGTGACGTACGTCCCGTCGCCGCGCCGCACTTCGAGGACCCGGGCGACAGCCAGCGTCTTGACCGCCTCGCGCGCGAGGTTGCGGGACAGGCCCAGCTGGGCGGCGAGTTCGGGCTCGGGCGGCAGTTTCGTCCCCGGTGGCAGCGCACCGGTGCGGATCAGCTCGCGGATCTGCTGATGGCCTTGTCGGTCAGCGACACCCTGCGCTCCTCCAGCCCCCGGAGGCCGTCGGGGACACTTGGGCGTGCCCGGGGTGACGCTGATGATACTGGGGTGGCTGCGGCGAGAGGAGATCGCTGCGGCCCGGCCCGGAGCAGGATTGCGCGCCGCGGGCCAGGCCGACCGTGGATTGATCAGGTGCAGGCCTTCCCGTTGAGAGTGAAGGCCGTGGGCGCGGGATTGGTCCCGCTGGACGTCCCCTGGACTCCGAAGCTCACTGTCGCGCCGGGTGCGATCGTCCGGTTCCAGTCGGTGCCGCGGGCGACGACTGCCGTGCCGTTCTGGGTGACGGTCGCGTTCCAGGCGCTCGTGACGCGCTGCCCGGCCCCGTAGGCCCAGCCCAGCTGCCACCCGTCCACGGCGGTCGTGCCCGTGTTCTTGGCGGTGACCGTCGCGGTGAAGCCCGTGTTCCACACGCTGTCGGTCTTGTACGTCACCGTGCAGGCACCGGTGGGCTGTTCGCCGGTGGAGGTCCGCTCGGCGGCGTAGGCGGCGAGCCAGGCAAGCGGGGCGTTCCAGTTGACCGCCACCTCGTTGGTGGAGTACGAGCCGATGTCGTCGATGTAGCAGGCGGCGGGCGCGCAGCCGGCCAACTTCTCCTCCGCCACCGGGTCCTGGAGGCCGCTGTTGGGCCCGCCCGCCAGCGATCCCGCCGGAGGATGGGGCAACGAGGCGTCCAACTGGTGGGCCCAGAAGCGGTGATGCTGGTTCTGCGAGGACGTCTCGCCATAGCCGGACACGTAGGACTGGCCGAGGGCGTTGCGGCCGAGGAGGTAGTCCATCGTCTCCAGCGCGCCGGTGCGGTAGCGCTCGTTTCCGGTCAACTCTCCGGCGACGGCCAGGACGATCGCGTCGCCCGCGACCTCGCCGTTGGAGCCCCAGAAGTAGCCGTCCGCCGGTACGGGCACCGCGTAGCCCTGGGCGGCCATGCGGGACAGGTAGCCGTCGGCGGCCGCCGTCACCGAGGCCCGGACCCGGTCCCGGTCGGCTGCGGGCAGGCCGTTGGGGACGGTGGCCAGGGTGAGCCGGCCGAGTGCGGCCGTGTCCGCCCAGCCGAATCCGTAGGCGGAGAAGGCAGTTGAGGAGGTGTGCCAGGTGGAGTCGGTGACCGCGTCCCGGTAGCCGCTCTCGCCGGTCGTGGCGTACAGCTCGGCCGCCGCCCAGTAGAACTCGTCGGTGACCGTGGTGTCGCCGTAGGCGCCGCCGCCGGTGCTGTCCGAATCCGGCGCGTACAGTGCCGGGTTGGCGCGGGCCGCCGTCCAGGCTCGCCGCGCGGCCGACAGACAGCGGTCGGCGAACGCGGCGTCGTAGGAGCGGTAGACCCGGGCGCACTGCGCCGCGGCCGCCGCGAGGTTGAGGGTCGCCGCCGTCGAGGGACGGTGCAGCTCGCGGGGCTGGGGGTCCTGGTCGGGGCGCAGCGGCATGCCGGTCCAGGCCGCGTCGTGGATCTTGTGGAACGCCATGCCCGCGTACGGCTTGCCCTCGGGCACCTGCATCCGCATCAGGAAGTCGAGCTCCCAGCGCGCCTCGTCCAGCACGTCGGGTACGCCGTTGCCGCGCTCGGGGACCTTCAGGGAGGAGTCGCCGAGCGCCGCGTCCTTGCCCGCGCGCTTGGCCCGCTCGAAGGAGTTGACCATCAGCCAGGTCGAAATGCCGCCGTTCACCACGTACTTGCCGTGGTCGCCCGCGTCGTACCAGCCGCCCCTGACGTCCTGGGTGTAGTCGCACACGCCGGCCTGGCACGGGACGGAGGTGTCGCCCTTGTTGGGCGCGACGCCGAGGTGTCCGGCGGGGCGCGCGTAGGCGGAGCCCACCAGGGAGGCGTCGATGGGTATGCCGCTGCGCTGGTGGTAGAAGAACGCCATGGCGTCGGAGCGCAGGCCGTCGTACAGGTTCGCGCGGAGGTCGAAGGGCACGCTGCTGCTGCCGTCCACCGTCAGGACGTATCCCGATCCTGACCCCTGGAACGAGGAGAAGTCGGCCACTTGGACGGACTGCCCGGAGGGGGCGTCCGCCCCGCGCGGGACGGTCGCACCGGAGGCGACCGCCGTCCCTGACGCGTCGCGCAACTGCCAGGTGAGCGGCTGCGTCGCCGTGGTGACCACGGTGGCGCGCTTGGGGCCGTCCGGCAGATAGCCGACCTGGTTGACGCGCACGGCCGTGGTCGCCGCCGCATCGGAGACGGCGGCGGCCGCGGTGGGCGTGGCGAGGAGGCCGCCGACGAGGAGGGAACTCGTCAGCAGGGTGGCTGCGAGGCGTCTGGGGCGGGGTAACGAAGCAACGGTGGGCATGAGCGGCTCCTATGTCGATGCTGGTCAGCAGAGGGAGTTGGGCTGGGTGAAGCGGGCCCGTTGGGCAGGGGGAACTGGAACGCCGGGTGGTCAGAGGTCGGCGCCGATGTCGGGCGTGCTCAGGCGAGGGCGGTCGTGGCCGGGCTCGGCGCTCGGTTTGGGAGCGCTCCCAATCGCCGGTATCCCGAACGTTGATCGATGGATCGAAGAACCGAGGGGGACAGTAACGACGCGCACAACAGTCGTCAACTGATGTGCACGCCACGGGAGTTGCCGGTGTCGACGCGGCAGTAATCCGCGTTCGAAAGAGTTTCAGACAATCCTTCCCACCGAACGCGTCGCCATGCTGTCTCAAAGTGACCGCTCCCCCGCATCGCTCTCGACACGTACACCAAGTAGGCCTGCATGCAGGGCATTTGATGCACTGCAGAGAGAGGTCGTGGATCAAAAGTTTCGCCCTTCACGCCGAAACAGTTGACAGCCCACGAGCCCGGCACCAACCTGTCGACGTCGACAAGCCCCGTCCCTGTCCCCACCTCAGGCCGCAGGAGCACCCGCATGAGAACTCGACCAGGAACCACGCGACCCCACCGGTCGTCACCCTCCCTCATAGCGAAACTGGCCGTCGTCGCGACACTGGGCGCATGCACCCTCGCCGTCGACACCGGCGCCTCGGCACAGGCCGCCGCCTGCACCGGCTACGTCGGGCTGACCTTCGACGACGGCCCGTCCGGCAGCACCCCGGCGCTGCTCGACACGCTCCGGCAGAACGGGCTGCGCGCCACGATGTTCAACGAGGGGCAGTACGCCGCCGCGAATCCGTCCCTGGTACGCGCACAGGTCGCCGCCGGCATGTGGGTCGGCAACCACAGCTACACCCACCCCCACCTCACCCAACTCGGCCAGGCACAGATCGACTCCGAGCTCTCCCGGACCCAGCAGGCCATCGCCAACGCGGGCGGTGGCACGCCCCGGCTGTTCCGCCCTCCGTACGGCGAGACCAACGCGACGGTGAGGAACGTCGAGGCCAAGTACGGCCTGACCGAGATCATTTGGGATGTCGACTCGCAGGACTGGAACGGCGCCAGTACCGATGCCATCGTGCAAGCGGCGGCACGGCTCACGAGTGGCCAGATCATCCTCATGCACGACTGGGCCGCCAACACGCGCGCCGCGATCCCGCGCATCGCGCAGGGCCTGGCGGCCAAGGGGCTGTGCGCCGGCATGATCTCCCCGCAGACCGGACGTGCGGTGGCGCCGACCGGTTGACACCACGGCTCTCCCACTCGGTGCGTTGAGCACCGGGCGGGAGGGCCGTGGCGTGGCGCCTGGCTCCGCAGCTCCTGTCAGCTCTTGTCAGCTCTTGTCAGCTACGCAGACTCCACTGCTGGTTCGCTCCGCCCGAGCAGCTCCACAGTTGGATCTTCGTTCCGTTGGCGGTGTTCGCGCCGACGGCATCAAGGCACAGCCCCGACTGCACTCCTGTGATCGTGCCGTTGGCGTTGATGTTCCACTGCTGGTTGGTCTGCCCGTTGCAGTCCCAGATCACCGCCGCGGTACCGTTGGCGGCCCCCCTCCCGGAGGCGTCCAGGCACTTGTTGCCGTAGACCATGAGTTGCTTGCTGTCGGTGTAGGCCCACCGCTGGTTGGTGCCACCGTTGCAGTCCCACAATTGTGCCTGGGTGCCGTTGGTCGTGGTGGAGTTGTCGATGTCGACGCAGCGGCCGGACTGCCGGCCCACGATCTGTCGGCCGGTGGGCGGGGGCTGGGTCGACGAGTCGAACTGGGTGAAGAACTTCCACACCTCTCCCGACGTCCAGGTGCGCCAGCCGCCGCCCCCGTCGAGGGGCCGGGGTCGTGCCCGCCGTCGAACGCGGCCCATACGACGGGGTGCCCGGACGTGCACCCCGAGTAGGCGGTGACGATGTGTGTCCGGCTGCCGGACGACGGCTCGGGTGGGTTATGCGCGGTGCAGCCGTTGTTCCGTACGAACGTGTCGCGCAGCGCCCGTCCCGAAGAGATGGGCAGGACGTTGTCACTGATGCCGTGGAGCCCCATGTACGCGATGGGTTGAGTGCCGCCGCTGCAGCCGCTGAGGTTCGCGCCGGAGTAGACCGCGACCGCGCGGAAGACCGTCGCACGGGAGCAGGCCAGGGCGTACGTCATCGCCCCGCCGTAGCTGAAGCCCCCGGCGTACAGCTGCGCCGTGTCGACGCACAGGCCCGTCTCGATCTGCCGGACCAGGTCGTCGACGAAGGTCACGTCCTGACCGCCGGAATTGGCCCAGCCGTTGTTGATGCCCTGGGGCGCCACGAAGATCGTGCCGTTGTTCGCGCTGTCCGCCAGCCGCCTCAGGCCGTAGTAGGACCAGTTGTACCCGTCGGTTCCGCCCGAGTCGACGTCGTTGGCGGTGCCGCCCACCCAGTGGAATCCGAAGACCAGCCGGTAGGGGCGGTTGTTGTCGTAGTTCGCCCGGACCCAGAGGATGTAGCTGCGGTTCTGGCCGCTGCTCGAGATCATATGCGTACCCGCTGGTCAGCGTCGGGGCCGCATCCGGGAGTCGCCGCGGCGGCACCGGCACTTGTGGACGGCGACGGCGTGCTTGCGTCGGCGTGCCGCCCCTCCCCCGAGGCCGCCTGCGAGCCGACCCACCAACTGGCACCTGAAGTTCGACTACGTCTTCCTGCGCGGCATCGCCCCGCTCACACAGCGGGTGCATCCAAGCCCATACTCGGACCATCACCTGACGCAAGCCGATCTAAGTGGGCGTTAAGCCCCATCTTCGTCGGTTAGTGATCGCTCGATCGTGGTACTGGCCGCCATGCGGGCCATCCTTTGGTCATGTCCATGTTGAGATGCGGGGCATGGAGAGGGAGCCGTACCTCAGCGACTTATCGGATGCCCAGTGGGCGTTGATCGAGCCGATGATCACTGCCTGGAAGCAGCACCGGGTGGCGCGGTCGGCGACCGGGGACCCTGGAGCCTGTGACCTGCGGGAGGTCGTAAACGCGATCTTCTATCAGAACCGGACGGGCTGTCAGTGGCGCTATCTTCCCCATGACTTCCCGGCCTGGTCGGCGGTGTTCTACTACTTCGGCTGTGGCGCGAGGACGGGCTTGACCAGCGGATCCAGGAACTCCTGCGCTGCCAGGTGCGGGAGACAGCCCGGCGATTAGAGGACCCGTCCCTCGTGGTCATCGACACCCAGTCGGTCCGCGCGGCAGCCGGTGTCCCGAAGACCACGACGGGACTGGACGCCAACAAGAAGGTGTCGGGGCGCAAGCGGGGGCTGGCCGTGGATGTGATGGGGCTGATTATCGGCGTCGTCGTGCTGGCCGCGTCCGCCCACGACAACGCCGCCGGCACCGCTCTGCTCGACCAGGCCGCCGAACGATGCGGACACCGCCTGGAGAAGGACCTGGTGGACCAGGGCTTCAAGGACGAAGTCGTCATCCACGGCGCGATGCTCGACATCACCGTCGACATCGTCCGCCGCAACCCCGCCGACCAGGGCAAAGGCTTCGTCCCGCAGCCGAAGCGGTGGGTGGTGGAGCAGACGAACGGCACTCTGCTCCTGCACCGGCGCCTCGCCCGTGAGTACGACCACCGACCAGACACCTCCGCCTCGCGCGTCTACTGGGCCTCCATCGCGAACATGACACGCCGCCTCACCACCCCGAGTCCGGCCTGGCGCGACACCCTCGGACTGGCCGCATGAACGTCAACGAACTCCTGGCAGACCTCCAGGCCCAGCACGACGAGGCCACTGCCCGGGCCGGTGAACTACACGACCAGATAGAGCACTTGACCTCCGCCCTGGCCAAAACTGAAGGACGGCTTGCCGATCTGGCCACTACCCGAAAGGTCATCGCAGAAGTCGCACTGGCAGGAACCGAATCCGAACCGCCTGAGTTGACCACCGCCTACCAGGTCATCGTGAACGCCTTCAACACCCACCCCGACCAGGCGTTCCGGGTCCGTGAGCTGCACGAGCTCCTCGGCATGCCCACCGACGACCCGGCCATGAACGTCACCCGCAGCCGCCTCGGACGCCTCACCCGTCAAGGCTTCCTCACTCAACCCGGACGCGGTCTCTACCAGAAGCGGGCTTAGCGCCGCTTTGCGTGGGCTGAAATCGGCACGGCCGACGGCCGCCACTCTCGCCTGATCAATCCGAACACCCACGAGTCGGATACTTCGCCGTTCACGACGCAGTCTTCCCGCAACGTCCCTTCACGCATGAATCCGATCTTCTCCAGGACCCGGGCAGATGCCACGTTGCGCGTGTCGGTCTCGGCCTGGATTCGATTCAGGTCCAGTGTGTCGAATGCCCACTGCAGCAGGGCGTGTGCCGCCTCCGTCGCGTAGCCATGGCCCCACATCGCCTCGGTGAGGCAGTAGCCCAACGACGCGCTGCGGTAGTCCGGGTTCCATTCGGCCAGAACGCACCAGCCGATGAAGGCCCCGTCAGAAGCACGGTCGATGGCCACCCGCGCCCCGGTGCCTTCGTCCGCCATCGTCCGGCACATCGCGATGAAACGCTCGGCGCGGGCCCGGTCGGTCCACGGCGGGGAGTCCCAGTAGCGCATCACGTAGGTGCTGCTGTGCAGCGCGAACAGGGGGTCCGCGTCGGCGTCGGTGAAGGGTCGCAGTCGCAGGCGAGCGGTGTGCAGTATGGGGGTGGCCAAAGTCATGCGCACCATCTTGTGTCCTCATGGGGCGGGCAGAACACCGAATATCCGATCACGGTCCGGCCCTCACGACCAAGGCACCGCCTACCAGCAGATCGTGCATGCCTTCAACGAGCACCCCCGACCAGACATTCAGGGTCTGCGAACGGCACGACTACTCGGCCTGCCCACCGACGGCCCAGACATGAACGTCACCCGCAGCCGCCTCGGACGCCAAGGCTTCCTCACCCAACCGCACAAGGCCACTACTAGAAACGAACTTAACGACCTCTAAGAACCAACCCCGTTACCAGGGCCTCCCTATAGAGCAAAGACAACACTCAGGAGCCACCCCCCGGCTGACCGGCTCCCGCTGTTACAGCTGTAGAGGGCGGCGTTCGCCATCGGGTCTTGCCACTGCTACCGTCCGCTCGTCCCGGACGGCGACCGCATCGACTGGATCCTCGCCACGGCCGGCGTGACCGTGCACTCCGCCACCATCAACACGTACGAGCCGCGCGGCCAGTACCCCAGCGATCACCTGCCGGTGCAAGCGAGCCTGACACTCGGGTGAAACGCGTGGCGGCCGGCGTTGACCGCGGTGAGCAGGCCGATCCCGAGGGTCGCCACCACCATGGCGGCGACCCGGGACCATCAGCGATGTCTTCGTGGAGGGGCGGGAGCCGCACCGTAGGTCTTCATCAGGTACGGGTCCAGCGCTGGTTGCTGCCGTTCGAGCAGGTGTAGAGCTGGATCAGGGTGCCGTTGGCAGTACCGGCCGAGACGGCGTCGAGGCAGAGGCCGGACTGGACGCCGACGATGGATCCGTCGGAGTTGAGGCGCCATTTCTGGTTGTCGGCGCCCCAGCAGCTGTAGATCTGGACTTTGGTGCCGTTGCCGGTGCCGCCGGCGTCCAGGCACTTGTTGCCGTAGACCCTGAGCTCACCGGCGGCGGAGTACGTCCACTGCTGGTTGGTGCCGTTGTTGCAGTCCCACAGTTGGAGCTGGGTGCCGTCGGTGGTGCTGCTGCTGGGCACATCCAGGCAGCGGCCCGACCCGACGCCCTTGATCTGTCCGGAATCCGAAGGGGGCGTGGTGGAGCCGCCGTTGAGTGCGTTGAGGACGGCGGTGTACGCGGGCTTCTTGCTGCCGTCGCCGTTGAACAGCAGCGGCGTGTCCTGCGAGCGCCAGGAGTCGGTGTCGCGTACACCCCAGACGGTGATGCCGAGGCAGCGCGAGACGGCCAGGCAGTCGTTGGTCACGTTGGCGTAGGTCGTGGACGAGGCGCCCTGGATGTCGAGTTCGGTGATGGCCACGTCGACGCCAAGGGCGGCGAAGTTCTGCAGGGTGGTGCGGAAGTTGCTGTTGTAGGGGCTGCCGCTGTTGAAGTGCGACTGGAAGCCGACGCAGTCGATCGGCACGCCACGCTGCTTGAAGTCCTTGACCATGGCGTACATGGCCTGGGTCTTGGCCCAGGTCCAGTTCTCGACGTTGTAGTCGTTGTAGCAGAGCTTGGCGGCCGGGTCGGCGGCGCGCGCGGTGCGGAAGGCGACCTCGATCCAGTCGTTGCCGGTGCGCTGCAGGTTGGAGTCGCGCCGGGCGCCCGAACTGCCGTCGGCGAAGGCCTCGTTCACGACGTCCCACTGGGCGATCTTGCCCTTGTAGTGGCCCATCACGCCGTTGATGTGGTCGATCATCGCCTGGCGCAGGGTGCTGCCGCTGAGGCTCTGCATCCAGCCGGGCTGCTGGGAGTGCCAGGCCAGGGTGTGACCGCGGACCTGCTTGCCGTTCTGCACCGCCCAGTTGTAGACGCGGTCACCGGCGGTGAAGTTGAACTGGCCCCGCTGCGGTTCGGTGGCGTCGATCTTCATCTCGTTCTCGGGCGTCACCATGTTGAACTCACGGCCCGCTATCGACGTGTACGCCGAGTCGCCCAGCCTGCCCGAGGCGATGGCGGTGCCGAAGTAGCGGCCGCTCTGCGCCGCCGCCGCACCGAGCGCGCTCTCGGCGGCGTGTGCTCTCGGCGGGGCGACCAGGGCGCCGACCGCAACCAAGACGCCGACGACCAGCGCCAACAGGAGCCCGCGGGTCTTCCGGCGGATATCGGGTTTGGAAAGGGCGTACGAGCCCATGACTGTGCCTCCAAGGTAGAAATCACGGAAGGACTGAAGTGCAGGGGTCGACCGGCACGAAAGGACTCCATCGCGGCTCAGCCGGGGAACCACCACGCGGCGTCGCGTACCTCTCCAACTGCGCGAAGAGCCAGGATGCGTGGGTGCGAACCTCACCGGAACGAAACGGGGTGGCGCAGGTGCTGTGGTGCGCGGATCTGCTGCGCGGCTGTGCGTGGACGTGGATCTGCCGTGCAGAACAGAGCGTCCAGGGTCAACATGGTTCGAAATCCCGGACTATGGCCGGTGTCTCAGACAGGGATGATTGAGGTATTGACGATGGCTCGTCAATACTCCCCGCAGAAGAAGTTTCCGTTCCTCGCCCGAAACTTTCCGAAATCCCAGCGAGTCAGCGGCGAACTCCTGACGCCACGACCGGTGGACGCCGTAAGGCCGGTTCGCGGTGTTGTGCACGGTATTTCCAGTCGGCACGACAGCCTGTCGAGCCCAACGGGGAGGCGCCGTTTGTAGACAGATCGGCGACAGGCCTTGACCGGACGGCCTCTCATTCCTAGCTTGTGGCGTCAATGAATCCGGGAACTTTCCGAAAGTTTTCGGGATCGCCCCTGTCCCCCTACCCCCGGCGTGGCCGCTCCGCGGTTCATCGGGGCCATCTCGCCCTCGCCCCTCAAGGAGTCCCTCTGATGTGGTTCCGCCATCCATCCCCGGTCCGCCTGAGACGTTTACTCGCCGTCCTGGCGCCCTTCCTGCTCGTGGCCACCTTCCTCGGTGCCCATCCCGCCAGCGCGGCGACCGTAGACACCAACGCCTCGTATGTGCTGGTCAACCGCAACAGCGGCAAGGCTCTGGATGTCTACAACTTGGCGACCGACGACGGCGCCCGCATCACCCAGTGGACCAGGAACGATCAGAACCAGCAGCAGTGGCAGTTCGTCGATTCCGGGGACGGCTACTACCGCATCAAGTCCCGCCACTCGGGCAAGGTGCTGGACGTCCACAACTGGTCCACCGCGAACAGCGGCGCGATCGTCCAGTGGACCGACCTGAACGCCACGAATCAGCAGTGGCGGCTGGCCGACAGCTCGGACGGCTACGTGAGGCTCATCTCGCGCCACAGCAACAAGGCCCTCGAGGTACAAGGCGCCTCCACCGCCGACAGCGCGAACATCGTCCAATACGACGACTGGGGCGGCACCAACCAGCAGTGGAAGCTCGTCAAGGTCGGCGGGGACACTCCCGGCGCCTGCGATCTTCCGTCGACGTACCGCTGGACCTCCACGGGCGCACTGGCGCAGCCCAAGCCAGGTTGGGCCTCGCTCAAGGACTTCACCGTCGTCCCGTACAACGGCAAGCAGCTCGTCTACGCGACGACGCACGACACGGGGACGAGTTGGGGTTCGATGAACTTCGGCCTGTTCACCAACTGGTCGGACATGGCCTCGGCCAGCCAGAACACGATGTCTTCCGCCACCGTCGCGCCCACGCTCTTCTACTTCGCGCCGAAGAACATCTGGGTGCTCACCTACCAGTGGGGCGGGACCGCCTTCTCCTACCGGACGTCGAGCGACCCCACCAACCCGAACGGCTGGTCATCACCGCAGGTGCTCTTCTCCGGAAGCATCACCGGCTCCGGAACAGGACCCATCGACCAGACGCTCATCGGTGACGGGACGAACATGTACCTGTTCTTCGCCGGTGACAACGGCAAGATCTACCGGGCCAGCATGCCGATCGGGAACTTCCCGAGCAGCTTCGGCGCGAACTCGACAGTGGTCATGAGCGATACGACGAACAACCTGTTCGAAGCCCCGCAGGTCTACAAGCTCCAGGGCCAGAACCGCTACCTCATGATGGTCGAGGCGATCGGCTCCCAGGGCCGCTACTTCCGCTCGTTCACCGCCACCAGCCTCAACGGCTCGTGGACACCCCAGGCCGCGACCGAGAGCAACCCCTTCGCCGGCAAGGCCAACAGCGGCGCCACCTGGACCAACGACATCAGCCACGGCGAACTGCTCCGCACCAGCGCCGATCAGACCATGACCGTCGATCCCTGCAATCTGCAATTGCTCTACCAGGGACGCAGCCCCAACTCCGGCGGCGACTACGGCCTCCTGCCCTACCGTCCGGGTCTGCTGACACTGCAGCGCTGACGGCGTGACACGGGTCCGGCCCCGGTTGGGAGCCGGCGGGGCGGGCTCGGCGAAAGGCCGAGCCCGCCCCGGTCGCGCGACAACGCCGGGCACATGTGCACTGCTACTGCGCCCGCGACGCGGCGGAGTGCCTGCTACGCGTCCGGGTCGCGCGCGATCCAGCCCGGTGAATCGAGCCGGATCGCACCGTCCCCCACCAGGGCGTGCCCGCCTCGACGGTCCGGCTGACCGTGCACAGCCGGTCGTGCGAGGTCTTCACCGCCCGCGGCAGGATGGCGCGGGCCCGATCGCCCGAAGGACCGTCCGGGAACGTGACGGAGAAGGTGACCCCGAGGTCCGACATCCGATTGCCGCTCCGCCGTCGTACGCGGTCCTCAAGCCCGGCGCCTCCGACGACGAGATCGTGGCTCTGGAAGAAACCTTCGGCGTGAGCGTTCCGGAGGAGTTGAAGGCGCTGTGGCGGCTGTCCGCCGGTGAGAGCGGCGTAGACGGTTCGGATCTCATGCTGGGCGGCTGGGCCCTGATGCCGCTCGACGCCGTGATCGAGGTCTACCAGATGCAGATGCGGTTCCAGGAGGAGAACCGCGCGGACGACACCGAGGACACGCTGGTGCTGTGGAAACCATCTTGGATACCGTTCTGCTCCTTCACCCCGACGACACCGTCCACGGCCTCTACCTGAACGGTGAGACCGGGGAAGTGTGCCAGTGGACGGATCTGCGCCTGGTTCGACGAATGGGAACAGCCCTCCCCCACCGGTCCCTGGTGGCCGCAGTGGATCACGCTGGGCGAGCTGGCCGAACGCCGCCCTCTGCAGGCCGGACCGTCCCGGCCGTCCTGGTACTACGGCACCCCCGGCATCGCCCACGCACGCGAAGCCGGGCGGGCGACCAGGTCGACCCGCCCGGCTTCGCTTCCCCTGCCGCGGCGCGCCTACCTCACGACACCTCGCGTGCGTAGGGCGCAACCGCGATCCGGTCGATCAGCGGGGCGTAGCGGGAGCGGAGCAGGGTGTCAGGGAAGGTATCCGAGGCATAGGTGGTGCCGTCGAAGTCGGGGAGTTCCTCGGAGCGGAAGGTGAGGGTGTTCTCGCCCTTCTTGAGGTGGACGGGGACGGTCAGTTCCCAGAAGTTGTTCTGGTGGAAGGTGTGGGGGAAGCCGACGCGCCGGGCCGCGCCGCCGTTGACGGAGAGGTCGGCGTGGCGGGCGAGAGGGTCCGGGTTGTAGTGGGTGGCCTCGGACTGTTCGGGGTTGGAGTAGCGGATGCGCAGCGCGTACAGGCCCGCGCGGTCGACGGGGACGGTGAAGGTCGCGGTGTTGCCATTGCCGGGGTCGCCGCCGATGCCGGTGATCGCCGTGCCGTCGGTGGCGAGCGAGAGCGGCGTCAGTGTGGCCGAGCCGGCGAGCGCCGCGTCCTGAGCCTCGTACGTACGGGGCGTGAGCGTGCCCTGGGTGGGTGTGACGGTGAGGCGATCGAGGAGGGTCGGGGCCGAAGTCCCCGTCAGCGTCACCTTGTTGAGGCCGCCGGAGAGGGACACAGCCACGCTCTGGTGCCTCTTGGACAGGCTCAGGACGTCGTGCCCGTTGACGGCGAGTCGGGCGCCGGTGCCGACGAGTGTGTCGACCTTGAGGGTTGCCTCGCGGTCGGCCGGTGAGGAGACCCAGAACGTGGCCGTCTGGTTCTTGGCGATGCGGGCCGCTCCCGATCCGGTGTCGTAGACGGGGCGAGCCCCGCCGCCCAGCCAGGCCAGTTCGCCCTCGTGGACCTGAGTGGTGGCCGACGGCGTGGGCAGCGCGAGGGTGAGGCGGTCGACGATCGCGTCGCCCTTGGTGGCGCGCTTGCCGTCGAGGCTCTTCGCGGCGAGCGTCAGGGTGTGCTTGCCCTTGGTGAGCTTCACCTTGGTGTCGGCGTGGTCCCAGACCACCCATTTGTAGCCGAGCGGCAGGTTCAGTTCCTGCTCGCTCGCCGCTTCGCCGTCCACGCTCAGGAACACGTTCGTGGGGCCCTGTTCCTTCACCTTGTCGTAGGTGTTGAGGGAGTTGGCGAAGACGCTCAGGTCGTAACGGCCGTCCTCGGGGACGTCCACCGTGAAGTCGAGGGTGACGTCGGAGCCGGTGCGCAGGCCGCCGACGTCGTAGCCGCCGGAGGTGTAGAACTTCGAGACGTCGGAGGTCGATCCCTCGGGGCCGTTCTTCGTGTACCCGGACCCGGTGTGGGCGGCGTCCTCCGCTTCGAACGACGCCTGCCAACTCACCGGCGGGGACTGAGGGTTGGTGACCCTTCCGGTGGACGGGCCGAGGATGATCTCGTACGCCGACGACTCCTTCAGCCTCGGCAGCGCACCGTCGCCGAAGTCCACGGTCGCCTTGCCGTCGTCGGAGACCTTCAGGTCCGTTTCCGTGAGCAGCTTCGGGCCTGTGTTGTCGCCGATCTGTCCGCTCCAGTCGATCTCACGGACCCAGGCGTGCACCTGCTCTCCGAAGAGCTTCTTCGGGATGTTGTCAAACGTGATGTGGCCCTGGCCCGTGGAGCCGCCGAAGAGGAGACGGGCCTGTCGCTTGTCGCGGTCGAGGGTGGCGACGCCCTGCATCGTGTAGTTCTGGCCGGGGAAGGGTGGCGTCACCTGCACCGTGTGCCCGGTCATGGAGGCGTACGCATTCAGCAGCCACCACTGGCCGTTGCCGCGGTTGGACTGCACGGCGGAGTCGGAGAGGTTGCCGTCGATGTTCCAGTACGCGATGTCGGCGTCGACCTTGGACTCCTCGATCGCGGAGACCCACTGGATCATCTGGCCGGGCACCGAGGTGTGGTAGTTGAAAGCGTATTCGTTGATGTTGACGGGGAGTTGGGTGCCTTCCCTGTCCGTCCCCTTGAACAGGTCCTTCTCCCACGTGCGGTATGTGGCGACGCTCTGTCGCACCGCTTCCGGGTGGCTGAGCTCGTGCCAGGTGATCACGTCGGGGAGCGTGCCGGCGGCCAGGGCGTGGGTGAGGAAGCCCTTCACCTGGGAGTACAGGACGCTGGTGTTGGGGCCCGCGATCCGGGCGTCCGGCATCCTGCCCTTGATGAGCTTGTACGCGTCGTCCCAGGCGGCGAAGTACGCGTCCGGGTCGCTGAGCCAGCTGACCTTGTCGTAGCTCCACTCGCCGGTGCCGAACATGTTGCCCTCGGGCTCGTTGAACGGCACGAAGACGATGTTGTCCTGGTACTGCTTCGGCAGTTGGAGGACCTGGTCGACCTGCTTGGCGATCTTCTCCTTGTAGAGCTTCAGCTTCTCCTCGGGGGTGTCGCCCGGCCACTGGTACGGGAAGCCGCGGTGGATGTCGGTCATGTAGATGTACACGTCGCCGTCGGTCGAGTCGGCCAGCGGCTTGACCACGTCGAGGGCGTCGGCGCCCGGGTGTTGCGGGCCGTCCTGCGCCTTGGTGGAGACGGTGCGCAGGCCCATGCCCTCGATGAGGTTGTTCGAGGGGACGTCGGGTCCGTAGACGCCGTAGAGGGTGCCGGAGGCACCGCCGTGGAACGCGCCCGTGTTGGAGCCGAGGTCGACGGTGAGTGCGCCCTCGCGGACCACGGTGACCGTTGCCTTCACCGCGCGTCCGGCCGCGGTGCCGGCGACCGTGAAGGTGCCTGGTCGCGCGTACTTGTCGGAGGGCACGGCGTCCCAGGTGACGGGTGCGTCGCGGTCGTAGCCGTCGGAGTAGGTCGAGCGGACGGCCGCCGGCAGCGACGGGGCCGTACCCGTCGTCGTACGCACGTCGAAGGTCGTCTTCGACAACTCCGTGAGGGTCGGCAGCTGTCCGCCGACGGTGTCCGCCACCTGCTCGGGACTGAGCGCCGCATGCCACACGGTGAAGTCGTCGATCGCGCCCTTGAAGAGGGGGTCCGCGTAGAAGGACTTGCCGAGGTAACCGGCCGTCGTGGCCGAACTCCCCAGCAGATCCTTTGCGTTGACGGTGGACTTGGCGGAGGAGACCGGCACGCCGTCGAGGTACGTGGTGACCCGCTGGGCCGCGGTGTCGAGGGTGACGGTGATCGTCCGCCACGCGTCGGCGGGGAGCGGGGCGTACCCGGACACCTGCGCCTCCGCGCCGCCTCCGCCGGTGGTCACCGAGGTGCGGAGCAGCCCGTCGCCGTTGTACGGGGTCGTGAACAGGTACTTCGACGTGTCGGTGCCCAGGTCGAAGACGCGCTGCCAGGGAGCCTTGTCGCCGCTCCACTTCACGCGCGCCGAGACCGTCAAGTCAGCGCTGTCGGCGAGGACTTCGCGGGGCAGACGGACGTATGCGCCGTCGGACGTGGACGCGCCGCCGGGCAGGGCGAGGGCCTTGCCGCCGTCGGCGCCGGTGACGGACTGGGCGGTGGAGCCGTTGACCAGGGTCGCCGTGCGGCCGTTGCCGGACGCGTCGGTGATCTTTCCGGAGGCGAGGTCGTCCTGGTCGAAGGTGTAGTGGACGGCCGGCCCGGGCGGGTCGGCGGCCTGCGCGGGGGCGGCCGGGGCGGCCAGCAGGCCCGCGCCGAGGGCCAAGGTGACGGCGGCCGGGGCCCGGCGCCGGGATGGTCTGTCAGCGGATGACATGGATGAGTCCTCGTCTTCGACCGGTGCGGGTGACGTGGGGGAACTGCCCTGGTGCGGGGACTTGTCGCGGCGCACAAGCCAGTACACGGGCCTGTACGGGCGCCGGAAGGATCAATTCATCGAACCGGTTCGGCAAGCTAGCACCGGGCGAAGACGCATTCAATCCCTCGCGCAGAACGAACTTTCCGCCATTTCAGGCGAGTTGGTAAGTCATGCAGGAGGTCTTGACAGGCGTACGGTCCCTTCCTACGTTCACTCCACGCGAACCGGTTCGACGAGTGGCCGGTGTCCGCTCGTCCCGTGAGGAGTTGCCGTGAACATCGGTGAGATAGCCCGGCTGGCCGGTGTCTCGCGCAGCACCGTGTCGTACGCGCTGAGCGGCAAGCGCCCGGTGTCGGAGGAGACGCGCCGCAAGATCCAGCGTGTCGTCGACGAGCTCGGCTACCGGCCGAGCGCCAGTGCGCGGGCTCTCGCCAACGGGCGTACCAGCACGATCGGTCTCGTCTTCCCGCCCGCCGGGAACCACTACACCGGCATGCAGCTGGACTTCATCGGCAGCGTGGTGGAGGCCGCCGCGGCCTGCGACTACGACGTGCTGCTGTCCCCGAGCGGCGCGGACAGCGACCGTTCCTTCCAGCGGCTGCTCGGGGAGCGGCGGGTCGACGGCGCGATCCTGATGGAGATCCGGCTCGAGGACGACCGGGTGGACCACCTGGCCTCGGTGGGTTTCCCGGCGGTCGCCATCGGCCGGACCGCGCACAACGACGACGGCTGGTGGGTGGGCCTGGATCACACGGCGCTCGCGGAGGCGTGCGTGCACCACCTCGCGGACCTCGGCCACCGCCGCATCGCCTTCGTCAACAGGCCCGAGCAGCTGCTGCGTTCGGGATACGAGTCGGCGTACCACGGCCTGGAGGGCTTCACCAAGGCCGCCGCGGAGCGCGGGCTCACGGTCCGCGCGTACTGCTGCGGGGACGACGCCGCGTCGGGGCAGAGCTGCGTCGAGCGCATCCTGCACGACGACCCGGCGACCACGGCCCTGGTCACACTGAACGAGGCGGCGCTGGGCGGCCTGTACCGCGGGCTCGCCCGGGCGGGCCGCCACGTGCCCCGCGACTTCTCCGTCACCGGCGTCGTCGCCAGCCGCTGGGCGGAGACCGTGACACCGCAGCTCACCGCCGCCGACGTACCGGCCCCCGAGATGGGCCGGCTCGCCGTCGATCTGTTGATGGAGCGGCTCGACCAGCCCGACGCACCGGCCCGGCACCATCTGCTCACGCCGCCGATCTCGCTGCGGGCCAGCACCGGGCCCGCCACCTCCGACTGACCTACCCGTCCCCTCCGCCCGGCCCCGTTTCGCCGTGCTCACGGCACCCGCATGCCCAAAACCAAAGGACCCCTGCCATGAACAGCTCCTCCGGACAACGCCGCCTGGTCGTCGCGGCCCTGACCGCCCTGGCCGTTACGGCCGGCGCGACCGCCTGTTCCTCCGGTTCGGGCAGCGCCGGTTCCAAGGACGCCGACAGCGGCACGTACACCGTCTGGGATCCCTATCCGCAGTTCGCCAAGAGCTCGGCCTGGGTGAAGCTCCTCGACCAGTGCGGCGCCAAGGCCGGTGTGAAGGTCAAGCGGACCGGGTTCGACACCAGCGACCTGGCCAACAAGACGCTGCTGGCCGCGCAGCAGGGCAACGCGCCGGACGTCCTCGTCGTCGACAACCCGGTGGTCTCCACCCTCGCCGACGGGGGCGTCCTCACCTCGACCGCCGACACCAAGCTGGACACCTCGATGGTCGACGCCAACCTGCTTGCCGCCGGGCAGTCGGGCGGCAAGACGTACGGCACACCGATCGGCGCCAACACCCTTGCCCTCTACTACAACAAGAAGGTCCTTCAGCAGGCCGGAGTGGACATCGCCTCGGTCAAGGACTGGCCGTCACTGACGGCCGCCCTCGCGAAGGTAAAGAAGGCGGGCAAGAAGGGCATCACATTCTCGGCGATCGGCACGGAGGAGGGCAGCTTCCAGTTCCTGCCGTGGTTCTGGGGCGCGGGCGCGAAGCTGACCCAACTCGACTCCTCCCAGGCCGAGTCGGCGCTCTCCTTGTGGAAGGACTGGCTGAAGGACGGCTACGCCCCGAACTCCGTACTGAACAACACGCAGACCACCAGCTGGCAGGAGTTCGCGAGCGGCGACTACGCCTTCAGCGAGAACGGCACCTGGCAGCTCGCGAACGCCAAGAAGGCCGGTCTCGACTACGGCGTGCTGCCCATCCCCGGCGCCACGGGCGGCGCCGCCGCGGCCCCGACCGGCGGCGAGTTCGTGACGATCCCCGTCCAGCAGGACACCGGCCGCTACGCCACCTCGAAGAAGCTGGCGGCCTGCCTGACCAGCACCACCAACATCTACGCCACCGACACCACCCTGTCCTACGTGGCGCCGACGAGCGAGGTCCAGGACAAACAGGTCGCTGACAACCCCGAGTTGAAGCCGTGGGTCGCCGCGGTCAAGGCGGCCAAGGGCCGCACCAGTGACGACCTGGGCACCAAGTACCCCAAGATCTCCGAGCAGTTGTGGAAGGCCGTGCAGTCCGCTCTCAGCGGGTCCAAGTCGCCGAAGGACGCGCTGAGTTCGGCGCAGGGCGCGGTCAAGTGACATGACGCCGATGAAGCAGACCACACATCCGCCGGACCTCCCCCGGCCCACGCCCGTTCCCGCCGAGCCGGCCCCCACTCCCCCGCCCCGAGCCGAGAAGCGACGACGGCCCGCCTCCACCCAGTGGGCCGCCTGGGCGTTCCTCGCCCCGGTGACCGTCTACCTCGTCCTCTTCTACGCGTATCCGCTCTACCGCAACCTCGACCTGAGCCTGCGCAACTACACCGTCCGCTCCTTCGTCCAGGGCGACGCACCGTTCACGGGCCTGAAGAACTACCGCACCGTCCTCGACGACCCGGCCTTCGCCCCGGCCCTGCTCCACACCGCCGTCTTCACCTTCGTGTGCCTGGCCTTCCAGTACGCGATCGGGCTGGCCCTCGCGGTCTTCTTCAACCAGCACTTCCGGCTCGCCGCGACCCTGCGGGCCCTGTTCCTCGTACCGTGGCTGCTGCCGCTGATCGTGTCGGCGTCGACGTGGTCGTGGATGCTCAACAGCGACTCGGGGATCGTGAACGCCGCCCTGCACGCCGTCGGTGTCGACCCGGTCAACTGGCTCACGTCGCCGTCCTGGTCGCTGACTTCGGTGATCATCGCGAACATCTGGATCGGTGTCCCGTTCAACCTGGTCGTGCTCTACAGCGGCCTGCAGTCCATCCCTTCCGGCCTGTACGAGGCCGCCGCGCTCGACGGGGCGAACGCCTGGCAGCGGTTCTGGCGCATCACCTTCCCGCTTCTTCGCCCGGTGTCCGCGATCACGCTACTGCTGGGCCTGATCTACACGCTCAAGGTCCTCGACATCATCTGGATCATGACCAAGGGCGGCCCGGCGGACGCGTCCACCACCTTCGCCACCTGGTCCTACCAACTCGGCTTCGGCAACATGCTGCCCGCCTTCGGGCCGGGAGCCGCCGTCGGCAACCTGCTCGTGGTCGCGGCCCTGGTCTTCGGCCTGGTCTACATCCGGGTCCAGCGGCGACAGGAGGCGTTGTCGTGAGCCGAACTCATGTGCGTACAAAGGCCACTTGGTTCAAGACCACGATCGGCGTCGTCCTGACCGCCGTCATGCTCTTCCCCGTCTACTGGATGCTGAACGTGTCCCTCACCCGGGACACGGACATGCGCAAGAGCCCGCCCGACCTGCTCCCGCTGCACGGCACCCTGACCGGCTACCGCACCGTCCTGGACGAGCAACTGCCGTACCTGGGAACGAGTTTGGTCATCGGCCTGGGGACCGTCGCCCTGACCGTGGCGCTGGCCGCGCCCGCCGGGTACGCGCTGGCCAAGCTGCGCCCGCGCGGCGGCCGCGTCCTGAGCTTCGTGCTGCTGGCCGCCCAGATGATCCCCGGCATCATCATGGCGATGGGCTTCTACGCCATCTACCTCCAGCTCGGGCTGCTCAGGACCGTGCCGGGGCTGATCGTCGCCGACTCCACCCTGGCCATCCCGTTCGCGGTGCTCATCTTCACCGCGTTCATGTCCGGCATCCCCGGCGAACTCCTCCAGGCCGCGCGGACCGACGGCGCGGGGCCGCTGCGCACGTTCTGGTCGATCGTCATGCCGATGAGCCGCAACGCCGTGGTCACCGTGTCGCTCTTCGCGTTCCTGTGGTCCTGGTCCGACTTCGTGTTCGCCAGCACCCTTGCGAACGGCGGCGCCCACGAGCCGATCACACTCGGCATCTACCACTACATCGGCAACAACAACCAGCAGTGGAACGGCATCATGGCCACCGCCGTCCTGGCCTCGCTGCCCGCGGCCGTCATCCTCGTCCTCGCCCAGCGCTACGTCGCCGCCGGTGTCACCGCCGGCGCGGTCAAGGACTGATCTCCCCTTCGCCATGGCCCCTCGTCGCCGTGGTCACCCCTGCCCGAGAAACGAGTGACACCACATGACCGCCGCCCGTCCCGGCCCGGCCTTCTCCGTCCACGACATCCCGTTCAGCACGTACGGGTCCTGGTTCGACCTCTCCCCCGTGGTGGCGGAGAAGACCCACGCCGACGACCTCCACCTCGTCTCGCACCAGAACGGCATGCACGCCGTCCTGCGCCTGATGCCTCTCGACCCCGCGACGGGCGACCGGGCGGAGACCCGCGTGGAGGCGACCCCGGGCCTGCTGAGCTGGCTCGGCGCCGCAGGACGCGTCGACCTCGCCTACCAGTCGCCGGACACCGTGCGGCTGCGCGGCGAGGGGCTGGGCCTGCAACTCGACGCGGCAGCAGAGACGTTGACCCCGTTCAGTGGCACCTACTTCTTCCACGACGCCGCCGTCGACGCGCACGTCTTCACGTCGTACGAGACCGGGCGCCGCTACCGCGTCACCGTGCTGTCCGGCACGGCCTCCGCCTTCGGCAGCCAGAGCCTGGGCGCCGCCGAGCGCGGACTGACCATCGACCCCGAGGGGGACGCGCCCTGGGAGATCGCGGTCGAGGAGATCGACACGGCCCGCCCTCGGTACGTGGCGTCGGCCGCCTTCGCCAAGATCGTCGAGGCGGCGCAGAACGCCTTCACCGACTTCGCCGACACGGTGGCTCCCTGGCGCTCGGCCGCCACGCCCGCGGCCGAACTCGCCGCCTACGTCCTGTGGTCCGCGACCGTACGCCCCGCCTCTCTGGTCACCCGGCCCGCCGTGCTGATGTCCAAGCACTGGATGGACAAGGTCTGGAGCTGGGACCACTGCTTCAACGCCCTTGCCCTGGCGCCCGGTTGCCCCGAACTGGCCTGGGACCAGTACCACCTGCCCTTCGACCACCAGGACGAGACGGGGGCGCTGCCCGACTCGGTCACGCACTCCGAAGTCCTGCGCAACTTCGTCAAGCCGCCCATTCACGGGTGGACGCTCGGGCACCTTCGACGCCGCCTGACCATGCCGCTCGGGCAGGACGAACTGGCCGCTACGTACGATCGGTTGGAGCGCTGGACGAACTTCTGGCTCACTGCCCGCCGCGCACCCGGCGCCGCACTCCCCCACTACCAGCACGGCAACGACAGCGGCTGGGACAACGCCACCGCCTTCGACCCGGAACGCGTCGTCGTCACCGCCGACCTGGCCGCTTTCCTCGCCCTGCAGATGCGTGAACTGGCCTCCCTCGCCCAGGACTTGGGCCGTCCGGACGGCGCCGAGCGCTGGGCGAGCGCCGCCGAGGAGATCCAGACGGCGATGCTCGACCAGCTGTGGCGCGAAGACCGCTTCGTCACCCAGGGCGTCGACAGCGGCGAGACCTGGTCCAGCGCCGGCCTCCTCGACCTGATGCCCATCGTGGTCGGCGAACACCTCCCGGCCCGGATCAGCAACGTACTGGCCGCCCGCATCGAGGCCCATCTCACCCCGCACGGCCTGGCCACCGAACGCCCCTCCTCGCCGCACTACCTGTCCGACGGCTACTGGCGCGGGCCCATCTGGGCCCCCGCCACGGTCCTCGTCGAGGACGGGCTGCGCCGCGCCGGGCACCTCCGGCTCGCGGACGACATCAGCGCCCGCTTCCGCACCCTGTGCGAGACCCACGGCTTCGCGGAGAACTTTGACGCCCTCACCGGGACCGGGCTGCGCGACCGCGCGTACACCTGGACCGCCGCCGCCTATCTCCTGCTCGCCGCAGCACACGTACACAGGGAATCCCACTGATCAGTCGGGCCGGGACGGAGCCCGCAGTGCGACCTTGTATCCGCCCTCCGGTGTGGGCGCGGCGGTGAAGGTGCCGTGGAGCAGCTCGGCGCGCTCGCGCAGGCCGATCAGGCCCTGGCGGGAGCTGGGCGGGGCTACGGCCGGGCGGGTGGGCGCCGTGTTGGTGACGGTGACGGTGAAGTGGTGGGCGTCGTGCCACAGGTGTACCTGGGCGCGGGCTCCGGGGGCGTGCTTGCGTACGTTGGTGAGGGCTTCCTGGATCGTGCGGTAGACGATGCGTTGGGCGGTCGTGCCGATGTCGGTCGGGAGCTCTTCGGTCAGGGTCTCCTTCGATGCCGCTGTTGGCGATCAGCTGCTGGAGATCGGCGAGGGTGGGCTGGGGGGTGAGCTCGGTTTCCTTGCCGCCGGAGGCGCGCAGCAGCGTGACCATGTGGCGGAGTTCGTCGAGGGTGTTCACGCTCAGGGAGCGGATCGTGCGGGCCGCGTCGCGGGCATCGGGTTCCTTGGCGGCGACCTGGAGTGCTCCGGCCTGCACGGCGATGAGGCTGACCTGGTGGGAGACGACGTCGTGCATCTCCCAGGCCAATTGGGCGCGTTCGTCGCCAAGTACGGCCTGAAGGCGCCCGCCACGTGGGACGACTTCATAGCCGCCGGCGAGAAGCTGAAGAAGCACGGCGTCTACGTCACCAACTACGCCGACGAGGACCCGAGCACGCTCGAGGTGCTCGCCATGCAGGCGGGCGCCCCACTGGTACGCCATCGACGGCGACTCCTGGAAGGTCGATTGGAGATGCGGCGAAGACGCCGGCCGGGACGAACCAGAGCGGCGGCGTCACGCTGGTGACGAAGGAGTGCGCGCACCAGGAGCAGGCGGCCGAGGTGGCCCTGTGGATGTCCACGGACACCGGCGCGGTCGAGACGATGGCGAGCCCGGAAACGGGCAACGGAGTGATGCCCGCCCTCGCCGACAGCAACGCGTACGTAGGCAAGTCGATCTCCGAGAAGCTGCTCGGCAAGAACTACGAGCCCGCCAAGAAGGTCGTGACGGACAGCCTCGGCACCGTGACCACGGACTGGGTCTTCGGTCCGAACTGGACAGCGATGTACACCGAGCTGGCAGCGGCCTCGAAGAGTTCGCGGGGCACCGCCTGGAGCGCGGAGTAGAGGATCACCATCGCGCGGCGCGTCCTGGAGACCGGCCAACGAGATCAGGACAAGCACCGGGCGCTTCGGGACCACCCTCGCTCCACCGTGGCGTGGACGGCACCGCTGCCGTGCGTCAGGCGCGGCGAGCCCAAAACGATGTCGCCAAGGTCAACCGTGAGCGGTGCCGCACGGCGGCGCCCCTCAAGAAGCAGGTGCCGCCGTGCTCTTGCGGACGACGAGGCTCGTCGCCAGTTCGAGACGCGTGGTCACCGGTTCCTGGTCACGCAACCGCATGATCATCTGCACCGCTTCCTCGGCCATCTCCCGCAATGGCTGGTGCACCGTCGTCAGGGCCGGGCTCGACCAGCGAGCCACCGGCACGTCGTCGTAGCCGACCACCGACAGGTCCTGCGGCACCCGGAGACCGCGGACTCGGGCCGCCTCCAGGACGCCGAGTGCCTGCAGGTCGCTGCCCGCGAAGATCGCGGTGGGCGGCTCGGGCAGATCGAGGAGTTCGAGGGCGCGCTCGAAGCCGCCCTCGACATGGAAGTCGCCGTAGCGGACGAGGGCGGGGTCGGCTTCGATGCCCGCCATGCCGAGCGCGGAGCGGTAGCCGTCGAGGCGGGCGTGGGAGCAGAGCATGTCGTCTGGCCCCGTGATGATCCCGATGCGGCGATGGCCGAGTTCCACCAGGTGCCGGGTGGCGACCCGCCCCCCGGTCCAGTTCGCCGAGCCGACCGAGGGTACGTCCGGGTCGGGGTCGCCGGCCGGGTCGACGATGACGAACGGGATGGAGCGCGACTGCAGCCGCTGCTTGACCTCGGCGGGCAGCGCAGAGAAGACGAGCACCACGCCGCGCGGCCTGCGCTGCATGACGCCTTCGATCCAGTCGGGGGCGGGTGCGTGGCGGGTGCCGCTCTCGGTCAGCACGACGCTTGCCCGGTGCGCCTTGGCGACGTTCTCCACGCCACGGATCAGCTCCATCGCCCAGATGCTGTCCAGCTCGTGGAAGACCAACTCGATGAGGGGCGCCTCGCGGGCGGCCCGCGTCGTGCGCCGGTAGGAGTGCGTCTCCAGAAGGCGCTCCACCTTGACCCGGGTCGGGGCGGCCACATCCTGCCGCCCGTTGAGCACCTTCGAAACTGTCGAAATGGAGACGCCTGCCTTTTGGGCCACCTCGGCGAGGGTGATGCGGCCCAAGTCCTCGTCATCACGCATGCCTTGGAGCATAAGGCACGGTCAGACCCCTCGGCGTCGTAACGCTTTGATAACTCGACGAATCGGGCTTGACCGCCCACCGGGCGCGACCTAGCTAGACTCGTGAACTTTCGACAATAATACCGAAACAGTTTCGAGAGCGATGACTCTACGCGCACGGTTGCCGAGATCGGTCGCAGCGGGCGGTGCTGCCCTGGCCCTGTGCTGTCCCTGTCCGGGTGCGGTTTGGCGGCTCGTCCGCGGCAGGCTGCAACGACGGGAAGATCCACGTCCTGGTCTACGGGGACGCGGCGAACAAGGTCGAGAAGCAGCTGATCGCCACCTTCAACAAGCAGTCGAAGTTGAAGGCGGTCCTGGACACCATCCCCGGCGCGGACTACCAGGCGAAGCTGCAGACGATGACCAAAACAGCAAGCAGGCGCCCGACGCGTTCTTCAACTGGGGCGGTGGCAGCATCAAGCCGTTCGTCGACGCGGACCTGCTGATACCGCTGGACCACTTCATCGCCGACGATCCCGCCCTGAATATCTCGCGCCTCGCCTCGGCCAGGCCACCGAGGTCTCGAACCTGGACCCGGCCCCGGCATTCGGCCCCGGCATTCGGCTTCGGCTTCGGCTTCGGCTTCGGCTTCGGCTTCGGCTTCGGCCACGGTCTGACCTACACCACGTTCGACTGGAGCGACCTGCGGAACGGAAACGAACTCAGCGCCACCGACGGCGAGTTCGAGCTCGAGTGCACCGTCCGCAACACCGGCACACTGCCCGGGGCCGAGGTCGTACAGCTGTATCTGCACGACCCGGTCGCGTCCGTGGTGCAGCCGGTGCAGCGGCTCATCGGCTACGTACGCCTGCCGGAACTGGCGCCGGACGAAGCCGTACGGGTCCGGGTGCGCGTGCCCGCCGACCTCGCTTCGTTCACCGGGCGCGAGGGGCTGCGCCTCGTCGAACCCGGCGAACTGGAGTTGCGGCTCAGCGCGTCGAGCACCGAGCCGCGCCTGACGGCACGGTTCGCTCTCACCGGGCCCGTCCGGGAGGTCGATCACCGGCGCCGCCTGCACGCGCACTTCGCGTTCACTGTCGAACCATAGATCCGACAGATCGAAACTTTTCAGCCGCCCCGGTTCACCTGGAAGCCCCAACTCCCTTACAGCTAACAACTGATGGCGCGAGAACCTGGGTCAGGCAGATACTTCCAAAGGTCGCGGCGCTTTTCCACTCACCCAAGACAGCAAAATCTTTCGCGTCAAGTTCCGAAACTATTGACTCGACCGAACCTCAACGCCAGCATGTGCCGCACCGATCCCGGCAACAGATGGCCCTGTGCTCTCTTGTGCTCGGCCATCACCTTCACGAGGAGGATGCGTGCACGAGGACGACACCCGCACCCGGATCAGCCGCAGAGGCGTCATCGGCGGCGTCGGCGCACTGACGCTCGGCGCCGCGTCCGGCCTGCTGCTCCCCGCTTCGGCACATGCGGACACGACCATCACGACGAACCAGACCGGAACCAACAACGGGTTCTACTACTCGTTCTGGACCGACGGCGGCGGCTCCGTCTCCATGACCCTGGCCTCAGGCGGCAACTACCGCACGTCCTGGACGAATTGCGGCAACTTCGTCTGTGGAAAGGGCTGGAGCAACGGCAGCCGCAGGACCGTCCAGTACTCGGGGAGCTTCAGCCCGTCCGGCAACGGCTACCTGGCCCTCTACGGCTGGACGTCGAACCCGCTCGTCGAGTACTACATCGTCGACAACTGGGGCACCTACCGGCCCACCGGCACCTACAAGGGAGCGGTGACCAGCGACGGCGGCACCTACGACATCTACCAGACGACGCGGTACAACGCGCCGTCCGTCGAGGGCACCAAGACCTTCAACCAGTACTGGAGCGTGCGGCAGTCGAAGCGCACCGGCGGTGCCATCACCACCGGAAACCACTTTGACGCGTGGGCACGCGCCGGCATGCCTCTGGGCAGCTTCAGTTACTACATGATGCTGGCGACCGAGGGGTACCAGAGCAGCGGCAGTTCCAACATCACCGTGAACAGCTGATCCGGCCGCCTCGCGTCGGTTGCGCACCGCTCCGGTGCGCAACCGACGCGAGCAGTCGGCCCTGAGAGGCCTAGAACTGCGTGAAGAACTTCCAGACCTCCTGCGGCACCCAGGTCCTGGGTCCGCTGTCGCCCGGGTTCGATCTCTGAGACGTACGTGCGACGGCGCAAGTCGTCGGCGTGCGGCTGCAACGGAGAAGGTGATGGCCAGGGTGAGTCCGGACAATGACAGTCAACTCGACGGCATCGCACGGGGGTTCGTCACCCTGTCCGGCGGCAAACGCGAACGGTGCGACATCATGCTCAGGTACTCCACCGACGAGCCGCTCGTCGTCGGCCTGATCGTGTCCCGGCCCGGCCACAGCAGCGCCTGCTGGGTCGTCTCGCGGGACCTGCTGTCCGCCGGCCTCACCGGTACAGCGGGCATAGGAGACATCACCGCGGAGCCCGTGGCCGAGCACAGCAAGCCGCTCGCGGTCCTGCTACGAGTCCGCAGTGAGGAGGGCGAGGCCCGCATCCACATCGACCACCAGGCGCTGCTGCTCTACCTGGAGCGCAGCCACGCCATGATGCCGTTCGGCAGCGAGGCACAGCCAGACAGGCCGACGCGGAACTCGACCAACTGCTCAACGGGGACCAGGACCCGCCCGCCGTGCGGTAAACGGACAGGAACGCCACGGATGCCCCGTGCTGCGACGCCGTTGTATGCCCGTTGCCGTGCGAGGAAGACGTTCCTCCCTCACGAGACCGGCCCGCACTGGAAACATCAACGGGAAACCGCAGGTAGGAACAGTCCACCCGCCACGACCAGCTCCCGCAGTCGGGGTGAGAACGGGGAGCAGCCTTTCCGGCCCGGAACTGGTCGAGGCGTGCGTCGGCCTGATCAGTGCTGCGAAGTTTTTGCGGCACCTGCAAGGACACTCTGCCCCGGCTGATCCGCAGCCGCCCAAGGCCGCAGAGCGGGGTCTGTCAGCCTGCATGCCGACCGATAGCCATGCGTTCGAGAGACGTGTTCCGAGGGAGTGTTGGGTCAGGACGATGCCGATCGAGCGGACGGGCTCGGGCGGGAAGGGCAGCGGCTTGCGGCGTACGAGGTCGAGGCGGCGCGTTCGTTGGCGAGCAGGTCGAACATCACCTCGGCGCCGAAGCGCGAAGCGCCGACGCCGAGCCCGGTGTCAGCAGGTGTGGCCGTGGCCGAGTTGGGTGAGGGCCTGGTCGAGCATGTCGGCGAAGAAGTCGGCAGCGGTGGTGTCGATGCACAGCGGCGGCTTGATCTTGAGGATGTTGAGGTGGTCTCCGGTGGGCTGGACGATGACGCCGAGGTCGAGCATGCGGTCGCAGAGCTCGGCGGTCTCTTCGGTGGCCGGTTCCAGGGTGGTGCGGTCCCTGACGAGTTCGAGGCCGAGGTAGAGGCCCGAGCCGTGGACGGCGCCGATGATGCCGTAGCGGTCGGCCAGTGCCTCCATCCGGCGCTTCAGATGGCCGCCGACGCGGACCGCGTTGCCCTGGAGGTCCTCGTCGCGCAGGGTGTCCAGGACGGTGAGGCCGACGATGCTGGAGACCGGACTGCCGCCGGTGGAGGAGAAGAAGTAGCCCTGCTCGCGGTAGCGATCGGCGACCGTCTTGGAGGTGATGACGGCACCGAGGGGGTGCCCGTTGCCCATTGCCTTGGCCACACACACGATGTCGGGGATGACCTCCTGCTGTTCGAAGCCCCAGAACCAGTTCCCCAGGCGGCCGTAACCGACTTGGACCTCGTCGGCGACGGCGAGGCCGCCGTGACGGCGCACCGCGGCGTACACCTGCGCGAGGTAGCCGTCGGGAAGGGCGACTCCTCCGGCGTTGCCGTAGAAGGTCTCGCCGATGAACGCTCCTGCCGGGCGGCCCGCGGCGGCCAGCTCGTCGATGACCGCGGCGGCTTCGGGCCCGTAGCGCAAGGCGTCGGCGCCGCGGTGCCGACCGCGGTAGGAGTTGGGCGAGTCCACGGTGTGGACCCAGCTGGGGCGGGTGGCCAGGGCGTTCGGGTTGTCCTGGAGCGAGGTGGAGACCGCGTCGGAGGCGTACGTCCAGCCGTGGTATGCCTCGCGGAGTGCGACGACATCGTGCTGTCCGGAGGCGCCGATGGCCAGCCGGAGGCCCAGATCCACCGCCTCGGAACCGGAGTTGACCAGGAACACCGTGTCCAGAGGTTCGGGAAGGAGGCCGGCGAAGCGTTCGGTGAACTTCACCACCGAGGCGTAGTGGAACCGAGAGTTGGTGTTGAGCCGTCGCAGCTGCCGGGAGACCGCCCGCTCGACGCGGGGATGGGCGTGGCCCAAGGGGGTGACGTTGTTGACGATGTCGAGGTACGCGCGGCCGTCGGTGGACAAGAGATGATGGCGCCAACCACGCTCGATACGGGGAGGGTTGGCGTAGTAGTGCTCCTGCACGGTCGCGAACACGGCGTCGCGCCGGTCGAGCAGGTCCGTCCCCTCAGCGAGGCCGGTGGCCGCGAGGCCGAGGAGCGGTGCGGGGTCGGTGGTGAGCGGCAGCCAGCCTGAGGCGTACTCGGGACGTACCAGCGGAGGGACCGCGGGACCGGCAGCGGCACGCAGCGCGATGTGGATCGAGGCTCCAGAGGGGAGGTGCGCGATGTCCTCACCCGCCTGGACCGATGCGCCGACAGAGAGGAGAGGTCGAACCGTAGGCGGGAAGGACAGGGTCAGCACCCGTGAGCCGTGGGCGATCTCGACCTGGCCCCGGTCCGCCACGAGGACCTCCCCCGCAGCGGGAGCCTGTGCCACGGTGGCCTGACCGAGCCACAGGTCGATACCGGTGGGCACTGTGGCTGCGGAAATGGCTGACAGTGCCGGGGCCTGGGTGAGTCGCGCCTGGGCATACCGTGTGGCAACTGCGGCCGCGCCGTCCGCGAGCGCGGTGGTCACCAGCCGGGCTTCGGTGCCGGAGTCGATCCAGGCTCCGTCGTCCATGGCATCGGCGTCGGTGGACAGGTCGACGAGGACGATGTCGGCGGCGGCGAGGTCCCGGAGAAGCGGCTGCGGCGGTGAATCGGCCAGAGCGGGTACCCCGGCCAGGCCGGTCGCGTCCTTGACGAGGTGGATCATCACCGGAAGGGGCAGGCAGGTGGCCTGCTCGAATATGCGCCACTCGCGGTCGAGCGCCGCCTTGGCATAAGCGTTGTCCCCGTCGACGGCGGCCTGGTGGCGCCCGCTGGCGACCAGGCCGGCGGCGCGCAGGACCACGAGTGGCCACAACGCCTCCGCCTCCTCCGGGGAGAGCGGCCGGACGGTGTGGAAGGCGCGGATGGCCGGCAGTACGTGGTGGGGTTCGACCCCGTCGTGGTGGAGCATCGAGGAGAGCGACACGGCGAGTTCGCCGACCGCCCAGCTGGTGGTCACGTCACCGAAGTCGATGACGCCGTCCGGCATGGGGGGCCGACTGTCGGGCGTACGGATCAGATTGTCGTCGGTGAGGTCCAGGTGCACGGCCTGGGACGGCAGTACGTCGGCAACCTGCTGGACGCGTGCCCACGCTTGGGCGGTCGCGGCGCGGACGGCGGCGCGCCGCTCGGGCTCGCCGATGTGCCCGGCGAGCTTGGCGACGACGCGGTCGGCGTACCGCAGGTCCCATTGGAGTACACGATCGAGGCCCGGGTGCCGGAAGTCCCGCAGCGCGGTGCTGACTTTTCCGACGATCGTGCCCATGGCCGCCACGGTGCTGGCGGAGAGGTGCCGGGGTCCCGAGAACGTCCCGCCGGGCAGATGCCGCAGCAGTCTTGCGACGGCCGGCCCGCTCTCGGTGTCCACCGCCGTACGACGCGGGGAGCCGTCAGGACGCCGCAGGACGGTGGCGACGCGCAGTTCCGGGTGCGCCGAGGAGACCAGGTCGGCGGCAGCGTCCTGGGCTTCGATCTCCACAGCGCCGAAGGCGGGGTTGGCGATCTTCAGAACGGCCAGGTCCGCCCCGTTCCCGTCGCGCAGCAGGAAGTTGGCGTCCTGCTGGCTTCCCAGCGCTTGTGCGTGTGCGTCGAACCCAAGGTGCTGAGCAGCGATGCGCTCGGCGTCGGCCGGCGTCACCCGCGGTGCGGGAAGGGCGTCCTCGGTGAAGAAGTCGATGGTGCGGTGCTCGTCGTGCGACATGCGGAATTCCTCGGCTCGTACGGGCGGGCTGGGCTGGGACGCTCCGGTGCCCTCAGTCGACGTGCCACAGGAAACGGTGGGTATGGATCGCGAAGTAGGGGAAGTTCTCCACGGATGCGACACCCTCGACGGGCCGCACGACATCGTTGATGAAGTCCAGAAGATCCCGAGTCTGAGCGCACACGACCTCCGCGAACAGATCGAAGCCGCCGGACGTCAGGACCGTGTACACGACCTCCTCATGCCGGGACAGTTCATCGGCCACTGCCCGGGGATCGCCGTCGACACGCAGCCCCAGAAGCGCCATCGCCTGCTGGCCCATCGTCATCGGATCGGTCACCCCGACGACCTGGACGGCCTTGGCGTCGATCATTCGCTGCAGCCGGAGCCTCGCAGCCGAGGGCGACAATCCCACCTTCGGTCCCAGATCTGCATAGGGAATCCGGCCGTCGACCTGTAGCTCCCGCAGGATGGCCCGATCGATGTCGTCCATGAAGTACCTCTCACTCTTGCCTAAACAGCAGGCACTGCGCTTGTTTCAAGCACAATGTCCGATCGTAACGCTCGAATCAAGTCCGTAGGCGATCGAATTGCGCGTGTCGAGGACGCTGGACGCGCGAGAGCGCTCCAGGCCCGGGGAAGTCCCCGGCCGTGGCTGCATCCCGAGCCGGCAGCGGCGGGGCGTCGCGGGGTGACCCATTTCCTGGGCGCCCATGGAGATCACCAGGGCTTCCCGTGGGGCCCTGCCGTCTCAGCCGGTTTCACGCGCGACCGGAAACCCGAGGCCGCCAAGGCGAACTCCGGCGTCGGCGTCGCAAGCTGGCGGCTTCAAGCTGTCGGTGGGCGGCAGCTGAGGAATCGGCGCGAGACGAGCGGGGGCCGTGGCCAGGAGCAGCGAGGCGTCCTCCGGGGCGGCGGTAAGCGGACCGGCCGACAGCCGACCTCATGCCCTCCTGCCTGTCAAATATTCATCCGCACCCGGGGCGGGTCCGTACCTCAGGCATGAGTGAGCTTGTTCCGCTGTGACGGACACCATCGGTGTGGTGGTCAGGCCGCCAAAGCTGCCAGGTGAGGAAACCGAAGAGGCGCTCCAGCGGCTGCAACCGGACTCTGAAACGGCCCTGGGGGCACGGCGCCCGCTGGCGCCGCGCCCCCACCTGACCTAGTTCAGCCGTTTCAGCAGTTGCTGTTCGTCTGCGTCAACAGCCCCAGGCGATACGGCAGTTGGGAGTAGTCACCCGATGCCGACGGGTCGAGCCCCTGGTACAGGAAGCGCAGCCGGCACGGGTCGATCTCCATCGTCTGGTCGATGCCGTCGCGGACCATCTCGCCGTGGCTGATGTCCTTGGTCCAGGCGCCGCCGGGGAACGACACGTCGGTCGAGCGGGCGAAGGGGTTCGCCTCGGTGTCGGCCTGCGGTGTCCACTGTCCGTCCAGGCCGTGCGACGTCCACGAGCGGAAGTAGCGCCGCCCGTCGCTGCCGATGGCCTCGACCAGGAGCAGGTACTGGTCGGCCGTGCCCTTGATCTTGTAGACGTTGCTCGCCTCGAAGAGGTCGAACCGGTCGTCCTGGAGGACGATCTTCGTGTTGCCGAAGCCGTTCGGGAACTCCTTGACGGTGGTCTCGGACCGGTAGAGGTGACCGTTGTCGTCCGACGAGAAGAGGTAGCACTTCTCCTCGTCGCACACGGTCCAGAAGTCGACCCAATAGCCGTTGCCGATGTTGTCCTTGATGATCTGCGGCATGGAGTCCTGGAAGTTCTTCGGCGCGCTCCAGGACGTGGGGTCGTCGATGTCGGTCGTCGTCGAGTAGGAGGGCAGCCCCGTCTGGTAGACGAGGTACCACTTCTTCTGCGGCGCGAAGTAGAACGCCTGCGGTGCCGCCCGGTACCCCTTGCCGATCGCCGTGGTGTCGAGTGGGGTCTGGCGAGCCGCGCCCGCCTGCGACCAGTCGGTGAAGGTCGTCTGCACCAGGCTCCAGCCGCCGGAGGTGTCGGCTGTGGTGGCGAAGACGTGCCACTTCCCCTTGTAACGGACGACCGACGGGTCCTTGACCGAGACCACGGGGTGCGTGGCGTCGGGCTGCGGCGCGATCAGCGGGCCGCTGGACGACCAGGCGAAGGACTGCGTCAGGTCGTCGCCCTGAGCCGTGGCGGTGGGCGCCGCGCCGAGCGCGACGAGCAGCGCGCCCACGGCGGCGAGCACGGAGACGAGCGCTCCTCGCCCGCGCACGCCCGTCACTTCTTCCCCTTCGCGGCCACGAGCGCGTTCACGATCGCGTCGTACGCGGGCTTGTGCTGCAGGTTCTCGTCCCAGGGCAGCGCGGCGCCCTCGCCCTCGAAGACCGACGGGATCCATGAGTGCCGGTCGGAGTAGCCCCACACGGTGATGCCCACGCACCGCCGCACGGCAAGGCAGGCGCTGGTGGCCCGCCCGTAGAAGTCGGCCTGCTGGGCCAGCTTGGCCGCGTCCGCCGGGAGAACCATGCGGATGTCGAGCTCGGTGAGGGCGACGTCGAGGCCCAGGTCGGCGAAGCGCTGGATGTTCTGCTGCATCTGGTTCGGGAAGCCGTACTGCAGCGCGAGGTGCGCCTGCATCCCGAAGCCGTCGACCGGCACGCCGTCCGCCTTGAGCTGCTTGATCAGGGTGTAGTACGCGTCCGACTTCGCCCCGATCCCCTCGACGTTGTAGTCGTTCAGGTACAGCTTGACCTTGGGATCGGCGTCGTGGGCCCAGCGCAGGGCGTCGGCGATGTAGCCGGGGCCGAGCGTCTTGTAGAAGATGTTCTCCCGGTACGTGCCGTCCTCGTTCATGATCTCGTTGGCGACGTCCCAGGCGAAGACCTTGCCCTTGTAGTGCTGGACGACGTTCGTGATGTGGTTCTTGAGGATGGAGTTCAGTTCGTCGGCGGTCCAGGTGCCGTTCGTGAGCCAGCTCGGCAGCTGGTTGTGCCACAGGAGGGTGTGGCCTCGGACCTTGAGCCCCTTCGCGACGGCGTAGTCGACGATCTCGTCGCCGGCCGTGAAGTCGAAGACGCCGCGCTGGGGTTCGGTGGCGTACCACTTCATGCCGTTGCCGGGGGTGGTGGTGCCGAACTCGGTGCCGAGCAGATCGGCGTACTCGGTGTCGGCGAGTTCGGGGTTGTCGACGGCGGAGCCGAAGTAGCGGCCGGTCTGCTGGGCGAGGGAGTCGAGCGTGGCGGCCTTGTGCCGGTCGGCGTCGGCGTGGGCGGCCGGGGCGGCGAGGCCACCGAGGACCAGGGCCGCGCCGACGGCGAAAGCGGCGGTTCTCGTACGGGCGCGGCGTGCGGGTGTGCGCATGGTGATCTCCTCAACTGGGTTGCAGGGATGAACGGTTGTCTTTGCGCGGCACGTCGTACATGTGGTGCCGGCGCGTCACTTGACGCGCATCTCGCACCGCATCCGCCGCTCGTGCCCGACCTCCCGCTCCGCCCCCGTCAGGGTGAGCGGCACGGTGTGATGGACGCGTTCGCTGGACGCGGCGACGCGCAGTTCGAGGGCGCCCGGTTCGACGACGCGGCGGCCCTCGGCGCCGGTGTACGCGGCGAGGTCCGCCGGGAACGTGGCGTGGACCTCGGCCGACGCACCTGCGTCGAGCGTGACGCGGGCGTAGCCGACGAGCCGGACCTCGGGGCGGGCGACGGTGCCGACGGGGTCGTGGAGGTAGAGCTGGACGACCTCGGTGCCGGACCGCTCGCCGGTGTTGCGGACGGTGAGGCGGATGGACGTCTCGCCGTCGGTGGGCAGTTCGGGAGCCTCGCACTCGGGGGTGCCCCAGGTGAACTCCGTGTAGGACAGGCCGTGCCCGAACGGGAACAGGGGGGTGGGGTCCACGGTGCTGGGGAAGCCGTGGCGGCCGAGCGGCGGAGCGAGGTACGGGGCGGGCTGGCCGCCGGGGCTGCGGGGCACGGCGACGGGGAGCCGCCCGGACGGCTCGACCCGTCCGGACAGGACGCCCGCGACGGCGCCGCCGCCCTCCTGTCCGGGGAAGAACGCCTGGACGACCGCCGCGGCCCGGTCGGCCCAGCGGCCGAGCGCGTAGGGCCTGCCACTGAGTACGACGATGACGACCGGCGCACCGCAGGCCATCGCCTCGTCGAGCAACTCGGCCTGCCCATACGGCAGCTCCAGGTCCTCGGCGTCACATCCCTCGCCCGACGAGCCGCGCCCGAACAGGCCCGAGCGGTCCCCGACCACGGCCAGGCAGACATCGGCACCGGCCGGATCGTCGACGAACACGGCGCCCGGCAGCTCGGTGCGCAGCGCCTCGGCGAGCGTCGGCACCTCGACACCGGTCGGCAGGTCGGGATGGTGGACTCCGACGTGCCGGGGGAACGTGTAGCAGCCGAGCATGGCGGCCTGTTCGTGGGCGAGCGGACCGACGAGCGCGATGCGCAGCCCGTCGCTCAGCGGCAGCACCCGGGAGTCGTTGGCGAGCAGGACGACCGACTCCTGGGCGACCTTCTGTGCAAGCTCCCGCATGTGCGGGGGGTCGAGATCGACGGGCGCGTCGCCCGTGACGGGCTCCCAGTCGGGGTCGAGCAGCCCGAGTTCACACTTCTGCGTGAGGACGCGCAGCGCGGCCCGGTCGAGCAGTTCCTCGGGGAGCGGGTCCGCGGGGCTGAAGCAGCGGGCCGCGGGCAGCTCCACGTCGACGCCGGCGGCGAGGGCGAGCCGCGCCGCACTGCCCTCCCCGTGGGCGACCCGGTGCGCCTCCTCGAGGAGCGAGACGCCGTAGTAGTCCGAAACCACGGTTCCGGTGAACTCCCATTGTTCGCGCAGGAGTTGGGTGAGCAGTCCGGCATGGGCATGGGCGGGCAGGCCGTCGATGTCGTTGTAGGCGGGCATCACGGAGCGGGCGCCACCGTCGCGCAGCGCCATCTCGAACGGCGGCAGGATCACGTCGGCGAGCTCGCGCGGGCCGATCGAGGCGGGCGCGTGGTTGCGGGCGGCGCGCGAGGCGGAGTACCCGGCGAAGTGCTTGAGGGTGGCGACGATCCCGGCGGCCTCCAGGCCGCGCACGTACGCGGTGCCGATGGTGCCGACCAGGTACGGGTCCTCGCCGATGGCCTCCTCGGTGCGGCCCCAGCGTGGGTCCCGTACGACGTCCAGGACCGGGGCGAGCCCCTGGTGGATGCCGACCGCGCGCATCGACGTACCGATGGCCTGCGCCATCTCCGTCACCAGCGCGGGGTCGAAGGTGGCGCCCCAGGCCAGCGGGGTCGGGAAGACGGTGGCCTGCCAGGCGGTGAAGCCGGTCAGGCACTCCTCGTGGGCGAGCGCGGGCAGAGCGAACCGGTTGCCGGCGCGGACAGTGCGTTGCAGTTCGGCGAGGCGGGCCGTGCCGTCGGCGGGTTCGACGGGAACGGTGCCGAAGGGGCGGGTGAGCTGGCCGAGCCCGTACGGAAGGAGCGCGTCGAGGGCCGCACTGCGGGCCGCGTAGGTGTGCTGGCCGGGGGCGACATCGGTGCCGTCGGTGTCCGCGCCGACCCATACGCTGGAGAGCTGGGCGGTCTTCTCCTCGGTGGTCATGCGGGCGAGCAGGTCCGCCGCCCGGACGTGGGCGGGCAGGGTGGTGTCCTGCCAGGGCTTGGCCATGGAACTCCTCAAGTGCGTTGCGTGCAGGTGGTGTCGGCGATGCCGGGCGGGGCGGTGTCAGCCTTTGGTCGCGCCCATAGTGATGCCGCCGATCAGCTGCCGTTCGGCGACCGCGTAGAAGCCGAGCGCAGGGATCATGGACAGCACGAGATAGGCGAAGACGCGGGCCACGTCGGTCGAGTACTGGCCCTGGAACTGCTGGACACCGACCGGGATCGTCCACCAGGTGGGTTCACTGAAGACGAGCAGCGGCAACAGGAAGTTGTTCCAACTCCCCACCACGGCAAGGACGGAGACGGTTCCGAGGGCGGGCCGCGCCATGGGCAGCAGGATGCGCCAGAAGAAGCCGAACGGGGAGCACCCGTCGAGCGTGGCCGCCTCCTCCAGCTCGCCGGGGATCTCCCGGAAGAAGCCGCGCAGGACGACGATGGTCATGGGCAGCCCGAACGCGGCCTGCGGCAGGATCACGCCCCACGGATTGTCGAGCAGCCCGAAGGTGCGCAGCAGCACGAACAGCGGCAGGATCGCCACGGCGAACGGGAACATCAGGCCGATGGTGAAGAGAGTGAACAGCAACTCCCTTCCCTTGAAGGCGAATCGGGCGAGGGCGAACGCGGCGAGGGCGGCCGCGCCCACGGTGAGGACCGTGGTGCCGACGGCGATGAGGGTGGAGGAGCCGATGGCCCGCCAGAAGACGCTGTCGCCGAGGATGCCGGTGTAGTTGGACACCACCCAGGGGGACGGCAGTCCGAAGCTGTTCCTTGAGAGCTGGTCGGTGGATTTGAAGCCGGAGATCAGCGCGTACAGCAGCGGCGTCACCATGACGACGCCGACCACCCACGCGGTCACGTACAGGGGGAAGGAGCGCAGTCGGCGCCGACGGGCCGCGCCGCGTGCGGTCAGGGTTCGGGCCGGCGCGCTCAACGGGTCGCTCGCATGTTGGTGAGGGCTCCTTCGGTGTCACGGCGCAGTACGAACCGCTGGTAGACGAGGGCGAAGAAGAGGCTGATGAGGAACATCGCGATGCTGATCGCGCTGGCGTAGCCGACCTGGTAGCGCTTGAACCCGAACTGGAACATGGTGACGGCCATCGTCTCGGAGTGGTGGTCGGGGCCGCCCTGGGTCACCACCCACACCAGGTCGAAGAGCTGGATGGCGCCGATCACGGACAGGAAGACGGTCATCCGGATCGTGGGCCCGAGCAGCGGCAGCGTGATGTGGCGGAACCGTTGCCATGCGCCTGCGCCGTCGAGGCGGGCGGCCTCGTGGAGTTCGGCGGGGATGCCCTGGAGCCCGGCCAGGTAGAGCATCATGTGGAAGCCGAAGTACTTCCAGGTCATGACCAGGAAGAGCGTCGGCAGGACGCTGCTCTGTCCGGCGAACCAGAGGCCGCCGGTACCGTCGAGGCCGATCGCTCCGAGCGCCTTGTCCGCGAGCCCCTGGTCCGGCTGGAAGATCATGGAGAACAGGACGCCGGTGATGACCTCGGACAGGACGTACGGAGCGAAGAAGAGCATCCGGTAGAAGGCCCGCCCGCGCAGCTTCTGGTTCAGGAGCACGGCCATGGCGAGAGCGAAAGGCAGTTGCAGGACGAGCGACAGGCCGACGAGCACGGCGCCGCGCGACAGGTCGCCGAGGAAGACCGGGTCGTCGAGGAGGCGGGTGAAGTTGTCGAGGCCCACGAAGTCCGAGGGCGACCCGATCCCTCCCCAGTTGAAGAAGCTGACGTAGAGCGCGTACAGGATCGGTGTGAGGACGAGCAGGCAGAACAGGACGAGGGCCGGCACGGTGAAGCCGAAGGGTGTCAGCCAGTCCCGTAGCCGCCTCATCGGCGGGCGCCGGTCGGTACTGACGCCGCTCGGCTCCTTGGCGACGTCCTGGCGGACGTCGCGCGTCTGGATGGAAGTCATCGAAGAGGTCCTGGGCTACTGGCTCTTGGCGACCTGGGTGATGGAACGCGTCACTTGTTCCGGGGACTTCGAGCCTGCGATCAGCGCGGCCACCGAGTCGTTGATCTCCTGGCCGACGGCCGGCGGGTAGGCCTGGTCGAGATAGAGCTGGAAGCCGGTGGAGGCGTTCAGCATGTCGGAGACCGCCTTGAGATGGGGGTCGGTGAGGGCGTCCATGGAGCCCTTGTTGATCGGGATCAGGACTCCCGCCTTGACGAGCTTGCTGTCCGACTCGGCGCTCATGAAGAACTTCAGGAAGTCGATGCTCTCCTTGGGCGCGCCCTTGCGCAGGGCGTAGCCGCCACCGCCGCCGAAGACGTCGGTGCCCTTGCCCTTGCCGCCCTCGACCGACGGGAACGGGAAGAAGTCGAGGCCGTCGCCGAGCCCCTTGCCCTCGGCCGCCTGAACGGTGGGCGCCCACTGCCCCATCAGCTCCATCGCCGCTTTTCCGTTGCCCATCTGGGCGGCCTCGCCCGTGGGGCCCGAGAAGGCGGCGCCGAGGAAGCCCTTCTGGAACGGCTGGAGAGCGACGAGTTCCTTGACGTGCTCGCCCGCCTTGACGAAGTCGTCGCCGGTGAAGTCCTTGGCCTCGCCGGCCTTCTGCATCCCGTCGACGCCCGCGATGCGCATCGCGAGGTAGGCCCAGTAGTACATGCCGGGCCACTTCTCCTTGCCGGCGAGGGCGATCGGGGTGATGCCGGCCGACTTCAGCTTCTTGACCGTGTCGAGGAAGGCGGACCAGGTCGTGGGCGGGGCGGCGATACCGGCCTTCTTGAACAGCGCCTTGTTGTACCAGAAGCCCACGCCGCCGATGTCGATCGGCACCGCGTACAGCTTCCCGTCGAACTGGTAGGCCTCCTTGGAGACGGGCACCAGGTCGTCGATCCACGGCTTGACGGAATCCGTGAGGTCCTCGACGAGGCCGGCGTCCACCTGTTGCTTGAGCACACCCCCGCCCCAGGTGTGGAACAGGTCCGGCAGCTTGCTGGAGCTGGTCAGGGCGGTCAGCTTCGACTTGAACGCCTCGTTCTCCAGCGTCACCAGCTTGATCCGCACGTCGGGGTGGGCCTTCTCGTACGCCTTGGCCTGCTCCGCCCACAGTCGCTTGGACGGCTGGGTCGTCTGGATGTTCCACCACTCGACGACGGTGCGGCCCTGGCTGTCGGTGGACCCGGAGTCGGAGTCCCCGCAGGACGAGAGCACCACGGTCCCCAGACCGGCGACAGTGACGGTGCCGAGGAAACGTCGGCGGGAGAAATCTGAGGCTGACATGGCACGCCTTCCGGAAGAGATCCGAAAACTATCGGGAGATGGCCACGGAAGTTACGGACGTGCGACGGGGGTGTCAACGGCCTTGACAAAAAAAGCCGTTGACACCCCCGGAGCGGTGTCTTCCGTTATGCCTCGCGCGGCGCTCCCGTACTGGCCCTGACCACGAGCTCCGTCGCCAGCTCGATGCGTGGCGACGGGGGCGCGACGTCGCGCGCGAGATCCAGGACGGCGCGGGCCGCCAACTTGCCCATATCCGAAAGGGGTTGGCGCACCGTGGTAAGCGGCGGCGCGCTCCAGCGCACCTCCGGCAGGTCGTCGAAGCCGACGACGCTCATGTCCTCGGGCACCCGCAGACCGCTCCGGCGCAGCGCCTCGATCGCGCCCAACGCCATCTGGTCACTGGCGGCGAAGACGGCGGTGGGCGGGTCCGCGAGATCCAGCAGCCGGTTGCAGCCAGTGAATCCGGACTCGTGGTAGAAGTCCCCGGGCACGATCAGCTCGTCCTCGACCGGCACCCCCGCCACGTCCAGGGCCGCCCGGTAGCCGTCGAGCCTGGCCCGGGAGCACAGCAGCCGGGGTGGGCCCTCGATGAAACCGATCCGCCGGTGACCGAGGCCCAGTAGATGCTCGGTCGCGGCCATCCCGCCGGCCCAGTTGGTGGCACCCACCGTCGGCGCCTCGGTGGCGGGCGAGCCGGCCGGGTCGATCACCACCAACGGCACGCCCAGGCGGCGCAGTTCGTCGTGGAGGCCGGGTTCGAGGACGGACGTCACAAGGATCACGCCGTCGGAGGCGCGGGCCCGCAGATTGGTCATCCACTGCCGCGCGGCCCCCGCCCGGTCATGGTTCGCAGAGACCACCGTGCCCACACCTGCCTCGTGCGCCACCTCCTCGACACCGCGGATGATCTCCACGGCCCAGGGGCTGTCGAGGTCGTTGAAGACCAGGTCGAGCAGGGCCGCCCGCTCCGCCGTCGCGGCCGGCCGGCGCTGGTAGCCGTGCCGGTGCAGCAGATCCTCGACCCGGGCCCGGGTGGCGGGCGAGACGTCGGAGCGCCCGTTGACGACCCGCGAGACGGTGGGCACGGACACCCCTGCCTCCCGCGCGATCTCGGTGATCGTCACCTTGGCCGGCCCGTCCGGGCTCCGCGTGGCGGCCTTGCGCTGAGCGCCTTCCCCGGCCACGTTCCCCACCTCCGTCAACCTGTACATCCGGAAGATCTCCGTGTGCTTTCCGGAAAACCGTAGGACATGCCCCCGGCCTGCCGCCCGTCAAGCCCCACCCTCCACGATCCCGCGCAGCCAGGCGAGTTGGCGCCGCACATGGGCAGCTTCGCCCCCTTCATGCCCGTTGTACGGATATGCGTGGATCTCCCGCACAGGGTCGCTCCCGGTCAGCTCGCCGTACCGGTGGTACGCCGCGTACGCACCGCTCGGCGGGCACACCGTGTCGCGCAGGCCGACTCCGAAGTGGGCCGGGGCGTGGGCGCGGCGCGCGAACGAGGCGCCCTCCAGATAGGACAGCGTCCGGTACGCGGCCGTCTCCGCGCCCCGGTGCACGGCGAGGTACGCGGCGATCTCCCCGTAGGGCCCGTCGTCCGTCAGATCGATGGCCCGCCGGATGCCGCACAGCAGCGGCGCCGTGACCAGGGCCGCCACGAGATCCGGGACGAGTCCGGCGACGGCAAGGGCCACTCCCCCGCCCTGGCTGTTGCCGACGGCAGCGATGCGCGAGGGGTCGACGCCGGGCAGGGCGCGCAGCACGGTGACCGCGCGGACGGCGTCGGTGATCAGGCGCCGGTAGTGGTGGTCGTGCGGGTCGAGCAGCCCGCGCACGGCCGGTCCCGGGCCGCCGGGGGCGTGCGCGTGCGGGTCGGGGGTGGCGCCGCCGTTGCCGTACTGGTCGCCCTGGCCGCGGTTGTCCATGAGCAGATGCGCGTATCCGGCGTTCGCCCAGGTGAGGCGCTCGTGCGGGAGGCCGCGGCCGCGCCCGTACCCGGCGAACTCCACGACGCCGGGCAGGAGTCGGGGGACCCCGGCGGGCCGCGTGTACCAGGCGCGGACGCGGTCACCGGAGAAGCCGCGGAAGGTCACGTCCCAGCTCTCGACAAGGCTGAGGCCGTTGTCGACGGGCCGGGCCAGGACGATCGGTTCAAGTGGCTCATCGGACTTGAGCGTGGCCTGCCAGAAGGCGTCGAAGTCGGCAGGTTCTTCGAGGTCCGGCCGATAGCGCTCCAGCTGGTCAAGGGGCAGGTCGAAGGCGGGCACAGACACCTCACAGCGGGTCGTGGGGCCAACTCCCGTTACGGCAACACCCATTGACAGGGCTCGGGAGCGGATCTAGGTTGCGGCGACGTTACCGGAAGATTCCCGAAAGTTCTCGGTCGCGCCTTCCCCTTCCCGTGAGCCGCTCCGTGCGCCCGCCGACGTATCCGCGCATGCCCGACCTCGCGCAGCCGTGTGACGAAAGGCCCTGCATGACAACCTCCGCCATGACGGGCAGCCCGCCCCGTACCGATCCGACCCAGGACCCGCCGCCGCCCCGCAAAGCACCGTCGGGCAAGCGCCCCTGGCGCCAAGCGCTGCGCCGGGACTGGCAGTTGTACTCCCTGGCCGTCCTGCCGATCCTGTTCTTCCTGGTGTTCCGATATCTGCCGATGATCGGCAACGTGATCGCCTTCCGCCGCTTCGAGCCGGGCGGATCGATCCTCGGCGAGGACTGGGTGGGCCTGCGCTACGTGGACATGTTCCTCAGGGACCCCGCCTTCTGGCAGGTCTTCCGGAACACGCTCTGGATGGGCCTGCTGACGCTCGTGTTCTGCTTCCCGGTGCCGATCGTCCTGGCGCTGCTGCTCAACGAGGTCCGGCGCACCGCACTGCAACGCTTCGTGCAGTCGGTGTCGTATCTCCCGCACTTCCTGTCGGTCGTGATCACCGCGGGCATCACGATGCAGATGCTGGCCACGGACGGCCCGGTCAACCACGCCCTCTCGACGTTCGGCCACGACCCGATCCGGTTCATCCAGGAACCCGAGTGGTTCCGGACGATCTACGTCGGCTCCGAGGTCTGGCAGACGGCCGGCTGGGGCACGATCCTCTATCTCGCCGCGCTCAGCACCATCGACGACGACCTGTACGAGGCGGCCCGTATCGACGGCGCGAACCGCTGGCAGCAGACCTGGCACGTCACCCTGCCCGGCATCCGCCCGACCATGATGACGCTGCTCATCCTGAACATCGGCACGTTCATGGCGGTCGGCTTCGAGAAGATCATGCTGCTCTACAACCCGCTGACGTACCCGACGGCCGACGTCATCTCGACGTACCTCTACCGCACGGGCATCGAGTCGAACTCCTTCAGCTACGCCGCCGCGATCGGCCTGTTCGAGGCGGTCATCGGCCTCGTACTGATCACGTCCGCGAACCAGATGTCACGCAAGACCGTGGGGACGAGCCTGTGGTGAACACACGCATCTCGGTGAACCGGCCGACCCGCGGCCACCGCGTCTTCCAGGGCGTCAACGGCGCCGTCCTGACCCTGGTCGTGGTGGTGACGCTCTACCCGTTCGTCAACATCATCGCCCGCTCGTTCAGCGGGGAGCGGCAGATCAGGGCGGGCGAGGTGACGCTGTGGCCCCAGGGCTTCAACCTCACCACGTACAAGATTGTCTTCGGCGACGGCACGTTCTGGCGCTCGTACGGGAACACCGTCCTGTACACGGTGGTCGCCACCGTCGTCGCGATGACCCTCACCACGATCTACGCCTACGTCCTGTCGAAGAAGGATCTGCGCGGGCGCGGGATGCTCATCGGGATCGCCGTGTTCACGATGTTCTTCTCCGGCGGCCTGATCCCCAACTACGTCCTGATCACCAGCCTGGGCCTGAAGAACTCGCTCTGGGCGATCGCCCTGCCGAACGCGATCAGTGTCTTCAACCTCCTCGTGATGAAGGCGTTCTTCGAGAACATGCCGAGCGAGCTGGAGGAGGCCGCGCAGATCGACGGCCTGAGCACATACGGGATTCTGTGGAAGGTCGTGCTGCCGCTGTCGAAGGCTGTCATCGCGACGATGGCGCTCTTCTACACCGTGTCGTTCTGGAACTCCTGGTTCTCGGCGTTCCTGTACATGGACCGCACCGAACTGATGCCGGCCACGGTCTATCTGCGCAACCTGATCGCGGGCGCCACGACGGGCGGCAACGCCGGCGCCGGGACGGACCAGCTCTCGCAGGCCGCCGCGAACATCCAGTCGGTGACCATCGTGCTCACGGCGCTGCCGATCCTCGCCGTCTACCCGTTCGTGCAGCGGTACTTCGTCTCGGGCGTGATGCTCGGCGCGGTCAATGGCTGAGACCCCGGCGCACCCCCTCCTCCACCTCACCTGACGTACGTATCAAGGGAGTTCACGTGACAAACCACGGTCAGCTGTCGAGAAGGTCCCTGCTCGCCGCGGCGGGCTTCGCGGGCCTGGCCGCACTCACCGGCTGCGGCAGCGGCGACGACGGCGGCGACTCCAAGGACCTGTCGAAGAAGCAGGACGGCGCGATGAAGGACTACCGCGCCGGCGAGCGGTTCAAGGCCACCAAGGCGCTGTCGTTCTCCGTGCTGCACAACAACAACCCGGTGTACCCGACGAAGAAGGACTGGCTGTTCTGGAAGGAGGTCAGCAAGCGCACCGGCGTCACTCTCAAGCCGGTCGACGTGCCGCTGAGCGACTACGAGAAGAAGCGCAGCCTGCTGATCGGCTCGGGCGACGCGCCGTTCCTGATCCCGAAGACGTACCACCCTGCCGAGGTCGCGTTCGTGTCGTCGGGCGCGATCCTGCCGGTGAGCGAGTACGTGCGCCTGATGCCCAACTTCCGCGACAAGGTCAAGAAGTGGAAGCTGGAGCCGGAGCTGGATTCCTTCCGCCAGTCCGACGGCAAGTACTACCTGCTGCCCGGTCTGCACGAGAAGGTGAAGTCCGGCTACTCGCTGGCCTTCCGCACAGACGTCCTCGACAAGATCGGTGTGGAGCTCCCGGCGACGTGGGACGAGGTGTACGACGTCCTCAAGGCGGTCAAGGCCGAGTACCCGGACCGCTATCCGCTCTCCGACCGCTGGAGCACCAACACCGTCTATCCGGCGGGAGCGCTGGTCGGCTATCTGGGGCAGTCGTACGGGGTGAAGGCCGGCTGGACGTACGACAACGTCACCTTCGACACGAAGGCGAAGAGGTTCGTGTACACCGGCGCCACGGACGGCTTCCGCCAAGTGGTCGAGTATCTGCGGAAGTTGGTCGACGAGAAGCTCATCGACCCGGAGAGCTTCACGCAGACCGACGACGACGCGGTGAAGAAGCTCCTCAGCGAGAAGTCCTTCGCGATCAGCGCGAACCCGCAGGAGCTGGTCCAGAACTACCGCTTCAACCTGGAGAAGCAGGTCAAGGGCGCGAAGATCGAGATGGTCCCGGTGCCGCTCGGCCCGGCCGGCGAAGTCGTCCTGGGCGGCGCCCGCCTGGAGAACGGCGTGATGGTCTCCAGCGAGGCCCTCAAGAGCGACAACTTCGTCGCGATGATGCAGTTCCTGGACTGGCTCTGGTACTCGGACGAGGGCCAGGCCTTCTGCAAGTGGGGCGTCGAGGGCGTCACGTACACCAAGTCCGGGAGCACGTACGAGCTCAAGCCCGGCATCTCGCTCATGGGCTCCGACCCGAAGGCGCCGAAGGATCTGCAGAAGGACTACGGCTTCTTCAACGGCGTGTTCACGTACGGCGGCAGCTGGGATCTGGTGTCGTCTTCTTTCAGCCCGGACGAGAAGAAGTTCCAGGACGCGATGGCCACGCGTAAGCAACTGCCGATCGACCCGCCGCACCCGCTGCAGTCGGCGGAGCAGGAGCAGGCGACGCTGTGGGAGACGCCGCTCAAGGACCATATGAACCAGAACATGCTGAAGTTCGTACTCGGCAAGCGCCCGCTGTCCGAATGGGACTCCTACGTGGCGGAGGCGAAGGCGAAGAACAGCGACCGCCTCGCGGATCTGCACACCAAGGCCTACGAGCGGTACCAGAAGGAGAACGGGTGATCCACGTCCCTTCGGAGCCGGTCGGCCGGCTCGGCACCGCCTGGCGTGAGTGCGTCGGCACGGGCCGCATGGAACTCGCCCTGCGCCGCGACTACCAGGACTCCCTCACCCTGCTCCAGCGCGAGATCGACTTCCGGTACATCCGCGGGCACGGCCTGCTGAGCGACGGCATGGGCGTGTACCGGCCGTACGAGTGGCAGAGCGCGCGGCGGGTGCACCACGCGTTCACGTACGTCGACCAGGTCGTGGACGCGTACCTGGAACTCGGTATCCGTCCCTTCGTCGAACTCGGCTTCATGCCACGGGAGTTGGCGTCGGGCGAGCAGACGGTGTTCTGGTGGGGCGGTAACGTCACGCCGCCGTCCTCGCACCGGGAGTGGGCGGATCTGGTGCGCGCGACCGTGACCCACCTGGTGGACCGCTACGGCCTGGACGAGGTGCGCACCTGGCCGATCGAGGTGTGGAACGAGCCGGATCTCCCGGACTTCTGGGAGGGAGCGGACCAGGCGGCCTATCACCGTCTGTACGAGGTGTCGGCCCTGGCGGTGAAGGACGTCGACGCGTCGCTGCAGGTGGGCGGGCCCGCGCTGTCGCCGGGCGCCGACGAGGGATGGCTGGCACGGTTCGCCGAGTTCGTCGGGGGGCGTGGGCTGCCGGTCGACTTCGTGTCGCGGCACGCGTACACGTCGGGTCCGGCGCAGCAGGTGCCGTTCGGCAGGCATCAGACGCTGGCGCCCGCGGGGCGGCTCCTGGAGCAGTTCGCGGCGCCGAGGCAGGAGCTGAAGGGGACGCCCCTGTCCGAACTCCCGGTCCATATCACGGAGTTCAACTCGTCGTACCGCCCGGACAACCTCATCCACGACACGGCCTTTCATGCCGCGTACCTGGCGCCGGTGCTGGCCGGCGGCGGAGACCTCGTGGACTCCTTCTCGTACTGGACGTTCAGCGACATGTTCGAGGAGGTGGGGGTGCCGACGGCGCTGTTCCACGGCGGCTTCGGACTCCTGACGCACCGCCAGGTGAAGAAGCCCACGTACCACCTCTACGCCTTCATGGCCCGCATGGGCGACGAGGTGCTCGCGCGCGGCGAAGACCATCTGGTGACGCGGCACACGGACGGCCGGGTCACGGCGTTGGCGTGGGCGGCGCCCGGCGCGGACGGTCACACGGTGCACCTGTCCGTGCCGGTCGGCGGGGACGAGGTGTTCCTGCGCCGCTCCAGCGTGGACGAGGAGCGCGGCAACGCGTACACGGCGTGGCGACGGATGGGCAGCCCGCGCTCGCCGCGCGCGCACCAGCTGGACGTCCTGCACGAGGCGGCGGAGCCGGTTCGCTCCCATCTCCGGCTGCCTGTACGGGATTTCGCGGCGGTCGTCGAGATCGCCTTGGAGAAGAACGAGGTGACGCTGGTGGAGCTGGAGCCGGTGGCGGAGGAGGCTCCGCCGTGGTGGGACGAGGGGCGGCTGCTCGGGGGCGGCAATACGCGATGAGCACCGCCGCGACCCACTTCGGCGCAAGCCCGCTCTCTCGGGCCTGCGCGCTGGTCCACACACTCCTGACGGTCGAGGTGCTGCTCCTTGCCACGGTGGCGCCCGGCGGTGTGGGCCTGCTGTTCCTCAGCGGCGAACCGGGCAGCCTGCCGCTGGCTGCGCTGTGCCTGGTTCCGCTGGGGCCCGCCCTGACCGCCGCTCTGTACGCGCTTCACCACCGCAGCAGCGACCTGACAGAGCTGCGTCCGGCCCGCGCGTATCTGCACGCGCTGCGCATCAACTCCGCCGCCACACTGCGCATGTGGCTGCCGCTCCTGGCATGGCTGACGGTCATCGCATACAGCCTCACGCACTTCGCCGCGACCGGACTGCCCAGCTGGTGGGCGGCCCTGCTCGGGCTGATCGGAGTGGGCGTGGCGCTCTGGGGCGCCAACTCCCTTGTCCTGCTGGCTCTGTTCAGCTTCCGTACGGCGGACACAGCACGTCTCGCCGCGTACTTCATGCTGCGCCGGGGCGGAGCGACGGCCGGGGCGCTCAGCGCGCTGGTCGTCGCGGGCGCGGCCACGCTGTGGTTCACCGAGGCCCTGCCCCTGCTCCTCACCCCGCTGCTGCTGCTCTCGCTGCTGCGCACCAGCCGCCCGATGATCACCGAGACCCAGGAGGAGTTCACCGCATGAGCGGCGCCCCCGGCACCCCGAAGATCCCCTACGGCGGGGACTATAACCCCGAGCAGTGGCCCGAGGAGGTGTGGAGCGCGGACCACCGGCTGTTCACGCAGGCCGGGATCGACACACTCACGGTCGGCGTCTTCGCGTGGTCCCTGCTCCAACCCGCGCCGGACACCTACGACTTCACGTTCCTGGACCGGATTCTCGACCGGGCCGCGGCCGAGGCCCGCCGGGTCGTGCTCGGCACCGGGACGGCCGCGCTGCCGCCGTGGCTCGCGAAGGCCCACCCGGAAGTCAACCGCACCGACTTCGAAGGCCGCCGGCACGGCTACGGGCAACGCCACAACTTCTGCCCGAGCTCACCCGCGTACCGCCGCCTGTCCACGGCGCTCGCGGGCCGCCTCGCGCAGCGCTACGCCGACCACCCGGCGCTGCTCGCCTGGCATGTCAACAACGAGTACGGCGGCGCCTGTTACTGCGAGCTGTGCGCCGAGGCGTTCCGCGAGTGGCTGCGCGCACGGCACGGGACGCTGGACGCGCTCAACGACGCCTGGTGGACGACGTTCTGGTCGCACCGCTACACGGACTGGGCGGAGATCGAACCGCCGAGCGCGCTGACGGAGCACTGGCGCGGCCCCGACCACACGGCGTTCCAGGGCATCACGCTCGACTACCAGCGGTTCATGACGGACGCGCTGCTCGGCTGCTTCGTGGCGGAGAAGGAGGCGATCCGCGCCCACAGCAGGGACACGCCGGTGACGACCAACTTCATGGGTCTGTACCGCCCGTTGGACTACCACCGCTGGGCGCCGCACCTCGACTTCGCGTCCTGGGACAGCTATCCGCCGCTCGACGCGCCACCGTCCTGGCCGGCGCTCGCCCACGACCTGATGCGCGGCCTGAAGGACGGCGCCCCGTTCTGGCTGATGGAGCAGACGCCGTCGACGACGGCGTGCCGTGACGTCAACCCGCTGCGCAGGCCCGGGGAGTCGCGGCTCGCGAGCTGGCAGGCCGTGGCGCACGGCGCGGACGCGGTCCTCTACTTCCAGATGCGTGCGTCGCGCGGCGCGTGCGAGAAGTACCACGGTGCGGTGATCGGCCACGCTGGACGCCACGACACGCGCGTCTTCCATGAAGTAGCCCTGCTCGGCAGCGAGTTGGAGCGGCTGGGCAATGTGACGCTCGGAGCCCGCACCCCGGCCCGCACCGCGCTGCTCTTCGACTGGGACAGCTGGTGGGCGCTGGAGATCTCGGACGGCCCCTCGCGGCTGATGAAGTACATCGACGTGGTGCACGGCTACTACCGGGCGGCACGGGTGGCAGGCGCGGACGTGGACGTCGTCCCGGTGACCGCGGATCTGTCGGCGTACGACGTGGTCCTGGCCCCCGTCCTGCACCTGGTGAAGGGCGATGTGGCGGAGCGACTGGAGGCGGTGGCCGCGCGCGGCGGCACGGTCCTGACGACGTTCCTGTCCGGGCGCGGCGACGAGCACGACCGGGCGTTCCTGACGGACGTGCCGGGCCCGCTCGGCCGGCTGACCGGCGTGCGCGTGGACGAGTGGGACTCACGTCCGCCGGAGGTGACGAACCCGGTCGACCTGGACGGCCAGGAGGTGGCGTCCCGCCTGGTCTTCGAGATCGTCGTCCCCCAGGGTGCCGAGCTGGTCGGCGCGTACACCTCCGACTTCTACGCGGGCACGCCCGCGATCACCCGCAACCGTTTCGGCGACCGCGGCGGCGAGGGCTGGTACGTGGCGACGCATCTGGACGACGCCGGGACGGACCGGGTGGTGCGCCGGGTCCTGGACCGGCACGGTCTGGTCGGCCCGTACGCCGAACACACGGACGTGGAGACGTCGACCCGTGTCACGCCCGACGGAACGCACCTCTTGTTCCTCCTCAATCATGCGGCCACAGATGCCCAGTTGACGGCGCACACGGCCGCGACGGACCTCCTCTCGGGCCAGCACCACGAGAAGGGAGAGCCGCTCACTCTTGACCCGCTGGGCGTCGCCGTGCTGCGGATCGGGTGAGCCGGAGCCGGGGCGGGCAGCGCGCCCGGCTGCACGTAGGCATGTACCCGCCGTCGGCCCTCCAAGCCGCACTTCGCGCTCAGTGAATGTGCCGCCCCTTCTGGTCCGGCACCCCGGACTTGCGCAGGAAGTAGCTGTTCACCTGGTCCCGCCACTCGCGGGCGCAGCGCACCTGCTCCTCGTACCGCTCGGTCACCCGCGCATGCCGGGCGGGTGAAACCAGGTCCGCGAGGGAGGTCCACACCTGTCTCGCGGCCTCGGCCTCCTCAACGCCCTCGAAGTGTGTGTCGTAGATGTGCTGGATGACGGTCTTCCCGCTGCGCGGCACATGCTCGTACGGCACGTGGTGGAAGAAGAGGAGGAGTTCGTCGGGGCAGGTGTCGGGGGTCTCGTAGGTCTCGGACCACGGCTTCGCGTACTGGGCCGCGTACCCGGTTCCGGTGGCCCGGCTGCGGTCCACGCCGACGCCGTCGCGGTCGGCGAAGTGGTACGTGCCCCAGGGGCTGTACTCGTAGCCGTCGACGCTCGGACCGTAGTGGTGCCCGGGCTGCACCATGAATCCGACGCCGAGGGGTGCGGTGTACTTCTCGTACGTCGCCCAGGACCCGGCCAGCACGTCCCGCAGGCCGGCTCGGAGCCGTTCGGGGTCCGTGGTGCGGTCGGGGGTGAAGGTCAACTCCGTCCATTCGCCGAGAATTGGGGCTGGGGCGGCGTCCGGCTGCCAGGCGAGGCGGCCGAAGGCGTACAGGTTGAACTGGGCGAGAGGGTGTCCCGTCCAGTACGGGTCGTCGCCGACGTTCGACACCGCCACGAGGTCGTCCGCGAGCGCGCCCACCTCGGGGCCCTGGTCGCCCGCCGGCCGAAATCGCAGTACCTCGGACCACATCGGCGCGAGCGCGCACACATGCCGCTGCTGGCCGGTGTACTCCTGGGTGACCTGGAGTTCGACGGCGACGCGGGTGCGGGGCATGGCGCCGATGACCGGTGAGACGGGTTCGCGGACCTGGAAGTCCATCGGTCCGTGCTTGACCTGGAGGACCGCGTTGTCCCTGAACTGCCCGTCGAGCGGGGCGAAGTGGTCGTACGCGGCGCGTGCCCGGTCGGTGCTCCGGTCGCGCCAGTCCTGGCGGTGGTCGTAGACGAAGGCCCGCCAGTGGACGGTGCCACCGTGCGGGGCGAGTGCGTCGGCGAGCAGGTTGGCGCCGTCGGCGTGGCTGCGGCCGTAGGCGAAGGGGCCCGGCTGCCCTTCGGAGTCGGCTTTGACGACGAAGCCGCCGAAGTCGGGGATGGTCTCGTACACCTGGTCCACGGCCGCGCGCCACCACGCACGTACGCCCTCGTCCAGCGGGTCGGCGGTGTCAAGCCCGCCCAGGACGAGGGGCGCGGCGAAGCTGACGGAGAGGTGGGTGCGGATGCCGTACGCCCTCAACTCGCATGTAATGGCTGCCACTTCACCGATGCGGTCGGTGAGGAGGTGCGCCTCGGCCTCGTGGACGTTGACGTTGTTGACGCTGAGGGCGTTGATCCCGCAGGCCGCCAGCAGCCTCGCGTACGCCCGCACCCGCGCCAGGTCGCCGCGCGCCCGCCCGTCCTCCCAGAAGATCGATCCGCCCGCGTAGCCACGCTCGACCTGTCCCATGACGGGGTGGACCGCGACGTTGTCCCAGTGGTTGAGCATGCGCAGGGCGAGGGCGGGGCGGTGGGTCCGCGAGGGCGCGTCCGTGAACGCGGCCTCTCCCAGGCGTACGACCTCGAAGTAGCCGTAGAGCAGACCTGCCGGGTCGGCGGCCGTGACCGTGGTGCGGCCGCCCGCCCGCTCCAGGGTGAAGCCGTCCGGGCCTTCGTCGCCGGCCTTGTCCAGGCTCAGCAGCAGATCGCACACGCCGTCGTCGTTAACCTGCGCACCGCCGAACTGCGCGCAGGCGTACGTGACTTCGTCCCGGACCGTGTCGACGAGGGCGCCGTCACCCCGGACCCGGACCCGCCGCGAACCGAGCGCGCGCAGCGCCTCGTCGGGCAGCCATGCGGGGTCGACCCCGTTGCCGGCGACAAGCATGGACGGCCTTCCTGAGCGAACCTCCGACGTGCCGGACGCGACATGTCGGATGCGATTGTTCCGGCCCACGCCTCGGATTTGTCAATAGCCTTACCGAATAACTGATGCGCATGTCGCCTCCTGGGCGCCGCCTCCGTAGGCTTCGATGAGCTCCTTGCAGTCCGCGGGGCGCGCAGTCTGCAGGGTGCTTTCGGCGGCGTTCCAGTCCAGAGCCTGGCCGCCGTCCTGAGGCCGCGGCAGCAGCTCAGTGAGCCGGGTCAGCTCGGGAGTCATCTGTTGGGTCCTTTCGTCACCGCTTGCGGTTCCAGATGGTGAAGATGTTGGTTCCACCGCCGACGCTGCCGTGCGGACACATCTGGAAGCCGTTGTTGACGTGGCAGCGTCTGGCCACCCGCTGTCCGGCCCCGTCATTCCTGCGGTGGTGCATGAAGACCGGCCGGATGCCCCGCCTCACGCTGCCGCCCGCGGTCATCACTCAGGACTCGGAACCGCTGCACCAGCACCGCCGGCTCGCGATGCTCCGTCGGGTCCTCAGTGACAACTCCTTGGGCCCGCGGGCCCGGGTCGCCGCCGCGCTCGTTCTCCTCTATGCGCAACCCGTCACCCGCATCGTCCGCCTCACCATCGACGATGTCACCGACAACGAGGGCACCGTCACCGTCCAGTTGGGCGACCCGCCGTCCCCACTGCCGAAGCCGGTCGCCGACGTGATGCGGGCCTACATGCAGTCCCGCCAATACCTGCCCTGCGCCAGCAGCAGGAGCTCACGGTGGCTCTTCCCCGGCCGTCAGCCCGGGCAGCCGATGACCCCGGTCAGCCTCCAAGTTTACTTGCGGAAGATCGGCGTCCCGCCGCAGCGTGGCAGGACCTCCGCGATCCGCCAACTTGTCCTCCAAGCGCCGGTCCCCGTCATCGCGAAGGCGCTCGGTCACCACGACAAGACAGCCACACGGCTGGTCACCGAAGCAGGCGGAACCTGAAGCCGATACGCCCCCGGCGACCACGCTCGGTGACGCCGAGGCCGACCTCGCCCAGAAATACGCGACACCTCAGCAGGTGAGCCCACCAGTGCCGGGCCCGGGATGGACGTCCCCCCGGGCCGTGGCCCCCTCCCTGTTCTCATCAGGAGCTGCCATGAGCATGTCCCGCCGTACCCTCCTGCTCGCCGGAGGAACCGCCGCCACCCTGCTGCCTCTCGGAGGCATCCTCCCCGCAGCACAGGCCGCCGCCCTGAGCACCACCGGAGCGCCCCCGCCGCCACTCCGATTCCCGACCCGATCCCCGTCACCTGGACCCGCACCTCCGACGGCGGCCAGACGGCGACCGCCGGCCGTCGCGGGCCCGCCCTCGCCCTGTCCGAGAAGCAACTCGCGGCCAAGGGCACGTACGCGGCCTGCGTCACGCCCCAATCCTCTTCCGCCGTAGGCGCGTTGGTACCCGGGCCGCCCCCGACGGCTCGACCGGATACGCGGTCGCCCTCGACCCCGGCCGCTCCCGCATACGGCTCTACGACCTGGCCGGCGGCGACACACTCGCCACCGCTCCACTTCCGGGCGCGCAGGCCGGAAAGCCCTACGACCTCGAAGTGGCGGTCGACGGACCCGAGGTGACGGTGCAAGTCGACGGCAAGCGGCTTCTCCACACCGAGGACCACCGCCACGACACCGGATCGGTGGGCCTGCTCGCCCAGGGCGGCAAGGTCACCTTCGGCCCGCCCTCCCTCTCCTCGGTCACCACCAACCTCACTGGCTGGACGACGAGGCCACTGGGCTGGCGCGCGGCCCCAACCCGGGGAGCCACCGCCCGCGCCCTCACCACGACCAAGACGTACGACACCGCGTTCCAGGCCGACCTGCTCCTGCACGACGCTTCCGGACGGTGCCCAGGCCGCGGCGGACAGCACCCGCTCCAGCACCTGCCTCGGGACGGGCCGGTCGGTGAACCCGCGCACCGCCCGTCGGCTCGTGACCGCCTCATAGACATCCAAGATCATCTACCTCCCTCATCTGCTCCATGTGTCTACTCATTGACAATCCCGGACCGTGAAATGCGACAAGGCACCTGAAACCTCATCAGCGACAGCCGTACCGGGATGCATCCCGCAAGGTGACCACGCGGTGAGCAACGCGCCCGGAAAGACCCCTCGGCCCACCGGCACCGGCGCAACGAAAAGACTGCCGGGCTGGGACGGGACACGGGGGAGGCGGTGATGTCAGGAGAGCCAGTCGGCGTAGCCGGTGGCGGCGAGGTGGGCGTCCTTGTCCGTGAGGACGTCACCCTTGACGACGGCGAACATGCCGGCAGTGGGGTCGGTGACGACGGTGCGTTGGTCGCCCTTGTGGGACAGGGTGATCCGGCCCAGCTCGTCCAGGGTGAAGATCTCGGGGCCGGCGATGTTGCGGATGCCGTTCAGCGGGGCGCCCGCGGCGACCTCCGCCACCGCGGCTGCCACGTCCTTGGAGGCGATCGGCTGGATCGGCGTGGCGGGCAGCCGGACGGTGTCGGCGTCGGCGGTCCAGGACAGGACGGCGCCCATGAACTCCATGAACTGCGTCGCCCGGACGATCGAGTAGGGGATCGCCCCGGCCGCGAGGAGGTTCTCCTGGAGCGCCTTGGCCCGGTAGTAGTCCAGCTCCGGCACCTGGTCCGTGCCGACGATCGAGAGGATGACGAAGTGGCCGACGCCGCCTTTGCGGGCCGCGGCCAGAAGGTTGTCCATCGAGGTCTGAAAGAAGGCCGGGGAGGCTTCGTCGAAGGTGGGGGAGTTCGTCAGGTTGACGACGACGTCGGCTCCTGCCACTGCCTCGTCCAGTCCCTGGCCGGTGATGACGTCGATGCCGGTGGACTTCGAGTGCGGTACCGCCTCGTGCCCGGCGGCGGTCAGGTTCTTGACGACCTGCGACCCGATGAGTCCGGTACCACCGATGACTGCGATCTTCATGGCATGCCTTTCATGGAGGTTATGTGCGGAATATGGCATATGAACAGCTACGTGGATGGGGCAAGAGACGGCGCTTCGATCAGTCGCGGAGGGGCGCCGTCACAAGCCGTCGGCGAACGTGACGGTCTCATCGAGCGGCGCCCGGCCTATACGGGCGTCACGTGCGGTGACGTCCTCGAACCCGATCGACATGCCACAGAAGAGGACGAGCTCTTCCGGTGGTGACAGGACCTCCGCGACGGTCCTGTGGAACTTCGCCCATGCCATCTGCGGACAGCTGTGCAGCCCTTCGGCGCGCAGCAGAAGCATGACGGTCTGCAGATACATGCCGACGTCGGACCATTGGGCCGGGCCCATGGTGCGGTCGATGTAGCAGAACAGGCCGGCGGGCGCGCCGAAACAGTCCCAGTTCGCGGCAGCGGCCCTCTGACGCGCCTCCAGGTCCTCGCGCGGAATGCCGAGTGCGCCGTAGCGCTGCTCACCGAAGGCGGACCGCCGCTCGCGGTAGGGCGACTTCAGCGCGGGCGGGTACATCTCGTACTCCGGCTCGTCCCAGGGGTCGCCTGAGGCCAGGCGCTCTCCGGCGCGCTTCTTGATCTCGGCCAGTGGCATACCGGTCACCACGTACACACGCCATGGCTGGATGTTCGATCCGGACGGCGCCCAGGCCGCCGCGGACAGAACGCGCTCCAGCGTCTCCCTCGGGACAGGGCGGTCGGTGAACTCGCGCACCGCCCGTCGGCTCGCGACCGCCTCGTAGATGTCCATGATCGCCCGCCTCCCTCTTACTCAACGGATCTACCTTCGTTACGCTAAAGACAGTATCACTCAATACCGTATTGTGTGAAACTATCTCCATACCGACCCTCAGCCCTTGGTTCCCCGCCTCGGGCGCTGCACCTTGGAGAAAGTCCATGGCCACGCTGCTGCACATCGACTCGTCCGTTTTCCCTGGCGAGGCGTCCTCGTCCCGTTCGGTCACGGCTGCCTTCCGCAAGGCCTGGGAGGAGCAGCACCCGCAGGGCACGGTGGTCTACCGCGACCTCGCCGCCGACCCGGTCCCGCACATCACCGCCGACGCCTGGTCCGCCGGTTACGCCGCCCCGTCCGAGCGCACCCCGGAGCAGTCCGCCGCGTTCGCCGCGCGCGTGCAGCTCATCGAGGAGCTGGAGCAGGCGGACGCCGTCCTGATCGGTGCCCCCATGTACAACTTCTCGATCCCCTCGACCCTCAAGGCGTGGCTGGACAGCGTGCTCCTGCTCGGCCGCACCGCCGGCGAGACCCCCTCCGCCCAGGGCACCCCCGTCATCGTCGTCGCCAGCCGCGGCGGCTCCTACGCGCCGGGCACCCCGCGCGAGGGCTACGACTTCGTACAGAACTACCTGGAGGCCGTCCTCAAGGGAACCCTCGGCCTGGACCTCGACTTCATCGTCCCGGAACTCACCATGGCCCCCCGCAACCCGGCCATGTCCGAACTGATACCCCTCTACGAGGCGTCCCGCCGGAGCGCCTTCGAGGAGGCGACCACCAAGGCCAAGGAACTCGCGGAACGTCTCGCCGCGTAACCCTCCCGGCCCGAAGACGCCGTGTGACGCCTCACTCCGGGACGTCACACGGCGCCGGGACCTCACACGGCGCCCTCGTCACTGGCACCCCCCCCCGACGGTGCCAGTGACGCCCTGCACCCGGGAGGCAGGCAGCCCGGCACTGCGGGCGGCCGGAGGTTCGGCCCGTCAGCGGGGCTCACATCGAGACGACGGTGATGCCGGGCGACGGGTGAAGAGCACACCGGCCAGGTACGCGGCGGTCAGCCACGCTCACAATCCCCGTCGGCAACGGAGCCCTGACCGGTCGCCGGGCCGACGCGCAGCGACCAGCCCTCAAGGCCGGATTCGCGGTGGAGCCGCCCGAAACCCAGAGCGCCGACGCGGCCGGCAACGGGTGCGCCGGCGCGCCTACGCCCCGTCGTCCGCGGGATGGGCAAGCCGGGTCAGCAGATCCGTCAGCTGTTCGGGCTCACCGCGCCCCAGTTCGGCAACCAGACGCTCAGCCAGCGGCTCCGCGGCCACGTGGGCGGCATCGAAGAGCTCCAGCCCCTGAGGCGTGAGCTCCACCGCCCGGACCCGCCGGTCCCCCGCAACGGCCTTGCGTACAGCAAGACCTTTGCGCTCCAGGTCGTCCACAATGCGCATGATCCCGGCCTTGTCCGACCCCGTCGCCGCCGCCAGATCCCGCTGCACCGTGGGCCCGTGATTGACCAGCTCGATCAGCACCGCGAAATGCCGCAACTCGATGCCGAGCGGCCGAAGCGCCTCCCCCATCACCGCGGCCGCACGCCAGTGCGCCCGGCGCAGCAGCAGGCCGAGAGCGAAGGGCGAGGGATCCCCAGGACGGTCAGTCGCACGCGAGGCGGTGGTGTGGTCAGGAACGTCGGCGGCCATGAAACCCAGACTACTTCATTCAATACAGTATTGTTTGAAACTAAATGCGCCCACGGGACGGCTACGGGATACCGCCTGCGTCAGCACGAGAAGAACGGCATCTCGTGAGACCAGGCATCCGCCGTCCTGCGTTCCCCGCCGCGCCCCCTCCGACCTCGCTGCCCCATCCACGACCTGGAAACATGCAGCTATTTCCAGCCGTCCAGCGAAACTTCGGGGCGGCCGGCAAGGTGGAGCGCACCGGCGGAAGGCCCAGGCCGAGAGCAAGAAGAAGGCCCAGCGAAAGAAGCCCGAGAAGTAGGACCGAGCCCCCTCCGCTCACGCATCGCTCACGCAAGCACTTCCACGGCAGGGACTGTCCAATCAACGGCTCTGTCTCACTTTCGGTGGTGACGGAGGGTGTCACTATCCGAGGAGAATGCGGTGGCGGAGGAGGGTGAAGTCTGCTCTGCCGTACATCTGCCGTGCGCGTTCGGGGTGACGTCGTCGACCAGGCGGCCGGCACCGGACGTCGAGGCTCCGCCAACCTCACCCCGTCTCCGCCGTTGATGTCTCGCGATGCCTCCCACACGCCTTGCCGCCAACCAGCAACAGCACAACCGCGGGGCAGGCCAGCCACCAGTGCCAATGCCGAACCGCTGTCAGCAACCAGACTCCGGCCGCCAACACGATGGCGATGTCCGGCACGATCGCGTCCCAGCGGCGCCGCAGCACCGACGTGACCAGGAAGAGCACCGCACAGACCTCGAACACAATGGGAAGCCAGAGATAGAGGGTCACCCAGCGATCGTCGAGGATGACGTAGAGGGGCGGCAAGACATCAACTGAGTCCGTGCCCCTCTCGTGCTCTCAGCCCTCTACAGGAAGAGCCAAACCGTCCCGGCAGCGAGCATCGCAGACCAGAGCTCGGCGGACGCCGCTCACGCGCTGACCGAACGGCCGCTGACGCTGCTGAACGACGGCCGACCGACGCCTTGCCCACCAGCCGCCGCACCTTGGCCGGGGCCGGCGGCTCGACGAAGTCGTTGCGGCAGCGGGCCACCACCGCCTCCGCCAGCCGCTCCTGGTCCTCCTCCGTGCCCGCCCGGAACCCGAACGCTTTACGGATCTCCTTGCGGTGGCGCTTGATCCGGTCGCCCTGCCGTCGTACGCCGCCCACTGCTCCGCCGGCACCTTCACCTGCATGGGCCACGTAACCCACCGCGGCAGCCGGGACTTCCCTGCCGGCCTCCGGGAATCGGGCCTCCACCTCGAAGAACTTCAGCAGCATCGCGAAGCCCAGCCGGTTCGCCCCGGACTTGTTCCGCAATCGCTTCATGTCGTCTTCGAGCAGTGTCCGGACCTCGATGAGGTCCTCCGGCTCCCAGTCCTGCCGCACCCGTGCGCTCCTCGCTCCAAATCAGATGATCACCACATCGTGGCCACCTGCCGGTGAAAGCGAAGCCAAGGCTTGCCTGGGTGTATTGCCCTGAGGCGTTGTTTGCGCGGCTGATGGGGGATCACGTGATGTTGCCCCACACGGAGTCCGGCGAACTCACGGACACTGAGCACGAGCTGCTGTGCCGGGAGAACACGGCCCGGTGAGGGGCTCGTACGCATCTGCCGTACGGGGGAACACACACCGGGCGCCAGCCTCGAGCGCACGGCCCCGGGCCAGCCGGTCGTGACAATCGCGATCATGACATCGATGACGGAGACCATCCGCCAGGCCCTGCAGACTGCTCTGGCCAGCCGACAGACGGTGAGCATCCGCGGCTCCCTGCTCGAGATGCTGGAAAGGGCTCCCTCCAAGGCAGAGATCTCGGCAGCCACCACGGCGGCCCGAAGGATCGCCGAGGACGGGGACGCGGTTCTCATCTCCCTGCTTCCCGACCAGGCCGGCGCCGACGCCTACGTGCCTGCAGGCCGTGGGGCCAGGGCGCGCGCGTCGAACTACCTGACCATGGACGAGAAGATCATCAAGGACTTGCCCTGCCGCGTCAGGTTCGCCACGGAGAAGTGGGACGCGGTCATCGACGAAGGCATGCAGCTCACCCAACAGAAGATCGAAAGCGACCCGCGCCTGTCGGCGTTCCTGCCCGGCTGGAAGGCCGAACCGCGTGCCGAGACGCGGGCCCGCCTCATCGCGGAGGCAGCAGGAGCCAAGTGAACTGCACGGCCCCTCCGCGAGGGCGCCTTGGAGTGCGACCGGGCACGTCAGTGACAGGTCCGGGGCCACCCTGCGCGAGCGGTGCTGCTCTGGGCGAAGTGGCGCCGGGGATGCGGGCGTCAGGTGGCGGTGGGCCAGGTCCGTAGCAACGCGGCGATCTTCCCGGCGGTGCAGGCAGGGTCGAGAAGCAGGTCCTTGAGGCCGACGGCATCCTCGCGCGCGGGCTTGACGGGAATCCCGGCGGCTTCGAGGTACATGACGCCGGTGGCTGCGGCGACGGCCAGGTTGGAGCGCTCCAGCCAGCGGCACCGGCCCAGGCTGTGCACCAGGGCGGCGGCTTTGGCGTAGGGGCCGTCGTAGACGGGCTGCTCGAACAGCTCGGCCCGGTGACGGGCGACCGCCGATACAGGAACGCCATAGTCGTCGGGGGCCGGATCGTTCACTCCGGCGGCCTCGGCGACCTGCAGGATCCACGGAACGTCGATGTGCAGATCCATCAGGCCGCGCGCGCTCCGCGAACTGTCTCCTGGGCCTCTTCGGCGTCGTCAAAGACCGCTTGATGCTCGTTCAGGAAGCGGGCGGCCGCATCCACCGCACGGGCGCGCAGGCCGCTGACATCGTCCTGAACCAGCCTGGCGAGGTAGTCCCCAATACTCAGTCCCAGGTCGGAGGCACGCCTCTTCGCAAGTTCCGCAACGTCCTCATCCACGCGCGCGCCCAGCTGTGTCTTCGCCATACCCGCATGGTAACAGCTGTTACCACGATGTGAGGCCTCAGCCGCTGAGGCGGTCGGCAAACGCTCTGCCCCGGCCTTGCACCCGGCACTGGCAACCGGGGCCCTCCGCCGCCCGGCACCACCGGATCCGGCCGATGAGCGTCGGCTCCCGGCGCAGACAGCCGGGACGCGGACGGCCTGTTCGACGGTGAGGCGCGCCATCTGCAGGACTGGGCGAACCGGTACGCGCACTCGGGGAAGGCCATGCGCGAGGGCGGTCCTGTCGACATGGAACGCTTCCTGCGCGGCCTGGCCCGCCTGGAGGCCGGGCTGACCGACTGCGAGACCGCGTGGTCTTTCTGCCGCCATCAAGCAGTCCCCCTCACACAGCTTCACACCGTGCAGATGTGAGTGGTGCGGGACGACGCCGATGCCAAACACTCCGGCTCCGAAGGCGAGTTGCCGTCCGGTGGACTGGTCGATGGCCTCCGGCATGGACAAGCACAGAGACGCGCACGCTGTTCAGGCCCCGGTCCGGCGCAGCCACTCCTCTTCCTCGCCTGGTTCGGGCAGCACGTGCCCACCCTCGACAGCGGACCGTGCAGGGCCGTCCTGCAGTACCACCATGGTCTGGCTCTCGTCGACGCCGGAGATCCGGGCGATCGCTGAGGACAGCTCCAGGGCCAGTCGGGTCGCCTCCTTCTGCGGGTGGCCTCGCCGCACCCATCCAGTGAGGATCAGCGGCTTCGCCGACTGCCCGCCTGCGAAGACGCTGTCCGTAGGCAGCTCGGAGAACACCACGTTGACGTAGGCCGGTGGCACGTGGCTGATGTCCACGTGAATCCGGGTGATCTCGGCTGCCAGCAGGGCCTTCACCTCGCTGGTCAGCGACCCCTGGGTGGTAGTGCACGTGTAGATGGGCATGATGTCTCCTCAACTGCCTTGTGTTCACGGCTGGCTGGCGGCCGGGCCCTGAGCAGACAGTGATCGTTGACGCGCTTCGAGCCGGGTTTTCGCGTCGTAACGGGCAGGAGATTCGTTTCGATCGGGTCAGCGAGCCGTTGTCGGTCCTGTTCGGACCGGAAGGATTCCTCTGATCTGCACCGTTGCTTGGGCTTCTGGCCCCCTGGGTGTTGAGCTGGTCGTGTAGTTCGCTGGGGGCTCCGTCAAAAGCCTTTGCGCACACCCCCGTCGATCGACAGCATCACGCCCGTCAGGTACGACGCGGCCGGCGAGAGCAGGAAGGCGGCGCTGCGGCCGAACTCGTCCGGCGCGCCGTAACGGCGCAGGGGGACGTCGGCGGTGGCGCGCTCGCGGGCGGCGTCAGCGTCGCCGGTCCGTGCGTTGAGTTCGTGTACGCGGTCGGTTTCGATGTGGGCGGGCACGAGGCCGACGACGCGGATGCCCCTCGGGCCCAGCTCGTTCGCGAGGTTCTTGGCATATCCGGCCAGGCCCGGCCGCAGGGCGTTGGAGATCGCGAGGTCGGGGATCGGCTCGTACACGGAGCTGGAGAGGACGAAGCCGATGGCGCCTCCCTCGCCCAGCTCCGCCGCCACCGCGCGGGACAGCCGCACCGCGCCGAGGAAGACCGACTCGAAGGCGGTGCGCCACTGATCGTCATCGATGGTGTCCGACGTGCCTGCCGAGGGCCCGCCGACGCTGATGAGCACCCCGTCGAGCCGCTTGAAGGCATCATGTGCCGAGGCGATCAGCCGGTCTGGAGTGTCGGTCTCGGCGTTGTCGGCCACGACGCCGACCGCCTGCCCGGGGCCGCCGAGCTCCGCCTGTGCAGCGGCGACTGACTTCTCACTGCGGCCGCTGACGACCACCCGCGCACCGTCCGCCACCAACTCGCGCGCCGCGGCCATGCCCAGCCCCCGGGTGCCACCGGTGACTATGTACACCCGGTCCTTCAGTCCGAAGTCCATGATTGCTGTCCTCTCTCCGCTCTTCTCTCTTCGACCGTGCGAGCCTCGCGGCCTACAACATCGCCTTCTGGGGCTGCGTGGCGACCACGATGACGGTGGTGGTGCCGGCGGTCAGGGCCGACTTGAACTCCCGCTCCAGGTCCTCGGCGGTCTCCACGTCGACGGCGCGGCATCCGAAGCCGCGGGCGACGGAGGCGATGTCGAGCCCCGGCAGGTCCAGCCCCGGTACGCCCGGGGTCTCCTCCAGCACCGCGAAGGACTTGAGGATGGAGTACTCCTGGTTGCGCATGACCACATACACGATCGGGAGGTTGTGCTGGGCCGCCGTGTAGACGGCCTGCACGGAGTACTGGAAGGAACCGTCGCCGATCAGGCCGACCACCGGCCGTTCGACGCCCCTGTCCCGATCGCCCAGCGCGACCCCCACCGCGGCCGGGGTGCCCCATCCGATGCCCCCACTTGCCGTGGCGAAGAACGATCCGGACCTGACCGTCGGGAGCCACTCGATCTGCTGGGCCATAGTGGAGGTCGATTCGTTGACGATGACCGCGTCGGGCGGCCGGACTTTACTCAGGGTGGCGTAGACCTCCGGCGGGGTCATAGGGCTGTTCGGCTCCTGCGGCAGCTCCCGGCGCCGCGGCATCGGCTCCGGAGCAGTCCGCGCCGATCCGTCCCCGACCATGTCCAGGAGCAGCTCGATCGCCGTCCCGGGATCGCCCAGGAGGCTGTCACCCGTACGCGCCGCGGCGGCGACGTCCGGATTACCGGTGATGTGCAGAAGCCCGGTGCCTTCGGGGAGGTAGTCGCCGGGTACGTAGGGGTAGTACCGGAACACCTCCGCGCCGATCACAACCACCAGGTCGTGCCCGGTCAGCCGGTCGCTGACGGTCTTCACCGACATCCCCAGCGGGCCGCCGAAGAGGGGATGGTCCTCGGGGAAGGACGCACGGTCCAGCAGCGGGGCGCCGTAGACGGCCGCGCGCAGCTTCTCCGCGAGGGCGACGGCCGCGTCCCACCCGCCGCTGCGGTCGACCTCCGGCCCAAAGACCAACGCGGGACGCCGGCTTGCGGAGATGCGCTCGGCGAAGCCGCGGAGCCGCTCCCTGTCCGGGGCGAAGCGGTCGCTCACCGTCCGCACCCGCGTGAAGCCGGCCAGGGGCCGCTTCCAGTCGTCCATGGGAATCGACAGGTAGACCGGTCCCGTCGGCGGCTGCAGCGCCTGCGCATAGGCCCGCATGAACGCCTCGGGGACGTCCTCGGCGCGGGCCGGTTCGTAGGACCACTTCACCCATGGTTTGGGCAGCGTGGTTGCCTCGCGGTTGCCGAGGTACGGGTCCCCGATGACCAGTTCCCGGTGCTGCTGGCCGGAGGTGATGATCAGGGGCGTGCTCCCGTGGTAGGCCGCCACCAGGTTGCCCATCGCGTTTCCCATCCCGGCCGAGGAGTGCAGGTTGACCAGCGCGGGGCGGCCGGTGACCTGGGCGAAGGTGTCGGCCATCGCGATGACGGACGCCTCCTGCAGCGCCAGGACGTAGGTGAAGTCCTCGGGGAATTCCTGCAGGAACGGCTGCTCGGTGGAGCCGGGGTTCCCGAAGACCGTAGTGAGGTTCAGGGTCCGCAGCAGGTCATAGGTCACGCTGCGGACTGTGGACTTCTCAGACATGGTTACTACCGACTTTCTAGCTGGGGAGGCCGGACGCCGTCTTCGGCGTCGTGATGCCTTCTTCGACGTTGTGGGGAGACCAGACCAGGTGCGGACAATCTGATCCTGTCGGGCAGGGGTCTGCTCGTCGCGACGCGTGGTCCATTCGGTGATGGGCCTGACTGGACGCGTCTGCCATGCGGATCTGACCCCGGCTGGCTGGCGACTGTCAGGCGAGGTGGCGGAGGGCGTCCGGGGTGAGGTAGGCGAGGGGCGGGTAGCCGTCGACGGCCATGAGCAGGTCTGCTTCGGCGAGCAGAGCCCGCACGACGTGAACGACGCCGGCCTCGCCGCCGTGGGCGAGGCCGTACGCGTAAGGGCGACCGACGCCGACAGCGGTGGCACCCAGGGCGATGGCCTTGATGATGTCGGCTCCCGTACGGACACCGGAGTCGAACAGGACGGGCGTGCCGTCGGCGGCCTGGACCCCGCCGGGCACGGCGTCGAGGGCACGCAGGCCGCCGTTGGCCTGGCGTCCGCCGTGGTTGGAGCAGTAGATGCCGTCCACGCCGCCGTCCTTGGCGCGGCGGACCTCGACGGGGTGGCAGATGCCCTTCAAGATCAGCGGCAGATCGGTGATCGAACGCAGCGCCCGCTGACGACCGGGCAAGCCCTCCGGGCCCGGTCCTCCCGTGGGAGGGCCGGGCCCGGCGTCGTGAGCAGCCATCAGGGCGTGTCGCCGGAGTAGTGGAAGCGGCACATCACACCCGGTCCGGGTGCGCGCAGTTCTCCCCGGCGCGGGTCGTACAGCGCGCGGCCGCCGGGCCACCGCCCGAGCTCCGTGGACAGGGCGACCCCGCCGTCGATCTCCTCCGGCCGCCAATCGGTGACGTCTAGGAGCAGCCCGTCCAACGGCCCTCCGATGAGCGTGGCGTAGGTCCGGTGCGGGAGCGGGCCCGGGTTGGGATCGTCACCGACGATGACCTGGCCGACCTGCCCATGAGAGCAAGGGCCTTACTGATCTCGTCCTCAGTGAGCTCTACCGACGCACTGGCCACCGACGACATCCCCAAGGACGTCGCTACGGACCGGTACACGGAGGCGATCTCCGACCTGATCACCGCCAAGCAGAAGGGCAAGCCTGCGCCGCACGCGGCCGAGGAAGAGGCGCCGGCCGGGGCGGTCGTCGGCCTGATGGCCGCCCTCCAGGAGTCCGTACAGAAGGCGAAGCCATCCCGCGGCGAAAGCCGCGAGCACGCCACCGTGCACGAGCTGCCGAAGAAGACCGCGGCGAAGAAGACCACCGGCAAGAAGGCACCCACGAAGAGAACGCCCAAGCGCAGCGCCTAATCGGACCCGATCCTCCCCCCATCGGCTGACGGCCCAGGCTCCGCCTCGCGGTGCGGTCCCTCGTTACCCGCCGCGCGGGGCGTGACACCATGCCAAGCATGGCCGACCGACAGCGCTACCGGCTCACCCTCACGACTAGGGGCGCCGTCGCCATGCAGGGATCGTGGCCCGACTTCGCCGCTACGGACCGGAAGTTCCGGTCATGGATCGGCAGCTACGGCACCATAGCCGAGGCGAAAATCGTCCTCGCAGAACGAGGCCACGACGGCACCTACGAGGCCCTGAAGCAATGGCCCACCGATCAGGCATAGCCGCCCGTCATGGCAGTGCCCCGCCCATAGCCTGATAGTCAACCGCGCTGCCGGGCGCCCCGGGAACCGGCCTTGCCGCCGCCGTGGTGTGGTGGGCTTCCTGACCTTGTTCGCTAGTGCACAACGCCGTCTGGCGCTCTCCCGGTGCGGAGCCTGTTCTCCAGTTCCCACCACTCCCGGCACCATAGCGACGGCCTATGACATGCCGTGCCGTGCCGTCACACAGTGCTCGAGTCCGCCAGGCGCGTCACACACGAAGGCCCAGGAACTGCCGAGCCCCTCGCAATGTGGTGCGCAGTTGCCTCTGGGTTTCCTGGCTGTTGAGGCGTACGTCGAGGGCTCCTGGAATGGCGCTGCCTGCCCCGAACATCGCCCGCCCCTCCATGGTGGCGGTGTCGATGCCCTGCTCGATGACGTGCAGCCCGATGCCGCGCTCGCGCAGCTCGGCGCCGAGGGTCACCAGGTGCAACACGGAGCGGGAGAGCCGGTCGAGCCGGGTCACCTTCAAGGTGTCGCCCTCGCGCAGCAGCTGCCTGACGAGGTCGAGCTTCGGGCGTGACGCCTTCGCGCCGCTGGCGACGTCGACGTGGATGTTGTCGCGGTCGACGCCGTGGCGGAGGAGTGCGTCGATCTGTCACCCACCCCTGCAGCAGACCTCAGCCCTTGCGCTGGTACCGAGGCCTGGCAGGCAACTCAGCCTCCGCGGTACTTGCGCTGAAGCGGATCCTACTCAAGCAACGCACGTATCTACCCAGGACCGTCCCGGCAACCCAGGGCCCCGGGGAGAATCCTGTTCGCTCCGGTTTGATCATGGGATGCCGTGGAGTGTGAGAGTGGCTTCGGACTGGGTATGAGCGCGTCGTGCGCTGGCGATGTTGGCCCAGCCGGCCCGGTGCAGGGCGGCTCGGGCGAGGTCGCGCAGGGCACTCATGACGGCTGGTGTGTGGTGGCGTCGGATCTGGCCGGCGTCCTCGCCGAAGGTGACGTCCTTGACCCAGTGGTTCTTGTTCTCGATGATCGAGTGCCCGCGGCTCCAGGCGGCGAGTTCGGCCGGTGACGCCTGGTGGGCTTCGAGGTCGGTGACGGCGTAGACGGTCTCCGTCGACCATGTGCGGGTGCCGATACGACGTCGTCTGCGGCGGATACGGACCACTTGGCGGGCATGCGGGAAGAGCAGTCCGTCGACGGTGACGACCTGCAGTTCGCGGACCTCCTCCCGGCCGTGTGCCCGGTGGCGGGAGCGGTCCATCACCGGAGCCTGCTTCCAGGGCAGTCGGCTCAACTGGAGGGAAAGTTTCGGCTGGTTGGACTTGACGGCAGTGACGATCCGGCCCGGATCGTGGCCGGTCCCGCGCGGCCTCAACCGCCGCAGAGCGGTCGAGCAGGCACTGTTCAGTCCGGTTGCATCGGCGAGATCAGTCAGCAACCGTGCCCCGGCATGCCCGACCACCCCCGTCCCGTCAGCGGACACCATGAGCCTGGGACGGGAACCGAAATCCTGCACGCAGTGCCTTCCGCCGGCGACGATCAAACCCCTAGACAAGGTTCATCGTCCCAGCTCAGGAAGGCACTTTCGCGTGTCGGCCAGCATCCGCGCCAGCCCCGACCGAAACGACGTGGCTAGCGAGGGGCGTTCTGTACGGCGAGGATGCGCACCCCGGAGAGGTCCTGACCCTCCGTCAGAACTCGCCAGCGGTGCGGGGTTCCGCCTGGGTAGAGCAGGCTGTCACCGGCGTGGAGGCGGTGCAGTTCGCGGCCGCCGGGGCCCAGTAGGTCGACCTCGATCGCGCCGTGCACCACGTAGAGGAACTCATCGCCCGGGTGGTCGTAGTACTCCTCGAACCCGGTGGGTCCTCCCGTGTATTCGACCGGGTGGACGGCGAATTGGGGTGCCCCGAGCATCCGGGCCGAGCCGCCGCTGTTGGCGACGGGGGCGCCGGTCCCTTCTCGTACGACATGGATGTCGGCGGGGGCGGTTGCCGAGTGCGCCAGCAGGGCCTGTTGGGTGGTGCCGAGCGCCTGGGCTATCCGGTGCAGCGAGGGCATGCTCGGGCGGGTCAGCCCGCGCTCCAGCTGGCTAAGGAAGGGATGCGAAAGGCCTGCGCTGCTCGCGAGCTGGACCAGGGTGAGGCCGCGCTTCTTGCGTAGCCGACGGATCGCGTTGCCGAGCTGCTGGTCCGGATCGGCGGGGGTTTCGGTGGGGCGGTCTGCCATGACGGAAATCCTAAGCGGTCACTTCGGAGTGGGATTTACTCCCGCGAAACACATGTCTCCTACGCTCAATGTTGATGTGACGAACATTCTATGCGAGGAGCCCGAATGACCGCGACCACCGCCGACCGACCCGCCACGGCCGGATTCCTCGATGCCATGGCCGCCCTCGCGGGCGGCGTCTGCGTGGTGACCGCCGCCGCAGCCGATGGCACACCTGCCGGATTCACCAGCACCGCCGTGATGAGCCTCAGCCGCACGCCGCAGCTGATAGCGATCGGCGTCCAGCGCGGCAGTCGCACTCTGCCGCTGCTCCAGGACGGCGGCAGGCTCGCCCTCAACATCCTTGCCGCGGACGGCGAATCCGTCTCGCGGCTCTTCGCCGATCCGGCCGCCGACCGGTTCGCCGGGCTGGAGTGGACAACGGGAGAGGGGGGTGTACCGCTGCTGCTCGCGCAGAGCACGTACGCCGTTCTGTGCCGCGTACGGGAAGAGGTGGCGGCCGGGGACCACCTGCTGCTGATAGCCGCCATCGAGGAGATCATCCCCGGGCAGGGCGGGGTCAGCGCTCTCGTTCACCACGCCCGCCGCTACCACGGCGTCGGCGCATGAGCGGGCGGGACTGGTTCTCCGTGCGGGAGACCGGACCCGGGACCTTCCTCATCGCCGAGCCCGGGCACGTCAACAGCTATCTCGTCGTCGGCGACGACCTCGCCCTGCTGTACGACACCGGCATGGGCATCGGGGACATCGGGCGCGAGGTGCGCGTACTGACCTCGCTGCCGCTGCTCGTCATCAACTCCCACCACCACTACGACCACCGGGGCGGCAACGCCTCGCTTGTGGGCGAGGCCAAGGACTTCGCCGTCCACGAGGCGGGCGCAGACCTGCACGGCGAGCCCGCACCGCGCGAGTGGCTCGAGACGTACGAGCACATCGCCCAGGACATGCGGCAGCGCTACATCGAACTGAGCGCACTCTCCGCCGAGGGCTTCTTCCTCACAGACTCGCGGATCGAGGTGCGGCCCGTCCCCGAACTGACCCAGTGGCGTATCGACGCGGTGCGACCGACCCGGCTGCTCAGGGAAGGGGAGCAGCTCGACCTGGGCGGGCGGAGGCTGCACGTCCTGCACACCCCCGGGCACTCGCCCGACGGCATCTGCCTCTGGGAGCCGGAGAGCGGCCAGCTCCTCGCCGGCGACACCCTGATCAGCGGCACCTTCTTCGCTCATGTGCCGGGCGCCGATGTACCCGCATTCGCTGAATCGACGCGGCGACTTGCCGAACTCCCGGTCAGAGCCGCCCTGTTGGGGCACAACCTCCGCCACCGTGAGGGCCATTACTTCGTGGGCCGGGTCGCTGAAGCTTTCGACCAGGTGGTACGCGGACGGACCCGCCCGGTCCGCAGCCAGGACATGTTCGGCGCGCCCGCGATGTGGCACGCCTTCGATGGCTTCGCGGTACTCACCGCACCGGAGAATGGGGACGTGCGATGACGGCGACGGCACTGCTGCTGCGCGGGGCGCGGCTGCCCGAAGGGCAGGTCCGGGACGTACTGATCGAGGACGGGCGAGTTTCGGCCGTTGCACAGGCCGGTCAACTCCCCTCCGCCGGTGAGGAGATGGACCTCTCCGGCTTCATGCTGTTGCCCGCCCCCGCCGAACCCCACGCCCACCTCGACAAGGCCCTCACCTGGGACCTGGCCGGTGCACCGCCCTGCGACCTGCCGGGGGCGGTCGCCGCCTGGCGCGGCTATGCCGAGCAGGTGACGGAGGAGGACGTGCTGGTCAGAGCCCGCCGTGCCCTGGACGAGCTGGTCGCCAATGGTGCGACCGCCGTCCGCACCCACGTCGATGTCCTGCCTGGCCCCGATCCGCTCCGGGGGCTGCGGGCGCTATTGCGACTGCGCGCGGAGCTGAGCGAGCGGGTTGCACTGCAGATCGCCGTACTGCACATCGAGGCGCCCGACGAAGTCCTTGACGAGGCTCTGGAGTTGGGGGCCGACCTGCTCGGTGGGTGCCCGCATCTCTCCGACGACCCGCAGGCCGCTGTCGCCCGCGCCCTGGCCATCGCCGAGCGGCACGGCGTAGGCGTCGATCTGCACGCGGACGAGCATCTCCGTCCGGACCCGAAGGATCTGCTGCTGCTCGCCCAGGCGGTACGGGAGCGGGGCTTCGCCCACGGTGCGACCGCCAGCCACTGCGTGGGACTGGGCGGCCTGGACCCGGCCGAGGCCGCCCGGATCGCCAAGGAGACGGCGGCATCCCGGATCGGGGTCGTCGCACTGCCGCTCACCAATCTCTACCTCCAGGGCCGCGATATCCCTGCCCGTACCCCGCGCGGTCTGACCGCCGTACGCGCCCTCCTGGACGCGGGCGTGCCCCTGGCCGGGGGCGGCGACAACATCCGCGACCCCTTCAATCCAGTGGGCAGGGCCGACCCCCTGGAGACCGCCGGACTCCTCGTCACGGCAGGTCACTTGACACTGGCCGAGGCTGTCCACGCGGTGACCACGGGCGCCCGCACGGTCCTCGGGCTACCCGCCGCAGGGCCGTACGAGGGTGCGATCGCCGACCTCCTCGCCGTACGGACCGACTCGCTCTCCGGGGCTGTCGGGGCCTCGTACCCGGACCGGATCGTCTTCAAGGGCGGGCGAGCGGTGAGCCGTACCACGGTGATCCGCGAAGCGCTCTGACTAGTCCCGGGCGTAAACGCCCGGGACATCCCCCCGAAACAAAGAATGTTGATGCTATGAACATTGGCAATGCATCACAGGCCCACAGGAAGGAGCCGACGTGGCGACAGCAGTGCAGACGGCACTGAGCTTCGTAGCCGTCGACAAGCGTTTTGACGGCGGGACCACCGCGCTCTCGGGAGTGGAACTCCACGTTGGTGCAGGGGAGTTCGTCGCAGTCGTCGGCCCCTCCGGATGCGGGAAGTCCACCCTGCTGCGGCTCGCCTCCGGTCTCGATGCCCCCAGCGCGGGCGATATCAGCACCCCCGGCGGGGACATCGGTTACGTCTTCCAGGACGCCACCCTGCTGCCCTGGCGCAGCGTCCTCGCCAATGTGACGCTGCCAGCCGAACTGGCCGGCCGTCCCAAGGCCGAACGGCACGAGCGCGCCAGGGACGCCATTCGTCTCGTTGGCCTCGACGGCTTCGAGAAGCAGCTGCCGGGACAGCTCTCGGGCGGGATGCGGATGCGAGTGTCGCTGGCCCGCGCGCTGATGATGCGCCCCGCGCTCTTCCTCTTCGACGAACCTTTCGGTGCGCTGGACGAGATGACCCGGCTTCGTATGCAGGAGGAGCTTCAGCGGATCTTCGCCGAGACGGGGTTCGCGGGTCTCTTCATCACGCACTCGGTGACCGAGGCGGTCTTCCTGGCCAACCGGGTCGTGGTGATGTCGGCCCGACCTGGACGCATCACCGCCGCATTCGAGGTCCCGTTCGCCCACCCCAGGCCCGCATCGCTCCGTTACGAACCGGAGTTCGCCGCGATCGCGGGCGCGGTCTCCGGAGCCCTGCGAGGAGACGCCCAGTGACCACGAACACCCCGGCCGCCGACGCGCCGACTGCCCATGCGACCACGGCCGCCTCGGCCACCGTCGGCCCGAGCGGCGAACCGTCTGCCGCTTCCGAACCGGCCGTCACCGGTTCGAGCGCTGCCGCTCCGGCCCACGAGGGGAAGACCCCCGGGCACCAGTCCGATGCTGCCGCCGGCGCCACGGTCGAGACGTTCCCGGCCGCCGAGGCGTCCGTTCGCACACGCCGCAGCACCGTCGCGCTGCTCGCCCCCATCGGCTCGCTCGCCGTCGCCATCGGCCTCTGGTACGCGGTGAGTTACCTGCTCCTCGCCCCTGCCCGCCGCTTCCTCGTGCCGCCCCCGCACCAGGTCCTCCAGGTCGCCGTCCTCGACTGGACCCACCTGCAGCCCATGCTCCAGGCCCTTGCCCTCACCGCGCAGGTCGCTCTCGCCGGGCTCGCCATCGCCGCCGTCCTCGGCGTCACCGGGGCCGTCGTGATGAGCCGCGCCCGCTGGCTGGAGCGCTCCCTCTATCCATACGCCGTCATCCTGCAGACCGTCCCGATCCTGGCCATCGTCCCCCTCATCGGCCTCTGGTTCGGCTTCGGCTTCACCAGCCGGGTCGTCGTCTGCGTCCTCATCGCCCTCTTCCCGATGATCGCGAACACCCTCTTCGGACTGCAGTCCGTGGACCGCGCCCACCACGACCTCTTCACCCTCCAGAAGGCGAGCCGCTGGGACCGCCTGCGCAAGCTCGAACTGCCCGCGGCGCTCCCCGCCATCTTCACCGGGCTGCGTACCTCCTCCGGGCTCTCCGTCATCGGCGCGATCGTCGGCGACATGTTCTTCAAGCAGGGCGCGCCCGGTATCGGCACCGTCCTGGACGTCTACCGCTCACGGCTCCAGTCCGAGGACCTCTTCGCCGCGATCATCCTCGCCTCCCTCTTCGGGGTCGCCGTCTTCGCGCTCTTCACGTTCCTGTCCCGCCTCGCCGTCGGTTCCTGGCACGCGTCCGGCCGCAGCTGAGCCGGCCCCACCTCCTCTCCGCTTCCTCGTCAGAGCCCCTCCCGGGAGACAGCCATGCCAATTTCCGCCAGAAGAAGCCTTGTTGCGGGACTGAGCGCCTCGTTCCTCCTCGCCGCCACCGGCTGCGGCGCCGGCGCCACCACAGCCGGGTCCTCTGCCGACCTCGAGCCCGCCCCCGCCGCCCAGCGCCTCGACAAAGTCTGCCCCGCCACCGTCGTCGTCCAGGCCGACTGGGAGCCCGAGGCCGAACATGGTCCGATCTACAACCTCGTCGGCCCCGGCTACACCGTCGACACCGACAAGAAGCGGGTCACCGGCCCCCTCGTCATCGGCGGCAAGGACACCGGCGTCAAGATCCAGGTACGGGCGGGAGGTTCAGCCGTCGGGTACCAGACCCCCGCCTCGGAGATGTACATCGACCAGTCCATCACCCTCGGCATGGTCACCACCGACAGCGCCATCCAGGCGGCCGGCAAGCAGCCCGTCACCGCGGTCGCCGCGCTGATGAAGAAGAGTCCGCAGGTCCTGATGTGGGACCCCAAGACCCACCCGGGCTGGAAGACCGTCGCCGACATCGGCAAGAGCGGCGCCAAGGTCGTGTACCGCGACGGCGAGGTCTTCGCCCCGATGCTGGTGGCGAAGGGGCTCATCAAGAAGAGCCAGTTGGACGGGAGTTACGACAGCGCACCGTCCCGTTTCGTCGCCGACCCCTCCATCGCGCAGCAGGGCTTCGCGACCGCGGAACCGTACATCTATGAGCACGAGGTCGCCGCCTGGAAGAAGCCGGTCAAGTTCCAGCTGCTGTCCGATGTCGGCTACACCGTCTACCCGGAGGCACTCTCCGTCCGCACCGGTGCGCTGAAGAAGCTCAGCCCCTGCCTGAAGAAGCTGGTCCCCGTCATCCAGCAGTCGGCCGCCGACTTCGCCGCCGCACCGGACACCGCGGTCACGCTCATCGACGACATCGTCAAGCAGTACGGCACGAGCTGGGTCTACTCCAAGGGCACCGGCCAGTACGCCGCCAAGGAGATGGTCAAGCTCGGCATCCTCGGCAACGAGGCCGACGGATCGATCGCGAGTTTCGACAAGAAGCGGGTGACCGACTCCCTGAAGACCTTCGGGCCGATCCTCACCGAGAGCGGTGTCAAGATCCCGGCCGGGCTGAGCGCCGACGACCTGGCAACCAACGCATTCATCGACACCAAGATCGGAATGAAGTGATGGCCTTCGACTCCAGGGGTACTACCCTCTCCGCCGCCGAACTGCGCCGGATGACCGAACTGGTCGCGGATGATGCGATTTTGGGCGCCGGCCCAGGTGCCACGCACTGCACCCCCGGCATCGACGCATTCTGTACGGAGGCCGCCGCACTCCTGGGTGAGGATGCCGTCGTACGCGAGGACTCCGCCCTCGACAAGGCGTCCCGCGACTGGGCGCACATGTCGCCGATCCTCGCCGCCAAGCTCCCCGCCGGTCGCGCCGAGGTGGTGCTGCGCCCGTCGTCGTACGAGCAGATCCAGCCACTCGTCGCCCTCGCCCACCGCCTGCGCATCCCGCTCACCCCGCGCGGCAAAGGCACCGGCAACTACGGCCAGGCGATCCCGCTGCACGGCGGCGCCGTCCTCGACCTCACCGGATGCGGACGCATCCTGGGCGCGGGCGACGGGTGGATCAGGGCCGAGGCGGGCGCGAAGATGTCCGACCTGGAGGCGCATGCGCGCACGCTGGGCCAGGAGCTGTGGATGTTCCCCTCCACCTTCGGGACATCGCTCGGCGGCTTCCTCTCCGGTGGGAACGGCGGCACGGGATCGCTCGCCAACGGCACCAACGGGGACGGTTTTGTGCGGGAGTTGACCGTCGTCCCGTGCACAGCGGAGGCCGAGCCCTTCACCGTACGCGGCGAGGAAGCACTCCCGTACATCCACGCCTACGGCACCACCGGCATCACCACGACCGCGACCGTCGCACTTCAGCCGGCCCGCGTCTGGACCGGCCTTTTCGCCTCCTTCGACACGTGGACCTCCGCCACCGCCGCGCTCGGCGACCTCGTACGCCTGGAGCCCGCCCCGCGCCTGGTCTCCCTCGACGAGCCCGGCCTCGTCGAGACCTTCGAGGCCGACCCGGCCCTCGACCCGGCCGCGCTGAGCGTCCGCGCGATCATCGAGGAGCGGGCCGAGGACGACGCCCGCGCGATCATCGAGAAGCACGGCGGCCGGGTGACCGAGGTACGTCCCGCACCGCGCGGCCCCGCCCTCATCTCCTCGCTCTCCTTCAACCACCCCACGTACCACCTGATGAAGGCCCAGGACGGCTACTTCCACCTGGAGATCGGCGGCGACGTACTGCTCGGCGACCCGGAGGCCGTCAAGGCCGTCTTCCCCGGGACGGTGCTGCACCTGGAGGGGATGCGCTCGGGGACCGTCGGCATGCTCATGGCGCACTACCAGGACGAAGCCACCGTGTACGAGGGGATCGCCGCCCTGGAGGCACTGGGCGTCGGCGTCCACGACGTCCACAACTGGTACGTCGACCGGCGCCTCGACCTCGTCCGTGCCACCGCCCGCACCGCCGACCCGCTGGGGCTGCTCAACCCCGGCCACCTCCTGGGAGCGCGCTGACCATGGCCTTCACCCGCTTCACCGACCTCAGCGGACCGTCGGTCACCGACCTGTCCGCCGACACCGTGGCCGTCCTTCCCGTCGGCGCGATCGAACAGCACGGGCCCCATCTTCCCGTCGCCACCGACTACTTCATGGCGGAGGCTATAGCGGAGGGCGCCGCCCTGGCCGCATCCGACAGCTGCGACATCACGCTGCTGCCGGGCCTCGCGTACGCCAAGTCCGACGAACACGCCTGGTCGCCCGGGACGCTATGGCTAAGCGCCTCGACACTCTTCGCGGTACTGGACGACCTCGGACGAGCCCTCGCCAAGGGGCCCGTCCGGCGGCTCGCGTTCCTCAACGCGCACGGCGGCAACAGTGCGCTCCTGGGAGTCGCTCTGCGCGAACTCCGCACCAAATACGGTCTGTTCACCTTCCTGCTGCACGCCGCGCTCCCCGCGGACCAGGGCGGCGCGTCCCCGTCCGGCGAGCTGGGTCTGGGGGTACACGGCGGGCTGAACGAGACCGCGGCGATGCTCCACCTCCACCCGGAGACGGTGGACATGTCGCTGGCCACGCGCAGTGTCCCCGAACACCTCACCGCCTACGAGCACATCGGCTTCGGCAAGTCCGTCTCGTTCGGCTGGACGAGCGACGACTTCGGTACGGGCAACGGCATCATCGGCGACCCCACCGGAGCCACCCCCGAACTCGGCCGCAAGCTCGTCGACACCGCCATCGCCAACAACGCGGCCGCGCTACGCGAATGCGCCCGCTTCCTGCCGTACGCCTGACCGCCATCTCTCCACCACTGTCCGTCGGACCGTCACCCGTCCGACCGCCACCTGCCTGACCGCCTGACGTCGAGGACACCCGCCATGGCCATCCCCCCGCTCCACAAGCCGCTCAGCGAGATCACCGCCCACCACATCACCGCAGGCGACACGGTCAAGCTCGCCGTCCTCACCGGACCGGCCGACGGCTCACCGACCACCGTCGTCTTCGAGGTGTGGGAACCGGGCGGCGCCCAGCCGCTCAACTGGCACCCCGAGTCCGTGGAGACCTTCGTGGTGATCGCGGGCGAGGGCCGCGCGGTCAGCGACGAGCACGAACGCGACCTCGCACCCGGCGACGTACTGGTCCTGCCCGTCGGCTCCAAGCACCGGATCACCAACACCTCGGCCACCGACCGGCTCTACACCCTCACGATCATGTCCCCCGACGAGGGCTTCGCCGACCTGATCCAGCGCGGCCCCCGCGCGGTGCTCGACGACGCGGACCTGGCCGTCCTCGGAGCCGCCCGATGAGCACTGTGTCTTCCCGGGGGGCAACCCCTGGACCCCCGGCCGGGCAAGCGGGCCGGCCCGCCACGCCCCACCGCCCTGACGGGGCGAACCGCAGCGAACTGCTCGACGCCTTCTGGTCGTACGAACAGGCCCTCGGCGCCAATGACCTGGCGGGCCTCGACCACTGGTTCCTGGACGCCCCGGACACGGTGCGGGCCGAGGGTTCGATGGTGCTGAGCGGGCACGCGGCCATCTCGGACTTCCGGCGCGGCCGCGGCGGGGGAGCCCCGGCCCGTACGGTCGAGCGCGTCCACGAGGTGCGGATCGCCGAGGACGTCGCCGTACTGACCGCCGAAACGCTGCGGGCCGGTGGGTCGCGCGGGATACAGACTCAGGTGTGGCGGCTGACGGGAGAGGGCTGGCGGATCGCGGCCGCGCACGTCAGCGCCGTGCCGGATCCGGTGGCGGACGAGGCTCCGGACCCCGCGGTGTGGCGGGTCGTGGGTGAGCCGCTGGTCGCCGGGGCGGAGGAGGGGCCGCTCGCCGGTGTACGTACTGCCGTCAAGGACCTCTTCGCCGTTGCCGGACAGCGGATCGGTGGGGGCAACCCGCAGTGGCTGTCCGATGCGCCGATGGAGTCCCAACACGCCGACGCGGTAAGGGAATTGCTCAGCTCCGGCGCCCAGCTCGCCGGGATCGCCCAAACCGACGAACTCGCCTACGGTCTCGCCGGGACCAACGTCCACTACGGCACCCCCGTCAACCCCGCCGCCCCCGGCCGGATCACCGGCGGCTCCAGCAGCGGCCCGGCGGCGGCGGTCGCCCGTGGTTGGGCAGATCTGGGGCTGGCCACGGACACCGCGGGCTCGATCCGGGTCCCCGCCTCCTACTGCGGCCTCTACGGCTGGCGCCCCACCCACGGAGCCGTCCCCACCGGCGGCCTGCTCCCGCTGGCCCCGTCCTTCGACACGGCGGGACTGCTTGCCCGGTACCCGGACCTGCTGCGTACAGCGGCGAAGGTGCTGCTGCCCCGGGACGACGAAGCCCCGATAACCAGGCTTTTGGTCGACGACGCCCTCGCCGCGCTCGCCGAACCCGAGGTCCAGGCATCCTTCGAGGCGGCATGCCGGGCGCTCTCCCTCCGCATCGGCCTGGAGCTCGTACGGACCGACACCGGCATGGCCCGCCACTTGGAGGAGTGGCTGCCCGCCTTCCGTACCGTCCAGGCGGCCGAGGCGTGGGCCGCGCATGGGGAGTGGATCGAGAAGCACCCAGGCGCGCTGGGGTCCGACATCGAGGCCCGGTTCGCAGGGGGGAGCCAGGTCGCGGAGGGTGAAGTGCGTGACGCCACTTCCGGGCTCGTGTCCGCCCGTTCGATCATCGTCGAAGCCCTCCCGCCCGGCACTGCGCTCCTTCTCCCCGCCACGAGCAGCCCGGCCCCCCGCGCCGATGCGACACCGGCCGAGGTCGAGACCGTACGAGCCGCAACCCTCCGCCTCACCTGCCTTGCCTCGCTCGCCGGGCTGCCCGCCGTCACCATGCCCCGGCTGCGGGTCCGCGACCTCCCGGTCGGCCTCTGCGCGATCGGCGCACCGGGCACGGACCACGCCCTCCTGGAGCTGACCCATGCATGAAATCGGCCCCAACTCCCGCAACTCCTGGAGCGCGGACGCCACACACGTCGACCTCCGCCGCCCGCAACGCCCGGCCCGCCCCCTGACCGTGGAGGCTCAGCCCCAAATCCTGACGCTCGACCTGGCCTCAACGGCCATCGTCGTCATCGACATGCAGAACGACTTCTGCTCGCCCGACGGCTGGCTGGCCTCGATCGGCGTGGACGTGTCCCTGGCCCGCGCCCCCATCCCCGTACTCCAGCGGCTCCTCCCCGCCCTCCGGGAGGCCGACGTCCCCGTCGTCTGGCTCAACTGGGGCAACCGCCCCGACCGCGCCAACCTCCCGCCCGGCGTCCTCCACGTCTACGACCAGGAAGGAACCGGAAGCGGCCTCGGATCCCAACTGCCCACCGGGGCAAGAGTCCTGGAACGCGACAGCCCGTCCGCCGACATCACCGCACCCCTCTTCGCGGCACCCGGCGACCTGCACATCGCCAAGTACCGCATGAGCGGCTTCCAGGACACCGAACTCGACAGCGTCCTGCGCAATCTCCGCACCGACACGCTCCTGTTCGCCGGAGTCAACGCCGACCAGTGCGTCCTCGCCACCCTCATGGACGCAGCGAGCCTCGGCTACGACGTGCTGATGCTCGAGGACGCGGTGGCCACCACCTCACCCGCGTACTGCATGGACGCCACCGTCTACAACGTCCGCCAGTGCTTCGGCTTCACCCTCACCGCCGCAGACCTCCAGGAAGCCCTGTGACCCTCCTCCAACCCCACCGGGGCCCCGTCGACGGCGACCACTACCTGCCCGCAGACCCAGCCGCAGTCCACTAGGGTCTGCTCCCCAACGCCCACTCCAAGCCGGCCCTTTCGCTCCCCTCCGGCGCGATCGTCAGCCTCGACACCATCAGCCACGAGGGCATCCTCGCCGACCAGGGCCGAGACCCGGCCGCCTTCTTCGCCGCGGCCGGCATCCACGGCATCCTCCACGACACGGCCGAACTCGCCGCTTCCACCCGCCTTCACGACCCCGCCGCCCACGGCCCGCACGTGGTCACAGGACCCGTCCACATCCAAGGGGCCGAGCCCGGCGACGTACTCGAAGTGGAAGTCCTCCGCCTGCGCCGCCGCGCCCCCTACGGCGTGATCAGCAACCGCCACGGCAAGGGCGCACTCCCCGGCGAATACCCCCAGGGCCCCGGCCCCGACCCGGTCAGCCTGGTCGCCACCGTCGACGACGACGGCCGCGGCCGCCTCCCGGTGGGCGACGGTCGCGACATCCGCTTCCCGCTCCGTCCCTTCCTCGGCATCATGGGCACCGCCCCCGCTACCGAAGCCCCGGTCCACTCGGTGCCTCCCGGCCTGCACGGAGGCAATCTCGACGTACGCCACCTCGGCGTCGGCGCCCGCCTCTTCCTCCCCGTTGCCGTCGAGGGCGCCCTCTTCTACGCCGGCGACCCGCACTTCTCCCAGGGCGACGGCGAAGTGGCCCTCACCGCCTTCGAAGCCCCTCTGCGCGCGACCCTCCACCTCACCGTCCACCGCGACCCCGCCCTGCGCCGACTCGCATCCCGCCTGCGCGCCCCCTTCGCCGAGACCGACACCGAGCACATCGTCATGGGCCTGGACACCGACCTCGACGAGGCGATGCGCCATGCCGTACGCGACGCCCTCACCCTCCTCGACGAGCGCTTCTCCGTCCCCGGCCCGGTTGCCCTCGCCTACCTCAGCGCGGCCGCCGACTTCCAGGTCTCCCAGGTGGTCGACTCTTAGCCGAGGGCCGAGGCCCTGGGTGTCTCGTCAGCCACACCGACAGACATCCCTGCCGCCGCCGGTTGGCGAGACAAGCACGCACGGCCCAGGAGAACGGCACTGGCTCTGAACGACTTCTCTGGCCCCAGCGGAACGAGTCCCGTGGCCCCAGGACCGGTCTTGCGGTGGGAGCATCGAGGTGCCCCCGACGAGCGGCGCACCTTTGGCATGCAGCTTCATCAGGAAGCTCCTCACCAGGCGCAGGATGACATCGGCAGGGGGCCATCCCGCTAACCCGAACCCCTCAGCCTGCGCTCTCGCCGTGCTTCGTGAAGATGCTGCGGACTGTGTTGCGGGAGTGGCCCGAGAGTCGAGCGATTTCGACCTCGCTCAACCCCGATCTCTTCGCCGCGATAACCAGGCCATCCCGAGTGGCACACATACGCCGGTACTTCTCAAGTTTCTCCCTCGCAGCGTCTGCGCTGTCTGTCGACGGTGCATACGAGACGCCTGTCCTCTCGATCTTGTATGTGCGGTGCGATCGGGAGTCGATGCTGCTCTCCATACGCTGCACAGTAGGCGGTGACGGCGCTAACACGGCTGTGCACCATTGCACACCTCCTGTTCAAAATTGCACAGCCCGACTACTCCCTACGTGTGTCTGTTTCGCCGCGCCTCCGCTCCCCTGCCGGAGAAATACCTGCTGGTCTGCGACATCTTGAGTGTCAACTCACCACAGAAATGGGCTAGTTGTGCAGAACTGCACAAGCCTCACGTTCCGGCACCATGTTCCGGACCTTGAGGTTCACCCTTTCGTCTGTACGAACGGAATCGCGTGTCTTCTCCTCGCCTCGTAGCAGCCATCGACATCGGCACCCACGGCATCGGCGCAGCCTGGTGCGTCATCTCGGAATCCAACGCCGAACCTTCCAGCCGGAAGATCCATTTCTGTGACCAGTGGGAGTCACAGCCCGCACCCACCGCGAAGAACCTGTCGGCGCTCCTGCTCGACGCCAACGGAAAGCTGATCGCCTGGGGGTACGACGCCCGACGGCTCTGGCTCACCCAGGGCGCCGCGCTCCGCGGCCAAGGGGCGCGCTACCACCATGGTTTCAAGATGGACCTCGGGGTGCGCCCGGCCCCACAGACCACCGACGACAGCAGCCTCGACTCGGCCCCTCTGTCAGCAGAACCCGCTGACAAGGAGCGGGAAGTGCTGAAACGGAGCACCCCCACCGACCGGTTGACCCCTGACTTGCTGACGATGCTGCTGCGCGAGGTCGTCGCCGTAACACTCCGGCAGATCGCTGCCAGCGGATACGACGAGGACGACATCCGCTGGTGTCTCACTTCGCCCGCCTGCTGGAGCGACTACCAGAAGTCCGTGCTGCGCGGCATCGCGAGGGACGCCGGACTGCCCAGTGAGGACGGGAGGGTGCTGCTGTCCCTCGAACCGGAGGCGGCGGCCCACTACGCGCGCGTGTCCGGGGTGCGGGTCGTAGGAGACCACGATGGACCCAGCAGCGATCTCCTGGCTCCTGGCGCCCGGTTCATGGTGGTGGACTGCGGGGGCGGCACCGTGGACATCACGGCCTACGAGAACGACACCGACGGAAAGATGATCGAGATCGGCCGATCCATCGGCGACCGCTTCGGGTCGGACTTCCTCAACCGCGCCTTCGAGAAGGAGCATCTCAGGGACTGCCTCGGCGATCAGGACATCCTGGACGAGATCCAGGAGAATTGTCCGGACGCCCTGCTCAACCTCGTTGACCAGTGGGAGCGCGGCAAACTGCACGTCGCCCTCGACCAGGACGAGAACCTCAACCTGCTGATCCCCACGGCCATCGACCGCCGACTGGGCGCCACTGTCCGCAAGCGCCTCGCCCGGCGCCAGAACAAGATCAACGATGCCATCGTCCTCACCCCCGCCCAGATCCACGCGTTGTTCGACACAGTCATCCCCGGCACGCTCGACCTCATCGAGGCCCAGCTCAAGGAGATGGATGCCTCCCGCGGAGAGAAGAGCAACCCCGACGTCATCCTCCTGGTCGGCGGCTTCAGCAACTCCCCCTACCTCCAGCAGGCGGTCAAGGAGCGTTTCGGTGACCGCGCCCAGGTGATGGTGCCCCCCAACCCCGACATCGCTGTCCTGTTCGGTGCCGCGCACTTCTGCTATGACCCCCAGACCCGTGCGCGGCGCAGCCGCTTCACCTACGGCACCGAGGTAAACGACGACTTCGAGGAAGGGGTCGACCCCGAGGCCAAGCGCTACGTGACGTCCCGGGGCAAGGTCACCTGCGCTGAGCGCTTCTCCGTCTTCACCCGTGCCGGCGCGTCCGTGCCCACCGACGCCGAGGTGATGCGCGAGTACCTGCCGCTCGAAGAGGCCCATACCGAGGTCGACTTCACGATCTACGCCACGAGCCAGCCCGACCCCCGCTACGTCACCGATCCGGGGTGCGACGCACTGGCCACGATCACCGTGGACCTGAAGCCCGTCATGCGCTTCAGCCTCGAGGAGCGCGCGCTGCGCCTCTTCATGCGTTTCGGCGAGACCGAGATCAAGGCACGTGCCGAACTCGTCCAGGGCGGTGGCGCAATTGCAACCAGCGTCCGCTTCCACTCCAACTACTGACAGGGACAGCGATGATTTTCCTGAGCCCTCGTCGTGAAGTACCCGAGGACAGCCCTGCAGCAGGTATCGAGTGGGGAGACGAAGAGGATCCCTTGCAGGAGCTGCTTGACCAGGCGTTGGTGCGGATCGATCAGCTGGAGAAGTCCGCCAAGGCCGGCGAACACGAACACGGTCAGCTGCGGCGCCGACTGGACCGCCTGGAACGTCAGCTCGGCGCGTTGATGGCCGCGCGAACGGCAGAGCGCGATGATCTGCCTGGAGCGGAGCACGGCGAGCACCAGGCCCTCGCCCGCCGGTACCGCACCCTGGTCGAGCAGCGTCTGCTGAACTTCGCCCGCCGCTATTCCGAGCGCTGCGACCGCGTCATGGACCACCCTGAACGTGAGCGCAGCTACCGCCTGATGGGGCTGCTCAGCCAGCAACTGTTCACCGACGACCTCAAGTCCAGCCGAGAGATCGTGCGTCGCCTCCACCTCCCGGAAGGCGATGGCCACATCGAGAACGCCCTCACCACACTCCGCGGTCACTGCTCCGAGCTAGCAACGGAGATCCAGCGTGCTGGCCTCCACCACAGCTGGGGCATGGAATGCACGCCGGGCGTTGCGCTCGATCCGGCACGCCAGGAGCAATGGCCCTCCTGTGACGAGGGAGCGCCGGTGCTGTTCGTCATGGCGCCGGCATACATCGTCAACGGGCGCTCGTATTGTCTTCAGTACGTGTATACCTCCCTCTGACACCCGCGACCCGCCTCGCAGCACGTGTTGTCGGTCATCTGCAAGGCCGCGCTGTCCAGTACTCCCGGCGCACCGGCGGCGTCTCGCCCTACGAAGTCGGAGAGCCCAAGAATCTGTTCGCCATCCGTGACCATGGCCGCCTGCTGCGGTCCCGCTTCCACACGATCATCGCCCAGCCCGGCCTTCAGGCCCGCAAGGCCACAGACGAGCAGCTCCGGCTGCTCGCTGGCGCGGAGAAGTTCGTCCGGGATACCAGCACCGGCGACTACACCGTCTACTGCAGCCGGTAGATCCACGGGCGGGATGCGCAGCCGAGCAGCTGCAGGCGCTGCCCAGCTGCCGTCATGATGCCAACCGGGACGGCGACACGTAGGCGCTGGTCCACCACGCGCAGACCGGGGCGCCCCGGAAGGCGGGTGCAAGGGCTCGCACATCGTCTTTGTGAGACGTCTGCTGGTTTGCCAGGGTCTGCTGCCGCCATGCTCTTCAAGTGCACCGTCTGCGGCGACCACCTCGCCTACACCGACGCCTCCTGACCTGTCTTACTCGGCCAAAGCAGTGACGTCGCACGGGCTATATGTCACCGCCAGAACGACGGGCATGCCAGAGGTACCTGAGGGCTTCGAGCTCGGTGCGAGGGAAATGCTCACCCCCACTTGCCTCGGTAGCCGCATCAGGCCGGTCAGGCAGGTGGCGATCGTGGGATGTGCGCTGCACGGTCACCTTTGCGGATCTACTGCTGCCCGCCGCACCGGACCCGCACCTTGGAATCGACCGCGTCACCCATCGTCGACCAGCGCCCCGTGCCCGGGCTGAGTCACAGCCCGTGCCGGTCGAGAATGGTCATCAGCTTACGCCTGCGCTTCAGTTCCGCCCGCAGTGCACAGACGTACGCGGTGAACTCACCCACGGTGTCCAGCGCCCGGTGGCAGTCACGGGCGCCCCGCAGCAGCAGGGCCATACGCTCATAGACACGGTCCCCGGTCGGCTCCTTCAACTGTTCGACCATCCGCAGGTACACCGCAAGCGCGTCGGCCGGCCGCGTCGTGCGCGAGAGGTCGGCGAGCTGCTGCCACTGCCGGTCGTCGGCGCCACCGGACGCCTCCCGCCAGGCGGCGTCCAGATCTCCGTCATCCAGCAGCGCGTCCATCAGCACAGACCCGCCGAACCGGCCGCCGCGCCCCTGGCGGGCGTCCTCCCGCAGGACCCCAAGCGCAGCCTCACGCTCACTCTCCCAGCCGCCCACGGCCCCAGCAGCGGTGCGCAGCTGCTGGTAGGCAGTCAGGGAGCGCTCCGCCCGCAACCGGTCCCGTCGGACCGAGACCGCCTCGGCCGTCCGGTCCGCCCGTGTGTATCGGGCGCACACGTAATCGACCAGCCGGCCGTCGACATGCGCCTTGGAGGAGGTGTCTCGCAGCCCGCGCTCCGCCCAGGCAAGCGCCTCGCTTTCGCGGCCCGCCGCGTCGAGTTCTTCGGCGATGCGCAGATGCGTGGCACCGGAGGGGAGCAAGTCCTTTGCATACAGGGCGATGAGCGCATCCACGTCGCCCTCCGCCTTGATCAGGCGCTCCATCAGGTACTGCTCCGCCCAGCCGCGCGGGCTGCGCTGGAGCGCCTCGGCCGCCAGCTGCCGCATGCGGGCCAGTCCGGCCGGCCCCAGCACATCGGCATAGTCGAGCGGATCCAGGTCCATCACGTCGTTCCCGTCCCCGAGCACGTGAGCGACCAGCCACTCGGCCAGCCGCTCCGGGTCGGCGGCCGCTCCCCGGCACGCCTGCATGTGGGCGTCAACCACCGCATGGGCGGCCTGCCCGACCACGCCGTCGGAGTCGTCGATCTCCCCATACACCTCGCCGAGCATACGGATCGTCTCCTCAGCCAATGCGACCGCCTGCGCCGCCTGCCCCCCGACGGTCAGGGCGCGCAGCGCGTCCGCCGCCTCCTCGACCTGCCGTGCATACCCACGGGCGTCCGAATACTCCACGTACCCGAACCGCTCGAACGGCCGCGGGTCGACCAGCGCCGGAACCCGCTCCCGGAGCGTATCCACATCAGAGTGCGCGGCCGCAGCCCGCAGCTCCAGCCGTCGGCGCAACTCTCGGTCCCCGGCGACCTGTTCCCGCACCAACGCCACAAGCTCGTCGCGAGACAGTTCCGTGAGCCACGCCTCCAGGCCCAAGGCCCGTGCCCGGGCGGCGGCCCGCTGACGTGGAATCGCCGCCTGCCGCAGCACGGTCAATCCCACCGCTACGCAGTGCTTGCAGAAGTTGCCCTCCTGCCCGTACGGGCAGTCACACCACCCCAAGACCCCGGTCCCGGTGCCCTCACCGAAGGTGAGCTCCACCTCATAGACGTCGGTACCGTGCACCCTGGCGATGACCGCACCGTCACCCACCTCCAGGCAGCTGACCGCATCCAGATACCCCACACCCCGCTCGAAGGACCGAGCCCCGGCCAACGTCCGCAACTCGTCCTCGCCGAATCCCACCACGTTCCGTGCCACACAGGTATTCAACCGCTCTCGCAAGATCACGTCGAGGTCGGTCCCGGATACGTTCTGGGCGGCCCGGCGGGCCTCGACGGAGACGACGTCCGCGGTGTTTTCCCCGGCCCGCAGAGCGGCGGCCATGCCCAGCTGAATGGCGGCAGCGTCCATCCGGCGATGCAGCAGCAATACCTCAATCAGGACCCGGGTGACTGCGGCATCTCCGTGGGCCGCCCGCCCCGCGGCCCAGAACGCCTCGTGGACCCCGGTGAACGCCCCGCACTTGCGGGCCGCGTCCAGGGCGGTGGAGCCGTCCAGGGCGCCAGGCTTGGCCACCCGCTGTCCATCACCAAGGGGGAACTTCACCGCGAAACTCACGCTCGCCGCGTGATCAATAACCGCGTGCCCACCTTCACGGGGGAACACCCGCAGCGCCGTCTGCTGGCGCCTGCCAACAACCACCAACCTGCCGGGTCCACCCGCATCGGCCCCAGCCCCCAAAGGGCCGCCCTGCACAAAGGTTCAACCCTGAATGCAGGGTGGAACCATCACTCGATGAGAACATGAGCCATCACCCATGCGTACTATCGCTACGCCGCCACACCACCGTTCACCGCGGGAGTACATGAACAGGCGGGCACACCTACCTCGGTAGCACTCACGGTGGTGCGCCATTGCTGCCGCATTGAAAAGAGGACCACACCATGACTGACAACCCCGTCACCATCACCAGCGTGACATCTCAGTACGCCACTCAGGTCGCACAGGACCTCGAGCTCAATACCAAAGAGCAGGAACGTATCGGCGCGGAGCTCTCCGCCCTGCAGGCGCAGTTGCGCATCCTGCAGGACGACCAGAACGTGCTGCACAGCATCCAAAAGACGCTCGGCAGCCGACCGGCAACTGCGCCGAGCACCCCGGAGCCTTCGACGTCCCTCCCGCAGCAGGCATCCGGCAAGAACACCACTACCCGGCGTGCCCCGTCCAAGACTGCAGCCAAGGCCCCCAGCGCAAAAAAGACCACTGCGCAGGCCAAGAAGGAGAAAGCCCAGAGCGCGGAGCCGAAGGCGGCTACGGCATCGGCGCAGCCCACGCTGATCGCGCTCATCCGCACCCACCTCGACCAGCAGAAAGAACCCCGTTCCGCGGCGGAGGTCACCTCGGCGCTGGCCCAGGCCCACCCCCAGCGCACAATCAAGTCGACCGTCGTGCGCACCACGCTCGAGAATCTTGTCGCCAAGAGCCAGGCTCACCGGTCGAAGCAGGGCGGCTCGGTCCTCTACACGTCAGCTGCCGTGCAGGCCGCGACTGAGAAGGCCCCGGCTCCCGTGCTGCCCCAAACCGAGCAGGACAGCAGCAAGCGCGAGAAGGCCGGCGCGGTCAGTTCGTAGCGGTCGAGGACATCCGAAGAAAGCTCTCGGCGAGCCGCCAAAAAAGTATCCGGCCATGCGGCCGCAGCCTCGGCCTGTGTCGGTGCGCCAGCCCGGTGTGGGGGCGTTCAGCCAGGCGGCCACCGCGTCGCGCGTAGGTAGGGGTAGCGGTCGGCGTCGCGGTGCCAGGGGGCGCTGGCGCGCGTAACCTGCCGCACGCCATACCAGCAACCGTGGCACGGACAACTCCCGATCTGTTGCAGGCCCGCGACCGCCCCCTCGTTGGCTGGACAGGTGGGTCTGCTGCACGATCGGGTGACATCTTGACCTGCCCCACGTCCTGGGTTCCAGCTCTGGTGGCTAACTGACAGCCCTTCAGGAAAGGCTGTCAGTCATGCCTCGTCCCTATCCGCCGGAGTTCCGGGCGCGTGCCGTCGCGCTGGTCCGCGCCGGCAAGCAGGCCAAGCAGACCGCGGTCGAGCTCGGCATGCATCCCGTCACGTTGTCGAAGTGGTTGCGGCAAGACGACATAGACAACGGGCGGCCCGGGAACGCCGTCGAGCGAGTCTGCTGAGTTGCGGGCTGCTCGTCGGCGGATCCGTGAGCTTGAAACCGAACTGGACTCGCTGCAGCGGGCATGCGCCCATCCCGAAAGAGCGGCGGACCGTGCAACGCATCGCGAGTTGGCCGAGGCCGCGCTCGCAGCTCTGAACGTTCCCGAAGCGGACGCTCGACGGCTGATCCGGGACGCCGAGCAGGGCGCTCCCGGCTGGGAGGACCGCATGGAGCACATCGAGAACATCGCTGATGCACGCGAGGAGCTGATCACGGCGGCGCGAGCACTACTGATCGCGGACGGCGCGCTCTAAAATCACATCCACTGGGCGACCCGTGGAGACAGTTGGAGGACCCCCAGTCCGATCTGGCGCCGCCGTGGGCTTCGACGGCGCCCGGGCCCGGGCGCCGTCGAAGCCGATCAGGCAGGGATCACATCGTGGCGCCCGCCATCGCGCGGCACATCTCCGCGCTGCGGCGACACGCCTCGGCACAGCGCATCATCTGCTGATCGTCCGGCATGGACATACACGCCTCGGCGCACATGTCGCACGCCTTGGCGCACATCGCGCACATCTCGGGCGACATCGGCGAGCGGCGCATCATCATGTCCGCGCACATGCGGGTCATCTCGGAGCAGTCAATGAGCGCGCGCATGATCTGCATCTGGGGCTGGCCGCCCATCTGCATGCAGGAGCTCATGGTCTCCTCGCAGGCGCTGTGGCACGACATGCACGCTGCGACGCAGTCCTGCATCTCCTTGCTCATCGCGGTCATGGATCCGGCCTGGGTCATGGCTCCTCCTGGGGGTGAGGGGGCCCGGGGCGGACCCCTTACCCCTGTCTTACGCCTGACCGTGCCCTCCCGCCATGGAGCGGATGGAAGGATTCCCCAACCTTTGCACCTAAAGCATATGATCCCCGGCATTTTCACCAGGGGGCACGTCACGGGTCCATCGGAGTTGTCGTCCCACGGCTTCCGGCCACGCCCCCGAAGTGGGCGCCGTCGACGATCTCCTCGTCCGCAGCCTCGGGGGCGCCAGCGCGAGCACGAGACGTTGCCAGGTTCGAGGAGTTCCACCCGCCCGAAGAGGCGGACGAGGTCTACGCGGCTGCACGGACGCATCGCCGACGCCTGGCCGGACCGGGACGACGTGTACGTGTACTTCAACAACGACCTGGGCGGTGCGGCCGTCGTCGACGCCACGAGGTTCGCCCGGGCCGCGGCCACGCTGGGCCGCACGGTGAGCCGGACGCCGTCGTCCCTTACGGGCTTACGCCGGCCGGGCGCCGTTTGGGACGGCCGACCCGTCGACGCCGAGGGTGAGGATGCCCCACCCACCAACGGGGCGCGGCTGCGTCGGCGGCCCGCGACGCGTGGAGCCTCCTCGGTGCATGAGGGGGCTCCACGCGTGCTGCGGCGGGCTGCTGCTCGCAGCAGCAGCTAGGACAGGAGATCGGCGAGGGTGCCCAAGGGCAGCGGTGCTTCAGGTCGGCTCAGAGTGACAGCCGGGCGAAGTCGCTACCGCGCGAGGGAACCGCTGACGTGCCGGCCGTCATCAGAGCTTGCGGGTGTCGCGGGGCTCGGCGTACGGCTCGTCGCCCGGTGGGAGGCCGCCTTCGATGGCACGTCCGCGTTCGAGTTCGGCGTTGAACTCCAGCCCGAGCAGGATCGCGATGTTCGTGAGCCACAGCCAGATCAGCGCGACGATGGGGGTGGCGAACGTGCCGTAGGTCTTGTTGTAGCTGCTGAGGTTGGCGACGTAGAGAGCGAACAGCGCGCAGGCGATGAGCCAGATGACTACCGCCAGGGCTGCGCCGGGCATCACTCGCCGGACTCGGCGTTTGACGTTGGGTGCGGCCCAGTACAGCAGCATGACGATCAGCACGACCAGGATGAGCATGACGGGCCATTTGGCGATGTTCCACACGGTCACCGCCGTGTCGCCGAGCCCCAGGACCGGCCCCATCTTCTTGGCCAGGGTGCCGGTGAAGACGACGCCGACCGCGGTAAGGGCCAGGAGGATCACCACCGCCGCGGTGATGGCGAGGCGGACCGGCAGGGTCTTCCATACCGGCCGGCCCTCACCGATGTCATAGACGATGTTGGAGGCGCGCATGAAGGCGGCGACGTAACCGGAGGCCGACCACAGCGCCAGGACGACACCGATGATCAGCGCGATCAGGGCTTTGCCCTGGCCGCCCTTGAGCTGCTCCAGCATGGTGGTGAGGATGTTGCGCACGGACCCGGGCGCAATGCTGGAGAGGTTCTTGATCAGCGAGTCGATGGTAGAAGGACTCAGCAGGCCCAGAATGGACACAAGAGCCAGCAGGGCAGGGAAGATCGCCAAGACTCCGTAGTAGGTCAGGGCAGCTGCCCAGTCCGTGAGATTGTCCTCTTTGAACTCGCGCATCGTGCGCTTCACGGCGCCTCTGGACGAACTACCTTCCGCGGCACCTTTCCGGGATGCACGGCCGGCATCGCCGCCGTGGCCCTCCTCGCCGCCGTGCGCAGGGCTATCTGCGCCACCACCGTTACCGCCCTTGTGTGCCTGGGGGCCATCCGAGGAGGGCGTTGCCACATTCACTCCTTCGTCGAGCGCCGACACCCACGACAGTCGGCGCGCTCTGCCTCGCCTGCACTCCAGCGGCAGTGCCGGCCGTCGAGGCGGTCGACGGACCGCACCCCCATCACACCCGCGGAGCTGGGTATCTGCGACTGGACGGCACCCACATGGGCCAGCCGACCAGCGCCGGGGCCGCCTCCAAGGCTTGCCTAGGGCCAGTGGTAGCGGCCATGTTGGTGCCTGCGGCGCTCACCGCGGCCTCGGCAAGGGCTGGACCATTGCATTCCTCCCCCGCCGCCTCCTACCTCAGGCCATCGACGGCGGCGCAACCCACAGCATCTGATACTTCGGGACCTCGCGTGTCCTCCGGCGCCTGGTCGGTGACGCGCAGCGAGATGCACTCCTCTACCAGGGTGTGGTGTGGCGGGAGGTGGAAAACCCGTGTCCGGAGACGCGATTCGCGCGGTGTGCGGTTACCCGGAGCCGGACCTCCGTCGGCAGCCGCTCCGTGCCCACCGCGTCCCGGGCATGTGGCAGTGCTTCCTGCGCGAGGCGTGCGATGGCCTGGAAGGGGTCGGCGTGCGGAGCCAGCCGCAGGGACAGTCATGTCCGGGGGTGGTGCGGTGTCCGGTGAGGCGCGTGGAGGCGTGGTCCACGCGCCTCACCGGACACCGCACCACCCGTCCCCTGCGAACTACGGGACGATTGTCAGCCTCACCCAGACCACGCACAGCGCCGGGCCTCCCTGTCAGGGACACGATCCGAGAAGGCCCGGGGCCATCAAACTTGCCCCGCGGCTCACTTCCCCCAGCGCGAACGGGCAGTTCACTCCATCGGGTTGGCTCTCAATCCCACTGTCGATCACGAACGTTCTGGCTCCGAAAAGTGAGCCAGAACCGAAACTCGTGGAGAAAGCCAGATGGCGGCGCGCGACGCGCGCGGCCGCCTGTAGTGGAGTCTGGGAGGGTGCGGACCAACTACACCTCGCCCGTGGCGAACAGCTCAAGGTGCCCGCACTTGGGGCAGCGGAACGCCTCTATCTGCCGCCGTCGTCGGCCCATCCGCTTGGCGCCCCCGAGAATTCCCCGCTCCAACGCGCCCTCGATCCAGCGTGCGTACCCGCGTGAGTGCTCGCCGGCGTCCTCGACGAAACCCTCCACCAGACCGACGGTGCTGCACTGGGTGCATGTGTGACTGTTCATCCCCTGAGTGTAGGAGGCGGTGTGACCAGGCCAGACCCGCCGTCAGCCCCTGCCGGGCTGACGGTAGGTGGCACCGGTCTTGGAGGCGTGAGTCCGGATTCGGGTCTTGCGGGCGTTAGCCGTTCTTCGTCATGTGCTTCTCCAGAGGGCTACCCACGCTTCTCCTGGGTCAGCAGAACGAGTCAGCGACTGGGGAATCTGCACGGGCCCGTGCCGGCAGAAGCTGGGGGATCCTGGCCGAACTGGGTCGCAAGCGCCGTGGGCGTTGCGACGGCGGTGGGCAGCGTTCGTGTCATGCCTGCCTGCACCATACGTCGCCGACTCCCCTGCGTCGTTGGCTCACCCGCTCGTGGGCGCGGCTCACGCGGTCGGCTTCCGCCTTGAAGTAACTTGGCCTCGGATACTGCGCGCAGGGTGGCCAGCGTTGCACCGGCCCCGCTCCCGCCGATGGCGGGAGCGGGGCCGGTGCAACGCTGGGCTCAGGTCGTAGGCCGCTTCCGCTTCTCGGTCGCGACGAGGATGTCGACCAACTTGAAGAACTCCTCGTCCGATTGCATCTTCCTGATCAGGAGGTTCGCGCTCAGAACTCCTCTGTCGTAGGGGAACGGCTTGCCGTCGACGTTGCGGCTTTCCGTGCCATGTTCCCTCTGCCCGTGAGCCCTTGGCTCCGGGACTTCGGGAAGCCGGCTTCGTCGCGGATGGCGCCGTCTGGGCAGTGTCCTCGCTGGGGGCCCCAGCCTCAGCGGCCTCGGTCTTTACCGCGGCCGCCGAGCGGTGGGGCCTGACCATCGCCGCGGCGGGCACCACGCGACCGGAACTGTCCTAGCCGAACAGCCACGTACGTCAGCGCCACCACCGTGACTCGGTCTGGGTCAGCCGCGTGGCGTGGTCATTCCACCGTCGTCCTACGCCGGTACCTCGGCGTGCAGGATGTTCGCGAACTTCTCCAGGCCGACGGATTTGGACGCCTTGACCAGGACCACGTCTCCGCTCTTGAGCAGGCGGTTCAGGAGCGGTAGCAGTACGTCGGGGTCATCGGCCGATTCGATGCGCAGCGGCGAGGCGGGGCGGGCAGCGTCGGCGAGCGCGGTCATCTCGTCGGTGGTGCCCACGGTGACCAGGACGTCAATGCCGAGCTCGCCCACGAGCCGGCCGACGTCCGCGTGAGCCGCTTTGGCGGTGTCTCCGAGTTCCTTCATCTCTCCCAGTACCGCGACCGTGCGCCGGTCCCCGGCGACGGAGGTGAGGGTTTCGAGGCCGGCGCGCATGGACTCGGAGTTGGCGTTGAACGCGTCGTTGATGATCGTCACCCCGTCCGCACGCTCCAGGATCTGGAGCCGCCCGGCCGACACCGGTTCGGCGGCAGACAGCGCTTGGGCGATTCCGTCGGTGTCCATGCCCAGAGCGTGGACGGCCGCGGCGACGGCGAGCGCGTTGTGGACCTGGTGGGCACCGAGGAGCCGCAAGGCAACGGGAGCGGTGCCGTGCGGGGTGTGCAGGGTGAAGGAGGCGCGGCCCGCAGTCACCTGGATGCCGGTGGCGCGGATATCGGCGCTCTCACCGGTTCCGTACGTCACGACCGCGGCCGTGGTCCGGGTGGCCATCGCGGCCACGAGTTCGTCGTCGGCGTTGAGGACCGCGACCCCGCCCTGGTCCGCCGGCGGAAGGGATTCGACGAGCTCACCCTTGGCCGTCGCGATCGCCTCCCGGCTGCCGAATTCTCCGACGTGGGCGGAGCCGACGTTGAGGACGACGCCGATCTGCGGCGGGGTCAGCGATGCCAGGTAGGCGATGTCGCCCAGGTGGCGGGCGCCCATCTCCAACACCAGGTGGCGGGTGGACTCCGCGGCGCGCATCACGGTCAGCGGCAGACCGATCTCGGTGTTGAACGATCCCGGTGTGGCGACGGTGTCCCCGTGATGGGCGAGGACCTGCGCCAGAAGATCTTTGGTGCTGGTCTTCCCGGCCGAGCCGGTCAGCGCGATGACCTGCGCCCCGGTGCGGGTCAGGACATGCTGCGCGAGGCGGCCCAGCGCCGCGGTGACGTCGGGGACGACGACGGCGGGTACGCCGACCGGGCGGGTGGCCAGCACGCAGGTGGCGCCGGTGGTCACCGCCTGGTCGACGAAGTCGTGTCCGTCGACGCGGGCGCCTGCCACCGCGACGAACATGCCGCCGGGGCCGACCTCGCGGGAATCGCTGGCGCTGCGGCCCGTGACCCGCATCTGTGGGTCGGGAGCGTCGTGGAGGGTGCCGCCGGTGGCGTCGGCGATCTCTTTGAGCGTCAGCGTGATCACTGGGCGGGCCTTCCTTGGGTGAGCGGGGCGAAGGTGATGGCGCGTCCGGTGTAGGAGGCGGTAAGGCGGCTGAGCGGCACCCGGGCCGGATCCCGGACGGCGGCGGCCACCGGGTCCTGGGCCGCCAGGCCGGCCGGACTACCCGCAAGAGCATGGGTTTCGACTACGTGCACTCCGCCGTCGACGACCACACCCGCCTTGCCTACAGCGAGATCCACGCCGACGAAAAGGACGCCACCTGCGCCGACTTCCTACGCCGGGCAGCGGCCTTCTTCACCACCCTCGGCATCACCAGGATCGAACGCGTGCTACCGACAATGCCTGGTCCTACCGCAAGAGCTTCGCCTGGCGTCAGGCCCTGGACGAACTCGGCGCCACGGGCAAGCTCACCCGCCCCTACCGACCACAGACCAACGGCAAGGTCGAACGCTTCAACCGCACCCTGCTCGATGAATGGGCCTACCTACGCCCCTACACCAGCAACAGCGAACGAAGCGCAGCCCTGACAGACTTCCTCCACACCTACAACCACCACCGATGCCACACCGCACTCGCAGGCAAGCCCCCCATCAGCCGCGCAAACAACGCTTCAGGGCAATACACCTAGGTTAGCCCTAGGTTGGCTTCGCAACCCCGAGCTACCAAGAGGCCCTGCCTTTATGCCCGCGGCCAGCGGCGATCACCCGATCGAGGCTCCCGTTCGACGCACACCCCTCAAGATCGGAACGACAACGGCTTCTAACTAAGCCTTGATTGATGCGGCCGACCTGGCGGCCTGCTCGATCTTCGCGCGGTAGGCGGCACGGGCTTCCTCGTCGATCTGCTGCTCGTGTTCGGCGCGTACCCCGGTCCGGCCGTCGAGGCCCTCGCGCAGGATGTCGGCGTGCCCGGTATGCCGGATGGTCTCGCTGAGGACATGGGTCATGACGGCGAACAGGTTCGTGTTGGGATAGGGCTCCGGCCACCACGGCACGTGGCCGGAGGCGTCGAGGGGAAGCTCGTCGATCGTCGCGTCCGAGTGTTCCCACGTGCGCCGGTAGAACCCGATGATCTCATCGCGGGTCTCGTCCTCGGTCGCCCACCGATCGCTGCCGTCGGAGTCCTGCCACCGGGGCAGCGGTTCCGGGGAAGGGCGGCCGAAGACCTCGCCGAAGTACCTGGCCTCGACAGTGGCCACGTGTTTGACCAGGCCGAGGAGATTGGTCCCGGTCACGGTCAAAGGCCGGCGGGCGTCGTATTCGGACAAGCCGTCGAGTTTCCAGAGCAGCGCCTCGCGGTCCCGCCGCAGTCTCCCGTGCAGGTTGTCCTTCGCGAATTTATCGATCATGCGGCATGAACCTTCCATGTTCGTGGTCCCAAGATCCCGTGCGTGGTCCGCAACGGCTGGCAGATCCGAGGCTTAGGACTCCTCACACAATGAGCTACCGGGATTGACTGTCTGTCAGAGAGACGTGGGGGTGGGGGTGGGGTGCGTGACGGCTCGCGGCCGACCCGACCTGCGACGGTTACTGCGCAAGAAAACTACACGCATGCTGTTCGGTGCCGTTCTCTGATCCCGTTGAGCAGTTCGGGACGGGGACCGGGGAGGTGGGCGGGTGCCAGGTGAGAATCCAGCCGGCGGTAAGCGCCACCGCGCCGCCTGCCACGGCGATTGCGCCGCCTGTTCCGATGCCTGCGGCCACCGAGCCGAAGCAGGCCGGCCCAACGCCCTGCAGCGTCATGCTGCCGGAGCCGAGCAGACCGAAGGCCTGGCCTTGGCCATCCTGCGGCAGGGCGTCCAGGAACGGCCGTTGCAGGCCGAGACCGTAGGCGAATCCGAAGCCGCAGAGCAGCAGCAGACAGGACGAGACGCCCACTCCGGGCTCGGCAGCGAAGCCGACCAGCGGCAGTCCCATCAGCGCAATCAACGGGACTACCAGTCGCTCCCGGGTGGGTGGCCGTAGGAGTCGACCCACCAGCAGGTCACCGACAAGCATGCCGACCGGCAGACAGCCCATCAGCACCGCGTACCAGCCGGGCGCGAAGTGGCGTCCTCCCGCGTAGGCGACGATCAGGCCTTCCGCGCCCGCTACGAACGCGGACGGTAGCCACTGGGCCAGCATCAGTCGTCGCACCGTGTGTCCGCGCAGCAGCAGGCCGGCACCGTGCAGGCTTGCCCGGACGGCCCCGCCATCGCCCCGAGCGCTGCCGGGTGTGCCGCCGAACTCTCCCAGCTGCAGCCGAGGTAGCCGGATGCGGATAGCGAGCGCGCAGCCGAGGTAGAGGGCGGCGCTCACCGCGAGCGCCCGGTGCGGGCCGAGTACCGCGACGGCCGCACCTCCCAGCGCCAGACCGAACAATTGCGCGCCGGAGCCAGCGATGTTGTTCAGTGAACGGCCCAGTACATAGGCGTCGCCCTCCAGCCACTGCGCGACCAGCCGACTCGACGCGCCGCTGAACACCGGTGTGGCGAGGGCGACCAGCGCCACGACACCGAGGCTAGCCGCGATCGGCATCCGCACCAGGGCGAGCAGCAGGGCGGCGGCGCACTCCAAGGCGTAGCCGCCGGCGATGAGCGCGCGGGGCGGCAGTTGGTCAGCCAGTGAGCCCAGCAGCAGCGAGCCGAACAACTGCGGGAGAAAGCCGATGCCGAAGGCCAGTGCGCTCAACAGCGCGGAGCCGGTGGCCGCAAAGACCAGCACCGAGAACGTGGTGATCCGCAGCGAGCCCGCAGTGATCGCGACGGTGCGGGTCGAGAAGAGCAGCCGGAATCGCGGCTCGGCCAGCACCTCCCGGTAGGTGGCACGGTGGTTGCCCTGCGCGGGTCCGGCGGTTGGGGTCATGACGCCCACCCTCGCTGTGCGCCCACGCCACTCACCAATGATTCGTCGCTGGACGAATCGGAACAGACGTCCCGCGGTAGCATGGCAGGGTGCTCCGCTTCGAAGTCTCCGTCGAGGACCTGCTGCGCAGCCGCTTCGCACTGTCGCCCGCGATGGACCTCTGCTTACTGCTACGCTCGCTCGCCGGCCAAGACCGGCCGCTGCCGCGAGCCTGGGCCACCCGGCTCCTGCCGGCCTTTGAACGGCTTCGCCGCGAGACCGAACTGAACGCCGCCCTCGCCCTGCACACCCCGCAATCCGGACCGAACTTCGTCGCCCCGCCCCCGCGCGGCCTCAACCAGACCTGGGCAGACGACCTGGCCATGATCCGGGCCACACCGCTGGAAGCGGCCCGCCACGAATTCGCCACCACTGCGACCGGCCCGTCCGCCCGTGATCCCCGCGTACGCGCAGTGCTGGACTCGACGGACGCCGTCTCCAGGATCGCCGAGGCGATGGACCAGGCGTGGCACGAGCTGCTCGCCACGGACTGGCCGCAACTGCGCACGATTTGTGAGCGCGATGTCGTGCACCGGGTGGGTGTGATCGGCGAACACGGATGGGCCACGACCATCGAGAGCCTGCACCCGGGCATCGCCTGGCGCGCCGGCGGTATCGAGCTCGGCTTCTTCCGAGGCGGAACAGTCCGCCTCGCCGGCGACGGGCTACTGCTGATCCCTTCGGTCTTCGTCGGGAATATCGCCGCCCACCTGGAAGACCCCTGGCCCAGGACCTTGGTCTATCCTGCCCGCGGCACCGCCGCCCTTTGGGGCGAACAGGAGACCGTCCCCCAACCGGACGCGCTGACCGCTCTGGTCGGCCGGGCCCGAGCCCGGCTGCTGGTGGCGCTGGACGCCCCGGCCAGTACCAGCCACCTCGCCCGAAGCCTCGCCATGGCACCCGGCGCGGTAGGAGACCACCTCGCCATCCTGCGAGGCGCGGGGCTGCTCGTCCGCGCCCGGTCCGGACGGTCGGTGCTCTACCGGCGCACCCCGCTCGGCGAGGCACTGGTCGGCGGTTCGGGCTGAGGGCTCAGATCAGCACCGTTTTTTTGAGGCGTCGCCAGCAGATGATTGCGCAGCCGAGGGTGAGGAAGGCCTGGTGGATGTCGGCGCGGATTTCCCAGCGGATACGCAGTCGGCGGAACCAGCGCAGAAGTGCGAAGGCCGCTTCGACGACCCAGCGGTTCTTGCCCAGGCCGCTTCCGTGCTCGGTGCCGCGCCGGGCGATGAGCGGGCGGATGCCCAGCTCACGGACCTGGCGGCGGTAGACGTTGTGGTCGTAACCGCGGTCGGCGTAGAGGACGTCGGGGCGCTGACGGGGTCGTCCGCGCTTGCCGCGGATGGTGATCGAACTGCAGCGGGGAGAGCCCGGGCGAGCACTGCCGAACCAAGCGCCCACTCCCCCGCCCTCAGTGCCCTCGCCTACAGCCTCTACACCTCGCTGGGGCTCGAGCGGGTCCGAGTGCGCCACCTCGCCATGCGAGCCGACCGGCTCGGGCCAGATGAGACTGCGCACCATCAACTGCTGCTCGACGACGGCGTCGACGACAAAGCCCGCCGCATCGAAGCCGTCGCAGACGCCGCTCGCACTCGGTTCGGACCATGCGTCATCACAGCCGCCACCCTCGCGCGCCCCAAGCGAGGCGGGCACCCAGGGAGCAGTCATGAACCGGCGTGAGAGCAGGCCACTACTACCCGGTCCTCGGGCATCCGAGGAGTCACCTCGCGTCCTGCGGCTCACGTTCGAGTTCCACGTGCCCGTCAGCCTGCGCACGAACATTCACGGCGACCGCATGCGCGCAGCCGCTACGGCGTTCACCATCGCCGTGCGAACCCTGGCCGACCAGGCGTTTCGGTGGGCCGACAAGATGAACGTCCGTCACGAGTGGTCGTACGCCTGGTACGACTCGGACCTTGACCCGGAGAAGCGGGAGCCGATCGAGCTTCCCAAGACGGACAAGAACACGGCCAAGCCGAAGTAGCCGGCGCGGGCCTGCTGTACGTACCACGGACATCTGGCCTCCGGCCACCGATGGAGAGCAAACGTCAGGGCCAGCCCGGTCGCCGGGATACGAGTTTGGCGAGGACGACGACGTCCGTGCCGGGCAAGCAGGAGTGCAGCGCCATCGGGTGCCCGGTCTCCATCCGGACCGGGTGATCTCGATTGCTTCGTCGACGCGGCCCGAGTCCTCAAGCAACTCAGCCTCAACTATGACGGCCCCCAGGTTTGCCCCTTGCCGCTGAAGCGGATCACCGCGAGGGTGAGGATGTGATCTTCCCCTTTATCCATGACGGGTGCAGCGGGATCCGTGACGGTGGCCGTCGAGCTCGTTGATGAGCCCGAAATGGTTGGTATGCCGCCGGGTGCGCGCGGGTTCCCGTGCTGCAGCGCCAGTATCGAGCACCCTGCCCAGGGCTATCGTGCAATGTTCGGCTGGGTCCAACTGGTCCAGTCAACGGACAGCCCCTCGAACGGAACGGCCTTCGAGGTGGACCCGTTCTTCCTGTTCGAGGACGCGCCTTCCCCCTATGCCTTCTTCGGTGTCAGGCCCACGCTGTTCGACGCACCGTCACGAGATGAGCGTAAGCCGCTCGCGTGGCTCGCCCACAGCTTCCTGGCCTGGACTCCATTAGAGGAGACCGAACGGCACGTCGCGCCGTTGACCGGCTTCTCCTGGGGGTTCGACATCGACGACACCGGCCGGATCACCCCTCGGCCTGTGCGTGCATTGGCACCCGGTGAATGGGACACGCACCGCCCCTACCTGAGTGCCTGTCATCCCGACTGTCCTTCGATCAGTGGTAGCCAGGGGGCAGCAGGGTCACCCGGGTGTGGTCAGGAGACTGCGGTGGCCTGCTGGGGAATCAGCCCATGCCCTACGCCCCACGATGATGGCGCCTTTGAATCTCCCCAGGGGTCACGTCGAACGGCTCGAGGACGGCACGGAGGTCGGAGTGTGGCTGAACCAGCACCAAGAGCAGGCGCGCCAAACTCACCGTCGGCAAGGTCCAGCAGCTCGCGGACCTCGAGCTGACCTGGGCGGCTGGTGAAAGGGACGCGTAGTGACCGGTGACAGCGCTGAAGAGCAGTGGGTACAGGCGGCCGTATGGCGGCACGGCCTGAGGTAGATAACCCTCCCGTTCCTGCCATGCCTGCCTGTCCTTCCGTCGTGCCCCGGCACGCCGTGATGACCGTCTCGCCCATGCCACCCCGGCACGCCTGTCGGGCCGGTAGGGCCAGCCGGGCCGGAGGGACCGGAGGGGCCGGGCGGGCCGGGCAGACCCTGCCGGATGCTGTTCCCCTGGAGGGCGATCCGCCGTGCTTGGAGTTCGTCGAGCTGCTGCTGGTGGGCGACGAGCACAACTGCCTGCGCGACGAGCACTACGGTCAGCGCTGCGCCGAGTGCACGGCGGCGTTGCGGGCTACGCCACGACTCTTTCATACTTCCCACATCATTCCTCACGTTATGTGACGACAAGGGGCAAAGGGCAAGGGCGCGGCAGAGGCGGACCTCCACGTCGGGCGCCCTTCCCGGGGCGAGCGGACACCCCACTTGCGCCGATCACTGCGGGAAGGGGCCAAAGCACGTCACGGGCCCAGCGCAGGCGGGTGTGCGGAGCCATGTTCACCTGCTTCGGGCGCCCCTTTCGGTGCGCGGAGAAGCCCAAGGGGTGTCGCGGGCTTCGGTGTCTGCTTTCAGGCCACAACCGCTATGCATGCGACGGACCGGGAACGGCCCCTGACGGCCGGTTGACGATCCCGCGCCGTGCCGTCGGCGTGTCCCACGCTCTCGGCGGCGCTGCACCCCGTCCGGGCACTGTCCACCACTGCGAGGGCACTATCCGGCCCCGCGCAAGGGCGCAATACCCTCCCGTGCACGCCAAAGGAGCCGGCCGGTGCGGCCGCGTGTCTAACTTGAAGCCGGCGCCGGCGGAACGACAGCATCCTTCCCGTCCTTCCCGCTCGTGCCGTCCTTCCCGTTCGTGCCGTCCTTGCCGTCCTTCCCGTCCGTGCCGGCCTTGCCTGCCGGGCCGATAGGGCCACCGGGACCAGAGGGACCGGCGGGGCCGGACGGCCCTGAAGGGCCGGGCTCAACGTTCGCCTGGACGTCGACGGGCTGCATCCGCAGGTCGTCGATCTGCACTTGCTGGGCGACGATCAGAGCTGACTGTGCGGCGAGCGCGACGGTCAGCACCGTGCCGAGCACGAGGGGGCGCCGCGGACTACGCAGCACTTCAATCACTCTTCTCACATCGTTCCTCACGCTATGTGACGGCGAAAGTGTAAAGGACAAGGCCGAGGACATGGCGGGAGTGGACCTGCGCGTCGAGTGTTTTCCCAAGGCCGCCCGAACGCCACACTTCTGCCGTTCACGGCACGAAGACGCTGAAGCACCACACCGGCGAAGCACGAGGGAGACCTGGCGTCGTTCAAGGCCAGGAGCGCGAGGCGGCGCCGGATCGACCTCCGACCGCGCCGCGAAGGGTGGCAGCGCAGGCCCGCGCACCTTGGGCCACAGACCACCGCCGAGGTGGCAACCGATCATCCTCGCAGTGAGCCGCTCCCGGGACTCGGGCCGCTATCGGGGTCTGCTCGGTGACCGGCGCGGCGTCCCGGCCGTGCGTTCGCCGAAGAGTCGATCGACGCCGAAGGCGCCGGTTGGCCATCGGCCGTCGTGTCGAAGTGGCCGCGGATCTCGAACAGGTCCTGGTGACCTGCGACGGCGTCGAAGTCGCCCCGGCGTGCCCGTAGTTGGGCTCGTCATCAGACGATCACCGATCCGGACCATGCGGCCGCTGCCGCGGCCGGCCGCAGGACTGCCGCGGTGAAGCACGCGCCCACGGATCTCACCGAGGTCGAAGAGCGGTCGCTCGACTCCTATGCCCGCATCTTCGGTGTCATCGACGGCGGACTGACCACCGGTGAAGAGGCAGCGTGATGAGCTCGCACAACACTAAACAGACAGGCAGCAATCGCGACGTCACCTCCGAACTCGTCTATCTCACCAAGGCGTTGAAGGCTCCGGCTCTGCGAGATGCAGCCGCCCGGCTTGCCGATCGGGCCCGCTCGGAAGAGTGGAGCGCCACGAGGAGTATCTGGCCGCCTGCCTGCAGCGGGAAGTTGCCGGCCGCGACTCCCACGGCGCCGAGGGACGCGTCCGCGCGGCTCGATCCCCTTCCCGCTTCGAACCCGAGGCCGCGAACCTGTTCTTCCAGTTCATCTCGGGCAGATACGAACGCGCGTCCGTGATCGTCACGAGCAACAAGCTTCGGCGACGGGATGCAAGTCCGGCTCGTGTTCGCCGTGTACTTGCTTGCCGGCCTCTTGCTGCTGCGAGGCCTGACGCGTGCACGGCGTCGGCGCTGGGCACGGATCAGGGCTTGGCGTCATCCAGCCCTTCGGCAGCTCTGCCACGATGGCCCACTCAAGACAGTGGCGATTGGCCCAGCCGTCCGGGTCACTTCACACCTAGGCTCGGGATGCGACGAATCGGACACCGTTCGCGGGTTGCCGAGCCGCCACCGAAAGTCCCCGTCCCACGAGGAACTCTTCATGCAAGCCATCACTGTCAGCGACCGTGACGCAGGCGTCCACGGTCTGACCATTACCGACCTGCCCTATCCCCACGCCGCCGAGAACGACGTGATCGTGCGGGTCCACGCCGCCGGGTTCACCCCGGGCGAGCTGGCCTGGCCCGGAACCTGGACCGACCGGGCCGGGCATGACCGTACCCCGAGCGTGCCCGGCCACGAGCTGTCCGGCGTGGTCGCCGAGCTGGGCTACGGCACCACCGGACTCACTGTCGGGCAGCGGGTCTTTGGTCTGACGGACTGGACCCGCAACGGTTCACTGGCCGAATACGCCGCCGTCGAGGCCCGCAACCTCGCCCCGCTCCCGGCGGATGTCGACCACACCACGGCCGCCGCCCTGCCGATTTCCGGGCTCACCGCCTGGCAGGCCCTCTTCGATCACGCCCGCCTCACCACCGGGCAGACCGTGCTCATCCACGGCGTCGCAGGCGGCGTCGGTTCCATCGCCGTGCAGCTCGCCCGTGAGGTCGGCGCCCAGGTCATCGGCACCGGCCGGGCCGATGACCGTGAGACCGCCCTCGGGCTGGGGGTGGATGCCTTCGTTGACCTCCAAGCCGAGCATCTCGAGGACATCGGCGACGTCGACGTGGTCTTCGACGTGATCGGCGGCGAGATCCTTGATCGCTCCGCCGCGCTGGTCCGTCCCGGTGGCACGCTGGTCACCATCGCCCAGCCGGTGACCGTCCAACCCGCAAACGGGCGGGCGATCTTCTTCGTCGTCGAACCCGACCGCGTGCGCCTCGCCGACCTCGCCAGGCGGCTGCGGGACGGGCGGCTCAAGCCGATCGTCGGCGCGGTTCGGGCGCTCGCCGAGGCGGCCGCCGCATTCGCCCCCGACAAGCGCACCCCCGGCAAGACGATCATCCGCGTCACCGAAGACTGACTGAGATAGCCACCGTTGCTCCGTCTCCGGCACCGGCGCTCCGCTGGAGGTCGACGACCCGGTCCAGTAGCGCGGCCTCGCGCATACGCCAGGCCCTGATCCGTGCCAGCGCCGACGCCGTGCATCACCGTCCCGGCCTCGACCTGGAACGCGTCAGCTTCACCCTGCTGCAGACCGCCCGTGATCAAGTGGTCCTCGGCGCGGGCATCCTTCCCGCCACCGGTCCCGTCGATCTCGTCGGCGTCATCGGCACAGCTGTGCCGGACGCGCTCCATCCCGCCCGGCGCCGCCTGCGCGTCAAGGCACGCAGCCGCAAGCGGCCGGCAAGCAAATACACGGCGAACACGGGCCAACACCCCACAACAAGCCAGAACTACACCCTCACCACGAACATCACATTCTTCGAGACCGGACTTGCATCCCGGCGCCGAACGTAAACGCAACGGTGTTGACTCCAGCTGCAGAACGTGATCTTCATGACGCGGGCACTACGAGGGGCGAAGAACAGAGCCTGTATCTCGTTGCAGGGGAGCGGGAGCAGCTCGTCCGGTCCCTGAGTGGCGGGCGCGGCGTCCTCCATTTGGCCCGCAGTGATTGCCGTAGCGCGGAGTTGGGGGTGGGCTGTCAGTGCGCCCGGTGACATTCGCGGGCGCCAAGAAGGCGGGGCGCCCTGCCCAAGAGCAGGGCCGGCCCCCGCCGACCCACACGAGACTTGGAGATCCCCATGCCCTACCGCAAGGGACAGCACGTGGAATACCGCGACCAGCAGGACGAGCTTCAGCGCGGCGAGATCCGAAGCACCGAGGGCAGCGGGGCGCAGGCCCGCTACGCCGTCCAGAACGAGGCGACCCTGCGCGAAGACAAGGTCAGCGAGAACCAGATCGAGCGGGAGCTGTAATACGCCCCTGCCGACACAGCCGCCGTTGCACCGAACCACAGTGCAACGGCGGACTGCTGGATACCCTGCGACAGTGGATGCAACGGCGGTAGCCAGTACGCCGGGTCAGGCATAACGGGTCCACGGTCCGGACATGGCCGGCATTCCACTACGTCGGTGGCGTCGTCGCGACGATGGCGCCATCCGGCCTGTCCGCGGTCGGCTGCGCCGGACGCCGGGCATGAGCGACGCCCCAGGCCTCACACCGGGCCGCCTCAAGGGCTGCCGGCAGATCGAGTCGGTCCTCGGTCCACAACCTCCCGGTCGTCCACAACCTCCCGGTCAAGGGTTCCCTACGTTGTCTGCGGGACCGGGCGAGCCCTTCGTATGGTTGGCCCACCCAGGGGCGTCGGGTGTGGCTTTCAAGGTTCTGCCGCTTGTGGCTTCCAGCGATTGGCCGCCCGACGCCCCGCGACGACTCGGCTGCCAATTAGGAATTGCGAATGATCGCTCTGTAGGGAATCGACAGCGAGGTCGTCCGTCGGGAGGCACCAGCACACCCCACCGCACGGAGGCACCACATGGCCGCGATCTGGGCCGGCATCGACGCAGGCAAGACCCATCACCACTGCGTCGCGATCGACGAGGGCGGCCGTCGGCTGCTGTCCCGACGCGTCGCCAACGATGAGCCCGAACTTCTTGAACTCCTCGCTGACGTCCTGGCCCTGGGCGAAGAGGTGTTCTGGGGCATCGATCTGGCCGACGGCGGCGCCGCCCTGGCCATCACGATCCTCCTCAACCACGACCAGCAGGTCCACTACATCTCCGGCCGGGTCATCCACCGCGCCTCCGAGAGCTACCGCGGCGAAGGCAAGACCGACGCCAAGGACGCCGCCGTCATCGCCGACCAGGTCCGCATTCGCCGTGACCTGCACCCCTTACGCCCCGGCGACGAGACCGTGACCGATCTCAAGATCCTCACCGGCCGTCGCATGGACCTGGTCGCCGACCGCACCCGCACCGTCAACCGGCTCCGGGCCCAACTGACCGGCATCTTCCCCAGCCTGGAGCGGGCCCTGGACCTCACCAACACCGGCCCGCTCACCCTGCTGACTGGCTACCAGACCCCGGCCGCACTGCGCCGCCTCGGCACCAAGCGCCTGGAGACCTGGCTCCGCAACCGCAGCGTCCGCAACTCCGACCGGCTCGCCAAGACCGCGGTCGAGGCCGCCGAACGTCAGCACACCAGCCTACCCGGGGAAAAGCTGACCGCGCAGATGGTGCACACCCTGGCAAAGGAGGTGATGGCCCTCCTCCGAAACTCACCACGTGAGACAACCTCTCAGGTCGACGGCCCACAACACGTCATCGGATATCGCCAACACGTCGCCGATCAGTGTCAGTAGTTCGGTCTCGTCATTGCGGATCCGGCGGGACAGCAGCCGCTTGCCCTCCGCGTTGATCGCCACGGCGTGGTGATGTGTCTTGCCGATGTCCACACCGGCCCAGATGTCGGGCACGTTCCCCTCCGCCAGCTCGTCGCACATGGAGCCCGCAGACGACCTCGCCGGCGTTGTCCTACAGCAGCGATCAAGTCGCGTATCCCAATTGGCGGTCGGGTCGTCGTGGGGCCTCGGGCGGCCAAGTCCCGTAAGCCATCCAGCGGCTCAGCCTTTACAGCCATACCCGAAGCCCCCGGGCCCTCCGATCCTACGAACGACCAGAGCAGGCCCACGTCAAGAAGGTAGGACAGCCTTTATAGCAACCCCACTCAAGGGTCCGGCAGCTCGATGCCGGACCCTTTTGTGGTGTGGCCGGGGGTAGGGGACATGGCACCGCCCCGGCACAGGATGCGCCCGGCGGTCAACTACTGCCCTGATGGAGGGTCCGCAAGGTCACCGGGAGGTCGGCACCGAAGGGGGTCCGTGCAGACCTGCCCTGGAGATCAGCGGCGAGCTGGCGGATCGCGGGGAGTCGGGCGAACAACGCCTCCCCGGGGCAGTCGGTGGCAAAGCCGTCGCGGTGGCCGGAGATCGCGTTGAATGTGGCCGAAGTTCCCTTGGTGTAACGGCTCTTGTCATTCGTGGATGTCAGCCGCACCTTGCTGGTGGGGTCGACGCCGCGCAAGCCGAGTTTCCAGGCGGCGAGGGCCGCGATCCCGCGTTCCATGGCCGCCGGCACCGGCGTCCCCAGTCCGAAGGTGCCGATCGCCGCGATCCCCGTGGTGCTCTGATTGAACCCGATGGTGTGGGAGCCGATGACGGGGCGGTCGGTACCGCCGGCGCGGCCTTCGTAGATGTTGCCGCATTTGTCGACGAGGAAGTTGTAGCCGAGGTCTCCCCACTTCTGGTCACGGGTCTGGCCCGTGTACAGATTGCGCAAGGTACGCGGGACGTCCGCGCACGTGTAGTCGTTGGGGGTGTCGGTGTGGTGGATGAAGATCGCCGCAACCCCTTGCGCGTAGTGGGCATGGGGGTCGCGCTTGGTCTCGTCGGCCCGCCACTGCGAACGCGACACGATGACGGGTCGATGCGCTGTGTGAGGGAACAGCACGGGCGCCGCTCCGAGGGACGGGAAGGTCTGAGCGAAAGCGACAGCCGGCTCCGTAGCCGCTTCGGCCCGCCACGCCGACGGAAGGGATTCCGACTTTGTCCCACTGATGACGGCGGCCTTCGTCGTTCCGCCCGGTGCCACCACGAGAGGAACTGCCATAGGGACCGCGACCCACAGTGCTACTCGATGCAGACGCACAGGAATACCTTCTTTGTCTCCCCGACATGACGGATGGAGCACGTACGCCCAACAGCTTCGCGGGCGGAGATGCCCTGCGCGCGCCGGTTACGGCAGTCAGGCGAGCGTTTCGACGCCCAGCACCGCATCTGACGCCACGCGCTGATCCACCAGGGATTACGGGACACCCCTTAGCCCTCACACCGATCGTCCATGTTGCCCGACGGCCGGAGTCACCCGATCGACCATGCGGCGCCGCCTCTTGGCCGTTGTCGGAGTCAGCTCCGCCAGGGCTGAGCATCCGGGGCTCGCGATCCGCTCGTGTTTTCGCGGCGCCGACAGCGTGCACGCCAAGCCGCGGCAACGCGGCGAACCTCGAATTCGCAGGTCACAGCATGAACGGTCGACACTGCGGTTCAGAGAAGCCGTTCGCTTAACCGACTCCGTGAAGCTCCGAGCAGCGGAGCGGCGATTCTCCGTCGTGAGTGGCCCGTTTGTTTCGCAGCAAGGACAGCGTCCTGGGGTAGTACGCCGTCAGGTCCGCCACACGGTTACCACCGCGGCCACCATCGTGGTGAGTGCCGCGAGCGACACCATCACAGTCCGCATGCGCTCGGCGAGGCGGACTGTCCGGCATGGCCGGCATGGCTGGCATGGCTGGCATGGCTGGCATGGCTGGCATGGCTGGCATGGCTGGCATGGCTGGCAAGAAGGATCGCTCCTTCCCGGTGGCCGGATCTTCCCGCCCCGTTGGGGTCGCTCAGCACCTGGCAGAAAGAGCTGTCGGCACCATGGGCAGTCGCTCTCGGAACTGCCCAGCGAGCGTCTGTCGTCGTCGCCTCTCATGTCACTCCATCGCGGCTTCAACCGAGTCATAGATCTGCAAGGACCGGTGCAAGCTCGTGATGCGGAAGATCTGGAGAACACCCGGATGCGTGATCACCAGTCTCAGGTCACCGGCGTGCGCACGGAACCGCTTGCTGATGGCGACGAAGAGCCCAAGGCCCGTCGAGTCCATGAACGAAACCCCCACCAGGTCCACGATGAGGTGACGCCGCCCCCCTTCGATACAGGCGACCACGTACTCCCTGATCCGGGGCACGGTGTAAGCGTCGACCTCGCCGTGGACCTCGACGACGGTCCAGCCCTTCTCGTCACGGTGGCTGATGACAAATTCGGGGTGCATGGTTCGCCTAACGGCGATGCCCTGGAGAGAGGTTTCGGGCTGTGCCTGCCGCACGCCCGTTCCGCATATGCACGAACGATTCGCCGTGACCTCACCCACGAGCACGCGCGTGTCCAAGGCTCCGCCTCCGCGAAGGCGCGGCATGCAAACCCGGTGGTGCGCTGCCGGGCACGGTGCTCGGCACGGTGCGGAGCTCGACGCAGATCAAGGCGCCCCGGCCGTGGCGAACTGTGCGCTTACGGCCGGCCCGGTCGTGGGCGCCGCCTCACGGCAGACCGTCAGGAACTGGGCTTGCTGCGGGTGGCCCCGCCACGCCCGCGCAGGGTGACGCCCGCCTCGGTGAGGATGAGGTGGACGAAGCCGTACGAACGTCCGGTGCTGTCGGCGATGCTCCGGATCGAGGCGCCGCTTTCGTATGCGGCCTTCAGCTCGGCGGCGAGCTTGTCGCGTGCCGCACCGGTGATCCGCTTGCCCTTGTCCATGACCTCTCCTTCACTGTCCGAACGGCGATCATCGCGCACCCTGCGACCGCCCGTCAGGCAATCAGCCTGCTTCGACCGCGGCCCGTTCACATCGGATGTGAACCCCGTGCCGGCGAGATGCAGTTGCGGTCCAGGGGGTAGCGCTGCGATTGGTCTTGCTGCCTGGGGGCGTCAGGACGCGTGGGGCACTGCGCGGGTGAGGGGTTCGAGGTCGCCGTAGCGGGCGGCGTGGAGGGCTGCGGCCAGTTCGCGGGCCCGGGGATCGTTGTCCACGTCGTGCAGGACGAAGTAGACGGGGCCGGCGGAGGAGTCGGGGCGGATCTCCTGGGAGCGGATGAGGCGGATGACGGCCTCGCGCACGGCGTCGTACACCGCAGTGTCGATGGTGTGCTGGGGCGCGGTGAGCGCGTCGGTCTTGACCGTCCACCGGGACGTTGGGGCTCGACTGCGATGAACACGACGCGCTGATCTTTGGCCGCCTGGCGCGCGGCGTGGAAGGCGTCCAGGCCGGTCGCGTCCGGGATCCGGTCGGCGGGGCAGGGGGTCGGCAGCGGCTGCATGAGAGGCATCTCCCCAGGAGGGAGACGGAGGAGCTTTGTGTTGACGCGGCGCGTGTCCTTGCGGGCAGCGGACAGCGGGGACGTTGAGACGGTGCGCGACAGCGGCCTCCGGTTCCCCTTCCCGGACCGCATGACCGACAGCCCTGGCCTCTGCCCTTCGGGGGCATGGTCAGGGCTTCGCGCTGCGGGCGGTGTTCCCTGCGGAGGCCGAGGTGGTGCACTGGTGGGGCTGCCGGAGCGGCGGAGCCCCACCACGGTGGCACCGGCCCGGCAGCCCTGGAGCGCGGCGCCGATGCGCCTGCGGGCTCCTTGGGGATGCGGTGCGTCGTGTACGCACTGGCCTAACACCGCTCCGCACCTGGCAGCGGCCCGCGCCGACGGCGGGGCCCCGCTGCCAGGTGCGGCGGGCGAAACGCCGTCGACGGGGGCAGCGCCCCGCCGATCCAACTTCGCTGACAATCCGTCCAAGTTCGATGTCACCGGACAGATGAGTTCGGATGTCGGCCGAGGACCTGTGAGCCTCTGAATGTCGGCGGGATTCGATGTCACTCGGGTGCGTAAGGAGAGCATCTTCACCGGGTCGTCGGAGGATCTGTCTCAGGTTCAGCGGAAAGCGATCATTGGGCGCGATCGGTTCCCGGTGTGACGGATGCCCGGCAAGGTGGGGGTATGACAGTGGGATTCAGTGGCGCTGTGGCCGAGTACTACGCAAAGTTCCGACGTGGATACCCTTCCCAGGTTTTCGATGCGTTGCAGGAAGCCTTCGAGCTGTCGGAAGCCGATGTCGTGCTCGATGTGGGGTGTGGCACTGGCCAGCTTGCTCTTCCCTTCGCTTCCCGGGTTCGTTCCGTGGTGGGCGTGGACCCTGAGCCGGACATGCTGCGGCTGGCCCGGGACGCAGCCGATAGCCAGGGGATTCGGAACGCGACCTGGATGCTCGGTGCCGACACCGATGTTCCAGCGCTGAGGTCGTTGATGGGAGAGCGGTCGCTGGCGCTGACGGTCGTCGGACAGGCGCTTCATTGGATGCAGCACGATGAACTCTTCCGCGCCGTGTCGCCGCTGCTCCGTAGGGGTGGAGGCATCGCGGTGATTTCGAACGGAACGCCGCTGTGGCTGCAGGACAGCGCATGGTCTCGTGCCCTGCGCGGGTGTCTGGAAGGGTGGTTGGGCACCACGCTGGAAGCGTCCTGCGGCACCAGCAGCCGCGACCGGCTGAGGTATGCGCAGGCGCTGGAGTCCGCGGGTTTCGTCGATGTGCGGGAAATGGTGGTCGAATACAGGGGTGAGCTGAGCTTCGATCAGCTGTTTGGCGGAGTCTGCTCGGCAATCCCCGCGGATCAGTTGCCCGGACCGGATGACCACGCCGACTTCGCCGAACGTATCCGGCAAGCGCTCCCCGCGGACGAGCGGTTCACCGAGCATGTGAGGGTATCCACGCTCGTGGGACAGGTCGGGAACGTGGACGCTTAGCCCGCGGCTCGGGCAGCCAGTCGAAGACCCGCTTGGCGGTGTGCCGCTGCTTCGGCGGAGCATCGTGATCCCTGCGGAGCGTCTCGTCGATCAACGGCTTGTACGGATCCAGCCTGGTCGGACGCGGGGCAGCTCCGTGCGCGGCTCGGGCCAGACCAGGTCGAGTGCCTTTCGGACCGTCTGCCAGGTCACCCGTACTTGCGCTGCACAGCGCGCATCGACAGACTGCGGCTCCATCCCCGGCCAGGCCAGCCACGAAGGCCAGGAGGGCGCCCTGGAGGCCACTCCCGACCTCACCGCACCCCCGGAGCTGCTGCCCCTGGCCGAGGTCGCCCGGCGAAGAGTTCGATGCCTCCAGCGCCGACACCATGCGCCGGCACAAGGCCCGCCGCGACGACTTCCCCAAGGGCACCGAAGTGAACGGCCGAGAGGTCTACACCGTGGACCAGATCGGCGCGTACCACTCGCCCCAGAGGAAGAAGGCGTAGCCTAAGAGAGTAGCGGCAGTCGCGTGTACGGTGCTCTGACCAGGGAACACCGCACGAACGGCCCCCTCTCCGGAGGGGGCTTTTCCATGCCTGAGGCCACTCTAGAGGGGTCTTCCAGGGCGTACAGAACGGCTGCCGGTCAGAGGTCGAGGACAGCGCGTAGGGCCTGGTTGACGCGGGCCATGGTGGCGGGGTCGACGGTGCCGCGGTGGGTCGCCTCGGCGAAGCGGACGGCACGTAGTTGCTGGAGGTTCACGGCGACTGCGGTGCAGGGGATCGGGGTGTCGATGACGACGGACATCGCGGTTTGTCATCGAAGACCGAGCGTGTGATCAGCGGTGGGCCGTTACGGTCAGGCGTCCTAGCGCGGCATGGCCGGGCGGGCCCCACGTGGGCTTGCCGCCGGGGCGGCCGTGGACGCCGGCATCTCCGACGAGGATGCAGGTAAGGGCTTTCAGCACCGCCCAGCCACGGGCGCGGCGCAGGGTCGCCGCGTCTGGGGCCGGCTCGTATGCGGCATAGAAACGGTCGGCGGCGCCGTCCGGCAGCAGGATCCACGCGGCAGCGAGGTCGCAGGCAGGATCGCCCGCGCAGAGATCGCCGAAGTCGATCACACCGCAGAAGGTGCCGTCCGCGGTGAGGACATTGGCCGGATGCAGGTCCCCGTGGAGCCACAGCGGCGGGCCCGCCCAGCCGGGCGCAGCTGCGGCGTCCTCCCAAACGGCGCGGACGGCATCCGGGTCGGGGACCAGCCCCATCTCGGTGACCGAGGCGAGCTGCCCGGCGAACCCCTCAGCACCATCGGCCAGCAGCCCTCCGTGGTAACGGCCGACGGGAGCCCCGCTGGGAGCTGGCCAGTGCAGAGCGGTGAGGAAGGCGGCCAGGGCATCGGCCGCCTCTGCGGCGCGCGTGGCGGGAGATCGGTCCGCAGGCGCTCCCGGCACCCAGGTGGTGACGATCCAGGGCCGCGGAAAACGCTCGGAGGGCTCGCCGAGGCGCTGCGGTATGGGGACCGGCAGCGGGAGGTGCGGGGCAAGTGCGGGCAGCCACGTGTGCTCCTTGCGCAGCAGCTCGTCCGCGGACAGCGTCGCCCAGGGCAGCCGCACGGCGAGGTCGTCGCCGAGCCGCCACAGCTGGTTGTCCCAGCCGCGCGCGCCAAGCCTCAACGGGCGGTCGGCCAGATCAGGGTGCTGGTCGCGCAGCAGATCCCGGACCAGGTCTGCGGTGATCTCGATCTCGGTATGGGGCATCCAGAGCCACGCTAGTCGAACGGTGATCCGGCGTTTGTGACGCCCAGCCCCCTGTGCCGCTCAACTTTCGATGGCACGAACCCACCGTTCACTGATCTTCGCCCGGCAAAAGCCAAGGTTCGGTGGCACAGGACAGTCAGCAACGTGCCGGGCCTCGGTCTGCGGCCGGGCAGAAGATCGAACGCACGCTCTATTCAAAAGTATGAGCACCATCGCCTCGCACGCCCTGACCGACCGGCAGCGCCGCATCGTCGTGTGCGCGCGTGAGTGGATCGCTGAGCATGGCGAGGCGCCATCCGTGCGCGAGCTGGGAGCGGCCATGGAGCTGACCAGCACGTCCAGCGTCGCGTATCACCTGCGGCGGCTCCGGGAACGGGGCCTGGTGGTGGAGACCCGGGGCCGCCACGGCGACCGGTGCCCGCGCTGCGGGCAGTGATCGGCCATTCCGGAATTTTGGAATGGCGAGTGATGCGGGCCGGCGTCGCCTCTACCTGTGAGGAGGGGAGTTGGAAGGAGACGACCCAGTGCTGGGCGGTGATGAAGGCGCGTATCCAGGCGTCGAGGTGGACGTTCCGGTTGTCCCGGACGAGGAGGAGCGGTGTTCCGAGGTGCCGGTGGGCGGCGGTCCATACGGTCACGGACACGGATCCGGCGACCCGCCGCGCCGGGTAACTGCGCGATGCCCGGCGCATTGTGGCGACGTTGCTGGAGCCGGACGTCGCGGGTGCCGGCGGCACGACGGACGGGATCGCCTGAGTACGCGTACTCACCTCCCCTGAGGTGCTCGCCCCTGCTGACGCCGGCCGGCCCTCGACACACTGACCTTCCGCACTCCCCTACGAAGAGGTCCTGATGAGCCGTCCCCTGAGCCTGCGTCCCGCCACCGCGGACGACCTTCCCTGGATCCACGAACTGCGGCACCGGGTCTACGCGGAGGAGCTGGGCCAGCACGCGCCCAATGCCGAGGGGCGGCTGGTCGACGGGCTCGACGGCGACAACGTCTATCTGGTCGCGGCTCGTGGCCCGGTCCGTGTCGGGTTCGTCAGCGTGACGCCGCCCTGGGTGGGCCGGTACGGGCTCGACAAGTACCTGACCCGCGCGGAACTGCCGCTCCTCGACGAGGCCGACGTCTTCGAGGTGCGCCTGCTCACCGTCGAGCCCGACGCGCGGGCCGGTGCGGCGGGTGCCCTTCTGATGTACGCGGCGCTGCGCTGGACCGCGTCCCGGGGCGGGCGGCGGTTGGTGGCGATGGGCCGCGCCGACCTGGTCGGCATGTACCGGGCGGCGGGCCTGCGACCCGTCGGCCGTACCGTCCGCAGCGGCGCGGTCGAATTCGAGGTGCTCACCGGGGAGGTGGCGGAGCTGACGCGGGGCACGACGGGCCGGCACGCCGCGACCCTGACCCGGCTGGCGGCCGGCGTGGACTGGCGCCTGGACTCGTCGTTCGCGCCCCGCCCGGACGGCTGCGAGCACGGCGGGGCCTCGTTCACCGCGATCGGCACGGACTTCCGCAGCCTGGATCGGCGTCTCGAGGTGGTCGCGGCCGACGTGCTCGACGCCTGGTTCGCGCCGGCCCCCGGTGCGCGCGCGGCGCTCGCGGAGGACGCCGGGTGGGTCGCCCGTACCTCCCCACCGACCAGCGCGGAGGGCCTGCTCGCGGAGATCGCCGCCGCCCGCGGCCTGCCCGCGGAGACGCTCGCCGTCGGCGCCGGCTCCTCCGACCTGATCTTCCGGGCCTTCGGCCGGTGGCTGACACCGGCGAGCCGGGTCTTGCTGATGGACCCGGGGTACGGCGAGTACGCCCATGTCACCGAGCGGGTGATCGGCTGCCGCGTGGACCGGTTCCGGCTGCGGCGCGAGGAGGGCTGGCGGATCGATCCGGAGCGGCTGTCGGCGGTCGTCGCGGCCGGGGAGTACGACCTCGTGGTCGTGGTCAACCCGAACAACCCCACCGGCCGCCACGCGCCGGCCGCCGAGCTGCGCGCGGTGATCGCCGCCGCGCCGGCCCCGACCCGCTGGTGGATCGACGAGGCGTACCTCGGATACGTCGATCCCGCCGAGTCGCTCGCCCCGTTCGCCGCGACCGACCCGCGGGCAGTGGTCTGCACCTCGATGTCGAAGACGTACGCCCTGTCCGGCGTCCGGGCCGCCTACCTGGTTGCCGAGCCGGAGACAGCGGCGGAGGTACGCCGGTGGACGCCGCCGTGGGCAGTCGGGCTGCCGGCCCAGCTCGCCGCCGTGGCGGCCCTGCGCGACCCGGCCTACTACGCCGACCGGCTGCGGCACACCCACGGGCTGCGCCAACAGCTCGCCTCGGATCTGGCCGGGGTGGACACGTCCGTCCTGGTCGAGGAGTCGGTGGCGAACTTCCTTTCGCTGACCCTGCCGCCGGGCGGACCGAGCGCCGCCGCACTGGTCGCCGAGTGCCGGCGCCACGACGTGTATCTACGCGACCTGTCGCCGCTCTCCGCCGCCTACGAGGGCCGCACCGTGCGCGTCGCGGTCCGCGAGACCGCGGAGAACGCGCGCATCGTCGCCGCGTACCGGGCCGCCCTCACCGCCCTGCGCACCGCCTCCGCCGCCCCGGCCGGGTCTGCCCCCGCCGCCGGAGTCGCCAGGTGACCGGTGTGGACTCGCTGGCACCGTGGCTGGGCGGTGCGCTGCTGGTGAGCGGCGTGGCGGTGGGGGTGTCCCGGCGGCGCGAATTCATAGTCCGGTGGTGTGCATGGGCGGTCGGCGTGCCCGTGGTGACCGCCGCGTTCTGGTGGGGGCAGCCTGGTGTCGCCCTGCTCGCCGGGGTCGTCGCGGTGATCGCGGTGCTGGAGTTCGGTGCGCTGACCCGGCTGCCCCGCGCCGACCGGGCAGTGCTCGCCACGGCCGTGCCGGGCCTGATCGTCGCAGCCGCCTGGGTGCCGGATCAGGCCTGGCGGGTGGGCGCCGTAGGTGCGCTCGCGCTGGCCGCCGTACCGCTGGTGACCGGCGACGCCGAACAGGGCCTGCGCCGGCTCGGCACCAGCCTGCTCGGGCTGGTCTGGCTCGGCACGCTGGCCGCACTGGCGCCGCTCGGGACCGTGGCGCTGGCGCTGTTCGCGGCGGTGTCGGTGGCCGACGTGGTGGCGTTCTTCTCCGGGCAACGGCTGGGCGGGCCCCGGCTGTCGCCGCTGTCCCCGGCGAAGCGGTGGAGTGGGACGCTGTGCGGCGCGGCGGCGGGGCTGGGCGTGCTCGCGCTGCTCTCGGAGTGGAGCTGGCCAGCAGCAGTCGCGGTGGCTGTGGGCGGGCCGACGGGCGACCTGGTGGAGTCCCTGGTCAAACGGGGCGCCGGTGCCAAGGACTCGGGGCAGTGGCTGGCCGGGTCCGGGGGGTTGCTGGACCGAATCGATTCGCTAGTGGGGGCGTTGGTGATGGTGGTCGTGCTGGGGTGAGGCTGCGGGGGGCGGGCGTGCCGGGATGCTCGGACCGCCTGCGCCGGAGCGGCTCCGTTGCGTACGGTGCCCCCTGGACGAGGTGAGAACCCACACTGGAACCCGGCCTGGCCGGCGGACTGGCAGCGGCACTTCGCAGCGGTGCGCGAGATGCTCGTGGAAGAGAGCGTCCTCGCATACGTGGAACCCGGTGTCACCGTCCACGGCATGGACATCGGCCGTTGGCTCCAGAAACAACGTCAGCACACCGTCTGGACTGGGCTGATGGACGGACAGCGCCAGCGCCTGGAGCAGCCCGGCATCACGCCGCTGGCCCCGGCTCCGGAGGCGGAGGTGCCCGCGGCGCCGTCCACGGCGCCCGTGAGCGCCTTCGAGACGGGCGTAGCAGCCCTGGCGCGCAGTACCAAAGCCCGCACCGGCTCCCTGGTGGTCCCCAGAGCCCATGTGGAGCGGCTGGAAGACGGCACCGAAGTACGACTCGGAGTATTCCTCTCCAACACCAAGACCCGCCGCGCCAAACTCACCGCGGACAAGTTGGCCGCACTCGCCAAGCTCGGGCTGGAGTGGACCGCGGCAACAGCGTGAGGCGAGGCGGTGCCTCCGTGCTCGGACTGCCCTCTTCACACCGGGGATCGGTGCCCTTTCCCTGGCTGGCTGCACGTTGAGCGATTCCGTTGACATGCTCCCCCTCCTGAGGAGGGGGATTCCTACGGCTTGCGCCGTGGGGTTTTCTGCTTCGTCGCCGACTGCCCGCCCGGAGAACTCCGTTGAGGTCTTACACCAGCTCCGCAGACTGTCACCGCCAGCCCGGCGGCCAGAAGGTTGCGTGCTGCGTTCACGTCCCGGTCGTGGGTCGTGCCGCAGTCACACGTCCAGGTGCGGACGTTGAGCGGCATCTTGCCCTGCAAGGTGCCGCAGTGGGAGCACAGCTTGGACGAGGGGAAAAAGCGGTCGACCGCGATCACTTCCCGCCCGTACCAGGCGGCCTTGTACTCCAGCAGGCCCCGGAAGTCCGACCACGCCGCATCCGAGATGGCGCGGGCCAGTTTCCGATTCTTGACCATGTTGCGCACGGTCAGGTCCTCGATCACGAGCGTTTGGGTTTCACGAACGAGACGAGTGGTCAGTTTGTGCAGGTGGTCGCGGCGACGGTCGGCGATCCTCGCGCAGATCTTGGCGACCTTGCGCCGGGCCTTGGCCCGGTTCGCACTGCCCCGCTCCTTCTTCGACATGCGGCGCTGAGCCTGGGCGAGGGCGGCACGGTCCTTGCGTTCGTGCCGGGGATTGGCGATCTTCTCCCCGGTGGACAGGGTCACCAGGTGGTCCAGACCGACGTCGATTCCCACGGCCGAATCGGTAGCGGCAAGTGGCTCGACGGCCGGGTCCTCGCACAGCAGGGAGACGAACCAGCGCCCCGCGGCGTCCTGCGACACGGTCACCGTGGACGGGGACACGCCCTCGGGCAGCGGGCGCGACCACACGATATCCAGCGGCTGGGCCATCTTCGCCAGAGCCAGCTCCCCAGCACGGAACCGGAAACCGCTGCTGGTGTACTCGGCAGATTTCCGCGACTTCTTCTTCAACTTGAAGCGAGGGTACTTGGCCCGCTTGGCGAAGAAGTTACTGAACGCCGTCTGCAAGTGCCGCAGACACTGCTGGAGCGGCACGGCGGAAACCTCGTTGAGGAACGCCAGTTCCCCGGTCTTCTTCCATGCGGTCAGCATGGCCGACGTGGCGTTGTAGTTGACCCGCTCCTGCCGCGCCCACGCCCCGGTGCGGGCGGCAAGCGCAAGGTTGTAGACCTTGCGCACGCACCCGAACGTGCGCGACAGCTCGGCCGCCTGCGCATCGGTCGGATAGAAGCGGTACTTGAACGCCCGCTTCACACACGTCGTGGACACGCCCACAAACTAGTGTGACCGCCGCACAAGACAAAACCTGCGGGTCAGAGCACGGGCTTTCGCCCTGGGGCGAAAGCCCGCACCTTGCCCTGCTCCGCAGGAGTCCGCTTCCTCCCTGCCTGAAGGCAGGGGTATCCACGGAGGAACCCGATGAATGATCAAGAAGCTGCGCTGGCCCAGGCTGGTCGCCTGGTAGGAGAACTGTTCCCACACGCGCTCGGGGCCGTTCTCGGCGGGTCAGCTGCCCAGGGCCGTTCCACTCCGACCAGCGACCTCGACATCGGTGTCCTCCTCCCTGACTCCGCAGGAAGCGGCCGGGAAGTGATCCGCCACGAAGGACGCCTTGTGGAACTGTTCCTCAACTCCGTAGGGGATTTGCCCAAGTTCTTCGAGTGGGACCGTGCTCGCCGCCGGGGGACGGTGGTCTTCGTCTATGCCCAAGGGGTAACGCTGACTGACCCCGATGGCCAAGTGGCCCGCACATGTCAGCTGGCACAAGAGATTGTTGCCCTGGGGCCACCGCCCTTGACGGCAGAGCAGTGGCGCCACGGCCGCTATGTGCTGACCTGCTACTTCGACGACCTCGTTGACACCCCGCCCTCAAGCCGCCACGAGCAGCTTGTCATCGCTGACCACGTGCTTCGGGAAGCTGCCGAACTACTCACTGCCCACCATGGTGCGTGGACAGGAATCGGCAAGTGGCTGCCCCGCCGGCTCGTGGCGGCGAACCCAGATCTGGGAACGGCCCTGCTGGACGGATACCAGGCTGTGGCAGAACGGGCTGACCCAACCCGATTGGCAGCCACGGTTAAGGAGCTCCTGGATCTGATCGGCGGGCCATTGCGAGAGGGGTACTCGCACCGGTGGCAGACATACGAAGCATGCGGAACCTGACGCCGTTCAGTACTTCTTCGCCCAGTCTGAGCGCGCCCCCTGCGGGTGAGCCTTCGGGTCATGAGCGTGCTGAGTGCCCAGGTCAAATGGGCTTCTGAGAGTTGCGGCAGACGCTCGTAGTCGCGGATCTGTGCCAGAGGTGCCACGTCGGCGTGCCTGCCGGGGCCGTGGGCGGCTGAGCGGAGACAGCAGTGACCGGCCGGCGGCCTCTCGCGTGCCAGAAAGCCACGGAGGCCGGCCACCGGCCGGTGTCTGTGCTCGGAACTGCCGGGACTACAGCGTCGGGTCGATGTCCGGCTTGCCCGTACCGCCTACATGCTCGCTCTGCTCCTTGAGCTGGCGGGCCTTGTCCTTCAGACGCTGACGCTCCTGCGGGTCAGTGGCGCGTTCCGCGGCCTGTTCCAGGTCCTGAGCCTTAGCACGCATCTGCTGGGCACGACCGGTCTCGCCTGCAGCGCTCATGATCACTCCTTAGGTGATGAGGAAGAGCGGGCCACACCAGAGAAACAGGCCTCGTCACCCCCTGCATGTCGAGCGGTCACCCACTGCTATCTACGCAGCTGGAAGAGCCCTCGCGGAACGACGGCACAGCCCGGGGAGTGCCGACCAGCCACCTGATGGGGGTGGACGCGGCCATGGCGTCCGTCATCAACGAGTCAGGCCGGCCCCGGGGATGTCATGGCTGACTCCCCAAGGCGTGTGGTGTGTGCCTGGCTCGAAGTCAGTTCTCTTCGGCCGCCGTGGCGGCGATCCAGTCGGCGGCTTCAGCGTCGGTCATGAGTAGCACCTGAGTCTGGTGGGCGGTGCTGTGCTGGACGACGTGGACGCGGCCGGGTGCGCGCTGGCCTTCGAGGCCGGGCCGGCTGTCGGGGCGAGCCACTGCCAGATGTCGGCGGTGACCCGTGAGACGGGTGTTCTCCAGAGCGGGCGGGATCGTGTCGGCAGAACCGGGCAGTGCCGGTTCGTGGATGCCGGGGCCGGGATGGTCGGTCCAGGTCGGAGGGGAACTCAGAGTGGGACAAGCTCGGGGTGGCGCAGCAGTGGCTGCTGGAGAGCGTGTTCGGGATCGAAGAGGCCGGGGAGGACGAGCGGCCGGTACGCCGCACCCAGGATGACAAGTGGATGCTGGGCACCAACTCGCTGTGCTGCCTGGGTACGTTCAGGTGCCCTTCACGGGCGTGGAAGCGGCGTGCGGCGCTCAGGTTGCCGTGGAAGAGGCTGGGCGAGGCGCGATCGGTGCAGTGTCCGAGGGCGTGCCAGTGGCGCTGGGCATGTTCCTCGCCAACCAGCGCAAGCGGTTCTGCAAGGAGACCGTGCCGATCGTGGACGGCCCCGTGGTCCCCACCGCGAGCACACGGTCGCCGAGCAGTCGAAGAACTATCGGTACTCCACCAACCACCAGGTCGTCATCGACACCGACACCCGACTCGTCGTCGCCGTTGGCCGGCCCCTGCCCGGCAACCGGAACGACTGCAAGGCATGGGAACTGTCCGGAGCCAAGGCCGCTGTCGGGAAGGCCGTTGTCATCGCCGACGATGGATACCGGGGCACAGGCCCGGTCATCCCGCACCGCCGCGAGCGCGGCCAGGACGAACTTCCCACTTGGAAGGAGGAGCACAACGCCTCCCACCGCAAAGTCCGAGCCCGTGTCGAGCACGTCTTCGCCCGCATGAAGACCTGGAAGATCCGCCGCGACCGCCGCCTCAAAGGCGACGTTGTCCACCACGCAGCAGGCGAGACGTGCTTGGTCAGCCTGGCTTTGTCATCCCGCCCAAGGGAGTACGGCGCGGCGACACCTTGCGATGGCTGATCCGCCAGCCGTCAGCGGTGCGCGCCACGATGTCGTCGTAGGAGACGGAACCGCAAGAGCCGTCCGCCCTGATGCCCAGACCTTTGGATCGGACCTGCACCCGGCCGTCTGCCGACGCCATTACGACGACGTTGGTGACGTGATGCGCGACGGGGTTGGCGGCTCCCAGCGCCCAGGCCGCTTCTCGGATGGCCGCCACCCCGGACAACGGCGCCTGGCCGAAGTCGGTGAGGTCGTAGACCACATCGGAGGTGAACAACTCCTCCAACCGGTCAAGGCTTCCGTCGTCAACGAGGTGACCGTGCAACGAGACCAGTTCGGTGATGGCCAAGCGATCTTCAAGAGCGAGCGCCACACGCGTCCTCTCCGGTCCGGCGTCGAAAGGCCAGGCCGAGCATCGATCCGTCGACAGCACGGCACCACACCGCTCAACGCGTTCGGGAGCGTCCGGTAAGAACAGGGCCGTGCACGTCGGGATCGTCTCTTACCGACGGTCAGCCTGCCACCGACTTGTCCACCTGCGCCCTGTCACCGTCAGCCGAAGCATGGTTTCGGGACAGCCCTTATAGCTTGATCTTTAACCTGTGCGGCGTGGTCGTGGGGTGGTTGACTTCGTCGTTCTCTTTTTCGCTGCCGCTGTTTTGCGGGGTGTATGCACGTCGTGGCGGGGTGTGGGTCGTGTGTTCTTTTGGCCCGGCGGCCGTCCGGGGCCAGGGCGCGAAGGTTTCGGTGCTTGGGCTGGACAGGCCGATTGCGGGCGGATGTGCCGGAAGTCGCGGCGGACTCGGGCGGGGGTGAGTCTGTCCGGCGGGGTGGGTTTCTCCCAGGGACGGCGCCGGTCGGCTGCGAGTGGGCGGGCGAGCCGCAGTTGGGTGTAGGCAGCGAGGATCAGCCAGGTCCATCGGTCGGCTGCCTCGGGGGTGCGGAGCTTTGGGGAGGTCCAGCCGAGGGTCTGTTTGAACAGGCGGAAGGTGTGCTCGATGTCGAAGCGCCGGAGATATGCCTGCCAGAGGCGGTCGGCGTCGTCCGGGGTGGCATCGGTGTCTGACCACCACAGCCAGACCGGCTTGGGTGTTGCTCCGCTGGGCAGATGGCCGATGTCCAGGCGGATCACCGTTCCTTCCACGATCGGGAGGGTGCCGTCTGCGGCTGCCCAGGAAGAACGGTGGGTCAGCTTGGGGTGCAGCCGGTTCCAGGACCGGGCCCTGGCAGTGCCGTAGAGGCGGGTGTCGGTGATGGTTTCGGTGTCCGGGAGGCTCCAGGTGTTGGGCTGTCCGAAGACGAACTCGCCGCCGTGCCGGGGCGGTCGGCCCTGAGTGTGTGGCAGCCGTAGTGGGACCGCTCTGCGCAGGACGCGGTCGGATCGCATCCTGGCCAGCACCTGGACCGGCAGGTCACCCAGGAGGAAGCCGAGGCGGGGCGCGTCGTATCCGGCGTCCGCGACGATGAGGATGTCGGGGTCGCCCGCCTGCCACTGCCCTGCTGCGATGAGTCGCTGCAGCAGATCGCGCAGTTGCCGGGCGGTGACGGTTGCGGTGTCGTCGCCAGGCTTCAGACGCAGCGCGTCCAGCGGCGCCGTCCATGAGCTACGGCCCGGCTCGAGCGCGCAGACGATCGAGTAGGGCCAGCCGGGGACCGGGATGTGCTGGTCCTTGCCCCGGCCATAGGTGTGACACAAAATCCGCTCGGGTGAGGTGTGGGCGTCGGGCCGCAGCCAGCAGGTGACATCGATCGCCAGGACCAGCCGGCCGTCGGCAGACCGCGGCAGTGGCACCTCTGCCAGTGCCCGCCGCAGCTGGCCGTCATCGATGCGTCCACGGGCCATGGCTGCGTAGAGCCCTCCATGGCCGCGGCGGTGTTCACCCACCAACGACAGTTCGGCCAGCGACCTCACCGGCCCGTCGCCGCACAGAACAGCATCAGCCAGCTCGAACAACACGTCCGAACGGGAGGTCAGGCAGGCATAGAACTCGCCCCGGAAGCATGACAGTTGTGCGAGCGACTCTCGCCGGGCGTCGTGATGCAGCAGACTCATCCTCACGGCCTTCGTGCTGAATGTGTGTGTTCCTTGGTCGGAGCGCATGTTCAGACGAAGGCCGCCTTCATGTCCGGCAGATACCAAACCGAGTGATCAAGTTCGACGGACCATTCGACGCCGCACGTTAAAGATCAAGTTATAGGGCCTGTTGCGAAAGTGCTGGTTACAGCCACTCGTTGATCGCAGCGATCAGCACGGCCTCGTAGCCGGCGGCGAACTTGCGGGTCCGTGGGCTGTCCGAGCAGGAAGGTGTCGGCTCCGTCCGTGCCGAGCGTCGGCCACGCCTGCCCTCCGGTTCCCGCGATCCGTCAGGCCGACAAGGGCCTTGTGAGGCACTCGAACACTCGGCATGCTGACCCGATGTTGGCTTCTATCGTTCCGTTCGTCGGTGCGGCTTTTCTGATTGCGATGGTCCCCGGGCCGAGTACGGCTGTGATCCTGCGCCGAGCGGTGATGAATGGCCGTAGAACCGGTATGGCCACGGTCCTGGGCAATGAGTGCGGGGTGCTGCTGTGGGGTCTCGCGGCGGCGTTCGGGCTCTCCGCCCTGCTGCTGGCCTCGCAGATCGCCTATGAAGCGATGCGGATCTTCGGCGCCACGGTACTGGTGTGGATGGGGGCCCGCGCGCTATGGCAGGCGCGGCGGGTCGGCGGGCCGGGTGAGGAACCGGTGGAGACGGCAGCGGTGGGGCATCGGCGGGCGTACTGGCAGGGATTGGTCACCAACTTCGCCAATCCCAAAGCGGGCGTGTTCGCCGTGTCTTTCCTGCCGCAGTTCGTGCCGCAGGGAGCCTCGGTGCTGCCGACGCTGGTCGCCTTCTCGGTGATCTGGGCGGTGGTGGACCTGATGTGGTACCTGCCACTGGTCTGGCTGGCCGGGCGGGTGCGCAGTGCGTTCCAGCGGCAGTCGGTTCGACGCCGGATGGAGCAGATCTCCGGTGCCGTCCTCGTCGGCCTGGGGCTGCGACTGGCGGTCGAGCCGTAGTCAGTCAAAGCCACCCGTCCGCGTCCGCTCGCTCCAAGGAAGAGACAACCGCTGTGCACGCTGTCATCGTCCGGTGGGACCTGTCCGCTTCCGGTCGGACCATCGAGTCCAGGCGCACCTACCTGCGTGAGGAGTCCGTTTCCGCGTTCTCCGAAGTGCCCGGGCTCCGCTTGAAGATGTGGGTCTCCGATGCCGACGCAAACAGGTGGGGCGCCGTCCTGCTGTGGGAATCCAGGGAGGCAGCGCAGCAGCCGCTGCCCAGCCGGGCGCTTGAGCTGATCGGTTACCCAGCGACAGTGGCTCATTCATTTGACGTGGAGGCCACCACCGAGGGTCGTTTCGAGACGCAGCAGCTCGCACTGCGCGGCCTGGCCTTCGACGGGACCGCCGATGTAGTGCAGTAGAGATGGTTGGGACACGAGCGCGGAAGCGGCTCTGCGCGGCGGCCGTTGGAAGCACGGCGTCGAGTCGGCCGTCGACGTCACTTGGGTCGGCCGCTACTACGAGCGGCTCGCCGACTATGCCGTGTCGGTAGCCCAGCGCGTCCTTGCGAGGCAGGGACGCGCTGGGGTCTGTGAACATCGATCTTGGTGGCAGATGATCACGCCCGTGGAGCGTGGTGATCTGACAAACCGCCAGTGGGCCGAGCTCGAGCCGTTGCTGCCACAAGGCAAGAAGCCTGGGCGGCCTCCGGCTTGGCCCCGGCGGCAGCTGATAGACGGCATACGGTCACGGACGCGGACGGGCACCCCGTGGCGGGATGTGCCCGAACGGTACGGCCCGTGGGACCGGGTGTACGACTTGTTCCGGCGCTGGCAGCGGAATGGCACCTGGGCCCGGATCGTCGCCCAACTCCAAGCGCAGGCCGACACCAGGGGCCTGATCACCTGGAACGTGAACGTCGACTCCACGGTCTGTCGGGCCCACCAACACACCTCCCCGATGTCGTGGCCGACTGCCTCGACCACGAGGCGTCGTCGGCGCCGGACGAGGCCGGTGAGATCTGGCGCGCCGTGTTCGTCCCGAACCGGATCCCCTCCGACGCCCCGTGCTTCCGTCTGACGGACAACCAGACGTTCGTCTACTGGAACGGCCGGGCGGCACGCCTGATCCAGACCCTCGCCGGAGCGGAGAGCGTCGAACTCCGCCTCGTATGGTCGACCGACCCCACCGCTGAGCCCCACCCCCGCCCGATGGGGTTCTGACCGGGGGCCGAGCCGAGGCCCGACACACCGCCACGCTCGCCCTGTTCGTCCGGTCGGGGGCAGTCAGGGCGAGCGTCGCGATCAGTCCGTACGCCGTTACGCAGGACGTCTTTTGAAGGCTGTTCGCAGTCGGATTCGCGATCAACCGGCGAACGGTGCGGTCGTGCCCCCTACTCTGAAGGAGTAGTTGGGCAGGGACTCGGGGAAGGGCTGTTGTGGCGCAGGTGGTGCTGGTGCACGGAGTGGCTCAGCAGTTCGAGGGGCCGGAGCTGTTGTCGTTGCGTCTGGGCGCCGCGCTCCGTGACGGGGTGAAGCTGGCCACGGGGAAGGCACTGCAGCCGGAGGCCGTGGCGTGCGCGTTCTACGGGAACTGCTTCGTCGAGCCAGGGACGCGGTCGGACGGCCTCCCGGCGTGGAACGAGCGCGATGTGGAGGACGGCCTGGAGGCCGAACTCCTCGACGCGTGGTGCCGCCGGGCGGAGGAGATCGACGACGCGGTGCCGCCTGCCGACGAGGAGGGGACGCGAGGGCCGGCCGGGTACGCCGCGTCCCGGCTGCTGCTCTCCCGGTGGGTGCGTGAGCGGCTGAACGCTCTGACGGAGGCCCGGTTCTTCCGGCCGGTGTCGGAGCGGATACTGATCGGTGAGCTGAAGCAGGTGCGCCGGTATCTGGACGAGCCGCCGGTGTGGCAGGCCGCCCGCGCGGCGGTCGCGGCCGAGATCGGTGCGGACACACGGGTGGTGGTGGCACATTCGCTGGGTTCGGTCGTAGCGTACGAGGCGCTGTGCGAGAACCCCGACTGGCCGGTGACCGATCTGGTGACGGTGGGCTCTCCGCTGGGTCTGCCGGTGATCCACCGGAGGCTGAGCCCGCTGCCGGTGGAGGGCCGTGGGGCGTGGCCCGGCGGGGTGGCGCGGTGGACGAACGTCGCCGATCCGGGTGACATCGTCGCGCTGGTGGGCGAGCTGGCCCCGCGGTTCGCGTCCGGACCCGGCGACGGCGTGGCCGACCGGACGATCACCAACGGGGTGCGGATGCACGACTTCGAGCGCTATCTGACCGCCCCCAAGACCGGGACCGCCGTCGCCGCCGGCCTCCGGGCGCCGCACGCATGACACCCCCCGCAGCCGCAGAAGACGCCGAACTCGCCGTGGCGGGGCGCCGGTTCCTGATCGCGGCCGGTGTCGGCACGTTCCGGGAGTCGGGCATCGACGGCCTGCCCGGCGTCCCGGCGGACGTGCGCCGCGTACGGGAACTGCTCGAGCCGATGGGATACACACCCGTCCTCACCGATCTGGCCGCCGATCCGACCCGGGACGCGCTCGCCGAGGGCATCGAGGACTGGACCCTGGAAACGGCCCTGGGTTCGGACGACGTGGTGGTGGTGTACTTCGCCGGACACGGCGTCCACGAGGAGGACCGCCACTACCTGCTGTGCAGCGACACCAGGCCCGGCCGCTGGACCCGGGCACTGGCCGCGGAGGACCTGGCCCGGCCGCTGGTGAAGAGCCCGGTCGGGCATCTGCTGGTCATGCTCGACACCTGCTATGCCGGGGCCGGCACAGCGGACATCAGCCGGCTCGCCGCCGACCTGGCGGACCTCCACCGCGGGCGGGCCAACCGCTGGCACCTGGCGGCCGCCCGCGCCAGGGACCGGGCGCGGGAGAACGTGTTCGTCGACGCCCTCGCCGACGTCTTCGCCCACCCCCGCCACGGCGCCACCCAGCAGTACGTGAGCGTGCGCGAGGTCACCGAACGCGTCAACAACCACTTCAGGGCCCACCGCCCCAGCCAGCAGGCCCGGTTGACCACCACCGAGACCGACGGCCAGGACCCCTTCTTCCCCAGCCCCCTCTACCTGCCCGGACTGCCCGCCGACGGCATCGACCTGGTCGGCCTCGCCCTGCTGCGCCGCCGCCACGCCGGGCACTTCGATCCCCGTAGCCGCGGGCTCGAACACGCCGGGGAACGCGGCGACTACTTCACCGGCCGCGCCCGCGCCCTGGCCGACCTCACCGCGTTCCTCACCGCCCCGGACGCGGACCACGACCGCAAGGCCCGCGTCGTCACCGGCGACCCCGGCTCGGGCAAGTCGGCACTACTGGGACGCCTCCTGACCCTGACCGACCCCGACACTCCGAGGACGCGGGCGGTCCCGGGTGCCTCCGGCGGCGAACAGCTGCCACTGCCGGCATATCCCTCCGTGATCGCCCTGCACGCCCGCCGGGCCTCCCTGGCCGACCTGGTGACCGACCTCGCCGCAGCCCTGCACCTGCCCTCCCCCGCCGACCGCGACACCGTGCTGACCGCACTGTCCGCCCGCACCACACCCGTCGCCGTCGTGGTGGACTCCCTCGACGAGGCCGGAACCGCGGGCGACACCCGAGAGAGCCGACGCATCGCCGGCGAACTCCTCCAGCCCCTCTCCACCCTCCCCTCGGTACGGCTCGTCGTCGGCACCCGTCGCCCCCAGATCCCCGCCCTCGGCCACGCCGTACACGTCCTCGACCTCGACGCGCCGGAACACATCACCCGCGCCGACATCACCGCGTACGCCCGCGGCGTCCTCGAAGACGCCCAGGACCCCGACAGCCGCTCCCCCTACCGCCACGACCCCGCCCTCGCCGCCACGATCGCCGACGGCATCGCCGAACGAGCCCGCTTCTCCTACCTCGTCGCCCGCATGACGGCACGCGCCCTCGTCCACGGCCAGATCACCGTCGACACCGGCCGCCCCGACTGGCACCAGCACCTCCCCAGCGACGCGAAGGAAGCCTTCGCCACCTACCTCGACCGCTTCGGCCCCGACCGCCCCAAGGCCGAACGCCTCCTGCGCCCCCTCGCCTACGCCCAGGGCGCCGGCCTGCCCTGGTCCACCCTCTGGGCCCCCCTCGCCGAGGCCCTGTCCGGCCTGCCCTGCTCCCAGGCCGACCTCGACTGGCTCCACCGGCACGCAGGCGCCTACATCATCGAGACCCCCACCCCCGAGGGATCCGCCTACCGCCTCTTCCACGAGACCCTGGCCGAACACCTGCGCCGCACCGGCCACGAACACGACGACCACGCCACCATCGCCCACACCCTCACCGCCCTGGTCCACAAAGACCCTGCCACCGGCGTGAACGACTGGCACCTGGCCCACCCGTACATCCGCCACCACGCGGCTACGCATGCGGCGGCGGGTGGCGTCCTGGTCGGGTTGCTGTTCGACCCCGAGTACCTCGTCCACGCCGCCCCTGCCCCGTTGCTGCGCGCCCTGGACACAGTGACTGCCCCGGCGCACCGCATCGTCGCCGACATCTACCGCGCCTCGGCCGCCGCTCACGCCCCGCTCCCCGCGGACGCCCGCCGCGACATCCTGGCGATCGATGCGGCCCGCTACGAGTACCCTCAGCTCGCCGCCAAGCTCGCTCGGACCCGCCCATGGGCACCACGCTGGGCTACGGGCAGCCTTGTTCACCCTGCGCACCGGGCCACTCTCACCGGCCACACAGGCAGGGTCGGCGCTGTAGCAGTGGTGGAGATCGACACCCGCCCCCACGCCGTCACCGCCGGCGAGGACGGGACGGTGCGCGTGTGGGATGTGGCCTCCGGCACCGAACGTGCCGTCCTCGCCGGTCACACCGGCAGCGTGATCGCGGTGGCGGAGTCCGAGATCGACAACCGTCCGCATTTCCTCACCACCCACGGCGACGGGACGGTGCGGGTGTGGGATCTGGTCTCCGGTTCCGAACACGCCGCGTTCACCGGCCACACCGAGTGGGTCGATGCGCTGGCGGTGTCGAAGGTCGGGGGCCGTTCCCACGTCCTCACGGCCAGCAGGGACGGGACGGTGCGGGTGCGTGACCTGGCCTCCGACACCGAACGTGCTTTCCTCTCCGGTCACACCGGCAGGGTGACAGCAGTGGCGATGGTCGAGCTCGACGACCGTCCTCACGCTCTCGTCGGTCAGGATGACGGGACGGTGCGGGTGTGGGATCTGGTCTCCGGCTTTGAACGCATTGCCCTCACCGGCCACATCCACGGCGTGAACGCGGTAGTGGTGACGGAGATCGACAACCGTCCGCACGCTCTCACCGCCGGTGGCGACGGGACGGTACGCGTGTGGGATCTGGTCTCTGGCTCCGAACGCGCCGTCCTCATCGGCCACTTCGCCGGCGTGAACGCGGTGGCGGTGGTGGAGATCGACAACCGCCCCCACGCTGTCACCGCAAGCGAGGACAGGACGGTCCGGGTATGGGATCTGGCCTCCGGCTCTGAACGTACTGTCCTCACCGGCCACACAGACCGTGTGACGGCGGTGGCGGTGACCGTGCTCGACAACCGCCCCCACGCCGTCACCTCCAGCGATGACGAGACGGTGCGGGTGTGGGATCTGGCCTCAGGCACCGAACATGACGCACTCAGCAACCACACCCGTTGGGTGAGCGCGCTGGCGACGGCGGAGATCTACGACACCCCCTACGTCCTCAGCGGCGACGGCGGGACGGTGCGGGTGCGCGAACTGGCCACCGGCACGGAACGGGCCGCCCTCACCGACCACGGCGGCTGGGTGAGCGCATTGGTGGTGACGGAGACCGACAACCGTCCCAACGTGCTCATCGGCGGCGACGAGATGGTGCAGGTGTGGGACCTGGCCACCGGCACGGAACGGGCCGCCCTCACCGACCGCGGCGACTTGGCGACCGCGCTGGTGGTGACGGAGATCGACAACCGTCCCCACGCCGTCACCGCCGTCCATGACGGGACGGTGCGGGTGTGGGATCTGGCTTCAGGCACCGAACGCGCCACCCTCAGCAGTCAATCGGGTTGGGTGGGTTCGGTCGCGGTGGCGGAGATCGGCCACCGTCCCTACGCCCTCTTCGCCGACGGCGAGACGGTGCGGGTGTGGGATGTGTCTTCCCACACCGAACGCCCTGCCCTTACCGGCCACCTCGGTCGCGTGAACGCGGTGGCGGTGACACAGCTCCACGGCCTTCCCCTCGCCGTCACCACGGGCAAGGACCGGACGGTGCGGTTGTGGGATCTGGTCTCCGGCACGGAACGTGCCGTCCTCACCGGCCACACCGACGAGGTGAAGGCGGTGGCGGTGACGGAGATCGACCAACGCCCTCATGCCATCACCACCAGCGAGGACGGTTCGGTGCGGGTATGGGACCTGCTCACGACCCGCGTGGTGGCGGCGCTCGCGCTCCCCCTGCCGGCGCAAACCGTCTCGGCGCACGGCGATGTCATCGTCCTGGCCATGGCCCACGAAGTCGTCACGCTCCAGCGCACCCGCACTCCATAACGGTGTCTCAACAGGCCCGGTCGAAACAGGCGCTGGCCGGAGCCGCCCAACCAGCCGCCATGTGTTCGACGTGCCACCTGTATGCCGCCGCCACTCGATGCCCTGCACAGCCCGCGGACGGTCGCAACGCGGCCGTGATCTTCACGTACGACACGGGCAGGACGTTCTGGCAAGGTCTTCACTCCTTGGACGACTTTGTTCCAACAGGAGTTCGTGGCGGGGCTTGGATGCGGGCGGGCCGACTACGTCTACGTCTGGGTCGACCGCATCCGCCTGCGCGAGACGAAGTCGTGCGTACTGGTCCTGATGGGCGTGCGCGCCGACGGCACCAAGGAGCTGATCGCCATGAGCGACGGCTACCGCGAATCCGCCGATTCATGGGCGGATCTCCTGCGCGACTCCGCTCGCCGCAGCCTGCGCGCTCTCGTCCTTGCGGTCGGCGACGGCACACTGCTTCTGGAAGGCCCTGGCCGAGGTGTTCCCCGAAACCCGCCATCAAAGGTGCTGGGTTCATAAAATCGCCAACGTTACGAACGCCCTGCCGAAATCCGCCCAGCCCGGCGCGAAGAAGGCCCTGCAGGAGATAACAACGCCGAGGACCGCGACCATGCACAAAGGGCTGTGGCCGCGTTCGCCAAGGCCTACGGCGGGAAGTTCCCCAAGGCCGTCAAGCAGACCACCGACGACGTGGACGAGCTGCCGGCCTTCTACGACTTCCCCGCCGAGCACTGGATCCACTTGCGCACCACGAACCCGATTGAGTCGACTTTCGCCACTGCCCGGCTGCGGACCAAGGTCAACCCGGGCGCTGGCAGCGCGGCCGCCACCCTGGCCATGGTCTTCAAGCTCGTCGAGTCCGCCCGGCAGCGGTGGCGGGCCGCGAACGCACCCCACCTCGTCACCGTGGTCCGTGCCGGAGCCCGCTTCGAGCGCGGCCACCTCGTCGAACGCTCCGAGAGCCACGCGGCCTCAACGACCGCAATTGATCCACGGGCCATGACTCCTGCCCCCCCAGAGGCCCGGCAGCAAGCCGGCACGTCGGGCCGATGAGTTTGCCGGTTGCCTGAAGTCTTCCTTGTGCCACTCCCGCCCCGTCGGCGGATCAGGAAACGCCGGATCTCGGTCATGGAGGAGAGATGGAGGCCAGGATGAACAATCCGATTCGGCTGTACATGTCGATGTCGCTCGACGGCTATATCGCCGGCCCGGACGATCGGCCAGGGCAGGAGCTCGGACGCGACGGTGGGCGGCTCTTCAACTGGCTCGACGACCGGGAGCCCGACGGTCCGAGCGGCCAGGTCTACCGCGAAGCGCTGGCGACCGGCGCGGTGATCTCCGGCCGTCGGACCTTCGAACTCGCCGGGCGCTGGCAGGGCGACCACCACGACGGCGTACCGATCTTCGTCCTCACCCACCAGGTGGATGACGGGGACGTGCCACCCGGCCACGCGCGTTTCGTCACCGATGTCGAGGACTGCGCCCGCCAGGCTCGCGCAGCCGCAGGGGACCGGCCGGTCATGGTCCATGGGGCGGGGACGGCCCAAGCACTTCTCCGAGCCGGGCAGGTGGACGAGATGGAGATCCACCTGGTTCCGGTCCTCCTCGGGGAGGGCCGGCGGCTGTTCGACCACCTGGGTAGCGATCACATCGAACTCGACCTCGTCCGGCGGCTCGAAGATCGAGACGTTACGCACCTCCGCTACCGGGTGCATCGACCCGAGGCGGCCGCGTGAAGACGCTCTTCGTCTCCTACCGCGTCACCGACCTGGACCGCTCGCTCGGTTTCTACACCACCTTGGGCTACGCCGAACTGGGCAGGGTCGAGGGCGGCGACGGGGCTCGCCTCGTGATCCTCAAGTTCCCCGACGAAGCGGCGGCCTCGCTCGAACTGGTCCACCGCCCCGGCGAGAAACCGGTCGACGTAGGCAGCGGTTTCGACCACCTCGCGATCCAGGTGGAAACGCTCGCCACGACCCTGGAGACGCTGACCGAAGCCGGCCTGAGGCCCGAACCCCTCCAGTACCCGGGCGGCCCTCACGGCCCGAAGACATCGTGGCTCACGGACCCGGACGGTTACCGGATCGAGTTGGTGGAGTGGCCGTCCGGACATCCCGACGGCATCACCGCAGCAGACTTCGCCTGAGGCAGCTCGAGCAGCTGCGAGGCATGACACTCCACGAGCCGGGCCAAACGCGCATCCACAATGGGCGGGGCCTAGTCGCGTCAGTCAGGCCAGCCGGGTTTCTGCAACGCTCTTCTGTCACCGGCGAGTCACGAACACCATCGACGCACCCACGCCAACCGCCCATTCCGGCCTTCCGGATGCAGGGCCCTGCGCCCTTACACCTGACTCCCGCGGATCATCGGCGAACCCTCACACCCCTTCGCCGAGGGTCCGCTCTTCCCTGGGAGCGGGGCCCGCCGACGCCGGATCAGGCGCGCAGGGTGACGCCGAAACGGGTTCTCATCCGCCGCAGTTCCCACAGCGAGACGGCGGTCACCGACAGTGGCCCGCCCAGCGTGGAGCCGATCTGGACGATGGGCGGGCCTCCCGGCATGCCTTCGGTCATGTTCAAGACCGCGAACACCCACACCAGCGTCAGGGTGAGGACGGGCGGCAGCATCGGGTGGACCTGGCCGCTGTTGAAGGTACTGCGGGCCGAGTACAGCGACGCCATGAAGAAGAAGGGAAAACCCCACACGATCACGATCAGCGAGGCGACGGCCAGTACGTACTCCCACCAGCTTTTCCCGTCGTCGGCGTTGACGGTCAGGCCCGTCGGGACGAGGATTCCGCCCATCACGACCAACGTCAGCACGTACCAGCCGACCGCCTTGAGCGGAGCGCGCAGCCGGGAGCGCAGATGTGGCCGCAGGTGCGGGGGCGCGTAGTAGATGAATCCGATGATGACCAGGGGCGCGGCGATGATCAGCACGAACGGGGCGAGGATGAGTTGGGCGGCACCCCCGTACGCCGCGTCCTCCCAGCGGTTCGGATCCACGTTGTAGGCGAGGATCAGGGCGATGGTGGCGGCGGCACCGAGCACCGTGCGGGCCAGCTGGACGCGGTCCACGGTGCGGTCCACGATCCGGCCGTCGCGCTCCTGCGCGAAGAGCCTGGTGGCCACGCGGTGCGCGGAGCGCAGGATCGCGCCGATGAGCCCGAAGGGAGCGCCGAACGACAGGCAGCCGCGGCGGCGCCGGGCGGCGGGCCTCGTGGGCTGGGGACCGTAGGGGTACGGGTACGGGTTCGGGTGCGGAGGCTGGTTCGGGATCGGGTACGGGCCCGGATTCGGTGGTGGCGGACCGTACGGGCCGCCCTGCGGTGGTCCGTAGGGAGCGCCCCAGCCGCCCTGGCCTCCCGGTCCGTTGCCGCCAGGCTGACCCGGGCCGTTTCCCGGCCCCCATCCCCCCGTAGCCATGCCTCTCCCCGTTCGCTCTCGGCCAGTTGCTGTGTGTGTCCTGTGGTGCCACGGCGCAGTGTAGTAGCACATCGAGTGACAGAGGCCGCGCTCGTTGCCGGTCGCGCCGCCTTGCCCGTCGCGCCACATACGTGCATACCCGTCAGCGCTCCGGCGAAGCGCCGAGGCCGGTCAGGGCGCCGACCGGATCGAGGTCGGGGGTGCCGCGGAGCGACCAGTCGTCGTGGCCCGGTTCCGACTCGTACGCATACCACAACCCGCCCCGGCCCAGGCGGAGTTGGACATGGCCGCGGGGGTGGGTGAGGTGGTTGCGCCAAGGGCGGAAGGTCGACAGGTCGGCGGCGAGGAGGAGCGGGCGGGCGCGGTCGAAGCGTCCGGCCGGGGGGCCCAGGGCTCCTCGAGAACGGCGAGCCCTTCGATGCCGCCCTGCCGCCAGGCCGCGACTGCGCGGGCCAGTTCGGCGGGGGTGCGTTCGGCGGCGGAGGCGAGCGAGGCGTAGAGCGAGCGGGAGCCGACGGTGAGGCCGGAACCGGGGCGGGCGGCGGCGAGTTGTCCGCGTCCTGCCACAGCGTCAGCTCCGCCACCGGATCGCGGCCGGTGCTGAGCAGTGCGTGGGCGCGGGCGGCTGCGTCGGTCGCCAGCTGGTCCAGCGCGAACAGGTCGGGGGCCGCCGGGCGCCGCCGGGTGAACCGGGGCCGCTCGGGGTAGGTGAGCCCCCGTCTTTGACAGCAGGCGGGAACTCACCTCATTCCAGCGCGGATTCGCACGCGTTGCCCTCCGTCTCACGTGGAGGTCATTCACCAGGGGTGCCAACTGCGCGTCCTGCCCTCAGTTCCCTTATCAGCGCTCGGACTCCCGCCGTACGGGCCAGCTCCGGCGTCGTGGCGTAGCCGATACGCCGGGTCGGGCGGCCGGGGCCGAGGTCGGCGATCTCGACTGTCGGCGGTGCGTCGCGCAGCGAGAGCTCGGGCATGACGGCCATCCCCCGTCCCTGAGAGACCAGCGCCAGCACCGTTCCGTCGTCCTCGGCGGTGATCGTGGCGCGCGGCAGCCAGTCCTGGCTGGACCACCAGTCGGCGGTGTAGGAGGAGCAGTTCTCCTCCCAGTCAATGAACGGCAGGCCGCGCGGGTCCGGGTGACCGGCCGGATGGACGAAGGCGTACGACTCCGCCACGAGGTCTCCCGTGATCAGTCCATGCGGCAGCGGTGTCGACCCGCCGAGTGTCGCGATCGCCAGGTCCGCGCGCCCGTCGGCCACCTCGCCACTGGTCCCGCGTCCCACATCCCGAACTACCCGGACTTCTGGGCTGAGACCGGGATGGCGCCGGGCCAGCCGTTCCAAGGCTTGCGGCAGTAGGTGCAGCGCCGCGCTGCGGAAGACGGCGACACGCAGCGGGCCGGTGAGAGTGTCCTCGGCGCCGCCGCCGCGGACCTCGGCGGCCATCACCTCGTACAGCCGCAGGATCCGGCGGGCATGGCCGACGGCGCGCTCGCCGGCCGGGGTGGGCGTGGCGCCCCTACGGCCCCGTTCGAAGAGGACCACGCCGAGCTTGCGTTCCATCCCCCGAACGGCGTGAGAGACAGCGGACTGCGTCATCCCCAGCGCCGTCGCGGCGGCGGTGAAACCGCCCTCGTCGCCCACGGCCAGGAGTACGCGCAGCTCGGGAGGGGTGAGTTCAGCCATGAGCGCCTTTCATGTTCAGCAAGGGAACCATCGACGAAGCGGTCTGCCCGGGCCTGGGATTCCTCCGTAGCGTCGTGGTCATGACGATCACAGCACAGGTCGTGCACCAGATTGCACGCCCCTCCGGTTTCCCGTCCGCGTCCGACTTCACCTTCACGCAGGAGGTACTGACAGCACCGGCGCCCGGTCAGATACTCCTGGAGAACGTCCTGTTCTCCGTCGACCCGTACATGCGCGAGCTGATGGACGTGGCAGGCCTTCCCGATGGCTCGGCCTTGTGGAACCTGAACTCACCCCTCGAAGGCCGCACCATCGGCCGCGTCCTCTCCTCCGCCGACCCGTCCCTCGCCCCAGGGGACCTCGTCCTGCACCGCAAGGGCTGGCGGACCCACGCGCTGCTGCCGGCCTCGGAGGTTCGGATACTCCCGCGTTACGACGGGGTGCCTCTCACCGCGCACCTCTCCGTCCTCGGCGGCACCGGCCTGACGGCATACGTGGCGCTGACCCGCATCCTGCGACTCCAGCCGGGCGAGGACCTCTTCGTCTCCGCCGCGGCCGGTGGCGTGGGCACGGCGACGGGCCAGTTCGCACGGCTCCTGGGAGCGGGGCGGATCGTCGGCAGCGCGGGATCGGCGACGAAGGTCAAGCGGCTGGTGGAGGAACTCGGCTTCGACGCGGCCTTCGACTACCACGACGGCCCGGTCTCCGACCTGCTCGCCGGCGCGGCCCCCGACGGCGTCGACGCAGCGGTGGAGAACGTCGGCGGTGACCACCTGGAGGCTGCCATCGGCTCGCTGCGCGACTTCGGCCGCATCGCCTGGGTCGGCGCGGTCGCCCAGTACAACTCCCTCACCTCTCCCCCGCCCGCCCCGCGCAACCTCTTCGACGTGGTCGGCAAGTCCCTCCGGCTGGAAGGTGTCCTCGTCCGCGACCACCGCGACGCGCAGCCACTTCTGGAGGATTTCGCGGTCCCACACATCCGCTCCGGCGCGCTGGTGCCCCAGGAGACGGTGGTGGAGGGATTCGAGAACATCGTGACAGCGTTCCTGGGAACACTGCGGGGGGAGAACACGGGGAAAATGCTTGTCCGCGCAGGCGAGTAGGGGCGGGGCGACGACAGAGGGCTGAGTTCGTAGAGAGTGACCAGCACCATGAGGATCACTGAAGCCCTCGCCGATGCGGGGCTCACATGCTGGGCGGACAGTGATGACGGGCGCGCGGGCGGCGGCATAGGCGTCGCCGAAGGCCGCCGTGCAGGTATTGACAATTACTCAACCGAACCGGCCTACGCATAGGGCCGGATGGCCACCGTGACATCCATGTCGAAGGCGTTCGCCCCCGCCGCGGACGGCAGGCCCAGGGCCCGGTCGAGCGCGTGGCTCAGGGGGCCGCAGCCACTAGTGCCCGGGGCGGCGAACTCCGTGTCCTGGGCACCGAAGGCGACGACCAGGGGGTCCTTGGATATCACCCGGGTGGGATCGGTGTCCTTGAGCACCAGGTGGACCGCGTTCTCATCGCTGCCCACCGAGCAGCCCGACGACGGCAGGGCCAGCAGCCCGTGCGCCGAGCCTATGGCGAACTTGATGTCGAACTCGCCGCGCCGGGTGTCGTCGGACAGGAAGTCCGAGTAGCCGCCGTACTGCGGAGTCAGGGCCAACGGGGTGCCTCCCACCTGGATTGGCGCAGCGGTCATCTCCCCGAAGACCTGGCGGAATTCACCGTCCACACGGCCTTCCGCAAAGGTGATCTTCATAGGTTCGGTGAGCGGCTCGTCGAAGGCGCCCATGCGCAGATACCCCGTGGCGTGCATGACCTCGCAGCGCCAGGTCCCGGGGTCTGCACCCGCGGGCAGCTCGTCGACGGTCGGGCAGGCGGAGAAGTCGAACTCGGGCAGGTCCGCGGCCCGTTCAGCTCCATGCGCGGGTGCGGCGCCCAGGGCGAGTCCGGCAAGTAGTGCCCCCGCAGCAGCACTTGTGAAGCGGCGGACTGTGCGATTCAAGGTCACTCGGTTCGGCGTCATACGCCCCAGCATTGCAGAACTTCCTCTGCAGAGGAAGTTCTGCAGAGAAATCGCTGCGCTCTGGATAGACTGCCGCCATGACGAAAGAGCAGAGAGCGGAAGGCGCAGGGCGGCGCACGGTCGACAGCCCAGAGGTGCTCAAGGCCCTCTCGCATCCCCTGCGCCTGCGCATCCTGCGCCACCTCGGCGCGGCGGGCCCGGCCACCTCGACCACGCTGGCCGCCGCCCTCGGCGAGAACACCGGGACGCTCAGCTACCACCTGCGCATGCTGGAGCGCAGCGGCCTCATCGAGGACATCCCCGAGCGCTCCACCGGGCGTGAGCGCTGGTGGCGCGGGGTGCGCGGCCTCGACATCCGCCGACCGCCGCAGGGTGAGCTGACGGAGGCCGAGCGCGCCATGTCGGCCGAGCTGGACCGGATGAGGATGGAGGAGGACGTCGAGCTCGCCCGGCAGTTCACCGCCGGACAGGCGGAGTCCGAAGGCTGGATGCGGGGTTCACGCAGCCTCATCCACCTCACGAAGAGTGAGCTGGACGCGTTCCATGACGACTATCTGGCCTTGCTCGCGCGCTATGCCCGCGGCCCCGAGGATGCCCCCGACGACGCACGACCCGTACTCCTCCGCTGGTTCGGTCTGCCCGCTGACTGACCGGCAGCCGACCGACGAACTGTCCCATCGATCTGACCGGACACATCGACCGGCCCCCTGGCCGTGGTGCTCAACGCGCTCGACCCGGCGCACCCGCCTTCGTCCCCTGCGGGAGTGTCCGACTTGTTGAATCGACCGCAGGCGCTCGCTCTGCAGCCGTAGCGTCCAGGCGACCGCGTCACCGACAACCAGTAGCACCCACCACACGACACAGCAGAAGCGTCAGCACCACGGCTTACATGAACATACAAGACACTCCCGGCCGCGCCCGCCGCCTCGGCGGGCGCGGCAACGGGAGCGGTGGAATCGGTGGGAAAAGGGTGCCGGACAGGTCAGGGAGCGGTGCCCCAGGCGAGGGTGCCGTCCACGTAGACCCCGAGCATCGCCGCGTCGGCATAAGCCGTGTTGGTGCCGCGGCTGTAGTCGTCGGCCTCGTTGAAGTTCGACCAGTCGGTCTTGTTCAGGCGCAGCTGGATCTCACCGGTGGAGGCTCCTGCCGCGAGGCTGCCGCTGCCGAAGCCGACCTCCAGGTAGTGGCTGGCGCCGGCGGCCGAACTGCCGGAGGCCGTCACGCCGTGGGTCACATTGCCGCAACCCAGCACTGCGTAGTCGCAAGCGGTGCCGAAGGTGCTCGCGCCGGCTTCGGGGGTGAACCAGTAGCGCACCTTCACGGTGGACAGGTTCACCGTGGTGGTCCCGGTGTTGACCAGTTGCACGCCCATCCGGATCTGGTTGTCGGTGGCCGACGAGTCATTGTTCTTGTACTGGACCTTGAGAGTGCCGGTGCCGGTTCCGCCACCCGCGGACGTGGTTGCCGAGATCGCCGCGGACGCCGCCGAGACGTTCCCCGCCGCGTCCCGGGCCTTGACCGTGTAGCTGTACGCGGTCGAGGCGGTGAGCCCCGTGTCCGTGAAGGTGGTCGTCGCCGAGGAGCCCACCTGCACACCTGCGCGGTACACGTCGTAGGCGGTCACGCCGGTGTTGTCGGTCGAGGCCGACCAGGACAGCGAGACACTGCCACTCGTCTTCCCGGTGACTGTCAGGCCGGTCGGCACGGAGGGTGCCTGGGTGTCGCCGCCGCTGCTGCCACCGAGAGGCGGGTACGCGTTGCGCACCAGCTCCTGGAACTGGGCGGAGAACCGGCCGGCGACCAGCAGCTGGCCGCTGACGGCCGGCGACTAACGGCGGCTGAACTGCCTTACCGGGCCCGCGAATGCGTCCCGCTCGTCCGGTGTCAGCGGCACGGCCTCCAGGGCGGGCGGTCCGCCCTGACCCGGCAGCGAGGCGCGGGCCGCTCGGTGCCCCAGCCCACATGGCGGACCAGCCGGACGAGACCGACCACCCACCCACCCCACGGTGGCGACCGCGAGGAACGCCACACCCATCTGCTCAAAGATCGACACGTGCTCAGGTAGGGCGCCAGTCAACACCACGGTCCGGGACTTTGGTCCCGGACCGTGGTGTATCTCGCATGAGCGGACAGTTCCGAACTGTCAGGTGGTTACCGGTATCTGCTGTCAGGCGGCCACCGGTATCTTCGGCTCCTCTCCCTTTTGCGCCGTCGCGTCGCCCGCCCCGTCCGCCCCGCCCTCGGGCGCGGACTTCCGCATACCCTTCAGGATCACGACCAAGGCCGTCGACACACAGACACCGGCGGCGATCGCGATGAGGTAGAGGAACGGGTTGCCGATCAGCGGGACCACGAAGATGCCGCCGTGCGGGGCGCGCAGGGTGCAGCCGAAGGCCATCGACAGGGCGCCGGTGACCGCGCCACCCGCCATCGAGGCGGGGATGACGCGCAGCGGGTCCGCCGCGGCGAACGGGATCGCACCCTCCGTGATGAACGAGGCGCCGAGCACCCAGGCCGCCTTGCCGTTCTCGCGCTCGGTCCTGGTGAAGAGCCGGCCGCGCACGGTCGTCGCGAGGGCCATGGCCAGCGGCGGGACCATGCCGGCGGCCATCACCGCGGCCATGACCTTGAGCGAGCCCTCGGTGGGGTTCGCGAGGCCGCCGACCGCGAAGGCGTACGCGACCTTGTTCAGCGGGCCACCCAGGTCGAAGCACATCATCAGGCCGAGGATGACGCCGAGGATGATCGCGTTGGCGCCGGACAGGGAGTTCAGCCAGTCCGTCAGGGCGCGCTGGAGGGAGGCGATGGGCTTGCCGATGACGAGGAACATCAGGAAGCCGACCACCGCGGAGGAGATCAGCGGGATGACGACCACCGGCATGATCCCGCGCAGCACGGGAGGCACGTTCACCTTCTGGATCGCCATCACGACGCCGCCCGCGATGAGACCGGCGGCGAGGCCGCCGAGGAAGCCGGCGTTGATGGTGAGCGCGATCGAACCGCCGACGAACCCGGGCACGAGCCCCGGCCGGTCGGCCATCCCGTACGCGATGAAGCCCGCGAGGACCGGGACGAGGAACGCGAAGGCGACGGAGCCGACCTGGAAGAGCAGCGCGGCCCAGCTGTCGGTCTGGGTCCACACGAAGTGCTCGGCAACGGACGGCGCCTTGTTGATGGTGTAGCCGCCGATCGCGAAGCCGAGGGCGATGAGGAGACCGCCTGCCGCGACGAAGGGGACCATGTAACTGACGCCGCTCATCAGCCACTTGCGCAGCTTGGTGCCGTAGCCGTCGCCGGCGTCACCGGCCCGGTCCACGGGGGTCGCGGACGGGGCGCCCGAGGTCGTCTCGCCGCGCGCGGCCTTCTCGCGTACCTCGCCGATGAGTGCGGCGGGCCGGTTGATGCCGGCCTTCACGCCGACGTCGACGGTGGGCTTCCCGGCGAAGCGGTCCTTCTCCCGTACGGGCACGTCATGCGCGAAGATCACGCCATCCGCGGCGGCGATCACGTCGGGGGCGAGACGGGTGAACCCGGCCGAGCCCTGCGTCTCGACCACCACCTCCACGCCCCCCGCGTCCCGGCCCGCCTTCTCCAGGGACTCGGCCGCCATGTAGGTGTGGGCGATGCCCGTGGGGCAGGAGGTGACTGCCACGATCTTGAACTTCGCGGCGGGGGCCGCGGGAGCGGTCTCGGGCTCGGGAGTGGACTCCGGCTCGGTAGTGAGCTCGGGAGTGGACTCCGGCTCGGTAGTGGGCTCGGGAGTGGACTCCGGCTCGGGAGCGGGCTCGGGTTCGTCCCCGCGGATCAGCGCCGCCGTGGCCCCCGCGTCGGTCGCCGTGCGCAGCGCCGCCTTGAAGTCCTCGTCCATCAACTGCCGTGCCAGCGACGACAGGATGGTGAGGTGGGCGTCGTCCGCCCCAGCGGGCGCGGCGATGAGGAAGATCAGGTCGGCCGGGCCGTCCGGCGCCCCGAAGTCGATCCCGTCGGCGCTGCGGCCGAAGGCGAGGGTCGGCTCGGTGACGTGCTCGCTACGGCAGTGCGGGATGCCGATGCCGCCGTCGAGGCCGGTCGGCATCTGCGCCTCGCGGGCCGCGACGTCGGACAGGAAGCCGTCCAGGTCGGTCACCCGGCCCCGGGCGACCATCCGTTCGGCGAGGGCGCGGGCCGCCGCCTCTTTGGTGTCGGCGGACAGGTCGAGATCGACCAGGTCCGCGGTGATCATCTCGCTCATCGCGGGCTCCTTCGTACGCGTATCGCCTTGGCGGCGGGGGTGGGAACGGGGGTTTCGCCGCGGGAACGGCGGCTCCGGAAGGGAGCGTGGGGAGTGATCAGGCCGGAAGCGACCGGATGGGGCGTATTCAGGGGCGGGGCGCAGGCCGTCATGGCGCGGGCTCCTTCAGTGCGCGGTCCAGCGGGACGTCCGACGTGAGGGTCACCGCGTCCGGGTCCAGGTCGGCCGGGGTCGGCATCGCGCTGCCCGGGAGCTGGACCGCCGCGGCGCCGTGGGCGACGGCCGAGGCCAGCGCCCGCGGGCCGGTGCCGCCCGCGATGAGGAAGCCGGCCAGGGAGGAGTCGCCCGCGCCGACGTTGCTGCGGACGGTGTCGACCGGGGCGGTGGCGAACCAGGCGCCCGAGCCGTCCACGAGCAGCTGCCCGTCCGAGCCGAGGGAGGCGAGTACGGCGCGCGCTCCGAGGTCCCGCAGCTCCTCGGCCGCCTTGAGGGCGTCGCCGACGGTGGCGAGCGGACGGCCGACCGCCTCGGCGAGCTCCTCCGCGTTCGGCTTGACGACGTCGGGCCGTTCGCGCAGGGCCGCGAGGAGGGCCGGGCCCGAGGTGTCGAGGGCGATACGGGCGCCGGCCGCGTGGGCGCGGGCGACCAGCTCGGCGTACCAGGGCGGGGTGAGGCCGCGCGGGAGGCTGCCGCAGCAGGCGATCCAGTCGGCGCCCGCGGAGCGCTCGCCGACGACGGTGAGCAGTGACTCGGCTTCTTGCGGGGTGAGTTCGGGGCCCGGCGCGTTGATCTTCGTCAGGGTTCCGTCCGGCTCGGCGAGCGCGATGTTGGACCGGGTCTGTCCGGCTACGGGTACGGGGGCGACGCTGATCCCCTGGGCGTCGAGGAGTTCGGCGACCAGGGCACCAGGCGCGCCGCCCAGCGGGAGCACGGCGAGTGTGGGGGCGCCGGCGGCGGCGACGGCCCGCGAGACGTTGACGCCCTTGCCGCCCGGGTCCATGCGCTCGCCGGTGGCGCGCAGGACCTCGCCCCGGTCGAGTGCGGGGACCTCGTAGGTGCGGTCCAGGGACGGGTTGGGGGTGACGGTGAGGATCATGCCGCGTGTGTCTTCCGTGATGGCTTGCGTGGGGGCTTGCGTGGGGGTGCCGGAGCCGATGCCGGTGTCGGGGCCGATGTCGGTGTCGGTGTCGGTGTCGGGGCCGAGCCCCCGGTGTCTGGAGCCGGTTTCGGAGTCGGCGGGCTCATGCGCGGACCACCTCCGTGCCGCCCTTCTCGATGGCGGCGGCGTCCGCGTCACTGAGGCCGCTGTCGGTGATCAGCACGTCCACGTCGCCCAGGTCGCCGAAGCGGGCGAAGTGCTCCTGCCCGTACTTGGCGGAGTCGGCGAGCAGCACGACCCGGCGGGCGGCGGAGACGGCCGCGCGCTTCACGGCGGCCTCGGCGAGGTCGGGGGTGGTCAGGCCGTGTTCGGCGGAGAACCCGTTGGCCGCGAGGAAGAGGACATCGGCGCGGATCTCCCCGTACGCCCGCAGGGCCCAGGCGTCGACGGCGGCGCGGGTGCGGTGGCGGACGCGGCCTCCGACGAGGTGCAGCTGGATGCCGGGGTGGTCGGCGAGGCGGGCCGCGACGGGCAGGCCGTGGGTGACGACGGTGAGCGTCGACTCCAGGGGCAGAGCCGCGGCGAGGCGGGCGACGGTGGTGCCCGCGTCGAGGATCACGGTGCCGTCCTCGGGAAGTTCGGCGAGCGCGAGGCGGGCGATGCGGTCCTTCTCGTCGGCCGCGGTGCCCTCGCGCTCGGCGACGTCGGGCTCGAAGTCGAGCCGCCCGGCCGGTATGGCACCGCCGTGCACACGCCGTACGAGACCGGCCCGGTCCAGGGTCTTCAGGTCACGGCGGATGGTCTCCGCGGTGACCTGGAACTCCTCGGCGAGTGACAGCACGTCCACGCGTCCGCCGTCACGCGCAAGGCGGAGGATCTCCTGCTGCCGCTCCGGTGCGTACATGTCCGTCTGCCTCCGACGTCTCGCCCGGCTGTGCCCGAGTCTGTGGTTTCGATCTGAGGCTACGGCTAGATTTCCAGAAAGTAAACAGGTTCGGGCATGTCGCAGACACAATCGGACTTTGATCACGGGTGCGACAGGTGGGTCTCCGCGAAGAGGTACGACTAGCTACTGAGCTTTTCGATGGGTTGTCGTGGGTGGTGACGGGGGTTGATCCCCGCGGTATGCCGTAGATATGCGATACGCGCAAGGTGGTGGGCTCGGTCCCAGGGACCAGGCTGCGCGAGAGCGGATCCGGATGCTCGCGGCCCAGGGGTTCGACAGGGGTGAGAAGAACAGGGTGATCGCGAAAGAGCTCCGGGTCGGCGTCCGTTCGGTGGAACGCTGGAAGCGGGCCTGGCGCGAACAGGGCACTGTGGCCCTGTGTTCCTCCGGTCCGGCCAAGCGGCCGAAGGTCTCTGCGGAACAATTCTCCCTTCTGGAAGCCGAGTTGCTGAAGGGGACGGTGGCCCACGGATGGCCGGACGAGAGATGGACCCTGGCCAGGGTGGCGATGCTGATCGAGCAGGAACTCGGCCTGTGGCTGTCGGTGCGAGCGGTGTGGGAACTGCTGCGGCGGCACGGCTGGTCCTGCCAGCAGCCGGCCCGGCGGGCGGCCGAGCAGGACCGGGCGGCGGTGGCCGGATGGGTGAAGGAGACCTGGCCCGCGGCAAAGCCACCGCGGCGGCGCTCGGGGCATGGATCGTCTTCGAGGACGAGGCCGCTGTCTCGATGACGCCGCACCGGGCCCGCACCTGGGCTCCTCGCGCATCCACGCCGACCGTGCGGGTCCGTGGTGCCTCCCGCGGCCGGCTCTCTCTGGCGGCACTGGCCTGCTACAAGCCCGGCCACACCAGCAGACTGATCTACCGGCCCCGCATCCAGAGCCGCCTCAAGGGTGCCCGCCGGGCCTTCACCTGGAAGGACTACCGCGACCTGCTGGTACGGGCACACATCCAGCTCGGCGGCCCGATCGTCTTGATCTGGGACAATCTCAACGTCCACCGATCTGCCCCGATCCGTCAGTACGCCGCCGCCCACGACTGGCTCACCATCATTCAACTGCCCAGCTATTCACCCCAGTTGAATCCGGTCGAGGGAATCTGGTCGCTGCTGCGGCGCAGTGCCACCGCCAACGTGTTCTTCGGGGACCGCGACCAACTGGAGCAGGCCATCAGGCGTGGCCTACGCAGAATCCAGCACCACCCCCACCTCATCGACGGATGCCTCCAAGGCACCACACTCAGCCTCACACCAACCTGACCAACCCACCCGACAACCCATCGAAAAGCTCAGTAGTGCGCCGTAATGGACCCGACGGAATCGGTCCGCACCGCGGCACGCCAGGCGGTGGGGCTGCTTCCGAACCGTGTGTGGAACCAGCGGGAGAAGGTGCCGAGGGCCGAGAATCCGAGGAGTTCGGCGACCTCGGTGAGGGGGCGGTCCAGCCTTGTGACATAGCGCTGTGCGAGGTCGGCTCGTACCGCCTCGAGGAGCGGGGAATATGTGTCGCCGGTTCGGGCGAGATGACGTTGAACGGTGCGGACATCGACGTCGAGGGTGCGTGCGACCTGCTGGATCGTGCAGCGTCCGGTGGGCAGGAGCACTTCGATGATCCCGCGGACATGCTGCGGTAGCGGGCTTTCCCGGTGCGCGGGGAGGCTCTGGAGGAACTGGCGTGCATAGGTCCGAAGCAGGGGGTCGGCCAGGGTGTTGCTCGCGTTGAGATCGGCGGCGTACAGGACGATGCCCGCGTAGTCCTGGTCGTAGGCGATGGTGGTGCCAAGGACGCGGTGATGGGTTGTCGGGTCCGCGGGGGCGCTGTGGGTGAGGCTGACCGAGACCGGACTCCAGTCCGAGGCGATCAGGCTTCGATCATGTTGACGTGCCGGGACTTCAGCGACTTGCTGTAGCCGGCGTCTCCGGCGTCGACGTGCGCGGCCGATTTCGCGGTGGGTATGGCCTCCTGCTGGAGGGACTGCTCGCTCACGCCTCGAGTCCGCCTTCCGTGGGGGTGTCCGTGCGCTCGCGGAGCGCACGATGTCGGTGAGGGTGGTCTCCACGCGGTCGAGGTGATGGGACATCGCCTCGACCGCGTCGTGTTCGCTGCCGTCGATCAGCGCCTCGACGATCGCCCGGTGCTCGCGGTTGGACTGCTCGCGCCTACCGCCGAGTTCGTTCAGGAAGGCCGACTGGCGGGCAAGTGCGTCCCGGATCTCCTCGATGACCCGGCGGAAGACCGGGTTCTGGGACGCCTCGGCGACCGCGATGTGGAAGATCGTGTCCATGGCGACCCACGTGGTGGTGTCGGTCTCCCGCTCCATCCGGTCCAGGAGGTGGGCGAGGTGGTTGAGGTTCTCCGGGGTACGGCGTGTCGCCGCGTACCCGGCGACGGGGATCTCGATGTGGCGGCGCACTTCGAGCAGGTCGCTGGCCGCGTAGTCGCCGAACGTGGGGTCCTCGACGGTGTTGGCGACGACGAAGGTGCCCTTACCGGTCTTGGAGACAGTCAGGCCCATGGTCTGCAGGGCTCGGAGGGCCTCCCGCAGCACAGGCCGGCTGATCTCCAGGGTGCGGCACAGCTCCGCCTCGGAAGGGAGCTTGTCGCCGATGGCGTATTCGCCGCGCTCGATGGCGCCGCGGAGGTGGGTCAGCACCGCTTCCATGGCGCTGACGCGCCGCAGTGTCGGTCCACCTGTCTGGCTGTCTGACAGGTTCGGGGAGTGATCCTGCGGGTAGCGAGAGGGCGCTGTCAAGAAGTGCGAAAGGAAAACATCGGGCCTGAAAACCGGCTCACATCCCGCGCGAGCAGCTGTTGAGCAGGCCCTCGGCGAGCAGACCCAATAGCAGGGCGTCCTTCAGCTCGTACAGGTCGGCGCGGGTCAGGGCGGGAATCCCGGGGATGAAGGAGAGCCGCGTGGCGGCCAGCGGTTCAGGTCGTGTGTCGGCGACCGGGCGCGGCAGCCCGCCGCCCCGGGCCGCCAGGCGTCGCTCCCCGCGTCCCTGCTCGCGGAGGCGGCCGGGCACGCTGGACGCCCGCCACCGCAGCCCTGCCCCGGCGTGAGCTGACGTATCCAGGCTCGTGTTTTCGTGGGTGCGGCCTTCGGGGTCAGGCGAACACGCGGGGTGGGTGCCGAGTGGGCCGTCCCCTGGGCACCTCCTTGGGGACGGCGGTGGCACCGTAGGAATCACGGGAGCAGCAGGAACCAGTCCATCCTCTGGCTTTGTTCGCGAGAACCGGTTCTGGCTCAATTTCCGTGGAGGGCTAACTGACCGTAATGCCATGTGCTCGCGAGGCTGGCCGGTATGACCAGCGTGCGGCCAACACGCAGCCGGCGACTCCTCCGCCCAGGACGACGACGTCGTAACCGGATGTTCGCGTGGCGGCGCTCATCCGTGCCGTCCCGCTTCTTCGGCGCGGTGCTCGGCGGGCGCCGCATCACATGGCAACTCCGCGAGGCGGGAGTGGAGTTCGTCGCGTGTGATGCTGTCGGTACGCATCGACGGCACGGTGCAGGCATGGGCTCCGGCCACCGCGCCGTACAGGCCGCAGCGCTCAGCAGGCTCGCCGTTCAGCCAGCCGTAGAGGAAGGCGGACGCGAATGCGTCGCCTGCGCCGTTGGAGTCCACGACCGGTGCCGGGGGTGTGACGGCGGGGATGTGTGACAGCTCGCCATCGACCAGGAGATACGCCCCGTCCGCCCCGTCCGTGGCGATGACCGCCCGGGCACGGCCTCGCTCGACGATCCGGCGCATGGTCCGCTCGGGGTCGGCCAGGGCGGTGGTGGACAGGAAGACGAGGTCGGCCTCGTAGGCGAATACCTCGTGATAGGGGTTCATACCGTCCCAGTTGTGCAGGTCGGTGGAGATGGTCACGCCGGCTTCGCGCAGCGTGGGCAGTGTGAACGCGCACGGGTGGGTGATGACGACGTGCGCGTGACGACTCGCGGCGGCCAGTTCCCGGACCGTCGCTTCGGGGAGCCGGTCTGTCTCCTGCGAGCGGGTGTCGTCGTACAGGGACAGCCTTCGCCCGTCGGGGCCGACGAGGTTGACCGCTCGTTTAGTGCCCTCGGGCTGGAGGCTCGTGGTGAACGCGATGCCCTGGTCCCGGTGGAAAGCGCGGACGAGTTCGCCCTCGTGGTCGTCGCCGATCAGGTCGAGGTGGTGCGTACGCAGTCCCAGGCTGCTCACCCCCAGGGCGACGAAGTCGCCGCTCTGTCCCGCGCGTGTCCGGATACCTGGCTGGATCATGTAGCTGTCGGCGAACGATAGGGGCAGTTCGGGGACGTGCACGATCGTGTCCACGCCGGCGCCCCCCAGGACGAGGACGTCGATCTCGATGCTCATGGTGTTCCTCTCGGGCTGAAAGGGGTTGCCAGGCCGGTCACGGAACGGGGGCGCGCAGTGGTCCGCCCCGCAGTTCGCGGTGCGGATGGTGGTGCCTGATCCAGGGCGGCTTCTGCCTGATCGCTGAGAGCTGCCCAGCGCCCGGGCCGTTGTTGCCTGTCGCCAGGCGAGTCAAACAGTCGCTTCCCACTCCGGCAATCACTTGCAGAAACTTTCAGCAATTCTTTCTGGCTGGTGGGTGTCACGCGCTCCCTGGCGCACGTCGACAACAGCACGGCGGATTCGGGATGGTCGGGCCTGGCAGCATCCGGACCTTGGCGTGCCCAAGGCGAACCGGGGTGACCCCGTGTCCGGCCCGGCCGGCCGAGGAGTCCGTCCAGGGCGGGCGGCCGTCCTGTTCTGCTCGGCCGTCCATGGGCAGCGTCCGGCCTGGCCTGCTCCGCCTGCCGAACCATGCCGAGCAGGCCGGGCGGGACCGAAGCGCGGCCTTGCGGTCCGGGTGCGAGCGTCGGCTATGACGCCGCCCGGAAGGCGGCAGCCAAAGAACGCGCGCCGTCTTGGACGCCTTGGATCCGGATGCCGCGCATGCACGGCATGAACGGCAGGAGGTCGCTGGAGAGGCAGGCGTTCTCCGGCCGGGAGGCATAGCGGGTCCCGTCCTTGGGCACGGGGATCACCAGTTGGGGTGGGGCACTGAGTGCGTCCGCGATGGTGCGGGCCCATTCGGCCCGTGTCACCCGGTCCGGTCCCAGGTCCTCAAGGACGCCACGGGGACGGCGTACTGCCTGCACCCGGTACAGGCCGACGGCGGTGAAGTCGGCCTCCTCCTACAAGGCCGGTTCGGGGACCTTCACGGTTCCCGCCCGCAGCGTCGCCGTCTTCAAACGGTGACTGGGCATCGACACGACCGCCTGGGCGGCATCCAGCACGAGTACCAACATACGGCGTGACCAGCCCGTACGTGGTTCTTGGCACCTATGACGTCGACGCCGGAAACGAGTCGATCAAGCGGGTTGCCGAGGAAATGGGACGAGGAAGACCGGCGCCGCGAGGAAGGTGCCTCGGCAGCGCAGACGGGTGGCTCCCCCGAGGCCCGGAGATGGTTTCGCCCCGGGCCTCCATGCCGACCGGGACGCCGGCGACCGTGCTGGAGCTGGCCGTCGGGACTCAGGCTCCTGCCTGGGGCTGATCCGGGCTGAGGTAGTACACCCGGGTTTGCTCGGCGTGCGGAAGGAGCAGGCCCTGCAGCTCGTGCGCGGCGGTCTTGAGGAGGTGGCCGTCGCGGTCGGCCCGGAGGGTTTCGAGGACGAAGGCGACGTGGGTGGAGTCCTCGGTGACGCGGGTGCGGTGAGCGTCGCGGTGGTTCCAGTGGCGGGTCAGGACGCCGGTGGTGTCGGTGTAGATGATCTCGCCGGGCTTGGGGTTCTCGATGGTGTCGGGTTCGCCGAGCGGGGTGAACTCCTCGCTGCCGTCTGCATGGCGAATGTCGACGTCGCCGGTGACATGGTCCAGGTCGAAGGCGCCGGCGGGCAGGCCGTGGCGGACGGAGACGGCGTTGTAGGAGTCGACGGCCGGATTGATGCGCGGCAGGGTGCCCTTCTTGACGAAGCGGCGGCCGAGCGCGTCGACGCTGGGGCGGATGCGGCGGGGATTGGTGCCGAAGGAGCGGTAGGCGGCGTGCCACGCCTCGATGCGCGGGTCAGTCTCGTCGGTGGGCTGCCAGGAGCCGTCGGCGAGCTGCTGCTCCAGGTTCTCCAGAGCGGCGGCCGTGTGGGGCCAGGGTTCGTGGCCGTGCACGCCGGTGGCGGTGACCAGGGCGATGAGGGTGTCGGGGAAGGCGTCTGCGACGGCGGGGCTGATGCCGAAGGCGGTCATGGGCGGGGTTCCGTTTCCTATGGCGTGGGGTGGTGGTCAGGGCTTCCAGGGGCCGATGCGGTCCAGGCGTCGGAGCTGCTGGCGCGCGGTGGGCGCATCCAGGCCCTGGCCACGTCCGGTAAGGCGGTCGGCGACGGCGGTGCGGTGCTCGACGGGCTTGTGGTCGTCGTACTTGAACTTGGCCCGCACGTCGGTGACTTCCATGCGCAGGCCGCGGATGCCGGGCAGCATCCGGCCGTAAGGCGGCTGGTCGACGGCGACGGGGCCGTGGTCGCCGTCGGGCTGGAAGTGGGCGAGCTGGCGGCGCAGCAGCTCGGCCTTGGCCTCGAGGTCGTCGACGATGTGGGCGTGGCAGGTGAACTGGACGGCGGCGTAGTAGCTGGTGGGCACGCCGTCGGTGGGCGGGGTGTCGGGCTTGGCGCGCCAGGGGCCGGGAATGAAGGCGTAGTCGCCGATGACAGTGAAGGTGACGTTCGGATCGTGCTCGATCGCCTTCCAGACCGGGTTGGGCCGGGCAAGGTGGATAAGGAGCTGGTTGCCGTCGGAAGTGAAGTGGGTGGGGACGACGGTGGGCGGCTGGCCGGGCAGGCCGTTGACGCTGAGCTGTCCGAATTCGTGGCCATCGGCGATCCAGGTCTGCCATTCGGCGTCGTCCAGGCCGGCGTCCCAGGGCTGGATGAACATGTGTCTCTCCTTGACTGTGGGATCGCTCAGGTGAGGGCGAGGAGGCTGACGGCGACGGCGGCGGTGCCCAGGCCGACGAGCTGACCGCGGTGGATGCGTTCGGCGAGCACCTTGCGGGCGAGCAGGACGGTGCCGGCCGGGTAGAGGGCGGTGATCACGGCGACGACGGTGAGGTCTCCGCTGCGGGCGGCGAGGAGGAACAGCAGGTTCGCCAGCGAGTCCAGCACGCCCGCGCCGGCCGACATGGCGTAGGCGGGCTTCTCGGGGCCGAGCCTGCGGTGCATGATCCCGGCCGCGGCCAGGGTGACCGCGGAGGAGACCGCCCTGCCGATGACCAGCGGGGCCACCCCGCTGTCCGACGGCGCCTGGTGCAGGAAGATCAGCTGGAGGGCGATCGCGGCGCCCGCACCCAAGGCCAGCAGCAGCGCCGTTCGGGAAGGTCGCGCGGAGCCCGCGCCACGCCCGGCGCTGACCAGCACCACCGCCACCAGCGCGAGCGGCAGGCCCAGAAGTCCGGCCATACCCAGGCGCTCGCCCTGCATCAGGCCCACGCCGACGGGCAGTGCGGCGGACACCAGCGCGGTGACCGGGGACAGCACGTTCATGGGGCCGATGGCCAGGGTCTTGTAGAGCAGGGCGAACGCGGCGGCCGAGGCGACACCGGAGGCGGCACCCCAGCCGAGCGCGGCCGGGCTGAACGACGCGCCGAGGACCGGCCACAGCAGCAGCTCGACCGCGAGGCTGGCCGGGGCGGCGACCATCACGGTGCGCAGAACGTGCGCCTTTCGGGCACCGAGGCCGCCGAGGAAGTCGGCGCATCCGTAGGCGAGTGAGCTGCCCAGAGCCAGCAGCAGAGCGATCACGGGTACATCCCTTACTATTCAGTGGAACGACTAAACCGTACGATGAAACGACCGATCCGGTCAACCAAACGACCGTGCGGTGCATTCCAGTGGACCACTGTGAGGATGGTGAGGGGATGGCCGAGACAGAGGCAGCCCTGCGGACACTCGCCCACAACGTCAGGGCGGCCCGCACCCGTGCGGGCCTGTCCCTGGACGAACTCGGCCGGCGCGCCAAGGTCAGCAAGGGGGCCCTGGTCGGACTGGAGAAGGCACAGGGCAACCCGAACTTCGCCACCCTGGTCCGGCTGGCCGACACACTCGGCGTCTCGGTATCCGCCCTGATGGAAGGACCGGCCGAAGGACGCGTCCGCGTCGTGGACGCCGACGCCGTGATGCCGCTGTGGGCCGGAGAACGGGGCAGCGAGGCCCGGCTCATGCTGACGACCTCAGGACCGGCCCCGGTCGAGGTCTGGCGCTGGCGACTGGAACCCGGCGAGGAATACCCCAGCCACCCCCACCAGGCCGGGGTCGTCGAAACCGTCAGCGTCACCTCAGGGCAGATGATTCTGACCGTCGACGGCACCGAGCACCCCGTGGAAGCCGGACAGACCGCCACCTTCGACGGCGACGCCACCCACACCTACCGCGGTGCGGGCACCAAAACCTGCCACCTGATCATGACGGTCCACCTGCCGCCCGGCCCTGCGACAACCGCCTGACCTCGTAAGAGCCACGTGGAGTGCCCGTTCGCACCGACTGCGGGCGGGCCCAACTGCCGTAGCCCGAGGCAGCGTTGAAGCGGCAGACACGCGTCGTCGCCCGATACAGGCGGCACTGCGCGCTCCCCGAGGCATCGTCCCGTGCGTACGCGACGCCCTGGGACGCGCGGCCTCTTTGCCCTGCGCGGGCACCCACATCTCCGTCTCCGTGTTGCAGGGAACCGTCACCCCCATCCCGATCCTCCCGTACATACGCCTGCGCCACTCCGAAGTCACCTGGCACAGGTGAACACCGCGCCCGACATCCCGGCGCCACTACCCTCCCGACCGCACCAGCCTGGTCACGTCGAAGGTGTCGTAGAGGACGGTGCGGTCGTACGTGCTCTGGTCGGTGAGGACCCGCGAGACGTTGGCACCGTCCCTGTTCACGCTGCCCAGCGGCCGACGCATCGCGTGGGCCCGCCAAAACGACGACACCGAGTGGGTGCTCGTCATGCGGATCAACCTGACCGTTCCCTTCCAACTAACCCGGGCCGCGCTTCCGCACATGCTCGAGGCCGAGCAGCAGGCGGCCCCCATCGTCTTCCTCGCCTCGGACGAGGCCGCGTCAACGGCGCGGTGCTCCCCGTGGACGACGGGTGGGCTGCGATGTGACGCCGAGACGCGTCCTCCACGTGAACCGAAATCGCGTCGGGATCTTGACGCTCCCGGCAGGAATCCGATGATGGCCACGTGAAGTCACAGAACGGCGAGTCGGTACTGGCCCGGGCCGTGCGGATCTTCGAGGCGTTCACGCCCGAGGAGCCGGCCCTGACCGTCTCGGAGATCTCCCGGCGTACGGGCCTGCACATGGCGACCGCATCGCGGCTGGTCGCCGAATTGGTCTCGCACGGTTTTCTCGCACGCGACGCGGACCGGCGGGTACGCATCGGCATGCGCATGTGGGAGCTGGTGACGCGCGCCTCGCCCGCACTGTCTCTGCGCGACACCGCCATGCCCTTCATGGAGGGCGTCCACGACGTGGTGGGCCACCACGTGCAGTTGGGCGTCCTCGACGGCGACGATGTGCTGTTCGTGGAGCGGCTGAGCGCGCCTGGCGCGGTCATCAACTACACCCGCATCGCGGGCCGTCTGCCGTTGCACGCCTCGTCCAGCGGTCTGGTCCTGCTCGCCCACGGATCTGCAGACTTGCGCGATCGGGTCCTCGCCGAACCCCTCCACCGCTATACCGAGGCCACGCCCGCCACCGCGCCGCAACTGCGCGCCGTGCTCGCGGACGTCCGGCAGCAGGGATACGCGTGCTGTCCCGGATACGTACACCCGGACGCCCTGGGCATCGCGGCTCCGGTGCGGAACAGCCGGGGGAAGGTGCTGGCCACACTGTCGGTGATCGTCCCGAACGAGACCGGAGCCACATCCGTCGTCCCCGTGGTCCGCACCGCCGCACGCGGTATCTCCCGTGCCCTGGGGGCACCGACATCGGGGTGAGCGCCGCTTGAGCGAGCGGAGAATTCTTCTCTCACTCATTGAGAATGGCGTCGCGCCCTCCACCGCGGCCCACGCATCCTTCCTGAAACCCAACGACGGAAGGCGACAACGTGGTCGGAACCAGCGTGGTTGTGAATGCCGTTCCCGGCCCCGACAAGAGTCGGCCGGGAACAAGGAACGCGGTGTCGTTGACCGTCGCCGCGAAGGAGCGGGTGGCCGAGGGCGTCGTGTCCCTCACCCTCACGCATCCGGACGGCGGACGGCTGCCGGACTGGACGCCGGGCTCCCATATCGATCTAGTACTGCCGGAGGGGACGACCCGGCAGTACTCGTTGTGCGGTGACCGGTGGGACGCGTACACGTACCGGGTCGCCGTCCTTAGGGAACCTGACGGGCGCGGGGGATCCGCGTACGTGCACGACCGGCTGCGGCCGGGTGACCGGGTCGGCGTCGGCGGGCCGCGCAATCACTTCCCCCTGGTGCCGTCGGAGAGGTACCTCTTCGTCGCGGGCGGCATCGGGATCACTCCCCTGCTGCCGATGGTGCGCCAGGCCGAACTCCTCGGCCTGGATTGGCAGTTGTTGTACGGCGGGCGAACCCGCGCCTCGATGGCCTTCCGTGATGAGCTCGCGGCGGCTTACGGCTCGCGGGTGCACATTGTTCCGCAGGACGAGCTCGGACTTCTGGACCTCGAAGCCTGGCTCGGCACTGAGCTCCCGGGCACAAAGGGGTACTGCTGCGGTCCTGCCCCGCTGCTTGCCGCGGTGGAAAGTGCCTGCGCGTCATGGGCTCCGTACGCCCTGCACACCGAACGCTTCACCGCCGCCGATCAAGCAGCGCCGGTGCGGGACGCGGCCTTCGAGGTCGAACTGCGGCGTAGCGGGCGCACCGTCACCGTTCCCCGCGACGTCTCCGTGCTGCAGGCGATCCGGGAGGCCTGCGTGGACGTCCTGTCGTCCTGCGAGCAGGGCACTTGCGGAACCTGTCTGACACCGGTCGCCGCAGGGCAGCCGGACCACCGGGACTCGATCCTCACGGATCACCAACGGGCCGCGAACGACTGCATGTTCGTGTGCGTGTCGCGGTCGTGCGGGGATCGTCTCGTCCTCGATCTGTGAGGGCCGCGAGGCCCGTCCGAGCCGCACCCCCCTTCCCACTCATCCTCTTGGAGCCGCGATGACCGAGGCACCCGCACGTGCCGTGGCGACGCCCGTCAGCGACGCCGACCCGTTCGCCCACGAGCACCTGCTGAACCCCGATCCCCTGCATCAGGCGCTGCGCGAGGCCGGCCCCGTCGTGCGTCTCTCCCGCTATGACGTCCACGCGCTCGCCCGCTACGAGCAGGTGCACGCCGCGCTGGTGGACTGGCAGCACTTCGAGTCGGGGTCGGGCGTGGGCCTGGCGAACTTCCGCCACGAGGAACCCTGGCGCGTACCGAGCCTGCTCCTCGAAGCCGACCCTCCCCTGCACGACGCGCCACGCCGGGTCCTGCGCGAGATCCTCGCCCCGCCCGCACTGCGCCGCCTGCGCGACACCTGGGCCGCGACGGCGGATGAACTGGTGGACCAAGTCCTCGAGGGCGGGCCGGAGTTCGACGCCTTCACGGCACTGGCGGAGGCGTTCCCGCTGCGGGCCTTCCCAGATGCCGTGGGCCTGGGGCCCGACGGCCGGGAGAACCTCCTGCCGTACGGCAACATGGCCTTCAACGCGTTCGGCCCGCGCAACGACCTCGTTGCCGCCGACGCGCACCGCGCTGCCGCGCTGGGAGCATGGGTCAATGCCCAGTGCGCACGCGAGGCCCTGACGGCGGACGGATTCGGCGCCGAGATCTGGGCAGCCGCCGACCGTGGTGAACTCACCTACGTGCAGGCTCCGTTGGTCGTGCGGTCACTGCTCAGCGCGGGAGTGGACACGACCGTGCACGGCCTGGCCGCCTGCCTCTACGCGTTCGCCACACACCCACAGGAATGGCAACGGCTTCGCGAGCGTCCGGAGTTGGCGCGGGTCGCCTTCGACGAGGCAGTGCGGTGGCAGTCTCCGGTGCAGACGTTCTTCCGTACCGCCACCACCGATGTCACGATCGCCGGCACCACCATCCCGGAGGGCACGAAGATCCTCATGTTCCTCGGCGCCGCCAACCGCGACCCGGACCGCTGGAGCGAGCCCGACCGCTTCGACCTCACACGTGACCCGTCCGGTCAGGTCGGCTTCGGCATGGGCATCCACCAGTGCATCGGACAGCACGTAGCCCGCCTGGAGGCGGAGGCGTTGCTGACCGCCCTGGCCCGCCGAGTCGAGTCGTTCGAGCTGACGGGCGCACCGCGCCGGCACGCCAACAACACTTTGCGCGCGTGGGAGTCCCTGCCGGTACGCGTCCGTCCGGCCGCCTGACCATCCCTGTCTGTACCCACAGAACTACTCACCTGCACCACTCGAGAGGACTGCGCAATGCCTCAGCACGTACGTGGAGTTGTCGCACGGGCGAAGGGCGAGCCCGTCGCCATCGAGACCATCCTGATCCCCGATCCGGGCCCGGGCGAGGCGGTGGTACGGATCCAGTCCTGCGGGGTGTGCCACACCGACCTGCACTACCGCGAGGGCGGGATCAACGACGAGTTCCCATTCCTCCTGGGACACGAGGCGGCGGGCGTGGTGGAGTCGGTGGGCGCCGACGTCACCGACGTGGCTCCGGGTGACTTTGTCATCCTCAACTGGCGTGCGGTGTGCGGGCGTTGCCGGGCCTGCCGGCGTGGGCGCCCCCAGTACTGCTTCGACACGCACAACGCGCGACAGAAGATGACGCTGGCCGACGGCACCGAGCTCACCCCCGCCCTGGGTATCGGTGCGTTCGCGGAGAAGACCCTCGTCGCCGCCGGACAGTGCACCAAGGTCGACCCGGCCGCGTCACCCGCGGCCGCGGGCCTGTTGGGTTGCGGCGTCATGGCGGGGCTCGGCGCCGCGATCAACACCGGAGGGGTCACCCGAGGCGACTCTGTGGCCGTCATCGGCTGCGGCGGGGTCGGTGACGCGGCCGTGGCAGGCGCCCGCCTCGCGGGCGCTGCGAAGATCATCGCCGTGGATCTCGACGACCGTAAGCTTGCGACGGCCACCACCCTGGGCGCCACGCACACGGTCAACTCGCGGGAGACCGACGCGATCGAGGCGATCCGCGAACTGACCGGCGGCTTCGGCGCGGACGTGGTCATCGACGCCGTCGGCCGACCGGAGACGTATCAACAGGCCTTGTACGCCCGCGACTTGGCCGGAACGGTCGTGCTCGTCGGAGTACCGACCCCCGAGATGACACTGGAGCTGTCCCTCCTTGACGTCTTCGGCCGCGGCGGGTCACTGAAGTCGAGCTGGTACGGCGACTGCCTGCCGTCGCGCGACTTCCCTCTGCTCATCGACCTCTACCTTCAAGGCCGCCTGGATCTCGACGCGTTCGTATCGGAGACCATCGCCCTGGAGGACGTCGAGGACGCCTTCGCCCGGATGCACAAGGGCGACGTGCTGCGCTCGGTGGTGACCCTGTGACGGGCGGCGGCCCGCGCGTCGAGCACCTCGTCACGTCCGGCACCTTCAGTCTGGACGGCGGCACATGGGAGGTGGACAACAATGTCTGGATCGTGGGCGATGACGAAGAAGTGATCGTCATAGACGCGGCACACGATGCCGGAGCCATCGCCGAGGCCATCGGGGACCGGCGGCTCAAGGCCATCGTCTGCACGCACGGACACGACGACCACATCGACGCCGCCCCCGCCCTGGCGGACGCGACCGGTGCCCCGGTCCTGATCCATCTCGAGGACCGACTGCTTTGGAAGCAGACCCACCCCGACCGCTCCCCTGACGCTCCTTCTGGTACGTCAGTCGCGGACGGTCAGGTGCGGCAGGTCCGCGACAGCGGCAGCGATACGGCGGCGGTGGGCGTCGTCGACCGGCAGCAGCGGCTCGCGCGGTGGGCCGACCGGCAGGCCGATCTCCTCCATTGCGGCGCGCACGCCCTGGATGAAAGGGCCGCCAGTCATCAGGGTGTCCATCAGCGGGTAGATGCGCGCCCAGCGCTCGCGCGCGAGGGCCAAGTCGCTGTCGGTGAGCGCCTGGTGGACGCCGACGAGGTCGGCGGCCATCACGTTGGCCGTGCCCGCCATGACACCGGCGGCGCCTTCGGCGACCGAGGCGAGCAGCAGGCTGTCCCAGCCGAGGAACGTGTCGATGACGTCGCCGTGGCGGTGGATGAGCTGCCCGGCCTGCGCCATGTCGGCGCTGGTGTCCTTGATGTAGCGGATGTTCTCCTGCTCGCGGGCGAGCTTGCCGACGGTGTCGGGGTCGAGGTTGACGCTGGTGGCGTCCGGGATGTTGTAGAGCATCACCGGGATGGCCACGGAGTCGGCGACGGTACGCAGGTAGCGCAGCGTCTCGTAGTACGGGGCGACGACCATCACCACATCGGCGCCCTGCGCCTGACGGAAATATCGTCCGTGCAGGTCACAACCCCGTTCCCCGGCCACGCTCCCTGGACACGGCGTGATCACCAATTGTGCTGATCCGCTTCGCCTATCTCGCCGTCACCCACGCCTTCGCCGCGCTGCGCTTACTGCCGATGAACGCCCGCGACAAAGACATCGAGATCCTCGCGCTCCGCCACCAGATAACCGTCCTGCAGCGACAACTCAGCCCCGCCAAGACCGCGTTCCGATCCGAGGACCGAGCCTTCCTCGCCGCGCTGCTGACACCACCGCCCCGCGCGGTCCCGCGCCGGCCGCGGCTCCTCGTCCACCCGGACACCGTGCTCCGCTGGCACCGCGACCTCGTCAAGCGACACCACGCCAAGACCTCCCGCCCCAAACGGCCCGGACGGCCACGCACCGTCCGCTCGATCCGCCTGCTGATCCTGCGTCTGGTCCGCGAGAACCCACACTGGGCATACCGCAGAGTTCACGGCGAACTCCCCACCCTCGGCATCAAGATCGCCGCCCCCACCGTCTGAGAAATCCTCAAACAACAAGGCATCGACCCCGCCCCCGACCGGACCGCCACCACCTGGGCAGCGTTCCTGCGCTCTCAGGCCGACGCCCTGCTGGCCTGCGACTTCATCGAAAGCGTCACCCTGACCGGCCAACGCCACTACATCCTGGCCGTCATCGAACACGCCACCCGTCGCGTCCGCGTCCTCGGCACCACCACGCACCCGAACGCGGCCTGGGTCGCCCAAGCCGCGAAGAAGCTGGTCATGGACCTCGAGGATGCCGGCGCCCAGGCGCGGTACCTGATCCGAGACCGCGACGCGAAGTTCCCCGCCTTGTTCGACCGGATCCTCGCCGACTCCGGCATCGAGGTCGCCTTCAGCGGCATCCGCACCCCGCGCATGAACGCGATCCTGGAGCGGTGGGTGCAGACCTGCCGCCACGAACTCTTGGATCGCACCCTCATCTGGAACGAGCGTCACCTCCGCCACGTCCTGCGCGAATTCGAAACCCATCACAACACCCACCGTCCCCACCAGGCCATGGGACAGGCAGCTCCACTCCGCCCAGTGCCCCAACCCATCACCGACCCCAACGAAATCACCCGTCTCGACATACGCCGACACGACCGGCTCGGCGGCACCCTCCACGAGTACCGACATGCTGCTTGACCAGCACGGACGAGATTTTCGGCAGGCGCACGGCTCGTCCGTGCTGGTGTCCACATAGACGGCCTCAAGCACTCCGATCTTGTGCCCTCCGACGTCCATCACGTCCTGTGTACGCCACTCACGGATATCCGCCATCTCGATCATCCTGAGCCCCTTCGGCCGGGTCCTGCCTGGCGCCCCCTCTGGCCGAGGGCCAGTCACGCGCTCGACGACTCTCATCGTGCGTATGGCCTGTTCATGCGATGGCCATGGACCACGCGTGCGGCCGCGGGTGCGACTTCAAGTACCGCCACGACAGCGGCGATCCCGAGGAGCTCCTCGACTCCGCCGATATTGTGCGGTGATCCTGACATCCGACGCCCCGCATGCATCTGATGTTCCGCCAGCGGTGGCTGCGCCGTCGCACCGCTCCAGAAACATCATTGCGGCAAGGTGGCTGAGCACCATGCAGACACCTCGGTGGCAACCGCCGCCGAGGTGCCGTCGGGGTCGGCCGCCCAGGCGTGGAGCTCGTCTCGGCGGCGAAGGCACCGCAGGCGACGCGTCCGGCCTGTCGCCGCTACGGACGTGGACGACGACCGGTTCTGGCGGCGGTCACAAGGCGGGCGTGAGTCCCTCCCAACAGACCGTCCAACCCTGGTCCGGGAATCCCGGGGCCAGGCCCCGCGGGCCGGGACGCCCCCGCTCGCCCGCGGGGCCGCCAGGAGAGTCGCGCCAGCCGGCGCACATCATCGCGACGGCGTAGAGCAGGCCTCCGGCGGCCGGGAAGTACGGGGACGGCACCCCGCTCTTCCCGCTGGCGGGCAGGCCGGTGCCGGTGAACCCGAACCGCTCATGGAGCAGGTACTCCACGGCCGAGTCCGGGTCGCCGAGGCGGGCGGCGTTCAGCGCCAGGAGCGGGAAGTCCCAGCTGTACAGGTCGGTGACCGGCCAGGTCTCGCGGACCTTTTGGGTCGTCGCCCGCATGGTCTCCACGTCGACTCCGTCACCGGGCAGCATCCCGAACGGCGCGACGGGATCGGGGTGGTTGGTGTTGTACTCGGTCCACATGTCGGGCACGCCCTCGTACAGCACATACACGCCGTCCTCGACGGGCAGCGGCGCCAGGCCGTCGAGGACCTCGTCCCAGTACGGCTCACGCGCCATGCCGAGGCGCTCGCGCCACTCCTGGGCGATGCGCAGACCGAAGCGCCAGTAGGACAGTTCGAAGGCCGGGTTCAGGGTCTGGGCGGGTGGGTTGCGTTCGTTGCAGCACATGATCGGCGGGCCGATGACATAGCGGCCGCTCTCCTCGCGGTGGGCGAACGAGGCGATGAACTCCGCACTCTCGTGGACGACTTCGCGCCACTTGAGCAGGGTGCTGCGTCCCGGGTGGGCCTGATGGTCGAGTTCCGCGAGGAAGAGAGGGTGGGGCTGCTGCCAGATCAGCAGACAGGTCGGGGTGCCGGGCGACTCGCGGCCGATCGCGTCGCCGTATGTCGTCGTCATCTTCGGCCAGCGGGCGCCGCGGAAGCCCTGGGACGTGGCGAGGCGTCGCGCCGTAGGCAGGAACCGCTCGTAGATGTCGGTGCCGCGGTCCAGGAGCGGCCAACGGTTCCAGAGCGCGTACTGGAAGGCGTGCCACCAGTACATCTCCATGTGGAACTTGCCGTACCAGCCGTTGTTGACGAGTCCTGACTCCTGGGCGGGGTCGTTGCCGGCGTCGTTCACGGCCAGGTGGTACTGGCTCAGGACGATGCGGCGCTCCAGCTCGCGCCAGCGCGGGTCCTCGCTCGCCGAGAGGTCGACCGCCCCGCCGGTCCGCCAGAACCGCGGCCACCAGGTCCCGCTCTGGCGCACCACCTCGCCGGCCCTCGGCACGGCGCCTCGCACCTCGGGCGCGAAGAGGGCGGCTACGTCCAACTGGTCACCTTCGCCTACGACTTCGTAGCGGTGCCGACCCGGATCACTGCGGCTGACGCGGGCGCCCGGAGACAGCGCCAGGCCGACCTCGTAGCGGGTGGCGTCCATGGTGTGGGTGACGACCGGTGTGCGGCCTCGGCGGTGCAGCACGGTGGTGTGCAGCTCGGGGCGGTCCCAGAGGCCGACGTACGGCGCCTCGAACTTGTTGCGTCCGGCCGCGGTGGCGTACGGGAAGTCCAGGAAGACCGAGAGGCGCCCGAGCCGGACGAGTGCGGACTCGATGCGTACGCCCATGGCGTCCTGGCCGGGGTGACAGGCGGTCTCGACGGTGACCCGGTGTCCTTCGAGGCGGAACGCGCTGCGCAGGACGCCCGTCCACGGGTCGAGTTCCTGCACGGTGTCCGTGAGGTCGGACTCGGCCGCCTCGGTCCCATCCGCCTTGAGCAGCCGCATGCCGATGCGGCCGAGGTTCGCCCGGTGGGGGTTCTCGCGCAGCCAGTTGTGGAGTTCGGGCTCGTTGTCGTCGTCCGTCCAGTAGGAGATGTCGCGGCCGTACGTGCCCCAGACGGTGCCCCGGTAGTCCGCGATCTCCTTGCCCGCCGGCAGGGCGTCTGCGTGCCAGCCCCAGTCGGAGAGGGTGTTGAACGGTACGAAGGTCTGCAGTCCGGTCACGTCGGCGCCGAAGGCGAACCGGCCGTTGCCGACCTGGACGGGCAGATCGAGGTCGCTGCTGTGCCGGACGACGCGGTGCCGGGACACCAGCGCGTGCCGGTCGATGCGGGTGCCGGTGCCGTCCGTACCGGGTTCGGCGGCCACCGCCGACTCCGCTTGCAGGACGCGGGACATCAGCGTCGCGGAGGTCAGGGCGACGACTCCCCCGACGAAGGCTCTGCGGGAGACTTGCGGCTGGTCGGTCATGAACCGTTCCTTCCTCGCTGGGTGGACACGGCCACCTGGTAGACGCTCGTGTTGATGTCGATGCCGTTGTCCGCCCAGAAGTTCACGGACACGTAGTGCCGGTCGCGGTACCAGCTCTGGTCGTCGTCCAGGGCGACGGGGTCGCTGAGAAAGGTGCCGTCGGCCCGGACGTGTACCGGGACGGGTGTGTCGTCGCGGTCGACGAGGATGCGCAGTGTGCCGGTGCGCGGGAAGTCGGGTGCCGTGGAGAGGTCCATCGCGCCGGCGATCCGGAACGTGCGCCCGGGAACCGGTGTGACGGTGTCGGGGCGGCCGGCATCGGCCGCGGTCAGGCCGGTCGCGTCACCGGTGTCCGGGACCGCCCGCGTCGCGTCGAGGAGGCGCAGCGGTGTGGTGTCGTAGCGGGTGGTGGCGCCGGTCTGCGGGTTGATGTAGGTGACGTTGTCGACGACGAGGTCCTTGATGTTCTTGTTGTCCGCGAAGCCCGCCGCGAGGGTGCTGGTCGAGTGGTAGACGGAGTCGCGGTAGCGGACGTTCTCCACCGGGGAGCGGGACGCGGCGCTGCGGAAGGAGAAGCTGGTCGTGGCGGGCGGCATGTCGGGGCCTGTGTCGACACGGTCCACATAGATGTTGCGGACCTGGGGGTCGAAGGCGTCCGCGTTCGGGAACGGCACGGTCTCGTTGTAGTTGCTGTCGAGTTCGACCAGGGACCGGACGGCGTACTGCAGCAGGCTGTCGCGCAGATAGATGCTCTCCACAGCGCCGCCGCGGGTGGAATTCGTCTTGATCTTCAGGGCCATGGCCATGCCGTGGCCGTCGAAGACGTTGTCGTGGATGAAGACGTCGCGGATTCCGCCCGACATCTCGCTTCCCATGGAGATGGCGGCGGAGTTCCCGGCCTCGTTGCGATAGTCGGAGTCGCGGATGATGATGCGTTCGCTCGGCGCCCGGTGCTCGCGCCCGTTGACGTTGCGGCCGGCCTTGACGGCGGCACCGTCGTCGCTGACGGTGACGTGGTTGTGCTCCATGACCACGTCGCGGCTCGACTCGGGGTCGATGCCGTCGTCGTTGTTCCAGCCCTTGACCTCGAAGTCCTTCGTCTTGTCGCTGTAGATGTCGAGGCCGCGGATCAGGACGTCGGCCGAGCTGAGGGGATGGACGATCCAGAACGGCGTGTTGCGAATCTTCACGTCCTCGATCAGTACGTTCGTCGATTCGTTGGGCTGGATGAAGGAGGGGCGGAACGTCGACTTCATGGCCTTGGCCCCGGCGGGCGGTGCGACGTGGCGGACCTGGCCGTCCTCGACGACGGGAATCGTCTTCGGCAGGTGGCCGTCGTCGCTGAAGAGGCGCTGTTCGACCGGGGTGTCCTCGAAGTTCATGCGGTTGAGAACACCGTTCTGCCCGTAGGAGCCGTCCGGGTCCTTGTCCTCCACCGAGAGCTCGCCCCAGTAACCCTTCTTCCAGGGGCGCCAGTTCCACATGTCCTCCTGGCCGTCGAGCGTCCCTCCGCCGCTCACCGCGATGTCGTGCTGGTGCAGGGCGTAGATGAGCGGCGAGTAGCTGTAGAGGTCGGTTCCTTCGTAGCTGGTGCGCACGACCGGGTAGAACTCGTTGGTCCTGTCCCGCATGAACTTCACGACGGCGCCGGTCTCGACGCGCAGGTTGACGCCGCTGAGCAGGTTGATGGCGCCTGAGTAGTAGGCCCCGTTCTCGTTCAGGGAGCCTCGCGGCGGGACGACGACGGTGCCGCCGCCCGCGTCGTGGCAGTCCTTGATCGCAGCGTTGACGGCGTCGCCGTAGAACCACACCCGCTGGGAGTCGTACACCAGGGGCGAGGTCTTGGCCGCGGGGTCACCGGCCTCGTTCCCGACGGCGTACCGCTCCGTGACCTGGCGGACCTGGGACCGGTAGGCGGGGTCGGTGATGTCGCAGCGGCGGTCGGGGAAGACCGGGACGTGGGCGTTGACGGTGGAGTCGATCCGCTCGTAGAGCGGCTGGTTCCAGTAGGCGCCGTCGCGCCCCGCGGCGCCCGGGTCGTGCACGGCCAGCGCGTAACTCCCCTCGGAGCGGCCGTCCTCGGCGCGGACCGTGAGCCGGTCACCCGCCACGACCGGACCGTCGCGCCGGACGGCACCGGACGCGTCGACGATCGCGCGGCTCTGGCGGGAGCGGTCGGATGCGGTCAGGCGGCCGAGTGTCTGGCGTACGGTCGCGCCGGGGCGCACGGTGACGGTGGACGTGCCGACGTTGTGGATCACGCGCGTGGAGTCGGGCTTCGCCACCACGACCGTGCCTGTGGACGCGACGGCGTGGGCGTGACGCCCTGAACTCACGGTCGCGGCAGCGGAGTTGCCGGCCGGCGCCAGGCCCGTAAGGGCCACGGCGGTGCACAGGCCGAGGACGGCCCGGGCCAGTGCTCGCGCGCCGCGCCGATGCTCTCTGTGCTGCCTTCTGTGCTGCTTCATGGCGAGGCCTCCGCGTTCAGTCGGTGGACCGGGCGTGGAACGACACGTGTCCGGACCCGACGCGGTAGACGGCCCGGCCGTCCTCGATGCCGACGTAGCGAACGACCTGGCCCGTGACGCGGTAGGCGCCGCCGGGAACCACCGGCAGGGCGACGGTCGCCGTCACGTTGACCGGGACGGTGACGTCGGTGTCCACGCCGTAGCGGTTCCTGCGCCAGTCCACGCCGACGGTGCCGCGCTCGGTCCACTGCGTGCCGGAGGCGTGGTCGAGGCCCTTGTCCGCCGGGGCGATACGGACCGTGGCGGCGCCCGGCGAGGTGACGGTCAGGCCGAGGACGCTCTCGATGACACCGTTGATCCCTGCTCCGCCCCACCCGTGGGAGAGGCTTTCGCTGCTGCTCTGGGACACCTGGGCACCGGTGCAGTCGGAGGTCTCGCAGCCGGGGGTCCACTGCTCCCACAGGAAGGTGCCGCCCTCGGCAAGCACCTGGGCCGGGCCGTCGTGGCGCGGGTCGGTGAGGAGATCCACCACGGTGTCCGGGCGGTCGGTGACGCGCAGGGCTTCGAGCAGCGTGCGCAGGGTCATCGGCCCCTGCTGCATGCCGAGTGCGGAGATGCGCTCGCCGAGTTCCGGGTATTCGGCGGCAGTTGCGGCCCCGTAGGCGACAGGGAAGGTCTGCGCGTGCTGGCCGGCGTGGTCGATGCGGCTGCCGGTGGCGGTCAGGCCGTCGGACCAGGCGCCGCTCCCGGGGTCGCGCAGCTGGGCGCGCATCGCGGCGGTCAGACGCTCCGCCCGGCCGTCGTACAGGGTGTGGGCGTCCGCGTCACCGAGGGCGTCGGCGGCCTCGGCCGTCGAGCGCAGCGCGCCCACACCGAGGGCGTTGACGACGGTGCGGTTGACGTTGCCGTCCGTGACGTAGCCGTAGCGCATGGGGGCGGGCCAGTCGATGATTCCGTACTTGTACGCGCCACTGCCGCCGGGCAGGTCGGCCACCAGACCGCGGCTGTCGACGGCGGACGATATGTAGTCGGAAATGTTCTTCATCACGGGCAGGGCCTGCGCCAGCAACTCCCGGTCGCCGGTGGTCCGGTAGTAGCGCAGCACCCACTCGGGGAACATCTCGGTGTAGTCGGGGATGTCCCGTTTGCCGTCGCCGTTGGGGTAGACGGCGTTCATGGCGCCGTTCTTCCAGTACCGCGCCTGGGAGTTCATGAAGGAGACGATCGCCTGCCGGGTCAGGCTCCGCTCCCCGGAGGCCGCCATGGTCGCGTACGACTCGTCGATGGCGTCGCCGAGGAACTGGCCCTTCTCCCGGGTCGGGGTGTCGAGGAAGACGTTCTGCGCCGACTGCAGCGCCGAGTGCTGCATGAGCGCGAAGACGTCATCGAGGGTGTCGTCGCTGCTGGAGAAGGTGGCCGGGTGGGCGGCGTCGGTGTACTGCACGACGGCCGTGATGTCGTCGGTGGTCAGCTTCTCGCCGGGGTCGCTGATCTGCAGATAGCGCCAGCCCCAGTACGTGAACGGCTGCGCGACCTGGGCGCCGTCCCGCTGGGTGTGGAAGAAGCGCATGTTGCTGCCCTGGGTGTCGAGGGCCGACGTGCCGGCGCGGGAGTTCTCCACCCAGCTCCCGGCGGCGTGGTCCTTGCCAAGCGCCCGGTCGAGGGTGGCGGTCTTCCCGTCCACCGCCGTCACAGTGCGGGTTTCCGGGTCGCCCGCGCCGTATCCGGTCGCGGGGGCGTCGACGGTGACACGGTCGCCGACGTGCAGGTTGCCCGTACTGGCGAGGGTCACCGTGGTGTCCCCGGCGCGTACGGCCGCTGTCAGCGTGGAGTTGCTGCGCCGGTAGCTGGTGGTGAAAGTCAACTGCCACCCTGCCACGCCGTGTTGGAAGCGCACCGAGGGAACGGCGGAGTTGACCTTGCCGAAGTCGGCGAAGACGGTGCCGTCCGGGAGGCGGAGCAGGGACTTCGGGTGGACCACCGTGCGGGTCAGGTGGGCGTTCGTCGCGGACAGGTGGGTGAAGGCACAGGGTGATGAACCGGACGCGTACGAGGAGCAGTCGGCCGGGTTCGGTCGCGGGTGCGGGCCGACCACCGTGGCGCCGGACCAACTGCCGTCGTCGTAACCGGCCTTGTCCCAGCCCGTCAACTCCGCCCGGGCGTCGTAGTACTCGACCCGGTCGCCCGCGTCCTTGTTCCGGAACGCCACGGTGTCGACGGTCTGCGGGTCGTAGCGGCGCACCTTCCAGGAGCCGTCGGACACCATCACGTCCCGGGTGCCGTCCTCGTGGTCGACCACGACCTTCACGAGCAGACCGTCGGGACCCTCCGGGCCGGCAGGACCATTGGCGCGCCCCTGGCACTTGCAGTTCCAGTAGTGCGTGACGACGCCGACCGGCAGCTCCTCTCCCGCCTCGACACCCTTGAGTTCCGCGACGTCGTAGAAGCCCTCGCCCGCGTACTCGTACGACGAGCCGCGCTGCACCGTGCGCCCGTTCGCCTGGACCTGCCAGTCCCCCACGGCGGCGGTGTAGACGCGGGCACCGGTCACCGGACTGCCCCCGGACACCCGCATCACCTTGCGGGCGGCGATCCACTGGTTGTCCGCGTCGTTGCCGGTGGCGGGCCTGCGGATCCACTGCGCGCCCGACCAGTCCGCGTCACCGAGGCCGGTGACGAACGTCGTGGGGCGCGCGTACGGCGACACCGCGCCCTCGCGGTCCCAGGTCCGCACCGTCCAGCGGTACTCCGTGCCCGGCGCGAGGCCGGGACCGGCGTAGGAAACCCAGGACTGCCGCGCGCCGGGCACCTTGCCGCTGTCCCAGACCGTGCGCCCCGCGCTGTCGCGCACGACCAGCTCGTACGCCGACTGCACCTCGTCGCTGTCGACGTCGCGCGGCAGCCAGCCGAACGGGGGTGCCCCGTCGACGGCCGACGGGTCGACCCGGTCACCGACCGTGAGACCGGCCGGCGCCTGGGGGCTGTGATCGGGCCCTGCGCGGTCCGCAACCGCGGGCGGGGCAAGGGCAAGCGTCAGCCCGAAGGCCGTCGCGACAACACCGGACCGAAGACTGGACCGGAACGGGAACGGGAACGGCCACTGAAGGCTCATGCACATGCTCCCAGGAAGGGATTTGAATGATTCAACCGGACACGACTGCTGCCACTTCCGCGAAAGACAGGAAGCGCAGTTGGAGCGATGTGAAGTGCAACAAGAGCGTCAACTCGGGAGTCACAGGCCTGGCTTGCCGAATTGAAACGTATCAATACCCTCTACCTCGGACCCTATGAAGGGGCCGAGGACAGTGTCAATGGGTGTGCACAGGAGTGGCAGAAGTACCGCCCGCACCGACTGCCTGGACTCCGGCAACGACACGAAGCTCAAATCTCTCTATTCCAGGGCGTAACACACGTGAGAGCCTTGGGAGTAGTTGCGGACGATGCGGGGTTGGCGCTGGCGGCGGTGGAGGAACCGGCTGGTTTCGGCAGCGAGTTCGGCCCGTTCTCAGACTCGGCTGTGCATCGGAAGGCTGCGCTCGAGGTATCAGCGCTGACCAGCCCGTCGGGGTCCAACTCGGGGCGTAGGACGGCAGGAGGTGCAGCTCGATCCGTGCGGCATGCCAGGCCGGCCAACCAGCACAGACGCCACCGATGCCGAAGGCAACTGCCGCCCGACGCGACACAGCAGGCGTCACCCGCCGTCAGCATCCAGAAACGCCGACTGCTGCGCACCCGCGTACTGTAGGCGGGGCCGAGCTGACGCCGCGCTCGGTAGCGTCAGCTGCCCAGCCTCTCGACCCGGGCGCAAGGGCCGAGTTCATCGTCTGCATGATGCACGAGCGTGCCGGGCTCAACCTCGCGGGAGGCGAGGGCGTACTCGAGCGTGGTGAGGACCAGGTCGGCGTCCGCGCGGGCGGAGGTCTCTCAGGACACCACCCGGCGGTGCCGGGATCAGTCCCCGGCCGGGGTGTAGACGGAGGCGAAGGACCAGTCACCGGAGCCGACCTCGTACACCGCCGTGCCGCCCTCGGTGCGCAGCATGCGGGCGCCCCGGTCGGCCCGGACGGCCCCTGAGGTGACCGGCACGTGGACCTCCGCCGTGGCCCCCGCCGGCACGGTCACCCGCAGGCGGTAGGCCGAGCCGTCGCGGTGCCAGGAGGTGGAGACCTTGCCGTACGGCGTGGTGTAGGAGCCGGATGCGGAGGCCAGGTCCCCCACGACGGCCGGCGCGACGAGCAGCTTCTGGTAGCCGGCCGCGCCGGGCGCCTGCTGGATCCCGGCGAGGCGGCTGGTGAACCACGAGTCGATCGCGCCGAGCATGAAGTGGTCCTGCGACTGGCCGGGGCCGCCGTCCCAGGACTCGCCGAGCGCCGTGTTGCCGTGCACCACCTGGTAGCCGTAGCTGGGGCTGGTGGTCTGCGTGGCGATCTTGTACACGATGTCGTCGTGGCCCGCCCCGGACAGCACCCGGAACGCCGCCGGCAGTGAGATCTCACCGAGGTTCAGGTGGTAGCCCGCGTCCCGGATGCTGCCGACGAGGTGGTCGAGGAGCCGCTGCCGCTGGTCGTCGGGGACCGCGCCCATGTCGAGGGCGAGGACCTCGGCGCCCTGGCCGCCACCGCCGAAGGTCCCCGTCGCCGTGTCGTAGTACTTCCGGGTGAGCGCCTTGGCGCTCGCGTCGGCCTCGCTGCGGTAGGACGCCGCGTCGGCGTCGTTACCGAGCACGCCGGCGATCCGGCTGAGTGCGTCCACCACCCGCCAGTAGCCGTAGGTGCCCGCGACCGCACGCGGGAAGGACTTGTCGGGGGTGAACCAGTCGCCGAGCCCGTAGTCGAGGACGCCGTCGGAGACCTGGGTCTTCAGGAACGCCACGTACCTCTTCATGGCCGGGTAGTAGGTGCGCAGCGTGTCGGCGTCGCCGTACGTGGTGTAGAGCTGCCAGGGCACGAGGACGAAGGCGCCGCCCCAGTTGGAGTCGTTGCGGTAAGCGCCCGGCAGGCTGGTGTACTCCGGCACGGTGCTCGGGACCAGGCCCTCGGTGGTCTGTGCGTCGGCCATGTCCCGCACGATCTTGCGCAGGTAGGCCTCCATGTCGTAGTTGGCGGCCAGGGCCGGGAAGACGAGCTGGTCCTGCTCCAGCCAGCCGAGCTTCTCCCGGCTCGGGCAGTCGGTGAGCACGCTCATCATGTTGTTCTTGATGGCGCTGCGGATGATCGAGTGGATGCCGTTGACCAGGTCGTCGGAGCTCTTGAAGTCACCCGCGGAAGCGTTGTCGGTGTGCAGTGCCTTTCCGCGCACGGAGATGGTGGCTCCGGCCGGGAGGCCCTTGATCTCCAGGTAGCGGAAGCCGTGGTAGGAGAACTGCGGGTGCCAGGTCTCGCTCTTTGCGCCGCGTGCGGTGTAGTTGTCCCACAGGGGGGCGCCCACGTTGCTGATGGACTGAAAGGCGTGGCCGTCCTTGAGGCTTTCCGCGGGGTAGACGCGTACGGTCGTCCCGGCCGGTGCGGCCAGTGTGATCTCAGGCCAGCCGGCGATGTTGCGGCCGAGGTCGAAGATGCGGCTGCCCGGGGCGGCGCCGGAGACCTCGGTGCCCTCAAGGTTCTCCTCGACGCGGATCGGCTCGGTCTCGCGGGCACTGAGCTGTGCCGGGTGGCCGGGCGTGCCGGGCCCGTCCACGGTGACCGCGGGCGACCAGGCCGAGCGGTCCTGATGCGGCTGGTTCCAGTCCGATATCTCGTGGCGGGCGTCGTAGTCCTCGCCGCCGTACCAGTTCGAGGACGTGGTCGGCCCCAGTACCGTACGCCAGTCCGCGCCACTGGCGATGTGCTTGACGGTGCCGTCGGCGAGGGTCACCTCCAGCTGGGCGATCAGCTTGGGGTCGCTGAGGTTCCCGTAGAGCTTGCGGTACCGGTCGGCGGTGCTGACCACGTTGGACATGCCGTTGCCGAGGGCGACGCCGATGGTGTTGTCGCCGTGCCGCAGCAGGTCGGTGACGTCGTACGTGGCGTACTGCACACGGTCCGCGAACGTGGTGTTCGCGGGCTCCAGCACGGCGTCGCCGACCGGCCGGCCGTTGACGTCGGCCGTGTAGATGCCCAGGCCGGCCACGTGGAGGCGGGCGCTGCGCACCTTCTTGCCAAGCGCGAAGTCCTTGGTGAACAGCGGGAGGCCGGAGGGCAGGTACGGCTTCGGAGGCTGCTGGCCCGTGACCTTCGCGGCCGGGGCGAACGGTCCGGTGGCCGCGTCCCCGGTGGAGAGGGTGTAGTCGACGGGGAAGTTCGGCACGCGGCCGTCGTCGGTGAGGACGTCGGAGCGCGGATAGAGCACGACCTGGTCGAAGGTCCGGGCGGACTTGAGGTCGAGGGTGAGGGTGATCGGCGAGGACGACACGTCGGCGCCGGAGTGGGCCTGGCTGGAGTACCCGGCCGCGGTCTGCAGGGCGCTGTTGGTCATCCCGTCGACGGCGAGACCGGGTTCCCAGGTCTTGCGCAGGGTGTTGGACTCCGAGGCGATGACGGCCGCGCCCTGGGCGAGGTCCGTGTCCGGCACGGCGGAGTCGCGCACCTCGATCTCCCCCAGCTGCAGCCGCCAGGACCGGTTCGGGAAGTCGTCGGCCAGCGGCAGGCCGAGCTTGGTGACGTCGAGCCGGACGTAGCGGGCGGTGGTCTTCGGCAGCCGGACGACGACCGGCTCCACCTTTCGGGTGCTCAGCTTCCAGTCGGGGTTGGTGATCCACTGCGCGGACCAGTCCTGCGGGTTCGTCAGTCCGGTCTCGAAGACGGCGGTGTCGCTCCAGCGGGACGGGGTGGTGTTCGACCACACCGTCACGCGCCAGTAGACACGGGCGCGCGATCCGAGCTTCTTGCCGGCGTAGGTCGTGCGCGGCGCGTCGGAGTCGACCCGGCCCGAGTCCCACAGGTCGGGACGGCCGCTGGTGAGCAGAGCGCGGCTGGTGGCCGCCTGGACGCGGTACGCCTGCTGGATGACGTCCGTGCCGCCGCCGCTGAGCTGCCAGCTCAGGTCAGGAGTGGTGTCGTCGATGCCGAGTGCCTGGCTCAGGTGCTGGGTGCGCAGCGTGACGGCGGTGACGCCGGCGGGTGCCGCCTGGGCGGTCACAGCCGGGGGCAGGATCGTGACCAGTGCGGTCAGGACGGAGGCGGTGACGAGGGCCGGGCGGCGCCGGACACGTCGGGGGAAGGCTGCGGACACGGGGTCTCCTGGATCGGGTGCGATGGACGGGGTGGGGTGTGGAGGCGCGGGATCAGGCGTCCGCGCGGAACAGCGCGGCGACGTCCGTGGCGGACAGCGCCCGGTTGTGGACACGGAAGCCGTCGATGGCGCCCTGCAGATACGGGTGCTTGGAGTTCTGCGAGCGGCCGAGGTAGTTGTGCGTGGTAGTGCCCAGCAGCAGCGGACTGCTCACCATCGCGTCGTTGCGCCCGGACTCCACGCCATCGACGTACAGCACGCCGGTGCCGCCGCCGACGGTCAGGGCGACATGCGTCCAACGGCCCTGCGGCAGGGCGTCGGAGGCGTCGATGAAGTCCTCGGCCTCCATACCCGCGATCTTCAGGGCAGCGCGGGCCTTCCCGGTGCCGGTGCGCACGGCGAGGAAGAGGTAGGTGTCCTTGTGGTAGCCGAGGTCGAACACCCGGGCGGAGTTGCTGAGCGAGTCGACACGCACCCAGGCGCTGACGGTCAGCTCCTCCAGACCGGTGAGCAGACCGGGCGGCAGGACCACGTGGCCGCCGGCGGCGCTGTCCAGGGCGACGGCGGCGCCGGTGCGGCCCGCCGTCCAGTCGGCGCCCGCGGCCAACTCTCCGTCTGGGAAGGAACGCAGGGAGTCCGCGGTGGTGCTTCCGTGGCCCTCGTCGAAGGCGTAGTGGGCGATCTCGCGCTCGCGGCCGGCCTCGGGCGAGACGGCCCAGTACACGTTGTAGTGCTGGTGCTGGATCCGGTGGAAGGGCAGCAGCGACACCGCGGCGCCATCAACGGTGGCGGTGAAGGCCGTCGAAGACCGCGGCAGCCGAACCACTGAGACGGGATCGACGTGAGGGATGGTCGGGGACACGGTGCTGCCGTACGCGCCTGCCAGGACCACCGGGCCGTGGGACAGGGAGCGCACCTGCGGGTTGTCCGGCGCCGGACGCCAGACCGGCTCCATCGGCAGCGTCACCTCGACCACGTCTCCGGAGCGCCAGTTCCTGGTCAGCGCAAGGTACGTACCCGGTTCGGAGTGGGCGCCGGCCGGGCGCCCGTTGACCCGGACCCGGGCGTGAGAGCGATGGTCGGCCAGCCAGCCGGGGATTCGTACCTTCAGGGTGAACCGGCCGCCTCCGGAGGTGACCGTGAGCCTGGTGGTGTCCGCGTCGGGGTAGCGGGTCTCCTGGCGCAGCGTCACCCCTCGCTCGGCCCATGTCACCTGGGACGGGATGAACAGGTTGACCCACAGTGCGTCCGCGGAGCGGAAGTAGATGCTGTCGGCGAACTTGGTGTGGGTCTCCATGCCCGTGCCGTGATCGCAGGAGAAGTTGTCGTAGTCGCTGCTGTAACTGCCGGGCGCGGTCCCGAGCCCGCCCTTGACCTGGCGCTGCGAGCCCGCCCACAGACCCGTGTAGTACGTCACGAAGCCGTGCTCGGAGTCGGGGTCCTGCTCGCCGAGCATCTGGTTGTACAGGGTCCACTCGTAGTGGTCCATGTACGCGGCATTGCCCGGGTCGTGAAGGAAGAGCTGCCGGCCCAGCTTGAGCATGTTGTAGGAGTTGCAGTTCTCGCAGCTCACCTCGGAGAGCCGGCTGACGATCTCGCCGGGTGGACCGAAGAACTCCTGATTGGAGTTGCCGCCGATGGCGTACGAGTGGTGATGTACGACCGTGTCCCAGAAGTAGGCGGCGATGTCGCGGTAGCGCTGCTCACCGGTGGCCTCGTACTCGCGCGCGGCGCCGACGATCTTGGCGATCTCGGTGTTGGCGTGGCGGCCGTCCAGTTCGTCGCGGCCCGCGGCCAGCGGCCCGTACAGGTCCTCGTGGTCGAACCGACGGGCGGTGCGCAGATGCGCCGGGTCGCCGGTGACCAGGTACAGGTTCGACAGGACCTCGTTCATGCCGCCGAACTCCACCCGGAGGACCAGCGTCTGCATCTGGTCCACCGTCAGACGCGAGGTGCGGATCTCCACCCAGGCGGCCATCGAACGCACCACGTCCAGGGCCTGGTCGTTGCCGCTCAGCAGATACTGATCGAGCAGACCGGCCATGATCTTGTGGATCGTGTAGTACGGAGCCCAGGGTCGGCCGCCGGCCTCCAGCTGGTCGAAGACCTGCTCGGGGAAGGCGGAGAGGTAGCCAGGCGTGTAGCGGGCGGCGGCCTGGCAGGCCGCGAGGGCGTCGACGATGACCCGCCCCTTGGCGGCGTAGGCGTCGTCCCCGGTGTTGGCGTGGGCCTGGGCCAGCCCGGAGAGCAGATGGCCGGTGCTGTGACCGCGCAGTTGGACCGCCGGGTCCTCCCACCCGCCGCAGGGTTCGGCGGACGACGGCAGGCCGGCGTTGAGACGGAAGGTGTGCAGCAGCCGGTCCGGATCGACGAACAGCAGATACGCGCAGGTGCGCCGCATGTTCTCGCGGAAGGGGCTGTTCAGGAGCGCGATGGATGACAGGGGGAGCGGGGTGAGCCGCGGCGGGACCGTGCCGGCGGGGACCGGGCGGCCCCGGTCGGCGGGGCGGGCCGTGGCCCAGGCGGGGGCGCCGAGGCTCAGCGCGATGGCGGCGGCTCCGGCGGCGGCGATGAAGTGGCGGCGGTTGGGGCGTGCCTGATGGTGCGATGCGTTCATGACGGCAGGGCTCCTGGTGGATGCGGGGAATCCGCCGAGCGAGGGGCGCGGGGTGTGGCTCGGCGGCGGCAGGCGCGAACGGCCGCGCGGTGGCCGGCCGCGGTGGCCCGATCGCCGCGATCCGGTCGGCGACGTGCAGCGGACAGCCGCGGCGCGCTCTGTGCGACGGGGAGTGGAGCGCGGGCTGCCCGGAAGGCCGCGCACGCCTCACGCGGGCCGGCGAGAGGCGTGCGCGGCGTGATCGTCTCAGCTGTCGTGCTGGTGGCTGTCGATCACGTGGTGTCCGGAGAGCGCTTCCAGGTAGACGTACTCGCCGTCGGTGTGCGCGTCGTAGGCCTTGGCCGTCCTGCCGTTCCAGGCCAACTTGCCGTCGACGAAGACCGAGATGTGCTTTCCGAAGGTGGGCACCGCGACTCGCCCCTCACTGTCCTTGGGGGCGGTGAGCTCCGCGTGGTACTTCCCCTCCTTCCGGTTGACGCGCCACGAGGCGTCGACCGGGCCCAGCGTGGTGGTGATCCGCCCCTGGGCGAAGGTGAGGTCGGCGGTGTGCGGGACAAAGTCGAAGGCGCGGCCGCCCGCGCTGGTCGGCTGGAGTCCCAGCACGGAGAACGTGAGCGCGGTGGTCGGCCCGGTCGCCCAGGCGTGGGCGAGGCTGACGTAGGTGCTGCAGATGCAGCCGTCCGGACGCGACGACTCCCAGAACGTGCTCCTGGTGCCGAGCGGGTCGCCGAGCATGGCGCCCCACTGCCGCCGGATCAGATCGACTCCCGCCTGGTCGGCGGCCGTTCCGCCCGCGGCAAAGTGGGCGTTGACCTCCATGGACCCGGCGAAGACGCCCAGGTTCCCCTTGTTCTCCGGGGAGGTCGACCCGCGGTCGTTCCAGTTGGTCGTGAGGTACGAGCTGATGCGGCGTGCCTTGCTCCGGTCGGCCAGGCCGTACCACACCGCGAGCGCGTTGCCGTCCTGGGCGTAGACGTTCGAGTCGGGGTAGAACCGGTACGCCCCCTTCTTCTCGTCCCACAGACGGCTGTCGATCGCGGTGCGCAGCGCCGCCGCCCGGTGCGCGAAGGACTGGGCGAGCGTGGTGTCGCCCTCGACCTTCGCCAGCTGCGAGCCGGTCGTGAGCACGCGCCACATCAGGACGTTGGCGATCAGGTTCTCGCCCTTCGGCAGGCTCCGCACCGAGTCGGCGGTCTCGGTGATCGACAGCAACCCCTGGTCGTCCGTCTTCGCGCCGATGTAGTCGACGCCCCGCTTGTACTGGTCCCAGATGCCGTCGACCCACTTCCGGTCGCCGGTGTACTGGTAGTAGTCCCAGGACGCCGCCAGGGTCCACATGTGGTACGTGTCGGACCCGTACTTGTTCATCATGGGCCCGGAGTACGGCAGTTCGCCCGTGATCTTCTGGTGCTGGTAGAGCGTCGTGAGGGCGTTGCGGGCCGACTCGGTGTCGTCGAAGGCCGCGTAGGCGGAGGGGATCTCGACCCCGAGGTCACCCGGCCAGACCGTGCGGTCCCGCTTCGCGCCGTCCACCAGGATGGTGTCGCCCACGCCCACGTCGCCGGTGTTGTCCCATGTCTGGGCGGGAGCCTCCCAGACCCGTCCGGTCTTCGGGGCGATGGTGTTGAGCTGGATCGTGTAGGCCCCGGCGTACCAGATCCTGTTGAGCAGGTCGTCGCTGGAGTAGAAGTAGTTCGCGTAGGCGCGCGGGACCTGCATCTTCGGTGCGGCCGTGAAGTGCGCGGTGATGCCGTCGAGATCGGCACTGCCGGCGGAGTCCATGAAGACGGTCAGGTACCGGAACCCACCGCGCAGGTTCTTCGCCGGCATGGTGTAAGTGGTCGCCCCGTCGACGTCGGCGTAGAGCGCTCCGTCCCGGCTTCGCGGACCACCGGTGGAGGCGTCGCTTGTGGTGCCCACGTACTGCGAGGACTCGTTGAACGCGAGACCCACGCGTTGCGGGCCGTCTGAAGCCGCGAAGTGGAGCGTGACCAGACCGCTGACGTCCTTGCCGAAGTCGAAGGTGACGGCGGATCCGGTGCCGCTCAGTCGGGTGGACTTGCCCGAGAGCACTCCGGAGGCGTCCGTCACCGAACCCACGGTGCTGTGGATCGCCACGGGCTTCAGTGTCCGGGACTGCGGTGAGTAGTTGTAGGCATCCCAGGGATGCCCGGCGGCTGAAGGCAGGGCCCCGGAGAAAGCGGCGCCGGGGGCGGTGGCCCCATCCGCCGCCTGTGGTGCGAGCAGGGCCATCGCCACAAGCGCTGCCGAGGTCGCGGTGGTGAGGGCGGTCCGGTGTCTTCTCTTCCAAGTGGTCATACATGCCTCGCAAAGCTGGATGAACGCGGAGAACGAGTGGGTGGAACGGGCGCGGCGGCCCGAGGCGGGCCGCTCCGACGCCATGAGCGGTCGGCAGGCACCAGGCAGCGCCCACCTCCGCATACCTGACTGCGGGTGCCGCCCAGGTGTGGCGTTACCCCTTGGTGTCTCACCGCGGGATGCGGACCGGCGTGCGGTTCCGGCCTATCGGTTCGGCTCCGGTGCGACCGCCACGTCGTCGAACTGGGAGGACTGGTAGGAGTCGAGCCCCAGACCGGCCTGGCCGTGGTCGTACGTGGTGTCGGTGACCTCGGCGACCGGGGTGCCGTCGATAGTCGCGGTGATCCGCTCCCCGGAGAAGTCGAGTGCGAGCCGGTGCCAGGTGTCCGCGCCGGCGGTCGGCAGGCCGCCCTGGGCCAGGGTCCGCTTGGTCTTGTCCGGCATGACGGCCTCCAGAGCCCAGGAGCCGGTGTCCGACAGCTTCAGGTGGTAGCCCTCCCACACGTTGGAGTGGTCGGGCCCGACCGAGTTGAGCTGGTTCACCACCCGGCCGAGCAGCGATGCCGTGCCGGACCGGTGGATCATCACCTTGGCGGACACGGTGTAGTCGGTCCACTGGCTGTCCCCGACGAGGGTGAGCGGGCTGGGGACCTTCGACCACCTGATGGGCTGGGTCGTGATGGCCTGCTGCAGACAACCACCGGTGCCCCCGCTGCCGGGGGCGGCCTGCGGTGCGGCGGAGCAGGGCGCCACCTGGAACGCGCCCTCCATGTCGGAGAGGTATCGGGGTGTGGCACCGTCGCGGTATCCGTCGAAGGTGTCGCGGTAGGGCAGCGGCATCGTCTTCGACGCAGGCGCCGTCTTCGCGGCCCGGCCCTTCCCGCCGGGCATCGTGGTGAGCGTCGTGACAGTGCCGGGCTGCAGGGTGACGGTGTTACTGCCCCGGGCGTCCGGGGACACGTCGGCGCCGCGGACGAACCAGTCCGCCGGGTCGGTGGATCGCAGTGTGGTCGACCATCGGTGCAGCGCGCCGCGGGGAAGGTGCCCGGCCGGTGTGACCGCGACGGTCTGCGGGGCCGTCGCAGCGGTCGTCTCGAACACCGTCGTGTAGGCCGGCGGCTTGCCCGGCGACTGCAGCGTCACGTAGGTGCCGCCGCCGTCGAGGTAGCCGCTGGCCGAGTCGACGTAGCGCCAGCCGGGACGCGTGAACTGCGCGGTCTGGGCCATGGTCCACAGCGTCGGGCCGAGTTCGTAGTGGCCGCTCCATGGTTCGTTGGCGCGCAGCAGGCCGCTGCCCTGCATCTGGACGGTGGGGTACCAGGCGTACGCGGCGGGCCAGTTGATGAACCCCGTGATGCGGGAATCGACGTACTCGTGGTTCATCTCCGCGGCGAGCCGGGGCGCTCCGGTGAGGTAGTTGTTCCAGCCCGATTCGCTGGCGAACAGCGGCTTGTCCAGACCGAGGGCGTCCGATGAGCTCGAGCAGTGGATCTCCGAGCAGGGGTAGTGGATGCCGACGACATCCACGGCCTTGGCGAAGGCCGGGTCGTTCTTCATGTCGGTGGCCACCTTCCAGCCCGCGTTGTCGGCGGCGACCACCTTGACGTCGGGGTAGCCGTTCTTCACGAGCGCGGCCTTCAGCTTCCCGTACCAGGCTGCGTCCCAGCCCTTCTCGTTCCAGCCGCCGAGATAGTTGACGTCCAGGTGGTGCTCCTTCGCGCAGCCCAGCCACTGCATCAGGTAGTTGATGTTGTCCGTCGACCAGAATCCACCGTCGAACCACCCGGGCGCGCCCCACTCGAGTCCGTAGAACTGGATCTGCGGGTTGCGTTTCTTCGCCTGGTCCATCAGCCACCACTCGTACCCGCGCCCGCAGTTGACGTCGGTCGGCGTGCGCATGTGGCTGGGTTCGGCTCCGTTGCTGGAGTTGGTGTCGGAGCCGATCTCCACCTTCAGAATCTGCAGCGAGGCACCGTATCCGGGTTTGAAGAGGTAGTCGAGGATCTGGTCGCGCTGCCGCTTCGGGTAGTCGACGAGCAGCCGGGATGTGCCGCCGCCCCCGCTGATAGCCCCGATTCCGTCGAAGACCCGTCCTGTGCCGCGGCTGTCGACGCTGATCGACTGGACCGTGCCGGTGCCGGCCCTGGCCGTGGGTGTGACGAGCGCCGCCACGCAGGCGATGAGCAGGGCGCCCACCGCCCATAGGGAACGGCAGGCCGGCCGCCACCATCGGCCGGAAGACGGTGTTCTGGTGCTGGACATGGGACCTCTCTTCTCGTTCCGAGGGGTACGGGTGTCACAGCTCGACATGGGTCCGTCCCGCACGCACCTGTGTCCGGCTCGGCCGGCCGCGCTCCGGGGACACCTCGATGTCAGCCCGGCCGTCCGCGTTGACGTCGAAGGAGGCCCCGGACGCGCGGAGCAGGAAGTTGCGTACCGCGATGCGCGCACCGGTGGCCCGGAACACGACGCTGCCGTCCCGGACGAGTGTGGTCCGGTTCGGCCCGGCGGAGACGGCATACGTGTGCCCACGTAGTCGCACGTTCGCGATGCTGTTGGTGCCGGGCAGCGAGAGGGTGCCGAACATGATGCCCGACGGGTCGCCTTCCCAGGGGTTGTCGGAGATCAGTTCGTGCAGGCTCTGCACGGCCATGGCGTTGGACCAGGAGTAGGTCCGCCAGGCGGAGTCGACGGCGGAGTCCATGATCGACTGTTCGGGAACGGGGTCGAAGGACTCGGGGAACCAGTTGTCCTTGTCCCAGGCATCGAGGTACATCGCGGTACTCCGGGCGGCGAATTCGCCGGCGACGTCGTCGAAGCCGTACCGCTTGACAGCGTCGTACACGGTGGCATTCATGGGGGGCCACACCGCGCCCTTCCACTGCTCGGGGGCGGTGTCCTCGCCGTATCGGTCGAAGAACTTGAAGTGTTCGGAGCGTGGGTGCACCGGGCCGCCGCTGCAGTAGGCCGGGTCGTTGCGCGCGACGCTGGGGACGGCGTACTCGCCCCAGAACTCCTCCGGGTCGAGCAGGTGCTCCTGCACCAGGATCTTCGCCCGGTCCTGCGTCGCGATGCCGGCGAACAGCGGGTAGAAGACGGTCGGCGTGACCACCTCGTTCCAGGTTCCGTCCAGGTAGCGGCTCAGGTAGAGGCGCCGCTGCGGGTGCCACAGCCTGTCGTTGAGCAGCCGCCGGATCGTCTCGTGTTGCGCGGCGAACCGTGCCGCATCCGCTGTTCTGCCCAGCACTTCGGCCATCTTCGCCAGCGTCTCGGCGAGCAGTGCGTAGTACGAGTTGAGCGCCACGTCGGTGAGGTTGGTGTTGTCGCGGCGGTCCCCGCTGCCGCCCATTTTGGGGATGCGCTGGTAGTCGGCGTAGACGGGGCTGTCGTCCAGCCCGAGGTGGTTGCCCCGGCCGCCGACCCGGTCTCCGAAGTAGGGAGTTTCCAGCAGCCCGTCGCCGTCCGCGTCCCACTCCGGCAGAAGGTCGTAGTAAGCGACGAGCGTGGGGTACGCCTTCTTCAGGACCGCCACCTCGCCGAACTTGGTGTACAGCCGCCAGGCGGCGTACGCGTGCATCGGGCCGGAGTTCTGCTGGTCGTAGCGCGGCCCCTTCAGCGGGACCTGGTTGGGCGGTGCGTCCGCGTCGAAGATGTCCGTCTCGTGCTGGGTGGCCAGTGGCCGGCTCACGAGTGCGGCGTCGATGGCGTCGAAGGCCGAGTCCCACCCCGTGAAGAGGCCGCCCCCGCCGCCCCATCCCCACATCACGAAGGCGCGTTGATGGTTCTTGTCGTAGTTGGTGTTGAGGGACAGCGCGTCGCGCACGGCGTCCGCCGCCCGGCCCGCCGGACCCGAGCCGGTGAGGTTGTCCCTGCGAACCGATGCCTCGGCGGTGGCGAGTACCCGCTCCACCTCATGTGGCTCCGGCGGGTCGAGCCGCGGCGGCCGTCCACCGACGGTGGCGGCGAAGGTGAGGGCCTGCCCCTTGCTCAGCCGGTACCGCAGGGCGGCTGCCGCGGTGCCGGGGGCACCGGTGGTGGCGCCGGTCATGTCGGCGATCATGTCGGCGATCGACGCGTAGCAGCCGCTGCTGTCGGCGGGTTCGGCGGGCGCCAGCCGGAAGTGGCCGGTGCAGGACGTCTGCAGCAGTCCCGGCGCGCTGCCGGTCACGTTCTGGCCGTCCAGCGCGAAGGCCGCGTCCTCGCCCCAGGGCGTCGCGACCTCAAGGAAAACCGTCGTGTCGTCGTCGAGTGCGGTGACGGATCCGACCACGGAACTGCCGTCGTCGGCACGGGCGTAGCGGACCCGGATGGTGTGCTTCTGGCTCTGCGTGTCGTCGTACTGCTTCTGCAGTGACGGCAGTTTCGCGGTGGCGTCGGAGACTTCGGCGGCGGACCACTGCTCCGGGTGTGCGATCACCTCGCGCAGGGCTTCAAGATGCGCCGGTGTGACCTTGCGTTCGTCGGTGCTGACCTGGACCTCTTTGTAGGCGCCGTCGGGTGCCATCGGCCCCATCCGCCAGAGGTTGTTCGTCATCTTCTCGCGGATGACCTTGCCCGTCTCGGTGAGCAGGCCTATGCGGAGCGCGAATCTGGACTCGCCCTCCCCGACGAAGAGCGCGCCTGTCCAGTCCTGGTCCTTGATGCCAGGCATCGCGAACGGTCGTTGCACCGTTGGATACGGCAGGGCCGTCCCGTGGCCTTGAGCGGGGCGCCCCCCGGACGCCGAGCCCGGCGGGGCGGCCTGAGCAATGCCGGAGCCGGCGGCCAGGGCGGCCGTCGATGCGCCGAGTCCGGTGGCGCCCACCGTCCTGAGAAATTGACGTCTGGGAACATGACCGTGCGTCATCTGGCCTCTCGTTTCCGCACACAGGTACAGGTCACCGTCCGGGCATGGAGGTGACCGCCCACGCGACGCGACGCGCGTGACGGCGACCTGACGGACGGAGATGAAATGTTTCACTCGCGGCGTCATTCTCAGCACCCTCCATCGAAACCGTCAACGGGGAGTGCTGTCGTGATTACCGAGACATGAGCTCACTACCTGCAAGTAACCGCTCAATTTCGCTGGCTGAGTGCAGACCCCTTGCTTCCCAAGCCGTAGCGCCCTAACGTCCCGATGCGTTAAAACGATTCAAATCTTCCTCAGAAAGCGTCGACGGTCCATCCGTAGCGGCTTCGCTCATGCGTGCGCCCGGTTGGTTCGTCGGCGTGGCACGTGCAGCAAGGAGAGACACCACGATGAGTGACGCCGACGCCCAGGACGACCACGGCTTTACCCGCCGACGACTGCTGCGGACCGCGGCCGTCGCGGGAGCGGGCACCGCGCTGGCCTGGAGCACCCCAGCCGGCACCGCGCTGGCCGCCTCCCCCGGGTCCGCGGCCTCCCCAGCGTCCGCGGCGTCCCAGGTCGACCGCCCAGGCTGGCTCGCGCACCCCGGACGGCCGGTGCAGCCGAGGTTCCGCTGGTGGTGGCCGGACGGTCTGGTGGACCCGCGCGAGATCAGACGCGAGGTGGACCAGATCGCCGACGCCGGGTTCGGCGGCGTGGAGATCGCCGCGGTCACCCACAGTCTGGACGACAAGACGGTGCTCAACGTGGCCGAGAACGGCTGGGCCACTCCGGTGTGGACGGCCCGCGTCGAGGCCGCCCTGGACCAGGCCGCCAAACGCGGGATCACCATCGACCTCACAGCGGGTCCGAGCTGGCCGACGGCAGTCCCCTCCATCACTGCGGACAGCGAGGCCGCCGTCAAGGAACTCGCCCATGGTTCGGTGCAGGTGGCGGGCGGAGCGACCTACACGGGACCGGTCCCGGCGCCCCTTGTCGCCGCCGCGTCGGGCGTCACACGCCAGCAGCTGGTCCTCGTACAGGCGGCGCGGGTCGACACCGCCAACTCCACGCGCAAGGAGACCGGACTCAGCTTCTCCTCCGTGCGCGATCTGACCGGCCAGGTCGCCGACGGATCCATCAGCTGGACCGCGCCGCCGGACGGCGAATGGGTCCTCATCGCCTACTGGCTGCGCGGCTCCGGCCAGACCCCGGAGTCCGGTCCCCACACCTCCCCCACCGCGTACGTCGTGGACCACTTCAGCGAGGCCGGCGCCCAGGCAGTGATCGACTTCTGGGAAGCGCACATCTTGACCGCCCCGGTACGGAGGCTGCTCAAGAAGGCCGGAGGCGCCCTCTTCGAGGACTCGCTCGAGATCGAGACCGCCGCACTCCAGTGGACCCCCGGCCTGCCCGCCGCCTTCGAGAAGTACTGCGGCTACGCGTTGGAGCCGTATCTGCCCGCGGTGATCCTCAGCAAGAGCAACCAGGTCTTCGCCTTCGACGCCGCACTCACCCGCCAGGTCCGGCACGACTTCTGGGAGACCGTCTCCAGGCTCTTCGACGACCACCATGTCGCGGTGCTGAAGAAGTGGGCGCACTCCCTCGGCCTGAAGCTGCGGATGCAGCCGTACGGACTGCAGACCGACGCGATCGCCACCGCTTCGATCCTGGACATACCCGAAGGCGAATCACTCGGATTCAAGAACCTCGACGACTACCGTTGTCTGGCGGGCGGACGCGACATGGCCGACCGGACCATCCTGTCCTGCGAGTCGGGCGCCTACACGGGAGGCGCCTACAACACGACATGGCAGAAGTTCCTGACCACGATGGGCGGGGCCTACGCGGCCGGGGTCAACCAGACCGTGGTGCACGGTTTCTCGTACGCCACGGCGCCCGGCGTCAAGTGGCCGGGCTACGCGGCGTTCACCCCCTACCACGGCAAGGTCGGTTACGGGGAATCCTGGGGACCTCGGCAGCCGACCTGGCAGCATGTCCCGGACATCTCCGGCTACCTCAGCCGCATCCACCAGGTTCTGCAGTCCGGCACCGCCCGAGCCGACGTCGCGGTGTTTCGCCAGACCGGGTACACCGCGACCGGGATCGGCGCCTCGTGGTTCACCGCGAGCGGCGTTCCGCTCGGCTGGACCCACCAGTTCATCAGCGCCCCACTGCTGGAACTGCCGGGCGCGAAGGTTTCGGGCGGCCGGCTCGCTCCCCAAGGCCCCGCCTACAAGGCGCTGTTCATCGAGGGTGACTTCTTCTCCGGTTCCGCCTGCACACTCCGGGTGCGGGACGCTGAACGGCTGCTGGACTTCACCAAAGCCGGCCTTCCCATCGTCATGCTGGGCGCCTGGGACACCGCGACGGTGCCCGGCCTGCCCGCCGACGGCGAGAACGAGCGACTGCGGACGGTCATCGGCGAGCTGCTCACCCAGCCCCGGGTGCACAGGGTGTCGGCCAAGGCCGACGTCCCGGCGGCCTTGGCCGACCTGGGTGTACAGCCGGACGTCCGGTACGCGACTGCTTCCACTCTGCTCAATGCCCATCGGGTCGCCGACGGCATCGACTACTACTACCTGTGCAACGGCAAGCACGCCGAGAACGTGAAGCCACCGGTCGCCCCCATCGACCACGAGGTGACTCTGCGCCGGACCGGACACGACGGCGTCCCCTATCTGCTCGACCTGTGGACCGGGGAGGCTCGGCGCATCGGCCGGTACGCGGAGGACGGCGACTCCATCCGGCTGCGCGTGGCCCTCCACCCAGCCGAGACGCTACTCGTGGCCATCGGCCGGCCGGGCCTGTTCGGCGACCGCGGCGGCAAACAGCCGCACGCCGTGAGCAGCCAGGCCGAATCCGTGCAGTTCGTGCACGGTGAGCTGACGGTCCGCCACTCAGCCGCCGGCACCTTCGACACCGTACTGTCCCAGGACACTTCCACAACGACCGTCAGCACCACGATCGGTGAGGTGCCGGATCCCAGGGTGCTGTCGGCCTGGCAGTTGCACGTGGAGGACTGGCGACCGGGAGGTGCTCCGACCACGACCACCGTGACGGGGCACGACCTGAAGCTCGACACTCTTGCGCCCTGGTCGCAGCTGGAGGGCCTGGAGGACGTCTCTGGGGTGGGCCGCTATCGCACCACCGTCACCCTGGAACGGCCGTGGACCGGCGGATACGGCGCCTACCTGGAACTGGGCACGCCGAGCGGCACCTGCCGCGTGACCGTCAACGGCAGACAGCTCGACCCCGTCGACCAGATCAACCCAGTGGTGGACGTCGGCCCGTGGCTGAAGCGAGGTGACAACACGATCGAGGTGGAGGTGGCATCCACCCTCGCCAACCGGCTGCGGGTGAGCGACCCCGATGTCTACGGCGGGCTCGCTCGCCAGCAGTACGGCCTGACCGGCCCGGTCCGCTTGGTGCCGTACGGACAGGCCCGCGTCGGCTGACAGCCTCGGGGCACGCCCGGGCCTCTCGTGATCAGCAGGGGTGACGACAAGCCGACTCCCCGTAGGGCGCCAAAACTACGTCACCGCGGCTGACCTTGAGCGATGCGCCAAGCCACGGGCTGGGCATGATCAGACTCGTGCCCGTACGGATGATCTACCTACTCGCCACCCGAGTCTTCGCATGGCTGGCCCTGCTCTGCCGATCTACCGCGACCAAGAACGCCGAGATGCTCGTCCTGCGGCACGAGGTCACGGTGCTGCGCCGACAGGTCGCCACTCCAAAGCCCAGCTGGCCAGACCGGGCGCTGCTGGCCACGCTCGCCCGGCTCCTGCCCCGGCCGCTCCGCGGCCACCGGATCGTCTCCCCACGCACGCTCCTCGCCTGGCACCAGCGTCTGATCAGACGAAAGTGGACCCAGCCGTCTTCCCCAGGCCGTCCGCCCATATCCGATCAGCTCCGTGAGCTGACCATCCGGCTCGGCACCGAGAACCCCCGATGGGGCGCCCGCCGCGTGCACGGGGAGCTACGGCGCCTCGGACACAAGGTCAGCGCAGCCACCGTCCGCCGCACCCTGCGCGCTGCCGGGCTCGGCGCCGCGCCACGACGGCGCACGGCGCACGGCGCACGGCGCACGGCGCACGGCGCACGGCGCACGGCGCACGGCGCACGGCGCACCGGGAATGGGCCGCCTTCCTCAAGACACAGGCCAGCGGTCTGCTCGCCACCGACTTCTTCCACCTCGACATCATCGGCCCGCAGCGGCTCTACGCCCTGTTCGTCATGGAGGTCCGCACCCGCACCGTCCACATTCTCGGCGTGACCGCCCATCCGACCGCGGACTGGGCCACTCAACAGTTCCGTCATCTGCTGTGGCAGCTCGGAGACCGTGCCGCGCAGTTCACCCATCTCATCCGGGGTCGCGACGCGAAGTTCGCCGCCACCTTCGACGCCGTCTTCGCCAGCGAAGGCACTTACTGAGTTTTTCGTTGGGTTGTCGTGGGTGGTGACGGGGGTTGATCCCCGCGGTATGCCGTAGATATGCGATACGCGCAAGGTGGTGGGCTCGGTCCCAGGGACCAGGTTGCGCGAGAGCGGATCCGGATGCTCGCAGCTCAGGGGTTCGACAGGGGTGAGAAGAACAGGGTGATCGCGAAAGAGCTCCGGGTCAGCGTCCGTTCGGTGGAACGCTGGAAGCGGGCCTGGCGCGAACAGGGCACTGTGGCCCTGTGTTCCTCCGGTCCGGCCAAGCGGCTGAAGGTCTCTGCGGAACAATTCTCCCTTCTGGAAGCCGAGTTACTGAAGGGGACCGTGGCCCACGGATGGCCGGACGAGAGATGGACCCTGGCCAGGGTGGCGGTCCTGATCGAGCAGGAACTCGGCGTGTGGTTGTCGGTGCGTGGGGTGTGGGAACTGCTGCGGCGGCACGGCTGCTCCTGCCAGCAGCCGGCCCGGCGGGCGGCCGAGCAGGACCGGGCGGCGGTGGCCGGATGGGTGAAGGAGACCTGGCCCGCGGCAAAGCCACCGCGGCGGCGCTCGGGGCATGGATCGTCTTCGAGGACGAGGCCGCTGTCTCGATGACGCCGCACCGGGCCCGCACCTGGGCTCCTCGCGCACTGAGAGGGCGTTTCGTCCCATTGTTTCATCCCGATTTGCTGGGTTGAGTGTGGTTCATGCTCCGCGCCATGTGGGAGTGGATTCGGCGGTGAGTCTGCGGGTCATGAGGTTGATCATCGCGAGGCGGATTATGGCTTCGGAGCGGTGTGGGTGGGCTTCGTAGTCGCGGGCAAGGCGTCGGTGGTTCATGAGCCAGCCCAAGGTTCTCTCGACGGTCCAACGGCGGGGCAGGACGGCAAATCCCTTGGTGGCGTGGTCGCGGCGGACGATGTGCATGTCGATGCCCAGGGTGGCGGCGTGTTCGACGAGGTGCTGGCGGTAGCCGCCGTCGACCCAGGTCTTGCGGACGGCGGGATGCTCGGTGGCGATCCGTTCGATGAGCGTCTGGCCGGCGATGGAGTCCTGCACGCTGGCCGCGGTGACGAGGACTCCGAGGAGGAGCCCGACGGTGTCGATGACGATGCTGCGCTTGCGCCCGACGATCTTCTTGCCGGCGTCGATGCCCTGCTCAAAGGCAGGCACGTTAGTGGAGGTCTTGATGCTCTGGGAGTCGATGACACACGCGGTCGGCTCCTCCTCCCGGCCTTCCTGCCTGCGGACTTGCCGGCGGAGGAGACTGTTGAGCTGGTCGAAGACACCCTCTTCCTGCCAGCGCGCGAAGTAGGCATAGACCGTGTTCCAGTGCGGATAGTCGTGCGGCAGGTAGCGCCAGGGAATCCCGGTCCGGTTCACGTAGAGGACCGCGTCCAGCAGGCTCCGCAGGTCGTGGTCCGGCGGCCGGCCGATGTCCAGGCCGCGGCCGCCGCGCTCGGACCGCCACGCTGTCAAGACCGGCTCGACCAACTCCCACCGGGCATCGGACAAGTCACTGGGATAGCGGCGACGTTCAGGCATGAATCCGAGCTACCCACTGACCACCCGGCAGGCCCGGGCGCAGACACCGACGCCCGAAGCACACGGCACATAGCCCGGCGCCTTGGGATGAAACAGGAGCAGCCATGCCAACACGGCGCCGAAGTCGCGACTCCTACACCACCGTTCAGACCAGCCTCAGTAGCCACAGACAAGTCGACTCCCAAACTCGCTAATAACGGCCTAAATGTGGGTTAAACGCCCTCATAGATCGAATACACAGAAGAGGTTGCCGTCCGGATCGGCGAGAACAACGAAGTCAGGATCCGGCGGGTAAAGATTCCATTCGACGGCCCGTGCACCATGTGAGACAAGCGCCGCTGGACCTCTGCCTCCTGTTCCTCCGTGGTAGCGGTGAAGAGGTCCAGGTGAAGACGAGGACGTGGCTCCGCCTGCGAGGTGCTGTACATCAGACCGAGGGCCCTGCCGGTGCTATCGGCGTGATTGAGCGCCTGCCACGTCTCGCTCTTCCTCGGTGGCGACCACGTCCAACGCCTCCGCCCAGAACGCGACTGCGCGGAAATCAGGCAACTACCTGGGTCTCGGACTCGCATCCGCCTCTGCTGCGAGAAACGGCTCCTCAACCTCACAATGTAGGACACGGTCTTACTACCGTTCGACGGCCCATCAGAGGGTCAGTCTGACTCCTGTCGAAGGATGCGGCGAGCCGCCTCAGCCTCGGCTGCCGGCGGGGACAGCTCGTCGAGGACATCAAGCTCGTCGTCCCCCTCCAACTCCCGTTCCCAGGCTGCGGCGAGCTGCTCCTGCTCCTCCCCGGGCCTGGCCACGACTGTCTCTCTGTCCTCAGGCGCCAGTGCCGCCAGGAAGCGTGAGACTGAGTCGTTCGGCATGCTAAACACCCTTCGCTGGGCATGGTGCTGGTCCGGGGCTCAGCATGATCAATCAGTCCGGCGATCGCGGCCCGACACAGCCGCAGCACACCCGGATGGCGCCATCTCGTTGTAGACGCTCCGCCAGTTGCCGTATTTCTCGGGCAGATGAATTCACTGCGTTCCGGGGTCTGGAACCTGAAGGCGATCGCATCGATCACCTCACGGTGATCCCGCCAGCGACCACCCCGCTTCGGCGTCCGGACCGGACCGGGAGCAACGGCTCAATCCGCGTCCATTGCACGTCAGTCAACGGCACACCCGGACCAACGACCAGCTGATCCAAACGAAACTGCCTAGCCCCGGCCGCCTTCTCGCGACGGCGGTCGCCCCGTGCTCTCCCGCACCATCAGCCGCGTCGGCACCAGCGTGGTGCCCCGTTCCGCGTCGCCCTGCCTGACCTGACGCAGTGCGCTCTCCACGCAGCGGCGGCCGACCTCGGCGAAGTCTTGGTGGACTGTGGTGAGCGGCGGCTGGAACGAGCCAGCGTCGGGGATGTCGTCGAAGCCGATGACCGAGACGTCCTCGGGGACCTTGCGGCCTCGATCTGCCAGAGCCCGCAGCAGGCCGAGCGCCATCTGGTCGTTCGCCGCGAACACCGCGGTGCAGTCGCCCTGTTCAGCCAGGCGCAGGCCCGCGCGGTAGCCCGAATCGGCCGACCAGTCGCCGCGCACCAGCGGGGGGACCGCGCGGCCCGCGGCCTCAAGTGCCTTGCGCCACGCTTCCGTTCGGCGCTGCGCCGCGAATGACTCGGAGGGGCCCGCCAGATGCCAGACCGTGCGGTGGCCGAGGCCGAGGAGGTGGCGTACCGCGTCGCCGGTGCCGCCCGCCTGATCCGTGTCCACCACCGCGTAACGGTCACCGGCGTCCGAGTCCGCGACCACGACCTTCACGTGCGGCGGCAGCGTGAGACTCGCCGAGTCGAGCAGATGGACCTCCATGATGACGATGACCGCGTCCACCGCCAGTTCGCCGAGGCGCGAGAACGCGCCGCGCACCTCGTCCTGGGTGGGCACCGCGACCGGGAGGAGCGTGACCGCGTAGCCCTCCTGCGCGGCCGAGGTCGCGATGGCCTCCAGCGTGCGCATGTTGCCCGTCGTGGAGAGCGTGAACGTGATCACGCCGATGGTGCGGAAGTCGCCCCGCTTCAGCGCCCGCGCCGCGCTGTTGGGGCGGTAGCCGAGCTCCTTCATCGCGTCGAGGACCCGCTCGCGCGTCTCCTCGTTGACGCCGGGAAAGCCGTTCGAGACGCGGGAGACGGTCTGGGACGAGACACCCGCAACCCGGGCGACGTCGGCCATCGACGCGTTCTGTGTGCGGCGCCGGGCGTCGGTCCTGCCGCGCTCCGGGGCGCTGTGCGTTGCTCCCACCGTTGGCCTCACCAGTCGAGTTGATCGTTCACGGGCGACTCTTGACCGTCCTCTGCGGGGCAGTGTAGACATGCCGCCACCGAATGTTTACGCAAACATAACACCAGTCGGTCGCTTGCGCGCCGGAATGTTTACGCAAACATCCGAGCACCATCCGCGAGGCACGTACGAGCGAGGGACGCGAGATGACGACGCTTCAACCGCCGGCCGCCGCAAGGCCACGACCGGCCGGGCCACCGGTACGCAGGGCGCGCCGCTCGTGGACGGGGTGGGGGTTCATCGGCCCCTTCGTGCTCGTCTTCGCCCTGGTCTTCCTGGCGCCGCTTGCGTACTCGGTCTATCTGAGCCTGTTCCGCACACAGCTCATCGGCGGCACCACCTTCGTGGGCCTGGACAACTACCAACAGGCCCTGCAGGACGGCCAGTTCTGGGACGGGGTCGTCCGCGTCGGACTGTTTCTGCTGATCCAGGTGCCGATCATGCTCGGCATCGCCTTGCTCGTCGCCCTCGCGATCGACAGCGGCCGCCTCTACGGCAAGGACTTCTTCCGGATCACCGTCTTCCTGCCCTACGCGGTACCCGCCGTCGTCGCGACCCTCATGTGGGGCTTCATGTACGGCACCCGCTACGGCTTGGTCGGCGACGTCAACGACGCGTTCGGCGTGAAGCTGCCCGACCCGCTGTCCGCCGACCTGGTCCTCGCGTCCATCGGCAACATCGTGACCTGGGAGTTCGTCGGCTACAACATGCTGATCTTCTTCGCCGCGCTGCGCGTCGTACCGCACTCGCTGTACGAGGCGGCCGAGATCGACGGCGCCGGACAGTGGCGCGTCATCACGGCCATCAAGCTCCCCGCGATCCGCGGCGCCCTCGTCATCGCCACGATCTTCTCGATCATCGGCAGCTTCCAGCTCTTCAACGAGCCCGCCATCCTCCAGAAGCTCGCGCCGAACGCGATCACCACCGACTACACCCCGAACTTCTACACGTACTCGCTGTCCTTCGCGGGCCAGCAGCAGAACTACTCCGCGACGGTCGCCATCGTCATGGGCATGATCACGATGATCGTCGCCTATGTGGTCCAGCTGCGCGGCATGCGCAAGGGAGCGTGAGCGCGATGACCACCACCACCGGCTCCGTGCGGCCGACGGCACCGCTCGAGTCCGCCGCCCCGCGCCTGCGCACCGTGCGGCGCCGCACACCCAGGCGCCCCCGGCGCAGCGTCCTGCTGACCGTGCTCACCGGCGCCGTCCTCGTCTACAGTCTGCTGCCGCTCGTGTGGCTCCTGATCAGTGCCACCAAGTCCCAGCAGGGCCTGGCCCGTTCGTTCGGCCTGTGGTTCGACGGGAACTTCGACCTCTGGCACAACATCGGCGAGACCTTCACGTACCAGGACGGTGTCTTCGGCCGCTGGCTCCTCAACACCCTCCTGTACGTGGTGGTGGGCGCGGGCGGCGCCACCTTCCTCGCGGTCCTCGGCGGATACGCGCTCGCCAAGTTCGCCTTCCCCGGCAAGCGCGCCGTGTTCGCCGTCGTCATCGGGGCGGTCGCGGTGCCGGGCACGGCCCTTGCCGTCCCCACGTTCCTGATGTTCAGCAAGATGGGGCTCACCGACACCCCGTGGGCCGTCATCATCCCGTCGCTGATCTCGCCGTTCGGCCTGTATCTGATGTGGGTGTTCGCCACCGAGGCGATCCCCACCGAGCTGATGGAGGCCGCCCGCATCGACGGCGCGAGCGAGCTGCGCACCTTCTTCCAGGTCGCCCTGCCGCTGCTCGCGCCCGGCACCGTCACCGTCCTGCTCTTCACCACGGTCGCGACCTGGAACAACTACTTCCTGCCGTTGATCATGCTGAAGGACCCCGACTGGTATCCGCTCACGCTCGGCCTGGACTCCTGGAACAAGCAGGCGCAGACGGCCGGCGGCGAGGCCATACCCCACCTGGTGCTCACCGGCTCACTGCTCACCATCGTGCCGCTGATCGCCGCCTTCCTGCTGCTCCAGAAGTACTGGCAGTCCGGTCTCTCCGCCGGAAGTGTCAAGGAGTAGGCGCAGCACCGCAGTTCACGCCCCGTACACCCTCTGTAGGACCACGAAGAAGTGGAAGCATGCCCATGCCCAAGAACTCCCGCCGCCTGCTGCGCGGCATAGGTCTCCTCTGCGCCCTCGCCCTCGGGGCCACCGCCTGCGGCGGCTCCGACAACGACACCTCGAGTGACAAGCAGGTCAGTTCGGCCGACATCCAGTCGGCCCTCAAGAAGGGCGGCACCGTCACGGTGTGGGCGTGGGAGCCCACCCTGAAGCAGGTCGCCGCCGACTTCGAGAAGAAGTACCCGAAGGTCGACATCAAGCTGGTCAACGCGGGCACCAACAACGACCAGTACAAGGCTCTGTCGAACGCGATCTCGGCGAAGAAGGGCGTCCCGGACGTCGCGCAGATCGAGTACTACGCGCTCGGCCAGTACGCCCTGACGAAGCAGATCACCGACCTCAAGGCGTACGGCGCCGAGAACCTGGCGGACTCGTACTCGCCCGGGCCGTGGAACTCGGTGAAGTCCGGCGCCGGCGTCTACGGCCTGCCCATGGACTCCGGCCCGATGGCGCTCTTCTACAACAAGAAGGTCTTCGACAAGTACAAGATCGCCGTCCCGACGACCTGGGACGAGTACGTCGAGGCCGCCCGCAAGCTGCACAAGGCCGACCCGAAGGCGTACATCACCAGCGACGTCGGCGACGCGGGCCTGACCACCAGCCTGCTGTGGCAGGCCGGTTCGCACCCGTACAAGGTCGACGGCACCAAGGTCGGCATCGACTTCACCGACGCGGGCGCGAAGAAGTACACCGACACCTGGCAGAAGCTGATCGACGAGAAGCTCATCGCGCCCGTCACCGGCTGGACCGATGACTGGTACAAGGGCCTCGGCGACGGAACCATCGCCACGCTGCCCACCGGCGCCTGGATGCCCGCCAACTTCGCCTCCGGCGTGAAGGGCGCCTCCGGTGATTGGCGCGTCGCCCCCATGCCGCAGTGGGAGAAGGGCGCGAACACCAGCTCCGAGAACGGCGGCAGCTCGCTCGCGCTGCCCGAGCTCGGCAAGAACAAGGAACTCGCCTACGCGTTCGTCGAGTACACCAACTCCGGTGCGGGCGTGCAGACCCGTATCAAGAACGGCGCGTTCCCCGCGACGACGAAGGACCTGAACTCCTCGTCGTTCCAGAACACCGAGTTCCCGTACTTCGGCGGCCAGAAGGCCAACAAGGTCTTCGCCGAGTCCGCGAAGAGTGTGCCCACCGACTGGAAGTACCTGCCGTACCAGGTGTACTCCAACTCGATCTTCAACGACACCGTCGGCAAGGCGTACGTCTCTTCGACCAAGCTCACCGCCGGGCTGAAGTCCTGGCAGGACGCGTCCGTCAAGTACGGCACCGAGCAGGGCTTCACCGTCGAGAAGTAGCCCGCCGCCTCCCGCGACCGTACCTGTGGAAGACCGCTCCCCGAAAGGACGCGCATGACCGCCCCCCTCACCTCCCGTTTCCCGTACGCGAAGGGCTCGGACGGCACCCGGCGCCTCGGCTACGGAGCCGACTACAACCCCGAGCAGTGGTCACGGGAGGTGTGGGCGGACGACATCCGGCTGATGCGTGAGGCCGGGGTGAACGTCGTCTCCCTCGCCATCTTCTCCTGGGCGCGGCTCCAACCCACCGCCGACACCTGGGACTTCGGCTGGCTCGACGAGATCATGGACCTGCTGCACGCGGGCGGCATCGGCGTCGACCTGGCCACCGCCACCGCGTCGCCGCCGCCGTGGCTCACCACCGCGCACCCGGAGATCCTGCCGGTGACCGCGAGCGGCGAGACACTGTGGCCGGGCGCCCGGCAGCACTGGCGGCCCACCTCGCCCGTCTTCCGCGAGCACGCCCTGAACCTCGTCCGCCGCCTCGCGTCCCGCTACGCCGACCACCCGGCCCTGGTCGCTTGGCACGTCAACAACGAGCTGGGCTGCCACAACGTCTACGACTACTCCGACGACGCCGCCCGCACCTTCCGGACCTGGCTGCGCCGCCGCTACACCACGCTCGACGCCCTCAACAACGCCTGGGGGACGGCCTTCTGGTCCCAGCGCTACAGCGACTGGGAGCAGCTACTGCCGCCGCGGCTCGCCGCCTCGCACCCGAACCCGACCCAGCAGCTCGACTTCAAGCGCTTCTCGTCGGACTCGCTCAAGGACCACCTGCTCGCCGAGCGAGAGATCCTGCGCGAGCTCACCCCGGACACGCCGGTCACCACCAACTTCATGGTGATGCCGGGCACCAAGGGCATGGACTACGCGGACTGGGCGGACGAGGTGGACTTCGTAGCCAACGACCACTACGTCACCCCCGGACCGCAGGACCGCGACGAACTCTCCTTCTCCGCCAACCTCAGCAGCGGCATCGCGGGACACCGCCCCTGGTTCCTGATGGAGCACTCCACCAGCGCCGTGAACTGGCAGCCCGTCAACCCACCCAAGACGCCTGGAGAGCTGGCCCGCGACTCGCTGCTGCACGTCGCACACGGCGCCGACGCCGTCTGCTTCTTCCAGTGGCGCCAGTCGGCAGCCGGAGCCGAGAAATACCACTCGGCGATGGTCCCGCACGCCGGAGCCGACAGTGAACTCTTCCGCTCCGTCGTCGAGCTGGGCCGCACCCTCGACGCGCTCGCCCCCATCGCGGGCAGCGAGCGCGAACCCGCCCGTGTGGCGATCCTCTTCGACTGGGACTCCTGGTGGGCCGGCGAGCAGGACTCCCACCCCACCTCCCGCCTCGACTACCACCGCGAGGCCCTCGACTGGTACTCGGCGCTGCTTCGTCTCGGCCACCGCGCCGACGTGGTGCCCGCCCACCGCACCGACCTGTCCGCGTACGACGTCGTCATCGCGCCCGTCCTGCACGTGGTGCCACAACCGCTCGCCAAGGAACTCACCCGGTACGTCGAGGGCGGCGGCCACCTCGTCACCACGTACTTCTCCGCGATCGTCGACGAGAACGACCACGTCTGGCTCGGCGGCTACCCGGGCGCGCTGCGCGACGTCCTCGGCATCCGCATCGAGGAGTTCGGGCCACTGCTCGACGGCGACACCGTCGAGCTGGACAACGGCACCACCGGCAGCCTGTGGACCGACCGGATCTCCGTCACCGGCACGGACGTCGAGGTCCTGGCGGGCTACCGCACCGGCACGTACGCGTCGCGCCCTGCCGTCACCCGGCGCGGCACGGGCCGTGGCTCGGCCACGTACGTGTCCACCCGGCTCGGCGTCGACGGGCTGACCGTGCTGCTGCCCGAGCTGCTCGCGCCTGCCAAGGTGGCCAGCGAACTCCCGGAAGACGCACGGGGGTTGGTGGAGCACGTCGTGCGGCGCGACACGGAGTACCGCTATCTGTTCCTGGTCAACCGGAGCGACGAGCAGGTGGCGCTGCCGGGTCTGACCGGTGACGTGCTCGTCGCGCCGCGGACCGAGGGCGACGGCCTCGTCCTGGCGCCCCGCCAGGTCGCCGTCCTGCGGCAGTCCGCCTCCTGAATCCACCCGCTCTCGCACCACCGACACCCCGCCCACACAACGACATTGGGAGCACACGTTGGCGCGCTTGACCCGCAGACGGTTCATCGGCATCGCCGCGGCCACGGCCGCGGCCGCAGGAACCCAGCTCTCAGCCGCACCGCTCGTCGCCGCGGCCGCCGGCGCGACGGTCACGGTCACCCCCGACCCCTCGTACCGGCACGAGCGGTTCGAGGGGTGGGGCACCAGCCTGGTCTGGTTCGCGAACGCGACCGGGCACTACCCGGACGAGATCCGCGAGCGGATAGCCGACCTCGTCTTCGGCCGTGACGGCCTCGCCCTGAACATCGCCCGCTACAACATAGGCGGCGGCAACGCCCCCGACGTACCGGACTACTTGAGGGCGGGCGGCGCCGTCGAGGGCTGGTGGAAGGCGCCCGAGGGCACCACCCGCACCGACACCGACTGGTGGGACCCCGACAACGGGGAGCACTGGAACGGGGACGCCGACGCCACCCAGCGCTGGTGGGTGGACCGGATCAAGAAGGACATCACCCACTGGGAGACGTTCTCCAACTCGCCGCCGTACTTCATGACGGTCAGCGGCTATGTCTCCGGCGGCTTCGACGCGTCGAGAGACCAGTTGAAGGAGGCGTCCGTCGACGACTTCGCCACCTATCTGGCCGGGGCGACGCGGCGCCTGGAGAAGGCGCACGGCATCAAGGTGAAGACCGTCGACCCGTGCAACGAGCCCAACACCAGTTACTGGGGTACGAAGTTGGGCGCCGACGGGAATCCGACCAGTGGCCGTCAGGAGGGGTGTCACATCGGCCCCGCCCTCCAGCAGAAGATCGTGCCCGCGCTCGACGCCGCGCTCAAGAAAGCGCGGACGACGGCGGTCGTCTCAGCGATGGACGAGACCAACCCGACGACCTTCGCCACGAACTGGACCAGCTACCCGGCCGACGTGAAGAGCCACGTCGCCCAGATGAACGTCCACACGTACGGCACCGGCGGCCGGACCTCCGTCCGCGACCTCGCCAAGGCCGACGGCAAGCCGCTGTGGATGAGCGAGGTCGAGGGCGACTGGGGCGACGGCCAGTCCTTCACCGACATGCGGCCCGGACTCGGGCTCGCCCAGCACATCGTCGACGACCTGCGCGAACTGGAGCCCAGCGCCTGGGTGTTCTGGCAGCCCGTCGAGGACTGGGACAACATGAAGCCCGGCGGGGAATCCGCCAAGGGAGGCAACTGGGGCGAGATCCAGGTCTCCTTCAGCGCCGGCCCCGACGACACCCTGGAGACCTGCCCGGTCCACACGAACACGAAGTTCGACACCGCCCGGAACTTCACCCACTACATCCGTCCCGGCGACCACCTCATCAAGACCGACGACACGAGCAGCACCGCAGCCGTCACCCGTGGCGGCAACGGCGCCACCGTCGTCCACGTCAACAGCACCACGTCCTCCCGCACGGTGACGCTCGACCTGTCGAAGTTCGCGACCGTACGCCAGGGCGCGACCGTCACCCCGGTCGTGACCAGCACGGACGGCAAGCTGGCCGAGCAGACGCCGATCGCGGTGACGGGCCGTACGGCCACCTTCACGGTGCCCGCGCAGTCGGTGACCACGTTCGTGATCAAGGGCGTGTCCGGGGTCACGAAGGACGCCGCGACGCTTCGCAAGGGACGCGCGTACGAGCTGACCGGCGTGCAGAGCGGCAAAGACCTCACCGTCGCCGACGGCGCCAGCACACTCGTCATCGAGTCGGGGACGGGCACGGCCGGTCAACGGTGGCGGCTCGCGCAGATCAACGGCGAAGGACCGGCGAACCGCAGGCGGCACGTCTTCACCAGCGCCGCCGACGGCAGGCGGCTCGCCATCCGCGACGGTGCGCCGATCGTCGAACCCGACACGGACGAGCGGGACGCGGCCGCGCAATGGATCATGTCGACGACGGGCGACGGCACGTACACGCTCGTCAACGCCGGTACGGGCCGCCTCCTCGAGGTCGGCGGACAGGCCACGCACGAGGGCGCGCCCGTCGGGACCTGGCAGCCCAACTCCGGTTCCAATCAACGGTGGAAGGTCACCGACGTGACGTCCTGAGGACCGCGGCGGCGCGCCCCACGGCCTAGTGCCGTGGAGCGCGTCCCTCGCGGGGTTGCTCCGCTGTTGCCACCTGCTCCCGAGCGGCAAGCCGACGCCGTCCGGGACGGTTGCGCGTTCCCGACCGGGCAGCGCTGGCCGACGTGATGTATGTGCTGCGAACCCAGGCAGGGTGTCGGCGGGCAGGCCGGGCCTCCATGCCGTGCACCGGTGACGGTCCCGGTACACGGCCGGAGAACATGGTGCCGGCAGGACGATCGCAGAGACCGTCTGAGCGGGTCGTCCCGGTGGCTTTTCCAGGAGGCCCCCGGTGCGCATGTGCGCACCGGGGGCCTCCGCCGTACCCGGGGCGCTGCCCTAGAGGCCGAGGCAGCGGCGGTGGGCCGGGGTCTCGGCCACGACCGACGCGGCGAGCAGGGCCGCGAGCGCGGCGAGGACACCGGCCACGGGGGCGTGACCGGCGAGGGGCAGCAGGCACAGCGCCGCGCCCGCGGTCACCAGCCGGATGAGTACGACGCGGTCGCAAGGGCCGGTGAACGCGGCACGGACCATGGCCGTCGCCATGAGGAACAGGGCTACGCCGCCCAGGACGCAGCCTGCCAGGGGCGCGGCGATATGGCTCCCCGACCCGGCGACGGCCGCGCCCACCGCGCCGCCCGTGACCGCGAGTCCCAGCTGGACCGGGAGATGGCCGAAGACGTAGACGTGCATGAGCCGGCCGCCGCGCGCGAGCGCCTCGTGGGCGCCGGGCCTGGTGCCGCTCGCAATCAACTACCCGGTCGTGAACGACCGGGTTTGCTGCTCGAGTCATCACTGGCTGTGATGGGTTCGGCTGCGTCCAGTTCTCACACGATGAGGGTGAGTTCGGGGGCCGTTGACCGGCCCCCGCAGACCCACACGTACCACCCACGGTGGGCGATGTTGTGGGACGCGTTGTGGTCTGCGTGATCAACGAATCCGCAGACCCGGCACGAGAAACAGGCCTGGGAGGGCCGGTTGCCGCGTGCGGTGTGATGACACTTCGAGCATCCTGGCTGGTGTAGGCCGGATCGACGTAGACCACCGGCACCCCGGCCCGCTTCGCCTTGTAGGCGATGAACGATCCGAGCTGGGCGAACGGCCAGGAGTGGATCTTGACGCGTTGGGGCTTTCTCAGCCGTGCCCGCTCGCGAATGCCCTTCAGGTCTTCCAGGGCGATCCCGCGACCGGTGCGTTCAGCCTCCGCCACGATCCGCTTCGAAATCTTGTGGTTGATGTCCTTGGCGCGCCGGGCTTCCTTGCCCGCGTACTTCTTCGCCCGCCGCTTGGCGGACTTGGTGTTCTTCTTCTGCAGCTTGGAACGCAGCTTGCGATCCTGTTCCCGCTTGCGGTAGACGCGGCGACCGCAGTGTCGGGCCCCGTCAGAGGTGACCGCGATGTTCACGATCCCCAGGTCCACCCCGAGGAAGCCGACCGGATCACGAGGGGGCGAGCACCCCGCCGACCGCGCCCGCCCTGCGCACGCTGGCGCGGGAGGCGGCCCGCGACCCTCATCTGGCCGACCTGATGCGGGAGTTCACAGGGGCGCGCCGCGCCGCGCTGCGGGAGGTCCTCGAACGGGGCCGTGAACGCGGTGAGCTCCCGGAGGGCCGTGACCTCGACCTCATGGTCGATCAGGTCTACGGCGTGTTCTGGTACCGCTTCCTACTGGGCCACGCCCCGCTCGACGAACGAACGGCCACGGACCTCGCGGATTCCCTCGTCCGGTGACTGCCGCTGCTGCCGTCCGCGCACTCCTGCACACGGCGGCGTTCGCCTGCCTGGCCTGGCTCTGGCCGCGTACGCCGCGCACCGGCTGCACGAGAGCAAGAACGCCGACGCATCCTCGCGAACCCTTGCTCCGGCGTTCCACACCGGTCACCCGCAGACCGCCCAGCACCCGCAGGGAGTCCAGCTGCACCCTTGACCTTGACCTCAAGGTCAAGGTCAAGGTCAAGGTCAAGGTCAAGGCTTAGCCTCCCAAGCCCGGAGGACGGCGACCACCTTGCCGAAATCCCCGCGTCGTCGCCGCCTGGGACGAGCCCCTGGCAAAGGCATTCCAGAAGCGATGGTGATCGTTTCCCAGTGTGTAGCGCTGCCGCTCGATATCAGGTTGGTGTTCGAGCCGCTGCTCACGGCAGAGTGGTGCGGTGACTGACTTGTGGGCGCATGCCCTGACCTGGGCAGAAGTGGATCCGTTGCAGCACCCGTTCGAGCTGGATGGAGATGCGGCGAAGGAGTTGGCTGGTCTTGTCGCGCCCTCGACGGCGGCCTCGGACGGCGAGGACGGTCAAGGCCAGGACGGCCGTGGAACCGCGCATCCCGCCGGTTAGGATCCTGGCATGGCCCTGACCCTGAGTGACGTGGACCGGTTCGAGGCGGCCAGGCCCCGTCTCGAGGCCATCGCCTACCGCATGCTCGGCTCGGCGAGCGAGGCGGAGGACACCGTACAGGAGACCTATCTGCGCTGGCAGGCCGCCGATGCCGAGCGCATCGAGGTGCCCGAGGCCTGGCTGACCAAGGTGCTCACCAACCTCTGCCTCAACCAGCTCACTTCGGCCCGTGCGCGCCGCGAGACATACGTCGGCCAGTGGCTGCCCGAACCGCTGCTCGAAGGGGACCCGATGCTGGGCCCGGCGGAGACGGCCGAGCAGCGCGAGTCGGTGTCGTACGCCGTGCTGGTCCTTCTGGAGCGGCTCTCGCCCAACGAGCGTGCGGTGTACGTGCTGCGCGAGGCGTTCGCCTACTCCCACCGGGAGATTGCCGCGATCCTCGACCTCAGCGAGGCGGCCAGCCAGCAGATCTTCCATCGCGCGAAGAAGCATGTGGCGCAGGGCAGGGCGCAGGCGGCTTCGGGCGGGGGTGCTGCTGATGGGGCGGCTTTGGGCAGGGCTGCCGGCGGGGCGCTGATCGAGATCGACGAGGCGGCCGCGCGCCGTATCGTCGAGGAGTTCCTCGCTGCGGCGACCAGTGGTGAGACCGGGCCGCTGATCAGGCTGCTCACCTCGGACGCCATCGCGGTCGGCGACGGTGGCGGGAAGGTGCCGGCCCGGGCCAGCGCCTTCGAGGGCGCACTCGCGGTGGCGAAGTTCCTGCGGGGGATGTTCAAGCCGGCCCAGGCCAAGCGGGATCTGGTCGGCGGTTCGCCCGACCTCTACGCCACCACCGCCAACGGCAGCCCCGCGATCGTCGCGGTGATCGACGGGCGGGTCTTCGGCATCATGTGCCTGGAGCGGACGCGGGAGGGCATCGTCGCGGTCCGCAGCCAGGTCAACCCGGACAAGCTGGAGCGCGCGACGGAGCGCTGGGCCGCGGGCGATTTCGGTACTCCGGTCCTGGCCGAAGCCCTCTGAGCCGCTATGTGACTCAGGTCACACTCCTCTCCTGTCAGGAATCCGCGGGCTGCCCGGTTCAAGGGGCGTGACCGGGCCAGAAGGCGCCGGAACCGCGCAGACAGGAGCAGGAAAATGCAGCACCGCATCATCGTCCTCGGCGCCGGCTACTCCGGAGCGATCGCGGCCGGCCGGCTCGCCAAGCGGCTGCGCCGCGAGGACGTCGCCATCACCCTCGTCAACGCCGAACCCGACTTCGTCGAGCGGGTCCGGATGCACCAGCTGGCCGTGGGCCAGGAGCTGAAGTCGCGCCCGCTGCGCGAGATGTTCGCGGGCACGGGGGTCGAGCTGAAGCTCGCGAAGGTCACGTCGATCGACGTGGACCGCAAGACGGTCGCCGTGGAGAGCGCCGACGGCTCGGAACAACTGTCGTACGACACCCTCGTCTACGCCCTCGGCAGCGGATGGAACGCAGGCGGCGTCCCGGGCGTCGCCGAGCACGGCCACCAGATCGCGGGCCGCCCCGGCGCGCTCCGGCTGCGCGAGCGCCTGGCCCAGCTCGCCGAGGGCGAGACGGTGGTCGTCGTGGGTGGCGGCCTGACCGGACTGGAGTTCGCCACGGAGGTGGCCGAGGCCCGCCCAGACCTCGACGTCGCGCTCGCCTCGCGCGGCGAACTGGGCGACTGGCTCTCCCCGAAGGGCCGCACGCACCTGCGCAAGGTCACCGACGGGCTCGGCATCACGGTGTACGAGAACGCGCCGGTGACCACGGTCGAGGCGGACCGGGTCACGACCGCGGACGGCCGGACCATTCCGGCCGCCGTCACCGTCTGGACCACGGGCTTCGCGGTCCACCTGCCGGCGAAGTCCACCAGCCTCGAGCTCGCGGACACCGGCCGAATCGTGGTCGACGCGACGATGCGCTCGCTCTCGCACCCGGACGTGTACGCGATCGGCGACGCCGGTCACGCCCTGGGCGCCGGCGACAAGCCACTGCGTATGTCCTGCGCCTCGGGCGCCCCCATGGCATGGCGGGCCGCGGACTCCATCGCGGCTCGACTCAGTGGCGGCAAGGCGGCGAGCGCCCCGCTGCGCTACTTCAACCAGTGCATCTCGCTCGGCCGCAAGGAGGGGCTGATCCAGTTCGTCACCGCCGACGACCGCTCCGTGGACCGTACCCTGGCCGGCCGCTTCGCGGTCCGCTACAAGGAGTTGGTCTGCAAGGGCGCGGTCTGGGGTGTTGCCAACCCGACGCTGGGCATTCCGGTACGACGGCGGCGGGTGGTGGCCGACCACGTTGCGTCGGAGGGGACGGTACGGGTGGCAGCCTGAAGCACGTACCACCTTGCGCACGATACGGAAGACCCCGGACTGCTCCGAGGTCTTCCGCCTGCACCCGACCGCACCACCGGCGGCCTGCAGGTGGGCCCCAGAACGCCGGCACACCACCGTGCACGCCGCCCACCTCACGGGCACCGCGACCCCGGCGCCGGCATCCTCGCCGACCTCGTCTACCAGGCGACATGGCGGGCCTTCCCCAGCGAGGCCGTCGACATCCTCGCACTCGCCCACTCCCGCACCCACTCCCCCGCCGCCCGCACCCGGGCCATGTTCACCGTCAACCGCGCCGACACTGATGTGCCCGGGGCCACGGTCAGCCGAGCTGCTTCGGCCCGGGGTGGGTGCCGTCGGCGTCGAGGGCACGGGCCGTGACCCAGCCGCCGTCGGGGGAAGCGAGGAAAGCGACGGCCGCCGCGATGCCGGCCTTGGGTGGCGGAGCCGGCACCGGCAGGGGCGGCACTTGGGAGCGTGACGGGCATCACTCTGTACTCCGCGACGTCCGCAGGTCATCATATGACCCGATCGCTGCTTGTAACGGGAGCAGCACAACGACACGTACGAGTCGACGAGTCAACGATGACGAGGGCGGACATGAACGACCAGCAGCGGCCGGCGCGGCCGCGTGTGGGCGTGGTGGGGCTCGGGGCCATGGGCCTGGGCATGGCCCGCAGCCTGCGCACCGCCGGATACGACGTGGGAGTCCACGACCTGCGGCCGGAAGTGGCCGCCGACTTCGCCCGCGGCGGCGGGACGGCGTTCGCCTCCCCCGCCGAGCTGGCGGCCGGGGTGGACGTCCTGATCGGCGTCGTGGTCAACGCGGCGCAGGTCGAGTCGGTCCTCTTCGGCGACGGCGGGGCAGCCGAGCAGCTGCGCCCCGGTTCCGTCTACGTGATGTGCTCGACGGTCGACCCGGACTGGTCCGCCGGGCTGGAGGGCCGTCTGGGCGAGCTGGGCGTGCTCTACCTGGACGCGCCCATCTCCGGCGGCGCTGTGCGCGCGGCCGCCGGTGAGCTGACGATGATGACGTCGGGCTGCGCCGCGGCGTACGCCGTCGCCGACCCGGTACTCGAGGCCATGAGCGCCACCGTGTACCGTCTCGGCGACCACGCCGGTCTTGGCTCGAAGGTCAAGATCGTGAATCAGCTGCTCGCGGGCGTCCACATCGCCGCTGCGGCCGAGGCGATGGCTCTGGGGATCAAGGCCGGCGTTCCGGCCGAGGCCCTCTACGAGGTCATCACGCACAGCGCCGGCAACTCATGGATGTTCGAGAACCGTATGGCCCATGTGCTGGCGGGCGACTACACGCCGCTGTCCGCCGTCGACATCTTCGTCAAGGACCTGGGGCTCGTACTGGATTCGGCCCGGCCGCAGAAGTTCCCGCTGCCGCTGTCCGCCACCGCCCACCAGATGTTCCTGCAGGCGTCGGCCTGCGGGCTCGGCGGTGAGGACGACAGCGCGGTCATCAAGATCTTCCCCGGCATCGACCTGCCACAGCCCGTGAACCAGCCCCAGCCGACCCACCAGCCCAAGAAGGAGGACTGACGTGAGCGTCCGCCTCGGGTGCATCGCCGACGACTTCACCGGCGCCACCGACCTGGCCAACAACCTGGTGCGCGCGGGCATGCGCGTGGTCCAGCTGATCGACGTACCGGCCGAGGGCACGGACCCCACGACTGATCCCGCGGCCGACGCGGACGCGGTGGTCATCGCCCTCAAGTCGCGTACGGTCCCTGCGGCCGAGGCCGTCGAGGCGTCCCTGCGCGCCCTTGAGTGGCTGCGCGCCGCGGGCGCCGAGCAGATCTACTTCAAGTACTGCTCCACCTTCGACTCGACGCCGGCCGGCAACATCGGCCCGGTCACCGAGGCCCTGATGGACGCGCTCGGCACCGACTTCACCGTCGCGACGCCCGCGTTCCCCGACAACGGGCGCACCGTCTTCAAGGGGCACCTGTTCGTCGGCGACGTCCTGCTCGGCGAGTCCGGCATGCGCCACCACCCGCTCACACCGATGACCGACTCCAACCTGGTGTCCGTGCTCGACGCGCAGACGACGCGGCCCGTCGGCCTCATCGACCACACGGTGGTGGCACAAGACGCAGGTGCCGTCCGGGCCCGGATCGCGCAGCTGCGGGCCGAGGGGGTCGGCGCCGCGATCGTCGACGCCGTGTCCAATGACGATCTCGTACGGCTCGGTGCGGCGGTCAAGGAGCTGGCGCTGGTGACCGCCGGTTCGGGGCTGGCGATCGGGCTGCCCGCGAACTGGGGTTTCGAACCGTCCGCGGCCGCCGCCCAGTTGCCGCCTGCCTGCGGCCGGCAGGCCGTCGTCGCCGGTTCGGTGTCCGCCGCCACGAACGGCCAGGTACGGGAGTTCCTCAGCACCGGCCGCCCCGCGTTCAGCGTCGACCCCCTGCGGATCGCCGCCGGCGAGGACATCGCCGCCCAGGCGCTCGCCTTCGCCGACAAGCACCTCGCCGACGGGCCCGTGCTCGTCTACTCGACCGAGTCGCCGGACGCGGTCCGCTCGGTGCAGGGGCAGCTCGGCGCCGCCGAGGCCGGTGAGCTGGTCGAGCAAACGCTCGCCCGCGTCGCCAAGGGACTCATCCAGCGCGGCGTACGGCAGCTCGTGGTCGCGGGCGGCGAGACCTCCGGCGCCGTCGTGCAGGCGCTCGGCCTCACGGGCCTGCGCATCGGTGGCCAGATCGACCCGGGCGTGCCGTGGTGCGCGGCGCCGCTGCCCGGCGGCGACACCCTCCACATCACGCTCAAGTCGGGCAACTTCGGCGGCCCGGACTTCTTCACCGCAGCCTTCACCCTCCTGAACGAGGAGTCCAAGTGACTCAGGGCCTCAAGACACAGGACCTCAAGGCGGCTGCCGCCCGCGCCGAGATCGTCCGCGTCGGCACCAGCCTGTTCGGCCGCGGCTACGTCCACGCCAGCGCCGGCAACATCAGCGCGAAGCTCGACGACGGCCACGGCCACCTGATCACGCCGACCGATGCGGCCCTCGGCTTCCTCGACGCCGACCGGCTCGCGCAGGTCGACGCTGCCGGCGAGCAGATCGCGGGCGACCGCGCCAGCAAGACGCTCACGCTGCACCGGCGCATCTACGCGGCCGACCCCACCGCCAGGTTCGTCATCCACACCCACTCCACGCACCTGGTCGCGCTGACGCTGGCCGGCGTGTGGCAGCAGGACGACGTGCTCCCGCCCCTCACCCCGTACTACGTGATGAAGGTGGGCCACGTCCCGCTGGTCCCGTACCACCGTCCCGGCGACCCGCGCGTCGCCGACCTGGTCACGGACCGCATCAACTCCCGTGCGGTGAACGGCACTCCGATCCGGGCTGTGCTCCTCGACCGGCTCGGCCCCGTCGTCTGGGGCCCGGACGCCGCGTCCGCACTGGCCGTACTGGAGGAGCTGGAGGAGACCGCACGCCTCTGGCTGACGACCGACCGCAGGCCGGAGCCGCTCCCCGACGACGCCATCGCCGAACTGAGGACCGTCTTCGGCGCCTCCTGGTAAAACCCCGCTCCCGTCCCCATCCGCTCGAAAACCCCTGAGACGCACAAGGAAGTGCCCCTCATGCCTACGACCGTCCCCACGGCCGAAAGCCCCGAACTGACCCGCGAGAACGCCGTGTTCCGCAAGGTCATCCGGCGCATCGTCCCCTTCCTGATCCTGTGTTACGTCGTCTCCTACCTGGACCGGGTCAACGTCGGCTTCGCCAAGCTGCAGATGTCCCAGGACCTCGGCTTCAGCGAGGCGGCGTACGGCCTCGGCGCCGGCCTGTTCTTCATCGGCTACTTCCTGTTCGAAGTCCCCTCGAACCTGATGCTGCAAAAGGTCGGTGCCCGCACCTGGATCGCCCGGATCATGATCAGCTGGGGCGTGGTCTCGGCACTGTTCGTCTTCGTCAACAACGAAGCGACGTTCTACGTGCTCCGGTTCCTGCTCGGCGCCGCCGAGGCCGGGTTCTACCCGGGCGTCATCCTCTACTGCACGTACTGGTTCCCCTCCGCGCGGCGGGCCCGGGTGATCGCGCTGTTCATGTCGGCCATCCCCGTGGCGGGCATCTTCGGCAACCCGCTCTCGGGCTGGATCATGGACGTCTTCGAGGGCACCGGCGGCTGGAACGGCTGGCAGTGGCTGTTCCTCATCGAGGCGCTGCCCGCCATCGCGGTGGGGGTGATGACGCTGTTCTACCTGGACAACAGCGTGCGCGACGCGAAGTGGCTGAGCGACGACGACAAGAGCGTGATCGAGCGCGCACTCGCGCAGGACACCCAGCACCACAGCAAGCACGGCAAGACGTGGGACGCGTTCCGCGACCCCAAGGTGTGGCTGATGTGCCTCATCTACTTCTTCTTCGTGATGGGCCAGTACGCGCTCACCTTCTGGATGCCGACCTTCGTCGAGTCCACCGGCGTCACGGGCGGCTTCGCGATCGGCGCGCTGAGCGCCGTGCCGTACCTGGCCGCGCTCGTCGCGATGAACCTCTTCGGCCGCTCCGCCGACAAGCGGCGCGAACGCCGCTGGCACCTGGTCTTCCCGAGCCTGATGGGCGCCGTCGGCTTCTCGCTGGCCGCGAGCTGGACCGGGTCGACCGCCCTGTCCCTTCTCGCGCTCTCGATCGCCGCCGCGGGCGTGCTGACCTGCGCTCCGCTGTTCTGGTCGCTGCCGACCGCCTTCCTCAGCGGCACCGCGGCCGCCGCCGGACTCGCCGTCATCAACTCGGTGGGCAACCTGGCCGGCTTCGTCAGCCCGTACATGATCGGCTCGATCAAGGACGCCACCGACTCGACGGCGATCCCGATGTACGTCCTGGCGCTGGGCCTGGTCATCGGCGCCGCGGCCGTCCTCGCCACCAAGAAGAGCGTCGTCAACCGCTGACCGAGCCTGCCTCACACCTTACGGAGTCACCATGCCGAGGTTCGCCGCGAACCTGTCCACCCTGTATCCCGAACACGACTTCCCCGACCGCTTCGCCGCGGCCGCAGCCGACGGCTTCGAGGCCGTCGAGTACCTCTTCCCGTACGCATACGAGGCGACCGAACTGCGGCGCCGTCTCGACGCGCACGGCCTGCAGCAGGTCCTGTTCAACGCACCGCCCGGCAACTGGGACGCCGGTGAGCGCGGGATCGCGGCGCTGCCCGGACGCGAGGCGCAGGTGCGCGACGGCGTCGACCGAGCCCTGGAGTACGCCGCCGCGCTCGGCTGCCCGCGCGTGCACATGATGGCGGGCCTGGTACCGCCGGGCGCCGACCCGGCGCCGTACCGCGCGACATACCTGTCGAACCTCGCGTACGCCGCCGACCAGGCAGCGACCGTCGGCGTCGACATCCTGATCGAGCCGATCAACGGCCGCGACATGCCGGGCTACTTCCTGCACCGCCAGGCCGACGCCCACACGGTCGTGAAGGAGGTGGGCGCCCCCAACCTGAAGGTCCAACTCGACCTGTACCACTGCCAGATCGTCGAGGGCGACCTCACCGCCACACTCCGCCGCGACCTGCCCACCGGCCGCGTCGGCCACCTCCAGATCGCAGGCGTGCCCGACCGCCACGAGCCCGATGCCGGGGAACTGAACCTGCGTCATCTCATGTCCGTCGTCGACGAGCTGGGCTTCGACGGCTGGATCGGCTGCGAGTACTTCCCCAAGGCCGGCACGAGCGAAGGTCTCGGCTGGCTGAACAAGTTCCAAGGAGACAAAGCATGAGGATCGTCATCACGGGTGGCTTCGGCTTCCTGGGCCGTCAGGTCGCCGAGGCCCTGCTGGAGCAGCGCACCTTCGACGGCGCCCCCATCACCCGCCTCGTGCTCGCCGACCTCTTCGTACCGCAGGGATCGCCGCTGGCCGCCGACCCGCTCGTGGACGTGGTCCAGGGCGACCTGACCGAGCGCCTCGGCGACCTGTTCGCGCAGCCCGTGGACGTGGTCATCCACCTCGCGGCCGCGGTCTCCGCCGAGTGCGAGGCGGACTTCGACCTCGGCATGGGCGCCAACCTGGACACGACCCGCGCCCTCCTTGAGGCCGCGCGCGCCCAGTCGGCCGCCGGCGGTGTGACCGTACGGGTGGTCTTCGCCAGTAGCGTCGCCGTCTACGGCTCGGACGCCGCGCTGCCGCTTCCGGAGGTCGTCAGCGAGTCGACGCTGCCCACGCCACAGTCCAGCTACGGCGTCCAGAAGCGGATCTGCGAGCAGCTGATCGCCGAGTACACCCGCCGCGGCTTCCTCGACGGCCGCGTCACCCGCCTGATGACAGTCTCGGTGCGCCCCGGCAAGCCGAACGCGGCAGCCTCCGGATTCCTGTCCGGCATCGTCCGCGAGCCACTCGCCGGCCTCGAGGCGACCTGCCCGGTCAGCCCGGACCTGCACGTCGCCCTCGCCTCCCCGCGCCGCACCGTCGAGGGCATCCTGCGCGTGGCCCAGGCCGAGCGCGGCGAGGGCCCCGGGCAGCTGTCCGGCAGCCTCCCGGTCAACCTCCCGGCCCTCACGGTCACAGTCGCCGACATCCTCGACACGCTGCGTCAGGTCGCCGGGGACAGCGTCGCCGACCTGGTGAACATCGCCCCGGACCCGGCCGTCGAGGCCATCGTCGGCTCCTGGCCGGCCGTCTTCGACAACACCCGCGCCGCCCGGCTCGGCCTTGAGCCCGACGCGGACTTCGCAGCCGTGCTGCACCAGTACACCGCCGACCACGCGCAGGCGGTCACCGCCTGGGCGGCCAAGCCCACACCGATAGACTGACAACCATGTTTACCAAGGTGGACGGGCCCGTCCGGCTCGCGGACCGCGTCGCCGCGATGCTCGCGGACGAGATCGAGTCCGGACGGCTGACCACGGGCGACAAGCTGCCGACCGAGGTGGAACTGGTCAAGCAGCTCGGCGTCAGCCGCACCGTGATCCGCGAGGCCGTGTCCCGGCTGAGCAACGCCGGCCTGGTCGAGGCGCGCCAGGGGCGGGGCGTCTTCGTCCTGCCCCCGCGCACCCGACCACTCGACCTCGAAGCCGACACCACCCACACCACCGACACCAAGGCCAAGGTGCTGCAGATCGTCGAGGTCCGCCGCGCCATGGAGGGCGAGGCGGCCGAACTCGCCGCCACCCGCGCCACCCCCGACGACCACGCCCGGATGCGCCAAGCCCTGGCCGCGATCGACACGGCCGTCGCGGCAGGCGGCGACGGCGCCGACCAGGACCTGGCCTTCCACCGCTCCATCGCGGAGTCGACCGGCAACGCGGTCATGGTCTCCACCCTCCGCTACCTCGGCGAGGTCTCCCGCAGCGGCATCCGCGTCACCCGCGCCAACGAAGCCCGCCGAAACGACTTCTACGACGCCGTCCGCGAGGAACACCACGCCATCCTGACCGCCATCGAGCAGGGCAACGCCAAAGCAGCCCGCACAGCCGCCCGCCGCCACCTCGAACACGCCGCCACCCGGCTCCAAAAAGCAGACCCCGAATTCTGGAACACGGCACACAACCTCGACGTAAAACTCGACACAGCCGAATAATCCGAAACCCGGCCCACCAACCCCAGCCACAACTCCCTCCCCCGGCCCGGTCGGTGCCATATCCGCGTCACGCTCATCGAGACCCGACCCATAGGAAATGAGCAGCCACCACCACCGGCACGGAACACGTGAGCGCGGACTCGCCATCCTCGAACCGCTCACCACCGCACGGGAACCGAGCCCCGCCCGAACCACCCACTCACCAATCCCCAACCGCCACAACTCGCGCAGTTCCCACAAACAGGCTCTGGCTTCGGCCTGCCGGTGACGTGATGCGTATCACTGCCCGGGGGCTTCGGGTCCGGCATACGCGATCATGACCGAATGAACGCCCGCTTCCTTGGCATCACCGATCTGGTCGAAACCCCGTCCGTGGCAGTCGTAGTCGACGTCATGCGTGCCTTCACAGTGGCTGCCTGGGCCTTCGCCCAGGGAGCGGAAAAGATCGTTCTTGCCGAGTCGCTGGACGAAGCCCTCGCCCTCAAAGCCCGCCACCCGGACTGGGTGGCGCTCAAAGACGGTCCGCCCGCGCCCGGGTTCGACACCCTCAACTCACCGGGCCTGATGCGCTCTCTCGACCTTGCCGGACGGACCGTTGTGCAGAAAACCACGGCAGGGACGGTCGGCGTCTTCGCGGTCAAGGAGGCGTCACTGGTGCTGTGTGCCAGCTTCGTGGTGGCGGAGGCAACTGCCCGGCTCCTGCAGACAAACAACAGTGACAACGTCACGTTCGTGATCACCGGCGAGAACGGCCAGGCCGATGAAGACCTCGCGTGCGCCCAATACATCGCCCGGAAAACCGCCCAGGCCGGCACGAATGCAGGCGAGTTCCTCCGCCGCGCCCGCGAGTCACGCGCCGCCACCGAGCTGGCAGAGGGTGTACGTCAAGGAGTCCACCCCGATGACATCGCACTCTGCCTTGAACTCGACCGGTTCCCCTTCGCCATCGTGGCCACGCTGGAGAACGCACTCATAGTCCTCCGCACAGCAGACACGCCTTCACCGACCCACAAGACAACAACCTGACCGCACGCAAGAACCAACACCCACCAAGCAAAAACCAACACCCAGCCGAACACCAGCGGCACGGCGTCCTGGTGGTCGATGAGGCCGGCCACCGTCACGTCGGAAGCGTGATCAATGCAGGCGGTGCTCGTTGCTGGGGAAGGGGGCGATGACGTTCCCGTTCAACCGGCGGATCTCCGGAACGCTGGGATGGATGCCGTCGTGTTCCCCGCTCCCGCTGCCCTCTTTCCGGCTGCTTGGGCACGGACGGCGGTCAGGTAGGTCAGGCCACCATGGCGAGGGTCATGTGCCGGTGCCAGGCTCGGTTGAGCGCATCACCTGGCAATGGTGTCGGCCTCACTCGCCCTTGGCGATCTGGAAGCACACCTCCACCGCGCCCCTGTGGTCTTGGCGAGGTCCTACAGGCGTGAGGTAACAGGGCCACAGCTGGCGTAGCACTCTTAGTTTCAAATGAGACCGTATCGGACGAATAGATGGCTGTAATGTGGCCTCATGGCCGCTGACGTTCCTCACAGGACCGCCCCCTTGCGTGTGACCGACCGCCCTGGGGATGCCTCGCCTTTCGCTCTCGGCCTGTTGCTGCGCCGGGCGCACTGGCGAGCGGCCGCGGTGATGGAGGAGGCGCTTCGGCCGCTCGGTATCGAGTTGCGGCATTTTGCCGTGCTGATCGTGCTCGTCGACCGCGGGGCCACGGTGCAGCGGGACTTGGTGGCGGCGACGGGGTCGGACAAGGCGGGAATCATGCGGGTCGTGGACGACCTGGAGCGTCGGGGGCTGGCCGTACGCAAGACCGTTCCGGGGGACCGGCGGGTGCGGGCGGTGGAGATCACGCATCAGGGGCTCGAGCTTTTCGATGCAGCCCATGTTGCGGCGGAGCCGCTGGCCGAGCGTCTGGTTGCCGAATTGCGATCCGGCGAGCCCGAGCAGCTGACGGATCTGCTGACCCGGTTTGCCTATCCCGCAGATGGAGACGCGTAAGCGCACCCGCGCACCAGTTGCCTGCCGTGTGGGCACGCTTCGCCTCATGCGGCTTTCGCGGCGAACCCAGCCCTGAACTGCGGCCATCGCTGGTGCGTGCCGACCCTGGCTACGGGGGGCGGTCTGGGCTTCGTCGCCGACGGGGACCGAGCTGTCCGCGCGGCATACCTGGCCGACGGCGTGCTCTTCACCCTCGCCCGCCGTCGTCTCGATGTGCGGCCCGCCGGCAGGCCGAACGCCCCGGCCGCCCTCAGCCGCCCGGCCATCAGGGACAGAGCGCCAATGTGGAAAGGGCGCTATCGACATGGACGCCGTGTGACGTCCTGGGTCGAGGCGTCACGCGGCGTCCATGGCCCGGGCGTTACGCCGCGAGGCGCTCCGCGAGTTCCTTGGCCTTGGTGGTCGCCTCCTCGAAGGCGCTCCGGCGGGACGCCTCGTAGAGGGGTATCAGTTCGGACATGGCCGGGTTGCGGGGGGCCATGGTGAGTTCCGGGACGATGAAGTCGAGGTCCAGGCCGAGGGTTCCCTTGAGGACGGCCTCCAGGTAGTTCTGTACGAAGTCGTAGCCCTCGCGCGGGGTGCCCGGCGCGTAGGAGCCGCCGCGGCTGGCGACGACGATGACGGGGGTGCCCTGGGCGGAGGGGGTCTCGCCGGCGGTGCGGCCGAGCAGGAGCACGCTGTCCAGCCACGCCTTGAGGGTCGAGGGGATCGAGAAGTTGTACATGGGGGCACCGATCAGGACGGCGTCCGCCTGCTCCAGCTCCTCGATGAGCTGCACGCGCGCGGCGAACGCGGTGGACTGCTCCGGGGTGCGCTCGGACGGGGCGGCGTAACCGGCGGACCAGGCGTCGGCGGTGATGTGCGGGACCGGGTCGGCGGCGAGGTCGCGGTAGACCACCGCGCCCTGCGGGTGCTGCTCCTCCCAGGCCTTGCGGAAGGCGGCCGTGACCGAACGGGACGAGGACGCCTCGCCGGGGAGCACGGACGAGTCGATGTGCAGCAGTGTGGCCATGGGTTTTCTCCAATGTGCGGTGCGCGGGGCAGGGAGCCGCGTGCGGCGGGTTCATGCCAGGGAGTCGTTTCACTCAAGATGGTATCGACTGATACTATCGTGTGTGAAACGAAGATGGCCACGTCGAGCAGAACCGGAGTCAGGCGATCATGGACGTCTACGAGGCGGTCACGAGCCGACGAGCAGTGCGCGGATTCACCGACCAACCTGTTCCGAGGGAGGTACTGGAGCGCGTACTGTCCGCCGCAGCCTGGGCGCCGTCCGGATCGAACATCCAGCCGTGGCGCGCCTACGTGCTGACCGGTGCACCTCTGGCCGAGCTCAAGAAGCGTGCCGGCGAGCGCTTGGCCGCAGGTGACACCTGGGACGAGCCGGAGTATGAGATGTACCCGCCCTCAATGAAGTCCCCCTACCGCGAACGCCGGTCCGCCTTCGGTGAGCAGCGCTACGGCGCACTCGGCATTCCGCGCGAGGACATAGCGGCGCGTCAAAGGGCCTCTTCCGCAAACTGGGATTGTTTCGGCGCGCCAGCCGCCCTGTTCTGCTACATAGACCGCACCCAGGGACGGCCCCAATGGTCCGATGTCGGCATGTATCTGCAGACCGTCATGCTGCTGCTCCGTGCCGAAGGGCTGCACAGTTGTCCGCAGATGGCATGGGCGAAGTTTCACAAGACCGTCGCGGAGGTCCTGTCACCACCGGAAGAGCTCGTCCTCTTCTGTGGCATGTCGATCGGGTTCGAGGACGTCACCGCACGTGACGCCCGTATAGGCCGGGCGCCGCTCGATGAGACCGTCACGTTCGCCGACGGCTTGTGACGGCGCCCCTCCGCGACTGATCGAAGCGCCGTCTCTTGCCCCATCCACGTAGCTGTTCATATGCCATATTCCGCACATAACCTCCATGAAAGGCATGCCATGAAGATCGCAGTCATCGGTGGTACCGGACTCATCGGGTCGCAGGTCGTCAAGAACCTGACCGCCGCCGGGCACGAGGCGGTACCGCACTCGAAGTCCACCGGCATCGACGTCATCACCGGCCAGGGACTGGACGAGGCAGTGGCAGGAGCCGACGTCGTCGTCAACCTGACGAACTCCCCCACCTTCGACGAAGCCTCCCCGGCCTTCTTCCAGACCTCGATGGACAACCTTCTGGCCGCGGCCCGCAAAGGCGGCGTCGGCCACTTCGTCATCCTCTCGATCGTCGGCACGGACCAGGTGCCGGAGCTGGACTACTACCGGGCCAAGGAACTCCAGGAGACCATCCTCGCGGCCGGGCCGATCCCCTACTCGATCGTCCGGGCCACGCAGTTCATGGAGTTCATGGACGCCGTTCTGTCCTGGACCACCGACGGCGACACCGTCCGGCTCCCCGCCACCCCCATCCAGCCGATCGCCTCCAAAGAGGTGGCCAATGCGGTGGCTGAGGTCGCCGCGGGCGCCCCGCTGAACGGCATCCGCAACATCGCCGGCCCCGACATCTTCACCCTGGACGAGCTGGGCCGGATCACCCTGTCCCACAAGGGCGACAACCGCACCGTCGTCACCGACCCCACCGCGGGCATGTTCGCCGTCGTCAAGGGCGACGTCCTCACCGACAAGGACGCCCACCTCACTCCCACCCGCTACACCGACTGGCTCTCCTGACCCGCTCACGCCCTCTCCAGCGCGCAGACCACAGAGACCCAAGCCCTGGCCGTCGTGGGAAATGACAAGAACTCGGCACGGCGGCCAAGGGTGGTCCATGCCGCTTGATGCAGCGACCGCATCTGCTGTGTCGGATGGAGCAAGTCGAGTCGTGGGCCGGGGGGACGGCCGGGTTCCATGCCCGGTTCACCCACCGTTTTTGGCAGTTCGGAACCCGGCCCCCGCTCTCCATGATCGTGCGTCAACTTCAGCTTCCTGGTCTCCCGTTCGGGGCGCCATGCCACACCGTCGAGGTACCCACGGACCGCCCCGACGCCCCCGAACCGCACCGGCCTGACCACCCTCCGGCTCACCCGCGTCACCCACGAGCTCATCTCCCTCCACCTCCGGGCCGGGCACGCCGACGTGGCCCTCAATCTGGGCCGCCGGCTCGCCAAGGCCGACCTCCCGGGCCGCATACTCGAGTTGCGCGCGCACCTGCTGTCGGACCACATCCCCGCGGCGATCTCCCTGATCCGCGAAACGGCCCTGGCCGCGCCCGCGAGTTCCCCGCAGGACCTCGTCCGCAGGCAGGAGCAGGCCGCCGCGATGATTGTCGAGATGTGCGACGCCGGCCACCAGGCCCTGTGCCGCGACGTCACGGCTCAACTCGCCAGAACCGCAGACCCGGGCGTGACGCTGGACAGCGGCCTCTGGGCCCGTCCCTGGCTCACCGCGGCCTGCCGGGCCACCGGCCTCACCGAGGAATTCACTCGCCTTCGGGATACGCTGCAGCACGCCGCCCTGGTCACGGGCGCCGGCTACGGGACCCAAACCGTGCCGCTGAAAGCAGTCGTCCGCCTACGCCTCTGGGATCGCTACCACGCCGAAGCCCGCCGACTGAGCGAAGTGCTGGCCGAGGTCGTCCTCACCGACATGGTCAAAGCAATGCTCGACGCAGGCCTCCTGACCGAGGCCCTCCCTCTCATCGACGACCTCCAGGACGACGAGGCCTTCTGCCTAGCCCTCGCCGCGGCCGTCACCTCCCCGCCGCCACTCGACCTGGTCAAGCGCTCCCTGGCCCACGGCTTCGCCGAGGACGTCATCGCCCCACTGGCCGCCCTGGAACCGGCGTGCCTGCAAGAGATCGCAGCTCAACTCGGGGTGATCCGGCCGCCCGCCGAACAGATGGCACAGTTCATGACCAAGCAGCTGGGACTCCGATGAGGGGCTCCATCCCACGATCACCAAGGGCCGTCGAAGCAGCAGTCGAGGGACCGGATTCGCGGACGGGAGCCACCCCTTCGAGCATCCTGAGCGCCTCAGGCATGAAGTGCCCCGATCCAAGAACGGGCCACCGCGTCACCCTTGCCGTGGTACGTGCTGGTGGTCTGCTCTTCGGGGGCCTTGACGGAGGGGCCGTCATCGCAGATGCCGTTCAACCCGGCCTGCGGCAACGGGCTGACATCCATGATGTCTCGATCGTCAGGCTCCCTGATGCCCCATTTTAGAGACCCGAACCGCGGGAGCTCCGACGGCTTCAGGGCCTGCACGGCGTTGTGTGACATGAACGGGTTGTCGTGACCTGAGGCCACCTCGGCGTCTTGCGGCGGAGCCGAGCGGCCTGAAAGACCTGGACGGGTGGCACACCACGTGCCGCTGGAAGGACCATCGTGGTCATGCCGAGGCCCACCGGCCCCTCACCGAGCTCCTGGAAAGCGCTGGCGAGGCCGAGCGGTACATCGACTCCGGCCAGGCCGCACCGATCGCTGATCTGATGCGCCGCGCTGCCGCCAACAAGCGCCTGACGAAGAAGCACGGCGAGACTGCGGCCCGCCTCGGTCTCGCACCGTGTGGCGTCGGTGCGGCTGGTCTCGGCGATGACGCTAGCGGTGGCCGCGTCCATGCGGGGTGCCAAGGTCACTCACGCACGGGTCTCCTCGTCGGTGGTGGTCCAGGTCCAGGACTCGGCGTCGGCAGCGGAGTTGGCAGCCCCGCAGGGGAAGACTCGCAGGTGATCACGTTCATGAACCGCCTCACCAACCGTGTCACCGAGGTCACTACCGAACCACCCATGAATACGCCGCCCAGCGCGACCAGGGCACCGAAGCCCGGGTCGTCATGGACCTCGGCAGCGACCAGTTCCTCGTGGTCGCCGACACCACCACCCAAAAGCCCCCGGCGCAGGAGACCGCCCGATTATCCGCCGCTGCGGCACCACCCCCGGCACCGCCCTGTCCCCCGACAACCAGGCACCCACGACGGGGACGGGCACACCGGAAGGGATTCACCCCCATCCCGAAACGCTGGGCGGTCGAGCGGACCTACGGCTGGCTCATGCTGCACCGCCGCCTGGCCCGCGACCACAAGACCCACCCACACCACTCCGAAGCCATGATCCGCCTCGCGATGATCAATGTCATGACCCGCAGACTCACCGCCGAATCCACTCCCACATGGCGCGGAGCATGAACCACACTCAAACCAGCAAATCGGGACACGGCATGACTCGATCCGCTCAGAGGCTCGAGCCTCCATCAGACCCGGAGCGCTTCAAGCGCGCCCTGTTTCCCGGCAAGCCTTTCCTCGTCGGGGAAAGATCACCAGCGGTCGCCCACTTCGAGGCAACCCCGTCCCCGCCTTACGGTGTCATGTTGGATTCGCTGCTGGCTTCGCCCCCGTACTCGGCCTGGGGGATGGCCAGTTCGGCCCAGATGACCTTGCCTTCCGCGGTGTGCCGGGTGCCCCAACGCTGTGCGAACTGGGCTACGAGGAATAGCCCTCGGCCTCCTTCGTCGCTCAGCCTGGCCCGTCGCAGGTGTGGAGAGGTGCTGCTGGTGTCAGAGGCGGTGCAGATGAGTCTGTTGCGGGTGCGAATGAGGCGGAGCGCGATGGGGCCGTGGGCGTGCCGGATGGCGTTGGTGACCAGTTCGCTGACAATCAGCTCTGCGGAGAACGACAGTTCCTCAAGTCGCCACTGTGTCAGGCGATCGCTGGCCATTTTGCGGGCCAGTCCCACTGAGCTCAGTTCGAAGGGAAGGTTCCAGGTGGCGACGCTCTCGGCAGTGAGCGGGCGGGGTCGGGCGACGAGGAAGGCGACGTCGTCCGCAGGATGGTCGGGCAGCAAGACCCGCTCGATGGTGCCGCAGATTTCCTCCAGGGGACGGTCCGGATGGGCGAGCGCGAAGGTGAGGCGTTCGAGGCCGGTGTCCACGTCGCCGTCCGAGGCCGTGATCAGTCCATCGGTGTAGAGGGCGAAGAGGGCACCTTCCGGTATTTCTATCTCGGCCGACTCGAACGGCAGCCCACCGATCCCCAGCGGAGGACCCGCCGGGATGTCGGGGAACTCCATTGCCTTCTCAAGATGGGCGAGGGCGGGAGGCGGATGGCCGGCACGGGCGAAGGTGGCGCGGCGCGTGACGGGATCGTAAATCCCGTACAGGCAGGTGGCGCCGACGACGCCCTCAACGCCGGTGGGGTGCGCCGCTTCGGCTTCGTCGGCCAGGCGGCTGACGAGGTCGTCGAGGTGGACGAGTAGCTCTTCGGGCGACAAGTCGAGGTCGGCCAGGGTGTGGACGGCGGTGCGAAGCCGCCCCATGGTCGCTGCGGCACGGATGCCGTGGCCGACGACGTCTCCGACGACCAGTCCCACCCGGGCACAGGCCAGGGGCAGCACGTCGAACCAGTCACCGCCCACCCCCGCCTCGATGTCGGCGGGAAGATAGCGGTAGGCAGCCTCTACGGCTGTATCAGCGGGCAGCTCGTGCGGCAGTAGGCTTCGCTGCAGGGTGAGTGCAGAGCGGTGCTCGCGGTTGTAGCGGCGTGCGTTGTCGATGCAGACTGCGGCGCGGGCGGTGAGTTCCTCGACGAGGAGCAGGTCTTCGCCGGTGAAGGGATCTGGAGTGCGCCAGCGCATGAGGGTGGCCACCCCCAGGGTGATTCCCCGGGCGCGGAGTGGAACCACCAGGTGGGAATGAATACCCACCCTGCGCATGCGTGACTCGCGCACTGGGTCCTGGAGCAGCCACGGGCTGGACAGGTCCAGGACGGCGTTCAGGATGGGACGGCCGGTCGCGAGGGACTGCCACTGCGGGGAGCCTGCCGGGTAGCCGACCGTCTGGCCAGGCGCGACTACAGCCTCGGGCAGTCCTTCCCTGACTGAGCGGTGGACGACCCGGCGCATGTCGCCGGTCCGGTCGGAGGACGGCGCGGCGAGTTCCCCGCTGCCCAGCACGTCGCCGAGAAGGTCTACGGCGGTGAAGTCGGCGACTTGGGGCACAAGGACCTCCGCGAGCTCCTCGACCGTGCGGCTGAGGCCGAGAGTGCTGCCGATCAGCACGCTGGCCTCGTTCAGCAGGGCCAGGCGGCGTTGCGCCTGGTGTAGGTCGGTGACGTCCACCGACTCCTCGCACACCCCCAGAGGCCGACCCTCCGCGTCCTGTAGCCGGTAGTAGGACAGCGACCACACATGCTCTCGGCCGGGATCGGCAGGGGGGCGGCCCCGGTAATGCAGGCCCCTCACGCTCTGTCCGGTATCGAGCACACTACTCATGAGTTGCGTGACCGAGGACGGGTGTTGCGCTGAGAGCATCTGGCTTCCCGGATACAGCTCATCCTTACTGCGCCCCAGGTACTGGGCGAACGGCCCGGGGAGTTCTTGCCGGGCGGCGGTGTTCGCCCACGCCACGCGCAGGTCGGTGCCGTAGATCGTTAGCGCCACGGTCGCTTGAGTGGCAATGCCGTGCACCATGGCCTGCTGCATCTGCCGATCCTTGAACTCCTCGGCATCCTCAAGGGACAGCAACACGGTCGGTCCCTCCACCGTGTCGGGGAGCCGACAGAAAGCTGCCGCCACTCGCAGTCGGCGACCCGAACGATGACGCAAAGTGACGTGGTGAAAATGCTCGGAATTGGACAGTTGCGTGAGCCACTCTCCAGTCCGGTCCCCATCCGTCCGTGCCGAGAGCGTGTCGATCGATTGTCCGAGCACCTCCTGCGCGCGGTAGCCGAGCAGTGCTTCGGCCTCCCGGCTCCATCCGGTCACTCGTCCTTGTTCGTCCAGCATGACGGTGGCGGCCTGCGTGGCCCTCAGCGGGTCGCTGAAATTCCTTTCTTCGGGTCCACGTGATGGTGTGGTCATCTCACGTCCGTCCTCGCTGAGCCTGGTGGCTGCTGGTCGGCTCCGGTCCGGGGGCTGGAGTGACAACCGAACCCAGGCCGCAGCCTCAACGGCAAGGCGACTCCTTCGTGGTCCCCGACAAGGGCCCCGCACGGCGGCGCAACGGGACCCTCGCCGCGCCGTGCCCCTCGCCGTCCTTGAGAGGAAGGGGCTATTCCCTTCCTTTTCCATTCTCCCCCGCACTGTGCGCACAACAAGAGGGGCCATACCTCCCAGCGGCAGGGCCGTAGACCCCACCGAATGGGGCCAGGTCGGCCCAACGCCTCTGGCTGGTTGAGGTTTGAACAGCCGTGAGGTGGTGGAAATACAAGGGATCTCCGGCCCGGCACACTTGCGCACAGCACTCACACCGCCGGCCAGCTACCTTCCCGCGCCGGCTGTGACTCCATCGAAGGAAGCCCCTACCTCCACGTTGACCAGCACAGATTACTCACAGTGCCCTTACTGATGGTTTCAGAATGAGGTTCGGAGTCGTCTCAAGCAGATGATGCTGCAGGCGAACTGAAGCAGGCCCAGGTGGAGGTCGGCACGTATCTCGTAGCGAATCCGAAGCCGCTTGAACTGGTGGAGCCAGGCAAAGGTGCGCTCGACGACCCAGCGGGTCTTGCCCAGGCCGGAACCGTGCGGGACTCCGCGGCGGGCGATCTTGGGTGTGATCCCACGGGCGCGGACGAGACGCCGGTACTTGTCGTAGTCGTAGCCGCGGTCGGCGAAGAGCCGCCGGGGCCGGTGGCGGGGTCGGCCACGTAGGCCACGGATGCGGGGTACGGCGTCCAGCAGCGGCATGAGCTGGGTGACATCGTGACGGTTTCCACTGGTCAAAGAGACGGCGAGCGGGGTGCCCTGCCGGTCGACGATCAGGTGGTGCTTGCTTCCGGGCCGGGCCCGGTCGACCGGCGAAGGTCCGGTGTGAGCCCCCCTTTGAGGGCACGCACGTGCGATCCGTCGATCGCCGCGTCGTCCATCTCGAGCAACCCGGCAGCCCGTAACTCGGCCAGCAGCACCTCGTGCAGCCGGGGCCAGACACCCGCCTCGGTCCAGTCCCGCAGACGCCGCCAGGCCGTCACCCCGCTGCAGCCGACCTGCTCCGCGGGAACGTCCCGCCAGCTCACGCCCTTGCACAGCACGTAAACGATGCCCCGCAACGCAGACCGGTCATCCACCGGCAACCGCCCGGGATACCGGTGCCGCCGAGCCGGACGAGCCGGCAACAGCGGCACGACGCGATCCCACAGATCATCAGGCACAAGGTCAGCAGACACCTACCAAATCCTGCCGACACACCACCCAACCGCCAAGCCCCACAATGAACTTCATTCTGAAACCATCAGTAAGGGGACTGGGAGGGAGCACGCTCCCTCCCACCGCTCCCAGGGAGCAAGCCCGGAAACAGAAAAAGGGCCGTTATGAAAACGGCCCTTCACCTGCGACGTTCGATACGCTCGAACTGTCGGGACGGTAGGATTTGAACCTGCGACCCCTTGACCCCCAGTTGGGTGCGCGCTCCGTATTCAAGCTCTCGAACGCCGCAGCACGCCGTTGACGGTCCGTCAACGCTGGCGCAACGCAGTACCCGGAACTCTGGCCCTGAAGCAGGTAGTTGTGGAGTTGTTGACAGAATTTCATGACCGCTCCCGCCCGTACACGCGCACAGCGCGCCAGCGCCTCCCCTCACTCAAGCCGAGCTGCCCAATCCGCCAACACCCTCAGCGGCCACTGCGAGTCGTCCGCCACATACACCACCCGAAGAGGATGTTGGTATCTGGTGTCCGTCGGGCGCAGCTGAATCCACGGGAGTACGACGCGTCGCCTGCGGCCGACCCGCCCCAGGTCACAGGTTGGGGGCGCGTCTTCGAGAAATGTGTTTCCGCCCCTCGGCTTTCGGCCTCCGCAGCCAATTGACTTACGTCACCTCCCGCGCGGCGCGTTCGACGCCTCACGGAGCCGCTCCTTGGGCGCCGGGGTGCTTCCGCGCCCCTCACGGGCGACGTCGTTTGACCGTCAAGTGACCGATGTGCAGGTTCTGTTCCGGGCGAAGAGTAGTGGGCGCAGACTTCGTCCGACGGAGGGGAACTCTTGTCATGCACCGCGATCAGTCACCCCTGCAGGCGCGTTCGGCGCCCGAGCTTGCGCCTTCGCTGTTCCTGGACCTCGACCAGATGCTCGACGAGTTCACCCCACTGCCGATACGTGCGGAGTTCCGTTTCGACCCGGACATGCCCGCAGTGATCACGGTCGAGTTCATGCCGGAACGCGGACCGAGCCTCATCTGGCGCATCGGACGCGAGCTCCTGCATCGGGGCCTGACGTCGATGAGCGGCTGCGGCGACGTACGGATGTGTCCGACGCTGCCGAGGGAGCTGCCCTCGTCCTGGCTGCTTCTCGAATCGCAGGAGGTGGAGGCCCTGTTCGAAGTGCCCGCCGCGCCACTGGCGGAGTGGCTCGACGCGACCTACCGGATCACCTCGGCCGAGGCGGAGATGGAGGGCCTGAACTGGGACGACTTCCTCACGGAGCTGCTCGACGGCCCGGACGTACCGTCCGAGTGACCGTCACCGGGGGCACGCACGAATGACTTGCTTCCCCTTGCATCACCTGCCAGAGTGGTGACGCATAGGGCTGCCGTCATCGACCCGGCGCGTGGTCAGCGGCACACGTATGCCGCCTCGGGCACCCGATGATGACAACGCTTTGCCGCAGGCCGCGAGCGTGCGGCAGACGAGGAGGAATGACGTGAGGACCAGCAACCCTATCTTTTCCCGCTGGGGTGCCGCCCGTGACGCCGGCCCGGCCGACGCCTACGCGCACCGGCCGGTGGGCGCCGCGGTCGGTGGCCGGCCGACGGACGACTACGCGACCAACCCCTACACCCCCGGTGCCGACACATCGCCCCGGACCGACGGGACCGCGGTGACGATGGACGACGTCATCGTCCGCGCCGGGACAACGCTCGGCACCGTGGTCCTGACAGCCGTACTGTCCTGGCTCCTGCTGCCCGTCGACGAGGCTAACCTCGGGCGGTCCTACGGCATCGCCATGGGCGCGGCTCTCGTCGCCTTCGTCCTGTCGCTGGTGCAGTCCTTCAGGCGGACGCCATCCCCGAAGCTGATCCTCGGGTACGCGGCACTCGAAGGTGTCTTCCTCGGCGTGCTCTCCAGCACGATCTCGACCTACGTCGCACCAGGTGTGGTCGTACAGGCGGTGCTCGGCACCTTCGCGGTGTCCGCGGGTGTGCTCCTTGCCTACCGAATGCGCTGGATCCGTGTGACCCGACGGTTCACCGGGTTCGTCGCCGCCGCTGCGACCGGCTTCCTCCTGCTGCTGGTCGCCGACCTCCTCTTCTCCGCCTTCGGCGCGGGCAACGGCCTCGGCTTCCACAGCGGCGGCCTCGGCATCCTCTTCGGCGTCATCGGCATTCTGCTCGGCGCGGCCTTCCTCGCCATGGACTTCAAGCAGGTCGAGGACGCCGTCGCCTACGGCGCCCCGCGGGAGGAGGCATGGCTGGCCGCCTTCGGTCTCACCATGACGTTGGTGTGGATCTACCTGGAGGTGCTGCGGGTGCTGACAATCTTCAACAGTGACAACTGAGTTCTCCGATGTTTGAGGGGCATGCGCACCGCGCATGCCCCTCACGCATGTCCGGACATTCAATTCAGGGCCGTCAGAAGGGAAGAGACACACCATGAGCCCGCACGAGCAGTGCCCCTTCCAGGACTGCCGGGTGGTCATCGATCCCGCCTTCAAGACGGACGCGCCCGCGCGGTACGCCCGGCTGCGGGAGTCCGGGCCCCTCCTTCAGACCGAGTTCCACCTCGGCCTGAAGGGCTGGGTGATCGTCGGCCACGACCTCGCCTGGGAGGCGCTGACCCACCCCGACCTGCTCAAGGACGCCACGCCCGCCGCCGATGCCCTGGCCGCCGCCGGCTACGTCCTGCACAAAACCTCGGTCGGGCTCGGCGCGCAGATGACGGAGGCCGACCCGCCCGAGCACACCCGTCTGCGTCGACTGGCCTCGGCCGCCTTCACCCTCGCCCGCGTCCCCGAACTCGAACTCGCCACCCCGGCGGACTCCCGTCCTGCGGCCACCGGCCGCCGCGGAATGTCGGACCTCATGGATCCGAGGGCACATGTTTGTGACGGGTTGGCACACGTGTTCCTGCGTCAAGGGCCGGGCACTCAGGGGCGCAACGCCTAAAGCGTCAGTTCGCCGTGCCGGCGCCACAGCGCGGGGTCCCGCTCGGCGATCCTGATCAGTGGAACCGCCATGCCGCAGAGCATCACGCGCCCACCATGGTCTGACGAAGCGCCCGACCCGTACCGCAGAAGACAGGATCGCGGCACACACCATGGCGGGCCGAACTCCCCACTCCCCTATCGAAGGAGCGTCTCCTGCGGGCCAAGGCGGAGGCGAACCCCGAGGAATCGACGCCGGGCGCGCTCGGACGCACACTCGACTGGTCCGTGGCAGCGTCCACACATTCTCGGACGCGTGGATGCACGAGCAGGACATCATGCTGCCCCAAGAATGCTTCGACCCGCGGCCCCAGGGGCCGCGGGTCGAAATGCGGTGTGCCAGCAGGTCAGACGGTCCGGGTGCGCAGCTGGCGCGCCTTCCAGCCCAGCAGGCCCGCCTGGGCGATGAAGAACACCCCGCCGCCCGTGGCGTAGACCGACAGCACGTCGAGCGACGGAGAGTCGCCCGCGGCCTGGATGTTGTAGAAGATGCCGACCACGAAGGACAGCCCGCCCGCGATCAGCATCGGCCACTGCTTGCCCAGCTCGGGGCCGCGCCGCTTGAGCCCGACGGCCACCTGGGCGGCACCGGACATGACGGCCCAGGCACCGAACACATGCAACACCGGCGCCACGCCACCGGCCCCGGCGACACCGACCGCGACGGCTGCCAGGGTGCTCAGCACCCCGTTGAACGCCGTGACCTGGCGCTCGGATCCGTCGGGGAGGGCCCGGTGGTCGATCAGTGAGGACACCGCGTCGATCAGCGGGTAGAAGACCAGCAGCGTGATCGCCACGGCGTCTATCTCCTCGTGGGCTCCGGCGAACGCCAGGGCCCACGCCACGGCCAGGACACCGCGGCCCAGGTACAGCCTCAGCAGGGAGGAGCGTCCGTCCGTGGCGGCCGCCGGATCCGCCGGCGTCGATGTCTGCGTGCTCATGTGGGTTCGGCCTTTCTCAGGTCAGGGGGTAGTCGTCGCCTCAGTCAGTACCGGGAGGGAGAGACGCACGTGAAGCTGGAGGCAACGGCCGGGTCGCCGTGGCCGTCGTAGCGGGAGACCTGCGGGTAGCTGCACAGGTCACGGGTGACGCTCTGCTGGGAGTCGTTGATCAGGGTGGCGGGCAGGGCGCCGGGCGCCTTGCCGTGCTCGACCCAGGCGGTCAGCGCGGCGAGGCCGTCGGCCGAGCCGTCACCGCCGTTGAGACCGCAGTGGCTGGTACCCGGGGCGAGGAAGAGGCGGTAGAAGTCGTCGACCCGCTTGGTTCCGCCCATCTCCCGCTCGACCTGCTCGCGGTACTGCACGGTGCCCTGGGCGGGGATGTACTCGTCGGCCAGGCCGTGCCAGGTCAGCAGCTTGCCGCCGGACTCGCGGAAGCCGGACAGGTCAGGGTCGTCCGTACCGATGACCTTGTCGTACTCGGCCTGGGACTGCTCGAACAGCTGCGTGAACTGGCTGTAGGTGATCTGCGAGATGTCGAGGGAGGGATCCTTCGCCACCCAGAGCTTGACCCAGTCGGCGGGCACCTTGAACGGCGCGCCCGCGACGTTGCCGTCAGCATCGGGCTCGGTGAGGCCGGCCAGGGCCGAGATTTCGGCACCGACCGGAACTCCGGACCACAGCTTCTCTCCGGAAGCGGTGCGCGGACCGTCCCAGATCTTGCGCACGACGGTCGCGTCGGCCGCCGTGATGGTCAGTTCCTCGCCCTCGCACACGACCTTGGTGCCGATCAGCCGGCGCGGATCGAAGTCGCAGCGGGACGGGTCGTTGACCAGGCCGTCCTCGACGCCGTCGAGCGAGTCGCAGGCCTTGACGGCGGCGTTGGTGAAGGCGTCGAACTCACAGTCCGACGGGTAGGTCTTCTCGTTGTTCATGACGACCTGCGGCCACAGGGTGGCGACCTCGAACTCGTCCCAGTTGACGGCGGGAGCGTCGGCGAGAATGCCGTCGTAGTCGTCGGGGTGACGCTGGGCCTCCATGTAGCCCTGGCGTCCGCCGGTGGAGCAGCCGGTGAAGTAGGAGTAGGCGGGACCCTTGCCGTAGACCCCGTCGACGACCTCCTTGCCGACGACGGCCGCCTCGTGCTGGGAGCGGGAGGCGAAGTTCTTCAGCAGCGCGGTGTTGACCTGTCCCTCGCTGTTCAGCGCCCAGGTGGTGTCCAGGGCGTCACGGACACCGGCGTCGGTGCTGACGGCGGCGTAGCCGTTCTTGACCGCGGTGCCCAGGCCGACGCCGTTGTCGCCGGCCAGGTAGGCGGCGCCGCCGAGCCCCTGGAAACGGCCGTTCCAGCCGCTGACGGGCAGCCAGGTCCGCACCTTGGCATGGTCTCCGTCGCCCGGGTGGGTGAGAGTGACCGTCACCTCGCAGAAGGCCGGGACGCCGGAGACCGAGCCGCCCAGAGCACCGGTACCGGCGATGGTGCCGCCCGCCTGGCTGACCGCCGTCACGGATTCCACCTTGGCCCCGGTCGGCGCCTTCACGGACGGCGCCACGCAGGCGAACGTCGTGGAGCCGGAACCGTCCTGGGGCTCCGCCGAGGCGGTCGGCAGGTACACCGCCGCAGCCAGCGGCACACCGGCCGCGAGGACAGTCAGAAGTCGTCTCATTGGTTTCCCATCGAAGAAGAAGGTGTCTTTGGCCACGGCGACACATATGCACGTACATGAGGCGGGCCGAAGACCGATTCGGACAGTATCACCGGTTAAACAGGTGACGAGAGAGGTGGGTCGAACGTCGGTGAACGAGGACCCCGACCGAGACCCACTCTGACCGCTCACCACACACCCTGACCACAGTCAGTTGACGGTCCATACCCAGGAGGACCGACCGTCCGCCGCAACGGACGTGTTAGGTCATTCGACGGTCCGCCGCTCGGACACGTCGCTCGCCTACTCCTCCTTCAGCCACCGTGAGTGGTGCCGCTGCGCCCACGACCGGCTGACGTATCCGGTGCGCATCCCCAGCCTCGCCTCGGGGTCCTCGAACGCCTTGCGCATGTGCCCGAGCACGACAAACGTGATCGCCCAGGCCAGGATGTCGTGGACGAAGATCGCGCTGGTGCGGGAGATGAAGGGCAGCAGCCCCACGAACCACATCACCAGGCCGGTGAACATCATCACCAGCACGGCGCCGGCGATCCCGCCCGCGTACAGCTTCTGGCCCGCGTTGAACTTGCCGGCCGGGCGGGCCTCGGGCGAGGTCCGGCGCCTGCGGACGGCGCGCAGCCACTGCCGGTCGTACACCGCGAAGCGGTTCAGCCTGCGCAGGTCCGCGCGGAAGGCCGGAGACAAGAGTCCGAGCAGGGAGGGAAGGGGAAGCGAGATGCCGGACCACTCGTGGACCGTGACCATCAGGTGCCGCCGTCCCACGAGTTGGGCCAGCGGCCCGAGGTAGAGGCAGGCGGCGGAGACCAGACACAGCAGCATCAGGTAACCCGTGGCCCGGTGGACCATGCACTCGGCGGTGCTGAAGCGGCGGACCCGGCCGTCGCGTTCAGGCCGCGTCGCTGTGCCGATCGGCTCCGTCGAGCCAGCCGTCGACCGCATAACCGCGCTCCTCCCAGTAGCCGGGGACGACCTCGTCGGTGACCGAGATGCCGGACAGCCACTTGGCCGACTTGTAGAAGTACATGGGGGCCACGTAGAGGCGGACCGGTCCGCCGTGCGCGTGAGTGATGGGCTGCTCCTGCATGTTCAGCGCCACCAGGACGTCCGAGCGGCGTGCCTGTTCCAGCGTCAGGCTCTCGCTGTAGGCGCCGTCGAAGCAGGTGAACCGGATCGCCGCGCCCGCGGAACGCACGCCGGCGTCGTCGAGGATGTCCGCCACCTTCACGCCATCGAAGGGTGTCTTCTCCACCCGCCATCCGTCAGTGCACACGACATCGTGGATGACCCGGGTCTGCGGCATCGCGCGCAACGCGTCGAGCGTGTAGGTCTTCGGCTTCTCCACCAGTCCGCCGACCGTGAGTTCGTAGTTCGTCTCGTCCTTGTGCGGCACCGAGCCGACGACGCTGTAGTACCGGAAGCCGCCCGGGTTGGGCAGCAGACCCGTCAGCCCCGTGGCATCGACCTGCGAGGCGGTGGCGAGGAACGCCTGCCAGCCCCGCTGGAGATACGGTGCGGCGGCGAGCCCCGCGGCGCCCGCGCCGAGCATGCTCAGCATCGCCCGCCGCCCCACCGGTGCGCCCCCGGCCCTCGGTTTCGGATCTTCTGCCATGGCGTGTACCCCTTCGGACACGTGTGAGCTCTGCCTCGCAGAGCATCGTCACCGATTCAACTGGTGACGATGCTGGCATGGGGCCTCAGAGCTGTCAACAAGAAGACGTCTGCGGCGCGACGCCACACGTATGAGGCAGACCACCAACGGCCGAAGGTCACGACTGTTAAGCTGCGAGCGACGTTGACCGTGTATCGAGGAGTCGCAGACGTGGTGGGTGAAGACGACATCTCCGGGTGAGACCCGGATCTGACGGCCACCGGCCGGCGCTGAGGAGCGCTGCCGAGGTGGCCCGTCTCGTCGTACCCCTTTCTCCACGTCTGCCCGGGGCAGAGCTCTGTTCTCCGCCCTCAAACCGCTCGAGGTCGCCTCCATGTCCAACGCCGCCATCGTCTGCTCGAACCTCTCCTTCGCCTGGCCCGACGACACGCCGGTCTTCCATGACCTGTCCTTCACGGTGGCCCCTGGCCGCACGGGCCTGGTCGCCCCCAACGGCGCCGGCAAGAGCACCCTGCTCAAGCTGATCGCCTGTGAACTGAAGCCCGCCACCGGCTCGTTGTCCGTCGGCGGGACCCTGGGTTACCTCCCGCAGAGCCTGCCGCTGACCGGCAACCTCACGGTCGCCGAGCTGCTCGGCGTCGCCGCGGTGATCCGGGCCCTGGACGCCGTGGAGTCCGGTGACGTCGCTGAGGAGCACTTCGCTACCATCGGCGACGACTGGGACATCGAGGAGCGCACCCGCGCCCAGCTCGACCGCCTGGGTCTCGCCGACCTCACCCTGGACCGCAGCCTGAGCACGCTCAGCGGCGGCCAGGTCGTCTCGCTCGGCCTCGCCGCCCAGCTGCTCAGGCGCCCCGACGTACTGCTGCTCGACGAGCCCACCAACAACCTCGACCTCCAGGCCCGGCACAAGCTCTACGACGTACTCACGGACTTCACCGGCTGCCTGCTGTTGGTCAGCCACGACCGCGCACTGCTCGACCGCATGGAACGCATCGCCGAACTCGGCAGCGACGAACTGCGCTTCTACGGCGGCAACTTCACCGAGTACGAGGAGGCCGTGCGCGCCGAGCAGGAGGTCGCCGAGAAGAACGTCCGCAACGCCGAACAGGAGCTGAAGCGGGAGAAGCGGGAGCTGCAGCAGGCCCGTGAGCGCGCCGAGCGGCGCATGAGCAACGCCTCCCGCAACCTCAAGAACGCCGGTCTGCCCAAGATTTTCGCCGGCAACATGAAGCGTGGCGCGCAGGAGTCCGCGGGCCGGGCCGGTCAGATGCACGCCTCCCGGGTCAGCGAGGCCAAGACCCGGCTCGACGAGGCCGGACGCGCGCTGCGCGACGAGCAGCGCATCACCCTGGACCTGCCCGACACCCAGGTGCCGGCCGGCCGCAACCTCTTCCTCGGCAAGGGGATGCAGGTCCGCCTCGGGGACAAGGCGGTGTTCGCCGCGGGCGGTGTCGACCTGTCCGTCCGAGGCCCCGAGCGCATCGCACTGACCGGCCCCAACGGCGCCGGAAAGACCACCCTGATGCGACTCATCACCGGCGAACTCGCCCTGGACAGCGGGGAGATCAAGCGCAACGACGGCCGGATCGCCTATCTCTCGCAGCGCCTGGACCTGCTGGACCTGGACCGAACCGTGGCGGAGAACTTCGCCGCGTTCGCTCCCGAGCGGCCCGAGGCGGAGCGGATGAACCTGCTCGCCCGCTTCCTGTTCCGGGGCGCGCGGGCACACCTGCCCGTCGGGGTGCTCTCCGGTGGCGAACGACTGCGCGCCACCCTGGCCTGCGTGCTGTGCGCCGAACCGGCCCCCCAGCTGTTGCTCCTTGACGAGCCGACCAACAACCTCGACCTGGTCAGCGCGGGCCAGCTGGAGAGCGCGCTCAACTCCTACCAGGGCGCCTTCATGGTGGTCAGCCACGACGAGCGGTTCCTCACCGAGATCGGTGTGAACCGCTCGTTGCGACTGGCCGACGGAGCGCTCACGGAGACGGGAGCCCCCACGGTGTGAGACGTCGGTGTGTGCAGTGGCCCGCGTCCGAGGCGGTACGCCCCGCGGGCCGAACACCGATCACGTCGGACGGTTCCCCATGCCCCAGCCCGCTCTGCTCGCCCACGACCTCGTCCGCAACCTGGGCGGCCGACGCGTCCTCGACGGCATCTCCCTGACCGCCTCCCCCGGCCATCGCATCGGCCTGATCGGGGAGAACGGCGTCGGCAAGTCCACCCTGCTGCGCGTGCTCGCCGGCGTGGACGAACCCGACGCAGGAAGCGTCACCCGCCCCGCCGACCTGGGCTTCCTCCACCAGGAGATGCCGTACGACGCCGACTCGGCCATCGCCGACGTGCTGGACGAGGCGCTGCGCGAGGCGCGCGAGGACCTCGCCGAGCTGGACCGGCTCGGCGAGGAACTCGCCCGCGTCCCCGAGCGCGACCCCGGCCACCAGGAGCTCCTCGACACCTACGGACGGCGTCTTGAGCAGGCCCAGGACCGCGAGTCCTGGGACGCCGACCGCCGCGCGGCCCTGGTCCTTGACGGTCTGGGCCTCGGCGCGTTCGGGCACGACCGCACGCTCGGTTCGCTCTCCGGCGGGCAGCGCGGCCGGCTGGCGCTGGCCGCTCTGCTCGTCCGGCGGCCGTCGGCGCTGGTGCTCGACGAGCCGACCAACCACCTCGACGACGAAGCCGCGGCGTTCATGGAGGAGCAGCTGCGCGGCCTGCCCGGAACCGTGATCGTCGCCAGCCACGACCGGGCGTTCCTGGACGCCGTGTGCACCGACCTGATCGACCTCGACCCGGCGGTGGACGGCGCGGTCCGCTACGGCGGCAACTACAGCACCTACCTGACGGAGAAGCACGCCGAGCGGGAACGCTGGGAGCATCGGTACGCCGAGGAGCAGGAGGAACTGGAGGAGCTACGAGAGTCGGCGGGCGTGACCGCGCACCGGGTCGCGCCGGACCGGGGCCGCACCGACAACGAGAAGATGGGCTACGGCCACCGGGCCGGCCGGGTGCAGAGCCAGATCGCCCGCCGGGTCCGCAACGCCACCCGGCGGCTGGAGGAACTGGAGCGCACCCAGGTCGCCGAGCCGCCCCGGCCGCTGCGGTTCGCGGCCGGGGACCTGGCCTCGCGTGCCGAGGAGGACCCCCAGCCCCTGGTGTCCCTGCGCGACGTGCGGGTGCCCGGCCGGCTCGCACTGGACGGTCTGGAGGTGTCGGCGACGGACAGGCTGCTGATCACGGGCAGCAACGGCGCGGGCAAGTCGACACTGCTCTCCGTACTCACCGGACGTCTCCCGGCCGACGGCGAGGTGCACCGGCGGCACGGGCTGACGGTCGGGCTGCTCACGCAGGACACCGCCTTCGACAGGCCCGACCGCACGGTCCGGGACACCTACGAGCTGGCGCTCGGCATGGAGCGGGCCGAGAAGGTGCCGCTGGGCTCGCTCGGTCTGATGCACGAGGCGGACCTGGGCAAACCTGTCGCGCAGCTGTCCGTGGGGCAGCGCCGCCGCCTGGCGCTGGCCCTCCTGGTGGCCCGCCCGCCGCAGCTGCTCCTGCTCGACGAGCCCACCAACCACCTTTCCCCCCGCCTGTGCGACGAGCTGGAGACCGCTCTGGGCCCGGGCCCCGGAGCGATCGTCGTGGCGAGCCACGACCGCTGGCTGCGCCGACGCTGGCAGGGCCGCGAACTCCGCCTGGAACCGGGACGTGGCCGAACGGAGGAGGTGTCGTACGATCTCGGGCACGCTGCGACCAGGGAGAACCGTCTGGAACGGTGACGCTCCTTGCGTTCGACATAAGTCACCTGTCAAGATGGTGATGTGAATCTCGACCATGTATTCGTATGCGGACACCCGGCTCTCGACTTCGCGGCCACCCTCCGGGCCCGGCGCTCGACCCGGTTCGAGATGTTCGTGACGCCGGAGCGGCTGAATGCCTGGTACCTGGAGTCCGGCCTTGTGGACACGATCACTCCCGGCGAGGAGGACGACGTCCGGGCGGCGACGACCGTGCGCGAGGCCATCTACCGGCTCGTCACGAACCGCCGTCTCGGCGAGGACTTCGACCGGGAGGCGCTCGCCGTGGTCAACTCCGCCGCCCGCAAGCCTCCCGTGACGCCGCAGCTCACCCTGGCCGGACGGCACGCCGAGGCGACGCCGGAGCAGGCGCTGGCGACCGTCGCCCGGCAGGCCGTGGAACTGCTGAGCGGCCCGGACGTCCCCTTGATCAAGGAGTGCGGCAACCCCGAGTGCACCCGGGTCTACATCGACCGCTCCCGGGGTATGCGGCGCCAGTGGTGCGGCATGGAGTCCTGCGGCAACAAGATCAAGGCCGCCGCATACCGCGCACGCAAGAAGGACGCGTCCGCCGTGACCGCGCACTGACCTCCCGACCTGGGCGGCGCATGGCCCCGGCGAGCGCGGAGCTCAGTCGGCGGCGAGGTCCTTGAGTGCGCACACCCCACGTCGCGGGACCCGTGTACTACGGATCGGCGGTGTGAGTGACGTCGTCGAACCCTCGAGAGGTCGAAGGGTCCACACTTCTTCTCTGCGCAGGCACATCAGCGCCTATCGTGAAGATGGGTGTGCCAGACGAACCACCTGGCGTCGACACTTGTCTGCGCGGGACCTCGGTGTGGGTACCATGCGCAACGTCATCCAAATCGAGGGAGTGAACGGTGTGACCAGCCAATCAGCCGCCACGCTCCGATCGCGGTACGTTGCACAAGCCGCGTCGGACCTGGCGGAGAACCGTCGGCGACAGCAGGAGCTGACGGAGAAGGTCCAGAGGTTGAAGCAGGAGGAGGCCCTCCTGACGGACATCATCAAACTCGCCGAGCAGTATGAGGGTTTCGCGGACGCGTCCCGTCTGCCCGAGCAGTTGCAGGAAGAGCCCGTCGTCGAAAAGGCGAAGCAGGCCCCTGCCAAAACCGCTTCACGACGCTCCACGTCGACCAAGACCACTCCGGCCGCCAAGACTGTGGGGGCCGGCGCGAAGGCGAAGTCGCACCAGCCTCTGCTCGGTGACCTGCTTGCGGACCTACTCGGCCAGTACGACGAGCCGCGTCTGGCGAAGGAGCTGCGGGACGAGCTTGTCGAGAAACACCCGGACCGCAACCCCACACCGCAGGTGGTACGGAACACCCTCGAATCCCTGGTCGCCAAGGGACGTATCAGGCGTCATAAGCAACAGCGTTCCGTCATGTACACCCTGGTGTAGCGGGCGAGGCGGACCGCCCCGACTGACGCCCACGCGGAACGGGTGCGGCACTTCAGGGCGTGTACCAAGGGTTCCTCTCTACGGAGCCACATCCGCCAGCCATGACTCGTCGACGGTCAGGCTGTCGCCGCCCTCTCCCATGAGGCAGGCGTGAAGGCCCCACTCACGGGTGTGACCACGCCCGTCGGCGCGCCCGCTTGAGCGGCCTTATCCCCGCAACACGTTGTCGAACGCCGCGTTCTCGACGTCCCGCCGCAGTCGTACCGCCTCCAGCTGCGTCACCTCACCGCGTCGCCGACGGCGGCCGGCACATCGTGACCGCGGCGCCCCGGTGAGGCCCTTGCGGGCCTCGGCCGGGTTCTCCCAGATCCCTACGGCAACACGTGGAGCGGCGAGGACGGGCTCGCGGGACGCCCTGCGTTCCTCCGCACTGCGGCGGGCCTGCGAGTCGGCCAGGACGGTCCGCGCGGACCGCAACCAGTGTCGGCCGCGATCGACATGTGCCACTGACGTTCCCCTTCGTAGGAGGCGACCGTTCCGGCACGATCCGGTGCCGGCACGGTCCATTCGCGTCATCAAGGCCGTCAGAGGAAGCTCGCGGCCGACGGGCCGTACCCCGACAGCGCCGAGCTCTCCGCCCAGTTCCACACCTGCGTGTCCGTCGGCCAGCCACGGTCCTCGAGGCTTGCCGTGTCTCGGGACGGCCGCTCGCCAGAGCCGCAGTCGCGATCCGAGCGAGGTTGCGGGGCGATCCGTACGTATGTGTGCGTCATGGCGGCCATTTCCTGCCCTCGCTCTTCGATCGGAGGTGTGGGTGCGGCTGAGTGGGAGGCGGGCCCCGTGTGGGGGTACACGGGACCCGCGGTCCAGGGGAGGGACGGATCAGGCGGCGGCGCTGGCGTTGATGGTGACCGGGATGTTGTCGCGCGTGGCCTTGGAGTACGGGCAGATCTGGTGGGCGGCCTGCGCGAGCTCCTCGGCGGTGGACTGGTCGACACCTCCGAGCACGGGGGTGAGGACCGCGGAGAGGGAGAACTCGCCGTCATCGCCGTGCGCGAGGGTTATCTCGGCGGTGATGGTGGTGCCGGTGAGGCGGATCTTGCGGAGTGTGGCTGCGCGGCGCAGGGCGCCGAGGAAGCAGGCGGCCCAGCCTGCGGCCAGGAGTTGCTCGGGGTTGGTCGCGGTGCCGGCGCCGCCGAACTCCTTGGGGAGGGCGAGGCCGGTCTCCAGAAGACCGTCGGAGGAGCGAACGTGACCGCCGTTGCGGCCCTCTCCGTCGACATCGACAACGGCGGTGTAGCTGACAGCCATGACTGGTGCTCCCCATCTGGGTCGAAAGGCCTTCGGGTGCCGAATGACCAGGACACTTCCGTGTCACTGGTTGAGGCGGTGACGCAATCATGGCAGTCGCATCGTCACCCGTCAAGCAGGTGATGGGCGACGTAGCGGGGTTCACATGCCTCCTGTCGCCCTTGCGACATGTCCCAGCCGTGCAACCGCTATCGAGTGACACCTGCCTCACGGCCGTCGGAGCCTGTCGCGCAGATGAACGGCGCGCAGCGCGCCGGGAGAGGCGCGGACCCGATCGCCTTCATGGACGCCCCGCGCCTCCCCCAGGCCCCGTTCGCCGGATACGACTGGGGCGGACGTGCCGGTGACGTCACCACGGCACTGCGGCCGGAGCGCTGCACCGGCGTGGTTTCCGTGAACGGCAACCCCGTCCAGAACCTCACCGTCACCCAGGAGCCGCTGACACCCAGGAGCCGCTGACACCCGCGATCGAGGAGGGCACCTGGCACTTGTTCTACTTCCTCACCGAGCGCGGACGGAAGGGACTCCAGCGCAACCGGAAGGACCTGGCGCGGGTCGCCTGACACCGCAACTCGCCCCGACACCTTCACCGCGGCGATCTTCGAAGTCGACGCCATGGGGTGACCGGCCCGCACGCGACTCCCGTCACCGCCTTGACAGGTGACGAATGCGCGGGCATGCTGCTAGTCGTCCAAGGCAGCAACCAGGACGCCATCCACGATCGACGAAGTGGAGCACGGTCATGAACAAGGGGCTCACCACGGAAGCCGCCGAGGCGGCGGTACGACACGCGCGATTCGGTAGCCTCCCCGAGCGCATACGCTTCGAGGACATGACCACAGAGGTCGAGGCCGCGCAGGCCGGCGGGGTGAACGCATCGTCGTACGACCCCGAGGGTTCATGGAAGTTCTACTCGTGCCTCGCCCTCGACCTGGGACTGTAGACACGCGGCACACATGGGCACCCCCCAAATGAAAAAACAACCTGTCCCGCCCGGCTTGTCCTGCCCCAGCACGGCGGATCAGGCGGGACAGAGACCTCGACTTCGTACGGTCCCAGACTTCGAAGGCCCCGCGATCCACGGCGGGGCCTTCTTGCTGACCGGCGGGGCCGACGGCGACGGCCCGCTCCAGGCGCGCGCCGCCGAGGCGATCCATCAGGCCGTCAGCGCCGGGGAGTTGGCCCATCGGGTCGCGCTGGGCCGCGACGCCCGGCGACGCATCGGCATCGAGCTCAACGAGCTGCGGGCCGAGTGCGAGGCAGGCAGGGAGCCGGCGTTCAGCACGGACTTCCCGGGGCCGCCGACAACGCGGTGGTCTGGGCTACTGAGTCCGGGCCTCGGTCGGCAGCCGAAACGGCCGTGACGGCGGCGGGTGGCCGGGCCACCTGGCGCCGTCAGCGGTCGCTCTGTGCTGCACGCGGGCCGGGGTGCTCGTCCGGCTGGCGGTCAGACGGTGATGGTCTTGTACTCGGTGTAGGTCCCGAGGCCGACCGCGCCGTACTCGCGGCCGATGCCGCTGGCCTTGAAACCGCCGAACGGGCCGTCGAAAGCGACGGAGGCGCCGTTGATGGTGATGGTGCCGGTCCGGATGCGGCGGGCGACCGCCAGGGCGTGGGCCTCGTCGGAGGACCAGACGCCGCCCGAGAGGCCGTACTCGGAGTCGTTGGCGATGCGGACGGCGTCGTCCTCGTCGTCGTATGGGATGACCACCAGGACCGGGCCGAAGATCTCCTCCTGCGCGATCCGCATGGAGTTGTCGACGTCGGCGAAGACGGTGGGCGTGACGTAGTTGCCCTTCTCCAGGCCCTCGGGGATCTGCGGGCCGCCGGCGACCAGGCGGGCACCCTCCTCGATGCCGACCTGGATGTAGGCGCGTACCCGCTCCTGCTGGTCGGGGCGGATCATCGGGCCGATGAACGTGTCGGGGTCGCTCGGGTCGCCGACCTTCAGCGACTCCACCAGGTCCTTCAACCCGGCCACGACCTCCTCGTACCGGCTGCGCGGGGCCAGGATCCTGGTCTGGGCGATGCACGACTCACCGTTGTTGAGCAGAGAGCCGAACTTCACGCCCGCAACGGCTTTCTCGATGTCGGCGTCGGGAAGGATGATCGCGGCGGACTTGCCGCCCAGCTCCAGGCTGACCCGCTTGAGCTGCTCGCCCGCGATCGAGGCGATACGGCGGCCCGCCCGGGTCGACCCGGTGAAGGCGATCTTGTCGACCTCCTCGTGCGACACCAGGTACTCACTGGTCTCCCGGTCCGCGGGCAGGACGCTGATCACACCCTCGGGCAGGCCCACCTGCTCGAGCAGCTCGGCCAGGAAGCCCATGCTCAGCGAGTTCTCCGGGGACACCTTCAGGACCACGGAGTTGCCGGCGGCGAGGGCCGGGATGATCTTCGAAGTGGCCGAGGAGAAGGGCGAGTTCCACGGGATCACCGCGGCCACGACACCGATCGCCTCGCGGCGCACCACGCTGCGCACCGGGGACGCCGGGTCGGAGGGCTGCAGCGTCTCCTCCCAGCCGAACTCCTCCGCAGCCTTGAGGTAGGCGTTCGCCTGCCGGGTCAGGCCGGGCTGTCCGGCGCGGGTGAACCATCCGGCCGAACCGTTCTCCAGCGAGATCAGGTGCGCGATCTTCTCCGCGTTCTCCTCGCGCAGTGCGTTGAACCGCCGCACGACTGCGATGCGCTCCGCCGGCGGGGTCAGACGCCACTCGCCCGCCTCGAAGGACGCGCGTGCCGCGGCAAGTGCGCGGTCAATGTCCGCCGGCTGCGCCTGCGCAGCACGGCCCACCACCGACTGGTCGTGCGGCGAGGCGATGTCGAGCAGCTCCGGGTTGCTCGGCTCGGCCCAGGTACCTCCGATGAAAAGCCGGTCGTAGGTGATCATGTGCTTTCTCTCTTCCTGTGCTTCCGGTTCAGCTTGCTTGAACGCGACCCTTAACTGTCACTTCAATGTAGCACTTGAGCTTGTTAGCTCCACGTAAGAGTGACTGAACAGCAATGATTCTCTACGCCAGAGGTACCCTTAAGGGATGAAAGCCAACGCAGTGCGCAATCCGGAAGCCTTCCTGACCACTGGGTCGGGTGGTCGGGGCCGCTGCGGCCCGGGCTCGTGAGTCTGGCGTCGCTTCAGCCGGCACACCTGAGCCCCTGGCGGGCGTCCGACGTGGTGGTCGACACATATCTGCACGGCATCGGCATTCCGCGCCACCGTGCCCCCGATCCGGCGGCGGCCGGGAGGCCCGCAGGAGCGGAACTTGCGGCCCACAGTTCGGTTCGCCGCGAAAGCAGAGCTCCGCACACCTAGGCTCAGGGGGAGTGCACACATGTGGCTGGTTCCGTGGTGAGAGGAGTGGGGCGCCGTGGAGTCGCTCGTGACGATGATCGGCCGGGACGGCGAACGCATGCACCTCTCCCCGCGCCGTCAGCTCACACCTCTACCGCGTCTTCCCCAAACTCGGCATCACCTCACGCGCCGCCCTCCGCGACGCACTGGAAGGGCTGGAGGGCGAACAGAGGGCGTGAGCGCGCACAGTCGAGAAGCGTTCCCTCAGTCGAATGACTGACGCACGGGGCGTGCTGCGCACCCGATGTCGCTCTCCTCATCTGACCGTCACATGACTGATGTGTCCGGTTTCGCTGCGGACGAGAGTATGTGACGCCGACCCCGCCCTCACCGAAACCTTCATTCATCACCTGTTTGACAGGTGACGAATGGCATGCCAGGGTTTCCAGGGCTCGGGCCGGTCACCGGAAACGCACAACGGAGGGCTTCTCATGATCAACAGGCGTACCTTCAGCAAGGCCGTCGGCCTGGGCACCGGAGCGGCCGCGGTCTCACTGTCCGGCCTGCGGACCAACGCATCCGCCGCGGCCGCCTCGGACACGCCGGGCGACGCTTCCGCTCCCACGGTGCCCACCCTCACCCCCGGCACCCACACCGAGTTCGGCACGCTCAAGCACGTCAAGGCGGGTGTCCTGGACATCGGTTACGCCGAAGCCGGCCCGGCCCACGGTCCGGTCGTCGTTCTCCTGCACGGCTGGCCCTACGACATCCACAGCTTCGTCGACGTCGCCCCGCTCCTCGCCGACCTCGGCTACCGCGTCCTCGTTCCCTACCTGCGCGGCCACGGCAGCACCCGCTTCCTGTCCAGCCACACCCCGCGCACCGCCGAGCAGTCCGCCATCGCCCTGGACATCATCGCGTTCATGGACGCCCTGAAGATCGAGAAGGCCGTCCTCGCCGGCTTCGACTGGGGCTCGCGGACGGCCGACATCATTGCCGCCCTGTGGCCCGAGCGCGTCAAGGCTCTCCTGTCCACCAGCGGCTACGTCATCACCGACCGCAAGATGCAGCTGGAGCCCGCCGCTCCGGCCGTCGAGCACAACTGGTGGTACCAGTGGTACTTCGCCACCGAGCGCGGCAAGAAGACCATGGAGAACGTCGACAAGCGCATCGCGCTGTGCCGCTACGTGTGGACCCTCGTCTCCCCCAACTGGAACTTCGACGACGCCACGTTCGCGCGTACCGCCGAGGCCTTCAAGAACCCCGACTACGCCGCCATCGTCCTCTACAACTACCGCTGGCGCATCGGCCTGATCGAGGGCGACCGACGCTACGACCGCTACGAGACGGAGCTGGCCGCCCAGCCTCCCATCGGCGTCCCCACCGTCACTCTCGACCCCGCCCTCGACCCCTTCACCGCACCGGGCGACGGGTCCAGCTACCGCAGCCACTTCAACGGGCCCTACCTGCACCGCACGATCGCGAACATCGGTCACAACCTGCCGCAGGAGGCGCCCACCGTCTTCGCCCAGGCCGTGGTCGACGCGGACCATCTCTAAGATCCGCACCCGCAGCCGAGCTGCGTGCCTTCGCGGTGCGGGACGCGGTGGTGCTGCTGCCCATCGGGTCCACCGACCGGCACGCCCCAATGTTCATCACCGGTCAGGGAAGTGACGAAGGTCGGCGACGCCGACCCGCTCCATGTACCGAGAAACATGTCTGAGAGGGGTTTGTCGTGGTGAGTATCAAGGGTGGACGCAAGCAGCTGGTAACGGGTGCGGTCGCGACGGTCACGGCAGGTCTCGCGCTCGGCGCGTTCGCCTTCGGCGGCACCGCGAACAGCGCGACCGAGACCGCCGACGCCGACGCCGACCGAAACGCCAAGCCGACCATCGTCCTGGAGCACGGCGCCTTCGCCGACGGCTCCAGCTGGAACGGCGTCATCGCGGACCTGCGCGCCGACGGCTACCCGGTCGTCGCCGCCGCCAACCCGCTGCGCGGCCCGGCCGCCGACGCCGCGGCCCTGCGCACGGTCCTCGACCATGTCAAGGGCCCGAAGATCCTCGTCGGCCACTCCTACGGCGGCAACGTCATCAGCCAGGCCGCCACCGACGACCCCGAGGTCAAGGCCCTGGTCTACGTCGCCGCCTTCCTGCCCGCCTCCGGCGAGAGCGCCCTGGAGCTCACCAACAAGTACCCGGGCTCCACGCTCCCCGACGCTCTCGACCCGGTCACCTACCAGCAGGCCGACGGCTCCACCGCCACCGACCTGTACATCCAGCAGGACAAGTTCCCTCACCAGTTCGCCGCCGACGTGCCCGCCCAGCAGGCCGCCCTGATGGCCGCCGAGCAGCGTCCCATTGCCCAGGCCGCCCTGGAGGAGAAGGCCACCACCGCGGCCTGGAAGACCAAGCCCAGCTGGGACATCGTCACCACCCGCGACCTCAACATCCCCGCGGCCGTCCAGCGCTTCATGGCCGAGCGCGCCCATGCGCACACCACCGAGGTCGCCGCCTCCCACTCGGTCGCCGTCTCCCACCCCCGCCTGGTGGCCGACGTGATCGAGCGGGCCGCCCGCGCCACCGTCCGCTGACTCCCTCGAAGGGCGGCGGGACTCCAGGTCCCGCCGTCCTCGGGACATCAACGGCACACCACACAGGTGTGCGGCCCGCAGAAGAATGGACGCTATGACCTCACACGCCGATCCCCGGGCGTTCGGTGCCTTTCTCAGGGCCCGTCGGGCGCAGCTGGACCCGCGAGAGTGCGGCCTGCCGGAGACGGAATCCGCGCGCAGGGTCGCGGGACTGCGCCGCGAGGAGGTCGCCCAACTCGCCGCGATCAGCGTGGACTACTACACCCGCCTCGAACAGGGCCGCGTCCGCGCCTCCGCCCCCGTCCTCACCACCCTGGCCCGCGCCCTGCGCCTCAACGACGACCAGCAGCGATACCTCTACGAACTCGCCGGCCGAACCGACGCACGCCCACGCCACCGCCGACCCGCCCAACGCACACGGCCCGCCATGCGCCGCCTCCTCGACCAACTCACCTACACACCCGCCCTCGTCCTCGGCAAACGTCTGGACATCCTCGCCTGGAACCCCGCCGCCGTCGCGCTGTACACCGACTTCACCGCCGTCCCGGCCGACCGGTGCAACTACCTGCACCTGATGTTCACCGACCCCGCGATCCGCGGCATGCACCAGGATTGGGCACATGACGCCCGCGACGCCGTCGCCGCTTTGCGCATGGAGGCCGCGGCCGACCCCGACCTCGCCCGCCTCGTGGGTGAACTGACGATCCAAAACGCGGACTTCCGCACCTGGTGGGCCGAGCACCGCGTCAACAGCGCGACCTACGGCACCAAGCACTACCGCCACCCTTCGGTGGGCGACCTCACCCTCGACTGCGACACCTGGGCCAGCCCCGACGGCACCGGACAACGCCTGATGGTCCTGACCGCCCAACCCGACAGCCCCTCCCACGACGCCCTGCGCATCCTCACCTCCTGGACCGCGGAGCGGGCGGAACCCGGCCGGGCGAAGGACAGGACACCGTGACCACCTGAGCGCCGGAAGGACCCAGCGCACTCGACCCTCGCGCGTCCGGCCGGCGCACCCGCGGCCCGGCCACGTCCCGGACAGGTGAACCCGCACGCCCCCCACCCGGGTACTGCTCGGTCAACAGGGCAGCGCACTGAACATCGCCCGTATCGCCTGGAGGAAACCATGTCTACGTCCACCGCGACGCCCCGCGGGCCGCGGTCGGCATCCGCTGCGGCCCTGCTCCCGACCGTCTCCTGACCACCACCGCGGCCCTCCTGCTGCTCCGACTGATCTCCGCCCCCGGACACCGCTCCTGTTCGTCGACTACCTGCCCTGGCTGGACCGGGTGACCAACGCCGTGCTCGGCTTCGTGGCCCGACGGTTCGTTGGCAGCCGTATCAGCTTCCTCGCGGCCTCCCGTGAGGGCTCCGACAGCTTCTTCGAGTCGAGTGACCTGTCCGAGCACCGGCTCAAGCCGAACCGGTGACCTGGCTCCATCGAGGCGGCCGCGGTCGGCCGAGCTTCCGTCGACGACTTTCCCGCCGAGCGGAACCGCCTGGTGACGGTCTCGGCCGACAACCGCCGGCTGCCCTCCCGGCATCCGCTGACCGGTTCCGCGGTGGTGGAGCCGGCGACCGACGGCGCTTGAACCCCTGGGGGTCGCCCAGCTCAAGAGGCTCTCGGATAGTGCCCCGGGAGACGGCAGCGCGTAGCGGACACCGAGGCATGCACCGCGGGTGTCCCACAACGCCGCCGGCCGGCACCCGGTGAGGGTGTCGGCCGGTCGAGGGAGTGTTGTCCGGGGGTCAGGCGGCCGGGACGGCGTCCTTGGCGGGGGCGGGCTCGGGGGTACCGGGCGTCTCGGCGGTCTTCCGCGTCGGCTTGAGGAAGAGGGCGAGGAGGATGCCGACGGCGAGGGTGGGGGCGATCCAGAGGTAGCCGGTGGCCGTGGCGTGGGCGAAGGCGTCCAGCGCGGTGTCGCGCAGGGCGGCGGGCAGCCGGCCGATGGTGTCGGGGCGGGTGGCGTCGAAGCCGCCGGCGGTCGGCAGGCCGTGGGTGCGGCCGGCGAAGCCGGTGTTGAGGAGGGTGCCGAAGACGGCGACACCGAAGGCCGCGCCGATGGAGCGGGCGAAGGTGACCACGGCGCTGGCGGCGCCGAGGTCGGCGGCGGGCACGCTGTTCTGGACGGTGGTCAGCACGACCATGGGCACCATGCCGATGCCGACACCGCTGATCAGGAAGTAGACGCTCAGCAAGGGGGTGTCGGTGGCCGCCCCGATGGTGCCCAGCAGGAGCAGTCCGGCGAGGTTGGCGAGCAGGCCCGCCAAGAGGATCGCGCGCAGCCGGTCGACGCGTGCGGACCAGCGTCCGGCCAGGGACTGGCTGACGACCAGACCGGCTACCAGGGGCAGCATGTGGATGCCGGAGAGGGTGGCCGAGACCCCGTGGACGATCTGGAGGTAGGTCGGCAGGTAGACCAGCACGGCGAACATCGCGGCGTTGGCAAAGAACCCGATCAGAGAGGAGAAGACCACGGTCCGGGAGGCGAGCATGGCCGGCGGCAGGACCGGGGCGGCGGCGCGGCGTTCGACCGGCACCAGCAGCACGGCCAGCGCGACGGTGACGACCATCAGGCCGACGATGGCCGGCGAACCCCAGCCCCAGCGCTCACCGAAGGAGGCGATCAGAACCAGGCCGGTGGCAATGGCGGCCAGGAGGGTGGAGCCGAGGTAGTCGATACGGGCCTTGGCGCCCCGGGCGGCCGCGGGCAGCGCCCGCGCGGCGATGGTCAGGGCGACGATGCCGACAGGCAGGTTGACCAGGAAGGCCCACCGCCAGGACAACTGGTCGGTGAAGATGCCGCCCAACAGGGGGCCGACGATGCTGGCGACGCCGTAGACCGAACCGAACAGGCCCTGGTAGCGGCCGCGTTCGCTCGGGGCGACGATGTCACCGACGAGGGCGAAGGTCAGCACGATCATGCCGCCGCCGCCCACCCCCTGCAGCACGCGCGCGCCGATCAGCTCGGGCAGGTTCTGCGCCAGCCCACAGGCCACCGAAGCGATCAGGAAGATCGAGGTCGAGCCCAGGTACAGCCGCTTGCGGCCGAACATGTCGCCGAGCTTGCCCCACAGGGGTGTCACCGCCGTCGACGCGAGGAGATACGCGGCGCTGACCCACGCGATGTCGTCGAACCCGTTCAGGTCCTCCGCTATGCGGGGCAAGGCGGTCGAGACGATCGTCTGGTCCAGGGCCGCCAGGAGGACCGCAAGGATCAGCGCGCTCATCGCGGCGGGTACACCACCGGCCTTGGGTGATGAGGACTTGTCTGCCTTCGACATGGGAAGGTGCCCTTCTAGAAGACTCATTGAGATGGCATTACTCGATCTATCTGTCTCATTACTGTAGCACTTACGCGCTAAGGGTCTACGCCAGAGAAGCGCTAGATGTCTCAGGCTTCACATTCCGCCACTAGACTCGGTGCGGTGAGAGCCGATGCAGCGCGCAATCTGGAAGCCGTTCTGACCACCGGAGCACGCATGCTCGCCGCAGACCCCGGCGCGAGCATCGCGAGCATCGCCGCCGAGGCAGGTGTGGACCGGCGCACCGTCTACCGCCGCTTCGCCTCCCGGGAGGAGCTCCTCGCGGCCATCTACGAAGCCCGCTTGACGGCCATCGAGGACGCCATCGAGGACGCACGACTGCGGGAGGCGCCCGTCGCCGTCGCCCTGCACCGCTACGTCGAGAACATCATCACCGTCAACCGCACCTGGCCCGTCGACCTCACCCGCATGCTCGCCGACGACAGCGTCCACGCTCGCCGCGACGCGTCCGTCCACGAGGTCGACGCCTTCCTCCGGCGCGCCACCGACGAAGGCCTCCTGCGCCCTGGTCTTCCGTCGGGATGGGCGAGCGAGCTGTTGCCCCAGCTCATGCACCTCGTGTCCCGGCAGCTGCCCGATCTGAGTCCCGGCCAGGCGGCGGACGTCGTCGTCGACACGCTGCTGAACGGCCTCGGGACGTCCTGACACACCGACGGCCTGACGAAGCGATCGCCGTCAGCCGAGGCGGACTCCTTCGAGGAAGCGGCCGACCAGGTCGACGCGCTCGGCGAGGGCGTCGGGGCCGCAGGTAGGCAGGGCCGGGCCCGGACGCATACGTGTCTCCTCAGGCAGTGCCCCGGTCCGGGGCACTGCCCATAATCCGAGCGGGTTTCCAGAGTGGCGACCGTCCGGGCGGGGCCGACGGCGTGATCAGAGTCCCCTCGGCCAGTCCCTCACGGCGCCCGAAGGCGAGCGCACGGGCAGCAGAGGTGTGGTCAGCACACCACCGAAGTCAAGGGCGGGGCCATTGCGGTGCTGAGTCATACGCACACCCGAAAAGGCTGCCGCGGCCGGTCTTCCATCAGGTCGATATGTTTGTCGCCGGTCAGTCACATGTGCGCGCGGCTCACGCGTGTGGACTCCCGGGGCGGGCCCTATGTTGTCCCAGTGACGGGCTCTCCACCGCCCCGGCGACGGTGGCGGAGCGCCCGGGGCCCCTCTCGGTCAGTTCTTCAGCCGGTGCGGATGCGCGGGGTACACCCCCAGGATGCGCACCTCGGAGGAGAAGAAGCGGAGCTCGTGCAGGGCCAGGGCGACGCGCTCGTCGTCGGGGTGTCCCTCGATCTCAACGTAGAAGCGGCTGGCGTTGAGCCCGGCGCCGATCTGGTAGCTCTCGATCTTGGTGAGGTTCACACCGCTGCTGGCGAACCCGCCCAGAGCCTTGTAGAGCGCGCTGGGGATGTTGCGGACGCTGAAGAACAGGCTTGTCATCGACGGCTCCCCGGTGTGCGGGGTCGGGCCGGCGTCCCGCGAGAGGACGACGAACCGAGTGGTGTTGTCCGGGTCGTCCTCGACCTCGGGCCGCAGCACGTCAAGGCCGTACAGGGCAGCCGCGGCGGGCGGGGCGAGCGCCGCGTGCCGCGGGTCGCCCAGTTCGGCCACCTCGCGCGCCGCTCCGGCCGTGTCGTCGCTGACGAGGGTGCGCCAGCCGCCCTCCCGCAGCGCCTTGCGGCACTGTCCCAGTGCGTGCACGTGGCTGCGTACGCACTCCACTTGGTCCAGGGTCGCGCCGGGCACCCCCATCAGGTCGAAGCGGATGGCGAGGAAGTACTCGGCGACGATGAACAGCCCCGACTCCGGCAGCAGGTGGTGCACGTCAGCGACGCGTCCAGCGGCGGAGTTGTCCACCGGGATCACGGCGACGTCGGCGGCGCCGAGCGTCACGGCGTCCAGGGCCTGTTCGAAGCTCGTGCAGGCCAGCTCGTCGCCCTCGGGGTACAGGGCACGCGCAGTGGTTGCCGAGTTGGATCCGGGTTCACCCTGCTATGCGGCGGTCGTCACCGTGTTCAGCCTTCCTCGGGGAGGTCCTGTCGTGGGGCAGCAGAAGCTCCGTCGCGTACCGCACCTGCTTCAAGTATCGGTGAACAGGCCTCGATCAAGCGGCATGTGGCTGCGAGGGACGACGTACCCTCACCATTGCGCCTGGCGTGTTCCGTACGCACGGACGCGAGAGCGTTCGGGGCAGCCGGTTCAGCGGTGAAGGGGAGTGGGGGGCGATGGAGTCGATCGTCGGGGCCATGGTCGGCCGGGAAAACGAGCAGAAGGTGCTGTCGGCGTTCGTGGCGGCCTCCGGAGGGCAGGCTCTCGTTCTGCGCGGTGACGCAGGTGTGGGCAAGAGCGCCCTGCTGGACCACGTCGTCGAACTCGCGACGGCCGAGAAACACAGGGTGATCAGGGCGGCCGGCGTCGAGGCCGAGTCGGAGCTGCCGTACGCCGGTCTGCATCAGTTCCTGTATCCGCTGCTCACCTACATCGACGGACTGGACGACCCCCACCGGGGGGTCTTCGACGTCGTCTTCGGCAAGGGTGAGGGCACACCTCCCTCAGTCATGATGCTCGGGATCGCCGTTCTCGACCTGCTTTCCCTCGCGGCGTCGCAGCAACCCCTCCTGCTGGTGCTCGACGACGGCCAGTGGCTCGACACCTCCAGCACCGAGGTGTGCGGTTTCGTGGGCCGCCGGCTGACCGGCAGCTCGGTGAAGCTCGTCGTCGGGTTGCGCTCCGAGGTGCCCTCGGGCTTCGACACGGCCGCGCTCCCCGAACTGGCGGTGACGACGCTGCCGGAGAAGGTCTCCGGACAACTCCTGGACATGCACCATCCTGGCCTCGATCCTCAGATCCGCCGTCTGGTGCTGGACGAGGCCCAGGGCAATCCGTTGGCCCTGCTGGAACTGCCGCCCTATGTGCGCGGCGGCCGGGCGGGACGCAGTCCCGAGGAACTGTTCGGGTACACCGGCATCCCGCTCCCTCTGCGTCTGCAGCACGTGTACGGCGCCCGTATCGAGGCCCTCGGCGATGCCGTGCGCGCGGAGCTGCTGCGCGGCGCACTGGACGGCGTCGGTGCAGGTACGGCGGCCGACCGCACCAGGAGCACGCGCTTCCGCATGCTCGACGCCGACGAGGCCGCGGCCTGCGGTCTGTTGGACGTCGACCCGCTCAGCGGCGACTTCGTCTTCCGGCACCCCCTGGTGCGCTCGACCGTCGTGCAGAAGGCAACACCCAACGAGCGACGCGCGGCTCACGCGGCCCTCGCCCAGGTGCACCGCGACGACGTCGAGCGGCGGGCCACGCATCTGGCAGCGTCGACGGTCGACCCCGACGAGGAGGTCGCGGCCGCGCTGGAGGCAGCCGCGGACTCCGCCACCCGGCGGGGCGGTGCCCTTGCCGCCATGGCCTGGCTGACCCGTGCCGCGGAGCTCAGCGAGAGCCGCGAAGAACGGTCCAGGCGGCTGGGCAGCGCGGCGCACGTCGCCGCGCACGCCGGCCAGCTGGACCAGGTCCGGCAGTTGGTCCGCTCGGACACCGGGTCCGGCAACAGCGATTCCCCGGCCTCGGTGGTCGCATCGGGCTATGTCGCGTCCCTCGAGGACGGGGACCTGCTGTCCTCACGGCGCCAGGTCTTCGCGGCGATCGGGAGCATGCGCGACGGCGGGGTGCGGGAGCCGGACGAGGTGCTCACGCACTTGGTCGACCTGCTGCTGGGGATCAACCTGTACACGGGTGACGAGGACGGGTGGGAGCGGACTCATGAGCTCCTGGACTCGCTGGGCGACCTGGTGTCCTCGTATTCGCGCGTCTACCAGGACGCCTGGGGCGACGTGGTGCGTCGCGGCGCCGGTGTACAGGACCGGGTGGAACGCGCCTTCGCCGGTCTCTCCGACCTGGAGCCGTGGGATGTTGCCCGGCTGGCGGTCGCCGCCCACCGCGTGGACACCCTCAGCCGATACCGGCCGCATCTGCAGCGCACCGTGGACCGCGAGGCGGAGACGGGGGCCCTGGTCAACGTCATGTCCTTGCTGCACATGATCATGATGGACCAGATGGCGGTCGGCGAGTGGGACGAGGCCGGGCGCACGGGACAGCGTTGCCTGGAGCTGACGACAACACACCGGCACACTCTGTTCGTTCATCACGCGCAGGCACAGCTGGGTCTGCTGGCCGCGATGCGCGGTCAGGTCGAGCGGGCCCGGGAGTTGCAGGCCACCGTCGATGCCTGGGCCCGCCCCCGCGGCATCGGATTCCTCACCCAGACCGCCGACGCCATCGGCACCACCGCCGCCCTCGCCGAAGGCGACTACGAAGCCGCCTACCTCCACGCCATCGGCATCACGCCCCCCGGCACCTTCACCCCCTACGCCTATCAAGCCCCCCGCACCCTCCTCGACCTCGTCGAAGCAGCCCTCCACACCGGCCGCACCCAACAAGCCCGCACCCACGCCCTTGCCGCCCACAACGCCGGCCTCCCCGACATCTCCCCCCGCCTCGCCCTCATCACCTGCGGCGCCCTCGCCATGACCACCACCGACCCCACCGAAGCCGACCACCTCTACCACCAAGCCAAAACTCACCCCGCCGCCCCCCACTTCCCCTACGAACACGCCCGCATCCAACTCGCCCACGGCATCCGCCAACGCCACACCCAAGGACGCAAAGCCGCACGCCCCTCGCTGGCCCTGGCCGCAGAAACCTTCGAACGACTCGGAGCAACCACCTGGGCAGAGCGCGCCCGGGCCGAGCTCCGTGCCGCTGGTGCGTCCGCCCTCACCTCCTCGGCACACCTGGAGGCGCTGACCTGGCAAGAACGCCGAATAGCCGACCTCGCCGCCGGCGGCCTGACCAACAAGGAAATCGGCGAACGCATGCACCTCTCCCCCCGCACCGTCAGCTCACACCTCTACCGCGTCTTCCCCAAACTCGGCATCACCTCACGCGCCGCCCTCCGCGACGCACTGAGCAAGATCCCCGGCGACCGGAACGCGTAGGACGGCGGCACGCAGAGCCGTCACGCGGGGTAGGCGCGGAGGTCGTGTTCGTCCAGCCAGCCGAGGACGTAGTCGGCGACGACTCTCCACCCACTGTCGATGACCAGGGAGTGCGCGCGATCCGCGAACTGCTTGAGGTCGGTCACGGCCGTGGAGTCGCCGTACTGCTTGTACACCGCGCGCGTGATGGAGTCGGGCACCAGCAGGTCCTCCTGCCCGGAGATCAGCAGGAGCGGGCCGCGGTCCGCGTTGCCGATATCCGCCGCGGTACGCGGGCTGCGTACCGCGCCCACGTACCCGAGGTCGGCGAGCAGACGGCGGGGCGTCGGCATCACGTAGCGCTCGAAGAGCCGGTCGGACTCCTCCGCCGCGACGGTGTTCGCGAAGGCATGCTGAAACTGCTCCGGAGACAGGGACACCAACCGTTCGGTTTCGGCGTCGTCGGCACGGGCGGGGGTCCACAACCGGGCCGGGGCGTCCGGCAGCAGAACGTCGTTGATCGGGGCGGGTGCGATGGCCACCGCGGCCCGGCCGATGTTGGCGCCGATGAGATGCTGCGCGATGAGGCCGCCGACCGAGTGGCCGACGATCACCGGCGCGGTTTCGAATGAACGTACGATCTCCGCGTAGTGGTCCGTCAGCATGTCCAGGCCAGTGCCGGCGAGCGTCTCGGAAGACTTGGGCATCTCCCGGACGGCGGCCGCCTCTCCCGGCCATCCGGGCGTGAAGGCGAGAAACCCCCGGCTCGCGAAGCGCTCCGCCCATGACTCCCAGGACAGCGCGTGCAGCCAGGTGCCATGGATGAAGACGACGGGAGTGTGGTTCACGGCTGGCCCCTCCGAGCATGACGATCACCCGGCTCTGGCATGCGGGCGACATTTTCAGGATCGTTCAGGCGCAGGTCAGGGGCGACAGTCGAATGACTTAATGTTCACGATCCCGAGCTCCCCCAGGGTCCGAGCGCCCCGGGAAGTTCACCCCGGAAGGGGCGCCCCGATACGGACCGTTGTCGGTCTGGCGGGCGTCCGTCAGCACGACTCACCGTCGAAGTCGGCGACATTGGACGGTCAAGTGACTTATGTACGACGCTCCCGCAGCGACGAGGGTAGGTCGGGCCAGCTTTCACCACGGGGAAGGATCCACCCGCCATGAGCAGCAACCAACCAGGAGTACGGGCCCGCTTGGCGCCGCACGTCCGCCCTGAACTGATCCTGGACATCGAGCGGGTGCTGGATGTCGCCACCCGGCAGACCATCAGGGCGGAGTTCCGGTTCGACCCGGGGGCTCCCCTGGTTGTGTCCGTGGATCTTCTCATCGAAGGCGGCCCGCGTGCCCTGTGGCGGATCGGCCGCGACCTCCTCCAGCAGGGGCTGTACTCGGTGAGCGGCCTCGGCGACGTCCAGATGTGGCCGACGCACTCCAAGGACCGGGCCACCGCGTGGCTTCAGCTGGCCTCCCAGGACATGGCGGCCCTGTTCGAGCTGCCCGTGACCCCGCTGGAGGAGTGGCTGGAGTACACCTACAAGCTCGTTCCCGCCGGTCGAGAGCTCGCTGAGATCGACTGGGAGGCCCCCACCGCGGATCTGCTCCAGGGCCCCTGAAGAACGGTCACCGAGCACCAACTCCGCCCCGTGCCCGGCTCACATCGCGGGACACGGGAGGTGCCAAGACCTAGGTGTATGAAGCCATGACGTTGGTGACGCTGCTGCAGGCTCGCGCGGCTGGGGGCTGGTTTCCGACGGCGGTGTGTGGCCGATGGTAGTTGTAGTGGACGTTCCAGACCGAAAGGGCTTCAGCGCGTTGGGCTTCTGAGGTCCACAGGCGGGCGTAGAGGAACTCTTCGGAGAGGATCCGGTTGTACCTCTCGACCTTGCCGTTGTGGCGGGGCGCGTAGGGGGTGATCCGTTGGTGGCGGGCGCCCTGGAGGACGTGGGCGAAGTCGTGGGCCCGGTAGCAGGCGCCGTTGTCGGTGACGATCCGCTCGATCTTGGTGATCCCGTGGGCGGCGAAGAACGCCTTGGCCCGGTTGACGAACCCGATTGCTGTCTTGGCCTTCTCGTCGGGGAGGGCCTCGGTGTAGGCGAGGCGGGTGTGCCCGTCCACGGCCGAGTGCAGGTACACGTACCCGGCTTTGGCGCCCCTGGCCTTGGCCCGGTCCGCGGCCTTCGCCTGATTGCTGCCGCGGCCGTGGGCGCGCCAGCCGCCGCCGTCGGGGATGCGGCCGACCTTTTTCACGTCCACGTGGACCATGTGCCCGGGCCTGCGGGCGTGGATCTTCCGCGGTTCGCGGTTCGTCTCGCCGATGGGGTCGATGAACTTCCGCCGGTTCAGCCCCAGCGCGGCGAGGTGGCGGGTGACCGTCCGGCGGGAGATTGGCATGCCGTCAGCGGCGAGCTCGAACGCGATCCGGGCCGGGGACCACTTGTGCTCCCGCCGCAGCGCCCCGATCCTCGCCACGACCTCGCAAGGGGGCGCTGTCGGTTGGCGGTGCGGTGCGCTGGAGCGGTCGAGCAGGCCCAGTTCCCCGTACCGCCGGTACCGGTTGACCCATTTGGAGGCACACGCGCGCGAGATGCCCATCTCCGCGGCGACGTGTGCGATAGGGCGGGTCTTGCAGCGTTCGATGAGGCGGCGGCGTCCTTCGACGGTCAGCGGGGCGTTGCGGTGCGGCACGGGCAGCATGCGGACCGCCCTGCCCGGCGCTGGGCACCGCGCGTCAACGACCGTACGAGCAGTGGTGTTCATCGCGGCTGCTGCTCGGCAATCACGGCCCAGTCGTCCGCTGCGCGGCCGTCGGCGATCGCCTGGTCGAACACGCCTCTGAGCAGTTCGCCGAACGGCAGGGAGACCGCTTGGCCGGCTGCTGCCTCGAGGGCGAGGTGGAGGTCCTTGCGTCCCAGTGCCGTGGTGAACGCGGCCGGCTGGTATCTCCGCTGCGCGATCATCGACCCGTATCCGGAGTAGACGGGTCCGGGAAAGAGCGTCGAGGTCAGCAGTTCGACGAACTGACCCGGGTCGGCGCCGGCAGCGTCGGCGACGCTGACCGCCTCCCCAAGAGACTGGATCGCGCAGGCGATCAGGTAGTTGCCCAGGACCTTGGCTATGTTGGCCTGCTCGGGCAGCTCGCCCAGGCGCCAGGTGCGCGATCCGATCACGTCGAAGAACGGATGGACCCGGTCGATGAGTTCGGGCTCTCCTGCGGCGAGGATGTTCAGCGCACCGGCCTCCGCGACGCTGACCCGGCCGAACACCGGGGCCGCGACGTAGCCGATCCCGTGCGCAGCGTGCGCCTCTGCGGCACGGCGGGCCAGCCCGACGCTCACCGTGGCCACGTTGACGTGGACCGCCCCAGGCCGGGCCTCGCCGAGGACCCCGGAGTCGAGGAATGCCTCCGCGAAGGCCGTGTCGTCGGACAGGACCGAGAACACCACCGAACACTGGAGGGCCTCCGCGACGGATGCGGCGCGGAGAGCACCGGCCTCCGCGAGCTCTTCCGCAGGCCCCGCTGAACGGTTCCACACCACAGTCTCATGGCCTGCCCGCACCAGATTGCGCGCGATCGCCCGCCCCATCCCGCCCAGACCGATGACTGCAACCTCGCCCATCGCGCAACCTCCAAATACGAACCGTCTAAGACGGCTCCATTGTGTCCGACCACGGCCGATTCAAGCTCTGGTCGCATGCCGCGGGGCTCGGCGTGCCCGACGTCTCACCCGCCGAGCTCCAGGATGCGCTCGAACTGAGGGAAGCGATCTACCGTGCCGGGCTGGCCGTCACTGTCACCCAGCGACCGGATCCGGGTGACGCGGCGATCCTGAACGGGGCCGCGGCCGCAGGACAGTCAAGGCTCGCGCTCGAGAACGGGCTCGCAGTCTGGCACCTCAGCGAGGAAGCACCGGTACCGGACGCGCTCGGCGTGCTTGCCGCCGACGCCATCCACGTACTCGGAGGCCCCGACCGCGGCCGGATCAAAGCATGCGAAGGCCCCGGCTGCGCCGTGCGCTTGCCGAATATCTCATCCGCCCTGGTGAGAGCGAGTGTGCCCGGTTTCGCCGATGTCGACCTCGGTTGCTCGAGTCGGCACTCTCGCGCAGTTGGAGGTCGCCGCGGCATGATGATCAACCGTGCTGCTTCGACTGGCTTACCTGGGTGTGACGAACGCGTTCGCGGTACTGCGCCTGCTGCCGATGAGCGATCGGGACAAAGACGCGGAGATCCTCGCCCTGCGCCATCAGATCACTGTGCTGGAACGTCAACTCGGCAACAACAGAGCGCGGTTCACTGCGAGCGACAGGGCGTTCCTGGCTTCACTGCTGCACCGTCTGCCCTTCGACGTGCTGCGCAGTCTGCGGCTGCTGGTGCGACCGGACACGGTGCTGCGCTGGCACCGCGATCTGGTCGCTCGCCGCCATGCTGTCGCCTCCCGGCCGAAACGCCCGGGGCGCCCACGGACGGTCCACTCCGTTCGGGCGCTGGTGGTGCGCTTGGCGAGGGAGAACCCCTGCTGGGGGTATCGCAGGATTCACGGCGAGCTGCTCGTCCTGGGCGTGAAGGTAGCTGCGTCCACGGTGTGGGAGATCTTGAAGGACGCCAGGATCGACCCTGCACCCGAGCGCGGCTCCAGCACGTGGCCGAACTTCCTGCGCTCCCAGGCCGACGCGCTGCTGGCCTGCGACTTCTTGGAAACCGTCACGTTGTCGGGGACGCGGATGTACGTGTTCGCGGTGATCGAGCACGCCAACCGGCGTATCCGGATCCTGGGAGCCACCGCCCACCCGACGGCATCCTGGGTGACACAGACGGCGAAGAATCTCGTCATGGACCTCGAAGACGCCGGCTGCCGGGCTCGGTTCCTACTCCGGGACCGTGACGGGAAGTTCCCCGCCCTGTTCGACGCCATCCTCCACGACGCCGGCATCGAGGTCGTACTCAGCGGCATTCAGATGCCGAGAATGAACTCCATCATGGAGAGGTGGGTGCAGACCTGCCGGCGCGAACTGCTGGACCGCACGCTGATCTGGAACCAACGCCATCTCTCCTATGCCCTACGGGAGTTCGAACAGTTCTACAACGGGCACAGGCCGCATCAGGGCATCGCCAATGCCCGCCCGATGCGCCCACTCCCCCAAACGATCAACGATCCGGGGCAGATCACCCGCCTCGACATACGACGACGCAAGCGTCTCGGCGGCATCCTCCACGAGTACGAACATGCCGCATGACGTGCACGGATGACATTTTCGGCAAGGACAGCCTTAAGCGGCTCCCCTCGGTGCTCAGAACACTGGTCCCTCAACCAAAGTTGAGGTCAAGCCCTTGTGATCCACATCATGGCCGCCAGGCTGCTCGTTGCGTGCCCCGCTCCACGGGCCAACCATCACGCTCAGCGGGCCAACTCGGGCGCTACATGGCCAACTGAAGCGCTCAGTCACAACGGCTCGGTCCTGTGCCTGTGGTCCAGGTGATCACACTTGGTGTTGGCGCGGGGCAGTCTCCGTGCGCGCGGCTGCCGTGGTGGCCGGATCAGTCGGGGTGGGTCCCGTCCGGGTCCGTGGCTGTGTGGTCAGCCGAAGTCGAGCGTGCCTGGGGGTGGAGTCGGCGGGCCCGGGGGTGTGTGGCCCTGCTCGGCGGCCTCCCAGCGGGCGATCAGCTCGTCCTTCCAGCCCTTCTGCGGAGGCCAGGGGACGCCCCATTCCGCGAGTTGGGCACGTGTCCATGCGCCCTTGGGGGTACGGGCGGCGGCGATCTCTTCCGGTGACGGCAGTACAGGCATGTGGGATCAACGAACGACAGAGCTCGGTGTCACCCGTCAGGTGGGCAGGCTCAGTGGGCCGGTCCCCCTTGGCCGAGGTGGCATCCGGAGCGGTGGCGATGGACGCTGGAAGCATGAGGGCCCTGTGGTCCGGCGTGATCCAGTTCGGGCTGGTCGTGCTGCCCGTGAAGCTGTTCTCGGCAACCGAGGAGCACCAAGTCCGGCTGCGGGAGATCCATGCCGCGCCCCTGCACAGATCTCCCACCTCGACGTACGCCGAAAAGACCGCCTCGGCGGAGTCCACCACGAATACCAACATGCCGCCTGAACTGCACGGATGGGGTTTTCGGCAGGCGCACCATTAGCCGGCCGCGAACGAGCTCCGCCGTCGGCGTATTGATCGCGCCCATCTCCTACGGCCCGCGGCCGAAGAAGCCGGACTTCAGGTCACCGATGACGGCGTCGAGTGGATGCCCACTCACGATGAACGGTCCACTCCAGGGCGCGCTGAGTGCGAAGAGCAGTGCCAGGCTCAGCCCAACCACACTCGCAACGCCCACGACGAGCAGTGACGTTCGCAGGCTGCTGCGGAAGATCAGTGCGCCGGCGTTCACGATCAAGGCCAGTCCGCTGACCACAAGCGTGACGACGTAGAGCGCGGGAACGTCGCGCGAGGCGGCCGCAATGCGGGCGCGACGACTACTGGTGACGCTGTCCAGGGACACCAGCAGCTCCGTGCTCGCCGGGGTTCCCAGCTCTGGCCGGGCCGCCTCGGCGCGCACGCTCCGCTCCAGTCGTGCGATCGCGTGAGCGGTGGCCGGGTCGTCACCGGACGCCGCTGCCGCACCCTCCCATTCTCTGACACGCGCGGTCTGCAGGTAGTCTAGCAGTGCCGCATGGATCGGCTCCGACTGGACTCGCGGACTTGTCGCCGCCCACCCCAGGCGGGAAGCTGCGGCCGCCTCGTCACTCACCAACCCCTCTGCTGCGCGCAGGTAACTGGCCTCGCTGGCCAGTGTGAGTGCCGCAAAGATCGCGAAGGCAGCGCCGAGTGTAGGCATCAGGGGTGTAGCGATCTGCGGCACCCTGCCCTGTTCCCCGACCGGTACGAGCGCCCGGACGCCGACCCGTGCCACGGCCGCGACCAGTAGGGCAAGGAAGAGCCAGCCCACAACCAGCACCACCGCCGGCAGCGAGGTCAACCAGTTCACCACATCACCTACAGCGTTCCCACGAGCGTCACACGGCGGCGACACATCGGCCCCGCGACCTGGAGCTCCTCGTCGATCACCTTCAACGAACGCTCCATCATCACAGGTCGAAGACCTCCCATGCTCGCGACGCCCGGCACAGCACCTCGCTTCGTTGGCCATCAGCCGAATACGGCCCGGTACCAGGACCACCAGGCTATTCGGCCGCCATGCGATGCACCTGCCCTTGCCGAATACCTCATCCATCCAGGTGGAGCGGGTTTCGGCGCTAGCCGAGGCCGCTCAAGTCGCCGCTATCGCTTGGCGGCGGTGGGCGCAGCATGACGATCAGTCGTGCTGCTGAGACTGGCGTACCTGGGTGTAACGAACGCGTTCGCGATGCTGCGACTGCTACCGATGAGCGACCGTGAGAGAGATGCCGAGATCCTGGCCTTGCGCCACCAGATCGGCGTTCTCGAACGGCAGCTGAACGGGCAGCAACTTCGGTTCCACGCGAGCGACCGGGCGTTCCTGGCGTCGCTACTCCATGACCTGCCACGAGAGGTGCTGCGTCAGATGCGCCTGCTGGTGAGGCCAGACACGGTACTTCGCTGGCACCGCAACGTCATCGCCCGCCGACACGCCGCTCAGTCCCAGCCGAAACGCGGAGGCCGACCCCGCACCGTGCACTCGATCCGGGTGCTGGTGCTGCGTCCGGCCAGGGAAAATCCAAGCTGGGGCTACCGGCGCCTGCACGGAGAGCTGCTCGTACTCGGCGTGACGGTGGCAGCATCCACGGTCTGGGAAATCTTGAAGGAGGCTGGCATCGACCCGGCTCCCGAGCGGGCCTCGACCACCTGGGCGGACTTCCTGCGCTCCCAGGCCGACGCGCTCCTGGCGTGCGACTTCTTCGAAACCGTCACCCTGGCCGGGACTCGCTTGTACGTGTTCGCCGCGATCGAGCACGCAAACCGCCGGATCCGGATCCTGGGCGCAACCGCGCATCCAACCGCGTCCTGGGTAGTCCAGGCCGCGAAGAATCTCGTCATGGACCTCGAAGACGCCGGCTGCCGAGCTCGCTACCTGATCCGGGACCGGGACGGAATGTTCCCGCAGCTGTTCGACGACGTGCTCAACGACGCGGGTATTGAAGTGGTGCTCAGCGGCATCCAGATGCCGCGCATGAACTCGATCACGGAGCGGTGGGTGCAAACCTGCAGGCGAGAGATGCTGGACCGCACGTTGATCTGGAACCAGCGCCATCTCCTTCACGCTCTGCGCGAGTTCGAGACGTTCTACAACGAGCACAGGCCGCACCAGGGCCTTGCGAATGCCCGCCCCCTCCACTCGCTGCCCGCCCCTATCGAGGACCCGGACCAGATCGCCCATCTGAACATACGACGACGAGCGCGGCTTGGGGGCACCCTCCACGAGTACCAACATGCGGCCTGACCAGCGTGGATGAGGTATTCGGCAAGCGCAACCTCAGCCACCCTCGCGTGTCGCTCGTGGCAGTCACGCTCTCGTAGCGGGCGCTGGCCTCTTCTCGGCTGTCAGAACTCCGCCGCAGCGGGCCTGGCGCTCACCCCGGTGGTCATGGACCTGAGCGGCCGGGTCAGGGGCTGGTGCGATGGATACTGACGGCGTAGCCACCGCCGTCGTAGGCGTCGGCGTCCCAGGTGGCAAAGCGGTCAACGAGGGCGAGGCCCGCCGCAGTGCAACTCGCGTCGTACTCCGGCAGCGTGATACCGGGCGGCACGGGCAGGTGAGCGGCTTCCAGACCGAAGCCCGCGACCAACAGCCCGCCCGGACGCAAAGCCCCGGCCAGGCGCTTGACCACCGCGGCCTCGGTACCGGCGGCCAGCAGCGGGAAGACATTACCGGCAGCGAGGACCAGGTCAAAGTCCGCCGCGATGCCGAGCAGGGCCGGATCGAACTCGGCGAGATCGGCCCGGAACCACGGCAGCTCCGGCGCGTGAGTCCGCGCCACGTCCAGCATCGAGTCGTCGAGGTCAATCCCGACGCAGTTGTACCCCAGCTCCGCCAGCCGGATCGCCACCCGTCCGGTACCGCACCCGGCGTCAAGCACCCGCGCCCCGGCGGGCACCAGGGCCGCACAGAAGCGCGCCTCACCATGCACATCCTTGCCGTTGCGGGCCAGCGCGGCGAAGCGCGCGGCGTACTCGTGTCCGGATGTGCCACCGGTCAGTTCCTGCCAACGACTCATGAGATCGACTATAGGCCGCCCTCCAGCTCCCGGTGCCTTCACTCCTCCTCGCGCTGCTGCCAGGTCGGGCCGGAGCGTTGCGTGGCGGGGTCGATGCCGGCTGCGTGGAGGATCTCCCAGACTTTGGAACGGGCGATCGGGTAGCCGAGGCGGGCGAGTTCGCCCTGTATCCGGCGGTGGCCCCAGCTGCTGTTCTCTCGGGCCAGGCGCAGGACGAGGGCTCGGATGGAGCGGACGGTGCGGGGGCGCTCGGACTGCTTGTTGCAGAGAGTTGTGCCTGCGAAGTCCCATGCTCGGTCGACATGTATCGCAATGTGCCGACAGCCGACTGCACCTCGTCTCGTTCTGGCGATTACTGCGTGACCTGTGCGAGCCGGTCGCGTTCATCGGCAGTGCAAAAGATCATCACGTGTGGCCGCTGGATCTGGTGTGCTCCGGGGACCGGCATTCTCGGTAGCGTGACCATCTGCTGCATGGAGTGTCCATGTGTCCGGCTGATCCGTGCGACGGCTTCCGACGGAGAGTGATGAGGCTGCAATGAGTGAACTGACGAAGCCCGAGGTCGACGTCCCGGAGGGTGACGCTCCTACCGAGCTGACCATCCGGGACCTGGTCGTCGGGGACGGGGCTGAGGTGAAGCCGGGCATGGTGGTCAGGGTCCACTATGTCGGGGTGACCTTCGAGTCCGGGAAGGAGTTCGATGCCTCCTGGGACTGGGGCCAGCCGTTCAAGTTCGCCCTGGGCAGTGGCAAGGTCATCAAGGGCTGGGACCGGGGGGTGAGGGGGATGAAGGTCGGCGGTCGGCGCGAGATCATCGTTCCCCCGCGTCTCGGCTACGGCAATCAGTCGCCCTCGCCGTTGATCCCGGCGGGCTCGACCCTGGTCTTCGTGGTGGACCTGCTGGACTCGTATTCCAGCACAACCGGGTGGAGCAACGCCTGCTGACCCTGGCCTGTGCCGTTCAGAAACGCATCGCTGCAGTTCATGCCACGTATCTGTACTCGTTGACGATGCCGCCGAGCGCCCGTCTGCGTAGGAGTCGGTCAACGGCCGGGGCGCTCAGGAGCACCGGGTGCTCCGAGACAAGGGGAGGTAGCTGCCCTCGAGCCTGGTGCGGGCGATGCTGGTTGTAGTGCCGGGCGTAGGCATCGAGTACTCGTAGGGCGTGGGTCTCGTTCCAGAACAGGACGTGATCGAGGACCTCGCGTCGCAGGGTCCCGATGACCCTCTCGCAGTGCGCGTTCATCCGCGGAGCACGCGGCGCTGTCTGCACGGGCTCAATGCCCTCGGCCTCGAAGACCGCGTCGAAGGACTCCGTGTATTTGCCGTCCCGGTCGCGTACTAAGTAGCGCAGCGACTCGAAGCGCACGCCCAACTCGACGGCGAGGTTACGGGCCTGCTGTACCGTCCACTCCGCGGTTGGATGCGCGGTCACGCCGGCAACGTGCAGGCGGCGCGTGCCGTGCTCGAGGAAGACCAGCGCATACACCCGGCGCAGGTCCACCAGGTCGATATGCAGGAAATCGCAGGCGATGATGCCGTCGGCTTGCGCCGTCACGAACTCGCGCCACGTGGGGCCGCTGCAGCGGGGCGCCGGTCCGATGCCGGCAGCGGTCAAGATCTCCCAGACCTTGGAGGCGCCGATCTGATGCCCCAGCCGTGCGAGCTCGCCCTGGATCCTGCGGCACCCCCACCGCGGATTCTCCTGAGCCAGCCGTACCACGAGCTCCTTCATCGCCTTGGCGGTCGGCGGCCTGCCCGGCTTGCTCCGGCGCGTGCTGTAGTCCCACCTGTCCGCGACAAGCCTTCGGTGCCAGGCGAGCAAGGTCCCCGGCGTCACTGGGAACACGTGCGCCCAGCGCAGCCGGGGTATCAGCGCGGACAGCGCCGCAAACCACAGCCGGTCCACCGGCTCGTACCGCACCGGGGCCGTGAGTTGCCTGCGCAGCACCGCGTTCTCGCGCCGGAGCACCAGCAACTCGGCGTCCTTGGTCGCCTGTCGGCGCAGGAGCACTGCTGGGACCGAGAGCAGTTTCCGTGTCACCTGATAGACGAGCGAGACGATCACCCGGGCATCGTCCCAGATTTGCCCCTCGGAGCGAGATGCGCCGGCCAGCCCAGAACCCCCTCCAGGGCACACAGATTCGAGCCACTCGAAGGCGATCGCATCGCAAAAGCAAATATGTTGGTAGCCTGCGGCTCCGCCTGACTCCCCCCTAATCCGCCATGCCGTCGCGTGCACTCTGGAGCACGCTGCTCAACCGAAGCCCCCGCAGAACGCCGCCGCGGCACCCCTCAGAATGAGTGGCATGCCTGTGCGCGACACATCGGACGCGCGAGCAAGTGCCGGACTACCAGGCCCCGCTCACCGGAGGGCGGCAAGGAGACATCTCGCCCGGGGACGCGGCCTCCCGCGCCGAACGCCACCATTACGGCGAACCGCCACCTTCGCACCCCGCGCTCGCGCCCCGCCTCACTTCCGGATGAACCCAGGCACCCACCCCGGCGCGCCGATATACGTGCGCCGTCGCAAGAGCAATCAGGGAAGCAACACTAGCGGAACACGCTGTGCACTCGCCAATGACGCTCTGACAGTGCGCCTCATGAAGCGAGAATGCAGTAAGCGTATTCTGCCGCCGCTGCTCCGCCTGGGCCTCCAGGTCAGTGACCCCACCGTCCCCCGAATAGCGTGCACCCCTCCCGGATGTCGCGACACACCGAGGAAGGTGGTGGTCCCCATCAGGATCTCGTCGGGTCTGGCAGCCGGCCCACGTAGTCGGGGGTGCGTCAACCCGCGCCGTGGGCGTTACCCCACGGGGATGTCCAGCAACCAGCTCGGTCTGGTCGCGGCCCACGTGTGCGCTGTGGGCAATTGCGCTTTGCCGACACCGTGTGGCTCTCGGCGACCAGCAGGTCGACGTCCGCCTTCCTGATCCGAGACCCTGGTCGGAGAGGCAAGTCAGGTCCGGACGCGCACCTCGTGGGGGGAGGTGAAGAGGTGGCTTGAAGTGGCCGGAACGGGGAACCGGATCTGTATGCGGTCCTGGGAGCGAAACCCTCGGCGACTGCTGGGTTGAACACTGCACCTTTCCGTGCCCGGCTGCGGGGACTGCGCCCCGACATCAACGTCGATGCCGTCACCGCTGAGCGGTTCGGGTGGCTGCGGGGAGCATACGACCACTCTTCGTGACCTAAGGCTGCTCGCCGCCTACCCACAGCCGTTGGCGCGACACCGTGCCTTCCCTGGGTGCGGTCCGCTCGATGCGCCACATGGTGGCTGTCCGGGTAGTCGCCGGTGTTCGAGGCCGCCGGTGCTGCTGCGGGAGGCGGCGCGTCCCGCGGTTTCCGTCAACCGAGGAGGGAATGGAGATGGCTCGCTCGGTCGGTATCGACCTCGGCACGACGAACTCGGTGGTCTCGGTGCTCGAGGGCGGTGAGCCCACCGTGATCACCAACACGGAGGGGGCCAGGACCACCCCGTCGGTCGTGGCCTTCGCCAAGAGTGGCGAAGTACTCGTCGGCGAGGTCGCCAAAAGGCAGGCAGTGACGAACGTGGAGCGCACCGCGCGCTCGGTGAAACGGCACATGGGGGACCACGGCTGGCGGTTCCCGGAAGCCGGGGACATCGACGGCAAGCAGTACAGCGCACAGGAGATCTCCGCGCGCGTGCTGCAGAAGCTGAAGCGGGACGCGGAGGCTTACCTCGGAGAGGACGTCACCGACGCCGTGGTCACCGTCCCGGCGTACTTCGACGACTCCCAGAGGCAGGCGACGAAGGAGGCCGGCGAGATCGCCGGTCTGAACGTCCTGCGTATCGTGAACGAGCCCACGGCCGCGGCGCTGGCGTACGGATTGGACAAAGAGAACGAACAGACCGTGCTGGTCTTCGACCTGGGTGGTGGCACCTTCGATGTGTCGCTGCTGGAGATGGGCGAGGGCGTCATCGAGGTGAAGGCCACCAACGGCGACACCAACCTCGGTGGCGACGACTGGGACCAGCGCGTCGTCGACCACCTGGTCAAGCAGTTCAAGAACGGCCACGGTGTGGACCTGTCCAAGGACAAGATGGCGGTGCAGCGCCTGCGGGAGACCGCGGAGAAGGCGAAGATCGAGCTCTCGTCCTCGACCGAGACCACGATCAACCTGCCCTACATCACGGCGTCCGCCGAGGGCCCGCTGCACCTGGACGAGAAGCTCACGCGCGCCCAGTTCCAGCAGCTCACGTCCGACCTTCTGGAGCGCTGCAAGACGCCGTTCCACAACGCGATCAAAGACGCGGGCATCAAGGTGTCTGACATCCATCACGTGATCCTCGTGGGCGGCTCCACGCGGATGCCGGCCGTGACCGAACTGGTCCGCGAACTCACGGGCAAAGACCCCAACAAGGGTGTGAACCCGGACGAGGTCGTCGCCATCGGCGCCGCCCTGCAGGCCGGTGTCCTCAAGGGTGAGGTCAAGGACGTCCTGCTCCTCGACGTGACCCCGCTGTCCCTCGGTATCGAGACCAAGGGAGGGATCATGACGAAGCTCATCGAGCGCAACACCACGATCCCGACCAGACGCTCGGAGATCTTCACGACGGCCGAGGACAACCAGCCGTCCGTGCAGATCCAGGTCTTCCAGGGCGAGCGCGAGATCGCGGCGTACAACAAGAAGCTCGGGATGTTCGAGCTCACCGGTCTGCCGCCGGCCCCGCGTGGTGTCCCGCAGATCGAGGTCGCCTTCGACATCGACGCCAACGGCATCATGCACGTGACCGCGAAGGACCTCGGCACGGGCAAGGAGCAGAAGATGACCGTCACCGGCGGCTCCGCACTGCCCAAGGACGACATCAACCGCATGGTCCACGAGGCCGAACAGCACGCCGAGGAGGACCGCCGACGCCGCGAGGCCGCCGAGACCCGCAACCAGGGCGAGCAGCTCGTCTACCAGACGGAGAAGTTCCTCAAGGACAACGAGGACAAGGTTCCGGGTGACGTGAAGACCGAGGTCGAGGAGTCGCTCACCGAGCTGAAGGAGAAGCTCAAGGGCGAGTCCGCCGAGGGCGACAACACGGCCGAGATCCGCACCGCCACCGAGAAGGTCGCCGCCGTCTCGCAGAAGCTGGGCCAGGCCATGTACGCCGACGCCCAGCGCGCGCAGGCCGCGGGCGGCCCCGAGGCCGGTGCCCCGGGTGACGGGCACAAGGCCGCCGACGCATCCGACGATGATGTGGTCGACGCCGAGATCGTCGACGACGACAAGCCGGAGGCGGGGTGACCATGGAGAAGGAACAGCTGCAGCTCACCGACCCCTCGCTGAGGCGACTGCTCGAGGAGCGCACCGCCGACCTGCAGCGGGTGAAGGCCGAGTACGACAACTACCGCAAGCAGGTGCGGCGCGACCGCATGGCCGTGCGCGAGGTCGCCGTTGCCAACGTGCTGCGCGCCCTGCTGCCCGTGCTGGACTCTGTGGATCGCGCGTACGAGTACGAGTCGACGACACCGGGCCTCAAGGCAGTCACCGACCTCCTGCGCACTCAACTCGGTTCGCTGGGCCTTCAGTCGTTCGGAGAGGAGGGAGACGAGTTCGACCCCGCGTGCCACGAGGCCGTGACCCATCACGTCTCCCCGGACGCCGACCGGCTCAGCTGTACCCAGATCCTCTCCCCCGGATACCGGCTCGGTGACCGCCTGTTGCGTGCCGCCTACGTGGAAGTCACCGGGCCTCGACCCGAGCGGAACCACGACGGGGCGGAACGCCCCGACATCGGCGAGAGGGACAGCGAACTGCCCAGTCATCCCCGCGCAGGACCAGACGATCACAGCCGGCCGCGAGCACTCAGGTGAGGGTCGGCGTGCGCTGGAGACGCAGGAATTGCGCAGGAGGAAGGTGTCGTCATGACCGGCAGGGGCGGCATGGACAAGATCAAAGGCAAGGCCAAGGAGATGACGGGCAAGATCACTGGCGATCGCCGCAAGGAGGTCGAGGGTAAGGGCAACCAGGTCAAGGGCGATGCCAAGAAGGCCATGCGCGAGATCCACGACCGTGCGCGCGGCGCACGGGACTCCCTCAAGCGCCGGCACAACTGACACGGCCGAAGGGCACAGGCGGGGACGGACGAGAGAAGCACAGGCGGGGACGGACGAGAGGTGTGACGATGGCGCGCATACGCGTCGCCGATGATCAACTGGTCGTCCGCCTGACGTGATGGGAAAAGATCGCCGCGCGGCGGGGCAACGTGCGTGTGCCTCTGTCGGCAGTGCGCAGGGTCACGCTCGAACCCGCTTGGTGGCGGCCGCTACGCGGCACCCCCCGGCGTGGCACTTGCATCCCCGGAGCCGTCTGCCTCGGCACGCGGGGCCATCAGGGCGGGGAGGATTTCGTGGCCGTGAGGCCTCGCGGCCCCGTGGTGTGCGTCGAACTCTGGCCCTCCGCGCCTTTCTGCCTCCTCGCCGTCTCCGTACGGACCGAACCAGAAGCCGAGGCCACAGCGGAATCGATGCGCGGGGCTGCGCCGAAGATCGACACATCTACTCCTTGGCGCCAACCGCTACCAGTACCTGAGGAAACGCAATGAGGACAGGCCGACCGCCCACGCTGCATCCACGCCTGTACCGAGGCTTTCAACAACCTCAAGAGAAGTCGGCACACATCACCACCGTGCTGTACCGGCTCAACGATGCCTTGGACACTCGTGGGTGGGCACCCCGCGTAGGCGGGCCGTCACGTCGGCCAACGGAGTACGGCCACTCCGTTGATCCGGTCCGCGGCGAGGTCGTCCAGCGCCTGGTCCGCATGTGCGAAGTCGTAGTGCACCACCGTGGCGTGGAGCCGCTGTGAGGCGGCAATGGCGAGGAACTCCCGGCCGTCCTGGCGGGTGTTGGCTGTGACGGAGCGCACGCCGCGTTCGCGGAAGAGGTGGCGCTGATAGCGGAGGGGCGGGATGTCGGAAAGGTGGATCCCGGCGACGGCGAGTGTGCCGCCCGAGTCCAGTGCCTCAAGGGCCGTGGGCACCAGGTCGCCCACCGGTGCGAAGAGGATCGCGGCGTCCAGCGGCGCGGGCGGCCCTGTGGCGGCGTCACCGGCCGAGGCGGCGCCGAGTTCGCGGGCGAGGGCCTGCGCGTCCGGGGAGCGGGTGAGGACGTGGACTTCGGCGCCCAGGCCCACGGCGACCTGCAGCGTGAGGTGGGCGGAGGCGCCGAAGCCGTAGATGCCGAGGCGGCCGCCTTGGGGCAGGTCGGCGCGGCGCAGGGCCCGGTAGCCGATGATGCCGGCGCACAGCAGCGGCGCAAGCTCCTCGTCGCTGTAGCCGGTGGGCAGTTGGTAGGCGTAGGCCGCGGGTACGGTGGCGTACTCGGCGTACCCACCGTGCGAGTCCCACCCGGTGTATCGGGATGACGGGCACAGGTTTTCCTGATCCCGCACGCAGAAGCGGCAGGTTCCGCAGGTTCGCCGTAGCCAGGCAATACCGACGCGCGACCCCATCACGGGCGCACCGACTTGAGGGCCCGCCGCGACGACTTCTCCGACCGCCTGGTGGCCGGGCACCACCCTCTCCCGGTGCGGTGTCAGGTCGCCGTCCCGCACGTGGAGATCCGTCCGGCACACCCCGCACATCTTCACCCGGACCAGCAGTTCGTCCGCGGCCGGAACCGGAACGGGCAATTCGGTCAGGGCAAGTTCCCCACCGCCGTCGGCCACCCAGCCCCGCATCGTCGCCGGAATCCGCTCACTCATCGCTGCCACCTCAGGCCGTGTTGATGCCGTCGGACTCTGCGTGCCGCTTCACACAGAGGCTTCCGCAGGAGCCTTGGCGGTCCGCCGCTCACACGGTGTCCCCGCCTCGCGCGCTCGGGCCAGAGGGCGCGAGGCGGGCACGGTCGGTAAGCACCCGTCCGTATCGGTGAGCACCTGATCGGGCACCGAGCCGCCGACTACGTTGCGTACAGTCGTCTGCACGATCCGCCCCCACACACCACTGGTCACGTCCTCGATCTCCACCAGCGTTCTCACCCGCGTCGACACGCGGTTTCAAGTCTCCTGTCCGGTCGGCCTGACGCCTCACCCGCTGCCTGCCGTCGGCGGCGGCTTCTGTCGCGGCGTTCTGCCGCGTTCCCGCTTCAGGCGGCGGGCAACGGCCAGCAGGTCCAGCGCCGCCGACACGGCGAGCGCGGCGCAGACGGCGGCAAGTGTCGCCACGACAGCTCGGCTGAGTGCATCGCCGGGGCCAGCGGTCGCGGCCCACACGGCGGAGACGACGGCCGCCGCGATGAGCAGCGGCAAGAAGGCGGCTGCCAGCACGAGGCGCAGGCGAAGAGCGCTCTGCGCGGTGCTCGGTTCGGTGCCGGTCCGGGGTGCGGGTTTGCCGATGAGTCCGGAAGGCGAACGAGGCACGGGCTCCTCCGCCTGTGAGGAGTGTTTGCCGCTCATGATGCGACCTCTCTGGGCGTCGGCCAGTGGCGTATCACCTGGACCGCGCGGTCGACGCTCTCGGGTTCCCAAGGTGCCCGCTCGGCTTCGCGGGTGATCGGCTTACGCTTTCCCCGTTCCCCCACAGTCGGCAGTGATGCCTGCCCACAGGCCCCGCACCCCCCGTAATCCGCATCCGCATCCGCATCCGCCCGCATAATGCCGTGCCCCGAGATATCGAATGGCCGGATCACCCCCGGGTACCGGTCAACGTGAGGGAAAGCCCCCGCCCGGCCATCCCGCACCGGGCGGTTCCACCGGAGCCACGAGGGGACGGAGCGATGCGCGACGACGACATCCCCAAGGAATTGTTTGTGGCGGCCGCCCAGGACGCGCTGCGCGACCTCAACACCGCGCCTGACGACCAGGCGGCCCTGGACGCACTCGCCGGCTGCGACATTCTGGTTCCCGAGCCGGCCGACTTCACCGCCGCCGACAACACACCGGAAGAAGGCCGGCTGAGCCTCCCCGTGATCGATAATCCACCACAGCCCCGCACCGTTCCCGTCTTCACATCGGCGGAGCGGATGGTCCATACACTTCCCGATGTGTACGTCAGTCATCAGGTGCAACTGGGCCTTCTGGCAGCCAACTGGCCCACCGACGAAGAACTGGCACTCGCCATCGACCTCGGCCACCACGACGGCTTGATCCTCGCCAGCCACGGCGTACGTGCTCTGCTCGCTCCGCGCCGGAGATGACCGGCCGTTTCGTCTGGTCTGCCCCTCAACTAAGCAGCGGCTCAGGCAGTTTGCGCGTCCTCATCCAGTGCGTAGCCGCGTGCGACTTCGTCATCTCCGCTGCCCGCGCATGTCCCAGTGTCCTGGCAGCCCAGCGGCTACCGCACCTCAACCACCAGATCACGCGATGTCATCACAGGTGAGGTGGAGCGTTCCCCGTCCGTCGGCGATCGCGGGCGCTCTTGCGCGTGCCGGCCGTCGGGGTGCGTCCTGGGCTGGAGTCTGTCTGCCAGGGGGCCTGGAGGCCCACCATGCCCCATGCCAGCCATCTGTCAGGTCAGTCACGAACGACAGGACTTTCGGGTGTCATCCGGCGGCTGGTCAGGGCCCAGCCGCCGGGGGCGAACCGCATGAGGACCGCTGCCGGGCCGCGGGCGACTGAGCGGAGACAGCAGCGACCGGCCGGGGGCCTCCCGCATGCCAGAAAGCCACGGAGGGCCGGCCACCGGCCGGCGTCTGTACCCGGAACTACCGGGACTACCGGAACTACATCGTCGGGTCGATGTCCGGCTTGCCCGTACCGCCTGCATGCTCGCTCTGCTCCTTGAACTGGCGGGCCTTGTCCTTCAGACGCTGACGCTCCTGCGGGTCAGTGGCGCGTTCCGCGGCCTGTTCCAGGTCCTGCGCCTTGGCACGCATCTGCTGGGCACGACCGGACTCACCTGCAGCGCCCATGATCACTCCTTGGGTGATGAGGAAGAGCGGGCCACACCAGCGAAACAGGCCCCGACACTGCGGGTGCCGATTAATCATCCGGCCTGGTCAAGCCGCACGTTGGTACTGATGCAGCGTTCCGCCGAGTCACTCTCGTCGATAGACCTGTAGGTTCTCGATCCCCCCTGGTTCGATAGTCCGTTCGGGTAGTGAGCGGAGCGGGGAGGCCTGATCCAAGGCCCGGTGTGGCCGGTGCCCGTTGTAGAAGGACTCGAACTCGCGCAGCGCGTGGAGCAGGTGGCTGTGGTTCCAGATCAACGTGCGGTCCAGCAGCTCGCGCCGGCAGGTTTGTATCCAGCGCTCCATGACGGAGTCCATCCGCGGCATCCGGATACCGCTGGTGACGACCTTCAGCCCGGCGTCGGCCAGCACCCCGTCGAATCCTGCGTGAACTTCGAGTCACGGTCACGGATCAGGAACCTGGCCCCGCTCCTCGCATCCTCCAGGTCCATAACGAGGTTACGCCCGAGCTGCACCACCCACTGTGCGCGGTGGCGCCGAGAACCCGGATACGGCGGGTGGAGTGCTCGATCACTGCAAAGACGTACAACCGCGCCCCGGCCAGGATGCGGGCCTCGAAGAAGTCGCAGGCCAGCAGCGCGTCGGCCTGGCTGCGCAGGAAGTCGGCTCAGGACGTGCCTTCCCTCTCCGAGTCGGGAGGGATGCCGTGCTCACGAAGGATCTCCCAAACGGTGGAGGCGGCGACCTTGATACCCAGCGCCGCGAGTTCACCATGGATCCGGCGGTACCCCCACGAGCTGTTTTCGCGGGCCATGCGCAGGACGAGGGCGCGGATCGAACGGATGGTCGGCGGGCGACCGCGTCGCCTCGGCACGCAGGTCGCGGCGTGGCGCCGTTTGAGCAGATTACGGTGCCAGCGCAAAAGCGTGTCCGGGCGCACCAGCAGCAGGACATGCCGCAACTTCTCCCCCGGGAGGCGGTGGAGCAGGCCAGCGAGGACGACGCGGTCGGCGTCGTCGAACGCGGGCTTGCCGACCTGGCGCTGCAGGACCAGCAACTGGTGCCGCAGCGCCAGTATTTCGATGTCCTTCTCCCGGTCACTCATAGGCACCAGGCGCAGGAGCGCGACGGTGGCCGTCGCGGTGAGGTAGGCCAGGCGCAGCAGCATGACACGTCATCCTGCCGTCCTGCCGTGTACAGGTGAAGACAGCGGGGCGGGCGGCGAATACGGCCCAAGATCGGCGATCAATGCCTTCACCTGGGCGGATGATTTGTCGGCACCCGCAGTGTCCCGCTCGGAAATACGATTCCGGGTCTGGCCTGCTGCTTCTCCGCGCGCGGCAACGGCCTCCGCGGCGCCTGGGATGATCCTTCGATGCTGCTGTCGATCGTCACCACGCTGGTCCGGAATCTGATCACCGTGCCCGCTGCCGTGCTCCGCAGCCGCGTGGCCAAGGACGCGGAGGTGTTGGCGTTGCGACACGAGAACGCCGTGCTGCGCCGCCAGATCGCCCGGGTCCGCTACGAGCCCACCGACCGAGTCTGGCTCGCCGCACTCTCGCGGCTGATCCCTCACAACCGCTGGCTCCAGGTCTTCGAGGTCACCCCCACCACACTGCTGCGCTGGCACCGTGAACTCATCGCCAGGAAATGGGCGTTCGCACCGAGAAGCCGCCCCGGCAGACCGTCCACCACACCCACCGTCAAGCAACTCAACCTGCGCCTGGCCCGAGAGAACAGCAGCTGGGGACACCGCCGGATACAGGGCGAACTCGCCCGTCTCGGCTACCCGATCGCCCCGTCCACACTCTGGGAGATCCTCCACGCAGCCGGCATCAACCCCGCCCCGCAGCGCTCCGGCCCGACCTGGCGGCAGTTCCTGACCGCCCAGGCCCACGGCACCATCGCCGCCGACTTCCTGCACCTGGACACCATCTCGCTCAAGCGCCTATACGCCCTGATCTTCATCGAACACAGCACCCGCCGCGTCCACCTCGCCGGCGTCACCGCCCACCCCACCACCGCGCGGACCGTCCAGCAGGCCAGGAACCCTGCCATGACGCAGGGGCGCCGATTGGACTCGCTGCGCTTCCTCCCCCGGGACCGGGACAGCAAGTACACCCGCACCTTCGACGCCGTCTTCGAGGCCGACAACGTGGAGATCCTGCTCAGCCCACCCCAGGCGCCCAAAGCGAACGCAATCTGCGAGAGAGTCGTAGGTACCCTGCGCCCCAAGGCCCTCGACCACATGCTGATCTATAACGAAGCCCACGCCCAAGCAGTGCTCACCGACTACATCCAGCACTACAACGGGCACCGCCCCACCAATCCCAGGCGCAGCTACCCCCAGCCAGACACGAACCGCCAAGGCGGCCACCGTCACCGACCTCCAGGCGCACCGGATCCGACGACGACACGTCCTGGGCGGCCTGATCAACGAGTACCACCGCGCCGCCTGACCGGACCCCATCACCACAGCTCACCGCAGCAATTCGTATTTTCGAGCGGCACAAGTAGCTACAGGGATGAGCGGGCGCGGGATTCCCCCGCACGAGGGGCGGCGCGGCGTTCATGGCAACGCGGGAATCGTTGGTGGGGAGGGGCCGGTGTCCTGTGACAGGTGATCTTGGCCGTTTGCCAAACGACTTTGACTGCGGATCCCTACGTGTCGTACGAGCCGTCCCACGGCGCGCTCAAACCGAGGCGGTTCGGGTAGAACTCGGCCCAGTCGTCCTGCTCCCTCAAGCGCCTGCGAGGGGCCGCGGTGCTGCGGTCCCGGGTACTCAGGGGAGGAACGTCACTGCCGGGAAGGCTGGGGACGGACCGTCGAGCAGGTGCCCCCGACGGTGGCGCAGGTGCTCGTCGAAGAACGCGAGCGGGTACGCCTGCTGGACCTTCACCGCCTGATCGGGATCGAGGGTGCCGATCACGTCCTGGAGCTGCTGCCCGCTCCATCCGTACAGCTTTGCCACCTGTGGGAACAGCGCCTCGTTGTCACCGTACGAGACGTGGACGGCGCCCTGGGCCTGGATGTTCAGCCGCCAGCCCCGCAGGTGCGACCAGAATGCGGCGGCCTCGGGATCCGTGGCCCGGGTGAAGACGGCGGACATCATCATGAACGGCCGGTCCAGGTAGCCGGCCAGTGGCGGGTTCATCTGCATCGGGCCGTCGAGGCTCAGCCCGGCCCGGATGCGCTCGTCCGCGAGCGTGGCGCAGGCGGTGGCCGTCCCGCCCTTCGACCAGCCGAACGCGCCCATGCGCCGCGGGTCGAGGGAGCCGAGCAGCCCGGCCGGCAGCTTCCTCTGGTCGACGTCCGGATTGCGCCCGGCGGCGAGCTGCTCGACGCAGTCGAGGACGAAGCGCAGGTCAGCGGCGAAGTCCCCGGGCAGCGTCGGTGCCTGCCTGTCGTGGAGCGGGACGGCGACCCGACCGTCGGGGAACTCGGTGTACGTGTCGTACTGGTGAGCCACCGTCACAGCTGCGTATCCGTGGCTGGCGAGCTCCTGGACCATGACGGTGTGGTCGCCCTGGTGGCTGTGCGCGCCGTGCGAGAACACGACGACGGGCAGCCGCCGGTCCGACCGCCGGACCGGAGCGCCCACGTGGCCGGCAGTGAGCGGCCCCAGGGGGGCCAGATCGCTGAACCCCGCGTCGGCAAGGAACGCCTGAAGTGCGCCGGCCGGCATCCAGGGCGCCACCTGGTACCGCTCGACGTCCCGGGCGGGGTACCAGACGGTGGCCATCAGCTCGCGGAAGTGCCCGGGGCCCGCGATGCCGTCCGGACGCGACCGGTCGACGAGGTGCAGCTGGACCGTGCCCACCGGGTGCGGCCCGGTCGGCACGGGCAGCATGAGCCGCGTCGAGGCGGGGGCGGCCGCGGCCGGGTCCGCCCACGCGGGGCCGGTGACGGCGGCAAGCGGAACAGCAGCCCCGGCTGCCAGCGCGGCTCCCAGCATGCGGCGGCGCGTCATGCTCTTCCGGTTGATGAACGGCGTGGTGGTCATGGGTCCTCCTGTGGTGACGGATCGTCAACCGTGCCGCGACGGCCAGTCCGTGGGCACAGGGGAACGCTGTCACGCGCCCCTCCCGCGCAGCATCGGCCCATCGATTGATCACTCGCGCGGGCATCGGCCCACGGATTTACACCCTGGGGCCGATGCGGTCGGCGGTGTCGTCCGGCTGCGAGGCACCACACCGAACACGAGGGGCACGCGGCGGCTGCCGTGTGCCTGCAGGGTCGCGCCCGGTCGCCCCACCGGCAGGGGAGCTGGGCACGGTGCGGACCAGTAGCGGAGGGCCGGACGCGCCCAACGTGACGACATGCTCGAGCAGTTCGAAGGCCTGGACCGCTGGATCCTCCGCCGGTCCGGGCCAGGCTCCTCGAACTCCACGTGGCATCCGAGGCGAGGGCCGCCAGCCGGTCCAGGGCTGCGGCGAGGGTGTCACCGCGCTTCCACAGCAGGGTCAGCTACATGCCTGCTTCGGCGAGGGCTGCCTTCTGGTTGAACTGGAACTCGATGCCACGGCGATTCTCACGCAGGGCGCATTTCATCACGCCATCGGATCGCCACCGGACATCAGGGCGCCCACCACCTCCTGCGTGAAAGTGTCGTGGGTGCCGTGGGTCACCGCCACGACCACATCACCCCGGGCCCAGCACCGCACACCGCGCCCTCGTCGGCCCGCCGGACAGGCCACAACTTTCCGCCTATCGCGCGGAACCTCCCCCAACACCCCTCTTCCTCCGGCCAACCGCTCCCAGCCCACTCTCACATCTCCGAACCACCCCCACCCGCGTTCAACTTCTCGATGCCGCGCACAACGGCCCGGACAGGAATCCGGCATATGGGGTCCCCGAAATCGGACATGGGGCCAAGATTTCGCATGGCCCCATACCGCTGGTTCCGATTATGGGGACGCCGCTCCCAGCCCCGCTCCCAGCGGGAGCGAGCGTGACCTGCAAGAAGAGCGCAAGCCCATACCCATAAGGCCCCCCGAACGACGGCGAGCCAGCGGTCATAAAACGGGCACGAATGTGAACGCGCGGGCAAGAAATCGAATATGTGGCCAGCGGCCCGAGTGGGAGCAATTCGTTAAGGGGACTGGGAGGGAGCGTGCTCCCTCCCATTGCTCCCAGGGAGCGGGCCCCGGGAACAGAAAAAGGGCCGTTCGAAAACGGCCCTTCACCTGCGACGTTCGATACGTTCGAACAGTCGGGACGACAGGATTTGAACCTGCGACCCCTTGACCCCCAGCGGCGCTGTCACTCCCCACTCAAGCTCTCGAACCCCGCAGCGCGCCGTTGGCGGACTACTGACAGGGCGTGTCGCAAAATACGCAGAACTACGCGCCCTCAGTGAGCAGTTCGGATGCTATTAACGGAGGATCAACTTTGCTACGGGCCGTAAGCGCACACCGCTCGCCACCAATTCTCCTGCCCCAGACCAAGGCTGTCGAACGGGAATTAGCATCTCGCCGTCCCTTGCAAGTCGCCACCACACGTATGCCGCCAGCAGCGAATGTTTCGAACCCTACGACGCACCTGCGCCCCATCCGGCGGCCCGCAGGTCAGGACACGGGGCTGGACGCGGCTTTCCCCGCCACGCGGGCTCAGTCTCGATTTCAGTGGTGACGGAGCATCATGACGCGGCGAGCAACACGCGATGACGCAGGAACAGGTGCCGCGCCTGGCTTACCACCGGGGGCCCGCTCTGCCGGCACGTTCCCCTGCACGACCGCGTCATCCAGGTGGCGAATCCACTGCGGCGGTGGTCCATGACGGGCCGGTGCCAAGTGCTGGCCAGCATCCCGCTGAAGGACAACGAACGCGCTGCGGTCGACGACGGACAAGCCACCCTGGACCAACTCTTGGATCGACTCACCGACGTCCCCACCCCCGCCGGGCCGACACCTCGCCAGATCGGTGTTCCCGCGACTGCAACGTTGCTGCCGATCGTCGACGTTCGGCAGGGCTAGACGGGAGGTTCTTGACAAATCTAATTCCACAGAAGTGCGGGTAGTCGTGCGGCAGATAGCGCCAGGGGATCCCGGTCCGATTCACGCAGAGGACCGCGCCCAGGACGCTGCGCAGGTCGTGGTCCGGTGGGCGGCCGATCTCCAGTCCGCGGCCGCGGCGTTCGGCCCGCCAGGCGGTCAGGGCCGGCTTGACCAACTCCCACCGGGCATCGGACAGATCGCTGGGATAATGGCGACGTTCGGGCACGATCTGGAGCTACCCACCCACGACCCGGCGGGCCCAGGCGCGGTCACCGGCGCTCGAAGCGCAGGGCGCACAACACAACGCCTTGAGATGAAACAGGAGCAGCCAGACCGAGACGCCCATGCGATCACCGCTTCTGCATCACAGAACGCAACAGCCCCAACAGTCCCGTCCAACCTTAAGCAGATATCAGTCTGAACTATGCGAATGCGGTGCAAGACATCCTCTAAGTCGTGAGGTAGCCGAAACCTGACACCACCTCGGAAGCCCCGGCAGGCCGACGCACGCCTGTGACATGGGTGTGACGCAGGCACGTTGCGGTGCGCAACGTGCAGTTGTGATGATGGTCGGCATGTCTGAGCACGGGGGTGCGGCGGGGGAGCCGCCACGTATACCGAGATCGCGTATCGCCGATTACGCAGAGATGGACGAGTCGCCGACTCCTGACGCGCCAGCGACACCTTCGCAGGATCATTCGGAGCCGCCCCTGAGCGTCCAGCCCAAAATGCAGCCGGATCGCCAGGTGCCGCTCGCCCAGAATCCTGAAGCTGCTGGGCGCAGAAGGGCGTTCGCCGAGCTGCTGGGCGAGTTCCGGCGGACGGCTGTGCTGGTGCCGCTGGGCGACGGGCCCGGCCCTGCCGAGGAGCGCGGCCTGCTGACCGCCGACTTCAACGGCACCCGGTTCATCCTGGCGTTCTCCGACGAACAGGCGCTGGCCCGGTATACGCAGGCGCGCCACGAGTACAGCCGCGAGTGGACCTACCGGACGGTCCTGGGCGCGAAACTGCTCGATGTCGCGGTGCCGGCGGCCGGAGTGCCCTGCGGGGTGGCCCTGGACTGTGCGGACGGGCCGGACGGGATGGTGTTCCCGCCGGTGCGGGGCATCGTGCCGGACAAGGCGGCGGTCGACCGTGACGAGGACCAGGCGGATGAGGGGGACAGTGCATGACGGGCGGTGGTGGCGGTGGCAAGGACCTCAAGGCCGGTGGCCTGGACCTGATCGCCAAAGGGCTGACCGAGGCCCTGGCCGAGCTGAAGGAACTGGGCATGGTCGGCATGGCCGGGGCCGGGCGCGGTTTCGGCGACATCGCCCTGTCCGGCCTGGAGTTGGGGCACGAGGGGCTGACGGGCGAGTTCAAGAGCTTCTGCGAGCGCTGGGAATGGGGCGTGCGCTCGCTGGTGAACGAGGGCAACGCCTTCGCGGTGAAGACTGGCCTGTCCGCCGGCACGTACTACGAGACCGAGCAGTACGTCGAAGGATCGTTCAAGGTCGTCACGAACGCCGCGATCGGAAACCCTTACGCCACCGAGGAGGAGGTCACCCAGCAGGGCTGGGGCGACATCGCCACGTCGGGCGTGCTCTCCGCCCCCGACTACAGCAAGGAGTCCTTCGACCAGGCCATGGCCAACAGCACGCAGGGCTGGAAGGACGCCGGCCGCGACATCGCGACGTCCCATACTGCGGGCCCATTGGGCCTCAATCCCGAGAACATGCACAACGCTGCCGGGGTCTCCGACGCTGAGTACAACAAGTGGCTCGACGACACCTTCGGCCCCTCCCCCGAGGCCCGCGCCAAGGCCGCCGAACAGCAACAGGGCGCTCAGGGCGGGGGTGAGGGCTGATGGGACTCGGGGACATCGTCGATGGCGTCAAGGGCGGCATCAACAAAGGCCTGAGCGTCGGTGAGGACCTCATCGACGAGGGCAAGAAGAAGGTCGGCGAGGGCGTCGACTACGCCACGAACAAGGTCGGCGACGGCCTGGACTACGTCGGCCTGCACGACGCCGCCGACGCGGTGGAGGACTGGGGCGACGATGTCGCCTCGGATCTCGGTGCCACGCCGGGCGAGCAGCAGCTCGGCGAGACCGAGGAGGCCAACGAGCTCGTCCACGGCAAGCCCGACAAGATCCGCGAGTCCGCCAAGCACCTCAAGGACTTCCACACCGCGTTCGACCACGTCAGCACGGGCATGAAGAAGGTCGACTCCTCCGGCTGGGCAGGTGAGGGCGGCGACGCCTTCCGCAAGAAGTTCGGCGTCCACCCCACCAAGTGGGCCCAGGCGTCCGACGCGTGCGACAAGGCGGCCGGCGCCCTGGACGCGTACGCCGACACCGTCAAGTGGGCGCAGGGCAAGGCAAAGGAGGCCATCGACCTTTATAAGAAGGGCACGAAGGCCTCCGCCGACGCGGTCGACGCGTACAACAAGAAGGCCGACGCCTACAACGCCAAGCTGAAGGCGAACGAGGACCCCGGGCCCCGCCCCGAACCCTTCCAGGACCCCGGCAAAGCCGACATCAAGAAGGCCCACGAGACGCTCACCGAGGCCCGCAAGCAGCGCAATACCGCCGCTTCCGACGCCCAGGGCAAGGTCAAGGCCGCCCTCGCGCACGCCCCCGCCGAACCCCCGCCGCTCGACCGGCTCGGCAATTCCATCGTCGATGGCTACCAGGCCTACAACACCGAGCTCACCCACGTCGTCGGCGGCGCCCTCAAGGGCACCGCGGGCCTGCTCAACTTCGTCCGCGGCCTCAACCCCACTGACCCCTACAACCTCACGCACCCGGCCGCGTACATGCAGAACGTCTCCATGACGCTCTCCGGGCTCGTCTCCACCGCCGCGCATCCCGAGCGCATCGTCACCGCCGCCGTCGACGGATTCAAGAAGGATCCCTCCGAATTCTTCGGCCGGATGATCCCCGAACTCGTCGGCACCAAGGGCGCCGGACTCGCCCGCAGCGGACTGCGGCTCGGGCTCAAGACGGCGGCGAAGGAAGGCCTTGAGGAAGGTGCCGAGAGCGCGGCGCGGCGCACAGTCCGGGACGGCCCGGAGGGCCGCGGGGAAAAGCCTCGGGACAAGGTCGAGCACGATCCGACCGACCCGGTCGACCTGACCACCGGCAGGATGTACCTGCCGCAGACCGACATCAGCCTGCCCGGCTCCCTGCCCCTGGAGTTCACGCGGCGCGTAGAGTCCGGATACACGCTCGGCCGCTGGTTCGGCCCTTCGTGGTCCTCGACCGTGGACGAACAGCTGGAGATCGACGCCGAGGGTGTGGTGCACGTCGACGCCGACGGCCGGATCCTCGCCTACCCGCACCCGGCGCCCGGCGTCCCCACACTGCCCAGTCACGGCACACCGCTGTACCTCGACCGTACGGACGACGGCTACACGATCACGGAGCCGGACACCGGGCGAGTCCGGCACTTCGCCGATCGCGGTGAGCAGGCGGCGATCCTGGAGCAGATCGACGACCGCAACGGCAACTGGATCACCTTCGAGCACGCCCCGGACGGCACCCCGCTCGCGATCGTCTCCTCCTCGGGCCACCATCTGAGGATCACCACACGGGACGGGCGCATCACGGCCCTGCACCTGACCGGCGGCGCCCCCGACGGTGGCGACCTGGAGCTCAAGCGCTACGGCTACGACGACGGCCATCTCACCGAGGTCGTCAACTCCTCCGGTCTGCCACTGCGGTTCACATACGACGAGCGCGGCCGGGTCACCTCCTGGACCGACTCCAATGACCGTTCCTACACCTACGAGTACGACGACCAGGACCGCTGTGTCGCGGAGGGCGGCGCCGAGGGCCACCTAGTGCTGCGCCTCGCCTACGACGACACGGACCCCGTCACGGGGCATCGTGTCACCACGGTCACGAACGGCGCGGGTCACACCCGGCGGTACCTGATCGACGACGCGTGTCACGTCACCGCCGAGATCGATCCGCTCGGTGCCGTCACCCGCTTTGAACGTGACCTCCGCGGGCGGCTGCTCTCCCGGACCGATCCGCTGGGGCACACGTCCCGCTACGCGTACGACGAGCAGGGCAACCTGGTCCTGGCCATGCGCGCCGACGGCCGCGAGATTTCCGCCGAGTACAACGCGCTCAACCTACCGGTGAAGGTCACTGGCCCCGATGGATCGGCCCACCGCTACTTCTACGACGAGCGGGGCAACCGCACGGGCTTCACCAACTCCGCAGGGAAGACCACCACCTTCACCTACGACAAAGCAGGCCACCTCACGTCGGTCGTCGACCCTTTCGGCCACTCCAGCGCGGTCGAGTGCGACCGCACCGGGCTGCCCATCCGGATAACCGACCCCCGCGGCGCCGTGACCTGCTACCGCCGCGACCCCCTCGGCAACCCGGTGGAGGTCACCGAGCCGAGCGGCGCCACCACACTCCTGGAATGGACGGTCGAGGGGCTGCTGACCCGCCGTACGGCCGCCGACGGCACGGTCGAGTCGTGGACCTATGACGGGGAGGGCAACCGGACCAGCCACACGGACCGTCTCGGCGGCATGACCCGCTACGAGTACACCCACTTCGACGTGCTCGTCGCCCGCACGGGACCGGATGGCGGCCGTCACGAGTTCACGTACGACGAGGAACTCCGGCTCACAGAAGTCACCAACCCCCAAGGAATGAGCTGGAGCTACTCCTACGATCCGGCAGGCCGGCTGGTCGGTGAGCGGGACTTCGACGGAAGAGAGATCGTCTACACCCACGACGCCGGGGGCCGGCTCACCTCGCGTACGAATATGCTGGGCCAGACCATCCGCTACGAGCGCGACTGCCTGGGCCGGATCGTCAGCAAGGATGCCGCGGGACAGGTCACGACGTACGCCTACGACCTGACCGACCAGCTCGCCCAGGCCGCCGGACCGGACGGCAGCACGTTGACCCTTCTGCGGGACCGGCACGGCAACGTGCGCACGGAGACCGTCGACGGTCGCACCCTCCGCTTCACCCACGACGACCTGGGCCGCCGCACGAGCCGGACCACGCCAGGCGGCGCCACCACGACCTGGACCTACGATCCGGTGGGCAACGTGGCGCAGATGATCGCCGCCGGCCGCCCGATCACGTTCACTTACGACGCTGACGCGCGAGAAGTACGGCGCACCATCGCCGATGCCTGCACCCTGGCGCAGGCGTACGACCCGGTCGGCAGGCTCACCTCCCAGACCGCCATGAGCAGTGACCGCACGCTTCAAGAGCGCGCCTACACCTACCGCGCGGACGGTCATCTCACTGCCGTGAACGACCGCCTGTCCGGAAGGCGCCGGTTCGAGCTCGACGCGGTGGGCCGGGTGACCGCCGTGACCGCCGAGGACTGGACGGAAAGCTACGCCTACGACGCCGTCGGCAATCAGACCCAGGCAGCCTGGCCGGCAACCCACCCGGGCCACGAGGCCACCGGCCCCCGCGCGTACGCAGGCACCCGGCTGGTCCGGGCGGGTCAGGTCCGCTACGAGCACGACGCACTCGGACGTATCGTGCTGCGCCAGAAAACACGGCTCTCCCGCCGCCCGGACACCTGGCGTTACGAGTGGGACGCGGAGGACCGGTTGACCTCGGTGCTCACTCCGGACGGAACACGCTGGCGCTACACCTACGACCCCATCGGGCGTCGCACCGCGAAGCTGCGTCTCGACGCAGACGGCGACACTGTCGTCGAGCGCGTGACCTTCACGTGGGACGGCACGACGGTGTGCGAACAAACCTCCGTGTCACGGAAGTTGCCACATCCGGTAACCCTGACCTGGGACCACCGCGATCAGCGTCCGGTCGCCCAGAACGAACGCATCACCGCCGCCGACGCTCCGCAGGAAGAGATCGACTCCCGCTTCTTCGCCATCGTCACCGACCTCGTCGGGACGCCGACGGAGCTCGTCGACGAACAGGGCACCATCGCCTGGCGGGCCCGCTCGACGCTCTGGGGCACGACCGCCTGGCCGACCGACAGCCCCGCCTACACACCCTTGCGCTTTCCGGGTCAGTACTACGACCCGGAGACCGGCCTCCACTACAACTACTTCCGCCACTACGACCCGGAGACCGCCCGCTACCTCACCGCGGACCCCCTGGGCCTCGCGCCGTCGCCCAATCCCGGTGGCTATGTCCACAACCCGCTCACCTGGAGCGACCCGCTCGGTCTCGCCCCGAAGTGCCCGGTGGAGAAGGCGAACAAGGCCACCGACAAGATCATCGAACGGGCCGCGGAAGGCAAGATGAGAAAGGACAGCGGCTACCATCCGCACTTCGGCGACGAGCGTGTGCTGGAGATCTTGAAGAAGCCGGACGCCGTGTACCTCTCCGAAGGCGGCCGTGGCAACCTCATCTTCCGCCAGGGCGAGGACATCGTGGTCACCAAGGGGCCAGGCGCCGGAGCGGGAGATGTCATCACGGGTTACGGTCCCTCCGGGGTCAAGGGAGAATCCGGCGCCAAGGCATTGGGGGGCTCGGCCGACGACCCCGGAAGTCCGGTGACCCACGACGACATCGTGAACGGGAACGTCCCGAGTTCCAGGGGCGGCACCATGCCGCCCGCCCAGCAGATCCGATAGGCGACAACCATGGTGAGTTTCTCGGTCGGCGGCCCGGTCAGTGTCGAGACGACGGGGCGTCCGTTGCGGTTCACCCCGCGTTTCGACCTTCCCGGCCAACAACTGATCGTCGCCGGATACGCGGACGCGCGTGAGCGTGAGAAGCAGTTGGCCGCCACCTTCGGCAGCATGCAGTGGCTGTGGTCGGAGAACGACTTCCTCCGGTTCGACAGGGACAGTCGGGGGCTCTGCAGCGCTACGTTCTTCCTCCCGCTCCGGTCCGCTCCTTACGAGGCAGGACACGGTGCGGCAGCACTGCCGCCGAGCGAGCCGGCCGGGCTGCGGGCAAACGAGCCGTCGGAGTTCGAACTACCGCAGGCGACCGTGTTCAGCTGCGCCCCGGACGGCGCCGAGTTGGTGTGCCTGCGCGCCCCCGACCTGCTCGCCAGGCAGCCGGACGCCCGGATCGGCATCGCCCCCGACGTGGAACTGCTGGTCCACGACGGCGCATTGACCGGCTGGCGTCTCATCGACCCTGCCCGCTGTCTCACCAGCGGCTTCAGCACGCCGGACACCGATTCCCCGCCCTCCCCGGCTACTCGCCGCCATCTCGCCGAGTGCCTGCGTCTTGTCTCCGCGCCCGTCGTCGACTCCGTCATGGAGCAGGACGCGGACGCATGGCGCGACCTGCTCGCACTCCAGCGTGCCGTGCGCGACCAGCACGACGACCGACGTCGCGCGGATGTCGTGCAAGCCGTGATCGACCGGTTGGTCGACGACAACGAGTAGCGGTTCCGGCGGCAGCCGGGTGTGGCTCCACACACGACTGCCGCGACAAGCGGGCTAACCGATGAGCGCGGCTCCAGATGCACCCGGCACCACTCCACCAGGCGATCGGCCAGCCGATCGAACGGTGCGTCTACCCCTGCCGAAAATGTCATCCATGCAGCTCAGGAGCGTCTTCGACAGCGCGGCAGGATAAGCACTCGTGCTGCTGCGCCTCGCCTACCTGACCGTCACCAACCTGTTCGCTGCATTGCGGCTACAGCCGATGAGCGACCGCGACAAGCACGCGGAGATCCTCGCCTTACGCCACCAACTCGCCGTCTTGGAGCGGCAGCTCGGCGCGGACCGGGTGAAGTTCACTGCGGAAGACCAGGCATTCCTCGGCCCAATCTCGGGTGGGGTGGGCGGGGACTCCGGTGATGTGCCGCTGCCTCGTGCCGTGCTCGAGGAAAGCCAGCAGCTCGCCGCTGACACCGACAGACTTCTGCGGGCAGCCCGTCAGGCCTCCGGGCAACTGGAGCAGGCCGGGGCGGACATGGCCGTTGGTGAGCAGCAGGTTCGCGCACGGTTGACGCGGCTCGACGCGGAGCGGCAAGAGCTGGAGCGGGCGCGCGAACATTGGGGGGCGGCGTTCCCGGGAGAGGAGTGGCTGGCCGGGCCGGACGACCGGGCGGCGATGGAAGCGAGGGAGCTGTCGGCTCCGTGGATGGATCCGGCGCTCGCCTCGGCCCGTACCCGGCTCTTCCTCGCTGCCCTCGGCCTTGTGCCGCTCGAAAATGCGATTCAGTGGTGCACGCTGCGGCGATGCCGTTGGATCAGGCGGCGTGGTGGTACTCGTTAATCAAGCCCCCCAAGGACGAAGCGTCGCCGGATCCCGTGGGTCTGGAGGTCGGTCACGGTGGCCGGGGCGGGTGACTCGGGGCTGTCCGGGGCTAGTTGCTGCCGGGATTGGTGGGGGCGGTGCCGGTTGTAGTGCCGGATGTACTCGGTCATTACTGCCACGGCGTGGGCCTCGTTGTAGATCAGGATCCGGTCGAGTATCTCGCGGCGGAGGGTATCCACGACTCTCTCGCAGATCGCGTTGGCCCTCGGTGCCCGGGGCGGACTGAGCAGGATCTCCACGTCGTCGGCCTGGAAGACGGCGTCGAAGGTGCGGGTGTACTTCGTATCCCGATCCCGAAGCAGGAAGCGCAGCGCGTCTGTCCGGCACCCCAGCGTCATGGTGAGGTTCCTGGCCTGCCGGGCGGTCCGGCGGTGGGGTGGGCAGTGAGCCGGCGAGGTGGACGCGGCGGGCGCCGTGCTCGATGAAGCCCAGGGCGTACAGGCGCTGGAGCGAGATGGTGTCGAGGTGCAGGAAGTCGGCGGCGAGGATGCCGTGGGCCTGGGCCTTCAGGAACTGGCGCCAGGTCGGGCCGGAGCGCTGCGGGGCCGGGTCAATGCCGGCGGCCTGCAGGATCTGCCAGACCGTGGACGGGGCGATCGGGTGGCCGAGGCGCGCGAGCTCGCCCTGGATCCGGCGGTGGCCCCAGCTGCTGTTCTCTCGGGCCAACCGCAGGATCAATTGCCTGATGGTGGGCGCGGTGCGGGGTCGGCCCGGACGGCGACGAGAGGTGAACGTCCACTTCCGGGCGACGAGTTGGCGGTGTCCCAGCAACGTGGTCGGGGTGACCGCGAAGACCTGGCGCCAGCGCTCCCGCGGGACCAGCCCGGACAGGACCGCCAGTCAGATCCGGTCGGCGGGCTCGTAGCGGACCCGGGCGATCTGACGGCGCAGCACCGCGTTCTCGTGCCGCAGTGCCAGCACTTCCGCGTCCTTGGCCATGCGGCTGCGCAGCACCGCGGCAGGCACCGTGATCAGATTCCGGACCAGCGCGGTGACAACCGACAGCGACATCCGCAGATCGTCCCAGAGCAGTCGAGCCCGCTTCGCCAGGATCAGCAAACGTGCAGGCCATAGCCGCGAATCGTATTTTCGAGCGGGACACCAGATGCGGCACGTCCTGGACGCACTGGAGGCGAAGTTCCCCAAGGCCGCAGCCCACTTGGACGCCGCCCAGCACGATCTGCTGGCGTTCACCGCGTTCCCGCGCGAGATCTGGCGGCAGATCTGGTCCAACAATCCGCAGGAGCGACTGAACAAGGAGATCCGCCGCCGCACCGACGTGGTCGGCATCTTCCCCGACCGCACCGCGGTCATCCGCCTGGTCGGCGGGGTCCTGGCCGAGCAGAACGACGAATGGACCGAAGCCCGCCGCTACATGGGCATCGAACTCCTCGCCAAGGCCCGCCTCCACCCGATCGAGTCAGAAACCGACGAGACCACCATCCCGACCGAACTCACCGCATAGCCTCAAACGAGATCACCGAGTGGCCGTCAATACACCACTCCAGCGGACGTGACCTCGCCCTCGCGGTCCTGGCCGCTCGTGGTCGCGTCAAACGGTAGTAAATCTTGTAACAACGTCCCGGCCGCGTTAGGGCACGGTGAGCCGCAAACGCGAAACTTGCGGTCGGACTCGCGTGTTCAGTGGCCTTCGCGGAAGGGCTTGCCGATGGCTGCGGTGCCGCATCTTCGGCAAGCGGCTCCACCGCCTGGGAAACCTCCTGATACCCGCTTTAGCGTGCGGGGTTTCCTGAGCGATCCCAGTAGCACTACGGTGCCGCTCGTGAACTGGGGGACACAGATCAGCACAGTCATCGGCGCCATGCTGGGCATCGGCGCCACCTTGCTCGTCGATCGCGTGCGGTACCGCCGTGAACAGGCGAGCCGTGCTCAGGATGTACGACGAGATCTCTACACCAGGTACCTCACGGCCTTGACCGAGAGTTCGTCCTCCTTGCGACTGATCATCCTGAGGGAGACCGACCCAACTGTTCGGTACCAGGCCGCTTTGGATGCCTTTCGAGACTCCTCGGTGCTCACACGACGCTTTGAGATCAATCTCCAAGCACCACAGGCAGTCAAGCAGAAGTCAGATCGCGCGTACCGACTGCTGCGTCAGTGGCGAGACCTGCTTGACACGAAGCCGGACCTCTCCCTGACCTCAGCGGAATACATCGAAGCTCTTGATCAGTTCCACGAAGCCCGCAAGGACCTCCAGGCCGTAATGCGCGAAAACCTCTGACGCAAGGCTTAATTGGCCGCAGTGAGCGGAGTCTGGCCGGAGGCAAGCTGGCGGAGCGTCGCCCATCGCTTGCTGAGGGCACCCCGCCCTGAACGAAGGGCCTCCAAGGCAACCACGCGCCATGTCTAAGATCTGCCTCCGTAGTCGGCAGCATGGAGGGGCACTCATGGAGCATGCGAAGTACATCCGCTTTGAGGGGACAATGAGGCATTCACGGGGACACTTCCCTGGGATCTTCGTGCTGGCCAATGAACTGGCTGCACAGGGCAAGTTGACTGACGATCAGTACCGGTTCTGGCGGAGCAACAATGACTGGTACGACGCCAACTACACCAATCCCACCACCGTCGACCCAAAGATCTACGACCCTGCCGTGCACCCGGGCGCCGTGGCCTGGTTCAAGGCTTCTGCCCAACACCTCATCGAGCGTGTGGACGGATACCGGGAACTCCTCGCCACGCATGGTCTCGAATGCCGCCGACTGGAGTCCTCGAATCCTGGCCGGGTCATCTATGAGGACGAGAACCAGATCGTGGTTGTACCGGTAGAAGACTCGGGCACCGGCTGATCATCTCCTCAACCCACCACCCTCCCTAGCTCCCGTCCCGTACGCCGTCGACCCACACACCGTGGAGCGGGCGTGGTTCATGGCGTCCAGGTGGAGCGCGCCACTGTACGAACGACTGTGAGGATTGGTCATGGCACCGCTCGGCGGCCTGACCCACCGAACGATTGACGCTTCGGGCTGTCCTTTCCAGGAATCGTCGGCGGTCTGGGCGGTGCCGCTATGCACGCGGCCGGTCGAGCGCCTGTGACCTCATAGGAGCCCGGCCAAAGGTCCCATCACAGTCTTGTCCTGACGCCCGACCGGCCCGTGCAATCCCTCGCGTATCGCACGGAAGGACAGCAGCACCCAGCATGGCAGATCAGATCGCGGTGGTCGGCGGCGTGGACACCCACACTGACTTCCACCAGGCAGCCGTGATTGACACCATTGGCCGACACCTGGCCACCGCTTCGTTCCCCACCACCCCCGACGGCTACCGCCGCCTGCTGGAGTGGATGCGCTTGCACGGTGACGTGCTCGCCGTCGGGGTTGAGGGGACCGGCGCCTACGGTTCCGAACTCGCCCGGTTCCTTCGGGTGAACGAGGTGAGCGTGGTCGACGTCGACCGTCCTGACCGCAAGGCCCGCCGGGCCAACGGCAAGTCCGACCCCGTCGATGCCTATGCCGCCGCGACCGCCGTCCTGTCCGGCCGCGCTCACGGCCGGCCCAAGACCCGCGACGGCATCGTGGAAGCCATCCGGTCCCTGAGGGTGGTCCGCCGCTCCGCCATCAAGTCCCGCACCCAGACGATCAACCAGATCCGCACGCTCATCGTCTCCGCCCCCGCCGAGGTCCGAGAACGACTGCGCAGCCTGCCCACCTACCAACTGATTGCGCAGCTAGCCCGCTCTCGCCCCGGCGCGGACCTCGCCGACCCAACGTGCGCCGTGCGAACCGCGCTGCGGCGTCTGGCCCGCCGCCACCAGCACCTCACCCAGGAGATAGCCGAGGCCGACGCCGAACTCAACCCCCTGGTCGCGCAAGCAGCTCCCGGGCTTGTGGATTTGATCGGTGTGGGCACCGAAACGGCCGCCCAACTCCTGATCACCGCAGGCGACAATCCCGACCGGCTGAAGTCCGAAGCTTCCTTCGCCCACCTTTGCGGGGCAGCCCCCATCTCCGCCAGTTCCGGCCGGACCAACCGCCACCGCCTCAACCGCGGCGGCGACCGCCAGGCCAACCATGCCCTCCACACGATCGCCCTCGTGCGGATGCGCTACGACCCCCGCACCCGCCTCTACGCCGCGCGACGCACTGCCGAAGGCATGTCCAAGAAGGACATCTTTCGCTGCCTCAAACGCTTCATCGCGCGAGAGGTCTACAAGTATCTGACCAGCATGAATATCCCACGGCTACACCTCCTACAGGCCGCTTGACGATCTATAGGAGCTTCCTGGACGCCATGGGCCGCGTCTGCTCGGCTCTGCCTGGGTCGACGGTGGACGGGATGGGAGCCCACAACCCTCGCCACCCACGGCCCGCAGTCGGGAACGGCGCCCCCACCATCCCGGTGCCGGCCGATCCCCCGCCGGAGGCAACATCTTGTGCCCGCGGAGAACGACCCGCCCGCGCCCGCGCTGTGCGCGGGCCTTGATTGAGTAGGGAAACTCTGTCCGCGCCACCGGGTTTTGATCGGTGTCCTGACTCGGCTAATGCTTAACGCAGTGGCTTCACTTGATGCATGACCCGACATTGCGGTGTTCGGCGCCGGCTAGAGATCGTTTGAACGTTCCAGGTCAGCCAGCAGGCTGGCAAGGCTGCTGCGGCTGATCAGGGTGTGCGGGTGTTCGGGGCCTAGCACCCGAGTGCGGGCATCCAACACCGCACGGTGCTCCGCCTCCGCCTCCTCCAGACGCCCCAGATCCCCGAGCACGACGGAGAAGTTGTGGCGGCTGGTCAGGGTGTGCGGGTGTTCAGGGCCCAGCACCCGAGTGCGGGCATCCAACACCGCACGGTGCTCCGCCTCCGCCTCCTCCAGACGCCCCAGATCCCGGAACACGCTGGCAAGGCTGCTGCGGCTGATCAAGGCGTGCGGGTGTTCAGGGCCCAGCACCCGGATGCGGGCATCCAACACCGCACGGTGCTCCGCCTCCGCCTCCTCCAGACGCCCCAGATCCCGGAGCATGACGGAGAGGTTGCTGCGGCTGCTCAGGGTCTTCGGGTGTTCGGGGCCTAGCACCCGAGTGCGGGCGTCCAGCACCGCACGGTGCTCCGCCTCCGCCTCCTCCAGCCGCCCCAGATCCCGGAGTGCGACGGCGAGGTTGTGGCGGCTGGTCAGGGTGTCTGGGTGCTCCGGGCCCAGGGTCGCATCTCTGGCCCCAAAGGCTGCGCGCCAACCGATCTCCGCGAGTTGGTATCGGCCTTGGGCGTACGCGGTCGCGGCGACGTTGGTGGCATCTTGCGGGGCACAGTCAGCCAGCACGGTTTGGATGACGCCCGCGGGGACATGCTCGCCGGGGGCGCTGTGCCGTTGGACGGTGTCGGTCAGGTAATCGAAGACTTGGACGTGCTCGTCGTCTTCCGGCTGGAGCAGCGCGGTGGTGGCCCGCCGCGGCTTGGTGACCCATTCCCACGCAGTCGGCAACGGTTCTGGCTGCAGTCGGCGGCCGCCGCGCTGGGCGAGGTAGTGCTCGTGGGTGGCCTCCAGCAGGTGACGCGACAGGGGCGCAGTGTGGCCGGCCCGGCGGATGTCGGTGGCGGCCGCGATCAGGGCAGCGGCGCGTGGATACGTTGGCGCGGCAGGATCGGTGTTCGGGCTCCAGGCATCGTGCCAGTCACGCAGCAGCTCGGGCCCGGCGGCCAGGTATTCAGCGAGGCCGTAGACGTCGGCATGGGCGAGTGCGTCCGCGATCCTCGGATCCCACTCGCGGGCTCGGGCCCGCTGCTGCTCGGCCGCGCTGAACACCCGCTGCATGCGCAGCAGGTGGGCTTGTTCCAGGGCCTCGCGGGCCTCGTGGTGGGCCGTACGACCGGCTTCATCCTGGGTGGTCGGGCCGCCGGTGAGGCGGGCCTGCTCGGCTGCGCGCAGAGTCGCCAGGATGATGCGGTGGTGGCCGTTTCCACTCAGCACCCGCGCGATGCCGGTTCGGGTCAACCCGTCGGCGCCCAGATAGTGTTCCAGGTCGCTCAGCCACAGCACGCACCGCCGAGTGCTAACCGCTTGGGCCAGCGCCGCCGGCAGGGCCGCACGATTCTGCGGCGCGATCAGCAGATGATCAGGCAAGGTGGTGCGCATTGCCTCATAGGCCGCGCGGGACTTACCCGCGGTGGAATCCCCCACCAGCAGCACGAAGCCGCCGCGCGCCAATCGCTCGCGCAGATCCGCATCGATGTCGCGCGGTACGTAAACCGGCACCCGCTCTGCCGCCGCGGCAGCGGGCTGCTGTGCCGGCTCGACGGCGCTGATCGGGGCAGGATGCACGCCCAGCCGGAGCGGGTCGGTCGTCTGCGCCACCGTTGGCAGTCGGCCGCTCGACAGCACCAGGCAACCGCTCTCGATCTTGAGGGCCTGCTCGTCCCGCTGCTGCGCGGCGCGTTTGTAGCGCTCCTGCCACACCCCGGCCACCGCCACCAGCACGGCCGCGCCCCCCACGGCGGCGCCTACCGCCCACCGGTTGGTGACCTTAAACGTCGCCAGCACGGCCGGGGCGGTCGCCAACAGCGCCAACCCAGCCACGATCAGCAACAGCCGACTCTCGCGCCACCGACCCGGACTCATCAGAACCCACCCCCGACCCGGAATAGCGGGTCGATACGAGCTCGCGCAAGAGGGCCATCGGGCTCCTACCCAACCACCACGCGCATTGGCGTCGGTTTGGAACGATCCAGGAGCTCTCTTTCGAATCACTTGGTGGTGGTTTGATCTCAGGGCCTGCTAGCTCCGACAGAACAGTTGCCTGCGACGATCCGCTTGTGAGCTATGAACTTGCGGTGTGGGACGGTGACCGCCCACTCGACGACGACCAAGCGGGCTCGACCTACGACGAGCTCTACGAGCGCTACCTGGAGTCGAACGACGTTGTCGTGCCTCCGGTGCCGCGCATCGCGACCTACGTGAAAGCGCTCACCGCGCGATACCCGGACGACGACGTCCGCAGTGTCGTATGGGCGTCGACACCGGTCATCGACGAGGCATCGGGCCCGATCGTGTACCTTCTCATGTCCTATGGCAAGGCTGAGGAAGTGTCCGAGTACGCCGCTGCGCTGGCCTGCGCGCCGGCTTCACCGACGAGTTCGCCTCCATCGCCGCGTACGAGCGCATCGACCGCGCTGTCCTCCAACGACGCCTCCTGTTGGCCCTGTTCGCCCTGGGCACGAACATGGGCATCCGTGCCATCGTGGCGACCGGCGAGAGTGAGGCGGCGCTGCGGCACGTGCGCCGGCACTTCATCACCGTCGACAACCTGCGGGCCGCCGTGCGGAAGCTGGTGAACGCCACCTTCGCGACCCGGGACACCGCATGGTGGGGCCAGGGCACCGCGTGCGCGTCGGACTCGAAGAAGTTCGGGTCCTGGTCCTCGAACTTCATGACCGAGTACCACGCCCGCTACGGCGGCAACGGCGTGATGATCTACTGGCACGTCGAGCGGAAGAACGTCTGCATCTACTCCCAGCTCAAGAGCTGTTCATCGTCCGAGGTCGCGGCGATGATCGAGGGCCTGCTGCGGCGTCCAACGGGTGCTCGCCGAACCGGTCTGGGCGAAGAAGCTCTCGAACGAGGACCGGCGCGGCCTGACCGCGCTCTTCTGGTCGAACATCAACCCGTACGGAACCTTCCGCCTCGACATGGAGAAACGGCTCGACCTCGCGACGGCAGTCAGTCCCTGATCAGTCCGGCTTGTCAGCCCAAGCGTTGCCGGGTGCCTGTATCTGCGGAGAGCCTGATCGCGTCAAGTAGGCGGTGCAGCCGCAGGCCAGCATCGAAGTCTGGGACGGTGTGTGAGCCGGTGTGGAGGTCGAGGGCCAGCCGGGCATACATCTGGGCCACGTTGAAGCTCTCGGCGGCGGGATCGAGCCCGGAGGTCCAGCGGTACCGGCTGGGAATGGGCAGCTCTTGATAGGTGCCGTCCGGATCACCTGGCCCTTGCATGCGCAGTTCACCGATCTGGATGCCTGCCGGGCCAGCAGCCCCGGTGGAGACGATGGCCAGGTCTCCCTTGGTGCCGGAGATTTCCAGTCGGGTCCCGGCGCCGGTGACCTTGGCGTCGTGGACGTGGGCCGACATGACGGCACCGCTGGTGAGGGTCGCGTTGAGAAGGAGGTGGTCGGGGCTCGTTGCCTCGACCGTGTCACGGGTTCCGGCGATGGTGTAGACCGGGCGCTGCACAGACAACGTCGCCGAGAGGTCGCTGATGCCACCGAGCATGTACTGCACCGCGTCGAGTGTGTGCCCGCCAGCGACCTCAAGTGTCCCGGCACCGTTGTTGCGATCGAGCGTGTAAGCCGCCCAGGCAGGAATCTGCTCCCCGGGCCCCTTCCCGCGGGCGGCGTAAACGGTCACCGACGTCACACGTCCTACACGGCCGTCGGCGACCAACTCGCGGGCGTAGGCGATGGCCGGGGCATACCGGGCCTGCAGCCCGATCACGTGGTGCACACCCGTGCCGTGGGCTGACTTCGCGAGGGCTGCAGCCTCCTGAGTGGTTCGAGCCAGCGGCCACTCGCAGTACACGTGCTTGCCGGCCGCCAGCGCCGCCTCGACCAGTTCGGCGTGCGCGGGAACCTTCACGGTGATGACGACCAGGTCCACCTCAGGGTGCTCGGCAAGTTGCCTGGTGTCGGTGAAAGCGTGCGCAGCCCCGAACTCCCGCGCTGCGGCCTGTGCACTTTCAGGGCGGCTGGTGCCGACCGCAGTGATGCTGTACTCCGGCAGCGCCAGCAAGGCCGGGACGTGTGCCCGGGCGGCCCAGCCTCGGTCGGGGCTTGCCCCGATGATGCCGACTCGGATCTTCTTCGCTTCCATAGCAGACCCCCAACTAAGCGGACAGATCTTGTCCGGTTGGAGACTCTAGCCAAGCGGACAAGGTTGGTCCAGTTATCGTTAGGATTAGCGCATGGACCAACCGCGCAGCACAGTGGACCGCCTGCTCGTCGACGAGTCGGGCCGTCGCCCCCGCGCCGACGCGCGGCGCAACGTCGAGCGCCTGGTGGAGGCCGCCCGAGTTGCGGTTGCCGAAATTGGCGTTGATGTATCCGCACACGAGATCGCGCGCCGGGCAGGCGTGGGTGTCGGCACCTTCTATCGGCGCATCCCCTCCCTTGAGGCGCTCCTAGAGGTAGTGCTCGTGGAGATCCTTGACGAGATCTCAGACGTGGCCGATCAAGCTCTAGAGGACCCGGACGCCTGGAACGGGCTCTACATGTTCGCCGCGACTTACGTGCGCCTCCGGACAGAGAGCTGCGGCGTCAGCGAGGCACTCGGCGGGGCCTGCGGGGTCACTCTCGCCCAGCGCCTGGAGGACCTGCGAGGGCGGATTCGGCGTCTCGTGGAGCGCACCCAAGCAGCCGGCGCCATGCGAACGGACGTCGCCTGGCAGGATGTCCCCTTCCTACTCGCTGCCGCTGCGACTGGTGAGCGCACCCTGGGCATGCGAGCGGGCAGTCAGCAGTGGGAGCGCAATCTCCAAATCATTCTCGACGGACTGCGCACGACTCAGCCGAGCATGCTGCCGGGTACTCCGCCGACCTGAATTCCGACCCCGATGGATCCAGCTGGGGCGGAGTGTCGGCAAACAACCGTCTGCCGACACTCGCGTGCGTGATCACGAACCTGCAGGTGGGCGGTGTCGGCAACTCGCGTCGGAAATCAACGTCGGCGAACGGTCCGGCCAGTAGATTCCGACACATGCTCATCGGCTACGCGCGGATCTCGACCGCCGACCAGAACCCCGACCATCAGATCGACGCCCTGCTGCTGGCCGGCGTCGACCGCGAGAACATCCACCTCGACACGGCGAGCGGAGCGAAGGCGTCCCGTCCGAAGCTCGACCTCGTCCTGCAGCTGCTGCGCGAGGGCGACACCTTGAAAGTCACCCGGCTCGACCGGCTCTCCCGCTCGGTGCTGCACCTCGTGACCCTCGGGGCCGACCTGCGCGAGCGCGGGATCGGCCTGCACGTCATCGAGCAGGGCATCGACACCTCCACCGTGGAAGGCCGGGCCATGTTCGGGATGCTCTCCGTGCTCGCCGAGCTCCAGCGCGAGCTGATCGTGGCCAATACCAACGACGGCCTGGCCGCCGCGCGCGCCCGCGGCCGTGTCGGAGGACGCCGTCCCAGGCTCACGCCGGATCAGGCCGTGCTCGCCCAGCGGCTCTACGACGAGCGAGACAAGACCGTCCAGCAGATCGCTGACATGCTCGGCGTGCCGAGGTCGACGGTGTACGGCCACCTCGACAAGACCAAAATCGTCCCCCGCCAGCCGAAGAAGACTGCGGTCACGAAGCCTTGACCGCTACTTTGGACCGTGAGTCAGAGATAGGAGCCCAGGGCCGGATCACGGCTGTTCAAGCCGTTGTGGCAAGTCATCGAGTCGATCAACGGGACCTTCAAAGGCCAGCTCGACCTCGAACGGCATCGTGGCCGAACCCCCGACCGTCCGTGTGCTCCAGCGAGTACTCGCGTTGACCGCCGCTATCTGGCACAACGAGCACACCGGGCAACCCGTCATACGATCGCTTACTGCATGCGACCACTGACGGCTTGAAGCGATCATCTACGGTTCCGCCATGACGACCATGGAGCCCCGCCCCGATCTTCGGCCCCCGGGCCTGAACGCCGACGAGAAGACGACCCTGCTGACCTTCCTGGACTACCTGCGCGAGTCCGTCCTCGCGAAGGCGGCCGGCGTCCCGGAGCCGGCGGTCCGCACGGCCGGCGTCCCTTCCGGGACCAGCCTGCTCCAGCTGCTCAAGCACCTGACGGCCGTCGAGCTCAACTGGTTCGTCTGGGCCTACACCGGCGCCGGCCGCGAGCGCTGGGATGACGAGGGCGCGGTGTCCGCCGACGACACCGCGTCGGACTTGGCAGACGCCTATCGCGAGGCGATCGCCCGGGCCAACGAGGTCGCCCTCGCCTGCACCGACCTGGACCGCCCCGGCGCCCGCTCACTGCGCGAGACCTCGCCGCCGTCGATGCGCTGAGTGCTGGTCCACATGATCGAGGAGACCGCCCGGCACGCTGGTCACGCGGACATCCTGCGCGAGCAGAGGCGTTCCTTGAGCACGGCACCCGCAGGCTCCACTCGGCCGAGTCGGGGGCCGAGCCAGTGCGGCGGGCCTCAGGCCGACTCTCCGGCGACCAGATGAGGGCGCACGGCGACGGCGATCTCGTCATGGTCGATGTCCTGGCCGTCGATCAGGCAACGGATTGACGCTGCTACCACGCGGGCAATGGCGGGGGCGGGCACGTGTGTGGAGGTCAGCCGCGGACGCAAGACCTTGCCGAGAGGGAAATTGCCCGAGCCGACGACGGCGATGTCCTCCGGTACCCGCAGGCCGGTGTCACGCAGCACCTGAATGAGGGTGAGTGCGAACTCGTCGTTGTATGCGTACACGCCGCTGGGGCGGCGGGCGGGGTCACTCCATGCGGCGGCCGTCGCGGCGAGGCTGTCGGTGGACAGTTCGCAGTCAACACGCTCTACCGGTACGCCAGCAGCGGCGGCGACCGTCTGGACGGCGGCGAAGCGCGGCTGCCCGAGTTCGGCGAGCGGACCGCTGGGCACCAGACAGGCCAGTCGGTCGTGCCCGCGGCTGAGCAGGTACTCGGCCGCGCAACGTGCCACCGCGGTACGGTCTTCGGGCACCGCGGGCGCCCTGCCGTCGGGTACGTCACCGATCAGCAGGATCGCGTCGACGCCTGCGCGACGCAGGAGGCGCACGGCGGAGGCCGGACAGCGCTGGGCGTTCGCCAGCACCGCGGCCGGGCGCAGTTCGGCCCAGGCGCGCGCGCCTTCGTCGCCGGCTGCGGTGCGGTCTCCGTGGATCAACAGACACAGATCGCGGGCTTCCAGCTCCTGGCTCAGGTGCTCGACGAAAGTGTCCGTTGCCGGGCTGGCCGGGAGTTGCCACATGGGCATCAACACGATGTTGCTGCGCCCGGCGCGCAGCATCCGCGCGCTGGCGTTCGGCGCGTAGCCGAGGTCCCGCACCGCCGACAGGACACGACGTCGTGTCTCCTCGCTGATGCCCTGGTCGGTCCGGCCGTTGAGGACGTAGGACACCGTCGTTCGTGACACCCCTGCCCGGCGCGCGACGTCAGCGCTGGTGGGGCGTCCGGTCGGGGGGACAGGGGGCATGGCCGATCGGCTCCTTGGGTCCACGGAAGTTCCCTCTCGGGCTTCCCAAGCTTACTGACTCGTGTCAGGATACCCGACCAGCGGATCTGACACGTGTCACGTAGACGGATCCGCCATCGGGTCGCTCAGGTCGTCGCCGGTCTCCGCTCTCCCCGGACGACGTCACAACAACGCAGGAGGTGTCCGCATGGGCACGATCGAACCCACCAGAGCCGCAGCCGTCGCCGACGATGGCGCGGCGCGCCCGCAGGGAGCGGGCACGGCCTTGGCGCCCGAGGGTGCGCATGTCGGGCCGGGTTTCATCAGGGCGATCACGGGCGCCTATTTCGGCACCTGGCTGGCCTTGTTGCCGGCCACCACGGTGACGTTGGCCCTGCGGGTGCAGCAGATCGCTCCGCACCACAAGGCATCGGCACTGTCACTGGTCCTCACGACGGGCGCCGTCGTCGCACTGCTCGCCCAGAACATCTTCGGTGCCCTGTCCGACCGCACCACGAGCCGGTTCGGCATGCGGCGGCCATGGATCACCGCCGGAGCCCTGCTGGGCGTCCTCAGCCTCGGCCTGCTGGCCACCGCCTCCAGCGTGCCCATGATGGTGCTGGCCTGGGCCCTGGTCCAGCTGGCGTTCAACATCCTGCTCGCCGGCCTCAACCCGGTGATCCCGGACCACGTTCCCTCGGCGCAGATGGGCAGGGTCTCGGCGATCACCCAACTGACCAGCCAGCTCGGTGTCGTGGGCGGGGCGTTCCTGGCCCAGCTGTTCCTGCCCGACCTGACCCTGGCGATCCTCCTGCCGGGCCTGGTCTGCCTCGCCGGTGTCGGGATCTTCATGTTCGTGCTGCGTGACCGGCGTCTGGATCCTGCCGACCGCCGGCCGCTGCGGCTGAAGACTCTCGTCCTCGCGTACTGGGTCAACCCACGGACGGCGCCCGACTTCGCCTGGGCCTGGCTGTCGCGGTTCCTCATCTTCTGCGGCAGCGCCACACTGGCCGGCTACCAGACGTACTTCCTGATGAGCCGGTTCGGCTACACCCAAAGCACGGTCGGTGAAGCCGTGTTCAAAGTCCTCCTCATCAACACGGTGGCCGTGGTGCTGACCAGTGTCCTCTTCGGCGCGATATCGGACCGACTCCGCCGGCGTAAGCCGTTCGTGATGATCTCGGCGAGCATCCTGGCACTGGCCCACGTCCTGGCCGCCTACTCCCACAGCATGCCGACCTACCTCGTCGCCACCGCCATCGGCGGCATCGCCACGGGCTGCTACCTGTCGGTGGACATGGCCCTGGTGACCGAGGTCCTGCCCTCACGGGACGAGACCGGCAAGGACATGGGCGTGTTCCACCTGGCGAACGTGCTGCCGCAGACCCTCGTACCGGCGGTGGCCCCGCTGTTCCTGGCGATCGGCGGCCACGGCGAGAACTACCCGGCGTTCTTCCTGGCCGGAGCGGTCATGGGTATCGCCGGTGCGCTGTGCATTCAGCGCGTCCGCTCGGTGCGCTGAACCCACGAGACAGCCCGACGACACCGCGGCCCGTCCCCCGGCGGACCGGCCGCCCGTACACGCAAGAGCAGCGAAGGAATGATGGCCCGTGACCGCGCACGACGAGCGCCCCAACATCTTGTGGATCGTGAGCGAGGACTGCCCGCCCCGGTTCGGATGCTACGGAGATCCTCACGCGACAACCCCGAACCTCGACGCACTGGCTGAACGCGGGGTGGTCTTCGACCACGCTTACAGCGCCGCGCCCGTGTGCGCACCGTCCCGGTTCGCGCTCATCACCGGGGTCGCCCCCGAAAGCAACGCACCGGCCAACCACATGAGGGCGGTCGCCGCGAAGCCGGCATGGATGCGCACGTACCCCGAGATCCTGCGCGACCTGGGTTACTACTGCACCAACAACGCCAAGACCGACTACAACGCCGCCATCGTCCCGGACGACATCTGGGACGAGTCCTCCCGGCAGGCGCACTGGAGCAACCGCCCGGACGGCACACCGTTCCTCGCCGTCTTCAACTACGACGGCACCCACGAAAGCGCCGTGTTCGCCCGGGACCCCTTCCTCGTCGACCCCGACGACATCCGCCTGCCCGCCTACCTGCCCGACACCCGCCCGATCCGCGAGGACTACGCCCAGTACTACAAGAACGTCGCCGAAATGGACGCCTTCGTCGGGACACTGCTCGCGCAACTGGAGGAGGATGGCCTGCTCGACCGCACGATCGTCATCCATACCTCCGACCACGGCGGGGTCAACCCCCGCTCCAAGCGGTACTGCTACGACGAAGGCCTGCACGTGCCGTTGATCATCTCCGCGCCCGCACGGTACGCCGAACTGTTCCCCCGGCCCGGCACACGGATCGACGCCGCCGTGAGCACCATCCGCATCCCCGCGACCCTGGTCGACCTCGCCGGCGGCGAGATACCCCGCTACATGCAGGGACGCAGCCTTGCCCGAGCCGAGTTCGACCCGGCCGGCGAACTCGCCTTCGCCATGCGCAACCGGATGGACGAGCGCTACGACATGACACGAACGGTCCGGGACGCGCGCTACCGCTACATCAGGAACTATCACCCGCACCGCCCCTATGGACAGCACCAAGGCTTCGCCTGGCTCGCCGCCGGATACCGGTCGTGGGAGACGGAACACCGAGCGGGCCAACTCATCGACGTGCAGTCGGCGTTCTGGCACACCAAGCCGGGAGTCGAGCTCTACGACACCGTCGACGACCCCGACCAGGTCCGCAACCTTGCCGGCGATCCCGCCTACTCAGACGTCGAAGAACGGCTGGCGCAGGCGCTGCGCACCCACATGCTCGACGTGCACGACAACGGGTTCCTTCCGGAAGGCTCACCCACGCAGGGCTACGACGCCAGCCGAGCACCCGGCACCTACCCGCTGACCCGGATCCTTGACGTCGCAGACGCCGTGCCCCGCCAGGACTTCGCTGAACTGCCGCGCTTCGTCGCCGCACTGAACGACTCGGACGTGACGGTCCGACGCTGGGGAGCCATCGGCGTGCTCACACTCGGCACGGCGGCGGCAGCCCGCACCGAAGGCCTCCTGCGCGCGATACTCGAAACCGAGACCGACGCCTTCGTCACCATCCCCTGCGCCGAAGCACTCGCCCGCTACTCGGCCGACACCGATGCCACCGAGGAACTCGCCCGGCTGGCGGGTCCCGGCCACCCGGGGCCGGTTCGCATTGAGGCCCTCAACGCACTCACCCAACTGGAACCCGACACACTCCACCCGCACCACCGCGTCGTGGCTGCGGCAGCCGACGACGAGGACGAGTACGTGCGCGGAGCGGGCCTCTATCTCCTCTTCCAGATCGAAGGCACCTACACCCCCGAGACTTTGGTCTTCCGGTGGGACAAACTCGGCCTGCCCAAGAAGGATCTCGCAGCGTTCAATCCCCGGCTCCCTCAGGACAACGCTCCCAAGGACAGCCGCTAGGTGTATGGCCCTGAAGCGTTGTTAACGCGGGTGATGGGTGGTGAGTACCCCCGCGCCGCCTGGCCGAACCCCATCACCACAGCTCACAGCGCCAATTCGTATTTCCGAGCGGCACAAGGCAGAGCGTCGTGGATCCCACCCCTTCTCAATAGTGGATCACCTTCGCTATCGTGGAGGGATGAGTGATGGCATCACCTTGTCCAGCGGTTTGTCCATGTCCGAGCTGGGGGCCAGGATCCGGGGCGAGCGACGGGCCCGTGGTATCAGTCTGGAGCGGCTCGCCGAGCTCAGCGGCGTGAGCCGGAGCATGGTGTCCGAGGTGGAACGCGGCGCGAAGACACCGAGCGTGCTGGTCCTCGATCGCCTGGCGACCGCACTGGGCACCTCGATCGCTCGACTCCTGGACGAACCGGTGCGCCCCGACGTCGTGTTGCTGGCTGCTGACCGGCAGCACGTGGTGCGGGACCCCGCCGGGTGGGAACGTCGGATCATTTCCCCTGTCCTGCCGGACATCGAGTTCGAGTTCATGCGCACCACCCTGGAGCCTGGCGTGGACGCGGGAGAATTCTCCCCGCACGCGCCGGGGTCCCACGAGTACGTGGCGGTGGAACACGGGTGTCTGCAGCTGACCGTCGACGGCGTGGCCTACCGGCTCGAGGCCGGGGACGCGGCCTATTTCCCTGGCAACCGCCGGCACGCCTTCGCCAATGACTCCGCCAACGCGTGTGTGTACTACCTGGCTATGACGCTGGCCCCGGCAGCCGGCTCCCACCTCCACCTCACCCCGGGAGGGCACGATGCATGACCTGCGGAAAGCAGCCCGGTCGGCAGCAGACCTGGCAGCCGATCACCTGGCGGGAGTGGCCGAGAACCTGGTGTGGCGGCCGGTGCCCGAGGCGGACCGCACATGGCTCACCCGGCAGCAACTGCCCGACGGCAGCCGCCCGCTGGCGGAACTACTGGATGAGGTGCGCGACCGGATCCTGCCGTATCCCATGGGCAACGGGCATCCCCGGTTCTTCGGCTGGGTCAACTCCCCGCCGTCCCCCGCCGGCGTCCTGATGGCCCCCCTGGCTGCGGCCATGAACCCCAGCTGCGCGGGCGGAGACCACGCCGGCGTTCTGCTGGAGCGCACCGCCGTGCGGTGGCTGGCAGAGCTGGTGGGATTCCCCCACCCACCGGGGGCCGGGCTGCTGACCAGCGGAGCCTCCATGGCCACCATCGTGGCGCTGGCTACCGCCCGCCACCATGCCTTCCGCGACCAGGGCCACGACGTGCGCGAGACCGGCCTGTACGGGCATCGTCCGCTGGCACTCTACGTGTCCGCCGAGGCGCACAGCTGTCTGCGCAAGGCGGCAGAACTTCTCGGCCTGGGCACCCGGTATCTCCGCGCCGTCCCGGTAGACGCGGCTTTTCGTATGGACACCGGCGAGCTGCGCCGTCTGATCGCGGCCGACCAACGAGCCGGGGTGCGGCCGTTCTTCGTCGCGGCCAGCGCGGGAACGGTCAACACCGGAGCAGTCGACCCCCTGGAGGACATCGCCGCGATCGCCCTGGAGTACGGACTGTGGTTCCACATCGACGGCGCCTATGGCGCGCTCGGCGTCCTCGCCGACGACGCCGCACCTGGCTATGCCGGACTGGAACGGGCGGACTCGCTGGCTCTGGACCCGCACAAGTGGCTTGGCGTCCCCGTTGATGCCGGCTGCATCCTCTTCCGTGACCCGGCCGGCCCGCGCGACGCCTTCAGCCTCGTTCCCCCCTACCTGCGCGACGAGAACGCAGGGGAGCTGGGCTGGTTCTCCGAGTACGGCACCGAACAGACCCGCCCGTTTCGCGCGCTGCGGGTATGGGCCACGATCGCCCACCTCGGACGGGACGGCATCGTTGACCTGGTGCAGCACACCACCAGGCTCGCGCGCACGCTCGCCGAACTGATCGAAGCTTCTGACGACTTCGAGCTGCTCGCCCCGGTGGTCACCTCCGTCACCACATTCCGCCACTGCCCTCCAGCCCTCGACACAGACCGCACGGAAGCACTGAACGAGGCGATCCCGGCCGCCGTGCAGCGCCGTGGGCAGGCCTTCCTCACTGGCACGCGGATCTCGGGTGCCGCGGCCCTGCGGGCCTGTGTCCTCCACCCGGGCACCACGAAGGACGACCTGACCGTCCTGCTCGACGAAATCCGAGCCGCTGCAGGGGAGGTCACCTCATGAGCCCTCAGCACCTGGTCATCGACCTCGGCGGCGTGTTGTTCCATTTCGACCACGCCCATCGCCTGCAACGCCTGGCCGATGTCTTCGGGCTCCCCACAGACCGAATCGACATGTTGCTGTGGCGGTCCGGCTTCAGCGCCGACTGCGATTCGGGCAAGTACCCGCACGCGGCGGAGATCCGGGACCGTATCCGGGCTGCCACCGGCTTCGCCGGCAGTGACGATGACCTCGACGCCGCGTGGTGCAGTGCCTTCCGGCCCGACCATGCCGTCCGGGAAGCACTGGAACGCCACCGCGGCCCCCTGCCCCTGGCGCTGTTCACCAACAACGGCCCGCTGGAACAGGAGGCGCTGATACGGCTGTACCCCACGATGTTCGACGGCTTCGACCACCTGCTGTTCAGCCACCGCCTCGGACATCGAAAGCCCGACCCGGCAGCCTTCGACGCCGCCGCGAAACAATTGGGCGCTCGCCCTGACAACATCCTCTTCATCGATGACAGCGCGGCCAACACCGACGCAGCACGCGCCGCAGGCTGGACCGCTCTCCGCTTCCGGAGCAGACAGACCCTCGAACAGACCCTGCACTCCCGAATCCAGTAAGCCACGGCATAAAACCGTGCCCTACGCGGTGAGTCGGAGTGAGCCGCTTGGAGCGGCACAAGGCTGAGCGAAGCCGAGAAAGACACCTCAGGCGCTCAACGTGTCAAGCTGCGGCGGCGAGGTCGACGGGGAAAGCGGTGCGTTCGTCGAACGGTTTGCGGTGCTGGAGGCAGTGGTAGAGCTGGCCGAGCATGCGGTTGAAGAGGTTCCTCTGGGCGGCTGCGTGCCAGTCTCCGTGCTCGTCGCGGCGCCTGCGGTAGTGGGTCTTGGCGCCTGGTGAGGCGGTGATCGCGGAGAAGGTCCAGAGGTAGCCGGCGTGGTTGAGGCGGTCGTTCTTCACCCACCGGCGAGTGATGCTCGACTTCTTGCCGGAGGCTCTGGTGATGGGGGAAGCCCCGGCGTATGCCTTCAGGCCGCGAGCGTCGGCGAAGCGGTTGCGGTCGTCTCCGATCTCGGCGAGCACCCGGGCGCCGAGCTGGATGCCGAGTCCGGGGAAGCTGAGGATGATCGCAGCGTCCGGGTGTTGAGGGAAGGCTTCCTCCACCGCGTCGGACAGATTGTCGGCCGCGGTGCAGGCGGCCTCCAGCTGGACCAGGAGCGCGATCATCTGCTTGCCGAGCGCGTCCTCGACCAGCGGTGGCTGGTGGGCCCAGTCGGCGCGGAAGACGTCCCGGAGTCGTTCGGCCTCGGCTTCGATGCCGCGTTGGCGGCCGGCGCGCTTGAGCGCGGCCTGCAGTTGCGTGCGCGTCAGCCGCGATGCCCGAGTTGGTGTGGGAGCCGCCTTGAGGAGCTCGTGCGCTTCCCGACGGCAAAGGCCGTTCTTCCAGGGCTCGAAGGCGGTCAGTGCGGATGGGTAGTACTCGCGCAACAGGGAGCGGAGCTGGTTGGAGATCTGCTGCCGGTTCCACGTGGCGTCCTGCTGGGCCCGGGCGAGCACGGCGAGGGCGCGGGCCAGGTCGCTGTCCTGGGGCAGCGGCTGGTGGGCGTGCATGTCGGTGCGCAGGATATTGGCCAGGACCAGGGCGTCTCCGGGATCGGACTTCTTGCGCGAGACGCTGTGCCGGTCGCGGTAGCGGGCGGCAGCCATCGGGTTGATGGCGAAGACCTGCCGCTTGCCCGTGCGCAGCACTGCGACGAGCAGGCCACGGGAGGTCTCGATCGCGACCGGGATCGGGTTCTCCTCGGTGTCGCCGTACTCGGCGAGCAGGTCCAGCAGGATCTTGTAGCCGACCGCGTCGTCGGTGATGTGCCGTTTGGCCAGTAACTGGCCGCTGTCGTCGACCAAGGCGACGTCGTGCGTGCGTTCGGCCCAGTCGATACCGCAGTAGAACATGGTCTTCCCCTTCCGCCGTGCCGTTCCTGCTGGTCACGAGCTCATGCGGGCCACGCAGCGACCTAATCCCAGGACTCAGCCCTGCGGCCGGTCCACCACCTCAGTAGCTGTTCGCGGCACCAGCTCGCCCCGCGGGCCTCGGTCTCTTCGGGAGCTCGGTCAGCTCGGGCCTAAGGAGAGATCACCGCGGGGTGGGCTCGCCCCACCAACACCAACGAGTGAACAAGGCGCGAGTGTTGACGCTCGACGGCGCTGGACGGCGCCGATCTTTCTCCAGGCATCAAGGCCCGGCCAGGTACAGGCGTTCGCCCAGCACCGACGAGTACCAACACCCGCGCTGTGGTGGTGGCAGCCGAAACGTCGGGACGTGCCCCGTCTGCCCCAAGGCCTCGTAGGCCAAGCCGCCCACTTGCATTCCCACGCAGCCACCACCACTCGAACAATCCACCGAGCCACTTGGCCTGCCGGACCGCTCTTAACTCCGGATTAGGCCAGGTAGTGGCAAGGATTGCGCTCGAAGCGGTGGTTGAGCCGGCGGTACCCAGTCAGGCAGGACATGGTCCGCTCGATAGCCCACAACCCACCAACGGCGGGGGTGCGCATCACGCTTCAGTCGACCGAGGCGTCTCAGCCGATGCCGCCCTCGGCGTCGACCCGGGCGATGCGGTGACGATCCAGACGTGCCCGGGAATGCAGACACCGTCGATGGTCTCGAACTCCGCGAGGGCGTCGCGCACTTCGGAGCGGATACGGGCGGTGGTCTCCGGGTCGACATCGCGCAGGTTGTAGCGCACCGGGCCCATGGCGAGGATGAAGTCGGTCGCGTCGCCCGCATCGGCGCCAAAGGTCATGGGAGCCTCGGCAGGGGCTACGTCGATGTCGGTGAACCCGGCGGCGGTGAGCATCTGACGGATGCGCGCGGGGTCGAGGAGGGACCCCATGCCCCTGGCGGCGGGGGATGCCTCGCGCAGGAACGGGGCGAGTGCAGCGGTCGCACGGGCGTAGGCGCTGTCCGGGCCCGCAGGCTGTGGGCCGAGGAACGCAAGTCGCCCGGCGGGCACGAGCGAGTGCCTGAGATGAGTGAAGGCCGCGATGTGGTCGGCGAAGAACATGACACCGCCGCGGCTCAGGACGACGTCGAAGCCTCGGCCGGGCAATGGATGCACTTGGGCGTCGCCCTGTTCGAAGGTGACATTGCCGAGCCCTTCCGCGGCGGCGTCACGGCGGGCGCGGTCCAGCATGGGCGCGGACAGGTCAATTCCGACGACGTCTCCGTCGTACGCCTGCCGCGCGGCGATGCGCGTCGTCTGGCCAGTGCCGCAGCCGACGTCGAGGACCCGGTCACCGGCCGCGATGCCCGCGGCGGCGAACAGGGGCGCGTTGAACGAGCCCATCATCGCGTCGTAGCGCTCGGAGTGTTCGGCCCAGTGGATGCCCTCCCAGTCGTTCCATGCCTGTGCCTGCTGACGGTTGGCGATGACGCGCATGGCTCACCCCTCAATTGACTAGAGTCGAACTCTAGAGTCCAACTCTAGATATAGACTCCAGTCGTGACTGAGGTCAAGGGAAAACGGGGCGACAAGGCTCGGGAGACACGGCGGCGGATCATCGACGCAGCCGCCGAACTCTTCGTCGAGCATGGCTATGGGGCGACCAAGCTGCAGGAGATCGCCGACCGGGCGGGCGTGGCGGTGCAGACGATCTACTTCGTCTTCCGGAACAAGCCCTCGCTGCTCAAGGAACTGGTGGACGTCGCCATCGCAGGCGACGACGAGCCCGTGCCCACGATGGACCGGCCCTGGTTCACGGAAGTCACGGCTGCACCTACCGCCGAGTCCGCCATCGCCGCACTCGTCGCCGGCACCCTCAGGACGCTCCAACGCGTCGCGGCCATCGACGAGATGGTCCGCGCCGCGGCAGCGACCAACCCGGAGATCCGGGATCTGTGGCCGGACGAGACCGACCCGCGATACACGGTCATCTCGACAGCCGCGAAGGCTCTGACAGTGAAGCCCGGCGCCAGCCCCGCCCTCTCCGCAGGAGATGCGGCGGACATCATCTACGCAATGCTCAGTCCTGAGCTCTTCCTGGTCCTGACCCGTGACCGCGCATGGCCCGCAGACAAGTGGGAGCGATGGACGTACGACGCCCTCTGCTCTCAGCTGTTGATCAGGAGGTAGAAACAAGCTCCCCGACAGCGATCGGGGAGACAAGTTTGACGCTCACCCGCTCGACATCCGCATCGGTGATCTTCCGCGGGACAGCCGGCCGCGGCTCGTGGCATCCAACACCCCGCCCAGGCGAGATGAAGGGGGCACAACCAGTCGTCGATGGCTGCGCTGAGGACGGTCGCTTCGTAGCGGACCGTGAGTTTCCTGCATCGGATGGCGACCGCACGGTGGCCCTTGCGACGGCTGATCCCGCACTCGCCGGAGTCGTTCAGTGGTGCCGGCGCATGTCACCGGAACTTCCAGATGATGGCCGGCTGTTGCGCGACCGCGTCCGTCGGTTCATCTCTCTTGTGACGAGATGGGGTAGGGGACATTCGGGTGGAGTACCGCGTGCGCCGCAACTGCCCCCGGTCCTTTTGCGGTCGTCTCCTTCAGTTGCGTGACGACTGAGGAGGCACTTATGAATGGGTTCCAGAGTTTCACCACAGGCACCACTGCGCTGCCGGATCTCGACCCGTACCGCTTCCCCGCCGCGCCCCTCGACAGCCGACCCGAGGAGTCGTCCATGAGGCGTGGCGTCATGGAGTTCGGTGACTACCTTCTGCCCGCGCCGGAGCCGGCGAGGCACCTGTCCGATCCTCTGGTACCGGCCGACCGCCGCCGGCTGGAGCTGCATGCCACTCTCACTGCGGCGGGGATCGCGCCTGCGCCGGGCGACCTCGACGCCATCGAGGCCCTGTGCGCGCTGGACAACACCACCCACGTCGCGCTCCGCCGATGGATCGACCGAGCCCTGTGATCCTTCGTGGCGCCGCCGACTATGTGCCCGGGGCGTGTCATGGGACGACCGGAGGACGGAGAGTTCCTGACGGGTTCACCGCTCGGTCAACACATCCGGGCTCCGACCGTCTCATGTCGCCTTTGAAGGCAGCACGCCACGCTGCCTGAGCAACGGCAGAACATGGTCCCGTACGGCAGGAGCAAGCCGCAGATCACTTTCATAGCCAGAAACCCACTTCAAGTCCGCCAGCTCAGCGGCAGGCTGGGGTGTCCGGCTGATGCGCGCTTCAAAGACCGTCATCTTCATGGGCACACCCTCAAGGGCTGCCAGGGCTTCGACGTCAGTCAGGAAACGCGGCTCCAAGGGCTGGACCCCGAGCTCTTCATCCAGCTCCCGCGTCAGCGCTTCCATCGGCTCTTCATCAGCATCAGGCTTGCCGCCGGGGAGGTAGAACACCTCTGGAGCCGCCTGCTTGCTCACCACCAGAAGACGCTCTTCCTGAACGATCGCGGCCGCTACGACAACCAATGGCTCCAGCTCGTCGGGTGGGGAGACCAGCACACTTCCTTGCTCCACACACGTGATTCTTGCAGGAAGCGCAGAAAGGAAGAAAACGGCCCCGACGCGGCTTACTGATCCGTGAACGTCCCGCCGTTGACACAGGACTGCGATGGGCTGGCGACCTTGCCTCGGGCAACGATCCCGGTGGACCAGTCAGCCAAACCGCCACCGGCGAACAGCAGTACGGTCATTCTTCTTGCACACTCGCGGCGAGGCTGGGCCCTCACCGCTGCTCAACAGTTCCACCGACAGGTTCGGGCTCAAGGTTTCCGAGAGGGATGTCGCGCAGGCCGCGCAACGGCGAGAAGAACAGCCACAGTCCAGCGCAGCAGCCGCCGACGACGGCGATCCACAACGTGGTCTGGACGCCGAGGGCGGTGGCGAGCGCGCCGCCGGCCAGACCGCCGAGCGGCAGCGTGCCCCAGGTGATCCAACGAGCGGCGGCGCTGACCCGGCCGAGCATGTCCGCAGGGCAGGCGGCCTGGCGGTAACTGGTCAGCGAGATGCTCGCGACGGTGGAAGAGAAGGTCCACGAGATCCAGCCGATGCCGAACAGCAGGACCCACCAGCCGGACCCGGCAAGCGGGATGAGCAGGCCGGGCAGCGACAGCACGGTCATCGCGATCCAGCTGATGCGCGCCGAGCCGAACTTCTGCGCGAGGTACCGTGCCGCCACGCCGCCGGCTACCCCGCCGACGGCCCCCAGCGCCAGCAGCAGCCCGACCAGGCCGGGACGCAGGTGCAGCGTGCGGATCAGGAACACCGGGCCGAGAGTCTCCACCATGATGACGAAGAAGTTCGCGGTGCCGTTGAACGCCACCGAGTTGCGCAGGATGGGATCGCGGACGACATAGTCGAGGCCCTCACGGATCTGCGACCGCAGCGTGGGTCTCCGGCCGGTTTCGGCCCGGGGCCGACGGGGCTCGCGGGTACGGATCGCCGTCAGCGAGCACGCCGACAACGCGAAGGAGAGCGCGTCGGCGGCCATCGCCCCCGCGGCACCGACCAGCGTCACCAGCCCAGCGCCCGTACTGGGCCCGGCGATCTGCGCGACCGACCGAGAGGCGGCGAGCTTGCCGTTGCCGTCCATGAGCTGGTCGCGATCGAGGAGCACCGGCAGATATGCCTGGTAGGCCACCGAGAAGAACACGGAGAACACACTGGAGACCAACGCGACGACGTAGAGCTGGGCGAGCGTCAGTGCCCCGACGGCGTGGGCAAACGGCACCGAGCCGATCACCAGGAACAGCGCGAGGTCGCACCAGATCATCAGCCGGCGCTTGGCGACCCGGTCCACTATGGCCCCGGCCGGCAGCGCCACCAGGAGATACGCACTCGTCTCCGCCGCAGCCAACAGGCCGACCTGGAACGCGGAGGCATCCAACAACACGACGGCGACCAACGGCAGAGCGAGAACGGTGATCTGCGACCCCATCTCGCTGACCGTCTGGCCACCCCATAACAGCAGGAACTCGCGATGACGCAAGATCGAGGGACGCTTTCCATCATCAGTCATCCGCCCGATGGTGTCACCGGCCATCTCCCCTGGACAGACAACCACACGAAACTCCAGGCGGACAGGCTCGCCTCTTCCCGCACATGCCACCCCTGCCGCCCGCCTGTCAGCCAAGTCAGAATGAGCTCAGTGACAGGAGTCCGGGTCTGCTGCACGATCGGGTGACATCTTGACCTGCCCCACGGTTTGGGTTCCAGCTGTGGTGGCTAACTGGCGGCGGGGATGGTGTCTTGCTCGAAGCGTAGTTCGTATTCGATCGGGGTGCGGTAGCCCAGTGCTGAGTGGCGCCGCTGTCGGTTGTGGAAGACCTCGATGTACTCGAAGATCGCGTTTGCCAATTCGACCCGGGTCTTCCACCGTTTGCGGTTCAACAGCTCGATCTGCATCGAGGACCAGAACGACTCCATCATCGCGTTGTCCAGGCCGTCTCCGACGGTGCCGAACGAGGGCAGGAGCCCGGCGGAGCGGATCTTTTCACCGAAGACCCAGGAGGTGAACTGCCCTGACTCAATCGGTCGTCGCAACACCGGTCTTTTAGATCAAGAGTAGGTGCTGGTTGAGGACTTCGGCGGGTGTCTTCCAGTCGAGGGTTTTGCGGGGCCTGTTATTGAGTGCGAGGGCAACAGCCTCGAGCTCGTTGGCGTCCCATCGCGACAGGTCCGTGCCTTTCGGGAAGTACTGGCGAAGGAGTCCGTTCGTGTTCTCGTTGGTGCCCCGCTGCCAGGGACTGTGCGGGTCGGCGAAGTAGACCTTCAGGCCGGTGTCGATGCGGAGTTGAGCATGCTGGGCCAGCTCCGTGCCGCGGTCCCAGGTCAGTGACCGACGCAGGTGTTCGGGCAGCGCGGTGATCGTGTCGGCGATCGCGTCCTTCACGGCCTCGGCGCCACGGCCGGCCAGTGCCGGGCCGTTCTTCACCCGTGGTTCGAGGCCGTAGCCGTCCATTCGGGGCAGGTGCAGCAGCATCGTGAACCTGCTCGTGCGCTCGACGAGCGTGCCGATCGCCGAGCGGTTCAGGCCGATGATGAGGTCGCCTTCCCAGTGGCCCGGGACCGCTCGGTCCTCGGCCTCAGCCGGCCGTTCACTGATCATCACCTCGGACGTGACGTGGCCACCGGGCCTGCGCTGCGCTCGAGCGCGCGGGACGCGCAACGCACGACCGGTACGCAGACAGGCGACCAGTTCGCGCTTGAGCGCGCCGCGGCCCTGGACATAGAGGGCCTGGTAGATCGCCTCGTGCGAGATGCGCATGGACTCATCATCGGGGAAGTCGGCCTTGAGTCGGTTCGAGATCTGCTGCGGACTCCACGACGTCGCCCACCGTCGGTCCTGCCGCCGGGGCTTGTTGCGGCCCTTCCACTGGGGCGTCTTGGGCCCCGTCACTGGCATTCCGTCTGCCGCCCGGATCACCCCGGCGAGCCTGTCCTGCACGTATTCACACAGCCGCTCGTTGCCGGCCAGCTTCGCGGTCCTCGGCCGCTGTGCTCTGCGCTCGGCATGCCACTGCGCGGTGGTCGCCCGATACTCCAAACGGTAGGTACGCGTGGACGCATTCCGGCGCAGCTCCCGGGAGATGGTCGAAGGTGAGCGGCACAGCCGACGCGCGATCTCGCGGACCCCGATGTCCTGAGCCCGCCACACGGCGATGTCCTCACGCTCCGCGAACGACAGATAGCGTCCCGACACCGTCGGGGAGAGATTCGGTCCCACGCCGCCAGCGTGGCGAAACCACCGCGTCCCGACCGCGGGCGACACCCCGGCCTCGACTCCCGCTTCCTCCGATCGGAGCCCCCGGGCGATCGCAGCCCAGAACCGCATGCGGTCCTCCCGCCATGCGACCGTCGGCCGGCCCGGCGATGGCATCTGCCCCCGATACTCACGAGCCTTGCGTTGCTGCGGACCAACACCCATCACTCCACCTCTGACTACGAGGTGTTGCGACGATCAGTTGAATCCGCCCTGGGCGCCGTGATCGGCGTGCACTATCCCGCCTGGTTCGGGGCGGCGGTTGCGGATGGCCATGTCCAACGCGTTGACCACGAGGGTGGAGTCCTGTCTGGAGTCGATCGACCAGCCCACGATCTTGCGGCTGAACGCGTGTCCAGATCCGAAGAACCGGGCCGGCTGACACCTCAGGTCGGCCCCGCGGCCTTCTGGATCCGCGATGCCGGACCCTGGCTGCCCGGTTGTTTGCGCCCCGGTGTTTGCGCCCCAGTCTGCGGTCCCTACTCGACACTCGGCGATGACAGCCCTTGGGTCTGCCCTCACTGTTCGAGGCCGATTACCTCACCGTCGAACACGCGGAAATCTATGTTGGCCGGAGTAGACATTGGAGGGCGGCGTGGTTATGGTTTCTCTCGTAGCCAGAAGTCGGCAGGGCCCGGCAGAAACGAACTGCCGGGCAGCATTACGGAAGTTGCAGTGCGTAGGACGGTGCGGTGGTGGAGTTCCGAAGCCAGGGTTGTTGCAGGACGGCGACGGGGCTGGCGATCGGACCGGGTGGCCCGCAGTGATCAGGGGCCGCCACCGGCGGGACCGCGGTCAGCAGTGGCGGTTCCCGTCAGTGCAGTTCGCAGTACCCAGCAGTGAAATCGGTGAGCAGTACCTCGGTGAAGGCGTCAGCTGCGGGCGCGCGCGCCGGGAGGTTCGGCAGCGGGGTTCTAAGCCAGAGCGGACGCACGATGGGCGACGGGGCTGGCTGCCGAACAGTGGCGCTGCCGCAGGTCACTGAGCAGTTCGCAGTACCAGCAGTATCAAGTCCCCCGTTTAGTAAGTAGCTGATTACCGAGGGAAGAACGGAGGAACGAGCGCCATCAGGATCGCCCGGGCGGAGTGTTGAGCCCGGGTACCGCAGGACATCGATAGTGAGGTGGTCTCCGGTCAAGCAATCGCGATCCCCGCACCCCCGGCAACTCCCAGGTCGGGTCGGCGGACACAGAAGGCCGGCGCAGGTCCAGGGCCGGCAGATGGTGTAGATGTTCCTTCGGGGCCCTGGTGCCATATGGCACCAGGGCCCCTCAAGCGTGTTCCACAGAGAGGTGCAAATGACAGCAGACGACTCGTTCGACCGTCTCGAGGATGAGGACTACCCCGCCTACACGATGGGCCGGGCCGCCGAAATGCTCGGCACCACCCAGGGCTTCCTCCGTGCCATCGGTGAAGCCCGTCTCATCACCCCGCTCCGCTCCGAGGGCGGCCACCGCCGCTACTCCCGCTACCAGCTGCGCATCGCCGCCCGCGCCCGGGAACTCGTCGATCAGGGCACTCCCATCGAGGCCGCCTGCCGCATCATCGTCCTCGAGGACCAGCTCGAAGAAGCCCAGCGCATCAACGCCGAATACCGCCGCGCAACCGAATCGGGTACACCGCCCGCGGTCTGAGGTGACAACGGGCCATCGGGCGACGGCAGGTCCTGCGCACACCTGCCAGGTGCGGGGAGCACTGGGCGGCGGGCCGCCCCTGCTGCGGCCCTCGCGACAGGGCGCGTTTCCGATGGTGACAGGGCGTCAGGGCGTGTAGCGTTTAGGGCAGATGTCGTGGTTCGGATGTTCCCCGTTTTGCCCGCGCTTCGGCGTGGGCGTTTTGCTGTGCTGTGCCGCAGGAACCAGGACGACCACCTCCGCTTCCCGCATGGTGCGGGAGGCGTTCGTGACTGGAAGGCATGAGACATGGCTACGGGAACTGTGAAGTGGTTCAACGCGGAGAAGGGCTTCGGTTTCATCGCCCAGGACGCCGGCGGGCCGGATGTCTTCGCCCACTACTCGGCGATCAACTCCACGGGCTTCCGTGAGCTCCAGGAGGGGCAGAGCGTGACGTTCGATGTCACCCAGGGCCAGAAGGGCCCTCAGGCGGAGAACATCAACCTGGCCTGACCCGCCTCACCAGCCTGTTAGCCGCGGGCGCCGCGCTCGAAGGGACGCCTGCCTCGAGCGGGCCCGACCCAAGCAGCTGGCACCAGGCTTGCGCGGAAGGTAGCGGGATCCGTGGCATATGTGCTCGGGGCCGCGCGGCAATGGACGCGCGGCCCCGATCTGTGTCAAGACACGCGTACAGGACGGGATTGTTTGTAAGCACGTCTTCGGGCCGCGCTGCGCCAGGTTCATTTGGCGCCGACAGGCGTTCGGCTGCGGGCTGGCGATGGGCTGATGCGCAAGGGCAGCCAGCGAGAAGGCCTGAAGGGTGTCATTATTCCACGCGTGCGTTGACCTGGAGTTTTGGCTGACGCTGTGGGCTGGGCATGATCGTCGGTTGTGGCTCTGCGACTGCTCTACATGATCTTCTGTCGGATACTCGGTTGGCTTGTCCTCTACGGCCGGTCCAACCGGTCAAAGGAGATGGAGATACTCGTACTCCGGCACGAGGTCACGGTGCTGCGCCGCCACACCCCGCGCCCCCGCCTGTCGTGGGCCGACCGCGCGATCTTGTCCGCCCTGCTCCGCCGCCATCGACTGGTCACCCCCGGGCACGATCCTGGCCTGGCACCGCCGCCTGGTACGCCGCAAGTGGCGACAGCAACCGGCCAAGTCAGGCAGACCGCCGCTGGCCGAGGAACTCACCGCACTCATCCTCCGTCTGGCCCACGACAACCCGACCTGGGGATACGTCCGGGTCCAGGGAGAACTGCGCCGCCTGGGCCACCGCGTCGCCGCCGCGACCATCCGCCGAGTGCTACGCCGCAACAAGATCCCACCCGCGCCGACCCGCGCGACCGAGCACACCTGGCGTGCGTTCCTGACACGCAGGCCGACGGCCCTCAAGGCCGCCCCACAAGCACCGAAGAAGAACGCCTTCGCGGAACGCTGGATACGCACCGCCCGAGCCGAGTGCACCGACCGGATGCTGATCTTCGGTGAACGCCACCTGCGCACCGTGATGGACCAGTACGCGACGCACTACAACACCGCAAGGGCCCACCGAAGCCTGGACCTTCGCGCTCCCGGCGACGACCCCACCGCCATCCCCCCTCCCCGCAGGGCGCGTCCGACGCCGAAAGATCCTCGGCGGACTCCTCAACGAGTACCACCGAGCCTCCTGATGAACCATCACTCCCCAGGAGGGAAAACCCAGCTCACAGCACGTGCGGAGATTTGGACACCCTTCAGACCTTCCAAGGAAGCGACCAGTGCTGTCTGCTGAGCAACCGCACCGGCAGACGCCCAATGCCCGCGCACGGGCCCTGTCCCGCTCGGAAATGCGATTCCGGCTCTGGCCTTCAGCTTCTCCACGCGGGGCATCAGCCTCAATGGCGCCTGGGATGATCCTTCGATGTCGCTGTCGATCGTCACCACGCTGGTCCGGAATCTGATCAAGGTGCCCTCTGCCGTACTCCGTAGCCGCGTGGCCAAGGACGCAGAGGTCCTCGCGTTACGGCATGAGAACGCGGTGCTGCGCCGTCAGATCGCCCGCGTCCGCTACGAGCCCGCAGACCGGATCTGGCTCGCCGCGCTCTCGCGGTTCGTCCCGCGCGAGCGCTGGCGCCAGACCTTCACTATCACCCCCACCACACTGCTGGCCTGGCACCGCCAACTCATCGCCAGGAAGTGGACGTTCACGCGGCACCGCCGCCCCGGCAGACCCTCCACCGCGCCCGCCGTTAAACAGCTCATCCTGCGCCTGGCCCAGGAGAACAGCACCTGGGGCCACCGCCGGATACAGGGCGAACTCGCCCGCCTCGGCTACCCGATCGCCCCGTCCGCAGTCTGGGAGATCCTCCACCCAGCCGGCATCGACCCCGCGCCGCAGCGCTCCGGCCCCACCTGGCGGCAGTTCCTGACCGCCCAGGCCCACGGCATCATTGCCGCCGACTTCCTGCACCTGGACACCATCTCGCTCAAGCGCCTGTACGCCCTGATCTTCATCGAACACGGCACCCGCCGCGTCCACCTCGCCGGCGTCACCGCCCACCCCACCGCCGCGTGGACCGTTCAGCAGGCCAGGAACCTTGCCATGACGCAGGGACGCCGGTTGGAGCCGCTGCGCTTCTTCCTCCGGGACCGCGACAGCAAGTACACCCGTTCCTTTGACGCCGTCTTCGAGGCCGACGACGTGGAGATCCTGCTCAGCCCGCCGCAGGCGCCCAAAGCGAACGCGATCTGCGAGCGAGTCGTGGGCACCCTCCGCCGCGAGCTCCTCGACCGCATGCTGATCTACAACGAGGCCCACGCTCGCGCAGTCCTGGCCGAATACCTCCGGCACTACAACGGGCACCGTCCCCACCAGTCCCGGCAGCAACTACCCCCGGACGGCGCCGAACCGGCCACCCCGGCCACCGTCACCAACCTCCAGGCCCACCGGATCCGGCGACAACGCCTCCTCGGAGGCCTGATCAACCAGTACCAGAGAACCGCCTGACCGAACGACCTCGCCGCAGCCCACAGCACCGAATCGTATTTGCGAGCGGCACAGGGTGGGCAGCGCGGCTCGGGGTTCGGTGAGCCGGACGCTCGGACAGTCTGCGCACCTTCTGCGCCGTCGTCCAGGCCCTGCGCGAACGCGCGGGCTTGAGCCGGGAGCAGTTCGCCGAGCGGGTTCGGTTCTCCCAACACATGGTGGCTTCCGTGGAGCAGGGCCGCCGGTGTTACCCGGCAGAAACCGGCAGCCGCCCTCGCGGTAACAGGCAATGCATAGGAAAGGCATCACGAGCTACTGGTATACCGCGAGACGACGAGGAACACCTGATGCCGCACAATCCGCACGCACCACACCCGCCCCACCTCATGCCCGCGGCCGCCCAGCCAGCTCTCGCGTACGAAGAGTTGGCGACGCGGCTCGGGCGGCGCGGACTGTTGCGCATCGCCGCGGGGCTCGCCGCGGCGGGCGGCTCGGTGGCTGCGAGCGCGCATCCCGCCACGGCGGCCTCCGGCTCTTCCAAGGTCTCCGCCGTCTCCCGGCCGCAGCGCATCCTGCAGCCCGGCATCGGCCCCGTCCACGGCCACCACTACCTGCGCGCCACGCCCGACACCGTCCGCTGGGGCTACGTACCGGCCCGCGACGCCGAACCCGTCTTGCGCTTGCGCTCCGGCGAGACCCTGACCGTGGATGCCGTGTCCCACGAAGGGCTGCTGGAGGATCAGGGCCGCGACCCGATCGCCTGGTTCGCGGAGCACGGCGTCCGCAAGGATCAGGTCCTGAAGGACGCGGTCGCCCTGGCCCGCGACTACACGCGCACGCCCCGCTCCTTCGACACCGACGGCCCGCACGTGGTCCTCGGCCCGGTGCATGTGGAGGGCGCCGAACCCGGCGACGTCCTCAAGGTGGAGACACTGTCGCTGCTGCCCCGCGTCCCGTACGGCGTCATCTCCAGTCGGCACGGCAAGGGCGCGCTGGCCAGCACCCGCAGCGGCGGCGCTCCCGACGGCATCACGCTCGACGAGGTCATGCCGCCGGTCGCCGAGGACGGACGGGCGACCGGGAGCCCCGAACAGTACGGAAACGTGTCGGTGTTCACCCCGATCCGCTCCCGCGGCGCCGACGACCACGCGATCCTGCCGCTGGACGGCCCCGGCCAGGTGACCTTCCCGCTCAATCCGCACATGGGCCTGATGGGCACCGCGTACGCCGGGGCGACGTCCCTCACCGACCCGCTGCTGAACTCCATCCCGCCCACGCTCGGCGGCGGCAACATCGACATCCGACACCTCGGCGAGGGCTCCACCTTCTACCTCCCGGTACACGCCGAGGGTGCGCTCTTCCACACCGGCGACCCGCACTTTGCGATGGGCAACGGCGAGGTCGCGCTCACCGCGCTGGAGGGATCGCTCCGTACGACGTTCCGGCTCACCGTCTGCAAGCCGGGCTCCGGGGACGCGCCGTCGGTCGCGTTCCACTACCCGTTCGGCGAGACCGACGACGCGTGGCTGCCGGTCGGCCTCTCGGACCCGGACGGCTCCGGCGGGTCAGGTGGGGCGGCCGGCCAACTCTCCGACCTGGACACGGCGATGCGCCGCGCCGTCGTGAACGCCCTCGACTTCCTCCAGTCCGACCTCGGCATAACCCGCCCGGTCGCCTACGCCTATCTGTCGGCCGCGGCCGACTTCGAGGTCTCCCAGGTCGTCGACCGCACCACCGGAGTCCACGCGGTCATCAGGAAGCGGGACTTCGGGCGGTAGGGGCGCGACGTGAACGTACCGATGGAAGAGGACAGGTTGAGGAGTGCAGCACACGTGCGGACAGTGAACCGACGGTCGTTTCTGGGGCTCGCGGCGGCGGCCGGGGCGGTGGTCTCCCTCGGCGGGCGGTCGGCCGCCGCGACGGTCGGAGCGGGCAGGCGTCCGTCGTCGGACACCAGCGCCGCCGGGTCGCCCGATCCGACGGTGTGGCGGGAGTACGGCGACCCGCTGGTGCCCGCGACCGGGCACGGTTCCCTGTCCGGGCTGAGCGTGGCCGTCAAGGACCTGTTCGCGATCGCGGGGCACCGGGTGGGCGCGGGCAACCCCGCCTGGCTCGCGGAGAGTTCGCCGCAGCGCATCACCGCCGCCGCGGTCGCGGCTCTGCTCGCGGCGGGCGCCGACGTCGCCGGGATCGCCCGCACCGACGAGTTCGCGTACAGCCTGGCAGGCACCAACGCCCACTACGGCACGCCGCCCAACCCGGCCGCTCCGGACCGCATTTCGGGCGGTTCGACCTCCGGTCCCGCCAGTGCCGTCGCCCTCGGCCAGGCGGACATCGGGCTCGGCACCGACACCGGCGGCTCGATCCGCATCCCCTCCTCCTACCAGGGCCTGTACGGCATCCGGCCGAGCCATGGGGCGGTGTCCACCGCGGGACTGCTGCCACTCGCGCCCTCCTTCGACACGGTCGGCTGGATCGCCCGCGACGCCGGAACACTGCGCGCCGCCGGGCGTGTTCTGCTGCCCCGCCGGTCCCACGGTCCCGCGCCGTCCGGTGTCGTACTCGCCCAGGAGATCATCGATGTGGCCTCGCCCGAGGTGGCCGCTTCGGTGCGGCGGGCAGTGGCCGACTGGCGCGCCGCGGGTCTGCCGCGCATCCGGACGCTGCGGTTCGACACTGCTGTGCTGCCCGGCTGGGTGCGCGCGTTCCAGACCAAGCAGGGGGTGGAGGCCTGGCGCCAGTGGGGGCCCTGGGTCTCACGGCACTGGGACTCCCTCAACCCGGACGTCAGGTCCCGCTTCGAGACCGCGTCGACGTACACACCGGACGATCTGGCCGCGGCCGAAGCCGTCCTGCGCGAGGCCCGTGCTCGCGTCGACGACCTGCTCGGCGATCAGATCCTGATCCTGCCCTCGGCGTCCTCGGTGGCCCCCACCCGCGCGGAGGCAGCCCTCGGCGGGCCGGTCATCGAACAGACCAGGGCCCAGACCTTCCGACTCACCTGCCTTGCGGGCTTGTCCGGCCGCTGCGCCGTCAGCATCCCCGTCCGCAGCCGCACCGCCCCGGTGGGCCTGTGTCTGGTGGGCCCGCGCGGCAGCGACCGGCACCTGCTGGATCTCGCGGTCCATGTGGCCTCTGAGGTGGGCGTCACCCCTTCGCTGCGCTAACGTTCACAACACACCCCTTCCCACCAGGCTCCGCTCCAGGCGGCGCGGCCCGTACTCCTACGGCGGCGCCGCCTCGCTCGTCGTGACGGTGCTGGCCAGTGGGCTCAGGCGCGGGCTGGAGATGCGTACCACGTCGCCCTCGTGGTGGGTGAAGCCTTCGCCGGGGGGCGTCCCGGTCCTGCGTCGGTGCGAACCGTACGCCCGCGAACAGGACGAAGCCGTCCGGGTGTTGGTGGTGGTCACCGTGCACGAACGCCACCAGGTCAAGGACGTCCCGGCTGATCCGCCACATCGAGCTGCTGCCGTGCAGGACGAGGCGAGGATGCCGATCCACGCGCCGGTCCCGGCCACCGAGCGAACCGGGGCCTTGGTGAGCACCTCGGGGTCAGGGCGGATGCCGACCTCCAGGTACTGAGACCACAGACCGTCGACCAGCAAGCGCACGCGCAGTGGTTGATGCAGGGGGCGTCCGTCACAGACCGTGCGCGGTCCGGAAGAACTGGTCGATCTCTCGGCGGCCGGGCGCCGGGAGAGACAGTTCCTCCGCCCCCGGGGCCCGTAGTCCGTCGAGGAGTACGCCGAGGAAACGGTCGGCCAGGTCCGCGGTGGCGGTATCGTCCGGCTCGGCGGGAAGGCGCGGCGGAATCGAGTTGAGCATCAGGACGATGTCGAAGGCGTTCACATCGTCACGCAGGACCCCGGCGCGCTGCGTGGCGGCCACCAACTCGTGGAGTGCGTCGAGGAGTTCGGTACGGATCGCGACCAGCTCGGGCCCCGACTCCGTGGCACGCCCCCGGGACACCGGGAAGAGCTGACTGCTGCGCAGCCCCACCATGTGGCGCACCACCCGGGTGAACGCGCCCCAGGAGCCCGGCTCCGCGGCCAGGGCGCGGCGGACCTGGGCCAGGCTCTCCTGCATCACATGGATCGCGATGCGCTCCACCAGGACGGCCTTGTTCGGGAAGTGCCGGTAGATGGTCCCCATGCCCAGGCCGGAGCGGCGGGCGACCTCCGCGATCGACGCCTTGTAGCCGAGGTCGGCGAAGACGTCCTGAGCGACCTGGAGGATCTGCTCCAGGTTCTGGCGGGCGTCGGCACGCAGGGGGCGGCCGTCGGCAGGGGTGGGTGGGGGTGTCGATGAGTTCATTTGTCTCCGATGCCAGCCTCCGTGACCGTAAGCGGAAATTGAATTTCCGGTTAGCTCTTGCACGGCTCCTCAGGAGGCCCCCATGACCATGTCGGCCACACCCGACGTCCACTCCGGCTTCGCCGACTTCCCGGCCGGCTTCCGCGGCACGTTGCTGCGGCCGGACAGCGACCGCTACGACGCGGCTCGCGCGCTGTATCAGGGCCGCGCCGCCGACCGGGGCCCCACACTGATCGTCCAGTGCGTCGACGCGGACGATGTGGCGACCGTCCTGCGCTACGCCTCGGCCCACGGCATCCCGGTGGCCGTGCGCGGCGGCGGGCACGGCTCCGACGGCTATGCGATGCCCGCGGGCGCCCTGGTCGTCGATCTGTCCTCGATGAAGGCGATCACCGTCGACCCGTCGACGCGGGTGGTGCGGGCCGAACCGGGCGTACTGCTCGGCGAGTTGGACGCCGCCACCCAGCGGCACGGCCTGACCGTGCCCGCCGGCACCGTCACCTCCACCGGCGTTGCCGGACTCACCCTCGGCGGTGGCATCGGCCACCTGATGCGCCGCTACGGCGCCACCGTCGACAATCTGCTGGCCTGCGAACTGGTCACCGTGGACGGCCGCACGGTCCGTGCCGACGAGACCGACAACCCCGAACTCTTCTGGGCGCTGCGCGGCGGTGGCGGCAACTTCGGTGTCGTCACCGCCTTCGAGTACCGTGCGCACCCGGTGGGCCCCGACGTGGTGGCCGGGCAGCTGATCTTCCCGATCGAGCAGGCCGCCGACGTGCTCGCCGGGCTGCCCGCGGTGATGGCCGCCGCCCCGCGCGAGCTGGGCCTGCTCGCCGCCGTCGCCCCGGCCCCCGCGCTGCCGTCCCTGCCCGCGCAGGCCCACGGCCGGCCGGTGCTTGCCCTCGTCCCGGTGCACAGCGGCGAGGTCGCGACCGCCCGCCGCGACATCGACCCGCTCGCCGCGCTCGGCCGCCCGGTGGCGGACCTGGTCGCCCCCATGCCCTGGCTGCGGGCGAACAGCATGCTCGACGCCGTCGCGCCCTACGGCAAGCGCATGAACCTGCGCGGCGGCTACCTGCCGGCGCTCGACACCGACGCCATCACCACCGTGCTGGCGAACGCCGCCGCCGCACCCGCGCACCCCGACGCCGCCACCACCATCAACCTCTGGTGCATGGGCGGCGCCATCTCCGAGGACACGGCCGAGGACGCCATGGCCTTCTCCCGTGAGGGCGCCGCCTGGCTGTGGGAGGCGGTCAGCATGTGGGACTCGTCCGAGCACGACGCACTGTACGAGCAGTGGGCGACAGCGATGGCCGAGGCGATGCGCCCTCACTCACTGACGAACGGCTACACCAACCTCACCGACGACCAGGGCCCGCAGTGGCGCCGGACCGTGCACGGCAGTGAGGACAAGCACCGGCGACTGCGCGCCGTCAAGGCCGCCTGGGACCCCGAGAACCTGCTCCGCTTCAACAAGAACATCACTCCCGAGTCCGCCGCGCCGGTGCACTGACTCCGCGTTCAGTCCGGCAGTCCCCAGGGGCGCCGCGCCGACAGTGCGGGCACGTCCCGCGGTGCGGGACCGTTGATCCTCTCGCCGGCAGGGGTCACCAACACCACTGCGCCCTTCGGGAGTTGGATCACAGCGCGCCCGACACCCGTCGTGCGGTACGGCAAACGTCGCCCCTGCTCGTCCCGTACGTCGATGTCCCCGCTGATCCCGTGCTCCAGGTCGAGCGGCGCGCCGGCCTCGCTGTGCACCCGTACCCATCGGGTGGTGCCGTCGGCCCGGTCGGCGTCGATGAGGAAGGCGCCCTGGGTGCGCAGGCCCTGGACACTGGCGTCGGGCCAGCTCGCCGACACGCCCGGGAAGACCCGCACCGGCCCGGAGTGGCTCTGGATCATCATGTCGAGCACGGACTGGCCTGCGGTGAGCGGGGATTCGACGGCGAGGTTGCCGCCCTCGACGTACATGGTGTTCTCGGTCAACCGGGAGTTGCGGAACACGTTGCCGTCGGTGAAGTACGTCAGCAGGTCGAGGGCCTGCTCGGGACGGCCGATCCGGGCGGCCATCGAGGACGCGGCGGCGAAGCTGTAACCCGCCCACTGCGTACGGTCCTTGACCCAGTGGTCGAAGGTGGTGTCAATCAGGGCACGGTCGGCGGGGCGCGCGTGGTCGTACTCGGCGAGCGGAAAGAGCCAGAGCATGTGCGAGAAGTGCCGGTGCGACTCGGTGAGCGGCTTGCTCGCGCCGACCATCACCCCGGTCGCGTCCTGCGGGTAGGGAGTGAGCCGGTCCAGGATCTCCTGCCAGCGGGCCGCCTTGGGGTGCGTCGTGCGCAGCAGCTTCAGGCACTGCAGGAGGGTGGTGCAGCCCCAGCGCACCAGGGACAGGTCGTAGGTGCAGTCCTCGGCGTCGGCCCACTCCGGTGAGCGGGTCAGCGGCAGATGCAGGGCGCCGTCTGAACCCTCGTACAGGAAGTGGTCGTAGAAGTTCACCGCGCGGGTGAGGATCGGGTAGAGCACGTCGCGGACGATCGCCAGGTCCATGGAGCGGCGGTAGCTGAGCCAGATGTTGTGCAGCGCCCACAGCAGGTTGCCGGTGTTGTCGGTCTTGGAGGCGGTGCCGGGGACGCCGACCGTCTTTCCGCCGGTGCGCAGCATCCAGTCCGAGGGGTGCGCGAGGGCGTAGGTATCGCCGTCACGGTACTCCGCGGGGACGGAGGTGGGGAGTTCTGCCTCGAAGGCCTTGAACGTCGAGGTGACGGAGTCGAGTTCGGGGTGGTTGGAGCCCTGCAGCAGCCAGCTGGCGATCTGCACGTTCAGGTTCCACCAGACGGCGGTCCAACTGCCGCCGGTCTCCGGATACCACGGCCCCCACTCGGACAGGGACGGCCCGTTCGCGCGGGTGGCGCTGGCGAGCTTGTACAGCTGGATCCAGTAGAAGTCCTGGATTCGCTTGTCGGGTACGGAGACGAAGCTGCGGCGGTAGTAGCGGTGCCACCAGGATCGGTGTTCGCTCAGCAGGCCCGTGGTGGAGGCGGCGAGGGTGCGGTCGACCGCGGCGAGGGCGAGGCGCGTGGTGCCGCTCAGCTCCTCCGGGTGCCGGTACACGACATGGGCGGCCAGCACCCGGCGGGTGCCGTCGCGGCGCTCGCGCCAGGCCGTGGTCCAGCCGCCGCCCGCTATCAGCGGCTGCTCGACATAGGAGGTGCCCTCGGCAGTGCCGGTCGCGGGGTCCGGGTTGCCCACGTAGTCGGCGGGCTTGTCCTTTGTGCGCGACGTGGTGGCGGGCATCCAGGTGAAGGACCAGGCCGCGTCCTCTTCCCCCGGGCTCGGCTCGGTGAACGCCACCAGCGCGTCACGGGAGTTGTGCACCAGGATGCTGAACGCGACGCTGCCCCGGACCGTGGTGATGGTGCCGCGCAGTTCGGCGTCGTACAGGTCGAGGGTCCAGTCGACGGCGGTGATCTCGCCGGAGAGGCTGAGGGTGAGACAGCCGATCGGCAGCCGGGAGTAGCCGATGGCCGCACGCCACTGCCCGCGCTGGTCCTGCACCTTGGTGTGGCTGAGCATCACCTGGAGGGTGTTCGCGGCGGCGCCCTTGGAGACGACGGCGCCCAGCAGCCCGTTGCCGAGCAGTGCGCCGTCCTTCCAGTCGGCAGGCAGCGTGCGCCAACGCAACGAGGCGTCGCGCGCGACCCATTCATGGGGCGAGACATCGGTGGAATGCGCGCTCGCCCCCACGGTGGCGGCAGAAGCGGCCCAGGCGGAGGCGGTCTGCGGGAGAAGCGTGGCTGCGCCCACTCCGGTGGCCAGAGTGAGAGCGGTCCGCCGGGTTGGGCGGGAGAGTGCGGCCGAGATGCGTCTCTCGTTCATATAAGTGACTCCCATACTCGGAGGTGAACCCGCGTCCCGGGAATGATGCAGTCAACACCCCTTAGCCACAAGGGGTCTTGAAGCAAGAGATCCGATCTTTTCGCGCGGCCGCGGACGGGAGGCCGCCGTCCTTGCAGTCCGGCGCGGTCCGATCGACCAGACGTAGCAGCGCGCCCCACTCGAGGGCGCAGGCGTCATGGTTCTCGCAGTCGGAGGCCGCGTCCCGCGCGCACGAGGCGGCCCTGACGCCTTCCTGCCGTTCCCTCTGCTGGAGCAACCCGAAGCCATCGAGCGGCTCGGTCTGGTGTCGTACGACATGGACTTCGATGACACCTCGCTCGATCTGCGCGAGTACACGGGAGCAGTACTTCGGCGTGTCTGCGCAGACACGCGGGCAGTAGCCTGGGCGGCTTTCGAGGGGACGTTCCACTACGACGAGCTCCTTACCGACCAGGTGGCCCACCAGGTCTACGGCTACTGCACGACCGGCACTGAACCGGTGGTCGAGTGGTACACCGTGGCCCTGCGAGGCGAGGAGTGGCACCACCGAATTGCCGAGGCTCGAGCGGCTTTGGATGCCCTGCTGTCCGCCTCGGAGATACGAGACAGGAAGAGCCGCACCGACTGAGTGTTTAGCTGCGCTGCAACGACCCCGCACCGATGCGGACGACCATGGACGCTTGCGGATAGTCCTTGCAGGTCGCGGGCGGTTTAGTCGCAGGTCGCCCGGTCGCTCGCATTGCTTCGGGACGAAGAGATCGCTCCGTTAGAGCTCGTAAAAGGATCTTGGGTGTTGGGGCTGGTCGGGCGTGACCGGTGTGATGATTCGGCCATTCAAGAGGTGTGAGTACTCGGCCGTGGATCGTGGACGACGACTTGTGGGCGCTGATCAAACGGCTGCTGCCTCCCTGGCCGGAGCGGTCGCCGGGGCCGAAGTCGGTGGACGACCGGCTGTGCCTGCAGCCTCATCTACTGGCGACAACTCAAGAAGGCCGAACCGTGATCGCGATAGAGCTCTTAGCTTGTTGTTTAACCTCGCCGGTTCACCTGACCCGCTGATCTTGGTTCCTTCCTGAGACAGCAGGACGGCCGTTCTTCACGCTTCGAAGTGTCGAGCAACGTCGCGTGAAGGAACGGCCGCTGGTGAAGAGTCCCGCTCCTGCATGTCTCGTAGACGCCGCGCTGAGCATGCTGTCCCACTTTCGTGTCGAGTTCTACGACTGCTGTACACCCGGGCGGATGCGCTCTTCGAGCTCACCGACGCGGTGCTGTGCGCTGATGGTCCGGTGACGTCGCTGGCCGAGCTCACCCTGACGGCCGAGCACCGGCGCGGGCACGGGGCGATATACGACGCGGTGAACCACGGCTGGCTGGAACCACGCCGCCTACGCCGGCTGCTTGCCTCCACGCCCTTGCCTCGTGCCGCCGACGGGCGGATCGTCCTCGCGGTCGACGTCAGCAACTGGCTGCGGCCCGACGCCCCGACCAGCCCGGAACTGCTGTTCTGCCACGTCTATGGCCGCGGCCGCAGCGCCGACCAGATGATCCCCGGCTGGCCCTACTCCTTCGTCGCCGCCCTGGAAACAGGACGGACGTCGTGGACTGCCGTCCTGGACGCCGTCCGGCTGGGTCCGGCCGACGACGCCACCGCGGTGACCGCCGCGCAGCTGCGCGACGTCGTCACCCGGCTCCGGCAGGCCGGCCAATGGACGCCCGGCGACCCAGACATTCTCATCGTCATGGACACCGGCTACGACGTCACCCGCCTCGCCCACGTCCTATCCGACCTGCCCGTCGAGCTGGTCGGCCGACTGCGCTCGGACCGGGTCATGCTCCGCGACGCAGGACCGCGCCGCTCCACCCCGCGTGGTGGGCAGCCCCGCAAACACGGCGGTGTCCTCACCTTCGCCAAGCCCGAAACTTGGCACACCCCCGACCAGGGCACCAACACCGTCACCACCCGCTACGGCAACGCCGAAGCCCTGGCCTGGGACCGGATGCACCCCCGCCTGCAGGCACGCGGCTCCTGGCTCGACCACTGCGGCGAACTCCCGCTGATCCACGGCACGTTGATACGACTCAAGGTCGATCACCTGCCCGGCGACCGCGCCCCCAAGCCGGTCTGGCTGTAGTCCTCGCGCACCGGCATGACCGGCAAGGAGGCCGAATCTGCGCTGGCAGGCGTTCCTGCGACGCTTCGACCTGGAACACACCTTCCGGCTGTTCAAGCAGACCCTGGGATGGACCGTCCCAAAGGTCCGGGACCCCCACACCGCCGACCTGTGGACCTGGCTGATCATCGCCGCCCACACCCAGCTCCGCTTGGCCCGACCACTCGCCGAGGACCTCCGCCGCCCCTGGGAACGACCCGCCGAACCGCGCCGACTCACCCCCGCTCGCGTCCGCCGTGGGTTCCGGCACCTCCGCGAGAAGGCGGCCCGTCCCGCACGCGTGCCGAAACCCTCCCGGCCAGGCCCCGGACGCCCGCCAGGATCACAAAACCGCAGACCAGCCCCCCGCTACGAGCCCGGGAAGACCGTGAAACGAGTCGGAACCCTCACCGAACACGTCCGCTTGAAGCAGCAACAGGGTTAAACAACAAGCTTTAGAGGCCATCTCATTTGGCGAGTCTGCTGTAGCAGATGAGGGTGCAGGCGGCGATGCTGGTCGAACCCGCTCAGCCGGCCGAAGTGTTCTGTGTCGCCTCGCGTGCCTCGGTGAGGGCTCGCTGCCTGAGGTTGCCGCCGAACAACTGATTCGTGGTGGCGGCCAGGATGTCATCCCTGCCGATGGTCCGCCCGTGCCCTCTGCGGGCGGACAGGGCCCGGAGGGAATCCTTGAGGAACGGGGGTGGGGCCGGTTCGCCCGACGTCACCAGGGTGACCGTACCGAAACGTTTGGCCCCGCCCTCGCGGACGACCATGGCCGCTTCCTGGGCCAGGTCCGTCAGGAACACGCTCGCGATTCCGTTCAGGTCGCGGACCATCGCCGGGACGGCCGTCGCCCCCTGGCTCCGCAGCAGCTTCTTGACCCCGGCTTCGAACCTGTGGGCGCCGACCACAGCACTCGGTTTCCGCGACCTGCTGCGCTTACGAGAAGGCACGATGACACCCTCGGCGTCGTACAGGACACCGGTCAGGCCTTTGAACGTCGGGCTGTGGTCGTACCATTTGGCCCCCACCTCGAGCTCGACGTTCCGGTCGATGGCCGAGACAAGGTCCCCGGGAAACAGCTTCTTCCGGGCTTCCTCCGCCGCCGTTCTCCGCGCGCCGTCGATGATCTCCGTCAGTACTGTCCGCGTCACCGACGCGGCGGCCCACGCGGCCGACCGAGAGACGTGCATCGGTGTCACATCCCTGAACACCGCTTTGACGAGAGAAGGCTTGAACGGCGGGACATCCATGACCGAGTCGGTTTCGGGATCACTGTGCTCAGGGCGTACGGGCTGTGCGGTCATCGGAAGAAGCGCTCCCTGCTGCCGGAGTTATCAAAGGCCTACACTTCACCACGCAGACCCGCTCTCTCTTCCCCTATCCTCCGTCGAAGCGGCGCCCGGGCAACGGCCTGACGGGCACATCCCGACGGCCGGGCCGATGATTAGAGATCATCTCATTTGGTGAGTCTGCGGTAGCACATGAGAGTGCAGGCGATGCTGGCGAAGGCCAGGAAGTGGATTGCCTGCCGCTCGTAGCGGCGATGCGATGGAGACGGCGACAGCCGGCGAGCCCGGCCATGGTGCGCTCGATGGTCCAGCGGTGGCGGCCAAGTTTCTGCGACGTCTCAACTCCCTTGCGGGCGATACGCGGTGTGATGCGGCGTAAGCGGAGCCATCGCCGAGGTGGCGGTTGTCATAGGCCTTGTCGGCGTGGAGTTTGGCGGGCCGCCGTCGGCGCGGCCCGCGCCGGAACCTGATCGGCGGGATCCCGCGGACCAGAGGTTCAAGCGCTTGGCTGTCATGCAGGTTGGCACCCGAGATGCCGACGGAAAGCGGAAGCCCCGTGCGTTCAGTGATCAAGTGGATCTTCGAGCCGTACTTGCCCCGATCCACAGGATTCGGACCCGTCAAGTCCCGCGGCAGCGGTCTGGGCGAAGGCGGCGACGACCTAGGCCTGTTGGTCGATGAGCAGTGGCTTGCCGTCAGCGGTGTACTTGAAACCTTTGGCGGCGGCTGCAGCGTCGGCGCCGCAGAGTACGATTCCGTCGTGATTTTTGAGTGCGGGGAGGCTGATGGCCTCTTGGTGCTTACCGCGGGTGTGTATGAGGATCTTGTCCTCAAGCAGTTCCCAAGCCGGCCGTGTTCGGCGTAAGTGGTCGCCGAGTTGTTCTGTCATCCGCCCCTCCCCGGTCACGGATCGCGCAGTGCCCACTTCAAAGGGTGCAATGGGCAGGTAGATGCGGCAAGGGGGCGTTCTGGTCGGAGAGTTGGCGCTGTCGGCGCCCGAGCACGCCGTTATCTGCCGGATGCTCCACGAGTCAGCGCGCTCCCGGAGCAGTTCCTTGGCGGCGCATCCGGCCCGATGAGGGACTGCCTGATGAGTTCGGCCGCCTGATCCCTCTGGGTGCCGCCTTCAGCTCTTGTCGCTACAACGCAGGCGGCTGGCCTTTCCGGCGAAGGTGAGGTTGTGCATCCGCGCGATGCCGAGCCTGCTTCGCCACCTCAGTTAGGCAGTGCTGGAACGGTTGCTCCCTTGTCGCCGCCTCAAGGGATATGACCAGGTCAGAGTGCCTGCCGAGAACGTGGTGGTCGCTTGGTGGTCGCAGTGGACGGAGGCTGGAAGTGTCGGCGTACCCTGCCGCACGCTGGAGGCGATCACCATGCGTACAACCACCCCCGCCAGCCGCGGTCGTGTCTACCGCCGCTGCGGCTGCCGAGACATTCACCGTCACCAGCTCGGCGCACACTGCCCACATCTAGTCACGGACAGCGATCACGGGACCTGGACCTTCGCCGTCGATGTCCCCACCCCGGATCACCGCCGGGCGACCGTACGCCGGGGCGGATTCGCCAGCCAAGGCGACGCCGAGCAAGCACTGCACCGATTCCTCGAGGGCGAGGCGGGCGGGTTCGACGCCGACCCCAACCAGACCGTCACCGACTACCTCAACGCCTGGCTCACCGAGAAAGCACTGGTGCTCAAGCCGACCACGATGGCCCGCTACCGGGACTACGTGCGCAACGACCACATCCCCGGCTTCGGCACCCTCAAGCTCGACCAGCTCGGACACCGGCACATCGCCGCCTTCGCCACCAGCCAACTCGCCGCCGGCCGCGGCAAGATCACCCTCTCCAGGTGCCTGGCCACCCTCTCCAGCGCCCTCGGCGACGCCGTCCGCCAGCACCGCCTCCCCCACAATCCGGCCAGTCCCCCGGTCGTGCGCCGCCCGCCCTCACCGGAGCGGCGGATCTGGACACCAGAGGAGGCGGCCCGCTTCCTCTCCTACTGCCACCGGGCCGACCCCGCCATGGCCGACCTGTTCGAGGTCCTCATCGGCACCGGCATGCGCAAGGGCGAAGCCCTCGGCCTGCACTGGGACGACGTCCACCTCTCCGAGGGCGTCCTCTACGTGCGCTGCGCACTCTCCGCCATCGACAACAACCGCCTCGCCCTCACCACCCCCAAGACCCGATCCAGCCGCAACTGGGTCGCCATCTCACCCCGCGTCGCCGCAGCGCTGCGGCATCGGGCACGAACGGTTCCTCGCACCCACAGCGATGCTGCCGATCCTTTCGCCGGATTGGTCTTCTGTCGGCCCGACGGCCGCCCGCTCGGACCACAACTCGTGCTCGACCGTTTCCACCACCTCTCCGACGAAGCCAGCATCCCCAGGATCACCGTTCACGACCTGCGGCACCTGGCCGCCACCATCAGCATCACCGCGGGCGTACCGCTCACTGTGGTCTCCAAGACCCTGCGGCACTCCACCCTGTCGACTACCGCGAACCTCTACAGCCACCTCACCCAGCAAGCCGCACGCGAAGCAGTCGACACCATCGACCGCACCCTCACCCAGGCCGAGACCACCAGCCTTCGAACCCACCGGCCGACCCGGCCACGACCACCACGCGACCACATCCGCAGCCTCCGCGAAGCCTTCCGCCGGCTAGGCAAGCCTGCCCCGCCCGCCTTCAGCACCGCCGTGAACCAGCCGCACCCAAGGCGTGCGACCACACTGCGACCACCACGCCCCGGAACACACGAAAGGCCGCCCTCTCGATCACGAGAGAACGGCCTCCGACCTGCGACAACACAAGTCGGGACGACAGGATTTGAACCTGCGACCCCTTGACCCCCAGTGGCGAACGTAACGCGCCGTCGGCAGCGCCGAGGGGGCAGAAGGCAGCTGTTCGCGCACGTCACGAGACGCACAACGTGTGGGGCTCGTAAAAGTCATCGCTGCAGGTGGGAGCCTACGTGCCAGGCCCTCCGCGGTGGCTGGGATGCTGCGCGTGTGATCATCTCGATGCTGTACCGGGCCACCCGGGCGCTGCTGTCCATACCCGCGGTCCTGCTGCGCCGGGACACGGCCAAGGACGCCGAACTGCTGGTGCTGCAGCACGAAAACTCGGTGTTGCGACGACAACTCAACGGTCCGGTCCGCTACGAGCCCGCGGACCGGTTCTGGCTGGCCGCGCTGTCGTCGCTGATACCGCGCCGCTGCTGGAGCAGCGTCTTCGCGGTCACGCCGGGGACGCTACTGGCCTGGCACCGCAGGCTGATCGCCAAGGAGTGGGACTACTCCGACCGACGCCGACGCACCGGGCGTCCACCCACGGCGGCCGCGCTCAAGAAGCTGGTGCTGCGCCTGGCGCAGGAGAATCCGCGGTGGGGCCACCGGCGGATCCAGGGCGAACTGGCCCGACTGGAGCACCCGATCGCGCCGTCCACGGTCTGGGAGATCCTGCACAAGGCCGGCATCGACCCCGCCCCGCGCCGCACCGGCCCGAGCTGGCGCGAGTTCCTCACCGCGCAGGCCGAGGGGATCATCGCGGCGGACTTCTTCCACGTCGACACGATCACCGGCAGCCGGCTGTACGCGCTGGCGTTCCTCGAACACGGCACCCGCAGACTCCACATCACCGGCGTCACCGCCCACCCCACCGCACAGTGGGCGACCCAGCAGGCGCGCAATCTCGCCGATGACCTGGGCAGCCGCGTCGAGTCGCTGCGCTTCGTGCTCCGCGACCGCGACAGCAAGTACACCGGCTCCTTCGACACCGTCTTCGAAGCCGAAGGCATGGACGTGCTGCTCAGCGCACCCCAGGCACCGCGCATGAACGCCCACTGCGAGCGCGTGATCGGCACGATCCGCCGCGAGGCACTCGACCACGTTCTGCTCCTGAACGAGGCCCACGCCCGGCAGGTCCTCGCCGAGTACCAGGACCACTACAACAGACATCGGCCGCACCGACCCCGCGATCAACGACCGCCCGAGGCCCAGGAACAGCCAGCAGTCCTGGATGGTTTCGAGCCCCGCAGGCTCTTGCGCACCCGGATCCTCAGCGGAGCAATCAACGAGTACCGACATGCCGCTTGAACTGCAGCGATGACTTTTCGAGCCCCACAGGGGTCGTCGGTCGCGCAGGCCGTGGTGAGTTGCGGCGGTCGGACGCGGCGCGGGACATAGAACCGTTCGCCAGATGTTCGCCCCTTGCCTCGCGGTCGTCCATCCTCACCATCATGCCCCTGAAGCGTCACGCCGGCCCCTCCGGCCGGCACCTTCGAAGACGATCCGGTGGCGGGAGAGAATCTCGCCCCGCGGGCCACCCGACCTTCGAAGATGGCGAGCCCTCGATGACCGAGCATCTGCTGGTGGTCAATGGGATGGCAGGGCTGCGGCGTGAGCGGCCCGCAACGAGGGCTTGTCGATCTTGCCGACAGCGTTCTTGGGGATGGCGTCGACCACGAGGAACGACGTCGGCCGCTTGTAGCCGCTGAGGTGTTGCGCAGTCAGCGCTTCCAGAGCCGCGGGGTGGACAGTCATACCAGGCCGCGGCTGGACGTAGGCGACTACCACCTCTCCCCACTTGTCGTCAGGCACACCGATGACGGCGGCCTCGAGGACAGACAGGTCAGCCGTGAGGACGTCCTCGATCTCCTTGGGGTAGATGTTCTCGCCACCACGGATGATCATGTCTTTCGATCGCCCGACCAGGGTCAGGTAGCCGTCCGCGTCCAGGTGGCCTACGTCGCCTGTGTACAGCCAGCCGTCCACGATCGTCTTCGCCGTGTCTTCCGGCCGACCGAGATAACCACGCATGACGTTGGGGCCACGCACGATGACCTCACCATCCATGCCGGTCGCCAGCTCGTTGCCCTGCTCGTCGACGATCCGGAGCTCCTGCCCCGGGACGGCAACCCCCACGGTGCCTGCGCGGCGCGGACCCGCGACGGGGTTGACGGTGGAGAAGCAGGTTCCTTCGGACAGCCCGTAACCCTCGATGATGGGGAACCCGTACCGAGCCTCGAATCGGATCGGCAACTCGGCGGAGGCGGGTGCTGCGCCGCACGTGCCGTAACGCAGCGAGGACGTGTCGGGTCGAACGTCGGCCGGCAGCGCCTCGAGCACGTTGTAGATCGTGGGCACGGCACTGAAGTAGGTGGGTCGCTCCCGCTCGACGAGATCGAAGAAGGTCTTGGGGTCGAACCGGTCGGTGATGAAGACACTGCCGCCTGCGACCAGCGGCATGAGCACGCTGATCACGATGGCGTTGACGTGGAAGAGCGGCAGGATCAGCAAGCAGCGGTCGGTCGGCCCGGCCTCGATCGCCTGGCACCCCATCGCCGCCATCGCGTCGATGTTGGAGTGGTCGAGCATCACGCCCTTCGGTACGCCCGTCGTTCCGCTGGTGTAGATCAAGAGTGCCGGCGCGGTCGAGTCCAGCTGCGGCGTCGGACATGACCCCTCCCCCTCTCCGTACAGGTCGTCGACGGCCAGCGTGGCGACGCCTGCGGCGGTCGTGCCGTCCTCGACGACCAGCACGCGTGCGCCCGAGTCGTCGAGCTGCCGTGCGACCTCACCCTCGGTCAGGCTCGGATTGACCGGGGTGACGGTCGCCCCGAGCCGCCAGGCCGCGAACAGCAGAAGCACGAACTCGACGCGGTTCCTCAGCTTGAGCGCCACGACATCGCCAGTACCGATCCCAAGGTCCTGAAGGTGACGAGCAGCAGCCCGGACACGGGTCAGGAACTGGGCATTGGTGAGCGACTGACGTCCGTCGGCAACCACGGGCCCATCCGGAGTGGATGCGGCGCGACGGTCGGGCAGAGAGGCGAAATTCATGGTGAGGTCACCTATCGTGGTGTGGCGCGTTTCAACGCGAAGGCAACAGTGCGGGCTTCGGGTGACAGGCTCGGTCACTCAGCAGCATCGCGCTTCGCGATCGCCTCGCCGGCGGAGAACTGGAGCGTCCAGACGTTGCCGTGGTGCGGGTACTTCTCCACCATGGTGGCCACCAGCTCTTCGGCGTCCTTCGCGACCTCGGAGGCAGCCGCGAAGTCCTGGATGTAGGCGCGGGTCTGGGCGATCATGGTCTCGACCGCGTAGTCGTCGCCGTCGGGCCTGCGGTGTCCGGACACGATCATGCGCGGGCGGAGGCTCTCCACGGTGTCGACGGTCTCGAGCCAGTCCTGCCACTCATCGGGCGTCGACAGGCCGAGCATCGGGTGGATCTCGTTGTAGATGGAGTCACCGGCCACGACGACGTCGATCTCGGGGATGTGCACGATGCTCGTGGGATGGATGTCGGCCTGCTTCACCTCGATGATGTGCAGGGGAGATCCGTCGACGTACAGCGTGTCGCCTTCGAGCGGCTCCGGAAGCGGCCCCGCCATGATGCAGGTGTCGCCGAACAGCATGCGCCACTGCTCGATCTGAGGCTGCATGTTCTGCTTCATGGACTCGACCACGTGGGGCAGCGCCACGGCCTTCGCCTCCGGGAACCGCTCCAGGAGCGGTCCGAAGCCCAGGTAGTGATCAGCGTGATCGTGGGTGATGTAGATCGTCGTGAGGTTCTTGCCGGTGCGCTCGATCAGGTCACCGAGGTCGCGGACGTCGTCCTTGAGGTAGAGCGCGTCGATCAGGACCACCTCGGTGGCGCCGCTCACGAGCGTGGCCGTGGTGGGCGAGAAGGTGCCGGTCGGTACGCCGGGGAACTCCTCGGCCGGGATATTCGGCCAGCGACCGACGAAGGCCGTGGCGCGGATGGGTGCGGCCGGCGAGGAGTGGGTGTCAGTGGTCACGAGGTACCTCCGGTTGCGGTGTTGTCGGCCGACGCGGCATTGCGCACGTCAGCGGGCTAAGTCACGTTATGAACGCACGCTCGGTGACTCATAGAACGAGTGCGCCGAGCGCTGGTATGCGAGCGCCACGTTGCTCTGAAGCACCACCGTGGCCGCTGGAGCGGTTGATACGGCTCACTGCAGGACAAGCAACCCCGAAGAGACTGCGGCAGCGCAGAGTGCCAGAGTGATCGCGACGGTCGGCGCGACGCGCCGTTCGCTCGGCAGGGAGCGGAAAAGTCTGGACAGCGTGATCATCGCTGCGACCGGTGGTGCGGCTCGCCAGAAATCGCGCAGGGCCCCGCGACCGGCAGCGGCGAGCGCGGTATCCGCATACGCCGTCATCCGCGTCAGTGCGCGTGTCGTCTGCCCCACATTCGTAGGCGAGGGTGCTCGGCCCGCGACGACGGCACGCAGCGCCTCCTCGAGCGGCTCCAGTCTGTTCGACCAATGTGCCCGGAACACGATGGTGCCTGAGGGGTCGATGATGTACGCCGAGCTGGGGCGCGTGCCGAACGCGCGGTGCACCGTGCCGTCGATGCCGTCGACGGCGACCTCGAAGCCGAAGCCGTGGTGGCTCTTGAGAGCGCGCGCGTTACGCATCTTCTCGTCGATCATGCGTGGCTGCGGAGTGTCGGCGCCAGGGTGTGCCTCACGAACGTTCACCACCACGAATCGGATCGCGTCACCGTACGTGCGGTGCAGGTCGAGCAGCCCCCGCCCCGCGCTCTCGGTTACCGGGCAGGTCAGCGAACCGAAGACGAGCAGGACAGGACAGCCGTCCGCGGCGATACTTTCGCTGCTGAAGCGGCCTGCGTCAGTTGTCGGCAGGTCGATGTGGGGAATCCTGTCCCCGGCTCCTAGGTCGCCCCCCGGGATCCGCAGATCGCGCATGATGTCCGCGAAGGTCGGCCGGTCGATGCGGTAGCGGGTGCCCTCGCCGCGGGTGGTACGCGCTGTGGTCATCATGCGCTCCTCAGACGGATCCTCCGGAGATGGATGAGGTCCCGGGGCCCGCACGGTGGACAGGACCCCCACGGTGCCTCGGGACCTCGGTCAGGGGATCAGCCGGCCAGCTGCTCGTAGGGGACGGGCCGGTTCTCCCTGGCCCAGAGCTTCTCGATGTCGGAGTCCGGCGGAGGCGGAACGAGGCCCTGGACGCGCCAGAGGTCCATGGGGGTCTCGTCGATGTGGACCTCCCAGTCGTAGCCGCGCTCCTTGACCAAAGGCGCCAGCTTCTCCTCGATGATCTCCATGCACATGAACCGCATCTCGGGGTCGTCCATCTGCCGGGCGATGTGGTCCGTGCGGATCCGTATGAAGTTGTTGTTCGCCTTGCCACCGACGTACATGGTGTTCGCTGGCATTTCCTTGAACAGGACGACGACATAGAACTTCGGCAGCTCAAAGGCGTAGTCCGTGTAGAGCGAGGTGATCCTCTCGGACAGTTGTTCCTTGTCCTCCGGGGTGAAGCTGTTCTCGGGGGTGAAGATCTCCCAGTACGGCATTGCGGCTCCTTGATGGATGGATCGGTGACGGAAGGTGCGGCTCGTCGATGCGGCTCAGGAGGGGGGCTCAGCCCCGGAGGTGCTTGACGAAGTGGTCCCGTGCGGCTGCGGAGAGCTCGTCGAAGCCGGGGCCGCTGTAGAAGTCGAAGTGGCCGCCCTGCTTGACGATGATCTGCTTCGGCTCCCGGGCCTCCTCGTACGCGTCGAGGGCCAACTCGAACGGTGCCACCCTGTCGTTGTCAGCCACGATCATCAGGAGCGGGGTCGGCGCGATGCGGCTGATGAAGGTACCCGGGGCGTACTCGGTCACCATTTCCATGCTTCGAGCCGTCAGCTCGTTCTTCCAGTTGGGCGCCCGGTCCGCCGACGTCTTGCTGAACCACTCGTAGGCGTCGGCCGCGGGCATCACGGCCTGCGCCGTAGGGTCGGCCGCGACGACCGGGACCATAGCGGGCTCTCCGCCGGTGAACCGGTTGAGTCGGTCGCCCTCCTGGATCGCACGGAAGACTGGGATGAAGTCCGGCCGGATCGCCCGGCTCAGGGTGCGCGGACCCGTGATGAACGGCACCTGGGAGACGACGGCCTTCACCCTCTTGTCGATCGCCGCGACCATGAGGACGTGTCCACCGGAGAAGCTGGAGCCCCAGATGCCGATCTTCGACGCGTCCACCTCGGGGCGGGTGGTGGCGTAGGTGATCGCGTTCCGGAAATCCCGGTACTGCAGGACCGGGTCGACCTCCTGGCGGGGAGTTCCCTCACTGTCGCCGAAGTTCCGGTGATCGTAGGCGAGCACGTTGAGGTCGGCTTCGGAGAAGACCACGGCATAGTCGTCGAGGTGCATCTCCTTGACGCATGACAGCCCGTGCGCCAGGACCACGACCGGTGCCGGCGTGCTGGTGTTCCTGGCCGGATAGAACCAGCCCCGGAGGGTGACGCCACCCTCGCCCTTGAACTCGATGTCTTCTCGATTCATGTGATCTTCCGATTCGCTTGCGATGGTCCGTCGGTCGTGTGGAGGTTCACTCGGAGTGATCCGACACTCGCGAGTAGTGGTGTCGGGCCCAGAATCCACGAATGCCTGTGAGGGCTCATAGAAGGATCGCGCCGCGGGGTGGTACGGGTGTGCCACGGCCTACGAGGAGTCGGTCAGGCGCATCCGTGGGCTTCCCGGTAGTCGCCGGGCGACAGCGAGAACTCTCGACGGAACTCCCGTCCGAAGTGGCTGGCATCGCAGAAGCCCCACCGGTGCGCGATCGCGGCAATGCAGAGGTTCGTGTTCACCAGGTCGCCTCTGGCCGCTGCCAGGCGGTGCATGCGGATGACCGCCCCGACGGTGTCCCCAGTCGACGCGAAGGCCCGGTGGACCGTCCTCGGAGAAACGCTGTGGGCGGCAGCGAGGTCGGCGACTCTGATCGGTCCACCGGCGAGATGGTCGATGATCCAGTCCTCCAGCCGCCGTCGGAACAACTGCAGGAACTCGTCGTCGCCGATGTGGGGCCGACTCGCACGGATCATGCCGGCGATGAGGACGAGGAGGGCGTTGCGCGCTCCCTCGACCTCCGCCGCGGACATCCGTCCGATATGACGGTCCATGCTCATGAGGAAGCCGCGGAGGAGGTTGGCCAAAGGGTTCTGAGCCGTGTCCAGGAGCAGGCAACCGGGTGCGCCGCCCCCCGCGTCGAACGGGGACAGGGCGCTCATGGGCACCCGGACCGTTCGTTTGGCCAGGTGATCCGGGATGACGAACCGCCCGGTGGTGCGGGTGCTCATGATGAGAACCGTTCCTGGTCGCAGGATGACGGTCTCGTCAGAAGTCTCGATGATCTGTTGGCCGGCCTTGGCGGCGAGGAGCAGCAGCGCGTCATCGTCCTGACGCACTGCGTTTCTGCCTCGGGTCCCTTCGACCTGCGGGCACACCCAGTCGGTGATGAGAAGGTCTCCGAGGTCCAGCTCCTCAACAGATCCGAAGCGCTTGACCGGCCCTGTGGGCTGCAGGTCCATGGAGGCAAGGCGGTCGCGGACGGCGAGCCTCCAGCGGACGTCCAACTCTTCGGGTGTCAGTAGGCCAGCGGGGCTTAGCATGGATGGGGCGACAGTCACTTCGGCTCCAGCTCGGTAGAAGCTGTCCTCTCGGTCGTGACTCGTAGTTTGCTTCGTCGAAACATTCCGGTACTTGCCCTGAGGCGACAAGGATTTGTCCTTGCGTGACACCGATCTTCCTGTCCGGTGCTCTGCCCTGCAGGGGCTGTCCGCGCTCGTCACCGAGATCGGCGACTCGGGCCCCGAACTCCTCGCGGCATATGGCTGCGACGAGGCGAGGATCGCCGAGGGCAACTCGTTCGTCAGTCTCCGACTGGTGGAGCGCGTTCTCGAGGAGACAGCCGGCCGATTCGCGCTTCCGGACCTCGGGTTGAGGATGGCGGCGCAGCAGGATCTGCATGTGCTGGGACCGCTGGCGATCGCCATGGAGAACTCACGCACGATCGGCGAGGCCGTCGAGTGCGCGAGCCGGTACCTGTTCGTCTACAGCCCGGCCCTCTCACTCGAGGAAACCGACGATCCGCTGGGAAGTCCCGGTGTGGTCGGCCTTCGCTACACAACCGCGGGCATCAACGCATCACCACAGGCGATCGACTACGGCATCGGGATCGTCCACCGAGTCCTGACGCTGATCCACGGCGACGCACCCTACGGACTTCGTTCGGTCCTGCTTCCACACGCTCGCCTGGCACAGGAAAGCTCCTACCGGAAGTACTTCGGGGCCGAGGTCAGATTCGACTGTCCGAGCGCGGTCCTGCGCGTCCCGAGCCAACTGCTCTCGACACCGGTCAGCGGCGGCGATGAGCTGCTTCACGACATCGCGATGGACCATCTCGAAACGCACTTCGGCCACCAGCACGTGCCGATGTCGGACCTGGTCGCGGCGATTCTCAGCGAGCAGCTCGGATCCAGCGGTCCGGACCTGTCGAAAGTCGCGCGCCTGCTGAGTCTCCACCCGCGTTCACTGCAGCGGTCCCTGTCCAAGGAGGGCACGACCTTCTCCGGCGTCGTCGATCGTGTACGCAGGAGTCAGGCCCTGGACTTGATCACGACGACCGACCTGCCCTTCTCGCAGATCGCGGCCAGCCTGGGGATGCAGGAACAGTCCAGCCTTACTCGTGCGGTACGTCGGTGGTTCGACACGTCACCTTCGAGACTGCGACGCGAAGGACAGGAGCCGAAAGGTCAGTCCGCCCTCATCGACTGAGCGTGCTCCGCGAGCCCCGAGCCGGCCCCGGGTGATCTCGTCTCTCTACGGTCTCAAGTCCGCCGTCACAGGTCTGAGTTCGGAGCTTGTGGGTGCCCGAAACTCGGCTACCGCTGTTGGCCTGGGACTTGCGGTCGGGGCCAGGCGGGGCGAGATCCTGACGTATGGCTCTGCGACTGCTGTATCTGATCTTCCTGAAGGTCCTGGGATGGATTGCGTTGCTGACACGATCGGAGACTTCGAAAAACGCTGAGATTCTCGTGTTGCGGCACCAACTCGCCGTCTTGAGGCGCCAGGTCGCCCGGCCGAGACCCTCGTGGGCGGACCGAGCAGTGATCGCGGGTCTGACTCGGCTGCTGCCCAAGACGCTTCGACCGCATTTGTTCGTCACACCAGGCACCCTGCTGCGGTGGCATGCCGACCTGGTCAAGCGGCGCTGGACCTACAAGCAACGGAGGCCGGGGCGGCCGGCGACCCAGCCGAGCGTGCGGGAGCTTGTCTTGAGGATGGCCACGGAGAACTCGACCTGGGGCTACCGCAGAATCGCGGGCGAACTGGCGGGCCTGGGCCGCCCGGTCGGCGCCTCCACGGTATGGGCGATCCTGAAGAAGGCCGGGGTCGACCCGACACCTCGCCGCTCAGGCCCGACCTGGGCGGAGTTCCTGCGCAGTCAGGCAGTGGGAATTCTGGCGGTGGACCTCTTCCACGTCGATACCGTGCTGCTGCGGCGCCTGTACTGCATGGTGGTCATGGAGATCTCCACCCGGCGGGTCCACCTCCTCGGCGTCACCACCAACCCGACCGGAGGCTGGGCGACCCAGCAGGCCCGCGACCTCCTCATGGCTCTGGAAGACCGGGTCAGACAAGCAAGGTTCCTGATCCGGGACAGGGATGCGAAGTTCACCGACGCCTTCGACGCCGTCTTCGCTTCCCATGGCATCCAAGTGTTGCTCAGCCCGGTCCAAGCCCCGCGGGCGAACGCATTCGTCGAGCGGTGGATCGGTGGATGCCGCCGCGAACTCCTCGACCGAACCTTGATCGTCAACGAACGGCACCTGCGGCACGTCCTCACCGAGTACGAGGCACACTTCAACACCCACCGGCCGCACCGGTCTCTCGGTCAAGCAGCACCGCTGCGACCGCTACCCGACCCTGTGCACCCCGGGAGCAAGGTCATCCGCCATGATCGACTCGGCGGAGTGATCCACGAATACACGCAGGTCGCATAGGGCGGCCGAGTATCGGGCACCCACAGGCAGCAACAGCGTGCGCGTCCACGTGACCACCAACGCGGGCGTGCACAATCGCGAGCAGCAACTCAGACTGGTGAAAGACATCTCCGCGCTCATCGCCAAGGCCGCCGGAGACGCTTCCCTCGCAGAGCGCACCTGGGTATCACTGACCGTGAGCGTTCCTTGCGGCTGGGGCATCGGCGCGCATGCCTACACCAACCAGGAGATCGTACGGACCGCGAGGAAGCTCCTCGGCAGGGACTGAATACCCGACTGATCGGAGCAAATCCCAAGCTCAGGCGACATCCGGTCGGTGGTGCGCGGCTTGACCGGCCGGTCTTTCAGGGTGCTTGCGCCCATTTCTGCAAGCGGCAGACAGAAGGTGATTACCTCATGAGCACCGTCGAAGACAGGAACAAGGCCATCGTCCGTGACGCTTTCGACGCTCTGTTCAACAAGCGGGACTACGCCACTGCCGAGCGGTTCTGGTCCCCCGACTACATCCAGCGCAGCGCTCACATCGAGCCCGGCCGGGAGGGTCTCTTCAATCTGGTCAAGAGCCTCCCCGCGGAGCTGAAGCACGAATGCGAGCTGATCATGGCGGAAGGGGATACGGTCATGGTGCGCGGGCGCTTCTCGGGGCACGGGCAGCCCGCCCCGTGGATGGCCGCAGACTTCCTCCGCATGGAGGACGGCATCCTGGCGGAGCACTGGGATGTGATCGAGGAGGAAGCCTCCCGAAAACAATCCCTGAGCGGCCTACCGATGTACGGAGACAACTTCCCCGAGGAGCGCTGACGATGAGTACCTACCGAGTCGCGCAGGTGAACGAACCCAACGGCACGTTCGAACTCGCCGAGCGAGAGGTGGCACAGCCAGGTTCCGGCCAGGTCAGGATCGCCGTGGAGGCATGCGGTGTCTGCCACTCCGACGCACTTTTCGTGAGCGCTGGACTACCAGGGGTGTCGTTCCCCGAGGTACCCGGGCATGAGATCGCCGGGCGCATCGAGGAACTGGGCGAAGGCGCTCAGGACCGTGGATGGAAGGTCGGTGACCGGGTCGCGGTCGGCTGGTTCGGCGGCAGCTGTGGCCACTGCAAATCCTGCCGGGAGGGCGACTTCATCGTCTGCCGGAATCTGAAGGTCCCCGGATGGGCATACGACGGAGGATTCGCCGAGAAGGTGATCGCGCCCGTCGACGCGCTGGCCCGGATCCCCGACGCGGTGTCGGCGAGCGACGCGGGGCCGATGGCCTGCGCGGGCGTGACCGTCTTCAACGGGCTGCGGCGCAGCTCCGCCCGGCCCGGCGATCTCATCGCGGTGCTCGGACTCGGCGGCCTCGGACACCTTGGGGTGCAGTACGCGATCGCGATGGGCTTCGAGACCGTGGCTATCGCACGCGGTGCCGAGAAGGCCGACTTCGCCAAACAACTCGGCGCCCATCACTACGTCGACAGCACCTCCGGCACCCCGGTCGCCGAAGCCCTGCAGTCCCTCGGCGGCGCCAAGGTCGTCCTGGCCACCGCCGGGAACTCCGCAGCCATCACGGCCACCGTGGACGGCCTGGCCCCCCGCGGGGAGCTCGTGGTTATCGGCGCGGACACCGAGCCGCTTGGCATCAGCCCGGCCCAGCTGCTCATGAGCGGCTACATCGTCCGCGGCCACCCTGCCGGCACCTCGCAGGACGTCGAGGACACCATGGCGTTCAGCGCCCTGCACGGCATCCGACCGACAACCGAGACCGTGCCACTGGACCGTGCAGATGAGGCCTACCAGAAGATGCTCGCCGGCAAGGCCCGCTTCCGGATGGTACTCACGGTGGGCTGACGCTGCGGGTGCCGATGAAACATCCGGCCGGTTTAGGCGGCACGTCGGTACTCGTGTCGGCGTACGGCCTAAGCTGGCCCTGGCAAGATTTTCGTGAAGCGGGGGTGTGCCACCATGCGCCGGTGACGCTCTGTCACGGTAGTGGCGCCGGAGTCTGGCCATGAGGATGACTCGGTGCCGGAGGAGCGGAACCCCGGCGCGGCCGGCCATAATCCTCTTGTGGAGCTTCAGGTCCGTGATGCGGCCTTCGTTGACGCCGGAGTTGAACGGGGTGGTGATCCCCCGCACGACTGCGCGTTGATCCTCGCGGATGGCGTTGGCCAGGCTGGCCAACGCCGGGAGGCGGGAGGCCGCGAGTTGGTCGAGCCAGTCTGGCAGCGGAGCGGCGTCGCGGGCACCGAGCATGGCCGCGAACTGCCGTACCAGGGTGTGGGTTCGGTCCAGCTCCGGGCAGTGCTCAAGCAACCGCCGGAGTGCCTCGGTGGCGTGCAGGCCACGCCGGGATGGTGTGGTGGTGATCCACCGGGCGACCCTGCAGGGCGAGGGTCGTCGCTCGCGCGGTGTGTCGATCCGCAGACCGCGACGCAGCGGCGCGATGGCCGTCTTGACCCGTTGGTAGTGGCCGCGTAGCCCTTGGCGACGATCTCCTGGTGCAGCACTGTCGCGGTGTGCTCACCTTCCTCCCAGCGTTGACGCAGATACTCCAGATACGGGTCGAGGCTCGTGGATCGGCGGGGCGGAGTGCGTCGTACGCACTCCTGCCAAGAGACAGCGCGTGCGTACTTGCCCACGGTGCGTCGGTTCAGGCCCAGCTCGCGAGCTATCACGCTTAGCGAGCGGCCAGTGTCGGAGACCGCGTGCACGGCCTCGAACAGCCGCTTGGCGTGGCAGCGGGCAGGAGTGTCAGCGGCCTCGGACAGTTCTGGCGACGGTGGTGCGGCCGATTCGGATTCGGGTACTGCGGTGGACAGGCAGCCGCGGTGGGCGGCGGCGACGTCCGAGACCCGCTTCGACAGCCGTTGCCAAAGATGAAAACGGTCGCTGACCTGCATCGCGCCTGGGGCTCCGTCGGTGATGCCCTGCCGATAGGTGAGCGAACCGTCCCGGCACACCTTGATGCCGGGGTGCGTGCGCAGCCAGGCGGCCAGCTGCTCGGCGTCGCGCCCGGCCCACAACTCGATCGGCAGCCGCGTGTCGGCATCCACGAGCAGCGTGCCGTAGACAACCGCGTACAGCGCGAAGTCGTCCACGCCCAGCACCCGCGGTGTCCCGACCGACGGCAGCCGCATGCGCATCAACTGGAACAGCACGCTCGTCCGCGACAGCGGCACCTTCAAGATGTGCAGGAGCCGGGCGCCGCCACGGCCGGCGAGCAGCACCCCGGCCATCTGGGCCGACCGCGCGATCCTGTCCGCCCTGGCCCGAAGCCTGCCCGCCCTGCTCCGCCGCCATCGACTGGTCACCCCCGGCACGCTCCTGACCTGGCACCGCCGCCTGGTACGCCGCAAGTGGCGACAGCAACCGGCCAAGTCGGGCCGACCGCCGCTGGCCGAGGAACTCACCGCACTCATCCTCCGTCTGGCCCACGACAACCCGACCTGGGGATACGTCCGGGTCCAGGGAGAACTGCGCCGCCTGGGCCACCGCGTCGCCGCCGCGACCATCCGCCGAGTGCTGCTCCGCAACAAGATCCCACCCGCGCCGACCCGCGCGACCGAGCACACCTGGCGTGCGTTCCTGCACACGCAGGCCGACACCCTGCTGGCGACCGACTTCTTCCACGTCGACTGCGCGATCACCCTGAAGCGCCTGTACGTCTTCTTCGTGATGGAGGTCGGCACCAGGACCGTCCACGTCCTCGGCGTTACCACGCATCCCACCGGCGACTGGGTCACCCAGCAGGCCCGCAACCTTCTCCTCCAACTCGGGGACCGCGCCCACCCGTTCCGCTTCCTGATCAGGGACCGCGACGCCAAGTTCACCCAGGCCTTCGACGCGGTGTTCGCTGGCAACGGCATCCAGGTCCTCAAGGCCGCCCCACAAGCACCGAAGATGAACGCCTTCGCGGAACGCTGGATACGCACCGCCCGAGCCGAGTGCACCGACCGGATACTGATCTTCGGTCAACGCCACCTGCGCACCGTGCTGGACCAGTACGCGACGCACTACAACACCGCAAGGGCCCACCAAAGCCTGGAGCTTCGCGCTCCCGGCGACGACCCCACCGTCATCCCCTTCCCCGCAGGGCGCGTCCGACGCCGAAAGATCCTCGGCGGACTCCTCAACGAGTACCACCGAGCCTCCTGATGAACCATCACTCCCCAGCAGGAAAACCCCAGCTCACAGCATGTGTGGAGATTTTGACACCCTTCAGGCCTCAGCCCGCGCCGCCCAGGTGCCCGACGAGCGCGGCATCGCCACTCAGTACACGTTCGTACCTCAGTACGCCCGCGAACACGCCAAGCTGGAGCGTCTGCGGCAGCTGGCCGAAGAGGGCCGGATGACTCCCCGGGTCGCACACATCTTCCCCGCCGAGCAGGCGGTGGAGGCACACCGGCTGCTTGCAGCCGGCGGCCTCAAGGGCCGGGTCGTACTCACTTTCTGAACTTCCGGTGAGGGGCAGTAGCGGCCCGCTCGCGCACGTTGCCCGGGGCGCTTTGGCGTCCCGGGCAACCCCGTCTTCCTGGCGGCCGATTCTCCTATGGCTCGGCACCGCGCGCACGCGCTCCTCGTGGGATAGGGCTTCGGCTTTGGGGGTCAGACGACGGCCAGCGTCCGTCGGCCAACTGCCCAGATGGTCAGCGCGATCGCGAGCAGGACAGCAGCACCTGTCATCACCGCAGCCCATCCGCCGGTCTGCCACAGCGTGGCGGCCAGGGCCGAGCCGATCGTGCCGCCGACGAAGTTTCCGGTGACGAAGGCGGTGTTCAGCCGGCTGCGGGACTGGGGCTCCACATGCATCAACCGGGATTGGTTGAGGACGTTGACCGCCTGGATCGCGATGTCCAGCAGCAGCACCGCGACCAGCACCACGGTGATCGACCCCGCAGCTGTGCCGCTGAGGACGACCGAGCCCAGGGCCAGCAGGAGTCCCGCGCCGGTGCCCTTCACCGACCAGCCGCGGTCATGCAGACGGCCGGCCCGCTGGGCGGTCAGCGCGCCGGCCAGCCCGACGAGACCGACCAGCCCGATCTGGCTCACCGAGTAGTTGAACGGCGCGGCGCTGAGCAGGAAGGTCAGCGCCGTCCAGAACATGGTGAAGACGGTCATAGCGATGGCGCTCAGCACCAGGGTGACCTGCACCGACCGGTGGCGGCGCACTGCGGCCAGCACCGACGCCAGCAGCCTGGCGTAGCCGGCCGAGGACCGGGGCGGCACTGTGGGCAGGACCCGCGCCAGGACAACGGCGAGGACAAGGGTGAGCACGGCGGCGAAGACATAGACCGCCCGCCATCCGAACGCAGCAGCCACCAGACCGCTGACCGTACGGGAGACAAGAATCCCGATGAGGATCCCGGAGGCGACGGTACCGACGACACGGCCACGCTCGTCTTCACGCGCCAAATCGCCCGCCAGGGGAACGAGCAACTGCCCGGCCACCGTCGTCACGCCGACCAGCGCAAGCGCGACCAGCAGCACGGCGAAAGACGGTGCCTCCGCGCTGCCGGCCAGAGCGACGGCGGACATCAGCATGACCGCTGGAATCAGCCTGCGACGGTTCAGCCGGTCACCCAGCGGCACGACAAGGAACGCACCGACGGCATAACCGATCTGCGTCAGGGTGACCAGCAGCCCGGCCGAGCCGGGGCTGATGTGCAGCGCGCCGGCGATCGTGTCAAGCAGGGGCTGAGCCCAGTACAGATTGCCGACCGCAGCGCCGCCCGCCAGCGCGAACAGCAAGGTCAGCCCGCGGTTCATACCGCGTGCGGCTGAAGCGGAATCGGGTTCCGCGGACACCTGCGCGGCGTCAGCGGACATGGTCTTGTTGGTCATGCTTCAAGACAACCAAGAGCGCCGAAGCTGCGGCAGGACGCATTGAAGGGGGTACTGGCAAGTCCTCCTTAACCACTGCACCCCGGCCTACCGTGGAAGACATGGACCATCGCAGCCAGATCCAGGAATTCCTGGCCTCCCGACGGGCCCGTATCAGCCCCCAGTCGGTGGGACTGCCTGTCGCCGGACGTAAACGGCGCGTCCCCGGGCTGCGCCGCGAAGAGGTGGCTGCCCTGGCCGGACTCAGCGTCGACTACTACATCCGCCTGGAGCGCGGCGCCCTCACCAACGCCTCCGACAGCGTCCTGCACGCCATCGCCCGCGCCCTGCAGCTCGACGCCACCGAAGAGGCCCACCTGACCGACCTCGCCCGTGCCGGCCAGACCTCCGCCGCACCCCGCACCCGCCGCACCCCACCGGCGACAGCCATTGCGCCGCAACTGCAGACGGTCCTGGACGCCCTGGTCGGCGTCCCCGCCCTGGTACGCAGCGCCACGCTCGACGTGATCGCCACCAACCCTCTCGCCCGTGCCCTGTACAGCGAGCTGTACACCGACGGCGGCAAGCGGCCGAACCTCGCCCGCTTCACCTTCCTCGACCCCCGCGCCCAACGGTTCTGGCGCGACTGGGATCAGGTCGCCGACGACCTCACCGCGCACCTGCGCACCGCCGCCGGCGAATCCCCCCACGACCGCACCCTCACCGGCCTCGTCAGCGAGCTGTCCACCCGCAGCGACGCCTTCCGCCAGCGCTGGGCCCGCCACGACGTACGCGCCTACGGCCGCGGCACCAAACGCTTCCAGCACCCCCTCGTCGGCGCCCTCGACCTGCGCTACGACCTCCTGGAACTGGCCGCCGAGCCCGGCCTGACAATGATCACCTACACCGCTTCCCCCGGGTCGGCCTCGCTGGACAGCCTGGCCCTCCTCGCCTCCTGGACAGCCAGCCAGAACAACATCACCGCCGACCAGGACACGGCCGCCCCGACACAACAGTCCACCCCGCCGCCTCCACACCACGATTGAACCGAAACCGAGCGAGGCAGCAACACCGCCGATCGGCCGGGCAAGCATTCGGACGCTGTTGCGTCCAGGCCGCGGCCCGCCCGACTGACGCGGGCGCCGTTGCTCCGCATGCCCGTGCCGAAAACTCATCCGCCCTGGTGGGAGGAGGTGCACGAGTTGATCGCGGTCGGGCGGGATCACGTGCTGGTGAACTTGGTGATCAACACGGCATGATGGTCCGCCGTGCTGCTGCGACTTGCCTATCTGGGTGTGCCGAACGCGTTCGCGATGCTGCGCCTGCTGCCGAAGAGCGACCGGGACAAGGTCGTCGAGATCCTCGCCCTGCGCCATCAGATCACGGTGCTGAAGCGCCAACTCGGCAAGGAAGGGGTGCGATTCAGCCCGAGTGACCGGGCGTTTCTGGCGGCACTGCTGCACCGGCTGCCGCGGGATGTGCTGCACAGGCTGCGACTGCTGGTCCGGCCGGACACGCTGCTGCGCTGGCACCGCGACCTGGCCACACGCCGCCTCGCTGCCGCGTCGCGCCCGAAGCGACCAGGCCGGCCTCGCACCGTGCGCTCCGTCCGTGCCCTGGTGCTGCGCCTGGCGAAGGAGAACCCCTCCTGGGGCTACCGGCGCCTCCACGGCGAACTGCTCGTCCTGGGAGTGAAGGTGGCTGCCTCCACCGTATGGGAGATCCTCAAGGAGGCCGGGATCGACCCGGCGTCCGAACGCTCCTCCAGTACCTGGGCAGACTTCCTGCGCTCCCAGGCCGAGGCCCTGCTCGGGTGCGATTTCTTCGAGACGATCACCCTGTCCGGGGCGCGGATGTACGTGTTCGCGGTGATCGAGCACAGCACCCGACGGATCCGGATCCTGGGCGCGACCGCGCACCCGTCCGCCGCCTGAGTTGCGCAGGCCGCCAAGAATCTCGTCATGGACCTCGAGGACGTGGGCTGCCGGGCCCGGTTCCTGATCCGGGACCGGGACCGGGACGGCAAGTTCCCCGAGCTGTTCGACACCGTCCTCGCAGATGCGGGGATCGAGGTCGTGCTCAGCGGGATCCGGATGCCACGGATGAACTCGGTCATGGAGAGGTGGGTGCAGACCTGCCGGCGCGAGCTGCTGGACCGCACGTTGATCTGGAATCAGCGGCATCTGCTCCACGCCTTGCGCGAGTTCGAACAGTTCTACAACTCCCATCGGCCTCATCAGGGCATTGCGAACGCCCGCCCGCTACGTCCCCTGCCCGTTACGGTCGCCGATCCGGAGGAGCTCAATCGCCTCGACATGCGAAGACGCGATCGCCTGGGCGGCATCCTCCACGAGTACCACCACTCCGCCTGACCTCGATGGATGAGGTTTCCGGCAAGCGCAGGTGCGGGAGTTACTGGCTTCGGCTTGTCAGGGTGATGTCTGTCCTCCGGATCGGTGGGTGCACGACCCGCTCAGGTCAGGCCGGTACGCCCCCAGGCTGAGACGCGTGAACGCGGGTCAGTTCGTGGCGCCAGGCCGTGTCGTGGTTGAAGCCGTTCCCGAGGTCCGGGAGCTCACGCAGGTCGTCGGGCGGGAGGTCCTGGAGGGTGCCGCCGGCCTGGGTGATGGTCAAGGACAGACGGGCGATGGTGTCGATGGAGATGGCGCGCAGCACCGCCTCCTCGACGCACGAACCGGTGCTGGTCAGGCCGTGGCCGCGGAGCACCACGGCCGGCCGGGTGCCGAGGGAGCGGGTCATCTCGTCGGCCAGACGGCGGTTGTGGATGAGTACGCCTCGGGGGTGGACCGGCACACCCCCGGCGGCCAGGCGGGTTCCTGGGATGTCGAACGCGCCGATGATCGGCCGGATCGCCAGCCCGGCAAGGTCTGCCGCCACCACAGCCGCGGGGTGGGCGTGGACGACGGCGGTGACGTCGGGTCGCGCTCGCAGTACCTCGGTGTGGAGCGGGAGTTCGTTGGGCGTCGACCATCCGCCCTCGAGTTCACCGGCGGTGCCCGCCTTCCCTTCCAGGTCGACCAGGTGGATGTCGTCGGGAGTGGTGTGGAGGAGTCCCCGTTCCCAAGGGCCCCGGCAGCGTACGAGGAGCGTGTCCTCGCTGACACGGAGGCTGATGTGGCCCAGGATGCCGTCGGCCAGGCCGCGTGCGGCGAGGATCCGGCAGGCGTCGGAGACGAGTTGGCGCTCGGCGGTCAGTCCACGCCCGGAGGTCAGGTCGCGGTCGTTCATGTGGCGGCTCCGGAGGTCTGCGCGGGGCGGGCGGTGAGGCGGTCAAGCCGTGCGGCCGCGGTGTGCAGTGTCGTCGTGCCACCGGCGACCAGCCGGCGGCAATCGACCAGGGCCCGGGGCCAGTTGACGGTCATCGCGGCGGTCAGCAGGCCCGTCTCGTCGGCGTACAGGGCGGCTCCCCTGGCCGACGCCCCGTCAAAGCTGCCGACCAGGGTGTGATGGCCGGCGTCGGCAGGGCACCCGACGATCTGGATCTTCCAGTCGTACTGATCGCTCCAGACGTACTCGACGGGTGCGTGGGGACGCAGGTCCTCGGGGTGGGCGATGTTGTGCGCGACGACGGCGGCCTGGTCGACGGCGTTGGTCCAGTGCTCGACGCGGAGGTGCCGGCCGCGTCCCGGGGAGTACCACCGGGCCAGGTCTCCCGCCGCGTACACGTTCTCGACGCCGAGGGCGCGGCAGTACTCGTCGCACAGCACACCGTTGTCGACGCGCAGCCCGGAGCCCGCGAGCCAGGCGTCGTTGGGAACGGCGCCGATCCCGACGACGACGGTGCGGGCGGGCAGCACCTCGCCGTCGTCGAGCACCACCGACAGGTTCCCGGCGGTCCCGGTGACGGCGGTGACGCCGCGGCCGAACCGGGTGGCCACCTCATGGCGGGTGTGCAGGTCTGCGAAGAGCGGTCCCGCGGCGGGGCCGAGGACGCGCCCGATGGGGCTGGGCAGCGGATCGACCACGGTGACATGACAGCCGAGCCGGTGTGCGGTGGCGGCGGTCTCGGCGCCGATGAAGCCTCCGCCGACCACGACGAGCGGCCCGCCGGCCCGCAGGTCGCTGCGGAGCGCCGCGGCGTCGTCGAGGGTGCGGACGACATGCACGCCGGAGGTGGCCCCCCACGGGGAGGGACGTGCCGCGGCGCCGGTGGCCAGGACGCAGACGTCATAGGCGAGTTCGCTGCCGTCGGCGAGTTCGATTCGCCGGGCGGCCGGGTCCAGGCGCCGGGCGGCGACGCCCAGCCGCAGTTCCAGACCGGCGTTCCGTGCGTCCTCGGGCGTGAGGAGCCGGAGCCGGTCGGCGTCCCATTCCCCGGAGAGGAACTGCTTGGACAGCGGCGGCTTGTCGTAGGGGACCTCGGAGTCGGCGTCCACCAGGACGATGGGGCCCTGGTGGCCCTCGGCCCTCAGTGCCTGGGCGGCGCGGACGCCGGCGACCGAGGCGCCCACGACCACGACGGTGCCGTTCACGCTTCCTCGATCATCAGGGCCGAGACGGGGCAGCTGCGGGCTGCCTCCTGGACGCGGGCCAGATCGTCCTCGGGAATGCTGTCCTTGAGCAGGACCACCACGCCGTCGTCGTCCAGGTCATAAGTGTCGGGGGCCGCGATCACACAGTTCGCGTAGCCCTGGCACGCGCCGAAGTTCGCCTTGAGTACGGGCATGAGTCTGTTCCTTCCACGCCATTCTTCGTGTTGCCGGTCAGGCCTTGTCCGGTGAGGCCTTGCTGCTCGTGAGGCCTTGCTGCTCGTCAGGCCGTGTTCTCGGTCAGCCCTTAATGCCGATCCCGCCGTCGGGATGGACGGCGCCTCCGGTGATGCCGCGGGACCGGTCGGACGCCAGGAACACGTAGCTCCAGGCGTGGTCGGCCCCGGAGAGGGCCACCCGCAGCGGTACGCGTCCCGCCAGCTCGGCCGCGCGGCCAGAGGTCTCGCCCAGGCTGCGTGCGTCGAGCCCGAGGCTGCCGAGGCCGCGCAGGTCGGTGCCCAGGGTGCCGCCCGGGGCAACCCCGTTGACGCGGACCTCGGGGGCGAGTTCGTGGGCGAGCGTGGCGACCAGGCCGCGCACCGCGAACTTCGACGCCACGTACAGCACTCCGCCGCGCCCCGGGTAGTAGGAGGACGTCGACTCGGTGAGGACGATCGAGCCCTTGGTCCTGCGGAGTTCGGGCAGTGCCGCCTTCACGGCGTGCAGGTGGGTCTTGACGTTCACCGCGAACATCTCGTCGAACGCGGTGTCGACGAGGTCGGGGTCCAGGTCGGCGAGTCCCTGGTAGAAGTCGAACACGCCGACGCAGTTGACCAGGACGTCCAGGCCGCCGAACACCTCCACCGCGGTGGCGACCGCCTGCTCGTTGGCGGCCCGGGTCGCGGCGTCGCCCGTGACGACCGGGACGTCGGGAGCCGACTCGTTCAGTGCGCGGCATTTCTCCGCATCCCGCTCGAGTACCGCCACCCGGGCGCCCTCCTCGCGGAACGCGTCGACGACCGCGCGGCCGATGCCCGAGCCGGCTCCCACCACGAGCGCCCGCTTCCCCTCCAGCCAGCCCGTCACAGCTCCTCCTGCAGCAGCGGGCCGAACGGGTTGCCGATCATCGCGGAGAACGTGGCGGTGTTCTGCCAGGTGAGTGACTCCAGCTCCAGGGGGCACAGGGACACCCACTGGCCGGAACGGGTCGACTCGACCAGGAGCCGGGTACCGTTGCGGGTCTCCACCCGGCTCACCCGGATCTCCGAGAACTCGTTGCCCAGGGTGATGGGTTCGCCGACCGTGCGGGAGACCAGTTCGGCCTTCTCGGCGGCCGCCTGCCGCGCCGACCTCGCATCGTCCTCCTCGCCTTCCCACTGCAGGTTCACAGAAAGACCGCCAGGTTCTGCATGCGGATGACGGCGTCGTCGGCGAGGATCGTCCGGCGCGCCAGCTGCCAGCCGTCGTCGGTGCGGCGCAGCAGGTCCTCGCGGCCGTAGGACATCTGGGCGGCCTCGCGGACATCGCCCCGGCTTCGGTAGAGCAGGACTCCGGACTCGACGATCAGGTGGTCCGCGTCCTCGGTGGCGAAGGTGCGGACGTTGGTGAGGTGGTGGCGCATCCTGGAGGGCGGGTCCTCGGTCCAGGCGTGCTCGGTGAGGAAGCGGGCGACCCGGCGGGAGAGCGAGTACTTGTCCTCGTCGAAGTGCGCCATGCCGGGTGCCGTGTCGAAGCCGGAGCCGAGCGCGGTGGTGACCCGGACGGGCATCAGATAGTGGATGTCGTCGGTGAGCAGGTCGAGCCAGCTCTGGTAGGTCTGCGCGTCGAACAGGTACGTCTCGTCGACGAGCCACTGGTGGGCCAGCAGGTGCCGCTCGTCGGCGAAGCCGAGTGTGTCGCCGGTGCGCTGGACGCGTGAGGCGCCGCGGCCGAGGACGGCCTGCTCGGAGTGGGTGCCGGTGCGGCCGGCCGAGTGGCTGCCACCCCGGTAGATTCCGGTCTGGGTCGTCATGCTCCGGTCACCACCGTGTTGTTCGTTCCGTCGGTGCTCCTGGCCGCCGTCTCGCTCGCCGGCTGACAGGTGTCGTCCGTCTTCTTCTCGTTCCGGGGGCCCTGTCCGCCGACCTCGATCGCCGCCGCGGTGGTGACCGGGGTGGACAGGTGGTCGGCCCAACGGTTCAGCAGTTCGCGCTGGTTGTACTCGCCGTACCCGGTGTGGGCCGTGCCGGGCCCGGCGAACTGCTCCGGGGTGAGGGCCGGGACGACCTCGGTGTCGTCGGCGAGGATGCCCATGCGGCTGTTGAGCAGCAGGCGCCGGGCCATGGAACCCGCCGCGGTGTTGGTGAGCGAGACCCAGTTCTCCACGTCGTCCTGCTCGAACATGCCCGTTGAGCCGAAGCACATCAGGTAGGCCTTGTAGGAGAGTTCCTTGAACTCCTCCGGGGCCTCGGCGTCGACGGCGAACCAGGACAGGACCTCGGTCTCGTCCTTGCCGACGGGCTGCCACTGGCGGATGGAGGTGAACGGCAGCACGTCGTCGCTGTCGGCAACCTTGGGCCAGTTGTGCACGAGGCTCAGGTTCGGGAAGACGGACGCCGCGGAGATCATGAAGCCGTCGTCGCCGATCACCTTCAGCTGCTCGGCCGACCAGGACTTCTTCATCCGGTCGATCATCTCGTCGGGGTAGCCGACGTACCGCAGGCGCTCCTCCAGGGTGCCGGGGGGCAGCTTGTACGTGGTGCCGCCGCCGTTGCCCGCCCAGTAAGTGCAGCCGTCCTTGCGCTTCTCCGCCTTCGGCTCCCGGAACAGGCCGATCTCGACGACGCTGGTGTGGGTCTGCGGGGTGTGGTACATGTCGCCGGCGAAGTTCTCGGCGCCGATCTTCCAGTTGGCCTTCACCCGCCAGCGCTGGGGTCCGCGCAGCTCGATGCCGCTGGGGCTCTGCTTGGTGTAGTAGTCCAGGTAGAAGGCGAAGTCCCCCAGGTACTCACGCAGCGACGGCGCGTCGGGGTCCATGTTCAGGAAGATCAGGCCGTTGTACGTGTCGAGGTTCGGGGCGGGCAGCAGCCGCTGTCCCTTGCGCCGGAAGCCGGCCTCCCCACCGTAGGCGTCCTGGTGGAAGGGGAGGCCCGCGATGCGGCCGTCGTTGCGGTAGGACCAGCCGTGGTAGGGGCAGCGGAAGTGTGACGCGTTGCCCATCTCTGCTCTGCAGACCTGCATACCGCGGTGCAGGCACATGTTGAAGTGGGCGTGAATCTCGCCCTTCTCGTCCCTGGCCAGGATGAAGGAGTCCTCCAGTACCCGCCGGACGACGTAGTCGCCGGGGTGGGGTATCTCGGACTCGTGCCCCACGAACACCCAGGCGCGGCTGAACAGCCGCTCCTTCTCGAGGTCGAATATTTCCTCGTCGTTGTAGATGTGCGCGGGGATCATGCCCCTGCGCACGTCCTCGAAGACGCCGTCGTGATCGGTCATCGCGTCCCTTCCTCCTCGAAGCGAACTTGAAGGCCTTCCGCCATTTTTCTTTAGAGCAGATATCGCCTCTGTTCAGTAGAACAACACTTGCTGAGCTGCGTCAACTCCTCTTCTGGATTGCGGCTTTGGCCGCGGACGGGACCGTGCGGGCACGGCCGAGAGCCCCCGAGGGCGAGGCATCCTCGGGGGCTGCGGCGTGTCCGACGGACGGTCTGCTCAGACCTCCAACCCGTCCAGAGCGCGCGGCAGTTGCCGCGGGACCACTACCGAGTCGGCGTCCTCGGCCGTGCCGACGCCGAGGTAGTGCCGACTGACATCCTCGTCGTCCAGGAGCTCCTGTGCCGAAGAGGTGTGCGTGATCGTGCCGTTGGACAGCACGATCCCGCGGTCCGCCGCGCGCAGGGCGGCGGCCGCGTTCTGCTCGGCCAGCAGAACAGTGATGCCGGTGGCGGCCAACTCGCCGACCACCTCGAGGATCTGCGCGACGTACTTGGGCGCCAGGCCCAGGGACGGTTCGTCGAGCAGCAGGACGCGTGGACCGCCCATCAGCGCCCGTCCGATGGCGACCATCTGCTGCTGGCCCCCGGAGAGCATCCCCGCGGCCCGTCCGGTGAACTCGCGCAGAATGGGAAAGAGCCCGAAGACCCGTTCCAGCTGGGCCTGTTGTTCCTCGCGACCGAACGGCGAGGCGTATCCACCCATCCAGAGGTTCTCGCCGACCGTGAGATCGGTGAAGAGCTGGCGGCCCTCCGCGACCAGACGCAGCCCCTTCCGCGCCACCTCGTGGGCCGGTGCGTGGCCGATGTCCTGGCCGAAGAGACGGATGGTTCCGCCTCGGGGGGTTTCCAGCCCGGCCAGGGCACGCAGCAGACTGGACTTGCCCGCGCCGTTGGCCCCGATGAGGGCCACCACCTCGCCCTCGGCCAGCTCGAACGAGACGTCGCGCAGCGCGCGGGTCGCGCCGTAGCGCACGTCCAACCGGTCCACTTCGATGATCATGCCGCTGCTCCCAGGTATGCCTCGATGACCGCGGGGTCGCGCCGCACCTCTTCCGGCGGGCCGTCCGCCAGGACGCGGCCGGCGTCCAGGACGAGGACACGGTCACTGACCTTCATGACGAGGTCGATGTTGTGCTCGATGAGCACCAGGGCGATGCCGCCGGCGTGGACGGCGCTCAGGGCGTCGGCGAGTTCCGCCGTCTCGGTGTCGTCGAGCCCGGCCGCCGGTTCGTCGAGCAGCAGGATGCGGGGGCCTCCCGACAGCCCGCGGGCGACCTCGACGAGCCGCTGGGCGCCGGCCGGGAGATCGGCTGCCGGACGGTCGGCGAACGGGGTGAGCCCCAGGAAGTCAAGGAGTTCGGCGGTGCGGGCGCTCAGCGCGCGTTCCTCGCGCCGGGCGCGGGGCAGGCGCAGCCCGTCGGAGAGGAAGCGGGAGCGGGTGAAGCGGTGGGCGCCGAGCATGACGTTCTCGCGGACCGTGAGCAGCGGGACCAGGCGGGCCGACTGGAAGGTCCGCATCAGGCCCCGTTGCGGGAGCCGGTGCGGAGCCACACCGGTGATGTCCTCGCCGTCGAGCAGGACCGTGCCTTCGTCCGGTGCGGTGAACCCGGTGATCAGGTCCAGCAGGGTGGTCTTCCCCGCCCCGTTGGGGCCGATGACGGCCCGGGCACTGCCCTCTCCCACGGTGAAGTCGACCTGGTCGACGGCGGTGACGCCGCCGAACCGGCGGGAGAGGCCCGCCACTTCCAGCAACGGCGTCATCGTGCGTACCTCCTGCGAACCAGTGCCTTGGCCGTGCCCCACAGCCCCTTGGGGAAGTAGGTCGTGACCACGATCAGGACGATGCCGGCGACCAGCGGCATCCAGAGCGAGAAGGACTGTCCGGCCTGCGGCAGCCCCTGCAGGATCAGCGCGCCCAGGAGCGGCCCGACCAGGGTCCTGGCCCCTCCCAGGGCAAGCATGATGACCACGCTGAAGGCAACGGTCACACTGATCACGTCGGGTGAGATGAAGCGGAGATAGTAGACGTAGAGGCTGCCGGCGACCGAGGCGAAGACCGCGGAGGCCACGAAGGCCTGCGTCTTGTAGCGGGCCGTGGCGATGCCCAGCATGGCGGCCGCCGGGGTGTCCACGGCGACCGCGCTCAGGGCGCGCCCGGTCTGGCTGCGCTGGATGTTGGCGACGAACCAGGCGCCCAGTGCGCACACGACGAGCAGGACGTAGTAGTTGGCCCGGTCGGAGAAGACGGTCCAACTGCCCAGCTGGAGGCTCGGGATGGCGACCAGTCCGGAGGGCCCGCCGGTGAGCTCGGGGAGCCCGGCGGCCAGGGACTCCGTGATCACGGCGAGGCCCAGGGTCGCCAGTGCCAGGTAGTAGCCGCGCAGCCGCAGCAGTGCGCCACCCAGCAGAGCCGCGAGCAGGGCCGAGACCACGGCCATGGCCACCGCGGCCACCGTGGTCGGCCAGTGCAGCTTCAGGGTGAGCAGTCCGGCGCCATAGCCGCCGAGGGCCATGAACAGGGTCTGGCCCAGGGAGATCTGCCCGGACAGCCCGGTGAGCAGGTTCAGGCCGAGGACCACCAGGAAGAAGATGCCCACCACCACGAACAGGCCGGTCAAGCCCGGGAGCGCGAAGGGCAGCACCAGCACGGCCAGGACGGCCAGGGCGCCTGCGGCCGTGCGCAGATGACGGGGCAGGGACGGGGACTGCGCGGCGGCAGCGGGCCCGTCCGGGCCCGGGGCGGATACGGGGCGTCCGGAGACCGCGGGGGAACTCATCGGCGCACCTCACTCGATTTGCCGAACATGCCGCTCGGCCGGAACAGCAGGACCAGGAGCAGCGCGCCGATCGCCACCACCTCGGCGATCTCGCTGCTGATGTAGCGGCCGAACACGGCCTGCAGCAGCCCGAGGACGAAACCGCCCACCACCGCGCCGAGGCTGCTGCCGAGACCGCCGGCCACGGCCGCGATGAACCCGGCCACGGCATACGGCGTCACCGTGCTGAACTGCAGGAACGTCACCGGGATGACGGTGGTTCCGGCGAGCGCGGCCATCGCGCCGGAGAGGCTGAACGCGATGAGCCGGACCCCGTCGGTGTTGACACCGGCCAGTGCGGCCGCCGTCGGGTTGTTCGCCGTGGCGCGCATCACCGTGCCCAGCGGGGACCGGTGCAGCAGCAGCCACAGTCCGAGGACGGAGACCGCCAGCGCGCCGGCGATCCAGTAGTACTGCGGGCTGATCCGCACGCCGCCCACGACGGTCGCGTCGGCCGGGAGGAACGGCCGCATGGTGTAGGGGAGGTTGCCCCACACCAGGAGCAGAAGGCCGCCGATGGCCTGCAGCAGACCGACCGTGACCAGCAGCATCCGGTCCGGCGTGGTGCGCCGGGAGCCGGGCATGACGACCACGCGGTCGACCACGGCGAGGACACCGGCGAACAGAACCACCACGATCGCCGCGACGGCCAGCGGAGCGAGCCCCGTGTACTGCTGCAGCGAGACGGCGGTCAGCGCGGCCAGGACGACGAATCCGCCCTGCGCCAGGTTGATCACCCTGCTGATCGAGTACACCAGCGTCATGCCGAGGGCAATGAGGGCGTACACGCTGCCGTCGATGAGTCCGGAGAGGATGATCTGGAGAGTGCCGGACATGGGTCACCGCCCCACATAGGTGAAGCCGCGGCCGGTCGCACGGACCACCGCCACGTCGTCCACGGTCAGGCCCCGGTGGTCGGCGGCGCCGAAGGAGTACGTCCCGAGAATGCCGTCGTACGGGCCCAGTTGCTCGAGTGCCTGCACGGCTTTCGCCGGGTCGCCGTCCGCCTCCCTGAGTGCCTCGGCGACCAGCATGACCGCGTCATAGGCCACGCCGGGCCCGAAGTCGGGGGCCTCGTGGTAGCGGGCGCGGTAGCTGTCCTGGTAGTGGCGTACGCGGTCGGCGAACCCTCTTCCGGCGTGCGGCCCCCAGAAGTCCCTGGTCGCGGGTATGAGCAGGGTGTCGGGCACGTAGTCCTTGATGCGCTCCATGAAGGCAAAGGTGAGGTTGGCGTCCGTGGTGGCCACCGGCAGGGTGTTGCCCGAGTCCTTCAGTCCCTTGAACGCGACTCCCGCGGCGGCGCCGCTCGCCCAGACGACCAGGGCCTGCGGTGAGCCGGCGGTGGCCGACTGGAGCTGGGGGGTCACCGAGATCGCCTTGGGGCTGTAGGCCCCGGTTCCGGTCAGCTTCATGCCGGGGGTCTTCCTGACGGCCGTACGGAGCGCCTCGCCGCCGTCGATGCCGCTGGCGTCGGTGGTGTGGAGCAGCCCGATGCGGGTGATGCCCCGGTGGTGCCAGTACTCCACCAGCCGCTCGGCCAGGTCCTCGGTGGAAGCGCTGGCCGACCAGGTGGTCGAGCCCCGCTGTGGGCGGATGCCCGGGGACAGGCAGTAGCTGACGCGCCCGGCGCTCGTGGCCAGCGGCGCGGCCGCGTTGCAGGCGCCGGCGACCGAGGGGCCGACCACCGCGGCGGTCTGCGGCAGCAGGCGGCGGGTGGCCAGCACGGTCTGCGAGGGGTTGCTCTGGTCGTCGGCGACCCGCAGCGAGACCTTGTGCCCGTTGATGCCGCCTGCCTTGTTGACGGTATCGACGGCCAGCTGCGCGCCGTGCAGTTCACCCACACCCAGCTGGCTGGCATTGCCGGTCTGGCTGGTGACCAGCCCGATGGTGTAGTGATCGGCGTCCACCGCCACAGCGCTGCCACCGCAGCCGGAGCAGAGTGCGCTGACGAGGGCCAGCGCGACGGCGGCGACGGAGACTCGGCGAAGCTTCGGGGAAAGGGCGCCGGCGCGGCCGCCGGGTGGAGCCCCCGCGGAAACGGGCTCGCGCACCCGCTCCAGACTCATCCAGGACATGGAACCAGCTCCAAATGTTCTGTAGTGAAGAATGACTCTCTGTCCTACAGTGATGAAAGGCACTGGTCAATAGGTCTGCCGCGATGTCCCGCCCAAGTTTCTCCGCCGCCGGGCCCTCGCCCGCATGGATCACGACGTAACGTCTTGGTCTACTCTTCTGCTATGAAGAAAAATGAGAGTGTGGAGTCACTAGGCCGCGGCCCTGCGCCTCAGTACCCCATCGAGTCGGTGGACAACGCGCTCAAGGTCCTGCTGCTGCTGGGTGAGAAGCCTGAACTCCGGCTCACCGATGTGGCCCATTACCTCGGGGTCGCCACGTCCACTGCCCACCGGCTCCTGGCGATGCTCCACTACCGTGGCTTCATCCGGCAGGCTGAACGGGGCAAGGCCTACGTGCCGGGCCCCGCGCTGACCGGCGTGGCCTCCGCCATCCTGCAGCGCTTCGACGTGCGTGACGCGCTGCATCCCTACCTGGAGCACGTCAACGCGGAGCTGAAGGAAACCGTCCACCTGGGCATGCTGGACGGCACGTCCGTGCGGTTCATCGACGCGATCGAGAGCCCGCGAGCGGTTCGCGTCGCCTCCCGCCTCGGACGGTCGATACCCGCGCACTGCACTTCGACGGGCAAGGCCATGCTGGCGCAACTCCCCGTGGACGCCCTGCGCCAGCTCTACCCGGAGGAGGAGCTACCGGGGCTGACTCCCAACTCGGTCCGCACACGTACCGAGTTGGAGGACACGGTCGACAGGGCACGGCGACTCGGATACGCGACGAGCTCCGAGGAGAGCGAGGACGGCGTCGGATCGGTCGCGGTCGCCCTTCCCGCGGAGCGGATGCCCGTGCGCATGGCCATCAACGTGTCCGTCCCCATCAGCCGCATGAGCCGTACGGACCAGCGCCGCATCAGCGAGGTCCTGCGCCAGACCGTCGAGGAGGCAGCCGCCGCGCTCCTGTGACGGGCGGGCACGAACCGCCACCCCAGGTGCGGGACTTCCGACGGCGCACACGAAAGCGCCCGGGACCGCGGTGGTCCGGGGCGCTTCGGGACAGGTCGTCGGCGGTGGGGTCAGTCCTTCACCCGGGAAGCCGTGCGCTCCAAGTGGGTGCGCATCAGCGTGCTCGCGGCCTCGGCGTCCCGGGCGGCGATCGCCTCCACGAGTTCGCGGTGCTCCTTGGTACCGCGCCGGCCCTGCGCCTGCCGAAAATGTCGTCCCTGCAGATCAGGAGCTCGTTCGGCGGTGCGGCAGGATGAACACTCGTGTTACTTCGCCTCGCCTGCCTGACCGTCACCAGCATGTTCGCCGCACCGCGACTCTACCGATGAGCGAGCGCGCTAAGGGCGTGGAGATCCTTGCCCTGCGCCACCAACTCGCCCTCCTTGAGCGGCAGCTCGGTGCCGACCAGGTGAAGTTCGCTCCAGAGGACTGTGCGTTCCTCGCCGCTCTGACGGTACCCCTCCCCCGTCAAGCTCTGCGCCGGTTACGGCTACTGTGGCACCGCGACCTGATCAAGCGGCGCCATGCCCGCACATGCCAGCCCAGGAGGCCGGGCCGACCGCCCACGGCCCACTCGATCCGCGCGCTAATCCTGCGCCTGGTCCGGGAGAACCCTTCGTTGGGCTACCGCAGAGTTCACGGCGAACTCGACACCCTCGGCATCAAGATCGCCGCCTCCACCGTCTGCGAAATCCTCAAACAACAAGGCATCGACCCCGCCCCCGACCGGACCGGCACCACCTGGGCAGCGTTCCTGCACTCTCAGGCCGACGCCCTGCTGGCCTGCGACTTCATCGAGAGTGTCACCCTGACCGGCCAACGCCACTACATCCTGGCCGTCATCGAACACGCCACCCGCCGCATCCGCGCCCTCGGTACCACCGTGCATCCGAACGCGGCCTGGTTCGCCCAAGCCGCGAGGAATCTGGTCATGGACCTCGAGGATGTCGGCGCCCAGGCGCGGCATTTGATCCGAGACCGCGACGCGAAGTTCCCCGCGTTGTTCGACCGGATCCTCGCCGACTCCGGCATTCAGGTTGTCCTCAGCGGTATCCGCACCCCGCGCATGAACTCGATCACGGAGCGGTGGGTGCAGACCTGCCGTCACGAACTCCTGGATCGCACCCTCATCTGGAACGAGGGTCACCTCCGCCACGCCCTGCGCGAATTCGAAACCCATCACAACACCCACCGTCCCCACAAGGCCATGAGACAGGCAGCTCCACTCCGCCCAGGGCCCCAACCCATCATCGATCCCAACAAAATCGCCCGTCTCGACATACGCCGACACGACCAACTCGGCGGCACCCTCCACGAATGCCGACATGCTGCTTGACCAGCACGGACGAGATTTTCGGCAGGCGCAGGGACACCCCGGCAACGGTCTTGTCAGGCGAAGCGCGCCCCAGCCGAAAGGGTGCGTTCGGTGGGGTCTACCTCGCAGTAACTGCCGCGCCGGGCATGGGCGCTAGCTTGTCGGCTTCGGCGACGGCGGCGTTCCAACTGAACTCGTTGTTGTCGCTGAAGTAGTAGTAGGTGGCGCCGTTCGGCATCATCGCGACGGTGATGCCGCCGTATCCCGACATGAATGGTACGTAGAAGGGGCTGGTGTAGGCGGGGTTGTCGGCGGAGGTGAACTCGCGGCCCCAGAAGCCGTTCTGGTACTTCATGGGCTTGGTGCCGGTGGTGGTCATGCCCCGGTCCTGCGGCGTGCGTTGCATGGTGGCCGCGAGCAGAGCCGGGTCGAGTATCTGCGTGCCGTTGACGGCGCCGTGGTCGTTGTTGAGGAATTTCGCGAACCGGGCGACGGAATCCTGCGTCCAGAACATGCCGTAGCCGCCGAAGGGCACCCCGCCGGGGCCGTTGTCGGTGCGGGAGGAGACGAGGGAGTCGGGCCCGACACCGATGGGTTCGAGCACGTCGTCGCGGAGCATGTCGAAGATGTCGGCGTCCGAACCGGCCTTGTCCTGCAGGTAGTTGTTCATCGCGCGGGTGGCGAGGAAGGTGTCCGAGGTGTGGTAGACCCACTTGCTGCCGGGGCTGGCCTTACGCGGGAAGGACAGGGCGAGTCGCATCTTGTCGGCGTAGGGCTCGGCCGCGAAGAAGTCCGCCATGGTGCGGCCCGATTCGTCGGTCTCGTAGCCGGGCGAGGTGTAGTTCCCGGTGGCCATGTCGAGGGTGCGGTCGAGGGTGACGCCGCTCCAGGCAGTGTTGCCGGCGGTCTCGGGGATTCGGTCGGAGAGCTTCTCCTGGTCCACGGCCGGGCCGTAGCGCTGCGCCAGACGCAGCATGGCTGTTCCCGCGAACGCCGACTTCGCGGTCGAGTACGAAGGCAGAAGCATCTGGCCGCAGAACGGGTACTCCCCTTGCCGGGTCCGACAGTTGCCCACGTAGTGGACTCCGCCGAAGTACAAGCCGAAGGTGCTCAGCGCGGACGGCGTGATGCCGGAGCCGAACTTCGTCACGTCCACCCCACTGTCCGGGTAGTCGGTGGCCAGAGCCGAGAGGGGCTTGGTCGGGAGCCGGCCCTTGACCTCGGAGGCGTACGCGTCGCGCAGGTTCTCGGCGCCGTCGACGGGGCCGGGCCGGTAGTCGGCCGGTACCTGGCCCCACATGTCGAACTGGAAGTACTCGCAGGTCTCCGTGGTGATCTGGTAGCGGACTTCGGAGATCGATGTGTTGTCGAAGAGGAACGTCAGGGCGCCGTTGTGCACGCAGTTGGCGTTGCGCTCGACGAGCGCGAACGGCAGGGAGGCGCGGGTGCGTTGGCCGTCGCCGTCCTCGTTCCACGCGCGGCCGGGTTCCACCGCCAGGTTCCACGCCTGGTTCCCCGTGTACTGCAACCCGCGCTTCGCCGGGACGAGGTGGCTGCCGTTCTGCACGAGCGCGATGTCGACCGGTGGCAGGTGCCGGGTCGCTGCTGCGTCTCCGTATCCGTATCCGTTCGGGTCCTTCAGTGCGCGGAATCCGCCGGCGGTGGAGAGGCCGTCGAGGGTGAGGGTGCCTTCGAAGCTGTGGGTGGGTGGCGCTGCTTGCGCCGGCAGGGCGAAGGCCCTGTCGGGCACGGTGTCCTCGGCGGTACCCCCGGTGAGTTGGCCGGCGGTGAGTTCGGTCCGGTTCACCGCACCGCTTCCGGTGAGCGGATCACCCGGTACGAGTGCGGTTGCGGCGGGCGCCGCCATCGTCGGTGGCGGGACGGCGAACAGCCCCGCGAGCACGGCGGCAGTGGCGGCGGCACGGCGTAGCCGTCGGGTATGGAACGGTCTCGGCATGGTCCGATGTCCTCTCGGGCTGGCGGCTGATGTGGGATATCGCCGCATGGTGGGGCGCACCGGGGCCACCGTCCAATGCCTGCCTGGTCTGGCCAGGCTGCTTGCCAGGCATACCTCCAGCTCTCCTTGGCCCTGTCGGCCGTCGGGTCGGCATGCGCTCACGCCTCGCGTCGTGGTGAGGGCCGTGGTCTGTAGTCGTCGCTGCAGTTCATAGGCGGTCGGCGACTTGTGGCCCGTACCGCTCGACGCAAAAACGGGACAACCCGGCCGCGAATGCCTCGATGCTGTGCAGCGCATAGTGGCTGGCGTCCCACGCCGCGTGCAGGTGGATCTGCAGCGGTTCGCCCGTGCTGTCGAGGATCAGCAGCGGGTGCAGGTCGAAGCGGGGATCGTCGGAGACCACCGCGACACCATGGCCCGAAGCCGCCATGGCCTGTGCGACGTGCGGGGTGTCGCATTCGAGCACGATGTCGTACGAGGCGTCCGCATCCTGCACGGCATGGTCCAGGATGCGGCGGGTGCCGTGCGCCGGGGTGAGGACGATGAGGGGCTCCGCGGCCAGTTCCTGGATGGTGACGCGGTCCCGGTCCGCCCAGGCATGGTCGGCACGGACGTAGGCCCACAGCGGCAGGCGGGCCACCGGGAGCCCGGCGAAACGGCGCCTCGGAGGTGCCGAGGAGATGGCTACATCGGCGCCCCTCGCAAGGGCCTGGTACGCATGTGCTGGACTCTCCGCCTGCACGGTGACGAGCGGATCCTCCGGCCCCCAGGTGGCCAGGAACGGCGCGATCACGTCGGTGATGGTGGTGGGCGGCGCCGCCACGGTGATCCGCATGGCACGACCGGCAGCCAGCGCACCGACTGCGGCCTCGGCGGTGTCCGCGCGGGCGACCAGGTCGCGGGCCAGGGGAAGGAAGCGCCGGCCGGCCGCCGTCAGCACCATCTGCTTGCCGCCGCGGTCGAAGAGTGTCATCCCCAAGGTCCCTTCCAGACCGCGCAGTTGGCGCGACAGCGAGGGCTGGGCGACGCGGACCACCTCGGCAGCCTTGGTGACGGAACCGGTCTCCACGATGGTCAGGAAGTAGCGCAGCACTCGGATTTCCATGGCGGTGGCCCCTCGGGAGACGGAGGAGGCATGACGTCTTCATGCCTCAAAGGCATGATAATCAACCCTCTCAAGTATTTGAGGCTATGGCTGACTGGCTGCATTCTTGTCCCACCGGAATTTCTGGTTATCGGCGCCCGAATCTCCGTCGACTTCTCCTCGAATAGTTCCTTCGATTGGCTGGTGTTCCCGCATGGCCCGCCCCCTGCCCCTGATCCTCGCCCAGGCGCCCGGCCGCCCGGCAGACGACCTCGCAGGCTTTGCCGCCGACGTGGAGCGGCGCGTGAAACTGCGCGCACCCGGCGCCCTCGTCGTCTACCCCGAACTGCACCTCGGCGAGAGCGCCCCCGGCGTCCCGGCCGCCCCGGAGAAGGCCGCCGAGCCGCTCGACGGCAAACGCGATGCGGCCTTCGCCGAGCTCGCGGGGGATCTGGGTATCTGGCTGGTGCCCGGCAGCGTCTACGAGCGAGGCACCGGCGACCGCGTCCACAACACGACACTGGTCTATTCACCACGGGGTGAGCGCCTCGCCTCGTACCGCAAGGTCTTCCCGTGGCGCCCGTACGAGACGACCACGCCCGGCGACCGGTTCGAGGTCGTGGACCTCGCCGGGGTCGGCCGCATCGGCCTGTCCATCTGCTACGACACCTGGTTCCCGGAGATCTCCCGCCATCTGGCCTGGATGGGAGCCGAGTTGATCGTCAACGTGGTCCGCACGTCGACGAGCGACCGCGCGCAGGAAGTCGTCCTCAGCCGCGCCAACGCCATCACCAATCAGGTCTTCGTCGCCAGCGTCAATTCCGCCGCCCCGTCCGGGATCGGCCACAGCCTCGTCATCGATCCACAGGGCACGGTGCGCGCCGAAACCGTCGATGCCGGCGACTCCACCCTCACCGACGTGATCGACCTCGACGAGGTCAGCAACGTCCGCCGCTACGGCACCGCCGGTCTCAACCGGATCTGGGACCAGTTCCGCCCCGGCGACCCAGCCCTCGAGCTCCCGCTGTACGGGGGCCGCATCGACCCCGCCACCTGGAACCCCGCCCACACCACCGAGGAGCCACCACGATGAACAGCGAGACAACAGAGAACACAATGAGACTGAAGGGCGACCTGAGCCTCCTCTCCGTCGTCCTGTTCGGCCTGGCCTACATCTCCCCCGGCATCGTCGTCACGATCTTCGGCGTGGTCGCCGCCACCAGCGGCGGCGCGGCCCCGACCGCGTTCGCCATTGCCACCCTCGCGATGCTGCTCACCGGGCTGAGTTACGCGAAGATGGCGCGCGCCGTGCCCGGCGCGGGATCGGTCTACACCTACGCCCGCAAGATGCTCGACAGCCGCATCGGTTTCCTGTCCGGCTGGGCGATGCTGCTCGACTACTTCTTCATCCCGATGGTCGGCTGGCTGATCACGGCAATCTACTTCAACGCCCAGTTCCCTGAGATACCCAAGTGGGTCTGGCTGATCGTCTCGGTGGGCATCACCACCGCCATCAACGTCTTCGGCATGAAGCTCGCGGACCGCGTCAACAAGGTCCTGATGTTCATCGCTCTGGGGTCGCTGGTCCTCTTCGCCACCCTGTGTGTCGTCTTCCTCGGCAAGCACGGCTCCTCCGCCCCCGCCACGGACGCCCTGTGGAACTCCGGCACGTCGATCGGCGCGGTCACGGCGGCCGCCGCCATCGCCGCATACTCCTTCCTCGGCTTCGACGCCGTCTCCACGCTGGGCGAGGAGGCCAGGGGCGGGGCGAGGACGATCGGCCGCGGCATCATCGGCTGCGTCATCGCCGCCGGAGCGATCTTCATCGTGCTGTCCTTCGTGATGCAACTGGTCCACCCCGGCGCGAAGTTCGCCGACGTCGACGCGGCCGCCTACCACCTGAAGGTCCAGGTCGGCGGCACAACGTACGCCGAGATCATCAACTTCGTCACCATCGCCGGATCCGTCGCCTCCTGTATCGCCCTGCAAGCCTCCGCCGCCCGCCTCATGTACGTCATGGGACGCGACGGCGCACTGCCCAAGGCCGTCTTCGGCAACCTGTCGAAGAAAACCGGCACGCCCGTGCCGAACCTGCTGCTGACCGCGGCCGCCGGTGTCATCGCCATGAAACTCGACCTGACCACAGCCACCTCGTTCATCAACTTCGGCGCCTTCCTCGGCTTCACCCTGGTGAACGTCTGCGTGATCGCCCACCTGGTCCGAGAGCGCAGACACGGCCGCACCCCCCACCTCTTCTCGTACCTGGTGATGCCGGCCATCGGCGCGGGCGTTTCCCTCTACCTGCTCACGAAGCTCGGTGACGTCGCACTCCAGATCGGCGGCGTCTGGCTGGCGATCGGCGTCGTCTACCTGGCCGTCCTGACCAAGGGCTTCCGCCGGCCCGCACCGGAGATGACCTTCGACGACGACACCGCGGCCACGGACCCAGTCACCGCGTAGCTCCCCTCCCTCGCCCGGGCTCGTCGTGCGGTGTCGCGACGCCGTCACCGGCCGGGTGAGGCGCGGCCGTACCCCCCTCCGAGCTGCCCTTTGCCCTGCGTCCAGGGCCGGCTGCGGCGAAGTCGACGAAGGGAAGCGCGTCCATCAGCTCGCACACGGCGGAGCGGACGGTGCGGCGGCGGATCAGACCAGCCGCGTACGCCTCCTCGCCGACCCGGGGAAACTGGACCCCATTGGTTTCGCCGACATCCGGCACCGCGACCCAGTTGTGGCCGATGCATGCGAAGGCAGACGTGGCCCCGGCGTTCATAGAACTCGGCGAACGGGCAATCGTTGCCCAGCACACCAACGAGGGCTGGCCGTTGCGCTGGCAAGACGGGGTATGCGCAGGGACGGGGGCGTGCTCGACTGGCGCGTTCAAGATCCACCGTCGTCTTGGCCGGGACCCCGCTGGGCTGGGTGTGGCGGCCGCCGTGGCTGGGAGCCAGTCGGCGAGGCGCGGCCGCGTGCGCGACGGCTTCGGGCTTCCAACCTTCAACCCTCGCTCGGGGCATCCTGGCCGGTGGCCGGGAACATGCGGGAATGTGTCCCCGTCGTAGTCCCCTGCGGCAGGACGAGGCGCGAATGCTGTCGTGCTCCTGATCGAAGCGTAGAGCGGTCTACCGAATCCGGACAGAGTTGCTCTGCCTGGGATCTCTGATTCCCGTGTGGGCAAGGGGTGTTGATGGTTCGGGTGCGTATCAGCGGTGCGGAGCCTTCTTGTGCTGTCTGCCATTAGATTCACTGTCAGAGAAGTCGAAATGACCGGGTTCGATGTCAAACGACTCGATTGGGTGACAAAGGACAGCTGACGGTGTCGTCGAGACAAGATCGCCGGCTGCCTGGGGCCGATATATCGGCCCCAGGCAGCCGGCTCAGGGGTGCAGCCCGCCCTCCTGCCCGCCGCAGTCACCGCACATGCCGAACCGAGTGAACGCCGGACGAATCCAGAGTCCACGTGGGCCTGATGTCCAGCTCTTCCTCGAAGAGTCGCTCGCACTCACGAAATGCCCGGTGGGCACCCGCCGAGTCGCCTGCGGCGAGGCGGGCCGCCGCCACTACTTCGTAGGCCGGTTCGACGAACGGGTCATGGGCGAGGAGACGGCGGCAGGCGGCGATGGCCGCTGTGTGGTCGCCGGCTTCCAGCAACGATTCCGCGGTCGCCAGGGTGAGTTCGGTGAAGCGGACCGCCAGCTCGTCGCGCACGGGAATCGCCCACTCGAAGGCCGGATAGTCGTGGAGGAAGGGCTGTTGGTAGGCGCCCAGCACCTTCTGGCCTTCTGCCGGGTCGCACTCCGCGGACGCCAGCAACTGATCGGCGTGTGCGCGGAATTCGTCGGCGTCGACGGTCACGCTGTGCGGGTCGAGCCAGATCCGGTCCGCGGAGGTGCGCACGAATCGGGTGGGCTCGCGCGGCGCCCGCTCGGGTTCGAGCACATGGTGCAGCGCGTGCAGGGCCACCCAGAACCTGACGCTCGCCTTCTCGCGTGACAGCTCCGGCCACAGTTTGTCGTGCAGCTCCGCACGGCTCTGGGAGTGGCGCTCGCTCGCGCACAGAAGCAGGAGGATCTCGATCGCTTTGCGCCGCCCGAACGACTCCGCGGTCAGGGTGACGCCTCCACGGTCGACCGCGAACCCGCCGAGTGTCGTAATGCGCAGTACGGACTGCGCCGGTGGGGAGGGGTGGGTGATGGTGCCGCCGGTCGGCGGGCTGATCCTGTCCTGCAGGTAGGCCGCGTGGGCGGCGGCGCACCGCTCCGCCCGCGCCGCGTCGAGCCACGCCCGTCGGACGGCTTCATCGGTGATCCCGAGCCAGCCGGGGGTCAGCCAGATGTCGGTGAGGTTGAGGTCCACCGTGCGGGTCAGCACGTCCTGTGCCCGCGCGGCGAACGCGGCCCGGTCCCCCTCGGCGAGGTCCAGCGACGCCAGCCATTGGTCGCAGAGCAGCGGCACGAGCGCATCGCCGCACTCGTGCGCCAGCTCCCGGGCCTCCTTGAGCCACGTGCGGGCCGTCGGGTCGTGCCGGCTCGCCAGTGCGGCGCCGATCGCCAGTCGGGCCATGGCTTCGAGGTAGCGGTCTCCGGCAGCGGCCAGGATCTCGACCGCGTCGATCCCGAAGCGCAACGTGTCCTCAGGCCGCCCCATCCGATCGGCGAGGACCGTCAGGCCCATGAGGGGCTCGGCCCGGAAACGGTCGACGCCGAGCCGCTCGGCGAGTTCGAGGGATTCCAGGAGGTGCTGGTGGGCCTGGCGGACGTCGGTGGGTCCTGAGCCGGTGATGAGGGCCAGCCCCAGGCGACCGGTCGAGACGCAGGTGAGCAGCGGGGAGCGCAGGTCTCGCCCCAGGCCGATCCCGACCCGGGCGTGCTCGGCTGCCCGGTCGGCATGCCCCAGGAGTGCGTGCATCCAGGCGAGCAGAGCCGAGCTCTCGCGGTGGGCCATCGGGATGCGGCTGTGGTCGTCGGTGAACCGCTCCAGCAGGCTGCGGGCCTCCAACAGCCTGCCCTGACGCACCAGCAGGCGGGGGCGCAGTGCGGCGGTGTGCGCGTCATCCGCGCGGTCGAGCAGTCGGGCGGCATGGGCCAGGCGGCCACGGTTGATCTCGTTCTCGATGCGCGGCGCGAGAAGGTCGTGCTCGTGCGGGCCGACGGCCGTGAGGCGTTCGAGGACCTGCTCGGCGCGCGCGGGGTGCACGGTGTCGAGATGAACGGCGAGCTCTGCCCGCAGTGCTTCACCGAGGTCTTCGCCCGCTTCGGGGCCGATTTCGGGGCCGGCTTCGGGGCCGATGAGCTGTGCGGCCCGGCGCGCGAGGTCGATGGCCTCGTCGAACCGGCTGCTCAGGCGGACCGCGTGACTACGGGCGACGAGGAGCTTCGCCTCCTTGAGCGGCGCCTGCGCCACCTGCGGGCGGGCCCCGCGCTCCGCACTGCGCCGCAGCTGCTCGAACTCCGGAGTGTCCTCGACCTTGGTCTGGATGAAGAGCACGACGGGGAACAGCAGGACGCTGGAGAAGAACGGGACGCGCCATCCCCAGCTCAGGAAGGTGTCGTCGGAGGTCAGCTTGGTGGTGAGCAGGAAGGCGGAGTTGCCCAGGATGATGCCGAGCGGCACGCCCATCTGCCCGAACGTCCCGGCGAACCCACGCCGCTTGGGGCTCGCCGACTCGGTCAACAGCAGCACGATGCCGCCCCATTGACCGCCACAGGCCAGGCCCTGCGCGAACCGCAGCACCACCAGCAGCAGCGGCGCGGCCACACCGATGGTGCCGGCACCGGGCAGGCAGCCGATCAGGAAGGTGGCAAGACCCATGCCCAGCAGGGCGACCACGACAACGGGCTTGCGCCCGTGCCGGTCCCCGAGGTGGCCGGCGATGGCTCCGCCGATCGGCCTGGCCAGGAAGCCCGCCCAGAACGTGCTGAACGAGAGCAGCGTCCCCGTCAGCGCGGAGGAGTGCGGGAAGAACACATGAGGAAACACGAGGGCGGCGGCGGTGCCGTACAGAAAGAAGTCGTACCACTCGATCGAGCTGCCGAGCAGACCGGCGGCGAGCAGTTTGCGCTGCGCGCGCCCAGGTAGCTGGTCGGGCCCACTGACGAGTGGCGGCGGGCCTGATTCATGGTGGGTCTTCATGTGCGGCCCTACTTTCTTGGTCGTGGGTTTGAACTGATCATTCGTAGATCGGTGGCCCCAGGGGTTCCGGGTATGGCTGTCATGTGCGCGCCCTCAGATGGCTGAAGGAGCTTGGCCGCCCGGAGCCCCGCGACGACTCGACCGCCAATTGGGAGATGCGACTCGATCGCTGTGTAGGGCAACGTCGGCGAGGTCGTCTGCTGGGCTTTGAACGCGCGACGATCTGGCGGAGGTGACCGTGCCCCGGATCTGGGCCGGAGTGGACATCGGCAAGGAACATCACCACTGCGTGGTGATCAACACTGACGGCGAACGGCTGCTGTCCCGCCGGGTCCTGAACGACGAGACAGCTCTGCTGGAACTGATCAGGGACGTCCTGGCCCTCGACGAAGACGCGCTGTGGGCAGTCGACCTCTACCACGGCGGGGCCGCCCTGCTGATCGGGCTGCTGCTCGGCCAGGCTCAGCCGATGGTCTACATCACCGGCCTGACCGTGCACCGCGCCTCGGCCTCCTACCGGGGAGAGGGCAAGACGGACGCCAAGGACGCCTTCGTCATCGCCGACCAGGCCCGTATGCGCCGCGACCTGGGGCCGCTGCGCCCCGGGGACGAAATCGCGGTTGACCTGCGTACTCTGACCACGCGCCGCGCAGACTTGGTGGCCGACCGCACTCGCCAGATCAACCGGCTGCGGGCTCAACTGCTGGAGATATTCCCGGCGTTGGAGAGGTCTCTGGACCTGACTAACAAAGGTCCGGTCATGCTGCTGACGGGCTACCAGACTCCGGCAGCGATCCGCCGCAGCGGCGTCAAACGCATCGAGACGTGGCTGCACAATCGCAAGGTCCGCAGCTCGAAAGCGCTCGCCAGGACCGCCGTGGAGGCCGCCGAGGCCCAGCACACGGCCCTGCCTGGCGAGAAGCTGGCCGCCGCGATGGCGGCCCGCCTCGCGAAGGGGGTGATGGCCCTCGATGAGGAGATCGCCGAGCTCGACGCCTTGATCGAGGCCCGGTTTCGCGAGCACCCGCATGCCGAGGTGATCCTGTGCCGTTCGGAAACTCATCGCTGCTGCTCGGAGAGGGTCTGGCGCGCCACTGTGAGCTCCTGGAACCCTGTCCGGATGCTCGTCTCACTGGTGTATCACGTGGCGCGGAAGCTGCTGTCGGTCCCGGCGGTGCTGCTACGCCGACGCGCGGCAAAGGATGCTGAGTTGCTGGTGCTGCGGCATGAGAACGCGGTGCTGCGCAGGCAGCTCAAGGGACTGGTGCGGTATGCGCCGGCGGACCAGCTGTGGTTCGCGGCGTTGTCTGCGCTGATCCCGCGGCGTCGGTGGGCGCGCGTTTTCCCGGTGACGCCTGCAACTGTGCTGGCGTGGCACCGCAGACTTATCGCGCGCAAGTGGGACTACAGCAAGCGCCGGAGCAGGCCGGGCAGGCCGGGCAGGCCGCCAACCGCGAGCGTGGTGAAGGCGTTGGTGATGCGGCTGGCCCGGGAGAATCCGCGGTGGGGCTGCCGTCGGATCCAAGGTGAACTCGTTCGTCTGGGGCATTCGATCGGCGCCACGACGGTCTGGGAGATCCTGACGGCGGCCGGAATCGATCCCGCCCCGCGCCGCGGCGGGCCGACGTGGCATGAGTTCCTGACCGCGCAGGCCGAGGGCATCATCGCCTGCGACTTCGTGCACATCGATCTCGTCGATCTGCGCCGGGTGTACGCATTGGTCTTCCTCGAGCACGGCACGCGCCGCCTGCACATCGCCGGCGTGACTGCCCATCCCACCGGGCCCTGGACGGTGCAGCAGGCAAGAAACCTGGCCATCGAGTTGGGTGTGCGGGCAGACTCGCTGCGTTTCCTGCTCCGCGACCGGGACGCGAAGTACACGGAGTCCTTCGATGCAGTCTTCGCGGCCGACGACATCGAGGTCGTGAGGACCGCGCCGCGAGCTCCTCGGATGAACGCGCACTGCGAACGGGTCATCGGCACCCTGCGGCGCGAGGTCCTCGACCACCTGCTGATATGCAGCGAGGCCCACGCCCGACGGGCCCTGGAGGCCTACGCCCGGCACTACAACCGTCATCGCCCGCACCAGGCCCGGGGACAGCTTCCACCCCTCGCCCACAAGCACCCAGCGCCCCCGACCGACCTGGCCGCGCGTCGACTCCTCCGCACCCGAGCGCTCGGCGGCGTCATCAACGAGTACGGATACGCAGCCTGACCAGCAGCGACTAGTTTCCGAACGGCACAGGCGCGCGCCCGCCCCGTGCGCGCTTGATTCGTGGGGCGAGGAGATCTGACGGATGCGCAGTGGGCGGTGCTTGAGCCGCTGTTACCGAAGGGTAAGAAGCCGGGCCGGCCAGCTATATGGACCCGGCGACGACTGATCGACGGCATACGGTGGCGGACCCGAACCGGGACACCTTGGCGGTCGGCAAAGAGCTTGACGGTGCGGGAGGTCATGCGGGGTTGACGGCCGATCGCCCTCCGGCTGAGCCCGGCCGCCGCCCAGGGAGAGTGGATCCCTATTTGAAGAGTCGGTCCCCGCACCGTCCGCCGTCACCACGCAAGCAGCGCTTCGCGGGCAACGAGCTGCGCTCCAAGGCGGGTCTGCCGGTGCTGAACCGGCCGAGTACCTCAGCGCCGAGGCCGCCTACCGGCAGACGCTGAGCGCGGCCGGCCTACCCAAGGGCTTCTACGACAACCCGGCCGACTTCACGAAGTGGATCGCCGACGACGTTTCCCCCACCGAGATCAAGTCCCGCGCGGACCTGGGCCGTGGCCGCCACGAGCCAGGCCAACCCGCAGTACAAGCAGGCTCTGTTCCAGATGTACGGGGATCAACGAGGCCGATCTGACGGCGTACTTCCTCGACAGGAAGCGAGGCGAGCCGATCCTCAAGAAGCAGGCCGCCGCGGGCGCCATCGGCGCCGCGGCCATTCGCCGCGGCTTCGGCGTCAATACGCTCGACTTCGAGGGCTACGCGACGCTGGGCATCACGGCCGACCAGGCCGAGCAGGCGTACGCACAGATCGCCGAGGGCTTCGAGTCGATGCTGGGCATCGCGGGCCGCTACGGGACCACCTGGAGCCAGCGGGAGGCCGAGCAGGAGGTCTTCACGCCCGGCGCGGCCCGCACGGTCGGCGGCCAGTCGGCGGCTGAGAAGGGCCGACGCCTCAAGTCGCGGGAGCGGGCGCTGTTTTCCGGGGGCCGGGGCTCCTCGACCCAGGGTCTCAACGCGGGGTACTTTCAAACTTGATGAGCGATTGGTTTCTTGGGCGTAGCCAGGGCACGGCGGCAAAGCGCCAGCCGCGCCCTGACTACCGCTTTATGACCGGTTGATCAGCTTCTTCACCTCAGGGGGAACCTCCTTGCCGGAAAATACTGCCGTGAGCACAGCTTCTTCCGGTGTCTCCCCGACCGCGATGGCTACCTTTGGCGAGATGCCCTTCACGGCATAGGCGTTCTCAGCAGCCAATTGCGTTCCATCCTCCTGGCCGCCGGTGTCATTACAGGGCGGTGGCGTTGCCGTACCGAGCTTCGAGCCGACTCGGAACTCCACATTCGCGACGCTCGTGTAAGTGCGGTCATCATAGGTAAAGGCACGAGGGCAGACGCCTTCACTCTTTGCCTCAGTACCATCAGAGCCGCAGGCTGCTGCTGCGGACAGCATCACGAGTGCCATCAGCGCGGTACCTGCGCAACGTCGAGCGCGTCCCATCGTGCCTCCTAGTAGATGCTCCTGAGACCGTTAACGTCGCCTTTGCCGAGCGTCCTCATCTTCGTAGAGCAAGGGCCGGCGGCCGTATACATGGTGAGGTTTTCATGCCCTGAACCAACATGACTCAGACCGAACACATGCCCAGCTTCATGTGTGCCGACTGACAAAATGTCATACTTCCCGATGCAGCTGGTGGTTGGCTGCTTCGTGAAGTCAACGTCATGTGTGTTGAAGCGGACATCCGCTTCCCGAAGGTCGTTCTTTGCTCCCGGTGTGGGCCAGGTCCACGCACACGTCGAAGCGAGGGCACCTTCAAGGTTTCCCGCATCCCAAGTGCTCTTTCCGTCGCGGGCCGTGCATGTGCCGTGATCGCTGATGTCCGCCTCGTACGTGGTAGTTCCCGCGTAGTGGGCCGTCGCGGGAACCTGATCGGTGTAGCCACAGTTGTTGACGCTGCCTTCGATGCCATAGATCGCGTTGGTGAAGTACCAGATTGCGTCGCCCCGCGTCATACCGCCAGGCATTCCTCCGTCACCCACATACCAGTTGTAGGTGCCATACTCCTTCCGGTCCGCCGTTGCGTAGGCGCCGTCACTGCACGCGCCAGGGGAGCTAGTGGCGTCCGCATCAGCCACCGCGACTCCCTCAGGATCCACCGGATCGGGGTCGGTACCGTCCGACTCGTCCGTGAGGTCGGCTGTTGTTGTGCTCGGACGGACTACGTCAGCGCGGTCCGATCCAGCACTCGGCGATTCGAAATTGCTCTCAGACAGGTCGTAGGAGATGAGGCCGTCCGCAGCGACCGCTAGCTGAAACCCGTGCGATGTCCCGTCCAGAGCGAGCATGTCGATGGATACAGCAGTCTCAGCCTCAGGAATCGTTACGCCAGTGCCGTCGTAGGTGACGACACGGCCAACGAGATCGCAGGCCTGCACATGCATGCCCGCCGGTATCTGGTTGACCGTCAATTCCCCTTCATCAGGCGGGCATACATCTGGGCCTGCCTGTGCGCTAGTCGCCACGCTCACCACCGACACCGCCATCGCAAACGCGATCGCGGTTCTACCTATGAGTCTTCGAACACGTCCAGACACACGCCACCCCCACTTGGTTGCCCTCTGCGGGCATCGATCAGACCGCAGCAAGATATCGATCAATTTGCCGAAAGTTAGAGCAAGATTCAGTCACCGTTGGTTGCTAGCCGCCCTAGATGGCGCATTTTGGCTCCTGCTCGCACAGTCCGCGCCGACGGACCGACCGGCCCCGTCCGCGACTAACGAGCTCGTGCATGGTTGGCGGTGGCGCTGCGCGTTGAGCATCGGGGAGGCTCGCGAGGTCTGGTCATGGGGTGTGACCGGGAGTGAGCGTAGGTGCTCGCGGCTGACGGCGATTCCCACCGGGTAGGTCCCGGTGTCCAACTCGGCGTGAACGTGCAGGCCGGTGCGGGTGCGGGTCGCGGCGATGCTGTTGACCAAGACTTCGCGGCTGGTCAGCGGCCTGCCACGCCAGTTCATGGTGATGTGGGAGAACAGCCGGTGCTCGATCTTGTTCCATTTCGAGGTGCCAGGCGGAAAGTGGCAGACAGTCACCGTGAGGCCCATCTGGGCGGCGAACGCGGCGAGTTCGGCCTTCCATAACCGGTAGTGGTAGCTGTTGGACCCTCCGCAGTCCGCGGTGATCAGCAACCGGTCCGCATCCGGGTAGTCCACCCGGCCACGGGCGCGCCACCAGCGGCGGATCGACTCGACGGCGAACACAGAGGTGTCGTGATCGGTACCGACGTTCACCCAGCCGCTGTCGTGGGCCAGATCGTAGATGCCGAAGGGTATCGCCACCTCGATGTCGGGGCCGATGAAGTAGAAGCTGTGGTCCTCCACCTGCACCGGATCGCCTGCGGGGCGCCATTGCCGTCCCGGGTTCGGCAGCTGCCCCAGCTGCTCCTTCTTCTTGGCATCAATGCTGATCACCGGCTGACCGCCGGACTGATGCTCCTTGACCTGTTCGTTGATGTGGCAGAACTGCGCGTCCCGATCGGGGTGTTGTTTACCCTCCAACGTTTTGGCACTGGCCTGCAGACTGAAGCCCTGCCCCTTCAGCAGCCGACCGACCGTCGGAGCGGAGACCGGGTGCCCTTGCCGGGTCAGCTCCTCGGCGAGGTTGCGCAGGGACTTGGTCGTCCAACGCAGCGGAGACATCGGATCGCCCCGCTCGTCCGGCTCCACCAGCTGCAGCAACGCCGGAACCAGGGACGGATCTTGTTCCTCGGCGGGCTTGCGGCCGCCACCCCCGGGACGCCGGACGCCCCCGTCCCGCAACGGATCCTCACCGGCCTCCAGCTCGAACACACCGTTTGCGGACCGTGGTCTCGCTCACGCCGGCCACCCGTGCCACGGCCCGTACCCCACCATGTCCGAGCAGTCGCGCCTCCTGCCCCAGCATCAGACGCCGCTGGCGCTCGTTCAGATGCGGCAACACGACCTGGAACCGCAGCGCGAGCTGGTCCAGAACGTCGTCGGCGAAGCTCATACCAGAGCAACGGGCTTGTCCTATGAAAGCAACGGGTTGTTCCTTGACGGCTTCACTTCGTCCGAGACGTCTTCAGCGTGATCGAAAAGGGCTCAGGCGAGATGGTGGCGGCAACGATCCGCACCATCTTCGCGCAGACCACCGGCGAGGCCGTCCGCGCCCAGCTGAACGTGGTGGCTGACATGCTCGGACGGCAGTTCCCCCAGGTCAAGACCATGCTGCTGGACGCCGCGACAGACATCACCGCGTTCGCGGACTTCCCGCCGGCCCACTGGAAGAGGATCTGGAGCACCAACCCGCTGGAACGGCTGAAGCGGGAGATCAAACGGCGGGCCGACGTCGTCCAGGTCTTTCCCAACCCCGGCGCCCTCGACCGCCTCGCCGCTGCGGTCCTGGCCGAACTCCATGACGAATGGCAGGTCTTCGACCGCCGCTACCTCTCCGAAGGCTCCATGTCCGAACTCCTCAACCCCAAACCCACCAAGGACGACCGCCAACTTCCCCCGCCAGAACCGAATCAGCTCGGCAAGTGACTACACCACTTCATGGGACGTGACCCGGCCTTCAACGAGGACGTCGCGGGCGCTGCGGAGTCTGGCCCGCCACCGCCGCTGCGTTGCACAGCTGCCGAGGCATACATCAAGTGCTCCGGGCAGAGAGGCGTCGGCTTGTCGGCCGGCGGGCGGGCCGACGCTGCGGGGGCGGGCGCACACGTCCGTAGGGCGCACTCAGCGGCTGCTCAGCGGCTTGCCGTACTTCTGAGCCGTGGACAGATACGGGAGGCCGAGCGTGCGGGGCGAGAAGGCCGCCGAGCCGCCGGCCGAGCCGCCAGGGAGGAGCCATACAGCGCCCAGGGATGCGTTCTCGCCAGGGGATCCGACCGAGACATCCGCTACACCGTCGGCGTTGTGGTCACCCGAGGCGACCGCCGCGCCGAAGGTGTCGCCCGCCTCGGCGACGCCCGGGACACCGGGCGTGTCCTGGTTCCAGGAGACTGCCCTGGCAGCGCCGCCAGCGCCGAACAGGCCCTGAGCGCCTCCGTAGAGCAGCCAGGCGGCTCCCGCACCCGTTCTGCTTCCGATGGCCTCGCCGGGAGCGCCCGCGATCAGGTCGTCGCGGCCGTCGCGGTTGACGTCGGCGACGGCGAGGGAGGCACCGAAGCGGTCACCGTCCTCGGCCACACCCGGGACGCCCGCCGTGTCCTGGTTGAGGGTCTGGGCACGGCTGCCGAACGAGCCACCCGCGGCACTTCCGTAGTGGATGTGAATGCCGCCCCCCTTGGCGAGTCGCTCGGGGCCGCACGGGTCGTCGATGTTCTCGTCGGCGATCTCGCGGCATTCGCCGAGCGCCAGGTCGTCGTGGCCGTCGCCGTCGAAGTCGCCGGCGGCCAGGGCACTCACGCCGGCGTTGTCCGTGTTCCAGAAGTTGGCCATCTCGGACCGGTCGGCGTCCCACTTCCACAGACGTACGTGGGACTGCGTGTTGGGGTCGCCCGCGGTCCAGTACGCCACGGCCAGGTCGTCGCGGCCGTCGCTGTCGAAGTCGCCGGTGGTCAGGACGGGGGCGCGGCCACCCATGGGAGCGGCGACGACGGTGGTGATCATGCTGTCCTCGCCCTGGATGACACGAGCGACGACCTTGTCGGTACCGCCGATCACGATCACCTTGTTCTCGCCGCCGGTCAGGTCGGCCGCGACGATCGATTTGCCGTATCCCGCGGATGGCGCCGGGCCGGTGAGAACGCTGGACCCTGGGCGCGTACCACTCTTCGCGCCGCCCACGCCAATGACCATGCCCGCGTCCGTACCGCGGTCGGTGACGTCCTCGCCGGGGACACCGGCGAGCAGTTCCGCGATGCCGTCGCCGTTGAGGTCCGCCAGGGCCACGGACGCGCCGAAGCGGTCGCCCGCCTCCGGGGTGCCGGGAACCTCGGGAGTGGCCTGGGTGACACGGATGCTTCCGTGGGCGCCGATGCCCCTCGGGCCGCCCCAGACCACGTTCACGTACCCGGCCTTGGCCTCGCCGGCCACGGTCCCGTCCGGGACGCCGACGGCGAGGTCCGCGTAGCCGTCGCCGTTGAAGTCGCTCGTGGCGGTACGGGGTGCGGCAGCGGTGGCCCCGGGCGGGAACACGAACCCGGCGGTCGCCGCAGCGGCGGCTGCGATGGCGTACGTCAGGATGCGGCGGCTGTGTGGCACGGAAGCTCCCACTCGGTCGACAGGGGTACGGGACATCTGGTGTGACCGCCGAAAGGCGCGGCTGGTTGTACGGCGTTCATCGGTAGTTGGTGCAGGGTTCACGGTGGGCCGGCGAAACTCGTCCAGTCCTGCCCAGCAAGTTCCCTCTCGACCAGACGCATAGCTCGACACGCTGAACGGTGGTCGCGAGGCCCATCGACACGCCCGGTGCGGCCACAACTCGCGAACATCCCGGCACCGGCAGATCAACAACTGCTGACGAGTGGCAGGTCTTCGCCGCCGTTACCTCTCCGAAGAGTCCGTGACCGAGCTCTTCAAGAAGGAACAGCCCGATCGCCAGCAGCAAATCCCCGGGCATGCAGAACCGGATCGACTCAGCCCGTGACTACACCACTTCGTGGGACACCATCATCCGGCGCGACCACCACAGCGGCATGAGGATGCGAGTGATTTTCTATACGCACTTGTTTGGGGACCAGGGTTCCAAGTTCTCTTGGCCCCACTGGTGTGTCGTAGGGGGCGTGCGTCTTGAACCGTTCCGGGTTCGATCGAGACTGTAGATCTTGACTGTGACCTGGGGTTTCGTGGTTGCTCGGTAGTAGTTGTTCTCGTATTCGACGGGTGGGATGTGCCCGATTTCACCGTGGAGTCGGCGGTGGCAGTACCAGTCGACCCACTCGGCGGTGGCCAGCTCGACCTCGGAGAGTGTCTTCCAGGGGCGGCGGGGCTTGATCAGCTCGGTTTTGAACAGGCCGATCGTGGACACCATCAGGGAGTTGTCGTAGGCGTCGCCGACTGAGCCGATCGACGCGGCGATGCCTGCTCGGTCGAGGTGCTCGGCGAGTGCGAACGATGTGTACTGCTCAGATTCAACTGGTCGATGCAACACCGTCTTGTTGGAGCAACTGTAGGTGCTCGTTGAACGCTTCGGCGGGTGTCTTCCAGTCGAGTGTCTTTCGAGGCCTGGAGTTCAGGCCACTGGCAGGCCCAGTCCAGCATGCGCTGGTACTCCTGGAGCGTCACGTCGATGCGGATCGATGCGAGATCACGGTTGGTCTCGGGATCGACGGCCGTGGCCGTGTGGGTCGACTTGTGCGGATCGATGCCGATCAGCATCATGGCGTTCCTCTTTCTCGGACGTCGGGTCAGTGGAATCCGCAGCTGACATCCCGACTTCGAGAAACGTGGGGTGGCCGATGCTCATGCCTCTGTTGAGTCAAGCCGCGAACGGACACCGGGCAGGTCGACACACCCAAAGAGAGCCAGCCCTCGCGAGCGGCAGGAAGTACTCGAGTCAGCCTGCCCGGCGTCCTGCGGCACGTTACGGGCGGCCAACCCGATCACGAACACCGCTACCCCGATACAAGTCGGAAGTACTGCCGCAGCAGGCCGTTGACGCTTCTATGTCAAGCGGCGAGCTGATGTTGAGTGATGTGGTGCTGCCAGGTAGCTCGGTCTTGGGTCATGGCGCGGTGGATGACGTCGATCAGGTGGCGTTTGAGGATGCGTCGGGCTCCGCGGGCTCCCTTGGTCGGCTCGTGGCGGGCCAGGAGTGCTCGCGCGCCCGCATGGAATCGTTGCTGGACGATGGACGTCGTGTAGAGCACGCTGTTGAGCCGCCGGTTGCCGCCTCGGTGCAGTCGGTAGCGTTCCTTGTCGGAGGAGTAGACCGGGATCGGTGCGGTCCCGGTGTAGCGGGCGAGCTTTGCTGAGCTGGCGAAACGGGTGATGTCACCGATCTCGGCGAGGAGGACCGCCGCGGAGACGTGGCTGATCCCTGTGATCTCCAGGAGCGCGGGTGCCAGCGGGGTGACCAGCTCCCGGATCGTGGTTTCGAGTCCGCGGACACGTTTGTTCAGCCCGTCTATCTCCGTGATCATCTCGATCAGCACCCGGCGGACGTGATCGCTCATGTCCGTGGTGTCCACCAGCACCGTCAGCGAGGTCATGCCGGGCCGGCGGGTGAGGTCGCCGGGGGTGTGGTCGAGCCAGAGGTGCGTGTATGCCTTGATCTGGTTGATCACCATGGTGCGGCGTCGGACGAGGTCGGCCCGTGAGTCGACCAGAACGCGCAGCTCGCGCACGCGGTCGTCGATGCGGTGACGGTCCAGGCCGGGGGTGGCGATCGCGGCGTGGGCGACCGCGGCAGCGTCGACGGGGTCGGACTTCGAGCCAGTGGCGGCGTGCAGTTTGCGGTGGGCGGCCATCAGCCGGGTGGGGACCCAGACCACCTCGTGGCCGGTCAGCAGCAGGCCGTCAGCCAGACGGCGGGCGAAGCCGCGACCGTCCTCGATTGCCCAGGTGATGGGGGTGCCGTCGGCGATCGTGCGGATCCACTTGAGCAGGACGCCGATCAGGTTCGCGTCGTTCTTGACGGTCAACGGCCTGGTCAGCCGCTTGCCGTCAGCGTCGACGGCCACTGCGACGTGTACGTGCTTGTGCGGGTCGATCCCCACTGTCACCATCGAGTTGTCCTCTTGTCTGCTGTCGCGGATGACGGGACAGATGCGAGGGCCCTGGCCAGGGGACAGACCTATTGCGAGTTGACGGCTCAGCAGGCTTCTATCAAGTCACTCCCGGCCAGGGCTCTCGCCCTGTGGACCGCCGTAGACATCTCAACGGAAAGCCTTTCGGCACGTGTTCTCCGAGTCACCCGGCGGCCCCGCCGAGCCTCTCCCGTCGAAGAAGCCCGGCCCGGCAAGGCTGCACCAATAGGTGTTCTCGTTGGTACCGCGCTGCCATGGGCTGCGCGGGTCGGCGAAGTAGACCGGCAGCCCGGTCCGGTGTGGTTCGGTGTCAGCGTCAGTGTGTTCGGGCCGCGGCGGCGTCGCGGAGGAGTCCGGCGAAGGTCAGGGCGGCGGGGGTGAGTGAGTGGTCGGCCATGCGAACCAGGAGGATGCGGCGGATGGGGGCCGGCGACTGGAGAGGCAGGACGTTGACGCCGGGTCGGATGCCCTCCAGGGCCAGGGTCGGGGCGAGGGCGACGCCGATACCGGCGGCGACCATGGCCTGGGCTTCCTGGTAGTCGTGGGCCTCGTAGGCGATGTGGGGCTCGAAGCCGACGGCGCGGCAGCCGCGGACGAGGGCTTCGGCCACCGGGTGATGTTCGGCGCGGGTGATCCAGGGGTCGTGTGCGAAGTCGGCGAGTGAGGCGGCGTTACGGTCGGCGAGTGGATGGTGGTCGCTGACGAGAAGGGCCGGCGGGTCATCGAGGAGTGGGGTGATGACAATGTCCTCCCGGTCGATTCGGCTCCAGTCGTAGTCCCACATCAGCGACATTTCGATCTCCCGGTTCTCCAGCATCGTCCAGAGTCCGGCGATGCGGGCGCTGCGGACGGTCAGCCGTACGTCGGGGTGGGCGTCTCGGAAGGCGATCACCGCCTGCGGGAGGAGCGAGGCGCCGACCGTGGGGAAGGTGCCGATGCGCAGTGTGCCCGCGCGCAGGCCGGCGTAGTCGGCGAGTTCGTTTTCCGCGGCCTGCAGTTCGCGTTCGATCCGTTGCCCTCGTTCGGCCAGCGCCCGTCCGGCGTCGGTGAGGGTCACGCCCCGGGCGTGGCGTTCCAGCAAGGGCTGGCCTGCCTCCGCTTCCAGGCGGCTGATCTGCTGCGATACCGCTGACGGGGTGTAGTTGAGGGCGCGGGCTGTCGCAGTCACCGAGCCGCGCCGGGCGACCTCGGTGAACAACAGGATGCGCCGGACGTCGAGCATGCCGCCACCTCCAGCGTTCACTTCACCTTAATAGCCATGCAGATTTCCGAGATTGTACTTCACGCTGCTGTCACCCACCGTGGAGGACACCACGCACGGCGAGACCGTCGTTGGGCTTCCCCTTCCATGTTTGTGAGGAGTCAGTTGTGCTGCGTCTGCAGGGCGAGATGATCCGCGGAGGAACCAGCAAGTGCTGGATCTTCGACCACCGCGACGTGGTCGCCACGGGCGTGGATGTCGATGCCCTGCTGCTCGCCGCCTTCAACGCCGCCGACCCCCGTCAGATCGACGGCGTGGGCGGCGCTTCCTCCACCACCTCCAAGGCCGCCGTCGTACAGGCGTCGGCCGAACACGGCGTGGATGTCGAGTACGCCTTCGCACAGGTCGGTATCGGCGACGAGCGCGTGGAGTGGGCCAGCAACTGCGGCAACTGCGCCACCGCCGTGGCCCTGTACGCCGTCCACCACAAGCTCGTGCCGATCACATCGGAAACCACCACCGTCCGCATGCTCAACGTGAACACCGGGGCCCGCCTCACTGGCACGATCCCCACGCCTGAGGGCGTGGCCCCGGAGGAGGGCATGGCCGTGGTGCCGGGTACCTCGACGCCGGGAGTGCCGGTCCTGCTCGGGTTTCAGGACCCGGCGGGCTCGACGACCGGCCGCGCTCTGCCGACCGGCCGGACGCTGGACGAGCTGACCGGCCCGGACGGTCCCGTCGAGGCATCCCTGGTGGACGCCGGCGCGCCGGCCGCGCTCTTCGAGGCCAAGGCGTTCGGTCTCGACGGCACGGAATCCCTCACCGCGTTCGCCACCGCAGTGCCCGCGCTGACCCTGCTGCGCCGCCAGGCAGCGCTAGCCATGGGCCTGGCCCGCGAGGGCGGTCCGGTCAGCCACGCGGTACCGAAGGTGGGCATCGTCGCCCGGCCTGCCCCCTATCGCACCACACAGGGCATACTCGTCGACCAGGACGAGTACGACCTGGCCGTGCGCATGGTCTCCATGCACGCCCCGCACCCGGCGATCGGCCTGACCTCTGCCGTGGCCCTGACCGCGGCCGCCGCCATCCCCGGCACCCTCGCCCACCGCGTCGCCCGGCAGAGCGCCGACGGCACGCTGCGCCTGGGCACCCCCGCCGGCGTGATCGTCACCCAAGCCGTTCCCGCACCGGACGGCGCGTCCCCCACGGTGCTCCTGCACCGCGCCGCCCGGCGTATCGCCCGAGCCGAACTCCTCGTTCCCGTCCTGGAAGGACGCCCCGCATGAGCCGCAACGACGCCGCCCCGGGTACCGCCACCGCACCGCCCGGCCGCATCCGCCGGATGCTGTCCCACCTCTACATCCAGTGCCTGATCGGCGTCCTGCTCGGCGCCGCCGTGGGCGGGCTGTGGCCGTCCGTCGGCGCTGATCTCAAGCCGCTCGGCGACGGCTTCATCGCGCTGGTGAAGATGTTCATCGCGCCGATCATCTTCTGCACGGTCGTCCACGGCATCGCCTCCATGGGCAATGCCCGCGCGGTCGGCCGCGTGAGCCTGAAGGCTCTGGTCTACTTCGAGGTGCTGACCACCGTGGCCATGGTGATCGGCCTGGTCGTCGTCAACGTCGTCAAGCCGGGCAGCGGTCTGCACATCGACCTCTCGACCCTGTCCACCAAGGGCCTGCCGCCGGAGGCGACCACGGCCCACGAGGGCTTCGCCGAGTTCCTCCTCGCCACCATCCCGGCCACCCTGGTCAGCGCCCTGACCGGCAACGAGATCCTGCCGGTGCTGCTGGTGTCGGTGCTGTTCGGCTTCGGCCTGCACGCCAGCGGAGAGGCTGGCCTGAGCATCGCCCGGGGCGTCGAGAAGTTCTCCACGGTTCTGTTCACGCTCATCCGCTGGATCATGCGGCTGGCTCCCATCGGCGCGTTCGGCTCGATGGCCTTCACCATCGGCAACTACGGTCTGGGCACCCTGCGCCACCTGGCCCTGCTGGTCGGCTCGTTCTGGCTGACGGCGCTCTTCTTCGTCCTGGTCGTCCTCGGGACCGTGATGCGCCTGAACGGACTGCGGCTGCTGCCCTTCTTGCGCTACATCAAGGAAGAGCTGCTGATCGTCCTGGGCACCTCCTCCACCGAGCCCGTCCTACCGCGCATGATGGCCAAGCTTCAGCACGTGGGCGCCTCGAAACCGGTCGTCGGCATCACGCTGCCCGCCGGGTACTCCTTCAACCTCGACGGCACCGCCATCTACCTGACCATGGGCTCGGTCTTCCTCGCCCAGGCCCTCGGCATCGACCTCAGCCTCACCCAGCAGCTGGCCATGCTCGCCGTCATGCTGCTCACCTCCAAGGGCGCCGCAGGCGTCACCGGCTCCGGCTTCATCGCCCTGGCCGCCACCCTCAGCGCCGTCCCGCACGTCCCCGTCGCCGCCCTCGCGCTGATCTTCGGCATCGACCGGTTCATGTCCGAAGCCCGCGCCCTGACCAGCCTGGTCGGCAACGGCGTCGCCACCCTGGCCGTCGCCCGGTGGGAGGGCGAGCTGGACGAGGACCGCGCCAAGGCCGTCCTGCGCGGAGAGATCCCCTACGCCCCCACCCCCGCTCCCTCCGCGGTGACAGCCGAGCCCGATCCGAAGCAGACGCCCGCGCCCGAGGCGATGCCCGAACCAACCCGCGCCCCGGCTCCCGCCGCCAGCTGATATTGCGTGGGCGGCCGGCCCGGAGCAGATGCTCCGGGCCGGCCCGCCCACGTCTCAACAGGACGTCGTACTCGCCGTCCGGGCTGATCAGGAACCTCTGGCCCTCCGGTACGCCCAGTCTTCCAACCGCTGATCAAGTCCGGCGGACGCCGCGCAGAGCTCCCGCGTCGTCTGCCGTTTCGGTGATCAGGGATCCGCGGATCTCCCGGCGTGAGCGAGGTACCTGTCCGTACGATCCGGGCGGAAGGTGCGTCAGGTGACCAGGGATGCGGAACCGGACCTTCATGGACTGATCACGGCACGCAGGGCCGAACTGGAGCTGCAGGCAGAGAAGTTGAGCCAGCAGCTTCAAGAGGTGCGCGACGAGCTCGAGGAACTCACCGTCGCCGAGCGGGTCGCGCGTCGACTGGCCGAGCAGCTGCATGCCGAAACGAGGACGACGCCTGGAGGTGCCGGCCAGGTCGCGGGCCGCGCGGTGCTGCTGGTGCCGCAGCGCGAGCGCGGCACCGACGAGACCGTACTGCCTGTGGACTACCAGCGGATCATGGACGTGGTGCGACGGGCGGATACGCCGGTCATGGTCAAGGAGGTCTGCGGTGAGCTGGGGATGTCCAAAGAGCCGGCCCGCTCGGAGGCGATGCGCTCGAAGCTGAACCGGCTGGCCGAGCGGGGCTGGCTGCGCAAGCTGGCCGACGGGAAGTTCACCACCACGCTGTGAGTGTGGTCCAGCAACGGCATGCAGCCCGGGCCGTAACGCCCATGCCCCCGGCGGCAGTTGATAGATCATGTCAAAGAAAACCAGCCCCGCCGGGGGCACTGAGACGGTTGTCTACCAGTCCAGTCTGCAGCTGTCCACGACCACCCTGACCTTCCTCCGCGACCTGCTGCGCGGCCGTCTGAAGAAGATCCGCTCCCGGTGGCGGAAGCTGCCGGCCGGTAAGATCGCCACGATCGTCCTCGCAGTTCTCCGCCATGACCAGCGGCTTGCCGACATGGCGGGCGGCAACCACATTTCCGCCACGACGGTGCGTCGTTGGGTCCTGGAGGTGATCGAGCTGCTTGCCGCGCGGGCCCAGCGCCTGGAGCGCGCGCTGAAGAAAGTCATCCGAACGGGTGGCCGCGTCGTCCTGATCGACGGCACTCTGATCCGCACCCGGCGCCGCACAGGAGCGGACAACCGCCGCAACTACAGCGGGAAACACAAGGCCCACGGCCTGCTCTTCCTCGCCCTCACCGACGACAAGGGCCGGCTGCTGTGGCTGTCCGCGGCCCGCCCGGGAAGCTCCTCGGAGATCACCACCGCCCGTTACAACAAGCTCGTCGAGCGCCTGCGGACCGTCGAGCTGGGTGCAATCGGTGACCTCGGCTTCGTCGGCCTGGACGACGACCCGGACAACCCCGTGGTCATCACCGGCTACAAAGCCGCCCGCACCAAGCCACTCACCCCTGCGAAGAAGCAGGTCAATAAGCTGATCGCGTCTGTCCGCGCGGTTTGCGAGCACGCCTTCGCGCACCTGAAGAACTGGCGCATCCTCACCAGGCTCCGCCTGCACGTCCGTCACTGTGTGTGCCGATAATTACGTCCGAGCAGGTCACCGCAGTCATGGCGTCGATCGCACGGCGCGGCAGGATGGTCACTCGTGCTGCTCCGTCTCACCTATCTGACCGCGCTCACCTCTTCACCGCCCTGCGCCTGCTGCGCACGAGTGACCACGCCAAGGTCGCCGAAATCCTCGCCCTACGCCACCCGCTCGCTGTTCTCGGGCGCCAACTCGGCTCGTCGAAAGTGAAGTTCAGCCCCGCAGACCGGGTCGTCCTCGCCGCGCTCCTGGCCCCGCTGCCCCGTGCGCTGCTGCGCCGGCTGCGGCTGCTCGTCCGTCCGGACACCACTTTGCGACGGCATCGCAACCTGCTCCGGCGGCGCCACGCGAGAGCCTCCTACAACAAGCAGCCCGGCCGCCCCCGCACCGTCCGCTCCATCCGAGCCCTCGTCCTGCGCCTGGCCCTCGAGAACAGCACCCGGGGCAACCGGCGCATCCACGGCGAACTCGCCACCCTCGGCATCAAGACCGCCGCCTCCACCGTCCGGGAGATCCTCCACCACGAGGGCACCGACCCGGCACCACAGCGGACCACCGTCAACCGGGCCGCCTTCCTCCGCTCCCGGACCGACGCACTCCTCGCCATGGACTTCATCGAGACCATCACGCTGACCGGCCAGCGGCAGCACACCCTCGCCACCATCGAACACACCACGCGCCGGATCCGGACCCTCGGCACCACGACGCACCCCACAACCGACTGAGCCACCCAGACGATCAGGAACCTCCTGATGGAAGTCCAGAACATAGGCATCCGCGCGAAGTTCCTCATCCACGACCACGATGCCAAGTACCCCACCCTCACCGACGAGACCCTCGCCGACACCGACATCCGCAACCCTCACCGGCGCACGCATGCCCCGCATGAACTCGATCACGGAACGCTGGGTACGCACCCTCCGCCGCGAACTCCTCGACCGCACCCTCATCTGGAACGAGCAGCACCTACGCCACGCCCTACGCGCCTACGAGCTCCATCACAAACGAGCACCGCACCCACCCATCGCTCCAGACCACCGCTCCACTCCACCCTCTCCCCCAACCCCTCGAACCCGAGCGAATCACCAGCCTCCACATACACCGACACAACCGCCTCGGCAGCGTCCTCCACGAGCACCGACATGCTGCATGACCTGCATGGACCTACTTTCAGGCACCCACAACGCCCCAGGCGGCATCGCCCTTCCCACCGAGGACAGCCGAAGCGTCGGTCAGGGTGAGAGTCGGGCTTCCGGGCGATGCCGTGGTCCGTAGGCAATCGTCGCTGTCAGGCGGTAGCGGGTCTGGCATCGGCCGCTGCTGGGGCTTCGGTCGCACCTCCCACGCTGTCGTTCCGGCCGCCTCCCCGTACGAGAAGGACGCTGAGTGCGGCCAGAATGCCGATCACTGTCAGGCCGACCAGACCACCCTTGGTAGAACCGGTCGTGGTCTCCAGGATGCCGAAGGCGGTCGGGGCGACGAAGCCGCCCAGGTTGCCGATGGAGTTGATGAGTGCGATGCCGGGGGCGGCGGCGCGCGCGTCCAGGTAGTTCTGCGGAATGGTCCAGAAAATGGGGGAAGCCGGCTTGAAGCCGACCGCGGCGATGCACAGGGCGCCGAGGCCGAGCCACGGCGAGACGTAGACGGCGAGGAGTGTGCCGAGGCTGCCGATGAGCAGCAGCGTCACCAGCAGGGGGCGGCGCTTGCCCATGCGGTCGGAGATCCGGCCGGAGACCCAGACGGCGGCGATTGCGAACAGCCAGGGGATGGAGGTGAGGAGACCGACCTGGAATTCCGAGAGGTCGCCCATGTCGTCGACGATCGAGGGGAGCCAGAACGTCACCGCGTACAGGGCGACGTTGATCGCGAAGTAGATCCAGAGGAAGAGCAGCATCTGGGGGTCGGCGAGCAGCTTCCAGCGGGAGACCTTCGCGGTGCCGCGCTTGCTTTCTCGGGCGGCCTGTTCGGCGTCGATCGTGGCTACGAGGCCCTGCTTCTCCTCGTCGGTGAGCCAGTCGGCGCTGTCGATGCTGTTGTCCAGGAAGCGGTAGACGACGAAGCCGAGGACGACCGAGAAGAGGCCCTCGATGAAGAACATCCACTGCCAGCCGGCGTGACCGAGGAGGCCGTGCATCTCCATGAGCGCGCCGGAGATCGGGCCGACGATGACGGTCGCCGTGCCGGAGCCCATCAGGAAGATGGAGGTGGCGCGTCCGCGGTGGGAGTCGGGGAGCCAGCGCGAGAAGTAGTAGATGACCGCGGGGAAGAAGCCCGCTTCCGCGACGCCGAGGAGGAAGCGCAGCACGTAGAACATCTCGGCGCTGTTCACGAAGGCCATGGCAGTGGCCACGACCCCCCAGCTGATCATGATCCGGGTGAGCCAGATCCGTGCGCCGAATCGCTCCATGAGGATGTTGGAGGGCACTTCGAAGATCGCGTAAGCGATGAAGAAGATGCCCGCACCGACACCGAACGCGGCGGCCGACAGCCCGGTGTCGGCGCTCAGTTCGCCCTTGGCGAAGCCGATGTTGACCCGGTCCATGTAGTTCACGACGAACATGATGAAGAACAGCGGTATGACGCGCTTGAAGATCTTCTTGATGGCGGACTCGACGGCCGGGGGGTGCTGCACGGCGCCGTTGACGGCGCTCTGGGGTACTGCGGACACGAGCGGCTCCGATCGTGAATGCGGGGTACGGCAGGGGCGGGAGTCGCCGGGGCCGGGAAGGGGACTCCCGGCGGAGAACTCGCGCAACCAGAGCCGGGAGCCGGGACGTACGAACTCCCGGCTCCCGTCAGACAGTTGGTGTCACCAGCGGGGGAAGTCCGGGCTTTCCCAGGCCGGGTCGGCGACGCGCATCGCGGCCGCGTCGTCGCGCTCGCGCATCGTCCCGTCGTCGTCCAGCCAGCGCTGGTGCAGGACGGCGAGCCTGTCACGGTCGAGGGTGACGCCGAGGCCCGGGGCGTCGGAGACGGTCACCTTGCCGTCCGTGAAGGCGATCCGCTCGTTCAGCACGTCCTCGGACTGCCAGGGGTAGTGCGAGTCGCAGGCGTGGTGCAGGTTCGGGACTGTGGACGCCACGTGTGTCATCGCGGCGAGCGAGATGCCCAGGTGGGTGTTGGAGTGCATCGACACTCCGACGCCGAACGTGCGGCATATGGCGGCGAGTTCGCGGGTGTTGCGCAGGCCGCCCCAGTAGTGGTGGTCGGACAGGACGACCTGGACGGCGTCGCGAATGAACGCCTCCTTGACCTCGTCGAAGGTCGTCACACACATGTTGGTGGCGAGCGGCACGTCGGTACGGGCGGCGACGGCGGCCATGTTGGGCGTACCGAGAGTGGGGTCCTCCAGGTACTCCAGGACGTCCTGAAGTGCCTCGATGACCTTGATGGAGGTCTCGACGGACCAGGCGCCGTTGGGATCGAGTCGCAGCGGGCTTCCGGGGAACGCCTCGGCGAGAGCGCGTATCGCCGCGATCTCCTGCTCGGGCTCGAAGACGCCCCCCTTGAGCTTGAAAGAGCGGAAGCCGTAGCGCTCGGTGAACTTGCGTGCCTGGTCGACGATGCCGGCCGGGTCGACGGCCTCGCCCCAGTCGTCCACCTCGGAGTCGACGCCCTTCGGGTGCTCGCCCCACTTGTAGAAGAGGTAGCCGCTGTACTCGACGGCGTCGCGCACCTTGCCGCCGAGCAGGGCGTGGACCGGCAGGCCCTGTGCCTTGCCGAGCGCGTCCAGGCAGGCGACCTCGAAGCCGCAGACGACGGACAGCCGCAGCTTGTCGGCGGTCTGAACGCCTCGCAGGCCGCCCACGTCCACCTGGTTCGTCACCCGCTCCTCGGCTACCGCGACCTCGTCCGCGAGGGTGAACAGGCCGTTGAGGTCGGCGACGGACCGCCCGACCAGCTTCTCGGCGTACGGGCGGGCCAGCTCCAGGTACTTGGTGTCGCCGTAGGTCTCACCGAGGCCGGTGATCCCGTCCGCGGTGGTGACCTCGATGATCAGGCGGGGGGTATACGGCTGGTGCACCCCCTGGGCGTTGAGCAGCGGCGGGTCGGCGACGAGGATCGGGGTCAGCCGGACGTCGGTGATCGTCAGGTCGTTCATCGGGTGGCTCCAACGAGGTTCAGACCGGCGGTGAGCAGTGCTTCGAGGTCTGTGAGATCTGCGGGGGTCGGGTCGGTGAGGGGTGCGCGGACCGGTCCGACGGGGCGGCCGCGCAGCCGTGCCGCTGCCTTGACCAGGGACACCGCATAGCCGGGGCGTCGGTCGCGCAGCTCGACGAAGGGGACGTAGAAGTCGGCGAGCAGCTTGTCGACGCGGCTGTCGTCGCCTGCTGACAGGGCATGGAAGAAGGCGTTGGCGATCTCCGGGGCGAAGGCGTGGACGGCCGAGGAGTAGGCCGGGATGCCGACCGTCGCATAGGCGCGGGCCTGGAGCTCGGCTGTCGGGGCGCCGTTGAAGAAGAGGAAGCCGTCGGGGGCGGCGAGGGTGCTGCGCTGGAGCCGGTCGAGGTCGCTGTGGCCGTCCTTGAGGCCGATGACGCCGGGGATCGCGGCGATCTGGCGAACGGTCTCCCCGTCGTACGTCACGTGGTCGCGCTGATAGGCGATGAGCGGCAGCCGGGTGCCGTCGGCGATCCGGCGGAGCTGCTCGACCAGGCCGTCCTGCGGGGCCTTGTTGAGGTAGTGCGGCAGGACGAGGAGCGCGTCGACTCCAGCCTCTTCGGCGATACGGGCGAAGCGCAGCGCCTGGGCGTAGCCGTAGCCGGTACCGGCCACGACCGGGACGCGGCCCGCCGTCACCTCCACGGCGGCGGCAACGACTTGACCGTACTCGTCCTCGTCAAGGGCGCTGAACTCCCCCGTGCCGCAGGCCGGAAAGACTGCACCGGGGTTCGTCTCCAGCTGCCCGGCCAGATAGCTGCGGAAGCCGTCGAGGTCGAGCGAGCCGTCGGCGTAGAAGCTGGTGAGCGGGAACGACAGCACGCCCTGCGCCATGCCGTCGCGCAGCCGCGCCGCAGTGCCGGGCAGGGGGGTCCGAGTCACCATGCTGTCTCCGTATGTAGATGACGTTCGCACATGGGGATGGACAGTAGGCTCGGGAATCCACCCCGTCAATGGGTTTCGAGCAAGCGATTCGGCATCAAGTGCAGGCGCGGACACGCAGGTCGGGACGGTACGTACGATCGACTCATGTCCGAATCTGTTGAGCCTGTCGTGCGGCCGCCCGAGTCCGGCGTGCGCGAGGTGAAGTCGGCCGCTCGCACGGTCGACCTGCTCGAACTCCTCGCCGCCCGCGGCGACCGGCCCGCCCGACTGCAGGAACTCGCCGACGAGCTGGGCGTGCCGCGCAGCTCCATGTACGCGCTGCTGCAGACCCTGATCGCACGTGGCTGGGTGCGCACCGACGCCACCGCCTCGCTGTACGGAATCGGCCTGCGCACGCTGCTCACCGGCACCACCTATCTGGACACCGACCCCGTGGTCCGCGTGGTGCGCCCGTACCTGGACGATGCCTCGGAGCAACTCGGCGAGACCATCCATCTGGCCCGCCTCGACGGTCTGGACATCGCCTACCTCGCGACCCGCGAGTCGCACGAGTATCTGCGCACCATCAGCCGGGTGGGGCGCTGGCTGCCCGCCCACGCGGGCGCACTCGGCAAGGCGCTGCTGGCCGAACACCCGGACGCGGAACTGCCGGACGCACCGTACGAGGCACTGACCCCACGCACCCACACCACCAGGGCCGCGCTCGTTGCCGACCTCGCGCAGGTGCGGGCGCGCGGCTACTCGATCGACCGCGAGGAGGGTGTCACCGGCATCGTCGGGTTCGGCTTCGCGCTGCGCGTGAACGGCGAAGCGCCGGCGCAGGACGCCATCAGCTGCTCGGTGCCAGTGGCGCGGCTCACCGAGGCGCGCGAACGGCGGATTGTGACCGTGATGCAGAAGGCGCGCGAGGAGATCGAGGTAAGACTGGCGCAGGGCATGGGCGCGGGCGGAGTCGACTGGCGCTGAGCCTGTCCCGCGTGAAAATCCCGGTTCGGTCGGCTGGTCTGGGCCGTTTCCCTGCGAGGGTGGAGCCGACACGAGGATGATCGGAGTCCATGCGGTGGTCGTGGATCTATCTCCTGGCACGGAGGTCGTTGGAGCTGGCAGGCCTGCGGCTGCTGGGCAACACGGCCAAGGACGTCGAACTGCTGGTGCTACGGCACCAGATCGCCGTCCTGCAGCGCCAAGTCGGTCGACCGAAGCCCGAGCCGGGAGACCGTGTACTGCTGGCTGCCCTCTCACGGCTGCTGCCCAGGGAACGCTGGAGCAGCTTCTTCGTCACCCCGGCGACGCTGCTGCGCCGGCATCGCGAGCTGATCGCCGACAGGTGGACCTCCCCCACAAGACTGCGGGTGCCGATAAATCATCCGCGCAGGTCACGGCCTTGAGTACCTATCGGCGAGCCGCGCACACCGACCTTTGATTGTTTTCCCGCGGACCAATGCGGACGGCATCATGATCTCTCGTGCTGCTGCGCCTGGCCTACCTCGCCGCCACCAACGCCTTCGCCTTGCTACGTCTGCTGCCAATGAGCGACCGGGACAAGGACATCGAGACCCTCGCCCTGCGGCACCAGCTGCTGGTCCTGCAACGCCAGGTCGGCAAGCCGACGTTCACCGACACCGACCGAGTGTTCCTGGCCGGTCTGCTCCGCCGCCTGCCAAGAGAGAAGCTGCGGCATCTCCTACTGCTGGTCCGCCCAGAGACGATCTTGCGCTGGCACCGCGACCTGCTCACGCGGAGCCATGCCGCGACCTGCGCGCCGAAACGTCGCGGGCGCCCGCCGACCGTCCGCTCGATTCGCGCCCTGGTGCCGCGCCTGGCACATGACAACAGCTTGCGGCGCTGGGCATCAAGGTCGCCGATCCTCTAGGAGCACGGCATCCCGCCCGCGCCCGAACGGCAGAGCGCGACCTGGGCGGACTTTATGCGCAGCCAGGCCGACGCACTGCTCGCCTGCGATCTCTTCGAGGTCCGCACCCTGGCTCGGGCGCGGCTGTACGTCTTCGCCGTCATCGAGCACTCGACAAGGCGCATCCGGGTCCTGGGCGCCACCGCGCACCCGACCGCGCAGTGGATCGTGCAGCTCGGGCGTAACCTCCTCATGGACCTCGATGACGCCAGCAGCAAGGCCAGATTCCTGATCCGCGACCGCGACTCGAAGTCCACGACCGCCTTCGACGCCCTTGTGGCCGACGCCGGCCAGAAGGTGATCATCACAGGCATCCAGATGCCCCGGATGAACTCCCTCATGGAGCGCTGGATACAGACCTGCCGACGCGAGCTCCTGGACCGCACCTTGATCTGGAACCAGAGCCACCTCCTCTACGCATTACGTGAGTTCGAGACCCATTACAACGAGCACCGACCCCACGGACCCTCAAGCAAGCCGCACCACTCCGCCCGCTCCCCCAACCGGTCAACGGCCCACCGCAGCTCGGGGACCTGAAGGTCCGCCGACGAGACCGACTCGGCGGAACCCTCCGCGAGTACCGACATGCCGCTTGACCAGGCCGGATGATTTTTCGGCACCCGCAACGTCCGAGCCCTGGGGGAACGTGCCGCCGCCGAGCTCAAGGAACGCTGGCGTGCGCTCACGCGCGTCACACTCAGCCCCTGCCGCATCGGCGACATCACCCGCGCCGCACTCGTCCTCAACCAGCGTTGGAAGTGATCTTCATAGAGAAAACCTCAGTGACGACCTGATGCTTCCAAGCCGGCATGAGGATGTTTGGCGACGCATGACCAGCGATTAGGGGACAACGCTCAGGTCTGCACCAGCAATATCCCCGCAACAATAGGGCCGGGTTCTAAAATATTCATCCTGACCCCATTGCCCAGACCTCACTCGCCCCTTTACTCTCACAGCCATGGCAGCAGTGATTCTCGCTGCTCGTCGGCACGTCGACTTCGGACGGCTGGCGAGTACGCTCTGTAAGGCCGCCGCGGCGTGACCGCCGGGCTCGGGCGCCGCTCGTCCGGGCCCTGAGCAGCCGGTCAACGCCTCATCATTCAACGGGACATCGGGCTCCGACCAGCCGCGGCCGATCGCGCCTCGACTGGGCCACAGTTTCCCGCCTCCCGTTCCTCATTCGCAAATCCCCGTACATCCCAAACGAGGACTCCGGGAATTCTGCGCGCCTTTTTCATTCACTTGCGAGTTGAATTCACCCCGCTCAAAAAAGAAAAGGGAAAACTAAATGAGTGAGCACGAGCAGTCGAAGGTAAGCAGACGCGGCTTCCTCGCGAGCTCGGCCGCGGTTGCCGCGGCGGTCACCGTCCCCGCGGCCGCCCAGCTGGCCACCGGCACTCCGGCCGCGGCGGCCACCCGCCCGAACATCCTGCTGATCATCACTGACGACCAGCCCAAGCACACCGACTGGGCGACCTCGAAGACCATCAACTGGCTCGTCGGTCAGGGCGTGAAGTTCACCGACGGCCACGTCGCCACGCCGCTGTGCGCCCCCTCCCGCTCCTCCGTCTTCTCCGGCCGCTACGCCCACAACCACGGCGTGCTCGACAACGGCCACCCGTACAAGCTCGACCAGGACACCACGGTGCAGCGCTACCTGAAGCAGGCCGGCTACCGCACCGGCCTGTTCGGCAAGTACCTCAACGCCTGGAACGTCAGCGACAACCCACCGCACTTCGAGGAGTGGGTGCTTGAGGACCCGGTCGTCTACAACGACGGCACGTACAACGACAACGGGACCGTCCACACGATCGCCGGCTACAGCACCACGATCATCAAGAACAAGACCCTGGCCTTCCTGGACAAGGCCGCGACCGACACCCGGCCCTGGTTCGCGGTCGTCACCCCCAAGGCCTCGCACGAGCCCAACACCCCGGAGACGCAGTACGCCAACACCGTGGTGCCGGACTGGAACGGCCGCCCGTCCGTCTTCGAGACCGACAAGAGCGACAAGCCCGACTACATCCAGAACGCCAACCAGACCCTCGCCGACGGCCAGGCGCTGCGGCAGCGGCAGCTGCGCACCCTGCTGTCTGTCGACGACGCGGTGCAGGCGTTCAAGGACAAGCTGGTGTCCCTGGGCCAGCTCAACAACACCCTCGTCATCTACATCAGCGACAACGGCTACACCTGGGCCGACCACGGATGGTCCAAGAAGTCGGTGCCCTACTCCCCGTCTCACGAGGTGCCGTTCTACCTGTCCTGGCCGGCTGGCGGCCTGGGCGCCGGGACCACGGACAACCGCATCGTCGCCAACATCGACATCGCGCCCACCATCCTCGACGCGGCCGGGATCACCGCGAACACCCCGCAGGACGGCAAGTCGCTGCTCGGCACCTACAGCCGTGACCACCTGCTGGTCGAGTGGTGGGAGCAGGGCGTCCACCAGACGGGGAGCCCGCACACGTGGTCCTCGTACGTCGCCAAGGACAAGCAGTACACGGAGTACTACAAGCTCCACACCGACACCAACGGCAATGTGGTCGGCACCGGTGAGGTGGCGTTCCGCGAGCACTACGACCTCACGAACGACCCGTACCAACTCACCAACAAGCTCTACGGGGCGACCTCCGCGGACGAGCAAGCTCTGGGCATCCCGGCCCTGAGGGACCAGCTCGCCGCCGACCGCGTGAGCTAGCCGTACTGGCCGCGCCGGCCGGTCCGCACCATCCGGCCGGGTGCCCGTCTCTCACGGGCACCCGGCCGACCTCATCATCGAACCTCGGAGATGTCATGTCCTCCTCCTGCTGCACACCCGGCCGGGCCACTCTCACGATCGCGCCAGCCGCGTCCACCGCACCGCCCCGCTCCGAGACGGCACTCCGGATCGCCAAGCAGCTGATCGGCCTGCCCGGCGGTCGGTTCCTCATGGGCGGTGACGACCCCGACGGCATCGCGGCCGACCACGAGGGCCCGGTCCGCGAGGTCGAGGTCGTCCCCTTCCGGATCGCCCCCACGACCGTGACCAACGCCCAGTTCGCGAGCTTCGTCAAGGCGACCGGCTACGTCACTGAGGCCGAGAGCTTCAACTCCTCCTTCGTCTTCTACGGCCTCCTCCCCGAGGAACTCGCGGACACGGCGGAGCCCGTTGCCGAAGTGCCGTGGTGGCGGGCGGTGGCCGGCGCGACCTGGCGGCATCCCGAAGGCCCGGGGTCATCCATCGAATCGCGCCAGAATCACCCCGTCGTCCACATCTCCTGGAACGACGCCCAGGCCTTCTGCGAGTGGTCCGGCACACGCCTGCCCACCGAGGCCGAGTGGGAGTACGCGGCCCGCGGCGGACTCAACCGGCGCCGTTTCCCGTGGGGTGACGAACTGGCCCCGCGCGGGCGGATGATGCTCAACATCTGGCAGGGCGACTTCCCCGCCCGTTACACGGGTCCCGGCGGACCAGGCACCGTACCCGCGAAGTCCTACCGCCCCAACGGCTACGGCCTCTACAACACCGTGGGAAACGTCTGGGAGTGGACGGCCGACTGGTTCGTCCCGGACATCTCCCGCGTCATGCGCGGCGGCTCCTACCTGTGCCACGACTCGTACTGCAACCGCTACCGCGTCGCGGCCCGCAGCCGTAACACCCCCGACAGCTCGACGGCTAACATCGGCTTCCGCGTGGCGGCCGAGGGCCGGTAGCAAGGTCCTCCCTGGGGGTTGTGCCCGGCAATGCCGCCTTGAGGCGCTTGTTGTACCCGGACTGCTGCGGCAGGTACGGGAACATCGCGGCCAAGTGCGTGTGCGCGTACCGCAACCAGCGCGCCTCGGAATGCACGCCGAGCAGCGCCTGCGCGACCGCGAGGGTGGGCTGGGGCGGACTCAATGCCTGACCAGCCACAAGACCCGGTCCCACGACAGAAGGTGGTACACGACCAGCACGCCGGCGAGCACCACGGCGAGACTGCGGGATCCCGCCGCGTACAACGCCGCCGCACCGCCGAAGAACACAGCCAGCTCCAGCAGGAACCGCAGCGGACCAGGTGTCGCAATCACCGTCCCCCCGGACCGGGATGCATCGTCTGGGGTGGCGAAGACTCCCCACAGCACGGCCACGATCAGGGGAACGGCAACCACGCAGACATACCGCAGGAAACCAGGCACCACAGCCCATGCCCAGAGCCCGAAGCACACCAGAGCCACCAGCTCCAATACGAACCTCACACCGAGAGACAACGGGTGAAAGCCATACCCGGACGACATACGCGCAGTTCCCTCCGTCGTAGTCCCTCCAGGATCACAGACCGCCGCACAGCAAGTTCAAGAACCACCAGATCAGACATCGGACTTATTCATCCAGGGAACTCAGCCTCAGGCCAGGTTCGTTCACCGGGCGGGCGGAGGTCGCCCCCGATCTCCTCCGCGACCTCGGCCGGCAGGCCGGCGGTCACCGTGTCGTCGGCTGTCAGGACAGCCAGCGCCTCACAACCCTGCCCGTGCCGAAAACTCATCCGCCCTGGTGGGAGGGGGTGCACGAGTTGATCGCGGTCGGGCGGGATGACGTGCTGGTGAAGTTGGTGATCAACACGGCATGATGGTCCGCCGTGCTGCTGCGACTTGCCTATCTGGGTGTGACTAGCGCGTTCGCGATGCTGCGCCTGTTGCCGAAGAGCGACCGAGACAAGGTCGTCGAGATCCTCGCCCTGCGCCATCAGATCACGGTGCTGAAGCGCCAACTCGGCAAGGAAGGGGTGCGATTCAGCCCGAGTGACCGGGCGTTTCTGGCGGCACTGCTGCACAGGCTGCCGCGGGATGTGCTACACAGGCTGCGACTGCTGGTCCGGCCGGACACGCTGCTGCGCTGGCACCGCGACCTGGCCACACGCCGCCTCGCTGCCGCGTCGCGCCCGAAGCGACCAGGCCGGCCTCGCACCGTGCACTCCATCCGCGCTCTGGTCCTGCGCCTGGCCCGGGAGAATCCCAACCGGGGCTACCGGCGCCTCCACGGCGAACTGCTCATCCTCGGCATGAAGGTGGCTGCCTCCACCGTATGAGAGATCCTCAAGGAGGCCGGAATCAACCCAGCGCCCGAACAGAACTCCAGTACCTGGGCAGACTTCCTACACTCCCAGACCGAGGCCGTGCTGGCGTGCGACTTCTTCGAGACGGTCCCCCTGTCCGGGGCGCGGATGTACGTGTTCGCGGTGATCGAGCACAGCACCCGACGGATCCGGATCCTGGGCGCGACTGCACACCCGACCCCTCTCTGGGTGACGCAGGCCGCAAAGAACCTGGTCATGGACCTCGAAGACGCCAGATCCAAGGCCAAGTTCCTGATCCGAGACCGGGACGGCAAGTTCCCCGAGCTGTTCGACGCCGTCCTGCGAGATGCGGGGATCGAGAGCATCCTCAGCGGCGTCCGGATGCCGCGGATGAACTCGGTCATGGAGAGATGGGTGCAGACCTGCCGGCGCGAGCTGCTGGACCGCACGTTGATCTGGAATCAGCGGCATCTGCTCCACGCCTTGCGCGAGTTCGAACAGTTCTACAACTCCCATCGGCCTCATCAGGGCATTGCGAACGCCCGCCCGCTACGTCCCCTGCCCGTGACGGTCGCCGATCCGGAGGAGCTCAATCGCCTCGACATACGAAGACGCGATCGCCTGGGCGGCATCCTCCACGAGTACCACCACGCCGCCTGACCTCGATGGATGAGGTTTCCGGCAAGCGCAACCACCTGGGGCTAGAGGGACGAGCGATGGGGGTTCATCTAGAACTCGGCGATCTCGACGGTCCGGCCGGGCGTGCCCAGGGAGGAGGCCAGCGCTTCAGTGACCTTCATCGGCAGCAGGTGGGCCGACAGCGTGCTCCTGCTCTCGGTCCCCCGCAGCCAGTTCTCCATGAGCTCCCGGTTGCTGTCGCTGTGGAACAGCCCGTCGAACGTCTTGACCGACGTGTATGTCTCTTGCCGGAGCAGAGCGGCGTTCGCCCTCGTGGTCAGCCGAGCGAAGGCGTCGATCCTGTCCGTGTTCTGCCCGCGGGGCACGTCGTAGCAATGGACGTGTGTCGAATACAGCGTGGACAGCTGTGCTTCGAGGTCGACACTGGAAGTGCGGCCGTTCTTGTTGTATACGTCGTCCGGGAGATCCTGCCAGTTGCGTATGGAGGGCGTCGTCTGCTCGAAGGAAAGCGTCCCGACGGTCAGGGTCCGCTCCGAAGCGACGTCGACCAGACGGAACGTAGCGGTGATGTCCGTCTCGCCGAAGGAATGCGCCAGGTTCTCGGCGTGCGGCCAGCGCGGTTGCCCGTCCTTGAACCGCCTGGCGGTCGGATTTGGTATTCGCAGGTGCTGATCGGCCGGGAAGGCACCGAACGAGCTGACTTCGAGCCTGAAGCGGCGATGAGGGAACACGAGTTTATTGAGGGACAGGCACTGCACAGCGAGATCAACGTAGTGGTAGGCGCCGTGCATCATCATCCCGTAGCCATGCCGGTAGGGGTGGTCATCCCGCGACTCGTACTCGCGCTGAAGGTTCCACACACCGCCGGCGGCTCGCAGGTGGAGCGACGTGACGGGGGCTTGCCAGTCCCGCACTCTCTCTTCGAGCGATCGGATCACTTCCCCGTTGTAGATTCGGTGATACCGGCTCAGCGTCATCACGGAATGCTTAGCGCCGGTGCGATCAGCCTGAGCGATGAGGTCCTGCATGACCTCGGTGATACGCGACGGCGCGAACCGGCCGTCCACCAGCGGAGCCAGGACCGGCTTCTCCACCAGCGAATCGATGCCGTTCTCGACGCAGTGGCGTAAATAGGCTTCATGCGCCTGCACCTCGGTCGCGATGTACACCTTCATCGGCAGCTCGGGCAGACCAAGTTGTCTGACGGCGGCTCCGATCAACTCCTGCTGCGTCCGCTGAGCGTTTGCGCCAGGGACCGGCTGCTGGAGGTAGACGACCTCCCGGGGCTTCAGGTCGACTCCCTGTATGCGCTGCTCAATCGTCGGCCTCTCCGACTCCAGGTCGATGACGGAGTACGAGTCGACGTTGTGCGTGCCGACAAGTCCATCCGCGCTGGCGAAAGGGCCTGGCTGGACAATCGGGTCCCGGAGGGCTGATCGACCGCTCCCGCCAGCTCAGCTCCGGCATGATGTTCGATCGTGTTACTACGCCTGGCCTATCTGGCCGTCACGAACGCTTTCGCCGCGCTGCGGCTATTGCCGTTGAGCGATCGAGACAAGGACGTGGAGATCCTCGCTCTGCGGCACCAGCTCGCAGTCCTTGAACGGCAGCTCGGTACAGCCCGACCGAACTTCGATCCCGAGGACCGTGCGTTCCTCGCCGCCCTGCTCCATCGTCTGCCCAGACATGCCCTGAGCAGGCTGCGGCTGCTGGTTCGGCCGGACACGGTGCTGCGCTGGCACCGCGACCTGACAAGGTGTCGGCACGCAGCCCGCTCACGCCCTAAGCGCACCGGCCGGCCAAGGACCGTGCGCTCCATCCGGCAACTGGTATTGCGCTTCGCGAAAGAGAACCCGAACTGGGGTTACCGACGGATCCACGGCGAACTCGCCATGCTCGGCATCAAGATCGCGGCTTCCACCGTCTGGGAGATCCTACGCGCCGCCGGAATCGATCCGGCTCCGCAGCGCCCCACCACAACCTGGGCTGACTTCCTGCACGCACAGGCGGATGCTCTCCTCGCGTGCGACTTCTTCGAGACCGTCACGCTTACCGGTACCCGGCTGCATGTGCTCGCGGTGATCGAGCACGCCAGTCGTCGGATCCGGATCCTGGGCGCCACCGCGCACCCGACCGCCGCCTGGGTCACGCAAGCCGCACGAAACCTCGTCATAGACCTGGAGGACGCCGGTCATCATGCGCGATTCCTGATCCGGGACCGGGACGGCAAGTATCCCCAACTGTTCGACGCGATCCTCGCGGATACCGGAATCAAAGTGGTGCTCACCGGCATCCGCATGCCCCGGATGAACGCGATCATGGAACGTTGGGTACGCACCTGCCGCCGCGAACTACTCGACCGCACACTGATCTGGAACCCACACCATCTCCTCCGCGCCCTCCGAGAGTTCGAAGACCACTACAACAACCACCGCCCGCATCGTGCACTCGGCCAAGCATCACCTCTACGCTCACACCCCGAGCCGGTCACCAATCCGGGCCAGATCGCCCACCTGAACATACGCAGACGCGACCGCCTCAGCGGAATGCTCCACGAATACCACCATGCAGCCTGACCCGCTCGGATGACCTTTTCGGCACCCACAACGCCTTCCGGGCCGAGTTGGAGCCTGCCGATCGTCTGAGTCCCGCCCGCGTCGAACGCCGCCCCGCCCACGGGTCGGGGCGGCGTTCGACCGCTATCGAGGAATTGGTCCCCGGAAAGCCACCGAAACCCTGCCTACTTGCTGCCGCGCCGCGCCCTTCCCACCTTGGTGGCGTCTCCCAACCGCGTTCAACTTCTCGATGCCGCACACAACAGCCCGGACAAGAATCGGGCATATGGGGTCCTGAAAATCGGACATGGGGCCAAGAATTCGCACGGCCCCATACCGTCGGTTCCCGTTATGGGGACGCCGCTCCCAGCCCCGCTCCCACTGGGAGCGAGCGTGACCTGCGCGAAGAGCGCAAGCCCATACCCATAAGACCCCCGAACGAAGGGGAGCCAGCAGTCACAAAACGGACACGGATGTGAACGCGCGGGCAAGAAATCGAATATATGGCCATCGGCCCGAGTGGGAGCAATCCGTTAAGGGGACTGCGAGGAAGCGCGCTCCCTCCCATCGCTCCCAGGGAGCGAGCCCGGAAACAGAAAAAGGGCCGTTATGAAAACGGCCCTTCACCTGCGACGTTCGATACGTTCGAACCGTCGGGACGACAGGATTTGAACCTGCGACCCCTTGACCCCCAGTGTTCGAACGGGGGTCCGACAGGTGTTCCCCGATCCGAATCCAGCAGGTCAGGGCTTCGCATGTCCGCCCCGCATGACGCCTGATGCCGCCTCATGACACACAGTCCGTGAGAAGCGCGTGAGAGGCAATGAGCCTCAGCACCATCCTCGCTCACGTTAGGGGAGGGTGAGGCCGTCGCCATGGCAGACGACGGAGAGCACGAACACCTGTCTGCCGGTCGGGACGTCGTGCGCCGCAGCGGCACATACCGTCCACCGCGATTGCCCGGTACCTCAGGCGCACTCGATCTGCGCGGTAGCACCACGAACCCCGTGGTGCCATCGGCAAGTCTGACGATCTCCACCGCAGGGTGGAGCTTCTCGGCCGCCCAGTGGACCAGCCGCCCGGCATGGCTGCCGTCCGCCCACACCAGGCGGATGGAGAAGTACAGCACGCGCAGCCACTCCAGCAGCCCGACGGGCGTCACATAACCCCACGCTCACCGCAGGTGGATCCGGGCTGAATCAATCAAGATCGGACTCCACGAAACCCGGGACAACTCAAAGATGCGGCCTAACGGGTGAGGGAGCATGCTGGGAGGGGGCGGAGGCGACTACCTGGATCCCAGGCCATCCGAAACAGTGTCCTTGTTGGCAGGCTCCATCGGCCGCCCTTGAGCGCCTCTTGACCCTGCCTTCGTTCACATTCCTGTGGGGTTGAGGCACATGGCGTCCTTTTCCAGAAGCGTGGTGCGGCCTCTGGACTTGCTGGCCCTCCGGTTTGAGTTCTTCAACCTCATCCTGATGGCTGAGGGGCCTTCCGCCGGCCAGCTTGTGCGGGAACAAGCGGGGGAGGACTCGTTCATCGTGGTGCACTTCCCGCCCCAGCACGCTGGCGAGTCCGTGGTCACAGGAGATGACTTTCCCACTGTCCCTCAGCTTGGGCGCGTCGCCGGTCCCAGCCGCCTCGCTTTCCAACTTCCTCGGGGCACGGACCGGATCCCATTCACGCTGGATGCCTTGCTCGACTGGTCGTCCCTGGACCCCAGCCTCGTGCCTGTCGCCCAATCACCGAAGGGTTCTGCCTTCGAAGACCCCGCGCAGGCGCCGCAGCTCCGGGACCCAACGGTCACCGAGACGAGCATCGAGCTTCCATACCGCCTCGTCCTCTCGCCGCATCCCGGCAGCGACTGGGCACATTCCGGAGAGCCGGTCACCCACGAGGGCAGGACGGAGCTGTGGCACACACGCCTCGGGGTTCGGCAAACCAGGGCGGACGGCACGAGTTTCGTCGGCGAGGACGAGATGGTGAGCCGTCATGTCCGAGCGGTCTTCTCCCCAGACCTGGCCTCCCCGCCCGGCATCACCACGTCGCTCGATCCTAAGGATCGCAGCGACATCGTCCACCTCTCGGCCGATTTCACGCTCCGCAAGAAGGACGGCACGGCGTACCGCCCCGACCCCGTAGAGATCGACCGGCTGATGCTTTCCTCCCGGGGAGGCTGGCTCCGGGCGTGTGGCGAGTGGGACGGGCCACCCTCCTTCGACCTGAGCCAGTGGCATCACGTGGCCACCCAGGGCCGGGACCAGTTCGTGCGGACCGTCCATGAGGGGTTCCTGTTCCCCTTCGGTCACCGCGCCGCGCACATCACGGTCACCGAACGGGTGATTGAGGAGAGCTTTGGGAAACGGGTCGCGGTGTTGCGGAAGCGCCACTTCGTCGTCGTGCGCGAGCCCGTGAAGACCTACGAGGCCGCGGGGTTCCCACATGAGGGACGGGAGATGCCGTTCTCGAGGAGCCTGCGCATCACGACCCTGTCCACCCCTACAGCACCGGAGGAGATCCTCGACAGCCGCGGCGCCTTCTGGATCATGAAGGAGCCTCCGTCGCAGTCGGCCCCGGTCCCGTTCCACCTCGTCGGGACAGACGTCGTCGGCGAGGGCACCGACCTCCATGCAGCACTGATCTTCGTTCCCAGGAGCGTCATCGAGCACCCTCCTGAGATCCGGGAAATTTTCCTGAGCATGATCAGGAGGGCGTACCAGGGACCCGACGACGGTCCTTCGGGCCAGCGGCGCCGCATCCCGGTCGCGGGTGCGCGAGTGGCGTTCGCCCCGCCGACCGATCCTGCCACGCCGGGCGAGACCACGCTGATCACCGAAGCGCTGACCTTCGACGTGCACATCGACAGCGATCCGCGCGCCACCGATGGCAGGTTTCCGTTCCAGCCTTCCCTCGACGGGGCGCAAGTCCGCCTTCCAGCAGTGGAGCAGATCGTCGGCGGCTCCGAGCCTGTACTGATCGCCCTGTCGCAGGTGTTTCTCAACGCAGGGGTCGACGCTCCTGGCAACCGCGCCCAACTGTTCGCTGAAGTTACCGCGTCGGCGCTCGACGTGGACCTGCCTGCCGAGCGGGGCGGCGCGCTGGCCAAGCCGAACCTGGCGGTGCAGGGCCTTTCCCGGACCCTCGGGCCGGTGGGTGGCGACCTCGCCCAGCTCACCGCGGGAGTGTTCGACCCCAAGGCCTTCTTCGCCGACAGCGCCAAGTTGTTGGGCGCCGTCCCCCTGAGCGTTCTCGTGTCCGCGGACTTCGGCTCCGAGCAGTTCCCAAAGATGTTCAGCCGCACGACGGCCACGTCGGTGGTCACCACTTTGGACTGGGAGCCGGAGGTGACGAATGATGCGGAGGCGATCCGGCCCCTTCGGTCGCGCGATCCGGGCGTCTCCTTCTCGCTTCACGCCCGGATGGAACGGCCGCTGGACGGCAGCCCAACCCGCTCGTCGATCACAACGAGCCTGAGGAACTTCACCTTCTCGTTCCCCCACGTGCTCGACGTCCACTTCGATGCCCTGTCCTTCCGGTCGGAAGGCAGCGGCAAGCCCGACATCAGTGCCGAGTTGGCAGCGGAGGGCGTGGTCTTCCAACCGCCGCTGTCGTTCCTCAACACCCTGCGCAGTTTCATTCCCGCCGACGGATTCAGTGGCCCACTGGCGCTGGACGTCAGTCCCTCCGGCATGAAGGTTGGGTACTCGCTGGCCCTGCCACCGGTGGCGGTGGGGGTGTTCGCGCTTCAGAACGTGAAGCTGGGAGCCAGTCTGCACATTCCGTTTACCGACGGCCGGGTGAGCCTGCGCTTCAACTTCGCCGAGCGCCATGATGAGTTCCTCCTCACCGTCCAGGGCCTCGGCGGGGGCGGCTTCTTCACCATGGCCCTGGGACTCGACGGCATCGAGATGATCGAGGCGGCTCTCGAGTTCGGGGCGAGCGTGTCGATGGACTTCGGTGTGGCAAGCGGCTCGGTATCGATCATGGCGGGCGTCTACTTCCGCCACGAAACGCTCGACGCCGGCGCCGTACCGGTGAAGGAAAAGACCACACTCACCGGCTACGTCCGACTGAACGGCGTGGTCGAGGTCCTCGGTCTTGTCAGCGTGTCGGTCGAACTCTTCATGGGCCTCACCTACGAGACAGGGCCTGAGCGGCTCGAGGGCGTTGCAACGCTCGTGGTCAAGATCGATCTCACTTTGTTCAGCGAGTCGGTCGAGCTCACCGTCAAGCGTTCCTTCGACAAGGGGGGCGGCGACCCCACCTTGGGTGACGTCATGACCGAAAAGGACTGGTCGAAGTACGCCGACGCCTTCGCTTGAGAGGTGAGACATGCCCGAGCAGATGATCTGGACCGCACTGCCGAACGGCCTCGTGGGCTCGGGCGGCGACCGCCGGCTCCGCCTCTCGGTGATGGTTTCCCCACGACTGACGACATCCGACGGAGGCGACGGCGTTCTCTCCGCGTTCCCCGATCTTCACCACTGGACATCCACCATGACAGCGACGCGGTTCGCTGTGGGGTTCGGCGGTGCGACGGTGGCTGACGGACTCCAGCCCCGAAACGCACTCGAACCTGCGCTGTGGGACGCGCTCTTCACCGACCAGACGCCGGTGCGCTCCTATGCGTTCCGCGACTACTCACAGCATCAGCTGCACTCGTACCCTGTCCGGCACCTACGGGACCAGATCCAGCGGCTCTACGGGAGCGTCGCCACCGACGCGGTGCTCGAACCTCCAGTCATTTTTCAGACCGAACCGGTCAGCGGCCTGTTCTTCACCCTGCAGGACTTCCAACCCGGGGCCTCTGGACCGGAGACCGACGCTGTTGCCGCCTTCCTGCGATTCCACGACCGTCCGGCGCGGCCCAATGCCCCGCTGCCGCGGACTGCGGAGCAGCTTGACCGGCTGCTCGACTTCCACCAGGCCGTGGCATGTCTCAACGACTACCCCGCGTTGTTGCGTCCGTTGGGGCTGGTTTTCGACCTCGAGGTCCTGGCCGACGCTGTGCCCGCTGCTGCCGACCCCCGCTCGCTGCAGGTGCTGCCCCACTGGTTGCCCGTCGATCCCGGCAGCCCGATCCCCGACATCTCTCCCGCCACCAGAGCTCTCTGGGACGGGACCACCTTCGCTGCCGTCTCTTCCGAAACGGACATCCAGCAGGGCCTCCTGAGCCTTGATGAAGGCGTCTTCGACCTGGTCGACACCGACATCGACGGTGCCGTTCACAAAGTCGCCAACCTCGCCATGAATCTGCGCGACATCACGTCGCGCCGAGCCGTCGACCGCCCGCAAACGGCGGCTCTCCCCGCCCTGCATTCTGCCGGACTCTCGCTGATCCGTGATGCCCGGGCGCAGGCACTCAGCAGACACCTCGCACGGATGAGCACCCAGAATGCCGTGATCGAGGGGCCCAGCCCGGAGACCGCCGTCTTCGACGCCGAGCAGCTCGTACGCGGCTATCGGGTGGACATCTGGGACTCTGACACGCAGACCTGGCACTCGCTGTGCGAGCGGGTCGGCACATATCGCTTCGAGCGCACCAGCACGAAACGCACAATTGCCGACGAGGGTTTCGTGCAGCTGGCAGCTGCGGGAGTACCCACCGAGCCCGGCCAACCATCTCCGGCACCCGAGCTCTACCTGCACGAGTCCATGTTCCGCTGGAACGGCTGGAGTCTGGTGGCGCCCAGGCCCGGTCTTGCCATCTCGTCGAACGGCGACCCCAACGCGGCACCACAGCAGCCGGACAACGCTGGTGTCACGTCGTTCGGCCTGCGGACCACGTTCGATCCGGCTCGCGGGTCGCTCCCCACGCTCCGGTTCGGGGTGGGATACCGGCTGCGAGCCCGCGTGGTCGACCTGGCCGGCAACAGTCGGACTCTGGGGGAGGCAGCCGATGCCCCCGCTCTGCCGCCGGCCGCGCCTGGGCATGTGTACCTGCGCTACGAGCCCGTGCCCTCACCCGTCGTCGTGCTGCGGAAGCCCCTCGATCGAGATGCAGCTCCAGGCGAGTCGCTCGACCGTGTCGTCATCCGCACCGCCAACGCAGACAAAGGCCAAGACGATGTTCCAAGCGTCGACACGGCCGATCGCCACGTCGCCCCACCGCGGACCACCCCAGCGCTGGCCGAGGCCCACGGAGGGTTCGACGACGAGACCGGGCACGTCCGGGGCGACGCGGCGACGTACCGGATGATCCGGGAACGCGACGCCGCCCAGCTCAACCAAGACGGCGAAGTGCCCGCCGAGCCGGACGAGCAGCTGATGGTGCCCTACCTCCCGGACGTCCTGGCTCGCGGGGCTGCCCTGCGTGGACTGCCCGGCGTGCCGGAAGGGACGATCGGGACGGTGACCGACGAGGGTCAGCTCATCTACCGGCCGATGGAGCTGCTTCAGCCCAGCTCAGTCACACAAGTCGGCTTCGGACCCGCCTCGGAGTGGCCCGCCATGCAACCGTTCCGCCTCGTACTGCAGGAAGGGTCCGACCGACCCACCTGGGACGCGAGGAAGCGAGTCCTCACCATCGCTCTGCCCAAAGGTGAGGTGGCGGAGGTGGACCTCAGCTGCTACTTCCACCGAGCCGATCTCGAACTCCTGGGAGTCTGGGACTGGATACGCCGGGAGATCGAAGCCCGGTACGCCAGCGCCAAGGATCCCGCAGCTCTGGAACGTCTGGGCGACGCCGTCCTCCCTCTGACCCAGCGAACTTTGGAAGGGGGGCACTGGGCCCTCACACCCGCCCGGACGTTGGTACTCGCGCACGCGGTGCAACAGCCGCTGGGTGCGCCGGTCATTGACGGTCTGCTGGCCGACCGCGACTTCGGATCCACAAACGCGCGTCTTCAGGGCACCATCCGGGTTCACCCTTCGAGCACGGGCAAGATCGACCTGGTGGCGCGCTGGGACGAGATACCGGGTTCAGGGCCCGAGCCGACTGTTCTGCGGCCGGTCGAGGATTCCGCCGCCGAGTTGCACCTGCACCACGACAAGCAGCCGGGAACCATCACGTTCGGCGGTCAGGACATCGCCGAGTACGACCCCACGACCTCCACCATCCTGATGAATCGCTCGATCCATCCCCGGCACGAGTTCGGGGACACCAAGCACCGGGTGGTGCGCTACCGCGCCGTCGCGGCCAGCCGTTTCTCGGAGTACTTCCTCCGCAACGTCGAGGTGACGCTCCGCGGAACCGCACCGGCAGTCCTCGATCCTGCCGGCATCGCTCCGCACTCCGAGTCCGTCACAAGCACCGACGGCTCCCGGACGTTCACCCTCGCCGAGGGAGACACCGGAGACTACGAGGTGAACCACCAGACCGGTACGATCTCCCGCTCCGCCACCGGCGCCGTCCAAGACGGGGAAACCGTGCGTGTGCAGTTCCTGCCACCGGTGAGCCGCGAGAGCGACGAGGCCATCGTCCATGTCCCGAGCTCGGCTCGCCCCGCTGCACCCCAGGTGCTCTATGTCGTGCCCCTCTTCGAATGGCGCCGCCAGACCCATACCAATCTGCTGGCCAGCCACCGCCATGGGAACTGGCTTCGGGTCTATCTTGACGGGCCGTGGTTCTCCTCGGGCGAGGGCGAGGAACTTGGGGTCGTCGTACCCAATGATCGGTTCGTGGAGCCTCAAGGAGAGCTGGCGCGATACGTCACACGGACCGCGGCCGACCCCCTCCGGTCTGCCGGTTCTCTCCCCTGGAGCTTCCCTCACGGGAAGAGAGACTCCGGCCCGCGAGGCCACGGGTTCACCCTCGACGAGCTGGAGCCCACCCCCGACAATCGTGTGGCCGTGTTCGGCCACGAGGTCGCCTTCGATGCCGACCGAAGACTTTGGTATTGCGACATCGAAACCGAACGCGCCAGCGGCGTCTTCGGGCCCTCCGCATTCGAGCCCTTCATACGCCTGGCCCTCGCCCGCTACCAGCCGCACTCGGTCGTCGAGTTCGACCCCGCCCAACCGGAGAAGCTACGCGACGTCACGCTGTCGCGCGTGGTGAACTGCGACTTCGCCCAACTCCACGAGAACCGCACGATGCTGGTGACCTATGACCCCTACCGCCCGGCGCACCTTCAGGTAGCGGTGTCCGGCGACAGCTACGAGCGGACTCTGGAGAGTATGGGCCCCAGCAAGATCGAAGTGTCCGTCCAAGAGCGCGAGCCAGGACTTGAGGGAGAACTTGGCTGGGTGCCGGCCACGGACGTGACGGTACAACCCGAGGAGTCCCCCGCGGAAGTGTCGGCCGCGGTCCTTTGGCGCGGTGATGTCAACCTACCCGAGGACCGTCCCATTACCGGGCTCCGCATCGTGGTCGAAGAGTGGGACACACTTCTGGCTGACGACCCCGAGCAGCCACCTCGGCTGCTGTACGCCGATACGGTTGAGCTCGATTCGTTCGGCACTGCCAAGTTGGGCTCGGACACCGTGCTCACCACCAAACCGAGCCCGTCCGTGTTCGGTCAGAGTGTGACGGTCACCGCCACCGTCACCGGACCCGGCACCGCGCAGCCCACCGGCCGAGTCACCTTCACCGAGGGCACCCGTCGACTGGGAGAGGCACCGGTGGTCGACGGCGTGGCCGCACTGTCACTCTCTGACCTGCCGGTCGGCTCGCACCGCATCACCGGCTCGTACCGCGGCGACAACACGGCCGGACCGAGCCGGGGGCAGGTCGAGCACCAGGTCGGGCGGGCCGGCACGACGGTCGACGTCACCCCCCGACTCGAGATCCACGGGACGACCCCCTTCTGACCGGGGAGCAGCCATGCCCGACATCGAGATCGACACCTCGCAGCTGACCTTCCCCGGCTTCGCCGTCCCTGAGGCCGGGACCGGGGTACTGGACGGCTCCGTGTCGCCGCCCCCGACCGTCTCATTGCCAGTCGGGGACAGCTACCACCTCGAACAGGGGACGCAACCCCTCTCGGATTTCGTGTTCGCGGTGAAGGCGGACGGCACCGTTGACTTCGACCCGAGCCTCGACGCCTTCCTGAGCGGGCGCGGCGAGCGGCGGCTGACCGTACGCGGCCTGCCCGTGACACTGGACGCCACCGCGCTCGACCACCCGCTCAAACTGCAACCCACCGGCATGGTGTTGGCCCCCGACCGGCCGCACCAGCTGTCCCTGCTGCCCTCACCGCAGTACCGCGTCGACGGGCAATCGATGGTCGGGCACTTCACATTCGACCTCACGCCGGACGGTGGCATCGGCCTCGATCCCGTCGCCGCCGGCTTTGTGACAGCCACAGGCCACACCCTGACCGTGCGCGGCTTCGACATCACCATCGACGGCACCGGGCTGGCGCACGATCTGCTGTTCGCCCCTTCCGGCGCCGAGCTGTCCCGGGGTGAGGAACACCAGCTCACCGTGATCCCGGGCACGAACTTCGCCTTCCAAGCGGGATCGGCGGTGGCCCGGTGGACCTTCGGAGTTGGACCAGCCGGCGAGATCCTGCTCGACCCGGGTTTGGAGAGTTTCGCAACCGCTAACGGCGGCAGGCTGACCATCCACGGCTACGAGATCACCATCGACGGCACTGCACTGTCCGGCGACCTGCTGGCCGCGCAACAAAATGTCGTACTTTCCCACGCTGAGGTGCACCGGCTCAGGATGATGCCCGCACAGTGGTACTTCTTCCAGCTCGGGACGGCGGTGGCGAGCTGGCAGTACGAAGTGGGCCTGGACGGCAAGGTCGGCCTCCTGCAAGGTCATTCCGTCCTCGACCCCGAACAGAACGGCTTCGCCACCGCCCGCGACAGCACCCTCACCATCCACGGCTACGAGATCACCATCGACGGCACTGCACTGTCCGGCGACCTGCTGGCCGCGCAACAAAATGTCGTACTTTCCCACGCTGAGGTGCACCGGCTCAGGATGATGCCCGCACAGTGGTACTTCTTCCAGCTCGGGACGGCGGTGGCGAGCTGGCAGTACGAAGTGGGCCTGGACGGCAAGGTCGGCCTCCTGCAAGGTCATTCCGTCCTCGACCCCGAACAGAACGGCTTCGCCACCGCCCGCGACAGCACCCTCACCATCCACGGCTACGAGATCACCATTGACGGCACTGCACTGTCCGGCGACCTGCGGGCCATCCCCATGAACATCCTGCTGCCCCGCACCCGAACCAACCCGCTCACCCTCATCCCCTCCCCGAACTACTCCTTCCAGGCCGGGACAGCCGTGGCGCACTGGCAGTACGGCGTCGGCCTGGACGGCGGCGTCGACTTCCCGGAGGACTGCGACGGCTTCCTGGCCGGTCGGGGCACCCGCACCCTGGTCGTGCGCGGCTGCCCGCTGGTCGTTGACGCCACCCAGGCGGACAGCGACCTGGTGGACATCGTTACCATCGGCGCCCCCGCGCAGACGGCGCGCGAGCTCTTCGCTCTGGTGATACCCGCCGAGAACTACATCCCTCGGACCGCGAACGGCACTCTCAGGACGCCGTTCAACGTGGAGAAGGACGGGACGCCCTCCTTCAGGACCGATCCCGCCACGCACGGCTTCTACGCGGTGGCGGCCTCCTCGGCGCCCACCTCCTCGCAGCCCGGGCAGGAAGTGACGTTCCGCTTCTCCGTACGGGCCGAATCGCCGGGACAGGGCACGCCGCAGGGAAATGTGACGTTCACCCAGGAAGGTGAGCTGCTGGGCAGCGTGCCGCTCGACCCCGGCGGCCGGGCGACGCTGCGGACCGTGGCCCTGCCCGCCGGCGAGCACGAAATCGCCGTCAACTACCTGGGCAACGAGAGCTTCGAGCCCAGCTCCGTCTCCGTGCGCCATCGCGTCGAACCCGCCGGGGAGAAGGGTGACGCCCTGTCAACAGCTCGGAATCTTCTGGCACTGTCCGAACGGCTGGCCGGCGATGGGCAATTGGCCGCCGCGGTGGCCCCGGCGCAGTCAGCGGTGGATGTCCTGCATGCCTTCGATCCACCGCCCGGGCGAAGAGCCGAGTATCTGAACTTGCTGGCGTCCGCGTTGCACAACATGGTGAGACGACTGCTGAACGCCAAACGGGACGATGAAGTGGCGCCCTTCGCCGAGGAAGCGGTAGCGATCTACGAAGAGGCCGCCAAGGTTTCTCCCGCCACCTCGGCCCTAAACGTGGCCGATGGCCTGATTACCTTGTCCGGCGATGTGTCCGGGATCGGGTTGGCCGCCAACGCGGTCACTGCAGCACAGGCAGGGGTGGCTGTCCTACACGGCTTGGAGCCAGAGGACAACGACCTGGCCCACTACGTGTTGTCGTTGGCGTTGGCGGCATTCACGTGGGCGCTCCGCTTGATCCAGGCCGGCCGCGGCGACGAAGCCGTGCAACCCGCTCTGGAAGCAGTGCAGGTCTACCAAGGCCTGGCTGACGTCGATCCAAGCCGCTTCGAGCCCCCGGTCTTGCAAAAATTTGAGCAACAGGCTGCCGCTGTTACGCGCAACCAGGCGGGGCCGGGGGAAGAGCCTGTCCCCGACCCAGCCCTTTCGGACACGGATGCGTGGGACAAGCTGCCTCCGTTGAAGCTGATGGACGATCCGCACGCGGTAGACGGATTCGTCAAGCTGGCCCAGGCACTGCTGAACACATCCGATGCCGGACCTCGGTTGACCATTGACGGCAACTTCGGCCCGCTCACTGAAACGGCTGTCCGAGACTTCCAGACGAGCCAGCACCTCCCCGCTACAGCCGTGATCGACAGCGACACCTGGTTCACCCTGGCGTTCGCCCGCCCCTTCCCGGTACTGGAGCCCGGACCCCGCACTCCACCGATGGCCGGTCCGCCAGTGGCAACCCTCCAGCGCCTGCTCAACCTGGCCGGCGCTGTGCCCCAGCTCGACGTCGACGCTCGGTTCGGTCCTGCCACCGACTCTGGGCTCCGCGCCTTCCAGACGAGGCACGGCATCGCTCCCACGGGCAAGACGACGGCGGAGACCTGGGCGGCTCTGTCCGCGCTGCCGGCCCAGGATGTCCCCTCCGAAACGATGCGCCTGACCTTCTCCTACGACAGCGAGGACTGGGCAGCCAACGGGCCGGCCGTACGGCTCGTATCCCGGGAGGACATCGCCATGACCGCCCCGCTCTGCGACGACCTCGAGACCCCCACCACGGGGCTGGCCGGCTTCTGGTACGAGGTCCAGGACGCACAGGAGCAGGCACTGTACCGGCGTGGCCGGCACATGCCGATCACCCTCGCGGCGGAGGTCCCTTCCGACAAGCAGGACGGGAGCCCGGGCAGCTTTCCGGTCGACTCTCCGAAAGGCACGTTCGAACTCCTCGTACCGATCCTCGCGCGTGCGCAGAGGTTGGTCCTGTTCAGCAGTCCGTTGGATCCCGAACGGCAAGGCGAGCCAGCCGCCCCCGTCGCATCCTTCACTCTCAGCCAGCTTTCCGGAGGTCCGCTGTGAACGTTGTCGACTTCCTCGTCGGCGATCCCTCGAGAGTCGCCACGGGCTGGACTCTGGCCGTTGTTTCGGAAGGGTATACAGAACGTGATCTGAACAGAGGACTGTTCGCCAAAGATGTGTCCCTCTTTGTCGCAAAGCTACTCGCCACCCCGCCGTTCAACCACCCCGACATTCTCCCTTTGATTAATGTGATCAAAGTTTCCGAGAAATCGCAGAATTCGGGCAATGAGATCGAACTGCGCAATCCACCACCCGAGGAGTCGCCATTCCATACAGCGTTCGGCGCGATGTTCGGGCGCAAAAAGACCCCCGAGGGCGTGCAAATCAGACGCCTCTTGTACGGCGACAACCGCAAGGTGCAGGAATTCGTGCGGCGACAACCCGGTCTGGCTGCCGTAAATTACTTCCTGGTCATCGTCAACAACACCAAGATTTATGGCGCATCGGGGGGTAGCGTCGCTTGGACCAGCAAAAATCCCGCGACCACATGGACGGATACGGCCGTCCATGAGATCGGGCATCATGCATTCAACCTGGACGATGAATACCCCTATTCCGGGGAAAGCGACAACGATCCTATACGGACATTCCCTGCTGACACTTCGGACAGCACCGCCCCCAACGTCGCCAAGGCGGGTGACCTTGCCAAGCTCAAATGGGCAAGCCTCGTCACTCTGCATCCGTCGTTCGTTCCCACGACGGTGCAGACATCTCCCTGCGTCCGCAATCACCCGGTCAAGCCCTCGATTCAGCCGATAGGGGAAGAGGAAATCGGAGCCTACGAGGGAGCCGCCCACTTCGACTGTGGCCTCTACCGGCCCGCACTGAATTGCAAAATGCGAGAGGACCGGAAACACTTCTGCCGGGTGTGCGAGGCAGTTGGCCGAATTAATATTGGGCACTATATGGTCACTCCGTCGGACGAAAGCGCGATGGCGGCCGGCGCTTGGACACACGTGCAGAGTTTTTTGGAGGACAACAGTCGCATGCTGTCTTACAACTCTGATACCGGTGCGTACGCGATCTCCCACACACATGGCTACTTCGGGTCTGAGCGTCGACCGGACGGAACACCGCCTCTATCTCGGACAAATCCAGATCTCGGTACGGGTTCGATCGGTCAGGGCTGGACCTGGCTCGTCCCGTTCACCCTGAACGGGACATTGCATCATTTGGTGCACCAATTCGACTCGGGTCGCTTGGGAATGTTCAAGACGAACGAGTTCGCCAACACACTCATCCCGACATTCGCTTCGCCTTCCGGAAACGTCTTTCACACCCATGTCGTGACGCTCACGATCGACGGGGCCGCACACTTTATCGGCTACAACAGGTTCACCGGGGATGCGTCACTGTTCCGCATAGATAGCGACAGCAGTGATCCGACGCCCGTCACGACCATGCAGTGGGGACGAGGACACACATCCGTGGTCTCCGTACCGATCGATGGCGAGCCCTTCGTGCTCACCTACCGCATCGCGACCGGAGAGGTGATGATCCGGCGCATCACGCCACCGGGGTTCACTATGACGTTCGCCTCGAAACTCAACTTCTGGGTCACCAACCTCACGCACTTGTCCCTCCTCGAGCTCGGTGGCCGGTCGTACATCATCCGGCACTGCGCCTTCAACGGACGGACTTCGCTCCATCACCTCCGGGCGAGCGGCAGCGGTGCGGACTTCGTCTGTGGGATCCCGCCTTCCGGTAGTGGCGCACCGACCCGATTCGGCGTGGGGGCTCCGGCTGTCGGCAAGATGTCGTTTCCTCCTCCTACCGGATCCGTCACCTTTGACGCAGTGTTCCTCTACAACGCGATTCAGCAGAACATCCACGCCACGCCCCTGAGCGTTCGGTGATGCGGTCCGTACAACAGGCTTGTGGATGAGGTTTTCGGCAGGGGCCGGGCGCACTACAGCGCCGGGTGCCAGGGTGGTGACGACCTCGATGCCCTCGGCCTCGAAGACGGCATCGAACGCCCGGGTGTACGTGCTGTCGCGGTCCCTGATCAGATATCTGACAGTGAGCCTCTTTCATCCTGTGCTGGCGGGTGAAATGAGCTGGTCAGCGGGTCTGGTGACGAGACAGGGCCCCTCGTCGTTGGCGTGGTGATTCCACTCAGCACACCGGCGACCAGAGGGGCCCTGTCGGTTCCGTATCCTGCCATGCTCGATGTCCCGCACGAGCTCGTCGAGCATGTTGCCTGGCTGCTGTACGAACACCGCCGCGCACTCTCCTGGACGGCCAACGACGGGGTCCCCGACACCGTGGTCTCCGCCTGGGCCGGCCATTCCGACCTCAGCTTCACCAAACGGGTCTACGTACACCCCGATCCACAGAGCCTCAAAGCCGGCTCGCAGAAGCTCGGCGAACTTCTCGGCCAACCATGATCATCACGACTGTGAGAAGTTGTGAGAGGCAAGCCCGGAAAAAGATCGAGGGCCCCGCTCCACTCTCGTGAAACAAGGCCCTGACCTGCGACGATGGAGCAAGCTCCCGTCGGGACGACAGGATTTGAACCTTGCGCTTGCCGAATATCTCATCCGCCCTGGTGAGAGCGAGTGTGCCCGGTTTCGCCGATGTCGACCTCGGTTGCTCGAGTCGGCACTCTCGCGCAGTTGGAGGTCGCCGCGGCATGATGATCAACCGTGCTGCTTCGACTGGCTTACCTGGGTGTGACGAACGCGTTCGCGGTACTGCGCCTGCTGCCGATGAGCGATCGGGACAAAGACGCGGAGATCCTCGCCCTGCGCCATCAGATCACTGTGCTGGAACGTCAACTCGGCAACAACAGAGCGCGGTTCACTGCGAGCGACAGGGCGTTCCTGGCTTCACTGCTGCACCGTCTGCCCTTCGACGTGCTGCGCAGTCTGCGGCTGCTGGTGCGACCGGACACGGTGCTGCGCTGGCACCGCGATCTGGTCGCTCGCCGCCATGCTGTCGCCTCCCGGCCGAAACGCCCGGGGCGCCCACGGACGGTCCACTCCGTTCGGGCGCTGGTGGTGCGCTTGGCGAGGGAGAACCCCTGCTGGGGGTATCGCAGGATTCACGGCGAGCTGCTCGTCCTGGGCGTGAAGGTAGCTGCGTCCACGGTGTGGGAGATCTTGAAGGACGCCAGGATCGACCCTGCACCCGAGCGCGGCTCCAGCACGTGGCCGAACTTCCTGCGCTCCCAGGCCGACGCGCTGCTGGCCTGCGACTTCTTGGAAACCGTCACGTTGTCGGGGACGCGGATGTACGTGTTCGCGGTGATCGAGCACGCCAACCGGCGTATCCGGATCCTGGGAGCCACCGCCCACCCGACGGCATCCTGGGTGACACAGACGGCGAAGAATCTCGTCATGGACCTCGAAGACGCCGGCTGCCGGGCTCGGTTCCTACTCCGGGACCGTGACGGGAAGTTCCCCGCCCTGTTCGACGCCATCCTCCACGACGCCGGCATCGAGGTCGTACTCAGCGGCATTCAGATGCCGAGAATGAACTCCATCATGGAGAGGTGGGTGCAGACCTGCTGGCGCGAACTGCTGGACCGCACGCTGATCTGGAACCAACGCCATCTCTCCTATGCCCTACGGGAGTTCGAACAGTTCTACAACGGGCACAGGCCGCATCAGGGCATCGCCAATGCCCGCCCGATGCGCCCACTCCCCCAAACGATCAACGATCCGGGGCAGATCACCCGCCTCGACATACGACGACGCAAGCGTCTCGGCGGCATCCTCCACGAGTACGAACATGCCGCATGACGTGCACGGATGACATTTTCGGCAAGGACACCGCTCTGGCGACCCGAATCAGGTCGGTCCCTATCGGATCATCGGCCGTCTCGGCTCGGGCGGCATGGGTACCGTTCACGCCGGTCTCGGTCCAACCGGTCTCCGTGTCGCGGTGAAGGTAATCCACCCCGCGCAAGCCGAGGACCCTGATTTCCTGGCCCGCTTTCGCCGAGAGGTCCAGCTGTCTTCCCGCGTACAAGGGCCGTGCCTCATACCCCTCCTCGCAGCAGACCCGGATGCCGAAAACCCCTGGCTGGCCACCGCCTACGCCCCCGGGCTCACCCTCGACCAACATCTCACCGCACACGGAGCGCTCACCGGCGGCACCCTGTACGCCTTCGCCACCGGCACCGCCCAGGCTCTCGCCGCCATCCACGCCGCTGGCGTCATCCATCGGGATGTAAAGCCGCAGAATGTCATCCTCACCCAGGCCGGCCCCCGGGTCCTGGACTTCGGTATCGCTCATGCCGCTGACGGCACCTCCGTGACCCGGACCGGTGTCATGACCGGCACCCCCGGTTGGATCAGCCCCGAGCACTACCGCACCGGTACCGCGGGCCCCGAGGGCGACATGTTTGCCTGGGGAACGCTTGTCGCCTATGCCGCCACAGGGCGCTTGCCCTTCGGGACTGGAGCTCCGGACGTCGTCGCCTACCGTGTCATGTCTGAGGAACCCGATCTCGTCGGCCTCCCCGACGAACTGCGCGAGCCGTTGATGAAGGCACTCGCGAAAAATCCTGCCGAGAGAATCAGCGCTGACGCGGCAGCCCGGGAATGCGAGCAGCTCCTGGCCCGCCAGGCGACGCAGGTCCTTGGCGCCGACGCCGGGCCGGCGCCGACGGGCAGCAGCAACTCCCTCACCGCCGAGTGGGACCTGCCCAGCATGGAGGACCCTGCTTGGAGCCTCCCCGCTTCCCCGAGGCGTAAGCGCACTGTCATCACGGCCGTCGTCACGGCGATCGCCGGCGCTGCTATCTCGGGCGGCATCTTCACCTTCTACAGCAGTGGCGACCGTGCGGACGTGAACCTCACGTCCCAACGCACCGCCACTTCGGCACGCCCCACCGGAGAAGCCGCCCCGATCACCGCCTCCGCCACCACGGCTTCCGGAACACATGCCGAACCCACCACCGTTCCCGCAGTCGATCCGCGCACGATCAGGATCCCAAAGGATCCCCTCGCCGGGGTGGCCAACCCTGCCTACACCCGTGCCGGTGAAGAGACTCAGCCACATTCCGACGAGTGGAGATCGAGCACCATCGCCAGCAGCCCCGAGGAACGGGACACGGAGAAGGCGATCCGTGAGCGGATGATGTCCATGCTGGCCACCAAGGACATGGACTTCATGAAACCCACGATCACGTTCAACCAGCGGGCCCAGACTGTGATGGTCACCGGTGGGCCAGTTCCGCAGTTGCCCGAGAACTACCAGGAGGTGTTCCGCAGGACCGGTGAGATGGCAGCCTGCTCCACCCTCGCGCACCGTCTTAAGAACGACCCGACCACCTGGCCCTACGGCCGCTTTTCCATCCACTGGAAGACGTCCGACGATGATCCCGATGCAGCGGCCCTCGGGTACGGAGAGGCGACAGACGGCTGCCTCTCAGAAACAGCCGGCCAGTGGCACGGAGACGAATCCGGCATGGCCACGGCTGAGATACCCAGCAGCAACAAGACGGAGATCCGCGTCGCCGACGCCACGGTCAAGACCATCGTTGCCACCTGGAACACCAACACCACCGAAACGAACGAGGACGCCCTCACTCTCAACGACGGCATCAGCCTCGGCTTCGATCCCGTCGAAAACGCCGCTTACGTTTGGACCGACGACCCCAACAGCCGATTCGCCAACCGCGCATCCCAGTCCAACCTCAGAGGCGCTGTTGAAGCGGCCGTCTGCCGCAAGCTCACGGTCGAATTCAACAGCAACAAGAGTTGGAATTACACCCGCTGGGCCGTCGCCGTCTACGACGCGTACACCGACACACGTCAGTTCATCGGGGCAGGCAACTGCACTCCATGAGTCCACCGATGGCTGTGCGAGCTACCTTCTGCCGCCGACCTCCTTTTCCAGGCCGTTGGTGAAGCTGCGCAGGTGAGGCAGGACGACGGCACGGGCAGCCGTGATCCATCTGAAGGATTCAGGGCCGCTCAAAGGCCAACTGGACCGGGTACGCCACTTCTACGACCTCGGTGTCCGCACCATGCTGGCGAGCACAGAAGCGTGGGCAGTGCCGCTGTCTCGAAAACCCCACATGGGACAGTTTGGCCAAGAACGGACGCTCCGAGGGCGGCTCCACAAGGCTCTGGCGGACGTTCTTCCCGAAGACATCCCGAAGTTTGGCGTGGTCGCTTTTCGGTCGACAACACAACTCGACGGCCCGGCGACAGCTCCCCAAATGGGGGCAAAGCGGCATACGGGTTGAAGGAGCGGTGAATAGCCGATCATCCTTGGCACCATGAGTCTCGCCTCAGCCTCATTCAACGTGCCTGCTACGGGCGACTACGCCCACGACTGGGCCTTGGTCGACGTGGAAACCTCAGGGCTCATAGCCCGGCGGGACCGGGTCCTTTCGGTCGCGGTGGTGACGATCGGTCCGGACGGCGAGCAGACCGGGGAGTTCTCGACGCTCCTCAATCCAGGCTGCGATCCGGGGCCGGTGGAGGTGCACGGTCTGACCACCGAGCGGCTGCAGGGTTCGCCAACGTTCGCCCAAGTCGCCGGTCGGATTGGGGTGATGCTTCAGAACCGGGTCCTGGTCGCCCACAACGCCCAGTTCGATTACGACTTCCTGGCCCATGAGTTTGCCCGCGCGCGGATGTGGCTCCCAGTGTCGCAGCGGTTGTGCACCCTGGCTCTAAATCGTCAGGTGGATCCGCCAACGGACAACATGAAGTTGGGCACCCTCGCGGCTCATTACGGCGTACCGCAGGTGCAGGCGCATGATGCGCTGGACGACACCCGGGTGCTGGCGGGAATCCTACGGGCGTCGCTACTCGAGGCGGCGCGCCTCGGTCTGCCGTTGCCTCTTGTGGCTTGCCCGCCGCGGGCAGAGTCCCAGTTCACACCGCAGCCGCCCAAGACTCCCTGCGCGTACCGGAACCCGGGCCGGCTGGCTCCCGGCGGGCTGCTTCAGCAGGGGATGAAGGTCGCGATAACCGGTGAGACCGCACACGCTCGGGCGGAGTTGGTCGGGCGGGCGGTTGCTGCCGGGCTGAACATGATGACCTCCGTGAGTCGGCACACGAGCGTGCTGGTCACCAATGAGCCAGCGTCCGATTCGGCGAAGGCCCGACGTGCAGTCGCCGAAGGAGTACCCGTCATCGACGAGCAGGCCTTCCTGCGGCTGCTGGCCGACGTACGCACCGGAACAACGCACGAGGCGACGGTCGCTTCCGACGTGAACGCCCAAGTGTCGGCACCGACGACGGCACAAGTCCAGGCCGCCGAGTCCCAATCCACCCCACCACCTGCCCCAGACATGCCTGTCTTGCCGCCGCCCTCCCCGAGCGTATCCGTCCCCGCTCCGCGTCAACCCGGCGGCTCGGCCAACACCTTGGTCAAGCCACTGATGGGCCACCGGATACTGGTGCTCGGCGGAACCCATGCCGTTGCCTCAGCGGCCCGTACGCGCGTCGTCGAGCTGGGTGGCTCCGCGGCCGTCAACCTGTCGGCCAGCGTCACCGACGTTGTCCTTCTCGCCGGCGGCTCGAAGGACCGCCGCATGAACCGCATCACTGCCCTTGAACTCCCCGTGCACGACGAGCGTTGGCTCACCGCACCGACAGCCACCAACCAGAGCACAGAGGCTGTCCGCGCACAACAACCACAGGTGATGCCCAGGGGTGGTGTCATCGACCTGCTCATGCCGCAGGGCGCACCATCGCCTGACTGGTACGTTACGGCCAGCTGGGCCCCGCAGGCCAGCTGCGAAATCGATGTCGTCGCGTTCCTCCTTGACGAGGATGAACAGGTCACTTTTGACGAGGAGTTCATCTTCTACGGTGCCCCGGAGAGCCCCGCGGGCACCGTGCGGCTCCTCACCGGCGGCCCTGCCGAACAGACCATTGCCGTCGATCTCGTGTCCCTGCCGCCTTCGACCCGCAAGGTCGTCGTTGCCGCGGCCATCGACGGTGCCGCCACCTTCGGGACAGTCGGTGCGATCCAGATCGGTGCGGCCCCTGGTGACAGTGGAACACCCGTCGTCCGGGCGACCCTGGACGCCGCCACAACCGAACGCACCATGCTGCTGGCGGAGATCTACCGCAGAGGGCCTGTCTGGCGTCTGCGCAGCGTCGGCCAAGGCTACGACCACGGTCTCGACACCCTCGCACGCGGATACGGAGTTGACATAGCCGACTGAACGGGGGTGTGGAGGTGAGGGTCTGTGCGTCCCCTAGACCGGCAAGGCGACGCGGTGCAGGCGAGGAAAACGGCGAAGGAACCAGCAAGCTTGGCGTCAGCCGAACACCGCGCCCGTCGAAAAGATCGCCACCAGGCCGCCTGACCCAACGAGATCAGCACAGGTCACAGCCTCAATCGTATTTTCGAGCGGCACAGGCTCGTCTCGTAGTCCTCGCATTCGTCCGGATTACGTTCCGCTGCCGGCGGGATGACAATGGAAATCCCAGACGGGCCGTCGTCGGCCATCGCCGGTGCCGCAGCACCGACGGGTAGAGCCAGGACGACCGCTCCTGCCGCACCCAAAGCAAGGCGCGTCAGGGCGTGGATAGGTGCACGCATAAGTGCCTCCGTGTTGATCGCGAAAGTGCTTGCCGGAGACGAACGACCGCACTCCCGCGCGGGCACGCCGCACCACTCGTAAAGGCGGCAACTGGCCGCGGGCCCATTGGTTCACAACGTTGCGGGTGCCGAAAAGCCATCCGCCCAGCTCACGGGCTTGATCGTCGATCATAGGCCTCCGCGGCCACGCAGCTCTCGCTGCGCTGTTCACGCCGATGGCAGATGGGCGGCATCATGATCTGCCATGCTTCTGCGCCTGGCCTACCTCGCCGCGACCAACACCTTCGCGCTCCTGCGTGTGGGTGCCGGAAACTCGGCCACCGCTACTGACCTGGGCCTTGCGGTCGAGGCCAGGCAGGGCGAGATCCTGTCGCATGGCTCTGCGACTGCTGTACCTGACCTTCCTGAAGGCCCTGGGATGGATAGCGCTGCTGACGCGATCGGAGGCTTCAAAGAACGCGGAGATTCTCGTGCTGCGACACCAACTCGCAGTGCTGCGCCGTCAGGCCGCCCGGCCCAAGGTCTCGTGGGCGGACCGGGCGGTGATCGCGGGACTGGCTCGACTGCTGCCCAAGGCCCTGCGAGAGCACGTGTTCGTCACCCCGGGCACGCTGCTGCGCTGGCACTCCGACCTGGTCAAGCGCCGCTGGACCTACAAGCAACGAAGGCCAGGCCGTCCGCCGACCCGGCCCAGCCTACGGAAGCTGGTTCTGCACATGGCCGCGGAGAACCCGCACTGGGGATACCGCAGAATCGCCGGTGAACTGACCAGCCTGGGCCGCCCGGTCGGCGCCTCCACGGTATGGGCGATCCTGAAGAAGGCCGGGATCGACCCGGCCCCACGCCGCTCGGGCCCGACCTGGGCAGAGTTCCTCCACAGTCAAGCTTCCGGGATCCTCGCTGTGGACCTCTTCCACGTCGATACCGTGCTGTTGAAACGCCTGTACTGCATGGTCGCGATCGAGATCTCCACCCGCCGAGTACACCTCCTTGGCGTCACCGCCCACCCGACCGGCAGCTGGGCGGTCCAGCAGGCCCGCGACCTCCTCATGGCGTTGGACGACCGCGTTGGCCAGGTGAAGTTCCTGATCCGGGACAGGGACGCGAAGTTCACTGATGCCTTCGACGCCGTCTTCACGTCCGAGGCCATCCAAGTGCTGCTCACTCCGGTCCGGGCGCCACGGGCGAATGCAGTCATCGAGCGCTGGATCGGCGGATGCCGGCGGGAACTCCTCGACCGCACGCTGATCATCAACGAACGACACCTGCGACACGTTCTGGCCGCGTACGAGAAGCACTTCAATACCCATCGCCCGCACCGTGCCCTCCACCAAGCAGCACCGCTGCGACCGCTCCCCGATCCAGTAGACCCGGACGGCAAGGTCATCCGTCGTGATCTACTCGGTGGGGTGATCCACGAATACACGCAGGTCGCATAGGGCGGGCGAGTTTCGGGCACCCACAGGCGCCACCCGAGGTCAGCCAGTCCACGCCGCTCCCGGGTCGTCACGCCCCAGCAGAGGCAGCGGTGGTTGCTCGCAGCGAGGCCTTGTCGATCTTGCCGAGAGCGTTCTTGGCGATGGATTCCACCACGACGTACGAGGTGGGGCGCTTGAAGCCGCTGAGACGGCGCGTGCAGAGTGCTTTGAGCGTTGCCGGATCCACCGTGACGCCCGGTCGTGGCTGGACGTAGGCGACGACCACTTCGCCCCACTTCTCGTCCGGCACGCCGATCACGGCAGCCTCCAGGACGGACGGGTCGCCCGCCAGCACGTCCTCGATCTCCTTGGGGTAGATGTTCTCCCCGCCCCGGATGATCATGTCCTTCGACCGTCCGACCAGGGTCAGATAGCCTTCCGCGTCGAGGTGGCCGACGTCCCCCGTGTGCAGCCAGCCGTCGACGATGACCCGGGCTGTTTCCTCCGGACGGCCGAGGTAGCCCCGCATGACATTGGGGCCGCGCACGATGACCTCGCCGTCCAGGCCGGGCGCCACCTCGGTACCGGTCGCGTCGACGATCCGGATCTCCTGTCCCGGAAAGGGAAGTCCCACGGTTCCGGGACGTCGAGGTCCCGCGACGGGGTTGATCGTGGAGCCGCAGGTCCCTTCGGAAAGCCCGTACCCCTCGACGAGGGGAAACCCGTACCGAGACTCGAACCGCGCCAGCAACTCGACGGAGGCAGGTGCGGCGCCGCAGACTCCGAACCGCAGAGACGACGTGTCGGGCCGAACGTCGTCCGGGAGCGCTGCGAGCATGCTGTAGATCGTCGGCACGGCGCTGAAGAAGGTGGGGCGCTCCTGTTCGACGAGGTCGAAGAAAGTGCGGGGATCGAACCGGCGGCCGGCTATGACGACACTGGCGCCGGCGAGAAGGGGCGTCAGAATGCTGACGACGATGCCGTTGACATGGAAGAGCGGCAAGATCAGCAGGCAGCGGTCACTCGACCCCAACTCGAGGGCCAGGCGTCCCATCTCCACCATGGCGTCGATGTTGGCGTGGTCGAGCATCACGCCCTTGGGCACCCCGGTCGTACCGCTGGTGTAGATGAGGAGGGCCAGCGCGGACGGGTCCGGATTCGGTGCTTGGTCCCAGCCCGGGGCCGCTTCGCGCAGATCACTGACGGCAAGTGTGGCGAGGCCGACCGCGGCTGCCGCGCCGTCCTCGACCACCAGCAGGCGTGCGCCGGAGTCGGCCAGCTGTCGAGCGACCTCGATGTCGGTCATGCTCGGGTTGACCGGTGTGATGGTGGCGCCGAGCCGCCAGGCCGCGAACAGCAGCAGTACGAACTCGACGCGGTTCGTCAGTTTGAGGGCGACGACGTCACCGGGACCGATCCCGAGGTCCTGGAGGTGGTGCGATGCCGCTCGGACGCGGTTCAGCAACTGGGCGTTGGTGAGGGACTGGCACCCGTCCGAGACCGCGGGCCCAAGGGGGTCGAGTTCGGCGCGGCGGTCGGGCAGAGAAGCGAAATTCATGGTGAGCGTACCTGTCTCGGTTTGGTGCGAGCCGGTCAAGGAGTCGAATTGGTGGGTGCCGGAGCGAGCTGTCGGGTCAGGAACTCGATCTGGTCGCGCGCCAGGGTCTCGAAGGTGTTGCCGGTGTAGAAGTCGAAGTGGCCGGCGTCGTACCTCTTGATCTCTCCCTGGGGTGCAGTCTGTGCGTACCGGAGGGTCTCGGCGGGAGGCGTGACCGTGTCGGTGTTGCTGACGCAGAAGAGGATGGGGATGGCAACTTTCCTTGCCGCACGTCCGGGCCGGTAGGCGGCGATGGTCGGAATGACCCGTGCCGCCACCTCGTTCCGGAACGTCGTCCCGGCCGGCTGCAGCGCCTCGTATCCGGGCAGTGCGTCCGGAGCATTCATGAGGGCGGGCGAACCTGGCGAGGCGGCGATGGGAACCATCGCGGGCGCCCTGCCGCGCACCCTGGCAGCCAGGTCCCGGGCGAGCACGGGTGTCATCCTGAGTGAGGCCACCGGGCCGAGTGCGAGCGCGGAGGCGAGACCGTCCGTGAACGGACACTGGGCCACGGCCGCGCGCAGTTCGGGATGGCGTGAGGCCACGGTGATGGCGTGGCCACCGCCGAAGGAGCTGCCCCACACCGCGAGGCGGGTGCGGTCGACGTCATCGCGTGCTTTGACGTAGGCGATCGCGGAATCCCAGTCGACGAGTTGACGCTTGATCGACAGGAGCTGGCGCGGGTGGCCGCCGCTGTCGCCGAAGTGCCGGTAGGTGAAGGCCAGGGCAGCAATGCCGGCTTGGGCGAAGCGCTCTGCGAAGGCGTCCAGGCGCATCTCGCGAGTGGCTCCGAGGCCGTGCCCCAGAATGACGACGGGCGGGGAGGCGACGCCCTTGGGGAGGTAGAGCCACCCGGCACACGTGCTGTCGCCGGAGGGGAACGTGATGTCGTGACGGGTGAAAGGCTGAGAAGTGGTCATCGTCGGCTCACCGCCGCTCAGTCTTCGTCGAGCGGTGCCTGGGCACGCTGCCCGAGGCGAGCGCTTGTGCGTACGTGTCCGGGTTGTAGAGCGGGAGCTCGCCGGTGGCCTCGGTCGTCGCGATGTAGTCGAGCATGAGTTCCTGCCCCTCCTTCGACATGACTCTGGTGAAGAACTCGGTGCGCTCGATGTGCAGCCCGTCCTGGAGTGACAACGAGCCACCGAAGTACACCGATCGCTTGGCAGCCGCGACGGATCCCTTGGATCGTGCGCCCAGGTGTTCCGCGAGTGCGGTCGCTCTTGTGACAACCTCGTCCTGGGGCACGACCTCGTCGACGGCACCGTTGGCGAGAGCCTCCTCGGGTGTGAATGGCTTGCCCTCAAGGATGGCGACCAGGGACCTATGGGTGCCGATCAGGCGGGTCAGCCGCTGGGTACCGCCACCGCCCGGAATGATGCCCAGGAGGATCTCCGGCTGGCCGATGAAGAAGTCCCCGTCGGCCATAACCCGCAGATCGCAAGCCCAGGCGAATTCCGCGCCGAGGCCGAGAGCGGAACCGTTGAGGGCGGCGACGAAGATGACTCCGCTGGCGTTCATCCGCAGGAACGTGGCGTGCAGACGCTCGAGTTGGAGAGCTCCCCGCAGCGGGGTCCTGCTCACCACAGGCTCCAGAACACGGGCTTGGTTTACGCGCTTGGCCACGCGTACCACGGCGGAGGCGGCGCGCCGGCCCACCGTAGGGCTGGCGGCGCCCTCCTCCTGCAGCCACTGCACTGCGGCATGGCTGACGAACCGCTCGGGATGTGCCCCGGTCAAGACGACGGCACGGATGCCCGGATCGCGGTCGACCCGGTCCACCAGCTTGTCCAGCTGGTTGGCGACGTCGAGGCCGAAAACGCCGTGCGGGCCGCCGTCGACCCGGATGACCAGGACGGCTCCGCGGTCCTCGATCTCCAGATGGCCCTTGTCTTTGTATCGCATGGATGCTGCTCCCTGATTCGTGGGGAGAGGAAAGTGCGTGGTGGCGTGGATACCGACGCCAGGCATTCAGGACGGCGCGCGATGGCGAGTCCAGACACGCGCGCCTTGGTCCGAAACGGCACATCACTCGTGACGTGTATCATTGCCGTGAACAGTCAGATAACCAAGTTATTCAGACAGTGTCAACAGCAGGCAGTGCCAACAGTGGAGGCGTGGGAGACATGTCAGGGCGGGCGAGGCTCGATGACGCGCCAGAGCGGCTTGTGCAGGCCGCCATCGGCCTGCTGGCCGAGCAGGGGCCGTCGGCCATCAAGGCACGTACGGTGGCGTCCGCGAGCGGACTGTCGACGATGGTGGTCTACAGCCACTTCGGTGGGATCCCCGAACTGATGCGAGCCGTCGCCGACCGTGGGTTCAAGGAACTTGGTGCGGCGTTTGCCCAGGTCCCGGTTACCGAGGACCCACTCGCGGATCTCTTTGCCATGGCCTTGACCTGCCGTCGAGTGGCCCGCGAGAACCCTCACTTGTACGACCTGATGTTCGGCCTGTCCACTCGCGCGACATACCGGCCGCTGTCGGATGCGGACATTCGTCTGAGTGGGCATTCGCCGGCTTTCCGCGACGCGCACGCTCATGTCACGGCAGCGTGTGGACGGCTCGTCCGCTCCGGCAGGGCCCAGCGGCAGGAACCCGAGGTCATAGCCGCTCAGTTGTGGAGTCTGGTCCACGGTTACATCACCCTCGAGTTGGCCGAGCACTTCGTCGAGTTCGAGGACGCGATGGTGCAGGTGCTCCTGCCGATGGGTGTGAACTTCTCGGTCGGGTTGGGTGACGAACGGGAACGTGCTGAGGCCTCGCACCAGGCAGGCGCCCGCCTCTACGACTCGATCGTTCAAGGCCTTCAAGGCCAGTAAAAAGTCGGGTGGTTGGGCACGCGGTGCGTAGCTATGACGACCTGGGCTCCGCAGCGGGGGCATCGGTACCTGGCGTGAGTTGGTCATGCCTCCCCAACGCAGCGACTTCCCGTTCGAGGGATGGAACCGCCCGGGCCGCGAAGCGCCTCGCCCAGGGCCAGGCCGGCGGCGAATTGAGCGCCGCCTTCGCCCAGTTGGCCACGACGACTGCACGCGGGACGTATACGCGGCTGCGTCGGCGCACGAGCCCGTCGACGATCGCGGCAGCCGCCCGCTCGGCACTCGTGGTGACGTTGCCCGGATAGGGCAACCGTCGACGCAGGCCCTGGAACGACGGGAGGTCCACCTCGGCGCCCCGCACAAGGTCCGTGTCGATCCAGGAGGGGTGCACCAGGCCGACCGTGACCCCGAGGTGCGCCACCTCCTGGCGGTAAGTCAGGGCAAGCAGCTCGGTCGCGGCCTTGCTCGCGCCGTAAGAGGCCATCGCGGCCAGCGGCATGAAGGACAGCGCGGACGCCACGACCAGCACGTGGCCCCGGCTCCGCTCCAGATGGGGTGTCGCGTACTTGAGGGTGCGGAAGACGCCGTTCAGATTGATGTCCAGGACTCGCTCGAACGACGCCTCGTCCGTCTGTCGCACCGTCCCGTACGCCACGACGCCGGCATTGGCGACGACGAGGTCGATGCCACTCATGACCTCCGCAGCCTCATCGATCGCCGAGCGTAGAGCGGTACCGTCGCGCACATCGGCCTCGTGCCAGGAAGCGGCGGGGCCGAGATCATCGGCGAGGTCGCGCAGTCGATCGGGCTCCAGACCGATCAGGGTCACACGAGCGCCTCGGGCGACGGCCAGGCGGGCCACCTTCTCGCCGATGCCGCGTGCCGCTCCGGTTACAACCAGCCTTCGACCTACCAAGTCTTGTTTCATGACCCGTAACATAACTTCGTTATTGCACGGGTGCAATAGGTCGCCTACACCGGGACGGAGCGACAGCTACGCGGGTCGCGGAATCGTATGGACCGTTCCGGTACCCCGATGGAGGGCAGCCCAGAAGGGCCGGAGCCGGCTCGGGCTGCGCCGTCGGAGGCCGGCAGCCGGTTGCATTCCCCGGACGGCGGCGGGCTGTCGGTTTCGATGGGGCTGACCAAGCGGCTCAGTGAGTCCCTCGGTGTCCCGGACACCTTCGAGCTCTCTCCCCCCGGCGTGCTCTTCGGCGAGCCGGGAAAGACCGTCGACGACCCCTACTTCGACTACTTCGACGGCGAAGGCCCAGCGCGAACGGGCTGCATACGGTGCGGTGAGTGCGCGGTGACTGCGTGGGCAGCTGTGAGCCTTCCCGCTCGGGGCCACGGCGCCGTCGTCGCGTTCGGGCTCGGCGTCCTCACGCATGGCGCCGGAGGCAGGCGGCCGCCCTGCCGCGTATTGACCGTCCCCCTCAGCGTACGAAGGCGAGGGCGTTCTCAATTCCCTGCTCGAGCACCTCGTCGGCGAACCTCCGGTCGGAGAGGGCGCGGGACAGTTGCAACGTTCCCACCATCATGGTGAAGAGTCCGATGGCCTTACCACGAGCGGACCGCGGGTCCTCAGGTGCCAGGCGGGCGGCGATCTCTTCCACGATTGCCCTCGCGCCATCGGCGTAAGCCTGCTTGGTCACGTCCCCGCAGCGGCCGATCTCGTCGAGCAGGGCGGCGGAGGGGCATCCGACGTCGGGGTGGTCCCGGTGCTCGGGCGACAGATATTCGCGAAGGAGGTCCTCGAGTCCCGGGCGGCCGGGTCGCAGCGTGCTGTACCTCGCCACCTGCGTGTGCAGTTGGTCGGCGACGACGTTGGCGACGAGGTCGTCCTTGGACGCGAAGTGGGCGTAGAAGGCTCCGTTGGTGAGCCCGGCATCCGACATCAGCGTGGAGATGCCCGAGCCGTCGATGCCGTCCTGCTTGAACCGGTGGCCGGCCTTCTCGATGATCCGTTGCCGCGTCACCTGCTTGTGCTCCTTGGCGTAGCGCGCCATGGGCTTCCTCCATCCGCTCCACGTGGGCCATTGCCCCGCACCCCATCCTAATCTATGGTCTGACGCACGTAATATTATGAGTGACAGATAATTCGCAGCTGATCTGCCACTGCCCGAGATGAGGCATGCCGTGAGTGACGTTCCCTCCCAGTCCGCCGTGGATCAGTCACGCGCGCTGGCCGCGGGTGAGATCTCGAGCCGGGAGCTCGTCGAGCTCTACCTTCGCCGCGGGCGCCGTTCGGCCGGTGCCGTGATCATGGGGAAGAGCAACATGCCGCCGGGCAATCAGGACGTCCAGGCCGACAACGCGGTGTTCGGTCCCTCATTGAATCCGTGGGACACGACCCGGACCTCCGGCGGGTCCGCCGGAGGCGGCGCCGTCGTCACCGCCGCGGGCCTTGCGGCGTTTGACTTCGGCTCGGACATCGGCGGGTCGACCAGGATCCCCGCCCACTTCAACGGCCTGTACGGGCACAAGTCAACCTGGCGGTCGGTCCCCCTCAGCGGGCATGTCCCCTACGGCCCGGGTATGGGCTGGTGGACGGACGCCGACATGGCTTGCGGCGGCGCGCAGGTCCGCGACGCACGCGACCTCGTTCCGATCCTCCGGGCGGCAGCTGGGACGGCCGACCATGACGCCGGCTTCAGCTACATGCTCGCACCGCCGCGTGCGACCAAGCTCTCGGACTTCCGGGTCGCCGTCTGGGGCGAGGATCCCTCGTGTCCGGTGGGCAGCGACGTCGCCGCAGCCGTGGACGACGCGGTCACTGCGCTGCGGGCGGCCGACGTGAAAGTCACGATCCGGCCCGCGAGTCTCCCCGTCGACATCGCATCGAATCACCCCCCGACGGCCGCCCCCGCCCACCACAACAAACTGATCGACCGGTTCGGGCGGCCCTACGAAGTCGACGGTGTGCGACGTCCTTACTGGGACCAGATCAAGTGGAACGCCGTCGCCAACGTCTCCGGCGGTCCGGCGACGACCATCCCGGTGCGCAAGGGCAGGAACGGACTGCCCATCGGGCTGCAGGCCATGGGCCCGAGCGGAGGCGATCTCACCATCATCGAGTGCGCCGCTCTGCTGAGTCGCGAAGTGGAGGGCTTCGTGCCGCCTCCGGCGTTCGCCTAGACCGACCGCACACACCCCGAGAACCAGGAGAGCAATGATGCTCAGCCCGAGCCGCAACGTGTCACGACTGCTGACGGATTCCGCGTCCCGCCACCCGGAGCGCACCGCGATCATCTTCGGTGACGACCGGATCACGTACGACGCCCTCGACTCCGCTGCCAACCGTGTCGCGAACCTGCTCGTCTCCCGCGGGATCCAGCCGGGTGACAAGGTCGCCGTGTCCTGCCCCAACCTGCCCCACTTCTCCAGCATCTACTTCGGCATCCTCAAGGCGGGTGCCGCGGTCGTACCGCTGAACGTGCTGCTGAAGGCCCGCGAGGTCGCGTACCACCTCGCCGACTCCGACGCGAAGGCGTACTTCGCCTTCGAGGGCACGCCGGAGCTGGCGATCGGGCAGGCCGCGTGGGAGGGGTTCCAGGCCACCGAGGGCTGCACCGAGTTCTTCCTGATCGAGAGCGGCGGCGCGCCATGGTCCGGGGGCGAGACGCCGGAGTCGTACGCCTCGGTCGTAGCCGAGCAGCCCGTGACGTTCCGGACGGTCGAACGCGACGACGACGACACCGCGGTGGTCCTCTACACGTCCGGCACGACCGGTCACCCCAAGGGCGCGGAGCTGCGGCACCGCAACGTGTACGAGAACGCGCTCATCGGCATCGACCTGTTCGCGGCCGATTCCGAGCGCCCCGACACCTACCTGTGTGTGCTGCCGCTGTTCCATGCCTTCGGCCAGACCGTCATCCAGAACGGCGCCTTCGCCTTCGGCGGCACGATCGTGATGCAGCCGAGGTTCGAGGCGCAGGCCGCCCTGCGTCTCATGCTCACCCACGACGTGACGTTCTTCGCCGGGGTCCCGACGATGTACTGGGGTCTTCTCGCGGCACTCGACGAGAAGGTCGACGTCGCCCGCCTGGCCGCGAACCTTCGCGTGGCAGTGGCCGGTGGCTCAGCGCTCCCCGCCGAGATCCACAAGCAGTTTGAGGAACGCTTCGGAGTCACGATCCTCGAGGGATACGGACTGTCCGAGACCTCCCCGATCGCGTCCTTCTCCCGGTTCGGCGAAAAACCCCGCGTCGGGTCGATCGGGGTGCCGATCCGGGGTGTGGAGATGAAGCTCATCCGCGACGACTGGTCCGAGGTCACGGGCGGCCCCGACGAGATCGGGGAGATCGCGATCAAGGGACACAACGTCATGAAGGGCTACTACAAACGGCCCGAGGCGACGGCCGAGACGATCAGGGAGGGCTGGTTCCGCTCCGGCGACCTCGCCCGCAAGGACGAGGACGGCTTCTACTACATCGTCGACCGGTCCAAAGACATGATCATCCGCGGCGGCTTCAACGTCTACCCGCGCGAGCTCGAGGAGGTGCTCATGGAGCACCCCGCCGTCTCGCTGGTCGCCGTCATCGGCGTACCGCACGAATCCCACGGCGAGGAGATCAAGGCCGTCGTGGTGAAGAAGGCCGGAAGCGCCACGACCGAGGAGGAGCTCGCCGCCTGGGCGAAGGAGCGGCTCGCCGCGTACAAGTACCCGCGCGTCGTCCAGTTCGTCGACGAACTGCCCCTGACCTCCACCGGCAAGATCCTCAAGCGCCAACTCACCTGACCGGCCCGGTCGAACAACGTCGGCGCTCATCGGCGCTCATCGGCGTTCGGGCGACTCGGCCGAGGTCGCGGATCGAGCCGGTCGGCGCCCGTCTGCTCAAGGCACCTGCACACCCCTGCCCACCCACTCACCCCGACCGAAGGAAACCCGCCCATGACGTCCCTTCACGACCACCTGACCCTGCCCAACGGCCAGGTGCTGCCGAACCGGATCATGAAGTCCGCGTTGAGCGAGGCACTCGCCGACAAGCGCAACGCCCCGGACCATCGCCTCGAACAGCTCTACCGGACCTGGAGCAGGGGCGGGTACGGACTGATCATCACCGGCAACGTCATGGTCGACCGCACCCAACTCGGCGAGCCGGGCAACGTCGTTATCGAGGACGACCGCGACCTCGCCGCGCTCACGCGATGGGCCGCGGCGACCAAGGACGCCGGCATCCCGACCTGGGTGCAGCTCAACCATCCCGGCCGCCAGGCCAACATGCTCGCACTCGGGCACACCCCGGTTGCGCCCAGCCCGATCCCGCTCAACCTGCCCGGCGCCGCCAAGCCACGCGAGCTGACGTCCGCGCAGATCGAGGACATCATCGAGCGGTTCGCGACCGCGGCGGCGGTGTGCGAGACGGCCGGCTTCGCCGGGGTGCAGGTGCACGGAGCTCACGGATACCTGGTCAACCAGTTCCTCTCCCCGCTGTCGAACCGGCGCGACGACGAGTGGGGCGGCGACCCCGAGCGGCGCATGCGCTTCGTCCTCGAGGTCGTGCGCCGCGTACGGTCACGGGTGTCACCGGGCTTTGCCGTCGCCGTCAAGCTCAACTCGGCCGACTTCCAGCGCGGTGGCTTCACCGAGGAGGATTCCCGCTCGGTCGTCGCGGCCCTGGCGCGGGAAGGACTCGACATGATCGAGGTCAGCGGCGGCAACTACGAATCGCCGGCGATGGCGGGTTCCGCAGCGGCGTCGACGCGCGCCCGTGAGGCCTACTTCCTGGAGTACGCCCGCACGGTGCGCGGCCTGGTGGGCGACATCCCGATCGCGGTCACGGGTGGCTTCCGCTCCCGCGACGGAATGGCGGCCGCCGTCGCCGCCGGAGAGTGCGACGTCGTCGGCATCGGGCGGCCCACGGCCACGACGCCCGATGCCGCCGATGTGATCCTCACGGGGCGCGCCGAGGCAGTCGTCGCACACCAGATGCGCTACGGGATGCGCCGCGTGCTCGGCAAGGTCGCCGACATCAAGGCACTCGACGGCGTGCTCGACCTCAGCTGGCACGCCGACCAGCTGCACCGACTGGGCGCCGGACTCGAACCCGACCTGCGCCGCGGTCGTCTGGCCACCACTGTCTCGATGGTGCGGCGCAACGGCAGGACGTCCTTCCGTCGCAAGCGCGGGGCCTGAGGCCCGCTCGGGCTCGCTGGTGCTGCCCGCGACGACCTTACGATCGCCGCGGGTAGCACCAGCCCGCTCGGCGATGCCTGATCAGGCCAACCGGTCAGTGGTGAACCGTCGGGCCGCCTCGGCGAAGGACGCGAAGAGGTGATTGACCGCCTCGGCGTCGCCGTCCACTGCGAGGCGGCCGGACTCGGTGGCGGCGGACGGCTTCTCATTCCCGAGCGACAGCGCGATGAACGTTCCTGCGTCGCAGGCCACAGTGGTGGGCGACGCTGCGAGTGACGGTACGGACCGGACCTGGAGCGCACCGTCGCCGACGGTCATGGAGAACCGTTCACCGGCATCGACGTCGCACTCAAGAGCGAGGCCGGCCAGCCGACCGGGTGCGATCGCCACGGTCATGCACAGCGCCACCATGTCCGTCCGAGCAGTCGACGGATCGACACCGTTGCTCATCAGGCCCAGGCCCCACAGTCCGAGTCCGATGATCGGGGTTCTCAGCCCTTCGCCGAACTCGGTCAGGGTGTACTCCGGCGTCGGCTCGGCCTTGGAGACGACGCCGATCGCGTGCAGAGCGCGAAGCCGGTCGGTGAGGCGATTCGGTCCGATCGACGGCATGCGACCGAGGATCTCGGTGAACCGCTTCGGGCCCAGCAACAGCTCGCGGAGTATGAGTACGGTCCAACGCTCGCCGAGCACGTCCATCGCCGTGGCGAGTGGGCAGGCCTGCCCGTATCTGCGTACCGCACCCATGCGTTCCACTCTACTGACAGGTTCTGACGGGCCAACGCGAGGGCCAGGGCGTTCCATCCGACCTGGCCCCCGTACGACAGCGGCTACCGAACTCAACGTCCTTCGAGCTTGCCGAGCAGCGCGCGTACTTTGAGATCACGTGCCAGACGCGCGTCGATTGCCGGGTTGATCACCCCTCGCAAGACGGACAGCGGTGTCCAGCGCGCCGGCCGGAACACGCGGGGTGAACGGTGCTCGATGGCATGCACGATGGCATGGGCAGCCTGGTCCGGTTCAAGGCGCTTGCGCAGCGGTCGCGGCGTTGTCCTGGACAGGAGCTTGCCGATCGTCGGGTTCTCGTCGACGCCGTTTCTGATCATGTCCGTCTGGATCAGCGAGAAGTAGGCGGTGGTGGCAGAAGCGCCGTGCTGGGCAAGCTCCACTCGGAGTCCGCGTCCGAGCTGCTCAACCGCGGCCTTGCTCATGGCGTAGGGAATCGCCCCCATGCCATTGAGGAAAGCGAATACCGAACTGATCAGCACGACCTGCCCCTGGTTGGCGACGATCTGCTTCATCGCCGCGTTCACGGTGTTGATAGCACCGTTGACGTTCACGGCCAGTACTTTGTCGATCGCGGGTGCGGGCATGGTGCGAAGCGTGGAGCCATGCCCCATGATGCCGGCGTTCGCGATCACGACGTCGATCCGCCCGAACCGCTCACATATGTGGGCTACGGCATCGTTGAGTGCCTCGCGGTCACAGACGTCTGCAGTGAAGCCGGCGACGCCGGACGGTGAGATGCGTGCTGCGTTCTCCGGCGTGTTCGGATGCATATCCACGATGCCGACCCGTGCGCCGCGGGCGAGGAGAGCCCGAGCCGTCGCGCTGCCGAGCCCGCCGGTGCCGCCGGTGATGAGTACGACCTTGTCGGCGAGTTCGTATTCAGTCATGCGGATGCCTCGTCTTCAGTCATGGGGTTTTGTCCGCGTCCACGTTCAGTGCGGCGTCCGAATTCGGGGCCGAGGGGCGGGACTTCGCGGTCACCGTCGGCGTGCCGCTCCCGTTGTGAGCACACGTTGACCGCCCAGCGACGCCTTCGTAATTAAGCGGACGCTAGCAAGTGCTATACGAAATGTATAGTCACCGTGCTGGATCGGTTCATGGCCGAACCGGCCATCGGCGCATGTGAGTTGCTGCGCCGTGAACTCCTGGCCGTTGCGTGGGGCCCCACTGTGGAGTGCATGGGCTGATCGTCGAAACGGAGGCCGCGCTGGGCGGTGCGTTCATCGATGCGATGGCGGAGGGTGACCCTCAGCGGCGGCCGGTGCATGGGACCTTTTCCCCTGCGCACCGACGTCTCCTCCCTCTCAGCTGTTGACCTGTGGAGGGTGATGTGTGTGCAGTGATGCCGCCCTCCCTCGACTCGGCGCAGAACGCCTGGGGTACGAGGTGACACGGCTGCGGCGCACGCCGGTGGCGGCCCGTAGCTCCTCGGGTCGTCGGGCCGCCGTGCGCCGCCGGCTTGTCGAGGCGCCGGGAGGATTCTCTCGGCGCCGGGTGCTCTTCGTCAGGCGGCGTAGGTGGGGTAGTCGGTGTAGCCGGCCTCGCCGCCGCCGTAGAAGGTGGCGGGGTCAGGGGTGTTCAGCGGAGCGTCGGCACGTACGCGCTCGACGAGGTCGGGGTTGGCGAGGGCCATGCTGCCGACGGTGATGACGTCGGCCAGGCCGTCTTCGATGTCCTTGGCGCGGGTGGCTATGTCCGTGCCGGCGCGGTTGAGGAGCAGTGTGGTCGGCCAGAGCTTGCGGAGGGTGTGCAGGAGTTCGTCGTCGCCGCCGTGGCCGATGTGCAGGTAGGCGAGATCGAGGGGCGCGAGGGCGCGCAGGAGGTGCGGGTAGAGCTCGTGGGGGTCGTTCTCCGTGAGGTCGTTGAGCTGGAAGGGGTTGCCGGGAGAGATCCGGATGCCGGTGCGGCCGGCGCCGATCTCCTCGGCCACGGCCGTGGCGACCTCGACGGCGAAGCGGATGCGGTTGTCGAGGGAGCCGCCGTACTGGTCGGTGCGCTGGTTGGCGCTGGGGAAGAGGAACTGGTTGACCAGGTAGCCGTTGGCCCCGTGGATCTCGACGCCGTCGGCGCCGGCCGAGATGGCGGCCGCGGCGGCGCGCCGGAAGTCGTCGACCGTCGCGGCGACCTCCTCGGTGGACAGCTCGCGCGGCACCGGCATCTCCTGTGGTCCGGAGGCGGTGAACGTGAGGCCGGTCGGCTTGATCGCGGAGGGGGCTACAGGCTGCCGGTGGTGGGGGGTGTTGTCGGGGTGGGAGATTCGCCCGGCGTGCATCAGCTGGATGACGATGCGTCCGTCGGCCTTGTGTACGGCGTCGGTGACCTTCCGCCAGCCCGCGATGTGCTCCACCGTGTGGATGCCCGGGGTCACCGGGTAGCCCTGTCCGTCGGCGGAGGGCTGGGTGCCCTCGGTGATGATGAGCGCGTGCGAGGCGCGCTGTGCGTAGTACTCGGCGTTCAGCTCGGTCGGTACCCCTTCCGGGGTAGCCCGGCTGCGGGTCAGGGGGGCCATGGCCAGCCGGTGGGGCAGGGGGATCTCTCCGGCGACGGTCGGGTTCCACAGGGCGTTGAGCATGGGTGATTCCTCAGGTTATGGGGGGCGGACGGCCACGATGGGGCGGTCAACGGGTGGGCGTGGACGACCGGGTGGAGACCCTGTGCCGTCCTGTCTCTGAGCCCGATGGCGCGCCCGTCATGAGCGGTGTCGGCCAACACGTCATCGACACCACCATCGAATTACGATCGTAATTCTATGGGATGCGGCTGGCAGGTTCAAGCGCGATCGCTGGGTGAGCCGAGGAGTCTGTGGCGCGTCGACGCTGTCGGTCGGGTCGGCGTAGGGCGCTTCGGGCTGTCGCAAGAACCCGGGGGTCGGCGCGACCGGTGGGGCCCGACACGTCCCTGGCGGTCCGGCCCGAGGTGTGGCAGGTCCCCGTCCACCGACCGTGGTGGCGATCAAGGGCGACCGACCCGAAGCCGAAGCTGCCGTGGTCCGCCCACCCGGGCCGGGCGGCCTGCCCCCGCGGAGTCCGGAGTACGCGCTTGCCCACTGTCGGCCAGGCCGTCAGCCGGCGTTCATGGGGTGTGGTCTGCGCGGTGGAGAACGGGGCGCAGGGCCTCGATGGCGCTGGGGTCGTCCACGGTGGAGGGGATGGGTTCGTCGTGGCCGTCGGCGATGCCGCGCATCGTCTTGCGCAGGATCTTTCCCGAGCGGGTCTTGGGCAGGGCGGCCACGACCGCGACGCCCTTGAGGGAGGCGACGGCGTCGCGTTCGCGTACGAGCTGGACGAGTTCGGCCTCGACCTCGCTCGGTTCGTGGCCCGGCTTTCAGGACGACGAGACCGCGCGAGGCGTACGTGGACGCCTTTCCCGGCTGCTACCGCACAGGCGACGGCGGCCACGTGGATGCCGACGGTGACGTCTGGGTGCTTGGCCGCACCGACGACGTCATCAATGTCGCCGGGCACCGCTTCTCCACCGGCGCCATCGAAGAGGTGTTGGCGGTACATCCAGACGTCGCCGAGTGTGCGGTGATCGGGACCGCGGACGCACTGAAGGGTGGATTGCCCCTCGGGCTGGTCGTGCTGAAGGCGAGTGCGGCGGACCGCGACCGCGATGACGTCACGCGCGAGCTCATTGAACTGGTTCGGGCACGCGTCGGTGCGGTGGCGTCCTGCCTGACTTATGAGTGCACGTGCAGGTCAGGAGCCGATCAGTTGGCCAGGAACTCGAGCACCTGCGGGACGAACGTCTCGTGGTGCTGAAAAACCCCGCCGTGGCCCGAGTTGGGGTAGATCTGGAGGGTGGCGTCCGGCAGCCGGCGAGCCATGCCGGCGGAGTGCTCGCTGGCGACCATCAGGTCGTGGTCGCCGTTCGCGACGAAGACCGGGATCTTGATGGCCGACAGGTCGTCGGCTGCGTGCATCCCGGCGGTGGTGATCGCGCGCAACTGCGCCAGCTGCGCCTGCTGTGAGATGGGCTTGTCACGGTCGGTAGTGCGCTCGGCCAGTCGCTCGAAGTAGGCGTTGGCTGCCCTCTTGCCCTCGGCATTGCGCGGAAAGAAGAGGAAGTGGCGCGGGTCCTTGCGGGCCACTGCGGCCTTCAGGTAGGCGCCGCCGACGATGAAGGGCATCTTCCAGATGCCGCCGCCGCCGCGAGGGCCGGAGCCGGCGACAACCATGCGGCGTACCAGGTCAGGCGCCTGCAGGGCGACCATCTGCGCCACCGCACCGCCAATCGAGAAGCCGAACAGATCTACCTTGTCGTGTCCGAGGGCGCGGATGAAGGCGATCGCGTCTGTCCCCATCTGCTCCAGGTCCGCCGGTACCGTCGAGCCAGTGGCGCCGACGCCCCGGTTGTCGAAGGCGATGACGCGGTGTTGGGCTGCGATCCCGTCGACGACCCGGGGGTCCCAGTCGTCCATGACGGCGGTGAAGTGGTGCAGGAATACCACCGGCACCTCCGAGTCGGCACCCAGCTCTCGGTAGGCGAAGCGCACGCTGTTGACGTCGACGTACTGGGTGGGGACATCTTTCCAAGTGACCACGACCGGTCCTTTCGTTGGGGTTCTCCTGCGGCAGGATTCTCGATTCTTTATATTACGACTGTACTGCAAAGCGGCGTGGTGCGTCGAGCAGGAAGCGTGGGACAGGCAGGCCGAGGTCTTCGGTCATGGCGACGAGTCCCAGGTGCCCGTAGGGGAAGACGTGCAAGCTTGCCCGTGGTCCGCCGCATGAGGCGGCGATCCGGGCCGGGTGCTGCTCGCATCAGCAGGGAGTCGCGCGGCTCGGGCCGGCCGGCAGGACGACCTCCGGTCCCAGCCCTACCTATGCCGCTCGAAAACACGATTCTGGGCCTGACCTGGCAGTTCCCAGACCAGAAGACTGGCCCGCACAGCACCTGCGACGATCCTTCGATGCCCCTGTCCACCGTCACCGCGCTGATTCGCGCAATCTGATCACGGTGCCCCACAGTCGCACTGCGCAGCCGCGTGGCCAAAACGCAGAGCCCTCGCGTTACGACAGGAGAACGCGCTCCTGCGCCGTCAGATCGCCCGGGTCCGCTACGAGCCCGCAGACCAGATCTGGCTCGCCGCGCTCTCGCGGTTCGTCCCGCGCGAGCGCTGGCGCCAGACCTTCACGGTCACCCCCCACCACACTGCTGACCTGGCACCGAGAACTCATCGCCAGGAAATGGACATTCACCCGGCACCACCGCCCCGGCAGACCGTCCACCACACCCACCATCAAGCAACTCATCCCGCGCCTGGCCCGAGAGAACAGCAACTGGGGCCACCGCCGGATACAGGGCGAACTCGCCCGCCTCGGCTACCCGATCGCCCCGTCCACCGTCTGGGAAATCCTCCACGCAGCCGGCATCACCCCCGCCCCGCAGCACTCCGGCCCGACCTGGCGGCAGTTCCTGACCGCCAAGGCCCACGGCATCATCGCCGCCGACTTCCTGCACCTGGACACCATCTCGCTCAAGCGCCCGTACGCCCTGATCTTCAACGAACACAGCACCCGCCGCGTCCACCTCGCCGGCGTCACCGCCCACCCCACCGCCGCGTGGACCGTTCAGCAAGCCAGGAACCTTGCCATGACGCAGGGACGGGCGCCAGTTGGAGTCGCCGCGCTTCCTCCTCCGAGACCGGGACAGCAAGTACACCCGCACCTTCGAGGCCAACGACGCGGAGACCCTGCTCAACCCACCGCAGGCACCCAAAGCGAACGCCATCTGCGAGCGAGTCGTGGGCACCCTACGCCGCGAGCTCCTCGACCGCATGCTGATCTACAACGAAGCCCACGCCCCAGCGGTCCTCGCCGAATACCTCCGGCACTACAACGGGCACCGCCCCCACCAATCCCGGCAGCAACTGCCCCCGGACAGCGCCGAACCGGCCACCGTCACACCAACCTGCAGGGCCACCGGATCCGGCGTTAACGCCTCCTCGGAGGCCTGATCAACCAGTACGAGAGAACCGCCTGACCTAACGGCCTCGCCGCAGCTCACACCACCGAATCGTATTTTCGAGCGGCACAGGGATCATGCCGACGCGAGGCCACCGACCGTATCCTGATCACGGGCGAACGACATCTGCGCCTCATCGTCGACGAGTACGCCCACTACTACAACGATCATCGCCCCCACCGATCACTCGGCCAGGGATCTCCAGGCGGTCTCCACGCGCCCCTTACGACCCGCCGAAGACGAGCAGACCCGCATCAGCCGGCACGACCGGCTCGGAGGACTGATCCATGAATACACGCAGGTCGCATAGAGGGTGACAAGGGTTATCGGCACCCACAGGGCTGCCCGGAGCGGCGGGGTCCCAACCTCGATGCCACCAACGGGCAGCCCTGGGGGTGCGGTGCGGGCGCGGTGGGGGCCGGGCCCGCACCGCGCGGACCGCTATCGCCGCGCACACAAGCGAACAGCCGCCCGCGTCGGCGTCCAGATCACCGGCCCCGGGTGGCCTGGGAGTGCGACGCGACCTGCTGAAGGCGGCCGTGAGCTGCGATAACGCCGTCCAACTGTCATCCTTAAAGGCCGGACAGCCCAGCCCCGCGCCAGCCCGCCGGGACGGAGTACGGCCTGAAGACACGCGAGCGGAGGCCATCATGCTGATCAGTCACAGCGTCGACGGCGACGTCCTGCGCGTGACCCTGCACCACAGCGTCCACGTCAACACCCGGGCCGCAGCCGCCGCAGAGATCGAGTCCCTCGTCCACACCCACACACCCCACCGCGTCACCGTCCAGGTCCCCGCCGGCGACCCGACGCCCGCCACACTCAGCGTGCTCGTCCGCGCCCATCGCACGTGCAAGAACCTCGATATCCCCCTCAGCCTGACCGGAGCCACCACGACGGCACAACGCCTGTTCACCGCCAACACCGCCTAGATGATCGATTCCAAGGGGTTTAGTGGTCGTAGGCGGTCAGGGCGCGCAGGATTGGCTGGTCGATGTGGTCGTTGTGCCAGATTGCGGCCGTGAGGGCGAGGATGCGTTGCAGGTCGGCGTCGCTGAGCTGCGGCGCAATGCCCACGGCCGGCCGCCATGGCCCGAACTGCGGCGAACCCTTCAGCAGATCATCGGTCTTCACGTAGAGCGCGGTCGCGAGGGAGTCCCACTCTGTCTTCACGCACCGACATTGGACTCCCTCGCCTCGACTGCGCAGGGGATCGTGGCAAGCCCGGCGTGGATACCTTCGACTACGGTGTCAGCACGATCCTGCCGAAGACCTCGCCCGCGTCCATCTTCTGGTGCGCCAGCACGGCTGCGTCCAGTGGTAGTACCTCGTGCACCACTGTTTCGATCTCGCCCCGGCTCGCTGCGGCGAACTGCTCGCTCCGCACGGCACGCCGGTCTGCTCCGGTGACGGTGGCTGCGCTGAAAGCGGCGAAGGACATCGACTTCTGGAACGCCGACATGATCTTCGTGCCGAAGTCCGCCGGTGGCTGGCCTGCGACAGCGCCCACGGCCACCATGCGGCCGTTCGGGTTGAGCCGGTCGAAGAACGACGGCATGTCCTTGCCGGCCACCACGTCGATGATGACGTCATAGCCTGCGGGAGCTTGTTCCCCTCCTTCGCCGGAGCGGTCCAGCACGTGGGTCGCGCCGAGACGTCGCAGTTGCTCGCCGCGCTCGGCCAAGGAGGTGGTGACCGCCACCGCGGCGGCGCCGCCGCGAGCGGCGAGTTGCACGGCCATGATCCCGATGCTGCCGGCCGCACCACGCACCAGGACCGTCTCCCCGGGAGCGAAGTGGGCGTGGCGGAGCCCGAAGTGGGCCACCACGCCGGAACTGCCGAGTGTCACCGCGGCGACTGCGGACAAGTTCACGGGCAGGGGAACGATCTCCTCAACCGGCGCGAGGGCCTGTTCGACGTATCCTCCCCCGGTGCCGGTGAAGGCCCACACCCGCCCGCCGATCCACGAGGTGTCGACACCGTCACCGACCGCGGTCACGGTGCCCGCCACCTCGCTGCCCGGGATGTGGCCCTCCTTGAAGCCGTAGGCGGCCAGGGCCCCGCTTCGGATCACGGTATCGACTCCACCGACGCCCACGGCCTCGGTGGCGATCACCACCTGTCCGGCAGCAGGTGCGGGAGCCGGCAGGTCGACAACAGCCAGACCTTCAGGACCTCCGTACGTCTGGATCGCGATTGCCTTCAACGTCGTCTCCCAAGTTCTCGGACCGATCAAATGCCGTCGTGCTCAGTACCCGCCGCCGACCGCCGCCGCCGACCGCCGCCGCCGCCGACGGGAGGGGGTTCACGGCGCGGCAGGGGTTCGGTCCCGGTGCTGTGCGCCCCGATGATCTCGGTGAGCTGCTACGTCTTGAACGTTAACGGACGCCCCCGTCCGTTTAGGTAAAGTGAGAGCATGATCGACCGTTTGCCTCACACCCTGCGTTCCGACGCGCTGGACAACCGCGAGCGCATCCTCGACGCGGCCCGAGCACTGTTTTCCGCCGACGGCCTGGACGTACCGATGCGGGAGATCGCGCGGCGCGCGGGGGTCGGACCTGCCACCTTGTACCGTCACTTCCCGACCAAGCAGGTGCTGGCCACCGAAGCCTTCGCGGACCAGTTGCGCGCATGTCGCACCATCGTCGACGACGGGTGCGCCGATCCCGATCCGTGGCGTGGTCTGTGCCTGGTGATCGAGAAGATCTGTGAGCTGCACGCGCGGGATCGGGGTTTCAGCGAAGCCTTCATGTCGACCTTCCCAGGGGCGCCGGATGTCGCGGGCCGTGAGTACACGGTGAAAGCGGTCGCCGGACTGGCCCAGCGGGCCAAGGACGCAGGGCACCTGCGGTCCGACTTCGTCCTGGACGACCTCATTCTCATCCTCATGGCCAACAAGGGGATCCACACCAGATCGACCGACACCCAGGTCATGGCCTCGCGACGCTTCGCAGGGTTGGCGATCCAGGCGTTCGAAGCCTGCCCTCAGCACGCACCACTACCACCAGGGGCACGACTGGCATCCGCAGCACCGGACAGCGTCTGACCGTGGGCGAGCGGTATTCACGCTCGACGCACGAACCGCTGAACCCCTTGGAATAGATCATCTAGAACGCCACGCCCGGCCGACACCAGGCACCCTTCCCGCACTCGTCAAGGCAGGTGGGGCTGCCGGACCGGGTGGGGACCCACCTGTCCGGCCGGTCCAGCAGCCTCGGTTCCCGGGCAGGTCGGCGAGGCTGCCGGCCGGTACAGCGGGTGCGGGGATGGGGGTGAAGAGGCGCCGCACCCGCTGGCCTATGGGGGCCACGGGCAGTTGTCTGCCAGCCTGACCCACTCCCGGTCTACCTGGCCGGGCACGACACGCCCCTGCTCACTCCACCGGGCGGCCAATGCCGCAAAGATCGGCTCACCAGGCGAAGACGGAATCGTTTCCTCGCGGCCGGTGACCGGAGCGGGCCGGGGCTTCGTCGTGGTCACACCGTTCTAACGCGCGCATCCGGCTGCGGTCACGCCTGGCAGCACCCGCGCTCCCCCGCCCAGACGTGCCGGGCTGTCGGCACAAGGGCACACCGCCCCGCGCTCAGGCGCCGATGCCGATGGAGGACACGAAGGCGTAGGCGGCATAGTCACTGTCCAGGTCGGTGCTGGGCTACCCGCCGTCATCAAGCCCGCCGCATTCGCCGACAGCATCGGCGTGATCCGCGTCGACCGCCGCGAAGAGCTGCCCGCCCATCGGTCAGCCCGCGCCGGTTCGCTGAGCTTCGTTGCCCATTCCGGCTCGGCCAGGATCTCTGATCTGAACAGAAGAACTTGACAGGGAAGGACAGCTTGCCGATACCCCCGCTGGCCCCTCATCCGGCTGCTCGGTGCGCACGCCGCCCGGGAGCTGCACGCCCGCGCTCACGGCCTGGACGACCGGCCCGTCCGACGCACTGCCCTGGTCCGCTCCACCAGCACCAGCCACACCTTCGAGGCCGACGAGCTAGATCCGGCCGCCCACCGCCGGGAGCTGCTCGCCCTGGCCGACGAGCTCGGCGCCCGCCTGCGCGCAACCGACGAGGTCTGCCGGGGGCTGACGCTCACCGTGCGCTACGCCGACCGCACCCACACGACCCGCAGCCTGCCAGAACCCAAAACTCATCGACACCGACCGTCTCGTATCCGGTCCCGTGGGACCGGAGCCACTGAGCGAGAGCACCCCACCCCGTGAGTGAGAGTTTGAGATCCGTTTGATGTGCTTTTGGGAGGATTGGCGCATGTATAGCCACACCTCATGCGCCGCGCTGCTGCCGCGCTGGGCCTCGGCCTCCATCCGTTCCAGAACGGTCTGCACCTGCTCCGAGTTCACAGCGCGATGCGCCAGCTCGATATATGCGTGAATCGCGTCAAGAGACGCGCGAAGCTCACGGATGGCGTCCCCAGGCGACGGTGGTGTCGGAGGGGAAGCGGCGTCGGTGGACGGAAGCCGGCATGGCGGGCTCGTCGGCGAGGTAGCGGGCAGGGGGACTGCTTGGAGAGCTGGGCGAGGGTAGAACGCACCCCGGTCAGCTGGTCGGTGACTGGCTTGGGGAGCACATTGTCAGCAAGGGATCCTGGCGCGTTCCGAGCCCGATCAGCTGCCGGGTTTCCAGCGCCGTCGTCGGCGACGCGGGCCGTCGGTGTGGGCTGGACGGCTCGTGAGACAGTGTGTGGAAACCTGAGAATCCGCGGCGAAGAGTAGATCTCCCGAGGGGCTGTCCGCCAGGCTGAGCCTCGACGTGCTAGATGCCGGGGTTCTCGGGCGCATCGGAAATTGTCACCTACTCCAGGATGCCAAGCCTCTTGGAGAACTGTGCGCGAGGACCCTTTATGTCTGAGGTTGAGCAAGTTACGTCGGCGTGGCTGCGGGTGACCGGGGTGCTGGAAGCCAGCAACCCGGGTGGATTCGGGGCCCTGAGTCCTGGGGCAACCGATGAGCGTTTGGGGGCGCTGAGCGGCACGCTGCAATGTGAGCTTCCTGCTGTACTCGAGACCCTACTTCGCTTGAATGACGGAAGCACTGCGAAGAACAGGAGGGAGGGTCTCCCCGGGGGAGGGGTGGCAGTCATCACCGACCCTGACTGCGCGATCCTGGACGGAATGGAGCTTCTCGGTTCGCAGGAGATCGTCAAGCGGTACAGGGAGTATCTCGCGTACGCGGAAGGCGACCCCAACTACTGGAAGCCGAACTGGATTCCGATCATCCAGTCGCAGGATGCCCCCTATGGATTCCTCCTTGCTGTCGCGGACGGAGGTGTATCGGTGATGGAGTTTTCCGAGGGCTCCTATCCAACCGCGGTTGAATGGTCACTTGCCGAGTTGCTGGGCAAGCTCGCCGAGCGCTGACGAGTTGTTGATACTCATGGGAGGTGTGTGGCCCACCGATGCGGGCCACACACCTTCATGTGTTTCCGACTGCTACCGCTATGGCTTCGGTGCGTTCAGCCAGTAAGAGTCGCCGTCTATCAGACGGTTCTCGTTGATGAACGCTCCGAACGGTTGCATGCTTTGAGTGTTCTGGTTGTTGGACATGCTCGCGCGACCACACGATTCATTCCACGTGGGGACGGGCGAGCGTTCATCGAGGTGGAGTCGCCATTTTCCGTCCGAGTCCTTCTTGGCGTACGTGGTTACACACGCGTCACCAGACGTGACAGGGTTCGGGTTCAGGCCTCCCCATTCGGTCGGCATGCCGGCACTCTGGTAGCTGGAAGCGAACCGGAACTCGTCGCAGCTCCACGTATCCTCTCCGGATGTCTTGTTGAGCTCAGGGGACAGAGTCGCCTTCTGGTTCCGCGTGTCCCGCGTGAAAACCGTTCGGGTAGCTGATCAGGTACGTCGCGCCTCGGCTCTGGCGGGCGTCGCGGTCACGCGGACTGCTGGTACTCATTGATCAAGCCACCGAGATGCTGAGTACGACGGATGCGACCGGCCAGCGGGATAACCGGGACCAGCTCTCCTGCCTCTACGGCCTGGGGAGGTCGTTGCTGGAGGGACTGGTGGGGCCGATGCCGGTTGTAGTGATCTGCATAGGTGTCCAGCACGGTCCGCAGGTGCCGCTCGTTGAGAATGAGCATCCGATCGGTGCACTCGCGACGGACGCTGCCCACCCAGCGCTCCGCGAACGCGTTCGCCTTCGGCGATCGTGGCGGGGAAAGCAGGACCTGCACGCCCGCGCCGCCCAGGACAGCGTCGAACGAGTCGGAGAACTTCCCGTCCCGGTCCCGCAGGAAGAATCGGAACCGGTCCACCCTGTCGCCCAGGTCCATCATCAGGTTGCGGGCCTGCTGGGCCACCCAATCCCGGTTCGGGTGGGTGGTGATGCCGAGGATGTGCACCCGGCGCGTTTCGACCTCCATCACGAACAGCACGTACAAACGCCTGCAGAAAGCTGTGTCCACATGGAAGAAATCGCAGGCCAACAGCCCAGAGGCCTGGACGTGTAGGAAAGAAGCCCAGCTATCGCGCGCCCGCTGAGGCCCGGGCGGCACCTTCGCCCGCCGCAGCACTGCACGGACGGTGGCCGCCGACACTGCGACGCCCAACCTGGCCAGCTCTCCCTGTACGCGCCGGTGCCCCCACAGCGGGTTCTCCCTGGCCAGGCGCAGGATCAACTCCTGTGTTTCCTGGGGTATTGGCGGCCGTCCAGGTTTCTTGTGGGGGAAGGTCCACGTGTCCGCGACCAACTCCCGGTGCCAGCGCAGCAGCGTCGCCGGGGTGACGAAGAAACTCCCCCAGCGCTCCTTGGGCAGCAGCCGCGACAACGCCGCGAGCAACACCCGGTCTCCCGGCCCCAACTCAGGTCGGCCGACCTGTCGTCGCAGCACCGCAAGCTGATGCCGCAGTACCAGGAGTTCGACGTCCTTCGCCGCACCGCCCAGCATCCGCAGGCCCGCCAGCTCCAGCGACCGGCGCGCCACCAGATAGATCCATGACCACCGCATACCCCGATCATGTCCGAGCCAGCAGCCCTCCTGCAGCCGGTCACCACAGACCAGCGGCCCGAACCCGGGTTTTCACGCGGGACAGGGTCAGGCCACTGCCGTCCGTCCGCACCCCGCGCGGAGCCGCCGGTCCCGCTCAGCACGCGCCGCGTACAGGGCCGGTATCAGGTGAACCGAGCGTTGCTGAGGTCGATGGAGACCATTGTCTGGTCCAGGATCGGGCGGTTGTCCGCATCGCTTCGGTAGGCCCGGCGTTTGGTGGGCAGGCGGATCCCGTCCGCTTCAACGGTGTCGTAGACGTACTGTGCCGCGGCGAACCCGCCCGCGATGTCGACGTGATAGTCATGCCGGCGCAGGAGATGGTCGGGGCCGAAGTAGAAGTCCTGTTGGGTGCTGTGGCTGGCGATGTGGGGCGGGAAGGTCGCGCGCAGGCCGCGCCAGAGTTCGTCTCCTTCCCGCCACGGTTCGATGTCGGTGACGGTGAAGCCTGGCATCGACAGCAGGAAGGGTGTGGTGAGGTACGTCCACAGCGCGTATCCGTTGAAGTAGGCGCGATCCAGCGGGTCCCACGGGGTGGTGAGGCCGTGCCCTGTGAACGACTTCCGCGGTTCGTTGCGTTCGGCCACGATGCGGCCGTCGACTTTTTCGATGCCGACTCTGTCGGCCGTGAAGTCGGTCTTCTGGTCGGGGGCGCCGAACGGCATCACGGAGGCATGCTGCTTGTGCAGCCAGACGGTCATCTCCCGGGGGGTAGGGTCCTGCGGCATCCCTTTGATGACGAACATGTCGCCACCGCTGACGACGGTGGCGCGGACTGTGGTGAGTGCGTTCCAGCGGTCGAGGCCACCATGGGCATCGAGAACCTCTGCGAGCAACGTGTTCATGTCGGTCTCCTGCTCGGTCATGCCGGGCGTCTCTGGCCAAAGGGGCGTCGATGGGGCGGCCGGGCCCGCCAGCGGCGTTCGGTGAAGGCCCGCGAGGCTGAATGTGCCCCGTAATCGGTCGGCGTGGTCGCCGTGGCGGGGCCGGCGCGGGTGCGCTCGGCGGCGGCGAGCGCTTCGACGACGAACTCGGACCGCATGTGGCTGGCGAGGCACCTGGCCAGGCAGGCGAGGCGCGCGAGCACAAGGGCCAGGAGTCGAACTGATCGCTGCCCACGGGAAGATAGGTAATGACGCGGGTGCATGTCGTGTTCCTCTCCATCGCGGTGAACTCGAGGCCCACCAGTTCCGGAGGCCATCGCCACGGGAGGGTCCGCGACGGCGGTGCGATGTCGGCGACGCAGCCGCAGCCAGGCGATCCGCGGTGCCCTCATCAGCCGGGCGACCCTCTCATGGCTCACTGGTTCGCTGGTCACGCACCTGGACACTGATCCTGGGGACGCGGTAAGCCCAGTGGTACCGGGGTGGACAGCGAGTATCCGCCGGTCGACCCGTGTCCTCGGCGTCGGCGCGCGGGGTTCACCTGCTCACACGCGGGGCACCCGCGGCATGGGCAGCCAGGTCGTGCCGGGCGCGGTGGCGTGCGGGGCGCCCCTCAGGCGAGGTGCTCGCGGAACCACTCGACGGCGGCACTGCTCGCTTTGTCGAACTGGGTGGTGTAGGGGTCGAAGTGGCCGCCCGGGATCGTCCGCAGCCGCTTGGGCTCCAGCGCGCGCTCGTAGGCCGCGAGGGCCAGGTCGGTCACGGTGACGGTGTCGTTGAGCGCGACCACCATCAGCAGCGGTGTGGGGGAGACCCTGTCGGCCCAGATTCCGGGCTCGTACATCCGCGCGGCCCGGGTGGAGCGGACCGTGACCTCGTTCTCCCACACGCCGTCGGGCTTGGGCTGGAGGTAGAAGTCGATGGCTTCCTGCGTCCGGTAGGACGCGGGCACCGCCGGGTCGCTGCTGACGATGGCCAGGGTACGGGGGGCCTCGCCGCGCAACTGGGCGCGCTCGTCCTCGGAGAAGGACTCCTCCAGGGCCGCGACCGCCTCGGGGACGACACGGCGCCGGCCCTGGTCGAAGCCGCTGATGGTCGGCACCTGGGAGACCACGGCCCGCAGCCGGCGGTCGGTCGCGCCCAGCACGATCGCGTGGCCGCCGGCGTAGCTGGTGCCCCACAGACCGATCCGCTCCGGATCGACCTCGGGGAGGCTCTCCAGGAAGGAGATGGCCCGCCGCCAGTCGGCGATCTGCCGCCAGGGGTCGACGTCCTGTTGCGCGCCGTCACTCCCCCCGAAGCCGCGGTGGTCATGGACCAGGACGACGAAGCCGTTCTCGGCGAAGGCCTGCGCGAACGGCTCCAGACCGTGCTCCTTGACCCCGGCGTAGCCGTGGGCCATGGTGATCGCCGGATGCGGGCCCGGACCGTCCGGCAGGAAGAGCCAGCCACGCAGTTGTACCGCGCCGTCGGCCTCGAACTGGACATCTTTGCGCTGAATCATGGAACAACCTTCTGAATAGGCAGGGCCTTCAGCCCTGGTGGAAGTAGTCGGCGTCGATCTCGCCGGCCAGTCGGGTACGCAGTTCCGCGGAGAAGCGGAGCACGGCGCCCAGCGGCCGGTGGTGGATGGCGGCTCGGTTGGTCTGGCCGTCCGCATTCTTGGTCAGGATGGTGACGCCCTCGATCGGCAGACCGCCGAACGCGGTGGCCTCCCACGCCAGGTATGTTCGCGGACCGTCGACGGTCTCCTCAGTGAAGCGGAGCGACTCGTAGATCACGCTCGCCGTGCCCATCACCTTTTTCACCTGGTCGCGGCCTTCCACCGGACGGGTCAAAACGCTCGCCTCCAGGACCACGTCCTCGGTGAACGCCTCACCGAACGCGTCGGCGGACTTCTGCGCGAAGGCGTTCGTCCACCCCTGTGGACGCGGGGTGTTCGCGGCGGGGACGCCCTCGGAACCGAGGGCCTCGGCGAGGAGACGGTCGAGGCGGGTGGCGACGTCGGCCGCCTGCTCGATGTGGGCCCAGTGGCCGGCCTCGGCCACCGATACCGCTGTCACGTCGGTGAATCGGGGCGCGATCGCGTTGTTGACCATGTCCTCGGTGACGAACCCGTCGCCCTCGCCGCGGACGATGAGCACCGGGCCTTGGTAGGCACTCGGCCGTTCGCCGAGGGGGTGTCCGGTGTTCCAGCAGTCGGCGAGGGCGCGGATGACTTCCGGACGCAGACGCCGGCCGGTCGCCACCAGCCGGTCGAGCTCGGCCTCCGGGAACGCCACGGACAGCTGATTGCGTACGCCCCGCTGCCCGTCCGCGTCGCCGCCCAGCGAGCGGAACTGCTCGATCATCTCGTCGGGCAGATGTACGCCCGCGAGGGAGACCGGGGTCACCAGCATGAGTCCGCGGACCCGGTCGGGCCGCTGGACCGCGACCAGTTCGGCCACGGCTGCACCCATGCTCTGGCCAACGATCACGAAAGGCTTGCCGAGGGCGTCGACCACCGCGCCCACCTCGTCGGCGAACTGGTCGTAGTCGTAGGGGCCGTCCGCCGTGTCGCGGTCGCCGCAGCCGGCCAGGTCGAGTGTGACGCACTCGATGCCGGGTGTGGTGAGTTGGGGGATCAGGCGGTCCCAGGCGTACTGGTCATCGAGGAAACCGTGGACGAACACCACGGCCAGGTCTCCGTCGCCACTGCGCCGATACCGTACGTCGGTGTCAGCGACGCGTTCCGTCTTCATGTAGGTCCTTACTGTCCGGGAACGGACGTCGCCCCGGAAGGGGACCAGTCCTGGCTTTGGATGGGGGGAGTCGAGGGGGGTATTCGGTTGGACATGCGTTCAAGCGCTGCATCCGGTGGCCAAGATGTCTCCCGTGACCTGCGGATTCGCGAGGCGACGCGTTCGATGAGCAGGACGCGGCGCTGTCCTCGGATCACGGGAGAGGGCGTGGTACGCCGCCTACACCCGGGCCACGCCGTCGCGCCGGGCCGCCTCGGCAACAGCCTCGGCGACCGCGGGGGCGACACGAGGGTCGAAGGGGGACGGGATGACGTGGTCGGGACGCAGCTCGTCGACGATCAGGGAGGCCAGGGCGTCCGCGGCGGCGATCTTCATGCCCGGCGTGATGCGTGAGGCGCGGACGCGCAGGGCGCCGGCGAAGATGCCGGGGAAGGCGAGGACGTTGTTGATCTGGTTCGGGTAGTCACTGCGGCCGGTCGCCACGACGGACGCGTACTTGTGGGCGACGTCGGGATGGATCTCGGGCGTGGGGTTTGCCATGGCGAAGACGAACGCTCCCTCCGCCATGGTGGCGACCGCGGTCTCGGGGACCGTGCCGCCGGAGACACCGATGAAGACATCGGCGCCGGCCAGGGCCTCCTCCAGAGTGCCAGTCCGTCCCGTCCGGTTCGTGTTCGCGGCGATGTCCCGCTTGATGTCGGTCAGGCCGGTACGGCCAGAGTGCAGGACGCCGACCGTGTCGGTGACCACGACATCGCCGATGCCTGCCTCCACGAGGATCTTGGCGATCGCGACGCCCGCCGCTCCCGCGCCCGATATGGCCGCGCGCAGGTCGTCGAGATTCCGCCCGGTGAGACGGGCGGCGTTGCGCAGGGCCGCGAGGGTGACGACAGCCGTGCCGTGCTGGTCGTCGTGGAAGACCGGGATGTCGAGGCGCTCCTGGAGCTTGCGCTCGATCTCGAAGCACCGGGGCGCGGAGATGTCCTCCAGGTTGATGCCGCCGAAGGATGGTGCGAGGCGGGCGACGGTGTCGACGATCTCGTCCACGTCCGTGGTGGCGAGCGCGATGGGCACGGCGTCCACGTCGCCGAACTGCTTGAACAGAACCGCTTTGCCCTCCATGACCGGCAGCGACGCCTGCGGGCCGATGTCGCCCAGGCCGAGCACCGCGGTGCCGTCCGTCACCACCGCGACGGTGTGCGAGACCCAGGTGTAGTCGTGTACGAGATCGGGCTGCTCGGCGATGGCTGTGCACACCTCGGCGACACCGGGCGTGTATGCAAGTGAGAGGTCGTCAGGGCCACGTAGCGGCACCGTCGGGGTGATCGCCATCTTTCCCCCGCGGTGGAGCGCGAACACGGGCTCGTCGAGTCCTCCGGACGTGCGGGTCTGCGCCGACATGACGCTTTCTGATTCCACAACTGATTCCTTTGCTGGCGTGCCGCGCCCGTTCGCTCGGCACGATGCGGGAGGTCGGCCGACGTTGCCGTGTGCCGTGATCCCGTGCGGAGCGCCGCCGGGCAAGAGTGGCTTCGGGCGAAAGTGCCGTCGTCCGCCGGGCCGGGGATGGTCGCCACGGGCGCTGTCAGGTCGGCGCTGGCTTTCGGTGGGTTGGTGGTTTCCTGAGGTGGCCCTCGACGCACGGGTCGCGCCGGCATCCCCGGTCCGGGGTGCGTCCGGCGGATCGTGGCGGGTTCCCGGCGTATGGCGAGGCGCTTCGCGGCGATGCCGGAACGCCCTGGCAGCACCGGTGACCGGAACACTCCGGCGGCGACGGCCGTACACCCGCGTCAGGCACCGCTCCCCGACCTGCACCGGTGCCCGGCCCGCCCTGGTCCTCGGCCTGACCTGGTCTTCGTCGGACAGGCCAGGGACGGCGGGCGAGGACGCGGGGTTCACCAGCGCGGAACCTCTTCGGCCAGTTGCAGTTCGCCCCTTCCGAACGAGAAGCTCTCGTTCGGGACCGGGATCAGGGCGATGAAGATGTCGTCGGGCGAGACACCGAGGGCCTCGACGACCAGCCTGTTGATGGCCGCGGTCACCGCCCGCTTGTCCTCCAGGGGCCGGTGGGCCCCGAGGAGAACCGTGATGATCATGGCCTCGGCGCTGCGCTGCATTCCCATGAACGTCGGGTCGAGGAACAGTTCGTCCTCGCCGTGTTCGCTGATCATGATGAAGCGGTCGCCCTCGGGGATGCCGAGCCCCTGCACCAGCGACTGGTTGAGCGCGTCGGCGAGCGCGCGCTTCTGCTGCGACGAGAAGCGGTTGGCGGGGATGTGGGCGTTGAAGACCGGCATGGGGGCTCCTTCGGGGAGTGCGGTGTCGGGGGGTCCGACCGTTCGGAGGCCTGATCCGGGCCCCCGGGGACGGCGCTGCCGCTCTGGCCACCCGCGGCACACGGCGCGAGCCTGCGGGTGCGGCCGGATCGGCGTTGGTGCCGGTGCCGTCAGGCCTTGGTGGCTCCGGAGGGGGACCACTCGGCGCTGTCCACCGGCGACCACCCGTCCGGGCGCTCGTCGAGGCGGTGGCTGCGCTTGCCCAGACGCGCGCTCAGCACGTCCTCCGGCAGGGGCGTGACGAACGCGTTGTCGGCCAGGGTGTACTCGGCGGCGAGGCGGCCGATCGCCGGGATCGCCCCGGTGTCGATCCGTCCGTTCTGGGCGTAGACGTCGTCCCGGATGTGGAACCGCACGACCTTGCCCCAGATGACGTGGTCGTTGACGTCGCCGACCTTGATGATCCGGTCCAGCGTGCATTCCATGGCGATCGGGGAGTCCTTCACGCGCGGCACCTTCACCACTTCGCAGGCCTCTTTCTCCAGGCCGACCTCGTCGAACTCGTCCTGGGAGCTGTCGAACTCGACCGCACTGCGATGCATCTCGTGGGCCTGCGGAAGCGTGACCAGGTTGGTGACGAACTCACCCGTGTCCTGAATGTTGATGAGTGTGTCCTTCAAGGTCCCGTCCGCCCGCGGCTGCACGGTCAGGGACACGATCGGGGGTATTCGGCTCACCACGGTGAAGAACGAGATCGGCGCCAGATTGGCGACACCGGCTGATGACAGGGTGCTCACCCAGCCGATCGCGCGCGGCGTGACAGCCCCGATGAGGAGTTTGTACGCGGACCTCGCGTCGAGTTCGTCGCTGTTGATGATCACGTTGATGGCCTCTCGGGCGTGCACGGCGGGATTCCGCCGGTGGAGGTACGGGGGGGTGCGGGGCTTGGGGAGGGCAGCGGGGCCACGGTCAGCCCGGCGCGGCGGATGCTGCTTACTGCCCCGGAACGGCTCGGCGCTGGTCAGCCGTCCGCCGTCTCGGTGTCGCCCAGGAAGTGCTCCGCGATCAGGGTCACGGTGCGGGCTGGGGTTTCCATGGGGGAAGGTGGGCCGCGTCGTTGATGACGAGGCTGCGTACATCGGTGTACTGGCGAGCGACTGGATGTAGTTACCGGTGGCGACCGGAATGGAACAGCGCTCCCAGTGGATTCCCGGTGCCGGCCGAGACTCAGTCGGCAGCGGAGGGGAAGAACTCGAGGCCCTCGAGCACGTCGCGCCCCTTGGCGGTGTCGGCGTACAGGCGCGCCTCCGTGATCAGTCCGTCGGTCACGGCGAACAGCAGCAGGTGCTCGTTCTCCATGGTGCGGCCGTTCTTCGCCTTTGCGCGGGCCCGGACGGGGACCACTACGTGCGACCCGGCGTCGAGCACCGTGTACAGGTCGTAGTCGAAGTACTCGTAGTAGTGGTCGAAGAGGTCCTTGTAGAAGGCCACGAAGCCGTCCCGGCCGTGGAACGTCCCGCCGTAGGGCAGGGAGGTGGGGAAGTGGAAGACCACGTCCGGCGACATCAGAGCCACCAGGTCGGACGAGTCGTTCTTTTCGAATCCGGTGTAGGCGCGGTGGCAGGCATCAACGATCGCCTGGTTGCTCGACATGTTTCCTCCATGCTCATGGCTGAGTGCGGTGCTGGGTGAACACGTTTCCACCCGCTCCGGCTCCCGTCCGGTGATGTGCGGAGGGACCGGAGGCCAAGGGATCGGGCCGATCGGCTCGTGAGGCCGCACGGCGGTTCGGGGAGCCTGACCGGGCTGGGGCAGCTACCGGGTGGGCTTCGGGGGCCGCGGCGCAGTGGTGTCTGTCAGCGGTCCGCCGTGACCTAAGTTTCCATTCGGAACTCAGGAAGTCAAGGGCTGGGTTCTGGATGGAAACCCTGGGGTTATCCTGACGCTATGGAGTGGCGTGAACTTGATCTGGGAAATTGCAGCGTCGCCGCGACCTTGGGTCTGGTCGGCGAGCGGTGGACCCTTCTCGTCCTGCGCGAGGTCTTCGCCGGGCTGCACCGCTTCGACGAGATTGCCGACCACCTCGGGATCTCACGTCGCGTCCTGACCGAACGCCTGGGACAGCTCGTCGACGCCGGCCTGCTGGAGCGCCGTAGTTACAGGGAGGCCGGACAGCGCGCCCGCCAGGAGTACCACCTCACGTCACCCGCCCACGACCTGCAGTGGGTTCTGGCCGCCCTCCTGCAGTACGGGGACACCCACCTCGGCGGCCCGGAGGGCGCACCGGCACTGCTGGACCACGTCGGCTGCGGCGGCGAGGTGCACGTCGAACTGCGCTGCTCCTGCGGGCAGAAGGTCACCGGCTCCGAGGTGAAGCCGATCACCGGCCCCGGCGCCGTCAGTACGTCCCCCTGACGACAGCCCGCCCCCCGTCCGCCTTCCCGCATCCCAGCCGTGCCGCGTTGGGCGACCGGCGTCTTCAGCGTTCCCGCCGGGGTCCGGGCCTGGTGGGCCTATCGCTCAGCCACGTGCGTTCGGTCGCGTCACGCTCGGTACGGGCTGCCGTCGACGCGGATCCGGGAGGCAAGGGGGCGCAGCGCCGCGACGGTGCGTCTGCTGTACGACGTCGTCCGCGCCGATCCCTTGACCCGTGCCGGTGTCGCAGATCCGGACCGACTGGACAACTGGAAACGGCAGACAAGAGCTTGAGCTTCTGTCTCGAAAGTGCCGAGTCGAGCCCGTGGTCCCGCCAGGTCGCCAGAGCGATCGATGACGCCACGACGCGGAGGCGCAGGTGACCATCAAGGGCGGCGGCAGCCCCGATGCCACGCCCTCTACGAGCCGCCGATCGGCGGTATTCCTCCGCATGCGATGACGTGAGGGAGTGCCGTCACGTCGAACAGCTCATGGGCATGGCATATATCACGATGCGATGCCTCTTTTGGTTCGCATGCAGATTCACCGGGCGTCTCTTCGGAGGAACCCGATCCTTGGAAGCGGTAACTCTCCTCAGTGCATACGATTTCGATCGAGGACACGTGAGATCGTCTCCGCCGCCCAGGTGCTCACCGGAAGAGGTAAAGTGCTTGTGCACATGTCGTTCATCGTCTCGCAGGGAAGGCGGTTTCGAAGATGCTTTGGCCTGCGACCGACCGATACGGCCTGGAACCCGCCCCGGGCGGCCTGGCATTTGTCCAGGACCTGCTCAACACGATCTCCGCAGGCAAGCCGCGCGAGCCCGACCTCCTGGAGGATGTCGAGGACGCGCAGACATGGCTCGCCCAAGCGCTCGCGAACTGGAGCGGCGAAGCCCGCCGACCCGCACCCGTGGTCGAGATCACGGCCGAGGAGCTACAGGGACTGCGCGACTTCCGACACGACCTGCGCCGGCACCTGCAGGCAGTGGGAACGGACGCCTCGCCGCAGTCGCACCCGGTAGGCTCGCTGACGGCCGCGCCGACCGCCCTCCGACTCGACGCTGACGGCCGTATCCGCGCCGAGGCGCGGGGCACGGGATGGCGCCAGGTGACGTCCCTCGCCATGATCGAGGCCTACGAGGCCCAGTGCACCGACTCCCTGCGCCGTCTCAAGAGTTGCCGGAACACCCGCTGCGCGGTCGTCTTCTTCGACCGCTCCCGGAACAACAGCGGCGTCTGGCACGACGTCCGCATCTGCGGCAACGCGGTCAACCTGCGTAACCACCGCGCCCGCAAGCGGGCGACCGCCGAGACGACCTGACCGGCCGTACCCCGCAAGCCGGCTCGTCCTCACCCCTCGTCTGCCGCGGACAACACCCGCAGGTGACGCACGGCCGGCCGCCGCTTCCGGCGGCTCCGCCGCGTCACAGGTCGCCCCTAGCGCGGCGTTCATGAGTACCACCGCCCTGATCCGCCCGGGGCCGGGGTTGGGGTGTGGTCGCGAACGGACGGCCGTACTGCATGGCCGTAGCGTGTGCCTGCTCCGGAGCCGGGCCCACAGCGACGGTCCCGCACAGGTGGCGGCACCGCTCGACGGGGCCGGCTTTCGGGACGGAACCCGGCATCCGGGCTCATGACCGGGAGCACGCGCCCGCCGGAGGCGTCGCGGCGGCCCCCGGGAATCCACCGCCGCGGAGTGACCCTCATCCGCGCCGACGCACGGACCGCAGGAGGCGTCCGCCCGTGTCCGAGGACGCCGGACGGCCGACGGCGGCCGGTCGTCGCATCCGGAGTCCGTCTGCGCGCCCCGTTCGCCCGAGGGAGACTCCTCCATCACTCGGATGCAACATAAGTAAACATGCTACGCTTATTTCATAAGGGTCATGCGAAAGCGGCCTGTCGCCCACGTTCGGGCGAGTACAACCGGGGTCGGCGGGACGCCTTCGAGAAGCCTGCCGTGCCGGTTCACCACGGTGCCGGGCGTACCGCACCCATCGGATCAGATCCCATCCGCTGCCCACCCCGGCATGTGCCCGGCTCGCGACCTGGCCCCGGAGCAGACAGCCGCGAGAAGCCACATTCCGCCCCTGAAGGAGGCACCACAATGACCGCATCCGCATCCAGGCCCCTGGCGTACGAGGTTCTCGTCCAGGAGGGGACCCCCCGGGCCGGCGGCGAGCGGCTGCCCAACGGTGAAGGGCTCGTCTCCTCGCCCCTGACGTCGACGCTGATCTTCGGGGACGAAGACGCCGTGCTGGTCGACCCGCCTCTCACCATCGAGCAGACCCAGCGAGTTGGCGACTGGATCGACCGCTCCGGCAAGCGTCTGGCCTATATCTACGCTACCCACGGGCACGGCGACCACTGGTTCGGCACCGCCGATCTCGTGAAGCGCTTCCCCGGCGTGACCGTCTACGCGACCCCCGGGACCATCGAAGTCATGCACGAGCAGGCCACCGAGGGACGCGAGCAGCTGTGGGACAAGCGCTTCCCCGGCCTGATCCCCGACACCCCGGTCCTGGCCCAGCCCGTCCCCGCCGAGGGCTTCCTGCTGGAGGGCAACCTCGTCGAGGCCGTCGAGGTCGGTCACACCGACACCGACAAGACCACGGTCCTGCACGTGCCGTCTATCGGCCTCGTGGTGGCCGGCGACGTCGTCTACAACGGCGTCCACCAGTACATCCTCGAAGGCGGCGACGGCGGCCTGCAGGAATGGCTCCAGGCCCTCGACCGCGTCGCCGCGCTCCAGCCGCGCTCCGTCGTGGCCGGCCACAAGAACAAGGACCTGCCCGACGACCCGGCCATCATCGGGGAGACCCGCCAGTACCTCCTCGACGCCGTCCGCCTGCTCGGCCAGAACCCCACCGCCCGCGAGTACTTCGACCAGATGACGACCCTCTACCCGGACCGGCTCAACCCGGGCCCGGTCTGGTACGGAGCGGTCGGCCTGCTCGGAGCCTGACGGAACGGGGGGGACCAGAACGACACGGGTCGCACGGCGCCTCCCAAGACGGGACGGTGCTGCCGCCGTACACGTATGGAACGCCACGGAGCGGATCGATCGCACCGACCGGTCCGCTCTGCGACGTTCGCCTCCGGCAAGCCAAGCCGAGGGCCGCGGGCCCACCGGAACGGACCTGACCTGGCCTGGGCGATCAGGCGAGGCTTCTCCGGATCGCGAAGGGCAGGACCGGTCCCTGATCATCGCGAGCAGCCGGGCACCAGCGACTGGACCGCCCTATTCAGTTGGCCTACTTCGGCACTCAGCGGTGCCCCTGGCCCTTGTTGTCCGCGGTTACTGACTTCGGCTCATTAGGGTGATCTTTCTCGAAGTCCCGGCCGAGCCTGGAGTGTTGTCTGTATCCCGTGATGTAGGAGGGATGCGGATGGGGGTGGGCTGACGCCTGCGGGACGCCGGCGCCGAGACCATGGGCGCGCTCGGAGAGCTTGGCAATCAAACGCGCATACACCCGCAGCCAAACGAGGTGGAGCCGCCATCCCGTTCGCGGACGACTCCCGCCACGCCTTCTACGACCCGCACGCTGCACGCCTGTTCTGGGGCCAGCTGCTCCAGGCGAGCCGGGTGTTCGGGGAGTTCCGGTCCCATTTCGTCGGCAAGGACAGCCCTGTGCATCTCTTCTGGGGGTCGATGGACCTGGCCTGCACCCGCTTCTCCGGGCGTCCCGCGCCACCGCATCCGCCCGGCGGTGTCCCCAACGTGCCGGACTGGGTGAGTAGCTGTATCTCAACCGATCGTGGAACGTGCGGGTCGAACAGGTTTCCCGGGGTGATCTTCCCCTTGTACGCGCATGAAGACAGGGCCTCTCAGTAGCTCGGGGATGCGAATCTAACCGAGCAGTGCCGGGAGGCCCTGGTGTCTTGTTGTACGCGTCCGATCCCGTTCAGTTCAACTCGGCCGCCCCATCGTGTGATTGTCTCGCGCATGTGTACGGCAATGCTGCCGATCGTCCCGACCGGAAACGCCTGTATCCGTCGGACATGACGGACGCGGAATGGGCGGCCATCCGGCCCTTGCTGCCCACGCCGTCCTGGCTGGAGGGCCGGGGCGGGCAGCCCGAGGGCTACTGTCACCGTCAGTCGGCATACCCCCCATCCCTACGCGCTCGCAAGACATCCGGATCGTCCACAAGGTCAACCATGCGCGACTACAAAACCCGGTCTGCACCACTCCGAGGCGATGCTCATCCTCGCCAGATGAGGAACTCGTGCGTTATCGCGATCAGGGCACGTGCCGCACGACTGGGCGTGCGCTCGGACGGAACGGCCAGGGAAAACGGCCAGTCCAGGTCGGCGTCGTCGATTAAGTCCGTTTCTGGCAGCAGCCTCGTTCGTGCAGTTCACGGACCCTGAATGCCTGGTCGGGGTGCTGGTTGAAGGCGTACACGATGGCCTGGTAGGCAGTGGTCGACTCGGGCGGATCAGCCTCGCCTCCGCCCCCGCTCGGCGCGAGTTCGGCGGGCCGTGGCCCCGGACGTGCGCTGGCCCTCATACGGTTTCAGGTTCCGGGAAGCCGGGCCTCCTGGGCCTTCAGATGCGCTCGGTGACCGGGCTCGGCTCGGGAACCGCGGCTTTCTCGACGACTGTTCGGCGTTCGACCAATCGACGCGCCAGACGGTACACATGGCGCCCAGGAGCAGACGGAAGGTGAGTCGAAGCATGAGTGACGGCGCTCCAGCGGCCCTGATCTGCCCAATCCCGGCGAACCGATGACCACCGAGGCCATCCTGACACGGTGGCCTACTGGCGCATGGAAACGCGAACTCATCGACGGAGTCATCTACTTCTACGGCGAGTTCGACCAGCGGGACATCGAAATCGCCCAGCGGACCTACCCAGGACGCCGTGTACTGGTCAACCGTGCCAAAGACCTGGAAGTTCATCCCGGCGGCGCGGGCCCGGCACGGTCCGTGCTGGACAGCTCGTGAACGCCCCGGGGGGACGCTGCCCGCCCGTAGGGAGAAACCGGCGGGTTCGCGGAATCTGGTGGCGTCGGTGACAGGAAACTCGCTGGTGGGTTGCGGATTCTGGGGTGGGGGCACGCGGGTTCGTGCGCGACGGGTCGGGCAGGATGAGGGCTGCAATCGGTCGGGGAGGGCACTGGGGTGGGTTACGTATTGCAGGCGGTGATCGCAGGAGACGAGCTGTTGCGTGCCGCAGCACGGGGCATTCCTAGTGCCCGCGTGGTGCTTCTCCGGCAGGACCTGTCGCTGATGCCGATGACGGATGAAGTCCTCGACGAGATCACGGACGGCACCGCCGAGAGCGCTCTGGGATTCTGGAAGCTGCCAGGGGGCTTCGAGAGGTTACTCGCCCAGTGGTCCACTACAGGGCCCGTCGCCTATGTCGAGGCCGACTACTTCGGTGGCGTCGGAGAGCAACGGGCCGCCGTCTGGGCTGATGGAGCGCTGGCAGTGGGGCCATTGGATGCCCCGGCGAAGAAGTGGTTCTCCCGAGCAGTCAGCCCGATCTCGCAGGCTCTTCGGCAACTCGGCGTGAGGCGGAGTCTCGGCGAGGATGAGTTCGAAGCTGTGGGACTGGACCGACATCGGAACAACGACGACTGGATCTCTTCCAGCGCCTCTTGAGCCCGCGCTGGACGGCGGCGACTTCCGGAATCCCGCATCGCCTCGCAAGTCGCTGGCCGAACTCGCAGGTTCTGCCAGTTACTCGGAGAAGTCGCCATGCACGAGTGGCAGGCAGAATGAGGGCTCTCACCTGCTCACTTGCACATTCTCGCGCACTGCATCCCTCACGGAACCTGCGTGAATTCCAAGTTGGTCACGCCGTCTTCGAACAGCTGCCGACGGCCCACGCCGCCTCAGTTGAGCCGGCGGCACGGAGTCTTGAGCCCGCACGCCTGCGACGGGCGGCCCTCCATTCTGCATTGAGCACGAAGGCGTACTCGACATCGGACAGCTCGCTCGGTTCGTCCATGAGCCGCCAACCTGGCCACTTTTGCCCTCTTTATGAAGTATAGGGGTTGGCGTAAAGGTGACTTGACGCCTGGTGGACAGGGCAAACTGCTGACCTCGGCACTTGACGGCACCACGCTGTCCTCCCATGAGAGACATGAACAACAGGTGGCGCCGCGGGATCCGCCCTCCCCGGCCTCGGCATACGGTGTCCGCCGCCGCCCTCGTGGCGCTCGTGGCCGGTCTGACCGCCGCCCCCGGCGCCGCTCAGGACCTCGGCCCGCACACCGGGCGAACGGAAGCCGCAGCGCAGACCGGAGCGGCCCGGTCGCCGATCATCTCCCGGCATCAGCTCACCCTGATCACCGGCGACCGCGTCACGCTGGAGACGGACACCTCGGGCAAGCAGAGTGTGTCGGTCGAGCCCGCCGAGGGCCGCGAACGAGTCGCGTTCATCAAGCGCCAGGCCGGTCGCGACTGGACGGTCATACCCGCCGACACGCTCCCGCTGCTCGCGACGGGTCGCCTCGACAAGGCGCTGTTCAACGTCTCCGCCCTGGTCCGGGGCAAGTACGCGCAGCGGTCGAGCCTGCCGCTGATCGTCGAGTATGCCGGGGACGCGGGCACCGCCCGGCGACAGCTGACCGCCGCCGGCGCCGACACCGTCCGCCCCATCGGCGGGACCCCCTTCGCGACCCTCGGCGAACACCGCGCGGACGCCGCCGGGTTCTGGAAGGGCATCGCCCCCGGCCGGGCGGACGCCACCTCCTTCGGAGCGGGTGTGCGCCGGGTCTGGCTGGACGGCCACTCAAGGATCCAGCTCGACAGGACGGTGCCGCGCATCGGGGCCCCGCACGCCTGGGAGAAGGGCTACACCGGCACCGGCGTCAAGGTCGCCGTGCTCGACACCGGTTACGACCCCAACCACCCGGACCTCAAGGGCCTTGTCACCGAGTCCGCGAATTTCACCACCGAGCCGAACACCGACGACCTGAACGGTCACGGCACCCATGTGACTTCCACGGTCGCCGGTTCCGGCGCCGCCTCCGACGGCCGCTACAAGGGTGTGGCACCCGGTGTGCAGATCCTGTCCGGCAAGGTGTGCACCGCGGACGGCAACTGCGACAACTCCGACATCGTCGAGGGCCTGGCCTGGGCCGCCCAGCACGGCGCCAAGGTGATCAACCTCAGCCTGGGCGACACGGACACACCGCAGACCGACGCCCTCGAGGCCATGGTCGACACCGTGACCCATGACTACGGCACGCTTGTCGTGGCCGCGGCCGGCAACAGCGGTCCCGACAAGGTCTCCTCGCCCGCCTCCGACGACCGGGCGCTGGCCGTCGGCGCGGCCGAGGACGACGACGACCTCGCCGTCTTCAGCTCGGTCGGCCCGCGGGTGGGCGACTTTGGCCTCAAGCCGGACATCATCGCCCCCGGCGTCAACGTCGTCGCCGCGAGGGCGGGCGGCACCACCGCCGACGACGGCTATGTCGCGATGAGCGGCACGTCCATGGCCACGCCCCATGTGACCGGAGCCGCCGCCATCCTGTTCCAGCAGCACCCGGACTGGACTGCGGAGCAGGTCAAGCGCCAGCTGATGCAGTCGGCGACCGGCGCCAAGGAGCACGGCGCCTACTTCCAGGGCGCCGGACGCGTCGACGTCGCCCGGGCGGTCGACCAGGACGTCACCGCCGACACCACCGCACTGGACTTCGGGCTGATCCGCTGGACGGACGGCAAGCGTCCCCCGGTGACCAAGACCATCACCTACCGCAACCCGGGCGCCGCGCCGGTCACCCTTCAGCTGAAGGACAACCCGAGCAGCGGGAAGAAGGACGTGCCCGCTCCCGGCGGGCTGTTCCGGCTCAGCGCCGACACGGTCACCGTGCCCGCACACGGAACCGCGGCCGTCACCCTCACCGCGACCCCGGAAGCCACCACGACGTACGCCGCCTACAGCGGTGTGGTGACCGCGAGCACTGCGGACAACCAGGTGTCGGTGCGCGTCCCGTTCGGCGCGGACGTCGAGCAGCCGTCCTACGACCTGCGCATCGGCATGAAGAGCCGCACGGGCGCCGCCCCCGACAACGCCTACCTGCTGGTCAACTCGGCCGACGGCAAGGCGTACGAGGTCGAGGCGCTCGGCAAGAGCAGCACGGTGGTGCGACTGCCGAAGGACACCTACTCGGTGAGCGGCTTCTACTTCGACGCCTCCTTCACCGAGGGCACCATCGTCGGTGTGCCGAAGGTCGTGATGAGCGCCGACCGGCAGGTGACCATCGACGCCCGGAAGGCGAAGCCCGTCACGGTGTCGGCACCGAGCCGCTCCGCGCGCATCATGTCGGCCGAGATCGGCACGATCAGCATGGCCGACCAGCTGCTCTCGGTCGCCATGTACAACGCGATCGGCACGGACCACATCGACGGGGTGTACGCGGTGCCGACTGCCCAGTACAAGGACTCGAAGTTCACGTACCTCGTCACCAGCGTCTGGGGCGACCCGGCCGGCGCAGACGGGAACCCCGCCTCGGTCTACTACCTCACGCGACCGGTGCACGGCGCCATCCCGGCGGATCCCGCCTACAACCCCCGCACGTCGGAGCTGGCCAGGGTGAACACCACGTTCGCCGCCACCACGCCGGGAACCACGGCCACGCGCATCGTGTGGACGTACGTCGGCAACGTCCGCTTCAGCGGCCGGGCGATGGAGGGAATTGCGGTCCCGGCCCGGCGCGTCGACTACTTCTCGGCGGCCGACGGCCTGCGCTGGCAGACGGCCTTCGACCAGAACAGCTTCCTCGACCCGGACGCGCACGGGCAGAGCTACCTGAGCGACCTGCACGGCTACCAGGCCGGCTCCCAGGTCGAGGAGCGCTGGAACGGCGGGATCCAGGCCGTGGGCCTCTCGTCCCAGATGGCCGCCTTCCGAGAGGGCGACACGATGTACCGGCCCTTCCAGTCGGCCGCGAACGGCAACCTCGACCTGGTGGCCGACACCACGTCCGGCCTGCCCGAGGTGAAGCTGTGGCGCAACGGCGAGCTGGTCTCCCAGGACTGGAGCATGAGCGACGTCCCGGCCGACGCCAGCCCCGCCGACTACCGTCTGACGGTCGAGCACAACCGTGACATGGCCCCCAGCTCCGTCTCCACGAGTGTGCGGGCGGAATGGCGGTTCCGGTCGCAGAGCACGGCGACCCGGCAGGCGCTGCCGCTGTACGCGGTCCGTATGTCGCCGAAGCTGGACGAGTGGAACCGGGCCGAGGCCGGCCGCAAGCTCGACATCCCGGTCCTGATCCAGAGGACGGCCGGCGCCGGGGCGTCGCCCATCCGCGTCTTCACCACCGAGGTCTCCTTCGACGAGGGGAAGACCTGGCAGTCGGTGCGGGTCAAGGGCTCCGGTATGGAGCGCACCGTGACCGTGGAGCACCCGCGCCGCGCCGCGGGCGGCTCGGTCAGCCTGCGTGTCCACGTCGAGGACGCGGCGGGCAACTCCTTCAAGGAGACCGTCATCAAGGGCTACCTGCTCAAGTAGCCGCCTTCGCGGAGCAGCCACGTCCTCGAGTAGCTGCTTGCGCGAGTAGCGCAGCCCGGCCGCAGCGGCCGGACGAACGGGGACAGGGCCCGCCGGACACGTCCGGTGGGCCCTGTTCGTGTGCGTTGCGGCGTCCGCCGTACTCTCAGAGCCAGTCGCGGCGGGCCGCGTGCCAGCCCAGCTGCATACGGGTCGCGACGCCCGCCAGGCTCATCAGGCCCTGGATGCGCCGCTGGACGGTGCGCTTGCTGACCCGCAGCTGTCCGGCTATCGCCTCGTCCGTCATGCCTGCGACCATCAGGGAGAGCAGGTGCCGGTCCTCCCCGACCGGCGAGGCGGCATCCGTGGTGCCGGCGCCACCGATCTGGCCCTCCTCGGTCACCCGGAGCGGGGCACCGATCTCCCAGTGGTGTTCGAACAGGGCGATGAGCGCGTCCAGCAGGCTGCTCTCCCGCACCACCGCGGCCCGCAGTTCCCGGGGGTTGCGGGACGTGCCCGAGGCGGCCAGCGGCAGGATGGCCACCGAGCGGTCGGCGATCGCCATCCGCAGCGGCAGCAGAGGCACCGCCCGGGCGACCTCTCCGGCGCACACGCCCTTGACGACGTAGTCCACCGAGTCGGGGTCGTCGAAGTACGCCTGCTCGTACAGGGCCCTGTAGAGCACGCCCCGGTCCAGCGCGTCGAACTCCTCCTGATTGCTCTCCGGGGACATGGCCACGTACTGGGCCTTCACGAACCACATCATCTCGCGGCCGGCGCCGTGCTGGAGCTGGCGCAGATGCTGGCGCAGTGCCGCCGCGCCTGTGATGATCTCGACGGCCTCGTCCGTGCTCCGGGCCCATGCGCTGCGGCGGTGTGTCTCCGCCAGTTCGTAGACGGCGGCCCGGGTCTGTTCCAGGGCGTCGAAGTGGCGTTGGAGCCGGGGCATAAGGGCCACCTGCGGCGGCACGGCCGTGAACCATTCGGGACTGTCCTCGGCCGCCGACGCCAGGCCCTTGTGCTCCAGCGCACGCAGCAGCAGCCGCGCGGTCACGACGTCGAGGTCCGAGCGGCTGGAGATGTCCTGAGAGGACGCCGTCCCGGTGGCGACCAGAAGGCGGTACACCTCGCTCTCGTCGGCCGTCAGGCCCACCGTCTCCAGCATGTCGCCACCTTTCTCAGCATCCGGGCCGCCTCGGCCCGGGTTCGCGTGGGGGCAAACGCGGTCGGCCTGGCGGATGATTCCACCAGCCCCCGCGACCAGGCACCACGACGGTTGTCACCGGCGATCTGGCTCACCGTGACGGGGCGGTGCCGTCAGCACAACCGGTGGACCCGGGGCGGGGCCGCTCGAGTGTCACAGACTGTGGGCCACGGGGTGGCGAGGTTCGTACAGCGGCAGTTCGGCGCCACTGGGCGAACGCACCGCCGTCAGCCTGCCCCAGCGCTGCTCGCCGACCGGGCGGGTGATCTCGACGCCCCGCGCACGCAGTTCCCCGACCTGAGCGTCGAGATCGTCGCACATCAGACAGAACTCGTGCCGGGGGCGCCCTCAGTGGGGTGTACGGCGATCTTCCACGGGGACGATGTCCACCGTGATGACCTCGTACCCGGCTGGGACCAGTAGGGCTTTGTGACGACCCCGTAGACCGAACGGTCCCCACCTCAGCGAAACGAAGGTCCGGCATGATCAACGGCGCCCACGTCATCCTCTACAACCGCGGGGGCCGACCGCGACTTCATCCGCGACATCCTCGCCTCCCCCGGTGTCGACGCGGGCGGCCGCTCGCCGCAGGTCTCGCACACCGTGTGGGTGACGAGTTCGTGGGCGCAGGTCCGCCGACCGGGCCACGTCGCGGAGCCATTCGTCCAGGTGGGCCCGTTCTTTGCTCATTCCGCGGGGCCACAGGCGGTCCACGAGCACTCGCTTGCCGTTCCGCAGCGAGGTGTCCTCATAGATCCTGTGACAACTGGGAACGCCGCGTGGGCGGGGCCGCCGGCTGCGGTCCCACCCACGCGGTGCTGTCCCGGTGACCTCCCGGGGTGTGACGTCAGCGCAGGCCGAAGGCCCGGGTGATCGTCTGCGAGACGGTGTTGCCCGCGCTGTCCCGGGCGCCGACCCGGAGGGTGACGAAGTCGGCGGACCGCGGCGCGCGCAGGTGCGTCCGCCATCCGTCGTCGCACCGGCTCAGGTCGGTCCGCTGCCAGGTCGCACCGTCGTCGTACGACACCTCGACGGCCGGCTTCCCGATGGTGGCGGTGGTGCCCGGCAGGTGCGAGGCGGTCACCGTCAGGCCGGCGTGCCGGTCGGCACGGCCGGACGTGTCGGTGTCCACGCCGTAGTCGAGCTGGATGAGCGGCAGGGACACCGCCGCATCGCTGCCGGTGACCGCGGAGGTGAAGTCCCACTCGGTCAGCGTGTGCGTCGAGTACGGGTTGACCCAGGTGCCGCGGTCGTTGTCGAGGACCAGCCGGTAAGGCAGGCGCTCGGCGCCGAGGCCGGGAACCTGCAGGTACTCGGCGTTGCCCCAGTCGAGCTGCTGGTCGCCCTGGTAGAGCGACATCCAGTCCTTGACGTCGAAGTTCGCGCCGGCCTCGCCGACGTGGCCGGACCCCGAGTCACCCCAGCCGGGCGCGGTGATGTACATCGTGTCGAGGTAGCGCACCGGCTGGTAGTTGATCGGGCTCATGCGGGGCCGCTGGATCGGGCCGAACCAGCTGACCTTGCCGGTCTTGCGCGCCGGGTAGTTCAGCGGGTCGATCGAGTGCTGCCCGGTCTCGCCCCGGATGAAGGCGTCGTCAAGCCACGTGGTGCCGGCGGTGACCCAGTCGGTGCGCTCGCCCTGGGCGGGCGCGGTGAGCTGGTTGCCGACGGCCCAGCCGCGCCAGACGTCCGGACGGAACTCCATCGCCTTGCCCTGCCGGTAGTTCCGGAACGAGACGTTCACCCGGCCGAGGTCCTTGGACTCCTCACGCCAGGTCGGGTCCGCCGGAACGGCGCCCGTCCAGTGGTGCACGACGTCGTAGACGTAGTCGGTCGTGGGGTGCGAGGTGACCTTCAGCGAGACCGCGCCGTGCCGGAGTTGGCCGAGCAGGTCGGCGCCCTGGTCGGCGTTGAGCGTCGCCACCGTCACCGGGGCCGGGCTCTGCGGGCTCCAGGGGTTCTCGTCCCAGGGCTGCAGGCGGCCGACGCCGTCGGTGACGACCAGCAGCAGCCGGGCGCCGGCGGCCGCGGCGGCCTCCGCCTGGGCCTTGATCGCTTCCGTGCCGGCGCCGCGCACCACGACGGCCTTGCCGCGCACGTTCTGCCGCGCGAGCTCCTCGGCCGTGCCGTCACCGGCGAAGACCGCCGTCAGGTTCCGGCTACCGGCGGGCAGCGGCGTGGCCGCGCGCTTGACCAGCGGGTCGTTGAAGGTCGTCGACTTCGTGCTCACGGTCAGCGCGGGCTGCTCGAGGCGGAAGCGGGCGCCGGTCTCGAACTCGCCATCGGTGACCTTCTTGCCGGTCGGGAGCGCCCAGATGCTGTCGTACGACGGGTCCGGCAGCATCGACGTCTCCACCAGGCTGTCGGTGAAGGACCGGTGGGCGTCCAGGCGCGGCGCGACGGCGGTGGTCTGCTGCGGCACGCGCGCCAGGATCCGGCGTGCCTTGCGGCCGTCCAGGGTGACGGTGCAGTCCTGGTCCAGCTTCACGTCGTTGAAGGCGAGCAGCACCATGCCGCGCGAGTGCGGGCCTTCGGCGCCCTGCACGTCACCGGTGAGCCAGCCGCTGTAGCTGCCGACGGGCAGCCGCGCCGTGCCGGTGCCGGACGCGTCGAGGTCCATCACCGTGAAGAGGTGCTCGGCGGTCAGGACGACCCGGCCCTCCAGCGGCTTGCCCGAACGGTCCTTGGCGACCACGGTCAGATTCTGCCGCTGGCCCTCGCGGGCCGCGCCGATCAGGGTCCGGGCGCGGACCGCTCCGCTGCCGTCCGTACCGGTGATCATGGCGCTGACCGATTGGTCGCCGCCCAGCTTGTCCAGATCCGCCGTCAGGGTGACCGTGGCGGTGCCGTGGGCGGGCACGGTGACGTGGTCGGCGGAGAGGCTGAACAACCCTGCCGGGACGGTGCCGTTGACCGCCAGGTGGAGGTTGGCCGGTGCGTCGCCGACGTTGGTGTACGTCACCGTCTGGACGTCGGTCTGCCCCGGCTTCGGCGGCCACGTGTGGAAGCCGGAGTAGGCGCTTGTGGTGGCGAAGACCGTGGTGTGCACGGCCGCCAGCGCGTCGAGCCGGCCGGCGCCCGCCTGGTACGGGGTGTACGCCGGGGTTGCGTTGGCGCTGCTGACCAGCGCCTCCTTGAGCTGGGTGCCTGTCCAGTCGGGGTGCTCTGAGGCAAGGAGCGCGGCGGCACCGGCGACGTGCGGCGTCGCCATCGACGTGCCGCTCATCGTGGTGTAGTAGCCGGAGCCGCGCTTGTAGTGCGAGCGCGCCGCGACGATGTCGACGCCGGGCGCGGTGATCTCCGGCTTCAGCCCCCCGTCGCCGTCACGCGGGCCCTGGCTGGAGAAGTCGGCGAGCGTGTCGGTGGAGTCGACGGCGCCGACGGTCAGCGCGGAGTCTGCGGCACCGGGACTGCTGATGGAGTGCGGGCCGCCGTTGCCCGCCGCGATCACGAACAACGCGCCCGTGTCGTGGCTGAGTTCGTCGACGGCCTGGCTCATCGGGTCGGTCTTGTCACCGCTGCCGCCCAGGCTCATGCTGATGATCCTGGCCTTCTGGTCGCGGGCGGCCCACTCCATGCCCGCGATGATCCAGGATTCCTGGCCGCTGCCCTCGGAGTTGAGCACCTTGCCGACGGCAAGCCGGGCGCCGGAGGCGACACCCCGCTCCTTGCCGTCGGAGGCACTGCCCGTGCCGACGATGGTCGAGGCGACGTGCGTGCCGTGGCCGTTGTAGTCGGCGATGTCGTCCTCGCCGGGGACGAAGCTGGCGCTGTCGGACACCTGCCCGACCAGGTCCGGGTGTTCGGTGTCCGCGCCGCTGTCGAGCATCGCGACCTTCACGCCCTGGCCGGTGTCGCCCTGCGCCCATACCTTCTGCGCGCCGATCTGTGCGGTGGAGTCGGCCAGGTCGGCCTTCACCTTGCCGTCGAGCCACACGTTGGCGACGCCGCCCGCGAAGGACGGCTTCGCGGACCGGGCCGCCGCGCCGGAACCCCCGGTGAGCGAGGACCAGAACTCCGGTGCCTGCTGGTGGTTCTGCGCGAGGGCCGCGCCCTGGATGCTGTCCAGGCGGCGGACGTCGGTCGAGCCGGCCATCTTCGTCCGAGTGCGGGCCTTGGCGGCGGCTTTGGTGTAGCGCACGATCAGCGGCAGCCGGGAGCTGTGGGCGTCGTCGTAGCCCTCGGTGATCAGCCGCGTCACGTTGAAGAGCTGCTTGTCGAGTTTGCCGGCGCTCACGTACGGCAGGGCGGCGTCGGGGTAGACATAGGTGGCGCCGTCCACGACAGCGCGGTGGAAGCCGGTGGTGGCTCCGCTCGCGGCCTGGAAGGAGCGCACAACGGTGCCGTCGGCGGCGGTCCCGATAGTGAACTTGTCACCCGTGATCAGAGTGACGGTGTGCGTGCCGGCATCGCCGGCGGTTTGGTGTCCGGTGTCGTTGTGCGACACCTCACCGGCGGAGTACGCGGACACAGCGGCAGTCGCCGGTATGACGCCGAGTGTCAGCGCGGCCGCCACGGCGAGGGCGATCGGCCCGGGCCGGGGGATGGGAACCTTGGACAAGGAAGACTCCTGAGACGCGGCGAAGAGCGAAAGATCACTGGATCCTCCGGCCTCCCCCCGGCGTCGTTCAAGGGGTCACACATGTCGCTCTTGTGCCATGGCACAGTTACGCCGCGAGCAGACGGGGTCGTCGGCCACCGCGCGTCCGGGGGGGGGGGACGGCGGCGGACGCGGCCGGAATCGAGCAACGTGCCCTCGTCGCACCGGGGTTCGGCACACAACTGGCGCTGGGGCAGGGCCCGGCCGATCAGCCGGCCCACTGGGTCCTTGATCGGGCCGTGCAGCCGCATCTGATCCTCCAGGCGCCTCGAGAGGCGGTCTGCGAGAACCTGCGGCACGTCGGGGCGACCGGTGAAGCCCTCCACCCGGGCCAGTTCGCTGCGGGCCGCGGCCTCCACCAGGCGGCGGGCGGCCGGACGGTCCAGGCGCGCCCACACCAGGTCGACCGGCGCCAGGACAGCCCGCAGATTCTCCGGCGACAGGGCACCCTCCCCCGCTGCTGCCTGCCCTGACACGAACTGTCCACGACCCGCAGCGGAGAACCGGCCCGCGGCCGCCTTTCGCGCCTTCGATGACCGGGGAGCCGCCAACGCTGCCCTGTACGACGGCAAGCACTCCGGCCACGCAGTCCTCGCCGACGCCCGGCACGCAACTCACCCGTCCATCAACGGGCGCCGCGCCGGCCGCCACGGAACCGGAATCGGGGGGCCAGCCGCATGAGCATCGCCACCCTGCCCGGGGCGACTGGATCCGCGGCATCACGATTCGCCAGCCCTATGCCACCTGCACCCTCGCCGTGAAGAACCCGGAAAACAAACCCCGGCCCTGGCTGTGGCGGGGCTGGGTCCTGATCCACGCCGGGCAGAAGCTGGAGCGCCCCGCCCTGCGTGATCCGCTGATCGCCACCGCGATCCGCGGCCGCGAACTGCACCTGGGCGCGGTCATCGGCGTCGCCCGCCTCACCGGCTGCCACCCCGACCAGGGGCCCATCTGCGGCGCCGACCGCCCAAGGCGGCTACTCCTGACGGGTGGCCCCCGCGGCCAGGGCGCGCGGGGGGGGCGGTCCGCGTGCCATAGATAGACGGAACGAGTTGTCGACTGTGGGAGGGCACCTTGCCGAGTGCTGATCCGATCCTGGTCACCGGTGCCGCCGGTGGCATCGGGGGTGTGGGTGGGAAGGTCGTCAGGGAGTTGCGCGAACACGGGGTGCCGGTGCGAGCCCTGGTGCACCACGACGACGACCGTGCCGCCGCTCTGCGGGCCATCAGCGGCGTCGAGGTGGTGGTCGGTGATCTCACGCGTGGAGCGGACGTGGTGGCGGCCCTGGAGGGATGCCGCAGAGCCTACTTCGGGATGAGTCCTTCGGCCGACTATCTGGAGGCCACGGCAACCGTGGCGGCAGCGGGCCTTGAGAGCGGCCAGCTCGAACTGCTGGTGAACATCTCACAGATGACCGTTTCTCAGATGAACCTCGCCAGCAGCACGGAGTCGCGCCAGCAGCGGCTGCACTGGCTCTCCGAACACGTCCTCAACTGGTCCGGGCTGCCCGTCGTCCACATCCGGCCGACGGTGTTCATGGAGAACCCACTCTTCGGCATGCTCGCCGTGGCCTCCATCCAACGCGACAACACCATCCGCCTCCCCTTCGGCACCGCACGCACCTCGCCGGTGGCCACCCGCGACGTGGCCGAGGTGGTCACCCGACTGCTGCTTGACCCTTCACCACCGGTCGGCCGGGTCTACGAACTGACCGGCGCCGCCTCCCGCGACATGACCACGGTCGCCGCCGAGTTCTCCGATGCGCTGGGACGCACCGTGACGTACCTCGACGTGCCGTACGACGAATGGGTTGAGCGCGACCTCAAGCCGCTGGGCCTGACGCCGCATGTCTTTGGCCACATCTCCACGATGGCCCGCCTGCACAGGGAGAACCGCTACGACCGGAGCACCAACGATGTGACGGAACTCCTGGGCCGCCCGCCATCGGGCTTCGACAGCCTGGTCGAAGCTACACCGGGACTGCGGGCTGGGAAGGGGTAGGCCCTGGGACGTTTGGCTGCGACAGCTATGCCGCCTCGTTGAGGAAGCCCAAGACGGTGCCCGAGGGTGCAGACGCCTTCACCGTCCTGATGACGGGCCGAGGCCTCGATCGCCACCGTGTCCCGCACCCTCGCCGAAGGGGCTGACAGCCCCGAGTGAGTCCCCCAGCCACCAGCCAGATGTCGCGTAGCGGGCCGGCTCCGGATCCGCGGTCAACGACACCTTCCGGCAGGTCGGCGGGGCCATGGGGGTCGCCGTGCTGGGGTCTCTGCTGTCCACCATCTACCGCAACGGCATCGACGGCCAGCTGGGCGTACTGCCCGCCTTCGACCGGCACGCCGCAGGTGAATCCGTCCAGGCGACCCTGGCCGTCGCCGAGAAGCTGGGACCGGCCGGCAGGGCGCTGGTGCGGTCCGCGAACGACGCCTTCATCCATGCCATGCACATCACCGCAATAGGGTCGGCGGCCGTCGTACTGGTCTTCCTGCCGGGCAACGACGCCGCAGCGGCCACCGACGGTGACAAGTCCAAGCGCCAGACCGTAGGAGCCAACGGTGATCACGAACCATCCCCGCGAGACACCGGAGGCGACCCCTGCTGGGGACGTCCCCGCAGGCCGCGCCGACACCCCACCGGCGCGAGTGAGGCCTGTGCCGACTTCGGCGCCGCTGACCTGCTCCGCCGGGCAATCGCCGAACCACCGACAGCACTGGAGACCCCTGCGAAATCGCCATCTGGATCAGCGGTGACATCGCCGCGGCCAACGCCTTTCTGACAGCACCGCTGACGCTCTGATCACACCGCAACTCCGATATTCCATTACTCCGAAGGAGATCGACTGATGATTGCCAACAACCTTGTTCTCATCCCCGGCGCCGGGCGTGGGCCGTACGGTCTTCGAACAACTGCGCGCTCAGGACGTGCCGGTGCGTTTCATGGTCCGCCGCGAGGACGAGCATGCCGCTGAACTGCGGGCGCTCGGCGCGGAGGTCGTCATCGGCGACCTGACCCGGCCCGAGACGGTGGCGGCCGCTCTGCAAGGCGTGACACGGATGTAATTCGCGATGCGCGTGTCGTCGGACCACCTGCTGGCGGCGACCGTGGTGGCCTCCGTTGCGAAGGAGTACGGGAAGCTGGAGGCCCTGGTCGACCTGTCGCAGATGACGGTGTCGCAGATGACCGCCACCAGCACCGAGAAGTCGCACCAGCAGCGGCTGCACTGGCTGGCGGAGCAGGTCTTCAACTGGTCCGGTCTGCCCGTGGTGCACATCCGGCCGACGGCGTTCCTGGACACTCCGCTGTTCACCACGATGGCGGCGCGGTCGATTCAGGAGAACGGCACGATCGCGCTGCCGTTCGGCACCGGACGCACCTCACCGGTCGCTGTCGACGAAGTCGCCCGGGCCATCGCCACCGTGCTCCGCGCCCCGGCTCCGCACATCGGGAAGGTCTACGAGCTGACGGGGCCGCGTTCGGTCGACATGACGGAGCTGGCCGAGGAGTTCTCTCGGGCGCTGGGTCGTTCGGTGTCTTATGTGGACGTGCCGCTGGACCGGTGGGAGGCCCAGCTCCCGAAGCTGGGGATGCCGCCGCACCTCGAACAGCACGTCGCCACCATGGCCCAGCTGCACAGGGGTCTGATGCAGGGGTGGGTGACAGGTTCAGCGTGTTGAGCTGAGCGCGCCCCGGGGCGCCGTCATCGCTGGCACGCACCTCGGCCGAGCGGCGCCTGTCGGTACCGGATGAATGACCGCCGCAGCCCCTCTTATATGGTCTATGGCATACTACATAAGTTACTTACAGGTAGCTCGCATGGCGGGCTGCGTTGTCATGGGGAAGGTGGTGTGCGGGTGAGCCCGCGCAGGAGTGAAAGCCGTGACCGGATGATCCTCAGTGCTGCTGCTCTGCTGCGTGAGTACGGGGCGAGCGCGACCAGCATCGACCGGGTGCTGGCGCACAGCGGAGCCCCTCGGGGCTCGGTGTATCACCACTTCCCCAGCGGGCGGACGCAGCTCATCGACGAAGCGGTGGCGCTGGCGGGGGACTTCGTCGCGGGCCTGATCGATGCCGCCATGCAGGCGGATGATCCGGTGGAGGCCGTCGACGCATTCGTCGTGCTGTGGCGCGACCGGCTCGTGGACAGCGGCTTCCGGGCCGGCTGTCCGATCGTGGCGGTGGCCGTCGAGACCAACGACGACGCACCCCAGCTGGCCCGTTCCGCCGCTGCCGTCTTCGCCCGGTGGCAGGAGGCCTTCGCGGCCCTCTTCCTGCGGCACGGCCTGACTGAGGAACGCAGCCGCAGACTCGCTGCCTTCATCATCGCTGCGGTCGAAGGCGCGGTGATCATGTGCCGGGCCGAGCAGAGCACCGCTCCGATCGAGGCAGCCGCCGCCGAGATCCACGACCTGCTCCTGTACGCCCTGCGCGACCGCCCCGGTGCCGAAACCGGGCCCCGGCCGTAGCCCGCAGCCGCCCAGCCGCTTCACCTACATAGCTCGAAGGAGTCGCCATGCCCTCGCTCGACCGTCAGGACAACGTCTTCGTCCTCGACCTCGGAGACGGAGAGAACCGCTTCCACCCCGACTGGCTCACTGCCGTCGGCGCCGCGCTCGACGAGGTGGAGAAGGCGGAGGGCCCTCGCGCCCTGGTCACCGCCGCCACCGGCAAGTTCTACTCCAACGGGCTCGACCTGGACTGGCTGTTCGCCCACGCCGACCAGCACCAGGACTACGTCGTCTCCGTCCATGAACTGTTCGCGCGGATGCTATCGCTGCCGGTCATCACGGTGGCCGCACTGCAGGGACACACCTTCGCCGCCGGCGCGATGTTCTCCCTCGCCCACGACTTCCGCGTCATGCGGGCCGACCGCGGCTACTGGTGCCTGCCCGAAGCGGACATCAACATCCCCTTCACTCCCGGCATGGCCGCCCTCATCCAGTCCCGACTGGCGCCGCAGACCGCGCACGAGGCCATGCTCACCGCCCGCCGCTACGGCGGTGCCGACGCCGCGGCCTCCGGCATCGTCGACCAGGCCATCGCCGAGGACGCCGTGCGCTCCATCGCCATCGAGATCGCCCAGACGCAGGTGAACAAGGCCGGCGACACCCTCGGCACCATCAAGGCCCGCATGTACGCCCCCGCCCTGGCCACCCTCCGCGACACCACTAACCCGCTCGGCTGACCAGCACCTCACCGACCGCACCACCCCGCGCCCCGGCCGCTGCCACCCCGGGGCGCGGGCTGCCCCAGCTGCCCACCGCATGAGGAGACAGGGCCGATGACCGCCGACACCGCCGCCTGGCGCAAGAGCGCGTGCATCCTGTGCGAGAACAACTGCGGCATCCAGATCCAGACCGACGCCGCCGCTTCACCAAGATCCGCGGCGACAAGGAGCACGTCGCCACCGCCGGATACACCTGCAACAAGGCCCTGCGCCTGGACCACTACCAAAACGGCGGAGCCCGGCTGCCGACACCGCTGCGCCGGGAGCCGGACGGCAGCTTCACGCCCATCGACTGGGACACCGCCATACGCGAGATCGCCGCCCGGTTGAAGACCGTGCGCGACACCCACGGCGGCGAATCGATCTTCTTCTACGGCGGCGTCGCCCTGAACACCCTCACCGACCCCACCTGGCGCGACGCCATCGCCGGCACCCCCTGGCACAAACACGTGCCCGCCCGCATCCAGCCCTTCCCACCTGACGAACACGCGCGGCGGCAACACCAGCACCATGCAAGGAGAACGACCGTGACCACCACCGACCTCACCGCCATGACCGGCCTTGAACTGATGCGCTGGATGCAGGCCGAACGCCCTACCGACATCCCCTCCATCGGCCGCCTGCTCGGCATGCGCTTCGACGAGGTCGACCACGGCCGCATCGTTATCTCCCTCGACACCCGCCCCGACTTCGCCAACCCCCTCGGCACCGTCCACGGCGGCATCGCCGCCACCCTCCTCGACTCCGTCATGGGCTGCGCCGTCCACACCACCCTCCCCGCCGGTTCCGGCTACACCACCCTCGAACTCAAGGTCAACTACATCCGCGCCGCCCGCACCGACGGACAGATACTCACCGCAGAGGGCAACGTCATCCACGCCGGTCGCCGCACCGCCACCGCCGAGGGCAAGGTGCTGGACGACCAGGGCAAACTGATCGCCCACGCCACCACCACCTGCATGATCCTTTAGGTCGCCGGGACTGTCCTAAAGATTGTGTATGCCCCGGTGTGACCTGGATGGCATGAGACGTGGTCTCTGCCGGGAAGGATCACCATGGGGATCAAGGGCGGTAACCCCGGCGAGAGTGCGAACAACGTACAGACGGGGACGGAGTTGGCGAGACGGGCCGAGCTGGACCGGGAGATGGCCGAGCAGTTGGTGTCCCGGGCCCGCGCCGAGGGGCTCAATCTGGTTCGGCGGGCTCGACGCGTTCGGCGCCAACCGGCGCGACCTGCAACTCCACACGGCGGTCTGCAGCAGTACGGCGCCGATCTCGTCGGGCGTCAGGCCTGTGGGGCTCGGAAAGTCATCGCTGCAGATCAAGCGGCGTATCGGTACTCGTTGATGACTCCGCCGAGGACGCGTGTGCGCAGGAGCCGCCTGGGCTCGAGCTGGTGCAGGAGTGCTGGCTGTTCCTGGGCCTCGGGCGGTCGTTGGTCCCAGGATCGGTGCGGCCGATGCCGGTTGTAGTGATTCCGGTACTCGGCGAGGACCTGTCGGGCGTGGGCCTCGTTCATGATCAGAACGTGGTCGAGAGCCTCGCATCGGACGGTTCCGATCACTCGCTCGCAGTGGGCGTTCACCCGCGGGGCCCGCGGCGCACTGAGCAGCACGTCCATCTCCTCGGCCTTGAAGACGGCATCGAAGGAGTCGGTGTACTTGGTGTCGCGGTCGCGGAGCACGAAGCGCAGGGAATCGAGGCGGGTGCCGAGGTCGGCGGCGAGGTTGCGGGCCTGCTGGGTCGCCCACTGAGCGGTGGGGTGGGCAGTCACGCCGGTGATATGCACCCTGCGGGTGCCGTGCTCGAGGAACACCAGCGCGTACAGTCGCCTGCCGGTGACCGTGTCCAGGTGGAAGAAGTCCGCGGCGATGATCCCCTCGGCCTGAGCGGTGAGGAACTCGCGCCAGCTGGGACCGGTCCGACGCGGGGCCGGGTCGATACCGGCCGCGTGCAGGATCTGCCACACCGTCGAAGAGGCGATCGGATGCCCCAGCCCGGCCAGCTCGCCCTGGATTCTGCGATGCCCCCACCTCGGGTTCTCCCTCGCCAGGCGCAGCACCAGCCTCTTGAGCGCGGCCGCGGTGGGCGGTGGGCGGTCGCCCAGTGCGCCGGCGTCGAGCGGAGAAGTCCCACTTCCTGGCGATCAGCCCGCGGTGCCAGGCCAGCAGCGTTCCCGGCGTGACCGGGAAGACGTCCCTCCAGCGGTGGCGCGGTATCAGCGACGACAGCGCGGCCAGCCAGAACCGGTCCGCGGGCTCGTAGCGGACCGGGCCGTTGAGCTGTCGCCGCAGCACCGCGTTCTCGTGCCGCAGCACCAGCAGTTCGGCGTCCTTGGCGGTGTCCCGGCGCAACAGCACCGCCGGTACGGACAGCAGCCCACGGGTGGCCCTGTAGAGCAGCGACACGATCATCCGCGCAGCATCCCAGTTGCCAGCGATCCACTCTGGACCCGGCCTTCCACCTGCAGCGATGACTTTACGAGCCCCACAGGTTGCGTTCGTAGCGGCGGATGGGCCGGCCGGTGGCCCGGTCCAGCGTGGCCAGCGGCGGCAGGTGATGGTCGCGCAGGATGCGGTGGATGGTCGAGGGAGCAACTCCGGTGCGGACAGCGATCCGTAGCGGTCCGATCCGCTGTTCTTGGCGCAGTCGCACCACCCGTTCCTCGATGCGGGCCGGGGTCTTGCCAGGCGAGTGGTGGGGGCGGCTGGAACGGTCGTCCATGCCCGCCCAGCCCGACTGCCGGTAGCGGTCGGCCCACCGTTTAGCGGTGGTGTGACTGACTTGGAACCGCTCCGCGGCCCGCCGCAGCGGCCAGCCGTCCTCGACGATGCACCGGGCGAGGCGCAGTCTCCCGGTCGGTGTCAGCGGAGCGTTACGGTGGCACATGAGGGCCTCCTGCACTCGGCGGTAGATGTCGCAATCACCACCGAAACCAGAAGGTCCTCACCCATGCAAGACCACCCTGCCGTCACCAACGTGCCCGAACAGCACACCTAGCCACGCGCGGGGTCGCGTTCATCGGCTATACGAAAGATCATCACGTGTGGCCGCCCGGATTTGGCGTGCTCCGTGGATCGGCATCCTCGGTAGCGTGGCCATCTGCTGCATGGGGTGTCCATGTGTCCGGCTGGCCCGTGCAAGGGTCCCCGACGGAGAGTGATGAGGCGGCAATGAGTGAACTGACGAAGCCCGAGGTCGACGTTCCGGAGGGTGCCGCTCCCACCGAGATGACCATCCGGGACCTGGTCGTCGGGGACGGGGCTGAAGTGAAGAACGGCATGGTGGTCAGGGTCCACTATGTCGGGGTGACCTTCGAGTCCGGGAAGGAGTTCGATGCCTCCTGGGACCGGGGTGAGCCGTTCAAGTTCGCCCTGGGCGGTGGCAGGGTCATCAAGGGCTGGGACCGGGGGGTGAGGGGGATGAAGGTCGGCGGTCGGCGCGAGATCATCGTTCCCCCGCGTCTCGGCTACGGCAATCAGTCGCCCTCGCCGTTGATCCCGGCGGGCTCGACCCTGGTCTTCGTGGTGGACCTGCTGGACTCGTATTCCAGCACAACCGGGTGGAGCAACGCCTAGTAACGTGCGGTAAACGGGAGCGCGGTCGCCATACCGGTCGGCGTCCACGACGCTCGGGTCAGGCGCCACGATCGGAGTCCACGTCTCCATGTCCTCCGCGATGGCATGGGCCCATCCCCTTCCTCCGCGCGTACACACCGAGTGCGCCACGTAGCGCGCGATCCCCCGCCGCCGCAGATCCAACTCATCAGGAGCATCGGCGAGTTGCCCCTCGGAGAACACCCACACGTAGACCGGAACTCCCAGATCAGACCGCAGGCACCAGCCCGCTTGGAACGGCGCCCGAGGAGCATCGACCTGCGGGGCGAAATCGGAGGAGTACCCGTCGGGAGGCTGCGCCGTGAACTCCAAGAGTGGCCGGCCGGACTCCCGCGCATCGTCGATCAACGCCTGAAAGGTCCACCCGCACGCCGGCACCCGCGGGCCACCGAGCTCGATCACGGAGGGCGGCTGCCCGTTCGGAGCCACCTCACCCGTGCGCCGGACGAGACAGTGAGGGTGGAGGTGTCTGCGCCGCCGGGGTCGATGACCGAGGCGGCGACGGTGCCCATGAGCGTGTTCGGGGTCTTCACCGTGACAAACCTGAAGATCTTGTTCTCCAGGGTGTTGAAGCGCACCCTGCCCGCCCTCAAGTATCCGGTGCTCTACAGGGTGTTGGCGGACTCGAAGTAGGGGCCCTGGCCGACGACGGCCAGGGGGCACACGGTCGGTGTTGCCGTAGTTGGTCACCGAGCAGGTCTCTCCGGTGACCCTGGCTTGGAGGTCGGTGACGCCGGCGAAGCGCACAGGGAGCCCGCCCCAGACACGCTCGCCAGAGCGGACCTGTTCGGGCGCGGTCTCTACCCGGCAAATCTCGGAGCCGCGTACACCAGGCCGTCCCACCACTTCCTTCGCCCGCCCGGCCCGGACAAGTTCGGCGGCCCTCTTGGTCGCCGAGCGAAGACCTGCCCCGCCTACCGGGCTCGGCGGCCCACGAGACCGCCGAGTTCGACGAAGACGTCACCGTCGGGGACCACACCGTCCTCCTCACCTGCGTCGCCGCCGCCGAGGCGGGCGCGAGCCACGTGCGCCCCCTCACCTACCACCAGCGTTCCTTCGCCCCCTCGGCTTGACATCCCGGCCCCGTCCGACCGCACTCATTTGACCGGATGCAGCCTCCGCTTTACTCTCGAATCAGTACGGAGGCAGCATCCGTTTTGATGCGGCCGCAAGATCACCGGAGCGGGAGGGCGCATGAGCGCCACTGAACAGCGGGGCCGCAAGCCCCGTGCGGACGTCCAGCGCAATCGCGCCGCCCTCCTGGAGACCGCGCAGCGCCACTTCCTGCAGCACGGGGTGGGTACCTCGCTCGAGGCGGTGGCCAAGGAGGCGGGTGTTGGGCCCGGCACCCTGTACCGGCACTTCCCCACGCGGGAGGCGCTGCTGGCGGCCGTGCTGCAGACGCGCTCCGAGGAGTTGGTGGCCCGTCAGGCGGACATCGAGCAACTCGGCGATGCCGCCGAGGCATTGGAGCAGTGGCTGCGGGCGATGGAGGACTACTTCAGCGCCTTCAGTGGGCTGCCGGAACCGCTCATGGCCGCGGCCCGGGCACAGGAGCCGGACAACCCGCTCACGATTCCCTGCGACATCCTCATCGCCGCCACCGACGAGCACGTGCAAGCCGCGCAGAGCGCAGGGCACGTGCGCGCGGGGGTGAGGGGCTACGACCTGTTCCTCGCAGCCTGCTCCACCGCCTGGATCAAGGGCAACGGCACCGATGAGGAATCACTCGACCGCCTCCGCACACTCATCGCGAGCGGCTACCGCCAGCGGAACGACCAGCCGTAGACCGCCGCAAGCGCCCCCTCCCACCACCCAGCCATCACACCGCGCTGCCCTGAGGGCAGCACGACCTCCCAAGGGACAAATCATGAAAATTACTGTTATAGGCGCTGGCGCCATCGGCGGGAACCTCGCTGCCAAGCTCAGCACGGCCGGTCACGACGTCCAGATCGCCGACGCTCGCGGTCCCGAGGCCGTCCGGGCCGAGGTGCTGGAGTCCGGGGCCCGCGCAGCGGACCTCGCCGACGCCGTCCAGGACCCCGACGTCATCGTCCTGGCCATCCCCTTCGGGGTGGCGGGAAAGCTGGCCGATCTGTTCGCCACGGTCCCGGACGAGACGGTCGTCATCGACACCTCGAACTACTACCCGCACCTCAGCGGGCAGATCGAGGCCGTGGACAACGGCCAGGTCGAGAGCGTGTGGAACGCCGAGCAGCTGGGCCGCCCCGTGGTCAAGGCGTGGAACGCCGCCCTGGCCGGGACCCAGCAGACCAAGGGTGTCCCGGCAGGCACCCCGGGCCGCATCGCCATCCCCGTCGCCGGCGACTCCGAGGAGGCGCGGCGCGTGGCCATGCAGCTCGTGGACGACACCGGCTTCGACCCCTACGACGCCGGCACATTGGCCGATTCCTGGCGCCAGCAGCCGAACGGCCCTGCCTACTGCACCGAGCTGACCCTCGACGAACTGCCGGCGGCCCTGGCCGCGGCCGACCGCGCCAAGGACGTCCGCGTCCGCAACAGCCTGCCGGAGCGCTTCGCCGCTCTGCCGGCCGACCCCACCCTGGCCGACGTCGTCGAGATGAATCGCGCCGCCCACCGCTGACCCGCCCGGCGCCGCCGCCGTCGCATACGGGACGACACGAAGGCGGCGGCGTCACGGACGCAAAGAACACGCACCCCCTGTTGCAGCGTACGGCTCCAGCACGACCCTGCTTGGCAAGCGCCCCGATCGAAGAGGGCGGTGGCACGTCCTGTGCCGTCTTCATGCCGACCGCGTCGTTCCGCGGCCTGTCGCGCTGCGCCGCGCCCCAGTCGCCGCCCCAAACCGCCGTGGCGGGGAGTAAGTGCCGCAGAGAGGATCACCTTGCCCAGCACAGCATCAACGTTCAGCGACCTTGTCCGGTCCCGGCGCTCCGTGCGTGGATTCCTGCCCACCCCGCTGTCCCCGTCGGACATCCGCGGCGTGCTGGAGGACGCTCAAACCGCCCCCTCGAACTGCAACACCCAGCCCTGGACAGTGCACGTCGTCTCGGGCGCGGAGCGGGACGCCCTGAGCGGACATCTACTCAAGGCCGACGAGGAGGGACGGTTCTCCTACGACTTCACCTTCGACTACGCCGACTTCGGCGAGGGCAGCTACCTTGACAGGGCGCACCAGCACGCCGCGATCCTCTACCAGGCCCTGGGGATACCGCGCTCGGACCGGAGGGCCAGGAAGGCCGCAGCCCGCGAGAACCTGGCCTTCTTCGGCGCCCCGCACATCGCCTTCCTGTTCATGCCGACATTCGGCGACGGGGTACGAGCGGCCGGTGACATCGGTATGTACGCACAGAACTTCCTGCTCGCGCTGGCGGCCCGGGGGCTGGACGGCATCCCCCAGACCATGCTCGGGTTCTACGCCGACACCATCCGCGAGCACCTGGGCGTTCCGAAGGAGCTCAAGCTGCTGTTCGGCATCTCCTTCGGCACAGCCGACGTGACCGCACCGGCGAACAGCTTCCGCATGGGGCGCATCCCGCTCGAGCAGAGCGTGGTCCTGCACGGCACCCCTGGCGTCCTGGACGGGCAGTAGCTCTTCCTCCCGCACTAACAATCCGGCGAGCACGCCCGGCCAGCTGTACTGAGCCGGCCCTCGACGGGCTCTGGGCGGCCGACCGGGGCTGAGGCTCTGTCAAGGTCGCATCAGTACGCAGCTCCCCTTCCCGGCAGCCCTTGCTGTCCGCCGCGCCTCGCGCAGTGGGGGAGCTGCGTGGTTCCTGGCGTCTCCGCCGCGGGTTCGCGCACCTGCAGCCCCAGGCGCCCGCGGATCACCCTCCCCTTTCCCGGATCCGGATCATTTGCAATACGGAGGCACCCTCCGTATTGTCGAGAAGGTAAACGGATGCACTCTCCGTTTTTTTCTCGCCTCGTCTGGAGAGACGACTATGACAATCCCGCAGATGCTCCTGGCCATGCAGTTCACCAGCGGCTACGGATCCGAGCCCGGGGCATGGCGGCTGCCCGGGGCCAACCTGTCCAGCTACACGGACATGGACCAGTTCGTGCGTTACGCGCAGGCCGCCGAGCGCGGCAAGATCCAGCTGCTGTTCATCGCGGACACCCCGGTCCTGGACGTGGACCTGGAGAACGAGCACCCGCACCACCCCATCGACCCGCTCCTCGTCCTCACCGTCATCGCCCGTGAGACCGAGCGGATCGGCTTGGTGGCCACCGGCTCCACCACCTTCAACGAGCCCTTCAACCTCGCCCGCCAGTTCAAGGCCCTGGATGTGATCAGCCACGGCCGGGCCGGATGGAACGCGGTCACCACTTCCCACCCGGCGGCCGCGGCGAACTTCGGCTCTCCGGTCCCGCCCCGTGCGGAGAAGTACGAGCGTGCCCACGAGTTCGTCCAGATCGTGCAGGCGTTGTGGGGCAGTTGGGAGAAGGACGCCTGGGTCCTCGACGTCGAGGGCAAGCGGTTCGCCGACATGGGCAGGATTCAGCCGGTCAACCTGCAGGGCCGCCACGTCGCCTCCCGCGGGCCGCTGCCCATTCCACCGTCCGAGCAGGGCCAGCCGGTCATCTTCCAGGCGGGCGGCGGCAGTTACGGCCTGGAGCTGGCGGGCCGGTACGCCGGCGGCGTGTACGCCAACCCGATGACGATCGACGACGCCATCGCCCAGCGAGGGGACCTGCGGGACGCTGCCAAGCGGGCCGGGCGCGACCCGGACGAGGTGAAGATGTTCGCCGGCTTCATGCCGACCATCGCCTCCTCCCGCGCCGCCGCCCTGGACCGGCGGCGCTTCCTGGACGAGTCCGTCGACCTGCGCCGGCGCGTGCGCTATCTCGGCGCGATGATCGGTCTGCCGCTGAGCCACGAGCAGCTCGACGAGCCGCTGACCGCGGGCCAGTTGGCCGACGCCGTACCCAGTCCGCATGACGCGCGCTCCGCCCGCGCCCTCGAGGTGGCGCGGGAGGGCTGGAGTCTGCGGGACGTCCTGGCGCACGGCGTCATCGACTACCACCCGGTCGTCGCCGGCACCGCCGCCGACGTGGCCGACCACATGCAGGAATGGTTCGAGGCGGGCGCCTGCGACGGCTTCTCTCTGGCCATCGACGGCTACCACGACGGCGTCGACGCCTTCGTCGACCAGGTCGTGCCGCTCCTGCAGGAACGCGGCCTCTTCCATCACGACTACGAGGGCGGCACCCTGCGCGAGAACCTCGGGGCCCGCGACCAGTACGGCCTCGATCCCCGCGTCACGGAAACAGCCCGGTCATGACCTCCACGCACGCCCCCGACAGCGTCACCTTCCAGGCGTTCCGCGACGCCATGGCCACCGTCGCCTCCCCCGTCGCCGTGGTCACCGCCATGGACGGCCACCGCCCGCACGGCACCACGGTCAGCGCCTTCGCCTCGCTGTCCCTGACGCCCCCGATGGTGCTGACGTCCCTGGACAACCGCTCCCAGCTGCTGACGATCATTCGCCGCACCGGCCGCTTCGGCCTCAACATCCTGGGCGCCCACCAGGCCGACCTCGCCGGCGCCTTTGCCCGCTCAGGACCGGACAAGTTCGACGGCGTGACCTGGTCGCCGAGCCAGGAACTGCCCCGCCTGCCGGGCTCGGCGGCATGGATCGCCGCCGAAGTCGACGACTACGTCAGCGCCGGAGACCACACCGTCCTGCTCGCCCACGTCCACGCCGCCGAACAGGGCAAGGACGACCTGGGAATCCTCAGGCCCCTCACCTACCACCACCGCTCCTTCGGCACCCACACACCGCTCGCTTCCTGACGCTGCGGCCACTTCTCCTCGGGCCACTCCCCCGGCCCCGTTCCCCAACCCACCGGCGGGCCACCGCAGTCACCAGCCCCTGCCTGCTTGCCTGCCATAGCGCGAAAGAGATCACGTACATGTCCCTCGACGAAACGTCGACGCACGCCGCTCCGGACGCCGCCGTTCCACCACCCTCCCACCGCGCCGGTGACAAGCTGCCGGCCCGGGACTCCCTCATCATCTGGGTCCTGATCCTCTCCACCTTCATTGCGCTGCTGAACGAACTGCTGGTGGGCGTGGCGCTGCCCACGCTGATCGACGAGCTCGGCATCACGCCGAGCACGGGGCAGTGGCTCACGACGGGCTATCTGCTGACACTGGCCGTCCTCATCCCGGCCACCGGCTTCGTCATGCGGCGGTTCAACCTCCGCACGATCTTCATCACCTCGATGTCCCTGTTCACCGCCGGTACCGTGATCGCCGCCGTCGCTCCGGGGTTCGGCGTGCTGTTCACCGGTCGCATCATCCAGGCGATGGGCACGGCCGCCCTGATGCCGCTGCTCATGGCCACAGTGATGCGCCTGGTCCCCCAAGGCCGCCGGGGCCGGATGATGGCGCTGGTCACCGCCGTGGGCGCGGTGGCGCCCGCGGTCGGACCCGCGCTCTCCGGAATCATCGTCTCCCAGCTCAGCTGGCGGTGGCTGTTCATCCTCGTCCTGCCCGTCGCCCTGGCCGGACTGGTACTGGGAGCCGCCAAGCTGCGCAACATCACCACCCCCGAACCGGCCACGCTGGATGTGCTGTCGCTCATCCTGTCCGCCGTCGGGTTCGGCGCGCTCATCTACGGTCTGGCGACGATCGGTGAGTCGGTCTCCGGCCACGCGCCCATCCCGCCCTATCTCCCCATCGTGGCCGGGGTCCTCTTCATCGCGGCGTTCGTCCACCGGCAGATCGTGTTGCAGCGCACCGACGCCGCGTTCCTCGACATGAGGATCTTCCGAACCAGCTCGTTCACCGTGCCGCAGCTGGTCATGGTCGTCGTCCCGCTGATCGGGTTCGGCGTGCCGATGGTCCTGCCGCTGATCCTCGCCCACGTGTCCGGACTGAGCACTATGGAGATCGGCTTCTTCATGCTCCCCGGCGGAGTGGTGGTCTCCGTGGTCTCAGCCCTCGGCGGGCGGCTCTACGACCGCGTCGGGCCGCGTCCCCTGGCGATTCCCGGAGCGATCATCTGGACGGCCGCCCTGTGGTTCCTGAGCCGAGTCGACGCGGGCACCAGTACCACGACACTCCTGATCGCCTACCTCATCATGATCGTCGGTCAGGCCCTCATGTGGGCGCCGATGACGACGGCCGCACTGGCCTCGCTGCGTGCCGAGCTCTACCCGCACGGCAGCGCGGCGTTCAACACCGTCCAACAGTTGGCGGGCGCCGCGGGCGGCGCGATCCTGGTCTCGGCCTACACCATCGGGTCGCACGCACAGGACGCGGGAACACTGAACCTGGCCCAGTCCGTCTCAGCAGCGCAGGCCGCCTTCACGACGGCGGCGGTCATCGCCTGCATCGCCATCATCGGAACCATCTTTGTCGGGAAGGCCAAGCAGCCCGCTCGACAGGACTGAGCCGGGGGTGCCCACCGGACCACCGGCGCCCAGGTATCGCTTGATCCTGGCGCCGGTGTTCCGGTGGTCCGGAATCAGAAGCGTCCGGTCGAGCACCGCCACGGGTGCGCCGCGCTGCCCGAACCCCTCACGAACCTTCAACCTTCCCCGAACACATCTCCCGCCGGCCCTCCAGCAGAGCCGGCAGCAGGGATCGAAAGACCATGAAACTCTCTCTCGTCGAGCTCTCCACCGTCTCTCCCGGCAGTGACAAGGCCGAGGCCCTCAAGGACTCGGTCGACGCCGCAGAGAAGGCGGAGGACCTCGGCTACCACCGCATCTGGTACGCCGAGCACCACGACTCCGCCAGCACCGCCTCCACCACGCCGGAGATCCTCATCGCCCTGGCGGCCGACGCGACTTCACGCATCCGGGTCGGCTCCGGCGCGGTGCTGCTCAACCACTACAGCCCCTACAAGGTCGCCGAGACCTTCCTCCAGCTCGAAGCCGTCGCCCCGGGGCGTATCGACCTCGGCCTCGGCCGCGCCACCGCAGGACCCGTCGTCGACCTCGCCCTGCGCCGCGACCGCGACGTACCGCCCACCGACGACTTCGCCGAACAGGTCCAAGAGGTCCTCGCCCACCTCCACGGCGGCTTCCCCGCCGACCACCCCTTCGCGCGCCTCGACCCCACGGCCGGCATCTCATCCCGGCCCGAGGTGTGGATCCTCGGCTCCTCCGGCTCCAGCGCCCAGATGGCCGGACAGCTCGGCCTCGGCTACGCGTTCGCCGGTTTCATCAACCCCGGCCTGGCCGCCCGAGCCCTGCTCCGCCACGCCGCCCACACCGCAGGCAGTCCGGCGAGGCCGCGCGGCATCCTGTCCGTCAGCGTCGTGGTGGCCGACACCGACGCCGAAGCCCAGCGCCTGAGCTGGATCCGAACGGCCCTCATGGCACGCCTGGCCCGCGCCGGCACCGGTGCACAGGTGCCCACCGTCGAGGAGGCTGCGCGCGAACTCACCCAGGCACAAAAAGACGCCCCCACGGTCATCACCGACGGACGCTGGCCCCTCCAACTCGCCGGCAGCCCGGGGACCGTACGGGACCAGCTGGAGCAGATGACCAAGGCCGCCGGCGTCGATGAGGTCATGGTCCAGGACATGGTCGCCGATCGAGCGACCCGCGCCCACTCCCGCACGCTGCTCGCTCAGGCCCTCGACCTCACCCCCGCCCGCACATGACGGGCCACCGAGTCCGGCGGCGCGGCGGCAGCCGTGTCGTTGAAGATGCTCGGAATGATGCAGTGCCGACGTCGGGGCCGAAATTCATGGCCTGGTCGCCGGGGTCTCCCGCACGTCGTTCCAGGCGCCGTCGTCGTCGCGCCAGAGCCATCGGAGTGTGTCGGGGAGGATCGCGGCGCCATGCAAGGGTGTGTGCCCTCCCTGGCCGACTTCCAGCTTGTAGTCGTAGCCGCGGTACTGGAGGGCCGCAGCCATGTCACGGTTGGCGATCTCCCAGTCGCCGAACACGATGTTGAGGTCCTTGTGTCCGGTCTGGAGGAACACCCGCAGTGGCTTCTTTTCGCCTCGCCGGATCAGGGACGGGTAGGCGTGACCGCCTCGGATGTTCGTGAAACTGCCGCAGTGGCTGATGACGTTGCCGAACGCGTCAGGGCGCTCCCATGCCACAGTGAATGCGCAGATCCCGCCCGAGCTGATCCCGCAGATCCCGCGGCGCGTGGGCTCGGCGGTGATGCGGTAGCTCTGCGAAATGCCGGGGAGAAGGTCCTCCAGGAGGAATCCCGCGTAGTCGCCGCCGAGCGAGTCGTACTCCCGGCTCCTGTTGTCGGATCCGCCGTACACCGGCAGGCCGGGCCCGTTGGGACCGGGATCGACGAAGACGGCGATCGTGACGGGTATGTCGCCGGCGGCGATGAGGTTGTCCAGCACGGCTGGTGTGTTGACTGCCGGATCGAGGTAGATCTGGCCGTCCAGGAAGACCAGCAGTGAGGCGTCGGCGCTGCCGTCGTACTGGGCGGGAACGTAGACCCAGTAGCGGTGCGGGGCCCCGGGGTAGACAGTGCAGTCGCGGAGCCGGTGCTCGTGAATCTGCCCTCGAGGGATTCCGGCCTGGTACTGGGACTCTTCGCCGAGTTCATAGGGTTCATCGCCTGAGCAGCTATATGCGTAGGCAAGACGGTCCCGATCGGATATGCCGGTCCACTCTGCGGGGGGAGACTGCGGGTCGGTCGCTTCGGTGGGCTCCAAGACGGTGCAACTCCTTGCTGGACGAGCGCGTAGTGGTCACAAGCGGCGAGCCGGGAGCTGGGAGCTGCTGACATCGTCTCGAGATGGTCGCGGTTCGCGGCTCAGGTTAGGAGCCGTCCGCATCGGACCGGCACGGTATTCGACGCCAACAAGGCCGGAAAACGCGTCACCCGCATCCCACTGCCGCTGCTCAGCGGACGCGCCGGCCATGACACCGAGGTGTTCTCCAGCTACGCAAATCCTGACGCAGCCACGCAGAGATCAGTACGCGGACAGGTGGCGCAATTTCCCGCTCTGATGGCGCCTTTGGCCGTGACTATGTGCCCCTGGGCAGCGCCTACCGTCGTGCCCAAGAGGGTCAGGCGTGGCCATCGGCCCGGTTTCCCTGCCAGGACACCACGACGGAGTGGAGAGAAGGATGACTGCTGTCGCATCCCTGGAGACGAACCACACCGTCGAGCGCGACATGCGCCCCGTCCTGGCAGGGCCGCCTGGCATGGGCGCCGCGAGGAGGCTCGTGAGCAAGGTGCACACGGGCGCGGCCGACCGGCCGCGAGGACCTGGCCCTGTGGGCAGGTGTCCCACCTCGGCTGCCAGGACACCAGAAGGAAGCCTGGGAGCACGTCTCCGTCGAGGCAAGGGCGACGGGTAGAGCGCCGTGCGTTGGCAGCGGATCTCCATGAAGGGCGACGCCCCCAGCCGGACCGGGACATCTGCAAGCAGTGCAACGACCCCGGCCGGACGAGTCCGTTCACATCACCCCGCGACTCGGCCTGACCCTCTGGGCGGCGCCCCGAGGTGATCAGCGAGGTCCTGCAGAGACTCTGCGACGCCGTCCCCCTAATGCGGGAGATCGGCCTGCACGCCTAACACCTCCCCCTGGCCCGGCGCCGAGACACCATGCCCGGCCCACCCCTTCCCCGTCCTTCAACAGAGGAGCTCAGAGACATGAGCACGTTCCCCGACCCCAAGAAGTTCCGCCTGGTCGTCGCCGGCCAGAACGAATCTGGCGAGGCAGACTTCCTCGACCCGGGCCCTGCCGCCGAGTTCGACTTCCCCGGTGTGTCCTCCGGCGCCTTCTACTGGGCCGTCGAGGGCGGCCACAGCAAGACCTCCTTCGGGGCGCCGCCCACCAAGGTCTCCCTGGCCGGGCCGAACGGGTCCACGTTCGGCATCAGCAGCTTCCCGGCGCACTCGTCGGGCGAGGTCGACGCCTCGACCCTCGACGAGAGCATGTCAGCGACCGGCGACGACAGCCACGCCGGGATGCATGCCAGCGACACCATCGACTACGAGGTCGTCATCTCCGGCAAGGTCGACCTGGTGCTCCCGGGCGGCAAGAAGCGCACCCTCGTGCCCGGCGACCTGCTCGTCATGGCCGGCGTGCCCCACGCCTGGAAGAACCCCTACGACGAGGACTGTGTCTACGTCGTCGTCACCGTCGGCTTCAACACCGCCGAGGGGGCCGCAGCATGAGCCCGACCTCACCCGGCAAGGCGCTGCGCGCGGTCTTCGAGAGCGAGAAGACCGAGTTGCTGCCGCTCGGTTCGGTCCCGATCCACGCGCAGATGGCGCAGCACGCGGGCTTCGGTGCGTTCCAGCTCTCCGGCGGTGTGTCGGCCTGGTGGCAGGGCGTCTCGGACGTCGGCTGGCTCACCATGACCGAGGTCGTCGACCTCGCGCGCCGCACGGCGCGCGCTGCCGACATCCCCATCTACTGTGACGGCGACACCGGCTACGGTGCACCCCTCAACGTGCAGCGCACGGTGCTGGAGTTCATCGACGCCGGTGTCGCGGGCATCCACATCGAGGACCAGCGCGAGCCGAAGAAGTCGGGCGGTGTCGCCGGCGTCGAACTCGTCTCCGACGTCGAGGCGATCGGTCGGCTGAACGCCGCGTGCGACGCGCGTGACAAGTCCGACGAGGACTTCGTCATCGTCGCGCGCACCGACGGGTACGGGGCGGCCGGCGGCGGCCTCGAGGAGGCGATCCGCCGCGCACAGCTCTACAAGGCCGAGACCGGCGCCGACGTCATCTTCTACGAGGGCTTCCACACGTGGGAGCAGGCCGAGATCGCCCTAAAGGAGACTCCTGGCCCCGCGTACGTCGTCGGTGTCCCGCTGATCGGGACCCGGACGGTCGCCGAGATGACGGCGATGGGGCAGGCGGTGCAGTCACTGCCCGTCTTCCTGCCCGGGGTCCGCGAGGTCTACCACTTCATGGTCGACGCCATCGAGAGCGGCGAGGCGACGGGCTTCCCCGAGTACCTCCAGAAGGTGACCGGTGACGCCGGGACGAAGTACGACATCGGCTGGGGAGCCATGTTCGGCCGTCCCTCCTCCGAGGAGGTGCGTCGCATCGAGGAGAAGTACCTCCCGCAGGACGCGCAGCGCGACTACGAGAGCAGCCTGCACGCAGGAGAGACGTACTGACGATCCCCCGCCGGCGGCGCTCCCGCGTCGCCGCAGCCCTTCCGAAAAGGAAGTCTGAGTCATGACAAGTTCGATGAGTGGCAAGGCCGGTCTGGTGACCGGCGCGGGGTCTGGGATCGGGCAGGCGGCCGCGGTCGCCCTGGCCCGGGCCCGGGCCTCCGTGATGGTCTCGGACATCGACGAGAAGGCCGGTGCCGAGACGGTCGCGTTGATCGAGAAGGAGGGCGGCACCGCGGCGTTCCTGCGCTGCGACGTCAGCGACGAGGCGCAGGTCAAGGCGCTCGTCGACGCGACGGTGTCCGCCTTCGGGAAGCTGGACTTCGCGTTCAACAACGCGGGCACCAACGGTGTCTTCGCGCCGATCGGCGACATGGACAGCGCGGTCTGGGACCGCGTGATGAAGATCAGCCTCTACAGCGTCTTCTACTGCCTGAAGCACGAGGTGCGCGCGATGGAGGAGAACGGGGGCGGGTCGATCGTCAACACCGCCTCCGGCGCCGGGCTGATCGGCATCGCTTACAACGCGCCCTACACCGCAGCCAAGTTCGGCGTGGTCGGCATGACCCGGAACGTCGCCATGGACTACGGGGCCAAGGGCATCCGGGTCAACGCACTCGCCCCCGGCTCCACGGCCACCCCGATGATGATGAACGCCTTCGAGCAGAACCCCGGCGAGGAGTTCAGGAACAGCATCCTGGCGGGCATCCCGATGGGAGTGCTGGCAGAGCCGGAGGACCAGGCCAACGCCGTCGTATGGCTCTGCTCCGACCAGGCGCGGATGGTCACGGGTGTGACGCTGCCGGTCGACGGCGGCTACGTCGCGGGCAAGTAGACGGCCCGCCCCGGGGCCGCGAGAGCGGCCCCGCACCGACATGGCAGAACTCCTCAGGAGGAGCAGGGACATGCCTGCACAGAAGCTCGACTTCGGCGGCCGCGTCGCGATCGTCACCGGCGCGGGCCAGGGCATGGGGCGCGCTCACGCCAAGATGCTCGCCTCGCGCGGCGCGCGCGTCGTCGTGAACGACCTCAACGCGGACAACGCCGCTTCGGTCGTTGCAGAGATCATCGACCACGGCGGTACCGCCGTGGTCGACATCAACAACGTCGTCACCGGCGCGGAAGCCATCGTGCACACCGCGATCGACGCGTACGGCCGGCTCGACGTCGTCGTGAACAACGCGGGCATCAACGCGTTCGGCACGTTCTGGGAGATGGACCGCGACACGTGGTGGCGCGTCTTCGACGTCGCGGTCAAGGGCGTCGTCGAGGTGTCGCGCGCCGCGATGCCGCACCTCATGGCCTCGGGCACCGGGCGTCTGATCAACATCTCCTCGAACGGCCTCATGGGTGTGCCGCTCGACTCGGCCTACTCCGCGGCCAAGGCCGCGGTGTGGGGCCTCAGCATCGGTCTCGCGATCGAGGCGCGCGAGGTCGGTGTGCAGGTGACGACGCTCATGCCCGTGGCCTGGACGCCGATGACTCAGGACGCGTTCCCGAACCCCGTGGTGCAGGAGGCCATGAAGAAGAACGTCCCGCCGGAGGCAGTGTCGGCCTTCGTGACCTACCTCGCCCACCAGGACACCACGACGTACGCCGACACATTCGAGATCGCGGGTGTCGCGGCGGGCCGTGTGGCCATCGCGGGCATGGAACGCGTCGATGCCGCGGCGGCCACGCCCGAGGCGTGGGTCGAGCAGGCCGAGGCCCTGACGAAGGACGGCGAGATGCGCGTGTTCCACAACGCGAGCGAGTCGTTCCGTGACCAGATGGTGCATCTCGCTCCCGAGCTGGACTCGGTGCTGCCGGAGGACGCCGCGAACGTGGAGAGGGTGTGAGTCCGGTGGCCGTTGCCGAACAGTAGGTCGGCTCGGTGAGCAAGGTGCGGCGCCGACGCCCTGACGGTGGAGCGAGACCCAGCAGGAGCAAAGCAGACAGAAGGAGGAGAGCCATGGGCATCCTGGACAGCAAGGTCGCCATTATCACCGGCGGTGCGAAGGGAATGGGCGAGGCACACGTCCGGAAGTTCGTCGAGCAGGGTGCGAAGGTTGTCGTCGCCGACCTGGACGTCGAGAGCGGCAAGAAGCTCGCGGACGAACTGGGCGGTGACGCCCTCTTCGTCGAGCTCGACGTCACCGACCCGGGCAGCTGGGAGGAGGCGGTCCAGGAGACGAAGGCGGTGTTCGGCACCGTCGATGTCCTGGTCAACAACGCCGGGATCGCCGGCCCGATCGTCGGTCTCCTCGAGGTCAGTGAGTACCTCTACCGCAGCATCATGGACATCAACTTGGCCGGGACCTTCTTCGGCATGCAAGCGGTGCTGCCCACCATGGTCGAGAACGGCAAGGGCTCCATCGTCAACATCTCGTCCCTGGCCGGCATGCGCTATGACACGACGGTGAACCCTGCATACTCGGCGTCCAAGTTCGCCATCCGAGGCTTCACCAAGCAGGCTGCCTTCGAGTTCGGCAAGTACGCGATCCGGGTCAACGCTGTCATGCCGGGCGCCATCATGACGCCCATGGCCCGGGATGCGCTGTCCGACGAAGCGATCGCATCCGTGACGAAGCACATCCCGGCGAGGCGCTTCGCGGACGCGAGCGAGGTTTCCGAGGCCGTCGTCTTCCTCGCCTCCGACAAGGCCAGCTACGTCAACGGCGTCGACCTCGTGGTCGACGGTGGCAAGGGTGCGATCAACCAGGACGCTCTCGGGTCCGAGTAGGGCGGCCCGAGGGCCGCCCGGCCACGCAATCGCCGCACGCATGAGCCCACCCGCCGGCGCGGACGCGCGATGAACGGCTTTCAGTTCGCCCCGGTCAGCCCAGAGGTTCTCCCCCGGCCACGGGCGTGTCCGCGCGTGCGGGCTGCTCAACATCCGCATCTCCTAGCAGGGAGACGTTCTTGGTCTCCCGGATCTGCAGCACGGCGATCAGGGAGATGACGGCGATGGTCGTCATGTACAGCGCGACCGCAAGCCCGCTTCCGGTCTGCGATACGAGCAAGGTCGCCACGAAGGGTGCGGTCCCCCCGAAGAGCATGTACGCAAGGTTGTAGCTCACCGCGGCCGACGTGTACCGCACTCGCGTCGGGAACATCTCCACGAGCAGCAGGCTGTTCACCGCAGAGGTGCCTGCCTCCGCGGTGGCCAGCATCGCCTGGGCCCCCAGGAGTGCCCCGATCGACTCCTGCTGCGCCAGCAGGAAGGCCGGGATAGTGAGCAGGACGAACGCGAGGCAGGAGCCGAGCATGATCGGCTTGCGTCCCACGCGATCCGCCATGACCGCGAAGACTCCGATCAACACCACGTGCAGAAGCAAAGCGGCCATGTTCGTGAAAAGCGCGGTGTCGCTGTCGAGCTTGATCCGTTCCTGGAAGTACGAGGGCAGGTACGTGGCGAGCATGTAGAACCCGACGCTGTTCGTCATCAGGAAGCCGAGCAGCAGCAGGATCGGCTTGCGCTGAGTCCGTAGGCTCTCCTTCAGAGGTGCCGTGGCCACCCTTCCTTCCCTTTGCACCTTGCGGAACGCGGGGGTGTCCTCCACGCTGCGCCGGATGTAGAGGCCGATCAGCCCGAGCGGGCCGGCTATCAGGAAGGGGAGACGCCAGCCCCAGGAGCTGAAGTCCGACGCGGAGAGCGAGGCCGTGAGAAGAGCCGTAAGACCCGCGGCGGCGACGAACGCGAGCGAGCTGCTCATCGGCAGCACACTCGCGTAGGTGGCGCGCTTGCCGGCGGGAGCGTGTTCGACCGTGAACGAGGCAGCTCCCGCAACCTCGCCACCTGCTGAGAAGCCTTGGATGCAACGCACCAGAACGAGGAGTGCCGGGGCGAGGACGCCAATCTGATGGTGAGTGGGCAGCAGGCCGATCACGAATGTCGACGCGGACATCATGACGATGATCGTGGCCAGTGTGCGCTGCCGGCCAACCCTGTCGCCGAGCTTGCCGAATATCAGTCCGCCCAGCGGTCGCAGCAGGAACGAGACACCGAAAGCCGCGAACGTCGCCAGCAGGGAGAGGGCCCGGTTGTGCGACGGGAAGAACACCGTGGCGATGGTGGTGGCGAGGTACCCGTAGAGCGCGTAGTCGAACCATTCGACGAAGTTGCCGATTCCACCTGCAGCGGCAACTCGCCTCAGCATGGAGCGATCCGGCTGGGAGGTCACCTCAGGAACAATGTTCATACCTGCGCCGTCCTTCACTCTGGTTGCTTCGCCAATTCAGTTGCGTGGTCGGTCACTTCCTCGGTCGCGCGGTCGTACTCGGCATGGAGTCTCGGGTGCTCGCGCGAGCTTGCGTTGAGCGTGGATGTCCCGCTCTGACGGCGATGCACACGTCACCGGGCGAAGAGCAGCCTCGGTCTGAACGGTGGTGATCTGGTCTGGGGCATCACGGGGCGAGGTAGCCGACTACCGCGACGGTGGGGGGCCCACCTCTGGCAGAAGCTGGATCCAAGGCCGGAGTCGAGGAAGGTGTCATCGACGAGAGGCTGCGTAACTTCTCGGTCGCCGAGGTGTCTCGAGGACCTCGCCTCTCTGCGATCGACACGACGCACCTGTGAAAGTACGCCGTCGTGACCTTCATTGGTGCGAGCTCCCCGCCAAGGCAACTCGCACATCGCGAAGGTAGTAGTCGCAATACGAAATGAAAAGAGGTTGGCGTGCGGTGTCTCAGAAGGCCAACCTCGCGCCCGGGGCGGGGTGACGGTCTCGTCGTCCGGCCGGGGCGGTCGGCGGAGATCGCGACCACGACGGCGAACGCCCCGTTGATCCGCACCAGTTGGCCCTGCAGGGACACACCCAAGCCGGCGGCCTGACCGTGGGGGCGCACCGTCGCCGGTACGCAGGGGGGCCTGATACCCGGGAGGCCTGTCCACCGACCTGCTGCAGGTGGCCGACGCCACGAGCGCCGTCAACTACGGCCCGAACAGGGTGCGTTTCCCCAGCCCTGGGCTGGACGGCCCCCTTCTGACGACGCTCCTCAGGCCGCCGCCACCGCCGTGTGAACGACAGCTCCGTGCTTTTTGGCGTGCATTCTTCGTGGGATGTCGTGTCTTCCCAGCACGCTCCCCGGCCGCCTCCTCCTACCGTCTTTCCTGGCGAGGGTCAGCGACGACGCGGCCCTCGACTTCGCAGGAGGGCGAGGTTCTCAATGACTCTGACCGATGCTCAGCTGGTGGAACTCTGGGACAAGCAGGCTCTCCACGACAACCTGATGTTGTACGTTCGCGGGGCCGACCGCCACGACCGCGACCTCATTTTGTCGGCCTACTGGCCCGACTCCTGGGACAACCACGGAGCGTACGTCGGTGACGGGCCGGGCTGGGCAGATGCCGCGCTCGCCTGGGAGGACCAGATCCTCAGCTGCAGCCACCACGTCACCAACGTCCTGTCCGAGATCGAAGGCAACCGCGCCAAGCGCGAGTCGATGTTCATCTGCGTCGTGCCCTTCAAGGAGACCGGCATGACGATGTACCAGGCGGGCCGCTACCGCGACCTGTGCGAGAAGCGCGACGGAGAGTGGAAGATCCTCCACCGCACCTGCGTCTGGGACTGGATCGACGTGAGGGAGACCAACACCGACTGGGGCACCGTGAATGTCCCCCGGGTCTCGCACTGGGGTGCCTGGCGTGAGGACGACCCGATCTACAAGGACTGGATCAAGAGCGCCCCCACCGAATTCGCCCAATGAGCAGGTTCAGCCCATCGACGCGTCCAGCTCCCGCACCCTGCGCAGGGCCTTGACGTACAGCTCGCGGTGCTCAGGGTCCTCGTAGCGGTGCAGGGGCGTCGTGATCGACAGGGCCGTCTGCGGCCACCGCGCGCCCTCGAAGATCGGGACCGCGAGCCCGCACGCACCATTCACGTACTCCTGCTCGTCGATCGCGTACCCGCGCTCGCGCGTCCTTTCGAGTTCGGCGACGAGTGCCTCGCGGGATGTCACCGTGTGCTCGGTGCGTGCCGGCAGCTTCCCGTCGGCATCCCCGAGCCTGTCGACCGCTGCGGGCGCGCCGTACGCGAGGAGCGCCTTGCCCGACGCGCGCGCATGGATGTCTCCCGACACCCCCACGCGCAGGTCGGCCACGCGCACCGAATGTGACCCCTCCTGGATCGCCACGATGGTCACGTCTCCGTCGTGCCACGCCGACAGGTAGGCCGTTTCTCCGGTCGTGCTGACGACGGTTTCCAGCATGTCGTAGGCCTGCCGGCTGGGCCGCCAGTCCGCCTCGACGCGTGAGCTCAGGGAGAGGATCTTGCCGCCCCCCAGGCTGTATTCGCGCTCATGACGCTGCAGATAGCCGGTGTACACGAGGGTGGACAACAGGTGCGACACCGTGGCCAGGTGCAGGCCCGCGCGCTGCGCGATGACCTGCGCACGCAGCGGCGTGTCGCTCTCGGCGACGATGTCAACGATGTCGAGGGCCCGGACGACCGACTGGACCAGGTCGCGAGGTGCCGCAGGGTCAGATTCAGAGTTCCTGGCCATCACCCCACCAGGATATCACTCACATGGTGAAAGTTTGGGCGACATCGATTCGCAATGCGGTTGTCACATCCATTGACACCGCGCTCAGCCGCCCACTAGGAATGCCTCATCGCGAAAGCCTCTATCGCATGGCGATAGTTTTCCATGGCGGAACTGGAGACACCATGACGGCTACGCCGCCGCTGGCAGTCCCTCCCATCGCATCGACGCCGATCGGTGACGTCGGGCAGATCGGGATCCTCGTCAACGACTTCGACGCCGCGCTCGACCTCTACGGCCGCATGTTCGGGATCGAGGAGTGGACCTGCTACCACTACACACCTGAGTTCTTGCGCTGGTCCCGCTACGGCGACGCCGAGGGCAGGTTCGAGATGCTGCTCGCCATGGGCGGCTCCAGCCCGCAGGTCGAGCTCATCCAGCCGATCACCGGCCCGAGCATCTACCAGGACTTCCTCGATGAGGGCCACGTCGGCCTGCACCACCTCGGCGTCTTCGTGGACGACCTGGACGGAGCGATCGCCCGCATGGCCGAGTCGGGGTACCTCGTGACCCAGACGGCCCGGGGCTACGGCCTGAACGGAGATGGCGGGTTCGCCTACTTCGACACCGAGAAGGACCTCGGTGCCGTGATCGAGGCGATCGAGGTTCCCGACGTGCGTCGCCCCGGCGAGGTCCGCCGGACCGCCGGGGCCACGGAGCCCGACCCGGCCGGCCCGCGGACGCCCCGGATCGACAACCCCCTTCGGGCCGAGAGTGTGGCCGTCGTCGGCCCCTCCCGCGACCCATGGAAGACGTCGGGCCGCACGCTCGACTACCTGTCCCGGCTCCGGTTCGACGGGCGGTACTACGCGGTCAGCCCCCTCCACGACGAGGTGCTCGGGATATCCACGTACCCATCGCTTTCCGCCCTGCCCGAGGTCCCGGACGTCGCGGTGCTCGTCGGCCCCGCAGACCGCGTGATCGAGGACCTGCGCGAGGCCGTGGTCATGGGCGTCCCCTTCGCCGTCGCCTTCGCCAGCGGGTTCGGCGAGACCGGCCGGCACGACCGCGACGAGAAGATTCGTGCGGTGCTCGCCGGGGGCAGCACACGCCTGATCGGCCCCAACTGCATCGGCTTCATGCACGTCGGCCGGTCCCTGACCGCGACGTTCTCGTCAGTCCTGCAGCGCGCCCCTCTTCCGGTCGGGCACGTGGCGCTGTTCAGCCAGAGCGGCGGGCTGGGCAACGCGCTCATGCAGTCCCTGGTCGCGCGCGGCGTCAGCGGGCTGAGCGCCTGGAGCAGCTCCGGCAACGAGATCTCGCTGGGCTTCACCGACTGGGTCGGCTGGCTCACCGCCGAGGAGGACACGCATGCCCTGGCCTCCATCGTCGAGAGCTTCCGTCCGGGCGACGACCTCGAGGCCGCGGCTGCGGCAGCCGGCGAGCGCGGGGTCCCCGTGGCCGTGCTCAAGCTCGGGCGCTCCGCCCGCGGCGCGCTCGGCGCGCGGTCGCACACGGGGAAGCTCGCGGGCAGCGGCCGGGTCGCCCAGAGCGTCCTGCGCCACCGCTTCGGGTCGGTATGCACCTCGCCCGAGCAGCTCCTCGATCTGACGGAGACGTTCGATGTCTTCGCCGGCAGGCTCGCCGGAGACGACCACGAGCTCACAGTCGTCACCACCTCCGGCGCACAGGCCGTCCTCTGGAACGACCTCGCGGAGGACCGCGACCTCACCTTCCGCGACCTCGGTACCGAGGCAGCCGCCAGGATCGCCGCGGCCGTGGGCAGCGACCACGTGGGCAACCCCGTCGACGTCGGCGTGCAGCTGACCACCGCCGACTACGTACGCATCGTCGACAGCGTGGTCACGACCTCGACGGGCGGGTGGGTCATCGTCACCGCGACGCGCCTGGCGCACGACTTCGACGAACTCGCCGCCGGCATCGCGGCGATGGACGCCCCGGAGGGTGTACGGGTCGTCGTCGTCCCGCTGTCCGAGGACGACCGCGTCACGACCGAGCAGGCTCAGGTGTTGCGCGCCGCAGGAGCGATCGCGCTGCCGACCGCCACCCGCGCCCTCGACGCGATCGCGTCCGCTGCCTCGTGGTCGAAGGTCCGGCGCACGCGCGCCGCGCGCGGTCGCCTCGTCGGCACGTCCCTGCGCTCAGCGTCCGCTGCCGGCACAACCGAGCACCTCACGTTCCGGGAGATCGCCGAGGAGCTCGCCGCGGCCGGCATCCCCGTACCCGCCAGCCGTGCCGCACGCGACGTCGAGTCCGTCGTCTGCGCAGCCGAGGAGATCGGCTTCCCCGTCGCGATCAAGATCGACGACCCTGACATCCTCCACAAGGCCGACGCAGGGGGCGTTTTCATCGGCGTCGACAGCACCGAGAACGCGCGCCATGCAGCAGTCCGTCTGACCGCCATCCAGTCCGAGAACGCCACGATCTCCGTACAGACCATGGCCCCCGGCAAGACCGAGGTGCTCGTGGGCCTGCGCCGCGACCCCGAGTTCGGCCCCGTGCTGGTCCTGGGCGCCGGCGGCAGCATGACGGAGGCCATCGACGACATCGGCATCCTGCCGCTGCCCACCTCGCGCCCCGAGGTACGCGACGCGATCACCGCAGTGCACGTCGTCGCAGCCGGGCTGCGCAAAGCCCCAGGCGCACACACCCTCGACGCCCTGACCGACGCGGTGATGGACCTCATCGCGTGGGCGGAGCAGCGCGGGGACGTCCACGAGTTCGAGTTCAACCCGATCCTGGCAGACCCCGAGACGGCAACCGTCACGGTCGTCGACGCCGTCGTGTCTGTCCACCTCACTCCGGAAGGAACGAACTGATGACCACCACCGCCCCCACCGGCAAGGCCGTCCCCAGCAAGCAGATCAGCGACGAGGACGTCGCCTACATGAAGAGCTTCATCGGCCAATCGGCCGTGGTCGTCCAGTGGAACGAGGAGGCGAGCGCCGACACGATCCGCCACTACGCGTGGGGCATCGGTGACGAGAACCCCCTGTGGCTCGACGAGACGTACGCGAGGAACACGCGCTTCGCCACCCGCGTCGCCCCGCCGACCTTCCTGTACTCAGTCTGCGACGCCGAGCTCGCGATGGGCATGTCCGAGGGTCTGCAGGCGCTCCACCTCGGCGCCGACGTCGAGTTCCACCGCCCGATCCGCCTGGGCGAGCGCATCAGGGCCCGCTCCTTCGTCGAGGATGTGCGCGAACGTGAGGGCCGCCGCTCCGGCCGCCTGGTCGAACAGGTCGGCCGCACCGACTACTTCGTCGGCGAGGAGCTCGTCGGCACCGTGCGCAACACGATCGTCTGCGTCGCTCGCAGCACCGAGAGCACACGCATGCACGAGCCCCGCGACCCGCACCTGTACACCGACGAGGAGATGGCCGAGATCCGTGCCGAGATCCTCGCCGAAGAGGTCCGCGGACCGCGTGCCCGCTTCGCCGGCACCGTGCACGTCGGTGACGTGATCCCCAAGGTCGTCAAGGGTCCCCTGGACCTGATCACCATGACCGCCTACTACGCGGGTGCGATCGGCACCGCCGGCTACCGCGGCGTCGAGACGCGCGTGCGCCAGCAGGAGCGTGTGCGCAACGGCCACCCGCTGGCGCCGACCAACCTCGGTCCCGAGCACTTCCTGTCCGAGCCGTTCCCGAGCCTCGGTCACCAGGACGCCGCGATGGCCCGCGCCATCGGAATGCCCGGCGCCTACGACAACGGCAACCAGCGCGTGTCCTGGATGACGCACTGCGTGACCAACTGGATGGGCGACGACGCCGACCTCCTGAAGATCTCCGTGCGCATCAAGCAGCCCGGCGTCTTCGGTGACACCCAGTGGATCGGCGGCGAGGTCACCCGCGTATCCGAGGACGAGACGCACGGCGCCTGCGCCGAACTCACGCTCAAGGCCGTCAACCAACTGGGCGTCGAGACCACGACCGCCGTCGCGACCGTCTCTCTGCCCGAGGCCTGAGCGGCCGGTTCCCCCAGTGCCCGAGGACGTGCGCTGAAGAAGGAGTGTCCAGTGAACGGTCAGGTTGAAGAGTATTCGGTCGTCGTGGTTGGCGCGGGGATGGGCGGCATCTACGCCCTGCACCGCTTCGCCGAGCTGGGGCACTCCGTGCACGGCTTCGAAGGGGCGCCCGGTGTGGGCGGCGTCTGGTACCACAACGCCTACCCGGGCGCCCGCGTCGACCTCGAGAGCGACAGCTACTCGTACATGTTCGACGAGGAGCTCTACACCGGCTGGGACTGGAGCGAGCGGTACGCCGCCCAGCCCGAGATCCTGCGCTACCTGAACTACGTCGCCGACCGGCTCGACGTGCGCCGCAACCTCTCGCTCAGCACTCGGGTGACGTCGGCGCAGTGGAATCCGGAGGAGAACAGGTACCTGATCAAGACCGACACCGGCCGCACGGTGCGGGCGCGCTACCTGGTCATGGCGACGGGCAACCTGTCCCGTCCCAAAGACCCCGATTTCAAGGGCCTGGGCGACTTCGAGGGCGAGTGGTACCAGACCTCCCACTGGCCGCAGACGCCCGTCGACTACGCGGGCAAGCGGGTCGCCGTCATCGGCACGGGTTCCTCGGGCGTCCAAGCGGCGACCGAGATCGCCAAGACAGCCGGGCACCTCTACGTCATGCAGCGCACCCCGCACTACGTCGTCCCGGCGCACAACCGTCCGGCCGACCCGGTGAAGAAGGAGCGTCTGTCGCGCAAGGTCCTGGAGTTCCGCGACGAGAGCTACGCGACGCCGGTCGGGTATGTGCTGCCGCCCCCCGTGGGCCGCGGCGTCGACTACTCGCCCGAGCAGCGCCTGCAGATCCTGGAGACCCGGTGGGCGTTCGGCGGGCAGTGCCTGCTCAGCACGTTCACCGACCAGGGAACGAACATCGAGATCAACGACGTGGTCTCGCAGTTCGTGCGCAGCAAGGTCGCCCAGCAGGTCGATGACCCGCAGACCGTGGCAAAGCTGATGCCGACGTCGTACCCCCTCGGCACCCGACGACTGGTCATCGACACCGGCTACTACCCGATCTTCAATCAGGACAACGTCTCTCTCGTCGACATGCGCGACAACCCGATCGAGCGCATCACGGCGACCGGCATCAAGACCCGCGAGGCCGAGTACGAGGTCGACGTCATCGTGTTCGCCCTCGGGTTCGAGGCGTTCACCGGCGCCCTGGACCAGGCCAACGTCCGCAACGAGCACGGGCAGCAGCCCAGCGACCGGTGGGCGTACAAGCCGCAGACCTACCTGGGGCTCATGTCGAACGCCTTCCCCAACCTGTTCACCCTCACGGGGATCCAGAGCCCCAGCGTGCTGGCGAACTTCTTCACGCTGAACAACTACCACGTCGACCTCGTCGACAAGATCATCGGCTACGCCGAGGAGGCGAGGGCCGAGCGCGTCGAGCCGACCCTCGACGCCGAGAAGAAGTGGGGCGACCACTGCAACGAGATCGCCGAGCCGATGCTGCGCCGGGCCGTGGACAACTACATGGTGCACGTCAACCGGTACGACGGGTCGCGCTTCTTCCTGCCGTACGCGGGCGGGTTCGACCGCTACGTCGCTGACGTCGACGAGTACCTCGGCGAGAAGTACGAGGGGTTCGAGTTCACCAGCTGACCCGGACCTGCCGGTCGGCCGGCCTGCTGGTCCGCCGACCGCATCAGAGACACCACGAGGAGGTGGTCATGAGTCTCGTCGTCGACAAGCACGTCCCCGTCACCATGCGCGACGGCACGGTCCTCGCGGCCGACGTCTACCGGCCCGAGGGGGCGGAACCCCGCTCCACCGTGCTGATCCGCACCCCCTACAGCAAGGACGATCCCGCACACGCCAACACCTGGATCAACGTGCTGCGCGCCGCCGAGAGCGGGTGGGCCGTCGTCGTCCAGGACGTACGCGGCCGGTTTCGCAGCGGCGGCACCTTCGTCCCCTTCGCACACGAGGCCGACGACGGAACCGACACAATCGCGTGGGTCCGCGAACAGCCGTGGTCCGACGGGCACGTCGGCATGGTCGGCGGCTCGTACGTGGGCATCACCCAGTGGCTGGCCGCCACCCGCGCACCCAAGGGACTCCTGGGCATCGTGCCGGGCAGCACGGCGGACGACGTCACCACGGGCTGGACGCACGAGGAGCAGAACCTGACGTTCGGATTCCTCGCGCACTGGGTGTCCGTGCTCGCGGCCAGCAGTAAGGACCTCACCCCCGAGGACCGCGCCCGCGCCGCCGCCCTCGTCCAGGGCGTGACGGATGGCAGCTGCCGCACATTCGATGACCTCATCAAGGCCGCGGGCGACCTCGCCCCCTACCTACCGGACTGGCGGGACCGGAGCGGGGAGATCGTGGACCCCGAGGCGGCCGGGCGCGTCCGCCTGCCCGTGCTTGTGATCTCCGGGTGGTTCGACATCTTCGGACCAGGATCCGTCGCCAGTTACACCCGCCGCGATGCCGCCGGCACCCGGCAGCCGCACGACCGGCTGCTCGTCGGTCCCTGGGCGCACGGCGTGATGGGTGGCTGGTTCCCCGGACACACCTACGGTCCGGCGGCGTCGTTCGACGCGCTCGACCCGACCGGGCTCCAGCTCGGTTGGTTCGAGACGCTGCGTGACGGCGGCCCGGCGCCCGCCGACCCCGTCACCGCGTTCGTCATGGGTGCCAATGAGTGGCGGTCCTTCTCGACCTGGCCTCCGCAAGAGGCCCGGCCGGTCGAGGTCCCGCTGCGCGTGGACGGTTCCCCGCACGCTCTCGTGTCGGCCGAGCCCGTCCCGACGATCGGCGGGCGCACGTTCTTCCCCGGGTACAAGGTCGCCGCGAACGCCGGCCCCCGCCCCCAAGGACCCCTGAGCGAGCGCGACGACGTCGTCGCGCTCGTCTCCGACCCGTTGCCCGAGGACACCGACGTCCTCGGGGGCATCACCTGCACGCTCGCCGTGGCGAGCGATGCTCCCACTGCGGTCGTCGTCAAGCTGTCGACGACCAACCAGGACGGCGAGTCGGTGCTGCTGGCCGAGGGCTCCAGTCGCACCACCGCCAGCGCCAGGCAGGGCGAGACGGTCAGCGTGGATCTCGGGCCGACCGCCGTGCGACTCGACCGGGGAACGCGCCTGTCGCTGACCGTCGCCGCGTCGGACTTCCCACGTCTCGAGGACGGGCCCCGCGCGGGCTTCTCCGTGCTTGAGCGGGCCCCGTCGTCGGACTTCCCACGTCTCGAGGACGGGCCCCGCGCGGGCTTCTCCGTGCTTGAGCGGGCCCCGGCGCTGCACCTCGACGTCGTCTGAACCTCCACCCCAGAGCAGGACCCCACCCCACCTTCAAGGAGAAGACACCATGACTGTGACTCGCTTCGCCGACTACAAGGACAAGTACAAGCACCTCAAGCTGGATCGTGACGAGGACGGCATCCTCCTCGTCACGATCCACACCGACGGTGCCGAGGTCTACTGGGGCACGGACGTCCACGACAACCTGTCGTCGGTCTGGGGCGACATCGGCAAGGACCCGGAGAACAAGGCCGTCATCCTCACCGGCGGGGGCGAGACCTTCATCGACCGGGAGGTCCCGATCCCGGACAAGGGCTGGGTCACCCCTGAGATCTGGATCAAGCTCCATGCCGACGCGAAGCGCCTCGTGCTCGACCACCTCGAGATCGAGGTGCCCATGATCGCGGCGATCAACGGCCCCGCACGCGTCCACAGTGAGCAGGCGCTGCTGTGTGACATCTCGATCGCGTCGGAGGACACCGTGTTCGGCGACCACCCGCACTTCTCGGTGGGCGTCGTCCCCGGTGACGGCATGCAGGTCATCTGGCCGACCGTGATCGGCCTCAACCGCGCCCGTTACATGCTTCTCACCGGCACGGAGATCGACGCGCAGAAGGCCCTCGAGTGGGGTGCCGTCAACGAGGTCGTCCCCAAGGACCAGGTGGTGACGCGCGCATACGAGCTGGCCCGCCAGATCGTCAAGCAGCCCCAACTGACCTTGCGCAGCACGCGCATGCTCATGCTCGCCGAGCTCAAGAAGGTCATGCTCCAAGGCGTCAGCCACGGCATGATGACCGAGGGCCTCGTCGCCATCGGCACGGGCTGGCAGCCCACGAAGGTGGAGGAGTCGGCCTGAGCCGCCCCTGCCAGGACACGACGGCGTGATCGCCGAGCCGCTGCCGGCATGTTCCTGCCGGTCCCCCCGAGGCCGTACGACGTCCTGAGGATGGTCCTCCCGCTGTTCCCGAAGGTGCCGACGGCCTTCCCGATGCAGCCCCGTCCCCGGAGATCGCTCGCCACCTGGCTGCCCGGCCCGGGGCCAATCCTGGCCCCGGGCCGCCCCGAAAGCACTCACGCAAGGAGGCATCGAAGATGGCCGACACACCATCGACGAGCGCCACAGGCCCCCTGACGGGCACCGAGCGGGAGCGACTGCGCACCCTGCTCGCCAAGCAGGAACTCTCGGAGAACATGGCGCGCTACTGCCGCGGCATGGACCGCAAGGAGCTCGATCTCATGAAGTCGACCTACTGGCCCGAGTCGACCGAGAACCACGGCATGTTCGTGGGCACCTCACACGACTTCTGCGACTGGACGATGGAGCTCCAGGAGCAGCTCGGCCACCGGGCCAACCACTACGTGACGAACATGTTGGTCGACCTGGACGGCGATCGCGCGCGGCGGGAGACGGCGTTCATCTACGTGCGGGTGCGCCCGGACGGCGGCCCCTCGGACGTGCTCTGCGGGCGCTACCGGGACCTCTGCGAGCACCGCCAGGGCGTGTGGAAGGTGCTGTCGCGCACCTGCGTGTGGGACTGGGCGCAGCGCCTGGGACCGGAGGCGGACTACACCGAGCTGTTCAAGATCCCGTCCACCTCGGTCTTCGGTGGCCTGTATCCGGACGACCCGATCTACGACGCCGACTGGTGAACCCATCCAACGGCTCAACTCTCAAAATGTGACGGCGATTTCGCGTTAGGACACTTTTATGACCCGCATCGATGTTGCGGTGGTCGGCGCCGGGCCCGTCGGGCTGACCGCGACGATCGACCTGGCCCGCCGGGGCATCAGCGTCATGGTGATCGACAAGCATGCCGAGCCCGCGCTCCACCCGAAGTCCCGCGCCGTGAACGTCCGCACCATGGAGATCTTCCGTTCATGGGGCATCGAGGAGCGGGTGCGCGCCGCCGGGCTCGCAACTCCTCCCGTGCGCTTTCTCGGCAAGGACGTTGTCTCCCCCTGGAGTGACGTCGTCGAGTCCTCGGTCGTCCCCGACGGAGGCGAGAACGACCTCTCCCCACTCCCTCTCGAGGTGTTCTTGTGCTCGCAGGACATCCTGGAGCCGGTCCTGCGCGAGGCCGCGCTGCGGCCTCCCGTCGACGTCCGCCTGTCGACAGAGGTCCTGTCGGTGACCGAGATCGAGGACGGTGTGCGGCTCGAGCTGCGCTCCCGGCTGGACGGCAGCACCGCGACGGTCGAGGCGGCCTACGTGATCGGCGCCGACGGTGCGCAGAGCGGAATCCGGGAGCAGCTCGGCATCGAGCGTGACGGCGAGCCCTCACTGCAGCAGTCCGTGAGTGTGCTGTTCCGCTCCGATCTCATCAGGTCGCGCACGGACAGCGAGTCCGCCTTCATCTACATCGACAACCCGGACACCGTCGGCACCGTGGTGTTCGCACCGGTCGACACCGAAGGACGCGTGGCGATGCTCGGCCGACCTCCGATCCTCGACCGTCTGCCGGTCGACCAGGTCGACTGGCAGGAGCAACTCCGCCTGGCCACCGGGGATCCCGACCTGGACGTCGAAATCATCGACTGTCGCACGTGGGATGTCGGCGCCTGGGTGGCGAGCGACTATCAGAAGGGCCGGGTCTTCCTCGCGGGCGATGCGACGCACGTCATGCCTCCTTACGGCGGGTTCAACCAGAACGCCGGCATCCAGGACGTCCACAACCTCGCCTGGAAGCTCGCCGCCGTCCTACGGGGCTGGGCCAGCCCAGCGCTGCTCGACACCTACGGCCCGGAGCGGCGCCCGGTCGCGCTGTTCGACCGCGAGGAGGCGGTCCTGAACTTCCGGTCGCATGTGGGGGCCGAGCACGACGGACCACGCACATTCCGCACCGAGAACTTCCACCACCTGGGCCTGGACATCGGCTACCGCTACTACCAGGGGGCGGTCGTCCTGGAGCCGGGCCAGCCCCACGGCCCGTGGCCGGTCAGCACGTACACCCCGAGCGCCGCCCCCGGCGAGCGGGCCCCGCACGTGTGGCTCGACGAGGCCCGGACCACTTCGGCCCTCGACGTGCTCGGCGCAGGGGTGACGGTCTTCGCCGCCACCGGAGCACGCGCCGCGGACGAGGCGATCCGTGCAGCCGCCGACCACGGTGTGCCCGCCACGTCCGTCGCCCTGCCCCCAGGGGCGCTGGCCACCTACGGGATCCATGCCGACGGCGCCGTACTCGTCCGCCCGGACGGCCACGTCCTGGCCCGTGTCACCGACGACACCCCCGCCACAGTCGCAAAGGCGCTGGCCGCGATCACCGGTACGCCGGTGGTCCAGCCCGCCTGAGAGAGGAGAACAGTCATGCTCTTCCTGGTGGACATTCAAGTCCGCAAGCCCGAGACGCTCGACGCCGACGCGTGGGAGGCACTGACGCAGGCCGAGAGCAACTACGGGATGGAGGCCCGGCGCTCCGGCAAGCAGCTGCACGTCTGGCGCAAGGCCGGGGCATACGCCACGCTCGCGGTCTGGGACGTCGAGGACAACGACGAGCTGCACACACTGATCAGCGGCCTGCCGCTCTTCCAGTACCTCGACATCACGGTGACACCGCTGGTCGTCCACCCGTCCACCGTCCGATGGGAGCAGATCCAGGCGGGCGGCGAGTGATGGGCGCGCCCACCCGCGGTCTCTTGGACGCGCTGCACTCGCCGCTGAACGTCAGGTCGCTGCACCTGCGCAACCGGTTCGCGCTCGCCCCGATGACCCGCGAAATGTCGCCTACCGGGATACCCGTGGCCGAGAACGCCGAGCACTACCGGGCCCGTGCTGCGGGCGGAGTGGCGCTGATCATCACCGAGGGCACCTACGTCGGCGGGGAGGCGTCGGGGCACAAAGTGACGGTGCCGCACCTCACCGATCCCGCGGCCGACGGCTGGCGGAAGGTCGTCGATGCCGTGCACGCCGAGGGTTCGGCGATCGTCCCGCAGCTGTGGCACGTGGGGGCGCTGCGTGGCACCGCCTCCCCGCTCAACCCGGGGGTGCCACCGCAGTCGCCGTCCGGCCTCGATCTCGACGGGAGACCGCTCGGCGAGCCCCTGACGACCGCCGAAATCGACGCGGTCGTCGCGAGCTTCGCAGAGGCGGCCGCGCTCGCCCGCCGGATCGGATTCGACGGCGTCGAACTGCACGGTGCGCACGGCTACTTGCTCGACGAGTTCCTCTGGCACCGCACGAACCAGCGCGAGGACCGCTACGGCAACCGCACCGTCCTGCCGACCGAGATCGTGAAGGCCGTGCGGGGCGCCGTGGGCGACGACCTCGCGATCGTCTTCCGCTTCTCGCAGTGGAAGGCCGACCACTACACGGAACGCATCGCCGAGACTCCCCACGACCTCGAGAGCCTCCTCGTGCCGCTGGTCGATGCCGGGGTGGACGTCCTCCACGCCTCCACCCGGCGCCACTGGCTGCCCGAGTTCCCCGAGGACGACCCGACGCTCAGCCTGGCCGGGTGGGCGAAGCGCCTCACCGGGGCGCACGTCATCACCGTCGGGTCCGTCGGGGTCGACACCGAGTTCCGCGGCGCCGGGGCCGCTGCCGAGAAGGTCCCCGTCGTGATCCGCGAGTCGCTCGAGGAACGCCTGGAGCTGCTCGCCGAGCAGTTCGACGCCGGCGAGTTCGACGTGGTCGCCCTCGGCCGTGCCCTGATCGCGGACCCCGCGTGGGTCGAGAAGGTCCGCGACGGCGGGCTCGAGCGGGTCGTCCCGTTCGACCGGACCCGGCACACGCTCAGCGGCACCTGAGCCCGCCTTCCCGCCCCGCGGTCCCAGTACGCGAAGAAAGGCACCCAATGCCCCCTCGACACCACCAGAAGCTCCACTTCGGCCCTGCCCGCTCCGAGCTCCACGTCGGCGTGGACATCGACCGGATGCGCCGCGAGCGCGCAGACCGGATGCGCGCGCTCATGCGCGCGAAGGGTGTGCCCACGCTTCTGCTGGCCGGCGCCGACAACGTCCGCTACCTCACGGGATTCCACTGGGGTGAATTCCAGCTGCAGACCGGATACGCCCTGTTCTTCGCCGAGGGCGACCCGGTCGTGTTCTCCCCCGCGGGCTCCCTGCAGCAGATGCCCGACCAGACGCCGTGGGTGTCCGAGTGGCGTCCGGCCATCTCCTGGCTGGGCGGCGTGGCCCCTGCTTCGGCGATCACGGAACTGTCCGCCGCTTTCGCCGCGCAGATCCGTGACGAGCTCGCCGAGCGGTCCCTCACGGGCGAGCAGCTCGCCGTGAGCGAGATCGACGAGGCGGGGATGCGTGCTCTCCACGCCGCAGGCATCGACACGGTCCCCGGCCTGCCACTGCTGCTCGAGTGCGGGACCGTCAAAACGGCCGACGAGATCGCCTGTATCTCCATGGCCGCCAGCCTGGCGACCGCCGGCTACGAGACGGTCCGTGCGAACCTGCGCCCCGGCGTCCGCCAGGCGCAGCTCGCGACCGCAGCCCGGCGCGCCATCGAGGACGCGGGCGCCGAGGCCGGCGCGGCCCGCCTGCTGTCGGGCCCGCTGTCCTTCCCGCGGGGGATCAGCGGCGGCGACCGCATCGTCGAATACGGCGACCTCGCCTACCTGTTGACCTGCGGGACGTCCTACATGGGCTACACCGCGTGTCTGTACCGCCAGTTCATTGTCGGCCGCGCGCCGACCGCAATGGAGAGCTCGTCGTACACGAAGCTCACCGACCGCCTCGACCACGCGATCTCCCTGATGCGTCCCGGCGCGAGCACCGCGGACGTCGCGGCCGTGCTCGCCCCCGCCGAGGAGCTGGGCTTCGGGTCGGAGACCGAGTGCTTCAGCCTTGAGCTCGGACACGGGGTCGGCCTGGTCAACGCCGGTTCGCGCGCCATCCACTACAACCCGCCGGTGATCACCCGTGAGTGGTCCTTCGACCACCCCGAGGAGATCAAGGAAGGCATGGTCATCGCGATCGAGGGCATCGAAGGGCAGCACCGCGTGGGCGGCGTCCGGCTCGAGAACCTCGTCGTGATCACCGCCAACGGCGCCGAGCTGCTCGACCACTACCAGCGCGACGAGATGATCCAGACCGCCGCCTGACACCGGCGCTTCTTCCATCCCGCGCCCCACACCACTTCCACGAGGACGACGCGCACGCCGGCGTGCGCTGAAGGGACGACCATGCCGAAGCATCGGCAACTGGACACGCAGACCCCGTGGGTCGAGCTGAGTACCACCCCCGCGGACTGGAAGCGTGCCGACCCCGCGCTCCTCGCGGGCGTGCTGGCCCAGCTGCACCTGATCCGCTCCTTCGAGGAGACCGTGCTCGAGCTCGCCGGCGAGGGGCTCGTCCACGGGCCTGCCCACTCGAGCATCGGCCAGGAGGGCGGAGCGGTCGGCTCGATCATCGGCCTGCGCTCGACGGACGCCGTCAACGGGTCCCACCGCGGGCACCACCAGTTCCTCGCGAAGGCGCTGACCCACGTGGGCGGTGTCCGCTCCGACCTCACCACCCTCGTCACGCCCGAGATCCGTGACGTCCTGCAGAAGACACTCGCCGAGATCCTCGGTCTCGCGCAGGGGTACTGCCGTGGGCGCGGTGGGTCGATGCACCTGCAGTGGTTCGAGGCAGGGGCGCTCGGCACCAACGCGATCGTGGGCGGCGGCGCCCCGATGGCCACCGGCAACGCGTGGGCGCAGAAGCATGCGGGAACCACCGACCTGACGATCAACTACTTCGGCGACGGAGCCGGCCAGATTGGCTCCGTGCTCGAGAGCATGAACCTCGCGGCCGTGTGGAAACTCCCCACCGGGTTCTTCATCGAGAACAATCTCTACGGCGTCTCCACGCACGTCTCCGAGATCACCGCCGACCCCCGCCTGTCGGTGCGCGGCCAAGGGTTCGGCGTGCCGGGCTGGCGCGTCGACGGCATGGACCCCCTCGCCGTGCACCTCGCGACGACCGAGGCCGCCGAACGGATGCGTGCAGGCGAGGGCCCGGCTGTCATCGAGGCCGAGGTGTACCGCTTCTTCCACCAGAACGGGCCCTATCCCGGCAGCGCCTTCGGCTACCGCACCAAGGAAGAGGAGGCGGCGTGGCGCGAGCGCGACCCGCTGCTGCGCGTCGCCACGGAGATGCAAGGCCTGGGCCTAGTGAGCCAGGCCCAGGTCGACTCGGTGCGCGATCAGACACGGCAGGCGATGCGCGAAGTCACCGCACAGCTGCTCGAGGCCGACCCCGATGCCGACGGCAAGCGGCGCATCCGCCCCGAGCTGTGGCCCGAGCCGGAGTTCGTCGACGTGGGTCTGCGTGGTGACACCAGCGAGCTGGACGGCGCGCGCACGCTCGACCCGGCGACCACTCCGGTCGTCGGCAAGCGCGGCAAGTTCATCGACGCCGTCTCGGCCGTGATGGGCCGCCGCATGGAGCAGGACGACCGGATCGTCGTCATGGGCGAGGACGTGCACCGCCTCGGTGGTGGCACCAACGGAGCCACCAAAGGCCTGGCCAAGCGCTTCCCCGAGCGCGTCCTCCCCACCCCGATCAGCGAGAACGCCTTCGTCGGACTCGGGGGCGGCCTTGCCCTCGACGGTCGTTTCCGTCCCGTGGTCGAGTTCATGTACCCCGACTTCATGTGGGTCGCCGCCGACCAGGTTTTCAACCAGATCGGCAAGGCCCGCCACATGTTCGGCGGCGTCAACCCCGTGCCGCTCGTGCTGCGCACCAAGGTCGCGATGGGCTCCGGGTACGGCTCCCAGCACCTCATGGACCCCGCAGGCGTCTTCGCGACCAGCCCCGGCTGGCGGATCGTCGCACCGTCGACGGCCGCCGACTACGTCGGCCTGATGAACGCCGCACTAGCTCTGGAGGACCCGGTGCTCGTGATCGAGCACGTCGACCTGTACGCCCGGGCCGACGAGATCCCCGAAAACCTTGACTACCAACTGCCGTTCGGCAAGGCCGCACTGCGGCACGAGGGCTCCGACGTCACGATCATCAGCTACCTATCGATGGTCCACCACGTCCTGGAGTCGGTCGAGGAGACCGGTCTCGACGCCGACGTTGTCGACCTGCGCTGGCTCGACCGCGCCTCAGTCGACTGGGAGACCATCGAGACGTCGGTGCGGAAGACCAACGCCGTGCTGATCGTCGAGCAAGGTGCCAAGGGCACCTCGTACGGCGGGTGGCTCGCCGACGAACTCCACCGCCGCCTGTTCGACTGGCTCGACCAGCCCGTCCAGCGGGTCACCGGCTCGGAGGCCAGCCCCAGCATCTCCAAGGTGCTCGAGCGCGCCGCCATAGCCCGCACCGAAGAGGTCGTCGCGGGAATCGGGCAGGTCCGCGCCGGGATGGGGGGTGCCTGATGGCCACTATCGTGCGCATGCCCGAGGTGCTCGCCGACACCACCGAGGCCGCGATCACCACCTGGCTGGTCGCACTCGGCCAGGAGATCGCCATCGGCACAACCCTCGCCGAGATCGAGACCGACAAAGCGGTCGTCGAGTACGCCTCCGAGGTCGAGGGGACCGTACTGCACCTCTTCGCCGACGAGGGCGCCACCGTCACGGTCGGAGACCCGATCGTCGCGGTCGGCGCGCCGGGCGAGGCCGTGGAGGGGGTGCCCGGCGGGGCGACACCGGCCACCTCCTCCCCCGCAGCCACTGCCCCTGCCGCCCCCTCGGCCGAGGCCTTGAGCGCCGTGCCCCAGTCCTGCTCCGCCGCCCGTGGGCCGGCCGAGCCCTCTGGCCGACGCTTCACCAGCCCGCTCGTGCGCAGGCTGGCGAAGGAGCACGACATCGACCTCGCCACGGTCACGGGGACGGGACCGAACGGCCGTATCGTGCGCCGTGACATCGAGGGCGCGGTCCGCGAGGGACGCGATGTTCCCATGTCCCCGGCGGCGTCCGGCACCGAGCCTGCAGCGACTGCGTCGCCCGTCCCGGCACCGGCACCCGCCGCACCTGCGGCGCCGGCCTCTGGCGCCTCCGCCCCGGACGGCGTGGAGGAGGTCCCGCTGACCTCCATGCGGCGCGCGATCGCCCGCCGTCTCACCGAGAGCAAGACCTCGGTGCCGCACTTCTACCTCGTCGCGGACGCACGGGTCGACGAGCTGCTTGCCCTGCGCAAGCAGGTCAACGCGGTCGCCGACGTCAAGGTGTCGGTCAACGACTTCGTACTCAAGGCCGTCGCGGGAGTCCTGCGTGCGATCCCGGAGGCGAACGCCACCTGGGGCGAGACCGTCCTGTACCGCCACCTCACGGTCGACGTCGCGGTGGCCGTCGCGATCGAGGGCGGGCTCGTCACCCCCGTCGTACGCAACGTGGACCGGCTGGCCGTCAGCGAGATAGCGCTCACCGTGCGGGACCTCGCCGAGCGCGCCCGGGCCGGGCGCCTCAGGCAGCACGAGCTCGAGGGCTGCTCCTTCTCCGTGTCGAACCTCGGCATGTACGGAAGCCAGGAGTTCTCCGCGATCATCAACCCGCCGCAGGCGGGGATCCTAGCGGTCGGCGCGGTCCGACAAGTGCCCGTCGTGGACGACGGAGAGCTGGCCGTGGGCACGGTGATGACAGTGACGCTCTCGGCCGACCACCGCGTGATCGACGGCGCGCTCGCCGCACAGTGGCTCACGGCGTTCGTCGAGCGGATCGAAAACCCGATGCTGCTGCTGGTCTGAGAGGCCCGAACATGACTGAGCTCGACGGTCGGGACGCAGGGATGCGCCCAGCAGGTGCGACCCGCGCAGACCCCGCCGGAGGAGCAGTACGGCGCGGCGTTCGAGGCTCCCCACGGCGTGCTCGACTCCGACGCGACGTCCGTCGTCGTCGGGGGCGGCCTCGAGTACAGCAAGGGCCGTTGGGAGACCCTGCCCATCATCGCCAAGCAGTTGACCTGGGACAGCACAAACGCAGGCAGCGCCGGCCGCGACAAGCGAGGAACCGCGGTCGCTGTGTGGCTGACAGACAAGGTCGAGTAGCTCTGCTGCAACCACGCCTACACCGACACGGTGGTGACCGATGCCCTCCGGCCGCACCGGCCCGAGCGACATGACACCCAGACCAGACCAGCTCAGACAAGGGAGTTTGAACCATGCCCAGCACGGGAGTCCTCCAGGGCAAGCACGTCCTCATAACCGGCGCAGGCCGCGGTCTCGGCGAGGCGTACGCGCGTGCGGCCGTCACCGAGGGGGCGCGCGTCGTCGTCTCGGACATCAACGCGGAGCCTGTCGAGGCGGTCGCCGCGTCGATCAACGAGGCGGGCGGCGAAGCTCTCGCGGTCGTCTCCGACGTCACCGACTGGGACAGCTGCGAGAAGCTCGTCGCAGCAGCTGTGGAACGCTTTGGCAAGCTCGACGGCCTGGTGAACAACGCCGGTTACCTGAATCCTGCGGTCGCGGGCACCGAAACCGAGGCCGATATTCGCCGGCACATCGACATCGGCGTCTACGGGACCTACTTCATGTCGGTTCATGGGCTCGCCGCGATGCAGGGCAGCGGGTCCATCGTCAACGTAACCTCGGGCGCGCAGGTCGGTCTGCGGATGATGAGCGCGTACGCGGCGGCCAAGGGTGCGGTCGCCTCGCTCACGTACGCCTGGGCAAACGAGTTCGGCGGCCAGGGCGGGGACATCCGGGTCAATGCCATGGCCCCGCATGCCTCCACGCCCATGATGGACGCTGGTACGGCCGCTTACACGAAGTACTTCGGCGGGCAGGCGGTCGCGCCGCCGCCCGCGACGAACGCGCCCGTCGTTCTCTACTTGCTGTCCGACCTGAGCAAGGGTGTCAACGGTCAGGTCGTACGCCTCGCGAACGGGCGCGAGCTGCACCTGATGACCCATCCCCAGGTCCTGGACCGGCCGCTGACGCGCGACTCGTGGACCGTGCAGGACGTCGAGCGGGCCTTCGACGACATGTTCCGCGACCGCCTTCAGCCGTACGGCACCCTGACCAACACCGACGCGCGGCTTGTCGAGCCCGGAGTCGTCGTGTTCGACCCCGCAACCGCGTGATCGGACCAAAAGGACCCGCGTCCGCGACAGCAAGTGGGAGCAATGCGCCGACCGTACGTGTCTCCCGCAGCAAAGGAGAAGTGAGACCAATGAAGTCATGGCGATTCCACGGAACCGGCCAGCCGCTGACCCTGGAAGAGGTACCGGACCCGCACGCGGGGCCGGGCGAGGTCGTCGTCGACGTCAAGGCCGCCGGCCTGTGCCACTCGGATGTCGGCGCGCTCGACGACCCACAGTGGATGAAGTCGTTCCCACGCATTCCGATGACGTTCGGGCACGAGAATGCCGGGGTGATCAGCGAGGTCGGCCCCGGAATGGAGGACTGGAAGGTCGGCGACCGCGTCGGGCTGGCACCCGTGATGCCCGACGGCGACGCCATCGGCTATGGCGCCTGGGACGGCGGCTACGGCCCCAAGATCCGGGCCACCAAAGCGAACCTGGTACGCCTGCCCGACGAGCTTTCCTTCGAGCTGGGCGTGATGGCGACCGACGCGGGCATCACCTCGTACCACGCCATGGTCACCGTCGGCGGCCTGAAGAAGGGCATGCGGGTCGGCGTGATCGGCCTGGGTGGGCTCGGCTACATCGGCGCGCGTGTCGCCGTCCTCAAGGGAGCCGAGGTCTACGCCGCCGACATCTCCCCGTCCTCACGGGAGCTCGCCGCCGAGATCGGGCTGGCGGGCGTCGCCGAGTCGATCATCGAGTTCGCCGACAAGGATCTGCCGCTGATCGTGGACTACGCGGGCTTCGGAACCACCACCGCTCAAGCGGTGGAGACGCTGGGCAAGTCCGGGACGCTCGTGCAAGTCGGCCTCGGCCGCTTGCAGGCCACGGTGAACACCCAGGCCCTCATCTTCAAGCAGCTGCGTATCTTCGGCTCCCTCTCGGGCACCCAACAGGACCTGGCCGAGCTGTACGAACTCATGCGCAGCGGAGCACTCAACCCGCCGATCAACCGGATCGCACCGCACGAAATCCCGGAAGGTCTGGACCGCCTCCGCAAGGGCGGAGTCGTCGGCCGCATCGTTGCTGCCTACGATCACTGAGGCCCCGGACGGTCGATCCTCCTCGCCGCCTGCGCGCGCGAACGGTACCCACAGAGGTGTCTCAGTATGGTCGGCCCCCGGCAGAAGCTGCCGGGGGCCGAGCGAGCGGACACACCAACAGTCACACGGCCAACCACTTCCGTTAGGAATTCTTGGCGCTGTACCGAGAAGCCTCCCTGAACGCCGTCGGAGGCATCCCCCTCCACCGTTTGAAGGCCATGGTGAAGCTGGCCGGATCCGTATAGCCCAGCTTGCGGGATATTTCCGATACGGAGTGATCTGTATTCGAGAGCAGATCGCAGGCCAGTTCACTCAAAGTCTCGTCTCGCACCCGGCCGAAGTCTTTGCCCGTGAGTTCAAGCTTGCGTTGCAGGGTACGTGGGGAGACTTGCAGCGCCGCGGCCACATTTGCCAATGTGCGGTAGAGATTGGGCGCGGCCCTTATGACTTTCGCGACAGTGTGGGGCCAGTCGCCAGTCGCCCTGAATGAGTCGATGATCTGGGTATCCGCTCTGACCCATGCCTCGTGCTGGAATGCGTTACCGAAGGGCAGTTCCTCCTTCGATGTAGCAGGGCTCCACCGCAGCCGCAACGCCTCTGCGCCACATTCGATTTCGCAGGAAACGTACGCCAAAGCCTCGGGCGATATTTCTGCGATAGGCACTTCGACCTGAGTGAAAGGGAAGGCGTCTCCGTACAGCCACGCGAGTGATCGGGTGCTGGCAAATAGATCACGGTACACGCTGAACGGGATCAACTCGTCCGGGGCGTCAGGATAGGCGTATTCAATTCCCACCACTGCCCCACCTGATGCTCGGAGAGGCCTGATTTCGAGGAGCCCAGGGGCATTGTCAGTTGCGCTGGCAACTTCCACCCACGCCTCAACGGTCGGGGCGGTCGCCAGGGCCATTCCGCGAACGCCGTAGGTACTCGTCGTGTAAGCACGCATTGCCCGCACCCAAAGATCGACGCGATCTCTTGTGAGAGCGACGAACTGAAGCTGGAATGCCAGCTCCTTCTTTGCAGGAATGGTGCTTCCCGGTCGATTCAGCGCGCCGGGGTCGATCTCGGCATTCGCGAGCGCGGTTCGCCAGTCGAGATCCGCTTCCTGGAGCAGCTGGCACAGCGCGTGCACACTGAAGTTCGGCACGCGCAGGTTCTGGTACGAGTTCAGCTTCATCGCTGGGCACTTTCGCCGCGGTGGGGAGCCGGCCGGCCAAGGGGAGCCGACGAAGCCGACACGGATGTCGTTCCACTGCATGGCATGGTCGCTGGAATGCCGGGGGGAACGGTCGGAGAATCCATCTCTCTCTCCTCTTCGTTGAGGCGATGGGGTGCCGCTCCGGAGGCGCCGCGGCGACAGGAGCACCGTCTGGCGTCGGAAGTAACGCCAGAAGCCTTACATCTCACGCCACCAACCGGCAAGTGGTGACACCTTGGCGCGTTTTCCTGCGTTGATGGCGTCCCTTGCCATGGTGGTCCGGTGCTGGCGCTCTTAGCGTCATTCATCAACGGGGCAGAGAAGCCGACGCAGCGACACCACAGGAGATCGGTGAGCACTCCCACCGTTCGAAGTCGCCCCTAGCGGCAGGGTCGACATCGCCGCTCGCGATCGCAGTAGTCGAATTCCTATTTACAGGAACCGATATGGGCCGGACGCCCTTCGGTATCCAGAGTCGCAACAGTATGGAGAAAACCCATGACGCAGAATATCGCACCACGCGACTTCGTGGCCGATCACACCGTCGCACGTTCTCAGCGCCCCATGATTGGCGGCCCGAACAGGTTCAAGGTCGCGGTTTTCGGCGCGAACGTGACGACCGGCCAGGGCGGTCTCAACCTCGCCGAGAACACGATCAAGCTCGGCAACTGGGGCGAGATCCAGGGCCTCGCGCAGAAGGCCGACCGCTACGGTGTCGACGGGTTCATCCCCATCGCCCGCTGGCAGGGACTCTCGGGCCCCGACCGCCCGTGGGGCCGACAGTACGAGACGTTCACGTGGGCAGCGGGTCTGGCAGCGGCGACGCAGAACATGCAGATCTTCGCCACCTGCCTCGTTCCTTTCATCCACCCGGTGATGGCGGCGAAGATGATGGCCACCGTCGACCACATCAGCGGCGGCCGCATGGGCCTGAACGCCACAGCCGGCTACTTCAAGCCCGAGTACCACATGTTCGGTGTCGAGGTGCCCGAGCACGACAAGCGCTATGAGCTGGCCGACGAGTGGATGACCATCGTCGAGCGACTCTGGGCAGTCGAAGACGACTACCAGTTCGACTTCGACGGGGACTTCTTCCACCTCCAGGGTGCCCAGTCGTGGCCCAAGCCTGTTCAGACGCCCGGGCCGATGGTGATGAGCGCGGGATCCAGCCCTGCCGGCCAGCAGTTCGCGTTCAAGCACGCCAACATCTTGTTCGCGGCGATCGGCAGCGTCGAGCACAGCCAGTCGGTGACACCCAAGCTGCGCGAGAACGCCGACGCGGCCGGGCGTGAGGACCTCGGCCTGTGGTCCGGTGTGCACATCATCTGCAAGGACACGGAGAAGGAAGCCAAGGAGTACCTCGAGTACATCGAGGAGAAGGGCGATTACGAGAGCGCCCTCCGCTACAAGCACATCATCCAGAACGGCGACGCCCGCGGGTGGAGCTGGGATCACTACAAGAAGTCCGAGGACCCGAAGCAGGACGAGACCATCAGGACGTTCTTCCGAGCCGGTCTCGTTCCGCTCGTCGGCACACCCGAGATGATCGTCGACGGGCTCCAGAAGCTGCACGACTCGGGCATCACGGGCATCTGCACCGGACTCGTCGACTACGACGAGGGTCTCGACCGGATGAACGAGCAGATCTTCCCGCTCATGCGCGACGCGGGTCTGCGCGCCTGACGTCCGACCATTCATGAAGGAATGAAGGCAGATGGCATTCCCTGATCCTCAACAGTTCAGGCTCGCCGTCACGGGACGAACCGAATCCGGCGATGCAGGCGGGATGTCGGCTTGGGGGCAGGCTATTTCGGATGCGGGGTGGCTCACCCCGCCCGAGGTCGTCCATCACGCGAAGCGCACGGTGTGCGCTTCAGACACCTCGATCTACTGCGGTGCCGACACCGGTTTCGGGGCGCCGATCAATATGCAACGTACGGTGGCCGACTTCATCAAGGCTGGTATCGCTGGCATCCACATCAAGGACCAGTGCGCCCCGAAGAAGTCGGGTGGTGTCGCCGGCAGGCCCAGCGTGACTACGACAACAACGACCTCGTCGGCGAACACTGCTGACGACGCGGCTCGTGAACTGATGTGGCCCCTGACCGCAGCGAGGAGGATCCCAGTGCGGCAGATGACTCGGCAGGTCCGTGCCCAGTACCTGGCCGCGAGCCGGCCGTCCGCGATCGAAAGCGTTCAGCCCCAAGACCAGGTTGTCACCGGCATCGTCCAACACGGCGATGCCCGCGGTCGATTGCTGGGATTTCCCACCGCCAACCTCACCATGGAGACCAGCGCCCACCTGGACGGTGTCTGGTCCGCCGTAGTCGTCACGGAGGATGACGGCCGACACTGGCCCGCTGCGGTCTCCGTCGGCCGGAGGACCACCTTCTACGGCCGCCACGGCCAACGACTCCTCGAAGCCCATCTTCTCGACGTGGAGATCGATCTGTACGACCGGCAAATATCGGTTCATCTCGTGACCCGCCTCCGCCCCCAGCGACGGTTTCGTGACGTCGAGGATCTTGTGGAGCAGCTGGCGACAGATGTTGAGGACGTCCGCAAGTGGGCGACATCAACTTCACCCGAAGCGGGTGCGCGATGACCGCGCGTCGGCCGCCGCCTCGGTGGGCAATTCTGCGCGTTGTGGACGCTGTTGAGGCGCAGCGTCGCGCAGGGCGCGCACGGATCGACGTCGGCCTGCTCGCACGACGCGTCGGACTCAGCCGAAGCATGACGTCCGCTTGCCTCTTCGCAGCAGATTCACGGCGCTCCCCGTCGACGTCTCCGCATCACGCGGTCGGCGTGACGAAGCCGAACTGACGATTACTCCGGCCCACTCGACTTCGGCGGACGAGTTGCCGTCGGCCCCGGAGCAGGGCCAGGAATGGGCCGCGAACACGCCATGACGCTGGTGTCCCGCGGCGCGATGCCGACGGGCCGGCAATACCTGTAATCACAACGGAAGTTTCTTCAGCTCTGGCTCACCCAGAGCGTTGCAGTGTTCCCATCTCGGTCACATTGACGTGATCAAGCAAGCGACGGGGCGGACAGTGGGGTCCATGCATGTGCCCCGCGAAAGGAGGAGGACTTATGACCCGGTCCAAGGTGCGCACGTCCAGCGACGACCCGATGATCGTCCGAAACGCGTTCGCGCAGTTCCCGTCCGGCGTGGCGGTGCTCGCGGTCGACATCGGCGGCGCGAAGCACGCGCTCGTCGCGTCGTCTTTCATGGTGGGCGCGTCGCTCGAACCGTGCCTCGTCGCGGTCGCTGTGCAGAAGTCTTCTGAGACATGGGGCCTGATCAAGGCTGCCGACTCGCTCGGCGTATCCATATTCGGCAAAGGCCAGGGCGATCTGCTGCGCAAGCTCGCGAGCAAGGACCGTGCTGCCCGCTTCGAGCAGGTCGCGATCGAAGTCGGCGACGAAGGCGCCATCTTCATCGAAGACGCAGCGCTGTGGCTCGAGTGCTCGATCCATGAGGTTTCCGAGGCAGGCGACCACTGGATGGCCCTGCTCCAGGTGAAACAGCTCGGCGTCGGCCAGAACGAGCCGCTCGTTTGGCACGGCGCGAAGTTCCGGGAACTCATCGACGCGTAGTCGATCGACGTCAAGTAGCCGCAACGCACGGGCCGTCACAGCCGTGCCCCGTCGGCTCGTCCGGTAGGACGGAGGTCCAGGGAGGCGGTGGCGAGTTTGACCGGAGGCTGCATCCGTTTTACGCTCGACTCCATACGGAGACAGGCTCCGTTTTGTCGTGATCGCGGAAACGCAAGCAATGGGAGGGTGCATGAGCGCCGAGGGACGACAGAGGCGCAAGCCTCGTGCGGGCGTCCAGCGCAACCGTGCAGCCCTGCAAGCGGCGCAGCAGCACTTCCCGAGGGAAGGGATCGCCACCTCCGTGGATGCGGTGGCCAGGGAGGTGGGCGTCCGGCCCACCGGGCGGACATCGCGCGGCTCGAGGACGCCTCCTAGGCGTTGTGACAACGGCTGCGGGCGATGGAGGAGTATTCAGCGCCTTCAGCGGACTGCCGGAACCGCTCACGCTCCCCTGCGGCGACCTCATCGTCACCACCGAAGAGTGCCTGCGGGCCACTCAACTTGCGGGCCACGCAAGGCAGTCAGTAAAGGGCACGCCCTCTCCCTCGCGGCGATCTCCACCGCCTGGCTCAATGAGACCCGAGCCCCCGACGAGGAATCACTCGACCGTCTGCGTGGACCCACCAAGAGCGGATACCGCGAACAGGACAACGCGGAGTAGGTCACCGGCCGCCTTCTTCACAGACGGCTGTCGGCGCCCTCAAGAGCGCCGGAGATTCCCCCCGCGGAGCCGTCCATGACAATCCGCCACTCCCCGGGACTGGCACAACTCTGAAAGAGATTAATAGTGAAAATTGGCATTATTGGAGCCGGGTCGATCGGGACGACGTTGGCGCGGAGGTTCAGCGCCGGCGGACACGACGTTGCGGTCGCCAATTCTCGGGGACCCGAGACGATCGGTGCCGAGGCACTGGAATTCGGGGCGCATGCGGTGACCTCGGCCGACACCGTCAAGGACAAGGACGTCATCGTTCTGTCCATCCCGTTCGCGCGAATCCCGGCGGTGGCTCCGCTGTTCGCCTCCGCACCCGACCAGACCGTAGTCATCGACACCTCCAACTACTTTCCCCACCGGGACGGCGCCATCGAGGCGGTGGACAACGGCCAGGTGGAAAGCCTGTGGGTCACCGAGCAGCTGGGGCGGCCCGTGGTCAAGGCGTGGAACGCCGTACTGTCACAAACGCTCGAGGTCATGGACGCTCCCGCGGGCACCCCGGACCGCATCGCGCTGCCGGTCGCGGCAGACACGGAGGAGGCGCGGCGCGTGGGCATGCGCCTGGTGGACGAATCCGGATTCGACCCCTTCGACGCCGGCACTCTGGCCGACTCCTGGCGCCAGCAGCCGATGATGCCCGCCTACTGCACCGAACTGGACTTGCGGGACCTGGAGAAGGCCCTCAACGCGGCCGACCGGGACGCGGCCCCGCGCGTCCGGGACCGCATGCTGGAGCGCGTCCTCGAGTTCACCTCCACGCCCACGCGGGAGCAGCTCCTCGAACTGAACCGCTCCGCCCACCGCTGAGCACACGGGCCGCGGCCCGCGCCACATCCCCTCCTTCCCCGCAAGAAACCCTGTGGGGTTCCAGAACCCAGCCTGGCCTGATAACCAGCAGCGATGGGTAGAGCAGCGCGCTCCGGGAAGGATCTCGGACTGTGTCGCTACGTCTGCTCTACCTGGTTTTCGCCCGGCTGCTCGGCTGGCTGGCGCTTCTCTGCCGTTCCTCGTCGTCCAAGAACATCGAACTACTGGTTCTGCGGCACGAGGTCGCGGTCCTGCGCCGCGCGAACCCCAAACCACGCTTCGACTGGGCGGACCGTGCCTACCTCGCCGCGCTGCTCCGACACCTGCCCAGAGCGCTGCGACAACACCGTCTGGTCACACCCGACACGATTCTGCGGTGGCACCGCCGGCTGGTGACGAAGAAGTGGACGTACCCCAACCAGACCGGCCGCCCGCCGATTGACCAGGCTACCGCCACGCTCATCGAACAACTCGCCGCGGAAAACGCCTCCTGGGGATACCAGCGCATCCAGGGTGAACTCCTCAAGCTCGGCCACCGCGTGGGCGCTTCGACAGTCCGCAGGATCCTCAAGCGCCGGAAGATACCCCCGGCACCCGAGCGATGCACCGACACGACATGGCGGCAGTTCCTCCGTACCCAAGCCTCGACGATGCTCGCCGTCGACTTCTTTCACGTCGACTGCGCGGTCACCCTGCAGCGGCTGTACGTCTTCTTCGCGTTGGAAGCCGGCACCCGGTATGTGCACGTCCTCGGCGTGACCAGCCATCCCGACGGGCCGTGGACCACACACCAGACCCGCAGTCTCCTGATGAACCTCGGCCACCGAGCATCCGAGTTCGCCTTCCTCGTACGCGACCGGGCCGGCCAGTTCAGCAGGTCATTCGACATGGTCCTCGCCAGCGAGGACATCAAGGTCGTGAAGATCCCTCCGCGGTGCCCTCAAGCGAATGCGTATGCGGAGAGGTTCGTGCGCACCGTCCGCTCGGAGGTCACCGACCGGATGCTCGTCTTCAGCCAACGCCACCTACGCACCGTGCTGAACGAGTACGCCCAGCATTACAACGGGCGAAGACCGCACCGCGGACAACAGCTGCACCCGCCGCGACCCGACCACCCCACCGCCGACCTCACCCACGAGAGGATCAAGCGCCGCCCAGTCCTCGGCGGCCTCATCAACGAGTACGAGCGAACGGGATGAAATGCAGGTCAGCACGACGCCCCAGTTCTGGAACCCCACACGGTCAGCGGCCAGTCGACGATTCGCACGTGGTGGCCGCCGGATACGACTCCGTCGACGACCTAACCCGGGCCTACCACCGCATTGAGGGCGTGTTCGTCCACCTGCCGGTGGTCTCCGAAGAGGACCGCCAAACCTACGCGCGCGTAACATCCTCGCCGCCGTCCCTGAAGCCCGCCCGCCCGTGTGGTGTTCTCCACCAGCGGTGCCCCGATCGACCCCCAAGAAGGCGGAGCTGCCGCGACGCTGGCCAGCGGCCTGGCGGACACCGGGGTGTCCCACGCGGGGATCGCCCCCACGTTCTACCTGGAGAGCCTGCTCATGCCCTACGTCCTCGACGCCTTCCGTGAATGAGGCGTGCTGCCCTACCCGATCCGCGCCGACTTCCCCGCCTCCTGGGCTTCGCACCTGGACATCGCCGATACTGTCGTCGCTCTCCTCGACCACCGGACATCACGGGCGTGGTTTCCGTCGGCCAGTACCCGGCAATCACCGGACCAGACCTGGCCGAGGCGTTCGCCGCCCACTTCGGTAAGAACCTCCAGTCGCAGGCCAGGCCCGGCGATCGTCCGCCACGGCGCGAGCAGCCGCTCAGCCAGATCCGGCCGCCCGGACACCAGGCCCTCACCGAGGTGCTCCTGAAACACCGGGCAGGCCGCCACCGGCACACCGTCGACAGGAGCGGTGTGCGCAGTCGACACGATCCGGCACAGCCGGGCCCACCCACCCACACCCTGCGCCAGCAGCGTCAGCCGCCACCGCGCCTCAACCACATGCGCACCCCGCTGGCTCAGAGAGCTGGGCATCGTCGACAAAGCGCCCGGATCGTCGCCCCGACCGCATGTGCGTACGTGCGTCGACGGGACCGAGCAACGGCTCCATCTGGCGGGTGGTGTGGGAGCTGCCGTCTTCCGTCACGCCGTCGAGGAGTCGTGGCTCGTCCATGCACACGACACACGTGTGGTGCGGCTGACGGACGACGGCCTGAGCGCTCTTCGCCTGCACCCGCGGCTGCCGGACACGACACTGACCGCCGACTGAGATCCACCCGCCATACGGCCTGCCGCCGGAGCACCAGCATGTGACCCGGCGAGCGGTCGCCAGACGAATCGTCACCGGGACAGTGCAGTTCGACAGGTGCTGTGGCCGTTGCGACATGGCTGCACTGACACTCCCGGGCACGAGGCTCTCATCAGCCGCAGCGCACTGGCTGCGGCACACCGTGAAGGAGTCATCACATGGGCCGATACGACCTCGCCCTCATCGGATTCGGGGGCGTCAACCGCGCGCTGGCCGAGCTCATATCTCAGCGTGGGGACAGCCTCGCCGAGGAGCTGGGATTCGCCCTGCGCGTCGTGGCGATCACCGACCTGCGGGCCGGTTCCCTGGTCGACAGCGACGGCATCGACCTGGCTCCGCTGCTGACGGCCGAACCTGGTGAGCTGAAGTTCGCCGGTCTGCCCGGCGGCAGTGCAGACCCGCGCAACGAGTGGGTGATCCGCGAGGTCCCGGCCGACATCGTCGCCGAGGCGACGTTCACCAACCCCACCGATGGCGAACCCGCCCTCTCCCATGTGCGCTGGGCTCTGAAGGCCGGCAAGCACGTGTGCACCACCAACAAGGGGCCGGTCGCGCTCGCCGCCAATGAGCTCAAGCTGCTGGCCGCCGATCACGGTGTCGGTTTCGAGTTCGAGGGCTCGGTGCTCAGCGGGACCCCGATCCTGCGCACCGCCCAGCGGATGTTCGACGGCCTGGAGATCACAGGTGTCCAGGGCATCATGAACGGCACGTCGAACTACATCCTCGGACGGCTCGAGGAAGGCATCGACCTGTCGGCGGCCATCGTGGAGGCCCAGAAGCTGGGATACGCCGAGGCCGATCCCACCGCCGACATCGAGGGCCACGACGTTCAGCTCAAGGTGATGATCCTTGCGAACGAGATCCTCGGCGCCGATCTGTGCCGCGAGGACGTGTTCTGCGAGGGCATTTCCAAGATCACCCCAGAGGATGCGCGGGACGCCGTGTCGAAGGGGCTGCGCTGGAAGCTGGTCGGTTCGGCCACCCGCCGGGCGGACGGCACCGTCGACGCCCGCGTGGCTCCCCTCGCGCTGCCCGGTGACCACCCGCTCGCGGGCATCTCCGGACCGGTCAACGCGGTCGCCTTCCACACCGACCTCCTCGGCACCGTCACCGTGTCGGGACCCGGCGCCGGCCGCATCGAGACGGCCTACGCCCTGCTGTCGGACATCATCGCCATCCACCAGCACCACCACGCGGACGACGACACCGCCCCCCTGCCCCGTGTTCTTCAGGAGACCCACCGTGGCTGACACCGTTGTGTCCCCCCGTATCGAGTTCGTCACCGGCATGGAGCCCGTGCACAACCCCTACACCGGCGAGGTCATCACCGCCGTGCCCACCGACGACGCAACCGCAGTCGGCGCCATCCTGCAGCAGGCCAGGGCCGGCCGCCGCATCGCAGGCGCCCTGTCCCGCGCCACCCGGGCCTCCATCCTGGAGCGCACCGCCCGGCTGGTCGAGCGGCGGGCCGAGTCCTTCGCCGAACTGATCGTCAACGAGGCGGGCAAGACCATCACCCAGGCCCGCAAGGAGGTCGCCCGCGCCGTCAACACTCTCGCGCTGTCCGCGGCCGAGGTCCGGCGCAACGCTGGCGAGGTCATCCCCTTCGACTCCTACGAGGGCTCCGAGAAGCGGCAGGGCTGGTTCACCCGCGAACCCCTCGGCATCATCGCCGCCATCACCCCGTTCAACGACCCTCTCAACCTGGTCGCCCACAAGCTGGGCCCGGCCGTCGCCGGCGGCAACGCAGTCATCCTCAAACCGTCTGCTCTCACCCCACTGTCCGCGATGCGCCTGGTCAACACCCTCGTCGAGGCCGGGATGCCAGAGGAGATCGTCACGGTCGTCAACGGCAGTGCCGATGTCGGGGCCGCAATCGTCAGCGCCCCCGATGTGCGCATGGTGTCGTTCACCGGAGGGTTCGCCACCGGCGAGGCCATCTCCCGCTCGGCCGGCCTGAAGAAGTTGGCCATGGATCTCGGCGGCAACGCCCCGGTCATCGTCATGGACGACGCGGACCTGGACGAGGCGGTGGCGTCGTGCGTCTCCGGTGCGTTCTGGGCCGCGGGCCAGAACTGCATCGGCACCCAGCGGATCCTGATCGCGGCCGAGGTGTACGAGTCCTTCCGCGATGCCTTCGTCACCGGCACGAAGGCGCTGCGCGTGGGGGACCCGTTCGACGAGCGCACCGACGTCGGCCCCATGATCACCGAGGAGGCCGGGCGTGCCACCCGGATGAAGGTCGATGCCGCGGTGGCCCAGGGAGCCGTGCTGCTGTGCGGCAACGAGCTGAACGGCTCCCTGTATACGCCGACGGTCCTGGAAGACGTCCCGGCCACCTGCACCATCTGGCAGGAGGAGGCATTCGCTCCGGTCGTCGTACTCCAGCCGTTCGCGTCCTTCGAGGACGCCATCGAGCAGGCCAACGCCATCGACTACAGCCTCCACGCGGGCATCTTCACCTCGCGTCTGGACCGGGCGCTGTCCGCGGCCCGGCTGCTGGAAGCCGGCGGAGTAATGATCAATGACTCGTCCGACTACCGGTTTGACGCGATGCCGTTCGGCGGGTTCAAGTACGGGAGCATGGGCCGCGAGGGCGTGCGCTTCGCCTTCGAGGAGATGACCCAGCCTAAGGTCGTCTGCGTCAACCACCTGGACGATGTACGGTGACCGGCTTCCGCATGGAGTGCGACTCCCTGGGGACCCTCCCGGTCCCGGCTGACGCTTACTGGGGGGTGCACACCGCCCGGGCACTGGAGAACTTTCAGGCCAGCGGCATCCCGCTGGCTGCCCACCCGTCCCTGGTCCAGGCGTTGGCCATGGTCAAACGTGCTGCCGCCCGGGCCAACGGGGAGATCGGCGCGCTGGAGCCGGACACCGCCGGGGCCATCGAGGCCGCCTGTCAGGCCATCGAGGCCGGCCGCCACCATCAGGAGTTTCCGGTCGATGTCATCCAGGGCGGCGCCGGCACCAGCACCAACATGAATGCGAACGAGGTCATCGCCAACCTCGCTCTGGAGCATCTGGGTTTCGAGCGGGGCCGCTACGACGTGGTCTCCCCGCTCGACCATGTCAACCGCTGCCAGTCCACCAACGACGTCTACCCCACCGCGCTGCGGCTTGCCGTCAGTACCGCCTTGGGCGGGCTGCTGGCCGAACTGGCCTCGCTCGCGGACACGTTCGCGGCCAAGGGAGACGAGTTCGCTCATGTGGTGAAGGTGGGCCGCACCCAGCTGCAGGACGCCGTCCCGATGACCCTCGGTCAGGAGTTCGCCGCCTTCGGCGTGACCCTGGGCGAGGATGTGGCCCGTATCCGCGAGGCTCTGCCGCTGCTGCACGAGATCAGCCTCGGCGCCACTGCCATCGGAACCGGCATCACCACGGAACCCGGGTATGCCGAGGCAGCCGTACGGCACCTGGCCGCTCTCACCGGGCTGGACCTGAAACCGGCCTTCGACCTGGTCGAGGCGACCTCCGACACCGGCGCCTTCCTGCTCGTGTCCGGTGTCCTGAAGCGGTCGGCGATCAAGTTGTCGAAGATCTGCAACGACCTGCGCTTGCTGTCCAGCGGCCCGCAGAGCGGTCTTGCCGAGATCGTGCTGCCGCCCCGCCAGGCGGGCTCGTCGATCATGCCGGGCAAGGTCAACCCTGTGATCCCAGAGATGTTCAACCAGATCTGCTACGCGGTGGCCGGCGCCGATGTTTCCATCACGATGGCGGCGGAGAACGGGCAACTCCAGCTCAACGCCTTCGAGCCGCTGATGGGGCACCTACTGCTGACCTCCATCCAGTGGCTCACGCGGGGCTGCTCGGCCCTGCGCTCGCACTGCGTGGCCGGGATCACCGCCAACGAGGAGCACCTAGCCCGGCAGGTCGCCCGGTCCGTGGGCTCGGTTACAGCCCTGACCCCGTACATCGGCTACACCGCGGCTGCCCGGATCGCGAAGCAGGCTCTGGAGACCGGGGCAGACGTGGCGGACCTCGTGGCCCAAGCTGGGCTGCTCGACCGGGACCAGGCGACCAAGCTGCTCAGACCCGAGCCGCGGAACCCTTCCTTCCTCGCAGGCGGTTGACACCCTTGAGCGATCAGCACCGTGACGGCGTCACGGACATCGGGCATCCAGGCCGTGACTTCCCGGATGCCCTTACGCGTTCCAGCAAGGCGGCTTCGCGCCGCAGCAGACGTCGAAGCCGCCGCTGACGACCTCGCGAGCAGACCGGCTCCTGGACACGTCCACGGAGCGCCTCACATCGCACCGGCTTGTCGAGGCCAGCAGACCGGTCACCGCCGCCTGGTACATCCCACTCTTCGCAGTCAGCAAGGCCGGACCGGAGTCGGCCCTCCTTGCGCTCCGCATCCGATGCCATGCCCCCCTTCCCACCCCATGAAGGATTGATTCCCATGCTCGACTCTCTGGTGGCCAAGACCGTCAGTCCTGTGCTGTCACTCGTCCGCATCGTCCTCGGTGTCCTATTCGCCTGTCACGGCGCAGCATCGCTGTTCGGCGTGTGGGGCGGGGCGGCCGGCACCCACGGCGCCACGGTGCCGTTCGACTCCTGGCCGGACGGGTGGGCGGCGGTCATCGAAATAGTCTGCGGTGGCCTGGTGGCTCTGGGCCTGTTCACCCGGCTGGCGGCGCTGGTCTGCTCTGGCTCGATGGCCTACGCATACTTCGTCGTGCACCTGGCGGCGGGCCTTCTGCCGATCGAGAATGACGGCGAGCCGGCCGCACTATACGCCTGGGCCTTCCTGCTGGTCGCCGCGCTGGGGTCCGGGCCGTGGGCTCTCGACCGGCTGCTGGCAAACGAGCGGGCACCGCAGGCCGGGGCGCTCGAGCGTCAGGCAACCGTGGACGCCTGACACGTCATAAAGCTCGGGTCTCACCGATGCCTGACAGTGAACCCCGAGCAACCAGCAGAATCAGTGGTCTCACCGGCTGGGGGTGCTCCAAGCATGCTGTCACTGTCATCGCGATGCTCGAGGCGTTCGCGGCCGCACCCCCGCCCGGCTAAACCCTGCCTCGTCGCGGCCGGTTGACGCGCCTGTACCAGGCATCAGCGCCGTAGTCGCGTCGCGTACGCGAGGCATCCGAGCCAGGTCGCCCCGGCAGCCTGGTCGCGCTTCCGCGAGGGGCACTACCGGCTCACCACGCCCGCCGAACAGAACACCGACGCTCCCCTGCCCCTCGCCCCGGGCCCCAGGCCCACTCTCGACCAACTCCCCCTGGAGACTCCATGTCCACCCCACAGGCGGACCGCTCTCAGAACCCGAACATTGGCTGGACCTGGCTGCTGATCTCTTCGCTCTTCGAGATCACCTTCGCGCTCTCCGCCGAGGCCACCCACGGCTTCACCCGCCTCGGCCCCTCCCTGCTCACCGTGGCTGCCGTCTCCTGCTCCATATTCATGCTCTCCAAGGCACTGAAGTCGATCGACGTCGGAGTCGGCTATACCGTCTGGTCCGGCATCGGAAGCGTCGGCACTGTCGTCTTCAGCACGCTCGTCTACGACGAGTCCCTGACGCTGTGGAAGGTCCTGGCTTTCGTCCTGATCATCGGAGGTGCCGCCACCCTGCAGATCAGCGACAGATTCGAAGTGAAGAAGAAGGCCACCGAGCGCAGCTCCCGCTCTCACCAGCCCGTTGCGTAACACTCCCGCCCCGCGAACCTGACGCACAAGGAGTCAGCCCCATGACCTGGGTCTACCTCAGCATCGCCGTTGTCTTCGAGATCTGCTTCGCTCTAGGCACCAACGCCACTAACGGATTCACCCGCCTATGGCCCTCAGTGCTGACCCTGCTGGCCGCCGCTGGAGGCATCTACACTCTGTCCCTGGCCCTACTCGAGCTCGACGTCTCGGTCGGCTACACCATCTGGACCGGCGTGGGCGGCGTCGGCACCGTCATCATGGGCGCCATCCTCTTCAAGGAGAAGATCACCCTCACCCGTCTACTGTCGTTCGCCGCGATCATCAGCGGCGCCGTCATCCTGCGCCTGACCTCCATCTGATCCGCAAGGACACGCACACAGTCGGCCCTCGGCCTACCAGGCTGCAGGGCCGTTTCCGCCTCGCAGGCGGCTGACGACCCTGGACAGGGTGAGTGCTGTGACCGTGTCCCGTACGCCGGGCATCTGGGCGATTTCTTCCCAGATGTCCCGCACGCGTTCCAGCGAGGCCGCCTCAAGGCGCACCATGATGTCGAAGTCGCCGCTGAGGATTTCGCAGATCACGACTTCGGGGATGAGTTTGAGCGCGGCCAGGACGTCTCCGCCGCGCATGCGGTCCTGGCGGTAGACGAGCACGAGAGCCGAGACGACATCTTCACCAGCGTCCTCGCCGGGCCGGATGATGGTGTAGCCGGCGATGTGGCCCTGTCGCTCCAAGCGCTCGATGCGCTGACGGACGGCGTTGCGGGACAGCAGAACCCGGTTGGCCAGCTCGGCATGAGAGATGCGGGCGTTACGCGCCAGCTCAACGATGATCTTCTCGTCGATGGCGTCCAAGGTGGGCGGTCTCCTTCACGAACAGGGCCCCCACAGCCAGGGCGCTGTCGGGGGCCGGTACACAATGTCGGACCTGTCAGGAGTGGCGATGAGTAGTCCCTCCGGAGCAGAGCAGCAGTTGTGCAAGTACCTGCGGGGACTCGGCGGTCGCCTGGGCGCCCGCCGACTCGTCAGCTGTCCCGTATCCCCACAGTACGCGGATCGCCGGGATGCCTTCGGCGGCTGCGCTCAGCACGTCGTAGCCTCGATCGCCCACCATCAGCGGCCGCGAGATGTCGACCCCATGCAGCCCCAGACGCTGCAGGCACTCCCGGATCACGTCCCGCTTGCTGCTGCGGCCTGCCGCATCGGATGTGCCGCACACGGTCACCATGTGCGCGGCCAGGCCGTAGTGCTCGGTGATCCTCACAGCCTGGTCCTCAACCTTCGAGGTCGCCACCGCCATAGGGAAACCGGCCCGCGCCAGGGCCTCCAGCAAGTCGGGCACCCCGTCATACACACTGCTGTCCAGGGCACCCCTCCTGGCGTACTCAGCGCGGTAGAGCCGTAGGGCTCGCTTCGCCGTCGGCCCGTCGAGGCAGACGACCTCACGGAACGTCTGGTACATGGGTGGACCGACGAAGCTGCGCAGCCTGTCGGGGTCCGGCACAGGTGCTCCGATGGCCATGAGCGTGGCGGCGACGCTGCTGGTGATGCCCGGGGCGGAATCCACCAGAGTGCCGTCGAGATCGAGGAGGAGGCATGAGGGCGTCACAGCGGTCACCTTCGCCACCACTGCGGCAAGGGACGCAGTGGTGGCAGGGTCGTAGGGCAGTTGGTCAGGACGCGAAGGTGGTGTCGAGGGCGGCGCGGATGTCAGCGATGAGATCGTCCGCGTCTTCCAGGCCGATGGACAACCGCAGGTGCCCGTACTTCCTGAAGGGCTGCGGGTAGTTCTCGATGCCGCCACGTCCGCTGCCGCCGACGTGCACGATCAGGGATTCGTCATGGCCGAGCGACACAGCGGAGGTGATCACGCGCAGGTCGTTGACAAACCGGTTCTGGGTGGCGGAGTCGCCGTCCACGGCGAAGGCCATCATGGCGCCGTATCCGGCACCGGCGAACTGGCGGCGCGCTGTCTCGTGCTGCGGGTGCGATTCGAGGCCCGGGAAGTAGGTGTATGCGATCCGGGGGTCGCTCTCAAGGAACGCGGCAACCTTCTCGGCCGAGTCGAACTGCTGCCGAAGCCGCAGCGGCAGGGTGACGGACCCGCGCATGATCATCCAGGCGTTGAACGGCGAGATCACGCCGCCGACCTCGACCATGGCCTCATGGCGGATCGCGTCCACGAGTTCACGGGACCCGACCACGACACCGCCCATCGCGTCGCCGTGGCCGTTGATGTACTTCGTCAGCGAGTGCACGACGAGGTCGGCGCCGTCCTGCAGGGCACGGTAGAACGGCGGAGGGGTCCACGTAGCGTCGACCGACAGCAGGGCTCCGGCGGCATGTGCGATGTCGGCGAGTCCGGCGATATCCGCGACCGTCGTCGTTGGATTGGCGATGGTCTCCGCGTGGACGAGCTTCGTGTTCGGGCGCACAGCGCCGCGGACCGCGTCGAGATCGCTGATGTCGACGAAGGTGGCCTCGATGCCGTACTTCTTCGGAAGCAGCTCGTTGAAGAGTTGCCAGACTGCGTCGTACGTCACGTTCGAGACCACCACGTGGTCGCCCGACTTCAGATGGGTGAAGAACACACTGTGCAGCGCAGCCACCCCGGTGGCGAGCACGACTGCGTCCTCGCCGCCCTCCAGGGCTGCAAGCTTGGTCTGCAGACAGACCTGGTTGGCGCCGGAGTTGCGGGTGTAGACCAGTCCGTCAGGCGAGGACCACTCCATGGTCGACGGGTCTTCCGGCAACAGGTAAGAGTTGGCCATCACCAGCGGGGTCCGTACCGCCCCGGTGCCCTTGTCGATGGTGTTGCCGACGTGCACGGACTGAGTGGCGAACGCGAGGGTGGACGGGTCGTGCTTGTCAGGACGACTGACTGTCACCTGGGGATCTGCGCTCATGGTCGCTAGTTCCTTTCACCACCGACATCGTCAAAATGTCATAGAAGAGGTTGAATGGATGCGGGCCGGCCAAGATGTCGCTCACACCTGGCGCCCCGGCGTGCAGTAGCTGGGAAATGCGGCCGCACGGTCATTTAAATGTACCACCCGGTCGATACGTTGAGAGCTGCGTCGCACTCAATCCCCCCGCCGGCCCTCGCCAGCTTCCGTGACCTGCGATCGCGGCGACTTCCTCAGCGGAGTCAGCGCCCGCCGAGCGCACACGGTCACCACCGCGGCACCCACCGACCTCGGCGCCCGGTAACCAGCGCCGAAACAGGTCTGGGACGCCGTCCTGTGCGATCAGCCCACACCAACCCCATCTGTCTGACATGCCAGTGCGCACTCTGTTTCGGCAGAGCCCCATCCGTTCCCGGACGAGGCACGCCGTACGCGGATTCCGACGACGGCATCCAGGAAGTGCGTCGCCGTGGCATGGATCGTTCTGATCGTTTCCAGAGGGTGCTTGAGGCCGCCTGAGCTACCGCCAGGGGTACTCCCGTCTCCTGCCCACCGTGATCTTCGCTGGCGAACTCGTCGCCAGCATGCTCGGGTCTACGCCCTTTGCCGGTCGGCACCGGCTACACGATGTGGGTCGGCATCGATGCCGTCCTGACGGTGACGCACGCGATGGCCCTGGACGGTGAGGCCGTCTCCCTCAAATTGTTCATGCTCGTCGGCTGCGTGGTGGGCCTGACAGTCCTGCACTGCGGGGCCACTTCGGCTACCCCTGCCCCAGCTTCCGCTTATGCCCTCGCAAGCGCACAGGCCAAGCCGAAGGCGAGCCGAGCAGTGGCCAGTTGACCAGGCCGCGCCCCTGAAGGGACGTCCGGGGCCGGCCCGCCGACGAGGCGATCACGGCCGCCCCTTGGAGGACTCGGGGGCGTGGGCCGACTGAACGAGGGTGCGGGCGATCTGTTGGAGGGACTGCAATACGACGGAAACCCCCTGACGGATCGCATGTTCAGGGCGCATGAGTGCGTCGATGTTGCGTAGTGCCCGGACTTCGCCAAGGGGCCGAAGAGTCACCCCGGAGTCCTTCGGCGGAGCGGCCGTGTACCGCGGCAACAGCGCGACGAGATTCCCCTGAGCGACCATCGCCGCCGCTGTCGTGAAGTCGTTGATCCGGTGCACGACGCGCATCGGCCGGCCCGCGGACGCCGCGATCGATTCGAGGAGGTCGGCAGGAGAGAAGCCGGTGTGTGTGGAGACGAAAGGCAGGTCGACGAGATCTTCCGGACAGAGCTGCGCGCGCCGCGCCAGCGGGTGGTCGGTGCGCATCGCGACGTCCACCGGCTCCTGCAGGAGCGGCACCACTGACAACTGCTGCGTCGGCCACGGAGGCGTGTGGCTCATCCGGTGAGCGATGACCAGGTCGTACGACGCGGTGAGGACAGGAAAGGCGTCCCGGGCAACGTCCTCGTCCACGCACTCCACCGGCGGGTGGTCGGTCTCACTCGACAGCGCCGCCAGCGCGGGGAAGAACGTCACTGCAGCGCTGTGGAATCCCGAAACCCTCACGGACGCCGACAGGTCCCCGAGGTACGCGTCGACACTGGCTTCCGCCTGAGCCACCGCGGATGCCACTGCCACTGCGGCCGCGGCGAGCGCCTGCCCCGCACCCGTCAGTTCGATGGAGCGGCCGCGCTTGTGTGTCAGCGGCGTCGCGAACCGGCGCTGCAGGGATGCCACGACCTGGGAAACAGCGGACGGAGTGACGGACAGCGCCCGGGCGGTTGCCGCGATGCTGCCGTGATCAGCAAGCTCCCTCAGCACCCGCAGCTGATGCAAATCCATTAGGTGAAGCTAAACCATCAGTATCCGTATTGATAGTTGGTCTGGGGAATAGTCGCCTCTACCATCGTCGCAACCGACTGCCCAGGCTGCCGCCCGTGGTCGCTCCACACCAGGCAGACCGCAGGCGTGAGCGTCGGCCATGCCGAACCGGACCGCGCCCCACAAGCCCGCGTCGTGTCCACAGCAAATGCCGCATCCCTCAGCAGCCCTCCCGACCTGACAGCAGGGCAGGGTGGCAGCTCCAACACCTCTCGCTCCACAGGCGTGATTGCGACGCAGCCGCCACCCGCCCCAAAGGGGGGCGGCCCGAGCCGACTGGTCGGCCGCCTCGAGATGTCCGACAGCATGCGCAGCGGCGGAATTCTGTTCCAGGACTCACGCAGCACAACCCGGCCCCCTGTCGGTCGTCGGCATCAGCGTTGCGCATCCAGCAACCTCCGGTCTGCTGGACGCTGGCCGACTGCGCCCGCGGCAGGCACACCGGCGATCGCCCAGTGTGACGAACCGGCCTGACGCGTGACCTGCTGCCAGCCGGCACCCGCGTCCGGGACCTGGTCCTCCCTCTATCCCCCTGCTACCGAAAGGCGCCCCGCCGTGACTCCGAACAATGTGGGACTCCGTCAGCAGTTGCTGCGTCGCAAGCCGGTCTCGGCCTTCCTGGCCGACGCTGAGGCCGGTGACCCGCAGGACCCGGCCCAAGGCCGCGGACTGCGGCGGACCGTGGGCAGCTTCCAGCTCACGATGATTGGCGTCGGGGCGACCATCGGCACCGGCGTCTTCTTCACCCTCAGCACCGCTGTGCCACAGGCCGGCCCGGCAGTGATCATCGCCTTCGTGATAGGCGCCATCACCGCCGCGCTCACCGCCCTCTGCTACGCCGAACTGACCTCGGCGGTGCCGGTATCAGGCTCTTCCTACTCCTACGCCTACGCCACCCTGGGGGAGCTCGCAGCCTGGATCGTCGGATCCTGTCTGCTCCTGGAGTACGCCGTCTCCGGCGCGGCCATCGCGGTCAGCTGGGGGCAGTACCTCAACGACCTCACGCAGCGCCTGTTTGGCTTCGTCATGCCCGCCGCGATCACCGCGCCCCCCGGGGAGGGCGGCTACATCAACGTGCCAGGCGTCGTGCTGATCGCACTCTGTTGTTTGCTGCTGATCCGCGGCACCAAGGAGTCAGCACTGATCAACACGGTCATGGTTCTCCTCAAGTTGGGCGTGCTCGTTCTCTTCATCGTCGTCGGTATCACCGGTTTCCACTCCTCCAACCTCCACCCCTTCGCTCCGCTCGGCATCGCCGGCATCAGCGCGGCCGCCTCATCGGTCTTCTTCTCCTTCATCGGGCTGGACGCCGTCTCCACCGCTGGTGAGGAGGTAAAGAACCCGCAAAGGACGCTGCCTCGGGCGATCATCGGCGCACTGCTCGTGGTCACCGTCTTCTACTGCTTCGTGGCCCTGGTAGGCGTCGGCGCTCAGAAATGGACGCAGTTCAAGGGCCAGGACGCCGGTCTCTCCGCGATCCTCCAGCTCGTCACCGGCCAGAACTGGCCCGGCACGGTGCTCTCCGCAGGTGCGGTGATCTCCATCGTCAGCGTCACCCTCGTCGTGCTCTACGGTCAGACACGCATTCTGTACTCGATGGGCCGCGACGGCATGCTCCCTCCCGTCTTCCGCAAGGTGAGCGCCAGCAGTGGTGCACCCGCCGGCAACACCATCATCGTCGGCGTCTTCGTCGGACTGCTCGCCGCCTTCGTGCCACTGGGCTGGCTGGTCAACCTCACGAGCATGGGCACCCTGGTCGCCTTCGCTGTGGTCTCGGTCGGAGTGATCGTGCTGCGGGTACGCGAACCTGAACTGCCCCGCGGCTTCAAGGTCCCCGGCTACCCGGTGGTACCCGCCCTGTCCGTCCTCTGCTGCGGCTACCTGATCTGGAACCTGTCCGCCGACACCTTCGCCCTGTTCGCCGGCTGGCTGGCACTGGCCCTGCTCGTCTACTTCGGCTACAGCCGCAGCCACTCGCACCTGGCCGGGCCCGAGGCGGCCATCGTGCTCCAGGAGACCTCCCGGACAGGCTGAGCACCGGAGTGGCCCGGTGGCCGCCCAAAGCGAATGTCTGAATCTGTGGGATTCATGACCTCGTGGACATGGCTGCCTGCCCGGGGGCACGAAGACTGGGACCTGCCCGTCAAGTGGGCAGGTCCGCTATCTATGGAAAGGCAGGTGGAGGACCATGACGACAGCCGCGAACACCAGGGCCGAGGTGCGCGTACCGGACACCAGGCTGGCGCGTGAAGCAACCGAGTTGGTCCGCGAGGCCGCCAGCGAACTGATCTACCACCACTCACGGCGGGTGTACTTCTTTGGCAGCCTCCAGGGCCGCAATCGCGACCTCAGCTTCGACCCTGAGTTGCTCTACATCGGCGCGATGTTCCACGACCTGGGACTGAGTGAGCGGTTCCACGCGAGCGGACACCGTTTCGAGGTCGACGGCGCTGACGAGGCACGCCGCTTCCTGCAGGCACATGGGGTGCCCGAGGACAGCGTGCGCCGGGTATGGACGGCCATCGCCTTGCACACCACACCGGGGATCCCCGAGTTCATGGAGCCGGAGGTCGCCTTGGTGACCGCCGGCGTGGAGTACGACGTCCTGGGCATCGGATACGGGGACATCGCCACCGCTGAGCGCGAGGAGATCGTGGCCCTGCACCCCCGCCCCGACTTCAAGCAGCGCATCCTAGGTGCGTTCACCGACGGTATCCGGCGCAAGCCGGAGACGACCTTCGGCAACGTCAAGGCCGATGTGCTCCAGCACTACGTGCCGCAATTCGAGCGCGCGGACTTCGTCCGCACAATCCTGGACTCCCCATGGGCGGAGTAGAACCCGCTGCCCCCAGTGGAGACCGTGTCATCGTGATCGTGGCCTTCGACCAGGTCCAGCTCCTGGACGTGAGCGGACCGCTGGAGGTCTTCACCACGGCCAACCGCTACGGCGCCCGCTACGACATACGCGTCATCTCCCCCACCGGTCTTGATGTCCTCACCTCAAGTGGGTTGCGGATCGGGGCGGACACCGACCTCGAGCAGCTGCCCCGGCACGTGAACACGCTCCTGGTCCCCGGCCGCAGCCACTGGCGGCAGGCAATCGCCGATGATGTGCTGGTCTCACTCGTGGGCGGTCTGGCTGCACAGGCACTGCGGGTGGCCTCGGTCTGTGCGGGCGCGTTCGTCCTGGCCCAGACCGGAGTCCTCGACGGACGGCGGGCAACGACCCACTGGGAGCTGGCCTCGCAACTCGCCGCCGCCTTCCCGCAGGTGCGGGTGGAACCGGACCCGGTGTTCGTGCGCGACGGCCACATCGTCACCTCTGCCGGAGTCACCGCGGGAATCGACCTGGCCCTCGCCCTCGTCGAGGAGGACTACGGGGCAGATCTCGCCAGGGAGACAGCTCGCCAGCTCGTCGTCTTCATGGCACGCCCCGGTGGACAGTCCCAGTTCAGCATCCGCATGACCCCGCAGCCGCCCCAGCACCCGCTCGTCCGCCGGGCGATGGACGAGATCACCGCGGATCCGTCCCTGCCGCACGGCATCGATGCGCTCACCGCAAGGCTTGGCATCAGTACCAGGCACCTGGCGCGCCTGTTCCGCCAGGAGATCGGCATGACTCCCGGGCAGTATGCCGACGCCGTCCGCGTGGAGGCAGCCCAGACGCTGCTGTCCTCCGGCCTGGCCTCGGTCGAGGAGGTCGCGCAGCAGGCCGGATTCGGGTCATCGGAGACCATGCGGCGCGTGTTCCAGCAGGCCCTCAGCTTGTCCCCCACCGTGTACCGGGCTCGTTTCCGCACCACTACCGCTCCGGCACCCGCACCAGTCGCTCTATCGCTGCTGAGCTCATGCTGATTCTCACCAAGAACGTCTATGACGAGATCGTGGCCCACGCCCTGCGGGATCACCCCATCGAGGCGTGTGGTGTGGTGCTGCGGCACGCTCACCAAGACCACAGCGCACGCGTCGTGCGGTTCCGCAACACCGCGCAGTCGAAGGTGCTTCACGAGGCCGACTCCCGCGACCTCTACGAGGCGTACCGGGACATGGCCGAGCGGCAGGAAGAACTGCATGTCATCTACCACTCCCACACGGCGAGCCAGGCATACCCGTCGGCGCTCGACGTAGAACTGGCGCAGGAGCCGTCAGCGCACAATTTGATCCTCTCCACCGCCCCGCGCACGTTCCTCGAACTACGTTCCTTCCTCATCGTGGATGGGGTGGTGACGGAGGAGGACGTGCGCATCGTGGAGAGTCGAAACGAGTAGCGCCCTCGCAGACGCCAAGGGCTGTCCGTGGCCGGCTGCCGGTGCCGTGTCCGGCCGACGCGGGTACAGGCGAAGAGCGCTGTGAGCGTCAGCCTCACAGCCCGGCGCGCTCGGCGCCGCTGAGCGACCCGGCGGCGCCACAGTTGGAAGGCTCTGCGGCATGAGCGATCGAGAGGCCGGATGCGCTGGCCCAGGTGTCACAGGCCGACGGAACTGCCCACGTCAGGCTACGGAAGCAGGGCCGGGCGGCAGGTGGACGGTCATGATCAGCTGACAGGTTTCGGTGCCGCAACCGCGGTAGGTGTGAGCGGTGTCGCCGTCGAAGGTGGCGGTCTGGCCGGCGTCGACGGGGTACTCAGTGCCGTCGACGACGAGCGTCATGCAGCCGGCGGTGACGCTGACGGTTTCCACGACTCCGGCCTGGTGGGGGTGGCTGGGGTATTCCTCGCCCGGTTCGAGCTTCCAGCGCCACACCTCGACCGGGGCCGAACCGGACGTGGTCACCATGAGGCGGGCCTCGCTGCCTTGATCTCCCGTCCACAGCGGCACCACGGTGTCGGCGGCCACCACCCGGACGCGGCCTTCGGGTGGCCCCTGCATCAGGGCGGAAACCGAGATGCCGAGGGTGTCGGCCAGCCGGACCAGGGTGGCCAGGTTCGGGTTGCCCTGGGCCTTCTCCAGTCCCACCAGGGCGCCCTTGCTGACCTGGGCACGCCTGCTGAGCTCGTCCAGGGACAGGCCGGCGCGCGTGCGGGCCGCCTTGACGTTGTGTGCGACCGTTCGCAGGGCTGTGGCCGTCTCGGCCATCTGATCTCCCATCCCTCACCAGTGGACTACTGGAATGCACTACACGGTCGATCGGTTGACATAGTCGGTCGATCCGTTGCATAATTTAGTCGTTCTACTGCAATAGTAAGGGATGTACCTACCGTGATCGCTCTGCTGCTGGCCCTGGGCAGCTCACTCTCCTACGGATGCGCCGATTTTCTCGGCGGGCTCGGAGCCCGCAAGGCGCACGTGCTACGCACGGTGATGATCGCCGCCCCGGCCTCACTTGCGGTCGAACTGCTGCTCTGGCCGTTCCTCGGCGCCTCGTTCAGCACCGGCGCTCTTGCCTGGGGTGCGGCGTCCGGGGTCGCCTCGGCCGCCGCGTTCGCTCTGCTCTACAAGACCCTGGCGATCGGCCCGATGAACGTGCTCTCGCCGATCACCGCACTGGTGTCCGCCATGCTTCCCGTCGCGGTGGGCCTGCTTCAAGGAGAGCACCTGGGCACGGCGGGCCTGATTGGCCTGCCGCTCGCTCTCACCGCGGTCATCCTGGTCAGCACGGGCAGCGGCACAGGCTCGGCACGCCCCTCGCGTACCGCATTGCTGCTGGCCTTCGGCGCGGGCGCTGCCATCGCCCTCCAGCTGATCTTCCTGCACCAGGCACCGTCCGACAGCGGCGTGGCCCCGCTGATCATCGGCAGGGCGGTCTCCACAACCGTCACCCTGGCCGCTGCCGGGATCATGTATCGCAAGCTCGGCCCCGAAAAGCCCGCCTATGCGATGTCGGCCGCCGCAGGCGTGCTGGACTCCGTGGCGAACCTGCTGTTCCTGTTCGCCGCCCGCAACGGCGACCTCGCCGTCGTCGCCGTGATCACCGCCCTCTACCCGGCCGGCACCGTCCTGCTCGCCCGCCGCGTCCTGGCCGAACGCATTCACCGCGGCCAACTGGCCGGCCTGGGCGCCGCCGCTGCCGCCGTCAGCCTCCTCGCCCTGACCTGAGCAGCCGCGCCGCAGTCCATCCCGCAGCCACGACCACGCAAGGAGAACCACATGTTCATCCAGCCCTGGGACGCCAGCCTCGACGAAGCCGAATGGCAGACCTGGATCGCCGACGGCCATGACTTCGGCCTCCTCAGCGTCAATGGCCTGCTCGGCAACTCGCCCGCTGTCGTCCCCACCCATTTCATCAGCGACGGGAACGACCTCTTGGTCCACCTCGCCCGGCCCAATCCGGTCTGGCAGACGATCGAGAACGACCCGAACGTCACGTTCACCGTCATCGGCGACTACGCATTCATCCCCGGCCCCTGGCGTGCAGGGGCCGACATCCCGCTCACCCACGGCGTCCCCACCAGTTACTACGCGGCCGTCCAGTTCACCTGCCAGGCCCGCATCGTGGATGACCCCGAGGCCAAGGCCGACCTGCTGCGCCGCCAGATGGCCCATTTCCAGCCCGACGGCGACCACGCCCCCGTCGCCGTAGACCAGCAGCCGTATGCGCGAATGCTCCCCGGAATCCGCGGGCTGCGCCTGGAAGTCACCGACGTACGGGCCAAGTTCAAATTCGACGACCACAAGCCCGTCGAACACCGCACCGCCGTCGCCGAGCACCTCAACGAACGCGGCCAGAGCCTCGACGCCCCTGCGGCACGGCAGCAGCTGCGCCGTCTGAACCGCATCGGCCCCTGGAAGCCCTGACCTCACCCCAGTCACCCGCAGAGAACGGAAACCCAGCACATGACCGTCTTCCGAATCGCCTCCGCCGTCGCGGACGCCTTCCCCGACACCCTCATTGCCGTCGTCACCGCCGCAAACCTGCGGGGCCATGAGCCCTGGCCCGACACCGCCTCCGCGCTGGAGGACCTGGAGCAGCAGGTCGCCGACGGCAGCTGGCAGCCCGCCGACGAGAGTGACCCACGGATCGAGTCGTGGCACGCCGCCTACCGTTCCTTCGGCACCAACCCGCGTCGCATCCGCCCCAGCGTCGATGCGCTCGGCCGTCGCTTCGCGAAGAAGGGCACGCTGCCGCGCATCAACCCGGCGGTCGACTCCTACAACGCCGTCTCCGTTCACCACGGCCTGCCCGCCGGCGCCTTCGACCTGGCGCAGGTCACCGGTGACGTCGAGATCCGGTACGCGGACGGCAGCGAGGAGTTCACCCCTCTCGGCGAACCTGACACTGTGGAGAACCCCAAGCCCGGCGAGATCATCTACACGGATACCACCGACATCCTGACCCGGCACTGGAACCACCGCGACGCCCACCGCACCCGCGTCACCGAAGACTCCACCCACGTCGCCTTCGTCATCGAGACCCTCCATGCCGAACGCGACGGCCACCTCGTCAAGGCGGCCGCGCACGAGCTGCAGGGTCTGCTCCTCCTGCATGCCGACCAGACCGCCGTGTACTACCTCAACCCCGCCCAGCCCCAGGTCTCCTTCTGAGAGCAGGCCCCACCTCCCAGGTCCCGTCATCAGTGGATGCCTCGCAGCACGCGGCCGGAGTATCCGCTGGACACCGGTGTCACTGCGGAGCGGGCACGAGGGCGGGAATCCGCTCGCCGACCGGCCCGCCGGCAGCCCACGCGCAGTTGGTGCTGCCAGACCATCCGCGTCGCACGCGCAGAAGTCAGCAAAAAGCAATACATCGACTCGGGGTGTGATGTGGCAGATCTGGCAGCCGAGGTGACACGTGCGGTCGCGCGGAGCGTGCGCACCGAGCGGACAGCCCGCAGATGGTCTCTGGATACCCTGGCCGCTCGTTCCGGGGTGAGCAAGGGCATGCTGGTGCACATTGAGCAGGACCGCACAAACCCCAGCATCGGCACCCTGTGCAGACTCGCGGACGCTCTGGGGACGACTCTGTCGAGGCTGGTCGAAACCTCGGAATCCCTCTCGGTCCGCGTGGTCCGTGCCGGGGACGGGGTGCCTCTTTGGCGCAGCGAGCACAGCCCAGGACGGGGTGTGCTGCTGGTGGGATCCGAGCCTCCCGCGTCACTCGAGATGTGGGACTGGAGGATGTACGAGGGCGACAGCTACGAAGGGGAGTCGCACATCGTCGGCACTAGGGAGACGGTGAGTGTGTTGCACGGCTCCCTGGAGATACAGGTGGCCGAGGAGTCCATCGTGCTACACACAGGGGACTCAGCGGTCTTCGCAGCTGACTGTACGCACATCTATCGGCATACGGGCGAGGGCGAACTGCATTTCGTCCTGGCCGTGGCCCAGCCACAGTCCGCCCTCCTGACCCCCACCCTGGACGCCTCCGGGTGAGCCCGCGACCGGGGATGCGTTGACGCTCTTCGGTGACACCCATCATTCCTACGTGAACCCTCATGATGAGCCTGCCCGGTTCTCGCTCACGGTCTACGAGCCCGGAGTCGGAACCGGACACTGAGTGGAGAATCCCGATGCCTGAAAGCCTGCCTGCTGAGGTCCTGACGGCTGATGCATTCCTCGCCGCGTGCCGTGTAGAGCCAGACGTGTTCAAACTTCGCCCGGACTACCGGACCATGCTGCTCGTGGTCGACGGCCTCGCCCCGGCAGCGACGTCTGCGACCAGCAACGATCTGGTCGAGGCCGCCGAGGCTCATGCACGGCGTCTGCTGGCCGAGCGCCCGGTGGAGGAACTACCGCATATCGCTGCGTGGCGTGAGGCGTACCGGGCATTCGGCGCGAAGCCGCAGCGCACCCGCAACAGCCTCGAAGCGCTCACCCGCCGCGCCGAGCAGGGACTGCCACGGGTGAACGCGTTCACCGACATCTACAACGCCATCTCCGTACTCCACCAAGTGCCCCTCGGCGGCGAGGACTTCTACCGCTACGACGGTCCGGCACGCCTGGTGCGGTCGACCGGCGAGGAGGAATTTGATACTGCCAGCGGCGGAGAGACGGTCATCGAACACCCCAAGCCCGGCGAGGTCATCTGGCGCGACAAGACCGGGGTGACCTGCCGCAGGTGGAACTGGCGGCAGGGCCGTCGCACCGCCCTCACCGACAAGACCAGTGCGGCGTTCTTCATCCTCGACGCTCTCGCACCCATGACCGACGAGGCCCTGACGGCGACGGCGGATGCGCTGGCCGATGTCCTCTCCGGCCTCGGTAGTGCGGTGACCGTGTCGCGGCGTCTGATCGGCGCACCTTGAGAACGCGTTCCGTGACGCGGGTGCCGGCATGGTCGATGGCGGTCACGGCGATGCTTGCCGTCCAGCTCTCGAACGCCCTCTCAGTCAGTGTGATCGAGCACGTCGGGGCGGCTGGGGCGGCCTGGTTGAGAATGTGTTTCGGGGTGGTCTTCCTTTGGATGATCGCCCGTCCCTCGGTCCGCTCGCTCCGCCTGATGGATCTCCCCGCTTTGCTCGCCCTCGGGGCGGTCACCGGGTTCATGACGACGTTCCTCCTCGCCGCGGTCGACCGCATCCCGCTGGGTACCGCGGTCGCGATCGAGTTCCTAGGCCCGTTGACGGTGGCGGGGCTGATGAGCAAGCACAGAAGGGCACTCGTCTGGCCACTGCTCGCCCTCATCGGTGTGGTGCTGCTAACGGAGCCCTGGCACGGGAACATCGACCTGTCCGGGGTCGGATTCGCCCTCCTGGCGGGAACCTGCTGGGGCCTGTACAACGTGCTCACGCAGCACGTCGGCAACCGGTTCTCGGGGATCAGCGGCCTCTCGCTAACAATCCCGATCGCTGCACTGGTCACGATTCCTGTCGGGCTGCCGCAGGTGTTCGGCGGCGACTTCACCTGGTGGGTGCTGCTGGCCGCAGCGGGGATCGCGCTGATCACCCCCGTGATCGCATTCGGGCTCGAGATGCTCGCCCTGCGCCGCATGACACACACCGCCTTCGGCACCCTGCTCTCCATCGAGCCCGCGTTCGGCATCCTCATCGGCCTGCTCGTGCTCGCCCAGACGCCCACGCTCGTGCAGCTGGTCGGTATCGCCCTCGTCATCCTCGCCGGCGCTGCCGCGCAGCGCGGCGGCACACCCACTGCCGATCCTGACTCAGCGGAGACACCCTCGACGGCGAAGGAGCCGGCATGACCGCCACCCCGAAGTACAGTTCGACGTTCATCTTCGAAACCCGGAACCTGACTGATGAGTTCCACCACATCGACAGCGAGATCGCAAAACGAGCTCGCCAGATTTCCGGGTTTCTGGGCGAGGAGGCCTGGCACAACGAGGACACTGGCCTGCACTCCGAGGTCTACTACTGGACCAGCCTGGACGCACTGCGACAGCTCGTCGGCATGGACACCCACCAGCTCGCCAAGTCACGCTACGGGGAATGGCTGGGCGAATACCGGGTCGTGATCGCCGAGGTGCAGTCCGTCTATGGCAACCCCTCCCTCGGCCTCGAGCACGCCCCCGAACCCCAGGAGCAGCGATGAGCATGTTCACCGTATGCCGCTCGAAAACACGATTCTGGGCCAGACCTGGCAGTTCCCAGACCAGAAGACTGGTCCGCACAGCACCTGCGACGATCCTTCGATGCCACTGTCCACCGTCACCACGCCCATTCGCAATCTGATCACGGTGCCCACAGCCGTACTGCGCAGCCGCGTGGCCAAGGACGCAGAGATCCTCGCGTTACGACAGGAGAACGCGGTGCTGCGCCGTCAGATCGCCCGGGTCCGCTACGAGCCCGCAGACCGGATCTGGCTCGCCGCGCTCTCGCGGTTCGTCCCGCGCGAGCGCCGGCGCCAGGCCTTCACCGTCACACCCCCACCACACTGCCGGCCTGGCACCGCCAACTCATCGCCAAGAAATGGACGTTCACCCGGCACCGCCGCCCCGGCAGACCCTCCACCGCGCCCGCCGTCAAGCAGCTCATCCTGCGCCTGGCCCGGGAGAACAACAGCTGGGGCCACCGCCGGATACAGGGCGAACTCGCCCGCCTCGGCTACCCGATCGCCCCGTCCACAGTCTGGGAAATCCTCCACGCAGCCGGCACCGACCCTGTGTGTGCCGATAATTACGTCCGAGCAGGTCACCGTAGTCATGGCGTCGATCGCACGGCGCGGCAGGATGGTCATCCCGTCGCTGCTGGCGCGAGATCTTCCCGGTCACGCCTGGCACGCTGCCGGCCTGGCATCACAGGTTCACCGCGGCGAAGTGGGACTACAGCGCCCGGCGCACCCGCACAGGACCCCCGCCGACCAGGGCGGCGCTCAAGAAGCTGACCCTGAAGCCCGCTCGAGAGAACGCACGGTGGGGCACAGGCGGATCCAGGGCGAGCTGACCCGACTCGGGCACCCGATCGCCGCGTCCACGGTCTGAAAGATCCTGCACGCTGCGGGCATCGGCCCGGCCCCGCGCCGTACCGGCCCGACCTGGAGGGAGTTTCTCACCAACCAGGCTCAGGACATCATCGCCGTCGACTTCTTCCATCTCGACACTGCCGTCGGACCCAGGCTGTACGCGCTGGCGTTCCTCGAACACCGGAACAGGCGCCTGCACATCACCGGCGTCACCGCACACCCCACCCGCGAGTGGGCGGTGCAGCAGGCCCGGAACCTTGCCGCCGGCTGGGCACACGCATGAGGTTCCTGCGCTTCCTGCTGCGTGACCGCCACGGCAGGTACGGGCAGTCCTTCGACGACGTCTTCGAGGCCGAGGAAATGGAGATCCTCATGAGCGCGCCGCCACGGGCCCCTCGAATGAACGCCCACTGCGAGTGGGTGATCGGCAGCATCCGGCGCGCGGTCCCCGACCATGTCCTCATCATGAACAAGGCCCACGCCCGACAGCTCCTGGCCGCCTACGAACGGCACTACAACGAGCACCGCCCCCACCGGGCCCCCAACCAACTACCGCCAGGCGCCGACCAACAGCCCATCACCATGCACGCACTCGAAGGCCGCACACTCCAGCGCACCCGCGTCCTCGGCAGCGTCATTAACGAGTACCGCTATGCCGCTTGACCTGCAGCGACGACTTTCCGAGCCCCACAGGACTCCGGAACCATTCGCGGGCGGTTCCCCTCCCGCCCCCTCCCTTGGGGGCCAGCTATCGCTGTCACTGGCCATCCAACTTAGCCCTGGACGTGCCGCCTGACCTGGGCAGACTAGGTTGGATGGCATGGCGCTCGAACGCGCTCCGGTGGCCGTTCAGTCCTCGCCGTGGAACTGAGGGCGGGTCCAGAGGGTGAGGTCACTGCTGGTCGCGATTGCCAGGGTGAGACCGGCTGGGGAGAAACCGGCGGTGCGCAGTTCTGAGTAATCGGAGTGGAAGACGTGCCACCAGGTGCCTCCCGCCGCTCCGTTGTTCGCTCCGCCGTCGGCGGAGCGGATGATGCGGTCGTGGGGCCAGTCGGGGCTGACGACATCCACCGTCCAACCGTCCGGGGTGGTGCTGTGCAGACCGCCGCCGAAGAGGCCAGCGATGCGGATCTCGGTGCCTGCGACGGGACCGAGTCCAGGGCAGGCGAGGTCCGGGTGTGCGTCGGGGGTGCTGGTGACAGGGTCGGGATCCCGGTCGCGTGCGATCCTCTCGCCGGTGATTCCATCGAAGAGTCCGTGTCCGTCGCGGGATACGACCATGACGAGATCGTGTCCGGTGTCAGGATGGGCCGCGAAGCCGATACCGAGCAGGCCGCCGATGGGGATCCTGCGGTCCAGGACTGGCTGCCAGGGCGCTGGGGCTGACATGACGGGGGCAGCAAGGTAGCGATCGCGTAGGCGCTGTTGGTACTCCGTGATCAACCTGTCTCCTCGGCTCGGTCCACGTTGAGGATCTCTTGTGCAGCGTGCCAAGTCGACTCGAATTCAGAGGGGCTGATCTCGGCTGACCTGCGTGGACTAGGTTCGCTGACAAACGCCAAGACCCGATCTGCTCACGGTCCCAAAGCGCGGGTGGATAGGCTCGTCGAGATCAACCACTTACGGGGAGGCGTTCGTTCATGCCAGACCAGACTCCGAATTCGGCCGCTGACCACTTCGGCAGAGACGGGATGCGGCGGCTGTCGCTGTCGAATCTTGGTTCCACCGTGCAAGAGGATGCGCGTGCTGTTCTGGAGCAGGTCGGCGTGCCTCTGGTAGTGGCTCCGTACTTCGCGGCTGCGGGCGAGACGGACGGTTTGACGCTGGGGCTGTATGCCGGGCATCACGGGCTGCGCTGCGATGAGTCGCAGGCCCATTGGGTGCGCGTAGGTGTGGACGGGCTGGCTCACATGGCGGTCAGTGCGGACGGTGTTGTACACGCGGTCTTCTTGGACCAGGTGGAGCCGGGCATGTTGGTGAACTCGGATGTGTCTGCGTTCAGTCAGTGCCTGGCGGCCCTGGATCTGCGCTTGGGTGTGATCGCTGCCTCGACGGATCTTGCCGGTGGGGCGGCTGCATTCCGGGAACTCAACGCAGAGCTGCGTCTCATTGACTCAGGCGCGTTCGAAGGGCGCGAGAACTGGTGGCCGCGGGTCTTGGACGATGTGCGGCATGCGCTCAATATCGCCTTCTCGGCGGCGATCGAGCACGTCGACGCGAGCGGGCAGAAGCACATCGTCACGGACGCCACCGGTCCAGGGAAACTGCATCCGGAAGAGCTGATCTGGCAGCAGCTCCAGGGCGCCGGCGTCGATGGGCAGCAGGTCACACGCGTGTACTGCGAACTGGAAGCGTGCATGATGCCCGGGCACTACTGCGCCGCGTGGATGGCACGGGAGTTCCCCAATGCTCAGTTCACGCACAGCTTCGACTACGGGGATACGGCTGAGTCGCGGGAGGAAGGGCTCAAGGAGTTGATCCGGTTCGCGGCGGAGCGGGCGCGTCAGTGACCCCGCGGGCATGGCCTCCGCCGCCGGCGGGGCGTGAGCCTGCTGGTGTGGCGATCCTGGGGTGGCTGCGTGATCCACGTGCCCCGCGCGTCTGTGTGATCAGCGGTGATGAGGGTTGCGGCAAGTCACTGTTCCTGGCGTGGCTCGCCGAACAGGCGACGCGGCCGGATGTCGTGGTGGAGCGTCGCGTCCACGGGCTCGTTCCTCTGGCCGGGCAGTCGGCGTTGACGGCCTCTTGGCTGCTGGCCGAGCAGTTGGGCTCGGCCGCGCGCGCGCCGGGTGATTTGATCGCCACAGTGGCTGCTGACCGGCGTCGGACCGTGATCGTCTTGCCCGACTTGCATCACTCGGCTGCACCCGAGGCAGTCGAGGAACTGATCTGTGCGCTGGCCCGGTTCGAGCAGGTTCGGCTCATCGTCGAGACGCGCGAGGTGTCTGCGGAGTTGTCGGCCTTGAGCCCTGCTGTCATGGATCTGCGGGCGGCTCAGTGGCGGGACGAGGAGAGCTACGCGGTGTGGGCGGCGTCTGCACCATCGCCGGAGCCGGATGTGCCGTCTGGCGGCCAGCAAGCTGCTCCTGACCTTGATGACCCCAGCTCGGTGTGCGACATCGATCCTGTGCAGGTCACGGCCTTGTACGAGCTTTCCGAGGAATCTCACGGAGGGTTGCGTGCTGCGTGGCTGCGTGCTGGTGGTGCCCTGACGCGGCCCTGCTCACCAGCCGAGAGGGCTCTGATGCTGTGGGCAGCCTTGGGAGACGACGCTGATCCACGGTTGGCGGACGAGCTTCAGGCGCTTGCCCACAGTGAAGGGTGGGCAGTGCGCTGGAAACGGGTGCGCGGTGATATCAGTCCGCCCTGGCCCGGGCCCGCGTTGGCTCTGAGCATCGGCGTGTGCAAGACGTCTGGCAGTGTCGCAGTACTCGATCATCAGGGCATCGTCCGTCTGGTCGCTGCAGGCAATGGCGAGGCGCACGGCCGGCTGCCGCACGCAGTGTCTGGGGCCACGGCGGTGGCCTTCGGACGGGACGGCGACCTGACTGTTCTGGACGGCCACGGGCGCATGACTCTCCAACACAGTCCGACGGCGCCGCGCTTCACGGGGATCGCCAGCTTGCTGGAGACAGAGTCGAAGCCGCTGGAGCAGCTTGTTGCCGCTGTCGAAGGATCCGCTACGGCTGTCGCCTGTGTTGGTGGCGCTCTCGCGTATGGGGACGGCGCCGGCGCCGTGCGGGTGATGATGCTGAACGGTGGCACGATCGATGTTGCCCACGAGGCTCTGCACGAGGGTGCGGTGACGGGCCTGGCCGGGCTTGAGTTGGCCGAAGGGGCCGCGCTCGTCTACAGCGGAGGTCAGGACGGTCGCGTGCGCATGTGGGCGCCAGGCCGGACGCCGCTGGCGTCTGCGCTGCGGGAGAGGAACTGCCCCGTGACGGCACTGTCCGCTGCCCGGACACCCGATGGTCCGGTGCTGGTGATCGGCTGGGAGGACGGCTTGGTGGAGTACTCGGCGGTGGAAGCCGAGCCCGCTGCGCGGTTCTTCCGGCCCGGGGCGCCCGTGCGATCAGTGGCGGCACTGGCAAACGGGGACGTCATGGTGGGAACCGACGAGATGTTGGTCTGCCTCACGCCCTCCTGAGGCGGGTGAAGTTGGCCTGATGTGGCGCCAACTGCGTTGACGTGTCGTCACGTCATGGCCTAAGCAGGAAAAAAATGTTGTTTCACGGGGGAGATGAAACGCGTGGGCAAGACGCTGCCCGATGATCTCGTAGAAGTCCTTGACCTTGTCGGCGTCAACTGGCCGAACATCGACGAAGACGAGATCCGGAGCACCGCCAAGGACTACCGACACCTTGCCGAAGGCATCAACGATGCGATCACACAGGGCAATCGGGCCTGCTCCTACATAGTCGGCGGCAAGAGCAAGGGCAAAACAGTCCACGCCATCGACCGGCGCTGGGGGAAGCTGAGCACCAGAGATCTCGCGACGTTCTCTAGAGCCTTGGACGACCTGGCGGAAGCCCTCGATGACTGCGCCGGCTTCATCGAGGGCTGCAAGATCGTCTGTATCACCGAACTAGGCGCGACAGCCGCGACAGCCACGGCCGGCGTCATTGGCATGTTCTTCACCGTGGGTCTCAGTGGACTGCTGAGTGCGGCCGCGATCGCTGCATGCCGGTTCGCCCTGCACGAAGCGATCGACTACGCGGTCGGTCAGATCACCCAGGTCGTGACCGACAAGATCGAGGCAAAGATTCTTGCCAAGATCGAGGACCTGTTCACCGACGCGCTCGACGCCCATGACGACGGCAAAGCCGGTGACTACGTGTCCGGATCGGCGGACATGGCGACGGACTTGGCGATCGAGTTCGACGACTTCGAGAAGGCGTCCGGCGGCTACGACGAGACGAAGCGGGACTTCGACAAGAAGAAGCAGCTGCACAAGACCGGCGGCGGCAAGCGGCGCAGCTCGGTGAAGAAGGACAGCCGCTTCCACAAGCTCGCCACCGTCATGGACAAGGCCGAGGACGCCGTCGACAAGAAGGCGGACGAGACCGTGCACGTGCTGGAGAAGCACGGTGCCGACATCGACAAGGCCAAAAAGGAGCACAAGAAGAGCGACAAGAAGACCAAGGAAGACATCGACAGCTGCAAGGACGTCCGCACGTACCTCCTGGACGCGGACGGAACGGTTCGCCGGCTTGAGGCAGACGGCGATCTGAAGGCTCTGGACAGCACCGACAAGACGCGCCTGGACGGCATCCTCGACAATGGCAAGGCGTACCGGCCCTCCACCCGAGGGGATCGCGAAGAGTTCAGCGTCGCGGACTCGTACAAGCAGAAGGTGACGTCGACCAAGGTCGACCCCTACACCGATGAGCTGGGCCAGGCCACGCAGTTGGCCCGGTACGCCCGTAACGACTACAGCGGGAACAACTATGCCGCCGGGCGGTACATCGACCCCGACGGGCGGGGAGAGAGCATTCTGGTCGGCTATTCCCAGAAGAGCCTGCACTCAGAGCGGTCGATCGGCTATCCCCTCTTGCACAACGGCAAACAGGATGGCTTGAAGGAAGTTTTTACGGAACGGGAGCCGTGTCAGAAACGGCCCCGTTGTGACGCATGGCTGGACAAATACTTCAAGAACGCGAATACCGTCCATCACACCAACGCATACGACCAAGACGTCGGTCGACACAAACGTGATATCGAGCACCAAAAGTACATGGAGGAGCTGCAGGCGCACCATGGCCGATAGCATCGATCACCAGTTGCCCTCCCAGAATGCAAAGGTCCCAGCATGAACTTCGTCGTGTCCCCGGACGAGGTACGCACCGCGTTCGGGCTGACGGGTGTCGTCTACTTCCCCCGTTACAGCGCCCCGCACAACCAGCTGAACGACCGCGCCGCGCTGTTGCTGAGCAGCATCGGCCTCCCGGACACCGAGTGGTTCATGTCCAAGGCCAGCCTGCGCGCCGACGACTCCATCAACCTCAGCGAGTGGTACGCGGACAAAGGCACGGTGCCCAAAGAGTGCAACGACTGGCTGATTCTCGGCATGTTCGCCGACACCACCCTCGCTCTCGCTCCCGACACAGGCACGGTCTACGCCCTCGGCGACAGTGAGACGGAACTCGTCTACAGGGTGATTCACCGTGACGTCGAGTCGCTCGTCTATGCCCTGACCAAGTTCCAGATCCTCCAGAAGGAGCTGGAAGACGGTGACGACGAAGACACGGAAGAACGCGTTGACGCGCTCCGTGCCGAGATCACCGAGTTCGACCCTCTACCCTTCGAGGACGAGGACTCGCAGTGGCACCTGACCTTCGAAGAAGTCATCGACGGCATCTGGTAGGGCGCGCAGCCGGTCGATGAGCTGGGAAATCCACATCTCGCCCCCGGGCGTCGGCCGGGCTTGCATGGGCGACGGAGCTGATGCCGATCCCCTTGCCCCAGGCATAGCGCCCGCATCGCCCGGAATTCCACCACGCCTTGCAGGCAGCGTGACACTGCGCCTGCCGAAAACGTCGTCCACCTCCACCGGCCTCACCAAGCGATGCATCAGGCAGCAGCCCTGCGTGCCGTCCCCGAACCGCTCGCCCCTGCATAGACCTCCCACCTCGACGTACGCCGAAGAGACCGCCTCGCCGGAGTCCTCCACGAATACCAACATGCCGCCTGAACTGCGTGGATGGACTATTCGGACAGGCGCAGAGTTGAAGCCAGCGCAGCACGGTGGTGAGGGTGGCCGCGAAGTCTTGGCGCCAACGGCCGTGAGAGATCAGCCTGAAGAGTGCGGCGAGCCAGATCCTGTCGGCCGGCTGGTAGCGGACCCGGGCGATCTGACGGCGCAGCACCGCATTCTCATACCGCAGGCCAACACTTCTGCATGGGTCGGTGGGCATCCGCGTCACCCAATCGCGTTTCCAAGCCGGTGAACACGCCGCGTAACCGGACGCGTGATCCGTGACGCCGCTCTGCGCGCCTGCCAGCTACTAGCCGTCGGCCACGCCGAGCCGCACCAACAGCCGGTGCAGCATCATCTCAAACATCGGCTCCTGGTCAGGGATCACCGAATCGAAGTGCCTGAAGACTTCCAGGGCCACCGCCCCGTAGATGGACTGCCAGCAGCCGAGAAACTCCGTCAGCGCCCCCAGCGGCAGCTCCACCCCGGACGCTTCGCGGTAGTCGCTCAACTGACGCAGCAGCCGCGGGTCCATCCGGTCGTCGTCGACGATCTCGTACGGCTGGCGCGCCCACAGCTCCACGAAGACCGGCCCCCACACCCCCGACAGCCGCACTACCCACTCGGCGGTGAAGCGTGCCTGTGCCGAGCCTGCCGACGGGCTCGGTGTCCCGAAGAGGAGGGCGAACTCATGGCGATGGGTCAGTGACCAGACCCGCAGGGCGCGCGTCGGCGCGGACAGCCGGGCCGCGAAGTCCGTGCGCGGCTGGGCCGCCTCGGCATGTCGCAGGAAGACCACCAGGTCGTCCGTGATGTCCTGCGCCGTCTGCCGGATGACGTCCGGCAGGTCCTCGAAGTGTCGGTAGAGCGCTGCCGGGGTGACGCCGATCTGCCGTGCGATCTCAGCGAGCGTGAGCCCCTGCACGCCGTGCCGCGCGATGAGTTGCGCCGCGACGCGGCGCACGTCCCGGGACATCTCGGCGCGCAGTCGCTCGCGGCGGCTGATGACGGTCACGGGACCTCCAGGTGACGTCGGAGGTGGGATATGGTCAGGGGAAGGTCACCTTGCCGTCTTCTCTGATCTGGACGGTGGGCGAATTGAACTGCATGCCGTTCAGTTCTTCCGGCGTGTGGGTGCCCTCGGGGTCGACCGCCATTTTCGACATGCTTTGGACACCGGCGCCGTAGATCTCGGCTGTGCACTCGCCCAGGGGGCTGTACCAGATCTTGTGCGGGTCGATCACCACGTTCTTGTACGTACCTTCGCCCGGCTGACAGTTGCGGAGCTTCGCGTGCGCGTACCACTGGACACGCGCGGTGATCACGATCTGGGTCGACAGCTCGTTCCGCACCTTGATGCCGTACTCGGCCTGCTTCTTCCCGTCGATCGCCTGCACACACGCGCTTGCCTGGACCCCGGGTACACCCGTTCCCCGGTATTCACCGCAGGCCACATTCTCAGTCGCATAGACACGGGTGGGCGTGGCCCGCCGCTGTGTCGACGGGGATGCGCCGACCGTGGCCGCCGGCCCGGCGGCCCTGTCACGCTCGCCGGACGTCCTGCCGGCGTCGGGCGTACCGCTCGGGGAAGCGGACGACCGGGTACCTTTCGGCGAGCGGGACTTGACCTCGAGGGAGGACGGCGCGGCCCCCGCCGCGTCGGCCGACTCGCCATGGTCCTCTGCCGTCGGCAATAACTGTGCCCCTACGAGCGCGGCCACGGCGAGCGCCACGATCGCCGCCCCCACGGCCAGCGGGCTGGGGCTACGCCGACCCAGGTCATTGGCGACGTGGACGGCCACGGGCGTGTTCGTGGTCAGCGAAACGCTGTGGTCGGTTCTGGCGTCGATGTCACCGGTGCCCGTGATGTTCTGGGTACTGGAGTCCCGCGCCTGGTTCTCCTGGGAGTTTCCACTGCTCACGTCGCCCCCTGCGGCCCATTGCCCACGTGGATGTCGCCGGAGGCCGTGATGTTCTGCGTGCCGCTCCCGATGTTGGTGTTGTTCTGGACGAAGCCGGGTACTGCCTGCGGCGTCCGCTGCCGCACGGCGGCGATCAGTTCCCGCAAGTCCGCAGCGCACTCCGGGTGTTCGTGCAGCAGATCACGCAGCTCCTCCGCCCAGCGCTCCGCGGCCGCACGCTGCGCCGCCGGACGCCCGGCGTCCTCGACATCGTCGAGTCGGCCCACCGAGCGCTGGATCCGGTTCTCCTCCGCCTGCACCGCATCGGTCCCGGCGCCCCGGCTGAAAAGCCGGGCGAAGCCCGCTCTGGCAGATGCCCAGGCGTCGGTGGCCGCAGCTCCCACCAGCGCTGCTCCGCCGCCGGCCGCAAGGCTCGACAAAGTGTCCGGAAGCATGCAAGTCCCTTTCGTGGGCACGCTGTTGACTCTCTCACCCGAAAGCTGAGATGAGGAGTGAGAAAGTTACTCCCGTTCACTTCATGTTGCCAATCCTCATGTGAGACGGGTGGCCCGTCGGGACCCACGGCGCCGCTCACCGCGCGAACCACATCACCGTCGCCCAACTGGCCTTGGCCCAGCTGCCGGAGAAGTACCGGCGCGGGCGTCGGACCCTGATCCGCACCGACTCGCGGGCGGCACCTACGACTTCGTCGCCTGGCTCGCTCAGCGGGGACGGTGGCTGTCCTACTCGGTCGGCATGGTAGTCACCGAGGCGATCCACCAGCATGTGCTGAAGGTTCCGGCATCGGCCTGGACGGCGGCCGTCGAGGCGAACGGCGAGATCCGTGACGGTGCCAGGGTCGCTGAACTCACCGGCAACGTTCTGGACGGCTGGCCGGAGGGCATGCGGCTGATCGTCAGGAGGAACGACCGCACCCTGGGGCCCAGTTGCGGCTCACGGATGCGGACGGCATGCGGCTGACCTGTTTCGCCACCAACACCTCGGGCCGGCCGATCGCCGAGCTCGAGCTCCGTCACCGGCTGCGGGCCCGAGCCGAGGACCGCATCCGCGCCGCCCGGGCCACCGGCCTGCGCAACCTGCCCCTGCACCGCACCGCCCAGAACCGGATCTGGCTGGAGATCGTCCAGATCGCTCTCGACCTGCTGGCCTGGATGCCGATGCTCGCCCCGACCGGCAAGGCCAGGCTCTGGGAGCCCCGCCGACTACGGCTCCGCCTGTTCAGCGCGGCCGGACAGCTCGTGACCACCGGCCGTCAGCGAATCCTCCGCCTGGCGCGCCACTGGCCCTGGACCGGTCACATCACCGCAGCCCTCGACCGGCTCAGCCAACTGCTCGACCCTGGCTGACCAGCAGATTCCCCGTCCCTACGACAGCAGCTCAACACCCGGAGCAGTGGAACCCGGCGCCATCCCGAGGCGACACTCGGGCCCTGAGTCTGCCCAGCCTCAGCCCACGGCACGAAAACGGTCCACCGTCACCGTCGGCGGACCGTCACGAAACTTCGAGGCTAGTTCGATCCGCATGCCGTCCGCCGCCTGCTCGGCGAGCGCGATGCGGGCGCCGGGCATCACGCTGTAGCTGCCGATCCACGAGGTGAACTTGCGCTCGGCCGTCGCGCGGCCTGCCCACCAGCCGTTCATGACGGTGCCGTTCGCGGTCGCGGTGAGGGTGAGGTGGTAGCGCTGATCATCCACGGGCGCACTCTGCTTCCGTGAGCGGGGCGGCGAGGAGCGCCGCGTCGACGCCGGCCTGACGTACCGCGTCACGCAGGGTCAACAGGGCCTCCGACTCGGGTACGCCCACGCCGCTCTTCTTGGTGACGGCGATCATGTGGGGCGTGCACTTGTCGATCCAGCGGGGGCCGAAGCCGGGGACGTCGGCGACGCTCGTGGCGGTCGCGGGCCGGCCGCAGGAGACGCAGGGCTGCGGAGTGCGGCCGATGCGGGCGAAGGCTTCCGCTGCGGTGGCTGTCGAGCTCGGGGCGGGCGGGAGCTGGGCCGGGTCTACGCCGAGGACCTGCAGCATCTCGGTCACGTCCATCGCTGCTCCGCTCTGCTCGCCCCCTGGGTGCCATGGTCGGCGAGCGGCCATAGCATCGAACATGTGAACGACTTGCCGCCCGACCTGCCGCGCCTCCGGACCCTGGAGACGTGGCTCGCCATGAGCCTCGAGCACGTCTGGCGGACCGCCAGCCCCGGACTTGCTCATCGAGATGGGCCTCGGCGGGCGCGACCCCGTCTACGTCCACGTCGGCGGCTGCCACATGGCGGGCAATCGGTCCCGCGGCGTCGACCGAGATCAGGTGTTGCGTGCGCTCACCGAGGGCGTGGCCGCTTGTCCGCACCGCCGGCCGGACACGGAACTCGACGTGCTGGACTGAACATCGAGATCCTGGACGTCGGCTGGCTCGGCTGACGCCCCCACAGGGCGAGCCCTTCCGTATGTGCCGAGGCACCCCTACCATCGCACCTCTCGGGTCACCGGGCGGTGATCTGTATTGGGGGTACAGATGGGGTTCTTGATCGGCATCTTGTTGATCGTCTTCGGCGCTCCGCTCGTCGGACTCATGGGCCACTGGCTTGAGAACGCAGGCCATGATGCCGCCGGAAGGACGATCTCCGTCGGCGGGTATGTAGTGGTGCTGGGCGTGGCAGCCTGGCTGATCATCGGCAGCTTCTGACCACGCCCGGCTGGGGCGGGTCGATGCGCACGGAATACGCCCATGCCTGCCCGCACTGCCGGTCGGATACGGAGCTCGGCGTGCCGGACTAGGTGCTGGTAGCGCTCTTCGGGCTCGGCCGCGCTACTCGGCTCAGGGTCACTTGAGCTTGTCGATCACGTTTTTCTCCGCTTCCGAGAGTCGTTTCATGATGTTGCCCAGGATCAACTGCGCCTTGGCCTTCCGGTCCAAGAACATTTGAAGCCTGCGGGACTCGAGTTCGTCCTCGCCCTCGGGACCGTGGTTTCCCTGTCGATCTTGCGCCACGATCTTTCCCTCCCTGCGGGGCGGCGGTCATGCGCCGCGGGCACGGCGGGCCGAGGCCTTCTTCGCCGTGGTCTTCTTGGCGGCCGTCTTCTTCGCGGGCTTCTTAGCCGCGGCCTCCTTCTTCGGCAGCTCGTGCACTGTCGCGTGGTCGCCGCTCTCGCCGCGGGAGGCCTTCGCCTTCTGCACGGACTCCTGGAGTGCGGCCATCAGGTCGACGACCGCCCCGGTCGGTGCCTCCTTCTCTTCCGCGTGCGGGGGCTCCTTGCCCCGCGCCCACTTCATCGCTCCGGAGCGCTGGTACGACCTGCAATGCCGCACGCGCGCGAACCACCTCCCCGACATCACCCACGCCCACCGCTGGATCTTCCACACCCTGACCGGCACGCCCCCGGGCCTCGCGCACCCGGCCATCGCGCCAACGACACCATCACAGCGCCAGCAGTACCTGCGATTTCGCTGGCGCATCCTGCCTGCGGAGGCCGAACTCCTCACCCGCACCGCGCGCACGATCCTCAACGAGCACGGCATCGACGAACCCGTGCAATGGGCTCCACGCCTCGACGCCGCCACCTTGCGACCTCTACGCCTGCCGGGTCCCGAGCCGGACAACATCACCGCGGCCCGGCTGCACCGGGTCATCCCGTCCGGGGGACTTCTCCATCGCTCAGGTCGCCCAGGGGCTCAACACCACCACGGCGCACGTCATTTACCTGCTGTCCCGGCATCCGGTCGACTGGAGTCCTCCCCGGTTCCGGCGCACCCAGCACACCGCCACCCGCATCGGGCAATGGCGGATCGGGTACGAACAGGACCACCTGTCCCTCCAGGACATCGCAGATCGTGAAGGAACGAGCCTGGCCACCGTGCGGCTGGCCTTCCTGAAGAACGACGTCCCGATCCGCCCACCCGGAACCTTCGCGCGCCGCCGGAGACAGGGATGAAGCAGCCGGGGCAGCCCCGCTGGCCCAGCCGTTCCTGCTGAAGGCCGTGGCAGAGGGGCAGACACCGCTGTATCGAACAGCAAGTGAGGTCAGGGCAGCTGAGGAAGGGAGCGGGTACCGGCGTGCGCGTTCCGCCGCCTTCCGTGTCCTGCCGACCGGCGCCTCGAGGTCGTTCCTGGTTCAGGGAAGATGGGCTTGGGCTGCGGCGTCGAGTGGGTAGCGGTGGCCGATTCCAGGGTCGAGGTTCTTGTTCCGTACCAGGTCGAAGAGGTCGGCGCTGTGGCGCAGGAGCGCCTCGCGAGTGGGGATGTGGTCACGGAAGACCGATAGGAGATCTTGATGCTGCGGGGCAGCTCTCGCATGTTGACCACAGGTGCCGCACCCAGGACCGCCCCGTAGTAGAGCAGCAGTCCGTGCCGACGGAGCGCGCTCATGGACGCGCGGAAGGTGGTCTCGCCGCCGCCGTCGAAGACGACATCGACACCCTCCCCGCCGGTCACATCCAGCACCGGCTCAACGAACGCGTCACCGGTGGACAGCACGATATGGCCGGCGCCGGCACGGCGGGCGGTGTCGGCCTTCTGCGCACCGGACACGATGCCGATGACGGTACCGCCGCGGGCCTTGATGAGTTGGGTCAGTTTCTGCCCGAGGCCGCCGGCCGCGGCGTGCACTACGGCTCGTCGATGCGGTCCATCGCTTCCCCGCTCTGGAGGAACAGGCCGAGCCGGTCGGCGAGGAACATGCGGACCACTGCGACGCCGTCGGCCAGGGCGGTGTCCACGTTGAAGTCGGCGCGCGCCTTCTCTGTCTCCTTGAGCACGGCGGGGATTGCGTACGCCTGCTGCTCCGGGATGAGGCCCTCCCCTCCTTTCTCCACTTCGCGTACGGGATGGGACCGGCTGCGTCGCGGCGGGCGCGGTGCTGTCCGGTCGGCCGGCCGCCCCCAGTGCGGCAGGCGCGTCCCACGACCGCCTTACAGGTCGGGCATTCGACACTGCGGATCCAGGAGCGCACAAGCTCCACATGGGCGTCGGACTTGAGATGCCGTCGCCACTCGCCACCCCATGGGATGCTCTGCGGTTCGCTCCACCAACATCCGATCGGTGGGCTACAGCCTGGCGGATCAGTTGCGGAGGAAGTCCAGGGCTTGCTGCACGAACACCTCGTGATACTGGAAGATGCCGCCGTGGCCGGAGTCGGGGTAGACGGCAAGCTTGGCGGCGGGCAGCAACTGGGCGAGGCGGAGGGTACCGGTCGCTGTGGGCCACATCGTGTCGTTGTCGCCGTTGACGACGAATGTGGGCTGCTTCAGGGCTGCCAGGCCGGTCGGCGAGGTGTCCTGCTCCCACGCAGTGAGCGCGGTGAGCTGGGCGCCGATGGTCTCGTTGGAGATCGGGGCGTCGCGGTCGTCGGTGGTGCGCTGGTCCAGGCGGGCGAGGAAGGCATCCGCGGCTGCCTGGCCGGCCGGTGACGGCTCGAAGAACAGGAAGTGCTTGGGGTGCTTGCCCTGCTCGGTCGCCTGCTGGATGGCCGCCTGGAGGGTGGCGCCGGTGGCAGCCGGGCCCTGGGCGCCGGCTGGCGTGGTGGCGGCCAGGATGATCCGGCGGACGCGGTCGGGGTACTGCTGGGCGACGACCTGGGCGACTATGCCGCCCAGTGAGTAGCCGAGCAGGTCGACCGCGTCCACGCCGAGGGCGTCCAGGAAGGCGACGGTGTCGTCGGCCATCGCCTCGAAGGTGTCGGGCGTGGTCCCGCCGGAGCGGCCGACTCCGCGCAGATCGACCAGGATCACGCGCCGCTCGGCCGCCAGGCCGTCAATCACGGCGGGGTCCCAGTCGTCCAGCACCGCGGTGACGTGGTGCAGGAGAACCAGCGGAACGCCCTCGCCCGTTCCCACCTCTCGGTAGGCGAACGGGGTTCCTGCGACGTCCACGGTCTTCGTGGGAGCCGATGTTGCGGTTAGTTCGGACATGGTGAGGTCCTTCCCTCGTACTCGGTGTCGGCGGGACTGCCTGAGTCGTCGGCGTGTGTCCGATTGACTCGGTGGGCGGTGTGGGGTTCAGGCGGGCGTGGGCAGAGCGTCGAAGAGGGACTCCACTCGGCGGGCGAGGTCGAAGAGGTTGCTGTCCTCGCCGTGGGCGGCATCGATTTCGAGGCCGATGGGCAGGTCCTTGGTGCTGAGGCCGATGGGGATGCTGATGCCGGGCAGGCCTGCTCCGCTGGTGGGGATGGTGTTGTAGGCGAGGAACCGGTCGTCTACCTGGTGGCCAGCGATGGTGAAGTTCGATCCGTGTTCGATCAGGGGTGCGGGGCAAGGTGTGGTCGGGAAGAGCAGTGCGTCGGCCGCGTTGTGGGTGAATACCTGGCCGAGTCGGCGCTGGAGTTGCGGGCGTTCGGCAGCCAGGGCCGACTCGTAGCCTTCGTCGGAGAGGTAGCCCGGCCCGCCCGGGACGACGACCTGGCTCCAGATCGCCTTGAGCTGGGGCTTGATGTCGCTGTAAATCTCATCGAACGTGACAGGGAAGCTGTTGCGGGCGACGAATTGCGTGACCGCCTCCCGCATCTCGCGGAAGAAGAAGTTCCACGTCAGCTGGTTCGTCGTGTCCATGAAGTCGTCGCCGAGGTCGATTTCGACGACGTCGGCGCCAGCGTCGCGAAGGCATTCGAGCGCGGCGGTGAAGTGGGCTGCGGTCTCGGGGTCGATCACCTTCATGTACTGCCGGGGGGCGTGGGCGAACCGGACCCCACGCAGGTCGGAGCGCTGCGACATGGGGGCGGTGGTGTCCCGCGTAACAATCTGGTCGAGCAGCGCGCAGTCCTCGACGCTGCGGGCGAGGATGCCGGTGGTGTCGAGGGTGTGGGAGATCGGGCCGACGCCGCCTCCGGGCCAGCGGCCGTTGGTGGGCTTGTAGCCGACCACGCCACACAGGGACGCGGGGACTCTGATGGAGCCCACCGTGTCGCCGCCGGTCGATGCGGGGACGATGCGGGCGGCGACCGCCGCCCCGGAGCCGCTGGAGGACCCGCCGGGGACATGGGCGTGGCTGTAGGGGTTCTTCACCTGACCGTACGTGCTGTTGTGCCCGGTCAGTCCGAAGGACATCTCCACGAGATTGTTCTTGCCGAAGACGATGCCCCCGGCATTCCGGAGTGCAACGACAACGTCGGCGTCATGCTTCGGGACGAAGTCCTTCAGGTTGCCCACGCCGAGCGTGGTGCGCACACCAGCGGTAGCGTAGCTGTCCTTGATCCCGATCGGGACACCGAGGAGGGGAGCAGTGGAACCCGCGGCGCGGGCCTTGTCCGCCTCCTCCGCCGCAGCCAGCACTGCGGACTCGTCGATGGTGATGAAAGAGTTCAGGTCGGCATGCTTGCGTGCGCGCCGCAAAAGTGCGGAAGCGTACGCCTCGGACGTGATGTCGCCGTTACGGATCGCGCCAGCGGCCGCCGCCACGCCGAGCTCAACCAGCTCGTCATCACCCGACGCTGTACCCACGGTCGTGTCCTTGTCCTGCATGATCTTCTCCTCGAATTTGAGTAACTGTCGATAAGCGATCAACACTTCCGCTTTCCGACAATCGGCCCCTGCATGTCGATCACGATAGGAACTGCGGGATGCTCACAATGCAGGGAAATGGGCAACCTGCCCGAACAATTGCGGGGTCTTCGCTCTCATCGGGCCTGCGCGTGCCTCCCCTACTCAGCGGACATTCGCTGCGGCTGCGGAAAGGGCAGGCGGGATGGTCACGTCCAGGACCTTCAGCAAGTTGACGACCTTGCGGTCCAGTTCCTGGCCGACGGCGGCGATGTCAGGAACGTCGAAGCTGGAGAAGCGAGTGCTGGGCTGGTCGATGGAGAACAGCGTGGCGCCCTGCCGGTCCTGATGGATCGCTGTACGCAGCGGGGCGTAGAGCATCACCGCCGGGTCGTGCCGGTACATGCGCTCGGCGATGGTGTGATTTCCCATCAGGTAGCTGGCGCAGAGTCCCGGGTTGCCGGCCAGCCGCATGGTCGCCCCAACATCGGTGCTCCAGAATCGCATGAATCCGTGCGGAGCGTTCTCCGCGGCGGCGGCGACCACGGTGTCCCAACTCGCTCGCTCGGTGCGGAGCTGCGTCATCCGATCGATGTCCAATACCGGTACAGCAGCTTCGTACCGGGCTCGGAAATCCTCGAAGGACGTTCCTGTGTCGATCGACCACCGGACGACCTCGTGGGGAACTGCGACGAAGTTCTGAGTGGGCATGTTCGTTCCTTTCCGACGTGCCTGTGTGAAGAAATGCAGGATCTGGATCCCAGACCACGAGAGCGCAACCCAAGCACCCGAATCACCGAGTGGTCCTGTTCCTGCGTCGCTGCGACCTCATGGGGAGCGTTCGAGCGGCACCTGACCGGCCGGCGCGTGGCAGCGATCCTCGCCGCCACGCGGCGCGATGCAGGCTACGCGCAACACTCCTCGAAGTAAAGCGATCGCTGTACTTCAACCTAGCACGACCTTCCCGCAAAGTAAATCGATCGCTATACTTGCGGCATGGGAACGAGTGAGGCTATGGCCCGTGCGACCAAGGGCGGGCGGGGAGCGCGGGAGCGGATCCTGCGCGCCGCGGTCCAGTTGTTCGCGCGCGAGGGCATCCACGCGACGGGCATCGCGAAGCTGACAGAAGTGGCACATGTGTCGACGCGCACGTTCTACCAGCACTTCCCAAGCAAGGAAGCCCTGGTCAGCGCCTATGTGCAGCGCATCGAGTCCGACTCGGACGGGCCCATCGGCGTCGAGGCCGTTCTGGAACGCAGCGACCTCAGTGCCCGCGAGCGTCTCCTGGAACTGTTCGCCGACTCGCCGCCGCGCGTGGAGGTCGTACGCGGCTGCCCACTGCACAACACCGCCGTCGAGACAGCCGGGACGATGCCCGAGGCCGCGGCCCTGGTCGAGCGCCACAAAAGGGAGTTCACTGCCCGCCTGGTCAAAACGACCGCTGAGGCAGGCGCACGCGATCCCGAGACCCTGGGACGGCAGCTCGCGGTGCTGTTTGAGGGCGCCCGCGCGCTGTCCACTTCGCTCAACGACAGGCAGCCGTATCAAGACGTCCGAGAACTAGCCGAAACGCTGATCAACCAATCGACCGAACCGATCTGACGGCACCACGAACTCGCTGCGCATGGATACCAGTGCGGTCACACGGCACCGAGGCCGGAGGCTAACTGGCTCTAACAAAACCTGTTGATCATGTGACTGTTGGCTTGTCGGGTCGTTGGTCTGTTCATGGGGAACGTCAGTCGCGGCCGTGGATCGTGTCAGACGAACTGTGGTCGCTCATCGAGCCGTTACTGCCCAAGCCGGGCCCGAAGCTGGTCGAGGGCCGACCGCGGGTGCCGGATCGGCAAGCGTTCTGCGGGATCCTGTTCGTCCTGCACACCGGCATCCAATGGGAGTACCTGCCCCAGGAGTTGGGCTTCGGATCAGGCATGACCTGCTGGCGGCGCCTGGCCGCCTGGAACGAGGCCGGCGTGTGGGACCAGCTCCACGCGGTGCTGCTGAAAGAACTGCGGTCGAAGAACCAGCTGGACTGGTCGCGGGCGGTGATCGACTCCTCCCACGTCCGGGCGGCCCGGCGGGGCCCAAAAGCGGGCCCAGCCCGGTCGACCGCGCGCGTCCGGGCAGCAAGCACCACGTCATCACCGACGGGCAGGGCATTCCGCTCGCGGTGTCGCTGACCGGTGGAAACCGCAATGACGTCACGCAGTTGCTGCCCCTGCTCGACAAGATCCCCGCCATCGGCGGCGTCGTCGGCCGGCCACGGCATCGGCCCGACCTGCTCTTCGCTGACCGCGGCTACGACCACCACAAATACCGGCGCCTGGTGCGGGCACGTGGCATCCGCCCCGTGATCGCAGAACGCGGTCAGCCGCACGGCACTGGTCTGGGAGTCTTCCGTTGGGTCGTCGAGCGGACGATCTCCTGGCTGCACGGCTTTCGCCGCCTGCGCATCCGCTGGGAAAGACGCGACGACATCCACGAGGCCTTCCTCGGACTTGCCTGTGGGGATCGGAAAGTCATCGCTGCAGATCAAGCGGCGTATCGGTACTCGTTGATGACTCCGCCGAGGACGCATGTGCGCAGGAGCCGCCTGGGCTCGAGCTGGTGCGGGACTGCTGGCTGTTCCTGGGCCTCGGGCGGTCGTTGGTCCCGGGATCGGTGCGGCCGATGCCGGTTGTAGTGATTCCGGTACTCGGCGAGGACCTGTCGGGCGTGGGCCTCGTTCATGATCAGAACGTGGTCGAGAGCCTCGCGTCGGACGGTTCCGATCACTCGCTCGCAGTGGGCGTTCTACGCCTGCGGGCCGCGGTAGCGAGTTGCGGGGGTGGGCTGGTTGCCGCCGGTGAGCAGAGCGGACTCCGCGGCCAGCAGGGCTTCAAGGGCTGCGGCCTGGTTCTCCAGACCGGGTGCGCACACGGTCTCCCCCAGGCGCAGGCCGGCAAGGCTGGCCGAGGCGACGTCCTGCGGGGTCATCGCCCAGGGGATGTCGCGGCCGACACCTTCGTTCCACTCCGTGGCCACGACGCCGGGCAGCAGCAGCTGCGTACTGATGGGCGTGTCCGCGAGCTCACCTGTGAGGGTCCGGGTGAAGGCGACGGTGGCGGCCTTCGCCGCCGCGTAGAGAGTGCGTCGTGGTGCGCGGGGATCGTTGAGGCCGCCGCTGAAGGCCAGCAGCGAGGCCACCGTGATGATCGCGCCTTCTCCGGCGGCGAGCATTCCGGGAAGCGCGGCGCGGACCAGCTGAATGGGGGCCACGGCGTTGAGGGTGAGCAGGCGGTCGATGTCGGCGGGGTCGACTTCGACGAGCGGGGCGTAGCCGCCCGCGCCGGCGTTGCTGACCAGCAGGCGCACGTCCCCCGCGGCGAGACGGCCGGTGACAGCAGTGATGCCCTCGTGGGTGCCGAGATCGGCGGGCAGCACCTCCACGGCGGCACCCCGGGCGCGGAGCTCCTCTGCGAAGTCGCCGAGCCGGTCCGCGCGGCGCGCCACCAGGACGAGGTCGTGGTCATCCGCCAGCAGACGGGCGTATTCGGCGCCGATGCCGGAGGAAGCTCCGGTGATGAGAGCGATCGTGCGAGTCATACGCCGAGCATGCCTCAACCGTTAGCTTAGTGTCAAACGCTTGATGATTATGAAGTGTCGTACCCTTGGCAGGTGATACGTGATGACGAGGAGCCTGTGGGGCTCGGCGCGCTTGACCGGGTGACCTGGGCATTGCGCCGCGCGGAACTGGCGGTGCAGACGCTCAAGGAACAGCGGCTACGTCCGCTGGGCATGGCCGCCGCGCACTACACCCTGCTGATGTCGGTGCACAGCGAACCAGGGCTGGCCGGCGCCGAGTTGGCCCGCCGCCTCAACGTCACCCCTCAGGCCGTCGCCTCCCTCGTGGCACGCCTGGAGGGCCGCGGCCAGTTGGAGAGGCGCGAGCACCCGCGCCACCGGCACGTGCAGGAACTGCACCTCACCGACGCCGGGCGGGAGGCGCTGCGCGCGGCCGACCAGGTAATCGCCGACGTAGAGCGTCACATCACCGAGGGCCTGGGACCGGACCAGAGCGCACAGCTACGGACGCTGCTCGACCAGGTGAGCAAGACGGTGCGCAACGCCTGAGCTCGTCGGCCGGTCAAGGACAGGCTGGCGCGTCGGTGGCCTAGGCACGGCGCACGCCGCCCGCTCCCCCGGCGGTCTCGGCGCATCGTATGCCGCCGCCAGCGGGGTTCCAGCCGACCGCGGCACCGGTCGGCCCGCAGCGAAAGCAGCGACCACTCGCTCGAGGACCAGTCCACCGCCCTCGCCTCAAGGTCGACATCGGCACGGCGATCTCGTCCACGCACGGTCAATCCGTGCAGGGCGGAACGGATCCTGAACGGCGCGCCCTGCCGCCTCAAGCAGGTGGGTGCCGCAGCTTCCAGCGGTCCCCACCACCGCGAGCAACGGGGCAGAGCTTCTTCGCCCTCCGCTTCCGCCCCGGACGCTCCCTCCTCTCTTCTCACTGCGTCATGACGTCACGGGTACACCGGCGTCAGGACTCGTGCGTCGGCCGGCCACGGCCATCCGAACGAAGTTGCCGTTCAGTCAGGGGCCGGGTCACGGGACGAGGACGATCTTCCCCGTCGTATGCCCGGTCATGATCTGCCGATGCGCGGCGGCGGCTTCGCGCAACGGATGGCTGGCGGCGATCAGGACGCGCAGTCGCCCGGCCCCCGCGGCTTCGGTGAGCTGCAGGCGCGCAGCGGCGCGGACTTCCGTGCCGGGGTCCGCGCCGGGCCCGCCGCCCAGGAGCCTGATGCCGGCTCGGGCCCCGCGTTCGAACGCTGCGACGGTCGCGATGCGGGACCGGTCCGCCACCAGCTCCACCGAGACATCCACCGCCTCGTCGGTGCCCACCAGGTCAGCAGCCGCGTCGACTCCCTGCGGTGCCGCCGCGCGCACCCGGTCCGCCAGACCCGGCCCGTACGCGATCGGAATCGCCCCCAGGTCGCGCAGTACGTCGTGCTTGGCCGGGCTCGCCGTTCCCAGCACCCTGGCTCCGCGCTCGACGGCCAGTTGCACGGCCATCAGGCCGACGCCACCCGCCGCGCCGTGGACCAGCACCGAGTCGTTCTCACGTAGGCCGATCGCTTCGAGAACGTGCACAGCGGTGACGCCCGTGACCATCAGTCCTCCGGCCTGCTCCCAGGAGAGAGCGGCGGGCTTGGGCACCACCGACGAGGCCGGGACGATGAGTTCGGCGGCGTACGCGCCGGGCGCTCGGTACGCGATCACCTCGTCGCCGATCTGGATCGGACCGGCGGGGCCGGTCGCGTCGGCACCGACAGCGGTCACCACACCGGCCGCTTCGGCACCGAGCCGCATCGGCAGGTTCGCCGGATCGGTTCCGAAGGCGCCGCTGTACATCTTGTGGTCGAAAGGGTTGACGCCGACGGCGCGGACCTCGATGCGCACCTGACCCGGCCCGGGCTCCGCTACGGCGACATCGATCACCGACAGCACCTCGGGACCACCGTAAGCACGCGCTACTACTACTTCGCTCATGTCAGGGGAGAACGCGGTGCCGGAAGGCCCGATTCCCCATTGCGGTGACTTTTTTGAGCGGAGCGCTCCGCTCCGATAAGTTGGGCAGCCGATCACCCGACGCGGGAGGACATATGAACGCCATGACCAAACCCACGGCCCTGGTGACCGGCGGCAGCCGGGGAATCGGCGCTGCCACGTCACGGGAACTGGCGGCTCGCGGCTACCGCGTAGCCGTCAACTACTTCTCCCGCCGCGAGTCCGCCGACCAGGTGGTCAAGCTCATCGAGGCCGACGGCGGGGAAGCCTTCGCCGTACAGGCCGACGTGTACGACCCCACCCAGGCTGCCGAACTGCTGGAGCGCTCCGCGGTCGACGGGCGCTTGGACGTTCTTGTCTGCAACGCCGGTGCCCGCTTCATTCCCACCCCGGTTCAAGCCCTCGCCTGGGACGACTTCAGGACGAAGGTGACGGACGAGCTGGCATCCGTCTACACGCTCACCCAACAGACACTGGAACTCATGGGCGCCCAAGGGCGGGGCCGGATCGTGTATGTCTCCAGCGCCGTGGCCGACGGTCCGCCCGCCCCGGGCATGGCCGCCCACGGCACCGCCAAGGCCGCCCTGAACACCTTCGCCCGCTTCGTCGCCCACGAGGCAGGCCCGCTAGGCATCACCGTCAACGTCGTGGCACCCGGCTACGTCCGCACCGAGAGCAGCGCGCGTATGCCGCAGGAATTCCAACAGCGACTGGCTGCGAACACCCCCTGGGGCGGGTCGCGGAACCGGAGGACGTGGCCCGGGCGATCGCGATGCTCGTCGGTGAGCAAGCCGCCTTCGTCACTGGCGAGGTGCTCACTGTCGACGGTGGGTACGGCGTGGCACGCCGGTAGGGGAAAATACCTGTCCATGGGTGACACGCAGACCGGCAGACCGCGCGGCCGCCGGCGGGAGGCGGACCGCAACGACGCCCGCCTCATGCAGGCTGCGCGCGAAGTCTTCGCCGAGCTTGGCTGGGACGCCCCCGTCTCGGAGATCGCCCGCCGGGCCGGCATCGGCATGGGCAGCCTCTACCGCCGCTATCCCAGCAAGGAGCTGCTGGCCCAGCGGATGCGCGTCATGGGGATGGAACAGCTCGTCGCCCAGGCCCGCACAGCCCTCGCCGAGGAGCCGGACCCTTGGGCGGCCTTCGCCCGCTTCCTGCGGAACGCGCTCTCGGCCCACGGTGCAGTCGGTCCGCTGCTCCCGCTGGTGGGCGGCCGACTGCCGGCCACCGATGAGATCGTGGCCGCCTCCAGCCGGCTCCGGGCCGCCCTCGACGACTTGGTGGACGGCGCGCACCGCGCGGGCGTACTGCGCGCCGACTTCACTTCCGCCGACGTCCCCTTGCTGCTCGAACACCTCACCGCGCGGATCCCCGTCACCGACGAACGCGCCACCACGCTCCACCTGCGGTACCTGGACCTGATCCTCGCCGGACTGCGCACGTCGACCACCGACGGGCCCACCGCGTTGCTGAGCCCGGCTCCGGACTGGGCAGAACTCAGCGAGCTGTGGAACGCCTCCGAGGGCTGAGCCCTGCGCTCCCATAATGAATGCAGCGCCCCCGTGCTTTTGCTTCGCCGTTCTGCGCTTTTCCTTCTCACTGAGGGATCAACCGGATCCCCGGTGCATTGCGTGCCGGGGAAAATTTCTTCCCCCTCACACCGCGTCCTTCCGATGCAATGCTTCATCACGCGGCGAGCACGACATACGACAAGCCGCGCGACCATGTGCCGTTTCAGGGCCTCCGCGGGATGTGCTGCACAGGCTGCGACTGCTGGTCCGGCCGGACACGCTGCTGCGCTGGCACCGCGACCTGGCCACACGCCGCCTCGCTGCCGCGTCGCGCCCGAAGCGACCAGGCCGGCCTCGCACCGTGCACTCCATCCGCGCTCTGGTCCTGCGCCTGGCCCGGGAGAATCCCAACCGGGGCTACCGGCGCCTCCACGGCGAACTGCTCATCCTCGGCATGAAGGTGGCTGCCTCCACCGTATGAGAGATCCTCAAGGAGGCCGGAATCAACCCAGCGCCCGAACAGAACTCCAGTACCTGGGCAGACTTCCTACACTCCCAGACCGAGGCCGTGCTGGCGTGCGACTTCTTCGAGACGGTCCCCCTGTCCGGGGCGCGGATGTACGTGTTCGCGGTGATCGAGCACAGCACCCGACGGATCCGGATCCTGGGCGCGACTGCACACCCGACCCCTCTCTGGGTGACGCAGGCCGCAAAGAACCTGGTCATGGACCTCGAAGACGCCAGATCCAAGGCCAAGTTCCTGATCCGAGACCGGGACGGCAAGTTCCCCGAGCTGTTCGACGCCGTCCTGCGAGATGCGGGGATCGAGAGCATCCTCAGCGGCGTCCGGATGCCGCGGATGAACTCGGTCATGGAGAGATGGGTGCAGACCTGCCGGCGCGAGCTGCTGGACCGCACGTTGATCTGGAATCAGCGGCATCTGCTCCACGCCTTGCGCGAGTTCGAACAGTTCTACAACTCCCATCGGCCTCATCAGGGCATTGCGAACGCCCGCCCGCTACGTCCCCTGCCCGTGACGGTCGCCGATCCGGAGGAGCTCAATCGCCTCGACATACGAAGACGCGATCGCCTGGGCGGCATCCTCCACGAGTACCACCACGCCGCCTGACCTCGATGGATGAGGTTTCCGGCAGGCGCAGGGCTACCGCAGGGTGCACGGCGAACTCGCCACCCTCGGCATCCAAGTCGCCGCCTCCACCGTCTGGGGCGGCGCGGGGAGCGGCGCGGGCCGACTAGGCCCGCCCCGCTCGCACGCGGCCCTCAGTCCCCGACCGCCTCGCCGCGCCCCCACGCCCAGGCGAGCCTGTCCGCACCCGACTGATTGGTGGTGGCCAGCCAGGGGCGGTCCTCGGTGCCGGTCAGGGTCTGCAGCGAGTACGTGTCGTCGCTGCGCAGGCCGGGCCAGTAGACGGAGCCCATCTTCAGCTCGCGGAAGGTGTCGGTGACGGCCTGGAGGTAGTTGACGAAGTTGTCGTCCGGGGTCGGCACGTTGTAGTCGAGGCCGGTGGTCATCGGGGAGCCGAACTCGTCCGCGACCGTCCGGCCGGCGCAGTCGCCGATGCGTTCCTTGAGGTCGGCGACCCACTGGTCGTAGGTGGCGTACGACTTCCAGAAGCCATAGTGGTGCAGCGACAGATAGGTGCCGGCCAGGCGCGGGTCGGCGCAGACGGAGGTGACGTGGTCGTTGTAGCCGGCGCCGCTGACGAAGACCCGGTCGCGCGGGACGGAGGAGTAGGTGTCCAGCCACTTCGCGGCCAGGTCGGCCCACTCGGTCTCGGTGTAGCCGTGCGGCTCGTTCATGGGCTCGAAGTAGACCCGCGAGTCGTTCTTGTACGTGTCGACGACTCTGTTCCACATGGGCCAGTAGGTGGTGGTGTCGTCGATCAGGCCGTCCTTGCGCTCGCCCGTTCCCTCCCAGTAGGAAACGATCACCTTGAAGCCCTGGTCGGAGGCCGCGTCGATGACCCCCTGGTAGGAGTCCCAGTAACTGCCGTTCACCGTGTACGGGTTGATGGGAAGCCGGACGGTGTTGGCCCCGAGGTTGGCGCGGAAAGCCGAGATGATCCGCTTCGCCTTGCTGTACGTCTCGCGGTAGCTGTCGGTGGTCAACAGGCCGGAGAGCTGGAGCTCGTCGTCGGCGAAGTTGTCCCGGGGGTCGGCCCAGTTGACGCCCTTGAACCGGGTGGTGTCCGCTCGCGGGGCCGCGGTGGCGGGTCCGGCGGAGAGAGCGGCGACGCCGAGAGCGGCCGCCGCGACAGCCACGGCGGAGGAGATACGACGGGTTCGGGCCATGCGCACGGATATTCCCCTTCAGGAGAGAGCGACTCGGTGAACAGCGGTGCCGCATTGCCGGGTTGGGCGCGGGAAACGCGCGTACACACGCTGGGACAGGCGTGGGCCCGGCGTTGCAGGCAGACCCGGCCGCTGCCGATGTTTACGCAAACATCGCAGCGCCGGAATCGTCACATCCGGCCCCTCTGCCGTCAAGGTCTCGCGCAAGGCGGACCGTTGAGAACCGCTCGTTACTCATGACGCGCGGGCGGCTTGGCGTCGCGCTGCCCGCCGGGGGACGGGACGGGGGGTTGGTCCGGCTCGCAGTGAAGGTGCGGGCACTCGTGTCAGAGGGGCGCCAACTCGGGCTGAGCGGCGAGGAGATCATGGAGATGACGCGGGGCGGGCTGACCCCGTAGACCCACCGGAAGGCGTCCCTTATCGATGACTTTCCACTGTTTGCCGTTCGGTATATCGATCGTCCTTCGAGTTTTCGGACCAATCCGTGTCCGGGACCTTGACCGGGCCCCTGAGGGCTTCTTCACTGGCCAACGCCGACACCACCGCCACCCCCACGAGCTCTGCCCCCACGGGCTCCCCCCGCACCCCGAGGACCAGTACGTATGCCCCGTAACGGAACATCCCGTCTGCCCGCTGCCAACCTGTCGCGGCGGCACCTTCTCGTCACCGGAGCTCTCACTCTGGGGGCCGCGACGCTTGCCGCCCCGGCCCCCGCCCGTGCGGGGGACAAGAGCGCCGCCGCCTACGAGGGCTACCTCTTCGTCTACTTCACCGGTGAGGGCACCGCCGACGGCGAGCAGATCCGTTTCGCGCTCAGCCGCGGCGACGACCCGCTTCACTGGCGGGAGTTGAACGGTGGTGAGCCCGTGCTGACCTCCGCCCTCGGCGACAAGGGCGTACGCGATCCCTTCGTCATCCGGTCGCCCGAAGGGGACACGTTCTTTCTCATCGCCACCGACCTGAAGATCTACGGCGGGGCCGGCTGGGACTACGTCCAGCGGCACGGCTCCCGGTCGATCATGGTGTGGGAGTCGACGGACCTGGTGAACTGGTCCCAGGAGCGTTTGGTGCAGGTGTCTCCGGCGACGGCGGGCAACACCTGGGCGCCCGAGGCCTATTGGAGTGAGGAGGTCGGTGCGTACGTCGTCTTCTGGGCGTCGAAGCTGTACGCCGATGACGACACGGAGCACACCGGGGACACCTACAACCGGATGCTGTACGCGACGACCACGGACTTCGTGACGTTCAGCGAGGCCAAGGTGTGGAACGACCCCGGGTACTCGGTGATCGACTCGACGGTGATCGCGCACGACGGGACGTACTACCGGTTCACGAAGGATGAGCGGTCGGCGGAGCAGTCCTCGTGCGGGAAGTTCATCCTGGAGGAGAAGGCGACTGATCTGCTCGACACGGACTGGGACACGGTGTCCGAGTGCATCGGCAGCGGGGCCATGACGCAGGGTGAGGGGCCGCTCGTCTTCAAGTCCAACACGGAGGAGAAGTGGTACCTGTTCGTCGATGACTACACCGCGAGCGGCTACATGCCCTTCGAGTCGACGGACCTCACCGGCGGGGTGTGGACCAAGTCGGCCGAGTACCGGCTGCCCTCGGCCCCTCGGCACGGCACCGTGCTTCCGGTGACGAAGGACGAGTTCGACCGGGTCAACGCCAAGTGGGGCGTCGCCCCTGTCCTGGCCGACGCGGACGGGCTCGTCGCCCACTGGCCGCTGGACACCAGCGCCGACGACACCTCCGGGCACGGCTGTCACGGCACCGCCACCGGGGACATCAGCTGGGCCGAGGGGGCTCTCGTACTCGGCGGCGCGAGCGGGCACATCAAGCTGCCCGACAACATGCTGTCCGGGGTGGACGCCGTCACCGTGGCCGCCGATGTGTGGGTGGACAGCGATCAGGCGACGCCCTACTTCCTCTACGGGTTCGGGAACACCGCCTCCGCCACCGGCTACGGCAACGGCTATCTCTTCGCGACCGGCGGCAGCACCAGCAGCGGGTTCCGGGCCGCCCTGTCCGACGGCAACTGGAGCAAGGAACAGGAGACGAACGCCAACAGCGGCCTGGAGCACGGGCGTTGGACCAACGTCACGTACACCGTCGACGGGGACACCGCTCTGCTGTACCTCGACGGCGTTGTCGTCGCGCGCAACACCGCGATCACCCTCATGCCCTCGGACATCGGCGGCGGTCGCACCACGGCCAACTACCTCGGCCGATCGCAGTACACCTCCGACCACACCCTCAAGGGGCGGCTGCGGGACGTCCGGCTGTACAACCGGGCCCTGTCGGACGACGAGATCGCCGCGCTGCCCGCCAACGCGACCCGCGTCCGTGGCGTGGAGGTGAAGGAGCTCAAGGTTCCCGCCGCCATCGAGGGGGAGGGCGCCACCGTCGTCCTGCCGGTCATGCCGGGGACTGACCGGCGGCGGCTGAGGCCCAAGTTCACGCTCGCGCCCGGTGCGCGGATCAGCCCGGCGAGCGGGAAGCGGATGGATCTGCGCAAGCCGGTGACGTACACCGTCACCTCGGCGGCGGGCGCGCAGCGCGCGTGGAAGGTATCCGCGGTGGAGATGCGTACGCCGGTGCTGCCGGGGCTCTACGCCGATCCCAACATCGTCGCGTTCGGCGGGACGTACTACATCTACGCGACCACCGACGGGTTCGCCGGCTGGAGCGGCACTACCTTCAGCGTCTGGTCGTCGCAGAACCTTGTCGACTGGAAGGACGAGGGCGTCATCCTGGATCTCGGGAAGGACGTGGGCTGGGCGGATGCGCGCGCCTGGGCGCCCACCATCGCCGAGAAGGACGGGAAGTACTTCTTCTACTACTGTGCCGAGGCGAAGATCGGTGTCGCGACCGCCGACTCACCCACCGGGCCGTTCACGGACTCCGGCAAGGTCCTGATCGCGGCCAACCCGGACGGCGCCGGGCAGGCCATCGACCCGGCCGCCTTCACTGACGAGGACGGGCAGGCGTATCTGTACTGGGGTAACGGTTCGGCGTGGGTGGTCCCGCTCAATGACGACATGGTGTCCTTCGACTCGTCAAAGATGCAGCAGATCAAGGGACTTGAGGATTTCCGCGAGGGCACATTCGTCGTCCGGCGGGGGGACGTGTACCACCTGACATACTCGATCGACGACACCGGAAGCGAGAACTACCGCGTGGGATACGCCACTTCCGACTCCCCGAACGGGCCATTCACCTACCGCGGTGTGGTCTTGGAGAAGGACCCGGCCCAGGGGATCCTCGGCACCGGGCACAACTCCCTGCTCCAGGTACCCGGGACCGACGACTGGTACATCGCCTACCACCGCTTCGCGATCCCCGACGGTGACGGCACGCGCCGTGAGACGACCATCGACAAGGTGACGTTCGGGGCGGACGGGCTGATGCACCCCGTCACGCCCACGCTGGAAGGAGTGCGGCCGCAGCGTATCCCGTAAAGCCGGCCCCGGCGCCCGCCCCGAGGGGACGGTCGCCGGGGTGTGGGCTCATGCCTGGTCGCAAGGGGTCACCTGAGGTGACCTGTGGGGCTCGGAAAGTCATCGCTGCAGATCAAGCGGCGTATCGGTACTCGTTGATGACTCCGCCGAGGACGCGTGTGCGCAGGAGCCGACTGGGCTCGAGCTGGTGCGGGACTGCTGGCTGTTCCTGGGCCTCGGGCGGTCGTTGGTCCCGGGTTCGGTGCGGCCGATGCCGGTTGTAGTGATTCCGGTACTCGGCGAGGACCTGTCGGGCGTGGGCCTCGTTCATGATCAGAACGTGGTCGAGAGCCTCGCGTCGGACGGTTCCGATCACTCGCTCGCAGTGGGCGTTCATCCGCGGGGCCTGCGGCGCGCTGAGCAGCACGTCCGTCTCCTCGGCCTTGAAGACGGCATCGAAGGAGTCGGTGTACTTGGTGTCGCGGTCGCGGAGCACGAAGCGCAGGGAATCGAGGCGGGTGCCGAGGTCGGCGGCGAGGTTGCGGGCCTGCTGGGTCGCCCACTGAGCGGTGGGGTGGGCAGTCACGCCGGTGATATGCACTCTGCGGGTGCCGTGCTCGAGGAACACCAGCGCGTACAGTCGTCTGCCGGTGACCGTGTCCAGGTGGAAGAAGTCCGCGGCGATGATCCCCTCGGCCTGAGCGGCGAGGAACTCGCGCCAGCTGGGACCGGTCCGACGCGGGGCCGGGTCGATACCGGCCGCGTGCAGGATCTGCCACACCGTCGATGAGGCGATCGGATGCCCCAGCCCGGCCAGCTCGCCCTGGATTCTGCGATGCCCCCACCTCGGGTTCTCCCTCGCCAGGCGCAGCACCAGCCTCTTGAGCGCGGCCGTGGTGGGCGGTCGCCCAGTGCGTCGGCGTCGAGCGGAGAAGTCCCACTTCCTGGCGATCAGCCCGCGGTGCCAGGCCAGCAGCGTTCCCGGCGTGACCGGGAAGACGTCCCTCCAGCGGTGGCGCGGTATCAGCGACGACAGCGCGGCCAGCCAGAACCGGTCCGCGGGCTCGTAGCGGACCGGGCCGTTGAGCTGTCGCCGCAGCACCGTGTTCTCGTGCCGCAGCACCAGCAGTTCGGCGTCCTTGGCGGTGTCCCGGCGCAACAGCACCGCCGGTACGGACAGCAGCCCACGGGTGGCCCTGTAGAGCAGCGACACGATCATCCGCGCAGCATCCCAGTTGCCACGGACCCACTCTGGACCCGGCCTTCCACCTGCAGCGATGACTTTACGAGCCCCACAGGACCGATGCCTGGTGAACGATCAGGATCTGACTTGGCCTCGGTCGGCTTCGACTCCGCTTGGTGCGCCACCGACCTGGGTGAATACCGCCCCTGCCGCTACACCTACGAGTACTACCCCTACGAGAGCCTGCCGCCGCTCGACTCCACCGAGTTCACGGGCGCCTTTCAATGGCTCGGTGGTACCGGCGAACCTCTTCCCGAACAGGTCACGACCCTGAATCGCTTGGCAGAGAACCTTGCAGCCAAGGGCTTGACGCTGCCTCGGGACTTCGTCACCTTCGAGGCCGACTCGAAGCTGCACTGCTCGCTGGATGACGTCTCGGTGACCTGCTGCTGGACCGATATCTCAGAGCCCCTGCCCAGTCCGGTCGAGCCTGGTGCCTTCCTTGTGCGATTCCTGCGGGATCAACAGGACTGTGTCATCTGGTACCTCTACCTCCGTTCTTCGGGTGAGGCGTTCGTGGTGCACTCCTATCTCGACTACGAATACGAGTACGAGGCACGGCGCGATGGGGAAGAGACGGAGACCAATCTCGACGATCCGGAGGAGCAAAGGGCCGCAATCCTCTGGTGTGCACCTTCGTTCGAGGAGTTCGCCCATCGGTTCTGGATCGAGAACCGTCTCTGGCATGCCCTCAGCGGCAATGAGCTGTCCGGACTCGAGCCTCAGGTGCGTGACTACTTACGCCACTACGCGCCGCCCGGGATATCCACATGACCGTGAATTGAACGAGATCATGTGGGGGTGACAGAGCGGGTACGCGGTCCCGAGAGCGATGACGACGAGGGGCAGCGCCTGCTGCGGAGCATCCGTAGAGGCACCGGTTCGCTGGTGACCTGACGGCGGGCACAGATGGTGCTTGCCGCACGCTGGGCGATCCGACGGGCAGACTTGGGCAGGGCGACTGGCGTGGCCGGCTCAAGCGTGTGGCTGACTGTCGTCCAGCCCCAGGACTTGGCCGGCCGATCAGGTCACGGAGCTAGTAGGACTCCGTTAAGTTGCTGTGGTTCTTGGGTTCTGGCTGGTGGTGGATGTTCTGGGCAGGGGGCGGTGGCAGGTGGTGCAGGTGCCGGTCCAGCAGTTCAGCAGCTCTTGGATGGTGTCGAGGATCTGGTAGAGGGTGAGTCCGCTGTATCGGCTTTTGGGGCCAGTCGCTGTTCGGTGAGGAACGCGTGGGCGGCGGTGACCAGGGTGACGTGGTGATGCCACCCGGTCCAGGATCGTCCCTCGAAGTGGTCCAGGCCGAGGCCGTGCTTGAGTTCCCGGTAGTCGTGCTCGATGCGCCAGCGGATCTTGGCCAGGCGGACCAGTTCGGCCAGCGGGGTGTCGGCGGGCAGGCTGGACAGCCAGTAGTCGGTGGGTTCTTCGGCGCCTTCGGGCCACTCGGCCAGCAGCGTCACTTCGGGCAGGACACTGGCCCAGTGGCCGTGTTCGGCGGTGGCGGCTGCCTGGGCCAGACGGCGTGCCTTGACCCCGGCCGGCCGCACCCGCAGTGCCAGAAAGCGCGAGCGCATCGGCCCGCGGGAGCCTTCACGCCAGGTCACCTCGGTGAACGCCTGCGGGCCATGGCCAGCGGTCAAAGCGGCCACGGAGGACGGTTTATCGCGGTAGCGGGACTGCGGCTTGCGGCCGTTCCCGGACCACGCCGGGGCGGTGGGCTGTGCGTCGTGCGGGTGGACAGTCACGTCCGAACGGACCGCCACGACATATGTGATGCCCCGCTTGCTCAGGCCGTCGCGGAAGTCGGCGTTCTGCCCGTAGCCGGCGTCGGCCACCACCACCGGCGGCACCAGCCCCACCCGGCCAGCTCATCAAGGGTGTCCAGGGCCAGGCGCCACTTCTCCTGGTGCCCGACCTCTGGCGGTATCCCGGTCTTCTGCCGCCGTCCGGCGTCGTGCGCCCACTCCTGGGGCACGAATAATCGCCACTGCAGCGGACAGGACGCGATGTCGGAGACCGCGTGCACGCTCACCGCGACCTGGCAGTTGGCCTGCTTGCCCAAAGCCCCGCAGTACTGAGGGGCGACCGCCACCGACATCTTCCCGTCCTTGGGGAACGACACATCATCGACCGCCCAGGCATCCGGGCCGATCTGCGGCACCATCCGCTCCGCGATCCGCCGCCGCACCGGCACCGGATCCCAGGTCGACTGGTTCACGAACTGCTGCAGGTTCTGCTCGTTGCCATCCGGCAGCCGCTCCGCCATCGGCTGGATCGACTTACGCCGCCCGTCCAGCATCAGTCCCCGCAGATAGCAGTCACCCTTCGCCCGCTGATCCTTGCGCGGCACCGACGCGAACACGTCAGCCACGAATAACGCCAACTTCGCCCGAGCACGGTTCACTTCATGCGTGTCCATACCCTCCAACATGCCCCCGAATAGGACGGCGAGACAGACCTAACGGAGCCCTACTAGTGTCCTGCGCCGGAGATCCGTCGGCAGAAGCGGGCGAGTGAGTCGAGGATCTCTTCGGCTGTCTTGGTCCAGGTGAACGGGGTCGGGTTCTCGTTCCACTGCTTGACCCAGGCGCGGATGTCGGCCTCCAGGGAACGCACACTCTTGTGTGCGCCGCGACGGATCTTCTGGTCGGCGAGGAAGCCGAACCACCGTTCCACCTGGTTGATCCACGAGGAACCCGTGGGCGTGAAGTGCAGCTGGAACCGCGGGTGTTTGGCGAGCCATGCCTTGATGGCCGGGGTCTTGTGGGTGCCGTAGTTATCGCAGATCAAGTGGACCTGCAGATGCTCAGGGACCTCATTTTCGATTTTGATGAGGAACTTCTTGAACTCCGCCGCCCGGTGTCGGCGGTGCAGGGAGGTGATGACTTCGCCGGTCGCGACGTCGAAGGCCGCGAACAAGGTGGTCAGACCGTTGCGGACGTAGTCATGTGTGCGGCGCTCGGGCATGCCCGGCATCATCGGCAACACCGGCTGAGAGCGGTCCAGGGCCTGGATCTGGGACTTCTCGTCCACCGACAACACCACCGCACCTTCGGCGGGTTGAAATACAGCCCCACCACGTCGTAGACCTTCTCCACGAACAACGGGTCCGCCGACAGCTTGAAGGTGTCGGTCAGATGCGGCTTGAGCTGGAACTTTCGCCAGATCCGGCCCACGGTCGACTTCGACAGGCCACTACGGTCGGCCATCGATGAACGCGACCAGTGAGTGGCGTTCTTCGGGATCTCCTCCAGCGTGCTGACCACGACTGCTTCCACCTGCTCAACACTGATGGTGGGTGGCCGGCCCGGCCGGGGCTCGTCCACCAGCCCGTCCAGCCGGCCGGCCAGAAACCGGCGACGCCACTTGCGGACCGTGTCCGCCGCGATCCGTAACTCCCGCGCCACCACAACAATCGGTGGAACATCAGCGCCGGCACACGCCAGCACAATGCGGGCCCGCAAGGCCACTGCCTGCGCAGATGACGCCCGCCGGGCCCAACGTTCCAACACCACACGCTCATCAGCGGACAGCAACAACGGTTCCAACTTCGGGCCCCGACGTGGCACCGGCACATCTGAAGAAGCAGTCATACACAAACTAACGACGGATCTCCGGCGCAGGACACTAGTGCTGTGACCGGGATGGTTCACCGTGGTCAGGAGACGGCTCAGGGGACGAGCGCGGTCCGCGAGGCGAGTGGTATTACTGGTGCATGCAGGAAGAGACCGCGCGGTCCGCGATCGACACGTTCATCTCCGCGTTCAACGCCTCGGACGACAGCTATGTGACTGCGCTGCTCTCCCAGGCCCTAACCTCGGACGTGGTCTTCTGGGGACCGTTGGGCCGCAGTGAGGGGATCGAGGCGGTCGAGCGGTTCGTGCTGGACATCCGGCGCCACCCCGCGGGGACCGGCACGATGGTGCGCTGTTCGGCGGTAGACATGCCGGACGAGTGGGCCCGGTACCAGTGGGTCTTCACGACGCCGGATGGAGGCCCCCGCCTGGCGGGAACGGACGTCGTCCATCTGCGGCGGAGCCTCATCGACCAGGTCATCGTCTTCGCGGGGGAGATCGAGCCGTCCGCCTCCTGAGTCATTCTCCTCTGGCGCCGTCCTTCTCCTGAACCGGCCCCGTTCGGGGCTCCGGGTCTGCCCAGCCGAGATCATCTTCACAACGCTTCGGTCGTCCGCGCTTGGCCACGAGCGGACCGATGATGCGCTGTGCCTGTGTAAGTTCGCGGTTGGTCAGGCTGCAGTGTTGAGGGGGCGTCCGCCCCAACGGATGCCCTTCTCGCTTCGGATGCGGGCGCGTTCCTTGCGTTCGGCGGCCAGGACGTCGCGGTGGCGGGCGTTGGCGTTGCGCCAGCGTAGATAGGCGTGCAGGGCTCATGTCTGCACGGTGTGGTTGGGGTGGTTGGAGTTGGCGATGGTGAACTGCCTCAGCGGTCCGAAGTGGGCCTCGATGGGGTTGGCCCAAGAGGCGTAGGTCGGGGTGAAGCACAGCTCGACCTTGTGCTTTGTAGCCCAGCGGCGGATGTCGGTGCCTTTATGGGCGGACAGGTTGTCCAGGATCACGTCTCCGTCGGCATCGTGTGACGTGCCTCACGCACGCCTGTGCGGCCTACGCCGCGGCACGTGCTGGAGTTCCGCCCTCGACTTCCCTGCTTCACGTCACGGGACGCCGGAGCGCCCGCTAGCGTCCGGGTCGGCGGAGCGGGGGCTCAGGCGGTCGGGCTCGGGGGCAAGGTGCCCTGGCGGGCGATCAGGCCGGAGGCGGTCACCGCCGCAGTGCGGCGTACGAGGTCGGTGAAGTCGATGCGCATGGCGGCCAGTTGCGGGTCGGCGGCGTAGGCGGCCTGCACGGTTCAGGAAAGCGAGACTGCCTACACATCGCCGGGACAGGACACAAATCCACCAACTATCGATCAACGTCTCAAGTGTGACAGAGCACGACAGTTCGCGATTCATCATCCAGAGATGGCACATCCACGGCCTGGTGGTGCATGTCGGCCTGCGAGCGTGGAGCATCACACTCTGCGGGTCAGCTCTCGTCAACGTTCCCTGTAGAAGTCGACGTCTTCCTCCGAGGGCGCGAGTGGTGCGTACTGCGCCAGGCTGCCTTCTCTGATCATCCAAAGGCGGAAGAACGACTCCTCCTGATCCATGACCAGGAGCTGCACCGCATTGGGCTCCTGCCACGGAGCAGCTGCAACGCGACTCCGGAGAGCGGCCAGATCGGCGTGGTTGAGGGCGCCAGCCCAGACCGCACACTCAGGACGCTTCGCGCCTCCCCACAGCGCGGCCGGGCCAGTGATGAGGCGAAGCGACCCCACTCCTACCGCCCCTGGTTGCTCGCGTCGCGGTGCTTCATCACGCAGCCAGTAGCTCAGCGCTTCGACGGTCGCCGCGTCCGCATGGTCCGCCGAGATCATCACGTTGGCCACCCAGCTCACAGGCTCTTCTCCCTCGTACCTCGCTCTGCGGTTCCGGCATTCGCCTCCGCGCCGCTCACCGCTGGACACGGGGACTCGCAAGGTATCCCGCTCCTGTCCTGTCTCAGATGAGTCTGGGCAGGGCGCTCCCCTGACCTGCGGTACCCAGACTTGGCTAAGACGGATACCTGCATGACGTCTCAAGTGAGTGCAGGCAACCCAACCTGCCGCATATGCCAGTGGGCGCCGTTTCGGCGACCAGCGAGGCGTCCGGTCACCAGACTGGGCACGTGACGACACGACCATCCTCCCCTGAAGATCTCCGTGCTGTTCTCTTCGACTCAGGCGGCGTGCTGATGCAGCCGATCGGCGGCCGCTGGAACCCCCGCGCCGACTTCGAGCAGACCGTCCTCTCCCACGCCCCCTCGATCACGCCGGACCAGTTCGCCGCGGCCATCGTCACGGGCGACCAATTCTTCGCCGCCTCGTCCTCGACACCCGACTATGACGACTACCACCGGGTGATGCTTCGTGACCTCGGCGTGGAACCAACCTTGCAGATCCTTGCCGACCTGCGCCGTGAGGTCCCGCCGGCCACGGTCCTGGAGACGTACCCGGAGGTCGTGGGAACTCTGGAAGAGCTGAGCCGGCGGGGCGTGCGGATGGCGGTGGTCTCGGACGCCTGGCCCGATCTGCCCGCCCTCCACACCGGACTTGGGATCGGCAAGTTCTTCGAGGCGTACACGATCTCCGCCGAACTCGGCTGCGACAAACCGGACCCGCGCATGTACCACCACGCCAGCACCGCGCTCAAACTCGCCCCCGCACAATGCCTCTTCGTCGACGACGATCCGAGCCTGGTCGCCGCCGCGATCCCACTCGGATATGCAGGACGTGCGATCTGTCGCAACTCGACGACCTCGGATGTACCTTCCATCGCGTCCCCGACGGAACTACTGGACCTCTTCTAACACGCTCCATACGGCCTTTTGGCGCTCTGCTGGACGGCAGCCACGGTGCTGTCCAGCAGAGCGTCGGTCAACCGTCGAGGGCCAGCAGTGCGGATCCCTTGAAGGGATCGTCGGTTCCATCTCGCTGGATGCCAGCTGGGCGGTGGGTTATGAGGCGTCGGCGTAGGCGAGGTGAGTGCCGCAGATAGTGCAGCGGAAGAGCATGGCAGTGGCCCCCTCACCGAGGTGGGTCAGGAACTGCTCCAGTTGAGCCGCGTCGTGCCAGCCGTCCATACGCAGGTCTTGCCTGAGCTGGTCGAGGGCCTCGGGGTGGGCCGCTAGTTCGCTGTATCCGACCTCACTGATGAAGGCGGCCGCGTCGTGGCAGTGAACGAGCCAGCGCGGATCCTGCCAGGCATGGAAGCCGGGAGTGCGGCGGGTGACCGCGTGCAGGATCTCCTCGCTGACGCCTTCAAGTCCGTAGGAATCGGTGAATTCGCCGGCGAACCGTTCAGCCGCGCTACCGTCTGAGATGCACCAGGGGCACAAGGGTCCGTTGACCTCTTGGGCGGTGTAGAAGGTCGCGGTGTAGATCCACCCCATGTTGCGGTTGCAGCACACGCATGTCTCGGTGCTCTCGCGGAAGGACCCGCTGGCGAGCGGATCGGGGTGGTAACGGAAGGCGGGCAGGTCGGCGCTCACCAGCTCAGTCTGTCCGCAAGGCAGCCCCGTGATCAAGCGACGAGAATACATACCTGCCGGTCGGACGCCGGACGGAGACGGTGGTGCTACCGGGCGGCGTGGTAGCACCAGCAGGAGTCGCCGTTGTCGATCAATGTGCGGAGTTTGAAGACGGCCTCGGCTCCGCTCAGTCCCCAGCGGGCGTCGGTGATGTCGAGGCGGTTTCCGATCATTATCCGACCTTGCCTGAACGGTCGTCAGGCCTGCGATGTCACTGTTCGCGGTGGAGTTCGTGGTAGGTGCGGAAGTCGAAGAAGCGTAGGCCGCCGATCACGGTGCCGGACTCGATTTCCTGCAGCGTCCAGGGGTGGGCGGAGTAGTCGTCAAACGCAACTCCACCGTGCACGAGTACCAGCGCGACCAGTTGGTGAATCTCCGTGGTGCCGTCGATGCGCCCGGAGATGTCGATCTGCACTGCCCAGCCGGGGTGGTGTCCGACAGCCCCTTCGAGGACTGCAACCTCGTCGGGATCCCAGTCGGAGAAGAGGTGCCCGGATTCATCATCGACGATGTCGATGTAGAGGTTGCCGTCCAGGGGCCACGGATCACGCTGCTGTGGCAGACGCTGATCGAGCGAGGCAACGGTCTGCGCTCGCTCTCCTGCAGGGAAGACAAACACACTGCGCATGGGGTGGAGCGTAGGCGGTGCAGGCTCGCGGTGGCCACGGATATCCAGGGCAGGTGCGGGTCCATCGACGTGGTGATGCGGACGACGACGTCAGCGAAGGCAGGCAGGCCAAGGTCGACGGCCGCAGTGCGCCGACGGTTGTCGAGTTGGGCGAGTTTGGCCTTTGCGGCGGCCTCAGTTGCCGGGGGATCTATTGAGACTGCCCGGACTTATGCGAGACAGGACAGCGGGCTAACTAGCGTGCTCAAGGGCCAACTATCTCGCTCAGTCACAGTTGTGACTGAGCGAGATAGTTGGCCCGTTCGGCCATGTAGAACGCTCCGTGCAGGCCCACAGCGTCAGTGGAACCACACGACGAGCCGCACGTTAGACGCGCCGTGTAGGTCACTCAGCGTGCGCATCACGCTCCAACGACTGCCGCCGAAGGAACCTGGGCGCTGCACTGCATATCGTCTGCGTGATCAGCTGCGGCCGGAACCAAGTTTGCTGTCGATGTCTGGGATCCAGAAGCAGATCTCCAGAGTCTTCAGGCGGTCGAAGTGCTGCACAAGGCGTCCTTCTCGGACTGCGGCGATGCAACTGGCGAGTAGCACGCCTGCGCACCCTCCTGCCAGCACACGATTGGAGCTCACGATGACTTCAATCACGGCTACGAGCAGCGCGAACGCCAACGCAAGGGCTGAGTTTCGTAGCATCAGCGCGAGGCCTCGCAGCCGAGTGATCTCGCTCGCTACTTCCTTGTCGTGGAGCTCCACCGCGGCCAACAGCAGAGATATGTCGGTGTGCACGAAAGCTCGGCTTTGAGCCTCGGGCACCCTGGCCAAGAACTCCAGCCGAGCGCGCTCGACGTTTCGATTCCAGCGCGGTGCCACCTTGTCCAGGAGAGCGCTCAGAGGGTAGGCGAGATGCCCCAGCAGGTAACTGGCAACAGCACACGCGACCACCTGTACCGCTGACGGTGCCGTGGTGAGATCTCCGAGATCAACTATGTTCCAGCGGGCGAGTATGTAGGTGATCAACGACAGGTGCAGTGCGCCGGGTATCCCGTAGGTGAACAGGTCGAAGATGCCTACAGCCAAGGTCACGATGCTCCTCGATGGATCGCCGAGGAACGCAACTCTATTGAGTAGCTGGCAGGCGTGGTTCTCATCAGCGAAAGCCTCCCTGCCACCCCTTGGACCGGCAAGCGCCGGGCTAGTGCCCTGGCCTCCTAGGGCCTGTCTCGAGTTCAGATCACGCGTGGTCGGAGGCTCCGTAGTCCGCTGAGGGCTTCCTGACCGGACCAGGAGCCGGCGGATGTCTTGTCCCACCTGGCCGCCGCACCCTTGCTTCTTACGGTCGGCGACCCCCGTCAGCCCTCTGCGCCACTGCGGGGGCGCAGGGCCACGTGATAGTTCTCCCCGCCGTAGAGGGACTCGTAGTGGATCTCCAGGCACAGGCGCCGAGTTATCAGGTCTACGAACTCTGCATGAGCCTGTGGCTCGTACGAGTCCACGCTCAGCAAGAACTCCTCATAGCCGGTGGCGATGGTCTCCGTCTCACTGAACGTCACAACATTGGGCCGTACGGCGAGGCCGTCACGTACCCTGTTCGGGCCGACCCTGTTCCACGCGCCGATCACTTCGCCGTCGAGTGTCAGGGTTGTGCTGACGATGACCGCCGGGCCGAGACCGGTGTTGGTGAGCCTGATCCCTCCCTTGGCCCCCCGGGGGTCCCTCCCTCGGTGCAACTGAAGTAGGGGCCGCACCGAGTGGCGGTTGTGCTGCCGTGCCGCGCGTGCCTCGTAGAACGAGACGGCGAGCGATGCAACGGCGATCACGACGGCACACACCGCGACGACCGTCTCCGCGTCCATTTCGGTCCGACCTCCTCCTCCGACTCACCCCGCTTGGAATGCCCGAAGAAGAAACAACACATGCACGCTGGCGCCAGAGAACTGGGTGGTCCGGCCAATTCGACGAATGATGCGCCTTGGCGGGCGGCTGGGGGCTGTTTCGGTTGTGATCAAGACGTGGGGGTGCATTCTTCAGGGTCGCTCGCCATCTGGCAGAAGACCAGGGTGGAATGTGCGGAACTCACCGATGGCGATTGGGAGTTGATCAGGACGTTTCTGCCCGTCGGCAGGTTCGGCCCGTACCCCGAGCGACTGAGGCAGCAGTTCGAGGGGGTAATCTGGCGGTTTCGCACGGGCAGCCAGTGGCGGGATGTGCCGCCCCTATTCGGGGCATGGCAGACCGTCTACAACCGCTTCGCCCAGTGGCGTGACGCGGGTGTCTTCGAAGGGCTGCTGGACGCGGCGATCACCGAGGCGGCCCGGCGCGGGCAGGCGGATCTGTCCCTGGTCAGCGTGGACTCCACGGTGGTCCGTGCCCACCACGATGCGGCGGGCACGCGAGTCAGGGATGAGGTCCTGGCGTCCCTGGAGAGGGCGGCCGGGAAGACAAAAAGAGGGCGGCGGAGGGGACGAAAGGCGCAGGCCCCAGCCAAGACGGACCAGGCCGACGTGCGGCAGCAAGAGCGGCGGCGCGTGCGGCGCAGACGCCGGTCCCGGCTGAAGGCCGCCCGGCTGGGGCGCTCGCGCGGCGGGCTGACCAGCAAGGTCCACCTCGCGGCGGACCGGCGCTGCCGCCCGCTGGCCTTCGAGCTGACCGAGGGCCAGGCCGCCGACAGCCCCCGCTTCATCCCGGTCCTGGACAAGGTCAAGGTCCGTGGGCCCGTCGGCCGCCCGCGCACGCGGCCCGGCGCGGTCGCCGGCGATATGGCGTACTCCTCCCGTGCCAACCGCACCTACCTGCGCAAGCGGAAGATCAAGGCGGTGATCCCGGAGAAGGCGGACCAGGCCGCCAACCGCAAGAGGAAAGGGCATCGGGGCGGGCGGCCCGTCTTCCACGACGCTCAGCTCTACCGGGAGCGGAACACGGTGGAACGCTGCATCAACAAGATCAAGACGTGGCGGGGGCTCGCCACTCGCTACGACAAGACGCCCGAAAGCTATCTTGCGGGACTTCACCTCCGCGGGGCGGCGACCTGGCTCCGCAGCCTCCGCCCCGCATGATCACAACTCAAGACAGGCCCTAGGACACCCTTGTTGCCGCCATGGCCATTCACGATGAGCACCGTTCGTGCCGGCGTGGCGCGGACGTACTCCGCCACCAGGGCTTCGATCAAGCTGACGTAGAGCGGGATGGTCAAGGTGATCGTGCCGGGCGACCAGGCGTGCTCCGGGGATAGCCCGTAGGGCACGGCCGGCACGACCCACAGGTCGTGCCGACCCGCGACGTGCGTGGCCAGGCGGGCGGCGAAGCGCTCGGCGATGACCGTGTCGGTGTTGAGCGGCAGATGTGGGCCGTGCTGTTCCAGGGATCCGACCGGCAGGCAGATGATCGACTGCTCACTCAGATCCTCAGCGACCTGCGGGGCGGTCAGCCTTCCGTACGACCGCCCGCCCCTCGCCGTCACCCGGCATCGCGACCACGCCGTCCGAGGCGGATGAGGAATTCGTTGTCCTCGGGGAAGGTGTCGTCGTCGCTGAAGTCGGCCAGTCGGCCCTTCACCGCGACCTCGAACTCCTTCAGCCGGTCGCCGAAGAGATGAGGAGCGGCGAAGGAGGTGGAGTAGAGGTAGCCGAGGATGCTGTCGGCGTTCCAGGTGCGTTCCACTGGTACGCGGACTTCCTCGACCTCGTTGAAGGGCGACTCCTCCATGATCTCGCTGTAGGGGCGGTTGTGGTGCTGGAAGGTCCCGGATCCGGCGCGTCGCTCTTCGCCGAGGAAGCTCTTGACGACGTCCCTGACCGCTTCCTTCCAGTCGCTGCCCGCTGCCCAGAAGCTGTTGTCTCCGAAGATCGCGACCACGCCGTCCGGTGCGACCTGACGGTCCAGGAGGTTCAGCACGCTGGCCTGGTCGAGCCAGTGGAACGCCCGGCAGATGGTGACGAGTTCAGCCTGCCAGTCAGCAGGCGGGGTGAAGTCCTCGGCCGTGCTCTCCACCAGCGAGAGGTGGGAGGCCGCGGCAAGCTTCGGCCGCAGTGCCGACTCGGCGGCGGCGAGCATGTCGGCGTCGTTGTCGATGGCGATGATGTCGTCGAAGCGCCCCAGTAGGGCCTCGGCCACCAGCCCGGTTCCGGTGCCGACGTCCAGGAGCCGGCGGCCTCCGCCGGGTCGTGCCGGTGCGGCCCGGTCGAGGACCTCGGCCACATCGTCGGGGATGCCGGGGCGGAACTGGCGGTAATAGGTGGCGGTTCCGGTGAAGAGGCTCATTCGAGGTTCCCTGCTGCGAGGTGAGTGATGTGCGCGGCGGCCGCCGCCAGGTCGGTGGCGACGAGCACGCCATGGTTTACGACCAAGGAAGGGTCGGGGACTTGGCGTCCGCGGGATATCCAGACTGCCCTGATGCCTGATTCGACAGCTCCGACGATGTCGCAGGCCCAGTCATCCCCGACGTGGATCACGCGATCGGGCCGCACACCGAAATGGTCGACAGCGGCCTGGAACGCCCGAGGGTCAGGCTTCGTATGCCCAATGCGGCAGGAGGGGAAGAAGTCGCTCACCCAGGGAGAGAGCAGGCCGCGCAGCCCCTCGGTGTCGGCGTCGACGCACGTGACGTTGGACAGGGTGACCACGGTGGCCACAGCGCTGATGCGGCGCAGAGCCTCCACCGTCCCGGGAAACAGACGGAACGGGGCCGGAGATAGATCACGCGGAAAGGCAGCAGCCGGCACCTCCAATGCCTCACAGACCTCGACCACCACGGTCTCCGTGAGCGCCGCTTGGGTGTGCAGGCCGGTCCGCATGACCTCGCGGGCGCGAGCAGGGGGCAGAGGGGAAGCCTCCGCAAGCCGCATGGCAAGACCGGGCCCGTCAGCGGTACCGAGCGTTCCGCCGACATCGACAGTGACCAGGAGCGAGGGGGCCAGCGTCATTGTGAGCTCCTCGTAGCGATGGGTAGGGCGGAGACGATGGCCGCGACACGGGCCTGCCGGATCGCGGTGGTCGTGGATTCGGACAGGAAGGTCAGGACGTAGCGCAGTTCCGCCTCATCCAGCGTTTCCAGGGACCGCCCCTCGCGTACCGCCGTCTCCTGCAGGTCCGGTGGAACAGTTCGCGGACGCAGCCCATGGGGCAAGTCGAGGCTCCCCTGCCACAGTGTTCCCACTGGCGGAAGACCGGACTGGTCCGCCGGACGCAGCACCGTGACGTCATCGAGGGTCAGGATCCGTACCGGGACCGAGGCCTCTCCGAGCTCCAGACTTCCCTTGAGGAAGGTGTCGTGTCCGTCGAGCCGCCTGGAGAGCACCAGCATCGGCCCGTCCGCACCTTGGGCGACCGTGCCATGGACGGAGACGTTCATCGAAGTACCGGACATGCTGTGCTCCTTGGGATCGTGCCGAGCCCTGGGACATCCGGCAGGCGGATGCGTCCGTGCTCGGGTTGGAGGGGAATGTCGTAGAGGCGTTGGCGTCGTGGCTCCCACTGGAGGCGGTACTCGACGGCCGGTACGGCGTCGGGGAAGGCTGCCGCGAGGTGGAGACCGGGAACGAGCGAGCGGCCGTGCGGGTATATCGGGATGGCCTGGGACTGGGCTACGCCGAGGATCTGCACCGCGCGGGTCAGTCCGCCGCAGGCGACGACATCGAGGGTCAGGGCGCTGGGCTGGACGTACTGGATGAGCCCGACGGGATCCTCGTCGCAGCGCGCCCGCTCGCCGACAGCCAAGGGCAACCGAGTGGCTGCGAGGAGTTCATAGGTGTCCAGGTCGTGGCGCGGCAGCGGGTCCTCCAGCCAGAGCAGGCCGGCAGTGTCCACGTTCCGCGCGAGGGCCATGGCCACGGATGGCGTCCAGGTGCCGACAGCGTCGACAGCGAGGGCGGTGCCGAGGGCTTGGGCGGATCGCTCCACGGCCCGTGCCATGCGCATCGCCGCCTCACCGGAGGAGTCACCTGGCGCCCGGCGCAGCCCCCACTTGGTGAAGTGCCAGCCGTCCGCTGCGATCCTGCGCAGCATGCCCACGTCGTCGATGCTGGAAAGGTCTTGGGCAAGCCACGAGGCGTAGGCGGCCACGGAAGACTGCGGAATGGATGTCGCCAGGAGTCCGGCGACGGAGCGGTCAGCGAGACGTCCGTGGAGGTCCCAGGCCACGCAGTCGACTGCGCCGACGGCCCACGAGGCACTGTCGGATGGGTCCGTGCGGGCCGCCGTGCGCAGCTGGTCCAGCAGTCCGTCGTGATCGGTCGTGTCAGCACCCGGCACGGCGGACGTCAGAGTGCCCCTCACATAAGCGCCGATGCGCTCGCTGACCGGGCCGTAGCTGCCGACTGCTCCGGCGCTGTGGACCTTGATGAAGACCGCGTCGTCGCCTGGGGCGACGCCCTCGTGGACTTCGGTGATCTCCAGGTGCTCGATGGTGGGCAGGGTCATCGGACGACCTCGCGTGACCCCAGCAACAGGCTGGCGGCCCGCTCCACACCTGCTCGGTCCATGCTGAGGGCGTGGGCGAGGAACCGCTGGGGCAGGGGGCCGGGCGGTTCCTGCCAGCCGATGATGTCCACGGGCCGCCGGAGTCGGCTGGCCAGAAGGCCCCAGACCGCTGCGGGGTGGCCCAGGGTGAGGACGAGGACGGGGGCGTGGGTGCCGAGGTAGTGGTCGATCTCACCGGCGCTGAGGCCGCGTCCCCACACCTGAGGGGATCCGAGCACGGTCAGGTCGAGCAGGTTGACCACGCGGATGCGGCATCCATGATGCTCACGGACATGGTCCACCGCATCTGCCGCGACAGCGGCCGGGATATCTCCTGCGGTGACGATCGTGAGGTCAGGGTCGCCGTCGTCGCTCAGGTGCGGCCAGATGGCGAGACCGCGTTCGTGTTCCTCCTCGATCGTTGCCGTGGGGTGAGCGGTACGCGTGTGCTTGCCCGCCACGACGAGGTTGACCTTGCCGACGGAGTCGAACGCTCCATCCAGGGCGGCTGCGGTCCTGGTCGGGTCGGCCGGTGTCAGCACGCGCACCGCGGGAACTTGCAGGCCAAGGAGCGTGGTGGCCAGGGACGGGTCGCCGTGACTGTGGACGTTGTGCCAACCGTAGGACGTCAAGAGCAGGTTGAGGCTGGGCAGGCTGGTCAGTGCTTACGCACTGCTACCTCAGCCACAGTCCTACCTCTGCTCCCATCCCGTCCGCCGTCGACCCACACACCGTGGAGCGGGCGTGGTTCATGGCGTCCAGGTGGAGCGCGCCACTGTACGAACATGGCCGACGAGGGGTAGCAGCGTGATCCACGACCTCATCACCACCGCACAACTCGTCCTCTACGCCGCACTCGCATGGTCCGCCGTCGCCGGGATCCTCGTCGCCTCCGTCGCCGTCGCCCTCGCCGGAGCCGTCACCGGACTGTGGGTCCGCATCAGCCGCCGCACCGAGCAGCCCGTGACCGAGTACGAGGAAGTCGCGTGATCACCGGCTCTCGGCGTCGTACTCACCTCGTTCATCTCCGCGTTCCTGCTCGGCCTCGGCCGGGCAGGGCGCGCCCTCAACGCCCTCAGGAGGAACCCGAAATGACCCCGCACCTCCGCACCGCCCGCGGCTGCTCCCTCGGCACCGCGGCGCTCACCGCCGGCGCCGTCTACCTCGGCACCACCATGAGCCCGTGGGCCGCCGTGCCCGGCCTGTACGTCGCCGCGTTCCTCGGCTGGTGCGCCCGCCGCTCGTACGCCGCGCACCGCCGCACCCTCGTCCGCCACGAGCAGGCCCGCCTTGCCGCGCTCGGCGAGGAGCTCCTCCTCGGCATGCCGTGCTGCCGTCTCCCCGAGCACTCCGCCAGCCGTGCGCACGGCACCAACTGCCTGCGCCCGCCCGACTTCGCGGACGAGCTCGCCGCCGCGTGCTGCGCCGAAGGGTTCGTGTCCCGCGGCGCCCACCACGAGTCGGCCTGCCGCATCAACTCGCCCAGGAGCAGCGCCGCATGAGCCACCCCATCCCGCTGGACGCAATGGTCAGTGACCAGCTCGACATTGTACGACCGCTTGGCACGTACCGAGCCGCCTTCCGTACCCTCCCTCTGAGCCGATGCGTTGCGAGTCATTGCATCAACGAGGACCGCAGGGTGATCGGCCCGGCAGACTCGCTGGCATGCAACAACGAGCCACCCTCGTCCGACTGAGAAGCACTATGGGGCGCGCCCGAGCCAACCACGGCCTGGAGATCGCAGCGCCCTCTTCCCGAATGCCGTCCCCGACATCGCGCCACAACCTCAACGAGCGCCAGTAGATGGGGAGTTGGTGGGTGGTATGATTGCGCGCTATCGTCACGACCGGGACCCATCACGCGCGAACGATGAGTCGCGCCGGACCGCTGCGGAAACCCGAGGTAGGGGACGATGGTGTCGAATTCACAGGAGCTTCCGGCGCTACGGCAATTCGCCGAATCGCTGACGGCATTCCTGATGACAAACGGCGTGCCGCTGGCGGAACTCGCGACGCAGACGCGCATGACTAAAAGCGAGCTGTATCGCTACATGAGGGGCGAACGCCTGCCCCCACAGTCAGCACTAGAACCGCTCCTCCTCGCGGCCGGAGCTCTACACGCGCTGGATGAACTTGAAGATCTCCACCGCGCAGCAGCTCAAGAACTGCAGAGACAGAATTCCGAAGCACCTGATCCACTACACGAAGCACACGCCGCCGCGCTACAGCGAGTACAAGAGCTCGAACAGGAACTGGATCGCCTAAAGTCCGAACAATCCAAGCAGAAGCCCATCAGCGTGGATTCTCGTACCACACTTGGGCACACCGGGGATACCGAAATCAATCTCGGCTTCGACCTCAGCCCACGGTGGCTTAGAAAACTGCTTACCCTGCGGGTCGGATCGCGCCGCCGTTCGCACCAATACCAAACAGCACCCCACACCTCGATTGCGAAAAACGTAACGGCTCACCCAGAGCCCAGCCCCACGATCTCCGTACCCAACCTGATCGAACTTGGCGATCAGGCTGACGCAGCCATTGCCGCCCAAAACATGTCCACAGGACTGGACCGACTCTTCCGCCTCCTGGGGCCTCCGCCAGAAGGGTCCACGGGCGAGATGGAACCAGAGCTTCACGGAGGCGGGGGAACTCAGCGATGACCAGCAATCAGCAGCCTCGACAGCTCAATAGCCTTGACATCGCCATGCAGTGGGCAGCACTTCCCCCGGAACACCTGAAGGCAGCTCTTGCGGCACTAGAACCTGAACTGGCGCGCCTACACGAACTGAGCCTCTTGAGAGCCCGCTTGGAGTTCAAGGAGGCGCAGGACCGCCGCACACACAACCTCTACCTCGGCGGCCTGATCGCGGGATTCATCGTCGTCGTGGCCATGCTCTCCGGTGCCGTCATCGTAGGAATCAATGACATGCCCTGGCTCGCGGCCATGCTCGCAGGACCAAGTGTCCTGTCGCTCGCCGGATTGTTCGTGCTTCGACGAGTCGATTCGGCTTCAGCACGGGAAACAGGGCGGGCCCACCGGGAAGCACTGGCAGCTTCCCAGCCGCCCACAGCGCCAGCACCAGCACCAGCAGACCCTGCGGCTGGTCAAGGTGGCGCCGTCGTGTAAGCCTTACCGACACACAGCCCCCAACTTGTCGAGGCCCGCGAGCAGGTAACGGCTCGCCCGTTACCTGTGCAGTCGGGACCGCGTCACCGCCCCATGAACCTCGATGACGACGCCACGACCGAAGACCCGCCGGGCCGCGCTGCTCTCCCTCGACGAGGCATAGGAGCGCTCAGACGATCTTCCCCGCATCGAGGACGATGAGCAGCCCGCCGAGCGCCACGCGGATTTCAGTGTCACGGAGTAATCAACCCTGCCACGTGCCCGCCTCCGCGGCGGCAGGCTTCGCCTCGTGCTCTTCCTCTTCAACCGCCGTCACCAGCCACAAGGTCGACACGACACACCCCCAACCTGCGATCCATCTGGCTCGTCGCTCCACTCGCCCTCATCGTTGTCGGCGCCCTCGCCTACGGTCTCTACCAAGGCGCGGACGCGCTACTCACTGCCGAGAACAGCACGAAGAAGCCGGTCGACGTCCAGGACGTCATCAAGACCACGGTCACGGTCATCACACTCATGGCTGCTGTGCTCGCCGGCGTGTACGCGTACCGCAAGCAACTTCTCGCCGAAGGCGACTCGCACCGCGCGGATGCGAGCCAGCTCTCCGAGCGTTACTCGACAGCAGCCGAGCAGCTCGGCCATGAGCAGGCTGCGGTCCGCCTTGCAGGCGCGTACGCCATGGCTCGCCTCGCCGATGACTGGCCTGAGCAGCGCCAGGTGTGCGTCGACGTGCTGTGCGCCTACCTGCGCATGCCCTACGAGGCAGACCCCCCATCATCAGGAATTCAAGTCAGGCGAGCAGCAGGTGCGGCATTCCGTCATCCGGCTGATCCGTGATCACCTCGTTGATCCGAAGTCGACGACGACATGGTGCGGGCTCGACCTTGACTTCAGCGGGGCTATATTCGATCAAGAAGCGTTTGTCCAGGCGCAGTTCACCGGCGGCGTGGTCTCGTTCTATGGCGCGCAGTTTTCGGATGGCGTGTCCTTCTATGGTGCCCGGTTCACTGGCGGAGGGGTATTCTTCGTCAAGGCACAGTTCACCGGCGGCGAGGTCGAATTTCATAACGCACGGTTTTCCGGTGGCGAGGTGTCCTTCCTCAACGCAGAGTTCAGCGGCAGCACCGTATCTTTCAGTGGCGCGGAGTTCATGGGGAGTATGGTCGTCTTCAACTGCGCGCAGTTCACCGGCGGCGAGGCTCACTTCCGCAACGTGCGACTCTCCAGCGGCGTGGTCTCGTTCGAAGACGTAGAGTTCAGCGGTCTCGCGATTTCCTTCAACGACGCGCAGTTCGCTGGAGGCGAGCTCCTTCTCGACTGTCTGATGGACCCCAGCGCGACGGTCTCGTTCGAGAACGTTTCGGTCCATGCTTCGGCGAATATCCACTGGGGCACTCTCCCCGCAATCCCGCCCAACATGCCCTGACTTGGGTCTCCTAAGGGTTGTCCCGTAACTGCTGGTCACAGGTGAGATGATCTTGGTGTGGCTGGTGTGATCACGGCGTCGGAGCCGTCCTGGATAGGCCCGTTCACCGGGCTGAGCCCGCGCTGCTTCGGGAAGTTGGTGGCTGCGCTGCGCCGCGAGGGCGCGGACGCGGTGCGGCGGGGCCGGCCGTGGGGTCTGCCGCTGGAAGACCGCGTGTTGCTGGTCGCGGCGTACTGGCGCACGAACTTGACGATGCGCCAGATAGCCCCGCTGTTCGGCGTCTCCAAGTCGGCGGCCGACCGCATCATCGACCAGCTCGGCCCGCTCCTCGCCCTGCAGCCCAGGAAGCGTTTCGCGAAAGACACCGTGCTCATCGTGGACGGCACCCTGGTCCCCACCCGAGACCACAGCATCGCCGAACAGTCCAAGAACTACCGCTACTCCACCAATCACCAGGTCGTCATCGACGCCGACACCCGCCTGGTCGTCGTGGTCGGCGAGTCCCTTCCCGGCAACCGCAACGACTGCAGGGCGTGGGAGGAATCCGGAGCCAAAGCCGCCGTCGGCAAGACCATGACGATCGCCGACGGCGGCTACCCGGGCACCGGACTCGTGATGCCCCACCGGCGCCGCAAGGGCGAGGAACTGCCCGAGTGGAAGGAAAGGCACAACAAGTCACACAAGCAGGTACGGGCCCGCGTCGAGCACGTCTTCGCGCGCATGAAGTGCTGGAAGATCCTCCGCGACTGCCGGCTCAAGGGCGACGGCGTCCACCACGCCATGCTCGGCATCGCACGCCTGCACAACCTCAACCTCACCGGATAGGCAAGGCCGCCGACGACCGAGCCGCCATGCCCTCATCGACCCGGTGATCATTTACGGGACAACCCTTAGATGATCGATTCCAAGGGGTCAGCGGTCGTAGGCGGTAAGTGAGCGCAGGACGGGTTCGTTGGTGTGGTCGTTGTGCCAGATCGCGGCGGTCAACGCGAGGATCCGCTGCATGACGCGGGCGATCACCCCGCCCGGTGTGCGGCCTCGGTGCTGTTCGAGGTTGAGCTAGCCCTTGAAGGTCTCGTTGACCGACTCGACAACCTGCCGCAACGGCTTGAACAGTAGGGCGCCGGGCCGTTCCGACTCGCCCTTGCGGGCCGGCCGCAGCAGCCGGATGTCCTGCTCGATCAACTGGTGCTCGAAGTCGCGGCCGAAGTAGTTCTTGTCACCGATCAGCGTCTGTCCAGGCCGGGCGGCGGTCAGGCCCGGTTCGGCGGCGAGCAGGTCCAGCAGGGTCTCGCGTTCGTCGACCTTGGCCCCAGTCAGGGCGAAGGCGATCGGCAGACCCTGCAGGGTGCACACCAGGTGCAGGCGCAGGCCCCAGAAGAAGCGGCTGTGGCTGGCGCAGTACCCGTACTCGGCCCATCCGGCCAGGTCGGAGCGTTTGACGGTCTCACGTGAGCGGCCGCACTCCACCGGCGTGGAATCCACGATCCACACATCGTCGCTCCAGACGGAGGTGTCGGTGGCCAGCACCCGGGTTACCCGCCGCAGCAGCGCTGCAGCCTTGCGTAGACGCTTGTTGTATCCGGGCTGCTTGGGCAGGTAGGGGAAGAGATGCCGCAGGTGGGAGCGGGCGTGACGAAGCCACTTGGCCTCGGAGGTGAAGCCCAGCATGGCCTGCATCATCGCGAGCGTGACCAGCTCGGCATCGGTCAGCTGCGGAGCGATCCCGACCCTGGGACGCCAGGGCGCCAGCTGCCGTGATGCCTTCAGCAGATCGTCGGTCTTCACATAGAGTGCGGTCGCGAGGGTGTCCAACTCTGCCTTCACACACTGACGTTGGACGCCCTCGCCCCATGCGGGCAGCCGATCCCTTAAAAATCGATCAAGGTCCCGAGCTGGCGGAAATGCCTGGATTGATCGTGTCGAAGTAGACCGTGTCCGTGCCTGGATCGAGATAGAACGCGCCGGAATACCTCCCACCCGTCATCCCACGGTCGAAGGAATCGCTCCGAACCCACCGTGCGCCCTTGGGCACGAACTCAGCAAGTTCCTCTGGGATTGGGGTTGGTTTCTCGGACTGAAAGCCCCGCTGGGGTGCACCCGTGATTGCGGCGACGGCTCCTGCTCTCAACTGGACAGTTCCCACCATACGAACATCGGTCGGGCCCGGAACGGACACCCTCGAATCGGTGCCCAGTGCGGTGCCGAGCCAGTGCGCCCCCGACACCGGGCCGAGCGCAGCAAACCGACGTTCCAGAGGCTCCACGTCGGTCCGGACCCTGGCGCCATCTGCGCTCTCCGCAGTCGACGTACACGCCGCCAGCACCGTCACCGCGCTGAATGCGAGCATCCCCCGACGTCCAAGACCCGCCATCCCACCTCCCCGGAGCTCCCGCACCCCCACACCTGATCGAAGCCGTCGACTCGCCGCTCTCATCCCTTGGAATTGATCATCTAGCCGACTCTCCCAACGATCGAGGACGGCGAGCAGTCGGCCGAGTGCCACCTCACCTCCCGCCCCTGAACCTAACCCTCGACGTGCAGCCGACGCACAAGCCCGAAGTCCCGGTCGGTGATCGATTCGGCCACACGCTCACCTCCTGCCGGGGCATGGAAATGCCTCCCCCAAGAGGGGGAGTTACGGGCGCGACCAGCATTCGGTCATGAAAAAGCGACGGTGAGGCCTTGATCGAGGGATTCCAATCTCCCCTATATCGGACACTGCGAGATGTGCAATTTATCCTGAATAATTCGGATATCGCCGCCCGATTTGAATCGTATGCGTAGTTGCAGCCGGATCGTTAGGCTCAAGTTCTGCTCAGATGCCGTGACGCGGCTCAGGTGGCCGGTGAACAGTGAAACCAGGTTGTCGGCCGACACCTATCCCACTCTCACCCCTCTATCTAGTGGAGGAACCGTGTCCGAGCAGGCGTCATGCGTGTCGGCCAACTGGGCCCATGCATATTCCGGTTGGAGCCGCCGGCGAGTAGTGCTAGTCATCATCATTCTCGCCATCACCCTCGCGCCATGGCTGAACGGGCAGGCTTTCGCGGTCGTCGTAGCGATCCTTGGAAGTTCGATGCCGACGGCTCTCTTGGCCGATCAGCCCGCGATCGTCCGCTAGTCGCGCGGGCAGGGTGCCCCCTCACACGAAAATTGTGAGGGAGCACCCTCAAGCACACGGACGCGACGACAGCTAGTCCAGCACGCCGAGCACAGTGTCCGGCCGGCAGTGCGGGCAGGCGTCGACGCCTTCGGCGAGCGCCCGGCGCGCCTGATCCTTGGCGACGCCGCGGGAGCGCTTGCCTGCCATGTGGCAGCCGCCGACATGGACGCACACGGGGTCCCGACCGCCGAGACCCATCTCGATGAGCCAGTCCGGGGCCAGCGGTCGAGCCTGCTCTCCGCGGCGGTGCTCCACCTCGCGGCGTTCTTCGATGGCGATCCACCGGTCGATCTGCTCGACCTGCTGCACGGCGATGCGGCGGGCGAAGCGCAGCATGTCGAGGCGCGAGGTCGAGCTACCGTTCATACGTTCGATACTACGTCGGCAGTCGCCGCACTCATCGCAGGGCAAGAGGTACCCGTGAACGTCACTGACCTGCTACTACGGCTCGCCTTGGACCCGGGGCAGACCTGAAGCCAGCCCCGTCCCGTGCAGCGAACGCACAGGACGCCGCCGAACGCCTCGGCCCGGAGCCCCTCCCCTGCGCAGCCTGCGGCACCCCGGCCCGCTCGACCCGATCATCGACAACCCCGACCACGGGTGGCGCTGGCTCGACCTATGCCGGGAGTGCATGCTCGCCACCGTCGACCGCCGCCGCCCGACCGTGCCGCTCGCCGCCACGCTCGAGGTACTGCGCGAAGCCGCCGAGGAGGCCGACGTCACTGTGCGGGTCCTCGTCGACCCGCCGCAGGGCGCGTGACAGAGTGCAGGTCATGGCCGACCTGGAGCGATACCGCGTCACCCTCACGACCGGGGGCGCTGTCGTCATGCAGGGCGCGTGGTCCATCCGCGAGACCGGGGAGCGGAAGTTCCGGTCATGGATCGGCAGCTACGGCGGCATAGCGGAGGCCAGGGTCGTCCTCACCGAGATGGGTGACGACGGCGCCGAGACGGTCCTGGAAGAGTGGCCTGAGGCGTAGCCCGTCAGGCCACGGGCTCGTATCACACGAGCTCATGGCGGAACTGCGTGGTTGCAACCGAAGCACTACACAGGCGGGTCTACTCCGCCGGGTCTTCGTCGGCGTGCCGTACGACCCTCTTCGTCGCCATCTCGACCTCATACCGCGCCTGCCCCGTCGCCTCTGCGTGCGCCGTGACGGCCGCCTGAAAGCGCTCGGTCGCGTCGCGCCACCGCCGCCACTGCGCGGTGTGCTCCTCGTCCGTGAGGCCGGCGAGCTTTGCGCGCTCTTCCTCGGCGGAACGTTCCAGCTTGATCAATTCATCGGGGATGTCTGTCACGAGCGGATCTTAGACGCGCCCGAGACGGCTGCCGCCTACAACCCTCCGCGGCCCTCGCACGTCATCCAAGAGCCATCGCGGCCCAACCGCGCACAACACCAAGGAGGCTAATGGATCACGACCTGGCTGCCCATGCACCTACCAAGAGGTGCGCCGACTGCGGCACCCCCATGGACGCCGAGACCAACAACGCGGAATGCTGGCACTGCCGCAAGTGCTTCAAACCGGCCTCGTGCGCGCACAACCACAACCAGTGGCCGCAGGAGCAGTAGCCCAGTCACCACACGCCAGATGCCCCCGTCTCAGCGAGGCGGGGCACCGGCGCGTTCGGCTATGACCGCCACTCCTCGCGGTAGCCGGGCCGGCCCTCGTACACGATCGCCAGTTCCTTGACGATCGGCTCCAGCACCACCAGCGACATGCGCGCCGGGCCCCTCATTAGGTAGTCCGGGGACTCGGCATCCTTCAGGGCCTCACAAGCGCGGGCGAGGATCTGTCGCTTGGCGTCGATCTCGCGCAGCACCCGCTCCGGATCGTGCTCCGCGACGTGCAGGCAGTCCTCACTGGCGCGGTAAGAGTCGGTATACGCGACAGGCCCGTGCTCGCCGTCATCGCCCACCACGCCGTCATCACGGATATGCCACGGTCCGGGAGTGGCCGCGCGCGATCCGCTCATCCTCGTCGAGCTGCTCGCGGAGCCACTGCACGAGACCATCCTGTGCCGCTCGAAAAGTCATCGTCGCTGCTGGCAGCGGTGATGGTTCGTCGGCTGGGAGCATGTTCGAGTGATCGTGTCCCTGCTGTACAAGGTGGTCCGGAAGCTGCTCACCCTCCCGTCGGCGCTACTTCGCAGTGATGCGGCGAAGGACGCGGAGCTTCTTGTGCTACGGCACGAAAATGCGGTGCTGCGCCGACAGTTGGCCGGTCCAGTCCGCTACGAGCCAGCGGACCGGTTCTGGTTCGCAGCCCTGTCCGGTCGGATACCTCGATTCCTCTGGCGCGAATTCTTCCCGGTCACCCCTGGTACCTTGCTCGGCTGGCATCGCCGATTCATCGCTGCGAAGTGGGACTACAGCTCGCGCAGGCGCACCGGTCGGCCACCCACTCGAGCGGCAATCAAAAACCTCGTGCTTCGACTCGCCAGCGAGAATCCGCGGTGGGGCCACAGGCGGATCCAAGGCGAGCTGGCGCGGCTCGGGCACCAGATCGCCGCCTCGACGGTATGGGAGATCATCCACGCTGCGGGCATCGCCCCGACCCCGCACCGCTCCGGCCCAACCTGGCACGAGTTCCTCACCGCCCAGGCCGAAGGCATCATCGCTGCAGACTTCTTCCACATCGACACCGCACTCGGCCGACGGTTGTACGCGCTGGCCTTCCTCGAACACGGCACGAGGCGCCTGCACATCACTGGGGTGACCAGCCACCCGACCCGGGACTGGGCCGTCCAGCAGGCGAGGAATCTCACCGCCGACCTCGGCGTGCGAACGGAGTCCTTGCGGTTCCTGTTGCGCGATCGAGACAGCAAGTACGGCGAGGCATTCGACGCGCTCTTCGAAGCCGAGAATCTGGACGTGATCAAGAGTGCACCGCGGTCCCCTCGGATGAACGCCCACTGCGAGCGCGTCATCGGCAGCATCCGGCGCGAAGTCCTCGACCACGTCCTCATCATGGGAGAAGCGCACGCGCGACACGTGCTCGCCGCCTACCAAACTCACCACAACGAGCACCGGCCCCCGCAACCAGCTGCCACCCAACACCCAGGTGCAACCCGCCGCAATGGACATCTGCACCCAGACCGCTGCGCACCCGGATCCTCGGCGGCATCATCAATGAATACAGACACGCCGCCTGACCTGCAGCGACGACTTTTCGAGCGGCACAAGGTCAGGCTTCTTCGGCTTCTTCGCAGGGGCTGCCTTCTCCTCCGCGGGTGCAGTCGCGGGGGCTCAAGCGGGGTTGACGTAATGCGCAACCCCCTTCACTGCCGGAACGTCAACGGCCGCGTTCTGGCACACCTACGGCACTGTCTACCTTCCTGTCGGGGCTGCGACGCTATTCCGGATGACGCGGTCGCTGATGCGCAACGCGGCCTTCACCTCGTTCTGCAGATCGGCGTGGACGGCGCCCGCGCCGAGCGCGCAGGCGCGGAGGAGGTCACGACAGTCCTGCGCCTTCCGATCGGTCACAAAGGTGGTCAACCATGGGTGTCCAAGGATCTCCCGGACGGCGTACCCGTCAGTCATCTGTGTCGCCCGGCGGTGCAGTTCCGCGACCACCAGGCGCGCGGCCGGGTCCTCGGGCGAGGCGACCGCGTCCAGCACCGTGAGACCGAGCCGGGTGTTGAAGACAGTCATGCCCTGCTCGTCCGCACGTACGAGGTAGGTGGCTACCAGGTCCTGCAGGTGGCGGTGGAACGGTTTGCCAGCGGCTCGGTGGCACAGGACGGTCAGGCAGCCCGTGACGGCGTCCTCCCAGGGCTCCCCGGGCTCAGTGCGGGCCAGGAGTTCCTCGGCGGCGAGAGTGTCACCTGCGGTAAGAGCGGCAAGGACGGCGACCTGGCGGCCGTCGTACATCCTCTGCCCAACGCCACGGTGTTCCTCAATGTGAGCGAGCGCCTCGGCCCAGCGGCCGGCAGTCGTCAGGGTTCGTGTCCCGTCGGCGAGGAGTACCCGCCACAGCCAGGCGCGGACCTCTTGGCAGTCCTCGGCGCTCGTGGTGAGGTCGGCCGGTACGGCGATGCCGTCGAACTGGGCTGATGCGCCGGTGCTGACGGCGTCGAACAGGGCGAAGAGGCGCTGACGGCCGTCGTCAGCGTGCCCGGCGCGGATCTGGAGGCGTGCGAGGTTGACGACCGGTTCGAGGGCCCGGATCGCGGTCATACCCGGCAGTGGGCAGGCGTGGAGGTAGGCGGCGGCGTGCTGATGGCACATCTCGCGGGCCAGCTCGGGCAGGTCGAGGTCGGAGGCGACGAGGGCGGCCTGGTTGTAGACCGCGGAGGCCAGGCCCTGGTCCGCCTTGTCGGCGGCGTTGTCGGCCAGTTCGGTGAGAGCGCGCACCCGTTGGGGCAGCGGCAGGCAGGCGGGGCGGAAGCGGGCGACGAGTGGGAAGCGCTGGGCTATGGGTCCGTGCGGGTCCATGGGTCCCCCCGGGGCGAGAGCGGAGAAGTGCGAGAACGTCGGTGCCCGTCGGCGTGTGGCCGGCGGGCACCGACCGTTGGGGCGGGGTGTCACTGCCAGTCGACGGTGACCCGGTTCAGGGGGTTGTCGATGACGAACCGGCCGGGGCGCTCCTCGACGGCGGGGGCGTAGAGAGACTGCAGCTCGAAGGTGGCTTCCTGGCCGCGGTAGTCGCGATCCCAGGTGCGGATGGCGTCGGCGACCTTCGCGGCCAGCTCGTCACTCCCGGGTCCGTGGCCGATGACGCCGAACTCCCACAACTTGCCGCCCTCGGGCGTCTTCTGGTCGGACAGGCGGCGGGCGAGGTAGGTGACGGCGCCCTTATCAACGGCTGCGGTCGACGAGGGGTAGGGGTCCTCCGTCAGCAGAGTGCCCTTGGCGGCCTGCGGGAAGTGCATGCGGACCAGGCCGGACGGCATGGTGCAGGAGACGAACAGCTCCATCCACTCCGGCGACTCCATGGCGCGGACCATCATGCCGGTCCACTCCTCGGTGCGCGGCTGCTCCAGCACTCCGGTCATGGCGTCGGCGTCGATGTTCTGGGCCGCAGGCGCGTGGAGCCGTACGGTGCCGTCCGTGCTGAGCGGGATGTCACGCCGGTCGTCGTCGGCGATGCCTCGGCGCAGCGGCATGAAGGTGTTCATCTCGCTGCCGCGGGACACCCAACGGCCGTCGTGCTGCTGGTAGACGATGGAACGGGAGACGCTTCCCTTGAGCCGCTGGGGGGCTACGATCCGGCCGCCGGGGGCGAGTTGTTCGAGCCAGGCGTGGGGGATGCCGTGCGCGCCGACGGTGGCGATGATCCGGTCGTACGGAGCCCCCTCGGCGTGTCCGAGGGCACCGTCGCGGGTCACCGCCTCCGCGTTGGTGAAGCCGGCCGCGGCGAGATGCGCGCGGGCGCCCTCGACCAGGTCGTCGTCGACGTCGATGGTGGTGACGTGACCGCTTTCGCCGACGAGATAGGCGATGAGGGCGGCGTTGTACCCAGTGCCGGCGCCGAGTTCGAGGATCCGCTCGCCCGGCTGGGCGTCGAGCTGGTCCAGCATGAGGGCGACGATGCTGGGCTGGGATGCGCAGGAGATCGAAGAGCCGTCGGCGTCGTGCTTGACGTCCACCACGTTGTTGGCATAGGCGGCCTCGAGCGTCGCCTCGGGCACGAAGAGGTGCCGGGGCACGGTACGCAGGGCAGTCTCGACTACAGGTGTACGGGCCTGCCCGTTGGCTTTGAGCTGGTCGACCAGGGCCTTGCGAAGCCGTGCGGCGTCGGCTTCGGAAGTGGCGAGGGTGTCGGTTTTCACTGCGTTGACGGTATCGGCTGCGGGCTGCATTCCGGCTGATGAAGGGGTGTTTTCACTCGATCCCATGACTACCTCTTTCGCGATGTGGGACAGGGCGTGTTGATCCTCTGGAGAGAGGCCGCCGCGGTTGGCGTGGAAGAGAACGTGGTGCGCGAGGACGGCGCGGAGTCCGCGGGTGAGTCCTCCATCCGCGACGAGGTCGGCGAGGGCCGTACCGGTCCGTTCAAAGGCGGCCACCCACTGGGTATGGCCGTCGAGCGGGCCTCCCCCGCGGCACAGAGCCGGGATGCTGGCGGTCATGAGCTTGCGCATCACCGGGGCCAGGGTGGCAGTCAGCTCTGGGGAAATCGGTCCGGCGGCGGGGCGGAGGGCGGCGTACTTCGCCCAGACGTCGCCCTGCTCGAACCAGTCCAGACCGGCGGCCCGCATCATTGCGCTCGCCAGGAGAACGGCGGTCTCCCGGCGGCCGAGGTGTCCCGGGCCGGGCCGGTAGGTGAGCAGGTGATGGCAGTCGGCGTGGAACAGCTCGTGCGCCGCTTCCATGGCGTCCAGGCCACCGAACGCGACCGTCTCGGGCTCGTAGATGCCAGGCAGCCAGGAGCGGACGGTCCCATCGTCGACGAGGTCACTCAGAGTCCGTTCGACGAGCGGGGACGGCTCGGACGCTCGGTAACGCAGCGGCCAAGGCTGCTTGTTCATGAACCACCACCCGGCGGCCTGCCCAGCTTCCTCGGCCTCGAACAGTGCGGGGCCGAGGCGTTCGGTGATGGCGCGCTTCGCGCTCTCGCGGTCGGCGAAGACGATGTTGTGCTGGTGCCAGTCCGGGGGCATGACGGGTCCTTCGATCGGCGGTGGTCAGGCAATGAGGAGGCAGGAGTCCCATGCGGTGCGGGGCGGCGTGGTGGGAGCCAGAAGTGCCAGAGCGATGCCTGCGGCGCCGTCGAGGAACCCGGGTCCGGCTTCGTTCGCCACGGTGACCGCGGCGGCTGCCGGGTCGGTGCCGGGTGGGTAAATCGTGGCGAGGAGTGGAGGGATGACGGCTTGGAGCTGTCCTACGGTCGAGGGGTGGGCGTCGGAGGCGGTCCGGGCGGCGATGTGGGCGAGGCCTGCGAATCCGTGGCACAGTCCGCTGTCCGTGGTGGCCTTGAGCTGTGCGGAGTCGGTGAGGGCGGCTACGAGCGCGTTCTCCGCAGCAATGCGCCGGGAGCGGTCGCCCAGGGCGAGGGCGGCGAGTTGCTGGGTTCGGGCCAGGCCGGCGGTGCCGTAGCACCACGACGGTCGCCGTGGCGTGGACGGGGCGAGTCGGCCGTCACGAAGTTCGGCCCGGGTGACCCAGTACGGCCAGGCCGGGCCGCGCCCAGTCGTCTCTTGCCAGCGGTCGAGCCACGCGAGGATGGTGCGCATCGCGTCGTGGTGTCCGTCGACGACTGTGTCGTGCCGGGCAGCGAGGGCCAGCAGGGCGAGGACGCCACCGATGCCGTGCGACATGCCCGAGTTGGCGTGTCCGTCGGGGAACCGGTCGGTGTCCGGTCGGCCCGTGGGTGCCGTTGGGGTCCACCAGCCCGGCAGGGTATCGCCGTCGTGGGTGATCGGCTCAGTGAGGCGTACGCAGTAGTCAAGGACCGTACGTACCGCAGCGCTGCCCGGGTTGCGGCGCAGGAGGTAGGCACCGTAGCCGGACAGACCTCGGATCGTGTCGAACTCCGCGATCTCGGGGAGCTGTGCCGCGTCAAGGCGACGGTGCGCGGCAGTAAGGCGCCGCAAGACGTCCCGGGCGATCTGCTCATCCAGTGTGTTGAGGGCGCGCCCGTAGGAGCCGGGCAGATGGTCGGCGGCGCAGGCAAGGACCTGGGCGAGGGCAGGCGCCCCGTAGAAGGGGTGGCTGTCGGCCCCGCTGGTGAACGGCTGCCGGGCAGCGGCGGCGAGCCAGGCGTGAGCGCGGTGCCACGGCGCGAGGCCAGCGGCGGCGCGCTCGACATGCAGCAGCGCAATCCCCGGCAGGCCGTAGGCGATGTGCTGCCGGTCCTCGGCCGCGGTGCGGGGGCCCAGCCGGGCGGTGTCGGGGTCGTCCAGGAGGTCGGCCAGGGCGGTGGATAGCTCAGCAGCAGGAGAGGTCACGGGCGTGCCTCCTTTCCCTTCTCGGTGCGGCCTGTCCAGGCCTGGGCGGCGGCGCGCGCGAGGTAGAGGCAGACCTCTTCCTCAGGGAAGTTCACAGCGACGTGCCGCACGAAATGTGTGTGCAGCAGCGAGGTGAGTACGTCGTCGAGCGCAATGCCGTCGGTGTCCGGGCCGGGCAGGTGCGGCCGGTACGCGGCGAGTGCGATGTCGCGGTCGGCCCAGCCGGTGACGATGGCCGCGCCGCCCGGCTCGGCGCGCAGCGCCGCCCAGCTGTCGGTGGGGTCGGCGAGCCGTACGGCCTCGGTGAACTCCCCGCGGGGGACCGGCTTCGGGGCTGTAGCCGGGACGTGGTCGATCAGCCAACGAGTACCGGCCTCGACGCTGCCGAGGAACGCGGCGGTGATTGCGACGGTGTGCGCAACCACCAGCGCACGCTGGGATGGGCCCCGCGGCTCGCGGAGCTGGGTGAGTACGGCGCGCGAGTCTGCTCGGAAGACGTCTTCGGCGCCCTCCCATGCGGCGCCGGAGCCCCATCGACCCATCTCGCGGTAGGAGGTGGGGAACCGCAGGTCCGACACGAGCCCGGCCGTGCGCAGTTCTTCGGCCCAGGCGGCGACCTTCCCGGCGGTCTCAACGAACGCGCCAGGGTCGGGAAGGGCGATGCGCAGACGGAGGTGCTGATCGGGATCGCGAAAGCGGATGTACCACCACGGCGGTGTGCCGAGGCGTTCGAGAAGGTCCGGCACGTGCTGCGCCAGGAGAGTGTCCTGTCGACGCAGATCGCCGTAAACCGCGGCGAGCAGCACTGAGGAGGCGGCGGGCGTCTGAATCTGCGCCGAGGAGAGGTTACGAGCCACGGTGGGTGTCGGCAGCGGCGGCCACCCCGGGGTCCGGGTCGCCTTGAGTGGCAGTACGACCTCGTGGGCGCGGCCGTCGCACCAGCCGTACGCCTCCGGGGCTGGCGCTTCGTGAAGGATGGCCGTGTTCGCGCGGTCGAGGTGCTGACGCAACAGCGCCCGGTGGCCTGCCTGATCGAGGTCAAGGAAGAGTCTGCGATCGTCCTCAACGAGGAAGACGCACTGCGGTGCGCGCCGCCGTGTCCGCCAGTCCTCCAGTGCGGCGTCCCAGTCCGACGCGGGTCGATCAAGCCGGGGGAGGTCTGCCGCGACCAGGCGCCAGCGTGCTGGAGCGAGTACCGCGCGGCGGTAGCGCAGCCGGGGCAGGTACGGCATTGCCGCGGCGGCGCCCCAGTCGAAGACGGTGACCTGGGCGCACTGGGCGCGGGACAGCTCGGTGAGGAACCGCACCAGGGGCGGGGTGTGGTCCTGGAGGTTCAGTGCGTGCATCCCTACCGGCTCGACACGGTGGCCGCGTGCGGGGGCGGCCAGGTACATGCGGCGGCCGTCGCAGGCCACGGCCAAGTCCTCGGGTGTGAGTACATGGTCGGCCGTAGCACGGTGCTCCTCAACGCTGAGCAGCGTGGGCAGGACTTGCGGGGTACGAGTGACGTGGGCGCTCTCGGGCAGCAGGGGCGGGAACGAGAGCTGCACGGGGACGGTGTTGGCGTCGGCGGCCGGCAGGTCGGACAGCCCCGCCTCCAAGGCCGCGCGGTCGTCGAGGGCCAGCACGCTCAGGAAGCGGCCGGAGGTGACGCCGGCGCCACGCGAGACGCTGATGACCTCCAGTCGGAACCGGCCGCGCTCCAGATCCTCGGCGCTGGCCGCGTGCACGCGCACGCCGATCTCCAGGTGCGGCGGGACGCGAGGGCTCTCAGGTCCGACGTCCAGGTCCTCGAGCAGCTCGTCGGTGAGGACGACTTCGTCGCGGCCGTCGAGCACAGCACTCTGCGCGATGCGCACCAGGGCGTCGTCCCGGGCGGAGAGCTGAGGTCGGCGCGGGCCGGCCGGAGCGCCGGGGTACCCGTCCGGGAAGCCGGTGCCACTGTCTGCGATCACCTCGCCCAGCGGCACCATCGTGCCGATGCCGTACCGCTCGTAGAACTTCTGGTGGTAGGCGCCCCAAGCGGCAGTGCCGTACGGGTGGCCACACACTCGGGTGAGGGCCCAGGCCGCGCGCTCGGCCTCCCGGGCGACCGCTTCCGGCAGGGCGAGGCGGGCGTCCAGGCGCAGGTCTAGCGCGAGAGGGTGACGGCGCAGGCCCGGTACGAGGGTCCGCATCCGCTGGGCCACCTGCTTCCGTGCCTCAGGGACCTTGCACGTAGTCAGATCGGCGTGGATCGAGTGCAGTTCGCTCACGGTGTCCGCGACGGAGCCGACGGTTCCGGCGTCAGCGGCGTCGAGCTGGTCAAGGAGATACGCGAGGGGATCGGTCTCGGTACTAGGCGCCTGTAAGGCGGTAAGAAGTACGCGTCGGCGGATCAGCCCCTCAATGAGTTGCCGAACTCGTTCCGGCGCGGTCCCGGGGAACTCTGCGGTCAGCTTGCCAACAAGTGCGTCGACCTGGATCGGTGTTCGGCTCGCCGCGAGGGCGGTCCGCACGGGGTTGGTCAGGGCCACGGATGCCTCGACGGCCCGTGGCCCCTCCTCACGGCTGTCTGCCTGGAATGGCACGATGAGCCGGTCACCGCGGATGCTGATCGTGTTGTTGACCAGGACGGTCAACCGGCCGAGCAGAGCAGGACAGGTCTCCAGCCGTTGGACGACGATGGCCAGCCACTCAGCTCCAGCACGGGCGGTGACGGTATGCCGGGTGCCCCACTCCGTCCCCGCGCGGAGACCAACCGTCGCCGTGGCAATGCCGGCAAACAGGCCGAAGGGAGTCGGTCGGTGCTGGGCCCGTAGGAGGTAGCGGGCAACGGAAAGTGCGGCGCGCCGCACGTCGCGCGCAGGGGGCTCCTCGGCGGCGCACAGAGCCTCGACTTGCGCAGCCAGCGCGGGCGCGGCGTGTTCGAGCGCTTCGGCGTTATCGCCGATGGTCCAGATTTCGCGTAGCCACCTCATGCGGTCCGCGGTGGAGGCGGAGGAGCAGCCATCGAGATCCGGCGTCGCAGGGTCGGCGACGGCGGGGTGGGCGACGGCGCGCACGAGAGCGGTAGTGCCGGATCGGAACGCTGTAGTCGAAGCAGCCACCACTACCTCCGAGTGGGATATGGGGGGCGGGCGGCCGGTGCCGCTACGCCACTGGCGCAACGGCACCGGCCTGGAGACACGACGACGAGTGTCAGGCGACGTTGGTGGTACAGGCACCGCAGGTAGAGCCGCAGCCATCGTTCGTGAGGTTGGTCAGGCTGGCACCGTCGGCCACCTCCACGAGGGAGACGTCGAGATCGAACCCGTCCGACGAGGCGGTGACGGGAGCCTGCCCGGTGGTGCTCTCGATGACCTTGCTTGCCATGAGTCTCAACTCCAGTTCGATCATGCTGAATTGGGATGGGAGTACACGCCAGGGCGCCATCGGCGGAGCGTAGCCACGGGGCTATCTCGACAGGTGACTTCCTGGCCAACCCAGCTGCCTAGGCCGGTGGGCCCGAGCGGGCTGGGAAGTATTGGGGTCACCCGCTGCCGGGACCGGATCCGCCCCGGCAGCGGGGAGTTGACCGTGCTCGCCGACCCGAGTGTGGGAGCAGTCACTCGGTGGCACTTAGCGAGCACGGAGTCTCAGGGGGCGATGCCAAGCTGAGCCGCGAGCGCGGCGTGCGAACGGCGCTACCAGGACCTCATAGGGCATCAGGGATCCTCCCGGGAGTGTAGGTATGCGAGCGTCTTGGGTTGGGACCCGCGCCCCGGCCGTGCGATGGGGCGCGGCACGACCGGAGGAGGGAGTCGGGACACAGGAACCGGGCGCTTCGCGACGAAGTAGGCGCGGGCCTTGGCGGTCACACGCTGAATGCACGGCTCGCAGGCGTAGAGCGGTGCGGCCGGGCCGTCCCACTGGACCGGGCCAATCCAGAGCACCGGGACCCGGGTGCGCTCGCACCACAGCCAACAATCGCCTGTGACCCACTCGCGTTCCGCGATGGTCCCTTCGTTGCGTCAGTACTGGCTCCGGCCGCCCCCGTCAGGGCACGAGGCGGATGGCGGCCGGAGCCTCCTCGGGGACAAGGCGCATACCCCCGAGGGATCTTGGAAAGTCACTCACCGGCAGGGGCTGGCGACGGCAGCCGCTGCTTGTCGGTCAAGGGTCTGAGTCCGTTGCGCGCGCGGCAGGACACGCAGGCGAAGAGGGAGCCGCCCGGGCCGCTGCCGGCCTCGATGACCTGGATGAGGCGCGGGTCATCGCCGTAGTCCTGGCACCAGGTACACAGGATGCGGCCCCCACCGACGGACACGACGATGTTGGCCAGGAGCCGGCATGCCGTCGCGAGGTGGTCGACATGCCACGTCGCATCTACGAGCCTCGGAGGACTGCAGGCCCGGTCGAGAATACGCAGCGTCCAGCCAAGGATCCGGGTGATCACCTGCCGTTGGCTCTCCGCCTCTTCGGGGAGGCTGCCGAGGATGTCCCGCGTCTTCGGCAACAAGGACCGTGCCCACTCCCGCAGTTGCTTGTCCCACTCGGCTGCCTCGTCTGCCGTACTGAGTGCGGGCACCCCTGTACCGAGAATGCGCAGGATCTCAACGGGTTCGGTTGCGGTGTCATTCATCGTCGGCTCTCTCCACCGCGGCTCGCTTGAACCTGCCGTAATCGATGAGCTGCCTGACCGCATGCGGGGAACAGAGATCGCCAGGGCCGTCCATGGGAACAACCCAGTGGCAGCGAGTCTCACAGGGATCATCGCGGCCCGGCCGTGGTACTCCGAGAAAGGAGCTCCCGCCGAGACACTCAACGTCAGGAACGGTGTTGCCCTTCCAAACCGGAAGCTTCGACGTGCTCGCCGGAACCAGCACATAGAAGCGGCGCGAGGTCTGGTCAGCGAAGACGGGGCCGCGCAGGACACGGGCCAGATAGTCGCTCACCGCCACCGGATCTTCCGTCCCCGCAGCCGCGTGCATGATGCCGGCCGAGATGCGGATGGCCGTGAAGATGCCACCGCACCGCAACACGGTGATTCCGTTCTCCGCCCACTCCCTCCTGGCTTCCTTGAGCGCCGGAGCCGCGGACAACAGCCAGTGCGCTGATGCCGATTCGCGGTCTCGGGCGGAGTGCATGAGCACCCCAGGGCTCGGCTCTACGGGAGCCCGGACATCGCTCATTGCGCGACCTCCGGTGCACCGGAAAGCGTGCTGGAGATGAACTCTCCAAGCTGTAGGGCAAGTTGGGTACGCTCGAGCATGGCGACTCCTAACCAGTCGTCCACGCCCCGGGGTCGGCGGCCAGCACTTCCCCGGGGCCTTGGCGTACAGGGTGGAATTCCCGAGGAAGTCCTGCCTCCCGGCGCCGGGTATCCCCATGATGGGTACACACCGAGGGCAGCCTCCGCGCAGACTCTTGGCGAGCAGGAAGAGTGCCGAATGACCTACCAACCACCGACTGCCCTGCCGCCCGAACTCCTCAACGACGAGGAAGTCCAGCGCGCCCTGTCAGACCATGACTTCGGTGTCGTTTTCCGGATCGCACGTGAGCGAGCTGGGATCAGCTACTCGAAGATCGCCGCCGAGTGCGACATCAAACCTGAACGGGTCGGGACGTTAGCCAAGGGCCATGGCCGGATCACGACGTTCGGCAAGATCGTGAACATCGCCGATGCCCTACGTGTCCCCGGGCACATGCTCGGCCTCACGCCACGCCCCTGGGAGGCAGCCGAGGCCGAGGGCACTCCTGCAGGAATGTCCCCTTCAGAGAACGGAATGCGCGTGCGCCGCCGCACCATCCTCCAAGCCGCAACCACTACCGGCCTCGCCGCCGCACTGCCGGCCCTGCACCGCCCCGATCCCCCGCGCCGCATCACCAACACGTACGTCGACCGGCTCCGCGAACGCACCGCCCGCCTACGCCGCCTCGACGACTTCCTTGGCGGCGGTGACACCTACCGCGTATACGTCGGCGAAGTCCAATTCACCAAGAGCCTCCTGCGGCGCGGGAGCTTCACAGACGAGACCCGCCGCCGCATCACCGCACTCCACGCCGAGCAAGCCCAGCAAGCGGGCTGGGCAGCCTTCGACGGCGGCCGCACACAGGACGCCGATGCCCTCTATGAGGAAAGCCGCGAGGCCGCCAAGGACGCCGGCGACGCCGACCTCTATGGCAACTCCCTCGCGTTCCTCGCCTACAAGACCATCGCGCACGACCGCCGGGCCGCCGTCACCTTCGCCAAAGACTCCTGCGCAACAATCACCGCCCGGACCCCGTCGTCCGTCCGCGCTCTCCTCTACGAGCGGCTCGCCTGGGCCTGCCGTCGATAACCAGCCGACGGGCACGGAGCGCGCTCTCGCCGCCGCACGCGATGCCCTGGCAAGCGCCCAGGACGGCGAACCTCAACCCGACTGGTCAACTTGGGTCGACCGCACCGAGCTCGACATCATGACCGGCCGCTGCTGGACCGAACTCCGCCGCCCTCTGCGGGCCGTGCCCGTTCTCACCGCTGCCCTCGACCGGTACTCCGACGACCACGCCCGCGACAAAGCCCTCTACCTTTCGTGGCTCGCCGACGCCTACCTCACAGCCGGCGAGGTCGAGCAGGCGGCTGCGAAGGCCGGGCGAGCACTTGAGCTCGCAACAGGCGTCGCCTCCATCCGGCCCCGGCAGCGCATCGACCCGATTCTTGGCCAGCTCAGCGCCCACAAGGGTCTCGGCCCGGTCCGGGCCCTGATGGAACGTGCAGCGGGCTAGGACACGTTCCGAGAGACGGAGTCGCTGATCCACTTCTTGCAGCGCTCCGCACCCTCGGTGATCGGCACGGCACACACCTCCGGGTTGTCCCAAGGGTGGCGCTCGAGGAGGTAGGCCTCCAGCTCCGGATAGCGGTCGCCAGTCGTCTTCAGGAGCAACTGCCATTCCTCACCCGTGCCGTACTCACCGAGATGCCAGAACACGCTGGTGACGGGCCCGACGATCTGCGCGCCCGCTGCGAGCCGCTCCTTGACCGCCGGGCCAGCGAGATCGATCGCCTGCTGCTTGGTCTGGGTGGCCGTCGAAACCTGCACGTAGTCAGTCATGCCGAGAGCCTAACGAGCAGCTCATCCCAGGTCCTTGGGGGCTGTTGGCTGGATGCAGCCCCGCCCGGGAGCACCATCTGTCTCCCGCATCTCCCAAGCTGGCACGGACGCCCCCCTGACCAGCCAGGGCGTGGTCATCCAATCCGTCGCCGCCACCCGCACGATCACCATGCGGACGCCGGATATTCGGGTGCCACCGCTGTCGAGCTGCCGTCTTGCGATCAGGGGCCGGCTGGGACGGGATCGTGTCTCATGGCCCTACGAGTGCACCATCTGATCTGGTGTCGCTCGGAGACTCACCACTGCTAGTGAGGGGCAGGCTTCCGTACGGCAGCACAGGACCGGGGCCTTAGCCGGATGATCTTGATGGCGAGACCGCCGACGACTCCGTCGGCACGGTCCCCCGACGTCTTCCGCCACGCACTTCGCGCCGAAGGCATCCCTGTCGCCGTCCGGGACCCTCACCGCCTGCCCCTACGACCCGCTCTATGCCGACCTCACCAGCCGCGACCAGCCCCCTCCCGAACCTCTCCGCCACCCAGGCCCGCACCGCGTGCGCATCCCTGGTCCTCCTTCGGGCAAGCCGCAGAATCCGGCATGTTCTTTGACGACCCAACCGAACTCGCCGACGTTGTACGAGCCGTGGAGAAGATCTACGACAACCGGAACCACCTCCGCCAGCACCGGGTCACTCCCCCGGCTTCGCCCGCACACTGACCAAGGACTTCACATGCCCCGAGCCCCGTTCCAGATCCTCGTCGTCCCCTTCCGCCACGTCGGCGACCAGCTCGAATTCGCCGTCCTCCGACGCAAGGACCTGAACGTATGGCAGGCCGTTGCCGGCGGCGGCGAGGACAACGAGACCCCCGAACAGGCCGCACTGCGCGAGGCCACCGAGGAACTCGGCCTCGACCACCCCACCCCCCTCTATCCGCTGCAGACCACTGCCAGCGTCCCGGCGCGCTTCTTCGCCAACCGCAATCACTGGCCGGCCGGAACCTACGTCGTCCCCGAGCACTCCTTCGCCATCGACCTCACCGGCGTTGAGGCCGCGATCTCTCACGAACACACTGCCCTGGAGTGGCGCGACTACGACGCCGCACAGGAAGTGCTGCGCTTCGACAGCAACCGGACGGCTCTCGGCGAACTCCACGAACGCCTCCTGGCCTCCGACCTCCCCCACCCGGTCAAGAGTGATCGCCCATGACTGCCCCTGACTCCGCCTCGGCAAGGCCACGTCGCACGGCGTTACTCGGCCAGGGCTACGTCGGCCTCGCCCTGGCCATCCGGGCCGCGGACGCCGGCCACCGCGTCGTGGGATTCGACACCGACGACACACGAGTGAAGCGGCTACGGGCCGCGCAATCCCCCTCCCCGGACATCCCCGACAGCCAGGTCGCCGCCGCCCTGACGAACGGCACCTACACTCCGCTTGTCCGTGTGCTCCACGGCCAGCTCACGGTTGTCGGCGACGACCTGGGCCTTGAGGCCGTTTCGGTAGGCGCCGGCCCGGTAGTGGTCCACGATGTCCTGGCAGGCCGCGTGCATGTTACCGCGCACGCGGACGACCTGGCCGGGTTCGACATCGCGCATGACCGGATCACGCCGAGGTGACCATCTCCGTCTCGGACTCAAAGGGCGAAGACCCCACCATGCGGCCGTATGGCCCGCTACCGGGACTACGTCCGCAACGACCTCACCTCGGCCTTCGGGGCTCAAGCTTGACCAATTGCCATATGTTTTCGGCACACGCAGGCCTGGGTTCACCCGTCATCGGCCGAGGACGGGTAGCCCAACAGGATCGCAGGACAGCCACGCTGGAGTTCAACGAAGAGCCGGACGCTCCGGAGTGGTACGCCAGTACAGGGGACAGGGGAAGCGCCGCGTAGCCACGGATGCTCTTCAGCCGCGCCGCCGTGCAGCTGCCACCGCTTCAAGTACTCGGCGCTTCCCGGCACTTGTTCCGATCACAGTTGGATGAACGGCGGTACATGCCGCACTTCGCAGACCACAATCCCCGTCATGACTCCTGAACTCCTTACTGGCATCGTCGGCGCCGTGGGCGCCATCTTCGGAGCAGGCGGCGTCGTCACCGGACAGGTGCTGACCGCTCGGCACCAGCGCATGTTGGCCCAAGAACAGGCGGAGGTCGCACGGCGGCAGCGTCAGGAAGACGCCCAGCGTGAGGCATGCCTCACGCTCCTGACCACGAGCGCGGAGTTCGAGGCAACGACCTGGCAGCTCATGGACGAGCTAGGCCGGCAGACACCAGATGTGGAACTGTGTGCCGCGGCCCGAACCCCTTATCTGGACAGCTGGCGCGGATTTCTCCGCGCGCGCCACTCGGTCGAGGCCCTGGTGACGGAGCCACTCGTTGGCAAGGCCCGAGCACTGGGCGGCGCGGTTACCGACACCTCGAATGCGATCGACGACTGGTACCGGCGCGCCCAGCAGGGATCGACCTACGGCACTTCGTCTCGTGCAGCATCCTGCGCCGACAAGCTTCAGGACCTTCGAAACGCACGCGACGCCTTCTCGGACACCGTGAGCGGGCTGCTGAACGGCGAAGCCTCACGCGCCGAACTTCCGACACGTCCAGCACACCCGTCACCATCGCCCGCATGACATTCCGTCGCGACCGATCGAGCCCGCCCAGGCAGAGAAGCTCACAATCCGTCGGCACTGGACCACGCGGCATTGAGCCCTTTCCAACCTGAGAGAGAGCGCGGCGGGGTGGCCGCGACTGCCTTGTGCTACTGCGTCATGCACCTTCGATGTCCAAGCGCTCCGCTGACTGGAGTAGGTATTGGGGCAGCTTTGAACTGGCCGCCAACACCTCGATACCGATAAGGCGGCCCTGCTCGTCGAAGTCGAGGTTGATCATGCCGTCGACGTCCACCGGATCGCAGGGATACATGCGTGCGGAGTTCACACGGACCTGCGGGTCAGTGAAGTGGACATACGCTGCGTCCACGGTCTTGTCGTAGGTGACCCTCACGTCTGCCACGGTGAACTGGCTCCCTTGGTGTCGTTGATGACGGCACTGTCCTTGCCCATGCCGGTGCTTCGCCGACCTCATGCCGTTGCGGCGAGCTGCAATGCCAGGACAGCCTTGACGATGTCGGTGATGCGAGTGGTGCTGCAACGGAGTTTGCGCAGGAGGCGCCAGTTCTTGAGGGTGGCGTTAGCCTGCTCGCCAACGGATCGGATCTTGGCGTGGGAGGAGTTCGCCGCGCGCTTTCCAGCCGGGAGCGTGCTCCAGCGGCCGCGGTAGGGCACGCGGATGGTGCCGCGGGCTCCCTGGTACCCCTTGTCGGCCCAGGTCGGAATGCCGGCTTCGGTGAGTGCGTCAATCATGCTGTGGGTGCGGGCGGCCTTGATGTCGTGGACGGCTCCCGGCAGGGCTGGCGAGGTCCAGATCAGCCGCCCGAACGGGTCCGCAATCACCTGGACATTCATGCCGTGGCGCTTGTGCTTGCCGGAGTAGTAGGGGCGGTCGGCGGCGATGCGGTCGATGGACAGCAGGGTGCCGTCCAGGATGACGAACGCTTTGGTCTTCGCGGGACGCACAGCGTCGGCGAGGGTGGGCGCCAGCGCGGCCAGGATGTCGACGGCCTCGCAGACGTAGCGGTAGACCGTGGCAATGCCGACCTGGAAGGCCACGGCGAGTTGGGCGTAGGTGTCCCCGGAGCGCAGGTGCGCGAGGACGAGCAGGGCCTGGCGTCCGGCTGTGAGCCGGCGCCACCGGCTGCCTATGCGCTTGCGGTGGGCCGACAGGTGACGGGTCAGATACAGCAGGCTCGAACTGGACAGATCAATCGCGGATGGGTAGACAAGCACTCGAAGCTCCTGGAGCGGACGGGCGATCTTGGTCGTGACCCATCTACCAGGAGCTTCACTACTTCGTACAGCGCACGCCTACCCGCCACCTGTCGCCCCATCAGGTTGGAAAAGGCTCATTGCACACCGCACGACCACCTCCGCTATCCCCCAAGACACAGAACCTTCCGCCAGACTCTCTTCACCTCCGTGCCCAGAGTCAGCCCGCAGGCGAAACGCCCACAACTGACGGCTCGCTCGCTTTTGGAGCTTCAGAGCCCGGCATGCAAGTGTGCTGCCCAGAGGTAAGGGGTACCCGGAAATTGATCACGGATGTCGCGAACAGTTTTGTGTAGCGCACGTGCGATCGCCCCCATGTCGACGTTCCGATACATGTCCGCAGCGGCTCCGAGCTCAGCATAGAAATCGACAGTCATACGCGACGCCTCTTTGTCATCTACTTCCCAGAGAGTGCCAATGACATGGGGAAATCCTGCTAGCTGAAACGCCGAGGTGAGATGAATTGCCTCGTCGATGAGCTCCACAGAGTCCATGAAGGCTGTTCTGCACGCCGACAAGTAGGCCAATTGAGCTGAATCCATTCTCACTTGGGCGATGCTGGCAACATTGAGTGGATCACGTTCGTGGTCGTGCAGAAGGAGGAGACTCTGGGATGGGTCGAGGGGATCATGGGCACCGTGGCACGCAAAGTGAACGATCCCGCAGTCGGAGAGCTGCTCCAGAACCCGAGCCTTGGTCGGTCGGGCCTCCGACTCATGGGAAGCCACACCACCTGCTAGTCCGTCAGGCTCGATGAGCAGCGCCGGGTTCGGTAGCAGCTGGCGTAGCAGTTCAGCTTCTCCCGAGACATATGCCAGGCGGCCGTCAACACCCGGAGTCGTGGGCATGGCCACGATCAAGGACCGGCTCGCGGACGGTGGTGAGGTGCGATGTCGGCGTACGTGATGCAGGGCACGGATGGTGGGGTGTAGGAAGAGATGACGCGATCCATGACCGTCCTCCTCTTCCGGTTGTCTTCCCCCGCCCCGGTCGGCTCGGTGTGGTAGCCGGCAGCGTGCAGGGGCAGCAGCGAGAGGAAGCCGCCGGGGGCCCACCAGATGCGGGGCCACGACTCTCCAGTCGGGGGTTCGTCGGTGAAGCCGAGACGACGCAGGACTGGTTCAGCTGCGGCGTCCCACAGCCACTCCAGCACTCCGGACCGCTGACTTGGGCAGCTTCCGCAGGTGTTCCTGCGTCAGCCTGGCGGCGAGGATCACGGGCCTGCCGCCCGGACGCTACGGTCCCATCGCGAGTACCCAGGCAGCTCACGTCTACCACTGCCCGTTGTCACCGCAGCTCTCCCGAAGTCGCCGGTTCCTCGATTCTGCGGAAAGAGAGGTCGGCGGCAGTACGACTCCCGTCTATCGCACGCAGATCGTACGATCGACACGAGGTGAGGGAGGCCCGTGGACGACTTCCAGTTGCACAACCCGTACGACTACCGGAACCCGGTGCGCGATGCCGCAGTCTTTGCCGGGCGCGGCGAGGAAGTGACTGCGATCGAGTATGAACTCGCCCAGACGGGAGTCGACCAGCCGTCGGTCTGCATCGCTCTGCATGGCCCCCGGGCGGCCGGGAAGTCGAGCCTGCTATACGCCACGGAACGGGTAGCCACGACGCGCGGGCTGACGACCGCGAGGGTGGAGTTGATCCAGGGCGACGGGGACCCAGTCACCTTCTTCCGCAAGCTGTACGACGAGTTGGTCCTGGCTGTCGTGACGGCGGCCGAGCGGAGCGGGGAGTTACTCCCCTTCGATGTCGCGGCCGTACGGCGGGTCATGGCCGGAGCCGGCGACGCGGCATCGGTAAGGCCGCTGCAGTTCCCGGAGGCTGTGGCTCTCGTGGGCGCCGGGGGGCGGGTGCCGGAAGCGGCGCTGCGGACCGATCTCTCTTTCTTCGTGCGGCGGCTCGGACACCCCATCGCTCTGCTGGTGGACGAGGCACAGCTGATGGTCGAAGACGCCCAGGCGCTGTCGGTCCTGCGCTTTCTCACCACCCGCGTCGATGGACTGGTCCTGGTGCTCGCGGGGACGTCCGGGCTGATGGACCAGATCATGGACGTGCACTCGCCGATCCTGCGGCAGTTCAAGGAGTTCGAGATCAGAGGGTTCGCCGAACGGGACGACGTCTTTGACTGCATCGTTCGCCCGCTCCACAACGCCGGCATCTTCGGCCTGGGCGACCACGACCTCGTGTCTTCCCTGAGCCAGCTCACGGACGGCAACCCGTACGAGATCCAGTTGTACTGCCATGAGATGTTCGCCCGTATACAGCGCGGCCTCGCCGACGACCTGGAACTTACGCCCGAGGTGCTCGAAGACATCCGCCGGCATATGGAGTCGGGCCGCCGTGACGTCCTCGACCGTCCGCTGATCGGGGCCGTGCGCGCGATGAACCGGCGCCAGCTGATCGCCTTCAACATCTTGACATCTGCACTGGGGCACGCGACTCCGGACGAGGCGTGGTTCGCCTACTGCATGACCGAGCCACCGGAGATCACCCGTGCCGAGTTCGACGAGTTCAGGAACCAGCTGGTCAAGCAGGGCATCCTCGTATCAGAGCAGACCTTGCGGTTCGCTGTCGACACGGAGCTCTTCGACGAGATCTACGCACGGCTGTGGACGGTCAGTATCCTCGGGAAGTCGCCGCACGCCCGTGCCATCACCAGCCGCACCGACGTCCGGGGCATGCTGATCGACCAGCTCTTCGGCCTCCTGCAGGGCTTCGCCAACGAACACTTGCAGATCTACCCGACACTCGGTTCCCAGGTGAACGCGGAGCACGTCGAGGAGTGCATCCGCGCTCTGGAGACACTGCCCGGTGCCGGACCCGACAGCGTCCCAGCGATCGATTTGCTCCACTACGCGATCCTCAGCGCGGGCGAACCTGCGGCCCTCGACGTCACCACCGTGACCTGTAGGTACGGCAACCATACGGTCGAACGCCGGCTGTTCGCGGCGGACAAGGACGACATCGCACTGGCGCAGACTGCTGGCTTCAGGGCAGCTGCCGACCGGATCGCGGCGCTGGGCGGTCGGCTCACCGCCGAGCAGGTTCGCCTGCCTCTGCGGTCATGGCCGGCCAAGGGCTGGTTTCAGATGGCCACGGGGAGCCTACGGACAGAACTGGCAAAGAACCATCTCCTGGTCGCCTACAGCGCGTATGAAAACGGTGATGCCACCCGCGCCTGGACCCAGTTCCAGTCGTCCTACGCTCTGCACCCGGGCTGGGAAGCGGCCAACTGCCTGGCCTACCTCAACCTTGCCGCCGGGCACATGGACAGCGCACTCGAGTGGTCCCTGCGCAACCTCGAGCTGGCCGAAAAACCGTGGGACCGTGCGCTGAGCCACTACAACACCGCAATGGCCTACCTCCTGGCCAGCGATGGGGATAGCGCGGCTGAGCAACTTGCTGAATCCGCCGCGGTGTTGGACAGCATATCGATGCCCACCCACATGATCTTCTATCTGCTGCTGCCGGATCCCGACGACACCCGCAGGCTGCGCGAGGCGAAGTCCGTCGACCTCGTCGAGGCGGTGCAGCGCGCCCGTACTGCACTGGGCGCGCCACAGGCCACGGACCCGCAGGCCATCCCCGGTACGACGGTACGCGCCACTCGGCCCCCGGTCGTCCTGTCCGTGGCCACCGAGTGGACCTCCTCCCACGGCGGCCTCAGCACGTTCAACCGTGATCTGTGCGTGGCGTTGGCCACCGCCGGCGCGCAGGTGTTCTGTGTGGTGCTCGATGCCACGGACGCGGACATCGCCGGTGCCGACGAGTTGAGGGTCAAGCTCCTGCCGGCCCGCAGACGGCCGGGGGCCTCCGATGACCTGCGGCTCGCCGGCCGACCCGAGCTGCCGGACGGAGTGATGCCCGATCTGATCCTGGGTCACGGTCGGATCACCGGGCCCGCGGCACGGGAACTAACCGACAATTTCTTCCGCGACGCCCGGCGCCTGCACTTCGTACACATGGCTCCGGACGAGATCGAGTGGCACAAACCGGCCCCAGACGGCGGTGCGGGGCTGAAGGCCGAGGAGCGCACACGCATCGAGCGGGAGCTCGGCAGAACCGCCCATCGCGTGGTCGCAGTGGGGCCTTGGCTGCACGAGCAGTTCCGCGCTGAGGTCAAAAGCCCCGAAGGGCTATCCCCGCTGCGACTCGATCCAGGGTTCGACTCCGACGTGCCAGGGGCAGCAGAGCGCGTACCGCCGGAGGGGTGGCCCCTCCGGGTCCTCCTGCTGGGCCGCGTCGAGGACGCCGAGCTCAAGGGCGTCCCCCTCGCCGCCGCGGCCTGCGGCAAAGCCAAACAGTGGCTGCGCAAGGATGACCTACGGGGCAGCATCCGGCTGCTCGTGCGCGGTGCCCCGGAAACCGATGTGGACGAAGTGCGCAAGGATATCCAGGGATGGGCGAAGGATGCCGAATTGGATGTCGTGGTCCGCGCCTACACGTCGGACCAGGACCGCATCGAGGACGATCTGAACAGCGCCAGCCTCGTGATCATGCCGTCCCGGAAAGAGGGGTTCGGCCTGGTCGGTGTTGAGGCCATCACGCGAGGCATCCCGGTTCTCGTCGGCTCGGACAGCGGCTTGGCCGAGTTGCTGCGCGAGAAACTCGGGCGGGAGCGGGCGAGCCAGTGCGTCGTCGGACTGTCGGGGAACGATGAGGAGGACACCGACGGATGGGCGCGGGCCATCGACCGAAAACTGCGGGACAGCGCTGGTGCCTTCAGACAGGCGGCGATGCTCCGCGAAGAACTCGCCCAGCAGGTGACGTGGACGGACGCGGCCGCTGTGGTGCTCCGCGAAATCCCGGACCAGTGAGCAGCAAGCCACCTCACTGCCCGAACGCCGCTGCGGACACCTCTCGTTCCAGCTCCGCACGGTGGTACTCGTACGTGCCGATGCCGGAGACCTTGATCAGCACGCAGAAGCGTTCCAGTGAGGACAGTCGCCCGGCCACGTGCACGTACTCGCGCCGCAGAAAGTGGATCGCGGCGAGGTTGGCCACCGACGTCTGCCCGGACACCAGGAACACGGGGCTGGTGGACTCCGCGGGCGTGAACTTCGCTACGAGGGCGTACTCCTGGTTGCCACGGTCGAAGAGATACTTCTCCCCGCCGACCTCTATGGCCACCGAGTCCGGACGAGTCCCGTCGTATGGATGGATGGTGACTCCGGGGAGATGTGCGGCGAGATGGCCGCCGGTACGGATATTGGCACCCCCGGTGGGCCCGCCCACACAGAACTCGGTACGATCCCCATTGCCGCCGCGAAAGTCACCGGACTCCACGGCAACTTTACAACCCAACTCTCCTGCCAGCAGGGATAGTTCGACCACGCCACGCACATCCCGGTAATGCGCGGCCCCCGGCGCGTCGTATTTGTTGCCCAGCACTATCAGGCAGGTGTGCCCCGGCCGGACGCCGAAGAATTCCGCCCGCCGATTCACTTCACGTGTGCGCTTGGCCCGCTCCCACAACCAGACGAAGACACCACCGAGCAGGCTGGTCACCAGCCCGATCCCAATGTTCGCGACCACTGACAGAATCGCGTCCCCCTCTCTCCAACCGTCATCGTGTCATGACCGCGCGAACCCACACCACACGAACCAGGAACGGCACCTCATCAGCACAGGCGAGCGGGGACGATAAGGGTGCCCTGGAGCGCCGGCCTGCTCGGGCGGCGCATCCCGCGTCGCCGCCGGGGTGTGGGGCTCGTAAAGTCGTCGCTGCACGTCGGAGCCGTAATCGGCTGCGGCTGGCAGGATGACCCGGTGATCGTCTCGCTGCTGTACAAGGTGGCCCGCAGGCTGCTGTCCGTCCCCGGCGTGCTGCTGCGCCGTGACACTGCGAAGGACGCGGAGGTGCTGGTGCTGCGGCACGAGAACACGGTGCTGCGGCGGCAGTTGAAGACCCAGGTTCGCTACGAGCCCTCCGACCGGCTGTGGTTTGCGGCGCTGTCCTCCCTGATACCCCGTCACCGCTGGAGCCGGGTCTTCCCGGTCACCCCGGGCACGCTGCTGGCCTGGCATCGCCAGCTGATCGCTGCGAAGTGGGACTACAGCGCGCGGCGCGCACGCACCGGTCGCCCGCCCACCGCGGCCGCCCTCAAGCGCCTGGTGCTGCAACTGGCACACGAGAACCCGCGGTGGGGGCACCGGAGAATCCAAGGAGAACTCTCCCGGCTCGGACACCCCATTGCCTCCTCCACCGTGTGGAAGATCCTCAACGCCGCTGGCCTCGACCCGGCCCCACGCCGCACCGGCCCGACCTGGCGCGATTTCCTGATCGCGCAGGCCGACGGCATCGTGGCCGCGGACTTCTTCCATCTGGACACCGTGCTGGGGAAGCGTCTGTACGCCATGGCGTTCCTGGAGCACGGCAGCCGCAGACTGCACGTGACCGGGGCGACCGCGCACCCGGCGGCCGGGTGGGTGGTGCAGCAGGCCCGCAACACCGCCGTCAGCCTCGGCGAGCGCGACCGGTCACCGCGGTTCCTGCTGCGCGATCGGGATGCGAAGTACACCGCGGCCTTTGATGCCGTCTTCGCAGCGGAGGAGGCCGAGGTGCTGCTCAGCGCACCCCAGGCGCCGCGGATGAACGCGCACTGCGAGCGAGTGATCGGCACCATCCGTCGCGAAGCCCTCGACCACGTCCTGATCCTGAACGAGGCCCACGCCACACGGGTACTGGCTGAGTTCGCCCGCCACTACAACACGCATCGGCCGCACCGTGCTCGGCACCAGCGACCTCCCGAGGCCACCGAGCCGACCACCCCCGTCCACAACCTCGAAGACCGCAGACTCCTCCGAACCCGTATCCTCGGCGGCACCATCAACGAGTACCGATATGCGGGCTGAGCAGCAGCGATGACTTTTCGAGCCCCACAGCGTGCCGCCGCCCCTCCGAGGGGCGGCGATTCACGACAGAGGTAGCCCATGCCGCTCGTTACGAAATGGACCGGACGTGAAGTTAAGGCACTGCGTGAAGCCGTACGCATGAGCCTCATGGAGTTCTCCGAGAAGCTGGGGGTGTCCGATCGCATCGTCTCCCGATGGGAGGCGGACGGAGAACAAGCCTCTCTCCGCATGGTGAACCAAGCTGCCTTGGACACCCTGCTTGCCAAGGCCGACAAGGATGTCCAAGGCCGCTTCGTCGGAATCTTGGCGGCGGATGACGTCCCCGCCTACGCCATCATCGAGCCCGACGAAGACCAGACGAGTAGTGGCGACTACGTGAAGCACCCCGGCGACGGGAAGCTCATGGCGCATGTCCCGGAAGGAATCTTCCTGTCGGGGGAGGGCGACGACCCTGTGTGGGTGGACGAATTCCACATAGACACTTTCCCGACGACAAACGCCGACTACGCGCGGTTCTGTGCGGCCACCCAGCGCGCCGTGCCCGAGCACTGGGAGAACGGCCGATGTCCCCGCGACCTGTACGACCATCCCGTCGTGCATGTGACGTGGCGAGACGCGCACGCGTACGCGACGTGGGCGGGGAAGTCGCTGCCGACAGCCGAGCAGTGGGAGAAGGCGGCCCGCGGCACATCCGGGCGCACTTTCCCGTGGGGGGATCAGAAGACAGCCGCCAAGTGCAACGTCCGAGAGACCGCCGTGGAGCGCACGACGTCCGTCTCTCGATACCACAGCGGCGTCTCGCCCTACGGGGTCTACGACATGGTGGGCAACGTGTGGGAGTGGCTCGCAACGGCAACTACACCTGGTCGCTACGAACTCCGCGGAAGCGCCTTCACGAGCCCGCTGTTCCGGGGAGTTCCGTCCATCTCCAACGATGCCAACGACACGATGCACGACGATGACACCGGGTTCCGCTGTGTGGCGACGCCGGAGCAGATGGTGCCCCGCAAGCGGTGACGGAGTAGGGCCCTTCTTGGGTTGGCCATGCGTGGGCCAGGAGTCCTGCAGAGCGCTCTACGTGGGCTAGCTCCGCAGGCCAGAGCGGGTGAGCATCATGGCCACCTGTTGGTCTTCCGGAAGCTCGGAATATCGGCCGCAGCGTTCGGGCGGCAGCGTGCCGTGGACGGAAGCGGGCTCGCTGCTGCCCGCTTAGGATCCGGTTGTGGCAGCCCCCGACGATTTGATCAAGCTGGAACGTTCCGCCGAAGAGGAACGCGCGAAAACTCGCGGGCCTCTCAGGCGACGAGTACGACACACAGTGGCGCAACTGGCGGAAGGCGTCCGAGAAGGCACGAAAGCTGGGGCACCACATGCCCCGCTGACCAGAGCAACCGCGTGCGACGAACCGAACACAGGGCTACTCACACCACTGCAGCCCACCGTGAGAAACGACGTCTGAGTGCCAACGCCGTGGTCAGTTGATGGATTCGCCGTCGTGACTGCCGCCCACGCAGGTCCAAATGCCGGCACCGGAGTCGTACTGCACCGTTCCGCCACCTCGCACACACGCCGGCCCGTCGGTGGCAGGTACAGCAAGTACGGCCGCCTGTGCAACGGGGCCCATGGCGCCAAGAGCGGCCAGTATCAGCGCGGCGGTGAACCCGAGAAGTCGTGTACGCATGTGAACTCCTGTGGGGATGAGCGACACCAACACGTCATGACCAGCTTCACCCTGTGCCGCGTCAAGCGCACCCCGATGGGTGCTCCAGGGGCGCCTGCGGCTGACAAGCGGCAGGCTGGTGTTATGGCTATCACGCCCGAAGTAACCGTAGAGCCGCCTGATTGCGTTGGTTGGCGGAAAATCGTGATAAACGGCAAGTCCGCGGGCAAGGCGCGGTCCCCCGAGGAACTCCGAAGACTCCTGCGAGATGCCGGGCTGCCATCCGGGCACCCCATCCATTGGCTCGGCGGAGACAGCACTGTCTGGCCGCATCGAGCGGTGCAGCGACGAGCAGTTGGCGGCATCATATTTATCGGCTTCCTCTTGCCTGCGTGCCTGCTCATCAGGATCGGCTTGGTGGACAGCGGTGCTGCCCTGACCTTCGGCGGACGACTCGCAGGATTCACGGTCTTTGCTGCGGGCCTGGTGGTATTGATCGCCGCAGCGGCGACTCTTGACTATTGGCACAAGCGGGAAAGGCGCTATTCGGGGGCCGCTGTTCTGGCCGGAGTCGTCATCGTCTTTCTCGGTAGTTTCTCGCTTCTCCTGCTGCAGATCGGCGAGCACTTCAACAAGTGGTCCGCGCTTGCGATATTCTTCCTCGTGGGGTCTGTAGTGGCGGGGATTGGACTCATCAGATCCCGGGCGTGGAGGGGTCTCCGAAATCCCGGGCGAATCGCGATCGGGGCGATCGTCCCCGCCCTCCTCGCCAGCGTCAACCTGGCATATGCGCAGGTCTATGTGCCCTATGTGACCACCCCGCTGATCATGAGTAGGGCTGAGTTAAAGGAGGCAAGCCTGGACGGAACGGAGGCGGCGATGTACGTGACGGTTCATCTGTCCGTAAAGAACGATGGGCAGATTCCGGTCTATGTACTCGGCAGTATCTACTGGATCCATGGCGGGCCCGCGAACGTTATTTCCGAGGACAGGCCTCCGTCGTACAAACTGATCTATGATGGCGAATTCGTCACGCCGGCGGGTCGCGTTCTGAATCCAGGGGAAGAAATTGCGCAGGATGCGGTCGTCGAGATCAAGAATCCCGAAAGGGTGAATTACGAGGCACTCAGGGCACAGACCGAGGTGTACGTGATCAGGAAGGACAGAATGACACTGCCTACCGGTTACGAGCAATCCCGGGTGACTGTCGAGGAACTCGAAAGAAAAGGTAAGAAATTGGACCCTCGGGAGCCTAAAGGCATGAAATATAAGAATGAATCCGAGATTTCGAACAGCAGCGAGATCCTCAACGTGACTCGAGGTCGGCAGCGTATAACGGTGTGGCGGGTGTCCAATGGTGAGTGGTCGCGCATAGATGTGGCTGTGTCGCCACCGGGCGACAGGATCGTTTTTGATCCTCAATTTCCCTACTTCAACCAAGAGATTATTGAGCAGTACGGTCTCGCGCGGGTGCGTGGCTCCACGACGCAGACACCCTTCAAGGAGCTCCTGGAGAAGGCCCGCTCCACCGAAAAGGGCAAGCCTGGATCAGTCGGACAAGTGATGGGGCGATGACACGGTCACGGCAGACCCTCGCGAGGAGCGGCCCGGCAGGACTGCGTCGAGGCGCCCGGCCGCGGCCCGCAAGCGCGTCGTGATCCGGGCACCGGCCGGTATCTGCGCGGTCTGCTCGGTGAACGACCGGCGCGGGCAGCCCGGCTCGTGGCACCACCAGCGGCGCTTGTGCCAGCGGAACTCCAGCCCGCTCTCGCCGTACGGCAGATCACGGAGCCGGGTCGTCGTGGAGCCCTTCACCCGGGAGGCGAAGACTCTATGGCAGTGGTGCCGAGCTTGCTGCTGCGGGCATCGGAACGCGCGACACGATCGCTATGGACTTCTATCGCATCCCGGATATAGACCGTGCTCCGTCCTGCGATGTGCAGGGATGCAACGAACTGCCGGAGTACCGGGTGACCAAGCGCCTGGGACTCTTTAACTGATGGTTTCAGAATGAGGTTCGGAGTCGTCTCAAGCAGATGATGCTGCAGGCGAACTGAAGCAGGCCCAGGTGGAGGTCGGCACGTATCTCGTAGCGAATCCGAAGCCGCTTGAACTGGTGGAGCCAGGCAAAGGTGCGCTCGACGACCCAGCGGGTCTTGCCCAGGCCGGAACCGTGCGGGACTCCGCGGCGGGCGATCTTGGGTGTGATCCCACGGGCGCGGACGAGACGCCGGTACTTGTCGTAGTCGTAGCCGCGGTCGGCGAAGAGCCGCCGGGGCCGGTGGCGGGGTCGGCCACGTAGGCCACGGATGCGGGGTACGGCGTCCAGCAGCGGCATGAGCTGGGTGACATCGTGACGGTTTCCACTGGTCAAAGAGACGGCGAGCGGGGTGCCCTGCCGGTCGACGATCAGGTGGTGCTTGCTTCCGGGCCGGGCCCGGTCGACCGGCGAAGGTCCGGTGTGAGCCCCCCTTTGAGGGCACGCACGTGCGATCCGTCGATCGCCGCGTCGTCCATCTCGAGCAACCCGGCAGCCCGTAACTCGGCCAGCAGCACCTCGTGCAGCCGGGGCCAGACACCCGCCTCGGTCCAGTCCCGCAGACGCCGCCAGGCCGTCACCCCGCTGCAGCCGACCTGCTCCGCGGGAACGTCCCGCCAGCTCACGCCCTTGCACAGCACGTAAACGATGCCCCGCAACGCAGACCGGTCATCCACCGGCAACCGCCCGGGATACCGGTGCCGCCGAGCCGGACGAGCCGGCAACAGCGGCACGACGCGATCCCACAGATCATCAGGCACAAGGTCAGCAGACACCTACCAAATCCTGCCGACACACCACCCAACCGCCAAGCCCCACAATGAACTTCATTCTGAAACCATCAGTAAGCGGCCCAAGCAATACTTTGGCTGCTCCGAGCACCTGGACACGTGTCACGCGGCCATGGCCTTCGGACACAGTGGCGACCCCGCCTAGCAGCGCCCCAATGAGCTGGGGGTGAGTGTCTAACTGCGTGACAACTCGACGTACAGCGGCGGACAACTACGCACACCTGCCGACCGTCACGGCAGGTGAAGCTTCCCCGTGATCTTGGACACTCGATGCTTACGCCACGAGGGCGTGTTCTTGTTCGAGGCGCTGTCGGGTCTCCAACGGGGTGAGGTAGCCCCAGCGTGGATGGCGGCGTAGGCGCTGTCGGTTGTAGAAGGTCTCGACGAAAGCGAAGATGTCCGCGCGGGCGCTGGAGCGGCCGGGCCAACGGCGGGTTCCGATCTCCTCCTTAAGCAGTGCGAAGAACGACTCGGCGGCGGCGTTGTCGAAGCACGAGCCGGTGCGGCCCATGCTCTGCCGGAGTCCCAACCGGCTCATTTCACATCGGAGTTCGTCCGAGGTGTATTCACTGCCGCGGTCCGAGTGCGCAATGCATCCGGGCTGGAGCAGGCCGCGTCCGGCGGCCATCTGCAGCGCGTCCACGACCAGGCCGGCGCGGTGGTGGTCAGCCATCGAGTAGCCGACGATCTCGCGGGTCGCGAGGTCGAGCCAGGTCGCCAGATACAGCCACCCCTCATCGGTAGGTATGTAAGTGATGTCGCCGACCAGCTTCAACCCCGGCGCACTCGCGGTGAAGTCGCGGCCGATCAGGTCCGGGGTCGGCACCGCCCTTTTGGCCGGGCGGGTCAGCCCCTTTCGCCTGCGCCGCGTGACACCGCTGATGCCGCGTTCACGCATGACGCGCTCGATCCGTTTGCGGTTGACCCGGTGTCCGAGACGGCGCAGCCCGGCGTGGATGCGCGGCACCCCATAGGCTGCCCTGGAGGCGACGTGCAGCACGGTGATCTCGTGGGCCAGGGCGTCGTCCGCGGCCTTCCTCGCCGAGCGAGCTCTCTCGCCGGCCAGCCACGCATAGAAGGAGGAGCGGGCCACCTTCAGCAGCCGGCACAACAGAGCAACGTTGTGGGTGGTCTTCTCCGCCTCGATGAACACGTACACCTCGCTCATCGATCGCTCTCCTTCGCGAAGAAGACCGCCGCTTTTCGCAGCACTTCGATCGTCTCTGCCTGCTCGGCAGCCAGCCTCCGCAGCCGGCGCAGCTCTTCGCGCTCGGCCGTCGTCAGCTCTCCCGGCGGCCCCTGCCCGCGGTCGATCGCATCCTGCCTGACCCAGTTCCGCAGCCCCTCGGCGCTGACCCCGAGTTCCCGGGCCACCTCGGTGACGGTCTTACCGGAGGAGCGCACAAGCACGACCGCGTCCCGTTTGAACTCCTCCGTATACCGCCTGCTGCGGTTGCTCTTGCTTCCCACCTGGCACTACTTCCTCTGGAACCTCATGCCCCAGTCTCCAGGTGTCCACGATCAAGGGGAAGGTTCAACCCTCTTGATCGATTCCATCGTTTCGAGTGATTCGCCAGCCCGCACTCGGCACGAGGTAGGCCAGCTGGTCACAGAGAGAGGGACACCTGCTCAAGGCTCCCCGTGCGGCCTTCACATACACCTAGTACTCCAGTTGCGATTCTCCATTACCGCTGGTCAACGGCTTGAGTGCTAGTGTCCTGCGCCGGAGATCCGTCGGCAGAAGCGGGCGAGTGAGTCGAGGATCTCTTCGGCTGTCTTGGTCCAGGTGAACGGGGTCGGGTTCTCGTTCCACTGCTTGACCCAGGCGCGGATGTCGGCCTCCAGGGAACGCACACTCTTGTGTGCGCCGCGACGGATCTTCTGGTCGGCGAGGAAGCCGAACCACCGTTCCACCTGGTTGATCCACGAGGAACCCGTGGGCGTGAAGTGCAGCTGGAACCGCGGGTGTTTGGCGAGCCATGCCTTGATGGCCGGGGTCTTGTGGGTGCCGTAGTTATCGCAGATCAAGTGGACCTGCAGATGCTCAGGGACCTCATTTTCGATTTTGATGAGGAACTTCTTGAACTCCGCCGCCCGGTGTCGGCGGTGCAGGGAGGTGATGACTTCGCCGGTCGCGACGTCGAAGGCCGCGAACAAGGTGGTCAGACCGTTGCGGACGTAGTCATGTGTGCGGCGCTCGGGCATGCCCGGCATCATCGGCAACACCGGCTGAGAGCGGTCCAGGGCCTGGATCTGGGACTTCTCGTCCACCGACAACACCACCGCACCTTCGGCGGGTTGAAATACAGCCCCACCACGTCGTAGACCTTCTCCACGAACAACGGGTCCGCCGACAGCTTGAAGGTGTCGGTCAGATGCGGCTTGAGCTGGAACTTTCGCCAGATCCGGCCCACGGTCGACTTCGACAGGCCACTACGGTCGGCCATCGATGAACGCGACCAGTGAGTGGCGTTCTTCGGGATCTCCTCCAGCGTGCTGACCACGACTGCTTCCACCTGCTCAACACTGATGGTGGGTGGCCGGCCCGGCCGGGGCTCGTCCACCAGCCCGTCCAGCCGGCCGGCCAGAAACCGGCGACGCCACTTGCGGACCGTGTCCGCCGCGATCCGTAACTCCCGCGCCACCACAACAATCGGTGGAACATCAGCGCCGGCACACGCCAGCACAATGCGGGCCCGCAAGGCCACTGCCTGCGCAGATGACGCCCGCCGGGCCCAACGTTCCAACACCACACGCTCATCAGCGGACAGCAACAACGGTTCCAACTTCGGGCCCCGACGTGGCACCGGCACATCTGAAGAAGCAGTCATACACAAACTAACGACGGATCTCCGGCGCAGGACACTAGCCGATCGCGATGCGCGTCTTCCAGTAGCTCTTGGGGCTGATGATCTCGGTTCCGGAGCCGGGGAGGGTTGTCCTGCCTCCCGCGTAAAAGCGGACGGATCCGTCGGCGCGTACGGTCCAGACGTCGGGGATGGAGTCTCCGTTGGCGTCGGGTGTGCCGATCAGTTGCGGGATGCTGGTGCTGGACCAGCCGGAGGCCCCGTAGTCGGTGTCGGCGCCGCCGGAGGAGTTGGCCCCGGATGACAGGGAGTTGAGGTCGACGCCGCCACCCGAGGATGCGATTCCCTTGCGGAGCAGGAGCTTGGAGGAGATGTCGGTGCGGTAGATCAGGTCGGTGGTGCCGTCGCCGCTGATGTCCTGGGCAGTGACGATGTCGCGTTCGGTCCAGGTTGAGGCGGCCAGGCGGGTGGCTTGTTCGATGGTGGCGCCGTGGTAGCCAGTGAAGGCCCACAGTTCGTCGCCGACGGTGGCGAAGAAGTCGGTTCGGCCGTCTCCGGTGGCGTCGCCCGCGGCGACGATCTGGGTGAGGTCGGCCGGGTTGGGGGCGCCGGCGGGCATGATGATCTCGCGGCGTTTGTCGGTGTTGACGGCGCCGTAGCCGTCGCCGGGGTAGACCCAGAGTTTGCCGTCGACGCGTGCGACGAGGTCCTGGAAGCCGTCGCCGCCATAGATGTCGCCATTGTGCGTGATCAGTGCGCCCTTGAAGTGGCCGGACTGGGTGGCAACGAACGGTGGCCGGTCGTCGCCGTTGGGGTCCTTGTCCGGGTTGCCTCGGTAGGCACCGGACATGGAGTAGTCGAGGTCGCCGCTGCCCTTGGTGAGGTCGTTGGTTGCCTGCGAGGGGTACATGGACAAGTTGCCGCCCTCGGTGACCACCATGAGGTCGGCGAGTTTGTCACCGGTGAAGTCCCCCGGGGCGTCAGCCTGATCGCGCGGGGAGACGTAGAAGAAGTACTTCGTCGGCTCGGAGGCGTTGCCCGCGCTGTCCACGGCCCGCACATAGAGCACGTTCGGGCCGGCGGTAGGCGGCTTGGCGTTGGCGATGGTGGCGCTGACAGTCGGGTCGGTTCCGGCCGTGCGGGCCAGGGAGAAGGGGTAGCTGGCCGAGTTGAAGCCGTACTCGTAGCGCACGGTGTCGCTGCTGAGAGCGCGCACGGTGAACGAGCCGGGGGTGCCGAACTTGATGGTGCTCCAGTTCGCGTCCTCGGCGTCATTTCCGAAGCCGTTCTCGCTGCCGTCGGCGTTGGGGAAGTCGGTGGAACTGACCTTGGGGGGCTTGGGCGCGGCAGTGTCGAGGATGAAGCGGCAGGGGGTCTTTGCCGGTGCATAGCCGGAGGTGGCGTTGGCGTCGTCGATGGCTCTGACGCGCCAGGAGTAGGTGGTGTTGTTGGTCAGATTGGTGGTGGAGAAGCCCGGAGTGGTGCGCAGTGCAGTGTCGGTGTCGCCGCCGACGGATACCTTGCCGGTCGAGCCGAGGAGGTCGCCGGTCGTGCTCCACTTTCCGGTCGGCCACAGGTCGAAGTCGAAGAGGTCGAGGTTCTTGTCCTTGTCGGACGCCTTGGCCGTGAATGTCAGGCTGCCGGAGCCCATCCTGACGTACGGCTCGGTGGTGGTGCATTTGGCGTCGGGGCCGAGGTCGAGGGAGGTGGGGGTGTTCGGTTTGCGGTTGTAGACGAGTTCCAGGACGGGTGCGTTGTCGCCGTTGGCGACGAACTTCTTCCACGCGTACTGGGACTGCTCGTCGCGGGCGCGCATGCCGAAGGTGATGGTGTCGGCGCCCTTGTCGGCCTTCTTCTGGGCGGCCTTCTTGACGTCGAAGGTCTCATACGCGTCACGGCAGCCCGACTTGTAACCGTGGGCGAAGCTCTTGGTCGCGAACTTGTTGCCGTCGTGCAGCTTGGGCGCGTTGTTCCAGTTGGTGTGGGAGTCAATCTCGCCGGTGAGATGCACACTCATCGACCGGGCGCTGCAGGACCAGGAGTAGGTCTCCAGCATGCGCAGCTTCGCGCTGGTGATCTTGGCGCCCTTGAGGTCCTTGTCAAAGTCGATGTTGAAGTAGGAGCGTGAGGTGCCCCAGGTATCGGACTCGAAGCCCACACGGGCCTCCTGGGTTCCGCCCTTGTTGAAGCCCTTGCCGTTGTAGAAGGTGGCGTCAGGGTGGCGGCTGTAGGCCGTGGTCCAGTTCTGGGTGTGCTTTTTGACCGACGGGTCGACGAAGACCGGGTAGGTGGTCTTCGGGTCGGTGAGGAAGTCCTGGTCGGGTGTGAGCGTCCAGTTCGCCCCAGACAGATCCGTCTCGACGAGCTCGCCGCGGGAGTCGGGTGAGGGCCCGTCCAGCGAGGGCAGGCTGAGGGTGGCGGCCGGTCCGCTCTGCGAGGGCTCCGGGGTGGGTTCGGGCGGAACGGTGGGCAGCGGGGATGCGGAGGGAGTGGGTTCGGGGCCGTCCGTGGCCGAGGGCAGGGCCTCGGGATACGGGTCGCTCTGCTCGTCCGACTCCACCAGGTCGTCCCCGGTGGGGCTGGGGTTCGCGGAGGGATCGGGACTGCCGGCATCGGTCGGGCCGGGCGTCTCGGAAGCGGTGGGCTGGGCCGTGGCGCCGACCGTTCCGTCGGTGACGGCGGGTGCGCCGGTGCTGTCCCACATCAGCGGGGTGGGCGACATCGCCACCTCCTCGCCGTAGGGGTTCTCGGCGATGACGATGCCCGACACCGGGTCCAGGCGGAACGTGAGGTCGGCAGACGTGATGCCGTACGCGAGTTGCTGGGCGCGCGGATCGGCTGCCGCCTGACGGTTCTTGAGGACGAGCAGCTGCGCGAACCCGTCGTCGTCGGCGGTGAGGACGAGGTCGGCGCCCGGGAAGATCTCCGGATACAGGGCCCGGGAGCCGTCGATGATCGGCGTGGGGACGGGGCCGGGCCAGGTGAGCTGGATGTCGTGATCCGCGATATGCAGCGTGACCAGAGGGGTTCCCGCCTCGGCGGCCGTCGTTGCCCCCTTGAGCAGGGACACCCGGCGCACAGTGCTGCGCGAGGCCCGGTGCTCGCCGCGGGCCTTGGCGCCGGCCGAGAAGATCATGTGCGTGTTGCTGGCGCGGGGCTCCCACCCGCGGGTGGTGCGGTGCAGGGTGAGGTCGATGTCCTTCCACTCGCCACCCACCTTCGCCCGGATCGGGGACGAGTACAGCCGCTTGGCCATCAGCCCGTCGGGGCGCGCCCACGTCGTGGAGCGGGCCGTGCGCCGCGCGGTCACCTCGACCGGTTTCCCGGTCTTCGCTGCCTCCTTGATCGCCACGCTCTCGGTGACCGGCTTCTCTGATGCGTGGCGCGAGGCACTCTTTCGGGCGGCGGGCTCGTCCAGGCCGAGGCCGGTGTAGGCGACGCCTGCAGCGACGACGGTCGCGGCGACTAGCGCCGCCGTAGTGCGGCGCGCGGGCATGCGCGGCCAGTTGCGCGTCATTGAGCGAGGTTCCTTCCCCCTGGAATCCGGCGCGCCAAGGCGTGCGGAGTGGTGACGCCAGCTATGACGCGCGGATCTCCCCAGATCCCCGGAGGCGGCATTGCGAGCGAGCTGATGATGACCCATGCACGACCGGTCGTCACCCTGTGCGCCAGTGCCACCCAGACAGGTGAGGGCATCGCGATGCCACCTGGTCTCGGGGACCGGATGAAGAGGCCTGCCTCGGACTGGTGCAGCAAAACAGGATGCTTCTCACCCAAAGTCCTCTATTTCGAGAACTATTTGATGGAGGATCACGCCGTTCACGAGAAATCCTCGATAGAGGAAATAGGTTCGGATTGCGGCAGATTCAGCGCACCGCACCGCTCTTGACGGTTACAAGTCACTACGCGGCGTGACGGTGATCACATCAACACGCCATCTCTGGCGCTTGTTCACAGCTCCGCCACAGAATCACGGCATCTGATACGCAATCACGCGTGGTCCGTTCCCGGCCCCCGCTCCAACTGGTCCGGGGGGACTTGCCGTGTTCGGTCTGCATTCACCTGCCCGTCGTTACCGCTCGAGACGGCGCCTCGTACCCGTCATCGGGGCCGCACTCCTGCTCGGACTGCTGCCGGCACAGGCTCTGGCGATCCCACCCGACCCGGCGGTCGAAGTAGGCCGCGAGACGCTGGATCTGGAACCCCTCGACCACGACCAGCAGGTCTCGGGCCAGGTCTTCGACAAGAACCTGGACTCCCTGAAGGTCGACGTTCCCGACGACCAGGAGCAGGCCTCCCCCGGCACCACCACAGCACCAGCTGCCGACACCGGCACCGTCGACTTCGGCACCGGGGTGACTCCAGCCTCGGCCCGTGTCGTCGGCTCGGCCGTAGAGGCGGCGCCCAAACCTGTCGAGGACCTGCCTGTCAGTCTCGGCCAGGCGCCGGACCAGCCGGCTCCCACGGGCGTGTGGCAGGCAAGGGTGTTCGCGCGGACCGACGCCGTGTCCCAGGGCGTGGACGGGGCCGTCGTGAAGGTGCAGGCGCCGGACAGCGGATCCGTTCCCATCTCGGTCACGCTCGACTACGCCCAGTTCAAGAGCCTGTATGGCGCCGACTGGGCCTCCCGCCTGCGTTTCGTCCAGTTCCCCGAGTGCTACCTGACCACTCCGGACGACGAGGCCTGCCAGGCCTACGAAGAACTCGAGACGACCAACGACACCTCCGGCGAGTCCATCACCGCCACCGTGGACCCCGCCGCCGATGGAACCATCACCCCCGCCTCCACCACAGGTCAAACAGCCCAGCGGTCTCGGGCGACGGCGGCCCAGGCGGCCTTCCACACCGCCATCCCTGCAGCCGCCACCGGTGACACCGCGGTCATCGGAGCGGTCGACTCCGGTGGCGGAACCGGTGGCTCGTTCAAGGCGACACCGCTGGCCTCGGACGGCAAATGGGAGGCGGGGAGCTCATCGGGGGCGTTCAACTGGACGTATCCGCTGACCGTTCCTGCGCCCCCTGCCGGCCCGGCGCCGAATGTCTCTCTCGACTACAACTCGCAGGACGTGGATGGCCGCACGGCTGTCTCCTCGCCGCAGGCCTCCTGGATCGGCGAGGGCTGGGACTACGATCCCGGTCACATCGAGCGGCGCTACCGATCCTGTGAGGACGATCGCAAGACCCTCAAGTCCGGTTCGGCCAACAACGCGGCCAAGAAGGATAAGACGTCCGACCTGTGCTGGGTGTCGTACAACGCGGTGATGTCCCTCGCGGGCAAGACAACCGAGCTGGTACGCGATGCCGCTTCGGGGAGCAACCCCGAGACCGACACCGAGACCTATCGTCCGCAGAAGGACGACGGCACCCGCATCGAGCACCGGGTCGGCGGCAGCAACGGCGACAACAACGGTGAGTACTGGGTCGTCACGACCACCGACGGCACCAAGTACTACTACGGGCTGAACCAGGTCGGCGGCGGGCATGCCGACACCGACTCCGTCTCGAGCGTGCCCGTCTTCGGCAACCACCCCGGCGAGCCCTGCCACGCGTCTGCTTTCGCTGACTCCCGCTGTGGTGCGGGCAAGAAGCAGGCCTGGCGCTGGGGCCTGGACAAGGTCGTCGATGTGCACGGAAACGCCATGGTGGTGGACTGGCACCAGTCCACCAACTACTACGCCGTGAAGAAGAAGTTCAAGGCCCCCGAGAGCTACGACCGCGCGGCCTACCCGGATTACATCGAGTACGGCATGCGGTCCTCGGACCTCACCAAGCCGTCCGCGAAGGTCGATTTCGTCGCTGCCCAGCGCTGCCTGGCCCCAGGGACCATCTGTGACAGCGCCAACTTCGACAAGACCGACGACCCCGGCGCCTATCGGCCCTGGTGGGACAGTCCCGGCAACCTCAACTGCAAGTCCACATCCAAACTCTGCCCCGCCTTCCCGTCGTTCTGGACCCGCCTGCGGCTGTCCGCGATCACCACGTACGGGCAGCGTCCCGGCTCCAGCGCGCTGCAGAAGGTCGACACCTACACTCTTCACCAGTCCTTCCCGGAGGACTGGTACGACACCTCGCCCGGCCTGTGGCTGAACTCGATCACCCGCACCGGCTACGGACCAGGCGATAGCACCGGCACCCTGCAGTCCAAGGACGGCGTCAGTTTCGCCCAGTACACGGTCGGCTCCACCTCGCCGCTGCGCGCCCGCCTCAAGGACCGTCAGCTGCCCAACCTGGTTTCCAGCGGTCCGAATGACCAGCGTCCCGCATTCACCCGGCCCCGTATCGGCGCCGTCGCCACCGAGGCGGGCGGCGAAATCGAGGTCGAGTACAAGGGCGGCTGCGCCACCGAGCCCTCCGAGGACAAGGGCGAGGACAACACCACCTGCTACCCGGTCCGTTGGTCCCCGGACGGCGACGAGAAGACGCCGGCCAAGGCCTGGTTCAACAAGTATGTCGTCGACTCGGTCACCGAGACCGACAAGGTGACCTCTCACGGCAGGCCCGTCTACACGAAGTACGGCTACACCGGTCCTGCCTGGGCCAAGAGTGACGACGAGTTCACCCGTCCATCCCTGCGGACCTACAGCGACTGGCGCGGCTACCGGGAGGTGTCGACCACCAAGGGCAGCAAGTCCAGCTCCCAGCAGGGCGATCCGCAGTCCCAGTCGTACTCCAAGACCCGCTACTTCCTGGGCACGGGCGGCGCGGTCAAGGACTCCACCGGCACCTACAGCCTCGTCGCGGACGACGCCCCGCAGTACGCGGGCATGACCGCCGAATCCATCAGCTACGCCAACTCCGACGGCCGGGTCCTCAAGCGCGTCCTCACGTATCCGTGGTCGACGCAGACGGCGTCCCGGTCCCGGGAGAACGAGGACGGCACCGACCTCGACCCGCTGCTCGCGCACCGCTCCGGCGTCCGGCGCACCGACGCCATCCAGACCGTCGACACGAGCTGGCAGGCTGTGCGGACCACGACCACGGTCGATGGCACCTACGGCCTCCCGACCCAGGTCGAGACCGCCGTGGTCAAACCCGACGGCACCGGCGAGGCGCTCTCCGAGCAGACCTGCACGAAGAACACGTACGTCCACAACACGGCGGACTGGCTGATCGGGGTGCCGATCGAACAGAAGACCACCGCCACGCCGTGTTCCGGCTACACCTCGGCCGATCCGGCGACCGAGCTGAAGAGTTCGGTCCGCACGACCTACGACGGCCTGGCCTACGGCGCCACGCCAGCAAAGGGCCTGGCCACCTCCGTCGCCGAGACCAACGCCGCCGGCACGTCCCATTCGATCGTCACCAAGACCACATACGACCCGCTGGGCCGGGTCCGCACGGTCATCGAGCCCAACGCCGGAACAACGGAGATCCAGTACACCCCCGGCGACGCGGGCGGCCCGGTCACCTCCACCAAGACGATCAATGCCCTGGGCCACACCACGACCACGACACTCGATCCGGGACGCGGCCTGCCGCTGACGGTGACCGACCCCAACGGCCAGGTGACGCGCACCGAGTACGACGCCCTCGGCCGACTCGTGAAGGGCTGGTCCGCATCCCGTTCGTCCGGCGGCAAGTCAGCGGACGTGGAGATCGACTACCAGACGGCCATCGCCACCTCCGACGAGACCCGGCCCGCGGCCGTCACCGTCAAGACGCTCAAGGACGACGGTACATACGGCCGCCAGGTGACGCTCTATGACGGCCTGCTGCGCCAGGTCCAGATGCAGACCGAGGCCCACGGCCCCGGCAGGATCATCGTCGACACCACATACAACGACCACGGACTGGTGGACCAGCAGACCGGGGGCTACCTCGCCAAGGACGAGCCCGCTGCGGAACTGTTCCAGCCCAAGTCGACGTCGCTGATCCCCAGCTGGACCAAGACCCGGTACGACGGCCTGGAGCGGCAGGTCCGCCTGTCCACGTACCTCGGCGGCGACTACAAGTACGCCACCTACACGAGCTACGGCGATACGTCCACCTACGTCGACCCGCCCGGTTCCACCGCACCGTCGACGAAGACCTTCACCGACGCCCTCGGCCGCGTCACCAGCATCCGCCACTACACCAAAGCGGACGCCAGCGCCTGGCGCACGACCTCGTACGCCTACGACGCCCGCGGCAACCAGAACAAGGTCACTGACCCGGCGGGCAACGCCTGGGAGTACACCTACGACGCGCGAGGGCGGGTGACCTCCGCCACCGACCCCGACACCGGCACCACGCAGACCGAGTACGACGACGCCGACCGGCCCACCCATGTCACCAGCAGCCTGAACAAGTCGACGTACACGGACTACGACGTGCTCGGCCGCGTCAAGGCGGTCCGTGAAGGCTCGGCGACCGCCGCCCCGACGAAGGAATACTTCTTCGACACGCTGCCGGGTGCGCTCGGCCAGCCGGTCTCCTCCATCCGCCATGCGGCCTCCGGTGACTACATCAACCGCGTGACCGGTTACGACACCGAGTACCGGCCCACCGGCCGCGAGGCGGTGATCCCGGCCAACTCCATGACCACCGGGCTCTCCGGCACCTACGCCTACTCCTACGCGTACACGCCGACCGGAAAGCCGCTGTCCGTCACACTGCCCGCGAAGGGAGGCCTGGCGAGCGAGAAGGTCGTCACCCGCTACAACAACGACGGTCTCGCCGAATCCACCTCGGGCCAGTCCTGGTACACCGCGGACGCGACCTACTCCCCCTACGGCGAAGTCCTGCGCACCGTCTCCGGATCCCAGCCCTCCCGCCTATGGACCACCAACTTCGTCGACCCATACACAGGGCGGCTGCAGCGCACCGTCGCAGACCGGGAAACATCGACCCCGCACCGCATCACGGACAACTACTACTCCTACGACGCGTCCGGCACCATCACCTCCAGCGCCCGCAAACTCAGTGAAACCGCGGGCACGACCTGGGACAACCAGTGCTTCGACTATGACGTGCTGGGTGAACTGGTCCACGCCTGGACCTCCAGCACCACACCGGCAGGCGACGGCACCGGCTGCCAGTCGACGAGCGGCACCAAATGGGGCTACCGCACCGACGCCAGCACCTCGTCCGGCCCCGTGGCCGACGCCCCCAACGAGGCAAGCGACGCGACCAGCCCCGACACATCTCTGGCCTCAAGCCTCACCGCCACGGCCCCGGCCGCCGCGACAGTAGCCACCGGCGCGACCGCCTACCGCCAGTCGTACACCTTCGACTGGCTAGGCAACCGCGCCACTCTGACCGAACACGACCCGGCCGACGCCTCCAAGAACGTCAGCTACACCTACCGCTACGGCACGACTGTCACAGGCAACGGCACCTTCCAGCCGTACACCGCGCAGCCCCACACCCTCACCTCGATCAGCTCCTCCCCCTCCGGCAAGGGCAGCAACTACACATACGACGCCACGGGCAACACCACCGTGCGCGACCTGCCGTCCACCACGCAGAACCTGGACTGGACAGCCGACAACAAGCTGAACGCGATCACCGACGACGGCACCAAGACCAGCTACGTCTACGACGCCGACGGCAACCGCATCCTGGAGAACTCCCCCTCAGGCTCGACGCTCTACCTCGGCGAGACCGAACTCACCACGGACTCCACCGGCAAGATCACACGCGCCTCGCGCGCCTATGGCCAGCCCGGCGCCCCCACCGTGATCCGCACCACCAGCAACGGCGCCACCACCGGCCACAAACTCAACACACTGATCGCCGACCACCTCGGCACCGCCAACACCACCGTCGAACTGTCCGGCACCCAGCCGGTCACACGCCGCGCCTTCAAACCATACGGAGAACTCCGCGGCCCGAAGCCGACCAGCTGGCCCAACAAACGCAGCTACCTCGGCGTCGGCATCGACGACGCGGCCACCGGGCTCACCCACATCGGGGCACGCGAATACGACCAGAACTCCGGCCGGTTCCTGTCCGCCGACCCGATCATCGACATCGCGGACCCGCTCCAGATGAACGGGTACGCCTCCGCCAACAACAGCCCAGTCAGCAACAGCGACCCCACCGGGCTGATGAACCAGGCGATGGGCGGCGGGCCGAAGGCAACACAACAGGACGTTATCGGCGGTATCTACCGGGCCGAAAGAGACTCGGGAACAGACCCGCTCAAGGCGTACCGAGCCGGCCTGGCCACCTGGAACTGGTGGAAGCCGAAACAGCAGCTCAAGAACGTCATCACGATCTTCCCCGGCCTCACGATCAGCAAGAAATACCCGGGCGCCCGCAAATACGCCAATGCCATCCGCAAGGAAGCAGCCGAACGGAAGCTTTTCAACTACAAGCCGACAGAAGAATACATCGGGGACCCCGGATACACCGTCACACTGGCGTTCCTCCAGATGAGCGCCTGCAGCGACACCGGTATCTGTCCCGGCGGAAAGTGGAAGATCTTCACCAGGTACGCCGGTGCAAACATAATAGCTGGCGGCCTCGAAAGAGCAGAGGGCGCCGAAGGGGCCCGCGGTAGCGGGCGTCCAGGAAAGACGCGAAACAAGACATCGAGCGGCGACTGTAACCAGTGCTTCCTTGCGGGCACCCGCGTCAAGCTGAGCAACGGCCACGCCAAAAGAATCGAAGACATCAGGGCCGGAGACAAGGTCCTTGCCACCGACCCGGAGACCGGCGAGACCGGCCCCCGCAAGGTCAGCCGCCTCATCATCACCGAGGACGACAAGCACTTCAACGACCTCACCATCCAGACGAAACAAGGCCCGAAAAAGCTCACCGCCACATACGAACACCCCTTCTGGGTCCCGTCGCTCGGCTCCTGGATCGAAGCGCGTCATCTCGCCCGCGGCATGACCCTGCGCACGCCCGACGGCACCACGGTCACCGTCATCGCAAACCGGGCCTACGCCAAGCATGCCCGCACCTACAACCTCACCGTCGCCGACCTTCACACGTACTATGTGCTGGCGGGCGCCACGCCGGTCCTCGTTCACAACAGCAACTGCAATCTATTTGATGGACCTGGCTGGCAACACGTGCTGGATGAGCACGTAGATGGAAGCCCGGGAGTGGTGTCAGGAAACACTACTTTCTCCAATTACATGGATCTGGATGAAATTGGAGAATTGATTGAGGATACCGCCAAAAATCCCGGGCGGCGAAATACCCCTGATGCAACTGGGCGACCTCGCGACGGAACAATTCACACGTACGATTTCGGTTACCCTGTTGGGTCTCGAGGTGAAACTAGCGTCGAAGTGATCCTCAATCCAAACGGATCTATACGTACCGCCTACCCGAGGTGATGGCGATGGAAGAATTGTCTCTGCATTGGAATATGGTTCGGGCCGGCTCGGCCGACCTCATTCTGCGATTTCCGCATGAGGTCATCGAAGTGCACACCACATATGTGGGAGATGGTCTCGGCTCTGTAGTGCAAGCTGCCATCGACCTCCGACTGGGGTCAAGCTCGGCAACGGCCTTCCTTCCTGCCGAACCCGCGGGTACCTTCCTGTTCTTTACGGGAGCGGACGAAGAGGCGTACTTGCAGGTCGTCCAATTCGCAGACACGGAATCAGAGTCCCGTCGCTGGAGTGGTGGCAGTCTGCGATGGTGCGGTCGGATCGACGTTCGTACACTCATTCGCAGCGTAGTGGTCATGGCCGACGACGTGCTGGTTCAGTGTGGCGGCGCTGACGCATATTCAAGGGCGTGGGGTGGAATCACTTTCCCGATTCGCGAGTTGGAGAATCTCCGGTAGACCGTGATCCTGGTGCGCCCAGCAGACATATGAAAAAGGTCTCCGAGAGGATGCGGTGCAAAAGTAACGCTGTGGTAGCACCGCCCGGCTTCTGGATGCGGTGAGTGCAAACCTGAAGGCCCGTCAGGCTAGTACTCCAGCCGGACTTCTCCATTACCGCTGGTCAACGGCTTGAGTGTGGGGAGTGTAGCGGTCTGGGGTCGGGTGCGGGGCGGTCTTGGCAGACCGTCCCGCGAACGTGTGCCCACGCCGCATGTAGTGACAGCGGGCCGAGCAGTCCATAGGCGTGATCAATGACGTGCCCACGAGCGTGTGGGGCCAGGAACTCGAGAACCTCTTCCTGCGGGCCGGGGCCTGTTTCGCCCGGGTGGAACCCCGACGCCGGATGCGGGATTACGTGCGCGGACTGTTGGGCCCGGTGGGCCGCAAGAACGGCTGGCAGCTCGCCGAGTACGCCGGCCACGCCACTCCCGACGGCCTCCAGCACCTGTTGTCCAAGAGCCGCTGGGACGCCGACCGGCTCCGAGGACTCGCGTTCAACGAACGTAGGAGGCACAGTTCCTGGCGCGCGACTCCTAGGGGGCAGAGTGCCGCAGAGCGTGTACTGAGCCGGACCGAGGGTGCTGAGCCCCTGGAAGCGGAGATTGCCCTCCGTGGGCTCAAAGATGCCCGCGCTCATTGGGCCCATGCGCTCTCCGAAATCACCCAGCTACATCAAGAGGCGCGCGGTGGAGCCGTGCTCGACGAGGGGCCACAAAGGCCAGGCCTACTCCTCATCGACTGCAAGACGGCCAGGGTCAGCGACATGAACCGCCTCATGGACTCATGGGTTGAGCAGACGAAGGGCCGTCGCACCGCTACCCATAGCATCGTCGGCAAGGATCGTTCCGAGCCGGACCACTACGTGGAGATCGTCGAGTATCCGTCGTACGAGGAAGCGATTCGAAACCTGCAACTGCCGGAGACGAGCCGATTGTTTCACGAAATTGTGGCCCTTTGCGACGAGAAACCGGCACTGGTGGGCCTCGATGTGGTCAGAGACCAGCAGTACAACAAGGCCATCATCCACCAGTACTTCAATGAGGTCCTCAATGGCCGCAACCTCGACCTGATCGATGGGCTATTTCTCCCGGACTATCAAGACCACGATCCCGCCAACAAGGTGGATGCGTACGGACCTGCCGGAGTGAGAGATAAGGTCGCCGGCTATCTCTCGGCCTTCGACCTCCAGTTCAGGGATCTGGAGCAGACTGCTGAGGGCGACGATGTGACGACTCGGTGGACATGCCACGGGACCCACACCGGTGAGTACATGGGGTTTCCGGCAACCAAGAAGGAGGTGGAGGTCACGGGTATCGCCATCCACCGCATCCGTGAGGGCAAGATCGCGGAAGGCTGGTGGAACTGGGACGTCCTCGGCATGCTGCAGCAACTCGGCATCGTCGAAGCGGCAGTTTGAACGTAGCTAGAGCTCTTCGATGGCTGAGGTTACGGCGGTTGGAAGTCGAGGCCGGTCTTGGCAATGAGGCCGTCGATGAGGCCGGGTCGGTACTGCATCCGTTTGAGCCGGGTCTTCACCAGCGCAGTGAGCTGGTCGAGGCTGTGTTTGGTGAGGTTGGCCAGCGACCGTTTCAGGTGCGACCAGACGCCTTCGACTGGGTTGAACTCAGGTGCGTACGCTGGCAGTTGGTAGACGGTCAGCCATAATCGGGCGTCGATCAGCTCCCGCATGGTGCGGCTGACGTGCGTGTTCAGATTGTCCCAGACCAGGACGATCGGGCTGCCGAGTTGCTGGTGTGCGGCGTCGAGCAGGCGGGCGTAATCAGTCTCGGTGAAACCCTTGCGCCGACCTTTGGCGGGGCCACGGTTGAGGTGGATGCGGTAGATCAGCCGGGGCCGGCGGCCGGGCTTGGTGCAGATCAGTGCCGCCATGGAGACGCGTTTGGTGCCCGCGGCGGTGAACCGCACGACAGGTGTGTGGCCTCGTCGGCCCCAGGTTCGGCCTTTGGGCGGCCTCAGCCCCTGGCCTGCTTCGTCCTCGAAGCAGAGCCAGGCGCCCAGGTCCGCCGCCGTCTTTTTATGACGAGCCGCTGCTCGTCCTTCCAGGCGGCGATCTTCGCCTCGTCGCGCTCGGTTGCCTTACGGGAGGGGACCTGGACACTCCAGCCGATGCGGTGCAGCAGCAGATCCATCCCGGCCAAGGTGTACTCCACGCCGAACCGGCGGTGCACGACCTCGGCAATCCTCGCCAGAGTCCAGCACTGGTCGCTCCAGCCCGCAGCGGCCGGACCGGCATCCAACACCGCCCCCAGCACGCGCAATTGCCCCGCATCAAGCTTGCAGCGGGCACCGCCGGGACCCTTGGAGACCAGGGCCTGCCGCCCGCCCGAAGCCAACGCCCGCCGCCAGCGGTTCGCCGACATCCGGGTCACCCTGAACCGCCGGGCCACCTCCCGGTCGGTGGCCCCCGCCTCAATCAAGCCAGTGGCTGCGAGACGAACTTGCTCGCGTCGAGCCCGCTCCTCGGCCGTCAGCCCACCGCCATCGGGATACCTCATCCCTCCGATATAGCGCGGCTCATGACAGCTGTCACGACCCCCTGTAACCCACACCATTAAAGATCTCTAGTTCTCCTCCTGCGCGCTCGGGTGCACGGTGCGCACGAAGTTCTCTAAGTCTTCGAGGACTTCGCGGTGCTGTTCTGTGGTGGATGTCAGCGCCAGTGTCTCCTTGGGCGGTTCCCTAGGCGGTTCCCCCACCGTCAGAGCCTGAACACCCCCCGCCAGGTCCACCCGGCGCGCAGCACCGTGACCTCCAGGGGGTTTGTCACCTCCTGTGTGTCGAAACGGAACACCTCTACCCGTTGTTTACGGCCGTCGGGTCCCGTCACCGTTTCCTTCTGTGTGAATACCGCGGGGGCGTGGCCACGTCCGTACTGCTGATTGGCGTTGCCAGCGGAACGGTTCTCCCATCGTTCGTGGATGACGCGCACCTCATGCTTCTCCGGGACCAGGCGCATGCTGGTCTTCAGCCTCACACCAACCCTCTTAATGTGGCACTCCGCCACCAGGTCCGCCTTTTCTCCCTGCTGCCCTTCACGCAGGCTGTAGGGCACGTCCGGGCTGTTCAGTGCAAGCAGCGCGTCGCGTAGGTCTGCCTCAGGCTTCGGGGTGACAAGGCCATCGGGGATCCTTGTGCCGGTCCATCTACTCAAGAGGCCCATGGCTATGCTCGCGTCCCTGTGTCGGAGTGAATTGTGCGGATGAAGTCCTGGAATTCCCCCAGAACATCATCGTGCTGAGCCGCGGTGGCGGTCAGTACCAGCCGAATCACTACGCGGTTGGCTGGATTCTCGATTTCAGGCAGAGACAGGTACGCCTGTGTCTGGACGAGGTCGTGATGTGTGCCGTTGACGGTGGTGGAGAAGGCCAGCCGCTGAGTCAGGGCAGGTGCATCCGCAGGTCCCACCTCGCGGCGGTGTTCCACAATCACCGGCTCAGCAAGGTCGCGCAGGCGCTCGACCGACTCGTCCGCGATGTCCGCCAGCGTCGATGTCTCTGGGAGCACCTCGCCGGCGATGGTGATGTTCGCGGCGAATCCGGCATCCGGCTGCGGATGCACTGCCGCGAAGGCCGCTTCCTCGGCCTCGGCTGTCTCCGGACGGGCGGGAAGCCAGCCCTCCGGCAATCGGAATTCGATGGGGATCGGCAAGGGTGTGGGCATCTCCTGCCCTCCTTCCTAAAGGGATGGATCAGTCAATCCAGCCGGTGACGGTGTCCTTGAGGGAACTGGCCCCGTCGCCGATGGCCTCTACTCCGTCGCCCACCGCATCGGCAAGATCGCCAGCGGTTTCACTGAACTTGTGCGGATCGACGGTGATCTCAAGCCCAACCGCCCCGCCGAGTATGGGGGAAGCGCCGGCCTTGCCCCCAAGATGGAACTCGCCATTGTCGTCCTTCTTGTAACCCCACCACGCTTCGGCACCGGGACCGGCCCAGCCCTCAGCGGTCCCGCCGATGCCGATCCCGGCGACCTCGAAGCCCCCGGCTCCGGTTACCTTGCCCCCTGCGAATGCCTTCGCTCCAACAGTGAGCTCGTCCTTGGTGGCCTTGGCGTTGACGCCCGCTTCAGCACCCACGAAGCCCTCGCCCCGTGCATACCCGCCGACCCAGGGGCCGTACTCGGCGCGGCCTTCGGTCAATCCGCGTACTCCCGCGGATACCTCAGCTTTACCGACGACGCCCTTGTTGTTGAATCCGTAGTTCGCGGTGGCCCGACCACCGCCGTAGATGTCAGCGATCCCTGAGAGCGTCAGGTCTCCCTGTGCCAGCGTGCCCTTGGCGGTCTCGTGGAAGGCGTCGATGTACGCCTTGAGTGAGCCTTCCTTGCCGTACTTGGGGCCGGTGACCGTGAACCCCATGTGCGGCCACCCGTCAGTCTTGGTGTGGGGGTCCTTCTTCTTGCCGAGGTACTGGTCGATGTCGCCGTGGGCCTGGCCGTTGAAGCCGTTGACGGTGCCGTCAAGGAGGTCGCCGTCCACCACCACCGACTGCAGTGCGGTCTGGACATCCTTGTCGGCCGCGTCCGCGTCCTTCACGCACTGGTCAATGACCAACTGCCAGGCGCTGACAGCTTTGTGGATACTGCTCTGGTAGTCAGGGTCGTGGACCATCGCGCTGCGCTCAGCGTCGGTCAGGTCCGTCGTGTCGAAGGACACCGCCCCTTGGTCGGAGACCTTCATCCCTGCCTTGATGGCGTCGTCGCGGACCGATTCGAGTTGCTTGCGCAGGCTCGTGAACCCTGTGTGTGCGTCGCGGAGCAGAGAGGCGACGGCCTTCGCCTCCGTCTGAGCTTTCTGGAACTCCTTGAGGGTGACGTCGAAGCGCCCGTTGGCTGCCTGCGCGCTGAGCCCCGTCCAAGTGCTGCCCATGGAAATGCCGTGCACGTCACGGCGGTACGCGCTCTCCAGGTCATGGAACCTCTTGGTCGCCATGCGCTCCCACTGGTCGGCGGCCGTGGTGAGCGTGGACAGGTCGGTCGTCATGATCTCGTGGTACGTCGGCATGGGTTCCCCGTTGGATGATGCAGCGGCGTTGTCCGCCGGAACTGCTGGGATCAGAACGTGTCGAGAGAAGACGAGTAGCGCACCCCGGACCCGACCCCGGCATCCGTTCCGGTCAACGTGGTGTTGCTGCCGCGCAATGCCGTCTTCTCGGAGGACAGCCGGCTCATGAGGTGCTGCACCTGGTCCCCCCACGCCTTGTGGGCCTTGCTCATCGCGTTGGACGTGAGCCACCCATGCCCGTCCTTCGGCCCGAAGGCCTTCACGACGCCTTGCGTCTCTTCGTCGGCCGCATCGCCCGCCTGCTTGGTCTCGGGCTGGATGTGGTCCTCGATGGCCCGTGCGGCCGCCTTTTTCTGCGCCGGACTCGACGCGAGATCCGGCTGTCCGCCGCGGGCTGGTCCTTCACCGGCGGGAGTCTGGTTCAGCTGCATCCCGACCGCACTGTCCGGCGTGTGCTGTTCCCCGTTCGTGTCCGTCACGAATCCCGCCCCCACTCGATCCACGTCATGTCACGGCCTACCCGTGTGGTTGGTGTCCTGATACGGCCACGGCTGCCCCTGTCCCGGCTGCGGGCCTGGGTGAGGCGGCTGCGCCCATCCGTGCTGCGGCGTCGGCGGCACAGATGCGGTTAGGGCCGCGCGGCGCCTGTGGCTACGCACGGCGAGCGCCCCACCGCCCGCGCCCATCAGTACGAGCGCACTCACGCCCGCCAAGATCCACGGCAGGGCCCTCGACTCGTCACCGGAAGCCGCTGCGGGGGAAGCCGACGCGCCCGTGGACGGCTTGGCGCTGGCACCTCCCTGCGCCGCTGCTGAGCCTCCGGACTTATAGTCCGGCAGCGGGTACTCATCGGCCCGACCCGGGTTCCCGGGGTCGGTGAGAGCGATCCGGGGACGCACGGCGCCGTATCCGATGGAGTCGGTGCGCTCCTTGCCGCTGACAGGGCCGCTCGCGGTGTTCAGCAGGACCCGCAGGACCTGGTTGTTCGTCCAGTCCGGATGCTGCGACCAGATCAACGCCGCGGAGGCGGAAGCGAGCGCGGTGGCGTCACTCGTACCGTGAGAATCGCACAGCTCGCTGCCCCCCTTGCAGGCGGCAACCATGTCCGCACCGGGTGCGACCAGGTCGACCTGCGGGCCGTGCTGCGATTCCCTGGTCGCCTTGACGTTCTTGTCGATCGCACCAACACCGACCACTCCAGGTGTCCCTGCCGGGTACTCCACCCGATTCGTTCCGGCACCGGTGTTGCCCACGGACGCGAAGACCAGCTTGTTCTTCGACAGCGCGTAGGCGACTGCGTCGTCCAGCTTCTGTGCGTGGTCCTCACTTCCCAGCGAGATGTTGATGACCTGGGCATCGGAGTCCGCGGCGTACTGGATGGCCTTGGAGATATAGGTGGGGTAGTCGTCCGGGTTACCGTCCTTGCGGCTCTTCTCGATGAAGTCCGGTACCCGGATCGGCAGGATCTTGGCTCCGGGAGCCAGCCCATACGAGCCCTGCATGACGCCCTTCGCGCCAGTGGCCGCGATCAGGACGGCCATGCGGGTGCCGTGCCCGTCGTAGTCCGAGTGCTCGTCGCCAGGGTGCCGGGAGTAGTCCTTGCCGGGCAGTACCTGTCCACGCAGGTCGGCGAGATCGGGGTCGACGCCCGAGTCGATGACCGCCACTGTGACGCCCTTACCGGTGCTGGTCTTCCACATCTGCTCGGCGCGCATGGCATCCAGGTACCACTGCTGGTCCCGGACGGTCTCGGCGTGCGCGGGTGTCACGGCAACGCCCGCGAGCACGACGCCGGACAGGGCCGACGCCAGCCGGAGCCTGCGTACCTGCTTGGCACGGGAACCCATGGTCATCCTTCGTTGTCTCGCCGAGTCGTCGGTGGCAGGCCCGGCAGCCGCAGCGGAGGCTGTGGTAGCTCGGTCTGATCCGTCTCTGCTTCCTCACGCACATGCCGCTCGTCACGCAAGCGCTCCTCCGGGGCAGGCCGAGCGCCATCCTTACGTGCCGTCTGCGAGGAGCCTCCAGCGGGTCCACCACTCTGCACCTGGGCTGTACGGCTCTCCGTTCCGCGTACGGGACCTGCCGCCCTGGTCGTGGTCGGCGGATTCCGGCGCGTCTTCGAGGGCTGCGGCTGTCCACCGACGACACCATCGGCGTGCGCGGGCATCCGTGCACCGGCCACGCCGCTCTCACGTCCCGAGCCAGGCACGGCGCCGCGGCTGGGTGTTGCTCCGGCACGTGCCCCCGCGGGGGTACCACCGCGGACGCCTGGTGCTTGCTGAGTCGGGGAACCGCCGACCACCGTGCCTCGCGGAATCGCACCCGTCGCACGGCCTGTCTGCGGTGCAGCCGGACGACCACCTGCAATCCCGTTGGACGGACGCCCCGGGCTCGCACCACCTGGCCCTCGCACCGGCGACGCGGAGCCGCTCGGCGTCCCCGTCACCCCGGGAACTCCACGCCCCGGCGAAACCGCCCGCGACGCGCCGGGGGTACCAGGGGTACGTGGGACCGTCGGTGTGCCCAACGGTCCGCGGAGACCGTTGGCAGCAGAGACACGGCCGCCGCTCACTCCGCGCTGCGGAGCACCGGATCGGCCTGTGCCTCCGAACGCCGGCGGTGACGTACCCGGGACCGGGGGCCCGATGCCTGAGGTGCCGCCCGGCAACGCGGACGGCGGCGACGCGGAGGGTGTCGCAGTCGGAGCCGTGGGAGACGGGAGCGTGCCGACCCTGTCGAGGGCGGTGTTCGCCCCGCCCGGGGACAGATCCGGAACTGTTCTTGACGGAACGGCAGTTGTGGTTGTGTGGCGGTCTCCTGCGGCCAGTGCGGCACCACGCGCCGCTTCGCCAACTGCTGCAGCCCCTACTGCAGCAACGCCTACTCCGCTCGCCACAGCCGCCGTCCCAGTGCTCGATGCATCATCGGAAGACGTGCCCGGGCGGTGGGTGAGATCGTCGCGACTCTCCGGCACGAACTGTTTGGGAAGTTCCGGGAACTTCGGGACCTTCAGCGCATCGATCTGCTCCGTCGACGCCGTGTACGACTGTGCCAGCTTGATCATCAACTGGGCTGCTGCAGTACGGTCGTTGTCGTACTGCGACTTGGCCGACTTCACGGAGGACTCCGACGGACCGCCGTCGTGGTTGCCGACATCCGTCGCCTTGGCCGCGTGCGCGTCCAGGATCGAGCGTGCCGAGGCACTGGAGTTCTTCAGAATCTCCAGCTGCGGCTTGACCTCGTGCAGCGTGTCCGCCGCATGCGCCATCCACTTGCCGGCGGACTCGCTGTAGTCGCCCAGGCCCAGGGTCGCTAGCGCGGCCTGGTGGACCCATTTGCGGAACGCCTCGCCGCCCTCTCCGTCCCACTCAACCGCCGTGCTGTGCGTCTTGAGGTCGTCGCCGATGCTCTTGATCGTCTTTGCCGCCGCCGTCAGCAGCACGCCGAGATCCGCAGGCTTCGAGCCGTCCGCCGGCTCGACCATCGCCCACAGTTCCTCAGGGGTGTGCACGGCGAAGCGGTACTGCTTGACCATGCCCCACATGCGGGATCCCAGGCCGCCGCTCATGCTCCGCCCTCGTCTTTGCGTCCCTTGAACAGAGTGATCTCTGCTGCAGCAGTTACGGCATCAGTCGCCCGCCGCATCACAGTCCGCCCGCTTCCGTGTCCGTCGCCTGGGGGCTCGGCTCACCGCGCTCTTCGCCGCCCGAACCACCCTTGCCCAAAGCCTGCTTGGCATCCAGACCTCCGCCGACCAGGGCGTCGACATCAGTGCGGATGCGGTTCAGTCGTGCGCGTACGTCTTCGTCCAGGTTGTCGTAGCCGGTCTTCGACGCGTCCACGGTGACGACCAACGCCTCGATCTGGAGCGCCAGCATCTTGGACAGGTTCTCCAGCTGAGTGTGCACGTGCGTGTAGGAGGAGTGCAGGAGGTCCGCCTCGTCGAACGCCCCCAGTCGGCCCGCCCCGAGCGTTCCTCCGGCGATCTTCGAAGGCGCCGCGTGCGACTTCTCCAAGTCCCGCAGCAAGGTGTCGACGCGGCGTTTGAACGCCGTCAGCGTCTCTCCCTCGACCCGCATCGCCTGCGCCACAGACGCACCGCCGGCCCCCAGAACCGACGCAGCCAAACCCCCCGCCGCCGCGCCGATCCCGGCCACTGTCGACTGCGGCGCATCCCCCGTGCCCTCCGACACGATCTGTCCCTCCCCGTAAAGCCCGCCCCTCGGCATACGTCCAGTCCCGCCGAGGCTCTTCGTCATGTTCCCATCTGTAACAGATGCAACCTGAGCACGATATCCGGGCCCTACATCCCCTGCAGAGCCTCCACGGGTTCAGGCAGGCGCAGTGGCTGAAAGCGGCTGGCATCTCAAGCTTCAGGAAGTCCAGGAACCACTAACACGAGACAGCACTGCCCACGCGATTCCGCAGGCCAGCTGGGTGACAGAGGGCTACGAACGCCGCTCTGGGTAGGCACATCCCTCGCACTCACCGACACGGTCAGCGCTGGCGTCCGACGCCGTTTGGCGGCTTCTCACCATTCGTGGAACAACTCGTCGTTCCCACTGAACTTGCGATCCGTAACCGCTGGCTCCTCGCACTGGCTGGCCGCCATACGGGCATCAACACGACGAAACCGCGAAAGGCCTACGACCAGCTGGCTCGTCCGCATCTCTCACTGGGGTGCCAGCTTGCCGTCAGGTGTGGCCCAGGGGATCGATGCGAGCCCGTGCAACGCTGACAAGGCCCGGCAACCACCACAGATTGCCGGGCCTCCGTGCATTCGTCAGTCGGCGAGGTGGTGCGCTTCGCTGTAGGCGACGGTGGAGTCATACGGCTCCCCCACCGGCTTCAACATGTACCGGCGGAAGACCGCAACGGTGGCGCGGCGGGCGCCTCGGTTGCGAGCGTCAGTGTTGTCCCATGACCGGCCAAGGGCGCGTGTGACCGTGCTATTGCCGAAAACTCATCCGCGCAGGTGGGAGCTGCTGTGCCGGGTGTCGCGGATGTCGTCCGTGACTGCCCTCAGTGGGCCCCTCGCGTGACTGGTGATCGCCACGGCATGATGATCAACCGTGCTGCTGCGACTGGCTTACCTGGGCGTGACGAACGCGTTCGCGATGCTGCGCCTGCTGCCGATGAGCGACCAGGCCAAGGACCTCGAGATTCTTGCCCTCCGCCATCAGGTCACTGTGCTGGAGCGCCAACTTGGTAAAGAGAAGGTGCGGTTCACGCCGAGTGATCGGACGTTCCTCGCGGCGCTTCTGCACCGGCTGCCGTTGGACGTCCTGCGGAGAGTGCGGCTGCTGGTGCGCCCCGACACCGTGCTGCGCTGGCATCGCGACCTGGTCGCACGTCGCCATGCTGCCACCTCCCGGCCGAAGCGCCCGGGACGGCCTCGGACCGTACGCTCCGTCCGCGCCCTTGTGCCGCGTCTGGCGAAGGAGAATCCCAGCTGGGGATCGCCGCCTGCACGGCGAACCGCTTGTCCTGGGAGTGAAAGTGGCCCCATCCACCGTCTGGGAGATCCTCAAAGAGGCAGACATCGATCCGGCACCCGAACGGAGTTCCAGCACGTGGGCCGCCTTCCTTCGCTCCCAGGCCGACGCCCTGCTCGCGTGCGACTTCCTGGAAACGGTCACGCTGTCCGGGGCGCGGATGTACGTGTTCGCTGTTATCGAGCACACCAACCGCCGTATCCGGATCCTGGGCGCGACCGCGCACCCCGACCGCCTCATGGGTGGCGCAAGCCGCGAAGAATCTCGCCATGGACCTCGAGGACGCCGGCTACCGGGCCCGGTTCCTGATCCGGGACCGCGACGGAAAGTTCCCCGACCTGTTCGGCACAGTCCTCAAGGACGCAGGCATCGAGGTCGTCCTCAGCGGAATCCGGACGCCGAGGATGAAATCGATCGCGGAACGCTGAGTGCAGGCCTGCCGACGCGAGCTGCTGGACCGCACCTTGATCTGGAACCAGCGCCACCTGCTCCACGCCCTGCGCGAGTTCGAACGTTTCTACAACGGTCATCGGCCACACCAGGGCATCGCGAACGCAGCACCGCTACGCCCTCTGCCTGCACCCATCGCCGAAACTGAGCAGATCGACCGCCTCGACAGACGAAGACGCGGACGGCTCGGCGGCATCCTGCACGAGCACCAACATGCGGCGTGACCAGCGTGGACGGGGTTTCCAGCAAGCGCAAGACCAAAGCCGCGGTCCGCGCAGCCCAGGCCCATCCGAGGCCGGGCAGGCGCAGGCCAACGCCACCTACCGGGCCGCGCTTGACTTCGTACGCGAGCCTACGGCTGGGCATGCGGTCCTTGGCGTCCCCCATGACCCGATCCCTGTCGGCACCTCCGTTGGACTCAGCGGAGCAGCCGGCGAGACGCAACGCTCCCACTGCGGCGTTCACCACGATCTTCTTGCGCACTGCAGCCAACCCCAAGCTGACGCCGTCCAACTCGTGCACGGCGAGCTCATCCCACCCCCACTCTTCGATGTCCTTCACCGAACAGTGCCGAGACTGAAGACGCCAAAGATCGTCAGGGGCCGACGAGCTGCCATCTCAACTTGGTTCTTGTGTCGCGCAGTTGCTGCACCGCAGGATGGCACTTCACTGTACGCTGTCGAACGGCCCAGGCGAGGGATTGCATGACTGAGCTGCTGCGGATACCGATCGGGGACGACGAGGAGGGCACACTCGTTGTCGAGCTCAGATCCAACCCGCGTGACATCCAACAGGTATCGCGCGCCGGGGACCGGGTCACTCAAGCGACGCAGACGCTGCAAGAGTCCCTAAAACCGATCACCCAAGCAGCCGCCATGGCTCTGCGCACCCTTCAGACGGTCAACCCAACTGCGGTTGAGGTGGAGTTCGGGGTACGAATCCACGCGAAGACCGGCGCGGTGATCACCGAGGCCGGGGCTGAAGGCCATCTCAAGGTGACGATCACCTGGGACCGGACGGCCGCAGAGCTCCAAACACCCCAGTTGTCGTCGGGAGGCCAGGGCCTCGAATGAGTGATCTCGCATCATGGTCGGTGCGGATATCCGATAGAGACGGCGCCATCTGCGGTGCCGGCTTACACCTCGGTGGCGGACTGATCCTCACCTGTGCCCATGTAGTGCGGGACGCGACGCAGGCGGCCGAGATCACACCCCGCCCTACCGAGCCCGTCTTCGTCAACTTCCCCGGCCTCTCAGCAGAATGGCTTATAGCTGTGGTGGAGCCGGACGGCTGGTGGCCTTACGACGATGCCCTACGCGGAGATGCCGCTGTACTCCGGCTCTCCGTTCCCCTCCCACAGGGGGCAACTGCCGCGCCGTTGACCTACGAGTGCCCAGCGGGAGCCGCCGTACTGACATTCGGCTACCCCTTGGAACGAGACTTCGGGGTACACGCCCGGGCGGAGATCACGGGTGAGACCCTCTCCCAGGGCTGGTACCAGCTGGACGACAGCCGCCTGAGAGGGGAACAGATTCGGCCTGGCTTCAGTGGAGCGGCCGTAGTCCTTGAGGACCGCGACCAGGTAGCAGGCATGGTCACGCTCGCCACCGTCGACACCGGCAACGTGTCGCCCCGGGTCTCCTGGATGCTGCCCATCCGACTGTTAGCCGAGCACCTACGCCCGGTTGCCAGAGCCCTGGAAACCGGGCCGGTTCCCAGTCAGCACTCGTCTGAGCCGACAGCCGCCGATCTGGGAACATCATGCCCGCTTCCCTCCGACATCCGCGACTTCACCGGCCGCGAGAGCGAGATGGCAGACATCAGTGAAGAGATCGAGGGGGCAGACGGCTTCCCCATAGTCCAGGCTGTCTACGGCATGGGGGGCATTGGCAAGACCACACTGGCCGTCCGCCTCGCCCACCGGTACAAGGCTCGCTACCCGGATGGTCAGTACTTCATCGACTTACAGGCGCACACCGTCGGCGTCGATCCACTCACCCCGGAGCAGACTCTCCGTACACTGCTGCGCGCCACACTCGGCCATCCGTCGAAGGAAGGAAGCACACTCCCTGAGCTCTCCTCCGTTTGGCAAGACGTTGTGAGATTGGGACGGATAATCGTCGTATTGGACAACGCCGAGTCATTCGACCAGATCCAGCGGTTGTTGCCGCGGGCAGGGCAAGTTCTCATACTGGTCACGAGCCGTCGATGGCTGGAGGAGCTGGGCGCAGATGGCAGCGTGCCGAGACAGCTGACGGTATTCGACGAGGATGCCTCCGTCGAGCTGTTCACCCGGGTCGTCGGACGGCGTCGATCCGATACTGAACCAGAGGCGGTCGAGGAGCTCGTTCGCTTGTGCGGTCACCTGCCGCTTGCGATCCGGCTGAAGGCTGCCTACGCCAAGGGGCGGCCTACATGGAGTCTCGTTGACATACGGGACGAGATGGCCGAAGAGGAACGTACGGAGACGGAAAGAGGCCGGCGACAGGCCACCCCGGCGGACGGTCGCCTCGGACAGCTCCGATTAGGTACTGCGCATCCGGTCCGTACCGCGTTCCTCACGTCGTTCCGTCGACTGCCCGAACCACACCAGAGGCTCTTCCGGCTCCTGGGCTTGCACCCACCGGAAGCTATGGATCGTCGAGCTGTTGAGGCTCTGGCTGAGGACGGACAGACAGCACGAGCAGGACTGCACGTTTTGACCCGAGAGAGTCTGGTGAATGAGCACGGCCGCTCCCGAATCGGCATGCACGATCTACTCAGGGAATACGCCCGCGGGGAACTCGTCGCCATTGAGTCATGGGAGTCACGGCGGCAGGCCTCCGGTCGGCTGATCGACTACTACCTAGCGGTGGCACTGTCCGCCCGCCAAGTGCAGTTACCTGCCCGGCCCGTATCGGATACGGCCGAGCTGTTGCATCCGCAGTTGCCCGACGTGTCCAGTCTGGCCCCGTCGCTGCAGTGGTTCGAGCTCGAACATCAGAATTTGCTTGGCTGCATCGACCTTGCTGCTCAGTACGGGCACACCTCGTACGTCTGGCGCCTCCCCCGAGCCATGGGTATGTATCTTTCTCTTTCGTCCAATTCGAAAGACGCCATCCCCCGCTACGAACGGGGGATCGAAGCCGCTAAGGCATCGGATCAACGCGCCGTGGCAGATCTGCGAGGTCTTCTCGGTGACGCACTGCGCGCCGAGGGGAAGCAAGACAGGTCTCTCGCCGAGTTCCGTGCAGCCCGCTCGCTCTACATCGGGCTGGGTGACACCGTCTCCGCAGCCGACATGCTGACTCGAGGGAGTGCCCCGCAACGCACCATCGAAGGTCCTGAGCAGTCAGTCGCCAGTTGCTTGCAAGCCATCGAGGAATACACATCGGCCGGGGATAGCTTCGGCTCTGCCGAGGCGGAGTACCTTCTAGCCATGGCGGCCCGCCTGGATGGCGACCAGGCACGAGCACTTGGCCACCTGCGCCGGGCCCTTGACCTGTATCAGGACTCCGCCTTCACTGCCGGTGAAGCCCGCTGCCTGAATCTTATGGGAGTGATCCAGCGTCTTGGCGGTGACTACACCACAGCGATCGGGACTCTTGAGGAAGCTGTACATCTATATCGCAAGGCGCATGACAACCGGGGTATCGCCCACGCCGTCAACAACCTCGCGTCCGCCATGGCCTTAGCAGGGAATCTTGAGCAAGCCATCGGCATCCACAGTGAGGCCTTGGAGCGCTTCCAGAAGTACAGTCCCTACGGCTACCCCGACGCACTGCTCGTGGCGGGCGATCTGCGGAGCAGGCAAGGCGATCACGCTGCGGCGGAGCTGAAACTCCAGGAGGCAGTGCGGTTGTACCGCCCGATGCGTGCAAGCTTCGGCGAGGCTCGCGCCCACCTACTGCTCGCGGCTACCCTTCGCCAGCAGGGACGGTACGCTGCGGGCGCCAGCGAGGCTGTGGAAGCCCTGAACTTCTACAGGAACGCAGGCAACGAGACGGGCGCGGCTGCCGCACAGCGCGAACTGGAGACCTGTCAGGCGGGACTGGAAGACGCGAGCGGCAACGACTGAAAGGCTTTACAACGAGGCGATCAGCTGCCGCATGGCGCGGACGGCAGAGCGCACCTCGAGTAGATACTTGGTGGCGCTGAAGTTCGCGGCTGGAGCACCTGGGACGGCCGCCGGCTCATTGCCCACTGTGTCCACCTCCACTCCAAACGGCAGCGCCAGCATCCGGACAGCAGCTGCGTGCTGGGCGGGCACATAGATCGGCGTGGTGACCATCAGCAGTCGCTGACCGGGCTGCAGCTCGGCGAGTCGCCTGGCGAAGAAGTCGTAGGAGTCTGGAGTGTTGGCCCTGCGGACACCTGGCTCTGAGGATGGAGCGGCGACCACATGGACCGCTACGCCTCGGTCGGTACGGTAGTGCCTCACCCCCCAGGTACCGCCGGGTAGATCAGACACTTCCCCTTCCACACGCTCCGGCTCTGAAAGGCCAAACGCCCGGCGAGTGCCGAAGTCCATGGCCTCGTACTCTTCATCGAGCTCCGGGGCGCCTGCCTCAGCGGCTAGCTGAAACTCGTCGCCGACAAAAGGCCGGTGTCCTCCGAGCGCTGTGATCGCACCTGCCTCGATCTGCCCGGTACTGATCAGATGCGCCGCATAGGCGGGCCGGACCAAGCATGCCCGGATCAGGCCGCCGAGGACCAGCACGTGGTCGTAACGGCGGAAGCGGAGCCGGGCGCCGCCACGCAGACTCAGGGCGGTAGCAGCTGCGAGGACGAGTTCCTGCTGCTCGGCGGTCAGCGGCAACTCCGCGGCCTGGTTGCGCTCCAGTCCCTGGCGGGTGTCCCAGCGATCGGTGAAAGTGTCGAGTGCGGCCAGGCGGTCGCTCGGCTCCCCCTTGGCGGCAGCTAGCGCTTCCAGCAGGTTCCGATCATCTGATGTCCTGGCGAACGCTTCGACGAGGGCGTGTACGGGCGCCGAGGCCAGCCACGTGTCCACATCATCAGCCGGGCTAGCGCCAGTTCCAACAAGGGGAACCTGCTCGAACTGCACGCTCATCGACTACCCGCCCCAACCGTGTTGGTGTCCGCTATGACACGCCCAGTGTCCCACGGGAAACTTCGACAAGGCGACAACTGAGGTAGACCTGCAGCATAGGCGCATCGTCCATCACGCCCCTGCTTCCTATAGCAACCCTCAACAAAAGCGTGGTGCCAGGTAACTGCATCACACACATGTCAAACTCCAGCCCCACCAAGCCGCTTGGCCGAGAGGCCAAGCAGCGCCTCGCCGTCATACGCCACGTCGAAGAGGTCAGCGGCGCGGCAGAACTACCGCTTCGGCTTCGAGAAGATCGCGATGTACCTCAAGCGGTACCACGACATCGCTATCAGCAAGTCCGGCGTCTGGCGCATCCTCGAGGAGCCGGCTGGCGTGGCGCGGGGCGGTTGCCCTCGGCGCGGCCTTGGTTGAGGTAGCGGACCAGCAAGTTGGCGCTGCCTGTGTAGCCCAACTCTATCGACTTCCCGAAGTAGTTGTGCGGTGGGGACTGCGGGGTCTGTTGCGCGGCGGGCGCGTAGGTGGTCGCGGTAGGGATCGACGAGGGTCGGCCGGTAGACGGGGGTAACGCGAAGAGCCTGGGGTGAGTGACGGCGGCTTCGGGTTGCAGTGGTCAAGTGGGTGCGATACTTTGCGCGGCTGGCTTGATCGGGAGAGGGGGTAGACGATGTCGGACAGGAACGTGGGGGCGACTGACGTACGGTCCATGCTTCGAGGCGCGGGCTATACGCTTTTACAGGTGCAGCCGCGCCTTGAGAAGCTGCCGAGCTTTCGGCCGGATGTGCTGGCCTGGGCCGCCAACTCCGATGGGGACTTGGTGCCGTGGGCAGTTGTCGAACTCAAGACGGGGCAGCTGAAGCAGCCCGAGCTCGTTCTCCCTAGCCTTGCCCGTAGCCGCGACATCATGGGCACTGTCGACCACTACGCCGTCATCAACGGTAGGTGGTTCAAGGCCGACCGCGGTGTCCGGTCCCTGGAGCCTGTCGATGGTCCGACGCCTCCCGAGTATGGTGCGCAAGGCCTGCTTACCGATGACGAACTCGCGACTTCCCTGCTGGTACAACGCCTTTGGTTCGAGGCCAGTCGTCTTCGCGATTCCGGGGTGCGTGTCGGCGATGCCTTCCCAGCCGGGGCAGCCCTGGCCGAGACTGAGCAGTCCTACATCGAGTTGCCGGACGGCGGGCTGCTTCCCGTGCGACCGAATGTGCTGTGGCGTGCCAAGCGTGCGGCACTGATCGAGTTTGCCTCCCGCGGCAGTTCTGAATCCAGTTCCCACCCGGCGATCACTTCCGCGGTCGCTGCGCTGGTCGAACAGCGTGTGGCGGGGACCGTCCTGGACCCGTTCTGCGGGACCGGCTCGTTCCTGTGGGCCGTCCTCGACCGTACCGCCCGTCTGGAAATCCCGGCCCGGTTCGTCGGCTACGAGATCAACCCGCGACTCGCCAGCCTCGCTGCCGGTATCGGTCACGGCGCCCCGCTGCCCGTGACGATCGACGAGGCCGATGCCTTTGGCACGGAATTCGTGAGGGCCGACGTCATCATCACAGCGCCGCCTCTTCGTGTCCGCTCGCGTGATCACGAGACGCTGTTGGACGGATCGAGGACCAGCGACGGTGACGTCGTAGCAGTCGACAAGAGCCTGCGGGCGTTGAAGGCGGGCGGGCGTGCCGTGTTCCATGTAGCTAGCTGGTTCACCTCGTCGGATCGCTTTGCGTCATATCGGACTTTTCTGGCCAATGAGTTTCACGTAGCGGCCTTGATCGGTCTGCCTAGGGGAGCCATGGCCGGCACGGGAGCCACTTCCGTACTCATGACGATTGACAAGAAGGATCCGGCGCAGACGTTCGTTGCGCAGCTCGGGGAGGACTGGGAGAACCAACTGGAGCCGGAGGGCGCGGCTCTGAACGCAGCACTTGAGTTCATCAATCCTGCAGCAACTCGACGTGGCCTGGGGCAACCGTGAGTACGTCCCTGGTCGTTGACCTGCGCAAGGTCGGTCCCGGATGGGACCCCGTCAGGTTGGCTTCTTCCGCATTCCAATGGCCGATACAAGCACCACTGGCTTCCCTTCGTGAGCTTGCTTCGACACTGCCGCCGGGCACCGTGACAAGGGCTGGTTCGCCCGTCATCACACCCGTCAATGTGGCTGCGTCAACCGGCTCCGTCAGGCGGCGGAGCACCAAGTATCAGGGGAGCGTCTTCGTCGTCGGCCTGCGCGGGCTGCGAAGTGGTGACGTCCTGGTGCCGTCCTCGGCATCCGGCTCGGCACTCCTTATCGACGACCGGCTGAACGGGGCACTGTTCTCTTCGCGGTTCACGGCCTTGCGCCCCCTCGCCGTGACCGATTCCCTGTGGATTTGGGCCGTACTCAACAGCCAGAGCGGGCGTGCTCGGCGGGCGCTCCTGGCGGCAGGGTCGCCCACGGGAGCCGTCAAGACATCGGACCTGCTCGACATAACTCTGCCAATGCCGCCTCTGGCGCACACACAGCGCTTGCACCAGGACCTCGCCCAGATCGAGGAGCGAACCCATCGGGCGGAGGCGCCTGCGGAGTCGACATGGTGGACCACGGCGGATCTGCGCGTCCGGAATGACTGGGCGATCACGCTTGCGACGCCCAACCCCCGCCTCCTGGACAACGGAGAGCCCCTCAGCTCCTTCATCCGGGAGCTGGCGCGGTCTCGATCGACCCGAAATGCCGAAAGCCTTGAGGAGCTGCCGGGAACCCTGCCAGTGGTGGACGTTAGTACCCTGGCCGGAAAGCCGCCCCGCCGATGGGTCGAGCCAAAGACAACCGGGGCCACCGTCATCGCTCCCGGAGATCTCCTCATCGCGGGCTTGGGCGAATATTCCTATGCCACTGTCGCGCAGCGCCCGGGCGTAGCAGATCCGCATGTCTTCGTCCTGCGCCTACTCGATCAGTCGCAGGGGCCCGCCCTGGCGCACTACCTCAACGGGCGCGAAGGTCAGGCGATCAGGCGGATCCTCCTGCGTGGGTCGACCGTGCAGTCTGTGAAGCGCGCGGACATCGAACGCTTCCCGATCCCGCGAGAAGCCCTCGACTATGACGGCGACGCTGAGCCGGACGTGCCGCTGGCCGAACAGCTGGAGCAGGTCCTATGGACGAGCTGAGGTGCGAGCTTTCACCGCTGGTCTACACCGAGCTGTACCGGCTGCTCGCCGCCGATGAGGCACGCCGCGACGTTCTGGAAGAGCGCCTCGCCGAGATCGGCTACGACCACGTGTGGCTCGGCACTGCAGCCGATGCGTACAACGAGTACTGGGAGGCATGGCTGAAGTTGGCCGGCGCCGACAGCGTTAGCAGCCTCGCGCCGCCCAGCGACGAACATGCTCTGCTGGCCACCTGGATCCTGGCCGGGCTGCGCACCACAGGAGACGATCGAGAGCTGGGCTCCGCGCTGGCAACGAACGTACTGCGGCGCGCGATCGCCGAAGTGCCGGGTCTCACCGCACCGCTGCCCCCAGTCCTGAGCCCAGTGATCGTTGGATGGACGCTTGCCAGCATCATCGGCTCGCCCCCCTACGACTGGCCTATCGCTCCAGCAGCGCTGCCAGACGACGTGAACCTCAGATTGGCCTTCATCGGGCTCACGCATCATGTCCTAGTGCTGGAGGGTATGGCTGAGCCGTGGCCCGAGATGATGCAGACCTCCACGTACTGGCGCGGCTACGGGATAGCCGAGGCGCTCAAGCCGGCCACGGGGGAAGGCAGCCCGGCCATACAGGAGTTGCTCAAGGAGTCACGTCCTCTGCTCCCGCAGTACCTCAGCACCCAGCTCAACAGGCATTTCAGCGGGTTCGGCCAGCGCCGTAACGCGCTGTCGCACGTCACGGACGATTCACGTCGGGAGCGGTTCGTGGACGTTGTGGCCATCACCCGCGGCTGGGAGGATCTACGCATGACGGTGCTGGGTCTGACGCAGTTCGTCTGCCAGGAGGTTTCCCGGTCCCTCTACGACGCGGAGGAACTGCTGGCATCCCTGCGTAACGACCCGTGGGTGTATCTCGAACGGGAAATTTCGACGGAGTGGCTGACATAGACCCGAATACGCCTCCACCTGAAGCTTCCCCGTGATCTTGGACACTCGATTCTTACGCCACGAGGGCGTGTTCTTGTTCGAGGCGCTGTCGGGTCTCCAACGGGGTGAGGTAGCCCCAGCGTGGATGGCGGCGTAGGCGCTGTCGGTTGTAGAAGGTCTCGACGAAAGCGAAGATGTCCGCGCGGGCGCTGGAGCGGTCGGGCCAGCGGCGGGTTCCGATCTCCTCCTTCGCAGTGCGAAGAACGACTCGGCGGCGGCGTTGTCGAAGCACGAGCCAGTGCGGCCCATGCTCTGCCGCAGTCCCAACCGGCTTATTTCACAGCGGAGTTCGTCCAAGGTGTATTCACTGCCGCGGTCCGAGTGCGCAATGCATCCGGGCTGGAGCAGGCCGCGTCCGGCGGCCATCTTCAGCGCGTCCACGACCAGGGATGCGCGGTGGTGGTCGGCCATCGAGTAGCCGACGATCTCGCGGGTCGCGAGGTCGAGCCAGGTCGCCAGATACAGCCACCCCTCATCGGTAGGTATGTAAGTGATGTCGCCGACCAGCTTCAACCCCGGCGCACTCGCGGTGAAGTCGCGGCCGATCAGGTCCGGGGCCGGCACCGCCCTTTTGGCCGGGCGGGTCAGCCCCTTTCGCCTGCGCCGCGTGACACCGCTGATGCCGCGTTCACGCATGACGCGCTCGATCCGTTTGCGGTTGACCCGGTGCCCGAGACGGCGCAGCCCGGCGTGGATGCGCGGCACCCCATAGGCTGCCCTGGAGGCGACGTGCAGCACAGTGATCTCGTGGGCCAGGGCGTCATCAGCGGCCTTCCTCGCCGAGCGAGCTCTCTCGCCGGCCAGCCACGCATAGAAGGAGGAGCGGGCCACCTTCAGCAGCCGGCACAACAGAGCAACGTTGTGGGTGGTCTTCTCCGCCTCGATGAACGCGTACACCTCGCTCATCGATCGCTCTCCTTCGCGAAGAAGACCGCCGCTTTTCGCAGCACTTCGATCGTCTCTGCCTGCTCGGCGGCCAGCCTCCGCAGCCGGCGCAGCTCTTCGCGCTCGGCCGTCGTCAGCTCTCCCGGCGCCCCCTGCCCGCGGTCGATCGTGTCCTTGCCCTTGCCGATAACCTCATCCGCCCTGGTGCTAGCTGTGCCACGACGCGTGGGATGTCGGCTGCGTCGCCCGGCCCGGCGCTCTGGCAGGACCGAAGACCACTGCGCCATGATGATCGGCTGTGCTGCTACGACTGGCGTTGTGGGTGCCGAATATTACGTCGGTGCAGTTCAGCCCCGCTATCGCGCCGACGACAGCGGTCGGCAATGATCACTGCTCATGCTCGCACGCCTGGCCTGCATTGCCGTCACTCACGCCTTCACCGCCCTGCGACTGATCCCGATGAACGACCACGACAAGGACATCGAGATCCTCGCGTTGCGTCACCAGCTCGCCGTCCTGCAACGTCGGCTCGGCAACCAGCGCCCCGGTTTTCAGGCGGCCGACCGCGCCTTCCTAGCCACTCTCCTCGCCCCGCTGCCACGAGCCGCCCTGCGCCGGCTGCGGCTCATCGTCTCCCCGGACACTGTCCTGCGCTGGCACCGCGACTTCATGAATAACCGTCACGTCCGCCTCAGCCGCAACCCGCGTGCCGGCCGCCCCCGCACAGTCACTTCCGTCCGCCGCCTCATACTCCGCCTCGCCGAGGAAAACCCCACCTGGGGCTACCGGCCCATCCACGGCGAACTCACGCTCCTCGGCATCAAGCTGGCGCCCTCCACCGTCTGGGAAATCCTCAAGGCCGAAGGCGTCGATCCCGCGACCCAACGCTCGAACGTCACCTGGGCCACCTTCCTGCACTCCCAGGCCGAGGCCATCCTCGCGATGGACTTCATCGAGACCGTCACCCTCAGCGGGCAGCGTCAGTACATCCTCGCCGCCATCCACCACGCCCGCCGAGGTGTCCGTGTGCTCGGCACCACCGCGCATCCCACCCATGCCTGGGTCACCCAGGCAATCAAGAACCTGGTCATGGACCTCGAAGATGCCGGACGGCTCGCCGCCATCAAGTTCGTGATCCGCGACCGCGACGCGAAATACCCCGCTGCCATCGCCGAGATCCTCGGTCAGGCCGGGATCCGTACCGTGCTCACCGCCGTCCGCACGCCGCGCATGAACTCAATCATGGAACGCTGGGTTCGCAGCCTGCGCCGTGAACTCCTCGATCGCGCCCTGCTATGGAACGAAGCCCACCTCCGGCGAGCGCTCCGCGAGTACGAGCAGCACTACAACCATCACCGCACCCACCGCACACTGCAGGCTGCCGCGCCTCTCCACGCCGTCCCCGAACCGCTCGAACCAGTACAGATCGAGCGTCTTGGCATACGCCGACGCGACCGTCTCGGCGGTGTGCTCCACGAGTACCAACACGCTTCCTGACCTGCAAGGGCGTAATTATCGGCACGCACAGGTTGCCGCGAGAAGAGCCAACCGTACCGAAGGTGGCCACGCTCTCGCGCCACAGAGCTACAAAAGACCTTGCTAAGGGCACCACCTTGATCGCTGGTCGTGCCTGTGGCTCGTAAAGTCATCGCTGCCGGTGGGGTAGTGGGCAACGCCAAAGCCGGTGGTCGAGATACTGCGAGGGAGCTGGGTCCGCCCCAGGATCGTGACGGGCGGGCGCGGGCGCGCCGATGTACTGGCCAAGGGCCGAAGCCGGGCGGGGGCCCGAATAATTGGCTACGCACTTTCCCGAAATTGACGACAGCACTATGCTGCGCGGCGGAGGTTGTTCAGACTCTGGGAGGCTGACGCGAATGCCCGCACCATGTACCGGATGGATACGTGAACTCCGTGGGCACATAGTCATGTTCACCGGAAAAACCCTGGTGGATGGCGAATGGGTGTTCCGCAAGGACTGCCGCTCAAGATCCGAATCATTAGGAGCCATCTGCCAGGACAGCTTCTCCAGGAAGGTAACGCTCGTCGTCCACGGCGAGTTGGCAGGCAACGTCAAGGACGCAGACCACGGGTTGAGTCAAAAGCTATTGAAAGTAATCGAGTCACGCAGACTCGGACAGCACATACACGTAGTCGATGCCGCCGGCTTCTCCGATCTTCTGTTCGGAGCACCTGCTCGATGCCGACACCTGAAGATGCGAGGTAGCCAGGTGGCGGTGTTGCCCGAGGTCGGCGACGGAGTCCTCGGGGGACCGTTCGACCGACTCAACCTGCGCAACCGCAGGGTCAGTCGGCTTGAGGCCCATGTCTTCGGGCGCGGAACGCCTCGACATCAGAGGCTTCTGGCACGTCTGATCGATCAGACGGCTGAGCGCACTTCCCTCGAAGTTCGATCCCCCGGCCGGCGTGGTCCAGAGTTCGACCTCGGCTGGGTCGACGGACACACCGCCTATGGGGCCTGGGTAGCGAGCCCCGAACCCCAACCCGGTGAAGGCTCGAACCAACTCAGAGAGGCGGCTCGGCATATCGCCCGGTCGGTTGGATCCATCCCGTCACAGACTCGATTTCAGCCCCTCATGGTGCTGGAGAATGATACGGACATGGGCCCCGGTCTCCGTCAGGTGGCCGAATCGACCGGCATCCGCATGAGCAGAATTCAGGATCTCCCTGGCTGAGATCACCTGGGCCCCTATCGGGTTTCAGTCCGAGGAGCTTCAGCGGGTAGGCGACCCACGGTACGTCCGTCATCTCGGGCAGCTGGGCCATGAAGATCATGATGGCGAGGGCGTTGACGAAGTCGACCACCACGCTGCGCGGCACGAACCGCATCAACTTCGCGGCTCCGATCGCCCTGAGGGCGATCTGGGACACACCGGCCAGGATCACCGCGACGACCAAACACCCGAAGCCGTGCTCTCGGTTGAGCGGCCCGATCACCAACGCGACCGCTCCGGTGGCGGCTGAGATCATGGCGTTGTGCGTGCCGGAAAATACATCCGCGCAGGTCAGCGCAGCCAGGGCGTGACCATCTGCTATCCGACATGATCACTACTCATGCTTCTTCGCCTTGCCTACCTCGCCATGACCCAGACCTTTTCAGCACTCCGGTTGTTGCCAAGGACCGACCACGAGAAGGACGCCGAAATCTTGGCCCTCCGCCACCAACTCGGCCTTCTGCAGCGACAACTCAACGGCAAGCGTCCCTGCCTCCACGCCGCGGACCGCACTTTCCTCGCCGCACTTGTCACTCCGCTCCCACGCGCGACACTGCGCCGACTCCGGCTAGCGGTATCGTGAACCGCCTTCGCCTCTTATGCCGGGGACTGATCCGCCGTGTCGCTCTTCTGCACGAGGCGTCCTGGCAGTCGGCGGGGTGGGGTGGCATGGGCCGCATGGGCCCGCTCCTGCTCTCGCCGCCAGGCGCGCCTTAAAGCGTGCTTGGACGACGGCACCTTGTACCCCGCGGCCCGTAGAGCTTCACGGAAGCCCGGCAAGGGCAAACCCTGATCGCTGACGACCAGTGCGGATAGGAAGGGTGCGTCTTCAGAGACGCTCCTGTCGACCTCCATCAGTACCAACGCCTGCGCACCATCTTTTATACAGCGCAGCCCTTCCAGTTCTGATGTGGTGATGGTGGCCCCTCGCCTCGCCACAGTGACGAGAAGCTGTCGCAGTTCCTCGCCCGGTTCAGTCTTGACCGCCGTCTGCCTGGCTGCCTCTGCTCGCACCTCTTGAAGCGTGCGCCTGAGATGTTCCGGATTCGCCGATGCCCGGCTGCGCTGATTGTTGGAGAGCGCTTCCTTCTCACTGTCCGAGAGATCATGGAACTGAAGCCAACCTTGCGCTTTGCGTGTCGCGTCACCGGCTCGCTTGCTGATGGTCGAGCCTGCGTACAGGCGCGGCCTCAACTCCACGAGTTGCTCAACGAGTTCGAAGATCTCTTGTCGCAGAGATGCGACGGCCTCGACTTTCGGGGAGGCCACTGGTTCCTCCGACGGGGCCAGTTCGACGCGGGGCGGGATCAACGCCTTCGGCTCGGCGAACGCCGCATGAGCGCGTTGCCGTTCGACAGTGACCCACCGCGTCAGCCGGGGATCGTGCAGCGGTACGTCGGCTGCGTACTCGACGCCTAGCTTGACAAGGACGGCTGGGAGGCAGGAGTGGAAAGGGGCACCGTGCTCGGACAACAAGGCGGACAGCACGGGCTTGATAGCGGTGAGTGGAAATTCGAGCCCCACCAGAAGGTCCGCGATCTCGGACTGGGGCAGCCCTTCCAGGACCGGCCCTATGGCGGCGACGATCTCCGACCAGGCGACGGTTCTCCCTTTCACCGCGCCCTCTGTCAACAGGGCTCGGATGCGCCGTACCGCATCGGGGCGGGTCATGGGGCGGGTTTCGGCCAGCAGATTGGGCGGCGCGGTCGTCGCCTTGGCCTGCTCCGGCACGGCTAGCCGCTTCTCCTTGTCTCTGCGTGACTCACGCGGGTCCGCCACGCCCCGTACCTTCGGCAACACATAAAACGGCTTCTCTAGCTCACGGTTCTCGGCAGCAGGCTCGCCCGACAGCGATCCCGGTCCGCTCGAGGACAGCCCGCTACGGGCGGCGCTGTGTACGTCGAGGCGGTAGAAGCGGTCCAGTTGGACTACCCAGCCGCCGCCCTCCTGGACCAAGAGGCGGGCGTGGTCATGGCTGTCGGTGCCGTAGACATGTCGCGCGGGAGGAAGCTCGGTGTCGTCGGGAAGGGAGAGCACCGCACGGACGATGGGGCTGTCCATGGGTTTCACGTCGGCCATGACGAGGCGGCGCCCCTCCGCGCCGAACGGCGAGTCGCCTGCGACGGGGGCCTCGAGGTCGAAAGCGAAGTGCAGAGTGCCGCTGACGGGGAAGCCGAGCGGCTTCGGTCGCGGCGGGGATATGCGTATCGCTTCGGCGGCTGGGGCCAGCAAGCCGGTGGGCGTGATGCGGCAGTCTTCCAGAGGGCTCCACCGCACGGTCGGTTCGACGAGGGTCTGGGCTCCGACGTGGACACGGCGCTCGCCGCCGGCGGTCTCCAGGCGGAAGCGGAGACTGTAGCCCTGGCGGGCGAGGAGTTCCTTGGTGAGGGGATCGTCCGTGCCGAAGAGCCAGTCGACCTCGTCCACGTCGTCACCGAGGGCCTGGGTCGCTGCGCGCCAGCCCCGGTAGTCGAGTTGGGAAAGCTGGAAGCGGAGCCTGCGGCGGACGGCGGGCAGGTGAAGGTCAACAGCGTCACCGGGTCCTGAGCCGAGATTGCGGGTCTCCACGGTGCCTCGATGCCCATGGTTGCCGAGCAGGTTACGTAGGCCCCGCTTGATGAACAGGTGGTCCGCGCTGGATTCGCCGGTGGCGGCGCGACCGCAGGTGGGGCCGCCGGCCACGTGGGCGAAGTGGCAGACCTTGTCGTGATAGAGCCGGTCTGCCAACTTGCCGCCACAACCGCCTAGTTCGTATCCGCACCAATAGGTGTAGTTGGGGTGGCGTCTGCGCCATGCGTCCAGTTCCGCGGCGTCCATGGGGAGGATGACCGGGTGGTCGGAGTGGGCGTCTGCGACCACTGCGGTCTGGACGAGACGGTGGTCGGAGAACATGGGTTGGGTCACTGCTGCCTCACGGGAACAGGGGGTCTGTGTAGGGAACCGTGAAACTCGATCGGATGTTTTCAGCGGCGCCCGGCGGCGAGCCGGCCGTCGAAGGTGATGTCGAAGGCGTTGAGTACGGCCTTCCAGCGCAGTTGCCGCCGCAGGAGCACCTCACCCGTGGGCCGGGCAGGGCCTTGGACCACTTCTGCGCCAGCGGGGTGGGCCACAGCACGACGATGGAGCCGCGGGTTTCCACATCGGAGACGGCACGACGGCCGACGTACCAGGTATCCGGCTTCCCGTCCTGCCCATCCCGCGTGTCCACGCGGCTGATGACCAGCGACGCGTCACCGAGACCGGTGTCTTCCGCGGCCTTGTCTTCGGCGTCTTTCCGGTTGGCGACGCTATCTTTGCCGCTTACGGGGGTCGAGGTGATGGAGCCGCCACTCAGTTCGGCCAGAGGCTTCTCGTCGCAGCCGTTGGCGCGGTCCACCGCCTTCTGCCCCTCGGCGATGATCTCGACGCGTGTGGTGGTGCTCATGTACGTCCCCTCCCCCTGCGGCGCCCCGAGAGGCGCCGCGCGCCGGGCATACGCCCGGCCCCCGGCAAAAGACTTATCAGACACATGGGTCAGCTGTTAATACCGGGTCAGGGGGTCAATTCCTGTACCAGTTTGCGGACTTCCGTCCGCCATGCGCGGACCTGATCCCGGGTGGGACCGATCTCGTACTGGTGGTAGTGGCACCCCAGGCAGAGGTGCGACCAGACGGCGTTGGTCCGGCGGGCGGTCGTCGCGGCTATGTAGCAGCGCAGGCAGAGCATCTTGGCCCGCGTGGTGATGCCGGCGAGCCCCGGCACCGCTGCGTCGAGCGTGCAGTCGACGGCGATCTCCAGGGCCGTCCGCAGCACGAGGGAGGCCCCGCGGTGCCGGCCGGCCGCCGTCGCCCCGACGTTGGGGTCGGAGAGCAACAGGTCGGCCGTCAGCAGCAGCTCTTCGACGGAGGTGTTTTGGGTGGTCGTCACTTGGTCACCCCTGCCGTACGCACCTTCTGCGCGAGATCCTTGATCTCGTCCACGAAGTGGTGAGCATCGGCGATCCGCGCGCCCGTGGCGTGGGCGCCGTTCTGGCACTGCTTGAGGAGGTCCACCGAACGCGGTCCGCAGCGGGTGCGGAGTTCCCGATACACATCGTCGGTGCGGCCGATGTCACCGAAGAAGGCCAGCGCGGCCATCTTCATGAGCTTGTCGGCGTCGGCTACGGAGGCATGCAGATCATGCTCGGAGCCTCCGGAGCGGTGGTACTGGACCCAGGCCGCCTCGACGAAGGCGTTCTCCAGGGCGATCCGGCACAGGCTGGGCAGTACATGGGTGCGTGCTGCCTCCGGCAGGTTTTTGGTGCTGGCAAGGGCCCTGGCGTCCCCGATTGCCTGGCGGACCGGGTCGGTCACCGGCTTGACGTGCACCTTGGACGACTTGCCCCGTTCGACCTCGAACACCGTGACCGGCAGCTCCTGGGTCGTGAAGGCGCGCTGGAGCCGGGTGTCGTGGGTGAACACGATCACCTGTCGGTGCTCGCCGAGCTCGTGCAGGACCTGGGCGAGCCCGTTGACCTTGGCGGGGTCCATGGACTGCACGGGGTCGTCGATGACGATGAAGCCGAACGGACTGTCGGCGGTGGCGGCCCGGGGCAGGAACAGGGACAGCGCGAGAGAGTGCTGCTCTCCCTGGCTCATGACGCTCAGTGCCGAAGCCTCCTCGCCGTCGACGGTGACGTCCATGACGAGCTTGCGGACAGTAGCCTTCTCGCTGCCCTGAAGAGTCACCGACTGGAGGTCGATGTCGCTCTCCTGGCGAAGCTTCTCCCAGATCCGCTGGGAGTGGCTGGTGAAGCCCTCCATGCGCTTCTCCCGCAGCTCGGCGGAGAGCGCCTTGACCCAGGCCCGGGCCTTCCTGACGTGACCTAGCCGGGGCTCGCCCTCCGCCGCGGCGCGGGCCTTCTCCGTCCAGCTCGCCAGACGCGTGACGAGCTGACGCCACCGTTCGTCCCGCTTCTCCAGCTCCCTGGCGGCGTTTTCCTTCACCGCGGCGCAGGCATCGGCCAGGGTCAATGCGGTGTCGTGGACGCGCTGGGCGAGCTCACCCGGGTCGCTGACCGTCCGGCAGGCGAGCCAGGCGTTCCACGGATCCGCCAGGGCGACCGGGATCCGCTGGGGCGTTTGGACGAGGTCCTGCGCCGCCCGTGTCGCCGACCGCAGTTCGCTGCGGGCGTCCTCGGCGGTCTTCGCCTCATGGCGGAGCATGTCGATCTGAACACTGGCGCCGGCGGCCCACGCGACGTCGAGGACCTGCTCCGTGCCACAGACGGGGCAGGACGCCTCGTCAGGGTGGCGGTTGTTGTGGGCCAGTGCCTTCTCCAGGAGGTGGGCGCGCTGCAGCGCGTCCTCGGCGCCGGTCAAGCGCACGTCCTCGACTCCGGCGAGCGCCTCGCGCAGCCGGTCCACCGCGGCCCCGACCTGCTCCAGGTCGGGTCCCTGCACGTCAGCCGCGGCGCGCAGCTCGGCGAGGAGGCCGTCGTCAGTAGCAGGCAGGCCCACCACCAGCCCCTCAAGAGTCTCGAAGTCGGGTCGACCTTTCGTCTCGATGGCTACGAGCGCCTGGACCGCACGTTCGTCGTCCTGCAGTGCGTACAGCGCGTCCTTGAGCTCCGGCACCTCGTTCTTCGCCGCCTTGACGGCGTCACCCAGCGCCTTCTCCTGCTGCCCGAGGCGGTTGTACGCGGCGCTGATGTGCCCCAGTCCGAGGATCGTGGCGATGGAGTCGTACATCTGGGAGGGCTTGCCGCTGATCATGCGGCCGAGATCGACGTACGACAGGAAGGGGCGGTAGTCCGTGAGGGCCTGCTTCCAGTCCACCTGGTCGAGGGGGACCGTGCCGTGTTCGGGCCGCCGGAACGTGCCCGCGCAGTCGCCGATGTCGTTGCCGGACCAGGTGCGGGTGAGCGTGCTCAGGCCGTTGTCGCCCTCTGCCGCGAGCTTGACCTCGACTTCCGTCTTGGAACTCTCGTGCAGGTTCCGCCAGTTGCTGGTGCGCGTCGCGTCCTGTCCCAGCCATCGCGTGTTCGTCCCGGTGAACGCCGTCTCGACGGCCTCGGCGATGCTGGACTTGCCGGAGCCGTTGCGGCCCACGACGAGGGTGACACCCGGCCGGGGGCTGAGGTTGAGCCAGGCGCGGGGGCCGATGCCACGGAAGCCTTCCACGGAGACGGAGTCGAGGTAGATCCGGCCGACGGAGGACAGCCCTTCGGCCTCCCCCTCGCCCAGAGCGTCCTTGAGGAGCACCTTCACCGGCTCGCTGAGGACCGCCTCCGCGAGGCGGGCCTCCACCAGTTCGGCTATGGGCATGGACGGGGCGGTCTGGGGCGGCTGGGTGGAATGGTGCGCGGTGTGCTGGGGCTGTTCCTTCTCGGTCATGAGGTGCTCCGGGGTGGGCGCGGGAAACATGGAAGAGCCCGGGGGCCGGGCCGAAGGCGGGGCAGGTTCACCGGATCCCCGGCCGGCAGTGGGGAGAAAGGCGGCCCGAGGGCGTCGGTAGTCGGTGAGGGCGCCGGTGGCCTACAGCGTGACCAGGCGCGGGAGTTCGGTGGGCGGGACGGTGTCACGCGCGAAGTGCGGGCCGAGCTCGCGAGGGGGTCGGCGGCCTCGTTGAGGGGTGCCGCGCCCGATGCGCCCACGTGACCTGCCGGTCGGCGCCGAGCGCCGCCGGTCAGGGCGCGGGGTCGGTCTTGGCGATGTCGTCGACGTTGGTCAGGCAGGCTTTCATGAAGGCGTCACGGTGGATGGTGCCGCCGGTGGGCTCCTGGGAGATCTGGGCGTACTCCTGCGAGCAGGTGCTGTCGCTCGCGGTGTAGGTCATGCTGCCGTCGTCGACGTACACGCCCCCGATATCGCGCCGGAGGCGTAGGCGCCGAGAAGTGTTGAGCGGCCGAAGACAGGCTTGCCCACAGCCTTGGTGACCGTATGGGTGACGACCTTGGGCGGGCGAGACTCGGCCTGATGGGCGCGGTGGTCGGAAGCAGCCGCCTGACGGCGGGCGGTGGCGAGGGCAGAGTGGGTACTGACGTGATCCACCGTGGCCGCGGTGAGGGACAGGGCGGTCAACCCGCAGGCGGCAATGGCAATGACGTTGGCTCGGTTCACGGTTGTCCTTCGGGTAAGGAATCGGAGGGTGAACACCACGCAGCAGGTCGTGGCCGGGGGGCGGCGCGTAGGTGGCGGAGCATCGCCTCGCCGCCGCACTCGAAGGCGTACTGGCCCGCTCGGGCAGCCAGCCAGCCGTGGCGTCGGTCCACTTGCCGCTGAAGAATGAGCTGCCGCCGCGCCACCGTCACGGCCTTGGTCGAAGAGATCAGTAGTTGGCGTTGGCGATGAGGTCGCCATCCTGGCCGTAGACGCTGACGAGCCCGTTCTTGGACTCGTAGCAGGACGTGAACGCAGAGGCGATGAGCTTCGCGTCCCCCTGGTTGTCGCTCATAAGCCCGCCAGTGAAGTCGGTGTAGACCTCAGCCGAGTCCAGGATGTCGTTCCGCTTGTCCGCGCCGGTCACCTTCGTCACGTGCTGGACGGCCTTCTTCTCCGTGGCCGTACCGGACTTGGCGACGCAGGCCTTGAACTGCTCCGCCTGCGTCTTCGTCTTCTGCGCGGGCGTCGCCTCGGCCTTGTCGGACTCCGGCGTGCGGCCGGCGGCGACGGCCTTGTCCTTGGCGCCCGTGTCGGTGGAGTCGCCGTTTCCGCCGCCGGCCGCGGCGGCGACGCCGATCAGAACGAAGAGGGCAACGACGCCGAGGCAGCCGAAGCCGACGATCTTCCCTGCCTTCGACTTCTTCGGCCGCTGCGGCTGGAACGGCGGAATGCCGTAGCCCTGGTGCTGCGGGCCGCCCCAACCGGGCTGGGGCTGCTGCTGGCTCATGGTCCCCCCAGGGGATGTAGATGCACCTTGCGGGTGCGTGTGACTTGTGAAGCTGGAATGTGCGTCAGGCGGACCAGGCGGCGAGAGCGCCTGTAGCCCACAGCGGGACCAAGCGCGGGAGTTCGGTGCGCGGGACGGTGCCGCGCACGCACCGCAGGCCGAGCTTGGCCAGAGAGTCGGCGGCCTCGTTGAGGGGGTGACCGGCGTGGGCCTTCTCGTGGACGAAGGTCAAGTGAGGGGTGTACTCGGCAAGCAACTGCAGCTTGACCAGGCTGGGCCAGCGGCCCTGGGAGCGCAGGTGGGTGTCGTAGCCCTCGGGCATGTCCGTCCCGCCCTGCTGCCAGCTGTGCAGGTGCCGCGGCGCCTGCAAGTTGTCCACGCGGACCTCGATGGGTTGGCCGGGGTGCGCGTGGAGGACCGTCTTGAGGCCCCAGTACACGGCGCGCAGTTCGGTGACGACCACGCGGGAGCGGGGTCGTACGAGGTGCTTCGGGTAGAGGTGGGCGCGCAGCCCGGTGTGGCCGGTGGTGGCGAGGTAGCCGGAGGCCACCTGGTCCGGGCCTACCGAGGCATCCGTGGCCAGCACGATCGGCCCGGCGACGGCCTTGACCATTTCGTTCACGCACACCTGGCGGCAAGCGGACATGGCGGGGTGCGGTGCGTGGGCGAGGGGAGAACGACGCCCCATGACAGTTGTTGCCTCCTTGCCTTCGTGAAGGGACAGCGGGAGAGAGGGCGGGCGGCGCGTGACGCCCGCCGAGCTTGGCCGTGTGGGTCAGGCGCCATCACTGCGTTGCAATGACCCCTGGAATCCGCCAGATTGCGGAGGGGCTCCGGTGGTGCTGGTGGGTCAGATAGCAGCCGGGGCCTTCTTGTACCAGTCCGTGATCACCCTGGTCAGGTGCACGACGTTCTGCTGACGCATGATCGGGGCGGAGGCGTTCGGCTCAAAGTCCTCGTTCGCGTCCGTGGTGCGCCAGATGCTGTCCTCGGTGACGGGGGCGGTCATGTGCCGGTCGAGCCGCTTGAAGAACTCCTGGATGTCACCGTCCTCGGCTCCGTCCTCCTTCAGGTTGCGGTAGACGCCACCCAGGACGCGGAGCATGCCCACCGAGCCCAGAAGCGAGGACTCGCGCAGCCTCATGGCCTTGGTGGGGGGAGCCGACGGCTCGTTCTTCTTCTTGACGGAGAGCGAGGGATCGTAGTTGTCCACGTCCTCCTCAGTGATCTCCGCGAGCGCGGTGAACGCAATGGAGATGACATCCAAGAAGCCGCGGACACTCTCGATGACCTCGTTGTCGGTCAGCGACTCGACCTTCTTGCTGACACGGCCACCGGGACCGGCGATGACGGCCCGCGTTATGTCAGCGACGTGCTTGGCGCCCATCAGGTTGCGGTTGATCAGGGTCATCCGGTCCCGCTCAATGTCGACCTTGCCCAGGAAGAGGGGGTGGACGACGATGTCGCTGAGCGTGCGGTTGGCGATGCGCGAGGTGTCGAAGCGGGCCCGCACGGCACCGGAGATCCCCTTGGCGTTGTCCGCGACGTCGACGAACATCTGCTGGCCGCTGACGCCGTCGGGCTCCACGTAGATGTCAATGCCGACGAACTCGTCCTTGAGTCGCTGCATTCGGCCGATCAGCGCCGCGCGGTCCTGCTCCAACTTCGCCTTCTTGGCCTCGTTGGCGCGGTGGATCTCCCGGTCGATGCGGGAGACCTCGTCCGTGATGCGCTTCTTCTCCAGGTGGACCCCGAGGATGCGGTGCTGGCCGTCGATCGTGATCAGGCGTCCGATGCCGCCGATGGACCACGGGACGGTGAGGTAGCCGACCGAGCCGTCTTCGCTGATCGGCTCGAAGCGGCAGCCGCCCGTGTCGCGGATGAGGAGGGCCGGAGCCACCCACCTGGGGTTGTCGGCGAGGTACTGGCCGAAGCCCTTGGCGTGGGTGATGTCCACCTTGCGGTTGTCCGGGTCCGGCTTGGCGGGGTCCGGGATGGTGAGGATGACCGAGAGGTCGGCGAGCGGAATGCGCGTCGTGTAGACGGTCCGGCCGCCCTGGCTCGTGCGGATCGCCAGGTAAGTGGACTCCTCACGCACCAGGGAGAGGCGCGAGGAGTCGACAGTGATGGTCATGGCTGACTTCCTTTTCCGAGCAGGTAGCCCTCGGGGGGCAGCGGGAGAGAGGACAGGCGGCGCGTGACGCCCGCTGGGATCGGCAGGGATCTGAAGAGATCGGATGCGCGGCGCGGACTCAGTAGAGCGCCTCGGGCCGCCGCTTCCACTCGGAAGCAGGACTAGATAAGCACGAGACTGAAAGCATCGTCAAACGGATTGACGGACTTGACGGCCGCTGTAATGTGTTAACCGTCCACTATCCGACTGGCCCGAGAGGTGCGGAACCCCACGCCATGCCCCAGCAGCCACCAGCCCAACTGGCGCCCTCCGCGCATGTGACAGCCGCCGAGATCTCCCGCATCGCAGGGGTCACACGCGCCACCGTCAGCAACTGGCGCCGCCGCCACGACGACTTCCCGGCCCCCAGCGGAGGCACGGAAACCAGCCCGCTCTACGACCTGCCGGCCGTCCAGGCATGGCTGCGGGGACGCGGTCACACCTCCACCGCCTCGCCGACGGAGGAGCTGCGTACGGCGCTACGGCTACTGGGACCCGGCTCGGGAGTGGCCGCGCGACTGTTCCCGCTGGTGGCTGCCGCGTCCCGCCGCACGCCGGAGGAACTGGCCGAACTCGCCGCCGTGCCCGACGACCAGCTGATCGCACAGGCGGAGAAGACCGCGGGCGAACTCCCGGCTGCTGTGCCCGAGGCCGAGCCGGTCCGCTACGGTCCGGACGACGCGGGCGCGGTCCGCGCGCTGCTGGGTTGCGTCCGTGAGGCGGGGGCACAGGCCGCCGTCGACGTCCTCGCCGAACGCGAACTGGACGAGGGCGCCGCCAGCGGCGTTTACCAGACCCCGGAGGGCCTGGCCCTGCTCATGGCACGGCTCCTGCCCGCCGGCACGTCCCGCGTCCTCGACCCTGCCTGCGGCAGCGGCACACTCCTCGCCGCCGCCGCCCGGCAGGGCGCACAGGAGCTGTACGGGCAGGACTCGCTCCCCGTCCAGGGCCAACGCACCGCGGTCCGGCTGCTGCTCGCCGCACCCGAGGCCGAGACGGCGATCCGCGTCGGCGACAGCCTGCGCGCCGACGCCTTCCCCGACGTCACCGTCGACGCCGTCCTCTGCAACCCGCCGTTCGCCGACCGCGATTGGGGTCACGACGAGCTGGCCTACGACCCGAGGTGGGCGTACGGACTCCCACCGCGCTTCGAATCCGAACTGGCCTGGGTGCAGCACGCCCTCGCGCACCTGGAGCCCGGCGGCCACGCGGTCATGCTGCTGCCGCCCGCGCTCGCCTTCCGCTCCTCCGGCCGCCGCGTCCGCGCGGAACTCATCCGCAGCGGGGCCCTGCGCGCCGTCGTCTCACTTCCCGCGCGTGCCGCGTATCCGCTCCACATCGGCCTGCAGATCTGGGTGTTCCAACGCCCCGAGCCGGGCGGCACGGACCGTACGACGGTGCTGTTCGTCGACGGGGAGGGCGAGCAGCGGGACGGCGCCGCGGGCACGCCGTCCGCCACCGATACGGCCACGGCCGGCGCCGGCACCCGCGGCGGCTCACGCCCCCGCCGATCCGGCTCGTCCTCTTCCGCCGCCTCCTCTGCCCCCACCTCTTCCGCCTCCGCCGCCTCCTTCGACTGGGCGGGGCTGACCGACCGGGTCCTTGCCCAGTGGGCCGCGTTCACCACCGCCCCCGACACCTACGCCGACGAGCCCGGCGTCGCCCGCGCGGTGCCGCTCGTCGACCTCCTCGACGACGTCGTCGACGTCACCCCGGCCCGCCATGTGCGGGCGACCGCGGCCGACATCGACCCGGCCGCCCTGGCCCGCCGCGTCCACGACCTGCACGAGCAACTGGCCGAGCAGGTCGCCGCCCTGACGGCCGCCTCCGCGTCCGGCGGGTGGCAGCCGTCCGGGTCCTCGGCCCGCGAGTGGCGTACGGCGACCGTCTCCGACCTGGCGCGCGGCGGGGCCCTGACCGTACTGCGGGCGGCGACGCCCGGCACACGAGGCTCCAAGGGCGGCACCGCCCCCACCGTGGACCGACCGGTCCTCACCGCCCGGGACGTCTCCGCCGGGAACCCCCCGTCCGGTGGGTCCGTCGACCTCCACGCCGACGCCGCGCAACCCGTCGCCGCCGGGGACGTCCTCGTTCGCGCCGTCGCGAGCGGCGGCGACGCGGCCGCGATGACCCGGGTCGCAGACGACCAGGACGCCGGAGCCCTGCTCGGTCCGCACATCCACCTCCTACGCCCCGACCCGGCCCGCCTCGACCCGTGGTTCCTGGCCGGGTTCCTCGGCGCCGAGGACAACATCGCCTCCGCGTCCACCGGCAGCACCCTCGTGCACGTCACACCGGGCCGCCTGCGCGTACCGCTGCTGCCCCTGGAAGAACAGCGGCGCTACGGGGAGGCCTTCCGCCGCGTGTACGAACTGCGCGCGGCCGTCCGCCGAACCGCCGACCTCGCCGCCGACACCGCGGCCACCCTCACCACCGGTCTCACCGCCGGCGTGCTCCTGCCACCGGATACCCCGGACAACCGTTCCGCCTGAAACGCCCAACACGTCCCCCCGCACACGACCACACTGGATCCCTGCCGTCCCACGCCCGGACGGCGCTCATCGGAAGGAAGCCGGGACCTCTTGAACAGCAGCAAGCACACGGAGTTGGCGAACCACGCCTGGTCCGTCGCCGATCTCCTGCGCGGCGACTACAAGCAGTCCGACTACGGCAAGGTCATCCTGCCGTTCACCGTGCTGCGCCGCCTGGAGTGCGTCCTGGAGCCGACGCGCGAGAAGGTCGTCGAGACCGTCGCCAAGTTCGCGGGCCAGGAGATCGACACCGGCCACTTCCTGCGCAAGGCCTCGGGCCACTCCTTCTATAACAAGAGTGACCTGACGCTGCGGAAGATCGCGGCCGACCCGCAGAACGCGGCGAAGAACCTGCAGATCTACGTCGGCGCCTTCTCCGACAACGCCCGCGAGGTCCTCGACAAGTACGAGTTCAACCAGCAGGTCAAGAAGCTCGACGGCGCGAACCTGCTCTACCAGGTCATCGGCAAGTTCACCGACCTCGACCTGCACCCCGATGTCGTGCCCAACCACAACATGGGCTACATCTTCGAGGAGCTGATCCGCCGCTTCGCCGAGCAGTCGAACGAGACCGCGGGTGAGCACTTCACCCCGCGCGAGGTCATCAAACTGATGGTCAACCTGCTGGTGGCGCCCGACGCGGACGCCCTCAGCCTGCCGGGTGTCGTCCGCACGGTCATGGACCCGGCCTGCGGCACGGGCGGCATGCTCAGCGCCGCCGACGACCGTATCAAGGCCCTCAACCCGGACGCGACGGTCGAGGTGTACGGGCAGGAACTCAACCCCGAGTCCTGGGCGATCTGCCGGTCCGACCTCATGATCAAGGGCCAGGACCCGGAGAACATCCGCTTCGGCAACTCCTTCTCCGACGACGGCCACGCCCGCCGCAAGTTCGACTACATCCTCGCCAACCCGCCGTTCGGCGTGGACTGGAAGAAGGTCAAGGAGGAGGTCGAGTACGAGCACAAGTCGCTCGGCGACGCCGGCCGCTTCGGCGCGGGCCTGCCACGCATCAACGACGGCTCGCTGCTCTTCCTCCAGCACATGATCTCGAAGATGAAGCCGGTGGACGTCAACGGCGGGGGCGGCTCCCGCATCGCCATCGTCTTCAACGGCTCCCCGCTGTTCACGGGCGCGGCCGAGTCCGGCGAGTCCAACATCCGCCGCTGGATCCTGGAGAACGACTGGCTGGAGGCCATCGTCGCCCTCCCGGACCAGCTCTTCTACAACACCGGCATCTCCACGTACTTCTGGATCCTCACCAACCGCAAGGACGCCGACCACAAGGGCAAGGTCGTCCTGCTCGACGCGCGCGGCCAGTGGCAGAAGATGCGCAAGTCGCTCGGCGACAAGCGCAAGGAGCTGGGCGACGGGACGAACGGCCGCCCCGACCACATCGCCGACATCACCCGGCTGTACGCGGAGGCCGTCCAGGTCGCGAAGGACCCGGAGCGCCCGCTGCACGGCAAGGTCAAGGTCTTCGCCAACGAGGACTTCGGCTACCAGCGCATCACCGTCGAACGTCCGCTGAAGCTCAGCTTCGAGGTCACGGAGGAGACCTTGGCGGCGCTGGCGGAGGCGAAGCCGGTGGCCAAGCTGGTGCGGAGTGAGGAGTTCGTGGCGGCGGTGCGTACGTTGCTCGGCTCGACGTGGATGACGAAGTCCGAGGCGTTCATCGCGCTCAAGGACGCGGTGGTCGCGGCCGGCCTGACGTGGCCCTCGGGAGCGCCGTTCGCGAAGGCGGTACGGGAGACGATCGGCGTCCGTGACCCCGAGGGCGAGGTCCAGAAGGTCAAGGGCGCCCCGGAACCGGACACGGACCTGCGGGACTACGAGAACGTTCCGTTGGGCGAGGACGTAGAGGACTACCTCAAGCGCGAGGTGCTGCCGCACGTGGCGGACGCGTGGATCGACCACACGAAGACGAAGATCGGCTACGAGATCCCGTTCACGCGGCACTTCTACGTGTATCAGCCACCGCGGCCGTTGGCGGAGATCGACGCAGAGTTGAAGTCGCTGGAGGCGGAGATTCAGACGCTGCTGGGTGAGGTAACGGAATGACCATCACCGCAGACAGTTGGATCCACGGCGCACCTGTTCAATGGACACGGGGGCGCATCAAGAATCTCATCGCGTCCGCCACCAACGGAACTTGGGGTGGCGAACCTGCCGAAGACGGCAGCGATGTCCGATGTATCCGCGCTGCGGACTTCGACCGTGTGGGGCGTCGAGCGAAGGTTGATGGGGCTCCGTTGCGAACCATCGACGCATCATCGCTACGGCAGCATCTCCTCCGTCCCGGCGACCTCATCCTAGAGAAGTCAGGGGGAGGAGAAAAGCAGCCCGTCGGCATGGCTGTTCTCTACGAGGGTGCAGAGAGGGCAGTGTGCTCCAATTTCTGCGCTCGGATCTCCCCAGCAATGCATGTTGATTCTCGCTTCCTGACGTACGTCTTCGCCGCCGCGTACGGGCAGGGGCTGACGCAGAGTGCGATCAAGCAGACCACGGGTATCCAGAACTTGGATGCTGGGACCTTCTTCTCTTCGGCGTGGGCATACCCAGAGCTGGAGGAGCAGCGCCGCATCGCCGACTTCCTCGACGCCGAGACCGCCCGCATCGACCGGATGACGCTGGCTGCGGAGAGAGGCTGCAAACTCCTAGTCGAACGTCGCTGGACAACCGTTCACACTCTCGTGACTGGCTCCGATTGTTCCGTGCCTCGTCGGGATCCTGGCCTTGGTTGGGTCCAGGAAGTGCCCACTAGCTGGCCAGTCATGCCACTCAAGTTCGTGGCAAGTTTGGGAAGCGGCCACACTCCGAGCCGCAGCCGGCCGGAGTACTGGCAGGAGTGCACGATTCCTTGGATTTCTCTGTTCGACGTGGGCCGAATGCGCGATGTTCGACAGACCGAACTCGCTGAGACGGCACAACAGATCAGCGAGCTGGGCATGGCGAATTCCTCGGCCTGCCTCCATCCCGCGGGCACCGTCGTACTCTCGCGCACAGCGTCTGTCGGCTTCTCCACGATCATGGGCGTCGAGATGGCGGTGAGCCAGCACTTCGTGACCTGGACATGCGGTGATTCCTTGCTTCCGACGTATCTACTCCAACTGCTGCGCGCCATGCGGCAGTATTTCGAGAGCGTCCAGGTTGGTACCACCAACGTCACGGTGTTCATGCCCGACCTGTACTCGATCAGGATTCCCCTCCCTCCGCTAGCCGAGCAAGAAGCGATCGTGGATCGTATCGACGCCAGGACCAGGGAGATCGATGCGCTTGCCAGCCGCTTTGACCGTCAGGTCTCGCTACTAAAGGAGCGCCGCCAAGCCCTGATCACAGCCGCCGTAACCGGTCAGTTCGACGTATCCACCGCCAGCGGACGCAACGTAACGGACGGAGTGAGCGCGTAGCCATGAGCCCCATCCACACGGAGTCCGCCTTCGGTGACGCCATCGTCGCCGCCATGGTCGAACGTGGCTGGCGCGAAGCTCGCCCGCAGGACTACCGGGCCGATCTCGGCCTTGACACCAACGAGCTGTTCACCTTCATCGGCGCGACCCAGCCCGACGAGTGGAACGAACTTCTCACCCTCTACGGCGGCGACCCGAACGAGGCGCAGCGCGGGTTCGCCGGTCGCCTCGACCAGGCCATCGCCACCAACGGGCTCCTCGATGTCCTCCGCAACGGCGTCAAGGACCGGGGCGTCCACCTCCGCGTCGCCTACTTCAAGCCGAACCTCGTCGCCCACGACTCCGTCCTCGACGGCTACCGGGCCAACCGCCTCACCGTCGTCCGCGAACTCGAGTACGCGACGAAGCAGGCCGACTGGGGCAACCGGCTCGACCTGACCCTGTTCCTCAACGGAATCCCCGTCACCACGGCCGAGTTGAAGAACCCGCTGACCAAGCAAGGGGTGGAGCAGGCCAAGGAGCAGTACCGCACCGACCGCGACCCCACCGAGCTGATCTTCACGCGCCGGGTCGTCGCGAACTTCGCCGTGGACCCGGACCTGGTCTTCGTCGCCACCCAGCTCAAGGGCAAGAACACCCGCTTCCTCCCGTTCAACACCGGCTCCAACGGTCCCGGTCAGCCGGGCGGCGCCGGGAACCCGGCCCCGACCACCTACGGCACGTACGCGACCTCCTACCTCTGGGAGCAGGTCTGGCAGCGGGACAACTGGCTGGACCTGCTCCAGCGGTTCGTGCACCTGCACAAGAGCAAGACGCCCGGCGGCGGCACGACGAAGACGATGGTCTTCCCCCGGTTCCAGCAGTGGGACGCGGTCAAGAAGCTCACCGCGCACGCCGCAACGAACGGCGCGGGACACGACTACCTGGTCATGGCCTCGGCCGGCTCGGGCAAGTCGAACACCATCGGCTGGCTCGCGCACCGCCTCAGCGACCTGCACACCCCCACCGACCCGTCGGAGCTCGACGCCGAGGCCATGGCCAAGGGCCTCAAGCCCGGCGTGCCGGTCTTCGACAAGGTCATCGTCATCACCGACCGCCGCAACCTGGACGCGCAACTCCGGGAGACGGTCGGCAGTTTCGAGCAGACCGCGGGCCTCGTCGTGAAAATCGACGAGAAGCACGGGGCGAAGGGCGAGCAGCTCGCCAAGGCTCTCTCCCGCGACACCGGCAAGATCGTCACCGTCACCCTTCACTCCTTCCCGGCGCTGCTCGACTACCTCCAGCGCAATCCCACCGAGATCCAGGGCAGCCGCTTCGCGATCATCGTGGACGAGGCGCACTCCTCGCAGTCCGGCGACGCCGCCACCGCCGTACGGTCCGCCCTCCGCGACCTCGGCCTGGACTCCGACTCGGACGACGCGGGCGCGACCACGGTCAAGGCCAAAGCCGCCACCCTGGACGAGCAGCTCAAGAAGAGGGCCGAGCAGCGTTCCCGCGCCGCGAACCTCTCCTACTTCTCGTTCACCGCCACGCCGAAGGCCAAGACCCTCGAACTCTTCGGCACGCTCCAGGACATCGACGGCAAGGCGACCTACCGGCCCTTCCACACGTACTCCATGCGGCAGGCGATCGAGGAGGGCTTCATCCTCGACCCGCTGCGCAACTACGTCACGTACAACACGTACTGGAAGCTGGTGAACCAGAACCCGGACGAGCGGGAGGTCGACCCGTCGAAGGCGAACTCCCTGCTCGCCCGGTACGCGCTGACCCATGACTCGACGGTCGCCCAGCACGCGCAGGTGATCGTGGAGCACTTCGTGGCGCACAGCCGGGGCCGTCTCGGCGGGCGGGCCAAGTCGATGGTGGTGACCGCCTCGCGGCAGTCCGCCGTGCAGATGGCGCGCGCGATCAAGAGCTACATCAAGGACCGGGACTACGACACCAAGTACCCCGACCTGGGTGTCCTGGTCGCCTTCTCCGGCTCGCTCACCGTCGACGGTGAGGAGACCACCGAGCCGAAGGAGAACGGCGGGCTGTCGGAGAGCGCGCTACCGAAGGCGTTCGCGTACACCCGCGCCGACGACAAGGCCGCACGCGCCCGCGGTGCGGGTCAGCAGGAGTACAAGATCCTGGTCGTCGCGGAGAAGTACCAGACCGGGTTCGACCAGCCGCTGCTCACGACGATGTACGTCAACAAGTCGCTGACCGGCATCTCCGCCGTGCAGACGCTGTCGCGGCTGAACCGGACCGCCGAGCGCAAGACGCAGGCGGACCTGGCGGTGCTGGACTTCGTCAACAAGGCCGAGGACATACAGGAGTCCTTCCGCCCGTACTTCGAGGAGGCGATGACCCTCCCCTCCGACCCCAACCTGCTCTACACCGCTCAGAGCCGGGTCATGCAGGCGGCGATCCTGTCCGGGCAGGAGATGGACGAGTTCGCCGCCGCGTACTTCGCCGCCAAGGAGAAGACGGCAGGTTCACAGTCCAAGTGGGAGAAGCTGCACGCCGAGTTGTACCGGCTGCTCTCCCCCGCCGTCGCCCGCTTCACGCCCCTGCTCGAAAGCGACGACGAGGACGACCAGGAGATGGCGGAGGGCTTCCGCGCCGACCTCAACGACTACGTCAGGAAGTACGGCTTCCTCGCACAGATCGTCCCGTACCGGGACGCCGAGCTGGAGCGGCTGCACCTCTACGGACGCTACCTCCTCAACCGGCTGCCGCGCCGCGCGGACGGCGGCGTGGACATAGGCGAGATCGACCTCAGCCACATGCGGGTGGAGAAGACCGGCGAGTACGACGTCTCCCTCACCTCCGAGGGGCCGACGACGATGCAGGGCTTCGGCGACGGCTCGGGCGGCGCGAAGGAAGCGGAGAAGTCGCTGCTCTCGCAGTTGATCGACAAGTTCAACGAACGCTTCGGCACCGAGTTCACCGAACAGGACGTCATCCGCCCGTTCGAGGAGGCCAAGGCCGACCCGAAGGTGCGGGCGGCGGCCGTCGTCAACGACGAGGACAACTTCGGCCTCGTCTTCGACAACGTCTTCGCGGACAAGATGGCCGACCACATCGACACCATCGCGGGCATGGGCCGCCAGTACTTCGGCCCCGACAAGGGCTTCAAGTCCAGCCTGGACCGCAGCGCCCGCAAGGCCGCCTGGCGGATGATCCGCCGCGAGGAGGGCCTGGACGACGACGTCTGATGCGTAAGCCCCGGCTGGACATGTCGGCCGGGGCGCCCGTTGGCCTCGATTCGTCTACGGCCTGATGCCTGTGGGTGATGTGGTGGGTTTTGTCCGGATGATCGTCGGTTCGCCGGCAGACAGTGCCCGTAAACGAATGCACGAGGTTCAGGCCGTTCTTGTCCGATGTAAGCCATAGGTTGTTGTGGGAAAAGAGGGGGAGACGATGACTGACGACCGCAGAGCACTCGTTCCGGTGTGGACGCTGGCGACCGGTGACGTCCGGGTGCCCGCATTGGCCGGAGACGAGCCGATGACGGCTGAGCGCCTGGCTGAACTGCGCGGTGTGCTGGCCGCCCTGGCCGACGCGCCGATTGCCACACTGGAGGTGCATCCGCTGCCCGACAAGCTCGACCGCAGCCGAGGTATCCCGCTCGATGCCGCGAGTCCCCTGGCGCAGCACCTGTCACAGTTCATCACGCAATCTACGCGAAGTTCCCTTACGGCGGCCAGGGCGACCGCTGCCGGCGAAAACCTGTATCGCATGGTGGTTCCGGCGAAGGTTGCTGCCCAGTTCGGTCAGGGCATGGTTCGTCCGATGGCGGCGAAGGCGGTGGCCGGTGGCATCCGAGGCCCACTCGTGAACTCAACGGGCGGCATCGTCGCCGGCGCGACGTTCGTGCCAGTCGGCAAAGTGGCCGCAGCAGGCGCAGTCGGCGGAGCCGGTGCGACAGCCGGCGTCGCGGCCGCTGGCAGCGCGGCGCTCACCGTGGCCGCGCCGCTCGTGCTCATGGCCGTAGCGGTGGGGGTAAGCGCGCATGCCGACTACAAGCGCCAGCAGGCTATCGAACACATCACAGAACTGCTGGAGCAACTGCACGAGCAGAAGCTCGAAGACGAGCACAGCGAACTCGACGGCTGCCGCGATGCCATCGACAAAGCCACCGCCATTCTGCTCGACCAGGGCAAACTCGGTATCTCGCTAGGACTGGACTCGGCGGTACATGCCATCAACACGGCTCTTGGCGCCGCTGACCGCCGCCTTGCCCGGTGGCAGACCGCACTCGACAAGCTGCCCGACGACAAGCCCGTCGAGATCAGCACGCTGGCCAAGTCGTTCCCCGGCGTCGACGAGCATGGCGGCACGTTCCGCGCCCACCTCGAACTCGCCGCCTTGGCCATTGCGCTGAAGCGGCGGGTCGTCGTCCTGCAGGCGGTCGAGCATGCCCAGGACAACCCTGACAACATGTTCGAGAACTTCACCCGCGGGCTCAAGCGCGACCAGCAGCGCCTCGACGAGCTGGAGTCGAGCATCGCCGATGTGCTGGTGCACCTTTCGGCGCTGGAGCTGGCAGGTCCGCAAGGTTTGCGGCCCGTCTTCACGACCGGTGAAGTCGATCGCCTAATGCGCGCGGCAGACCGCATTCGCAAACTGGGCGACGGCGTCATGGTCAACAGCCGCACGACAGACGTGGCGATCGAGATTGCCCGCAACAAGGACGGCTCGGTGATCGTGTTCCCCGCGCTGCCCATGCAAGCGTAGGCGCACTCGCCTCAGCAAGGACGGCCCCGCATTCCGATCCGCCATGGACGAGCTGCGTACCGTCGAGGACATGGCGACGGGCGGTGTCCGAGTGACGTGTGGGTGGAGTACGACCCCAGAGGTGGGCCCAGCCGCCTGTGCGACTGGCCCCACGGGGGTTACGAATGTACGGCTCAGATGGCCTGGTCGGCGGCCAGCCCGACGAACCCGGCCCACGCCTGGGGGGTGACCGTCAGAACCGGTCCGGATCGGACCTTCGAGTCCCGGATGTGTATGCCCTCGACGGCGGCTGCGATCTCTACGCAGTCGCCCCCCTCAGCGCCGCTGTAGCTGCTTTTGAACCAGGCGAGTTCCAGAGCGGCATTCGAGCTGTCCACGGTGTTCATAGCTCTCCCAGCAACTTCTCGATGAATCCCAGGGACTCTCGCGGAGTGAGAGCCTGGGACCGGATGATTCCATAGCGCGCGGCGGCGAGACGCACCTCTTCTCGGTCCGTCAGGAGGCTGCTTCGCCCTTGGACCTCCATGTACGTGAACTGCTCTCCGCCCTTTCGCGTGATCAACGTGAAAGGACCGTCCACGCCGGCGTTGTCCTCACGGTCGAGCGGCATGACCTGGATCTCCACATTGCGCTTCTGGCCGATGAGCAGTAGCTGTTCGAGCTGCCCTCGCAGTACTGCCTTCCCACCGAGCGGCTTACGCAGCACAGACTCTTCGAGCACGAAGCTGAGCAGTGGCGCAGGCCAGCGCTCGAAGATCGTCTGCCTGGCGAGTCGCGCTCCCACCCGCAGCTCGATCGTCTCCTCCTCCAGCAGCGGGCGCCGCATGGCGAGCAACGCCCGCGTGTACTCCTCCGTTTGCAACAGGCCCTTGACCACGTGGGAGTCGTAGGAGCACAGTTCGACCGCCTCCGCCTCCAACCGCGCCATGTCCCGGAAGAACGCCGGATACTGTGCCCGCCCCACCTCCTCCTTGAGCGCCTTGAGGACGCCCCCGGCGTCCAGTACCTCGTCCGCGCGGTCGATGAACCTGGGCGAGGGAATCCGCCGCCCTTGCTCGAAGGACGCGATCGACTGGCCCGCGTACCCCGTGAGCTTCCCGAACTCCGGCCGTTCCAGGCCCGCCCGTACCCGCAGCAGCTTCAACTGCCGCCCGAACGCCGTCACCACGCCCGACCCCGGCTCGTCCTCCGGCCTCGGCCCGGCGTCTTCCCGCTCGCCCTCGCCCTGCTCCACCGACTCCATCGGCTCCACCGCCTCCCCGGCCCGGTTCCCCGGCCCAACGCGCCCGCCCCGAGCCGGTCACGCGGCGCCCCTCGTACACCTCCCGCTCCACCGCGTACAACCGGAACGCGGCGGTGCGTCACCACTGGTCACGCTACGCGACCACCGGGAGCGTTGAGGGCATGACCAGTGAGACCGCTCCCCCCGACCGCGTCCCCCGACCCACCAGCCCCACAGGCCACTTCACGATGCGGTTCAGCTCCACCCCGCGCGGCGCGCGGCTCGCCCGGCGTCTCGCCGGGCAGCGGCTCGACGCGTGGGGCATCCCATACGACTGCGACACGCACCACGCGCTGACGCTGATCGTCGCCGAGCTCGCCGCCAACGCCGTCCGGCACGGCCGGGTTCCCGGCCGCGACTTCCACCTCTCGTTGGCCTGCGACGCCACGACCGTACGGATCGAGGTCACCGACACCCGCACCGAAGGCGTACCGGTCGTAGCGAGGCCCACGGACCTCCGCGACACCGGCCGCGGCCTGCTCCTGGTGGAGCACCTCGCCGACCGCTGGGACTGGCACCCGCGCCAGGGCGGCCCCGGCAAGACGGTTTGGGCGGAGTACGTCCTGCCGACGGGAGGCCGACCGGCCGCCGCACCCTCCTGCCCGTCGTCCACCGCCGCGGACGTGCCCATGTAGCAACGCGAGCCCTGGACGGCAGATCGACGCAGAGGTCACACTTGCCCCCTGACCGTGACTGTTCATCACGCACACCGGGGGCAAGGTGCCGCAGGAGGCGATCTCCGACCGTTACGAACTCCTGGAGGAGCTCAGCCACGGCGGCATGGGCGACGTGTGGCGCGGCTACGACGCCGTGCTCGACCGGCCCGTCGCCGTGAAACTCATCCGGCAGGCGTCGGTCACCTCCCCGCAGCTGGCCGAGGAGTTCGCCAAGCGCTTCCGTCGCGAGGCCCGCATCACCGCGCGCATCCAGCACCCCGGCGTGCCGCAGGTGTACGACGCGGTGCTCGACGCGTCGTACGAGCGGCTGTTCCTGGTGATGGAGCTCGTCGACGGCGTACCGCTGTCCGCCTACCTCGACCCCGGCCGGCCGCTGCCGGTCAGCTGGGCGGCCGCCGTCGCCGCGCAGGTCGCGACCGTGCTGTCGTACGCGCACGACGTGCCGGTCATCCACCGGGACCTCAAGCCGGGCAACATCCTCGTCGCCCGCGACGGCACCGTGAAGGTCCTCGACTTCGGCATCGCGGCGATCCTGCGCACCGACGTCACCAAGCTGACCGCCACCGGCAGCCCCATAGGCACCCACCAGTACATGTCGCCCGAGCAGGTCCGCGGCGGACGCATCACCCCGCAGACCGATCTGTACGCGCTGGGCTGTGTGCTGCACGAACTCCTCAGCGGGCGCCTCGCGTTCAAGGCGGAGAACGAGTACTTGCTGATGTACCAGCACGTCAACGCCGCCCCCACCCCGCTGCGACAGCTGCGGCCCGACGTCCCCCAGGCGCTGGAGGAGCTGGTCCTGCACCTGCTGCGCAAGGCGCCCGAGGCGCGGCCCGCCGACACGCAGGAGGTGTACGCGCGGCTGCTGCCGTTCCTCCCGCCGCCGGGCCAGGAGCCCGGCACGGCCGATGCCGGGCTGGCCGGCGCACCCGACCCGACGGGCGTGTTCCGTCACCCTTTCGCGCCCCACGCCCGCGCCCAGGCCCCAGCACCCGGTGGTTCGACGCCGACAGCCGTCCTCTCGGGGGCCCAGCCGGTGCCCGTCCCCGCACAGCTGCGCGAGGACATCAAGGAGGCGTACGCCCACTCCGACGCCCTGCTGGAGGAGGAACGGTTCGCGCAGGCCGCCGAGGTGCTCGGCGAGGTCATCGAACCCGCGGCCCTCGCCCTCGGCTCCGAGAGAATGCCGGTCCTGGCGCTGCGCCGCCAGCGAGCAGCGATCCGCCTCCTCGGCGGCGACTACCGGGCCGCCCTGCCCGAGTTCGAGGCCCTCGCCGACGCGTACGCCCGCATCGCCGGACCCACCGGCGAGCAGGCCCGCGCCTGCCGCGCCCAGGCGGCCCGGTGCCGCGCCGAACTCGGCCAGGTCACCGACGCGCTCGCCGCGCTCCAGGGCGTGCTGAACGTCGTGCGGGCCGTCGACAGCGACGTAAGCGAGGAAGCCGTGGAGCTACGGCACAACATCGGGATGCTGCTGCTCGCCCAGGGCCGGGCCGTCGAAGCCCGGCAGGTCCTCGAACCGCTCCACCAGGACATGTGCATGGTGTTCGGCCCCGACGACGAGATGACCGTCGAGATCGCCGAGGCACTCGCCGTGATCCGCCTCGGCCTCGACGGTTCGGCTTCCTGACCCGGGCCCTCCGGAAGCCGCATCGTCCGAAACCATCCTGCTCGCAACGAGTTCGGATCTGCGCCGCACCGATGACCACAACTTTCGAGCCGGGCTTCCCGGGTGAGCGACAGCCTGCAGGCGCATGAGCCCTGCGGGCTGCTGTCCCTGACTCCTTACAGATCCCACTCGTCGGCCAGAAGCCCCACGAGCCGCTGCTGCCGCTGCTGCAGCAGTTCCGGCGCCCACTCCTGGTGCTGCAACACCTGGCTGGTCAGGGCGAACGTGGAGACGCCGTGCCTGCCGGTGAAGTACTTGGCCTTCTTCTCTGTGAAGTCGTAGTTCTGGGCGTAGGCGTTCTTCGTCCGGTTGAGCAGGACGAGGTTGCCCAGTCGGTGCGTCCACTCCGTGCGCCGCTCGTCGGTGAAGTGCCGTAGCCACTGCGACCCCTGCTTCGGATTCTGCGGGAGCACGTGCTCGACGGTGATCAGGGTGTGGTCGTACGAGACTCCGGGCTTTCCGGCGAGCGTCTCGTCCAGGCGCAGCAGGACGTACTTGCGGGTCTTGGTCACCAGGTAGATGTCGCCGTCGAGACGCGCGAGAGTCTCGACCTTCTCCGTGTCCGTCAGGGCGAAGGACGTTGCGTCCAGGCCCTTGCCGGCGTTGAGTTCACGCAGGAGGTCCGCGTAACGCGTGACGCGGGGAGTGGTGTAGACGCGGCGGATGAACATGCTGGCCGCCAGCCGCTCCAGTGCGCCGAAGAATCTGTCGAGCCAGGCAGGGTCGTCGCCGTGGTTACGCAGCGCCCACAGGGCCGCGGGCCGCCAGTCGTTGTTGTCGATCTGCTGGAGGCGTTTGAACCAGGCATTGACCTGCTCCGCTCCAGAGGCCGCCGGGTAGCTGGCGTCGCGGATCTGCACGTAGGCGTCCGCATACGGCACGACGACGTCATTGACGAACGACTCTGCCTTGCCGGGCAGGTAGCGGCTGAGCACCTGCTCGGGAAACTCTTTGAGCAGTTCCCGCTCTGCCCGCTTCATGGCAAACACCATGCGCAGGTGAAGGAAGAGATCGGCGAAGTCGTCTCGCCCCAGTGCCTCCTCCGCGTCTTCCCACTTGCGGGCGCACTCCTCCGAGGCCTTCTCGTCCAGAGCACCGATGATGTGCGACTTGAAGATGTCCGTGGGCGAGAGGTCCATGCCCCGGGAGTTCATCACGCTGAAGATGCGGTGCGCGCTGTCCAGATCGGGGGTGCTGACGACGACCAGGAAGGTGCGCTCGCCAAGCATCTGTACGAGGTCCAGCCGTCGCTCCTCCGACCAGTCGGCGAGTATCGCGTGCAGCGCCTTCGCGTTGCGCAGAACGGCCTTTCGCGCGTCCGTCGGCAGCGTCTCCTCCTTCAGGATCCGCAGTGCCTCAGTGGCGCCTTTTGTCTGGACGTACTGCTGGAAGAAACCGGCGTCGCGGATTCGCAGGGTGAGCCTCGGCTTGGGATCGAGCCGGCGGACCTTGTTGCCTGGCTCAGTGACCAGTTTGTCAAGATCGCTGCGCAGGTCGGGGTCCTCCGTCAGGTCGCGAAGAAGGGCGAGCAGAATAGTCAGGGTGGTGAGGCGCTGCTGACCGTCGATGACCTCGGCGGGCGCGTTGCCCTTGGCCTTGACGAGGACGATGGAGCCGAGGAAGTACGGCTCGTCCGTCCCCCTGTCCAACGACTCCTCCAAGTCGGTGAGTAGTTGGACTGCCTGCTCGATGTCCCAGGCGTACGGCCGCTGGTAGTCCGGGATCCTGAAGTCGTAGTCGCTGCTGAAAACCTTGTGCAGGGACACTTCCTGCGCCTCGAGTTGCTGCATGCCCCGATGATGTCGGAGCCATTGGCGCTGTGTCCCAGGAGTCCTACGATCTACCTCTATGCGTAAAGGGGGCCTAAGGGTTGTCCCGTAACTGCTGGTCACAGGTGAGATGATCTTGGTGTGGCTGGTGTGATCACGGCGTCGGAGCCGTCCTGGATAGGCCCGTTCACCGGGCTGAGCCCGCGCTGCTTCGGGAAGTTGGTGGCTGCGCTGCGCCGCGAGGGCGCGGACGCGGTGCGGCGGGGCCGGCCGTGGGGTCTGCCGCTGGAAGACCGCGTGTTGCTGGTCGCGGCGTACTGGCGCACGAACTTGACGATGCGCCAGATAGCCCCGCTGTTCGGCGTCTCCAAGTCGGCGGCCGACCGCATCATCGACCAGCTCGGCCCGCTCCTCGCCCTGCAGCCCAGGAAGCGTTTCGCGAAAGACACCGTGCTCATCGTGGACGGCACTCTGGTCCCCACCCGAGACCACAGCATCGCCGAACAGTCCAAGAACTACCGCTACTCCACCAATCACCAGGTCGTCATCGACGCCGACACCCGCCTGGTCGTCGTGGTCGGCGAGTCCCTTCCCGGCAACCGCAACGACTGCAGGGCGTGGGAGGAATCCGGAGCCAAAGCCGCCGTCGGCAAGACCATGACGATCGCCGACGGCGGCTACCCGGGCACCGGACTCGTGATGCCCCACCGGCGCCGCAAGGGCGAGGAACTGCCCGAGTGGAAGGAAAGGCACAACAAGTCACACAAGCAGGTACGGGCCCGCGTCGAGCACGTCTTCGCGCGCATGAAGTGCTGGAAGATCCTCCGCGACTGCCGACTCAAGGGCGACGGCGTCCACCACGCCATGCTCGGCATCGCACGCCTGCACAACCTCAACCTCGCCGGATAGGCAAGGCCGCCGACGACCGAGCCGCCATGCCCTCATCGACCCGGTGATCATTTACGGGACAACCCTTAGGCCAGGCCTAGCTAGCGCCGCCGGGGCCACCCGTCTCCCATCTGCGGCGCAGCCCACCTGCCCAGCACTCCCTACCGCGTTCAACTTCTCAATGCCGCGCACAACGCCCCAGAGAAGAATCCGGCATATGGGGTCCCAGAATTCGGACATGGGGCCAAGATTTCGCATGGCCCCATACCATCGGCCCCGGTTATGGGAACGCTGCTCCCAGCTACGCTCCCACCGGGAGCGAGCGTGACCTGCACGAAGAGCGCAAGCCCATACCCAAAAGACCCCCCGAACGACGGAAAGCCAGCGGTCACAAAACGGGCACGAATGTGAACGCGTGGGCAAGGAATCGAATATGTGCGCAGCGGCCCGAGTGGGAGCAATCCGTTAAGGGGACTGGGAGGGAGCGCGCTCCCTCCCATCGCTCCCAGGGAGCGGGCCCGGAATCAGAAAAGGGGCCGTTCGAAAACGGCCCCTCATCTGCGACGTTCGATCGTTCGAACTGTCGGGACGACAGGATTTGAACCTGCGACCCCTTGACCCCCAGTCAAGTGCGCTACCAAGCTGCGCCACGTCCCGGTGCTCGTCTGACCTGGGCTTTCCCCTGGCCGAACGCGCACGGAAACCATACCGCACTCGGGGCCGTGGTCGCGCACCCCTTTCTTCCGCGGCAGGCGCGTGGCAGGTCACTCTTGACCTCAAGCTGGCTTGAGGTTGCACGCTCCTGTCATGACAACGACAGCGGCACGTACAGCGGCGGCCTCCTACTCCTACGAAGACCTTCCCGCCCTCATGGAACGCATGACCGGCGACGAGAAGCACGGCCCCGCGGCGACCTCCACCCTCGATGTCCTGTGGGTGCTCTATGACCGCGTGCTGCGGGTGACGCCCGACGGTGTACGGGATCCGGAACGTGACCGGTTCCTGCTGTCGAAGGGCCACGGCCCCATGGCGTACTACGCGGTGCTCGCGGCGAAGGGGTTCGTGCCGGTGGAGTGGCTGCCCGGCTTCGGGTCGTACGACTCCCCGCTCGGGCACCACCCGGACCGGGTGCTCGTCCCCGGCGTGGAGATCGCGAGCGGGTCCCTGGGGCACGGGCTGCCGATCGCCGTCGGGACGGCACTCGGACTCCGCGCGCAGGGCCTCGCGGGGCCGGCGGTCTGGACGCTGATCGGGGACGCCGAGCTGGACGAGGGCAGCAACCACGAGGCCATCGCCTTTGCCGGACCCGCCGCCCTCGACCGGCTGCACGCCGTCGTCGTCGACAATTCCTCGGCCAGCCACGCCAGGCCCGGCGGCATCGCCGCCCGCTTCGAGGCGGCCGGCTGGTCCGCCGCGACCGTCGACGGACGCGATCACGAGTCCCTGTACGCCGCCTTCACCGCGCCGCACCCGGGAAGGCCGCGCGTGGTCGTCGCCCGCGTGGAGCCCAAGAACGCCTGAGCCGCGCCGCCCCTCTCCCCTGCTCTCTTCTCTCTTCCCAGGAAGGACACCCACGTCATGGACACCATGCGTGATCGATTCGCCCCTGTCGTCTCCCGGCTGCTCGACGAGGATCCCCGGGTCGCCGTCGTCCTCGCGGAGATCGGCAGAGACCGCTTCGTGGAGGCGGAGCGCCGGCACCCGGACCGGGTGATCAATGTCGGCATCAGGGAGCAGCTGCTCATCGGGACGGGTGCGGGGCTCGCGCTGACCGGGCTGCGGCCCGTCATGCACACCTTCGCCAGCTTCCTGGTGGAGCGCCCCTTCGAGCAGGTGAAGCTCGACTTCGGGCATCAGGACGTGGGCGGAGTCCTGGTGAGCGCCGCCGCCTCCTTCGACTGGCCGTCCGGCGGCTTCACGCACATGGCGCCGGGCGACGTGGCACTGCTCGACACCCTCGACGGCTGGACTGTGCATGTGCCGGGCCATCCGGACGAGGCCGAGACTCTGCTGCGGCACGCGGTCGGCGCCGGTGACGACCGCGTGTACGTCCGCCTTTCGGTGCAGTCGAACAGGGAGGCACTCGCCGTCGACGGGGAGCGATTCCTGACTGTCCGCGAAGGCCGGAACGGCGTCGTGGTCGCGGTCGGGCCGATGCTCGACGCCGTCCTCGCCGCTACGGAGGGCCTCGACGTGACCGTGCTCTACACGACGACGGTGCGGCCCTTCGACGCCAGGGCGCTGCGCCGTGCCGCGGGTGCAGCCGACGCCGCCGACGTAGTGATCGTCGAGCCGTACCTGGAGGGTACGTCGACGGCGGCCGCCAACGACGCGCTCGCCGATCTGCCGCACCGGGTGCTGGGGCTGGGCGTGGGCCGCCGTGAGCTGCGCCGGTACGGACAGATCGAGGAGCACGTGGCCGCGCACGGCCTCGATCCCGCGTCTCTGCGGGATCGGATCAGCGGCTTCCTCGGTGGACGGGGGCGCGGTTAGAGGAGGGCTTGTCCAGGCTCCGGCCCGGCACCGGCACGGTGCTGTCCACCCGTATCAGGCCCCTGATCGCGGGGACGGAGAGCAGGGCCGCCGCCACGAGGACGGTCGTGACGCCACCGGCGAGCAGGACGTGGCGGGTGCCGAAGACTCCGGCGGCGGGGCCCGCGAGCGCCTGGCCGACCGGTGTCATCGCGAGGGAGCCGGCGACGTCATAGGCGTGTATGCGGTTGAGGACGTCGCGCGGGACCTGGGTCTGGATGCTGGTCGCCCACATGACGCCCCAGAACGACATGCCCGCGCCCGCGACGACCGCGCCCGCCGCCATCCACTCCACACCGAAACCGGCGCCCACGGTCGCCGGGAACAAGCTGAAGCCGAACAGGGCGACGGCGCCGGCGCGCAGCATGCGGCGGGGGCGCAGCCGCAGGGCGAAGACGCCGCCGATGACCGTGCCGAGGCCGAGCGCCGAGTTGACCAGGCCGTAGGCACGCGGGCCGTGCTCCTGGACGACCTGCGTGGCGATGAGCGGGACGGCCGGGCCCCAGGCGGCGATCATCAGCACGCACCAGATCGCTATGACTCCCCAGAGCCACGTGCGCGATCTGAACTCCCGCCAGCCCTCGACGAGATCGGCCCGGAACCCGCTGCCACGGATCGCCTCGGTGCCGGGCTGGGCCGGGGGGAGCCGGAGCAGGATCAGGCACAGGGCGCTCAGCCCGTACGTACCCGCGTGGGCCGCGAAGACGACGCCCGGCGAGGCGAACGCGACGAGCAGGCCGGCGACGGCCGGGCCCGCGAGCTGCGCCACCGACTCGGCCACGCGTATCGCACCGTTCGCCGCCTGTACGTCGGCGGCGAGGCGCGGGACGGTGCTGGCGACGCCGGGCTGGAAGAGGGCGGCCGCCGCGCCGTTCACCGCCCCGATCACGCAGATCTCCCACAGCACCACGTGCCCGGAGAAGAACATGACCGCGGCGAGGGACTGGGTGACGAGGCGCGTGACGTCGGCGCCGATCATCAGCAGCCGGGTGCTGAACCGGTCCGCGAAAACACCGCCGAAGATGACGAGTCCGGCGAAACAGGCAACGGAGGCGGCCATCGCGAGGCCGACGGCGCCCGCGCCGTACCCGTGCTGGAGCAAGCCCGCGGCGAGCGCCACCGGCAGCATGGTGTCCCCCAGCTTGGCCACGGCACGCGCCGAGAAGAACAACCCGAAGTCCCGCGACCAGATACCGCCGCGCGGCCGCCTCGATTCACCGGGACCAGGATTCGATCCGCCGGCCGAATCCCGCGGCCGCCTCGGTTCACCAGGACCAGGAATCGACCCCCCAGCCGAATCCCCGGCCCGCTCCCGCTCCTCCTCCGACCCCCGTGGCCCTTCCTTCGACATTCCGCCCATGCCTGCCCGTGCCCTCCCCGGCGGCGCGGCGGCCCCAGCGGCCCCGCGTCCCCCACCCCAGCCGGATCATGCCACGCAGCACTGACATCGCCCCGGGAATATCAGTCAGTCGGCGCCGGTGGGCCCAACTCCGGGTGGGCGTCCAGGAGTCGGCCCGGGGCGGCCTGGCGCCAGGAGTCGGTGAGGATGTCACGTAGCTCGTCACCGTCGTCGAGCGCGGCGAGCCTCACCCGCACCCACGCGAAGCCCGCCTCGTGGTCCGCGATCCAGAACTTCTTCGGCTCCGCGAGAACCAGTTCGTCGCGCTCCACCTTGGGGCAGCGCACCGCGATGGAGGTCTCCTCCTCGGGCATCGTGGCGAACATCTTCCCCGCGACCCGGAACGTCGGCATGCTCCAGGCGATCTTCTCCGTCACCTCTGGCAGGGCGAGTGCGATGGAACGTACGTCGTCGGCGTCTTGCATGGAAGAAACCGTAGCCAAGCCCACTGACAACCGCCGGTCGGAGCGCATGCGCGGGACAGCCTGCCCGCCGGTTCGGGCGCGACCGGCGCCGGGGCCCCGCGAACAACGGACAGCCGGCCCACCAGTTCAGGCGCCACCGGCACCGGGCCCCCGTCCCCGTCCCCGTCCCCGCGAACAACGGCCAGTGGGCCCACCAGTTCGGGCGCGACCGGCACCGGGCCTCCACGAACGACTGCCGACCGGCCCGCCAGTTCGGGCGACACCAGCGCCGGGCCCCGTCCCCGCGAACGACGACCGGCCCGCCCACCACTTCAGGCGCCACCGCCACCGCCCCCCCGTGATCGACACCGTGATCGACACCGACCCCTCCACCGGTTCGACGGCGACTGCCACCCGGTCCCCGGCGATCGCGGCGCCCCCTCCGCACCCCCTGGCCCGTTCCGACCCATTGACCCCTCTCCGCCCGGAACCTACGCTAAACGACGCCATCGGGAAAGCGCTTTCTAGGCGCTCCGGCATTCCCGCAGCACTCACCGCACGCCCGAGTCGGCCACCGGCCAACAGCCCAGGGAGCGCCATGAGTTCTACGAGTTCCGCCACACCCGTACCGTCCGGGAGACACGGTCCTCCCGAGCGCACCACGCCCACCGCGCGAAGCCCACACAGCCGGCGAAGCCCGCACAGGTGCTCGCCCTGGACCGTGCTCCTCGCGCTCGTCGCCCTCGTCGTCGGCCTCGGACTGGCGGCCCCGCCGCGCGCCGAGGCCGCAGCCTCGTACCGCGTGCTTGTCTTCTCCAAGGTCACGAACTTCGCTCACGACTCGATCCCGGCGGGGATCGACGCGATCAAGAAGCTCGGCAGTGAGAACGGCTTCGAGGTCGAAGCGACCGACGACGCCGCCGCGTTCACCGACGAGAACCTCGCCCGCTTCAAGGCGATCGTCTTCAACAACACCAACTCGACGCCCGAGAAGGGCGATCTGCTCGACGCCGACCAGCGCGCGGCTCTGCAGAAGTACGTCCGCGGGGGCGGCGGCTGGGTCGGGTTGCACGCCGCGTCGGCCAGCGAGCGGGACTGGGGCTGGTACGAGGGGCTCGTCGGAGCGATCTTCGACCAGCATCCCGCCGTACAGACGGGCCGGATCAAGGTCCTCGACCACGCGCACCCGTCCACGAAGGGGCTTCCGGAGCTCTGGGAGCGTACGGAGGAGTGGTACAACTGGCGCACCAACCCCACCGGGAAGGTGCACACGCTCGCGCAGGTCAAGGTGCGCGACGGGGTCACCGGCCTCGACGAGGGCGTCGACCACCCGTGGTCGTGGTGCCAGAACTACGACGGCGGCCGCTCCTGGTTCACCGCGGGCGGGCACGCCAAGTCGGCGTTCGAGGAAGCCGGTTTCCTCCAGCACATCCTCGGCGGCATCCAGTGGGCGGCCGGCGACAAGCCGGGTGACTGCTCGGCGACCAGGACCGGCAGCTTCCAGCGCACCCCGCTGGCGACGGCCGACCTCGCCGACCCGTTCGAGCTGGCCGTGGCGCCGGACCGGCGCGTGTTCTTCATCCAGCGGACCGGCAAGCTGAAGATCATCGACCAGGAGACGCTGAAGGTCACCACGGCGCTCGACCTCGCCTACACGCCCGAGATGACGAGCCAGTCGGACGGTCTGCTGGGGCTGGCGCTCGATCCGAAGTTCGGGGACAACCACTGGATCTATCTGCTGAACTCCGACAAGACCGAGAAACGGATCAATCTCTCGCGGTTCACCGAGTCGGGCGGCAAGGTCGACCCGGCGTCGGAGAAGCGCCTGCTCACCCTGCCGACCTGGCGGGGCGAGGGACGCGCCAACTCCCATATGGCGGGCTCCATCGCCTTCGACAACAAGGGTGACCTCTACATCGCGACGGGCGACAACACCGACCCCTTCGCATCGGACGGGTTCAACCCGATCGACGAACGCGAGGGCCGACGCGCCTGGGACGCGCAGGGCACCGCGGGCAACACGAACGACCTGCGCGGCAAGGTGCTGCGGATCACCCCGAAGGCCGACGGGACGTACGGCGTCCCCGAGGGGAACCTGTTCGCGCCCGGCACCGACAAGACCCGCCCCGAGATCTACGCGATGGGCATGCGCAACCCGTTCCGGATCACGACCGATCCGGTCAGCGGGGCGCTCCTCGTGGGTGACTACGGTCCCGACGCGCGCAACGCGGTGGCCGACCGCGGGCCCGAGGGCACCGTCGAGTTCAACCGCATCACCGAGGCGGGGAACTACGGCTGGCCGTACTGCATCGGCGACAACACCCCCTTCAGCGACTACGACTTCGAGTCGAAGACGTCCGGGGCGAAGTTCGACTGCGGTCACCTCGTGAACGACTCGCCGAACAACACCGGCCTGCGCGACCTGCCGCCCGCGCACGCGGCGTCGGTCTGGTACGCGTACTCCGCCTCGGAGCAGTTCCCGGAGCTCGGTACCGGCGGCGGTGGCCCGATGAGCGGTCCCGTGTACGCCTACGATCCCGCGAACCCGAACAAGACCAAGTTCCCGGAGTACTTCGACGGGAAGTGGTTCAACTACGAGCTGACCAGGCAGTGGTTCAAGACCTTCTCGATCCAGGAGAAGGACCAGACGTTCACGGATCCGCGGTTCGCGCCCGCCGAGTCCGGCGATCTGCAGTCCATCAACTCCGTGTTCGGTGACATGAAGTGGAACCAGCCCTTCGATGCGGACTTCGGTCCCGACGGGGCGCTGTATGTCATCGACTTCGGGCTCGGCAGCGGCACGGGCCGCGGCGGGAGCAACGAGGGGTCCGGCATCTACCGGATCGACTACGTCGCCGACAGCCGCCTGCCGGACGCGCGGGCAGCCGCGGCGCCGGACAGTGGCTCGGCGCCGCTCGCCGTCACGTTCTCCAGCGCGGGTTCGGGCCTGCCGGACGGCAAACCGGTCACGTACGCCTGGGACTTCGACGGGGACGGCACGACCGATTCGACCGACGCCAATCCGAAGTACACGTACACGAAGAACGGCGTGTACACGGCGCGGCTGACGGTGACCGGGCCGACGGGGCTCACCGGACTGGCCGTGCAGGACGTCACCGTGGGGAACACCCGGCCCAAGGTGACGATCCAACAGCCGCCGAACGGCGGGACGTTCAGCTTCGGCGACACGATCCCGTTCAAGATCAAGGTGACGGACCGGGAGGACGGGCGTCCCATCGACTGCTCGCGCGTCGTCGTCCAGTCCCAGCTCGGCCACGACTCCCATCTGCATCCGCTGGACAACTACACGGGGTGCGCCGGGGAGATCGTGACGGACGCCGGGGACAGCCACGGGCCCGGCCAGAACCTGTACTACGGCATCAGCGCCCAGTACGAGGACAAGGGCGGGCCGGACGGCGTGCCCGCGCTGACCGGGTCCGCGTCGCTCTCGCTGCGTACCTCGTTCCGCGAGGCCGAGCACTTCACGAAGACCGGTGGCGCGCACGACGGCGTCGTGGTCGCGAGCCGCGCGGACGCCTCGGGCGGCAAGCGGCTCACCGAGATCGAGGACGGGGACTGGGTGTCCTTCGACCCCGTGCACCTGAAGGGGGTCGACTCGGTGACCGTGGGCGCCGCGTCCGGCGGGATCGGCGGCGACGTCGAGTTCCGCGCGGGCTCCCCGACAGGCGAGCTGCTCGGCAAGGTGTCCGTCCCGAACACGGGAGACTGGGGCAACGTGGTCTCCCCCACCACCGAACTCGCGGACTACAACGGCACGTTCCCGCTGTACGTCGTCTTCACCAACCCGCAGTGGAGCGCCGACAAGCCCGACCTGTTCGCGGTCGACTGGCTGCACTTCAACGGGCCCGGGGTGGAGAAGCACGCCGGCGCCGAGGTGACGGTGACCGCGACACCGGAGAGCGGAGCCCCGCCGCTCACCGTCGCGCTCAAGGGCACGGTGAAGCTCCCGGAGGGCCGTACCGCGGCCTCGTACCACTGGGACTTCGGGGACAACGTCAAGCCGGGCGGTACGGAGGGTGCCGACGCCCAGCACGCGTACGCGCGCGCGGGTGCGTACACGGCGCATCTGACCGTCACCGACGAAAAGGGCGACACGACCACCGGCTCGGTCCGGATCACAGTGAAGTGAGGGGTGTGGGCATGAAGAGCAGCAGAAGGGCCTTTCTCGGTACGTCGTTGGGGCTCGCGGCAGCGGTCGGCACGGCGCTGCCCGCGTCCGCCGAGCAGCGGCGGCGCATCCCGCGCGGCGGCATCGGCATGCACCTCTACACGATGCGTGACGTCCTCGCGAAGGACTTCGCCGGCACCGTGGAGCAGCTCGCGGAGATCGGGTACGCGACGGTCGGTGTGAGCGGGCGGCACGGGTACGGGGCGGCGGACATCCGGCGCATGCTCGACACCGTCGGCCTGCGCGCGGTCCTGGAACATGTCGCGTATCAGACGCTGACGGGCAGCGGACTGCCGCAGGCCCTGGAGGATCTGCACACCCTGGGCGCCAGGTGGCCGGTGGTGCCCAGCCTGCCAGGCTCGATGCACAGTCCGGCCGGATACCGGGAAGCGGCAAGGGAGTTCAACCGGATCGGGGCCGCATCACGCGAGGCGGGTCTGGGCCCCGTCCTGTTCCACAACCACGACGGCGACCACGACGTGATCGACGGGGAGAACCTGTACGACATCCTCGTCCGCGAGACCGATCCGCATCTGGTCGCCTTCGAGCTGGACGTGTACTGGGCGTCGAAGGGCGGCGCCGATCCCGCCGCGTACTTCGTGCGGCACCCGCACCGCTTTCCCGCCCTGCACGTGAAGGACATGGCACCCGACGGGAGCTTCGCCGACGTGGGATCGGGGACGCTCGACTTCGCCGCCATGTTCGAGGACGCGGACACCGGTGGTGTCCGGCAGTGGCTGGTGGAGCACGACATCCCGAAGGACCCGTTCGCGACGGCCCGCAACAGCTACGGGTATCTGGCGGCGCTGCGGTACTGACGCGTGCAGACGCGTACGTGGATGGGACCCCGTACCCCGAGGATCGTCTCGGGGTACGGGGTCCCTGTCATGGGCGCGGCGGTCAGTCGTGGGCCGAGACCGCCCCCAGAAGTTCGCGGATGCGGCCCGTCGCCGTGCGGAACTCGGGGGTCGCGAGCGTCGCCGCGTAGTCCCGCTCGGCCGGCAGGCCGACGTCGATGATCTCGGTGACGGTGCCGGGGCGCGGGCTCATGACGACGACGCGGTCCGCGAGGTAGACGGCCTCCGCGATGGAGTGGGTCACCAGGAGGACGGTGGTGCGGGTCTGGCGCCAGATGCGGTTCATCTCGACGTTGAGCTGCTCGCGCGTGAGCGCGTCGAGGGCGCCGAACGGCTCGTCCATGAGCAGGACGGGCGGCTCGTGCAGCAGGGCCCGGCACAGGGCGACCCGCTGCTGCATGCCGCCCGACAGCTCGTGCGGATAGGCGTCCTCGAAGCCGGTGAGCCCCGTCATCCGGATCAGTTCGTCGGCACGCGCGCGTGCCAGTTCGGTGGCCATGCCGCGCATCTCCGCCTGGAGCAGGATGTTGCGGCGCGCCGAGCGCCACTCCAGGAGGGCCGCGCGCTGGAACACGTACCCGATGTCGTGGCGCGGGCCGCGCACCCGCTCCCCGTAGAGGCTGACCTCGCCGGACGAGGGTGCGAGGAGCCCCGCGACGAGCTTGAGGAGCGTGGACTTGCCGCAGCCGGACGGTCCGACGATGGCGACGAACTCGCCCGACGCGACGTCGAGCGAGACGTCGGTGAGGGCGGTGACGTCCTTCTTCTTCGTACGGAAGCGGACGTCGACGTCCGCCGCGCGCACGGCGGCCCCGACGTGTCCGCTCGCTCTGTCGGCCTTCTTCAGTGTCGCGTCCTTCGGCATGGTGCAGCTCTCCTTGTGGGCTGTACGGGACGGGTGCTCAGCCCTTGATCCCGTTGGCCGAATCCCAGTAGTCCGCCACCGGCTTCGGGCTCTTGACCATGCCGGCCTGGGCGAAGACGTCGATGGTCTGCTGCCAGTCGGCCTCGGTGTTGGCGCCGGGCGCCTTGCCCTGCGTCGCGTCCGTGTGCAGGAGGGTCAGGGTCGTCTTGAACTGTTCGGACAGCACGGTCTCCGGCGGGAGTTGCTCGGACGCGCCCTTCATGGAGGCGACGGCGGGCTCGGGGCTCTTCTCCGCTGCGGCCCAGGACTCGCTGACGGCCTCGACCATGCGCTTGGCCAGATCGCCCTTGCCCTGAAGGGTCTTGGGGCCGGCGATGAGCCCGTTCGAGTAGAAGTTCAGGCCGTGCTCGGAGAAGCGGAGGTAGGCGACGTCCTTCTTCGCCTTGTCCTGCATGGTGGGGCCCTGATCGCTCGCGTAGCCGAGGAGGGCGTCCGTCTTGCCCGAGATGACGGCGGCGATCTTGCCGGCGGGGTCGGTGTTCTGGACCTTGACGTCCGACTCGGAGAGGCCGTTCTTCTTCAGGAAGATGGGGAACGTCTTGGAGAGCGCGTCGCCCGCCGTCCCCGCGATGGTCTTGCCCTTGAGGTCCGCCGGGGACTTGATGTTCTGGCTCGCGAAGGACTGCACCGAGGCGGGCGTCGTCTGGAGGAACACACCGAGGCTTTTCACGTTGACGCCCTGGTCCACGCCCGCGAGCACGGCGGGGGTGTCGGCCCAGCCGAAGTCGGTCTGGCCCGCGCCCGTGGCCTGCACGGTCTTCTGCGAGCCCTGTCCCGCGCGGATCTCCAGGTCGATGCCGTGCTTCTCGAAGATCTTCTGCTTCTTGCCGTAGTAGAACGGCGCGTGCTCGCCGTACGGGTACCAGTTGAGCGTCAGCGTGACCTTGTCGAGCTTCTTGCCGGAGTCGCTGGTCGACGTGGAGCCGGAGTCGTCGCCGCAGGCCGTCACCGTCAGGGCGACGAGCGTCAGGGGGACGAGACCGGTCAGGAGTCTGCGCGCGTGCATGGGGCGGCCCTTCTCACGGCGGTCGGTGGGTGGTCCGGGGCGGTTCCCGGGGGTGCCGGCGTTCAGTACGCCGTGGTCGCCGCGACGTCGCGGCGGCTCGCGTGCCACGGCAGGAGCAGCTTCTCGGCGATCTCGACGAGGACGAAAAGCACGACACCGATCAAGGACATGACGAGCAGGCCCGCGAAGAGCATCGGAGTGTCGAGGTTGCCGTTGGCCTGGAGGATGACGTAGCCCAACCCCTCGTTCGCGCCCACGAATTCACCGACGACGGCACCGGTGACGGCGAGCGTGACGGCCACCTTGAGGCCGGAGAACAGGTGCGGCAGGGAGGCCGGGAACCGGATCTTGCGGAAGGTCTGCCAGGGGCTCGCGCCCATCGTCGCGGAGAGCTGGAGCATCTCCGGGTCGACGGCCTTGAGTCCGGTCACCATCGAGATGACGACCGGGAAGAACGCGATGAGCACGGCGATGAGGATCTTGGGGGCGATGCCGAAGCCGAGCCAGACCACGAACAGCGGCGCGATCGCGATCTTCGGGACGACCTGGGCGAAGAGCAGGATCGGATAGAGGGTCTTCTCGACGGTCGACGAGTAGACCATGATCACGGCGGAGAAGATGCCTACGCCGACGGCGATGACGAAGCCGAGCAGCGTCTCGTACGTGGTCACCCAGGTGTGCTGCCAGAGGTAGTCCGGCTTGTCGAGGATGACGTCGAGGGTCCGGCCCGGCGACGGCACCAGATACGGCTCGACCAGCTCCGCCTCGGCGATCACCCACCAGGCGACGAAACAGACGACGAGCAGCGCGACGGGGCGCCAGCTCCGCTCGGCCACGTCCGCGGCACGCCGGCGCAGCCCGGGAGCCTGCCGGTCGGAAACTCCCGCTGTTTTGGCGGGAGTTGCGGGCAGTGTGCTCTGACTCACGATGAACTCCTACGGAATCGGGAGGCAGTTGAGGAGAGCCGGGGTAACGAACTCGCGAGGTAAGGGATCAACAGTCACTACGGTAACGAAGCCCGGAAATCGCTTTCAGAAAGCGCTTTCTGGTACGATGTCAGCCACGCTAATGACTCGTGGAGCACAGGGTCAATAGGCCGTTCCGAAGTTTCCTGCGACCGGTGCCGCAACCGGAATCCGAGGGGGCAGAGTGAGCGAACCGCACGGGCACCCGCAAGAACCGCACGTGACCCTCGACGCGGTGGCCCGCACGGCGGGGGTCTCCCCCGCGACGGCGTCCCGCGCCCTGAACGGAACCACCCGCGTACGCGACGACCTGTTGCGCCGGGTCCGCGCCGCGGCCGACGAACTCGGCTACATCCCGAACGCCCACGCGCAGGCCCTCGCCAGCGCCTCCAACAACACCGTCGGCGTCATCTGCCACGACGTGGGCGACCCGTACTTCGCCGCGATCGCCAGCGGGATCATGGCGCGGGCGGCCGAGCGCGGGCTGTTGGTGATGCTGTCCAGCACGTTCCGCGCGCCCGAGCGCGAGATCGCGTACATCTCCATGCTGCGGGCGCAGCGGGCCCGCGCGATCCTGCTCATCGGCTCCGGCTTCCAGGACCCCGCGTGGGAGCGTTCGCTGGAGTCCGAGATCGCTCCCTATCTACGCGGCGGGGGCCGGGTCGCGGTCGTGAGCCGGCACCGCAGTCTGCGCGTCGACACCGTGCTGCCGGAGAACCGGGCGGGGGCGGCGGCGCTCGCCCGCGCGCTGCACGGCCTCGGGCACCGGGAGTTCGGGGTGCTCGCCGGGCCCGCACGGCTGACGACCGTCGCGGACCGGCTGGCCGGATTCCGGCAGGGGCTCGCCGAGGCGGGGGTGCCCCTCGCGGACGAGCGGGTCGTCGAGGGCGCCTTCACGCGTGACGGCGGTTACGCGGCGGCGAGCGAAATGCTGCGCCGCGCACCCCGGCCCACGTGCGTCTTCGCCGTCACCGACGTGATGGCTGTGGGGGCGCTCGCCGCGTTCCGCGACCACGGTCTGCGCGTCCCTCAGGACATCTCGCTGGCCGGCTTCGACGACATCCCGCTGGTCCGCGAACTGACCCCGCCCCTCACGACGGTGGCCCTCCCGCTGACCGGCATGGGCCGCGCCGCCCTCGACCTCGCGTTACGTGAACCGAGGGGGCCGCGCTCGCGGGTGGAGCGGATCGTGGGCGAGGTACGGATACGGGCGAGCACGGGGACGCCGGGGTGACCCAGGGGCCTGCGGGCCCGCCTACTCTGCTGCTTCCCCCAGTGCCTCCAGTACCGGCCTGATCAGAGGGTGCTCCTCCGCCCCGCAGCGGACCGCCGCGAAGACCCTGCGGGTCGGGGCCACCCCGTCGACCGGGCGGACGACCGCGTCGGACAGGTCCATGCCGCGCAGCGCCGAGCGTGGCACCAGCGCGACGCCCGCACCCGCCGAGGCGAGGGCCACGACGGCGCGGAAGTCGTCCGAGGAGTGCTCGACCCGCGGCTGGAAACCGGCGTGCTCGCAGGCCAGGACCACCACATCGTGGCACGGGTTGCCGGGGAACGGGCCGATCCAGGTGTCCTTGGCCAGCTCGGCGAGCGGCACCCGGTCGGACGCCGCGAGCCGGTGCGCCGCGGGCAGCACCGCGTCGAACGGCTCGGCGTACAGCGGTACGCGCGTCAGGCGGGCGTCGTCCGCGCCCGGCGCCCCCCGGTACTCGACGGCGACCGCGACGTCGACCTGCCGGTCGAGGACCATGGGCAGGCTCGCGTCGCCCTCGGCGTCCTGGACGCGGATCCGGATGCCGGGCGCCGTCCGCGCGAGGCGGGCCAGGGCCGGTGCGACGACCAGGCCGATCCCGGTGGCGAACGCGGCGACGGTGACCGTGCCGGCCGCCCCCGAGCTGTACGCCGCGAGCTCGGCCTCCGCCCGCTCCAGCTGGGCGAGGACCGCGTTGGTGTGCGTGAGCAGGATCTCGCCCGCCGGGGTGAGCCGGACGCCTTTCGCGCCCCGCTCGACGAGCCGGTGGCCGGTCTCCTGCTCCAGGGCGGTCAGCTGCTGGGAGACCGCCGACGGGGTCAGATAGAGCGCGGCGGCAGCCGCCGTCACGGTGCGGTGGTCGGCCACCGCACGGAGGATGTGCAGCCGCCGCGCTTCGATCATGCGACCGATTCTCCCAAATGTGCCGCCGATGTCCGAACCGGGGGCTTGTCCGGCGGATCAGGCCGGAACCGGGTGGCCGTGAATGCCCGTGCCGCGCCCCGGCATGATCCGCCGGACAGGCCCCAGGTCAGCTCGCCGCCCCGGCGGACTCCGCGTCGAGCTCCACGCGCGCCGCGACGAAGGCGTCCACGGCCCTGTTCACGTCCTCGGTGGAGTGCGCCGCGGAGAGCTGGACGCGGATCCGGGCCTGGCCCTGCGGGACGACCGGGTACGAGAAGCCGATCACGTACACGCCGCGCTCCAGGAGCAGCTCGGCCATGCGGCCCGCGACGGACGCGTCGCCGATCATGACGGGCGCGATGGCGTGGTCGCCGGGCAGGATGTCGAAGCCCTCCTGCGCCATGCGCGTGCGGAAGAGCGCCGTGTTCGCGGCGAGCCGCTCGCGCAGCTCGCCCGCCGACTCCAGGAGGTCGAGGACCTTGAGGGACGCGGCCGCGATCACCGGGGCGAGGCTGTTGGAGAAGAGGTACGGGCGCGAGCGCTGGCGCAGCAGCGCGACGATCTCGGCGCGGGCCGCGACATAGCCGCCGGAGGCGCCGCCGAGCGCCTTGCCGAGGGTGCCGGTGATGATGTCGACGCGGTCCATGACGCCGTGCAGCTCGGGGGTGCCGCGGCCGCCGGGGCCGACGAAGCCGACGGCGTGCGAGTCGTCGACCATGACCATGGCGTCGTAGCGGTCGGCGAGGTCGCAGATCTCGCGCAGCGGCGCCACGTAGCCGTCCATGGAGAAGACGCCGTCGGTGACGATCAGGCGGCGGCGCGCGGACTGCGCCTCCTTCAACTGCCGCTCCAGGTCCGCGAGATCGCGGTTGGCGTAGCGGAAGCGGCGGGCCTTGGAGAGGCGGATGCCGTCGATGATCGAGGCGTGGTTCAGCGCGTCGGAGATGACGGCGTCCTCCTCGCCGAGGAGCGTCTCGAAGACACCGCCGTTGGCGTCGAAGCAGGAGGAGTAGAGGATCGTGTCCTCCTGGCCGAGGAACGCGGACAGGCGCGCCTCGAGCTCCTTGTGGACCTCCTGGGTGCCGCAGATGAAGCGGACGGAGGCCATGCCGTAGCCCCAGCGGTCGAGTGCCTCGTGGCCGGCGGCGATGACCTCGGGGTGGTCGGCGAGGCCGAGGTAGTTGTTCGCGCAGAAGTTGAGGACCTCGCCGGGGCGGCCGCCCGCGGTGACGGCGACCGTCGCGGACTGCGGGGTGCCGATGACGCGCTCGGGCTTGTGCAGGCCCGCGGCGGCGATCTCGTCGAGGGTGGCCTGGAGATCGTCGCGTACGGAGTCGAACATGGTGACTTCCTTTAAAGAAGAGGTCGGTCAGGAGGTCGAGGGCTCACCGAGCCAGAGATCAGCTTTCCCAGTCCAGGATGATCTTGCCGCCGCGGCCACTGGCCGCGTCGTCGAAGGCTGCCTCGAAGTCACGGTGGCTGTAGCGGCCTGTGATCACGGGGGCGAGGTCGAGGCCGCCCTCCAGGAGGACCGACATCGCGTACCAGGTCTCGAACATCTCGCGGCCGTAGATGCCCTTGATCGTGATCATCGAGGTGACGATCCGGGACCAGTCGACGGCGAACTCCTCGGCGGGCAGGCCGAGCATGGCGATCTTGCCGCCGTGGGTCATGTTGGCGAGCATGTCGCGCATGGCGACGGGGTTGCCCGACATCTCCAGGCCGACGTCGAAGCCCTCGCGCAGGCCCAGGAAGCGCTGGCCCTCGGCGATCGTCGACTCGGCGACATTCAGGGCGAGGCTGACGCCGATCTTGCGGGCCAGGTCGAGCCGCTCCTCGCTGACGTCGGTGACGACGACGTTGCGGGCGCCGGCGTGCCGGGCGACGGCCGCGGCCATCAGGCCAATGGGCCCGGCGCCGGTGATCAGGACGTCCTCGCCGACCAGCGGGAAGGACAGGGCGGTGTGCACGGCGTTGCCGAACGGGTCGAAGATCGCGGCCACGTCGAGGTCGACGGGCACCCGGTGGACCCACACGTTGGCGGCGGGCAGGGCGACGTACTCGGCGAACGCGCCGTCGCGTCCGACGCCGAGCCCGACCGTGGAGCGGCACAGGTGGCGCCGCCCGGCGAGACAGTTGCGGCACTTGCCGCAGACGAGGTGGCCCTCGCCGCTGACGCGGTCGCCGATGGCGATGTCGGCGACGTCACGGCCGGTCTCGACGACCTCGCCGACGAACTCGTGGCCGACGATCAGCGGCGCGCTGATCGCCTGCTGCGCCCAGCCGTCCCAGTTGCGGATGTGGAGGTCGGTGCCGCAGATCCCGGTCCTGAGGACCTTGATCAGCACATCTCCGTGGCCGATGCCCGGCTCGGGCACGTCCGTCAGCCACAGTCCCGGCTCGGACTTCTCCTTGACCAGCGCCTTCAACGCACGGCTCCCGTCGTCGCACCCCGCGTCACGGCATGCCGGGACCGGCCGCCGTGCGAGGGGAAGAGTGAAGTGACGGCACGGGCGGGCACCTTGGTGCGGCTGCGGCGCGCCCTGCTGCCGACGGGAGCAAATCTGCCGTACGGCGGCGCTCTTGGTCCATCGAGGATTTCTTAAGCGCCGCCGCAGGTTTCCTTCAGGCCCCCACCGGAGCTACGGGTGGACCAGGACGTGGGCGAGTGCCACGCGTCCCGTTCCCGTGAGCTTGATCCGTACGTAGCGGGCCTCGGTGCCCTTGTCGGTGTCCAGGACGGTGGGCCGCAGGGCCTTGCCCGGGACGTGGAGGGTGGTGGCGTCGGCGAAGTCCGCGGTGCGGGCCAGCTGGACGTCGAAGCCGGTCGTGGTCATCGAGGTGTTGTTCCAGACCTCGACCTGGCCGACGTGCTGTACGGACCCCAGGTCGACCTGCCACCAGGCGCCCGGCTCGGACAGGGTGCGGGTGTCGGTGGAGGTGTCGCCGTCGGTCGCGGCGGCCGCGGTGGCGGTGCCGTCCGTGGAGGACTGCGAGGCGGTGCCGGTGCGGGCGAGGTCGGGGCGCAGCTGTTCGACGCGGTCGTGGCCCTGGGCGCCCGCGGAGGCGGCGACCTTCAGCGCGTCGGCGGGGAGCCGGTCGAGCCTGGTGTGGTTGTCGGCCATCGCCGAGCCGGTGCCGGCGAGGGCGGGGGCGTCGGTGTCGGTCCAGTTGCCGGTGGCGTGGTTGTCGATGCCGTAGTCGGCCCAGTTGGACACCCACTTGTAGCCGAGGCGGGTGAGGACGTTGCCCTCGACGCGGATGTGGCTGGACTGTTCGTCGAGGTAGATGCCGTTGCCGTCGCGCTCGGTGTTGCCGAAGGCGCTGCGGTTGATGTAGTTGCCGGAGACGACGGTGCCGGGCTGGGCGCCCTGGGTGTAGATGGCGCCGCCGTCGTGCTGGTCGTGCTCGACGCGCATGACGTTCGTGATCCGGTTGTTCGTGATCCGGTTGTCGCGCAGGACGGACTTCTGCGCCTCGGGCTGGTTCCAGCCCCAGCCGACGGAGATGCCCGAGTAGGGCAGGTCGTCGAGGGTGTTGTGGTCGATGACGGTGGCGGCCTCGTAGCCGGCCCAGATGCCGACGGCGTCGGTGAACTCCACACCGGTGCGGCGGATAGTGTTGTACGCCACCGTGTTGCGCGCACCCACGAGTTCAGCGGCCGGCATGGGTTCCGTGTCCCCTATGTAGGCGGCTCCGGAGGACAGGTCGGTGAAGCGGGACCGGGTGATCTTCGAGTCCTGCGTACCGGCCTCGAACACCACTCCGGCGCCGCCGAGGTGGCTGAACTCGACCTGGTCGACGGCCACATGCCTGCCGCCGCGCACGGTGAGGGCGGCCGAGGGCTTGGTGTAGTAGCGGCCCGCGTGGTCGACGGGGCCGGTGGCGCCGGTGAGCACGAGTCCCGCCTGCATGCCGGCGTGGCCCTCGTCGGTGGAGGGCTGGTGCCAGGCCGCGTACCGCAGCGCGATGCCCTCGACGCGTACGTCGTGGGCGCCGTCGAGGACGAGGAGCCGTTCGGTGGCGGGGGTGACGGCCTTGGCGTGGCGCATGTCCTCGCCCTCGCGCGGCAGGTAGGTGAGGGAGCGGGCGCCGGAGTTCCAGACGAACTCGCCGGGCTCGTCGAGGAGTTCGAGCGCGTTTTCGAAGTAGGCGACCTTCGAGTAGCGGGACGAGTCGACGGTGGTGGAGTCCCAGGCGGGGCCCGTACGGTTCGTGCCGGAGGCGGAGTTGGTCCAGCAGGGCTGGGCGAACGTCATGATGTCGCCGGTGACGGAGTCGATGCGGCAGTGGTAGTTGCGCCAGCGGACGCTGATGACGGCCTCGGCGTCGGTGGGGCGGGCCCAGGAGGCGATGCCGGTGGCTTTCGCGCCGGTCATGCCGGTCTTGGTGGCGTCGCACACGGAGGCGGCGCACGACGCGCCGCGTGCGCGCACGGCCCGTACGCCGTCGACGAAGAGCTGGCGGGGTGTGACGCCTTCGGGGACGTGCGTGGTCCAGGTCCCGTCGGTGTTGCTGTCCCAGCCCTTCAGGGTCCTGCCGCCGGAGAGTACGGGGTGGGCGCCTCGCTCGGCGGTCCAGGTGACGGTGTGCCCGTCGCGCCCGGAGTCGGCCGCGCCGAGTTCCAGAGGTCTGCTCAACGCGTAGGTGCCGTCCGCGAGTTCGACGCGTATGTCGCGTCCCTCGACGGTGCGGGCGGCGTCGCGGGCGCCGTCGAGGGAACAGGGGCGGCCGTGCGTACAGGCGGTGCCGGAGCCGTCGGGGGCGGCGTACAGGACGCGGGGGGACGGATCGGCGTGCGCGGCGGGGGCGGTGGACAGGAGGGCGGCCGTGGCGGCGAGGGCCACGGCGATGCGAATGCCGTTCATGGTCGGCGTCAGCTCCAGTCGGGGTGGCCGGGCATGGGCGGGTTGTCCTTGCTGAACAGCCAGTCCTCCAGGAAGGGCCGCAGCGACGGGTCGTGCGTGACCCCCACCGCGTTGTCGATGAAGTCCTGGGAGTCGGCGTTGGCGTGCCGGTGCTTCGTGAGCCAGGACTTCATGATCCCGTCGTAGTCGTCCTGGCCGACCTGCTGGTTGAGGGCGTACAGCACGACGGCGGCCCCGTCGTAGATGTTGAACCCGCCGAGTGCGGTGGGCAGTCCGGGCGGCCCGTCGGTCTTGCGGACGGCGTCGAGCTTCCCGTACGCCGTCCGCATCTTGTCCTCCATGGAGGCGGTGCCCTGCTGGTCGGCCCACAGGGCCGCGTAGTAGACGGCCGGCCCCTCGTTCAGCCAGGCGCTCTGCCAGGTGGTGGGCGTGACCGAGTCGCCGAACCACTGATGGGTCATCTCGTGGACCATGACGTTCGTGTACGTCGTCGACGTGGACGCGTTCTTGAACCAGCCCGGCCCGAACAGTGACAGGGTTTGGTTTTCCAACGCGTCGCTGTAGCCGTCGCGGACGATCTGCATCCCGTAGGTGTCGAACGGGAAGCGCACGCCGAGGGTCTTCTCCAGCCACGCGATCTGGCCGCCGGTCTGCTCGACGATCGGCCGGTACGTGGCGACCTGGTCGTCGGGGACGTAGTGGCGCAGTGTCACTCCGTGCGGCCCCTTGCCGGTCAGGAGGGTCTGCTTCTCCACGGAGATGCCGAGGAGTTCGGAGGCCATGGGCGCGTCGAGCCGGAAGTCGGAGGTGGTCTTCCCCTCCCCTGCCGGGCGGGTGCCGGTCGCGGTGCCGTTGGCGCCGGGCGTCCAGCCGTCGGGGGCGGTGAGGTGGAACGTCCAGCTCGCCTTGTCCATCGTGGTGTCGTTGACGGGCGCGAACGTGTCGGCGCGGGACGACTGCGCCGCGGAGGCGAACCCACCGTCGCTCATGTAGCGCCAGCCGGGTGCACCGATGGGCTTGGTCTTGCCGTTGCCGTGATAGGTGACGGCGACCTCGAAGGGCCGGTTGTCGTGCAGGCCGCCGGCCGGCGTGACCGTCAGCTCCTGGCCGCTCTTGCCGAGCGATACGGCGAAGGCCGCGTCCTTGCCGTTGACCTTCACCGCGTCGATGGCGAGCGAGTCGATGTCGAGGTTGAAGGAGGAGAGGTCCTGGGTGGCCTTCGCGCTGATCTTCATGGTGCCGGTGAAGTCGTATGTCACCGGCGTGAAGTCGAACGACAGGTCGTAGTGCCGGACGTCGTAGCCGCCGTTCCCGAGCGTGGGGAACAGCGGGTCCCCGACGCCGTCCGCGCCGGGCTTCGGGTCGAACGGGTGGGCCTGCGCGGGCGCGGCCAGGGCGAGGGTCGCGGCGGCCGCGGCGGTGGCGATGGCGGCGCGTACGGTGCGGGTCACTTGCCGGCTCCCTTCTGGGCGGCGTCCTCGAATTCGGAACGGCACTGCTCGCCGCCCTTCGCCAGGTAGTCCTTGACCAGGGCGTCGTAGTCCTTCATGGACTTGCGGCCGGAGACGATGTCCTTGAGCCCGTCGAGCTTGAGCGTGTAGAGGCTGCCGTATCCCTTCGAGTCCCAGGTCGGGGACGTGTAGTCCAGGAAGTCGGCCCTGACCTGCATCGGAATGAGCTTCTTGTACGCCTCGTGGACGTAGCCGACGGCGTCCTTGGAGGTGGTGGAGAAGATCGCCGGGATGCCGGAGGCGAGCTTGCCCCAGGGGACGCCGATGTCCTGGCTGCCGCGGTCCGTGAGGACGGGGTTGCCCTTCGCGTCGCGCTTGAAGTCGGTGCCCTCCACGCCGAAGTTGATGAGGGTGTACTCCTCGGTGCCGAACGGTGCGGCGATGAAGTCGAGGAGGCGAAGGATCTGCTCGACGCGCTCCTTGGGGGCCTTCTTCACAAAGGACTCGCTGAGCGTGGGGTTGTCCGTCCACGTCACGGCGCTCTTGCCGATCGGCACGAAGGGGCGGACATCGAAGATCTTGTCGATGGCCGCCATCGCGTCGACGTAACCGCTCGCGGGCTGGAGGTAGGTCGGCATGCCGTCGTAGACGAAGGCGCCCTTGCCGTTCTTGAAGAGGTCCGTGTACTGGGCCTTCTGGGCGCCGGTCATGGCGAGGGTGCCCGGGTAGTAGCAGCCCGCCTTGTAGAGCTTGGCCGCCATCTCGACGGCGGAGCGGTACTCGTCGGTCTCGAGGTCGGCGGTGAACTTGCCGGTCTTCTTGTCCATCGACCAGAAGTAGGGGGCGCCGGCCGACATGGCGAGCATGCTGACGGCGTTGGCGATGATCGCGTACTGCTTCTTCTTCGGCTGCGTCAGCTCCTTGCAGACCTCGAAGAAGCGGTCCAGGTCGGTGATCTGGTCGAGGCTGTCGACCCCGACCTCCTTGAACAGGTCGTGCCGGTAGAAGCCCGCGCCCGCGGTGCCGTAGCGGGTGATCGGGACGCCGTACAGCTTTTCGCCGTACAGGCCCTGCTGCCAGGCAGTGGCCGGGATCGCCGCGAGGTTCGGGTACGCCTTGACCTTGTCGCCGGACAGGAACGGCGTCAGGTCGGCGCACTCGGCGGCGAGGAAAGCCGCCTTGTGGTCGACGCCGCCGGTCTCCGGATACATGAAGACGTCCGCGAGGTCACCGCCCGCGACCATCGTCGAGAACTTCGCCGGGTAGTCGTCGGCGGCCACGGCGGTGATGTCGACCGTGCCGCCGAGCCGCTTCTCGATCGCCTGCCACGCGGCGTTCCTGCCGCGGGCCGGGGCGGGCGGCGCATAGGTCTCGGTGAACGCCTTGACGGTCTTGGCGCCCTTGAGCGGAGTGCCTTCGACGGAGCGGACCGGGGTCTTCGGGTAGCTGAAGAAGGCGTTGGGCACACCGGCGGCCGTGCCGGGGAGGTCGGCCTTGACGGTGTTGGCCGTGACGGTGGACGGCAGCACCTTGCGGCTCTTCGCGGCGGACTTCTCGGCGGCGCCGCCGTCACCGCATGCGGTCAGCAGCGGGGCCGCGGCGAGTCCGAAGCCCAGGCCGAGGGATGTCCTCAGCAGGGTTCTGCGATTGATGGGGGTGGAGCGCGGCACGGTGAACTCCTCGGTGACGGAGGGGACATGGGCGCGGGGGGTGTGAGCGGGGGCTGTGCGGCGTCGGCTGTGCGCGTCAGCCCTTGATGGCGCCGGTGAGCACGCCCTTGGTGAAGTAGCGCTGGAGGAAGGGGTAGACGCACAGGATCGGCACGACGGCGATCACCAGCACGGCCATCTGCACGGCCTGCTGGGGCGCGAGGGCCTCACCGGCCGAGGCGCCTTCGAGGGACTGGCCCTGGAGGACGAAGGTGCGCAGGACCATGGAGAGCGGCCACTTGTCGTTGTCGCTCAGGTAGAGCATCGCGTTGAAGAAGGCGTTCCAGTACGTCACCGCGTAGAACAGGCTGATCACGGCGATGACGGCCTTCGACAGCGGCAGCACGATGCGCACCAGAGTGCGCAGATCGCCCGCGCCGTCCACCTTCGCGGCGTCGTACAGCTCCTCGGGCAGGTTCATGAAGAAGGAGCGCAGGACGACCAGGTTGAACGCGCTGACCATGGTGGGCAGCACGAGCGAAGCCAGGGTGTTGTACAGGCCGAGTTCCTTGACGGTGAGGAACTTGGGGATGATGCCCGGGTCGAAGAGCATCGTGAACAGGGCCGTCATGAGGATGAAGCGGGAGCCGGTGACCTCGCGGCGCGAGAGGCCGTACGCCATCCCGATGGTGACGAGGACGCTGGTCGCGGTGCCCACGAGGGTCACGCCGACGGAGACGAGCAGCGCGTGCGTGACGACGCCGCCGCTGAAGACCGTGCGATACGCCTCCAGCGTCGGGTGGTCGGGCCACAGGACCAGGCCGTGGCTGCGGATGATGTCGGACTGCGAGGCGAAGCTCGTGCCGATCACACCGAGCAGCGGGTAGGCGACGGCCGCGACCACCAGGACCAGCACAAGTCCCTTGAGGAACAAGCCGGTTCGGGTGGGCTTCTCCATCCAGGGCGGGCGGCCGTCGGACACCCTGATGCCGGTTTCGGCCGGGGCGGCCGGCTTGCGTGTGCGGCGTCCGGCGGCCGCCGTCTGCTTCTCAGCGGTCAGCACCGCGGTACACCCCTTCGTGGCCGAGCCGGTGGGCGAACTTGTTCGCACCGAGGACGAGGACGGTGCCGATGACCGCCTTGACCAGTCCTACGGCCGCCGACGTGCCCCAGTCGTTGTTCTTGATCCCGTGGAAGTACACGTAGGTGTCGAGGACTTCACCGGCGGCGGGGCCGACCGCGTCGCGCTGGAGCAGGATCTGCTCGAAGCCGACGGAGAGGATCTGCCCCAGGTTGAGGATCAGGAGCAGGATGATCACCGGGGAGATGCCGGGCAGCGTGACGTGCCACAGGCGCCGGGCGCGCCCCGCCCCGTCGATCGCCGAGGCCTCGTACAGGCCCCGGTCGATGTTGAGCAGGGCGGCGAGCATGATGATCGTGCCCCAGCCCGCGTCCTTCCAGGCCACCTGGAGGGTGAGGAGCCAGGGGAAGGCGGCCGGGTCGGTGGTCATGTCGTAGCGTGGCAGGCCGAGTTGGCCGAGGAGGTCGGGCAGGACGCCGGCGCCGCCGAGGATCTGCTGGAAGATCGAGACGATGATGACCCAGCCGATGAAGTGCGGCAGGTAGACGACGCTCTGCACGAACCGGCGGACCCTGTCGCTGACGATGCTGTTGAGCAGCAGCGCGAGGGCGATGGGGACCGGGAAGAAGAACACCAGCTGGACGAGCGCGATCTTCAGCGTGTTGCCGGTCGCCGACCAGAACGCCGGGTCGGCGAAGGCGGACGTGAAGTTCGAGACGCCCGCCCAGGCGCTGTGCATGTAGCCCAGGTACGGCTGGTAGTCCTGGAAGGCCACCACGTAGCCGAGGAGCGGCACGTAGTGGAACACGCAGAAATAGAGCAAGCCCGGCAGGGTCAGCAGCAGCATGACCTTGTCCCGCTTGAGCCGCTGCCCCAGCGAGAGGCGGTGAACTGCCCGCGGCGGGGAGGGCGTTGTGTCAGCCATGGGGCGGCAAGTTAGTAATCGGTTACCCCTCACGTCAATAGGTCTGGGCAACACCTGGGCCGAAGCGAGCTTTTCAACTGACCGTTCCTGATGCGTATTTGGCACTATCTCGCGGTAAGGCGGGCGAGGGCCACGGTCGGCATGCTTGACGCTCACCCCTCGTGATCCCTAGCGTGCGGTGACTTCATAGAACACGTTTACTGTCCGGAGGCAGGGTGCGTACCACTGACGAGTCGCCGGTCCAGGCCGACTCCGCCGGCTCCACACGGCCCCCACGCAGACCCCGTACCGTCCTGGCCATGGACGCGGGGCTGCTCGACGACGTCTTTCCGCCCGCCGTACGGCTACGGCTCGAGGAGTCCGCGGACATCCGGCCACCGCAGGTGGTGGGCGAGTTCGGGAGTCCCGAGGCGGTGGCCGCGCTCGCCGAGTGCGAGGTCCTGCTCACCGGCTGGGGCTGCCCGCACATCGACACGGACGTGCTCGACCGCGCACCGCGGCTGCGCGCGGTGATCCACTCGGCGGGCACGGTCAAGACGTTCCTCACCCCCGAGGCGTACGGGCGCGGCATCGCGGTGTCGTCCGCCGCGGCCGCCAACGCCGTACCCGTCGCGGAGTTCACCCTCGCGGCGATCATCATGGGCGCCAAGCGGGCCTTCCCGCTCGCCCAGCTGTTCCGGTCCCGCCGCTCCCACCGCACCGCGGCCGACCTCGACCGCCACCACTGGCTCGGCACGCACGGCATCACCGTCGGCGTGGTCGGCGCGTCACGCACCGGACGCAGGGTCATCCAGCTGCTGCGCTCCATCGACGCCGACGTACTCCTCCACGACCCGTACGTGAGCGACGCCGAGGCGGAGCTGCTCGGGGCCACCCGCACCGACCTCGACACCCTCGTCGCCACCAGCGACGTCGTGACCCTGCACGCGCCGTCCACCCCCCTCACCCACCACCTGCTCGACGAGCGGCGCATCGCGCTGATGCGCCCGGGCGCCCTGCTGATCAACACGGCACGCGGCCCTCTCGTCGACACCGAGGCCCTCACCGCGCACCTGGTCAGCGGCCGGATCGACGCCGTACTCGACGTCACGGACCCCGAGCCGCTGCCCGCCGACCACCCCCTGTGGGACCTGCCCAACGTCTTCATCACCCCGCACCTGGCCGGGGCACAGGGCAACGAGGTGGGGCGGCTCGGCGCCCTCGCGGTCGACGAACTCGCCCGCTACGCACGCGGGGTGCCGCTCAACCACCCGGTCCTCCTGGAGGAACTGGAGCGCATCGCGTGAGCGGGGGCTCCGCGGACGCCCTAGGCTCTGCGCACGGGAGGGTCGCGGGACGGGTCGCGGGGCCCGCCGCGCAGACCGGTGACCAGGACGGTCAGGACGACCATGACGACCGCGACGACCGCGACGACCAGGGGGAGGTCCGGATGCCCCGGCAGGGCTCTACGGCGAACGGACGGCGCGCGACCGTCGTGGACGTGGCGCGTCTCGCGGGCGTGTCGACCGCGACCGTGTCCCGCGTGATGAACCGCAACTACCCGGTCGCGGCCGCCACCCGCGAGCGCGTCGAGGAGGCCATGCGCGAGCTGGGCTATGTGGTGAACGCCCATGCCCGCGCCCTGGCGGGTGTCTCGGGACGCACGGTCGGCATCATCATCAGCGACGTGGTCGACCCCTTCTACGCCTATATCGCGCGCGGCGTGGAACGCGAGGCGACGGCGGGCGGCCGGCTCTGCCTGGTCTGCAGCACCCAGGGCGACCCGCAGCGCGAGCTGGCCTTCATCGAGCTGATGCACGAGCGCCGCGCCGACGCGGTGATCCTCGTCGGCGGCAGCGTCGCCGACCGCGACTACCGCACGGAACTCGAACGCCGCGCCCGCGAACTGGACGCCGGCGGCTCGAAACTCGTGCTGTGCGGCCGCCCCTCCCTCGGCAAGGACGCGCCCACGGTCGGGGTCGAGTACGACAACGAGGGCGGCGCCTTCGCGATCACCGACCACCTCCTGGCCGAGGGCCACGAGCGGATCCTGTACCTGGGCGGGCCGCCGGGGCTCTCCACCACCAAGGAACGGATCGCCGGCCACCGTCGCGCCCTGGAGCAGCGCGGGCTGCCGCGCGATCCGGCGCTCGTGCAGCCCGGGGCGTTCAGCCGCCAGTTCGGCCACCGGCGGATGACGGAACTGCTGTGCGACGGGCCGGAGTTCACCGCTGTCTTCGCGGCCAACGACATCGTGGCGGCGGGCGCGGCCCAGGCCCTGGAGGAGGCCGGAATGCGGGTGCCGCAGGACGTCTCCCTGGTCGGCTACGACGACGTGCCCGTGGCGCAGGAGCTACGGCCGCGCCTCACCACCGTGCACATCCCGCTGGAGGAGATGGGCCGCCAGGCCGTCCGCGTCGCCCTCGCGGGCGGCGACGAGGACGACTGGCGGGCCCCGACGACGGGCACGCTGCGCCTCGGTACGCATCTGGTGGTACGCGATTCCGTGGCGGCGCCACGTGGGGTGCGGCGCCGCCGGGGGTGAACTGCGCTCCGGCTCACGGCGTCTCGGTGTGCGGCGCCTCCGGCTCACGGTGCACCGGCTCACGACGTTCCGGTTTGCAGCGCCCCGGCTCACGGCGTTCCGGCTTGCGGCGCCCCGGCTCACGACGTACCGGCTTGCGGCGCACCGACTCACCACGTTCCGGCTGCGGCTCCCCAGCTCACGACGTGCTGCCCTGGACCGTTCAACGGCTTTCCGCCCGGCTCTGTTCACCGGTTTCCTCCCTCAGGTCGTAGTAACAGACAGAAACTTGCCGGGCCCTCTTGCGGCGGGATAGCAAACGCTTACATGCTGGCGCGCAGCCCGCACATCACTCCGATGCTGTTGATCCCCATGGGAGTCTCTGGATGCGCCCTGCCCGTATGCCCTCCGCCGCCTCGGCCGACGCCGCTGTCCCCGCCGACACCCCCGCCACCTCGGGCTTCTCCCGTCGTGCGGTGCTCGCCACCCTGGCCGGCGCGGGAGCCGCCACGCTCCTCGGCACCGGCACCGCAAGTGCCCACGACGTGCGCGGTGTCGGCCTCACCGTCCCGCTCATCGCGCGCCCCTCCGCCGAGACCGAGCGCCTCCGCCTCGGACAGGCCCTGCGCGCCACCGAGTTCCAGCCGACCGGGCAGTACGTCCCGGCCGGGACCGCGCTGCGCATCGACGTGCTGCCCTACGACGGCCTCGTACCCACGCTCTGGATCGGGCAGTGGGACTACTACGGCACGGTGACGGAGCCGCGCAGCTATGCGCTGAAGCCCGGCGCCAACACGGTCACCGACCCGCACGGCGGTCCCGTCTACTTCTCCCTCGAAGGCCACGGCGAGCGCGCCGCCGTGAAGTTCAGGGCGGGCGCCACCGCGATGCCCGTCTTCTCGCTCGGCCACACCTCCGAGGCCGACTACCAGCGGCAGTTGGACACCCTCGCCGACGTACCGGTGGTCGAGCTGCACGCGCTGCGCACCATCATGACGCTGACGCGCGACGGCGCGCTCCTGTACCGCGACCAGGACCACGCGGCGCTGCTCCGGCTCGTCGAGGAGATCATCGAGGCCGAGTCGCGGATCAGCGGGCTCGACGGGTCGAAGCCGGTGCACCGGCCGAAGGCGGGCGGCTACCACTTCACGGAGGTGTCGGTGGTCCCGTCCGGCGTCGGCGCCTACGCCACGCACGGCTACAACGGCTTCCCGCGCGCCTATCTCGACCGCGCCACCACCGTCGACGGGCTGCGCACCCGGGGCTGGGGCCTCTACCACGAACTCGGTCACCTGCATCAGCAGATGGCGTACAAGCCGACGGGCCTGACCGAGGTCACGGTCAACATCTATTCGCTCGCGGTGCAGCGGGCCCTTGGCCAGCCGTCGAACCTTCTGACCGTCGACCCGAAGACCGGCCTCAACCCCTTCCAGTCCGCACGCGCGAAGTTCGGCACGGACGGGCTGACGTACGAGAAGTCCTTCGGCGCCTACGAGAAGCTCGTGCCGCTGCGGCAGCTGGAGCTGGCCTTCGGCGACGACTTCTGGCCGCGGTTGCACCGGCTTGTGCGCGAGGAGAACCCGCAGTCCGACTACACCGAGACCGCCAAGCGGTACCGCGCCCTGTCGACCTACGCCAGCCGTGTCTCCGGCCGCGACCTCACGGACTTTTTCAGCCGCGACTGGGCCTTCCCCATCGACGCCACCGGACTGGCCGAGATCGCCGCGCTCCAGCTGCCGAAGCCGACCGTCGAACCGGCCACGCTGACCGACTGACCCAACTGACGTGACCGACGCGACCGACCCGGAGGGGACCCACCGAACATGGACCTCACTCGCAGACAGACCCTGACCCTCGCGGGCGCGACCGCCGCGGCGACGCTCCCCCTGACAGCGGGCGTCGCGACGGCGGCGGACACCGCAGAAGCGGCGGACGCCCCTGCCGCCGACGCCTTCGACGTACTGCTGGCACGCGCCGAGGAGCAGCTCACCGGCGGCGCGTTCGACACTGCCGATCCGGACTTCGCGGCCGCCGTCAAGGCCCTCGACACGCAGGCGTCCGCCTGGTGGAGGGACCTCGACCGGAGCGCGGGCAGGAAGGCGCTGTGGGCCGACTTCTCCCCCGCGTCGGACCCCGGAATGTTCGGGCAGAGCTATCCGCGCCTGCGCACCCTGGCCACCGCCTGGGCCACCCCCGGCACCTCGCTGACCGGCAGCGCCGAGGTCGCTGAGACACTCGTCGCGGCGCTGGGTTTCCTGGGCAGCACCGGCTACAACCCGGCCCGCGGCGAGTCCGGCAACTGGTGGTTCTGGGAGATCGGCGCACCCCGGGCGCTGATGGACACCTGCGTGCTCCTGCGGTCGAAGCTGCCTGCCGCGGATCTGGCCGGATACGTCGCGACCGTCGCGAAGTTCTGCCCGAACCCCGACCGTCGCACGAACTCCCCCTCCCTCGCCGAGACCGGCGCGAACCGCGCCGACAAGGCCGTCATCGTGGCCCTGCGCGGGCTCCTCGCCCGTGACGCGGCCACCGTCGCGCTGGCCCGCGACGGCCTGTCGGACGTGCGGGACAACGGCCGCCGCAGCCTGTTCACCTATGTCACCTCGGGCGACGGCTTCTACGAGGACGGGTCGTTCGTCCAGCACGACAGCGTCGCCTACACGGGGACGTACGGCAGTGTGCTGCTCGGCAGCGCGGGGCAGCTGATCGCGCTGCTCGCCGGATCGGACTGGGCCCTGAACGACCCGAAGGTGTCGGTGCTCTACGAGGCGGTGGAGCGGTCCTTCTCGCCCGTCATGTTCGACGGGCTGATGATGGACGCGCTGCGCGGGCGGGCGATCTCCCGCGAGCGGGCCCGCGACTACAACGACGGCGCTGTCACCCTCACTTACATCCTTCAGCTCGCCGCGGGCGCCCCGGCCCCGTACGCCGACCGCTGGCGTGCGCTCGCCAAGGGGTGGATCAGCCGCAACAAGGCCAATCCGTACACGGGTCTCGTCGGCATCCCGGCTCTGGCGCGCGCGAAGGCTGTCCTCGACGACAAGGCGATCCCGGCGACGGAGCGTCTCACCGGTCACTTCTCGTTCGCCGACATGGACCGCGTGGTGCACCGGCGCCCCGGCTGGGCGCTCGCCCTGTCGCTCTCCTCGAAGCGCATCGCGGCCTACGAGGCGGGCAACGGTGAGAACCTGCACGGCTGGTACACCGGCGACGGTATGACGTACCTGTACGACGGTGACGACCTCGGCCAGTTCGGCGACGGGTTCTGGCCGACCGTCGACCCGTACCGGCTGCCGGGCACGACGGTGGACACGCGCGCGCGTGCGGACCTCGGCACGGGGGCCGGCACCGGAACGTACCGCCCGAAGAACGCCGTGGCGGGCGGCGCCGTCCTCCAGGACCGCTATGGCGCGGCCGCGATGGAACTCCTCGCCGACGGCAGCACCCTGCAGGCGCGGAAGGCGTGGTTCTGCCTGGACAACGCGGTCGTCGCGCTCGGCGCGGGCATCACCGCGAGCGACGGCCGCACGATCGAGACCGTCGTCGAGAACCGCAGTCTGCATACGGACGGAGCGCCGCGCCTCCTGGTGGACGGGAGGCGGCAGCCGGGCGAGCAGGGCTCGTCCGCATCGCTGTCCGGCGCCGACTGGGCGCATCTGGAGGGCACGGGCGGCTACGTCTTTCCCGACCATCCGGGACGGAAGCCGGGCGGCGCCGTCCCGCTGAGAGCGCTGCGGGAGGAGCGCACCGGCACGTGGGGCGCCCTCAACTCCGGTGCGGACACCGGCGGCGACGCCGACCCGGTCACCCGCCGCTACGTCACGCTGTGGTTCGACCACGGCTCCTCCCCCACCGACTCCTCGTACGCCTATGTGCTCCTGCCGGGTGCGAGCGCCGTGGCGACCGGGGTCTGGGCGCACTCGCGGCCCGTGCGGATCGTGGCGAACGACGCCACGGTCCAGGCCGTCGAGGCGCGCCGCCTCGGGCTCCTCGCCGCGCACTTCTGGGGTCCCGGCAGCGCCGGCGGACTCACGTCGTCCGGTCCCGGCACCGTCCTGGTGCGGCGGCACGGCGACGCCATCGCGGTCGCCGTGGCCGACCCCGGCCGCACCGGGTCGACGCTCACGGTCGAACTCCCCTTCCCCGTAAGCAAGGTGACGCGTGCCGACGACACGATCAGGCTCACCCCGGGCCGCCGGCCCGTCCTGACGGTCGACGTCGCGGGCTCACGCGGGCACAGCCACACGGCGGAGCTCGCATGAGGTCATGTCCGTCAATTCCGACCGTCGACGTCCGTCCCGGGCGCGCATAGGGTCACCCCCGGCCCGCCACTTCCGATCAAGGAGCGACACGCCCCCATGCCCGCACCGCACCTCTCGCTGCCGCCCACCGACCGTGTCCTGTCCCCGCTCACGGGCTGGACGCGGGCCCACTGGGAGGCGCTCGCCGACCGGCAGTTGGAGGCGCTCGTCCCGTACGCGACGCCTGGGTTCGCGCAGTACCGGCTGCCGGGGCGGGCCAGCTGGTCGGGCGTCGTGTCGGACGGGCTCGAGGGGTTCGCTCGGTCATTCCTGCTGGCCTCCTTCCGTATAGCGGGCGCCGGCGGGGACGTGGATCCCCGACTCGTAGAACGCTACGCGGAGGGTCTGACAACCGGCACCGACCGCGGCCGCGGCACGGGCCTCGACGGCGAGGCGTGGCCCGAACTCACCGACTGCTCCCAGCAGATGGTGGAGGCCGCGTCCATCGCGATCGGGCTGCACGAGACCCGCCCCTGGATCTGGGACAAGCTCGACTCCCGGGTCCAGGAGCGGATCGTGGACTGGTTCTCCGGCTTCGTCGGCGGCCGCACCTGGGACAACAACTGGCGTCTGTTCCAGGTGGTTTCGGAGCAGTTCCTGGCCTCGGTCGGGGCTCCGTACAGCCAGGACGACATCGACGGCGGCCTGGACCGTATCGAGGACTGGTATGTCGGCGACGGCTGGTACACCGACGGCGACGGCCGCAACTTCGACTACTACATCGGCTGGGCCATGCATCTGTACCCGCTGCTGTGGGCGCGGATGGCGGGCCCGGACGGCGACGGCGGCCGCGCGAAGGTCTACCGGGAGCGCCTGTCTCAGTTCCTCACCACTTACCCGCACTTCTTCGGCGGTGACGGCGCACCCGTGCACCAGGGCCGCTCACTGACGTACCGTTTCGCCGCCACCGCGCCCGTGTGGATGGGCGCTCTCGCGGACTGCACCCCGCTGGAGCCGGGGCTCACCCGGCGCCTCGCGTCGGGCACGGCGCGGCACTTCGTGGAGCGCAGCGTCCCCGACGAGCGGGGCCTGCTGCCGCTCGGCTGGTACGGGACGTTCCTGCCGACGACGCAGCCCTACTCGGGCCCCGCCTCGCCGTACTGGGCGAGCAAGGGGTTCCTCGGACTGCTGCTGCCCGCCGACCATCCGGTGTGGACCGATCGCGAGGCGCAACTGCCCGTCGAGAAGGCCGAGCGGGCCATCCAGTACACCGCGCTGCCCGCGCCCGGCTGGCTGCTGCACGGCACGCCCCACGACGGGATCGTGCGGCTGATCAACCACGGCAGCGACCACAACCCGCTCGAAGGTCCCGCCACGGACGATCCGCACTACGCGAAGCTCGCCTACTCCACGGCAACGGCGCCCGAGTCGGCGCCGCACGCCTGGCAGCGGACCGTCGACAATCATGTGGCGCTCGTCGCGGGGGACGGCACCCCGTCGCGCCGGCGCCGGATCCACCCGGTCTCCTGCGAGGGGCGCGTCGCCTCGTCCCGTCATGACGCCCAACTGCCGGGATTCGACGAGGAGTTCCCGATCGAGTCGACGACCGTGCTGCACGGGCCGTGGGAGATCCGCGTGCACCGGGTGCAGGCTCCCGCGGGCGTGACGGTGCGCGAGGGCGGCTACGCGGTCGCCGACGAGACCAGCGTCCACGCCGAGCGGGGCCCGGGCTGGGCGCTGACGCGCACGGAGTCCGGGGTGACCAGCGCGGTGGTGGCACTGCACGGCTGGGACGAGGAGTCCGGTATCGCACGGGAGGTCGAGGCCAACGCCTACGGCCCGCACTCGGCGACGCCGTACCTCCGCTCGACCGGCCACCCGGGAGGTCCGAGCGTCCATGTCACGCTCGCGGTCCTGACGCGCGACGTCGTGCATCCGCAGGCCCTGCGCGAGTCGATCTCATGCGTGGCGGCCCCCGGGGACGGCGGGCAGGTGCGGATCACGTTCCCCGACGGCGGGACGGTCACCGTCTGACGCCGTCATGTGCGGGCCCCGTACGTCTGGGCGGGGGCGTGGGCGAGCAGATGCCTGACGAGGGTGAGAAGGGTCTGGATGCCCGAGCTGGAGATCCGGGCGTCGCACCGCACGACGGGCACTTGCGGGTCGAGGTCGATGGCCGCCCGCACCTCGTCGGGGTCGTAACGGTAGGCGCCGTCGAACTCGTTGACGGCCACGATGAACCCCATGCCGCGCTCCTCGAAGAAGTCGACGGCCGCGAAGCAGTCCTCGAGACGGCGGGTGTCCGCGAGGATCACCGCGCCGAGCGCCCCCTCGGAAAGCTCGTCCCACATGAACCAGAAGCGCTCCTGCCCGGGCGTGCCGAACAGATACAGCACATGGTCCGGGTCCAGGGTGATCCGCCCGAAGTCCATCGCGACCGTGGTCTCGACCTTGTTCTCGATGCCTTCGAGGTCGTCGGTCTCGGCGCTGACCGTGGTGAGCAGCTCCTCCGTGCTCAGCGGGGCGATCTCGCTGACCGCGCCGACGAAGGTCGTCTTGCCGACACCGAAGCCACCCGCGACCAGGATCTTCAGCGCGGTGGGGAAGGCGTCAGAGCTGTCGTCGTAGTCCATCGAGCACTGCCTCCAGTAGGGACCGGTCAGTGGGGTTGTCGTGGAACGTGGGGGGCTTGGTGGTGATCGCCCCGCAGTCGACGAGGTCGGACAGCAGGACCTTCGTGACGGCGGCGGGGAGTTTCAGATGGGCCGCGATCTCCGCGACCGATGTGGGGTGGGCACACAGTTTGAGCGCCTCGCCGTGTTCGGGCCCCAGGTAGCCGAGCGGGGTGGCCCCGGTCGCCATCACCAGCGACAGGAGATCCAGCGAAGTGGTCGGCTGCGTCCGCCCGTTGCTCACCGTGTACGGGCGGACGAGGCGGCCGGCCGCTGCGTCGAGCCACGGCCCGTCCTGCGGGGCCGTCATGCTCAGTTCCTCATCGCCGTGGGTTCGGCCGCGTGCTGGCGGGGTGCGGTCATCAGGTACGGGCGCACGCTCTTGACCAGCATGGCCATCTCGTAGCCGAGCACCGCGGCGTCGGCCTCACGCCCGGCGAGCACGGCGAGGCACGTGCCGGAGCCCGCGGTGGAGACGAACAGCAGGGTGGAGTCCAGCTCGACGACGACCTGCCGGACCTCGCCCCCGTCCCCGAAACGGACGCCCGCGCTACGGCCTAGGGAGTACAGGCCCGACGCCAGGGCCGCCATGTGGTCGGCGCTGTCGGCGTCGAGGCCGTGGACGGACTTGACCAGCCCGTCGGACGAGAGGAGGACGGCGCTGCGGGCGTGCGGCACACGCTGGACGAGGCCGCTCATCAGCCAGTCGAGATCGGACACATGACCCGTCGGCACATCGCTCGCCATAGGGGATCGACTCCTTGGTGGACTGCTGGGGGTGCGTTGACTGTGGGAAGTGCGGGACTGCTTGCGGCACTTGGCGGGCGCACGGTGGGTGGGCGCACAGGTGGCGGGCGAACGTCATCCGGCCGTATCGCTCCCGTCGTGCCGTGCGTCCGGTTCGTAGGCGGCGAGCGACCCGGTGGCGGGGCCGCCGGTCGGCTCGGGACCGGCCTGAGGCAGGTCGCGCACCCCGAGGGTCGGATCCCGCGCCTCGGCCGCCTCCGCGAGCCCGATGCCGCGCTGGAACGCCGCCATCAGACCCGGGTCGTGGAGTACGGGCGCCTCGTTCTCGGGGCGCTCCTGCCGCTGCGCCGGGCCGCCCCTCAGCTGCGGCGCGAGGTGTTCCTGGACGCGCCGTCTGGGGAGTTGGGGCCGCCCCATGGTGCCGCGCACAGCGCCGTTGACGGGGGTCGGCGGGACGGGCGTGTGCTCCCCGGTGGCCTTCCGGTCCTCGGCACGGATGCCGGGCAGCGCGTCGGCGGGTGTCCGTCGCTCGTCCCTGGCGGTACGCAACGGGAGGGGCGGCGCGACGCCGTTCGCCCCGGAATGCCTGCCGTCGGAGGCACCGCCCTGAGGCTGCCGCGGGACGACGGCCATGCCGGCGTGCGGGGTCTCGCGGGGCGGCGGGGGTTGATGGGGTGCCTCGTACGGCTGGGGGTCGAACGGGTGGAGGTCGGGCTGAGGGGGACGGTGGAGCTGGTTCTGGGGCTGGGGCTGTGGCTGTGGCTGCGGTGGCCGGCGGTGGGGCTGTGGCTGAGGCTGCTGTTCGAGCTGGTGTTGCCGTTCCTGCTGGTTCTGGTGTTGCGAGAGTCGCCGTTCATGCGCCTGGTGCCGCTGGTGCATGGTCTGCGCGCTGTCGTCCGTCGCGTCCGCGGCGCTCCGTGGCATCGGCGCGGGCTCGTTCTCGTCGCCGCCGAGCAGGCTCTGCGGCACGACGAGGACCGCCTGCACACCACCGTAGATATTGCTCTGGAGCCGGACCGTGATGCCGTGTCTGCGGGCGAGCTGCGAGACGACGAAGAGGCCGATGCGCCCGTCCTGGAGGAGGCTCGCGACGTTGACCTGGTCCGGGTCGGCGAGCAGCGTGTTCATCTTGTTCTGCTCGGTGACGGGCATTCCGAGGCCGCGGTCCTCGACCTCGATGGCGAGACCGGACGTGACGGTGTTGGCGCGGAGCAGGACTTGGGTGTGCGGTGCCGAGAACACGGTGGCGTTCTCGACGAGTTCGGCGAGCAGGTGGATGCAGTCGGCGACGGCGTGCCCGCGCAGGGTCCCGTCGACCGGCGGGACGAGCTTGACCCGTGAATACTGCTCGACCTCCGCTATGGCCGACCGCATGACCTCGGTCATGGAGACCGGGCGGCTCCACTGGCGCCGGGACACGGCGCCGCCGAGCACGGCCAGGTTCTCGGCGTGCCTGCGGATCCGGGTGGCGAGGTGGTCGACGTGGAACAGACCCTTGAGCAGGTCGGGGTCCTCGACGTCGTTCTCGAGTTCGTCGAGGATCGAGATCTCGCGGTGGACGAGGGACTGCAGGCGCCGGGCCAGATTGACGAAGACCTCGACCTTCTGTTCGCTGCCCGCGTGGCTGGACAGCTGGGACGCCTGGACGACGGCGCTGACAGCCACGTCCTGGGCGCGCGTCATGTCCGCGGCCAGCAGGTCGAACTCGTCGGCGTCCGGGGCGGCCGCGGGAGGCTGCCTGCGGGGCGGCAGCCCCTCACCCTTACGCAACTGCTCCACGAGACCGCGCAGTTCACCCTGCCCGCGCGCACTCGCACGGCGCAGGACACCGACCCGTTCGCGTACGGTCCTGGCCGCCCGGTCGGCAGCCACGGCGGCGATCACGATGCCGGCCAGGGTGACGAGGCATGCTCCGGCGAGGACGGCCCACAGGGCGAGCCCGGGGCGGGCGCCTGTGGAGCGGATGGTGAAGAGAACGGCCGCGCTGGCGCTCAGGGCGACGGCGAGCGGGGGCAGTACGGCTAGGCGCAGAAGCTGGGGCCGTATGTGGGTCTCGGGCTGCGGGGGGACGGACCGGCCGCCCGGCCTGCCGTGCCGACCGCCCTCTCGGCGGTCTGCGCGGGGGGCCGGTGGGCGAAGGTGAGACATTCGGCGTCCTCGTACGTGGGGGCTCCTGCGGGTCGGCGCGAGGCGGGCAGGCGGCATCGCGCTCCCGGCCGGGAGCGGGTGGGAATGCCGCCGCTGCGTCGCTCAGCGAGCACACACGGTAGTCGGGGACGGCTCACATGCGGTGGGCAGTTGCCAAAGTCCGGCGGCCCAGGTCCCGCTCTGGTATGAGGCTTCGTACGACAGACCGATAACAGTTCTGGACGCCCGACCGGTCATGGGTACGGGTGTTCCATCGTCGGAGAGACGTCGCAGCGGAGGCGGAGCCTGTCGGGAGCAGCCGTCGGACTGATGCGGGCGCCGGCCTGTCGATACGCTCTCCATCGTGATTGAGGACGGCGGAACAGACCAGGGCACCGTGACGACGGTTCAGCGGGTGGGCGACACCATCCGGCGCCCTCCCGGCCGTTGGACCCCGCTGGTGCACGCGTTGCTCGCCCACCTCGAGGCGGCCGGATTCCACGGCGCTCCACGGGTACTGGGCTTCGACGAGGACGGCCGCGAGGTGCTGTCCTTGTTGCACGGCGAGCCGGGGTTGAACCCGTGGGGGCCGGCCCTCCAAGGCGCGGAGGGTCTGCGGAAGTTGGGGCGGTGGGCCCGCGACTACCACGAGGCCGTTCGCGGCTTCCGGCCGCCGCAGGACGCCGAGTGGTTCGCGCCGGACGCGCGGTGGCGCCCGGGCCAGATCGTGCGCCACGGCGATCTGGGGATGTGGAACTCCATCTGGAGCGGCGATCGACTGGCCGGGTTCATCGACTGGGACTTCGCCGAACCCGGCGAGCCCGTCGACGATCTGGCCCAACTCGCCTGGTACGCGGTGCCGCTGCGTGACGCCGGAGTGCAGGCTCGCTGCGGCTTCCCGGACGGCGCTCCGGTGCACGAGCGGTTCCTCGGACTCTGCGAGGCCTATGGCGGCGGCATCGGGCCGGACGCGGTGCTGGCGGCGCTGGACCGCATGCAGGTGCGCGAGGCGGCCCGCATCCGCGAGCAGGGTGGGCGCGGCCGGGCCCCGTGGGACCTGATGCTGCGGCGCGGCGACGCCGAGGAGATCGACGCGGAACGCCAATGGCTGGCCCTCAACAAGGCCGTTCTGCTGGGCGGGTGAACGCCATCGCCGGTACGACGCCCCCCGAACCCGGCAGCAGTGGCCCGCCCCTGCCGTTCCGCCCACTGGACGATCCGACCGGCACGCCAGCGCCGGCCCGCTGATGAAGACTGCAGGCGCCGTCGAACGCCGCCTGCAGGCCAGGGCCGCACAGCCCCTGCCCACTTACGGCCGGGCCGCCTGAACTGGGCCGCGGCACACCCCGCCAGTGAACGCGTAGTTCGTGAACTGCGGCTGACGCCGCCTCACACCGCCGGTACGGCCTCCTGCTCGCCGGAGCCGGCCCCTGCGCCCTTCCCGGCTGCCGCGCCGGCGTCCGGCCGGTCCGCCGGCTCCGCCTCGGGCCGGCCTTCCGCGGGCTGCGTGGCGACGCCGCGCCACCACGGCTGGACGGGAAGCGTCTCGGCCGTGGGTTCGAAGGGCTCGCCCGGGCACGGGAGCGCGACCTTGGCCCCGGCCCGCTGTCCCGCCGCGAGCGTGCCCTCGCCGGGCTCGGACCACGGGTGCGGCGCCAGATTGAACGTGCCCCAGTGGATCGGCAGCATGGGCCCGCCGCCGGGCCCTCCCTGGAGGTCGAGGTGGGCGCGCATGCCCTCCTCGGGACGCATGTGGATGTCGGGCCAGAAGTCGCTGTACGCGCCGATCTGGATCATCGTCGCGTCGAACGGCCCGTGCTCCGCGCCGATGTCCTTGAAGCCGGGGAAATAGCCGGTGTCACCACTGTGGTAGACGCGGTGCTCGGGACCGGCGACGACCCAGGACGCCCACAGGGTGTGCTGCTCGTTGCGCAGGCCGCGGCCGCAGAAGTGGCGCGCGGGAGTAGCCGTCAGGGTCAGCCCCGCCACCTTCGTCGACTCGTTCCAGTCGAGCTCGCGGAGGCGGTCCGCGGGGACGCCCCAGTGCTCCAGGTGCGCGCCGACGCCGAGCGGCACCGCGAACACCGTGTCCGAGTCGGCCAGCGCCCGGATCGTGGGCAGGTCCAGGTGGTCGTAGTGGTCATGGGAGATCACCACGACGTCCACCGGGCCGAGCGCGGCGAGCGGCAGCGGTACGGGGTGCAGCCGCTTGGGGCCCGCGAAGGAGAACGGGGAGCAGCGCTCACCCCAGACGGGGTCGAGCAGCACGCGGCGGCCGTCGATCTCGGCGAGGACGCTGGAGTGCCCCATCCAGGTGAGTCGCAGGCCGCTCGCCGGGGGCTTGGCGAGGTCGGCGAGGGTCGTGGAGTGCACGGGGACGGTGCCCGTGGGCGCCCGGCGGACGCGCCCCTCCTTGGCGAAGAAGACCTTCGCGAACTCGATCATGGAACCCGCGGGCCTGGTGCGTGCGCCCACCGGGTTCTGGAAGCTGCCGTCCGCGAAGTTCGGCGACCTCCGGATCCGCTCGAGTCGCTCTCCCGCCGGGTCCGCGCCGAAAGCGGCAGGCCGCAGCGGGCGGAGCCCGGAGCTCAGGGAACGTGACACAGCGCCTCCCGGTGGATCGATCAGGCTGTCCCGATCAGGGATTCCATTATGGGCGGCCCCGCAGACAGTGCCCGATCCGGGACCTGGACGCACAGGGAATTCCAAGGCACGCCCCGGTTACGTGGCGCCGACGTCACTCGGCGTCACGGCCGGCAACCGGCTCGTGCCCCGTTCGGGCCTCCCCGCGCCGAGCGGGCGGAAGCCTCTTCGCAGAGCGCCAGAAAACTGATCCATCATTCAGTAGCCGTTGCGTTGACATCGGTCTTCACGGCCTCGGATACTGACTGGCGATTCAGTAATCGGGTCAGTGATCCGCGCCGGTCGTGACCCCCTCGTCGGTATCCGTCAGTTTCTGGAGGCACCGTGTCAGAGCTCCCCATCGAGCTGGTCCCCCTCACCCCGGAGCAGCGGGACATCGTGGACCTCACGAGGACGTTCGCGCGTGAGGAGATCCGCCCGCGCGGGCGCGCCGTGGACGAGGCGGACGTGGAGACGCCCTGGGATCTGTGGCGCGCGGCCGCGAAGGTCGGCATCACCGGATTCATGCTGCCCGAGGAGTACGGGGGCGGCGGGTTCACCGACGTGTTCACGCAGGTCCTCGTCCAGGAGGAGCTGTGCGTCGGTGACCTGGGCATCGGCAACCTCCTGTGCTCGAACGGCTTCTTCGCCGACCCGGTCATGGAGCTGGGCACCGAGGAGCAGAAGCGCGCGTGGCTGACGCCGCTGGCCGGGCCCGACACCCCGATGACCTCGCTGGCGACGACCGAGCCGGGCTCCGGCTCCGACGCCGCGTCGATCGTGACGACCGCGACGCGCACGGCGGGCGGCTACCTCCTGAACGGCCAGAAGGCGTGGATCTCGAACGCGGGCGAGGCCGAGCAGTACGTCGTCTTCGCCAAGACCGACCCGTCGCAGCGCTCGCGCGGTGTCACGGCGTTCCTGCTGCGCAAGGGCGCGGAGGGGCTCACGTTCGGTGAGCCGATGCGCAAGATGGGCCAGCGCGCGATCGTGTGCCGCGAGGTGTTCTTCACCGACGTGTTCGTGCCCGACGCCGACCGTCTCGGCGACGAGGGGCAGGGCTTCGCCGGCCTCATGCGGACGTTCGACATCTCGCGCGCCGTTCTGGGCGCGGCGGCCACGGGTGTGGCGCGGGCCGCGTACGAGTACGCCCGTGACTACGCACGCACGCGCGCGCAGTTCGGCAAGCCGATCATCGAGCACCAGGCCGTGGCGTTCCGCCTCGCGGACATGCGGACGCGGATCGAGCAGTCCCGTCTGATGACGTGGCGTGCCGCGCGGCGTCTGGACGCCGGACTCGACGCGACCGCCGAGGCGGCCATGGCCAAGCTGACCGCGTCGGAGACGGCGGCGTACTGCACCTGGGCGGCCGTGCAGACGCTCGGCGGCTGGGGCTACTCGCGGGAGTTCCCGGTCGAGCAGTGGATGCGGGACGCCAAGCTGGAGGAGATCGAGGAAGGCACCTCCGACATCATGCGCCTGGTCATATCGAGGTCGCTGTGACCGAGGAGACGGTGACTGAGCAGATGCGGACGTCGACCGGCGGCGAGGCGCTCGTCAGGGCACTCGCCGCCCATGGGGTCTCCACCGCGTTCGGCATTCCGGGGACCCACAACCTGGAGATCTACCGGCACTTGGCGGCGTACGGCATCACGCACGTCGCCCCGCGTCACGAGCAGGGCGCCGGGTACGCGGCCGACGCCTACGCGCGCGTGACGGGCGATCCCGGGGTGGCGATCACGACGACGGGGCCCGCTCTCCTGAACATCGCGGCCGCGGTCGGGCAGGCATACTCGGACAGCGTGCCGCTTCTCGTGGTGTCGCCTGGCATGCCGCTGCGCCACCCGCGCCAGTCGACGGGTCTGCTGCACGAGATGCGCAGCCAGACGGAGGCGCTGCGGAACGTGGCGGCGTTCAGCCATCGGGTGTCCTCGGTGGAGGAGATCGGGGCGGCTGTGGCGCGCGCGTTCAGCCTGTTCCGTACGGAGAGGCCGCGGCCCGTGCACATCGAGGTGCCGCTCGACCTGCTCGAGGCGACGGAGCACGCCGGGCCGGTACGGCGCGCTCCCCTGTCGGCGCCCCGTACGGCGGACGGTCCGTCGCTCGACGCGGCGGTCGCCCTCCTCGCCGGCGCGGTGCGCCCCGGCCTGGTCCTGGGCGGTGGCGCGCGCGGTGCGGCCGAGCAATGCCGGTCACTGGCCGAGCAGTTGGGCGCTCCGGTGGCGACGACCGCGAACGGCAAGGGCATCGTCGACGAACGGCATGCACTGTCCCTCGGCGTGTCCCTGCACAGCCCCTCCGTACAGAAGTGGCTGGCCGACTGCGACGTCGTGCTCGCCGTCGGGACGGAGCTCGCCGAGTCGGACCTGTGGTCCGCGCCCCCTGCGCTCGGCGGCAGGCTGATCCGTGTCGACGTCGATCCGGCGCAGATGTACGCGGGCCTCCCTGCGGACGTCGCTCTGGTGGGCGACGCGCAGGCCACGATGCAGGCGCTGAAGGAGCGGCTCGCCAAGGTGCCGGGCCCCGCGTCCACGGACGCGGCCACGCGGACCACGGCCGCCGTGCGCGCCGCCCGCGACGACGAGACACGCGCGCGTGACGCTCGTTGGGTGCCGTATCTCGAAGCCATCAGGAGCGTCCTCGCTGCCGATGCCGTGGTGACCTCCGACAGCGCCCAGTGCTGCTACTACGGCGCGCTCCCGCACCTCCCCGTCGGCCCGGAGGGGCGCTATCTGCACCCGACCGGGTTCGGCACGCTCGGCTACGCGCTGCCCGCCGCGATCGGCGCGAAGACCGCCTGCCCCGACCGGCAGGTGATCGCGATCAGCGGGGACGGCGGGATCCAGTTCTCCGTGCAGGAGCTGGCCACGGCCGCGCAGCTCCAACTGCCGCTGCCCGTTGTCGTGTTCGACAACGGCGGCTACGGCGAGATCCGCGACGAGATGGCCGCGCGCGGCGACACACCGGCCGCCGTCGACCACGCGCGCGTGGACCTCGCCGGCCTCTCGCGGGCCTTCGGCGGCAGGGGTGCCCCCGCGCACTCCCCCGGCGAACTCGCGGCGCTCCTGACCCGCGCCCTGGCCACCCCCGGACCCACCCTGATCACCGTCCCCGAGGAGACCGCATGACCGCGCCCGCCACCCCCCTGATGTCGCTCACCTGGACCGACCACGTCACCGGCAGGCACGGCTACCTCGTCGTCGACCGGCTCGTGCGCGGCGTGTCCAGCGGCGGGCTCCGGATGCGTCAGGGCTGCACCCTCGACGAGGTCGCGGGCCTCGCGCGCGGGATGACGATGAAGGAGGCCCTGCACTACAACCCGCAGGGCCGCTACATCCCGCTGGGCGGCGCCAAGGGCGGCATCGACTGCGACCCGCAGGACCCGGAGGCGTACGGCGTCCTCGTGCGCTATCTGCGCGCCATGCGGCCCTACATCGAGTCCTTCTGGACGACCGGCGAGGACCTGGGGCTCACCCAGGACCTCGTCGACAGGGCGGCCGAGGAGGCCGGGCTCGTCTCGTCCATCCAGGCCGTCTACCCGCTGCTCGACGACGAGGCGGCCGCGCGCCGGCGCCTCGCCGACGCCTTCGCGGTCGACGTCGACGGCATCGGCCTCGACGAGCTCGTCGGCGGCTGCGGGGTCGCCGAGTCGGTGCTCGCGGCCCTGGACCGCGCGGGCGTCCCGTACGAGGGCACCCGGGTGTCCGTGCAGGGCCTGGGCACCATGGGCGGGGCAACCGCCCGGTTCCTGGCGCGCGCGGGTCTGCGGGTCGTGGCCGTCGCGGACGTCAAGGGCACCGTCGCCAACCCCGAAGGCCTGGACGTGGACGCGCTCCTCGCCGCCCGTGACGCCTACGGGACGGTGGACCGTTCGGCGCTGCGCGAGGGTGACCGTGAACTGCCGGGCGACGCCTGGCTGTCGGCCGAAGCGGAGGTCCTCGTGCCCGCCGCCGTGTCGTACGCGGTGGACGCGGCGAACCAGGAACAGATCACGGCGCGCTGGATCGTCGAGGCCGCCAACATGCCCGTGCTGCCCGAGGCGGAGGAGCTGCTCGCGCGGCGCGGCATCACCGTCCTGCCCGACGTCGTCGTCAACTCCGGTACGAACGCCTGGTGGTGGTGGACCCTGTTCGGGGACATCGAGGCCAACGCGGACGAGGCGTTCGCCTACACGCGGCGCTCCATGCGCGCGCTGATCGACCAGATGCTGGCGCGGGCCGAGGCGGACGGGACGACGCCGCGTGCCGCCGCGCACGCGATCGTCGCCGACCGTCTTCCGGTGATCGCGGAGCGGTTCGGGTGGTACAGGTGACGCCCCCGCCGGACGCCAGTGTGCACGCGCGTGTGGGCCTCGACGCGCTCTTCGACCCTCGGTCGGTCGCCGTGGTCGGGGCGTCCGACAACCCGGAGAAGTGGGGCTACTGGCTGGCGTCGGGGGCCCTGTCGGGCCGCGACCGCCGGGCCGTCCACCTCGTCAACCACCGCGGGGGCGCCCTGGACGGTGAACCGTTCCTGCCGGATCTCGCGTCGCTGCCCGTGCCGCCCGAGCACGTCGTCGTCGCCGTGCCGCCCCGCCATGTGCGGCCCGTGGTCACGGATGGTCTCGCGGCGGGCGCCCGGTGTTTCACCGTGATCACGTCGGGCGGCGCCACCGCCGAGGAGGAGCGGGCGCTCGCCGAGCTCGTCACCGCCCGGGGAGCGCGGCTGCTCGGCCCGAACTGCATGGGCGTGGTGGACACGACGAGCGAACTGCGGCTCAGCTGGGGCGAGTTCCCCTCGGGCGGCCTCGGTCTCGTGTCCCAGAGCGGGAATCTCGCCCTGGAGATCGGCCGACTCCTCGCACGCTCCGGGCAGGGCTTCTCCCGGTTCGTGTCGCTGGGCAACCAGCGGGACATCGACGCGGCGGACGCCCTGGAGTCGCTGATCGCACACGGCCCCACGAGAGCGCTCGCCGCGTACATCGAGGACTTCCGCGACGGCCGGCGGCTCGCACAGGTCCTGGCGGCCGCGCACGCCGCCGGGAAGCCCGTCCTGCTCCTGACCGTGGGGCGCAGCGCCGCGTCCGGGCGCGCCGCCGCGTCCCACACCGGCGCCCTGGTGAGCGCGCGCGCCACCGTGGAGGCGGTGTGCCGCGACGCCGGCGCCCTGCTGCTCGACACGGCGGGCGAACTGGTCGACACGGCGGTGTACTTGCTGGCGCAGGGTGTACGCGACCGGAGTGCGGGGCACGGGGCAGCCGGCCCGTCGCCTCACCTGCGCAGCGTCGCCGTGGTCGGGGACAGCGGCGGCCAAGGCGCCCTCGCCGCCGATGCGTTCGCCGCACAGGGCCTCGACGTGCCCGCCTTCGCGGAGGGCACGCGCGAGGCGGTGGCTAAGCAGCTGCCGAGTGGGGCCGGGTGCGGCAACCCGGTCGACCTGGCGGGCGCGGGTGAGGCCGATCTCGGCAACTACGCGCGCGTGGCGGGCACCCTGCTGCACTCGGGAGACACCGACGCCGTCGTCCTCACGGGCTACTTCGGCGACTACGCGACCGCCAACCCGGCCCAGGCGGAGCGCGAATGCGAGGTCGCACACGCCCTCGCGGACGCCGCCGTCGCATCCGGGCGCGCCCTCGTGGTGCACACAATGGCCCGTGACACCCCCGCCCTGACGGTTCTGCGGCAGCGCGGTGTGCCCGTCTACGAGCGCATCGAGCAGGCCGCGACCGCCGTCGCCGCGGCGGCCCGCCTCACGGACCCTGCGCTCACCCGCGAGGATCCGCCGGCACCGGCGACGTACAGGCTGGCGGACGGCGGTTACGAGAGCGTGCGGGAGCTGCTCGCCTCCTATCAACTCGCCTTCCCGGCAGCCGAGTTCGTGACCGACGCGGACGGAGCCGTGGAGGCGGCGGAGCACCGGACGGGGTATCCGCTCGTCCTCAAGGCGATGGGGCTCGCGCACAAGACCGAGGCGGGCGGGGTCGCCCTGTCGATCGCCGACGCCAACGCCTTGCGGACCGCGTTCGCCCGTATGAAGGCGGCTACGGGTGCGGACCGCTACGCCGTGGAGGCGATGGCCACACCGCCGTACGGACACGAACTGATCGTCGGTGTACGGCGCGACCCGTCGTTCGGGCCCGTCGTCATGGTCGGCATCGGAGGGGTGACCGCCGAACTGCTCTCCGACACGGCGCTGGCCCTCGCACCCCTCACACCCGCACGCGCGCGTGCCCTGCTCCTTCGGCTGCGGCACGCGCCGTTGCTGACGGGCTGGCGCGGCGCGCCCGGAGCGCATCTGGACGCGGCGGCCGCCGCCGTGTGCGCGGTCGCACGAGCCGCCGTCGACCATCCGGAGCTGACCGAACTGGAGGTCAATCCCCTGCTCGTGCACCCGGGCGGCGCGATCGCGCTGGACGCGCACGGGGTGCTCGACCAGGCCGGCACCTCACCGGCGCCCGCCCATTGCGTCGGCAAGGAGGGCGGCGGTCTCCTGGTCGAGCGGTAGGAACGCCTCCAGTTTCAACTCGGCAAGCGTGACATCGACCGCCGTCCCGAAGTGGGTGAGCGTGCTCAAAAGGCGCAGCTCGCCGCGCTCCGTACGCAACCGCAGCGGGACGGCGAAGCCGAGGTAGTCCGGACCGGCCTGTCGAGGCCGGTCCGGCACCATGTCCTCCAGTTCGGCGACCAGCTCCGTGAGAGCTCGGTTGGAATTGCGGACGGACTCGTCGCGCAGTCCGTCGATGACGTGCCAGGCCCACTCGTCCAGGTTCACGATCCGCGGCCCGAGGCCGCGCGGATGCAGCAGCACGCGCGCGATGTTCACCGGCGCCGAGAGCAGCGCCGGATCGACCCCTTCGGTCAGCGCGTCGAAGGCCTCGTTGCGCGAGACGAGATCCCCGCACCGGTCGATGATGACCGCCGGATACGGCAGATGCGCCTCCATGACGCGCTCCAGGGCCGTACGGACGGCGGACAGCTGCGGCCCCCCGAAACGCGACTCCGAGTACGCGGGTGCGTAACCCGCCGCAAGGAGAAGGGCGTTGCGCTCCCGCAGCGGCACCTTCAGCGCCTCCGCCAGGCGTACGACCATGGCGCGACCCGGCACCGAGCGGCCACTCTCCACGAAGCTGACATGCCGCTGCGTGGTCCCCGCCCGCGTGGACAACTCCAGCTGGCTGACGCGCCGCCGCACCCGCCACTCACGCAACGCCTCACCGAGCCCGCGCGGCGCCGCCCTGCCCGAAGGCCCTGCCCCTGTCCCCACCTCAGCCGATTCCGCCTGCGTCGTCACCGGACCGTGTCTACCGTTCCTATCGTGATTGGCCAGTGTTGGCCGAATCGTGACAAACCGGATAGGTGATCCGGTGACCCCACGAACGGTCTTCGGGGTCGAGGAACAGCGCGAGTTGGTCACCTCGGTCCAGCCGAGTCTTACCGCCCCGTACGGGCGCGCTCGCTGTCCTGGGTGGGCTCACGGTCCCGCATGGCCTGGGAACGGATACGGTCTGGCCGGCAGCTCTCCGCGAAGCGATCCTCTGGTCGCTTACGGTCACACCTGGCCGACGCCGGATCCTGTGTCCCAGGCCACGCCTGCCGGTAGCCACAGCGGCACCGTGGTGCCGTGTGACCGTGGTCTTCTTGCTGGTCTCCTGGAGCGGGGTCTTCCAGTACCTCTCGCCCCAGCTGCTGGTGTAGGCCGGGTCGACGGCGATGACGACGAGGCCGGCGTGGAATGCCATGCCGCGCAGCCGTTCCCGGAACCGTGCGGTCGGGATACCGGCGACGGTGCGGCGGAAGGTCTTGCCGCGCCGGCCTCGCCCCATCCGCTCGCGGCCGGTGGCGCGGGCGTCGTCGAAGTTGAGGTTCTCCACCACGATCCCGGCGCAGTTGTGGCGCCGGGCGAGCGTGATGAGTTGGCTGATCGTCTCGCGCAGTCGGCCGTCCCGCTGCGATGCCGGGCCGACCAGGTCGAGGGGGATGCTGTGGGGCTGGCCGATCGGGTTTCCGTGGGGGTCCAACACGTAGGCGGCCAGGTGATCGGCGTTGAGGTCGATGCCGATCGTCCGCTCACCAAACCGCCGGATCTCCTCCGGAGTGGGCAGCACGGCCGTGTCAGCGCCCCAGGACGCATCGAGGTACCAGCGTCCGCGCTCGGGATCGTGGACGAAGTCGTACCGCACGGCGCGGTTCGCGGTCACGCGGTCCAGCCACTCGTCACGGCGGTGCGAGAACTGCACGGTGCAGGACAGCCGGTACCGGCCACGAGGCTGATTCGCCAGGTGCCGCAGAGGCTCGGGGAGAACGACCGTCACGCTGCCATCGTTCGGGTCCACGCTGATGGTGTAGTTCCCGAACGGTGCCCCCGACTCCCCGTCAGCGGTGAGAAACAGCCGCTCAGCGTCCCACCGTTCGCGCCACTGCTGCTCGGTGAGCCGGGCCTTGGCCAGATTGTGCCGGGTCTTCGCCAGGCGGCGCCCGCCGACCACAATGCTCGGCCGACCCTCGGCAATGCGCTGCTCGACTCGGGCGAGGCGCGCATTGAGGACCTGCATGCGGCGCCGTTTGCCGAAGTGTTCGGCCTGGTCCCGGTAGCCGCGGACCTTGCCCTTCTTGGTCCCGCACGCAACAGCCAGGCGGCGGGTGATGGTACGGATCGCCCGGCGGAGCGAGGACGCTTCGTCGTACAGGCACCGCAAAGAGAGCTGGTACTGGTCCTCGCTCGCCCTGGTCATCGCGCCAGCCATGCGCGACGACGAGTGCTTCGTCAGCGAGTGTTTCCGCTCGGTGCGCTGATTGTCCTTGACGCACACCTTGCCGATCTCGACTCGCCGGGCGAGGTCGACTCGCTGATGGTGACCCAGATGCCGGCCGGCCAGCGTGAGGACTTCGGCGTCAGCGCCGGTGGCATGCACACGGTCCCGTATCCGGGCCCCAGACGGGGCGGCGACGGTGAAAGGGTCAGCCAGTACGCGAAGCCGCTTACCTCGCTTCTTACGCGCCACTGGCTGACCTCCCCTCACATCGACAAGATCACCCTACCGGCGATGGCCAAGCATGTCCTACAAGTCCGGGGAAAAGACAGTGGACTTGACTGCCTTCGTCAGCGCCCTGGCCTTCGCGGAGCGCTCCCCGTACAACCTTCCGGAGAACGAGGTGACCACGGCCAGCATGTCCCGCACCAGCTCCGATTCCTGCGAAGCGTCCAGGTCTTCATCCGTACCGGTAATTTCCAGCGCCACACCGAACGCTGGCAGCATTACATCCCGCATGACCCCGGTCCCGAACCGAGCAAGGCGTTCCTCGTGCTCGACCAGCAGCACCGACACTTCCGGACGCTGACACAACGTCAACGCCCTGCGCAGCCCCCGCCGCTGGTCCGAGAGGCCAGAGGCGACATCGAAGAACTCGCCCACAACCGGGCGCCCGGCAGCAGCCTTTCTGAGCCGGGCCATCTGCCGGTCAAGGTCACCCTCACCCCGCTGCCGCTGGGACGACACGCGCCCGTACAACACCACACCCTCAACATCCGGCAGCTTCCCGGCCTCGGCCCGCAACGCTTCCAGCTCCACCACGGAGAAGATGCGCTTCCCGCCCGGCGACCTGCGGTCAGCCAGCACCCCGGATGCCGTATACCTGCGCAGCGTCCGCGTCGACACCCCCAATATCCGGGCAGCCCTTGTCGCCGAAACCATCCCTTGATCCATCCCGGCAAGTTATCCCGAAATGACCAAGCGTGACCATCAATCAAGAAACAGTCGCCAACCCGACGACGGGACCTACTGGCCATTCCCTGCGGGGAATTGTCGCGCCGCATCCCGTCGCGCAGAGTTCACACATCACGTACAGCCATCAGGGACAGGACAGGAAGAGAGCGAGACCACGCCGCACATCGACGCACAGGAGCTGGCCGGCCGGTACGCGGCCGTCTGGAACGAGAGGGACCCCGAGCTGCGCCGCAGGGCGGTGCACGCGCTGTGGTCCCCGGACGGTGTGCACGCCCTGCTGCCGCCGCAGGAGTTGCGGGAGTCGGCCGTGCGCCTCGGCTTCCCCACGGCCGCCTTGTAGGCGCGCGGTCACGAGGAGCTGGAGGCGCGGGTGGCGCGGGCCCATGAAGAGTTCGTGGCGTCCGGCGAGTACACGTTCAGGGCGACGGCCGCGCACGCGCAGCAGTTGAACGACGTCGTCACGTTCCGCTGGGAGTCGGTCCTCACGCAAAGCAGGGAAGTGACGGGCGAAGGGCTGGAGTTCGTGGTTGTGGCGGAGGACGGACGCATCGTGCGTGACTACCAGTTCGTGGGCGTCTGACGCGGCAGATCGTCCGTCGGGATCCGACACGCCAGAGGGCCCTCCCCGCCACGGGGAAGGCCCTCTCTTGCGCGCGGCCGCGCTACTCGCTCACGCGCCTGCGCGTCCGCGCGCCCATGGCGTAGAAGGCGAGCCCGATGCCGACGAAGAGCAGCAGGGGCAGCACCTGGCTGAGTGTGTACTGGGCGCGCTGGCCGGCGAACGACTCAGGCAATGAGTCCGCCGCACTGCCCGCCGAGCCGAACCAGCCGACCCCGAAGCCCGGCCAGATCAGCACGATCACGGTGAACGCCACGAACCCGGTGGCGAGGACGCTCACGACCCACGCGCCCACGCGTCCGCCCGGGACGGCGTACGGGCGCGGCGTGTCCGGGTACTTGCGGCGCAGCACGGCGAGGCTGGGGAAGGTGATGACGTACGAGATGAAGGTGGTGCAGATCGTCAGGCCGAGGCCCGCCGCGAAGTACTTCTCGCCGTTGCCGCCCGTGAGGTTGAGGGCGACCACGAAGAGGATCGAACCGAGCACGGCGGAGAGCAGGTTCACCCGCACCGGCGTCCCGTGCTTCTCGGAGATGCGGCCGAGCCACGCCGGACCCGCGCCGTCCGCACAGGCGACGGCCTGCGCGCGGTGGGCGCCCATGGCCCAGGTGACGCCCGAGGTCAGCAGGCCGATGATCAGGCCCGCCGCGGCGACCCCGCCGAAGACGGAGCCGAGGCCGGTGAGCGTGACCGTGCCGTCGGCCGCGATCGACCCGCCGTAGACCGTGAACACGGCCTTGCAGGCGTCGATGAAACCGCCGAGGCTGCCGATCTCCTTGCTGGGCAGCACAAAGAGGATGCCGAGGATCGGGCCGCCGTAGAGGAGCACCGCCGCGAAGCCCGAGCGCAGGATCGACAGGGGGATGTCGCGCCGCGGGTTCGTCATCTCCTCGGCCGCTGAGCTGGGCAGTTCGAAGCCGACGTAGTTGAAGATCAGGACCGGGACCAGCGCCACGAAACCGGCGTACGTCGGGACGAACTCACCCGCGGGCAGCGCGTGCACGCCGTGCTGGACGGCGAACACCACCACGGAGACGAGGAAGAACCCGAGGAGCACGACCCGGGCTACGGCGCCCGCGATGGGCACCCACTTGCCGATGCGCACGGACTGTACGACGGCCAGTGCGCCGCCCCAGATGAAGACGAGGCCGGCCGCGTACTTCCAGAATCCCGGCAGCGGGGTGAAGAACTCCTCCCACGTGGTGAGCGCGATGATGCACAGACTGCCGCCCACCCAGACGGGGTTGGAGATCCAGTAGAGGAGCTGGTTCACACCGGCGACGAGCCGCCCGAACGCCAGGCGCGTCCAGACGTAGGGGCCGCCCTGCACGGGGAAGGCCGAGCCGAGTTCGGCCACGAGCAGCCCGTACGGGAGGAAGAACGCGAGGGCGAGGATCGCCATCCAGGTCAGGCCCTGCGGACCCTGGGCGGCCACGGAGCCGATCGTGTCGAGGCCGACGAGGGTGCAGATCAGGAAGAACAGCACGTCCAGCCTGCGCAGGTCCTTCTTGAGCCGGGAGCGCTGTTCACCCCAGCCCTCAGACAGGTCAGGCAGGTCGGGTGCGCCCTTGGCGGACGGCTCGGTCGGCGGTATCGGCGGCGCTTGGGTCACGGGGAAACTCCTGCTGCACGACGGGGCACGGGGCGTGACGGTTGTTCTCGGACTGTGCTGCGACTCTTCTTGCTACGGTGCTGCGACTCTTCTTGCGACGGTGCCGGACCGGCTCCCCAGTCGCCCTATTGACTGAACGGCCAGTCAGTAAGCGAGACTGTGACGGGCACCACTGGGCACTGTCAAGAGTCGTGCACGAGGCGTTCACGCCGGGTTCGCCGCTCGGCCCCCACCGCCGGTGCCCGTGTGTAGGGTTACCGCGTGGCAAGAGTGCGGTTGAGCGTGGCCGAGCGGCGCGAAGAGTTGCTGCGTGCCGCCATCGAGCAGATCGAGGCGCGGGGCGTGGCAGCCGTGCGCATCGCCGACGTCGCCGCAGCGCTCGGGGTGAGCAACGCGCTGGTTCTGTACCACTTCTCGACGAAGGAAAAGCTCGTCTCGGCCGCGTTCGCGCACGCCGCCGAGGGCGACCTGGCGCATCTGCGCAAGCTGCTGGGCAAGCGCACGACGGCGCTGCGCCGGCTGCGCTCGGCCGTGCGCTGGTACGCGCCGACCGGGCAGGCCAAGGGGTGGCGGCTGTGGATCGAGGGCTGGTCCGCGGCACTGCGTGAGCCCGCGCTGCGGGAGGTCACGCGCGACCTGGACAAGCAGTGGAAGGCGGCGCTCACGGAGGTCGTCGCGGAGGGCGTGGCGGCGGGCGAGTTCCGCTGCCCGGACCCGGCGGGCGCCGCACTGCGCCTGACGGCGCTCCTCGACGGTCTCGCGGTGCAGATGACCGCGTATACGGGGACGGTCTCACGGACCCGCATGCAGGAGTGGGTCGACGACGCGCTGGCCCGCGAGCTGGGACTCGAGCGGGCGGACCTGACGGCGACGACGGCGGGCTGACGGCGCCACGACGTCGGGCTCCGAAGGGAGCCCGGGGTGACCGCGCAGAAATGACGCGGGGGAGCCGCCCCCAAGGGCGAGCTCCCCCATGACGCGCGCAACTCCCGTCAGAGCGGCAGCAGATCCGGCCGCTTCGCCGCCACATGATCCCCGGACGACTCGCCGCGCAGCCGTCGGCCGATCCACGGCACCAGGAACTCCCGCGCCCAGTGGATGTCGTCGCGCCGCACCTCCAGCGTGCCGCGCGGCGGCTGCGCCGGCCACGGCTGGTCCGGGTCCGCCGGCACCTCGACGCCGAGCGCCTGCCCCGCCCGCAGCGCGACCCGCGTGTGCCCCTCGGGCGAGAGGTGCAGCCGGTCGTCGTCCCAGGCACGGCGGTCCTGGACGGTCTTGAGGGACCACAGGTCGAGCACCGGGCAGCCGTAGCGGTCGGCGACCGCGCGCACATGCCCGTTGTACGTCGCGATCTTGCCGCGCAGATGCTTGAGGACCGGGACGTCCCGGGTGTCGAAGCCGGTGGTCACCATGACCGTGCCGACGGCGGAGGTCAGCCGGGCCACGGCCTTCTCGAAGCGCTCCGCGACGTCGTCGGGGTCGGTGCCGGGACGGATGATGTCGTTGCCGCCGGCGGCGAAGGTCACCAGGTCCGGGGCGAGTTCGACGGCCCGCGGGAGCTGGTCCTCCACGATCTGGTCGAGGAGCTTGCCGCGCACGGCAAGGTTCGCGTACCGGAAGGAGTGCTCGGGGGTCCGGTCGTCCAGGAGGACGGCGAGACGGTCGGCCCAGCCCACGAAGGCCCCGTCGGGACCGGGGTCCCCGACGCCTTCGGTGAAGCTGTCCCCCACCGCCGCGTAGGACCGAATCGTGCCGCCGCTGAGTGATCTCGATTCGTTTGCCACGACCACACATCTTTCACCCTGCGATGTGACCTACGCGACCGTAGGAAGGGGTTGACGGGTGGTGATATAGCCCACCCGGTCAGTTTCGCGATTTCAGGAATACGACGGGACACGACGAAGGGGCACGACGAAGGGGCGGGCCCGGAACCGGACCCGCCCCTTCACGTCACGCCTCGACGAGACACCTTCACGTCACACCGTCAGGGTCGGAGCGACGTCACACCTTCGGAGTCAGAGCGAGACCCCGTGGGCACGGAGGTACGCGACCGGGTCCACGTCCGAGCCGTAGCTCGGGGTGGTGCGGATCTCGAAGTGCAGGTGCGGTCCCGTGACGTTGCCGGTCGCGCCGGAGAGGCCGATCTGCTGACCCTCGGTCACGGTCTGCCCGGACGAGACGGAGAGGGACGACATGTGGGCGTACTGCGAGTACTTGCCGTCGGCGTGCTGGATGACGACCTCGTTGCCGTACGCACCGTCAAGGCCGGCCGACACGACGGTGCCCGCGGCTATGGCCTTGAGCGGAGTGCCCGTCGGAACCACGAAGTCGACACCGGTGTGGTAGCCGCTGGACCACATGCTGCCCGCGGTCTTGTACGCCGTGCCGATGGAGGCGCTCTGGACGGGCAGCGTGTAACCGGAAGCGGTGGCGGCCTTGGTTGCGGAAGCCTGCGTGGCGGTGGCCGAGGACTTCGCGGCGGGAGCCGCGGCCTTCTGGCCGATCGTCAGCTTCAGGCCCGGGTGGATCAGGGAGGGGTTGCCGCCGACGGCCGAGCGGTTGTCGGCGTAGAGCTTCTTCCAGCCGCCGCTGACGTTCTGCGCGTCGGCGATCTTCGAAAGGCTGTCCCCGCCCTTGACCGTGTAGGTCTTGGCGGCGGGCGCGGCCTTCACGACCGAGTGGGCGACCGCGGGAGTCGCGGCGTGGACGCCGGCGGCACCCATCAGCGGCAGCGCGAGCGCGACGCCGCCCACTCCGGCAACGACGATCGTGCGTGCGAAGCCCTGGGACTTGGGACGACGGTGCTTACCCTTCGCGGGCATGGGGGATTCCTCTCCGTCGCCTGCGAGGTGAGCTGTCGGGTTCGGGCTGGAACTGCCCGGCCGCGCCCCTTTCGGGCACGGCTTCACCCCGAGCCGTTTCCGGTGTCCCGGAAACGGCGGTCTACCTGGGTCCCCCACTCCTGCCGAGCACGGATCGATGTGCGGATTCCGGGCGGCGGCAGGATTAGGCGGTCCGTCCGGATTGCGCCGAACGTAAGCGAGCGGGGAGCGCGGGGACAAGCCGCGAATTCCCCCGGGCATTCCGGTTCTTGATCCTTAAATGATCCATTCCGGAAAAGGCCGTCACGCTCCGTCGATTCACGATCTTTGCAACTGCGATACCTACTGGAAACTCATTCGGCCCCGCCGCCACGCACGGTCACCGCTATGACCCTGCTCACCTATCGGCCACCATGTGGCTGTATTTCAGGGTCAGTTATCCCATAAAGCTTGATTACCTATCTATCGGTTTATTTCGGGCATTCGACACTCAATCACCAGCCGCCTCTCACATGGTTGCCCCTGGCAGCCATGTCGTATCGTCGAAGCCGCCCGCAGGCGAGCAGCGCCGCGGCCGACCGGGAGGAGCCCCCGTGACGCAGCAGGTCCCGTCCACCGAGCCCGAGTTGGCCGGAGTGCGCAACTTCCGCGATGTCGGTGGTCTCCCGACCGTGGACGGGCGTCGGGTCAAGCAGGGCGTGCTGTTCCGCAGTGGTCACCTCGCGCACGCCACGGACGAGGACGCCGCGTTCCTCTCCTCGCTCGGGCTGCACACGATCTTCGACTTCCGCAACGCCGCCGACCAGCGCCTCGAAGGCCCCGACGTCACGCTGCCCGGCGTGCGGAACGTGAATCTGCCGCTGACCGACCCGGCGGACGGCGCCGAGTTCTGGCAGATGGTGCGCGACGGCAACCTCGACGACCTGCGCGCCGCCCTCGCCGAGGGCCAGGCCGCGAACCGCATGATCACGTCGTACCGGGCGATCATCACGGAGCGCACCGCCGAGCACAGCCAGGTCCTGCACTCCCTCGCCGAGGACAGCGTGCCGGCGCTCATGCACTGCGCGGCGGGCAAGGACCGCGCGGGGCTGTCGATAGCGGTCACGCTCCTGGCCGTGGGTGTGGAGCGCGACGCCATCGAGGCGGACTACCTGGAGTCGAACGCGACGCACCGCCGCTACAAGGTGCACCGCAGCAGTGCCTCGAAGGACGCGATGTCCCCCGAAGTCATGGAGCTGCTGAGCCCGCTGTTCGACGCCCGCGCCACGTATCTGGCGGCCGCCTTCGAGCAGGTCGTGCAGACCTGGGGCTCCACCGACCGCTACCTGGAGGAAGGCCTCAAGCTCTCCCCCGCCCGGCGCGAGCGGCTGCGCGAGCGCCTCCTCGACTGAGGCTCACCGGTCCACACGCGGGGCGCGTCACCCGCGCGTCACCCGCGTGACGCCCCCAGCGTGAACAGCAGATAGATGAAGCCCGCGACGAGGTGCCCGGCGAAGACGTAGACAAGCAGGCGCACCCAGATGCCGCGCGGGAGCTTGTCCTCAATGTCACGCCGGGCGGGCTGCCGCTCGGGCTCGGTCACGTCGTTGGGCTCTGCGCTCATCGAGGGCCTCCCTGGGTCCGTTCGCCGCCGCCCGTCGCCGGGCCGAGACACAGCGCGGCGGACGGGCTCTGCAGCAGGGTGTGTACGAAGAGGAGCTCGGCGCCGTCGCGGTCGGCGGCGGCGATCCGGTGCGGGGTGAGCGAGTCGAAGTGCGCGCTGTCCCCCGGCGCGAGCGCGTACGCGGTATCGCCGAGGCGCAGCCGCAGCCGCCCTTCGAGGACGTACAGCCACTCCTCACCGGGGTGGACCCGCACGATGTCGCCCTGGGCTCCGAACGGCACGTGCACGCGCAAGGCCTGCATGCCGCGCCCCGGGGCGCCCGCCTGCCGGTAGATCCAGCCGCCCGCCTCGGTGGGCTCCATGTCGCCGGAGCGCACGACGGCGTCCCTGTCGGCGGGCGTCTCGCCCAGGAGCTCGGAGACCGTCGTACCGTAGGTGCGGGCGAGGGCGAGCAGCATCGGGAGCGAGGGCTGACGGCGGCCCGTCTCCAGGCGGGAGAGGTGCGCGGGCGAGAGCCCGGCGGCGCGGGCCGCGGCCTCCAGGGTCAGGGCGGCGCGGCGCCGGAGTTCGCGCAGCTGCGGGGCGACGGCGGGCAGCTCCGTGGGTTCCGGAGCCGGCTCCGGAGGGGCAGGGCTCATATCGTCGATTGAGCCAGAGCCGTACCTTTGGGGCAAATTTCTTGCCCCAGAGGCAAACAGCGACCTTCGTACAGCGACCTTCTTCAGGAAGTGGCCTTACGAAGCGGTCAGCGGTTGGCGACCGCCTGCTTCACCAGCGTCTTGCCGAAGTCCCACATCAGCCCGCCGCCCGAGTGCGCGTCGTCCATGACGGCGGTGAACGCCTCGACGAAGCGGTCCACCTCGCGCTCCCCGATGATCAGCGGCGGGATCAGCTTGATGACCTCCAGATGGTCGCCGGAGACCTGCGTGAGGATCCGGTGCTTCTGGAGCAGCGGCACGACGACCATCTGCGCGAAGAGACCCTTGCGCGCGGCCTGGAGCATCGTCCAGCGGCTGCGCAGCTTCAGCGACTTCGGCCGCCCGAACTCGATGCCGATCATCAGGCCGCGGCCGCGTACGTCGCTCAGCAGCTCGTAGCGGTCGACGAGCGCGGTGAGCCGGGACTTCAGGAGCTCACCGGTCACCCGGGCGTTCGCGACGACCTCCTCGTTCTCCATCACGGAGAGCACGGCGAGCCCTGCGGCCATGGCCTGCGCGTTCGAGCCGAAGCTGGCCGAGTGCACGAGGACGCGGTCCATGGACGAGTAGACCTTTTTGAAGATCCAGTCCTTGCCGAGGGTCGCGCCGACGGGCACATAGCCGCCGGAGAGCGCCTTCGCCACGCATACGAGGTCGGGTTCGACGCCCTCCTCGTGCTGGTAGGCGTAGAAGTCGCCCGTCCTGCCGAGGCCCGTCTGCACCTCGTCCGCGATGAGCAGCGCCTTGTGCTGGTGGAGCAGCTCCTGAGCGGCGCGCAGATAGCCGGGCAGTGTCCCGTGGACGCCCTTGCCCTGGATGGGCTCGACGATCAGCCCTGCCACGTCGCCCTTCGCGAGCTCCGCGCGCAGGGCGTCGAGGTCACCGAGCGGCACCGCCGTGTCCGGCAGGAGCGGCGCGAAGCCGTCCCGGAATCCGGACTCGCCGTTCACGGACAGAGACCCAGTGGTCAGTCCGTGGAAGGCGTGACCGCAGTACAGGACCCTGGGCCGGCCCGTGGCGTACCGGGCGAACTTCAGTGCCGTCTCGACGGCCTCCGTCCCGCTGTTGCCGAAGAAGACCCGGTCCAGGTGCGGGCTGTGGGCGAGGAGCCGTTCGGCGAGGAGGCCCGGCAGCGGCTGGCAGTCGAAGCGGGTGAGGTCGGCGAGCGAGGCGTCGAGGACGTCGTGCAGCGCCTTGCGGACGACGGGGTGGTGCCGGCCGAGGCCCATCACGCCGAACCCGGCGAGCATGTCCAGGTAGTCGTTGCCGTCCTCGTCCCAGAAGTAGGCGCCTTCCGCCCGCTCGTAGACCTTGTCGAAGCCGATGGTGTGCAGCATGCGCGGGAGCTGGTGGTTGAGGTACTTGGCGTGCAGCTCGTAGCGCTCGGCGCCGCGGTCGGCCAGGAGTCTTGCGAGATCGAACTCCTTGCTCATACGTCGTCGCTCTCCTTGCCGGCCACGAGGGCCGCGGTCTCGGCCCTGCGGGCCATGCTGGTGCCGATCCGCCCGGCGATCTCGACGGGCGTGAGCCCGATGTCGGCGAGCACCTCGCCGCGCTTGGCGTGCGCGAGGAACTGGTCGGGGATCCCGAACCGCCGTACGGGTACGTCGACTTCGGCCTCGCCGAGCGCGAGCGCCACGGCGGAGCCGACGCCGGCCGCCTTGCTGTTGTCCTCGACGACGGCGACGAGCCGGTGCCGTGCGGCGAGGGGCGCAAGGTCCGGGTCGACGGGTTTGACCCACCGCGGGTCCACGACCGTGCAGTTGATGCCGCGCGCTTCCAGGAGTTCCGCCACCTGGAGGCACACCGGCGCCATCACGCCGACGGAGACCAGCAGGACGTCCGGGTCGTCCGCCCGGTGCAGTACGTCGAGGCCGCCGATCCGGTCCACCGCCGGGATCTCGGGGCCGACCGACTCCTTCGGGAAGCGGATCAGCGTCGGGGCGTCGTCCACGGTGACCGCTTCGCGCAGCTGCGCCCGCAGTTGCTCGGCGTCTCGGGGCGCGGCGATGCGCAGGCCGGGGACGACCTGGAGGACGGACATGTCCCACATGCCGTTGTGCGAGGCGCCGTCGACGCCGGTCACGCCCGCCCGGTCGAGGACGAAGGTCACGCCGCAGTTGTGCAGCGCCACATCCATGAGGAGCTGGTCGAAGGCGCGGTTGAGGAAGGTTGCGTAGACGGCGACGACCGGGTGGAGGCCGCCGGTCGCGAGTCCGGCCGCCGAGACCGCCGCGTGCTGCTCGGCGATCCCCACGTCCCACACCCGGCCGGGGAACTCCTGGGCGAACTTGGTGAGGCCGACCGGGTGCAGCATCGCCGCGGTGATCGCCACGACGTCGTCGCGCTCCCGCCCGATGCGGGCGATCTCGTCGCCGAACACCGAGGTCCAGGACGGGCCGTTGGACGGCGCGAGGGGCTCGCAGGTGAGCGGGTCCATCACGCCGACGGTGTGGAACCGGTCGGCCTCGTCCGCGAGGGCGGGCTCGTAGCCGCGGCCCTTCTCGGTGAGGCAGTGCACGAGCACCGGCCCGTGGAACCGTTTCGCACGTCGCAGCGCCGACTCCACCGCGCCCAGGTCGTGCCCGTCGATGGGCCCCACGTACTTGAGCCCCAGGTCCTCAAACATGCCCTGCGGCGCGAAGGCGTCCTTGAACCCCTTCTTGGCGCCGTGCAGGGACTCGTACACGGTGTGTCCGATGACGGGGGTGCGCAGGAGGACGTCCTTGCCCCAGGCGAGGACCTTCTCGTAGCTGTCGGTGGTGCGCAGGGTGGCCAGGTGGTTGGCGAGGCCGCCGATGGTCGGGGCGTAGGACCGTTCGTTGTCGTTGACGACGATGATCAGCGGGCGGTCCTTGGCGGCCGCGATGTTGTTGAGCGCCTCCCAGGCCATGCCGCCGGTGAGCGCCCCGTCGCCGATGACGGCGACGACGTGGCCCCGCTCCCCCAGGACCTGGTTGGCCTTGGCGAGGCCGTCCGCCCAGCCGAGCGCGGTGGACGCGTGGCTGTTCTCGATGACGTCGTGCTCGGACTCCTCGCGCGAGGGGTAGCCGGACAGGCCGCCCTTCCCGCGCAGCTTCGAGAAGTCCTGACGTCCTGTCAGCATCTTGTGCACGTAGCTCTGGTGGCCGGTGTCCCACAGGATCCGGTCGACCGGCGACTCGAAGACCCGGTGCAGGGCGATCGAGAGTTCCACCACCCCGAGGTTGGGTCCCAGGTGGCCGCCGGTTCTCGCGACCGCGTGGATCAGGAACTCCCTGATCTCCGCGGCCAGTTCGTCGAGCTGTTCCTCGCTCAGCGCCTTCAGATCGCGCGGCCCCCGGATGCTTTCCAGAATTGTCACGCTCGGGCCCCCTCTCCGGTTGTTCCTCAGCTCACGGTGACGTCGGGAGCGCCCGAGGCCACCCCGGCGTCCGTCATCTGCTCGGCGATCTTCATCGCCTCTTCGATGAGGGTCTCGACGATCTTCGACTCGGGGACGGTCTTGATGACCTCGCCCTTCACGAAGATCTGGCCCTTGCCGTTGCCCGACGCGACGCCGAGATCCGCCTCGCGCGCCTCGCCGGGACCGTTCACCACACACCCCATGACGGCGACCCGAAGGGGCACCTCCATCCCGTCGAGGCCCGCGGAGACCTCGTCGGCCAGCTTGTAGACGTCGACCTGCGCCCGCCCGCACGACGGGCACGACACGATCTCCAGACGCCGCTGCCGAAGCCCCAGCGACTCCAGGATCTGGATACCGACCTTGATCTCCTCGACCGGCGGCGCGGACAGCGAGACACGGATCGTGTCGCCGATCCCCTCACTCAGCAGCGCCCCGAAGGCGACAGCGGACTTGATGGTGCCCTGGAAGGCCGGGCCCGCCTCGGTCACACCCAGATGCAGCGGATAGTCACTGGCAGCGGCGAGCTGCCGGTAGGCGTTCACCATCACCACGGGGTCGTTGTGCTTGACCGAGATCTTGATGTCGCTGAACCCGTGCTCCTCGAAGAGGGACGCCTCCCACAGCGCCGACTCGACGAGCGCCTCGGGCGTCGCCTTTCCGTACTTCTTCAGCAAACGGGCGTCCAGGGAACCGGCGTTGACCCCGATACGGATCGGGGTGCCGTGGTCCTTGGCCGCCTGCGCGATCTCCTTGACCTTGTCGTCGAACTGCTTGATGTTGCCCGGGTTCACCCGGACCGCGGCGCAGCCCGCCTCGATGGCCGCGAAGACGTACTTCGGCTGGAAGTGGATGTCCGCGATGACCGGGATCTGCGACTTCCTCGCGATCGTCGCGAGCGCGTCCGCGTCGTCCTGCGTGGGGCACGCCACCCGCACGATCTGGCAGCCGGACGCCGTCAGTTCGGCGATCTGCTGCAGCGTGGCCCCGATGTCCGAGGTCCGCGTCGTCGTCATCGACTGCACGGACACCGGCGCTCCGCCCCCCACTGCCACCGGTCCGACGTGGATCTGCCGACTCGTTCTGCGGTCGGCGATCGGTCGGACCGGCAGCGAAGGGAGCCCAAGTGAGACGGGCTCTCCGGAGTTCATGGGGTATCAGCCCCGATTCCCTGAGACGGTCTCGCGGGCGGCGCGGAGGGACTCCTTGAGCGAGCCCATCGTGGCGAGGACGGCCGTCGGCTCGTAACCGCAGTGCGCCATGCAGTTGTTGCAGCGCTCGTCCTTGCCGCGCCCGTAGGCGTCCCAGTCGGTCTTCTCGATGAGGTCCTTGTACGTGGTGACGTACCCGTCCGCCATCAGGTAGCAGGGCTTCTGCCAGCCGAAGAGCGAGTAGTTCGGGATCGCCCACGCCGTGCACGGGAAGTCGACCTTGCCCTCGAGGAAGTCGAGGAACAGCGGCGAGTGGTTGAGGCGCCAGCGGCGCCTGTTGCCGCCCGCGAAGGCCTTCTTGAAGAGCTCGCGGGTCTGCTCCACGCCCAGGAAGTGCTCCTGGTCGGGCGCCTTCTCGTAGGCGTAGGCGGGCGAGAGCATCATCTCGTCGACCTCGAGGTCGTCGTTGAGGTAGTTCAGGACCTCGATGATGTTCTGCGGGGTGTCCGTGTTGAAGAAGGTGGAGTTCGTGGTGACGCGGAAGCCCCGCTTCTTGGCCTCCTTGATCGCCTCCACCGCCTCGTCGAAGACGCCTTCCTTGGCGACGGACTCGTCGTGACGCTCGCGCATCCCGTCGATGTGCACCGTGAAGGCGAAGTACGGCGAGGGCGTGAACTTGTCCATCTTCTTGCGCATGAGCAACGCGTTCGTGCAGAGGAAGACGTACTTCTTCTTCGCCACCAGCTGCCGGACGATCTCGTCGATGTGCGGATGCATGAGCGGCTCGCCGCCGGCGATGGACACCATCGGCGCGCCGGACTCGAGGACGGCGCCCACGGCCTGCGCCACGGGCATCCGCTGCTTCAGCACTCCGGCGGGATGCTGGATCTTTCCGCAGCCCTCGCACTTGAGGTTGCAGGCGTACAGCGGCTCCAGTTCGACAATGAGCGGGAACTTGTCGCGCTTGCGAACCTTCTGTTCAATGAGGTACGTCGCGACCTTGATGGACTGACGAAGCGGCATGGCCATCTGGCTCACCTCCGGGGGAGCAGCAAAGAACGGTGCCATTCGAAAAATGCGGGAAGCACGGCACGAAGAACGCGGAAAGCTGATATTCCACCGCGCACCGTGCCGATACGGACGAGTTCATGTTCTGGAGCGTCCACGACCACTCGTACGGCCGCAACCGGACGCGGGCCCCGCGCGGCCGCCGTGCGCAGCGTGGCCGCGGACTCCATGTCCACGGCGATCGCGCCCGTGGCGAGCAGGTCGCCGCGCTCGTGTCCGCGCACGACATGGTCGGAGCCGGTGAGCGGACCGGTGTGCACGGTCCGTCCCGGTACCGCCCTGACCAGCTCCTTGACGAGGAGTTCCGTACCGGTGCACGGCGTGGAGCCGTACGGGTCGCGGGTCTCCTCGGCGACGACCAGGTCGCCCGGGTGCATCCCGGGGGCGAGGCCGGCGCAGAAGCCGGTCGCGACGACCGCCGCGTCCTGCAGGGCGGGGTCCTCGAGGACCTTGGCCACGGACCGCTCGGCCGCCTTGGGGCCCATGCCCGTGCGCAGCACGGTCACGGGGGCGGGCGCCCCGGTCCGGGCGCCGGTGCGCAGGGCGAGGTGCTCGATGCCGAGCGCGCAGGCGACCAGCAGCGGGGCGGCGTCCGGCGGGCGCGGGGCCGCCGGGGATCGGGCCATCAGCTCCCCTTGCCCGGCAGGGACGCCTGGTCGGCGAACGGCTCCCCATGGACGTACCGGCCGAGTGCCGTGAGCGGGAAGACATGGCGGTAGAGGTGGTAGTTGATCGAGAAGTCCCACGGGAAGCCGGTGCCGGTGAAGTACGGCTCGTCCCAGGTGCCGTCCTCCAGCTGGGTCTCGGTCAGCCAGGCGGCTCCCCTCTCGACGGCCTTGGAGTCCCGCTCCCCCGCCGACAGGAGCGCCATCAGCGCCCAGCCGGTCTGCGAGGCGGTCGAGACGCCGTGACCCTTCCAGTCCTCGTAGCGGTAGGAGCGCAGGTCCTCGCCCCAGCCGCCGTCGTCGTTCTGGACGGATTCGAGCCAGGCCACGGCGCGGCGGACCGCGGGGTGCGAGGCGGGCAGCCCGGCGGCCGTCAGGGCGGGCAGCACCGACCCTGTCCCGTATACATAGTTGACGCCCCAGCGGCCGAACCAGGCGCCGTTCGGCTCCTGTTCGGCGAGCAGCCACTCGATGCCGCGCCGGGTGCGCGGGTCGTGCGACATGCCCTCGACGGCGAGCATCTCCACCACGTGCCCGGTGACGTCCGCGGACGGGGGGTCGATGACCTCGCCGAAGTCGCAGAACGGCAGCCGGTTCGGGAACGGGCTGGTGTTGTCGACGTCGAAGGCGGCCCAGGCGCCGTTCCTCGACTGCATGCCGAGGTTCCAGCGCACGCCGCGCTCGATGGCCTTCTCCATGCGCACGGTGTCCGGGTGCCGGACGCGGCGCAGCGCGAGGACGACCTCGGCGGTGTCGTCGATGTCGGGGTAGTTGTCGTTGTGGAACTCGAACGCCCAGCCGCCGGAGGCGAGTTGGGGCCTGCGTACGGACCAGTCGCCGGTCCGGTCGATCTGCTCCCGGAGCATCCAGTCGGCGGCCTTGACCAGCCGGGGGTGGTCGGCGGGCAGGCCGGCGTCAGCGAGGGCGATCACGGCCAGGCAGGTGTCCCACACGGGAGACTGGCAGGCCTCGATCATCCGGGCCCCGTCCTCTCGCCACACGGCGAACCGGTCGAGTGACTCCAACCCCGCCTTCATCACAGGGTGTTCGAGGTCGTAGCCGAGCAGGTGAAGGGCGATGACGGAGTACACCGCCGGGGGCTGGATGCCGCCCCAGCAGCCGTCGTTCTCCTGGCGCTCGATGATCCAGCGGGCGGCCGAGTTCATGGCCGCCTTGCGCAGCCTGCGCGGCGCGACCTTGCGATACAGATGCATCGCCTTGTCGAGCCGCTCGAAGGCGCCGTCCCAACTCGCCACCGGAGAAAGGGGCTTGGCCGGGTTGGGGTCCCGCGCGTCGGTGTGCAGCTCGTCGAGCGGGAAGGGCGCGGGCCGTACGGGGCGCTTCGCGGAGACGACCGTGAGCGGCACGATGGTCTGGCGGGCCCAGCAGCCGAAGTCGTAGATGTTGAGCGGCATCCACTTCGGGAAGTAGATGAGTTCCGGGGGCAGTTCGGGCAGGTCGTCCCACTTCCACCAGCCGAACAGGGCCAGCCAGATGCGGGTGAAGACGCGACTCGCGGCGATGCCGCCCCGCTCCCGGATCCAGGCGGAGGCCTTCGCCATGTGCGGCGCGTCGGGGGCGTCCCCGGCCAGGCGCAGGGCTACGTACGCCTCGATGGTGGTGGAGAGTTCGCCGGGGCCGCCGTAGAACGTGGCCCAGGTGCCGTCGTCGCGCTGTTCACCGCGGATGAAGAGCCCGGCGGCTCGGGTGGTCGCCTCGTCCCCGATCCCGAGGAACTGGCGCAGCAGCAGGTCCTCGGCGTCCATCGTGACGTTCGTGTCGAGGTCGCCCTTCCACCAGCCCTGGGCGTCCTGCCGGGCGAGCAGGAAGTCCGTGGCGCGCTGGACGGCGCGGTTGGCGGCGTCGTGCGTCCCGGCCGCCCCGGGGCTCGTGTCGGTCAATTGGGCAGTGGTGGCCGAGGTCGCGCCGGGAGCTGCCGCTCCGCTGCTTCCGTCGGTCGTCGCTGTCATGGCTTCCCCTTCGTGCAGTGCTCGATCTCTGCTGGGTCCGCCGTCGGCCGATGCCCTGGATGGACACCGGCCGGCGACTGCGAGTCATATACCGGCGATAGTGATCATCTCTTTCGTACGACGACGAAGTCCGCGAGCGCGACGAACTGCGCCCGCACGTGGTCCTGCATCTGGACGGAGTCCAGGGCCTCGATGGCGACGGCGTACTGCCGGCGCGCCTCCTCGGCGGTCCAGTCGCGGCCGCCGGCCTCCTCGATGAGGGCGGCGCGGGCCGCGAACTCCTCCTCGGAGAAGGTGTCGAAGTCGCTGCTCTTCGCGTCGGCGGCGAGGAGTTCACCGAGCCGCTCGGACGCGGGGCCGCCCGCGGCGAGCGCGGCGACGACGGGCAGTGACTTCTTGCGCTGGCGCAGATCGCTCCAGGTCTGCTTGCCGGTGGCCTCCGGGTCGCCCCAGATGCCGAGCAGGTCGTCGACGGCCTGGAAGGCGAGGCCGAGGTGGTACCCGTACTTCTCCAGCTGGTCCGCGGTCCGGTCGTCGGCGCCGCCGAGCACGGCGCCGATGGAGGAGGCGCAGGCCAGCAGGGCGCCGGTCTTGTTGCCCTCCATCTCCAGGCACTCCTCGACGGTGACCCGCTCGCGGTGCTCGTAGCTGATGTCCTGCGCCTGCCCGTCGATCAGGGCGCGCGAGGCGGCGGTCAGACGGCGCGTGGCGCGGCCGGCCTCGGCGGTGCCGAGTTCGAGGAGCACCTCGTTGGCGAGGGCGAAGAGTGCGTCGCCGACGAGGATGGCCTGCGCCGGGCCGTGCACCTTCCAGACGGTGTCCCGGTGGCGGCGCTGTTCGTCGCCGTCCATCAGGTCGTCGTGCAGGAGCGAGAAGTTGTGCACGAGCTCGACGGCGACCGCGCCGGGCACGCCCACCTCGGGTGCCGCGCCGGGGACCTGGGCGGACAGCACGGCGAGCGCGGGGCGTACCGCCTTGCCGCCGTCGCCGTCGGCCGGGTTGCCCTGGGCGTCGATCCAGCCGAAGTGATAGGCGGCGACGGTGTCCATCGGGGGTGCGAGGCGGTCCACGGCGGCCCGCAGCACCGGGGTGGCAAGGGTCCGGCCGCGCTCGAGCAGCGCGGTCACGTCCACCGCGTCGGCAGCCGGTTCGGCCGAGGGCACAGCGGGCACAGGGTCTCCTTTTGTTGCGTCGCCGGGGGCCGGATGGTCCGCCCCCTGGAGATCGAGCTTCATGCCGCCTCCCGGAACAGATGACCGCGTGGGCGGTCGAGTGCGGCGAGAGCGGCATCGGCGGCGCTGACACCGCTGCGTACCGCGCTTTCCATGGTCGCGGGCCACCCGGTGGCGGTCCACGCGCCGGCCAGGTACAGGCCGGGGGCGTTGGTGCGGGCCGTGGGCCGCAGCGCGCCGACGCCGGGGGCCGGCGCGAAGGTCGCCGTGCGCTCCCGGGTGACGAAGAAGTCGAGTACCTTCGCGCCCCGCGCGGCGGGCAGCAGCCGCTCGAACTCGGGCAGGTAGCGCTCGCGGAGCACGGCGACGGGCTCGTCGATCTCGTCGTGCGCGGCGGACTGGGACACCGCGAGGTACTGCCCCTCGGTGAGCCCGGACGCTTCCGTGCGGTCGAAGACCCACTGCACCGGCGAGCCGAGCGCGGTGAAGAAGGGTCGCTTGAGGACCTTGCGGTCGTAGACGACGTGCAGGTTGAGGATCGGCGCGGTCCCGATGGCGAGCAGCCGCTCGGCGTCGTCGAGCGCGCCGTCGGGCAGCAGGTCGTACGTCTCGCGCTGGGGCACGGCGAGGACGACGGTGTCCGCCGCGATCCGCTCCCCGGGAACCTCCACGCTCCAACGTCCGTTCTCGGTACGGGAGATGGAGGTGACGCGTGTACGGAGTTCGGTGCGTACGCCCGCGGAGTCGAGTGCCTTGCGGGCGAGAGTGTCGTGGAGTTCACCGAGGGGGACGCGGGCCCAGCCGATGTCGGCCGCGCCCGGTTCGGACAGCAGCCCGGTCTTGAACACCATGGCGGCGAGCCCGAGCGAGGACTCGCCGGCGACGGCGTTCAGGGTGGCGACGCCCACCAGGTCCCAGAGGGCCTCGATGGCGCGCTGCGACTGGCCGTGTTCGGCCAGCCAGCTGCCGAAGTCCCGTTCGTCCAGGGCCGGATCGCCCAGGTCGAGCCCCTTGAGGGCCAGCGCGGCACGCCCTACGTTGACGCGCTCGGCGAGCGAGAGATGCGGATACGTGACGAGGCTCGCGGCGAGATGCAGCGGCACGGGCAGTGCGGTGCGGCGCAGTCTGCCGAGCCGGTTCCTGTCGGCGTCGAGGACGGGTACGTCGAGACGTTCCTGCAGGGGCGACAGGGCCGTGCCGTCGATGCGGTCGAGGAACCAGCGGTAGGCGGTGCAGCAGCGCAAGTACACGTGCTGGCCGTTGTCGATGGTGAGGTCGCCGCGCCTGAAGGAGAACGCGAGACCGCCCAGCCTCGGGCGCCCTTCGAGCAGGGTGACGTCGAGGCCCGCGTCGGCGAGCGCGAGTGCGGCCGTGGTCCCGGCGAGACCACCGCCGACCACGACCGCGGTCTGCCGTCCGGATTCTCTGGCGGTGTCCGCGCCCGGCCCGTCTGGCCGCATGTTCCCGGTGCTCATGCGCCCTCCCCTCCGGCCGTTCCGTCAGTGTGCGCGCGATGGTTGAAAGACGCACGGCAGGCCGCTGAAGTCATGGACGCCGCGTCGGCGCGGAGGGTTGCCCGCCGTTTCCCGTCGGTGCGGACCGCTCTGTCGGACGTGCTCATCGGACACGCCTCCTGAGGTGCTGCCGGGAGACGCTGCGGGCGTCGAGACCGGACAGGCCGCGCACGGCGACGTAGGCCTTCTCGCGCCCGGGGAGCGAGACGCGGCCGCGCAGGACGGCCTCGGGCTCGCGCTCGATGCGGTCCAGGAGGCGCCGGTAGATGCCGGCCATGGCGGCGACGCAGGCGCCGCTGCGCCGGTCGAGCAGCGGAAGGAGCCGGTATCCCTCGGCGAACAGGGCGCGGGCGCGGCGCACCTCGAAGTGCACGAGGCCCGCGAAGTCCGAGCCCACCGGCGGAGTCGGGGCGTCGAATCCGGCCGAGCAGCCGAACTTGGCGAGGTCGTCGGCGGGCAGGTAGGTGCGGCCGTCCGCCGCGTCCTCCCGCACGTCGCGCAGGATGTTGGTGAGCTGGAGCGCGAGCCCGAGCGTGTCCGCGTACTCGGAAGCGCGCTCGGCGCCGCGCGCGCCCGGCTCGGTGCCGAAGATGCCGAGCGAGACCCGGCCGATGGCGCCGGCGACGCAGCGGCAGTAGACCTTGAGGTCGTCCCAGGTCTCGTACGTCTCGCCGCGCAGGTCCATCAGGACGCCGTCGATGAGTTCGTCGAGGCCGCCGAGCGGGATCGGGAACCGGTGCGCGGCATGCGCGAGGGCGACGCCCACCGGATCGGTGTCGTCCTCCGCCACGTCGCCGTCGCGCACCCGGGCGAGCAGTGCCCGGGTCTCGTCGAGCCGGTCGGCCTTGACGTCCGGCGGCAGCGCTCCGTCGCCGATGTCGTCGACGCGGCGCGAGAACGCGTACACCGCCGACATGGCGCGCCGCTTGGCCGTCGGCAGCAGCCTGATGCCGTAGGCGAAGTTACGTGCCTGCTGTCCGGTCACGGTCTCGCAGTAGCCGTATGCGGCGAGTACCGCTGCCGACACGTGCTGGTCTGACTCCACGGTCCGGCTCACCCCTCTCCTCGCAGAGTCGCTCCCACCTCACGCAGCAACCGGAGCTTGGTGGGCTTGGGCGGTCCAGGAAGTACGTCGTACGAAACGGCGGCGATCGCGGTGACCGCCGCCTTCCCCCCTGCCACGAACCCGGCAAGCAGCAGCTTCAGCCTGCCGTGGACGCTACCCACGAGGGGGGTGCCTTCATTCAGGAGACCGAGGGCGCGTTCGGCCTCGAACGCGACCAGGGCGCGCACCGATGCGCCCGCCGTGGGTGCGGCGAGATCGGACTCCTGGACGTGGAACTGTTTCATGTCCTCGGCGGGCAGGTAGATGCGGCCCTGCCTCAGGTCCTCGCCGACGTCCTGAAGGTGTTCGACGATCTGCAGGCCGGTGCACACGGCGTCCGAGAGGCGGATGCGCTCCGGGGTCGCGGTGCCGGTGATCGCGAGGACGAGACGGCCGACCGGGTTGGCGGAGAGCTCGCAGTAGGCCAGCAGGTCGTCGTACGTCTCGTAGCGCGCGACCAGTTGGTCCTGGCGGTTGGCCTGGATGAGGCCGAGGAAGGGTTCGGGGGTGAGGCCGCGGCGGTGCACGGTGGGCTGCAGGGCGCGCAGAAGGGGGTGACGGGGAGTGGAATCGAACACCCGGTGAAGGTCGGCCTCGAGGGCGTCGAGCAAAGCCAGCCGGTCCCCGTCGGCCCATTCGGGTGACACGCCCAGGAGGCGGGCGTCGGCGCCGCCGGGAGCGAGGTCGCCGTCACCGATGTCGTCGACGAGACGGGCGAAGCCGTAGACCGCCATGAGGTCGTCGCGCCAGTCCCGGGGCAGGAAGAAGGGGGCCACCGGAAAGTTCTCGTCGGCGGCCTTGTCGAGTGTCGCTCCGGCCGGGGACCCGGCGGGCGCTCCCGATGATCCCGTCACCACGCGCTGCCCGGTACTAGGACGGCGAAAGCATCGTGGAGCTGGAGAGTTTCCATAGCCATTGCCGTCACATCTCCCGTTCTACACTGCCGACCCAAAACATCCTATTTCGGACACGCCGCCCAGCCGTACGCACAGCAGACCCGACCCCTGAGTCAGGATGTCGCGCATTATCGCCCCTTTGCCGCGAATCGGCACCGGTACAGCTTACGTTGTACAACCGGCCCTGCCCCGACGGGGTTTCCTGCAGATCACAACAACACACCGATTGGCCCCAAGATTCCCTGCGTGCAAGGAAGTTGACCTTCACTTGACCTCAGCGAGAATCAATTGCCATCTACATGCATATCAAGGCCCCGCCGAGGAGATCCAGGCGGGGCCTTGAGACGCGAAACGGGTGCAGAGGGTTGCCCGGGGGCCGCCCCGGCTACTTGCCCGTGAACTTCTCGTACTCCTTGAGTACCTCAGCTGTCGGTCCGTCCATACGCAGCTCGCCGCGCTCCAGCCAGAGCACGCGGTCGCAGGTGTCGCGGATCGACTTGTTGTTGTGGCTGACGAGGAAGACCGTGCCGGCCTCCTTGCGCAGCTCGCGGATGCGGGCCTCGGAGCGCTTCTGGAACTTGCGGTCACCCGTGGCCAGGGCCTCGTCGATCATGAGGACGTCGTGGTCCTTGGCCGCCGCGATGGAGAAGCGCAGCCGCGCCGCCATACCGGAGGAGTAGGTGCGCATCGGGAGCGTGATGAAGTCGCCCTTCTCGTTGATGCCCGAGAAGTCGACGATCTCCTGGTAGCGCTCCCGGATCTGCTCGCGGGACATACCCATCGCGAGCCCGCCGAGTATGACGTTCCGCTCGCCCGTCAGGTCGTTCATGAGCGCCGCGTTCACGCCGAGGAGCGAGGGCTGGCCGTCGGTGAAGACCTTGCCCTTCTCCGCCGGCAGGAGCCCGGCGATCGCGCGCAGCAGGGTCGACTTGCCGGACCCGTTCGAGCCGATCAGGCCGATCGCCTCGCCGCGGTACGCGGTGAAGGTGACGCCCTTGACGGCGTGCACCTTGCGGACCCCGCGCTCCTCGCCGCGCTTGACGATGCGGCTCAGCGCGGAGGTCGCGCTGCCCTTGCCCGTCTTGGCGCCGTTGACGCGGTAGACGATGTGCAGCCCGTCCGCGATGACGGTCGGGATGTGTCCCTTGCCTGCGTTCTTGCCCAGGATGTCTTCGTCAGCCACGGCCGTACCGCTCCTCTGCCTTCCAGAAGTAGACGAAGCCGCCGACGGCGACCAGCACCGACCAGCCGGCCGCGACCGCCCACACGTGCGGCGGCAGGTTCCCGGAGCCGTATCCGTCGATGAGCGCGAAGCGCATCAGGTCCATGTAGATGGCGGCCGGGTTCCACTGCAGGAGGTCGGCGACCCACGCGGGCTTGTCGGCCAGCATGATCGGGATGGAGAACATCACGCCGGACGCGTACATCCACGTACGCATCACGAACGGCATCAGCTGCGCCAGGTCCGGGGTCTTCGAGCCCATCCTCGCCATGATCAGCGCGAGTCCGGTGTTGAAGAGGAACTGGAGCGCGAGCACCGGGACGATCAGCAGCCAGGACAGACCGGGGTAGCTGCCGAAGCCGATCGCGACGATGAACAGGACGATCATCGAGAACAGCAGCTGCTGGAGCTGCTGGAGCGCGAACGAGATCGGCAGCGAGGCCCGTGGGAAGTGCAGGGCGCGCACCAGGCCCAGGTTGCCCGAAATCGCCCTCACGCCCGCCATCACCGAGCTCTGCGTGAAGGTGAAGACGAAGACGCCCGTGACCAGGAACGGGATGTACACGTCCATCGACATGCCCCGGCTGGCGTGCAGGATGAGGCCGAAGATGAGGTAGTACACGGCCGCGTTCAGCAGCGGCGTGGCCACCTGCCAGAGCTGGCCGAGCTTGGCCTGGCTGTACTGGGCGGTGAGCTTCGCCTGCGAGAAGGCGAGGATGAAGTGACGCCGCCCCCACAGCTGGCTGACGTACTCGAACAGGCCGGGCCTGGCGCCACTGACGGTCAGACCGTACTTGGCGGCCAGGTCGGCCGGGGAGAGCCCCTCGTCGGGCGACGGACGCGCTGTCACCGCGACACCGCCGTCATGCGTTGTCTCACTCACTAGTGGAAACTTTCGTCTTCAAAGTGCGCAGCCTGGTCGGGCATAGGCACGGGCCAGGGACCGGGGTACGGGCCGAATGCTCTCAGACACGAGCTTGTCAGATGATGGGAGGTCGGCCCAGTCGGGTCAGGCGCCACACCGTACGCCACTTCATGGGACGCCTGGGGCCGCACGGGCTCGTCCAGCCTTCCTTGAACCCGCCGAACCAGGCCTTGAGCGCAGGTCCGGAGGGGCGGCGGGCGAGCGTGAGGAGCAGCCAGACGCCGAGGTAGACGGGGACGATGAGCGCCGGCAGATTGCGGCGGGCGAGCCAGACCCGGTTCCTGGCGACCATGCGGTGGTAGACCGCGTGCCGGGAGGGCGCCGTGGTCGGGTGGTGCAGCACCATGTCCGCGCGGTAGTCGATCATCCAGCCCGCGTCGAGGGCACGCCAGGCGAGGTCGGTCTCCTCGTGGGCGTAGAAGAACTCGTCGGGCAGGCCGCCGACCTCGGCGAGGACACTGGTGCGCACCGCGTTGGCGCCGCCGAGGAACGTGGTGACGCGCGAGGAGCGCATCGGGTCGGCGGCGCGCAGGCGCGGGACGTGGCGGCGCGCGGTGACACCGGTCTCCGGGTCCGCGATCCGGAAGCTGACGATGCCGAGCTTCGGGTCGTCGGCGAAGGCGCGGCGGCACAGCTCCGCGGTGTCGGTGTTCGGCAGGAGGCCGTCGTCGTCGAGGAAGAGCAGCACGTCCACGTCCGAGCCCGAGGGCCCGAAGGCCTCGATGCCGACGTTACGGCCACCCGGGATACCGAGGTTCTCGGGCAGTTCGACGGTGCGGACACCGGCGGGGACGTCCGGGACCGGGGAGCCGTTGCCGACCACGACCACCTCGACGCGGTCGCCGTCCTGCTTGGCGACGGAGTCGAGGAGGGCGCGCAGCTCCTCGGGGCGGTTGCCCATGGTGATGATCACCGCGCCGACCTTCATCCGCGTACTCACTTCAGCCTGCTCGACGCCAGGATGGACACCAGGTGCAGCACGGTCTGGAGCAGCGCGATGCCGGCCAGAACCGCCACGCCCAGGCGCGTGAAGAACAGGTCGCCCCGGATCTGGTCGACGATCGCGAGGACCAGGATCAGCAGCGACGCCTCGATGCCGAGGATGAGGCGGTGGAACTTGAGCGCCGACGCCGCCTTGCGGGCGAGCGCCATGCCGGAGGCCTGGATCTCGGACGCGGACTCCTTGACCTGCTCCTTGCCGTTCTGCGCGCGGGCCACGCCGACCAGGTCCGTCTCGGCCTTGATCAGGATGGCGCCGAGCGCGGCGAGCGTGCCGAGGAAGGCCCACAGCCAGTCGATCCGGCCGCTGCCCCACAGGTCGGCGGCGCGCAGACCGAAGCCGACGAGGACCGCGGCGTCGGTCAGGTACGCGCCGACTCGGTCCATCCAGACGCCGGCGAGCGAGTACTGCTTGCGCCAGCGGGCGATCTCGCCGTCGACGCAGTCGAGCAGCAGGTACAGCTGGACCGCGACGACGCCGAGAACGGCGCCCCAGATACCCGGGACCAGCAGCGCGGGCGCCGCGAGGACGCCGCACACGGTCATCAGGTAGGTCAGCTGGTTGGGGCTGACCTTGGTGTTCACGAGGTGGCGGTCGATGCGCAGCGAGATCTCGCGCATGTAGAGCCGCCCGCCCCAGTGCTCGCCGCTCCGCCGGTCCTTCACCCCTGCGGGGTGAACGACCGGGCGGAGCTCAGCTACCGATGGCTTTTGCATAGTCGGCGTAGGCGTCCCTGATCTGGTCGGTGGACAGATTGAGGTGCTCGAGGATCGTGTACCGGCCCGGACGGGTCTGCGGCGCGAACTCCACGACCTGGACGAACTCGTCCACGGTGAAGCCGATCTCCTCGGGGGTCACGGGCAGGCCGTGCCTGCGCAGGACCTCGACCATGTACAGCGACTCCTCGCGCGCTCCCCGCAGGAACATCGCGAAGGCCGCGCCCAGGCCGCACTGCTCGCCATGGCTCGCGGCGCGCTTGGGGAAGAGGAGGTCGAAGGCGTGGTTGATCTCGTGGCAGGCGCCGGACGCCGGGCGGGAGTCGCCCGACACCGACATCGCGATGCCGGTGAGGACCAGCCCCTCGGCCAGGACCTGGAGGAACGCGTCGTCCCCCACGCCGCCGGGGTGGCGCAGCACGGCCTCGCCGGCCTGGCGGGCCATGGCGGCGGCCAGGCCGTCGATGTCCTCGCCGCGCTCGCGGGCGGCGAGCTCCCAGTCCGCGATCGCGGAGATGTTGGACAGGGCGTCACCGATGCCGGACCGCACGAAGCGGACCGGGGCCTCACGGATGATGTCGAGGTCGATGACGACGGCGATCGGGTTCGGCACGCCGTACGAGCCGCGGCCCGCGTCGTTGTCGAGGGTCGCGACCGGCGAGCACAGGCCGTCGTGCGACAGGTTCGTCGCTACGGCGACCAGCGGCAGACCGACGCGCGCCGCGGCGAACTTGGCGCAGTCGATGATCTTGCCGCCGCCGAGGCCCACGACCGCGTCGTAGCGGCCCTTCTTGATGGCGTCGGCGAGCTTGATCGCGTCGTCGAGCGTGCCGCCGCCGACCTCGAACCACTCCGCGCGGGGCAGCTGCGGTTCGAGGCGCTTGCGGAGCACCGCGCCCGAGCCACCGCTGATCGCGATGGCCAGGCGTCCGGTGGACGACGAGATCCGCTGGTCCGCGAGGACCGTGGCCAGGTCGTCGATCGCTCCCGGCCGGATGTCGACGACGACCGGCGAGGGGATGAGCCTCGTCAGTACTGGCACGCGATAACACGTCCCTTGGCGAGGTCGTCGTGGTTGTCGATCTCGACCCACTTGACGTCGCCGATGGGGGCCACGTCGATCCGGAAGCCGCGGTTCACGAGCTCCTGGTAGCCGTGCTCGTAGAACTGCTGCGGGTCCGTCTCGAAGACGGTCTTGAGCGCGTCGGCGAGCTCGTCGGCCGCCTCGCCCTCGATGAGCGTGACGCCGATGTACTCACCGGTCGCCTCGGCCGGGTCCATGAGCTTGGTGATCTTCGTCATGCCGCCCTCGGGGCCGACGACGACCTTCATCTCCTCGTCGGCGAGGTCCTTCACCGTGTCGAGGGCGAGGATGATCTTCTTGCCGTCGCCGCGGGCGGCGAGCAGCGTCTTCTCGACGGAGACCGGGTGCACGGTGTCGCCGTTGGCGAGGATCACCGAGTGCTTGATCGCGTCACGACCGCACCACAGGGAGTAGGCGTTGTTCCACTCCTCGGCCTTGTCGTTGTCGATCAGGGTGATCTTGACGCCGTACTTCTGCTCGAGCGCCTCGCGACGCTCGTAGACGGCCTCCTTGCGGTACCCGACGATGATCGCGACCTCGGTCAGACCGATCTCGGCGAAGTTGCCGAGGGTCAGGTCCAGAACCGTGAGGCTCTCCTCGTCACCCTCGGGGCCGACCGGCACCAGGGCCTTGGGCAGCGTGTCGGTGTAGGGACGCAGACGCCGTCCGGCGCCGGCAGCCAGCACGAGGCCGATCATGCGGGTTCTCCTTCATCGTGTACGGCGGGTGCGCCGCGCCTGTGGGCGGTCACCCAGTAGCGGATGCTCTCGACGAGCACCACCAGTGCCACGGCCACGGCGCAAACCGTGAGCGCGACAGTGAAATCTGTGTTGGTGAGCAGTGCGGCGATCACGGTGACCACCAGCGTCCTGCCCTCGTGCCCGCCGATCGCCCGGACCAGCCAGCGCGGCGGCGCGCCGGTGCCACCGCGGATGCGGTACACCGTGTCGTAGTGATGGTAGGCGACCGCGGCCACCAGTCCGAAAGCCGCCGGCAACGCTCCGTTTACGTCCGCTTTCGCTGCGATCAACAGGATCGTGCCGTATTCGGCGGCGCGGAAGACGGGCGGGACCAGCCAGTCGAGGGGGCCCTTGAGGGGGCGCGAGACGGCCGCGGCGGAGGTCAGCGCGTAGACGGCGGCGCCGAGGACGGGCCACCAGCTGCCGTAGTCCGACAGCGCGGTGGCGAGTACGAGGACCAGGGCTCCGAGCGCGGCGATCGCCGGGGCCGTGTGACGAGGCACACCGCGCACCGCGCGCTGGAGCAGTTCGCTCAGCGGCCCGCTGTCGGAGAGCTCCGCGAGGGCCTGTGCGGCCCGGTCCGTGCGGGTGGCCCGGCGGGTCAGCGAGCGCAGGACGCGGCCGGCCGTGGTGTACGTCGCCGCGAGGGCGCAGCCGATCAGCAGGACGATGAACGTGATGCGCGGCGTCGTCAGCGCGGTGAGCACCGCGATCAGGGCCCAGCGTTCGCCGATCGGCAGCACTATCATCCGGCGCACCCAGACCGTCCACCCGACGCTGTCGAGCTTGTCCGAGAGGGCCGCGGTGGGGCTGGTGTTGGCCGTCGCGTCGTGGTTCGCCTCGTTGAAGGAGAAGTCCACGACATGGCGGCAGGTCTGCAGGACCATCGCGCCGAGCGCGAGCGCCCACACGTCGTCACCGCCGCGGGCCGCGCCGAGCGCGAGGCCCGCGTAGTAGGCGTACTCCTTGGCGCGGTCGAAGGTCGCGTCGAGCCAGGCGCCGAGCGTCGAGTACTGCAGGGAGTAGCGGGCGAGCTGCCCGTCCGTGCAGTCCAGGACGAAGGAGAAGAGGAGCAGCAGTCCCGCGGCGACGAAGCCGATGCGGGTGCCGGTGGCCGCGCAGCCCGCCGCGATCAGCGCGGTGAACAGCGAGGCCGTCGTCACCTGGTTCGGGGTGAGACCGCGCCGGGCGCACCAGCGGGCGATGTAGCGGGAGTACGGGCTGATGCAGTAGGTCGTGAAGAAGCCGTCGCGCGCCTTGACCGCCGTACGCAGCCGGATCGCCTCGTCGTCGACGGAGGCGACCGCCTGGCGGGCCTCGTTGCGGGCCTGCGGGTCGGCGGGCACGGCGGCGACGAGCTCACCGAGCTCGGGGTGGTGCACCTCGGTGCCGTACGCCGCCGCCAGGCGCTCGGCGACGCGGTCGGCGAGCACGCCGGCCAGGGTGCCGGCCCGCGTACCGAAGTCCGTCGGGGAAGGCCCTTCGGCGGTGTCACGCAGGGCGTCGGTCAGCGCCTCGCGGGCCGCGGGCTGTACGGAGACGGCTCCGGGGACGGCCGAGGCGGCGAAGCGGGGGTCGGTGAGGCCGAGGCGCAGTGCGTGGGTGTGGCCCACGAAGCCCGCGTCGACGAGCGCGACCCGCTGTCCTGCCGGGACCGCGGCGAGCGCCGCCCCTGCCTGTGCGGCGTCCGGGGCGAGCCGCACGTCGAAGCCGAGTGCCCGCAGCTCGCCCTCGAGCGACGACCCGGGTACCGGCTGACCGGTGACGATGGCGGTCGACAGACGAACTCACTCCTTGGATTGCCTGCACGCCGGCGCAGCGGGCACAGGCGTGGTGGGGGCGCCCCGGGCCGAGATCGGCCGGGCGGCACGTCGGCAGAGGCTATCGGATGATGAGAAGCGGACGTTCACCGCCCGTTTACGGCCCGATAAGAGCGGTCTGAGTGTGCGCGACCGCCCCGCCATCATTGTCGATCAAGGCCCCGCCCCACAAACTGCTGCTCACGCGGGGGCACGTACGGGCACGGCCTAGGGTGGTCGACCATGACATGGCTGATCACAGGCGGAGCGGGTTATATCGGGGCACATGTGGCGCGGGCGATGGCTGCCGCCGGTGAGGACGTGGTCGTCCTCGACGACATCTCGACCGGGGTGGCCGAGCGGCTGCCGTCGGACATCGAGCTGGTCAGGGGCTCGGCCCTGGACCCCGAGCTGGTGAAGCGGGTGTGCGCCGAGCACTCCGTGACCGGTGTGGTGCATCTCGCGGCCCGCAAGCAGGTCGGGGAGTCCGTGGAGCGGCCCGAGCTCTACTACCGCGACAACGTGGGCGGCCTCGCGGTGCTCCTGGACACGGTCGCCGAGGCCGGTGTGCGGCGCTTCGTCTTCTCCTCGTCCGCGGCCGTGTACGGCAATCCGGACGCGGACCTCATCACCGAGTCCACCCCCTGCGCGCCGATGAGCCCCTACGGCGAGACGAAGCTGGCGGGCGAGTGGCTGGTGCGGGCGGCCGGCCGCGCGCACGGCATGGCGACCGTGTGCCTGCGCTACTTCAACGTGGCGGGCGCCGCCGCCCCCGAGCTCGCGGACACCGGCGTCTTCAACGTGATCCCGATGGTCTTCGACCGGCTGAGCCGCGGCGAGGCCCCCCGGATCTTCGGCGACGACTACCCGACGCCGGACGGCACGTGCGTACGTGACTATCTGCACGTCGCCGATCTCGCCGAGGCCCATCTCGCGGCCGCGCGCCGGCTCATGGAGCCGGGCGCGACGGGCGACCTGACCGTGAATATCGGCTCCGGCGAGGGCGTCTCCGTACGCGAACTGGTCGACCTGATCTCCGAGGTCAGCGGCGACCCGCGGGCGGCCGTGGTCGAGCCGCGCCGTGCGGGCGACTCCCCGCGTGCGGTGGCAGTCGCGGAACTCGCGGCGAAGGAGCTCGGCTGGGCGACGAGTCGCGGGGTGCGCGAGATGGTCGAGTCGGCGTGGGCGGGCTGGCGGCTGCGGCACCCAGAGACCGCCGGCAACTGACCCTCGCGACGCCCTGACCTGCGCCCATTTCCGCAGGTCAGGGCACATGACAACGGTGTTCAGTGCAGTGTTTGCAGATACCCCCTACCCGTAGTTCACTGTGATCGCGGGGGCGGGCGCGCCTCTCCACGGAGGAGCGCCGACGAACGGACGGAGGGCGGTTTCCATGGGGGCCGGACACGATCACGGGCACAGCCACGCGCCCACGGGCACAGCCTCGGCCGCGCATCTGGGCCGGCTGCGCATCGCGCTCGGCATCACCCTGACCGTGATGGTGGTCGAGATCGTCGGCGGGGTCCTCGCGGACTCGCTCGCCCTGGTCGCGGACGCGGCACACATGGCGACCGACGCGCTCGGGCTCGGCATGGCGCTGCTCGCCATCCACTTCGCCAACCGCCCCGCGAGCGAACAGCGCACCTTCGGATTCGCGCGCGCCGAGATCCTGGCCGCGCTCGCCAACTGCCTGCTGCTGCTCGGTGTCGGCGGCTATGTGCTGGTCGAGGCGATCCAGCGGTTCATGGAACCCGCCGAGACCGAGGGCGGGCTGACGATCGTCTTCGGCGTGATCGGCTTCGTCGCGAACATGATCTCGCTGTCGATCCTGGTGCGCGGCCAGAAAGAGAGCCTCAACGTGCGCGGCGCCTTCCTCGAGGTGGCTGCCGATGCGCTGGGCTCGGTCGCCGTGATCATCTCGGCGACGATCATCCTGGCCACCGGCTGGCAGGCCGCCGACCCGATCGCGTCGATCGCCATCGGCCTCATGATCGTCCCGCGGACCGTGAAGCTGCTGCGGGAGACGCTGAACGTGCTGCTCGAAGCGGCGCCGAAGGGCGTCGACATGGCGGAGGTGCGCGCACACATCGCGGGGCTGCCCGGCGTCCTGGACGTCCACGACCTGCACGCCTGGACGATCACCTCGGGCATGCCCGTCCTGTCCGCGCACGTCGTCGTGAGCTCGGAGGCCCTCAACGCCATCGGGCACGAGAAGATGCTGCACGAACTCCAGGGCTGCCTCGGCGTCCACTTCGACGTCGAGCACTGCACGTTCCAGCTGGAGCCGGTCGGACACGCGGAGCACGAGGCGAAGCTCTGCCACTGAGGCCTCTGCTTCTTGGCTTCTTTGATGGCGGGCCAGTGTCTTTAATGGCGGGCCGGGCGCGCACGCTGCGTGCTACGTTGGCCATGGATCTTTGAGGAGGTGGGTTGATGACTGTCGTCGCGGTGAGCGCTGCCCCGCGCAGCGACAGGTGCATCCCCATCTCCCGGGCCACCGGCTGACTCTCCCCCTCCTCTTTTCGGTTGTCGGGTGTGCGTTGGCGGGGCCCTCACACCCAAGGGTTCAAACCGTTGACAGACAACGTCGTACGTGACGCCTTCTTCGCCCTGCACCACGGACTTCCCCGGCAGGGCCCCGGCTCCGACTCCACCACCCTGCGACTCCTCTCCCTAGTGGGGCCGCTGCCCGAGCGCCCGCGCGTGCTCGACCTCGGCTGTGGCCCCGGCCGCTCCGCTCTGCTCCTGGCCGCCGAGACCGGCGGCGAGGTCACCGCGGTCGACCTCCACGAGCCGTTCCTCGACGAGCTGCGCGACGCCGCGAAGGCGCGCGGCCTCGCCGGCCGGATCCACCCGGTCAACGCCGACATGGGCGAACTCCCCTATCAGGATGCTTCGTTCGACCTGATCTGGGCCGAGAGCTCGGCGTACTCCATCGGCTTCGACAACACACTGCAGCGGTGGAAGCGGCTGCTCGCCCCGGGCGGCTCGCTCGTGCTCACCGAGTGCGAGTGGACCGCCGCCGATCCGTCCCCCGAGGCACGCGCCTTCTGGGAGCCGCACTACGCGCTGCGGACGACCGAGGAGAACGTCCGGGCCTGCACCGGCGCCGGGTACTCCGTGCTCGGCGTCCACCCGCAGCCCGAGTCCGACTGGGACGAGTACTACGGCCCGCTCGCCGAGCGCGCCGACGCCGCGGACCCGCAGGCACCCGGCATGGCCGAGGCCCTCGCAGGCGCGCGCGCCGAGCTGGCCATGCGGCGCGACCACGGCGAGGACTACGGCTACACCGGCTACGCGCTGCGCCCCGCGGCGTCGTGGCCCACGCGGCCGGAGTCGGCCGCCGACGCCGCGGCCGTGCACGCCGTGAACGCCGCCGCCTTCCCGACGGAGGCGGAGGCCGACCTGGTCGACGCCCTGCGGGCGGACGACGGGGCGTGGCTGCCGGGTCTGTCGTACGTCGCCGAGGCGCCGGACGGCACCGTGGCGGCGCACGCGCTGATCACCCGCTGCCTGGTCGGCGGCGCGCCCGCGGCGGCCCTGGCACCCGTCGCGGTACTTCCTCGATACCAGCGCACGGGCGCCGGTTCGGCGGTCGTCAGCGCGGCGCTCGACGCGGCACGCGCGCGTGGGGAGCGGCTCGTCCTCGTGCTCGGGGACCCGGAGTACTACCGGAGGTTCGCCGGGGGTCCGGGAGTGTCCCCCGGATGGCACTGCTCGCCCGCCTCCGGGTACGGCATCCGGCCCGGCTTCGAGGTGCCCGACGAGGCGATGATGGCGCTCGTCCTGGGCGCGGCGGACGGTTCCTGGCAGGTGCCGCAGGGCACGATCACCTACCCGGCCGCTTTCGGCGTCTGACCCTGCGCATGTCCCGCCCGGCCCACCGGGCGGGACATGCGGGCGCTGCCAGGTGCCGGGACTGTCTGTCCGGTACGGCAGACTTGGGGTTCGAGGACCGAAGCGAAGGATGGGTATGCCGACCACACCTGCCACCGCGGCGAACAGCTCGTCGAACGGCACCGGAGAAGCGATCTTGCTGGAACTCGTGGACGAGGACGGCAGGACGATCGGCACGGCGGAGAAGCTCTCCGCGCATCAGGCGCCCGGACAGCTGCACAGAGCGTTCTCCGTGTTCCTCTTCGACGAACAGGGCCGGCTGCTGCTCCAGCAGCGCGCGCTCGGCAAGTACCACTCCCCCGGCGTGTGGTCGAACACGTGCTGCGGGCACCCGTATCCGGGCGAGGCGCCGTTCGCCGCGGCCGCCCGCAGGACGTTCGAGGAGCTGGGGGTCTCGCCCTCGCTGCTCGCGGAGGCGGGGACGGTGCGCTACAACCACCCGGACCCGGAATCGGGCCTGGTGGAGCAGGAGTTCAACCACCTGTTCGTGGGGATGGTCCAGGCGCCGCTGCGGCCGGATCCCTCCGAGGTGGGCGAGACCGCGTATGTGACGGCGGAGGAGCTGGCCGTGCGGCACGCCCAGGGGCCGTTCTCGGCATGGTTCATGACCGTGCTGGACGCGGCGCGGCCGGCGATCCGGGAGCTGACGGGGCCGTCCGCCGGCTGGTGAGTCCGCCGCTCAGGCGTCGGCGGGTTTGAGGGGCAGGGCGGCCCAGATCACCTTGCCCCCGCTCGCCGTGTGCTCGACGTCGCACACCCCGCCCGCCTCGCGGGTGACCTCTCGTACGAGGAGGAGGCCGCGCCCGCCCGTCTGCCCGTCGGTGGCCTCCAGGGCGGTCGGGCGGTAGGGGTGCTCGTCCTCCACGGAGACGCGCACCCACTCGGCGCCGACGGCGACCTCCACGGCGAGGACGGGCGAGAGCAGGGCCGCGTGCCGCACGGCGTTGGTGACCAGCTCGGAGACGATGAGCAGCAGCCCCTGGACGAGGTCGTCGGAGGCGGGTACGCCCTGCCGGACCAGCAGGTCACGGACGGCGTGCCGGGCCTGCGGCACGGACACGTCGACGGCCTGCGCCGTGAAGCGCCAGACCCCCTCGTACGGCAGCGGACTTCCCGGTTCCTGGTCGGGGGTCACTCCCCCGGTGTCTTGAGGACGCGGGCGGGACCCCCACCCTTGGTCGCTCATCGTCCGGTCGCCGCCCTTGCGCTCGATTGTCACCACGCATCGAGTGTTGGGAATCCACTGGTCCGTACCGAATGACTGACCAGAAGTCAGCGAGTATCGACGCAATTTGACCGTTGGCGTATGACAGCGTCAGGTGTGCGACTGATCCTGCCGTTCTAGTTCCCTCTTCCATGGCTATTCAGGTTGTACGTGTTTGGACTCGCCATCGGCCGTCATGAGACCTACGACGCGTCGGCCGGGCCGCTCCATGACGCCTCCTCGCAGGCCACCCCTTCCTGGTCGTACGTTCGAGGCCTGCGGATAGCATCCGGCGCATGTCGCACACGCCGCCGCAGCTCACACACTCGGTCACCGACGGCATCGCCACCGTCGTCATCGACCACGCCGCCAAACGGAACGCCATGACAGACAGCATGTGGCGCTCGCTCCCGCCGCTGCTCGCCCGGCTCGAGGCCGACCCGGCGGTGCGGGTGCTGGTGCTGACCGGTGCGGGCGGGACGTTCTGCGCGGGCGCCGACATCTCCACGCTCGGCGGCTCGGGGTCGCAGGCGCAGGAGCTCGCGGTCGCGGCCGAGGAGGCGCTCGCGGCCTTCGCCAAGCCGACGCTGGCCGCGGTGCGCGGGTACTGCGTGGGCGGCGGCTGCCAGCTGGCGGCGGCCTGTGACCTGCGGTTCGCGGCCGAGGACGCGCTGTTCGGGGTCACCCCGTCGAAGCTGGGGATCGTCTACCCGGCGGGCTCGACGCGCCGCCTCGCCTCCCTGGTGGGTCCCGCGACGGCCAAGTACCTGTTGTTCTCGGGCGAGTTGATCGGTACGGAGCGTGCCCTGCGGACCGGGCTCGTGGACGAGGTGCTCGCCGGGGACGAACTGGACAAGCGCGTCGGCGAGTTCGCGCGGATTCTCGGTGAGCGTTCGCAGCTGACGCAGGCCGCGGCGAAGGAGTTCGCCGACGGGCGCGTGGACCGGGCGGCGCACTGGGCCGAGCAGGCGCGCGGAAGCGGCGACACCGCGGAGGGCGTCGCCGCGTTCCTGGAGCGCAGGAAGCCGCGCTTCACGTGGACCACTTCAGGGTGAAGCAGGTCTCCTGGGCCCACTGAGGATGAGGACGGGCTCCTGGACTACTTCAGGATGAAGCGGCTCTCCGCGCGGAACTTCTCGACGAGGTGCGCGGGGGCCTTCTCGGGCGAACCCGCGTCGTAGGGCGGCTGCGGGTCGTACTCGGTGAGCAGCTGCACCGCCTGCGCATGCTCGTCGCCCGCGATCGTGCCGACGAGGGTCAGGCCCATGTCGATGCCGGAGGAGACCCCGGCCGCGGTGACGTACTTGCCGTCGACGACGACCCGTTCGCCCGTCGGCTCGGCTCCGAACTCCTTCAGGGCGTCGAGCGCCAGCCAGTGCGACGTCGCACGCCGGCCGTCGAGCAGACCGGCCGCGGCGAGGAGCAGGGAACCCGTGCACACGGAGGTCGTCCAGGTGCTGGTGGTGTCGGCGGCGCGCAGCCAGTCGAGCAGCACCTCGTTGTCCATCTGCGCACTCTGGCCCGGGCCGCCGGGGACGACGACGATGTCCGGGTCGGTCAGCTCCGGAAGCGCCTTGTCGGCGGTGAGGGCGAGCCGTCTGGTGTCCGACCGCACGGGCCCGGTCCGCTCGGCCACGAAGGTGAGGTCCGCGTCGGGGAGCCTGCCGAGTGTCTCGTAGGGGCCGACGGCGTCGAGCGCGGTGAAGCGGTCGAAGAGGACGATGGCGATCTTCATCGGGTGCCTTTCGGTCGGGGTGTGCGGGGTTCGGACGGGCGCCGGCCCGGTGTACGGGGTCCGGGCGCGCAAAAGCGGCGGCGGTACTCGGCAGGAGACGCGCCGAGCGTTCTGGCGAAGGCGCGGCGCATCGCTTCGGGGGTGCCGTAGCCGCAGGTGCGGGAGATCTCCTCGACACCGTCGGAGGTGTCCTCCAGGAGGCGGCGCGCCTGTTCGAGACGGACCAGGTCGACGTACCGGCCCGGGGTCATTCCGGTCTCCGCCTGGAAGGCGCGGGCGAAGTGGCGCGGCGAGAGGCGTGCGCGGGAGGCGAGCGACTCGACGGACAGGTCGTCGTCGGGGTGCTCGGTGATCCAGTGCTGGATCTCGCGCAGCGGCTCGCGCCGCGCGGTCTGGGCGGAGAGCTGGGCGCTGAACTGGGCCTGGTTTCCCGGGCGCCGCAGGAACACGACGAGGTGACGGGCGACCGTCAGCGCGGTGTCGCGGCCGTGGTCCTCCTCGACGAGCGCCAGGGCGAGGTCGATGCCCGCGGTGACGCCGGCCGAGGTCGCCACGTTCCCGTCGCGTACGTAGATGGGATCCGGGTCGACCTCGACGGCGGGGTGGTCGCGGGCGAGGCGGTCGCAGTACGCCCAGTGTGTGGTCACCCGGCGGCCGTCGAGCAGGCCCGCCCGGGCGAGCAGGATGGCGCCCGTACACACAGAGACGAGGCGCTCTGCGCGCGGGCCGTGCTCCCGCAGCCAGGCGCTCAGGCGCGGATCCGGGCGGCGCGTGCCGCGGCCGCCGGGGACGAGGAGCGTGTGCGGGGCCGGCGCGTCCTCCAGTGCGTGGTCCGGGACGAGCGTGAGCCCGCTGGAGGTGCGTACGGGCCCGCCGTCGAGGGAGGCGGTCCGGATGCGGTACGTGTCCCCGGGGCGCGGGCCCTGACAGAGGGCGGCGCCGGCGAAGACCTCTGCCGGGCCGGTCACGTCCAGGCTCTGGACGTCGTCGAACAGCGGGATGAGCACGGTGCGGGCGGCCATGCGGCCAGTCTTCGGGCACGGCACGACGGCCGCAATGACGAGTACCCCACCTTTCCTGCCATCGCGGGACCGGAGCGGTGGGAGGGGTCCGGCCAGCGGCTCGGCGAACGCTTCGGCGAACGGTTCGGTGAATGGTTCGGTGAATGGTCCGCGCCCCGCACGTTCCGCCCGTACCAACCAGTCGGTAACGTACTCGCATGACGACCTCCCCGGCTTCAGACCCGCGCGCCGCCCGCCGCTGCCACAACATGCTCAACCCGTTCCACTCGACGCACTACTTCTCGCCCGACCTGGGCAAGGAGCTGGGCGCCATCGGGATCACCCACCGCAGCGCGGCGTACTTCGCGGCCCGCGCAGCGGCGATGGGGGCCGTCGGCGCCGGGACCGTGACGGCGACGTTCTACAACTTCAAGCACGAGCTCGTCGCCGAACACGTGCCCGCGGTATGGGAGACGGCCTCTCCGGAGACCGTCCTCGCGGCACGCGCGCGTGCCGTCGATTCGACGCTGCGCAGGCTCCTGGGCGACGAGATCCTGGCCTCCCCCGAGATGGCCGAGGCCGCCGCTCTCGCACTGCGGGCCACGGAGGCCTGCAGCCGCCACGCCCGGCCGCTGTACGCCGCCCACGCCGACCTGCCCGTGCCCGAGGAGCCGCACCTCGCGTACTGGCACGCCGCCACGCTGCTGCGCGAACACCGCGGCGACGGGCACCTGGCCGCGCTGCTCGCCGCGGACCTCGACCCCGTCGAGGCGCTGGTGAGCCATGTGGCGACCGGCAAGGGCATGGCCCCGAAGTGGCTGCTTGCCACGCGCGGCTGGACCCGCGATGACTTCGACGCGGCCGCCGACCGGCTGCGGGAGCGCAAGGTGCTCGACGCGCAGGGCGAGTTGACCGAGCTCGGGGTGGCGTTGCGCCGGGAGCTGGAGGCGGAGACCGACCGGCTCGACCTCGAGCCGTACGCCCACCTGGGAGAGGCGGGCGTGGCCCGGCTCACGGAGCTGGCGGCGGGGTTCATGGGCACCGCCCTGGGCGCGGGCGCGTTCCCGGCCGACCTGATCGGCAAGGCCGCCTGAAAGGCCACCCGGCGCCGGCAGGCCGGTGGGCTGCCCCCCGTTGTCGGCGCCACCTGCCACAATTGCCGCGCACCCTCAGTTGAGAAGGCGGTACGGCATCGTGGCAACACCCAGCGCAGGTCCCATCACGGGGTCCATCGAAGGCAGGATTGCCGAGGAGCTCGGCGTACGGGAGCGGCAGGTGAAGGCCGCCGTCGAGCTGCTCGACGGCGGTTCGACCGTCCCGTTCATCGCGCGCTACCGCAAGGAAGCGACCGAGATGCTCGACGACGCGCAGCTGCGCACGCTCGAGGAGCGGCTGCGCTATCTGCGGGAGCTGGAGGAGCGGCGGGCGGCGGTCCTCGACTCGGTCAGGGAACAGGGCAAGCTGACCGACGAGTTGGCGGCGCAGATCATGGCGGCCGAGACCAAGGCCCGGCTCGAGGACATCTATCTGCCGTTCAAGCCGAAGCGCCGCACCAAGGCGCAGATCGCGCGTGAGGCGGGGCTCGAGCCGCTGGCGGACGGGCTGCTCGGGGACCCGACGGTGGAACCGGCCGCCGCGGCGGCCGCGTTCGTCGACGCCGACAAGGGCGTCGCGGACGCGCAGGCGGCGCTCGACGGCGCCCGCGCCATCCTCACCGAGCGCTTCTCCGAGGACGCCGACCTGATCGGTGAGCTGCGCGAGCGCATGTGGGGCCGGGGACAGCTGGCCGCCAAGGTCCGCGAGGGCAAGGAGGAGGCGGGCGCGAAGTTCGCCGACTACTTCGACTTCTCGGAGCCGTTCACCGCGCTGCCCTCCCACCGGATCCTCGCGATGCTCCGCGGCGAGAAGGAGGAGATCCTCGACCTGACCCTGGAGCCGGAGGAGCCGGGGGACGCGGCCGGGGGGCCGTCCTCGTACGAGCCGATCGTCGCGGACCGGTTCGGGATCAGGAACCAGGGGCGGCCCGGGGACAAGTGGCTGTCCGACACGGTGCGCTGGGCCTGGCGGACCCGCATCCTGGTGCACCTCGGCCTCGACCTGCGGCTGCGGCTGCGCACGGCGGCGGAGGACGAGGCCGTGCAGGTCTTCGCGGCGAACCTGCGGGACCTGCTGCTCGCCGCCCCGGCGGGCACGCGCGCGACGCTGGGCCTCGACCCCGGCTTCCGTACGGGCGTGAAGGTCGCGGTCGTCGACGCGACGGGCAAGGTCGTGGCGACGGACGTCATCCACCCGCACGTGCCCGCGAACCGGTGGGACGAGGCGCTGGCCAAGCTGGCCCGCCTCGCGGCCCAGCACTCGGTCGACCTGATCGCGATCGGGAACGGCACGGCGTCGCGCGAGACCGACAAGCTTGCCGGTGAACTGATCACCAAGCACCCGGAGTTGAACCTCACCAAGGTGATGGTGTCGGAGGCGGGCGCGTCGGTGTACTCGGCGTCGGCCTTCGCCTCTCAGGAGCTGCCCGACATGGACGTGTCGCTGCGCGGCGCCGTGTCGATCGCCCGCCGCCTCCAGGACCCGCTGGCCGAGCTGGTGAAGATCGACCCGAAGTCGATCGGTGTCGGCCAGTACCAGCACGACCTGTCCGAGGTGAAGCTGTCGCGCTCCCTGGACGCGGTCGTCGAGGACTGTGTGAACGGCGTGGGTGTGGACGTGAACACGGCGTCCGCTCCCCTGCTCGCCCGCGTGTCCGGCATCGGCTCGGGCCTCGCGGAGAACATCGTGGCGCACCGCGACGCGAACGGCCCGTTCACGTCCCGCAAGGGTCTCAAGGACGTGTCCAGGCTGGGCCCGAAGGCGTACGAGCAGTGCGCGGGCTTCCTGCGGATCCGTGGCGGCGACGACCCGCTCGACGCGTCGTCGGTGCACCCGGAGGCGTACCCCGTGGTCCGGCGCATGGTCAAGACGACGGGCGGCGAGGTCGCGTCCCTCATCGGGAACGCGGCGGCGCTGCGGTCGCTGAAGCCGGCCGAGTTCGTGGACGACACGTTCGGTCTGCCGACGGTTTCGGACATCCTGAAGGAGCTGGAGAAGCCGGGGCGCGACCCGCGTCCCGCCTTCAAGACGGCGACGTTCAAGGACGGCGTCGAGAAGATCTCCGACCTGGCCTCCGGGATGGTCCTCGAGGGTGTCGTGACGAATGTGGCGGCGTTCGGCGCGTTCGTGGACGTCGGTGTGCACCAGGACGGGCTCGTGCATGTGTCCGCGATGTCGAAGACGTTCGTGAAGGACCCGCGGGACGTCGTGAAGCCGGGTGACATCGTCAAGGTGAAGGTCCTCGACGTAGACATCCCGCGCAAGCGGATCTCGCTGACGCTGCGCCTCGACGACGAGGCTGCGGCGGGCGAGCCGGGCGCCGGGGGCGGGGCAGGTGCCGGTGGCGGTGGCGGTGGCGGCCGCCGGGAGCGTGGCGGGCGCCCGCCGCAGCAGCGAGGGCAGCAGCGCCAGGGCCAGGGCCAGGCACAGGGTGGCCAGGGTCAGGGCGGCCAGGGCCGACGCCAGCAAGGCCAGGGCCAGGGCCAGCGGCAGCAGTCCCAGGGGCAGCGGCGTGGTGGCGCGTCCGCGCCCGCGCCCGCGAACAGCGAGATGGCCGAGGCGCTGCGCCGCGCGGGCCTGCTCGACCCGAAGGGGCGCTGACACACCCGGGGCCGGTCACCACGCAGGTGACCGGCCCCGGGCGCATCGCCGACGCGGCCGGCTCACGTCAGCCCCGCGCCACGCGTCGGCCCACGCGGCACACGTCGGCACGCGCGGCACACGCGCCACACATCAGCTCGCGCGGCACACGTCGGCACACGCACCACACATCAGCTCGCGCGACACACCGCAGAACGTCAGACGGACAGCTCCGTCACCTTGCCGTTGGCGACCTCCAGACGCCGCTGCGTCCTGACGGCGTCCAGCATGCGGCGGTCATGGGTGACGAGCAGGAGCGTGCCCTCGTAGGAGTCGAGCGCCGACTCCAGCTGCTCGATGGCGGGCAGGTCGAGGTGGTTGGTCGGCTCGTCCAGGACGAGCAGGTTGACGCCGCGGCCCTGGAGCAGCGCCAGCGCGGCGCGGGTGCGCTCGCCCGGCGACAGCGTGGCCGCCGACCGCAGGACGTGATCGGCCTTCAGGCCGAACTTCGCGAGCAGCGTGCGCACCTCGGCCGGCTCAGTGTCCGGCACGGCCGCGCAGAACGCGTCGAGCAGCGACTCCGAGCCGTGGAACAGGGCCCGCGCCTGGTCGACCTCGCCGACGACGACACCGGAACCGAGCGTCGCGTGCCCCGCGTCCAGCGGCACCCGGCCGAGGAGCGCGCCGAGCAGCGTCGACTTCCCGGCGCCGTTGGCCCCGGTGATCGCGATGCGGTCGGCCCAGTCGATCTGGAGCGAGACCGGACCGAGCGTGAAGTCGCCGCGCCGCACCTCGGCGTCGCGCAGCGTGGCGACGACGGCGCCGGAGCGCGGCGCCGCCGCGATCTCCATGCGCAGCTCCCACTCCTTGCGCGGCTCGTCCACGACGTCGAGGCGCTCGATCATGCGCTGCGTCTGCCGGGCCTTGGCCGCCTGCTTCTCGCTGGCCTCGCTGCGGAACTTGCGGCCGATCTTGTCGTTGTCCGTGGCCTTGCGGCGGGCGTTCTTGACGCCCTTGTCCATCCAGCCGCGCTGCATCTGGGCGCGGCCTTCGAGGGCCGACTTCTTGTCGGCGTACTCGTCGAACTCGTCGCGGGCGTGCCGGCGGGCGACCTCGCGCTCCTCCAGGTAGGCCTCGTATCCGCCGCCGTAGAGGTTGATCTCCTGCTGGGCGAGGTCGAGCTCCAGGACCTTGGTGACGGTGCGGGTCAGGAACTCGCGGTCGTGGCTGACGACGACCGTGCCCGCGCGCAGCCCGCGCACGAAGGACTCCAGGCGCTCCAGGCCGTCCAGGTCGAGGTCGTTGGTCGGCTCGTCGAGCAGGAACACGTCGTAGCGGGACAGCAGCAGCGAGGCGAGACCCGCGCGGGCGGCCTGGCCGCCGGAGAGCGAGGCCATCGCCTGGTCCAGGCCGACGCCGAGGCCGAGGGAGCCGGTGATCTCCTCGGCGCGCTCGTCGAGGTCGGCGCCGCCGAGGTCGAGCCAGCGCTCCAGGCTGACGGAGTAGGCGTCGTCGGCCCCCGGCGCCCCGTCGACGAGGGCCTGGGTGGCCTCGTCCATGGCGCGTTGCGCGGCGTCGACGCCGGTGCGCCGGGCGAGGAACTCGCGCACGGTCTCACCGGGGCGGCGCTCCGGCTCCTGGGGCAGGTGCCCCACGGTCGCGCCGGGCGGCGAGAGCCGCAGCTCGCCCTGCTCGGGGGTGTCGAGGCCGGCGAGGAGCTTGAGGAGCGTGGACTTCCCGGCGCCGTTGGCGCCGACGAGCCCGATCACGTCGCCGGGCGCGACCACGAGGTCGAGCCCGGAGAACAGGGACCGGTCGCCGTGCCCGGCGGCGAGGTTCTTGGCTACGAGAGTGGCAGTCATCAGACCGCCGATTTTAGCGATCGGGCGGACCGCCTACGCCCACCGCTCCCCGTCAGCGCAAGACCCCCCTCACCGGGCCATCGGCGCCACCAGCACGCTCCCCGTGGTGCGGGCCACGACGAACGACTCACCCCTCGTCGCCTTCGGGTCGAGCGCGATGCGGTGGCGGCCCGGTTCGAGTACGGCGTCGAAGACGTCCTCGGCATGGGTGCGGTAGAGCCGGTCGAGGCGGTACGCGGTGAGGCGGACCCGGCAGGCGGAGGTGACCTCCAGGCCCGCCTCCCCGTCGGCGGCGACGAGGCGGGTGAGGCGCCGCTGCGGGACCGCGCGGCGGTCCAGGGCGCTCTCTATCTGGGCGACGAGAAGCGGGATGATCGGGGCGAGCCCGTCCACGTACGCCGCCTCCGCGCCCGCCCGCTCGAACTGTTCGCGCACCGCGGCCCGGTCGGACTCGCTGACGGCGCGGCCGAAGGCGACCGCGCCGTAGGTGCGCAGTTCGTCGGGCGGCACACCGGCCGCGTCCTGGGTGATCTCGGCGCCGATGCCGATGGTGCGCAGCGCGGCGGCGAGCTTGGCGAGGACGGCGACGCGGGCCCCTATGAGCAGGACACGGCGGGCCGGGGCGGGCTCCGCGGCGCCGTCGAGCAGCGGCCGCAGGGCTTCGCGGTACGCGGTGCCGTGGAAGCGGAAGGGGCCTATGCCGTGGTAGCCGTTGAGGTCCAGGTCGGCCTGTTCCTCGGTCTGCCAGGCGAAGTCGCGCCAGATGACGTCGGGCCCATCCGCCTCGATGACCGCGGTGACGGCCCCGCATTCGAGGCCCTCGCACTCGGGGCACCCGTAGATGACGTAGCGGCCGCCGGGCAGCGGCGCGTCCGCTTCGAGGAGCAGGCTGCGGACGTGGGCCGTGAAGATCGCCGGCGGGATGTCGGAGGCGAGCGGGGAGACGGCGTCGAGGTCGGAGAGCTGGAACAGCAGCGGCGAGCCGTTCACGATGAAGTCCAGGAACTCCCGGTGGACTTGGTAGTCCCCGTTCGTGAGAACTCCACCGGCGCGCATGGCCGGTGCCAGGCCGAAGGTCGCGTACTCGGCAGACATGTCCTGAGTATTCCCACCTGAGACGGGAGTTGAGCACTGCATGACACATTCCGGTACGGTCCGGTCGTGGACAGTGATGCGAGCGGCGATGTGATCGTGGTCGGTGGCGGAGTCGTCGGCCTGACGACGGCCCTGGAACTCGCGCGGGCCGGGCGGCGTGTGCGCGTCTGGACGCGGGACCCCACCGCCGGGACGACCTCGGCCGTCGCGGGCGCGCTGTGGTGGCCGTACCGGATCGACCCCGTGGAGCGCGTGGGCGGCTGGTCGCTGCGGGCGCTGCGCGTGTTCGAGGAGTTGGCGGCGCGCCCCGAGCGTACGGGCGTCCGCATGGTTGAGGGCGTGCAGGCCGACACGCGCTTCGACGGTCTGGGGTCGTGGGCGGCCGAGGTGGCGGGGCTTCGCCCGTCGACCGCCGAGGAGTACGCGGGCGGCGAGGGCGTGTGGGCGCGGCTTCCGCTGGTCGACATGCCGGTGCACCTGGAGTGGCTGACGGAGCGGTTTCTCGCAGCGGGCGGGCTCGTGGAGACGCGGGAGGTGGCGGATCTCGCGGAGGCGGGGGCCGCGGCTCCGGTGGTGGTGAACTGCACGGGCCTCGACGCGCGTACGCTCGTACCGGACGCGACCGTACGTCCCCTGCGCGGGCAGCTCGTCCTCGTGGAGAACCCGGGCGTGGACACGTGGTTCACGGCCGCTGGTGGCTCCGGGGAGACGGCTGAGACCTCGACGTATTTCTTTCCTCAGCCGGGCCGGCTGATCCTGGGCGGCACCGCGGAGCAGGACACATTCTCGCTCGAGCCCGATCCGGAGGTGGCCGAGGCGATCGTGGCGCGGTGTGCCGCGGTGCGGCCCGAGATCGCGAAGGCGCGGGTCATCGGGCACCGGGTGGGGCTGCGGCCGACGCGGCCCGAGGTGCGGGTCGAGCGTGAACGGGCGCCGTGGGGCGGGGTGTTGGTCCACAACTACGGTCACGGCGGGGCCGGTGTGACGGTCGCGTGGGGCTGCGCCCAGGAGGCGGCCGGGCTCGCCGTCTCCTGAGTACTTCGACCGCACAGACCGGGGGCTAGCCGATCGGGTCGCCCGCACGCTCCGTGCCCTGGCCCGGCCCGATCCGGATCTCGAAGTCGCCGTCGTACTGCTCGTGTCCGGCGATGACCGCCGCCTCGACGGCCTCGACGCCCATGTCGCCGCGGACGATCAGCGGGTCGTGGCGCAGGTCCCGCATCAGGGCCACGCACATCCCGATCATGACGAGGGTGAAGGGCGCGGCGACGAGGATCGTCAGGTTCTGCAGGCCTGTCAGCGCGTTGCCCGAGCCGTTGCCGATGAGGAGCATGACGGCGGCGACGGCTCCCGTGACGACGCCCCAGAAGATGACCACGAAGCGGCCGGGTTCGAGGGCGCCCTTCTGCGAAAGCGTGCCCATCACGATGGACGCCGCGTCGGCGCCGGACACGAAGAAGATCCCGACGAGAATCATCACGAGCAGGCTCGTCGCGGTGGCGATGGGGAACTCCTGGAGCACGCCGAAGAGTTGGGCCTCAGGCGTGGAGGCGTTGCCGAGTGCACCGCCCTCCTTCAGGTTCATCGCCGTACCGCCGAAGACCGCGAACCAGATGAGGCTGACGGTGCTGGGGACGAGGATGACGCCGCCGACGAACTGCCGGATCGTGCGGCCCTTGCTGATGCGGGCGATGAACATGCCGACGAACGGCGTCCAGGAGATCCACCACGCCCAGTAGAAGACCGTCCAGCTGCCCAGCCAGGCCGCGACGCCCTTGCCGCTGGACGCCTCGGTCCTGCCGATGAGCTGCGGCAGGTTACCGAGGTACGCGCCCAGGGAGGTGGGCACCAGGTCGAGGACGAGGATCGTCGGCCCGGCGATGAACACGAACACGACCAGGATCATCGCGAGGACCATGTTGATGTTGGACAGCCACTGGATGCCCTTCTCCACCCCGGACACCGCCGAGGCGACGAAGGCGACGGTGAGGACCGCGATGATGGTGACGAGGAGCCCTGTGCTCGCCTTGTCCATCCAGTTGAGCACCTCGAATCCGCTGCCGATCTGCAGGGCACCGAGGCCGAGGGACGCGGCGGAGCCGAAGAGCGTGGCGAAGATCGCGATGATGTCGATGACGCGGCCCCAGGCCCCGTGCGCGTGCCGCTCGCCGATCAGCGGTACGAAGACGGAGCTGATGGTCTGCCGGCGGCGGCGCCTGAACGTGCTGTAGGCGATGGCCAGTCCGACGACGGCGTAGATCGCCCAGGGGTGCAGTGTCCAGTGGAAGAGGGTCGTGGCCATGGAGGTCTCCATGGCCTGGGCGGAGTCGACGGGCTGGGTGCCCGGCGGGTGCGTGGTGTAGTGGGCGAGGGGCTCGCTGACTCCGTAGAACATCAGGCCGATGCCCATGCCGGCGCTGAACATCATGGCGACCCAGGAGACGGTCCTGAACTCGGGCGCCTCGCCCTCGTCGCCGAGCGTGATCTTCCCGTACCGGCTGATCGCCAGCCAGAGCGCGAAGACGACGAAGCCGGACGCGGCCAGCATGAACGCCCAACCGCCGTTGTGGATCAGCCCATTGAGGAGGCGTGTCGAGACGTCCTCAAGGGAGTCGGTGGCGACGGAGCCCCAGATGACGAACGCCACGGTGAGTGCGGCTGTCACGCCGAACACCACCCGGTCGGTCGCCGGACTCCGTCGCCCCGCCGCCTCCGCGGCAGGTTTGATTTCGGGATTATTCACCCCTCAGGACCTACCACAAATGACTTGAATGCCCCGGATTCAGCAGGTTGTGTCGGGCTCCCCCTCGATGAGGTGGTACGGAGCACGCGCGTCGAGGAGCAGCGTCACGAGCGCCCGTTCGGACTGGCGCAGTGGCACGAACACCCCTTCCCCCGCCCGGTCCTTGTGCACGGCGATCCCGTGCAGCGCCAGTTTGTCCTTCACGGCCGCGTACTGCGCCGCGTCGAGACGGTAGCCGCACGGCGGGTTCTGGATGATCTCGGCGGGCTCGGCCGGGTCGTTGTCCGCTCCGCCGACATAGACGGGTCCGCGGTCGCGGTATCCGGCCACGCGGGCGGCGCCGGTGGCCGCCTCGATCCTGCCGCGATGCTGGTCGGTGAACGTGAACAGGCCGCCAAGCGCGGAGAGTTGGCTCTTCACCCGGCGCCGGTTGTTGAGCGCCGGGTCGGCCATCTCCGCGTCGGTCTGGGGGTCGACACGGCTCTCGATGAGCAGTCCGACCGCGTGCTTCACGCCGGAGACGTTGCGCAGGATGCGCTCCTGCCCGTCCCCCGCGGTCTGCTTGACGGGCTCACCGGTCACCGGGTCGGTCCAGATGCCGTACGTGCCGGTGGAGTATCCGCCCGAGTTGGCGGCAGGACGGACGTACGCCGTGGAGAGGGTCTCCGCCTCGTCGTGGACCTGGGTGTCGGTGTTGAGGTTGCGCGGCCAGAGGTCGAAGAGGTCCTTGTCGTAGTACTTGGGTGTGGCCCCGTACTCGTGGAGGTCGTAGATCACGTCGGGCTTGCGGTCGCGGATGACGGCGGCCATGGCCCGCGCCTCGGCGGTCTCCAGGGCGATGTGGTCGCGGTTGATGTCGACGCCGTCGGAGTTGCCACGGGTGTTCGCGGCGCGGCCGTCGGGGTTGGCGGTGGGGACGACGAGCAGGGTGGTGCGGGACAGGAAGGCCTTCGTCTTCTCGTCCTTGGCGTAGGCGAGGTCGCGGATCGTGGTGAGACACGCCTCGCGGCCCGACGGTTCGTTGCCGTGCTGGCTGCAGATGAGCAGCACGGTGTTCGCGGTCCGGTGCTCGCCGATGCGGACGAGCTGGACGGGCCTGCCCTGCTTGGTGGTGCCGGCCTTGTCCACCGAGACGCGGTCGCTCGCCTTGTCGACGGCCGCGAGGAAGTCCTGCTCCTCCGGCTGGCTGGTCCAGCGGGCGCCGTCACTCTGCTCGAATCCGGTACGCGGAACGGCGGGCGCCGCCTGGGCCGGCACCGTCACCAGGGGTGCGGCCAGGGCCGCGGCGGTCGCGGCCAGGGCGAGGGTGCGCATGCGCTGGGTCATCAGTGGGTGCCTCCCGGGATCGGACGGGACGGACGCAGCGAGCTGACGCCGTCGGGTGCGGTGGCGCGGGGGGTGGCCTTGGCGGAGCCGGACGTCGCGGCCGCGAAGGCGTCGGCGCCGCCGACGAGCGGCACGCGCGCGACGGTGCGCGACAGGTCAAGCGCGAGAGTCGGTGTGGTGGACGGCGGGTCGATGAGGTCCTTGTCGGTGCCCGCGACGATCAGCGCGAGGCGGTGACCCGCCGGGACGACGTGGTCGCTCGGGGCCAGGTCGAGGGTGATCGTATAGGGCTTGCCCGGGGTGAGCGGCTTGCCCGTGCGGTCGGAGGCGTAGTTGCCGAGGTCGGCCCAACCACGGCTGAAGACGGTGGAGTTCACGTCGGCGGTCTTGGCCTCGGTCCGCAGGAAGCAGGAGCTGTCGCCGGCCGTGCTCGCGCCCCAGCAGGTGCGGTCGGTGAGCGTGGTGATGCCCTCACCGGCGTCGGCGTAGTCGCGGATGGTGGCCGGGCCGAGGTCGACGAGGACGGCCGAGAGGTGAGCGGTCGTGGTCGACGGCGTGGCGGTGACGGTGACCTTCGACGAGCCGGACAGGCGCAGGTCCTTGCCGAGCGGCTCGGTGATGAACCCGGCCTTTTCCGGCGTCGACTTGTCGATCTGCGCGGCCCAGTCGGTCTCGCTCAGCTTCGGGTCGTCGGTGAACGCCTCGGTGCCCGAGCCGTGCTTCAGGCCGAGCGTGCCGACACCGGCCGCGCTGCCCTTGGCGGGGCTCAGACGCACGGAGTCGGTGGTGCGGGGCGGCCAGACGCGGTCGGTGGTCCAGTGGTCGGGGGTGCGCTCGATGTCGGCCATCGGCTCGCGGTCCACGCCGTTGTCGTAGCCGAGGAGTTCATGGTCGAACCAGCGGTGGAGGGTGTCAACCCAGGCGCTCCGGCGGGAGTCGAAGGGGTCGACGTGGCCGGTCTGCGCGAGCCAGATCTTGCGGTCGACGCCCGCCTTCGCGAGGGCGTCCCACCACTGGCCGAAGTGCTTGGCGCGGACGTTGAGGTCCTGCATGCCGTGTACGACGAAGACGCTGGCCTTGACCTTGCCTGCGTCGGGCACGTAGTTCCGCTCGTCCCACAGGCCGGTCCAGTCGCCGGTCCTGGGCGCTTCATCGACAAGTCGCTTCTGCACGGCGGCGCAGCGCGCGCGGGCCTCGGGGCTCTCGACGTAGTCGGACAGCCACTCGGGGCCGCTGTCGTACAGGGGCGCGCCCTGCTGGAAGTAGTAGTCGTACCAGGAGGAGATGCCGCCGATCGGGACGATCGTCTTCAGGCCCTCGACTCCGGTGGCGGCGACGCCGTTCGCGATGGTGGCGTCGTAGCTCTTGCCGATCATGCCGGTTCTGCCGTTGGTCCAGCCGGCCTTGGCGCGTTCGGTGCCCGTGCGGGTCGTGTAGCCCTTGCCGCGGCCGTTCAGCCAGTCGACGACGGCCTTGCCGGACTGGATGTCGGAGCGGCCGCCGACGTCGACACAGCCGTCGGAGCGGTTGGTTCCGGCGAGGTCGACGGCGACGAAGGCGTAGCCGCGCGGCACGAAGTAGTTGTCGTAGAAGAGCGGGAACTGGACGACGTTCCCGTGCGCGTCGTACGTCTTCTTCTGGCTCTCGTTGCCGCGGCCGCAGCAGGAGTAGTACGGGCTCGCGTCCATGATGACGGGGACTTTGCGGCCCTGCTGTGCGGGTTCACGCGGCCGGACGATGTCGACGGCGACCCGGTCGGTCTTCCCGTCGCCGTCCCCGTCGAGCCGGGTGTCGACCCAGACGGATTCACGGATGGCCTTGTCGTACGAGTAGACGGGCTTCGACTCGCGGGGCGCGGCGCTCTGGGCGGCCCCGGGAGAGACGAGTACGGCAAGGAGTGCGGCGGTGGCCGCTGTCGCGAGCGTCCTCCACAGGGGGCGCGTGCGTCTCTCAGGTATCGGCATGGGGCGGAAGGTACCCCGGTCAACTCCCTTGCAAAAGGGGGCAGTACGCCACGATGAAAGGTGCGTGGGACGGAATGGCACATGTCGGCCGAATGGCGATCGTGTGACACGTGCGGCCATGGACATGACCGGGGCGGGAGGGGCTGAATAGGGTCGGCAACAACGTTCACGGCCCTACGACTTGGAGCTTTCGTGTACCGCAGACTCATCGCCCCGGGCGCACTGGCGGCCGCTCTCATGCTGGCGATCCCGGCATCGGCGGCGGACTTCACGCCTGGGGCTCCGGGCATCGGCGACCCCTACTACCCGGACTACGGGAACGGCGGCTACGACGTCTCCCACTACGACCTGCGCCTGAAGTACCAGCCGAAGACGGACCTCCTGGAGGGCACGGCGACGATCCTCGCCACGTCCACGCAGGACCTCTCGCGCTTCGACCTCGACTTCGGCCTCAAGGTGAGCGAGGTACTTGTCAACGGCAAGAAGGCCAAGTTCGCCACGTCCGGCGTGGAGGAACTCGAGGTCACTCCGCCTGCGGGCCTGCCCAAGGGGTCCTCGTTCACGGTCGTCGTGCGCTACTCCGGCAAGCCCTCCGACGTGAAGCTGTACGGCTTCACGTCCCCGCAGCGCACCCCGGACGGCGCCGTCTTCGCCAACGAGCCGGAGTCGGCGGCCTGGTGGTTCCCGTCGAACGACCACCCGCGCGACAAGGCGACGTACGACGTGTCGGTCGCGGTGCCGGACGGGACGCAGGCGATCTCCAACGGCGTGCTCCAGTCGCAGTCGTCGAAGCTCGGCTGGACGCGCTTCAACTGGCGCTCCAACAAGCCGCAGGCGACCTATCTGGCCACGCTCGCGGTCGGCAAGTTCGACATCACGACCGACAAGACCGCGGACGGCCTGCCCGTCGTGAACGCGTACAGCAAGGACCTGGGCGACAACTACGGCGCCGCACGCGCCAGCGTCGAGCGGACGACCGAGGTCGCCGAGTGGCTGGAGACGAAGTTCGGGAAGTACCCGTTCAACGCGCTCGGCGGGTACGTCCCGAACGTGCCGTCGCACTTCGCGCTCGAGACACAGACGCGGCCCTTCTACTCCCCCGCGCAGTTCGCGAACGGGTCGAACGTGTCGGTGATCGTGCACGAGCTGGCGCACCAGTGGTACGGCGACAGCGTCTCCGTCGACGGCTGGAAGGACATCTGGATCAACGAGGGCTTCGCCCGCTACAGCCAGTGGCTGTGGTCGGAGAAGGAGGGCGAGGGCACGGCGCAGGAGCTCGCGGACTACGTGTACGCGCAGCACCCGTCCGACGACGCGTTCTGGCAGGTCAAGCCCGGTGACCCGGGCGCGGAGAACCAGTTCGACATCGCCGTGTACGACCGCGGGGCGCTGGCCATCCAGGCGCTGCGCAACGAGGTCGGCGAGAAGAAGTTCGCCGCGATCCTCAAGGGCTGGCCGCAGGAGCACGCGTACGGGAACGCGAAAGTTTCCGACTTCGTGAAGTTCGCCGAGAAGGTCTCGGGCAAGCCGCTGGCGGGTCTCTTCGACACGTGGCTCTACCAGCCGTCGAAGCCGGGCACGTCCGCGGCGCAGCGGGACCGGGTCGCGCGGGCCGGGGTGGCGCCGGCGAAGCCGAAGTCGTGGAAGCAGATCGCCGCGACGAACTCGGTGCACGACCACTGACGCGGCAGATGCCTCTCAGCGGGCGCGGGTCGCTTCGGCGGCTCGCGCCCGTCTCGCCATCGGCAGGTAGCGCAGGCGCTCCGGCAGGAGCGGCACCACCCGTCGTACGACCGCGCCGAACCATCGCAGCCTGCGCTCCTGGACCGGGGTCCACGGCAGGCCGATGGCCTCCCGCGCGTCGGGCGGCATCAGCCCGATCGTGAGGAAGCGGCGGAAGCGGGCCAGCGGGGGCAGCAGCACCGGCCACAGCGCGCGCAGCGCGCGCCTGACCGGCAGCGGCCCGCGGTCGGGCGGCGGGACAGGCACGTCGACCGCGACGAGTTCGCGGACGACTGCCGTCAGCTCGATCTCGTCGGCCAGGACCTTGCGGTAGTAGGGCCAGAACTCCTCGACGGTCTGCGGCATGTCGCGGTCGTGCAGGCCGAGGATCCGGCCGACCTGGAGCCACTCCGCGTAGAGCCGGCGCTCCTGTGCCTCGGTGAAGGGGCGGCGGCCGAGGTAGCGCTGGGCCTGACGGTAGACGGGGAAGCCGGTGGCGTGGACCCAGGCGTAGTAGGCGGGGGTCAGCGCGTGGTAGCTGCGGCCCCGGGTGTCGGTGCCGCGAATGGTGCGGTGGAGCTGCCGCAGGCGGCGCCCCTCCTCCGCGGCGGCGTCACCGCCGTAGACCCACAGCATCACCGAGCGCAGGGACCGCTCGCCGCGGCCCCAGGGGTCCGTGCGGAACACGGAGTGCTCGTCGACGCCGGCGCCGACGGCCGGGTGGGCCACCTGAAGGGTGAGCGCAGCCGGAAGCGCGAGCAAGGACCGCACCTCACCTGCGATGTCCCACAGGATGCCGCCGGGCGGGGGCGGCTCCGGATCGGACGCGTGCTGCTTCATACGGCTCCCCAGCGGTTCCCGGGTGATATGTGATCCAGTATGCGACCCCGGGGCCCGGTGGTACCGGTCAGGGATGTGCCATGCCGCCGCTGCCCTGCGACTCACTGCCCAACCGGGACGCCAGGTCGGACGCGAGCTCCGAGACACAGGTGCGCAGGTCCGTCTCGGCGGCGGCGACCGGGCCGCGCGGCACGCCGGTGGCGTCCGCGCGGGGCCGGACGGGGGCGCACTGGCAAGGCTGAGGCGGTTGCTCGCGCCCAGGGGCGGCCGTGCCCTGCGCGCCGGTCCACCGCCGCGCCCGGCCGAGGACCCCCGCCGCGAACAGGGCGACCGATGCGCCGACTTGACCCACCTTGAGGTGGAATTCCAGGGGCAGGGGTACCAGGGCCATGCCTGGGACCTACCCGACCACCCCCGACTCGCAACACGTGCGGCTCAGCCCCCGTGGTCGTACACCGTCACCGCGATGCCCAACAGCAAGGTGGCGTCACCCCGAAGACATACGTGATCTCCGACATGACGCCACCGTAGGAGCTGCCGCTGACAGTGGGGGGCGGCGTTATTCGCCGTCGGTCAGCTTGGTCAGTTCCTGGGTTGCCTCGCGCTGGATGCGGCGGCGGGCGGCGAACCAGCCGGCGACGAGCAGGACCGCGATGACCGGGATCAGCATCAGGGTCTTGCGGCCCGTGTCCGGGTCGTTCCACATGAGGCCGAGCACGAGCAGCAGGAAGACGATCGTGACGATCTCGGTGACCGGGGACCAGGGCAGGCGGAACGACGGCCGCTTGATCAGGCCCTGCTTGGCCCGCCGGACGAACGCCAGGTGGGCGACCATGATCATGACCCAGGTGCCGATGATGCCGATCGATGAGACCTCGATGACGATCTCGAAGGCGTCGTGCGGGAGGAGGTAGTTGAGGCCCACTCCCAGGACGCCGACACCGGCGGTGAGCAGGATGCCGCCGTACGGCACCTGGCTGCGGTTCATGCGGGCGGTGAACTTCGGGGCCGAGCCCGACATCGCCATGGAGCGCAGGATGCGGCCCGTGGAGTAGAGGCCGGAGTTGAGGCTGGACATGGCCGCGGTGAGCACGACCAGGTTCATGATGTCGCCGATGCCGCCCACGCCCAGCTTGCTGAACAGCGTGACGAACGGGCTCTCGTTCGACGAGTACACCGACGACGGCAGCAGCAGCGCGAGCAGCACCACCGAGCCGCAGTAGAACAGGCCGACGCGCCACATGATCGAGTTCACCGCGCGCGGGACGACCTTCTGCGGCTCGGCGGTCTCGCCCGCCGCGACACCCACCAGCTCCAGGGCGGCGTACGCGAAGACGACACCCTGCATGACGAGGACCACCGACATGGTGCCGCCCGGCATGAATCCGCCGTGGTCCGTGATCATGCTCAGGCCCGGGGTCTGGCCGTCGATCGGGTGCTGGGTGGCGACCAGGAAGATGCCCACGAACAGGAAGGCGACGAGCGTGGCCACCTTGATGATCGCGAACCAGAACTCCATCTCGCCGAAGTACTTCACGGAGATGAGGTTCACGCTGAGCACGACCGCGAGGGCGATCAGTGCGAGCACCCACTGCGGAATGGTCGTGAAGGCACTCCAGTACTGGGTGTAAAGGGCGATCGCGGTGATGTCCGCGATGCCTGTCATCGACCAGTTCAGGAAGTACATCCAGCCGGCGACGTAGGCGCCCTTCTCGCCGAGGAACTCGCGCGCGTACGACACGAAAGAACCGGAGGACGGCCGGTACACGACCATCTCACCGAGGGCGCGCACGACCAGGTACGCGAAGACTCCGCAGACGAGGTACGCGACGGCGAGTGCGGGGCCCGCCGAGTGGAGGCGGCCGCCCGCTCCGAGGAACAGTCCGGTACCGATCGCGCCACCGATCGCGATCATGTTGACGTGGCGGGCCTTGAGGTCCTTGCTGTAGCCGGCGTCACCCGCGTCGGCGGGCGCCTGGGACGCATCTGTGCGGGATGCGTCCAGAGCCGTGTTGGCGGCTTCCTTGCTCACGTGGGGGGATCCCTCTGTGGTGCCCGGATTGCTCCGGGGTCCGGATGTGCTGCGGCCCGCGACATTCCTGACATGGCGCGGACCGACTGTGCACCTTCCCCCATGAGGCGAGCAGCACGCGGTGGCGGAGATCACATAGCGGCACTTCTCACATGATGATCAGCCTCTGTACAGCGGGTTCGGCGAGGCGTATAAGCACTCGCTCATTCCCGAACGGCCCCTGGGCGCCCGCCTTTTCCGCCGCGCCGCGCTTTCACAACATTGGTGTGTCAGCAATACTGTTGAACCTGCCGGGCGTGGAACCGGAGCACGGCAGGACGCGGGACCCGAGAAGCGAGGCGCAGCATGACGACGGACACCGAGGAGCCGACGCTCACGGTCGACGAACTGGCCGCGCGCGCGGGCGTCACCGTCCGAACGATCCGCTTCTACAGCACGAAGGGCCTGCTCCCGCCGCCCGTGATCGGGCCGCGCCGGGTCGGCCACTACGGCCGGGACCACCTCTCCCGGCTCGCGCTCATCGAGGAGCTCCAGCACCAGGGCATGACGCTCTCCGCGATCGAGCGGTATCTGGAGCAGCTGCCCGCGGACCTGAGCGCGGACGATCTGGCGATCCACCGCGCGCTGGTTGCGACCTGGGCCCCGGACTCGGCGGAGGACGTCACGCGGGCCGAGCTGGAGCGTCGGGCCGGGCGCGCTCTGTCCGGGGAGGATCTGGACCGGCTCGCCGCGATGGGCGTCGTCGCGTACCTGGAGGACAGCGACAGCTTCCGCGTGGACCCCGGTCTGCTGCGGCTCGGGGTGGAGCTGCTCGGGGTGCCGATCGCCCACGAGACGATCCTCGCGGCGCGCACCGTCCTCATGGAGCACACGCGGGACGCCGCCCAGGAGCTGACGCGGCTGTTCCGCGACGAGGTGTGGGGGCCCTACCGGGAGCGGGAGTCGAACCCCGAGGATCCCGCGCACGTGGCGGCGATGAAGTCGCTGTCGGCCCATATGCAGCCGATGGTGGTGCAGGCCCTGGTGACCGCGTTCCAGCGGTCGCTCAAGGAGCAGCTGCGGGAGGCGTTCCGCGCCGAGGGCTGAGCCCCGGCGCGGAACCCCGTGACGGTCAGGCGTCGGTGAAGGTCTCGCCCTTCTCGGCCTTCTCGACGAGCAGCGCGGTCGGCTGGAACCGCTCGCCGTAGCGCTCGGCGAGCTCGCGCGAGCGGGCCACGAAGCCGGGCAGGCCACCCTCGTAGCCGTTGATGTACTGCAGGACGCCGCCGGTCCAGCCCGGGAAGCCGATGCCGAAGATGGAGCCGATGTTGGCGTCAGCGACCGAGGTCAGGACGCCCTCCTCCAGGAGGCGCACCGTGTCGAGCGCCTCGGAGAAGAGCATGCGCTCCTGCATGTCCTTGAACGGGATCTCGTACCCGGGCTTGGTGAAGTGCTCGCGCAGGCCCGGCCACAGGCCGGCGCGCTTGCCGTCCACGTACTCGTAGAAGCCCGCGCCGCCGCTGCGTCCGGGACGGTCGAACTCCTCGACCATGCGGTCGATGACGACGTCCGAGGGGTGGCCGGCCCAGGTGCCGCCCGCCTCCTCGACGGCCCGCTTGGTCTCGTTGCGGATCTTGCGGGGCAGGGTCAGCGTCAGCTCGTCCATCAGGGACAGGACCTTGGCCGGGTAGCCGGCCTGGGCCGCGGCCTGCTCGACGGAGGCGGGCTCGATGCCCTCGGCGACCATCGCGACGCCCTCGTTGATGAAGTGCCCGATCACGCGCGAGGTGAAGAACCCGCGCGAGTCGTTCACGACGATCGGCGTCTTGTTGATCTGGCGGACCAGGTCGAAGGCGCGGGCGAGCGCCTCGTCGCCGCTGCGCTCACCCTTGATGATCTCGACGAGCGGCATCTTGTCGACGGGCGAGAAGAAGTGCAGCCCGATGAAGTCGTCGGGCCGCTCGACGCCCTCGGCGAGCAGGGTGATCGGCAGGGTCGAGGTGTTGGAGCACAGCAGCGCGTCGGGCTCGATGACGTGCTGGATCTCCTTGAACACCTTGTGCTTGAGCGCCGGGTCCTCGAAGACGGCCTCGATCACGGCGTCGCAGCCCGCGAGGTCCTGCGGTTCGGCGGTGGGCGTGATGCGGGCGAGGAGCACGTCCGCCTTCTCCTGCGTGGTGCGGCCGCGGGAGACGGCCTTGGCGCAGAGCTTCTCGGAGTAGCCCTTGCCCCGGGCGGCGGCGTCGGCGGTCACGTCCTTGAGGACGACCTCGATGCCCGCGCGGGCGCACGAGTAGGCGATGCCCGCGCCCATCATGCCGGCGCCGAGGACGGCGACCTTGCGGACGGTGCGCTTCTCGATGCCCTTGGGCCGGTTCGCGCCGGAGTTGACGGCCTGGAGGTCGAAGAAGAACGCCTGGATCATGTTCTTCGCGGTCTGGCCGGTGACGAGCTCGGTGAAGTAGCGCGCCTCGATGGTCAGGGCCGTCTCGAAGTCGACCTGGGAGCCCTCGACGGCCGTGGCGAGGATGTTGCGCGGGGCCGGGTAGGGGGCGCCGTTCAGCTGCTTCTTGAGGTTGGCCGGGAAGGCGGGCAGGTTCGCCGCGAACTTCGGGTTGGCCGGGGTGCCGCCCGGGATGCGGTAGCCGGGCTTGTCCCAGGGCTGCTGCGACTCGGGGTTGGCGTCGATGAAGGCGCGCGCCTGGGTGAGCATCTCCTCGGGGGTGGCCGCCACTTCGTGGACGAGGCCGTTCTCCAGGGCGCGCTTCGGGGTGTACTGGGTGCCCTGGAGCAGCACCTTCAGCAGGGCGTCGGTGATGCCCATGAGGCGTACGGTACGGGTCACGCCACCGCCCGCGGGGAGCAGGCCGAGGGTGACCTCGGGGAGGCCGATCTTGGAGCCGGGCGCGTCGAGGGCGATGCGGTGGTGGGAGGCGAGCGCGATCTCGTAACCACCGCCCAGGGCTGCGCCGTTGATCGCCGCGACGACGGGCTTGCCGAGCGTCTCGATGCGGCGCAGGGAGTTCTTGATGCCGGTGCCGGTCTCGAACGCCTGCTGGGCGTTCTCGGGGCCGGCCTTCATCATGTCTTTGAGGTCACCGCCGGCGAAGAAGGTCTTCTTCGCGGAGGTGTAGATGATGCCTCGGATCGAGTCCTTCTCGGCCTCGGCGCGGTCGGCGATCGCCGCGATGGAGTCCTTGAACGCCTGGTTCATGGTGTTCGCGGACTGGTTGGGGTCGTCCAGGACGAGGGTGACGATGCCGGTCTCGTCCTGTTCCCAGCGGATCGTAGTGCTTTCGGTCATTGCTGCTACTCCGTAAATACCGGTGCGGGAAAGGACGGTCAGAGACGCTCGACGATGGTGGCGATGCCCATGCCGCCGCCGACGCACAGCGTGGCGAGGCCGTAGCGCTTGTCCTGGCGCTCCAGTTCGTCGATGAGGGTGCCGAGGATCATCGCGCCGGTGGCGCCGAGCGGGTGGCCGAGCGCGATGGCGCCGCCGTTGACGTTGACCTTGTCGAGGGAGAGGCCCATGTCCTTGACGAAGCGCAGGACGACGGCTGCGAAGGCCTCGTTGATCTCGACGAGGTCGATGTCGTCGATGGTCAGACCCGCCTTGGCGAGGGCCTTGCGGGTGGCGGGCGCGGGACCGGTGAGCATGATGGTGGGCTCGGAGCCGGAGACCGCCGCGGAGACGATCCGCGCGCGCGGGGTCAGGCCGTGGCGCTCGCCGACCTCCTTGGTGCCGATGGCGACGAGGGACGCGCCGTCGACGATGCCGGAGGAGTTGCCCGCGTGGTGGACGTGGTCGATCTTCTCGACCCAGTGGTACTTCTGCAGCGCGACGGCGTCGAAGCCGCCGAGGTCACCGATGTCCGCGAACGACGGCTTCAGCTTGGCGAGCGAGTCGGCGGTGGTGCCGGGGCGCAGGAACTCGTCGTGGTCGAGGACGGTCAGGCCGCTGCGGTCCGTGACGGGCACGACGGAGCGGGCGAAACGGCCGTCCTTCACGGCGGCGGCCGCGCGCTCCTGCGAGAGCGCCGCGTACTCGTCGACGTCGCGCCGCGAGAAGCCCTCGATGGTGGCGATCAGGTCCGCGCCGATGCCCTGCGGCACGAAGCCCGTCTCGTAGTTGGTCATCGGGTCGGCGAACCAGGCGCCGCCGTCCGAGGCCATCGGGACGCGCGACATCGACTCGACGCCGCCGGCGAGGACGAGGTCCTCCCAGCCCGAACGGACCTTCATGGCCGCCAGGTTGACCGCTTCGAGGCCCGAGGCACAGAAGCGGTTCTCCTGGACGCCGGCCACGGTGTCGGGCAGTCCGGCGGCGATGGCCGCGATCCGCGCGATGTCGGAGCCCTGGTCGCCGACCGGGCCGACGACGCCGAGCACGATGTCGTCGATGGCGGCGGGGTCGAGGTCCGGGAAGCGCCGCCGGACCTCGTGGATCAGTCCGACGACGAGGTCGATCGGCTTGGTGCCGTGCAGGGCGCCGTTCGCCTTGCCGCGTCCGCGCGGGGTGCGGATCGCGTCGTACACGTACGCTTCGGTGCTCACTCGCTTGCCTTTCAATGAGGGTGGGCCGGGCGATGAGGGTGTGGGCCGGGCCGGGAGGTCGGTGGGGAGTCAGCCGAGCAGGGAGCGCCCGATGATCTCCTTCATGATCTCGGTCGTACCGCCGTAGATCGTCTGGATGCGTCCGTCGGTGAAGGCCTTGGCGACGCGGTACTCCGTCATGTAGCCGTAGCCGCCGTGGAGCTGGAGGCAGCGGTCCGCCACGCGCTTCTGGAGCTCGGTGGCCCACCACTTGGCCATCGAGGCGTGCACCGCGTCGAGTTCGCCGTTCGAGTGGTCGACGATGCAGCGGTCCAGGAAGGTCCGGGTGACGGCGCACTCGGTGGCCATCTCGGCTATCTCGAACCGGATGTGCTGGAGCTTGGCGAGCGGCCGGCCGAAGGCCTCGCGCTCCTTGACGTAGGTCGTGGTGATCTCCAGGAGGTGCTCCGCGGCGGCGATCCCGGCGACGGCGATGCCCATGCGCTCCTGCGCGAGGTTCGTCATCAGGTGGACGAAGGCGCCGTCGAGCTCGCCGAGGAGATTCTCCTTCGGGACGCGTACGTCGTTGAAGAAGAGCTCGGCCGTGTCCTGGGACTTCTGGCCGATCTTGTCGAGGTTGCGGCCGCGCTCGAAGCCCTCCATGCCGCGCTCGACGACCAGGAGGGACAGGCCGTGGGCGCCGCCGTCGGGCGTCGTCTTCGCGACGACGATCACGAGGTCGGCGAGGATCCCGTTCGAGATGAACGTCTTGGAGCCGTTGAGCACCCAGTGGTCGCCGCGGTCCTCGGCCGAGGTGCGGATGCCCTGGAGGTCCGATCCGGCGCCCGGCTCAGTCATCGCGATGGCGGTGATCAGCGAGCCGTCGCAGAACCCCGGCAGCCAACGGCGCTTCTGCTTGTCCGTGGCGAGAGACGTCAGATACGGCCCGATGATGTCGTTGTGGAGACCGATCGCGAGGCCGGCGGCGCCCGCGCGCGTGAACTCCTCGGCGATGACGGCGCTGTAGCGGAAGTCGGCGTTGCCGCCGCCCCCGTACTCCTCGGGCACGGCGAGCCCGAGCAGCCCCTGGCGTCCGGCCGCGAGCCAGGCCTCGCGCGAGACGATGCCGTCCTTCTCCCACTGCTCGTAGTGCGGGGTGACCTCCTTGGCGAGGAAGGTGCGCACGGTCTCGCGGAACGCGTCGTGCTCCTCGGTGAAGATCTGCCGTTCCATTGCCATCGTGGTGCCCTCCCTACAGCCAGTTCTTGACGGTCTCGACCAGCCGGGCGGGCTCGGGGCCGACCGGGATGACGTTCAGCATGGTGACCCCCGCGGCGCGGAAGGCCTCGACACGCTCGCGTACGTAGCTCTCGGGCCCGCACAGGCTCATGAGCTCGCAGAACTCGTCCGGAACGGCGGCCTCCGCCTCCTTCTTCTTCCCTGAGAGGTAGAGCTCCTGGATGAGCTTGGCCTCCTTCTCGTAGCCGTAGGCCACGGCGAGGTCGTTGTAGAAGTTCTTGCCGACCGCGCCCATGCCGCCCACGTACAGGGCGATGTTGGGGCGGGCGAGATCGCGGGCGGCCGCCGCGTCCTCGCCGATGGCGAGCAGGCCGCCCGCGACGACCTGGAGCGGTCCGAGCTCGGGGGCGCGCTTGGCTGCGCCCTCGGCGAGCGGGGTGCCCCACACCTGGTGGGCCTTCTCCGGGATGAAGAGGGTGGGCAGCCAGCCGTCGGCGATCTCGGCCGTCATCCGGACGTTGGCCGGTCCCAACGACGCGACGTACAGCGGGACTTCGGGGCGCACGGGCCTGGAGAGGATCTTCAGGGGCTTGCCGAGCCTGCCGCCCTTCTCCGGGGGCAGCGGCATGTCCGTGATGCCGTGGTGGTCGATGACCTCGCGGCGCAGGATGCGCCGGGTCAGCTCGATGGTCTCGCGGGTACGGCCGAGGGGCTTGTCGTACGCCTTCCCGTGCCAGCCCTCGACGACCTGCGGGCCTGATGCGCCCAGGCCGATGATGGCGCGGCCGCCGGAGACGGCGTCGAGTCCGGCGGCGGTCTGGGCGATGAGGGCGGGGGTGCGCGAGTAGACGTTGAGGATCGCGGCGCCGATCTTCATGCGCTCGGTGCGGGCGGCGAGATAGCCCATGATCGTCGGCGAGTCGAAGCCGTAGGCCTCCGCGACCCAGACGGCGTCGAGGCCTGCCGACTCGAGCGTGGCGGCGTCATCGGCCGCCTGCCGGGGGTCGGCTGCGTAGGCGAGGGGTGCGGACAGCTCCATCAGTTCTCTTCCTTCGTCAGGCTCGGTACGTCCCAGTCGCGGGCCACGCCGGCGGTGTCGGCGCCCGGCTGGGCGGGGCCGCTGCGGACGGCGGTGGGGGTCGCGGAGAAGCGGGGTGCGGGGGCGGGCTGGGTGATGCCGCCGTGGTCGGTGAAGGTGCCGCGCGCGGCCAGGTGGGGGTGGCCGGGCGCCTCGCGCAGGGACAGGACCGGCGCCACGCACGCGTCGGACCCCTCGAACACGGCCGTCCACTCCTCGCGGGTACGGGTCTTGAAGCCGGCGGCGACGGCGTCGCGCAGCTCGCCCCAGCGGGCGAGGTCCTTGCGGGCGGGCGCCGTGCCCCCGATGCCGAGGAGCGCGATGAACTCGTCGTAGAACTGCTGCTCAAGGGCGCCGACCGCCATGTACTGGCCGTCGGAGGTCTCGTACGTCCCGTAGAACGGACAGCCGCCGTCGAGGAGGTTGCTGCCGCGCCGGTCCTGCCAGCCGCCGGCCGCGAGCATGCCGTGGATCATCGCGGCGAGGTGCGAGGCGCCGTCGACGATCGCCGCGTCCACGACCTGGCCCGCGCCGGTGTCACGCGCGTGGTGGAGGGCGGCGAGGATGCCGACGACGAGGTAGAGCGAGCCGCCCGCGAAGTCGCCGACGAGGTTCGCGGGGACGGTCGGCGGCTCGTCCGGCTTGCCGATCATGCCGAGGGTGCCGGTGAGGGCGATGTACGCGATGTCGTGCCCGGCGCGCTGCGCGAGGGGGCCTTCCTGGCCCCAGCCGGTCATGCGTCCGTAGACGAGGCGCGGGTTGCGGGCGTGGCAGGCGTCGGGGCCGACGCCCAGGCGCTCGGCGACCCCGGGACGGTAGCCCTCGATGAGGACGTCCGCCCTGTCGACGAGGTCGAGGACGCGCGCGGGGCCGTCGTCTGCCTTGAGGTCGATGATCACGGAGCGTTTGTTGCGGTTGGTGATGTCGTACTCGGGGTTGATCGCGAGCCCGGCGCCGCCGGGGCGGTCCACGCGCACGACATCGGCGCCCAGGTCGGCGAGGAGCATCGCGGCGAACGGGCCCGGGCCGATGCCCGCCAGTTCGACCACGCGCACCCCGGCGAGCGGGCCGCTGTTCGCCATCCCTGCCACTGCCATCGAGCCCCCAGCACTGTGACACAACTGATGTAACACCAGCGATGCTAAGAACGTGTTCCACTCAGCACAACCCCTGGAGAGCAAGCGCTTAGTAATTTACGACGCGCTGCTGCGGTGTTGCCAGGAGGCGCGTATGGATTCGGGGACACAGGCCTGAGACGGCATGCCATTACCTCCCGGGGGCGGCGCTCACCGCGCGTCCAGCTCGGCGACGAGTTTCTTCGTGGCCACCGTCCGATAGCTCTCCTCGACCCAGTCGCAGAGCAGCTCCGTGCCCGGGGCGCCCTTCACGTCCAGGGGGATCTGCACCCAGCCCGCCTTGCCGAGGCCGTATCCGGCGGGCTCGGCGCCCGGGGTCGTGAGCGCGTGCGCGTGGGCCTCCTCGTCCCTGAGCTTGACCGTGAGCCCCATCGGATAGCTGCCGTCGTCGACACCGAGGAACACGAACACCTTCTTGTTCACCTTCGCGACCGTCTCGCCCCAGGGGAAGTCCTCCGTGGCACCCGGCATCCCGAGTGCGAACTCCCGTACGCGCGCCCACGTCTTGAGCGCCCGCTGCGACGGCTTCTTCGGCTCGGCCACGACGACCTCCCGCTCCAGGCGGGGCCCCTGAACCTCCGCTCACCCCTCACGCTAGCCTCGGCCACCGACAACGGCGCGGGGCGCAGGGCTGAGGGGTGTCATGACCAGGCAGGACAGCGGGCACGGCAAGGATCGGGACATGCGGGACAGGCCCGGCAGAGCCGACAGGACAGACCGCGAGTACGACATCGTGCTCTTCGGGGCGACCGGGTTCGCCGGCGCGCTCACCGCCGAGTATCTGGCGGCGCACGCGCCCGAGGGGCTGCGGTGGGCCGTCGCGGGGCGCGACACGGGGAAGCTGGAGCGGCTGCGCGAGCGCCTCACCGCGATCGACCCCGCGTGCGCCGTGCTGCCGCTGGTCCGCGCCGACGTCGCCGACCCGGCGTCGCTGCGCGCCCTCGCGGCACGCACGCGCGTGGTGGCCACGACCGTCGGCCCATACGTCACCTACGGCCAGGACCTCGTGGCCGCGTGCGCCGAGGAGGGCACCGACTACACGGACCTGTGCGGCGAGCCCGAGTTCGTCGACGTCACGTACGTGCGGCACGACGCCCGCGCGCGGGAGACCGGGGCGCGCCTCGTCCACGCGTGCGGCTTCGACTCGATCCCGCACGACCTGGGCGTGCACTTCACGGTGGGGCAGCTCCCCGAGGGCGTGCCGCTGCGCGTCGACGGGTTCGTGCGGTCGAACGCGACGTTCTCGGGCGGCACGTTCGCGTCGGCGCTGACGCAGTTCTCGCGGGGCCGGCAGATGCTGGCCGCGCAGCAGGACCGCCGGCGGCACCAGCCGCGCCTCGTCGGCCGCAGGGCGTACGCGCCGACGGGCGCGCCGCGCTACGCCAAGGAGGTCGACGCGTGGGCGCTGCCGCTGCCGACGATCGACCCGCAGGTCGTGCAGCGCTCCGCGCGGGCTCTGGAGCGCTACGGTCCCGACTTCCGCTACCGGCACTACGCGGCGGTGCGGCACCTGCCCGTCGCGTTCGGCGGCGTCGCGGCTACGGGCGCGCTGTTCGCCGCCGCCCAACTGCCGCCCGCGCGCAGGTGGTTGTCGGGACGGCTCAAGCCGGGTGACGGGCCGGACGAGGCGCGGCGCGCGGCGAGCTGGTTCTCGGTGCGCTTCGTCGGCGAGGGCGGCGGCCGCCGCGTGTACACGGAGGTCTCGGGCGGGGACCCCGGCTACGACGAGACGGCGAAGATGCTCGGCGAGTCCGCGATGTGCCTGGCCCTCGACGACCTGCCCGAGACCGCGGGCCAGGTCACCACGGCCGTCGCGATGGGCGACGCCCTGACGACCCGACTGCAGGATGCGGGGATCAGGTTCCGGGTGGCGGCTACGCGGTAGGGGACTACGCGCGCGACGGTGACCAGGCGACACGGGGAGGCCGGCCCAGCTGGTGACCACGCGCGGGGCGCTCTCCGGGGCCTTCGCGAGTGCCCGGTGCGCGTGGCCGCGACGCGGTAGCCGGTGGCCACGCGCGCGGCGCCGCCCCCTGGGCCTGCTTCGCCGAGGACGCGGCTGGTGGCTAGGCGCGCGGGGCGTTCTCCTGGGCCTCCGCCAGCGCTCGCCTGCACAGCGCGTCCGCTCTGCGGGTCGTTTCGGGCTGGCGGTAGTGCGGCGTGAGGCTCAGGGTGTGGGCGCACGCGGTGTCGAGGCTCGTGCGGTGGCCGACGGAGACGTAGACGGGTTTGACGCCGTCGCGGGTGCGCAGGGCCCGGCCGACCTCCTCGTAGCCGTCCAGCAGGGGCGCCGTGCTGCCGCGCGGCGCCGCCGGCTCCTCGTGCGTGAAGGTGAACGGGTTCTTCGCGACGCCGATCGTGGGCAGCCCCGTCAGGACGCCGAGGTGGCTGGCGAGGCCGAAGCGGCGCGGGTGGGCCAGCCCGTACCCGTCGCAGACGACAAGCCCGGGTCGGGAGTTGAGCCCCTCCAGGGCGGCGACGACGGTCGGGATCTCCCGGAAGGCCAGCAGGCCCGGCACGTACGGGAAGGAGATCCGGCCGACAGCGGTGGACTCCTCGACGACGTCGAGGGTCGCCGCGTCGAGCACGACGGCCGCCGCGGCGACGAGGTCGAGCTCGTCGTCGTAGGCCACGTCGACACCGGTGACGAATCCGGTGCCGGGCGGGGGCCCCGGCTCGTCGAGGACGACGCGGGCGCGCAGCTCGTCCTGGACCGCGCGGGCGGAGCGCTCGTCGGTGGGCCAGTCGGCGAGGATCTGTTGGTGGCTCATGGTGGCGACCACCATAGGGCGCGGCGTCGGCGGGCCACGGGTAGCCTGGCGATCATGTTTGTACTTGAGCTGACCTACACGGCCCCGGTCGAGCGCGTCGACGCGCTTCACGCAGCGCACCTCGCCTGGCTCGACGAGCAGTACGAAGCCGGTGTCTTCATCGCTTCCGGCCGCAAGAACCCGCGCGACGGCGGGATCATCCTCGCCGTCGGGGACGACCGCGCGCAGATCGAGAAGATCACGGCGGCCGACCCCTTCATCACCGGCGACGTGTGCGCGTACCGCGTCACGGAGTTCATCGCGACGAAGACGGCGCCCGAACTGGCCGGATTCCGACAGCAGTTGGCCCGCTAGTCGGCTCGGGCCCGGTCACCGTTCGAGCCTGGCGACGCGTCCCTTCTCGCCCGAGGCCCAGCAGGCGCCGTCGTGGGTGCAGTCCGCCGTGTCGTACGAGCCCGTGTCGACGGTGCGCCAGGTGCGGCCCGCGTCGAGCGTGAGGTCGGTCCCCGTCGGGCCGACCGCGAGGGCGCTCGTGCGGCTGTGCGGGAGCCAGGTGACGCCCGAGCGGTAGGCGGGGACGGACGCGGCGGACGCCGTCCAGGTGCGGCCGCCGTCGCGCGTCGTGGCCGAGGCCCGGGGCGACGCCTGATCCGCGCGGTAGTCGCCGCCGACCGCGATGCCGTGCGTGCGGTCGCGGAACGCGAGGCCGAAGACGCCGCGCGCCGGGTCGCCCGCCGGGATCGGGGCGTCGGTCGCCCGCCAGGTCAGGCCACGGTCCGACGAGTGCAGCACGCGCGCGCGTGCGGCCCCGCCCGTGGCCAGCCACACGTCGCGCGGTCCGGAGCTGACGAGGCACTGGCCGCTCGCCGCGAACCCGGCCTCACCCTCCTGCGCCGCGGGCATGCCGTCGCTGGGCAGGACGTCCCAGGAGCGTCCTCCGTCGCGCGTGGACAGGATCCGGTACTTGCCGTCGACGGGGTCGCTCATCGCGAGGCCGTGGCGCGCGTCGAAGAACGTCAGACAGTCGTAGAACGCCTTCGGGTCGGGGTTGCGGAAGGACTCGGTCCAGGTGGCCCCGCCGTCGTCCGTGCGGAACACCCGCGAGGCGTCGCCCTCACCGATCGCGAGGACGACCGCGCGCCGGCCGTCGAAGGCCTCGATGTCACGGAACTCCAGCTCGTCCGCGCCGGGCGGCGACACGTTCCGCCAGTGGGCGCCGCCGTCCGAGGTGCGGAGCACCGTGCCCTTGGCCCCGGCCACCCAAGCCGCGTCGCGGCTCACCGCGGCAAGTCCCCGGAACCGCGCATCCGTGCCGGTGTCCTTCAGCTCCCAGTGCGGCGTCCGGTGCGGCCTCGCCTGTATGTGCCCGTCATCGGCCTGCGCCGGACCCGCCGGAGCGAAAGCGAGGGCGAGTGCCGCCCCGGCCAGCCCCATGGACACCATGCGTCTCGACTTCCCCATGCCCCTCATGGCGGGCGAAGCTAGCCCACTCCCCCGGCCCCGTCCAGATGGCCTGCCGACCGGAACGACGCCTACCGGTGACCGAGGTCACTCACCTTTCCTGGGCCGTCCGGTGCACGGATTCCCTCGTTCCGCCGTCTCTTCAAGTGGCGGGGAGTCCCACCCGCCGTCCGACATGCCGTCCGACTCGCCGTCCGAGCTCTTGCCCGAACCGCCGTCCGTTCAGCCGTCACAAGGGAGCAGGCGTTGTCCACCGTCATCGAGCAAGCCGTAGAGGCCCGTCTCGTCGCCGCCGCGCCGCGGATGTCGACCATTCCCGCGACGTTGCGCTACGACATGCGGGACCCCTTCGCCGTGCGCATGTCGTTCCCCGCGCCGGCCACGCTCGAGGGCGTCGACGTGAGCTGGACGTTCGCCCGTGAGCTGCTCTCTGCCGGGGTGCGGGAGCCGGCCGGTGCGGGCGACGTCCGGGTACGGCCGTACGGCTTCGACCGCACGGTCCTGGAGTTCCACGCCCACGAGGGCACGGCGATCGTGCACATCCGGACGGGCGAGCTGCGCCGCTTCCTCAGCAGCACGGCGGCGATGGTGCCGGTGGGCGACGAGCATCTGCACGTGGACCTGGACGGCGATCTCGCGGAACTGATGCGGGACGCGTACTGACCACCCGACCAGCCCGATCCCCCTGGCTCAACTCCCGTTGCCGAGCAGGGTGTTGAGCTCCTCGTATGCGAGACCACCGGCAAGGCTCCCGTACGTTCCCTCGGTGAGCAGTTCCCGGGCCGCCCTGCGGACGAGGGCGTGCGCGGCCTGCGCGATGCCCGCGCCGACGCTGATCCGGGCGACGCCGAGCGCGGCGAACTCGGCCACGGACGGCACCCCGGGCCACGCCATCACGTTGAGCGGCCCCTCGACGCCGGCGACGAGCGCCTTCACGGTCACCGGGTCGACGGCCCCCGGCACGAAGATCCCGTCAGCACCCGCCGCGAGGTAGGCCGCGGCCCGCTCCAGCGTCGCCGCGAGCCGCTCCTCCGGCTCCCCCACGCCCATCAGATACGTGTCGATGCGGGCGTTCACGAACAGCGCCACGCCCTCCGCATCCGCCGCGGCACGGGCCACCGCGATCCGCTCCGCCTGCGCCTCCACGGGCCGCAGCGGCGCACTCCCGCCGTGCCAGGCGTCCTCGATGTTGACGCCGACCGCTCCGGCGTCGAGCACGGCGCGCACGGTGGCGGCGACGTCCTGGGCCGCGTCGGCGTAGCCGCTCTCGATGTCAGCGGTCACCGGCACGTCCACGGCGGCGGCGATCCGCGCGACGGCATCGAGCGCCTCGTCCCTGCCGAGCCGGTCCCCGTCCGCCGCGCCGAGGTCCCAGGACAGTCCGGCGCTGGTGGTGGCGACAGCGGCGGCTCCGGCGTCCGCGACGATGCGGGCACTCGCGACGTCCCAGGCGTTGGGCAGGACGAGCGGGCGGCCGGCGACATGCTGCGAGCGGAAGGCCAGGGCCTGGTCATTCAGGTGCGTACGGTTCGTCATGCCGGACAGCCAACCATCCGGCCCCGGGGCGCGGCTGGCAGGAATCCGACACGTACGTGTGATGCGCGCTCAATCCCTGCTCAGCCCCCGCCGCCCCCGGCCGCCGAGGCCCGCGCCGCCTCCGCCGCCTTGACGGCCGCGGCGAGCGCGGCGCGGATGTCGCCCAGGCTCCGGCGCAGTTCGGGGGACATGCCGCCGGCGCGGGCGGCGAGGTCGTCGAGGCGGTCCTTGTGCGTGCGCCGGGCCTTGCCGGGGATCAGCCGGCGCAGCTTGCCCGTGGCGGCGAGCACCGCGAGGACCGCGTCGTCCTCGTCCACCCGGCCGGCCGGCTCGGCCCCCTCCAGCGCGCCCAGCACCTCGGCCCGCAGCACCTCGACGTATCCGGCGCGCTCCAGGCCGTACCGGGTCACGGGGAAGAGCCCGAAGACCCGCTTGCGCTCGGCCGACAGATAGCCCTCGGAGGCGAGTTGGCGGCGCACGGTGTCGAGGCCGGCGCCGGAGCGGTAGCCGATCCAGGTACGCCATGAGCGCGGCCTCGACTCCTCTGCGAGTTCCATCAGTTCGTCGAGGACGGGGTCGCCGGTGCGCGCGTCGAAGACCGGGGTCACGACCCCGTCCACGTCGCTGATGATGCGGCGCCGGGCCAGTTCGACGAGTGCGGCGGCGCGGACGGAGAGCGCAAGGTCCGGGGCGCCGGAGACCCTGCCCTTCTCCGTGTCGAAGCCCAGCAGGAAGAGCCGGGCGGGCAGCGAGAGCGAGCCGTGGGGCACGGGGGCCTCCTCCTGGAGGGCGGGGGCGGGGGCGCGGGGGTCCACGATAATTCGTTGACGGCACACATCCGCCTTCGTACGGTGTTGAGCGTTCCCGTTGATCCTGTTGTCGTCGATCGGAGTAGGACGTTGCTCTTCTGAGGTTCTGAGACACCGCGTCACGCGGCCGCACCCCACCGGTGCCCCACGTGTCCTGCGTGTGCGACCTCGGATGATCGAGCCGTCCTCCTGCCGGAATCCGGCGCAGGACCGTCCTTCGCGCCCCATGCGCTCTCGTTGCTTCCGGCTGTCGTCGCCCGCGGTGTCCCGACGCGTTGCCCACCGTTCCCACCGAGCGACCGCGAGGCCCGTATGTCTACCTCCCCCACATCCGTCACCTGCACCTCCCTCACCTACGCCTGGCCCGACGGCACACGGGTCTTCGACGGCCTCCAGGCCGCGTTCGGCCCCGGCAGGACCGGGCTCATCGGCCTCAACGGTGCAGGGAAATCAACGCTGTTGAAGCTCATCGCCAAAGAACTCGCCCCGGCCGACGGCACGGTGAAGGTGTCGGGCGAGATCGGCTACCTGCCGCAGAACGTCACCCTCGAAACCTCGCTCCGCGTGGACGAGGCCCTCGGCATCGCCCGTGCCCGGGCCGCGCTGCACGCCATCGAGGCGGGCGACGTACGCGACGAGCACTTCACCGCGGTCGGCGACGACTGGGACGTCGAGGAGCGCGCCGTCGCGACCCTGGACGGGCTCGGCCTGGGCCGCATCGGTCTCGACCGCACCGTCGGCGAGCTCTCGGGAGGCGAGTCCGTACTGATCCGCCTCGCCGCGCTGCTCCTGCGCCGCCCCGACGTCCTGCTGCTCGACGAGCCGACGAACAACCTCGACCTGGCCGCACGCAGGCGCCTGTACGCGGCCGTCGAGGCGTGGCCGGGCGTCATGGTCGTGGTCAGCCACGACCGTGAACTCCTCGAACGGGTCGACCAGATCGCCGATCTGCGCCCGGGCGGCCTCGTCCGCTACGGCGGAAACCTCTCGGCGTACGAGGAGGCGCTCGCGACCGAACAGGAGGCGGCGGAGCGCATGGTGCGGGTCGCCGACGCCGACCTGAAGAAGCAGAAGCGTGAACTGGCGGACGCCCAGGTCAAGTTGTCCCGGCGCAAGCGCTACGGGCAGAAGATGTGGGACACCAAGCGCGAGCCCAAGGCGATCATGGCCCAGCGCAAACGGCAGGCCCAGGTCTCCGCGGGCAAGCACCGCCAACTGCACGAGGGCCGGCTCACCGAGGCGAGGGAGCGCCTCGACGAGGCGGTGGACGCCGTGCGTGACGACGACGAGATCCGCGTCGATCTGCCGCACACGGCGGTGCCGCCCGGCCGTTCCGTCTTCACGCTGAGTCAGCTGCGGATGGCCTACGGAGCCTGCGTGAAGGGCGAGTTCGAGGTGCGCGGCCCGGAGCGGATCGCGCTCGTGGGGCGCAACGGTTCGGGCAAGACGACGCTCCTGCGCACGATCTCCGGTGACCTCGACCCCGTTGCGGGCGAGGCGGTGGCGCATGTCCCGCTGCGCTTCCTGCCGCAGCGGCTCGACGTGCTCGACGAGGGGCTCACCGTCGCCGAGAACGTGGCACGGTTCGCTCCCGGGGCGACGAACAACCGCGTCAGGGCGCGTCTCGCCCACTTCCTGTTCAAGGGGGCGCGGGCCGATCAGGCGGCGGCGACCCTCTCGGGCGGCGAGCGGTTCAGGGCGACCCTCGCGGCGCTGATGCTCGCCGAGCCGGCACCCCAGCTGCTGATGCTCGACGAGCCGACGAACAACCTCGACCTGGCGAGCGTCCGGCAGCTGACCACGGCCCTGGAGTCCTACGAGGGCGCGCTGCTCGTGGCGAGCCACGACCTGCCGTTCCTGAAGTCCATCGGGGTCACGCGGACGCTGCTCATGGAGGGAGGCCGGCTCCGGGACATCACGAAGGGGGAGGTCGGATACGGCGGATAGCCGCGCCGAGGGCGGGCGGCGGGGCGGGACCGGGTGCGGGCGGCGGGGGCGGGAGCCGGGTCCGGCAGGGGATTCCGTCGCCGGGGCCGGGATGTGCATGATGTCCGCGCCGGACCGTCGCGCACCGGCCCCGCCCGAAGAGCTCGCCCCAGTCCGCCCACGAGCCCTCCGAGCACGTGGAACCGCCGCCCAAGCCCCGAGGAGTGCCGCCCGTGCCCAGCCAGAAGGCCTTGATCCGCCGCCCGGGACCCCGCCTCACGGACGGGCTCGTCACGCATGTCGAGCGCACACCCGTCGATCCGGAGCGGGCGCTCACGCAGTGGGAGGCCTACGTCGCGGCGCTGCGGGAGCACGGCTGGCAGACGGTGGAGGTCGGGGCCGCCGACGAGTGCCCCGACGCGGTCTTCGTCGAGGACGCGGTGGTCATGTACCGCAACGTCGCGCTGATCACCCGGCCCGGCGCCGCGTCCCGGCGCGGGGAGACTGCGGGCGTCGAGGAGGCCGTGGCCCGGCTCGGCTGCTCCGTCAACCGGGTGCGGGAGCCGGGCACGCTCGACGGCGGCGACGTCCTGAAGGTCGGCGACACGATCTACGTCGGACGCGGCGGGCGCACGAACGCGGACGGCGTGCGGCAGCTGCGGGCCGTGTTCGAGCCGCTCGGCGCGCGGATCGTCGCCGTACCGGTCAGCAAGGTGCTGCACCTGAAGTCGGCGGTGACGGCCCTGCCCGACGGCACGGTCGTCGGGCACGAGCCGATGGTGGACGTGCCGTCCCTCTTCCCGCGATTCCTGCCCGTCCCGGAGGAGGCCGGCGCTCATGTGGTGCTCCTGGGCGGCGGGAAGCTCCTGATGGCGGCGAGCGCGCCGAGGACTGCGGAGCTCTACTCGGATCTCGGTCTGGAGCCGGTTCTGGTGGACATCGGCGAGTTCGAAAAGCTCGAAGGCTGTGTGACGTGCCTCTCAGTCAGGCTCCGCGAGCTGCACTCCTGAGGCGCAATGAAGCCATGGAGGCCACTGAGACCGGAGGGGGCAGTTCCGGGGGGCCCTTTACAGAGGGTTTAACCTACGGCAACGTAACCTACGACACCGTAGGTACAACCGCTCGTGCCTGCGATTCGTCTCCTCGCACTACTCCCGTCCCCCCTGGAGCCCTCGTGACCATCACCTCTCCCCACCTCGGCAGCTCGTCCTCCACCTGGACCGACGCCCAGCTGCTGTACGCGCTGGAGGAAGTGGTCGAGAAGGAACTGAACCGGCACCTCAAGGTGGCCAAGGACTGGATGCCGCACGAGTACGTGCCGTGGGCCGACGCCCGTAACTTCCCCGGTTTCTTCGAGGACGGCGAGGCCTGGGCGAAGGACCAGTCCAAGGTCACCGAGATCGGCCGGATCGCGCTCGTCGTGAACCTGCTGACCGAGGACAACCTCCCCAGCTACCACCACGAGATCGCCTCCCTCTTCGGCCGCGACGGCGCCTGGGGCACCTGGGTGCACCGCTGGACCGCCGAGGAGGGCCGCCACGGCATCGTGATGCGCGACTACCTGCTGGCTTCGCGCGCCGTCGACCCGGACCAGCTCGAGCAGTTCCGCATGGCGCACATGGCCGAGGGCTTCGAGTCCGACAACCGGCACTCGATGCTGCACTCGGTCGCGTACGTCGCCTTCCAGGAGCTCGCGACCCGCGTCTCGCACCGCAACACCGGCCACCAGTCGGGCGACCCGGTCTGCGACCGCATGCTGGCGCGCATCGCCACCGACGAGAACCTGCACATGGTCTTCTACCGGAACCTGCTCGGCGCGGCCTTCGAGCTCGCCCCCGACCTCACGATGCAGGCCGTGCGCGACGTCGTCGTCAACTTCCGGATGCCCGGACACGGCATGCCCGGCTTCGAGCGCGCCGCCGCCCAGATGGCCATCGGCGAGATCTACAACATGCGCATCCACCACGACGACGTGATCCAGCCCGTGCTGCGCTTCCTGAAGGTCCTGGACATCGACGGGCTCGGCCCGGAGGGTCTCAAGGCCCAGGAGGAGCTCGGTCTGTACATGGGCGGCCTGGACAGCGAGGCCGCCAAGTTCGACGAGAAGCTGGCGGCCCGCAAGGCCCGCATGGCGGCCCGCGCCGCCGGCTGACCCGCCCCCCGTCACGCAAGCACGCCCCGGGCCACGCGCCCGGGGCGTGCCGCGTCACGGGCGCGTGGCCCGCTCAGCCGCGGCGGCGCAGCTGGTGGCGCTCCTTCTCGGAGAGGCCGCCCCAGACGCCGAAGCGTTCGTCGTTGTCGAGTGCGTACTCCAGGCAGGCGGAGCGCATCTCGCACCGGCCGCAGATGCTCTTCGCCTCGCGCACGGAGCTGCCGGGCTCGGGAAAGAAGAAGTCGGCGCCCGTCTGGGCGCACAGCGCCTCGTCCTGCCATGAGGGGACGGGGGTCACGGGAGCGCTCGTCACGGGGCGCAGCGTGTGGTTCGAGTACATGCCGCAGATCGTGCCGCGTGGCGAAAAACAGACGATCAACGACTGATCAACGCGGCGCGCCGGGCGGATCGCGACCTGTGCCCGCCGGGCTGGGCCCGACCCGGCTCAGGTCTGGTCCGGGTCTCCCTTGATCACAGCGAAGCGGGCGCCCTGCGGGTCGGTGAGCTTGGCGATGCGGCCGACACCCGGCAGGCTCGTGGGCGCGAAGCGCACCTTACCCCTGAGCTCCTGGGTCCGGGCGGCGATCGCGTCGACGTCCGGCACATGGAAGTACGGCGTCCAGTGCGCCCCGATGCCGGACTCGGACGGGTCGTCGCCCAGCGTGACCATGCCGCCGAACATATCGTCCTCGCTCGTGCCTGCCGGGTTCACCGTCACATACGTGCCGCCGGGGAACGACACGTCGAACGTGCCCCAGCCGAGCACCGAGCCGTAGAAGTCCTTCGCCATGGCGACGTCCGGGGTGTACAGCTCGATCCAGTTGAGCGAGCCGTCCTCCGTGGCGAGATCCAGGCCCTTGTTCCGCCCTGGCTGCCAGAGGCCGAACGTGGCCCCCGCGGGATCGGCGATGACGGCCATGCGGCCCAGGTCCAGCACGTCCATGGTCTGGAACGGCGCGGATCCGCCGGCCTGCTCGGCGGCCTTCACGGTCGCGTCCGCGTCCTGCGTCTGGAAATAGACGGTCCAGGACGGCGGGGCCTGGTCGGGCGTGACCTTCACACCGCCGGCGACGCTCCTGCCGTCCAGCTGGAACAGGCCGTAGCCGCCGACCTCGGGGCCGCCCGACTGGAACTGCCAGCCGAAGAGTGCGCTGTAGAAGGAAACGGCGGCGTCGAGATCCGGGGTTCCGAGATCCAGCCAGTTCGGCGAGCCGTCGACGAAACGGGTGGTGAGCATGGTGCCCTCCTCGTTGAGGGTGCCCCCCTTGCAGGGGTCCCGCTGTCTGCCTCACCGAGTCTGGCACCGCGCACTGACAATGGCCGTTCCAAACGCCGCCACCGCCCCGGACGGCCACCTGGCCGACGCCGAGCCACCGCGCAGCCATCGCCGAGCCACCGCCCACCCATCGCGTCAGCCATGGCGTCAGCCACCACGTCAGCCATCGCCAAGAGTTGAACGGTCCACTGAAATGGGAGCGCTCCCCGTCACAAGTCTTGACCCGTCGCGCCGCACTCGCAACAGTGGGGCTCCCCCACACCTCAGGAGTCCTCCGTGATATCGCGCAGACTGTTCCTGACCGGCGCCGCCACGGCCGCCACCGCACTCACCTACCCGGCCTGGGGCAGCGCCCTCAGCCCGGACGCCAAGGCGGCCCCCGCCACCTGCGAACTCGCCCTGCAGAACAAGTCGTTGCCCGGCACCGTGCGCGCCTACGTCACGGGCCACGAGCAGGGCACCGACCGCTGGGTGCTGCTCAAGCCCGACGGCGGGGTCTACCACCCCGACTCGCCATCAGCGCCGCAGACCCCGCTGCCCGTCGACTGCGCCATCTCCCTGGGCGCCGCGGGTTCGGCGCCGAAGGTCCTGACGCTCCCTCAGATGTACGGCGCCCGGGTCTACTTCGTACGCGACAACACGCTCGACTTCTTCCTCAACCCGGGCCCCTCGCTCGTCGAGCCGGCCTTCGCGACCTCCACCGACGCGAACTACGGGAAGACCTGGTCGTTCTGCGAATTCACCTTCAACTCCGACCAGTTGTACGCGAACATCAGCTACGTCGACCTGGTGACCGCCCTGCCCATCGGCCTGACCCTGGAGGGCGACGCCACGCACACCGTCGCGCCGCTCCCGGACGGCGCCGTGGAGAAGATCTCCGCGGATCTCGCGGCCCAGACCGCCAAGGACGGGCAGCCCTGGGACAAGCTCGTCATCCGCGGCGGCGACGGCAAGGTCCTGCGCGTCATCTCGCCGCAGAACCTGATGGCCCCGTACTTCGACCGCCCCGACCAGATGCCGTTCAGGGACGTCTGGGGCAGCTATGTCGACCAGGTCTGGGAGAAGTACCGCACGACCGACCTGAAGATCGACCTCCAGGGCGGCCGGGGCGTGTTCACCGGTCGCGTCAGCGGCGACACGCTCACCTTCAACGGCGGGCACAGCTTCCCCAAGCCCGCCTCGAAGGACATCTTCACCTGCAACCACGGCCCGTTCACCAACAACCCGGGCGACCCCGACGACAAGAAGGGCCTCCTCGCCCGTCTCGCCGCCGGGTTCAACCGGAGCATCATGCTGACCCACCCCGAGCAGCCGAACGGCACCACGACGGCCGACTACTACCAGGGCGGCGTCACCAACCACTGGTCGCGGGTCGTGCACGCCAACTCGCCCATCGGGTACGCCTTCCCGTACGACGACGTGCGTCCCGACGGGCAGCCGGACGTGTCCGGCGCGGCGCACGACGGGAACCCGCGGCGCTTCACCGTCAGCGTCGGATCGTAGGTCCCGGGCGGCTCATGCCCCGGCGTCCTCGCGGATGAGCTCTGCCGCCTTCTCCGCGAGGGCGACGGTCGGGGCGTGGGTGTGGCCGCGGGTGATGCGCGGCATCACCGACGCGTCGACGACGCGCAGGGCCTCGACGCCCCTGACCCGCAGGCGCGGGTCCGTCACCGAGCCCTCGTCGGCGCCCATGCGGCACGTGCCGACGGGGTGGTAGAGCGTCTCGGCGCCCGCGCGGATCACCTGTGCGAGCTCCTCGTCGCCGACGGCCCCCGGGTACGGCCCGAGGGGCCCGTCGGTGTACGGGGCGAGCGACTTGGCCGCGAGGAGTTCCTCGGCGCGGCGCACTCCGGCCATGAGCGTGCGCAGGTCCTCGTCGCGCGTGAGGTAGCCGGGGTCGATCAGCGGCCGCGCCGAGGCGTCCGCCCCGCCCGGGGTGATGCTGCCCTCGCTCGCGGGCTGCAGCAGGACGACGCCGATCGTGATGCCGTGCTCGACGGGCGGGGTGAGCCCGTGGTTGACGAACGGCACCGGCGCGTAGATCAACTCGATGTCGGGGGCGGCCAGTTCGGGGCGCGTCCTGATGAAGGCGACCGCCTCTCCGACGTTCGACGTGAGCGGTCCGCGGCCGGCCAGCAGGAAGCGGCCGACATTGGCGAGGGAGTCCGCGCCGGTGAGGGTGACGGGCCGGGGGCAGCGCATCGTGACGGCGAAGGAGAGATGGTCCTGGAGGTGGCGGCCCACGTCGGGAGACGCGACACGGACGTCGATCCCGGCCTCGGCGAGCTGTTCGGGGTCACCGACGCCCGCCTGCTGAAGCAGCTGCGGTGAACCGATCGCGCCCGCGCTGAGGATCACCTCGCGGCGCGCCCGCAGGATGCCGGGGACTCCTTCGGCGACGACGCCGGCCACGCGGGTGCCGTCGAAGTCGAGGCGGGTGACCCGGGCCTCGGTGTGGATGTGCAGGTTGGGCCTGCGCGCGGCCGGCTTCAGATAGCCGTCGGCCGCGCTCCACCGGCGGCCGCGGCGCTGATTGAGCGGGGTGAGCGCGAAGCCGCCGTGGTCCTCGTGGTTCAGCTCCGCCAGCTCGCGCAGACCGGCGGCGCGGCAGGCGTCGAGGAAAGCGGACGTCGTCACGTTCGGGTCGCGGGGCGGGGAGATCCACAGCGGGCCCTGGGTGCCGTGCGGGGAGTCGGCGCGCCGGGTGCCCGCCCAGCGTTCGGCGCGCTGGAAGTAGCGCGCGAGCTGGTCGTACGACCACTCCTCGCCGGCCGCCTCGCCCCACGCGTCGTAGTCGTCGCGGTGGCCGCGCACCCACATCATGGCGTTCATCGAGGAGGAGCCGCCGAGGGTGTGGCCGCGCGGCCAGTACAGCTCGCGGCCGTCGAGCGCGGACTGCTTGGACGTCGAGTAGTCCTAGTCGTACGGCGTCCTGAACAGCTTCGGGAACGCCGCCGGGATGCGGATCTCGGGTTTGCGGTCGCGCGGGCCCGACTCGACGAGCGCGACGCGCACGGCCGGATCCTCCGACAGCCGCGCGGCCAGCACACAGCCGGCCGACCCGGCCCCGACGATGACGTAGTCGTACTCGCTGTCCTTGCTCAACTCGACTCCCGGGGTGGGTGGTTGGGGTCAAGGTGAGATGATCCCCGTCCTCCCCGGAGGTGTACACCCGTCGCGTACCCTCGGTACGACTCCTAGCCGGTGTGACCCGCCGGGTGGTGCGGTTCGTAGCCCGGGACGGTGCCGTCCTCCTTCTTCACTAGGAAGAGCCCCACCATCCCCATGTCGGAGTGGCTCTGGACATGGCAGTGGTACATCCAGGCGCCCGCCCCGACGCCCTCGCCCGCGATGATCTGGAAGCCGAACGAGTCCGCGGGGCCGACGATCTTGTTGTCGACGACCTGGCTCGGGTCGTCCGGGCCGGTGAGCATGCCCGTGCGGTTGTCCGCCCAGCGATGACCGTGCATGTGGAAGGTGTGGTAGTACTCGCCGTGCGTGATCATGACGATCTCGACGCGATCACCCACCGTGGCCTCGAAGTTGGGGCCTTCGTGCGCCGGCTTGTTGTTGATGGTCATGTCGTTGAAGACGATCGTGAACGTGGTGTCCGGGAGGACGTCGCCCTTGCGCCGGACGATCACCGGCCCGTACAGGCCCTTGCGGATGCCGCCGGTGCCGTGTTCCGTGCCGACGACGTGGTCGTGGTAGTGCCAGTACCCCGCGCTGCCCGCGCGCCACGTGCCGTCCTTGCGCCGGCCCGGGGCGTGCGTGCGCCAGGTGTAGGTGCGCTTGCCGCCGGGTTCGACGTCGCTCTTGTTGAGCTTGGTGCCGTCGCTGGAGACCTCGTAGTCGAGGCCGTGGACGTGCAGGCTGGCCGCCACGTCCATGGTGTTCTCGAACTCGATGTGCAGCGTGTCGCCTTCGTTGAGCTCGATGAGGGGGCCGGGTACGGATGCCTTGCCCTTCTCGAACCCGTAGCCCATCTGCCCGTCCGCGAGCTTCTCGGCGTACATCTTGATGTGCTTGACCTCACCGCCGGCCGGGGCCGTGCGCACCGGGCCGTCCGCGGGGGCGGCATCCGTCGCCGCGATGAGCGACAACGATGTCGCGGTCGTCACGGCGGCGGCCCCGCCCATCAGCACCCGCCGGTTGAAGCTGCGTCTGTCCATGCCGAACTCCCCACCCTCGTACGGGACTTACGCGGACGTGCCACCAGTGCCTCTCGTGACGGCCAGAGAGACGGTAACCGGGTGATCTTCGTTTATCCACACTCAGGACAAAGTTCGTGCCATTGCGGCCATACCTATTGGCGAGCCGCGAAAAGAGGTCTAGCTTCGTCCGCGCCGTACCTGTGACCGACGAGGGGTGGGTGAACTCATGCGGTCCACGCCGCATCAAAAACCCTTGGACGTAAGAGGGTTGGACAGAGACAGACGCAGACGACGCCGCGCCGTCGCCGCGGTCCTGGCGTCCGGGGCGGTCGCCGCCGGACTCCTCACCGGGCCCGCCGCCAGCGCGCGTCCGTTCCCCGAACCATCCGTGACAACGATGTCCCTGCCGTCACCTCCCGGCGGGGCGAACGTGCGCGTCCTGGTGTACTACGGCTCCGCCGCGGGCGGCGACGAGTCACCGGTGGTGAACGCGGGGATCGCGGCCATCGAGAAGATCGGCCAGAGCGGCCCCGCCGCCCAGCGCTTCAAGATCACGGCGACGGACGACGCGTCCGTGTTCACCAACGCCACCAAGCTCGGCCGTTTCAACGCGGTCGTCTTCCTGACCGGCGGCGGCGACGTGCTCGACCCGGACCAGGAGGCGGGGCTCGAGTCGTTCATGGAGGCCGGCGGCGGATTCGTCGGCATCCATGACGCGGCCCGCGCCGAGCCGTACTCGGACTGGTTCACCGGCCTGATCGGCGCGCGCCCGGCGGACTCCAGCCCGGCGAACGTCCAGCGGGCCACCGTCGAGGTCGGTGACCGTCAGCATCCGGCCACCAAGGACCTTCCCGTGCAGTGGAAGCGGCCCGACCAGTGGCTGAACTGGGTGAAGAACCCGTCCGGCTCGGTGCACACCGTGGCCCGGGTCCGCGAGTCGACGTACCAGCCGGGCGCGAGCGCCAACGGCGCGGACCACCCGGTGTCCTGGTGCCGCGACTACGACGGCGGACGCTCCTTCTACACCGGCATGGGCGGCACGGCCTCCAGCTACGACGAGGTGGACTTCCAGTCGCATCTGCGCGGCGCCCTGCTGTGGACGAGCCGTATCGTGCGCGCCGACTGCAAGGCCGCGATCGACTCCAACTACAAGGCGGAGCGCCTCACCCAGCCCAACCAGGCCGGCCAGAACGACCAGATCGGCGAGCCGCACGGCCTGGTCACCGCGCCCGACGGACGCGTCCTCTACATCGGCCGCGGCGGCGCCGACTCCTCGCAGCCGGTGATCACCGACTGGAACAACCCCGATGTCGGCAAGGGCAAGGGCGAGATCCACGTGTACGACCCGAAGACCAAGACGGTGACGCAGGCAGGGGCACTCACCGTCTTCGGCAACAAGGGCGGCGGCGACGAGCTGGTCAAGGTCGAGGAGGGCCTGCTCGGCATCGAGCTCGACCCGAAGTTCGAGCAGAACGGCTGGGTGTACCTGCACTACACGCCGCACTCGCAGATCGACCGCGACAAGCAGATGGCCGAGCGCCGCGTCTCGCGCTTCACGCTCGACCTGAACACCAACAAGCTGGACATGAGCAGCGAGAAGGTGCTGCTCAAGTGGCCGGTGCAGATCCACAGCTGCTGCCACGCGGGCGGCGGGATGGCCTGGGACTCCAAGGGCAATCTGTACATCGCGACCGGTGACAACAACTCCAGCCGCTTCAGCGACGGTTACTCGGGCAACAACCCCGAGCCCAACTACAAGGGCGTCTCGTTCGCCGACGCGCGCCGCACCGCCGGCAACACGAACAACCTCAACGGCAAGATCCTGCGCATCCACCCGGAGGCCGACGGCACGTACACGCTGCCGGAGGGCAACCTCTTCACCGGCAAGGAGACAGCCGAGGGCGGCGGCAAGACGCGCGGCGAGATCTATGTGATGGGCGTCCGCAACCCGGCGCGCATCTCCGTCGACAAGAAGACCGACACGCTGTACGCGGGCTGGGTCGGCCCGGACGCCGGTGAGCCGTCGACGACCTGGGGTCCGGCGAAGTACGACACGTTCGCCGTCATCACCAAGGCGTCCAACCGCGGCTGGCCGTACTGCATGGGCAACAAGCAGCCCTACCGCGACCGCAATCTGCCGGACCCGACGAAGCCGCTCGGCTGGTACGACTGCGACCACCCGAAGAACGAGTCGCCGAACAACGACGGCCTCGTCAACCTCCCGCCGGTCACCGGCAACAACATCTGGTACTCGCCGCAGGGCGGGGCGCCCGACTACCCGCGCGATGCCAACGGCATCCCCTCGTACAAGAAGGAGGAGGCCAAGTACCTCCTGCCGTGGCTGAAGGGCGGCGGCCAGGCCGCGATGGACGGTCCCGTGTACCGCTACGACGCGTCCGTCCCGAACGCCGACAAGTGGCCGAGCTACTGGGACGGCAAGTGGTTCGTCGGTGACTTCTACGACGCCACGCAGCCGCGGCACGCGGTGATCACCGACCCGAAGACGGCCGGCGACGGCGGCATCCCGGTGCACGCCGAGAACCTCAAGAAGATCGTGCCGGTCGGCAACGACGGCATCAAGAACCTCATGGACTGGAAGTTCGGCCCCGACGGCGCGCTCTACGTCCTCGACTACGGCCGCGGCTTCTTCACCTCGGACGCCAAGTCAGCCCTGTGGAAGGTGACTTACACGGGCGGCGAGGCGACCCCTGCGGCCGGTGACCTGGCCAGGAAGGCGCAGTGATGAGGATGCGCAGCAAGAACCGGCGAAGACTGTGGACGGCGCTGTTCGCCGCCCTGCTGATGACGCTCGGACTCGGCTCCCCCGTCGCGTTCGGGCAGGACGCCCCGGTCGCCGCCGCGCAGCAGGTCCTGAACTGGACCGGCAGCGACGACATCACCAAGTACGCCTCGGCGCCGACGACAGCGGTCGCGGGCGCGACGACGATCGTCTTCGAGAACAGCGCGGCGACCGGCAACACCATGGGCATGCCGCACACGCTGACGTTCGACACGTCGGACCCCGAGTACAACAACGACGTGTCGGTGAACATCCTGGCCAACCCGAACGACAGTGAGGGCGGCAAGCACTCGGTCGAGGTCACCTTGACGCCGGGCCGCTACTTCTACCACTGCACGATCCCCGGCCACGGGGCCATGCAGGGCATCCTCGTCGTGACCGAGGGCGGCGGTGAGGACACGGCCGCGCCGGAGACCTCGGCGAAGGTCGACGGGCAGAAGAACGCCCAAGGGGAGTACGTCGGTTCGGCGTCGGTCAGTGTGACGGCGACGGACGCGGGCTCCGGTGTCGACAAGGTCGAGTACGCGGTGGGCGCCGACGGCGCCTGGCAGCCGTACACGACCGCGGTGGTCGTCGACCAGGTCGGGGCGCACAAGATCCGCTACCGGGCGTCCGACAAGGCGGGGAACGTGGCGGCCGAGAAGTCGGTGGACTTCACGGTGGTCGCCCCGCCGACCGACGACAAGACGCCACCGGAGACCTCGGCGACGGTCAGCGGCGAGAAGAACGACAAGGGCGAGTACCTCTCGATGGCGACCGTCACGGTGACGGCCTCCGACACCGGATCCGGCGTCAACTCCATCGAGTACGCGGTGGGTTCGGACGGAGCCTGGCAGCCGTACACCTCACCGGTGATGGTGCACGAGGTGGGCGCCCACACCGTGCGCTACCGGGCGTCCGACAAGGCGGGGAACCAGGCCGCCGAGAAGTCGGTCGACTTCACCGTGGTCGCCCCGCCCGTCCAGGACAGGACGCCGCCCGAGGTGACGGCGAAGGTCGACGGCGACAAGGACTCCAACGGCGCGTACATCACGAGCGCCAAGGTGACGGTCACCGCGACGGACGCCGACTCGGGCGTCGACAAGATCGAGTACTCGCTCGACGCGGGCCCCTACCTCGCCTACACGGCGCCGGTCGTGGTGGACCGGGCGGGCGCGCACACGGTCGCGTACCGGGCGAGCGACAAGGCCGGCAACACGTCGGCGGCGAAGTCGGAGGCCTTCACGGTCACCACGGGCGGCGGGGTCCCGGCGCCCAACTGCGCCGAATTCGACGAGCGGTTGACGGTGATCGTCGGCACGGTCGACACGGGCATCCCGAACCGGGTCACCAACAACCGGTGCCGGATCAACGAGTTGATCGAGGACGAGCGGGAGTGGACCTCGCAGGCCCTCTTCCTCAAGCACGTCAAGACCGTCACCGACAAGCTCCTCAAAGAGGGCGTGATCGACCAGCGCGAGTACAACAAGATCAACCGCGCCGCCAGGCAGTCGGGGATCGGCAAGCCCGGCCAGACCGAGGGCTACCGCAAGATCTTCGACGGCACACAGGACTCGCTCGCCAAGTGGGAGCAGGTCGGCGGCGGCAAGTTCGGCCTGAACGAGGACGGCTCGATCACCTCCAGCACCACGGTGGCGGGCATGGGCATGCTGTGGTTCCCGCAGCGCAAGTACGGCGACTTCTCGCTGAAGCTCCAGTGGCGGGACGACGCGCCGGGCACGGGCAACGCCAACGGCGGTGTCTTCGTGCGCTTCCCGTGGGTCCACGACCACCCGGAGGAGTCGCGGCCGGAGTGGGTCGCCATCAAGTACGGGCACGAGGTGCAGGTCCTCGACCGTCCTGACGGCGACATGTACAAGACCGGTTCGATCTACGGCTTCGACCGCGTGGGTCTCGCGGGCGCGGGCGTCACCCAGAAGGGCACGTGGAACGACTACGAGATCCGGGTGGTCGGCCAGCACTTCTCGATCCTGCGCAACGGCGTCCTGATCAACGAGTTCGACAACACCGGCGGGCAGGTCTTCGAGCCGCCGCGCGGGGACGACCCGGGCACGGACGGCCGGCGGTTCTCCTCCGGCTATGTCGGGCTCCAGGTGCACAGCACTACGGACGTCATCTCGTACCGGGACATCCGCATCAAGGAGCTGTAACAGGCGGTATTCGCAGTATTCGTAAGGCAGTTGAGCACGTCGAGCCGGGTCAGTCCTCGTGTCTGGCCCGGCTCGGCTGTACCCGCTTGGGCTCGCCCGGCATCTTCGGGTACTCGGGCGGGTACGGCATGTCGCCGAGGCCGCGGTCCCGTTCGTCCTGGCCGGCGAGTTCGAGGAGCGCGTCGAGCCGGAAGGCGTGCTCGTCCATGTCCTCGTGGACGTCGCCGAGTTCGGCGTAGCGGGCCGGCATGGAGCCGATGTCGAAGTCGGCCGGGCGCGCGTCGTCGACCTCGTCCCAGCGCAGCGGCGCGGAGACGGGGGCGTTCGGCCGTGGCCGTACCGAGTAGGCGGAGGCGATGGTGCGGTCGCGTGCGGTCTGGTTGAAGTCGACGAAGATGCGCTCGCCGCGCTCCTCCTTCCACCAGGCCGTGGTGACGCGGTCCGGCATACGGCGCTCCAGCTCGCGGCCGCAGGCGATGGCCGCGCGGCGCACCTCGACGAACGTCCAGTGCGGGGCGATCGGCACGAAGACGTGCATGCCGCGGCCGCCGGACGTCTTGGGCCAGCCGCGCAGGCCGCCGAAGTCATGGAGGACGGAGCGCAGCTCGTGGGCGGCGCGGACGGCGTCGGTGTAGTCGGTGCCGGGCTGCGGGTCGAGGTCGATGCGCAGCTCGTCGGGGTGGTCGGGGTGCGCGCGGCGGACGGGCCAGGGGTGGAAGGTGAGGGTGCCGTACTGGGCCGCCCAGATGACGGCGGCGATCTCGGTGGGGCACATCTCGTCCGCGTGGCGCCCGCTGGGGAAGGTGATGGTGCCGGTGGGGATCCAGTCGGGCATGTTCTTGGCGGCGCGCTTCTGATAGAAGGACTCGCCGTCCAGGCCCTCGGGGTAGCGCTGGAGGGTGGTGGGGCGGTCGCGCAGGGCGCGCACGATGCCGTCGCCGACGGAGAGGAAGTAGCGGGCGAGGTCGAGCTTGGTGTAGCCGGGCTCCGGGAACATGACCCGGTCGGGGCTGGACAGGCGTACCGTCCGCTCCCCCGCCTCCAGCTCCACCGCCGCGCCGTTCGACTTGCCCATGCGGGCCACGCTAGGCGCATCGGCCGACTTGCGCATACCGGGCGGATGGGGGCGTATCGCGTCAGAATCGGCTCATGGTCATGGATCTGCCGGTGATGCCGCCCGTGAAGCCGATGCTCGCCAAGTCCGTCGCGAAGATCCCGCCGGGGATGCAGTACGAGGCGAAGTGGGACGGCTTCCGCGCGATCGTGTTCCGGGACGGCGCCGACCTGGAGATCGGCAGCCGCACGGGCAAGCCCCTGACCCGCTACTTCCCCGAGCTGGTCGCAGCCCTCCTCGACCGGCTGCCCGAGCGCTGTGTCCTCGACGGCGAGATCGTGATCGCCCGGGACGGCCGGCTCGACTTCGACGCACTCACCGAACGCATCCACCCGGCCGCGTCCCGGGTCAAGACGCTGGCGGAGCGGACCCCGGCGTCGTTCGTGGCGTTCGACGTACTGGCCCTGGGCGACGAGTCGCTGATGGACACGCCCATGGTGGACCGCCGGGCCCGCCTGGCCGAGGCGCTGTCGGGCGCGACGCCGCCCGTCCACCTGGCCCCGTCGACGACCGACGCGGAGTTGGCGCAGACGTGGTTCGAGCAGTACGAGGGCGCGGGCCTCGACGGAGTGATCGCCAAGCCCTTCGACCTGCGCTACCGCGAGAACGAACGCCTGATGTTCAAGATCAAGCACGAGCGGACCGCGGACTGTGTCGTGGCCGGCTACCGCTTCCACAAGAGCGGCCCGGTGGTCGGCTCCCTGCTGCTCGGCCTGTACGACGACGAGGGCGTTCTCCAGCACGTGGGCGTGTGCGCGGCGTTCACGATGAAGCGGCGTACGGAACTGATCGCGGAGCTGGAGCCGCTGCGGCTGGAGTCGGCGCAGGACCATCCGTGGGCCGCGTGGACCGAGGAGTCGGCGCACGAGAAGGCCCGGCTGCCCGGGGCGACAAGCCGCTGGACCGGCAAGAAGGACCTCTCGTGGGTGCCGCTCGAACCGCGGCTCGTCGCCGAGGTGGCGTACGAGCACATGGAGAACGGCGCGCGCTTTCGCCACACGGCCCGCTTCCGCCGCTGGCGCCCGGACCGGACGCCCGAGAGCTGCACGTACGCACAGCTGGACGAGCCGGTCCGGTACGACCTGGCGGATGTCCTGCGTTAGCTGACACGGGCGTCGGCTCACGCGGGCGTCGGCTGACACGGGCGTCGGCTCACGCAAGCACCGGCTCCGCCTACGCGAGCACCGCCACGTTTTCGAACATGTTCGACCGGAACTGATCGATCCGCCGCCGGGCGGGTATCACCCCCGCGTGGGTATACGACCGATGCGGGTGACGCGTGTGCGACGGGCCGCGATCGTCGCGATGGTCCTGGCTGCGACGGCCGCCGGGTGCACCGTGGGCGACGGGCATCCGCCGGACGGCCATTCCGCGAGCCCCACCGGCGAGGGAGCCCTTGGCCCCGTCCTCGCAGTGAAGATCGACAACGTGGGTCCGGCGCGCCCGCAGACCGGCATCGGCCGGGCAGACATCATCTACGCCGAGCAGGTGGAGAGCGGCCTGAGCCGGCTGATGGCCGTGTACGCGACCCGGCTGCCGCCCGTGGTCGGCCCCGTGCGCAGCGCCCGCGAGACCGATCTCGAACTGCTGCGGCAGTTCGACCGCCCCGCGCTCGCGTTCTCGGGCGCCCAGTCGAAGCTCCTGCCGCTGATCGCTGAGGCCCCGCTCAACGCGCTCCCGCCCGGCAAGGCGCCGGCCGCGGCGTACTTCCGCGGCAGCGACAGACCGGCGCCGCACAACCTCTACCTCCGCCCCGCCAAACTGGGCGTGACGCCGAAGGCGGGCGCGCTGGCGGCGGCCGGGGTCACGTTCGGGGCCCCTCCGGCGGGCGGGCAGGTGAAGAACGCCCTCACGGTGCGCTTCCCGGCGGCCCGCTTCACTTTCAACTGGTCGGCGCAGAGCGGCAGTTGGCAGGTGTCGATGGACGGTACCCGGGCGGGCACCACGGACGGCGGGGCGCTGAACGCTTCGACCGTCGTGGTCCAGTACGTGGATGTCCGCGGTTCGCGGTTCCACGACCGGTCGGGAAGCACGTCACCGTTCTCCGACACCGTGGGTACGGGCAAGGCGACGGTGTTGCGGGACGGGCGGGCCTACGACGTGCGGTGGGAGCGGCGTTCGGCGGCCGACGGCACACAGTTCACGACGGCGGCCGGCGGCAAGCGCATGACGTTCGCGCCCGGACAGGTGTGGGTCCTCTTCGCCGAGCGGTGAGAGCCCCGGATCGCACCGGGACGCCCCGAGGCGCCGTCGTCAGGTCTTCGCGAGCGGCTCCGCCGGGTTGCGGAGCCCTTCCGCAGCGTCCGAGACGCGCTGGATCAGGTCGAAGAAGACGGCCTGCTCGTCGGCCGACAGCGGGGCGAGGAAGATCTGGTTCATCCGGGCCGTGCGCACGGTCAGTTTGCGGTGGATGCGCGTGCCCTCGTCGGTGAGACGCAGCAGGGAGCGGCGGCCGTCCTGCGGGTCGCGCACCTTGTCGATCAGTCCGCGGCGGCTGAGGCGGCTGATGACCTCGGCGATGGTCGAGCGGTCGAGGCCGACGCGCTCGCCCACGGTGCGCTGATCGAGGCCGGGCTCGGCGACGAGCGCGTTCAGGACGGCGAACTGCGGTGAGGTGATCTCCTCGGAGACCATCGTGTTCCACAGCAGGTAGTGCGCCTGCTGGAGGCGCCGGGCCAGGTGCCCCGGGTGGGTGGTCAGATCCACCGCGGCCATCGCGGACCTCCGGTCTTTTTCGGGTGTGTACTGACCAATACTCGACCATAGGGCAGCCCATGTCGAGTCGACTCCCCCGCCTCCAACCGTCGTAACCCTGAGCTATTGACGGTACGGGCATGCGGTGGCACCGTAAGCGCCAGTCACATAAATGCTCAGTGCGCTGAGCATTTCAGTTCGTGGAGAGGCTGGCTCGGATGGACAAGGTGGTGGCGACGGCGGCGGAAGCGGTCGCCGATGTGGGGGACGGGGCGTCCCTCGCGGTCGGCGGGTTCGGTCTTGTCGGCGTCCCGAACGTGCTCATCGGCGCGCTCCACGAGCGCGGCACCACGGGCCTGAGCGTGGTCTCCAACAACTGCGGGGCGATGGACTCGGGCCTGGCCGTGCTGCTCGCGGCCGGGCGGATCGCCCGGGTCACCGGGTCGTACATCGGCGCCAACAAGGAGTTCGCCCGCCAGTACCTGTCCGGCGAGGTCGAGGTCGAGATGATCCCGCAGGGCACGCTCGCCGAGCGCCTGCGGGCCGGCGGCGCCGGCATCCCCGCCTTCTACACGCCCGCCGGCGTCGGCACCCAGGTGGCCGAGGGCGGACTCCCCTGGCGCTACGACGGCCAGGGCGGCGTGGCGCTGGCGTCCCCGCCCAAGGAGGTCCGCACCTTCGACGGCACGGACTACGTCCTCGAACACGGCATCCGCACCGACTACGCCCTCGTGCGCGCCGCCAAGGGCGACCGCCACGGGAACCTCGTGTTCAACAAGTCCACCCGCAACTTCAACCCCCTCGCCGCGACGGCCGGACGCATCACCATCGCCGAGGTGGAGGAACTCGTCGAACCCGGCGACATCGACCCCGACGCCGTACACCTGCCCGGCATCTTCGTCCAGCGCGTCGTCGCGCTGACGCCGGGGCAGGCGACCGACAAGCAGATCGAACGGCGCACCGTCTCCGCGCCTCCGGCACAAGGAACGGTGAGCAGCTGATGGCCTGGACCCGCGAAGAGATGGCCGCGCGCGCCGCCCGCGAACTGCGCGACGGCCAGTACGTCAACCTCGGCATCGGCCTGCCGACCCTCATCCCGAACCACCTGCCGCCCGGCGTCGAGGTGATCCTCGAGTCCGAGAACGGCATCCTGGGCGTCGGCCCCTACCCGGCCGACGACGAGGTCGACCCCGACCTCATCAACGCCGGCAAGGAGACCGTCACCGTCCTGCCCGGCGCCTCCTACTTCGACTCGGCGCTCTCCTTCGGCATGATCCGCGGCGGCCACATCGATGTCGCCGTGCTCGGCGCCATGCAGGTCTCCGCACGCGGCGACCTCGCCAACTGGGCCGTCCCCGGCAAGATGATCACCGGCATCGGCGGGGCCATGGACCTCGTCCACGGCGCGCGAACGGTCATCGTCGCCATGACCCACACCGCCAAGGACGGCACGCCCAAGATCGTCGAGGACTGCACGCTGCCCCTGACCGGCAAGGCCTGCGTCAACCGCGTCATCACCGACCTCTGCGTCCTCGACGTCACCGCCGACGGGCTCGAACTCGTCGAGCTGGCCCCCGGCGTCACCGCCGACGACGTCACCGCGAGGACCGCGGCCAAGGTCCGCATTCCGGAGGAAGCCCGATGAAGGACGTCTACGTCGTCGATGCCGTCCGCACGCCGGTCGGCAGGTACAACGGCTCCCTCGCCCCGGTCCGCCCGGACGACCTCGGCGCGCACGTCATCCGTGAACTGCTCGCACGGACGCCGGAGTTGGACCCGGCGCTGATCGGCGACGTCTACTTCGGCAACGCGAACGGCGCGGGCGAGGAGAACCGCAACGTCGGCCGTATGGCGGGGCTCCTCGCCGGGCTGCCCACCTCCGTGCCCGGTGTCACCGTGAACCGGCTGTGCGCCTCCGGCCTCGAAGCCGTGATCCAAGCCGCGCGGGCCATCGCGCTCGGCGACGCCTCCATCGCCCTGGCCGGCGGCGTCGAGTCGATGACCCGCGCTCCCTACGTGCTCCCCAAGAGCGAGAGGCCGTTCCCCGCGGGCAACGCGGAGCTGTACTCCACGACCCTGGGCTGGCGCATGGTCAACCCGCGGATGGAGCCGCAGTGGACCGTGCCGCTCGGCGAGTCGGCCGAGCTGATCGCCGAGAAGCACGGCATCACGCGCGAGCAGCAGGACGCGTTCGCCCTGGGCAGCCACCAGAAGGCGGCCGCCGCACAGAAGAACGGACTGTTCGACGCCGAGATCGTGCCGGTGGCCGTCCCGCAGCGCAAGGGCGACCCGCTCGTCCTCGCACGCGACGAGTGCGTGCGCGAGAGCGCCTCGCTGGAGGCCATGGCCAAGCTCAAGCCGTCGTTCCGTACGGAGAACGGGACGGTGACGGCGGGCAACGCGTCCCCGCTCAACGACGGCGCCGCCGCGCTGCTCCTCGTCGACGAGGAGGGGCTGAAGGCCACCGGCCGCGAGCCGCTCGCCCGGGTGACGGCCTCCGGGGTCGCCGCGATCGACCCGCACTACTTCGGGCTCGGCCCCGTCGAGGCGGTCAACCGCGCGCTCGCCAGGACCGGCAAGGGCTTCGGCGACCTGACCACGCTCGAACTGAACGAGGCGTTCGCCGCTCAGGTCCTCGGCTGTGTCGCCGAGTGGCCCGAGTTCGACCCCGCGATCCTCAACCCGCGCGGCGGCGCCATCGCGATCGGCCACCCGCTCGGCGCGTCCGGCGCACGGCTCGCCGGATCCGTCGCGCACCAGCTCAAGGCCGCCGGTTCCGGGACCGGCGTCGCCACCCTCTGCATCGGCGTCGGACAGGGCCTCGCGCTCGTCCTCGAACGCTAAGGACTCAGGAACCCACCATGGCACTCACCCAGTCGGACATCGACGTCGAGGTCGCGGACCTCCAGAGCGCGTACGACAAGGCGCTCGCGGGCGGCGCCCCCGCCCAGCACCACCCGGCGCGTGACTACGCGCCGTACCGCAGCTCGCTGCTGCGCCACCCGCAGCAGCCGCTCGTCGCCGTGAACGGCGGCGACCCGGAGACCGTCGAGCTGTACGGGCCCGTCTTCGGCGCCACGGACATCACCGACATCGACCAGGACCTGACGCGTCAGCACGCGGGCGAGCCGCTCGGCGAGCGCATCACCGTGTCCGGACGGCTGCTCGACAGCGACGGCCGCCCCGTGCGCGGCCAGCTCGTGGAGATCTGGCAGGCCAACGCGTCGGGCCGGTACGCGCATCTGCGCGACCAGCACCCGGCGCCGCTCGACCCCAACTTCACCGGTGTGGGGCGGACCCTGACGGATGATCAGGGACGGTACTCCTTCACCACCGTCAAGCCGGGCGCGTACCCGTGGCGCAACCACACCAACGCGTGGCGCCCCGCGCACATCCACTTCTCCCTGTTCGGCGACGCGTTCACGCAGCGGCTCGTGACGCAGATGTACTTCCCGAACGACCCGCTGTTCCGCTACGACCCGATCCTGCGGTCGGTGACGGACGAGTCAGCTCGCAACCGTCTGGTCGCGGCGTACAACCACGACCTGTCGCAGCCCGAGTTCTCCCTCGGATACGAGTGGGACATCGTCCTCGACGGTCCCTCCGCCACCTGGATCGAGGAAGGCCGATGACCTCCGTGCCCGAGAAGCTGCTCCCCACGCCGTCGCACACCGTCGGCCCGTTCTACGGCTACGCCCTGCCCTTCCCCGAGGGCGAGCAGGTCGCGCCGAAGGGGCATCCCGACACGATCGCCCTGCACGGCCACGTGTTCGACGGCCAGGGCGACCCGGTGCCGGACGCCATCCTTGAGTTCTGGCAGGCGGGCCCCGACGGCTCGCTCGCCGGGGCGCCGGGCTCGCTGCGCCGCGACACCACGACCGGCGGCTATCTCGGCCGCAACGGTACGGACTTCACCGGGTTCGGCCGGGTCGCCACGGACGCCGACGGGCACTACGCGCTCTTCACACTGCCGCCGGGCAACGCGGGACTGCCGTACGTCAGCGTGTGCGTGTTCGCGCGCGGGCTCCTGCACCACCTGTTCACCCGCGCCTACCTCGCCGACGGCGCGGACCCGCTGCTCGACGCCCTGCCGGCGGAGCGGCGCGCGACGCTGCTCGCGCAGCCGCAGGAAGACGCGCACCGCACGTACCGTTTCGACATCCGCCTTCAGGGCGAAGGCGAAACGGTCTTCCTGGAGTTCCAGTGACACACGTCGATCCTGACGCCGATCCCGACGCCGGGCTGCTCTCCCCCGGCCGGGCGGGATCCCCCGCCGAGTCGGCCACCTCGGACGCGGCGGTCCTGCGCGGCCTGCTCGACGCGGAGGCCGGGCTCACCCGGGCGCAGGCCGCCCTGGGCCTGGCGCCCGCGGCCGCGGCGGACGCGGTGACGCGGGCCGCCGCGGACGAGGGGCGCTTCGACGCCCGTGACCTCGCGCTGCGCGCCCGCTCCGGGGGCAACCCGGTGATCCCGCTGGTCGCCGACCTGACGGCTGCGGTGGCCGGGGAGCACGCCCCGTACGTCCACCGGGGCGCCACCAGCCAGGACATCCTGGACACGGCGCTCATGCTGGTCGCGGCCCGGACGCTGGACGGGCTGCTCGGCGACCTGGCGCGCACGGAAAGTGCGCTCGGGCGGCTCGCCGCCGCGCACCGGGACACCGTCATGCCGGGCCGTACGCTCACGCAGCACGCCGTGCCGACGACGTTCGGCCTCAAGGCGGCGGGCTGGCGTTCCCTCGTGCTCGACGCACGCGACCGGCTGCGCACCGTACGGGCCTCGCTTCCCGTCCAACTGGGCGGCGCGGCGGGCACGTTGGCGGCCTTCGGCGTGTTCGGTGCCACCCACGCCGGGGAGCTGACCGAGGCGTACGCGGCCGAACTCGGTCTGGTCGCGCCCGTGTTGCCCTGGCACACTCTGCGCACCCCGGTCGCCGACCTCGCGGGCGCGCTAGCGTTCACGGCCGGCGCGCTCGGCAAGCCGGCGGTGGACGTGCTCACGCTGTCCCGTACGGAGATCGGCGAGCTGGGCGAGGGTGCGGGCGGCGGCTCCTCCGCGATGCCGCACAAGGCGAACCCCGTGAGGTCCACGCTCGTCGCGGCGGCCGCCCGCCGCGCCCCCGCCCTCGCCGCGACGCTGTACGCGTCGATGGCGGCCGAGGACGAGCGCCCGGCCGGCGCCTGGCACGCGGAGTGGGAGCCGCTGCGCGACCTCCTGCGGCTCGTGGGCGGCGCGGCACGCGACGCCGCCGAGCTCGCCGAAGGGCTTCAGGTCCACGCGGACGTGATGCGTGAACACCTCTTCGCCACCCATGGGTTGATCGTCTCGGAGCGCCTGGCCGCCGAGCTCGCGCCCCTGCTCGGGCGTGCCCGAGCGAAGTCCCTGCTCACCGAGGCGGCGCGGCGCACCCGCGCCGAGGACAGGCCCCTGGCCGGGATCCTGGCCGACGAGCCCGATCTCAAGGGCGTCGACCTGGCCGACCTCACCGACCCCATCCGTTACACCGGCTCCGCCGGAGCCCTCACCGACCGCGCTCTGGAGCGACGTTGAGCACTGCATCCCCCGACCACGGCACACTCCTTCATCACCGCGCCGAAGGTCCCGCCACCGCTCCCCCGCTCCTCCTGGGCCCCTCGCTCGGCACCTCCACCGCGTTGTGGGACGCGGTCGCGCCCGAGCTGTCCGTCACCCACCGGGTGGTGCGCTGGGACCTGCCGGGGCACGGCAGGTCCCCGGCCACGCTGATCGGCCCCGGCGCGACCGTCGCCGATCTGGCCGGGCTCGTCCTGGACCTCGCCGACTCCCTCGGCATCGAGCGCTTCGCGTACGCGGGGGTGTCGCTCGGCGGCGCCGTGGGCCTGCACCTCGCGGTCCACCACCCGGAGCGGGTCACGAGCCTCGCGGTGATCTGCTCGTCCGCACACTTCGGCGGCTCGAAGCCCTGGGAGGAACGGGCCGCGCTGGTACGCCGCGAGGGGCTCGGCCCGGTCGCCGAGACCGCCGACCGGCGCTGGTTCACCCCCGGGTTCACCGTGCCGGCCCTCGTCGAGGACCACCGCACCGCCGACCCCGAGGCATACGCGGCCTGTTGCGACGCGCTCGCCGCTTTCGACATCCGCGAGGACCTCTCCTCGATCACGGCTCCCACGCTGCTGATCGCGGGCCGCGAGGACCCGGCGACGCCGCCCGCGCATCTGCGGGAGATCGCCGACGCGGTGGCAGGTTCGTCGCTCGTCGAGATCGCGGGCGCCTCGCACCTCGCCCCCGCCCAGTGCCCCGAACCCGTGATCACGGCGCTGCGCGCCCAGCTCGGCGGAGGCACCAAACGCGGGATGGAGGTGCGCAGGCAGGTTCTCGGCGACGCACACGTCGACCGCGCGCAGGCCCGGCAGAGCCCCTTCACGGCCCGCTTCCAGGACTTCATCTCGCGCTACGCGTGGGGCGAGATCTGGACCGACCCGACGCTGGCGCGCCGCGAACGCTCCATGATCACGATGACCGCGCTGGTGGCCCACGGCCACTACGACGAGCTCGCCATGCACGTGCGCGCCGCGCTGCGCAACGGCCTGACGCCCGACGAGATCGGCGCCGTACTGCTGCAGACCGCGGTGTACTGCGGTGTCCCCGCGGCCAATTCGGCGTTCGCCGTGGCTCAGCGGGTCCTCTCCGAGCAGAGCGGAGAGGACCCGGCCGCGGGCTGAACCCCGCGTACGCCGACGGTCAGCGCAGGCCGCGTCCCGTGTCGAGTACCTCGCGGGCGCGGGCCACCAGGCCGTCGGCGCCGCACGACTTGGCCAGGGTGAGGCCGCGGGTGATCTCCGCGACCGAGCGGGCCGCGATGCCGTACTCGACGCGGGCCGCCGCGTGTTCGTACGCGCAGGGAGAGGCTTCGAGGTACGTGACCGACTTCGCGTAGAGCGTCAGGGAGCGCTGGCCGGTCTCCAGGGCTGCCTCGCAGCGCAGGGCCTCCCCGATCGCCGTGTCCGTGCCGAAGCGCTCGGCCTGGAGCCGGGCGTCGGCGGCGAGTTGCCTTGCGCGCTTGGGGTCCTCGGTGGCGAGCGCGCGGGCCAGGTCGCAGGCCCAGGGCGCCATGATCGTGTTGTGTCCGCCGCGGGCGGTGGCCGCCTTGGCCGCCGCCTCCAGCTCGTCGACGCCCTCCTCCGTGCGGCCCGCGGCGATCAGCAGGCGGCCGCGCACGGAGTGCGCGTCGGGCAGGACGATCGTGGAGGGGTAGGGCGGGCCGAAGGAGTAGCGGTCCGCGATCTCCATGGCCTCGCCGATCCGGCCGCGGGCCACGAGCGTGTCGATGAGCATGCACGCGGCGTCCCAGTGCATGGGCAGGCCGCGGCCGACGCGGTCGGCCAGGCGCAGGCTCTCGCGCAGGACGGCCTCGGCGTCGGTGAGGCGGCCGCGCCTGCGGTGGACGTAACCGACGAAGGCGTGCGCGAGCGCCAGATGGCCGCCGCTCCAGCCGGCGGTCTCGTAGGCGCGTACGGCCTCCGTGAACAGGCTCTCCGCGCGGTCGAGCCGGTCGGAGAAGAGATACGCGCTGCCGAGCATGGCGAGGAGTTCGAAGCCCCACTCGGGGTCGGTCCAGCCGAGGCCCGGCGCGAGGCGTTCGTTGACGAGGGAGCGGTCGCAGAGTTCGACCACCACCTCCGCGTTCTCGCCTCGGGTCATCGCGTCGAAGGCGCGCAGGACGAGCAGGACCCGCTCGGGGTTGTCCCGGCCGGTGAGGGAGCCCGCGAGGGCGGCGAGGCTGCGGGAGCGGCCCGGGGAGTCCTCCTCGCCGGCGTGGATACCCTCCCACATGTAGCGCATGGCCTGGAGGCGGAGGCGGGACGGGCCCGGTTCGAGCCGCGCGGCCTCGGAGTCGATCTCGCGCAGCGCCTCTTCCAGCTGGTTGTTGTGGACGAGGGCCTGGGACAGCCGGCACACGGCGTCCACGCGCGCGTCGCCGTCGAGCCCCGGCTTGGCGTCGAGTGCCTGGCGCAGATGGCCGATGGTGACGGCAGGCGAGGTGAGGAGGGTGGCGCAGCCCAGCTCGTAGAGGAGCTGGGACCGTACGCCGGGCAGCGGCGGTTCCTGGAGCGCGCGCTCCAGACAGCGGCGGGCGGCCTCCGGGGCGCCGACCGCGAGATGTTCACCGGCCGCCGCGCGCAGCTGCTCGACGAGCTCGGGGTCGTCGTCCGGGTGGACCTGGAGCAGATGCCGGGAGGCGGCCGCGGCGCCGTGGCCCGAGGCCGTGACGGCCCAGGCGGCCTGCCCGTGCATGGCGGTGCGCGTGGCCGCAGGGATCGAGCGGTACACGGCGCTGGCGATCAGCGGATGCACGAACTCCATCCCCACGCCGCCGTCTTCGTACGTCGCGTCGGTGAGGATGCGGGCGGCGCGCAGCCGCACGGCGCAGCGGCCGGCCTCGCCCGGCGTCATCCCGGCGAGGCGCGCCGCGAGGTCGTGGGCGATCCGGGTGCCGAGGATGGCGGCGGCCCAGGCGAAGCGCGTCGCGTCGGTGCCGAGGCCTTCGAGGCGGTCGATCAGACCGCGGCCGCGCGCCGACTTGTTCAGGGCGCGCAGTTCGCCGGCCGAGCCTTCCGCGGGTTCGAGTTCGCTGTCCTGGACCTTGGCGAGAAGCTCGACGGTCTCGTACGGGTTGCCGCCGGTGACGGCCCACACCTCGCGGCAGAAGGGGGCGTCGGCGTGCTCGCCGAGGGTGGCCCGGGTGAGGCCTGCGGTGGCGTCGGGAGTGAGGGCGTACAGGGTGGTGCGGGGCCGGGCGGCGGCGCCGACGGCTTCGAGGTGGCCGGTGGAGGCGGCGGTGGCCTCGCCGTCGCGGTGGGCGACCACGACGAGGACGGGCAGGTCGTCGAGGCGTTCGGCGAACGCGGCGAGCCAGTGGAGGGTCTCCTCGTCGGCCCACTGCGCGTCGTCGACGAGCAGGACGAGCGGCCAGTGCAGCCGGGCGAGCCGGGACACCGCCGCGACGAGTCCGTCGCGCACACCCTGCGGGTCGGCCTGCCGGCCGCCCGGTTCGGCTATCCCGAGGGCGGGGCCCGCGATCTCGTACCAGTCGCCGAAGTACTCGCGGGCCTCCTCCTGCGAGAGCGCGAGGAGCGCGGGCTGCAGCAACTGGCGTACGACGTTGAAGGGGACCGAGGTGACGGTCTCGCCGCCGCGCGCCGACCAGACCGTGGCCCGTCCCACCGCGATGCGGCGCACCTCTTCCAGGAGGGCGGTCTTGCCGATGCCCGCTTCGCCCCTGAACACGACGAGGCTGCCCGACGACGCCGCGTCCCCGCAGAGTTCACCGAGCGCCTGCTCGACGACCCCGATCTCCTTGTCCCGCTCCCACAGGGCGGCCGAGGCGGCTCCTTCAGGCCGACTCTGCGTCATCCCGCACCCTCCCGAAGTCGCTCAATCGACGTACAGATGTTGAGAGTAGCCGTAGCCGGGGGGTTGTGGGTGGGGGTCTGCGCAGGTCTTCGCCATAAGTGGGAGGGTGCCGTTCCGGAACGGGACCCGCCCCCTCTCATGCCCCTTTCACGCACGCCTCATACTGTGGCGCCCATGACCCAGGTGACTCCCCCCGGCTGGTACCCCGATCCCGGCCAGAAGCCCGAAGGCCCCCGCACCGAACGCTGGTGGGACGGCAGTGTGTGGACGGAGCAGACCCGTGCCGCCGAGACCGGCTCCGCGACGGGCCCGCCCGCGTACGCGCCGGCGGCTCCCGGCGCGCATCCGCAGGCGTACGGCTATCCGCAGACCTCGCAGCCGCCGGGGCAGTTCGGCCACCCCGGATACCCGGGCTACCCCGCGTACCCGGAGCCGAAGCCGAGACGCGGCCTCAAGATAGCCATCGCCGCCGGTGTCGCCGTGGTGGTGCTCGGCGGCATCGTCGGCGGGGTGTACGCGCTGACCTCCGGTGACGGCGACGGGAAGAGGGACCGGGCCGACTCGTCGTCAAGTCCCTCTGCTTCTCCGGGACTTCCCCAGGCACCGGGTGACGGTCCTGACGGGAGCGGGGGCGGCGGTGGCACCGGCGGTTCCGGCGGTTCCGGCGGGGAGAGCGGCGCTCCGCAGGCGCCGGGTTCGGGTGACGGTTTCGCCGCCGACCTCGTCAACGGGGTGTCGATGCCCGTGCTCGACGGCTGGACCGGCGGCACGACGAAGGGCGGCAACGCGGGGGTGACGACCGGCCCGTACGCCTGCCCCGGCGACACGAAGCAGCAGTGTGTGCGCGGCGGCGCGTTCTCGGCGTCGGCCGAGGCGCTGAAGCTCAAGGCGACGGGCGCGGAGGCCGCGGCCAAGGAGGACATCTCCAAGAACGCGCAGGAGTCATACGGCGGCGCGATCTACGGAAAGATCACCTCGCACAAGGAACTGGCCTCCGAGGCCGTCACCGTGGCCGGCCAGAAGGGCTACCTGGTGCGCTGGCAGGTGGTCACGGCCAAGGGCGACGACGGCTACGTCGAGTCGCTGGTCTTCCCCGCGCCCGCCAACCCCAAGTCGCTCGTCGTCGTCCGCTTCGGCATCGACGTGAACGACAAGGCGCCGGACGTGACGTCGATGGACAAGATCACCAAGGGCATCAAGAAGTCCGCGATCGCCGAGGGCGGCGGCAACGGACAGAACGTGTAGGACCCCGCAGCAAGATGTGCGGGACCCCGTAGCAAGACGTGCGGGACTCCGTGAACCACCCGGGGGCGTCGCCGGGGAGAAAGCCCAGGGGCCGGGCAGGTCCCCCTCCGCTCAAGGAGGGACCCGCCCGGCCCGGGGGTGCGCGCCGCGCCCGTCCCCACGGTGCGGCGCGGGCAGACCGCCGTCCGGTCATCCCGACAGACGGCGGTCTCCCGTTCAGGTGGCTTCGCTCAGGCCCAGTGCGGGCAGCACCACGGCGTCGACGAAGCGGGTGAGGTAGTCCGCGTCCGCGTACCGGCCCTCGAGGACCGGACGGATGCGCTGCACCCCGAGCAGCTGGGCGGCCAGGAACTCGACGGCCGGATGGTCCGCAGCGATCTCGCCGCGCACCACGGCCCGGTCGACCATCGCCCCGAGCGCGGCCAGCTCCGGCTCGACCAGGGCCTCGCGCAGCGCCGCCTGGAGTTCCTCGTCGCTGAGGACCGCATGGCCCAGGGCCTGGACGAGCTGGGTGTCACGTCCCGCCTGCTGCGCCGCCGCGCGGGCGGCCGAGCGCAGGTCCCCGGCGAACGTACCCGTGTCGACACTGGCGAACTTCACGCAGCGCCCCGCCCGCAGTGCGGCGGCCACGAGCTGCGGCTTCGTCTTCCACTGCCGGTAGAGCGTGGACTTGCTGCAGCACGCCTGGGCCGCGACGCCCTCCATGGTGAGCGCCTCGTAGCCGTTCTCGCGGAGCTGGTCGAGGACCGCGTCGTAGAACTCCCGCTCGCGCTCCGGAGTGATCTTGGAGCGGCGCGAAGTGGTCACTGATGTGCCTGCCTGCTCCTGGGACGTCATGGCTCTTCTCCTCGCGATCTTCGCTATCGATACGCCAGTGTACCGGTACGCCAGCGTTTCGGTACACTGGCGTATCGATGAGCGCGGTTCACGCCGTGCTCACCTCCGCATCACCGCACCACCCAGTCGTCATGAAAAGGGGCCGGGGGATGAATTCCCTTACCGAGCCTGCCGAACCGGAGCCGGACACAGCCGGCCGCGAGACGGACGCTGTCGGCCACCAGCCGGACGTCGTCGCCCGCCCGCCCCTGGTCCGGGAGCTCCTGCTGGTCGTCGGACTGTTCCTCGTCTACAAGTTCGGCAGGCAACTGGCCAATGGCCACACCGGCGAGGCGTTCCACAACGCGCACCGCGTGTGGGACCTCGAACGCGCCGTCCATCTGCCGGGCGAGGGCGCCGTGCAGCATGCCCTGCTGCACAGCGAAGACCTCGTACACATCGCGAACACGTACTACGCGACGGTGCACTTCCCGGCGACGGCCGCCTTTCTGGTCTGGCTGTATCTGCGCAGGCCCCGGCACTACATATGGACGCGCCGGGTACTGGCCGCCCTCACCGCCGCGGCCCTTGTGCTGCATCTCACCTTCCCGCTGGCGCCGCCCCGGATGCTGGCCGCGGCGCACCTCGTGGACACCGGGCAGGTGTACGGGCCGACCGTCTACGGCGCGACGCCGCAGACCGACTCGATGGCGAACCAGTTCGCCGCGATGCCGTCCCTGCACTTCGGCTGGGCCCTGATGGTCGCCGTCGGCCTCATCGCCGCGACCCGCTCCCGGCTGCGCTGGCTGTGGCTGCTGCACCCGGCGCTCACCCTGTTCGTCGTCGTCGGCACGGCGAACCACTACTGGCTGGACGCGATCGTGGCGACGGGTCTCCTGGGCATCGCGCTCGCGGCGATCCGGCTGCCCGGCACCACACAGGCCGCGAAGCCCGGACAGTCCATCGGCCGGCGCCTGCTGCCCGCCCCGCGTTCCGCCGCCTCGCTCATGGCGACGGCGGAGACCATGGGCGCGGCGCTGCCCGCCCCGTGGACCCCGGCGCACCAGCGCGGCGGACCCCTCTCCGCGTCCGAAGTGCTCGCACACATCCCGGTGTCGGTGACCGGGGGCTCGGCGTCCGCCGTCGACGCGCCGGTCACGGCGGGAGCGGTGGGTCCGGGTCGCGCGGTCCTCACGGCGACGGGAGCACACCGGTGAACGCCACCCTCCTCGCCGTCGCACTCTCCCTCGTCTCGGCGGTCGCCTACGCGGCTGCCGCCGTCGCCCAGGAACGCCTCGCGTCACGCACCGCGGGGACCGACTCCGGTGTCCTGCGCCTGCTCGGCACCGGTGCCTGGTGGGGGTCGGTCCTGCTCAACGCGTCCGCCGCGCTGCTGCATGTGGCGGCTCTCAAGTACGGTCCCCTCACCCTCGTACAGCCGCTGGGCGCGCTGACGCTCGTCGCGGCGGTGCCACTCGGGGCGCGCATGGCGGGGCGGCGCGTCCTGTCCGTCGAATGGCGCGGTACCGCGCTCACGCTCGCCGGGCTCGGCGCGCTCCTGCTCACGGCCTCGGGCCCGGCCCCCGACGACACACTCAGCCTCGGCGAGGCACTCACCGTCGCCGGTGCGACGGCCGCGCTGATCGGCCTCTTGTCGCGGCGCGGCGCGAAGCCGGGACTGCGGCACGCGACGGCCTCCGGTCTCGCCTCGGGCATCGCCTCGGCGCTCGCCCAGACCGTGACCGTCGCGGTCACCGACCGGACGGGGCCGCTGCTCAGCGTCAAGGTCATCGTCGTGGCACTGCTGATCGCGGCGTTCGCCGCGGGCGGCCTGCTCCTGTCCCAGATCGCCTACCGCGGTGGCCTCGGCGCCCCGCTCGCGATGGTCACCCTCTCCAACCCGGTGGCCGCGGCGGTCATCGGCGTCACGCTGCTCGGCGAACGGCTCCAGGGCGGGATCACGGGGATCCTGCTCGCGGCGGCAGGGGCGACGCTCGCGGCCCGGGGTGTCCTGCTCCTCACGCGTACGTCGCCGGAGACGCAGGAGACTCCGGAGACCCGACCGGAACCGTCGCTCAGCGCGGCGGAACGCCGGCCCGAGCTGCCGTCCCGGGTGACGGAGACGGGGCCGATCGCGACCCCGCCGGACCTTCAGGGCCTTCCCCCGATGCCCATACTGCCGGGCACGGTGATCGTCCTGCCGTCGATCCCGACGCAGCCGGAATCGGCACCGGGCGCGCTCCAGGCATCCTGAGCGCGATCCCTTACGGGGTCCCCATGACGGGTTCCCCATGACGAGTTTCGCCTTTCGGGTTCCGCCTTACGGGTTCCGCGTCACGGCTTGGCAGGCGCGGGACGCGTCCTCATCCCGTCGAGCGTGATCCCGAAGACCCGGTCGCGCTGCTCGGTGTCCACATAGGCCGCGCCGGTGACGCCCGAGATCAGGCGGAGCAGGTCGTCGAACGACATGTCCGAGCGGACCTCCCCGGCGGCCTGCGCGCGCAGCAGCAGGGGTTCGCCGGCGTCGAGCATGGCGCGGCGGCAGGCGATGAAGATGTCGGACTCCCCGCTGAGCGCGTCCCTGATGGCGCGCTTGGTGACGGTGTAGTCCACGAAGCGGCGCAGCCAGGTGGCGAGCCCGTCCCACGGCGGGGCGTCCGCGAGTTCGTCGGCGAGCCGGCACAGGGCGTCGACCTCTTCCGCGTAGACGGTCTCGAAGAGGTGCCTGCGCGTGGGGAAGTTGCGGTACAGGGTGCCGATGCCGACGCCGGCCTGGCGGGCGATGTCCTCGAGCGACGCCTCCGCGCCCTTCTCGGCGAACGCGTCGCGGGCCGCGGCCAGGAGCGCGTCGAAGTTGCGGCGCGCGTCCGCGCGGCGCGGGCGCTGGGCCGCGACGATCCCGCCGACGAGTTCCCTGTCCGTCATGCGTGCCACTCCCGGGGTGAGGCAGCGCGGGCTGCCGAGGTTGTACCGGAGGCTTCCCTCCGCTATCGTTATCGAAGTCGAGGGGTGCCTCCACTTTAACAGTCGACGCACCCCGCGCCCGCCGCACAGCGCTGCGGGCAGACCGGCCGAAACGGCCGGATCCCCCATCCTCCCAGCTCGTGCGCGCCCGCAGACCGCGGCCCTTGCCACAGGTCACGCCGGTGTGCCCGGCCACCTTCCGTTCAGAGAGACACCGCCTTGAACCGGAATCGCATGCCCTCTCGTCGCACGACCAGGAACCCTCTGCCCGGTAATCCCACGTCCGGGATCCCCATGGCGCCGAGCCCGGCGCCCAGAAGCTCCAACCGCCTCACCTTCGCGGTCCTCGCGACCGGTGCCGGCGTGTTCTCGATGATGCAGTCGCTCGTCGCCCCGGCCCTGCCCACCGTCCAGCACGCGCTGCACACCAGCCAGGCCACCTCGACCTGGGTGATGACCGCCTATCTGCTGTCCGCCTCGATCTTCACGCCCATACTCGGCCGGGTCGGCGACCTCGTCGGCAAGAAGCGCACCATGGTCGCCGCGCTCGTCGCGCTGACCGTGGGCTGTCTGCTCGCGGCCCTCGCCCCGAGCATCACCGTGCTCATCGTCGCCCGTGTCGTCCAGGGCATCGGCGGCGCGCTCTTCCCGCTGTCGTTCGGCATCATCCGCGACGAGTTCCCCGGCCACCGGGTCAGCCCCAGCATCAGCAACCTGTCCGCCGTCATCGCGGCGGGCGGCGGTGTGGGCATGGTCGCGGCCGGGCCGATCGTGGGCGCGCTCGACTACCGCTGGCTGTTCTGGCTGCCCGCGGCCGTCGTCGCGGTGACGGCGCTGATCGCGCACCGCTACGTGCCCGAGTCGCCGACGCGCGGCACGGGACGCGTGAACTGGCTCGGCTCCGTGCTGCTCTCCGGCTGGCTCGTCGCCCTGCTGCTCCCCATCAGTCAGGCCACGTCCTGGGGCTGGGGATCGATCAAGGTCGTCGGTCTGCTGGCCGCCGCCGTGGTCCTGTTCGCCGCGTGGGTGCTGTCCGAGGCCCGCTCCGCGAGCCCGCTGATCGACCTGCGCGTCATGCGTCTGCCCGCCGTGTGGACGACGAACACGGCCGCGCTGCTCTTCGGCGCGGGGATGTACGCGGTGTGGTCGTTCCTGCCCGGCTTCGCCCAGACGCCCTCGTCCGCCGGATACGGCTTCGGGGCGAGCGTGACGGGTGCGGGGCTCCTGATGCTGCCGATGCTCGTGGCGATGTTCCTCGCCGGAGTGCTCAGCGGCCGGCTCGAACCGGTCGTAGGGGCGAAGGCGCTGCTCACCACCGGCGCCGCGCTCGGCGCGGTCTCCTGCGCGATGCTTGCCGCCTGGCACACCGAGCAGTGGCAAGTCGCCCTCGCGGCAGGCGTGTTCGGGCTCGGCATCGGGCTCGCGTTCGCGTCCATGGCGAACCTGATCGTGCAGAACGTCCCGGCGGCGCAGACCGGCGCGGCCACCGGCATGAACGCCAACATCCGCACCATCGGCGGCTCGATCGGCGCCGCCGTGATGAGCAGCCTGGTCACGGGGCACCTCCAGGCGTCGGGACTCCCCTACGCCTCCGGGTACACCCACGGCTTCACGCTGCTCGCGGCGCTGTGCCTCGCCGCCGCGCTCGCCGCGCTGCTGGTCCCGGCCGCGCGCCGCGCGGGCGGACCGCGCGTCCCGGCCGCGCACGGGACGACGGCCGGGGCGGACGAGCAGGTGGGCCTGGAGCAGCCGACGTCGCGGTGAACCGGCGCCCGCCGGGTACCCGGGTGCCGGCCCGGTCAGCCGAAGCCGCGCGCGTCCTGCTTGAGGGCGGTGTCCACGGTGAGGGCGGTCGCCACGACGAGGCTCAGGAGCGGCTCGGGCAGCTGGTAGTGGATCTGGAGGACGTAGTTGTCCGCGGTCGTGAACATCGTCTTGGCGAGTCCCTCCCACGTCTTCGTGATGCGGGCGACCTCGTTGTCGGCGTGGTCGACGATCGAGAAGTTCCAGGCCCGCCAGTTCTCGGCCTTGATGGCGCCGATCTGCTGGCCGTTCACGTTGATCCCGAAGTTGATCTTGCCGATCATGTTCTGCTGGACGATCTCGCCGACCGGCGAGCCGTCCGGACGCTCCACGACGACACGCGACTTCATGAACTTCGCGGGCCGTGTCATGACGAGCTGCGGCTGCCCGTACGCGTCGCGGATCTCCAGCTTGTGGGTCATGAACTGGTCGAGGCTGGAGACGAAGCGCGCGACCTTCTTGAGCGTGCTCTGGCCGACCTGGACGACGGAGCCGATCTGGCCGCCGTTCTGATCCATGACGGTGTACTCGTTCGTCAGCTCGATCAGCTTGGCCTTCTGGTTCACCACCAGGACCGGCTCGGTGAAGAGGCTGCCGCCGCCCTGCGCGGTGGGCGCGACACCGGCCTGGTGCTGCACCTGGCGCTGCACCTTGGCGGGGTCGACGTAACTCTGTTGCTGCTGCGGGGCCTGCTGCCCGTACGGACCGGCGGCGGCGTGCTGCTGGGGCTGCTGGTACTGCCCGGGCTGCTGGTGCTGCACAGGCTGCTGCTGCTGCGCGAACTGGCCCTGGGCCGCCTGCTGCACGGGCTGCTGCTGAGGCTGCTGCGCCTGGTGCGGGACCTGCTGGCCGGCGGGCTGCTGTACGGGGCTGGTGTGCTCGGTCCACTGCGCGCCGTCCCACCACCGCAGGGTCTGGGGCGCGCCCTGGGGGTCCGGGTACCAGCCTGCAGGGGTGTTCGATTGCGTCGTCACCCGGGCACACTATCGCGCCGTCCTGTGGCGGTATCCAGTCCGGACAGATGTGACGTACGCCGCCGCCCGAACCGGTACGGAACGGGCGGCGGCGCGATTTTCCAGTGTCTTCGAGGTCTTCGAGATCGAAGCCCTACGTGGTCAGACCGTGAGGATCCCGGGGTCGCTCACGCCGGCCTGCCCGTTCTCGACATGGCCCGCGAGGCGCCGCAGGTACGTGCTGTCGCTGTCGGCTGTCACCTTCAGGTCGTACCAGCGCTTGGTCGCGCGCAGGTCGACGGTCTGCGTGACGGTGGCACCGGCCCGCACGGTGTACGTCTGCGGCTGTCCGCCGTAGGCGTTGGTGACCGTGAGGTGGACGTCGGCGCCGGTGGGGTTCGTCAGCGTGAGCGTGAGGTTGCCCGTGCTCGCGTCGTGGCGGGCCGTGAGTCCGGGCTCGGCGACGGTGTTGGTGCCCTTGAAGGCGCGCAGGAATCCGTTCGGGCCGTGCACCGTGAGGTCGTACTTCCCCGCGGAGTAAGTGGAGTTCCAGGCGTCCGAGATCGACTTCCCGGCCTCGGTGGAGTACGTCCAGGGGCCGTCGGTCCGGCTCTGCGACCTGACCTGGAAGGCCGCGCCCGCGGAGGGGCCGCCGCTGAACGTGAGCTGGAACTTGCCGGTCGACGGCGTGGAGACCCCGTCGACGTACGGCGCGTACGACAGCGGGCGCGCGGGCCGGGAGCCCGACTCCTGCTTGGGCAGCACGGGCTGGGCGGGCGGCTTCGGCACGTAGCTGGAGTGCCGGTCGTGGTCCGGCGGCACATACGCGGCGGTGCTGGGCAGTTGAGCCGGGGCCGTGTCCGTGAGGGAGAAGTCGAAAGCGGAGGAGAGGTCGCCGCAGATCGCGCGGCGCCACGGGGAGATGTTGGTCTCCTTGACGCCGAAGCGCTTCTCCATGAACCGCAGGATCGAGGTGTGGTCGAGCGTCTCGGAGCAGACGTAGCCGCCCGTGGACCACGGCGAGACGACGATCATGGGGACGCGCTGGCCGAGGCCGTAGGGGCCCGCCGCGTAGCTCACGTTGCCCTTGAAGTAGTCGAGCGTGGTGTCGGCGGTGGACAGCCCCTGGTTCGCTGAGGCGGGGGCGTAGGGCGGCACGACGTGGTCGAAGTAGCCGTCGTTCTCGTCGTACGTGATGAACAGCGCCGTCTTGCTCCACACGTCCGGGTTGGACGTGAGCGCGTCGAGAACCTGCGAGATGTACCAAGCCCCGTAGTTCGCCGGCCAGTTGGGGTGCTCGGAGAACGCCTCGGGCGCGGCGATCCAGGAGATCTTCGGGAGCTTCCCGGCCTTGACGTCGGCCTTCAGGACGTCGAAGTAGCCGTCGCCCGCCTTGGCGTTCGTGCCGGTGCGGGCCTTGTCGTAGAGGGGGTCGCCCGGCTTGGCGTTGCGGTAGTTGTTGAAGTAGAGGAGCGAGTTGTCGCCGTAGTTGCCGCGGTAGGCGTCGTTGATCCAGCCCCAGCTCCCGGCGGCGTCGAGACCGTCGCCGATGTCCTGGTAGACCTTCCAGGAGACCCCGGCCTTCTCCAGGCGCTCGGCGTACGTGGTCCAGCCGTAGCCGGCCTCCTGGTTGCCGAGGACCGGGCCGCCGCCGGTGCCGTCGTTGCCGACGTAACCCGACAGCATGTAGTAGCGGTTGGGGTCGGTGGCTCCCATGAACGAGCAGTGGTAGTCGTCGCACACCGTGAACTTGTCGGCGAGCGCGTAGTGGAACGGGATGTCCTGGCGCGTCAGATACGCCATCGTGCCGGTGCCCTTGGCGGCGATCCAGTTGTCGTACTTGCCGTTGTTGAACGCGCTGTGGCCGCCGGCCCAGTCGTGGTCGAGGCCCGCGATGAACTGCATGCCGAGGTCCGCCGCGTCGGGGTGGTAGGGCAGGACCTCCTTGCCGCCGCTCGCCTGGTTCCACACGGGCTTGCCGCTGGGGAGCGTCACGGGTCGCGGGTCGCCGAAGCCGCGGACGCCCTTCATCGTGCCGAAGTAGTGGTCGAAGGACCGGTTCTCCTGCATCAGGACGACGATGTGCTCGATGTCCTGGACGGTTCCCTTGACGCGGGCGGCCGGGATGGCCGCGGCGCGGTCGATGCTGTTCGACAGGGCGGTGAAGCCCGCGGTCGCGCCCGCTATCTGCAGGAAACGCCGCCGGTTGAGTTCAGGCATGGGTGTGGGGCCTCTTGGGTGTGTGGGGACAGAAGCGAGCAGAGTGTTCCAAGAGGACCGGTCACAGGGGAAGGGGTGATGACACTTGCATGAAAACTCGCCGTATGCGTCAGAAACAATCACCCAGGCGCTGAGGCCTCGATCGACGGGGAGGACCGAACGGATTCCAACCGGTCCTCCCCGCCGACGACTTCAGCCCCGCTCGCCCACCGCGAGCCGCAGCGTCACGATCTGGAACGGCCGCAGCGCCACCCGCACCGCGTCACCGCCGTCCGCCGCCTGCCGCACCTGGTCCGGCTGCTGTGCGAGCGGCCGCTCCAAGAGGTCGGTGACCTGGACACCGGCCAGCGGGAAGCCCGTGCGCAGAGTGCCCGCCGCCCGGCCGCCGAGCGACTCGTAGAGCCGCACGACGACATCGCCCGAGCCGTCGTCGGCCAGCTTCACCGCCTCCACCGTCAGACCGTCGCCGTCCACCGACACCACCGGGTCGGGCGCACCACCCGAACCTGCCACGCGCAGCGGCAGGTTGAGCGCGTACCCCTCGGCCGCGGCGTCGGCGATGGTCGCGCCGGGCAGCAGGGAGTAGGTGAAGCGGTGCGCGCCCTGGTCGGCCTCCGGGTCGGGGACGCGCGGGGCGCGCACCAGGGAGAGGCGGACCGTGGTGGTCGTGCCGCCGTCGTCGCGGGTCGTGCGCGAGACGTCGTGGCCGTACGTGGAGTCGTTGAGGACCGCGACGCCGTAGCCGGGTTCACCGATGTGGACCCAGCGGTGGCCGTACACCTCGAAGCGGGCCGCCTCCCAGCTGGTGTTGGTGTGCGTGGGGCGCTTGACGTGGCCGAACTGGATCTCGGCGCTGGAGTGGTCGGCGCGGACGTCGACGGGGAACGCGGCCTTGAGGATCTTCTCGGTCTCGTGCCAGTCGATCTCGGTCTCGACGTCGACGCGCTTACTGCCCGCGCGCAAGGTCACGGTCTGTGTGATGCGGGAGCCCTTGCCGAAGGCGCGTTCCACGCGGACGGCGGCACACAGCGGCCCCTCCTCGGTCACCGTCACGGACTCGGCGTCGAGGAGGTCGTGATAACGGTTCTTGTAGTGCTTGTCGATGTCCCAGGCGTCCCAGTAGTTGGGCAGGTCGCTGTGGAGGCGGAGCAGGTTGCCCGGGCCGGCGAGGACCTCGCGTTCCGCGGTCAGGTCGTACACGGAGGCGAGCGTCCCGTCGGGGCCGACGACGACGCGCACGAGGCCGTTGTCGAGGGTGCGGCCGTCCGTGACGGTGACGGGGTGGTCGGGGGCGGCGGGGGCGAGGGGCGCCGACCCGCCTGCGGGCACGTGGGTGCGGGCCAGCTCACCGGCCGGGGTGCGGATCACTTCGGTACGGGCGTACGGGCTGGTGTTGAAGACGTGCGGCACGCCCTCCCCGAGCGCGCCCTCCCCGAGCGCGGCGACCGCTTCCGCGGTGACCGCTTCGAGTTCGACCGCCACGCGCGCGTACTCCGCCTCGGCCTCCCGGTGCACCCAGGCGATGGACGACCCGGGCAGGATGTCGTGGAACTGGTGCAGGAGCACCGTCTTCCACAGCCGGTCGAGCTTCTCGTACGGGTACGTGTACCCCGGCGCGCGCAGAGCCGCGGCCGTGGCCCACAACTCGGCCTCGCGCAGGCGGTGTTCGCTGCGGCGGTTGCCCTGCTTGGTGCGGGCCTGCGAGGTGTACGTCGCGCGGTGCAGTTCCAGATAGAGCTCCCCCGACCACACCTGGTCCTCGGGGATCTCCTTGCTCGCCTGCGCGAAGAAGGCGTCCGGGTGCTCGACCCTGACCTTCGCGGAGCCCTCCAGGTCCGCGAGCCGGCGGGCCCGCTCCAGCATCTCGCGGGTGGGGCCGCCCCCGCCGTCGCCGTGTCCGAAGGGCGCGAGGGAGCGGGTGCCGCGTCCCTTGTCCTGGTAGTTGCGCACGGCGTGCGCCATCTCCTTGCCGGAGAACTCGACGTTGTAGGTGTCGACCGGCGGGAAGTGGGTGAAGATCCGCGTGCCGTCGATGCCCTCCCACCAGAAGGAGTGGTGGGGCAGCTTGTTGGTCTGGTTCCAGGACAGCTTCTGCGTGAGGAACCACTCGTTTCCGGCGAGCCTGGCGAGCTGCGGGTACGCAGCGTTGTAGCCGAACGAGTCGGGCAGCCACACGCCCTTGGTCTCGACGCCGAAGTGCTCGATGAAGAAACGCTTGCCGTGGACGAGCTGGCGGGCGATGGCCTCGCCCCCGGGCAGGTTGCCGTCGGACTCGACCCACATCCCGCCGACGGGCGCCCACTGGCCCTTGGCGACGGCCTCCTTGATGCGGTCCCACACGTGCGGGTAGTTGTCCTTGACCCACTCGTACTGCTGGGCCTGCGAGCAGGCGAAGACGAACTCGTCGTACTCGTCGGCGAGCGCCGTCACGTTCGAGAAGGTGCGGGACGTCTTGCGTTTGGTCTCGCGGATCGGCCACAGCCAGGCCGAGTCGATGTGCGCGTGGCCGACGGCGGACAGGGTGTGGGCGCCGGCGTGCGCGGGCTTCGCGAGGGCGGGGGCGAGGACGGCGCGGGCGGCGGCGGCCGTGCCGGAGACGTCGTCGAGGTCGAGGGTGTCGAGCGCCGCTTCGAGGGTGTGCGCGATCTCGTGGCGGCGTGGCTCGTGTTCGCTCAGTTCCAGCATCAGCTCGCGCAGGACCTGGAGGTCGAGCGACAGGTGGAAGACGTCCTCGTCGAGGATCGCGAGGTCGGCGCTCCTGAAGGTGTAGAGCGGCTCGTCGCCCGCCGTGCGCGGGTCGCCGAGCGCGGTGGGGTGGGCGAAGCGGTCGGCGAGGATGTCCGGGTTGGAGGCGGCCTCGATGAGGTACTCGACCTCTTCGCCGCCCTGGGCCGGGCGGGCCACGGGCACGTACTGGTTCTGCGGGTTGACGGCCTTGAGGGGGTGGCCGTCGGGGAGGTGGACGAGGGCCTCCGCCTGGTTGCCGGGCCATTCGTTGACGAAGCCGAGGTCGAAGACGGCCTCGACGCGGCGGCCCGCCCACTCGGCGGGGACGGTGCCGTGCGCCGTGAACCAGGTGGTGCCCCAGGGCGGCCCCCACGGGGTGCCGACGCCGAACGGCTTGTACGCGGCCGCTTTCGCCTCGGCGAAGGGGACGGGCTCGCCGGGCGCGTGCCAGGCCTGGAGGGCGAGCGGGACCCTGGCGCTGTGGACGGCCGGCTTGACGCGCTGGTCGTGGACACGGGCGACGCGCTGCTCGATGCGGCGGAGTTCGTCGTGCATACCTGCTCCTCTGCTAGGGGGCGTCCGGGATCACGGCCGGGGGCGCGACGCCTGGCACGGCACCTCGCCGCGACCTACCCGACCCTGACCCGCCGGACACCCCCTAGCGGGTCAGGTAGGCGAGGCCGGGGTGGGCCGCCGTGTATCCCTCCAGGAGGCGGCGGGCCACGGTCACGGAGTCGACGAGGGGATGCAGGGCGAACGCCTTGACGGCGGTGGCGCGCGAGCCGCCTTCGGCCGCTTCGAGAACCTCGCGCTCGACGGCCTTGACGGAGGAGACGAGGCCCGTGGCATGGCCGGGCAGCGGCGCCACGCTCACGGGGTGCGCGCCGTTGGCGTCGACGAGGCAGGGGATCTCGACGACGGCGTCGTCGTCGAGGGACGGCAGGGCGCCGCGCCCGCGCACGTTGAGGATCAGCGTCGCGCGCTCGTCGCGGGCGATGGCGCGCATCAGGGCGAGCGCCACCTTCTCGTAGCCGCCCGACTCCTCCAGGTCGGCGGCGTCCCGCTCGCCCGCGCCGGACGCCTCGCGGTTGTGCGCCATGTACGTGGCCTCGCGCTCGGCCCGGGTGCGGTCCCAACTGGCGTACGACGGGTCGGAGTAGAAGGCGGCCTGCTGGTCGAGCAGGAACGCGCCGCGGGTGCGTTCGGCCTCCTGGTAGGCGTGCACCGTCTCGCGGTTGAAGTAGTAGTAGTGCAGGTACTCGTTGGGGATCGCGCCGAGCGAGCGGAGCCAGTCCGTGCCGAAGAGGCGCCCCTCCTCGAAGGAGCCGAGCAGCTTCTCGTCGGCGAGCAGGCGGGGCAGCTCGTCGCGGCCGTTCACCCTGAGTCCGCGCAGCCAGCCGAGGTGGTTGAGGCCGACGTAGTCGATCCAGGCCTCGCCCGGGTCGGCGCCGAGGACGCGCGCCACGCGGCGGCCGAGTCCGACGGGCGAGTCGCAGATGCCGATGACGCGGTCGCCGAGGTGCCGCGACATGGCCTCGGTGACCAGGCCGGCCGGGTTGGTGAAGTTGATGACCCAGGCGTCGGGGGCGAGTTGCCTGACGCGGCGCGCGATGTCGACGGCGACGGGCACGGTCCGCAGGCCGTACGCGATGCCGCCGGCGCCGACCGTCTCCTGGCCGAGCACCCCCTCGGCGAGGGCGACCCGCTCGTCCGCCGCGCGGCCCGCGAGGCCGCCGACGCGGATCGCGGAGAAGACGAAATCGGCGCCGCGCAGCGCCTCGTCGAGGTCGGTGGTGGCGTGCACGGCGGGCGCGTCGGGGACGCCGGTGGCTTGTTCCGCCAGTACGCCGGTGACGGCCCGCAGCCGGTCCGGGTCGGTGTCGTGCAGCGTGACCTCGGTGACCCGGCCTTCGGCGTGGTCGCCGAGCAGCGCTCCGTACACCAAGGGCACTCGAAATCCGCCACCGCCGAGAATCGTCAGCCTCATGCGCCGATCGTAGGGCAGCCTGGTCCGCGACCCGATCTTCGACCGGCGGAGGCCGCATGAAACCCCCCACGCAACGACGGACGAGACGCCAACTCCTCACTCTGGCCGCGACCCTGGGCGCCCTGTCGCTCGGCGCGGGCACGGCGACGGCCGCGCCCACCTGGACCGAGACCGGCACCGCGCGGGTGAGTTCACTGACCGGCAGCCAGGGCCTGGCGAGCCATGCCGACGGCTCGCTGGTGTACCGGGGCCTCGCTTCCGTACCGCTCGATCTGCGCACGGCGGGCTGGTCGCACATAGGCGACCCGGACGTGGCGCAGGGCTACACGTTCGACGCGTACCAGGGCGGCGACGGCGCGACGAAGAAGATGTTCGCGGTGACGGCCCCGGACGGGCAGCGCACCACGTACGAACACGCCCTGGATCAGGGCGAGTTGCTCAACAACTCGTTCGCGTCCGTGTCGCCCGACGGGCAGTGGCTGGTGGCGGGCGAGTGGGGCACCATGAACCGGCTGCAAGTGTTCCCGGCGCCCGTGCTCAACCCGTCGGCGCCCGCGCCCGGCGCGAACCTCCCGCAGGCCGGGCAGATCAGCCTCGACAAGCCGGTCGACAACATCCAGGGCTGCGACTTCACCGACGCCACGCATCTGGTGTGCTCGTCCGACGGCTCGACGAAGGAGGTCCTGGAGGTCGCCCTCGACCGCCCGCTGGACGGCTCGCCGGCCGCCGGGCACGTCACGAGCGCGTTCGCTATCCCGCAACGCAGTATCTGCTCGGGCACGTTCGAGGCCGAGGGCGTCGACTACGACACGGCGCGCGGCACGCTGCGCGTGGAGATGGTGCCGCCCTCTCCGTGTCTGGTGACGACGACGGTGATCTCGTACCGCAAGGGCTGAGGTGTGGGACGGCGGGGTTCGGGGGATGGTCGCGATCATGACAGATCGCACGTCCCCCTCCCCGTCGGCCCCGTCCGGCCCCTCGGACCCGTCACAGCCGGCGGCCGGGGCCCTGACCGCCGCTCCCCCGCGCCGCCCACTGCGCCAGCTCCTCGCCGCCTCGGTCGGCAACGCCGTCGAGTGGTACGACTGGTACGCCTACACCTTTCTGGCCACGTACATCGCGGGCCAGGTCTTCCCCAAGAGCTCCGGCAACTCCCTCGTGCCGCTGCTCTCCACGTTCGCGGTGTTTGCCGTGGGGTTCTTCATGCGGCCGGTCGGCGGACTCCTCATGGGAGCGGTCGCCGACCGGCACGGCCGCCGGGCCGCGCTGACCGTGACCATCCTCCTGATGGGCGGCAGCAGCCTACTGGTCGGGCTCACCCCGACGTACGCGGCCATGGGCGTCCTCGCGCCCGTCGTGCTCGTCCTCGCGCGACTGCTCCAAGGCCTGTCCGTCGGCGGCGAGTTCGCGGCCTCGACCACCTTCCTCGTGGAGTCGGCGGGCCCGGGACGGCGCGGCCTGTTCTCGTCCTTCCAGTACGTGTCGACGTCCGCCGGGCAGCTCGCGGCGTCCGGAGTCGCGGCGGCGCTGGTGAGCACGCTCGGCGACGGTCAGATGGACGGCTGGGGCTGGCGCGTGCCGTTCGTGCTCGGCGCGCTCCTCAGCCTGGTCGGCTTCTGGATCCGGCGCGGCGCGTACGAGACGCGCAGCGCCGAGCAGCGCGCGGCCGAGCGGCCCGGCCTCTTCGACGCGCTGCGTCACCACCCGCGCCAGTCGCTCCTGATCTGCGGCATCACCGCGGGCGGCACCCTCGCCTACTACACGTGGACGTCCTATCTGCCCACGTACGCGGAGCTGAACGCGGGCATCGACAAGGCGGACGCACTCGTCGCCGGCACCATCGCGCTGGCCTTCTTCGCCCTGCTCCAGCCCGTCGGCGGGATGCTCTCGGACCGGTTCGGGCGCAAGCCGCTGCTGCTCTTCTTCGGCCTGGGCTTCGCGCTGCTCAGTGTGCCGCTGCTCCGGTCGCTCGGCAGCTCGTTCGGGTCGCTGCTCCTGGTGCAGTGCGCGGGGATGGTGCTGCTCACCGGATTCACGTCGATCTCGGCAGCGGTCAACGCCGAGGTGTTCCCCGCGCGGGTGCGCGCGGCGGGCATCGGCTTCCCGTACTCGCTGACCGTCGCCGTCTTCGGCGGGACGGCCCCCTATGTCGGCACGCTGTTCAAGGAGACCGGGCACGCCGGACTCTTCCCCTGGTACGTCGCCGTGCTCTGCCTGGTGTCGTCCGTGGTGTACCTGCGGCTGCCGGAGAGCGCGCACAAGGAGCTGGACCGCTGAGGCGCGTTGGACGGCGCCGGCGGGCTCACCCCGGCGGACGGTCCCGCGTTCGCCGCGCCGATCGCCGTCTGCGCACCGCCGCTGTAGCGCGCGTGGTCACCGCATGATCCCGGTGAGTGCGTCCCCTTCCTTCGCGCACTCCCACGCGCCGTCGCAACACGCCTGCCAGGACCGGGCGTCGGGTCCGAGCAGCACGACGCGCTGGCCGGCCGCCGCGGGCGTCAGCAGGGACAGGCTCAGTCCCGCGGTCTCGACGACCAGGCCGGTGGCGGTCCGGCCGGCTCCCGCCGCCGGGCCGTCCGGCATCCGCGTGGCCTCGGGCAGGGCCTCGGCGACCTCGCCCGCCGGGTAGCCGAAGAGGTCTATGTCGTCCCAGGCGACCGGCGTCGCGGGGGCGGGGACCGTGGTGGTGACGTCGAGCCGGGACAGCCGGTCCGCCGCTCCGGGGCCGCCGCCCCGGAAGCCGAGCGTGACGCCGTCGAACTCCGCCTCGAAGGCCCAGTCCGGTTCGTGGAGAAGCCCGTTGAGCCAGGCGTCGTGCGCGTGCCGCAGCTCCGGGTACTGCTCGCGCGTCAGCGTCATGCACTGCCGCCTGCGCGTGATCGCGCCCTCGGTGAGTTGGGAGAGCACCTCGTCGGGTGTCATCCCGAACCGCACCGCCCCCGCACCGCCGGGCAGCGTCACACCTGTGTCCTGCGACAACTCCAGCATCGCCCCATTGTTCACGGCGGGGCCCGGGAGACAACCCCCCTGCGGTCCCGCGCACCCCTCCAGCAAACCTGCACACCGAATGCGCAGTCCGGTCACGGTGTGCTGTGAATGCGCACAACCCTCAAATGTGACCCAGGCCAAAAATACGGGAGTGTCCATTTTGCAGAAATTCATGGAGCCCGCTCGCAAATTCGGACCTGTGGATCCTGTGAAGGGTCTGCTCCCACGACGTGAACACTCCTGCACGCGGCGGTAATTACGTGCCCGCACAGCCTCTGACCGGGGACCTTCCGATTGGATGTGCGAGGCGTTGGCGTGCTTTGATCCTCCGCACTGCGGGAGTTACGCAAGTGATTCACGCATTCTGGAATTACCAATGAGAAGGGCAGCTCACATCATGAACTCCACCCCCCAGGTTGAGACCCTCGAGATCTCCGACGCCGACCTCGACAACGTGTCGGGCGGCCTCGTCGGCGGTCTGGCCGCCAACGTGACCGGCGCGGCCGACTCCATCGCCCCCATCTCCGGCGTCGTCGGTGGCCTGACCGGCACCGTCGAGGGCCTGACCGGCGTCAACACCGCCGCCGTCACCGGCCTGGCCACCGGCCTGACCGCTGGTCTCTGAGCCACGGCTCTGCCAGGGCCCCGGAACCTCCCCCCGGTTCCGGGGCCCTTGGGCACTCCCGGCACCTCGCCGGACCGGAAGACACGTAAGGGAAGTACGTCGTGCAGTTCCGCCAACAGGCCCTGTCCAAACTGCAGTCGCCCGAGGAACTCGACCTTCCCGTGCGGCTCGCCAGGCCCCAGGGCGTACTCGCGCTGGCCGTGACCCTCGTCGTGATGGCGGCCGCGTCCGTGTGGGCGGTGACCGGGTCGCTCTCCTCGACGCTGCGGGTCCCCGGCGTCCTCACCCACGCGCAGGGCAGTTACGTCCTCCAGAGCCCCGTCACCGGTCAGGTCACGGGCGTGCTCGCCAAGGAGGGGCAGCGCCTCGCCGCGAACTCCCCGCTCCTCAAGGTCAGTACACCGCAGGGCGACCGCTATGTGCGGACCGTCGACGCGGGCCGCGTCACCACACTCGTCGCCCGGATCGGCGCGGTCGTCACCACCGGTTCCGACGTGGCGACCGTCGAGAAGACCGGCGCCAAGGACCCCCTCCTCGCGATGCTGTACGTCCCCGCGGACCGCGCGGGCACCGTGCCCGTCGGAGCGGACGTGGACCTCACCGTCCAGTCGGCACCGTCCCAGCAGTACGGCATGCTGCGCGGCCGCGTGCAGGCGGTCGGACGCGGCGCGCAGAGCAGTCAGCGGGTCGAGGCGTTCCTCGGCGACAAGGAACTGGCCACGCAGTTCACTAAGGACGGCCCGACGGTCGCGGTCCTCGTGAAGCTCGTCGCGTCGCCCTCCACCAAGTCGGGCTACGCCTGGTCGTCCAAGGGCGGCCCCCCGTACGCGCTCGACTCGATGACCCCCGCCTCCGGCGCCGTGCACCTCGCCGAGCAGCGCCCGATCGATTGGCTGCTCCCGTGAGCCCCTCCCCCGCAGTCCAGCAGCAGCTGCCCCCGGCCGGACACGGCCGCCGCCGCGCGCGCCCCGCGCCGAAGCCGCCGCGGCGCCGGCACCGCACCGTCCGCACGCCCACCGTCCTCCAGATGGAGGCCGTCGAGTGCGGCGCCGCGTCCCTCGCGATGGTCCTGGCGCACCACGGCCGCCACGTCCCGCTGGAGGAGCTGCGCATCGCGTGCGGCGTCTCGCGCGACGGCTCGCGGGCCAGCAACCTCCTGAAGGCGGCCCGCAGTTACGGGATGACCGCGCGCGGCATGCAGATGGAGCCGGCCGCGCTCGCGGAGGTCGAGGCGCCCGCCATCCTGTTCTGGGAGTTCAACCACTACGTCGTCTACGACGGCATGGGCCGGCGCTTCGGGCGGCGCGGCGTGCACATCAACGACCCGGACAAGGGCCGCAGGTTCGTGCCCTCCGAGGACTTCGACACCAGTTTCACGGGCGTCGTCCTCGTCCTCGAACCCGGCGACGGCTTCCGCCCGGGCGGGCGCAGGCCCGGCGTCCTGCGGGCGCTGCCCGCCCGCCTTCGCGGCACGACGGGCACGATGCTCGCGGCGCTGCTCGCCAGCCTCCTGCTCGTCGCGGTCGGCGCGGCGCTGCCCGCGCTGAGCCGCACGTACATCGACATGTTCCTGATCGGTGAGCAGACCTCGCTCCTCGGGGCGCTGTTCGCGTCGATGGGCGCGATGGTGGCGCTCACGGCCGTGCTCACCTGGCTCCAGCAGGCCAATCTGCTGCGCGGGCGCGTCATCGCGTCGACGCTGAGCAGCGCCCGGTTCTTCGGCCATCTGCTGCGGCTGCCGGTGACGTTCTTCGCGCAGCGCAGTCCGGCCGATCTGGTGCAGCGCCTCCAGTCGAACGACGCGGTCTCCGAGACGCTCGCGCGTGACCTGACCGCGGCGGGCGTCGACGGTGTCGTGGTGCTCCTGTACGCGGCGCTGCTGTGGACGTACGACCCGCAGCTCACGCTCGTCGGGGTGGGCATCGCGCTCGGGAACGTCGTCGCGATGCGGATCGTGATCCGGCTGCGGGCCACCCGTACGCAGAAGCTGCGCGCGGACACGGCGCGGCTCACCAACACCTCGTACACCGGCCTTCAGCTCATCGAGACGATGAAGGCGACGGGCGGCGAGAACGGGTACTTCCGGCGCTGGGCGGGGCAGCACGCGACCACGCTGGAGGAGCAGCAGCGGCTCGGGGTGCCGAGCGCGTGGCTCGGCATCGTGGCGCCGACCCTGGCGACGCTCAACAGCGCCCTGATCCTGTGGATCGGCGGCCTGCGCGCGGTCGAGGGACACCTGTCAGTGGGTCTGCTCGTGGCGTTCCAGGCGCTCGTCACGCGGTTCACCGCGCCGATCACCCGCCTCAACGGTGTCGCGGGACGCATCCAGGACTTCGCCGCCGACGTGGCGCGCCTCAAGGACGTGGAGAGCTTCCCGGCGGACGCCCTGTACACGCGGCCCGACGCGGCGGCGAGCACGCGCCGCCTCAAGGGACACGTCACGCTCGACGACATCACGTTCGGGTACAGCCCGCTGGACAAGCCGCTCCTCACGGGCTTCTCGCTGGCGGTCGGCCCCGGTCAGCAGGTGGCGCTCGTCGGCGGCTCGGGCAGCGGCAAGTCGACGGTGTCCCGGCTGATCTCCGGGCTCTACAGCCCGTGGGAGGGCACGATCCGGATCGACGGGCAGCGTCTGGAGGACATCCCGCGGGGCGCCCTGTCGGCGTCGGTGTCCTTCGTCGACCAGGACGTGTTCCTCTTCGAGGGCACGGTCCGTGACAACGTCGCCCTGTGGGATCCGTCGATCCCGGACGAGGCCGTCGTCGACGCCCTCAAGGACGCGGCGCTGTACGACGTCATCGCGCGCAGGCCCGGCGGCATCCAGGGCCGGGTCGAGCAGGACGGGCGGAACTTCTCCGGCGGTCAGCGCCAGCGCCTGGAGATCGCACGGGCCCTGGTGCGCCGGCCGAGCATCCTCGTGCTCGACGAGGTGACCAGCGCGCTCGACGCCGAGACGGAACAGCTCATCATCGACAATCTGCGGCGCCGCGGCTGCGCCTGCGTCGTGATCGCGCACCGCCTCAGCACCGTGCGCGACAGCGACGAGATCGTCGTCCTCGACCACGGCCAGATCGTCGAGCGGGGCCGGCACGAGGCGCTCGTCGCCGCCGGCGGGCCGTACGCCGAGCTGGTCAAGGAGCACTGACGTGACGTACGCAGATCAGGAGTACGCGGCCGGCGACCAGGTGACCGCCTCGTTCGGCTCCCTGGGCATGCCGGTGGACTGCGCCGGCATGCGCAGCCTGGACCTCGAAGGACCGCAGGTCCTGTGGCTGGTCGTCCAGGGCGCGCTCGACCTGTTCGCGGTCGACGCGGCCGCCCAGGGCCACTGGCACTTCCTCGGACGCCTGGAGGCGGGCACCCTGCTGCTCGGCCCGGTCGAGGGACCCCAGCACACGCTGGTGGGCCGCCCGTTGCAGGGCTGCCTGCTGCGCCGTATCGGTCTGCGCGAACTCCAGCGCCCCGACTACGGCGACGCCTCGTGGTCGTACGACCAGCAGTACCTCAGCCAGTACGACACCCAGGACGCGGCCCTCAGCCTCCTCGAGCACGCCTTCGCCCTGGGTGTGGGGCGCAGCCAGCGCGTCCTGTTCGAGGCGCCGCTCGACGGCCGGACGGCCGGTGACGACTCCGTGGGCGACGACGACATCCTGTGGCTGCCGATCCTGCCGGGCAGCGTGCAGTACGGGGCGTCGTACAGCGCGGACACCGTGGGCGAGCTGCTCGTCGACGGCTCGATGTGGCAGCGCATGGTCAACCAGCAGTTCCGTCTCCTGTCGGCACTCGACCGGTGGATCGAACGCCTGGAGAGCGCGCACGAGACCCGGACCGCGGCCGGGATCAAGGCGGGCGAGACCGTCCGCGAGGAGGCCGACCGGACGCTGCTCGCGTCCATCGGCCGCCAGGGCAAGGGGGGTGCGCGGCGCGGCTCCTCCTCCGGGAACGGGGACGACGCGACGTACGCCGCATGCAAGCTGGTCGCGACCGCGGCCGGGATCAAGCTGACGGCGCCCGAGCGGAGCGGCGCCGTCAGCGACCGCGTCGACCCGGTCGAGCAGGTCGCCGTCGCCTCACGGATCCGCACCCGCGCGGTCCGCCTCGACGGGCGCTGGTGGCGCGAGAACGCGGGTCCCCTGGTGGGTCACCGCGCGGCGTCCGGCACCCCGGTCGCACTGCTGTGGCGGCGCGGCGGGTACGAGGCAGTGCATCCGTCGAGCGGGCGGCGGACCCGGGTGGACGAGGACAACGCGGAGGAGTTCGAAACGCGGGCCGTCATGCTGTACCGGCCGCTGCCCGACCGGGCGCTGAGCCCACTGCGGCTACTGCGGTTCAGCGCGCGCGGCACCCGGGCCGACGTGCGCAACCTGCTGCTCGCCGGTCTCGTGACGGTCTCGATCGGGGCCCTGGTGCCGGTCGCCACCGGGCGGGTGCTCGGCGTGTACGTGCCGAACGCCCAGACGGACCTCATCGTGCAGGTCTCCCTCGCGGTGATGGTGACGAGCATCGTGTCGGCCGCGTTCATGCTGCTGCAGAACCTGACGATCCTGCGCATGGAGGGCCGGATCGAGAGCGCGCTCCAACCCGCCGTGTGGGACCGCCTGCTGAGGCTGCCGACGCGGTTCTTCGCGTCGCGGTCGACGGGCGAGCTGGCGAGCGCCGCCATGGGCATCAGCTCGATCCGCCGCCTCATGTCCGGCGTGGGGCCGGTGGTGGTGCAGTCCGGCACGGTCGGCGCGATGAACCTCGTCCTGCTCCTCCTCTACAGCGTCCCCCTGGCACTGACCGCGCTCGCCATGCTCGCGGTGATCGCGGGCGTGTTCCTCACGCTCGGGCTGTGGGAGCTGCGCTGGCAGCGCCGTCTCGTCGTTCTCGGCAACAAGCTCAACAACCAGGCGTTCCAGACGCTGCGCGGCCTGCCGAAGCTGCGGGTCGCGGGGGCGGAGAGCTTCGCGTACGCCTCGTGGGCCGGGGAGTTCGCGCGCAGCCGGGAGCTCCAGCGGCGCGCGGGCCGCATCAAGAACCTGACGACGGTCCTCAACGCGGTCTATCTGCCGCTGTGTTCGCTCGTGATGTTCATGCTGCTCGCGGGCCCCGCGCGGGGCACCCTCTCCGCGGGCGACTTCCTCACGTTCAGCACCGCGGTGACGATGCTGCTGTCGTCGGTCACGCAGCTCACGGGCGCCCTGATCTCCGCGGCGGCCGTCCTGCCGATGTTCGAGCAGATCAAGCCCGTCCTCGACGAGGCGCCCGAGGTGCGGGCCGCCAGCACCCAGCCGGGCGAGCTGACCGGCGAGATCGAGGCGCGCGGCGTGTCCTTCCGGTACACGGACGACGGGCCGCTCGTCCTCGACGACGTGAACCTGTCGATCAGGCCGGGCGAGTTCGTCGCGGTCGTCGGGCCGAGCGGCTGCGGCAAGTCCACGCTCCTGCGCCTCCTCATCGGCTTCGACAAACCGGTCTCCGGTGGTGTCCTGTACGACGGCCAGGACCTCGGCGCGCTCGACCAGGCCGCCGTGCGCCGGCAGTGCGGCGTCGTGCTCCAGAATGCGCAGCCGCTGACCGGTTCGATCCTGGACTGCATCTGCGGCGCCGAGGTGTTCACGCAGGAGGAGGCGTGGGAGGCGGCGGCGATGGCGGGGCTCGCCGAGGACATCAAGCGGATGCCGATGGGCCTGCACACGATGATCGCCGGCGGCGGCGCCATCTCCGGCGGCCAGCGCCAGCGCCTGATGATCGCGCAGGCGCTGATCCGCCGGCCGCGCATCCTGTTCTTCGACGAGGCCACGAGCGCGCTCGACAACGAGACCCAGCGCACCGTCATCGACAGCACCCGCGCCCTGAACGCCACGCGCGTCGTCATCGCGCACCGCCTGTCCACGGTGATGGACGCGGACCGGGTGATCGTCATGGCGGACGGCCGCGTCGTCCAGCAGGGACCGCCGGCCCAGCTGCTCGCGGACACGAACGGACGGCTGCACGAGCTGGTGCGGCGTCAGATGGCGTAGCCCGCGCAGGGAACGCGGCTCGCGCAAGGGCCGCAGCCCGCGCAAGGACATTGACAGAACCCCTGAACCCTGTGAACTTCGTGCTCGAAGTTGCTCGAAACGGCAATAGTTCAAGCACTGGTAAACATCGACCGGCCGGGCTCCACGGGTCACTCGGGTTGAGCGGAGATGCACCTTGCACGGATTGCGAAGACTGCGGCAACGGCGGCTGAGACGGCAACGACCGTCTCGCGGGGGCACCTTGGCGGTGATCGGCACGGCCGCACTCCTCGGCGCGACCCTGCTCGGGGCCCCCGCCCAGCAGGCGAAGGCGGCGACCCCCGGCAGCGGCGTCCTGGACGACGGCCACAAGAGCGTGACGTGGCAGAGCCCGGTGTACGCCGCGGGGACCGTGGGCGATCCCGGCAAGTGCCCGGCCGCCGCGGACGACCCCGACAACAAGGTGTGCGACCGCTTCGACCTCAAGGTGTCGGTCCCTGACGGCTATTGGGACGACAACCCCGAGGGCGGCGTGCCCGTCTCGATCGAGTGGGCGAAGCAGCCCACCGACGACTTCGACATGTACGTGTTCGACGACGCGGGCAAGCAGGTCGCCGCCAGCGCGGGCACCGCCGACCCCGAGGCCACGGTGATCCCGAAGGCCAACGGCACGTACCACGTCGTGGTCGTCCCCTACGACGTGCACGACAACTCCTTCGTCGGCAAGGCCTATCTGCCCGAGACGACCGACGCGGGCGACCTGACCTCCTTCACGGGCAAGGACGGCAGCTACACCATCGGGGCCGGCGCCCTCAAGGCGCGGGCCGACTTCCTGACGGGCGGTCAACTGCGGCTCCAGGCCGACCCGTCCGGCACGTTCAGCGATCCGGCCGGCTCGCAGATCGTGCGCAAGCAGCCCGCCCTCGACCAGCACACGTCGTCCTTCGACGCGGGCGCGTACTACGGCATCCGCTCCGCCGGCGCCGTCCTGCGCGTCTACAAGAAGCCGCTGCGCTTCGGCCTCTACAAGGCCGACAACCGGACGCGGATCTGGCAGGAGGACAAGCCCCTGCGCTGGTCCACCGGCGGCATGCGGCAGAGCCTGGAGCGCGGCAAGGATGAGCAGTTCTTCGGCGGCGGCGAGCAGAACGGCTCGTTCTCGCACCGCGACAAGACGGTCTACGTCGCGAACAACACCAACTGGAACGAGGGCGGTTACAACAACTCGCAGCCGTTCTACCTCTCTTCGGCGGGCTACGGCGTCTACCGCAACACCTTCGCCCCGGGCGTCTACGACTTCGGCCCCTCGGTCCACGCGGGCCAGCAGGAGCGCCGCCTCGACGCGTACTACTTCCTCGGTGACGCGAAGAAGGTGATCGGCGGCTACACGTCGCTGGTCGGCAAGCCGTTCATGCCGCCGGTGTACGGCCTCGAACCCGGCGACGCCGACTGCTATCTCCACAACGCCAATCAGGGCGAGCGCCACACCCTCGACTCACTGAAGGTCGCCGACGGGTACGTCGACAACCAGATGCCGCTCGGCTGGATGCTCGTCAACGACGGCTACGGCTGCGGCTACGAGAACCTCGCCGAGACCGCGAAGGGCCTCCAGGACCGGGGCGCAGAGATGGGCCTGTGGACCCAGGACGGCATCGGCAAGCTCGCCGAGCAGGTGAAGGCCGGGCAGCGTGTCGCGAAGCTCGACGTCGCCTGGATCGGCAACGGCTACGGCATGTCCCTGGACGCCTGCGACAAGGCGAAGGCCGGCATCGAGGACAACAGCGACGCGCGCGGCTTCGTCTGGATGCCCGTCTCGTGGGCGGGCGCGCAGCGCTGCGGCGTGCTGTGGAGCGGCGACCAGAAGCTGTCGTGGGACTTCGTGCGCTGGCAGATCCCGACGTACGCGGGCGCCACGATGTCGGGCATCGCGTACAACACCGGTGACGTCGGCAGCATCTACAGCCACGACGCCAAGATGTACGCGCGTGACCTCCAGGCCAAGACGTTCCTGCCGGCCATCATGACGATGGACGGCTGGGCGCGGGACATCACCACGAAGCAGAAGATCAACCAGCAGCCGTGGGTGGACGGCGAGCCCTACACATCCATCAACCGCAAGTACCTCCAGCTGCGCGAGCGCCTGCTGCCGTACCTGTACACGCTGTCCGCCGAGGCGGCGAAGACCGGCGTCGGCGGGGTGCGCCCGCTCTACCTGGAGTACCCGGACGACCCCGCCACGCTGGGCGCGAACGCCAAGTACGAGTACCTGGCGGGCGACGACTTCCTGGTCGCCCCGGTCTACAAGGACTCGGACACCCGCGACGGCATCTACCTGCCCAAGGGCACGTGGACGGACTACTGGACAGGCAAGACGTACCACGGTCCGACCACGATCGACGGCTACCACGCGCCCATCGACACGCTCCCCCTCTTCGTCAAGTCCGGTGCGGTCGTGCCGATGTGGCCGAAGGGGACGACATCGTACAAGTCCCGTGACGTCCACGAGCTGGACTGGGACGTGTACCCGCAGGGCCGCTCCTCCTACACGCTGTACGAGGACGACGGGGTGACCCGCGACTTCGCCAAGGGCGCGTCGGCGACGCAGCACGTCACCGTCGACCAGGGCGAGCACGCGACCGAGGTCAACGTCGGTGCGAGCAAGGGCAGTTACAAGAACAAGCCCGACGCCCGCGCCTACCGGTTCACCGTCCACGGCGAGAGCGCGCCGCACCGGGTGTCGGCGGAGGGGCGCACCCTGCCCCGCGTCGGCTCGGCGGACGCGCTCGCCGCGGCCGGGTCCGGCTGGTACTACGACGCGGACACGGGAGTGACGACGGTGAAGACCGCGCGCCAGTCCCTCGACCGCGACTTCACGGTGACGCTGCGGCGCTGATCCACGGTACGGAGTGAGGTGAGGGCGGGTCCGCTGGTGCGGGCCCGCCCTCGGCCATTGCCTGCACTCCGGGTCAACTGCCTTCGGGGCCGCGCCGGATTCCCGGCGCTGGCCCCACCCCCACCCCCACACCGCACCAGGCGGTTTGCTTGTGCGACGCGGGCTGCTCGTACGATGTCCCCCAATGCGTCCGCGCGAGAGCACGGAGAAAGGGGTGAGGGTGTCCGCTACGGCCGATTCGCGGCGTCGTGTCCGCGTTGCGCCCGCCAACCCCGAGGCCGCCGCCGTTCTCACGTCATGGGCGGAGCAAGGGGATTCCCTGCTCGACGTGGCGGAACTCGACCTGTCCCACGCCGACCTCTCCGGCCTCGACCTGGCCGTGGGGCTGCTCACCGGGACCGTGCTGCGCGGCGCCCGGCTCATCGGCACGGACCTGTATCGCGCGCACATGGAAGGCGCGGTCCTGGAAGGTGCCGATCTCTCCCGCGCCTGCCTGACGAAGGCGATCCTCGACGAGGCCGACCTGAGGGGCGCGGTCTTCGTGGAGGCGAATCTCGGCAGCGCGGAGCTCTACGGCGTCGACGCGCGGGCGGCCTCTTTCCGCGGCGCGCGGCTCAACGGTGCCTCGTTCCTCGACGCGCGTCTGGACGGCGCCGACCTCGCCGGCGCCTCGGTGCGCGAGACGTCCCTCAAGGCGGTTCTCGACGACCGCACGCGCGTCGAGGGCCTCACCGGCACCGTCTTCGGTCCCGCACGCCTCGAAGGAAACGGTCCGCCGCGCGAGCTGTCCGGCCTCGCACTCGAAGAGTGGCTGAACAGCCGCGGCGCGACCGTCCAGGTCCTCGATTCCCGGACCAGCGGGACCGCAGGGAACGTACGCAACCGGCCATTTCCTCCCGCCGGGACCCCGTCCACCACGCCGACCAGCACGTCTTCGGCCCGATGATAGGTTCAAACGCGTGATATCGACGGGGCCACTGAGCCGTACGGCGCTGAGCCGAGTCACCTTGGTGGGTGCGCGCAGACGTGTCGAACTCGTCCTGCCGTCCCGCGAGCCGCTCGGCGTGCTCCCGCCGGAAGTCCTGCGCCTCCTCGACGACGGCAGCTCCCCGCACGACCGCCTCATCGCCGCCGACGGGTCGGCACTCGAACCCGACAGCACGCTGGAGTCCGCGGGTGTGTCCGACGGTGCGGTGCTGCGCCTCGTACGCAGCGAAGGATCGGCGTCCACGTCTGCGGAAGACATCTGCATCGACCTGCGCACCTGGCGCCGGCGGCCCGCCGCCCGCAGGGTGGTGGCCGGTGCGGCCACGGTCGTCTGGGCCGTTCTCGCCGGACTCCTCGCACGCCAGGGCCAGGCGGACGCGCTGTCCGCCGTCGGCGGCACGCTCCTCGCCGGGCACGACGGCTCGGGCGCGGTGGGGCCGCCCGCCGCGCTGGTCGTACTCGCGCTGATGTCGCTCGGGGTGCTCGCCGTGCGGCCCGCAGAACCTGTGCGGGTCCGGCTGCGCCGCGTCGGCGACGTACTCGAATCGGTCGGTGTGATCGCGCTGCTCCCGTTGGTGATCGGCGTGTTCGGTGTGTACGGGCGTCTGCTCGGCACCTTCGCGTAAGGGCTCGGGGAATGACGCAGAGCGACTGGCAGAACAACGTACTGAGGGACCTGCTCAGGCAGACCCAGGCACAACTGGGCGGGGAGGACGGCGGGATGGCGGCGTCTGAGGTGCCGGGTTCCGGGGTGGCGGGGCAGGACTCCGGGGCAGGTGGCGAGGCGGAGACCTCAGTGGCGCCACCGCCCGCGCCCGGGCGCGCCCGGCTTCCGCGCCGGCGCCCCAACACGGCCCCGTCACCGGGCGCGGGCCCCGGCCCTTCGCCCTCACCGCCGCTCGACCCGGACGCCGACGCAACGGATGGGCCGGAGCCCCGGACGGTCACCCCGGCGCCGCGCCAGACGTCCACCCCGGTTCCGCGCCGGACGGCGTCACTGGCGGCGCGCCTGGCGGCAGGCCGAGCGGGCCGTCCGACTCCGCCGGCGGACGCGGACGCCACCTCTGAGGCGCCCGCACCCGCGCATGCCCCGGCGCCGGGCGCGCCAGCGTCTCTGCTCAAGGCCGACGTCACGGACGCGGCACCGGTCCCGGAGGCATCAACCGACGCCCCCGCCGACGCGCCGGCGGCCCCAGAGCCCCCGGCGCCAGCGCCCCGACCCATCGGCACGGGCTCCTCTGCGATACCGAACGTGTCCATCGAGATCCAGACGAAGGCCACACCAACACCCGTACCGCCGGCCGAGATCACGGACGCCGCGCCGCCCGTCCCGGTAACAGCCACCCACACCCCGGCTCCGGACGCACCAACCCCCACTCCGCGAGCCGACATCACGAACGCCGCGCCCGTCCCGAAGGCAGCCACCCCCACCCCGGCCCCCGGCGCACCGACCCCCAACCCCCGAGCCGACATCACGGACGCCCCGCCCACCCCCGACGCCCCCGCCCACACCCCGGCGCCCACCCCACCCCCGTACACCCCGGCCTCACCGCTGCCGCCCGCTCCGGCCCCCTCAGGACTCCCCGCCCCCTACACACCCGTGCCCGCGCCGGCCCCCCAGCCGCACACGCCCGCAGTCGCCCCCAACTCCCGCTCGCGGAACTCCCGCCTCCCCGCCGTCACCCCCGAATCCGTCCCCACCGTCGACCCGCGGCTCGCGGGCTCGCTCGGGCGGCCTCAGCACGGGGACACCGTGGCCCGGCGTACCGGGCGTTCACTGCGCAGGCTCGCCTCGTCCGCCGCGCAGGAGGTGTCCGAAGAGACGCGTCTCGCACGGGAGTTGCAGCAGCCGGTGTCCAACGGCCGGGTGGTCGCCGTGACGTCCATCCGCGGCGGGGTGGGCAAGACCACCGTGTCCGCCCTCCTCGCCCGCACCCTCAACCACTACCGCCACGACCCGGTGCTCGCGCTGGAAGCGGACGCCGCTCTCGGCACGCTGCCGGTGCGGCTCGGTGCCGAGTCGGTGCGCTGGTCGTGCCCGGACCTGGCGCAGATCCTCAAACCGTCGATGCAACTCATCGACGTCACCGGCTATCTCGTGCCGGTCACCGACGGCGGCTGGCTGCTGCCGGCGAGCCAGGGCCGCGTCGGCGCCCCGCTGGACGTGCCCACGTACCGGACCGTGTCGCTCGCCCTGCGGCGCTACTTCGCCATGATGGTCGTGGACTGCGAGACGCTGCCGGGCGAGGTGGCGCGTACGGCGATGGACACGGCGCACGCGCGGGTGGTCGTCGCCCCGATGACGGTGGAGGGTGTGGGCGGCACGCGCGTGGTGCTCGACTGGCTGGCGCAGCTGCCGAAGGCGGCTCTGGCCAGTACCGTCGTCGCACTCACGTCGAGCGCGCCCGACATGACGCTGGACCTGAAGGCGGCGACCGCCCATCTGCGCGAGACGGGGGTCGCGGTGGTGCACCTGCCGTACGACCGTCATCTGGCGGCGGGAGGCCCCATCCGGACGGCACTCCTGTCGGAGGCGACGCGCCGAGCGGCCACGGGTCTGGCGGCCGAGGCGGTGCAGCGGGCGGCGAGGTAGCGGCGGCACGGCAGTTGGGCGTGCCGGACCTCGCGAGCCCGGCACGCCTCAAACGAGACCAGACCCCGCGAGCCCAGCCTGATCCAGGCGAAAGGCCCTAGGTGAGCAGGGCGATGAACAGGGCGACCGGAGGGACGACGAGGCCTGCGGCCATCAACCAGCCCGTCCTCTCCGACGTCTTTTCGCCGACCTTGACGCACAGCGGCGTCACCAGGGCGAGATAGAGGAACAGCGGCACGACGATGATGCCAAGGCCCATGCTGTGTCCCTTCGATCGGGCGTCCGGTACTGCTCGGCCGATGCCGCAGTCCATCACATCGCACTCGCCGCAGACGTCACCGCCCGCGCTGAGTTCACCCCCAGCTGGAACACCGGACGGACGAGCGCTCCACCGGGACCCGGCTCCCACGACCGGGGCCCGACCGGGCCGACCCATCGGCACCACCGGCACCGAAGCCGAGCCCGAAGCCGATGCCCGCGGCCGCACCCTCCCCCTCACCCGAACCCGTGGCGCGGTCCGTCTCGCCGGAGAGCGCCACGGACTGACCGCACGCCCGGCGGCCCGTCAGATGAACCGGCCGCCCGCCACCTCCAGGACGCAGCCCGTCGTGTACGACGACAGGTCGGAGGCGAGGAACAGGACCGTGCCCGCGACCTCCTCGGGTTCGCCGGCGCGGCGCATCGGTACCTCGGCGAGCTTGGCGTTCCAGATGTCCTCGCGCAGGGACTCCGTCATCTCGGTGCGGATCAGGCCGGGCTGGACGGCGTTGACGCGTACGCCCCGGTGGGCGAGTTCCTTCGCGGCGGCCTTGGTGAGGCCGACGAGACCGGCCTTGGCCGCGCTGTAGTTGGTCTGTCCGACCATGCCGACCTTGCCGGAGATCGACGAGATGTTGACGATCGAGCCGCTCCCCTGCTCGCGCATGACCTCGGCGGCCGCTCGGGTGCCCAGCCAGGCCCCCTTGAGGTGGACGTCGACGACCGCGTCGAAGTCGGCCTCGGACATCTTGCGCAGGGTGGCATCCCGTGTGATGCCCGCGTTGTTGACCATCACATCGAGGGAACCGAACCGCTCGGCACAGCCGCGTACGGCGGCCTTCACCGCGTCGGCGTCGGTGACGTCGCAGGTGACGGCGGCCACCTGGGTGCCGGTGGAGTCGAGGGCGCGGGCGCTCGCCTCGGCCGCGGGCCCGTCGATGTCGGCGATGACGACGCGCGCGCCGTTCTTGTGGAAGGCCGTGGCGATGGCGAGGCCGATCCCCTTGGCGGCCCCGGTGACCAGGGCGCTCCTGCCGTGCAGCATGGGTTGAATCTCCTTGCCGGATACGTCAGTTGAGGGTTTCGGCGGTGCCGAGCAGCGCGGTGACCTGGCTGGAGAGCACGCCTCCGTTGCCGTGGGCGAGGGCGACGCGGGCCCCGTCGACCTGGCGTTCGTCGCAGTCGCCGCGCAGTTGGCGTACGGCCTCGATGACGGTGAAGATGCCGTACATGCCGGGGTGGCCGTACGAGAGGCCGCCGCCGTTGGTGTTGACGGGGAGCCTGCCGCCGGGCGCGATGCCGCCGTCGGCGACGAAGGGACCGCCCTCTCCCTTGGCGCAGAACCCGAGGTCCTCCAGGAACAGGACGGGGTTGATGGTGAACGCGTCGTACAGCTCGACGACGTCCACGTCGCCCGGGGTGAGCCCCGCCATGTCGAAGGCGCGGCGTCCGGACTCGGTCGCCGCCGTCACGGTGAGGTCGGGCATCCGCGAGATGTTGCGGTGCCAGGTGGCCTCGCCCCCGCCGAGCAGATAGGCGGGCGCGGCGGCCAGGTCGCGGGCCCGCTCGGCCGAGGTGACGACGAGGGCGCCGCCGCCGTCGGTGACGAGGCAGCAGTCCCGTACGGTCAGCGGGTCGCTGATCATACGGGAGCCGAGGACGTCCTCGCGGGTGAGCGGCTTGCGTTCGAAGGCGGCCGGGTTGAGCTGCGCCCACGCCCGCGCCGCGACCGCCACATCGGCCAGCTGTTCCCGCGTGGTCCCGTACTCGTACATGTGCCGCGAGGTCGCGAGCGCGTACATGCTCAGCGGGTAGCGGGGGCCGTACGGCTCCTCGTACGGGTCCGGCCTGGTCGGGGAGACGAGGCGGCCGCCGTCGGAGCGCTGCGTACTGCCGTACACGATCAGCGCGGTGGTGCACAGGCCCTGCTCGATCGCGGCGGCCGCGTGCAGGAGGTGGGAGACGAAGGAGCTGCCGCCGATGTTGGTGCCGTCGAGGTGGCGGGGGCGGATGCCGAGGTACTCGGCGGTGTCCATGGCGGCCATCGGCAGGTACGACGAGGCGGTGAATAGGCCGTCGACCTCCGACTTGGCGATGCCCGCGTCGGCGAGGGCGCGGGCGGTGGCCTGGCCGACGAGGTCGAGGTGGGTGAGGCCGGGGGCGACCTCGCCGAGGTCGGACTCGGCCACGCCGACGACGGCGGCCCTGCCGCGCAGCGACTGTGTCATCGGGCGTCCTCCTTCGGCTCGAAGACGGCGGTGTCGCCGTCCGCTGTCGTACGGAACCGGACGCGGTCGCCGATCGCGACGTCCTCCGGAGCGGGCCCCTCGACCCGCGACATCATGCGGAAGCCGTCGTCGAGGTCGACGAGTACGACGTTGTGCGCGCTGTCGCGGCCGCGCACGACGGTGGTCGCGTACACGGTGCCGTCACCGGTGCTGCGTTCCCAGCTCAGCTTCTGCGCACCGCAGTCGGGGCAGAGGGTGCGGGGCGGGAAGACGGCGGACGCGCAGTGCGCGCAGCGCTGGTAGCGCAGTTCGCCGCGGCTGAGGCCGGCGCGGTGGGCGAGGGCCGGGGACCGGTGTTCCGGTGTCACGGCGTCTTCACGGGGGGCGAGTGGGTTCATCGTGCGTCCTGTTCCGAAGGGGCGCTCAGCAGGGCGAGGCAGTCCACGGCGACGGCGCCGTCGCCCGCCGCGCCGCACAGCAGCGGGTTCACGTCGAGTTCGAGGAGGTCGTCGGCGAGGTCGGTGGCGAGCCAGGACAGGCGGACGAGCGCGTCCGCCACGGCGTCGACGTCGCGCGCGGGCGCGCCGCGCACCCCGTCGAGGACCCGCGCCGCGCGCAGCGAGCGCAGCATGCGCACCGCCCCCGCGTGGTCGACGGGGGCCACGGCGACCTGGCTGTCGTCGAGTACGTCGACGAGGACACCGCCGAACCCGGCGACCACGACGGGCCCGAACGCGGCGTCGCGCTGGATGCCGAGGATCAGCTCGGTGCGGTCGCCGCCCGCCATGCGCTGCACGAGGAGCCGCGCGTCGCCGACGCCCGCGCGGGCCGCGGCGGCGAGGATGTCCCGCGCGGCGTCACGCACGCCGTCCGGCGTGGTCAGGCCGAGCCGCACGCCCCCCATGTCGCTCTTGTGGGCGATGTCTGCCGACAGCAGCTTGACGGCCAGGGGCCCTTCGAGGTCCGCCGCCGCCCGTACGGCTTCCTCGGGGTCGCGCGCGGTGCGGGCTTGCGCGCAGTGGAGTCCGTAGGCGGCGATGAGCCGGGCCGACTCGTACTCGTCGAGCCTGGTACGGCCCTGGGCGCGGCCCTCGTCGATGACCGCGCGGGCGGCCTGCGGGTCGGTGCCCGTGGGGCGTGCGCCCGTCGGAAGGGGCGGGCGAAGGCTGAAGTCGGCGAGGTGCCCGAGGGCCGCGGCGGCCCGGCCCGGGTCGCTGTAGCAGGGCACGCCCAGCTCGCGGAGCCGCTGCCGCGCCCTGCCGTTGCCGCCGGTCCAGACGACGACGAGCGGCTGGTCGGTGGAGCCGTGCGCCTTCGCGATGGCGTCGGTCAGCTCGTCGATGTCGCCGTCGGCGTTGCCGAGCAGCACGCCGATCATGTCGGTTCCGGGGTGTTCGAGGGCGACGTCGAGGGCGCGGCGCAGCATGTCGGGTTCGCTGACGAGCGCGGCGGTCAGGTCGACGGGGTTGCGGGGCGAGCCGAACGGGGGGATGACGCCGGCCATGCGCCGCTGCCACTGTTCGTCCCAGGTGTCGACGGCGATGCCGTGGGTGGCGGCCTCGTCGGCCATGAGGACTCCGGCGCCGCCCGACAGGGAGAGGGTGGTGAGGCGGCGGCCCCTGGTGCGGCGGCCGGTGGCGAAGATCTGGGCGGCGTCCAGCATGGGTTCGACGCCGCTCACGCGGGTGAGGCCGAACTGGCGTGCCGCGCCGTCGAAGACGCGGTCCTCGCCGGCCAGTGACGCGGTGTGCGACTGGGCGGCGCGGGCACCGGCGGCGGAGCGGCCCACCTTCACGGCGATGACGGGCTTGTCGGCCGCGTGCGCGGCGCGGGCCGCGTCGAGGAGCCCGGGGCCGTCGCTGACGCCTTCGAGGTAGGCGAGGAGGACCTTCGACTCGTCGGTTGCGGCGAACGCGCCGAGGAGTTCGGACACCGAGATGTCGACCTCGTTGCCGGTGTTGACGTAGTGGGCGAGGCCGATGCCGTACTGGCGGGCCTCGCTGAAGATGAACGAGCCGAAGGCGCCGCTCTGGCTGACGAACGCGACGGGGCCCGGGCGCAGTTCGATGTTCTCGTCGAGCGCCGACGTGAAGGTGGGCACCGCCCGGTCGTGGACGCTGATGAGGCCGAGGCAGTTGGGCCCGAGGACGCGGACGCCGCTCTCCTCGGCGGCTGCCTTCAACTCCCTTTGGAGTTCGGCTCCTTGTTCGCCGGTCTCGGCGTAACCGGCGGCCGCGACGATCGCCGCCTTGATGCCGCGCCGGCCGCACGCCCGGATGCCGTCGGCCGCGTGGGCGGCGTCGAGCATGACCATCGCGAGGTCGATGTCGCCGTCGATCGCGTCGAGGGTCGGGTGGGCGGGCAGGCCCTGGACGGTGGCGCGGCGGGAGTTCACGGGCAGGATGCGGCCCGCGTATCCGAAGCGCTTGAGGTAGTCGATGGGGCGCCCCGACAGCTTTCGGGGGTTGTCGGAGGCGCCGAGTACGGCGATCGAGCGGGGGTGGAGCAGGGTGTCGACGAGGTCCGTGCGGGACGGTCGCGCGCTCATGCCCGGGCCTCCCGCAGCAGCCCCTTGCCGATGATGAGTTTCTGGATCTCGCTGGTGCCCTCGTAGATGCGGAAGAGGCGCGCGTCACGGTAGAGGCGCTCGACGGTCGAGTCGCTCATGTAGCCGCTGCCGCCGTGCACTTGAACGGCGCGGTCGACGACCCGGCACACCATCTCGCTGCAGAACAGCTTGGCGCTGGAGGGCCCCATGCGGGTGTCGGTGCCCGCGTCGAACGCCTCGGCGGCGGCAAGCACCAGGGAGCGGCCCGCGAGGAGTTCGGCGTGCGACTCGGCGAGGAGTTCCTGGACGAGCTGGAAGCGGCCGATGGACTCGCCGCCCTGCTCGGCGGTGGCGGCGTAGCGCACGGCCTCGTCGAGTGCGCGGGCCGCGAGGCCGACGCACAGGGCCGCGATGTGCAGGCGGCCGCGCGTGAGGGAGGCCATCGCGGCGCGGAATCCGGTGCCGGGCTCACCGCCGAGTACGGCGTCGGCGGGGACCCGCGCGTCGTCGAAGTAGACCGGTGCGGTGTGGGCGCCGCGCTGGCCCATCTTGCGGTCAGGCGGCCCGATCCGTACGCCCGGCGCCGTGCTCTCCACGAGGAAGGCGGAGATTCCGCGGTGGGCCTCGGCGTCGGGGTCGGTCCGCGCGAAGACGACGAACAGGTCGGCGTGGTCGGCGTTGGTGATGAACCGCTTGGCGCCGGACAGGACCCAGCCGTCGCCCTCGCGGACGGCGCGGGTGCGTACGCCGCTGGGGTCCGAGCCCGCGCCGTCCTCGGTGAGGGCGAACGAGGCGACGGCGGAACCGGTGGCGAGCGCGGGCAGCCAGCGCTTCTGCTGCTCGGGCGTGCCGAAGTTCACCAGGGCCTTGCCCGCGATGCCGTTGTTGGTGCCGAGCATGGAGCGGAACGCCGGTGTGGTCCAGCCGAGTTCGATGGCCAGGCGCACGTCCTGGCGCATGTCGAGGCCGAGCCCGCCGTACTCCTCGGGCAGCGCCCAGCCGAACAGGCCCATGTCGGCGGCGCCGCGCCGCAGCCGCTCGGGTATGGCGTCGCTCTGCTCGATCTCCTCCTCCAGCGGCACGACTTCACCGCGGACGAAGTCCTTCACGGTGCGCAGGATGTCCTCGAAGACATCGGAGTCCATGACTGTGTCTCCCTCATGTCGGGGCCTGTCCGGCCTGTTACTTGACTGATCGTCAGAGCGCGGCGGGCTGTTGCGTCGCGTCTGCCGCCACGGCGTCCCGCTCCTCGGCGGCCGCGGTGCGCGCGAGCAGGGCGCGGGCACCGAAGAGCGAGAGCAGCACCATCAGGACGGCGAAGGCCACGACGGGCACGATCGACCCGGTGGCGGTGAGCAGCGCCTGCCCGATGAGGGGCGTGCCGCCGCCGAAGAGCATCCCGGCCGCGGAGTACGACACCGAGATGCCGGTGTAGCGGACGCGGGCGGGGAACGCCTGGGCGAGCATGCCGGCGAGGAGTGCGTAGAACATGACGTGCGGCAGCGTCGCGATGACCATGCCGAGCAGGGTGAGGCCGAAGCTGCGGGTCGAGATCAGCCAGAACAGCACGGGCATGGCCGGGATCTCGAGGATCAGCAGGACGGTGACGACCTTGCGGGTGTTCCAGCGGCTGCCGAGGACGGCGCCGAAGGGCTGGGCGACGAACTGCGCGACCGTGGCGAGCAGGATGATCGTGAGCATGCTGTCGCGGGACATGCCGAGGTCGTTGGTGGCCCAGGACAGGGCGAAGGTGTTCTTGAGGTACGAGGCGACGTACGCGATGACGGAGGCGGCGAGCCCGAGCGCGACCGTCGTCTTGTGGGTGCGCAGCAGCTCGACGAGGGGCAGCCGTGCGACCTGTTCCGTCTCCTTGAGCCGCAGCAGTTCGGGGGATTCCTGGATGCGCATCCGCACGATCAGACCGACGATCACGAGCAGCGCGGAGGCGAGGAAGGGCAGGCGCCAGCCCCACGTCACGAAGGCGGCGTCGGGGAGCTGCGTGACGGCGGTGAAGGCGAGGACGGCGAGGATCTGGCCGGTGGGCGAGCCCTGCTGGGCGAAGGCGCCGAAGAGGAACCCGCGGCGCCGCTCGGTGTGTTCGGTCGCGATGAGTACGGCTCCGCCCCATTCGCCGCCCACGGCGACGCCCTGCACGACGCGCAGCAGGACGAGCAGGACCGGGGCCAGGACGCCGACCGTGTCGTACGTGGGCAGCAGGCCCATGCCCGCGGTGGCGACGCCCATGAGGAGAAGCGTCGCGATGAGCGTGTTCTTACGGCCGATGCGGTCGCCCAGGTGCCCGAAGACGATGCTGCCGAGGGGGCGGGCGACGAAGCCGATCCAGAACGTCGCGAAGGATGCGAGGACGCCGACGGCGGGTGACGCCTCGGGGAAGAAGAGTTTCCCGAGAACAATCGCCGACGCGGTCCCGAATATGTAGAAGTCGTACCACTCGATGGTGGTTCCGATGAATGCGGCAATTCCCGCTCGCCGCCCCATCTTCTCGTCTGCGACGAGTTTGCGTCTCACCCTTGCCACACTCCTTCGGGAGGCAATTCGGATTCACCGAAAGCCCGTCTCACGTGGGTAGTTGGGCCAATGGCGCGCTTATTGAATTCCGGCCTCCGTGCGGCCGCTTTTCGCGTCTGGTGAAATTTACCGTATCACCGGATGTGTGATGCAACTAACACATTGTTGGCCATCGATTTATTCGCCTGGGCGACATAATCTCGACGCACCGGAACGAAACGGCTTCCGGCGGAGGTGGAGGGTGGAAGGGCATGGAACTGCGCCGTCTGCAGGCTTTCGTCGCGGTCGCCGAGGAGCTCAGCTTCAGCCGGGCCGCGGCCCGGCTGCACATGTCGCAGCCGCCGCTCTCGCAGCAGATCAAGCGTCTTGAGCAGGACGTCGGCGTCGAGCTGCTGCACCGCACCACCCGCAGCGTCGAACTCACCGCCGCCGGGGCGGCGTTCCTCACCGAGGTACGGTCCGCGCTCGACTCCCTGGAAGCCGCGAAGCTCGCGGCGCACCGCGCGGCGGAGGGGCTCACCGGGGTGGTGCGGCTGGCGTTCAGCGGCCCCACGTCGTACCGCGAACTCCTCGCCATTGCCCGCGAGTTCAGGCTGCGGCACCCCACCGTCAGGCTCGACATCGTCGGCCCCTACTACGGTGGCGAGCTGGCCGAGCGCCTGCACCTGCGGGAGGCGGACGCGGGTCTGGTGCGGCTCCCGCTGCCGGACACCGGGCTGCGGGTGCGGGAGCTGCTGCGGCACCCGCTGGTCGCGGCCGTACCCTCCGAACACCCGCTCGCCGCACGGGAGTCGCTGACCCTCGCCGATCTGCGGGGCGTGCCCTTCGTCAGCTATCCGGCCGGCCGGGGCTCGATCGTGCGGGACCTGGTGCTGTCGGCGTTCCTGGCGCAGGGCACGACCCCGCGCATCGTCCAGGACGCGCCCGACACCCACACCCTTCTCTCCCTGGTGGGGGCGAACGTCGGCATCGGGCTCACTCCGGACTCCGCCGGGCATCTGGCGGTGCCGGGGGTGACGCTGGTCCCGGTCCTTGACGCCCCGGCCCTCCCGCTCGGCCTCGCCTGGCGGGCGGACGACACCGATCCGGCGGTGGCGGCGCTCGTCGACCTGGTCGACGGGTTCGCCGACGGGCTCCGGGAACTGCCGGCGACGTGACATCGCCGGGCGTCCCCTGATCCTCCGCCTTACGCCATCTCTCCCGCAGGGCCGGTGGTGAGCTCCGCCCCGAGCAGCCGTCGCGCCCGCTCCTGCACCGGTTTGTCGACCATTACGCCGTCCACGGACGACACCGCGTCGCCCGCGGCGAGCACCTTCCTGGCCCAGGCCAGCTCCTCGCCCGAAGGCGCGAACCCCTCGGCCACCGCGGGGAGTTGCCTCGGATGGATGCAGAGTTTGCCTCCGAAGCCGAGCCGTCGGGCGTGGTGGATGTCCTGCGCGAGGGCGTCTGCGTCGTCGAGCGCGGTGGTGACGCCGTCCAGCGGGGGCGCGACACCGGCGGCAGCGCACGCCATGACCAGCCGGGACCGCGCATACGCCAGCGCCAGGGTGTCGTCGTGGCGCACGCCCAGCTCGGTGGCGAGGTCGACGCTGCCGAAGGCCGCGCGGACGACTCCGGGCGCGCAGCACACCTCGAGGGCGCGCTCGATCCCGGACGCCGTCTCGACGAGCGGGATCACGGCACAGATCTCCGCGATCCGCGCGATCACCTCGGGGTCCTCGGCCTTGGGCAGCATCACCGGACAGCCGAACGCGGTGACGAGGTCCAGGTCGGCGTCCCACCAAGGCGTGCCGGGCGCGTTGATCCGCACCACCGCGTCCCCGCCCCGCGCAAGCCAGTCGGCGGCGTGCCGGCGGGCCGCGTCCTTGGCGTCGGGCGCGACCGCGTCCTCCAGGTCGATGATCACGGCGTCGGCCCCGGCCGCGGCCGCCTTCTCGAACCGGTCCGGGCGGTGCCCCGGGACGAAGAGAAGGGTGCGGGCGGCGGCGAGGCGGGTGCGGTCCCTGCCGAGGCGTGCGGGGCCGGCGAGTTCGGGACGCGCGGGGTCGGCACTCGCAGGTTCGACAGTGGTGTGCTCAGCGCTCATTTGAAAGTCACCTCCGCCGTCGCATGCCGCTCGTCCCGACGCGTGGCGATCCGCATGCCTGCCGACCCTCCGCCGTCCGCCACGTCGCCGAGCGCACACACCTGCTCGCCCGCGAACACGGGCTTGCGGAGCCGGTAGGAAAGCGTGTGGATCTCCCGCTCCGGGGCCTCGCGGCGCGCGAGTTCCAGCATCAGCTGGACGAGGAGCGGCCCGTGGACGACGAGACCCGGGTAGCCCTCGACGTCGCGCACGTACGGCTCGTCGTAGTGAATGCGGTGGGCGTTCGCGGTCAGCGCGCTGTAGCGGAACAGCAGGGTCGGCGAGGGACGCAGGATCAACTGCCAGTCGGCGTCGGACGGTTCGGCCTCACCGAGGTCGAGGCCGAAGCCCCCGCTCCGCCGCTCGTCCTCGCCCACGCGGTAGACGAGGTCCTGCTCCTCGGTGACCCGCGTCTCCCCCTCCTGCGCGATCTCATGACGGACCGTCACAAAGGCCATCTCGCCGGTGCGGCCGCGCTTGATCTCGACCTTGGCGAGGGAACTCGTACGCCGGGCAGGCACGCCCACCCGCAGCGGCGCGGTGAACTCCGCGCGGCCGCCGGCGAACATGCGCCTGCGGTCCGGGAGGGGCGGCAGGAAGTGGCCGTGCGCGGGGTGCCCGTCGGCCCCCAGCTCCCGCTGTGCGGGCCATTCGAGGAAGTGCAGCCAGTGCCACAGCGGCGGCAACGGCTCCCCCTCGCCGGCCACGGCCGCCTCCTGGTCGAGCACCTGACTCAGCGCGGCGACGGGCGCGGCGGCGACGGGATCGTCCAGGGTCACGGGCGCCGGGGCCCAGGCGTCCAGATACCGAGCGAGCCCGAACTCGCCCTGGGATACGTCTGGTTGGGGCATGGTTCTCATTCTCCGATGCGTTGCGAAACGGGTGCCGTGGAAGCCACCGGGGCCGCCGCAGCGTCGTGCAGGGTCTCCAGCGACCGGCCGCGCGTGTCGACGCCGAAGAAGAACACGGTGGCCGTGGCGACCAGCCAGCATCCCGCGATGAACACGAACACGGCGACGTAGCCGAGCCCCGGTGTGGTGTAGATCGCCGCGACGACGAGCGGCGCGATGACGTTGCCGATCCGGCCGACGCCGTTGCCGAGCCCGGCGCCCGCCGTGCGCAGGCGGGTGGGGAAGACCTCGGGGGTGTACGAGTAGAGCACCGCGATGAACGTCTGGCTGAGTGCGGCGACGAGCGTGCCGAACACGACGACGGCCACGACGGACGAGCTGAGCCCGTACCCGATGCCGAGGACCGCGACCACGAGACCGAGCACCACCGCGAGGTGCTTGCGCGGGTAGCGGTCGATGAACGGCCAGGCGAGGAACGCGCCGGGCACCGCCCCGATGGTGGTGACCGCGGACATGGTCATGCTCTTCGCGAAGTCCTGGCCGTGGTCGGCGAGCAGCGTCGGCACCCAGGACTGGAACCCGTAGAAGCCGACGAGCCCGAAGAGCCACAGGGCCATGAGGGCGACGGTGTTGCGCCGCTGGCCCGCGGCGAAGAGTTCGGTGAACCGGGGCCGGTCCGACGGAGCGGGCGGCACGGCGAGCGCGTCGGCGGACGGCTCCCAGTCGGGCACGAAGGCGCGCGTGACCTGCACGGCTTCGGCGCCGCGGCCGCGCGCGAGGAGCCAGCGCGGCGACTCGGGCAGGCGCATCAGGAGCGGTACGAGCAGGACGCCGAGGGCGCCGATGACGAAGAGGGCGCGCCAGCCGCCGGGGTCGTCGGCGGTCAGGCCGCGGGCGGTGAACGCCACGACGGGGATGCCGATCAGGCCGGTGCCGAGCGCCGTCGCCTGGGCGCGGCCGCGGCGTGCGGCCGGGGTGACCTCGGAGAGGTAGGTGATCGCGACGGAGGTCATGGCGCCGAGGCCGAACCCGGTCGCGAAGCGGGCCGCGGCCATCGCGCCCACCCCGCTGACCACTGCGTTGATCACAGAGGCCGCGGAGAAGAGCACCACGGACCAAGCCATGACCCGGCGCCGGCCCACATGATCGGCGAACCGGCCGCCGAGGATCGCGCCTGCCGCCATGCCGGCGAAGGCCAGGGCGGTGACGAACGCGATGTCGTCGACGGTGAAGAGGTGCGCCCGGCGGATGGCGGGCGCGGCGAACGCGAACGTGTTCAGGTCGGCGAGGTCGAAGAAGAACATGGCACTGACAGTGAGCAGCACCCGCCGGTGCAGGGCACCGTGCCGGGCGCCGCTGAGCGCGGCGAGCAGGGGATGCGCATCGCCCATGCGAGACCTCCGGGGGGACAGGCGGTCGGACAGCCGGTGGACAGGTGGGATTGCCAGGTACCTGGACAGGTGGATTGCCAGGTGCTGGACAGGTGGCTGGACAGACCGATTGATGTGGCCGCCTCAATGGCGGATTGTGCCGTACAAAACGCGGCCCAGCGTCCGCCCCGCCGGGCGTCCCGTCAACCCCCCTGGGAAGAAGTCGCATGTGAAAGCTTTGAGTTGCCCTGCGGTGGCGGCATTGACGGCCCCGCCATTTGGCCGTACAAAGTAACCACGCAGTGCAGGACATGTACGAAGGGAAGCCATGCCGGCCATCGCGGAATCGCTCGCCGAGTGGGCGTACGGATACGAACCCGACGCCGAGGACCTGGCGCTCGCCCGCCGCTCCCTCCTGGACACGGTCGCGGTCACGCTCGCCGCGCGCGACCACCCGGTGAGCGCGCTGGCCGCCGAACTGCCGGACGCGGCGCGCTGGGCCGCGGTCGGGCACGTCCTCGACTTCGACGACCTGCACATCGAGTCCACGACACACATCAGCGTCGTGATCGTCCCCGCGGTCCTCGCGGCGGGCGGCGACGCGCGCGCCTATCTCGCCGGAGCGGGCGTGATGGCCCGGCTCGGCACCCTGCTCGGCTGGTCGCACTACGCGGCCGGCTGGCACGCCACGTGCACGGCGGGCGCCCCCGCGGCGGCCGTCGCGGCGGGTGTCGCCTGGGGCCTCACGCCCGAGCGGCTCGCGACGGCCATGGCGCTCGCGGTGCCCGGCGCGAGCGGGGTCCAGGCCGCGTTCGGCACGCACAGCAAGTCGCTCCAGGTGGGCTTCGCGGCGGAGGCGGGGGTGCGGGCGGCGCGCCTCGCCCGGGCCGGCGCGACGGCCGACCCGCGGGCGGTCGACGCGTGGCTGAAGCTGGTGGGCGCGCAAGGAGCGGACGGCGCCGAGGGAGGTGCGCCCCACAGCGGCGGTCCCGCCGTACCCGGTGGCCTCGCCATCAAGATGTTCCCCTGCTGCTACGCGATGCAGCGCCCGATCGCGGCGCTGCGCGACCTGCGCGCCGAGTGCGGCCCCGACGACGTCACGGCCGTCCGCGTCACCACCCCGGGTGCCACCGTCCACCCCCTCATCCACGACGACCCGGACACCGGGCTCGAAGGCAAGTTCAGCCTCCCGTACGCGGTGGCGACGGCCCTGCTCGACGGCTTCCCCGGCTTCGGGGCCTTCACGGACGACGCGGTGGGCCGGCCCGAGGCGCGGCGCCTGATGGCCACCGTCGAGACGGAGCGCACCGAGGGCGGTGCCGGGCTCCTCGACGGCGAGGTCGACCTCGCGGTGACGCTCACCGACGGCCGGGTCCTGCGGTCCGCCCTCGCCCATCCCCCAGGCTCGCCCCAACGTCCGCCTACAGAAAGGGAGTTGGAGGAAAAGTTCGTCGCGTGCGGCAGCGACGTACCCGCTCTGCTCAAGGACACGACCTGGGAGTCGGCCCGCGCCCTTCTCCTGACCGAACTTCCCGGGAAGGACCCCGCATGACCGAGCCGCTCCCCCTCGAAGGCATCACGGTCGTCAGCCTGGAACAGGCCGTCGCCGCGCCCTTCGCCACCCGCCAGCTCGCCGACCTGGGTGCCCGCGTCATCAAGGTCGAGCGTCCCGGCGGTGGCGACTTCGCCCGCCGCTACGACACCACGGTGCACGGCCAGGCCAGCTATTTCGTGTGGCTCAACCGCTCCAAGGAGTCCCTCACCCTGGACCTCAAGTCGCAGGAGGGCCGGGACATCCTGGAGGAACTCCTCACGGACGCCGACGTGTTCGTCCAGAACCTCGCCCCGGGCGCCGCCGACCGCATGGACCTCGGCCCCGCCGCGCTCCAGGCCCGCCACCCCCGCCTGATCCCCTGCACCATCAGCGGGTACGGCACCAGCGGCTCCTGGTCGCAGCGCAAGGCGTACGACCTGCTCGTGCAGTGCCAGACGGGACTGCTCTCCATCACGGGCTCGCCCGACGAACCCGCCCGCGTGGGCATCTCGGTCGCCGACATCGCGGCGGGCATGTACGCGTACAGCGGCGTCCTCTCCGCCCTCTACACGCGGGCCACCACCGGGCGGGTGCCCGCCGTCGAGGTCTCCCTCTTCGAGGCGCTCGCCGAGTGGATGAGCCAGCCCGCCTACTACACGCGTTACGGCGGCACGCAGCCGCCGCGCATCGGCGCCCAGCACGCCACGATCGCTCCCTACGGCCCGTTCACCGCCTCCGACGGGAAGGAGGTGCTGCTCTCCATCCAGAACGAGCGCGAGTGGCAGGCCCTGTGTTCCACGGTCCTCGGCCGTCCCGAACTCACCGACGACCCCCGCATGGCCACCGGCGCCGACCGCGTCGCCCACCGCGACGAGGTCAACGCGGCCGTCTCCGCGCGCTTCGCCGAGCTCGGCAGCGAGGACGCCGTGGCGCTCCTCGACAAGGCCGGCATCGCCAACGCGGGTGTGAACTCCATCGCCGAGTTCCTCGCCCACCCGGCCCTCGCCGAGCGCGACCGCTGGCGCGACATCGCGGTGCCGGGCGCGCAGGGACCCGTACAAGCATTGCTCCCCCCGGCGGACCTCTCCGGCGTCACCCCCCGGATGGACCCCGTGCCCGCCGCGGGAGAGCACACCGAGCGGATCCTCACCTCCCTGGGCCGCAGCGCCGCCGACATCGAGCGGCTGCGGGCGCAGGGCGTCATCGACACCACGCACGACCACGAGCAAGGAGCGTCCGCGAAGTGAGCACCCTCGACACCCTCTCCTCCGACGAGCAGCTGATCGTCGAGACCGTGCGGAACTTCGTGGACCGCGAAGTGAAGCCGGTCGTACGGGAGTTGGAGCACGCCAACACCTATCCCGAGGCGCTCATCGAGCAGATGAAGGACCTCGGCATCTTCGGCCTGGCGATCCCCGAGGAGTACGGCGGCACGCCCGTCTCCACGCCCTGCTACGTGCTGATCACGGAGGAGCTGGCGCGCGGCTGGATGAGCCTCGCCGGCGCCATGGGCGGCCACACCGTCGTCTCCAAGCTGCTGCTGCACTTCGGCACCGACGAGCAGAAGAACCGCTACCTGCCGAAGATGGCCACCGGCGAGATCCGCTCGACGATGGCCCTCACCGAGCCGGGCGGCGGCTCCGACCTCCAGGCGATGCGCACGGTCGCGCGGCGCGACGGGGACTCGTACGTCGTCAACGGCGGCAAGACCTGGATCACCAACTCCCGCCGCTCGCAGCTGATCGCGCTGCTGTGCAAGACGGACCCGGCGGCCGAGCCGAAGCACCGCGGCATCTCCATCCTGCTCGCCGAGCACGGCCCGGGGCTCACCGTCTCGCGCGACCTGCCGAAGCTCGGCTACAAGGGCGTCGAGAGCTGTGAGCTGACCTTCGACGACTACCGCGTCCCGGCCGGCGCGCTGCTCGGCGGCGTCGAGGGCAAGGGCTTCGGGCAGATGATGAAGGGCCTGGAGACGGGCCGCCTCCAGGTCGCCTCGCGCGCGCTCGGCGTCGGCAGGGCCGCGTTCGAGGACGCGCTGCGCTACGCGCAGGAGCGCGAGACATTCGGCGAGCCCATCTACAAGCACCAGTCGATCGGCAACTACCTTGCGGACATGGCGACTTCGCTCACCGCGGCGCGCCAGCTCACCCTGTACGCCGCCCGCGAGGCGGACGCGGGCCGGCGCGTCGACATGGAGGCGGGCATGGCCAAGCTCTTCGCGTCGGAGACGGCCATGCAGATCGCCCTGAATGCGGTCCGTATCCACGGCGGCTACGGCTACTCGACCGAGTTCGACGTCGAGCGCTACTTCCGCGACGCGCCCCTGATGATCGTCGGCGAGGGCACCAACGAGATCCAGCGGGGCGTCATCGTGCGCCAGCTGGTCTCCCGCGGCGGTCTGGACGTCTGACCTGCGCACCGTCTTGTACGGCCATTAGACTCACGGCACAGGCAGGGCGGTGAACGGCAGACATGACGCGTACGACACGCACAGAGCGGACGAGGGGGACACAGATGGCGGCCCCCGGGCGTGACAGCGCCTATGTACGCCTCGCGCGCGAGCTGCGCGAGGCGATCCTGCGGCACGACTACCCCGAGGGGGTGCGGCTGCCCACGGAGGCGGAGCTCGCCGCCTCGCACGGGCTCAGCCGGCAGACCGTGCGGCGCGCCTTCCAGGACCTGGTCACGGAGGGCCTGGTGCACCGGGTCCCGGGGCGCGGCACGTTCGCGGCGCCCCGCGAGGAGCAGTATCTGCGGCAGTTCGGCTCGGTCGAGGACCTCATGGCGCTGTCCCTCGACACGACGATGCGCCTGGTGTCGCCGCTGCGCCGCCGGGTCGACGTGGACGCGGCGGGCAGGCTGCGCGTCGGCTCCGACCGCGTGGACCACCTCTCGTTCCTGCGGCTGCACGAGGACACCCCGTTCTGCCTGACGACGGTGCATCTGCCGCCGGACGTGGGCGCGCTCGTCGCGGACCGCCCGGAGCTGACGGAGGCGGGCACGGACAGCCGCGTCACCATCATCGGCCTCCTCGACGGCCGGCTGCCCGAGCCGATCGCGGAGGCGGAGCAGTCCGTCACGGTCGCCCTCGCCTCGGCCGAGGTGGCGGCGCACCTGGACTGCCCGCCGCAGCATCCGCTGCTCCGGATCGACCGCCTCTACCTGTCGGCATCGGGCCGCCCGGTCGAGCTGGCCGTCAGCCACTTCCTTCCGGAGCACTACTCGTACCGGGTGCGGCTGCGCCGCCATCCGCGCTGAACCACGCATGGCGGCCGGTGACCGGGCATGTCTGCGTGTCTCAGAGCGACGACGCGACCGTCAGCCCCTCCAGTACGGCCTCCTCCACGGTCCGCGGTGACACGCAGTCCCCCGCCATCAGGACCTCACCCACCCGTCCGTCCGCCAGGCCGGCGAGTTCACCCACGGGGTCGTGCCCCTGGGCGAGGACGAGGGCCGCGACCCCTTCGATGATCACCGGCTCCTCGGTGAGGGTGTGCTGGAAGTACGCCGTGTCGGCGTCGGCGCCGTAGGGACGCACCGTCGGCACGGTCTCGACGCCGGCCCGCGCGGCCTCGGCGAGCATCGACGCGCGCACGTACTGCTGAAGATGCTCGCCCGCGCCGAAGCCGGTCGTACACAGCGTCACTCTTCTTCCCTGGCCCGCGAGTTGGACGGCCACGCCGATCCCGATCCAGTCGCCCCGCCAGTCCGCGACGACGATCCGGCCCTTGGGGACCTCGGAGGTGCCGCGGATGACGTCCCAGGCGTCGAGGACGACGGGGTCGTCGAGGAGTTCGAGTGCGGGCCGGCGCGGCACCGCTCCCGTGGCGACGATGAGGGTGTCCGCCTCTTCACGGTCGAGCAGCTCGGCGTCGACGCGGGATCCCGTGACGATCCGCGCCCCGGCCCGCCGCGCCTCGCCCTCAAGGTTGGTGATCGCACCGCCGAACTCGGCGCGTCCTGGGAGGAGTTGGGCGAGCAGTACCTGTCCGCCGACGCGCCGTCCCGCCTCGTGCAGGGTGACGTCGTGCCCACGGGACGCAGCCACGGCGGCGGCCTTGAGCCCGGCCGGTCCGCCGCCCGCGATGAGGACCTTCCGACGTCTGGTGGGCTGGGGCAGCCGCGTGAACCGGCGCTCCCTGCCGGTCTCGGGGTGCTGGATGCAGGAGATCGGGTAGCCGCGCTGGAAGTGGCCGATGCAGGCCTGGTTGCAGCCGATGCAGGCCCGGATCTCCTCCGTGCGGCCGTCGCTCGCCTTGCCCGGCATGTCGGGGTCGCAGATCAGGGCGCGGGTCATGGCGCAGGCGTCGGCCTGGCCCTCCTTGATGATCTGCTCGGCCTCCTGGGGCTGGTTGACGCGCCCGGCGACCATGACCGGCACCTCGACCGCCGCCCGCACGCGCGCGGCGATGGGGGCGGTGTATCCGGCGGGCTGCGTCATCGGGGGTGCGATGTGCACGGCGCCGGAGATCGTCGCCGACGACCCGGCGCAGACGCTCACATAGTCGACGAGACCCTCGCGGTCCAGCCGGGCGGCCGCCTCGACGGCGAGCTCGGCGGTGAGGCCGTCATGGCTCAACTCGTCGCCGGAGATGCGCAGTCCGGCCACGAAGCCGGGTCCGGTGTGCGCCCGCACCGACGCGAGGGCCTCGCGCAGGAAACGCAGCCGGCCGTCCACGTCACCCCCGTACCCGTCGGTGCGCACGTTGACCTGCGGGTTGAGGAACTGGGCCGGGAGGTAGCCGTGGCTGGCGACCACTTCCACGCCGTCGAGCCCGGCGGCGCGCAACCTGCGGGCGGCCTCTCCGTACCCGTCGACGACTTCGCGTATCTCGGCCCCGGTCATGGCGCGCGGCATCACATGGAAGCGCTCGCTGGGCGTCGCCGACGCCGACCAGGCGACGGGCGCGGAGCCGTCGCGCGACTCCAGGATCTCGCGTCCCGGGTGGAAGAGCTGTCCGAAGACCTTGGCGCCGTGCCGGTGCGCGGCCTCGGCGAGCCGCCGGTACCCCTCGACACACGAGTCGTCCGTGGCCATAAGCACGTGCGTCGTGTACCGCGCCGTCTCGTGAACTCCCGCCACCTGTACGACGATGAGCCCGACACCGCCCTCGGCGCGCGCCTCGTGATAGGCGACCAGATCGTCGGTGACCTGCCCGCCCTCGACGAGGACCGTGTCATGGCCGGAGGACAGAACGCGGTTCTTCAGTGTCACGCCGCCGATGGCGAGCGGGCTGAACAGATGCGGGAACGCGGTCGACGTCATGGCGCGGTGCCTCCTGTGAACTGCGGCTCGGATGGAGTGAGTCGATAGGGAAACAGCTCAGTCGCGTACGCCGAGGACCGAGCGGGCGGTGGCGAGGATGACGGCGGCGTAGCCCTCCGCCCCCATGCCGCTGCCCGACGCCACGGCCATGTCGCAGCCGTCGACGGCGGCGAGCACGGAGCGCACCGCGACGTCGGTGGACACGACGGGCACGAACTTTCCTGCGGCGACGCCCGATTCGGCGATGCCGAGGACGAGCTCGCGCCAGTCCTGGTGGGCGCGCCGCACCCCGTCGCGCAGCTCGGGCCTGCGGGCGGCGCTCGCGCAGAACTCGGTCCAGGTCGCGCACCGGCGCTGGAGGTCGGGGTCGTCGGCCAGTTCGCGTACGAGGAGTTCGAAGCGGCGCCACGGGTCGGGCTCGGCGGACGCACCCTTGCGCCAGCGGGCGATGAGCTCGCCGATCGACCACTCGAAGGCCTCGCGGAACAGCAGGTCGCGTGTGTCGAAGTAGTGCTGGAGCAGCCCGATGGACACGCCGGCGCCGCGCGCCACGTCCCTCATGCGCGCCGCGTCGAAGCCGCGTTCGGCCATGACCAGGGCGGCCGCCCGCAGAATCCGCTCGCGCTGCACCTCGCCCGCGTCGCCACCGCTCTCCTTCTCCCCCATGCCCGCCCCTCGTCTCTGTGTCGGTCGCTCCGGAACCGCTCGCCCGGGAACCGACCCCTCTGGAATTGGCCACTGCCGGACCCCTATCCCGGCCAACAATAACGAATTATTGTGACCGCCGACACAGCGCAGCGGCATCACTTTTCGCCGCGCCCGACCTTCTCCCGTCAGTCCCCCCGACCGAGACAGGTGGCCCCCTTGAGCCAACAGCTGCACAAGTCCCTGACCTGGCGCGACGGCCTCGCCATCGCCATGGTGATCCCCAACGGCCTGCTCCTGACGGTGGGTTACACCGTGGGCGCGATCGGAGGCTGGACGGCGATCACCATCTGGTGCGTCGGGGCGCTCGTCGCGTTCGCTCAGAACATGCTGTTCGCCGAGACCGCCGCGATGTTCCCCGGCATGTCCGGCGGCATCAGCAGATACGCCACCGAGGGCTGGAAGCGCTACTTCGCCCCGCTGGGCGCCGTGGCGTCGTACGGCTACTGGATCGGCTGGTCGTTCAGCATCGCGGTCAACGGCGCGGCGATCGGCCACCTCATCACCGCCCAGTGGTTCCCGCACGCCCCGTCGATCCCGTTCCCCGGCCACCGCATCGGTCTCCCGGAAGCGCTCGCGGTCCTGGCCATCGCCGGCGGCTGGGCCTGCAACTACTTCGGCGCACGGCTGGCCGCGAGCGTCTCCAAGGCCGTCGCGGCCCTGGTGATGTGCGGTCTGGCGGTGGTCGTCATAGCCCCGTTCCTGCGCCCGGGGAGCTGGGATGCGTCACGTCTGACCTGGTACCACGGCGGGAGCTGGATGACGCTGATCGTGTGGTTCTACGTCACGGCCTGGACGACGTACGGCACGGAGATCTGCGCGTCGTTCGCGCCCGAGTACCGCGACACGGCGCGCGACACCGCGAAGGCGCTGCGGCTGACGTCCCTCATCTCGCTCGGTGTCTTCTTCGTCGTCCCGCTCGCGACGGTCGGCAGCGTCGGCGAGGCGACGCTGCGCTCGGACCCGGTCGGCGCGTTCGCCACGGCCTTCACCCAGGCGCTCGGCGGCTTCTCCGACGTCGGCGTCCTCATCCTGATCGTCTCGATGTTCTTCGGCATGGTGTCGTGCACGGCGGACGGGGGCCGGGCGCTGTACGGCCTGGCGCGCGAGGGCATGACCGTGCGGCAGCTCGACAAGGTGAACCGCTGGGGCGTGCCGGGCCGGGCCCTCACGCTGGACGCGCTCGTCAACGCGGCGATCGTGGTCCTGCTCGGCGAGCCCCTGAGCATTCTCATCGCCAGCAACTTCGGCTATCTGGTGGCCATGACACTCGCGGTCGCCGGCTTCCTGCTCCTGCGCAAGGACCGCCCCGACTGGCCCCGCCCGATCCGCCGTGCCCGCGCCTGGATCCCGGTCGCCTGGGTCATCCTGGCGTTCAACGTCGTGATCGTCTCGGTGGGCGTCACGCACCCGTCCCTCGCGGGCTACGGGGGCGCGACGGAGTCCTTCCTCGCGGTCGGCATCCTGCTGATCTCGGTGGTGCTGTACGCGTACCGAAGGGTGGTCCAGGACGGGCAGCGCATCGCCTGGCGCATCGAATCACCCCGGGTGCCGGAGGACGAGGCAGCCGCTCAGCTCCCGAACTCGGCGACCGCCCGCCCCACGATCCGCTCCAACCGGTCGTGATGGGCACCCCGCCAGTACACGCGCCCGCACGCGCGGCACTGGGCGAACACGTCGTACGTGCCGCGCGTCCCGCCTTCAAGCAGGTCGGCGACGTCTTCCTTACGGGCTTCCTTCAGCAGTCCGTTGCAGGCGGTGCACCGGGTCCAGGGGTGCAGCTCGGGCGCGAACCGGCCCAGTACGTCGCGTAGTTGCTCGTCGGGCCGGTCACTGTAGACGTATGCGCCGGCCCACAGCTCGCGCCGCCGCAGCAGCCCGCGGTCCCGGCTGAGCATGACGCGCCGCTCGGCGGCGGAGCGGGCCGCCAGCGCGGGGTCGCCGATGTCCGTGGACTCGTACGCGGAGTCGATCCCGAGCAGCCTCAACCGCCGTGCCAGCGTGCCGAGATGGACGTCGAGCAAGAACCGCAGCGGTGCTCCCCCGACCCGCTGCGGCCGGACGACGGCCCTGACCTCGACCCGCTCCCCGGCCACGGGAATGTGCCCGACGGCCACCTCGCGCCCGTCCACGACCAGCGCCCCGACCTCCGTCAGCGGCACGCCGAGCGACTCGATCACATGCCCCAGCGTGGACACGCCGTCGGTGACGAGCGGGACGGCCCTGCCCTCGCGCCGCCCGTGCGGAACGAAAAGACCCAGCTCGGGCACGACACTGACGACGATCTCCGGTCCGTTCACCGGGTCAGGATGCCATGGGTACGGGGGCGCGGACCTGCGGTTTTACGAGTAGACACGGGCCCGCGGATGCGGACCGGCATCAGCAGCCGCGCCCCCGCGGCTCGAACTTCACGCGCGCGTGCTCATCCTTGCCGTGGACCTCGCTGTACGTGGCGGGGCTGACGCGGAACCAGCGGTCGTCCTTCTGGGGCTTCCCGTTGACGTCGTCGAGCCGCACGCACCACCGCTCGGGCCGCACGACGCGGGTGTACGTCTCGCTGCCCTTACGGACCTTGTGGCACTGGTTGTAGCGCTCGGTGGTGTACCAGGTGCGGGTCCTCTTGCGCTTGCCACTGCCGCTGCGCGAGGTGTGCTTGACCTTCCGTGTCGCCGGGTCGCACTCCTTGACCATGTGCGCGCGGGTGGCCTTGGCGGTCTTGCGCGGGAGATGCCGGACGGCGTCGTAGAGACCACGCACCTGGTCGGAGTGCGGCTGAGAATAACTACCGCCCTTCCCACCGCCCTTGCCTCCGGCGTGGCCGTCCCCCTTGTCCGCACCGCCACCGCACGCACTCAGAACGGCCACAAGCATCAATGTCAGGCCGGCGAACACCGGGCGCTGCTTCACGGACATTTCTCCTCTTCAGGGGCTCGCACACCAGAGGTGTACACGTCATACATCGCGCCGCAGCGTATCCGATCAGGTGTACGGGTCCGCTTGGGGGCGCGCTCAGCGGCCCGCGTGCCCGACGAACACCGCCCAGGCCGCCGGGGACACGGCGACTCCCGGACGCTCCCTGTCCTTTGAGTCCCGCACATGAACGGCGGCACCGTCACCCGCCCCACGCCCATACGCGACCTCCACGCAGCTGTCGCCCTGAGAACCGCTGTAGCTGCTCTTGAACCAGTTCAGCCCGCCGCTGTCGCCACTCATAGCGCTCCTCGCATCCGCGTCAACAGGTCCGCCGAGTCCGCGGGGGACAGGGCCTGTGAGCGCATCTTGGCATAGCGCATCTGCATCAAGCTGACGTCTTTCGGGACAGAAATCAGCTGCCCCGTCTGCTGCCCTTCCGCGTACCCCAACCACCGGTTGTCCGGCGTCTCCAGAAGCTGCATCGGCCCATCAGCTCCCGCGTGGTGCGGCTGCCGCAGAGGCATGATCTGCACCTCGACGTTCCACAACTCTCCGCAGACGATGAGGTGTTCAAGCAGCTCACGAGTGACGTCCTCCCCGCCCGTACCCCGTAGCAGAACCGCCTCCTCGACGATGAAGCTGAAGGCGACAGGTGGTGTGCGCGTGAGCAGCTTCTGCCGTTCCAGGCGGGCGGCGATCCGCTCGCCGACCTGCTCCCGCGTGGGCGGCGGCGGAACGCTGAGCATGACTGATCGAGCGTAGGCCTCGGTCTGTAACAGCCCCGGCACCACGCGGCACTCGTACGTGCACAGTCCGACGCTGGTCGCCTCGAGCTGTGCCCACAGCCGGAACCAGGCCGCCAGACCAGGCTGCCGCGCGACATGCCGTGCCGCAGCCTTCAGCACGCCGAACGCGTCGAGCGCCTCCTCGGCGCGTTCCACGAAGTCGGTCGGCGGCAGGCGGCGCCCCTGCTCGATCGAGCCCACGAAGTGGGGCGAGTATCTGACCATCGGGGCCAGTTGCTCCTGTGTGAGCGAGGCGCGCTCACGGAAGACCTTCAGGATCGCGCCGAAGGCCTTCAGGCTGTCGGACGGTTCGGGTTCGGTGCTGTTGTTCGCCATGGGCGACCCCCTTGTCGCGCGTCTCACGCCTGCCGCACCCGACTCGGGCACGCAACGCGACCATGCTCACGGTCGGTCACGCGTACTGTCCAGAGCGTGAGCTCGTACGCTGCGCTCCGTACGAGCGGCGTCCATGGCGTGACCTGCCCGAACTCGCCACCGTGGACGCATGACATCTCCCCCGACGTCCCCGGCGACGGCTACCGTACGTGTGTTCTCGCAACGCCTGAGCCCGACGAGACGCGGCGCCCGCCTGGCGCGACTGCTTTCCGTCGGGCAGCTCAGCGCGTGGGGCATCGCCTACGACAGCGACTTGTCCACGTCGGCCGCGCTGGTCGTCGCCGAACTCGCCACGAACGCCGTCACCCATGGACGCGTTCCGGGCCGGGACTTCGAGCTGCGGCTGACCCTCGAAGGTGACCTTCTGACGATCGCGGTCTCGGACGCCCGAGGCGAGCGGCTGCCGCACCCCGCTGCGGAGTCGCACGACGGGGCGATCACGGGCCGAGGCCTGCTCCTGGTCGAGGCGCTGGCCACACGCTGGGGAACGGCGCCTCGCGAACAGGCAGGCAAGACGGTGTGGGCGGAGCTCCGCCACTCCGCGCAGGGGAACGGCTCGCTCTCGTGAGTGGCGCAAACTCGCCCCCCCGCAATCAGGCTGTTCTGCGCACTGATCACCGCGGTTCGCTGACTCGCAGGAGGCATGACTCGACGATAGAGTTGGATTCGGAATTGTCGGACCCGGCCAGCGAAATAACGCCTTCTATACGGCAGCGAAATTTCCTGAGGTGTGGCACAGCCAAGTGCCGCGGGTCTCGGAGCGGGTGTGACACATGCACGACGCCATGTTCCACGGCGCCCTCGGCGATCTCCCCGAGCCGGGCGACAAGGGATACGCCACTGTCGATGGACAGGGTGTGCTGACGGGCTGGAGCCCAGGTGCCCAGCGGCTGCTTGGTTACACCGCCGAGGAAGTCCGCGGGCGGCGCGGGGCCGAACTGCTGTACTTCCATGCCGACGCCGCCGGTCTCGTGGAGCGCTGCCACGCACGGGAGGCCACCGCCCTTGGGGCGATAGCGCTGCGACACCGGGATGGCAGCCGAGTCGAGGTCGATTTGTGGGCCCATTCCCTCGTGTCCACCACCGGTGAGCCGTATTGGCTGGTCCAGGCGGAGAGCATCGATGCCGTACGCCGGAAGAATCTCGGCCGCGCGCTCCTGAAAGGCTTGTTCACCGAATCGCCTTTCCACATCGACGTATTCGACACCCAGTTCCGCTTTGTCGCGCAAAATGCGCGGCGCTTGAAGGGTTTCAGGAACCAGGATTTCCTCGGGCGCACCATGCGGGAGGTGGCCCCGGCCGGAGTGATGGACATGACGGCCTTCGAGAGCCGCCAGCGGCAGGTCCTGGCCACCGGTGAAGCGCTGGTCGCCACTGAGGTGCACGCCCGGGATCCCGATGACCCGGACCGGTACCAAGCCTTTTCGGAGACCATCGTTCCGCTGCGGAGCGACTCCGACGAGGTGATCGGACTGGCACACGTGGTGTTCGAAGTGACCGAGCGGGTCCGGGCACGGGAGCGGCTGGCCCTGGTCAACGACGCGAGCGCGAAGATCGGCAGCACACTTGACGTCCTGCACACCGCGCAGGAACTGACCGACGTGGCCGTCCCCCTCCTGGCCGATCATTCCTATGTCAACCTACTGGACTCGGTGTTCGGGGGCGATGAGCCGGTTACCGGTCCCGTCTCCGAGGCCATGCCACTGCGCCGTGCGGCAAGTTCGACTGTCCCTGAGGGTCCGAGGGAACCAGTGGTTGAGACGGGGGACGTCGACCCGTTCACCTCCGGGGCCAGGTCCTTGTTCACCCGCGCTTTGGCCAGTGGCGAGCCCCTGCTACTGACGAGCGAAGAGGTGATAGCCGCCATCGCCGCGGTCGCCCCTCAACGGGCCGCGCTGGTCCGCGAATACGGCGTCCACTCGTGGCTGCTGGTACCGATGTTCGCACGAGGAGCCGCGCTCGGTGCGGCGGTCTTCCTACGCCACCGGGGGACGCATGCGTTCGAGGCGGACGACGTGCTGCTGGCCGAGGATTTCGTGGCGCGTGCCGCCGTGTGTATCGACAACGCGAGGCGGTACACCCGCGAGCGGACGACGGCATTGGCGCTGCAACGCAGTCTGCTGCCGCAGCAGATGCCGGTGTTCGGTGCTGTGGAAGTGGCGTCACGCTATCTGCCGGCGGGCGGTCACGCGGTGCTGGGTGGTGCCTGGTTCGACGTGATTCCGCTGTCGGGCGCGCGGGTGGCCTTGGTGGTAGGAGATGTGGTCGGGCATGGCCTGCAGTCGGCGGTGACCATGGGACGGCTGCGTACCGCGGTGCGCACCCTCGCGGATCTCGACCTGTCGCCTGAGGAGTTGCTCACCCATCTGGATGACCAAGTCAACCGGTTCCAGGAGGAACACGGGGAGGGGCTCACAGGCGGGGCGGCCGGAACGACATGCGTGTACGCGGTGTTCGATCCCATCGCACGGCGATGCACGGTGGCGCGGGCGGGACATCCGCCACCTGCGCGGGTGACGGCGGACGGGAACGTCGAGTTCATCGATCTGCCCGGCGATCCTCCGCTCGGTCGCGGCGGAGCCCCGTTCGAGAGCGGCGAGGTGATTCTGGCTGACGGAGAACTGCTCGTGCTGTACACCGACGGCCCGGCGCACGGACCGGAGCAGAGCGCGGATACGGCTCTCGCACGGCTCCGCGAGGCACTGTCCGACACCCGCCTCACCCATCCGCCCGGGCTCGACGGTGTCTGCGACGCGATGATCCGCCACTTGATGCCGGCCCGCACGCAGGACGATGCGGCCCTGCTCGTAGCGCGGGTACACGGGCTTGCCCCGGACCGGCACGTCACCTGGGAACTGGCGGCCGAGCCCGAGGTCGTTGGCCAGGCACGCGCGCTCGCGAACCGGAAACTAACTGAATGGGGCCTGGAGGAACTGGAGTTCACCACGGAACTCGTGGTCAGCGAACTGGTCACCAATGCCATCCGCTACGGCAGCCCGCCGATCCAGTTGCGGCTGATCCGCGACAATAGCCTGATCTGCGAGGTCATCGACGGCAGCAGCACCTCCCCCCACATCCGGCGCGCACTGGAGACCGACGAGGGAGGACGCGGGCTGTACATGGTCGCCCAGCTCGCCCAGCTCTGGGGCACCCGCTACCACCCCCGCGGCAAGACCATCTGGGCCGAGCAATCCCTCCCCAACAGCGCTGGTGCCGTCGCCAGGTAGCTCCGGACCTCGGGGCCGCTTGCCCGGTGGACGCTCAATGTGGCCTCGGCGCCGGTGATGCGGGTGCTCGTGCGGGCTGAGAATGTTTAGAAAATGAGGTGCCAACCGGGCGGGCTCCCCCGCTGACACGGCCGACGGCCAGTGAGCCTTTCCCGGTAAGCGCCCGTCACTCGCTGTGATCGGGATGCCGGCGCCGCGGCCCGCGTGGTCCCCAAGGGCGCAAACGCGAAGTGCCGGTCGAGAAGATCTCGACCGGCACTCTCACTGGTGTCCGAGGGGGGACTTGAACCCCCACGCCCGATAAAGGGCACTAGCACCTCAAGCTAGCGCGTCTGCCATTCCGCCACCCGGACTAGGTGTCTGTCGCCCGGCCGGGGTGTTCCCCGCGGCGACATGGATAACAATACCAAAGCCTCGGAGTGCCTTTCACCTGCGTTTCCGTCCCTTCGGCGGCACCTGCGGGAGGTCGGGAGCGGGGCCGCCTACAGTCTCACCATGAGTAGTCAGTCCGTCACCGGGACGACCTATCGACGGGTGCGGCGGCCGCGAGCCCTGTCGCCGCTGCGGGAGCATCTTCGGGACACGTTCTGGTTCGCGCCGACCGGGGCCATGGTCGGGATCGTCGTCGTGTGGGCGCTGGCCAACGAGCTGGACACCGCCATCGTCGACGCGCTGCGCCATGACGGTGCGTACGACAGCATCGCCGAGCTCCAGAGCATCGCCGACGACGCGCAGACCGTCGTGAGCACCATCAGCGCCGCGATGATGACCTTCATCGGTGTCTAGGCGGACCGGAGCGGCGTGGTGCGGCTCGTGCAGCCGGTGCCTGGGTGGGAGGAGCTCGTCGATCTGGGGTTCGCCGAGATCCGGGGGTGCGCGGTCGGCAGTCCCCAGGTGTCGCGGCACATGCCGGCCGGGCTCGACGATCTGCTGCTGCTCGCGCCCGAGGAGCGGCGCGGGCCGCTGCTGCGGCACCGGGAGCTGCTGACGCTGGCCGTGGAGCGGACCGTGCCGGACGCCGCCGACCGTGACTTCACGCTCCGGCCTGACGGGCAGGGCATCGGGTGAGGGAGCGGCACACCACCCGCCGTGGCGGTGGACCGTGGTGTGCCGCTCGGTGGTGCGGTGAGGCCTACGGCATCAGGTGGTAGTCCGGGAAGTTGCCCGGGAGACGCTCGCCGTCGGGGCCCTGGGTGACGGCCCGTACGAGGAGTTCGCCACCGACGAACGCGCCGCGCCAGGACGCGCCGAACCCGCCGAACAGCTCGTCCCGGTCGCCGCGCGAGCGCGGCTTGTCCCGGCCTGTTTTGAAGGCGCGGATCTGTGGGGCGAGGCGGTCGTACGTCGAGTCGTCGTCCGTGGAGAGGGTGGCGACCAGCGCGCCGTTGGAGGCGTTCATCGCGGCGAGCAGCTCCGCCTCGGTGTCGACCAGGACGATCGTGTCGACGGGGCCGAACGGTTCGGCGTGGTGGAGGGGGGAGGAGCGGGGTGGGCTCAGGAGCGTGACCGGGTGGACGTACGCGCTCGTGTCCTGGCCGGGCAGGAAGCGGGCGGGGTCCGGGGCGCCGCGGTGCAGCGGCACGGCGCCGCGGTCGATGGCCTCCGCGACCTGGTCGGCGAGTTCCTTCGCCTTGGCCGCGTTGACGAGTGGGCCGAAGTCGAGCTGGGGGTAGGGGTCTTGGGGGTTCGCCACTGCCAGGGGGTGGCCGATGCGCAGCGTGCGTACGGCCGGGAGGTACGCGGCGAGGAAGTCGTCGAAGAGGCTGCGCTGGACGACGAAGCGCGGGTACGCGGTGCAGCGCTGCTTGCCGTAGTCGAAGAGCTTGGGGATCACCGCCGCGAGCTTGTCCCAGTCGGAGTAGTTCCAGATGCCCCAGGTGTTGAGGCCCTCCTGTTCGAGGATGTGGCGCTTGCCGAGGTCGGCGACGGCCGTGGCGACGGCGGCGCCAGTGTCGCGGCCGCCGACGAACGAGACGCAGCCGATCTCGGGGGCCCGCACCAGCGCTTCGGAGAGTTCGCCCCCGCTGCCGCTGACGAGGGTGACGGGGATGCCCTCGCGGGCGGCGAGCGCGCAGGCCAGGGTGAGGCAGGCGACGCCGCCGTCGGTGGGGGCCTTGGCGATGACCGCGTTGCCGGCGAGTGCCTGGACCAGGACCGCGTGCACGAGGACGCTCATCGGATAGTTCCAGCTGGCGATGTTCGAGACGGGGCCGTCGAGCGGGGCTCGGCCCTCGACCATGGGCTCGATGCCGTCGACGTACCAGCGCACCCCGTCGATGGCGCGGTCGACGTCGGCCTGGGCGAGGCGCCAGGGCTTGCCGATCTCCCAGACGAGGAGGAGCGCGAGGAGTTCGCGGTGCTGGGTGAGGGCGTCGAGGGTGGCGCCGACGCGGGCGCGGCGCTCGTCGAGCGGGACGTGCCGCCAGGCGCGGTGCTGGTCGAGGGAGGCGCGCACCGCCCGGTGGGCGGTGGCGGCGTCGAGGCGGGGCGGTCCGGCGATGGGGCTGCCGTCGACGGGGGTACTGGCGGGCAGTGCGCGGCCGTCGGCCTGCCAGGTGCCGTTCCACAGGTTGAGTACGCGGTCGTCGCGGAATGCCTCGGGGGCGACGGCGAGGCAGCGCTGCCAGGCGTCGTGCCAGGAGGTGCCGGCCTTGAGGGTGGTCGCCACGGGAGTGTCCGGGCCGGTGGCGTCGGGGCCGGGGGTGCGGTCAGTGGGATTGCCTGGGTTGTTTGCCATTTCGGGTTCTCCGCTCACGGTGCACAGTCGGGGCGGGGGGTGCATGGCTGGTGTGGGGTGGAGTGGGGAGGTTGCCCGGTGGGCTCGCTCCCCACTCCCGCCGTACGCGTCAGTCCGCCAAGAGGTCGAGTACCAGGCGGGCCGTCTCCGTCGGGGTGGAGCCGACGCGGACCCCGGCCGCTTCCAGGGCCTCCTTCTTGGCCTGCGCCGTGCCGGAGGAGCCCGAGACGATCGCGCCCGCGTGCCCCATGGTCTTGCCCTCGGGGGCGGTGAACCCGGCGATGTAGGCGACGACCGGCTTGGTGACGTGGTCGCGTACGTAGGCCGCGGCGCGCTCCTCCGCGTCGCCGCCGATCTCCCCGATGAGGACGATCAGGTCGGTGTCCGGGTCGTCCTGGAACGCGGCGAGGCAGTCGATGTGCGTCGTGCCGATGACGGGGTCGCCGCCGATGCCGACGCAGGTGGAGAAGCCGATGTCGCGCAGTTCGTACATGAGTTGGTAGGTGAGGGTGCCGGACTTGGAGACGAGGCCGATGCGGCCCGCCTTGGTGATGTCGGCGGGGATGATGCCGGCGTTGGACTGGCCGGGGGTGATCAGGCCGGGGCAGTTGGGGCCGATGATGCGGGTGCCCTTCGCGGCGGCGTACGCGTGGAAGGTCACGGCGTCGTGGACGGGGATGCCCTCCGTGATGACGACGGCGAGGGGGATGCCCGCGTCGGCGGCCTCCGTGACGGCGGCCTTGGCGAAGACGGGCGGCACGAAGACGACGGTGACGTCGGCGCCGGTGGCCGCGATACCCTCGGCCACCGAGCCGAACACGGGGACAGCACGGTCATCGAAGTCGACGCTCCGGCCCGCCTTGCGCGGATTGACGCCGCCCACGACGTTCGTGCCCGCGGCGAGCATGCGGCGGGTGTGCTTCATGCCCTCGGCGCCGGTCATGCCCTGGACGAGGACCTTGCTCTCCTTGGTCAGATAGATCGCCATGTCCCGCTCTCCTTGGTCAGGTGGATCGCCATGTCCCGGCTCCTCAGTGCGCGTTGGCGAGTTCGGCGGCCCGGCGCGCGGCGCCGTCCATGGTGGTGGCCTGTTCGACGAGGGGGTGGGCGCGGCCGTCGAGGATGGCGCGGCCCTCCACGGCACTGTTCCCGTCGAGGCGGACGACGAGTGGTTTGGTCAGCCGGACGGACTCCAGGGCCTGGACGATGCCGTCGGCGACGGCGTCGCAGGCGGTGATGCCGCCGAAGACGTTCACGAAGACGGACTTCACCGCCGGGTCGGAGAGGATGACGGAGAGGCCGTCGGCCATGATCTGCGCGGAGGCGCCGCCGCCGATGTCGAGGAAGTTGGCGGGACGGGCGCCGCAGCCCGCGACCACGTCGAGGGTCGACATGACGAGTCCGGCGCCGTTTCCGATGATGCCGACCTCGCCGTCGAGCTTGACGTAGTTGAGGCCCTTGGCCGCGGCGGCCGCTTCGAGGGCGTCGTCGTGGGGGGACTCCTGGGTGCCCCAACGCTCCTGGCGGAAGCGGGCGTTGTCGTCGAGGGTGACCTTGCCGTCGAGGGCCAGGATCTGGCCGCCGCTCGTGCGCACGAGGGGGTTCACCTCGACGAGTACGGCGTCCTCGCGGGTGAGGACGGACCAGAGGCGGACCAGAGCGTCCACGGTCTGCGCGGGCAGCCCTGCCGCCTGTGCGATCTGTGCGGCCTTCGCCGCGGTGACGCCCTCGGCCGGGTCGACCGGAATACGGGCGACGGCCTCGGGCCGGGTGGCCGCGACCTCCTCGATGTCCATGCCGCCCTCCGCGGAGGCGATGGCGAGGAAGCGTCCGGCCGCTCGGTCGAGGACGTAGGAGACGTAGAACTCGCTCTCTATGTCGACCGGTTGGGCCAGCATCACCTTGCCGACGGTGTGGCCCTTGATGTCCATGCCGAGGATCTGGCGTGCCGTCAGCTCGGCGGCGGCCGGGTCGGCGGCGAGTTTGACGCCGCCCGCCTTGCCGCGGCCCCCGGTCTTCACCTGCGCCTTGACGACGACGCGGCCGCCCAGCCTGCGCGCGATCTCGCGGGCCTCCTTGGGTGACTGGGTGACCTCGGCTTTCGGCACCACGATGCCGTGTTCTTCGAAGAGTTCCCTTGCCTGGTGCTCGTACAGGTCCATCTCGGCTCCTGCCACTGTGTCTGTCTGGGGAGCGACCCCCAGTCCCCCGGAAAAGTGCCGCACGCCCCCTGGACACCACCCACCGGATGCGGGATAACAAGCTTCATACAGTATTCGTCGACTGTATGCAATGTACTGCGACAGCGCACGACTCCCCTACGAAGGGACAGGACTTCGCCATGCCCGACGACAGCCAGGAACTCATCTCCGGTGGTCATCTGGTCGCCAAGGCGCTCAAGGCAGAAGGTGTGGAGGTCATCTACACCCTGTGCGGCGGTCACATCATCGACATCTACGACGGCTGCGTCGACGAAGGCATTGAAGTCGTCGACGTCCGTCACGAGCAGGTCGCCGCCCACGCGGCGGACGGGTACGCGCGCATCACCGGCAAGCCCGGCTGCGCCGTCGTCACCGCGGGCCCGGGCACCACCGACGCCGTCACCGGCGTCGCGAACGCGTTCCGCGCGGAGTCACCCATGCTCCTCATCGGCGGCCAGGGCGCGCACACCCAGCACAAGATGGGCTCGCTCCAGGACCTGCCGCACGTCGACATGATGACGCCCATCACCAAGTTCGCCGCGACCGTGCCGGACACCGCGCGCGCCGCCGACATGGTGTCGATGGCGTTCCGCGAGTGCTACCACGGCGCCCCCGGCCCGTCCTTCCTGGAGATCCCGCGCGATGTCCTCGACGCCAAGGTGCCGGTGGACAAGGCCCGCGTGCCCCGGGCCGGGCAGTACCGGGCCTCGACCCGCTCGGCCGGTGACCCCGAGGCGATCGAGAAGCTCGCCGACCTCCTCGTGCACGCCGAGAAGCCGGCGATCCTGCTCGGCAGCCAGGTGTGGACGACCCGTGCCACCAAGGACGCCATCGAACTCGTACGCGCCCTCAACGTGCCCGCCTACATGAACGGGGCGGGCCGCGGCACCCTGCCGCCCGGCGACCCGCACCACTTCCAGCTCTCGCGCCGCTACGCCTTCTCCAACGCCGACCTCATCATCATCGTCGGCACGCCCTTCGACTTCCGCATGGGCTACGGCAAACGCCTCTCCCCCGACGCGACCGTCGTGCAGATCGACCTCGACTACCGCACCGTCGGCAAGAACCGGGACATCGACCTCGGCATCGTCGGCGACGCGGGCCTCGTCCTGAAGTCCGTCACCGAGGCCGCGTCCGGGCGCCTCAACGGCGGCGGGGCCAAGCGCAAGGAGTGGCTCGACGAGCTGCGGGCCGCCGAGCAGACCGCCATCGACAAGCGCCTGCCGAGCCTGCGCTCCGACGCCTCGCCGATCCACCCGTACCGCCTGGTCAGCGAGATCAACGACTTCCTCACCGAGGACTCGATCTACATCGGCGACGGCGGCGACATCGTCACCTTCTCCGGGCAGGTCGTGCAGCCCAAGTCGCCGGGCCACTGGATGGACCCGGGGCCGCTGGGCACCCTCGGCGTCGGCATCCCGTTCGTCCTCGCCGCCAAGCAGGCGCGGCCCGACAAGGAGGTCGTCGCGCTCTTCGGCGACGGGGCGTTCTCGCTGACGGGCTGGGACTTCGAGACCCTCGTCCGCTACAACCTGCCCTTCGTCGGGATCGTCGGCAACAACTCGTCGATGAACCAGATCCGTTACGGCCAGAAGGCCAAGTACGGCGACGAGCGCGAGCGCGTCGGCAACACGCTCGGCGACGTCCACTACGACAAGTTCGCGCAGATGCTGGGGGGTTACGGCGAAGAGGTCCGCGACCCCGCCGACATCGCGCCCGCGCTCCGGCGGGCCCGCGAGTCCGGGAAGCCCTCGCTGATCAACGTGTGGGTCGACCCGGACGCGTACGCCCCCGGAACCATGAACCAGACCATGTACAAGTGAGGAGCCCCTGCCATGACCACCAAGGCTCTTGAGGGCGTCCGTGTCCTCGACATGACCCATGTGCAGTCCGGGCCCTCCGCGACCCAGCTCCTCGCCTGGCTCGGCGCGGACGTGGTGAAGCTGGAGGCGCCGACCGGGGACATCACGCGCAAGCAGCTGCGTGACCTGCCGGACGTCGACTCGCTCTACTTCACGATGCTCAACTGCAACAAGCGGAGCATCACCCTCAACACGAAGACGGAACGCGGCAAGGAACTCCTCACCGAGCTGATCCGGCGCTCCGACGTCATGGTCGAGAACTTCGGCCCGGGCGCCGTCGACCGTATGGGCTTCACCTGGGAGCGCATCCAGGAGATCAACCCGCGCATCGTCTACGCCTCCATCAAGGGCTTCGGCGACGGCCCGTACACCAACTTCAAGGCATACGAGGTCGTGGCGCAGGCCATGGGCGGCTCGATGGCGACCACCGGCTTCGAGGACGGCCCGCCGCTGGCCACCGGCGCGCAGATCGGCGACTCCGGCACCGGCATCCACGCCGTCGCCGGCATCCTCGCGGCGCTGTTCCAGCGCGAGAACACCGGGCGCGGCCAGCGCGTGAACGTCGCCATGCAGCACGCGGTGCTCAATCTGTGCCGGGTCAAGCTGCGCGACCAACAGCGCCTCACCCACGGCTCGTTGGCCGAGTACCCGAACTCCCAGGACACCGCCGAGGCGGACGAGGTGCCGCGCTCGGGCAACGCGTCCGGCGGTGGGCAGCCAGGCTGGGCGGTCAAGTGCGCGCCGGGCGGCCCGAACGACTACGTGTACGTCATCGTGCAGCCCGTCGGCTGGCAGCCGCTGAGCGAGCTGATCGGGCGGCCCGAGCTGGCTGAGGACCCCGAGTGGGCGACGCCAGAGGCGCGCCTGCCCAAGCTCAACAAGATGTTCCAGCTCATCGAGGAGTGGTCCTCGACCCTGCCCAAGTGGGAGGTGCTCGAGCGGCTCAACGCGCACAACATCCCGTGCGGGCCGATCCTGTCCACCAAGGAGATCATCGAGGACGAGTCGCTCGTCGCGAACGAGATGGTCGTCGAGGTGGCCCACCCGGAGCGCGGCACGTTCACCACCGTCGGCTCCCCCCTCAAGCTCTCCGACTCCCCTGTGGAAGTGGTCAGTTCACCCCTGCTCGGCGAGCACAACGCCGAGGTGTTCGTCGGGGAACTGGGGCTCGGGGACGAGGAACTGCGCCTGCTCAAGTCGAACGGAGTGATCTGATTGATGGCCGAGGACCGTGACCTCACGGTACGGGCGCTGCTCGCATCCGTGCGCGCGGAGGGCCGCAGCGCTCTCACCGCCCCCGAGGGCAAGGTGATCGCCGACGCGTACGGGATCTCCGTGCCCGGCGAGGAGCTGGCGAGGGACGTGGACGAGGCGGTCGCGTACGCGGCGCGCTTCGGCCGACCCGTCGTGATGAAGATCGTCTCCCCCGACATCCTGCACAAGACGGACGCGGGCGGCGTGATCGTGGGCGTGGAGGGCGCCGCCGACGTACGGGCCGCGTTCTGCACGATCGTGAAGAACGCGCGGGCCTACGCGCCGGACGCCCGGATCGAGGGCGTCCAGGTGCAGGAACTGCTGCCGACCGGGCCCTCCTCGCAGGAGGTCATCGTCGGGGCCGTCACCGATCCGACGTTCGGGAAGGTCGTCGCGTTCGGGCTCGGCGGTGTGCTGGTCGAGGTACTCAAGGACGTGACGTTCCGGCTCGCGCCGGTCGGCGCGGACGAGGCCGTGTCGATGCTGGACTCGATCCGGGCGGCCGAGGTGCTGCGCGGGGTGCGCGGTGCGCAGCCGGTCGACCGGTGGGCGCTGGCCGAGCAGATCCGCCGGGTGTCCCAACTGGTCACCGACTTCCCGGAGATCGCCGAGGTCGACCTCAACCCGGTGATCGCGACGCCGGAGGGTGCGGTCGCCGCCGACATCCGGGTGATCCTCGCCGACGGGGCGCCGAAGCAGCGGCGCACGTACTCGCGCGAGGAGATCCTCAGGTCGATGCGCCGGCTGATGCAGCCGCGCTCGGTCGCGGTGATCGGCGCGTCCAACGAGCAGGGCAAGATCGGCAATTCGGTCATGCGCAACCTCATCGACGGGGGTTTCTCCGGGGAGATCCATCCGGTGAACCCCAAGGCCGATGACATCCTGGGCCGCAAGGCGTACAAGAGTGTCACGGACGTCCCGGGTGAGGTGGATGTGGCGGTCTTCGCGATCCCCGCCAAGTTCGTGGCCTCGGCCCTCGAAGAGGTGGGACGCAAGGGGATCCCGAACGCGGTCCTGATCCCCTCCGGGTTCGCGGAGACCGGCGAACAGGCCCTCCAGGACGAGATCGTGGCGATCGGCGAGCGGTACGGGGTACGCCTGCTCGGGCCGAACATCTACGGCTACTACTCGACGTGGCAGGACCTGTGCGCCACGTTCTGCACGCCGTACGACGTGAAGGGCGGGGTGGCGCTGACCTCGCAGTCCGGGGGCATCGGCATGGCGATCCTCGGCTTCGCGCGCACGACGAAGACCGGTGTCTCCGCGATAGTCGGGCTCGGCAACAAGTCGGACCTGGACGAGGACGACCTGCTCACGTGGTTCGGCGAGGACCCCAACACTCAGTGCATCGCCATGCACCTGGAGGACCTGAAGGACGGGCGGGCCTTCGTGGAGGCCGCGCGGGCGACGGTGCCGAAGAAGCCCGTCGTGGTCCTCAAGGCGGGGCGCACCAGCGCCGGCGCGAAGGCCGCCGGTTCGCACACGGGAGCCCTCGCGGGCGACGACGCGGTGTACGACGACATCCTCAGGCAGGCCGGCGTCATCAGGGCGCCGGGGCTCAACGAGATGCTCGAGTACGCGCGGGCGCTTCCCGTGCTGCCGACGCCCAAGGGCGACAACGTCGTCATCATCACCGGCGCGGGCGGCTCGGGTGTGCTGCTCTCGGACGCCATCGTCGACAACGGCCTGACCCTGATGGAGATCCCCGAGGATCTCGACGCCGCCTTCAAGGCGTTCATCCCGCCCTTCGGCGCCGCGGGCAACCCGATCGACATCACGGGCGGTGAGCCGCCGTCGACGTACGAGGCGACCATCAGGCTCGGCCTTGAGGACCCGCGCATCCACTCCCTCGTCCTCGGCTACTGGCACACGATCGTCACCCCGCCGATGGTCTTCGCGGAGCTGACGGCGCGGGTGGTCGAGGAGTTCCGCGCACGGGGCATCGAGAAGCCCGTGGTGGCGTCGCTCGCGGGCGACGTCGAGGTCGAGGAGGCCTGCCAGTACCTCTACGAGCGGGGCGTCGTCGCGTACCCGTACACGACGGAGAAGCCGGTGGCCGCACTCGGTGCGAAGTACCGGTGGGCCCGTGCGGCGGGGCTGTTGTGATGCCCGGACCAGCCGACGAACCGGCCGGGGGTCCGGGGGTTGCCCCCGGGCGAAACACCGCCCGGTGGGCCCGTGCGGCGGGGCTGTTGTGATGCCCGGACCAGCCCACGAACCGGCCAGGGGTCCGGGGGTTGCCCCCCGGGCGAAACACCGCCCGGTGGGCCCGTGCGGCGGGGCTGTTGGGGGGCGGTTCATGAGGTGACCGGACTGGGGGCCGGCCGGCGGTGCGCGCAGGCCGGCCCCGGGACCCATGCGCACGCGAAAGGAATTTGGACAGGGGGCGCTGGCCAGATCTTTCGACGCAAGGGGTGCGACCGTCATGACCGCAACCGATCTATCAACCTCCGTCCCCTACAGGGAGGTGACGGACCGCAACGGCCGCCTGTACCGCATCGGTGAGACCGATCGGGACATCATGGGGCGACCACGCTGGACCATGGTGCTCTTCCCATGGATGGGCATGCTCGGCATCAGCTCGTCCGAGTACGCCTTCACCTCCGCCGAGGACACACTGCACGAGGCCCATCTGTGGAACAGCGGGCACATCTTCTGGCTGATGGGTGTCTGGGTGTTCTTCCAGGCCGCCGTCGCCTTCCCGGCCGGGCAGCTGCGCGAGAGTGGCAGACTGCCGGCGCGCTACGCCATGTTCCTCGGCGCTCTCGGCACGATCCTCGGCTATCTCTCGCTCGCGTACGCGCCGCACGTGATCGTCGCGTACATCGGGTTCGGCATGTTCAGCGGCATCGGCGCCGGCCTCGTCTACGCGACCTGCGTGAACATGGTCGGCAAGTGGTATCCGGAGCGCAAGGGCGGCAAGACCGGCATGGTCAACGGCGGTTTCGCCTATGGCTCGGTGCCCTTCGTGTTCCTGTTCACCTCGTACATGGACGTCGGCAACTACGAGGGCGTCCTGGTGATGGTCGGCCTCATCTGCTGCGCCGTCGTCGCGTTCGCGGGCTGGTTCTTCAAGGATCCGCCGAAGGGCTGGTGGCCCTCGCACGTGGACCCGCTGAAGGTGTCGGACGACCCGAAGATCCGCCGGGCTCTGGCGAAGAACCCGCCGGCCGTCAAGCAGTACACCCCCAAGGAGGCCGCCCGTACGCCCGTCCTGTGGATGATGTGGTTCTGTCTGCTCTGCACCGCGGGAATCAATATCTTCGGCATCGCCTTCCAGGTGCCGTTCGGAAAGGACATGGGATTCGCCGGCGGGATCGTCGCCACGGCGATGTCGCTGAAGGCGATCGTCAACGGAACGGGCCGCGGAGTCATCGGCTGGATCTCCGACCGTTTCGGCCGCCGCAACACACTCATCATCGTCTGCCTCGTCCTCGGCTCCGCCCAGTTCGGCGTCCTTGTCTCCGGGTCGATGGGCAGCATGCCGTTCTTCCTGTTCTGCTCCATGGTCTCCGGATTCGGCGGGGGAGCGATCTTCCCGCTCTTCGCGGCGATGACGGCGGACTACTTCGGTGAGAACAACAACGCCTCCAACTACGGAATGGTCTACAGCTCGAAGCTGATATCGGGGCTCGTGGGCTCCGGAGTGGGCGGCGTCGTGGTCCACGCGTGGGACTACGAGGGCGCCTTCGTCATCGCGGGCTCCATCGGACTGGCCTCCGCGGTGCTCGCGCTGTTCCTGAAGGCACCGGGACGGCCCAAGCACCAGCGCCGCATCGTTCCCAACCCGCAACCGCTCGGTGAGGAGATGGCTTGATATGACGGCGGAGCCGATCGCCGCAGGACAGACGCCGGACACCGCGGGCCGCCGGTACCGCGAGGTCACCGACGGACACGGCCGCGTCTACCGGGTCGGGGAGACCGACCGGGACATCCTCGGCCACTCACGGAAATTCATGGTGTACCTGCCGTGGATCGCCATGATGGCCATCAGCGTCTTCGAGTACGCCTTCGGCTCGGCGGAGGACACCCTGTCCCACGCCCATGGCTGGACGCAGAGCAACACCTTCTGGATCCTGAGCGTCTGGGTGTTCTTCCAGGCGGGCATCGCGTTCCCCGCGGGCTGGCTGCGGGAGAAGGGAATCCTGACCGCGCGCAGGGCCATGTACGCCGGTTCCGCGATGTGTCTGGTCGGATTTCTCGCCCTCTCGCATCTGCACAACGTCCTGCTCGCCATCATCGGGTTCGGCGTCATCGGCGGCGTCGGCTCCGGACTCGTCTACGCCACGTGCATCAACATGGTCGGCAAGTGGTTCCCCGAGCGGCGCGGGGCGCGGACCGGATTCGTGAACGGCGGATTCGCCTACGGCTCGCTGCCGTTCATCTTCATCTTCAACTACGCCTTCGACACAGCGAATTACACGCGGGTCCTCGACCTCATCGGCTGCTACATCCTGATCGTGGTCCTGTCGTGCGCGTTCTTCTTCAAGGACCCGCCGAAGAACTGGTGGCCCTCCGACATCGACCCGCTGTCCTTCGCGGGCGACGAGAAGAACGCGGTGAGCCTGGCCAAGAATCCTCCCGCGGTGAAGCAGTACACGCCCAAGGAGGCCATCAGGACGGGCATGCTCCCGCTGATGTGGGTCACGATCGTGATGACCGCGGGTGTGTCGATCTTCGGCATCTCGTTCCAGGTCGACTTCGCGAAGGAGGTGGGCTTCGGTCCGCTGGTCGCCGCGACGTCGATGGGTCTCATGGCCGTCATCAACGGCGTCGGCCGCGCGGTGGTGGGCTGGCTGTCCGACATCTGGGGCCGCAAGCTGACCCTGGTGTTCGTGATCGTCGTCCTGGGGCTCGCCCAGTTCGGGGTGATCTGGGCGGGCAGGATGCACAGCGAATGGCTGTTCCTGGTCTTCGCGTTCCTCTCCGGGTTCGGCGGCGGCGCGTTCTACCCGATGTTCGCGGCGCTGACCCCGGACTACTTCGGTGAGAACTACAACGCCACCAACTACGGCCTCGTGTACAGCGGAAAGCTGGTCAGCGGCCTGTTCGGCGGCGGGCTCGGCTCGATGGTGGTCGCCGCCTGGGGCTACGACGGCGCGTACGCGCTGGCCGGCGGCGTGTCCATGGTGGCGGCCGTGATCGCGCTGCTGCTGCGTCAGCCGGGGCGGACGAAGGGGGCGCCGGCACCACAGGCTGTCGCCTGAGACCCGTCCGTACAGAGGGCGGCCCTCCCCGCGAGTGTCACGGGGAGGGCCGCCCTCTGTGTACTACTTGCGCAGGGCGGCCAGGTTGTCGTAGCCGATCCGCGCGTACTTCAGGGACTGCCCGAGGTCCGTGGAGCTGGGCGCGTTGTCCTGCTCGACCATCGGGTTGTGGTAGTTCTTCGCGCCGACGCGGGAGAAGAACGTCCGGTAGTCGATGACGCCCTCGCCGAACGGCACCATGTCGTAGCCCATGCCGTTCGTGGTGTTGGTGGTGCCGTCCTTGGCGTGGAACAGCGGGTAGCGCTTGTTGTTGCTGCGTACGAGCGCCGCCGGGTCGAAGACGTTCTCCTGCTGCGAGCCGTCGTGGGCGGTGTAGGTGTGGAACTTGTACTGGGCGACGTGCGCCCAGAAGATGTCCATCTCCAGCCAGACCGTCTTCGGGTCGGTCACCTCGAGGAAGTACTCCAGCTTGCGGATGCCGGAGCTGCGGGTCGGCTTGCCCTGCGCGTCGAGGGGCCCGCCGTCGAGCAGGAAGCCGTACGCCGCGTCGTGGTTGTGCGTGTACAGCTTGAGTCCCGCGCTGTGGGCGATCTTGCCGAGCGCGTTCCACTTGTCGGCGGCGGTGTCCCAGTCGGACCGGTAGGCGCTGCCGGTGGGGTCGCCACCGGTGCCCATGTGGTCCATGCCGAGGATGTTGGCTATCTCCAGGTGCTTCTTGAACGTATCGAGGTCGGGCTGGCTGAGCGGCCACGACCCCGGGATGAAGCCGTGGTTGCCCTGCGCGCGCAGGCCGTACTCGTCGAGCCAGGACCGCAGCAGCTTGGCGCCCTCGACGGATTCGAGGTTGGCGCCGCCGGGCGCGTTGGCGTGCTGGCCGTAGCCGGCGAACTCGACCTGCTTGTAGCCGTAACGGGCCAGCTCCTTGAAGACCTCCCGGAACCCGGACGGCAGGTTCGAGGAGAGCGGGTCTCTGCCCGTGGCGTCGCGCACGGTGTAGAGGATGATGCCGCGCTTGCCCGACGGGACGAGGGCGAGGCCGCCGCCACCGCCGGCGCCTGTGGCGGTGGGCGCGGTCTCGGCGAAGGCGGGCGCGGCGCCGAAGACGGGGGCGGCGACGGCGGCGGTCGCTGCGGCGGTGCAGGTGCTCAGGAAGCGGCGGCGGCTGACGCCGAGGGTGCGGCGCAGGGCGTCGCCGGTTCCGGATTCGTCGTTGAACGCGGTCACGGTGTCTCTCTTTCTCAAAGGTGGCCTCATGCGAGACCGGCCAGGTCGAGCAACAGCGATTTCACGTCGGTGGCCGCGACACGGCCGGTGACGGCGCGGGGGGTGGAACACAGGATGAGCGGACCGTCGGGGCTGTCGTCGCTCAAGGGGAGGCGGCCGTGGCTGCCGCGGATGGGTGAGGGATCGAGGGGCACGACCGCCATGCGGTAGCGCATGCCGAGCTTCTTGCGGGCCAGGGCGCCGGCGGCCTTCACCTTGACGTAGGGGTCCTGGGGGTCCATGAACAGCTCGACGGGGTCGTAGCCGGGCTTGCGGTGGATCTCGACGAGCTGCGCGAAGTCGGGCGCGCGGTCGTCGTCGAGCCAGTAGTAGTACGTGAACCAGGCGTCGGGCTCGGCGATGGCGACGAGTTCCCCGGAGCGCGGGTGGTCGAGGTGGTGGGCCTTCTTGCCCTCGTCGTCGAGGAGTTGCTCGATGCCGGGCACGTCCTTCAGCGCCTCGCGGACCATGTCGAGGTCCTCCGGGCGGCGCACGTAGATGTGCGCGATCTGGTGGTCGGCGACCGCGAACGCCCGCGACGTCATCGGGTCGAGGTACTCCATGCCGTCCTGCGTGTGCACTTCGAGGAGTCCGGCGCGGCGCAGGGCGCGGTTGATGTCGACGGGCCGCTCGACGCGGGTGATGCCGTACTCGGAGAGGGCGACGACGGTGCGGCCCTCGGCCTTCGCGTCGTCGAGGAGTGGCGCGAGGGTGGCGTCGAGTTCGGCCGCTGCCCGGTGCGAGCGCGGGTCGTCGGGGCCGAAGCGCTGGAGGTCGTAGTCGAGGTGGGGGACGTAGGCCAGCGCCAGGTCGGGATGGCGGGTGGCGATGATGTGGCGGGTCGCGTCGACGATCCACCGGCTGGAGACGAGGTCGGCGCCCGGGCCCCAGAAGTGGAAGAGGGGGAACGTGCCGAGTTTCTCGGTGAGTTCGTCGTGCAGGGCCGGCGGCCTGGTGTAGCAGTCGGGTTCCTTGCGGCCGTCGGCGTAGTAGACGGGACGGGGTGTGACGGTGATGTCGGTGTCGGCGCCCATGGCGTACCACCAGCAGATGTTGGCGACCGTGTAGCCGGGGTGGCTGCGGCGGGCCGCATCCCAGAGCTTGTCGCCGGCGACGAGTCCGTTGTGCTGACGCCACAGGAGTACGTCGCCCAGCTCGCGGAAGTACCAGCCGTTGGCGACGATGCCGTGCTCGGACGGCATGGTGCCGGTGAGGAACGTCGACTGGGCGGCGCAGGTGACGGCGGGCAGGACCGTGCCGAGGTGGGCCTGGGAACCCGTCCGGCCGAGCGACTTGAGGTGGGGCATGTGGTCGAGGAGGCGCGGGGTGAGGCCCACGACGTCCAGGACGAGCAGCGGGTTCGGGCTCACGTCCGGCCGGTCGACTGTGGTGTCGGTACGGGCAGTTGTCATGGGAGTTCCTTCAGGCCGAGGTCCGTCAGGAGGTCGCGGGCCAGGGTGAGTTCGGCGGCGATGCCGTCGGCGAGCTGGGTGCGGGCGCGGGGGCGCAGCTCGGGCGGGAGCGCCTGCCAGGTGTACGTCTCGACCTCCAGGTGCCGGGTGAGCGGATGCGCGCCGCCGACCAGACGCGTGAGCGTCTCCTTGAGCACCGGGAGCGTGGAGGTGAGGGGGGCCGCGGGCGCCGCGTGCAGCGGTACGTGGAAGTGGGCGCGCCAGGGCGCGGTGTCGGGGAGCGCGCCGCCGGCGAGCGCCTCGCCGAGGTCGTCGGTGCCGCGCAGCCCTTCGGGGGTGAGGGTGCGGGTCTGGTGCAGGAAGCGGGGTTCGTCGAACGCGGCGAGCGCCTCCCGGACCTCGGCCCTTTCGGGGTGCTCGGCGTGCAGGGCCGCGGAGAGCTGGGACTTGACGACGGGGATCCCTGCGGCGGCGAGCGCGTCGAGTGCGGTGGCCGGGTCCTCGAAGGAGGTGGCGAGGTGGCAGGTGTCGACGCAGACGCCGATGCGGTCGCGGGCCACGGCCGTGAGCGGGACGATCGCGTCGCCGGTCGTCTCGACGGTGCAGCCCGGCTCGGGTTCGAGGCCGATGCGGATGGAGCGGCCGGTCAGCTCCTCCAGGGCGTCGAGCCGCTCGACGAGGGTGGTGAGCGCGGCGTACGCGACGTCCCGGCGGGCCGCGTCGATGGCGGTGCGCCATGCGAGGGGCAGCGTGGAGATGGTGCCCTCGGTGACGTCGGAGGGGAGCAGCGCGGCGAGGAGGCGGGCCAGGTCGGCGGTGTGCGCGAGGCGCTCCGGGTCGGCCCAGTCGGGCTTGTACACGCGGTACTTGACCTCTTCGGCGCCGAACCCCTCGTACGGGAAGCCGTTGAGGGTGACGACTTCGAGGCCGCGCCGGTCGAGTTCGGTGCGCAGGCCGCGCAGGGCGACGGGGTCGGTGGTGAGGGCGCGCGCGGCGTCCTTGGCGAGCCACAGGCCGATGCCGAGCCGGTCGCGGCCGAGGCGCTTGCGGACGGGTTCGCAGTGGTCGCGCAGCTGGGCCAGCACGCCGTCGAGGGTCTCGGCGGGATGGACGTTCGTGCAGTACGCGAGGTGGACGGTGGACCCGTCGGGGTGGCGGAAGCGCATCGCTCACGCCCCGCCGCGCAGGATGGAGTTGCCCTCGTGAGTGGCGTCGGTCCCCGCGACGTCGAGGTCGAGCCGGCCGCTGAGGCCGTAGAACGCGACGGGGTTGCGCCACAGGACGCGGTCGACGTCGTCCTCGGTGAAGCCGGCCTTCAGCATCGCGTCGGCGACCTTGCGGGTCTTGAGGGGATCGCTCTTACCCCAGTCGGCGGCCGAGTTGACAAGTACCTGCTCCGGCCCGTACTCGGTGAGGATCGCGACCATCCGCTCCTCGTCCATCTTGGTGTCGGGGTAGACGGAGAACCCGAGCCAGCAGCCCGCGTCCTTGGCCTCCTTGACCGTGGTCTCGTTGAGGTGGTCGATGAGGACCCGGTCGAGCGGCAGGGCCGACTCGCGTACGACGTCCAGGGTGCGGCGCAGTCCGGCGAGCTTGTCGCGGTGCGGGGTGTGCACGAGCGCGGGGAGTTCGTGGTCGGCGGCGAGCTGGAGCTGGGCGGCGAGCGCGGTGTCCTCGGCGGGGGTCATCGAGTCGTAGCCGATCTCGCCGACGGCGACGACGTTGTCCTTGACGAGGTAGCGGGGCAGCGCGTCGAGGACGGGTGCGCAGCGTGGGTCGTTCGCCTCCTTGGGGTTGAGGGCGAGCGTGCAGTGGTGGGCGATCCCGTACTGCGCGGCGCGGAAGGGCTCCCAGCCGAGGAGCGCGTCGAAGTAGTCGAAGAACGAGGCGGGCGAGGTGCGGGGCTGGCCGAGCCAGAAGGACGGCTCGACGATCGCCCGTACGCCCGCCGCGTACATGGCCTCGTAGTCGTCGGTGGTGCGCGACGTCATGTGGATGTGCGGGTCGAAGATGCGCATCAGGACTCCTCGGCCTTGTGGGGAGGGGGCACGACCAGGGGGGTCAGGGCCAGTACGCGGTGCAGGTCGTCGGGGACGGGGCGGCCCGCGGCGGTGCGCTCGTTCGCGTAGTCGCCGAGCATGCGGGCGAGTTCGGCGTCGCCGCGGGCGCGTTCGGCGAGCTCGGCGACGGCGGACACCGGCACGCCGGTGAAGAGGCACTTCAGGACGGCGTGCCGCCAGTGGTGCGCGGTGAGGTGCTCGGCGGCGTAGGGCCCGACGGCGGCGGCGACGAGCCGGGTGTCGTTCGTGCGCAGCGCGTCCTCGACGAGGGGCAGCGCTTCGGGCCCTGCGACGAGGTGGGGCAGGGCTGCGAGGACGGCGCGGCGTTCGGCGGCGGCGCCCTGTTCGTAGAGGCGGGTGAGGGTGGCGGTGTCGGCGCGGGCCGCGTGCAGGAGGACGATGCGGGCGCTGTCGGCGTACTCGGATCCACAGCGGCGCCCGGCTTCGGCGAACCTCAACTCCCAGGTGGGGTACGCCTGTTGCATGCCTCCGTCATCTGCGGCGGCCTCCGCCGTGGCCTTGTCGAGCCACGTGCGGGCCGTCTCGCCGAGGGAGGCGTCGGTGCGGGCGCGGAGGGCCGCGATGCCGGGAGGTGTGCCGGTCATGGGGTGCCTCCTTCCGCGGCGGCGCGCAGGAACCGCAGGGATTCCTCGGCGAGTTGGGGTCCCGCGTGGGAGTGGCGGGGCAGTTCCACGACCGTCAGTCCCTGATAGCCGGTGGCTTCGAGGGCTTCGAGTACCGGCGGGAAGTCGATCTCGCCGTCGCCGAACGGGAGGTGTTCGTGGACGCCCCGTCGCATGTCGTCGATCTGTACGTGCTTCAGCCAGGGAGCGGCCTCGCGCACGCAGTCGGCGGGCGGCAGCGGCTCCAGGCACTGGCAGTGGCCGATGTCCAGGGTGAGGCCGAGCGCTTCGGGGCCGCCGAACTCCTCGCGGAGGTAGTGGAAGTCGGCGAGTGTGGCCAGGAGGTGGCCGGGCTCGGGCTCGATGGCGAGCGGGACGCCGGCGGCGGAGGCCGCGTCGAGGACGGGGGCGAGCGCGTCGGCGAGCCGCTTCCACGCGGTGCCGTCGTCCGTGCCGTCCGGGGTGATGCCGCTGAAGCAGTGCACGGCGTGGGCGCCGAGGTCGGTGGCGACCTGCACGGCCCTGATGAGCAGCCTGGTGCGGGCGGCCCTCGCGTCCGGGTCGGGGTCGAGGAGCGAGGGGCCGTGCTTGCGGCGCGGGTCGAGGACGTAACGGGCGCCCGTCTCGACGGTGACGCTCAGGCCGTGCCGGTCGAGGACGCGGGCCACCTGCCGGGTGCGGGTGGGCAGGTCGGGGACCAGGGGGTCCAGGTGCATGTGGTCGAGGGTGAGGCCGACGCCGTCGTAGCCCAGGTCGGCGAGGACCGCGAGGGCGTCCTCCAGGCGGAGGTCGGTCAGGCCGTTGGTGCCGTATCCCCAGCGGATGGTCATGTGACGCTCACCTTCGGTGCGATGCGCTTTGCCAGCGGGGCCAGGGCGGCGGTGATCAGGGCGGTTGCCGGGGCGCCGTTTCTGGCGGCCAGGGCCGCCTGGAGGGGGATCAGGGCGCGGATTCCCGCGCCGACGGCGCGTTGCGTGAGGGGTGGGGAGGGGTTCAGGGCGGCGTGGAAATAGGGGCGGGCCGTTGCCGCGACGTAGGCGCCTGCCGCGAGGGTGGTGAGGGTGGAGCCCGACAGGCCGGGGGCGGCTGCTACCCGCCGGCCTGTCGGGAGTTTGTGGGTCAGGGCGATGGTTGTTGCGAGGGCGCCCAGCGGGGCCGTGGGGCTGCCGCCCTGGGTTTCGTTGCGGGAGACCGTGGTGACGGCGAGGGTGTGGGCGGCGATTGTTGTTGCCGTGGGGAGGGCATTGCTTAGGCCGTGTGCCTGTTGCCCGGCGAATGGGGCTGTGCCCACCCTCCCCCAAGCTCTCGACTGCGCTCGAGCAGGGGGGACCCCCATCGCCTTGCGGGACGCCTGCCCACAGCGAGGTGGGGCGTGTGTGGCTGCTGCCCCCAGGAGTACGTCCAAGCCCCGCGCCGCCGCCATCGCCACCGGTCCCGCCGGTGTGTGCTTCAGACCCAGGTCGTACGCCCAGACCGTCGCCGCCAGTGCGGTGGCCAGGGCGGTGGCCGGGCGGCCCGCCCGGTGCGCCAGGGCCAGACCTCCCGCCGTGAAGGCGCCCGCTGCCGCGAGGGCCGCTGCGGGGCGGATTCGCCCTGACGGCAGCGGGCGGTGCGGGCGGTCCACGGCGTCCTCGGCGCGGTCCGCCCAGTCGTTGAGGGCCATGCCCGCCTCGTAGAGGCACAGGGACGACCCGATGGCGAGGAAGGTGCCTCGGCCGGGGCGCAGGCCCACCGCGGAGGCGCCCGCGAGCGCGTCGCCGGGGACTGTGAACAGGGCGGGCAGGCGCAGGAGTTCGGCCCAGGCCCGCAGGTGCTGCGCGCGGCCGGTCACCGCAGGCGTCCCGCGAAACCGACCAGTGTCGCGTACTGCTCGGCGAGCGCGGGGGACGCGTCGCCGTCGGGGTCCTTGAAGTAGAAGCCGAGTTCGGGCAGGGGTCCCTCGATGCCCTTTTCGTGGGCGCGCAGGAGGAGGCGGGCCAGGTCGAGGACGAGGGGGGCGGCGAGCGCGGAGTCGCAGCCCTGCCAGATCGTCTGGAGGATCATACGGGAGCCGAGGAACCCGTCGAAGGCGATGTGGTCCCAGGCCGTCTTCCAGTCGCCGAGCGCGGGCACGTCGTCGATGTGGACCTCGCCCTCGGGCGCGGCCCCGAGCGCGTCGGCGAGGACGCGCTCCTTGCCGGCGTTCTTCGCCGCGGCGGCGCCGGGGTCGGCGAGCGCGGCGCCGTCACCGCCGCCGAGGAGGTTCGTGCCGGACCAGGCCCGCACAGACAGGGAGCGCTGGAGGAACATCGGCGCGAGCACGGACCGCAGGAGGGTCTGGCCGGTCTTGCCGTCGCGCCCTGCGTAGGGCAGGCCGCTGGTGGCGGCGAGATCGGCGAGCAAGGGGTGGTGCAGGCCGGTGGAGGGGGTGAAGTTGACGTACGGGCAGCCCGCGCGCAGGGCGGCCGCCGCGTACAGGGAGCTGGCGGGCAGCCGGCTGCTGTCGGGGGCGGGTTCCGTGGACGCCACGTTCACGACGACGGCGCCGGCGAGGCCGCCGCGGTCGGCGAAGTCACGGATGTCGGCGGCGAAGCCGGCGATGAGTTCGTCGTCGGAGCGGGAGTCCCCCGGCTGGGGGCCTCCCGGGCGTATCTCCCGGTCGGCGGCGGCGAGTTCGGCGCCGACCGCGGCCGGCAGACCGTGCGGCAGGACGCCTCCGGCGGCGAGGTGTTCGGCGCGTTTGGGCAGGGGGCAGTCGACGGTGTCGTGGCCGCCGAAGACGAGGGACGACAACGTTGGCAGGCCGGCGTCGGCGAAGGGTTCGGTCTCGGTGGCCATGCCGGTCGGGGGATGCAGCCCCGCGGCGACGGCGGCGCAGCCCGCGACCGCGGTGGTGGCGACGGAGCCGCGGGCCCCGATGAGCCAGACCCCGTAACGAGGAGAGCGGGGGGCGGGGGAAGTGGGTTCGGCGGACATGGGCAGCCTCCTTGTCGTACGCGAACCTGGAGCCGGAGGAGCGGCGGTGGTGCGGGACGACGGGCGGGGGTCCGGCGTCCCCCGCCCGCCGTCGTCTAGTGGCCGGACCCGGCGCCCGGCTTCGCGGGCAGGTCCTTGACCCGGATGTCACGGAAGGACACCTGGTCGTCGTTGCCGTGGTTCTGGATCCCGACGTACCCGTCGCGCAGGCTCCGGGCGGGGTCGGTGTTGGTGAAGTCGTTGACCTTCACGCCGTTGAGCCAGATCCGCAGGCGTTCGCCCTCGACCCGGATCTCGTACGTGTTCCACTCCCCCGGCGGGTTCAGCGCGCGGTCGCGCTTCTTCACGTCGGCCGACTGGAAGCTGTAGACGGACCCGGTGGTGCGGTCGGGTGCGTCGGTCGCGTCGATCTGGACCTCGTAGCCGTTGTTCACGGCCGACCAGGGGTCGTCGGACTCCGGGAAGCCCACGAAGACACCGGAGTTGTCGTCCCCGGCCATCTTCCAGTCGAGCTTCAGGGAGTACGAGCCGAGCGAGCGGCCCGAGTACCAGAGCATCCCCATGCCGCCGGTCGACGTCAGGGTGCCGTCGTCGGAGAGCGTGAAGGCGCCGGGTCCCGCCTGCTTCCAGTCCTTGAGCGACTGCGTCGTCCCGTCGAACAGGGACGTGTAGCCGTTCTCGGGCCGGCAGTCGGCCTGCGCTCTGCCTGCCGCCCAGCGGATCCCGCCGAGCAGGTGCTGCCGGAAGGCGGGGTCGGCGTACGACTCCTTGGTGTGGCCGGCGCCCGTGTAGAAGGAGCGCCCGCCCTGGTAGTTCTGGCACCAGGAGAGGGGGTGGTCGCCCGCCATGGTGCCGCCGGTGTACGACGACTCGTCGAGCGAGGCGAGCACATGGGCGTGCTCGCGCGGGTTGGAGCGGTAGTTGTACCACTCGTCGGTGCGGTTCCAGGCCCGGTCGAGGTGGGCCGTGGCCGGGTTGCCGCGGTCCTCGACCCTGAGCGTGGCGGGCTGGATCGCCGGGTGGTTCTGGAAGTAGGCGCCGGCGAGGCCGCCGTAGAACGGCCAGTCGTACTCGGTGTCGGCGGCCGCGTGGACGCCGACGTAGCCGCCGCCCTTCCTGATGTAGTCCTCGAAGGCGGTCTGCTGGTCGGGGCCGAGCACGTCGCCGGTGGTGGAGAGGAAGACGACGGCGTCGTAGCGGCGCAGGTTGGCGTCGGTGAAGGCGCCGGCGTCCTCGGTGGCGTCGACGGCGAAGCCGTTCGCTGCGCCCAGGTCCTTCACGGCGGCGATCCCGTCGGGGATCGAGTCGTGGCGGAAGCCCGCGGTCTTCGAGAAGACCAGGACCCGGCCCCCCGCCCCCGCGTCCCCCGGTGAGGAGGACGCGGGAGCGGAGACGCAGCCGATGAGCAGGGCGGCCGCGGAGGCCGCGAGCGCGATACGGGTGGAGGTGCGCACAGTCCTGCTCCTTCCTCAGCCGGTGGTGAAGGTGAAGTCGTCCACGTCGTAGAGGGCGTCGGTGCCCGCACCCTTGAAGACCAGGAAGAGTGTCGTGGTCGTGTCGGGCGCCCGGCTGATGGTGCCGGTGACGTCCTTGTACGTCTCCCAGGACCCGGTGGGTTCGACCTTGGCGCTGCCGAGGAGCTTGCCGGTGGCGGAGCCGCTGCGGATCTCGAGGGTGCCGCCGCTGCCGGCGGACGCGACGCGCGCGGTGAACGACGTGGCGTTGCTCAGGACGTACGGCTTGAAGGAGATCCAGTCACCGTTGTTGATGTCGCCGACCGTCTTGCCGCCCTCCGCCGGGGTGTGAGCAGTGATGCTCACGCCCTTGGAGTCACCGAAGTGCTCGGCCTGGCGGTGCTTGGGCTGGGTGACGTTCTGGTCGTGGGTGGTCAGCGCGGGCTGGCCGTTGGCGCCCTGGTCCGTGTACTCGGCGTCGAAGACCCCGAAGACGTTGGCGTTCGCGTCGTGCTCACTGTCGGCGGAGGTCTGAATGGTCCCCGAGCAGCCGTTGGCCGAGGTGACCGGGTGGCCGTGGCTGTCGTGGCCGAGGATGTGGGTGACCTTGACCTTGGAGCAGTCGATCGTCCCGTCCTCCGGGTCGGTGACCTTCACCTTGAAGGGCACCTTGTCGCCGAAGGTGAACAGCTCGCCGTCCGCGGGGAGTTCGAGGGTCACCTTGGGCGCGGTGTTGCCGACGACGAGGTGGACGTCGGCGCTGCCGGTGCGGCCCGTGGTGTCCTTGGCGGTGACGGTCGCGGTGTAGGTGCCGTTCTTCTTGTACGTGTGGCTGGGCGCCGCGCCCGTGCCGCTGGTGCCGTCACCGAAGTTCCAGGAGTACGTCAGCGCGTCGCTGTCGGCGTCGGTCGCGGTCGAGGAGAAGCGGGCCTTCAGCGGGGCCTGGCCCGAGGTCTTGTCGACCTTGGCGTCGACGACGGGTGAGTGGCCGTCGGTGGCGTTCTCGATGCGGTAGAGGCCGGAGTGCTCGTCACCGCCGAACCAGGACAGGCCGTAGTCCAGGACGTACAGTGCGCCGTCCGGTCCGAAGGCCATGTCCATCACCTGCGTGCCGGTCCACGGGAACGGGTTGATCGAGGTGACCTTGCCGTCGCCGTCCTGCTCGATGCGCTTGATCCACTGGCGGCCGAACTCTCCGGCGAAGAAGTCGCCGTCGTAGGCCTCGGGGAACTTCACGGGCGAGGTGTTCGCCGCGTCGTAGCGGTAGACCGGGCCGCCCATCGGGGACTCGGAGCCGGTGCCGAACTCGGGCACGGAGCCGCCGTCGTAGGGGATCCAGGCCGGCTGCGCGGGCGGCAGGTCGACGAGGCCCGTGTTGTGGGGCGAGGTGTTCTTCGGCGCGGCGCAGTCGAAGGCGGCGCCGGACGTCTTGGTGGCGAAGTCGTAGTCGATGTACGCGTCGTTGTTGCCCGTGCAGTAGGGCCAGCCGAAGTTGCCGGCCTTCGTGACCCGGTCGAACTCGACCTGGCCCGCGGGGCCGCGCTTCGGGTCGGCGGCGCCGGCGTCGGGTCCGTAGTCACCGACGTAGACGATGCCGGTCGGCTTGTCGACGCTCATCCGGAACGGGTTGCGGAAGCCCATCGCGTAGATCTCGGGGCGGGTCTTGTCCGTGCCCGGGGCGAAGAGGTTGCCGTCGGGTATGGAGTACGTGGCGTCGTCGTTGACCTTGATGCGCAGGACCTTGCCGCGCAGGTCGTTGCTGTTGCCGGCCGAACGCCGGGCGTCGTAGGCCGGGTTGCGGGTCGCCTGCTCGTCGATCGGGCTGTAGCCGTCGGAGGCGAAGGGGTTGGAGTCGTCTCCCGTCGACAGATAGAGGTTGCCCTCCTTGTCGAAGTCGATGTCACCGCCGACGTGGCAGCAGATGCCGCGCGAGGTGGGGACTTCGAGGATCTTCTTCTCGCTGGCGTTGTCGAGGGTGCCGTCCGCGTTGAGGACGAAGCGGGAGAGCTGGTTGTGGCCGTCGAAGGGCTTGAAGTCCGCGGCCGTGCCGTCGTTCGGGGCGTCGCCCGCGGGGGTGTCGAGCGGAGGCGCGTAGTAGAGGTAGATGAAGTGGTTGTCGCTGAACTTCGGGTCCACGCCGACGCCTTGGAGGCCCTCTTCGTCGTGGGAGTAGACGTCGAGCTTGCCGGCGACCTTGGTGGTGCCGTTCTCGTCGGTCAGGCGCAGGACGCCGTCGCGGGAGGTGTGCAGGACCTTGCGGTCCGGCAGGACGGCGAGCGACATGGGCTCGCCGACCTCTTCGGCGCCCTTGGCGAGGGTGACCTGCTGGAAGTCCTCAGCGGCGGCGACCGCGGCGTCGGGGGCGGGCGCCGCGCCGGCGTGCGGGGCGCCGATCGCGAGTGAGGCTCCGGCGAGAAGTGAGCCGGTGAGGAGTGCGAGTGCCTTGCGGAATCTCGGGCGTTTCCTGTGCACGGGGTTCCTCCGGAAAGGGGGGCGGGACGTGCTGTGGACGGGGTGCGCCGTCACCCCGGGTAAGCGGTTGCCATGTAGGCGCCAACGAAGCTAGCCGCGTTTGTCTGGTTCGGATAGCCCTTGTGCGTAAGGTTGTTGAGGCTTTCTCCTGCGTGAAGACAAAGGGGTGTCTGGGCAGGGTTCAGCGACTGCGCGACCGTTGGGGCTGGTCGCGCACACGCGGCGGAGCCGCAAATCGATACAGCCCCGCGCCCCTTCGGGGCGCTGGTTTCGGGGGGCTAGTTGCTGAACGCCGAATCGAAGGATGAGGTCGGGGGCTCGAAGTCGAAGGTCTTGAGGTGCCTGAGGGCCTCTGGCGCGCCCTGGAGGCGGTCCATACCGGCGTCCTCCCACTCGACCGAGATCGGGCCCTCGTAGTCGATGGAGCGCAGCATCCGGAAGACGTCCTCCCAGGGCACGTCGCCGTGGCCCGCGGAGACGAAGTCCCAGCCGCGGCGCGGGTCGCCCCAGGGCAGGTGCGAGCCGAGGCGGCCGTTGCGGCCGTCCAGGCGGCGCCGGGCCTCCTTGCAGTCGACGTGGTAGATCCGGTCACGGAAGTCCCACAGGAAGCCGACCGGGTCGAGGTCCTGCCACACGAAGTGACTGGGGTCGAAGTTCAGGCCGAAGGCGGCCCGGTGATCGACGGCGTCGAGGGCGCGCTGCGTGGTCCAGTAGTCGTACGCGATCTCCGACGGGTGGACCTCGTGCGCGAACAGGACACCGTTCTCGTCGAACACGTCGAGGATGGGGTTCCAGCGGTCGGCGAAGTCCTGGTAGCCGCGCTCGATCATCGACTCGGACGCGGGCGGGAACATGGCGACCAGATGCCAGATGGACGAGCCGGTGAAGCCGATGACGGTGTCGACACCGAAGGCCGCCGCGGCCCGTGCAGTGTCCTCCATCTCGGCCGCGGCCCGCCGTCGTACGCCCTCGGCCTCGCCGTCGCCCCAGATGCGGGCCGGCAGGATCGCCCGGTGGCGCTCGTCGATGATCGCGTCGCACACCGCCTGCCCCACCAGGTGGTTGGAGATCGCCCAGCACTTGAGGCCGTACTTGTCGAGCAGGGCACGGCGCGAGTCGAGGTAGCCGGGGTCCGCGAGGGCCTTGTCGACCTCGAAGTGGTCGCCCCAGCAGGCGAGTTCGAGGCCGTCGTAGCCGAAGTCGCGGGCCAGCCTGCACACCTCTTCGAGCGGCAGGTCGGCCCACTGTCCGGTGAACAGGGTGAACTGGCGTGGCATGAGCCGTGCCTCCTCAGACCGGGATGGGGGTGTAGACGGAGTTCTTGAGCGCGCTCTCCTCCACGGCGGCGAGCACGCGCTGCACGCGCAGGCCCTCGGCGAAGGACGGTTCGGGCTGCCGGCCTGCCGCGATGGCATGGACCAGATCGCGGGCCTGGTGCACGAAGGTGTGCTCGTAGCCGAGGCCGTGGCCCGGCGGCCACCAGGCCTCCAGGTAGGGGTGGCCGGGCTCGGTGACGAGGATGCGGCGGAAGCCGGCGCTGACCCCGGGTTCGGTGTGGTCGTGGAACGAGAGCTCGTTGAGGCGCTCCAGGTCGAAGGCCAACGAGCCCTTCTCGCCGTTGAGTTCGATGCGCAGGGCGTTCTTGCGGCCGGACGCGAAGCGGGTCGCCTCGAAGGAGCCGAGCGCCCCGGAGGCGAAGCGGGCCGTGAAGAGCGCCGCGTCGTCCACCGTCACGGGGCCGCGCCCTGTCCCGCCGCCGCCCGCCGCGAGCCCGGCCGACGCCCCCTCCAGGATCGGCCGTTCCCGTACGAACGTCTCGGTGAGCGCGGAGACCCCGACGAGGGACTCCCCTGCCAGGTACTGCGCGAGGTCGACGGCGTGCGCGCCCAGGTCGCCGAGGGCGCCCGAGCCCGCGTACTCCTTCTTCAGCCGCCAGGTGAGCGGGAAGTCGGGGTCGACGAGCCAGTCCTGGAGGTAGGAGACGCGGACGTGGCGCAGGGCGCCGAGGCGGCCCTCCTCGACCATGCGGCGGGCGAGCGCGGTGGCGGGGACCCGCCGGTAGTTGAAGCCCGTCATCGCCAACTGACCCCGCACACGGGCCCGTTCGGCGGCCTCGACCATCGCCTCGGCCTCGTCCACCGTGTTGGCGAGCGGCTTCTCGCACAGCACGTGCTTGCCCGCCTCCAGGGCCGCGACGGCGATCTCGGCATGGCTGTCGCCCGGGGTGCAGATGTCGACGACGTCGACGTCGTCCCGGGCGATCAGCGCCCGCCAGTCCGTCTCGGCCGCGGCCCAGCCGAGCCGGTCGGCCGCGGCTCGGACGGCCTGCCCGTCCCTGCCGCAGACGGCCGCGAGCACCGGTCGCAGCGGCAGGTCGAAGACGCGGCCCACGGTGCGCCAGCCCTGGGAGTGGGCGGCGCCCATGAAGGCGTAGCCGACCATGCCGACACCCAGGGGGCGCGGCCTTGCCCCGGGCTCCTGAGTCGTGCCCATGCAGTAGTCCTCCTCGTCGACGCCGGCCCCGCGAGATGCGCTGTGGGGGCATCCATCACTTGAAACCGGTCGGCATGTACTGGGCGACGTTGTCCTTGTCGACGACCGCCGAGAAGAGCGTCACGTGGGCCGGGATCTCGAACTCGGCCATGCCGCTGACGCCCTTGCCCTGGCCGAGGGCGCGCGCGAGGTCGATCGCGGAGGCGGCCATGGTCGGCGGGTAGAGGACGGTCGCCTTCAGGACGCTGTTGCCGGCCTCGATGGCCTGCATGGCGGAGAGCGCTCCGGCGCCGCCCACCATCAGGAAGTCGTCACGTCCGGCCTGCTTGATGGCGCGCAGGGCGCCGACACCCTGGTCGTCGTCGTGGTTCCACAGGGCGTCGAAGTTCTTCTGCGCCTGGAGGAGCTGCGACATCTTCGACTGGCCCGACTCGACGGTGAACTCGGCGGCCTGTCGGGCGACCTTCCTGACGTTCGGGAAGTTCTTCAGGGCGTCGTCGAAGCCCTGGGTGCGCTGCTTGGTGAGCTCCAGGTTGTCGAGGCCCGCGAGCTCGACGACCTTGGCGTTCTTCTTGTCCTTGAGCTGCTCACCGATGTAGTTGCCGGCGCTCAGGCCCATGCCGTAGTTGTCGCCGCCGATCCAGCAGCGGTACGCCTGCGGGGTGTTGAAGATCCGGTCGAGGTTGACGACGGGGATCCCGGCGCGCATCGCCTTCAGGCCGACCTGGGTGAGGGCCTTGCCGTCGGCCGGCAGGATCACCAGGACGTCGACCTTCTTGTTGATGAGCGTCTCGACCTGCCCGATCTGCGCGGCGGTGTCGTTCGAGCCCTCCGTCGCCTCCAGGGTGACGTCGGAGTACTTCTTGGCACGTTCCGTGGCGTTGTCGTTGATCGCGTTCAGCCAGCCGTGGTCGGCCTGCGGTCCCGCGAACCCGATGGTGACGTGCTTGCCCGGCTTGTCGTCCGCGGCGGGCTTGTCGTTCGCCGCGGGCTTCGCGTCCTTGGGCTCGTTGCTCGTGCAGGCGGTGAGCAGTCCGCCCGTGGTGACGGCGGCTGCCGCCCCGAAGAGCAGTCCTCTGCGGCTCGTGGTCTCTGGCATGTCGGTGGGCCCTTCCCGGGTCAAGAAGTGGTGGTGGAGGTGCGTCGCTGGACCAGGACCGCGGCGACGATGATCGCCCCCTTGGCGATCTGCTGGACGTCGCTCTGCAGATTGTTGAGCGCGAAGATGTTGGTGATCGTGGTGAAGATCAGTACGCCGAGCACGGAGCCGGTGATGGTGCCCCGGCCGCCGGTCAGCAGGGTGCCGCCGATGATCGCGGCGGCGATGGCGTCGAGTTCGTAGAGGTTGCCGTTCGTGTTCTGTCCGGAACCGGCGAGGACGATCAGGAGGAAGGCCGCGATGCCGCAGCACAGGCCCGACAGGAGGTAGAGGTAGAGGCGCTGGCGGCGTACGTCGATGCCGGCGAGCCGCGCGGCCTCGGCGTTGCCGCCGACGGCGACGGAGCGGCGGCCGAACGTCGTACGGTTCAGGACCAGCCAGCCGACGACCGTGACGGCGGCGAACACGAGGACGAGCGGCGGGATGCCGAGGATGTAGGCGTCGCGCTCGCCGAGCTTGAGGACGCTGTCCACGGACACGGTCTGCGTCTTGCCGTCGGTGATCTGGAGGGCGAGACCGCGGCCCGACGCGAGCATCGCGAGGGTGGCGATGAAGGGGACCATGCCGCCGTACGCGATCAGCAGCCCGTTGACCAGTCCGCAGCCGACGCCCACGACGACGGCGGTGAACAGGATTCCGGCGAAGCCGTAGTCCTGCGTCGCGACGGTGGTCGCCCAGACGCTCGCGAGGGCGACGATCGCGCCGACCGACAGGTCGATGCCGCCGGAGATGATCACGAAGGTCATGCCGACGGTGACGACACCGATGACGGACGCCTGCGTGAGGATCAGCTGCACGTTGTTCGTGTCGAGGAACGAGTCGGGCTGGGTGATTCCGCCTATCAGGACCAGGGCGGCCAATACGCCCACTAGGGACAGGGTCCGCACGTCTGGGCGGAACCCTCTCGGGCGGGGGCCGGCGGGCGTGGTCTTCGGGGTGGCGGGCCGGGCGGGGGATGCGGGCTGGGTCATGGTGCCGGGCTCCCTTCGTGTGCGGGTTCGTTGTGGCGGGCGTTTGCGCAGTTCCCCGCGCCCCTAAAGGGGCGCCCTCGTCGTCGCTCGTGTGCGGGTTCGTCGTAGCTGAGCCCCCTGAAGGGGCGCCTCATGCCCCGGCCAGTACCAGGTCCAGGACCCTGTGTTCATCCAGGGCCGCCGCCGGGGCCTCGTGGACGACCCGGCCCTCCCTCAGCACCAGGACCCGGTCCGCGAGGCCGAGGACCTCGGGGACCTCGCTGGAGACCAGGAGGACCGCGAGGCCGTCGTCGGCGAGGCGGCGGATGACGGCGTAGAGCTCGGCGCGGGCGCCGACGTCCACGCCTCGGGTCGGCTCGTCGAGGAGGAGGACGCGGCAGCCGCGCAGGAGCCAGCGGGCGAGGACGGCCTTTTGCTGGTTGCCCCCGGAGAGGGTGCGCACCGGCGCGGACGGGTTGTCGGGGCGCAGGGACAGCTCGCGGGTCGCGGCCCGCGCGGCGTCGAGCTCTTTGCCGCGGTCGAGCCAACCTCCGTACGAGAAACGGGACATGGAGGAGACCGAGACGTTGCGGGTGACGGACTCCAGCATGAGGAGGGCTTGTGCCTTGCGCTCCTCGGGGGCGAGGCCGAGCCCGGCGCGGACGGCGGCGCGTACGCTGCCGGGCCGCAACACCTGTCCGTCGACGACGACTTGTCCGGTGCTGGCCTTGCGCGCGCCGTAGATCGTCTCCAGGATCTCCGAGCGTCCCGAGCCGACGAGGCCCGCGAGGCCGACGATCTCGCCGGGCCGAAGTTCCAGGTCGAGCGGCGCGAACTCCCCTTGCCGGGACAGGTTCTTGACGGTGAGGACGGGTTCGGTGAGCGGGGGGCCCGTGGGTCGGTCGGGAAACACGTACTCGACGTTCCGGCCGGTCATGAGGGCGACCACGTCGCGGGTCGGCGTCTCCTTCGCGGGCAGTCCGCCCGCGACCGCCCGGCCGTCCTTGAGGACGGTGACGCGGTCGCCGATCCGGCGGATCTCTTCCAGGCGGTGCGAGATGTAGACGACGGCGACGCCGTCGGCGGTGAGGGAGTCGACGATGCGGAAGAGGTTGTCGACCTCGTCCGGGTCGAGGGCGGCCGAGGGTTCGTCCATGACGATGAGACGGACGTCGTGGGAGAGCGCGCGGGCCATGGACACGATCTGCTGCTGGGCCGCCGAGAGGTCGCCGACGAGCGTGCCCGGATCGATCTCGCTGTGCCCAAGTCGCTTAAGCAGTGCAGCAGTTGTGGTGCGGGCGTCGCGTCCGCGGACCACGAAGCCGGCGGTGGTCGGCTCGTGTCCGAGGTAGACGTTCTCGGCGACGGACAGCCCTTCCACCAGGTCGAGTTCCTGGTAGATGGTGGCGATGCCGAGGCGCATCGCGGCGATGGGCGACTTGAGCACCGTGCGCTCGCCGCGCCAGGTGATCGTGCCGTCGTCGGGCTGGTGGGCGCCGGCGAGGACCTTGATGAGGGTGGACTTCCCCGCGCCGTTCTGGCCGAGCAGGCAGTGCACCTCACCGGCCAGGACCGCCAGGTCCACGCCGTCGAGGGCGCGGACACCGGGGAACGACTTGGTGATGCCGGACATGGTGAGCAGGGGTGGTTCCGGTGCCATGAGTGATCCCCTCGGCGGATGCGGGCCGGTGTCAGGGCAGGGCGGAGCTGAACGCCGTACTGGTGTGGTGATCGCGTGCGGTGTTACGCCGGGCGGTGTTACGCCGGTGAGAACAGGTGGTCGCTGATCAGGCGGGCCGCGCCGATGACTCCGGCGGTGGGGCCGAGCTCGCCCAGGACAATGGGGAGGTTGCCGGTCGCCAGGGGCAGCGACTGGCGGTAGACCTGGGTACGCAGGGCGGCGAGCAGCGTGTGGCCGAGGCCGGTCACGCCACCCCCGATCACCACGAGGCCCGGGTTGAAGAAGCTGACGAGTGAGGCGATGACCTGCCCGGTGCGGTTGCCGCCCTCGCGGATGAGATCGAGTGCGGTGGCGTCACCGGCGGCCGCCGCGACGGCCACGTCGGCGGCGCTGAGTTTCCCGGCCCCTTCGAGCAGGGCCGCGAGTTCGCCGGAACGGCCCTCGCGGGCGGCCTCCTCGGCGTCGCGGGCGAGTGCCGCGCCGCTGAAGTAGGCCTCCAGGCAGCCCTTGTTGCCGCAGGCGCACTGGCGTCCGTCGGGCTCGACCTGGATGTGGCCGATGTCGCCGGCGCTGCCCGTCGTACCGCGGTAGACCTCTCCGCCGACGACGATGCCGCAGCCGATGCCCGTGCCGATCTTGACGCAGAGGAAGTCGCGCGCGGAGCGGGCGACGCCCGCGTGCTGCTCCCCCATCGCCATCAGGTTCACGTCGTTGTCGACCATGACCGGGCAGCCGAGTTCCTGGCTGAGGGCCTCGCGGACGGGGAACCCGTCCCAGCCCGGCATGATCGGCGGCGCGACCGGCACGCCCTCGGGGAACCGGACGGGTCCGGGGACGCCGATCCCGGCTCCGTCGAACCCCTCGGCGAGCCCGGAGGCCCTCAACTTGGCCGCCAGCGCGAGCACTTGCTCGAAGACGGCGACCGGACCCTCGCGGACGTCCAGGGGCTGGTTGATGTGCCCGAGGACTTCCAGTTCGGCGTTGGTGACGGCGACGTCGACCGAGGTCGCGCCGATGTCGACGCCGAGGAAACGCAGTTCGGGGGCGAGCCGGATGTTGTGGGAGCGGCGCCCGCCGCGCGAGGCGGCGAGTCCGTCGGCCACGACGAGGCCCGTCTCCAGGAGCCGGTCCACCTCGACGGCCAGCTTCGACCGCGAGAGGTCGATCTGATCGCCCAGCTGGGCCCGGGAGTTGGGTCCGCCGTCACGCAGCAGACGCAGCAGACGCGCCTGGTGCGCGTTCGCGGGTCGAGCCGTCATGCGTCTCACGTGCCCCTCACCGCCTCACCGGGCCGCCTGTCGTCCCGTCTTCGGGCTTTCGAGGGGAACGTAGCAGTGCTTGCCGGGAGTGGGAAGAAGTTGCGCAGCAATTACCCATGACTTTCTCCAGTGACAGGACAAAGAGCCGGGAGGGAGGATCCGCGTACCCTGTCGCTCGCACAACTGATGGACGTCACAAGGGGGTTGGAATGACGGAGAGCACGCGCGCGCCGGCGGAGCAGGGAGAGGAACGGCCCGCCGGGCGGAGAGCGGAGCAGCCCGCCGCGGAACTGCGGGTCAGCACGCTGGAGCTCTTCTTCGACCTCGTCTTCGTCTTCACCCTGACGCAGATCACCGTGCTGCTGGCGCACGACCTGTCGTTCGCCACGGCGGGGCGGGTCGTCATCGTCTTCGTCGTGCTGTTCTGGATGTACGGCGCCTACGCCTACCTCACCAACCAGGTGCCGCCCGACCGGCTCTCACGCCGACTGCTGCTCATCGTCGGGATGGGCGCGTTCCTCGTGTGCGCGCTCGCCATCCCGCGCGCCTTCACCGACGGCGGCGTGGTCTTCGGCCTCGGGTTCCTGCTCGTGGTCGTGGTGCACAGCGCGCTGTACACGCGCAGCCACGGCCGTGACGTGATCTGGTACGCGGTGCCGAACGCGCTGGCCGCGCTCGCCGTGACGACGGCCGGGTTCTTCCACGGGCTCGCCGCCGACGCGTGGTGGGTGCTCGCGATCGTGCTCCAGATCGTGACGCCGTTCCTCGCCCAGATCGGCCCCCGCGGCCGGGGCGGGCGCACGACGGACGACCTCAGGGGTCAGCTCGGCGGACTGGAGCCGGGGCACTTCGTGGAGCGCCACGGCCTGCTCCTGATCATCGCGTTCGGCGAGTCCGTCATCGCGATCGGCATCGGCATCGGCGACCAGCCGCTGACGGTGGGCCTGTTCGGGGGCGCGTTCCTGGCGCTGGCGGTCGCGGTCGCGCTGTGGTGGACGTACTTCGTACGGGACGAGGGCGCGGCCGAGGAGACGTTCCGGGCGACGTCGCCCGCGCGCCGGTTCCGCCTCGCGATGAACGCGTACTACTACGCCTTCCTGCCGATGCTGCTCGGCGTCGCGTTCCTCGCAGCGGGCGTGAAGAAGTCGCTCGGGCACCTCGGCGAGCATCTGCACAGCGGGCCCGCGCTCGCGCTCGCGGGCGGTGTCGCGCTGTTCCTGGCCGGCGATGTCGCGTTCAGGACCGCGATGCGGCTCTCCCCGCTGGCCTTCAGGGCGGCAGCCGTGCCGGTGGTGCTCGGCTCGGCGCTGCTCGGGACGCAGGTGGCCGCCGTGGCGGAACTCGTCGCGCTCGTCGTGATCCTTGTGGCGATGCTGGCCGCGGAGGCGCGGGCCTGTCGGGGCGTTCCTTCGGGCGACGGGTTGTCTGTGGCTGGTCGCGCCCACGCGGCGGAGCCGCATATGTAGCGGCCCCGCGCCCTCTTCAGGGGCGCGCCCCGACCGTGATCCGCGGGCGGCGCGTCCCTTGCGCCTATGCCTGGTCGCGCCGGTGGTACGTCTCGCGGGTGTGCTCGGTGTGGGCCCGCATGACCGCCGTCGCGCGTGCCTCGTCCCGCTGCGCGATCGCCGCGATCAGCTCGCGGTGCTCGATCCAGGACTGCTTGCCGCGCTGGCGGGCCACCGGCTGGTAGTACCAGCGCACGCGGCGGTCGACCTGTCCGGCGAGTTCTCCGAGGACGACGTTCCCCGCGAGTTCCATGACCTTGGCGTGGAAGGCGGCGTTCGTGGCGACGACGAGTTCGACGTCGCCGTCGGCGACGGCCTGCTCGCCTCTGGCGCACAGCTCTTCGAGTGCGGTGATCCCGGGCTTGCCGGCGTTCGCTGCGGCAAGGCGGGCCGCCTCGGCCTCCAGGAGCGTACGGACCGTGAGGAGCTGGTCCGCCTCGTCCTCGGTCGGCTCGTGCACGAAGGCGCCCTGCGCGGGACGGAGATCGACCCAGCCCTCCGTGTTCAGCCGCTGGAGCGCCTCCCGCACGGGCTGCCTCGACACCCCCAGGTGCCCGGCGAGTTCGCTCTCGACCAGGTGCTGGCCGGGCTGAAGTGCACGCGTCGTGATCAGTTCGAGCAGCGCCTCGTAGACCCGCTCGCGCAGCGGTCCGGGGCGCTCGAGCTTGGGCACCGCCCCCTGCGGCAGTCCTGTGGACAACATCGCGGTCCCCCTCCTGTGCAACGGAGAAGCCAGTATGAATTGGCTTTCGTCTACAGTCTACCGAGCACAATGGCCAGTAGGGGCGGGAGTCGGTCTCGTCACACCCGTGAACGCCGCGAAATCACGCCTGCTCAGGGACAGTGGACGACCTGGCCCGCGTAGGACAGGTTGCCGCCGAATCCGAAGAGCAGCACCGGCTGGCCGCTGCGGATCTCGCCGCGCTCGACGAGCTTGGAGAAGGCGAGCGGGACGCTGGCGGCAGATGTGTTGCCCGAGTCGACGACGTCACGCGCGACGACGGCGTTCACCGCGCCGATCTTCTCGGCGAGCGGTTCGATGATCCGCAGGTTCGCCTGGTGCAGGACGACGGCGGCCAGATCCGCGGGCGTGTACCCGGCCCGCTCGCACGCCGCGCGGGCCAGCGGCGGCAGCTGCTGTGTCGCCCAGCGGTAGACGCTCTGGCCCTCCTGCGCGAAGCGCGCAGGCTCGCCCTCGATGCGCACGGCGTTGCCCATCTCGGGCACGGAACCCCACAGGACGGGCCCGATGCCCGGCTCGTCGCCGGGCGGGCAGGCCTCGACCACGACGGCGCCAGCGCCGTCGCCGACGAGGACGCAGGTGGTGCGGTCCGTCCAGTCGGTGACGGCGGACATCTTGTCGGCGCCGATCACCAGGGCGCGCGTCGCGGCACCCGCCCGTACGGCGTGATCGGCGGTGGCGAGCGCGTGCGTGAAGCCCGCGCACACCACGTTGACGTCGAGCGCGGCGGGCGAGGGCACGCCGAGGCGGTGCGCGACGCGTGCGGCCATGTTCGGCGAGCGGTCGACGGCGGTGGAGGTGGCGACCACGACCAGGTCGATGTCGCTCGCCGTCATCCCCGCCGCCGCGAGGGCCTTCGCCGCGGCGTGCGCGGCCAGCTCGTCGACCGGTTCGTCGGGCCCCGCGATGTGACGGGTGCGGATGCCCACGCGGCTGCGGATCCACGCGTCGTCGGTGTCCACCATGGCCACCAGGTCCTCGTTGGTGAGAACCCTGGCGGGCTGGTAGTGGCCTACGGCGGTGATGCGCGAACCGGTCATGGGTGGGCCCCCTCGGTGTTCGAGATGCGGATCCACCAGTCTGGTGAGCGACTCACCGGTACGAGGGCACGTAAAGCGACAGGATTGGGGCGCCCTGGTTGGAGGGTGCCCCACATCACCCTGTGGCGCCCGGGGTCTGCCCCGGTCTACCCCGTGAAGAGCTGCCTCGCCTTCTGCACGAGTTCGTACAGGCCGTACACGAGCGGCACCCCGACCCACAGCCAGGCGAACAGGGTGAGCGCGCGGCGGCTAGGCGGACTGCCGGCGCTCTGCGGCTGCGTCATCGGTGGCCTCCCTCGGGGCGGGGATGTGGTGGCGGGCGTGGACGGGACGGATCAGCTCGTTGGCGGCGAACCCGACGACGAGCAGACCGATCATGATCGTGAAGGACAGGCCGTAGAGGTCCTGACCGTGCTTGCCGGCCTCTTCCTGGCTGTCGGCGACCCGGTTGACGATCAGCGGGCCGAGCACTCCGGCGGTGGACCACGCGGTGAGCAGCCGGCCGTGGATCGCGCCGACCTGGTAGGTGCCGAAGAGGTCCTTGAGGTACGCGGGGACGGTGGCGAAGCCGCCGCCGTAGAAGGAGAGGATCACCAGCGCGCAGCCGATGAACAGGGGCTTGGACGAGTCGCCGAAGCGGGCGATCAGCAGGTACATGACGGCGCCCACGCCCAGGTAGAGGCGGTAGACGTTCTTGCGGCCGACCAGGTCGGAGGCGGAGGACCAGCCGATGCGGCCCGCCATGTTCGCCGCCGACAGGAGCGCGACGAAGCCCGCCGCCGCGGAGACGCTGACGGGGGTGCCACTGTCCTTGAAGAAGTCCGTGATCATCGGGGCGGCCTTCTCCAGGATGCCGATGCCCGCCGTCACGTTCATGCAGAGCACGAGCCACAGGCACCAGAACTGGGGGGTGCGCACGGCGCTGCGGGCCGAGACCTGCACCCCTTCGAGCGGTGCGGGCGCCCCTGGCTTGGGCGCCCCCTCGGTACGGGGCACCCGCACGAGCAGCACCCCGAGCGACATGAACACGGCGTACGCGAGTCCGTGCACGAGGAAGGCGAGGGCGATGCCCGAGGAGTCGGCGCCGAAGGACTCCAGCATCTGCGCGGACCAGGGCGAGGCGATCAGCGCGCCGCCGCCGAAGCCCATGATCGCGATGCCGGTGGCCATGCCGGGCCGGTCGGGGAACCATTTGATCAGGGTCGATACGGGCGAGATGTAGCCGATGCCGAGGCCGATCCCGCCGACGAAGCCGTAGCCGAAGACGATCAGCCAGAACTGTCCGGTGGCGGCGCCGAGCGCGGAGAGCAGGAAGCCGGAGGAGAAGCAGATGAGGGCGACGGTCATCGCCCAGCGCGGGCCGTTGCGCTCGACGAGCGTGCCGCCGAAGGCCGCGGAGAGGCCGAGCATCACGATGCCGAGCTGGAAGGGGAGGGCGCTCTCGGTGCCGCTGAGGTGCATGGCGGATTCGAGCGGGGGCTTGAAGACGCTCCAGGCGTAGGCCTGGCCGATGGAGAGATGGACGGACAGAGCGGCGGGCGGAACGAGCCAGCGGCTCCAGCCGGTTGGCGCGACGGGGGGCCTCATGATCCCGAACGTTAGGGAGCAGCCCGGGAGTTGGGAAGAGCACGCACCGGAATCCGTACACGGTATGCGATGCGCCACCTCTTGTCGGCCCATCTTCCATACTGTAGACAATATTCCATCGACAGTCCGACGGTCCTCCGCACTCTCCTCCCGTGAGAGCAGGAGCCCTCGACCGAACGGAGCTCGCCATCGTGAAAGTCGCAGTCCTCGGCGCCGGTGCGATCGGCGCCTACGTCGGAGCCGCGCTGCACCGCGCCGGCGCCGACGTGCATCTCGTAGCCCGTGGACCGCACCTCGCGGCCATGAGGCAGCACGGCGTCCAAGTACGCAGCCCCCGCGGTGACTTCACCGCCCGGACCCACGCGACCGACGACCCCTCGGGGATCGGCCCGGTCGACTATGTCTTCCTCGGCCTCAAGGCAAACTCGTACGCGGCGTGCGGGCCGCTCATCGAGCCACTGCTGCACAGCTCGACGGCCGTGATCGCGGCCCAGAACGGCATCCCCTGGTGGTACTTCCACCGGCACGGCGGCCCGCACGACGGGCAGCGCATCGAGAGTGTGGACCCAGGCGGCGCGGTCAGTGCGGTGCTCGCGCCGGAGCGGGCCATCGGCTGTGTCGTCTACGCGGCGACGGAGCTCGAAGGCCCCGGCGTCGTACGGCACTTGGAAGGGACCCGGTTCTCCATCGGGGAGCCCGACCGCTCGGTGTCGGACCGGTGCCTCGCGTTCAGTCAGGCGATGCAGGCCGGGGGCCTCAAGTGCCCGGTCGAGCCCGAGCTGCGCGGTGACATCTGGATCAAGCTGCTCGGCAACATCTCGTTCAACCCGATCAGTGCGCTGTCCCGGGCGACCATGCGGCAGATGTGCCTGCACGGCGGCACGCGCCGGGTCATCGAGATCATGATGACCGAGACGCTCGCCGTCGCCGGGGCGCTGGGCTGCCGGCCGGACATCTCCGTCGAACGGCGCCTGGCCGGGGCCGAGCGCGTCGGCGACCACCGCACCTCGACACTGCAGGACCTGGAGCGCGGCAAACCGCTCGAACTCGACGTGCTGCTCGCGGCCGTCGTGGAACTCGCGGAGATCACCGGCGTCCCGGTCCCGACGCTCCGCACCGTCCACGCCATCTCGGATCTGCTCGCCGACCGCATGAGGAGCGCGGCATGAAGAAGCGGGACCGCACCCCGAAGACGTACACCCGCCTCACCCATCCCCTCGTGCGGGACTCACGCGAAGAGCCGTTCCGCCGCGCCACCTGGGACGAGGCGCTCGCCAGGGCGGCGGAGGGGTTCCGGCGCACCAAGGAGGCGCACGGCCCGGACGCGTTCGCGATGCTGTCCTGCGCGCGCGCCACGAACGAGATGAACTACGTGGCGCAGAAGTTCACGCGCGTCGTGATGGGCACCAACAACGTCGACTCGTGCAACCGCACCTGTCACGCCCCGAGCGTCGCGGGCCTGTCCGCGGCGTTCGGCTCGGGCGGCGGCACCTCCTCGTACGAGGAGGTCGAGCACACCGACCTCGTCGTGATGTGGGGTTCCAACGCCCGCTTCGCGCACCCGATCTTCTTCCAGCACGTCCTGAAGGGGATCAGGAACGGGGCACGGATGTACGCCGTCGATCCGCGGCGCACGTCGACCGCCGAGTGGGCGGAGAGCTGGCTCGGCCTGAACGTCGGCACGGACATCCCGCTCGCCCACGCCGTCGGCCGCGAGATCATCCACGCGGGCCTGCACAACAAGGCGTTCATCGAGCGGGCCACGGCCGGCTTCGACGAGTACGCCGAGCTGGTCGAGCCGTGGACCCTCTCCCTCGCCGAGAAGGTCACGGGCGTCCCCGCCGCCGCCATCCGCGACCTCGCGCACGCCTACGCCACCGCCGAACGCGCCCAGCTGTGCTGGACCCTCGGCATCACGGAGCACCACAACGGCACGGACAACGTAAGGGCGTTGATCAATCTGTCGCTGCTCACCGGGCACGTCGGCCGCTACGGCTCCGGCGTCCAGCCCCTGCGCGGGCAGAACAACGTCCAGGGCGGCGGCGACATGGGCGCCATCCCCAACCGCCTGCCCGGCTTCCAGGACATCCTCGACGCCGCGCACCGCGTCAAGTTCGAGCGGGCCTGGGGCACCGAGATCCAGCCGCGCTACGGGATGACGCTCACCGACATGTTCGAGGCGATGGAGCACGGCGAGCTGCACGCCGTGTACTGCATCGGCGAGAACCCCGCCCAGTCCGAGGCGGACAGCGAGCAGGCGATGCGCCGTCTCGCGGCCCTCGACCACCTGGTCGTGCAGGACATCTTCCTGACGAAGACGGCGGAGATGGCCGACGTCGTGCTGCCCGCGACCGCCGCGTGGGCGGAGACGGACGGCACAACGACCAACAGCGAACGGCGGGTTCAGCGCGTGCGTGCCGCGCTCACCCCGCCCGGCGAGGCCCGCGAGGACATCGACATCATCTGCGAGGTCGCCGCGCGCCTCGGCCACGACTGGAAGTTCGCCGACTCCGAGGCCGTGTGGAACGAGCTGCGCTCGCTGTCGCCGGACCACTTCGGCATGACGTACGACCGCCTCGCGGAGCACCAGGGTCTTCAGTGGCCGTGCCCCGACCTGGAGGTCCTGCCGTCGAGCTTCCTGCACGGGCGGCTGTGGGAGTCGGACCCGGCGCTGCGCGGCCGGCCCGCGCCGTTCGGCATCGTCGCGCACGACCCGCCGGTCGACCTGACCGACGAGACGTACCCGATCCGCCTGACCACGGGCCGGCGCCTCGACTCGTACAACACCGGTGTGCAGAGCGGGAGTTTCGCCTCTCCGCTGCGGCGCGGCGAGTACGTCGAGCTGTGCCCCGAGGACGCGGAGCACTACGGCGTCGTGGTGGGCGAGGAGGTCCGAGTGTCGTCGCGGCGCGGCGTCGTGGTGGCGCCCGTGTGGGTCGACCCGGCCCTGCGACCCGGGCTCGCGTTCATGACCATGCACTTTCCCGACGAGGTGGACACCAACCAGCTGACGATCGAGGCGAACTGCCCGATCGCGGGGACGGCGGAGTTCAAGGCGTCGGCGATCCGTATCGAGAAGCTGCCCGTCGCGGCCGTGAGGAGCTGAGGCAGGAAATGGATCTGCACTTCGGTGACAGCAAGCCCACCGACGAGGAACGCGAGGCGGTGGACGCGTTGCTCGGGCCGCCCGGGTCGGCGTGGGAAGCGCCTTTCGGTGACTCGACGGTCCGTTCGGACGCGGATCTGCGCTGGGCGCGCGGCGGCCGCGCGGCGCGGGAGCGGCGGGATCTGCTGTTGCCGGGGCTGCACGCGGTCAACGACCGGGTCGGCTGGATCAGCGAGGGCGCCCTCGACTATCTGTGCCGGCGGCTGACGGTGCCGCCCGCAGAGGCGTACGGGGTGGCGACGTTCTACTCGATGTTCTCCGTGAAGCCGCGCCCGGCGACCGTGCTGCACGTGTGCACGGATGTCGCGTGCGCGGCGGCCGGCTCCGCCGAGCTCTGCGCGGGGGTGGAGGGGCGCCTTGGGCTCGGCAGTGGGGTTTCGGTCGAGCGGAGTCCTTGTCTGGGGCTGTGCGAGCGGGCGCCGGCGGCGCTGGTGGTGCGGGCGGGCTCGGACGCGGGTGCAGGTGAAGGTACGGGCGCTGCGGCGGGACAGGGGGCCGGCGCCGAGAAGTCGTACGCGACCGCCGTCATAGCCCCCGCCACCCCCGAGGCCGCCGTCCTCGCCGCCACCGCCCCCGAGGCCGCGGATCCCGAACCGCCCGCCTCCCTCGCCGTCCCGCAGGCCGGGCAGTCCGGCCTCATCCTGCTGCGCCGCATCGGCGTCGTGGACCCCGCCTCGCTCGACGACTACCGGTCCCACGGCGGATACACCGCCCTGCGCCGGGCGTTCGAGCTCGGGCCCGCCGGGGTGATCCGGGAAGTGACCGACGCGGGCCTCGTCGGGCGCGGCGGGGCAGCCTTCCCCACCGGCGTGAAGTGGAAGGCCACCGCCTCGCAGCCCGACCATCCGCACTATCTGGTGTGCAACGCCGACGAGTCCGAGCCCGGCACCTTCAAGGACCGGGTCCTGATGGAAGGGGACCCGTACTCCCTCATCGAGGCCATGACGATCGCCGGGTACGCGGTCGGCGCCCACAAGGGATACCTGTATCTGCGCGGTGAATACCCGCGCGCGCTAAGGCTGTTGGGCAACGCGATCGAGCAGGCACGCGCCCGCGGGCTGCTCGGTGACGACGTGCTCGGTCAGGGCTACGCCTTCGACATCGAGATCCGGCGGGGCGCGGGTGCTTACATCTGCGGCGAGGAGACCGCGCTCTTCAACTCCATCGAGGGCTACCGCGGCGAGCCGCGCTCCAAGCCTCCCTTCCCCGTGGAGAAGGGCCTGTTCGGGAAGCCGACGGCCGAGAACAACGTCGAGACACTCGTGAACGTGCTGCCGATCCTGACCATGGGCGCCGAGGCGTACGCGGCGATCGGCACGGAGAAGTCGACGGGGCCGAAGCTGTTCTGCGTGTCCGGGAGCGTCGGGCGGCCCGGGATCTACGAGCTGCCGTTCGGCGCGACGCTCGGCGAACTGCTCGACCTCGCCGGGAAACCGGAGAACCTGCGGGCCGTGCTGCTCGGCGGCGCCGCGGGCGGCTTCGTGCGCGCCGACGAGATGGACATCCCGCTCACGTTCGAGGGGACGCGCGCGGCCGGCACGACGCTCGGCTCCGGCGTCGTCCTCGCCATCGACGACACCGTGCCGCTGCCGCGCATCCTGCTGCGCATCGCCGAGTTCTTCCGGGACGAATCGTGCGGGCAGTGCGTGCCCTGCCGGGTGGGCACGGTCCGGCAGGAGGAGGCGCTGCACCGGATCGCCGAGCGGACGGGCGCGGCGGCCGCCGGTGACATCGCGCTGCTGCGGGAGGTGGGGCGGGCCATGCGGGACGCCTCGATCTGCGGTCTGGGGCAGACCGCGTGGAACGCCGTGGAATCCGCCATCGACCGCCTGGGGGCGTACGAATGACCGCCATACCGCTGGGAGTACCGCGCCGCCTCGTCGAGTTCACGCTGGACGGGCAGGAGACGCGGGTGCCCGAGGGGTCGACGATCCTGGACGCCTGCCGGGCCGCGGGCAAGGACATCCCGACGCTGTGCGAGGGCGACACCCTCACGCCGAAGAACGCGTGCCGGGTCTGTGTCGTCGAGGTCGAGGGCGCCCGTACCCTCGCCCCGGCGTGCTCGCGCAAGGCCGAGGCGGGAATGGAGGTGCGCACGGACACGGAGCGGGCCCGGCACAGCCGCAAGGTCGTCCTCGAACTGCTCGCCTCGTCCGTGAACCTGTCGACGACGCCGCGCGCCGCCGAGTGGATCAAGGAGTACGAGGCGAAGCCCGACCGGTTCGGACCGGACGCGGCGCGTGTGGACGAGGAGCCGCGCGTCGACAACGACCTGTACGTCCGGGACTACGACAAGTGCATCCTCTGTTACAAGTGCGTCGACGCGTGCGGTGACCAGTGGCAGAACACGTTCGCGATCTCGGTCGTGGGGCGCGGCTTCGACGCCCGGATCGCCGTCGAGCACGACGGCCCGCTCACCGAGTCGGCGTGCGTGTACTGCGGCAACTGCATCGAGGTGTGCCCGACGGGCGCGCTGTCCTTCAAGTCGGAGTTCGACATGCGGGCGGCGGGGACCTGGAACGAGGCGGAGCAGACGGAGACGACGACGGTGTGCGCGTACTGCGGAGTGGGCTGCAACCTCACTCTCCACGTCCAGGACAATGAGATCGTCAAGGTCACCTCGCCGCACGACAACCCGGTGACCCACGGCAACCTCTGCATCAAGGGCCGCTTCGGCTATCAGCACGTACAGAACCGGGACTGATCGGAACATGGGACGAGTCACGGAACGACGCAAGGTGCTCCGCATCCGGGGCGAGCAAGTCTCCAGCAGGCCCGACACGCTCGTCGCCGAGGAGCCACTGGAGATCCGGCTCAACGGCAAGCCCCTCGCCATCACGATGCGCACCCCGGGCGACGACTTCGCGCTCGCGGCGGGGTTCCTGGTCAGCGAGGGCGTCCTCGGCGCGACGGAGGAACTGCAGAGCATCGTGTACTGCGCGGGGGCCCTGGAGGACGGGTCGAACACGTACAACGTCGTCGACGTGCGCACCGCTCCCGGTGTGGTGATCCCCGACATCACGCTCGAACGCAACGTGTACACGACGTCGTCGTGCGGCCTGTGCGGGAAGGCGAGCCTGGACGCGGTCCGTACGACGACGCGGTTCGCGATCGACGACACTCCCCCGGTCCGGATCGAGCCCTCGCTCCTGGCGAGCCTCCCCGACCGGCTGCGCGAGGCCCAGCGGGTCTTCGACCGGACCGGGGGTCTGCACGCCGCGGCGCTGTTCTCGGAGGGCGGGGAACTGCTCGACATCCGCGAGGACGTGGGCCGGCACAACGCGGTGGACAAGCTTGTCGGGCGCGCCCTCCAGAGCGGCGGCCTTCCGCTGTCGCGCGCGATCCTGCTCGTCTCGGGCCGCGCCTCCTTCGAGCTCGCGCAGAAGGCGGTGATGGCGGGCATCCCGGTCCTCGCGGCCGTGTCCGCGCCGTCGTCGCTCGCGGTCGACCTGGCCGCCGAGACCGGCCTCACGCTGGTCGGTTTCCTGCGTGGGCCCAACATGAACGTGTACGCGGGAGAACACCGCATCGCCCTGCGGGCCGCGGCCGCTCAGGGCTGACCGGTTTCCCCGCGGCACGGCGACGGGGCCCGGATCCGGCGGGGAGCGCCCCCTGCGCCGGCCGGGCCCCACGCGCCGACGCCGCCCCGACATCCCTCTTTTCTACGTGCCCGGCTCGCTTTTCTACGTGCCCGGCTCGCCGGATATCCGCCCCAGCATGTCCATGAACGCGGCGCGCTCCTCGGCCGAAAGCGGCGCCAGGAGCGCGGCGTTGGCGTCCTCGGCGGCCGCGGCGCACCGCTGTAGCGTCGCGCTGCCCTTGTCCGTGACCGTGACGGCGTTCTTGCGGCGGTCCTTCGGGTCGGGGGTGCGGACGACGAGTCCCGCGTCCTGGAGGTCGTTCAGGACGCCGACCATGTCCTTGGGGTCGAGCGAGACGCTGCGCACCAGGTCGGCCTGGGCCACGGGTTGCAGGTCCGTCACCGCGCACAGGACCACGTGGTGCCACATCTTCAGGCCCTCGCGGGCGAGCGCGTCGGCGACGAGGCCGCGCCCGCGCTCCGCGGCGCGGCCGAGGCGCCAGCTGGGGAGGGTGCGGATGGCGCCCAGGGCGGGCGGGTTCTCGGACATGGGGGCAGTTTAACCAATAACCGTTGGACTTCCCAATGAATCTCGGTATCGTTGGCTCTCCCAACGACTCCCTCCGGGAAGGCGGTGTGCCGATGCGGCGCGTCCGGTACGAACACAGCGGTGGCCCCGACGTCCTGTTCCTGGAAGACGCGCCCGTTCCCGAGCCGGGACCCGGCGAACTCCTCGTCCGCACCGAGGCGATCGGCGTCACACTGCCCGTCGTCCGCAAGGTGCGGGAGTCGCGCGAACCCATCGCACTGGGCGGCGAAATCGCCGGCGAAGTGGCGGCCGTGGGTCCCGGCGTGACGGAGTACGCCCCTGGCGACCGCGTCACCGGCCTCGTCTTCGGACACGGCTACGCCGACCACGCGCTCCTGCACGTCGCCATGGCGTCACCGGTGCCGGACGGCGCGAGCGCCACCGACGCGGTGGCCCTGGTCCGCAGCGGGCTCGTGGCGTACGGAGCGTTGCAGGCCGCACGCCCCGAGCCGGGCGAGACGGCGCTCGTCACGGCGGCGGCGAGCGGGGTCGGCCATCTGGCCCTGCAACTCGCGGCGGCGAGCGGGGCTTCCCGGGTCACAGGCGCAGTGTCGGGGCCCGGCAAGGCGGAGTTCGTACGCGGACTCGGCGCCGACGACGTGGTGATCTACGCCGACGAGACCTGGGGCGAGCCTGTCGACTACGTCCTGGACGCGGTGGGCGGCGAGCTGCTGACGCCGGGCGTGAAGGCGCTCGCGCCGCACGGGCGGCTCGTGGCGTACAGCTCGGGCGGCGGCACCGTCGAGGCGTACGACCTGCTCGTGGGCGCCAAGTCCGTCATCGGTTTCCAGATGGCGCTCATCGCGCGAGGGAAGCCCGAGATGTACGAACGGTGGCGCAAAGAGCTGTGGCGGCTGTTCTTCGAGGGGGCTCTGCGGCCCGTGGTGCACGCGGAGTTCGCCCTGGAGGACGCGGCGCGGGCCCACGAGGCCATCGAAGGGCGCGCCAATCTCGGCAAGGTCGTCCTGATCCCCTGATGCACGGTGCTTGTGGCGTGCCGAGCGTCCCAAGTAGCGTCTGTGGCCCGGACATTGGACGTGGGATGTCTGGATGTCCAGACGCATGAGCCGTGACATCAGCCTTGACATGAGCCGTTGAAGGGTGGCCGCACCATGTCGTCAAGTCTCCGCGTACGTCTGAGATCCCTGGGCACATCCGTCGTCGCGCTGCTCGCCGTCGCCGCCGGAGCCGCGCTGCCCGCGCACGCCGCCGAACCGGCCGGCGCGGCGCAGGCGGCCCGAGCGGCCGCGACGCAGCCGCCGTTCGAGCAGCAGGTCCTCTTCAAGGCTTCCCAGGATCCCGGGTACGCCTGCTATCGCATTCCCGCCGTCGTGAAGACGAAGCAGGGGACGCTGCTCGCCTTCGCCGAGGGGCGGACGAACGACTGTTCCGACGCGGGCGACATAGACATCGTCGTCAAGCGGTCCGAGGACGGCGGCCGCACCTGGAGCCCGCTCCAGGTCGTCAACGAGGGCGCCGGTGACACGCACGGCAACCCCGCCCCGGTGGTCGACCTCAGGACGGGCCGCATCCTGCTCGCGGAGACGTACAACACCGGCCGCACGGACGGAAAGAACTGCGCCGTGCCGTGCGACCGCACCCCGCACCTCCAGTACAGCGACGACGACGGCCGCACCTGGTCGGCGCCGCGCGACCTGAGCGACGAGATCCTGCCGAAGGACTGGAACTCCTGGTACGCGACCGGGCCCGTGCACGGCATCCAGCTCACCCAGGGGCGTCACCGCGGCCGGCTCGTTTTCACCGTCAACGCCGAGACCTGGAACGGCAGTCGCGTCACCGCGAACCACGCCGCGCTCATGGTCAGCGACGACGGCGGCAGCCACTGGCGGGTCGGCGCGAAGGACTCGTGGCCGATCGCGGACGACGGCACCTTCCGGCAGAAGCCGTCCGAGATGACCCTCGCCGAACTGCCCGGCGGCACCCTGTACGTGTCGGGGCGCGAGCAGGACGGCACCGACCTCGGTCACCGCACGCACACGTGGAGCCGGGACGGCGGCGACTCGTTCACGCGGCGCTTCACGGCGATCCCCGACCTCTACACCCCGCAGGTGCAGGGTTCGGTCCTGCGCACCGGCAACCGGCTCCTGCTGGCCTGCCCCGGCGACCCCGACCGGCGCCGGACCATGACCATCCGTTCCTCGTACGACGGCGGGCGAACCTGGGACAGCTTCGACCGCTCGACCGTGGTGACGACCGACTGGTCCGGCTACTCGGACCTCGTGCAGGCGACCCGCGACCAGGTGGGCCTCATGTACGAGGGCGGCGCGGTCGACGCCCGCGACGAGATCCGCTTCGCGCGCTTCACCGAGGACTGGCTGACGCCGCGCCGCGGCGCCGACCCGACGACGCAGGACCGGGCCCGCCACGCGCGGGACGCGGCCGTGCTCGGCGGCGCCTCCCCGACCGCCGGCCGCTTCGGCGGGGCGCTCTCCTTCGACGGCACGGACGACGCCGTACGGCTCCCGTACGGCGACCGGCTGCCGCTCGGGACGAAGGACTTCACCGCGTCCCTGTGGTTCCGCTACTCCGCCACGACCGGTGAGCAGCCCCTGCTGTGGATGGGCGGCATCGGCACCACGCAGCCGCAGGTGTGGCTGCGCGCCGAGCCCGCGAGCAACCGCATCACGGGCCTGATCACCACGCGGGACGGAGCCGCGGCCCCGCGAACGGCCTCGGTGCGCACCGCCGCCGCGTACAACGACGGCCAGTGGCACCGCGCCGTACTGCGGCGCGGCGGGGGGCAGTTGACGCTGTCCGTGGACGGTACGTCGGTGAGTACCGCGGACGTACCGGGCTCCGTCAGCCGTAACTCGCCGTTCGGCGTGCACGTGGGCGAGCGGATGGACAGCCGGGCGCACTTCACCGGCGCGATCGACGAAGTCCGGGTCCAGGACCGGGCGTTGAGCGACGAGGAGCTCAACACTCCGATCACCACTGTGACCCCGGACACCGTCCTGTGGCTGCCCATGGACCGCGTGCGCGGCGGCCACTAGCGTCCGAAAGGTGCCCGCGGACACGGAGGCGGTGCGCCGCAGGAGCGTGGGAGCGGGTCTCGGCCTGCTGCTGGCCCTGGTGTGCGCCGCCGCCCTGCTGACCGCCCTCCCGGACGACGACCGGGAGGGCGGTCGCCCGTGCGCTGCGCGTACCGTCGCCTCGTGGTCCGCCGACCCCGGCCTCACGGGGGCGTTCGCCCGCTACGGCGACGACGCGTCGCGGGGCGACGACTGGACGGGCGGCGACGGCACGCACTCGGTGCGGCTCCCGGACGGGCGGGTCCTGTGGCTGTTCTCCGACACCTATCTCGGGCAGGTGCACGCGCCGCCCAACCCGGCGGGCCAGCCCCACGCCTGGCGGGACATCTCGGCGCCGTTCGTGCGCAACTCGGCGGTGGTGACGGGCCGTTCGGGCGCCCTGGAGCGCACGCTCCCCGCGCCCCTGTTCCCCGACCCGGCGCCGCAGCAGTGGCGCTGGCCCGTCGCCGCCCGCGTCGAGCCCCGCTCCCCCGGCTCCGCCGAGCAGGTCGTCCGCGTCCTGCTGTGGACCCGTACGACGGGGACGGGTCCCTGGATCTACGGCATGCCCGCCGCCACCGAGGTCGCCACGCTCTCGCTGCCCGGCCTGGGCGTCGAGAGCGTCGCCACGGTCCTCGACCAGCGGGGCGTGCCGGACCCGGCGCGGCGCGTCCTGTTCGGCACGACGGCCGTCGACCGGGGCGGCTGGACGTACGTGTTCGGCGGTGACGACGGGCAGGGGGCCACGCGCCGCGCCTATGTCGCGCGGGTGCCGCACGGCCGGCTCGCCGAGCCGGGGGCGTGGCGCTACTGGGACGGCTCGCGCTGGACGCGCGCTCCACGGCCACGGGCGGTCCTCGGCGACGGTGAACGGCGCGGGGTCGGCAGCGCGTTCACCGTCGTGCGCGACGGCGGTACGTACGTCCTGTTCACGATGGCCGCCGGGACCGCCGGCCTGACGCGCGTCACCTCTTACTGGGCGTGTGCGCCGACCGGGCCCTGGCACGGTCCCGCGAAGGGCTTCGAGGCGCCGCTGCCGCGGGACGGGGCGCTCCGGCAGGACACGGCTGCGTACAACCCGCAGGCGCACCCCGCGCTCGGCGGTGGTGACGGGCGCGTGCTGCTCAGCTATGACGTCAACTGGCTGGACGCGGCGCCCGCCACCGCGCAGGCGCAGGTCAGCCGGAACGTGTCGCTGTACCGGCCGCGGTTCGTGGCTCTGCGGCTCGCTTCTCCCCCGCGCTGACCTGCTCCAGGGGGTCGAGCGCCCGGCGCTTGGCGATCACGGCGCACACCATCAGCTGCATCTGGTGGAACAGCATCAGCGGCAGCACGGCGAGGGACGCGTGCGCCCCGAACAGGACGCTCGCCATGGGCAGTCCGGCCGCCAGGGACTTCTTCGACCCGGCGAACTGGATCGCGATGCGGTCCTCGCGCCCGAAGCCGAGCGTCTTGCCGCCGTACCAGGTGACCGCCAGCATCACGGCGAGCAGCACCGCTTCGACGGCGAGGAGCCCGCCCAGGCGCACCGCGCTGACCTGGTGCCAGATTCCCTGGACCATGCCCTCGCTGAACGCGGTGTAGACGACGAGGAGGATCGAGCCGCGGTCGACGTAGCTCAGGACCTTCTTGTGCCGCGTGATGAAGGAGCCGACCCAGCGGCGCAGGAACTGCCCGGCGAGGAACGGTACGAGCAGCTGCAGCACGATCTTGACGAGGGAGTCCGCCGAGAACCCGCCGCCGCTGTTGCCGAGGAGGCCCGCCGCGAGCAGCGGGGTGATGACGATGCCGGCCAGCGAGGAGAAGGAGCCCGCGCAGATCGCCGCGGGCACGTTGCCGCGGGCCATGGAGGTGAAGGCGATCGACGACTGGATCGTCGAGGGGACGAGGGTGAGGAAGAGCAGGCCGTCGTAGAGGGACGGCGTGAGGACCACGGGGACGAGGCCGCGGGCCGCGAGGCCGAGGAGCGGGAAGACGACGAACGTGGCGGCGAGGACGGTCACATGGAGCCGCCAGTGCCTGAGCCCGTCGAGGGCCTCGCGGGTCGACAGGCGCGCCCCGTAGAGGAAGAAGAGGAACGCGACGGCGGTGGTCGAGGCGCCGGACGCGACATCGGCCGCACCACCGCGCGCGGGCAGGAGCGCCGCGAGGCCCACCGTCCCTATGAGCGCCAGGATGTAGGGGTCGACCGGCATCCAGGACGGCCAAGTCAGGCGTTTCACGGGTTCCATGTTCCTTGCTGTCGGTTCAGGTCGTGCCCTCTTCATCGTCCTCCTGATCACCGCGATCGGGAATCCTGCATACCGCACTGACTGTCATCACGTTTCGCGATGGGCGCGGGTAGGGTCGGGGGCATGTACGACCCCTCGCAGCTGCGTACGTTCCTCGCGGTGGCCCAGACGCTGAGCTTCACGCAGGCCGCCCGCCGCCTCGGCCTGCGCCAGTCCACGGTCAGTCAGCATGTGCGGCGCCTGGAGGACGCCACGGGGCGGACCCTGTTCACCCGGGACACGCACACGGTGGAGCTCACGGAGGACGGCGAGGCGATGCTCGGCTTCGCGCGCCGGATCCTGGAGGTGCACGAGCAGGCTTCGGTGTTCTTCACGGGCACGCGGCTGCGCGGGCGGCTGCGCTTCGGCGCGTCGGAGGACTTCGTTCTGACCCGGCTCACCGAGATCCTGGAGGCGTTCCGGCACGACCACCCCGAGGTGGACCTGGAGCTGACGGTCGAGCTGTCCGGGACGCTGCACGAGCAGCTCGACGCGGGCAAGCTCGACCTGGTCCTCGCCAAGCGGCGGCCGGAGGACCCGCGCGGCGAGTCCGTGTGGCACGACCGGCTGGTGTGGATCGGCGCGGAGCGGCTGCGCCTGGACCCGGACCGTCCGGTGCCGCTCATCGTGTACCCGCCGCCGGGCATCTCGCGGGCCCTGGCCCTCGAAGCCCTGGAGCGGCACGGCCGCGCCTGGCGCGTGGCCTGCACCAGCGGCAGCCTCAACGGCCTGATCGCGGCGGCCAGGGCAGGCCTCGGCGTGATGGCGCACTCGCGCGGCCTGATCCCGCCCGGCCTGGTCCGCGTACCGGAACGGGCCGGACTGCCGGAGCTGGGCGAGGTGGACTTCGTACTGCTGCACGGCCCGCGGCACGGCCGCGCCCAGGGCGAGGCGGCGCAGGCGCTGGCCCAGGCGATCCTCGACGGGGGCGACCGGCTGCACCGCAACCGCTAGCAGCGGGCGCCAGCGAACGGGCGGGCGGGCGCTAGCGGACGGGCGGCTGGTACGTCAGCTGCTTGACCTTCCGCATGAACGGCGACGTCTCCACGTGCTGGACGCCTTCGAGCCGGCCGAGCTTGCCGCTGATGTACGCGTAGAGGTCGGCGGTGTCCCGGGTCACGACGGTGGCGACCAGGTTCGAGGGGCCCGCGGTCGCGGCGGCGTAGGCGATCTCCCGGTGCTCGGCGAGTGCGCGGCCGACGGCGTCGAGAGAGGCGGGGGCCGCCGTGATCCACAGGACGGCGCCGTTGGTGAAACCGAGGCGCTCGGTGTCGTACTCGATGTCGATGTAGAGGGAGCCCGAGGCGATGAGCTGGTCGAGGCGGCGCTTCACGGACGACTCCGAGCGGCCCGTGGCGCGCTGGAGTTCGGGGTATCCGGCGCGGCCGTCGCGTTTGAGTACGGCGGTCAGCGCCGCGTCGTCGGGGGTGACGCGGACGAGGTCCCCGGTGGACCGGAGAGGCGCGCCGAGCTCCGCGACCTGGTCCGCGGTGAGCGGCCCGTTCTTGACGAGCCAGCCGGCCGGGCCGCCGAAGAAGCGGTGCAGCGTCTGCAGGGCGCGGATCTCGACGATGTGCGGGGTGCGCGGCAACTTGCCGAGGAGGAGGTCGTCGTGGTCGCCCTGGGTGCGCGGGACGGTCATGCAGACGACTTCCGTGCCGCCCGAGGTGAGGCCGATCCACGCGGTGTCGGGGCGGCGGGCCAGGGCGGTGGCGATGGCCTCGGCGCCTTCGGGGGCGCAGCGCAGGCGCAGCATCCAGTGGTCGTGGCCGAGCCGCTGGCTGTCCTGGAGTCCGACGACCCGCAGACCGCCCTCGGCGACGAGCTTGCGGTAGCGGCGGGCGACGGTCTGGTCGGAGACGCCGAGGACGGCCGCGATCCGGCTGAAGGGGGCGCGGCCGTCGACCTCAAGGGCGTGGAGCAGTTTCAGATCCAGCTCGTCGAAGGGAGGGGATTCCATCGGTCTGCTCGCTCCTGATGTCGGATTCCTTCGTTCCCTGGCCGCTGATCACCGGGATCCGCCGTGCGCGGCCCATCGTACGAGCCTGACATCGGTAAGGCATCGGGCGAGGAGCTTTTGAGGATGCGTACATGGGGACCGCTGACCGCGGTCTGTCTGGGAACGTTCATGCTGCTGCTGGACGTGACGATCGTCGTCGTGGCGCTGCCCGACATGGCGCGCAGCCTGCACGCGTCGCTGAGCGATCTGCAATGGGTGATGGACGGCTACGCGCTGGCGCTCGCCGCGCTGCTGCTCGGCATGGGGGCCGCCGCCGACATACTCGGGCGGCGCCGGGTCCATGTGGCGGGCGTGGCGCTGTTCGCGGTGGCGTCGCTCGGCTGCGGTCTCGCGAGCGGTCCGGGGCTGCTCGTGGCGGCGCGGATGGTGCAGGGGGTGGGCGCCGCGGCCATGTTCGCGACGACGCTTCCGCTGCTCGGCTCCGTCTACCAGGGCAAGCGGCGCTCGGCGGCGCTCGGGGTCTGGGGAGCGGTGAGCGGCGGCGCGGCCGCGATCGGTCCCGTGCTCGGCGGGGTGATGACGGAGGGTCCCGGCTGGCGGTGGATCTTCTGGATCAATCTGCCGGTGAGCGTGGTGTCGGTGTGGCTGACGCTGCGGGTGGTGCCCGAGTCGCGGGGGCCGCGCGGGCGGCGGGTCGACTGGGCGGGCACCGCGGCGTTCGCGTGCTTCGCGGGGGCGGCGACGTACGGGGTCGTACGGGCCGGTTCGCAGGGGTGGACATCGGCCGGGACCACCGCCGCGTTCGTCGTGGCGGCGCTCGCGCTGGTCGCGTTCGTCGTGGTCGAGTGGCGCAGCGCGCATCCGCTGCTGGATCTGGCCCTGCTGCGCAAGCCGGCGTTCGTCGGGGTGATGGCGGGGGCGCTCGCGTTCAACGGCGCCGCGTTCGGCGTCGTCCCCTACACCTCGATCTGGCTGCAGACCCTGCTCGGCATGAGCCCCGTCCACGGCGGCCTGGTCTTCCTGACCATGTCGGGCGCCTCGGTCGTGGTGGCGGTCATCGGCGGGCGGCTGCTGCACGGGGTGCCGGCCCGGTTCACCATCGGCGGCGGCCTCGTCCTGATCGCGGCCGGGCTGTTCTGCCAGGCGTTCGTCGACCCGGGCTCGACGTGGACGGCGCTCGTGCCTGGGCTCGTCCTGGTCGGCGTCGGGACCGGGTTCGTCTCGCCGGGGATCGCGGGCGCCGCGCTCGCCGCGGTGGAACCGGAGCGCGCGGGAATGGCGGGCGGCGCGGTGAACACGTTCCGGCAGCTCGGCTACGCGCTCGCGGTGGCCGTCCTCGGCACCGTACTGACGTCGACGATGCAGCACTCCCTGTCGCACGGCGCCGCGCACACGCTCGCGGGCGGCGGGGCGCGGGCCCTGGACGGGGTGGTCCCGGAGCACGCGCTGCGGGTGGCCTTCGCGTCGGGGCTGAACACGGCGTCCGTGGTCGCGGGCTGTGCGGCGCTCGTCGCGGGGGTGCTGGTCCTTGCGCTGGTGAGGGCGCCGCGGGCCGCCCACCGTCCACGGGGAGCGACCTCCGCCGCGGCCGCCGGGGACGGTCGTGGGCTATCCGTGGAGAAATCGGAAGCGACCAGTCCGCCCAAAAACCCCGCAGCGGACCCCCAGTAAGCGCCCCGTACAGATTCCGTGGAGATTACGCCACCGAAACTTACTGAACCGTAGGAATTCTGTCCCGCCCTTCCCCTTGTGGCCGTATTTCACCGGCTGACCAGTGCATATTCCGCGCGCTCCGGCCCATTTGGACCCCTCCCGCCGGGGCGCGCGGTGGGGTACCGTCACCGGCGCTGTGCGGAGCGCCACAAGGAGCAACATTGCGCGAGTTCACCAACCCCCCTCTGGCGTCGGCGCCGCCGGTGGGCGGCCTGGCCGACGCCGTGTTCGACCATGCCCTGGAGGATCCGCTGCGCGTCGCGCTGGGCCGCAAGGACAATGCGGGCCGCTGGTGCGACGTGACCGCCGCCGAATTCCGTGACGAAGTGCTCGGGCTCGCCAAGGGGCTGCTCGCGCAGGGCGTCCGCTTCGGCGACCGCGTCGCGATCATGTCGAGGACCCGCTACGAGTGGACCCTCTTCGACTTCGCGCTGTGGACGATCGGCGCCCAGGTCGTGCCCATCTATCCGACGGCCTCCGCCGAGCAGGTCTTCTGGACCCTGCACGACGCGCAGGTGTCGGCCGCGATGGTGGAGCACGAGGACCACGCGATGACGATCGCCACCGTCATCGACCGGCTGCCCACGCTCAGCCGGATGTGGCAGCTGGACTCCGATCCCGTGCCCCATCTCATCGAGGCCGGCGCCCACATCGACGACGAGGTGGTGCACCGCCACCGGCGCGCCGTCACCCCCGACTCCGTCGCCACGATCATCTACACCTCGGGCACCACGGGCCGCCCCAAGGGCTGCGTCATCAACCACGCGAACTTCATGTTCGAGGCGGACACGATGGTCAGCCGGTGGGAGCCGGTGTTCCACTCCAAACGCGGCGACGAGGCCTCGACACTGCTGTTCCTGCCGCTCGCGCACGTCTTCGGGCGCATGGTGCAGATCGCCGCGATCCGCGGCGGCGTGAAGCTCGGCCACCAGCCGCAGCTCAACGCGGCGGCCCTGCTGCCCGATCTGCAGTCGTTCCGCCCGTCGTTCATCCTCGCCGTGCCCTACATCTTCGAGAAGGTGTTCAACGCGGCCCGCCGCAAGGCCGAGAAGGACGGCAAGGCGGGGCCGTTCGACAAGGCCGTCGAGTGCGCCGTCAAATACGCGGACGCGCAGGAGGCGAAGGCGTTCGGCACCGGCCCCGGGCCGTCCGCGTCGCTGCGCATGCAGCACTCGATCTTCGACAAGCTCGTCTACTCCAAGGTCCGCGAGGCGATGGGCGGCCGGGTGCGGCACGCGATGTCGGGCGGCTCGGGGATGGACCGCCGCCTGGGCCTGTTCTTCGCGGGCGCCGGCGTCACGATCTACGAGGGCTACGGGCTCACCGAGTCCACGGCGGCGGCGACCGCGAACCCGCCGGAGCAGACCCGCTACGGCACGGTCGGCCAGGCCATCCCCGGCACGACGGTTCATATCGCCGACGACGGCGAGGTCTGGCTGTACGGCGGCAATGTGTTCCAGGGGTACCTCAACGACCCGAAGGCCACCGACGCCACGCTGCACGACGGCTGGCTGGCCACCGGCGACCTGGGCGCGCTCGACGACGACGGCTACCTGACGATCACCGGCCGCAAGAAGGAGATCCTCGTGACCTCCGGCGGCAAGAGCGTCTCGCCGCAGCAGCTGGAGGAGCGGGTGCGCGACCATCCGCTGGTCGCGCAGTGCATCGTCGTCGGCAACGACCGGCCGTACATCGCCGCGCTCGTCACGCTGGAGGCCGAGGCCGTCGAGCACTGGCTGAACATGCGGGGCAAGCCGCCGCTGAAGCCCGCCCAGCTGGTCCACGACCATGACCTGGAGACCGAGGTGCGCAGGGCCGTCGTGGCGGCCAACACCCTGGTCTCGCAGGCCGAGTCGATCCGTACGTTCCGGATACTGGCCTACCAGTTCACCGAGGAGCACGGGCTGCTCACGCCGTCCCTGAAGCTGAAGCGGAAGGCGATCGAGACGGCGTACGCGGAGGAGGTCGAGGCGCTGTACCGGGGCTGATCGCGCCCCGGTACGTTCCCGACGGTAACCCCGCCACAAGGCCCTGACCCGGCCGCGAATCGTTTCTGACGGTTCATCAATTACCGATGCGTCAGTTATTGACGGTTCATCAGGTCGCACACAGAATCACCCTCACCCGACGGAGGGGGCCCATCGTGTCGCGAACTGTCCGCGCCATCACCGCCACTGTGGCGGCACTGCTGCTCGCCACCGCCTGCAACTCCGCAGCCACCGGCAACTCCCCTGACAGCAAGGGGAGTTCGGTACGCGGAGTGACGGATGACGCCATCAAGGTCGGCGGCATCGTCTCGATGACGACCGCCAGCGGCTACAGCAAGAAGGACACCGATCTCGGCGCGAGGGCCCGCTTCGCCCGCGCCAACGCCGAGGGCGGGATCAACGGCAGGAAGATCGACTACCTGGGCGCGGAGGACGACGGCCAGGACCCGGCCAAGAACCTCGCCGCGGCCCGCAAACTCGTCCAGCAGGACAAGGTGTTCGCGATCTCGCCGATGAGTTCGGTCACCTTCTCCGGCGCCGACTTCCTCCAGAAGCAGAAGGTCCCCACGTTCGGCTGGGGCACGATCCCGTCCTTCTGCGGACCCGCCTACATCTACGGCTTCGGCGGCTGCATGGTCCCGATGCCCGGCGGCACCATCTCGCAGACCTGGCCCGAGGGCCTCAAGCAGGTCACGTACGGCGCCAAGGGGAAGACCGTCGCCATCCTCGCCAACGACAACGACGCGGGCACCTTCGCCATCCGCACCTACAAGCAGAGCTTCGCGTCCGCCGGATACAATGTCACGTTCGCCAAGTCGTCCGTGCCCGCGACCTCGGTGCCGAGCGACTGGTCGGCGTACACCAAGGAGATCCTGCGCAGCGACGGCGGCAAGGCACCCGACATCGTCGTCTCCGTCATGCAGACCCCGTACAACATCGGCCTGTTCACCGCCGTCAAGCGCGCCGGGTACCGCGGCGTCCTCACCGACCCGACCGACTACGACCCGGGGCTGCTCGCCAAGAGCGCGACGAAGGAGGCGCTCGACGGGGTGCACATCCTGCTGACCTTCGAGCCCTTCGAGACGCGCTCGGCGGCGATGAAGCAGTTCAAGGCGGACATCAAGAAGGCGTCGGGCGGGAAGGACGTGCCGCTCAACATGCACATGATGACCGGTTACATGTCCGCCGACCTGTTCCTCTCCATCGCGCAGAAGGCCGGCCGGAACCTCACCGTCGCCTCCTTCCAGAAGGCCGCGAACGGGTTCTCCGACACCGGCACGATGGTCGGCGACCGCGCCCTGCCCAAGGGGCAGAAGGAGTCGTTCGGCTGCGGCGCCCTCGTCCAGCTCAAGAACGGGGCGTACCACGTCTCGTCACCCTTCAAGTGCTACGAGCCCATCCCGTTCAAGTAGGGGGCGCCCCGCATGTCCGACCTGCTGGCCTTCGTGCTGAGCGGGCTCGTGTCGGGTGCGCTGTACGCGCTCCTCGCCACCGGCCTCGTCCTGTCCTACTCGGCCTCCGGCCTCTTCAACTTCGCCCATGGCGCCACCGCTTACCTGTGCGCGCTCGCCTTCTACGAACTGCACTCCGGTCTCGGCTGGCCCGCCGTGCCGACCGCGCTCCTCCTCGTCTGTGTCGCATCTCCCTTGCTGGGCTGGGGACTTGACCGGCTGATGTTCCGCAAGCTGGCGCGCGTCGGCGAGACCGCACAGATCGTCGCGACCATCGGCCTCCTCGTCGCACTGCCCGCGCTCGGCCTGTGGGTGGTGGAACTGCTCGACGACGCGGGCGTGTCCGTCAAGCCCGCCGAGAACCAGTTCGGGCTGCCGGGCGTCGGCCCGAGCCCCGCGAAGAACTGGCAGCTGATGGACGGCGTCGGCATCGACTCCGACCAGCTGATCACCTGGGTGGCGACCGCCGCCGTCGCGCTCGGCCTGTGGATCCTGATGCGCCACACCACCCTCGGCCTGCGCCTGCGGGCCGCCGTCGACAACCGCTCACTCGTCGAACTGCGCGGCATGAGCGCCGACCGGCTCTCCACCGTGGCGTGGATGCTGTCGTCCGGGCTCGCGGGCCTCGCCGGCGTCCTCGCGACCCCGCTGCTCGGCCTGTCCGCGCACGACTTCACCCTGTTCCTGTTCGTGTCGGCGACCGCCGCGGTCCTCGGGCGCTTCGCCTCCGTACCCCTCGCCTTCGCGGGCGGACTCGGCCTCGGTGTCCTGCAGAACCTCGTCGCCGGCTACTCCTCCTTCGCCGAACGCATCACGGGGTTCCGCACCGCCGTCCCGTTCCTGATCCTCTTCGCCGGACTGCTGCTGCTCACCCGGCGACAGCGCACGGCGGGGACGGCCGCCGCCGACGCCCCGCCCGTCGACTACCTCGCGGGCCGCCCCTGGGCACGGAAGTGGGGGCCGTGGGCAGTGGCCGCCGTGCTGCTCGCGGCCGCCTTCTACACGGTGACGACCCCGTTCTGGAGCGGCATCCTCGCCCAGGGCCTCGCCCTCTCGCTCGTCTTCGTCTCCTTCACCGTCGTGACCGGGCTCGGCGCGATGGTGTCCCTCGCGCAGGCCACCTTCGTCACCGGCGCGGCGCTCGTGGCCGGGCTCCTGATGAGCCACGGCTGGCCGTTCATCGCGGCGGCGCTCGTGGGCACCTGCGTCGCGGCCGTCCTAGGGGCGCTCGTCGCGCTGCCCGCGCTGCGCCTCGGCGGCCGTACCCTCGCCCTCGCCACGCTCGCCCTCGCCTTCCTCGCCGACCAAGTCCTCTTCCAGATGGGCTGGTTGAGGAACGGCGACACCGGCTGGGAGATCCCGCGCCCCGCCTTCGGACCTGTCGACCTGAGCGACGACCGGGCGATGGGCGTCGCGATGGTCGTCCTGTGCGCGGCCGCCGTGGCCGCCCTCGGCGCACTGCGCAACTCCCCCTCGGGCCGCGCGATGCTCGCCGTACGCTCGGCGCCCGCCGCCGCGATGGCCTCCGGCGTCTCCGTGATCCGCACCAAACTCCTCCTCTTCACCCTCTCGGCCGGCCTCGCGGGCTTCGGGGGCGTGATGTACGCGTCGTACAACACCCGTATCACCGCTACCGACTTCACCGCGATGACGGGCCTGATCTGGCTCGCGGTGGTCGTCGCGGCAGGGGTACGGCGCCCCCAGTTCGCGGTCGTCGCGGGCCTCGTCTACGCGATCGTGCCGCACCTCGTCGCGGACTACGTCACGGACTCCGTCCATCTGCCGGTCGTCCTGTTCGGCCTGGCGGGCCTCGCACTCGCCAACGACCCGGACGGGTACTGCGCGGCGGTTTCCGTACGACGGCACAGGCGCAGGAGTACGAAACCGGGGGCGGGAGGCCCTGTCGTCGAAGCAACGAGCCGGGCGCCGGCCCCTCCGCCCGACAGTGTCGCCCCGCCGGTACTCGAACTGCGCGGCCTGCACGCCGGATACGACGGCGCGCCCGTCCTGCACGGGGTCGGCATCGCCGTCCACCCCGGCGAGATCGTCGCCCTCCTCGGCCCCAACGGCGCCGGGAAGTCCACGACGTGCCGTACCGCCGCCGGACTCCTCACACCCCTGCGGGGGCAGGTGTACGTCGCCGGGCGCGACGTCACACGCGAGGGCCCCGTCCGCCGGGCGCGGGCCGGCGTACTCCTCGCCCCCGAAGGGCGCGGCATCTTCCCCGCCCTCACCATCGAGGAGAACCTCACCCTGCACCTCCCCGACAAGCACGCGCGCGAGGCCGTGTACGAGCGCTTCGCCGGGCTCGCCGCCCGCCGCAACGTCACCGGGGGCGCACTCTCCGGCGGTGAACAGCAGCTGCTCGCCCTCGCCCCGCTCCTCCAGGAGCCGCCCCGGGTCCTCATCGCCGACGAGCCGTCCCTCGGCCTCGCGCCGCGCATCGTCGAGGACGTGTTCCGGCTGCTCACCGAACTCCGCGACGCCGGGACGGGGTTGCTCCTCGTCGAGGAGAAGGCCACCGAGATCCTCGGCGTCGCCGACACCGTCGCGTATCTCGACCGGGGCCGCGTCTCGTGGTGCGGCCCGCGCGCCGAGGTGCGGGCCGACCGGCTCACCGAGGCCTACCTGGGACTCGCCGCGAGCGGACCGGGCACGGCGCAGGACGCGGAAGAGGAAGGGGCGGTGCGGCCATGAGCGGGACCACTGGGGGACCCGTACTCGAAGCGGCCGGGGTCGGCGTCCGCTTCGGCGGGATCCGCGCGCTCGACGGGGCCGGCGTGACGCTGCGCGCCGGCGAGGTGTGCGGCCTCATCGGCCCGAACGGCGCAGGCAAGACCACGTTCTTCGACGTCGTCTCCGGGATCCGGCGCCCCGACGAGGGCCGTGTCCTTCTGGACGGCGAGGACATCACGCGCCGCTCCCCCGTGTGGCGGGCCCGCCACGGGATGCGCCGCACGTTCCAGCGCCAGCAGCTCTTCGGCCAGCTCACGGTCGCGGACAACCTGCTGGTGGCGCAGGAATGGCGGGGCGGCGGGGGCGGGCTCGCCGCCGACCTGCTGGCGGCGCCGACCAGACGGACGTACGAGCGCCGGCGCCGCGAGCGGGCGGCGTCGATGCTGCGCGCGTGCGGCCTCGACGCGCTGGCCGGGGAGTACGCGGGGGCGCTCCCCGTGGGCCAGGCACGCATGGTGGAACTGGCCAGGGCGGGGGTGGAGGGGGCGCGGGTGGTGCTGCTCGACGAGCCCGCGTCAGGAATGACAGATGATGAAATCTGTCAGCTGACATCTGTCATCCGTCATCTGTCAGACCAACAGGGCTGCGCCGTGCTCCTCGTCGAGCACAACGTCTCCTTCGTCATGGACCTCTGCTCCCGCATCGTCGTTCTCGACCTGGGGACCGTGCTGGCCGAGGGCACTCCGGCGGCGGTTCGCGCCGACCCGGCCGTGCGGGACGCCTATCTCGGTTCCGCCGGGTGAGCGGGGCCCGGGGCGCCGCTGTGAACACGCCGTGAACGGGAATGCGTCCCGGGCCGTGATCGTTCACGATGGGAGTACCACCCGACAACGCGAAGGATCGAGAGCTCGTGAGCAAGGTCCCCCCGATCATCCTGAACAACGGCGTCGAGATGCCCCAGCTCGGTTTCGGCGTCTGGCAGGTGCCGGACGCCGAGGCCGAGAAGGCTGTCGCGACGGCCCTGGAGGCCGGGTACCGCAGCATCGACACCGCCGCGATCTACGGCAACGAGGAGGGCACCGGCAAGGCCGTCGCCGCCTCCGGCATCGCCCGCGAGAAGCTCTTCGTCACCACGAAGCTGTGGAACGCCGACCAGGGCTACGACGCGACGCTGCGCGCCTTCGACGCCTCCCTCGACAAGCTGGGCCTCGACTACCTCGATCTGTTTCTGATCCACTGGCCGCTGCCCTCGAAGGACAGCTACGTCGACACGTACAAGGCCTTCGAGAAGATCTACGCGGACGGTCGCGCCAAGGCCATCGGTGTCTCCAACTTCCTTCCGGAGCACCTGGAGCGCCTCCTCGGCGAGACGTCGATCATCCCGGCGGTCAACCAGATCGAGCTGCACCCGCACCTCCAGCAGCGCGCCGCGCGCGAGTTCCACGCGGAGCAGGGCATCGCCACCGAGGCCTGGTCGCCGCTGGGTCAGGGCAAGGGCCTTCTCGAGGTCCCGGCGATCGTCGCCATCGCCCAGAAGCACGGGCGCACGCCGGCTCAGGTCGTGCTGCGCTGGCACGTCCAGCTCGGCAATGTCGTGATCCCCAAGTCCGTGACGCCGTCGCGGATCGTGGAGAACATCGACGTGTTCGACTTCGAGCTGGACATCGAGGACATCGCGGCGATCAGCGCGCTGAACGAGGACCGTCGCCTGGGTCCCGACCCGGCGACGTTCGACATGGCCTGACCGCTTCACACGTACGGCAACGTGTGCCCCGTCTCCGTCCGGAGGCGGGGCACACGTGTGTGAGGCCTGTCATCAGGCGCGGCCGTAGAGGCCGGCGAGGGCTTTGACGGTGGCCTGGATGCGGTGGCGCAGGTCGGCGGGTTCCAGGACCTCGATGTCGGCGCCGAGGCGCAGGAACTCGTCGTGGGCATGGTCGACCGACTCGATGGGGACGACCGCTCTGGTCCAGCCGTCGGGTTCCGGGCGGGCGGTGGCGTGGGCCGCTGCGCGCGGCACGGGGCCCGGCAGCCGGTCGGCGGCGCCCGGGGCCAGGCGTACGACGGCGTCGCCTCTGTGCAGGCGGCCGTGGAAGTCGTCCTGGTAGGCGCGCCAGTACGCGGCGAGATCGAAGTCCGCGGGCGGCTCGAACTTCTCGTCGCTGAGGTGGAGTTGGAGGAACTGGTCGACGCGGTAGGTGCGGGCGCCTTCCGTTCCGGCGGAGGCGATCACGTACCAGCGGCCCGCCTTGAGTACGAGTCCGTAGGGTTCGAGGCGGCGTTCGACGTCGGTGGGTGCGCGCCAGCGCCGGTAGCGCACGTGCAGGACGCGGCTGTTCCAGACGGCGGTGGCGACGGCCGGGAGGTGGGGGACGTCGTCCTCGTCGGCGTACCAGCCGGGGGCGTCGAGGTGGAAGCGCGCGCTGATGCGTTCGGAGTGGGCGCGCAGTTCGGCGGGGAGCGCGGCGCGGACCTTGAGCTGGGCGGCGGCGAGCACGGGGCCGAGGCCGAGTTCGGCGGCGGGTCCTGGCGCTCCGGCGAGGAAGAGGGCTTCGGCCTCGTCGGCGGTGAGGCCGGTGAGCCGGGTGCGGTAGCCGTCGATGAGCCGGTATCCGCCGGCGTGCCCGGCGTCGCCGTAGAGCGGTACGCCCGCCGCGTGCAGGGCGTCGATGTCGCGGTACACGGTGCGTACGGAGACTTCGAGTGCGGCGGCGAGCTGGGCGGCGGTCATTCTGCCGCGGGTCTGGAGCAGCAGCAGGATGGACACCAGTCGGCTGGACTTCACTGACACAGGATGTCAGTGAAGTGGCCTTAGCTTCCAGCCATGGCTTTCGAGGAGAAACTGTTGTGGTCGCTGCCGCCCGTCGAGGTGGGGGGCCGGCGCGTGAAGCGCTATCACGTGAGCGCGGATCCGGCGGGGATCGCGCCGGATGTGGAGAAGGCGGCGTACGCCATGCTGCCGGAGCTGCTTCCGGAGCCGGACGGGACGCCTCCGGCGACCTTCGTCGTGGTGCACCGCGGTGGTGACGACGGGGCGTACATCAACGCGTACAGCTGGGTGTGGGACAACGTCCTGCACTTCCGGGGCGCGGCCGCGGGGCAGCCGGTGATCGGCTGTCCCGACAGCGATCCGACGCGGTTCGTGATCCTCGACCTGCCGTGGATCGGCTGCGTGTGGGAGCTGCCGCCGGTGCTGCACGAACGCGATGCGTGGGTACGGCACATGCTGGCCCCGAACGTCCCCGACCTCGACGGATATCTGGCCGATTCACTCACCGACGGCACCACGGGAGACCGCTGATGAGCACCGCGCACGACTTCGACTTCTTCTGCGGCGACTGGGACGTCGCCCACCGCAGGCGCACGGACTTCCTCGACGCGGACAGCGATTGGGAGGAGTTCGCCGCGACGAACCGCTGCTGGAGCATGTTCGACGGTGCGGCGAACATCGACGAGATGGACTGCCCCGCCCAGGGCTTCAAGGGACTCACACTGCGGCTCTTCGACCACGCGGCCGGTACGTGGTCGCTGAACTGGTCGTCCAGCCGCACGGGCATCCTGTTCCCGCCGGTCATCGGCCGTTTCGACGGGGCCGGGCGGGGCGTCTTCGAGGGGGACGACACCCATGACGGCAAGGACGTCCGCGTGCGGTTCGTCTGGTCGGGGATCTCGGCGACGACGGCGCACTGGGAGCAGTTCTTCTCGGTGGACGGCGGGGACACGTGGCTGTCGAACTGGACGATGGCGTTCACCCGTCACGCCTGACCCGGTCCCGCGCCGCGCCACGCCTTGAACTTCGCGTGCGCTTCAACGCCGAGACTCCGTGCTCGGCCCGACGCGGCCCACTGATGCTGCGTCAGGTGTGCCGTGTGAAGGCGTGCACGGTGAACTGCGGGTCCGCGCGCGGGATTTCGGGGCCGGGGAGCGCGGCGAGACGGTCGGCGAGCGCGGCGCCCCCGGCCGCGTAGACCCTGCCGCGGCGTACGTCGTCGGCGAGGCGCCTCGGGGTGCGGCCCTGGCCGTGTCCGGGGAAGCGGGCCTCGCCGCTCGGCCGCAGCCCGTGGCCGGCGGCGTGGGCGGCGACCTGTGCGGCCGCGTCGGAGGGGAGGCGGCCGCGGTAGGGGGCCACGAGGGCGTCGATGTCGCTGCCCACGTCGTGGGCGGCGGCCTTGTCGACGGTGGTCACCAGGACGCCGCCGGGCCGCAGGACGCGGGCGGCCTCGGCTATGACGGGGCGCGCGTCGGGCAGCAGGTGCAGCAGCCAGATCACGGTCACCACGTCCACGGAGGCGCTGCGGAACGGGAGTTGGCGGCTGTCGCCGCGGACGGCGGCGCCGTCGAGGCGAGGCGCCGCGGCGCGGAGCATGCCGGGGGCGAGGTCGACGCCGACAGGGCGCAGGCCCGGCCTGGTGAGCCGCATGGTGACGAGCCCGGTGCCGCAGGCCAGGTCGAGAAGGGTGCGGGCGGTGGGCGGCACGAGGCGGAGCACCGCCTCGGCGGCGGACCGGGCGCGGGGTATGCCGCCGCGGGTCTCGTCGTAGACCGCGGCTTCCTTGTCGTAGTCCAGCACTGGCGGTCAGCGCACGCCGTGGGTGGGGGCGATCTCTTCGACGCGCCGGGCGAGGCCGAAGTCGAGGTGAGTGAGGGCGCCGCCCACGCTGTGGGTGTTCACAGACAGGTCGACCGTGTTGTAGCCGAGGGTGAGGTCGGAGTGGTGGTCGAGCTCGTCCTGGATCTGCGCGATGTGCACGACGAGGGCCGTGGCCGCGAAGTGGTTGGCCAGGCGGTAGGTGCGGGTGAGTCTGTCGTCGGCCACGCTCCATCCGGGCAGCTCGGCGAGACGGTCCTCGATCTCCTTCTGGGACAGCGGCTCCAAGGGCATGACCAGGTCCTTTCCCTGTGATGTGCGAGGAGTTCCAGCGTCCCACAGGGGTGGTGCCGCGCGCCCCTCGGCTACGGTCGTGGCATGTCGACTGCCACGCGTGCTCGCCAGTCCGGAATCGGTCCTCTGCTGCGCGAGTGGCGGGAACGGCGGCGGGTGAGCCAGCTGGAGCTCGCCTTGCGCGCCGATTCGTCCGCCCGGCATCTCAGCTTCGTGGAGACGGGCAGGTCGCGGCCGAGCGAGGAGCTGGTCCTGCGGCTCGCGGAGCATCTGGACGTGCCGGTGCGGGAGCGCAACGCGCTGCTGCTCGCGGCGGGTTACGCGCCGCGGTTCGCGGAGACCCCGCTCGACGACCCGTCGATGGGGGCGCTGCGTGAGGGCCTGGACCGGCTCCTGCACGGCTACGAGCCGTATCCGGCGCTGGTCGTCGACGCGACGTACACGGTGGTCACCGCCAATCGGGGCATCGCGATGCTGATGGAGGGGATTCCCGAGTCGCTGCTGACCCCGCCGCTCAACGCGATGCGGCTCACCCTGCACCCGGAGGGCCTCGCGCCACGGATCCGGAACCTGCGCGAGTGGCGGGGGCATCTCCTGGCGCAGATGGAGCGGCAGATCGCGCTGGACCGCTCGGAGGCGCTGCGCGCGGTGTACGACGAGGTCAAGGCGTATCCGGTGGCGGACAGGGACGGGGGCGACGACGGTGGGGAGGGCGGCGAGGAGGTGCCCTATTTCGCGCTGCCGATGGTGATCGAGCACGACGGGCAGGTCCTGTCGTTCGTGTCGTCGATCTCGACGTTCAACACCCCGATGGACGTGACGGTGGCCGAGCTGGCGATCGAGACGTTCTTGCCCGCCGACCCGGCGACGGCGAAGTATCTGCGGTCGCTCGCGCCGTAGTCGGGGACCTCCTGGCGGGATCCACGCGGTAGTGGGCAGGCTACTCATCGCACTGGTACCGTTCACGCGGCTCGCGCACATGTTCAGTGCGCGCAGTGCCGCGGCTGGGAGCGCACCGGCTCCCGAATCCGCTCGCCGCCCGGCACGTGGGGAGACGTGACGTGAGTGAACGGCGGCCCGCGCCGACCGTGGGTCAGGTGGTTCTGGGCAGACGCCTGCGGGAACTGCGGGAGTCGGCCGGGCTCAATCGCGACGAGGCTGCCCGCGCGCTGCGCGTCACCGGCGCGACGATACGCCGCATGGAGACCGCGGAGGTCGCCCTCAAGATCCCGTACGTACAGATGCTCCTGGAACTGTACGGGGTGCCGGAGCAGGAGGCCGAGGCCTTCGTCGGGCTCGCCGAGGAGGCGAATCTGCCGGGCTGGTGGCAGCGGTTCCACGACATCCTGCCCGACTGGTTCAGCCTGTACGTGAGCCTGGAGAGCGCGGCCGGGCTCATCAGGTCGTACGAGCCGCACTTCGTGCCGGGGCTGCTGCAGACGGAGGAGTACGCGCGGGCCGTCCTGGACGCGGGCACCGTCGGGCGCACGCGGCCCGGTGACCTCGAACGCCATGTGACGCTGCGGATGGCCCGGCAGGCGCTGCTGACCCGTGAGGACGCGCCTCATCTGTGGGTCGTGATGGACGAGACGGTGCTGCGCCGGCCGCCGGGCGGCCCCAAGGTGCTGCGCAATCAGCTCGACCGGCTCATCGAGGCGACGGAACTGCCTCAAGTGACGCTCCAGATCGCCGAGTTCGCAGCGGGCCCGCACCCGGGGACGTTCGGACCGTTCACGCTCTTCCGGTTCCCGGTGCGCGAGCTGCCGGACATGGTCTTCAGCGAGTACGTCACGGGCGCGCTCTATCTGGACGGCCGGGCCGAGGTGGGCACCCATCTGGAGGTGCTCGACCACATCGCGGCGCAGGCGGCGTCCGCGGAGCGCACGGTGGAGCTGCTGCGGAAGAAGCGCGACGCGCTCTGAAACACACGACGCGTGGTGACCGCCGACGCGTGGTGACCGCCCACGTGTGATGACGGCGACGCGTGGTGACCGCCGACGTGCCGTGACAGCCGACGCGTGGTGACAGCAGTGCCGCGGGCCCGTCGTTGCGGGACCGCGGCACGTGAAGGCTGCGTGTGCGCCGTCAGGCGAGCTTTGCCGTGAGGGTGATCGTGGTGCCGGTGAGCGCCTGGCTCACCGGGCAGTTCTTCTTGGCGTCCTCGGCGGCCGCGGTGAATCCGGCCTCGTCGAGCCCGGGCACCGTGCCCTCCACCGTGAGGTGAATGCCGGTGATGCCCTCACCCGGCTGGAACGTGACGTCCGCGGACGTGACGAGCTTGGTGGGCGGGTTGCCGCCGGTCGTCAGGCCGTTGGACAGGGCCATCGAGAAGCAGCTGGAGTGCGCGGCGGCGATCAGCTCCTCCGGGCTGGTCTTGCCGTTGGCCTGCTCGGCGCGGGAGGGCCAGGACACGGCCTGCTGGCCGATGCCGGACGAGTCGAAGGTGACGAGGCCGCTCCCCTTGAGCAGATCGCCTTCCCACACGGTGTGCGCGGAGCGCGTGGTAGCCACGGTGATTCCCTTCAGTCGGGTGCCGGTTGGGGCGTTGGGCACCATCCGACCACACCCGGACCGCTTATGGCCGGAATGCGCACGGGGCACGGATCAGTCGGTGGTGTCCCCGGCGATGCGCTTCTTGCGGGCCGCCATCCACGCGTAGACGAGGACCCCGACGAAGAGGAACAGGACCCCCTGGTAGACGGCCGCGTATCCGGCGCCGCCGACCAGCCACAGGGAGAAGCCGAACGCGGCGAGGGCGAGCACCATGTCGCGGGCCAGGCGCGGGCCGCTGACGCGGTGGCCCTGCCCGGACAGCAGGAAGTAGATCTGGGCGGCGGTCGCGAGGAGGTAGGGGACGGTCGCGGTGAACGTGGTGACAAGGACGAGGGTCTCGAAGACCCCGGCCGAGCCCGCCGTGTAGTTGTAGACCGTCAGGAGCGAGGCGAGGGTGACGGCGACGAGGACGCCGACGGTCGGGGTGCCGCGCTTCTTCTTGGTGAACACCGCGGGGAACAGGCCGTCCTTGGCGGCGGCGTACGGGGTCTGGGCGCTCAGGAGCGTCCAGCCGTTCAGGGCGCCGAGCATGGAGACGATCGCGGCGATCGCTACGGCGGTGCCGCCCCAGGTGCCGCCGAACATGGCGTTGACGGCATCGGAGAGGGGCGCGCTGGAGTCGACGAGCCGGTCGTGGGCGACGGTCCCGAAGACGGCGACCGTGCACAGCAGGTAGAGGAGGGCGGCGAGGCCCGTGCCGAGGACGGTGGCGCGGCCCACGTTGCGCTCGGGGTCGCGGACCTCGCCGGCGCTGACCGAGGCGGACTCGACGCCGAGGTAGCTGAAGAGGAGGATCGCGGCGGACGCGGAGACGGCGCCGAGCGAGGAGTCGCCGCTCGCCCGGAACGGTCCGAGGTTGTCGGCGTGGAAGAAGAACAGGCCGCCGACGGCGACTAGGAGCAGCGGCGCGAACTTCAGGACCGTCGACACGAGCTGCACCGCGCCGACGTAGCGGGTGCCCGCGAGGTTGGCGAGGGCGGGCAGCCACTGGACGGTGAGCGCGGCGACGAGGGTCCAGAACCGGGATCCGTGGATGGGCAGGAGCACGTCGAGGTAGCCGACGGCGGCCACGGCGAGGGCCGCGTTCGACACCCAGGTGGTGATCCAGTACGACCAGGAGGCCAGGAACCCGGCGAAGTCGCCGAACGCCTCGCGCGCGTAGACGTACGGTCCGCCGGTCTGGGGATGGCGGCGGGCGAGGCGGCCGAAGACGAGCGCGAGCGCGATGGCCCCGACGGTGAGGACGCCGAAGGCGACGAGGCTGATGGTGCCGAAGGGGGCGACGGAGGCCGGGAGCAGGAAGATGCCGCCGCCGATGATGTTGCCCATCACGAGGGTGGTGGCGATGGGGAGACCGAAGCGGCGGGCGTGCTTGCTGGGGAGCTCTTCGTGCTGCGGGGCCGGAGCCGGCTTCGTCACGGTTCCGGTGTGGGGCATGGGGTGGTGCGCCTCTCTCGTGCGGGCGCCGACCGGGATCGCCGGGCGACGTCCCATGGTCGGCCCCCGGCACACATCGTTCAAAATCAGGCGGATTTGTCCTGCGGAGGGACCGTCGCGGCCGTAAATGATGCGTCGGGGGCGGGCTCGTGCCGGGATTTGTCCACCGGGACCTGAGGGCCGCTGCCCTCGCGCAGCCAGCGGCGGAGCACGTGGTGGACCTGCTGGGCGCCCACCAGTTCGGCGCCCTTCGCGACGGGCGGCGAGAAGACCTTCGGGGCCAGCAGGAACGGGTGGCCCTGGGCGCCGCCGAGGCCTCCGTGGGAGCCGATCTGCTCCTCGAAGGCGAGCACTTCGCCCTCGGCCGGGTCGTACCAGGAGTTCACCATGATGTCGGCGGTGTGCGGGAAGGAGTCGGTGCGGCGGACCGCGTCGGCGGCGTGCGCGCCGAAGTCGGCCAGCGGGCCCGGGCGCTCGTCGAGGTCGGCCAGGGGGATCTCGGCGCCGCGCGCGCCGAGGACGACGGCGCCGTGCTCCTCGCTGCGCACCAGCAGGAAGCCGATGCCGGGGTGGTTGGCGAGGGTGGGCAGGAGCGCCGGGTGGCGGGCGTCGATCTCCTCCTTGCTCATGCGGTGCGGCACGTCCGGGAAGGAGACCAGGCCGAGGTTGCCGGAGGCGAGCACGATCGGCTCGGAGCGGCGCGACGCCGGGCGGTGCTTCTCGCCGCCCTCCTCGACGGGTCTGCGCAGCGCGGTCCTGACGGCGGCGCGGGCCTCGGCGCCACTGTGCGTGCGCCGGGCCCTGCGCGGCACGGGCAGCCCGCAGCCCGCCCGGACGAGGTCCTGGAGGCCGAGACCATAGCGGGCGCGGAACGTCTCGCCGGGGCTCTGCCCGTGATCGGACAGGACGACGATCCGGTACGGGCGCGGGGCGTGCTCGGCGGCCTTCGCGATCAGCGCGAGGGAGCGGTCGAGACGCGCGAGGACCTTCTCGGCGTCGCGGCTGACGGGCCCGGAGTGGTGGGCGACCTCGTCGTACGCGACGAGGTCGGCGTAGACCGCGCTGCGGCCCGCGAGCAGGTCGCCGACGACCGCGGCGACGACGACGTCCCGCTCCACGACCGTCGCGAAGGCCCGGATGAACGGGTAGAGCCCGCCGCGGCCGACGCGGGGGCGCTGCCGGGTCAGGCGGGCCCGGGTGGACTGGCCGACCTCGCGGCCGACCTCGGCGACGAAGGACAGGGCGGTGCGCACGGCGTTCGCCGGGTCGCTGAAGTAGGCGAAGTAGCCGGCCCGCGAGCGGTTCTCCCTGCCGCGGCGGGCCGCGACCGACAGCACGAGGGCGACCTGTTCGGCGCCACCGCTGAAGAGGTTGCCGCGGCTGGCGCCGTCCAGGGTGAGGAGGCCGCCGTCGCCGGTGTGCTCGATGGCGCGGCGCTGGAGTTCGGCAGCGCTGGTGGGCCGGTTGGAAACCTGGATCTCGCGGGTGTCCTTCTCGTACCAGCGGAACGCGGGCACGTCGTAGTTGCTGCCGTGCAGGATGCCGAGCTGGCTGGCGCCCGTCTGACTGGACCAGTCGGTGCGCCAGGGGGTGAGGCGGTGGGTGCCGGCGCCGAGAAAGGCGCCGACGGTGGGCATCACGCCCTGGTCCACGGCGTCACGCAGGACGTCGTGGCCGACGCCGTCGAGCTGGAGGAAGACCGTGCCGGGGGTGGACGGTCCCGCTCCGGCGCTCCCTCTGCGGCGGCGCCGGTCGGCGAGGCGGTACAGGCGGCGGCGGTAGGCGTCGTCGTCGCGTACGGCGAGGGCTCCCCCGGTGGCGGACGCGACCGCGGACATCACGGCGGCGACGACGACGGCGGTCTCGGGGTTGGCCTCGCCCCGGCCGTCGGGGACGAGGGCCAGGGCGAAGAGCAGCAGTCCGCCGTTGAGGAAGAAGACGACGAGGCCGAGGACGAGCGCGGGCACCAGGAGCAGGGCGCGCACGAGGAGCGGCCACACCAGCGCGGACAGGATGCCGAAGGCGCCCGCGCCGAGCGCGGCGGTGACGGCGATGCGGGTGGCGCTGTCGCCGTTGTCCGACTGGAGCTGGAAGTCCGGCAGGATCCCGGCGAGCACGAGCATCGTGACGGTGCTGACCGCCCACACGGCGATCGACCGCCACCACGTGCCGGCGAACCGCCGCCAACGCCCCTCGCCCACGCCTCGCTCACCCTCTCGCTGTCCGGTCGACCCCGGGCCAAGCGTGTCATATGAGCGCGATACGTCCGGGTTTTCCCCTGACTGCGAACACAAGTGCCCGGCGCGGGACGCGCGGGGTGCCGGCTCAGCAGCCGTCGTAACCGGCCGTCGGCATCGACATGCGGCGGTGGACGCGCTTCTTCATCTCCGCGTCGTACGACGGCTCCGCGAGACCCGCGGTCTCCAGGCGGACGCCGCGGCGCTCGCACTCGGCCGTGAACTCGTCGACCGAGCGCAGAGCGGCCCGCAGGACCCGGTCGCTCGGGGCGACGAACAGGTCGACGAGGCCCGCGTCGACGTCCGCCCACAGCACGTCGTGGTCGGAGCGCAGTGAGTGGACGAGGAGTTCTCTGGTCACGACGTAGCCCCGGTCGGCGGCCCAGCGGGCGCACATCGCGTGCTGGCTGCGCGAGTCCACGAGGAAGGGGTCGGCGTCCAGCTCCTCCAGCGGGGTCAGACTGGCGATCGCCGTGACGCGGACCGCGCCGGCCGCCGTCTCTTCCGCCGGTTCACCCATGGTGTCCCCCTCACCTCCGGTTTCCCCGACGACCCTACTCCTGCCCGTAGGCTCGGGGGGAGTCGCACGGAGGAGGTCCTGGAGGTGCCGGTGGAGATCACCTGGTGGGGTCACGCCACCTGCACGGTCGAGGACTCGGGGATCCGTGTGCTGACCGACCCGCTCTTCACGCGCCGCCTCGCCCATCTGCGCCGGCGCCGCGGGGCGCCCCCGCCGCCCGAGGCCGCCGTCGCCGACGTCGCCCTCGTCTCGCATCTGCACGCCGACCATCTGCACGTCCCGTCCCTGGCCCGGCTGGCCCCCGGCACCCTGGTCCTGCTCCCGCGAGGGGCCCGGCGCGCGGTGCCCGGCCTGCGCAAGCTCACGCACCTGCGGTTCACGGAGGTCGAGCCGGGCACGCGCGTGGAGGTGGGCGACCTCGTCGTACGGGCCGTGCCCGCGTCGCACGACGGGCGGCGCTTCCCCGTGGGACCGCACCGCTCCCCCGCGCTCGGGTTCGTGGTGAGCGGCGAGGCCCGCACGTATTTCGCCGGTGACACCGGGCTTTTCGACTCCATGGCGGAGGCGGTGGGCGAGGTGGATGTGGCGCTGCTCCCGGTCGGCGGCTGGGGTCCCTGGCTCGGGCCGCACCATCTGGACGCGGGCCGGGCCGCCGAGGCGCTCGCGCGGATCGCGCCGCGCAGCGCCGTTCCGGTGCATTACGGGACGTACTGGCCGATCGGCATGGACGCGGTGCGGCCGCACGAATTCCACACGCCGGGCGACGAGTTCGTGCGGCGCTCCGCCCAGCTGGCGCCCGAGGTGACGGTGCATCTGCTCGGTCACGGGGAGAGCGTGCGGCCGGAGGTCGCCAGGTGAACCCGGCCGGTCGCGCGGGCCACGAGCTGCTCGCCGCCGCGGTGACGCACACGCCGCCGGAGTCCACCCAACAGGCGGTCGGATACCCGTCGTTGTTCCTGCTGATCGTGATCGGGGCGCTGGTGCCGGTCGTCCCCACGGGGGCGCTCGTCAGCTCGGCGGCCGTGGTCGCCTTCCATCAGACGGCGCCGTTCTCGCTGCTCCTGGTGTTCGGTGTCTCCGCGTTCGCGGCGTTCCTCGGTGATGTGGCGCTGTACTGGCTGGGGCAGCGCGGGATGGGGTCGAAGAACGGCTCGAAGTGGCTGGCCGCCATTCGCGACCGGGCTCCCGAGGAGCGGCTCGCGCAGGCGCAGGACAAGCTCGCCGACCACGGGGTGATGGTGCTCGTCCTGTCCCGGCTCGTGCCCGCCGGGCGCATCCCCGTGATGCTGGCGTGCCTGATGGCGAGGATGCCGCTGCGGCAGTTCGCCCGCGGGGATGTCCCGGCGTGCCTGGCCTGGGCCTTGACGTATCAGCTCATCGGCATCCTCGGCGGCTCCCTGTTCAGCGAGCCGTGGGAGGGCGTCGTGGCGGCGGTCGGTCTGACGCTGCTGATCAGCGCGGCGCCCGCCGTGTGGCGGCGGCTGCGCGGGGGCCGCTCAGACGGTCAGCACGCGTGAGGCGCCGACCGGCAGGTCCCACAGGTCCTTGCGCGCAAGTCCCGCCTTCTGCCAGGCGGCCCGTACGCGCGTGAGAGGTTCGAGGACCGGCTCGGCCGAGAGCAGGAACGTCGCCCAGTGCATGGGCGCCATCCGGCGCGCGCCCACGTCCTGCGCAGCCTGCACCGCATCCTCCGGGTCGCAGTGGACGTCCTTCAGCCACCAGCGCGGCTCGTAGGCGCCGATGGGCAGGAGCGCCAGGTCGATGCCGGGGTAGCGGCTGCCGATCTCCGAGAACCAGTGGCCGTATCCGGTGTCCCCGGCGAAGTAGACCCGCTGCCCCTCCAGGTCGGTGAGGACCCAACCGCCCCACAAGGTGCGGCAGGTGTCGGCGAGGCTGCGCTTGGACCAGTGGTGGGCCGGGACGAAGTCGAAGCGCACGCCGTCCAGTTCGGCCGCCTCCCACCAGTCGAGCTCCGTGACGCGGGTGAAGCGGCGGCGCGTGAACCAGCGGCCGAGTCCGGCGGGCACGAACACGGGGGTGTCCCTCGGGAGCCTTTTGAGGGTGGGGGCGTCCAGGTGGTCGTAGTGGTTGTGGCTGATCACGACGGCATCGACGCGCGGCAGGGCGCTCCAGGCGACGCCCGCGGGGGTGACGCGGGCCGGGGTGCCGAGGATCTTGCGGGACCAGACGGGGTCGGTGAGCACGGTGAGGCCGCCTATGCGCAGCACCCAACTGGCGTGCCCCGCCCAGCTGACGGCGACGGTACGGGCGTCCACGGCCGGCAGCGGGCCCGGCTCGAACGGCAGGGCGGCGATCTCGGTCAGGGCCTCGGGCGGCGGCCGCAGCGCGCCCTCCCTGGCGAACCGGGCGAAGGCGCGCAGTCCGGGCAGCGGCGCCGTCAGGCGGTCGGCGAACGACTTGGGCCACATACGTCCCCCGCCGAGCGGCTTCGGCTCGGCGAGGGGTACGAAGGACGCGGGGGCATCAGCTCGCTGTGCCGTCGACTCGGACTGCTGCGTCATCGAGGACTCTCCCATCCCTTGACGTCGGCCCTGAGATCGTCGAGTGCCGACTCCAACATGCTCAACGCCCGCTGCACGTGCGGCAATTCCAGAGGTTCCGGTGTGGTGAGAGACGTCATGCGCTCCTGCGGGGTTGAGCCGAGGAAGGGGCCGGTGGACAGGCGTACGCGCAGTGCGGCGAGGTCGTCGCCGAAGCGGTGGCCGCCGGGGGTGGGCATGCCGAGCCGTTCGGAGAGGCGGTCCTCCAGGTCCTGGGCGTCGCCGACACCGCGGGCGGCGAGTGCGGGGCGCAGCCGGTCCAGGTCCGCGTACAGGTGGCGGCCGGCCTCGGGCGGCCGGGCGAGTCCGCCGGAGACGAGCAACGCGCGGTGCACGGCGGCGGCCACGCGCGCGTGGAGGGCGGTCGTGGCGCGCAGGCGCGCGGTGATCCCGGCGGGTTCGCCGAGCACGTACGTGGCGGCCGCCGCGGCGGGGGCCGAGAGGACCGCACCGAGCGCCGTGAGGATGTCCAGGACGCGGGCGCGCAGTGCGGCCCCGCGCGCCGTGGCGGGGAGGCGGGCGACGGCCGCGGGCAGTCCGGGCGGCAGGTAGGCGCCGGTGAGGTCGGTGACGACGGTGACGTGCTCGGGCAGCATCTCGGCGGGGCCGATCAGGACGGTGGCGCGGGCCGGGTCGTGGTGCAGGGTGTCGCGCCAGGTCTCGTCGCTGACGATGTGCAGGCCCTCGGCCGCGGCGGCCTCGACGGCCTCGTGCAGGATCTCGGGCGGCGGCACCGTCCCGGTCGGGTCGTCGGCGACGGACAGGACGAGGAGCCGCGGGTCGCCGCCCTCGGCGCGGACCCGGCGCACGGTTTCGAGGAGGGCGTACGGATCGGGGACGCCGCCGCACTCGGCGGGCGTCGCCACGTGGAAGACCGACCGGCCAAGGAGTCGCGCCTGGGGCTCCCACCAGGCCGGGCAGGGCCGGGGCAGCAGCACGTCGCCGCCGATCGCGGCGGTCAGCGCCAGGAGCAGGGGTACGCCGCCGGGCGCGGCCGCGGTGCTGCCCGGCTCGGTGGGAAGGCCGCGGCGCAGCCAGTAGCCGCAGGCGGCGTCGAGGAGGGAGGGGGCGCCGCCAAGCGGTTCCGGGACTGCCGGGTCCGCAGCGGCGGCCGCGGCGGCCAGCTCAGGCAGGACGGGAAGGCCGTCGTCCGGCAGCGGCGGCCCGTACCGGACGGGCCCGCGCCCCTCCAGGATCCCGTGGTCGTTGCCCCGCATGTGCCACCTCCACGCGCTGCCAGTCCGCACTGCCGGGACCTCATGGGCACCTCATACCCTCCCCAGCCTCTCCCGAGCCGCACACTCCCGCGCGGCCTGCGCGGGAGGGTCGGTGCCCGTCGCCCGGAAGCGGGAGCACGGGGGAATGCGGTGGGGGGAGGGTGCCGCGGGCCTGGGCCGAGTGGGTGACGGGGCGGCGGCAGGGGCGCCGCGGCGGCTACCCCCGCGCCCGCTCCACCCTGCGCTCGTCCCAGACGGGCTCGTCGGACTCGCGCAGGCGGCCGTCGCTGCCGAAGACGAGGTAGCGGTCGAAGGAGCGGGCGAACCAGCGGTCGTGCGTGACGGCGAGGACCGTGCCGTCGAACGCCTCCAGGCCCTCCTGGAGCGCCTCGGCGGACTCCAGGTCGAGGTTGTCCGTCGGCTCGTCGAGGAGGAGCGCCGTCACTCCGGCCAGTTCGAGCAGCAGGATCTGGAAGCGGGCCTGCTGGCCGCCCGAGAGGCGCTCGAACTTCTGCTCGGCCTGGGCCGTCAGCTCGTAGCGCCGCAGCCGCCCCATCGCCGCGCCGCGGTCCTTGGCGTTGTCGAGCCAGAGGATGTCGAGCAGGGTGCGGCCCTGGAGCTCGGGGTGGGCGTGGGTCTGCGCGAAGTGGCCGGGCACGACGCGCGCGCCGAGCTTCCACTCCCCCGTGTGCGCGACCTCGTCGTCGGGGTTCCCGGCGAGCAGGCGCAGGAAGTGCGACTTGCCCGAGCCGTTCGAGCCGAGGACCGCGACCCGCTCGCCGTAGAAGACCTCCAGGTCGAAGGGTTGCATCAGGCCGGTCAGCTCCAGGCCCTTGCAGGTGATGGCCCGCACGCCGGTGCGGCCGCCGTGCAGTCGCATGGTGATGTCCTGCTCGCGCGGCGGCTCGGGCGGGGGTCCCGCCTCCTCGAACTTGCGCAGGCGGGTCTGCGCCGCCGCGTAGCGGGACGCCATCTCGTGGCTGACCGCGGCCGCCTGCCGCAGGTTGAGGACGAGCTTCTTCAGCTGGGCGTGCTTCTCGTCCCAGCGCCTGCGCAGCTCCTCAAAGCGCGCGAACCGCTCGCGCCGCGCCTCGTGGTACGTCGCGAAGCCGGCGCCGTGCACCCAGGCGTCGGCGCCGGCGGGTCCCGGCTCGACACTGACGATCTTCTCGGCGGAGCGGGCGAGCAGCTCCCGGTCGTGGGAGACGAACAGGACCGTCTTACGGGTCTCGCGCAGCTTCTCCTCCAGCCAGCGCTTGCCGGGCACGTCGAGATAGTTGTCCGGCTCGTCGAGGAGGAGGACCTCGTCGGTGCCGCGCAGCAGCGCTTCGAGGACGAGTCGTTTCTGCTCGCCGCCGGAGAGGGTGCGGACCTCGCGGAACTGCGCCGTGTCGTACGGGATGCCGAGGGCGGCCGTGGTGCACATGTCCCAGACCGTCTCGGCCTCGTAGCCGTGTGCCTCGGCCCAGTCGGACAGGGCCTGCGCGTATTGGAGCTGCGCCGCCTCGTCGTCGACGGTCATGATCAGGTGCTCGGCCGTGTCGACGGCCTTCGCCACCTCCCTGAGCCTCGGGGTCGCGACCGATACGAGCAGGTCGCGCACGGTCGTCTCGTCGCGCACCGAGCCGACGAACTGCGACATCACGCCGAGCCCGCCGCCGACGGTGACCGTGCCGCCGTGCGGCTTCAGCTCGCCGGAGATCAGCTTGAGGAGCGTCGTCTTTCCCGCGCCGTTCGGCCCGACGAGGGCGACCACGGAGCCCTCCCCGACCCGGAAGGAGACATCACCGAGCAGCGCCCGCCCGTCCGGCAAGTAGTACTCGAGATGCGCGGCTTCCAGATGTCCCATGGTCCGCATTGTGGGCGCCCGGCCGGGTGAGGAGCAAAACGATTTCGGCACGCCCTCCCGGTGCGGGGTCCCGGGGCGGGTACACGTGCGCAATGTGCGCTTCCCTCGACCATCTGACGACCTGGCGGACCGCGCCCCCTTCCGGGCCCGGCCTGCGCGGCCGGCTCACCGCCCTTGACCTGCGTGTTTTCGAGTACGCGGCGCGCCGGCACTGGCCGGGCGGCGACCGCGTCCTGCCCCGGCTGAGCCGCAGCGCGAACCATGGGGTGCTGTGGTTCGCGGTGGCGGGCGCGCTGGCGGTGGGCGGCTCGCCGAAGGCCCGCCGCGCGGCCGTGCGCGGTGTCGCCTCGCTCGCCGTGGCGTCCGTGACGATCAACACGCTCGGCAAGCGTTCGGTGCGCAGGCCGCGGCCCCTGCTCGACCCGGTGCCGCTGGTGCGGCGCCTGAAGCGGCAGCCGTTCACGACGTCGTTCCCGTCCGGGCACGCGGCGTCGGCGGCCGCGTTCGCGGCGGGCGTCGCGCTGGAGTCCCGTCCGCTGGGCGCGCTGGTGGCGCCCCTCGCGTTCTCCGTCGCCGCGTCCCGTGTCTATACGGGCGCGCACTTCCCGGGCGATGTCCTCGCGGGCGCCGCGCTCGGGGCGGGCGCGGCGTTCGCGGTACGGGGTCTCGTGCCGACCCGCGACCAGATGCCCTCGCCGGGCCGCCCGATGGTGGACGACGTGCCGAAGCTGCCCGGCGGTGAGGGCCTGGTGATGGTGGTCAACACGGGCGCGGGCAGTCCGGACCAGGCGCGGGCGCTGCGCGGGCTGCTGCCGCACGCCGAGTTCGTCGAGGCCTCCGGGTCCGATCTGCCGGCCGCGCTGGAGAAGGCGGCGACCCGGGCGCGGGCGCTCGGGGTGTGCGGCGGGGACGGCACCGTGAACACGGCGGCAGGGGTCGCCCTGCGCCACGGTCTGCCGCTCGCCGTGCTTCCCGGCGGCACGCTCAACCACTTCGCGTACGACCTGGGGGTCGAGGACCCGGGCGATCTGTCGCGGGCCGTCGAGGCGGGCGACGCCGTCGCGGTCGACGTCGGCCGCTTCCGGTCGTCGGCCACCTCCGGGATCTTCCTCAACACCTTCAGCCTGGGCGTGTACCCGGAGCTGGTGAAGGAGCGCGAGCGCTGGTCGCGGCGGATCGGCGGACGGCTCGCCGACGTGGTGGCCGCCACGCACGTGCTGCGCCGCGACCACCCGTTGCAGGCCGAACTGGACGGCACGCGTCGGCCGTTGTGGATGGTGTTCGCCGGGAACTGCACCTACCGCCGGATGGGGCTCACGGCGGGCCGGCGCGCGGATCTCGCGGACGGCCTGCTCGACGTGCGCGTGGTGCAGGGCGGCCGGCTGCCGGGCGTACGACTGCTGGCGGCGGCGTTCGCTGGGCCGCTTTCCCGCTCCCCGTTCCACGCCGCGGTCCGGCGCACGCGGCTGCGCATGAACCGCATCAGCCCCGGCACACCACTGGCCTTCGACGGTGAAGTCGGGCCGTGCGGGCGGGAGTTGATCCTCGACAAGCAGCACGAGGCGCTGCGGGTCTACCGGCCGCCGGCCATGCTGTGACACCACACATCCGGTCCGCATCATGAGATGCCCATCTCAATATTCGGAGGAGCGGCGTACGGTGATCTCACTGGGTTCACCGCTCACCGATCTTGCGAAGGGGTCCGCCATGCCGAAGGAGACCGCCGTCTACACGCACGGCCACCACGAGTCCGTGCTGCGTTCCCACACCTGGCGCACCGCCGCCAACTCGGCGGCGTATCTGCTCGGTTCGCTGAAGCCGCACATGAAGATCCTGGACATCGGGTGCGGCCCCGGCACCATCACCGCCGACCTGGCGGCGCTGGTCCCCGAGGGACATGTCACCGGCGTGGACCAGGCCGCGGGGATCCTCGACCAGGCCCGGGCGACAGCGGCCGAACGCGGCCTGACCAACGTCGACTTCGCGACCGCGGACGTCCACGCACTGGACTACCCGGACGACACGTTCTGCGTCGTGCACGCCCACCAGGTGCTCCAGCACGTCGGCGACCCGGTGCAGGCCCTGCGCGAGATGCGCCGGGTCACCAAGCCCACCGGGTTCATCGCCGTCCGCGATTCGGACTACGCGGCCATGACCTGGTACCCGAACGCGCCGGCCATGGACGACTGGCTGGACCTGTACCGGCGGGTCGCCCGCGCCAACGGCGGCGAACCGGACGCGGGCCGGCGCCTCAAGTCCTGGGCGCTGGAGGCGGGTTTCGCCCCGGCCGACATCAACGCGTCCTCCTCCACCTGGTGTTACTCCGCGCCGGACGAGACCGACTGGTGGAGCGGCCTGTGGGCGGACCGCACCGTCGCCTCCGCGTACGCCGAGCGCGCGACGGAGAGCGGCCACGCGACGACCGGACAGCTGGAAGCGATCTCCGAGGCATGGCGGACCTGGGGGAAGCAGCCGGACACCTGGTTCTCGGTGCTGCACGGCGAGATCCTGTGCCGCAAGACGGATCGCGAGGGCGCTGCGAGCTGAGCCGAGCGATGCGGGGCCCGTGCCGCCGGCCTCCCGGTGACACGGGCCCCGCCGCCCGCTCATGACCGATCCCCGGAAACGATCACACCTCCGCGCGTGGCCAACTACGCTCACCGCTATGGAGATCCTGGGAACCACGCTGCGTATCTGCGTCGAGGACCTGGAGTCCTCGGTCGCGTTCTACGAACGGCTCGCGGGCAGCCGGGCCCTGCGCTTCGAGCGCGGCGGGGTCTCCGTCGCGGCGGTCGGCTGCTTCCTCCTGATGAGCGGTCCGAAGGAGGAGATCGACGTCCTGCGCAAGGTCGCGGCGACGATCGCCGTCCCGGACGTCGACGAGGCGCACGCCGTCCTCAGCGCGTCCGGCGCACACGTCCTCGCGGGGCCGGTCCCGACGCCCGCGGGCCGCAACCTCATCGCGATGCACCCGGACGGCTCGGTCTTCGAGTACGCCGACCGGCAGGGCCAGGCTTAGCGCCAGGTCGCGGGCCCGTCCCCGTATCCTCGCCCGGGGTAAGCGGGAGCGAGGACGGTGGACATGGCGGGCAACGACGACGGCGGCGAGACCCGGGAGGCCGGGGAATCCGCGAAGAGCGGCGGGGCCCGGCCGCCGCTCGGCTCGCGCGCGCGGGACGCGATCCGGGAGCGCATCGTCGACCGGCGCTACCCGCAGGGCTCCCGGCTCGTGGAGCGCGAGGTCGCCGAAGAGCTCCGGATGTCGCGCGTCCCTGTGCGGGAGGCGCTGCGTTCGCTCGTCACCGAGGGCCTGCTCGAACTCCTGCCGCACAGCGGGGTGCGCGTGCGGCGGCTGGCGCGGGCCGACGTGGAGCATCTCTACGAGGTGTGGGAGCCGCTGGCCGTACAGGCGTCCCGGCTCGCGGCCCGGCGGGTCGCGCGGGCCGCGCCGCGGGAGCCGGAGGGGCTCGGCGTGCTGCGCGGGACGCTGGACGTGGCGGAGCGGGCGGCCGCGGCCGACGAGGGCGCGCGTGAGGTGGCCGCGCACACCGCGTTCCACGAGGGCATCGTGACCCTGTCCGGGAACCCTCTCCTGGCGCGCACCATGGAGCAGCTCGGCTGGCAGCTCCAGCTGCTGTTCGGCCTGCGCGAGGAGCCCGCCCACATGCGGGCGCAGCATGCGGTGATCTTCCGGCACATCGTCGCGGGCGACGAGGAGACGGCCGCCGCGAGCACGCTGTTGCACGTACGCGACAGCCGGTCGGTGGCGCTGCGCTCGCTCTTCGGTGACGAGGGCGATGACGGTCGCGGTGCCGGCCACGGAGACGACGCCGCTTTGTATACCAGCCTCTACTAGATCCTGCTCCGGTTGACCAGGATCCGGGCAGAACATGCAGGTCAGACAGGAGCGGAATCATCCCCTCCTTGCCCGCTCCCCCATCTTGGTATACAAAATGTCGGACCAACCGATCCCTCCCGCCATCCGCCGAGGAGCCCCGCATGTGCGTCGAGAACTGCCCCCCGCCGTCGAACCGGCTGACCCGCCGAGGCGTACTCGCGGGTGCCGCCGCACTCGCGGGCACCACCGCCGCCCTCGCCGCCGCGCCCGGCGCGTCCGCTGCCGCCCCGATGACCCGCACGTCCGCCGCCCGCTCCGGGAACGCCCCCCGCGGCGGTGACCTCGTCATCGACGGCGGCACGCTCCTCGACCCCGCGACGGGCGAGGTCACCGAGGACGCGGTCGTCGTCATCCGTGACGGCGTCGTCCGCGCGGCCGGCCAGCGCAAGAACGTCGACGTGCCCGCCGGCGTCACCGTCCTCGACGCGCACGGCCAGTGGGTCCTGCCGGGTCTCGTCGACTCGCACATCCACCTGAACACCGCCGGCGAGGCCGCCAAGACCCTCGCGCTCGGCGCCACCACCGCGCGCAGCGGTTCGACGAACTTCTACCAGGACATCGCCGTCCGCGAGCTCTCCCGGCAGGCCCCTGGCCTGGCCCCCAGGCTGCGCGCGTCCGGCGTCTTCGTCACGCCCGACCTCGGTGACACGATCCTCGCGGACCCCGACCTCACCCCGCTCGCCCGCCTCAAGGGCGGCGTCACCTCGACCGAGGCGCTGCGCCGCGTCGTCGAGGTCAACCTGGCGCGTGGTGCCGACACCGTCAAGACGCGCGTGAACCCGCGCGCCGGCCTGGCCGAGCAGGACCCGCTGGAGCAGGTCTACAGCCGCGAGCAGCTCTCCACGATCGTCGCCACCGCCCGCCGCGGCGGCAAGGACGTCCTGTGCCACAGCTACAGCGAGAAGGGCTGCCACGACGCCGTCATGGCCGGCGTCAAGTCCGTCGAGCACGGCGCGTTCATCAGTGAGCGGACCCTGCACGAGATGCGCCGCCGTGGTACGTACTTCACGCCCACGATGGTCGCGATCGGCGGCATGATCGGCGACCCCGACCCGGTTCTCGACGAGCGCGGCCGCACCTACCTGCCGAAGCTCAAGGCAGCCGCGAAGCTCGCCCACGAGCTGGGCGTGGGCCTGGTGTCCGGCACGGACTCGTCGGGCGGCTCGGTCGAGCCGATCGGCGCCGAGATCGAGATGATGCACTCGGCCGGTCTGTCCGCGCTCGACGCGATCCGCACCGCGACCACCAACGCGGCCCGTCTCCTCGGCTTCGAGGGCAAGGTGGGTCGTCTCGCGCGCGGTTACGCGGGCGACGCGATCCTGCTGTCCGGCAACCCGCTCGCCGACGTGTCGGTGCTGAAGAAGCCGGTGCGCGTGGTGCGTACGGGAGTCGCCGTATGACGGCCACCGTCTTCCGGAACGTACGCCCGCTCGGTGCGACGGAGGCCGTGGACCTCACGGTCGTCGACGGGGTGATCGTCGACGGTCCGGCGCCCGAGGGTGCCGAGGTCGTCGACTGCGGCGGCCGGATCGCGCTGCCGACCCTGGTGGACGCGCACATCCACCCGGACAAGACCGCGTGGGGCGAGCCGTGGGTGTCGCGCAAGCCCGCGTCGGGGATCGCCGAATTCGCCGCCGCGGACGCCGAGTTGTACCGCTCGCAGACCACACCCCTCAAGGACCGCGCCCAGCGCCTGATGGCGCACTCGGTCACCCGGGGCACCCGGGCGATGCGGGCCCATGTCGATGTCGCGCCCGCTTTCGGCCTTGCCGGTGTCGAGGGTGTCGGCGCCGCGCGTGAGGCGCTGCGGGACGCGGTCGACGTGCAGATCGTCGCGTTCCCGCAGCACGGCGTCCTGCGGGCGCCCGGCACCGCGGAGCTCCTGGAGGAGGCGGCCCGCACCGGTGGCATCGACATCGTGGGCGGCATCGACCCGATCGGCTTCGACGAGGCGCTCGACGCCCAGCTCGACCTGGTCTTCAAGATCGCCGACCGGCACGGCGTGGGCGTCGACATCCACCTCCACGACCAGTCCGTCCCCGGCCTGACCGCGGTGCACGCGATCATCGACCGGACCAGGGCACTGTCCCTCCAGGGCAAGGTCAGCATCAGTCACGCGTTCTGCGTGCCCGGCCTCGAAGGGGTCGAACTCGACCGCATGGGCGCCGAGTTGGCGGACGCGGGGATCTCCCTGACGACCGTGGCGCCCTCACGGCCGCTGGTCCTGCCCACGCGCCGGCTCCGCGAGCTCGGGGTGCGGGTCGGGCTCGGTTCGGACGGGGTGCGCGACTCGTGGAGCCCGTTCGGCAACGCGGACATGCTGCACCGGGCGCACCTGCTCGCCCGTGCCCAAGGGGCGCGTCTGGACGAGGAGTTGGCCGACGCCTTCCGTGTCGCCGCCGATGACGGCGCCCGCGTGCTCGGCCTGCCCCACCTGGATCTGTCCGCCGGTTCACCGGCCGACTTCTTCCTGGTGCGCGGCGAATGCCTGCCCCAGGTCGTCGTGGATCTGCCCCCGCGCGACCTGGTGGTCAGGGCGGGCCGGGTCGTGGCCAGGGACGGCGAACTGCTGCTGCCCTGACCACGAACGGCGCCGCCGGCCGGGTCAGGACTCCCTGGGCCGCATGCTGAAGTCGTACTGGGCGGGCAGCCGCTCGCCCGGTGCGGCCAGGCGCGCCCACAGTTCGGCGATGGCCTCCGAGCCCTCGCGCAGGTCGGCGACCTCGAAGCCCTCGTCGAACACGGCGCGTGCCGCCTCCTTGTCGCCCTCGGCGATCAGGAGGCGGGCCTCGACGAGCCGGAAGCGGCCGCGGGCGCGGGTCGCGGCGTGCAGCCGGTCCCAGACGGCGCGGGCCGGTCCGGGGCGGCGTGCCGCGAGCAGCGCGTCGATGGCCTCGCGGCCCAGTGCCGCGGTGGCCGCCGTCCAGGCCTCGCCGTCGTCGCGCCGCTCCTGGCACAGGTCGTCGAAGGCTTCGGCGTAGCGGTCGGCGGCGCGTTCACGATGACCGGCCTCCTGGTCGGCGACGGCCAGGCAGCGCAGCAACGGCCAGAGGGACGGGGCGAGTTCGAGGCCGCGCTCCCAGCTGCGTACGGCCTGCGCCAGGTCGCCCGCGTGCCATTGGGCGACGCCGAGGTGGTACTCGGTGAGCGGCTGTGCGGGCGCCGTCTCCAGCATGTCCCGCCAGTGCGGCGCGACGAGGGTGGGCCCGGGCGGTCCGACGCGGCGCGGCTCCGGGATGGAGCCGGTGCGCAGGAGGTCGAGCCAGGGTGTCTGCGCCGGGCCGAGGGTCGACTCGTCGAAGGGGGTGCCGGGGAGCTTGAAGTCGCCGCGCAGCACTTCGAGGGCGCCCCAGCCGGAGCCGGCCGCGAGCAACTCCCCCGGTTCGGTGTCGGCGTGCGGGCGCCAGGCCTCGTAGGCGGCGTCGACGTCGGCCCTCGGCAGCGCGGCTTCGAGGCACTCCTCGACCTCACCGCGCGCGGCCGCCCAGTCCTCGGCCGAGTGCACGGCGTCGGGCGCCGCGGACAGCGGTCCGTACGACTCCAGCCACGCGAACTCGCCCTCGGCGTCCAGGCGTACGTGCTCCAGCTGGGTGCGGGCGAGGCCCGCCTGTATCTCGGCGTAGCCGCCCGTGTCCGGCTCGGTCAGCCACTCCTGCCAGCGGCGGCCGCCCGCACCGTGGCCCCAGAGGAACAGTTTGCGGCCGCGCAGCAGGTCGGTCGAGGTCTGTACGAGCCCGTGGCCGTCGTTGTCGAGCGCGGCGATCCAGCGGCGCTGCCCGTCGGGGACCTCGTAGAAGTAGTCGGCCGGGTATTCGCCGCTGAGGGGGTAGGTGCGGTCCACGCCGTCGGACTCCGGGACGGGGACGCGGCGCAGGCTGCGCTCGTAGCCGAAGTGCCAGGCCTCGTCGGCGGGGGCGAGGACGCGGTGTTCCTCGGGGACGGCGATGTTCGACCACCAGTAGACGGGCGCGGGCCGCTCGTGGGGGTTGCGTATCCGCACGCCCACGTGGAGGAAGTCCGATCCGGCGGGCAGCCACAGGTCCACCTGGAACGGCAGGTCGCGCAGCCGCTCCCACTCCCACAGGCGCAGCATGTCCCCGCCGTCGGGCGCGGTGACGCGGGCGGCGTGCAGGGGTGCGCAGGACAGCGTGGTGTGCCCGGTCGCGCCGATGTTCCACTCGATGCCGCCGGAGAACCAGGCGCCGTTGAGCGCGAAGTCCGCGGGCTGGAACACCGGGTTGCGGTAGAGGAGTTCACGGCCGGTGGGCTTGTGGAACATCGAGTGGATGCGGCCGCCGAGTCCGGGCAGGACCGTGACGCGCAGCCGGCCGTTCTCGATCACGAGCGTGTCGAGGGTGAGGGGGGCGCGCTCGCGCCCGTAGCCGTTCTTGAGCCGCTCCGGCAGTACGCTGCGCAGCTTCTCGTAGCCGATCTGGCGGGCCATGTCGCGCGGCATGCCCTGCTTGGAGCGGTCGTCGAGTTCGTGGAGTTCGTCGAGGGGCCGCAGCGGCGGCAGCGGGTCGGGGGCGCCCACCGCCACGCCGGGCAGGGTCAGTACGTCGCGTCGAAGGGTCGTCCGCTCGGCCTGCGAGTCCGTCAAGTCCGCCTCCCGGTTCGCGGGGCCCGCCGTCCGCACGCGGTGTGCCCCGACGACCATGGAACAGGCTCGCCCATGAGCTGACCAGGGGTTCCCCGGGTCAGAATTAAGCAAAGGCGCATTTCGGCCCGCCGGGTTACTCTCCGCGGATGGGAACGCAGCACACCTATCGGGTCATCGTCCGCGGCACATGGGACGGTCTGGCGGACGGCGCGCGCGAGCGGCTGCTCGCCGAGGTCGACGAGCACGGGCTCGCGTCGATGAGGTTCACGCCGGAGGGATCACTCACGTACGACCGGGTGCTGAAGCACTTCTCGTACCGGTTCGTCGTGGAGTCGGATGCCGAGGACGGCGAGGAGATGGCGGAGGCGCTCGCCGAGGAGCGGGCCGAGGCGTCGCTCGGTGCGCTCGGTGAGGGGTACGGCTTCGGGGCGCTGAAGTCGTCGGCGACGGACATGGACACGATGAAGGTCAACCGGAAGCACCGGGCATCTCGGCCGTGAGCGCCCAGCGCTCGTGGTCGCGCCAGGCGCCGTCCATGAAGATGAAGTCGGGCGAGTAGCCCTCGAGGCGGAACCCGGCGCGGCGGGCGAGGGCGATGGACGCCTCGTTGCCCGGCTGCACGTTGATCTCCAGGCGGTGCAGTCCGAGGGGGCCGAAGGCGTACCGGACGACGAGGCCGAGGCCCTCGCTCATGAGGCCGCGGCCCGCCGCGTGCGCGAACGCGCCGTAGCCGAGGGCGCCGCAGCGGAAGCCGCCGCGGACGATGTTGTTGATGTTGATGAAGCCGGCGATGCCGCCGCCCGCCCGCTCGTACACCAGGCAGCCGAACCGCGTCGGGTCGTCGATGAGGGCGCCCGCGTAGGCGGCGTAGGTGTCGGCGGCGGTCGGCGGGTAGAGCCAGGGGTGGTGCAGGTCTTCGCTCTCCCGAGCCCGCGCCGTGAACTCGTCGACGTCCGCGAGGGCGAAGGGGCGTATGCCCACGCGAGGGCCTTCAGCGAGGTGGCGGTGACCGGTGGCAGACATCCGGCCAGCCTACGCGGCGGCCGTGGGGCCGGTGCCGTGTCCTTGGGGCTTATCGGTGGGCCCTCCCGTCGGAGCGGCCCGTGCCTTCCCCGCCCAGCGTGTGCGGCCGGGCGGGGTTCGCGCACGGCGGGGTGTCCCTCCGGGGTGGGGCGTGGGGCCGTACGGGTGGCGGCGCCACCAGCCGGACCCGGGGCGGGCCTACTGTCCGACGACGGGCAGCTCCAGGACGCCGGTGTCCTCGGGCGCGCTGGTGACGGTGACGGGCTTGATGCCCTTGTTGCCGCCGTACGCGTCGTCGCTCGCCGCGATGACGAACTGGAGCCGGTGCCCCTTCTCGTAGCGGTGGACGATGCCGGGCAGCGACACCGTGAAGGAGCGGGTCACGTCCGGCACGCGGACCGGTGCGACCAGGCGGTGCACGAGTGTCTTGCTGCCGTCCGGCGCGATGTCGTACAGCTTCGCGAAGAGGACGAGCTTGTCGGCGGCGTCGTCCGAGTTCTGGACCCGCTCGGTCTTCGGCGAGACGACCTTGAGGGTGGCCTTCGGGGAGCCCACGACGTCGGTCGTGCGGGTCAGGGGCTCGCTGGTCCAGCCGAGGTAGGTGCCCGCGGTGTCGCGCGGGGCGGGGTCGGGGAGGCCGATCAGGCCGGCGAGGGAGGACTCGGAGTGGCTGGTGGGGATCAGCCAGTTCCGGTACTCGCGGCTGCCGCGCGCGACCTTCGACCGGTTGTCGACGAGCTTGCCGTCGCCGGAGAGGTACAGCTTCCGGCTCAGCGCCGGGACGCTCTGCGCGGTGGCGTAGGTCTGGCCGGGGTCCGTGATCCAGTCGCGGTAGTAGGCGAACGCGGGCCCGGTGTCGACGTCCTTCTTGTGCTGGAGGTAGCGGTCGAACCAGGCGAGGATCCGCTTGCCGACGTACGAGGTCTCCAGGTTGCCCTGTGCGAGGTTGAGTTCACCGCTCGCCGGATCGGTGAGGCCGCCGCTGTGGCCCCACGACTGCCAGATCATCTTCGTGGCGGTGCCCTGTGCCTTGAGGGTCCCGTACGTGGCCTGCGCCTCGTTCAGGTTGAAGAGGCTGTCGGACTGGCCCTGCACGAGCAGCGTCGGCGCCTTGACCTGCTTCAGATACGAGACCGGGGAGACGCTGCGCGCGTAGTCGAGCATCGGTCCCGCCTTGTCGGACGGGTAGCGGCCGGAGTTCAGGGTGCTGATCGTCTCGCAGGCGTCGGTGACGAAGTGCAGGCAGGTGAGCTTGTTGATCCGGGACGGGTCGAGGGACGGTTCGAGGAGGGGCTGGCCCTCGCCGATCAGGTAGAAGCCGTTGGTCCACTGCCATTTGAAGGCGCCGGGTACGGAGCGGTCGGCGGCGCTGTTCGGGTCGAGGGAGTACGCTAGGTCGTTCCACGTGATCATCGGGACGAGCGCGTCGACGCGGTGGTCGACCGCGGCGGTGGCCAGCTGGATCGCCCCGCCGTACGAGCCGCCGATCATGCCGACGCGGGGGTCGCCCTTGCCGTCCTTCGTGACGTAGTCGGCCTTCGTTCCGTCGTCGGCCGCGCGGGTCCCGGCGAGGAAGTCGACGAGTCCGGAGGCCGCGGCGCCGTCGATGCGGGGGTCGTCGAGCGAGACGAGGCACCCCGACTTGCCGAAGCCGAGTCCGGAGTAAACGAGTCCGACGTAGCCGCGCGCGGCGAAGGCCTTGCCGATGGCGTCGGTCGAGCCGTCGGACTTGCTGCCGCCGAAGCCGTTGGTGGCGAGGACGGCGGGCGCGGTGTGGGCGGCGTCGACGCCCGCGGGCCGGTAGAGGTCGGCGTCGACGACGCAGCTGCGGCCGCCGGCCTGGATCGTGAACTTCAGTGCGGTGACGGTGTATTCGCCCGTCTGCTGCGTCTGCGGCGCGGCGTTCGCGGGCGCGGCGAGGGCGAGCGGCGCGGCGACCATGGCGCCGAGGGCGAGGGCCGGCGCCAGTGGAGATCGCGGTCGGGATCGGGGCACGGCACGGGACACGGCTACCTCCACGCTGAGGAAGACCCACCGGCTACCGACCGGTAAGTCTGGGCGTGGTCATGTTGTGACACGTGTCATACGCGGGTCAATCACCGTGACGCGTGTTTCTTGACGAAGATTCAGCAACCGAACGATTCAGGCCAGCGCGGGCACGTCCAGGGTCAACGTCCCCGCATCCGCGTCCAGTTCACCGGGAATGCCGAACGGGATCGTCAGCGCCCCCTCGCAGTGCCCGAAGCCGAACTCCTCGACGATGGGCACCCCCAGCCCGCCGAGCCGGTCGACGAGCAGCGCGCGCAACCCGTCGTACGCGTCGCACTCGGCCCAGGACCCGAGCAGGATCCCCGCGACCCCGTCCAGCCAGCCGGCGCGCAGGAGTTGGGTGAGATAGCGGTCGATGCGGTAGGTCTCCTCGCCGGTGTCCTCCAGGCACAGCAGCCCGCCCGCGGCCGACGGACGGGCGTGCGGGGCGCCCAGGTCGGCGGCGAGCAGGCAGAGGCAGCCGCCGAGCGTGACGCCGCGCGCGGTGCCGCCCACGAGCGGCCGCCCGCCCTCCACAGCCGTGATCGTCCGTACGGTCTCCGGTTCGAAGAGCGTGGCCCTCAAGTGGTCCTGTGCGCGGGCGCTCTTGAGGAAGTCGGCCGCCGCGACCATCGGCCCGTGAAGGGTCGCGAGTCCGAGCCGGGCGGCGAACGCCTCGTGCAGCGCCGTGATGTCGCTGTACCCGACGAACACCTTGGGCCCGGCGGCCCGCATCGCGTCCCAGTCGAGCAGGTCGGTCATGCGCTGCGCGCCGTATCCGCCCCGCGCGCACAGGACGGCGTCCACGGACGGGTCGCACCAGGCCCGCTGGAGGCCGGCGGCGCGCTCGGCGTCACTGCCCGCGAGGTAGTCGAACCGGTCGTGCACAGCGCGTACCTGGGGCTCGACGACGGGCTCCAGGTCCCAGCCGCGCAGGATGTCGAGCCCGGCCTCGAGCCGGTCCTCGGGCACAGGTCCGCTGGGCGCGACGACGGCGACACGGGCTCCGGGGGCGAGGCGTGCGGGACGGGTCAGCGGTGTCGTCGACGTCACTTGGACAGCTCCAGTGTGGGGATCCCTATCGGATGCAGGCCGAACACCTGGGCGTACAGGGAGAGTTCGGACTCCAGAGCGCGGATCACGGTGTCCGCGCGGCGGAACCCGTGGCTCTCGCCCTCGAAGGCGATGTAGGCGTGCGGGACGCGCCGGCCGTCCAGGCGGGCGAGGAACCGCTCGCACTGCGCGGGCGGGCAGATCACGTCGTCGAGGCCCTGGAGCAGCAGGAACGGCGCGGTGAGCTGCTCCGCGTGCTCGGACGGCGAGCGCTCCACGTACCGCGCGGGCACCTCGGCTAGCGGCCCGACGAGCGACTCCAGGTACTGGGACTCGAAGTCGTGGGTCTCGCCCGAGCCCCAGGCCGTGAGGTCGAGGATGGGGTAGAGGATCGTGCCGCAGGCGTATACATCGGTGCCGGTCAGGGACGCGGCCGCGGTCCAGCCCCCGGCGCTGCCGCCGCGGATCCCGAGCCGGTCGCGGTCGGCGGTGCCCTCGGCGGCGAGCGCGAGCGCCACGGCGGCGCAGTCCTCGACGTCGACGACGCCCCACTGTTCGCGCAGGCGGTTGCGGTACTCACGGCCGTAGCCGGTGGAGCCGCCGTAGTTGACCTCGGCGACGCCGATGCCGCGCGAGGTGAAGTAGGCGATCTCCAGGTCGAGTACGAGGGGCGAGTGCCCGGTGGGGCCGCCGTGTGCCCACACGACGTAGGGCGGCTGTTCGTCGTCGGGCGCGGCGTGGGTGGGGCTGTGCGGCGGATAGATGTGGGCGTGGATGTCCCTGCCCTCGGGGCCCGCGAAGGTGCGGATCTGCGGCTCCGGGCAGTACGCGGGGTCGACGGCGTCGGAGTGCGCGGCGCCGACGACGCGCGCCCGGCCCGTACAGGTGTCGAGCTCCACGACCTCGTGGCCGGTGCGCGGGCTGGCGGCGATGCCGACGACGCGGGTGCCGTGCACGGCGAGCGCGGGGCTCCACTCGGTCCAGGGTCCGGCGGCGTCCACGACCTCGCCGGTCGCCGGGTCGAGCACGCCGAGCGCCGTGGCGCCGACGCCGTGGACGACGGCGATCAGGCCGCTCTCCAGCGGGGCGAACCAGCGGTGGCCGATCTTCCAGAGCGGTCCGCCGAACTCCTCCTCGCGCGGGCACAGGGGCCGCGGTGCGCCGTCCGGGCCGACGCGGTAGAGGTTCCACCAGCCGCTGCGGTCGCTGGAGTAGACGAGGGCGCCGTCCGGCGCCCACTCCACCTGCGCGACGGACTCGTCGGGCCCGCCGAACGCCGTCCTCGCCCCGCTGAACGTGCCGTCCGCGGACACGTCGGCGACGACCAGCTCCGTGCCGTCCCACGGCATGCGCGGGTGGTCCCAGGCGAGCCAGGCGGCGCGGCGGCCGTCGGGCGAGAGGCGGGGGCCCGTGACGAACCGGTGGCGCCCGTCGGAGAGTTCGCGCACCGCGCCGCGGTCCTCGGCCGCGCTCCCGTCGAGCGGCACCGCGGCGGCGACGCGGCGCACGTCGGTCGGCGCGTCCCCGGTGAACTCCTCCAGGACGCACCACACTTCGCCCCGGTCGAGGTGGATCTGCGGATCGGCCCAGCGCAGCCCGTCCCCCACCGCGGAGACGGGCGTGAGGGGGCGGGGTACGGCGCCGGGGGCGTCGGGCTCGTAGGCGTAGAGCCGCTGGTCCGCGAAGTCGGCGAACACGACAAGCGGGCCTTCGGGGCGCCCGGCGCCGGCCCACGGCTGTCCGCCGTACTCGATGACGCGGCTGCGCACGTTCCACGGCGCGGGCAGCACGGTGTGCTCCGTGCCGTCGGCGCGCCGCCTGACCAGGGCCCGCCGGCCGCCCTCGGCCGGGCGGGGCTCGGTCCACCATGCCTCGTCGCCGACGAAGCCGACGTACTCCGGCTTCCCGTCGTGCGCCGCGGCGAGCGCGGCCGTGATCGGCGACGGCCACGATCCGTAATTCTGGATCAGCACCAACTTGTCCACGTCCCCCATGACTTCAGAGGCCCCCATGTTCTCCACGTGTGACGCCATTTCCTAGACCGTCTCCCGAACCGCTTGCCCGAACCCCGCCCGGCGGCGCCTATGCGGACCGCAGGAAGCGGTCGAGTACGCGGACACCGAAGTGCAGCGCCTCGACCGGGACCCGCTCGTCGACACCGTGGAAGAGCGCCTGGTAGTCGAAGCCCTCGGGGAGCTTCAGCGGCGCGAAGCCGTAGCCCGTGATGCCGAGCCGCGAGAACTGCTTGGCGTCGGTGCCGCCCGACATGCAGTACGGCACGACGTGCCCCTCGGGCGCGAATTCCTGCACTGCCGAGCGCATCCTCGCGAAAGCCGGCGAGTCGACCGGCGCCTGGAGCGCGACCTCGCGGTGCTCGAACTCCCACTCCACATCGGGTCCGGTGAGCCGGTCGAGGGTCTCGCGGAACTCGTCCTCGCCGCCCGGCAGATACCGGCCGTCGATGTGCGCGGTCGCCTCGCCGGGGATCACGTTGATCTTGTATCCGGCGGACAGCATCGTCGGGTTGGCGCTGTTGCGCACGGTCGGCGCGACGAGCGCCGCGGCCGGGCCGAGCTTGGCGAGCAGCTCGTCGGCCGAGAAGTCCGGGGAGTCCACGCCGGCGTCGATGCCGTACAGGGCGGCGAGTTCGGTGAGCGCGGCGGCCACAGTCGGCGTGAGCCGCACCGGCCACTCGTGCTCACCGATCCGCGCGACGGCGGCTGTGAGCCTGGTGAGGGCGTTGGCGTGGTTCACCTTCGAGCCGTGGCCCGCCTTGCCGTGGGCGGTGAGCCGGAGCCAGCCCGTGCCGCGTTCGCCCGCCGCGATCGGGTAGATCTGCTTGCCGTAGCCGTCGTGGAAGGTGAAGGCGCCGGATTCGCTGATGCCCTCGGTGCAGCCCTCGAAGAGGCCGGCGTGCTGGTCGGCGAGGAAGCCGGAGCCGTCCTCGGCGCTCGCCTCCTCGTCGGCGGTGAAGGCGACGACGATGTCCCGGCGCGGGCTCACGCCGGCGCGGGCCCATTGCCGGACGACGGCGAGGATCATCGCGTCCATGTTCTTCATGTCGACAGCGCCGCGGCCCCACACGACCCCGTCGCGGACCTCTCCGGAGAACGGGTGCACGCTCCAGTCGGCGGCCTCCGCGGGGACGACGTCGAGGTGGCCGTGGACGAGCATCGCGTCGGCGGTCGGGTCCGTGCCGGCGATGCGCGCGACGACGTTCGTGCGCCCCTTGGTGCGTTCGAGGAGGGTCGGTTCCAGGCCCGCCTCGGCGAGCTTCGCGGCCGCGTACTCGGCGGCCGGGCGCTCCTGGCAGTCGCCGCCGCCGCGGTTGGTGGTGTCGATGCGGATCAGCTCGGACGTGAAGGTCACGACCTCGTCGAGCGCCTGCTCGTCCACCTGAAATACCTGGTCAGCCATACTGTTCCTCCACCGCGGCCGAGACGATCGTGGTGACCGCCTTGAAGGTGCGGATGCCGTCGTACATGTTTTCGTTCGTGTAGGAGACCCTGCGCTCGCCGGTGCGCCGGACGCCGGGCACCACCGTCGCGGCCATCGACAGATGTTCGGCGTCGAACTCGAGCTCGATGGTGAACGGGCCGCCCTGGACGGGCTCGTGGCGCACGGCGAGCGCCGCCGCCTCCTTCGCCGCGGCCCGGATGTCGGCGGCGGTCCGCTTCGGCGTACGACAGACAGCCGCATACCGGGACACATAATCCTTGACCGCCACCTTGCGGGCCTCGGGCGCGTAGCCGAGCGCGTCGTCGCAGGTGAGGTCGTCGCCGGTGACGAGGACGACGGGTACGCCGTACTCGGCGACGACGTGCGCGTTCAGCAGGCCCTCGCTCGCCCGTACGCCGTTGATCCAGACGCCGGTGATGGAGTTGGCGAGGTACGTGTGGGCGAGGACGCCCTCCGTGCCGGCGCCCGTGTGGTAACCGATGAACGCGATGCCGTCGACGTCGCCGTGCTGGACGCCCTCGACCATGGAGAGCGTCTTGTGGCGGCCCGTGATCATCTCCGCGCGCTCGTCGAGTTGCTCCAGGAGCAGATTGCGCATCGACCAGTGGGCCTCGTTGATGAGCACCTCGTCGGCGCCCCCGTCGAAGAAGCCGAGCACGGCGGCGTTGACGTCCGAGGTGAACATGGACCGGCAGCGCTCCCACTGCGGGGTGCCGGGCAGCACGTCCCCCGGCCAGGTCACGCCGGTGGCGCCTTCCATGTCGGCGCTGATGAGGATCTTCATGGCGCATCACGGTACGCGTCAGGGAACGCGCAGGCCAGAGCCACCCTGAGAGCCAGAGGTCCAGTCCTCCGAAAGGCGGCGCGCACCCCTCCGGCCAGGGAGGATCACTGACGTCAGGAGGCGGCCGTGTCCCGGCGCTCCTCGACCTCGTCGGTCTTCATCGCCCTCGTCTCGCTCTTGAGGATCCGGAGCGATTTGCCGAGCGAGCGCGCCGTGTCGGGGAGTTTCTTCGAACCGAACAGAACGATGACCACGATCGCCACAATGAGCAGGTGCCAGGGCTCCAGACCGTTGCGGAACATTTTCGCCCCACCCTTCGTCTCTTCGGATGAGGTGAGCGCCACGGACGGCACCCACCAAGAAGCTTGCTACATTGCACAACTGTACAACCCCGGATCCGAGTGAGGGCGCACCCCATGGCAGGCACCCGTGAGCAGTTGTCACCCACGCGCCGGGGAGGCAGCGCCAAGTCCGCCGCACGCTCGGGGCGGCCGAGGCGCAGCCGCGTGCGCTTCACGCTCGCGATAGCCCTGTCCCTGCTCGTCCTCCTGACCGGCGGCGTGGGCTGGGTGTACCTGAAACTCGGCGGCGACATCAACACGTTCAGCTCGGACGGCATCTCCGGCGACCGCCCGGACGCCGACGCGTCGAAGGGTGAGAACGTCCTCGTCATCGGCTCCGACGCACGCACCGGCGGCAACGAGGCACTGGGCGGCGGCGACAAGGGCGACATCGGCCGCTCGGACACGGCGTTCCTGCTGCACGTCTACGCCGACCATCGCAACGCCGTCGCGGTGTCCGTCCCGCGCGACACCCTCGTCACGATCCCGCCCTGCAAACTGCCCGACGGCAGCTGGACCAGGACGCGGCCCGACACGATGTTCAACGCGGCGTACTCGACCGGCGAGACCGCCAGCGGGAACCCCGCCTGCACGCAGAACACGGTGGAGAAGCTGACCGGCCTGCGCGTCGACCACACCGTCGTCGTGGACTTCAAGGGCTTCGCCGCCCTGACCGACGTCGTCGGCGGCGTGAAGGTGTGCCTCCCGCAGCCCATCCACCAGCGTGACCTCAACCCCCATCGCACGACGCCGGGCAAGCTCCTGTTCCCGCGCGGCGAGCAGAGCGTCTCCGGGCAGAAGGCCCTCGACTACGTCCGCCTGCGGCACGGCATAGGCGACGGCTCCGACATCGGCCGCATCAAGCGGCAGCAGGCCTTCGTCGGCAGCCTCATAAAGAAGGTCAAGAGCGACGGTCTGACGCCCACGAAGCTCCTGCCGCTCGCGAACGCGGCCACGCGGTCGATGACCGTCGACTCCGGCCTCGGCTCCGCCGACAAGCTCCTCTCCTTCGCGATGTCCCTCAAGAACGTCGACCTGCACAACACCAAGTTCGTCACCATCCCCTGGCGCTACGAGGGAAGCCGCGTCGCGGTCGTCGAACCGGACGCCGACGCCCTGTGGGCGTCGCTCAGGGACGACCGGACCATCGACGGGAAGGACGCCAGCGGCAAGAAGGGCGCCCGGTCGAGCGCCTCCCCCGCGCCCTTTGCCGCGCCGAGTCCGGGGGACGGCATCCGCGTCACCGTCTACAACGGAACGACCGTCATGGGACTGGCCGCCCAGGCCGCGCGCACCCTGGAGGACGACGGGTTCACCGTCACGGGCACGGCGACGGCGTCCACCCAGGACCAGGCCACCACGCTGATCCAGTACGGCCCCGGCGAGAAGGCGCGAGCGGGCACGCTCGCCCAGCGGTTCCCGGGCGCGCGCCTGGAAGAGACCTCGACCGCGGGCATCAAGGCGGTCCTCGGGCAGGACTACGCGGACCATCCGTCGGCCGCCGCCACGGCGTCGCCGGAACCCACCGCCGTACCGTCCCAGGTCTCCGACGACGCCCGCTCCGCCGACGACAACCTGTGCTCGAACCTGTCCTACGGCTGACCTTGGCTGACCTGGTGCAACCGACCGGGACCGTATCGCGTCTTCACCTCTGTCTGTACAGTTGCGCAAATTCGCAACGCACAAGCTCAGCCGGAAACACAGGCACAAGGCACCACACATCACCGAGGGGAACGACGCACACGTGGGCATCATCAGCTGGATCATCCTCGGCCTCGCCGCCGGAGTCATCGCCAAGGTCCTGCTCCCCGGCCGCGACCCGGGCGGCCTGATCGGCACGACCCTCATCGGCGTCGCCGGCGCGTTCGTCGGCGGCTGGATCTCGTCGCGGTTCCTCGACCGCCCGATCGAGAACCAGTTCTTCGACGGGACCACCTGGATCGCGGCCATCGGCGGCTCGCTCGTCCTGCTCATCGGCTACCGCCTCCTCTTCGGCAACTCGCGCGACTGACGGGCGGGTCGATCCCCCATGGGCCCCGGCCCGCCGGCGTCACCGTCCGGGCCGGTGCGCCTCACGAGCACCCCTCCCCGTACCGCGCGCGGCGCCGGTGAGGTGCTGCTCCACGACGAGAGCGGCGCACTCGTCGGCCAGGTCCGCTTCCGGCTGTGCGCGCCGTGCCGCACGGGCCGGCTCCTCGGCATCTGGATCCTGGAGTCACGCCGTCAGGCGGGGCTCGGCCGGCGCGCGGTGCGGGTCACGCTGGCCCAGGGCCACGGCTACCGCTGGAACACCACGCTCCAGACCCGGCCCGGCCGCGGCTTCTTCCTCGCGGTCACCGCACACGAAGGCGTCCCGCTCCGGCACGGCCGGCCGCTCTGCCCGCATCTCCTGGGACCTTTCGGCAACGCCCTGCGCCGCCTCGGCCTGTGGCGCCTACTGCGCCCGCCCCACGACGAGCCATCGTGACGGGAGCTCGATGCGGGTGCCGTCGGGTGTGTACTCGGTGGTGGTGAGCGGGAGTTCGCCGCTCGCGAGCACGTCGAGGCCCGCGGTCTGTACGTAGTCGGGGACCGCCGCGTCGGACACCTCGCCGGGCGCGATGCCGTGCGCGAAGACCGGTGCCAGCTTCGCGGGCGGGCCCGTGGGGCTCTGCGCGAGAGACATCAGGACGGGCCGGGCGGCCTCGGCGAGCTCCACGACGAAGGCACGGCCGCGCTCGCCGACGAGCGCCGCGATGCCGTCGACCAGCGGCTGACGGTCTTCGGACTCGCACTGGTGCAGCACGCCCCGCATGTACACGTTCGCATCACCGAGTTCGGCGTGCAGCTGGTGTGCCTCGGTCTGCTCGGTGGCGTCGATCTGCCGGAAGTCGGCCCGGCCCGCGGGGTCGGCGTGCCGGGCGTGGTCGAGGGCGGCGACGGAGAGGTCGGCACCGACGACACGCGGGTATCGGTCGGCGAGGAAGCGGGTCTGGGTGCCGTTCCCGCAGCCGAGGTCCACGACGGGCAGGCCCTTCACCAAGTGCGGCTCGAACAGGGCGAGATGGACTCCCGCGGTGAGGGCGGGCTCGGCATCCCAGAAGACCCCGCCGGGTTCACCGGGAGCCTCGCGCCAGAAACTCTCCCAGGCGTCCTTGTACCGACTCGTCACGCTCATCTGCAACTCCCGGGGTGCGGTGGCACGGCAAGATCGGTCTACCGCGCCCCGGGCCCGCCCACAAGCACCCGGCGCATACCTTCACGGCGCATTCGATACGTGTACGCCGGGCGCCCAGCGCCGCCAACTACGTTCGTGGCGACGCCAGTTCGAACCACACCGTCTTCCCGGAACCCGTACGGCTCGTGCCCCACTCCCTGGCAAGGGCGCTCACGACGCGCAGGCCGCGGCCGAACTCGTCGCCCGGGCCCGCGCTGAGCAGCGTGGGCAGCCTCTGGTCGTCGTCCTCGACCTCGCACACGAGGGTCCCCGAGCGCACCAGGCGCACCTCGACGCTGCGGGTGCGGGCGTGCCGCACGGCGTTGGCGACGAGCTCCCCCACCATGAGTTCGGCGGGGGCGGTGAGCGCGCCGAGGCCCCAGGCCGTGAGCTGGTCGCGGACGAGGGCGCGCGTGCGAGGCACCTCGGCGGGCTCGGGAGAGACGCTCCAGTGCGCGACGTCCTCGGGCGCGATGCCGTTGAGCCGGGCCATGAGGAGGGCGACGTCGTCCTTGCGGCCGCCGCGGCCCGCGTCAGCAAATGTCACAGCCAGGGACCTGATGATGGTGTCGCAGGCGGCGTCCATGGAGGCCGCCGGGTGGGCGGCGGACTCGCAGAGTGTGGCGAGGCCGACGCCGATGTCCTCGCCGCGCACCTCGACGAGGCCGTCGGTGCACATGACGAGCCGGTCGCCCGGCGCCATCGGGACGCGGACCGATTCGAAGGGGACGCCGCCGACGCCGATGGGCGCGCCGGTGGGCAGTTCGAGCAGTTCGCTGCGGCCGTCCTCGGCGCGGACGAGGACCGGTGGGATGTGCCCGGCGTTGGCGAGCTCCAGCTCGTTCGCGATGGGGTCGTAGACCGCGTACAGGCAGGTCGCGAGGTAGTGCTCGCCGAGGCGCTGGGCGAGGTCGTCGAGGTTGCGCAGGAGCTGGGCCGGCGGCAGGTCGAGGGCGGCCATGGTCTGGACGGCGGTGCGCAACTGGCCCATCATCGCCGCCGAGTTGAGGCCGTGGCCCATGACGTCGCCGACGACGAGAGCGGTCCGCGAGCCCGGGAGTTTGATCGAGTCGAACCAGTCGCCGCCGACGCGGCCGAGCAGGGTGCCGGGCAGATAGCGGGTGGCGATGTCACAGCCGGGCATGTGGGGCTCGATGTGCGGCAGCATGCTGTCCTGGAGGGTCTCGGCGACGCTCTCCTGGTACGTGTACATGCGGGCGTTGTCGAGGACGAGGCCCGCGCGGGCGGCGAGTTCGGCGCCGGTGACGCGGTCCATGTCGTTGAAGACCGGGCGTTCCCGGTGGCGCAGCAGGATCATGAACCCGAGGACGACGTTGCGCGCCTTCAGGGGCACCACCAGCATCGAGCGGTCGGTGATGAGGGGCCTGATGTCGCGCTTCTCGAACTGCGACGCGATCGCGTTGCCCATCTCCTCGGTGATGCGCGGGACGAGGACGGGCTGCCCGGAGGTCATGCACTGGAAGAACGGCGTGTGCGCGGGGAACGGCATGGACTCGCCGACGGGTACGACGTCGTCCCAGCGGCCCGGCTCGTCCGTATGCTCCAGGGCGACGCGGTGCCACATCGTGGTCGCGTCGGGCGGGCCGTCGGGGAACCCCTCGCCCGCGACGACCTGTTCGCGCAGATAGGTGCCCGCGACGTCCGTGAAGCGCGGCACGACGGCCCGGCTGACCTCGGTGATCGTGCGGGACAGGTCGAGGGACGAACCGATGCGCCCGCTCACCTCGTTGAGGAACTCCAGGTGTTCGCGCACGGCCGCGTACTCGAGGTCGCCGGCGTCGTCGTCGTCGGGTGCGCGGCGCGGCGCGGGTAGTCCGGCGGCGGCCGCGCGGGCGGCCTCCTCCCTGCGGGCCTTGCGCTCGGCACGCCGGGGCACGCCCCAGTCGGCGGTGACGGGGACGCGGTCGTGGAGGCTGAACTCCAGGACGGGATAGCCGAGTTCGAGCACCTGGGAGACAATGCGGGCGCTCTCGCCGACGCTCATGCTGGGCAGGATGGCGGGGAGTCCGCGGGCCAGCTCGTCGGCTCCGGGGAAGTCGGTGTGCAGGGCGAAGCCGGGTGCGATGCGCTCCAGCGGATGCCCGTCGGGCACGTCGTCGGCGTGCAGCCGGCCGGCGTCGGCGGCGAGTACGAGGAGCTTCTCGGGGCCGGGGCCGACGAGCGGGTAGGCCCACCACAGGACGTCGATGCGCTGCTGGCGCGGGGCCTCGAGGCGGGCGCGGCCCGCGGCGGGGTAGGAGGCCCGCCCGTCGAGCGAGGACTCCAGGTCCGGGCCGAGCCCGTCGTACGCGCTCTCGTCCCCGTACGCCGGGGAGTTGGGCCCTTCGGGCAGTGCGCCGGAGACGGGCAGCAGGTCGGTGGCGGGGCGGCCGACGGCGTCCTCGCGCGCGGGGCCGAAGAGGCGGCGCGCGCCGGTGCTCCAGTGCGAGACGAGCCCGGACTCGTCGACCACGACGACCGCCAGGGGTACACGGCCGGGCACGGGGCTCTGCGGGGCCGTCCCGGTGCCACTGTGCATGGCCTGCGCTCCCTTCCCCGCGCGGCGACCGAGCGTCATTGGTTCGGCCCTTTCCCGTTCCACGGTACGCGGTACGGGGGTACAGGGGGCTGCATCGGCCGAATTGAACGGGCGCGGCGCGCCGGGGCCGGGCGCCCTGCCCGGCCCCCAACACTCAGTCCTCGTGGCCCAGTTGCAGGTCACGCTCCGTGCGGCCGCCGCCCGCCATGTGCAGCACCGTGGCGACCGGCGGGTAACCGGCGGCGATCACGGTGTACTCGCCCGACGACAGGTCGACGAAGCGGAACGTGCCGTCGGCGCCCGTCGTGAGGGTGTCGACGACGTTGCCCGCTGCGTCGAGGAGGGTCACGCGCGCGTCCTCGACGGGGCGGCCGCCGCCGGCCCTGACCGTGCCGCGCAGCACGGCGCCGCCCGCGAGTTCGACGTCCTGGCGGGTCTCGCGCGCGGCCATCACGGTGACCGGCAGCGCGGCGGGGCGGAAGGCGGGCGCGCTCCCGGCGAGCGTGTACTCGCCGGCCACCAACTCCGTGATGACGTAGCTGCCTTCGCGCCCGCTGCGGGTCGTGGCGACGACCTCACCGTGGACGTTGGTCAGGGTCACGGTGGCGTCGCGCACGGGCGCGCCGTCGGCGGTCAGTACGCTCCCGGCGAGCCGCCCGGCGCCGCCGAGGACGACGTCGAGGTCGACGGGCCGCTCCCCCACGGTGACGGTCACGGCCTGGGGCTGGTGTCCGCCCGCGGCCGCGATCAGGACGTAACTTCCGGAGCCGGGCGTCGACAGGGCGTACCGGCCGTCGTCGCCGCTCGCGCCGCGCCCGATCTGCTGGCCGCCGACGTCGATGAGGGTGAGCGCGGCGCGCGGCACCGCGGTCCCGTCGGAGTGCTGGACGATGCCGCAGACCGGCACGCCGGCGCCGTGCGAGGTCCGGGACTGGGACGGGACGGAGGTGGTCTCGCCGCTCGGGGCGCTGTGGGGGGCGGCACTGGACAACAGGGGTGTCTCCTTGAGGAAGAAGGCGATCACGAGGCCGAGGACGAGCACCGGGACGAGGTAGAGGAAGATCCGGGGCATCGCGTCGGCGTACGCCTGGATGTAGCCGTCGCGCAGCGCGGGCGGCAGGGCATGGACGAGCTGCGGGGTGATGGACTCCGGGTCGGGCAGGCCCGCCCCCTTGGGCAGCCGGTCCGCGAGTGCGTCGGCGAGCCGGTCGGCGAAGAGGGTGCCGAAGATCGCGGCGCCGACGCTGCCGCCGATCTGCCGGAAGTAGTTGTTGGCGCTGGTCGCGGTGCCGATGTCGGCGGGGCGTACGGCGTTCTGCACGGCGAGGATCAGGACCGGCATGATCAGGCCGATGCCCGCGCCGAGTACGGCCATGAAGAGGCTGTAGTGCAGCCGCGGGGTGTCCACTTCGAGGCGGGACAGGAGCCACATGCCCGCCGTCGAGAGGGCCCCGCCGAGGATCGGGTAGATCTTGTAGTGCCCGGTGTGGCTGATGAGTTGGCCGGAGACGACCGAGGCGATCACGATGCCGCCCATCATCGGGAGCATGAGCAGGCCGGACTCGGTGGCGCTCGCGCCGTCGACCATCTGGAGGAAGGTCGGCAGGTAACTGGCCGCTCCGAAGAGGGCGATACCGATGACCATGCCGACCAGGCCAGTGATGTTGAAGACGGGGTCGCGGAACAGCCGCAGCGGGATGATGGGTTCGGCGGCGAAGTGCTCGGCGACGACGAAGAGCACGGCCGTCACGGCCGCTCCGGCGGCGAGCCCCAGGATGACGCGTGAGCCCCACGCGTACTCGGTGCCGCCCCAACTGGTCAGCAGCACAAGGCAGGTCGATGCCGCCGCGAGCAGCAGGGCCCCGAGGACGTCGAGCCTGGCCTTGGCCTTGGGGCGGGGCAGCTTGAGGACGACGGTGACGACGGCGAGCGTGACCAGGCCGAAGGGCACGTTGATGTAGAAGCACCAGCGCCAGGTGAGGTGGTCGGTGAAGTAGCCGCCGAGCAGCGGGCCCGCGACGGACGCGAGGCCGAACGCGGCGCCGATGAGGCCCATGTAGCGGCCGCGTTCGCGGGGCGGCACGATGTCCGCGATGATCGCCTGCACGCCGATCATGAGACCGCCGGCGCCGATGCCCTGGACGGCGCGGAACGCGATGAGTTCGTCCATGTTGCGCGACCAGCCGGCCAGCGCGGAGCCGACGACGAAGACGGCGATGGCGAACTGGAAGACGCCCTTGCGGCCGAAGAGGTCGCCGAGCTTGCCGTAGATCGGCAGGCCGATGGTGGCGGTCAGCAGATAGGCGGTGATCGCCCAGGACATCTTGTCGAGGCCGTGCAGCTCGCCGACGACCTTCGGGAGCGCGGTGGCGACGATCATCTGGTCGAGCGCGGCCAGCAGCAGCGCCAGCATGAGTCCGAAGAAGACCATCCGGACCCGGCTCGGGCCGAGGCCGTGGTCGGGGAACTGCCGCTGCTCCACGGCCGGTTGGGACTCGGGGTACGGGGTCGGTTCCGTCGCCGGCACCGCCCCCGGCTCACTCGTCACCAGCGTCGTCGTGCCCACCTGTCGCTCCCCTCGTCGCGCCTGCGCCGCATATTTCTCGCATTACGCGACAACTGCGGGCAAGCGCGACGAGCGGCGGCTCCGGCGGGTTCCGGGCGCGAATGCGCCGGTGGGAGCCCTACGGCGTACAACCGCGTGCGAACGGAAAACCACTCGAAACGGTGAGCACTACATCGGGGTACTGCAGCGGGGTTACTTCTCCACCTCGGCGGCGAGCTTCGCGAGGACCTCGTCGTAGATGCGGCCGAGGCCCTTGGGGGCGAAGGTCTTCTCGAAGAAGCCACCGATGCCGCCCGCGCCGTTCCACACGGTGCTGACGACGACGCGGGAGGCGCCCTCGCCGGAGGGGGTCACGCGCCAGGTGGTGACCATCGAGGAGTTGCGGTCCTTCTCGACGAGCTCACCGTCGGTGGGCTCGCTGACCTCGAGGAGGCAGTCGCGGATCCGCTTGCTGGTGGCCTGGAGCTTCCAGTGGACGAGCGTGCCCTCGCCGTCGCCGCCCTCGCGGACCTCGTACTCGCTGAAGTGCTCGGGCAGCAGCTTCGCGCGCGTGCCGCTGTAGTCGGCGAGCGCGTCGAATACGTCGTCCGGCTTGGCGGCGATGACCCGCTCCGTGATGGCCTCGACCTGCGCCATGGCACTTCCTCCAGCAGTCGGTGTTCTCGGTGTTCGAGAGGGAGCCCAAGCCAACCACCCTCCGCATCGGCCGCCAAAATCGGGGTCGCACGATCAAGGGAACATGTGTTCTATTCTGTGCCCAGTGCCAACTAGGAGGCGTCATGCGCTGGGAGAACCTCACGGAGAATCCGGCCGAAATCCCGACAGGGAGGGTCGCGGACGCCGCGCTGTTCGGCGCGGACACCGTGACGACCCGCACCTTCGACACGCCCGAATTCGCAGGCGTCACCTTCCACGAGATCCGGGCCAGGTCGATCGTGAACCGCGTGCCCGGCGCCTCCCGCATGCCGTTCGAGTGGACGGTCAACCCGTACCGGGGATGCACGCACGCGTGCGTCTACTGCTTCGCCCGTAAGACCCACAGCTATCTGGACCTCGACACGGGCCTCGGCTTCGACAGCCAGATCGTCGTGAAGGTGAACGCGCCGGAGCTGCTGCGCCGCCACCTGGCCTCGCGCCGCTGGCACGGCGAGCACATCGCGATGGGCACGAACGTGGACTGCTACCAGCGCGCGGAGGGGCGCTACCGGCTGATGCCGGGGATCATCGAGGCGCTCAGGGACTACGCGAACCCGTTCTCGATCCTCACGAAGGGCACGCTGATCCTGCGCGACCTCGACCTGCTGCGGCAGGCCGCCGAGGTCACCGACGTCGGCGTCTCGGTGTCCGTCGGCTTCGTCGACCGCGAGCTGTGGCGCACCGTCGAGCCGGGCACGCCCGCGCCGGAGCGCCGCCTTGACGTCGTCCGCGCCCTCGGCGAGGCCGGCATCGGCTGCGGGGTGCTGATGGCCCCCGTGATCCCGTTCCTGGGCGACCACCCCGGACAGCTGCGGGAGACCGTACGGGCCGTCGCGGCGGCCGGGGCGACCTCCGTGACCCCGCTCGTGCTGCATCTGCGGCCCGGGGCACGCGAGTGGTTCATGTCCTGGCTCGGGCAGCACCACCCGCACCTGGTGCGGCGTTACGAGCGGCTGTACGCGGAGGGCGCCTACGCGCCGAAGTGGTACCAGCGCCGGATCACCCGTCAGGTGCACGAGCTGGCGGAGGAGTTCGGCATCGGCCCCTCGCGAGCGGAGGGCCCGCGACGGCTGCGCGCACGCCATGAGCCGGAGCCCGCCCCCGCGGCCACCCAGCTCACGCTTCTCTGATCACGCGGCTCCCGTACACGTACACGCCAATCGGGTCAACTCTATGCAGAACAGGACGTTCCTGGCATGGATTCGGGGACCATGCCGCGGGGGCCGCGCGCTCGCGGCCCCGAACCCTCCGTCCTGGGAGGCCCGATGAAGAAACGCGTAGCCGCTGTGTGCGGCGCCGCCACCATGGTGGCCGGCATGCTCGCCGCGGCTCCGGCCGCCGCCGCCCCGACCCTTTCCCTCCAGCGCGCAGCCCTCACCTGGAAGGACTGCGGCACCAAGAACTACCCGAAGCTCCAGTGCTCCACGGTGCGGGTGCCGCTCGATCACGACCGGCCCGGCGGTGAGCAGATCACGCTCGCCCTGTCCCGGGTCCGGCACACCGCGAAGACGTCGCAGGGCCCGCTCCTGGTGAACCCCGGCGGGCCCGGCGGCAGCGGCCTGTCGCTGGCGGGCTTCGTGGCACGCGAGCTGCCGAAGAGCGTCGCCGCCCAGTACGACGTCGTGGGCTTCGACCCGCGCGGCGTCGGCAAGAGCAAACCGGCCCTGAACTGCCGGCCCAAGCACTTCGCCACCGTGCGCCCACCCAGCGTGCCGTCCACACCCGCGATCGAGCGCGCCAACCTCGACCGCGCGCAGGCGTTCGCGAAGGCGTGCACCACGAAGTACGCGGACGTACTCCCGTACTTCGACACCGTGAGCACCGTCAGGGACATGGACGCGATCCGCGCGGCGCTCGGCGCGCATCAGCTCAACTACTTCGGCTACTCGTACGGCACCTACCTGGGCGCCGTCTACGCCAAGCTCTACCCGCAGCGCGTGCGGCGCCTGGTGCTCGACTCGATCGTCGACCCGGGCGGGGTCTGGTACGACGACAACATGGGGCAGGACCACGCGTTCAACGCCCGCCAGCAGGCGTTCCTCGCCTGGGTCGCGCGGCACGACGCGACGTACAAGCTCGGCAAGGATCCGGCGAAGGTCGAGGCCGAGTGGTACGCGATGCGCGACGCCGTGCAGAAGAAGCCGGCGGGCAAGAAGGTCGGCGCCGCCGAGCTGGAGGACACCTTCCTGCCGGGCGGCTACTACAACGGCTACTGGCCTTATCTGGCCGAGGCGTTCGCGGCGTACGTGAAGGACAAGCACCCGGCCCCGCTGGTCGCGGCGTACAAGAAGCTGGGCGCCGTCGACGCCGCGGGCGACAACGGCTACAGCGTCTACACGGCCGTGCAGTGCCGCGACGCCCGGTGGCCGCGCGACTGGAACCAGTGGCGCGACGACAACTGGCAGGTGGCCGAGAAGGCCCCCTTCTCCACCTGGAACAACGCCTGGTACAACGCGCCGTGCGCGTTCTGGCCGACGAGCCCGCTGGACCCGCCGGACGTGTCCAACGACGACCTGCCGCCGACGCTGCTCTTCCAGGCCACCGACGACGGGGCCACGCCGTACGAGGGCGGGGTCGCCGTCCACCGCGAGCTGCGCGGCTCCAGCCTGGTGGTCGAGCAGGGCGGCGAGAACCACGGCATCAGCCTGAGCGGGAACGCCTGCCTGGACCGGTACCTGGCCGGCTATCTGCGGACCGGGAAGGTGCCGCGCGGCAGCGGCGAGGCCGACGCGACGTGCAAGAAGCAGCCGGACCCGAAGCCGCTCACGAAGAAGGGCGCCGCCGCCCCGCCCCCGTCACGCGGCGTGCGCCTGCACGGGCTGATGGGCTTCCGCGGCTGAGCACTTCCTTTTGATGCACACCCTGGCAGGGGCGGTGTCCGCCGGGTCACGATGGGCGCATGAGCACCCCTCGGGCCCACGACACCGCCCCCGCTTCGGTTCCGGCGGCGGAGATCCGCGTCCGGGACATGGCCGACGCCGACTGCGAGGCGGTGGCCGGGATCCGGATCCGCGGCTGGCGGACGGCGTACGCGGGCCTGATGCCCGCGTCCTTCCTGGCCGCGCTGAGCATCGAGGAAGACGCGGCACGCCGCCGCGAGCGTCTCGCGCGGGCCGGTTCGTCCGTGGTGAACGTGGTCGCCGAGCGCGCCGGCGACATCGTCGGCTGGGCCTGTCACGGCCCGTCCCGCGACGACGATCTCCCGCCCGGGGAAGCCGAGTTGTACGCGATCTACGTGCACGACGGCCAGCTGTCCACGGGCGTGGGCCGCACCCTCCTGCACATCTGCCTGGACCGCTGCGCCGACGCCGGGTACGAGCGGATACGCCTGTGGGTGCTCAAGGGCAACACCCGCGCCCGCAGGTTCTACGAGCGCGCCGGGTTCACCCCGGACGGCGCCGAGGAGCCGTACGAGGTGGACGGGGAACTCGTACCGGAGGTGCGCTACGTGCGCGCTGTCAGTCTCTGACGCCGCTCGGGCTCTCACGCTGCCCGGGCAGTCGCGCGAGCGCGTGCACCGCGGCCTCCGCGAGCGCCGGGTGGGCGAGGGCCGCGGTCAGGACCGGCCGGGCGCGGGCGTCCCCGAGGCCGCCGAGCCCCTCCACGCACGCGAGCGCGACCGCGCGGTACGGATCGCGGGGGCCGAGGCGCCGCTCCAGGGTGGTGATCAGCGCCGGCGCGGACTCGGGCGCGCGCAGTGCGGCCAGGAGCCGCACCGGGTGCAGCGCGTACGCGACCCGCAGCTCGTTCGTGGCGAGCGCCGCCGCCGCGCGTGCGGTGCGCGGGTCACCGAGCGCGGCCAGAGCGTGCGCGGCGGTGGCACAGCGTGCCGGGTCGCGGTGGTTGAGGAGCAGGACGAGCGCCTCGAAGGCCCGGCGGTCCCCCGCCACTCCGAGGCGGTACGCGGCCAGCTCCCGCGTCCACAGCGGCTGCCCGGGCTCGGTCAGCACGGCCGCGAGCTCGTCGACGTCGCCGGTCGCCGCGAGGCGGTCGAGAAGGGGGGAGGCACCCGACTCGGCCCGTAAGCGCTCCGTGACCGATCGCAACTCTTCGTCCATGCGGTCCAGCGTAGACAGGCCCCGGGCCCCGGCGACGTAGATCACAGAGACTGGTGAACGCCGAGGACTGGCGCGCTCGTTACTCGCCGGTTAACCTCAATTGAGCGGGGCACACTCCCCGCACCCCACTCCTGGCGGCCTGGTGACGCAGCCGCCGAGAGTGTCAGTCGGTTCGGTGCCTCAGGTACCGCAGTACGGCGCGGCCCCGGGACAGGGCCCGCCGGATCTCCCTCTCACCGATTCACCGGACGCCTGTGTGCGTCGCGTCCGGGCTCGAATTCCCGCACTCCGTGCGCCCGTCGGCGTATCCGCGTGTGCCCCTCAGTCGTCACTCCTCCCTCCTGGAGTCCCAGATGGACGCTCCTCTGTCCCCCGCATCCCCGGCCACCCTCCCGACCGTCGCGGTCGTCGGCCTCGGCACGATGGGCACCGGCATCGCCGAGGTGCTCGCCCGCGCCGGCCGCGAGGTCATCGGCATCGACGTCAGCGAGGCCGCGGCCAAGCAGGCCGTCGCCGCGCTCGAGGCCTCGACGGCGCGTGCGGTGCGCCGCGAGCGCCTCACCGAGGACGAGCGGCGGGACGTCCTCGCCCGCTTCCGCACCTTTACGGACCTCCAGGCCGCGGCCGACGCCGACCTCGTCATCGAGGTGGCCCCGGAGTCGTACGAGATCAAGCAGCAGATCTTCCGGGAGCTCGACACCGTCGTGCGGCCCGAGACGATCCTCGCGACCGGTACGAACGCCCTGTCCGTGACGCGGCTCGCCGCCGACTCGGCCCGCCCCGAGCGCGTCCTCGGGCTGCACTTCTTCAACCCGGCGCCCGCGATGAAGCTCGTCGAGGTGGTCTCGTCGGTGCTCACCGCGCCCACGGCCGTCGCGGCGGTCACGGATCTCGCCGTCGAACTGGGCAAGGAGCCCGTCGCGGTGGGCGACCGGCCCGGTTTCGTCGCCGACGGCCTGCTCTTCGGCTACCTCAACCAGGCCGCCACTATGTACGAGGCCAAGTACGCCTCCCGCGAGGACATCGACGCCGCCATGAAGCTGGGCTGCGGCCTGCCCATGGGTCCCCTCGCGCTGCTCGACCTCATCGGCATCGACACCGCGCGCACGGTCCTCGACGCCATGTACGCCGAATCCCACGACCGCCTGCACGCGCCGGCGCCCGTCCTCAAGCAGCTCAGCGAGGCGGGTCTGACCGGCCGCAAGTCGGGGCGCGGCTTCTACACGTACACGGAGCCGGGCAGCTCCGAGGTGGTGCGGGACGCGCTCACCCCGCTCGCGGGCGAGGTCGTGGCCGACGCACGCACGATCCGCTCGGTCGGCGTCGCGGGCTCCGGGACCATGGCGTCCGGCATCGCGGAGGTCTTCGCGAAGGCGGGCTACGACGTGGTGCTCGCCGCCCGCAGCGAGGAGAAGGCCGAGAAGGCCAAGTCCCGTATCGGCAAGTCTCTTTCGCGCTCTGTCGACAAGGGCCGCATGACCGCCGAGGCGGCGGCGCAGACCCTGGACCGGATCACTCCGGCGGGTTCGTACGACGCCTTCTCGGACGTCGACCTGGCGCTCGAAGCGGTCGCCGAGGACCTGGAGGTCAAGCAGCAGCTCTTCGGGACGTTCGACAAGGTGTGCAAGCCGGGCGCGGTCCTGGCCACCACGACCTCGTCGCTGCCCGTCGTGGCCTGCGCCCGCGCGACCTCGCGCCCGCAGGACGTGATCGGCATGCACTTCTTCAACCCGGCCCCTGCGATGAAGCTCGTCGAGGTCGTGCGGACCGTGCTGACCGGCGACGACGTGCACGCCACCGTCCGCGAGGTGTGCGCGAAGATCCGCAAGCACCCGGTGGACTGCGGTGACCGCGCGGGCTTCATCGTGAACGCGCTGCTGTTCCCGTACCTGAACAACGCGATCAAGATGGTGCAGGAGCACTACGCGACGCTCGACGACATCGACGCCGCGATGAAGCTCGGCGGCGGCTACCCGATGGGGCCCTTCGAGCTCCTCGACGTGGTCGGCCTCGATGTGTCGCTGGCCATCGAGAAGGTCCTGCACCGCGAGTTCCGCGACCCGGGCCTGGCCCCCGCGCCGCTGCTCGAGCACCTGGTGGCCGCGGGCTGCCTCGGCCGCAAGACAGGCCGCGGCTTCCGCGAATATGCCCGGCGCTGACCGGCCCAAGGGCAGCGGCACCGCCCGCCCCACGGACTGGGGCGGGCTGCTCCGGCCGCCCGGCCTCACACCCCCCGCCCGGGACCCGGGCGGGGGGAACCCCGCTCGGGCGCACGCCACCGCGCATATGCAGTACGTTCATGGCATGTCCAAGGCCGCCAAGTCCTCCCGTACGACGCCCACGCCCGACGCTCCGGAGAGCGCCGCGGGGTCCCGCGCCGCCGCCCAGCGGCTCAAGATGCGCCGGGAGCTGGCGGCCGCGGCGATGGAACTCTTCGCGACGAAGGGCTACGAGGCCACGACGGTCGACGAGATCGCGGCCGCGGCGGGGGTCGCACGGCGGACCTTCTTCCGCCACTTCCGCTCCAAGGAAGAGGCGATCTTCCCGGACCACGACGACACCCTGATCCGGGCGGAGGCGGTCCTCAACGCGGCGCCCGCGCACGAGCATCCGCTCGACACGGTGTGCCGCGGCATCAAGGAAGTCATGAAGATGTACGCGGCGTCGCCCGCCGTGTCGGTGGAGCGCTACCGCCTCACGCGCGAGGTACCCACCCTGCGCGAGCGCGAGATCGCCTCGGTGGCCCGCTACGAGCGGCTGTTCACCCGCTATCTCCTCGGCCACTTCGACGAGCACGCCCACCAGCACGGCAATGACGACCCGCTGCTCGCCGAGGTCGCCGCGTCCGCCGTCGTCACCGCCCACAACCACGTGCTGCGGCGCTGGCTGCGGGCCGGCGGCCAGGGCGACGTCGAAAATCAGCTCGACCACGCCTTCGCGATCGTCCGCAAGACGTTCGGTACGGGCATCGGCGCGGGCCGGGACACCGCCACCGCCACCACCCCCGCCGCCTCGGTGAGCACCGGAGGCGACGTCCTCGTCACCGTGGCGCGTACGGACGCGCCGCTGGACGAGATCATGGGGACGATCGAGAAGGCACTGCGGGACCACGGCTAGGCTCCGCCGGAAATCTTCTGAACTCCGCGGGAACCAGGGGCTGTTGACGCCCCTTTCGGAAAACCCGCACGCGCGGTGCCCCCCGGCGCTCCCGGGCGCGGGCCCCCGCTCGGCGAGCGCCGCCGCCCCCGGCAGGCCGTCCGGCGCGATGGGCGCGCCCGGCTTCCGGAGGGCGGCGGTGCCGCTTCACCGGAACCGGCCGGCCAAGCGCCAAGTCCGAGGCGCTGCCCGGCCACAAGATGCGCGACCCGCGCGCCGCCCTCTCGCCGCATCTCACCCCTGCGCCGCCCCGACCTCCCGGAGACCCCTGGAGGCCCCCGCGGACCCCCTCCAGGGCCTCTGAGACGCAGTTCAGAGCCGCCGATGACCTCCGGTGCCACCGAGCCGCACCACCCCTGACCTGCACTGATCGATCATCGCTCAAAAACTTGTGGCACCCAGTGTCTTGCCGACTGGCACGCGGTGCCATACGTTGAATGTGTCCGGGCGGCCGGCGTGCAGAGAACTTCCGTACGTCGGCTGTCCCCGCAAGCCACCCCAAACCGTGGCGAGCGCGCCCGGACGCCTGCGTCACAGGCAAACTTCTCGCGCCGACCAAGCGCTGCCGTAGCAACACCCCGCCGAACCGACGGCACCTCTTCACCCACACAGCAGCTCTCCACCCCGACGTACCCCTCAACGTCCCCCTGGGACGCATCGCCGGAGGCAACATCGTGAAGGAAATCCTGGACGCGATTCAGTCGCCGGAGTCGACCTCCGCCGACTTCGCCGCTCTGCCGCTCCCCGAGTCGTACCGCGCCATCACCGTGCACAAGGACGAGACGGAGATGTTCGCCGGCCTCGACACCCGGGACAAGGACCCCCGCAAGTCGATCCACCTGGACGACGTGCCGGTCCCCGAACTCGGCCCGGGCGAGGCGCTCGTGGCTGTCATGGCCAGCTCCGTGAACTACAACTCGGTCTGGACCTCGATCTTCGAGCCGGTGTCCACCTTCAGCTTCCTGGAGCGCTACGGACGCCTGTCGGAGCTCACCAAGCGCCACGACCTGCCGTACCACATCATCGGTTCCGACCTCGCGGGCGTCGTGCTGCGCACCGGTCCCGGCGTCAACGCCTGGAACCCCGGCGACGAGGTCGTCGCGCACTGCCTCTCCGTCGAGCTGGAGTCCTCGGACGGCCACAACGACACGATGCTCGACCCCGAGCAGCGCATCTGGGGCTTCGAGACGAACTTCGGCGGCCTCGCCGAGATCGCGCTCGTCAAGTCCAACCAGCTGATGCCGAAGCCGGACCACCTGAGCTGGGAAGAGGCCGCGGCCCCCGGCCTGGTGAACTCCACCGCGTACCGCCAGCTCGTCTCGCGCAACGGCGCCGGCATGAAGCAGGGCGACAACGTCCTGATCTGGGGCGCCAGCGGCGGACTCGGTTCGTACGCCACGCAGTTCGCGCTGGCCGGTGGCGCCAACCCGATCTGCGTCGTCTCCAGCCCGGAGAAGGCCGCCATCTGCAAGGCCATGGGCGCCGAAGCGGTCATCGACCGCAACGCCGAGGGCTACAAGTTCTGGAAGGACGAGCACAACCAGGACCCCAAGGAGTGGAAGCGCTTCGGCAAGCGCATCCGCGAGCTGACCGGCGGCGAGGACGTCGACATCGTCTTCGAGCACCCGGGCCGCGAGACCTTCGGCGCCTCCGTGTACGTCACCCGCAAGGGCGGCACGATCGTCACCTGCGCCTCGACGTCCGGCTACAACCACGAGTACGACAACCGCTACCTGTGGATGTCCCTCAAGAAGATCGTGGGCTCACACTTCGCCAACTACCGCGAGGCGTGGGAGGCGAACCGCCTGGTCGCCAAGGGCAAGATCCACCCGACGCTCTCGAAGGTGTACTCCCTCGAGGACACCGGCCAGGCCGCCTACGACGTGCACCGCAACCTCCACCAGGGCAAGGTCGGCGTCCTCGCGCTGGCCCCGAAGGAGGGCCTGGGCGTCCGCGACCAGGAACTGCGCGCCCAGCACATCGACGCCATCAACCGCTTCCGCAACATCTGAATCCCTGAGGAGTAGCGGAACATGACTGAGCGCCAGAAGGACCGGCCGTGGCTGATGCGCACGTACGCCGGTCACTCCACGGCTGAGGCGTCCAACGAGCTGTACCGGCGCAATCTCGCCAAGGGCCAGACGGGTCTGTCGGTCGCGTTCGACCTGCCGACGCAGACCGGCTACGACCCGGACCACATCCTCGCCCGCGGCGAGGTCGGCCGGGTCGGGGTGCCGGTCTCGCACCTCGGTGACATGCGCCGGCTGTTCCAGGACATCCCCCTGGAGCAGATGAACACCTCGATGACCATCAACGCCACCGCCATGTGGCTCCTGGCGCTCTACCAGGTCGTCGCCGAGGAGCAGGGTGCGGACATCACCCAGCTCCAGGGCACGACGCAGAACGACATCGTCAAGGAGTACCTGTCGCGGGGCACGCATGTGTTCCCGCCGGGCCCCTCCCTGCGGCTGACGACGGACATGATCGCGTACACGGTCCGGCACATGCCGAAGTGGAACCCGATCAACATCTGCAGCTACCACCTCCAGGAGGCGGGGGCCACACCGGTCCAGGAGATCGCGTACGCGATGTCCACCGCCATCGCCGTTCTCGATGCCGTACGCGACTCAGGGCAGGTCCCCGCCGAGAAGTTCGGGGACGTCGTGGCCCGCATCTCCTTCTTCGTGAACGCGGGTGTCCGCTTCATCGAGGAGATGTGCAAGATGCGGGCGTTCGGGCGGATCTGGGACCAGATCACACGCGAGCGGTACGGCATCGAGAACGCGAAGCAGCGCCGCTTCCGCTACGGCGTCCAGGTCAACTCCCTGGGCCTGACCGAGGCGCAGCCGGAGAACAACGTCCAGCGCATCGTCCTGGAGATGCTGGCCGTGACGCTGTCCAAGGACGCCCGCGCCCGCGCCGTCCAGCTCCCTGCCTGGAACGAGGCGCTCGGCCTGCCCCGCCCCTGGGACCAGCAGTGGTCCCTGCGCATCCAGCAAGTCCTCGCGCACGAGAGCGACCTGCTGGAGTACGAGGACATCTTCGCGGGATCGCACGTCATCGAGAAGAAGGTCGAGGAGCTCGTCGCCGACTCCTTCGCCGAGATCGAGCGGATCCAGGAGATGGGCGGCGCGATGGCCGCCGTCGAGTCCGGCTACCTCAAGTCGCAGCTCGTCTCCTCGCACGCCGAGCGACGGGCGCGGATCGAGGGCGGCGAGGAGAAGATCGTCGGCGTGAACATCCACGAGTCGACCGAGCCGAACCCGCTCACCGCCGACCTGGACGCCGCGATCATGACGGTGGATCACCAGGTCGAGTCGCGGGTCGTGCGGGCCATCGACGAGTGGCGCACCACGCGCCAGGAGTCGAGCGACCGGCAGGGCATGGGCGACCCGTTCCACTACCCGACCACCCAGCAGGCCGTGGAGCGCCTGAAGGAGGCCGCGGCCGGCACCGAGAACCTGATGGAAGCCACGCTCGAATGCGCCCGCGCGGGTGTCACCACCGGCGAGTGGTCACAGGCACTGCGCGAGGTGTTCGGCGAGTTCCGCGCCCCCACGGGCGTCTCGTCGGCGCCGGTCGCCGTCACCGCCGAGGCGGGCACGCCGCTGGCCCTCGTCCGCGAGAAGGTCCGCCGCACCGGCGACGAGCTCGGCGGCAAGCTGCGCCTGCTGGTCGGCAAGCCGGGCCTCGACGGGCACTCGAACGGCGCCGAGCAGATCGCCGTCCGGGCCCGTGACGCGGGCTTCGAGGTGGTCTACCAGGGCATCAGGCTCACGCCCGAACAGATCGTGTCCGCCGCGCTCGCCGAGGACGTGCACTGCGTCGGCCTGTCGATCCTCTCCGGGTCGCACTCCGCGCTCGTGCCCGACGTCCTCGACCGGCTGCGCGAGGCGGGCGCCGCCGAGATCCCGGTGATCGTCGGCGGCATCATTCCCAACGGCGATGCCGAGGACCTGAAGCGCGCGGGCGTGGCCGCCGTCTTCACCCCCAAGGACTTCGGCATCACGGAGATCATCGGACGTATCGTCGACGAGATCCGGCAAGCGAACAAGCTCGACCCTCTGGAGGTCCCCGCATGACCGCGCCCATCAACCGTCTTCGTCCCCGCCGCTCGTGTCTCGCGGTCCCGGGATCGAACCCCCGCTTCCTGGAGAAGGCCCAGGGGCTGCCCGCGGACCAGGTCTTCCTGGACCTGGAGGACGCCTGCGCGCCGCTCGCCAAGCCGGAAGCGCGGCACACCATCGTCAAGTTCCTCAACGAGGGTGACTGGACGGGCAAGACACGCGTGGTCCGCGTGAACGACTGGACGACCGAGTGGACGTACCGCGACGTCGTCACGGTCGTCGAGGGCGCGGGCCAGAACCTCGACTGCATCATGCTGCCGAAGGTTCAGGACGCCCAGCAGATCGTCGCGCTCGACCTGCTGCTCACGCAGATCGAGAAGACGATGGGCTTCGAGGTCGGCAAGATCGGTATCGAGGCGCAGATCGAGAACGCGCAGGGCCTCAACAACGTCAACGCGATCGCGACGGCCTCCCAGCGCGTCGAGACGATCATCTTCGGCCCGGCCGACTTCATGGCCTCCATCAACATGAAGTCCCTGGTCGTCGGCGAGCAGCCGCCCGGCTACGACGCCGACGCCTACCACTACATCCTGATGAAGATCCTGATGGCCGCCCGCGCCAACAACCTCCAGGCGATCGACGGCCCCTACCTGCAGATCCGCAACCAGGAGGGCTACCAGGCGGTCGCGAAGCGCGCCGCGGCCCTCGGTTTCGACGGCAAGTGGGTGCTGCACCCGGACCAGGTCGCCGCGGCGAACGAGATCTTCTCGCCCTCGCAGGAGGACTACGACCACGCCGAGCTGATCCTGGACGCGTACGACTTCTGCACGTCCGAGGCCGGCGGCAAGAAGGGCTCGGCGATGCTGGGCGACGAGATGATCGACGAGGCCAGCCGCAAGATGGCCCTCGTCATCTCCGGCAAGGGACGCGCCGCGGGCATGCAGCGCACCTCCAAGTTCGAAGCCCCGGAGGCCTGAGCACCATGCAGTTCGGACGCACCTACGAAGAGTTCGAGGTCGGCGCGGTCTACAAGCACTGGCCCGGAAAGACCGTCACCGAGTACGACGACCACCTCTTCTGCCTGCTCACCATGAACCACCACCCGCTCCACATGGACACCAACTATGCGGAGAACACGACCGACTTCGGCAAGAACGTCGTCGTAGGGAACTACATCTACTCGCTACTCCTCGGCATGTCCGTCCCGGACGTGTCCGGCAAGGCGATCGCGAACCTCGAGATCGAGTCGCTGCGCCATGTCGCGCCGACCTTCCACGGCGACACGATCTACGGCGAGACGACGGTCCTCGACAAGACGCCCTCGAAGTCGAAGAACGACCGCGGGATCGTCTACGTGGAGACCAAGGGCTACAAGCAGGACGGCACGCTGGTCTGCGTGTTCCGCCGCAAGGTCATGGTCCCCACCGAGACGTACATCAAGGAGCGCGGCGGCGAGCAGCCCGGCCGCCCCCAGCTCAAGGAGCAGGAGAAGTAGCCATGGCGCGACTCGCCCAGACCGCCGGTCTCACCGACGTCCAGCAGGAGATCCTCTCCACCGTCCGCGACTTCGTGGACAAGGAGATTATCCCGGTCGCGACCGAGCTGGAGCACCGCGACGAGTACCCGCAGCAGATCGTCGACGGACTGAAGGAGTTGGGCCTGTTCGGCCTGATGATCCCCGAGGAGTACGGGGGCCTGGGCGAGTCCCTTCTCACGTACGCCCTGTGCGTCGAGGAGATCGCCCGCGGCTGGATGTCGGTCTCCGGCATCATCAACACGCACTTCATCGTGGCGTACATGCTCAAGCAGCACGGCACGCAGGAGCAGAAGGACTACTTCCTGCCGCGCATGGCGCTGGGCGAGACGCGCGGCGCGTTCTCGATGTCGGAGCCGGCGCTCGGCTCTGACGTGTCGGCGATCTCGTCGAAGGCGGTGAAGGACGGCGACGAGTACGTCCTGAACGGCCAGAAGATGTGGCTGACGAACGGCGGCTCGTCGAATCTGGTGGCCGTTCTGGTCAAGAGTGACGAAGGACACCCGGAGGGCACGGCGCCCCACAAGTCGATGACGACCTTCCTCGTCGAGAAGGAGCCCGGCTTCGGAGAGGTCCGCCCGGGCCTCACCATTCCGGGGAAGATCGACAAGATGGGTTACAAGGGCGTCGACACGACCGAACTCATCATGGACGGACTACGCATTCCGGCCAATCGGGTACTCGGCGGCGAGACCGGCCGAGGGTTTTACCAAATGATGGACGGAGTCGAAGTCGGCCGCGTGAATGTCGCGGCACGTGGCTGCGGTGTCGCGCAGCGTGCGTTTGAGCTGGGGGTTTCTTACGCCCAGCAACGTCACACCTTCGGCAAGCCGATCGCCCAGCACCAGGCCATCCAGTTCAAGCTCGCGGAGATGGCTACCAAGGTCGAGGCCGCCCATGCGATGATGGTCAATGCAGCGCGCAAAAAGGACTCCGGGGAACGAAACGACCTCGAAGCAGGAATGGCGAAGTATCTCGCCTCCGAATACTGCAAGGAAGTGGTCGAGGACGCCTTCCGGATCCACGGCGGCTACGGCTTCTCCAAGGAGTACGAGATCGAGCGTCTCTACCGCGAGGCACCGATGCTGCTGATCGGTGAAGGTACCGCCGAGATCCAGAAAATGATCATTGGTCGCCGCCTGCTCGAGGAGTATCGATTCCAGGGCTGAATGTCCGCTACAGGGTGTTTTGTTCGAGAAGAAGATCACACCCTGTCAGCACTCTTCGGCCGCCGACTCAGCTTCCTGGCTTGCCCAGTTGTGGCTCGCAACCGATAGCATCCCGGAAAAGCCGCCGTCCCCCCGTACAGAGCGCGGCATCATCCGCTACGAAGGTCATCCATGCCCCACAGCCAAACCTCTGCACCACGCGACGGCGTCCTCGGTGGACGCATTGCGCGCGGAGCATCGCCGTGGCTCCTGCCGACCGTCGCCACAGCCGCCCTGAGCCTGGCCCGTTCGCGTCGCTCCAAGAAGGCCGCCGCAGTAGCCGTACCCGCCACCGCTCTGGCGGCCGGCATGCTGTGGTTCTTCCGCGACCCCGAGCGTGAGATCGCCCCCGGCCGGGTCATCTCCCCGGCCGACGGCGTGGTGCAGAGCATCATGCCGTGGAAGGACGGGCGGACCCGGGTCGCGATCTTCATGAGCCCGCTGAACGTCCACGTCAACCGCGCGCCCCTCGCGGGCACGGTGGCGTCCGTGGAGCACATCCCCGGCGGGTTCGTCCCGGCGTTCAACAAGGAGAGCGAGAACAACGAGCGCGTTGTCTGGCACTTCGACACCGAGCTCGGCGACATCGAGATGGTGCAGATCGCCGGCGCGGTCGCCCGCCGGATCGTCCCGTACGTCCCGCAGGGCACCAAGCTCGAGCAGGGCGAGCGCATCGGTCTGATCCGCTTCGGGTCGCGCGTCGACATCTACCTCCCCGAGGGTGTCGAGGTCGCGCTCGAGGTCGGGCAGAAGACCGTGGCTGGGGTGACTCGCATTGACCGTGACTGATCCAGAGACGCAGGCCGGGTGGGTGCCCGAGGCCGAGGAGGCGGATGAAGCGGAGGAAATGCCGCTTTCACTGCGCCTGTCGATAGCGGACACCCTCACGCTCGGTAACGCCACGTGCGGCTTCATGGCGGTGTACTTCACCACCACCGGCATCCTGATCCCGCACCTCCAGGGCAGCGCCGAGTCGGGCATGGCCCGGCACAGCGCGGCCACGGCCGTGATCCTGATGCTAGCCGCGGCGATCTTCGACCTGTTCGACGGCCTGGTGGCGCGCAAGCTCCGCTCGTCGCCGATGGGCGCCGAGCTGGACAACCTCTCGGACCTCATCAGCTTCGGCCTCGCGCCCGCGTACTTCGTCCTCGTGTACGGCATGGTCGCGGACGACGCGCATCAGCGGGTCGCGGCGGTGGGCGCCATCGTGGTGCTCCTGGCCGTCGTGCTCAGACTCGCGAGATTCTCGTGCGTGACGGTGAAGGACGGCACCTTCCAGGGCATGCCGAGCCCGTTCGGGGCGCTCACGGTCGTGTCGATCGTGCTCCTCGAGCTGCCGTTCGTGGCCACGGTCCTCGCGATCATCGGGACGGCCTGGCTGATGGTGAGCCGCGTCGAGTACCCGAAGCCGCGCGGGCCGCTCGCGGTCGCGATGCTGGGGTGGATCGTGGCGGCGATGGGGCTCCTGGCGGCCTGGGCGTTCGACGCCCCCGGCGGCCAGCTGCTGCTCCAGACCGGCTGCGCGCTCCAGCTGGTCCTCGGCGCCGTGATCCCGCTGTTCGCGACGGCCCGGAGGGTGAACAACTTCCGGGACAACCGCCGCGAGGCACGCGCCGCGCAGCTGCCGTAACCCGCCATCCGTACGTCCGAAGGGCCCCGAACCGCTTGGTTCGGGGCCCTTCGCCTGTCTCAGGGCGCGGGGTGCAGGCCGGGGCCGGGCAGGCCGGGGCGCACCAGGACCTTCACGTGGTCGTCCGGCTGCCGCAGCGTGTCCAGCGCCGCGGACACCCCGCCCAGGCCCACCTGGCCCGTGACGAGCGCGGCCGCGTCGATCGTGCCGTCCGCGATGCGCTCCAGGGTCCTGCCGAACTCCTCCGGCGGATACGCCATGCACATGGTCACGGTGATGTCCTTGTAGAGGCCCACGACGGGGGTGAAGACGTCCTCCGTCATGCAGGCCCCGATGAGGAGCACCCGCGTCCGGCGCGGCGCCCTGTGCAGGATCTCGTTGAACATGCCGGCGCGGCCCGAGCACTCCAGGACCGTGAGCGGCGTGTCCGCGGGCGCGGCCGCCCGCCATGCGTCGAAGGGGTCCTGTGCCGCCGGGTCGACGCACACGTGCGCGCCGAAGCGCTCGGCGAGGGCGCGCCGCCGCGGGGACGGCTCCGACACGACGACGGGCGCCACGCCCCGCTCCACGAGCGCGGCGACGGCCCCGAGGCCGATGGGCCCCGCCCCGATGACGACGGCGCCGGAGCCGCGCTCGGGCGCGGCCCGCGCGACGTTCCCGAAGCCGACGGCGAGCGGCTCGGTGAGCGCGGCGACATGCGGCGCCACGTGGTCGGGCACGGGGATCAGCGCGGCCTCCTGGAGCACGACGCGCTCCCCGAAGCCGCCCGGGAAGGCGGTGGCGTATCCGACGGTGCGCAGGGTGCCGCCCGCGTCGAGCGCCCACGGCAGCCCGACGACGACCCGGCCCTGCCACTCCCCCGGGCTCAGCACCCGCGCGCACAGCTCGTGCCCCATGACCAGATCGGCGTCCGGGTCGAACAGGAAGGCCTCGGTGCCGGAGTCGCGAGAGGCGCGCAGGAAAGCGTCGGTGTGGCGCGCGGCGGACAGGTCGGAGCCGCAGATGCCGGTGGCGAGCGGCTCGGCAAGGACCTGTCCGGGGCCCGGCACGGGCTCGGGCACGTCGTCCTCGACGAACCGGCCGCGGCGCAGGACGGCGGCCCTCACCGGACCTCACCCCCGCCGCGCACCGCCGCCTCGACGGCGCTGCGCATCGCCCCGACGAACCGTTCGCTGTTCGCGTGGGCCCAGGCGGCCGACGCGGTGCGGCGCCGGTTCGCGCCGGTGCAGTGTGGGACGACGTACTCGGCGAAGAGCTCGTAGCTGCGGCGCTTGGCGGCCGGGCTGCCGGTCGGGAGGTCGAGCAGGAGGAGCGTGCCGAAGCCGCCGCAGGCTTCGGTGAGCGCCTCGATACGGGCCAGCGCGTCGTCCGGGGTGCCGATGGTGGCGACCCCGAAGACCGGGATGCCCTCGGTCGTCCACCGGTCGAGCGCGTCCTTCGCGGTGCGGCCCCAGGGCAGCTCCGTGCCGGACAGGCCCTCGATGTAGCGCACCAGGTGCAGGACCCCGTACGCCGCCTGCTCGCGGGCCGCCTCGCGGGTCTCGGCGAGTTGCATCGGCACGACGAGGCGCCAGGCGGCGCGGTCGGCGGTGTGGCCGTGGCGTGCGCAGGACTTCTCGTACGCGGTCCAGTTCCCGTTCAGGGCCGCGAGCCCGGCCGGGTCCGCGGCGGCGAGGGACAGCAGGCCGATGCCGTGCCGGCCCGCCTGGACGGAGCCGGAGGGGGAGACGGTGGAGGCGACGGCCATGTCGAGGCCCTCGGGCCGGTAGGGGCCGAGCTGGAGGCGCGCGTCGGCGAGCTCGTACCAGTCCGTCCGCTCGGTCACCGTCTCGCCGCGCACCAGGCGCACGATCGCGTCGAGCGCCTCGGCCATCATGGCGCGCTGGCGCAGCGGGTCGATGCCCATCATGAACGCGTCGGAGGCCAGCTGGCCCGGGCCCGCGCCGAACATCACCCGCCCCATCGTCTGGTGGTCGAGCTGGAGCAGCCGGTCGGCGAGGATCAGGGGGTGGTGGTACGGCAGGGAGTTCACGCCCGTGCCGAACCTGATCCGGTGCGTGAGCTCGGCGGCCGCAGCGATGAACACCTCGGGCGACGCGACGGTCTCGTACCCGGCGGAGTGGTGCTCGCCGATCCACGCCTCGTCGTAGCCGAGTGCGTCGAGATGGCGGACCAGGTCGAGGTCGCCGCGGATCTGGAGGGCGGGGCTGCCGTCGGTTCCGTGGTACGGGGCGATGAACGCGCCGAAGCGCGTGGGCAGTCGATGCGCTGGAGAGTGCACGCGTACGCCTTTCGTCGGCCAGTTCATGAGACATAAGGTCGGGCATCGTGCTTCTTACGTCCTATAGCGGCGCGGCGTATAAATCAACAGACGCACACGGCAACAGCGGGACAGGGAGCGGGAGTTGGAAGAGCCACGGACCCGGCGGCGGGGCGACGGTTCGCCCAGTGCGCGCACGCTCGCGCTCACCGTTCTCGGCGAGTACGTGCGCTATCCCGGCGACGGGAAGGTGTGGTCGGGAGCCGTCGTGGGCGCGCTCGGCGCCTGCGGCATCGGTGAGGCGGCGACGCGGCGCGCCCTGACGCGGCTCGCGCGGGAGGGCTGGGTGCGCGCGGAGCCGGCCGGGCGCAGGACCCGCCTCGTCCTGGAGCCGCGCCTGGTGACGCTGCTCACCGCGTGGACGCACCGGCTGGAGCGCGCGGTCGACGAGACGGCGTGGGGCGGCGAGTGGCAGCAGCTGCTGCTGCGGGTTCCGGCCGGAGCGTGGCGTGAACGGGCGCTGGTGGAACAGCAGTTGGCGTTCGAGGGGTTCGGACCGCTCGGGCAGGGCGTGTGGGTGGCCGCCGACGCCGGTGGGGTGCCGGTGCTGCGTGAGCTGCTGCGCGAGCAGGGCCTCGACGCGTACGCGCTGTGGCTGACATCCCGCACGCCGGACGACGCGCGGCTCATCGAGCGGGCCTGGGACCTGGCCGCGGTCCGCGAGAGCCACGAGCGGTTCGTGGCGCGCTTCGCCGGCCTCCGCACAGCAGAGAACGCGTCCGGCGACGCGGCCGCGTTCGTGGCCAGGACCCGGCTGGTGCACGCCTGGCGCGGGACGTTCGAGCGGGATCCGCGGCTGCCCGGCGCGCTGCTGCCGCACGACTGGCCGGGCCGCGCCGCGACCCGGCTGTTCGTCGACGCGTGGCGGGCGCTGCGGGAGCCCGCCGACCGCTACTGGCGCGGCCTCACCGGGGATCAGGCCACGGACGGCGTGTAGCCCTTGGCGACCTCCGACTGCTGCGCCTGGCGCACGATCTTCATGCCGCCGGTCACCGACTTGTCGGGCTGAAGGATCACCGACCGGTTCGAGGGGGCCTTCGGGTCGCCGAGGTCCTGGGTGACGACAACGGCGACCCTGGCCCTCGACGCGTACCGGCTCTCGCCGGGATGAGGGTCGCCCCTCACCCCGGCGCGCGTCAGGGTTCAGGCATCACCCGTCACACGAGGAAATCGCGGGCGATCCGCTCCGCCACCGTCTCCAGGATCGGGCCCGCCTCGGCGATGCAGCGGGCCACGTCCGGCTCCACGTCCGTGAGGGCGTAGGCGCGGCGGATGCCCGCGCGGCCCAGGGCCTCCGGGACAAGGGCGAGACGGCCGCAGACCGCCACGACCTCGATGCCCGCCGCGCGGGCCGCCGCGGCGACGCCCGCCGGGGCCTTGCCGTGCAGCGTCTGCTCGTCGAGGGAGCCCTCGCCGGTGATGACGAGGGTGGCGCGGGCGAGCGCGGGCGCGAAGCCGAGGACGTCGAGCATGACCTCGATCCCGGCCCGGAAGCCCGCTCCGAGGCCGACGAGGGCGCCGTAGCCGATGCCGCCGGCGGCTCCGGCGCCGGGCGAGTCGGCGTACTCGAGTGCCTTCGGGCCGATCGCCTTGGCCAGGACCTGCGCGAAGTGGGCCAGCGCCGCGTCCAGGGTGGCGACGTCGTCCGGCGTCGCGCCCTTCTGCGGGCCGTACACCGCGGGCGCGCCCTTCGGGCCGGTCAGCGGGTTGTCGACGTCGCTGGCGAGGACGATCTCCACGTCGGCCAGGCGCGGGTCGAGCCCCGAGAGGTCGGCCGTGGCCAGGTCCGCGAGGGGCCCGCCGCCCGGGCCGACGGGCTTGCCGTCCGCGTCCAGGAAACGGGCGCCGAGCGCGGCCAGCATCCCGGCGCCGCCGTCGGTCGTGGCGCTGCCGCCCACGCCGAACACGATGGAGCGGGCGCCCGCGTCGAGCGCGGCGGCGAGCAGTTCGCCGGATCCGTACGTGGTCGAGGTCAGCGGCGCGAAGACGCCTTCGGGCAGCAGCTGGAGCCCGGACGCCTCGGCCATCTCGACGACGGCCGTGCCGTCGCGCAGGGCGTACGCCGCCGTGACCTCGTCACCGAGCGGCCCGGTCACCCGTACCTCGCGGCGCTCGAAACCGGCCGCCACGGCCGCGGCCACCGTGCCGTCCCCGCCGTCCGCGACGGGCACGGACTCGACCGTCACCCCGGGCGCGATCCGCCGCAGACCGGCCGTGACCCGCTCGGCGACCTGCACGGCCGTGAGCGAGCCCTTGAACTTGTCCGCGGCGATGAGCACGTGCTCCGCCGTCACTCCAGCGTCCGCCACCTTGCATTCCCCTTGCTTTCGCGCCTTGCTCGCGCAAGGCAGTCGCGCCGCTGCGACCTTAACCGGAGGTGGGGGCCGCTGCCCATGGCTGTCCGGTCCGCGAAACGGCACACCCGGACGATAAACCCCGATATTCCCGCCCATAGCGGGGCGTCCCGAGCACGGAAATGATCGATCAGCCGGGCGCGGTGCGGACGGTCCGGCGCCCGGTACGGGACGCCTCGCCCCGCCGCGCCCCCTCATCGGGTACACCAAGGACATGACCCCAGTGGGCAGCGACCTTCAGGACCGGGTGCTCGGCGGCTGGCTCGGCCGGATCGCCGGCAACATGCTCGGCAAGCCGGTGGAACAGGGCGAGTACTGGACCCGGGCGCGCATCGACGGCTATCTGCGGCGGGCCGCCGCCCTGCCGCTCACCGACTATCTGCCCGAACCCGCCGACGAGTCCGACGGCCTCGCGCTGCGGCCCGAGTGGCGCCGGTGCGTGCGCGGGCGGATCCATGGCAGCTGCCGGGACGACGACGTGGACTACGCGATCCTCGGCCTGCACCTCCTGGAGACGTACGGCTTCGCCTTCTCCACGGAACAGGTGGGTGATCTGTGGCTGCTGAGGCTGCCGTATCTGCAGACGTTCACCGCGGAGCGGGTGGCGTACCGCAATCTCGCGAACGGGCTGAAGCCGCCACTCACGGCGACCTACGACAACCCGTACCAGGAGTGGATCGGCGCGCTGATCCGGGCCGACGTCTTCGGCTGGACCTGCCCGGGCGACCCGCGCCGCGCCGCCTCCCTGGCCCGCCGCGACGCGGTCCTGTCCCATACGGGCAACGGCGTGTACGGGGCGATGTGGGCGGCGGCGCTCGTCGCGGCGGCGTTCACGGCGCCGGGCCCGCGCGCGGCGCTCGACACCGCGCTCACCGTGATCCCGGCGAGCAGCCGACTGGCCCGCACGGTGCGCCGCACGGCGACGCTCCACGAGTCGCGGCTGAGCTGGGAGGAGACCCTGGCCACGCTGGAGGAGGAGACAGCCGGGCTCGGCTGGATCCACACGGTCCCGAACGCGGCCGTCATCACGGCCGGGCTCCTGTACGGCGACGGGGACTTCACCCGCACCCTCGCGCTCACGGTGCGCGGCGGCCTGGACACCGACTCGAACGGCGCGACGGCCGGGTCCGTGGCCGGTGTGCTGTGCGGGGCGGCGGCGATCCCGGCGCAGTGGAAGGACCCGCTGGAGGACCGGGTGCGCAGCGCGGTGTTCGGGTTCGACGGCGCGCGGATCAGCGAGCTCGCGGCGCGTACCGTCGAGTTGGCCGAGGCGTAGTCCGGCGGGCGCGGGCCGCGGCGCACGGTCGTTAGGCTTCCCGCATGACTGTCTCCGCCGAGTTCGCCGCGTACATCGCGGGTCTCCCCCGTGTCCTGTGCGGCGCCGCCGCGATCTTCCGTGACTCCGAGGGGCGTGTGCTGCTCGTCGAGCCGAACTACCGCGACGGGTGGGCGCTGCCCGGCGGCACCGTCGAGTCCGACACCGGTGAGTCCCCGCGCCAGGGAGCCCGGCGCGAGACGGCCGAGGAGATCGGCCTCGACGTGGAGCTCGGCCGGCTGCTCGCGGTCGACTGGGTGTCCGGCACGGCCGCGCGACCGCCGCTCGTGGCATATCTCTACGACGGCGGGGTCCTGGACGAGGACCGCTTCAAGGCGATCAGGCTCCAGGAGGAGGAACTGCTCTCCTGGCGCCTCGTGGACCCGGCCGACCTGCCGGAGTACCTGCCGGGCTCGCTCGGCCGACGCGTCCTCGCGGCGCTCGACGTGCTCACGCGGGGCGAGGGCACAGCCGAGCTGGAGGACGGCAACCGCGTGGGCTGACGCGGCCTCGCGCGGCGGGGCGCCGATATCGCCTCGCGGTTCGGCCGGCGGGACGCCTACCCTCGGCGGCATGAGCACGCAGCCTCTCGTCGCGATTCTCAGTGGTGCAGGCATCTCCACGGACTCCGGGATCCCGGACTACCGCGGGCCCAACGGGCTGTGGCGGAAGGATCCCGGGGCCGAGAAGCTCGTGACGTACGAGTACTACATGGGCGATCCCGAGATCCGGCGGCGGTCGTGGCAGATGCGGCGGAAGAACCGGGCCCTTGCCGCCGAGCCGAACGGCGCGCACCGGGCCGTCGCCGAGCTGGAGCAGGCCGGTGTACCCGTGCGGGTGATCACGCAGAACGTCGACGGGCTGCACCAGCTCGCCGGCATGCCCGCCCGCAAGGTGCTCGAACTGCACGGCTCCGCACGGAGTTTCGTGTGCACCGGCTGTCATGCGCGTGGGCCCATGGCGGACGCCCTCGCCCGGGTCGAGACCGGAGAAGACGATCCGCCGTGCCTGGAGTGCGGGGGGATCCTCAAGTCGGCGACCGTGATGTTCGGGGAGCAGCTCGATCCGGTGGTGCTGGGTGAGGCCGTCGCGATCACCAAGGCGTGTCAGGTGTTCGTCGCCGTGGGGAGCAGTCTCCAGGTGCAGCCCGCCGCCGGGCTCGCCGGTGTTGCCGCGGATCATGGGGCACGGCTCGTCATCGTGAACGCCGAGGCGACGCCGTACGACGAATTGGCCGACGAAGTCATCCGCGAACCCATCGGCACCGCGCTGCCGAAGCTGCTGCGCCAACTCGGCATGGCGCACCCCTAGGACCCCTCCGGCGGACCCCGCCACGCCGAGCTGATCCGCCGGACAGGCCCTAAGGGCGGATCCCGTCGCAAGAGATGGGCAGATGCCGCGGCCCGCGCAGCACGGCGTTCTGCCGGTACGGCGGCGGGTCCTCAAGGAGACGTGGGTTTTCCAGCCTCCGGGCCAGTTCCGACAGGGCGAACTGGGCCTCCAGCCGGGCGAGAGGTGCGCCCAAACAGCTGTGGATGCCGCTGCCCAGGCCGAGGTGCTGGATGTCCCCGCGGTCCGGGTCGAAGCGGTCCGGATCCTCGAAGCGCTGAGGGTCGCGGTTGCCGGAGGCCAGGACCAGCCAGAGGGAGGCGCCCTTGGGGATGGTGACGCCCCGGACCTCGATGTCGGCGAGGGTGGTGCGCTGCGGCACCAGTTGTACGGGCGGCTCGAAGCGCAGCAGTTCCTCGACGATGGGCACGGCCAGCCGTGGATCCGCACGCAGCCGCTCAAGGACATCGGGGTTGCGCAGCAGGGTCAGCATTCCGTTGGTGATCAGGTTGACGGTCGTCTCATGGCCCGCGATCAGCAACAGCGCCGCAGTGCTGAGGAGTTCCATCGTGGTCATCGAGCCGTCTTCGCCCTTGGCCGTCGCCAGCTCGGAGAGCATGTCGTTCCCGGGCTTCTTGCGGCGCTCCTCGATCAGGCCGGCCAAGTACATGCCCAGTTGCATCCGGGCGTCGTGCGACGTCTTGCCCCGCTCGGTGGAATCCCCGTCCGGGTCGGGGTCCAGGCTCGCGGCGATCGTGTCCGCCCAGGTGTGGAAGCGCGCCTCGTCCTCGCGCGGAATCCCGAGCAGCCGGCAGATCACTGTCACGGGGAAGGGGTAGGAGAACTGGTCCACCAGGTCGATCCGGCCCGGATCGCCGATGCCGTCGATGAGGCCGGAGACGATGCCATGGAGTTCTCCGCGCATCCCGTCGACCCGGTGGGGGGAGTGCGGCGGGCCGAAGGGCCGGTTCGTCATACGTCGCAGCCGGTCGTGCTCCGGAGGGTCGAGCCGCAGGAAGCTGGGCGGCAGGACGCTCTCGTCCTCCTGGGACGACTCGGCCAGCGGGTCGCGGGCGGTCGAGGCCAGATTGCGGGCGTCGGAACTGATCCGGGGATCGTGCAGGAGGCTGCGGATCTCGTAGTAGGTGCTGACGACGAACGGCCCGTCCTCTTCGTGGTGGACCGGCGTCTTCCGCAGCTCTTCGTAAATCGGGTACGGATTGGCGCGGTTGGCGTAGTCCAGGATCTGGTGCAGGGGGGATTGCGTCATGGCGAGTCCTCGTGGCCGTGCGGGTCAGTGCGCAGGGGTGAACGTCATCCGGCGGTCGGCCGGCGAGTATCCGCTGAGGGTCACGGTGGGACCGTGAGTGGGGACCGACGGGTCGGGGAAGTCCGCGTCCATCGGCTGCTGTCCGTCCGAGCGCCGGTCGACCGTGGGGAACGGCGGCGGGAACGGTGCGGTGGTCTCGATCAACTCCTGGTAGAACGGCATCCACCGGCCATGGTCGAAGGCGACCGCACCGATGACGCGCCCCTGGTACCCGTAGACGCCGACGAACCGGCGCTCCTCGAGCGAACCCTGTGAGATGAGGATCTCCGTCCCCAGCGACGGCACCCCGACCGACTTGATGTTGACTCCGAACTGCGAGGACCAGAAGGCCGGCATCCACATGTGGGGGAGACGGTCGGTACTTTCGCTCAGCATGTTGTGCGCCGCGATCCCGGCCTGGGCGACGGCATTGCCCCAGTGCTCCAGGGACAGGAACTGGTAGCCGAACAAGGCGTGCGGGGAGCGGGCGACGTCGCCCGCCACATAGATGTCGTCGGTCACGATTCCGCGGATGTCGAACGCACGGCAGCCGGCATCGCACGCGATCCCGCGAGGGCCCGCCCCGAGTCCGGATCCGGCGAGCCAACCGGTGTTGCGGGTGGCGCCGAGCGAAACAACCACCACGTCGGTCTCCACGGTGGAGCCGTCGGACAGATGCGCGGCGCGCACACGTCCCGAGGCGTCGCCCTCCAGGGCGGTCACCATGACTCCGCACCGCAGGTCCACGCCGTGCTTGTGATGGAGTTCGGCGGCGACCGCGCCGACCACCCCGCCGAGTGCGCCGACCAGGGGCGCCGCGGCGCGCTCCGCGACGGTGACCGGGATGCCGCGTTCGCGGCAGGCGGAGGCGATCTCCGAGCCGGTGAACCCGGCGCCGATGACGAAGACCCGCTTGGGTCCCTCGTCGAGCCGCCGTGCGAGCGCGGCCGCGTCGTCGCGGGTCCGCAGCACGAAGACGCCGTCAAGTTCCGCCTCGGCCTCGCGAGGCCACGGTCGCGCCCGTACCCCTGTGGCGATCAGCAGTCGGTCGTACGGCACTTCGTCGCCGTCGGCCAGCCGCACCCGCTTGGCGGGCATGTCCAGGCCGGTGGCCGGGATCCCGAGCCGCCAGGTCGCGTCGACGGACCGGCGCCTGGGCAGCGCGGTGCCGTCGGCGGTCGCCCTGCCCAGCAGCACCTGCTTGGACAGCGGGGGTCGGTCGTACGGCTCGTAGGGCTCGTCACCGATGATGGTCAGGGAGCCCGCGAAGCCCTTGTCGCGCAGGGTTTCCGCAGCCCGCAGGCCCGCCAGCGAGGCGCCGACGACGACGATGCGGCCTTCGCGCTTGAGCCGTTCCAGGGATCTGTCACCGTTCACCGGACACCGCCTCGGCCGGGACGTCCACCGCATCGACCAGGATGGCCTGAACAGGGCACGCTGTGGCGGCCTGAGCCAGCTTCTCGCGCTGTGCCTCGTCGGCCTCCGGGTTGTACAGCAGCGCCTCCTCGCCGTGCATGGCGAAGATCTCGGGCGCGAGGAACGCGCACTGCGCATACCCCTGACAGCGGTTCAGGTCGACGGCAATCCTCACCACGGGATCGGTCCTCTCCAACGGCCCGCTCAGCCCCCTGTGGCCACTCTCGGTGTCCGGACGGGACGCGGCGACGAGAAGGGGGCCGTTCGAGTGAGCGGTGTGGTCGGCTCAGGTCGATGGGGCCGGCTGTGACGGGGCGGGACGCCGACCCCGCAGGATGTTCAGGCTGAGGAGCAACGCCCAGGCGGGGAAGACCAGTTCGGACCACGGCACGTTCGATCCCACCACGAGCAGCGCAAGGCCCGCCAGGTAGCCGAGGGCGACGAGCGGGCGCGGGAGGGAGCCGTGCCGGCGGCCGATGGTCGAGGTCGTGATGATGAACACGGCCGCCATCCGCATCGCGTACGTGGTCAGCAGGACGTAGGCGAAGTGCCGGCCGAAAGGAGGGTGCTGCTGACTCTCGTCGAGCACAGTTCCGGCTGCCGCGGCGGCGCCGAACAGGGTGGCGACGAAGACCAGGCCGCTGCCCAGGAACACGGTGGAGAAGAACCGGTCCTCGCCCTCGCCGGCCTGCTCGCGCAGGGCGCCCATGAACCACAGGAAGGCGATCCCGGCGAACGGGAGCAGCGCCAGCGCCGTCTGCACGGCGCTGCGCTGTCCGGCGTCGAAGGTTACGTCGTCCCCGCCGGTGCCGTCGGGCAGAGCGATGCGCATCAGGACGATCGCCGCGGCCATCAGGATCGCGAACACCACCCCGGCCACCCCGGCGGCCCAGGGAGTCGCGAGGCGCTCGTGCTTTCGCTCCATGGTCTCTCGCTTTCTGCCTGGTCCTCCTTCGTACAGACACCAGCGATCCAGGGACTCGCGCCACCGGAGTCACTCGGGAGGAAGACCACGGTGCGCCATACGGGCTATGGCAGCTGGTCGGATTCGGGCCTCCGCCGACGATGAGCTGTCCGTACGTACGAGTACGGGCCTCGCCGGCCTCGCGAGCCTCGCGGCGGACAACGGGGCACGCCTCGTCATCGTGAACGCCGAGCCGTCGCCGTACGACGACGCCAGGCCGCCGAGGTCGTGCGGGAACCGATCGGACGGCGCTCCCCCGGCTCCTCGCCGAGCTGACCCCGTACGGGATCCCGTGTAGGGGGTGCCGCTAGAACAGCGCCGCGCCCTGTTCGAAGTCGAGGAGGCGCTGCTTGCGCTCCAGGCCGCCGCCGTAGCCGGTCAGGCCGCCGCTCGCGCCGATGACGCGGTGGCAGGGGACGATGACACCGACGGGGTTCTTGCCGTTGGCGAGGCCCACCGCGCGGGACGCGTTCGCGTTGCCGAGGGCCTCGGCGAGCTCCCCGTAGGTACGGGTCTCCCCGTACGGGATGCGCTGGAGCTGCTCCCAGACGCTGCGCTGGAACGGGGTGCCTTCGAGGCGCAGCGGCAGGTCGAACTCTTTCAACTCGCCCTGGAAATAGGCTTCCAGCTGGTCGACGACCGCCCCGAAGGGCCGGCCGTCACGCTCCCCGAAGGTCTCCTCGGCGGGGCGGTGGCGCTGGTCGGTCATGTAGAGGCCGCTGAGCGTGCCGTCGGTGGCGACGAGCGTGAGCGGCCCGTAGAGGCTGTCGAGGACGTGGTGCTGCTTACCGGTCATGGTGCCGAGTCCCTTACACGGGGAGGAAGTTGATCGGGTGGTCGTCGGTGGCCCACAGGTACTGGACGGCGTACGCGCGCCAGGGGCGCCAGGAAGCGGCGCGCGCGGTGAGCGCGGCCGGGGTGTGGGGCAGCCCCGACTCCTGTGCGGCGCGCCGCATTCCGAGGTCGGTCGGCAGGAAGGCGTCCGGGTCGCCGAGGGCGCGCATCGCGATGACCTCGACCGTCCAGGGCCCGAAGCCGGGCAGCGCCATGAGCCGGTCGCGGGCCTCGTCCCAGTCGCTCTCGGGGCCGAGGACGAGGGTGCCCTCCGCGAGTTCGCGCACCAGTGTGGTCAAGGTGGTGCGGCGGCTGCGCGGCAGGGCGAGCGCCTCGGGGTCGAGGGCCGCCAGGGCCTCCGGTGAGGGGAAGAGGTGGGTGAGGCCGCCCTCGGGGTCGTCGACGGGCTCGCCGTGCGCGGTGACGAGGCGGGCGGCGTGGGTGCGGGCGGCGGCCGTGGACACCTGCTGGCCGAGCACGGCGCGGACCGCGAACTCGGGCTCGTCGACGGTGCGCGGCACCCGGCGGCCCGGCGCCTTGTCGACGAGCGGCGCGAGCAGCGGGTCGGCGCGCAGCTGCTCGTCGACGGCGACGGGGTCGGCGTCCAGGTCGAGCATGCGGCGGCAGCGGCTGATCGCGACGGTCAGATCGCGCTGGTCGGTGAGGACGAGGCGGCAGCCGATGTGGTCGGGGGCGGGTGTGAGGGTCACGATGCCGTGCCCGTAGGGGAGGCGCAGCGTGCGCCGGTACGCGCCGTCGCGCCACTCCTCGACGCCCGGTACGGCGGTCGCGGCGAGGTGGCCGAAGAGGTTGTCGGGGTTGAGCGGGGCGCGGAACGGGAGGCGCAGCGTGATCGCGCCGGGTGCCGACGCGCCGTTCCTGGGCGCGCGGGTGCGCAGCTCGCTCGGGGAGAGCGCGAAGACCTCGCGGACCGTGTCGTTGAAGGTGCGGATCGAGGAGAAGCCGGCGGCGAAGGCGATGTCGGCCATCGGCAGCTCGGTCGTTTCTACGAGGATGCGCGCGGTCTGGGCGCGCTGGGCGCGGGCCAGGGCGAGCGGGCCCGCGCCCAGCTCGGCGAGGAGCTGGCGCTCGACCTGGCGGGTGCTGTAGCCGAGGCGTCCGGCGAGGCCGGGGACGCCCTCGCGGTCGACGACGCCGTCGCCGATGAGGCGCATGGCGCGGGCCACCAGGTCGGCGCGCCGGTTCCACTCCGGGGAGCCGGGGCTCGTGTCGGGGCGGCAGCGCTTGCAGGCCCGGAATCCGGCCTGCTGACAGGCCGCGGCGCTGGGCAGGAAGGTCATGTTCTCGGGCTTCGGAGGCACTACCGGGCAGCTGGGCCTGCAGTAGATCCGGGTCGTCAGGACGGCGGTGAAGAACCAGCCGTCGAAGCGGGCGTCCTTGGACTGGACGGCCCGGACGCATCGGTCGGTGTCGGTGTGCATGAAGCAAGCATGGCCGAGGGCCGCCGCCCCGGCTGGCGAGAATCCGACATCAACGTGTGCGCCGGTCCGGCCCTCGACGGAGAGCTGTCACTCGGCGAGAGCCTCCGCGAAGGCCGCGTACGCCCTGTCGTCGAAGAGGACGAACCGCACCTCTTCGACCGGCGGCCCGGCGACCTCCCGCACGGTGCGGACCGCGATGCGCGCCCCGTCGTCCAGCGGCCAGCCGTAGATCCCGGTCGAGATCGCGGGGAAGGCCACGGTCCGGGCGCCGAGCCCGGCCGCCACACGCAGCGACTCGCGGTAGCAGGAGGCGAGCAGTTCGGACCGGTCCAGGGAAGCGGACCACACCGGGCCGACGGTGTGGATCACATGCCCGGCGTCGAGGTTCCCGGCCGTCGTGGCGACCGCCTGCCCGGTGGCCAGGCCCTTGCCGTAGTAGGAGGCGCGGAGTCTGCGGCACTCGGCGAGGATCTCGGGGCCGCCGCGCCGGTGGATCGCGCCGTCGACCCCGCCGCCGCCGAGCAGCGAGGAGTTGGCCGCGTTCACGATCGCGTCGGCGGTCTCGGCGGTGATGTCGCCCTTGACCAGGGTGATTCGGGTCATGACGCGCGGATCCTCCTCCACACGGCCTTGGCCGCGTTGTGCCCGGACATGCCGTGGACGCCCGGCCCCGGCGGGCTCGCGGACGAGCAGATGAAGACGGCGGGGTGCGGCGTCGTGTACGGCGACAGGGACAGCTTGGGCCGCAGCAGCAGCTGGAGACCGCTCACCGCGCCGCAGGCGATGTCACCGCCCACATAGTTCGCGTTCCGTGCGGCCAGCTCGGGCGGTCCCGCCGTGGCCCGCGCCAGGATCCGTTCGCGGAACCCGGGCGCGAAGCGCTCCAGCTGCCGCTCGACGGCGTCGGTGAGGTCGCCGTCCCAGCCGCTCGGGACATGCCCGTACGCCCAGAAGACGTGCTTGCCCGCCGGGGCCCTGGAGGGGTCCATGACACTGGGCTGGACGGTGATGAGGAAGGGCTTGTCCGGGGCGCGGCCCTCGCGGGACGCGGCGCGCAGGGCCGCCGCGATGTCGCGGCTGCCGGGCCCGACCTGGACGGTGCCCGCGCTCCGGGCCTCCTTCGCCGTCCACGGCACGGGTCCGTCGAGCGCGTAGTCGAGCTTGAAGACGCTCGCGCCGTACCGGAAGCGCTCGTAGTAGCTGCCGAGCCCGGCGATGCGGGCGAGCGCCGTGGGCGAGGTGTCGAAGATGTAGGCGCGGGCGGGCGGCAGGTCGTCGAGGCGCTTGATCTCGTAGTTCGTGTGGACGGCTCCGCCGAGGTCCTTGAGGTACGCGGTGAGCGCGTCGGAGATCGACTGTGAGCCGCCGCGGGCGACGGGCCAGCCGCGCGCGTGGCCGGCGAGCGCGAAGACGAGGCCGACGGCTCCCGTGCCGAGGCCGCCGAGCGGGGCGATGGCGTGGGCGACTAGGCCGGAGAACAGGGCGCGCGCCCGGTCGTCGCGGAAGCGGCGCATCAGCCATGTGGACGGCGGAAGCCCCGTGAGCCCGAAGCGTGCCAGGGTGAGCGGGTCGCGCGGCAGGGTGGTCAGCGGCAGCGCCATGAAGTCCCGCACGAGGGCGTCCCACTTGGGCAGGAGGGGTGCGACGAGCCGGCGGTAGGTGCCCGCGTCGTGCGGCCCGAACGAGGCGGCCGTCTCGGCGACGGAGCGTGACAGCACGGCCGCGCTGCCGTCGGGGAAGGGGTGCGCCATGGGGAGCTCGGCGTGCAGCCACTCCAGGCCGTACCGGTCCAGCGGCATGTCCCTGAACGCGGGCGAGTTGATCCCCAGAGGGTGAGCGGCCGAGCACGGGTCGTGGCGGAATCCGGGGAGGGTGAGCTCCTCGGTGCGCGCGCCTCCGCCGACGGTGTCCCTGGCCTCGAAGACGGCCACGGAGAGGCCTCGGCGGGCCAGCTCCACGGCAGCGGTCAGTCCGTTCGGTCCCGCACCCACGACGACGGCATCGAGCATCGACGGCACCTTCGGACTCCTTTGTCAGCCGAGGCCACTGGCCGCCAGGATATGCCGGAGGGCTGACAGAGCCGGGGCGCGGGGCGTTCCCGGACGGGCTGCGCGAAGGAGCGCCGAGGGTCGGCGCAGGTCATGGGCGCGGGCGCCCCCAGGGCACCCGCCAGGGCCCCGGCCGCCGGGTCACTCTCCGCCGAGCAGGTCCACCACGCGCCGGGCGGTGGCCTTGTCCCGGGCCGCCGTGAACGGCAGTGCGTTCCCCCCGGTGATCCGGAAGGGTTCGCCCGCCTTCGTCAGGTGCGTGCCGCCCGCCTCCTCCACGAGGAGCAGCCCCGCGGCGTGGTCCCAGGCGGCTTCCCACGAGAAGGCGGTGGCGTCCAACTCGCCACGGGCGACGGCCAGATACTCGAGGCCGGCCGAGCCGCACGGGCGCGGGCGCACGCCGTCGGTCCACAGGCCCAGGAGGTCGCGCTTCTGCGCGTCCGTCGTGTAGTCGGGGTGCGACGTCGCCACGTCGATGGGCTCGTCCGCACCGGGCGAACCGGCGTGCAGCGCCTCGCCGTTGAGCCAGGCCCCCTTGCCGCGGACCGCTACGGCGAACTCGCCGAGCGCGGGTGCGAACGTCCAGGAGGCGAGGACCGTGCCGTGCTGGGCGAGCGCGACGAGCATGCAGAACCCGGGGTCCCCGTGGACGAACTGGCGGGTGCCGTCGACCGGGTCGACGATCCACACCGGGGCGTCCTCGCCTATCGCGTCGTAGACCGTGTAGTCGGCGTGCACCGCCTCCTCGCCGACCACGACGGAGCCGGGCAGCAGGGCGCCCAGCTCTCGGGTCAGATATTCCTCGGCCAGCCGGTCGGCCGTGGTCACGAGGTCGTGCGGGCCGCTCTTCTGGGCGACGTCACCCTCGGCGAGCTGCCGGAAGCGGGGCATCACCTCTGCAGCAGCGGCGGCGCGCACAGCGCGCTCCACCTCGGTGACCCCGTGTACGAGAAAGTCGTCGATGCTTTCCGTCGTTTCCTGTGCTTCGATCATGCGTCCATGAGAGCACGCTCCACTGACAATTCGTACCCGCCCGGTGTACGAGGGGTGGAATCCCCGTGAATACCGCGGAACCCCACCCCTGATCCGTCCGTACACGGCCTGATCGGTCAGCGGCCGACGGCGTACCCCTGCATCCCGCGCGGGTTGGCCGCGGCCGACAGGACGCCGGTCTCCGGGTCGCGGGCGACGGCGCACAGGCGGCCCTCCGACCAGGGCTCGCCGACCGTCACGTCGTGGCCGCGGCGGCGCAGCTCCTCGATGACGTCCTCGCCGACGCGGGACTCGACGGTGACGCTGCCGGGCCGCATGCCGCGCGGGTAGAAGGAGCCGGGGAAGGAGTCGTTGTGCCAGTTCGGGGCGTCGACGGCGCCCTGGAGGTCGAGCCCCCCGCGCACGGCCGCGCGCAGGGCGACGGCGAGGAAGAAGTGGACCTGCCACTGGTCCTGCTGGTCGCCTCCGGGCGTGCCGAACGCGAGGACCGGCACCCCGTCCTTCAGGGCGAGCGAGGGCGTCAGCGTCGTACGGGGACGGCGTCCCGGCGTGAGCGAGTTCGGCAGGTCCTCCTCCAGCCAGGCCATCTGGAGACGGGTGCCGAGCGGGAAGCCGAGCTCGGGCACGACGGGGTTCGACTGGAGCCAGCCGCCGGAGGGCGTCGCGGCGACCATGTTGCCCCAGCGGTCGACGATGTCGAGGTGGCAGGTGTCGCCACGGGTCGCGCCGTCCGCGGCGACCTCCTGGTCACCGCTCTTGGCGACGGTGGGCTCACCGGCACCGGCGCCCGCTATCCCCATGGCGTCGAACCCCTCGTCCCCCGCGGCCACGGCGTGCGCGTGCGCGGAGATCCGGGGCTCGGTGCCGCGCGGGCTGCCCGGCCGCAGCTCGTGGGACGCCTTGTCGCCGATGAGGGCGCGGCGCGCGGCGTTGTACTCGTCGGACAGGAGCTCGGCGACGGGCACGCCCTCAGGGCCGGCGTCCCCGTACCAGGCCTCGCGGTCGGCCATGGCGAGCTTGCAGCCCTCGATGAGCAGGTGGACGTACTCGGCGGAGCCGTAGGCGGGCAGCTCTGCGGGGAGGAGGGCGAGCTGCTGGAGGAAGGCGGGGCCCTGGCTCCAGCCGCCGGCCTTGCACAGGGTCCAGCCGTTCCAGTCGTACGTGGCGGGCGCCTCGTAGGTCGCGGACCAGCCGGCCAGGTCGGCGGCGGTGAGCGTGCCGGTGTGGTGGGTGCCGCTGGTGTCCATGGTGGGGCGGCCGGCCTGCCGGACGAGAGCCTCGGCGATGAAGCCCTCGCGCCAGATCGCGCGGGCGGCCTCGATCTCGGCGACCCGCTTGTCGCCGGCGTCACCCGCGATCTCCTCGGCCTCCTCGATGACGCGTCGCCACGTCGCGGCGAGCTGCGGATTGCGGAAGAGCTCACCGGGCTTCGGCGAGGCGCCGTCCTTGAGGTAGACCTCGGCCGAGGAGGGCCACTCGTTCTCGAAGAGGGCGCGCACGGTCTCGACGGTCTCGCCGACGCGCTCCACGGGCGCGTGCCCGCCCTCCGCGTACCCGATCGCGTAACTCAGCACCTCTGCCAGGGACTTGGTGCCGTGGTCCTTGAGGAGGAGCATCCAGGCATCGAAGGCGCCGGGCACGGCGGCGGCCAGGGGGCCGGTGCCGGGGACGAGGTCCAGGCCGAGGGAGCGGTAGTGGGCGACGGTGGCCCCGGCGGGCGCGACGCCCTGCCCGCACAGGACGCTCACGTCCTCGCCGACGGGGGCGAGGATGATCGGGACCTCACCGGCGGGGCCGTTCAGGTGCGGTTCGACGACGTGCAGGACGAAGCCCGCGGCGACGGCGGCGTCGTAGGCGTTGCCACCGCTCTCCAGGACGGCCATGGCCGACTGGGAGGCGAGCCAGTGGGTGGACGAGACCATGCCGAAGGTGCCTTGCAGGGTCGGCCGGGTGGTGAACAAGGGTGGTGCTCCTCGGGCGTCAGGCGGATGCGGGGCGGCTGTGAGGGATCGTACGAAGTGAGGTGTCGGCGTCCGCGGGACGGGGTGCCGCGGCGTCGGGGGCGGCGCCGTCGTCGGCGACGAGGTGGCAGGACACCTCGCGGCCGCTGTCCGTGCCTTCGAGGGTGCGCAGGGCCGGGACCTCGGTGCGGCAGCGGTCGACGGCGAGCGGGCAGCGCGTGTGGAAGCGGCAGCCGGGCGGGGGCGCCAGCGGGCTGGGGAGTTCGCCGCTGAGGACGATCCGTTCGCGGGTGCGCTGGGTGACCGGGTCGGGCACGGGCGCCGCGGACAGGAGGGCCTGTGTGTAGGGGTGCTTGGGGTCGGCGAACAGCTCGGCGGTGGGGGCCTGTTCGACGATCTGGCCGAGGTACATGACCGCGATCCGGTCGGCGAGGTACTCGACGGCGGCGAGGTCGTGGGTGATGAACAGGCAGCCGAAGCCGCGGTCGCGCTGGAGATCGGCGAGCAGGTTGAGGACGGACGCCTGGACGGACACGTCGAGGGCGGAGGTCGGCTCGTCGGCGACGAGGAGCGCCGGGTCGACCGACAGGGCGCGGGCGATGGAGATGCGCTGGCGCTGGCCGCCGGACAGCTCGTGCGGATGCCGGTCGGCGTGCTCGGGACGCAGGCCCACCTGGGCGAGGAGTTCCGCCACGCGCGCGCGTGCCGCCTCGCCCTTCGCGATGCCGTGCAGCCGCAGCGGTTCGGCGACGATCTGCCCGACGGTCATGCGCGGGTCGAGGGACGACGAGGGGTCCTGGAAGACGAGGTGGAAGTCCTTGCGCAGGGGGCGCAGGGCGCGCCGGGACATGGTCGTCACGTCGGTGCCGTTGATGCGTACGGTGCCGCCGGTGGGCTCGTCGAGGCGTACGGCGCAGCGTCCGACGGTGGACTTGCCGCTGCCCGACTCGCCGACGAGGCCGAGGACTTCGCCGCGGCCGACGGTCAGGGTGACGCCGTCGGCGGCGCGTACGGTGCCGCCCGGCGCGGTGAAGTGCCGCTCCAGAGCGTCTAGTTGCAGGACCGGGGTGCTCACTGTGCGGCCTCCTGGAGGGTGTTCGGGTGCCAGCAGGCGGTCAGGTGCGGGGCGCCGTCTCCGGCGTCGTCGGTGACGGACTTGAAGCCGGGCCTGGCCGTCGTGCACCGCTCGTCGGCGCGGGCGCAGCGCGGGGCGAAGGTGCAGGCGTCGGGCTGGGAGTCGAGGCTCGGCACGAGGCCGGGGATCTCGGGCAGGCGCCGCTTGCCGCCACCGTCCGCGGCGGCCGAGGCGCCGGGCCGCAGGACCGCCGAGAGGAGTCCGTGGGTGTACGGGTGGCGGGGCGCCGCGAACAGCTCGTCCACGGGGGCCTGTTCGACGGGCCGGCCCGCGTACATGACGAGGACGCGGTCGGCGATGTCGGCGACGACGCCGAGGTCGTGCGTGATGAGGACGATCGCCGTGCCGAGGCGTTCGCGCAGCGACTGGAGGACCTCCAGGATGCCCGCCTGCACGGTGACGTCGAGGGCGGTGGTCGGCTCGTCGGCGATGAGGACGGCCGGGTCGCAGGCGACCGCGATGGCGATCATCACGCGCTGGCGCATACCGCCGGAGAGCTGGTGCGGGTACTCGTCGACGCGCTGGGCCGGGGCGGGGATGCCCACGAGGTCCAGGAGTTCGACGGCACGCGCGCGTGCCTCCCTCTTGCTCAGGCCCTGGTGGCGGCGGAGCACCTCGCCGATCTGCCGGCCGATGGTGAGGACCGGGTTCAGGGAGGTCATCGGCTCCTGGAAGATCATCGCGATGTCCTTGCCGCGGATCTTCCCGTACGCCTTGTCGTCGCCGCCCGCGAGTTCGCGTGTCCCGAGCCTGATCGACCCGGTGATGTGCGCGGTGGGCGGGAGCAGGCCCATGACGGCCATGGAGGCGACGGACTTGCCACAGCCCGACTCGCCCACCACGGCGAGGACTTCACCGGCCGCGAGGTCGTACGAGACGTGGTCGACGGCGTGGACGGTGCGGGCGTCCGAACGGAAGGACACCGAGAGGTCTCGGACACTCAGCACGGGGTCGGGGCTCATCGGGTCGCTCCACGGGGGTCGAGTACGTCGCGCAGGCCGTCGCCGAGCAGGTTGAACGCCAGGGTCGCGGCGACGACGGCGAGGCCGGGGAAGACCGCCATCCAGGGCGCGGGGGCGAGGAAGGCCTGGGCGGAGGACAGCATCACGCCGAGGGACGGCTCGGGCGGCTGGACGCCGAGGCCGAGGAAGCTCAGGAGAGCCTCGCCGATGATCGCGGCCGGGATGCCGACGGTGGCCTGGACGACGAGCGCCGAGGTCGCGTTGGGGAGGATGTGGCGGAACAGGACGGTGCCGTCCCCTCCCCCGTTGGCGACGGCCGCGGCAACGTAGTCGACGTGCTTGAGCCGCAGTGTCTCCGCGCGGGTGATGCGGATGACGGCCGGGATCTGCGAGATGCCGATCGCGATGGTCGCGTTGGTGAGGGACGGGCCGAGGACGGCGGCGAGACCGACAGCCAGGACCAGGAAGGGGAACGCGAGCATCGTGTCGGTGACGCGCGAGACGACGCTGTCGGCGAGCTTGCCGTAGTAGCCGGCTAGCAGCCCGAGGGGGACGCCGACGACGAACGCGAGGATCACCGCGAGGACGCCGACCTGCATGGACGCGCGGGCGCCGAACACGACGCGGGAGAGCTGGTCGCGTCCGAGGTCGTCGGTGCCGAGCCAGTGCGACCAGTCCGGCGCGGCGAGCACGTTGCCGAAGTCGGGCTGCGCCGGGTCGTACGGGGCGACGAGCGGGGCGAGGAGCGCGGCAAGGACGAAGACTCCGGCGATGACACCGCCGGTCATCGCGAGCCGGTTCTTGCGCAGGGCGCGCAGCTTGGCGCTGCCCGCGGCACGCGAACGGACAGCTGTCAGGGAAAGGGCCGTGGTCACTTGGCGCCTCCGAGCCGGATGCGCGGGTCGATGACCGAGTACGCGACGTCGACCAGCAGGTTGATGAGGATGTAGGCGGCGGAGGTGCACAGCACCACGCCCTGGAGGGTCGCGTAGTCGCGGGTGAAGACGGCGTCGATGGTGAGTTTGCCGAAGCCGGGCAGGACGAAGATCTGCTCGGTGACGACGGCGCCCGAGATGAGGTGACCGAGCTGGAGTCCGAGCACGGTCACCACGGTGACCAGGGAGTTCCTCAGCGCGTGGCCGCCGATGACCTCGCGGCGCGTCAGGCCCTTGGCGCGGGCGGTGCGCACGTAGTCGGCGGAGAGGGAGTCGAGCATCGCGGCCCTGGTCTGCCGCATGACGACGGCGGCGAGCCCCGAGCCGAGGACGATCGCCGGCAGCACCATGCGGCGCAGGTTGTCGAGCGGGTCGGTGCCGAAGGGGACGTATCCGGAGGCGGCGAAGACCGGGACGGCGATGGCGAACGCGAGGACCAGGACCATGCCGAGCCAGAAGGTGGGGACCGACAGGCCGAGCAGGGCGAGGCCGTTGGCGATCCACTCGGCGGGCCTGCCGCGGCGGACGGCGGCGACGATGCCCGCGCCGATGCCGAGGACGACCGCCAACAGGAGGGAGAGCGCGGCGAGTTCGAGGGTGACGGGCAAGGCCTGGCCGATGGCGTCGGAGACCGGCAGGCCGGTGCGCGACGAGGTGCCGAGGTCGCCGGTGAGGGCGTGCCCGATGAACCGGCCGTACTGGATGACGATGTTGTCGTCGAGCCCGTACTCGGCGCGGATCGCGGCGAGCGCGGCGGGGCTGCGCTCCTCGCCCGCGAGTGCGAGGGCCGGGTCGCCGGGCAGCGCGCGGATGCCGGCGAAGACGACGACCGAGACGAGGAAGAGGGTGATGACGGACTGACGTACGCGGGTCAGCACGTACGCGGCCATCGGATGCCCCGCGAGGAAGGCGAACCGCGCCTTCGGCAGGGTTGCTTGAGCGGTCGTCACTTGGTGTACCCCGCAGTCTTCACGCGGACCAGGCCGTCGCCGTAGACGCGGATGCCCGCGATGCCCTTGCCGGCGACGACGTAGTTCTTCTGGCGGTAGAGGTAGACGAGGGCGTGCAGGCCTGCGGCTCGGCTCGTCAACTCGTCGTAGATCTTGTTCCGTTGGGCGGGGTCGGCCTCGCTGCGGCCGCGGGCGATGAGCCGGTCGATGTCCGGGTCGGAGAGGCCGTAGGCGTTCATCGCGCCGCGCGTCTGGAGGAAGCTGGCGATGTTGCCGTCCGGGTCGAGGCGTCCCGACCAGCCGCTGGTGAACGCGTCGTAGTGCCCGGCGTCCGTCTCCTCGAGCATCGTCGCGTACTCGGTGGGCCGCAGCGAGATCTCGAACCCGGCCTCCTTGGCCATGGCCTGGACGACCTGGCCGAGACGGCTGTTCTCGGGCGTGGTGGACGTCTTGAGTTCGATCTTGAGCGGGGTCTTCACGCCCGCCGCCTTGAGCAGCCGCTTCGCCTTGGCGACATCGCGCTTGGGGCAGGCGGAGGCCGCGGCGCCGGGCGCGATGGCGGATTCGGGTGAGACGGGCCCGCAGGCGGGCTCGTACATGCCCTGGAAGACGACCTTGTTGATCAGGTCGCGGTCGATGGACAGCTCGAAGGCCTCCCGCACGCGCACGTCGCGGGCGAGGGGGGTGTCGAGCTTGCCGGGCTTCTCACCGAGGCCCTTGACGTTGCCGACGTTGAGCCCGATGCCCTGGTAGCCGAGCGAGGGCGAGTTGAACAGCTGGAGCTTGGGCTCGGTGAGCGCGCTCTTCACGTCCACGGGGGCCATCTGGTCGCCGACCTGGATGTCGCCGGAGCGCAGGTTGGCGAGGCGGACGCTGCCGTCGGGGATCGGCTTGTAGATCACCTTGTCGAGGTGGACGTCGCGCGCGTCGTAGTAGTTCGGGTCCTTGGCGAGCACGATGCGGTCGCCGCCGACGCGCTCGACGAACTTGAACGGGCCTACACAGGAGGGGTGGTTGGTGAAGTTCTTGCCGTACTTCTTGAGCGCGGCCGGGGACATCACCATGCCGGAGCGGTCGGCGAGCACGGCGCTGAGCGGGACGTAGGCCTGCTTGAGGGTGAGCTTCACGGAGTACGCGCCGGTGGCCTCGGCGTCCTTGAGCGGGGCGAGTTCGGTGGCGCGGGCCGATCCCGGCAGGTCGCGGTGGCGCAGCAGCGAGGTGACGACGGCGGCCGCGTCGAGGGAGGTGCCGTCGCTGAACTTCAGGCCCTTGCGGACGGAGAAGGTGACGGTGCGGCCGTCGGGCGAGGTCTTCGGCAGAGCGGTGGCGAGCTGCGGGACGACCTTGCCCGCCTCGTCGACGTCGTAGAGCTTCTCGCACATCCCGGCGAAGACCGTGCGGCCTACGAGGGTCTGGGCGAGCGAGGGGTCGAGTTTGTCCGGGTCCGCGTTGAGGGCGACGGTGAGCGTGCCGCCGTCCCGTACGGGCCGGTCGTCGGTCATGCGCTCCCCGCCGACCTCGGTGGCCGAGGACTGGAGGGAGCCGCAGCCCGCCGTTGTGGACAACACCAGGGCAACTGCCGTGCAGGCAACCGCTGTTCGGCGCACGAGGAGATACCTCCGCCAGGGGACGAGTGTGCGGGACATCCTGTGGGTGATCCGTGTGTGATCAAGGAATACCGCAGAACGTATTTCGCATACAGTCCACAGGCAAGAGGGTTGTCCGCATGGCGGAACGCATTTGATGAAGATTGAATAACCGGCCCCGACAAAGAAGGTCACAAGGCCCCAACCGGCCGGAACGGGCACCCCCGACCGGAACGGGCACAGGATGTCGGGTCCGCGACCATGGGTCCTCCCTAGCGTGAGCGATGTCAACAGGAAGGAGCCCGGGGTGCTTGACCGGCTCAACGAAGCCATGGACCACATCGAGCGCCACCTCGACCAGCGCATCGAGATCAGCGAGCTGGCCCGGATCGCCGCGACGTCGGAGTACCACTTCCGGCGGATGTTCTCCGCGCTCGCGGGGCTGCCGCTCTCCGAGTACATCCGGCGCAGGCGGCTGACCGTCGCGGGCGCGGAGGTGCTCTCCGGGGAGCCGACGCTCCTCGAGATCGCGGTGCGCTACGGCTACGGCTCGGGCGAGGCGTTCGCGCGGGCCTTCCGGGGCCTGCACGGCGTGGGCCCCGGCGAGGCCAGGCGGACCGGTGCGGCCCTGCGGTCCCAGCCCCGGATGTCCTTCCGGCTCATCATCGAAGGGAGCAGCACCATGCGATACCGAGTGACGGAGAAGCCCGAGTTCCATGTGGTCGGCAGGAAGGCACGGGTCCCCCTCGTCCACGAGGGCATGAATCCGGCGATCGCCGACTTCATCCGGGGCATCGACAAGGAGACCGTGCGCCGGATCCACGCGCTGTCCGACCAGGAGCCCGAGGGGATCGTCTCGGTGAGCGACGACCTCGACCCGAGCCGCGCGGAGGGCACCGAACTCGACTACTACCACGCGGTGGTGGCCTCCGCCGCCGGCCCCGACGACCTGGACACCCTCGCCGTCCCGGCGGGCACGTGGGCCGTCTTCGACAGCTCGGGCCCGTTCCCGCAGACGCTCCAGCATCTGTGGCGGGACGTGTTCACCCAGTGGTTCCCGTCCAACCCGTACCGGAGCAGGCCCGGCCCCGAGATCCTCAGCACACGCCTGTCACCCGACGCGGCGCAGGCGGACGCGCAGCTGTGGATCCCGGTCGAGCGGGAGTAACACGCCTCGTAGCGACGCGCGTCACCGTGTACGTGCCGCGACCAGGCCCGACTCGTAGGCGAACACGACGAGTTGGGCCCGGTCGCGCGCGCCGAGCTTGGTCATCGCACGGCTGACGTGGGTCTTGGCCGTGAACGGGCTGACGACCATGTGGGCGGCGATCTCCTCGTTCGTCAGGCCGCGCGCCGCGAGCGCGGTCACCTCGCGTTCGCGGCGCGTGAGGCACTCCAGGCCCGGCGGCGTGGAGCGGTCGGGTGGCCGGGACACGAACTCGCCGATGAGGCGGCGCGTCACGGCCGGCGACAGCAGGGCGTCCCCGCGGGCCACGACCTCGATCCCGGCCAGCAGGTCCTCGGGCTCGGTGTCCTTGAGCAGAAAGCCGGACGCCCCGGCGCGCAGCGCGTCGAAGACGTACTCGTCCAGGCCGTAGTTGGTGAGGATGACGACGCGTACGCCGCTCAGGCGCGGGTCGGCGGCGATCCGGCGGGTCGCCTCGATGCCGCTCATCACGGGCATCTGGACGTCCACGAGGGCGATGTCGGGCACGTGCTCGCTCACGAGGGCGACCCCTTGCTCCCCGTCGGCCGCCTCGCCGACCACTTCGATGCCGTCCTCGGCCTCCAGGAGGGCGCGGAACCCGGCGCGCATGAGCGCCTGGTCGTCGACGAGCACGACCCGGATCACGGGACGCCCACCGCCACTCATCGGGCCACCCTCTCCGCCATATCCCCATCTTTGTACGGGAGTTGAGCGGGACCCTCCACAGGAAGCCGGGCCCGCACCGCGAAGCCGCCCTCGGGGCGTGGCGCGGCGTGGAGGGTTCCGCCGAGCGCGGCGACACGTTCGGCCATGCCCTTCAGTCCGTTGCCCGAGACCGGCGGGCGCGCAGGGTCGGCGGCGCCACCGTCCTCGACACAGATCAGCAACTCGTTCTCCTCATAGGCGAGTTGTACGGTCACCCCGGTCGGGCCCGCGTGCCGGGCGACGTTCGTCAGCGACTCCTGGACGATGCGGTACGCGGCACGGTCCAGGGCCGTCGGAAGCAGCCGCTCGCAGCCCGTCACCACCAGCTCCACGTCGAGGCCGGCCGAGCGGGCGCGCTCCACGAGGAGCGCCGGACTTCCCGTGGGCTCGTCGGCCCGCAGCACGTCCAGGGTGGAGCGCAGCTCGCGCATCGCCTCGCCGCTGGCCTCCTGGATCGCGAGCAGCGCGGGCGGTACCTCCTCGCCGCGCTTGCGCGCCAGATGCACGGCGACGCCCGCCTGGAGCTTGACGATCGAGATGCTGTGCGTGAGCGAGTCGTGCAGCTCGCGGGCGATGCGCAGGCGCTCCTCCCCGGCCCGGCGCAGCGCGGCCTCCTCACGGGTGCGCTCCGCCTCCAGGGCGCGCTGCTCGGTCTGACGCAGATACGCCTGCCAGTTCTTGTCGGCGAGCCCGGTGACGACGGCGCACAGGAACCAGCCGGCGAGGAGCAGACAGCTCTCCAGGGGCCGTCCCGCCATGCCGCACACGACGAGAAACGCGGCGCCCGCCAGCGCAGCGAGCAGGCGGTGCCCCGCACGGGACGCCGTGTGCACGGCCGCAAGGACGGGCAGCGCGGCGAGGGCGCCCGGCTCCGCGTGGAGCACGTAGCCCGCAGTACACGCCGTGGTGAGCGCGAGGACCGTGCGCGGCGCCCGCCGGTAGGCGGTGAGGGTGAGCGAGCCCGCGGCGATCAGGACGGCATCGAGCGCCGTCACTCCCCCGTCGGCCAGCGCAGCGGCCACGACGAGCGCCCCGATGACGACGGCCAGTGTGACGTCGCCGATCAGGGCCTTGCGGTCCGCGCCGACCGGACCTGTGCGGCGCTTGCGGTCCCCCTCCATGCCGGCACCATAGCCTGGGCCGCCGACAACGGCGTCACCCCTGGGGACCGCCCCTGGACTACTCCCTGTGCAGTAGTGGGCGGCGGGTTCGGCCTCCGGGGCGCAGCGCCGACTCACCTCCGGCGTACGACGCGTGAGGGTGCCGCGTCCGGCCACTGTGGGGCGAGCCGGAAGCAGCCCGCAGCCACCAGGAGGACCCGATGTCACGGACGTTCCGCTACACCAGCCCGCCACCCCCGCAGTCGGCCACCGGTCGCGTGGCCGAGGTCTACCGGCAGCTCGGCGAGGACTTCGGGATCGAGCGCGCCGCCACCTTCGTGGTCCTGGCGTCGGCCCCCGAACTCCTGGCTCCCGCCTGGGCGTTGATGCGGGAGTCACTGATCGCGGGTGCGGGGACCCGTACCGACAGGGAGCTGGTCGCCGCCGGGGTGTCGCTCGCGAACCGGTGCCCGTTCTGCGTGGACGCGCACACCATGCTGCTGCACGCCACCGGCGACCACGCGCTCGCCGAGTCCCTTGCGCGCGGCGAGGCCCCGTCCGACGAGCGGCACGCGCGCGTGCTCGACTGGGGCCGCGCCACCCGCACCCCCGGCTCCCCCGGGCTCACCCCGCTCCCCTTCCCGAGTGCCGAGGTCCCCGCGCAGCTCGGGACCGCGTTCGCCTTCCACTTCATCAACCGCGTGGTGTCCGCCCTGCTCACCGAGAACCTGCTGCCCGGCAACGCCCAGCGCCTGCGCCCCGTGCGCAGCCTCGGGGGCCGGAGCCTGGCGCGGACGGTGCGCCGGGACCACGTGCCGGGCGCGAGCCTCGCCCTGCTCGACGATCCGGGCCCCGGGCCCGCCTGGGCGGCCGGCACGCCCGTGGGCCCGGCGTACGCCGCGCTGCTCGACGCCGCGTCCACGGGCGCGGGACTGCTCGACGACGTCGACCTGGCCCTGGTCGAGGAGGCCGTCGCCGCTTGGGACGGCTCGCATCCGCCGCTCGCCTGGGACGAGCTGCCCGACCGCGACCGGCGGCCCGGGGCGCGCCTCGCGGTGCTGGCCGCTGTCGCCCCGTACCGCATCACCGACGAGGACGTGGCGGCCTGGCTGAAGCCGCCCTTCACCGATCACTGTCTGGTCCATCTGATCGCGTACGGCGCCTTCGCCGCGATCGACCGTATCGAGTCCGCCCTGCCCCTGCCTGCCCTCATGGAGAGGCCCTGACCGCGTACGCGGAAGACCCCTTTGGGGTGAAGGCGCGGCGGTGCGGGCTTACTGAACTGCGCGTGAGACGCATGAGGGGCAAGGGGGCGGTGTTGTCACGGGGCAACTCGTGTGACACTGGCGTCCCCTCCCCCTCGCACAAGGGGCGTACGCCGTGCGTTCTCTCCCTCTCCCCCTCGCGCTGACCGTGCGGGTCCTGCCGGTCGTGGTGCTCGCGTGCACCGGCTGGGCCTGGACCTCGGGCCCGATGGCGGACTCGTCCGGGCAGCCCGCCGCTGCCCCGCAGCCCTCGTCGAAGCGTGCCCCGCAGTCGGCGGGGCCCGCGACGAGCCGCGCCTACGACAAGCCGCCCGAGCCGTGCTCCGCCGTCACGGCGAACACGGTCACGGACCTGGTGCCGAAGGCCGACCCGGCGGGCAAGGAACTGGCCGCCGCCGACCGTTCGTTGCGCCGCGGCTGCTCGTGGAGCGCGCTGAAGGACTACGACTACCGCTGGCTCGACGTCTCCTTCGAGATCAAGGAGTCGGCCGCCGCGGCAAACACCTCCTTCGCCGTGCGCGGCAAGGGCGAAGCGGCGCCCGGCCTCGGTGACGAGGCCAGGATCGCCGTCGCCCTCACCACGCACGACAAGCAGAACACCCGGGAGGCCGTGGTGACGGTCAGGGCCGGCAACGCCCTGGTGACCGTCAATTACAACGGCAGCAACTTCGAGTCCCACGGCGCGCCCGCGACGGACGGCATCTACAAGGGCGCCCTGAAGGCGGCCGGGGACGCGGTGGCGGCGCTGACCGGCAAAACAAGTCCGACCGGTTAAATCCGGGCCCCGCGCACCTTGGTCAGAGCCACGTAAAGGATCAGCGAGGACCCGAGCCCGACCGCCCAGCCGTAGTCCGCGAGCGGCTTGAGGAACGGGATCAGGCCGTCCACCGGGAACGGGCCCTGCTTGGCGCCCTTCGCGTCGACCGTCGAGTACGAGCCGCCGACCGCGAGGACGCCGCCCACGGCGAAGGCGATCACCGCGTTCCAGTTCCAGCCGCCCGAGTACCAGTACCGGCCGTTCGGCAGATACAGGTCGGCGAGATGGAGCACCGTGCGGCGGATGATCCAGTAGTCGGCGATGAGGATGCCGGCGACCGTGCCGAGCAGTCCGCCGACGACGCCGAGCCAGGTGAAGATGTACAGCTCGGGCGTGGACGTCAGCTTCCACGGCATGACGAGGACGCCGATGACACCGGTGATCAGCGCGCCGGTGCGGAAGTTGATGAGCTTGGGCGCGAGGTTCGCCAGGTCGTACGCGGGTGACACGACGTTCGCCGCGATGTTCACGGAGATGGTCGCGACGAAAACGGTGATGAGCGCGAACAGCAGCCCGAAGACGTTGTCGGTCTTGCCGGCGAGCGCGACCGGGTCCCAGATCGCGGCGCCGTAGACCTTCTCGGACCCGGACGTCACCAGGACGGACATCAGGGCGAACAGGGTCATGGTCGTGGGCAGGCCGAGGGTTTGCCCCCAGACCTGGGCACGCTGTCCTTTGCCGAAGCGGGTGAAGTCCGGGATGTTGAGGCTGAGCGTGCTCCAGAAGCCGATCATGCCCATGAGGCCGGGGAAGAAGATCTTCCAGAAGTCGGCGCCCCAGCCGACCTTGGACGGCTCGTCGAGGAGCGTGCCGAAGCCGCCCGCCTTGTTCGCGATCCACACGAGCAGGACGACCGCGCCGACGAGGACGAACGGCGCCGCCCAGTTCTCGAAGCGGCGCAGGGTGTCCATGCCCCGGTAGATGATGGCGAGTTCGAGGACCCAGAAGAGCACGAAGCACAGCCACAGGGTCCACGGGTAGCCGCCGACCTTCGACACGTCGGCCCAGCCGCCGAAGACCTTCCCCAGCAGGACGAACACGCCCTGCCCGCCGATCCAGGTCTGGATGCCGAACCAGCAGCAGGCCACCGCCGCCCGGATCAGCGCGGGCAGATTGGCGCCCCGCAGGCCGAACGAGGCGCGGGCGAGGACGGGGAAGGGTATGCCGTACTTGGGTCCCGCGTGCCCGGTGAGCAGCATCGGCAGGAGCACGATGACGTTGGCGAGGGCGATGGTGAGGACGGCCTGCTTCCAGTCCATGCCCAGCGCGACGAGGCCCGAGGCGAGGGTCCAGGACGGGATGCAGTGGGCCATGCCGATCCACAGGGCCACGAAGTTGTAGGTGGTCCAGCGGCGTTCGGCGAGAGGGACGGGGCGCAGGTCGTCGTTGGCGTAGCGGCTGTCGGAGGGGTAGGCGTCGGCGCTGAGGTCGATGCCGCCGCCCGCGGGCAGCGTGGGTGGCGCGGTGTCGGTCATGAGCAGGCCATTCGTTCGGGAGCCGGAGGAGCCGCGGCTCAGTCAGCGGGGAGGTGCGAACGGGCCGTGCGGGTGCGGGCGGTGGGGACCCTGGCAGGGAGGACGGGGGTGACGGGGTGTACCGAGATGGGGCTCAGGCGTTTCCCCACGGGATCGCCTCAGGCGTTCACCGCCGGAATGATGTGCTCCCCGTACGCGTCGATCACCTCCTCCTTCGCGTCGTGCATCGCGTAGAGCGCGAACTGGTCGACGCCGAGGTCCCGCAGGGCGCGCAGCTTCTCGACGTGGTCCTGTGCGGTGCCGATGACGCAGAACCGGTCGACGATCTCGTCCGGTACGAACGCCGTGTCGGGGTTCCCGGTCCTGCCGTGGTGGGCGTAGTCGTAGCCCTGGCGGGCCTTGATGTAGTCGGTGAGTTCGTCGGGGACCATCGACGAGTGCTCGCCGTACTTGGTGACGAGGTCGGCGACGTGGTTGCCGACCATGCCGCCGAACCAGCGGCACTCCTCGCGCGCGTGGGCGAGGGCCTCGGGCGAGTCGTCGGCGGTGACGTACGCGGGCGCCGCCACACAGATCTTCACCTCGGACGGGTCGCGGCCCGCGCCGGCGGCCGCGGCCCGCACGGCCTTGATCATGTACTGGGTCAGATACGGGTCGGCGAGCTGGAGGATGAACCCGTCGGCCTCCTCACCGGCCATCTTCAGGGCCTTGGGCCCGTACGCGGCCATCCAGACGGGCAGTTGGGCACCGTCTCGCACCCACGGGAAGCGGATCACCGTGCCGCCGAGGTCGGCCTCGTCGCCGCGGCCGAGCGCCCTGATGACCTTCATGGCCTCGCTTATCCGGGCGAGCGTGTTGGGCTTGCGTCCGGCGACGCGCATCGCGGAGTCGCCGCGGCCGATGCCGCAGATGGTGCGGTTGCCGTACATGTCGTTGAGGGTGGCGAAGGTGGAGGCGGTGACCTCCCAGGTGCGGGTGCCCGGGTTGGTGACCATCGGGCCGACGGTCAGGTGCGACGTCTCGGCCAGGATCCGGCTGTAGATGACGAAGGGTTCCTGCCACAGCACGGCCGAGTCGAAGGTCCACCCGTGGGTGAAGCCCTCGCGCTCGGCGCGCTGCATGAGGGAGACGACGCCGGAGGCCGGGGGGTCGGTCTGGAGGACGAGTCCGAAGTCCATGGGATCCACCACGTTTCTAGTTCAGGTACTGGCAGGTGGAGCGAGCGGTGTACACGCCGTGACCGGCGCGACCCGTGAACTCCCGCTCGGAGATGACGAGTTCGCCGCGGGAGAGCACGGTCTCGACGCGGCCGGTGATCCGCTTGCCCTCGTACGCCGAGTAGTCGACGTTCATGTGGTGGGTCTCGGCGGAGACGACCTGCTCGGCGTGCGGGTCGTAGATGACGACGTCGGCGTCGGCGCCGGGCGCGATGGTGCCCTTCTTCGGGTAGAGGCCGAACATGCGGGCCGGGGTCGCGCAGGCGATCTCGATCCAGCGGCGGCGCGAGATGTGTCCGTCGACGACGGCCTGGTGCAGGAGGTCCATGCGGTTCTCGACGCCCGGCATGCCGTTGGGGATCTTGGAGAAGTCGCCGCGGCCCAGCTCCTTCTGCCCGGTGAAGCAGAACGGGCAGTGGTCGGTGGAGACGACCTGGAGGTCGTTCGTGCGCAGGCCCCGCCACAGGGCCGCCTGGTGGTCCTTGGGCCGCAGGGGCGTGCTGCACACGTACTTGGCGCCCTCGAAGTCCGGCTCGGCGAGGTTGTCCGTGGAGAGGAAGAGGTATTGCGGGCAGGTCTCTCCGAAGACGTTCAGGCCCTCGTCGCGGGCGCGGGCGATCTCGGCGAGGGCCTCCTGCGCCGAGACGTGCACCACGTAGAGGGGCGCGCCCGCGACCTGGGCGAGCTTGATGGCGCGGTGCGTCGCCTCGGCCTCCAGCAAAGCCTTCCTGACCTCCCCGTGATACCGGGGATCGGTCTCGCCGCGCTCCAGGGCCTGCTGGACGAGGACGTCGATGGCGATGCCGTTCTCGGCGTGCATCATGATGAGGCTGCCGTTCTCGGCGGAGCGCTGCATGGCGCGCAGGATCTGCCCGTCGTCGGAGTAGAAGACGCCGGGGTACGCCATGAACTGCTTGAACGACGTGACCCCCTCCGAGACGAGCAGGTCCATCTCCTTGAGCGTCTCGTCGTGCACATCGGAGACGATCATGTGGAAGCCGTAGTCGATCGCGCAGTTCCCGTCGGCCTTGGCGTGCCAGGCGTCCAGACCCTCGCGCAGGGTGTGCCCGACGGTCTGGACGGCGAAGTCGACGATGGTGGTGGTGCCGCCCCAGGCCGCCGCCCGGGTGCCCGTCTCGAAGGTGTCGGAGGCGAAGGTGCCGCCGAACGGCAGCTCCATGTGGGTGTGCGCGTCGACACCGCCCGGGATGACGTACTTCTGGCGGGCGTCGATCGTCCGGTCCGCGGTCCAGGATTCCGCGGCGTCGGTGCCCGCCGCGGCGAGGGCGGCGATGCGCCCGTCCTCGATGAGTACGTCGGCGTGGATCTCGTCGGCGGCGGTGACGACGAGTCCGCCGCGGATGACGGTACGGCTGCTGCTCATGCTCCCTCTTCCGTGTCTACGCTGCCTACGGGTTGGTCAGCGGCGTGTACGCGCCCGGCGCGCGGTCGCGGTAGAACTGCCAGCGACTCCGGACCTCGCGCAGCTTGGCCATGTCGAGGTCCCGTACGACGAGTTCGGGCTCCTTGTCCCCGGCGACCTCCCCGACGAACTGGCCCTCCGGGTCGACGAAGTAGCTCGTCCCGTAGAAGTCGTTGTCGCCGTACTCCTCCTGGCCGACGCGGTTGATCGCGCCGACGAAGTACTCGTTCGCGACGGCGGACGCCGGCTGTTCCAGCTGCCACAGGTAGCCGGACAGGCCGCGCGAGGTCGCCGACGGGTTGAAGACGATCTGCGCGCCTTCGAGTCCGAGGGCGCGCCAGCCCTCGGGGAAGTGCCGGTCGTAGCAGATGTAGACGCCGATCTTCCCGACGGCCGTGTCGAAGACGGGCCAGCCGGAGTTGCCCGGCCGGAAGTAGAACTTCTCCCAGAATCCCTTCACTTGGGGGATGTGGGTCTTGCGGTACTTGCCGAGGTAGGTGCCGTCGGCGTCGATCACGGCGGCCGTGTTGTAGAGGACGCCGGGCTGCTCCTCCTCGTACATGGGCAGCACGAGGACGATGCCGTGCTCGGCGGCGAGCGCCTGGAAGCGGCGGACGGTGGGGCCGTCGGGGATCGCCTCGGCGTACTCGTAGAACTTCGCGTCCTGCACCTGGCAGAAGTACGGGCCGTAGAACAGCTCCTGGAAGCAGAGGACCTTCGCCCCCTGCGCGGCGGCGTCGCGGACGGCCTGCTCATGGACCTGGATCATGGACTCTTTGTCGCCCGTCCAGGCGGTCTGGAAGATCGCGGCGCGGATCACGGTGCTCATCGGGGACCTCCGGTCGCTCGGTGTGCCGTGAGCCTAGGAAGTCCGCGCCGCGTACCGGAGTTGCACCGTGTCACGTCTGGAGCCGTACTGCGTTCCACGCTGTCACCCTCTCTGCGCGTCATGGGCGAGGAGGGCGATGTGGACGGACGCGGCCTGCTCGAAGTCGTCGAGGTCGAGGCCGAGGAGCGACTCGATGGCCTCCAGCCTGCGGTAGAGGGCGGGTCGGCTCATGTGGTGGAGCTGCGCCGTGCGCGACTTGTTGCGCCCGGTCGCGAGATAGGTCCGCAGCACGGGCAGCAGGCCCGGGTCGTCGGCGTACAGGAGCCCGTCCAGCTCGCGTTCGGCGAAGGCCTGGACGTGCGGGTCGTCGCGCAGGAGCCGTACGAGGCCCCGCAGGCGTACGTCGCGCAGGCGCACGACGGGCGGGACGTCCGGGGTGCCGGCGGCGGCCTGCGCGATGTGCAGCGCCTCGCGCAGTCCGGCGGGCACGTCGTCCCAGCCGGTGCACGGCTCGGCGGCCGCCACGACGACCTGCTCCTCCCCCGCCCCGGCGCGCAGGCGGGCCGCGAAGTGCTCGGTGAGCGGTCCGGCGGCCTGGTCGCGGGCGAGGCTGAGCAGGACGGCGGTGGCCCCATCCGCGAGTTCGGCGGCGAGCCCCGACAGCCCCAACAGGCGTAGTACACGGCCGAGTTCGGCCGGGTCGCCGTCGCGGACGACGAGCGGGGCGAAGGTGCGGCGGTTGACGGGAAGCCCGGCGGCCCTGGCCCGCGGCAGGAGCTGGCGGGCCGGTACGACGCCGGAGACGAGGTCGGTGAGGATGCTCTGTGCCGACTGCTCCTCCCAGGTGTGGGAGGCGCCGCCGAGCATGCGGTGCAGGACGAGGGCCTCGGCCGCGCGTTCGGCGAGGAGCCGTCCGGTGGGGCCGTCGCCCCGGTAGCCGCACAGCACGACGCTGCCCCAGCGCTCGCCGCGCCCGTCGAGGTCGGCGCGGTACCAGTCGGCGCCGTCGGCGCAGCCCGCCCGGCGCGCGATGCGTTCCCAGTCGCGCAGCACGTCGTCCACGGCGGACCGCTCACCGGCGGTGGCGAGGACACGGTGGGCGAGGTTGGCGACGACGACGGGGCAGCCGCTGTGCGCGGCGACCTCGTCGAGGAGCCGCTGGAGCGGGGCGCCCGCCGTGATGAGTCCGGTCAGCGCGGTGCGGATGCCCTCGGAGAGGCTGACGGCGGCGAACTTCCTGCGGACGAGCCTCGATTGGACCTCCTCCGTGAGTTCGGCGAAGGGGAACGGGCGGTGCAGGACGACCATCGGCAGGCCGTACCGCTCGGCCGCGCGCCGCATGTCCTCGGGCGGTGACGGGAAGGCACGGCCGAGCCCGAGGACTACGGCGGCTGCCTCGGCGCGGTGCAGGGACTTGATGTACTCGGTCCTGGCGTGGGCGTTCCCGGCCAGGAGGACGCCGGTGGTGAGGACCATCTCGCCGCCGCTGAGCATCACCCCGACGTCGGCGGCCTCGGCGACGTGCACCCAGCGCACGGGCCGGTCGAGGTGACCGGCCCCCGCGACCACCTCGGGGTCCCCCGCCGCGATCCGCTCCAGGGCGAGTATCTGCCGTACGGACAGGGCGTGTTCGGCGGCGGTGACGGTCATCGGGGGCCCCTTCTTTAGCACTGCCTTCGGCTGGCAGACCCGCTGCCTCGGCTAACAGGCGCTGTGCAGGGCCCGCTCCAGGACGGCCGCGCCCTCTTCCGCCTCGGCGACGGTGAGCGTCAGGGGTGGCGCGATGCGCAGCACGCTGGTGTTGTGCCCGCCGCCCTTGCCGACGAGGAGTCCGCCCTCGCGGGCCGCCTCGATCACGCGCGCCGCCGCGTCCGGGTCGGCCTCGTCCGTGCCGGGTTTCACCAGCTCGATGCCGATCATCAGGCCCCGGCCGCGCACTTCTCGTACGCACTCCGTCGTGGCGCCGACGGCCCGCAGCCGCTCGATGAGGAGGCCGCCGACGCGGCGGGCGTTGCCCTGGAGGTCGTGTTCGAGGAGGTAGATGAGGTTGGCGAGGCCGGCGGCCATCGTCACCGGCGAGCCGCCGAACGTGGAAATGGAGTTGGAGTCGAGGCAGTTCATGACCTCGGCGCGCGCGACGACACCGCCGATGGACATGCCGTTCCCGATGCCCTTGGCGAAGGTCAGGATGTCGGGGGGACCGTTCTGCCCGTGCGCCTGCCAGCCCCAGAAGTGGTCGCCGGTGCGGCCCCAGCCCGTCTGCACCTCGTCGGCGATCCACAGGATGCCGTGCTCCTGGAGCACCTCGCGGAACGCCGCATACAGGCCGTCGGGCGGCGAGGTGAACCCGCCGACGCCCTGGATGGGTTCGGCGATCAGCGCGGCGACGCCACGTGTCTGGCCGAGGATGTCCCGCAGGTCGTCGACGCACGCCTCGATGAACTGGGCGTCGGTCAGCTGGGAGTACGGGCCCCGGCTGCGCACCCCGCCGTGGACGTACAGCGTCTGGAGCGGGGAGAGGCTGGTCGGGGACCAGCCTCGGTTGCCGGTGATGCCGACGGCGGAGAAGGACCGGCCGTGGTAGCTGTTGCGCATCGCGAGGATCTGGTTCGAGCGGCGGTACGCGGTGGCGAGCAGCAGCGCCGTGTCGTTGGCCTCGGTGCCGGAGGTGGTGAAGAAGACGCGGGCGTCCGGGATGCCGGACAACGAGGCGACGCGCTCGGCGAGTTCGACCATCTGCCGGTTGAGGTAGAGGGTCGAGGTGTGGATGATGCGTCCGGCCTGCTCGCTGACCGCCTTGGTCACCTCCGGCAGGGCGTGCGCGGTCATCGTCGTCAGGATGCCGCCGAAGAAGTCGAGGTACTTGTTCCCGGCGGCGTCCCAGACGTGGCGGCCCTCGCCGTGGGTGATCTCGAGGGGGCGGTCGTAGTACAGGGCGAGCCAGTCCGGCAGGACGGCGCGGTGACGGGCGTACAGGTCGGGGGTCATCACGGCTCCACGGGTCCCTTCGTCGGCTCCTTCACGAGTGACAGTGGTCATGGCTGCACCAGCCCTTCGTATGCGTCGGGCCGGCGGTCCCGGTAGAACGCCCACTGCTGGCGTACCTCGTCGATGAGTCCGAAGTCGAGGTCCCGTACGAGGAGTTCCTCGTCCTTGTCGCTCGCGGCGTCGCCCACGGTCTGCCCACGGGGGTCGACGAAGTAGCTCGTGCCGTAGAAGTCGTTGTCGCCGTACTCCTCCACGCCGACGCGGTTGATCGCGGCGATGAAGTACTCGTTCGCGACGGCCGCGGCCGGCTGCTCCAGCTGCCACAGGTACGCCGAGAGGCCGCGGCTCGTGGCGGACGGGTTGTACACGAGCTGGGCGCCGTTGAGGCCGAGCTGGCGCCAGCCCTCCGGGAAGTGCCGGTCGTAGCAGATGTAGACGCCGACGCGGCCGACGGCGGTCTCGAAGACGGGCCAGCCCAGGTTTCCCGGCTTGAAGTAGTACTTCTCCCAGAAGCCCTTCACCTGCGGGATGTGGTGCTTGCGGTACTTGCCGAGGTACGTGCCGTCGGCGTCGATCACGGCCGCGGTGTTGAAGTAGAACCCGGACTGCTCGACCTCGAAGACCGGCACGACGACGACCATCCCGGTCTCGCGGGCCAGCGCCTGCATGCGGGTCACCGTCGGCCCGTCCGGCACGGGTTCGGCCCAGCGGTAGTGCTCGGCCTCCTGCACCTGGCAGAAGTAGGGGGCGTTGAAGACCTCCTGGAAGCCGATGATCCGGGCGCCCTGCCGGGCTGCCTCCCGCGCATGTTCCTCATGCTTGGTGATCATGGATTCGGTGTCGCCCGTCCAGGTCGCCTGGACCAGCGCGGCGCGTACGACGTGGGCCATGTGCCGCTCCTTTGCCTGTTGCCCCCGCCGGGGGACGTCAGAGAGCCTCTACGCCCGTAGATACAGGCCGTAGAGGGACGAACGTAAGCCTCACCGGCGGCCTTGCCAAGACCATCGCCGTTAACCGACGGAATCGATCATGTTTCGCACCCGTGCGGGTGAGGAGTGACCGGGCTACGTGTGGAACCCGGCGACTCTGAGTGCGTGCACGACGTCCCAGTACCGCTCGTCGGACACGCCGCGCGCCGCCTCGACGAGCAGCGGGACGAGGCGCCCGGGGTCGTCGTGCACGCTGCGGGCAGCCTCTTCGGGGGTGCGTACGCGGACGTACGCGTCGAGGAGCGCGCGGGTCTCGCGGTGGCGGCCCTCGCCGGTGAGACGGAGCACGGACGCGCCGATCTCGGTGGCGGGGCGGGCCACTCCCTGGCGCAGGATCTGCTGCGCGTCGGCGGTGCGTCCCGCGGCGGCGAGCGCGTCGGCGGCGGCCACGAGGAGGTCGGCCGGGAGCGAGGCCGTCTCCCAGAGCAGGGTCGCCCAGTCGGCGCCGAGGCCCGCGCGGTTCAACTCGGCGGCGAACAGCGGGAATCGGGCGGCGGGCCAGTGGGCGGCCTCGACGAGCACGCCGTGCGCCTCCCCGCCGCGGCCCTCGGCGCGCAGCCGCAGGAGGGTGCCGACGCAGGCGGCGATGGCGGGGCGCGCCTCGCTGTCGAGGTGCTGCGGGGCGGGCGGTGCCGTCGCCTCCCCTTCGGCGGCCCCGGCGAACCGGGCGCCGCGGGGGCTCGCGGCGGAGTCCCGTAACGGGCCGTCAAAGGCGAGGGCGGTGGGCAGGGGCGTGTCGTCGGCGGGCGCGGCCTCGTCGAGCGCGGCCTCGTCGAGCATTCCGGCGAAACGGGCGCTGCCGCGGGGGCGGCGCTTGCGTTCCTTGGGCGGTTTGGAGCGTTCCGGGGGGTCGGGCGGCGCCGGCTGCGGGCGCTGCTGCGGTACGGGCAGGGGTGACGGTGGTGGCTGGCGGTCCAGGTCCGCGATCCTCCGGTGGAGCTCCGCGCAGCGGGCCGTCGCGCGTTCGTGGTCGTCGCGCGCCCAGGCCAGGTCGAGGCGCATCGCCTCCGCCTGCTCGCGCGTGGCGGCCGTGTGCAAAAGCTGGGCCAGCTCCACCTGGCGCTCGGCGGCGTAGCGCTGCTCGCGGAGCATCACGTCGAGCCGGTCACCGAGCAGGTCACGGCCGCCGGGCCGCGCGTCGAAGGCGGTGAGCGAGGCGCGGTGCAGGGCTCGGGCCCGTACGGCCTCGGCCTCGACCTCAGTCTCGTAGAACTGCCCGCCCACGCCCAGATCCTGGAGCAGGGCTTCCACGACATCCCAGGGAGGCACCTCGGCGCCGGTGAGGCAGACCCTCATCCCGTCGGGGTCGCGCTGCCAGAAGATGCCGCACCAGCCGGCGTCCTGGTCGAGCCGGGCCAGGAGGTTCCGCAGGTACACCGCGAACTCCCGGACCTGGTCAGGGAGTTGTTCCACTTCCATCACACGCCGCCCGATCCCTCCGCAGAGTGGAGTCTTCCGGTTCGGAAGAAAACACCCTCCGTGTTTCGAGGGCGCTACGGGCGCTTTTCCGCAGTGGCACCGTCCTCACTCGCCGTAGCCAGGGCGTCTCCGGCGGATCAGGGTCGGATAGGTCGCGGCGGCTGGTGCGGTGCATCGCAAGGCGCCGGAGCGTCCTAATAGCGGAGCTATTCGGGCGTTTCGGCAACGCGGCGAGGTGCCGTGCCAGGCGTCGCGGCCCCGGCCATGATCCGCCGGACACGCCCTAGACGGTCACCGGTGAGCAGCTCGCCACGATCTCGTCCATGGAGAGGCCGAGGGTCCGGGCGAGGGCCGCGACCGTGAAGAAGGCGGGGGTGGGCGCACGGCCGGTCTCGATCTTGCGGAGCGTCTCGGCGGACAGACCCGCGCTCGCGGCGACCTCGACCATGCTCCGCCCGCGCCGGGCCTCGCGCAGCAGCAGCCCGAGCCGCTCACCGCGCTCGCGCTCTTCGGGGGTCAGGGGGGTTCGGACCATGCCCCCAGCCTACCGGCAAAACTTGCGGAACCCCATTCAAATACCGGTATTGTAATTGGCATGGTGGAACTCAAGACAGACACATCGATCGACGAGATGCGGGAAGCGGGCCGGGTCGTGGCCCAGGCGCTCGCGGCGGTTCGCGAGAAGGCGGCCGTAGGGGTCTCGCTCCTGGAGCTGGACTCGGTGGCGCACGGCATCCTGCGCGCGGCCGACGCGAGCTCCCCCTTCCTCGGCTACCACCCCTCGTTCGCGCCCACGCCCTTCCCGGCGGTCCTGTGCGCGTCGGTGAACGACGCGATCGTGCACGGTATCCCCGACGGGTACCGGCTGCGCGACGGAGACCTGCTCTCGGCCGACTTCGGCGCCCAGCTGGGCGGCTGGGCCGGGGACTCCGCGATCAGCTTCACGGTCGGCACGGCGCGCCCCGAGGACGTACACCTCATCGAGACGGCGGAGCGCGCGCTCGCGGCGGGCATCGCGGCGGCGGTCGTCGGTAACAGGATCGGGGACATCGCCCACGCCATCGGCAAGGTGTGCCGGGCGGAGGGATACGGCATCCCGGACGGCTTCGGCGGGCACGGCATCGGCCGCAAGATGCACGAGGACCCGCCCGTCCCGAACGAGGGACGGGCGGGCCGGGGCATGCGCCTCAAGCACGGCATGGTGATCGCGATCGAGCCGATGGTGATCGCCGGAGGCATGGACGACTACTACGCGGCCCCGGACGGCTGGACCCTGCGCACGAGCGACGGCACCCGCGCCGCCCACGCCGAACACACGGTGGCCATCACGGACGCGGGGCCACGGATCCTGACGGCGCTGTGAACGGGAGGCGCCGACGCCGGCTCAGTTGTCCTGGAGGAACTTCTTCGCCAGGGAGTCGCCGAGGGTCACCGCCGCGCCGTGGCTCTCGATCGGGGACGTCTGGTTGTTCTTGAACACGATGTACGTGACGCCGGAGTCCGTGCCGCCGGTCTCCGGGTCCGGGTCGATGCCGAGGGCTTTCGCGGTGGCGTAGGACGCCTCACCGATGATCTTGTCCGGGCCGGTGTCGCCGACGACCGCGTACTCGACCTTGTTGTTGTAGATGACGGCCACGACGCCGCCGCCCTTGATGCCGGCTCCGGCGTAGTTCCAGATGCCGCTGGAGCTGGGCACGACGACATAGGGGAGCTTCTCGGCGCTCAGCGGCTTGCCGTCGGACTGGTGGAAGGCCGTGTCGTCCTGGAACCAGGGGTCGGTGTCGGCGTTGCACTGCGTGGTGATCCGGCCGTCGCAGTCGATGTCCATGTCGGCCTTCCAGAACACCGCGCCGTTCTTGCCGCAGACCGGCACGGTCGCCGAGGTCTCCTCGTCGGTGCGGTACTTGCCGTTCGATATCTGCGAGCAGGACGTGACCTTGGCGAGCAGGTCGGCCGCGCTGACCGTGCCCTCCTGGGCGCGCTGGGGGCCGCTCTCGCGGGCGGTGGCGTTCGTGGGGAGCAGAGCCGTCGCGAGCAGCGCGGCCCCGGCGGAGGCGGTGAGGGCGAGCGTTCGAGTACGCACGTGGGGGACCCTTCTGTTAGGAAAGTTTCCTTACCTTCGGGCCCCAAATCTTGCGTCACCGCAGGTACCTGTCAACCCCTCGAATACGCCAAGAGGCCCGCGGCTCCCGCCAGTTGACGTCGATCGCACATCAACCAGCGGAACCCACGGGCCCCTCTCGCCACGTAGGGTCAGCCGCGTACGACGTGCCGCGCCAACTCGAGCCGCGCGTCGGCCAGTTCGGCGGTGATCGCCGCCACCGCCTCGGCGTCGGCCGTGACCGCGGCCGGCACGGGCGGCGCGGCGAGGAGGCAGGCGCGGCGCAGGTGGGTCGGCGGGTGGGTCGTGTCGACGCTGTGGCCGTGCAGGGCGGCGGCGCGGCGCCGGCGCTCGTACTCGTTCTCGGGTATCGATTCGACGTGGGCCGCGAGGCGGTCCCACAGGTCCCGCGCGGCCTCCTCGCGCGACGCCCCGCCGCCGCGCACCTGGCGGGCGTTGGACTCGCGCAGCAGCACGGCCTCGGCGGAGTCGGCCACGAGGAGGCGGTCCATGAGGGCCACCGCGGCTTCGGTGGATCCGGCCCGGGCCGCGGTCGTGTCCGCCAGGTACTCGGCGCGCTGCGCGGCGCGCAGCGTCAGCTGGTCGAGGAGCATCGTCACACCCTGGACGGCGAGAAAGGGCAGCAGGTAAAGGGCGTTCATGGCTACTTCGATGGCGCCCGGGTTCCGGATGGGCGTCACCAGATAGCGCCAGGAATCCAGGGAGCGCAGTGCGTTGGCGATGATCACGCCGTGGCGCGTGTCTCCGTGCGCGTAGTGGCCCAGCTCGTGCCCGAGCAGCGCGACGCGTTCCTGGGGCGCCGTGATCTCCCACAGCCCGAGCCCGAGGGTGAGCAGACGGCGCTGCCGGATCCCGTACGGGTACACGCTCGCGTTCACATCGGCCGTGACCGCCACGGCGTGCACGTCACCGGTCGGGGCGACGGCGGCGACCTCGTCGATCAGGGCGAACAGCCGGGGTGCGTCGGCGCGGTGCAGCACGGGGGCGTCGTCGGGGAGCTTCGCGAACCGGGGCCGCAGAAGCCAGGCGAGGGCCAGCAGGAACGCCCCGAGCACGGGCAGCGCTCCGCCCCAGCCGAGCACGACGAGCAGGGCACCGCCGACGGCCATGGCGACGGTCACTCCGTGCACGCACAGGGCGATGGCGTGAGCGAGGACGCCCGCGACGTCACGTCGGGGGCGCCGCGGGGTCCCCGCGCTCATCTCGGCGAGCAGCCGCTCCCCGTACCGCTGGGCGAGTCTGCGCCGCGCCCTCTCCAGGCGGCCCGGCCGCGTCTCCGGCCCGACCGGGTCGACGTTCCAGTCGCACGCGGCGCACCACGTGGTGAACCGTCGGTCGGTCCGGATCTCGGTGCCGCACTGCGGGCATGGCTGAATCGTCTGTTCCGTGGCGCTGAGCACCGTCGAGGCCCCCTCGTCGGGCAGCCCCTCCCCAGGGCCGCACTGTCACGTCGGCGTGTTCGGGACGATCACGCGACGCCGCAGCGTAAACCCTGGGGAGGCACCTCACGGCACCTGTTCCGCCTGCGCGTTCGTACGGTCAGCCGCCGGAGGCCGGCCTCACCACCATCGCCGAGCCGCCGCCGCGCCGTACCTTCTCGGCCGCCGCGAGCCACTTGCCGTTCTTCAGACGCTGCACGCCCGTGGCCGCGCCGATCTCCGGGTTCTGCTTGAAGACGTGGCCGAGCTTCTCCAGGTCGGCCCTCAACGGGCTGTCCCACAGGCCCGGTTCGAGCTCCGTCGCCGCCGCGTTGCGCTGGCTGGCGCGGGGCGCCGCGATCGCGTCCACCAGGGGCAGACCGCGGTCGACGAAGCCGGTCAGCGTCTGCAGGACGGTCGTGATGATCGTCGCGCCGCCGGGTGAACCGAGGGCCACCACCGGCTGGTCGTGCCGGTCGAGCACGATCGTCGGGGAGATCGACGAGCGCGGGCGCTTGCCGGGCCCGGGCAGGTTCGGGTCGTGGACCGCCGGGTTGGCCGGCGCGAACGAGAAGTCCGTGAGCTCGTTGTTGAGCAGGAAGCCGCGCCCGGGGACCGTGATGCCGCTGCCGCCCGTCGACTCGATCGTCAGCGTGTACGCGACGACGTTGCCCCACTTGTCGGCGACCGTCAGATGGGTCGTGTTCTCGCCCTCGAAGGTCGTCGGGGCAGCCTTGTCGCCCGGCTTGCCGCACGCGCCCGGGTGGCGCGGGTCGCCCGGCGCCAGCGGGCTCGTCAGGACCGCGTCGTCCTTGATGAGGCACTCACGCGAGTCCGCGAACCGCTGCGAGAGCAGCTCCTTCGCCGGCACGTCCTCGAAGACCGGGTCGCCGACCCAGCGCCCGCGGTCCGCGAACGCGATCCGGCTCGCCTCTATGTAACGGTGCAGATACTGCTCCTGCGTGGCCTTCGAGAGGTCCGTCCGCTCAAGGATGTTGAGCGCCTCGCCGACGGTCGTCCCGCCCGAGGACGACGGCGCCATCGAATAGACGCCGAGCCCCCGGTACGAGGTCTTCGTCGGGGCCTGAAGCTTCGCCCCGTACGCCTTGAGGTCCTTGACGGACAGCTTGCCGGGCCGCGCGACCCGGCCGGACGCCGGGTCCACGGGCGGCTTGTTCACGGTGCGTACGACGTCTTCGCCGATGTCGCCCCGGTAGATGGCGCCGGCGCCGTCGTGCCCCAACTCCTCGTAGGTGCGGGCGAGATCGGGGTTCTTGAACGTGGAGCCGACCACGGGGAGCGCGCCACCCGGCAGGAACAGCTTCGCCGTGGCGGGGAAGTCCTTGAACCGCGCCTGGTTCGCCTCGGTCTGGGAGCGGAACGTCGGGTCGACGGTGAACCCGTCCCGCGCCAGCTTCTGCGCGGGCCGCAGGACCGAGCCGAGCCGCTCGCTGCCCCAGGTGTCGAGCGCGGTCTGCCAGGTGGCGGGCGTGCCCGGCGTCCCGACGCTCAGGCCGCTCGTCACCGCGTCGTTGAAGTCGAGGGGCTTGCCGTTCTCCAGGAACAGCCCCGAGTCGGCCGTGAGCGGCGCCGTCTCGCGGCCGTCGATCGTGTGCACCTTGCGGGTCTTCGCGTCGTAGTACACGAAGTAGCCGCCCCCGCCGACGCCCGCGGAGTACGGCTCGGTGACGCCGAGCGCCGCCGCCGTGGCGACAGCGGCGTCGACCGCGTTGCCGCCCTTGCGCAGGACCTCGATGCCGGCGGCGGACGCGTCCGCGTCGACGCTGGAGACCGCGCCGCCGTAACCGACGGCCAGCGGCACCTTCTGCGCGGGCGCGTCGGACGAGCCGGATGAAGGGGGCGTGGCCGCCCCAACCGTCACCATTGCTGCTGCAACGGCCAAACCCGAGAGATTCCGCAGATTCCGCGCAACAGGACGTCTCATCCGTACCTCCAGTCAACAGCCTTCTGCGCAGCGTAACTTCACTTCCGCGAGCCGTCATGACCCCCTCGAACAAGGATCCGTCCGCCCGCTAGCATGCGCCCCCATGACTGAAGACGTGCGCAACATCGTCCTCGGCGTGATCGCAGCCGGGATCAGCGCCGCCCTTGGCTGGCTCGCCCGCACCTACCTGTGGAAGCGCAAACTCCGCCGCAGGCAGGCCTTCTTCGGGCTGCCCGACAACTCCGAGTCGCTCCTCGTGGTCAATCGCGACGCGGGCGGCCCCGAGCTGACGGTGAAGCGTCACGACGTCTTCGCCCTGCTCGAACTCTCGGCGATCATCAAGGACTGCGGGGCGCACGCGCAGGTCGTCGCGCACGACACGGCCCAGCAGGGCTTCGGGGAGCGCACGGAGTTCTGCGTGGGCGGACCGGCGTCGAACCGCCGGATGGCCGCCCATATGCACAGTCTTCTGCCGGGCGTCCGCGTCAACACGGATCCGGAACCCGGCCCCGACCGCGGCGCGTTCCAGATAGGAAGCGAGCGCTACCGCCTGGAGCCGGGGATCACGGAGTACGTACTGCTCGCTCGGCTGACTGCGGGCCAGGGGCAGGACTCGCGCCCGGTCTTCCTCTTCTGCGGCCAGCTGCCGGTCACCAACCAGGCGGCCACCCGCTATCTCGCCCGCCACCACGAGCGCCTGGCCCGCAAGCACGGCGGCAACGCGTTCGCGCTCCTCCTGAAGGTCGTCAACTCCCAGGCGTACGGCCCCGATGTGGTCGAGCTGGTCGGTGACGTCACCCGCGCCGCCCAGGCGCCGGCCCCGGCGGCGACGCCCCGCGCCTCCTCGCACCGGGCGAAGTGACCCGCCCCTGACCTGCCGTACGGCGGGCGCCGTTGAACAACAAAACATCGTTACCCGTACGTAACTTACCGACGGGTTACCTACGGTAAGGCGCCACGGTTACCGTCGGGTCACTTTGCACTGACACGAGTGAGGAGTGACCCGTGGGACACCCGCGACACCCGCGCAGAGCGCTGCGTACGACCACTGTTGGTGCCGTGTCCGCGACCCTGATCGCCGGGGCGGCACTCGGCCTGGCCCCCGCCGCGCAGGCGGCGCCGGGGCCGGGCGTGCGCTTCGTCGACATCAGCGGCGCCGGCGGAACGGTCCTCAAGGCCAACGTCGTAGCCCCCTCCGACACCTCGCGCAGATACCCGGTCGTCGTGCTCCCCACGAGCTGGGCCGTGCCGCAGATCGAGTACCTCGCCCAGGCCAAGCAGCTCGCCGACTCCGGCTATGTCGTGGTGAGTTACAACTCGCGCGGCTTCTGGCAGTCCGGCGGCGAGATCGAGGTCGGCGGCCCCGAGGACATCGAGGACGCCTCGAAGGTCATCGACTGGGCCCTCGCGAACACCCAGGCCGACCCGGACAAGGTCGGCATGGCGGGCGTCTCCTACGGCGCGGGCATCAGCCTGCTCGCCGCGGGGCACGACAAGCGCATCAAGGCCGTGGCGGCGCTCAGCGGCTGGGGCGACCTGATCGACTCGATCTACTCGGGCCGCACCCAGCACTTCCAGGCCGCCGCCCTGCTCTCCGGCGCCGGCTATCTCACGGGCCGCCCGAGCCCCGAACTCCAGCAGGTCATGAAGGACTTCCTCGGCTCGAACCTGGCCAAGGAGGACGACATGATCGCGTGGGGCAAGAAGCGCTCCCCCGAGACGTACCTCGACAGCATCAACAAGAACGGCGCCGCCATCCTGCTCGGCAACGCCTGGGGCGACACCATCTTCCCGCCCAACCAGTACGCGGACTTCTACGAGAAACTGACCACGCCCAAGCGCCTGGAGTTCCGCCCCGGCGACCACGCCACGGCCGAGGCGACCGGACTGCTCGGGCTGCCCAACGACACGTGGGAGGACACGCACCGCTGGTTCGACCACTACCTCAAGGGCGACGACAACGGCGTCGACCGCGAGCTCCCCGTCCGCATCAAGTCCCGCTCCACCGGCGCGTACGAGAGCTACCCCGACTGGAAGTCGGTCGGCGCGACGAAGAAGAAGATCGCCCTCGCGGGCACGACCACGATCCACACGAACGTCGACTCGGGCGCCAACGGCGGGCTCCTGGAACTCTCGAACATCCTCGACCAGTTCCTGCGGCTGCCCCCGACGGCCTCGGTGCCGCTGCTGCCGCGCCGCTGGGCGGGCGTGTGGCAGTCGGAGAAGTACACGTCCGAACAGCATGTGCGCGGGACGGCGAAGCTGCACACGACGCTCACCCCGACCAAGGAGAGCGGAACCCTCGTCGCGTACCTCTACGACGTGGGCCCGCTCGGCCTCGGCAAGCTGGTCAGCAACGCGCCGTACACCTTCCACGGCAAGACACCCGGTGCTCCGTTCGGCGTGGACCTGGAGTTGTTCTCCACGGCCTACGACGTCCCGGCAGGGCACCGGCTCGCCCTGGTCGTCGACACGGTCGACCCGCTCTATATCGAGCACAACCCGACCGGCGCGCAGCTGACCTTCTCCTCGCCGAAGGACGACCCGTCATACGTGTCGATCCCCCTGCGCGAGCAGTGATCTCCGGCTGCTGCCGGGCGGGCAGGGCCCTGTGGTCTCTGCAAGGAGCCCCTGCTACTGCACCCCCGGCAGCAGCGTCCCCGGTTCGGCCGGGGCGACTTCGGCCGCCTCGACCTTGGGGTTGCGCCGCTGGCGCTTGGACACCCACTGGGCGAACCACGAAAGCAGCATGCACATCCCGATGTAGATCGGAGAGATCACCATCACCACGGGGATGAAAGGCAAATCGTAGTCGAGGTTCGAGGCGATGAGTTTCCCGGCGTGGAGGAACTCATCGTAGGTGATGAGATAGCCGAGCGAGGTGTCCTTCAGGGCGACCACCAGCTGGCTGATGATGGCGGGCAGCATGGCGCGTACGGCCTGCGGCACGAGGACGTGCGTCATGACCTGGGTCTTGCGCATGCCGAGCGCGAACGCGGCCTCGCCCTGGCCGCGTTCGACGGAGTTGACGCCGGAGCGGAAGACCTCGGCGAGGACCGAGCCGTTGTAGAGGGCGAGCCCGGCGACGAGGGCGGGCAGCGGCTGGACCTTCAGCGCCACGAAGATGAAGAAGATCATCACCAGGACGGGCATCGCACGGAAGAACTCCACGACGAGCGTGGCGAGCCAGCGCACCGGCCGGTGGTCGGACAGGCGCCCCACCGCGAGGACGGTCCCGAGCACGAGCGAGAGCGCGGCGGCGATGGCGAAGGCCTTCAGTGTGTTGCCGAGCCCGCGCAGGAGCAGCTCCTGGATGCCCTTGTACTCGAAGGGCATCCACTTCGTGTACGTGAACTGGTCGGTGTCGAACAGGAGGTAGAAGATCCAGGCGAGCAGGCCGAGCAGGATCAGCGTGGACAGCACCCCGTACAGCCGGTGCCGGCGCTCGGTCTTCGGTCCCGGTACGTCGTAGAGGGCCGTCGCGTCGTGGGCCAGAGCTTTCATCGGGGAACTCCCCAGCGCTTCTCGAGCACGTTGAAGATCGCGCTGATGGTGAGGGTGATGATCAGGTAGCCGACGGCGATCCAGAAGAACGTCCAGATGATGTTGTAGCCCAGCTCGCTGAGGGTCTTGTAGGTGCCGAGCAGCTCGTTGACGCTGAAGGCGCCGGCGATCGCCGAGTTCTTGGCGAGGGCGATGAGGGTCGAGCCGACGGGCGGGATGACCGACCGGAAGGCCTGCGGGAGAATGACCATCGACAGCGTCTGGCCGAACGTCATGCCGAGGCTGCGGGCCGCCTCGCCCTGTCCCCTCGGCACGGTGTTGATGCCGGAGCGCAGGGCCTCGCAGATGAACGCCGAGGTGTAGCAGCCGAGGGCGAGGATCGCGAACACCTTGAAGGGCAGCACGATTCCGAAGCGCGGCAGGCCGAGGAGTACCGCGAAGAACAGCAGGGTCAGCGGGGTGTTGCGCAGGATGTTGACCCAGACCGTGCCGAAGACACGGAAGGAGCCGACGGGCGCGACCCGGAACGACGCCATGACGAAGCCGAGGACGAGCGCGAGGACCGAGGCGTAGACGGTCAGTTCGACCGTCCCGAGGAACCCCTTGGCGAAGGTGGAGAAATTGCTGGTCAGTACGTCCACGGGGCCTCCTCAGCTCGCCGGGTAGCGGTCGATGGGGGGCGGCTTCGGCGCGGGCACTCCGGAGAGGCCGAGCGTCGCGTTGTACGCCTTCTTCCAGTCGCCGTCGTTCTCGCGGGTCTGGAGCGCGGTGTCGATCGCGAACCGCAGCGCGTTGTCGCTCTTCGGTACGCCGATGCCGTAGGGCTCCTTGGAGAACGGCTTGCCGACCAGCTTGAGTTCGTCGGGCACCTTGGCCGCGTAGCCGAGCAGGATCGCGTCGTCGGTGGTGACGGCGTCGACCTGGTAGGTGAGCAGGTTGTCGACGCAGACCGAGTACGTGTCGTACGCGACGAGCACCGCCTTCGGATAGTCCTTCTGGATGCGCTGGTAGGGGGTCGAGCCGGCCGCGGAGCAGACGCGTTTGCCGTCCAGGTCCTGAGGTCCGTTGATGTCGTGCTCGTCGGTGCGGACGAGGAGCGACTGGCCGGCCATGTAGTAGGGGCCGCCGAAGCCGACGAGCTTCTTGCGGTTGTCGTTGATCGTGTAGGTGCCCACGTAGTAGTCGATCTGCCCGTTCTGCAGGGCGGTCTCGCGGTTGGCCGAGGCAATCGTCCTGAAGGAGACCGACGAGGGCGCGAAGCCGAGGGACGCCGAGATCATCTTGGCGATCTCGATGTCGAAGCCGGAGTAGACACCGGTGGCCGGGTCCTTCTCGCCGAGGTAGGGCTGGTCCTCCTTGGCCCCCACGACGAAGTGCCCGCGCTTCTTGGCCTTGCGCCACGTCTTGGAGTCGGTCAGCTCAAACCCTTGTGCCACCTGGTACTTGGGCAGTTGCGCGTCCGACGGGCCCTTGGTCGGCGGGCTGCCCTCCTTGCCGCAGGCCGCAGCGGCCAGGGCGGTGAGCGCGAGGGCGGCGACGGCGCGGAACACACGTGTCTTGCGCAGCATGGATCGGTCCACCCCCGTCAGTGCTTGAGAATCTTGGAGAGGAAGTCCTTGGCCCGCTCGCTGCGCGGGTTGGTGAAGAAGTCCTCGGGGGTGCGGTCCTCGACGATGCGGCCGTCGGCCATGAAGACGACGCGGTTGGCGGCGGAGCGGGCGAAGCCCATCTCGTGGGTGACCACGACCATGGTCATGCCGTCGCGGGCGAGCTGCTGCATCACCTCGAGGACCTCGTTGATCATCTCCGGGTCGAGGGCCGAGGTCGGCTCGTCGAAGAGGAGGGCCTTGGGGTCCATCGCGAGGGCGCGGGCGATGGCCACGCGCTGCTGCTGGCCGCCGGAGAGCTGGGCGGGGAACTTGGCGGCCTGCGAGGCGAGCCCCACCCGGTCCAGGAGTTCACGGGAGCGCTTGTCGGCCTCGTCCCGCTTGCGGCCCCTGACCTTCATCTGGGCGAGGGAGACGTTCTGCAGGACCGTCTTGTGCGCGAAGAGGTTGAAGGACTGGAAGACCATCCCCACCTCGGCCCTCAGATGGGCGAGGGCCTTGCCCTCCTCCGGAAGCGGTTGTCCGTCGAGTCGGATGTTCCCCGACTGGATCGTCTCGAGCCTGTTGATCGCCCGGCAGAGTGTCGACTTTCCCGACCCCGAAGGGCCGATGACCACCACCACCTCCCCCTTGCCGACGGTGAGGTTGATGTCCTGGAGGACATGCAGCTCCCCGTAGTACTTGTTGACGTCACGCAGCTCGATCAACGGATCGACGGCCATGGCAAGACCTGCCCACTCTCAGCTGTGTCGGTCCGCGCAAACTATCCACGTCAATTTGGGACTTGACCGGCGACACGCACGTATGGCCATTAACCGTATTTGCGGTGCTACGTCTCCGAGGCCTCGGCGTAGAACTGCGACAGCTCGGGCGCCCCGCTGGTCGCCCATTCGTGGCCCGCGGCGACGACGTCGACCTCGCGGCCGGAGGGGAGCCGCACCACCGGCTGCCCGTTGGGCCAGATCATCCACGTCGCCTCCGGCACCTGGCGGACGAGGACCGTACCGAGGTAGAGGCCCGCGTCGTTGCCGAGCCACGGCAGCGCTTCCTCGTCCTCGCGCCAGCGCGGCACCAGTTGGTCGAGTGCCTCCAACGACGCGACGGAGTCGTCCAGTTCGACCCCCGCCTCGTGCGCCTGCGAGCGCAGCAGTTCGCACTCGGAGAGGAGCTCCGCGACGCCCTCGGCCCCGCCGTCACCCTCGGTGAAGACGGCCACGCCGAAAGCGGAGCCGTGCTTCTTGCGCCAGTTGTCCAAGAAAGGGATGTTCATACCGCTCACCCTGACATCCCCGCAGGCCGTCGCACCACAGGGCGCGCGGAGCCCCGTTACGGAGAGTTCGGGCCACGTTCGCACGCGGCTCATTGACGCGAACCTGTCCCGTCTTTAGCTTCATGGCGCACCTGTCACGTCTCACCCACGAGTGGAGGGAGTCGGTCGTGCGCCGACACGTCTGGGGAACGGCAGCTGTACTGGCGCTCTTTACGGGCTTCGCCCCAACCGCCGTCGCGCAGGCCGCCCCGCACAGACCCGAGCCGCTCCCCCTGGAGCGGCTCTTCGACAACAGGGCGGTCAGCGCTGACGACCGGGCCGGGGAGGCCGACTTCGACGGCTCGGGCAGCTCATTGTCCGCCGGGGATCTGACGGCGGCCGGCTGGACTCCCGGGCGCGCCTTGGGTGTTGAGGGTGCCCGCCTCACCTGGCCGCGCACGGCGGCGACGGGGCCCGACAACGTGCGCGCCGACGGCCAGCGCGTCCGCGTGCACGGCCGGGGCGACGCGCTCGCCTTCCTGGTGGCCGGAACCGGCGGCGACGCGGCCGGTTCGGGCACCGTGCGTTACCGGGACGGCTCGCGCTCCACATACCGCCTCACCGCGCCCGACTGGCGCACGGGGCCGGTCGCGACCAAGTCCGTGGCGCTGCCCCACCGCAACACGCCCGGCGGCCAACTCGCCGAGAAGACACGCCTGTTCGTCGTCACCGTGCCCGTGGCCAAGGGCCGCGAGATCGCCTCCGTGGATCTGCCCCGGGACCCCGGCGCCCCCGATCTGCATGTCTTCGCCCTGTCGGTGCGCTCGCCCGCGCCGGGGTGGACCGGCACCTGGTCGGCGTCCACCGCCGGATACACGGCCGTCGGGCCCTGGGCGGACCGTACGGTGCGGCTGGTCGTGCACACCAGCGTGGGCGGGCCGCGCGTGCGGATCCGGCTCGACAACACGTTCGCGTCGGCGCCGGTGCGGGTCGGGAGCGCGACGGTGGCCGTGCAGGACGCGGGCGCCGGGGCCGAGGCCGATCCGGTGCCGCTGACGTTCCGGGGCGCGGCGGGCACGGAGATCCCCGCGGGGGCGCAGGCGTTCAGCGACGCAGTGGGCTTCGATGTGCCGGCGGGCGCGAATCTGCTGGTCAGCTTCCACCTCCCGGAGGCGGTCGCCACGGCGCCGGTGCACAGCCAGGCGATCCAGCACTCGTACGTGAGCCTGCCGGGCGATCACACGGCGGAGGTCTCAGCGGCCTCGTACACGTCGACGATCACGTACTGGCCGCTGCTCACCGGTGTCGACGTGGGCGGCGGGCCCGGGTCGGTCGTCCTGCTCGGCGACTCCATCACGGACGGCGTGAAGTCGACACCGGACGCGAACCACCGCTGGCCCGACGTCCTCGCCACCCGGCTGCGCGAGCAGGACGCGGTGCCGCACTACGGGGTCCTGAACCAGGGGATCTCGGCGAACCGGGTGACGGGCGACCGCTATGCGGGGGACGGCGTCTCCACGGACACGGGCGGCGTGAGCGCGCTGCACCGCCTCGACCGTGACGTGCTGTCCCAGACGTCGGCCCGCACGGTCGTCGTGTTCCAGGGCGTCAACGACGTACGGGCCGGCTTCTCCGGGGCCCAAGTCGTCGCCGGGCTGAGGGAGATCGCCGCCCGCGCCCACGCGCGGGGCCTGCGCGTGGTCGGGGCGACGGTCACTCCGTGCGAGGGCGAGACTCTGTGCACGGCCACGGCGGACCGGGAGCGGGAGGTCGTCAACGCGTATGTGCGGGACAGCGGGGGCGACTTCGACGCGGTGGTCGACTTCGACGCCGTGGTGCGGGATCCGGCGCATCCCGCACGGATCCGGCCCAAGTACGACAGCGGGGACCATCTGCACCCCGGGGACGCGGGGCTCGATGCGATGGCCCGGGCGGTGGATCTGGGGGCGCTGAAGCCGTAGGGCTCCGGCCCAGCCCCGCTCGGATCGCAGCGGTCCTAGACCTCCAGGTCCACGACCACTGGCGCGTGGTCCGAGGCGCCCTTACCCTTGCGCTCCTCGCGGTCCACGTACGAGTCCTTCACAGCCTCCGCGAACGCCGCGTTCCCGTAGACGAGGTCGATGCGCATGCCACGGTTCTTGGGGAATCCGAGCTGGCGGTAGTCCCAGTATGTGAAGGGGTGGTCGTACTTCAGGGGGCGCGGGACCACGTCGGACAGGCCCGTCTCACGGAGCGCGGCGAGCGCGGCGCGCTCCGCGGGGGTGACGTGCGTGGCGCCGTCGAAGAGGGAGATGTCCCAGACGTCGTCGTCCGTCGGCGCGACGTTGTAGTCGCCCATCACGGCGAACGGGCGGGAGCCCCCCGCGTCGCCCGCGACGGCCGCCTTGAGCGCCTCGAACCACTGGAGCTTGTACGCGTAGTGCGGGTGGTCCACCTCGCGGCCGTTCGGCACGTACACCGACCAGACGCGCGCCGGGCCGCACGTGGCGGAGATCGCGCGGGGCTCGTGGGCGCCTTCGTAACCGGGGTCGCCGGGCAGGCCGGTCACGACGTCCTCCAGGCCGACGCGGGAGATCAGCGCCACGCCGTTCCACCGCCCGGTCGCGTTCACCGCGGACTCGTAGCCCAGCTCGCGCAGCTCGTCCGCGGGGAACTGCTCGGCCGTGCACTTGGTCTCCTGGACGCACAGCACGTCCGTCCCGGTGTTCTCCAGCCAGGCGAGGAGCCTGGGCAGCCGGGCGGTGATCGAGTTCACATTCCAGGTAGCAATCCGCATGCCCACAACCTACCGGGCGGGTACGACAACGCCCGCCGACCCCAAGTGCGGCCGCCGACCCCAGGTGCGGCCACCGCCCGGAGGCAGGGCGCGATAGGCAGGCTACCTTGCAAGTTTCCCTGCTTGAAAGTTAGCCTGTCGAAGCATCTCCCCCGGATCCGCAAGGAGCACCCCCATGCCCGCCACCACCCTCGACGAGCGCACCGCCCTCGTCCTCATCGACCTCCAGAACGGGATCCTCGGCCTGCCCACAGTCCACCCCGCCGACGCCGTCCTGAAGAACGGGGCCACGCTGGCGGAGGCCTTCCGCGCCAAGGGCCTGCCCGTCGTGCGGGTCCGCGTCGCCTGGTCCCCCGACGGCGGCGACCTGCCGGTGAGCCGGTCGGCCACCCCGGGGCTCACCCAGGCGCCGCCCGCCGCGTTCTCCGAGTTCCCGGACGAGCTCGGCCCGCTCGGCGACGACATCGTGATCACCAAGCGCCACTGGGGCGCCTTCACCGGGACGGAGCTGGACCTCCAGCTGCGCCGCCGCGGAGTGACGCAGATCGTGCTCGCGGGGATCTCGTCCTCGATCGGCGTCGAGTCCACGGCCCGGTCCGCGTTCGAGCTGAGCTACCACCTCACGGTGGTCGAGGACGCGACGACGGACACGGACGCCGCCTCCCACGAGCACAGCTTCGGCAAGATCTTCCCGCGGATCGCGGAACTCGCCACGACCGACGAGGTCGTCGAACTCCTCGGCCGGTAACGGGAGTTCGCAGACCCTCAGGGAACGCTCAGAGCGTCGCGTACTCCTCCGGCGTCAGCCGCAGGTTGTCCGTGCCGCCGAGCGCCCCGATCTGCCCTTCGTAGATGGGCCACGCCAGGTCGGTCAGCAGCGCGTCGTGGATGTCGTACGCGCGCTGCGGACCGACTTCGCGGAGGTAGTCGATGACCTCGGCGATCTTGTTCCAGGGGGCCATCACGGGCACGAGGAGCGTCTCGACGGGCTGGTCGGGGACGGTGAACGCGTCGCCGGGGTGGAAGACCCGGCCGTGGTCGATCAGATAGCCGACGTTCGTGATGCGCGGGATGTCCGGGTGGATGACGGCGTGCAGTTCGCCGTGGACCTGGATGTCGAAACCGGCCGCCTCGAACGTGTCACCGTGCCCGACCGTGTGCACCCGCCCCGGGAACGCCGACGAGATCTTGTCGGCCACGGACTTCAGGGTCCAGATCTCGGTGGCCGGGTCGGCGTCGAGGGCCGCCCGCAGCCGGGCCTCGTTGAAGTGGTCGGCGTGCTCGTGCGTGACGAGGATCGCCTCGGCGCCGACAGCCGCGTCCTCCTCACAGAAGCCGCCCGGGTCGATGACGAGCGTCCGCCCGTCCTTCTCCAGGCGGACGCAGGCATGGATCTTCTTCGTGAGCTTCATACAAACCATCCTGCGCTCCCCACCCGCGTCCGGCCCGCCCCGGCGCCCGTCTTCCACTCCTGCGGCTCCTACTCCTGCGGCGTGGTCTCCTCGCGGATCACGGCCTGGGCCACCTTGAACGCCGAGTTCGCCGCGGGCACACCGCAGTACACGGCGGCCTGGAGCAGCACTTCCTTGATCTCGTCGGCGGTGAGGCCGTTGCGCAGGGCGGCCCGGGTATGGAAGGCCAGCTCGTCGAGGTGGCCGCCGGCCACGAGCGCGGTGAGCGTCACGCAGCTGCGCATGCGGCGGTCGAGGCCCGGCCGGCTCCAGATCTCCCCCCACGCGTAGCGGGTGATGAACTCCTGGAAGTCGCCGGAGAAGGCGTCCGCGGAGGCCAGTGCCCGGTCGACGTGCGCGTCGCCGAGCACCTCGCGGCGCACCTTGAGACCCATGTCGTGCCGGTCGGGCCGGATCGCCGCCTCGGGCTGGGCCTCCGTGGGGCCGATCTCCGCGACGGGGGCGACCGGCGGGGGCGGCGGCGCGAGGACGGGCTTGACGGGAGCGGCGGGGATCGCGTGCTGCCCGGTCTCGTACGCGGGCTGCCAGGCGGTGGAGAAGTGCCGTACGAGGAGGTCGGTGACGGCGGCGGGCTGCTCGACCGGGGCGAGGTGCGAGGCGGCGGGCACCACGGCGAGCCGGGCGTCCGGTATGCCGGCGACGAGCGTGCGCGCCTGGGCGGGGCCCGTCACCTGGTCGTCGGAGCCGACGAGGACGAGCGTGGGGGCCCCGATGGAGCCGAGCTCGGCCCGTACGTCGAAGGACGCGAGCGCCTCGCAGGCCGCGATGTAGCAGCCCGGGTCGGTGGTGCGCACCATCTGCACGGCCCAGTCCGTGATGGCGGGCTGGGCGGCCGCGAAGCCGCTGGTGAACCAGTGCTCCGGGGACGTGCGGGCGATGGGGTCGAGGCCGTTGCTGCGGACGATCACGCCGCGCTGGCGGAACTCGTCGGCGGTGCCGAAGCGGGGCGAGGCCGCGATCAGCGCGAGGGAGGCCACGCGCTGAGGGTGGCGCAGCGCCAGCTCCGCGCCGATGGCGCCGCCCAGGGAGCAGCCCGCGTAGCCGAAGCGCTGCACGCCGAGTTCGTCGAGCGTGGCCAGGAGCCGCGCGGCGAGGTCGGCTACGGAACCGGCCGCGTGGGCGGGGGCGCCGCCATGCCCGGGAAGGTCGAAACGGAACACCCGCCACTGCCGGGCGAGCTCGGGCACCTGCCGGTCCCACATGTGCCATGTGGTACCCAGTGAGGGAGCCAAGATCAGGACTGGTGCGTCTTCTGGCCCGTCAAAGCGGTACTGCAGGGTCTTCGTCGTTGTCTCACTCACCCGCCTGACCCTCTCATCTGTCACGACAGCCCCTATGAGCGGGGTCCTGGCTGTAGCTGTATGACCAGGTGGAAGACCTCCCGGGCCGCGTAGTGTTTGAGACAACGGACGATTTCGCGTCGGGTCTTGCCTTCACACAGGCCGACATCTTGGTTCAGGTTGCTCCACGACCGGTGCGCCCCCTCTCGACGGCTGCGTGTGCCGCGGGGCAGGTCGAGCGCGGCTGTCGACTGCCCCACTGTTGGCGCGATATGGGCGTGTCTCGGTTTCGAGGAGTTCGCGGACCGTGGTCAGGCGCCGATGCCTGGGTCGCCGACGTGGGCGCGGGAATCACCACCGTGCTGCTGCGGGAGTGGGGGCGCCGCTGTGGCCTGAGCCCCGGCCGCCGCCGGTCAGACGACCCGGGCTCCGTCGACGTCCTCCGGGTGGACACCCGCCCCTGTTTTCCCGGCCGCGGGCGGGACCGACAGGGCCCGGGACGACTATTCAGTATGCAGAACCATGGCGATGGTGGTGCGGGCCGCCGTCCGGGCGGGGACGAGGGCGCCGAGGACGGCGATCGTCACGCCTGCCAGGAGCATCACGGCGAGTTGCGGTGCGTGCCAGACGTCCTTCATGTACTCGGGGAAGTCGATCACGCCGACGTGGTCCACGACGAGGCGATGGGCGGCGATCCCCAGCGGGATGCCGAGCAGTGCGCCGACCGCGCCGAGTCCGGCGACCGAGGTCACCGTCATCAGGATCACCTGACGGGGTGTCATGCCGATGGACCTGAGCATGCCCAGGTCCCTGCGCCGTTCCCGGGTGTTGAGGAGGACGGTGTTGAAGACGCCGAGCGAGGCGACGAGGGTGAGCAGCACGGTGAAGACGGTGGAGAAGGTGATGACGGTGGTGGTGCCGGCGTTGCCGGGGTCCAGTACGGAGGCGTGCACGGCCGGGTCGAGCTTCCCGGCCTCTTCGGCGTAGGCGCGGGCGTCGGCACCGGGGGCGAGACGGACCGTGTACTCGGTGGCGTGGGCGTTTGGTGCGAGCCGGGTCAAAGTGTCCCAAGTCGCCTCCAGGGCACGGGCGTTGCCTTCGATGACCTGACCCACGACGGTTGCGGTGATCTTCCTTCCGTTCAGTTCCAGGGTGGTCCGGTCGCCGATCTTCAGGCCGCGCTGGGTCAGGAAGGCCGGTCCGGCCACGATCTCGCCGGCCGCCATCGGGGCCCGGCCCTTGACGATGGTGTGCTCGTAGAGGGAGTTGTCGCCGCGGTAGAAGTCGGCGAAGACGGGCTGGTTCTGGCCGGTCATGTTCGCCTGGGACAGCGCGCGGGCCCGTACTCCCTTCGCACCCGGCAGGGCGCGCAGCCGTTCCTCGAGCTGCACATCGCTGAGGCGTGGCGTCGTCTTGGCGTCGCCTGTTCCGCCGGTCGTCACTTGGATGCGGGCGCCGCCACCCTCCTTGCCGACGTTGCCGTATGCCACCAAGGTGCTTGTCAGGCCGGTGGACAAGGTCACGGTGGTGACCCCGAGGACGATGGCGGCCAGGGTCAGCAGGGTGCGGGCGGGGCGGGCGAAGGGCTGGCCCAGGCCCAGACTGACCGGGCGTGGCAGCCGGGTGGCGCCGAGCATCCGCTGGACGCGGAGCCCGCGCCCGGTGCGGGGTGCGCCGCCGGCGCTGATGACCTGTGCGGCGGGCAGCCGGTGAGCCCGTAGGGCGGGCACCAGTGCGGAAAGTAGAACGAGCGCGGGCATGCCCACCAGGCAGGCCACGGACACCCACGGGCTGATCTCGCCGACCGTGGCCCGGCCCACGTCGATACCGGTGAAGGCGACCTTCATGATCGGTCCGGCCAGTGCGTTGCCGGCCAGTGTGCCCAGCACGCAGCCCGCCACGGCCGGTACGGAGAGCATCGTCAGGTAGACGGCGACGACCTGGTTCGGGGTGAACCCCAACGCCTTGAGCACTCCGATGTGCCGGTATCCGGAGACGACCGCCCCGCTGACCACGTTGCCGACGATCAGGACGGAGACCAGCAGGCCGAGAATGCCGAAGAGGGCCATGAAGGGGAGGTAGGAGTCGGCCAGCGCGGAGAATGCCTGCTTGAGGGTGAGGTAGGTCTGCGCGCCGGTGAGTGCTTCCTTGGGCAATCCCGCGGTGGCCCGGTCCAGCGAGGCGCTCAGCTGGGCGTCCGTGTCGGATTTCGTGAAGCGGTAGAGCATCTGGGCGGAGGTGGGGTGCAGTGCGGTCATCTGTGCGGGTGAGACCCAGGCGCTCGCCGACTTGCTCATGCTGGTGGCGAACCCGACGACGGTCAGCGTCGCTCCGCCGGGTGTCTTCAGCTTCGTACCGAGGAATTCGGTGCCGGGTGAGCCCTGCGCGGACCAGTTGACGACGATCTCGCCGGTGCCCGTGGCCCAGCGGCCCTCCAGGAGGTCGATCCGGTCCACGGGGCCCGCCGGGTCGGCCCGGCCCACCACGCTGAGGGTGCCGCCCGCCATCCACAGCCAGTTCTTGGGGATGTCGACGACGGCCTGCCCGAACGGTCCTGCCGCGGCCTCCACCCCCGGCCGCCGGGCGGTCCGGGCCAGCTGTTCCGGGGAGACCTTCGTGGTGTCGAAGGACGCCGCCGTATGCGCGCCGCGCTGTTCGGCGTACGCCTTGTCGAAGGGGCTGGAAGCGGCGGTCAGCAGGGTCAGCGCGAGCAGGACGGTCGTGGTGGAGCACAGCACCACCAGCCCGATGACGAAGGTCTGGACCCGGCGGCGCTTCACCGCCGCGCGCGAGGCTCTCCACACGGCCCTCATGCGGACACCTCCAGCGTGCTCTCGTGGGCGACCCGGCCGTCGGCGACTTCCACCAGCCGGCTGGCGCAGCGGGTGGCCAGCTGCGGGTCGTGGGTGACGATCAACAGGGTTTGGCCGATCTGGTTCAGGTCGATGAGCAGATCCATCACCTGCTCGCCCGACCGGCTGTCCAGTGCGCCGGTCGGCTCGTCCGCGAGGAGCAGGGCCGGGCGGTTCATCAACGCCCTTGCGACAGCGACGCGTTGGCGCTCGCCGCCACTGAGCGTCGCCGGATAGTTGTTGCGGCGTTTGGCGACGCCCAGTTCGTCCAGCAGCTCCAGGGCCCGGCGGCGCGCCTGCTTGGCCGGGGTGCCGGTCAACTGCGCGGCCAGCGCCACGTTGTCCAGGACGGGCAGGTCGTCGATGAGGTTGAAGAACTGGAAGATCATGCCGACGTTCCGCCGCCTGAACAGCGCCAGGCCCGTCTCGTTGAGCTTCCCGAGGTCGTGGCCCTGCACCTCGACCGTGCCCGACGTCGGCCGGTCCAGACCGGCCACCATGTTGAGCAGGGTGGACTTGCCGCAGCCGGAAGGCCCCATCACCGCGACCGCGTCGCCCGCCCGGATCTCCAGCGAAAGCCCGTCCAGGGCCTTCGCGTCGCCGTACTCCTTGTGTACGCCGTCCAGCCGCACCACTGTCTGCCGGGCACCATCGCGATCGTTTGTCATGCCCCGAACCTAGGCCGGGAGGCGATGACGAGGCGTCGCCCACCGGATGTATCCGTCCGGGCAGGTCATCCCGGGGATGTACACGGCCATCACCGGGAGGCCGATACGGGCCGCGCCGTACACCTGGGAAGATGATCAGATGGGGGAACCTTTGACGACAGTGCTGATCATCGCCCTGGCGGCGGCAGTCTGCGCCACCGGGTGGCTGGCCGCGGCGCGGGCGCGACGCCGCCACCGCAAGGCCATCGAGGAGCGCGGCTGGCTGCTGGAACGCGAGCGTGAGAGCGCGACACGGGCCGCGGTCCACGCCGAACGGGCCCGTATCGCCGCCGAACTCCACGACGTCGTCAGCCACAACGTCAGCGTCATGGTGGTCCAGGCCGGAGCCGCCCGTGAGGTACTGACCACCCTGCCCGAAGAGGCCGCGGCTGCGATGAGCGCCGTGGAAACCGCCGGCCGGAACACGATGACCGAGCTGCGGCACCTGCTCGGCCTGCTCGCGCCCGCGCAGGACGGTGAGGACGAGCCCTACGAAGTGGATCTGTCGCCGCAGCCGAGCCTGAGCCGTCTCGGCCCACTCATCGACAAGATCGCCTTCGCCGGCCTTCCCGTCGAGATGCGGATCTCGGGCGAGCCGCGCCCGCTGCCGACCGGGATCGACGTCACCGCCTACCGGATCATCCAGGAGGGCCTGACCAATGCACTCAAACACGGAGACGGGACGAAAGCAGAAGTGACGGTGCGGTACGCGGACAACCACCTGCGCGTTGAAGTGCTCAACAGCGGGCCGAGCGTCCTGTCGGGCGACACGCCCGCCCCGACGGAGCCGGGCCGGGAACGGGCGGACGGCACGGGACGCGGGCTGCTCGGCCTGCACGAGCGGGTCTCCGTCTACGGCGGCGACCTCGACGCCCGCCGCCGCCTCGGCGGCGGCTACCGCGTGCGCGCCCGCATCCCCCTGGACCGGCCGTGACGACGCCCACCGGGCCCGCCCCGCGCGTCGTGATCGCCGACGACCAGGAACTGGTACGCACCGGTTTCCGCATGATCCTCACCGCCCGCGGCATCGACGTGGTGGGCGAGGCCGGGGACGGCGCCCAGGCCGTTGCCTCCGTACGCGAACTGCGGCCCGACGTCGTCCTCATGGACATCCGCATGCCCGTCATGGACGGCCTGGAGGCCACCCGCCGCATCCTTGCGCAGGCCCCGGACTGCCGGGTGATCATGCTGACCACCTTCGACCTCGACAAGTACGTGTACGCCGCCCTCGCCGCCGGAGCCAGCGGCTTCCTCCTCAAGGACGTCACCCCCGCGCACCTGGCCGCCGCCGTACGCCTGGTCGACACCGGGGACGCCCTGCTCGCCCCCTCGATCACCCGCCGCCTCGTGGAACGCTTCGCCGCCGACACCCCGACGCCGGGTACGGGCCCCGGCCCGGGGCCCGTGGCCCCGGCCGTCCACCGAGACCTGGCGGCACTGACACCACGCGAGCGGGAGGTGCTGACGTTGATGGGCCGGGGCATGTCCAACACCGAACTGGCCCGGCAACTGACGCTCAGCGAGGCGACCGTGAAGACCCACGTCGCCCGGATCTTCTCCAAACTGAGCCTGCGCGACCGCGCCCAGGCCGTCGTCCTCGCCTATGAGACGGGACTCGTCTCACCGGGCGACGCCGACGACGTCGTCGGCCTTTCGTGACGTACTCAGCGTGGCGAAGCGCCGGTCGCGGCGGCGATCGCGGTCCGCCGCAGGCGGGTGACCACGATGCGTACGAGGACGAAGTCGTCCGCCAGGTAGGCGAGGAACTGCCCCTGGTAGGCAACCGACGACCGCGCCCCGGCGGGACTCGGGTCGCCCGCGATCATGAACGTGACCCCCGACAGCACGAGCACCAGTGCCGCCACCGGCGCGCCGCACCACTCCGATGAGCAGGCTCAGGGCCAGCAGGGATCCCACCGCGCGCACCGTGCCGGACACGTGCGCGGCCGCCCCCACCAGCAGCCCGTGTACCCGTGCAGGGAGCTTCCGGCCCACAAGAGATCAGCCATCCCGCGACGGGCGGTCACCATCCCCCGGGCTTACACCCGGGGGATGGGCGCTCTTCCGGATTGCCGCCCCCGGTCCGATGCCCGGACACGGCCCCTCCCGGAGTGTTGCCCTCGTGATCGAAGTCAACGAACTCACCAAGCGCTACGGCAGCAAGACAGCCGTCGACCAGCTGACCTTCACCGTGCGGCCGGGCCGGGTCACCGGGTTCCTCGGCCCCAACGGAGCGGGCAAGACCACACCCTTCGAATGATCCTCGGGCTGGACGCACCCACCGGCGGCACGGCCACCGCCACCGGCGTCCCCTTCCGCAGCCATGCACGCGGACTGCACCACGTGGGTGCCCTCCTCGACGGCCATCAGGTGCACGGCGGACGCAGCGCCAGGTCCCACCTCTCCGCCCTCGTCGCCAGTAACGACAGCCCCTATGAGCGGGGTCCTGGCTGTAGCTGTATGACCAGGTGGAAGACCTCCCGGCTCACGGCGGTGGGACGTACTCTCATCTGCTTCCGGAGCTTCTACGCCTCACCGTTCGACACCTCCGCGGCCCCCTCGCGCCAGAACTGACGCCGAGGTGGAGGGCGTCGGCACAGCGGGCCGGGTACTGCAGCACGGCGGCCTGGGCCATCGTCGTATCCGTGGTGCGACCACCCGCCACCGCGGACACCTCCACTCGTAGCTGGTGCGCAGCGTCCAGACCCGGCGCCGTAGCGGAGTCTTGCCGCCCGGCAAAGTCCCCTTCGCCACATGGAGTCGCCCACCATGAACACCCCGCCCGTCCGACCGGCCCGAAGACGGCCGGATACAGTGCGCGACGGCAGCCTGGTTGCTTGAGGAGGGGAAGCGTGACCGACACCAGCGAAACCCGATCCGCCGACAGTGCAGCGCACGAGACTCAGCAGAGCCGGCTGCACCGCCTGATGCGCTACCTCCCCCTGATCGCCCCCGTCCTGCTGTGGACCGTGCCCTGCTGGCTGCTGCTGCACGCCGGCCAGCACTGGCCGCTCCCTGTCACGCCGGCCGGCACCGCCCTGTTCGCCCTCGGCCTGATCGGTATGCCGCTCGCGATGGTGCGCGGCCACGGCCGACGGCAGCAGGACTGGGCGGCGATCGTCGGGGACACCCTGCTGGGCACCATCTGGGTCCTGTTCACCTGGTCCGTTGTGCTCGGCGTCCTGCTCCGGCTCGCCCTGACCGTGACCGGCGTCGGCGACGGCCAGGACCGGGCCCGGATCGTCACCTGGGCGGTCCTCGGCGCAGCCGCCGTGCTGCTCGCCTGGGGGTACGCCGAGGCCCGCCGGGTGCCACGGGTACGCCGCCTCGACGTGCAACTTCCGCGGCTTGGGGCCGGGTTGGACGGCACGCGCGTCGTCCTTGTCACCGACACCCACTACGGCCCGCTCGACCGCGCCCGCTGGTCGGCGCGGGTCTGCGAGACGGTGAACACTCTGAACGCCGACCTGGTCTGCCACACCGGAGACATCGCGGACGGCACGGCCGAACGCCGCCGCGCCCAGGCCACCCCACTCGGCACCGTGCACGCCACCCGGGCCCGGGTCTACGTCACCGGCAACCACGAGTACTACAGCGAGGCCCAGGGCTGGGTCGACCTGATGGACGAACTGGGCTGGGAGCCGCTGCGCAACCGCCATCTGCTGCTCGAACGCGGCGGCGACACCCTCGTGGTCGCCGGCGTGGACGACGTCACCGCCGAGTCCTCCGGCCTCGCCGGCCACCGCGCCCACCTCGCCGGAGCCCTGCACGGCGCCGACCCCGACCACCCCGTCCTGCTCCTGGCCCACCAGCCCAAGTTCGTCGACCAGGCGGCAGCCGCCGGCATCGACCTCCAACTCTCCGGCCACACCCACGGCGGCCAGATCTGGCCCTTCCACCACCTGGTCCGCATCGACCAGCCCGCCCTCGCCGGCCTCAGCCACCACGGCACCCGCACCCTCCTCTACACCAGCCGCGGCACCGGCTTCTGGGGCCCGCCGTTCCGCGTCTTCGCCCCGAGCGAGATCACCCTGCTCGTACTCCGCTCCCCACAGCGGCCCCCCTCGCCGTAGCACTGGGCGGGCCGGCAGTTCAGCCGGAGATGCTGCCCCTCGACGGCCTCGCTCCGCTCACGCGACGTAGATCGTGGCAGACAACCAGGCCTCGGAAGTGACCGTGTTTCATGTCACAGTCCTCATAAGCGGGGTCCTGGCTGTGGCTGTCCGACCAGGTGGAAGACCTCCCGGGCCGCATAGCGCTTGAGGCAACGGACGATTTCGCGACGGGTCTAACCCTCCTTGCTCCGGCGCTCGTAGTAGTCCTGAGTGCGCGGGTCGACCCGCAGACGCGTGAACACGATGCGATGGAGCGCGGCATTTGCCTGCCGGTCGCCACCACGGTTGAGACGACGGAACTGCCGGCGACCCGAGGAACGCTCGACAGGACTGACCCCGCACAAAGCGGCGAAGGACGCCTCACTGTCCAGGCGTTCCGGGTTGTCCCCCACCGTGACAGCAAAGCGACGGCCGTGTCCGGACCGATCCCCACCACGTCGAGCAGCTGCGGGGCATGACATTCCACGAGACGGGCCAGACGAGCGTCCACATCCCGGATCTGCTCGGAGAGCTGGCCGATCCGATGAGCCAGCAGACCCAGCGTGATCCGAGTGGCCTGCAGCACCGACTCCTCGCTGACCTCCTCGCGACCGCTCACGTCAGCGAACCGCGCACAGGTACGGAAGAGTTCCGCATTGCCCAGTCCCGCCAGTTCTTCCCGCAAGGCGGGGTCAGCAGTAATGAGGACGGACTTGAGCTGGTTGATGGCCTGGGTGCGGGCCTTGACGGCCGACGCCTTGGCCAGCTTGTACATCCTGGCGATCTGCACCGGCCCATCGCCCGCTTTGGCCCGGGCGCGCGCCCGCCCGCTCACCACGGCTCGCGCCGCGTTCTCGGCATCGAACGGATCCGATTTGCCGCGCCGACGGCGATCACTGGAGTACGGCGAGCACAGCGAGGAGCAGCACGCCGAGCGCGATGACAGCGGCGAGCTGCGCGGACAGCGTGGAACGGGCCTGCGCGTACTGCGTGTTGAATGCCCGATTGCTGGAGGCCACCAACTCGCGTGATTCCGGCAGGAGTTGCCGCTGGAGCAGGTCCGTCGCACTCCGGTGGTCGGCGAGCGCGGACGCCTTGCCGCCGGTGCGGCCGTCGTTCTCGAGAGCGCGTCCCACCAGCTCCTGGTACTCGGCGAAGTTGTCGGTGAGGGATTCGACGGTGTGCTCGTCGGTGCGGTCGCCCTGGGCGGCTACGGCGAGGGTGCGCAGGTCGTGGCCGATGGCGGTGCGGGCGTCGCCGTAGAAGCCGACCGCCTTCTCGTAGGGCGTCCGCATGCGCCCTTTGCCCGCGTCGCCGCTGGACAGCAGGATGTTCGCAGCCTGCGCGTCCATGTCGTTGAGGGCGAGGTTGAGGTCGGCGGCACTGGTGGTGCGGGGCGCGTCCTGCTCCGCGACCGCGTCCCAGGTGCCGGAAGCGGCGAGCCCGGCCAGCACAAGCAGGAGGCCGAGGGCGGCGGCGAGCGAGGCCGTGGCCACGTGCAGGAGTCGCAGCCGCGCGGGCATGGTGGCCCAGAAGCGGCGGCGCAGAGCGGCCGACGCGTCCACGGCCTCGCGACGGAGGTGAGGGCCCGGCCGCGACCCCCCTCGTGGCCGCGGACCGGGCCCGCCCCCGGTCGGGGCGAACGTTTCGTGCTGTGGCTCTGCGACAGTCCCGGCCTCCGCCTCTGAACTGCGCGTGGTACCGGCCGTGATGGTCACGAGCCCTCCATCGTCACGCCACGGACGGTCGACCGTGTCCCCCGCGCCGCTCAGTCTGCGACCGGAATCGGCCACGGACGTGGTCCATTGACGCTCTCCTGACGCTTTCTCAGGTGACCTTGACGGGGGCTTGATGCCGCCGTTCGACTGGCCGTAAGGGAGGCGCAAATTCCGTGCCGGACGGGATAGTTCGGGCATCCGGCGGGGCTAGATTTCCCCTCGGCCGCCGGAGAGGCCCGTGGGCGTCAGTGGCATGACGGCTCTCCATCGGAAGTACCCATCGGATGCTTCCGGCCGGGGCACCTCACGGGCGGCCGAGCGCGCGGCGGCGTCTCGTCGTCCCGTCGCCGACGTCCGTGCGCAGCCTTGCGGTGCCGGGGCCCCGGCACCGCAAGGCCCGGCGGCCACCCCACGTTTCTGTCAGCCCGACCGGTCGCCGGCGCGCCGCCCTGCGCGTGGGCGCGGTTCCCCACCGAGGCATGAAGGTCCCCATGTTTTCCGCCCCTCCCCAGCCGGCTCCGCCGTCCCGTCCGCAGCGTGCTCCCCAGTCAGGATCGGAGGGAGGTTCGGGACGTCGCGCCCCGAGCGGGCTGTTCGAACCCGCCCAGCTCGCACGGTCCTTCCCCGAGGCGCTGCGCAAGCTTCACCCGCGGGTCCTGGTCAGGAACCCGGTGCTGTTCGTCGTCTCCGTCGGAGCCGTCCTCACCAGCCTCTCCGCGCTCCTCCACCCCGCCGTCTTCACCTGGGTCATCAGCGCCTGGCTGTGGCTGACGGCGATCTTCGCGAACCTCGCCGAGGCTGTCGCCGAGGGCCGCGGCAAGGCGCAGGCGGAATCGCTGCGCAAGGCGCGTACGGACACAGTCGCGCTGCGCCTGCGCCACTGGAGCTACGGAACCAATCCGGGCAGCGCAGAGACCGAGGCGGTGGCCGCGACCGACCTGAAACCGCTCGACGTCGTCGTGGTCGAGGCAGGCGAGCTGATCCCCGCCGATGGCGACGTCATCGACGGCGTCGCGGCCGTCGACGAGTCGGCAGTCACCGGCGAATCGGCGCCCGTCATCCGGGAGTCGGGGGGCGACCGCAGCGGTGTCACGGGCGGCACGACGGTCCTGTCCGACCGGATCGTGGTCCGCGTCAGCGCGCGCCCGGGACACTCCTTCCTTGACCGGATGATCGTGCTCGTCGAAGGCGCCTCGCGTCAGAAGACGCCGAACGAGATCGCCCTGAACATCCTGCTGGCCGCGCTGACGATCGTCTTCGTCCTGGTCGTCGTCGCGCTCCAGCCGATGGCCGAGTACGCCGACGCGGCCCAGTCCACCACCGTCCTCGTCGCCCTCCTCGTCACCCTCATCCCGACAACCATCGGGGCACTGCTGTCGGCGATCGGCATCGCGGGCATGGACCGGCTCGTCCAGCGCAATGTGCTCGCCATGTCCGGCCGCGCTGTCGAGGCCGCCGGTGACGTGGGGACTCTGCTCCTCGACAAGACCGGCACCATCACCCTCGGCAACCGCGAGGCGGTCGCCTTCGTACCTCTGCCCGGCATCACCGAAGCGCAGCTCGCCGACGCCGCCCAGCTGTCGTCGCTGGCCGACGAGACGCCCGAGGGTCGCTCCGTCGTCGTGCAGGCGAAGGAACGGTACGGGCTACGGGCGCCTACCGAGGGCGAGTTGGTCCACGCGCGGTGGGTGAAGTTCACCGCGCAGACCCGCATGAGCGGTGTCGATCTGCGCTGGGAGAACGGCGCGGTGTGCGCGATCCGCAAGGGCGCTGCCCAGCAGGTGATCGAGTGGGTTCAGATGTACGGCGGTCAAGTCCCCGCCGAGGCCCGGTGGTTCGCCGACTCGGTCGCAGCCTCCGGGGGCACCCCGCTCCTGGTTGCCGTGCACGACTGGGACGGGCCACGGGTGCTGGGCCTGATCCACCTGAAGGACGTGGTCAAGGAAGGTATCCGCGAGCGCTTCGCCGAGCTGCGCCGCATGGGCATCAGAACCGTGATGATCACGGGCGACAACCCGCTGACGGCCAAGGCCATCGCCGAAGAAGCCGGCGTGGACGACTACTTGGCCGAGGCCACTCCTGAGGACAAGCTCGCGCTGATCAAGCGTGAGCAGGAGGGCGGGAAGCTCGTCGCGATGACGGGCGACGGCACGAATGACGCGCCGGCGCTCGCGCAGGCCGACGTGGGCGTGGCGATGAACACCGGTACCTCGGCCGCCAAGGAGGCCGGGAACATGGTCGACCTGGACTCCAACCCGACGAAACTCATCGACATCGTCGAGATCGGCAAGCAACTCCTCATCACCCGAGGCGCGTTGACCACGTTCTCGATCACGAACGACGTCGCCAAGTACTTCGCGATCATCCCGGCCATGTTCGCGGGCGCGTACCCGGGTCTGGAGTCGCTCAACATCATGGGCCTTCACAGCCCGACCTCGGCCATCACCTCGGCGATCATCTTCAACGCGCTCATCATCGTCGCGCTGATCCCACTCGCGCTTCGGGGTGTGCGTTACACGCCCGCGTCGGCGCACGACCTGCTGCGGCGCAACCTGACGCTGTACGGACTCGGCGGCCTCGTCCTGCCCTTCCTGGGCATCAAGCTCATCGATCTGCTGATCTCCGGCATGCCGGGGCTGGGGTGAACAGCCCGCGTCAAGAAAGCGTCCGAGCACGTCAGAGGCCCGTAAGGGATCGGACTTGAGCTTGTCCGGGGCAGCTCCAACCGGTTCCATGGACATCGTGAACAGCGAGTGGCTCCTCATCGACCGGCCGCCTCATCGGGCGTCCCGCCGTGTGCCCCGCTGTGCGGAAACGCCCGCGTCCGCCGTCCGCTGACGCGCCTTCCGCTGCCCAGGGGCGCCGTGACCCACGTCCGGCGCCCCTTTCCATGCCCGTACGCAACTGTCGTACGCGGACCCGAGCCGTACACGAAGCCGTACTCGGAACCCCGGATGGACCATGTCTGACGCCACCCTTTCGTCCCGTACCCTCCTCGTCACGGGCGCCACTTCCGGCATCGGCCTGGAGACCGCCCGGCAGCTCGCCGAACGCGGCGCCACCGTGCTGCTGCACGGCCGCACAGCCGAGGAAGCCCGCGCCGCCGCCGACCGCCTCGTCGCGACGGCCGGCATCGACGCAGACCGACTGTGCACCGTGGGCGCCGACTTCACCCGCCTGGACGAGGTCGAGACCCTGGCGGCCCGTGTCGTCGCCGAGCACCCCCACCTGGACGTCCTGGTGAACAACGCGGGCATGGCGGCGCCCGAGCGGCACACCATCACCGCCGACGGCAACGAGATCGCCTTCCAGGTCAACTTCCTCGCCCACTACCTGCTGACCTGCCTGCTGGAACCAGCACTCACGTTGGGGTCTCCCCTGCTCGAGCGAAGCCGAGAGCTTGGGGAAAATCCGGGCGGCCGCGTCGTGAACGTCTCCTCCTCCCTGCACCGCACCGGCTCCATCCAGTGGAGCGACCCCAACCGCGCCCGCCGCTACTCCCGGCTCGCCGCGTACGCCCAGTCGCAGCTGGCCCTGACGGTCTTCGCGGCGGATCCGCGCGTCACCGCGGTGTCCGTCCACCCGGGTGTGTGCGACACCGCGCTGCTCCCCCTCTACGCCCACGACGGCGTCACGCCCACCGAGGGTGCCGCGCACGTCGTCCGCCTCTGCGACCCGTCGGTCGAAATCGTCAACGGCGCCTACTACGACCGCGCCGAGCGCGTCGACCCGGCGCCCGCCGCCACCGAGGACCGCACCGTCAAGCGCCTCAACAAACTGGCCGACCTCCTCGTCGGCCGCGCCGCTTGAACTTCCCAACCGCGTAACGGAGTTGTCGCCCATGTCGAAGCGATCCCGCAAGAAGAGAGCCCGCCGCAAGAAGAAGGCGAACCACGGCCGCAAGGCCGGCCAGCGCTAGGTCAGGTCCGCGTTCCCGCCGACCGGTTCGGTTCTCAGAACCGGACCGGCAGCCCGATCGCGTAGGTGCCGTCGCCCGCGAACCCGACGCGCTGGAGGTCGCCTCGCTCGACGGCGAGGGTGAGGCCGTCGCGCCGCAGCAACAACTGCTCGAGGATCACTTCGGTCTGCAGGTTGGCGAGCGCCGCGCCGATGCAGCGGTGCGCGCCGTGCCCGTACGCGAAGTGCCCGCCACCGCGCGCCGCCTCGCGGGTGAGGTCGAGACGCCCGGGGTCTGCGAAGGCGCCGGGGTCTCGGTTGGCGGCGGGCAGCGCGCTCGCCACACCCTCGCCGCGACGGACCAGGACCCCCACCGAGTTCCACGTCCTCGGTGGCGAACAGGGTGGCGCCGACGCGGACCGCGGACACATATCGCATCAGCTCCTGCACGGCGCGCGGCAGCAGTCCGGGCTCGGCGCGCAGCCGTGCCACTTCCTGCGGGTGGTCGAGGAGGGCGAGCACCGCATCGGTGAGGAAGAACGCCGGCGGCGCGATCCCCGTGTTGATCAGCAGGAAGACCAGCGCGATCATCTCCTGCCGACTCAGCCGCTGCCCCGCCTCCGCCTCCGCCTCCGGGCTGGAGCGCAGCAGATCAGAGGCCAGCCAGGTCCTCGGCCGGCTCGGCGGCACGGCGGTCGAGGAGGCCGTCGACGTACGCGGCGAGCTGGTCGATCCCGGGGAGGAAGCGGTCCGGCTCGTCCGATTCATAGTCGCGGATCCAGCCGCCCGCCTTCGGCCGGTCCGCCTCCTCGACCCCGATGATTTCGCAGATCACGTTCGTCATCAGCGGGTACGCGAAGGCACTCAGCAGGTCGAACTCGCTTCCCTTTGCCGCGAGTTCCTCGGTCAGATCCTCGGCGATGCGCTCGCTCCGTGGCCGCAGCGCGGCTATCCGGCGCGGCGCGAAGGCCTTCATCACAAGGGTCCGCAGCCGGGTGTGCTCCGGCCCGTCCACCAACACCAGGATCTCCAGGTACTGCCGGTACTGCGGCGGCGGCCCCGCGCCGTCGAGCAGTTCCGCGCCGACCCCCGCGCCCGCCACCTCCGCGGCCTTCGCGGCCTTCGCCGGATCCCGTACGAACCGGGTGTCACCGAGTGCCGTGTGGGGACTCCGCTTCGTATCGGTTCAGTAAGCGTCGCTGTGCACTGCTCCGCATGTGGAGGTGATACGGGATCAGGACAGTTTCACGACGGTTTCACCGCCTGGGAAGCGTGACCCGTGAAGGTGCGCGACCGGCTGGTCTTAACGCAGCCTTGACGCGGTCGGCCCAGCCATCCGTGGGCCTGGGGATCACTCTCTGCATACGCTGGTGCTGCCGTGTCCTCGATGGCCGGAAACTTTCGAAGAGCCGTACGTCTGGAGCACGCCCATGGCCGCCACCGACCACGACGCCCGCACGAGCCGCCTGCGTGGGTGGATGCTGGAAGGCCTGTCCGACATGGCCAAGCACCAGCAGGGGCAGCGGGCCGTCGAGCCGGAGCCCGAACACAAGGGGCAGCGCTGGTGGCGGGTGATGTGCCTGACCGGCGTCGACTACTTCTCCACCCTCGGCTACCAGCCGGGCATCGCGGCCCTCGCAGCCGGGCTGCTGTCCCCCGTGGCCACGATCGTGCTCGTCATAGTCACCCTGGCGGGCGCGCTGCCCGTCTACCGGCGAGTTGCCGAGGAGAGCCCGCACGGCGAGGGCTCGATCGCGATGCTGGAGCGGCTGCTGTCCTTCTGGAAGGGCAAGCTGTTCGTCCTCACCCTGCTCGGCTTCGCCGCCACCGACTTCCTGATCACCATCACCCTCTCGGCGGCGGACGCCTCCACCCACCTCGTCGAGAACCCCCACCTGACCGACGCTCTCCACGACAAGCAGCTGCTGATCACGCTGATCCTGGTCGCGCTCCTCGGCGCGGTCTTCCTCAAGGGCTTCCTCGAGGCGATCGGGGTGGCCGTGGTCCTGGTGGCGGTCTATCTGGGGCTCAACACCGTGGTCGTGATCACGGGGTTGTGGCACGTGATGTCCGCGGGGCATGTGGTCACCGACTGGTCCAACGCCCTGACCGCCGAACACGGAAACATCTTCGCGATGATCGGGGTGTCCCTGCTGGTCTTCCCCAAGCTGGCCCTCGGTCTCTCCGGCTTCGAGACCGGCGTGGCGGTCATGCCGCACGTCGAGGGCGATGCCACCGACACCGAGGAGAAGCCCACAGGCCGGATCCGCGGCACCAAGAAGCTGCTCACCACGGCCGCCGTGATCATGAGCGTGTTCCTGATCGCGACCAGCTTCATCACGACCGTGCTCATCCCGGAGAAGGAGTTCCAGTCGGGCGGCCAGGCCAACGGCCGCGCACTCGCCTATCTGGCGCACGAGTACCTCGGCAATGCCTTCGGCACGGTCTACGACGTTTCGACGATCGCCATCCTGTGGTTCGCCGGCGCCTCCGCGATGGCCGGTCTACTCAACCTGATGCCCCGCTACCTGCCGCGCTACGGCATGGCCCCGCACTGGGCGCGCGCCGTACGCCCCATGGTCATCGTCTTCACCCTGGTGGCATTCCTGGTGACCTGGATCTTCGACGCCGACGTCGACGCCCAGGGCGGCGCCTACGCCACGGGTGTCCTGGTCCTGATGTCCTCCGCGGCGATCGCGGTGACCATCGCCGCGCGCAAGGCCCGCCAGCGCAACTGGACCATCGCCTTCGCCGTCGTCTCGGCGGTGCTCCTCTACGTCACCGTCGTGAACGTCATCGAGCGCCCCGACGGCGTGAAGATCGGCGCCTGCTTCATCGCCGGCATCATGCTCGTCTCGTTCCTCTCCCGGCTCGCCCGCGCCTTCGAACTGCGCGTCACCAGCGTGACCCTGGACGACATGGCGCAGCGGTTCGTACGCGACATCGCCAGCCGCCGGATCCGGTTCATCGCCAACGAGCCCGACAACCGCGACAAGGCCGAGTACCGCGAGAAGATCGAGCAGATCCGCCACGACAACGACGTCCCCTCCCCGGAGGACTTCGTCTTCGTCGAGGTCACCGTCCTCGATGCCTCGGAGTTCGAGTCGAAGCTGACCGTGCGCGGGGAGGTCCTCCACAACCGCTACCGGATCCTGACTCTGGAGAGTTCGTCCATTCCCAACGCCCTGGCCGCCCTCCTCCTGCACGTCCGCGACAGCACGGGCTGTACCCCGCACATCTACTTCGAATGGACCGAGGGCAACCCCTTCACCAACTTCCTCCGCTTCTTCCTCTTCGGCCAGGGCGAGGTCGCACCCGTCACCCGTGAGGTCCTGCGCGAGGCCGAACCCGACAGGGACCGCCGCCCCCGGATCCACGTCGGCTGAGCCGGCGAGGGCGTCAAGGACGCGTCAGGAACGGGCAACACGGCGTCAGGGTGCCGTCAGCGTCGGATCCGCCGGGGTCCGGGCGACCTAGCGTCTGTCATATGAAGCGAAGCGGCCCCCGGGATTCGGCCGACGACCGCCACTGGCGCGGCGACGCCCGGTTCGCGTCCGGGTTCGCTCTCGCGGCCTGGGGCATGGCCACGCTGGCCGACTGGGACGCGGGCACTCTCACCATGTTCCGCGCAAGCATCTGGCTCACCCTGGCCGCCGTGGTGTTCACCGTGCTGCTCCCGCCACGCATCACCGCAGGCCACGGCTGGCTGGCGGTACGCGGGCTCGTGCGCCGGCGTCGGGTGCGTACCGACGCGCTGGTGACCGTACGGCAGTACGGCGGTGTCACCGCACACCTCGTCCTGAGGGACGCGTACGGCCACTGGCTGGAACTGGACCCCCGCGTACTCGTCGCCAACCCGCTGCTCTGGCACGAACTGGACACCGGCGCCCACCGCTCCCGCGAACGCGGCACACTGCGCCACGGATCCGACGTGCTGCGTCAGTTGGGAGAACAGATCGACGGAACTACAGCACGAGAGGTTCTCTCCGCCTCCGGCCTGAAGTAGACGACAACGCGATAGCCGTCCCCGTTGAAGACAGCTCACCTCGCCGGCTGAGACGCCACGCCCTACGCGGCAGGCCCAGCGGCGCGGCGCCGCTGGGCCTGATCACGGTCCACCCGGGCCGTTAGTCGAGGAGACCCGCCCCGTGACGGCCTCGGCGGCGGGCCGGCTGCTCAGCGAGGACCCCGATTCCCTCTTCCTGCTTCCTGCTTCCTGCTTCCTGCTTCCTGCTTCCTGCTTCCTGCCGGACAGTCACGAGGGCGTCATCGCCATCGACGAAGTGGACCGGCTCGGCTCCGACACCCAGGTACTCGCGTTCCTGGTCGAACTCAAGGCCATCCTGGGCGTATCGCACGTCCATCACCTGATCTCGGTCGCCGCGGAAGTTAGTGCCGCGTTCGGTCGCCGCGGGCTGCCGCACAGCAACGCCGCGGACAGCTCACTCGACGACGTCGTCCACGTCCCGAGCAGCAGTGGACCCAACTCGCCGCCGAACTAACCTCGGGCTTTCACGAAGGCGGCCGTCCGAAGGTTGACCAAATAAGCGAGGAGTGCCTCTGAACTGGGAGGATGGGGCTTGCCGAAGGTCCTGTTCGTCACCGATGGAGAAGCACTCCCGAGTGAAGACGCGCAGCGGGTCGTACCCGCCCCGTCCTAGTCGAGGGCAACGGCCGTGCCGTGGTCTCGCAGGCCGGGGCCGTGCTGCTGGTGGAGACGGTCCGCAAGAGCGGCGTGGATGCTGCGTTGCCGGCGGCGCTCGCACTGTGGAGCAAGCCGCGGACGGTGCACGACCCGGGCGACATCCTGCTGGATCTCACGCTCGCGACCGCCCTGAGCGAGGACTGCCTGGCCGATATCGCGATGCAGCGAGCCGAACCAGCCCTGTGTGGGCTGGTGGCCTCTGACCCGACGGTCTCCCGCCCGGTCGGTACGCTCGCCACAGCGGGCTCCCGGACACTGACCGCCATCCGCCGGCCCTGCCGAACTCCCGACTACCTCACCATCACCTGGCTCAACATGGACACCGGAGAATACGAGCCCGGGGCGACGACCGGGACACGCCGACGGGCCTCCAACCCTGAGGCGAGCGATCGTCAGGCTGAGGAACGCCGGCTGAACCAGCGGCCGGGATGCATCTCCGGGTGCGGGTGATATCGCGGACATTCACCCGCACCCTCAGCGTCTGACCCTCCGTCCGAAAGGTTGTTGTATGTGGGTTCAGCGAGTGATCGAACTGACCGGGTGGGAGCCGCTCGGGATCTCCGCCGACTGGGCGGCGATCGAGGGAGAGCTAGGAGTCGCGCTGCCGGCGGACTACAAGGAGCTCTACGAGGCGTTCGGCGGCGGCGTCTTCAGTGACTCCGTCTACTTTCTGGGGCGCGACGAGGGCCTCGCGTTCGACTTCCTGACACAGTGGCGGGTTGCCCTGTCGGTCGACCAGGACAGCGCGCTCGGAAGCGTCTCCGCCGTCGAGCCCTATGCGATCTACGCGCCGGGCGGCAAGGGGCTGGTCCACTGGGGCTCCACCGAATGGGCCGACGAGTACTGCTGGCTGATCGATGCCGAGCGGCCGGGCGATTACCCCGTCCTCGCGCGGGCCGATGACGTCGGCCCATGGCACCAGTACGACATGTCCACCTCGGAGTTCCTCTACCGCATCCTTACCGATGCCGATTTCCAGCCGTTCGGGGTGGCGCGGTACGCGCTCAACCCGACCTTCGAGCCCGGCTCCAGCGACGATGAGTGACGGTGTGTCGTATCTGGGAGCCGAGCTGGAAGGTGCCCTCATGGCTGAGGAGTCGTTCGACCTGATCCGCCTGGAGGGCGGGGGCAACAGCGTCATCCTCCGTATCGCGGGCGCGGAGGCGGACATCGCCATGCTGCGGTCCGAGTCGGCCGTCTTCGGCCTGGTGGCATCCGATCCGACCGTTTCCCGCCTCATCGACGTCCTCGCTGCCTCGGGCGAGAAGGCACTGGACGCCGTCCGCCTGGCACGGTCCGAAGTCCCCGGGTCTGGTCCTTGGCTGGCGACCGTGCCCCGGATGCGGGCGCCAAGGTGACGGTGGACGGACAGTGTCCTCGTCGTCGCGCACTCGGACAAGCAGGATGCGGCCGAGTGCGTCACCTGGCTCGCCCGACGGGGCCGCTGGTTGCCCTACTCGGTCGGCGTGACCATCACCGGCACCATCCACCAGCACGTGCTGAAGATCCCGGCATCGGTCTGGACCCCGGCCATCGAGACGGACGGAGAGGTCCGTGACGGGGCCTGGGTCGCCGAACTGACCAGTGACGTCCTCGGCGGCCGGCCCAAGGGCATGCGGCTGATCGTCCGCAAGGAACGACCGCATCCCGGCGGCCAGTTGAGGATCACCGACGCGGACGGCATGCGGATCACGTGGTTCGCCACGAACACCGCCAACCGTCCGGTCGCCGAGCTGGAGCTTCGTCACCGACTGCGGGCCCGCACAGAAGACCGGATCCGGTCCGCCCGAGCCGCCGGCCTGCGCAACCTGCTCCTGCACGAGGCCGCACAGAACAAGATCTGGCTGGAGATCGTGATCTTGCTGGCTACGGTCGGTTGTGACTCAGCACTTCAGCTGGTCGGCCTGAGCCTCACAGTTGGCCACACCCCCAAGCTGCGGGCTGAGTGGCTTGTCGGTCGCTGGGAGTAGGACCAACGCCTCATGCGCGCTTCGGAACCGCTGATTAGTGTCGGCGTTCATGCAGACCACGGAAATCGCTCGTCGTGATGTGCCGGAGCGCAGGCGCGACACTCTTGAACGGCTCGTTGGAGAACGGGATATATGGGTATCGACGGCTCATCCGGATCACGGCCCGCATCAAGTGCCGCTGTGGTTCTGGTGGGACGGGCAGGCCGTGTGGATGTGCACCGGCGAGACCTCCGCGACTGCGCGTAATGTGCGAAAGGAGCCCCGTGTGCGCCTGGCATTGCCTGACACCTTCGATGTGGTGCTCCTGCAGGGGGAGGCGGAGTGCTTCTCGGACCGGGGCGTGCCGGAGGGCGCCGCGGATGCGTTCGCCGAAAAGTTCGGGTGGGACCCACGTGCGGAGGAAGGCCCCTTTCTGTATATACGCGTGGCGCCGAAGACGGTGCTGGCCTGGCGCGGCGAGCCGGAACTGCGCGGCAGAGTCCTCATGCGCGAGGGAGCGTGGCTGGAGTAGCCTCGGTCGCCAGGTGAGGCGTCCTCATTCTCCGATCGCGACGACGCAGATCAATGCTGAGCACACCAGAACGGCCAACTGAACTTCTCAGTGGCCGACTGAAGCACTCCCTCAGTACGCCGCCGCCAGCAATATGCGGTCCTCCAGAGGCAGGGCCGACGGTCGGCCGCCGGTGGGCTTGCCCCCACCCCGACGCGCACGAGCACCACGAGCTTGCGGAACTGCCGCTCATTCAGTCCCGCGAACAGACCAACCCACTCCGGCTCAGCCGCCGTCAACACAGCAGATCGCCGGACTGCTGCTACGGCTGGCGGGAGCAGAGTCCGAGTCCGCGTCCCGAACCGAGGTGGGCGGCAATCCCGCCACCGCCCCTGGCACACCGCGCTCAACCTTGGACGACATGGCATTCGGCGTCCGGGCGGGTGCGGTGGTCCGGCCGTGACCAAGCGTTCGGTTGGCGGGAACCAAGGCCGGGGCGGTGCGGTTGCTGCGGGCGGCAGGGCCTGGGCGGTGCCGCGGATGACGGCCACCGCCCAGGCCCGTTGGAGTGACAGCCGCGTAGGTCACGGAGCGTGCCGGGTACCCATGTGGCGCCCTGTCCCCCGTAGTGAAGGAGTGCCAGATGGGAATCGTTGACGGTGCGGCCAAGACCGCCGGAAAGGTTCGCGACACCGCGTACGTCGCTCTCGGCGGCAAGAACGGATCCGGCCTGGAGTACAAGATCGTCGAAGCCGAAGGCACGCAGAGAGTCGAAGTGAAGGCCCCGAAGGGCTACATCGTCACCGGTGGGGGCTGGAATGCCCCTTCGATGAACGACACGGACAGCGTCAAGATGAACTGTCCTCATCCGGACGGTGCAGGCTGGACGGTGCACATCGACACGCATTACCCGTACACGGCCTACGCGGTGTGCGTCCGCGACGACGGCTGAGAACAGACCCACCACGGCCCGCGGCAGTCGTGAACGTCCGCGGCCGCCGCGGGTTCACGGGCCGCCGGGCAATACCCCCTACGCGGCCGGTCTGCCGGAGGCGGGATACGGCTGGTGCGCTTCACCGCACCGGTCGGCCCACCCGGGTCCGGGGCATTCCCGCGATTACGCGATCACGCGCGGGGAGATCTCTCCGGCGGCGACCTCGGTTGCAAGGCGAGCCAGGGCCGCTGGAGCGGCCGACTGTCCTCGTATCCCGGGGAAGGCGTTCACGTCCACGATCAGCGGAGCGCCTCCGACATCCAGGATGTCCACCCCGTACACGTCCAGGCCGAACACCTCGCCCACTCTCAGGGCGAGCTCGGACCAGCCGGACGGCAGCTCGCCAACGGCCCGGGAGGATAGCTGTTCCCCCACGGCCAGTTCGGAGTGGCGCAGTTCTACGAAGATCCGACCGGCGACCACCCAGACCTTGTGGTCCCAGCCGGTGCTTGGTGCCAGATCCTGGACAACCACGGGCTCACCGGGCCACTGGCCGACGAGTTCACGCAGCCGCTCGTCGTCGGCAACGAGAGCGACCAGGTTGCCTCGACGGCTGCGGCGGCTCTTCACCACGAGCGGTCGGCGCACCGGTCCATGTGCCAGCAGGGCGTCGAGCCCGGGCAGCTCGGTAGTGGCGGGGAAGGGAAGCCCGGCGCGCCTTGCGAGGCGGGCCATGCGTGCCCGGTCCTGGCAGAACCCTGTCGAGGCAGCCGAGTTGACCACCTGCGCGCCGAGCCCCTCCAGCCGGCGGGCGACGGCGAGCGCGGCCGGGGTATTGGCTTTGAGGAGGTAGACGTCGGCGAGGGGAGCCTGCTCGGCAGTCCGGCCCGGCAGAAGATGCTCAACGACGTGGCCCTCTTCTGCGAGCAGGGCTGCGGTGGCGGTGAGGATCGGATGCTCGGGTACGGCGGTCAGCAGGCTGATCCTCACTCGGCGGTCAACTCTCCGGGACGCAGCTGCCCGCTTGAAGCGGGGCAGTGACCAACGGGAGTACGTGTGTGCCGTCCGCTGCCGGAAGTGCGTTCGGGCACGAACATCTGGCGCAACCGGGCGGAATTCAGCTGAGGTTGTTCTTCAGCGCCGCAATGTATTTGAGGATCGAGTGGTCGCGGACGCCGTCGCCGGCTGGGGCGAACGGGTCGGCCGTCAGCCCCCGGGCGGATCGCTGAGATGAACCGCACCTTCCAGCGGTGAGCGACACGGCGATCTGACGGAGCGAGGGTGCTTCGCCACCGCTCCGGTCCGACCGCCTGCGTGACGGCCCGTCGGCCTCACCGACGGGCCGTTTCTGTAAACCGGGGGCTGTCGGTCTCAGCCGCGGGGACGGCCGACGGCTTGCTGGTAGCGGAACAGGCCGGCGGGGTCGTAGCGTCGCTTGACGGCGACCAGGCGGTCGTAGTTGCGGCCGTAGTAGGCGTGCTGCCAGTCGGGCAGGTCCGGGTCGGGGAAGTTGACGTAGGCCGCGCGGGTGGACAGGCGGCGGCGAAGCATGTGATGGGCGGTACGCGTCTGTTCCAAGAGGGCGCGTACCTGGGTGGGCGGGGCGCCGGGCTTCCAGTGAGTGCCGATGTCGATCACGAAGGTCGCGCCGCGGTGCGGGTAGGCCGTCTCGTGCGGACGGGGCGCGGCGCTGCCGCCGCCCATGGCGAACAGGGTCACGTAGCCGGTGGCCCGGCCGGGTCCCGGCTGCCAGCCGCGTGTCCAGTCGGCGACGGCGGCCACCGTGTCGGGAGTGGGCCACTGGTCGGGGACGAGGGACTTGGAGGCGTAGGCTTCCTTCGCTCCGAGGGGTTCCATGAGGTAGTCCTGCGCGGACCAGAATCCGCGCTCCTCGATGAAGGTCCGCGTCGGTCGCAGCTGCAGAAGGGGCGTGAACAGGCGTTGCAGGGCGTTCTCATCGCCGAGCCGCTGCCCGAGGAGCCAGAGCGTGGTGGTGCCGTCGCCCGTGTGCTTGAAGCCGACCCGGACGTCGAAGTTGTTGTCGCGGTCCGCGTCGAGGATGTGCCGCAGTTCTTCCATCACCTGGACGCCCGCGTCCAGTGTGAACGTCAGGTCGAAGACGGTGGCGCGCAGCCGGGCGACGGACACGGCGTCGAAGACGAAGCCGGTGTTGATGCCGAAGTTGCCGCCGGCCCCGCCCCGGCAGGCCCAGAACAGGTCGGCGTTCTCGTCGTCGGCCGCGCGTACCAGCGTCCCGTCGGCAAGTACGACCCGGGTCTCGGTGAGCCGGTCGCAGGTCAGACCCCACTTACGGTCGTTGAACCCGAGCCCGCCGCCGAGGGTCAGCCCGGCGACGCCCACGGCCGGGCAGCGCCCACCGGGGAAGTACAGGTTGGCCGCACGGGCCGCGTACACGTCCGAGTTCGTGGCGCCGCCACCCAGACGCAGCCGCTGCCCTTGTGGGACCACCGCCTTCAGCGCGCGCAGACTGATCACCAGACCGGGAGTGGTGGAGTAGCCCGCGTAGTTGTGCCCCCCGGAGCGAGGTGCGAAGGGCACGCCGTGCTTGGCACACCACCGGATCGCGGCTGCCACGTCGCCCTCAGTCGCGCAGGCGAGGACACCGGCCGGGCGGACGGATGCGTAACGCTGGTTGTCGGGCGTCGCCCGTGCCGCGTACTCCACGCCCCCCGGGCGGTAGAGACGGGCGGCCGGACTGAGGCTCCGCCTCAGTTCACGCCACGCGGCCGGCTCGACCCCCTCGCCCGCGAAGAGAGAACGGGCGGCGGCCGCATCGGCGGGGGCGGCGGCGCCCGCACCCCCGCCGCCCAGCCCGATCAGGCTCCCGGCGGCCACGACGGCCGCTCCGGTTCGCAGCACTTCTCGTCGGCCGGTCTCCACAGGCGAACCCCTTCGCGGTGAGCTCAGGCACCGGGCCCATCAGGCCCGGGCACAAGTAGCAGAGGCCCTGGTTGGTGGGCCGGACCCACGATGAGGGCACGCCTGGACAGTCACCCACTGTGACACCGAGGAATGCCGTCGATTCACGCGAAGGAGCGAGACACCCGTATACGCGAGACATGCTGACGAGGGTAGTAGCAGGTGAACCCACTCTTACGGCCCGCCGTTGGGCCTGGTGTACTACGGCGATCTGTCGCTGCGACCGGCGGGATAGGCCCTTTGATGCCTGGTGATCTGGTCCCGCACCACGCGTGAGACGGTCGTCACCTCACCGAGAACCGGTTGCCCGCGCGCCGCATGACCGAGGGGCGCGCCCCTCGGCACCCCAGGTGCGGCCGGTGATCACGCCCGACATGTGACGCCGTTGCGCCCGTTCCTCCCGAGGCAAGCGCTGCCGGCCATCCATTCCTCGCGTCATCCCGTACCTTCGAACCGGGGGACGTACATGCGGCCGGGCCCGACTCAGTACGCGACAGAACCCCCGGCTGGGCGAGCCAGCGGGGGGTTCTGCATCGCCTGTTCTGGCACACGCCTGTCACGAACACCATCGACGCACCGGAACCCCAAGGCCCCCACCTGCGCAAACAGCATTGCCCCGGACCACATGGACGTCAGAAGACGGCTTCTACGACATGTGCCAGGTGGTGCCGAGCGAGGGTCCGAGGAGGAGCACCGGGGCGTCGTCCGGGCCGTCGAGGCGGTACTGGAGGGCAGGTGTCTTCGTCTCACTCACTTGCTCCACGCCATCCAGTCGCTCTGTGAGGGTTCGGGGCGAGGCCCGTGAGTGCGCACGGAGTGTATGCCTGGGGTTGGTGGTGTACGGGGTTCGGGAGGCCGCCGACCGCGAGGAGCGGTGAGCGGCGCCGGGTGCGCGCCGGCGCTACGGCGTCGTCGTCGACACCACGTACACGACGGGCTTCGCCGGGTCCGCGCGGTTCACCACGATGTCCAGGGTCGGCTCGGGGTTCTTCTGCTTGTGGGTGAGGCCCCAGTACGGGCCGGGGCCGCCGAACACCCAGCCGACGACCTTCTGGTTGCGCGCGCTGATGGTTATCTCGTCCTTCTTCAACTTGGACGAGCTGGTCCCGATGGTCTTCAGGAACTTGTCGAGGCCCACGTCCGTCGTGCGGAAGCGGGCGTAGAGGCGGCTCGTCCTGAGGTTGTTCGTCTCGTAGTACGCGACGCCCTTGGCGGTGGAGACCGGGATCGGCACCTGGTACAGCCGGCGCTGGACTTTGGAGGGCCACCCGATGGTGAGGCCCGTCGCGGAGTACTTGGCCTCCTTGTCCTTGCCGCTGCTACGGCTCTGGTCCGCGGAGATCACCAGATAGCCGGCGGGCACGCCGATGAGCAGCACGATCGTGAGCAGCGTGAGCGCGCGGCGGCGGATGACCCGTCGGCGGTTCTCAGGGGGGCGCTGCCCTTCGTCGGGGGACGAGGGCTGGCGTGGCACGGTCATTACTTGGTTCCCTGATTCTCGCCGGCGGCGCTCGCCGGGCTTTGCGGGCCGAGGCCGAAGCCCTTGCCCTGGTGGTAACGCTCGTAGCGCTCGTACCGTTCCACGCGACGCCGCTTGGCGCGGCGGAAGCGGCGGGCGACGAGCCGCGCGAGGTCCGCGGCGCCGACCATACCGGCCTCGGGGCCGAGCTGGGCGCGGGCGATGCGGGCCTCGGGGCGGTAGCCGCGGCCGGTGAGGTGGCGCTTGAAGGCGTCGCGGGCCGGGCCGATCAGGAGGTCGTCGGCCGCGGAGACGCCGCCGCCGATGACGAAGCAGGACGGGTCGAGGGCGGCCGCGAGGTTCGCGATGCCGACGCCGAGCCACTGGCCGATGTCCTGGAGCAGCTCGATGCACATGGCGTCGCCCTCGCGGGCGAGCTCGGTGATGAGAGGGCCCGTGATGTCGGAGACGTTGCCCTTCACGCGCTCGATGAGCCCGTACGCGACCGGGGAGTCCGCGGCGGCGAGCTCGCGGGCCTCGCGCACGAGCGCGTTGCCCGAGCTGTACTGCTCCCAGCAGCCGCGGTTGCCGCACGGGCAGCGGTGGCCACCGGGGACGACCTGCATATGGCCGAATTCGCCGGCGACGCCGAACTTGCCGCGCTTGACCTGACCGTCCTCCAGGATCGCGCCGCCGATGCCGGTGCCCAGCGTGATCATGACGAGGTGGTCCTCGCCACGGCCCGCTCCGAAACGCCATTCGGCCCAGGCGGCGGCGTTGGCGTCGTTGTCGACCAGGACGGGGACGGCGAGGCGGCCGGAGATGCGGTCCCGGAGGGGTTCGTTGCGCCAGGACAGGTGCGGGGCGAACAGGACACGGTTGCGGTCGGCATCGACCCAGCCCGCCGCGCCGATGCCGACGGCGTGCACGTCGTGCCGGTCGGAAAGATCAAGCACCAGCTCGACGATGGTGTCCTCGACGACCTTGGGGCTCTTGGACTTGTCCGGCGTCTCGGTGCGCAGGGTCTCCAGGATGTTGCCGTCGGCGTCGACGACACCCGCCATCACCTTCGTACCGCCGATGTCGATACCGACGGTCGGGACGCGGGGCGCCGTCAGGTGGGAACGGCGCTCACGCGTGCCGACGGTCCGCAGGACGGTGGCTCGTGCGGAGCCGCGGTGTGCGAGGTCGCGGTAGGTGCTCATCGCGCCGATTGTGCCAGTTCGCTCGCCGCTCGGGCGGACCGGTGCCGTGCGGGTCACCCGCGGTGGGCCGTTCGCTACCGCCGGTTCTGTTTCGGGCGCGGGTTCGTCGTGGCTTGTCGCGCCCCGCGGCGGAGCCGCACGTGTCACAGCCCCGCGCCCCTTTGGGGCGCGCTGCCTACGGAGCGTCCCGGCCCTCCAGCTCGTGGCGCAAGTCGTCCAGTTCGCTGCCGCCTGCCATTTGGCGGGTCAGTTCGTCGAGGGTGATCTCGTCGCGTGCGTAGCTGCCGAACATCGTGCCCCTCTTCAGGAGGACGAAGCGGTTGCCGACGAGGTAGGCGTGGTGCGGGTTGTGCGTGATCAAGACCACGCCGAGGCCCGCGTCGCGCGCGGCGGCGACGTACTTGAGGACGACGCCGGACTGCTTGACGCCGAGGGCGGCGGTCGGCTCGTCGAGTACGAGGACCTTGGCGCCGAAGTAGACGGCGCGGGCGATCGCCACGCACTGGCGCTCGCCGCCGGAGAGCGTGCCGATGGGCTGGTCGACGTCGCGCAGGTCGATGCCCATGCGGAGCAGCTCCGCGTGGGTCGTCCGGCGCATGAGGTCGACGTCCAGGCGTTTGAAGGGGCCGGAGCCCTTCGTCGGCTCGGAGCCGAGGAAGAAGTTCCGCCAGACCGGCATCAGCGGGACGACGGCGAGGTCCTGGTAGACCGTGGCGATGCCGCGGTCGAGGGACTCGCGCGGGTTGGCGAGCCGCGTCTGTTCGCCCTCGATGCTGAAGGACCCGGAGTCGTGCTTGTGCAGACCCGCGATGATCTTGATGAGGGTCGACTTGCCCGCGCCGTTGTCGCCGAGGACGCAGGAGATCTCGCCCGCGTGCACGACGAGGGAGACGTCCTCCAGGGCCCGGATGTTGCCGTAGTACTTACTGACGCCGTCGAGCTCCACAAGCGCCGTGCGTTCTGCGGTCTCGGTCATTTCGTCGCCTCCGCGCGCTTGCGGACCCACGCGTTGAGCAGGGTCGCGAGGAGCAGCATCGCCCCGAGGAAGAACTTGAACCAGTCCGGGTTCCACTCGGCGAACACGATGCCCTTGCTCGTCATCCCGAAGATCAGGGCGCCGATGGCCGCGCCGACCGCGGACCCGTAGCCGCCGGTGATCAGGCAGCCGCCGATGACGGCCGCGATGATGTAGATCAGCTCGTTGCCGACGCCCTCGCCGGACTGCACGACGTCGAACGAGAACAGCAGGTGCTGCCCCGAGATCCAGGCGCCGAAGGCGACGCCCATGTACAGGCCGATCTTGGTCTTGTTGACCGGGACACCGACGGCGCGGGCCGCGTCCTCGCCGCCGCCGACCGCGTAGATCCAGTTGCCGACGCGGGTGCGCAGCAGGATCCAGGTGGCGACGACGATCAGGGCGAGCCACCACAGGATGGTGATCTTGAAGTCGACGCCGCCGACGGTGAGCGTGGAGGCGAAGACGTCCTTGGCGGACGAGAAGCCCTCCATGTCGGAGATCGACTTGGTGGAGACGGTGCCGCTGATCAGCTTGGTGAAGCCGAGGTTCATGCCGGTCAGCATCAGGAACGTGCCCAGCGTGATGATGAAGCTCGGTGGGTCGGTGCGGGTCAGCATGACGCCGTTGAAGACGCCGATGGCGAGCGTGAGCAGGAGCGAGACGCCCACTCCGACCCAGACGTTCGCCGTCATCTGGTAGCTGAACATCGACGAGATCAGCGCGGACGTGGTGACCATGACGCCGGCGGAGAGGTCGAACTCGCCGCCGATCATCAGCAGGGCCACGGGTACGGCCATGATGCCGATCGTCGACGACGCGTACAGGACCGTGGCGAGGCTGGAGGCCCGCAGGAAGCTGTCCGCGAAGATCGCGAAGAAGAGGAAGACGGCGACGGCGCCGACGACCGAGCCGAGTTCGGGCCGGCCCATGAGCTTGCGCAGCGGCGATGACTTCAGGAGCCGCTCGTCCGTCAGCGGCGGGGTCCCTGGTGCGACGGCGCTCATCGGGTCCCCCGCTTCGTGTACTCCTCGAGCTTGGCCGCCTGGTCCTTGGTGATGATCTGCGGTCCGGTGAGGACCGGCTTTCCGCCGCCGAGGACGTCCGCGTTGTAGCGGTAGAGCCAGAGCAGGTCCACGGCCTCGTAGCCCTGGAGGTAGGGCTGCTGGTCGACGGCGAAGCCGAGCGTGCCGTCCTTCAGGCCGGCGGCGACCTTCTCGTTGAGGTCGAAGGTGTCGATCTCGGCCTTGCTGCCCGCGTCCTGCTTGGCCTTCACGGCGGTGGCGGCGAAGGGCGCGCCGAGCGTGACGACGGAGTCGATGGACTTGTCGGCCTGGAGCTTGGCGCCGATGGAGGACTGGACGTCGGGCATGTTGGTGCCCTCGACGTACAGGTTCTGCATCTGGCCCTTGAAGGTCTCCTTGGCGCCGGCGCAGCGCTGCTCGTGGCCGACGTTGCCCTGCTCGTGCAGGACGCACAGGGCCTTCTTGCGGCCGCGCTTGTTCAGCTCCTCGCCGACGGCCTGGCCCGCAATCGTCTCGTCCTGGCCGATGTGCGTGAGCGCGCCGAACTTCTTGGACTCCTCGGAGCCGGAGTTCACGGTGATCACGGGGATGCCGGCCTTCTCGGCGCGGGCGACGGCGGCCTTCATGGCGTCGGGCTTGGCGAGCGTGACGATCAGGCCGTCGACCTTTTTGTCCACGGCCGCGTCCACGAGCTGGGCCTGCTGCTGCGCCTCGTCGCTGTGCGAGTACAGGAAGTTGATGTTGTCCTTGACGGCGGCCTGCTTGGCGCCGCTCTGGACGATGTCCCAGAAGGTGTCGCCGTCGCCGGAATGGGTCACCATCGCGACGGTCCAGCGCGGGGTGTTCACCGCGGCCTTGCCCTGGGCCGAGGCCGCCTTCCTGGCGTCCTCCGCCCGCTTGCCGCCGGTGCTGCTGCACCCCGCGAGGGTGAGACCGACTGCCCCTGCGAGGGCGATGCTCACCCAGCTCCGAAACCGTGCCACGAGGCCGTGCCCTTCTTGCTGTGCTGCCTGGTACTCCGGCCCCGGCGAACCGGACCCGGGGGGCGCATCGTGGGCCCCGGACGCCTCAGTATCCCCGACCGGGGATTTCAGCGGCCGTGCAGGTCCCGGGCAACGCGCCGCACCTCCGGCCGGGGGTCCGGGGGTTGTCCCCCGGGCAGGCACAGCAGGCACTGGGACCATGCATCCGTTCACCGGGTACCGCGCGCGGTGTACTTCTCGAGCTTCGGCACGTCCTTCTCGGTGACGATCGCCGGGCCTGTCAGGACGGGCTTTCCGCCGCCGATGACGTTGGCGTTGGTCTTGTAGAGCCACAGTTCGTCGACGGCGAGATAGCCCTGGAGGTAGGGCTGCTGGTCGACGGCGAAGCCGACGTCCTTGGCCTTGAGGCTCTTGACCACGGCCGCGTTCAGGTCGAAGGTGTCGACCTCCGCCTCGCTGCCCGCGTCCTGCTTCGCCTTGACGGCGACGGCCGCAGTGGGGGCGCCGAGCGCGACGACCGCGTCGATGTCCTTGGCCGCCTGGAGCTTGGCCTCGATGGACGACTGGGACGAGGGGGCGTTGGTGCCCTCGACGTTGAGGTTCTCGACGGTGCCCTTGAAGGTCTTCTTGACGCCGGCGCAGCGCTGCTCCAGGGAGACGTTGCCCTGTTCGTGGATGACGCAGAGCGCCTTCTTCCGGCCGCGCTTGTTGAGTTCGCTGCCGACGGCCTCACCGGCCACGGACTCGTCCTGCCCGATGTGGGTGAGCGCGCCGAACGCTTGCGAGAACTCGCCGCCCGAGTTGATCGTGACGACCGGGATCCCGGCGTCCTTCGCCTTGGCGAGTACGGCCTTCATGGCCTCGGGCTTGGCGAGGGTGACGACGATCCCGTCGACCTTCTTGTCGATCGCCGACTGGACCAGCTCGGCCTGCCCCTTGGCCTCTTTGTCGTTCGAGTAGAGGAACTGGACGTTGTCCTTGGCCGCGGCCTGCTTGGCGCCGCTCTGGACGATGTCCCAGAAGGTGTCGCCCTCGCCGGAGTGCGTGACCATCGCGATCTTCAGGCGGGGCGTGCCGGCGGACTTGCCGCCCGTGGAGCCGTCGGCCTTGTCCTCGGAGGTCTTGCCTCCGGAGCTGCTGCATCCGGCCGCGAGTGCGACGACCGCAATGAGGGTTGCTGCCGTGCGGGCTGTGCGCATGGTGTGCCACCTCTCTCCTCGCCGCCCGTGTGCGGCTGGAGGAGTTCTAGCGGTGGGTACCCGGCACCGTCAATGACTTTGTCATAACATTCTTACGGCCGTACGAGGAGCTGGAACTCGAAGGAGTAGCGGGACGCCCGGTATGTGTGCGACCCGAACTCGACGGGTCTGCCGGTGTCGTCGAACGTGGTCCGCTGCATCGTCAGGAGCGGAGCGCCCGCGGGCTCGGCGAGCCGCTCGCCCTCCTCGACCGTCGCTGCGCGGGCGCCGACGGACTGGCGGGCGCTGTGCAGGGTTATCCCGGCGGCGCGCATCAGCCGGTAGAGCCCCGTCGCCTCCAGCCGCTCCGTGTCGAGCGGGAGCAGCCCGGTGGGCAGGTGGTTGCAGAGGTACGCGACCGGGGCGCCGTGGGTCAGCCGCAGCCGCTCGACCCGGTGCACCTCGTCGCCCTCCCCCACCCCGAGCGCGGCCGCGACCTCGGCGGACGCCGGCACGAGCGTGTTGGCCAGGACACGCGTCTCGGGCTTCTGGCCCGCCGCCTCCAGGTCGTCGTAGAGGCTGCTCAGCTCCAGGGGGCGCTTGACCTGGCTGTGGACGACCTGGGTGCCGACGCCGCGGCGGCGCACGAGGAGGCCCTTGTCGACGAGGGACTGGATGGCCTGGCGCACGGTGGGCCGGGACAGACCGAGCCGGCCCGCGAGCTCGATCTCGTTGCCGAGCAGGCTGCCGGGCGTCAGGGAGCCGCGCTCGATCGCCGCCTCCAGCTGCTGGGAGAGCTGGAAATAGAGCGGGACCGGACTGCTGCGGTCCACGCTGAGCTGGAGCGACACGGTCGGATCGACTACTGGTTTGGCCACGGGCCGAGCGTAGTCGCAAGGAATGTTGACGGGAAGTCGTGAAGTTCGGTTGTCCGGACAAACCGTTGACAGCGGGTTCCCCGGGCGGCACCTTGACTGCATGCGCATCGGACTTATCGGGACGGGCCGTATCGGCACCTTTCACGCAGCAGTTCTGGAGCGGTACCGCGAGGTCGGCTCGCTCGTCGTCACGGACGCGGACCCGGAGCGGGCCGTCGCGCTCGCGGACCGGATCGGCGCGACGGCGGCGCCCACGGTGGACGAGATCTTCTCGTGGGGCGTGGACGCGGTGGTCATCACGGCGGCGACGTCCGCGCACGGCGAGCTGATCGGGCGGGCGGCGCGGGCCGGGCTCCCGGTGTTCTGCGAGAAGCCCATCGCCCTCGACCTGCCGGGCACACTGACCGCGCTCGCCGAGGTCGAGCGGGCCGGGACGGTGCTGCAGCTGGGCTTCCAGCGCCGCTTCGACGCGGGGTACACCGCGGCGCGCGAGGCGGTGCGCTCGGGCCGTCTCGGCCGGCTGCACACCGTACGGGCCATGACCAGCGACCCGGCGCCGCCGCCGGCCGCGTACTTGCCGCTCTCCGGCGGCCTCTACCGGGACTGCCTGGTCCATGACTTCGACATCCTGCGCTGGGTGACCGGCCGCGAGGTGACGGAGGTGTACGCGACCGGGTCCGACGCCGGACCCGCGATGTTCCGCGAGGCCGGGGACGTCGACACGGCGGCCGCCGTCCTCACGCTGGACGACGGCGCGCTGGTCACGGCGACGGCGACGCGCTGCAACGGCGCGGGCTACGACGTGCGCATGGAACTCTCCGGCGAGCTGGACACGGTCGTCGTCGGCCTCGACGACCGCACACCCGTCGCCTCCACCGAGCCCAAGGGCCCGCCCGCCGCGTCCAAGCCCTGGCCCGGCTTCCTGGAACGCTTCGCCCCCGCGTACGAGGCGGAGCTCGTCGCGTTCGTCGACGTGGTGCGCGGCGAACGCGAGAACCCGTGCGACGGCCGCGAGGCGCTGCACGCGCTGCGCATCGCGGAGGCCTGCGAACTGTCCCGCCGGGAACGGCGGTTGGTCCGGATGGAGGAGATCCCCGGGGGCTGATCCCCAGGGCCCCTCGGCGAGCCCTTCTGCTGGTGCAGCTCCGGCCTGATGTCGACCTCGATGGTGGCCTCGCCGTCACCGAACGCGGTGCGCCGGGCGCCCACGAGACGGCTGAACGGCTGAGCGTCCAGGAGCTTCGCGGCCAGGGCGAGGTCCAGCTCCTGGGGGCTGTCACTGTCGCGTGGTGCGGTCATGGGGGTCTCCGGGCAGGTCGGCGGGTGCGGGTACGGCCGGCCATGCCGCGCGCGGGGGCGTCGGTCACCACCGGACCGGCAGGCTTCGCACGCCGCGTATCAGCATGCCGGGCAGCCAGTCGTCCGCCGGGCCGTCGAGTGCGAGCGCGGGGGCGCGGTCCAGAAGTGAGCGCAGGGCGATCTGCCCTTCGAGGCGGGCCAGGGGTGCGCCGAGGCAGTAGTGGAGGCCGTGCCCGAAGGCGATGTGGCCCCGCGCGTCGCGCCGGATGTCGAAGCGGTCCGGCTCCGGGAAGCGCTCCGGGTCGTGGTCGGCGGCGGCCAGACCGACGAGGACTGCGGAGCCGCCGGGGATGACCGTGCCGCCGACCTCGGTGTCCTCGACCGTGAAGCGGTACGTCGCGTTCTCCACGGGACCCTCGTACCGCAGCATCTCCTCGACGGCGCCACCGACGAGGGTCATGTCGGCGCGCAGCGCGGCGAGTTGGTCGGGGTGGGTCAGCAGGGCGCGTACGCCGCCCGCGATCAGGTTCACCGTCGTCTCGTGGCCCGCGATGAGGAGGATGAAGGCCATGGCGCACAGCTCGTCGGGCGAGAGCCGGTCGCCGTCCTCCGCGGTCGTGCGGATCAGGGCGCTGAGCAGGTCGTCGGCGGGGGCCGACGCCCGCTTGTCCTCGATCAGGTCGCGCAGGTACGCGGCGAGTTCCACGAACGTCGCGTACTCGCCGTCGCGGTCGCTCGGCGCGACCACCTCGTTCGACATGCGCCGGAAGTCGGCGCGGTCGATGTCCGGGACGCCGAGGAGCTCGCAGATGACCGTGAGCGGCAGCGGGAAGGCGAACGACTCGACGAGGTCGGCCCGGCCGTGCGGGAGCATCGCGTCGAGCAGGTCGTCGGTGATGCGCTGGATGCGCGGGCGCAGCGACTCGACCCGGCGTGCGGTGAAGGCGCGGGTGACGAGGGAGCGCAGCCGCGTGTGGTGCGGCGGGTCGGTGATCAGCAGATGGGTGCCGATCAGCTCTTCGTCGAGGCCGGAGAAGCCCAGCCTGGCAGGGGACTTGACCAGGCGCGGGTCGGTGAGCGCGGCGCGCGCCTCCTCGTGCCCGACGATCAGCCACGCCTCGCCGTCGTCGGCGGGCTTGGGCAGCCGCACCCGGTGCACCGGGCCGCGGGCGCGCAGCTCCTCGTAGACGGGATACGGGTCGGCCGTGAAGCCCGCGTACTCGCCCAGATCGATCGCTTCCCCCACGGCGCCGCCCCTCGCTATGACCCTGACCCTCGGCTTCTGCTGAATCTAACTCGCGCCACTGGCGATCGGTTCCCGTGAGGTGATCGCCGCGCCGCCCTCGGCGAGGAAGCGCGCGAGCGGCAGGGTCGCCGCGCCGACCGTCACCGCGTCGGGTCCGAGGCGCCCGAGTTCGATCGTGGTCTGCGCGTACGGGTGGCGCAGGGCGTACGCGGCGGCCGCCCGCCGGACCGGTTCGAGGAGGCGGGGGCCGAGGAGGAGCCCGGCCCAGCCGCCGACGACGATGCGCTCCGGGTTGAAGAGATTGACGAGGTCGGCGATGCCCGCGCCGAGGAACTCGGCTGTCTCGTCGAGGAGTTCACCGGCGCCGGGGTCGGCGAGGAGTTCGGCGAGCGCCCCCTCCTCGTCGGTCGAGGTCCAGTGGCCGCCGCTCTCGCGCCACCGTTCGAGCAGCGCCTCGGCGCCCACGTATGCCTCCAGGCAGCCGCGCGCCCCGCACCGGCAACGGCGCCCGCCGACTTGAAGCGTGGTGTGGCCCCACTCCCCCGCGCTGCCGGACGAGCCCTGGTAGGGGACGCCGTCGGCGATGACGCAGGCGCCGACGCCGGAGCCGATGAGGGTGACGACGGCGGTGCGGGCGCCGCGGCCCGCGCCGAACCACATCTCGGCGAGACCCAGAGTCTTGGCGCCGTTGTCGACGAACAGGGGCAGTTCCGGCGGGAGTTCACCTCGGTCACGGAGCATCGCTTCGAGGGGGACGGCGTCCCAGCCGATGGCCTGGCCGTGCACGACGGCTCCGACGGCGCCGCCCGCATCGGAGGCGTCGACGATGCCGGGCACGCCGATGCCGACGCCGATGAGGGCGTCCGGGGCGACCTTCGCCTCGTCGAGCACCTGCGCAAGGCCGGCCGCGACGATCCGTACGACGTCCTGCGCGTCATGGTGTCCGTCGGGCAACGGGGCGTCCACGCGCGCAAGTTCGTTCAGGGTGAGGTCGAACAGCTCCACGCGTACGCGTGTCTCGCCGATGTCGACGCCGGCGAGGTGGCCGCAGTGCGGGGCGACGCGCAGGAGCGTGCGCGGCCTGCCGCCGTCGGAGTCGACCGAACCGGCCTCCTCCAGGAGGCCGTCGGCGACGAGTTCGGAGACGACGTTGCTGATCGACCCCGAGCTGAGCGCGGTGAGGGGTCCCAGCTCCTGTCGGCTGAGCGGCCCGTCGAAGTAGAGCTTGCGCAGCACCGTGGCGCGGTTGTTGCGTCTGAGGTCACGCACCGTGCGCCGGCGTGGTCCGGCCATCGTCATCCTCCCCCGTGCGGCGGACCCTGGGCACTGTTCGCCCGCGCCCGGATCACACTGTGAATTTACCCGTGCCGCACGGGTCAGTCGTCCAGGAGTCCCGCGTCGTGTGTGAGGAGGGCGATCTGGACGCGGTTGTTCAGGCCGAGCTTCGCGAGGATGCGGGAGACGTGAGCCTTGACGGTGGCGACGCTCATTTGAAGCTCTCTCCCGGTAAATCCGGGAGATTCCTGCCTACCTTGCGGTGGCGGGTTCGACGCCGTGACCAGCGCGCCTGACGACTGCCCTCCCGGCAGCCGGGACGAGCGCATGGCCCGTCCGGAATCGGTGGAGCGCGGTGCGGGCGGCGTTGTGGTCGGCGTTGCCTTCCCCGCCGCACGCGGGGTTGTTGCACACGAATTCCGCCTGGCTCCTGCGGCTGCCTGGGGTCACGGTGTGACACTGGGCGCATTCCTGCGAGGTGCCCTGGGCGGGGACCTGGGCGAGGGTGCCGCCGCGGTGGGCGAGTTTGTACGCCAGCAGCGCCACGGTGCGTCCCCAGGCCTCGCCCAGGATGGAGCGGTTCAGGCCCGCCTTCTGCACGACCTTCGTCCCCGGTTGCTCGACGGTGCCCTTTGCGGAGCGGGTCATGTTCGTGATGTGCAGTGCTTCGACGACCACCGTGCCGTACGTCTCGGCAATGGCGGTGGTGGTCTTGTGCTGCCAGTCCTCGCGCCTTCGCTTGGCTGTCGCGCGGATGCGAGCGATCTGGTCGTACGTCTTGTGCAGGCGGCGACTGGTGCGCTCACCCTTCTTGCGATGCGCCTTGCGGCGGGCGGCGTGCTGCTCGAAGCGCAGCAGGCGCACCTCTTCCTCCTTGCTGAGCCAGGGACCGTGCTCGGCCGTCTCACCGTCGGACAGGGCGAGCGGGACGGTGATCCCGGCGTCGATGCCGACCTGCGGACCGGGATGCGCGGCCGGGGCCTCGGCGAGGTTGGTGACGCGGAAGGCGATGTGCCAGCCCAGGGCGTCCTTGATCAGCCGGGCCCCGGTGATCCGGTGGTCCTTCCCAGCGTGCTTGCCGACGGGCAGGTCCTTGGTCCAGCGGAAGCGGACCCGGCCGAGTTTGGGGATGTTGGCCATGCCCCACCGACGATGGACCCGTACCACCTGCAGGTCACGGCCCTGGGGGATGTCGATACTCATCCTGGTGCGGAAGCGGGCCTTGAAGTCCGGCGCTCCGGCGCGTCCCTCCCAGCAGTTCTTCCAGGCCTGGAAGTAGGTCTTCAACACCGCCTGAGCGGCCTGCGCGGGCAGCACGCCGAGCCAGTCCAACTCCCGGCGGCCCTGGCGAATCACCGCGTCGGCCGCCGCCAGGGTCCGCTTCGTCTTCGGCAGCATCGTCCACCAGTCGTGCAGCAGGTTCCACGTGGTGCGCGCCGCGTGGGCCTGAAGCCAAACATGGATGTCAGAACCGGTCGTCATGTGGTCTACGACCTCCACGTCCACTTGGTGTTCGTGACCAAATACCGTCGCGGAGTGTTCACGGAGACGATGCTGGACCGGTGTGACGAGATCATGCGGGAGGTCTGCGCAGACTTCGAGGCCGAACTGCGCGAGTTCAACGTCGAGGACGACCACGTGCACCTTCTCGTGCACTATCCGCCCAAGGTCGCCCTGTCGAAGCTGGTGAACTCCCTCAAGGGCGTCTCCTCACGCCGACTGCGCCAGGAGTTCGAGCCCCATGTGCGCCGCTTCCTGTGGGGTGGGCGCTTCTGGTCCGGCTCCTATTTCGCCGCCTCCTGCGGCGGAGCACCCCTCACCGTGGTCAAGCAGTACATCCGGCAACAGCAACGCGCCACCTGACCACAACCTCTCTCCAGCCCCGGAATGCCACCCGACTCGCGTCGGTTCACGACAGGACCAGACGCTACGGCGCTCCGCGCCGTTACGACCAGATCGGCTTCACCTCCGCCATGAACGGCGGAGCGCTGCCGATGAACCTGGTAGACGAAAGTCGGGGCGCCTGCGCCTGCGACTTCGGTGGGCGCGTCGCGCCGGAAAGCCCGTCTTCCGGCGGGACGCGCCTCGCCCCGCGGCCGATGTGCGTGGGAGGTCCGCGGGGCGAGGTTGTCACCTATGAAGAAGGTTCTGGAGTTCATCGGCGCGATCGCGCTCATTCAGGGCGCGGTCGGCCTGCTGCACGAGTTCACCGGGTGGCTGAGCTGGGGCGTCATCCAGCACCTCGGCTTCCTCGACGGCTACGAGGTGTACGGGAGCATCGCGCTGATCGTGCTCGCGTTCGCCCTGTTCGCCGCATCGGAGACGTCAGGAGCTGACGGCGCCGGTCACCGCGGGCGGTTCAGCAGCCGTAGTCGACGAGGTCGAACGTCGCGTAGTGGTCGCCGGTGTAGTAGTCCTCCTGGGACTGCTCACCGGTGACGATGCGACGGGCGCCGCGGGTCGGGGAGCCGGGGGTGATGACCGTGTACTCGTGGTAGTAGCCGGTGGACTGTGAGGGCAGGACGCCTTCCCGGTTCTGGAAGACGGTGCCGTCCTGGTCGTACGGGTAGGGGCCGCCCTGCTCGATGAGGTCGAGGGTGTCGTGGGCCTGGGAGGGCAGCGCCGAGTAACAGATGTCGCCGACGGCGGTCACGGAGTACGTGACGGGGGCCGGGGCCGCGGTGGCCGAACCGGCGAGGACGGGGCCGCCGATGAGCAGGGCGGCGGCGAGGGCAGTGACACTGGCGATTCGTGGGGGGATTCGCATGACCCCTAGTGTGACGCGCGTAGAGCATGACGTGTCAACGTCAAGTCAGGGGAGTTTTCCGGAAGTTAACCAATCGGAGGCGCCGCTTCAGGCGCGTCCGGGGCGCGTTCGGGGCCCGATCGGCGTGCGTCTCTGGCGGTGGCTCAGGCGGTGGCGCGGCGCCCCCATGCCGTCCCTGCCAGCACGAACACGGCTCCCAACAGGCCCAGCAGCCCCAGGCGTTCGCCGCCGATGACGATGCCGGCCGCCGCGGCCCACAGCGGCTCCGTGCCGAGGAGCAGGCTCACCCGGGACGGTGACGTCCGGTGGACCGCCCACATCTGTACGAAGAAGGCGAAGAGCGTACAGAAGACGGACAGGAAGACGAGCCCCGCCCACTCGCGCGCACCGAAGTCCGCGGCCGCCTCCCACGGTGCGGCGCCGGTCCCCGGCACCCCGCACAGGAGCGCGAACACGACGACGGACGAGCCCAGTTGGACCGTCGTCAGGGGCAGCGCGTCCGCGCCCCGCACGGACTTCATCCGGGCCATGGCGAGGACGTGGATGGTGCGGGCGAGTGCCGCGAGCAGCATCAGGAGGTCGCCGGCGGACGGGGCCGTGAAGCCGCCGCTCTGGGTGAGCAGGACGACGCCCGCCACGGAGACGGCCGCCGCGGCGAGGAACGTCCGGGAAGGCCTGGTCCGGGTCACCGCGGCCTCGGCGAGGGGCGTGAAGATCATGGTGAGGCTGATGATGAGGCCCGCGTTCGTCGCGGAGGTGTGGACGACGCCGTAGGTCTCCAGGAGGAAGATCCCGCTGAGGATCAGCCCGAGGAGTCCCGCCCCGCGCCACTGCGCGGCGCTCAGCCCACGCAGCGCGCCCCGTCCGGCCACGGCGAGCGCCGGAAGGACGGCGCCGAAGCGGAGCACGAGCACCGCGAGGACGGTGGTCTGTGTGGTGATGCCCTTGGCCGCGAGATAGCTGGTTCCCCAGACGACGGCCACGAGGAGAACGGGCAGGTCGGTGAGCCAGGCGCGGCGGGGCGCGGTGACGGTGAGCGTGGTCAAGGTGCGGTCTCCGGCGGCGTACGGCGGGCGTGGAGACGGCGGCGGCTCGCACGGGGGCGGCTCACCGTACCCGCGGCAAGATCGTCCGGGCCAGCGCTTTCCGCCCGCCGGGCCGGCTCGGGTCTTTCGCCTGATCCAGTCGAGAGGCCCTGGGCCCACCCGCACCCGGAATGCATCGGTCTGCCCGCGTGGCCGGGGGCGGCGGCATAGGTGTCCGTTTGCCGCCAGCACCAGGGACCGCCCGTCCATTTACTTGAAGTCATAACAACCGATGACTTCAGGAGGACCCATGAACGGCAAGGCAGTACTCGTCACCGGTGGCAGCCGTGGGATCGGGGCGGCGACCGCGCTGCGGCTCGCCCGTGAGGGCGCGGATGTGGCGGTCACCTACGTGAACGGCAAGGAGGCGGCCGAGGAGGTCGTGCGCCGCATCGAGGCACTGGGGCGGCGCGGCCTCGCCCTGCGCGCCGACTCGGCGGACGCCCACGAGGCGGCCGGGGCGGTGGAGCAGGCGGCGGAGGCGTTCGGCAGGCTCGACGTGCTGGTCAACAACGTGGGGGTGGGAGTGCTCGGACCGCTGGAGGGCTTCTCCCTCGCCGAGATCGACCACGCGCTCGCGGTGAACGTGCGCGGTGTCCTGCTGGCCTCGCAGGCGGCCGCGGCACGGCTGTCCGACGGCGGCAGGATCGTCACCGTCGGCACCTGCATGGCCAAGCGTGTACCGGGTCCCGGCGGGACCGTGTACGCGACGACCAAGGCGGCCCTGATCGGCCTGACGAAGGCGCTGGCGCGCGAGTTGGGCGGCCGCGGCATCACGGCGAACATCGTCCACCCGGGCCCGATCGACACGGACATGAACCCGGCGGACGGCCCCTACGCCCCGGGCCAGACCGCTTCCGTCGCACTGGACCGGTTCGGCACGGCCGACGAGGTGGCGTCGATGGTCGCCTATCTCGCGGGCCCCGAGGCCACCTATGTCACGGGCGCGGAGTTCGCCGTGGACGGCGGGCACGCGGCATGACGTGATGCGCGCGGGGGCGTACCGGTGCTGTCGGGCCGGTACGCCCCCGCGCGGGTCTGCGGGAGGGACGGGATCAGCCGCCGAGCTCCTGGTGGCGGGCCGTCAGGCGGGCCGTGCCCTCGTCGGTCAGCGAGCCGAACAGGCGCAGGCGGGAGATGCCGCCGTCCGGGTAGATGTCCACGCGCGCGTGGGTACCGACCGCGGGGGTGTCGAGCACGAAGCGGTGGTTGGTGTCGGGCTGGAGACGGGTGCGGGGCAGGACCTCGGCCCACTCGCCATCATCGCCGTCCCGCACCGAGACGGACGCCCAACCCGCCGAATTGCCCTTGAGGTAGGCGGTGTCGATCTCCAGGGCGCGGATCTGCGACTGGGCGACCAGGCGGTAGCTGATCCAGTCGTTGCCCTGGTCGCGGCGGCGGCGGGTCTCCCAGCCGTCGTCCATCTTGCGGGAGCGGCCCGGCTGGATGGTGTTGCTCGCGGGCGAGTAGAAGAGGTTGGAGGCGTCCTCGGCGCTGCCGCCGTTCTCCAGGGCGACGACGTCGAAGGTGCCGAGCGTGGCGAGCCACTTGGGGTCGGGCACAACCTCGCCGTGGACGCGCAGGCGGGCGATGCCGCCGTCGGGGTGCTGGTTGACGCGCAGGTGCGTGAAGCGCTGCTCCACGTCGACGGCGAAGCCGTTGGCCGCGTGGCCGCCGACCGCCGTGCGCGGCACGAGCGTCGTCCACTTGACGTCGCCCGACAGGAGCTCCTGCGGGGTGGGAGCGCCTTCCACGGACGCGGCCTCGACGGAGACGGCCTGCGGGTAGTTGCCGCGGAAGTGGGCGGTGTCCACGATGATGCCGCGGATCACGCCGGGGGCGCCGAGCCGGACGAGTGCCCAGTCGTGGTCCTCGGCGGTCGGCCACGGGTGGTCCGCGCCGGTGCCGCGGCGACGGCGGGTCTCCCAGCCGTCCATGATCTTGCCCTTGTGGCCGAAGTGCTCGGGGTCGAACTCGGCGCGCTCGGGCACGAGGAGGTTCTCGCGCTGGGCGAAGAACTCGTCGTTGGCGGCGATGACACCGGCGCCGAGCTGCCGCGCGGCGAGGTCGGCGTACTGCGTGAACGGGAAGTCGGCGGTGCGGTAGTCGGCGTAGGGGTCGCCGCCGCCGTAGGGGTTCGCGTCGCCGGTGAAGCTGGGAATCGCCGTCACAGTGATCAGTTGTTCCTTTCGAGGAGCTTGCCGGCGGGAGCGGTGAACTCGCCCTCGGCGACGATGCGTTCACCGCGCAGCCAGGTCGACTTGACGACGCCGTGCAGCGTCTTGCCCGCGTAGGCGGTGACGCGGTTGCGGTGCTGCAGCTCGGCCGGGTCGACGGTGAACGTCTCCTCGGGGGCGAGGACCGCGAAGTCGGCGTCGCGGCCGGCGGCGATGGCGCCCTTGCGGTCGTCGAGGCCGACCAGCTCCGAGGTGCGCGAGGACATCCAGCGCACCACGTCGTCGAGGGAGTGGCCGCGCCCCCGGGCCTCGGTCCAGATGGCGGAGAGGCTCAGCTGGAGGCCGGAGATGCCGCCCCACGCGGTGGCGAAGTCGTCGGTCTTCAGGTCGGCGGTCGACGGCGAGTGGTCGGTGACGACGCAGTCGATGGTGCCGTCGGCGAGCGCCTGCCACAGCAGGTCCTGGTTGGCGGCCTCGCGGATGGGCGGGCAGCACTTGAACTCGCTCGCGCCGTCCGGGACTTCCTCGGCGGTGAGCGTGAGGTAGTGCGGGCACGTCTCGACGGTGAGCTTGACGCCCTCGGCCTTGGCCTCGGCGATCAGCGGCAGCGCGTCGGAGGAGGACAGGTGCAGGATGTGGACGCGGGCGCCGATCCGCTTGGCGGTGTCGATGAGCCCCTTGATCGCGACGTCCTCGGAGATCCGCGGCCGGGTCGCGAGGTAGTCGCCGTACTTGGGACCGCTGTTGTGCGGGGCGACGTCCAGCTCGTGCGGGTCCTCGGCGTGCACGATGAGCAGGCCGCCGAAGCCGGCGATCTCAGCCATGGAGGCGGTGAGCTGGTCACCGTTCAGGTGCGGGAACTCGTCCACGCCGGACGGCGAGAGGAAGCACTTGAAGCCGAAGACGCCGGCGTCGTGCAGCGGGCGCAGGTCCTTGACGTTGTCGGGCAGCGCGCCGCCCCAGAAGCCGACGTCGATGTGCGCCTTGGCGGCGGCGACGTCCTGCTTGGTGCGGAGGTTGGCCGCGGTCGTCGTCGGCGGCAGCGAGTTGAGCGGCATGTCGACGATCGTGGTGATGCCGCCGGCCGCCGCGGCGCGGGTGGCCGTCCAGAAGCCCTCCCACTCCGTGCGCCCCGGGTCGTTCACGTGGACATGGGTGTCCACGAGGCCGGGCATGAGGACATCGTCACCGAAGTCCTCGAGCCGGGCGCCGGCCGGCACGTCCGCGTCGTGCGGAAGGACGGCGGCGATCTTTCCCCCGACGACGGCGACCGACGCGGGCCGCGTGCCTTCGGGGGTGATGACGCGGGTCGAGCGCAGCACCAGTTCGACGTCGGACACCCGAGCCCCTCTCAGTAAATTCAACGTTCTGTTGAAGGAGTTTTCACTCCCGTCCAGGGTCCGTCAAGACCCGCCTCGTACGGGACGACACCGTCCTGGACGTTTCCACAAAGTGGAATTAGAATTCCGTAAGCCAGAACGTAGCTATCTACGACGACACCGTCAAGAGAGCACGGGTATGGCCCGGCGACACCCGGACAAAGGCGCCCTGACCGGCCGGAACAACCCGGGCCGTGCCACACCCCCCGCAGTGACCGCCGGGTAGGCTGCAGCCTTGCCCTTCCGCCCCGAAAGGAACGCGCCCGTGCCGACGTCAAGCGCCAGCACCAAGTCCTCTGGCCCTTCCGCCCCGACCGGCGGAGTCCAGTCCCTCGAGCGCGCCTTCGACCTCCTGGAGCGGATGGCCGACGCCGGGGGCGAGGTGGGTCTCAGCGAGCTCTCCGCGAGCAGTGGCCTTCCCCTGCCGACGATCCACCGCCTGATGCGCACCCTGGTCGCCTGCGGCTACGTGCGCCAGCAGACCAACAGGCGCTACTCGCTCGGCCCCCGCCTGATCCGCCTCGGCGAGTCCGCCTCCCGCCTGCTCGGCACCTGGGCCCGCCCCTATCTCGCCCGCCTCGTCGAGGTGACCGGCGAGACGGCGAACATGGCGCTGCTCGACGGGGACGAGATCGTGTACGTCGCGCAGGTGCCGTCCAAGCACTCGATGCGGATGTTCACCGAGGTGGGCCGGCGCGTCCTGCCGCACTCGACAGGCGTGGGCAAGGCCCTCCTCGCCCACACCCCGGCCGACGAGGTCCGCGCGCTGCTCGCGCGGACCGGCATGCCGGCCGCCACGGAGAAGACGATCACGACGCCCGAAGGCTTCCTCGACGCGCTCGCCGAGGTGCGCACCGCCGGGTACGCGGTCGACGACAACGAGCAGGAGATCGGTGTGCGCTGCCTCGCCGTCTCCGTGCCCAACTCCCCCACGGCCGCCGCGATCTCGATCTCGGGCCCGGCGGGACGCGTCACCGACGCGGCGACCGAGAAGATCGTGCCGGTGCTTCAGCAGGTCGCCGAGGAGCTGTCGGTGGCGCTGTCGAGCTCCGGGGTCGGCGTGTAGCGGGCACCGCCCGCAGCGTCACGGGACGGGCCGGCCTTCGTGAGCCGCCCGTCCACCATTTCGCACACCTCGTCCGCCACCGCGAGATGCGCCCGGTCGTGCGTGACCAGGACCGTCGCGGTGCCGCGCTCCCTCGTGAGACGGGCGAGCAGATCCAGTACGGCCGCCCCGCGCTCGTGGTCGAGGGCGCTCGTCGGCTCGTCCACGAGCAGGACCGACGGCTCGTTCATCAGGGCGCGGGCGATGTTGACGCGCTGGCGCTGACCGCCGGACAGCTGGTGAGGCCTGCGGCGCGCCTGGTCCGTGAGCCCGACCGCGGCCAGCAACTCCCCTGCCCGCTCCCGTACTTCGCGCGGTTTGCGGCCGTCCAGGTGGCCCATGACCTGGAGCTGTTCGAGGGCGGTCAGGGACGGCAGCAGGTTGGGCTGCTGGAAGACGATGCCGAGGGAGCGGCGGCGCAGCTCGGCGCGTTCGGCGGGGCCGATCGAGTCCGTCGGCGTGCCGCCCACCGTCACGGTGCCGCTGTCGGGCGTGACCAGCGTCGCCGCGACCGCGAGGAGGCTGGACTTGCCCGAGCCGGACGGGCCGACGACCGCGGTGACCGTGCCGGCCGGGACATGCAGCGTGACGTTGTCGAGTGCCGTGATGCGGCCGTCGCCGTCCGGGTAGGTCAGGGTGATCTCGTCGAGGTCGAGGCTCATCGGGCGCTCCCGAGTGCGGTGAGGGGGTCGACGGCGGTGATGCGCCGGATGGACAGGGCGGCGCCGGCCGCGCCGAGGACGGTCATGACGGCGGCCGGGCCGAGCGTGGTGAGCGGCTCCATGACGAACGGCACGCTGTCGGGCACGAACGCGCCGATGAGGGCCGCGAGCGCCGTGCCGAGGGCCGTACCGCCGACGAGCATGACCACGGCCTGCCCGAGCGCGTCCTTGAGCAGATAGGGCGTCGAGGAGCCGAGGGCCTTGAGGACCGCGATGTCACCGCTGCGCTGGATCGTCCACACGGTGAAGAACGCGCCGATGACCATCGCCGAGATGACGAAGAGGAAGCCCCGCATCAGCTGGAGCGAGCCGTTCTCGGCCTGGTAGGACCCTATGGCCTCCAGCGCCCCGTCGACGGTCCGCGTCTCGGTGCCCGCCGCACGGTCCGCGGCGCCGAGGTCGGCGCCGTCCCCGGTGCGCAGGGCGATCACGGTCGCCTGCTCCCCGGAGCGCTGCCCGCCCGGCGCCACGCTCTGCCAGTCGCCGAGGTCGATCCAGACGACAGGCGTGTGGCTGTACGAGGCGTCGCCCGCGACTGCGCTCACCGTGAGGGACGTACCCGACAGGGCGATACGGTCACCGGGCCGCGCGCCCAGATCGTCCGCCGCCTGCTGGGACAGGACGGCCGTGCCCGGAGCCGTCGTGTCGGGCGCGAGACCCGAGCGGGGCCGCACGCCGAACGCGGACACGGCCGCCGTGTGCCGGCCCGCTGCGGCGTTGACGGTGCTGATACCGAGCGGCTGGGCGCTGTCGACCCCCGGGCGCGCGGCGAGTGCGCGCCACTGCTCGGCCCCGACCGTCGACCCGGTGAACGACACCGCCCGGCCGTCCGGGGGCCGGGCGAAGGCCAGGTGGTCGGCGGACAGCCCGGTCAGCGCCGAGGTGTTGTCCCGGGCCAGGCCCGCGGTCAGGCCGGACAGCAGGCCGACGAGCAGCGTGATCAGCACGACCACGCTTCCCATCAGCGCGAACCGGCCCTTGGCGAACCGTAGATCTCTCCATGCGACGAACATGGTTCCCAGCCTGCGGCCGGGCCCCCTTCCCGGGCATCGCGCCACAGCACGCTTCACCCGAATCGAAGGAAGGAGCCACCTTTCAAACTTTCGGTTGACCGCGGGCCGGGATCTTCTGCCTACGCTGGTGACGGTATGGATCCACGTTCTCTGACCCCCGTTCTGCGCGTCCTGCGCCTGTGCCTGCATCTGCTGATGGCCGGGCTGCTCGTGCTGGTCGCCGGCCGGGCGTCGGCCGGGGACTCCACGGGGGCGGGCGCCGTGGTGGCCGCCGCGGTCGTGATGGCCGTCGTGTACGGCGCGGGCCCGCTGATCCCGGCCGTACGGGGCACGCGGGCCGGGGCCGCGCTGTGGCTCGGAGCGCTGTGCGCGGTGTGGCTGGTGCTCCTCGTCCTCTCCCCCGACGGCCTGTGGCTGGCGTTCCCGCTGTACTTCCTCCAGCTGCATCTGCTGCCCGCCCGCTGGGGCGTGCCCGCCGTGACGCTCACCGCGGGCGCCGCCATCGCCTCGTACGTACTCCATGGGCAGCCGCTCAACCCGGGGGCCTTCATAGGGCCCCTCCTCGGCGCGGCCGTGGCCGTGGCGACGGTCATCGGCTACCAGACGCTGTACCGCGAGAGCGAGCGCAGGCGGCGCCTGATCGAGGAGCTGATCGCGACGCGCGCCGAACTCGCCGCCGCGGAGCGCACGGCGGGCACCCTCGCCGAGCGGGAGCGCCTGGCCCGCGAGATCCACGACACCCTCGCGCAGGGCCTGTCCTCGATCCAGCTCCTGCTGCGCGCGGCCCAGCGCGCGCTGCCGCCGCAGTCCCCGGCCGCCCCGCACATCGAGCAGGCGCGCGCGGCCGCCCAGGACAACCTGGCGGAGGCCCGCCGTTTCGTACGGGCCCTGTCCCCGCCGGACCTGGAGAACGGGTCACTCGCCGGGGCCCTGGAGCGGCTGTGCACGACGGCTCCCGGGCTCACCGTCCGCTTCACGGAGAGCGGCACGCCGGCCGGGCTGCCGACGCCGTACGAGGTCGCGCTGCTGCGGATCGCGCAGTCGGCGCTCGCGAACACCGTGCGGCACGCGGGGGCGCACCGCGCCGAGATCACCCTCAGCTTCATGGACACGGCCGTGGCCCTCGACATCGTGGACGACGGCCGCGGCTTCGACCCCGTGTCGGCCCCGGCCGGTGACGGCGGGTTCGGCCTGCCCGCGATGCGCTCACGTGCCGAGTCCCTCGGGGGCACGTTCACGGTGGAGTCGGCGCCGGGTCAGGGCACGGCGGTCGCGATCACGCTCCCGCTCCCTCTTCCGGTGACAGGGGCGGCATGACCATCCGGCTCCTGCTCGCCGACGACCACCCCGTCGTACGCGCCGGGCTCCGCGCGGTCCTCGACGCCGAACCCGACTTCGAGATCGCCGCGGAGGCCGCCACGGCGGAGCGGGCCGTGGAGCTCGCCGCGGCCGGCGGGGTCGACGTCGTCCTCATGGACCTCCAGTTCGGCGCCGGGATGCACGGCTCGGAGGCGACCGCGGCCATCGCGGCGAGGCCCGGTGCGCCGCGCGTCCTCGTCCTGACCACCTACGACACGGACGCGGACATCCTGGCCGCGGTGGAGGCGGGCGCGTCCGGATATCTGCTGAAGGACGCGCCGCCGGAGGAGCTCGCGGCAGCGGTCCGCACGGCCGCCTCCGGCCAGTCCGCCCTGGCGCCCGCGATCGCGCACCGCCTGATGGACCGCATGCGGGCCCCGGCCGAGGCGCTCAGCCGCCGCGAGCTGGAGGTCCTCCAGCTCGTCAGGGACGGCCTGTCGAACCAGCGGATCAGCAAGGAACTGTTCCTCAGCCAGGCGACGGTGAAGTCCCATCTGGTGCACATCTACACCAAGTTGGGCGTCGATTCACGCACGGCGGCGGTCGCCGCGGCCACCGCACGCGGCCTGATGCGCCGCTGACCCGCCGTCCAGCCTGCCGGACCCGCCGCCGCGACGTCACCTGCGGTCACCCGCCGCAGCCCGTGCCGCGCAGGCGGCGGCGCGGGCACGGTCAGCACCGGGCAGCCGGCGCGCGCCACGACCGAACCGAAGATCCGCCCCGCACGCAGCGGCAGCCACCGCATGCGGGCTCATGCGGCGCTGGGGCCCCCGTTCACCCGGCCGGACCCGCCGCCGCGAAGTCGTGTGCGCTCGCCCGGCGCAGCGCGCGCAGCTCGTGCCGTGCCAGCGGCGGCGCGGGCACGGTCAGGACCGGGCAGCCGGCGTGTGCGACGACGTAGCGGTGGATCCGCCCGCGCCGCATGCGGCGTGGATGGACACCGATGACGAGCAGGTCGTCCGGGCCCGCCACCGCGTCGCGCAGGGCCCGGCCCGGCTTGGCCCTGACCACACGGCGTACCAGGTCCACGTCCCGGGGCGGCCCGCCGAGCGCCTCGGCGAAGGCGCGGTCGAGGCGGGCGCGGGCCTCGCCGTGCCAGTGCCGGGCCCACTGCCGGTCGGGGCGGCGGGCGTACAGGCCCTCGCCCTCGGGCGGCTCCCAGGCGAGGACAGCGACGAGGACCCGGCCCGAGCGGCGCGCCTGCTCGGCGGCCGCGCGCAGCGCCGCGAGCCCGCCGAGCGAGTCGCTCACCCCGACGACGACCTGCCCGGCCACCGACTCGGGGCGCCGGGCCGCAACCCCGGTCACGGCTTCCTCCCCTTGCGCCGCTTCCCGTTCACGAGCGCGCGGACCCAGTCGCCCGCCGGCCGCACGGTGCGCGCTTCCGCGCGGCGCTGCACCTCCCGTTCGAAACGGTCCGTGACACAGCCCGCCCCGTACCCGTCCATGGCATGCCTCCTCAGCCGCTCCCCAGGCCAAAGCCCCTGACCTCTGTCGAGTCTGTACGCTGATTGGCCTGGACAGCAGGGCCAATAACGGAGAGTTGGCATGGCAGGCAATCGAGTGGTCCACGCCTTGAACACCCCTGGCACGGACAGCATGAACAGATCCCTGGGCAGCCGCCGCCTCGCCGCCCTCCTGGCGGTGACCGCCGGGGAGAGGCCCGGCTACCGCGCCCTCGCCCAGGGCGTGCGCACCCTGCTGCTCGACGGTCGTATCCCGCTGCACACCCGGCTGCCCGCCGAGCGCGAGCTGGCCACGGCACTCGGTGTCAGCCGCGCCACGGTCACCGCCGCCTACGACCTGCTGCGCGAGGGCGGCTACGCGCGCAGCAGGCGCGGCGCGGGTACCTGGACCGAGCTGCCCGAGGGGCAGCGGCCCGCCAGCGTGGCCGTCTTCCCCGCGGGCGACGACGTGATCGACCTCGCCGTCGCGGCGCCCGGCGCGCCCGAGGCGGAACTCGCCGACGCGCTCGCCGCCGCGAGCACACTGCTGCCCCGGCACGCGTCGACGCCCGGCTACCACCCGTACGGGCTTCCCGAGCTGCGGGCCGCGGTCGCCGAGCGGTTCACGCGGCGCGGCCTGCCGACGCTCCCCGAGCAGATCCTCATCACCTCGGGCGCCCAGCAGGCGGTGTCGCTCACCCTGGGGCTCCTCGCCAGGGCGGGCGACCGCGTCCTGGTCGAGAACCCGTCGTACCCGAACGCCCTGGACGCGCTGAACAGGGGCGGGATGCGGGCCACGCCGGTGCCGGTCACGGACGGCGGCTGGGACACGGACCTTTTCGAGTCGGCGCTGCGCCAGACCGCGCCGCGGCTCGCCTATCTGATCCCGGACTTCCACAACCCGACCGGGCGGCTGATGCCGCGCGAGCAGCGGGTGCGGCTCCTCGAGGCGGCGCGGGCGACCGGGACCTGGCTGGTCGTGGACGAGACGGTCGCCGACATCGCGCTGGACGTGCCGGCGCCCGCGCCGTTCGCCTCGCTCGCGGCACACGGCGCGGGCGAACAGGTCGTCACCGTGGGCTCGTTGAGCAAGTCGCACTGGGGCGGGCTGCGCATCGGCTGGGTGCGGGCCGGGTCGCGGCTCATCACGGAACTGGCCACGGCACGGGTGCCGTTCGACATGTCGGGTTCCGTGCTCGACCAGCTCGTCGCGCTGCGGCTGCTCGACCGGATGGACGAGGTCCTGAGCGAGCGCCTGCCGCGGATGCGGGCCCAGCGGGACGCGCTCGCCGAGGACCTGGCGCGTGAACTGCCGGAGTGGCGCTGGCAGTTGCCGCCCGGCGGCCTGTCGCTCTGGATCGACCTGGGCCGCCCGATCGCCTCCGCTCTCGCCCGGGCCGCACTGCGGCACGGGGTACGCATCGAGGGCGGCTCCCGCTTCGGCGCGGACCCGGGCACGCACGAGCACCGGCTGCGCTTCCCGTACACCCAGCCGCCCGAGGTCGCCAGGGAGGCGGTGCGCCGCCTGGCGCAGACGCTCGCGGACGGCCTCGGCACGACCGGTGACGAGCCGGGCCGGCCCCACTGGGTGGCGTAACTCCGGACCGAGGGCCTTCAACTCACGCACGAGGGCCGGGCTGAGAGGCCGTCAACTCGCGTACGGGGTCAGCGCAGTGGCGGACCGCCGAACAGCTCCACCGCGTTCCGCACGTCCCCGAGGCCCTTCGCCAGGGCGCTGACCGAGCCGATCGCGCCCGCGATGAGCAGCAGGGAGCGGCGCAGGCGCGGGATCTCGGGGAGACCCCCGGCGGCCATCGCGTCCAGGGCGGCCAGTTCGTCCTCGGCGACCGCCCGGTCGGGGAACTCGGCCGGATGGGCGGCCAGTTCACGACGCAGCCTGGACACCGCGGTGCGTAACTCCGTCACCCGCGGATCCTCTTCGCTGACCGCCACCAGCTTCTGCCCCACGCTCCGCAACACAGCCCTCCCCCTCGCACGCCTTTGTGCGACCGCAGACGTGCGCGTTCCGCACGCCGTACGCCTTCTGCGGCCCCGGCGGGGCGTTGGCCGGACGCGCCGCATCGGGGTCGCCGGCCAGTAAACGCCACTTTCTGCCGCGCCCGCCACCGTGCCGACCGAATTCCGGCCTCACGAGTGTCCCGGCGGTCGGCGCGCGGGGCACCCGGTGAGGTATCCAGGCTTCATGACACACGCAACGGATGACGCTCCGGTGACGGGACTGCTGCTCGCGGCGGGCGGCGGACGCAGGCTCGGCGGGCGGCCGAAGGCGCTCCTGACGCACCGCGGGCGCCCCCTGGTGGAGCACGCGGTGGCGGTGCTGCGCGCGGGCGGCTGCGAGCGCGTCCACGTCGTGCTCGGCGCGGCCGCCGGCGACGTACGGGCGCGGGCGGACCTCACGGGGTGCGTGCTCGTGGAGAACCCGGCGTGGGAGGAGGGCATGGGGTCGTCGCTGCGGGCGGGCCTCGGCTCGCTCGCCGGGACGGGGGCGTCGGCCGCGCTCGTACTCCTTGTGGACCAACCGGGCATCGGGGCGCCTGCGGTGGCTCGGGTCCGGGCCGCGTACCGGTCGGCGGGGTCGCTCGCGGCGGCCGCGTACGACGGGGAACGCGGGCATCCGGTCCTGTTCGGGGCGGACCACTGGCCGGGAATCGTGGCGAGCGCGGCCGGGGACCGCGGGGCGCGCGCGTACCTCAAGGAGCACGCGTCGGAGCTCACGCTCGTGGAGTGCGGCGATGTGGCCGATGACTACGACATCGACACCGAGGCCGACCTGAAGCACCTTGAGTGAGGGACATGAACGGGGCGTGAGGAGCCTGGCACCGAGCGCCACGTTATGTCGACCCAGAGAATCTCGACATCAACAAACCCTTGAACTTCCACAATGAGGAAACTAATATCCACTGCTCAGAAGGGCCGGTCCCCCCGCGCGGGGTCCGTAGTCGTATTCCGGCGCCCACGGCACTCGGTGCCGCCCGCGCCCGTTCGCTGAAGGAAGTGACAGCTCATGTCCGCACCAGCGCCGTCCCCGCTGGCCATCGTCGACGCAGAGCCCCTGCCCAGGCAGGAAGAGGTGCTCACGGACGCGGCCCTCGCCTTCGTGGCCGAGCTGCACCGGCTGTTCACGCCCCGGCGTGACGAGCTCCTCACCCGCCGCGCGGAGCGTCGCGCCGAGATCGCCCGCACCTCCACGCTCGACTTCCTCCCGGAGACCGCTCACATCCGCGAGGACACCACCTGGCGCGTCGCGCCCGCCCCGGCCGCGCTGAACGACCGCCGCGTCGAGATCACCGGTCCCACCGACCGCAAGATGACCATCAACGCCCTCAACTCGGGCGCCAAGGTCTGGCTCGCGGACTTCGAGGACGCCTCGGCCCCCACCTGGGAGAACGTCGTCCTGGGCCAGGTCAACCTGGTCGACGCCTACACGCGCAACATCGACTTCACTGACGAGCGCACCGGCAAGTCGTACGCCCTCAAGGGCAACGACGAGCTCGCGACCGTCGTGATGCGCCCGCGCGGCTGGCACCTGGACGAGCGCCACCTGAAGGACGAGGCCGGCCGCCCCGTTCCCGGCGCGCTCGTCGACTTCGGCCTGTACTTCTTCCACAACGCCAAGCGCCTGATCGAGCTCGGCAAGGGCCCGTACTTCTACCTCCCGAAGACGGAGTCGCACCTGGAGGCCCGCCTCTGGAACGAGATCTTCGTCTTCGCGCAGGACTACGTCGGGATCCCACAGGGCACCGTCCGCGCGACCGTCCTGATCGAGACGATCACGGCCGCGTACGAGATGGACGAGATCCTCTACGAGCTCCGCGACCACGCCGCCGGCCTGAACGCGGGCCGCTGGGACTACCTGTTCTCCATCGTCAAGAACTTCCGTGACGGCGGCGCCAAGTTCGTCCTGCCGGACCGCAACCTGGTCACGATGACGGCCCCGTTCATGCGCGCTTACACCGAACTCCTCGTCCGCACCTGCCACAAGCGGGGCGCGCACGCGATCGGCGGCATGGCGGCGTTCATCCCGTCGCGGCGCGACGCCGAGGTCAACAAGGTCGCGTTCGAGAAGGTCAAGAACGACAAGGACCGCGAGGCCGGCGACGGCTTCGACGGCTCGTGGGTCGCCCACCCCGACCTGGTCCCGATCGCGATGGCGTCCTTCGACGCGGTCCTCGGCGACAAGCCGAACCAGAAGGAGCGCCTGCGCGAGGACGTGTCCGTCGCGCCCGGCGACCTGATCGCGATCGACTCCCTCGACGCCAGGCCCACCTACGACGGCCTGGTCAACGCCGTCCAGGTCGGCATCCGCTACATCGAGGCGTGGCTGCGCGGCCTCGGCGCCGTCGCCATCTTCAACCTGATGGAGGACGCGGCCACCGCCGAGATCTCCCGCTCGCAGATCTGGCAGTGGATCAACGCCGGTGTCGTCTTCGAGGGCGGCGAGCACTCCGGCACGACCGTCACGGCCGACCTGGCCCGCGAGGTCGCGGCCCAGGAGCTCGCGAACATCAAGGCCGAGATCGGCGAGGAGGCCTTCGCGGCCGGCAAGTGGCAGCAGGCCCACGACCTCCTCCTCCAGGTCTCCCTGGACGCGGACTACGCGGACTTCCTGACGCTGCCCGCGTACGAGCAGCTGCGCTGAGCCGACCCGGACATGACGACGCCCCCGGCACCGCACAGCGCCGGGGGCGTCGTCGTGGACGCCCCGTAAGGGGCGCGGGGCTGTGACATCGTGCGGCTTCGCCGCGTGGGCGCGACCAGCCACGGACGGCCCGCAGGTTCCGAACCGCACTACCCGAGGTGCACTGACCAGTCCTGCTCCGCCGGAGGCTTGCCGTGCAGGTCGGGGACCCGCTTGAGCCAGTCGGGGCGGCCCTTCTCCGTGTCGGCGGCGCGGCGCGCGTCGGCGGCCGCCAGCTGGTCGCGCGACGGGAAGTCCGTGGGCAGCCAGGCGGCGGAGGTACGGGCGCGGGCCGCGAGGTAGGAGACGTATGCCTCGCGGACCTCGTCCGGCGAGGTGAAGCCCGGCTCGTCGGTCAGCCACGCGTCGGGGACGAGGGCGGTGATCTCGCGGAGCATCTCCTCGGTGACGAGGGGGGCCAGCTCCGCGTCGGCGGCCGCCGTGTCGGGCCCGTAGGCGCCGAGGGCGTGATGGCGGAAGTCGTACGCCTTGTCCGGCGCGGACGCGTCCCAGCGGTGGTGGAAGATCAGGGCCGCGCCGTGGTCGATCAGCCACAGCTTCGGCTCCTGGATGCCGAAGGTGGGCCAGATCATCAGGTTCGAACTGTGGATCGTGCGGTCCACGTTGACCGTGAGGGCGTCGAGCCACACGATCTTCCCGGCCTCCAGCGGGTCGACCGTGAAGGCGGCGGCGACCTCGGGCGTGAAGTCCTTCGCGCCCGGCAGGAAGTCCATTCCGAGGTTGAGCCCGTCGCTCGCGCGCAGCAGGTCCTGGACCTCCTGGTGCGGCTCGTGGGCGGCCACCTCGGGGTCGAAGTGCGTGAGGACCAGCTCGGGGAAGCGCAGGCCGAGGCGGCGCGCGAGCTCACCGACGACGACCTCCGCGACGAGTGCCTTGCGGCCCTGCGCGGAGCCGGTGAACTTCACGACGTAGGTCCCCAGGTCGTCGGCCTCGACGACCCCCGGCACGGAGCCGCCGGTCCGCAGAGGGGTCAGGTACCGGACAGCCGTCACTTCTCGCAGCACACCGGCCAGCCTAACCGGCGGCGCACACGGCCGAGGGGTGGCCGGGATCGCACCCTCCTGTGCTCCGGGTCCGCGCGGCGCCCGGCGACTGCCGGTACCGTCGTCCCGGCTGCGGAGATCTCCTTGCGCTATCTCCCTTGCGCGGGACCGAGGACGGGGACGGGTACGCATGGTGAACGGTGGCCGGGTCGCGGTCGTGGGCGGGAGCATCGCGGGATGCGCGGCGGCTCTCGCGGCCCATCGCGGGGGCGCGGACGAGATCGTCGTGTACGAACGGGCCGCGGGCTCCCTCGCGGAATGCGGCGTGGGGCTCGCGGTGCACGACGCGCGGTACGCCGAGCTGGAGTCGGCCGGGTACATGGACGCGGGCATGCCGTGGGTGGGCCTGGTGCGCCGCCGCTGGTACGTGCGCGCCGGGGACGGCGGATCCGCGGGGGACACAGTGCTCGGCCGCGAGATCGCCACCATGCCGTTCCCGTTCCGTACGTACAACTGGGGGCCGCTCTGGCACGAGCTGCGCCGGGCGGTGCCGGCGGGCGTCGAGTTCCGCACGGGTGCGGCGGTGGCGCGGGTCGAGGCGACGGCGGGCGGGGCCCGCGTGCACTGCGCGGCAGGCGGCGCCGAGGAGTTCGGCCTCGTCATCGGCGCGGACGGCTACCGCTCGGCGGTCAGGGCCTGCGCGTTCCCCGACGTACAGCCGCGGTACGCGGGATATCTGGCGTGGCGGGGCGCGTTCCCCGCACAGCGCCTCGCCGAGCCCGGGCTGTGGGCCGAGGAGGACTGCGCGTACGTCGTGTTCCCCGGCGGGCACCTCATCGTCTACCGGATCCCGGACGGCGGCCCGGCCGGCGGCCACCGCGTGAACTGGGTTCTCTACACGGCGCCGCCGCCGGGCGTCGACGCGGCGCTGCGCGTCGACCTGCCGACGAGCCTGCCGCCCGGCACCCTCACCGACGCGCTGCGCTCCCATCTCGCCTACGTGGCGAAGGAGTTGCTGCCGCCGTACTGGGGCGACCTGGTCCGCCTCACCGCCCCGGACGAGCTCGCGCTGCAGCCCATGTACGACTTCACGGCCCCGCGGTACGCGACGGGCCGGTTCATGCTGGCCGGGGACGCGGCGACGGTCGCGCGCCCGCACACCGGGGCGGGCGCGGTGAAGGCCCTCCAGGACGGCGCCGCCCTCGAATCCGCGTTCCGCTCCGCGTCGGACTTCGACGAGGCGCTCGCCGCGTACGACGGCTCCCGCACCGCGGCCGGCGGTGCGCTGGTCGGGCTCGGGCGGAGCCTGGGCCGGGCGCTCGTGCAGGAGACCCCGGACTGGCGGGAGTTGGACCAGGCCGGGCTCGAGGCATGGTGGGCACAGGCGGACGGAACCGGGGTGTTCGGCGGGAAACAGCTGGATTCCGGCACCGGCCCGCAGCCCCGCTGAGCACTCGTTTTGTTGTGTGCGTACGTTGATCCATAAGATCCGGCGATGATCATAAGAAAACGGCTGGCGGCGGGAACCTGTGTCCTGTTCGCCGCCCTGACCATGGGGCTGACGCCCGTCGGCGCCTCCGCGGCGGACAACCCTGACGGACAGCCCACAGCCGCCCCCAAGGTCGAGCTCGTGCTCGACGTGAGCGGTTCCATGCGGGCGCGCGACATCGACGGCGGGTCCCGGATGGCCGCCGCGAAGCAGGCGTTCAACGAGGTGCTCGACGCGACGCCGAAGGAGGTCGAGCTCGGCATCCGCACGCTCGGCGCCAACTACCGCGGCGAGGACCGGAAGGTGGGCTGCAAGGACACCGCGCAGCTCTACCCGGTCGGGCCGCTCGACCGCACCGAGGCGAAGACCGCCGTCGCCACCCTCTCGCCGACGGGCTGGACGCCGATCGGCCCCGCGCTCCTGAAGGCGGCCGACGACCTGAACGGCGGCGACGGATCGCGCCGCATCGTCCTCATCAGCGACGGCGAGGACACCTGCCAGCCGCTCGACCCGTGCGAGGTCGCGCGCGACATCGCCGCCAAGGGCATCAACCTCACCATCGACACCCTCGGCCTGGTCCCGGACGCCAAGACGCGTGACCAGCTCAGCTGCATCGCCGAGGCCACCGGCGGCACGTACACCTCCGTGCGGCACACCGACGAACTCACCGACCGCGTCGGCCAGTTGGTGGACAGGGCGGCCGACCCCGTGGTCAACCCCGTGGCCGTCGAGGGCGCCAAGGAGTGCACCGGCGCGCCGGAGATCAAGCCCGGTCTGTACACGGACCGCGAGACGTTCGGCGAGCACCGCTTCTACCGCGTGGCCGTCGCTCCCGGACAGGAGCTGCGCGCCTCGGTGAGCGTCGCCGCGGACCGCGCCGTCAACAAGGACTACGGCGTGCTGCTGCGCGCGGTGACCGAGCACGGCCGTGAGATCGTCCGGGGCTCGGAGGCGGGCGACGGGCGTACGGACGTGATCTCCACGGGTCTGCGCTACCCGAAGCCCGAGCAGGACGACGAGGCGGCGGCCGAGACCGTGTGCCTCCAGGTGTCGAACTCCTACTCGGCCCCCGCGTCGGTCAAGACGACGCCGGGCCTCCCGGTCGAGCTGACCGTCGACGTCGTGGACGCGCCGAGCGCGGCGTCCGACGTGGCCGCGTTCGGCCTCGGCCGCGGCTGGTGGCTGCTCGGCGCCCTGGTGCTCACCGGCTTCGCCGCGGGTGTGCTGTGGGGCTGGATCTCGCGCTGGCGGGTCGCGGTCTGGAGGACCAACTGATGCGTACGACCAAGCTGTTGGCGACGGCGGGACTCCTCGGCGCGAGCGCGCTGACCGCACTGCTCGGGGCCGGTACGGCGTTCGCCGGCTCCGGCGACTCCGGTACCTCCGGTGACGACAAGGCCCCCACCGAGGCGGGCACGTCGTTCCGTACCGCGCAGGAGGTGGAGCAGGGCCGGCGGGCCACCGCGGGCGCCTCCACGGGCGACTACCTGTACTGGTCGTTCCCGGCGGACGCCGGGCAGCGGCCCACGGTCAGGGCGACGGTGAAGCTGCCGGACTCGGCCGCGCGACCCTCGGGCGCGACGTGGCGGATCGACGTGTACGACGGGCTGAGGCGCCGTCAGTCCTGCATGTACGGGACGCAGTCGAGGGCGGCGGCGCCGGACGCGACCTCGGTCGGCCTGTCCTGCACGCTGCGTACGGTGCGGGCCTGGTCGGAGCAGTGGGCGAACGACCCGCTGCCCGGCACGTACTACATCCGGCTCACGGCGGCCACGCTGACGCCCTCGGACCAGGGGCTGCCCGTCTCGGCCGAGGTGGAGGTGACCTCCAAGGAGGTCGGCGGCTCCTCGGCGGTGGACGGCTCGCTCGCGGCCCCGCTCGTGCCGGGCTCGACGACGGAGGAGGCCGCTGCCGCCTCCGACGACGCCTCTGATGAGGAGAACGGCTCGTCGACAGGCCAGGCCCTCGCGACGGGTGAGCCCGAGGACGGCTGGTCCTCCGGCTGGTGGTCCGACCGCTGGGTCTGGACGGCGGCGGGCGGCATCCTGGCGGCGCTCGCCGGTATCGGCGGCTACGCCCTGACGCGCGGCACGGGCCGCCCGTCCCGGGTACCGCCGGGCATGTGACACCCCCGCCCATGGCGCCCGCGCCCATCAAGTGCCGGGCGCCATGGGCGCGTTGGCTACTGCGTCACGCCTCCCGCAGCGCCTTTGCCAGGGCGCCGTCCCCGGACACGGCGACATGGCCCGTGCGCGCCGCCTCCTCCAGCGTCAGCTCGCCCCGCACCACGGCGACGCAGGTCTCCGTGCCGAGGACGAGCCGCGCGTCGGGTTCACCGGACACGGGCCCCTCGCCGTAGACAGGCCCGTCCGCGCCCGAGCCGCCGACCCGCACATGGAACTCCCCCTCGTCGAGGCGTACTTCCACCACGCCCTCGCCGCCGAGCCGCTCCAGATGGCTCAGGAGCGGCAGGGCGAACCAGTGCGCGCGCACCGCGTCCGTGGGCCTGCGCTCGTCCAGGGCGGGTGCGCCCCACTCCCCCAGCGCCTGGAGCACCGGCAGCAACTGCCGCCCGCGCGGGGTCAGTTCATAGACGTATGCCGAGACCGGCGCGGGCAGCCTGCGGCGCTCCGCCACACCCTCGCGCTCCATGTCCTTCAGGCGCGAGGCGAGTACGTCCGTGCTGACGCCGGGCAGGTCGGCATGCAGATCGGTGTAGCGGCGCGGCCCCGCGAGGAGCTCACGGACGATCAGGAGCGTCCAGCGGTCACCGACGGCGTCGAGGGCGCGGGCGGCGGCGCAGTACTGGTCGTAGCTTCGGCGTGGCATGGCTCGCAGTCTATGCAACTTGTTGGACTTTCCAAGCGGTCACTTGGTAAAACCAAGTCACACACGTCACGGGCAGTCCGGGAGGGCACCACATGGAGTTCCGGCAGTCGAGCAAGCTCAGCGAGGTCTGCTACGAGATCCGCGGCCCGGTGATCGAGCACGCCAACGCCCTTGAGGAGGCGGGCCACAGCGTCCTGCGCCTCAACACCGGCAACCCCGCGCTCTTCGGCTTCGAGGCGCCCGAGGAGATCGTCCAGGACATGATCCGGATGCTCCCCCAGGCCCACGGCTACACCGACTCACGGGGCGTCCTGTCCGCCCGCCGCGCCGTCGCACAGCGCTACCAGGCGCTCGGCCTCGAGGTCGGCGTCGACGACGTCTTCCTCGGCAACGGCGTGTCCGAGCTGGTCTCCATGGCCGTACAGGCGCTCCTGGAGGACGGCGACGAAGTCCTCATACCCGCCCCGGACTTCCCGCTGTGGACGGCCGTCACGACGCTCTCCGGCGGCAAGGCCGTGCACTACGTCTGCGACGAGTCGGCCGACTGGTACCCCGACCTCGACGACATGGCCGCGAAGATCACCGACCGCACCAAGGCCGTCGTCATCATCAACCCCAACAACCCCACGGGCGCCGTCTACCCCAAGGAGATCATCGAGGGCATCCTCGACCTCGCCCGCCGGCACGGCCTGATGGTGCTCGCCGACGAGATCTACGACCAGATCCTGTACGACGACGCGGTCCACCACAGCGCCGCCGCCCTCGCCCCCGACCTGGTCGTCCTCACCTTCTGCGGGCTCTCCAAGACCTACCGCGTCGCGGGCTTCCGCTCCGGCTGGCTGGTCGTCACGGGACCGCAGCAGCACGCCCGCAACTATCTGGAGGGCCTGACGATGCTCGCCTCCATGCGGCTGTGCGCCAACGCCCCCGCCCAGTACGCGATCCAGGCCGCGCTCGGCGGCCGCCAGTCCATCCGCGAACTGACCGCGCCGGGCGGCCGCCTCCTCGAACAGCGCGACAAGGCCTGGGAGAAGCTCAACGAGATCCCGGGCGTCTCCTGCGTGAAGCCCAAGGGCGCGCTGTACGCGTTCCCGCGCATCGACCCCAAGGTCCACCCCATCGTCGACGACGAGAAGTTCGTCCTCGACCTGCTCCTGCGCGAGAAGATCCAGGTCGTCCAGGGCACCGGCTTCAACTGGCCGCGCCCGGACCACTTCCGCATCCTCACCCTCCCGTACGCTGACGACCTCGACGCCGCGATCAGCCGGATCGGGCGCTTCCTGAGCGGATACCGTCAGTGACGTCCTGCACCACCTGTGCCCTGCCGAGCCTGACGCAGTTCGCCTCACCCGGTCTCGTCGAGGCGATCGTGGAGGGCGGCCACGACCGGGCCGACGACCCCGCCTGGGAGACCTCGGGCGCGGCCACGGTGGAGGACTACGCGCTCTGGTGCGGCCATCTGTGCGGCCTGACCTGTCTGCGCATGACACTGGGCCAGGACGCGCCCACGCTGTTCGACCTGCGCGACGGCGCGCTCAAGTACGGCGCGTACACCGTGGATGCGGAGGGCGACATCCACGGTCTGATATACGCCCCGTTCGCCGAGTACGCCCGCGAGGAACTCGGCCTGGACGCGACCGTCCACCGCACACTGACGGTCGACGAGATCGCCGGGCTGCTCGATCAGGGCCGTACGGTCATGGCCTCGGTCCACTACGGGATCCGCCGCCCGGAGCGTCCCGCGCCCGGCCGCGGCGGGCACCTGGTCCTGCTCACGGCGCGCGACGATGACCGCTTCCACTTCCACAACCCGTCGGGCATCAGCCCCGAAACCCGTTGCGCGGAACTGCCGTTGGCGACGTTCGAGACGTTCTTCGCGGGGCGGGGAGTCTCGCTGGGTCCCGGACATGGAGCGGGTCCGAGGGCGTAGCCGGCCCCTGCGGTCTGGACGAACTGCTTGAGCTGCTTTTTCAGGCGGCATGCGCCAGCCCACTCAGCAAGAGGGAATGAAGCCAAACTCGCCCATATCTGGCGCCCAGGCATCTTACGATGCCTCAAACAAGATGGCCCCGGAGGCGCTGCGAACACCCCCGGGGCCCGGACAGCGCACAGCGCTGCCCGGCCAGTCTCGAAGGGACTGACATGACACAGACTCTCACGGGCGCCATCACCGTGGTTCAGCCGCCTGTACGCCCCGGACAGTTACGCGCCGTCGCCTATCTGCGGATCTCCACCGAGGAGCAGAAGAAGGGCTACGGCATCGCCTATGCCAAGAAAGGAATCGCCAAGCACATCGAGAAGAAGGGCTGGGCCCTTGTCGACACGTACACCGATGCGGGCGTGAGCGGCACCTTGGAGGCAGCCAAGCGGGATGAGCTGCCCCGCCTGATGACGGACGCCCGGCGAAACCCACGCGCTTTCGATGTTGTGGTCGTGGATGAAGAGCGGGCCATCGGGCGCAGGAACAGGGCCTTTTGGCCGTGGGTGTGGGAACTGCAAGACCTCGGGATCTTCGTTGCCATCGTCAATGGCGAATACGACAACAGCACCGAGGAAGGCGAGTCCCGGATGCGTAAGGCCGCGGACGTCGCCCACGACGAGCTGAAACTGATCCGTGACCGAACCCAGGGCGGAGTCCAGGAGAAGGCCAGCGACGGAGGCTACGCCGGAGGCCGCCCCCGCTATGGGTACCGCATCGAGAACAAGGGCCGGAAGAGGGAGAGCAAACTCGTCCTCGACCTGTGCGACTGCCCCGCCGCCTGTTCGGTCCTTCATGAGGCTGTGGTTCTGCGCCGGGCGCGATCCCTTGTCATCGAGTGTCAGGGCGATTGGAGCAAGGCAGCTCTTCGACTCAATGCCGAAGGATCCTTCGGCCGCGACGGGAAACCCTGGTCGAAGGACAACCTCCGCAACAAGCTCACAAACAACGACTTTCTCGAAGGGCTCCAGGTCTGGAGGAATCCGAAGAACCGCAAGACCGGAACACGCCACGGCGTGACAGTCGGAGCGGATGGCCGCTCCCCCTTCGGCGAGACCGTCGTTATTGAACTGCCACCCGTCTTCACGCCCCAGGAGGTCAAGGAACTGCGTCAGTTTCTCCAGCAGAGGGGTCCTGTCGCGGGGGCGCGGCCGTATCCGCTGTCCGGGCGCCTGACAAGCCAGTGCGGAAGGCAGTACTTCGGCGGCGGGGGCAAGAAGCGCCAGTACCGGTGCGCCGGCAAGACTCCCGAGTACGCGGGCGCGAAGCGCTGCTCCTGCCCCGTGCTCGACGCCAAGCTTGTGGAGAACGAGGTCTGGGCTCGGGTCTGCGACATGGTCGGGGATACCGAACAGCTCAAGCAGCTGGCTGCTCACCAATTGGAGAAGCATGCGAGAGAGCAGGTCAACTACGGCAGGCGTATCGAGGAGTTCCATCAGCAGATCGAGGACAGCGAGGCAGCCTGTGCTGTGGCGACCGCTGCGGCAGCCCGGCAGGCCGCAAAGCGGGGCTTGGCAGGCAAGGCGGCGGAACAGGCCATCGATCGCACCCTGGCCCCCCTTAATGGCGAGCTGGCGGCAGCCGAGCGCATGTTGGCCGAGACGATCGCCTGGAAGCACGAAGCCGAAGCGACTACACAGCATGATCAGGACATCCGCGCCCTGGCGGAGATGACACGCGCTCAGAGAGAGAACGTTCCGCCTGGCCAGCAGCTCCGCTATCTCAAGGTGTTGTCCGTCAAGGCGACTGTCCTGCGAGTGCCACCGCCAAGGGCACCTGGCCGTCCGTGCGCCCTCGTTTCCTGGTTCTGGGAGAACAAGCGCCTGGTTCCAGAACTCACGGATGCAGCCTGGGCGAAGGTGCAACACCTGATGGGTACGCACTGGGCCCTGGATCCGCGCCAGATCCTGCAGGCCCTGTTCCACAAGGCCCGCACCGGCTCCAACTGGGCGGATCTCTATGAGGCGTTCGACTCAAGGTCGTTGCGCACCTACTGGACTCGCTGGCAGGCTTCCGGGCTGTGGGAGTCCGTCATGAAGAACCTGGCCGACGAACCCGGCATGGCGGCCTTCAAGGCCCCGCCCCGGATCCCCGAACTCCACATCGAGGGCGACATCAAGCTTCGCGTGGCGCTTGATACAAAGGCGACCGAATGATCGTCCAGACCCCTCGAGGAGCAACTCCATGGATGCGGCGCTGATAGCCGTGCTCGGCACCCTGCTCGGTTCCGTCGTCACCCACTTCTTCCAGGCGCGGTCCACGGAGCGGGTCGCCGGGCTCGCCCGTGCCGAGCAGCTGCGTCAGGAGCGGATCTCCAGCTACAGCGCGTTCGCCGGGGCCTTGTTCGACTACCGGCGCAGTCAGAACGACCGGTGGTTCCGGGCGCAGGAGGTGCCGGGTTCCTCGCAGGCGGAGGAAGCCCGCTTCGCGTCGTACGAGGCGCGGATCAGCGCGCGGCAGGCGCTGGCGCGGCTCCAGTTGGTGTGCGACCAGGCGGACACGCGTCAACTGGCGGAGTCTGCCTTCGAGTTGGCGAACTGTCTGCACGAGTCGGCGGACGAGGAGGACCGGGACCGGCGGTCGCGGCGGTGCAAGGACGCCCTGACGAGGTTCATCGAGTCGGCGGCCCCGAGCGTGCGCTGACCCTGTGTCCGACGCCGCCATGAGCGATCACCGTCCTCGGTGGGCAACACCTCTGCATGACAGACAGGCCGCTGCTCCTCCTCGACGTCGACGGGCCCCTCAACCCGTACGCCGCCCGCCTGCCCCGCCTGCGCGGATACGCCGCTCACCGCTTCCACCCGGCGAACTGGCTCGCGCGCCAGACCCCCGGCTCCCGCCGCCACCGTCGCGGGTTACGGGTCATGCTCAACCCGTCGCACGGCCGGCGCCTGGTCGGGCTGCCCTTCGAACTGGCCTGGGCGACCACGTGGATGCACGAGGCGAACGAGATGATCGGCCCGGCGATCGGACTGCCCGCCGCGCTGCCCGTGATCGAGTGGCCCGAGCTGTTCGCCCGGGATCCCGACGGCCTCTACTGGAAGACGCGCCCGCTGCTCGACTGGGCGGCCGGGCGGCCCTTCGCCTGGGTCGACGACATGATCACGGACCTGGACTCCCGCCATGTGAGGGCGCACCACGACGCCCCGGCCCTGCTTCTGCGCATCCATCCGCGCCACGGGCTGCGCGAGAGTGACTTCACGACTCTGACTCGATGGGCCGAGGCGTTGTGAGGCGACGTGCTCGGCCGTCGCCGGACGGGCCCGTCAGCGGCCGAGCAGTGCCGTGAGGGCGCCGACCGGGTCCGTGTCGGGGGTGCCTCTCGGCCACCAGTCCTCACGGCCGGGGTCCGACTCGTAGCCGTACCAGAGGCCTTCGCGGCCGAGGCGGAGCTGGAGGTTGTCGGTCGAGAGCCTGTTGCGGTGGGGGCGGAAGTGGGGGAAGTCCGCGGCGATGAGGGCCGGGCGGGCGCGGTCGAAGGGACCGGCCGGCGGGTCCCACTCCCCTTCGAGGACGTCCAGGCCCGCGAGTCCGCCCTGGCGCCAGGCGGCGACGGCGCGGGCCAGGTCGGTGGCCGTGCGTCCGGTGCCCTGGGCGAGAGACTTGTACAGCGCGCGCGTGGACGCCGCGAGGCCGGAGCCGGGGTGGGCGGCGGCGAGCCGGACCGCGTCCTGCCAGGGGGTGAGTCCGGCGATCGGGTCGATGCCCCGGGTGAGGAACGTGTGGGCGCGGGCCGCGGCCTCCGTGGCGAGGAGGTCGAGGGCGAGCGGGTCGGGGGCGCCGGACGCGTGCGGGTAGACGGGCGGGCGGCCCGGGTGCGCGGGGGCCGGGAACGGCGGGGGCAGGAGCGGCAGGGTGCGGGGGGCGAGGGCCTCGCGGGCCTCGACCGAGGGCAGTGCGGGGGCCGTGGCGGAGCGCTCGCCCGCAGCATGCGCCGCGTTGCGCCGGGTCAGGTCGGCGAGGAGCTCCTGTTCGCCGCGGCCGCGCAGCAGGAAGAGGACGAAGGGGTCCTCGTCGAGCAGTCGTGCCGTCTGGTAGCAGAGCGCGGCCGCGTGCTTGCAGGGGTGACCGTCGTCCGGGCAGGAGCAGTCGGGGATCAGGTCGCCGGCGGCGGGCAGGAGGTCGGCGACGGCGGCCAGCGCGTGCGGCACGTCCTTGTCGAGGAGCGCGGCCATGTGGTCGGGGCGGGCGGCCGCCGTGTCGAGGATGCGCTCCCAGTCGTCGTCGTGGAGGGTGCGCAGACGGATCTCCGTGCGGTACGGCCGGGGGCGTGAGCCGTGGACGTAGGCCATGACGCGGCCGGGGGTCGCGGTGATGGCGTCGACGTGTCCCCGGTCGGCGTAGGCGCGGCCGCGGGTGAGGCGGGCCGTGTCGAGCGCCGTGTCCACGAGGGCGTCCACCCACGCGTTCCCCCACCAGGTCAGCGCGAAGTCGTCGGCCGTGCGGGTGCGGGGCGGCAGGGGCGGGAAGGTGCGGCGGCGGTCGTCGACGCGGGCGCGGGCCTGGGCGTGCGCGCCGGCGCGGCCCGGCGTGTGGGGGGTCATGCCGTCCTCCTGAGGGAGACGAGGTCGGCGAGCTCCCGGTCGGTCAGCTCGGTCAGGGCGGCTTCGCCGGAGCCGAGCACGGCGTCCGCGAGGGCCTTCTTGGCGGCGAGCATCTCGGCGATGCGGTCCTCGACGGTGCCCTCGGTGATGAGCCGGTGGACCTGGACGGGCTGGGTCTGGCCGATGCGGTAGGCGCGGTCGGTGGCCTGCTCCTCGACGGCCGGGTTCCACCAGCGGTCGAAGTGGACGACGTGGCCCGCACGCGTGAGGTTCAGGCCGGTGCCGGCGGCCTTCAGGGAGAGCAGGAAGACGGGGACCTCGCCGGACTGGAAGCGGTCGACCATGCGCTCGCGTTCGGCCACGGGGGTTCCGCCGTGCAGGAGTTGGGAGGGGATCGCGCGGGCGGCGAGGTGGGTCGCGAGGAGGCGGGCCATGGACACGTACTGCGTGAAGACGAGGACGGAGCCGTCCTCCGCGAGGATCGTGTCGAGGAGTTCGTCGAGCAGGGCGAGCTTGCCCGAGCGGCCGGTGAGACGGGCGCGCGGGCCGTCCGCCTCCTTGAGGAACTGCGCCGGGTGGTTGCAGATCTGCTTGAGCGACGTCAGGAGTTTCATGATCAGGCCGCGGCGTGCGATGCCTTCGGCCTCCTCGATGGACGCCATCGCCTCGCGGACCACGGCCTCGTAGAGCGATGCCTGTTCGCGGGTGAGGGGGGCCGGGTGGTCCGACTCGGTCTTGGGCGGCAGCTCGGGGACGATGCCGGGGTCGGACTTCTTGCGGCGGAGCAGGAACGGCCGCACGAGGCGGGCCAGGCGCTCGACGGCCTCGGCGTCCTCACCGGTCTCCACGGCGCGCGCGTGCCGTGCGCGGAAGGACTTGAGCGGGCCGAGCAGCCCGGGCGTCGTCCAGTCGAGCAGGGCCCACAGCTCGGAGAGGTTGTTCTCCACGGGCGTGCCGGTGAGGGCGACGCGGGCGGGCGACGGGATCGTGCGCAGCGCCTTGGCGGTGGCGGAGAAGGGGTTCTTGATGTGCTGCGCCTCGTCGGCGACGACCATGCCCCAGGTGTGCCCGGCCAGATCGGCGGCGCGGGTGCGCAGGGTGCCGTACGTGGTGAGGAGGAAGCCGCCGTCGAGGCCGTCGAGGGTGCGGTCGGTGCCGTGGAAGCGGCGGACGGGAACGCCGGGGGCGAAGCGGGTGATCTCGCGCTGCCAGTTCCCGAGGAGGGACGCCGGGCAGACGACCAGCGTGGGCGCCGCCTTGTTCCTGCGCAGGTGGAGCGCGATGAGGGTGACCGTCTTGCCGAGACCCATGTCGTCGGCGAGGCAGCCGCCGAGGCCGAGCGAGGTCATGAGGTCGAGCCAGGCGAGGCCGCGCAGCTGGTAATCGCGGAGCGTGGCGTGCAGGCCCTCGGGCTGGGTGGCGGCGGAGGGGCCTTCGACGAGGCGGTCGCGCAGATGGGCGAGGACTCCGGTGGGGACGGCCTCGACGCGCTCGCCGTCGATCTCGGCCTCGCCGGTGAGGGCCACGGCGAGGGCGTCGACGGGCTGCAGCAGCCCCAGTTCGCGTTTGCGGGCCTTGCGTACGAGGTCGGGGTCGACGACGACCCACTGGTCGCGCAGCCGGACGACGGGCCGGTGGGACTCGGCGAGTTCGTCCATCTCACGCTCGGTGAGCGGGTCGCCGTCGAGCGCCAACTGCCAGTTGAACTTGAGGAGTTCCTCCCCGTCGAAGAACGGGGTGCCGTCGGTGGCGGAGCCGGGCGCGGCGGCGCGCACGACGGCGGTGGCGGTGAGGGCGCGGGCCAGGTCCCTGGGCCAGTGGACCTCGACGCCCGCGTCCGCGAGGCGGGCCGCGGCCGGGCCGAGGAGGTCGAGGAGCTCGCCCTCGGAGAGCGCCAGGACGTCGGGCACGTCGCGCTCCAGGACGCGGCCGAGCGGGGGCCAGACGCGGGCGGCGCGGCGCAGGGCGAGGACGGCGTCGATCCTGGCGCGCGGCCCGAAGTGCGCCTCGCCGTCGCCGGCCCAGAGCCGCGCCGCGTCGACGACCTGGGTGGGGTCGGCGAGGCTGTGCACCTGGACGAGCGCGGCCCCGGCCCGCCGCCGCTCCTCGGTACCGGCGCTTCCCGGGCCGTCCTCACCGGCAGATGTGTCGGCGGGGTCGGGGGCGTCGTCCGTGTCGAAGAGGGTGAAGTTCGACAGGTCGAGGCGCAGGGAGACCCGCACGCCCGCGTCCATGCCGGCGGCGGCCTCGACCGCCCAGGCACGCGCGCGGGGCAGGTGCTGCGGCGCGAAGGCGGCGAAGGGCGCCCCGGCCGCGAAGGGGGCGGCGGGGCTGCGCGGCAGGGAGTCGGCGACCGCGTCGAGGAACGCGCGCACGAGAGCTTCGGGCTCGGGCAGCCGCAGCGGCTTGGAGCCCTCCACCGGCGCGGCATGGGCCTCGTACGGCATGGCGGCGGCGATGGCGCGCAGCTGTGCGATGTCGTCCGCGTCGAGCGGGCCCGCGCGCCACGCGTCGTGATCGGAGGCGGTGAGGCCGGGCAGGAGGCGGCCGCGGCCCACGAGGTGCAGGGCGTGCAGGGCGGCGGCACCCCAGCAGGCCGCGGCGGGGTGGGCGCCGGGGGTTTGCCGGGCCCGCACGAGCAGGGGCAGGGCGTCGGTGACGGGCAGCCGGACGGCGGACACGGTCCGGGTGCGGGCGCCCGCGCCGTGCGGCCGGACGACGGTGAGCGGGGTGGCGCCGGGCAGGTCCGTGCCGTCCGGGTGCCAGAACGCGACCGTGCTCTCGCGCGGCAGGGGCGCGGGGAGGAACACGGCGGCTGCGGAGACGGTGACGCCCCTGTGGTCGGTCTGCTCCGTCATGGCCGGGCTCCTTTCCCTGATCGGTACGGCATGCGTTCGCCCTGGTCGGTGCGGCGCGCGTCGCCCTCGTCCGGCGGGACCGGCGACGTCTACGACCTTACGGGCGGGGTCTGACAATCAAGGCCGGGCGTCCCTCCCGCACCGCGTGTACGGTTCGAACGACGGCCCGTGCAAGATCGCCGGGCCCGACCGACGGCAGCCTCGGAGAGAACAGGACAGTCGCATGGGTGACCTGCTGCTGGTCCGGCACGGCGAGACCGAGTGGGCCCTGTCCGGGCAGCACACGAGCTGGACCGACATCCCGCTGACGGAGAACGGCCGCGAGCAGGCCCGCAGGCTCGCCCCGCTCGTCGGCAGCTATCACGTCGGTGCCGTCTTCTCGAGCCCGATGGTACGTGCGCACGAGACCGCGAAGCTCCTTGGTCTCGGGAACGTACGGGTCGACGCCGACCTGTGCGAGTGGGACTACGGCGCCTACGAGGGCGTCACGACTCTCGAGATCCAGCGCACCCGGCCCAACTGGTTCCTCTTCACGGACGGGGTCGCGCCCGGACCTCCGGAGCACCCCGGCGAGAGCCCCGAAGAAGTGGGGGTGCGGGCCGACCGCATGCTCGCGAAGGTGGACGCCGCTCTCGCAGAGAACGAGGGCAGCGTCGTCCTCGTCGGCCACGGCCACTTTTCGCGGGTCCTCACCGCGCGCAGGCTCGGCCTGACCCCGGCGGACGGCGGGCACTTCCTGCTGGCGACGGGCACGGTCAGCAGGCTGAGCACGGAGCACGGCCGTCCGGTCGTCGCCGGGTGGAATCTGCGGCCCTGATACGCCATCGGACCCGGCCGTTGTCAGACCCGTGCTGCACCATCGGAGCGTAGGGAGCACGTACCGGCCGAGGGACGGAATCAGGGGGTGGCGCCATGACCAGGCCGCTGTCCGCCGCGCAGCGGCGCATCGTCGAGGAGGCCGACCCGGTCACCGGGCGGCTGAAGGGCGGCGACGCCCAGCTCGCACGCCTCGTCCTGATGAAGCTCGCGTTCCGGCATCCACGCCCGCCGCACGACCACTTCCTGACACCGGCCGGGCACCGGATACGGGAGGCGGGGGACGAACCGGAGCGCGCCGAGCAGCCCCCGCCGCCGGTGGCTTCCGGCGGCGGCCCGTTCGCGGCGCGGGTGGGCGGAGAGGCGCCGGTTCCTCGCGGTCCGGCGCGGGCGCGCGAGGTGCGCAGCGCCTGGCAGGGGCTCGTGGAGATGCGCCGCATGACCAATCCGGACGGCGCCACCGACCGGCCGTGTGCCTGGGAGCGCGGGCATCTGGTGCAGGCCGCCGCCCTCGCCCTGGAGGCGGCGGGTTGCCCACCGGCGGAGGGTACGACCGGGGACGGCTATAGGGTCGGCGGCACACCACAGCCGGAGGCCGTGGCCGTGAGGGGGCGTGGGCCGGACGGAATCGCGGGCTGCGCCGCCGCGTTGGAGCGGGCGGGGTGGCAGGTCAGCGAGCACGCGGAACCCCGCACCGGGGGCCGGTACTTGCTGGCGTCACCGAGAAGATCATGACAATCGAGCACCAGCCGAAGCAGCAGACCCAGTAGCCGGCGAAGGGAAAATCGTGGCCGAGCCGTTCACCGTGCGCATTCAAGTGCGTGGGTACGAGACCGACTCGCAGGGACACCTCAATCAGAGCGTGTATCTGCAGTACGCGGAGCACGCGCGATGGGTGCTGCTCCAGCACGGCGGGATCCGGCAGGCCGACCTGCTGGCGAAGGGGGTCGGCCCGGTCACCCTGGAGACGACCATCCGCTACCGCCGCGAGCTGCGCGCGGGCGACGAGGTGGACGTGAGCTGCGCGTTCGTGTGGACGGAGGGCAAGACGTTCCGGATCGAGCAGTCGGTGCGCAAGACCGACGGCACGCTCGCGGCGGAACTGACCGGGGTGGGAGGCCTGATCGACCTCAAGGAGCGCAGGCTCGTGGCGGATCCGCGCGAGTACTTCCGGGCGCTCGCGTCGGATCCACGCGCCTTCGGTCTCTGATTCCGGAAGGACCACGCACTTCCCGGGCAGAACCTCCCGCCCAACAGCCTTACACGAACGCTCCCTTGTGCTCCTCGGCCCACATGGCGAAGGTGCGGGGCGGGCGCCCGAGGATGCGTTCGACGTCGTCCGTGACGATCGCGTTGTGTCCGGCGCGGACGTAGGCGAACGCCTCGAGGACGCTGTCCACGGACTCCTCGGCGATGCCCGCGGCGAGCACGTACTCGCGGGCAGACTCCAGGGGCAGTTCGACGGTCTCGACGGGCCGGCCGGCCGCCGCGGCGACGGCGGCCGCCTGGTCGGGCACGGTGAGGAGTTCGGGCCCGGTGAGGGTGTAGACGTGGCCGTTGTGCCCGTCGGCGAGGAGGGTCTCCACGGCCGCTTCGGCGATGTCGCGCGGGTCGATCACGCCCTGGGCGCCGTCCCCGAACTGGTTGGGGACGGGCCGCCCCGCTCGGATCTCCGGCGCCGACCACAGGAAGTTCGACGCGAACGTCGTGGGACGCAGCACGGTCCACTCCAAGTCGCCCGCCCGGAGCGCCTCTTCACCCGGGACGTGCCACATGCCGAAGCCTCCGGCGCCCGGCTCACCCGTGCCGATCGCCGAGAGCTTCACGACCCTGCGCACGCCCGCCGCCACGGCCGCGTCCAGCAGGGCCTTGTCCTGGACGCCGGGTCCGGAGCCCGAGCCGGGCAGGGTCACCATGAAGACGGCCGTGGCGCCGGCCACCGCCGCGTCGAGCGTCCCCGGGTCGTCGAGGTCCCCGCGGACGACCTCGGTGGCGGGTCCGAAGGCGGCGCGGGCCGGATCACGGGTCAGGGCGCGGTGCGGGACGCCGCGCGCGGCGAGGAGACGGGTCACTTCACTGCCGATGGTGCCGGTGGCACCGGTGATGAGGATCATGGCTTCAACGCTGCCGGTCAACGGGCCGCCGCAGCTAGGAAATTCCGGCACAGCCGGCGGCCCCCGGACGGCACTCCCCCCGGTTAACGTGGAGGGGTGACCATGCTGCGGGACAGGACGGCTGAACAGGCGGGGACGCCGGACCACACCGGCACCCCCGGGCGCCACAGCACCCCCGGGCGCTACGGCACCCCTGTCGCGCCGCCCGAGGCGCTGCGGCCCTGGATCACCGAGATCGACTCGATCAACTCCGTCGACTCCCCGGACTTCGGTCAGGGGGACACCGGGGCGATCACCCACGTTCCGGACGCGGCGACGCGGCTCGTGTTCCGTGTGCTCCCGGACGGCGGGACCGACGTGGTCGCCATCGGGCCGCGCACCAAGGCGTCGTACTACGAGGAAAAACAGCTCCCGACGTGTCTGCAGCTGCGGTTCCGGCCCGGCGCCGCGCGCCCGCTGCTCGGGGTGTCCGTACGCGAACTCGTGGGCCGCGCCGAGCCGTTGGAGTCGCTGCCGGGCGAGGCGGGCCGGCGGCTCGCGCGCGGACTCGCCGCCCTCGGGCCCGCTCCGGACCCGGACGCCGTGCTCGCGCGCATGGCGGAGCTGCTGCCGGACGGTCTCACGCCCCGCGACCGGGGTGAGCGTGCCCGCGACGGCCTGGTGCGGGCGGCGGTCGAGGCGCTGTCGACGGCCCCGGGGCGCGACCGGCCGGGGACGGTCACGGAGGTGGCCCGGCAACTCGCCGTGAGCGAGCGCCAGTTGCGCAATCTCTTCGCGGACGGCGTCGGCCTGTCCCCCAAGCATTTCGCGCGGATCGACCGGGTGCGCCAGGTGCTCGCCGGGGCGGGCACCGAGGGGAACCCGCGGTGGGCGGGGCTCGCGCACGCCACCGGTTACTACGACCAGTCGCACATGACGGCGGAGTTCCACGCGCTGTTCGGCGTACCGCCGACGGCGTTCGTCTCTGGACGCCTCCCGGCCACGCGCCCCTGCGGCCCGGGCCACTGACCTCACCGGCGCCTCACCCCCTCCCCCGCCACATACAGAACCGCCGTCCACGTGCAGGAACACCTGCACGAGCGCGGCGCCCCCCACCCGGGACCTCCAACTCCCCTCCGCTTGACGGGTATACGTCACCCGCAATCTCTGGTAGGAAACCTTCCTAACAGTTCGCGGAAGAACGAGCTCCCCCATGGAGGTCCCGTGCACACCCCCCACATACGCACGTCGCGTCGCACCCTGCTCGCCCTGATCGGCACCTCGGTCGTCGCGGCCCCGCTCCTCACGACCCAGCTCGCGACGGCCACACCCGTCTCCGCAGGCGGGCTCGACGACCCGGCGAAGAAGGAGATCGCCATGAAGCTGGTGTCGAGCGCGGAGAACTCCTCGCTCGACTGGAAGGCCCAGTACGGCTACATCGAGGACATCGGCGACGGCCGCGGCTACACCGCCGGGATCATCGGCTTCTGTTCCGGCACCGGCGACATGCTCGACCTCGTGGAGCTCTACACCCAGCGCAAGCCCGGCAACGTCCTGGCGAAGTACCTGCCCGCCCTGCGCGAGGTGGACGGCACCGACTCGCACGACGGCCTCGACCCCGACTACCGGCGCGACTGGGAGAAGGCCGCCGAGGACTCCGCGTTCCAGCAGGCCCAGAATGACGAGCGCGACCGCGTGTACTTCAACCCGGCTGTCGCGCAGGGCAAGGCGGACGGCATCGGCACACTCGGGCAGTTCGCGTACTACGACGCCATCGTGATGCACGGCGACGGCGACGACGCGACCAGCTTCCGCAACATCCGCAAGCGCGCTCTCGCCCAGGCGAAGCCGCCGGCGCAGGGCGGCGACGAGGTCGCGTACCTGAACGCGTTCCTCGACGCGCGGGTGTGGGCCATGAAGCAGGAGGAGGCCCACAGCGACACGAGCCGCGTCGACACCGCGCAGCGCGTCTTCCTGAAGAACGGCAACCTGAACCTGGACCCGCCGCTGGACTGGAAGGTGTACGGAGACAGCTTCCACATCGGCTGACATCCACCAGCCGGCATCGACCGACAACTCCCTTGGTGAAGCGGCGCGTTCGGCACCTGCACATACCGGGCGCGCCGCCTTCCTGTACTCCGAACGGCCCACCCGCCCCTTGCCCCGGCTCACCATGATCGCTACGGTCCCGGGCAGCCGCACATCTACGCGCGTCACCCGAAGCGTTGCCCCCAAGTGCACCCCGAAGCGAGAGGCCCGCCCATGCAGCTCCGCCAGAAGTCAGTGCTCGCCGCCGCCACCGCGACCCTTGCCCTGGTGACGGCAGGTCAGGCGGGGGCCGTGGGCCCCTGGGAGCCGGTCGGCGACGATGTGAAATCCGGCGTGAGCGGGCTCGCCCTCACCGGGCACTCCGACGGAACGGTCCAGGCGCTCATCGTGCGCGACAACAAGAAGCCGGGCGACAACCGGATCGCCAACTCACGTACACCGAGGGCGAATCCGCCTCAGCAGACGTCACCCCTGTCACCTGGGACGGTGCGGAGCCGATCGACCTGGAGGCCGTCGAAGCGGTGCCGGGAGCGCCCGGCGAATATGTGGCCCTGGCCAGCCGGGGGCTGGTCTACCACCTCGAGCTGACCGGCAGCACGGTGAAGGTGCTCGACCTCTCGCCGCTCCCCGGGATCCGCGAGGGCAACGACTTCGAGAGCTTCGCGCTGGCCTCGAAGGGAGCGAAGCTGGCGGCGGTGTGGGCGGACCGGGGCGACGGGGCCGAGCGGCCCGCGACGGTCTTCGCCGCACCGTTCTCCTACAACAAGTACGGGGACGCCGAGTTCGGGGCGCTCCAGCAGGCGTCGTTCCGGGCGCCGTATCCGACGGGTGACGTCCGGCACGTGTCCGACATCTCGGTGACCGGTGACGGGCGGATGCTCGTCAGCTCGGCGTCGGACGCGGGGGACGACGGGCCGTTCGACTCGGCGGTGAGCGCGGCGGGGCGGGTGCGGATCTCGGAGTCGGGGGCCGTGCGGCTGACGGTCTCCAAGTCGCCTGCGGCGCTGGGGCAGTTCACGGGATTCAAGGTCGAGGCGCTGGAGTGCGTGCCCGGGTCGGGCGACGCGGTCCTCGGCACGGACGACGAGAACAAGGGCGGCTCGGTCAGGACCGCAGCCCTGTGCGGGAGTTGACCCCGCAGGCACCGAGCCCGGACAGCCGAAGGCCGGACAGCCAGAGGCCCTAACTGCGGCTGTGTTCGCCCGGAGTGGAGCCGAACGCGCGGCGGAACACGTCGATGAAGGCGCTGGTGGAGGACCAGCCGCAGCGGTGCGCGACCGCGGTGACCGGCTCTCCCTCCTCCAGCATCCGCAGCGCGTGGTAGAGGCGGAGCTGGGTGCGCCACTGGGGGAAGGTCATGCCCAGTTCGCGGCGGAAGAGGCGGCTCAGCGTGCGTTCACCGGCTCCGGACGCCCTCCCGAGCGCGGCCAGGGGGCGGGCGTCGGCCGGGTCCTCGTACAGCAGGTCGCAGACCACTTTCAGCCGCGGGTCGGTGGGGGTGGGGAGTTGGAGCGGCTGCTGCGGGGACGCCCGTAGCTGGTCGAGGAGGACGGCGCGCAGACGCATGCCCTCGGGACTGCACGCGGGACTGGCGTCGTGGAGGCCGCGGGTGGAGGCGAGGATCAGTTCGCGCAGCAGCGGGCTGACGGTCAGGACGGTGGGCGCGTCCAGGCCGAGCGGGTTGACGTCTGCGGGCAGGCCGAGCAGGTGGAGATCCAGGTGGCCATGGGCGCGGTGGGCGTGGACGCAGCCGGCAGGTACCCAGATGGCGCGGGTGCCGGGCGCGAACCAGGTGCCGGCGTCGGTGGTGACGGCGAGGACTCCGGAGCCCGCGTAGATGATCTGGTGGTCGTCGTGGCGGTGCGCGTCGATCCGCTCGCCCGCCGCCAGGGTCTGCGTGCGGGTGGGCGCCTGCGGGGTGTGGCGGATATCCGGCATACCTTGGCACTTTATCGGAAGCGCGCCACCGCGGCCCGTACGGACGATGGACGGGTGTCAGAGAACCGGACCTCCATCTCCCCCGCACCCACGGCCTCACCGACAGCCGCGCCCGGACCACCGGCCTCCCGGCGCGGACCCATCACGTTGCTCTCCATGGGTCACGCCTGCGTGGACCTCTACCAGGGGGCGGTTGCCGCCCTCGTGCCGTTCTTCGTCGCCGAGCGGGCCTACACCTATGCGGCCGCTTCCGGAATCGTCCTGGCCGCGTCCCTGCTGTCGTCGGTGGTGCAGCCCCTGTTCGGGGCACTCACGGACCGGTGGGCGATGCCGTGGCTGCTGCCGGTGAGCTGCGTGGTGGGCGGGTCCGGTGTGGCGCTGGCCGGCGTCGGGGACTCGTACACCCTCACGCTGGCGGTGGTCGCGGTGTCCGGGATCGGGGTCGCCGCCTACCATCCGGAGGCGGCGCGCGTGGCCCGCGTCGCGAGCCGTGGCAGCCACACGGCGATGGGCTGGTTCTCGCTGGGCGGCAATCTCGGATTCGCCACCGCGCCGCTGCTGGTCGCCGCTGTCGTCGCGACCGGCGGGCTTCACGCCTCGCCGCTCCTCGTCGTCCCGGGCCTGGCCGGAGCGGCACTGTGCGTGGCCGCCCTGCGCTCGGGCCGGAACGCCGCCCCGGCGGCGAACGGACCGGCACACGGAGCGGACGGCAGGGACGACTGGCCGTCGTTCCTCAAGCTGACGGGCGCCATCATGTGCCGCTCCATCGTCTTCGTCGGCCTGAGTGCGTTCATCTCCCTGTACGCGCGCCAGCGGGCGGGCGGGGGCGAGGTGGCGGGCACGGCCGCGCTGTTCGTGCTCTACATCGGCGGCGCGGTGGGCACCGTGGCGGGCGGCAGGCTCGCGACCCGCTTCGGCCGCGTGCCGGTGCTCCGCTGGTCGTACGCCCTGACGGTCCTCGCCGTGGCCGGGGTCGTCTTCGTCCCCGGTCCCGCGCTCTACGTGTGCGTGGCGCTGACGTCGGCCGGTCTGTACGTGCCGTTCTCGCTGCACATCACGCTCGGCCAGGACTATCTGCCGAGGCGCGTGGGCACCGCGAGCGGCGTCACGCTGGGTCTTGCGGTCAGCGTCGGCGGCCTCGCGAGCCCGGCGATCGGCGCCCTCGCGGACGCCACCTCGCTGCGGACCGCGCTCGCGCCGCTGGCCGTTCTGCCGGCGCTCGGCTGGCTGCTCGTACGGACGCTGCGCGAGCCCGGCGGAAAGTCGGCGAAGGAGGCGAAGTAGCGGTCAGTGCGGCAGGGCCGGTTCGGGCGCCGTGGCCGAACTCGCCTTCCTACCCAGGTGGTTGAAGAGCAGGTTCAGGCTGACCGCCAGGATGCAGCCCGTCGAGATGCCCGAGCCGAGGACGATCTGCGCTCAGTCGGGGAAGGATGCGTAGAAGGAGCCGTTCACCGCCGGGATGAGGCCGACGCCGATGGTGACGACGGCGATCAGAGTGTTGTCGCCGCGGTGGAGGTCGGCGCGGAGCAGCATCTGGATGCCCGAGAGGGCGATCGAGCCGAACAGGAAGAGGGAGACGGCGGCGAGGACCGGCATCGGGACCACCGCGATCAGCGCGCCGGCGGCGGGGCTGAGGCCGATGAGGATGAGGATCGCGCCGGACAGGGCGACGACGAAGCGGCTGCGGACGCCGGAGATCACGACCAGGCCGATGTTCTGCGCGAACGCCGAGTTGTGGAACCCGTTGAAGAAGGGGCTGACGGCCGAGCCGAGTGCGTCGGCGCGCAGGCCGCGGGCGATCGTCTTCTCGTCGACCGGCCGGTCCACGATCTTGCCGAGCGCGATCATGTCGGCGGTCGACTCGGTGAGGATCACCAGCATCACGACGCACATGGAGAGGATCGGCGCGAGGGAGAAGGACGGCGCGCCCCAGTGCAGCAGGCTCGGGAGGCCGAAGGCGTCCGCCTCCTTGAGGGCCGAGAAGTCGGCGAGACCCATCGGGATCGCGAGGAGCGTGCCGAAGACCAGCGCGATGAGCATGGCGATCTGCTTGAGGAAGCCGGTCGTGAACTTCTGCAGGAGCAGCATGACCAGGACGGTCGCCGCCGTCAGGGCGATGTTCTTCGGGTCGTTGTGGTGGGAGTGGGCGGTCGGGTCGACGATCCAGCCGTAGGCGACGGGGAACAGCGAGACGCCGATGAGGGTGATCACCGAGCCGGTGACGACCGGCGGGAAGAACTTCACCAGGCGCGAGAAGTACGTGGAGACCAGGAAGCCGAAGAGGCTGGACACCAGGATCGCGCCGAAGACGACCGGCATGCCGGCCTGTACGCCGCCCTCGGTGGCGAGGATCGTCAGCATGACGCCCACGCCGGCGAACGAGACCCCGTTGACGAACGGGAGGCGCGAGCCGATGAAGTTACCGATGCCGAGCGTCTGGAGGAGCGTCGCGAGGCCCGCCATCAGGAGGCTGCCGGCCATGAGTACGGCGGTGTCCCCCGCCGACATCTTCGAGGCGACCGCGATGACGATCGGCACGGAGACCGCGCCCGCGTACATGGAGGCGACATGCTGGGAGCTCGCGACCAGCATCCGGCCGGGCGGCAGGATCTCGTCCACCGGATGCACGTCGGACACGGCGGCCGCGTCGGACACTTCGGACTTGGCGTGCGCGTCGAAGACGCCGGAATCTTGGCGCTCGCCGGGTACTTCGCGCTCGTCCTGCACGGCCTGCACGGCCTGCACGGCCTGCACGTCAGGGGTGTCATTCAATGGGTGGCGCTTCTTCCGTGCTGTGACGCCGGGGCCGGTCCCGTCGCGCTGCGGCTCACGCGGGACCGGTAATCCAGGTTAACTGGAAAGTAACTTCCGCCATACGGTCGGCGGCGTCACGCACGTTACGTCAGTGCACCTCTGCTGCGGAAGACCCTGCCGAGGTGGAGGACCCGGCGGCCGTACGCGTCTGAGCGATCTCACCGCCCGGTTCCATCGGGGCCGTCACGTCGTCCGCGTCCTCGCTGCGGCCGATGTGGTTGAACAGCAGGTTGAGGATCACCGCGGCCACACAGCCCGTGGAGATACCCGAATCCAGGATGATCTTCGCGGTCTCCGGGAACGCGTGGTAGAACTCCGGCGCCGCGATCGGGATGAGCCCGACGGCCAGCGAAACGGCCACGATCAGAACGTTGTTGTCCCGCTCCAGGTTCGCCTTGACGAGGGTCTGGATGCCGCTCGCCGCGACCGAGCCGAAGAGCACGACGCCCGCGCCGCCGAGGACGGGCCGGGGCACGACCGCGATCAGCGAGGCGGCCATCGGGCACAGGCCCATCAGGACGAGGAAGCCGCCGCCCGTGGCGACGACGTACCGGCTGCGGATCTTCGTCATCGCGACGAGGCCGATGTTCTGCGCGAACGCGCTGCACATGAAGCCGTTGAAGAACGGGCTGAGCGCCGAGCCGAGCGTGTCCGCCCGCAGACCGGCCGCGATGGTCTTCTCGTCCGCGGGACGCTCCACGATCTCGCCGAGCGCCAGCATGTCGGCCGTGGACTCGGTCATCGAGACGACCATCACGACGCACAGGGAGACGATCGCCGCGGCGGCGAACTGCGGGGCGCCGAAGTGGAACGGCGTCGGGAAGCCGATGACGTCCGCGTCGCCGATCGGGCTGAAGTCCGTGACGCCGAAGGGGATCGCGACGAGGGTGCCGATGACCAGGCCGAGGAGTACGGCGATCTGCTTCACGAAGCCCGTGGTGAACCGGCGCAGCAGCAGGACGATGACCAGGGTGATGCCCGCCAGCGTGAGATAGGTCGTCGAACCGTAGTCCTTCGCCGCGGGGTTGGGGCCCTGGGCCCAGCCGAACGCTACCGGCATCAGCGAGACGCCGATGAGGGTGATGACCGTGCCGGTCACGACCGGCGGGAAGAAGCGCACGAGCTTGCTGAAGAAGGGGGCGGCGATGAAACCGAGAACGCCGGCGACGATCACGGCCCCGAAGATGACGGGCAGCGCGTCCTTCTTGTCGTCGGTCGAGTTGACGACGGCGATCATGGGCGCGACGCCGGCGAAGGTGACGCCGTTGACGAACGGCAGACGGGCGCCGATCTTCCAGAAGCCGAGGGTCTGGAGGAAGGTGGCGAGCCCCGCGGTGAAGAGGCAGGCGCCGGTCAGGAAGGTGAGTTCCTTGGGCGACAGGCCCACGGCGGCGCCCACGATGAGGGGCGGCGCGACGACGCCCGCGTACATGGCGGCGACGTGCTGGAGGCCGGTCGTCGCCATCTTCAGCGGCGGCAGCTTCTCGTCCACCGGGTGCTTGCCCGCCGGATGTTCGGTGTGCCCCTCGGATATCTCGTCGGGGGTGGTGCCTTGCTTGGTGAACCTGGGCTTGATGGCCACTGCGGCTCCTCCGGTTGTTTTCCAGTGCCCGGGCGGCACTCGCTTCTGGGAGGTGGTGCGTCGTGCAAGGACTTGCCGGTATTCGGTTGTGGGTACTGCGCCCAGGTAGTGCTGACCGCCCCGGGATCGTGAAGTGTTGGGTCACGATCCGGGGCGGCACTTGAGCAGCCCGCTCGGCAGCTCAAGTCCGGTCGGGGGCCGTCCCCCCCGACCGGAGTTCTAGGGTTGGAGGTGGCCGCCGGATCTCCGCGACGCCGCGGAGATCCGGCGGCCACCTCCTAGGCCTCGGCGGTGATCCGCGCGAGGCGCTGTGCCTCCTGACGCGCATCGCGGGCGATGGCGTCCTCGTCGGCGTGCAGCAGGCGTCCGTCCTCGACGACCGGCTTTCCGTTGACGAGGGAGAGGGTGACCGGGGCCGCCGCGCCGAAGACGATGGCCGTGACCGGGTCGGCGATCGAGGAGTGCCCGATGCCGTCGATCTTCCACAGGACCAGGTCGGCGAGCTTGCCCGCCTCCAGGGAGCCGATCTCGGCGGCGCGGCCCAGGACCCGGGCACCGCCGGCGGTGCCGAGCCTGAGCGCCTGACGGGCGTTCAGGGCGGCCTCGCGGTGGGCGCCGAGACGGTTGATGAGGAGCGCGTTGCGCAGCTCGGTGTGCAGCTCGCCCGACTCGTTGGACGCGGTGCCGTCGACGCCGAGGCCGACCGGGACGCCGGCCTTGAGCATGTCCGGGACGCGGGCGATGCCGGCCGCCAGACGGGCGTTGGACGACGGGCAGTGCGCGACACCCGTGCCCGTGCGGGCGAAGGCGGCGATGTCCGAGTCGTTCATGTGGACGCAGTGCGCCATCCACACGTCCTCACCGAGCCAGCCCGTCGACTCGAAGTAGTCGGTCGGGCCCATGCCGAAGAGCTCGTGGCAGAACTTCTCCTCCTCGACCGTCTCGCTGCCGTGGGTGTGCAGCCGTACCCCGAGCCGGCGCGCCAACTCGGCGCCCTGCTTCATGAGTTCGGTGGACACGGAGAACGGCGAGCAGGGGGCGACGGCCACCTGGGTCATCGCGCCGAAGGAGGCGTCGTGGTGCTTGTTGACGGTCTCCTCGGTGGCCGCGAGGGCGCCCTCGAGGGTCTCGACCGCGAAGTCCGGCGGCAGGCCGCCGTCCTTCTCGGAGCGGTCCATGGAGCCGCGGGCGAGCGTGAAGCGGACACCCATGTCGGAGGCGGCGCCGATGATGGCGCCGGACAGGTCGCCGGAGCCCTTCGGGTACACGTAGTGGTGGTCCATCGCGGTGGTCACACCGCCGCGGGCCATCATCGCGAGGGATCCCTGCGCGGCGACGCGGGCCATCTGCTCGTCGATGCGTGCCCACGTCGGGTACAGCGCGACCAGCCAGTTGAACAGGTTGTGGTCCGTGGCCAGGCCACGGGTGATCCACTGGTAGAAGTGGTGGTGCGTGTTGATCAGGCCGGGCGTGACGAGGTGGCCGGTGCCGTCGACGCGGCGCACGACGTTCTCCAGGCCCGCGGGGGCCTGACCTGCGCCGATGGACTCGATCTTGTTGTCGGCGACGACCACATAACCCGAGGCGTACTCGGTGTCGTTGGCGTCGACGGTCGCGATGGCCGCGTTCTCGATGACGATGCGGGAAGGGGCTGCCGAAGGTGCCATGGTGCTTCCTTCATGGGTGAGTGGCGAGTGGGCACGGCAGGACCCTAGGAGGATTTGAGTGCCGCGGCGGCGGTGGCGCGGCCGCGGGTGCCGAGATGGTGGAAGAACAGGTTCAGCGATACGGCCACCAGGGCGCCCGCGCTGATGCCGGAGCCGAGCACGGTCTGCGCCCAGGCCGGGAATTCGGCGTAGAAGGTGGGCGCGGCGAGCGGGATGATGCCCGCGCCGAGCGAGACGGCGACCAGGATGATGTTCGAGCTGTCGTCGAGGCCGGCCTCCGACAGCGTGCGGATGCCGCTGACGGCGATGGAGCCGAAGAGGACGATGCCCGCGCCGCCGAGGACCGGCATCGGCACCGTGGACACCACCGCGCCGAGCACCGGGAAGGCGCCGAGGACCAGGAGCGCGCCTCCCGCGGCGGCGACCACGTAGCGGCTGCGCACCTTCGTCAGCGAGACGACGCCGACGTTCTGGGCGAAGGCCGAGGTGGGGAAGCCGCCGAAGACGGGGCCGAGGAGCGTGGCGAGGCCGTCGGTGCGCAGGCCGCGGGTGATGGTCCTGCCGCTGGTCTCGCGCTCGCAGATCTCGCCGATGGCGAGCATTCCGGCGCTGGACTCCGTCATCAGGACGAGCATCACCAGGCAGAGCGAGATGATCGCGGCGGGCTGGAACTCGGGCGTGCCGAACGCGAACGGCGTGGGCAGCGCGGCGACCGGGGCCGACCTGAGGGCGCCGAAGTCCGCCATGCCGAACGGGACCGCGGCCATCGTGCCGATCAACAGGCCCAGAAGCAGGGCGACTTGCTTGACGAAGCCGCGCCCGAAGCGCTGGATCATCAGGATGACGACGAGCGTGAAGGCGGCGAGTCCCAGGTACTTCATGTCGCCGAAGTCGGCGGCGGTCCTGTCGCCGCCCTGCGCCCAGGCGACCGGGACCGGCATCAGGGTCACCCCGATGAGGGTGATGACGACGCCCGTGACGAGCGGCGGGAAGAAGCGCAGGAGCCTGCCGAAGAACGGGCCGATCGCGAGACAGAAGACGCCGGCGACCATCACCGCACCGTAGATGGCGGGGAGTTGGTCGCCCCGGGCGTTCGTCTCGGCGATGGCGAGCATCGGCGCGATGCCGGCCGAGGAGGCGGCGTTGACGAAGGGCAGCCGGTTGCCGACGAGTCCCTTGACGCCGAGGGTCTGCAGGAGGGTGGCCACGCCCGCGATGAGCAGGCTTGCGGCGATGAGCCGGGTCTGGCCCGCCGTGTCGAGGTGGACGGCCTGACCGATGATGAGCGGGGGCGTGACCACGCCCGCGTACATCGCGGCGATGTGCTGGAGTGCCGCGGGGACGAGCCGCGAGGGGTGGAGCTTTTCGTCCACCGGGTGGACCTCAGGTCCGGCCGGTGAGGTGGAACAAGGGCCTTCTGCCGGCCCCTTTGCAGGCGTTGCCATAGCTAGCTGTTCCCTCCGGTGTGGCGCACTCCCTGCCCGTCAGGGCGGGCGGGGAGTGCGCGCCCCGCGTCAGAGGTTGGTCATGTCGACCGGGATGTGCGGCTCGCAGCCGTCGCGCAGGATGGTGGCCTCGATCAGGCCGTAGGGGCGGTCGGCCGCGTAGTACACGGCGCCGTCCTTGGCATCGTTCTCCAGACCGAAGGCGGAGAGATCCTGCCGGAAGTGGTGCTTGTTGGGCGCGGAGAAGCGGATCTCGTCGATCTCGCTGCGGTTGTTGATGACCCGCGAACCCATTTGGTACAGCGTCTGCTGGAGCGAGAGCGAGTACGTCTCCACGAACGCCTGGAGGATGTGCTTCTTGGACTGCTCGTAGGACTTCTCCCACTGCGGCATGCGCTGCTCGTCGGAGGTCCAGTTGTGCCGCCACCACGTCGACAGGGACGTGGCGAGGATGCGGTCGTAGTCCTCCTGGAGCGTCGTGTACTTGTCCTTGATGTAGCCCCAGAACTCGGAGTTCGTGGAGTTCATCACGGTCAGGTCCTTGAGCCCGGACAGGACTTCGAACTCCTCGCCGTCGTATGTGATCTGCGCGAGGCGGGTCTCCTGGCCCTTACGGACGAAGGAGTGCTTGACCTCGTCGGCGCCGATGAACTTGGAGTTGCCGTCGGAGCCGGCGATGCGCTCCCAGGAGTACTCCTCGATGCGGATGCGCGCGCGGTGGATCGACGGCTGGCTGTCCACGAAGTGCCGGGCGAGGTGGATGCCGTACTGCTCGGCCGACTCGATGCCGTATTCCTTGGCGAACGCGAAGCAGGTGTTCTTCGTCGTGTCCGTCGGAAGGCAGTTGGCGTTCGAGCCGTTGTAGTGGACGTCGTCGAGGTCGCCGGAGAGGGCGACGGAGACGTTCAGGTCCTTGATGTGGTGGGTGTCGCCGTCCCGCGTGATCTTGACGACGCGGTTCTCTGCTTTGCCGTACTGGTTCTGGCCGAGAATCGTGGGCATGTCTGCTAGCTCCCTCGGTAAACGGAGTAGCCGAACGGGTTGAGCAGCAGCGGTACGTGATAGTGCTCGCCCGGCTTGACGGCGAACGTGATCGCCACCTCCGGGAAGAACGCACCGCTGTCCCTTACGCGGGGGGCGTCCTGCTGCGCCTCGGCTTGCTTCACTGTGTTGATTTGATGCGTGAAGTACGTCTCGACGGCGAAGTCGAGCCGTACGTGGGTGGTGCCCTCCGGCAGCGCCGGCAGGTCCTTGCAGCGCCCGTCCGCGTCGGTCGCGGAGCCGCCGAGCGCCACCCACTCGGCGTCGCTGCCCGAGCGGGCGGCGAGCGAGATGGCGACGCCCTCGGCGGGGCGTCCGATGCTGGTGTCGAGAATGTGCGTCGACACCGACGCGGTGGTCGCGGTGCTCATCAGTCCTTGTCCTCTTCCACTTCTACGTCTTCTTCGGCGAGGCGGGTCAGGCGGATACGGTTGATCTTCCCCAGTTCGGTGCGCACGATCTCGCGCTCCGTCCCGGTGTCGTTCCCGATCCTGGCCTTCATCGCGTCGCGCATCTGCTCGCCGGTCGCCCCGGTGGCGCAGATCAGGAAGACATGACCGAACCGGTCCTGGTAGGCCAGGTTCAGTTCGAGCATCTCGGCCTTGAGCTCCTCGGAGGCGCCGGCCATGCCCCGCTGCTCGCGGGACGAGGTCGGGTCACCCGGCTTCGGGCGGCCGATCGGGGGGTGCCCCGCCATCGCCTCGGCGAGATCCTCGGCGCCGAGCTCGGCCATTGCGGCGTCGCTCGCGGCGAAGAGTTCCTCCGTGGTGGTGAAGGGGCGCTGGGCGAGGAGCTTGCTCCCCCACGCCGAGCTGGCACACACCTCGTGGAGCACGGCGGCGGCCGCGTTCTCCTGAAGCGTGTTGAACCGGGAAAGCCCCGGCATCGGACGTGAAGTCACGGGAAGCCTCCGTGGCCTTGTGCTGGACGGGCTGCGGATAGCTAACGCCCTCCGAAACACCACGTCAACACTTTGTTGAAAACTTGGAGTTACAAAAACCGCCGCCCGGTATCCGGACGGCGGCTGGTTCGACACCTTGGCGTGCTAGAGGGCGACCTACTCCCCCTTGGCCGCGTTTTCCCTGTTCAGGTAGTTGTAGACGGTGAACCTGGACACCCCGAGCGCCCCGGCCACTGTCTCCACTCCGTGCCGCACGGAGAAGGCACCTCGTGCCTCCAGTATCCGCACGACCTCCTGCTTGGCCTTGCGGTCGAGGGCCGACAGGGGCATGCCCTGTCCGCGCTCCATGGCCACCAGGATGTGATCCAGAGAGTCGGCCAGCTGGGGCAGCCGTACGGCGATGACCTCGCGGCCCTCCCAGTGCAGGACGACATCGTCCTTGCCCGCCTCCTGCGGCGGCAGCATCTCGCCCCCCATGGCGTCCACCAGCGGCTTCACCGCGCTGACGAAGGGGACGTCTCCTGTAGCGGTCACTTATCGCCCTCCCCCATCACATTGACCTGGAGCGAGACACGGGTGGCGCCGGCCGCCAGGGCCTGGCGCAGCAGCGCGTCCACCGCGCCGAGCACGGCGTCCGCCTCCCCTTCGGCGGTGTTGCCGAAGGGTCCGACATCCACCGCGTCCAGTTCGGCCTTCTGGATGACGTCGCGGGCGACGACCGCGTGGGGCGGCGCCTCGTCGAGGTCGAAGGGCTCGGTCGTGAACTCCACTCTCAATCGCACGGGGTCAACCTACTGCCGCGAGCTGTTTTTCCGGCAGCCCCTCTTGACAAGAGCGAAGCATCCCCGGCAGTCTTCCATCAAGCAGAAACGAACTTCCGCTATACGGAACTCGACACCGAGTGCCGTACGGATCTCGATACGGAAGGGAGCGCCGACCCCCATGGGATTCGCAGACCAGCGCTTCAACGTCAACCTGTCGATCCTCTTCACGGAACTCCCGCTCCTGGAGCGCCCCGCGGCCGCCGCCGCGGCGGGCTTCACCGCGGTCGAGCTGTGGTGGCCCTGGGTCGACGCCCCCACCCCCGAGCAGTCCGAGCTCGACGCCCTCAAGAAGGCGATCGAGGACGCGGGCGTACAGCTCACCGGGCTCAACTTCTACGCCGGACAGCTGCCGGGCCCCGACCGCGGCGCCCTGTCCATCCCCGGCGAGGAGAGCGACAAGTTCCGCGCGAACATCGACATCGCGGCGGACTTCGCCCTCTCCCTCGGCTGCAAGGCGCTCAACGCGCTGTACGGCAACCGCGTCGACGGCGTGGACCCGGCGGTCCAGGACGAGCTCGCCCTGGAGAACCTGGTGCTCGCGGCCCGCGCCGCCGACCGCGTCGGCGCGATCCTCCTGATCGAGGCGCTGAACAAGCCCGAGTCGCCGCTGTGCCCGATCGTGAGCGCCCCCAAGGCGATCGAGATCGTGGACAAGGTGAACGCCGCCACGGGCCTCGGCAACGCCAAGTTCCTCATGGACCTGTACCACCTGTCCATGAACGGCGAGGACCTGCCCGCGGTGATCGAGCAGTACACCGCGAAGACCGGCCACGTGCAGATCGCCGACAACCCGGGCCGCGGCGCCCCCGGCACCGGTTCGCTGCCGCTCGAGGAACTGCTCGACCAGCTGGCGAAGACGGGCTACGAGGGCTATGTCGGCCTGGAGTACAAGCCCGGCGACAAGCCGAGCGCCGAGGCCTTCGACTGGCTGCCCGCCGCGGCCCGCGCCGCGCGCTGAGCGCCCCGACGCGCGCCAACTCACCTACGTACGACCGCAGTTAGAGAGGCACCCTCATGAGCAACCTCCCCAAGATCGCGTGGATCGGACTCGGCATCATGGGCTCCCCCATGTCCGAGAACCTGATCAAGGCTGGTTACTCGGTGACCGGCTTCACCCTCGAGAAGGACAAGCTGGAGCGGCTCGCGGCCGCCGGCGGCACCGCGGCCGGCTCGATCGCCGAGGCCGTCAAGGACGCCGACGTCATCGTCACGATGGTGCCCGCCTCTCCGCAGGTCGAGGCCATCGCGTACGGCGAGAACGGCATCCTCGAGAACGCGAAGTCCGGCGCGCTGATCGTCGACATGTCGTCGATCACGCCGCAGACCTCGGTGGACCTCGCGAAGGCCGCCAAGGACAAGGGCATCCGCGTCATCGACGCCCCGGTCTCCGGTGGCGAGGCCGGCGCGATCGAGGCCGTTCTGTCGATCATGGTCGGCGGTGAGCAGGCCGACTTCGACGAGGCCAAGCCGCTCCTCGACGCCCTCGGCAAGACCATCGTGCTGTGCGGTCCGCACGGCTCGGGCCAGACCGTGAAGGCCGCCAACCAGCTGATCGTCGCCGTGAACATCCAGGCGTGCGCCGAGGCCGTGGTCTTCCTGGAGAAGTCCGGCGTGGACCTGACGGCCGCGCTCGACGTCCTCAACGGCGGCCTGGCCGGCTCGACCGTCCTGACGCGCAAGAAGGACAACTTCCTGAACCGGGACTTCAAGCCCGGCTTCCGGATCGACCTGCACCACAAGGACATGGGCATCGTCACCGACGCCGCCCGCAACGTGGGCGCCGCCCTGCCCGTCGGCGGTGTGGTCGCCCAGCTCGTCGCCTCCCTGCGCGCCCAGGGCGACGGCGGCCTCGACCACTCCGCGCTGCTGCGCGGCGTCGAGCGCCTCTCCGGTCAGCAGGTCTGACCCCCCGGACTTCCGGGCCGTGGCGGCGCTGACACCTGTCCTGTCGCGCCCAGGCGTCGCCACGGCCCGGAATCATGCATTTCACTTCAACAAACTGTTGACCATAACTTCAACAAACTGTTGACGTAGCTGTTCAGAGCCTCTTACGCTCCGGTTCACCGTCAGCAGTCCCAGCAGTTCCGTACGGAAGGTCACCCTCGCCACCATGTCGAAGCGTGTGCTCACGACCGAGTCCGGCGCTCCTGTCGCCGACAACCAGAATTCCGCCACCGCCGGCGTCGGTGGCCCGCTTCTCCTCCAGGACCAGCACCTCCTCGAGAAGCTCGCTCGCTTCAACCGCGAGCGCATCCCGGAGCGTGTCGTCCACGCGCGCGGTTCCGGCGCGTACGGCTACTTCGAGGTGACGGACGACGTCACCGGCTTCACCCACGCCGACTTCCTCAGCACGGTCGGCAAGCGCACCGAGACGTTCATCCGCTTCTCCACGGTCGCGGACAACCTCGGCGGCGCGGACGCGGTCCGCGACCCGCGCGGCTTCGCGCTGAAGTTCTACACCGAAGAGGGCAACTACGACCTCGTCGGCAACAACACCCCGGTGTTCTTCATCAAGGACCCGATCAAGTTCCCCGACTTCATCCACTCCCAGAAGCGCGACCCCTTCACGGGCAAGCAGGAGGCGGACAACGTCTGGGACTTCTGGGCGCACGCCCCCGAGGCCACGCACCAGATCACCTGGCTGATGGGCGACCGCGGCATCCCGGCCTCGTACCGCCACATGAACGGCTACGGCTCGCACACCTACCAGTGGACGAACGCCGAGGGTGAGGCCTTCTTCGTCAAGTACCACTTCAAGACGAACCAGGGCATCCGCTCCCTCTCCTCCGAGCAGGGCGCCGAGATCGCGGGCAAGGACGCCAACTCGCACCAGACGGACCTGCTCCAGGCCATCGAGCGCGGCGTCAACCCGTCCTGGACCCTGTACGTGCAGCTCATGCCGGTCGCCGAGGCGGACGACTACCGCTTCAACCCCTTCGACCTCACGAAGGTGTGGCCGCACAAGGACTACCCGCTGCAGCGCGTGGGCCGCCTGGTCCTCGACCGCAACCCGGACAACGTCTTCGCCGAGGTCGAGCAGGCCGCGTTCTCCCCGAACAACTTCGTGCCCGGCATCGGTCCCTCCCCGGACAAGATGCTCCAGGGCCGCCTGTTCGCCTACGCGGACGCGCACCGTTACCGCCTGGGCGTCAACCACACGCAGCTCGCGGTGAACGCGCCGAAGGCGGCCAACGCCGACAACTACGGCCGCGACGGCCTGATGGCGTCGAACGCGTACGGCCGCGACCGCAAGAACTACGAGCCCAACTCGTACGACGGGCCCGCCGAGACCGGCCGCCCGCTGTCGGCCCCGCTCGCCGTCGCCGGCTACACCGGCACGCACGAGGCGCCCGCCCACACCAAGGACGACGACTTCTTCCAGGCGGGCGAGCTGTTCCGGCTGATGTCGGAGGACGAGAAGTCCCGTCTGATCGCCAACATCGCCGGCGGCCTCTCGCAGGTCTCGCGCGACGACGTGATCGAGAAGAACCTGGCTCACTTCCACGCCGCCGACGCCGAGTACGGCAAGCGCGTGGAGGAAGCGGTCCGCGCCCTGCGCGAGGACTAATACCCGAGCTGCGTCCGGGGTCTGACGGGAGGTCAGGCCCTGGACGCGAAGCCCGCGCCACTGTGCAGACCCGGATGAGGGGTGGTCACACGGCGGCGCGGGCGGTCCGCCCCAGGCGGACAGGCACGGTCCGCGGCGGCTCTGCGAGCCAGTGCGGTGGTCAAGATCCTGGCGGCCCCTTCTCGACCTGAGGGGAGGGAGCCGCCGGGGTTCATCTCAGGCCGCCGCGGTACCGGCCACACCACAGAATCCGCCCGGCGGCACGCATGCATGTTTCGCCAGTCGCGTGCCTTCGGGCGGCACCAACTCCCTTCGGGGACAGCTCCCCTCAGGGAAATCTCCCTATGAGGGAGGCTCGCTTCGGGGGAAGCACAGAACGCCGAGTACGGACGGTCCCGTACTCGGCGTTCTTGCGTTGTCCCCGCTTCGCTCAGCCGACGGCGCTCAGGAGTTGCCGCTCTCCGCCCGCGCGATCAGCTTCTCGCGCAGCACCGTCCACTGCGCCGTCATGTCGTGCACCAGATAGAGGTCGCGCCGCCGCGTCCAGGCCTGGCCCGACTCGGGGTCGTACGTGCCCGGCATCTCGAAGCCGGCGGGGGCGTACGCCTTCATGCCGCGGTCGTTCGTGGTCTGCACGCAGCGCTTGACGTGGTCGCGGAAGCCGATGACGCCCGCCGTGCCGATGCCCTCAGGCAGCTTCTTGCGGGCCTCCACGACCTGGGCGGCGACCCCGTCCGTGCTCAGGTACGTGATGGTGCCGTCCGGCGCGACGACCGGCTCGATCGACGTCACCCGGGTCATGCCGTACTTGGACTTCAGGAAGCGCGCGATCTCCCACTGCGCGTACACCGGCACGTCCCGGCGGGCGCGCACGCGGGCGACGGTGTCCGCCAGCTCCTCGTTGACCGGGCCCGGCTCGTACATGACCTTCGTGGGGTCGCCGCCCCCGGCCGGCGGCCGGTTGCCGAAGCCGTACGCGACGAGGAAGTCGATCCGGTCCAGGGGCGCGGCCGGCGGGTGCCAGTCGAAGCCGATGTCGTGGATGTGGGGCTCGACGGCGCGGGCGGTGGCCCGGTCGTCGAGTTCGTCGCCGAGCGCGGCCCGCATGGCCTTCCTCAGCCGGTCGTCGCCGTGCGAGGAGGCGGGAGCCGCGCCGAGCAGGGCGGGGGCGGCGGCCGCTGCCGCGATGCCCGCGGCGAATCTACGTCGTTCCATGACCGGATCGTCGCCTTCCGGGGCGGCCCGCCGATCAACACGGGGCAGCGGCCGGGTGTCGGCGCGGTGTCATACGTATCGCGCGGTGTCATACGTATCGCGCGATGCCATGCCGGAAGGGCGGCCCACCCCCCATCGGGTGGACCGCCCCTTGTCGGACCGGCAGGCGCCTGATCAGGCCGTCAGCGGCCGGATCGCGGTCGGCGCGTGGCCGGGCTCGGTCGCGAGCTCCTCGAACTCCTTGACGGCGCTGATGTCGGCCGTGGGGCTCATCGAGATGTTCGTGATGCGCTCCAGGATCGCCTCGACGACGACCGGCACGCGGTACTGCGCGGCGAGCTTCTTGGCCTCCTCGAAGGCCGGCAGGAGCTGGTCGGGCTCGGTGACGCGGATCGCCTTGCAGCCGAGGCCCTCGGCGACCTTGACATGGTCGACGCCGTAGACGCCGAGCTCGGGGCTGTTCTGGTTCTCGAACTCCAGGTTGACCTGGAAGTTGATGTCGAGACCGATCTGCGCCTGGCGGATCAGGCCCAGGTAGGCGTTGTTGACCAGGACGTGGACGTACGGGATGCGGTGCTGCGCACCGACCGCCAGCTCCTCGATCATGAACTGGAAGTCGTAGTCGCCGGAGAGCGCGACGACCTGGGTGTCCGGGTCGGCGGTGGCCACACCGAGCGCGGCCGGGATGGTCCAGCCGAGCGGGCCGGCCTGGCCGCAGTTGATCCAGTGGCGCGGCTTGTAGACGTGCAGCATCTGCGCGCCGGCGATCTGGGAGAGGCCGATGGTGGTGACGTAGCGGGTGTCGGGCCCGAACGCCTTGTTCATCTCCTCGTAGACGCGCTGGGGCTTCATCGGCACGTTGTCGAAGTGCGTGCGGCGGTGCAGCGTGCCCTTGCGCTCCAGGTGGGAGGCGACCCACGCGGAACGGTCGGGGAGCTTGCCCGCGGCCTTGAGCTCGCGTGCGACCTCGACGAACAGCTCGAGCGCGGCCTTGGCGTCGGAGGCGATCCCGTAGTCCGGGGCGAAGATCTTGCCGATCTGGGTCGGCTCGATGTCGACGTGGACGAACTTGCGGCCCTCGCGGTACACGTCCAGCTTGTAGCCGGTGTGACGGTTGGCCCAGCGGTTGCCGATGCCGAGGACGAAGTCCGACTCCAGGAACGTGGCGTTGCCGTAGCGGTGGCCGGTCTGCTGGCCGACCATGCCCGCGTTCAGGTCGTGGTCGTCCGGGATGGTGCCCCAGCCCATGAGGGTCGGGACGACCGGCGTGTTGGTGATCTCGGCGAACTCGACCAGGAGGTCGGAGGCGTCCGCGTTGATGATGCCGCCGCCGGCGACGATCAGCGGGCGCTCGGACTCCAGGAGGAAGGAGATCGCCTTCTCGATCTGGGCGCGGGTCGCGGCCGGCTTGTAGACGGGCAGCGGCTCGTACGTCTCCGGGTCGAAGTCGATCTCGGTCTGCTGGACGTCGATCGGCAGGTCGATGAGGACCGGCCCTGGCCGGCCGGAGCGCATCAGGTGGAACGCCTGCTGGAAGACGCCGGGCACCTGGGCCGCTTCGAGGACCGTGACGGCCATCTTGGTGACGGGCTTGGCGATCGAGGCGATGTCGACGGCCTGGAAGTCCTCCTTGTGCAGGAGGTGGCTGGGCGCCTGGCCCGTGATGCACAGAATCGGGATGGAGTCACCGGTGGCCGAGTAGAGGCCGGTGATCATGTCGGTGCCGGCCGGGCCCGACGTACCGATGCAGACCCCGATGTTGCCAGGGTTCGTACGGGTGTATCCCTCGGCCATGTGCGAGGCGCCCTCGACGTGGCGGGCCAGCGTGTGGCTGATGCCGCCGACCTCCTTGAGGGACTTGTAGAAGGGGTTGATGGCGGCACCCGGCACGCCGAACGCGTTCGTGACGCCTTCGCGCTTGAGGATCTCAACTGCCGCGCTGGCAGCGGTCATACGAGCCATTGAGTTCTCCTGCTTCGGTGTCGGATCAACGCTCCCGTCGCGCCCCCGCGGCGAGCTGTGAGTCCGTGTCGTCTTCATACTGTCTTCAGCTTCTAATTTCCACATTGCGGAAACTAGGTTCTGCTATATGGAAGCAATGTAGGCGGCGGCCCCCCGACCGTCAAGGGACGGCCTCTCGTCGACGGGATCCGGAGGGATCTCGCCCGACTGCCTGCCGCGGCCGGGGAGTTTGGAGGACGATGGGCCCCGAGGGCGGGAAGCCATCGCGTGAGCCCGGGTGCGGAGCCCCGGGCGGATGCCGGGAGTGGGTCATGGCTCAGAACGTGCCGGTGCGGTGCCCCGCCTGCCGGCGTGAACAGGTGTATGCGCCACCGGTCTATCCGTGCTCGTGCGGCGCGCCCGTCGTGGCGCCGCTGCGGCGCGGGGCGCCCGCGGAGCCGGTCACGCACCGCACCTGGCTCGACGACTGGGTGACCGTGCGGTGCGGGGCCTGCGGGCGCCGGGACCGGTGGCCCCGCCCGGAGCTCGGCTGCGCGTGCGGCACGGTGCTGCGGATCCCGGTCGAGGGCGATCCGGCGCCGAGCCATGACGCGTCGCCGGACTCCGACGCGGCGGGCGGCGCGACCTGGCCGGGGCCCGCGCATCCGCCCACGGCGGACGGCCCGGATCCGGCCGGTACGACGCTGCCAGGGCCCGCCCATATTCCGCTGCCGCCCACGGCTCCCGTCCCGCGCCCCGCGTTCCAGCCGGTGGCCATCCGCACCGCGCGCGACGCCGTGACCGCCGTCGCCCTCTATCTGCGCTGGCTCGGCTACCGGGACATCCGCCGCGCCGACCAGCGCCCCTCGTCCGGCATCGGCCTCGCGGCCCGCGGCGTCGTCGCCCAGGTCGAGCCGTCGGTGCGGCCCGCAACCCTGCGGGACGTGGAATGCCTGTGGCTGACCGGCATGACGGAGTCGGCGGTCTGCGTCTACTTCTCACTCGCGGGCTACGACGAGGACGCGCGCACCCGCGCCGACGAACTCGATGTCCCGCTCTTCGTCCTCGACCTGGCGGGCGTGCCGCAGCCGGTCAACAATCCGGCGGACGAACTGATAGCTGCCGGGGCGTAGGCCCTGCCGGGTTCGGTCGGAGGTACGGGGCGGGCCCCACCCGGGCTGATCGCGCCCGGATGAGGCCCCGCAGAAAAAGTCGTACGCCTCAGCCGGCGTCGCCCCCGTACCCCTCCCGCAGCTCGATCTTGCGGACCTTGCCGCTCACCGTCATCGGGAACGCATCCAGGATGCGCAGCCGGGTCGGCGTCTTGTAGTGGGCCAGCTGGTCGTGGCAGTACGCGCGCAGTTCCTCCAGGGTGAGCGTGTCCTCGGGGTCGCGGAGGATGACGCAGGCCAGGACCTCCTCCCCGTACCGCTCGTCGGGCACGCCCACGACCTGGACGTCCGCGATCTTCGGGTGGACGTAGAGGAACTCCTCGATCTCGCGCGGGTAGACGTTCTCGCCGCCCCTGATGATCACGTCCTTGATGCGGCCGACGATCTGGACGTAGCCGTCCTCTCGCAGGACCGCCAGGTCACCCGTGTGCATCCACCGTCCCGGGTCGATGACCTCGGCCGTCTTCTCCGGCTCGTCCCAGTAGCCGAGCATCACGCTGTAGCCGCGCGTGCACAGCTCCCCCGGCTCGCCGCGCGGCAGCGTCACGCCGCTGACCGGGTCGACGACCTTGACCTCGATGTGCGGAAGGACGCGGCCCACCGTGCCGGTGCGGCGCTCCAGGTCGTCGTCGCGGCGCGTCTGCGTGGAGACGGGCGACGTCTCGGTCATGCCGTAGCAGATGGAGACCTCCGCCATGTGCATCTCGGCGACGACCCGCTTCATGACCTCGACGGGGCACGGCGAGCCCGCCATGATGCCGGTCCGCAGCGACGACAGGTCGTACGTCGCGAAGTCGGCGAGGTTCAGCTCGGCGATGAACATGGTCGGGACGCCGTACAGCGACGTGCACCGCTCGCGCTCGACCGCATGGAGCGTGGCGACGGGGTCGAAGGACGGGGCGGGGATGACGATGCAGGCGCCGTGCGACGTGGCGCCGAGGTTTCCCATCACCATGCCGAAGCAGTGGTAGAAGGGCACGGGCAGACAGACCCGGTCCTGCTCGGTGTAGCCGACCGTCTCGCCCACCCAGAAGCCGTTGTTCAGGATGTTGTGGTGGGAGAGCGTGGCACCCTTCGGGAAGCCGGTCGTGCCCGAGGTGTACTGGATGTTGACCGGGTCGTCACAGCTCAACTCGGCTTGTCTGGCGTCGAGTTGCTCCGTCGTCACCGCTGCCGCGCCCGCCGTGAGGGCGTCCCATCCGTGGTCGCCGATGAAGACCGTCTCGCGCAGCTCGGGGCACCGCTCGCGCACCTGCCGGACGAGGGCCCGGTAGTCGCTGCCCTTGTGTTCGGCCGAGGCGACGAGGATGGAGACGCCCGCCTGCTTGAGCACGAACTCCAACTCGTGGGCGCGGTAGGCAGGGTTGATGTTCACCATGACCGCACCGATGCGCGCGGTCGCGTACTGCACGAGGACCCACTCGGGGCAGTTGACCGCCCAGATCCCGACCCGGTCACCCTTGAGCACACCTCTGGCGAGCAGCCCGCGCGCCAACTCGTCGACGTCTGTGCCGAATTGGGCGTAGGTCCAGCGCCGCCCGGACGGTACGTCGACCAGTGCGTCACGGTCGGGGTGGGCGGCCACGGCCCGGTCGAGGTTGCGGCCGATCGTGTCGCCGAGGAGCGGCGCCGGGTCCGTCCCGTGCGCGTACGAGAGGGGCGGGGGCTGGGGCGTCGTGAGGGGTTCGCTCGTCATCGGAAGTCCTCCTCGCGGTACTCGGCCGTGGAACCCTGCGCCGTGCGCTCGCGCAGCTCGATCCGCCGGATCTTGCCGGAGACCGTCTTGGGCAGCTCGGCGAACTCCAGGCGCCGGACGCGCTTGTACGGCGCGAGGACGTCCCGCGAGTGCTCGAACAGCAGCTTCGCCGTGTCGGGCCCGGGTTCGTACCCCTCGGCGAGGACGACGTACGCCTTGGGGACGGCGAGCCGCAGCTCGTCGGGGGCAGGCACGACCGCCGCCTCGGCGACCGCCTCATGCTCCAGGAGCGCGCTCTCCAGCTCGAACGGGCTGATCTTGTAGTCGGAGGCCTTGAACACGTCGTCCGAGCGGCCGACGTACGTGAGATAGCCGTCGGCGTCACGCGAGCCGATGTCACCGGTGCGGTAGTAGCCGCCCGCCATCGACTCGGCCGTGCGCTCGGGGTCTCCGTGATAGCCGACCATGAGGCCGACGGGGCGCTCGGACAGGTCGAGGCTGATCTCGCCCTCCTGCGCGCCGGGTTCGCCGGTGACCGGGTCCAGCAGCTCCACCTTGTAGCCGGGGCTGGGGCGCCCCATCGAGCCGGTCTTCAGTTCCTGACCGGGGCTGTTGGAGACCTGCACGGCCGTCTCCGTCTGCCCGAACCCGTCCCGGATGGTGATGCCCCAGGCGCGCCGCACCTGCTCGATGACCTCGGGGTTCAGCGGCTCCCCCGCGGCGACGACCGCGCGCGGCGGCGTCGCGAGCTGCGTCAGGTCGGCCTGGATGAGCATGCGCCACACGGTGGGCGGCGCGCAGAAGGACGTGACGCCCGCGCGCTCCATGACCTCCATGAGCCGGCCCGCGTCGAAGCGCGTGTAGTTGTAGAGGAAGACGGTCGCCTCCGCGTTCCACGGCGCGAAGAAGTTCGACCAGGCGTGCTTGGCCCAGCCGGGCGACGAGATGTTCAGATGGACGTCGCCGGGACGCAGACCGATCCAGAACATGGTCGCCAAGTGCCCTACGGGATACGACACATGGGTGTGCTCCACGAGCTTGGGCCGGGCGGTGGTGCCGGAGGTGAAGTACAGGAGGAGCGGGTCCTTCGCGAGGGTGACGCCGTCGGGCTCGAACGTCTCGGAGGCGTCGTCGGCGTCCTCGTACGAGAGCCAGCCGTTCGTGGCGCCCGCGCCGCTCGCGCCGACCACGGTTCGGGTGAAGTCGCCGGGGACCTCGGTGAACTTCTCGACGTCCTCGGGCCGCACGATGACGTGCCGGGCCCGGCCGCGGTCGACGCGGTCGCGCAGGTCGGCGGGGCCGAGCAGCGGCGTCGCGGGGATGACGACGGCCCGCAGCTTCATCGCGGCGAGCATGATCTCCCACAGCTCCACCTGGTTGCCGAGCATCAGGAGGACCCGGTCGCCCGCGCGAACGCCCTGGCCGCGCAGCCAGTTCGCGACGCGGTTCGAGCGGCGGCGCAGCTCGTCGAAGGTGAAGCGGCCCTCGCGGCCGTCCTCCTCGACGATGTGCAGGGCCGTCTTCCCGTTGCCGTCGGCGACGGCGTCGAACCAGTCGAGGGCCCAGTTGAACCGCTCGGGGCGCGGCCAGGCAAAGCCCTCGTAAGCGGTGGTGTAGTCGTCCGCGTTCCGCAGCAGGAAGTCCCTCGCCGTGCGGAACTGCTCGGTCGGGCTCGGATCCGTACCGCTGGTCGCCGTCGTCATGTGTCCTCCTCATTGCGGACCGTGCATGCCATCGTGTAATCCGTGACGCAGATCTCACCACCCCCGGACGGGGGTGGTGTACGACCCGCTCTCTGGAGGGACACGGCGAGTGAGCGCAGACGGGGCAGACGCGTTGGAGATGCGTGCCGCTCTGGTGCGGCTGCGGCGGGGCACGGGACTGCCCGTCGCGTTCGGCGGACTCATGACGGGCGGCCCCATGACGGGCGGCACCGGCTCGGTGCGCATCGGTGAGCTGAGCGGCGCGGTGACGGGCGCCCTCCGCGGCCTCGCCATCGCGACGGGCAACGGCCTGGGCGGCAAGGCACTCGCCCTGTCCCGGCCGTGCGCCGTCACGGACTACCCGGTCTCGCGGCACATCAGCCACGAGTACGACGCGGCGGTCGCGGCCGAGGGCCTGCTCTCGGTCCTCGCGGTCCCCGTCGTCGTACGCCGCCGGGTCCGGGGCGTGCTCTACGGGGCCCTGCGCACCGCCCAGCCGCTGGGCGACCGCACGCTGGGCGAGGCGGTCGCGGCTGCGCGCGACGTGGAACAGGCGCTGGTGGTACGGGACGAGGCGCGGGCACTGCTGGCGGCTGTGGCGGGCGCGGGGGCCGCCGGCTCGGTGGCTGGTGGGGTGGCTCGTGGGGTGGCCGGGGCGGTTGCTGGTGCGGTTGCTGGTGCGGGTGGTCCGGCGGCCGGTTCGGGGGCCGGCGCGGCGGTCGGTTCGGCGGCGTGGGAGGAGGTGCGGGAGGCGCACGGCGCGCTGCGGGCGCTCGCGCCTCGCGTCGTGGATCAGGCACTGCGCGAGGAACTCCTCGCGGTGTGCGGGCGGCTCGCCTCGGCGACGGCTCCGCCACGGGTACGGGACGTGGGCCTCACGCCACGCGAGGTGGACGTCCTCGCGTGCGTGGCCACCGGCGCGACGAACGCGGCCACGGCCGAGCGGCTCGGCCTGCGGCCCGAGACCGTCAAGGGCTATCTGCGGTCGGCGATGCGGAAACTGGGCGCGCACACGCGCCTGGAGGCGGTGGTGGCGGCACGGAGGGCGGGGCTGCTGCCTTAGCCGCTCCTTGAGGGCAATGCCCTCGGGGGTCGGAAGCACTGTCCTCAAGTGCTCCATGGACGGGCTCCATGGACGGGCTCCATGAACCGGCTCCATGAACCGGCTCCATGGACGGGAAAGGGGGGTGCGGGACATGCTGGGGAACATGGTGTCAACCGACCGGTATCTCGCCTTCGCGGCGATGTCGCTCCTCGTGATCGTGATCCCTGGGCCGAGCGTGCTCTTCGTGATCGGGCGGGCGCTCGCGCACGGCCGGCGGACGGCGGTCGCGACGGCGCTCGGCAATGTCATCGGCTCGTACGTGCTCGTGATGGCCGTGGCGCTCGGGATCGGTTCCCTGGTGGAGCGCTCGGCAGCAGTGTTCATGGCGGTGAAGCTGGCGGGAGCCGCGTATCTGGTCTTCCTCGGCGTGCAGGCTTTCCGGCACCGCAAAGAGATGCGGGCCGAGGACATCCGGGGGCCGCAGGGCCCGCCGCGCAGCGATCTGCGAACGGTGGCGGACGGCGCGCTCGTCGGGGTCACCAACCCCAAGGGCATCGTCTTCTTCGCGGCGGTCCTGCCGCAGTTCGTGGACCACTCGGCCGGTCAAGTGCCCGCGCAGATGCTCCTGTTGGGGCTGATACCGATCTCGATCGGCCTGGTCACGGACACGCTGTGGGGCCTGACGGCGTCCGCCGCGCGTACGTGGTTCGCCCGGTCCGACCGGCGCCTGTCACTGATCGGCGGCACGGGAGGCTTCGCGATGATCGGCCTGGGCGTGACGGTCGCGGCGACGGGCCGCACGGACTGATCCCCGACGGCCGGCCCAGCGCTTCGGCTGCCGCTATTCGTTGCCGTACGGTCCCGAAGCCTGGTCGGCGGGCCGGTGGCTTGAGGCCAGACCTCCCCCGACGATCACCCCGCGCCGGCCGCATTTGGGCCATATATCCTGCACAGTGGCCGAAGTGACAGCCGTTTCGACACGCAAGGCGGAGACATGGCAGAGCGGCGGGCCCGCCCCGGAGCGGAACCGAAGAAGTACATGTGGCGCCGCACCGCCGGACAGCCGCCGGTGAACCCGCCCGAGCCCGACACCACTCCGCCCCCGCCCGCCACACCCACCAACCCGGCGTCGGAGACGGCCAGCGTGGTGCAGGCGGCGCTGTACCGGGACGGAGTGCGGGTGTCGTCGCCCGCGACGCTCGCCGAGACCTTCCGCGAACTGCGCGAGCAGCCGCACGGCATGGCATGGATCGGCCTGGCCCGCCCGACCGAGTCCGAACTCCTTTCCCTGGCAGACGAGTTCGACCTGCACCCGCTCGCGGTCGAGGACGCGCTGGAGGCACATCAGCGGCCGAAGCTGGAGCGGTACGGGGACACGCTGTTCGTCGTCCTGCGCGCCGCCCGCTACCTGGACGCGCCGGAGGAGGTCGAGTTCGGGGAGCTGCACGTGTTCGTCGGAGCGGACTTCGTCATCACGGTCCGCCACGGCGCGGCACCCGACCTGTCCGGCGTGCGCCGCCGCATGGAGGACTCCCCCGAGCTGCTCAAACTCGGCCCCGAGGCGGTGCTCTACGCGATCCTCGACGCGGTCGTGGACGGCTATGCCCCGGTCGTCGCCGGCGTCCAGACGGACATCGACGAGATCGAGACGGAGGTGTTCACCGGTGCGCCCGAGGTGTCCCGGCGCATCTACGAACTCTCGCGCGAGATGGTCGAGTTCCAGCGCGCGACCCGCCCCCTGGTCGGCATGCTGCACGGCCTGATGGCGGGCTTCGCCAAGTACGGCACGGACGAGGAACTCCAGCGCTACCTGCGGGACGTTGCCGACCACGTCACGCACACCAGCGAACGGGTCGACGGCTTCCGCCAGGCCCTCGCGGACATCCTGACGGTGAACGCGACGCAGGTGACCCAGCAGCAGAACGCGGAGATGCGGGCACTGGCCGAAGCGGGCTTCGAGCAGAACGAGGAGATCAAGAAGATTTCCGCCTGGGCCGCAATTCTCTTTGCACCCACACTCGTTGGAACCATCTACGGCATGAACTTCGACCAGATGCCTGAGCTGCACTGGACGGGCGGATACCCGTTCGCGATCGGCTTGATGGGCGTGGTATGTACCAGCTTGTACGTTATTTTCAAGCGCCGGGACTGGCTCTAGGGGTCGACCGGCCCTGCTCGCTCAGTTTTGCGCCTGCACGTCCCACAGCAACGTCCCTATGGGGCGCTGGGGAGTCCCTGGGGAGAAGTGATGCGGGTGATCTCCTCGTCCCGTCAGAACCATGCCTCTGACCTGGCCTTTTGAGTGCTTATCCGCGCTGGGGAGAATCCGGGGAGAATCGAATGCCACTCCCTGCCTTCCGCCCAACATAACGAGCCTGCCTGGCCTCCCTGTTCGCCAGGGTCTGCCAAGCCGACCGCCCCTGTGGCACATCACGGAGAGTGACATGGGTGCGCCGCCTCGATCCCCCTCTCGACCGGTGCAAGGATCGCGACACTCTCCAGGTGGTGCGTCATCGGGAACCGGTCGGGCGAGCCCCCCTCCCACCACCATGCAAGGTGTGGCTTGTCCATTCCAAGATTGCCCTCGGCAGTCCACATGGCGATGAATCAGGCGTGCGCGCTGCTCGTGGCGTACAGCATTGGCGACGAGCGCGGAGGCGATCCGAATGCCGGACCTTCCAGGAGCAGGACGGCAACAAGGTCATGCAGTCGGCATCCCCCGCCGCCCTCACCTCAGGCGAGCGCGCAGGAATCTGCCGCCGAGCCGTACCGCCGCAAGCGTTGGCGGGCTGTTGCGCAGGGCGGTCAAGGACACGAAGTCGTGGACCGTGCCCTGGAATCGCGCCGCGGTCGCGGCGACACCAGCCTGGCGCAGCCGGTCCGCGTACTCCTCCGCTTCGTCGCGGGCGACATCGGCCTCCGCGGTCACGACCAGCGCCGGCGGCAGCCCCGCCAGTTCGGCCGTACTCGCACGCAGCGGCGCCGCAGTCGGCTCGTCCCGCTGCCGAGGATCGACCGCGTACTCCCGCCAGTAGGACCGCACGGCATCCCGGGTGAGCTGATATCCCGTGGCGAACAGCCGTTGCGACGGGCTGTCGCAACGGGCGTCGGTCAGTGGGTAGTACAGCAGCTGGGCGCGGAGCTGCGGACCCCCGCGCGACCGAGCAAGCAGCGTGAGCGCCGCGGCAAGGGTGGCCCCGGCGCAGTCGCCGGCGACCGCGAGCCGTTCGGTGTCGAGTCCGAGCGAATCGGCCTGTTCGACCGTCCAGGTCAGCAGGGCGTAGCACTCTTCGAGGGCGACCGGATAGCGGCTCTCGGGCGTGCGGCTGTACTCGGGAACGACGGCCGCGACACCGGCTTCGCGCACCAGCTCGCTGACGAGCCACGCGTGCGTCTGAGCGTCGCCCAGCATCCAGCGGCCCCCATGGACGTAGAGCATGGTGGGGGGCCGGCTGACACCGGCCGGCCGAAAGACCCAGAAGCCCACCAGACCGGTGGGCCCCACGGGCGCCGCATGGAAGGTGGCATCCACGTCGAAGTCGTCGATCCGATCGCCCTGGGCCTCTTGCAACGCCTGGCGCGCGGTCTCCGGCTGGAGCTCATGGAGGAAGGGCGGTGTCGCCGAGGCATCGACGAGCCGCTGCACCAGAGGATCGAGAACCACGGGTCGCGGCTGCTCGGCGCGCCCCTCCCGGCCAGGCTCCGGCCGCATTCGTTCCGCCTCTCGCTCGGGCCCTGGGTGGTGGTCGTTCGCGCCTCAGCTGTCCTGCAGGAGGTCCCGAAGTTGATGGCGGCTGCTGATGCCGAGCTTGGGATACACGTTGTAGAGATGCGAGCCCACCGTACGCGGCGAAAGAAACAACCGCTCTCCGATCTCGCGGTTCGACAGGCCGCCCGCGGCGAGTCGCACTATCTGATGCTGCTGGGCCGTCAGCTCGGCAAGCCCCTCGACCGAGGCCGTGGTGGACGCGGAGGCGTCGGCGACACCCGTCGCGCGCAACTCTCCGCGGGCCGCGTCCGCGAGCGCCCGGGCGTCGAGCCGGGCCGCCACCTCGAGGACCGCGGTCAGCTGCGCGCGGGCCTCCAGGGGCCTGCGGCGTCTGCGCAGCCAGATCGCGTAGTGCAGACGGGCCCGTGCCCGTTCCATCGGCCAGGTGTCGCCCTCGGGGTTGACCAGGGCCAGCCGAAAATGGTGCTCGGGGTCCGCTGCCTCGTCGACAAGCGCCGCCGCGTGGTGCATCAGGAGCGTCATGCGGGTCGTCGGCCGCTCGCCCAGGGCCGCCCGCACCGCGCCGAGCACGCGCGCCGCCTCCTCCTTACGGCCGACGCGCTGTGCGGCGGCGGCCAGCTCGCCGACGGAGCGCGGAGACAGGTAGGGGATCATGGGCGATCCGTCTTCGCCGAACAGGGATCTGAAGTGGCGGAACGCACGCTCGGCGTCCCCCAGGGCCAGCGCGTGGAGGCCGCTGGCGCGCAGCATTCTGGCCCGAGTGGCGCGGTTCTCGCCAAGGCTGACGGAGCGCCAGTGCGGGCTGGTGAAAGGGATGTCCGGCAGGCTGTCGCCGCGCAGTGCGCGCAGAGTCACCTCCAGTGCCTCGAGGTCCATGTCGACTCGGGGCAACCGGTGGACGACCGCCTCGGAGCGCCCTTCGTCGATCAGAGCCTGAGCCTCCGGCCATCGGCCCATGGCGATGAGGGCGTCCACGTGGTTCGGAAGCGTCCACACCCGCGACCCCCACGTCCCCTGGGGATCGCGCAGCGTGCTCGCCTGCCGGTACATCTCCGCGCACTGCTCCGCCTCGTCGGTGTAGTACGCCACCGAGGCGTGGGTCAGCAGCCGGGTTAGTGGAGTCGGCCCGTCGAGCGGTCCGGACGGCGGGACGGGCACCCTGCGGGCCGTGCTGCCGCCGAGGGTCTCGGCATCGAGACCGACCGACACGTAGGCATCCAGGGCCGCCAGGACTCCGGGCCCGGTGAACCCGGGGAACTCGCACGAGCCCACCGGCTCGGTGCTTCCGGTGGATGTGACGCGCCCGGGGTGCTCGGCACGGTCGTCCCCCGACCCGGGTGTCGCCCGGGCCAGCCGACGTGCGTGGTCGAGCAGGCGCGGCAGCTCCTCGCGATGCTCCGGCAGACCGGACTGCTGGGTGATCGCCGCCGCGAGCGCCGTGAACGCGAAAGAGGTGGCGGCGGTACGCGGGGGAGAGTCGCGCCACATGTCCAGCAGGAGCCCGAAAGCTTCCCGCTGGAACGAGAGCAGCGACAGCGCGGCGGCCATGGCACAGACCGCCTTGCATCGCAGGTCCCGGTCGCCGCCGACCCGGGAGAACTCCGCGTACAGGTCGCGGACCCACTCCGGATCCCCGAGGGTGCTCGCCGCCGCCATGGCCGCGGCGAGTCGGCGGGCCCGGTCCACGTCGCTCCCGCTGAGCCGTGCCGCCTGCTCCAGTGCCTTCGCCGAGGCGAAGTGGTCTCCCGCGCTCGCGGTGTACACGGCGGTCGCCCGCTCCAGGGCCGAGGCGACCTCCTCGTCGGGGCCGATCGCGGCGGCGGCCAGATGCCAGGCCCGGTACGCCGGGCTCTGGCCCACCGCCGCCGCGAGGTCCTGGTGGGCCCGCTGCCGCAGCTTCGCGGGCTGCTGGTGGAAAGCCGCCGCACGCACCAGCGGGTGACCGAACGCAAGGCGGCCGTCGGCGATGCCGATCAGGCCGGCCTCCTCCGCCGGGGTCCACACGGTGAGGTCGTCGGTGCCCAGGGCGGCCATCACGATGCGGAGGTCCTCCTCCCGCAGCGCGACCGAGGCGTAGAGCAACGCGCGCTGCGTGTCCTCCGGGAGACCATCCAGGCGCGACGCGAACACCGGTAAAGCCGGGGCCGACCCGGCACCAACGCGTGATGCCCGATGCAGGTCGACGATCGCCAGCGGATTGCCCTCCGCCTGCCGTAGCAGGTCAAGGCGGAGCCGCCCCCGGGGCGCGTCGGGCTGCGCGTCCAGCAGGCGGGCTGCTGCCCCGGGCGGCAACGGCCCGAGCCGCAGGACGGGAAGATCCGCCGGGACTCGGGACAGGGGACCTTCGCCGTGTGCGGTGAACAGCATGGTCACCGCCTGGTCCGTGAGCTGCCGCCGTACGGAGAACAGGACATCCAAGGAGGCGTCGTCCCAGTCCTGAGCATCGTCCACCGCCACAAGCAGTGGGTTCGTCCGGGCGATGCGGGTCAGGAGTGCCAACGTAACGGCACACAGCGCACGTCGCTCCTGCGGCCCGGCTCCCGCGCCCGGCTCGAATGCGGTACGCGGCACCGGCCACCGGTCCTTCGGAAACAGGTCCGGCACGTCAAGGACCGGCAGAAGCAGCCGGTGCAGCGAGGCGAAGGGCGCCGGTTCCTCCCCGCCCCAGCCTCGTGCCGACAGGACCCGGGACCCGCGCGCCACGGCCGTCTCCTCGGCGAACCGCAGCAACAGGGACCTGCCGGTGCCGGTCTCCCCGAGCGCGAGCAGACCCTGCGGACCGGAACGCACGTCGAGGCACCGCAGGATCCGGCCGATCTCCTCCTCACGGCCGATCGGCACCGCAACGCGTCTCGCTTCGAACACCGTCATCGCACTCCGAACTTCCCGTGCGAGGCGGCTGGGTCCCGCCCCTTCGTGGATGCTGGCAGGAAGGCGAACAGGCCGCTTCTGTCATGTGACCAGTCATGCGGGAAGAGCCTGGCAAAATGGCATCAACGCTGTGAACAGGTATTTCACGGTCGACCCCGCTCCACTGGGCGGTCCGGGGCGGCTGTAGGGGCGGGACTGGGGAGAGCATGGACGTCGGCGCCATAGAGGCACGCACGCGGGGCATCCGGGGCAGAGCCCGCGAACTGGAGTGGATCGGCAGACTCGTCGACGCCGCGGACGGCTCCGGCTCGAAGGTGCTCGTGCTGACCGGTCAGCCGGGCGCCGGCAAGAGCACCCTGCTCGACCACGCCGCTGACGTGGCCGCGGCACGAGGCAGGCGAGTGCTCCGCGTACGTGGCTGCGAGGGCGAGCAGGGCCTCGACTTCGCGGGAGTGCACCAACTCCTTGGCCCCGTGCTCCGCGACATCGACCGGCTGCCGACGCGTCAGCGCGACGCCCTCCGGCACGCGTTCGGCACGGCCGACGGCGACGGAGAGCAGATCCCGGAGCCGTTCGTGATGAGATCCGGCGTACTCACGCTCCTTTCGGAGGCGGCGACGGAACGGCCCCTGCTCATCGTCGTCGACGATGCCCAATGGCTGGACCTCTGCTCCCTGGACGTGCTGGCGTTCGTCGCCAGGCGTCTGGAGGGCGAACGGATCGCCCTGCTGCTCGCGGCGCGGGACGAGTCCGTGCCGGCGCGCTTCGACCGTGACTTCCCCCATCTGGCGACCCGCCCCCTCGACGGGGCCGAGGCCGGCCTTCTCCTGGACGACCAACCGCATCCGCCGCGGGGGAAGGCCCGGGCCGAGATCATCGAACAGGCCGCCGGGAACCCGCTCGCCCTCATCGAACTCGCTCGGGCGTTCGCCAAGGGACCGGGCCTCCAGAGGCCCGGTGCGATCGACGCCCTCCCCCTCACCACCCGGCTCGAGCGACTGTTCGCAGCCGACCTGCCCGCCCTTCCGCCGGAGACCCGGCACGCTCTGCTCCTGGCGGCAGCCGCCGGTACCGACCGGCTCTCCGATGTCCTGCACGCCGTCCCGCGCCTGGAGGATCCCGAGGTCTGGCGGCCCGCCGAGGAAGCAGGACTCGTACGGGTCGAGAACGGCGACGTCCGGCTGCGCCATCCGCTGATCCGCTTCGCGATCCACCAGGCCGCCTCCTTCGCCGACCGCCGTGAGGCCCATCTGACACTCGCCGCCGCGCTCGCGCACGAACCCGACCGTCGGGCCTGGCACCTCGCCGCTGCCGCGTTCGGCCCGGACGAGGAGGTCGCCGACGCCCTGGCGCAGAGTGCCGAGCGCTCCCGGCGGCGCGGTGGATACGCGGCCGCGGCCACCGCGCTGGAACGAGCGGCCGAACTCACCCCGGACGCGGAGCGTCGTGCCGGACGACTGCTCGCCGCCGCCGTCTCGGCCATGTACGCCGGGTATCCCCAGTGGGTCGGGGAGATCGCGGCCCGTGTGGGCCCCCTGACGCACGATCCCAAGCTGCTCGCCGAGGCCTCACTGTGCGGCGGCTGGTCGCTGTCCGTCACCCTCCGTCATACGGACGCGCTCGGATTCCTGCTGCCCGTGGCCGAATCCATGGCCATCGCGGCTCCCGCCCTGGCGCTGGACGCGCTGGGAACGGCGGCGACCCCGGCCTACAACTCCGGTGACCCCGTCTACCGCGCCGAACTCCAGCGCATCGGGGACCTGATCCCCCTTCAGCCGGAGCGGAGCGACAGGTTGTGGGCAGAGGCGGTCGCCCGCCCCTTCACCGAGCGGGAGACGGCAGTGAAGCGCCTGCACGACGTGGTGGACGGTCTGCGGGACGGTGGGGGCTCGGACCCCACCCCGCTCGGCGACCTCGTGATGCTCGGCGCCACCGCCTGGATCCTGGACGAGACCGACTTGTCCGTACGTCTTCTCGGCCGGGCCATGGACCACTTCCGCCCGACTTCCACGGCCGGCACCAACTGCACGGTCACCCAGGCTCTCGCCCTCGCCCTGTTCGACAGCGGAGCGTGGACGGCGGCCGGGTCCGCGGCCGAGGACGCCTACGGCCTGGCGGCGGAAGCGGGGGCGGAGAACGTCGCCGTGGGGGCACCGATCCTCCAGGCCACCTTGCGCGCCGTCCGCGGCGACCACGCCGGCGCGCGGGAACGCGCTGCCGCTGCCGTCCGCGGCGTCGATCTGAGCAAGTCCCGCAGCCTGTACGTCCGCCATTGCCAGGCGCTCGGCATGGCAGCGCTCGCGGAAGGCGACCACGGGGCGGCGTACGAGCACCTCCGCCGCGTGTTCACACAGGATTTCCCTCCCCTCCCCGTGCACCACCACGCTTCGCCCTACTACCTCGCCGACCTCGCCGCGGCCGCCGTACGCGCCGGCCGGGCGGACGACGCGCGCACCGTGCTCCGAGCCGTCGAGGACCACCTGGGCACGCCCCGCTCCAGCCGCCTGGAGGCGATCGTGCACCGTGCCACGGCCCTGCTGGGCCGGCCCGACGACGCAGAGCCGCACTTCCTTGCGGCGCTCGCCGACCCCGCGGGCGCGCACTGGCCCTTCGAACGCGCCCTCACGCAGCTGGACTTCGCCGAGTGGCTGCGCCGTCGCCGACGGGTCGCGGAGGCACGCCCCCTGCTCACCGGCGCCCTGGAGGTCTTCGAACGGCTCGATGCCCGCCCGTGGATCGAACGCGCCACCGCCGAACTCCGCGCGGCCGGCGTGGCCGTGACGACCTCTGCCGTCCCGGAGGCCGTGGCCGGCCTGACTCCGCAGGAGCTGCAGATAGCCCAACTGGCCGCGGAGGGACTGACGAACCGGGACATCGGCGCCCGGCTCTATCTGTCCCCTCGCACCATCGGCTTCCACCTGCACAAGATCTTCCCGAAGCTCGGCATCACGGGACGCGCCCAATTGCGGGACGTCCTCGGCCCCTGACCTCGAACCGGGACGGCGGCGGCCCTCGACGCCGAGCCCTGCTGGTCTGCGTCAGGCGGACGAGTCCGGCGTGGTCTTCTCTGCCGGAGTCGGCCGCGGTCGGCGTTCAACGGCCCAGTAGGCAAGAGCGGCCAGGGGCAGAGCGGCGCCCAAGCCGGTCAGGCCGGCCCAGCCGGCAGCGTGGTAGACGATCGCTCCGAGCTGGGAGCCGATCGCACCGCCGACGAAGAACATGGCGATGAAGGCGCTGTTGAGGCGGGCGCGGGCGGTCGGGTCGAGCTGGTAAACGGTGTGCTGCCCCAGGATGAGTGTCGTCTGCACACCCATGTCGATCAGGATCGCGGCCAGGGCGATCAGGACGATGCTGTGCCCGCCCAGACCCGCGACAGCGAAAGCCAGCGCGGTCACAAGGAACGCGGCCCCGGTCATGGGACGTACGAGCCCTCGGTCGGCCCAGTGCCCGGCCAACGGAGCGACAGCTGCTCCGGCCGCGCCCACGAGGGCGAAGACGCCGACTCCGACCGCTGAGTAGTGGAAGCGGGGACCGGTCAGAACAAACGAGACATTGGTCCAGAACGCGCTGAACGCGCCGAACATCGCCGCTTGGTACAGCCCTCGACGCAGCAGGACGGGATGCGTGCGCACCAGCTGGACTGTGGAGCGCAGCACGTGGTGGTACGGGATGGATGTGGTGGGTGAGCGCTGTGGCAGGGCCGCACGCAGGGCCACCGTGAGCACGACCATCAGAGCAGCGGAGCCGAGAAAGACGACGCGCCAGCCTGCGATGTCGGAGACCAGGCTGCTCAGGGTTCGGGAGAGCAGAATCCCGGTGAGCAGTCCGCTCATGACCCGTCCGACGATGCGGCCCCTGGCATGGTCCGGAGCCAGGTCGGCCGCGAAGGGCACCAGGATCTGAGCCACGACGGAGGTGGCACCGCTGATCAGCGACGCGATCAGCAGCATGGGGAAGTTCGTGGCGAGGCCGGCTGCCACGAGGGCGAGGGCCGTGATCATCAGGAGGACGGTGACCAGATTGCGCTTCTCCAGGCGGTCACCGAGCGGAACCAGGAAGATCATGCCGACGACGTAGCCGACCTGCGTCAGTGTGATCAGTACCCCGGCGGTGGCCGTGCTGATGTGGAAGACACCGCTCAGCGAGGACAGCAGAGGCTGGGCGTAGTAGAGGTTGGCGACCGTCGTCCCGGACGCGACGGCCAGGAGCGCGACCAGCCAGCCCGGCACGCCTTGCGAGGCCCCCGTGGACCGGGGCGAAGTCCGGAGGTTGGGCCTTGTGGACATGTGCACCTTCTTTCGTCAAGCAGCCACAACCATGGGCATGCCGCTTTCCCTTCCTCACCGAAGGTGATGATCCGGGATGTCAGTCATCTCGCTCAGAGATGGCGAGAGCTAGCCAGCCACTGCCGGATCTCGGGGGTCACGGGGTCGGTGATGTCGTCGAACTCGTCATGCTTTGTGAGGAACTTTGCGACGTAGGGGCAGACAGGCACGATGCGCTGCCCCGAGGCGCGGACGTCCGTCAGCGCCTGCTGCACGAGCCGTGAGGCCAGGCCAAGACCGGCGTAGGAGTCATCGATTTCGGTGTGGTAGAAGACGCGCTGGTCGGCGCTGTCGCGGTAGGCGGTGAAGCCGGCGACCTTGCCGTCCACCAGGATCTCGTAACGGTGCTTGTCGGCCACTCGCTGAACGATCGGAGCGTCTGCGGGGCGTGTCATGGTGTGCCTCTCAGGGGTGTGTCGGGGTCAGTGGAGTGAGGGTTCTTTCCGGCTTCAGGGCGGCGAGCCGCTCCTCGAAGGGCACGACGGCGGGGCTCTCGCCGGCCGGCGTCCTGGCCGTGGCCCATCCGGTCATCAGTGCCGCCAGTTCACCCGCGGCCCGTTCGATCCGACCGTCGAGCCCTTCGGCGCCCCAGTCCTCGGAGGCGGTGTACACCCCGGTCGGAACGACGACGGTCCTCAGGTACGCGAAGAGCGGGCGCAGCGCGTGGTCCAGGACGAGGGAGTGCCGGGCGGTGCCGCCGGTCGCGGCGATCAACACCGGCTTCCCTGCCAGGGCGCCCTCGTCGTGGACGCTCAGTGCGTCGAAGAACGACTTGAACAGCCCGCTGTACGACGCGGAGAACACCGGGGTGACGACGATCAGGCCGTCGGCCGCCGCCACCGCGTCGAACGCGGCGCCCAGCGACCGCCCCGGGAACCCGTTGGTGAAGTTGTGGGCGATCTCGACGGCGAGGTCGCGCAGTTCGACCACGGTCACGTCCGCCGAGGTCCGCCCGGCGACCCGGTCGGCCAGCCGGTCGCCGAGCAGCCGGGTGGCGGACGGAACGCTCAGCCCTGCCGAGACGACGACGAGCTTCATGCGCGGACTTCTTCCTTCGAGGTGGCCAACAGGGACGCGTGGGTCGGCGCGTCCGGCACATCGGCCGGCCGGTCCTTGGCGAACTCCTTGCGCAACACCGGCACGACCTCCTCGCCGAGGATGTCGAGCTGCTCGAGGACGGTCTTCAGCGGCAGACCCGCGTGGTCCATCAGGAACAGCTGGCGCTGGTAGTCGCCGGCGTACTCGCGGAACGACAGCGTCTTCTCGATCACCTGCTGCGGCGAGCCCACCGTCAACGGCGTCTGCTCGGTGAACTCCTCCAGCGACGGGCCGTGGCCGTAGACCGGCGCGTTGTCGAAGTACGGCCTGAACTCCCGCACCGCGTCCTGGGAGTTCTTACGCATGAACACCTGACCGCCAAGACCCACGATGGCCTGCTCCGGCGTGCCGTGCCCGTAATGGGCGTACCGCTGGCGATAGAGCTCAACCATCCTCTTCGTGTGCTCGGCGGGCCAGAAGATGTTGTTGTGGAAGAAGCCGTCTCCGTAGTACGCGGCCTGCTCGGCGATCTCCGGGGAGCGGATGGAGCCGTGCCAGACGAAGGGCGCGACGCTGTCCAGCGGGCGCGGCGTGGACGTGAACGACTGGAGGGGCGTACGGAACTTGCCCTCCCAGGTCACCACGTCCTCGTCCCAGAGCCTGCGCAAGAGCGCGTAGTTCTCGACGGCCAGGTTGATGCCCTCCCGTATGTCCTTGCCGAACCACGGATACACCGGGCCCGTGTTGCCGCGCCCCATCATCAGATCCACCCGTCCGTCGGCCAGGTGCTGGAGCATCGCGAAGTCCTCGGCGATCTTCACCGGGTCGTTCGTGGTGATCAGGGTGGTGGAGGTGGAGAGGATCAACCGCTCCGTCCGCGCCGCGACATAGCCGAGCATCGTGGTCGGCGACGACGGTACGAACGGCCGGTTGTGGTGCTCGCCGGTCGCGAAGACGTCGAGCCCGACCTCCTCGGCCTTCAGCGCCATGGCCACCATGGCCTTGATGCGCTCGTGCTCGGTCGGCGTACGTCCCGTGGTGGGGTCAGGGGTGACATCACCGATGGCGAAGATGCCGAACTGTGTGGAATTCGGCTCGCTCTTCTCGGTCACTCGGAATTCCTCTCGGGTGAATACGTGAGCTCGCTGATGGCGCGGTCGAGGTCCATGTGGAGGCTTTCCGCCCCCTCGGGCACCAGGGCGAAGGTCCGCCGAAGGAATGCGGCCACCTCCGAAACCGCCATTTCGACCAATGCCGCACCGGCGGGATTTCTCAAGACGACACGTAGGGAATGCGGGTGGCAGCGGTGCCGGGGAATGACCAGCACGTCACCGGAACCGGCCGGCCGATGCAGCCCCTCGGTCACCAGCTTGCGAGCGAATACCCAGTCGACGGGTCTCTCCATCGGCGCACCGATGGAAAGGCGGATGGCGTAGGGGTCCGCCATGTCGTAGTGCAGCTCCGCGGGCAACGGCCCTGACATGCCCTTCGGGACGCTGACATGCGCCGTCACTGCGCACGTGACCGTGCTGAGACGCTGAACCATGGTTGCCCCAAAGAACGATTGCAGAAGCGGTTTTCTGTGCCCGACCCTAAATTCCGGTGGCCGACACAGGTTGTCGAGGAACGCACGGAACATTGCCCATAAATGAACTGGTGCACTGCCGGGCCCCGCACCGTGCGCGGAGGGACAACTGGTCTGCTCGGCGCCTCATTAGCGTGGCCACCGCCCCGTGAGCGACACCATCCGAGGAGCACCCATGTCCAAGCAGACCGTTGCCGAGCAGTACGTCGACCTGCTGGCCCGCGCCGGAGTGCGCCGCATGTACGGGGTGGTGGGCGACAGCCTGAACCCCGTCGTCGACGCGGTCAGACGGCACGACGCCCTGGAGTGGGTCCAGGTCCGGCACGAGGAGGTCTCGGCCTTCGCCGCCGGCGCCGAAGCGCAGCTCACCGGCAGGCTCGCGGCGTGCGCGGGATCCTGTGGGCCAGGAAACCTGCACTTGATCAACGGCCTGTTCGATGCCCACCGGTCGATGGCTCCCGTCCTCGCGCTGGCCGCGCAGATCCCCAGCGGCGAGATCGGGACCGGGTACTTCCAGGAGACGCATCCTGACCGGCTGTTCGAGGAGTGCAGTCACTACTCGGAGCTCATCTCCTCGCCCCGGCAGATGCCGCGTGTGGTGCAGACGGCGATACAGCATGCGGTCGGCCGGCGCGGAGTGTCCGTCGTATCGCTGCCAGGAGACATCGCCGCTGAGCACTCTCCGGCTGGCGGGGCCGAACTCGCGATGCCGCTGGACCGGCCCTCAGTCCGTCCGGCCGATGAGGAACTGGCCCGGCTGACGGAGCTGGTGGACGCCGCCGAGACGGTGACGGTGTTCTGCGGCCGGGGTGTCGCCGGTGCTCACGCCGAGGTGATGGCATTCGCCGAGAAGGTCAAGGCCCCAGTCGGCCACGCGCTCCGAGGCAAGGAACACATCCAGTACGACAACCCGTACGACGTCGGCATGTCCGGACTGCTGGGATACGGCGCCGCGTACGAGGCCATGCACGAATGCGACCTGCTGATACTCCTCGGCACCGACTTTCCGTACACGAACTTCCTGCCCCGGCACGTCAGAACGGTCCAGATCGACATTCAGCCCGAACGTCTCGGCCGTCGAACCCAGTTGGACTTCGCCGTCTGGGGAGATGTCCGTGAGACGCTCCGGTGCCTGATCCCGGCCGTGCAGGAGAAGCCGTCCCGCCGGTTCCTCGACCGGATGCTGGACCGGCACGTCCACGCTTTGGAGGGCGCCGTCGGCGCCTACACCCACAACGTCGACAAGCACACCCCCATACACCCCGAGTACGTGGCGGCGATACTCGACGAAGAGGCCGCCGACGACGCGGTGTTCACCGTGGACACCGGGATGTGCTGCGTGTGGGCCGCCCGCTACCTGACGCCGAACGGCCGCCGCCGCATCCTGGGCTCCTTTGTGCACGGTTCGATGGCCAACGCCCTGCCGCAGGCCATCGGTGCGCAGTTCCTCGACCGGACGCGTCAGGTGGTGTCGCTCTCGGGCGACGGAGGCTTCTCCATGCTCATGGGCGACTTCCTGACGCTGGTGCAGTACGGGCTGCCTGTGAAGGTGGTCGTCTTCAACAACTCCTCGTTGGGCATGGTCGACCTGGAGATGATGGTGGACGGGCTGCCGCCCTACGGCACGGGGTACCCGCACACAGACTTCGCGGCCATCGCCACGGCCGCCGGTGCGCGGGGTATCCGGGTCGAGAAGCCCACCGAGGTGCGTGACGCCCTGCGTGCGGCCTTCGCTCACGACGGGCCTGCGCTGGTCGATGTGGTGACCGATCCCAACGCACTCGCGATCCCGCCGAAGATCACCTCCGAGCAGCTCACCGGCTTCGCCCTGTCGGCGAGCCGCACCGTCCTCACCGGAGGTGTCGGGCGCATGGTTCAGCTCGCCCGGACGAACCTCCGAAATGTGCCGCGTCCATAAGAGGCCGGACCCTGCCCGGCACACCCATCCCCCGACCCGAGTGGACACTCATGGAAGACCTGACAGGCATGACGCATCACACCGCCGTACTCAACGGGATCAAGCAGCACTGGGTGACCGCGGGACAGGGCCCGCCGGTCTACCTGCTGCACGGCTTCCCCGAGACCTGGTACGGCTGGCGCAAGCAAATACCCGTACTGGCCGAGCGGTTCACCGTGATCGCGCCGGACCTTCGCGGCTACGGAGACACGGAAAAGCCCGCATCCGGCTATGACAAGCGGACCATGGCCAACGACCTTGTCGCGCTGATGGACCATCTCGGGCACGAGCGGATCGCCCTCGTCGGCCACGACCGCGGGGCACGCGTCGGCACCCGGTTCGCCAAGGACCACCCCGGCCGGATCGACAGGTTCGTGGCCATGGACAACATCCCCACCCGGGTCATCGCCGATACCTACGACGTGAACCTCGCCCGGCAAGGGTACTGGTTCTTCACCTTTCTCGGCGTGCCCGACCTTCCCGAGGCGCTGATCGCCGGCCGTGAGGAGACCTGGCTCACGCACTTCTACCGGAGTTGGTCGTACAACCCCGACATGCTCACTCCGGAGGAGATCGCCGTCTATGTACGCGCCTACCAACAACCGGGTGCGGTACGGGGATCCTGTATGGACTACCGTGCGGCGCCCCAGGACGTCGCCCAGGACCGGGAGGACGCCGACCAGCTCATCGGCTGTCCTGTACTGACCATGTGGGGCGAGGACTTCAGCGCCGTCGGACAGGCATACGACGTCCTGGACGTGTGGAAGGGGATCGCCCGCGATGTCCGCGGCGTGCCCATCGCCCAGTGCGGACACCTCTGCCAGGAGGAACGCCCCGACGTCGTCAACCGGGAACTCCTCGACTTCCTCGGGGACTGGAACGGCTGACCGAGGCTCCGTCTCCGAACAGCGACAGCGGAACGTGGACCCGCACAGGCCACAGCCAGGGCGCGGACAGACAAGCACCCCGCCCGGCCGTCCCTAGAGTTGCTCACGTATCGGCGCGACCGGCCCGCGACATCTCACGGCGCAGGGGCCACCACCGCAGCCCCGCCCGGCCGACAGCCGCGCGACACCCAACCACCCCATTGATGAGGGAGTTTCCCCATGCCCAGTTCCGACAAGCCGACCGTCGTCCTCGTGCACGGCGCGTTCGCCGACGCCTCCAGCTACGCCGAGGTCATCCCCCGGCTGATCGCCCGCGGCCTGGACGTGGTCGCTCCGGCCGTGCCCAACCGCAGTCTGATAGGGGACGCCGCCTACGTCGCCTCCATCGTCCGGCAGATACCCGGTCCGGTCGTCCTGGTGGGCCACTCCTACGGTGGCGCGGTCATCACCGTCGCCGGCGCCGAGGACAACGTCAAGGCACTGGTCTACCTGGCCGGTTACGCCTTGGAGAAGGGCGAGAGCCTCGGCGAACTGCAGGGCCGCTTCCCGGACAGCGACCTTGCCGCCGCACTCGTCTACACCCCCTTCCCGATCGAGGGCTCGGCCACGCCCGGCACCGACGTGTCGGTCCGGACCGACAAGTTCCCGGCCATCTTCGCCGCCGACGTCGACCCGGAGCTCGCCGCCGTCCTCGCCGTGTCCCAGCGCCCGCTGGCCGCGCAGGCCTTCGCCGACGCGGCCCCGGCCGCGGCCTGGAAGACCAAGCCGTCCTGGGGCCTGGTCGCCTCCTCCGACCACACCATCAACCCCGACGTGGAGCGCTACGGCTACCAGCGGGCCGGCATGACCACCATCGAGGTCGACTCCTCCCACCTGGTGATGCTCGCCCACCCCGAGCGCGTCGTCGGCCTGATCGAGGAAGCCGTACGGGCCATCTCCGACTGACCCCACGCGCACCCGCACGCGCCCGTCCGTCCGGTCGTCACACGACGGCCGCCTTCCCCCTCCGCAGAGAGCGAACGATGAACCCACCGATCTCACGCCGCACCGTCACCGTGTCCCTCCTGGCCGGCGCGGCCGCCCTGGGGACCGCCGGTATCTCGCAGGCCGCGCAATCTGCGACGGCCGACCGTCCTGCCGAACGGCACGGGCGCCCCGCCGCACCCACCATCGTCCTGATCCACGGCGCGTTCGCCGACGCCTCCAGCTGGAGCGCGGTCGTCGAACGCCTGCAGCGACAGGGCCACCGCGTACTGGCACCGGCCCTGCCACTGCGCGGACTTGCAAGCGACTCCGCCTACATTCGCAGCGTTCTGGACAGCGTCACCGGACCGATCGTGCTGGTGGGGCACTCCTACGGCGGAGCGGTCATCAGCCAGGCCGCGGCCGACGCCCCGCAGGTCAAGGCACTGGTCTACATAGCCGCCTTCGTTCCCGACATCGGCGAGAGCGCGCTCCAGCTCACCGACAAGTTCCCCGGCAGCACCCTGGGACAGGCCACCGCCACCCAGTACTACCCGTTGCCCGACGGCGGACAGGGAGAAGAACTGGTCATCAAGAAGGACCTGTTCCGCCAGCAGTTCGCGGCCGGTGTCCCCCGGCCGACCGCCCAGGTCATGGCCGCGGGACAGCGACCGATCACCCTGGCAGCTCTCCAGGAGCAGGCCACCGCGGCCGCGTGGAAGAGGATCCCCAGCTGGTACCTCGTGGCCACCGAGGACCGCAACATCCCGCCGGCCGCCGAGCGCTGGATGGCCGAGCGCGCCCGCGCCCACACGGTCGCCGTCCGTGCCCCGCACGCAGCCGCCGTGAGCGACCCCGGCCCTGTCACCGGCCTGATCCTGCGGGCGGTCCGTTCCATCCGCTCCGACCACTGACCGGCCGCGCCGCCGACCGAACACCTCGCAAGGGAACGGAGAGCCGTATGGCACTGCTCGATCCGGAACCGGGAAAGCTGCGCCCACGGCAGACCCGGCAACCAGCCACCGATCGGGTGCCCGACGAACGGGCATCGGGCACTCCCGATGCCCTGCGGGAGGACCTGGTCCGCCTGCTGGGGACCCGAAAGGTGCTGCACACGCTGTCGGACCTAGTGAAGTACGCCTCGGACGCCAGCCCCTACCGCTTCGTGCCCCAAGTGGTCGTGATCGCCGAGAACATCGAGGACGTGGCCGCGGTGCTGCGCTACGCCCACGAGCAGCAACGCGAGATCGTCTTCCGGGCGGCTGGGACCTCGCTGAACGGTCAGGCCCAGGGCAAGGACATCCTGGTCGACGTGCGCCGCCACTGGACCGGCGTCGAGGTGCTCGACGGCGGGAACGAGGCGCGGATCGGGCCCGGTACGACCGTGGGGCGCGCCAACATCACGCTGTCCCGGCACGGTCGGCTGATGGGCCCCGACCCGGCGAGTTCCAGCGCCTGCACCATCGGCGGGGTGGTCGCCAACAACGCATCGGGCATGACCGCCGGCGTCACCCGCAACTCCTACCGCCTGCTCTCGTCCCTCACCCTGGTCCTCCCGTCCGGCACGATCGTCGACACCGCGGCTCCGGACGCCGACGCGCGCCTTCGCGAGGCTGAACCCGAGCTGTGCGCGGGGCTGCTGGCTCTGAAGAGCGAGATCGAGGGTGACAGTGAGCTGGTCGCCCGGATCCGCGCGAAGTACGCGTTGAAGAACACCAACGGCTACCGCCTCGATGCCTTCCTGGACGGCTACACCCCCGTGGAGATCCTGCGCGGGCTGATGGTCGGCTCCCAGGGCACCCTCGGTTTCATCGCCGAGACGGTGTTCAAGACAGTCTCCCTGGACCGGCTCACCCACACGGCACTGTTGTTCTTCCCCGACCTCACCGCCGCCGCGGCGGCGGTACCGCTGTTCAACGAAGCCGGAGCCCGCGCGGTGGAGGTGATGGACGGCAACACTCTCCGCGCCTGTGCGAGCGTCGACGGAGTCCCCGCCGACTGGGCCGAGATTCCCCGGGATACCGCGGCCCTGCTGGTGGAGTTTCGCGCCCCGGACGAGGCAGCCCACCAGGCCCACAGGCAGGCCGCCGCCGCTGTCCTGGCGAAACTGGCGCTGGTGGCCCCGGTGGCGTCCGTCACCAACCGCTTCGTCGAGGACTCGGCCACCATCCGCACGTACTGGCACGCCCGCGAGGCGTTCATGACGGCGGTCGGCAAGGCACGGCCGGCCGGATCCACGCTCATCACCGAGGACTTCGCGGTACCGCCCGCCCGCCTGGCCGAGGCGTGCGAGGCCCTGGCCGAGCTGCAGCGCCGGCACGGTTTCGACGCCGCGGTCGCCGGCCACGCGGCGCACGGCAACCTGCACTTCCTGCTCGCCTTCGACGCCGCCCGTCCGAAAGAGGTCGAGCGCTACGCCGACTTCATGGACGAGTTCTGCACCATGGTGGTGCGCCGCTTCGACGGCTCGCTCAAGGCTGAGCACGCCACCGGTCGCAACATGACGCCGTTCCTCGAAGCCGAATGGGGCGCCCGCGCAACCGAGTTGATGTGGCGGGTCAAGCAGACCCTCGACCCCTCGGGGGTACTCGCCCCCGGGGTGGTCCTCAACCGTGATCCCCAAGCTCATCTGCAGGGGCTCAAGACCATCCCCACCATCGAGGCGGTCGCCGATCCGTGCATCGAGTGCGGTTTCTGCGAGCCCGTCTGCCCCAGCCGCGACCTCACCACCACACCGCGTCAGCGGATCGTGTTGCGGCGCGAGATGATGCGCCAGCCCGACGGCTCCGCCGCCTTGGGGAGCCTCCTGGAGTCCTACGGGTACGACGCGGTCGACACCTGCGCCGGCGATTCGACCTGCAAGACGGCCTGCCCGGTCGGTATCGACACCGGCGCCATGATGAAGGCATTCCGCCATCAGCGGCACTCCGAGCGGGAGGAGCGGAACGCGGCACGGGTCGCGGAGCGGTTCTCCCTCGTGGAGTCGTCGGTCCGGACCGCCCTCGGAATCGCGGACCATGTCGGCGACCGGGTCCTGGGGGGCGTCACCTCCGCCCTACGAAAGGTGGTCTCGCCCGACCTGGTGCCCGAATGGATTTCCGCCGTACCGTCCCCCGCACGTTCGCGGCTGCCCGGAACGGACCGCGGGACCGCCGTTGCCGTCTACTACGTGGCCTGCGTCAACCGGATCTTCGCGGGACCCGACGGTGTGGACGGGCCTTCCCTGCCCGAAGCGATCGTCGAGGTCTCCCGCCGGGCCGGGCGGCCGGTCTGGATACCGTCGGACATGGCCGGTTCGTGCTGCGCGACGATCTGGCACTCCAAGGGCTACGACAACGGCAACACCGTCATGGCGAACCGCATCGTCGAGCGAGCCTGGGAGTGGACCGACGGAGGGCGCCTGCCGCTCATCGTCGACGCGTCGTCCTGCACCCTCGGCATCGGGCAGGAAGTCACGCCGTATCTGACGGCCGAGAACCTGCGCAAGCATCGCGCCCTCACCGTGGTGGACTCCGTCGTCTGGGCCGCCACGGAACTGCTGCCGCACCTCGAGGTCACCGACCCGATGGACAGCGCGGTGCTCCACCCCACCTGCTCCATGCGACACCTCAAGGACGTCGACCAGCTTCAGGCCGTCGCCGAGTTCATCGCGCGGGACGTCCAGGTGCCTGTCTACGCGGAGTGCTGCGGCTTCGCCGGCGACCGGGGACTGCTCCACAAGGAACTGACCGAGGCGGCGACGGCACACGAGGTCGCCGAGGTCTCGTCCGGCACGTTCGATGCCTACCTGTCGGCCAACCGCACCTGCGAGATCGGCATGGAGCACGCCACGGGCCGCCCCTACCAATCTGTGCTGCTCGCACTCGAACGCGCCACTCGGCCTTCCAACCCATAGCTCGACCTTCCAGCCCCTAGGGAGCCCCCTTGCGCATCGCCAATCTCGCCGGCCGACTGGTCGTGATCACCCGCGGCCGGGCGGCCGACGTCCACACAGCCAGTGGCGGGCTGTTCTCCTCCGACCCACAGGCCGTCTACTCCCGCTGGGACGAGTTCCACGCCTGGGCCGCCAGGGCCGACCTCGGCGGCGGGGTCCCCTTCGACCCGGCGGACCTCGGTGCGCCCGCGCCGGCCCCCCGCCAGCTCTTCGCCATCGGCCTCAACTACCGGGAGCACATCGTCGAGGCCGGATTCAGCACGCCCGAGGGCATGCCGCCGGTCTTCACCAAGTACGCGACCGCTCTCACCGGCCCGGTGAGCGAGGTGACGTTGCCGCGGGGCGGCCACACCGACTGGGAGGTGGAACTGGTGGCGGTGGTCGGCAGGGAGGCGCACCAGGTGTCCGAAACCGATGCCTGGAGCTACGTCGCGGGTCTGACGGCCGGCCAGGACATCTCCGAGCGCGTCCTGCAGATGGACGGCCCGGCCCCTCAGTTCAGCCTCGGCAAGTCCTACCCGGGCTTCGCCCCGACGGGCCCCTGGCTGGTGACCCCGGACGAGTTCGAGGACCCTGACGACCTGGAGCTGACCTGCGCCGTCAACGGTGAGGAGATGCAGCGTGGCCGTACTCGGCAGCTCATCTTCTCCGTGCCCGCCCTCATAGCCAGGCTGTCCGAGGTGCTCCCGCTGCTGCCGGGAGACGTGATCTTCACCGGCACTCCGGCGGGTGTCGGCCTCGGCCGCACACCTCAGCGCTGGCTGGCCGCCGGCGACGAACTCGTCAGCTCCGTCCAGGGCATCGGCGAACTGCGACAGCGGTTCGTCGGCTGACCCGCCCCCCTGCAATCAGAGAGAAAGAGAAGAGATCCCGCATGCCCAGATTCCTCACAGGGACACGCACCGGTCTCCTGGCCTCGGTCGTCGCGGCTGCCCTCGCCATGACCGCCGCCGGTCCCACGACGGCGGCCACGGCCGCCCCGAAGCCGGACGTGCGCTTCGTTGCACACCTGGACATCGCCGACGGACAGCGACCGGAGAACATCACCCTGGAGCCCGGCGACAGCGCCGTCGTCACCTTCGCCTACAGCCGTCAAGTGGCCCGCATCGACCGTGACGGCCGGGTGCACGTCCTCGCCACCCTGCCCAAGCCTCCGGCCGGCGCCGAGACCCCTGCCCTCTCCTCGCCCTTCCTCGGCGGAATCGTCCGTGCCCACGACGGGACCCTGTACTTCCTGTACGCCACCGGCAGCAGCGACCTGACCGGCCTGTGGCGCCTGCGCCCCGGCGGCGCCCCGCAGCGCATCGCCGCGCTCCCGGGCGACGGCCTTCCCAACGGCCTCACTCTCGACCGGCACGAACGCCGGCTGTACGTGGCCGACTCGGTCCTCGGCACAATCTGGCGGGTGCCCGTCACCGGGGGCACGCCCACCCGGTGGGCCACCGCCCCCGAACTGGCCGCCGAGGGATTCCTCGGAGCCAACGGCATCAAAATCCACAACGGGGCGGTCTGGGCGTCCAACCTGGACAAGGGCACCGTGCTGCGCATCCCGGTCACCCAGTACGGCACCGCCGGGCCGGTCGAGACCCGGGCCACCGGCCTGACCGACATTGACGACTTCGCGTTCACCGGCCGCGGCGACACCCTCCTGGCCGCGATCAACGCGGACAACGAGGTGGCCCTGGTCAGGCCGAGCGGCAGTCACACCGTCATGCTGACCGGCGCCGACGGTCTTGAGAACCCGACCTCGCTCGCCGTACGCGGCAACACGGCCTACATCGCCAGCGGCGCCTACTTCACCAACAACGACCCCAACCTCCTGGCCGCCCGGATCTACCCCGCCCAATGAGCCGGGGCGGGCCACGGTGGTCGGCCCGTCGAGCCGGTGGTTGACATCTTGCGTCAGCACGGCATGGCTGCCCACCTCCACCAGGGCGGCCATCCGCAGCGAGAACCCGCATGCCACGCCAGAAGGCCCCGGGAGCCGCCGCTACCGCCATCGGCTTGGCGGTAGCGGCGACCAGCATCCGCAGCCCCGTTACCAGGTGCCGCATGACGCGCCCACATCCAACACCCATCGAGAGGTCAGAGTTGAAAGACCAGCAGGACACGCAGCAGGCGACGGTCGCCGTATCGCCCGCGTTCGAAACCGGCGCATTCCTGGTCGTCCCGGCCAGAACCTTCGAGGACCTACGCGTCGGCGAAGTCTTCCGAGCCCCCAGCCGCACCCTGACAGACGCCCACGCCGCGGCTTTCCAGACAGTCTCCGCGGACAACCACCCGGTGCATTACGACGCCGAATGGGCACGCAGGCACGGCCACTCGGCACCGGTGGTGCACGGCCTGCAGGTGCTCGCCTTCACCGCGCCGGGCGCCACCCTGTTCCCCCACTTCATCGGCGAGGCATTCATCAGCTTCCTCGAACTGTCCTGCGCCTTCCTGGCCGAAGTGCACTCTGGAGACACCCTCTACCCGGCGCTCACCATCACCGGGCTTGAGCCGCAGGGCGACAACGGTGTCGTAGTCGCCGCGGCCACCATCCACAACCAACGCGGCGAACTTGTGCTGTCCGGCCAGCACAAGTACCTGCTGCGGCGTCAGTGAATCCAGCAAGCAAGGTGGCACGCCGGACGCCGACCCGACGGAGGTTGGCTCCACGTCCCCGACGTCGTCCGTGACCGGCCCGGGGCGTCAGTGCTGCAGCACGGTGTCCAGCCACTTCAGGAGCTCGGGGGTTACCGGGTCGGTGATGTCGGCGAACTCGTCATGCTTTGTGAGGAACTTCGCCACGTAGGGGCAGACCGGCACGATGCGCTTGCCCGAGGTGCGTACGTCGCTCAACGCCTGCTGTACGAGTATCGAGGCCAGACGCTGTCCAGCGAGGGCGTTGTCGATTTCGGTGTGGTAAAAGACGCGCTGTTCATCGCGGTCGCGGTAAGCGGTGAGGCCGGCGGTCCTGCCGTCGACCAGGATTTCGTAACGGTGTTTGGGTTCCACTCGCTGGACAGTCGGAGCGGCGGTGGGCTGCGTCATCGTCTGTCCTTCAGTGGCGCGTCGGGTTCATGCGCGGTGCGATGGTGGCGTTGGGAAGGGTGGGAGCGGGAAGACGGTCGCCGTCGTAACCATCTACCTGGCCAAAGCGGTCGGATGCGTTCTGCCACGCTTCCCTGGCCTCGGCGATCTCTCCATGGCTCCGGGCAATAAAATTCCACCACATGACGATCTGTTCCTCGAACGGCGTCCCGCCGAGCAGGACCACCCTCGCAGCGGTGTCCGTCTCGTTCGCCAGCGTCAGCGTGTCGTTTCCCGAACCGAGGTAGCCCAACTCCGCCGGGTGCAGGATTGTTCCGGCGACGCGTACATCCCCGTGGTCGACGAGCAGGCCGTGCTCGAAGCCGGCGTCGATGGCGAGTGTGGTCGTCGAGCGCGGCTCAAGGATGAGTTCGGCACCGAGCAGGGGCGTGAAGGTCCGCACCGGAGAGGTGTCACCTGCCAGCGTCCCCAGGAACACTCTGACTTCGGCCCCGTCCACCCGGACCGGGCCCGGAACGTAGTGCTGGAAGTCACGGCCGGTGTGCCGGTGTTCTTCGGGAAGCGCCACCCATAGCTGGACGCCGTGCAGGATCGTGGTGCGAGCGGTGGAGACTTCCGAGTGACTGATGCCGTACCCACCCGTCATGAGGTTCAGCTCGCCGGGCCTCACGAGAGCGTGGCTGCCCATGCTGTCCCGGTGCTCGATCTCCCCGCTGAAGAGCCAGCTCACCGTCTGCAGGCCGATGTGCGGATGGGGCGCGACGTCCATGCCTCCCGTGTCGGTGACGTCGTCAGGGCCGTAGTGGTCGACGAAGCACCAGGCCCCGATCAGAGTCCGGGCGCGCTGCGGCAGCGTGCGCCGTACCGCCATCGCCCTCGGACCGCCCAACGGGACGTCCCGAGCGGAGAGGACGTCGACCTTCGACGCATGCTGACCATGGTCCGAGACCCCGCAACGAAGTTCTGCGGGGTCTCTCTCGACGTCGCTCATCGCACGCCCCTCCCAGGGATGATTTCATGTTCAATGATCATGTGTGATGGTAAGCCGACGCCCCATCAAGCACACGACAAGACGAGCGGGCCCGAGCGTCCCGTGAAGGAGTCCAGGTTGAGTGGCACTGTGGCAGGCCCCGTGGGCAGGCGGATCTTCGTGGACAAGCAGAGTCCGAGCGCCTACCACGCTCTGGTCGAGACCTCCGATGCGGTCCGCGCGGTCGCCTCCGACGCAGGGCTGGACCGCACGATCGTGGAGCTGATCAACCTCCGCGTGTCACAGATCAACAACTGCGCCTACTGCCTCAACGTGCACACGCGAGCCGCGCTGCGTGCGGGCGAGACCACCCAGCGCCTGGGCGTACTGGCGGCCTGGCGCGACACTGAACTGTTCACGACACAGGAACGTGCGGCACTCGCCCTGGCGGAGGCGACCACCGTGCCCGCGAACGCTGTCGCACAGGAGAGCGCCTACGACGCAGCCCGCCAAGCCCTCACCGACGACGAGATCTCCGCGGTGATCTGGGTGGCGATCGCCATCAACGCGTTCAACCGCGTCTCCATCATGAGTAAACACCCCGTGCGTGGGATCCCCCAGCAGTGATCCGGCATGCCTGCGAACTCGGCCTCGACGCGGACGCATTGGTACGGCAGCGCGGTGCTTCCTGCGCTGGGTGCTGAACTGGGTGGCAGTCAGCCCGCCGCTCAAAAGTACGCGGACCAGTCGGCCGACTGATGCGTCTGCCCCCGTGCAAAAGCCACGCTTGCAGGCATGTCAGCAATCTTTGGTTCTTTCCCGGAGAACGGCGGCCCCGGCCGAGACTTCACCGCAAGGCGACGCGGGGAGGTGCTGCTGTCCACGAGTTCTGCCCAAATGGCACGCACGACATATAGGACGCCGCCACGAAGCTCCGAGCCCCGCGGCGGAAACGGCCGCCGGAGTACCGGACCCCACGGGCATCGACGAGAAGTGACCGGCACGGACGGTCTCGGCTCGCTGCGGACCTTTGTCCTGCGTTCCGACGAGGAGCCGGCCCCCGTCCTGCCCTGGCTTTCGGGCGTCGGCGATGAGAAGGCCCTGTACATCGCCCTGCATGTCCACGGTTCGGTCGCGGTCCGGCACGACGGAAGCGAGGTCTTCCTCAAGCCGGGCGACATGGTCTTCTGCGATGCGGGTCTGCGTGACTCCCCGCGCTTCGGCGACCAGTTCCGGATGACGGTCTTCCGTGTGCCGCGACGCCGCCTCGAGGTCGCCGAGTCCGACCTGCGCCGGGTCATGGGCGTGCCCCTGCGCTGCGAAGAGGGTATGGGGGCACTGGTGTCGAGTTTCCTGTCCGCGCTCGCCTCCGAGACGGCGTTCCACCAGACGCACATCGGCTACCGGATCGCCCGCAACGCTGTGGATCTCCTCGCCGCACTCGTCACAGGGTTCGTCGAGGGGGAGCAGGCCAACTCTTCAGGCGTCGGTGCGCAGACGCTTTCACGCATCCGGACCTTCATCGAGCTGCATCTGACTGATCCGGATCTGTCACCGGAGTCGATCGCGCTCGCTCACCACATCTCCGTCCGCTATCTGCACAAGCTCTTCCAGAGCGAGGGCACGACGGTGAGTCAGTTGATACGACTGCGTCGGCTCGAGGCCTGCCGATACGAACTCAGTCGCGCACCGGATCGCAGGCTCGCAGTGGCCGCCGTGGCGCACCGTTGGGGTTTCGCCAGCGCGTCACACTTCAGCCGGGTCTTCAGGGCTGCCTACGGCATGTCGCCCAGCGAGTGGCAGGCTTCGGCGTGGGACGACTCGGACGCACCCGTTCCTGGCCGTTCCCCCGGTGGACATCGACGCCCCGGGGCTGTCATCGCGTCGCCCGTTTCGGGCACGGTGGGTCCCGCGGCAGCGTCGAAGGCGTGGGTCACCTCCGGCGCGGTGCCCTCGACGAGCAGTCCGCGGGCCCTCTCCTCTTGACGGCGGTCGGTGGCCGTCAGCCGACTGTGGTGCTGGGCGAGATGCTCGGACCAGGACGCGACCAGGTAGTTCTCGACGAACCGTCCCGGATCGCCGCCGTCCTGGTAGAGGCCCCAGGTGAGGGCCCCTGTGCGTCGGCGTGAACGGGCCACCTGGCCCATGGAGACGATGAAGGCAGCCCTGTTCTCGGCCGCTATCCGGTACACGACAGAGACCAGCACGGGGCCGTCGGCCGGGCCGGGCTCGAACACGAGGGGCGGAACGGGCCAGTGATCGGACGGGGACGGATCGATACCGTCCGTGCCGTGCAGCGGCCGACGACGGCCAATCGCCGCGCCGACCAGCAACAGCGCGCTGCCGGCCAACAGGGAAACAGTCAGCCCCAAACTGTCGGCCAGCGCACCCCACAGGGGTGCCGCCAGCGCCTGCCCGCCCTGGAAGACCAGGAGATAGACGGCGAGTCCCCGGGCCCTGACCCAGCCGGGAAGCCGCGCCTGGACGGCCGCGTTGAGGGTGGACAACACGCCGATCCAGGCCAGACCGGCGGGCAGCAGCACGACCGTGGCGAGCCAGGGGACCCGGATCGCGGCCAATGCCGCCAGGACTCCGGCGAAAACGAGGGCCCCCGCGGCCAGAGTTCCGTTGACGCCCAGAGCGCGGCGGAGCGCCGGCAGCGCGAACGCCCCGCCCACGGCACCGGCTCCGACAGCGCCGAGCAGCACCCCGTACCCGCCCGATCCCAGACCGAGGGAGCGGCTCGCGACCAGCGGAAGCAGCGACCACAGCGCGGCGGCGCCGGGAATGAACAGCACGGTGCGCAGCAGGACTCGGCGGACGCCGGGCGCGTTCCGCACGTACCGGCGGCCGGCGTGCAGAGCCGTCAGGAGCTTCTCGCCCTGGACGGTCGGCGGTTCCGCCTCGGGCCGTCTCCACAGCGCCAGAACGGCCGCGGTGCCCAGGTAGGAGGCCGCGTTGAAGGCGAAGACCCAGCCCGCGCCCGCTGCCGCGACCACCGCTCCCCCGAGTGCTGGGCCAAGGGCGCGAGCCAGGTTCATGTTCACGGCGCCGAGCGCCGCCGCCTGTCCCAACTGGCGGCGTTCCACGAGTTCCGGCTGGATGGCCTGCCAGGCCGGGCCCATCAGAGCGGTGCCGCATCCCAGCAGGAAGGTGAGACCGAGCAGCAGAGCCGGAGTGAGCGCGTCCGCGAACGCAAGGACCGACAGCGTGGTGGAGGCGGCGAGCATGGCGAACTGAGCGGTCAGCAGCACCGCGCGACGGTCGAAACGGTCGGCCAGCACGCCTGAAGGCAGAGCCAACAGCACGACGGGGAGACTGGACGCGGTCTGCACGAGCGTCACCAGGGCGGCGTCATGGCCGATCAGCAGCCACTGGGCGCCCACGGTCTGCATCCAACTGCCGATGTTGGAGACCAGTTGTGCGATCCACAGCGCCCGGAAGACACGGGCCGCGAGCGGCGCCCAGGCCGAACCGGCCTCCGGGAGGGCTTTCGTTGACAGTGCGATGTTCACGTCGGTCCCTACCGGTAGGGGGCACGGAGGGCGCCGGCCCCTCCTGCGGGGCCGGCGCCGAGTTCACGCCTGCGGCTTGACCCAGGGGGCGTCGGTGGCCGAGAAGCGGTGGGCAGCCGCGGACGTCACCACGACCAATACCAACGTCAGGACCAGGACCAGGACGAGCCCGTTGTGTGCCAGAAACACGGCGCCCGCGACGGCTCCGAGGAATATGGCCAGGACGGACAGGACCCTGCGGCCGGGCCGGGGTGCGGACCCGCCCGCCGTGGTGGAGTCCGCGGCCAGTCCCGTCAGGGTCAGGGTCAACACGGTCGTGGTCAGGTCCGGGACCCCGAGGCGTCTGGCGACCGCGTTCTGCAGCCCCATGGCGAGGCCTAGGAGCACGATCAGGGCGTAACGGACCTCGGTGGTCACGCTGCCGTGCGAGACCGCGGCCGTGATGACCGCCCCGGCGACAAGCAAGGCTTGAAGCACCGTGGCGAAGGTCAGCAGCCGCCCGCGGTGCTCCGCGAACCGGGTGCCGAACCGGCCTCCCGCCAGCGCGCCGACGAGGAACGCGGCCATCGACACGACGGAGGCGAGCACGGACAGGCCGTCGGCACCTGTCAGGGCGAACCCGAGGAACACCACGTTGCCGGTCATGTTAGCGACGAAGACGTGCCCGAGCCCCAGATAGCTGACGGCGTCGACCAGGCCGGTCACCACCGTCAGCGTCAGCATGAGCGGCGGCAACGGACCGTGCCTGTCCCCCTTGGGCGGAGCCAGCGTGCGGGCCGCGTCAGTCAGCAGCTTGCGCATACCGAGTTGATCCTTCCTTGACCGAGGGACGATGCAGCACCGCACGGGTGAGCAGTCCGCTCACCGGGCCGACCACGATGACCACGACCGAGACCCACAGGGGCCAGGGGGTCAGCCCGAGGGCGTGGTCGACCGACCAGCGGCCGGGTCCGGTGAGGGCCAGGGCCACAAAGGACACGACGAGGACCAAGGGGTACTCGTAGCCGTCGTCCTGGACCCAGAGCCCGTTGTGCCATTTGACGGTGCCGGCGACCGTCATCACTCCCATGGCGGCCATCGCCGCCCCGGGAGTGAGCAGACCGGCCGCCAGGAACAGGCCGGCACCGATCTGGCTGCCGCCCGCCGCGAGCGCGGTGAGCCTGCCGCCGCGGAAGCCGTCGTGACGGAACTCCTCGGTTCCGCCCGCCAAGCCGTTGCCGCCGAGGCGGAAACTGACTTTCTGCACTCCGTGCCCGGCGATGAGGAGCCCCGCCACGAGTCGGAGGACCAACAGTCCGGTGTCCATTCGTTCCTGCCTGTTCCTGACGTTTCGTCGATGCTCAGGTGAAGGGTCAGCCGGCCGCGTGGGCGCCGATGACGGCCTGCGCGTAGACCAGGCCGAGGCCGTAGGCCCCGCCGTGCTCCTTCACCACCTCCGTGACGGGGACGTACGTCTCCGTCCGCGCCCAGTCGCGCTGGAGCTCGAGAAGCACCTGCACCCAGGTCACCGGAATCGCGCCGCCCTGGACCATGCGCTGGATGGCGTGCTCGTGCGCCTGCGGGCTGACGCCGCCGGACGCGTCCGTGACGACGTAGACCTCATAGCCCTGGGAGATGGCGGACAGCGCGGGCAGTACGACGCAGACCTCGGTCCACAGCCCGGCGATGACGAGCTTCTTGCGTCCCGTCGCCTTGACGGCCTCGACGAAGTCGATGTCCTCCCAGGCGTTCATCGTGGTGCGGTCGATGATCTTCCGGTCAGGGAAGACGGCTGCCAGCTGGGGCATGATCGGGCCCGAGAAGGACTCGGCGGCCACGGTGCTCAGGACCACCGGGACGTCGAACGTCTTGGCCGCCTTGGCCAGGCCCAAGGTCGAGTTGATGATGGCGGTGCGGTCGCCGCTGCCGGTACCGAAGAACATCTGCGGCTGGTGGTCCACGAACAGCACGGCGCAGTTGTCGGGGGTCAGCAGGTCGGGACTGGGGGCGGCGGTGACTTCGGAGATGTTGACCACGAGAGGGCCTTTCCATGAGTGATGTGAGCGCGGACAGGCGTCCGCCGCTGAGCGAAGCCGTCCGTACGACGGCGAGAGGTGGGGGGGTGTCCCAGGAGGGGCGGTTGGTGACCGGGCCCTCTCCCGGGAGATCAGAGCGAGAAGCAGGGGTCGAAGACCGTGCTCTCGGTGGCCGGGGCGAGACCTCGTCGGGCACGCCACTGCCGGTGCTGCTCCGACTCCGCGACGGCCTGGCCGAGCAACTCGGCCTGGCGGGCGCCCGATGAGCCGATGCCGGGCGTGGGCTGGTATCCACCGAAGTGCGCTACCGGGCTCCACTCGGGACTGATCGGCGGCAGTTCCTCGTCGAGGCCCTCGTACTCGGCGGCGGCGTAGACGATCCGGCCGCCTACGACCGTCAGCAGGGACTCGATGTGCAAGATGTCCGCCTCGGGCACGGCGAAGTAGTCCTCGGACAGGACCGTGAGGTCACCGAGGCAGCCCGGGCGCAGGACGCCCTTGACGCCCTCTTCACCAGTCAGCCGCGCCCCTGCTTCGGTGAACATCGACAGTGCTGTCTGCCGGTCGACGCGATTGTGCGGCGGGCGCATGACCAGGTCGCCGACGGTGCGGCCGGTGATCAGCCAGTGCAGGGCGACCCACGGGTTGTAGGTCGAGACCCGGGTGGCATCAGTGCCGGCTCCGACGGTCAGACCGCGCTCCAGCATGGCCCGGATCGGAGGGGCGTCCGCTGCCGCGCCGGGGCCGTAGCGGCGTACGAACGCCTCGCCCTGGAAGGACAGTCGGTTCTGCACGGACATGGCGCCGTCGAGGGCGGCGATGCGGTCGAGGCTGTCCGCGGAGACTGTCTCCGCATGGTCGAACAGCCACCGGTTTCCGGCCGGGAAGAGTCCTTCCGCGGCCAGCTTCTCGAAGGTCGCGAGATCGCGTCGGATGGTGTCGTCGTAGGTGGCGTGCAGCCGGAATCCCCAGCCGTTCTCCATCAGCAGACGTACGGCCTTCTCAAATTCCTTCTCGTAGCCGAGAGCGAGTTCCGGGCGCGGCTGGGCAAAGTTCTCAAAATCTGCAGCCGCCCAAGTGAGGTTCTCTCCCGCACCGTTGAGGCGGAGCCATTCGTCCCCGTCCTCGGGGCGGGCCATTTCGATCCAGCGGGCGAGGTCATCTATTTCCTGACCGGCTGTCTGAGGGAAAAGGTGATAGGCGATGCGTAGCGACAGTTGACCGGCCTTGGCCAGTTCGACGACCGTGCTGTAGTTGTCGGGGAAATTCTGGAACCCCCCGGCTGCGTCGATCGCCGACGTGAGCCCGAACCTGTTCAGTTCCCGCAGGAAATGGCGGGTGGAGGTCTTCTTGTCCTCACCCTCAAGCACCGGGGCCTTGGCCAGAGTCGAGTAGAGGATCAGGGCGCTCGGGGCGGCCAGGAGCATGCCGGTGGGCTCACCGTCCCGGCCCCGTACGATCTGACCGCCCTTCGGATCGGGGGTGCTCCGGGTGTATCCGGCAGCCTTGAGCGCGGCCCGGTTGAGCACCGCCGACTGGTACAGGTGCAGAACGAACACCGGCGTGTCCGGCGCGGCGGCATTCAACTCGGCGACGGTCGGCAGCCGCCGCTCGGCGAACTGCTCGGCCGACCATCCCCCCACCACCCGGACCCACTGGCCCTTCGGCGTGCGGCCCGCCTGTTCACGCAGCATCGCCAGGCCCTGGCGCAGCGTGCGGACACCGTCCCAGCGCAGCTCAAGGACGTAGTTGAGCCCACCCCGGATGACGTGCAGGTGGGAGTCGTTGAGGCCGGGGATCATCCGGCGGCCGAGAGCGTCGACCACCTTCGTGGCCGGTCCGACATGGCCGGCCACGTCCTTGTCGTCGCCGACGACCGTGATGACGCCGTCCCGTATGGCGATCGCCTCGGCCTGCGGGCGACCCGGGTCTCCGGTGTGGATCTTCGCGTTACGGACAATGACGTCCGCTGCGTCGTCGGTGGCGCTGGGAACCAGCCCACCGACCGGCATCGTGGACACCTTTCGACAACCTCCTGCGGCATGAATCAATGCGTCTACGCGCAACCGAACTGAATTCCGGGCGGGCCTTCTGTGCGATACACGGTCCAAACTCCAGCAGTCCGCAACTGCTTCGGCATCAGGCTATTTCGAGCCGACGCATCCGTATGGCCCGGAAGTGCACAGCATTCGTTCCGACAGCGCACTGCTTCCCATTTCCATACGCTGTGGGATCAACTCTGGTGCACTGACGGTCAATCCCCGCCGCCTACAGGGTTTTAGCGTGGTGATCGACGACCCCGCCGGAGGGACCGGCACATCACATGAAACTGAGGAGACTCACATGTCCGACGTCGTAGAGCCGGTACAGCCGGTGCTGGAGCCGGCCGCAGCTGCATTCGCCGAAGCGACCGCCAATCCGCCCTATCTGTTCGACCTGCCGCCCGCCGAGGGCCGGAAGGCCGTCGACGAGGTGCAGTCCGGCGAGATCGACAAGCCGCAGATCGACGAGGAATGGATCACCGTCTCGGGCGGTCCGACGGGCAGCGTCCGCGCACGCATCGTGCGCCCCGCCGGCGTGGCAGGGACCCTGCCGGTGATCCTCTACATCCACGGCGCGGGCTGGGTGTTCGGCAACGCCCACACCCACGACCGCCTCGTACGCGAACTCGCCGTCGGCGCGAACGCCGCCGTGGTCTTCCCCGAGTACGACCTCTCCCCCGAGGCCCGCTACCCGGTCGCCATCGAGCAGAACTACACGGTCGCGAAGTGGGTCGTCCAGCAGGGCGCGTCCAAGAACCTGGACGGCTCGCGCCTTGCCGTCGCCGGCGACTCCGTCGGCGGCAACATGAGTGCCGCCCTGACCCTGATGGCCAAGGAACGCGGCGACGTCCCGCTCGTGCAGCAGGTGCTGTTCTACCCGGTGACCGACGCGAGCTTCGACACCGGCTCCTACCACCAGTTCGCGGAGGGCTACTTCCTGCGCCGCGACGGTATGCAGTGGTTCTGGGACCAGTACACGACCGACGAGTCCGAACGCGCCCAGATCACCGCCTCCCCGCTGCGCGCCACCATCGAACAGCTCACCAGCCTGCCCCCCGCCCTCGTCATCACCGGCGAGGCCGATGTCCTGCGCGACGAGGGCGAGGCCTACGCCGCCAAGCTCCGCGAAGCCGGCGTCCCCGTCACCGCCGTCCGCTTCCAGGGCATCATCCACGACTTCGTCATGCTCAACGCCCTGCGCGAAACCCACGCGGCCCAAGCCGCCATCACGCTGGCGGCCGACACCCTGCGCACCGCACTGAACACCGCCTGACACCGCTCCACGCCGACCTCTGAAGACCCCCGACAACAGGGAGAACAACCTGACATGACCACGAACCCCACCCCCACCGCTGTTCTCGTGCACGGAGCCTTCGCGGACGCCGCCAGTTGGACCGGGGTCATCGCGGAACTGCAGAACCACGGCATCCCCGTGGTCGCACCGTCGAACCCGCTGCGCGGCCTGGCGTCCGACGCCGCCTACATCGCGTCCGTGGCCGCTGAGATCGACGGTCCTGTGGTGCTCGTCGGCCACTCCTACGGCGGTGCGGTCATCTCGGTGGCAGGCGCCGCGGAGAACGTCGTCGGGCTGGTCTACGTAGCGGCCTATGTCACCGAAGAGGGCGAGAGCCTGGGCGAGTTGCAGGGCCGATTCCCCCTCTCGCCGCTCGCCAGCAACCTGAAGGAGGCGACGTACCCCGCGAACGGATCGGAGCCTGCCGTCGAAGTCACCATCAAGGCCGAGGCGTTCCCGGACATTTTCGCCGCCGACGTCCCGGCCGCCGTCACCAAGGTCCTTGCGGTGGCGCAGCGTCCGCTGGCCGCCTCGGCCTTCACGGAGACGGCCTCGGCCGCCGCGTGGAAGACCAAGCCTTCCTGGGCGCTCGTGGCCGGCGCGGACCAGGCGATCAACCCCGAGGTCGAGCGCTTCGGAGCCAAGCGGGCCGGGGCAACGATCGTCGAGATCGAGGGCGCCTCGCATGCCGTGGCCGTGTCCCGGCCCCAGGAGGTCGCCGAACTGATCCGCGACGCGGTACGCGCGACGAGCTGACAAGGCGGCGGGCGACAGGGCGGCCGCGCGGCGGCACTCATCACACGGTGAGTGCCGCCGCGCGGCCCTTCGGTCCCCGCACAGGGTGAGATCTCACCACGGGCTTCCTCACCGCTGTTCCATCGTCACCACCACGACCAGGACCGCCAGTAGTGCACCGGCGGTGAGGGCAGGTGCGGGGGAGGAAGCGGCCAGCAGGACGCCGACCGCGGTGGCGGGATACGGAATCCGCTCGGCCACGGTTCTCTGATGGGGCCGGAGGTGCACAGCCCAGACGGTGATCAGAAAGACGGCCGCGGGGACGGTGACCGCCGCGCCCGCGGCCCACGGAGAGTCGTCCGTGCGACGCGTGACGTGATCGGCGTACGCGGCCAGGCCAGCTCCCTCGGCGGTCGCCGAAGCGAAGATCAGGTAGTGGCCGTAGGCCCAGGTGAATCTCCTGCGGTGGGCCTGGTGCGTCGTGGCAAGCAGGGTATGCGCGGATCTGGCGAAGTACAGCCACCACATGGCGTAGGCCATGAACAGGCCACCGGCCGCCACCGCGTACAGCGAACCGGTGCCGTGGTGCCGGTCGAAGGCGCCCCGGACCGCGACGGTGGCCGCCGCGATGGACTCTCCGAGGACGATGAGGGTGAACAGTTCGTAGCGCTCGGCAATGTGGCGCGGATGCCATGGGGTCATCCCGGCGGACTGGGCCCACACCGGGACGGACACCTCGGCAACGATCAGCACCACAATCCCCGGCAGCCGTGCCGAGGCCGGGAGACCGAGCAGCCCGACCCAGCCGACCTGACACACTGTCACTCCGGCTGCGAAGCGCAGGGTGGTCGCACGCCGGGAGGGGTTGGACCACGCGGCACGCAGCCACAGGACGGTCAACGCCGTGCGCAGCAGGACGTATCCGACGGTGATGACCCGCAGGTCACCCTCCTCGAACGCGCGCGGAACGCCGGCCGCGATCACGAGCGCCCCGGTGATCTGGACCAACACCGTCAACCGGTACGGGACGTCGTCCGGGTCGTAGGCGGAAGCGAACCAGGTGAAGTTCATCCACGCCCACCAGATGGTGAAGAAGACCAGCGCGAAGCGCAGGACACCGGTGGCGTACTCCCCGTCGCTCAACGCCTTGTGCAGACTCCCGGACGCCTGCGCGACCGCGACGACGAAGCACAGGTCGAAGAGGAGCTCCAGCGATGTGGTGGTCCTGCGCGGCTCTCCGGGGTCGCGGCCCGGCATGGTCCGCCGTCGCCTGGGCGCCGGGGCCGCGTGGGCGACCGGGGGGCGGCGGCTCAGCGGAGGGCTCCGAGCGCGGCCTCGACCGTGCGGTGGAAGGTGGGATACGTGTAGATCATGTGCTGGAGCCGGTCGACGGGTATCTCGGCGTGGACGGCCACGTTCAGTCCGTAGAGCACCTCGCCGCCCGCAGGCCCCGCCGACGTCGCGCCGATCAACACGCCCCGGTCCGCGTCCTCGACAAGCTTGATGAGCCCCCCGTTGCCCGGCCCGTGGATCCAGCCGCGCGTGGACAAGCCGACAGGCACCACACTGGTGCGTACCCGCAGCCCCCGCTCACGCGCCTGCCGCTCCGTCAACCCGACGGCCCCGATCTCCGGATCGGTGAATGTGACGCGGGGCAGCGCCCGGTAGTCGGCGTCGTGACCGGGCTGTCCGAGGATGTCCCTGACGGCGATCTGCGCCTGATACATCGACACATGGGTGAAGGCGCCCCGGCCCGTGATGTCGCCGACCGCCCACAGCCCCTCCCCCGCCCGCATCTGCCCGTCCGTGTGCATGGCTCCCGCCGTTGGATCCAGCCCCACGGTGTCGACCGCCAGCGCGGCCAGGTCGGTGTGGCGCCCGGTGGCGACCAGCAGCCGTTCGGCACGAAGCGGCTCCCCGTCACCCTCGACGCGGACGGTGAACTCGGTGCCGTCGTGGCTGATCTGCCGTGCCCGAGCACCGGTGAGTACGGTGACTCCGTCCGCCCGCAGAACCTCCGTGGCCAGCTCGCCGGCTTCCGGTTCCTCCTGCGACAGCAGCCTGCCCTGCCCCTCGATCACCGTGACGGCGCACTTGAAGCGGGCGAAGGCCTGGGCGAGTTCGACGCCGATGGCGCCCCCGCCGAGCACGATCATCGACTCCGGCAGCTCCTTGGCCGCCATGGCGTCCCTGTTGGTCCAGTACGGCGTTCCCTCAAGGCCCGGCACCGGGGGGATCCGGGGCCGCGTGCCGGTGGCCAGCACGACACCGCGCCGGGCTTCGAACGTTCGGTCGCCGACCGTCACTTGACGCGGTCCGGAGAGACGGCCCTTTCCCCGGACGAGGCGACCGCCCTTGGCCGCGAGACGGTCGGCGGCGACCTGGTCGTTCCAGTCGTCGGTGGCCTCGCCGCGGATACGCCCGGCGACCCTGCCCCAGTCCGGAGTCACGACCGCTTCGCCCGCGAGAGCGGGCACCCGGCCCGCCTCGGCGAGCAGATTCCCTGCCCGGATCATCATCTTGCTGGGCACGCACCCCCAGTACGGACACTCGCCCCCGACGAGTTCCGCCTCGACCCCCACCACGTCAAGGCCGGCTTCGGCCAGCGTGCCCGCGACGTACTCACCGCCCGGACCAAGACCGACGACCACCACGTCCGCCTGCTCATTCACGCTCATGTCTGCCGCTCCTCGTGCCTCGGGCTCCACGGATGTGGGCCGCCGTGCCGACGCTAGATCGGCCGGCCGAAGGCCTGGGCCCGCCAGCGCACGGGCGCTTGCCCGAAAGCGAACTCCTGGCACGGGACACCGCGCACTGTGCGCTGGCGGGCACCAGCGCATGCGCTCGCGGTCAATGCGCCCTGCGTCGGGGCACCTAGCGTCACCCGGGTACGCACAGCACGGCACCACAGGAGGCGCACCATGACCACCACCACCCAGCCCGTGAGCGGCAGCCAGCCGTGGCTGCACCAGAGGGGCAAGGTGATCCAGGAGTTCGGCACCGTCAAGCAGTTCCCGATCGGCCTGTCCTACGAGGCGCGGATGTACTCCTGCCAGCGCCTGAACAAGGTCCTGGCGGACACTCAGATCCTCTACGGCCTGTACAAGAAGCATCACTGGCTGATGCGCGGCGCGACCTTCTACCAACTGCACCTGGTCCTGGACAAGCACGCGGGGGAACAGCTGGAACTCGTCGACACCATCGCCGAACGCGTCCAGTCCCTGGGCGGCGTCGCGGTGGGCGACCCCCGGCACGTCGCCGAGATCACGTCGATCCCGCGGCCTCCGAACGGAGTGGAGGAAGTGCCGGCGATGCTGTCACGGCTCCTTGAAGCCCACGAGACCATCCTCGTCGAGGCCCACGATGCCGCCGCCCGGACCGGTGAGCTGGGTGACGACGGCACCAACGATCTCCTGGTCTCACAGGTGATCAGGACCGGGGAACTGCAGGCCTGGTTCCTGGCCGAGCATCTGGTCGACACCCCCCTCGTCCGCGCCTGAAGGATCGCGCCGGTCCGCATACGATGCAGCAAGGATCGAAGATCGTCGTCTCTGTAGGGGACGGAGCGCGCTGTTTGATCGGGAGCGGATGATGGATCTGCGGCAGATGGAGGTCGTCGTCGCGGTGGCGGAGGCAGGCGGGTTCACCGCGGCGGCGAGGCGGCTGCACGTGGTCCAGTCCGCCGTGTCCAGCACAGTCCGGGGTCTCGAACGTGAGCTGGGCACGCCGTTGTTCGACCGCACGACGCACCGCGTCGCCCTGACACCGGCCGGCGAGGCGTTCGTCCCCGCCGCACGCGCGACGCTCCGCGCCGCCGAACTGGCCCGGGAGGCGGTCGACGCCGTACAGGGGCAGCTAGGTGGGCGGGTGACTGTCGGCACGATGCAGGGGGTCTGGGCGGGTCTCCACCACGCCCTGGCCGCGCTGCGGGCGGAGCACCCAGGTGTGGTCGTCCAACTGAGGCAGGCGGCGGTGGCCGACATCCGGCAGGCGCTGCGCGAGGGCACGGTGGATCTGGCCGTGGTGGCACTCGACCGCCAACAGCAGCGAGGACTGACGACCCGGCTGCTGTCCCGCGAAGAGATGGTGCTGGTGGTGTCGTCCCGGCGGGTCATCGCCGGGACGACACCGAACGGCGAGGTCCGGCTCGCCGACGTCGCCCGCTTGCCCATCGTGGACTTCACACCCGGCTGGGCCATCCGCTACGCGGTCGATCGGGCCTTCCGTGCCGCAGGCGTCGACCGCAGCACGACATTCGAGGTGAACGACATCGTCGCGGCGGCCGAACTGGTCCGCAACGACTTGGGCATCTGCATCATGCCCAAGTCGATCGCGGCCCGCTTCCCCGATCTGCCCCAGTACCGGTTCGACCGGCACGCGCCGAACTGGAAGATCATGGTGGTGAGGCCTCCCGGCGAGGCACCCCCGGCAGTCGCCGCACTGCTGCGACACATCACCCCAGGCGCCAGAAACCTCTGCCAGCCGACGGTCCCTTAACTCTCACGCGTTCTCACACACGCCGCGCCAATAGCACGGCTGTCCTTGCATCACGAGGCCCTGACCTGGCCCCACGCCACCACCCTCGATCAGCTGGACGCTCCTGGACGGTTCTTACGACCTGCGCCATGGGCGCCAGCGGGAAGCTTCTCGCCGGCGCCGCACACCAAGATTCGGACCAGGTACGGACCAACTCGGTTTCGCATTGGGTGACTCAGCGCATTACTACAGGTCAGAAGCAGGTAAAGCCATGTGCCACCAGCAGACGAAGAACCTACTAGCAGGCTCCTTGCCCTACCTGCGGCGGCCACTCAGCGTGCCCACGGCCGCGCCCCAGTTGGGCTGGCTTCCCCCTCGCCAGTGGCCCCAGCGCCGGCCATCTCTGGGGAGAATTTGGGGAGTACGAGCAGCTCTGGGGAGCGCGTGGGGAGAATCGACTACCCAATCGAGCATGATCCTGAAAGAACGCGAAAGAAGGATCAACGCAGGTCAGGCACCTGATCAACCGTATTGCCGCAGGTCAGGGCCACCTGGTAGAGGACTTCAAACGCATCTCCTCATGGGCGGCGATCCTCTTTGCTCCCACACTCGTGGGAACCATCTACGGCATGAACTTCGAGAACATGCCGGAGCTGGGCTGGAGGTTCGGCTACCCCTTCACGATTGGCTTGATGGGCATCGTCTGTGTCGGTTTGTACGTGATTTTCAAGCGCCGGGACTGGCTCTGACCCCTTCCCGGCGCGAGCGGAGTGGTGCCGGTCGAGGGCGAGCCAGACGCGGTCCCGGGTGACCGGCATCTCGGCGAACCGGATTCCGGTGGCGTCGCGCAGCGCGTTGGCGAAGGCGGGGGCGACCGGGTTGAAAGGGCTCTCGCTCATCGACTTGGCGCCGAGCGGGCCGATGGCGTCGGTGGTCTCCATGAAGTGGACTTCGGTGCGCGGGACGTCGGCGTACTGCGGGAGGCGGTAGCGGCGGAACGCGGCGGTCGTGACCTCGCCTCGGTCGTCGACGCGTACCGTCTCGAACAGCGTCGCGCCCAGCGCCTGCGCGACGCCTCCCTCGACCTGGCCGCGGCACTGCATCGGGTTCATGACCTTGCCCGCGTCGGCGGCGTGGACGCTGCGCAGGATGCGAATCTCCCCGGTGTCGGGGTCGACGGCGAGGCGGAACCACTGGGCGTTGAAGGCGACGGAGCGGGGCGAGCCGCCCCAGTGGCCGTCGGCGGCCACCTCGTCCGTCGCGCCCTTCGCCTCGGCCGCCTCGTACAGCTCCTTCAGCGTCACCACCCGGCCCGCGCAGTCGACGGCCTCGGCCCCGAGTACGCACAGGTGGCGGGCGACCCCCGTGTGCCGGGCGGCGAAGGTCCGCAGCCGTTCGGCGAGCGAGCCGGCGGCGAGGAGGACGGCCTTGCCGGCCACCACCGTGCCCGCGGAGCCGAAGGCGCCGGTGTCGTGGCGGACGACGTCGGTGTCGGACTGCCGGACCGTGAGGCGGTCCTTCGGTGGTGTTCAGGGCGCCGGCGGTGATCTGCTTGTGGACGGTGGTGGTGCCGTTGCCGAACTCCGCGGTGCCGACGGCGATGTCGTACGTCCCGTCGGCCAGGAGGGACACGCGGGCGTCGGCGTAGTGCCCGCCGGGCGGGCCGGTCGCGATCATCGCCATGGCCGTGCCCTGCCCGACCAGCCAGCCCTCGGGGGCCTGCTCGGCGCTGGTGTCCTCGGCGATCGCCTTGCGCACGACCCCCAGGCACTGGTCGAGGCCGTACGAGGCGATGTGGAGGTCCTCCTCCTCGCCGATCGGGCTGAGCATGTGCTCGCCGGGGCCGATGATGTTCTTCTCCCGGAAGACCAGCGGGTCCATGCCGAGACGGCGAGCCAGCTCGTCCATGACCGATTCGACGGCGAAGGTGACCTGGCCGAGGCCGTAACCGCGGAAGGCGCCCGCCGGGACGACGTTCGTGTAGACGGAGAACGCGTGGACCTTCTTGTGCGGGGCGCGGTAGACGGCGAACGACTCGCCGACGCTGTGGAACATGACGGCGGGGCCGTGGTTGCCGTAGGCGCCGGTGTTGGAGACGACGCGCATCTGGATCGCGGTCAAAGTGCCGTCGGTGCGGGCGCCGGCCTTGATGCCGATGGTGAAGGGGTGGCGTGTGGTCGCTCCGTAGAACTGCTCCGCGCGTGTGTACTCCAGCTTCACCGGCTGCCGCAGTTTCAGCGCCGCCAGCGTGACGATGTCCTCCGTCAGCATCTCCTGCTTGCCGCCAAAGCCGCCGCCCACGCGCCCGGCGACGACGCGCACCTCGTCCTCGGGCAGCCCGTACAGGGCGCACAGGGCGCGGCGCGTCAGGAACGGGGTCTGGGTGGAGGAGCGGACGGTGAGGCGTTCGCCGGTGCCGTCCTCCTTGGGCTCGAAGTAGGCGACGCAGCCGTGGGTCTCCAGGCTGGCGTGCTGGACGCGCTGCGTGCGGAAGGTCTCCTCGTAGACGACGTCGGCGTCGGCGAAGCCGTCCGCGACGGAGCCGATCTCGCCGTGCACTTCGCCGGCGACGTTGTTCTCCACGCGGGAGATCCGCACCTCGGGGCCCTTGCCCTCGTGGATGACGGGGGCGCCGGGGGCCATCGCCTTCTCAGGGTCGGTGACGTACGGGAGTTGTTCGTAGACGACTTCCACCCGGCGGCAGCCTTCCTCGGCGGCCTGTTCGCTGTCGGCGACCACGGCGGCGACGCGCTGGCCGACGTAGCGGACGGTGTCGTCGAGGACGCGGGTGTCGTCGGGGTCCTCGGTGGGGTGCTCGTGACGGGCCGAGGAGTACAGGTTCTTCGGAGCGTCCTCGTGGGTGAGGACGGCGTGCACGCCGGGCACGCGCAGGGCCGGCCGTCACGCACTTCCTTCACCGTGTTCAGCCTGATCTTGCGAGGAACCGGGCGTTCACGCCTGGGAGGAATCGCATCCGGTGGCAGCGGTGCGGAGTACCGCCGTACCGGGCCGGAGGCGAGAAGGGCCGCGGAGCGGCCTGGTGACTTCCCGGCGGATCCGGGTCCCGCACCGCGGGGCGCAAGGTGGGAGAGAGCGCAGCAGGGCAGGGTCGCTCATTCGGGTGAGGCCAGGGGAACGCGTGGTGGCTCATCGTACGGGTGTGTACGTTCGGTGCTGTGAAGCTGGTAGTGCGGGTCAAGCTCCTGCCGACGCCCGTACAGGCGGCGGCACTTGAGGCGACCCTGCACGCCTGCAATGAGGCTGCCACCTGGGCCGCCGATGTCGCCTTCACCACGAAGGCGATGAAACCCCTGGCCCTGCGCCAGCACACCTACCAGCAGATCAAGACCCGGTGGGGTCTGGGCGCGCAGGCCGCCCAGCACGCGATCAAGAAGACCTGCGACGCCTACACCACGCTGCGCGCCAACCTCCGGAACGGGAACTACGGCAAGCCCGACTCCAAGCGGTACGCGAAGACGGCGGGCAAACCGGTCGCCTTCCGCCCGGACGCGGCGCAGCCCTACGACGACCGGATGCTGTCGTGGCAGCACCATGCCCGGACGGTGTCGATCTGGACGACATCGGGGCGGATGAAGCACGTCGCGTTCACCGGCGAGGCCGGGCAGTTGGAGATGGTGGCCGCGCACCGGCAGGGCGAGTCCGACCTGCTGTGCCAGCGCGGGCAGTGGTACCTGTTGGTGACCTGCGAGATCGCCGAGGCCGCACCAAACACCCACCCGGTGGGGTTTGTCGGGGTGGACCTGGGGATCGTGAACATCGCCACCACCTCCACTGGGAAGCGGCACAGCGGACGCCGCCTCAACCGGCGCCGTGAAGCCGACCGCACGCTGCGCTCCAAGCTGCAGAAGAAGGGCACCAAGTCCGCCAAACGACGGGCGAAGAAGCACGCGGGCAAGGAAGCCCGGCGGGCCCGCGACATCAACCACAAGATCAGCAAGCGCATCGTGGCGGAGGCTCAACGCACCGGTCGCGGGATCGCCCTGGAAGACCTGGGCGGGATTCGTGAGCGGGTCCGGCTGAGGAAGCCCCAGCGCACCACGTTGCACTCCTGGTCCTTCCACCAGCTCGGCACCTTTATTGCCTACAAGGCGAAACGGGCCGGAGTCCCGGTGGTACATATCGATCCGGCGTACACCAGCCGGGAATGCTCGCACTGCCACCATGTCGAGAAGGCCAACCGGCCCACCCAGGCCGTCTTCACCTGCCGGTCGTGCGGCTTCGCTGAGCACGCCGACCGCAACGCGTCCCACAACATCAGCCACCGAGGCTGGTACCAGTGGGTCCGCGGGGCCGAGTCAACGGCCCCTGCCCTCACCCTCATCGCCTGACCGGCGAGATCACAGGGCGTGAGAGCTGGACGCAGCCGGGAGTACCGAAGCCATCGGTGAACCCGAGCAGCAAACCCGGGACTTCAATCCCGGGTAGTTGACATCCATGTCTCCAACACCCCTCAGCTGCTGCCTCACAGCTAGTGAAGCCGGGAGCAGGGCCGGAAACGACTGGTGCACCACACGGAAGACCGCGCCCCGGCACCGCAGGCATTGGTTGAACGACCAAGCAGCTTCTGCCGTCGGCACACCGGGATCGCGGACCGGATCTGTCCGCGAGGGGTGCCAGGGTGGCTTCAGGGACGCAGCCGCACTCTGCTGCGGACCCCTGCTTGCCCACACAACCCGCTACGGACGGAGCCCCCGTGAGCCGCCACATCCAGGTCACCTTCGACGCCCACGACCCGAGGGCGCTGTCGTCGTTCTGGCGCGACGTACTGGGTTACGTCCACCCCGGCCCGCCCGGCGTCGACGTGCCCGAGGGCGCCGACCCATCCCCAAGCTCTCGGCTTCGCTCGAGCAGGGGAGACCCCATTGCCGCGTGGGACGACTTCCTCGCGCGGATCGGCGTACCGGAGGAGCAGCGCAACACGCGGTCGGCCATCGAGGACCCGGACGGGCGGGGCCCGAGGCTGTTCTTCCAGCAGGTGCCGGAGGACAAGGCCGCCAAGAACCGTGTCCACCTCGACGTCCGTGCGGCCCCCGGTCTTGAGGGAGAGGAGCGGATGACGGCGCTCGAGGCCGAGTGCGTCCGGCTCGTCGCGCTGGGCGCCGCGCGGGTACGCCGCGATGAGCCCGCTCCCCCGCTGAGCACGGGCTACATCGTGATGACCGACCCGGAGGGGAACGAGTTCTGCCTGGACTGAGGCGTCGCGGCGGTACGGCGCGGGGCTTACCTGCGTCCGGGGCGCAGTGCGTGCTGGGCGGCGAGGCGGACGGGGGCGTTCTGGGCTCCGTATCCGCGGTATCCGCCGTCGCGCTGGACCACTTCGAAGAAGACCCGGCCGACCGTCTCCGTATAGAAGTGCCGGAAGGTGCCGTGCTCGTCGCGGTCGTAGAGGATGCCGAGCTCCCGGTACGTCTCCGCCTCGCCCGGGGCGAACTCGAAGCGCGCCGCCAGGTCGTCGTAGTAGTTGGGCGGTACGGGCAGCGGGCGGCCGCCCGCCTCCTGGAAGGCGCGCGCGGCGGCGACCACGTCGTCCGTCGCCAGGGCGATGTGCTGGGCGCGGCCGGCGTCGTCGGCGGGGCCGGGGCCGATGCCGAGGGCGATCCGCACCCTGCCGTCGTCGTTCGTGACGGCGCGGCTGCGCAGCAGCCCGTAGGGGTCGGCGACGTCGACGCTCTCCTGGGGCCTGAGCCCGAGGACCGTGCGGTGGAAGAGCGCGGCCTCGTCGAACTGGTGCCAGGGCTGGGTCAGGGCGAGGTGGTCGATGCGCAGGACGGCGCCCCGCGGGTCCCGGTCTCCGTCTCCGTCTCCGTCCCCAGCGCCGGCGCCGGTCAGGGGTGGGAAGTCCTCCCGCCAGTTCGGCAGGCCCTCCCGGTCCGTCGCGCAGAAGAAGATCTCCACGCCGTCGGGCGCCGCCACCGCGTCCAGCGGGGCGTCCTGCGGTGCCCGGTAGCGCGGCAGTACGGGGGCGAGGAGCGATTCGGCGCGGGCCGCCGCGCCCACCGGGTCGGGGGATTCCAGGCCGAGCGCGGCGAGGGCGAGCCCGTCGCGGTGGCGGACCGGATCCGTGGTGACGAGGATGCGGGCGTCGCCGCGCTGCCACAGTTCGACGGGCTTGCTGCGGTGCCTGGCCGTCCGGGCCAGGCCGAGCGCGCCGAGGAGCGAGGACACGGCACCGGCGTCCGGGGTGGTGAGTTCCGCGAAGGCGAAGCCGGTGGGCTGGACCGGTGCGGGCGGCGCCGCGATCCCGGCGGCCTCCTGGAGGAGCATCAGGGAGCGCCGGGCGTCGACGGCGGTGGGGCCCGCGTCGGCCTGCCGGAAGACGTCGTTGAACACCTCCAGGGAGAGCGGGCCCGTGTAACCGGCGTTGATCACGTGCCGGACGAGTCCGGTCACGTCCAGGCCGCCCTGCCCGGGGAAACAGCGGTAGTGGCGACTCCACTGGAGCACGTCCATCGCCATCAGCGGGGCGTCGGCGAGCTGGAGGAAGAAGATCTTCTCGCCGGGGATGTCCTCGATGCCCTTGGGGTCACAGCCGCGGGCGAGGATGTGGAAACTGTCCAGACAGGTGCCGAGTGCCGGGTGCCCAGCCGCCTCGACGATGCGCCAGGCGTGGTCGTACGTGCTGACGTGGCGGCCCCAGGCGAGTGCTTCGTAGGCGACGCGGACGCCGTGTTCCTGCGCCGACTCCGCGAGCCGGTGGAGGTGTTCGGCGGCGAGCGCGTCGTCGTCGACGGCGAGGGGCGAGACGCTGGAGCACACCAGGACGGTGTCCGTGCCGAGCCGGTTCATCAGCCGGAACTTGTGCTCGGCGCGGCGCAGGTTCCGCTCGAACTCCTTCGGCGGCACGGCCTCGATGTCCCGCATCGGCTGGTAGAGGTCGATGGTCAGGCCGAGGTCGGCGGTGCGGGCCCTGATCTCCTCGGGGGTCAGGGGACTCGCCAGGAGATCGTTCTCGAAGATCTCCACCCCGTCGAATCCGGCCGAGGCGGCGGCGGTGAGTTTCTCGGTCAGGGATCCACTGAGCGAGACGGTGGCGATCGAGGTGCGCACGGCGGTGCTCCTTGGGAGAGGGACGGGGGTGGCTATGAGTGACGGGCTCGGGTCAGCCCCGTGCGGCCGCCGCGCCCGCCAGTTCGGCGATGTCCGCGAGCATCCGCGTACTGTCCGGCTCGCGGCGCGTGAAGAGCCGGAACGCGTCGGCGGCCTGGAACACCGCCATACCTCCGCCGTCGAGCGTGGCGCAGCCCAACTCCCTTGCGGTGCCCAGCAGTTCCGTCTCCAGCGGCCGGTAGACGACTTCCGCGACCCACAGGGACGGGCGCAGGAGCCGGGCGGGGAGCGGAAGTCCGGGGTGGGCGGCCATGCCGGTGGGTGTGGCGTGGACGAGGCCGTCGGCGCGGGCGAGGGGCTCCTCGATGCGGTCCGGGGTCCCGGCGGACGCGCGGCCCTCGCCGAAGTGCCGGTTCAGCGACGCGGCCAGGTCCGCGGCGCGTTCGGGCATCGCGTCCACGACGGTGAGGTGGCCGCCGCCCAGGGTGAGCACGGCGTGCGCGACGGCCGCGCCCGCGCCGCCCGCGCCGAGCTGCACGACGCGGTCGAGCGGGGCGTCGGGCAGGCCACGGGCGAACGACGCCGCGAATCCGGTGACGTCGGTGTTGTGGCCGACGGCGCGCCCGCCCTCGAACACGACGGTGTTGACGGCGCCGAGCGCCTCGGCCTGCGGGGCGAGCTCGTCGAGGTGCGGGATGACGAGCTGCTTGCAGGGGTGGGTGATGTTCAGGCCGTCGTAGCCCACGACCCGGGCCGCCCTGACCAGGTCGCCGACCTGGTCGGGGGTGACACCCAGGGGGTCGATGTCGATCAGCCGGTAGAGATAGCGCAGGCCCTGGCGGTCGGCCTCCCGCTCATGGAGCGCGGGGCTCAGCGAGGGGCCGATGCCCGAACCGATCAGGCCGACGAGGCAGGAGTCCTGAGGCACCGTTTCTCCTAATGTACGAACTGGTTCGTTAGTAATACCAGGAAGGCGGCATCCTGGAAAGGGCAGCCGCCCACCGGCCCGGGCGCTGCTTCTACAATCACCAGCACCGAACCGACCCGGAGGAACGCATGGCCACAGTCGAAGAGCCGACGCGACCCGCCGGACGGATCCGCGACGCCGCCCGCACCAGGGCCGAGATCCTCGACGTCGCCACCCAGGAGTTCGCCCGCGCCGGCTACACGGGCGCCCGCGTCGACGAGATCGCGGCCCGCACCCGCACCACGAAGCGGATGATCTACTACTACTTCGGCGGCAAGGAACAGCTGTTCACGGCGGTTCTGGAGCACGCGTACTCGGCGATCCGGCAGGCCGAGCAGGAGGTCGACGTAGACCACCTGGACCCGGTCGCGGCCATCCGCCGGCTCGCCGAGCTCACCTTCGACCACCATGAGGCGCACCCCGACTTCATCCGCCTGGTCGCGATCGAGAACATCCACGAGGCGGAGCACATCGCCGCTTCCGAGCAGCTCGGCGCGCTCAATTCGCCCGCGATCGAGGTGATCCGGCGCATCCTCGACGCCGGGCGCGCGTCGGGCCTGTTCACGGCCGAGATCGACGCCGTCGACCTGCACGCGATGATCAGCTCGTTCTGCTTCTTCCGGGTCTCGAACCGGCATACGTTCGGCGCGCTCTTCGGCCGTGACCTGGTGGCGGCGGAGCGGCGCGAGCACTACCGGACCATGCTCGGCGACATGGTCATCTCCTATCTGACGGCGGACCGCACCGCGGACTGAGGCCGGGTGCCGGGCGGGCACCCCGTGCGGAAGTTTTCGCGGCCCACCTCTTGACACGCGGGTAACGCCAGCGCAACATCCGTAGCCATCCGCTACTAACTACCCAGTGGGTTAATTAGCCGCATCGCCTCCACCCCAGGGCCGGCGAAAGACACCACGACACCACCCCGCACCCCTCCGCTCGCTTCATCGCCGAAGTGTCCCCCTAGGAGTACGCCGTGACCGTCCCCTCCCCCGGCGCCGCCGCGCCGCCACAGGCCCCCGAGGGCCAGCCTCGCAAGGCAGCGCTCGCGGCCTGGACCGGCAGCGCCCTGGAGTACTACGACTTCTTCATCTACGGCAGCGCCGCCGCGCTGATCTTCCCCAAGGTCTTCTTCGACGAGTCCGACCCGGCGAACGCGACGCTGCTCTCCCTCGCCACCTTCGGCGTCGCCTACGCTGCCCGCCCGGTCGGCGCGCTCTTCCTCGGCCACATCGGCGACCGGCTCGGCCGCAAGAAGATCATGGTCTTCACGCTGATCCTCATGGGTCTGTCGACGTTCCTCATCGGCTGTCTCCCGAGCCGCGCGCAGGTCGGCTCGCTCGCCCCCGTGCTGCTCGTGCTGTGCCGAGTGCTCCAGGGCATCTCCGCCGCGGGCGAGCAGGCGAGCGCGAGCTCGATGACGCTGGAACACGCACCACCGGGCCGCCGCGGCTTCTTCACCAGCTTCACCCTCAGCGGCACCCAGGCCGGCCAGCTCATCGCCACCCTCGTCTTCATCCCGGTCGCGGCCCTGCCCGAGGACCAGCTGCTCTCGTGGGGCTGGCGCGTCCCGTTCTGGCTGAGCGTCGCCGTCGCCGTCGCCGGGTACGCGATCCGGCGCTCTCTGGAGGAGACCCCGGCCTTCGCCAAGCAGGCCGCGACCGAGGGCGTCGTGAAGCTGCCGCTGGCCGTCCTGCTGCGCGACCACTGGGCCGACGTCCTGCGCGTAGTCGCCGGATCCCTGATCGCCTCCGTGAGCACGATCTTCACCGTGTGGGCCCTGTCGTACGCGACGAGCGACTCGGTGGGCATGGACCGGTCCGGGATGCTGTGGGTGGGCGCTCTCGCCAACGTCGCGGCCCTCGGCGCGATCCCGCTCTGGGCGAAGCTCTCGGACCGTATCGGCCGCAGGCCGGTCTACCTCGTGGGCGCCGTCGGCAGCGCCGTGCTGATGGCCTGCTACCTGTGGGCGATCAGCACGGGGTCGTACCCGCTGGTCCTCGTCCTCGGCATCCTCACCTTCGGCGTCGTGTACAGCGCGGCCAACGGTGTCTGGCCGTCCTTCTACGGCGAGATGTTCTCGACCCGCGTGCGGCTCTCCGGTGTGGCGATCGGTACGCAGATCGGCTTCGCGGTGGCCGGGTTCGCCGTGACGTTCGCCGCGCAGATCGCGGGTCCCGGCGGCGACGACTGGTCCGCGGTCGCCCTGTTCACCACGGCGCTCTGCGTGCCGCCGGTCATCGCGGCCCTCACCGCGCGCGAGACGCACCGGGTGCCCGCGGAGCAGCTCGGCCTGAGCCGGGAGGCCGAGGCCGCCGGCCGCGTACCGGTCGAGGCCTGACCCGGCCCCTCTCAACGGCACGCGAACTCCCGTGCGCCGCCCCGCACTTCACCGGCGGAATTCATACCGCGCCGAACCGGTCCCGGTGCGGCGGCGGCGCCGTAGGGTTGATCTCCCGGCCACAGATGGGGGATGGCATGCAGCGCTACGAACGGCTCCGGCAGATCCGGCGGCTCGACCCGGACCGGGACTGGCTGACGATCTACCGGCTGACCGCCACCTACGAATTCCCGTGGGACCTCACGCGGGCACTGGAGCTGGCGCTCTACCGCACCTACGCCGTACCGAGCATCGGCCAACTGCTCGACCGTACAGCCGAACTGACGGAACGTTCGCAGAAGCGGTACGACGACACCTCGCTGCTGCTCGACACCGTCGTCGAGCACGGCTTCGACAGCATCCAGGGGCGCACGGCGATCCGCCGCATCAACCAGATGCACCGAAGCTACGACATCAGCAACGACGACATGCGCTACGTCCTGTGCACGTTCGTCGTCGTGCCCAAACGCTGGATCGACACCTACGGCTGGCGCCGCCTCTCGCGCCACGAGGTGATCGCCTCGGCGCACTACTACCGCGCGCTGGGCCGGCACATGGGAATCCAGGGCATCCCGGAGTCCTACGAGGAGTTCGAGACCTGCCTCGACACGTACGAGGCCGAGCACTTCGGCCGGGACGAAGCCGGACGGCGGGTGTCGGACGCGACGCTCACCCTCATGGCGTCCTGGTATCCGGGCGTCCTGGAACCGGTCTTGAAGAAGGCGACGGTCGCGCTGCTCGACGAGCCGCTCCTGCGCGCCTTCGACTACGAGCCACCGAGCCCTCTCACGCGCACGCTCGTCCGGGGCGCCGTCCGCCTGCGCGGCCGTGCGGTACGTCTGCTGCCGCCCCGCCGCGCGCCGCACCAGGCCCGCCAGAACTGGGAGATCAAGAGCTATCCGACGGGCTACCGCGTCAGTGAGCTCGGCACGTTCCCGACGCCGGGCCTGCGCGGCTGCCCCGTCCCGCACGCGGCGCCGCCCGGCGAGGGGTCAGCCGATCACAGACCACCGCCGCGCACGACGTAACTGCACTGCGTGTACGAGTATCCCGGCCTGATCTCGCTCCCGGCGGCGCGGTCGGAGATGGCCGCTGTCGTGTCCGCGCTGTGCTTGTGGAGGAAGTGATAGCTCCCGGCGGGCAGTCGGATCGTGGCCTTCGGGTACTTCCTGTTCGCCTTGCAGGCCTTGTTCCTGCCCGCCGACTCGCTCGAGTACATCGTGCAGGAGCCGCAGGCGGCCAGCTTGACGCTGCCGGTGACCGGGCCCGTGTAGAGGACCTCGACGGGGCCGGGGCCGTCGTTGCTGACGACGAGCGTCATCCGGGCGCCGCCCGGACTCCCGGCGGGCGGAAGGTGGTTGCCGGCGGCGGGCCGCAGCCCGGCGATCTCGGCGGCGATCGCGATGTCCTCGGCCCTGGCCCGGCGCTTGCTGTTCTTGTACGTGTCCGCGAAGTCGGCCAGAGTCTTGCGGGCGTCGCCGAACTTCTTGTCCTTGAACTCGTCGACCCCGCAGGCGTAGACGCCCTTCTCGACGGCCTTGTCGACATCGGCCGCCACGCCCGCCCCCGCATCGTCCGGGAGCGCGTCGGCCGTCTGACCGATGCTGCGCAGTTCGTCCGTGGCGGTGCAGGGTTCGGCGCCGCCGAGACTTCGGTCGCGTGCGGCGACGGCTTCGCGCAGGGCGCCTCCCACCTGTCCCGCCTGCTCCGACTTCGGGAACGTACGCAGGAGTTGGCCGAGTTCACCGCCGTCGGACCCGGCAGTCTCGGTGCCGAGTCTGCCGGTGCCGCACGCGTACAGGGAGGCGGCGAGGGGTTTGTCGGGCCAGGTGGCGAGGGAGCCGAGCACGTCGCGGTCCATGTGCTTGCCGGGCACGGTCCGCAGATAGGTGAGCGGCTCGATCGCCTCGCAGTCCTTCTTGTCCGTGTACGGCTTGGCGACGGCCTTGTAGTAGGCGTCGAGCCGGTCGGGGACGAGTCCGGCGGCCTTGGATCCTGCGTGGTCGTGGGCGAGTTCGCGGTAGTGGGCGAGCGCGGTGGTGTAGTCGGCGCGGCCCTCGGCGAACGAGGTGCGTGCGGCGGCCTTCGCGACGAGCGCGTCGGCGTCGTCGAGGCGGCCGAGCAGCATCTCCTCCACGGCGTCGTCGCGCGCCGCGTCGTACGCGACGACGCCTCCGGCGGGCACGGCGAGCAGCACGATTCCGAGAGCCATCGCCACAACTGGACTGCGTAGCGGGGTAGTTGCGGCCCGCCGCGCGCCGTCCAGGGCGGCGACGAGCAGGAGGAGCCCGTACCCGACGAGCAGTCCGGCCGGTACGCCGTCAGGTTCGGCGGGCAGCGCGAGTACGAGCAGCGCGGCGGTGGCGGCGAGACAGACGGCGGCCAGGACCCAGCGCCGCAGGAGAAAGTAACCGGCCCCGAGTCCGGTGAGGTTGAGCAGGCCGGCGGCCACGGCCCGCACGGGATCGACGGGAGCCTTGGGCGCGGGGGCCACCGGTGGTGGTGGCGGTGGTGGTGGTCCGAACGTCGGCGGATGGGTGGGCGGAGGCGGTGCGGCGGGGTACCCCTGCGGCGGTGAGGGGCTTGGCGGTTGGGGTGCGGCCGGCCCGGACGCCGACCCCGTCGTGGCGGGCGCCCCTGACCTCGATTCCGAATCCGACCCGGATCCCGACCCCGCGTGCCCGTCCCCCACACCCATCTCGGTCCCCCAACCGTCAGGCGTCGTGCCAGAGGGACACCATCCGCAACGGCGCACGCGCTGTCAATCGTGCGCGCACGCCCCGGTCGGGCCCTCCCCGCCGCGACCACCGGGCGGATCAATACCCGTCCAACGGCATCGCCGCAGGCCAGACGGCTATACACCCCGACTATACATCTCGCGTATACACACTACGTATAGTCCTCGCATGCCTACCGCGATTCAGAAGATGAGGAAAACCAGGGCCGCGTTCCACGCCGCCGCCGCGCTCTTCACCGCCGGCGCCCTGACCTTCGGCCTGAGCGGCTGCACGTCGTACGACACGACCGCCCCGAGCGGGGCCAGGGCCGACAGGAGCCACGCGGACGCCAAGAACGCGGGGGCCTCGCTGGGGACCGTCGACTGCCGCAAGGCGAAGTGCGTAGCGCTCACGTTCGACGCGGGCCCGAGCGAGAACAGCGCGCGGCTGCTCGACATCCTGAAGGAGAAGCACGTCCCGGCGACGTTCTTCCTGCTCGGCAGGAACCACATCGCGAAGTACCCGGAGCTGGTCAGACGCATGGAGCGCGAGGGGCACGAGGTCGCGAGCCACACCTGGGACCACAAGATCCTCACCGACATCGGCGACGCGCAGATACGGGAGGAGTTCGAGCGGCCGGACGACGCGATAGAGAAGCTGACCGGGAAACGGCCGACGCTGATGCGGCCGCCGCAGGGACGCACGAACAACCACGTCAGCGAGCTCGCCGAGAAGGGGGGGCTCGCCCAGATCCTGTGGAGCGTGACGGCCAAGGACTACACGACGAACGACTCGGCCCTGATCAGGAAGCGCGTCGTCGACCAGACGAAGCGTGACGGCATCATCCTGCTGCACGACATCTACAAGGGCACCGTGCCCGCGGTGCCCGGCGTCATCAACGAACTCAAGGCGAAGGGCTACGTGTTCGTGACCGTGCCGCAGCTCTTCGCGCCGGGGGAGGCCGAGCCGGGCAAGATCTACAGGCCCTGACCCGCCTCCCCCGCCTCACACGGGGCCCTACACGATGACCCTCAACTCGCTGTAGCCGTAGCCGATGAAGGACTCCACGTGCGGGGCCGCGCCCTCACTCGCGTCGAGGGCGAGGCCGGGGAAGCGCTCGAACAGAGCGGGCAGCGCGATCGCCGCTTCGAGCCGGGCGAGCGGGGCACCGACGCAGAAGTGAACGCCGTACCCGAAGGCGAGGTGCTCCTTGTCCACGCGCGTGACGTCGAAGGATCCCGCGTCGTCGCCGTGGCGGAGCGGGTCGCGCCCGGCCGAGGCGTACGTCGCGAGGATCGGGTCGCCCTGGGGGATCTTGACGCCGTCGGGCAGCTCGATGTCCTCGACGGCGTACCGCAGCGGCAGGTTGGCGATCGAGGGGGCCCAGCGCAGGGTCTCCTCGATCACGTCGCTCCACGGGATCTCGCCCGCGAGTACACGGGCCAGCTGGTCGGGGTGGCTGAGCAGGGCCTGCACGGCGTTGCCGATGAGGTTGACGGTCGTCTCGTGGCCGGCGCCGATGACGAGCAGCAGCGTGTCGATGAGCTCCTGCTCGGTCAGGCCCGAGCCGTCCTCTTCGTCGCGGGTGGCGATCAGGACGCTGGTGAGGTCGTCGGCGGGCGTCTCGCGCTTGAGGGCGACCAGGCCCCCGAGGAGCTCCTGCACCTCCTGCCAGATGGCCATGGCCTGTTCGGGTGTGACGGTGGTGTCCATGATGCCGGCGATGAGGCGGGCGGCATCGGCCTGCCGGTCCTCGGGCAGCCCGAACAGCTCGCAGATGACCTGCATGGGCAGCGGGTGCGCGTATGCGGCGCGCAGGTCGACGCGGCCGTCGGGTGACTCGGCCATCCGGTCGAGGAGGCCGGCGGTCAGCTCCTCGATGCGGGGGCGCAGGCCGTCGGTGCGGCGCTTGGTGAACGCGGGCGAGATCAGTTTGCGCAGGCGGCGGTGGTTGCTGCCGTAGGCGGTGAACATGTTGGTCACGCCCACCCAGGAGTTGACCCAGGTCTCGCGGAACTCGCCGTTCATCCAGGCGGGCCAGTGCTGGTTGGGGTCCTTGGACACGCGGTCGTCGGCGAGGAGCTGCTTGAGGACCGTGTACTGGGTCGGGGCCCAGGCCCGTATGCCGCCCGGGAGTTCGACGAGTGCGGCGGTGCCGCGCGTGCGCAGCAGGTCGGCCTCCGCGTGGAGGCCCCGGCCCGCGGGGTCGATGACGTGGGGGACGTGTGCCATGTGGCGCTCCAGCCGGTGTGGGGAGTTCATGATCAAATTGGCACAACAGATCGTAGGGTCTTAGGAGTTAGGAAGCACGGAGATCCGGCGCGCGCCGGGCGCCACCGGGAAGGGCGCCCGCGGTTCTAGGATCCGGGCGTGGCCTTCTTCCGAATCACCCGTGAATCGCCGCTTTCCGCCGCCGAGGCGTGGCGCCGCATGACGGACTGGGAGCGGCACGGGGACGTCGTCCCCCTCACCCGCGTCAGGCTCGCGACCCCGCCCCCGACCGGCGAGGGCACCGTCTTCGTGCCGCGGACCGGCGTCGGGCGCCTCACCTTCGACGACCCGATGGAGGTCGTCGACTGGGCACCCCCGTACGGCGATTCGGCCGGGCGGTGCCGACTGGAGAAGCGCGGCACCTTCGTCACGGGCTGGGCCGAGATCGAGGTGGCGCCGTACAGCGCCGGGTCCCTCGTCGCGTGGCGCGAGGAGATCCGCGTAGGCCCCCTGCCGCGATGGTGCGACCCGCTGCTCGCGAGGGCGGGCCGCATGATGTTCGGACGTGCCGTCAAAAAGCTCCTGCAGTACGGGCATTGAGACCTCCCCCCTCCCCCCCGACGATCACTCACCTTCTTCTGATCACTCACCCTCTTCCGATGACGCGTCTGGCGCCCGCGAGGACCGCCGTCGCCAGCGTCCAGCCGGAGACCACGAGGAAGACGGCGACGGCCTTGCCCGCGCCCTGCGGATCCCAGGACCCGCGGTAGCCGAGGCTCGCCACGGGGATGAGCAGGTCGACGCTGTACAGGACCGGGTCCCAGGTCCGCTGCCCGGAGCCGCCGACCGCGCGCGGCTCGTGGTACGCGAACCACAGGGAACCCGCGGCGGCCAGGGAGAGCAGCCAGACGAGCGCCCGGCGCGGGGCGTAGCCGTATCCGAACAGCAGGTCCTGGACCAGGCCCCAGGCGCGCCCCGACAGCCGGTCGAGGCGGCGCACATGGCGCTCCCTGGCGTGCCGCACGATGCGCGCGGACCGCTCGTCGCCCGCGCTCTCGTACGACATCGCCAGCTGCTCGAAGGATCCCGCACCCGCGTTCGGGTCGCGGGTCAGCCAGCCGATGCGGGTGCGGACGTCAGCGCTTTCGGGGGGGCCGGCGGTTTCGAGGCGCTTGTACGTGAAGCCCTCGAGGTTGAGCCGGCCCGGGGCGGGCCAGGTGGCGGCCGAGTCCACGAGTACGTCGACGGCCGCGTCCTGGAGGACCACCGCGCCCGCCGGTGGTTCGCGCAGATCGAGGCGGAGCCGCGGCACCCGGAGCCGGCTCAGGAGCAGCGCGCCCGCGGGCGCGTCGATGACGCTGTCGTGGAACGTGACCACGCCCTCGATCGTGGCGGCGCGCAGCAGCACCTGCCCGGCGCTGCGGAAGCCCCAGTCGGCGTACAGGCCGCGACCGCAGGCGAGTCCGGTGCCGTCCAGGCCGCCGACGTCCGCGCCGTTGAGGTTGAGGGCGTAGGCGATCTGGGCGTCCCTCAGATAGAGGGCGCCGGAGGCGGTGAGGCCGCGCGCGTGGACCGAGCCCGACACGTTCAGGCGGGGGGCGAGCAGGGACCAGGGGCCCGAGTCGGCGACGGTGAGCTGTTCGACGACGAGGTTGCCGTCTATGCGCGCGTCGGCCAGTTCGACCACGGCCGAGGTGGAGTCCTCCGGCAGCCGGCGCGGCACTCGGGGGCCGTCTCCGGCCGCGGGCGGGCCGGTCAGCGGCCGGGGTACGGGCGTTCCGCTGCCGAGCGTGGCCCCGGACAGCCGCAGGTCGCCGTCGACGGTGACCCGGTTCGCGTGCAGGGCAGGCGCTTTCGACCCCGACAAGTCCAGTGCACCGACGGTGAGTTCGGCGAAGCGGAGTGGCTCGTCGAAGACGCAGTCGACCAGTTCGAGCACGGAGTCGACGCGGCAGCGGGACAGGTCCAGCCGGCCGCGTACGCGCAGCCCCTCGAATCTGAGCGGGCCGCCGGTGCCGTCCTCGTGCCCGGTGATCTCCTCGCGCAGCCGTGCCGCGTCGACCGTGTCACCCGGCGCCGGGCGCCACCTCGGGCGCCTGCTCCCCCTGAGACGTGCCATCGTCGCCTCCCCCTTCTCGTCCTCCTCGCAGGAGATATCACGCGAGGGCGAACACGCGCGCGGTCCTTGCGGTGATACTGAATTGATGGACCGCTCCCCCCAGTTCGCCCGGTTCGGTGCGCGCACTGCCGCGCTGCTCGACCAGTGGCAGCAGCAGAACCACCGCCCGCTGACCGCCCCGGCCTGGCTCGACACCGGGGGCAGCGGCGCGTCCCTGGCCTCCGTGTTCGTCCGGGACAGCGATCCTGGGCGCACCACACGCCGGATGATCATCAAGCTCTGCTCCCCGGACGGCGACTCCTCGATGGAACCGGGACGGCTCATCGCCGCGAGGCGGTCCCTGCCGAACGGCGATCCCTCGTTCGCCCGCGACCATCTCGTGGAGCAGCTCTACGATCCGATGCCGGTGGACGACGCCTGGCTGATGTTCCAGGGCTTCGCGGGCAACGACGAGACCATGATGACGCTCAGCACGATCCTGCGGCAGCGGCGCCTGCCCGGCGTCGCGGCGCAGATCACGCGGTCCCTGCTGGCCGACTGGAACCCGGACGAGAAGTCGGACGGGGAGATGACGGCGGCCGCGTTCGTCTCCGAGCTCCTCGACCAGCGCCTCGAACCGGCGGAACCACTGGCCGTCTGGGTCCGCGACAAACTGGGCCTCGACCTCGAAACCGCCTGGATCAGACCGGGCCGCGCGAACGCCGCCCCCTTGCCCAACCCCGTACATCTGACGGGCAGTTGCCCGCTCGCGGAGCGCACCCTCGACTATCCGATGCGCGGCCGGGCCCACGGCGATCTGCACCCGGGCAACATCATGGTGCCCAAGGAGCCCGACGCGGACATCGGCCGCTACGTCCTGATCGACCTGTCGCGCTTCGACGAGCGGGCGCTGCTAGCCCGTGACCCCATGCATCTGCTGCTCTGCCTGGTGGCCGACTTCCTGCCGCACATGTCCGACGACGCCCGCGCCGAACTCCTCGACCTGCTCGTCGGCCGGGACACCCCCGGCCTGCTGATCCCGCAGGGCCTCGCACGGACCGTCGACGAGGTGCGCAGGGCGCCGGACGGCTGGCTGCACCAGCGCACCATCTCGGGCCAGTGGACCGGTCAGTGGCTCCTGTCGATGCAGGCGTGCGCGCTGATGTTCACGGCCCGCGTCCGGTACGACGCGCGGGACCGGTGGTGGTTCTTCCGGCTCGCGGCGGAGGCGGCCGGCGCGTATCTGGGGCCGGCCGACGCGTACGAGCCGGGTCAGGTGAAGTTCGTGCCGGGGCCACGGGAGGCCGAACCGACGGTGGTGGAGGCGGTGGTGGCCGCGGTGAAGCTGCCGGAACAGATGGCACCGCCCGAAGCGAAGCCGGAAGCGAAGTCCGCGCCGGACCCCGTACGCATCCCCGCCCCCACACCCGCACGGGAGTCCGCTGCACCCTCGCCCGAAGCCGCCGGCGAGTCACTCCCGGATGCAGCCCCCGAGACTCCCACGGAAGAACTGCCGGACACGCTCCCGGCGCTCCTCATCGACCTCCACGGCACCTTCGGGGACCGGCTGGGAGAGCTCAGGGAGCACGAGGCAGGGTCGGTCAGCGCCAGGACTCTCGGGCTCATCAGGGAGCAGGCCGACCGGGCACAGGGTGATCTCAAGGCGCTCCTGACCTCGCGCCACGACACCCTCGGCGAGGAGGCCCGCGACCGCCTCGACGCGGTCCTCGGGCGTCTCGCCCGTGTCGCCGAGGCGACGAACGAGCCGGGGTTCTCGTACGAACAGCCTTTGTTCGTACGGGACTTGGCGCATCGGATGCTCGTCGTAGCGCTCGACCAGCTGCTCGGATCCGCCCGGGAGTCGGCGCTCGGGCTTGAGGCCGGTGAAGCCGGTCAGGCTGGTGAAGCCGGTCAGGCCACGGACCCGATCCGCCCGGAGGGCGCCCGCACTCCGTCGGGGTGAATCGGTGTGTGGGCGCCCGTCAGCGCGACGCCGCTGCCGCCGCGCCGGTTGGCGACGATCTCGGACGCGATGGACAGGGCTGTCTCCTCGGGGGTGCGGGCGCCGAGGTCGAGGCCGATCGGCGAGCGCAGGCGCGCCAGTTCGAGCTCGGTGACGCCGACGTCACGCAGGCGTTCGTTGCGGTCGAGGTGGGTGCGGCGGGAGCCCATCGCGCCGACGTAGGCGACGGGCAGGCGCAGCGCGAGCTGGAGGAGCGGGACGTCGAACTTGGCGTCGTGGGTGAGGACGCACAGGACGGTGCGTCCGTCCGTCCGCGTGCGCTCCAGGTACTTGTGGGGCCACTCCACGACGATGTCGTCGGCGTCGGGGAAGCGGGCCGGCGTCGCGAAGACGGGGCGCGCGTCGCACACCGTCACGTGGTAGCCGAGGAACTTGCCGATCCTGACGAGCGCCGCCGCGAAGTCGATGGCCCCGAAGACGATCATGCGGGGCGGGGGGACGGACGACTCGACGAGGAGGGTGAGGGGCTGACCGCAGCGCGAGCCGCTCTCGCCGATCTCCACCGTGCCGGTGCGTCCGGCGTCGAGGAGCGCGCGGGCCTCGCCGGCCGCGGTGCGGTCCAGTTCGGGGTGGCCGCCGAGGCTGCCCTCGTAGTCACCTGCGAAGCCGCTCCCGGAGTCGCTCCCGGAGTCGCTGTCGTCGCGTACGAGGATGGCGCGGCCCATGAGTTCGGCCGGTCCCCGGGTGATGCGCGCGACCGCCGCCGCCCTTCCTCGGGCGGCGGCGGACAGCGCCGCCGCGAGCACCTCCCGTCCCGGGGTGCCCGCGCGAACCGGGGTGACCAGGATGTCGATGATTCCGCCGCAGGTGAGCCCCACGGCGAAGGCGTCGTCGTCGCTGTAGCCGAAGCGTTCGAGGACGGTCTCGCCGTCCTCGAGCGCCTGTTGGCACAGTTCGTAGACGGCGCCCTCCACGCAGCCGCCGGAGACCGAGCCGATCGCTGTGCCGTCGCTGTCGACGGCGAGTGCGGCTCCCGGCTGCCGGGGCGCGCTCCCGCCGACGGCCACCACGGTGGCCACGGCGAAGTCGCGTCCCTGCTCGACCCACCGGTGCAGCTCTTCGGCGATGTCCAGCATCTCTAGGTCTCCTTGTCGGTTGCGTGGAGGGCGCGGGGCCCACTCGGGCCGGGCGTCAGTGGACGCCCAGCCATCCTTCGATCGGGTTGAGGGCGAAGTACACGAGGAAGATCGCCGTGAGGCCCCACATGAAGGCCCCGATCTCCCGGGCCTTGCCCTGGGCGATCTTGATGGCGACCCAGGAGATGACGCCCGCGGCCACACCGGTGGTGATGGTGTACGTGAAGGGCATCAGGACCACGGTCAGGAAGACCGGGATCGCGGTGGCCCGGTCCGCCCAGTCGACGTGCCGGGCGTTCATCATCATCATCGCGCCGATGACGACGAGCGCGGCGGACGCGACCTCCTGGGGCACGATCGCGGTGAGCGGGGTGAAGAACAGACAGGCCGCGAAGAACAGGCCGGTCACGGCGGACGCGAGGCCTGTGCGGGCTCCCTCGCCGACGCCGGTCGCGGACTCGACGAACACGGTCTGGCCCGAGCCGCCGGCGACGCCGCCGATGGCACCGCCCGCTCCGTCGATGAACAGGGCCTTGGAGAGGCCCGGCATGCGGCCCTTGTCGTCGGCGAGCTTGGCCTCGGTGCCGACGCCGATGATGGTGGCCATCGCGTCGAAGAAGCCGGCGAGCACCAGGGTGAAGACGATCATGCCGACGGTCATCGCGCCGACCTTGCCCCAGCCGCCGAACTCGACATGGCCGAAGAGCGAGAAGTCGGGCGTGGAGACCGCGCTGCCGTGCAGCTCGGGGGCTCCGTTGGCCCACTGCTTGGGGTTGATCACGTCGAGCGCGTTGAGGATCATCGCGACGACGGTGCCGGTGATGATGCCGATGAGGATGGCGCCGGGGGTGTTGCGGGCCTGGAGCATGAAGATCAGGAGCAGGGTGCCCGCGAAGAGCAGGACGGGCCAGCCGGACAGTTCGCCCGTGGCGCCGAGGGAGAGCGGGGTGGCCTTGCCGACCTGTACGAAGCCGGACTTGTAGAGGCCGATCAGGGCGATGAAGAGGCCGATGCCCATCGTGATGCCGTGCTTGAGCGCGAGCGGAATCGCGTTCATGATCATCTCACGGAGGCCGGTGACGACCAGGAGCATGATCACCACGCCGTACATCACGCACATGCCCATGGCCTGCGGCCACGTCATCTCGGGGGCGACCTGCGAGGAGATCACACCTGAGACGGAGAGGCCGGCGGCGAGTGCGAGCGGCACCTTGCCGACGAAGCCCATGAGGAGCGTGGTGAACGCCGCGGCGAAGGCGGTGGCGGTGATGAGGGCCTTCTGGCCCATCGTGTCGCCCGCCGCGTCCTTGCCGGACAGGATCAGGGGGTTGAGCAGCAGGATGTACGCCATGGCCATGAAGGTCGTGACGCCGCCGCGCACCTCACGCGCGACAGTGGATCCTCGTTCGGATATGTGGAAGTACCGGTCGAGCCAAGACCTGCCGGCCGACGGACGCGAACCTGCGCCCGCGTCTTCGGCGGTGGTCTTCGGCTCCAGAGACTGCTGGGTCATGGTGCCTACTCCCAAGGTTCACAGGGACACCCGCACGAACGTGGTTGGAGTTCGCGGGATTTGGGATGGTGCGTGGCTGCACGACCCGGGGGACGGCCCGAGACGAACGGGGTAATGCGTAGCTGTGTTACGCAAGAAACCGTGCTGCTGGTGATGAGTTGATGCTGTGGTGCCTGTGGTGCTGAAAGGACCGCGAGCGGTGCGGTACTTGAAGGCTCCGGACGGTGCGGGCTGGGAAGTGTGACGTTCCGGGGAGGCACGCACCGTCCGGAGAGCTGTCAGGCCGGGCCCGTTCCCGTGAGGTGCTCGGGGCGTACCGGGGTCCGGTTGAGCTCCAGGCCCGTCGCGTTGCGGATCGCCGCGAGGACGGCCGGCGTGGACGACAGGGTCGGGGCCTCGCCGATGCCGCGCAGCCCGTACGGGGCGTGGTCGTCGGCGAGTTCGAGCACGTCGACCGGGATGGTCGGCGTGTCGAGGATGGTCGGGATCAGGTAGTCCGTGAAGGAGGGGTTGCGCACCTTCGCGGTCTTCGGGTCGACGATGATCTCCTCCATGACCGCGACGCCGAGGCCCTGGGTGGTGCCACCCTGGATCTGGCCGATCACGGACAGCGGGTTGAGCGCCTTGCCGACGTCCTGCGCACAGGCCAGTTCGATGACCTTGACGAGGCCGAGCTCGGTGTCGACCTCGACGACGGCGCGGTGCGCGGCGAAGCTGTACTGGACATGGCCGTTGCCCTGCCCGGTGACGAGGTCGAACGCCACGGTCGGGCGGTGGCGCCACTCCAGCTCCACGTCGACGGCCTCGCCCTCGAGGACGTCGGCCAGGTCCGCGAGGACCTCACCGCCGTCGGTGACGACCTTGCCGCCCTCCAGGAGCAGTTCGGCGGTGGCCCACGCCGGGTGGTAGGTGCCGAACTTGCGGCGCCCGATCTCCAGGACCTGCTCGCGCACGGCCTCGCAGGAGTTCTTGACGGCGCCGCCGGTGACGTACGTCTGACGGGACGCGGACGTCGAACCCGCGGAGCCGACCTGGGTGTCGGCCGGGTGGATGGTCACCTGTGCGACGCCCAGCTCGGTGCGGGCGATCTGCGCGTGGACGGTGACGCCTCCCTGGCCGACCTCCGCCATCGCGGTGTGCACGGTCGCGACGGGCTCGCCGCCGATGACCTCCATGCGCACACGGGCGGTCGAGTAGTCGTCGAAGCCCTCGGAGAAGCCGACGTTCTTGATGCCGACCGCGTAGCCCACACCGCGTACGACGCCTTCGCCGTGCGTGGTGTTGGACAGACCGCCGGGCAGCTGGCGCACGTCGGAGCCCTCGGAGGACTCCCACTGACGCTCGGGCGGCATCGGCATCGCCTTGATGCGGCGCAGGAGTTCGGCGACGGGAGCCGGCGAGTCGACCGGCTGGCCGGTCGGCAGCAGGGTGCCCTGCTCCATCGCGTTGAGCTGGCGGAACGCGACCCGGTCCATGCCCACCTTGTCGGCGAGCTTGTCCATCTGGGCCTCGTACGCGAAGCACGCCTGGACCGCGCCGAAGCCGCGCATGGCGCCGCAGGGCGGGTTGTTGCTGTAGAGCGCGATCGCCTCGATGTCGACGTCCTCGATGACGTACGGACCGACCGCGAGGGACGAGGCGTTGCCGACGACCGCCGGGGACGCGGACGCGTAGGCGCCGCCGTCCAGGACGATCCTGCACTTCATGTGCGTGAGCTTGCCGTCCTTCGTCGCCCCGTGCTCGTAAGTGAGCTTCGCGGGGTGGCGGTGGACGTGGCCGAAGAACGACTCGAACCGGTTGTAGACGATCTTGACGGGCTTGCCAGTGCGCAGCGCGAGGAGGCAGGCGTGGATCTGCATCGACAGGTCCTCGCGGCCGCCGAAGGCGCCGCCGACGCCGGAGAGCGTCATGCGGACCTTGTCCTCGGGCAGGCCGAGGACGGGGGCGATCTGCTTGAGGTCCGAGTGCAGCCACTGGGTGGCGACGTACAGTTCGACGCCGCCGTCCTCGGAGGGCACGGCGAGGCCGGACTCCGGGCCGAGGAAGGCCTGGTCCTGCATGCCGAAGGTGTACTCGCCCTTGACGACGAAGTCGGCCCTCTTGGCGGCCTCGTCCGCGTTGCCGCGGATGATCGGCTGGCGGTGCACGATGTTCGGGTGCGGGACGTGACCGATGTGGTGGTCGTCGCGGCCCTCGTGGATGAGGATCGCGTCGGGCGCGGTCGCGGACGCCTCGTCCGTGATGACCGGCAGCTCGCGGTACTCCACCTTGATCTTGGCGGCGGCGCGGCGCGCGGTCTCCGGGTGGTCGGCGGCCACGATGGCGACGGGCTCGCCGTGGTGGCGGACCTTGCCGTGCGCGAGGACCGGGGTGTCCTGGATCTCCAGGCCGTAGTTCTTCACGGCCGTGGGCAGGTCGTCGTAGGTCAGGACGGCGTAGACGCCGGACTGGGCGAGGGCCTCGGAGGTGTCGATGGAGACGATCTCCGCGTGGGCGACCGTGGAGCGCAGGATCTGGCCCCACAGCATGTCCTCGTGCCACATGTCGGACGAGTACGCGAACTCGCCGGTGACCTTGAGGGTGCCGTCCGGGCGGAGCGTGGACTCGCCGATGCCGCCCTTGGTCTTGGAGCCCTGCGTGATGTTCGTGGGTGTACCGGTGGTTCCCATGGTCAGACCGCCTCAGACTGACGGGCGGCCGCGAGGCGGACCGCGTCCATGATCTTCTCGTAGCCGGTGCAGCGGCAGAGGTTGCCGGAGAGCGCCTCGCGGATGTCCGCGTCGGTCGGGCTCGGGTTGTGCTCCAGCATCTCGTCGGCCGCGACGAGCAGGCCGGGGGTGCAGAAGCCGCACTGGACGGCTCCGGCGTCGATGAACGCCTGCTGGATCGGCGAGAGCTCGTCGCCCTCGCCGGTCTGCGAGTCGCTCGGCTTGGACTGCCACTGCTGGGCGTCCTGGAGGGAGGTGCCCGCCTTGCCCGCGTCGTCGCCGCAGGCGCCGCTCGCGCAGCCCCCGTGCTGTGCGCGCTGCTTGGCGAAGTCGGCGAGGCCCTCGACGGTGACGACGTCGCGGCCCTCGACCTGGCCGGCCGCGACCAGGCATGAACAGACCGGCACGCCGTCGAGGCGGACGGTGCAGGAACCGCACTCGCCCTGCTCGCAGGCGTTCTTGGAGCCGGGCAGCCCCATGCGCTCACGCAGGACGTACAGGAGGCTCTCGCCCTCCCACACGTCGTCGGCTTCCTGCTGACGGCCGTTGACCGTGAAATTGACGCGCATTACGCGACTCCCTCCGTGCTTGCGGCGGTGCCGCGGTACGACTCCCAGGTCCACGTCAGGGTGCGGCGGGCCATGATGCCGACGGCGTGCCGGCGGTAGCTCGCGGTGCCCCGGACGTCGTCGATCGGGTTGCAGGCGGCCGAGCAGAGGTCCGCGAACTGCTTGGCGACCGAAGGGGTGATGATCTTGCCGTTGTCCCAGAAGCCGCCCTCTTCGAGCGCCGCGTTCAGGAACTCCTCGGCGGCCTTGGCACGGACCGGGGTCGGCGCGGCCGAGCCGATGCCGGTGCGGACCGTACGGGTCTCGGGGTGCAGCGCCAGGCCGAAGGCGCACACGGCGATGACCATCGCGTTGCGGGTGCCGACCTTGGAGTACTGCTGCGGGCCGTCGGCCTTCTTGATGTGGACGGCCCTGATCAGCTCGTCGGGGGCGAGCGCGTTGCGCTTCACGCCGGTGTAGAACGCGTCGATCGGGATCCGGCGCGAGCCGCGTACGGACTCCACCTCGACCTCGCAGTCGGCGGCGAGGAGCGCGGGGTGGGCGTCACCGGCGGGCGACGCGGTGCCGAGGTTGCCCCCGACGCCGCCGCGGTTGCGGATCTGCGGCGAGGCCACCGTGTGCGAGGCCAGGGCCAGGCCGGGCAGCTCGGCGCGCAGATTCTGCATGATCTTGGTGTAGGGGACGGAGGCGCCGAGGCGGACGGTGTCCTGCCCGACCTCCCATTCGCCGAGCTCCCCGATGCGGTTCAGGTCAAGGAGGTACTCGGGGCGCCGGTGGTCGAAGTTGATCTCGACCATCACATCGGTGCCACCCGCGAGCGGCACAGCGGTGGGGTGCTCGGCCTTGGCGGCGAGCGCCTCCTCCCAGCTGGCGGGGCGAAGGAAGTCCATGAGCGGCTCTCTTCTTCGTGATCTCGTGGTCGGTCGTTCGAACGGATCGAGCCACGGGATGTGCGGACCTCGAAGGCTCGTTCATGTGCTGTTTACGTGGAGTGGGCTCAGTACACAGCGCGGCACTCCGCCGTGGTCAGTCACGGAAACCATGAAGGAGTTGGCTGGCCAACCGGGACGTCTTGTAGATTCATATAAAGAGCGGTCACCAGAAACCTCACCGCTTTCCCCTGGAAACGCAAAACCATGCGCAACACGGACGCGGTACTTGGGGAGCGGCCCCGGCCGCCTCACGTTCAGACAAGCACAATCTTCGAGACAGATCGGCGGCAACGAGATGCGGCTGCGCGCCCTACTTGATACAGACGCGCTGGGCCTCAGGCTGCTCGGCGGCGAGGACGAACTGGACCGCACCGTGCGCGGTGTGATGACCACGGACCTGCGGGACCCCAGCCGCTACCTCTCCGGGGGCGAGCTGGTCCTCACCGGGCTTGCGTGGCGCCGCGACGCGGCGGACTCCGAACCGTTCGTCCGCATCCTCGCGACGGCCGGCGTGGCCGGGCTCGCGGCCGGTGAGGCCGAACTCGGGGCGATCCCCGACGACCTCGTCGAGGCGTGCGCGCGCCACCGGCTCCCGCTGTTCGCGGTGAACGAGTCCGTCGCCTTCGCGACGGTCACCGAGCACGTCGTGCGCCAGGTCTCGGGCGAGCGGGCCGGCGACCTGGCCGCCGTCGTCGACCGGCACCGGCGCCTCATGACGTCCGGCCCGGCGGGCGGCGGCCCCGACGTGGTCCTGGACCTCCTGGGCACCGACCTCGACCTGCGCGCCTGGGTGCTCTCCCCCGCGGGCCGGGCCATCGCCGGGTCGAGCGCGGCCGGCCCCGAGCTGCCTGCCGCCGTCTGCGCCCGCCTCGCGGCCGAGCACCTGGCGGCCACCCGCACCGGGCGGCGCGGGCCGCACCGGGTGACGATCGAGGGGGGCGGCGCGAAGCGTCTCGATGAGGGGCGGCGGCCGGGCGACGGGTCGGGAGGAACGACGTACTCGCTCTTCCCGATACGCAGCGCGGGCCGCGGCGCGACGCCCGCCTCCCGTGACGTGCGCGAGACGGTCCTGTCCGACTGGCTGCTCGCCGTCGAGGCGGACGCGAGCGACTGGCCCGAGGAGCGGCTCGACCTGCTCCAGGGCGTGACCCAGCTGATCGCCGTCGAGCGCGACCGCCGCGACGCGGCCCGCACCGTGCGCCGCCGGCTCGCGCAGGAGGTCCTCGAACTGGTCCAGACGGGCGCAGCCCCCGCCGAGATCGCCGCACGCCTGCGCGTCGCCGCGCCCGTGCTGCTCCCCGGCCTCGGCGCCGCCCCGCACTGGCAGGTCATCGTGGCGAAGGTCGAGTGGGACAGCGGCGGCATCGAGGGCGGCCCGGTCGCCCAGTCGCTCCTGGAGGAGATCCTCGTCGACCCCCTGTCGGCCGGGCCCGAGCCCTCCGACCGCATCGCCGTCGCCCACAACGGCGACGAGGCCATCGCCCTGGTGCCGCTGCCCGCCGTGCCGGACGAGCACGACGGGGCGGAGACGGGGCTGCACGCCGACGCGCTCCTGGACTCCGTACGCGACCCGCTGACGGCGGGCCTCGCGGACGACGGCCGGCTCACGCTGGGCGTCAGCGCCGCCGTGCACTCGGCGGAGGGGCTGCGCGGGGCCCTGGAGGAGGCCCGGCACGCCCGGCGCGTCGCCGCGGCCCGCACGGGGCGCGTGTGCGCCGCGGGCCACCAGGAGCTGGCCTCGCACGTCCTGCTGCTGCCGTTCGTCCCGGACGACGTGCGCCGCGCCTTCACTGCCCGCCTCCTCGACCCGCTGCGCGACTACGACCGCAAGCACCGCGCCGAGCTCATTCCGACCCTGGAGGCGTTCCTCGACTGCGACGGTTCGTGGACGCGCTGCGCGAGCCGTCTGCACCTCCACGTCAACACGCTGCGCTACCGCGTCGGGCGGATCGAACAGCTCACCAACCGCGATCTCTCGCGGCTCGAGGACAAGCTGGACTTCTTCCTGGCCCTGCGTATGAGCTGAACTCGGGCCCCCCGAGGGGTGTTTCGAACCCCGTCCGCCACCCCATGCGTTTGTGAAATCTTTCACCTACCCCCTTGGCCGAGTGCGCACATCCGTGCTGAGATGCGCGCACGACAGCTCGGCTCAATGGTGTGCTCGGGGAGGGCAACGTGGCGCATACCGCCATGTCTGGTTCCGGAACGACTGCAGGGGACGATCCACTCCAGACCGCGGTATGGCGGCTGCGCTCGCGCGCCTGCTGGACCGACGCGGCCGCGCTGCTCGAGCGGCTCGCCGCGACGGACGCGCGGGCCGCGCTCCAGCGGGCCGCGCTGCTCGGGGAGCGCTGCCTTTACACCGAGCAGGGCTGGGCCGCCGCGGAGGACGCGCTGCGCGCCGCCGAGGCCCTGGCCCACGACGACGGCGAACGCGGCGCCGCGGCCTGCGAGCGCGGCCAACTCGCTTACTCGGCAACGCTGTTGGGGGTACGTGACCGGGCCGACGAGGCGCGCTCCGCGCTCGGCAGGGCCGCCGCGCTGCTCCCGCCCGGCGCCCCGGGGCGCGCCCTGCTCGACTTCCGGCGCGGCCTGATGGCGGAGAACCTGTCCGACTCGCCGCAGGCGGCCAGGGCCGCGTACCGCAGGGCCCACGCGGGTGCGACGGCGCACCCCGATCCGCTGCTGCTCTCCTTCACCTGGCGCCATCTGGCCGGACTCGCCCTGCGCGACGGGGAGTTGGCGGAGGCGCGGCACGGTTTCGCCGAGTCGCTGCGCATCCGTGAGGAGCTCGGCTACCTGGTCGGCACGGCCCCCGCGCTCGCGTCCCTGGCGGAGGCGGAGCCCGATCCGGAGGCGGCGGCGCGGCTGCGCGCGGAGGCGTCCCGCCTGTTCCGCCTCCTGGGCGGCGTCCCGACGTGGCTGGCGGAGCACTTGCCGACGGCGGCCTGACGGTCCGGGGGCCTGACGATCCGGGGAGCCTGCTGGAGGCCCTAGTCCGCCGCCCCGGCGAAGTGCTCCCGCACCAGCGCCTGCACCACCGTGAGGTCCTGGGCCTCCAGTGCCGCGAGGAGTGCCATGTGTTCCGCGGCGTCGGCCACCAGGTCGGCGCGGCGGGACAGCGGTCCGCCGCCGGGCAGGGGCCACTGCGAGCGGCGGTGCAGGTCGTCGGCGACCTGGACGAGCTGTTCGTTGCCGCTCAGGGCGAGCATCGCGCGGTGGAAGGCGCGGTCCGTCTCCGCGTAGTGCGCGCGGTCACCGCCGGCGGCCGCGACGGCCGTCGCGTCGGCCAGGGGCCGCAGCTCGGCCCAGCGCGCCACCGGCACCGTACGGGCGAGCCGCAGCACCACGGGCACCTCGATCAGCGCCCGCACCTCGGCCAGCTCGGCGAGCTCGCGGGCGCTGCGCTCGGTGACGCGGAAGCCGCGGTTCGGCACGACCTCGACGGCGCCTTCGCGGGCCAGCTGCTGCATCGCCTCCCGCACGGGCGTCGCCGAGACGCCGAGGCCGTCCCCGAGGGCAGGCGCGGAGTAGACCTCGCCGGGCACGAGCTCGCCGTCGACGAGCGCGGTGCGCAGCGCGTCGAGCACCTGCCCGCGCACGGAGGTCCGCTCGACGCGGGGGCGTGGCGGCAGCGGCGTCTCGCTGTGGGTGTGCTCGCCCCGGGTCTGCTCCGGCACCTGGTGCCAGCCGACGGTGCCCCGCTGCTCGGGAACGCCCGCGGGCAGCCCTGAGGCGGCGCTGTCGGCGCGCGTTCTGGCCTGCTCCACCCAGGTCCTCCCCGGTCGTCGGTAATCCGCGGAATTCGTCCAACGCAGAACCATAGGCCGCTGGGCCCTCAGTTCAAACCCCCGACCGTTCGGGTAAGGTAAGGCTTACCTGCAAACGATCGCGATTCGGTGGTCCCCTGCATGCCTTTTCCCGCATCGGCCCCCGTGGCCACCAGCGCGCTCACGCCCGCGTACACCCGGCTGACTGAGGTGTTCGCGGGTCTGCGGATCACGGAGCTCGCCGAGACCGAGCAGCCCCCTCAGGGCAGCGGCTGGGTCACCGCCGCCCGGCTCGCGGAGGGCGGACCCGCCCTCGACGCGTTCCTCGCGTGGGACAACGCGCAGGTGCTCAAGGACTACGGGCAGCAGGCCCGCCCGGACGTCGTCGCCAGCTTCGGCCTGCACCGCTACGCCTGGCCCGCCTGCCTGCTGGTCACGGTGCCGTGGTTCCTGGACCGCCGCGTCCCGCGCTTGCCCGTGACGAACGTCGCCTTCCAGCGCACGCTGGGACGGATGGCCGTACGCGTCACCGACTTCGCCTGCCTGCCGGGCGACCCGGCCGCCGCACTGCCCGGCGCCCACGTCGTGCCGGACGAGGAGGCACTGCGGGCCGAGGTGCGCGCGGCCGTCGCCGACCACCTGGGTCCGGTGCTCACCGGATTCGGACCGCGGATGCGGCGCGGCCCGCGCGCCCTGTGGGGCATGGCGACGGACGAGATCGTCGAGGGCCTCTGGTACATCGCCCATCTGCTCGGCGAGGAGCGCCGGGCGATGCAGGAGCTCGAACTGCTGCTGCCCGGCACGACGAAGCCGTACGTCGGCCAGCCCGCGTTCCGTGAACTCACCGGCCCCGAGGGGCAGTCGCTGCCGACCCGCGACCGGGCGAGCTGCTGCCTCTTCTACACGCTGCGCCCCGAGGACACCTGTGTGACGTGCCCCCGCACCTGCGACGCGGACCGTGTGGCGAGGCTGAGCGCAACCGCCTGAACGCGACGACGGCAACCCCCTCGCCATGAACCACCCTTTCGGGTGACGCGATTCGAACTCAACTTCCCTCATTCTCAAGAGAGTTCGAGCGCATGCCCGCTTCGTACGCCCCCTCGCACTCCAATGGCGTTCTCTTGTCCCGAAACTCCTTGCGCACCGGTGACCTTGAGCCAATATGGCGGCCGAAAAGCCCTACCGCGACGCAAGGGACCCCAGATGAGACTGACCGACATATCGCTGGACTGGCTGCTTCCCGGCGCCGTGCTGCTCCTGGGCCTGCTGGCGGCGGTGGCGGTCCTCGCGCGCAGCAAGCGCGCCGGGGAGAGGGCCGCCGCATCGTCCGACGACTCGTGGGAGCGCAGCGAGGAACGCCGCAGGCGCAAGGAGGCCGTCTACGGCACCGCGTCCTACCTGCTGCTGTTCTGCTGTGCCGCCGTGGCCGCCGCACTCTCCTTCCACGGGCTTGTCGGCTTCGGCCAGCAGAACCTGAACCTGTCCGGGGGCTGGGAGTACCTCGTCCCGTTCGGCCTCGACGGCGCGGCCATGTTCTGCTCCGTACTCGCGGTGCGCGAGGCGAGCCACGGCGACGCGGCGCTCGGCTCCCGGATACTCGTGTGGACCTTCGCGGGCGCCGCCGCCTGGTTCAACTGGGTGCACGCGCCGCGCGGCATCAGCCACGCGGGCGCCCCGCACTTCTTCGCCGGCATGTCACTGTCGGCCGCGGTCCTCTTCGACCGCGCGCTGAAGCAGACGCGCCGCGCGGCCCTGCGTGAACAGGGCCTGGTGCCACGGCCGTTGCCGCAGATCCGGATCGTGCGGTGGCTGCGCGCGCCCCGCGAGACGTACGGCGCCTGGTCGCTGATGCTGCTCGAGGGTGTGCGCACCCTGGACGAGGCGGTGGACGAGGTGCGGGAGGACAAGCGCGAGAAGGAGCAGACCCGGCTGCGCAGGCGCGAGCACGAGAAGCTGGAGCGGGCCCAGCTCAAGGCGATCAGCCGGGGCCACCCCACGCTCGGCGGGCGCGGAGGGCGCCAGGTGGACGTACAGACCGCCGTTTCCGCGGGGGCCGGCGCGGGGCAGGTGGGCGCGGAGCCTGCCATATCGGAGGACCCGCCGCCCTCACCCCAGGAACAGCTCCCGCTGCGCGCGCGTCCCTCCCTCCAGGCCGTCAGAGGCGGCCCTGAAGCCGGCAGACCCGTCACGGTCGACCTCACGGCGGAGGACGACACCCAGGCCCTGCCGCGGCTCGACTCACTGGAGCAGAAGCTCAAGGACCTCGAGCAGCAATTCGGCTAGGGGGCGTCCGAAGGGAGTTCGGCCGGGCGGGCGTGCCGTTCCGGGCGGCGGTCCCGCGGTGTCACGCGGGGCCGCCGTCCAGTTCGAACCAGACCACCTTGCCCACGCCCAGTGCCCGTACGCCCCAGGCGTCCGCGAGGGACTGCACCAGGACGAGGCCCCGGCCGTTCGTACCGTCGTCGGCGACCGGTACGCGCAGCCTCGGCCTGCGCCCCACGAAGTCCCTGACCTCCACCCGGAGCCGCTTCGGCCCGACGGTGGCCGTGAGGACGGCGTCGTGGTCGGTGTGCACCAGGGCGTTCGTCACCAGTTCACTGGTGAGCAGCTCCGCGGTCTCCGACCTCTCCGGCGGGCCCCACTCGTCCAGGAGTTCGCGCAGTGCGCGCCTCGCCTCGGGCACCGCCCGCAGATCGGACCGCCCCAGCCTGCGCCTCAGCAGCGCGCCTCCGCCGTCATCCGTCGTGCCGTCATCCGTCGTGCTGTCGTCCGTCGTGCCGTCGTTCGCCGCCCCGTCGCTCCCTGGCGCTTCCTCCGTTGGGGAGCGTCCGGCCACCGTGGTGGGAACACGCCCTCGTACCAGCCGTTTCATGACCCCCGCCCGCACGCCGATGACCTTGACCCTTCTCCTGCGACCACGCTCGAACGCGTACACGGGAATGCATGCCCCGCACGCATGTCCGCACTCCTGTGGATTCATCCACCAACGAACTCGTGGCCCGACGGCCGGGAACCCGGCCGACTCCTGCGGCTACGGGCGCGGCACGTTGCGGATGTTGGAGCGGGCCATCTGCACCATGCGGCCGACGCCGCCGTCCAGGACGATCTTGGAGGCGGAGAGCGCGAAGCCCGTCACCATCTCGGCGCTGATCCTGGGCGGGATCGACAGGGCGTTGGGGTCGGTGACGATGTCGACGAGGGCGGGGCCCTTGTGCTTGAAAGCGTCCTTGAGTGCCCCGGCCAGCTGTTTCGGCTTCTCCACGCGCACCCCGTACGCGCCGCACGCGCGGGCGACGGCCGCGAAGTCGGGGTTCTTGTTCGTCGTCCCGTACGACGGGAGCCCGGCCACGAGCATCTCCAACTCGACCATTCCGAGGGAGGAGTTGTTGAAGAGGACGACCTTGACCGGCAGGTCGTACTGGACGAGGGTCAGGAAGTCGCCCATCAGCATGGAGAACCCGCCGTCGCCCGACATCGAGACGACCTGGCGGTTCCGGTCGACGAACTGGGCGCCGATCGCCATCGGCAGCGCGTTGGCCATGGAGCCGTGCGAGAACGAACCGATCACGCGCCGACGGCCGTTGGGCGAGATGTAGCGCGCCGCCCACACGTTGCACATGCCCGTGTCGACCGTGAACACGGCGTCGTCGGCGGCGAGTTCGTCCAGCACTGAGGCGACGTACTCGGGGTGGATCGGGACGTGCTTCTCGACCTTCTTCGTGTACGCCTTGATGACGCCTTCGAGGGTGTCCGCGTGCTTCTTCAGCATCTTGTCGAGGAAGCGCCGGTTCGTCTTCTGCTGCACGCGCGGGATCAGACAGCGCAGCGTCTCGCGCACGTCGCCCCACACGGCGAGGTCCAGCTTCGAGCGCCGGCCGAGGTGCTCGGGCCTGACGTCGACCTGGACGATCTTCACGTCCTTCTGCGGCAGGAACGCGTTGTACGGGAAGTCCGTGCCGAGCAGGATGAGCAGATCGCACTCGTGCGTCGCCTCGTACGCGGCGCCGTACCCGAGCAGCCCGCTCATGCCGACGTCGAACGGGTTGTCGTACTGAATCCATTCCTTGCCGCGCAGGGCGTGCCCGACCGGTGACTTGATCTTCTCGGCGAAGTCCATGACCTCGGCGTGCGCGCCCGCGGTGCCGCTGCCGCAGAAGAGGGTGACCTTGGCGGCGTCGTCGATCATCTCGACGAGCCGGTCGATCTCGGTGTCGCCGGGGCGGATGGTCGGCCGGGACGTGACGATCGCCGTCTCGACCGACTTCTCGGGGGCGGGCCGGTCGGCGACGTCGCCGGGCAGCGTGACGACGCTGACGCCCGACTGGCCGACCGCGTGCTGGATCGCCGTCTGCAGGACGCGCGGCATCTGCTGCGGGTCGGAGATCATCTCGCTGTAGTGCGAGCACTCCTGGAAGAGCCGGTCGGGGTGGGTCTCCTGGAAGTAGCCGAGACCGATCTCGCTCGACGGGATGTGCGAGGCGAGGGCGAGGACCGGGGCCATGGAGCGGTGGGCGTCGTAGAGCCCGTTGATGAGGTGCAGATTGCCGGGCCCGCAGGAGCCGGCGCAGGACGTCATCTTCCCGGTGATCTGCGCCTCCGCCCCGGCGGCGAATGCTGCGGTCTCCTCGTGCCGTACGTGGATCCAGTCGATCGCGGAGTTGCGGCGGATCGCGTCAACGACCGGGTTCAGGCTGTCGCCGACGACGCCGTACATACGCTTGACGCCCGCGCGGACGAGGATGTCGACGAACTGCTCGGCGACGTTCTGCTTGGCCATGACTCACGCGCCCCTTCACGAACCGGCAACTCCGGAGACTCTGGTCACTCCGGACACACTGGACACTTGGTTCCCATGAATTCACAGCGGGCGCGGTTACGCCTCCCAAACGGCGGCGGCCGTGCGGTCGTCCGCGTACCCCTTGACCCGTACCTGGGTGTCCGCGAGGAACGCGGTGAGGCCGGGCGGGCCGCTCCCGTCCCAGCGGCGCGTGAGGTGCCCGGACAGCTCCGGCTCGCCGCGCAGGGGCTCGGCGAGGCCCGCTGTGCACAGCAGGAGCGTGTCACCCGGGCGGGCGACGGAGGCGCGGAAGCGGAACGGGTCGCGGGGCTGCTCGGGCGCCGGCTCGTAGGGGCTCGGGGGCGTGGTGATCCCGAGATCCATGGTCAGGCGGTCGCCGTCGGGGGTCTGCGGCGGCGGCGAACCGTAGCCGACGACGGGGGCGCCCGACGCCTCGGAGACCTGCGGCTCGATGTCCTGCCACTCGCCGTCGCGCAGCCGGAACAGGCCGCCCCCGCCGACGCCGAAGAACACGCGGGTGCGGCAGCCGGGGTCGGCGGGCAGCAGGAGGCAGCGCAGGCTCGCCGTGTACTCCTCCGGTTCGAGGCCCTGCTCGGCGGCGCTCGCCCTGAGTCTGCCGAGGCTGCGGTCGGTCAGGCGGTGAAGGCCCGACTTGAGGTCGCCCCGGTGGGCGGCGCGGATGTCCTCGGCGAGCCTCGCGTGACTGCGGCCGACGGCGCGGCCGATCCAGTCGCAGGCCTCGGCCGCCGCGCGGTGCGCTCCGGGGGCGGCGCGGGCGCCGGTGGCCATGGCGACCAGGATGAGGGCGCCGGGTCCCGTGCCGAACCGGGCGGTGAGCAGACAGTCGCGGCGGGGCTCGCCCCGGTAGCGCGCGGAGTCGCCGCGCACCGACACCGCGCGCAGGGTGGAGGTCCCGTACCTGGCGCCGTCCAGGACGGTGTCGGCGACGAGGTCGTCGAGGGTGTCGGGGTCGGCGGGCGGGAGCGCGGTGGGTTCGGCGTCGTACGTGGGCGGGCCGTCGCCCACGTAGGGGACGACGGGGGGTTCGGGGCGGGCCTCGGGCTCTTCGGCGACGACCGCGCCCTGGCCGGGGCCGGCGTCAGGAGCCGCGTCGGGGGCGTGCGCATCGGCGTCGGGCGCGCGGAGGTCCGGCGCGGCGGCGGGAGGGGGCGGTGCCGGCCGGTGGCCGGGCGGCGGTGGCCCGGGCGGAAAACTCTGGGGGCGCCCCGGAGCGTGTGCCGGGGGTTCCCACGGGGCGCGCGGGGCGCCCGGATCCGGCGGCCGGTCCATGGGCCGGGCGGGCGAGGCAGGTGGCGGCGACGTTGGCGGCACCCTCCGCTGCTCCGGGACCGGCGCCCGCCCGGTGACCTGCTCCGGGACCGGCGCCCGCTCCGTGACCTGCTCGGGCACCGGCCCGGGGACCTGCTCAGGCACCGGTTCCGGGACCTGCTCCTCACCCCTGTCGGATCCTGGTGGCGAGACCGTCCCCGACGCCGAGGCGAAGCGGTCGTCGAGGGTGTCCGGGGCCGGGGTCGGGCCCGTGTCGTCGGTGGATTCGTCGTACAACTGCCCCCACCAGTCGTCGCCTTGACCGTGTCGGCCGGAGTTCCTCTCCCCCTGCTGGCTCATGCCCTTATTGTCCACCGCACGGGCCTTACGAAAACGGGACACTCGAAAACGACCAGAAATGGCCCCAAATGACCCGGCTTGAAGCGAAACTTGAAGCGAAAAAGGTCCGCCGGGCGACCCCACCCCCCACGGGAAGGACGCCCGGCGGACCGGCTCGTTCGGTGATCAGCGCACGTCGTAGGCGCGCGTCACCGTCTGCGTGACCGAGTTCCCCTTGGAGTCGGTCAGTTCGGCCTTGAGCGTGACCGGCTTGCCTGAGGCGCCCGCGTGGTTCACGGTCGCGCTCCACTTGCCGCCGCGCTCGGCCGTCTTCGCCTCGGTCCAGGTCGCGCCGTCGTCGTACGAGTACGCGAGGGACACCTCGGTGAGGTCACCGGGCGTGTAGCCGGCGTGCCCGGTCGCGGTCAGGCCGATCTGCTGGCCGTCCTGCGCTGCGAGGGTCTTGAGACCGTCATCGGGCAGGGTCAGGTGCGGGAAGAGCAGCGGGATGCCCTGCGAGTAGACGTTCTCCTCGAGGTGCGAGCGGAACGACCACGTGGTGAGGGTCCCGGTGGAGCGCTTCCAGACCTTGGAGCCGATCTTGTGGGTTTCCAGGCTGAGTTCGTACGCGGAGTCGTCGGCCGGGACGGTGAACACTCCGGACGGCCAGCCGCTGGAGCCGATCAGCTCGCCGTCACGCTTGAGCGACATTCCGCCGATGTCACCGAAACTGCCCTGGACTCCCTGGTGTTCGGTGTCTCCCCAGAAGCCGGGCGCGACACCGATGAGGTTGCCCTGGCGCTCCGCGGCGAGCACCTGCTGTCCGCTGTCGTCGAGCGGGCTCGTCGGCGCGAGGACGCCGCCGTACCACTCCTCGGTGCGCTGCTCGCCCTTCTTGTACGTCCGCACGGGGTCGATCATGAACTCGCCCCACGGGAAGCTGCTGGAGACCTGGTGGCCCCAGCCGGTCGTGCCCGCCGAGTAGTACTCGGTGCGCTGCGAGGGCGCGGCGACGGTGTCGAGGCCGCCGCTGTACGCGACGAGACCGGAGGGCCGGGCGGCGGAGGGCAGGTCGAGGTAGTCGGTGGCCGTGCCCATCGCGCGGTAGGTGGCCTTGTTCGCGGCGAGGTCCTTGTCACGGACCCGGTAGGTGCGGTCCGAGCCGATCGGGCCGGACTCCGGGAAGGCCAGGTTGTAGAGGTACGGGCTCTTCGCCGTGGCCTTCCAGCGCAGCGTGACCTCGTCGGAGCCGAGCTTGCCGAGCAGGGCCGTGGCCTCGTCGGTGGGCAGGCCGAGGACGGGCAGGGCGCCGCCCACATAGCCGGTGGACGGGTACCAGCGGCCCGCTGCCTCGCGGTAGCCGATGACCGCGACGGCCCCGGCGGCCTTGGCGTTCGACGCGACCGTGGAGGCGGCGCCGGTGTCCGGCAGCTTCACGAGCGCGATCTTGCCCTTGACCCCGGCGGCCGTGAGTTCCTCGGGCGTGCCGGTCTTGGCGTCGACGATCTGCGCCTGTCCGGTGCCGTCCAGGTTCGTGGAGCTGGCGTTGGCAGTCACCGGGTGCAGCATCTGCCCGCCGACGACAGCGAGTTCGGAGATCTGCGGGGCCGCCGCGCGCCAGAAGCTGTCGAACTCGAAGGTGCCGTCCGTGGCGCGGCCCTCGACGTCGGCGTAGTAGCCCTCGATAGTCCGGGTGCCCGCCGCGGTGCCGGCGTGCACCCAGGTGTCGTCCCAGCTGCGGGCGAACCCGAGGGTGGCGCCGCGCGACTCGGAGGCCCGGTCGGTCTTCACCGTGAGCCGGCTCGCCTTGCGGGCGTCGAGGACGACGGTGGTGTCCTTCTTCACCTCGAGCTGCGGACGGGCCAGGTAGGAGAGAGAGCTGAGGAGATCGCCCTCGGACTCGGGGGTGGCGACGAAGCTGGAGAGGAAATAGCGGCCCGGACGCACCCGGTACGTCTGGTCGGTCGCGCCCTCGTTGAAGCGGCGCTCGCCGCTGGCGTCGTCGGTGCCGATCAGGTCGACGGAGGACTGGGCGCCGGCGGGCTTGCCGGAGCGGTCGACGAGCTTGACGCGCAGGGTGACCGTCTCGGGCTGCACGTACAGCGAGAAGGGCGTGGAGACGCTGACGCCGTCGGCGGTCGCGAGGACGCGGCCGGTGACGTCGCCGTACTGGGCCGCCTTGAGCGAGGCCGTGGGGTCGAGCTTGAGGGTGACCTTGACGGTCGCGCCCTCGGGGACGGTGACCGTGCGCTCGCCGAGCTTGGCGACCGAGGAGCGGACCGCTGAGCCGTCATTACCGGTGACGCCCTTGACGTCCAAGCTCAACCGCAGCGGCTTGTCCGTGGTGTTGGTGTACGGCACGTCGACGGTGGTCCGGTCGCTGCTGCCCTGCGGCCAGTTGAAGCTGCCGCCCTGGACGGCGCTCGCGCCGAGCACCTTCTCGTCGGTCGCGGCCTTCACGTCGAGGCGGCCGCCACCGGTCTCGCGCACGTCGCCCGGGATGTCCGCGTCCGCGGAGGACACGAGGGCCGACTTGATCTGCTGGGCGCTCCAGTCGGGGTGGCGCTGCTTGACGATGGCGGCGGCGCCCGCGACGTGCGGGGTCGCCATCGACGTACCGCTCATGGACTGGTACGCGTAGACGCCCCGGCCGCCCGCGGCGGCGGCCGAGATGGCGACGCCGGGGGCGGTGATCTCGGGCTTGAGGGTGTGCGAGCCGTAGGCCGGGCCGCGGCTGGAGAAGTTCGCGGTGGAGTCGTCGCGGTCGACGGCGCCGACGGTCAGGACGCTCGGGGCGCAGCCGGGTGAGGACACGGTGTTGTTGCCGGGGCCGGTGTTGCCCGCCGCGATGACGAAGAGGGTGTTCTTCGAGGACTGCGCGAGTTCTTCGGTGGCGGTGGCCATCGGGTCGGTGCAGTCGGTCTGCGCGGGGTTGCCGAGGCTCATGGAGACGACGTCGGCGCCCTGGTCGACGGCCCACTGCATACCGGCGATGATCCACGAAGTGGCGCCGGAGCCCGAGTCGTTGAGGACCTTGCCGTTGAGGAGCGTGGTGCCGGGGGCGACGCCGCGCTGCTTGCCGTCGCTCGCCGCGCCGGTCCCGCCGACGGTGGACGTGGTGTGGGTGCCGTGGCCCTGGTGGTCGGTCGTGTCGGGCGAGTCGGTGAAGTTCTTCGACTCGGCGACGCGCCCCTTGAGGTCGGGGTGGTCGGTGTCGACACCGGTATCGAGGACGGCGACCTTGGTGCCCTTGCCGTCGTAGCCGGCGGCCCACGCCTCGGGGGCGTGCACCTGCTTCGTCGACTGGTCGAGGGATGCCTGCACCTTCTCGTCGAGCCAGAGCTTCTTGAGGGAACCGGCGGCGCGGGAGCGGGTGTTGGTGACGTCCGCCCAGAAGTCGGCGGCCATCTTCTTGTCGGCCTTCAGCGCCACGCCGTCGACGGGGTCGAGCACGAGGCCGCGCTCGGCACCGCGCGGGGCGGCGGGAGCGCTGCGGGCGACGTCGACGGACTTGTCGTAGACCGCGATGAGCGGCAGCGTCTTGCTGTGCGCGTCGTCGTAGCCCTGGCGGACGAGGCCCGTGACGTTGAAGAGCTCCTCGTCGACGCGGCCGTCGGCGATCGCCGCGACGGCGCCCGCGGGGTAGACGTAGAGGTCCTGGCCCGACGTCCGCGTCTGTACGAGCGGGGCGGTGCCGTCCTCGCCGGGGAGCGCGGTCGCCGCGCTGTGGCCCGAGCCGTCCTTGGTCACCAGGATCCGGTCGCCCGTGACGAGGGTGACGACGGAACCCGCCCCCTCCTTCGCGGCCGCCTCGCTGCCGACCAACGGTCTCCTGTCGTCCCCCCGCGGCTCGGCCACGGTCGGCAAGGCCGCGGTGACGGCCAGGACGACGGCGGTCGCCGCCACCGAGGCTGTACGCGATATCGCGCGCATCGCTCTCCCTCTCCCCAGGTGAAAGCGCAGGTGAATACGGCGCAAAGGCCGTATTCCCGGCGGATGTTGGTGCTGCGGTGGCGCCACATTGGCAGAGAGAGCGGTGGTACGGGGAAGATGGGGCGCGGCGGGTTTGTGCCGTGGCCGTTTCCCGCCACGGTGCCGCCGGAACCGAGGCTCGGGGAGGGGCATCGCCGCATGCTGGGTGCGATAGGTCTGGACGAGATGCACGAGAGCGCCTACCGCGCGCTCGTGTCGCTGGGCGCGGCCGACGTGCCCGATCTCGCGGGGCGGCTCGCCCTCGCCGAGTACGAGACCGAGCACGCGCTGCGCAGGCTGGAGCGGCACGGGCTCGCGGCGCAGTCGTCCGCGCGGCCGGGGCGCTGGGTGGCGGCCCCGCCGGGCGTCGCGCTCGGCGCGCTCCTGACGCAGCAGCGGCATGAGCTGGAGAAGGCGGAGCTGGCGGCGGCGCTGCTCGCGGAGGAGTACCGGGCGCAGGCCGCCGAGCCGGCCGTGCACGATCTGGTCGAGGTGGTCACGGGCGCGGCGGCCGTCGCCCAGCGGTTCCTCCAGCTTCAGCTGGGCGCGACGGACGAGGTGTGCGCGCTGGTCACCGGCAATCCGATCGCCGTCTCGGGCATGGACAACGAGGCGGAGGAGCAGGCCACCAGCCGGGGCGTCGCCTACCGGGTCGTGGTGGAGCGCGAGGTGCTCTCGATGCCGACGGGGCTGACCGAGCTGTCGGCCGCGATCGGGCGGGACGAGCAGGTACGGGTCGTGGACCGGGTGCCGACGAAGCTGGTGATCGCCGACGGGGCGCTCGCGATGGTGCCGCTGACCTCACGCGCGGCGGAGCCCGCGGCGCTCGTCGTGCACGCGAGCGGGCTCCTGGAGTCGCTGTCCGGACTGTTCGAGGCGGTCTGGCGGGACGCGCTGCCGCTGCGGCTCGGCGAGAGCAGCCGCGCCATCACCGAGCAGGAGCCGGACGGCCCGGACGGCACGGACCTGGAGATCCTCTCCCTTCTCCTGGCAGGACTCACGGACGCGAGCGTCGCCAAGCAGCTCGACCTGGGGCTTCGCACGGTCCAGCGCAGGGTGAAGCGCCTGATGGAACTGGGCGGTGTGACGACACGGCTCCAGCTGGGCTGGCACGCGTACGAGCGGGGCTGGGTGTCTCGGGACGTGCCGGCACAGCCGCGCGGGGAGCACGTCGCGGAGGGCTGAGTTCCGCGGCCGGAAGCCGTCGGTGGTGGCGGAGCGTGAAGCTCTGCGATCTGCGGGTTCCGTCGTTGTCCGGCACTCTTGGCAGATGGGCGTGTGGGAACTCCTGCTGGTGGGAGTGGTGATGCTGCTCGGCCTGTGCGGGGTGCTCGTGCCCGGGGTGCCCGGGTCGTGGCTCGTGTGGGCCGCGGTCCTCGTGTGGTCGCTCCAGGACCCGAACGGGCTGGCCTGGGGTGTTCTGGTCGGCGCCACCGCCGTCCTGCTCGCCGCCCAGGTGCTTCGCTGGCAGCTCCCGCAGCGCCGGCTGCGCGAGAGCGGGGCCACGCGCCGCACCGCGATATGGGCGGGGACCGGAGCCCTCGTCGGTTTCTGCGTGATCCCGGTGATCGGATCGATCCCGGGGTTCATCGGAGGTATCTACCTCTGCGAGCGCCTGCGGCTCGGCCGGCACGGCGACGCCGTCGCCTCGACCCGGACCGCGATGCGCGCCGGCGGCTCCAGCGTCCTGGCCGAACTCTTCGCCTGCCTGCTCATCGTGGGCGCCTGGATCGGGGCCGTGATCTGGGGCTAGGCGCTCCGGTTCATGTACGCGTACAGCATCCACATAGTGCGAGTTACATCGGATCTCTCCCGACATATTGACGGGCTCTCGTCACATCTCTAGCTTGCCGCAGGGGATAGCTCCGATGAATCGACGTCCGCTTCGACACATGGAGGCCGCGCCATGCCAAGACCGTCCAGAAGGACCGTGCTCGCCACCGGATCCACCCTCGCCGGCGCCGCGCTGGCGGGCGGGCTGCCTACACAGGCAACCGCCGCCACCCCCGCCACAGCGGCGAGCGCTCCCTCCGAAGACGCCTGGCGCACCGTCCTCGACGACGCCGACCTCGTCTGGCAGAAGATGCCGAAGACCTGGTACGAGGGCCCGTACCTGGGCAACGGCCTGCTCGGCTCCGGGATCTACCAGGAGCCCGGGAAGAACGCGATCCGCTTCAACGTCCAGCACTCCGAGGTCCAGGACCACCGCCCGGAGTTCGGCTCGCTGTTCGGTCTGGCGCGGCTGCCCATCGGCTACTTCACGCTCGAACCCGTCGGCGCCGTCACCGGCCTCGACTGGCGCCTGCGCCTTCGCGACGCGGAGCTGACCGGCACCCTCACCACCGACAAGGGCACCCTCACGATCCGCGCCCAGGTCACCAACGCGCTCTCCGTACTCGCCGTCGAGGTGACCCCGTCCGAGGGCGAGCGTGGCTTCGCCTGGGTCTTCCACCCCGCCCAGTCGATCAGCCCGCGCGCCGCGTTCCAGCCGATCCCGGCCGGCTACGAGGGCAACCCGCCCGCCGAGACGGCAGAGGACGACGGGGTGTCCGCCACCGTCCAGCCGCTGCTGTCCGGCGGCGAGTACGTCACCGCGTGGCGGGAGGTCACGCGCGACGAGCAGCGCACCCTGTATGTGAACGTCGCGCACTCGTTCCCCAAGGCGACCGCGCGCGAGAAGGCCGTGTCGACGGTGCGGGCCGCGGCCCTGCTCCCGTACGACGCCCTGCGCGTGGCCCATCGCGCCTGGTGGCACGCGTACTACCGGAAGAGCTTCCTGTCCGTCCCGGACGCCCGTATCCAGCGCTTCTACTGGATCCAGCTGTACAAGACGGCGTCCGCCGCCCGCCGCGACGCCCCCGTGATGGCGACCAGCGGCCCGTGGCTGGAGCCGACGCCGTGGCCCGCGACCTGGTGGAACCTCAACGTGCAGCTGGAGTACTGGCTGATCCACGGCTCGAACCACCTGGAACTCGACGCGGTGACAAGGGCGTTGGGCGAGTTCCGGGACAACCTCACCGCCGAGATGGCCGCCCCCTACCGCGCCGACTCGCTCGGCATCCCGCGCACCACGGACATGCACCTCGTCAACGGCGGCGCGACGAGCAACGCGCAGGGCTACGGCGTCGGCATCCCCGGCCAGTCCACGCCGACGCCCGAGGTCGGCAACCTCACGTGGGCCCTGCACAACGTGTGGCTGAGCTACCGCCACACGATGGACGAGAAGATCCTGCGCGATGTCCTGTACCCGCTCCTGCGCAAGGCGATCAACTACTACCTGCACTTCCTGGAGCCGGGAGCCGACGGCAAGCTGCACCTCCCGGCCACCTACTCCCCCGAGTACGGCGGCAACACCCGCGACTGCAACTACGACCTGATGCTCCTGACGTGGGGCTGCCGGACCCTCCTGGATTCGGCCGAACTCCTGGGCATCGACGACGAGTTGGCGCCGCGCTGGGGCGAGGTCCTGGCCAAGCGCACCCCGTACCCCACCGACGCCAACGGGTTCATGATCGGCGCGGACATCCCCTTCGCGAAGTCCCACCGCCACTACTCCCACATGCTCGCGGTGTACCCGCTGTACGAGCTGACCGGCCGCACCCCCGACGAACTCGCCCTGATCGAAAGGTCGTTGGCCCACTGGGTCGGCTTCGAGGGGGCCCTCCAGGGCTATACGTTCACGGGCGCGGCCTCGATGTCGGCGCTGCTCGGCAAGGGCGAGGACGCGCTCAAGTACCTGGGCCAGCTGATGTCCCGCTTCATCCAGGCCAACACCATGTACAAGGAGTCGGGCCCCGTCATCGAGACGCCGCTGTCCGCGGCCCAGTCCCTGCACGACATGGTGTGCCAGTCCTGGGGCGGCGTGGTCCGCGTCTTCCCGGCCCTCCCGGCGGCCTGGGCAGACCTCACCGTCCACAACTTCCGTACGCAGGGAGCCTTTCTGCTGAGCGCCGTGCGCGAGGGCGGCACGACGCGCTGGGTGCGGCTCGTGAGCGAGGCGGGCGCACCGTGCGTGGTGCGGCACGGGATCGCGGGCGCGGTCGACGTACGCGACGGGCGAGGCAGGCCACTTCGCTACGAGGACGCGGGCGACGGGGCGATCCGGATCACGCTGCGCGAGGGCGACTCGGCGCTCGTCACGGCGAAGGGCGACCGCCCCGACCTGAGCGTCGGGCCGGTCACGGCGAACGCGCCGGCCGCGCGCTGGGGACTGCCCGCCTGACGTGACCCGTGGCCCGGGCCGGCCCCGCCCAGCGCAGGGCCGGCCGGCCCTGGCCCCACCCTCCGGCCGTAAACGGGATCACAAATCCTTGCCCCACCCTTATGAGATACCGACCGGACGGTATTAGCCTCCCCGACCATGCACGCGCTGGCGTGTGTCTCGACAGCAGGGAGGCATGATGTCGGTTTCGTCACCGGCGGACACGGCGCGGCGCACCAGCCGGCCGTTCCCGTCGGCACTGAACGGCCTCGGCGGCAGACGGCTCGACCGCTACCCCGAGAGCGGTCCCCGGTACTGGTACCTGGCGATCGTCGTGCTCGCCACGATCGTTCTCTACTACCAGCTGTACATCCAGTACGCGGTGTCGACAGCCATCATCAGCCACTACCACATGACGTTCCTGTACTTCGTGTACGTATCGGTGGCCGCCAACGCGGTGGGCGCCTTCTCGTCCCTGGTGGCCGGTCTCGCCGACCGCTGGGGCCGGGCGAACATCGTGGTCTACGGCCTGCTCCTGGTCGGCCTGCTCACCACGTTCGTCCTGCCCAACGCGCCGGGCAAGGCGAGCTATCTGGTCGTCTACTCGGCCGTGTCACTCGTCGAGGGCATGATCCTGGTCGCCACCCCGGCGCTCATCAGGGACTTCTCGCCGCAGCTCGGCCGGGCCTCGGCGATGGGCTACTGGACGATGGGGCCGATCATCGGCAGCCTCGTGGTCACCGCCGTCACCTCCCGCACCTTCAGCGGCGCCACCACCTGGCAGGACGAGATCCGCTACGCGGGCATCAGCGGCCTCGTCGTGTTCGTCGTCGCGCTGTTCGGACTGCGCGAGCTCGCCCCGGCGCTGCGCGACCAGATCATGGTGAGCCTGCGCGACCGTGCGCTGGTCGAGGCGCGGGCCAAGGGGATGGACACCGAGGCGGCGCTGCGCGGTCAGTGGCGCCAGATGCTCCGCCTCGACGTCATCGGCTCCGCCGTCGCCATCAGCGTCTACCTCCTGCTGTACTTCGCCGCCGTCGGCAACTTCGTGCTCTACTTCGCCACCACTTTCGGGTACTCCCCCCAGCGCGCGAACGCCCTGCTGAACTGGTACTGGGGAGCGAACGCGATCTCCCTGGTCCTCGCCGGCCTCTTCTCGGACCGCCTGCGCGTGCGCAAGCCCTTCATGCTGCTCGGCGCGCTCGGGTCCATAGGCTTCACGCTGGCGTTCACCCTGCACGCCACCCAACCGCACACCGGCTACTACACGTTCGCGTTCATCGTGGCGGGCATCGGCGTCACCAGCGGTATCGCGTACTCGCCGTGGATGGCGAGCTTCACGGAGACGGTCGAGCGGCACAACCCGGCGGCCACCGCCACGGGTCTCGCCGTGTGGGGCTGGATCGTGCGGATCACCGTCGCCCTGTCCGCCGCCTTCGTGCCGCTCGTGGTGAGCACCGTGACCCCGCTGATCGAACACGGCGCGGAGGTCAAGGCGGCGTCGGTGCAGGCGGCTCCGGCCCTCGCCATCACGAAGGCCCACCCGAAGCTCTTCGCCGAACTCGGCACCTACGCACCGGACAAGGTGCCCGCCCCGCTGCTCGCCCAGGCACAGAAGGAGGTCGGCGTCGAAGGTCTGGAGACCGTGCAGAAGGCGGCGCCGCAGCTGAAGATCCTGCGGGAGCACGGACCCGAGGTGCAGCGGGCGAGCGCGGACAACGCACACGCGTGGCAGACCTGGTGGTGGGTGTGTCTCGGCGGGCAGGTGCTGTTCCTGCCGTTCATCTTCGTGATGACGGGCAGGTGGCGGCCGCGCGACGCCCGCCGCGACGTCGAGGAGCACGAGAAGCTGGTGGCCCGGCAGGTCGCCGAACTGAAGGAGAGCACCGCATGACCGCCCCGACTCAACTGCACGCACTCGGCGCGCTCGAACAGGCCGCCGCCGTCCGCAAGGGCGAGGTCGGCCCGGTGGAACTCGTACGGCATCACCTGGACCGGGTGGAGCGCTACGACGAGCAGTTCGGCGCGTTCCTGACGGTGACGTCCGACGCCGCTCTGGCCGAGGCGGCGGCCGCGCAGGAGCGGCGCGCGGACGGGGACCTGCCACCGCTGTTCGGCGTACCGACGGCGGTGAAGGACCTGGTCGACACGGCCGGCGTGCGCACGACGTACGGGTCCACAGCCTTCGCGGACCATGTGCCGGACGCCGACGCCTACAGCGTGACCCGGCTGCGCGAGGCAGGCACGATCAGCCTCGGCAAGACCAACACCCCTGAATTCGGCTGCTGTTGCTACACCGACAACGATGTGGCGGGTCCGGCCCGCAACCCGTGGGATCCGGCCCTGTCCGCCGGGGGATCCAGCGGCGGGGCCGCGGTGGCCGTGGCGCTCGGCCTTGTGCCGGTCGCCCATGCCAGCGACGGGGGCGGCTCCATCCGGATCCCGGCGAGCGTCTGCGGCCTGTTCGGCATCAAGCCGTCGCGGGGCCGGGTCAGCTCGGGCCCGACCGGGATCGAGGTCAACGGCCTGTCCGTGCAAGGTCCGTTGGCGCGCAGCGTGCGCGACGCGGCGGCGCTGCTCGACGCGCTGGCGGGGCCCGAGCAGGGCGACCCGCACTGGGCGCCGCCGCTCCCGCCGGGCGAGACGTTCCTCTCCCACGCCGAGCGCTCCCCCGGGCGGCTGCGCATCGGCCGGTACGCGCGGCCCGCCGCCGAAGGCGTGACGGTGGACCCGGTATGCGTGGCGGCCTGGGAGCACGCCTCGCGACTGCTCGAGGATCTCGGGCACATCGTGGAGGACATCCCGACGCCGTTCGGCCCCGAGATCAGCGGCCACTTCGTGACGGCGTGGGGGGTGCAGTCGCTCGGCCACGCCCTCGACGCCGGGGCGGAGGAGCTGTTGCGGCCGGTGACCCGGGCCTGGCGCGAGTTCGGGCGCGGGGTCAGCGGCGAGCAGCTCGCGGCCGCGATCACCGGGATGCAGCGCGCCGCACGCCACGCGGTACGGGCGACGTCCGGCTACGACGCCGTGCTCACCCCGACCCTGGCGACGCTGCCGCAACCGCTCGAGTTCTTCGACGAGTCCGGTGACCCGCTCGACAATTTGCGCCGCCAGAGCGCGTTCAGCGCGTTCACCAGCCCGTACAACATGACGGGCCAGCCGGCGGTCAACGTCCCCCTGTACTGGACCCCGGAGGGCGGCATCCCGGTGGGCGTCTCCCTGGTGGGCCGCCCCGCCGACGAGGCCACCCTGATCGCCCTGAGCGCGCAGTTGGAGGAGGCGCACCCCTGGCACGACAGGTACGCACGCCTCTTCTCGTAGGGTCTTTCGTTTGGACCAGGCTGGATCAGGGAGCGGGGTCTGGTGCGTGCAGCTGCAAGGCGGAGGATTGAGGCGACGCGGAGCGTCGGTGATTGACGACAACGCCGCAGATGCGCGTGCCAGACCCCGCGAGCCCAGCCTGATCCAAACGAGAGGCCCCAGCCGTCGCGGCGCATCGGGCAACGGCCCTAGGACCGGGGCCCGATGCGTGGCGGGGGCGATCGTGTTTGGCTGAGGCCATGACCGAATTCAGCGAGGCCGAGATCACGTATCTGAAGTCCCAGCGCCTGGGACGGCTGGCCACCGTCGACCCGAAGGGCCAGCCGCAGGCGAACCCGGTGGGGTTCTTCCCGCAGGACGACGGGACGATCCTGGTCGGCGGATACGCGCTCGGGACAACGAAGAAGTGGCGCAACCTCCAGGCGAACCCGAAGGTCGCGCTTGTCGTCGACGACATCCTCAGCCTCAAGCCGTGGAAGGTGCGGGGCGTCGACATCCGGGGTGAGGCCGAGCTCCTCACCGGCCCGCACCACCTGGGCGCGCACTTCAGCGAGGAACTCATCCGCATCCACCCGCACAAGATCCACAGCTGGGGGCTCGACGACTAGGCGCCTCGAAGACCAGACGCCTCGACGACTAGTGGTCCTGGAGGACTCCCTCCAGGGACAGGAGCTGCTGCTTGCGCTCCAGGCCGCCCGCGTAGCCGGTGAGGGAGCCGTCCGCGCCGATCACCCGGTGGCAGGGGCGGACGATGAGGAGGGGGTTGGCCCCGATCGCGCCGCCGATGGCGCGGACCGCAGCGCGCGACGCGCCGATGCTCGCGGCCACGGCGCCGTACGTGGTCGTCGCGCCGTACGGCACGGCGTCGAGCGCCGCCCACACCTTCTCGCGGAACTCGGTGCCCTCCGTGCTGAACTCCAGCTGGAACTCCTTGAGTTCACCGGCGAAGTAGGCGGCGAGCTGCTTCTCGGCGTCGGCGAAGCGCTCGGGTGCGCGCCGCCACCCGGGCTGCACCGTGCGGCCGCCCTTCTGCCCGGGTTCGGACAGTGAGGTGAGGGCGCCCGACTCGTCGCCGGTGAGCAGGAGTTCACCGACGGGGCTGTCGAGCACGGTGTAGTAGACGGTCATGACTGCTGCTCCAACTGTCGCTGTGTACATAGGTGTTGCTGCGTCCATAGGTGCTGCTGTGCGTACGTGCGCCAGGGGCGCCAGGTATCCGGTACGGGGGCCGGTATGGGGTCCTGCCCCGGCCCGTCGGGCAGGGCCACGTCCGGGTCGGCCAGGGACCGCATGCGGATGAGGGCGGCGGTGCGGGCGTCGACGCCGGGCAGGGCGCGCAGGGCGGCCTCGGCGTCGTCGCGGTCGGCGCCCGGATCGAGGCGCAGGGCGCCGTCGGCGAGGGCCGTGGCGAGCGCGCCGACGGGTCCCGGCTCCCCGGCGAGGTCGTCGGGCGACGGGAAGACATGGGTGAGGGTGCCGCAGGGCGCGTCGACGGCCTTCGCGTACCGCTCGACGAGCCGCGCCGACTCCGCCCGCCCGGCGAGGAGCCGCACGGCCAGCTCGTCGGGGTCGGCGGCGCCCGGTGCGCGCAGGCCGGGCCGTGCGGCGACGAGCGGCGCGAGGTGCGGGTCGGCGCCGAGGCGCTCGTCGATCGCGTACGGGTCGCTGTCCAGGTCGAACAGGCGCCGCAGGCGTCCCACGGCCGTCGTCAGGTCGCGCAGGTCGGTGAGGTGGATGCGGGCGTCGAGCCAGCCGCCGTGGTGCGCGGCGCGGCTCGCGGGCGTCGACCTGGTGCGCTCGTCGACGGAGACGACGCCGGTGCCGTACGGCAGGCGCAGGGTGCGCCGGTAGGTGCGGGCGCCCGGCGTTCCGGTCATCTCCTCGACGCCGTCGAGGGCCTCGCGGGCGAGGGTGTCGAAGAGGGGGCGGGCCTGGTAGGGGCCGCGGTGGGCGAGGCGCAGGGGGATACCGGCCGCTGTGGCGGTGGCGCGGGTGGCGGGGGCCTCGGCGCGCAGCTCCGTGGGCGTACGGGCGTAGACCGCGCGGATCGTGTCGTTGAACTGGCGCACGCTCGCGAAGCCCGCGGCGAACGCGATCTCCGTGATCGGCAGGCCGGTCGTCTGGAGCAGGACGCGCGCGGTGTGTGCGCGCTGGGCGCGGGCCAGGGCGACAGGTCCGGCGCCCACCTCGGTGGTGAGCTGGCGCTGCACCTGGCGGGCGCTGTACCCGAGGCGCACCGCGAGCCCGGCGACGCCCTCGCGGTCGACGACGCCGTCGCCGATCATGCGCATGGCGCGGCCCACCACGTCGGCGCGTACGTTCCAGTCGGCCGAGCCCGGCACGGCGTCGGGGCGGCAGCGCCGGCAGGCGCGGAAACCGGAGCCCTGCGCCGCCGCGGCGGTGGCGTAGTAGCGGACGTTCTTTCGCTTGGGGGTGACCGCGGGGCAGCTGGGGCGGCAGTAGATGCCGGTCGTCTCGACGGCGAAGAAGAACTCCCCGTCGAAGCGCGCGTCGCGGCTGCGCACCGCTTCGTACCGCGTGTCCTCATCGATCATCACGCCCTCCAGTGTGCGCTTGCGCGCCGCTTGGGGCTGGCGGAAATCGGACATGGCGCTGCGTGCCGGGGGTGCGTTGCCGTGTGCGGGTTCGTCGTGGTTGCTCGCGCCCCGCGGCGGAGCCGCTGATCGGCACGGCCCCGCGCCCCTGGAGGAGCGCGGGGAACCCACGAGCCCGGAAGGGCCTAGATGAAGCGGCCCCGCTTGGCCTCCATCGCCGCGCGGCCCTGCGCTCCGCGCATCTTCCAGACGCGCCGCATCTCGTCCCGCAGGCGGGCGTCGGTGCGGGCGGCGAGCCGCTGGTTCTCGCGCAGCAGCTTGCGGTAGCTGTCGAGGCGGCGCGGGGGCAGCGTCCCGTCGTCGAGCGCGGCCAGCACGGCGCATCCCGGCTCGGCGTCGTGGGCGCAGTCGTGGAACCGGCACCCCTGTGCCAGGGCCTCGATCTCCGAGAAGACCTGCCCGACGCCGGCCTCGGCGTCGAAGAGCCCGACGCCACGCAGCCCGGGGGTGTCGATCAGGACGCCGCCGGTCGGCAGGACCAGCAGGTTGCGGGTGGTCGTGGTGTGCCGGCCCTTGCCGTCGACGTCGCGCACGGCGTGCACGTCCATGACGTCGGCGCCGAGCAGGGCGTTGGCGAGCGTCGACTTGCCCGCTCCGGACTGGCCGAGGAGCACCGACGTCCCGTCGAGGAGCGCGCCGAGCACGTCGATGCCGTGGCCCTGCTCGGCGCTGACCGCGAGGACCTGCACGCCGGGCGCCGCCGTCTCCACGTCGGAGACGAGGTGCGCGGTGGTCGCCGCGTCCGGCACGAGGTCGGCCTTGGTGAGGACGACGACGGGCTGGGCGCCGGACTCCCACGCCAGGGCGAGGAACCGCTCGATACGGCCGAGGTCGAGCTCGGCGGCGAGCGACACGGCGATCACGGCGTGGTCGACGTTGGCCGCGAGGATCTGGCCCTCCGACCGCTTCGACGAGGTCGACCGCACGAAGGACGTGCGGCGCGGCAGATACGTGCGGACGTAGCGGGGATCGCCGCCGTCCGCGTCGACCACCGCCCAGTCACCGGTGCAGATGACCCGCAGCGGGTCGTGCGGGGTGACGAACTCCGTGTCGGCGCGCACGGGTCCTTCGGGGGTGACGATGTCGCACTGACCGCGGTCGACACGGACGACGCGACCGGGCACGAAGCCCTGCGCGGCGTACGGGGCGAACGCGGCGGCCCAGTCGTCGTCCCAGCCGAAGTCGGCGAGGGGATGCCGGGAAATATCCGTGGAGAAAGGGGAGTTCAAGGGGTGACCCTTCACAAGGGTGGCCCCGGCGCGCGCTCGCAGGCGCGGGAGAAGTGGTTGGTCAGCCGGTGGCCACGGAGGTGGGATGAACGGGCTTCTGGACGCGGGCAGCGCCCTGCGTGACGGCATTCATCGAAGTCCACCTCCTGGCTTCTCGTGTGTGCACACACCACTGCGTGGCGGGCATCGCCGAGCGTACGGGACGGGGCGGCCCGCGCGCCAAGCATTAATCAGACGGTCCGCGCGCCACGCATCAATCAATCGGAAGTCGCCGTGGGCACCGCTTCCCGCGAGTACTTACCGCCCAGTAATATCGCGCTCCAGATCTTTCGAGGAGGTTCCGTGCCCCGATCACCTTCCCGCCCCGGTCCCGAGACCGGTCGCGGCACCCGCTCACCGTCCACGCGCAAGGCGCTCGCCCTCGCCGGGCTGCTCGCCGGCGCCGGGGTGACGCATTTCGTCGCCCCGAAGTCCTTCGACGCCACGGTGCCGTGCGCGCTGCCGGGGTCGGCGCGTGCGTGGACGTACGCGAGCGGCGCCGTCGAGCTCGCGCTCGCGGCCGGCATCGCGCTGCCGTGGACGCGCCGCAGGGCCGCACGGGCCACGGCCGCGTTCTTCGTGGGCGTCTTCCCCGCCAATGTGCAGATGGCGGTCGACTGGCGCGACAAGCCCGCGCCGCTGAGGACCGCGGCCCTCGTGCGGCTTCCCCTTCAGGTGCCGCTCGTCCTGTGGGCGCGCGGCGTGGCCAGGGCCCAGGAGGCCGGATCATGAGCAAGCGCGTCGAAGTGGGCGACACCGTCGAGGACTTCACCCTGCCGGACGAGAGCGGCACCCCGACCCGGCTGTCGGAGCTGCTGGGCGAGGGGCCCGTCGTCCTGTTCTTCTATCCGGCCGCCATGACGCCCGGGTGCACGGCCGAGGCCTGTCATTTCCGCGATCTCGCGAGCGAGTTCGCGGCCGTCGGCGCGCGGCCCGTTGGCGTCAGCGCCGATCCGGTGGAGCGCCAGGCGGAGTTCGCCGGGAAGCACACGCTCGGCTTCCCGCTGCTCTCGGACGCGGAGGGCGAGGTGCGCGAGCGGTTCGGGGTGGCGCGCGGCTTCTCGATCGCGCCGACCAAGCGGGCCACGTTCGTGCTCGGCCAGGACCGCGTCGTCCTCGAAGTGGTCCGCAGCGAGTTCCGGATGAGCGCCCACGCCGACCGCGCGCTCGCGGTGCTGCGCGAGCGGGCGGCCTGAACACAGGTGGACCGGGCGGGTGTCGGGCCGACACCGCGCCCGGATCCCGCGGCTAGCCGGCCGGGGCCGGCTCCGGCGCGAGGCTGTCCATGAACGAGCTGACGGAGAACACGGCGCGGCCGGCGCCCGCGGGGCCGTAGCCGGGGGGCGAGGAGAGGCCGTACTCCTCCATCGTGGAGCGGTAGGCCTCCAGGAGCCGGATGTGGTACTCCAGCGGCGCGCCCTGCGGGTTGGCCTTGCCGAGCGGGGTCGTCGGCTCGGGGCACCACGTGGTGAAGCGGGGTGTGATGCCGTGCGACATGAAGAAGCGCAGGCCCTCGGTGGTGGAGGCGATGGCCTCGTCGACGGTGGTGAAGCCGGAGGGCTCGGCCATCTCGACGCCGGCCACGAAGTTCGGGATCACGTTGCGCGCGCCGAAGACGTCCGCGGAGTCGAGGATGCGCTTGTGCCACTCGTCGCGGCCGACGTAGCGCTCCTTGCCGGGGCAGTACAGCTCGAACAGGCGGCGGTCCCACACCTCGTAGTTGGGGTGGTAGATCTGCACGCCGTAGTCCTTGAAGCGCTGCACGTCGTCCTTTGGCAGCGCCTGGGCGACGACCTTGCCGATCCAGCGGCCGGGGAAGTGCTCCTCGATGGCCTTGGCGTACAGACCGTAGAAGTCGGCCTCGTCGCGGCCCTGGAGCTTGGAGGTGATCGCGCCGCCGGTGAGCGTGTAGGCGGTGGACGCCTTCGTGGTGTCGTACTTGTCGATGATCTCGAGGGCTTCGAGGACCTCGTCGACGTCCTTGACGCCGGTGTACGGGCGGCCGGCCGCCTTGTGCTGGCGCCAGTTGTGGTTGATGTCGCAGTACTGGCACTCCTCCTTGGCGCCGAAGTACTGGCAGACGCGGAAGACGGTCAGGTAGATCAGGTAGCCCCACTGGATGGTGGGGGCCACCTCCATGACGGACTTTCCGTTGGAGAGCTTGTGCCGGTAGTACTCCGGCATCGGCGGGACGCCGACGTCCGAGATCCGCTTCCCGTCGAGGTAGAGCCCGAGCATCCCGTCCTCGTCGGCCGCGACGCGGTAGGGCGACGAAGGGTTCACGCGGACCGAGACGACCGTGCGCCGCAGGTCGTAGGGGCCGCCGGTGAGGATGATCTCCTCCGGCGGGCGGCGCAGCGCGGCCTCGCCGAGCTCGGGGAGAGTGCCGTGGTCGAAGGAGAAGATGAAGTACGACTTCGGCTTGACGTCACCGGACTCGTTGTCGCTGAGCGCGGACTTGTCGAACGCCACGCCGCCGCGCAGCAGGTCCTCCTTGAACACCGCTTCCCGCGGCACGTGCGGGAAGCGCTCCATCAGGTCCTCGACCAGCGCCGTGCGGCTCTGCATCCCGTTCTCCTCGCTCCCAGAACCAGTGCTCGGGAACTCACGGTATGCCCCCGCTTGCCGGTCAGGCGTGCCGGGTCCCCGCGCGCGCCACGATGTGTGCCGGGGCGGTGATGCCGGGCGGCAGCAGCGGGTCCGCGGTGGGCGCGCCCCAGCGGGAGGTCAGGGGCAGGGTGCCGGCCCACAGACCGAGGGCGGCGTCGGGCCCGTCGCCGTCGTCGGGTGCGCCCGTGCGGATCTTGACGGAGGCCTCTTCGAGGGAGAGCGCGAGGAGGGTGGTGGCGGCCAGCTCCTTGCGGTTGGGCTGCCGGGCGTACATCCACTGCCCCGGGGTCGCGTGCTCGGTGAGGCGGCGCAGGCCCTCCAGCTTCTCGTCCGGGTCCGTGACCGCGCGCGGTACGCCGTGGATCATCGCGCTGCGGTAGTTCACGCCGTGCTCGAAGACGGAGCGGGAGAGGACGAGGCCGTCGACATGGGTGACGGTCACGCATATCGGCGCGTCGGGGTCGGCGGCCAGGCTGCGGCTCGCGACCGATCCGTGCAGGTAGAGCCGGGCGTCGTCACGGCCGTAGACGGTGGGGACGACGACGGGGCGGCCGTCGACGAGGACGCCGAGGTGGCAGACGAACCCCGCGTCGAGGATCGCCTCGAGGTCGGAGCGTTCGAGGCTGCCCTGCTCGCGGAGCCTGCTGTGGCGGGTACGGTCGGTCTGCGGGAGCGTGCGCGACAGCGCTGTCGCGTTCTCGGTCTGGGTCATGCGGTCGGACGGTACTCCGTGGCGATCACCCCCTCGCGGGCGGGGACTTTTGGCAACCCCTTTTCAAACCCCTTGTCGAAAGGGTACGGGCGGCCGTAGCGTCGAAGCGGGCCGAGAGGGCCGTAGGAAGGGAACACGGTGAAGCGCACATCCCGCGACATCAGGACGGCGAACCGGTACGCGGTGCTGCGCCACCTCATCGCCAAGTCCCCCGCTTCCCGGGGCGAGTTGGCGGAGGCGACCGGGCTCAGCCAGGCGACGGTCGCCACGCTCGTGGGGGAGCTCACGGCGCTCGGCCTGCTCGTCGAGGTCGGCTTCGAGGAGTCCGCGGGCGGGCGTCCGCGCTCGCTGGTCGCGGTGGACGCGGCGGGCGGCGCGCTCGTCGGCGTCGACGTGGCGGAGACGTACGTCCACGCGGAGCTCTTCGATCTCACGCTGGGCGTCGTGGCGCGCGCCGAGGAGGAACTGCGGCCCGGCGAGTCCGCCCCGGAGGAGGTCGTCGGCCGGATCGCGGCGGCGGTGGGGGCCGTGGTCGCCGCCGCGGACGCGCGCCGCCCGCCGCGGGTGCTCGGGGTGGGCGTCACGATGCCGGGGCAGGTCGACCGCGAGCGCGGCGTCGCGGTCCGCGCCGCGAACTGGGGCTGGCGCGACGTGCCGCTGACCGCACTGCTCGGCGAGCGCCTCCCCTACCCGGTCCACCTCGACAACCCGCTGCGGGCGGCGACGGTCGCGGAGCTGTGGTTCGGTGCCGCGCGCGGCCGCGACGACGCCGTGGTGATCAACCTCGGCACCGGCGTCGGCGCGGGCCTCGCGCTCGGCGGCGCCCTGCACCGCGGCGTCACGAACAGCGCCGGCGAGTGGGGTCACACCACGCTCGTCCTGGACGGGCGGCCGTGCCGCTGCGGCGACGCCGGGTGCGTGGAGGCGTACGTGGGCGCGCCCGCCATCATGCGGACGCTGCGCGAACTCGCCCCGGACAGCGCGCTGTTGACCGACGAGGACCAGACCGCCACGATCGGCGCGCTCGGCCGCGCGGCCGCCGGCGGCGACCCGGTGGCGCTGCGGGTCGTCCGGGAGACCGCCCGCCATCTCGGCGCCGCCGTCGCGGACCTGGTGAACCTGCTCAACCCCGAAGTGATCGTGCTCAGCAGCTGGGTGGCGGCCGCGCTCGGTACGCCCCTGCTGACCGAAGTGCGCGAGGCCGTCGCGCGGCACGCGCTGAGCAGCCCGTTCGCGGCCACCGAGATCGTCCTGTCCCCGATACCGACCGACCCCGTGAGCCTGGGCGCGGCGACCTTCGCCCTGGAAGGCGTGCTGTCGTCGCCGGGCCTGACCGGCACCACCCTCACCCCGCACACGACCTGACCGTCAAGGAGAACGATGTCCCTCCCCGAGGTGTCCCTCCCTGAGGAATCCGCACTCCCCTACTACGAGCAGGTGTCCCCCGGGACCGGCGGTGTCGCGCCGCGCTCCTGGTACGCCGCCTCCGACGCCGCGTCCCTGTCCCTGGACGGCCCGTGGCGCTTCCGCCTCTCGGCGACGGCTGACGCGCACGACGAGTCCTTCGCGCGCCCCGGCCACGACGCGTCCGCCTGGACGGATCTGACGGTGCCGGGGCACTGGGTGCTCCAGGGCGAGGGGGCCCACGGGTCACCGGCGTACACGAACACCGTCTACCCGTTCCCCGTCGACCCGCCGCGTGTCCCGACCGAGAACCCGACGGGTGACCATCTGCGCGTCTTCGACCTGCCGGACGACTGGCCGGCGTCGGGGGCGGCCGTGCTGCGCTTCGAGGGGGTCGAGTCGTGTGCGCGGGTCTGGCTGAACGGCGAGGAGCTCGGCGAGTTCAAGGGCTCGCGGCTGCCGCACGAGTTCGCGGTGGAGGGGCTGCTGCGCGCGGAGGGCAACGTCCTGGCCGTACGCGTCCATCAGTGGTCGTCCGGCTCGTACCTGGAGGACCAGGACCAGTGGTGGCTGCCCGGCATCTTCCGTGGGGTCACGCTGCTGCACCGGCCCGATGGTGCGGACGCCGACTTCTTCGTGCACACCGCGTACGACCACCGCACCGGGGAAGGCACGCTGCGGGTCGAGGCGAGCGCGGGAGGGCGCGTGACCGTGCCCGAACTCGGCGTGGATGTCGGGGCGGGTGAGCCGGTGACGCTGCCGGTGGAACCGTGGACGGCCGAGACGCCGCGCCTGTACGCGGGTGAACTGGCCACGCCGGGCGGGGAGATCATCCCCTTCCGCGCCGGTTTCCGTACCGTCGTCGTGGAGGACGGCGTCCTCAAGGTCAATGGGAGGCGGATCCTGTTCCGCGGCGTCAACCGGCACGAGTTCCACCCGGAGCGCGGCCGCGCCGTGGACGAGGAGACGATGCGCCACGACGTCCTCCTCATGAAGCGGCACAACGTCAACGCCGTGCGGACCTCGCACTACCCGCCCCACCCCGCGTTCCTCGACCTGTGCGACGAGTTCGGCCTGTGGGTGATCGACGAGTGCGACCTGGAGACGCACGGCTTCACCCACGAGCGGTGGCAGCGCAATCCGGTCGACGACGAGCGCTGGACCCCGGCGCTCCTCGACCGGGCGGCCCGCATGGTGGAGCGCGACAAGAACCACGCGTCGGTGATCATCTGGTCGCTCGGCAACGAGTGCGGTACGGGTGCGGGCCTGAGCGCGATGGCCGGCTTGATCCGCGACCGCGACCCGTCCCGCCCGCTGCACTACGAGGGCGACCCGTCGTGCGCCGACACCGACGTCTACTCGCGGATGTACGCGGACCACGCCGAGGTCGAGCGCATCGGCCGGTACGAGGACGAGGGCCCCGAGGCGCGCCGCGAACTCCCGTTCATCCTGTGCGAGTACGCGCACGCGATGGGCAACGGACCCGGCGGACTCTCCGAGTACCAGCGCCTGTTCGAGACGTACGACCGGCTCCAGGGCGGGTTCGTCTGGGAGTGGATCGACCACGGCCTCGCGGACGGGCGGTACGGGTACGCGTACGGCGGTGACTTCGGCGAGGAGCTGCACGACGGCAACTTCGTGTGCGACGGGCTCCTCTTCCCCGACCGCACGCCCTCGCCCGGACTCGTCGAGTACAAGAAGGTGATCGAGCCGGTCCTGATCGAGGGCGACGGGACGGCCGGCACGGTCCGTGTCACGAACCGCCACGACTTCGCGGACCTCGGCATGCTCGCCTTCACCTGGTCGTACGAGGTGGACGGCGCGCCGGTGGAGTCGGGCCCGCTTCCCGTGCCGGCGCTCGCGCCCGGCGAGAGCGCGGACGTCAAGCTGCCCGCCCCGCCGGACGCGGCGCGGGGCGCGGAGACGCAGTGGACGGTACGGGCGGCGCTCGTGGACGACACCGCGTGGGCGGACCGGGGCCATGTGGTCGCGTGGGGTCAACTCCCCGTATCGGGACGGCAGTCGGTCGTTCCCGCGAGCGGGGTGTCGCCGGTGCGGGACGCGGACGCCATCGCGCTCGGCCCGGCCGTCTTCGACGCGCGTACGGGCGAGCTGCGGAGCGTAGGACAGGTGCCGGTGACTGGGGTGCGCCTGGACGTGTGGCGGGCGCCGACGGACAACGACAGCGGCGCAGACTGGCAGACGGACCGGCGGTTCGGCCTCCTGTGGCGAGCGGCCGGGCTGCACCGCATGCGGCACCGTCTCGATCAAGTCGCCCTGGAGTCGGGCGCGTTGACGGTACGGACCCGGGTGGCCCCCGCGGCCGGGCAGTTCGCGCTCGGCACGGAGTACCGCTGGACGGCCGACGAGACGGGCCGTCTGACCCTGACGGTCTCGGTGACCCCCGAGGGCGACTGGACGGTGCCGCTCCCCCGCCTGGGCGTCCGCCTCGACCTGCCGTCGTCCGCGACGCACGCGCGCTGGTTCGGCGGCGGCCCCGGCGAGGCCTACCCGGACACGCGTGCCGCGTCGCGGCTCGGCCTGTGGGAGGCGTCCGTCGACGAGCTCCAGACTCCGTACGTGCGCCCGCAGGAGAACGGTGCGCGCGCGGATGTCCGCCGGGTGGAGATCGGCGGCCTGCGGATCTACGGCGAGCCGGAGTTCTGGTTCACGGCCCGCCGCTGGACGAGCGAACACCTCGACGCGGCCTGGCACCGCACGGACCTGGTGGCCGGGGACACGGTGTGGGTGAACCTGGACCACGCCCAGCACGGCATCGGCTCCCAGTCCTGCGGCCCCGGCCCGCTCCCGCAGTACGTGCACGAGGTGGCCCCGGCCACGTTCGCCTTCACGTTCTCGGCGGCGGGCTGAGCCACGGGCGAAGGCCTGTCCCGTACCCGGGAGTTGACGGTACGGGCGGGCCGGAGTCGATCACGAACACATGCTCGTAGGGGCTAGGTTGTTGTCCCTACGACGACCAGCTACGAGGGATGGCCTTCATGGGCGACGACGCTCCCCAGCACGACTCCGCCGAGCAGCTGCACCAGCGGATCGACAGCTCGAAGGCGCACCCGGCGCGGGTGTACGACGTCTTCCTCGGCGGCAAGGACAACTACGCGGCCGACCGGAACGCGGCGGCCGCCGCCCTCGCGGCGAACCCGCGCGGCTACCTCGACGTGCGGCACAACCGCGACTTCATGCGGCGCTCGGTGAACTACCTGACGCGCGAGGCGGGCCTGCGCCAGTTCCTCGACATCGGCACGGGCCTGCCGACGCAGGAGAACGTGCACCAGGTCGCCCAGCGCATCGCCCCCGAGACGCGGATCGTCTACGTGGACAACGACCCCGTCGTCCTCGCGCACGCCCGCGCCCTCCTGGCGAGCGGCCCCCAGGGCGCGACGGCCTACATCGACGCGGACCTGCGCGACCCGGCGAAGATCCTCCAGTACGCCGCGAGCACCATCGACCTGGACGCGCCGGTCGCGCTCGGTCTCGTGGCGATCCTGCACTTCATCGAGGACGCGGAGGCGTACGACATCGTGCGCACGCTGGTGGACGCGCTGCCGGTGGGCAGTGCGCTGTTCCTGAGCCACCTCACCTCCGACCTGAACGCCGAGAAGATCGCCAAGGTGGCCGAGACGTACCACGAGCGCGGCTTCACGTTCGTGCTGCGCTCGGCGGACGAGGTGCGCCGGTTCTTCACGGAGAACGGCCTGGAGATCGTCGAGCCGGGCATCGTGCCCGCCCATCACTGGCGGCCCGACCACGTCGCCGACCATGACACCGACCACGCCGCCGCCGGCCGCGACGAGGCGTACGTGGCGAGCCTCGACCCGATCGAGCAGACGATGTACCGCGACATCAACGACGTCACCGACGACGACATCAACGTGTACGCGGCGGTGGCCTTCAAGCGCTGATCCCGTCCGGGATCCGAAAGGGTCGGCGTCGCTCAGGGTTAGCGTCGTTGTATGACGTCACCTCCTCTTGCCGAAGCCCTCGCCGCGGGGCCCGTCGTCCTGGACGGCGGGCTCTCCAACCAGCTGGAGTCCGCCGGGTACGACCTGGGCGACGAGCTGTGGTCGGCGCGGCTCCTCGCCGAGCGGCCCGAGGCGATCGTGGCCGCGCACCTCGCGTACTACGAGGCGGGGGCCTCGGTGGCGATCACGTCGAGCTACCAGGCGACGTTCGAGGGTTTCGCGCGGCGCGGGGTCTCCCGCGAGCGGGCCGCCGAACTGCTCGCCCTGAGCGTCGAGTTGGCGCGCGAGGCGGCCCGGCGCGCGGAGGCGAAGGGGGTGCCGGGTCCGCTGTGGGTGGCCGCGTCGGCGGGCCCGTACGGGGCAATGCTGGCCGACGGTTCGGAGTACCGGGGCCGCTACGGCCTGACGGTGGCCGAGCTGGAGGCCTTCCACCGGCCCCGGCTCGACGTCCTCGCCGCGGCCGGGCCGGACATGCTCGCCCTGGAGACCGTGCCGGACACCGACGAGGCGCGGGCGCTGCTGCGGGCCGTGCGGGGGCTCGGCGTCCCGGCGTGGTTGTCCTACAGCGTCGCCGGTGACCGCACCCGCGCCGGGCAGCCCCTGGAGGAGGCGTTCGCGCTCGCCGCCGACGCGGACGAGATCGTCGCGGTGGGGGTCAACTGCTGCGCCCCGGAGGACGTCGAACCCGCGGTGGCGCTGGCCGCGCGCGTCACGGGGAAGCCGGTGGTGGCCTATCCCAACAGCGGCGAGTCCTGGGACGCGGGGGCGCGCGGCTGGCGGGGCGCGGCCACGTTCACCGCGGACCGCGTGGCCGGCTGGGAGCGGGCCGGGGCGCGGCTGATCGGGGGGTGCTGCCGCGTGGGCCCTGGCCGGATCGCGGCGCTCGCGGCGGCGGTACGTCGCTGAGCGGCGCGGGTCGGCGACCGGGCGCAGATGCGGCGCGGCGGTGTCCGATTCGTTCAAGACCCGTGCGGGGGCGCGTGCCTACGGTGGGGGCATGACCGAGATCAGCGCACGATTCGACGCCGTGGGCGTCGTCGTCTCCGACATGGCCGCCGCCGTCACGTTCTACCGCCGCCTCGGCCTCGCGTTCCCCGAAGGGGCCGAGGAGCAGCCGCATGCGGAGGCCGTCCTGCCCGGCGGCCTGCGCGTCCTGCTCGACACCGAGGAGACCGTGAAGTCGTTCCACCCGTCCTGGCGGGCGCCCGCCCGTGGCGCCTCCCGGCACGGGCTGGCCTTCGACTGCGGCGACGCGGCCGGGGTGGACGCCGTCTACGAGGAGCTGGTGGCCGCCGGGTACGACGGCGAGCTCAAGCCGTGGGACGCGTTCTGGGGCCAGCGGTACGCCGTGGTCCTCGACCCGGACGGGAACGGGGTCGACCTGTTCGCACCGCTGGCCACCACCTCTTGAGAAGCGTCCGCCCCGCTAGGACGCGTTCACCCCGCTAGGACGCGTTCGCCCGGCGCTTGCGTACCCCGTCGAGCAGCCGGGCGCGCTGTGCCCCGGACGTCGCGAGGTCGACGCCCACGAGGGCGAGGGCGGTCGCCCCGTCGAGCACCGCGAGGTCGGCGCCCGGAGTCTTGCCGTGGGCGGTGAACTCCGGGGTGTGCTGCTTGGCACCGCCCGTGTCGTAGCCGACTGTGGGGTGGATCGAGGGGATGCGCTGCGAGACGTTGCCCATGTCGGTCGACGCCATCGTCTCGCCGTGCAGCGAGGTGACCGTACGGCCCAGCTCACCGGCGGCCCTCGCGTAGGACCGGGTCATCTCCTCGTCCTGGCACAGGTCGGCGAAGTCCCTTCCGTGCGCGCGCACTTCGAGCTCGGCGCCGGTGGCGAGCGCGCCCGCCTCGAAGCACGCCCTGACCCGCTGCCAGGCCTCGGCGAGCTGCTCCACGGTGCGCGCCCTGACCTCGTAGCGGGCGGCGGTGCGGGCCGGGATGACGTTCACGGCCTGGCCGCCGTCGGTGACGATGCCGTGCACGACGACGCCGGGCGGCAGCTGCTGGCGCAGGAGGCCGACGGCGGTCTGGGCGACGGTCATGGCATCGAGCGCGTTGACGCCCTCCCAGGGGGCGAGCGCGGCGTGCGAGGGCCTGCCCCGGTAGGCGAGGTCCCAGGCGCCGATGGCCAGCGAGGAGGCGCCGACGGTGTCGTCGGGGGCGGCGTGCACCATCATCGCGGCGGCGACGTCGTCGAAGATCCCGGCGTCCATGAGGAGCACCTTGCCGCCGATGTCCTCCTCGGCGGGCGTGCCGATCAGCTTGACCGTGACGCCGAGTTCGCCGGCGACGGCGGCGAGGCCGAGCGCGGCGCCGACGGACGCGGCGCCGTTCACGTTGTGCCCGCAGGCGTGGCCGATGCCGGGCAGGGCGTCGTACTCGGCGCAGTACGCGATGACGAGATCGCCGGTGCCGTAGGTGGCGAGCACCGCGGTGGGGAGGTCTCCGGCGCCGCGGGTGACGGTGAAGCCGGCGCTCTCCATGAGGTCGGCGATCCGGGCCGCCGCGCGGTGTTCCTGCAGTGCGGTCTCGGGGTCGTCGTGCAGGGCGTGGCTGAGGGCGACGACCGGCTCTCGCCAGTTCCGTACGGCGCCGGTCACGGTCTTGCGCGCGGTCGGGGTGTCGGTCATGCGAGGTCTCCGGTCGGGGCGAGGTGCGGTACGGGGGTGGTGGCGTCGACGCGGGGCGCGCGGTAGCGCAGGGCGAGGGCCGTTCCGACGACGGCGGCGCAGGCGCACGCGCCCCAGCCCCACAGGTAGCCGGACTCCGCGATGCGCGTGGTGCCGCGCACGGCGTGGGCGGTGAAGAAGCCGCCGATCACTGCGGCGCCGATGGCCGCGCCCAGCGAGAGGGCGAGTTCGTTGAGGCCGACGGCGAGCGCGGTCTCGTGCTCCTCGACGACCTCCGCCGACAGGGTCCGCGTGATCGACTCGAAGAGCCCGGTCGCCAGGCCCACGACGAGGGCGGAGGTCACGTACTGGCCGAGGCTGTCGTGGAAGAGGGCCATGCCCAGGAAGCCGAGCGCGACGAGGAGGCCGCCCGTGGCGAGCACGGCGCGGTCGCCGATGCGCCGGGCGAGGCGCGGCGTCAGCGTGGATCCGGCGAATCCGGCCACGACCATGGCGAGCGAGATCGTGGCGATGGCCTGCGGCCCCATGTCCATGCCGTAGCCGTTCTCGGCCCGTGAGGAGCCGAGGAAGAGGGCGTTGGCGCCGAGGAAGCCGATCGTGCCGAACGAGGCGCAGAACGTGTAGCCGCTGACCACCGCGAGCCGCGGGTTGGCCAGCATGCGGACGCTGACCAGCGGGTTCTCGGACCGGCGCTCGACGGCCACCCAGGCCGCGAGGACGGCGACGGCCACGACGGCGAGCCCGATCGTGCGCGCCGAGCCCCAGCCCCACGTGCTGCCCTGCGCAAGGACGAGGACGAGCGCGATGAGGCCCGCGGTGAGCAGCGCCGCCGCGCCGTAGTGGAAGCGGCCGCCGCGCGGGATGTCGCTGTCCGGCAGTACGAGACCGGCGACGACGGCGAGCACGGCGACGGGGACCGCGGTCCACAGGCCCGCCTCCGCGTGTCCCTCGCTGAGCGCGCCGGCCACGAGCCCGCCGACGCCGATCGCGATGAGCAGGACGCCCACGAGGAGGGAGATCCCGGTGCGGTTCTGCTCGGGGGCGCGGGAGCGGAGGATGCCCACGAGGAGCGGGAAGAAGCCGACGAGGGCGCCCTGGAGGGTGACGCCGACGGCGAGGGTCACGGCGGACGGCCACGCGGCGATCAGGAGCGAGCCGCCCGCCACCATCGCGAGCGCCACCCGCAGCAGCCTGCGGTGTCCGTGCAGGTCACCGAGCCGGGACAGCAGCGGCGTCAGCACGGCGCAGGCGAGCTGGAAGAGCAGGTAGATGTTGTTCTGCCCGACCGTCCCGATGTGCAGGCTCCGGCCGACCTCGGGGAGGAGCGGGGTCAGATAGCCCTGGACGATGCCGCTGAACAGGACGACGACGGCCATCGTCGCGACCATGGCCGGGCCGGAGCTCACCGCTCTGGGTCCGCGTCCCGTTCCCGTTGTGTGTGTGGACACAGCTTCACCTCTGGATCTTCTGGTGGCCGGAACCGAATGTGGTCGCTACTGTGCGGGCCGAGGCACGGACGGCCCCGAATATTCATGGATTCGTACGTACGGAGTGCTTGTGATGCGAGAAACGGTCACCGCCAGCGAGCTCGATCTCGCTCTGGTGAACGCCCTCCAGCTGCGGCCCCGGGCGTCCTGGTCGGAGCTCTCGCCGCTGCTCGGCGTCACCGCGGGCACGCTGGCGCGGCGCTGGGACCGGCTGACGCGGGCGGGGCTCGCCTGGGTGTACGCGGCGCCGGGCCGTGAGTTCACCCGCAACCGCTGCACGGCGTTCGTGCTGCTGCGCTGCCTGCCTCAGGAGCGGTCGCGGCTGCTCGCCCGGCTGAGCGCACTCCCGGAGGCGGTGACGATCGAGGTGACCGCCCCGGGCAGCTCCGACCTGCTGCTCGACGTGCTGGCCCCCGACCTGCCCTCGCTCAGCCGCTTCCTCACGCGGGAGCTGGACCAGCTGCCGGGAATCGTGTCGGTCAGCGCCCTGTTCGCCACGTCGCTCTACGTCGAGGGCAGTCGCTGGCGGCTGCGCTCCCTCGACCCCTCGCAGATGACGGCGCTGGGCACTGCGACGGCGGCGCAGGAGCCGGCGCGCGGGCTCGAACTCGACCCCGTGGACCGGGCCCTGCTCGGCGAACTCGTCCGCGACGGACGCCTCGGCCTCGCCGAACTCGCCGAGCGCACCGACACCAGCCCGCCCACCGTCCGCCGCAGGCTGCGCCGCCTCACGGACTCGGCGGTCCTGACGTTCCGCTGCGACATCGCGTCCGCGCTCGCCGGGCACCCGGTCCCGGTGTCACTGCTCGGCCGGGTCCCCGCGCGGGACATCGGCACCGTCCACCGCACGCTCGCCGCGCTCCCGGAGTGCCGGCTCGTCGCGGCCGTCACGGGTCCCGCGAACATCTTCGCCACGCTGTGGGTGCACGACCTGGGAGACATCCAGCGCCGCGAGACCGCGCTGTGCGCCCGGCTGCCCACGCTCACCGTGACGGACCGCATCGTCGGCCTGCACACCGTCAAGCGCATGGGGCATCTGCTCGACGAGGAGGGGCGCCGGGTCGGGATCGAGCCGATCTCGCCCTGGTAGGCGCGGCGGCCGCGTCAGACGAGGCAGGTCAGCGGGACGCCCGCCAACTCCCTTACGTCGCGCGCCAGATGGGCCTGGTCGGCGTAGCCCGCCCGCGCGGCCGTCTCGGCGAGCGGCACTCCCCCGCGGGCCAGCGCGAGGGCGCGTTGCAGACGCAGGACGCGGGCCAGGGTCTTCGGTCCGTAGCCGAACGCGGCGAGGGAGCGCCGGTGCAGGCTGCGGGCGCCGAGCCCCGCGCTGTCGGCGGTCTCGGCGACGGTGCGGCCCTCGCCGAGCGACGCCACGATGTGCGCGAGGACGGCGTCGGGCGGCCCGGCTCCCCGTTCGAGGGCCACGGCTTCAAGGGCGGCCGCCGGGTCGGGTGCCGCGTCGACGCGTTCGGTCAGGCGCCGCACCTGGTCCGACGGCCACAGGTCGGCGAGGTCGACGCGCCGGTCGCGCAGTTCCTGGGCCGGGACGCCGAGGACGGCGGGCGCGGTGCCGGGGAAGAAGCGGATACCGGCGAACCGGGTGGCGCCGCTGATGCCGGGCCGGTACGCGTGTGTGTCGGGTCCGGCGACGAAGAGGCGTCCCTCGGTCCACAGCAGGTCCATGCAGCCGTCGGGCAGAACGTCCGGTGCGGGGCTTCGGCCGTCGCCGCCCGGGGTGACGGTACGGGTCCACAGGACCGCGCCCGCCACCCTCCGCGCCGCCCGCTCCCGGTACACGTCAGCCACGCCTTCGAGGCTACGCCGCGTCCGCGGGGAGGCCGGCCGGTCAGTTGTGGTCGTGGTGGTCGCGGTCGTGCTGGTTGGGGTCCTGCGGATGGTCGCCGTTCTTGCGCACGTGCGCGCGCAGGCGGGACGACACGTCGTCCGGGGGCAGGAACTTCGACCAGCGCTCGGGGAACTCGGACGGCATGTCCGGGTCGTCGGCGTCGTCGGTACCTCTGTGCCCCTCGCGGGCGGCGGAGCGGGCGATGTACTCCGCGGCCTGCGCGGTCCGCCACCGCTCGTTGGCGGCGCGGGCGGCCGAGGTCGCGACGGACGGCCAGACCCGGTCGATCGCCGCGTTCACCGCGGCGCCGACGAGCACCGCGAACGCCGATACGCCGATCCACAGGAGCACGGCGACGGGCGCGGCCAGGGACCCGTAGATGGTGGGGCCCTCGATGGTGCTGGTGATGTAGAGGCGGAGCAGGAAGCTGCCCGGCACCCACATCGCGAGGGCCACGAGCGCGCCGGGCACGTCCTCGATCCACGGCGAACGCACGGGCACGGACACGTGGTACAGCGTCGTCAGGAAGACCACGGACAGGAGGAGGACGACGGGCCAGTACAGGACCTGGACCACGGTCTCCGACCACGGGACCAGGGCGATCACCGCGTCCGGGCCGGCGATCATCAGCGGCAGCGCGACCGAGCCGACGATCAGCGCGACGAGGAACAGCAGGAAGGCGAGCAGCCGGGTCTTGACGATGCCGCGCACACCGTCGAGCCCGTACATGACCGTCACCGTGTCGACGAACGTGGACACGGCGCGCGAGCCCGACCACAGCGAGAACAGGAAGCCGATGGAGATGACGTCCGGGCGGCCCTTCATCGCGTCGTCGAGGATCGGCCGGGCGATCCCCTTCACACCCTCGTCGGTCAGGACGGTGCGCGACGCCTCCAGGATGTTGTCGCGGACGCCCGCGATCGTGTGGGCGCCGGTCCAGGTGTCGACGTAGGCGAGCAGCCCGATCAGGGAGAGGAGCAGCGGGGGCACGGACAGGAGCGTGAAGAACGCCGCCTCGGCCGCGAGCCCCAGGATGCGGTACTCCATGCACGAGTTGACGGTGTCCTTGAGCAGCAGCCAGGCGGTCCTGCGCTTGGAGACGTTGCGATAGAGGGCGCGGGCCCGGTGGAGTCGGCCTCTGCGTGGCCGATCGGGTGTTTCTTTTGCCTGGTGCACGTCCTTACCGTATCTGTCATGGCAGCCACCACCCACGCAGTGACCAACCAGGCTCCGCCCCTGGTGGGATATGACGTTTTTGCCGCGGACAGGGCCCTCACCGAGGGGGTCGAACGGCATCTGGAGCCCTCGCTCACGGCCGAGGTCCGCGAGGAACTCGGCGGCCTCGGCCGTGCCGCCGGTTCCGTCCAGGCGCAGGAGTGGGGCGTGCTCGCGAACGGGAATCCGCCGACGCTGCACACTCACGACCGCTACGGGCACCGCATCGACGAGGTCGAGTTCCATCCGGCCTGGCACCGGCTCATGGCCAAGGGCGTCTCGGCCGGACTCACGTCGGCCTGGTCGCGGCCCGGCGGCCATCTGCGGCGCGCGGCCGCGTTCCTGGTGTGGAGCCAGGTCGAGGCGGGCCACACCTGCCCGCTGTCGATGACGCACGCGGCGGTGCCCGCGCTGCGGGCCGACCCCGCGCTGGCCGCCGAGTGGGAGCCCCGGCTGACGTCGACGGTGTACGACGCGGGGCTGCGGCCCGCCGCCGCGAAGGCGGGCGTCGTGTTCGGGATGGGCATGACGGAGAAGCAGGGCGGCAGCGACGTCCGCGCGAACACGACTCGGGCGACGCCGCTCGCCGAGGACGGCACGTACGAGCTGACCGGGCACAAGTGGTTCTGTTCGGCGCCCATGTCGGACGGGTTCCTCGTCCTAGCGCAGGCGCCGGAGGGACTCACGTGTTTCCTGCTGCCGCGCGTCCTGGAGGACGGCACGCGCAACCCGTTCGCGATCCAGCGGCTCAAGGACAAGCTGGGCAACCGGTCGAACGCGTCGGCCGAGGTCGAGTTCGACGGGACGTGGGCGCGCCGGGTCGGGGACGAGGGACGCGGGGTGCGCACCATCATCGAGATGGTCGCCGCCACGCGCCTGGACTGTGTGCTCGGTTCGGCCGCGATCATGCGCCAGGCCGTCGCGCAGGCGATCCACCACTGCACGTACCGCGAGGCGTTCGGCGGCAAGCTCATCGACAAGCCGCTGATGCGCAACGTGCTGGCCGACCTGGCGCTGGAGTCGGAGGCCGCGACGACGCTGGCGCTGCGGCTCGCGGCGGCCCAGGACGCCGTGCAGGACACCGGGTCGGAGCAGGAGCGGGCGTTCCTGCGGATCGCGGTGCCGGCCGCCAAGTACTGGGTGACGAAGCGGTGTACGCCCATGGCGGCGGAGGCCCTGGAGTGCCTGGGCGGGAACGGTTACGTGGAGGAGTCCGGCATGCCGCGGCTGCTGCGCGAGTCGCCGCTCAACTCGATCTGGGAGGGGTCCGGCAATGTGCAGGCGCTCGACGTGCTGCGGGCGTTGCAGCGCGAGCCGCAGGCGCTCAACGCGTTCCTCCAGGAGGTCGGCAGGGCGCGCGGCGCCGATCACCGCCTCGACGGCGCGATCAAGGACCTGCTGACCGAACTCGCCGACCTGGAGGGCATCGAGGCACGGGGGCGCCGGGTCGTGGAGCGGATCGCTCTCGTGCTCCAGGGTTCGCTGCTGGTGCGTCACGCGCCGCCGGAGGTCGCGGACGCGTTCTGCGCCTCGCGGCTCGGCGGGGACTGGGGTGCGGCGTTCGGCACGCTGCCGCACAGTCTGGACCTGCGGTCGGTCGTCGAGCGGGCGCGCCCTGTGAGCTGAGCGACCGGCCGGGCGGAGGTCACGGGGTGACGACTGAGGTCACAGGCCTTGACCCCTGAGGTCACGGGGGTGATGCTGCGCCGACACGGCATCACCCCCGCCTTTCAGGCCCCTTGAGGAGCTCCCGCGCCGCCGGAGCGGCACGGTTTCAGCTTCGACCGACGTACGGCTGTTCGCCAGAGTTGCAGAGGGTTGCAACTGTCGCGCCCGCCTTTCCGCCCCACAAGGGCCGGTGAAGCGGCACGATGAGCACACGTCCCCACGCACTGGTCTGTTCCAGGAGGACCCGTGACGCAGAAGAACTCGACCGTCGATCTCGGCCGGCTGTCCACCATGGACTGCTCCCTGGCCGCGCGGCTCCTGAAAGGTGTCCGCGCCGCGACCCTGTCGGGGCAGCGGCCGCAGATCCTGCCGCGCCCGGTGATCGGCGAGTCCTGGAACCGCATGCTCCGCAGCGGGGTCGACCCGGACCGTGATGTGCGCTCGGGCCTGCTGAGCGTGGAGGAGATAGAGGAGCGCCGCCAGTCGTCCGTGCTCCTGGAGGTCCTGCCGGTGCTGCGCGAGGCGCTGGTCACCGTCGCGGACGCGGCGCAGCACATCATGGTCGTGTCCGACGCGGAGGGGCGCGTCCTGTGGCGCGAGGGCAACGCGGCGGTGCTGCACAAGGCCGACCGGCTCGGCTTCGAACTGGGCGCGGACTGGGCCGAGGAGACCGTCGGGACGAACGGGGTGGGCACACCGCTCGTGACGCGGCGCCCGGTGCAGGTCTTCTCCGCCGAGCACTTCGTGGTGTCGCAGCACACGTGGACGTGCACGGGGGCGCCGATCACGGACCCGCGCGACGGGCAGCTGATCGGCGTCGTCGATGTGAGCGGCCCGCTGGAGACGATGCACCCGGCGACGCTGTCGCTCGTCGGGACGGTCGCGCAGCTGGCGGAGGCGCGGCTGCGGGAGCATCATGCGGCGGCCCTCGACCGGTTGCGGGCGGTCGCGGCTCCGGTCCTCGCGCGGATCGGCGGCCGGGCGGTCGCGGTGGACGTCCAGGGCTGGACGGCGGCGGTGACGGGGATGCAGCCGGTGGACCGGATCGCGCTGCCCAAGTCGCTGTCCGAGCTCTCGGAACTCTCGGACGGGCGGGCCTGGGTGCCGACGCTGGGAATGTGCGCGGTGGCGCCGCTGCCGGGCGGCTGGCTGCTGCGGCCCGACGGCCCGGACGGGGCGGCGGCCGAGCCGCTCGGCGGCACCCGTGTCGTCCTGGACGTGAGCAGGCCCCGGCGCTGGTCGGTCACGGTGACGGACGGCACGCGGTCCTGGACGCACGAGCTGAGCCCGCGCCACGCCGAACTCCTCTATCTGCTGGCCCTGCACCGCCCCGGCGGGCGCAGCGCGTCGGGCCTCGCACAGGACATGTTCGGCGATCCGACGCGCACGGTGACGGTGCGCGCCGAGATGTCGCGCGTACGCCGCTATCTCGGCAGCCTGCTCGGGCACCGCCCGTACCGCTTCCACGAGGAGGCGGAGCTGGAGGTGGTGCTCCCGCAGAGCCCGGCGGACCTGCTGCCGCACTCGGTGGCGCCCGGCGTGCTGAGATCACGGTCGGCGCCGGCGCACTGACCCCGCCCCCACAACAGCGGTTTCCTCAGGCGGAGTTGACCCTTCAGACCCGGGCGAGGATCACCGAGCGCGTGAGGTGGCGGGGCCGGTCCGGGTTGCGGCCGCCGGCCACCGCGACCGCCACCGCGAGGCGCTGCGTCCGTACCAGTTCGGCCAGCGGGTCGAGGCCGCCGGCCACCCACATGCCGCCCGTGGCGTGCACCTCGTCGGCGAGGCCGGCGGGCGCCTCGCCGAGCATCCACGTGACCGTGCCGCGGGTCGAGACGCTGATCGGGCCGTGCCGGTACTCCAGGGCCGGATGTGCGCCGGTCCAAGGGAGTTGGCTCTCGCGCATCTTGTGGGCCGCCTCGCCCGCGAGCCCCACGGTCCAGCCCCGGCCGAGGAACGTGAACTGTGTGCAGCCGACGAGCCACGGGGGCAACGGCTCGGCGAGCGCGTCGTGCGCGTCGTCCACGACATCCTGCGAGTGCAGCCCGAAGTGGGTGCGCAGCAGGGTGAGGGCCGAGGTCGGGAAGCGGGTCTGCACGACGGACTTCTCGTCGGCGAAGTCGAGTGCGAGCACGTCGTCGGCGGCCGAGGCCACCGGGGTCGCGGCGTCCGTGGTGATCACGGTGGTCCTGACGCGTCCGCGCAGCCCGGCGAGGAGGCGGAGCACCTCGGTGGTGGCGCCCGAGCGGGTCAGGGCGACGACCCGGTCGTAGTGGCGTCCGGCCGGGAACTCCGAGGCCGCGTGGGCGTGGGTCTCGCCGTGGCTGGCGTCCTCGCGCAGCGCGGCGGCGGCCTGCGCCATGAAGAGCGAGGTGCCGCAGCCGACGATCGCGACCCGCTCACCCGGTTCGGGAAGCAACGACTTCCGGCTCAGGGCCAGTTCGGCCGCCCGGCCCCAGCACTCGGGCTGGCTGTGCAGCTCGTTCTCGATATGGCTCATGGCGCACCCTCACATCCCAGCACATGCTTGGTTGTGCAAGTTATAGCGCGTTTTCAAGCATTTGAGATCAGCCAACCCCGCCGAACTCCGCCGAGAGTCCATGTACGCGCTCCAGAAGTCCATGCCCTTGCCCACCCACCGCGGCCACTCTCTTGTCGAGCACGAGCACAAGAACGAGCACGAGCACACGTCTGCAAGCACCTCCCTCCCCCACCGTTCAGGAGGAACCTGTGCGTCGCTTCAGATCGATCAGATCCGTCTGTGTGACCGCCGTCGTCGCGGTCGCCGCCACTCTGGGCCTGTCCGCGCCGGCCCAGGCCGCCGGGCAGACCCCCGGCACCTACACCAACTACGGCTTCCCGTCCGGCACGACGGCCCTCACCGAGGCCACGTGGGGTACGACGGTCGAGGCGGACCCGGGCCGCGGAAACGTCTACTGGGCCCACCAGTTCGACTTCACCAACAGCGTCGGCGGCTACGTCGGCCAGCAGCGTTGGCGCACCGGCACCGGCATGTTCCTGTTCTCCCTGTGGGGCTCGACGGCGGCGAAGGCGGGCTCGGCCGGTACGTACTGCCAGACCTTCGACGAGTCGGGCACCGGGTACACGTGCCGCTACAACCAGGCGTTCACGGCGGGACACCACTACACGTACCGCATCTCCCCCGACACGACCGACGGCTGGTACAAGGCGACGATCTCCGATGTCACGGCCGGCACGTCCTTCGTCCTGGGCAGCCTCCAGGTCGGCTCGGGCGCCCGGATCAGCGCGGGCGGCATGGTCGACTGGGTCGAGTACTTCGACTGGAACAGCAACTCGGCGACCTGTGAGGACGAGCCCTACTCACGGGCCCGCTTCGACCTCCCCAAGGGCACGTCGACGGGCGGCTCCGCCGTCACCGCCTCCGTCAGCTCGACATCCACGAGCAGCACCTGCACCCAGTACGCCAAGGTCACCCAGGTCTCCGGCGGCAGCGTGCACGACGACGCGACCGGCAACTCGGCCTCCGGCGACATCACCGGCATCGGCGGCAAGTGCGCCGACATCACCGGCGGCAGCAGCACCGACGGCACCCCGCTGGAGCTGTGGACCTGCACCGGCGGCAACAACCAGAACTGGGTCCTCGCCCACGACGGCACCGTGCGCGCGCTCTACAAGTGCATGACGGTGAGCGGGAGTTCGGTGCAGCTGTCCACGTGCAACGGCTCGGCCGCGCAGCAGTGGCAGCGCTCCGGGGACACCCTCCTCAACCAGGGCAAGTGCCTGGACGCCGAGGGCGGCGCGAGCGCGGACGGCACGAAGCTGATCACTTACACGTGCTCGGGCGGCGCCAACCAGCGCTGGACGACGCCCAGTTGATGCAGACGTGACCGGGCGCCGCCACAACAGGCCCTACGGGCGCCCGGTCACACGCAGATGACTTCGATGCCCTGCGCCGTGATCTCCTCGACGAGCGCCTCGGGGGCGTCCTTGTCCGTCACCAGGATCGACACCGCGTTCAGCGCGCACACCTGGGCGAACGCCCGGCGGCCCAGCTTCGAGGAGTCGGCCACCACGATGACCGTGCCCGCGCGTTCGGCGAGCGAGCGGTTCGCGCTGGCCTCCGACTCGTCGTGGGTGGCCGCGCCGAAGTGCGGGTGGACCGCGTCCACGCCGAGGACCGTGTAGTCGAGGGCGAGGCTCTGCAGGACGGACGTGACGAGCGGGCCGACGAGTTCGTACGAGCTCGGCCGGGCCACGCCGCCCGTGACGACGATCTTCACGTGGGGGCGGATCGCCAGCTCGTTGGCGATGTTGATCGCGTTGGTGACGACGGTGAGCGCGATGCCGCCGGACGTGCCGCCCGGGTCGGTGCGGACGGCCAGTTCCCTGGCGACCTCGGAGGTCGTGGTGCCGCCGTTGATGCCGACGACGGAGCCCGACGGGACGAGTTCGGCGACCGCCTTCGCGATCCGCTGCTTCTCGTCCGCCTTGCGGGCCGTCTTGTAGCGCAGCGGCAGGTCGTAGGCGACGGAACTCACCACGGCCCCGCCGCGCGTGCGGGTCAGCAGGGACTGCCGGGCCAGTTCGTCCATGTCGCGCCGGATCGTGGCGGAGGAACAGCCCAGTCGCTCGGCCGCCTCCGTGACATCGAGATGACCCTCATTGCCGAGAATTTCCAGCAGTTGGGTCCATCGGGCGTGTGCGCCCACTTGTTCCTCCTCGCGACGCGCGTAGCGTAACCCGCGCCGTTCTCCGCATCCAGACGTGATCATCCGCGCACTTACACGTGACCGTCTGTGTGCGCACGCAGGCGTGGGCGGGCCCGCCCCCTCCGACGGGCCCGCCCACGCCTGCGCTGTGGCTGCTACTCCCCTGCTTCGCGCGGCGGTTGCCCGCCGTCGAAGTACGCGAGAAGTTCCGGCTCGAGCTCCGGGACGTCGTACGGCATGCCCCCCTCGCGCAGCGAGCGGGTGGCGAGCGCACCGGCGGCGACGCTCATCCGGGCCGCGACGGGCGACGTGTCGGTGACGCCGCCCTCGCGCACGAAGCGGCAGAACTCGCCGATGATGCGCTCGTCGGCGCCGCCGTGCGAGCCGGTCGCCTCGGGCACGCGGTACACGATGTCGGCGTCCTTGCGGTAGCCGGTCGGGCCCGTGTTCCAGACCCGGACCTCGTCGCCGGGGCTGTCCCCGAAGTTCTCGAGGCGGCCCTCGGTGCCGATGACCGTGTAGTTGCGGAAGTAGTCGGGGCTGAAGTGGCACTGCTGGTAGGCGGCGATGACGCCGTTGTCCAGCTGCATGTTCATCACCGACACGTCCTCGACGTCCACGACGTGGTGCAGGTCGTGGCGCTCCGTCGGCGGCCAGTCGAACTCCTTCAGCCAGCCGTCGGGGCGCGGGGTGTCCGGCTCGCGGCGCGGCAGGTCCCCGTAGACCATGAGGTCGCCGAGGGCGTTGACGCGCTTGGTGTAGCCGCCGGCCAGCCAGTGCACCACGTCGAGGTCGTGCGCGGCCTTCTGGAGCAGGAGGCCCGTGGTGCGGGTGCGGTCGGCGTGCCAGTCCTTGAAGTAGTAGTCACCGCCGTACGAGACGAAGTGCCGTACCCACACGGTCTTCACCTCGCCGATGTCGCCGCGCGCGATGATGTCGCGCATGAGGCGCACGACGCCCATGTGGCGCATGTTGTGGCCGACGTAGAGGCGGGTGCCGGTCTTGTACGCGGTGCGCAGGATGGTGTCGCACTGCTCGACCGAGATGCCGAGCGGCTTCTCGACGTAGGCCGGCTTGCCCGCTTCGAGCGCCTCGCAGGCGATGGCTTCATGGGTGTCGTCGGGGGTGGCGACGATGACGGCGTCGATCGAGGGGTCGTCGAGGAGCCTTCGGTAGTCGTCGACGGCGACCGCGCCCTCGTACAACTCCGGTACCTTCGCCCGGATCTGCGGGTCGAGGTCGGCCACCGCCGCCACGACCGACCCCTTGCCGGGGCGGTGCGCGGCGGTCGCCAGGTTCCGTCGCAGTCCGAGCCCGATGACTCCGATGCGCAGGTCTTCCACGTGCGGGTGTCCTGTTCTGTGTGCAATACGCCTGGGGATGCGGGGTCCTGCCGGACGGTGTTACTTGCTGTCGGCGATGGCCTTCTCGAACTCGTCGCGGATCGCGTTGCCCGCGTCGCGCTGCCACTTGGGCAGAGCTTCCTTCTTGAAGTGGGACAGCGGCTTGCGGCCGGACACGATGTCGATGATGGACACGCGCATCTCATCGGTTGAAGAGGCGTACTTGTTCGCGTAGGTGTCCGAGAAGTAGCCCGTGGTCGGGTTCGCCTTGCCCAGCTTCATCAGCGCGACCTCGGTCTCGTGGATGGAGCGGGTGGTGTCCGACTTGCCAGGCAGGTAGAGGGTCTGCGGGGCGTTGCCGAAGAAATTGATGGCCTGCCGAGTGGTGAGGACCTCGGCATTGCCCTTCTTGTTCAGCAGTACATCGCCGTTCTTGGCGCGGGTGTGGTGCATGCCCTCGAGGCCGTTGTCCAGGAAGAGCCGCTCCTCGGTGCCGAAGGGGGCGCTGAGGTAGTTCATGATCTGAAGCAGGGTCTCGATACGGTCCTTGCTCACCTTGTTGTTGATGGCCGTGAAGCCGACCGAGCCGTAGCCGTACCAGTAGCTGGGCGTCATGCCCTTCTCTGCGGCAAACGGGACGACGACCTTCTCCGGCCAGTCGTACATGTTGCTGTCGTTGAGGAAGCCCGGGAACGACTGGACGTGCAGTCCGAGGAATCCGCCCTCCATCTTCTCCAGCGTCGTCGGCAGGTTCGGGTCCGGCCAGAACAGCTGCGCCTTCTGGCACTTGAGAGCGAACTCAATGGCAGCGAAGTACTCATCCGTCTCGTAGAAGTGGGTGAGCTTGCCGCCGTCCAGGCTCCAAGTGTTGGGCGCCCCGTGCCACATCGCAAACTGAACGATGTGGTTGTAGTAGGCCGGCTCGAGGACGTACTTCTTGCGCTTGACGTCGAGGAGTTCCTTCGCCTTGTCGAGGAAGTCCTGGGCGCTGTCGAACTGCACGCCGCCGACCGGCTTCCAGAAGTCCTCGTTGGCGACGTAGACCTGCCCCTGCCGACCGTAGGGAACCGCAAGACCCCAGATCTTTCCGTCAATTACGGCGGTCCGCCAGGCGAAGTCCGGGATGTTGGCGAGGTTCGGGTACTTCTTGATCGCGTCGCCGGACAGGTATGAGGTGAGGTCGTGGAACTTCGCTTCGAGCAGGGCCGGGACGTTCTTGAGGCCCTGGTTCGGCGGGAACCACATCAGGTCGGGCAGATCCCCGCCGGCGATGGTCGCATTGAACTTCGCACGGTAGACGTCGTCGGCTCCGAGGCCGTTCACGATCGTCATCTGCATCTCTGAGCCCAGGCGCTTGTTGAGCTCCTGCCAGTACGCGTTGCGGTTCATCGCCGGAGCCGCGGTGGTGAATGTCTCGGTGAGCGCGGTGAACGGCTTGCCGTCGCCCGGCTTCTTGGTGACGCTGCGGACCGGGGACTTGGGGTAGCGCAGGTACGCCGGGTCGAGGCCCGCCGCGTTGCCCGGCAGGTCGGGCGCCGGGACGTTCGCGGGGACGTACGTCGGCAGCTTCAGCTTGGCCGACGCCTTGGCGCCGCCACCACCCGAGGCCGCACCGGAACCACAGGCCGTGAGGGAACCGGCACCGGCGATCGTGAGGCCAGCGACGGTCGCGGCACCGAGGAACCCGCGGCGGTTGAAGTCTCTGGAGGACATGGCTCTCCTAAGGGGCGAGGAGCGGTTGAGGGTGGTGGCTCAGGGGGGTGGCTCAGGCCTTGATGGCGCCGGTGAGAACGCCCTTGACGAAGTACTTCTGGAGGAACGGGTAGACCGCGATGATCGGCAGGACCGCGAGGATGAGCACGGCCATCGACAGGGCGGTGCTGGCGGGCAGCACGCTCACGCCGAGCGCCTTCGCGTTGAAGGTGTCGCCCTGGAGGACGTAACCGCGCAGGACCACCTGGAGGGGCAGCTTGTCCGGGTCGTTGATGTAGAGCATCGCGTTGAAGAAGCTGTTCCAGTACGTCACCGCGTAGAACATGCCGACCACGGCGATGACGGCCTTCGACAGGGGGAGCACGATCCGGCACAGGATGGTGAGTTCGCCGGCGCCGTCGAGGCGGGCCGCCTCGTGCAGCTCGTCGGGGATGCCCTGGAAGAACGCCCGCACCACGATGATGTTGAAAGCATTGAGCAGGATCGGCCAAATCATCGCGCCGTAGGAGTCGAGCAGTCCCAGCTCCTGCACCACCAGGTAGTTGGGGATGATGCCCGGGGTGAACAGGAACGTGCCCACCACGATCAGGAGCAGCGGCTTGCCCGCGAAGGTCCGGGGCCGCGACAGGCCGTAGGCGAGCGCGATCGTGCAGAGCAGGCTCAGTGCGGTGCCGATGACCGTGACGCCGACGCTGACGAAGGCGGCGCGGGTGATGATGCCGCCGGACAGGACCACCTGGTACGCCTCGAGCGTGGGGTGCGACGGGAACAGCACGTAGCCGCCGTTCGCGGCGAGTTCGGCCTTGGAGGAGAGGCTGGTGCCGATGGCGAGCAGGAACGGATAGCCGACCGCCACGATCATCGCGACGATGACGAGGAACTTCAGCGTCTGGGCCGCAGGGTTGGGCTGTTCCATCCAGGCCGGGCGCTCGGCGGAGCCGCGGCGCTTCTTGGCTCCGGCGCGCACGCGGTTCTCGCGGCGCACGGTGGTGGATATGGGCGCGGTGCTCACTGGTAGACCCCCTGCTCGCCGAGGCGGTGCGCGAACTTGTTGGCGAGGACGATCAAGACGAAGCCGATGCCGCCCTTCATCAGCCCGGCGGCGGTGGACATGCCCCAGTCGCCGTCGACGACGCCGTGGAAGTAGACGTACGTGTCGAGGACTTCGGAGGCGTCCCGGCCGACGTTGTCGCGCTGGAGGATGATCTGCTCGAAGCCGACCGACAGGATGTCACCGAGACGCAGGATGAGCAGCATGATCATCACGGGCCTGATGCCGGGCAGCGTGATGTGCCACATGCGGCGCAGCCAGCCCGCTCCGTCCATCGCCGCCGACTCGTAGAGCGACGTGTCGATGGAGGCCATCGCGGCGAGGAAGATGATCGCGCCCCAGCCGGCGTCCTTCCAGACGCTCTGGGAGGTGATCAGGTACATGAAGGTGTCGGGGTTGTTCATGATGTTGCCGACGTGCACGCCGTGGTCGTTCAGGTAGCTGGTGACCGTGCCGGCGCCGCCGAAGACCTGCTTGAACATGCCGACGACCACGACCCACGACAGGAAGTGCGGCAGATAGACCACCGTCTGCATCAGACGCCGGGTCTTGTTGCTGATCAGCGAGTTGAGGAAGAGCGCAAGGGCGATCGGCGCCGGGAAGTAGAGGATCAGCTGTACGGCGCTGATCTGCAGGGTGTTCCAGACGGCCGTCCAGAACTCCGGCTGTTCGAGCATGGCCGTGAAGTTGTCCCAGCCGACGAACGGGCTTCCCTTGAAGCCGAGGTAGGTCTGATAGTCCTGGAAGGCGATGCTGTTGCCCGCGAGCGGCAGGTAGAAGAACACCGCGAAGTAGAGGATGCCCGGCACGCACAGCAGGAGCAGGGTGCGGTCCTGCCTCAGCCGCTCGCGCAGGCTCCGCCGGCCGGCGGGCTTTCGCCCCTTCCTGCCCGGCGTCCCCTTCCTGCCCGACGTCCCCTTCGTGCCGGACGCCTTCTTCCTTCCCGATGTTCCGGGTGCCTCGTGCGTTAGGTCGGGCGGGTTTTGCGATGTGGGCGTGGGCGATGCGGACGCAGCGGCCGACACATTCACCTCCTGCGTCGAGTGGCGAGCGAGGGTTGGTTTCACAGGGCCCTCGCGGGGGCTGCGGCCCGGCGCGCGAGGTACCGGAATCTTGCGTCAGCCTGCCGAGGGATGACAAGACTTGATTGGTAACTATTTAGATCTTGCAGCTTCACGCATGAAACGCGCAGGCAACGAACACGGCCACCGCAGTCGCACGCACCGCCCCCGACCTGGGCGAAGCTGCCCTTCTGTGTTTGGACTAACGATCGCTGGTGTTTGGACTTTGGTGGAAATTGCTTCCTAGGGCCCTGGACCGCCCACTAGACAGTGCGTGTCCCGCACCGTCGCAGCAGGGAGAGACATGTCCAGATCCCCAGGCAGACGCCGCCTCTCGGGCGCCGTCGGTGTTGCCCTCGCGCTGACCCTGGCGGGTGGTGCCGTCCCGGCCCTCGCCGACTCCGCGCACCCCTCCTTCGCGGACGCGTCCTCCGCAGACGCCTCTTCCGCCGGAGCCGACGCGGCCGGGGACGGCGTGGCGATCACGTCCGGCGCCCTTTCCGTGAGCGTCGCGAAGGACTTCCCGCGCGTCCTCTCCTACACCGACCGGGCGAGCGGGGCGCGGCTGCTCGGCAGTACGAGCCCGGTCACGGAGGTCACGCTCAACGGCAAGGCGTACAAGGTGGGCCTCAAGGCGGCGCCCGAGGTCACCGCCCACCGGGCCGCGTACACGCTGGTCTTCCCAGGCCTGCCCGGCGTCGAGATCGACGCGGCGCTCGACGTCGCGGGCCGGGCCACCACCTTCAAGGTCACCGCCGTGCGTGACACCGAGGCGTTCCGGCTCGGCACGCTCGACATACCGGGCCACGACCTGATCTCGGTGGGCTCCGCGGACGCCGGCGCCGAGACCGCGTTCACCCGGCTCGACACCGACTCGACCCGCACCGCCGACGTGTTCGGCAAGGTCACGGCGTCCACCGCGCCCGACGCGTCCCCGGCCGGCGCCTCGTACGCGATCGTGAACACCGCCTCGCTCGCGGCGGCCGTCGAGTCCAACTCGACGTACGACAAGCCCGCCGGGGCCACCAACGGCGACAACGCCCGCTTCTGGCACCAGGCCCGCAAGGGCGCCGACGGCAGCGTCCGCGTCGGCGTCTGGTCGGGGCAGTGGACCTATCGCGGTGACGGTGCGCCCGCGCCGGAGAAGGAGCTGCCCTGGGCGAAGGTCGTCGTGACGCCCGACGCCAACGGCGACAAGACGGTGGACTGGCAGGACGGCGCCGTCGCGTTCCACGACATCGGCATCAAGGTCAAGGGCGGCGAGAAGACCCCGGACCGGGTGATCACCCACATCCCGTACAACTTCGCCAGCCAGGCCACGCACCCGTTCCTGCGCACTCTCGACGACGTGAAGCGGATCTCGCTGTCGACGGACGGGCTCGGCCAGCTGAGCATCCTCAAGGGGTACGCGTCCGAGGGGCACGACTCCGCGCACCCCGACTACGGCGGCAACATCAACAAGCGCGCGGGCGGCCTCAAGGACCTCAACAAGCTGCTCAAGGGCGGCAAGAAGTGGGGCTCCACCTTCGGGGTGCACGTGAACGCCACCGAGGCGTACGCGGAGGCGAACGCCTTCGACGACAAGCTGGTGGACAAGTCGAAGCCCGGCTGGAACTGGCTCGGGCAGTCGTACTACATCGACCAGCGCCACGACATCAACAGCGGAAACCTGGCGAGGCGCTTCCAGCAGCTGCGCGACGAGACCGACCCCAACCTGTCGCTCATCTACATCGACGTCTACTACACGCACGGCTGGATCGCGGACCGGACGCTGACCGAGCTGAAGAACCAGGGCTGGGGCATGGCCACTGAGTTCGGCAACAAGTTCGAGCGTCAGGCGCTGTGGTCGCACTGGGCCAACGACCTCGACTACGGGCCCAAGACGAACAAGGGCCTCAACTCGAAGATCATCCGTTTCATCCGCAACGGTGAGAAGGACGTCTGGAACGACGACCCGGTGCTCGGCCAGACCGCACTGGTCGGCTTCGAGGGCTGGACCGGCGAGAACGACTGGAACGACTTCTCCGCCAACGTCTGGGAGCGCAACCTTCCGGCGAAGTTCCTCCAGCACTACCGCATCACCGACTGGGACAAGAACGACGTCACCTTCACCGGCGGCGTCCGCGGCACCGTCACCGACGGCAAGCGCGAGGTGTCCCTCGGCGGCGCCAAGGTGATCGACGGCGACTCCTACCTGCTGCCCTGGAAGTCGGAGGACAGCAAGCGGCAGGACAAGCTCTACCACTGGTCGAAGAAGGGCGGCACGAGCACCTGGACCGTGCCCCAACCCTTCGCGGACGCAGGCGAGTTCACGGTCTACAAGCTGACGGACAACGGCCGCGTCAAGCAGTCCACGGTCACCCCGAAGGACGGCAAGGTAACGCTGACCGCGGCCGCCGGACAGCCGTACGTCCTCTACCCGGACCACGCGCCGCAGCAGGCCGACCCCGACTGGGGCCAGGGCGGCAAGGTCAAGGACCCCGGCTTCAACGACATCGCCCTGGCGGACTGGAAGAAGACCGGACCGGTCACCAGCGACCGTGACGACTTCGGCCACCGCGGGGCGGCCCTCGGCGGCGGCAAGGCGGCCGCGATCGAGCAGCGTGTCACCGGCCTCACCCCCGGCGAGGGCTACAGCGCGTCCGTGAACGTCGAGGTCGAGCCCGGCAAGACGCGTCCCACAACCATCGCCATCGGCGGCGAGAGGCTGACGGTGGACCGCTCGACGGCCAAGAACTACATCGCGGGCGACGAGCGGCACGGCACCTACTACCAGCGGGTCAAGGTCCACTTCACCACTCCCGCGAACGGCTCCGCGACACTGCGGATCTCGGCGGCGGGCGACGGCGACGCGAAGGTCGGCCTCGACGACGTACGGATCGTGGAGAACGACCCCGCGACGAAGAAGGGGACGGTCGCCTACGACGACTTCGACGCCGTCGACCAGGGCTGGGGCCCCTTCGTGAAGGGCGAGTCGGGCGGCGAGAACGACCCGCGCACGCACATCGCGCAGCAGCACGCCCCGTACACGCAGGCCGGCTGGAACGGGAAGCTCATCGACGACGTGATCGGCGACGGCGAGTCCCTGAAGTCGCACGAGGAGAACGACGGCCTCGTCTACCGCACCACTCCCGCGTCCGTGCCCTTCGAGGCGGGCCACGCCTACAAGGTGGAGTTCGACTACCAGAACAGCCACGCGGGCGCCTACCAGTGGACCACCGGATACGACACGGTCACCGGCGGCGAGCCGACCGGCGTGACCACCCGCAGGACCGCACTGCCGCAGCAGCGCACCACCGGCCACTTCAGCGAGCGGGTCGTCGGCGGCTGCGGTGACGTGTGGACCGGCCTCACCAAGGCGGAGAACGCACCCGAGGGCGCCGACTTCGTCCTCGACAACTTCACCGTCACCGACCTCGGCGCCACCGACGAGCGGACCGCGTGCGCCACGCTCGGTCTCACCTCGGACAACGCGACGCTCGAGCCCGGCAGCGCGAACAAGGTGACGGCGGCGTTCGCCAACCACGAGGCGACCGCGGCCAAGAACGTCGAGGTGACGCTCGACGTGCCGGAGGGCTGGAAGGCCGAGGCGGCCGGCGCGACGACGTTCGACTCCGTCGCCGCGGGCGCCAAGGTGACGGCGACCTGGAACGTCACCCCGCCGGCAGAGGCCGAGTACAAGAGCTACTCGCTCACCGCCAAGGCGTCGTACGAGGCGGGCGGCGACACCAAGTCCCTCACGGACGGCATCTCGATCCACACCCTCGCCCCGCCGCCCACCGTGGACACCTGGGTGAGCGACATGGACTGGGTGTCGGTCGAGAACGGCTGGGGGCCGCCCGAGAAAGACCTCTCCAACGGCGAGGTCGGCTCCGGCGACGGGCAGCCGATCAGCATCGGCGGCACGGCCTTCCCGAAGGGCCTCGGTACGCACGCGCCCGCCGACGTGAAGTACTACCTCGGCGGCAGCTGCGAGGCGTTCACCGCCCAGGTGGGTGTCGACGACGCGCAGAAGACCGCGGGCTCGGTGCAGTTCAGTGTTCTGGCGGACGGCAAGAAGGTCGCCGAGAGCCCGGTCCTGAAGGCCTCGGACAGCGCGTACAAGCTGGACGCCGACGTCTCCGGCGCGAAGTACGTCGAGCTCGTCGTCGGTGACGGCGGCGACGGGAACGGCAACGACCATGCCAGCTGGGGCGGGGCGAAGTGGCTCTGCGGCTGACATGACGCGGTGAAGAACGACGAACAGGGGCCCCGCACGCTTGTGGCGTGCGGGGCCCTTCGCCGTGCCCGTACGGGCCGCTCAGCCCGCGCCCCGGTACCGCCGCAGACCGGCCCGCCAGATCAGCCCGGCCACCGTCAGCGTCGCCGCGCCGCCGAGGAGCAACAGGGCGATACGGCCGAGGAGTTCGAGGCCGCCGGAAGCCAGCGCAAGCGTCGGGTAGTAGCTCAGGAGGCCGAAGGGCAGCACGAACGTGAAGACGAACGCGACGGCGGAGTCGTAGAGCGTGAGGGGGAACTTGGCGAGGTCGGCGGTGTTGCCCACCAGGATCGAGACGCTGTTCTGCTCCGCGCCGTCCCAGAACACGAGGCTGTTCGTGGCCAGGTTGAGCGAGCCGACGACGACCACGCCGTTGCAGACCGCGACGACGAGCACGGCGAGGGACGCGGCGCTCACGGCGAAGGCTCCGTGGCGCGCCGCGAGGACGAGGAGCGTCAGGCCGAGGACGACGTCGCCCGCGCCGGCCGGGTTCGCCCGCAGGGTGCACAGCTGGAGGAGCGGCGAGAGCGGCCGGGTCAGGAACTGGTCGAACTCCCCCTTCACGACCAGGTGTCGCAGCTCCCACACGCCGTCGAAGAGCATCACGCACAGGCCGCGCGGGACGATCGCGAGCGCGTAGGTCACCGACAGCTGCCAGATCGTCCACCCGGCGATGTCCGGGACCTGCCGCAGGATGATCCACACGGTCCCGAACCCGGCGGCGTGCAGACAGAACGCGCCGAGCACGCCGATCACGAAGTCCGCCTTGTACTCCAGCTGCGACTGGAGCCTGATCCGGTACAGCTTGGCCGCGCTCGACAGATATCTGAGGCTGGGGTGTCCCGGGCTGGGGTGTCTCGGGCTGAGGCTCGGCACCGGGTCATCCTCCGTTGACGGTCAGGTGGCGGCGCGCCGCCCGCCACAGCCGGACCGTCAGGGCCGACATGACCACGGCCCAGGCGAGTTGGCGTCCGAGGGCAAGCAGGGCGTCGTCACCGGTGAGCCGGCCCAGGTACATCTGCACGGGCGTGGACACGATGGCGCTGAACGGCAGCCACTCGGCGACGACGCGCAACGGCGCCGGGAAGAGGGCGAGGGGAACCATGCCGCCCGCCATGAAAGTGGTTACGGCCTGCCGCGCCAGGATCAGGCCGTACGCGCTCTCCGTCCAGAAGCAGAGCAGGCTGGTGAGGAAGCAGAGCATCGCGTTGACGGCGACCCCGACGGCCAGGGTGAGCAGGAAGAGCAGCGCGGCGGCCGGCGAGTGCGGCGGCAGCGCGTGCAGCAGCGCTCCGCCGATGACCGCGGTCCCTGCGAGTGCGCCGGCCATGTGCGGGGTACCGGCGCCGAGTGCCCTGACGAGCTGCATCGCCGGATAGTTCACGGGGCGTACGAGGTCGAGGGCGACCTGGCCGCTGCGGATGTCCCTGTGCATCTGCATCTCGGCCTGGAACGCGAGGAGTTGGCCGAGCGCGAAGGAGAGCAGGACGTAGGTGCGCATCTGGTCCCAGGAGTATCCGCCGACGCTGGTGGCGCCGGCGAAGATCGAGCGCCAGAGGTAGTAGAGGACGGCCGCCCAGACGGCGTTGCCCGCGAGGTCGACGAGGACGGCTCGGCGGTGGGCGAGGGCCTGCTGGAGCGAGGCGAGGTAGAGCGAGCGGTAGGGAGCGCGGACGGCGGGGCGTACCGGGTGTACGGGGGCGGGGTGCGCGGGGGCGGGGTGCGCGGGGGCGGGGTGCGCAGGGCCGGGGTGTACGGGGCGCGCGGGCTCGGGTGCCCTAGAGAGCGGCATCCACTCCGCCCTCGTACAGGTTCCGGATGATCTCCTCGATGCTGGGCGCGCCGACCTGGATGTCGTCCACGGGGAAGGTGGCGAGTGCCTGGGCGATGACGTCGCGGGTGGCGAGGGTGCTGCGGTCGTAGCCGATCTCGAGGGTGTTGGCGTCTTTTTGACGGACCGTCACGCGGTCGTCGAAGCACCCTTCGAGGGGCACGGCGGTGAGCCGTTCCGCGCCGCTCACGGTGACGGTGCGGCGCGTGCCGTAGCGGGCGAGCATGTCCGCGACCGGCATGTCGAGGAGGATCCGCGCGCGGTCGATCAGCACGATGCGGGTGCACAGCGACTCGACGTCGCCGAGGTCGTGCGAGGTGAGCACGACGGTGACGCCGCGCTCGCGGTGCAGGGTGGCGAGGAACTCGCGGAGCCGGGCCTTCACCGAGACGTCGAGGCCGATCGTGGGTTCGTCGAGGAAGAGGACGGGCGGCGCGTGCAGCAGCGAGGCCGCCACGTCGCAGCGGACGCGCTGGCCGAGCGAGAGCTGGCGGACGGGCCGCTCCAGGAGGTCCTCGATGCCGAGGAGTGCGATCAGTTCGTCGAGGCGGGTGTCGAACTCCCGCTTCGGGACGAGGTAGATGTCGCCGAGCAGGCGGAACGACTCGCGCACGGGCAGGTCCCACCACAGCTGGGTGCGCTGCCCGAAGACGACGCCGATGTTCCGCGCGTTGGCGACCCGGTCCTCGTACGGGACGACGCCCGCGACGCGCAGGTCGCCCGAGGTCGGGGTGAGGACGCCGGTGAGCATCTTGACGGTGGTCGACTTGCCGGCGCCGTTCGGGCCGACGTAGGCGACGCTCTCGCCGGGCGCCACGCGCAGGTCGACGGCGTCGACGGCGGTCCTGTCCTCCCACTCGCCGCGGACCAGGTGGCGCAGCGCCCCGCGCATCCCGGGGCGTTTCCTCGCGACGCGGAACCGCTTGGTGAGGGCCCGCGCCTCGATGATGGGGTCGCCCATGATTCAGCTCACGGCGCCGAAGTCCGCGCTGATGTCCTCGCCGCGCAGGGTCCTCGCCGGATAGGAGAGGGCGAAGATCGCGTGCGGCGGCCTCGCCTTGAGGTCGTCGTCGACGTTCTCCCCGGCGAGGATCCGGCGGGCCAGGTCCTGGCACGAACTGTCGTACACGTCGGGGTGGTTGGTCACGATCGTGGCGCGCAGCGCGAGGTCGTGGACGCGGTGGCGGGCGAACATGCCGTCGACGCTGGTGCGGTAGTGGAGCAGCGGCTCGGGGACGGTCGTCATATGGCCGCCGTGCTTCCCGACGGCGATCCAGAAGTTCCAGTCCTCGTACGCCGGCATGCCCTCGTGGTAGCCGCCCGCCCGCTGCCACGCGGAGCGGCGGAACATGGCGCAGTACGGCGCCTGGTTCACCGATGTCGACGCGTCGAAGTCGTAGTCCGGGTACTCCCAGATCCGCTCCTCCACGCCGAAGGAGCGCAGGTAGGGCCGGGCGACCTCGGCGGTCGGGTCGCGGTCCAGGGCGGCGGAGAGCTTCTCCAGGGCGTGCGGCTCGTAGTGGTCGTCCGCGTCGAGGCAGGCGACGTAGCGGCCGCGGGCCACGGATATGCCGAGGTTGCGGGCGCGCCCGAGGCCGCCGTTGCGGGTGAACACGAGGGTCACGGCCAGCTCGGGGTGGGCGGCGGCGAAGGTCCGGGCGACGTCGCGCGAGGTGTCCGTGCTGCCGTCGTCGACGATCACGAGCTCCCAGTCGGCCGCCGTCTGGGCCCGGACGCTCTCGAGCGCGCGCGGCAGCATCCGGTCGTAGTTGAAGCAGGTGACGACCACGGAGACGAGTGGGGTGCGGGTTGAGTGCTGCTGCATCTGGCCTTCCTGACCCGGGATGTTGCAGGAACGCACAGCAGTATGCACGAAGCTGCTCGATTGAGAGCCCCTGCGTGCAAAAACAAGCAACTATCGCTACGGTTCCTTTCTGTTCGCCGCGCGACCACCTCCCACAACAGGGCACAAAAAGCACCAAGTTGAAGGAAGGCCAATGGGGATCACGGGAATCGTCGGAACCGACGCCGCTCTGACCGCACAGGACCGCAGACAGTTCGAGGAGGAGGGCTATCTCGTCCTCCCGGGCTTCCTCCCCGCGGCCCTCGCGGAGCGCGCAAAGGCCGAGGTCGACCACTGGGTGGACTCGGGTGCGCGGCAGCGGTCCATAGCCTCGGCCGTCTCCCCCGACGCGTACGGGCTGCCGCCCCTGATGGAGCTGGAGATGGAGGCGCACGGCCGGATCCTGGCCCATCCGCCGCTGCTCGAAGTCCTCGCCGGGCTGATCGGCGGGCCCTTCGTCTTCCACCACCTGCACAGCGACCGCCGCCCGCCGAACGCGCCCGGCAAGGACTGGCACCACGACTACGAGCTCGGCCCGCGGGCGGAGCGAACCCACACGATGGTCCACGCGCTGCACTACCTCGGCGGGCTCGACGCCTCAGTCGGCGGGCTCGCCGTACTGCCCGGCTCGCACCGCGAGACCGCCACCAAGACGGCCCGCGCCCACCTCGGCACGTCCGAGCTGCCGGGCGAGGTCTTCATCGGTGAACTGCCACCCGGCTCCACCGTGTTGATCCACTCGGCTCTGTTCCACACCCGCCGCACGGCTCCCCACGGGGAGAGCCGTGAGCGGTACATGGTGGACAGCTCCTACGCGCAGACGGGCGTCCGCTGGCGGCCCGTGAAGCCGTACTGGCGGCACATGCTCGCCCGCGCCCGGGAGCTCCGGCTCGCGGGCGAGGGGTGGCCGGAGCTCTTCGTCGAGCACCACTTCACGGAGTACGAGGCCGAGCAGGCCGGGCGTCAGGGATGACGGGGCGGACGGGAGGCCCTAACCGCGGCCCACGTAGGGCATCGCGCTCGGCATCACCGTGACGGACTGGATGTTCACGTCGACGGGGAGCTCGGCCATGGCGGCGACCATGTCGACGACATGGCGGATGTCCATGGTCGGCTCCACGCGCCGGCTGCCGTCCGCCTGGAGGACGGCGGGCTGGGGGCGGTCGGCGGGGGTCACGTTGCCTATGTCGATCTGCCCGCAGGCGATGCCGTGCTCACGCCCGTCGAGGGACAGCGAGCGGGTCATACCGGCGACGGCGTGCTTGGCCGCGGTGAACGCGATCGAGTCCGGGCGGGGCACATGCGCCGACGGGGCGCCGTTGTTGATGATGCGGCCGCCGCGCGGGCTCTGCTCCTTCATCATCCGGAACGCCGCCCGGGAACACAGGAACGTACCGGTCGCGATCGAGCCCATGACGCGGTGCCAGTCGTCGGCCTCGACATCCTCCGTGGGGATGTACGGCATCGTCTCGGCGGCGTTGTTGAACAGCAGGTCGACGCGGCCGAACCGCTCGCCCACGGCGGCGAACAGGCGCGTCACCGCCTCCGGGTCGGTGATGTCCGCGACGAACGGGACGGCGCGGTCCGCGTGCTCGCCCGCATCCGCGGCCGTCGCTTCGAGGAGCGCCCTGCGGCGGCCCACGAGGACGACCGACCAGCCCCGCGCCAGGAGCCCGAGGGCGCAGGCCCGACCGATTCCGACGCCGGCGCCGGTGATGACGGCCACCTTCTCGACCATGTCCGTTTTCCCCTCTGCAACATTCCAGGATCTCTCGGGCATGGAGTCTCACTCCCACCGGAATCCGTGTCAACGCCTTGAAAACAGGAGGAATTGATGGCATATCACAAGAGCCGCGAGCTCTTCGAGCGCGCACGAGGGTCGCTCGCGGGCGGCACCAGCTCCTCCTCCCGCATCACCACCACCGGGTCGGAGCCCCATCCGCTGTACATGGAGAGCGGCTCCGGTGCGCGCATCCGGGACGTGGACGGCAACACCTACGTGGACTATCTGCTCGCCTACGGCAGCGCCGTCCTCGGCCACGCGAACCCGCTGCTCACCGACGCCCTCTCGACGGTCCTGGCGAGCGGCACCATGTTCGGCACGTGCAACGTCCCGGAGATCGAACTCGCCGAGAAGATCCGGGAGTCGGTGCCGTGCGCCGACCTCGTGCGCTACGCGAACTCCGGCTCCGAGGCGGTCCAGGGCGCGATACGGGCCGCGCGCGGCTTCACCGGGCGCTCCCTCGTCGTGAAGTTCGAGGGCCACTACCACGGCTGGACCGACACGCTCGCGGTGTCCAGCAAGTCGACGCGGGACGAAGTCGGCCCGTACGAGGCGCCGTTCGCGAAGCCGCACTCGCGCGGGATCCCGCAGGGCGTGCTCGACGACGTGGTGATCTGCCCGTGGAACGACGCCGGGGTCCTGCGTGACGTCCTCGACGCCCACCGCGGCCGGATCGCCGCGGTCATCTGCGAGCCGATCGTCGCCAACAACGCCTGCACGATGCCGGTCCCGGGCTATCTGGAGACCCTGCGCGCGGAGTGCACGCGGCGCGGCATCGTGCTCGTCTTCGACGAGGTCTGCACGGGGTTCCGCACCGGACCCGGCGGTGCGCAGGCCCTCTTCGGGGTCGTGCCCGACCTCGCGGTCTACTCCAAGGCGCTCGGCGGCGGGCTGCCCATCTCGGCGTTCGCGGGCTGCCGGGAGATCATGGAGCAGGTCGGCGACAACCGGATCAAGCAGGGCGGCACGTACAACGGTTCACCCCTGTGCGCCACGGCCGCCCTGGTGACGGTCACCCAGCTCGCCGATCCCGCGGTCGCCGGCCGGATCGACGAGGCGGGGCGGCGCGTCATGGAGGCGGTCCTGCGGGCGTCCCGCGACCACGGCGTGCCGTGCGCGGTCCAGGGGGTCGGCGCGATGTTCCAGATCGTGTTCTCGGCGGACGGCGCCCCGACCCGCCACTACCGCGATCTTTTCGCCGCCGATCTGGACCGCTACGAGCGCTTCCGCCACGAGCTGCTGGTGCGGGGCATCCACGTCAACGTGTACGGCCTCGCCTGCTGGTTCGTCTCCGCCGCACTCGAGGAGGACGACATCCGGCGCACCTGCGAGGCCGTGGACGAGGCGTTCTCGGCACTGTGACGGCCCTGCGCGCCCCCTCTTGCCCCACGCCGCCCGATGGCGCAAGATGTGCCCGGCGCGCGCGATCATGCTCTAAGTCGCGCACTTTCAATCACCTTCGCGCACCATGTCGCGCAGTGCAGCCCGATGCACTCCCTTCACGCATCCACCTCCATCACAGGCAGGGTTTTCGATGACTGGACGCTTCACCCGTTCCCTCAAGCGGCGGTCCGTGCCGCTCCTCGCGACGCTCGGCCTCGCCGCCGGAGCCGGCCTGGCTTCTGCCCCCGCGGCGAACGCGGACGACACCATCGGCACGACCCCGGGGACGTACACCTACTACTCGTTCCCGTCGGCGGCCGACGGGCTCAGCGAGGTCACCTGGTCCACGACGGTCGAGAAGGACCCCGGCTACAACGCGAACACCTTCTGGAGCCACCAGTTCGGCTTCAACGTCGGCAACGGCGCCTACATCGGGATGCAGCGCAACGGCGGCGACAAGCCGACGTTCCTGTTCTCGGTGTGGGACAGCTTCGAGCGCAAGCCCGGCTCGGAGGGCAGCTACTGCCTCCAGTTCGGCGGCGAGGGCGAGGGCTCCAGCTGTCGCATGAACCACGACTGGGAGGAGGGGCACACCTACACGTCCACGGTCGCCTACGAGGGCGACGGCTGGTTCGGCGCCACCATCCACGACAGGACCACGGGCGAGTCGTTCAAGCTCGGCAGTGTGCAGACGCCGGCCACCGCCATCAAGTCCACGGGCCTGATCGACTGGGTCGAGTACTTCGAGTGGAACGACCCGCGGGCCACCTGTTACGACCAGCCGTACTCGGACGCCCACTTCGGCCTGCCCACCGGCACCGCAGTCGGCGCCGGCGCGGCCGTCAGCTCGGTGACCAGGACGAAGAGCAACCCGCCGTGCGCCGCCGCCGTGGACGCGCGTCCCGACGGAAGCACCAACCAGCGTCTGGCACTGGGCAATTCGAAGCGCGCCGAGATCTCCGCGCCCGACGACAAGTGCCTCGCCCCGCGCGGCGCGAGCAAGGACGGCGCGGCGCTCACGCTCGCCGCATGCAAGGACAACGGCCCCGGCGCCTTCGAGCAGTCCTGGGTCCTCGCGGCCGACGGCACCGTCCGGCTGCCGTCGAACTACTGCCTGACCGCGAGCGACAAGAAGAGCGTGCGCATCGCCGACTGCGCGGGCGACATCGCCACCGGCGGCAAGGTCACCGACCCGGCCAAGCTGTGGAAGTACAACCCCGGCAAGAAGACCCTGGTGAACCCGGCGACCGGCCGGTACCTCACCCGGGACGGCTCCGGCGTGAAGCTCGCGCCGGCCGGAGCGGGCACGCAGCGCTGGAACGCGCCGGTGCCGGTCAGCGCCCCGTAGGGCGCCCCGACCAGGATCAGGGCGCCCCGCCGACCGTCACCGGTCGGACGAACTCCCGTTCCACGCGCCGATGTTGGGCGCCGCTCCCGGCACCACCGGGTTGCCCGCGAAGTCGCGGGTGCCCGCGTCGGCGAGCGGCGCCCCCGCGCCGAGTGCGGGCGATCCGGCACGCAGGGCGTAGGCGGCCGCGGCGTCCCCGTAACCCGTGGCAGTGCCCGGACGGGTGAGCAGCGGGTCGGCGGTGGCGCCACCGGGGTTGGAGGGCGTCGCGCCGATCCCGTACAGAATGTTGTGGGACGCGGTGACGCCGCCGGAGCGGAGTGTGAAGGCGGCCGTGCCGGTGCCCTCCTTCACGACGATGTTGTTGTCGAAGGCGATCTCGTGCCGGCTGGTGGTGTTCTCGTTGACGACGGTCTGGCTGACGCCGTCACCGACGTAGATCGTGTTGTGCAGGAAGCGGACCCCGGAGAACGAGCCGCGGCAGGTCTCGATGCCCCTGAAGTGGTCGTTCTGGCTGATGTTGAAGCGGATCACGGCGTCGCCGAGGGTTCCGTCCGCGCTGCAGACGAGGAAGAAGCCGCCCGCGTTGTCGTGGCTGTAGTTGTACTGGAAGACGGTCCCGAAGGAGCCCTCGTCGACGTCGTACGCCATGCCGTCGCGGGTCGTCTCGCCGCCGGACGTCTCGTTGTACTGGAAGACGGTGCCGTCCGCGTTCCACGGCCACATGCCCGCGTTGTATCCGCCGGAGCGCCGCTGGAAGCCGTGCAGGGTGTTGTGCTCGACCAGGGCGTTCTTGGTGGCCGTCATGACGATGCCGTCGCCGCCGAGGTCGTTCAGGGTGTTGCCGCGCACGACGACGCCGGTGGACGGGACCCAGTGCGGGCCGTTCGGGTCGTAGCCGCTGATGGCGGGCCGCTGGTTCCAGCTGGAGGAGACGAAGATGCCCTCGCGGTCGATGGTTTTGAGGGTGTTGTCCTCGACGCGCACGTCGTCGTAGTGCGTCTCCTTCGCCGACCCGGTGACGGAGAAGAGGATGCCCGCGGAGCCGTCGTTGTCCTTGGTGTCGTCGCCGCGGATGTCGTGGATGTCGAGGCCGGTGAGGCGGTAGTGCCTGCCCGTGCCGTAGTCGTTCAGGACCACGCGCACGCCGCGGCGCTTCGTGCCCGGGTTCGCCGCGTTGGTGATCTCCAGGTCGGAGACCTCGATCCACTGCGTGTTCCGCAGGAGGACGGTGTCGGGGGCGCCCGCTCCGTCGATCACGGGCTTCGCCCCGGTGCCGTAGGTGGCGATGCGGACGGGGCTGCCGGGGGCGCCCGCACCGTTCGGGGTGAGCGTGCCCGTGCAGTGGGTGCCGCGCTTGAGGAGCACCTGGTCGCCGGGACCCAGGTGCTGGGCGTTGACGGCGGCGAGCGTGCGCCACGGCGCCTTTTGGGTGCCCTTCTCGGGGCCGGTGCCGGCCCGGCAGTCGACGTAATGGGCGCGCGCCTTGAGCGGGGGGTCGGCCGTGGCGGCGGGGGCGGCCGCGAGGGCCGTGACGCCGGCGGTCGCGGCGGCGCAGAGGGCGGCGAACGTGGTGCTGACGCTGCGTCTCATGAATACCTCCGTGAGTGGTTGCGGGGGCCGGAGGGGATGGAGTCGCCCGGCGGGGTGGCTCAGAGCGTGCCGCCCGGCCGGGCCCGACTCCATGGACTTACGGAGGGGGTTCCTGGACATCCGCTGGTCCCGCACCCTCCGGTCCCGCGCGGACTCACACCCCGGGGATGCCCCGGGCCTGGAACGCCTTGCGCACGGCGTCCGCCGCGCTCTTTCCGTACATCTTCTGCGCGGTAGCGACGGTCGTCAGGGCCGCGTCCGTGAAGCTGGTGTCCGGGGCGAAGCCGAACTGCGCGTCGACGATGACGCGGTCGGCCGTGCGCGCGCCGAGCGCGCCCCTGATGTCGAACAGCGCCTGGGACCAGATCTCACCGTCCGCGTGCACCTCCCCCACCTTGTCGGCGTACGTCTTGCCGGTGTCGAGGCGACGCAGGCAGTGCGGGGCGGTGGCCGTGTACGAGACCGAGTCCCAGTCCGCGACACAGGCGAGGTCGGTCTTGCGCGGCCAGCCGTACTTGGCGTCCGCGTAGGCACCGACGGACGCCGCCAGGTAGTCGCCCCACGCCTCCCCGATGGAGCCGGCCTCCTCGGAGGTGCCGAACCCGGGGACCTGCGCGTTGTGCACGGCGTGTCCGTACTCGTGGACGATGACCTCGGCGTCCTCCGCGTCATCGACGCCGCCCTTGCCGAAGCGGATCTCGGCCTTCTTGTCGGTGAAGAAGGAGTTGTCGGCGCCCCACTGGTCGATACGGACCGGCTGCTGCCGGTCGTTGGCGCCGGGCAGTTCGCTGCCGAAGCCGAGGCTCTGGAGGTACTCCTGCGCCTCGTTGACCCAGAAGTAGGCCATGACCTGCTCGAACTGGTCGTCCTTGCGGTCGTAGCCGCCGGCGCCGGCGACCGAGGCGGCGCCGCCGGTGTTCGATCTCACGGAGACCCACTTGCCCGAGAGGCCGCCGCTCGCGTCGAGGTTCCGCAGGGCGGCGAGGGTGTAGGCGGAGGCGGGCACCGCGGTCGCGGAGTCCTTCGCGTCGGTGAGGGTCTGGTCGCCGGACGACTGGACGGGGTTGACCATGAAGATCCGGCCTTGCGGGTCCGCGGCCTGGGCACCGGCCGTGGCGGAGGCCGGGGCGGCGAGGGTCGCGAGGGCCACGGTGGTGATGGCCGTGGCGAGGAGACCGCGGGGTGTGCGGCGAGCTGTCCTGCGGGGCATGAACATTCCTCCGGGTGCGTCGTGCGCGGGGGGTGGCATGGCGCGGGCGGATCTTCCCGTATCCCGGACCGCTTTGGCCAGGGTGCGGGGCCCGTGATTGCCTGACGTGCATGAGCAACATCGCTGTGACCACCTGGTCCCTGGAGCAGACCGCTCCCTCCGACCTCCGGCCGGCCGCCGCACCCGAGGGCGGCGACTTCCGTATCGTCCGCGCCGAGGTGCCCTCGCCGGAGTTCAGCCGCTTCCTGTACGCGTCCGTCGGGGGCGACATCCTCTGGACCGACCGCCTGAGCTGGACGTACGCGCGCTGGCAGGAAGTCCTGGCGCGTCCGGGCACCGAGACGTGGGTGGCGTACGAGAAGGGGACTCCGGCCGGTTACGTCGAGCTGGAGGCGCAGGACGACGGCGTCGTCGAGGTCGTCTACTTCGGCCTCATTCCCGCCTTCCGGGGCCGCCGCATCGGCGGTCACCTCCTGTCTTACGCAGTGGCCCGCGCCTGGGACCTGGCCGAGCGGTGGCCGGACCGCACGCCGACGAAGCGGGTCTGGCTGCACACGTGCAGCAAGGACGGTGAGCACGCGATGGCCAACTACGAGCGGCGCGGGTTCCGCCTCTTCGACACGAAGGTCGAAGAGGAGCCCGAGGTGGCGACGCCGGGGCCGTGGCCCGGGGCGCAGCCGGGGGCGTAAGAGTAGGGACAAGAACTTGAGGGGCGCCGCGGGACACCGCGGCGCCCCTTCCCGTACGCTCCCCTTCTCTCCGGTCCATTCCCGTCCCCTCCAGTGACGCGCGACACATCTGTCCGCGATGCGAGACAGTCTTGTCCACCTTCTGGACAGTGGTGGACTGGGCCGAAAGTCCCATGACACGCTTCCGTCATGGATCGAGCTGGAATTGCCTTGGTGAGTCGGCGGCACGTCGACCTCGGCCGCATGTCCAGCGCCATGTGTCCGGTGAGCTGACTCCACCAGCACCGCCGCACTCTCTCCCCGTACAGCACCCTGCGCACCGCCGCGCCGTCGCGCGAAGTGTGCTGGTCAAAGCTGTCAGAGCCTCCGCCCGCCTGAAGGACGTACACCCATGGCTGCCACCCCTGAAAAGCCCACGACCGCCGCGCCGCGCCGCAAGGTGAGCCGTCACCGCGGCGAGGGCCAGTGGGCCGTGGGTCACTTCACGCCGCTCAACGGCAACGAGCAGTTCAAGAAGGACGACGACGGTCTCAATGTGCGGACACGCATTGAGACGATCTACTCGAAGCGCGGCTTCGACTCCATCGACCCCAACGACCTCAGGGGCCGCATGCGCTGGTGGGGGCTCTACACCCAGCGCAAGCCCGGGATCGACGGCGGCAAGACCGCGATCCTGGAGCCGGAGGAGCTGGACGACGAGTACTTCATGCTCCGCGTCCGCATCGACGGCGGCCGGCTGACCACCGAGCAGCTGCGCGTCATCGGCGAGATCTCGCAGGAGTTCGCCCGCGGGACCGCCGACATCACCGACCGGCAGAACATCCAGTACCACTGGATCCGCATCGAGGACGTGCCGGAGATCTGGCGGCGCCTCGAGGCGGTCGGGCTCTCCACCACCGAGGCCTGCGGTGACACGCCCCGCGTCATCCTCGGCTCGCCCGTCGCCGGGGTCGCCGCCGACGAGATCATCGACGGCACGCCCGCCATCGACGAGATCCAGCGCCGCTTCATCGGCAACAAGGACTTCTCCAACCTGCCGCGCAAGTTCAAGTCCGCGATCTCCGGCTCCCCGCAGCTCGACGTGGCGCACGAGATCAACGACATCGCGTTCGTCGGCGTGAACCACCCCGAGCACGGCCCCGGCTTCGACCTCTGGGTCGGCGGCGGCCTGTCCACCAACCCCAAGCTGGGCCAGCGCCTCGGCGCCTGGGTGCCGCTCGACGAGGTGCCGGACGTCTACGGCGGCGTCATCGGCATCTTCCGCGACTACGGCTACCGCCGCCTGCGCACCCGCGCCCGCCTGAAGTTCCTGCTCGCCGACTGGGGCACCGAGAAGTTCCGGCAGGTCCTGGAGGACGAGTACCTCCAGCGGAAGCTGGTCGACGGCCCCGCGCCCGAGCAGCCCGCCGGCACCTGGCGCGACCACCTCGGTGTGCACCCCCAGAAGGACGGCCGCTTCTACGTCGGCTTCGCACCCCGCGTCGGCCGTGTGGACGGCGCGACCCTCACCAAGATCGCCGAGGTCGCGGGCGCGCACGGCTCGGGCCGGCTGCGCACCACCGCCGAGCAGAAGATGATCGTGCTCGACGTGGCCGAGGACCAGGTCGAGTCGCTGGTGGCGGCGCTGGAGGCGCTGGACCTGAAGGTCAACGCGTCCCCCTTCCGGCGCGGCACCATGGCCTGCACCGGCATCGAGTTCTGCAAGCTCGCGATCGTCGAGACGAAGGCGCGCGGCGCTTCGCTGATCGACGAACTGGAGCGCCGCGTCCCGGAGTTCGACGAGCCCCTCACGATCAACATCAACGGCTGCCCGAACGCCTGCGCCCGCATCCAGGTCGCGGACATCGGTCTCAAGGGCCAGCTGATGCTGGACAAGGACGGCAACCAGGTCGAGGGCTACCAGGTGCACCTGGGCGGCGCGCTGGGCCTGGAGGCCGGGTTCGGCCGCAAGGTCCGCGGCCTGAAGGTCACCGCGGCCGAGCTCCCCGACTACGTCGAGCGGGTCCTCAAGCGCTTCCAGGCGGAGCGCGAGGACGGCGAGCGCTTCGCCACGTGGACTTCCCGCGCTTCCGAGGAGGCCTTGTCGTGAGCTCGGCGAGTGAGCCGAAGGGGCGCGCCGGTGTCGAGATGCCGAGCGCGCGGAGGCCCGAAGGGTTGAGCACGGTCGGTATCTCGACACCGGCAACAGGCGCCCCGGAGGCGAACCGAGCCTCCAATAAGAGGGAGGCCCTCTCGTGAGCGAGCGCGCCGCCCCCTTCTACTGCCCCTACTGCGGTGACGAGGACCTGCGTCCGAACGAGACCGGGCACGGTGCGTGGGAATGCGCGGCGTGCAATCGGGCCTTCCAGTTGAAGTTCCTCGGTCTGCTGACCCGGGGAGTTCAGCGCAACGACGGTGGAGGGGAAGACATATGACGACCACTCAGGCCACTGAGGTCACCGACCGGACCGAGCCCGACCTGCGGGAGCTCGCGGAGCGGGCCGGGCGCGAACTGGAGGACGCGTCCGCCCTGGAGATCCTCACGTGGGCGGTCGACACGTTCGGCAAGCGCTTCTGCGTGACCTCCTCCATGGAGGACGCGGTCGTCGCCCATCTCGCCTCGCGCGCCAGGCCCGGCGTGGACGTCGTCTTCCTCGACACCGGCTACCACTTCGAGGAGACCATCGGCACCCGGGACGCCGTCGAGGCCGTGATGGACGTGAACGTCATCACGCTCACGCCCCGCCAGACCGTCGCCGAGCAGGACGCCGAGTTCGGGCCGAAGCTGCACGACCGCGACCCCGACCTGTGCTGCGCCATGCGGAAGGTCAAGCCCCTTGAGGACGGCCTGAGTTCGTACACGGCGTGGGCCACGGGACTGCGCCGCGACGAGTCCCCGACGCGGGCGAACACCCCGGTCGTCAGCTGGGACGAGAAGCGCCGCAAGGTGAAGGTCTCGCCGATCGCCCGCTGGACGCAGGACGACGTCGAGGCGTACGTCGCCGAGCACGGTGTGCTGACCAACCCCCTGCTCATGGACGGCTACGGGTCTGTGGGCTGCGCCCCCTGCACCCGGCGCCTGCTCGAGGGCGAGGACGCGCGGGCCGGCCGCTGGGCGGGACGCAACAAGACCGAGTGCGGGATCCACGGCTGATGCCCGGACCCACAGAGACTTTGGAGAAGCAAGTGACCGGAGCCACCGTCTGGCTCACGGGTCTGCCGAGCGCGGGCAAGACCACCATCGCCAACGAGCTCGCCGAGCAGTTGCGTACCGACGGCCGCCGCGTCGAGGTGCTCGACGGCGACGAGATCCGCGAGTTCCTCTCGGCGGGCCTCGGCTTCAGCCGCGCGGACCGCGACACGAACGTGCAGCGCATCGGCTTCCTCGCCGAACTCCTCGCCCGTAACGGCGTGTTGACGCTCGTCCCGGTGATCGCGCCGTTCGCGGACAGCCGGGAGGCGGTACGCAAGCGCCACCAGGCCGGCGGCACCGGCTACCTGGAGGTGCACGTGGCCACGCCCGTCGAGGTGTGCTCCGTGCGCGACGTGAAGGGCCTGTACGCGAAGCAGGCGGCGGGCGAGCTCTCCGGGCTGACCGGGGTCGACGACCCGTACGAGGCGCCCGAATCGCCCGACCTGCGCATCGAGTCGCACACCCAGACCGTGCAGGAGTCAGCGGCCGCGCTGTTCGCGCTGCTCACCGAAAGGGGTGTCCTGTGAGCGACGCATGTGCGGCCGCCCGGCTGCAGACGACCACGATGCCCGCGCCTCTGCGCCGCGCAGGCGGAGAAGCGAACGAAAGGGAGTCGGCATGACGACCGTCGCACCCACCACCGGCGAAGAGACCGACAGCCCGTACGCGCTCTCGCACCTGGACGCCCTCGAGTCCGAAGGCGTGCACATCTTCCGTGAGGTCGCGGGCGAGTTCGAGCGGCCGGTGATCCTCTTCTCCGGCGGCAAGGACTCCATCGTGATGCTGCACCTGGCGCTCAAGGCGTTCGCGCCGGCGCCGGTGCCGTTCACGCTGCTGCACGTCGACACCGGGCACAACTTCCCCGAGGTCCTGGAGTACCGCGACCGCGTCGTGGCCGAGCACGGGCTGCGGCTGCACGTCGCGTCCGTGCAGGACTACATCGACCGCGGCGCCCTCAAGGAGCGCCCGGACGGGACGCGCAACCCGCTGCAGACGGTGCCGCTGACGGAGAAGATCCAGGCGGAGCGCTTCGACGCCGTCTTCGGCGGCGGGCGCCGCGACGAGGAGAAGGCCCGCGCCAAGGAGCGCGTGTTCTCCCTGCGCGACGAGTTCTCCCAGTGGGACCCGCGCCGCCAGCGCCCCGAGCTGTGGCAGCTCTACAACGGCCGCCACGCCCCCGGCGAGCACGTGCGCGTCTTCCCGCTGTCCAACTGGACCGAGTTGGACGTGTGGCAGTACATCGCCCGCGAGGGCATCGAGCTGCCGGAGATCTACTTCGCGCACGAGCGGGACGTCTTCAAGCGCTCCGGCATGTGGCTGACCGCCGGTGAGTGGGGCGGCCCCAAGGAGGGCGAGAGCGTCGAGAAGCGCCTCATCCGCTACCGCACCGTCGGCGACATGTCCTGCACCGGCGCCGTCGACTCCGACGCGGCGACCCTGGACGCGGTGATCGCCGAGATCGCCGTGTCCCGGATCACCGAGCGGGGCGCGACCCGCGCCGACGACAAGATGTCCGAGGCCGCGATGGAAGACCGCAAGCGCGAGGGGTATTTCTAAATGAGCACCACCACAGAGCAGTTGGCCGACCTGTCGGCCACCACCCTGCTGCGGTTCGCCACCGCCGGTTCCGTCGACGACGGCAAGTCCACCCTCGTGGGCCGCCTGCTGCACGACTCCAAGTCGGTCCTCACGGACCAGCTGGAGGCCGTCGAGCACGCGTCCCGCAACCGCGGTCAGGAGGCGCCCGACCTGGCGCTGCTCACCGACGGCCTGCGCGCCGAGCGCGAGCAGGGCATCACCATCGACGTCGCCTACCGCTACTTCGCCACGCCCCGGCGCCGGTTCATCCTGGCCGACACCCCGGGCCATGTGCAGTACACCCGGAACATGGTGACCGGCGCATCCACCGCCGACCTCGCCGTCGTCCTCGTCGACGCCCGCAACGGCGTCATCGAGCAGACCCGCCGGCACGCCGCCGTCGCCGCGCTCCTGCGCGTCCCGCACGTCGTGCTCGCGGTGAACAAGATGGACCTCGTCGACTACGCGGAGCCCGTCTTCGCGAAGATCGCCGAGGAATTCACGGCGTACGCGTCCGACCTGGGCGTTCCCGAGATCACCGCGATCCCGATCTCCGCGCTCGCCGGTGACAACGTCGTGGAGCCGTCGGCGAACATGGACTGGTACGGCGGCCCGACCGTCCTCGAGCACCTGGAGACGGTCCCGGTCAGCCACGACCTGACGAGCTGCCACGCGCGGCTGCCCGTCCAGGTCGTCATCCGCCCGCAGACCGCCGAGCACCCCGACTACCGCGGTTACGCGGGCCAGATCGCGGCCGGCACGTTCCGCGTCGGCGAGTCCGTCACGGTGCTGCCGTCGGGCCGCACGTCGAAGGTCTCCGGGATCGACCTGCTGGGCAAGGCGGTCGACGTGGCGTGGACGCCGCAGTCGGTGACCCTCCTCCTGGAGGACGACATCGACATCTCGCGCGGCGACCTGATCGTGCCGAGCGGCGACGCGCCCGCGACCTCGCAGGACGTCGAGGCGACCGTCTGCCACGTCGCCGACCAGCCTCTCGCCGTCGGCCAGCGCGTGCTGCTCAAGCACACGACGCGCACGGTCAAGGCGATCGTCAAGGAGATCCCCTCGCGGCTCACCCTGGACGACCTGTCCCAGCACCCCGAGCCGGGGCAGCTGGTCGCCAACGACATCGGCCGCGTCAAGGTCCGCACCGCCGAGCCGATCGCGCTCGACGACTACGCCGACTCGCGCCGCACCGGTTCGTTCCTCCTCATCGACCCGGCCGACGGGACGACGCTCGCCGCCGGCATGGCGGGCGAGGCGTTCGCCGGCAAGCCGCAGGCGGCCCACGCGGAAGAGACCGCGCAGGCCACCGACGACGACGGCTGGGACTTCTAGTCATGACGCCCATCGACATCTATGCGACGTTCGCGAAAGAGGGCGGCCGCGTCGGCAGCGGCGCCCTCGGCGCGGGCCAGGGCGGGGTCGGGCGATGTGCGTGCTGACGTACGCGCACTGCCTGCGCGCCCACACCCCCCGCGATCTGTTCGTACGAAGACGAAACCCTGCCGACCTCCCGGCCACGCTCTGAGAGCGTGACCGCCGGGCCAACGAGAGGACCACCTCCCGTGCCTGCCAACTCCGCCTCCTGGCGCCGCGGCCTCGCCGCCGTCGCCGCCCTGCCGCTCCTCGCGCTCGCCGCGACGGCCTGCGGCTACGGCTCCACGGCCAAGGACGACACGTCCGACAAGACGAACGTCGCCGCCAAGGGCAAGAAGCTCTCCGCCGACACCGTGAAGATCGGTTACTTCGGCAACCTGACGCACGGCACCGCCCTCGTGGGCAACCAGAAGGGCTTCTTCCAGAAGGAGCTCAAGGGCACGCAGGCCAAGTACCAGATCTTCAACGCGGGCCCGTCCGAGATCGAGGCGCTCAACGGCGGCTCCATCGACATCGGCTGGATCGGCCCCTCGCCGTCGGTCAACGGCTTCACCAAGTCCCAGGGCAAGAGCCTGCGCATCATCGGCGGTTCGGCGTCCGGCGGGGTGAAGCTGGTGGTGAACCCGAAGACGATCAAGTCCCTGGACGACGTCAAGGGCAAGAAGATCGCCACCCCGCAGCTCGGCAACACGCAGGACGTCGCGTTCCTCAACTGGATCGCCGAGAAGGGCTGGAAGGTCGACGCCAACAGCGGCAAGGGCGACGTCTCCGTGGTCCGTACGGACAACAAGATCACCCCGGACGCCTACAAGTCCGGCTCCATCGACGGCGCCTGGGTGCCGGAGCCGACCGCGTCCAAGCTCGTGGCCGAGGGCGGCAAGGTTCTCCTCGACGAGTCCGACCTGTGGCCCGACAAGAAGTTCGTGATCACGAACATCATCGTGTCGCAGAAGTTCCTCAAGGAGCACCCGGACGTCGTCGAGGCCGTGCTGCGCGGCTCGGTGAAGACGAACGCGTGGATCAACGCCAACCCGGACGAGGCGAAGGCCGCGGCCAACAAGCAGCTGGCGGCCGACTCCGGCAAGGCGCTGCCCGCGGACGTGCTCGACCCGGCCTGGAAGTCGATCCAGTTCACCGACGACCCGCTGGCCTCGACCCTCGACACCGAGGCGGCGCACGCGGTGAAGGCGGGCCTGCTGGAGAAGCCCGACCTCAAGGGCATCTACGACCTCGCACCGCTGAACAAGGTCCTCAAGGCCGAGGGCAAGGGCGCGGTCCCCGACGCCGGCCTCGGCGTCAAGTAACCGCGTCAGGCAATCCCGTAATCGCTTGAGTTCCCAGGAGGTGACGACCATGGCAACGACCCTCGCCAAGGCCGTGGACGGCACGGAGACCACCGGCCACGCCGCGCGGATCGAGCACGTCTCGAAGTCCTTCGCCACGCCCGCCGGGCAGCAGCTCGTCCTGGACGACATCACGCTCGATGTCGCTCCGGGCGAGTTCGTCACCCTCCTGGGAGCCTCGGGCTGCGGGAAGTCGACGCTGCTCAACCTGGTCGCGGGCCTCGACCGGCCCTCGTCCGGCGAGATCAGCACGCAGGGCCGGCCGGCGCTGATGTTCCAGGAGCACGCCCTCTTCCCGTGGCTGACCGCGGGCAAGAACATCGAACTGGCCCTGAAACTGCGCGGCGTCGCGAAGGCCGATCGCCGCACACGGGCGGAGGAGCTCCTGGAGCTCGTCCGGCTGAACGGCGCGTACGGCAAGCGGGTGCACGAGCTGTCCGGCGGTATGCGCCAGCGTGTGGCGCTGGCCCGGGCGCTCGCGCAGGACAGCCAACTGCTGCTGATGGACGAGCCGTTCGCCGCGCTCGACGCCATCACGCGCGACGTGCTGCACGACGAGCTGACCCGTATCTGGCGCGAGACGAACGTCTCCGTCCTGTTCGTCACGCACAACGTCCGCGAGGCGGTGCGGCTCGCCGAGCGGGTCGTGCTGCTCTCTTCGCGGCCGGGCCGGGTGGCGCACGAGTGGCGGGTCGGCATTCCGCAGCCGCGCCGCATCGAGGACACCGCCGTGGCGGAACTGTCCGTCGAGATCACCGAACAACTGCGTGGGGAGATCCGCCGCCATGGCCAGCACTGAGACGACGACCGCGAGCAAGGACACGGGCGCCGTCAAGGACTCGGGCGCCGCACAGGACCTGGCCGGTCTCGAAGCGGGGCTCGACGCACTGGAGACCGTGCAGACCGCCCGTACCCCGCTGCGCCAGACGCTGGTCCAGAAGGTGCTGCCGCCGCTGACGGCGGTGCTCCTGGTCCTGGTGGTGTGGCAGGGACTGGTGTCGTTCAAGATCGTCGACGACCCGAGCAAGCTGCCCTCGCCGTCCGCGGTGTGGGACGAGGTGTCCGACGCGTGGTTGCAGGGGACGCTTCTCGACTACATCTGGACGAGTGTGTCGCGCGGCCTGCTCGGCTTCCTGCTGGCGCTGGTGATCGGCACACCGCTCGGCCTGGTCGTCGCCCGGGTCCGGTTCATCCGGTCCGCGATCGGCCCGATCCTGTCCGGCCTCCAGTCGCTGCCCTCGGTCGCCTGGGTCCCGCCGGCCGTGATCTGGCTGGGCCTCGACAACAAGATGATGTACGCCGTGATCCTGCTCGGCGCGGTCCCCTCGATCGCCAACGGCCTGGTGTCGGGCGTCGACCAGGTGCCGCCGCTGTTCCTGCGGGCCGGCCGCACCCTCGGCGCGACGGGCCTGCGGCACACCTGGCACATCGTGCTCCCGGCCGCGCTGCCCGGCTATCTCGCGGGCCTGAAGCAGGGCTGGGCGTTCTCGTGGCGCTCGCTGATGGCCGCGGAGATCATCGCCTCGTCGCCGGACCTGGGCATCGGCCTCGGACAGCTCCTGGAGAACGGCCGCAACGCCAGCTCCATGTCGATGGTCTTCCTCGCCATCTTCCTGATCCTGATCGTCGGCATCGCCATCGACCTGCTGATCTTCAGCCCCCTGGAGCGGCGCGTCCTGCGCAGCCGCGGTCTCCTGGTGAGGAGCTGACCCCGCCATGCACCAGCGCCCCGCCCGCCCGGTCCTGCTCGTGATCGCTCACGGCAGCCGCGATCCGCGCCATGCCGCGACGGTCCACGCGCTCGTACGCGAAGTACGGGCGCTGCGGCCGGGGCTGCGCGTGGAGACGGGGTTCCTGGACTTCAACGTCCCCTCGGTGAACGGCGTCCTGGAGTCCCTGGCGGCGGAGGGCGTGCGCGACGTGGTCGCGCTCCCGCTGCTCCTGACGCGCGCGTTCCACGCGAAGGCGGACATCCCGGCGGTCCTGCGGCAGGCCCCGGCCCGGCTGCGGATCCGCCAGGCGGAGGTGCTCGGCCCCTCGCCGCTCCTGACGGCGGCGCTCGAACGCCGTCTGTACGAGGCCGGGCTCACCCCGGCCGACAAGCCCACGACCGGGGTCGTCCTGGCCTCGGCGGGCTCCACCGACCCGGAGGCGATCGCAGTGATCGCTGAAATCGCGCGGGAGTGGCGGCACACCGGTTGGTGCGCCGTGCGACCTGCGTTCGCCTCCGCATCTCTGCCGCGCACGGAGGACGCCGTGGCTGGGCTGCGCGCCGAGGGCGTCCGCCGGGTGGCGGTCGCCCCCTACGTCCTGGCCCCCGGCTTCCTCCCGGACCGCATCGCCCGCGGCGCCTGCGAAGCGGACGTCCTCGCGGACGTACTGGGCCCGGCCCCGGAGGTGGCACGACTGCTCGTGCGCCGCTATGAGGCGGCGACGGTACGGGAGTTGGTGGCGGTGGGCGCCTGAGGCGACGCGTCAGGAGACCGCCGTCCCCTCATCCCGTCTTCTCCGAGACCGTCAGTTCCTCCGAGGCGTCCAGTTCCTCCGAGGCATTCAGTTTCTCTTCGCCGTTCAGCGCGGTTCCCGCCCGCTCAGCGCAATCGCCCGGTGGAACAAGGGCGCGTCGGCCGGCACCGGGACCGCGTCGGCGAAGCCCTCGTACCGGCGGTATTCCTCCGCGTTCGCCTCGACGACGTCGAGCAGGAGGCGGGCCGTGTCGTCGGGGACGTGGAACTTCTGTCCGGTGGCGTGGGCCACGTCCCAGCCGTGGAGGGCCAGTTCGGCGACGAGCAGGCGGGCGATCTCGGGCGCGGGCGTCTTCGCGAAGCCCAGGTCGATCTCGCCCTCCCACACCTGCGGGTCGGACCAGGCGGCGACGGCCCGTGCGAGCTGTGCCGCGTATGCCTCGGCCCAGTCGGGGTCGGCGGTGAAGTCGCGTGCGGTGAGTTCGTCGGGGAGCTGCTTGCGCAGGGCCCGGTGCTCCAGGCCGTGCGAGGTGTAGAGGACCCAGTGGTTGACGAGGGCGCGGACGTCCCAGTCGCCGCATCCGCTCGGCTCGGCCAGGCGCGCCGCGTCGACGCCCCGGGCGACCCTGGCGGCCTCCGCGGCGCATTCCTTCATCGACGTGTACTCGATCATGGAGGTGTACTCGTTTTCCATGCGGAAAGCGTCTCGCGCGGGGGCGGCCGGCGGCTTGAAGAAATGCGACAGCTACCGCGTCGCCGCGTCGGCCTCCGCCACGAGGTCCGCGATCGTCATGGACCCGGCCGGCCTGCGCTCGCGGGCGAAGCGGTCGGCCACCGACTGCAGGGCGTCGTTGACCGGGGTCGGCACGCCGTGCAGCCGTCCGAGCAGGCCCATCTCGCCGTTGAGGTAGTCGGACTCGATGGTGCCCGTGCCCCGGCTGAGGGACTGCCACGACGAGCCGCCGCTGCGTTCCGAGCCGTCGAAGGGCTCGAACCGGATCTTGTCGCCGCGGGACTCCTTCTCCTCCTCCTTGGAGGCGAACGCGATGCCCGCCACACCGAGCACGGCCTCGCCCTCCGCGCGGGCGCGCCCGTGGAGGGCGAGCCCCTCCTCGCTGGTGATCACCCCGGACACGGCCTCGATCGCGTTGGCCAGGTTGCCGAGGAGCTTGGCGTACTTCCAGCGCATCACGTCGGGCACGACGGGGGCCTCGAAGAAGGACTTCTCCAGGTCGGCGGAGATGCGGTGGGCAATCTCGTCGGTGCCTCCCGGGTACCGGCCGATGTGCAGGATGCCGGTGAGCGGGCTGCCCGCGGCGGACACGACGCCGGGCTCGACGAACGTGGCGGGCAGCCACACGCACATGCCGTACACGCGCCGGAAGAGCCGCAGCGCGAGGCGCTCGCTCTCCACTCCGTTCTGCGCGCAGACCAGCGGCAACAGCTCGGCGGCGGTGCCGCCTCCGGCGACCGGCCGCCCGGCCCACGCTTCGAGCGCGGCGACGCTGTCCTGGGTCTTCACGGCGAGCACGAGGACGTCGTCCGGGCTCAGTTCGCCGAGCTCCTCGGGTCCGGCGACGACCGGGAGGCGGTGGATGTGCGGGCCGTCGGGGGTGACGAGGCGGAGTCCGTGGTCCCGCAGTGCCTCGTACTGCTTGCCGCGGGCGACGAGGACGACGTCGTGCCCGGCCTGTGCGAGCCGGCCGCCGATGGCACCGCCGACCGCCCCTGTTCCGATGATGACGTAGCGCATGCCAACGAGACTGTCACAGAAGGCTGTAGGGGCCACTCACGATCGGGCAAACTCTCGCGCTCCGCGCACTGAGGCGTGCGAGCCTGCTCCCCGTGCGTACACGCTTGGCCCTCTGGGGGGCCGGACTCCTCTGCCTGCTCGTGGCGGTTCTCGGCGGCTGCTCGGCATCCCGGCAGTGGCGGCAGGCGGAGCGGATCGACGCGGCTCCGGTCCGCGTGACCGGCGTCGTCACCGCCGTCGAGCACGTGCCGAAGAGTGGGTACGAGCAGGTGATCGCGTACGAGGTCCAGGGTCACCGGTACACCGTCAGGAGGTCGCTGGGCACGGGCCCCGGCAGTCCCGGGGTCACCGGGTGTGTCTGGAAGCCGCCCGCGACCATCCCGGCGTGGTGCGGCTCTGCGGTGAGCGGTACCCGTCGGGCGACGACATGTATCCCACGTACGTCCTGGTCGCGGTCGCCGGAGCCATCGGGGCCTGCGTCCTCGCGGGCGTCGCCGTCGGGGTCCGCCGCCGCTCCCGCTCGAAGCCGGCGCGCTGACGTCACCGCGCCGCCGCGCTCACTCCCGGCTGAACGGCGTCCCCTGGTGGAAGTACAGCAGCCAGCAGCCCTCGACGCCCTGCCGCCAGAGTGAACTGCGGTGTGCGCAGGCGCCGTTGCGGTCGGTGTCGAAGGTCAGATGGACGAGCCCGGGGCCGAGTCGCACGCCCTTCATCCGCGAGACGGTGAGGGGCCGCACGCCCGGCTCGCGCGTGGCGGAGAGCTCGGCGATGATCGAGGCGCGGTCCCAGCGGCGGCCCGACGCGCCGAACTCGAAGTAGTCGGGGTGCAGCAGCGCGCCGAGCAGCTCCGGGGAGCGGCGCACGGCCGGGTCGAGCAGCCGCAGTTCACCCTCGATGGCGGCGTCGACGGCGTCGTCGAGCTCAGGCACCGGTCATCTCCACGAGCTTGACGACGGTGTTCCAGTTGCGGGAGGTGGCGATGAGGCCCTTGTTCAGGGCCGGCCGGGAGAGCACGGCGCCGAGCTTCGAGCGGCCGAGGCCCTCGGGGGCGTAGAGGTACAGCTCGCGCGGGCCGAGCCGGAAGTCCTCGGGGGCGAACTCGGCCGGGTCGACGGAGGCGAACCGCTCGGGGTCGACAGGCCCGGAGAAGTAGGTGACGTGCAGCTGCTTGCCTTCGAGCGATTCGGCGTCGAAGGGGCACGCGTCCGCGACCGACGCGAGGTAGGCGTGGTCGCGCACGATCACGTCCACGGCGAAGCCGAACTCCTTCTCGATGGCCTCGCTCAGCTCGGTCGCGAGGGTCTCCTCGTCGCCGTGTTCGCTGCTGAACGTCGCGTTGCCGCTCTGGAGGTACGTCCGTACGTCGCCGTGCCCGAGGCCTTCGATCAGGGGGCGAAGCCGCGCCATCGGGACCTTTTTGCTGCCGCCCACATTGATGCCGCGGAGCAGTGCCGCATACGCCTTTGTCGCCATGGGGACACGATAGAGCGTCTCTAGAATCCTGTGTTTGCCTGAGTGTTCCGGGCTTTTCGGGCGCGGCGTGGCCGTGTGCGGTTGCCTTGGTGGGGTCCGAACCTCGGGGTGAGGGGGTGGACCTCGGTGGCGTACACATGGTGGAAGCCGGTCCGCTCGGCACTGCGGGTGCGTTGCCGACAGATTCTGTGTGAGACCCGCCTCCGGCCAGCCCGAAGAAGTGCTTCTTCGGGCTGGCCGGAGGCGGGTACTCCATGACCTGGCACCGGCTGGACTGCGGCTGGTGCCTGGGTGTCATGCCCCGCCGGACGCTTTACCACCCTGGTGGGGGTGGTGGCGGGGACCGTACGCGCATCAAGCGCACGGGGGGAAGTCTGAGGGCCCGGACCGGGGTCCGGGAGGGCGGCAGCGCGGCGGCCGCTGCGACGTCCGGGGCTGCTGGGCCCGTTGGGGGTGGGGCACCCCTTGCCCGGGGTGGTCTTGGGTCCGCGCGGGTGGGCCGTGGCTGTCTCGGCCTGGCGCTGGCGTCGCAGCCGTCGGGTGGTCTTCTTCGGACGCCGCACCATGCTCACGGTGCCTTCCACCGTGGTGCGGATGGTCCGGATGCCGGTGGACCGGTCGAGGGTGGTGTGGGCCCCGGCGAGCAAGCCGCGGGAGACGATCCGGCGGGACGCCGCGTGGTCCCGGTCCAGCGACAGCCCGCACCCGGCGCACTGAGCCCATTTCCATCCCCGCTCGGACATCCGGTCGGGGGCGGGGTGGTGGGTCAGGGAGTTCAGGCAGGTCGGGCAGAGCTTGGAGGTGCCTCGGGCGGGGACGGTGACCACCGCGATGCCGCTCTTCGCGGCGAGGTGGTGCATCGCCTCGGCGACGGTGCCGCGGACCTGTCCGGACAGGCGGGCGTTGCCCTTGCGGTGGCCTCGTGCTTCGAGGGTGGCGAAGTCTTCGAGGTAGATGACGGACGCGCCGAGCGCGACCGTCTGGTCGACGGCCCAGCGGGCGGCCGCCCAGGCCAGCGCGTCGTTCAGGTGCCGGATGCGGGCGCACACCCGCGCATGCTCGAGTGCCAACACCCCTGCCCGTGCGGCGTGTTCACCCCATCCCAGGTGCGGGGAGCCCAGGCCGTCGGCCAGGGCCTGATAGTGGTCACGTTTGGCCGCGAGGTGCTCGCGGTGGCCACGCAGCCGGTGGAGTCTCGCGCTGATACCGGTGGCATCGAAGATCAGCGGACGGCCGTCGGTGACCACGCGCGTGCCTGCTCCCCGTCCGGTGAGGCGGCCCAGGGTGCCGGTGAGCAGAGTGTTGACGCCCCAGTCGAAGCCGAGCCCCACCGTATGACCCGTCGCCTTGAGGGCGGGTGCGGACTTCGAGTGCGGCAGGTCGACCGCGATGCGGCCGGTTCGGGTGGGACGCAGGGTCGGAGTGTGCAGCACCGCATCCGCATCGACGGCGGAGGGCAGACGGACGTCCAGGACATGCCAGGCCCACTGCCGCCCCGTAGCGGGGGCCGCGCACAGGGGGAGCTTGACTCGCATCCGGGCGGTGGCCGCGTCAAGGCGGACCAGGGTTACCTGCTGGCGGTCCATCGCCGCAAGGAGCACCAACGGCGCGATCTGCGGCGGGTCTTCCAGAGCGCACAGTCCGGCGGGCAACTGCCCGTGCTCGGCCAGATGCGCGCGGATCTGCCGGGTCCGGTTGCGGATCTCCGCGCCGCTCACCCCAGGGGGCAACAGCTTCCGCAGCGCCGCCCACTCCGCTTCGGTGCGACGGCGGGGATCGTCTGGCCAGGTGGCCAGGAGCGCGGCCACGAGGGCCCGCCGGTGCAGAGCCAGGCGCAGGGTGCGGGCCGCGTACTCCTCGGCGCCCCGGCGCACCCGGTCCGAGACATACACCCCGGCCGGGGGCACCGCCGCGCCGGTCCAGCCCAGACGCCTCAGCGCCATCCAGCCCTTGGACGGCAGCACCTCGCCCTGCACGTCGAATCCGGCGGCCAGCACATCCAGGGACTCCTCGTCCCACCGGGAGGTGACCAGGGCGCCGGTCATCTCCTGGCTCAACCGGGCCACAAACCCCACCCGTTCCAGCAGCAGAGCCTGTCCAACCCGCTCACCGGTGGACTCCATGACACCCGAGAAGGCGGTACACGTGGCGGTCGCCATCAACCTAGCCACGCCTCTCACCCTCAACTCCGACTCCGACTCCGACTCCGACTCCGGTGGCAGGGTTCTCCATGCGGACCTCGGCCTCGGCCAGGAGCCTTCGGCGCGCCTCGCGCGAACGCAACCCGTACATGCGACCGGCGAAGGTGGCGACCAGCGACATGAAGTCGTCCAGCAACTCCTCCATCCCTCCGGCCGCCCCCTTGACGTGCAACACCTCGACGGTCACGTGATGATGTGCCAGCACCTGCGTCAGCCAGCCCGCACCGAAGCGGGCCAACCGATCGCCGTGCGTGACTCGTACATGGGTGAACTCGCCCCGCGCGGCCCGCTTCAACAGCCGGTCCAAACCCGGCCGCGACTCCCTCAGCCCCGAGGCACGGTCCTTGAAAACCGCGACGACCGTCCCAGAAGCAGAAGCCCGCAACTCGGCCTCCTGCGCGGCCAGCGACGACTCCTGCCCACTGGTGCCCGAGACCCGTACATACAGCGCCTCACGCCGACCACCAGCACCCGGACCACCGGTCAACTCCTCCAACGCGGCACTGGAGAAGCGTCGTTCCCGCCCCACCCACACCACCGGAACCTTGCCCTCGTTCGCCCACAGCCGCAGCGTGCCCGGATGTACACCCACCCGCCGCGCAGCCACCGCCAACCGAAGAAGTTCCATGAACAGGAACCTATGACCCCACCCTCACCTGAGACCCCAAACCGGCTTGAACATCACACCATCGCGGGAGGCGAGCCAGAGTTGCCCACAGGCTCACGCGCGCTCTGGTACGTAGCATCCATAAGGATCCTTAAGCCGAAACCCCAACAGTTGAAGAGCCTGTCTTCGAGCCCCGACCGGATCAGCGCGGGGCGGCTGGTCGGGGCTCGAAGACAGGCTCTGGGCGGCCGCCGCGCCCCGTGGGGGAGGGCACGGCGGCCGCCGGTCAGAGGTGCAGCCGGTGCTACTCGACGATCTTGAGGAGCTTGTTCGGCGTGCCCTCGCTCGCGTTGGAGATCTTGTCGGGGGTCGCGCCGTCGGTCAGTGCCTTGGAGACGTCCGCGGGGGTCGCGTCCGGGTGACCGCTCAGGTAGACGGCGGCGGCGCCCACGACGTGGGGGGTCGCCATCGACGTACCGGAGATGGTGTTGGTGGCGTCGTCGCCGGTGTTCCAGTCGGAGGTGATGTCCGAGCCGGGGGCGTAGATGTCCACGACGGAGCCGTAGTTGGAGAAGTCGGACTGCTCGTCTTCCTTGGTGGAGGAGGCGACGGTGATGGCCTCCTTGACGCGGGCCGGGGAGCCGCCGGACGCGTCGGTCGACTCGTTGCCCGCGGCAACCGCGAAGGTGACGCCGGAGGCGATGGCCTTCTGAACGGCCGCGTCGAGCGCCTCGTCGGCGCCGCCGCCGAGGGACATGTTGGCGACGGACGGGCCCTGGTGGTTCTTGGTGACCCAGTCGATGCCAGCGACGACCTGCTCGGTGGTGCCCGAGCCCTCGTTGTCGAGGACGCGGACCGCGACGATCTTCGCCTTCTTGGCAACGCCGTGCGCCTCACCGGCGATGGTCCCGGCGACGTGCGTGCCGTGGCCGTTGCCGTCGTCGGCGTTGTCGTCGTTGTCGATGGCGTCGAAGCCGGAGGTGGCGCGGCCGCCGAAGTCCTTGTGGCTGACGCGGACGCCGGTGTCGATGACGTACGCGGTCACGCCCTCACCGGCGCTGTCCGGGTAGGTGTACTTCTTGTCGCCCGCGGTGTCCGCCTGGTCGATGCGGTCGAGGCCCCACGACGGCGGGTTGTCCTGGGTCGCGTCGATGTGGAATTTCTTGTTCTGGACGACCTTGGCGACCGTCGAATCGGCGGCGAGGCGCTTGGCCTCGGTCTCCGAAAGACCGTTCACGGAGAATCCGTTGACGGCGGAGGAGTAGGCGCGCTTCAGCTTGCCGCCGTACTCCTTGGCGAGGTCCTGCTTGGCGTCCGTGTTCGTCTTCTGGTCCAGCAGCACGATGTAGCTGCCGGAGACGGCGCCCTTGGCGTCGAGCCCGTAGACCTTGCCCTCGGCCGGGGTCGAGGCGCCGGCCAGGGAGCCCGCGAAGACGGTCACTCCGACCGCGGTGGCAGCGGTGGCTATCGCCGCGGTGAGCTTCATCGTGCTGCGGGCACGCTTGTGAGTTGCCATGAAGAGGGGTCTCCTCGTGGTTTCTGTGGGGGGGTTTGTGGGGGGTTTGCTGATGGATCTCATGCATCCCCCGGCAATCTCCGGAAGATCTCCGGGGGTTGGCACGAAACCCTGTCCGATTGACGCGACCAGATCAAGACCTACATACAGCTGTGACTTGTTCAACAAGCCTTCGTAATAACAATTCGGGCTTCGACCGACACTTCGGACTCCGGGAATTCCCCATAGATGTAGGGGCCTTCAGTCCTCCTGAGTGGGGAGCACGCCCCGCCCGCAAGGAGGAGGCGGGCCCCCGCCGGCTCACCGGGCAGCACGACGAGACGCACTTATCGGGCCCATACCTTCGATACGGAGGTGGCGGCACGGTGCTGTCACCGCACACAAGGGGGCAGTCCGTCATGGGGAACCGAGACACGCGGGTACGGGGCCTGGCGGCCCGGGCCGGCGGCTGGAGCGTGCGGCACCGATGGGCTGCCGTGGGGATCTGGGTGCTGTTCGTGGTCCTGGCCATGGGGATCGGCTCGGCCGCCGGCCGCGTCGACGTGTCGGACAGCGATCAGCTCCAGGGAGAGACAACACAGGCGGCGCGCATCATCGACGACGCCGGTATCGAGGAGCCCGCGGGCGAGACCGTGCTCGTCCAGGGCAGGGACGGCAACGTGCGGGCGACGGACGCCGACTTCCGGCGGGCCGTCGACGAGGTCGTGAAGGCGGTCCAGGGCACCGGCGCCGTCACGAACGTGAAGTCGCCCTACGACCCGCGGGCGAAGACGGTCTCCAAGGACGGCCGCAGCGCGCTCGTCCAGTTCGACATGCGCGGCGACCCCGGTACGGCGAGCGACCGCGTCGAACCGGTGCTCAAGGCCGTCGAGAAGGTCCAGCGGACCCATGGCTCGCTGCGGATCGAGGAGATCGGCGGCGCGAGCATGGGCAAGACGTTCGAGGACGCCTTCGGCAACGACTTCCAGCGGGCCGAGTACTCGGCGGTCCCGGTCGCGCTCGGCATCCTCCTCATCGCGTTCGGCGCGCTGGTCGCCGCGCTCCTCCCGGTCGCCCTGGCCCTCACCGCGATCATGGCGACGATGGGCCTGATGGGCATCGTCAGCCACCTCCAGCCGATGAGCGACACCGCCAACTCCGTGATGCTGCTGGTGGGTCTCGCGGTCGGCGTCGACTACTGCCTGTTCTATCTGCGGCGCGAGCGCGAGGAGCGGATGAAGGGCCACGACCCGCAGACCGCGCTGCGGGTGGCGGCGGCGACGAGCGGCCGGGCCATCATCGTCTCGGGTGTCACGGTGTGCGTGGCGATGGCGGGCATGCTGTTCACGGGGCTCGCCGAGTTCCAGGCGATGGGCCTCGCCTCGCTGATGGTCGTGGCGGTCGCCATGGTGGGCTCCGTGACGGTGCTGCCGGCGCTGCTCTCGCTGCTCGGGGAGCGCGTCGAGAAGGGGCGGCTGCCGTTCCTGAACCGCGGCAGGCGACGTAACGGGAGCGGGGCTCCGGAGGGCAGCCGGTTCTGGCAGGCGGTGCTGCGCGTCGTCCTCGCCCGGCCCGCCGTGTCCGTGGTCGTCGCGATCGGCGCGCTGCTCGCGGTGACCGCCCCGGCGCTCGGCATGAAGACCCAGAACCTCACCCTGGACCAGGAGTTCGGCGACTCGCTGCCGATCGTGGCGACGTACGACCGGCTCAACGACGCGTTCCCCGGCGGCTCCGAGCCGGCCGAGGTGGTCGTCAGGGCCGCCGACATCAACGCGCCCGAGGTGCGGAGCGCGATCGCCGACTTCCGTGCGGCGGCGGTCGGTTCGGGCGCTTCGCGCGGCCCGGTGGACCTCACCGTGCACGGCCGCGAGAACGTGGCGTTCATCAGCGTCCCGCTGGTCGGCGGCTCCGACCAGGACAGGGCGGAGAAGAGCCTCGCGCTGATCAGGGACCAGGTGCGCCCGGACACGCTCGGCAAGGTCGACGGGGTCGAGGCGCCCGTCACCGGTCAGGTCGCGGGCTCGAAGGACTTCAACGACCAGATCGTCGGCTCGGTGGTCCCGGTGTTCGCGTTCGTCGTGGTCTTCGCGTTCCTGCTGATGCTGCTGTCGTTCCGCTCACTGACGGTGGCGATCACCTCGATCGCCCTCAACCTGCTGTCCGTGGGCGCCGCTTACGGCATCCTGGTCGCCGTCTTCCAGAACGGCTGGGGCGCATCCCTGGTCGGCGCGGAGGGCGTGGGCGCGATCATCTCCTGGCTGCCGCTCTTCCTCTTCGTGATCCTCTTCGGGCTCTCGATGGACTACCACGTGTTCGTGGTGTCGCGGATCCGGGAGGCGCGGCTTCAGGGACGTACGAACAAGGACGCCATCACGCACGGCGTGGTGACGACCGCGGGCGTGGTCACCAGCGCGGCGGTCATCATGGTGGCCGTCTTCGCGATCTTCGGGACGCTCTCCATGCAGTCGTTCAAGCAGATGGGCGTGGGCCTGGCGGCCGCGGTGCTCATCGACGCGACGGTCATCCGCGGCATCCTGCTCCCCGCCGTGATGGCGCTGCTCGGCGAGCGGAACTGGTACCTGCCGAAGTGGCTGCACCGGCTGCCCGACCTGACGCACGACGAGGTGGCCGCTCCCCCGCCGCCGGCCGTGACGGACGAGAGGGTGGGGGTGTGACGACAGCGTACGGCTGAGGTACGCGTCGGGGGGTGCCCCGCGGGACCGTCGGGTCCGGCGGGGCACCCCTCACGTTCAGGCCGCCGCGGCCTGCCGGCTGCGCTGCGCGAACGAGTCGATCGTGCGCGTGAAGTCGCGGGTCGACAGCAACAGCTTGTAGATGATGGCGAGTTCGAAGAGGAGCAGAAGCGCTCCGGAGGCGATCGTCGCCCACAGGACCTGGTCGATCAGCGGGCCGATCATGAAGACGCCCATCTGGAACTCGATCCCGCTGATCAGATGGGTACGGATGCGGTGGCGGAGCAGGAACGAGCGCATCCGCAGGTATACGGGGAAGCGGCTCCTGAACTCCTGGTGCAGGTCGACCACTTGGGGCGCGGGCTGCGGTGCGGCCTCCGCGATCCCCTGGGCCGAGTGTGCCTTCTGGAGGTCCTGCTCGATGTCCGCCTCGGGGTTGTCGCGGAGCAGGTCCTCCATGAAGGCGAGCTCGGCCTCGTTCTCCGCGCGCCGCGCCTCCTTGACCCGCTCCTTGATCTGCTTGCGCATGGAGTGGCGGATCTTGAAGATCTCCAGGGAGTTGATGTAGCGCAGGGTGTCGAGGCCGACGACGGCCAGGGCGAGCCAGATGTAGAGCTCGTCACCGGTGCGTTCGTACTGACCCGCCATGAGCGCGACCCCGCACACCATGACGCGGATGCGGTCGAAGACGAAGTCCAGCCAGGCGCCGAAGACCGACCCCTGGCCGGTGAGCCGGGCGACCTTGCCGTCCATGCAGTCGAGGACGAACGACAGGTGGTAGACGACGGCGCCGGCGATGAGCCAGCGCCAGTCCCCCAGCCAGAAGAGGACGGCGGAGCCGAGGCCCAGGATGAAGGCGCCCCAGGTGATCTGGTTCGGGGTGATTCTCGTACGCATCGCCGTGAGCCGCACCAGCGGCGTGGCGACCGGGTCGACGAGGAGCACGGTCCACCACGCGTCCCGTTTCTTCTGGGTGATGCGGCGCACCTCGTCGAGGGGCGGTATGTCTCGGCGCATGGCTGGTCAACTTCCTGGCGTTCGAGGTGAGTTCATCTCACGCTAGAAAGCACTTCATACGAGGTTCAAGTAGCGCAGCGTGCAACCTTTGGCCGGGGGTAACGGTCGAACCCCATGACCAAGTCGATGACTTCGCCAGGCGCCACCTGCGTTACCCGAGCGTTATGGAATGACCTGACCGTTACCTAAAACGCGCGATCACTTCACGCCTCCCGTGGAACCGGGCCGCCGACTACGTGGCCGAGATGGCGAGCACCTCATTCGGGCAAATCACCTCATCCTACGCATACTGCCTTCCGGGTTGATTGGTGGTGCCATCAGAAACCCCTGACACGGAACTGCGGTTAAAGGCAGGCCGACTCCCTCGCTCTCGAACGGAGACTGCCCGTGTGCGCGTCCAGCCTGCCCATCCCAGCCGCCCGGCCCGTGATCGGCGAAGCCGAGATCGAAGCCGCCGTACGCGTCCTGCGTAGCGGCCATGTCATCCAGGGGCCAGAGGTGGCCGCCTTCGAGGAGGAGTTCTCGGAGCTGGTCGCCGACCGTAGCTGTGTAGCGGTCAACTCCGGCACCTCCGCGCTGCAGCTGAGCCTCATGGCGCTCGGCATCGGAGCTGGCGACGAGGTGGTGGTGCCCTCCTTCTCGTTCGCCGCCACCGCCAACGCGGTACGCCTGGTGGGCGCCGAACCCGTCTTCGCCGACATCACGCCCGGCACCTACTGCCTCGATCCGCTCGCCGCGGCGGCTGCGATCGGCCCGCGAACCGCGGCGCTGATGCCGGTGCATCTGTACGGACACCCCGCCGCCATGGACCACTTGATGCCGCTCGCCGCGCGCCATGGCCTCGCCGTCGTCGAGGACGCCTGCCAGGCGCACGGCGCCGCCCTGCACGGTCAGCCCGTCGGAACCTTCGGGCAGGCCGGATGCTTCAGCTTCTATCCGACGAAGAACATGCACGCGCTCGAAGGCGGCATGATCACCACCGCCGATCCCGAACTGGCCCGCACCCTCAGACTGCTCAGGAACCAGGGCATGGAACAGCGGTACGAGAACGAGATCGTCGGCGCCAACATGCGGATGACCGACGTCGCGGCGGCCGTCGGCCGTGAGCAGCTGAAGCAGTTGCCTGCGTGGACCGAGCAGCGGCGGGCCAACGCCAAGGTGCTCGACTCCCGTATCGAGGGGCTGTCCGTGCCGCAGGTGGCCGATGGCGCCCGGCACGTCTACCACCAGTACACCGTCGCCATCCCCGACGGCCGCAGGGACGCCGTACAGCAGGAACTGGCGCGGCAGGGCATCGGCAGCGCGGTGTACTACCCGACGCCGATCCACCGTCTGAAGCCGTACCACGACCCGGTCGGCCCTCCCCTGCCCGAGACCGACCGCGCTGCCGCCGCGGTGCTCTCGCTGCCGGTCCACCCGACCCTCGGGCAGGGCGAGCTCGAGCGTGTCGCCCGGGCCGTGAGCGTCGCCGGAGGTGCCCGGTGAGCAAGCAGACCCTGCGTGCGGGACTTGTCGGTCTGGGGGCGATGGGACGCAACCACGCCCGGGTGCTGTCGTCGCTCGACGGCGTCGAACTCGTCGGCGTCATGGACCCGGCGGGAGACGCCACGGGCGCTGCACGTGGCGCCCCGGTCGTCGCCGCCCTGCCTGAACTGCTCGCGCTCGGCCTCGACTACGCCGTGGTCGCCTGCCCCACCGCGCTGCACGAGGAGATCGGCCTCGCCCTGGCCGCGGACGGCGTGTGCGCGCTGATCGAGAAGCCGCTCGCCCACTCCGCGGCTGCGGCCCGACGACTGGTCGACGCCTTCGACAGGGCCGGTCTGATCGCCGGGGTCGGGCACATCGAGCGCTTCAACCCGGCGTTGCAGAGCCTGCGTTCGCGCCTGGAGGCGGGCGAGCTGGGTGAGATGTTCCAGGTGGTCACGCGGCGGCAGGGGCCCTTCCCGCAGCGCATCGCGGACGTGGGCGTCGTCAAGGACCTGGCGACCCACGACATCGATCTCACCAGCTGGGTGACGGGGTGTCACTACGCTTCCTTGGCGGCCCGCACGCTCTCCAAGAGCGGCCGCCCGCACGAGGACATGGTCGCGGTCGTCGGTGAGCTCACCAACGGCACCATGGTCAGCCACCTCGTGAACTGGCTGAGCCCGCTCAAAGAGCGCTTCACGGCGGTGACCGGTGAGCACGGCTGCTTCATCGCGGACACCCTCACCGCGGACCTCACCTTCCATGCCAACGGCGCCGTCGCCACGGAGTGGGAAGCGCTGAGCACCTTCCGCGGAGCCGCCGAGGGCGACATGGTCCGGTACGCCATCCCCAAGCGCGAGCCGCTGTTCGTCGAGCACGAGCGGTTCCGCGACGCCGTGGAAGGCAAGGGCACGGACATCGTCACCCTCGAGCAGGGGCTGAGGACGGTCGAGGTCGCCGAGGCGGTCCTCGACTCGGCACGGCGGAAGACGGACCTGCCGCTGCAGAGCCCGCACCCCCGGAATCTGGCGGCGGTCACCCAGCGGTCGTGAGGTGCCCGGTCACGGCAGTCGGGTCGGCTCGGGCCTGCCCGGACTGCCGTGGCTTCGCACACCGGGCGGCCTGAAGACCCACCACCGAAATACGCCGTAATTCACCACCGCATTGACGATGGTCGACGTGGTCTTCGCCGCTACATAGGGCAAGCCCAGAGCTGTCAACCCGGTGACCGTCGCCACAGTTGCACTGTAATTCAGCCCGACGAGCACAAGATATTTGGCAAAGGCCGGTCCGGCCAGTGCGCCGCTGCGAAATACGAAAGCCTTGTTGAGGCCGAAATTGACCGCCAGTACGGTCACAAACGCCAGCGAGGTGGCCGCGGCCAACGGCATACGAAGTCCGCCGTGCAGCAGGACCAGCGTCCCGACATCGATCAGGTAGCACAGCCCTCCCACAAGAAGGAACCTTGTCGTATCAGCCGAGGAAAAGCGACAAACGGTGTCCCACAGTTTCCGTACGATTTCTGGTACCTTCCCCCCTGCTCCAGCCCATCGTCGCAGACGGGCTCCAGTTGAAGAACCGTGAGAGGTTTTTTCTCCGTGTATCAAAATATGAAAGTCGCGGTTGTGGTGCCGGCGTACAACGAGGAAAAGTTGATCGCCCGGACGATCAACACCACGCCCGATTTCGTCGACCATATCGTGGTGATCGACGACGCCAGCAGTGACTCGACGGCCGTCGAGGCGATCGACGCCGGCGACCCGCGGGTGGTGCTCATCCAGCACGAGAGAAACACCGGGGTCGGTGGAGCGGTCTGCGACGGGCACAAGGAGGCATTGCGGCTGGGGTGTGACGTCTCGGTGGTCATGGCGGGCGACGGGCAAATGGACCCGGCCTATCTTCCCGCCCTGCTGGCTCCGATCTGTGACGGGACCGCTCTCTTCACGAAGGCGAACCGCTTCTACTCGCGCGACTCCTACCGCGGCATGCCGAAACACCGGATTCTCGGCAACGTCATCCTCTCCTTCATGACCAAGCTGGCATCCGGGTATTGGCACCTGTTCGACCCCCAGAACGGGTACACCGCGATCCACCGGGCGGCGCTGGAACGGTTGAACCTCGACCGCGTGGCCAAGGACTACTCATTCGAAAACGACCTGCTGATCAATCTGAACATCCTTCGGATCCCGGCCTGCGACGTCCCGATTCCCGCGGTCTACGGGGATGAGGTGTCAACCATGCGGATGCACAAGGTCATTCCGGCATTGATTGGCCAGCTGGCTCGCGGGTCCGGCCGACGCGTCGTCCTGAAGTACGTCGTCTTCTCCTTCTCGCCGATCGCTCTCCTGCTCCTGGCGGGACTGTTCCTGATCGCCTTCGGCAGCGCGGCAAGCACGTGGGTATTGGTCCACACGCTCGGGCCTGCGAGCGCCAGCGCAGGAAGTGTCCTGCTGGCAACCATGCCGATCCTCACCGGAATTCACTTTCTCATCGGCGCCCTCATGCTCGATATCCAGGAGAGCCCGGACCGCCCAGCCGCCACCGCCGCGATCAAAGGCTCCGGATGAAGTCCGCCGCAGCCGGACCCATGGCGGCGTTCTCGCATCAGACCTCCGTGAGAACGCCGTCGTTCTCGGCGTGCAGGACGCCGGTGCCCGGGCATTCCCACATCCCGGTTGAGCCGGGGACCTCGCTGAGCCGCAGGCCCGCACGCCCCACCCAGCCGATGTGACGGGCCGGGACGCCGGCGACAAGGGCGAAGTCCGGCACGTCCCGTGTGACCACGGCACCGGCGGCCACCATCGCCCAGCGGCCGACGCGGACCGGAGCCACGCAGACCGATCGCGCGCCGAGCGACGCGCCCTCGGCGACCGTGACCCCCACGGGCTCCCAGTCGGCACCTCGCTTGGGCCGCCCTTCGGGGTCGACCGAGCGCGGGTTGTGGTCGTTGGTCAGCACGACCGCGGGACCTACGAAGACACCGTGGCCGAGCTCCGCCGGCTCGTAGACCAGGGCGTGGTTCTGAATCTTGACCCCGTCGCCGATCCGGACTCCGGGGCCGATATAGGCGCCCCGCCCCACCACGCAGTTGTCGCCCAGCACGGCCGTCTCACGGATCTGGGCGAGCTCCCACACGGCGGTGCCGGGGCCCACCGCAGCCGACTCGTCGACCTGGGCCCAGGCTGCGATCCGGACCGGAGCGAGCGGCGCTTCACTGTTCTGCTTCATGTGCTGTGGAACGACCCAAGGGGTGTCCGGGTTCGGGGACTTGGCCCGTTCTTCTTCCCTCCTACCAGCCTGCCGACTCTTCGCCGCAAACAGGGCCGAGGGTGATGCAGGCGGTCCCAGCCTCTTCGCACACATGCAGTGTGAAACAGTGCTGGATGGCGCCATAGAAGTAGCCGGTAGCGGTCTCCCCTGCCTTCACCGTTTCCGTGACCCTGCCTGATTCAGGCCCCCCGGTCGTATCCACGTACCACACCGTGTAGGTCATCGGCCGGGCGCCGCCATTTGTGATGACGTACTGGAGGCCGGTTACATCCTGGACTTCTCGTGCCGTGACGCAGACCCTCGTGCTGCCCAGATTTCCGCAGGTGCTGGTTGCCTGCCGTTTCTCTTTCGCGGTAGCCGGCTGTTCCTCTTGCCCTGACTCCGCACCAGCAGTCGAGGCGGGAAGGCCCAGCGCAATCGCCGCGGCCGCGGCGCCGACCAGTACGGTGCGACGCGAGGTCTCCTTCATATTCTCTCCTCTCCTCGTCGGCGGTACCTGATCTTGTGTGTCAAGACACTAGGCCACCGCTTTCGAGAAAACGTTCAGCAGGATCTTCTGGATCGCGGTGTCGAACGGAATGCTGCCGGTGAAGGACAGGGAGCCGGCCGTGAACACCCAGCCCTTCGGGGAAACGGGCGGCACGTAGAGCATTTCGGCCCCGCCCGAATTGTTGAGCCCTTCCGCGATAAGTACGGATCCGGGCACGGCGGCCTGTCGACGGTCGACCTCCCAGCCGCTGGCGGCGACGTCGTAGGAGACGCTGCCGATGGTATCTCCCACGTTCAGACCGGTTCCCGCCGTAAAAGGATTGTTATCGGTGTCGCGCACCTTGTACGGGGCGAAGGACATATACGTCGGCGGGAAGTGCGATACGCCCAGGATTTGCGATTCGGACTGTCCGGAATCTGCGAAAACATCTCGTGAGCCGTTGGGCCGTCGGAAAATGACTGCGTTACCGTCCGGCGTGTACTGCATCCGTTCGTAGATTCCGTTCCCGCCCAGGTAGATGATGCGGCCGCCGTTGTTCTGGAAGGCGGCAATGTTGTCACGCGCGGTTTGCGTGAAATACTCGGGATGGGTGGTCAGCACCAGCACCTTGTAATTCCCGCCCTGTGCAGGTGTCCGCAGCCAGTCGGCACCCGTCGCATGCAGGTCGTTGTCCGCGTAGCAGTCGTACTGGATGTTCTGTGAGCTCATCCATCGAAACAGCAGCAGGTCACTGTAGAGCAGGTGGTCGATGATTCCGGTCGCGGTCACATAGGAGTTGTCCCACGAGGTTCCCATATTGGGGCGCTGCAGGGTGACGGTCCGCTGCGCACCGGATTGACCGGTCGTATATTGATTGTGCCCGCCCCAGAAATTGTAGGCGTTATAAGTATTGGTCGGCACCAGGACGGCGATCTGTCGCTGTGGCGATGAGGGCCGCACGACGAACATCACGTTGTGTTCTTTGCCCTGGGGTGATTTCAATTGTGATGCGTATACGCCCGAAGGCCAGCTCGCCCCGGTCCCCACGGATACCGAGAAGGACGGATTCCACCCGCACCCTGCGCTGTGATATCCGCTCCGCAGCAGCTGGAACTGCCCGGTTCGGGTGGCGGGCGGGGTGACTGTGACGGGGCCACCGGAGGCAGGAGCGAGGCGAACAGTGGACGACGTGTACGAAGGGAACGTCGTGGAGACATGGATGCCGAGACTCGTGCCCTGTCGAGTGGACAGTGACGTCGGATAGCCCTGCAACGCCGCCGAATTCTCGCGGGTGAAACCCGACCCGACCACGGTGCCGGACCCGCTGGCCCATTGAACGCCGCTGGTATCGACGGTCTCGGAGTTGAGCAGGCGATACCACTGGAGTTGGTTGTCGGGGCCCGGCGGATTGGCGGTGCTCGTGTTGATCTTGTACACGGCACCGGAACCGTTGGAGAAAAGGCCCCTCTCGAACGGCCCCAAAATGGTGGTGTCGACAGGCGCGCCACCGTTCGCCCAGTTGAACGATCCAGTTGAGCTGAGATAGCGGAACCAGCTGAGCGCGCTGCCGTGCCGCGTTCCAAAAATAACGCCGTTCGGGTCGGCGAACAGTTGGGTGTAGGGCTGCCATTTCGAGCCGATCTTCGCACCCGAATTCGCCGCCCAGCTGAAGGAGCCGTTGGTGCCGGTGTATTTGTACCAACGCAGGTCCCCGTTGCCATCCTGCGCGTAGAGGACGTTGCCCCACCCGCCGATGACACGCGGGAAGTTCCACTGGGTACCGATGCGACTGCCGCTTGCCGAGTGCCAGCTCCCGGCGCCGGTGCCGAGGTTGGACAGGATGTATCGGTACCAAATAAGGTCCCCGTTGGGCAGGAACGCGAAGATCTGTCCGTCGGCGGCGGCCAGGACGAAACGGAATTTCTGCCATCCGGTGCCGATGAGCCGAGGGGCACCAGAATTTGCCCAGGAGGCGGGGGTTCCCGTCATCCAATTGATATGCCGATACCAATACAGATTTCCGTCGGCCTGAATCGCGTAGATAATTCCGTTTCCGCCGGGAACCAAACTCAAGAACCGCTGTTGAGGGTCATAGGCCATGTCTTTTGATGCCCTTTCAGATAACCGTCGTGGGCATGATCGTGCGTTATTGGTCCACGTGCAAGAATCGACACGGTCTCATCGGGCCGAGGCCCGTAGGGCGGGGATCAGCGACAGGCAGAGCACGCCGATGAACAGCGGCGCTGCCATGTAGCGGAAGCTCGGCGCGGGATTGGCTGCGAGCACGGTGAGCTGCACGCCGAGGGTGACGCCCGCCAGGGCGAGCAAGGGACGGCAGCGGCGGGCCCGGGCGAGCAGGGCGACGAGCGCGTAGGTGGCGTAGCACCAGGTGGCGCCACGCCAGAAGAGCCACTCGAGCTGGGGGACGCGGAAGGCGGAACGGCCGAAGGTGGCCGCGTGGTTGAGGGTCCGGGACAGCGGCCGGGCTGTGAGCACCGGCCGGTACGGGCTGTCCTGGATCGGGCGGAAACCCCACAGGTCGGCGGGGATCGATGTGCCGTACGTCCATGTCCTGGCGCTCATGCCCCGCGGTCCGGGGAAGACCGCCCAGGCAATGTGCGCTCGGCACAGCCGCGCGCCGAAGATCTGCTGGGGGGACGTGCGCAGGACGCGCCACCACAACCGCACCAGCGGTTCGGTGAGCCGGTCGGCCGCGGCCCGGTCCAGCGAGGGGCTGTAGTAGAGCACGTCGGACACATAGCAGTTGGTGCCGGCGCCCTGCCAGATCGAAAGCGGCGCCACCCCGGCCATGAGCCGCAGATCATCCGGGGTGAACAGGCCGGGCGCCTGCGCAAAGGTCACCGCCAGGTCGGCGTAGTGCAAGTTGTAGATGAATGCCTTGCTCGGCTGCTCGACGCCGGCCGCCGGATAGACGACGAGCATGAGCAGCAGCGTCAGGGCCGTGGTGGCGGCAGCGAGGCCGGCGATCATGCGCCGGGCTCCGGGCAGCGCCAGGAGCAGGGCCAGCGATGCGATCACGGACATCGGGAAGCCGTTGTTGCGGAAGAGGTCGACGCCCAGGAGCCCGGCGCACAGCAGCAAGAGCTCCGAGCTGTGCAGACGGCCGTTCCACGTGCCGTTCGAGCGCCTACCCAGGAGCCGTACCGACACTGCGAACACCAGCACCGCACAGATCGTGAACGGCACGTCCTTCCAGACGAAGACGGTGAAGGACCCGAGCGGTGGAGCCGCCGCGCAGGCCACCGCGGCCGGTGCGCTCCATCGCCCCCGTACACCCAGAGTCCGCAGGCTCGCGCACGTGTAACCGAGTACCGCGGACATCGCGACCGTCTGCAGCAGCGTCAGCGCCGCGAAGTCCCCCGTGATGTTGAGGGTCAGCCAGACCAGCGAGTTGTAGAGCACCGAGTGGTCCGAGCGCCAGTGGTCGGTGGTGACCTGCCACGTGTAGACGACCGAGTCCATGCTCATCAGACCCGGGTGGAAGGCCGCCCACCACAGCAGGTAGCAGGCCTGGCACGAGAGGAAGACGGCCAGCGGCAACCGTAGTTCCGGAGGTACGCGCGACCAGAGGGCCCGGGCCTTCGTGGCCGTCTTCACATCGGACCGGCCGGAACGGACTTGTTGTGGGGGATAAACGGAGATCTCCTGGGCGTTCGGACACCGGGCGGTTCCAGCTGCTCCGTGCGCTTCTCACGGGATGTACTCCACGTTCTTCGGTGAGGTGGGTGAGGTCGCTGCGGTGGTGGATGGTGTCGCTCGGGACGCCGGGGGCGGGACGACGGGGCGTCCGGCACCGCGCAGCGCGGGAATGAGTGACAGGCAGAGCACGCCGATGAACATGGGGGCCGCCATGTAGCGGAAGCACGGCGAGGGGGTCGCGACGAATACGGTGAGCTGATTGCCGAAGGTGACGCCTGCCAGGGCGAACAGGGGGCGGCAGCCACGGGCCCGGGCGAGCCGGGTGACGAGCACGTAGGTGGCGTAGCACCAGATCGCGCCGCGCCACAGGAGCCACTCCAGCTGGGGAACGCGCGAGGCGGCATACGCGAAGACGCCGACGTCGTGGAGGGCTTGGGACGGGGGCTGGGGCTGGGCCGCCTGTCGGTAGGGGCTCGTCCGCATCTCCGGGTACCACTTGTAGAACACTGGGTTCACCCAGTTGAGGGAGTTGTACGTCCTGCCTCCTTGATCCTGCGGCCCGGGGAAGACGGCCCAGGCGATGTGCCCGCGGCAGATCCGTGCGCCCATCACTTTCTGGGGGGCCTTGCGCAGGGTGCGCCACCACAACTGCACGAGGGATTCGTTGAGTTGGTCGGTGACATGCCCCTTCAGCTTCCGGTACAGCGGGTCGGAGGCAAAGCAGGTGGCTCCGGTCGTACGCCAGTCCGAGAGCGGCGCCGCCCGGGCCATCAACCGCAGATCATCCTGGGTGAACAGGCCCGGCGCCTGCGCATAGGTCACCGCCAGGTCGGCGTAGTGGAGGTTGTAGACCAGCGCCTTGGGCGGCTTCTGGATGCCGACCGCCGAATAGACCACGAGCATCAGCGTCAGTGTCACGGCGGTGGTGACGGTGACCAGCACGGCGATCACGCGGCGGGCCCCGGGCAGCACCAGAAGAAGGCTCAGGGCGGCGATCACGGCAACGGGGAAGCCGTTGTTGCGGAAGAGGCCGATTCCGAGGAACGCGACGCACAGCAGCAGGAGTTCGGAGCGTCGCAGGTGGCCGTTCCACCTCCCCTGCAACCGCCTGCCCACCAGTCGTACCGTCACGGCGAAGGCCAGCACCGCACAGATCGTGAACGGCACGTCCTTGCCCACGTAGACGGTGAACACACCGAGCGGTGGAGCCGCCGCGCAGGCCACCGCGGCCGGTGCGCTCCACCGTCCGCGTACGCCGAGTGTGCACAGGCTCGCGCACGTGTAACCGAGCACCGCGGACATCGCGACCGTCTGCAGGAGCGTCAGCGCCGCGAAGCCCCCGGTGCTGTTGAGGGACAGCCAGAGCAGGGAGTTGTAGAGGACCGAGTGATTGGAGATCCAGTGGTCGGTGGTGACCTGCCAGGTGTAGGCGAGCGCGTCGTAGTCGATCAGGCCTGGGTAGAACGCCATCCACCACAGCAAGTAACAGGCCTGGCAGGAAAGGTAGACGACGAGCGGCAACCGCAGCGCCGGCGGTACGCGCGACCACAGCTCGTGGGCCCTGGCTGCCGCCGTTGAGGAATGGAGCCGGGAACGGGGCGCTGTGGCTGTCATGGCGGAGATCTCCAGGGCGTTCGGACCGGAGCGGCGAGCGGAAGGTGAGAGGAAGGACAGGGCGGTGGCCCACGCTGCGGCCCTGGTCATCGTGTGCCGTCCGGGACTGCGGGGTGCGCGGCGTCGCGGAGCTGTCGTGCGTCCTGCTGAGGGATGGCCGACGGGGGGTGCTCCTGGCCGAGCATGATCAGGGAGACCACCCGGGCGGCCGCGTGCCCGTCGTCGTACGGACAGAACCGTCGGCGGAAGGCGGCGCGAAGAGCGGCGGAGCGCGCGTCCTGCCATGCCCCGGAGGCGAACAGATCCGTCAGCTCTCCGGTGCTGGTGGAGACATGGCCCGGCGGCTCGGCCGGCAGATCGAGGTAGGCGCCGCGGGCCGCCCGGTACGCCGCCCAGTCGTCGCCGTGGACGATGATCGGGCGGTCCGTGTTGGCGTAGTCGAACATCAGGGACGAGTAGTCGGTCACCAGGGCGTCGGAGACGAGCATCATGTCCTGTACCGAGGGCTCGTCGGTGACGTCGAGGAGCTGCCCGCGCCGCTGGAGGTCGCGCAGCTGCAGATCACGGATCTCGGCCTTGGCGTCCCTCGGGTGCAACCGGACGAGCAGGGTGACCGTCGGCCCCAGCTCCCTGACCAGGTGCTCGAAGTCGAGCCGCGGCACGTACGACTTGCGGTGGTCGCGCCAGGTCGGGGCGTAGAGCACCACGGTGTTGCCGTCCGGGACACCGAGCCGCTTGCGCAGGGCGACCGTCCGCAACGCGTCCCCCCGCACCAGCACGTCGTTGCGCGGGGCGCCGGTCGGCAGTGAGGTGAAGTGACAGGGATAGGCGCGGTCCCAGATCTGCTGCGCGTACGGACTGGAGACCAGGCTGAAGTCCCAGCGGTCCGCACGCCGGAGCATCGCACGGACATCGACGTGATACTTCGCGGCCGGGCGGCCGAGCAGGTCGACGCCCATGTGTCCCAGGGGCGTCCCCTGGTGGGTGTGCACATGGATCTGCCCCGGGCGCTTCACCAGGCCGAGTGTCCAGTCGACGTTGTTGACGAAATACGTGGCGCGGCTCATCACCCGGTGGTAACCCGGTGTGTCCGGGGCGACGTGGTCGATGCCTCCCGGCAGCCGCTCCACGTCGTCCGGCCGCACCACCCACACCGGGTGGATGTGCGGGGCCAGCATCCGGGCCACGTCATGGATGGCCGCCGGATCGCCGAGCACACCACGGTGCCAGAAGGCCGAGTACACGGCGAGATTCGGATCGAGCGGGCGCCGGCGCTGGGTCCCGGCGATGGCTCTGTTGATCCGCCGTGTGGTCGCCTTGCGCACCTCGCTCTTCTTGCGGAGGGACGCGTTGCGCAGCCGCGCAGCCAGCACGCAGGCCTGGAACACGGGATAGGGGCTGCCGGGGAGCAGGCGCCACTGGGTGCGGTAGGCGTCGTCCGGCGGGGTGAAACCGTCCGGCTTGTAGCGCCGGTAGAGCCCCACTGTCTCCCGGTAGAAGGCGGCCCGGTCCTCGGGCAGTACTCGCTCGCCGAGCGGCATCGTCGCCAGGAAGTGGTTGATCATCCGCTCGAAGAGGAGCGGCCTCGCCCCGTCCAGTTCCGGGTGTTCGTCGAGAAACGCGAACAACCCCGCGTACTGCGCGAAGATGTCGAAGTGCCTGCGTCCCGGGGTGCGGGTGATCGCGCCACGCCTGCGCTGCAGATACTGGACGCACACCCGGTCGAGACAGGCGATGCGGCGGGCGCACATCAACGCCTGATAGGTGACCGGGGCGTCCTCGTAGAGACCCTGCTGGTAGGTGAATCCGTGGCCGGTGAAGAAGTCGCGACGGTATGCCTTGTTCCAGGCGACCAGGAACAGATGCAGATACTGGGGACTGCTCATGATGTCGAACGTGTCCGTGCCCGCGGAGGCGAGCAGATCCGCCGTCATGCTCCTGCCGCCACGGCCCCACCAGTGCGTGCGCACATGGTCGAAGACGAGAACGTCCGGGTCGCCAGTGACGGCGAGCCGCTCGTCGATGGCTCGCAGTGCTCCGGGGGTGTAGCTGTCGTCGCTGTCGAGGAAGAGCAGATAGTCGCCGGTGGCGTGGCCGACCCCCGCGTTGCGTGCCCGGCCGAGGCCGACGTTTTCCGGCAGGTGGACCGCGGTGACCCGTGCGTCGCGCGCCGCGTACTCGTCGATGATGTTGGCGCAGTTGTCGGGTGAGCAGTCGTCGACCGCGATGACCTCGATGTCGGTGCAGGACTGCGTCAGGATCGAGTCGAGGCACTCGCGCAGGTAGCCCTGGACCTTGTAGACGGGGACGATGACGCTGAAACGAGGCACGGGCTCTTCCACGGTCGTGAGGGATGGGGGCGTGCGGTTCGGACGGGTCAGTGGTGCGGGACGCGGGCTGCGGCCGGGGCCGGAACGCGCTCGCCCAGCGGAACGACCGGCGGCAGGGCCTCGGCCGGCTCACCGAGCAGCACCCGGCGCACCACCCGCTCCGCGGCAAGCCCGTCGTCGAATTCGCAGAACCGCTCACGAAACGCGCCGCGCAGCCGGGCCGCGGCCTCGCCGTCCCACTCACCGCCGCGGAAGATCCGCGTGAGCTCGTCCTGGGTACGGGCCACCGGACCCGGCGGCGCGGCGAGCAGATCGAAGTAGACGCCCCGTGTCTCCCGGTAGATGTCCCAGTCGTCGGCGTACACGACGATCGGGCGGTCGAGGTTGGCGTAGTCGAACATGATCGACGAGTAGTCCGTGATCAGCGCGTCCGCGGCGAGGCACACCTCCTCGGGCGAACGGTGCTCCGTCACGTCGATCAACGCGCCGGAGCGCAGCATCCCTTCGAGGCCTGCGGCCCCCTCGTAGGAGTGGTGGGCCCGCAGCAGCACGACGAACTCCTCGCCGAGCGCCTCGCAGAACGCGACGAGGTCCAGCTGGGGGAGGAAGTCCGTGCGGTAGTCGCGGTGGGTCGGCGCGTACAGCACCGCGATCCGTTCCTCGGGGACGCCGAGGCGGCGCCGGATCGCGGCCACGTCCTCGGCCGTCGACATGTAGAACGCGTCGTTGCGCGGATAGCCGACGTCCAGACTCTCGTACTCGCCCGGGTAGGCCCGCTCCCAGACCTCGGTGGAGTGGCGGTTCGAGGAGAGGTTGAAGTCCCAGCGGTCCACGCGCTGCAGGAGCTTGCCGAGCGGGCCGGCCGCGGCCGCCGCCGCCGGGAACTCCACCTGGTCCACGCCCATGCGCTTGAGCGGGGTGCCGTGCTGGGTCTGCACATGGACGGTGCCGGGGCGCTTCTTGACCGACATCTCGAAGTTGACGTTGTTGAAGGTGTACTTGGCGGTGGCCATCACCTCCCAGTAGCGGGCGCTTCCGATCACCACGCTCTCCACGTCCTCCGGCATCTGCCGCGCGTGGTCCCCGGTCGCCAGAAAGACCGTTTTGATGTGCGGGGCCAGACGCCGCGCCGCCGCGTGGATGGCGGCGGGGTTGCAGCTGTAGCCGCGACCCCAGTACGAGGAGAAGACAGCGAGGTTCTCGTCGACCGGCCGTCTGAGGAAGGCCCCGTACGGGTTGCCGGTCCGCTTGCGCAGTCTCCTGAGGAGCCGTCCGACGGGCCGCGCCATCCTGCCGAGGCAGTGCTTCGTGCCGCGCAGTGCGCGGAATGCCGTGTAGGAGCGGGAAGCCAGCAACGCGTGCTGCAGCCCCACGCTGCCTCCTGGCGGGCGGTGGCCCGTGGGTCGGTGCTGACGGTAGAGCCGGGCGGCCCTGCGGAAGTACTGTCGCCGCAGCGCGGGCCTCGGCAGCCGTGCGGGCGATGCCGCGGTCTTGAGCACCCCGCACACCAATTGGTGGAAGACCCTGCCGAGCAGCGCCGCGTTCGGCTTCAGCTCCGCCGCCCGGCGCATCACCAGGTCGAACTGGTCGAGCAGATCCATGTGGTGGAGTCCGGGGATCTGGTTCCGGCTGCCTTGGCGGCGCAGCAGATGGCGTACGCAGATCCGGTCGAGCAGCGCGATCCGCTCGGCCCGCAGCGCGGCCAGCACGCTCCACACCGTGTCGGTGAACATGCCGGGTACGAAGGCCAGTTCGTGCCGGGACACGAAGTCGCGCCGATAGGCCGCGCTCCATGCGGGCACCAGCACATCGGGCAGCGCGGGGTGCTGCTCCACGGTAAAGGTCCCGGCCGGGGCCCCCTGCCACAGCCGCTCGAGCGTCGCCCCCCAGCTCCCGTCGAACCAGTGCACCCGCTCATGGTCGAAGAGCAGCAGATCGGGCTCTTCGGACTCGGCGAGCCGGGCGTCGAGGATTCCCAGTGCACCGGGCACCAGCGTGTCGTCGCCGTCGAGGAAGAGCAGGAACTCGCCCTCAGCAACGGCGATCCCGGCATTGCGTGCGCCCGGCAGGCCGTGCCCCGGTGGCGAGTGCACCACCTTGATCCGCGGATCGCGGTCCGCGTGTGCGGCCACGATCGAGGCACACAGCCCTTCCGGGGCGCTGACGACGGCGATCAGTTCGAGGTCGGCGAAGGCCTGGCCGAGCACCGAATCAAGACAGTCGGGCAGTCGCCCCGGCCCGTCGTGGGCGGGAACAACAACGCTGAAGCGGGGCAACACACTCTCCTTCGGTGGGCGTTCAAGCAGCGCTGGTGGGCAGGGTCACGGTTACCTCCGGCTCCGTCTGCGGACCGGATGCCGCCGGGGCCTTTGCCGGTTGCCGCTCGTCCAACGGCACGACGGACGGCAGGCCCGCCGTCTCCCCGAGGAAGACATGCCGCACGACCCGCTCGGCGGCGCCCCCGTCGTCGTACGGGCAGAAGCGGCTGCGGAATGCGGCCCGCCGCTGGGCGGAGCGCGGGCTGCGCCACTCGCCGGTCGCGAAGATGTCGATCAGCTCGTCCTCGCCGGTGGCGACCGCGCCGGGCGGGAAGGCCCAGAGGTCGAAGTAGGTGCCGCGGGCCGCCTCGTAGGCCTCCCGGTCGTCGGCGTACACGACGATCGGGCGGTCCAGATTGGCGTAGTCGAACATCAGCGAGGAGTAGTCCGTGACCAGCGCGTCGCTCGCCAGGCAGAGGGATTCGACGCAGGGGTGGTCCGAGACGTCGACCAGCCGGGACGAGCCCTTGCCCGCGAGCGGAATGCCGGAGAGGTGGTGGGCGCGGGTGAGCAGCGTGAAGCTGGGGCCGAGTGAGCGCAGCATGCGTTCCAGATCGATCGCGTGGCGCTGGGTGCGGCGGTAGTCCCGGTGTGTGGGGGCGTACAGGATCGCGACCGAATCCCGGGGGATGCCCAGGGTCGCGCGCAGCCGGGCCACGTCCTTGCCGGTGGCGTGCTGGTAGATGTCGTTACGCGGATATCCGTACTCGAGCGTGGTGTAGGCGGCGGGGTAGACCCGCTCCCAGACGAGCGTGGAATGGCGGTTCGCGGACAGGACGTAATCCCACTTGTCGCAGTTGGCGAGCATGCGCCCGACGTCGGTGTCGCCGACTGCGGCGGGCCGGTCGAGCAGGTCGAGGCCCATGTGCTTGAGCGGGGTGCCGTGCTGGGTCTGCAGGAACACCTGGCCCCGGGCTTTGACGAGTCTTCGGTCGAAGTTGACGTTGTTGACCAGGTATTTGGAGCGGGCCAGCGCCGTCCAGTACGCGGCCGAGCCGGGGGTGAGGCGACGGGTGGCCGCCGGGATCGTGTGGTCGTGCGAGGGGCCCGCGATCCAGGCGGTGCGGATGCGGGGCGCCACTTCGCGGACCTTCGCCTCGATCGCCGCCGGGCTGCAGGCGTAGCCACGGCCCCAGTAGGCGGAGAACACGGCGTCGTTCTCGCGCAGCGGAAGGAGCCGTTGGATGCGGTAGTGGATCTGGAGTGCGGCCGCCCTGACGGCACGGTATGCGGCGACGGCAGCGCGGTGGACGTGTCGCTGGAGGGCTCGTGCGCGGTACAGGGCGCGGTAGCTGCGGTGCGCGCCCAGGCGTACCAGGGCGTGCCGGATTCTGGTGCGCGCTCGGGGAGTCGCGCCCGGGCAGCGGTAGCGGCGGCTGTAGGTGCGGGCCTGGCGCAGAAACGCTGCGCGGCTGCCGCGCAGCAGCCGGTCGCGCGCCGTGAACACCGTGCTGAAGTGGTCGAGCATCCGGCGGAAGACGAAGGGGCGCCAGCGTGCCAGTTCGGGGTGCGCGTCCAGGTAGGCGAAGACCCGGTCGTACTGGTCGAAGATCTCGAAATGCCTGCGCCCGGGGGAGCAGGTGATCGCTCCCTGTCTGCGCTGCCGGTACCGCACACAGACCCGGTCGAGCACCGCGATCGAGTTCGCGGTCACCAGCACCGGATAGGTCCAGGAGACGTCCTCGTAGTAGCCGGGAGCGAAGGTGAAGCCCGCGCGCTCCAGGAACTCACGGCGGTAGGCCTTGTTCCAGACGACGTGCAGGACTCTCAGCAGGCCTGGCCTGTCGTCCAGGGTGAACGCCGCCGGGCCCTCCTCGGTGAGCTGGGCCGTGACGACGTTGGGGGCCGTCCTCCCGGTGCAGTACGTCCGTTCGTAGTCGTAGACCAGGACGTCGGGGGTGTCCGTGTTCTTGAGCCGGTCCGAGATCGCGTGCAGCGCGTCAGGGGTGAGGGAGTCGTCGCTGTCCAGGAAGATCACATACTCGCCGGTGGCGCGTTCGAGCCCGGCGTTGCGGGCTCGGCCGAGACCCGTGTTCTCCGTCAGATGGATGGCGCGCACACGCGGATCCCGGGCCGCGAACTCGTCGATGATCGTTCCACTGCCGTCCGGTGAGCAGTCGTCGATCGCGATCAGCTCAAGATCCGTGAAGGGCTGCTCCAGGACGGATTCAAGGCATTCATGCAGATATGCCTGCACCATATAAACGGGGACAATCACACTGAACCGTGGCAATACGAATCCATGGGTCGGCAGCGGCGTATTGCCCGAAAACGACCGATAGCATCCGAAGTTACGCTGAATATGGCATATGGGGGACTCCCGGGTGATCAGGGGGCGAAACCGCCGCCCCTCCCCGCCGCCTCCACCAGGTCGGCTGCCCGGGCCGTGCCGCCCTCGCCCGCCATGTCCGCCCGGATCTCCTCGAGGCGGCGCGCCACCTCGGGATCGGCCGCCATGGCGAGTACCGCCTCCCTGAGCGTCGCGGGCGTGGCCTCCTCCATCGGTACGTGGCGTGCGACGCCGAGCCCCTGGAGCATGTCGGCGTTGCCGAACTGGTCGACGGCCTGCGGGACCGCGACCATCGGCGTCGCGGTGACGAGGCCCTCCTGACTGCCGCCCGCGCCCGCGTGCGTGATGAAGGCGTCGGCCTGCCTCAGGATCGCCAGCTGCGGCACCCAGGGGTGCACCTCGACGTTCGAGGGGATCTCCCCGAGCTCCTTCTCGTCGATGAACTTGCCGATCTGGAGCACCACATGCCAGCCGGGCAGGTCACCGAAGGCCTCGATGCAGGCGCGGTAGAAGGCGGGCTGCTTGGTGAAGGTCGAGCCGAGCGAGACGAGGAGGATGTTCTCCGCGCCGGCCGGGCGCTGCCACTCGCCCTGCGCCGAGCGGTCCCCCTGACAGGCGCCGACGAAGGTGTAGCGGCTCTCGTCGACCCGGTCGGCGTTCGGCTGGAGCGCCTTGGGGATGAGGACGAGGCAGCGGTCGGGGCGGCCCATGAAGTCCTCGACCGAGAGGTCGATTCCGTTCGACCGGATCCATTGCTCGAAGTTCTCGTAGAACGCCTTGCCGCGCGGCGTCTGCTTCAGCGGCTCGAACATCGGCTTGCCGACCTCTTCCTCGTAGCCCTCCCAGGCCACGAGGTTCGGTGAGAACTGCACGATCGGGACGTTCCAGCGGTGGGCCAGGACGCGGGCGGGGTAGGCGGTGATGTCGTAGAGGACGAGGTCCGGCTCGTCGTCCTCGTAGAGGCCGATGAGCTGCGGCAGCGCCTGGACCGCGTCGGTCAGGAAGGGTTCGAGGTTGTCGATCAGCTCCGTGCCCCACGCGTCCGGGTCGTCGTCGGTGGGCAGCGTCGAGTGCCAGATCTTCGGCTCGGCCCCGGCCTCGGCGACCTTCTCGGCGAACTGCGGCGGGATCGCGTACGTCACGCGGTGCCCGCGGGCGACGAGCTCCCTGATCACCTCGATGCTCGGGTTCACGTGCCCGTGGGCGGCGATGGAGAACATGGCGATATGGGCGTTGCTGGGGACGGTCATGCCGACACCGTAAGCGAGACGAACCGTCTCGTGCAACTTAATAATGTCGCCCTTTCGCCGACACCTACGCGTAGAACCGGGAGACGCTCTGCAGGACGCACGCCGGCTTGGCCGCTCCCTCGATCTCGACGGTGCCGTCGACCGTGATCTGCACGCCGCCCGGCACGTCCTCGACTCCGGCGAGGCGAGCGGCCAGGCGGATACGGGAGCCCGCCGGCACGGGGGCGGGGAAACGGACCTTGTTCAGGCCGTAGTTGACCTTGGTGGTGACGCCTTCGACGTCCAGGAGCTCGGTGAACATCGGGATGAAGAGGGAGAGCGTCAGATATCCGTGCGCGATGGGCGCGCCGAAGGGGCCTTCCTTGGCCCGCTCGGGGTCGGTGTGGATCCACTGATGGTCGCCGGTGGCGTCGGCGAAGGTGCCGATCCGCTCCTGCGTGACGTCGGTCCATTCACTGGAACCCAGGTCGCTGCCGGCGAGCTTCTTCAGTTCGGCCAGGCCGTTGACGGTGATGCCCATGAGGGGCTCCTTCGGTGCGTGCTGATGTGAGTGCGATACGAGTAGGAGGGGGTCATGAAGTGCCGTGCAGGCGGCGGACGTCGGCCTTCACGAGCTTTCCCGAGGCGGTGCGAGGCAAGGCGTCCACGACGACGGCCGACTTCGGGATCTTGTACGGGGCCAGGCGTCCGGACAGCGACGCGAGGACCTCGTTCGGGTCGGGCGCGCGGCCTTCGCGGGCGACGAGGACCGCCCTGCCGACCTCACCCCACTTCTCGTCGGGTACGCCGATGACCGCGCACTCCGCGATGTCCGCGTGGGCGAGCAAGGCGTCCTCGACCTCCGCGGGGTAGATGTTCTCGCCGCCCGAAATGATCATGTCTTTGAAGCGGTCGACAATGGTGACGTAGCCGTCCGCGTCGATCCGGGCGGCGTCCCCCGTCCGGAACCAGCCGTCGGCGAACGCGGCGGCGCTCTCGCCGGGCAGGCCCCAGTAGCCGGGCATGACATGCGGCCCGCGCACCAGGACCTCACCCGTCTCGCCCGGCTCCACCGGCGCGAGATCGGGGCGCGCCACGCGTACGTCGCTGAAGAAGTGCGGCACGCCCGCCGTGCCCGCCTTGCTGACGGCGTGCTCGGCGTCGAGGAAGAGGGTGCCTGGCGCCGCCTCGGTCATCCCGTAGCCCTGCAGGAAGGTGAGTCCGCGGTCCTGGTAGGCCGCGATGAGCGGGGTCGGGACGGGCGAGCCGCCGCAGCTGAGCATCCGCAGCGACGACAGGTCGGCGTCCGGCCAGTTCGGTTGCCGTGTGAGCTGGTCGAACATCGTCGGGACGCCGAACATGAAGGTGACCCGGTGGCGCTCGACGAGTTCCAGGGTCGCCGCCGCGTCGAACGATCCCACCAGGACACAGCTGCCGCCCTTGAGCAGAACGGGCAGGGTGAGCATGTTCAGGCCGGCGGTATGGAAGAGCGGCGCCGCCACGAGCGCGATCTCGTCGGCGATCAGGTCCTGGTCGACGAGGACGTTGACGGCGTTCCAGGTGAGGTTCCCGTGCGTGAGCATGGCGCCCTTGGGCCGGCCCGTCGTCCCGGAGGTGTACATGATGATGCACACGTCGTCGGGGCCGACCTGCTCGTCGATCGGGAGGACCGGGGCGGCGGCCAGCAGTTCCTCGTAGGCCGGTCCGTCCGCCTCGACAGCAGTACGGATGCCCTGCAGGTCACCGCCCCTCGCGGCGGCGTGCAGCAGCACCGTGGCGCCGGAGTCCCGTATCTGGAAGGCCAGCTCGGGCTCGGCGAGCCGGGTGTTGAGCGGTACGAAGACCGCGCCGAGGAGCCCGGTGGCGAACAGCGCCTCCAGGAACGAGGGGTGGTTGGGGCCGAGGTAGGCGACCCGGTCGCCGCGCCGGACGCCGAGCGCCCGCAGGGCGTGGGCGAGCCGGGTGGTGCGCTCGTGCAGTGCGGCGTAGCTGACGGTGGTGTCGCCATGGATCAGTGCGGTGCGGTGCGGGGTCTTGCGGGCCCGGCGTGCGGGCCACGACCCCAGTCCCTCATTGCGCATCAAGTGCCCTTTCAGGAACCGGCATCGGCGAGTCCGAGCAGCCGGGCGGCGTTCTCCTTGAGGATCTTCGGCCTGACCTCGTCCTTGATCGGGAGCTTCGCGAAGTCGGCGAGCCAGCGGTCGGGGGTGAGGACGGGGTAGTCCGAGCCGAACAGCACCTTGTCCTTCAGCAGGGTGTTGGCGTACTGGACCAGCTGCTGCGGGAAGTACTTCGGCGACCAGCCGGAGAGGTCGATGTGCACCCCGGGCTTGTGCGTGGCCACGGCGAGGGCCTCGTCCTGCCAGGGGAACGACGGGTGCGCGAGGATGATCTTCAGATGGGGGAAGTCGGCGGCGACATCGTCCACGTGCATCGGGTTGGAGTACTTCAAGCGGATGCCGCCACCGCCGGGCACGCCTGCGCCGATGCCGGTCTGGCCGGTATGGAAGAGCGCGACGGCGCCGGTCTCCTCGATCACCTCGTAAAGGCCGTACGCCATACGGTCGTTGGGGAAGAAGCCCTGGATGCTGGGGTGGAACTTGAAGCCGCGCACCCCGTACTCCTCGACCAGGCGCCGGGCCTGCCGGATCCCGGCGCGGCCCCGGAAGGGGTCGATGCTCGCGAACGGGATCAGCACGTCGGGGTTGGCGTACGCGGCCTCGGCGACCTCCTCGTTGGGGACGGGCTCGGTGCCGGTGGCGGACTCGGCGTCGACGGTGAAGACGACGGCGGCCATCCGCCGCTCGCGGTAGTACGCGGCGGTCTCCTCGAGGGTGGGCTTCCGGTTCCCCTCGACCTTGAAGTAGGCGCTGGAGGCGGTGTGCAGGTCGTCGTCGAGGGAGGCCTGTCCCTTGGCGGATACTTCGGCGTGGGTGTGGACGTCGATCGCGACGAGTTCGTCCACGTCGATCGTGGTCATGGCGGCGTCACTCTCCCGGGATCTTCGGTGCGGGGATGCCGACGGTCTGCGGCTCGCGTCCGACCGACGTGTGCCAGGTCTCGGCGATCGTCCGCGGACTCCAGCCGCCGTCCGCGTAGGCGACGGACACCTCCTGCGGGTGCGACCACAGGGCGAGCTTGTCGCCGCCGATGCCGATGCACTGGCCCGTGACGTCCCGGGCCGCTTCGGAGGCGAGGAAGGGCACGAGTGCGGCGCAGTCGTCCGGTGTGCCGAAGCCCTCGCCCTTGCGCAGGAAGCCGGGCAGCGGTTCGCCGCCGCGCAGGGCGTCGACGTACGGGGCGAAGGCGGGGATGGTCTCGGTCATCGCGGTCGCGGCGACCGGCACGATGGCATTCACGGTGACGCCCGCGCGGGCCAGCTCCATGGACCAGGTGCGCGCCATCGCCGCTATCCCGGCCTTGGCGGCCGCGTAGTTGGTCTGCCCGAAGTTGCCGCGCTGGCCGGCCGGGGAGGCGACGAGGACCAGGCTGCCGCCCTCGCCCTGCTCGCGCATGCGCACGGCGGCGGAACGGGCGCAGGTGAAGGTGCCCCTGAGGTGGGTGGTGACGACGGCGTCGAAGTCGTCGTCGGTCATCTTCCACAGCACCCTGTCGCGCAGGATTCCGGCGTTGGTGACCATGACGTCAAGGCGGCCGAACTCCGAGACGGCCCGGTCGACGAGGCGCTCGGCGGCCTCGGTGGTGCCGACGGGGACGACCTCGGCGACGGCCCGGCCGCCGGCCTCGGTGATCGTCTTGACGGCCTGCGCGGCGACGTCCGCGTCGATGTCGTTGACGACGACGCTCGCCCCCGAGCGGGCGAGGGCCGTGGCGTAGGCGAGGCCGAGTCCGCGGCCGCTTCCGGTGACGACGGCGACCTTGCCGGAGAGGGAAATTGAGGGTGTGTCAGGCACTGAGCGGGTCCTTCCAGGTACGGGTACCGGCCGACGAGAAAGACGCTATGACCAATCATTGTTGTCGTCAATAGTTGCCGTTGGCCTTGAACTCCTTCATGCTGGAGCCTCACGCACGACCTCACGCACCCCCGTGCCCGCACGGACCGACCCCGGAGCCCGACATCACTGACGAAGAGGCGCCCTGGATGCGCGCGCTGCACGCCGACACCGGCTATCTCCTCTACCGGCTCGGGCTGCACTCGGGCCGGCTGTTCAACGCCACGCTCGAAGAGTTCGGCCTGCGGCTGCGCCACTACGCGCTGCTGCGCTACCTCGCCACCGTGGAGGGCGCCCTGCAACGCGAACTGAGCGACCGGCTCGGCTACGACCCGAGCGCCATCGTGAGCCTCGTGGACGACCTGCAGGAACTCGGCCTGGTGGAGCGGGGACCCGCGCCGGGCGACCGGCGCAGCCGCATCGTCGCCCTCACGGACCGGGGCAAGGACGTCCTGCGCGACACCGACAAGGGCAGCCGGCGCGTCACCGACGAACTGCTCGCCCCCCTCGCCCCCGGGGAACGGGCCACGTTGCAGGCCCTGTTGGCGCGGGTCGCGGAAGCGGACCGGGACTGACGCGCCGGACATGACCGAGCCGTCGGAGGACCCCGCGGGCGCGGCGCGCAGCCGTTCCGCGGCGGAGCGGCTGCTTGCGGTGCTCGGCGCGTTCGACCACCGCAGACCCGCGCTGTCCCTCACCGAGATAGGCCGCCGGGCCGGACTGCCGCTGGCCACCGCCCACCGCCTGGTGGGCGAGCTCACCGCGTGGGGCGCCCTCGAGCGCGACGCGGCGGGCAGCTACCACATAGGGCTGCGGATCTGGGAGCTCGCGGCGCTGGCCCCGCGCGGCCCCGCCCTGCGCGAGGCCGCGCTGCCCTTCCTCGAGGACCTCTACGAGGCGACCCACGAGAACGTGCACCTCGCGGTGCGCGACGGCCTCGACGTCGTCTACATCGAGCGGCTGTCCGGCCGCCACGCGGTCGGCGTGCGCAGCCGGGTCGGAGCACGCTGGCCGCTGCACGCGACGGGCGTCGGACTCGTCCTCCTCGCCCACAGCGCCAGGACCTTCCAGGACCAGGTCTGCGGCCGGCCGCTCGCCGCCTTCACCCCGCACACCCTGTCCGACCCCGTCGGGCTGCGCCGCGCCCTGGCCGAGGTGCGGCGCACCGGCTGCGCGGTGGCGGACCGCCAGATCACGGACGACGCGGTCTCGGTGGCCGCACCCGTGCGCGGGCCCGGGGGCGACGTCGTGGCCGCGGTATCGCTCGTGGTCCCCTCGGCCGGGACACAGCCGCACTCGCTGATCCCGGCCGTACGACTCGCGGGGCGCGGCATCTCGCGCGCGCTGGGCTGGCGGCCCTGAGGGGTCAGGGAGAGACCGCGCCGACGTCCGGCAGGGCGGTGGCGGCTGAACCGTCGGCGTCCCGCGCGGTTGTGTCCGTGCCCTTCCCGCGCCGCAGGGCGACGAGCACCAGGAGCGCCGACAGCGCCGCGGCTCCCCCGCAGACCACGAATCCGATCGCGTAGCCGTGGCCCAGCGCCTCAAGGGCGTAGGGTCCGGCCGCTCCGGGCGGGGAGCCGGCCGGTACCGAGTTCAGGGCGAGCGGCCCGCCCTCGGCGAGGACCTCCCCGGCCGCCGCCTTCGCGCCCGGCGCCAGGTCCGACGTACCGATCGCGCCGTCGAGGTGGGACGCCGCCTGGCTGAGTGCCACCGCGCCGATGACGGCGGGGCCGAGCGTGAAGCCGAAGTCGCGCAGCAGGTTCGTCGAGGCGCTGGCCATGCCCGCGAGGTGGGCGGGGGCCGCGTTGACGGCGGTCGCCGTGACGGAGGAGACGGTGAAGGCGAAGCCCACCCCGACCAGGCCGAGCGGCAGGATCAGCGACGGCAGGGCCCGGTCGGTCACCCGCAGCGAGGCGGCGGCGAAGTCGCCCGCGGCCATCAGCGCCAGGCCGCCGGCGAGCAGCAGGCGCGGCGCCACACGGGTGAGCAGTCGTGTGGTGAGCGGGGTGAGGAACGGGGTGATGCCGTTGAGCAGCAGGAAGGCGAACGCGGTGCGCAGCGGGCTCTGGTGCTGGATCGGGCCGAGCCGGATGCTGGCGGCGTACGCGGTGCCCAGGAAGGCGAACATGCCCACCACGGTGACGACGGAGGCCACCGCGAAAGACCGGTCGGCGAACAGGTCTAGGCGCAACAGCGGTGAGCGCGTCCGCAGTTCCGCGACGACGAACAGGCCGAGGAAGACGACGGCGACGAGGAAGGCGGTGATCACGGGCACGGAATCCCAGCCGTCCATCGGTCCCTGGATGACCCCGTAGAGCAGGGCGAACGCCCCCACTCCGATGGTGATCTGGCCGCCGATGTCCAGCGAACGGCCCTCGGGCGCACGGGAGTCGTGGGCGAGCAGCAGGCTGGTGAGGGCGCTCACCGCCGCGATGCCCGTCACCACGACGAAGGCCCACCGCCAGGAGCCGTAGTTCCCGGTGATGCCCCCGAGCAGCGGGGCGAGGAAGCCGCCCGCGGACAGGCTGGACGCCCACAGGGCGATGGACCGGGTCCGGCCCGCCGCGGTGGTACTGCCCGCGGCGATCATCGCCAGCGAGGTGGGGAACAGCGCCGCCGCGCCGAGCCCGGCCAGCGCCTGCCCCGCCCAGAGCTGATGCACCCCCTCACTGGCGGCGGCCACCGACTCGCCGATGCCGAGCAGTACGGCGCCGCCGACGAGCAGCCGCTTGCGCCCGAAGAGGTCACCGAGGACGCCGAAGGTCAGCTCGAGGACGGTGACGGGGAGCAGGAACGCGTCGGATATCCAGGTCAACTGGGAGCCCACCGGGTGCAGATGCTCCTGGAACAGGCCGTTGAGGGTGGCGGGAAGGGCGATGCCGATCTGGGCGAGACAGACCGCGAGGCATCCGGCGATCAGGGTTCCGGCGGTGAAGCGGCCGGTGATTCTTCGTACGGGCATGGGACATCCCTGGGTCGAAGGTTCGGGGAAGGGGTTCAGTGGGAGCGGGCCGCGCCGTTCAACTCGCCCGGCCGGTACGGGACATACGCGGCGTCTCCCAGGTGCAGTCCGAGCGCGGCATGCTGCAGGGCCGCGGGCCGCTCGGCGCCGTCCCAGCGTCCGAGGGCGACCCTGCGGTCGATCGCGTGCACCGCGGCGACGGTCTCCGCAGTGGTGAAGGTGCAGTGCCCGGGGCGCGCGACGTACGCCTGCCGCAGCAGGGCCCCGTCCCCGCCGGCCCGCACCCGGTCCGCGAACGCGTTCTCCTGCTCCACGGGTACGAGGTTGTCGGCGGTGGTGTGCACATCGAGCAGCGGGACGTCGAGGCCCTGTCCGGCCGACGAGGTGCGCCGCGCGGCGGCCACCGCGGCGGGATCGGCCACGGTCCGGGGCCCCGCGGCGAGCACGGCGAGGTCATCACGAAGGTCGAGTCCCGCGGCGCGGTACAACTCCCGGACCTGCGGGGCATGTTCGGAGCGGGCCAGTAGCGTGGCGTAGTCGGTTCCGGCGTTCCCCGAGTTGTTGCCGCCCACCGACTGCTCCATCGCGTACCGGCCGCCCTCGATGAACGTAAGGAGCCCCTGAGCCAGCCACGCGTACTGCTGCTTCTCCTGCGCCACCGCGTCGTGCGGCGCCGGCGGTTTCTCGCCGGACGACCAGGCGGGCAGGTTGAGATAGGCGGCGGCGAGCGCGATGCGGGCCCGGCCCTCCGCCGTGCCCTGCGCGGACGTCACGGCCGCGGTGAGCCGGTCCGCGGTGGCCGATGCCTCGGCCGCGTCGGCGAACCCGGTGAGCCGGACCTCCTGCCCGGGCAGCAGCAGCCTGGCGAGCGTGTACTCCGCGTTGAGCTGATAGGTGTCGAGGTCGGTGCCGCCGGCGACCAGGCCGCACATGCCGAGCGCTCCGTCGACGCGGCCACCGCCGTCGCGGGCGATCCGGGCGTTGACCAGGCCGCCCATCGACTGGCCCAGGGAGAGCGTGCGCGCCGGGCGTCCTACCGCGGCGGCGAACGCGTCGAGCGTGGCGAACTGGTCGCGCTCGGCGCTCTCCAGCGCCCACATCGAGCCGTGCGGATCGTAGGAGGAGCCCGCCAACGCGTAGCCCTCGGCGAGGAGTTGGGAGCGCACCGCGGGGGTGGGCGCGTCCTGGGCGACGGTCGGCCCGAAGCCGTGGGAGAAGAGGACGAGGGTGCCGTTCCAGTGGGCGGGGACGTCCGCGATCCAGGTCGCGTCGTCGGCCAGGGTTCCGGTCAGGTGTCGGGCGGTCGCCGCGGTGTCCGCCTCGGCGGTGGCCGGGGTCGCGAGGGCGAGAACCAGTGCGGCGCCGAGGGCGGCGAGGGTGCGGGGCAGAGGTGCGGGCACGATGAGGCGCTCCGTTCTGAGGGAGTGCGAGGGAAGTGCGGGCGGGAGTGCCGCCGGGGGTATCGGCGAATGCGTGGAATGTAGATCGCAATAATTGTCGAGGTCAATCATTAGAGAGGCCCGACATTCTCCGGCTTCCGCCCGGCGGAAGAGCCGTTGCCGGGGGCTCGTCCCCGTCACGACCCTGGTGGCACACCACGGCACGGCGAAGCAGAGCCGCTTCGCCCTTCAGGGACGGGAGTGCCATGTCCGAGTTCGCACGGAACCAGTGGTATGTAGCGGCGTACGGGACCGAGGTCGGGCGGGAGCTCCTCGCCCGCACCGTCCTCGGCGAACCGATCGCCTTCTACCGGACCGAGGACACGGGCGAGGTCGTCGCCCTGGCGGACCGCTGCGTGCACCGCCGCTTCCCGCTCTCGCACAGCCGGCTCGACGGCGACAAGGTGGTCTGCGGCTACCACGGCTTCACCTACGACACGACCGGCACCTGCGTGTACGTCCCCGGGCAGAAGCGCATCCCCCGTACCGCCAGGGTGAGTTCGTACCCCGTGGCCGAGCTGGACTCCTTCGTGTGGGTGTGGATCGGCGACCCGGCGCTCGCGGACCGGACGACGATCCCGCGGGCCCCGCACCTGGCCGACCCCGCGCACTGGACGACGGTCGGCGGGATGGAGCCCATCGACGCCGACTACGGCCTGCTGGTCGACAACCTGATGGACCTCTCCCACGAGACGTATCTGCACGGCGGCTACATCGGCACGCCCGAGGTCGCCGACACCCCCATGACGACGGAGGTCGACGAGGGCGCGGGCATCGTCCGCGTCAGCCGGCACATGGACGACGCCGAGTGTCCGCCGTTCTACGCCAACTCCACCGGCATCAAGGGCCGTATCACCCGCTGGCAGGACATCGAGTACCACGCCCCCTGCCTGTACCTGCTGCACAGCCGCATCGCCCCGCAGGGCGTCCTGCCGAACCCCGACGGCACCGACCCGGACGCCTTCCACGTGGAGATCACCTACGCGATCACACCGTCCACGCCGGACCAGGTCTACGACTTCTGGGCCGTCTCCCGCGACTTCGGCCACGGCGACGAGGAGATGTCCACGTTCCTGCGCGACTTCAACCACGAGGTGGTCATGCAGGACGTGAACGCGCTGAACCTGCTCCAGAAGACCCTGGAGAGCGAGCCCGCCGGCTACCAGGAACTCAGTATCAACATCGACACGGGCGGTCTCGCCGCCCGCCGGATCCTGTCCCGCCTCGCCGCCGAGGGCGACCGGTCCGCGGCCCCCGACAACGTCGCGCGATGAGCCGCCCGCCCACCGCCGAGGTGTACCGCGTCGACTGGGTCCCCGGCACCGACGAACTGCACGGCATCTGCCACTGCGGGGCCGAGCACGACACGCAGGACCCCGTGGCGATGTGGCAGTGGATGCTGTCCCACCCCGATCACCAGGAGGACGACCGGTGACCCCGCCCTACGAAACCGACCTCGTCGTCGCCGCACGGACCGAAGAGGCCACCAGCGTCGCGTCCTTGACGCTCCGTCACCCAGAGGGTGACCCACTGCCCGCCTGGGAGCCGGGTGCCCACGTGGACCTGGTCCTCACCGACGACCTGGTCCGCCCGTACTCGTTGTGCGGCGACCCCGCCGACCGCACCGCCTGGACCGTCGCCGTCCTCCACGAACCGCGCGGACGCGGCGGATCGGCGTACGTGCACGAGAACCTGACCCCGGGCGCGGTCGTACGCGTCCGGGGACCACGCAACCACTTCCCGCTCCACGAGGCACCGGGCTACCGCTTCGTGGCGGGCGGCATCGGGATCACCCCGATCCTTCCGATGGTGGCCGCCGCCGAGGCGGCGGGCGCCGAGTGGAGCCTGCTGTACGGCGGCCGGACACGCGGCTCGATGGCGTTCCTCGGCCAACTCTCCGCCTACGGCGCGAAGGTGCGCGTCGCGCCGGAGGACGAGACGGGCCTCCTCGACCTCGACGGATATCTCGGCCCGCCGGACACGGACGGCGACGACACCCTGGTCTACTGCTGCGGCCCGGGACCGCTCCTCGACGCCGTCGAGGCCCGGGGCGCCGCCCACACCGAGCGTTTCCGGCCGGCGCAGGACGGACCTGCCGGCGCCGACGGCACGGACCACGCCTTCGCGGTGGAGCTGCGGCGCTCCGGCCGCACCCTGACCGTGCCGCCCGGCCGCAGCATCCTGCACACGGTGCAGGAGGCGGGGATCGAGGTGCTGTACTCCTGCGCGGAAGGCACCTGCGGGACCTGCGAGACCGACATCGTGGAGGGCACGGCGGACCACCGGGACTCGGTGCTCACCGCGGAGGAGCGGGCGGCGGGCGAGACGCTGATGATCTGCGTCTCACGCTGCCGGGGCGCACGCCTCGTCCTCGACATGTGACCCCCTCCTCCTCCCCCACGTCCCGCCCTACCTCTGATACCTCGCGAGCACCAGATTTCCGTCCTTCACCAGCCGGTCACGCAGTTCACCGAGTCCGATCGAGCCGCTGTAGTACTCCTGGAGCGCGGGCGTCGCGACCTTGTCCTTCCACTCCGCGTAGCCGCGCACCGACTGCGCCGGGGCCGAGCGGAGGTCACCGGCGAGGGCCGTGCCGGTCGCCCAGTCGTTCTTCTCCGTGTGCAGGGCCGGGTCCTTCAGCGCCTCGGTGCCGGTGGGCAGCATCCAGTCACCGAGCGCCAGGCGCACCATGTTCGGCGGCTGCAGGAGGAAGTCGATGAACTGCGCCGCCTCCTTCTTGTGCGGGCTGTCCTCGGCGACGGACAGGGTCTGCGGGGATACTCCCTGGGCCAGACCGTCACGTCCCGCGGGCGCCGGGAGCACCTGCCAGTCGAATCCCTTGGGCGCCTGCTGGACGATCTGCTGGCGGTAGGAGAAGCCGAGCGGGACCATCGCGTACTTGCCCGCGAAGAAGCCGGGAAGCGTGTCCGAGCCGCCCATGCCGAGCGTCGCGCCCGAGGCGCTGCCGTCGGTGTTGACCTGGTCGTGGACCGTGCGGGGCACGACCTGGTCCGCGGCGTCGAAGCCGACCGTCACCTTGCCGTCCGCGCCGCGGTGGAACATGCGTCCGCCGGCCGAGAGGGAGAGGTTGAGCGTCGCCGAGACGGGCTCCTTCAACGGCCACGCGACGCCGAACTTCTTGTCGCCGCTCAGCTTCTTCGTGACAGCCCTGAACTCCTCCCAGGACCAGGGCTTCACAGGCGTCGGGATCCGTACACCCGCCGCCTTCAGGATCTTCGCGTTGGCGATGAGGACGCGCGGCTCCTGGAGGAACGGCACGCCGTAGACGCCGTCACCGAAGGTCGCGGTCTCCCAACTGTGCTGCGGGATGTCGGACTTGAGGCGGGCGGGCAGCAGGTCGCGCAGATCGGCGAGGTAGCCGCCGTACGCGAAGTCCGCAAGGTCGTCGGAGGCGTCGTGGATGACGTCGGGCGCCTCCCCTCCCTCGAAGGAGGTGAGCAGCTGGTCGTGGACGCTGTCCCAGCTGCCCTGGACGTACTTGACCTGGATGTCCGGGTGCGCCGCGTTCCACTCCTTGACGAGCTGCTTGTTGGCGTCGACGGACTCCTTCTGCCAGGCGAGGGACTGGAACTCGAGAGTGATCTTGCCGTCGTCGGCCGTCCCGCCGGACGAACAGCCGGTGAGCAGCAGGGCCACGGCCGCGGCGACGGCGGCCAGCCGGGATACGCGCCTCATGACTTCACCGCCCCGGTCAGCATCCCGCCGGTGAGTCTGCGCTGGATGAGCGCGAAGATCACCAGTGAGGGCAGGGTCGCGAGGAACGCGGCGGCGGCCAGCGGCCCGAGGTCGGCGACGCCCTCCGCGCCGAGGAAGTGCGTCAGGACCACCGGCAGCGTCTGCCGCTCCGGGGTCTTCATCAGGACCAGCGCGAAGAAGAACTCGTTCCACGCGGTGATGAACGCGAACAGGGCCGTCGCCACCAGGCCCGGCGCGAGCAGCGGCGCCGTGACGGAGACGAGCGTGCGCAGCTTTCCGGCTCCGTCGACGGCGGCCGCCTCCTCCAGCTCGGGCGGCACGGCCCGGACGTAGCCGACCAGCATCCACAGTGCGAAGGGCAGCGACCACACGACGTAGACCATGGTCAGGCCGGGCAGCGAGTTGATCAGGTGCAGGTTCTTCAGGATCAGGAAGAGCGGGATGATCAGCAGGACGAACGGGAACGCCTGGCTGACCACCACCCAGCCCGTCGCCGCGCGGGACAGCGCGGAGCGGTGGCGGGCCATCACGTACGCCATCGGGGTCGCGATGACGACGGCGATCAGGGCCGCGCAGACCGCCACGAGCACGGAGTTGGCGGCGGCCCTCAGGAGCGGCTGCTCGTCGAAGGCCTGGCGGAAGTTGGCGAGTGTGGGGTCCTTGGGTATCCACGTGGGGTGCAGGCTCGCGAGTTCGCGGGGCGGCTTGAACGCCGTGGAGATCAGCCACAGGAACGGGAACGCGAGGAAGACGAGATAGGCGAGCAGCGCGAGGTACTGGCCCGCGCGCGCCGGCCTGCTCGGCCGGATGCCTGTCCGGGTACGGCTCACTGCTCGTCGCCCCCCTTGAGCCGGCCCACGAGGTAGAAGGCGAGGACGACCGAGATGACCGCGACCATCACGCAGCCCATCGCCGCCGCGTAGCCGAACTGGCCGTAGCGGAAGGCCTCTTCGTAGGCGAAGAGCATGGGCAGGCGGGTCCGGCCGCCCGGGCCGCCGTTGGTCAGGACGTAGACCAGGGCGAACGAGTTGAAGTTCCAGATGAAGTTGAGCGCGGTGATGGCGAGGGCGACCGGCCTGAGCGCGGGCCACGTCACCGCGCGGAAGCGGCCCCAGGCGCCGGCGCCGTCGAGCGCGGCGGCCTCGTGGAGTTCGGGCGAGGTGTTCTGGAGTCCGGCGAGCAGGGCGACGGTGGTCTGTGGCATGCCCGCCCAGATGCCGACGACGATCACGGCGGGCAGCGCGGTCGCCAGACCGGTGAGCCAGTCGCGCCCGTCACCGAGGCCGAGGTCGCGGATGGTCTCGTTGAGGATGCCCGCGTCCGGGTTGTAGACGAGGCGCCACATGATGCCGACGACCACCTCGGGCATCGCCCAGGGAATGATCGCGAGCGCCCGCGCCAGCCAGCGGAAGCGGAGGTTCTGGTTGAGCAGGAGCGCGAGGCCGAGCGCGAGCAGGAACTGCGGGACGGTCACCCCGACCGCCCACAGCAGGCCGATCCGGAACGAGTCCCAGAACAGCGTGTCGTGCAGCAGGTCCTGGAAGTTGAGCGCCCCCACCCATTGGGTCGGCGCCGTTCGGCCGGCCTGCGAGTCGGTGAACGCCAGCGCGATGCCGTAGAGCAGGGGCCCGACGCTGAGCACAAGGATCGGGATGAGCGCGGGCAGGACCAGGAACCAGGCTCCGCGGTCCGCCGGGCGCCCCCGCCCGGGTGGCCCGGACGCACGCTTCACCGGCCGCGTCGTCGCGGTCGTCAAGGTCACGGATTCGACTCCTTCGGGCGGCGGGTGGGGGTCCGGCCGCCCCGGCGGCCCCCGTCATCGTGCTGAGGGACCCGTGCCTCGTCAAGCCACTGCGCACGACGTTGTCCGTTACGGCGCCGACCGGGGCGTCTGCGCACGTGAAACGGGTGCGAGACTGGGCCCGGACCATGTGATCGGCGGGAGGCAAGTGATGGACGAGGCGCAGGCGCGGAAGGTGCTCGCGGCGGCGGGGCTCCCCGGCGGGCAGCGGGGCGGCGAGCTGGAGGCCGAGCTGCTGGCGCTCGGCGAGAACGCCGTGTTCGCGCTCGGTGACCTCGTGGTCAAGGTGGGCCGCGACCCCGAACTCCTGGAGCGGGCGCGGCACGAGCTCGCCGTCGCGGGCTGGCTCGCCGGCCAGGGCGTGCCGGCCGTGCGCGCCGCCGAGCCGGAACCGCTCCTCGTGGACGGCCACCCGGTGACGCTGTGGCACCGCGTTCCGGCCGCGCTGCGCCCCGCCGAACCGCGCGACCTGGCCGAGCTGCTCCGCCTCGTGCACGCCCTGCCCGCGCCGCCCTTCGCGCTGCCGCGCCGCGAGCTGCTCGGCGGCGTCGAGCGGTGGCTGCGGCTCGCGGGCGACGCGATCGCCCCCGCCGACGCCGCGTATCTGCGTGAACGGCGCGACGGCTTCGCGGACGCGGCGGCGGCGCTCGTCCCGCGTCTGACGCCGGGCCCGATCCACGGGGACGCGCTGCCGCGCAACGTGCACATCGGCCCCGACGGGCCCGTCCTCGTCGACCTGGAGACGTTCTCCGCCGACCTGCGCGAGCACGACCTGGTCGTCATGGCGCTCTCCCGCGACCGGTACGGCCTCGACCCCGAGGCGTACGACGCGTTCACGCGGACGTACGGCTGGGACGTGCGGGAGTGGGACGGGTGCGCCGTGCTGCGCGGCGCGCGCGAGACGGCGAGCTGCGCGTGGGTCGCCCAGCACGCGCCGGCCAACCCCAAGGCGCTCGCGGAGTTCGAGCGCAGGGTGGCGTCTCTGCGGGACGGGGATCCGGCGGTGCGCTGGTACCCGTTCTGACGGGTGCCGTTCCCGGCGCTTGACTGAACCTCCGCTCGGGCATGGGCGGCCGAACTTCCGCTCGCGAAGCGGCGGTTGGACTCCCGCTCAGGAGTTGTTGGACTTTCGCGCTGAATTCATCCGATCTCTTTCCCGTGATGGGGTCCTGGAGCAAGGTACGGCGGAGTTGGCCGACCTTTGCCTGGAGGACCTGATGCCCGCACGCCCTGAACCCGGCTCCGCCGTCTCCCGCCGCTCCGTTCTCAAATACGGCTCAGCCATCGGATCTCTCCTGGCCCTGAGCCAAGTACCCGCCTTCGCGGCGCAGGCGGCGCCGAGACCCGGCGGGCGCCCGGCCGCGCCACGCCTCGTACCCGAGGCCGACGCGCTCGCGCTGCGGTACGGGTCCCCGGCCGCCGAGGACCAGCTCATGCGGGAGGGGCTGCCGATCGGCAACGGCCGCCTCGGGGCCGTCGTCTCCGGGCACCCGTCCCGCGAGGTCCTGTCCGTCTCGGACGTCAGCCTGTGGACGGGCGGGGCGAACGACGCGCTGGAGTCGGACGGCCAATTCCCTTACGACACCGCTCACTTCGGCTCGTACGGCGTCCTCGTCAAGGCGTATCTGGAGGTGCCGGGGCACGACCCGTCCGCCGTGAGCGGCTACCGGCGCCGCCTCGACCTCAGCAACGGCATGACTACGGTGGAGTACGAGCTCGGTGGCACCCGCTACCGGCGGGAGATCTACTGCAGCCACCCCGACGACGTGATCGTCGTCCGGCTCACACGCGTAGGGGGTGGCACCTGGAGCGGACGCCTCACGCTGACCGGGACACGCGGCGAGCCGATCGCCGTGGACCCCGCCACCGCCTCGGCCGGCTTCGCCGCGAAACTCGACAACGGCCTCGCCTACGCCGCTGTCGCGCGGGCCGCGACGCACCGCGGCGGCACGGTCGGCGCGAGCGGCTCCTCGGTCACCTTCGAGGGCTGCGACGAGGTGCTCCTCGTCCTGAGCGGCGGCACCTCCTACTCCCCCGACGCCGACGGGTTCATCGACCGCGACGCCGACCCGCACGCCACCGCCGCCGCGCGGACCGCCGCAGCGGCGCAGGCCGGCGCGACCCGTCTTCTCGCCGCCCATGTCGCCGACCACCGCGCCCTGTTCGACACCATGAGCGTCGACCTGGGCGCGTCCACCGACGCGCAGCGGGCCCTGGACACCGACAAGCGGCTCCTGGCCCGGCAGGCCTCCGGTGGCCGCCCCGACCCCGAACTCGAGGCGTCGTACGTCCAGTTCGGCCGCTACCTCACGGTGTGCGGCTCGCGCTCCTCGCTGCCGCTCAACCTCCAGGGCCTGTGGATCGACCGGAACGACCCGGCGTGGATGGCGGACTACCACACCGACATCAACCTCCAGATGAACTACTGGCCCACCGACAGGACTGGCCTGCCCGACTGCTTCGACGCGCTCGCCGACTACTGCCTCGCCCAGGTCCCGCACTGGGAGAAGCGCACCCGCGAACTGTTCAACGACCCGCGCAACGGCTTCCGCAACACGAGCGGCGAGATCGCCGGCTGGACCACGGCGATCTCCACCAACACCATGGGCGGCCCCGGCTGGTGGTGGCACCCGGCGGGCAACGCCTGGCTGTGCAACTCCCTCTTCGAGCACTACGAGTTCACCCTCGACCGGCGCTACCTGGCGAAGATCCTGCCGCTCCTGGAGGGGGCCTGCGCGTTCTGGGAGAAGCGGCTCGTCACGGCGACGGTGAAGGACCCGAGGACCGGGGCGGACGTCGAGGTGCTCGTCGACGACCACGACTGGTCGCCGGAGCACGGCCCGACCGACGCGCGCGGCATCACGTACGCCCAGGAGCTGGTGTGGCAGCTCTTCGAGAACTTCCGCACCGCCACGGCGGCCCTCGGCACCTCCAAGGCGTACGCCCGCCGCGTCACCGCCCTCCAGGACCGGCTGTACCTGCCGCGTGTCAGCCCCACCACTGGGTGGATGGAGGAGTGGATGGGCGGCGCGAACCTCGGCGAGACGCAGCACCGGCACCTCTCCCACTTCGTCGGCCTGTTCCCCGGCGACCGCGTCAGCCGCGACCGCAGCCCGCACGACGTCCTCGTCGGCGTCGACAAGGGCCTCACGGCCCGCGGCATGGACACCTACGGCTGGGGCTGCGCGTGGCGCGCCCTGTGCTGGGCGCGGATGAAGGACGCGGAGAAGGCGTACCAGCTCGTCGGCACGGTGCTGCGGCCCTCCGTGAACCACAGCAACGGCACCGCGCCGAACTTCTTCGACATGTACCAACTGGGCGGCGACAGCTCGGTGTTCCAGATCGACGCCAACTTCGGCACGACGGCCGCCGTGATCGAGATGCTTCTCTACTCCCGCCCCGGCCTCGTCGAACTCCTGCCCGCTCTGCCGGTCGCGTGGGGCGCGTCGGGCAAGGTCACCGGCATCGGCGTGCGCGGCGGGTTCACGGCCGACCTGGAGTGGAAGGACGGCGTGGCGACGAAGCTCCGGCTCACCTCGACCGGCGGCCGCACCACCCGCGTACGGGCCGGCTCCTGGACGAAGGACGTCAGCCTGAAGCCGGGCGCGAGCATCACCCTGGCCCCCTCGTACGCGTCGCAGCGCTACGTCCTCGTCAACCGGGCCGACAGCGGCATGGCGATCGAGGTGTCGGGGACCGCCGAGTCCGCGCCGCTGGTCCTGGGCGCGCGCACGGGCGGCGCGTCGCAGCAGTGGAAGTTCGCGGAGGCCCTGGACGGCGGCCACCGCCTGACCAACGTGCACTCCGGCCTGACGGCGGACGTCAGCGGCGGCCAGGCCACGGAGAACGCCCCGATCGTCCAGTACCGGGCCACCGGCGCGGACAACCAGCACTGGCGCGCGGAGTCCACGGACGGTGGCCACGTCCGCCTGGTGTGCGTCCGCACGGGCAAGTCCCTCGGCGCGGCCGGCGGTTCGACGGCGACGGGCACGGCGGTCGTCCAGCAGACGTACACGGGCGCGGCGTCGCAGCAGTGGAGGCGGGTGGCCGTGTAGGGCGGCCCGGTGGCGGCGGGATCTTCACGGAGCCACCGGCCCCCGGGCCGGTGGCTCCGTGAAGCCCCCCGCCTCACCGCTCAGACCCCGGGCCCCGTCAGCTCCCGCATCGGCCACGTCGCCTCGACCACCGCCTGTGCGTCGCCCTTGCGGCGCAGGAAGGACTGGAAGTCCGCCGCCCATTGCGCGTACCACTCGATCTGGGATTCGTGGAGGCGAGCCGGTCCGAGGGAGGCGACCTTCGGGTGGCGGCCGGCTATCGCGGAGGCCAGGCGCGCGGCGGCGAGGGCGTCGGCGGAGGCGTCGTGCGCGGACTCGAGCGTCACGCCGTACTCCGCGCACACCGCCTCGAGGTTCCGCTTGCCCTTGCGGTAGCGGTCCACCGAGCGGTCGATCGTGTACGGGTCGATGACGGGCGCCGGGTCCATGCCGCCGAGCCGCTCCCGCAGCGACGGCAGGCCATGGCGGCGCAGCTCGGCGGAGAGCAGGGTCAGGTCGAACGCGGCGTTGTACGCGACGACGGGCACGCCCGTGCGCCAGTACCCGACGAGCGTCTGCGCTATGGAGTCCGCGACCCGGTCGGCCGGCTCACCGTCGGACGCCGCTCTCTCGTTGCTGATCCCGTGCACGGCGACCGCGTCGGCCGGGATCTCGACCCCCGGGTCCGCGAGCCACTGCCGGTGACCCAGCGGCCTCGCGTCCTTGACCTCTATCACCGCGCCCGTGACGATGCGCGCCTCGCGCGGATCCGTCCCCGTGGTCTCCAGGTCGAAGCCGACCAGCAGCTCCTGGTGCCATCCCATCGCGGCCCCCTTCTTCATGGTGCGTCCCCGTGTCTCCCCCAGTGGCCACCACGATGACATGGGGCACTGACAACGGGCCGGGAGCGTTCCGCTTCCCGGGGTGCGGCGGGGTCAGGACACGGGCCGGGCGTCCGCCCACGCCAGCTCGAATTCTTCGCGATACGTCGGGAAAAGTCCGGCTTCCTCCCCGTCCCGGGCATTGGCCTTCACCACGCGCCCGGGCCCGCGCAATACGAGGACCGGCGCCTCCATGCCCCTGGCCCGGCGCAGATACGACTGGACGACCCCGACGCCGTCCGACCCGTCGCCGTCGACGAGATACGCGGTGAACCGCGGCGTCTCGTCGTAGACCTGGATCTCGAAGGCGCCCGGGTCGCGCAGCCGGGCCCGCACCCGGCGCATATGCAGGATGTTCATCTCGACGGCGCGGCTCAGCTCGCCCCGCTTGAGGCCCAGCTCGCGCTCCCTGCGCTTGACGGCGCTGGAGGCGGGGTTGAGGAAGAGCAGCCGCACCCGGCAGCCGGACTCGGCGAGCCGGACGAGGCGGCGGCCCGAGAAGTTCTGCACCAGCATGTTCAGGCCTATGCCGATGGCGTCGAGGCGGCGCGCGCCGCCGAAGATGTCCTCGGCCGGGAACTGGCGCAGGAGCCGCACCCGGTCCGAGTGCACGCCCACGACGTCGGCGTACCGGTCGCCGACGAGTTCCTCGACGGCGTCCACCGGGAGCCTGCGGGCGGACGGGACGTCCGAGCCCGCGCCGAGCATCTCCAGGAGGCGCCCGGAGGCGCGCTCGGCCTGGGCGAGGACGGCCTCGGACAGGGCGCGGTTGCGCGAGACGACGTTCCGCGTCACCTCGAGCTCGTCGAGGGCGAGTTCGACGTCGCGGCGGTCGTCGAAGTACGGCTCGAAGCAGGGCCAGTGCTGCACCATCAGCTCGCGCAGCTGCGGCAGGGTGAGGAAGCTGAGGACGTTGTCGTCGGCCGGGTCGAGCAGGTAGCCCTTGCGGCGGCTCACCTCGCGCACGGCGACGGCCCGCTGGACCCACTCCTGCCCGGCGGGCCCGGCGGCAGCCACGACCCAGTCGTCCCCGTGGACGGGTTCGTAGATGGGGCGCAGCACGGCGGCCACCACGGCCCGCAGCCGCTGTTCGACCAGGTTCAGCCAGATGTAGGCGCGGCCGGCCCGCTGCGCGCGCGTACGGACCTCGCTCCAGGCGTCGGCGCCCCAGGCGAACTCCGACTCCGGTCCGATCTGGGATCCCATGTCCATCGGCCGTGCCAAGGACACCGCTCCGGGCGGGACGTCAGCGGAGCTCCCCTCGTGACCTGCGTCACCAGGGGGCAGCTCCAGCCCACCCGAGCTCACCCACGCACCGCCTTCCGCTCCCCCGAGCAACCCCAGCAACGATCAAGGAAGGGTACTCCGGGAGCGGTCGGCGGTGCAGCCGGATGGGCAGGGTAGTTTCTCAACTACCGTTTCTGGGCACGCCGTTCTGGTCCGCGAGGTCGGCGGGAGTGAGCGGATTCATAGCGGTCACGTCCCTGGGGGCCAGTGAGAAGCCCTGCCAGTGGACCGGCATCGGCTGCTGGTCCTCGTCCCGGGCGATGTGGTGGAACCCGATGTTGACCCAGGTGATCGGGTGCGTGAGCGTCTGCCCGCCGACCCACTTGTCGACGCTGGCGCCGCCGCAGTGCCCGGCCGGGTTGTCGCTCGCGTACTGCTCGCACTTCTTGTACTCGGTGAAGTACACGTCGTGCTTGGTGAACGAACGGCCGGGGAACTTGGCTGTGCGGCCGGGCACGAACTCGTAGGACCTGGGGTGGCCGTCCTTGTTCTTGCCCGCGGTGCTGACGACCCGCCACCAGCGCATGTCCTTCGCGTCACCGGCGAGTTCCTTGGTGACGGGGGTGCGGGTGGTCTTCGTGGTGGGGCTGCCGCTGCCGTGCGGCGCGGTGACCTTGGAGTCGTACTGCTCGACCTTGCTCTTGGGGGAGCCGTCGAGGCCGAAGTTGAGCCGCCAGAAGACGTTGTGGGCGTGGCTCTCGGCGTAGGCGCGGGCGCCCTTGCCGAGCGGCCAGCCCTTGCCGTCCGTGCCGTTGTAGTCGTACGGGGAGAGGCTGCCGGTCGCGCCGACGTTCGACGTGATCGTCCCGTCGGAGGAGAACCGCCACTCGGTGATGTACTCGTACCAGGACGCCTTGTTGACCGTGTAGACGAGGAGGTCCTTGCCCTGGGCGGTGTAGACCTTGCCGCTGCCGCCGGTGCTCTCGTCGTCGTTGAGCCGGTACGCGTGCCCACGCGCGCGCGTGGTGGTGCACAGGCCCTGCACGTTGCCCCGGTCGGGCACCTTGACGGTCTTGATGGTGCCGCCGGGGCACTCGCCGGGCTTCAGGTTCTGCAGGGCGTACCCGAAGTCGGTGCCGGTGACGTCGTCGTACTCGTTCTCGCCGTCGTCGTAGGGGACGTGCACCTGCGCGAGGCGGGCGCTGGTGAGGACGGCGATCGGCTGGGGCTCGTCCTTGGGCTGGTAGCTGACGTTGTCGAGGACGAGCCCGGACAGCGTGTTGTAGTGCCAGCACATGCGCCAGGTCGTGCCCCCGTCGAGGACCTGCTCGATCTTGTACGCGGTGCTGCAGGCCGGGGCCGCGGCGGCGGGCGCCTGCGGGGCGGCGGTGGCGGGGCCCGCGGCGGTGACGGCGGTGCCGAGCAGCGCGAGGGACGTGAGGGCGACGGCGGCCCGGGCGCGGGCGCGCCGAAGTCTGTTGACGTGCATACGGAATGACTCCTTCGAACAGGAGGAGAAGAGGGCGTGGGGGCTCAGCCGAGGCGGCCGACGGTGCGCGCGCTGAGGTCGACGACCAGGGCGCGGGTGTCGATCCACGGCCCGTTCCTGACCTTGGTGACGACGCGCAGGCACCGGTGCTCGCCGCAGGCGGTGAGGCCCGACGGGACGTGGGCGACGGTCTTCTTGCGGAAGACCATGCCGCTCAGTTCGAGCTGGTCCGTGCTCGTGAGCTGCTTGCCGGTGGCGTCCTTGTAGTCCTTCTTCAGGCCGGCGCCGAGGGGGTTCGCGATGAGGAGCTGCGTCGCTTCCCGGAGCTCCTCGGGGCTCGGCGGCGGCTGCACGCCGTGCGCCGTGTCGGTGTTCTCGACCTTGCCGCTGTCGAGGTTCACGGTCCTGGTCACGACCGTGTCGGCCTTGTAGTCGTAGTAGACGACCTCGGCGCGCCGCTCTGCCGCCTGCGCGCCGCTCTGCGTGGGGTCCACCTCGCTGAGGTTCGTGGACAGGTGCTGCGGCCCCCGGTCGCCCTCGACGTCCCGCGCGCTCCTGCGCAGCCCGTTGCTCGCGACGGCTATCCGTTCGGCGCGCTTGATCTCGTCGTCGGTCAGCGGGTCCCTGCCGACGCCCTTGTCGCCCTCCTTCGGCGCGGCTTCCACCACGCCGTCCTTCGGGATCGCGTCCTGCTGGGCGGAGCCGGCCTTGGCCTGGTCACCCGCGCCCGCCTCCCCTGGCAGGGTCACGCCCAGCAGCACGGCGGTCGCCGCGGCCGCGACGGCCGCTCCCGCCATCATTTTCCCCAGATGGCGTCTTGCGAGCTCTCGCACATCTTCCCCCTGTTGTCCCCGCGGCCCCACCTGTGGGCGGACGGGTATGCGTGGTCTTCCTTTAAGAGGGGCCCAATTCCTAGGTGGTTCCGTCACTTTCGGGAAGACTCTGGCGGAAGTCGCCCGGGGCATCCGGGCCGGGAGTGGAAGAGTCGTACCCATGCAGGTCTGGCCTGGACAGGCGTATCCACTCGGTGCCACTTACGACGGCGCCGGCACCAACTTCGCGGTCTTCTCGGAGGCCGCCCGGCGCATAGAGCTGTGTCTGCTGCACGACGACGGGTCGGAGACCGCGGTCGAGTTGCGGGAGACCGACGCCTTTGTGCGGCACGCGTATCTGCCCGGCATCATGCCGGGCCAGCGGTACGGCTTCCGCGCACACGGCCCGTACACCCCGGAGCGCGGGCAGCGGTGCAACTCGTCGAAGCTGCTCCTCGATCCGTACGCACGTGCGATCAGCGGCCGGATCGACTGGGGCGAGGCGGTGTACGGGTATCCCTTCGGGTCGCCCGACAAGCGCAACGACCTGGACTCGGCGCCGCACACGATGACGTCGGTCGTGGTCAACCCGTACTTCGACTGGGGCGACGACCGCCCACCGCGCACCGAGTACCACCACACGGTGATCTACGAGGCCCATGTGAAGGGCCTCACGATGACGCACCCGGCGCTCCCGGAGGAGCTGCGCGGCACCTACGCGGCGCTCGCGCACCCGGCGATCCTGGAGCACCTCACGGAGCTGGGCGTGACGGCGCTCGAACTGATGCCGGTCCATCAGTTCGTCAACGACCACCGGCTGGTGGAGATGGGCCTGAACAACTACTGGGGCTACAACACCATCGGCTTCTTCGCGCCCCACAACGCCTACGCGTCCTGGGGCGACCGCGGGCAGCAGGTCCTGGAGTTCAAGTCGGCCGTGCGGGCGCTGCACGAGGCCGGGATCGAGGTCATCCTCGACGTCGTCTACAACCACACGGCCGAGGGCAACCACCTGGGCCCGACGCTGTCCTTCAGGGGCCTCGACAACGCCTCGTACTACCGTCTCGCGGACGACCGCCGCTACTACATGGACACCACGGGCACCGGGAACTCGCTGCTCATGCGCTCGCCGCACGTCCTCCAGATGATCATGGACTCGCTGCGCTACTGGGTCACCGAGATGCACGTCGACGGGTTCCGCTTCGACCTGGCGGCCACGCTGGCGAGGCAGTTCCACGAGGTGGACCGGCTGTCGTCGTTCTTCGACCTCGTGCAGCAGGACCCGGTGGTCTCCCAGGTGAAGCTGATCGCCGAGCCGTGGGACGTCGGCGAGGGCGGCTACCAGGTGGGCAACTTCCCGCCGCTGTGGACGGAGTGGAACGGCAAGTACCGGGACACCGTCCGGGATCTGTGGCGGGGCGAGCCGCGCACCCTCGCCGAGTTCGCCGGACGGCTGACCGGCTCGTCCGACCTCTACCAGGACGACGGCCGCCGGCCGCTCGCCTCCATCAACTTCGTCACGTGCCACGACGGTTTCACCCTGCGCGACCTGGTCTCGTACAACGAGAAGCACAACGAGGCGAACGGCGAGGGCAACCGCGACGGGGAGAGCCACAACCGGTCGTGGAACTGCGGCACGGAGGGCGACAGCGACGACCCCGGGGTGCTCGGCCTGCGGAACCGTCAGATCCGCAACTTCATCGCGACGCTGATGCTCTCCCAGGGCGTGCCGATGCTCAGCCACGGGGACGAGCTGGGGCGCACGCAGAACGGCAACAACAACGCCTACTGCCTGGACAGCGAGCTGGCCTGGGTGCGCTGGCCCGAGACCCCCGAGAGCACAGAGCAGGACGCCCTGCTGGCGTTCACGCGCGCGATGGCGCGGCTCCGGCGTGACCACCCGGTGTTCCGCAGGCGCCGCTTCTTCCACGGGCGGCCGGTCGAGGGCACCCACGACGAGCTGAGCGACATCGCCTGGTTCACTCCGGAGGGCGAGGAGATGACGCGGGACGACTGGGGCGCGGCGCAGGCGCGGGCCCTGTCGGTGTTCCTCAACGGGCACGCGATCTCGGAGCCGGGCCCCCGGGGCGAGCGCATCTCGGACGACTCGTTCCTGCTGCTGTTCAACGCGTCGCCCGACGCGTTGGAGTTCCTCGTGCCGGTCAACCACGGCCGGCAGTGGGAGGTCGTCGTGGACACGGCGCTGCCCGAAGCCGTGCCCCTCGGGACCGGCGCGAAGGTAAAGGCCGGTGACCGCCTCACGCTCCTCGACCGGAGCCTGACGGTGTTGCAGCGACCGGCGTGACTCCTGGTCCCGCCGGGGCCTTTACGACAAGTGCGACGCCGAACGCGAGGGCCGCGGCCACGCTGCCGACGGTGAACGCCGCGGCGGGGCCGTGGGACTCGGCGAGGCGGCCCGCCACGGCGAGCGTGACCGCCTGCCCGCCGACGAAGGCGCTCGCGGCGAACGTCATGCCCTCGGCGAGACGTTCGCGCGGCACGGCGCGTTCGGTGAGTCCGAAGCCGGTGATCAGGTTCGGCGCGAAGACAGCGCCGAACACGGTCACCGCCACGTAGAGGCCCGGCATGCTCTGCGTGCCGATCAGCAGGAGGGACAGGAGCGCGGCGGCGGCCGTGGCGACCCGCCAGCGCAGCGCGAGCCCGAAGCGCTCCGGCACGGCGGCCATGGACAGGCCGACGGCGGCGCTCATGACGCCCATGGCGGCGTAGACGAGGCCCGCCTGGTCCTCCTGGCCGAGCTTCTGGGTGAGCGCCGTGATCCCGGCCCCGCAGCCGCCCAGGAGGACGCCGAGGAGGACGAGGCCGAGGCGCACGAGCCGGACCTCGCGCGGCATGCGGGGGCGCCGGGCCCGCGGCTCCTTGGGGGCGGGCGCCGTCGCGGGCCGGACCGCCGTCGCCGTCGGGTGCAGCGCGAACGCCGTGCCGCAGCCGGCGACCAGGAGAGCGGCGGCCCCGAACGCGTACGCGGGGTGGCCGACGAAGGCCGCGACGCCGATCAGCGCGGGCCCGAGGACGAACGACAGCTCGTCCATCGTGCTCTCCAGTGACAGCACCGTGTTCACGACGCGCTCGTCCGCACCCCCGCGGCGGACGAGCGCGACGCCCCGGGCCCTGGCCAGCGGGCCGATCCCCGGCACCGTGGCCCCGGCGAGCACGCCGAGCGCCACCAGGAGCGGCGTGGGGAGTCCCGCGAGGGCGCCGAGCGTGTAGCAGGCGATCGCGAGGGCGTTCAGCAGCGAGCAGCACAGGACGACGCTCCGCTGCCCGCGCCGGTCGGCGAGCCGGCCGACGACGGGCCCCATGGCCACCTGTCCGAGCGCGAGCGCGCAGGCCACGGTCCCTCCGGTCGCGAGGGAACCGCTCGTCCTGGTGATCAGCAGGACGCTGCCGAACTGGATCACCGCCACCGGCAGCCGCCCGAAGAACGAGATCACCGGGAGCAGTGCCCCGGTCGCCCCGAGCACCTCGCGGTATGTCGCCGACGTTCCCCCCGCTGCCTGTGCCATCGTTCGAAGCTATCGACGGCGCCGGTGACATATGCATGCGGCGATGACACGAAAGACGCCGGGGCGGGTACGTAGGTTCGCATGACGCGCATGACACCGGACCATCAAGAGGGCGGGGTCCCCGCCCCGCCCACGGCCACGTACCGGATGCAGCTCCAGCCGGCGTTCCCGTTCGCCGCGGCCGCCGGAGCCGTCCCGTATCTGGCCTCGCTGGGTGTCTCGCACCTGCATCTGTCGCCGGTTCTGGAGGCCGTACCCGGTTCCACGCACGGGTACGACGTCGTGGACCACGCGCGCGTGCGGGACGAGCTGGGCGGTGAGGCCGGGCTGCGGGCGCTCGCGCGGACGGCGCGGGAGCACGGGCTCGGCCTGATCGCCGACATCGTGCCCAACCACATGGCGTCGGCGGCCGGGCTCAACCGGCCCCTCCAGGAGGTACTGCGGGACGGGCCGCACTCCCCTTACGCGCACTGGTTCGACATCGACTGGGAGGCGCAGGGAGGGCGGGTCCTGCTGCCCGTGCTCGGCCACCGGCTGAGCCACGAGCTGGACCACCTCGAGGTGGACGGGCGTGTGCTGCGCTACTACGAGCACGCGTTCCCGCTGCGCGAGGGCACGGAGACGCTGCCCCTTCCGGAGCTGCTCGACGCGCAGTGGTACCGGCTCGGCTGGTGGCGCCTGGCCCGCACCGAGCTCAACTACCGGCGTTTCTTCACCATTTCGGACCTCATCGGGGTCTGCGTGGAGAACCGGGAGGTGTTCGACGCCACCCACGAGAAGATCGTCCAGCTGCTGCGCGAGGGCGTACTCGACGGGCTGCGCGTCGACCACCCCGACGGCCTCGCGGACCCCGGCGCGTATCTGAAGGACCTCGCCGACGCGGCCGCCGGGCGCTGGACCGTCGTCGAGAAGATCCTCGGCGAGGACGAACAGCTGCCCGCCGCCTGGCCGGTGGCCGGTACGACGGGCTACGACGCGCTGCGCCGGATCGACGGCCTGTTCACCGACCCGTCGGGCGCGGACGAACTGCTCGGCCTGTTCCGCCGCTTCACGGCGGCCGCCGCCGACCGGGGCGGCGACTGGGACGCCACGGCGCGCCGCGCCGCGTACAAGGTCGTCACGCACGAGCTGGCGGCCGAGGTGGACCGCCTCACACGCGACGCGGGGCGGCTGTGCGCCGCCGACGCCGCCCTGCGCGACCACGCCCCGTGGGCCCTGCGCGCCGCCGTACGCGAACTCCTGGTGCGCCTCGACGTGTACCGGCCGTACGTGACCGGGGGCGCGGACCCCGAGACCGTGCTCACGCCCGGTGACGCCGAGGACGCCAAGGGGGTGTTCGCCGTCGCCGAGGAGGCCGAGGCGGTGGACACCGTGCGGGACCTGGCGCTCGGGAAGCGCGGGTCGGGGCCCGAACACGAGGCGTTCCGGGCGCGGTTCGCGCAGACGGCGTCCGCGCTGCGCGCCAAGGCGGTCGAGGACACGGCGTTCTACCGGCACGCGCCCCTCCTGTCGGCGACGGAGGTCGGCGGGACGCCGCAGAGCCCGGCGGTGGACCCGGAGTCGTTCCACGCGTACTGCGCGCGCGTGCAGCGCGACTGGCCGTACACGGGCACCGTGTTGTCGACCCACGACACCAAGCGGAGCGCCGATGTGCGGGCGGGGATCTCCGTGCTCACGCAGTGTCCCGGGCGCTGGGCCGATCTGCTCGCGAAGGTCACCGAGCGGACCGCGCGCGAGGGCGGCGCGAGCGCGCCCGATCCCCAACTCGCCTGGGCGGCCTGGCAGACGGCGGTCGGGTTCGGCGACCAGGACGGCGAGCGGCTCCAGGGCGCGATGCTCAAGCACGTGCGCGAGGCGGGGCTGCACACGAGCTGGACCGAGCCGGACGCGCACTACGAGAAGGCGGTGCGCGACTTCGTGGCCGCCGGCCCGTGCGGGCCGCCCAGGGAGGCCGTCGCCGCATTCGCGGACTCCTTGCGGCCCCATGTCCGGGCGAACGTCCTGGGGGCCGCTCTCGCCCATCTGACGATGCCGGGGGTGCCGGACGTCTACCAGGGCACGGAGCGCGAGTACCGGGCGCTGGTGGACCCGGACAACCGTGCGCCGGCCCGCTTCGACCTGGATCTGCTGGAGCGGCTCGACTCCGACGAGGGGGACGTCCCCGGCGATCTGTCCGACGAGAAACTGGCGCTCACCGTCGCCGCGCTGCGGCTGCGCCGGGCGCACCCGGAGTGGTTCGGCGGCGGATCGACGTACGAACCGGTCGCCGCGCGGGGGGCGGGCGCCGCGCACTGTGTGGCGTTCGCGCGCTCCGGAGAGGTCGTCGCCGCCGCGACCCGACTGTCGCTGCGCCTCACGGAGGCGGGCGGCTGGCGCGACACGGAGCTGTCACTCCCGGAGGGCCAGTGGGTCGACCTGCTCGCCCCGGGAAGCGAGTTCACCGGCCACGCGCGCGTGGAGAAACTGTTCGACCGGCATCCGGTGGCACTCCTCGTACGCGCGCCCGTCAGCTGAGGAGTACCGGGAGCGTCTTCGGGCCGCGCGTGATGAGGCCGGTGGAGGCGGGCCGGCCGCCAGGGGCCCAGCGCAGGTGCGGGAGGGCCTCCAGGAGGGCGTGCAGCGCGCAGTCGGCGGTGAGGCGGGCCAGCTGCACACCGAGGCAGCGGTGGCGGCCCGCGCCGAAGGCCAGCTGTCCGGGCGCCGGGCGCAGGAGGTCGTAGCGGTCGGGGACGGCGAAGCGCGCCGGGTCGCGGCCCGCGGCGCCCACGAGACAGGCGACGTCGGCGCCCGCGGGTATCGTCCCGGCGCCGGTGACGACGGGCACGAGGGCGCGGCGCAGCACGATGTGCACGGCGGGGTCGCGGCGCAGGGACTCCACCCAGGCCGCCGGTATCAGCGCGGGACGCTCCCGTACGAGCCTCAACTGGGCAGGGCGGTCGAGCAGGTTGGCGAGGAACGAGGCGAGCGCGAGATGCGTGGCCTCGCCTCCGGCGCCGAGCAGCGTCCCGGCGAGGCCGACGACGGTCTCGTCAGGGAGGTGGCTGCCGTCCGCCCGTGCGGTGCTGAGGACGGACAGCAGGTCGTCGCCGGGACGCGCGCGGCGGCGTGCGACATGGGGACGCAGAAAGGCGTCCAGGTCACCGTGGCCGTCGCCGAGGTGCGTGAGGCCCTCGCGGCACCACTCGCGCACGCGCGCGATGTCCTCGTGGGGCAGCCCGAGCGCGGTCACCGCCGCCAGGGCCGGCAGCCACTGGCAGAACTCCGCGACAAGATCGACCTCCTGACGCTCCGCCAGGCGACGTGCGAGCACGTACGCGGCGCGTTCCACACCGGCCCGCAGAGCGGCCAGGGCGCGGCCGCGCAGCGCCGGCTGGAGCAGTGCGCGGTGCACGGCGTGGGTGCGGTCCTCCAGGTGCGCCAGGGGCCGTCCCGGCGGCGGGGCGACGAGCCGCGGATCGGCGAGCGCGGCGCGCACGTCCCCGTAGCGGCTGATGAGCCACGCCCCGAAGGCCTCGTCGTGGACGAGCGGGTACGACGTCCTGAGCGTCCGGTACAGGGGGTAGGGGTCGCGGTCGGTCCCCGGTGCGCGGAGGCTGGGCGGGGGTGGGTCGTCGGGACCGCGGTGGCCGGGTGCGGGGCGGAGCCCGCCGGCGCCGAATGCCTCCAAGACCTCGGACGGCACGAAGGGGCACGTGGCGCGGCCTGCCGCCGAAGGGCCGGTGATCCCGGCCGGGTCCTGGGCTCCCGGAACTGCGCGCATCGCCGAGCCCCCAGCCTTGTGCCGGTGCGCGCCGGGAGACGCGCGAGTCTTCTCAGCGGACCACCGCGGGCCCCTCACCGCAGTCCTCGTACACCCATACGGGTGAGGCGGGCGCCTGAGCGTCTCGGGGTGCACCTCGTCGGGCCGAACGTCTCCGAGATGATCGCGGAGAGCCGGCTGATCGTCGGCTGGGACGTCCAGCCCTCCGACGTGGCCCGGCACTCCACGCCCGCCCCATGCTCTCCGAGACCGTCGGCGAGACGTTCCTCGGCCTGGCGGGCCGCGGGCCGCACCAGCAGTGAGGCACGGGATGCGGCCTTCTTGACAGGTGCCGCGGAGCGTGGGGTACTGCGGGATGCGACGCGTGGAGCACCAACGGGGGTGAGTCACCTGACGGAGCAGCACTACCCGAATGCGGCCGAACTGGCCCAGTCAGCACGGGAGCTGGCGACTCACCGACCCGACCTGTGCGTTCTACGCCAGGTCGGGACCTCACGCGCGGGCCGGCCGCTGCACCTGTTGTCGGTGGGGCACGACCACCGCGCGGTGCTCGTGGTCGCGGGAGCCCATGCGAACGAGCCGGCCGGTGGCTCCACTCTACTGCGCCTGGCCGAACGCGCCCTGATGGAGTGGGAGTTGCGCACCGATTGCTCCTGGCACTTCTTGTTGTGCGCCGACCCGGACGGCGCGGATCTGCACCGCACCCCCGCACCGCAAACCCTGCTCGACTACCACCGGCACTTCTTCCGACCCGCGGGCCCCGAGCAGCCCGAATGGTCGCCCTCCGTGCTGCCGCCGGACCGGCTGCCGCCCGAGACACGGACCCTGACCGGGGTCATCGACGAGCTGCGCCCCTTTCTCCAGGTGTCGCTGCACGGCACCGATCTGGGCGGCAGCTGGGTGCAGTTGACGCGGGACATACCGGGGCTCGCGGAGCCGTTCGCCAAGTCGGCGGCGGAGCTGCACATCCCGGTGGAGACGGGGGCCTCGGACGCGGCGGGCTGGCCGGCGACGGGACCCGGCGTCCATGTGATGCCGGAGCCCGGCGCGGAGGCCGCGTTCCCGAGCCTGCCGGACGACGCCCGGCACAGCACCTGGCACCACGTCCACCGCTACGGGGGCCGCACGGCGATCGTCGAGGTCCCGATGTGGGCGAGCGACCTCGTGGACGACCCGGCGCCGCACCCCGCCCCCGACCGGGCGCTGCGGCGCCTGGCGCAGCGGCTGAGCCGGGACACGCTCCTGGTGGAGGAGATCCTGCAGTCGGCGCTGCCGCGGCTTCCCGAGGTGGACGGGCCGCTGATGCGGGCGACGCGCTGGGCCGTCGCGCTGGTGCCGGGCCTTGCGGACGACTGGCTGCAACCTCCGCCGCCGGACGCCACGATGGCGTACGTGGGGAGCATCGACGCGTTCTCCAGACGGCTGCCGTTGCGGGCCGCCGCGATGCTCCTGCGGGTCCTGAAGGAGGCGGACGACCCGGACGCGGAGCGTCTTGAGCAGTTGGTGACGCGCTGGTGCGATGCGTTCGCCGAGCGGTTCAGGGCGCGCTGGGTGCCGCTGGAGCACCAGGTCGAGCACCAGTCGCGGACGACCGTCGCGGCCGTGCGGCACACGCTCGCGGCGGGCGACTGACCGCGAACGCCCCGTGGAGCGACCGGAGTTGTAACGCTCCCGAGTCAGGCGGAGTCGGCGGAGAGGCGGAACGACATCCGTCCGAAGCCGACCTGGTCGCCGTCCTGGACGACCGCCGCGCCGACCACCCGCCGCCCGTTGACGGACGTGCCGTTGGTGGAGCCGAGGTCACGCAGCACCCACATGCCGCCCTGCCTGCTCAGTTCGGCGTGCACCCGGGAGACGGTCTCGTGGCTGAGCCGCAGTCCGTTCGCCGGGTCGCGCCCGATGCGCAGCGGGTAGGGGTTGTTCGGCGACGGCAGCTGCAGCTTCGGGAGGCGCTCGCGCTGCCACGCCCCGCGCAGCCGCACCGTGAAGCCCGAGACCGCCGCCACCGTGCCGAAGACCACGCGGGACCAGCGGCCCTCGGTGTGCAGATCGGCGGTGAGCGCGGCGAGTTCGTCGGACCGGCGGGCGGCGAGTGCCAGCTCCATTCGCCGTACGAACGTGTCGTGCGACAGCCTGCCGAGTGCGGCGCCCTCGCGGAGCTCCCGCAACGCCCTGTCGCGCTCGGCGTCGGACAGCCGCGCGGGGTACGTATGGTGCTCGAACGAGGAGGTCACGTACGTGATTCTCCGGCAGCGCGGCCGAGGTGTCCAGAAAACGGCGAAGTTCAGCCCGCCCCCGTACGGCCTTGACCAGCAAGGACAGTGGCTTGACGCGGTGTGCGGAAAACCGGGCGCGCCCGGCGCGGGCCCGCTGCTACGTTCGGCAGCCAGGACCGCCACCGGGCGCGTTCGCATGGACCAGGAGATTTCTTGACTGCTGTACCGCATGGAAGCCCGCACCCGACGCACGACGACGCCCGTCTGGTCGTCCGCGCACTGACCGAAGAAGACGTTCCACTCTTCCGTACGTTCGAGGATCCGGGCCTCGTGGGCCGTGTCATCACCGGCGTCGGATATCGCACCGTCGCCGAGGGCGGCGACTACCGCCCCGACTGGACCTGGGTCGCCCTGCGCGAAGGGCGCGTGGTCGCGCGGGCCGCCTGGTGGGGCGGCAAGGATGACACGGAACCGGTGAACCTGAACTGGTTCGACGTCCTGGAGGACGACATCGAGGCGGGCGCCGAACTGCTGCGGCAGGCCCCGTTCGACGTCGAGTACGAGCTGATCCTGCCTGCGGGCTGGAGTGAGGACCCGCGGACGCGGGCGGCCGCCGAGGCGCGGATGGCGGCGGTCACGCGGGCCGGCAAGAAGCTCCTCGTGGAGCGGCTGCGCTACCGGTGGACGCCGGACAACGGTCTGCCGGAGCGCCCCGGCCGCCTGGAGTTCCGGGCCGAACCCGACGACGAGGTGATCCTCGACGTGCTGCGCCGGGTCCACTCGGCGACGCTCGACGCGCACGCGCGCCGCGCCATCGAGGAGTCGGGCCTCGACACGGCCGCGCAGGAGGAGCTGGACTTCTTCCACTGGTGCCCGTCGCCGCGCGAGTGGTGGCAGCTGGCGTACACGCCTCAGGGTGAGCTGGTCGGCCTGCACATCCCCGCCCACAACCCCGGCGGGCCGTGCATCGGGTTCATCGGCGTGGTGCCGGAGCAGCGCGGCCACGGATACGCGTACGACCTGCTCGTCGAGTCGACACACTTCCTGGTGGAACACGGCGCCGAGTTCGTTGCCGGGGCGACGGACGACGGGAACTTCCCGATGGCGGCGAACTTCACGAAGGCCGGGTACCCGGTCACGGAGAAGCGCATCAATTTCGTCTGAGGTTCACCGGCCGGTTCGGCCGACGGGTCCGATCCGGCGAGGAATGCGCGGAACCCGCCGCGAATCCCAGCGGATCGATCTCCGCTGACGCAGGATGGACGGGTCGTCACTGTCGGCAGACAAGGGGGAACCGTCCGTGCAGTTCGAGGTGTGGGCACCACAGGCAGAGCGGGTCGCGCTCCACTGCGAGGGCACCACGCGCGCGTTGGAGCGCGACCCGGACCGCGAGGGGTGGTGGACGGGCGAGGCGGACGCGCAGGACGGCACGCGCTACGGGTTCGCGCTCGACGGCGGTCCGGTGCTGCCCGACCCCCGCTCGCGCCGCCAGCCGGACGGGCCCGACGGTCTGAGCGCGGTCGTCGACCACGCGCGGTACACGTGGCGCTCACCCTCAGGGCCGGAGCGCGGCCTGCCGGGCGCGGTCCTGTACGAGCTGCACGTGGGGACCTTCACGCGCGAGGGCACGCTCGACGCCGCAGGCGAACACCTGCCTCATCTCGTCGAGTTGGGCATCACCCATGTCGAGCTGATGCCGCTGTGCCCGTTCCCCGGGAAGCACGGCTGGGGCTACGAGGGCGTCAGCCCCTGGGCGGTGCATGAGCCGTACGGGGGCCCCGAGGCATTGAAGCGCTTTGTCGACATGGCGCATGGCCTCGGGCTCGGCGTCGTCCTTGACGTGGTCCAGAATCACCTGGGCCCTTCGGGTAACCATCTGCCCGCGTTCGGGCCGTACTTCACGGACACCCACCACACGCCCTGGGGCGCCGCGGTCAACCTCGACGCCCCCGGTTCCGACGAGGTGCGCGCGTACCTCGTCGGCAGCGCGCTCGCCTGGCTGCGCGACTACCGGATCGACGGACTGCGCCTCGACGCGGTGCACGCGCTGTGCGACACGCGCGCGGTCCACTTCCTGGAGGAGCTGTCCACGGCCGTCGACGCCCTGGCCGAAGAGCAGGACAGACCCCTGTTCCTGGTCGGCGAGTCCGACCTCGGCGACCCGCGCGTGATCACCCCGCGCCACCACGGCGGCCTCGGGCTCCAGGCGCAGTGGAGCGACGACTTCCACCACGCCCTGCACGCGGCGGTGACGGGCGAGTCCCAGGGCTACTACGAGGACTTCGCGAAGGCGCCGATGGCCGCGCTCGCCAAGACCCTGACCCGGGGCTACTTCCACGACGGCACGTACTCGACGTTCCGGGGCCGGCATCACGGGCGCCCCGTCGACCGCACCCGCACCCCCGCGCACCGGCTGCTCGGCTACGCCCAGACCCACGACCAGATCGGCAACCGCGCGCAGGGCGACCGGCTCTCCGCGAGCCTGTCCCCCGGGCTCCTCGCGTGCGCGGCCACGCTCGTGCTGACCGGGCCTTTCACGCCGATGCTGTTCATGGGCGAGGAGTGGGCCGCCGGCACCCCGTGGCAGTTCTTCACCGACCACACCGACCCGGCGCTCGCGGACGCCGTACGCAAGGGCAGGCGGCGGGAGTTCGCGTCGCACGGGTGGGCCGAGGAGGACATCCCCGATCCGCAGGACCCGGCGACCCGGGAGCGTTCCTGCCTGGACTGGTCGGAGCCGGACAGCGGCCCTCACGCGCGCGTGCTGGCCTGGTACCGCGAGCTGATCGCGCTGCGGCATGCCCGGGCCGACCTGACGGACTCCGACCTCGCGGCCGTGCGGGTGGCGTACGACGAGGAGGCCCGCTGGATCGCGTACCGGCGGGGTGATCTGCGGGTGGCGGTGAACCTGTCGGACGAACCGGCCGCGGTGCCGGTCGGGCGGAACGGTTACCGGGTGCTCGCCGCGTGGGAGCCGGTGGGGCTGCCGGGCGAGGACGGTCTGCTCACCGTCCCGCCGCAGTCGTGCGCGGTGCTCGTCAGCCCGTAGGGGGTTTCAGCCGGTCTCCGGGTCCTTGTCGGCGAGCTCCGTCACGAGTTCGAGGAGGATCGCCTCCCACGCGCGCTCCAGCTGGGTGCGCAGCAGCGGCACGGGGCTGTCGTCCGTGCCGTGGAGGCGCTCGCCGAGGCGTACGAGCGTGTCGCAGCGGGCCAGCCACAGGCCGCGCAGGCTGGCGCGGGCGCCGTAACCGGCGAGGGTCGCCGCGCGGACGGCCGCGCGGGCACCGACCGAGATGCTCAGGCCCGCGATGTCCTCGGCCGGGTCACCGATGACGGCGTCGGACCAGTCGAGGACGCCGCGCACCCGGCCGTCGGGGGTCACGGTGAGGTGCTCGCCCTTGAGGTCGTGGTGGACGACGACGGCGCCGGGCTGCGGGGCGAGCTGAGCGGCGGCCTGCACGGTCAGTTGCGCGAGCCGCGCGGGTTCGAACTCGCCGTCACCGCCGAGGAGTTCGGCGGCCCGCGCCGCCTCCCGGCGCAGCACGTCGAGGGAGCGCGGCGCCGTCCTCGCGAGCCCGAGCGCCTCGGCCCGCGCCGCGGGCACCTCCCGCAGCCCGCCGAGCAGCCCCGCGAGATCCTCCTCGCCGACCGCGGTCACGTCGACGGCCTCGCCCGACGCGCCCTGCAGCCGCGTGTCGAGGGAGTACGTGCGCCCGGCCGCCCACTCGCCGGACGCGAGCGAGGCGGGCACGGCGATGCCGACGTGCTGGCGCACGAGGTCGCGGACTCTGATCTCGCGGCGCTGGCGCACGGACGCCGGCGCGTCGAGGGCGAGGCGCAGAACATAGCGGGTGCCGACCCACCAGGTGGAGTGCTCGCCGCCCTCGGACACGGCACTGACGTCGAGCTGCCCGCCGTCCGGGAGGAGGGCGCCCAGCAGTCTTCGTACGGTGTCCTGGGTGGGCCGCGGGGCGTCGGACATGGCGTCTAGCTCACGATCGCCATGTCCCGCGACGTGCTGTTCAGCCGTCGTACGCCGTCCTCGGTGACCGTCACGATGTCCTCGATCCGCACACCGAAGCGGCCCGGAAGGTAGATGCCCGGCTCCACGGAGAAGCACATTCCGGGGACGAGGGGCTGTTCCTCACCCTCGATCATGTAGGGCGGCTCGTGGGTGGTGACGCCGATGCCGTGGCCGGTGCGGTGGATGAAGTACTGGCCGTAGCCGAACTCGGTGATCACGGCGCGTGCGGCGCGGTCGACGTCCTGGCAGGCGGCGCCCGGCTTGACCGCCGCGCAGCCCGCCGCCTGCGCCTCGCGCACGATGTCGTGGACGCGCTGCTCCTCGGCGGTCGGTTCACCGACGTGCACGGTGCGGGAGGTGTCGGAGCCGTAGCCGTGCTTGAGGCCGCCGAAGTCGAGGACGACCATGTCGCCGTTCTCGATGACGCGCTCGCCCGCCTCGTGGTGCGGGTTGGCGCCGTTCGGGCCCGATCCGACGACGGTGAAGTCGACCTGGGAGTGCCCGAACTGCCGCAGCAGATCGGCGAGATCGCCCGCGACGTCGGTCTCCCTGCGGCCCGCGAAGGGCACCTTCTTGATCTCCTCGTACGTGGCGTCGGCCGCCTCGCCGGCGGCCGTGAGCCGTTCGAGTTCGGCCGCGTCCTTGACGGCGCGCAGCATCGGCAGGGCCTCCGTGAGGGAGGCGTACGAGGTGTCGGGCAGCGCCTTCTGCAGCCCGATGAGGTGCATCGCCCAAGCGTTGTCGCTGATGCCGAAGCGCCCGGAGACGTCGAGGAGGGGCGCGGTCACCGCATACGGGTCCTTGCCGTCGGTCCAGTCCCGCAGGGTGAGGGCCTTTGCCCCCACCGCCTTCGCGGCGTCCGGTGCTTCCAGGGTCGGCACGACGAGGACGGGGTCATGGCCCGGGGCGAGGACGAGCATCGTGAGGCGCTCGGTGTCGGCCGTGGGCGAGTAGCCGGTGAGCCAGACCATGTCGGGGCCGGGGGCGACGAGGACGCCGGCGAGTCCCGCGTCGGCCGCGGACCGGGCGGCGCGCTCCATGCGCGCCTTGTAGTCGTCGGCCGTGAACGGCGCGGGCGTGGCGGTCATCCGGTCCTCCGGGTACTCCGAGCTGAACATCGCTTCTACAAAAAGGACGTACGGGCAGCATCCTGCCCGCCCGCCGGGCCTGACGCGAGTCCATTCCCGCATGCGCGCGCCACCCGGCCGGACCGCCACCTAATGCCAACCCATTGATCAACCATTATGACTAATGGTTAGATCGACCTCATCCGTTAAACCCCTTCTCCGGAGGACGTACGACCATGCTTGTGCTGGCCCAGATCAGCGACCTGCACCTCGACGGGACCCCCCGCGCCACTGAGCGCGCCCGGCGCGTGATCGACCACCTCCGGGCGCTGCCGGGCCCTGTGGACGCCCTCCTCGTCACCGGCGACATCGCGGACCACGGCGCGGAGTCCGAGTACGAGGAGGCGGCAGACCTGCTCGGGCTGCACACGGGCGGGCCGAACGACGGCGCCCCACCGCCCCCCGACCCGTCTTTCCCCGGCTTGCCTTTCCCCGGCTTGCCTTTCCCCGGCCTGCCTTTCCCCGTCCTGCCTTTCCCCGTCCTGACCTGTCCCGGCAACCACGACAGCCGGGCGCCCTACCGCAAGGCGCTGCTCCGCGAACCCGCCGCCGAAGGGCCGGTGAACCGCGCCCACCGCGTGGGCGGCGCCATGGTCCTCATGTGCGATTCCAGCATTCCGGGCGCCGACGAGGGCCGGCTCGACGAGGAGACGTACGGCTGGCTGGAGGACACCCTCGACGGGCTCGACGGCGAGACGCCCGTCCTGCTCGCGTTCCACCACCCGCCAGTGGCGCTGCACCACCCGCTGCCCGACGCGTACCAGCTGGCCCAACCGCGGGCCCTGGCCGCCCTGTTGGAGCGGCGGCCGGAGATCGCCGGGATCATCGCGGGCCACGCGCACACCCCGGCCGCCACGGTGTTCGCGGGCCGCCCCCTGGTGATCGGCCCGGGTGTGACGTGGACGCTGCGGCTGCCCTGGGAGGGCGAGGGTGTGGCGGACCGGAACGCTCCGGTGGGCCTAGCCTTCCACATCCTCGACGACGAGCAGCGGCTGACGACGCACTTCCGGGTCGTGTGATCCCCCTCGGAGCGAGAGCGATCCCCTCACGATCCCCTCGCGATCCCCTCGCGATCCCTAGGTCACCACCCCAGGAGTCACCGCCAGCACCTGGTGCGCGCCCGACTCGTGCCGGACCGTCAGCGTGACCTGCCGTCCCGGGCGCGCGGCCGCCACCGCCTGGGCGAGCGCGCCCGCCGAGCCGATCCGGGTCCCGCCGAAAGCGGTCAGCACATCGCCCCGGACGAGACCGGCCGTGTAGCCGGGACCGGGGACGTGCACGCCCACGAGCAGCGCCCCCGCCCCCTTGGGCGCGTCCACCGCCTCGACGCCGAGCGCCGCCCGCACGGGGCGGACGGAAGGCGACGGGGAGGTGGAGGCGGTCGGCGGATGGGACGGCGCGAGCGCGGGAGGCCGCGGCGCCGCCCCCGCCTGCTGCTGCATCTCTGCCAGCTTGCTCATGCCTATGACGGCCGCGCCGACCGTGCCGAGGCCGACGCCGGACAGCACGAGCACGGCCCCGAACAGCAGGCCGAGCAGCAGGGTGACGAGGCGCTTGCCGCGGCGCCGCGCCGCGTGCGGGCGGCGGCCGCCCGAACCGTTCCCCCGGGCGGCCGCCGCCTCACGACGCGGAGCTCCGGGCATCGACTTGGGGCGCAACGCGGTCTGTTCCATGGCCCACCTCCGGCCAAAGCCCTACCCGTCCGCGTCCGGCGCGACGATTCCCGAACGAGTGAGACTGAACCGGGCATTTCTGGCATCCGGTCAGCCGCCGTGCCCTCCGTGCCCCCCATGTCCGCCGTGCCCCGCCCCGTGGTCGAACTTCATCACCTCGGCGGGCATCACCACGAACGGCCGCATCATGCCCATGTCCTCGTGCTCCAGCAGATGGCAGTGGTACATGAACCGCCCGTACGCGCCGTCGAACCGGCCCATGACGCGGAGCATCTGGCCGGGCAGCGCCCGGAAGACGTCCTTGTGGCCGCGCTCGTTCGGCGGGAGCGGGACCGGAGTGGCCGGGTCGGGCGCCAGCGGCGCGCGCGTGCCGCCGACCGTCACGTCGAACCCCGACACGTCGTAGGCGTCACGGCCGAGGATCTGGAAGTCGGCGAGATGGATGTGCATGGGGTGCACGACGGGCGGGTTCACCGCGAGATTCAAGAAGCTCCACTGCTCGTAACTGCCCTCCGCGACGGTGAAGCCGAGGCCGTCGTTGAAGGTGCGCGAGGTGCGGCGGTACGTCTTCAACGCACCGTCGGCGCCGCGGAGTTGGATGACGCCGTCCGCGGGGAGCTCAAGCTCCTCGGAGCCTTCTGTGGCCTCGATCTCGGTCATCTCCCAGATCTCGGGGTGGCCGCCGCCGCCCTTCGTAGCGGGCGGGGTCAGCACGATGAGGCGGTGCCCGTGCTCGATGTCGTGCGTCAGGCGGCGGAAGGAGCCCGAGAGGACCTCGGGCAGTTCGAACGGGTCGTCCGCGCCGCACTCGCCGACGCGGAACTCCATGACGTGCGGATAGCGCACGTTGTTCGCCGGGTCGGGTACGCCGGGCGCCTGGCCCGCGCCCTTGTTGACGAGGCGTACGCGGCGTCCGGCGAGCGCGCGGAAGTCGATGAGCAGGTCCATGCGCTCGGCCGGTGCGACGGTCAGCGTAGGCAGCGCCTCGTCGAAGTCGACCGGCACCGGGCGCGGGAGAAGCCCGCCGTCGCTGCCGATCTGATGCAGGACGCCCGGCACCGGGTTGTCGTCCTCGTCGATCAGGACGAGGTCGTAGATCCTGGCGTTCGACGCGTTGACCAGGCGGAAGCGGTGCCAGGCCGCGTCCACCTCGGCGTAGGGCCAGATGCGGCCGTTGACGGTGGTGTACGGGCCCGCGAAGGGCACGGAGACCGGCTTGCCCGTCTCCGGGTTCTTCTCCTGGACGATCACGGTCTTGTGCAGCAGCCGGCCGTTGTGCGCGCCGTCCTCGTCCGTGTCGAGGTTGCGGTCGGCGATGAGGAGCGGGATCTCCCGTTCCCCGGAGGGGAGTTGGAGCGCGTCCTCCTCGTCGTCGCGGACGAGGTAGGTGCCGTAGAGGCCCGTGTGAACGTTCCACCGCGTCACGTTCATGGCGTGGTCGTGGTACCACCACTGGACCGCCTGGTGGTCGTTCGGGTACTCGGAGAGCTGGGCGTCGCCGTAGCCCACCGCGTTGTCCGCCCAGCCGTCGTTGCCGCCGCCCGTCTGCGCGCCGTGCAGGTGGGTGACGGTCCAGGCGGGCAGGGCGGCGACGTCCGCGATCGGCGGGACGCCGCCGCGGCCCGGTTCGGTGCTCGGGTTGGGGTTCGCCGCCGGCACCTCGACGGCGGTGACCGGGTACTCGCTGCCCTTCGGGATGCGGTTGGTCCAGGCGATACGGACGCGCTGCCCGCGCCGGACCTCGATGGTCGGCCCCGGCACCGATCCGCCGTACCCCCACATGAGCGTCGGCGGGAGCTGCGGGTGCAGCCGCACCCACGTCGGCCGCAGTGCGATCTCGGTCTCCCGCAGGACGTCCGTGGAGTCGGGGCGCACGATGGGAGGAATTGTCAACGGCGCTGCGTACGGCGTCAGTTCACCGTCCGCCGCGGCGGGCGCGGCATCCCGCGCCGCGCCCGCCAGGCCGCCCGTGATCCTCTCGATGATGTCGGTCATGGTGAGAACACCCCCGTGTTCTGTGTTGCATCCCCCGTGGTGCGGCCGGTCAGTGGCCGCCTTCACCCCACAGGACTCACCACACCCCACGAGGGTTCCGTGAATCCCTCATTCCGGCTGAAAAGGTTCGGCAACTGCCCCGGTACGAAGCCATGCGCGCGCCGGGCCAGGTCGGCGGCTCCGTAACGGCGGCAGTCGCGGTGCCAGTTGAGGATTCCGGCCATCCAGTTCTGGAGCTCCACCACATAGCCGTCCATGGTCGCCCGAGCCTCCCGCGACAGCTTGAAGTCGTCGTAGAGGATGGGGAATTCATGGGTGGCGACGTGCTCGAACTGCTGCATGCGCTGCGTCATCAGGTCGTGCACGACGCCGAGCGCAGTCGGGTAGTCGCAGCCGAAGAAGTTCTGCACGACGAGGATGCCGTTGTGGATCTCGCCCTCGTACTCGATCTCCTTCTGGTACGAGAACACGTCGTTCAGGAGCATCGCGTAGTCGACGGCCGCGTTCTCCAGGGAGCGGACGGGGCCGCTGCGGTAGATCCCGGGCGGCACGGCCGGGCCGTGGCCCATCCGGCTCAGGCTCATGGTGAGGTCGGCGCCGAAGGTGGCGCGGCGCATCTCCAGGTAGTCGACGGGGTCCGGGATGCGGTTCTGGAGCTGGTTGGACAGCTCCCACACCCAGCTCTGCGTCATGACGTCGACGGACTCCTTCAGGGTGCGCCGCTGCGCGGTCGTCATCCCGGCGGCGGTGCGGGCCCACAGGTCGGCGAGGCCGCGCTCCATCGCGTTCACGGGCGGCGGGATCTCGCCGCCGTCGACGGGCATGCAGGCGGAGAGCCGCTCTGTGCAGAGCTTCGCCGCGGCGAGGTCGCGCCGGTGCCCGAAGACGAGCGGGTAGTAGTCGTCCCCGTACGTCCCCCAGGCCAGCCAGTGCGCGCTCAGGTCCAGGGCGTCCTGGTCCCCGTCCGGGTCGATGCCGGCCGAGCACAGGGGCAGGTCGTAGGCGGCGAGCTTGTCCTCGTCCCAGACGCCCTCCTCCAGGATGCCCATGGCGTGCGCCCACGGGGTGATGCGCCGGCGAGCCCCCTCCAGGCCGGGATTCAGCCGGAGACGGAACGGCATGTAGAAGTCGGGGAGCAGGGACGGGCCCACCTTCTGGTACGGCACATGCGTGTAGGCGCGCAGCCGTTCTGCGCCGGCCGCCGCGAGCAGCGCCCCGACGTCCGCACCGGACGTGCCGATCCCGGTGGGCCCCGCCAGGGGGTTGCTCCCGGTCGCCCCCTCGTTCATGTACCGGCTGGAGCGCAGATGCCATTCGTGGCCGCCGGACTGCCAGTCCTGGAGGCCCCGCGCGTACGCGGCGACCGCGGCGACCTCGGGCGGCGTGAGCCCCTTCTCGACGGCGAGGGCGGGCACTTCGGTGAGCGCGGTGTGCTCGAACTGGTGGAGGCGTGAGGTGAGGATGTCGTTGACGGTCTGCGCCGCCTCCTGCGTCGTACAGCCGAAGAAGGTCTCCAGGACGAGCACGCCGTTGCTCAGCTCGCCCTCGTCCTCGACCTCCCGCTGGTACGAGAAGAGGTCGTTGCGCAGGTGCACGGCGTCGGAGAACGTCTCCATCAGCACGCGCAGCGGCCTCGCCCCGGCGACGGACGCGGGCACCTCGGAGGTCGCGTACTCGACGAGCCCCGCCGACCAGGGCGCGCCGCCGACCTTGCGGCGCATCTCGATGTACTCGACGGGGTTGGAGATCCGCCCCTCGTTGATGTTGGACAGCTCCCACATCGACTCGTTGAGGAGGTGTTCGGTCGACTCGGCGAACCTTCTGCGCCAGTCCACCGACATGGCGGGCACGGTGCGCGCCCAGAGGTCGGCGAGGCCCGCCTCGACGGGGTTCTGCGGCTCGGGCACGGGGGTCGATAGGTCCATCGGCATGAACAGGGGCAGGCGGTCCAGATAGGCCTTGGCGCCCTCGCGGTCCATGGTCCGCTTGAACGTCTCCAGGAAGTGGTCGTCGAAGAAGAAGACCCACACGTACCAGTCGGTGACGAGCGACAGGGCGGGCCCGTCGCAGTCGGGGTGGGTGTACGCGCACAGCAGTCCGTAGTCGTGCGCGTCGAGGTCGCTCTGCTCCCAGATGCCGGACCCCTCCAGCATGCCCATCTCGCGGGCCCACCGGGTGGAGTGCGCCCGCGCCTCGTCGAGGTGTGGATTGAGCCGCGCCTGGTACGGCATGTAGAAGTGCGGCAGTTCGAACGGCTGCGTCATGGCCCGGCCCTACCCGTGGCCCCCGGCGGGCATCCGGACGGCGGCACATGATCGCACCATCGCGTGAACCGGCGACTGAGGGGCGCCCGGACGGGGAAGAGGGCGGTACCCGATCCACCCGATCCCCATCTGAGGAGTCTTCGGTGAGCCAGGCCACGGAGCCGTTGATCGTCGTAGGTGTCGACGGTTCGAAGCACTCGAAGGACGCCCTCCGCTGGGCCGTGCGGCAGGCCACGCTCGTCGGCGGCCGGGTGCACGCCGTCATGAGCTGGGAGTGGTCCACGAACCCCTTCAGCCTCGGCGGGCCCGCCGACGGGGACACGGTGGTGGGCGGCCGCGAGCTGCTCTCCCCCGAGGAGACCTCGCGCGTGAAGCTCATCGACGTCGTCACGGAGACGGTCGGCGAGAGCCCGCCCGTCCCGGTGCACAGCCGCATGGTGCAGGGGCCCCCGGCGAAGGTCCTCGTCGAGGCGTCCGGGGCCGCCGACCTCCTGGTCGTGGGCACCCGCGGCTACGGCGGCTTCAAGGGGGCGCTGCTCGGCTCGGTGAGCCAGCAGGTGACGCAGCACGCGCACTGCTCGGTCGTGGTGGTGCGGGAGAAGTCCGACGACTGACGCGAGCGGGGTCCCGCCCCGTCGCCCACCCGACGGGGTGTCAGCGGGGCGTGCCAGAGTGCCCTCATGGACGATGCCCGAGAGTTCCCGCGCCAGTACGCCCGCACCCGCCGCTTCGCCCTGGGCGCCCCGAGCCGGTTCACGGTCTCGGCGGACGGCGGGCGCGTCCTGTTCCTGCGCACGGGCGGCGGCGCCGACCCCGTGAGCGCCCTGTGGCTCCACGAGGACGGTGCGGAGCGCGTCCTCGTGGACGTCTCGCGCACCGCGCGCGCGGGAGACGTGCCGGCCGCCGAGCGGGTCCGCAGGGAGCGGGCGCGAGAGAGCGCGGTCGGGCTCGTCTCGTACTCGGCCGACGCCGAGTGCCGCACCGTCGTGTACGCGCTGTCGGGAGCGCTCTGGGCGGTCCGTGTCGCGGACGGCGTCCCGTTCCCCGTGTCGGCGGCGGGCCCGGTCGTGGACCCGCGCCTGTCCCCCGACGGCCGGTTCGTCGCGTACGTCACCGGCGGCGCGTTGCACGTGGTCACACTCGACGGCGAGGACCGGCTCCTCGCGGCGCCCGAAGGCCCCGACATCACCTACGGGTTGACCGACCACGCGTCCTCGGAGTCGATGGGCCGGCCGCGCGGTCACTGGTGGGCGCCCGACGGCGGCGCGCTGCTCGCCGCGCGCGTGGACACGTCGCGCGTGCAGCGCTGGTACCTCTCCGACCCGGCCGACCCTTCGGCGCCGCCGCGCGCCGTGCGCTACCCGGCGGCGGGCACGGCCAATGCCGACGTGTCGCTCCATGTGCTGCACCTGGACGGCTCGCGGGCCGAAGTGGACTGGGACCGCGGGGCGTTCGAGTACGTGCCCGTGGTCGGGTGGGACGCGCACGGCCCGTTCACCGCGGTGCAGAGCCGCGACCAGCGGACGCTGCGCACGCTGGCCGTGGACCCGGCGACGGGCGTCACCCGGCTCCTGGACGAGCAGCGCGACGCGGCCTGGGTCGAGCTGGTCCCCGGCGCCCCGTGCCGCACGGCGTCCGGCGCGCTGGTGACGACCCGCGACGAGCAGGACACCCGCCGCCTCGTCGTGGCCGGGAAGCCGGTGACCCCGGTGGGCCTCCAGGTCCGTCAAGTCCTGGGTGCCCAGGGCGAGTCGGTGCTGTTCGAGGGCGGTGACGAGCCCACCGAGACCCATGTGTGGACCTGGGCGCCCGCCGCGGGCTGCGTCAGGCTCACGGACACTCCGGGCGTGCACACGGCGGTCTCCGCGGGCGGCACCACGGTCCTGGTGAGCCGCCGGGAGGACGCCGTGACCGTAGAGGTGACGAAGAAAGGCAGCTCCGACGGGGAGATCGCCTCGCTCGCCGAGCGTCCCGTCGTCCCCACGCGCCCCGTCCATCTGCGGCTCGGCGAGCGGGAGTTGCGCAGCCAGCTGTTCCTGCCGTCGTGGCACACACCGGGCAGCGCCACGCTCCCCGTCCTGGTGAACCCGTACGGGGGCCAGCACCTGCTGGTTGCCACGCGCGGCCTCGGCTGGCCCGCGCATCTGTCGCAGTGGTTCGCCGAGCAGGGCTTCGCGGTCCTCGTCACGGACGGGCGCGGCTCCCCGGGGCGCGGTCCCGCGTGGGAGAAGGAGATCCGCGGCGACATCCTGACCCACGCCCTGGACGACCAGGTCGCCGCCGTGCAGGCGGCCGGGGCGGAGTTCCCCGACCTCGACCTGACGCGGGTCGCGATCCGTGGCTGGTCGTTCGGCGGGTTCCTGGCCGCGGGCGCCGTGCTGCGCAGGCCCGACGTCTTCCACGCGGCGGTGGCGGGCGCGCCGCCCACCGACCAGCGGCTGTACGACACGCACTGGAAGGAGCGCTATCTCGGCCATCCCGACGAGGAGCCCGAGAACTACGAGCGCTGCTCCCTGATCGCCGACGCGCCGCTGCTGCGCCGCCCGCTCCTGCTGGTGCACGGGCTCGCCGACGACAATGTGGCGGTCGCGCACACCCTGCGCCTGTCGGCGGCGCTGCTCGCGGCGGGCCGAAGCCACCAGGTGCTTCCCCTGCCGGGCGCGACGCACATGGTCACGCAGGAGGACGTCGCGGAGAACCTGCTGCTGTTCCAGCTCGACTTCCTGAGGAAGTCCCTGGGGATCTGACGACTCGCAGGTGCCTACCAGTGCGCGGGACGGCTCAAGGAGGCCGGGATCTTCGTCGAGCCGTCCCCGCGGGCCGCGTTGACCTGCGCCTGCGTGAGGAAGATGCTGCCGGTCAGATCGGCGCCCTGAAGGCGCGCGTCGCGGAGGTCAGCCCCGATGAGGTCGGCCTCGCGCAGGTCGGCGCCGGTGAGGTCGGCCGCGATCAGGTAGGCGCCGCGCAGGTTGGCGCCCCGCAGGTCGGCGCCCTTGAGGCGGGCGCCCATCAGGTCGGCGCCCCGGTGGTTCTTCCTGCGGCCGGGCACGGCCGCCCGGACGAGTTCGCTGACCTTCAGGAGCGTCTCGCTGACCTCGCCGCGGAGGGTGGGGACGTCGGCCGCGGCGAGGGTGGCGGCGTCGGCGCGGGTGAGCTCCTCGATCCCGTCGAGGGCGCGCCGCACCTCCTGGTGCGCCGGGCGGGCCCGCTCCAACTCCAGCGCCTCGGTCAAGTACCAGAGGAGTTCGTGCAGTTGGCGCATGACGGGGAAGACGTCGAACATCGCGCGCGCGGTCCCGCGCGACGTACGCCAGTCCTCGCCGCCGAACGTGCCCTGTGACACCTGCTGGCCGGCGCCGAAGCAGTCGAAGACCGTGCAGCCCGAGTAGCCCTTGTCCCGGAGCGTGGCGTGGATGCCGCAGCGGAGGTCGTCCTGGAGGTTGTGGCACGGCCTGCCCGCGGGCTTGTTCGCGGCGAAGTCGGAGGACTTGGCGAAGGGCAGGGCGACACAGCACAGCCCGAAGCAGTTCCCGCAGTCGGCGCGCAGGTCGAGCCTGCGGCGGTGCCCGGCCTCCGGAACGGTGGTGGCCGGGACGGAGGTGCCCTGGACGGTTGCGGTGCCCGGGACGGTCCCGTCGGACGCCACGGCCTCAGGACGGTTTTCGCGCTTCTGGGACAACGGGCCCGGTCTCCTACGTGGTGTCTGCTCGACGGGCACGGCGTCGCCGCCTGCGCCCGGTTGGAGCCTTCATTGTCCCCGATGCCGCCGCGCGCCCTTGTGCGCCCCCGAGGTGGCGGGCCACGGTGGTGCGGCGCAGGCAGGGACCGCTCGTCCCCCTCACCGACCGTCAGGAGTCACCGTGGCCTCCTTCGTCCTCCCGCACGAGCTGCACGGCACGGGACCGCACAAAGTGGTCGCCGTGCACGGCTGGTTCGCCGACCGCGGCGCCTACGCCCCGCTGCTCGCCGACCTCGACCGCTCCGCCTTCCAGTACGCCTTTGTGGACCTGCGGGGCTATGGCGAGGCCAGGGACGCGGGCGGCGCCTACACCACGGCGGAGGCCGCCGACGACGTGATCGCGCTGGCGGACCGGCTCGGCTGGGAGCGGTTCTCTGTGATCGGCCACTCGATGGGCGGGAGCGTCGCCCAGCGGATCCTGGCCGCCGCGCCCCACCGGCTGCGCAGGCTGGTCGGCGTCTCGCCCGTACCGGCGTGCGGGCTGCCGCTGCCGCCCGAGCAGTGGGACCTCTTCTCCGGCGCGTCCCACACCCCGGAGAACCGCCGCGCCATCCTCGACATCACGACCGGCGGCGCCCGCCCCGCCGCCTGGCTCGACCGGATGGTGGAGCGATCGCTGGAGGTCAGCGACGCGAAGGCGTTCCGGGCCTGGCTGGACTCCTGGGCCGGCGAGGACTTCCACACCCGGGTGGAGGGCACCACGGTCCCCGCGCTCGCCGTCACCGGGGCGCTCGACCCGGCGCTCTCGGCCGACCTGATGCGGGCCACGTGGATGAGCTGGTACGCCCGCGCCGAACTGACCGAACTCCCCGCGTGCGGGCACTACGCGATGGACGAGACACCGCTGGCCCTGATCCGGGCGGTGGAGGATTTCCTGAGGGCGGACGGGCCGGGCGGCGAGGCGCACGTATGACAGAACCGGACAGTGCACCGCCCACCGCGGACGCCCTGAACGCCCTGGACGCCCCGGACACCCTGGACGTCCCGGACGTCTTCGACCCCCGCCAGTACGCGCGGGGCGTCCCCCACGACAGCTACCGCACGCTCCGCGACCACCACCCCGTCGCCTGGCAGGAGGAGCCGGAGGTGCTGGGCTGGCCCGCGGGCCCCGGGTTCTGGGCGGTCACGCGCCATGCCGACGTGGTCCGCGTCCTCAAGGACGCGGCGACGTACTCGTCGTGTCTGGGTGCCACGCAGATCCGCGACCCCGACCCGGCGGACCTGCCGTTCATCCGCTCCATGATGCTCAACCAGGACCCGCCGGACCACGGCCGGCTGCGCCGCCTCGTGAGCCGCGCGTTCACCCCGCGCCGCGTGGAGCGCTTCGCCGCGCTCGCCCGCGACCGGGCCCGTGCCCTGCTCACGGCGGCCGTCGCGGCCCCCGGCCCCACCGCCGACCTGGTCTCGGCCGTCACGGACGACTACGCCCTCCTGAACCTCGCCGACCTCCTGGGAGTCCCGGGCTCCGACCGCGGCCTTCTCCTGCACTGGACGCAGCGCGTCATCGGCTATCAGGACCCCGACGAGGCCGCCGAGGCGGACGAGCCCGTCCTCGGCGCCGACGGCAGACCGGTCGACCCGCGCTCACCCGCGATGCTGCGCGACATGTTCGCCTACGCGCGCTCGCTCGCCGCGCACAAGCGGACCCACCCGGCGGACGACGTCATGACGGTCCTGGCCACCGATCCCGACCTGACCGCGGCCGAGCTCGAGATGTTCTTCTTCCTGCTCACGGTCGCCGGCAACGACACGGTGCGCAGCGCGGCCCCCGGCGGCCTTCTGGAGCTGGCCCGGGCGCCGGAGGCGTACGGTCTGCTGCGCGACGGGAAGGCCGACCCGGCGACGGCGGTCGACGAGCTCCTGCGCCGCCATCCGCCGGTCCTCACGTTCCGCCGCACCGCCGCCCGCGACGCGATCCTGGCGGGCCGCCGTGTCCGCGCGGGCGACAAGGTCGTCGTCTTCCACGCCTCGGCCAACCACGACGAACGCGTCTTCACCGACCCGCACCGCCTCGACCTCGCCCGCAGCCCCAACCCGCACGTCTCGTTCGGGGACGGCCCGCACGTCTGCCTGGGCGCGCACTTCGCGCGCCTGCAGCTGCGGGTGCTGTACGAGGAGACCTGCCGGACCCTGCCGGTGCTCGAGCTGGCGGGCCCACCACGGCGTCTGCTGTCGAACTTCATCAACGGTGTGAAGGAGCTCCCGGTCGCCACGGCCCCCGGCTGACGTCTCCCCCGGTCTCTCGTGGCCCGGTGCACCCGCCGGGCCCGGTACCGTGGGGGAGGAACGATCTCGTGGGCCTCCTGGCGGGCTGCGTGAACCCAGGAGGAACCAGATGACGACGAACCGCGGACGCAAGCACGTGATCCGGCACAGGATGACGTCGACCGGAGAGTCGTACGTCGTCGCCGCCAAGAATCTCAAGGCGATGAAGGACATGGGGCAGACCGCCGAGGCCGTGCGCACCCAGCGCTGGCGGCCCGCGGACTCCCTGGACGTCCCCTGCCCCTGCGGCGGCACCTGCGAGCCCGGCGAGACGTGCGACCGCTGCCACGCCCGCCACCGCCACGTGGGCCGCGCCCCCGGCAGCCTCACGGACGTCGAGACGTGGATGGACAAGTACGACTGCATGGGCTGCGCGTCGACGTACACGCTGACCGTCGTCCTGCCCGGCCGCCCCTGGGGCATCGCCGAGACGGTCGTGCAGGGCGGCTCCGCGGAGCCGGTGGTCCGGGCTCGCGTCTTCCCGGGCGTCGTCCACCCGATGATGCGCCCGGAGACCCCGGCGGAGGACTGAGCCTCCGCCGGAGCCCCGAGCCCGGCTCAGCCCGCTTCCGGCGCCAGCCGCAGTGAGATCGAGTTGATGCAGTACCGCTGGTCCGTCGGGGTGGAGTAGCCCTCGCCCTCGAAGACGTGGCCGAGGTGCGAGCCGCAGCGGGCACAGCGCACCTCGGTGCGGACCATGCCGTGCGAGCGGTCCGCGATCAGCTCGACGGCGTCCGTGTCCTTCGGGTCGAAGAAGGACGGCCAGCCGCAGTGCGACTCGAACTTCTCTCCCGAGGTGAAGAGCTCCGCGCCGCACGCGCGACAGGAGTAGACGCCCTCGGTCTTGGTGTCCGTGTACTCACCGACGAAGGCGGGCTCGGTGCCGGCCTGGCGCAGTACCGCGTACTCCGCCGGGGTCAGCTCCGCGCGCCACTCCTCGTCCGGCTTTTCGACGTCGTACGACATTCAGCTCAGTCCTTCACTTGGCAAGGCGATCCAGGATCTGCGGGCCGAGCTCCGTGACGTCACCCGCGCCCATGGTGAGAACAAGGTCGCCCGGCTTGGCCATTCCCGCGATCACGTCGGGCACGGTCGCCTTGTCGTGGACGGCGTCCACGTCGGCGCCCGCGGCGCGGGCCGCGTCGATGATGAGGCCGCTGGTGATGCCGGGGATCGGGTCCTCGCGGGCCGGATAGATGTCCAGGACCACGGACGCGTCGGCGAGGGCGAGGGCGTCGCCCATCTCCTTGCCGAGCTCCTGGGTGCGGGAGAAGAGGTGGGGCTGGAAGACAACCAGGATCCGGGAGTCCCCCGCGGCCGAGCGCATCGCCTCGAGGTCGGCGGACATCTCGGTGGGGTGGTGCGCGTACGAGTCGATGACCTGTACGCCGTTCTCCTCGCCCTTGAGCTGGAGGCGGCGCTTGACGCCGGTGTACGACTTCAGCGCGGCGGCCAGGTTGCGGGACGGGATGCCGAGCGCGACGCCGGCGGCGAGCGCCGCGACCGCGTTGTGCGCGTAGTGGCGGCCGGGGACCGAGACCGTGAAGGTGAGCAGCTTGCCGTCGAGGAGGACGGTGACCTCGCTGGTCAGGCCGCGCGGGGTGACCTTGTGGATGCGGACGTCGGCCGCCTCCGACTCGCCGTACGTGACGACCTTCAGGGAGGTCGTGTCGCGCAGCCTGCGGGTGAGTTCGACGGCGCCCGGCTGGTCCGCGTAGATGACGAGCGTGCCGCCGGGGACGATCTTGGAGGCGAAGGTCTCGAAGGACTCGTAGATCTCGTCCATCGACGCGTAGTTGGCGTGGTGGTCGAGCTCGACGTTGAGGACGATGGCGACCTCGGGCGCGTACTTGTGGAAGCTGCGGTCCGACTCGTCGGCCTCGGCGACGAAGATCTCGCCCGCGCCGTGCAGCGCGTTCGAGCCGGGGGCGTCGAGGTCGCCGCCGATGGCGTACGAGGGGTCGAGGCCCAGGGAGGACAGGGACACCGCCAGCATCGACGTGGTCGTCGTCTTGCCGTGCGTGCCGGCGACCGCGATGGGGCGCAGGCCGTCCATGAGCGAGGCGAGGGCGTCGGAGCGGTGGACGACCGGGATACCGAGCTCGGCGGCGCGGGCCAGCTCGGGGTTGTCGGCGCGGATCGCGGAGGAGACGACGACGCAGGTGGCGTCCGGCGCGAGGTGCGCGGCGTTGTGGCCGATGTGGACCGTGACACCGAGCGAGCGCAGCGCCCCGGCCGTGGCGGACTCCCGGGAGTCGCTGCCGGCGACCTGGGCGCCGCGCTGCGCGAGGATCTTCGCGATGCCCGACATTCCGGCGCCGCCGATGCCGATGAAGTGCGGTCGGTCCATGGCGGTGGGCAGGCCGGGTGCCATTGGTTTCTCCCTGGGACGGTGTGCTGCTGCGTGCCCACTGTGCGGGCAGGCTCAGCCTACTTTCTCCGTACACCCCGCCCGCGCAACCCCGTACCGCCCCGGCGGCTACGCCTTGCTGTACGAGAAGAGCTTCAGAACCGGAACGCCCACCTTGTGCCGGGCGCGCGAGGCCCAGTCGCGGTGGAAGAACTCCTCCACGTAGTGCGGGTCGGTCAGGACGATGACCTCGTCGGCACTGATCTCGTCGACGAGGGACTTCAGCGCGTCCAGGGGGTGGTCCTCGACGAGGCGGCCCTCCGCCGCGCAGCCGGCCTGGTGAAGTGCGGTGAGGGAGACCTGGAGTGCTTGTTCGCCGGCATCCGTGGCGTCCTGGCCCTCGGGTACGTCCTTCTCCTTCGCCGCGTCGTCGAGCTCCCCCATGGCGACGTCGTCGATGGCCCGCAGCAGGCGGTCGGCCTGGTCGCCGCGGGGCTGGAGCAGCACGTGGAACGCGACTTCCTCGTCACCGTGCAAGGTGGTGACGAACTCCACGTCGGCGGACGTCAGGGCCTTCTCGATCATCAATACGCTCGTGAACACGACAGGCGCCCTTCTTCTCTCCTCCGTGGGCCGTCGACTCGCGACCGGTCCCTGCGGAAACCATCCTGCCCCGTAGCCGTACGGGGTCTGCGAGATTTAGTGTGCCCAGCGGAAGGTAAACGGAACGGCACATTCCGCTAATTGTCAGCTCCGACGGTATCGGGTGAACAGGAACCCGGCCTCTTCCAGCACAGAAGCCATCTCGAAACGCTCGGGGACGGTCAGGGACGGTCCCCCGGCAATGCGCTGGGCGTCTCCGGCGGTGAGCATCGGCGACAGCGTCAGACAGAGTTCGTCGAGCACCTGTGCGGCCACGAACTGGCCGAGCAGGCGGGGTCCGCCCTCCGTGAGCAGCCGGGTGAGCCCACGCTCCGCGAGCGCCCGGACCGCGCGCTCCGGCTCGACCGTGGAGCCCTCGCCGGCGATCAGCACCTCGGCGCCGGCCTTGCGGGCGGCCTCCATACGGTCGGGCGGGGCTCCGGCGCCGGTGACCACGAAGGTGGGGACGAGGGGCGAGGTGAAGAGCGGAAGGGAGAAGTCGAGGTTCAGGCTCGCGGTGATCACAGCGATGGCCGGGGCGGGGCCCTGTCCGGCCGCCTCCCTGCGCGCGGCGAAGGCCTCACGCGCGCGTGCCGGGCGATAGCCCTCCAGACGGACCGTTTCCGCACCGACCAGGACGGCGTCCGCGAGACCGCGCAGGGTGCCGAAGATCCGCATGTCGGCGGCGCACGAGATGCCCTGCGAGCGGCCGTCGTGGTGGGCGGCACCGTCGAGCGTGGAGACCATGTTGGCCCGCAGCCATACGTCCTGCCCCAAGGGGTAGGCATAGGCGTCCGCGAGCTCGTCGAGACTCCATTCACGGGGTTCGTGGGCCGCGTGATCTGCTGTTTCGTACGTCACAGGGAACAGGCGTCGCATGTCACGCAGTCTCCCACGGCGTCTAGAGTTGGGTGCTGTGTCGTCCTCCACCACCGCCCCGGCTCAGAGTCCGATAGCCGACGCGGCCCCGCTGTCCCTGTGCGCCCGTGAACCGCTCGTCCCCGCGGACCGTCTGGTCGCCGAGATGGTGCCCCCGCCGCGCTTCGACTCGGTCCGCTTCGAGACGTACATCCCGGACCCCGATCAGCCCAGCCAGACCGAGGCGGTGCGGGTCCTGAGCGACTTCGCGGCCGGGCTCGGCGGCGCCCACGCGAGCGGCGCGGGCAAGCGGCGGTGGTTCGCGAAGAAGCCCGCGGCACCCACCGGGCCCCGCGGCGTCTATCTGGACGGCGGCTACGGCGTCGGCAAGACCCACCTGCTCGCCTCGCTCTGGCACGCCACCCCGGCGGCCCCCGAGCAGAAGGCGTTCGGCACGTTCGTCGAGCTCACGAACCTGGTGGGCGCGCTCGGCTTCCAGCAGACGGTGCGCACGCTCGGCGAGCACCGGCTGCTGTGCATCGACGAGTTCGAGCTGGACGACCCGGGCGACACGGTCCTGGTGTCGACCCTGCTGGGCAAGCTCGTCGACGCGGGCGTCGCGCTCGCCGCGACCTCGAACACGCTGCCGGGCAAGCTCGGCGAGGGCCGGTTCGCCTCCGCCGACTTCCTGCGCGAGATCCAGGGCCTGTCCGCCCACTTCCGCCCCCTGCGCATCGACGGCGAGGACTACCGCCACCGCGGCCTGCCCGAAGCGCCCGCCCCGTTCTCCGACGAACAGGTGACGAAGGCGGCGTACGCGACGCAGGGCGCCTCGCTCGACGACTTCCCGCATCTGCTCGACCACCTCGCGCGCGTGCACCCCAGCCGCTACGGCGCCCTGACGGACGACCTGCAGGCGGTCTGCCTCACGGACGTGCAGCCGGTCCCCGACCAGTCGACGGCGCTGCGGCTCGTCGTGCTCGCCGACCGGCTCTACGACCGCGAGATCCCCGTGCTCGCCTCCGGACTCCCCTTCGACCAACTGTTCAGCGAGGAGATGCTGAACGGCGGCTACCGCAAGAAGTACTTCCGCGCGATCTCCCGCCTGACCGCGCTCGCGCGGGACGCGAAGGGGCTCGTGGGGGCGTAGGGAGCAGGGGTTCACGCGCGCGCATGGGTGGCGTGTGACGGCCGGGACATGAGCGACAGGCCGTCACACGCGTGGTTCCCGTGAACCATGCCGCGTGATACACACGACCGGGTCACAGTTCCTGTCCGCCAACAGGAGGTTGCCCCATGTCTGAAGCACGTACCGCACGTACCGCTCAGTCCCCCGCAACACGACGTCAGGTCCTCGCGCGCAGCGGCGCTTCCGTCGCCGCCATCGCCTTCGCCGGAAGCCTCTCCGAGCTCTTCGCGGGCACGGCCGCCGCGCAGAGCCTCGGCAACAAGGGCTACGGCCCGCTGGTGCCCGACCCCGCCGGACTGCTCGACCTGCCCGCGGGGTTCCGCTACAAGGTCCTCTCGCGTGAGGGCGACCCGCTGCGCTCCGGCGAGGGCAAGGTGCCCAGCAACCACGACGGCATGACGGCCCTTAAGGGCAGACACGGCCAGGTCCACCTGGTCCGCAACCACGAGAACCGCGTCACCGCGAAGATCGCCGTGCCGACCGTCGAGGGGCTCACCTACGACCCGATGGGCAAGGGCGGCTGTACGGCGCTCACGCTCGACCATCGGGGCAATGTCCTGTCGGAGCGCGTCGCCATCGCCGGCACGGCCGTCAACTGCGCGGGCGGGCACACGCCTTGGGGCACCTGGCTGACCTGCGAGGAGACCGAGGACAAGGCCGGCACGAACGGCTACACCAAGGACCACGGCTTCATCTTCGAGGTCGACCCGGCCGACCCGCACCGCTCGGGCGCCGTGCCGCTGACCGCGATGGGCCGCTTCCAGCACGAGGCGATCGCGATCGACCCGAAGCGGGGCGTCGTCTACGAGACCGAGGACGCCTTCCAGAAACCGTTCGGCCTTTTCTACCGCTTCCTGCCCAACAAGCCCGAGGGCGGCCTCGGTTCACTGCGGGCGGGCGGAAAGCTCCAGGCGATGCGGGTGCCCGGGGTGCCCGACCTGTCGGCGATCCAGGAGACGGGCGCGAGCTTCGACGGCATCGAGTGGGTCGACGTACCCGACCCGCTGGCCGCGCAGACCCCCATCCGCCTCCAGGACTTCGGCCCGAAGGGCATCACGCACGCGCAGAAGCTGGAGGGCTGCTACTGGGGCGGCTCGTCCGTCTACTTCGTCTCCTCCTTCGCCCACAGCGCGGAGGGCTCGGCGGCCGACCACTTCGGGCAGATCTGGCGCTACGACCCGAACAAGCGCCGGCTCACGCTGGTGATCGTCTTCGGCCCGAGCACCGACGTCCAGCTGCCGGGCGAGGAGCCCGACAACATCTGCCTCGCGCCCAGCGGCGGCCTGATGGTCTGCGAGGACGGCGAGGGCGCGCAGCACGTCTTCGGTGTGACCCGCCGCGGCGACGTGTACGCGATGGCGCGCGGGCGCCAGAACATCGGCACGGCGCAGGAACCGGCGTGGGGCGAGTTCGCGGGCGTCACGTTCTCCCCGGACGGCGACACGATGTACGTCAACTGCTACACGCCCGGAACGACCTTCGCCGTGACGGGGCCCTGGCAGCGGTAGCGCAGGCGCCCGGTCCGTCGCACGATCGAGGGACCTGACGTGAAGGGGTGCGCGGTGGCCAAGGCCGACAAGGACACGAAGCGGAAGGGCAAGGGCGAGCCGGCCAAGAGCGCCGGGAAGTCCCGGGCCACGGCCGGACAGGCCCCCGGGAAGCCGTCCGGGAAGTCCTCCGGCGCGAAGTCGCCCGTCGCGCTTCGTGAGCTGCTGCGCATCCCCGCGGGCAAGCCCGTGGATCTCGCCTCCTACGACGCACGGGCGACGCCCGCGGGCCCCTCCGGCAAGGCCGCCGGCGTGGAGGCGACCGCCCGTATGGGTGAACGCCTCGCGGACCTCCAGGAGCGCCTGTGGGCCTCCGGCACGGCGGGCGACCGGCGCCGGATCCTGCTGATCCTCCAGGGCATGGACACCAGCGGCAAGGGCGGCACGGTCAAGCACGTCATCGGCCTGTTCAATCCCTCCGGCTGCCGCATCAAGGCCTTCAAGGCGCCCACCGCCGAGGAGCGCGGCCATCCGTTCCTGTGGCGCATCATGCGGGCGCTCCCCGAGCCCGGCGAGATCGGCATCTTCGACCGCTCGCAGTACGAGGACGTGCTCGCCGCCCGCGTCCGCGGCCTCGTCCCGCGCCGCCGACTGGGCGGCCGCTACGGCCAGATCAACCGCTTCGAGCAGTCGTTGGCCGAGGACGGCGTGACGGTCGTCAAGTGCTTCCTCCACATCTCGTACGAGGAACAGCGCGAGCGGCTCCTCGAACGGCTCGACAACCCGGACAAGCACTGGAAGTTCAGCATGGGCGACATCGAGGACCGCGCCCTGTGGCCCGCGTACCAGGAGGCGTACGAGATCGCGCTGGAGCGCTGCTCGACGGACGCCGTGCCCTGGCACGTGGTGCCGGCCGACCGCAAGTGGTACCGCAACTGGGCCGTCAGCAAGCTGCTCCTGGAACATCTGGAGGCGCTGGACCCGAAGTACCCGAAGGCGGACTTCGACGTGGCCGGGGCGAGGGAGCAGTTGCTCGCGCAGGGGTGAGGCAGGGTTCCGGCCCCACCGGCGCCGCCCACAACTGCGGCTGATTCACCGAGCGTGCCGATCCCGCCCCTTGGGCAGGGTCTTAGGGGTCCTGCCGGGCCCGTAGGGCCCTTCAGGACGTCGCCCCCTAGGGACAAGGACACGGACACATGGAACGTCACGCAGTCTGGGAGTTCACCGACGACCGCGGGCATGTGGCGGCCGCGGGGGACGTGCCGTTACGGGTGGTGGCCTACATACAGGCCGGCGCCACCCTGTGGGACCACGGGATACGGCCGGTGGGGATCTTCGGTTCGTTCCACGACGGGGACGCCGCCGACCCGGCCAAGGCGGGGACGCTGCCGCTCGGCGAGGTCCGCTACCTCGGCGCGGGCGCGGGGCTCGGCCTGGAGGCCGTGCTCGCGGCCGAGCCCGACCTCGTCGTCGCCGTCACCTACGGCGGCGGCCAGGTGTACGGCGTCGATCCCGACGTGGCGAAGCACCTGGAGGAGCACGTCCCGGTCGTCGTGGTCGACGTCGGGCAGGGCCGCTCGCTCACCGCGGTCAGGGAGCGCTTCGCCGGGCTGGCGCGCTCGCTCGGGGCGCGGGACCGGGCCGGGACCGAACTGGAGCGCGCCATGCGGGAGTTGGAGCAGGCCGCGCAGGACAATCCGGGGCGGGTACTGGCCCTGTCACCGGGTGGTCCGGACAGTGTGCATCTGGCCCGCCCCGCCAAGTGGCCCGACCTGAGCGCGCTGACGGCCCTCGGCGTACGCACCGTCGAACCGCCGCAGGGGCCGGGCGCCAACTGGAACACGGCCGGGTGGGCACAGGCCGCCGCGCTCACGCCCGACATCGTGCTCGTCGACTCCCGCGCGAACGCGGCCGCGCGCGAGGGGTACGCGGCGGACCCGCACTGGCGGCAGGTCGCGGCCGGGGCACGCCTGCTCCCCTGGAACCCCGAACTCCCGGCGAGCGAGTCCGCCCACGCACGGTTCTTCGACCAGGTGACCGGGGCGCTGCGGGACACCTGAGCCCCGCAGCCCCGCCCTTCGCCCACCTGGCCCGACGGCGCTCCGCACACGCGACATGATGCGCAATTAATCCCATTAGTACGTTTATTGTCGCCGCGTGATGACCTATGTACGGAGATTTGCACTGGTCTGCGCCCTGGGCGCGCTGGGAGTCGGAGCTGCCGCGTGCAGTGGGGGCGGCGGATCCGCCGGGCACCCGGGGCGAGGGGTGGTGAGCGCGAGCACCTCCGCGTCCGCCGCGCCCTCGCGCCCGCCCACACTCGCACCGGGCCCCGCCGGTCTCACCCCCGTGTTCAAGAGCGCACCCCACCCTCGGGACCGCACCGTCGCCCTCACCTTCGACGCCGACATGACCGCCGACGAGGGCCCCCGCGCCGCGGCCGGTGAGCACTTCGACAACCCGGCCCTGATCGCGACCCTGCGCCGGCTGAAGGTCCCCGCGACGGTGTTCATGACGGGGCGGTGGGCCGAGGAGTACCCGGCCGAGGCGAAGTCGATCGGGAGCGATCCGCTCTTCGAGGTCGCCAACCACTCGTACAGCCACTACGCCTTCACCGGTCAGTGCTACGGCCTGCCCACCATGCCGCCCGCGCAGATGCGGTCGGACGTGGAGCGCGCCTTCACCGCGTTCCGCAGGGCCGGGGTGAAGCGCACAGTGCCGTACTTCCGCTTCCCGGGCGGGTGTTACGACAAGGAGGTGCTCCGGAAGCTGACCCCGGCGGGCGTCACGGCCGTGCAGTGGGACGTGGTGAGCGGTGACGCGTTCGCGACGGACTCGGACGCGGTGGCGCAGCAGGTGCTCGACGGGGTGCGGCCCGGTTCGGTCGTCGTCATGCACTGCACCCGCAGCGCGGCGCCCGCCACGGAAGCCGCGGTGCGCGCCGTCGTGCCGAAGCTGCGGGAGCGCGGGTACCGGTTCGTGCGGGTGTCGGAGCTGATCAGGTCGGCGGCCGAGCACCAGGGCCCTGTCGGGGGACCGGACTACGGTGGGAGTCATGGCTGACTACTGCGACGGGCCGGGTCCGCGTACGGACCCCGACGCATCCGAACCGGCCGGCGCGCCCACGGAACCGTTCGCCGAGTGCGTGCTGTGCCGCAAGCCCACCGAGTACCCGGAGTCCCGCAAGGGCGTGACGCTGTGCCCCGTGTGCGCATGGCAGGAGGCACAGCGCACGTCCTGCTCGGGGTGACCGCGGCTGTCGCACGACGCCGCGAAGAACCGATCTTCCGCCTGGCAGACTGGTCCGGTGAGCAGTGACGACCAGACCCTCCAGAACGACGCCGCCGGCGCCTCCGCCGGTGTGCCGCAGGACAGCCCCTTCCGGTCCGAGCGGACCGTACGCGACGAGGCTCAGCAGTTCGTGCTGCCTCTCGTGGTGCGTATCGAGCGGGCCGCTCCCCCGGCCCGCACCGACGCCCTGGAGACGGCGGCCCGCGCCGTCCTCGTGATCCTCTCCGATCCGCGCGCGACCGGCGACGGCGAGTGGGCGCAGGTCATGCGCGACTGGCAGGACGCCCGGATCCGCAAGGTGGTGCGGCGGGCGCGCGGCGCCGAGTGGCGCAGGGCGGAGGCGCTCGACGGCATCACGGTGACGGGGAAGTCGGCCGAGGTACGGGTGTTCCCGCCGGTCCCGCTCGACGGCTGGCCCAAGGATCTGGCCCGGCTCCAGGTGTCGGGAACGGAGCTGGACGACCCGGAGCCCCTGGCGGACCCGGACCTCACGGCACCCGTCCTGTGGCTGAGCCCCGACCTCGACATGACGGCGGGCAAGTCGATGGCCCAGGCGGGCCACGGCGCGCAGCTGGCCTGGTGGGAACTGACGGACGAGCAGCGCGCACAGTGGCGCGACGCCGGTTTCCCGCTTTCCGTACGCACCGCGGACGCGGACCGCTGGGCCGAGCTGACCACGAGCGGCCTGCCGGTGGTCCGGGACGCCGGATTCACGGAGATCGCCCCCGGGAACACTGTGGTGGCCGAAGGGGGCAGTCACTTCTGTCCTCTCCCGCGCGCACGACGTCCGTAGGCGGGCTGCTCCGCGTCGGCGTCCGGGGCAGCCCGCCCGCCGACCCGGCGTAGGCGGGCAGGCCGGTCAGGTTCTCAGGTCGCCGGGACTTTCAGCTTGTCCCAGCTGGTCTTGCCCGGAATGCCGTCCGCGTCCTTGCCCTTGAAGCCGAGCTTCTGCTGCCAGGCCTTGTAGGACTTGCGGTCGGCGTCGGTCCACTCGGGGCTGGGCCCCTCCTCGTAGTGGTCGCAGCCCTCGGCGACCAGGCGGCGGCCCATGGCCGTGATGAGCGCGGACTTCTGGCCGTTGTGGAAGAAGCCGCTGCCCGGAAACGGGGCGTGCGACGGCTTGGACGGCGTGGGCTTCGGGTCGGGCTCGGGGCCGGAACCCTGGGACTTCCCGGCGAGCCGGTCGGCGATCCGCTTGCGCATGCCGTCCATCGTGAAGCCGCGCGGGTCCTGCTTGCCCGGCTGCCACTCCTTGTGGCCGATGACCGACCGCTCGCTCCAGCCGTAGTGACGGCAGATCGCGGCGGACACCTTCTCGATGGCCTCCTTCTGCGCCTCGGGCCAGGGGTCCTTGCCGTCACCGAGGTTGATGCACTCGAAGCCGTAGAAGTGCCGGTTGCCGTCGGTGTCGGCCTCGTTGTCGTGCGGCAGCCTCGACTCGTTGACCACGGCGCGCAGGACGTCGCTGTCGCCCAACCCCGCATGATTGGCACGGCCGTTGCCGACGAGGTGGATCTCGCCCTTCTTGTCGATGACGCCGTGGCACAGCGGCCCCGGCAGGCCCGAGTAGCCGTTGTAGCAGATGTTCACGGAGGCGTCCGTGCCCGAGGTGACGGTGTGGTGGATCATCACGCCGTTCACCGGGCCCCAGGGACCCTTCGTATTGCGGTTGTGCGTACGCCAGTTACGCACCTCGTGGACCGTCAGGCCCTCCTTACGCAGGATCTCCACCAGCTTGGACGCGCTCAGAGGTGTGGCCATCACTCGTCTCCTTCCACGGCGGACTCCGCTTCTGCGGTGGTCTGCGACCTCCCGTGCGAGGGGCCCTCGGCCGCGAGTTCCTCACGGTGTGCCTGTTCCTCCGCCGCAAGGGCCGCCTCGTCCGCGGCCGGGATGCTGATCGCGAGCGGGCCGAAGGCGAGGCGCAGGTCGACGGCGCTCTCCTCGCCCTTGACCAGGGCCAGCGGGGCGAAGTGGCGGGCGATACCGGCGGGCCCCTGGAGCAGCGGGCGGCGCGCCGGGTCCGTCGGCCATTCGACGCTGCCGGTGGCGGTGCGGGCGGGGACGAGCCAGTGGTCGCCGGTCCGGTAGGTGCCGTCCTTGGCGAAGTACACCTCGACACCGTCCTCCAGGGGCAGCCACTCCCCCTCCTCGACGGGGACGGCGCCGCCCTTCAGGGCTGCGGTACGGCCCTTGCGCTTCGGGCCCTCACGGTGGTCCCAGCGGCGCACGAACGGGTGCAGGTGGGAAAGCCGGCCGACGCCCGGCTCGGGCTCGGCGGACAGGCGGACCCGGCGGCCCGGCAGGTCGAGCTCCTCGACGCGCAGCAGGGGCAGGGCTTCCAGGCGGGAGGCGTAGGCGGTGTCCGTGAACTCGACGAAGTCGCCGACGTCCAGGTCGAGCTTGTCGTCGTGACCGAGGGACGCCAGCTGCACCCAGGTGCCGTCGAGTGCGTCGACCGGGAAGACGACCGAGCCGTTCTCGCGGGACCACTTGAAGGTGGCGTCCTTCGCCTCGCCGCCGGCATGGACCTCGACCCGGTAGAGCTGGTTCTCCGGACCGCGGTAGCGGGCGTCGGGCCTGACCAGGCACGGGACCTCGTCGGCGTGGTCGGGCCGCTCGCTGCGGGCGGCCAGCCGGGCGGTGGCCGCCGCCTGGCGCTGCGCCCACTTGTCGAAGGCCGCGCGGACGACCTCCTTCGACGGGTCGGCGTCCTCGATCGCCAGCGCCGCGAGGGACAGCGGCAGCACCTGCCAGACCACCTTGACGCGGGCCGCGGTGTCCGGCATCGCCGCGCCGAGGGCGACCTCGCGCAGCGCCGGGTCCTCGGCGGCGTTCACCGACCGCTCCCACACGTTCAGGTAGACCACGAACGGCGACTGCGCGGGCGAGGGCAGCCGGTCGCCGGGCTTCTCCGGGTCGCGGAAGGCGTCGGGCTGGTCCCAGTAGGTCCAGTAGGAAGGCTGGGTGGCCGTGTCCTCCGCATCCTCGGCGTCTTCGGCGTCCTCGTCCGGCACGGGCGTGCCGGGCGCCGGGCGGTCCGCGTCGAGCAGGATGCCGTCGACGTAGTAACGGCCGCCGTGGATGTAGAGGGTGTCGATGTCGTGCTTGCCGCCCACGTACTCGATGCGGAAGCCCGCCGCGTCGCGCGGACCGCCGTAGCGGCCGATCAGGTCCGCGGCGAGGGTGCGGGCCTGGTGGAGCTGGATCGCGGTCTGCTCGTTGGCGTCGGCGTCGAGCTGGACGCGGCCCTGCTGGGCGACGACCGCGGAGTAGTGCCGCTCCGGGTGGAAGGTGAGACGGGAGAGATCAGCGTGCATGAAGGGGGTCCCCCTGGTTCAGGAAAGTGCGGGTGGGTCGTACGGCGGCACTGCTCAGGTCACGAAGAAGATTCCGGCGTCCGTGCCCGCGGGCGTGTACTGCGCGAGCCGTGCGCGCAGACCGTCCTCGCGCTGCGGCCGGTACAGGTCGTGGAAGGCGCCCATCTCGGCGCCGTCGTCCGCGCCGCGCCGGAGCTCCTCGGGGCAGCTGTCGGCCAACTGCCCGTACCAGGGCGTCCCGTAGCGCACGGCGGCGAACAGCGGCTGTACGCCGGGGGTGAGATCGGGCTGGCAGCGGTGCCGTCGTGGCGTGCGCGAGCCGGTGGGGACGTACGAGTACCGCAGGCAGCCGATGCCGCGCCGGGCCACCTGCAGCCTGCCCGTGAAGACCGAGTTCTCGGCGATCTCCACCGCGTGCGTGTGGACTTCGCCGATGACGGTCGTGCGGTGCGCGTGCAGCACGGCGTGGGCGAGGCGGCAGTCCGGGGCGGACAGAGCCTCGCGGTCGTGGCCGGTGGCGTCGAGGATGCTGTCGCGGAGGTGGATGTCGAGGGGGTCCTCGCCGACCTCGTCGCCGATGACCTCGATGGTGCCGAGGATGCTGTGCTCGATCTGGAGGCAGGCGGTGGTGCGGTCCAGGACGATGCTGGGCTCGTCGGGCGAGTGCGGCTCGCACTCGGGCTCCAGTGACCAGCCGGGTACGAGGGTGGTGTGCCGTAGGACGACGGCTCCCATCGGTCCGGTGACGTTGATGCCGCGCCCGGCCACCAGCAGCCCGTCGAGGACGATGCGCGGCCGCTCGTGCGGGGCGCAGTCGTCCGCCACGGCACGGATGTTGAGGGCGTCGGGCCGGTTGCTGTACCAGTCGAGCAGGCGCATCACCGGCCGCGTGCCCTCGGCCGCCCGGAGCTCCAGCCGGTCGCCGGGGTCGAGGTCGAAGTCCAGCTGCTCCTGGTAGGCGCCGCTGTGCGTGATCTCGATGATGCCGTCGGGGCCGGTGCGGTCCGCACGGCGGTCGTGCTGCCAGGCCCGGTACGCGTCCATGATCTGCCGGTACGGCTGTCCGGGGCCGACCCGGTAGAAGGCGGCGTCGGGCCGGTCCACGCGGTCGGGCCGCTCGTACTCGCCGCCGCCCATGTCGGCGCCGGACGCGTAGTGGTAGTCCACCCACACGCCCTGCCGGGGCGCCGAGCGCGCACCGAACGCGATCCGCCCGAGCTCCGGGTCGACGGCGACCTGACCGCGCTTCGGCCGGTAGCGCCAGTCGGACAGGTCGGCGACCACGATGTCCGACGGCGGTACGGGCTTGTCCTCGCCGTCGCGCCGGATGACGAAGCTCTTGCCGGGGCCGTAGTAGTCGAGGAGGCGGTCGTGGAGCAGGCGGCGGGTGATGAACGCGGGGACGTTGTCGACGGTGGCGATGTGGGTCGGCGACGGCTCCGGGACCGGCTCGGTGACCAGAGGGCTGTCATGGCCGAGGATCGAGAACGTGTAGAGGTTGCGAGCGCGGTCGATGCAGTACGCCGGAGAGGACGTCAGCGAGTACGCCTTGAGCCGCCAGACGAAGAGGCCGACTCCCGCCGGGGTCCAACCACCCTGTTTCCGAGGCGAGTCGGCGCGGCGGATGTCGACGGTGCGGGCAGTGCTGTCGAAGGGGCCGCCGGCGAGCGCGAGCGCCGAGCCGTCCCGGAGGTCGAGGAGACGACCCCTCTGTGCGGCCGTGTCCCGGTACAGCTTCACCGACTGGTGGTGAGCGACCAGCCGCGACAGCTCTACGGCCCGCGCGGGCCAGCCCGCGACCTGCTCGGAGATCTCCTCCAGCAGGTGCAGCGTCCCCTTGCGGCGGCGGGCCGCGACCGTGGCCGCCACGTCCGCGCGCGGCGCGACGGCCTCGGCCAGCGCGGCACGCCCGCCCTCGTGCAGGCCCGCGGTGAGGACGCGTTCGTAGCCCGGCAGGGTGCGGTATCCGACCAGGTCGCCGAGGTACGGCAGCACCCAGGGGGCCGCCGTCTCCACGAACAGGTCCTCGTAGCCCTGCTCGACGCCGTCGCGGACCCGGTCGAGCTGCTCGGCGATGACCGCCAGCAGCGCGCGCAGCGGCTCGCCCTCCTCGGCGTCGCGCAGGAGGTGCCAGCGGGGCAGCAGGGCGGCGAGGCCGTCGGGTTCCCGGTTCGTGGTGAGGGCTGCCGAGTCGAACTGGACATCCGCTGAATGCGCGGCCATCACTTGACCTCCGTCAGAATCAGGGTGTCCGCGGCTCGCGGGGACAGCAGGGCGAGCTGGGCGGGGCGGATGCCGCGGAAGACGAACACCGACCGGCCCTTCGCCAGGCGCCGGGTGTCGGTGATGTCGGGGTTGAGGCGCAGGAGTTCGGCGAGCGGAATGCCGTGGCGCGCGCAGACCGCCGACAGGGTCTCGCCGTCGGCGTCACGGACGGTGTGGATCTTCTCGTCGTACGTCGCCTCGTGCGCGGGAACGCTCGACCGCGGTGCGCCGGGGTCGGTGAGCAGCTCGGCGAGCTCTTCCGGGGTGGCGGACGCGGGGACGCCGTTGAAGACGTCGACGTCGACGTAATCGACACCCGGCACGGTGTGGGCCGCCGCGAGGAGGTCGGAGAGCCGGGCCGGCTGCCCCAACTCCCTCCCCTCGTAGCCGAGTCGGCGCAGCAACACCTGCCGCAGCCGCGGTTCGACGAATTCCCAGGCGTGGTCCGGTGCGACCTTCACCCTGGCGGCGACGAGCAGCAGGACCAGCTCGCGTACGTCCACACGGACGGGCAGGTTGGCGTCGCCGTACGCGGTGAGCGCCCCGCGCAGGGCGCGCAGGGTGGCTGATTCCCGACCGTCTCCGTCCAGGGGCACGTCGTCGGTGCCCGCGACCGTCACGTGCAGCACGCGCCGCCGCCCGTCGAAGAGTTCGCGTGCCGCGGCCCGGCCGATGCCTGCCCGGGAGCGGGCGAAGTCCTCGTAGTCGGCCGCCGAGACGAGCCGGTCGAGGGCGGAGACGGCCAGCGGGATCGTCCTGCGGGTCAGGCCCGGACCGTCCGCGTCGGCGCCGCCCGTCGCCGGACGGGGGTTCGTGACGGCGGTGACGCCGAGCGGACGGGTGAGGGGCTGGGTGAGGCGGTCGGCAGGAACGTTGGCGGCCTTGCCGGTGCCGAAGCGGTAGCGGGCGTGGACGTTCTCGTGACCGCTGGGCAGCCGGGCCCCGTGCACGCCGTCGCCGAAGGTGACCGTCGTCCGGCCGTCGGAGGCGGTGCCGGTGATGTAGATCCGCTCGCGCGGGCCGCGTCCGGCAAGGCTGTCGACCTCGTGCCACAGGACGCCGTCGACCCGGATCTCCAGCACCGGTGTGGCGCCGAGGGGGTTGTCGTCGGCAAGCCAGGTGAGCGGCGACTGCCAGAGGGCAAACGTCTGGTTGACGCGGTCCGAGTCGCCGCTCCCGATGGCCTCCTCCCGGCTCTCGCCGTGGGTGGCCTCGACGACGTTTCCGAGGATGCGGACCGTCTCGCGGCGGTAGCGGTGGGCGAGGTCGGTGGTCAGGGTGAGGCGGGTGTGGACGCGGTCCCCCGGCAGGTGCGCGTCCACGGTCGCGTCGGCGGCGGCGATCGTGACGACCTCGGTGGCGGTGACGCCGACCGTCCCGGGGATGTCGCTGCGCTCGCCGGTCACGATGAGCGTGCGCCCGGCGCCCAACCCGTCGTACAGCTCGGCGAGTTCGATCCCGTTGCCGTGGACCTCCTCGCCGAGCGGCTCGTCGGCCAGGCGCAGCGGCGCGCCCGCCGCGTGCACGGTGGTGTCGCGGATGTGCGACAGCAGGACGTCGAACTCGTCCAGCCAGGGGTCGGCAAGGGTGAGTTCGGTGCCGCGGCCGGTGATCCCGTAGTTGGTGTACGCCGCCGTACGCACGGCCACGACCTGGGTGGTGACGAACGCGAGCTCGGCGTCGCCGGGTATGCCGTCCTCGGCGCCCTTGGCGGGGCGCTGGATCGCGACCCAGCTGCCGACCGTGATGCCGGTGTGCACGGTGTCGAGCTGCAGCACGCGCCGGTTGACGGGCGCGGGCTTGCCCGCGATGACGATCTCGACCTTGGGCTCGCTGCTGCCCACTCCGTAGCGCAGGCTCACCTCGTACTCACCGTGGGTGAACTGTTTGGTGGCGCCCGGGCGCAGGGAGATCTCCTGCGTGGTGCCGTTGTTGATGCCGACGTGGATCAGGCCGTCCTCGTCCGGACGGGACACGAACAGGGTGCATTCGGGCAGACCGTCGCGAAGGCGCGCGGTGACGCCCGGCTCCTGGGAGTCGGCGGGCCGGCGGACCAGCCAGCTCAGGTCGCGGTCCTGGGCGGAGCGCGTCGACAGGTCGACCTGGCCGGGGCCCAGCGCGAAGGTGATCTGCCCGGTGACGGGCAGCGGCACTGCCCGCTGGTCGGAGCCGTTGCCCTCGACGTACTGGAACTCCGCCCGGATCGGCGCCTTGCCCGCGGTGTCGTGGACGACGCGCAGGCTGGTCAGCACGGCCCCGGTGAGCGGCCAGTCCGCGCTGCGGATGACCCGGCCCTTGTCGTCCTGGACGGGCTTGAGCGGGGCCGTGGCGCCGAAGGGCGCCGCGGTGACGCGCATCGCGAGCAGGTCGCGCAGGAGCTGCGCGCTGCCGGGGGCGGCGGCCTTGCGCCAGGCGGGGTAGAGGCCGCGGAGGCCGGGGTTGAGCGCCGCCAGGACAGCGGCGGGGTCGGTACTGGGACGTGGCGCACCGGTCTCCGGGGCCGGCCCGGCGCCGCGCAAGGCAGGAAGTACGGCAGACAGCGCCTTGAAGGCAGCGGTGCGCGGATCGCCCCTAAGGGGCGCGGGCCGTGTCGACGTGCGGCTCCGCCGCGTGGGCGCGACCAGCCCAGACGGCGCCGCAGACAGAAGACCACCCTTCGCAGCACTCTCATCAGTCTGAGCCGGCGCCAATTCAAGTGCCCGCTCGGCAAGTTCGGCCAACACGGCCTGCAACTGCTCGAACCATCCCGCCACGTCCTCCCACGGAGTGGCGAGCACCTGCGCCTCACCGAGCCGGGCAACAGGCTCCGCCAGGCCGGCAGCGAGGCCCTCGGGTGTCTTCACGCCGTCCAGAGCCGTCCGCAGAGGACCCAGCACCTGGTCCTCGAAGTCCTCGATCAACCGGCTCACCGGCCGCGGGTTCGGGACCTCCGGCGTAGGCGGCTCCTCCCCCGGCTCACCGGGCGCCGCGGGTTCGGCGGTCCACCGCCGCACCTCGTCGACCAGCTCCTTCAGCGTGGGCGGTGCCGACTTCTGCAGGGAGATCGCCGTGATGTCGTCGTCCCGGTCGACGCGTACGCCTGCGACAGGCATCAACTTGCGTTCCCCGCTCGCCTGTTCGCCGAAGACGAAGAGCAACTGGTCGCCGGTCTGCAGGGAGTTCGCGGTGCCCTCGACGAAGAGCTCGGAGCGGCGCTCCAGATCCTCCGGGGTGACCAGGGACGGCCGGCGCCTGCGCACCTTCAGCTCGTTCCAGTCCCAGCGGGCCGTGAGGTCCCGGCTGGTCTCGAAGGTCACGGACTCCTCGTCGGCGGAGGCGGGCACGCCGTGGGTGCGCGCGCCGCGCGGGATCAGCACGGGCAACGCCTCGGCACGCGGGTCGCGTTCGAGGGTGTACGCGAGGTGGGTGGTCGCGGCGACGCCCGGCCGCGGGCGGTGGCCGACGAGCCGGCCCAGCAGGACCAGCGACCGGTGCTCGCCCGCCGTGCGGAGGTAGGCCTCGTCGGCGATCCGCTCCGAGTGGAACGTGAGCAGGTCGCCGAGGACGGCGGTGGCGTCGAAGAGGCCGATCGCCGGGTCGTCGGGGGTACGGACGGTCAGGCCACCGAGCGCCGGGTACGCCGGTGAGGCGAGCCGGTCGAGCAGGGCGGCCAGGAACGAGCCGTACTCGCCGACGCGGTAGTCGAGGGCGGTGCGGCCGGGCGGGTTGTGCAGCGGGGCGGGCGCGAGACGCTCGTCGTGGCCGCCGCGGCAGCCGCAGGCGCACTCTTCAGAGGCGGTCATCGGGGGCACCTCCCAGGGATATCGCCAGGTGGCCGTTCTCCGGCCGGTCCGGGTCGTTGTCGCACGTGGCGATCTCCAGCGGGCCGAGCCGCAGCACGCCGTCCTCCTTCTCTCCTCGGTCCTGCTCGAACAGCCGCCGCAGACGGTCGACTTGGACGTTCCGCACGCCCGGCACGGCCGCCGCGACGGCGACCAGACGGCTCAGGCGGACGGGTTCACCGAAGGTCAGCGCGTCCGGGTGGAAGAACCCGAGCCGTCCGCCCGGGAGGCGGCCGCTGCCGAGGACTCGGTACAGCTCGGCCAGCACCTGCCCCTGCTGATGGCCGGGCGCGGCGCACACGCTCAGCGCGATATCGAGCGGCACCAGGCGGGCGGGGCCGACCACGAGGTCGTGGCCGATGCGCCGGTACGCCTCCAAGGACTGCTCGACCCGGGCGAGCAGCTCGGCCGGCGGCTGTGCGCTGCCGTACGCGTCGATCGCGACGTGGGCCTCCTGGACGCTGCCGGTCCAGCGGATCTCCGCCGCGGCCCGCTGCACACCCGGCAGGGCGCAGGCGAGGTCCGCGTAGTCCTCGGCGGTGACCGCGCGCAGGCGGGTGCGGCGCAGGTCGAGCGGGGCCAACTGGCGTGCCTGTTCGACGGGTTCGGGCTCGACCCCGCCGGTGGCGGGCAGCGGGTTGCGGACCACGGTGGCCCGCGGCTGTTCACAGTCGCTCTGGATGACCAGGTGGTTGATGGCCTCCGCGCCGACGTTGCCCGCGATGCCGCCGCCGAGCCGGTAGTGCAGGGCGAGCCGGCTGCCCGGCGTCGGCCTGGCGCCGTGCCTGCCGTCGCCGAAGCGCAGGGCGACGCGGCCGTCGTCCTCCAGCTCCCCGACGAAGTGCCGGTCGCGGGGCCCGCTGTGGAGCAGGTCGCGCCGGGGCACCCAGGTCAGATCGCCGTCCTCGACGTGTACGGCGGGCAGCGCCCTGCGCGGGTCCTGGCCGAGCGCGGCGGCCGCGGACCCCCGCAGCACGGGCTCGTCGGGGTGCAGTCCTGCCGCGTACGCCGGGCCCCAGCTGTGCGCGATCTCCCAGGCGATGTGCCCGTCGAGGACCGCGCCCGCACGGGCCCGGGACGCGAGGATCTCCGCGCGGCGCAACTTCGCGTCGAGCAACTCGTCGTTCCTGTGGAGGAGTTCGCGCAGGGCGCGGACGGGATGCGTACGGAGTTCGAGCCGCTCCAGGACCTTCAGGCCGTAGATCACGGCGAGTTCTTCGACCTCCTCGTCCCCGAGCCCGTCGCGGTCGCGGGCGCTGCGCCACAGCTCGACGAGCCGCTGTCGCACCCGCCCCGCGATCGCGGCGATCCGCTCGGCCTGCCCGGCGGCCACGACCTGCGCGTCCGGGAACGGCACCGCCTGTACGACCGGGGAACGGCCGAGTACGGGGCGGAAGCGGGGCGCGATGCCCGGGTAGACGGATTGCGCGAGCAGGGTGCGCAGGGCAGCCGTCTGGGCATACGCCGTGCCGGGCACCACACGCTCGTGCCGCTGCCCGGCGCGCTCCAGACCGAGTCCGGCGCGGACGGTCGCCGCCTCACCCACCACCTCGAACAGCTCGCGGATGTCGTCGGGTACGAGTGCCTGCCCGTTCTCCGCCCGGTCCGTGAGGGAGTTGATGAGCCGGGCCGGCGCGTTGCCCTCGTTCCGGTCGCCGCAGCCGAAGGCGGGAGGGTCGCAGGGCGCGACGACGGCCGGACCGGGCGGCACGGTGGCCGTCTGCGGGAGTCCGGTGAGGGTTCGGCCGTGGTCGACGAGGACGACGTTGCCGCGGGCCAGGCTCACGTCCTCGACGGGCAGGCAGTCGCGGCCGCCGCGCGTGGTGAGGCAGAGGGGGAAGCGCAGAGCGTCCTCGGCGGCCCAGGTGACCTCCAGGACCGGCTGGTCCTCGATGCGGTCGACGCCCGGGGTGACGGAGGTGAGGCGTACGGCCTGGCGGTGGCGGGGATCGGCGTCGCCGGGGGTGCCGGTGCGCGGGCCCTTCACCTCCTCCAGGACCAGCACGTCTCCAGGGCTGAGGGCGAGTCGGCGCTCCCGGCAGGTCTCCGGGTCGTTCCACTCGTCGCGCAGGGTGGCGGAGGTGGCGCCCGTGGGCAGGGTGCACACCTCACCGCCCCAGGTCCACAGGCGGATCCTGTTGTGCGCCACCTTCAGTTCCAACGGGTCGGCGGCGACGACCGGTTCGAAGACCTCCACCGAGCCGCGCTCGTCCAGGTCGCCGACGTCGCTCTCGTCGATCACCGTGCCCGGTTCGGGCCGGTCGTGCGGGTCGAGGGTGCGCACATCGACGGAGGCGAAGCGGAAAGTGCCCGGAGCGAGGGTGGTGTCACCGGCGGTCTGCACGGTGACATACGCCCGTGCGGTGCAGCCGTCGTTCATGGCGTAGTCGATGAGCCGGACGTGCCGCCGTACAGAGACCCGGCGGCGCGCGGTGTCCAGGTAGGCCTCGGTGGCCACCGCGTCCTGCTGGTAGCTGATCTGATCGCCGGTGTACGCGAGCAGCTCGACGAGCGTGACGCCCAGGTCGGCGGGGTTGCGCTCGACCCAGTCCGGGGTGGTGAGCGCGAGCCGGTCCAGGAGCAGCTTGCGGATGGTGTCGTAGTCGCGGGCCGTGTAGTCGACGACGGGCGCGGCAGGGAAGCCGGCCGGCTCCGGCTCGTCCTCCTTGCAGTCGAAGGGGGTCGGGCAGTCGGGCCGGAAGGAGAAGAACGCGCGGTGATAGCGCTGGTCGAAGCCCCGGAAGGGTTCCGTTCCCGGACGCCCGTACGGGTCGGTCTCGACGAGCGAGAACACGTACTCCGAGGTGTCTCCGGCCCGGTCGAGGGTGACGTAGAGCCGGTCGTCGAGCTCCGGGTCCTCCTCGCGCTCGATGCTGACGTCGACGGCTGTGATGTCGGTGAGTCCGGTGATCCGGCGGCCGCCGTCGATCCGGACGTTCTCCGGCCCGAGGCCGTGCGGCGCCTTGCCGAGGAACATGACGGTGAGCAGCAGCCCGTCGTCACTGACCTCGACGGAGTCAACTCCGTTGAGCTGAGCGGCCCTTACCTTGACGCGGCGGGAGGTGGTCGTACCCGTACTCATGCCGCCCTCCCTTCGAAGACGTCGTCCGTCCGGGCTCCGGTGGCCCGCAGGACGTACGACAGGTAGACGCGTACGACGTTCTCGTCGCTGACGACGTCCAGGGCCACCACGTCGATGAGGTCGCCGAGCCAGCGCTGCAGCGAGGCCTGCACGGACAGTTCGAGGGTGCTGACCAGCTCGGGGCTGTTGGGCGCGAAGACCAGGTCGAGGAGCCCGCAGCCGAAGTCGGGGCGCATGACGCGCTCGCCCGGGCTGGTGAACAGCAGTTGCTCGATCAGGTCGTGGACGTGCGCGGCGTGATCGGCATGCGCGGTGCGCCCGCGACGGTCGGCGCGGAAGGGAAACGCGATGTCGGTGCGCGGGTGTCGGCGCGTCTGGCGGCTCATCGGACGGTGACCTTTCGCTGTGCGGCCTGGACCACGGGCGGCCCCTGCGGCACTAAGGCCGCGCTGAAGCACTGGGCCGCTGAGGTGTCGAGCAGCACGGGGACGCCGGCGACGGTGACGCCGGTGCCGTCGGCGGTCCAGCGGACCGAGACGCACGGCGAGGGCACCCCGGCGACGGAGTGGGGGCAGCCGGTGACGACGTACGTGTGCGCGGCCGTGGCGACGGCGGCGCCCCCGATGCGTACGCCGCCGGAAGGTGTGGTGGCGGCGGTGACGCGGCCGCCGTGCAGGCAGCCGATCACGGCGCCGGCGTCGAGCAGACTCCCGGACAACTTCTCTTCTCCCCCGTGTCCTAGCGCTTGGATTGGATGGTCAACTGGCCTTGGTTGATGGTCACTTGATCGCCACGCAGCAGGATTTCGGCGCCTGCGCCGTTCGCGATGACCACGGTTTCCTTGGTGATGCGGATATACGCCCCGCCCTGGGCCTGGAGCAGAATCCCCTGCTCGGCACCGGCGGTGTCGTTCATGACAAACTTGTGCGCGGCCGGTGTCTGTACGACGACCGGCTTGCTGGGCGAGTTCGCCGCCAGCTCACGCCGCGCGTCGGGCGGCAGCTCCTCGGCGGCGCCGTACCAACACCCGGTCCACACAGGGAAACTGGGGTCTCCCTGCTCGAACTCCACCCACACCCCCGCCCCCGCCGGCGGCACCACGAACTGCCCGGCCTCGGGCCCGGTGAACGGCAGGCACGGAAGCGCCCAGGTGGACGCCTCGTCACCGAGGACGTCCGGGACCTCGACGGTGATACGGCCGATGCGCAGCGGATCGTTGTTGTCCACGACCCGCCCGCGGAACTTGCCGAGGTAGCGATCATTGGGTGCCGCCATGCTGAACTGCTCCTGATCGGTGAGGACTTACGGCACTTACGGCCGGACGTAGTCGCTGCGGGCTTCCAGGCCTTCCCTGGAGAGCGTGAAGTTCTGCTGGAAGGACCCCGGCCGCAGGTTGTGCGTGACCGACTTGACGTAGTAGTCGCCGTCGTACGCCCGCCCGGAGCCACGCACGCCCACCAGCTGGCGGGGCTGCAGGATGTACCCGTGCCGGTTGACGTCGAGCGACCCGGATCCGGAGATCACGTCGGCGGAAACTGCGGCACGGGCGAGAAGCTCGGCCTCGGCCTGCTCGCGCTGCTGCTTGGCGGTGCCGGAGAGGGTCTTGCGCTTGAGGGCCGGGGTGGGGCGCCGGCCCAGGGGCGGGCGCAAGGGGCTGATCGCCGGTTGCGGCAGGAGGGTGGACTGCCGGGTTCCCGGGTCCTGCCAGCGGGCCTGCGGTTCTTCCCGCGCGGTCCCGTCGTAGGCGAACGTCAACTGATCGACGGTCGTATTGGCGTCCATGTTGACGTTGAGGGCGTGCTGCCGGATGCCGAGCCGGACCTCGGGTCCCCAACGGGCGGAGGACTGGCCGGGGTTGGGCCCGGGGTCGAGATAGAAGGTATAGCCGTTGGCGCGGGCGAGATCGGTGACGTACTGGAGGTCGGTGCCGGTCTGGTAATGGACGCGAAGGTCCTGGTGCGGGGGCTGGGTGATCTTCTCGGCGTAGACGTCGGGCCGGATGCCGTAGTCGGAGTAGCGGCGCAGGATGTCGAGGACGCGCTCGGAGGGCGGGAGGTTGGGATATCGGGCGGTGCGCTCCTCGAGGTCCATCAGCAGCGTCAGGTCCTCGCCGGTGACGGTGAGGGTGGAGTGCCCGGGCTGATTGCTGGCGCCTACTTCCTGACGGACGATGAGCCCGTCGAAGAGAACATCGGGCGTTCCCCGGACACTGACGGTGACGATGAGCCGCGTCTTGGGATCGAAGAACCCCTCGGGCAGGAGCCGCTGGTTGATGACGCCGGTCTTGGTGAGATCGAAGGCCAGCTGGAACCCGCTGCGTTCGCCGGCGGTGGCGGTGATCTGGGCGGACAGCAGGGCCTCGGTGACCTCGGCGGGCACGGGGCGGGCGAGCTTCGGCCCCATGAGGAGCGTGATGTGGACGGGGCCCTGCCCGACAGGCTGTTCAGACACGCCGATGTCCCCCGGGCTCGGGAACGTCGATAACCCGCCCGGCCTCGTCCGTCAACTCCCTCGGATCGAGTACGGGATTGGCGTCGGCGATCCGCCACCACTGACCGGGGTCGCCGAAGAAGCGTTGGGCAAGCAGATCGGGTCGCTCGCCGCCGCCGACGACATGCTCCTGCGTCTCCCGCACGTCGAGAGGGGGCAGCAACCGGCGCTTGGCGTACCGCACTTCGGTCCCGTCGGGCAGCCGGTGGATGCCTATCTCGACGTCGTGGTACCGACTGCTCCGCGGATAGGGATGGGCCCCGGGTATCGCGCTCAGGGCACTCTCGTAAGACTCGATGTCAGCCATGACGGTGGCCGTCAACCCCTTCCACTCAGCACGTCGGCACCCGGCAGCCCGAGGGCCCCGAGACTCCCGCCCCTCGCGGCGGCGGCGAGCCGCTCCTTCTGGGCGAGGTGGGCCATGTACAGATCGGCACCGCGGTGCCCGGCCGGCAGATCACTGACGGTGAGGATCTTCATCCCTATGCTCAGCGAGGCCCGTATCGGATTGAGATTCACGTCAAACGCGGACTCATTGACGGAAAGCTCGGTAAGCCGCACGGGCATAACCCGCTTGCTCCCCCACGTGAACAGAGTCAACGGCATCTCGATCGGACTGATCTCGATGGTCCCGTTCTGCGCGAGCCGACTGGCGGCGCGGAGCTGCGCGGTGGTCGGCTGCACGAGCATTTCAAGAGTGGCGAGCTGCGGATGAATCCCGTCGGGCGCCGCGATCTCCAACTGGTCGGTCGCGTCGATCTCGGCGGTGAACTTCCAGGTCTCCTCGGCGGGACCCTTGAGCCGCAGCGCCTCGTTCCTGTCTCCGCTGCCATTGCCCCCGGCGCCGGAATCACCGCTGTCACCGGCGGACTGGGGGGCGATGCTTCGCTCCAGGGTGTCCGGGTTGAACTGCAGGACGATGACGCGCTGGGGCGTGCCGCGGTCGGGGTCGACCACGACTATTCCGGAGCGGATGGGTTTGGGGATGTCGGCGTAGCGGGTCACGTCTTCTCCGTTCGACCCTTATTCGGATCGCAAAATTCGGTTGGCATATGCGATCTCCGCATCGATGTCGACTTCAGTGGGCCGGTACCACGCGCCACCATCATGGGCTTCCAAGAGATCAATAATGGCGTCACTGATATCAATTCGAACGTATTCGATGCCCTCTTTGCCGACATATGACCTGAACCTGTCCCTGGCCTGACTCCCGTGAAAGCGGTAGATTCGGCGATTCTGCTGGCCGCGCCACTCGTAAAGGTAGACCTCCATGCCGAGCAGCTCGGTACACAGAGCCGCAGTCTCCTCCCGGTGGTATCCCTCGCGGAATGAGCAACCCATGATCTCCCCGAGGCGTTCGGCCAGGCGCTCGGGCGGCTCCAGGACATCGGAGCGAATGGAGAAATAGAGTAGACGCAGGGGCTTTTGCTCGATCTCACGCATTTCTACGGGTACTCCCAGCGCAATACGATGTCGGTCTTGTTCCTGATTTCATCGTCGTCCTTGAGGCGTCCCTCCAGGGCATCGGCCAGCCTTCCTCCGACATCCACTCCTTTCACTACAAGTTCGGCAAGGATGTCGCCGACGTTCTTCGGGAAGAACTTTTCACCGTCCACCTCATCCTGGAACCGCCGCTTGATGAGGGGATACACTCTCTTCCACTCTTCGGGGTGGACCACGAAGAGGTCCACGTCGAAGTCATCCACATTGAAAGCCGTCCGCCCCTTGTGCGGACCACGCGTCCCCCATTTCAAGCTGCCCACGTACTCCAGCGGCTTTTTCTTGTAGTCCTCCTTGCTCAGTACGCGGTCGATGATTCCCTTGATCGCCTTGTACTCACGCTCCCAGATAGTCTTTCCCTTTTCGGCAAGAACCTTGTCGAACTCTTCCCTGTCGAAACCCTCGATACCCGTCCTGCGGGCCCACCCGCTGATCTTCCCGTTCATCCCGCGGAGCTTCTCCAGCAGCACGGCCACCTTCGCTTCCACCTGGGCCGCAGTTTCCCTGTCGGGCGCCCTGTGCTCCAGCGAACGATCGGGGAAGGCCATTTTGAAGGCCTTCTTGTAATCTCCTACGCTGTCCTTCTGGAAACTGATGACGTCGTCGAGGATTTCTTCCTTGAATTGATTGCGCACCCTCTCGTTCTCGATCGAATTAATGTAGGTCTTGACGTATTCCATGTTGTTGTACGCCTGCGTGTACTGATCGCCGAGCGGCATGAGGTTATTCGACGCCATACGGACATCGACATCATTTCCGACCGGCTTGAGGACCATCCTGTGCCCTTCACCGCTCATGGAGAACGCGGCCGTCACAGTCGGGGGGTTCTGTTGTTGCTTCTGATCCTCCCTGTCCTTATTGTCCCTGTCCTTGTCGTCCTTCCCGGCGCGCCTGTCGGCGTTCTCCTTCTGCTGCTTCCTGTGCAGATCACGCAGATTCCTGATCTTCGCCAGGTACTTGTCCCGCAACGCCTTGGCGCTGCGGGAAACCGCCCGGCCGACCTTGCTCTTCTTGAGCTTCCTGCCGAGTGTGCGCCCTGCGTTACGGGTCTTCTTGAGCGCTGACTTGACTGCCTGCTTGACTCGGTTGAGGGCACGCGCGGGAAGCGATTTGGCCATCTTCGGTGTGGGCGACTTGCGGGCGGGAGCCTCGCTCTTGCCAGGCTCCTCCGTCTTCTTGTCCGGCCTGTTGTCTCCTTCTCGGTCGTTCGTGGTCTTCTCGGGCTTCTTTCCTGGCTCTGCGCCCTGCTCCGGCGCCTTCCGTGGGCCGGCGTCCGCGTCCGTAGCGGGCTTGTCGGTGGCAATGCGATCCGGCTTCTGGTCGCGACCGGCGGCATCAGGGGTGGTCTCCCGTTTGGATCCGGGCGGGGGAGCCTGCTCGCGCTGGTCCTCGGGGTCCCTCTGCTGCTGGGGGCGCTGGTCGGGCCGCTCGGGTTTCGTCGCGCGCTGGTCCTCGCCGGTCGGCCGTTTGGGCTTGGACCTGGTCTGCCCGGCGGGCTCGCGAAGCGCCTGGTTGGCCTTCCGCATCGCGCCGCGTGCACGGTTCACGGCTCCGCCGGCTGCCTTGCGTGCGCCCTGGCCCGTCTTCTTCAGGCCGTCCATGATCTTCTGGGCCATGCCCTTGAGGCGCTTGCCGACGCCCTTGGTCGCCGAAGACAGCTTCTGGAGGAGGAAGTTGGTGATGAAGTCCAGCAGGGCCACGACACCAGCCGCGACCGCCTCCGCGAACAGGCACGCCGCCGGGCCCGCCTTGACCGCCTTCAGGTAGGCCCAGAACTTTCCGAACGCCGAGAGGATCGAGCTGACGGTCGACCAGGCCGCCATCAGGCCCTGGATGATCGTAAGGATCGCGCCGGCCGCCGGCACGATCATCGAGACGACCTTCTCGATGACCAGGGTCGCGATCATCATCGGGAGGGAGGCGATGATCGCGTCCCAGGCCATCTTGCCGATCTGCTTGATCGAGACACAGCCCTTGACCAGGACGTCGATGACAGCCTTGCCGAGGCCGAGGATCCCCTCGACCTTCGTGTCGAACCACCCCTTCACCGCCACCTTGATGGCGCCCCAGAGGTGGTCGGTGATCCCGGTCTTGGCCGAGCTGCCCGCCTTGGAGATCCAGCCGCCCGGGTCGGGCGCGATGTCGGCGACCAGCGCCGCGAACTTCCCCAGCGCCTCGATCGCCGCCTGCGCGAACTTGATCGCGCCCACGATGATCGCCTGGTAGGCCTTGATGACCGCCTTTACGCCCGCCTCCAGGACGTCCAGCAGTTTGTTCAGGCCGGCCGCGAGGGCGTCCAGCAGGCTGTTGACCGCCTTCTTCAGGCCGTCCGCCAGCTGGTTGACCTTCGCGATCGCCGCGTCCCGCAGGCCCTCTATCGCCTTGCGGAAGCGGTCCCGGAGTTCGGGGAAGGCCGCCAGCAGCGTGTCGCCTATCGCTATCAGGACGTCCGCCAGCGCGTTGATCGCCTTGACGGCCAGGTCCCGTACGAAGTCGATCGCCTGGTTGGCCCACTCCTTGAACTGGTCGATGATCCCGTTGACCGCCTTGCGGGCCGCGTCGAAGACCGCGGTGACCGCCGCGAGCAGGCCCTTGAAGAAGTCGGCGACCTTGTCGGCGATCCAGCCGAACAGGCCTCCGGAGGGCTTCTTCTCCTCCTTCTTCTTCCGGGCCTCCTTCTCGGCGTTCTCGCGCTCGGTGTCGATCGAGGCGTTGTCCTTGTCCTTGCGCTCGCCGACCTCCTTGTCCTTGTCGTCGCGGGCCTTGACGATCTCCTTGTTCTTCTTGCCGTGCTCGTCGTCGGACTGCTTGTCCGCGTCCTCGACCTTCTTGTCCTGCTCGCCCCGCCAGTCCTCGCGCTGCTTCTGCGTCTCCTGGGCGACCCGGCCGCGTTCCGCGGTCTGCTGCGCGGTGTTGCGCTCGACCTCGCTGTTGATCTCGGTCTGTTTGTCCTGCTTGGCCTGCTGCTCGCTCTGCTGGTGCTCCTTGTCCTTGGCATCGAGGTCGCCCTGCGCCTTGCCGGCGCCACCGGTGATCTCGGTGCCCTTCTCCTGCTTGGCGACGGCGCCGACGCCGGCCTTCGGCGCGGGAGTGGCCTCCAGCGCACCCGCCTTGCCGCCGCCCGCACCGCCGGAGGCCTTGCCGCGGAGCTGTTCCGCGGGGGCGTTCGGGAAGATCTGGTCCTCGCCGAGCGGCTTGGCCGCGTCCTCACGGCCCGTCGTCTGCAGGTCGGCCTGCTTGTCCTTGAGCGCCTTGGCCTGGTCGTCGGTGCGGGTGGGGTCGCTGGCGCCTTCGAGACGGATCTTGGGCGCCGGGCCCACCGTCTTGTTCTCCAGCTCCGGGTCGGTCGTCGGGACCGCGTCGGCCGCCGCCTCGACGTTCTTCGCCTCGGCCTCGCTGAGCCCCTTGTCGGGCACGGCGGGGGCCGCCGGCGGCGGCACGTCGGCGGTGGGCTCCTTGCCCTCGGCCTTGTCACCGCCCTTGGCCTTCTGCTTGTCGCCCTGGTCCTCCGGGCCGATCCGTTCCACCTTGCCGGTGACCTGAGCGGCCTCGGGTGCGGCCTCGGGCGGCGCCGAACGCGTCTGCGGCGCCCCCGAAGGACGTTCGCGCGTCGGCGGGGCCGCGTCGAGCCGCTGCTGCTCCTCGCCGATCTTCTTGTCCGCGGCCCTGTCGACCCCGGGCATGGCGGCGGCCGCCTGGTCGGGCGCCAGCTTGCTCACGGTCTGCACGGCGGCCTTGGGGTCCTGCCCCGAGACGTCCGGCGGTTCCTCCTGCTTCTGTTCGGGCGCGGCCTCGCCACCGCCGCCCCCGCAACTGCCCTGCCCGCCCTCGTCCTTCTCGGGTGCGGGCGCGGGGGGCGCGCAGCCGCCGCCGTCCTTCTCCAGGGACGCCTCGGGCCGGGGCGCGTCCGTCGCCGCAGTCTGGCCGGGCCCGTCGCTCTGCTCGGCGGCCGGGCTCACCGCTGCCTGCGTGACGGACGGAGCGGCACCGGGTCCGGCTGCGGTCGTCGGTCCGGTCTTCTCGGCGCCACCCACGGGTCCGCGCGGCGCGGCGCCGGGCCCGCTCTCCTTGGGCACTTGGCTCTTGGCCTGCGGCGCCTCGCGCTCGGACCGGGGCGGTTCGGCACCACGCCGGGCGGCGGGCGAGGGGTCGCGGTCCTCGACGGGCGTCGGGGCCGTATGAGATCCCGCGGGTTTGTGGGCGCCGGCCGGTGCGGGGGCCGGAGGCGTCGCGTCCGCGTCTTCGGTGGATCCTGGCACCTTCGCGGCCGGGCCAGGCGTCGCCTGACGTGCCGCAGGGTCGTCGCCGCGCTCGGCCGGCTGCTCTGCCGTACGCCGCTTCTCCTCGTCCTGGACGCCTTCGGCCTCGGGCTTTTCCTCGTCGCTCCGGCTCTCTTCGCCCTTGGCCCCGGGCGCGTTCTTCTGTGTTCCCGCCTCGGAAGCGCCCTCGTCAGGGTTCTGCTGCTCCTGGGGGTCCTTCTGCCCCTCGGCCTCCGGCTCGGCCTGCTCCTTCTCCGACTGCTCCGGATCCTGGCCGACCTCCTGATCCGCCGGTTGTTCGGCCGGCATGTCAGCGATCGCGGGTTCCTCGGCACCCCGGTCCCAGGCGGGTTGCCCCTGTTGGGCATCGGGCTTCGCTCCGTCTGCTTCGGGTTCCGCCTCGGGTTCGACGATCGCGAGCGCGCCCGCGACGGAGAGCGGTGACGCGTCTTCGGAGAAGGCGATCTCGTCGACCGCCAGTTCGGCAGAGGTGGCGCGGTCCTGCTTGCCGTCGGAGCCGGGCGCCGACCGCTCGCCTTCCTTGACCTCGCCGCCCACGACCTCCCGGTCGGCACCCGCTTCCAGGCCGAGCGGCTGCTCCTCCTCACGGGGGTCGCGCTCGCTCTCGTCCTTCTCGTTGAGCCCGTGCTCGGACAGCGCGGAGTCGGGCTGTTCGGCGCGTTCGTCGACCTTCTCGGGGCGTACGGGGCCGGGCTGGGCCTTCTGCTTCGGATCCGGCCCCTCGTTCCTCGACCCGGCGCCCGGCTGGGTCTGGTCGTCCCGCTCCTTGCGCTTGTCGGCCCCCGGCGCACTCGCCTGCTGCGGGTCGGCCTCCTCGCGTTCGCGCTGTTCTTTGCGCTCCTCCTTGGCCTGTTCGGCGCCCTGCTGCTGCCCTTGGGTGCGCTCGTCGGTGGCCTGGTCGGTGCGTTTGCGGTCGGCGGCGCCCTGTTCGTCCTGCTGCTGTTCCTCTTCCTTGGCCTGCTGCCGGGAGGCGTTGCGTACGTCCTCCTGCTCGGTGCGTCGTGCGGCGTCCTGCCCCTCGGTGGCGGCGTCCGCGCGGGCCCGGCTGCGGTCGCTGCCGTTCTTCTCGTCGCGGGTCCTGGCGTCCTGCTGTTCCTCGCGGGTGTCGGCGGCATGCTGGTCGGCGGATCCGCGGGCCGACTCCTGCTCCTTCTGCCACTGGGTGCGTTCGACACCGAGCTCTTCGAAGAGGTCGACCTCCGGCAACGGCACCTCGGACGGCTGGAGTTCGACGGGGCCGGGGCGGGCCTGGTCGGCGATCTCCAGGAGCCGGTCGTACTCGGGTGTCAGCAGACGGTTCTCGAGGCGGTCAACAACCGCGTCCTCCAACTCCTCGGACATCCGGGCCAGTTGGAGCCGCACTCGGCCGGAGGCGTCGGTGGGGTCGCCCCGCAGACTGCGCAGCACGTTGCCCGCGAGCCGGTCCACGAGGGTCGCCGGGTCGACGGCCTCGGCGCGCATCCGGTCGGCGTCGACGGTGGCGTAGCGCAGCCAGCCCGGCGTGGCCTGGCCCTCCTCGACCTGCGGGGCGGACTCCTCCTGGACCACCGCCTGAGCAGCTGCTTCCGCCTCCCGCTCGATGGCCTGCTGCGGCAGGCTCACGGCGCCGAGCTCGCGGCCGGCCCGCAGCGCGCCGAGGCCGTGCGGGTTCTGCACCGTGTGCTGCAGCTCGTGGGTCAGCAGCCGGCGGCCCTCGTCGGTGCCGGGCCTGTAAGCGCCCTCGCGGAAGAAGACGTCCTGGCCGACCGCGACCGCGTCGGCGCCGAGCAGCTCGGTCAGCTGCCCGGCGTCCCGACCGGTGTGCAGCCGTACCCGGCCGAGATCGTGACCAAGCTGCTCCTCCAACTCCCGTCGCAGACCGGGATCGAGGGGCTGTCCGGCGCCGCTGACGATGTTCTTCGGCTCGGGCGCACGGGACTTGGCGGCCCGCTCCTTGCGCTTGCGGCGCCGCTGCTCGGCAGTCTGCTCCGAACGGGCGTCCTGGGTCTGGGAGCTCACCGGCTCACCTCCCCGTGACCGCTCAGTCCCTCGTGCACGGCACGCGCCAGCTCCTGCCCGAGGCGTCGCGCGGACAGTCCGGCGGGCAGGGGCGGCAGCCCGGACAGCGCGTCGACCGCGAGGGGACCGTCCGCCGCCAGGGGTACGCCGTGCAGCCGTACCAGCCGGGTCAGTTCACTCTCGAAGGCGGCCGAGACGCGCTCCGGATCCGCCCGGAAGCCGTCGAGTACCAGCTGCCCGATCTCCACGCGGATCGCCGAGGGCTCCCGGTCCCGCGGTTGGTCCCGCGAGTGGCTCCGCGAGTGGTCCCGCGAGAAATTCACACCCATCCGCGCACCTCCGTGGGCGTCAGCGAGCGCTCCAGCTTCAGGTACTCGGTGCGGGCGGCGGCGAGCATGTGCCGCATCTGCAGCCGGTCGCCCTCCTCGGCGGCCAGGAAGGCGCCGGACAGGGCGATGTTGCGGATCGAACCGCCGGCGACGGTGAGCTGGGCGAGCAGCGACGCGTCGATGTCCTTCACCGGGGCCTGCGGCGGCAGCACGCGGCGCCAGATCTCGGCGCGCTCGTGCTCTGCCGGGAAGGGGAAGTCGACGACGAAGCGGATGCGCCGCAGGAAGGCCGTGTCGAGGGCGTTCTTCATGTTGGTGGTGAGGACGGCCAGGCCCCGGTAGGCCTCCATCCTCATCAGCAGATAGCTGACCTCGAGGTTGGCGTACCGGTCGTGGCTGTCCTTGACCTCGCTGCGCTTGCCGAACAGCGCGTCCGCCTCGTCGAACAGGAGCAGCGCGCCGCCCCGTTCGGCGGCGTCGAAGACCCGGCGGAGGTTCTTCTCGGTCTCGCCGATGTACTTGCTGACCACCTGCGACAGATCGATGACGAACAGGTCGAGGCCGAGTTCCTTCGCCATGACCTCGGCGGCCAGCGTCTTGCCGGTGCCGGAGCCGCCCGCGAACATCGCGGTCACGCCGAGGCCGCGGCGCAGGGTGGCCGCAAACCCCCACTCCTGGTGGACGGTTGCCCGCTGTCGCACATGCGCGACGATCTCGCGCAGCACGCTCGTCTGCCGCTCGTGCAGCACCAGGTCGTCCCAGCCGGCCTGCGGCGCGATCCTCCGCCCCAGCTCGTCCATGCCGATCCGCGCCTCGTCGAGCCCGGCGCGCCAGGCGAGTTCGGCGGCGTCCAGCTCGTCCTCGTGCGGCAGCCGGCGGTGTACGGCGGCAGCCGCGGAACGCACGACATGCGGCGGCAGCTGGAACTGGGCGACCAGGGAGCGGAGTTCGCTCTCGTCCAGGTCCACCCCCTCGAACGCGCCGGTCCACAGCCCGAGTTGCTCCTCGTCGTCCAGCCGCGGCACGACCACCCGGGCCCCGTACGACCGCTCCGAACGCAGCGGATCCTCGCTCGACACCACCACCGGTACAGCGGCCCCGGCCAGGAACGACTCGGTCGCCGCCCGTTGGTCGCGGTCCAGTTCGCCCACCTCGACGAGCAGCGCCGAGGGCAGCAGAACCGCCTCACGCTGCCACAGCCGGGCGAGCCGGTCGCGCTCGACCGGGTCGGACGGCACGTCCTCGGCGCTCATCGAGTAGAGCCCGAGTCCCGAGCGTGCGGCCGCCGCGGCGGCGAGGTCGGCCCGGCTGCGCAGGTCGCCCCCGGTCACCTCGACGAGCGGCGCGTCGGAGTCCGCCGCCGTCGCCCAGCCCTCGGCGAGCCGGCTCGCGGCCAGGTCGTACGACGGCGTCAGCTCCTGAGGCGCCGGCGTGCGGCGCAACTGGCCGTGCAGGCGTGCGTCCAGATAGGGCGAGCCCAGCAGGAAGTGCAGGATGCGCTCGTCGAGGCGCAGCCGGGAGGCCGTCAACCGCGACTCGTCGTCCAGCTCGACGATCCGCCAGCGCCTGAGCGGCGCCACGGGCGTCAGGGCACTCCAGTGCGGCTCGGCCAGCGCGGCCAGCGCGAGCGAGAAGGTGGGGTACGTCCGTTCGGGGTCACCGCAGGCGGCGGCACATCGGGCGGCGGCCGTGGGCTCCAACTCGTGGGCGGCGGCGAGGAGTACGAGGTCGCGCTCGAAGGGCGTGATGCTGAAGCAGGAGACGAGGGCGTCGAGCGGGGCGGTGCCGGGGCCGCCGGGCGCGGTGGCGAGTTCGGCGGCCGCGCCCTCGCGCCCGCCGCCCGCCCCGGGGGCACCGCCGCTCTCCTCCGTGACACGTGCCGCATGCGCGTCGACGCGGGCCAGGACGCGCCGGATCTCCGCGGTCAGCGTCGCACCGCCCGGGCCCGCGTCCGCCGCACTCTGTTCGTACGTCCCCATGTCCTCACCTGCCCCCGTCGTCTCCATGCCGTGTCACTCCTGCGCGGGCTTGGCGGCCCGGGGCGCTGTCTTGCGCGTGCGTGCCGGGGCCTTGGCCGGGGATTTCGCGACGGCCTTCGCAGGGGTCCTGGCTGCCTTCTTGGCGCTCGGGCGGGCCGGGGGTTCGGCCTCCTGCTGCACGACATCACGGGGAGAGGGCTCATTTGATGTCACGTCAGGAGTCGGCTCCGCCCCCGGAGGGACCGGCGCGCCCGGCGCCCCGAACGGCAGCACCCGCACTTCCGGCCGCTCCACCGGCTTGCCCGCCACCGGAGTCTCCCGGCCGTCGATGAGGACGAGGGCCGCCTGGTAGACCACCGACAGGGTGTAGGGCGTCTGGTAGAGCATCCCCCACAGCTTCGACGTCTCGTCGACGTCCATCGCCGTCGGCGTGAACCGCACGCGCTGCGCCGACTCGGCGAGATTGCTGCCCGCCAAGTACGGCCGTTCTCCGGCGAGTTCGATGATGTCCTTCGGCAGGACCGGTATCTCGTGCAGCGCGCGCACGACGGAACCGATCAGCCGCTGCCCGACCAGCTCCGTCTCGTCGCCGTACGCGGTGATCAGGAAGTGCAGGTCGAGTGCCGCGACGGGCCGCTTGACCAGCGTGCCGTCGGCCGCACGCGTCGGCAGGTCGTTGTTGCGCTGCGACGTGTCGGGCGTGACCTGGTAGAGGAACACGGAGATGGTGGGCTCGGTCGGCGGGTCGGCCGGCGGCTTGCGCGGCTCGACCTTGACGGCCATGTCGATCTCGGGACCCAGGTTGGACTCGAGCAGCAGGGCGAGGGCCTGGGTGACATGCGCGAGGGCAAGTGCGTTGCTCATGGCGTCAGTTCCTCGGTTCCTCTCGGCCTGCTGGTCGTCGTACTGATCCGTGTTCGAGGTTCACTCGCGCCCCCGCGCCAGGTATTCCGCGAGGCTCAAGGCCGCCCCGGCCCTCCCCGCGGCGGGCGTCCGGGACCGTCCGGCGCCGGGCGCCCCGCCCGCCGTCACTTCGAGCCGCCCGATCTGCACCTGCACCACCTGCTCGGTGGCGCGTGCCGGTCGCCGGGCCGCGGCCTGCCGTACGGCGTCGCGCGTTGCCGCCGGGTCGGCGGCGCTGGGGGGCAGCGCCGCCGACACGGCGTGGGGAGCGGCGCCCCTGCCCGGGGGGACGGGCACGGAAGCCGCGGTCTGTGCCGGGTCCCGCTCCGCACGCACCGCCGCACGCCGCCCGGTGTCGGGCAGCGGTCGCGGCGCCGGCGCAACGGAGGCGGCGGGACGCAGCGACGGTGCCTCGGCGCGGGCCGAAGCGGCCGGACGCGGCCCCTGCGGCTCAGCCGCCCGCTCTGTGTGTACGACGGTCCGCTCCCGTTCCGTGTGCGTCCGTGCCGCCACGACCGTCGGCGACGGCGCATCCGGCAGCGGGACGGCCGGCGGCGTGGCCGCGGGCCACAGCAGCGCGTCCTCGTCCGGTGCCGGTGCGGCGGCCCGTACCGCCTCGACCCGCTCGAACGGGCCGGGCAGCCGGGGCCGTACCCGCGCCGCGGCCGGCCGCGGGGCGGTGTGCCGCGCGAGCAGCCGATCGAAGAAGTCGGCGGAGTCCGGCGAGCCCCCAGGGGCCTCGGAGTCAGACATCCGCACACAGCTCCAGGTAGTAGCGGCGCCGCGTCGGGCTGAGCGCCAGGATCTCCGGCTCGCTCCAGCCGTAGGCGGTGGCGAGCAGATGGACGTCGAGCAGCACGTCCCGCGCCCACGCGTCCAGTTCGGTCCACAGGTAGGAGGCGATGTCGAGCTCGGCCCGGGTGGCCTGTCCGCACTCGGGGCAGGCCACGTTGAGCGCCAGGTCGGCGCCGGGGTCGGCCGCCTCGACGGCCTCGACGATCCGGCGCTGCACCGGCGCGGGCAACTCCCCCGCCGTCACCGCCGTCCCGTCGTGCACCGCCGAGACCAGGCATCGCGCGAGCAGTGCCGTACGCGGGTCCGCCGCCCGGGCCGCCGCCGTCAGGTCGGCGACACCGGGCAGCCTGAACTCGACGTCCCAGCCGTCCTGTTGCACCCGCACGGCCGACTCGCCGCGCCCGCCCAGTGACCCGGCGAGCTCCCCGGCGTCCAGGTCGAACTCCATGTCCTCCCCGCACGCCCCGCACGCCAGGCGCACCTGCATCCGCTCGCCGAACAGCGCCCGGCGCAATGCGAACAGGTCCGCCTCGCGCTCGCCCACCGGCAGTGCCGGCAGCCGTTCCGCCCCGACGTCCGGTCGTGCCGTGCGGTGCAGCAGCAGCGCACGCCCGACCGGAGCCTCGCCGAGGCCCGCCTCCCAGGCAGCCAGCAGTTCGGCCGCCCCGGTGATCGCCATACCCCTCCCCTTCAACTACCGATCGCTCAGGCCGGGTTGAGGAAGGAGGGCTCCTCCGGCTCGGGCACCTCGTAGTCCCGCTCCCAGCCCTCGCACTCGAGCTTCAGCGACTGGATGGCCACCGCGTTGGCGTTGGCGTCCAGTTCGCCGAGGACCTGGTACTCGCTGGGCCAGGTCCGGTACAGCTTGTGCGAGACGGCGACCTGGCCCGCCTCGTTGAGGACCTGGATGACGAGGTCCTTGCGGAAGTCCGCGAGGGACACCTCCGAGCCGAGGCCCGCGCCGACCTGCCAGACCTTGTTGGCCCAGCGGTCGAACTCGGGGTCGTGGGTCACCCCGCGTTCGAGGGTGATGCCCTCGAACTCCGAGCGCCCCGGCGACTTGCGCGGGGAGGAGGGGTCACCGCCGTGGCGGTGCTTGACGACCTCCGTGGTCCGCTTCAGCGGACTGATCTTGCTGATGCCGGCGACCGTACGTCCGTCCCACAGGACCAGGAACTTGAAGTTCTTGTACGGGTCGAAGCGATGGGCGTTGACCGTGAACTCAGCCATCGATTTCCTTCAGCTCTCCCTGGATCCCGGGCCGCTAGAGAGCGAACTGCCCGGACGTCTGCTGGATCTTGACGACCACGAACTCGGCCGGACGGACCGGCGCGATACCGACGAGCACGTTGACGATCCCGTTCGCCACGTCCTCGTCCGTCGTGGTCTCGCTGTCGCACTTGACGAAGTACGCCTCCCGCGGCGTGCTGCCCTTGAAGGCGCCCTGGCGGAAGAGCGTGTGCAGGTACGAGGAGGCGGACAGCCGGATCTGCTGCCACAGGCTCTCGTCGTTGGGCTCGAACACGACCCACTGCAAACCGCGTTGGAGGCTCTCCTCCACATGCAGCGCGAGCCGCCGCACGGGCACGTACTTCCACGCGCTGTCGAGGGCGTCGGAGCCCTCCAGCGTGCGCGCGCCCCACACCAGCGGGCCGGCCAGCGGGAAGGTGCGCAGGCAGTTCACACCGAGCGGGTTGAGCAGCCCCGTCTCACGGTCCGTCAGATCGACGGTCAGCGAGCGCACTCCGACGAGCTGCGCCTCCGTACCGGCCGGCGCCTTCCAGACACCGCGCTCGGAGTCGGTCCGTGCGATGACGCCGGCGACCGCGCCGGACGGCGGGAAGGCGCGCAGCCGCCCGGTGAGCGGGTCGGTGAGCTGCAGGTGCGGAAAGTACAGGCCCGCGTGGTTGCCGCGCACGGCGTCGAAGGCGGACAGGCCCGCCCGCGCCGAGTCCACGCTCACCCAGGTGGCGGGCGCGTCGACCAGCAGGAAGATCCGTCGCTCCTCGCACAGCCGCTGAGCGGCGGACACGACGGTGAGCGCGTCCTCGGTCTTCTCGTACGACGCCAGCTCCGGCAGCGAGAGCAGGTTGACGTCGGCCACCCCGCGCAGCGCCTGGATGCCGGTCTTGTCGGCCTCGGAGCCGATGAGGTCGCGCGGGCCGGGGGCCTCGCCGTCCTCGCCGCCCTCGAGCGGGAACACCGGCGGGTTGACCGAGGCCTCCAGGCCCAGGTCGTTGGCGCACTCGCCCAGGAAGCGGACGACGTCCTCGGGGTCGGTGGAGCCCGCGACGACCTGGATGCGCCGGCCGAACGCGGTGACCTCGACACCCGCGAAGGCGTGCCGGCCCGGCGCGTCGGGCAGCGCCCGCAGCTTGCGCTCCAGAAGCAGGGCCAACTCGGCTACGGAGGACGGGGCTTCGCCGTCGCAGTCGGCGTCGTAGAGCGTGAACTCGCGCTCCACGTCACCGATCTTCACCGTCAAGTCGACGGCCAGATCGGGCAGTTCGTGGCCGAACGGCTTGGAGACGGTGCCGGACGGGTCGGGGCGCCCCTCGCCCACGGCGTCGACGCGGATGAGGCGCGACCCGGCGTTGATCACGGTGGGCGCGTACGTTCCGCTGCCGGCGTCCATGGACAGGCCGGTGAAGCTCTCGCGGGCGTCGCCCCTGGCGTCGTGGACCCGCAGGTTGAAGGTCTCGTCGGGGCACGTCGTGTCGTAGTCGACGGCGACCCGCAGGCTGTTGCCCCACACGCCGGGTTCCTTGGCGTGGACCTCGAGCACACGACTCTCGCTGCGGCCGTCGGTGGACTCCAGGACGACGCAGGCGGTCTTGCCGCTGCCCGCCTTGGCGACCCGGACGATCACGGCGACGGAGCCGCCGTTGCCGAAGAACTGGTGCACCGCGTAGGCGAGCGGGCTCTGCGCGCTCAGCCCTCCGAAGCGCCGCTCGAACTCGGCGAATCCGGTGACGCGCACCGGCTCGTTCAGCGGGCCGCGCCGGGTGTGCCCCACGAACGCGGTCACCGAAGTGGTCACGGCGGAGACGGCGCGGGTGCTGCTGGGAAGTTCTTCGACGTAGACGCCCGGGTAAGTCGGCCTCGCGGCGCTCACGGCATTCGTCGGCATTCCCCCTCCTATCCCTTCTCGGGCACCGGGTGAAAGGCACCAAGAGGCGGCAGAGGGGGAGGTGTGGCAAAAGGCGGCGCGCGGCGGTCTCCGGACGCGTCATGCCGCGCCGGTCCGCACGCCTCGTATCAGCTTCCCCCGTCAATGCCCCGGACGGACGGCCGCCCGGGTCAAGCACGCATGCTTGTGACTCCTGATGCTCAAGTGCCCACCCACCTTGGGTAGTTGGGTGTTGCAGGAGCAAGGCATGTTTACGCCAGGCCGAAAGTCGGTTCGATGAAGAGGGGTCCGTGCGACCTCCACACGATGCGCACGTGTCGGAACAGGTAGTTCACGAATCCCACACAGCAGATGGTGCAGCGGAAGGGAACCCATGTCCTGACGTACCTCACAATTCTGGCGGTGGCACGGCTCCGCGCCAGTTCACAAGACCCTCCTGTCCTTACAGCCTTACGGAGACGTACGAAGACCGCTGTGGCCGATTCCACCGGGGTAGGGCGGCGGCGCCGAGCACCCGGCGCTGCGCGCCGGCGTCGCGCAGAACCTCAAATGAACCTCTGAACGTCCCCCCTCCTGGGTTCGGCGGTGTCCGCCGGGGTCATGACACCGGCATCGCACGGCACACGGCCGGGGTGGAGGAGGGGAACCATGCAGCGGATCGAGCGTCTGGGTACGGGCATCGGCTGGCGTCCGGAGATCGCGGAGGCCGTGGAGGCGATGCCCGGCATCGACTGGGTCGAGGCCGTCGCCGAAAACGTGTGCCCCGGGCACGTCCCCGACTCCCTGCTGCGGCTGCGCGAGCGCGGCGTCACCGTCGTGCCGCACGGCGTCTCGCTCGGCCTCGGCGGCGCCGACCGGCCCGACGAGGGCAGGCTCGCCGACCTCGCGGCCCGCGCCGAGGCCCTCGGTTCCCCGCTCGTCACCGAGCACATCGCGTTCGTACGGGCGGGCGGCGCGCTCACCGCGTCACAGCCGCTGGAGGCCGGCCATCTGCTGCCGGTCCCGCGCACGAGGGACGCCCTCGACGCGCTCTGCGAGAACATCCGCATCGCCCAGGACGCATTGCCCGTCCCCCTCGCCGTGGAGAACATCGCGGCCCTGTTCTCCTGGCCCGGCGAGGAAATGACGGAGGGTCAGTTTCTCTACGAGCTGGTGGAGCGCACCGGCGTGCACCTCCTGATCGACGTGGCGAACCTGCACACGAACCACGTCAACCGCGGCGAGGACCCCGCGAAGGCTCTCGGTGAACTGCCCGTCGAGGCCATCGCGTACGTGCATGTGGCGGGCGGCTTCGAGCGCGACGGCGTGTGGCACGACAGCCACGCGCACCCCGTGCCGCGCCCCGTCCTCGACATCCTCGCCGACCTGGCGTCCCGGGTCTCGCCGCCCGGAGTCCTCCTGGAGCGCGACGAGAACTTCCCGGCTCCACAGGAACTGGAGCGTGAACTCGACGAGATCAGGGGGACGTTGGCAACCGCGCCCGCCGAGGGGCGTACCGTGCGGCCATCCTCGAACCCGGCCTCGCGGGACACCGAAACTTCGCAGGACACCGGCCCCGCCCGCCAGCGGCTCGCGCTCGCGCAGGCCGCGCTGCTGTCCGCCCTCGTCGCGGGGACGCCCGCACCGGAGGGGTTCGACCGGGTGCGGCTCAGGGTCCAGAGCCGGGCACTGTGCGCCAAGCGGGCGGACGTAGTGGCGAAGGTGGCACCCGAACTGCCGGAGATCCTCGGCGCGGCCGCGTACCGCCCGGCGTTCCTGTCGTACGCGCAGTGCCGGCCCATGACAGGCGGCTACCGCCGGGACGCCCTCGACTTCGCCGAGCATCTGCTCGACTCCGGCGGCCCCGGGGACGCGGGGGCGCGACGGGAGCTGGAGCGGTGGTGGCGGGAGCGGTCGGGGCCCACCCCGCCGGCCGCGCACCCGGGGGCACGCCTGGTGCGCGCGGCGCGGTCCGCCCTGCACCGGGGCCGTCCGGCTCTCCGGTCGGCCTGAGCGCCACCACCCCGCGCCCGTACCGCAGTTGACGTATTCCCGGGGTTACCCGAGCCCACGTCCGTGAAGCGGACTAGCGTGCGGTGCCGCACCAGGAGGCACCATGCGCACCCGATTCGTCAACGGCACCGGACTCGTCGTCGCCGGGCTCGTCACCACGCTCGCCGCTCTCGTGTTCCCGGTCTGGTCGTACGCCGACCGCTCCGGCACGGGCGTGGACCTGCTCGACGAGGGGACCGTGTCGACCAGATCCGGCCCCCTGTCGGCCCTGGACCGCGAGTTCGTCACGAAGGTGCGGCTCGCGGGCCTGTGGGAGCTGCCCGCGGGCCAGCAGGCCGAGGCGAGAGGGACCAGCACGGCGGTGCGGACCGCGGGTGAGCACCTCGTCGAGGGGCACACCTTCCTGGACGCGCGCGTGCGCGAGGTCGCCGCGCGGCTCGGCCTCGAACTCCCCAACCAGCCCAACAGCCAACAGCAGCACTGGCTGTCCGAGCTGAGCGCGGCGCACGGCGACGACTACGAGCGGAAGTTCGCCAACATCCTGCGCCGGGCCCACGGGAAGGTCTTCTCACTGGTCGCCCAGGTCCGCGCGACAACACGCAACTCGCTCGTACGGGACCTGGCGGACGACGCGAACAAGACCGTCCTCGACCACATCAAGGTCCTGGAGTCCACGGGCCTGGTCGACTTCGACGCCCTCGCGCGGGACGCCGCCGGCGCGAGTACGCCACCGGAGACCCGCTCCCCCGCCCCGCCGGGCCCCGTGGCGTCCCCCGCTCCCCCGACGCCCCTCTCCCCGTCCCCCTCCTTCCCGCTGCCCCCGGCGGTCTCCCGGCCCAAGCCCTGACACGACAAGGGGAAAGGAGGGAAACGGAACGTCACATGCAGACAACGCTCTGTCCATATGGTGAACAACCCGTGGCGCCACCCGAACAGGTGACATAGAAAAACGCCATGTTCTGGCTTCTGTTCCTGCTCATGGCCTGCGCCGCGGCCTTTCTGTCCTGCGCGCGCCTCTGCCTCGCCGCGGCGCACGCCGCGCACAGCGAGCCGGCCGGGGGCGGGGCGCACGAGCTGACGCTGTACGAGGCCGCGTTCCTGTCGGGCGGCCCGTTCCGGGTCGCCGATCTGACCCTCGTCTCGATGGCGCGCAGCCGGCGGCTGCTGCTCGCGCACACCGGCTGGGCCACCGTGGTCGACCCGGTCGGCGGCGACGACATCGAGCGCTCGGTGATAGGCGCCATCGGGCCGGACGGGCAGTCCCGGATAGGGGCGGTGCGCCGGGCGACGGCGGCCGCGGACGCGGTAAGGGCGCTGGCCGACCGGCTCGTCGCAGCGGGCCTCGCCGTTCCTGACGGGGCGCGCGGCGGGGTCGCGGCCGCGGTCCGCCAGGTGCGGGCCGCCGCGCTCGCCGTCGTGGTCCTGGCCGGGGTGTCGCTCACGATGCCGGGCGGGGAACCGGGCGACGGCGTGCTGGTCGCCGCGTGGTTCGCGCTGCCCCTCATCCTCACGCTGTCCTGTCTGGCGATCGCCCGCTTCGAGGTCCACCCCTACACACGCTGGGCCTCCCCCACCGGACAGCGGCTGATCGGCGCCCTGCCGAAGGGCGCACGTGACGGGGTCGGGGAGGCCGCCCTGCTGACCGCCGTCGCCGTGCACGGCGTCCGCGCGGTGTCCGACCCCGCCCTGCGCGAGGCCTTCGGGACGGCGCAACGGGGTCATTGAGCCGACACCGGCAGGCCGGTGCTTTACTTCGTCAACTGCCGCACGAAGTATCCCCTTTGTTCGCGTCTGCTCCCGGCAGGCGGGTGACAGCCCCGAAAGGCCGCGCGAGACGGCCGTACGAGGGCCGGACGAAAGGGACCCACAAGAGCGATGAGAGCAGCCCCCGCCGTCTACGCGGCCGCCGGATCCCTGGTCCTGACCGCCCTCGTCGCCGCCCCTGGCCGCGCCGACACCCAGGCCCCGCCCGACACGGCCGAACCGCGCGGCACGGCCGTGGCCGCCGCCCGCGCCGCGGCCACCGGAATCACCTTCGGCACCTGCGCCGCCGCGGAGCACCTCCCGGCCTACATCAAGTGCGGCACCGTCTCCGTCCCCCTCGACTACGCCCACCCCGACGGCAAGCAGATCAAACTGACCGTCAGCCGGGTGAAGGCCACCGGCACGACGGCGCCGGAGGGCGGCAGCCCGGTCCGCAGGCAGGGCTCCCTCGTCTTCAACCCCGGCGGCCCCGGCGCGTCCGGCATGTACTTCCCGCTCGTCGCTCTGATGCCGGAGTGGAAGCGCATCGCCTCCGCGTACGACCTCGTCGGCTACGCCCCGCGCGGGGTGGGCCGCTCGGCCCCGCTGTCCTGCGAGGACCCCAAGCGGTTCGCGAAGGCCCCCACGCAGGCGCCGACCCAGCCCTCCGCCTCGTACAAGCTGGAGCGGATCGCGCAGGCCAAGGCGTACGCGCAGGGGTGCGCGAAGAACGCCGGGGACGCGCTGCGGCACTACACGACGCTCAACAACGCCCGCGACCTGGACGTGCTGCGCGCCGGGCTCGGCGAGCGGAAGCTGAACTTCATGGGGTCGTCGTACGGCACCTACTTCGGGGCCGTGTACGCGACGCTCTTCCCCGCGCATGTGCGCCGCATGGTCTTCGACTCGGCGGTGAACCCCGACCCGAAGCAGATCTGGTACACCAACAACCTCGTCCAGTCGGTGGCCTTCGAGCGGCGCTGGGCGGACTTCCGGAAGTGGGTGGCCAAGCACAACAAGACGTACCACCTGGGCGCGACCGCTGCCGGTGTGCAGCAGAGCTACGAGAGGGTCCGGGCGCGGCTCGCGAGCGAACCCGCGGGCGGCACCGTCGGCCCCGGCCAGCTCCAGTCCGCGTACCTCCAGGCCGGGTACTACGACGACTACTGGGCGATGCGGGCGAGCGCGCTGTCGGAGTATCTGAAGGGCAATCCGAAGCCGCTCGCCGAGCAGGCCGCGCCACAGACCGCGGCGGCCGCCGAGAACGAGAACAGCGCCGCCGTCTACACGGCCGTCGAGTGCAACGACGCGGCGTGGCCCACCGACTTCCGCGTGTGGGACCGCGACAACACCCGGCTGGCGCGCCGCGCCCCGTTCGAGACGTGGGACAACGCCTGGATGAACCTGCCCTGCGCGTACTGGCCCGCCCCGCGCCGGCGTCCCGTCGACGTACGGACCGCGCCCGGCGCGCTGCCCCCGACGCTGATCCTGGCCGCCGAGCGGGACGCGGCCACCCCCTACGAGGGCGCCCGTGAGCTGTGGCGCAGGCTTCCGGGGTCGGTCCTGGTCACGGAGCGCGGCGCGGGCACCCACGGCATCGCCGCCGGCCCCAACAAGTGCGTCAACAGCCACCTCGACGCGTATCTGATGGAGGGGCGGATCCCGGTGACCCGCGCCGCTGCCTGCGCCCCGCACCCCGAACCGGCGCCGCTCGCCGTGGACTGACCGCGGGCACACGCGTGAAGGGGCCGACCGGTTCGACGACCGGCCGGCCCCTTCGCGTACAGACCCGGGCCTACATGAACTACGCGAGACCCGCGACGAGTTCGGCGACGCTCTTGCGGCGGCCCGTGTAGAACGGGACCTCCTCGCGGACGTGCATACGGGCCTCGGAGGCGCGCAGGTGACGCATCAGGTCGACGATGCGGTACAGCTCGTCGGCCTCGAAGGCGAGGAGCCACTCGTAGTCGCCCAGCGAGAACGAGGCGACCGTGTTGGCGCGGACGTCCGGGTAGCCGCGGGCCATCTTGCCGTGGTCCGCGAGCATGCGACGGCGGTCCTCGTCGGGCAGCAGGTACCAGTCGTAGGAGCGCACGAACGGGTACACGCTCACGTAGTTGCGCGGCGTCTCGTCGGCGAGGAACGCCGGGATGTGCGAGCGGTTGAACTCGGCGGGCCGGTGCAGCGCCATGTTCGACCAGACCGGCTCGAGGGCGCGCCCCAGCTTCGTACGGCGGAAGAGGTTGTACGCCTCCTGGAGCTGGTCCGCGGTCTCCGCGTGCCACCAGATCATGACGTCGGCGTCGGCGCGCAGACCGGACACGTCGTACGTGCCGCGGACCGTCACGTCCTTCGCGGCGAGCTGGTCGAAGAGCTCCTGGACCTCGTCGGCGTAGCCGGCCCGGTCCTCGGGGAGGACGTCTCGGAGCTTGAAGACGGACCACAGGGTGTAGCGGATGACCTCGTTGAGGTCCTTGGCCTTCTTGCCTGCGTTCGGGATCTTGGCGGGGGCGTCGTCACTCATAGGGCTATTCTCCCGCGCCGCCGTGCAGACTCTGCACCGGGTGCGCGGTGAGCTCCTCCACGCCGGTCAGGTCACCGTCCAGCTGGTCGACGGCGGCGTAGGCGCTCGCGATGCAGGCCGGGATGCCCACGCCGTCGTACGCCGCCCCGCACACGGCGAGTCCGGGGATCTTGGCGACGTGGCCGCGGATGCGGGCCACGCGCGCGTGGTGGCCGACGGGGTACTGGGGCAGGCCCTCGTGCCAGCGCGTGACGCGCGTGGCGACGGGCGTGGCGCTCAGGCCGGTGGCCTCCCGCAGGTCGTGGCGCGACACCTCGACGAGCCCGTCGTCGTCGCGCGCGAGGTCCTTCTCGTCCTGGTAACGGCCCACGGAAGTGCGTACGACGACCAGGCCCGGGTCCTCGGCCGCGATCCAGCCCCACTTGTTCGAGGCGAACGTGGACGCCTTGATCGTGTGGCCGTCGACCGGCGGCACGAGGAAGCCGGAGCCGTCGGGCAGGTTCGCCTCGTCGCGCCGGAACGCGAGGGTGATCAGGGCCATCGAGGCGTACTCCACGGTGCGCAGCTCCGCGGCGGCGGCCGGCGACTCGGTGTCGAGGAGCCGGGCCGCCTTCTGTGCGGGCACGGCGAGGACGACGGCGTCGGCCTCGATGACGTGGTCGTCGACCCTGACCTCCCAGCCGTCGGGGGTGCGGCGCAGTCCGTGGGCGGGGCTGTCGAGGAGGATCTCGCCGCCCCGCGCGCGCACCGACTCGGCGACGGCAAGCGGGAGCTGTCCGATGCCGCCCTCGATGCCCATGAAGACGGGGCCCGTCTGCTGGTTCCGCGCCGCACGCTCCTGGATGGCGCGGACGGCCTCGGTCAGGGAGCGGTGGGCGCGGGCCGCCTCGAAGAGCTGGGGGACGGCGCTGCGCATCGAGATGCGGTACGCGTCGCCCGCGTAGACGCCGCCGAGCAGCGGCTCCACGAGCCGGTCGACGACCTCGCGGCCGAGGCGCTCGGCGACGTACGCGCCGACGGCGACGTCGTCGCCGAACTCGGTGGCGGGCAGGTCACGGTCCTGCTCGATGCGGGCCAGGCCCTTGTCGGACAGGACTCCGGAGAGTGCGGCGGCCGCCCCGGGGACGCCCATCACATGGCCCTTGGGCATCGGGCGCAGTTCGCCCCTGGTCCAGAGCGAGGCCGTGGCCGTGCTCGGCGGCTGAAGCCGGTCCCCGAGCCCCACCTCGCGGGCGAGGTCGACCGCCTCGGGGCGCCGGGCGAGCATCGACTCGGCGCCGAGGTCGACCCGTACACCCGCGATCTCCCCGGCGCGCAGCTTGCCGCCGAGGCGGCCCGACGCCTCCAGAACGGTGACCTGCACGCCGGCCGCGAGCAGCCGGTGGGCCGCGGCGAGCCCCGCGATGCCGCCGCCGATGACGACCGCCCTGGGGGCCTGTCCCGTTCCCGTGCCTGTGTCCGCTTCGCGCATGCCCCCACTGTCTCAGACCGGCGAGTCCCGACCGTGACCGCATCGGGACCGTCCGGCAACCACCGAAAGGGACCGCCGGACCGTCAAAGGAGGCGGCCAGGGCCTGTCCTTGGGCCGGCCGTCCCACTCATCCTCCGGGGGTACGTCGATGCAGATATCAGGCACCACAGGAAAGCGGCCGGGGTGCCGCGGCATACGGGCGGCCGGCGCCGTCCTGCTCGTGGCGGCGCTGGCGCTGACGGGGTGCAGCGCCGGCGCCTCGGACAGCGGGGACTCCAGCAAGGCCGCGGCCGGGGAGGCGGCCGCCGCGGACCGGGGCGCCGCGAAGGAGGCGGGCGGGGGACAGTCGGACGCGAAGTCGTCCCGGCGCGAGCCGCCCAAGCTCACCGGCGTCCACATCATCCGCACGGCGACGCTCACCGTGCAGGTCAAGGACGTCCCGCAGGCGCTCGACAAGGCGCGCACGGCGGCCGAGGACGCGGGCGGCATGGTCGGCGACGAGACGACCGACCGCGACGGCGGGGGACATGAGCGCTCCCGTGTCGTCCTGCGCGTCCCGCAGGAGCGCTACGAGCAGGTCCTCGGCGATCTCGCGGGCACGGGCAAACTCATCGAGCGGAACAAGAAGGCGCAGGACGTCACCGACCAGGTCGTCGACGTCGACAGCCGCGTCAAGTCGCAGCGGGCGAGCGTGGCGCGGGTGCGGGAGCTGATGGACAAGGCCACGAAACTGAGTGATGTCGTGGCCCTGGAAGGGGAGTTGAGCACCCGCGAGTCCGATCTGGAGGCGCTGCTCGCGCAGCAGGCGTCCCTCAAGGACCGCACGAGCCTGGCGACGATCACGCTGTCGCTGACCGAGACCCCGGTGAAGCCGGCGGGGCACAAGGACGAGGACCCGGGGTTCACCGACGCGGTCGCCGGCGGCTGGGGCGCGTTCGTGACGATGCTCCGCTGGGTCGCGGTGGCCGTCGGCGCGGTGCTGCCGTTCGCCGTGGTGGGCGGCCTGCTGGTCTTCGTGTGGCTGCGTCTCGTGCGGCCGCGGCTGCCGCGCAGGGCCACCGCCGCCGCACGGCCGTTGGCGACGGCGCTCGGCCCGCTGCCCGCGCATCCGCCGGCCGGGGAGCGGGGCGAGGAGGAGTGACGGGGGCGCGGACGTAGTTTGATGGGCATGAGCCCTACACGTGAGCGACTGGTGGTCATCGGCGGCGACGCGGCGGGCATGTCCGCCGCGTCGCAGGCCCGCAGGATGCGCGGCCCCGACGAGCTGGAGATCGTGGCCTTCGAGCGGGGGCACTTCTCCTCCTACTCGGCGTGCGGCATCCCCTACTGGGTCGGCGGCGAGGTGGCCGGGCGCGACGAGCTGATCGCGCGCACGCCCGAGGAGCACCGGGAGCGGTCCATCGACCTGCGCATGCGCACGGAGGTGACCGAACTCGACGTCGTGGGCGGGCGGGTGAGGTCACGCGCGCTCGACACGGGAACGGAGGCCTGGACCTCGTACGACAAACTCGTGATCGCTACCGGTGCCAGGCCGGTGCGGCCGCGGATTCCCGGGATCGACGCGCCGGGCGTGCACGGCGTGCAGACCCTCGACGACGGCCAGGCGCTGCTCGACTCGCTCGCCGCGACACAGGGGCGGCGGGCCGTCGTCGTCGGCGCGGGCTACATCGGAGTCGAGATGGCGGAGGCGCTGATCCGCCGCGGATACGAGGTCACGGTCGTCAACCGCGGGCGGGAGCCGATGTCGACGCTCGACCCGGACATGGGCCGCCTGGTGCACGAGTCGATGACCCGCATGGGCATCACCATGGTCGACGACGCCGAGGTCACCAAGATCCTCACGGGCGACGACGGGCGGGCGCGGGCGGTCGCGACGACGTCCGACGAGTATCCGGCGGACGTCGTCGTCCTCGGCATCGGCGTCCGCCCGGAGTCCTCGCTGGCGCGCGCCGCGGGGTTGCCCCTGGGCGAGCACGGCGGGCTCCTCACCGATCTCGCCATGCGGGTGCGCGGCCACGAGAACATCTGGGCGGGCGGCGACTGCGTGGAGGTCCTGGACCTGGTCTCGGGACGCGAGCGCCACATCGCGCTCGGCACGCACGCCAACAAGCACGGACAGGTCATCGGCACGAACGCGGGCGGCGGTTACGCGACGTTCCCGGGCGTCGTCGGGACGGCCGTGAGCAAGGTGTGCGACCTGGAGATCGCGCGCACGGGCCTGCGCGAGAAGGACGCACGGCGGGCCGGCCTGCAGTTCGTGTCCGCCACGATCGAGTCGACGAGCCGTGCGGGCTACTACCCGGGCGCGGCCCCGATGACGGTGAAGATGATCGCCGAGCGCCGCACGGGCCGCCTGCTCGGTGTGCAGATCGTCGGCCGCGAGGGCGCCGCGAAGCGGGTCGACATCGCGGCGGTCGCGCTGACCGCGGGCATGACGGTGGACCAGATGACGGCCCTCGACCTCGGCTACGCACCGCCGTTCTCACCGGTGTGGGACCCGATCCTGGTGGCGGCCCGCAAGTCGAGCGCGGCGGTGCGCAGGGGCTAGGGCCTTTCGTTTGGATCAGGCCAGACCCCGCGAGCCCGGCATGATCCAAACGAAAGGCCCTAGGGGTGTCCGGGCGGCGGGCTGACGCGGGCGGACCGGTGACACATAGTGACGGGTTGCGAACGCTTCATCACCATGCGTCACTGGTCGCATGATCAGACACACTGTGCGTGCGCTCTGCGCCGCCTCGCTCGTCATCGCCCCCCTCGCCCTGAGCTCGCCCGCCCAGGCCGCGACCTCGTGCACGGTCAACGGCATCCCCGTCTCCAGCGGGACCGTGAACGGAACAGCGGGCAGCGACTTCATCCGATGTTCAACGGTCAACACCGGCGATACGGTCAACGGCCTCGGCGGCAACGACTACATCGCCATCACCGGCAATGTCGACGGCACGGTCGACGGCGGTCTCGGCTCGGACTACATCACCGTCCAGCCCGGCGGCATCGTCAACGGCATCGTCAGAGGCGGCGCCGGGGGCGACTACGTCCAGGTGAACAACATCTCGCCGGGCGGCCAGGTCAATGGCGACAGCGAGGGCGACTACCTCCGCACCGGCGTCAACCTGGGCCTCGTGAACGGCGGCACCGGCTTCGACGTGTGCCGAGTGGCCGGCGGCAACCCGCCCGTCAGCTGCGAGGTCTGACGCACTACGAGGCTGCCGCCGCCGGGCCCGGCGGCGGCAGCGTCATGTCCCGCGCCCTCAGACCGCCGTGTGCGTGTGGACGTACTCCACCAGGCGCGTCAGCGCGTCCGGGTCCGTCGTCGGCGGCACTCCGTGGCCCAGGTTGAAGACGTGTCCTTCAAGCCCCTCCGCTGCGGCCAGGACCTCGTCCGCCTTGGCCTCCACCGCCTCCGGCGTGGAGAAGAGGACCGCCGGGTCGAGGTTGCCCTGGAGCGCCTTGCCGGGGCCGACGCGGCGCGCGGCCTCGTCGAGCGGGACGCGCCAGTCGACGCCGACCACGTCGGCGCCGGCCTCGCCCATGAGACCGAGGAGCTCACCGGTGCCGACACCGAAGTGGATGCGCGGCACGCCGTACTCCTCGACGGCCTTGAACACCTTGGACGACGCGGGCATCACGGAGCGCCGGTAGTCGGCGGGGGCGAGCGCGCCGACCCACGAGTCGAAGAGCTGGACGGCGGAGGCGCCGGCCTCGATCTGCACCTTGAGGAACGCGGAGGTGATCTCGGCGAGGCGGTCGAGCAGGTCGGCCCACAGCTGCGGGTCGCCGTACATGAGCGCCTTGGTGTGCTCGTGGTTCTTGGACGGGCCGCCCTCCACGAGGTAGCTCGCGAGGGTGAAAGGCGCACCGGCGAAACCGATGAGCGGGGTGGAGCCGAGCTCGGCCGTCAGGAGGCCGATCGCCTCGGTGACGTACCAGACGTCCTCGGGCGTGAGGTCGCGCAGCCGCGCGAGGTCGGCGCGCGAGCGGATCGGCTGCTCGACGACGGGACCGACGCCCGGCTTGATGTCGAGGTCGATGCCGATGGCCTTGAGCGGTACGACGATGTCGCTGAAGTAGATGGCCGCGTCGACGTGGTGGCGGCGCACGGGCTGCATCGTGATCTCGGCGACGAGCTCGGGCATCATGCAGGACTCGAGCATCGGAATGCCCTCGCGCACCTTGAGGTACTCGGGCAGCGAACGACCGGCCTGCCGCATGAACCACACCGGGGTGTGCGGCACCGGCTCACGCCGGCACGCCTTGAGAAAGGCGGATTCGTACGTCGCTGTCGGCTGCTGGCCCGTGGGGCGGAGGTTGGCACTCACGTCGGAAAGTCTCGCACGGGCGCGAACCCCGCCGGGCGCGGGGACATCGAGGTGAGGGTGCCGGGTGTCTCTCCCTGCGCGAAGGCCGCGTTCCCCTTAATCTTCCCCGCATGGCTGCGGCTGAGGGACGACTGTCGGACGGCGCTGAGGGAATGAGTGAATCGGAGCGGGAGGGGCGCAAGACGGAGGACCCGGTGGACTCGGCTCCGCCGCCGTTCCGGGCGGCGGTCGAGGCCTTGCGGGGGGCGCGGCTGCGCCCGGAGATCGAGGTGGACCCGACCAAGCCGCCGCAGCGCCTCGCGCCCTACGCGTACGCGCTGGAGGCCGCGGTGGTGGACGGCGACGACGACCTCGCGGACGGCCGCCTCGTCCTGCTGCACGACCCGGCGGGGCACGACGCGTGGCACGGGACGTTCCGCCTGGTGACGCTGGTGCGGGCGGAGCTGGAGCCGGAGATGGCGGCGGACCCGCTGCTCCCCGAGGTCTGCTGGTCGTGGCTGACGGGCGCGCTCCAGGGGCGGGGCCTCGCGTACGGGGAGGCGAGCGGCACGGTGACGCGGGCGAGTTCGCACTACTTCGGCGGGCTCGGCGAGCGTGCGCCGGCGTCGCAGATCGAGATCCGCGCCTCGTGGACGCCGCGTGAGGGGCTCGGCGGGGTGCCGGACACGGCCTCTCACCTGGCGTCCTGGTGCGATCTGCTCAGCCAGATCGCGGGCCTGCCGCCGGCCGGTCCCGGGGACGCGTCCGTGGTGACGCTACCTCAGCGCCGGGGCCCGCAGAAGTCCTGACGGCGGTGCAGAAGTCCTGAACGGCGACGCGAGAGCCATGAACGGCGACGCGGAAGTCCTGGCGAGCGACGAGGAACAGCCATCGGCAGGCGATTTTTGGCCTTCCGCCGTCGGCGACGAGGGGCAGTGACAGCACCGATCGGGACCGGACCTCGAAGAGTTCCGGTCCCGTTGTGATTCGGTTCGATCTTCGGATGATCGATCGCGTGTCCGAATTGCACGAATTGTTACTCACTAAATCGTGATCTTTCTCTAAAGGCGGGCGGGTTTACTGCCGAAGAGGTCTGTGACCTTGAAAGCACGGTTCGCCCCGGCTTCATCCCCGAGCCGGTCCCGTCCCGCACCCCAGGAGGCCTGGTGTCCGTTCTCCTCGAGCAGCCCGCAAGCCTGGTCGCCTACCGCCCGAACAAGCCGACCGCCATGGTGGTCGTGGCCGACCCCCGCGTCCGTTCCACCGTCACCCGCCACCTGTGGGCGCTCGGTGTACGTGACGTCATTGAGGCCTCGTCCGTCGCGGAGGCTCGTCCCCGCATCGGCAACCCCCGCGACATCTGCGTCGCCGACGTCCACCTTCCCGACGGCTCCGGCCTGACCCTTCTGTCCGAAACCCGTGCCGCGGGCTGGCCCAACGGGCTCGCCCTCTCCGCAGCCGACGACATCGGTGCCGTACGCAACGCCCTCGCGGGCGGCGTCAAGGGCTACGTCGTCACCGGCACCCGTACCAACGTCGGGCTGCCCTCCCGCCCCGGCGCCGCCCCCATCGGGTCCGCCGCGGCCCGTATGCACCGCCGCCCCCCGGGTGCTCCGAGCCACCCGGGCGGCTACCGCGAACTGTCAGGCCGTGAGGTCGAGGTGCTCCGGCTCGTCGCCGAGGGCCAGTCGAACAAGGCCATCGGAGTCTCGATGGGCCTGTCCGCACTGACCGTCAAGAGCCACCTCGCCCGCATCGCGCGCAAGCTCGGCACGGGAGACCGCGCCGGAATGGTGGCCGTGGCCCTGCGCACCGGAATCATCCACTGACCCTGACTGGTTTACGTACCTTCATCGCCCGTCGACGGAACGTTCCGTCGACGGGCGCTGTACATACACAGATACCCTTGACAGGTGACCGACGCCCAAGAGACCGCAGCAGACAGTTCACTGCGAACCACCGGGGGCGCACCCCCGGACGACGGCGGCTCTGTTGCGGAGGTGCCGATCCCCCTGCTCGAGCCGCGCGAGGGCATCCCGCCGGTGATCGCCGACGAGGCCTCCCTGGCCCAGGTGGTCGCGGCCTTCGCCGCGGGCACCGGGCCCGTGGCCGTCGACGCCGAGCGCGCCTCCGGCTACCGCTACGGGCAGCGCGCCTACCTGGTGCAGCTGCGCCGCGAGGGCGCGGGCTCCGCGCTCATCGACCCCGTCGCGTGCCCCGACCTGTCCGCCCTCGGCGACGCGATCGCCGACGCCGAGTGGGTACTGCACGCCGCGACGCAGGACCTGCCGTGTCTGCGCGAAATAGGTATGGTCCCCAGCCGCCTCTTCGACACCGAGCTCGCCGGGCGCCTGGCCGGTTTCCCGCGCGTGGGGCTCGGCGCGATGGTGGAGAACGTCCTCGGCTACGTCCTGGAGAAGGGCCACTCCGCCGTCGACTGGTCGACGCGGCCCCTGCCCGACCCGTGGCTGCGCTACGCCGCGCTGGACGTTGAGCTCCTCGTGGACCTGCGGGACGCGCTGGAGAAGGAGCTCGACCGGCAGGGCAAGCTCGACTGGGCGCACCAGGAGTTCGACGCCATCGCCTCGGCGCCGCCCGCGCCGCCCCGCAAGGACCCGTGGCGGCGCACGTCCGGGATGCACAAGGTGCGGCGCCGCCGGCAGATGGCCGTCGTACGGGAGCTGTGGACCGCGCGGGACCGGATCGCGCAGCGGCGTGACGTGTCGCCGGGCAAGGTGCTCGGGGACGGCGCGATCGTCGAGGCGGCGCTCTCGCTTCCCGCGAATGTGCACGCGCTGGCCGCGCTGCCCGGTTTCGGGCACCGTACGGGCCGGCGTCAGCTGGAGCAGTGGCAGGCGGCCGTGGACCGGGCGAAGGAGCTGCCCGACGCGGAGCTGCCGCAGCCCGGGGCCCCGCTCGCCGGGCCTCCTCCCCCACGGGCCTGGGCCGACAAGGACCCGGTCGCCGCGGCACGGCTCTCCGCCGCGCGGGCCGCGGTGTCGGCGCTGGCCGAGACGCTGAACATGCCGCAGGAGAACCTGATCACGCCGGACACGGTCCGCCGAGTGTGCTGGGAGCCTCCGGGCGACCGCTCCGAGGCGGCGGTGGCCGAGGCGCTGCGCGGGTACGGGGCGCGGCCCTGGCAGATCGAGCAGGTCACGCCGCTGCTCGTCAAGGCCCTGAAGCAGACCGCCTGACCCGCGGGGCGCCGCGCGGCGCCTCGCGTTCGTCGCGGTTTCGTACCGGTGGCCCTCCTCGCCCGTCGCGGCGGGGAGGGCCTGTCTACGGTCACGCCCATGATCAGCAGGGGGTACGAGGCATGGGTGCGGGACTTCGAGGACGAGCGGGAGCGCCGGGCCACGACACCGGAGCCCGCCTGGGAGCGGGGCGCGCGGGTGCATCCCGCGGTGTGGCGGAGCGTGCGGCGCTTCCAGGTCGGCGAGAGCGGTGACGGGGCGAACCTGATCGCCAAGGCCGACCGGGCGGGCGACGCCCCGTACGCGCGCGCCGTGCGGCTCTTCGTGGCCGAGGAGCAGAACCACGCCCGGCTGCTCGGGCTGCTGCTCGGCGCCTGCGGGGTGCCGCCGCTCACCTCGCACTGGAGCGACACCGTCTTCGTCCGGCTGCGCCGGCTCCTCGGGCTGCGGCTCGAACTCCTGGTCCTGATGGTCGCCGAGGTCGTGGCGCTGCGTTACTACCGCGCGCTGCGCGACGGCACCGACGACTCGCTCACGACGCGGGTGGCCGGGGCGATCCTCGCCGACGAGGAGCGGCATGTGCCGTTCCACTGCGAGCGGCTGCGCGAGGCCTTCGCGCGGATGCCGCGCCCGGTGGGGCGCCTGGTGCTCCTGGGGTGGCGGGCGCTGCTCCTCGCCGCGGCGCTCGTCGTCGCCTGCGACCACGGCCCGGCGCTGCGCGGGTTCGGGGTGGGACAGGTGCGGTTCGTCCGTGACGTGGTGGCTTCGGCGGGGCCCGTGGTGCGCTCGATCCTCGATCGCGCGGTGTGACCTTCGCCGCTCCGGCCGGGGGGACTACACGACTTGGTTACCCGCAAGTAGCATGACGGTATTCGCAGCGCGCTTCCCGCATCCCGGGTGCGTGCCGCGCGGCAGTGCCATCCCGCATCTGGAGGAGAGCCATCGTGCCTCGTACCGTCAGGGACGTCGTCTTCGTCGACGGCGTCCGCACCCCGTTCGGCAAGGCGGGCCCGAAGGGCATCTACCACGAGACCCGCGCCGACGATCTCGTCGTGAAGGCCATCAGGGAGCTGCTGCGCCGCAACCCGGCCCTCGACCCGGCGAAGATCGACGAGGTCGCCATCGCCGCGACTACGCAGATCGGCGACCAGGGCCTGACCCTCGGCCGCACCGCCGGCATCCTCGCGGGCCTCCCGCAGTCCGTGCCCGGCTACTCCATCGACCGCATGTGCGCCGGCGCGCTGACCGCCGTCACCGCCACCGCGGGCTCCATCGCCTTCGGCGCGTACGACGCCGTCATCGCCGGCGGTGTCGAGCACATGGGCCGCCACCCGATGGGCGAGGGCGTCGACCCGAACCCGCGCTTCGTGTCGGAGAAGCTCGTCGACGAGTCCGCCCTGTTCATGGGCATGACCGCCGAGAACCTGCACGACCGCTACCCGCAGATCACCAAGCAGCGCGCCGACGAGTACGCCGTGCGCTCGCAGGAGAAGGCGGCGAAGGCGTACGCGAACGGGAAGATCCAGCAGGACCTGGTCCCGGTCTCCGTGCGCAACACCAACCCGGACGTCGGCGAGACCGGCTGGGGCCTGGTCACCGCCGACGAGCCGATGCGCCCGGGCACCACGCTGGAGAACCTGTCCGGCCTCAAGACGCCGTTCCGCGTGCACGGCCGCGTCACCGCGGGCAACGCCGCCGGTCTGAACGACGGTGCGACCGCGTCGATCATCGCGTCCGAGGACTTCGCCCGCGAGAACAACCTCCCGGTGAAGATGCGCCTCGTCTCCTACGCCTTCGTGGGCGTCGAGCCGGAGGTCATGGGCTACGGCCCGATCCCGGCCACGGAGAAGGCGCTCGCCAAGGCCGGTCTGTCGATCGAGGACATCAACCTCTTCGAGATCAACGAGGCCTTCGCCATCCAGGTCCTCGCCTTCCTGGACCACTACGGCATCGCCGACGACGACGCGCGCGTCAACCAGTACGGCGGCGCCATCGCGTTCGGTCACCCGCTGGCCTCCTCCGGCGTGCGCCTGATGACGCAGCTTGCCCGCCAGTTCGAGGAGCAGCCCGAGGTCCGCTACGGCCTGACGACGATGTGCGTCGGCTTCGGCATGGGCGCCACGGTCATCTGGGAGAACCCGCACCACAAGGACGCCGGAGGCGACAAGTGAGCACCACCACCGCTGAGCTCCTGAAGGGCGCCGCCGAGCTGTTCCCGGACGAGGTCGTCACGTCGGCGAACGTCCGCCACCTCGACCTGCCGTTCGGCGCGGGCCGGTTCGCGCTGATCACGCTCGACAACGGCTTCGACCACACCAAGCCGACCACCTTCGGCCCGGCCTCGCTCGCGAACCTGAACGCCGCGATCGACCAGGTCGAGAAGGAGGCGGCCGACGGCACGATCGTCGGCGCCGGCATCACCGGCAAGCCGTTCATCTTCGCCGTCGGCGCGGACCTCAAGGGCGTCGAGCTCCTCAAGAAGCACGACGACGCGCTGGCCATCGGCAAGGGCGGCCACGAGGTCTTCAAGCGCCTCTCGGGCCTCGCCGTGCCGACCTTCGCGTACTACAACGGCGCGGCCATGGGCGGCGGTGTCGAGGTCGGTCTGCACTGCACCTACCGCACCGTCTCCAAGGCGCTGCCCGCGTTCTCGCTCCCCGAGGTCTTCCTCGGCCTGGTCCCGGGCTGGGGCGGCTGCGCGCTGCTCCCGAACCTGATCGGCGCCGACAAGGCCGTCTCGGTCATCATCGAGAACTCGCTCAACCAGAACCGCCAGCTCAAGGGCAAGCAGGTCTTCGAACTCGGCATCGCCGACGCGATCTTCGAGGGCGCCGACTTCCTGGAGCAGTCGCTGATCTGGACGGCGAACGTCCTCAAGGGCGACGTGGCCGTCGAGCGCGCCGAGGTCGACCGTGGCGAGGCGTGGGACGAGGCCGTCGCGCGCGGCAAGTTCATCGCCGACGGCAAGGTGCACGGCGCCGCCCCGGCCGCGTACCGCGCCCTCGACATCATCGCCGCCGCGAAGGACGGGAACCTGCAGGCCGGGTTCGACGCCGAGGACAAGGCGCTCGCCGACCTGATCATGGGTGGCGAACTGCGCGCGGGTATCTACTCGTTCAACCTCGTCCAGAAGCGCGGCAAGCGCCCGGCGGGTGCGCCGGACAAGTCGCTCGCACGTCCGGTCACCAAGGTCGGCGTCGTGGGTGCGGGCCTGATGGCCTCGCAGCTCGCGCTGCTCTTCCTGCGCCGCCTCGAGGTGCCGGTCGTTCTGACCGACATCGACCAGGAGCGCGTCGACAAGGGTGTGGGCTACGTCCACGCCGAGATCGAGAAGCTGCTCGGCAAGGGCCGTATCAACCAGGACAAGGCCAACCGCCTCAAGGCGCTGGTCTCCGGTGTCCTGGACAAGGCCGAGGGCTTCTCCGACGCGGACTTCATCATCGAGGCCGTCTTCGAGGAGATCGGCGTCAAGCAGCAGGTGTTCGCGGAGGTCGAGGCGGTCGCCCCGGCGCACGCGATCCTCGCCACCAACACCTCGTCCCTCTCGGTCACCGAGATGGCGTCGAAGCTGAAGCACCCCGAGCGGGTCGTCGGCTTCCACTTCTTCAACCCGGTCGCGATCCTCCCGCTCCTGGAGATCGTCCGCGGCGAGCAGACCGACGACGCCTCGCTGGCCACGGCCTTCGGTGTCGCCAAGAAGCTGAAGAAGACCGCGGTTCTGGTGAAGGACGCCCCGGCGTTCGTCGTGAACCGCATCCTCACCCGCTTCATGGGCGAGATCCAGAACGTCATCGACGAGGGCACCCCGGTCGAGGTCGCCGAGAAGGCCGTCGAGCCGCTCGGCCTGCCGATGTCCCCGCTGGTGCTCCTGGAGCTGGTCGGTCCCGCGATCGGTCTGCACGTCTCGGAGACCCTGAACCGCGCCTTCCCGGAGCGCTTCACGGTGTCCCCGAACCTGGCGGCGGTCGTCAAGGCGGGCAAGCGCGGCTTCTACGTGTACGACTCCGGTAAGCCGGAGCTCGACCCCGAGGTGGCCGCGCTCCTCAAGCAGGGCGACTCCGTCCTGACCGAGGAGCAGGTCCGCGACCGCGTCCTGGACGCGGTGGCACAGGAGATCGGCCTCATGCTCGACGAGGGTGTCGTCGCCGAGGCCCAGGACATCGACCTGTGCCTGATCACCGGCGCCGGCTGGCCCTTCCACCTGGGCGGCATCACGCCGTACCTGGACCGCGAGGGCGTCAGCGAGCGGGTGACCGGCAAGCGGTTCCTGGCGCAGGGCGTGGCCAGCGTTCCGGCGTAACTCCCCGGCGTTCCCTGTGCCCGGCATGCCGACTGGCGTGCCGGGCACCGGCGTTTGCGGACGCCGCGGCGCGGGGTCAGAGCCGCTTCGCGCTGCGCAGGGTGCTCGCGTAATAGCCGTTGCCGTCGAGGCGGGACGTGCCGCCCTTGTCGCCGATCGTCGGGCCGTTGACCTCTTCGCGGCTCGACACGAAGATCATGTGGCCGTCCGTGTCGTGGCCCATGTACAGACCGACGTGGTCGAGGCGCTGATTCGTGCGGGCGTCGAGCTTGAAGAACACGAGGTCTCCGGGCTGGAGCACGTCGATGGACCTGGGCCGGTCCGCGGCGCCGACACCCTTGAGCGGGATGATCTCGGCCCCGACGTCCGAGCGGGCCATGCCGTTGGCGGTGCGCGGCAGACCGTCGCCCGACTTGTCGGAGGACATCAGGGGGTAGCGGGCCCGGTAGCCCCACACCAGACGCTGGAAGCCGGAACAGTCCACGGACCGGGCGCGCTTGGTCTCGGGCTGCTGCGTGACCCCGTCCCGGAAGGTGTACGGGATGCCCAGGTAGTCGTAGAAGTCGGAGAGTTCGTCGCGCAGGTCGTTGCCCTCGCTGCCGTTCGGGTTGATCGGCCCGAAGCTGGCGTCACTGCCGTAGGCGATGCCCTCGTCGTCCTTCTTGACCGGGGCGCCCTCCAGGTACTGGAAGGCGAGGGCGAAGATGTCGTCCTCCTCGCTGCCGTAGAACTCCTTGAACCAGTCCTTGAACCACTTCTCCTTCTCCGCGCCCTTGCGCCAGGGTTCCGGCATGAGGCGACGGGGCGCGGCCGAACGCCTGCGGGACAGCCTGGTGACGTACGCCGAGCGCGAGGGCGTCGACATCGTGCTCGTCGTGGAGGGCGCGGCGCGCGGTGTGGAGTCGGTGCCGGGGGTGCGGGTCGAGTCGGCGGCCGGGAGCGGGGACGACCACATCGTGGAGCTGGTGGAACGGGCGAAGCGGCCCGGCGATGTGGTCGTGGTCACCGCCGACCGTGAACTGCGGTGCAGGGTGGGCGGGTTGGGCGCGACGTGCGTCGGGCCGCGAACGGTGCGGCCCGGGCGAGGGGGAGAACACGCCCTCAGCTCTTCAGCTCTTCGGGACGATCACCACGGCACTGCTCATCTTCCGCTCGACCATCGAGGTACCCCAGTCGTCCATCGGGCTGTTGGCGAGCGTGCCGTCGACGACCATGGTCGCGTCGCCCCCGCTGCCCAGCCCGACGGCGTCGGTGGCCCCCAACCACTTCATGACCTCGGCGGCCTCCGGCCAGGTGACGCCGACGCTGGTGCCCGGGTCACGGCCGTCGACGGTGACCAGGAGCAGCTCGCCGGAGGCGGTGACGCCGGCCATGGTGCGCGGATGGCGCTGCACGAGGGTGCTGTTGGGGCCGTACGAGAAGTTCGTCATACCGTTCGCCTTGGTGTTGAGGAAGACCTCACCGTTACGCACAAGGGCCGGTCCGCCGCCCGCGACCGCCGAGAGGGTCGGGCTGGTCACCGAAGCGCCGTCGGCGTCCTTGATGGCGGCGCCGGGCTTGAACGCCGAGCCCACCAAGGCGTGTTCGGTGAGCCAGTCGGCGCCCTCGCCGATGCCTTGGAGGACCCGGCCGCCGGCCGGGATGGGGCCGCCTGCCGGAGAACGGATCTCCTGGACCACCCAGTTGCCGCTCATGACGACATCGACGCTGTTCGTCACGCCGCTGAAGGGCCCAGGAGTCGAACTCCCCCACTCGGGGCGGAAGATGACGATCTCGCTGTCGTCGAGGCAGAGCTGATTGCGCCAAGGGCGATCGGTCTCGGTCATGGTGCCGTTCATGGCGACGTGATCGCCGCCCACGCCCCCACAGCCGAGCACACGGCCGGGCACTCGGTTGACCCCGTCGAGTGTCCGCACATCCCCGTTCGGCGCCGCGACCTGCACGGTGGACGTGACCTCAGCGACCCGGACCCGAGCGCCGGCTCCCTCCAGGAGCAGGGATGTACGGCCGTTGTTCGCAGCGCCGAGCAGGACGTTGTTCTGTACGTAAAGCCCTTGCGGAACGCCTTCGTAGCCGGAAAATCCAGGGAACGTGTGGATGTCGAACTCGTTGCCGTTGACGGCGGCGATGGCACCGCTCTCGGTGGCCATGCTCCGTACGGTCGCGGCCGTGGCGACATCGGTGCCGTGAACCGCCTTGAAGCTCACCGCGGCCGTCGGGGCGGCACGGACCACATGAACCTTCCAGGGGCCCGTGCTGGGATTGCCGTCCAGGGCGGTGTAGATGACGCGGGCACCGAATCCCGCCGTCCTCAGCCACCCCGCGAGGCGGTCGGCGGAGGCCTTCAGATCCGGCGCGAAGGAACCCACGCGCACTCCGTAGCCGAACACTCCGCCGGACGCGTCGGACGAGGCCGGGGCGGTGAAGGTGTCGACGGTTCCGCTGAAACCCTCGTCGGCGAGTTGCGCCGCGAAAGCCTCGGCGGCGGTCTTGCTGCCGAACGTCTCCGTCCCGCCCCGCTGCGCCCACACGGTCCAGCGGTCGGAGGCGGTGCCCTGGGTGTACGTCTGGTAGGTGACCCCGGCGGCGAGGGTACGTACCTCGCCGGCCTGCGTGACGAGGTCATCGGGGCCGAGGGGCATCCGGCCGCCATCGGCCGCGCCCGAGGAGATCTGTGGCAGCAGTACCGCGGCTGCCACAAGGGGGACGACGGCAAGGGCGCGGGCGAGGCGGCGCCGTGTGCCGGTGAACGGTCTCATCGAGTGGGCCTCATATCTCGTACGGGAGGGTGAGGGCGCGCGGTGGGCGATGCGCGCCCTCGTGGTTCCGGACTACGCCCGACGCCTGCGCACCACCGCGCGGGCCGCGATGCCTGCGCCGATGAGCAGGACGGCGAGGGCCGCGATCCACGTGGCCGTGCCGGCGCCGGTCGACGCCAGGTCACCGTCACCCGGCTCGTCACCGGAGTGTGCTCCGCCGGACGCAGACGTGGCGCTGGGCGACGGTTCGCCGGTTGTGTCGCCGCCGGTGGCGCCCGTCCCCGGGGTCGGGTCGGCACTGGGGTCGGCACTGGTGGACGCGGACGTGGTGCTGAAGCCGATGGGCGCGGAGTCGTTCGACGGGTTCGTGTCGTAACGGGACCATTCCGCCTGCCGTACCCGGACCTTTCCGTGGGCGTCCTTCAGCGGCTTCGCCAGCTTCAGCTTGAAGGGGAAGGACAGCCGGGCATCGGAGTCCAGCGGTCCCAGGGGGCAGACGTACTCGCCCGACCCGCCCCGCAAGCAGTCCTTCGGCAGGCCGACGACCGACACCCCGTCGGGCAGTTCGACGTGCAGCGACGCGAACTCCGTCGGGTCCTGCACGTCTCCGAGCCAGGCCGGTCCGTCGTTGCGCAGCCCGAGGTCGGCGACGACCTCGTCACCGACCTTGCCGCTGATGTCCGCACCGGTGACGGAGAGATCCGCCGTGTTGGTGATGTAGTAGGTGGACTCCCAGGAGGTGTCGTTCCCGTACCGCTCGCCGGTCTGGGGGCCGTCCGTCCCGCGCAGCTTCAACTGCGGTCCGCTGCCTCGCTCGTAGGGGTATCCACGGCGAAGGTATTCGCGCATCCCCGGGGCGTCGGGGTACACGTCGACCTGCACCAGTTCGTGGAAGGCGGCGGCTGTGACCTCGACCTCCGCGTCGTCGGGCAGCCGGAACTCGGCCCGGGGCGGGACGTCGACGGCGAAGGCGCACAGCACGTAGCGCTTCTCCTCGAAGGAACTGCGCTCGCTGTACTCGCAGTTGTCGAAGCGCCGGGCAGGTTTGCTGCCCTCGGTGAAGCGGAACGCCATCAGGACACCCGAGGCCGACGCGCTTCCCACGTTGCGGAAGCTGACGGGGATCGGCGCGGTGTCGCCCACCTTCAGACCCGTCGGCAGCCTGTCGCCGGCAACCACCAGGTTCGCGCCCCCTACCTGCACCGTGGCGTCCACGGCCTTCAGCGCCCGGCCGTCCGCCTCGCCCGTCACATGGAGCACGCCGGAGTCCCCGGCCTGGCTGCCGGTCGCGGCCCTCAGCGTCAGGGCGACACCGGGGGCGCGGTCGGGGTCGGTCACCTTGATCCGGCACGTGGCCTGACCGGCTGCCACGTCGCAGGGCTTGGCGTCGACGTCCACGACGCCCTTGAGCGCGCCGAGGTCGAGGCGGAGCACGTACTCGCGCGGCGCCGGGCCGTCCGTGCTGTCCGCGACCGACAGAGTGAGCTGCCGAGGCTGCCTCACGCCGTCCTGCATCACGGGGGTGACGGCGATCTGCATCGGAAGTCCGGTGACGGACACGGTCCTGTCCTGCGCGTCGGCGGGCCCGGCGAGGCCGCCCGCTGCCGCGGCGATCAGAGCGAGGGGGAACAGAACCCCTCTTGCCATGGAAAGTCTCACGGTTGATCAGACTTTTGCCGATCAGCTCTTGTTGTACATAAGTTCATTACAAAGTGATCACATGTGGCTACCCGCGCCATCCGTCCCGGGCCGGCCTACGCTGGTCAGGGCGTGAGCCCGAACGTTCCCCTCAGCAGAGCGTGGTCGGACTCCGGATACTTCACCGCGTCGGCGCTGGAGGACCGGACATAGCGCCGCTCGGCGAAGACGTAGTCGATCTTCCGTCCGCCGGCGGTGGGTTCGTCGTCCGCGTGGTCCGCCTCCGTGAACCGGCCGGTGAGCTGGGACAGTGCGGGCGCGTCAGGAGGCAGGTTCAGGTCGCCCGCGAGTACGACGGGCACCCTCCTGGGGAACGCGGCCGTCCAGTCCCTGATCTCCCGTAGCTGCTCAGGGGCCTTGGAGTAGGCATGCGCGGTGCATGCGACGAGGCGCTTGCCGTGTACGCGGGTGTGGGCACAGAGCAGTCCCCTGTGCACCAGGACGGTGCGCCCGCCGTTGGTGTAGGTCTCGCCGCCGGTGTGGGTGAAGGGGCGGTAGTCCTGCCGGTCGTCCGGGACGTCGCCCCGGCTGAGCACCGCGCTGCCGAACCGGCCCGTCCTGCCGCAGGCCGGCACGTTGTCCTGGGACGAGGCGTACGTGCCGTCCATCCGCCAGCCGGCGCGGGCGAGTTGTTCCTTGAGTGCCTCGTACTGCGTCAGGCAGATCTCGTTGACGGTGACGATGTCCGGCTCTGACCGGACCGCGGACTTCACGAGACGCGCCACCGACGTACCGCGCCCGGACCCGCCCGCGTTCCACGGGCACCCCACGGCCGCACCGCACAGGTTGTACTGCAGCACACGGACCACCCGCGATGCCTCCGCCGGGCTCGCCTTCTCGCGCGGCAGGACGAACAGCGTGCCGAGCAGCACCACGATCGCGACCACGACCGCCGTGCCCCATGCGGTGAGTCCGTTCCTCAAGGCTCTCCCTGCCGGCGCCGAGCCGTCTACCAGTCCCCGGTGAACGGCCTGTGCTCGCATACGTCACCACACGCGTGGCGGGTAGCTCCCAGCCCGCGGATCGGGCTGTCCTCGGGGATGCCGACGACCCTGAACGTGTGGGGCGCGGGCGCCGATTCGGCCGCGCCGAAAAGGGCGATCACCTCGATCGTGTGGGTTCCGGGCCGCCAGGCGTGCGCGTGCTTGAACGCCCACTCGCCCTGGTCGTCGACGCCGGTCGCACCGATCAGGACGCCCCGCTCCATCAGCACCACCTTGGTGACGCCTTGTTGCACCTTGCCGGCGAAGCGGGGGCGGGGCCCGGCGAAGGCCCCATCGGCGGGTGCCGTGATCAGCGGGCTCGGCACGTCGGTCAGCGCCGTGAACCGGTGCTCCGCGATCGCCGAGACGCCGTTGCCTCGTAGTCCCACGCACTGAACGAGGTGCTCGCCGCCCGCCCAGTTCACCGAGCGGCGCCAGCTCCACTGCCCCGCGCCGCCCACGCTCGTACCGCCGATGTACCGGCCCTGTTCGAAGAAGAGCAGATAGTCCGTACCGGGCGCGGCGATCCCGGAGAACTTCACCATGGGTCCGGCGAGCCCTCCCTGAGCCGGCTTGGTGATCACCGGGGCCGGGCCGGTGCCCTGGCCGTACTGGAGGGCCGACTCCGGTGCCTGGACCGTGAATTCGCCGGAGACCGGCGGAATCGTCAGGGGCTCCATGAGAGCGGGGACGTTCACCTCGGACTTGTCGAGGACACCGAGGTTGCACAGTTCGGCCAGCATCAGGCGGGCGACCTCGAACGCTCCCGTGTGGTTGAGATGGGTCGAGTCGATCGTCCCGTCGGGGTGCAGCGGGTGCTCGCCCGCGTCCGTCCAGCAGAAGTACTGGCGCAGTCGCTCCGGACCGAGCTGGGACCACAGCTGCATGGTGCGGCTGGTCAGGTCCACCAGCGGCACACCGAGCCGGGCGGCGACCTCCGTCATGGCACGGGGGTAGTCGCCAAGGGTGTTGAGCACCTCGCCCTGCGGCGAGAACGCGTAGCGCGCCATCGGCGTGACCAGGACCGGCACCCCGCCCTGCTCGTGCACGTACGCGGCGAAGAGGCGCAGAAGCTCCTGGTACTCCGGGACCGGCACGTACCGCGTGCCGTTGTGGATCATGTGGTCCACGCAGCCGAACCCGATGAGGACGATGTCGCCGCGGCTCATCCGATTGAGCAGGGCGGGCAGTCGCTCCGTGAAGTACTTGCGCGTCGTCATCGCGCTGCGGGCGTAGTTGGCCACTTCGACCGGACCCACCAGAAGTTCCTGGATCTTCTGGCCCCACCCCGCCATCGGGGCTTCCTCCTCCGTGCGGGGAGCCGGTACGGAATCCCCGAGGACAAACAGTGTGCGGTTCATTTCATCTCCGTCCGCGGGATCGGTCGGTCCCGGAAAGGCGTCAGCGGTCTACGACGTTCATGGCCATGGCGCCGGACGCCGAGCAGTAGGGCCTCACCCACACCGGCTTCGCCGGGTGCACGGCGGAGAACTCCGACGGCTCGTCGCCGACGAGCGGGACGCCCGGGTAGGCGAAGGCGTTCTTGACGTCGGGGAAGTCCTCGAGCACATGGCAGATGCGCACTTTCTCGCGGTCGTGCGGATCGGGCTGCAGCCACCAGTCCCAGTCCTCCCACCGCTCCAGGCGGTGGTCGACGACGCGGCGGACCGGAGCCTCGGCGCGGAAGGAATGGCTGCCGAGGACCTGTACGGGCACCGTGAAGTTGAGTGCGTGCGGACCGCGGCGGCTGAGCACGAAGAGGGCGCCCGGCTGGATCCTGGGTCCCCCGCACAGCACGCCGGTCAGCACGATCCCGTGGTCGCCGACGTCGACGGACGTGCACTCCACGTGGGTCGCGCGCACCACGGTGCGCAGCATGAGCTTGCCGTTCGGCTGAGCGTAGGGAAGGTTCCAGCCGACCTGACCCGCCACCGGATGCGAGAGCAGGCGGGCCCGGGCGTCGATCAGCGCGCGGGTGTCGCGCAGCCCGGCCTTCAGGTGGACGTTCTCGTGCTTGGCGGAGCGCATGGTCACGCGCCAGCGTCCGTCGCCGAGTTCGTCGAGCGCGGCGGGGGTCAGTGCGGCGCCGTAACGGGTGCCGCCGTTGGCGAGGGGCTTGCGGACGGTCCGCAGCTCCATGTCGGGCAGGGGCTGCCCGTCGGAGGGGCTGTGGCGCAGCACGAACTGCCAGCGGCGCTTGCCGTCGGCCGGACCGTCGACGGAGAACCTCAGCCATCCCGCGTCGTCGCTCGTGACGTCGGCGCGCGCCGCTCCCATGGACACGGGCGGCACGGTCGCGTCGGCGTGCGTGGCCTCGCGCGGCGCGGCGGGCCTGCGGTAGCCGCGTTCGGCGGCGGCGCGGCGGCTCGCGGCATCCTCGAAGAGGTCCACGTAGGTGGCCGCGACGGCCTCGGGGTCGTAACGGGCCGAGTTGCGCAGCGCGTTCGCGCCCATGTGGGCCCGGAGCATGTCGTCGGCCATGAGCCGGCGCAGCCCCTGGGCGATGGCCTCGGCGTCACCGGTCCGTACGAGGAAACCGTCCTCGCCGTGGCGCAGGATTTCCCGGGGACCCACCGGGCAGTCGGTGGAGACGACGGGCAGGCCGCAGCGCATGGCCTCGACCAGGGTCATGCCGAAGGACTCGGCGCTCGAGGTGACCGCGGCGATGGAGCCCTTGGCCCACTCGGACTCGATGGGCGAGAAACCGCCCATGAGCAACGCCCGTCCGGCCAGGCCGAGTTCGGTGACCAGGGTGCGCAGCTTGGCGGCTTCACCGCCGTCGCCGTAGATGCGCAGCTGCCAGTCGGGGAACTCATCCGCGAGCAGGCCGAAGGCGCGTATCAGGAGGTCGTAGCGCTTGATGTGGTGCATGCGGCCCGCGCTGACGACGACCTTCCGCGCGCAGTCCGACGGCGCGACGGCGGGCTGCGGAACGCTGTTGGGGATGCCGACGACGGGGATGCCCGGGATCGGGGTGTTCTCCATGAACGAGCGAGCGTCCGCCTCGGTGACCGTGGTGATGGCGTCGAGGCGGGGATAGACCTGCGCCATCCGGGCCCGTACGGCGGGCGGGATCGCCAGGTGTGTCATGTGCTCCTGGGCCACGCGCAGCGCCCCGTCGCGGGTGAACTCGGCGACGAAGAGATTGAGGCTGGGGCGGGTGCCGATGACGACGTCAGCGCCCGTGCGCTCCAGGTCCTGGATGATGCGCTGGTCGCTGAACTTGCTGTACTGCGCGTAGAACTCCTCCTGGCGCGGCACCACCTCGCTCGGCTCGCCGCTGCCGGGGGCGTCGCGGTCGGAGGATCCGGGGCGCAGGTCGACGAGGGCCCGCACGGTGATGCGCGGAGAGATCTCGAACTTCGTGGCGGTGCTGCGCCGGAACACGGAGACGATCTCGACGTCGTGGCGGACGGCGAGGGCCTCGGCGAGGTTGATGACGGTGCGGTTGGTGCCGCCGATGCCGTAGATGTTGTTGATCAGGAAGGAGATCTTCATCGGATCCCGCTCTCCTTCCGCTGCTGGGGAACACGCTGTGTGGGGATCAGCGGCGCGTGCTGTTTCTCGAACGGGCTCGGCACGGGGTAGTACGACTCCAGGAAGTCCCGCACCATGTCGCCCTGGCGCCCCACGTCGAACGTGTCGGAGACCGTGTCGTTGATGCAGAACGCCTGGCGGTCCCGGCGTGCCAGCAGGATCCCCAGGCGGCGCGCGATCTCCGGCCTTGCCAGGTCGAGATAGGCGAACGCGATGTCCGAGGGGACCGCGCGGCCGGTGAAGTAGGCGTAGTAGTGGTACAGCGACGACGGGATGGAGATGTCGGTCGTGCTGCGGAACCGGCTGTGGGACGTGCCGAGGTGCGCGTCCCTGAACTCGCTCTCGATCTCGTAGAGGACGCTGCGGCGCAGGGCGTACGGGGCGTGGCGCAGCTTCTGGACGATCGCGGAGCCGAAGTTCTCCAGGATGAGGCGGCGGTTGTTCTTGCCCGCCGCGTCCACCGGCCTGTCCCCCGACGCGTCGTCCCAGCGGGGGAGCTGGGAGGGGGAGAAGAAGGTGCGGGTCACGCCGTTGGAGAGGAAGAAGTCCTGGGGGGTGACGGGCGCGCCGAGGAACATGTCGTCGTTGAAGTAGAGGAAGTGCTCGGACAGGCCGTCGATGTGGTGGAGCTGGCTCTCGATGGCGTGTGAGTTGAAGGTGGGCAGGGCGGCGGGGTCGTCGAAGATCTGGGAGTGGTCGACGACGGTGATGCGCGAGCCCCGCTCGTTCAGCCAGGCCGGACGCTGCTGGTCCGTCACCACGTAGATGTGCCGCACCCAGGGGGCGTTCTGCTCCAGCGCCCGCAGGGAGTAGCGCAGCTCGTCCCGGCTGATGTAGCGGGCCGCGTTGGCGGACTCGGCGTGGTAGCCGCCGTCCTCGATACCGGCCCGCCTGCGCTGCCAGGCGGGGTCGTTGCCGTCGACCCAGGTGTAGACGACGTCGATGGGAAAGCGCACGTCCTCGGGCAGCGGCTGGGCGCAGGCTGCGACGGTGCGCACGGACCGGGTGCGCCGGGTGTGCAGGGCGGCGAAGCCGGTGAGGCGGCTGATGGGGACGCTGATCCGGGGCTCGTCGAGGGTGATGTCCTCGGTGACCCGGTTGGGGCGGGGCGCGACGAGGCGGCCCTCGCTCTCGTGCCAGAACTCGATGTCGCAGCCGTGCTCCAGGCCGAGGACGAGCGAGGCGCCGGGGTCGCTCCACACCATGCCGGTGCGCAGGACCGGCGCGGTCCGGGCGATGCGCCGGCCGCCGCGTGACGCGCACAGGACGGGCTTGCCCCGCTGGGCCGCGCCGTAGCAGGCGACGATGTACACGGGCGCGGACGCGCGGGTTCCCACCAGGACGTCGGCCACCCGCGCCCGGTCGGCCTCGGCGACGGCGAGCGTGGAGCGGAACTCGGAGGTGCCGCGCACCACGAAGTGGTCGATGCCCGCCGCTTCCAGGAGTGAGACGACGAGTTCGAGGTTGGCCTCGCGCAGTCCGAGCGGGGAGGTGGTGGGGCGTACGAGGGCGATCTGCGCGCCCCGGTCGGCGAGCACGGCGAGCCGTTCGCCGTCGCCGAACAGATGCGGCCAGGCCCGTCGGGCCCGGACCCCGCGGACGAAGCGGAAACCGAGGGTCAGGGTCGTCAAGCGGCGCAGCACGCGCTTGATGGCCATGCGCAGCCGCGCCGGTACGCGGCGTGCGACGCGACGTCTGAGGGAGGCGGGGACGAGGGAGCGGTATACGCCCACCGCCGCGGATGCCTCGGGGTTGCCATTGCTCACGTGTGGTCGTCCGGGTCGTCTGGGCCGCCGTGCTCGAAGGGGCTGGGCACGGGGAAGTAGCGGTGGAGGAAGCGGATGACGGCGTCGGTGCCGCCGTGGGCCAGCGCGTCGTCGCTGCCGAGCCCGAAGAAGTGCATCTGCTGGGTGTCGCGCCGCACCAGGAGCCGTTCCAGGCGGCGGCCGATGTGCGGCAGCGCGGCGTGCAGCGCGACGGTGGCCTCGCCGGAGGGGTCGGCGAGCCCGGAGCAGTGAGCGAAGTGGTGCGCGAGTCCGTCGCCGGGGTGGGTGCCGGGGAGTGTGGGCACCCGTTGGTCGTCGGGGCCGGGAACGAGCAGCATGCCGACGCCCGCGAGCCGGCCGAGGGCCTGGCACGAGTGCGGCTGCGGGCCGGCGGCATAGCCGTGCGACACGGCGCGCCCGGTGGCGCCGAGGGCGGCCCGCGGCCACTGCTGGAAGGACTCCTCGGCGGTCCACAGACCCTTGCGGGGGCGGGTCTCGCGGTGCGGCGTGAAGTAGTCGAAGGGGCGCACCGGACGGCCGAGGAGGGCGCCGGGGCGCATCAGCAGGAAGGTCTCGGCGACGTCGGGAAGCCGGTGCAGCTGGGAGGTGGCTCCGGCGCCCGCGGGGACGACGGTGAGCCGTTCGTCCGCGCGCAGCCAGTGCGGGGGCGGAGCCTGCGCGACGACGTGGACGAGGTCGATCCAGGGCGCGTACTGATGCAGGGAGCGCAGGGTCGCGCGGAGCAGTTCCTCGCCCCAGGGGGTCGGGTGCTGCCACAGGACCACCGCGTCGACGGGGAACGTGATCTCCTCGAGGCGCGGTATGTCGAAGTCCTCGAGGGTGATGGTCGGTTCGGCGTCCCCGTCGATGTCGGAGTACGCGCAGAGCCGGTCGAAGGCGATCTCGATGCCCAGGGCGTCGCGCGGAACGACGCGCTGGACGCGGTTGGGACGCGGCCCGACGAGGCGCTCGTCGGCCAGCTCGTCGTTGACGGTCCAGAACTCGATCTCGACGCCCTGGTCGTCACCCACCCACAGGTTCTGGGTGGGGTCGGTGCGCAGCCAGGTGAGCCGTACGACCTTGGCCTTGCCGTAGTTCTTCCACGCCTTGATGTGGCTGCCGGGGACGGTCGCGGTGTCGTTCGCGGAGGGCGACACCGAGACGACATAGCCGGTGTGTTCCTCCAGCAACGCGCGTAGTACCCGCCGGACCTGGCCCTTGTCCCGCTGTTCCACGGCGATGCAGACGCGGCGGTCGTCGAGCGCGGGCACGGTGAACCAGGGGATGCCGGCCGCGTCGAGGGCGTAGGTGACGAGATCGTGGTCGAGGCGGCGCGCGAGGTCGGCGGTCACCCCGGTGTGGACGTGGCCGATCCGGCCGTCGGGTGCGGGGACGCGGCGCTCGGAGACGCTGATGGCGTCGGACCTGCGGACGCGGCGCAGCGCGCGCCGGTGCAGCCGGGCCTCACGGCGGTTGAGGGTCCTGGCGAGCCCGCCCTTCACCTTGCGCCGTACGCGGGGCGGCACGCTGTGGGCGGCGACGGAGCGGACCGGCTGCGGAACGATCCGCTGGTAGACGTGTGCGGCGGAGCTCATGGACGTCGAGTCGGACACTTCATGAACTCCGTTTCATCGCTCGTAGGGGCTGGGTGTGGGGAAGTACGCGTTCAGGAATCCGTCGAGGAGCTCCTGCTGCGCCTCGATGTCCTCCGGTGTGGAGAAGGCGTCGTTGAGGCAGAAGGAGTCCTGGCTGCGGCCGTCGAGCAGACGCTGCAGCCGGTCCGCGAGGTCCGGCACCGCGAGCTGGAGGTAGGTGAACGGCATGGAGCCGGTCTGGGCTCGGCCGGTCATCGCCGCGTAGTAGAGGGCGAACGACGACGTGGGTGACAGGTCCGTCATCGCGCGGAACCGGCTCGCCGACGTGCGGGCCCAGGCCTGAGGGAAGTCGAGCTCCGCCTCGTCCATCGCGCTGCGCCGCAGGGCGTAGGGGATGTGCTCCATGGGCTGGGTGATGACCTTGCCGAACCGCTCGCGCAGGAGGGCGCGATTGTTCTTGCAGGCCGCGTCGACCGGGGTGTCGGTCTCGACGACCGGGCCCTGCGGGATCCGGTTGCGGGAGGGGAAGTACCGGGCCGTGCCGGACGGCGTGAAGAAGGCGTGGGGTGCGACCGGCCGGCCGATGAACATGTCGTCGTTGAAGTACAGGAAGTGCTCGGACAGGCCCTGGATGTGGTGCAGCTGGCTCTCGATGGAGTGCGAGTTGAACGTGGGCAGGTCCGCGGGGTTGCGGAAGATCTCGCGGTGAGTGGCGATGCGGCAGCCCGGCAGGTCCTCGCGCATCCACTCCGGCACCTGGTCGTCGGTGACGATGTAGATGTTCCGGATCCACGGCGCGAACATGTACAGCGAGCGCACCGAGTAGCGCAGCTCGTCGCGGCTGATGAAGCGCGCGTCGCTGGCGGACTCCGCGTGGTAGACCTCGCCCTTTGCGGAGGCCTTGCGGCGCTGCCAGGCAGGGTCGTTGCCGTCGACCCAGGTGTAGACCGCGTCGACGGGGAAGTCGATGTCCTCGGCCATGGGCACCAGGAACTCCTGCCGGGTGGGCAGGGCGGGTGCCAGGTGCGCGGGCGTCGCGTCCGAGACGAAGCGGCTGAACAGGCGGGCGGGTCCGGCCACGTTGGGCTGGTCGCCCCAGACGGACCAGGTCACGCGGTTGGCGCGGGGTGCGACGAGGTGGCCGCCGTGCCAGCGCCAGAACTCGATGGCGCACCCGTACTCGTGACCGAGCAGCAGGTGGCCGCCGGGGTCGGTGCGGTACCAGCTGACCTGGATCGCGGCGGCGTCGCGCACGCCCCGCCAGGCGCTGGGGTCCCCGGAAGGCAGGGGCTTGGGGGCGCGCACCGGGTCCTGCGCGATGACGCTGAGGTGACCGGGGAACCGGCCCAGGCCGCGGAAGACGGCCCCGAGAACGCGATCACGGTCGGGTTCGGCGACGGCGATGACGGTGCCGTGGTCGGACGTGCCACGGACGGCGAAGTGCGGGATGCCCTCGGCGTCGAGCAGCGCGGCGACGGTCGAGCGGTTGGCCTCGCGGGCGCCGAGCGGCGTCACCGAGGTCTCTACGTACGCGCCTTCGTGCGGCGTCTCGGCCTGCGGGTACGAGGGAACCTGCGCCGGCACACCGGAGCGGGGCGGGACGGACTGCGGCGCGATGTTCCACGCGTCCGAGTACGTGATGGGCCCAGGGATGGTCGTCATGCGGCTCGCCCCCCGGCGTATCGCGCCGCCCGATACCCCCCGGCGCGCGGCCTCAGCCACTCGGACAACAACAACTCCTCCATCACGGAACGCAGGCGTGGACCTGCGGCGAACCTCAGGTCCTGGCGTGCGCGACCCCCCCGAGTCGTTTGCCTTTTGCCTAAAAAACTTCGATCAAGCGTGATCAAGCCCGAAATGTGCGAAGAAATGACTGACATTCACAGGCTGGCCACATCTTCAGGTGTCGACTCGGCCGATGTCAACACAGCCCACATGTCTGGATCAATCGGACTTCCAGTAGTACGTCAGGACATAGCAGACAGCGTGAACAGTGGAGGAACAGAAGCCAAGTCTGAGGATTCGAAAATACGTCTATAGTGCATCGACATCCACGCAAAGCCCCGGGCCGGCCGCCTCCCCCCACCCGAGCCCAGTCCCACCTGCACCTCGGGTATCGGAAATCGAAAGCGGAGAGAGGCCTCCTGGCATGTCGCACACCCTGACGGACTCCGGTGCGCGCGGCGCCCGGCGCGCGGCGCCCGACCGGCGTAAGAAGAAGCCCAAGCGCAAGCGCCGGACGGGACGTTGGATCGTCCTCGGCCTGGTGCTCGTACTGCTCGCCCTGGGCGGCACAGCCTGGTGGATGTACAGCAGCCTCAACTCGAACCTGAACAACGTCGACATCGACAAGGCTCTCGGAGACGACCGCCCCGAGAAGCTTCCGACCAGCGGACAGAACATCCTGGTGCTCGGCTCGGACTCGCGCGCCGGCGCCAACTCCGCGCTCGACGGCGCCAAGGTCAGCGGAGCCCGCTCCGACACCGCCCTCGTGGTGCACATCCCGCAGGGCCGCAGCCGGGCGACCGCGGTGAGCATTCCCCGCGACACCCTGGTGACCCGCCCGGCGTGCACGACGACCTCGGGCAAGTCACTGCCCCAGGCACAGCGCGTGATGTTCAACTCCGTTTATTCGACGGGTGGTCCGGCCTGTGTCGTGAAGACGGTCGAGAAGATCTCCGGCATCCGCATGGACCACTACATGGAGATCGACTTCGCCGGCTTCAAGGGCCTCGTCGACGCCATCGGCGGAGTGACGGTGACCGTCGACAAGCCCATTCACGACAAGTCGAGCGGCCTCGACCTCGAAGCGGGCACGCACAAGCTGAACGGCACCGAGTCGCTCGCCTTCGTCCGCACCCGGCACGGCGTCGGTGACGGCAGCGACCTCGGACGCATAGGCCTGCAACAGCAGTTCATGCTGGCGCTGCTGAGCGAGATCAAGAAGCAGGACCTACTCGGCAGCCCCACGAAGACCTACAAGATCGCCGACAAGCTGACGTCGTCGCTCACCACCGACTCGGGCCTCGACTCGCTGACGTCGCTCGCGGACTTCGGACGCAGCATGAAGGGCGTCGACCCCAACACCATGGAGACGATCATGCTCCCGGTGGCGTACGACAAGCAGGACCCCAACCGGGTCGTCGCAGCCGAGCCGCAGGCGCACGACCTCTGGAAGGCGCTGCGGGCCGGCGAGCCCGTCCCGGAGTCGGCGAAGAAGTCGCCCGCCACGGGCGGCTGACCCACCGTCACGAACGAAGCGTCCCGCCCGGATCTCTCCGGGCGGGACGCTTCGTGGTTCAGGTGTCGCGCCCTGCGGCCTGACGGGACCGGCATTGCGGGCGGTCCGCCGTCAGGCGCGGACCGAGGTCTCCAGGGCGAGGCCCGGCTCGCGCCGCTGGCGCGCGACGTAGAGCGCCCCGTCCTTGCCGATGACGGCGAGGACCACGCGGCCGAGGGCGTCCACCGCCAACGCGGGTGAGCCCACGGCCTGTTCACCCGTGGGAGACCACCACAGCCCCTGGCTCTCGTTCTCCGAGACGCAGGCCGCGAGCATGATCTGGTCGTCGCCCCCACGGTGCGCGAGCACCGTGCAGTCGTAGCCGTCGAGGTTGGCGCGCAGTGCGGCGACCGGGCTGGGAGCGGGCGCGCCGCCCAGGGGGATCGCCCAACTGCCGGGCCGGTAGGCGACGATCCCGTTGCCGCCCGTGTCGTTCCAGTAGTACGTCAGCCGGTCGGGGCCCGTCTCCAGACCGACGACGCCGTCGGCGGGCGCCGAGAGCGGGACGTTCGGGGACTGGTGGAACTCGCCGTCCGTCTCGGTCTGGTACCAGTGCGGAGCAACGGGGTTGCGCGTCGGGGCGAGGACCTCGACGCGTCCGGCCGAGGTGGGGACGGCGGCGATTCCGTCGCCGAGGCCGCTGCCCTTCAGGTCCGCCCACGCCTCCCAGCTGCCCTTCTTGTCCTCACGGCGCATCATCAGGCCGCCGCCGGCGTTGCGGGCGAAGACGTGCACCGTGCCGTTCGAGTTCACGGCTCCGACCGGCACACCGAACCGGGCGCCCTTCGCGCGGTCCTTGTGCGGGTTGCCGAGCGAGCGCCACTCGGTGACCGGCCTGCCCGTCTGGTACTGGATGGCGTGCACGATGTCGACGTCCACTCCCCCGTCGGCCCGCGGCTTCGCCCGGCGGCCGAGGAAGTGCACGTACGTGTCCGCGCCCTGCACGACGGTGACGTGGCCGAGATGGGTGCCGGGGAGGAAGTCGGGCCCGGTCCACCGGGGGCCGCCGGGCGTGACCTCGGTCCACCGCAGCATGCCGCCCTCGGTGAGCGCGTACGCGGTGAGCCTGCCGTCCTTGCCCCGTGTCAGCCAACGCCCGTCGGCGGCACCGGTGGCGGTACGACGCTCGACGCCGTGGTCATCGGTTCGCTCGTCGATAGCGTTTCTGCCCCGCATGACCGCCGTCACCTTCCGTCAACCTCACGCCCGGCATGTGCGCAGGGAAACCATGAATTCGCCACATCATATGCCTCAGCGAAATCCGTCCCCACAGCGTTACCGGGTGTCACAGCCGCCTAGTGCCTGTCGTCAAATTCCCGTCGTCCGCCCGGAGGGCGGGCCTGGCGGCGTCTGGTGCGTGCGATCGCAAGGCGCCGGAGAGCCCTCGTAGCGGAGCTACTAGGGTTTTTCGGCAACGCCGCATGGGGGTCCCCCCTGCTCGAGCGAAGCCGAGAGCTTGGGGGAGTGCGTGCCAGACGCCGCCAGGCAGGCGGGAATTTGACGACAGGCCCTACTGTCCGGCGTCCCTGCCCAGCCGACTGTGCGACCTCCCATACACGAAGTACACGATGAAGCCGAGCACCATCCAGACGGCGAAGCGGATCCAGGTCTCCGCGGGCAGGTTCAGCATCAGCCACAGGGACGCGAGCACCGACAGGATCGGGATGAACGGCACCAGGGGGGTGCGGAAGGCGCGGGGCAGGTCGGGGCGGGTGCGGCGCAGGATGATGACGCCGAGCGCGACGACGACGAACGCGAAGAGCGTGCCGATGTTCACCAGTTCCGCGAGCTCGCTGAGGCTGGTGAACCCGGCCAGGATCGCGATGATCACGCCGAGCAGGACGGTCGGCCGGTACGGGGTCTTGAACCTCGGGTGGACGACGGAGAAGAAGCGCGGCAGCAGCCCGTCACGGCTCATCGCGAAGAACACCCGGGTCTGGCCGAGGAGGAGGATCAGGCAGACCGTCGTCAGGCCGACCGCGGCGCCGAAGCTGATGACACCCGCGTACCAGGGGTGCCCGGTCGCCTTGAAGGCGTCCGCGAGCGGGGCGTCGATGGACAGCTCGCTGTACCTCTGCATGCCCGTGACGACGATCGACACCGCCACGTAGAGCGTCGTGCAGATGAGGAGGGAGCCCAGGATGCCGCGCGGCATGTCCCGCTGCGGGTTCTTCGTCTCCTCGGCGGCGGTGGCCACGACGTCGAAGCCGATGAAGGCGAAGAAGACGACGGAGGCGGCGGTGAAGATGCCCATGACTCCGAAGTCGGTCGGCGTGTAGCCGAACATCAGCTGCACGAGCGGGGACTGGATGCTGCTGCCCGCCTCCTGTGGCTGCGCCTTCGGGATGAAGGGCTTGTAGTTGTCGGCCGTGACGAAGAAGGCCCCCGCGATGATCACGATGAGGACGACGGCCACCTTGATGGCGACGACGACCGTGGTGACGCGGGCGGAGAGCTTCATCCCGAGGACGAGGATGACGGTGAGCACCAGGACCAGGGCGGCGGCGAGGATGTCGAAGCCGAACCCCGTGGCCCCGTCCCGCCCGCTCAGCGAAGCGGGCAGATGCCAGCCGGCGTTGTCCAGCAGCGAGCGCACATAGCCCGACCAGCCGACGGCGACCACCGCCGTGCCGAGCGCGAACTCGAGCACCAGGTCCCAGCCGATGATCCAGGCGGGGAGTTCGCCGAGTGACGCGTACGAGAAGGTGTACGCGGATCCGGCGACCGGGACGGTGGACGCGAACTCCGCGTAGCACAGCGCGGCCAGGCCGCAGACGACGCCGGCCGCGACGAAGGCCAGGGCCACCGAGGGGCCCGCGTTCTCCTTGGCGACCTTGCCGGTGAGGACGAAGATGCCGGTGCCGATGATGACACCGACGCCGAAGACGGTGAGGTCCAGAGCGGACAGCGACTTCTTGAGTGCGTGCTCCGGCTCCTCAGTGTCCAAGATCGACTGTTCGACCTTCTTCGTCCTGAAGAGGGTGCTGCTCACGGGACTACCTCCACGCTTGACGTCCTCGACATGATCGAGGGGGCGTGGGCTGCGTATGCCCCGACATAAGTCGATTCACGCGAATGGGCCGGTTTCACCACTCGTACAGGGTGGGGAAACCGGCCCACTGGGCCCGTAGGCAGTGTCAGTCGCGGGCGGGCTGTACCGCGTCCGTGGCCGTCGCGCGCTCGAAGCGGCCGTCCAGCTTGGCGACCAGACCGGTGACCTGACGCGCGATGTCGGGGGCCGTGAGACCGATCTCGGCCATGACCTCCTTGCGCGAGGCGTGGTCGAGGAAGCGCGGCGGGATGCCGAAGTCACGCAGCGGTACGTCGACACCCGCGTCGCGCAGGGCCTGCGCGATCGCCGAACCGACGCCTCCCACACGGGAGTTGTCCTCGACGGTGACGACGACGCGGTGCTGCTCGGCGAGCGGCGCGAGCGCCTCGTCGACCGGCTTGACCCAGCGCGGGTCGACGACGGTCGTGGTGATGCCCTGCTTGTCGAGGAGGCCGGCGATCTCCAGGCACATCGGGGCGAGCGCCCCGACGGAGACCAGGAGGACGTCCGGCTTGGCCGCCGACGGCCTGCGCAGCACGTCCATGGAGCCGACCTTGCCGACGGCCGGGACCGCGGGTCCGACGACACCCTTCGAGTAGCGGACGACGGTCGGCGCGTCGTCGACCTCGACGGCCTCACGCAGCTGGGCGCGCAGCTGCTCGGCGTCGCGCGGGGCGGCCAGCCGCAGGCCGGGGACGACCTGGAGCATGGACATGTCCCACATGCCGTTGTGCGAGGCGCCGTCGTCGCCCGTGACGCCGGCCCGGTCCAGGACGAAGGTGACACCGCACTTGTGCAGCGCGACGTCCATGAGGACCTGGTCGAAGGCGCGGTTGAGGAACGTCGCGTAGACCGCGAAGACCGGGTGCACCCCGCCGGTGGCGAGACCCGCGGCCGAGGTGGCGGCGTGCTGCTCGGCGATGCCGACGTCGTAGATGCGGTCCGGGAACGCGTCGGCGAACTTCTTCAGGCCGACGGGCTGGAGCATCGCGGCGGTGATCGCGACGATGTCCTCGCGGTCGTGGCCGAGCTTGACCATCTCGTCGCCGAAGACGGACGTCCAGCTGGCGGCCGAGGCCTTGATGGGCAGGCCGGTGTCCGGGTGGATCGGGCCGATGCCGTGGAAGCGGTCGGCCTCGTCCTGCTCGGCAGGCTTGTAGCCGCGGCCCTTCTCGGTGAGGCAGTGCACGATGACCGGTCCGCCGAACCGCTTGGCGCGGGCCAGGGCCGACTCCAGGGCCTCGATGTCGTGGCCGTCGATGGGGCCGACGTACTTCAGGCCGAGGTCCTCGAACATGCCCTGCGGGGCGATGAAGTCCTTGAGGCCCTTCTTGGCGCCGTGCAGGGTCTCGTAGAGCGGGCGGCCGACGACCGGCGTGCGCTCCAGGAGGTCCTTGCCGCGGGCCAGGAACCGCTCGTAGCCGTCCGTGGTGCGCAGGGTGGCCAGGTGGTTGGCGAGGCCGCCGATGGTGGGGGCGTAAGAGCGCTCGTTGTCGTTGACGACGATCACGAGGGGGCGGTCCTTGGCGGCCGCGATGTTGTTCAGGGCCTCCCAGGCCATGCCGCCCGTGAGCGCTCCGTCGCCGATCACGGCGACGACGTGGTCGTCCTTGCCGCGCACCTCGTTCGCCTTGGCGAGGCCGTCGGCCCAGCCGAGGACCGTGGAGGCGTGCGAGTTCTCGATCACGTCGTGGTCGGACTCGGCGCGCGAGGGGTAGCCGGACAGGCCGCCCTTGGTACGCAGCTTGCCGAAGTCCTGGCGGCCCGTGAGCAGCTTGTGCACGTAGGACTGGTGACCGGTGTCGAAGAGCACCCGGTCCTTCGGCGAGTCGAACACGCGGTGCAGCGCGATGGTCAGCTCGACGACGCCGAGGTTGGGGCCGAGGTGGCCGCCGGTCTTGGATACCGCGTCGACCAGGAAGGTCCGGATCTCGCCGGCCAGCTGGTCCAGCTGTTCCAGGCTGAGCCGGTCCAGATCGCGCGGTCCCGTGATGCGGGTCAGCAGCGGCACCCGTGCCTCCTTGCGATAGAGCTGTTCGAGCTTTTGCCGGGTCTGTCGAGTCTAATGTTCCGCCTGCGCGCGCGACGCCCGGGCTCCGCGTTGTACATCACGCGATTGGCTGCACAGATGGGGAACCGTTCCTATGCGGACATGGCTGTGCCCGGCGTCGTCATTGACGCCGGGCACAGGACCCGAGCCCCGTAGGGGCGCGGGACGTGACACTCTGCGGCTTCGCCGCATGGGCGCGACCAGCCACAGCCGGCCCGCAGAGATCACACGTCGCGAGCGGAGCGCTTACGCGCGGCCCGCCGACTTCTGGGTCTTGCGGGTGACCGAGTCGATGACGACCGTGGCGAGGAGCACACCGCCGGTGATCATGTACTGGATCGGGGTGGCGATGCCCTGGAGGGCCAGGCCGTACTGGATCGACGTGATCACGAGGACACCGAGCAGGGCGTTCCAGGTGCGGCCCCGGCCACCGAAGAGGCTGGTGCCGCCGATGACGGCGGCCGCGATGACGTTCATCAGGAGGTCGCCGGAACCGGCGCTCTGGTTGGCCGCTGCGATCTTGGAGGCCCAGAAGAGGCCGCCGACCGCCGCGAACAGACCCGCGACGGCGAAGACCGAGACACGGACCGCCGTGACGTTGATACCGGCGCGGCGCGACGCCTCGACGCTGCCGCCGAGCGCGAAGATCTTGCGGCCGTACGAGGTGCGGCGCAGCACGAAGTCGGTGGCGACCAGGACGATCGCGAACAGCAGCACGGCGAGCGGCAGGCCCTTGTACTGGTTGAACATGATCGCCACGGCGAAGGCCGCGATCGCGAGCAGCACCGTGCGCAGCACGAGCTCGCTCAGCGGGCGGGACGGGATCCCGGCGGCCTCACGGCGCCGGTTGCCGAGGAAGGCCGACAGGAAGTAACCGGCGACCGCGACGACCGCGAGCCCGTAAGCGGCGGCGACATCGGAGAAGTAGTACGTGGTGAGCTTGCCGACCACGCCGTCGCCGTCGATGTTGATCGTGCCGTTGGAGCCCAGGACCTGGAGCATGAAGCCGTTCCAGAACAGCAGGCCCGCCAGGGTCACGGCGAACGCGGGCGCGCCGATCCGGGCGAAGAAGAAGCCGTGCAGGGCGCCGATGACGGCACCGGCCGCGAGGGCGGCGAGGACCGCGACCCACTCGTTGACGCCGTGGGTGACGCTCATCACGGCCGTGATCGCCGCGGAGACACCGGAGACGGAACCGACCGAGAGGTCGATCTCGCCGAGCAGCAGCACGAAGATGATGCCGACCGACATCATGCCCGTCGCGACCATGGCGACGAAGATGTTGTTCAGGTTCTCCGCACCCAGGAACGCCGAGTTGAGGCTCTGGAAGATCGCGCAGATGACGATCAGGCCGATGACGACCGGGGTGGCGCCGAGGTCACCGGCGCGCATCTTGCGCTTGAACTCGCCTATGTAGCCCGCGAATCCCTGCTCGCGCACGAGGAGGCGGGGGTCGATGGCGACACTCGCGTCGCCGGCGACCGCCGGGGTGTCCACGGGGGCCTGCGGCTTGTCGGTCTTTTCGATGCTCACTTCTGAGCCTCCGCGTTGGTGCGCGCCGCACGACGGGTCACGGCGTTGTCCGTGGCGCCGGTGATGGCGGAGATGATCTCTTCCTGCGAGGTGGTCTTGACCTCGAAAACACCGTTGTTGCGGCCGAGCCGCAGGACGGCGACCTTGTCGGCGACGGCCTTCACATCGGCCATGTTGTGGCTGATGAGGATGACCGCGTGGCCGCGCTCGCGCAGCCGCTCGACGAGGTCGAGGACCTGCGCCGTCTGCTCGACGCCGAGGGCGGCCGTCGGCTCGTCGAGGATGACCAGCTTGGGCTCGCCGAGCATGGAGCGGGCGATGGCCACGACCTGGCGCTGACCGCCGGAGAGCGAGGCGATCGGGATGCGCACGCTCGGGATGCGGATCGACAGCGTGTCGAGCAGCTCCCTGGAGCGGCGCTCCATCTCGACCTCGTCGAGGACACCGCGGCGCTTGAGCTCACGGCCCAGGAAGAGGTTGCCGACGACGTCGATGTTGTCGCACAGCGCGAGGTCCTGGTAGACGGTCGCGATGCCCAGGTTCTGGGCGTCGTGCGGCTTGTTGACCGCGACGGCCTTGCCGTCCCACTCGATGACACCTTCATCGATGGGGTGCACGCCGGCGATCGTCTTGACAAGGGTGGACTTTCCGGCACCGTTGTCGCCGACCAGGGCGACCACCTCACCGGCGTGGACCTCAAGCTCTACATCGGTGAGCGCCTGGACGGCACCGAATCGCTTGGAGACTCCGCGCAACGCCAGCACGGGCGTAGCGGACACGTGAACCATCTCCTTCGCCGCCAAAGGCCTGACCCGGCGGGAGGTTGAACAGAAAAGACTGAGAGGGGGGTGCGTACGTGCAGGGATGGTGCCGTCGTACGTCGTTCCGTCCGGCGCCCCGCCGTTGAGCTTGCGGGGCTGTCGGCGACAGGGCGCCGGACGTGCTCACACGGGGCGCTCCTTCAAGGTGCGCTCGAGTCCCGTGCAGGACAAGGGAGTTGCCGGGGCGACTCCGGCCTGGTTAGTTCAGGCCGATCTTGTTGCAGGCGGCCTTGTACTTGGCCGTGCAGATGTCGTCGAGGGTGTAGTAACCCTCCTTGACGACCGTGTCCTTGATGTTGTCCTGGGTCAGGGAGACCACCGGGACGATCACGGAGGGAATGCCCTTCTCGGTGCCGCTGTCGACCGTGCTGGTCTTCAGGGAGCTGTCGAGCTTGCCCGTCTTGGCGATCGAGACGGCCATCTTGGCGACGGTCTCGGCCTCCGCCGGGTACGACTTGAAGACGCTCATGTACTGGTCGCCCGTGACGATGCGCTGCACACCGGCGAGCTCGGCGTCCTGGCCGGTGACCGGCGGGAGCTTGCTGAGGCCCGCGGCCTTCAGGGCGGTGATGATGCCGCCCGCCATGCCGTCGTTGGCGGAGTAGACGCCGGCGATCTTGTCCTTGCCGATCGCGGAGATGGCGCCTTCCATGTTCTGGTTGGCGTTCTCCGGCTTCCACTCCTTGGTGTCGTAGGACTTGGCGACGGTCACCTTGTCCTTGAGCACGGAGAGGGCGCCCTTCTTGAAGAAGGCGGCGTTCGGGTCGGTGATCGCGCCGTTCATCATGACGATCTTGCTGCTCTTGGTGGCCTTGGAGCCCATGGCCTTGAGGAGCGCCTCGCCCTGCGTCTTGCCGACCTCCTCGTTGTCGAACGAGGTGTAGGCGGCGATCGGGCCCTCGGCCAGGCGGTCGTACGCGACGACGGGGATGCCCGCGTCCTTGGCCTTCTTCACACCGCCGGCGACGGCCTTGAAGTCGACCGCGTCCAGGATCAGCACGTCGACCTTCTTGGTGATCATCGTGTCGATCTGCTGCGACTGGAGGGTCGCGTCCTGCTTGGCGTTCAGGTACTCGACCTTGCCCTTGCCATTGGTCAGCGTCGATATCTGCTTCTCAATGATCGGCTTGTCGAACTTCTCGTAGCGAGCGGTCTGGTTCTCCGGCAGCAGCAGGCCGACGGTGATGGCGTCGCCCTTCTTGGAGCTCGTCTTGTCGCCGCTGTCCTTGTTGCCGGACTCCTTGGCGCTGCCGCAAGCGGCGAGAGAGACGGCCATACCAGTGGCACAGAACGCAACGGCGGCACGACGCATACGCGTGTTCACTTCAGAAACCTCCCTGACGAGGCCGCGACGTTGCGGCCGAGGTAGCGGGAAGTCAACTCGGCCGCAACCCCGGCGTCAAGGAGTAAATCCTTAACGAGATGGCAACGGTGTCATGCGTTCTCTAAGTGAAGGCAGGTGCTACCACGGACAGAGATCCGTCCAAAAGGGTCGAATCGCCCATCTCGCTGAGCGCCAGGGCGAGTGCCCCGAGCACCTCGGCCCGGCCGCCCAACGCCCCTGGAAGGACGGACAGTTGACGGGCCGCGCTGGGGATCGCATAGCGCCCCACGGACTCCCTGATGGGCCCCAGGACCAGCTCTCCGGCCTCCGCCAGGTCGCCGCCGAGGACGACCCGGCTGGGGTTGAGCAGATTGCAGAGATTCGCGACACCACTGCCGATGTGACGGCCCACGTCGGCGATCACCCGCCGGCATCCCGGGTCGCCGTCCCGCGCGAGCCGCACGACGGACTCCATGGTCAGTCCGGTGCCGTGGCTGGACTCCAGGAGCGGCAGCACGTAGCGGGCGGCGGCGAAGGTCTCCAGGCAGCCGCGGTTGCCGCAGCGGCAGACGGGGCCGGACTCGTCGAGCGTGATGTGCCCGATCTCGCCCGCGGTCCCGCCGGGCCCCCGGTAGATCTTCCCGTCGATCACGAGCCCGGCGCCGACACCGCTGGCGACCTTGATGTACGCGAGGTCCTTGACGCCGCGCCCGCTGCCCCAGACCAGCTCGCCGAGGGCGCCCAGATTGGCGTCGTTGTCGACGTGCACGGGCACGCCGAGGCGCCTGCTCATCTCCTCGGCGGGCTTGGTGCCGGTCCAGCCCGGCAGGATCGACGTGGAGCCCAGCGTGCCGCTCTCCACGTCGATGGGGCCCGGTACGCCGAGCCCGATGCCCGCCACCTTCGTACGGTCCACGCCGGTGGCCGCCACGAGCCGCTCGACAAGCTCCTCGGCCCGGTCGAAGCCCTGCGCCGCGGAGGCGTCCACATCGAGGGGCTCGGCCTCCTCGGCGAGCACCTGGTGGGCGAGGTTGCCGATCGCCACGCGCAGGTGGGTGTGGCCGAAGTCGACGCCGATGACGATGCCCGCGTCGCCGCTGAGCGAGACGCTGCGGGCCCGGCGGCCCCCAGCCGAGGTGGGCGTGACCTCGACGGTCCCGCCGTCCTTGAGCTCCCGGACGATGTTGGAGACCGTCGCCGCGGACAGGCCCGTCGTCCTCGCGATCTCCGCCTGCGTGAGCGAACCGGCGAGCCGCACGGCGCGTACGACCCGCTCCAGATTGGCCCGATGCAGCGACGACTGCGACCCCGGAGTCTCCACGACGACCTCCTGCGTGCGAGGCCGCTTCGATGAGGCCTCGGCGTATGTCCAACTATTGAACTCTAAGCTGAGCCTTTCGGGTTGCCTCCCGTCAAGAGCTTGAGCGATACCCGGCGCAGAAGAGCACAGAAGAGCACACACGGGCGCGGACAGGGGTGAGGGCCCGGTTCCGGACGAGATGTTCCGGAACCGGGCCCTCACCCGACGTGTCCGCCGCGTTACTTGAGCGCCCCCGCGGTCAGGCCCTGCACGACCTGGCGCTGGAAGATGATGTACGCCCCGAGCACCGGGAGCATCGCCATCACGAGGCCGGCGAAGAGACCGGACCAGTCGCCCTTGTAGCCCTGACTCGTCGCGAGCTCCACCAGACCCTGCGCCAGCACCCTCTTGTCGGGGTCGGTGTTGAGCACCGTCGGCAGCATGTACTGGTTCCACTGCCCCAGGAAGTTGAAGATCCCCACGCTGATCAGGCCGGGCTTGGCCATCGGCAGCATGATCTGGAAGAACGTCCTGGTGTGCGAGGCCCCGTCGACGAAGGCGGCCTCCGCGATCGAGGTGGGCAGCGTCCTGAAGAACGAGGTCAGGAAGAAGACCGTGAACGGCAGTGAGTACGCGATGTAGGCGATGATCAGGCCCTGCAGCGTGTTCAGGAGGTGCAGGTTCTGCATCACGTAGAACAGCGGCACCAGGGCCAGCATGATCGGGAAGCTCATTCCTCCGACGAAGAGGAAGTAGATGAACCGGTTGCCCGGGAAGTCGAAGCGGGCCAGGACGTACGCGGCCATGGAGCCGAGCACGAGCGTGCCGACCAGCGAGCAGCCCACCACGATCAGGGTGTTGGCGAAGTAGTCGCTCATGTGGGCCTGGGACCAGGCGCGCGACCAGTTGTCGAAGTGCAGCTTGTCCGGCAGGGACCAGGGCGAGCTGAAGATCGAGTTGTCGTCCTTGAAGGACGTCATCGCCGCCCAGAGCAACGGCATGACGACCATGATCGCCCAGATGATGAGGACGCCGTGCGAGAAGACGTTGAGGACGCTGCCCTCGCTGCTCTTCTCCTTGACGGCCGGGGCCGCCGTCTTGCTCACCGGCGGACGGTCCTCGATGGGTCCGGCGGGCGGGATGTCAGTGGTCTTCATGGTCAGAACTCCAGCCGCTCGCGCCGGCCGAGCCGCATCACGATCGCCGCGAAGAGCAGCGTGACGATGAGCAGGGCGACGCCGATCGTTGTTGCGTAGGCAGCGTTGGCGTCGCGGAACGCCGATTGGTAGACGTACAGCGGGAGAACCGTGGTCGAGTACGCGGGGCCGCCGGGGCCCACCGTCATGATCTGCACCGAGGCGAAGGCCTCCGCGCCGAGGGCCAGGATGCCCATGTAGACCCAGCCGGACTGCACGGTGTCCCAGAGCAGCGGCAGCGTGATCTTGAAGAAGGTGGTGAACCGGCTCGCGCCGTCGAGCAGGGCCGCCTCGTAGAAGTCCTTCGGGATGGACGCCATGCCGGCCGAGAAGAGCACGACGAAGAATCCGACGGTGCTCCAGACGAGGACGGCCATGACGCACCACAGAGCGAAGTTCGGGTCGCCCAGCCAGTTCGGCTGGATGCTGCCGAGACCGATGGCCTTCAGCGTCCCGTTGATCACGCCGTCATTGGGGTTGAAGGCGAACCGGAAGAGGATGGCGACGATCGCGATCGAAAGCACCTGCGGGAAGAAATACGCGATCTTGTAGAAACCCGAACCGCGTACTCCGGTGATGGCGGCGCCTTTCCGGCGCCGCCCACCGACATTGAGCATGAAGGCGAAGAAGAGCGCGAGGCCCAGCGTCACCAGCGGCAGCAGCAATGCCAGCAACACGCTGTGCTGCAAAGACTTCCAGAAGACGTCGTCTTCGAACATCCGCTTGTAGTTGGCGAAGCCGACCATCTTGAAGTCCGGGCTCAGACCGGTCCAGTCCGTGAACGAATAGTAGATGGACTGGATGAACGGCCAGATGACGAAGACTGCATACATCGCCAAGGGGGCCACCAGGAACCCCACAATGAACCTGTACTTACCGTGTTGCATGGTTTACCGACCCCGATCGATTCGCGGGTGCCGCCGCTGATGACGCGTGCGCACGAGCTCTTACTGGTGCTTGTAGTGCTTGATGGACGAGTCCTTGGCGGCCGCGTCCGCGTAGCCCTGCGCCTTCTTGATGGCCTCGGCCGGGGTCAGCCGTCCCGCCATCATCTCGCCGAGGACGGAGACGCCGATCTGCTCCTTCTGGAGCTTGACGTACCAGTCCTGGAGGCGCGGGTTGACCACGTTGTCGCCGGCCTTCTCGAGCGCCGCGACACCGGACTTGAGGCCCGGGGTCAGCTCGATTCCGTCGGTGCCGCCGTTGAAGGCGGTGAGCGACTTGACCGAGGAGGTGAAGTTCTTCGAGGAGGCCTCGGAGAGCATGATGCGCAGCTGCTCCATGCCACCCTCGGCGTTGTTCGCCTTGGCCGGGACGATGAAGGGCTCACCGCCGGAGGCCCAGATGGTGCCGAAGGGCATCTTGTCGCTGGAGTCGAGGCCGGTGGGCGCGCCGACCGACAGCTGGAAGTCGGCGGGGATGACCTTCGCCGACTCGTTCTCGACCCAGGAGCCGTTCGGGATGAACAGCGCCTTGCCCTTGGCCCACGCGGTCTGCGACTGGATGTGGTCGATGCCGGGCGTGCCCTTGAGGATGTAGCCCTTCTTGTACAGCTCGTAGTACGCCTCGAAGGCGGACTTGACGGCCGGGTCCTTCCAGGCGTTCGGCTCCAGGTTGTCGATCTTGTCGAGAACCTCGCGGCCGCCGATCTTGGCGATGAAGGGGTAGAGCGAGAACGGCAGGTAGTACGGGTACTTGCCCGCGTACGTCCAGCCGGCGATGCCCTTCTTCTTCGCCTTGGCACACAGGGCGAGCATGTCGTCCCAGGTCTCCGGGTACTGCGCGTCGAGGCCGTCCAGGGCCTTCTGCGAGTACCAGACGCCGTAGACCGTGTACGCGTAGTACATGATCCAGACCGGGTCGCCGTCGAACTGGCCCATCTCGACGATGCCCGGGCGCAGAGTGTCGCGGACCTTCTTCGACGGGTCGTCGATCGACGGCGCGTCCAGGAGCGGGGTCAGGTCGGTGAGCTGCTTCTTGCCGACGAGGACGCCCATGTCCATCTGCTCGGCGCCCGAGTTGTCGATCAGGTCGGGGGGCGTGCCGCCGTTGAACTTCGGCTGGAGCTCCGACTGGATCTTCTGGGTCGCGTGGAACTGGATCTTGGCCTTGGGGAACGCCTTCTTGTACTCGGCGTTGGCATCCGTGGCGTACTTCGTGCCGAAGCCGCCGTCGAAGATGGTGACCGCGAGCGGCGCGGTCTCGTTCACGCCGAGCGGGTTCTTCTTGGACGTCTTGCCCTTTTTGGCCTTGTTCCCCGAACCGCTGTCGCTGCTCGCGCAGGCCGACAGGAAGCTCATCGTGGGAACGGCGACCAGACCGAGTGCGGCGGACCGCTTGATCAGATCGCGACGGCCGAAGCCCTCACCGTTGTTCTGGGCGGAAGTGGATCCCATGCTCAAGTCCTCGCCTTCTCCAGGACTCAGGCGGTGAACCGGATCCTCCCCGGCACCGCGGTGATGTGAAGCTGGGGTCGTGCCTGATGTCTAAACGCCGGGATCGGTCGGAAACACACGGCCGACGGCGCTCGGATACGCGCCTCACCGTTTCCCCCATCCCCCCGCGCTGTCCACGGCCGGTGAAAACGGCTGAGCAGACGCCGACAGGTATAGTCCACTTCACTCCAACTGGGCAAGATCGAATGCAGGTTTGGACGGCGTTCTTTCCCGAGTTGAGACCTCTCGGATATATGAGGCACCCATGAGCGGCCCATGCGCGCCCCGGACGGCGGATGACCTCGCTTAATGGATGGTCGCGCCACTCTTCTCGTCCCGCCCGCCGCGCCCGCCGCGCCCAACACCCTTGACACCACAGGCGACTTACCTCCCTACTGGACCTTGCGCTGCGAATTGACAACGTTGTCTCGCGCCGGGAGGGTGCTCGCGCATGCATGGCAGATCCAGACACAGACTCAGGTCCACGGCCGCCCTGGGGGCGGCCTCACTCGCGCTCGTCGCCGCCGGTCAGGGAGCGTCCGCCGCATCCCCCGACCAACGGCCGCACGCCGACCGCGAGTTCAGCTCCTCGTTCGAAACGGGCGATCCAGCCCCGGCCTGGCTGAACACCGTGGATACCGCCACAGACGGAACGAAACGGTCGTCTGGGGTCGATGGTGGTGACAGCGGCGGATTTCCGGGCAATGTCAACAGCCATGTCACGGAGGTCCGCGCCAGCGACGAGAACTCGGGCGGCGGTGAAACCAAGGAGAACCTCCTCGACGGCGAGTCCAGCACGAAGTGGCTGGCTTTCACCCCCACCGCCTGGGTCGAGTACGACCTGGACGCGCCGGCCAAGATCACGACGTACGCGCTGACTTCGGCCAACGATCACGCCGAGCGCGACCCGAAGGACTGGACCCTCAAGGGCTCCACCGACGGCAAGGAGTGGACGACGCTCGACGCCCGCACCGGGGAGAGCTTCGCCGACCGCTTCCAGACCAAGAAGTACGACCTCCAGAGCCCGGCCGAGTACCAGCACTTCCGGATCGAGTTCACCAAGAACAACGGTGCGGGCGACGCCACGCAGCTCGCCGACCTCCAGCTGGCCACCGCCGACACCGGCTCGCCCACGCCCGACGACATGCTGTCCCTCGTGGACAAGGGCCCCAGCGGCTCCCCCACCGCCAAGGCGGGGGCGGGCTTCACCGGCAAGAAGGCCCTGCGCTACGCCGGCACGCACAAGGCGGACTCGCGCGCGTACTCGTACAACAAGGTCTTCGACGTCGACGTGGCCGTCGCCCGTGACACGGAGCTCTCGTACAAGATCTTCCCGTCGATGGCGGACGGCGACCGCGACTACGACGCCACGAACGTCTCCGTGGACCTCGCCTTCACCGACGGCACCTATCTGAGCGACCTGAAGGCCACCGACAGCAACGGCGGGCTGCTGACGCCGCAGGGCCAGGGCGCGGCCAAGCGGCTCTACGTCAACCAGTGGAACGCCGTCGCCTCCTCCATCGGCTCGGTCGCGGCCGGCAAGACCGTCGACCGGATCCTGGTGGCGTACGACTCGCCGAAGGGCCCGGCGAAGTTCCGCGGCTGGGTCGACGACATCGCGCTGAAGGCCGCGAAGCCGGAGCCGCCGAAGGCGCATCTGTCGGACTACGCGGTCACGACGCGCGGCACGAACTCCAGCGGCGGCTTCTCGCGCGGCAACACGTTCCCGGCCACCGCGGTGCCCCATGGCTTCAACTTCTGGACGCCGGTGACCAACGCCGGCTCGCTCAGCTGGCTCTACGACTACAGCCGCGACAACAACGCGGACAACCTGCCGACGATGGAGGCGTTCAGCGCCAGCCATGAGCCCAGCCCCTGGATGGGCGACCGGCAGACGTTCCAGATGATGCCGTCGGCGGCGTCCGGCACCCCGGACACCTCGCGCGCCGGCCGCGCGCTGCCGTTCAAGCACGAGAACGAGACGGCCCGCCCCTACTACTACGGGGTGCGCTTCGAGAACGGCCTCAAGGCCGAGATGACGCCGACCGACCACGCGGCGATGCTGCGCTTCACCTACCCCGGTGACGACGCGAGCGTGATCTTCGACAACGTCTCCGACCAGGCGGGCCTCACGCTCGACAAGGACAAGGGCATCGTCACCGGCTACTCGGACGTGAAGTCCGGGCTCTCCGCGGGCGCGACCCGGCTCTTCGTCTACGGCGTCTTCGACACCCCGGTCACCGGCGGCGACTCCACCGGCCCCAAGGGATACCTCCGCTTCAAGCCGGGCGCCGACAAGGCGGTCACCCTGCGCCTCGCGACGTCCCTGATCGGCATCGACCAGGCGAAGGCGAACCTCGCGCAGGAACTGCCGTCCGGGTCGTCGTTCTCCTCCGTGCGGGACAGCGCCCGCGCGCAGTGGGACAAGCTCCTCGGCAAGGTCGAGGTGGAGGGCGCCACGGCCGACCAGCGCACCACCCTCTACTCGTCCCTGTACCGGCTGTACCTGTACCCCAACTCGGGCTTCGAGAAGGTCGGTTCGACGTACCAGTACGCCTCGCCGTTCTCGCCGATGCCGGGTCCGGACACCCCGACCCACACCGGCGCGAAGATCGTCGACGGCAAGCCGTACGTCAACAACGGCTTCTGGGACACGTACCGCACGACCTGGCCCGCGTACTCGCTCCTGACGCCGAAGAAGGCGGGCGAGCTCGTCGACGGGTTCGTGCAGCAGTACAAGGACGGCGGCTGGATCTCGCGCTGGTCCTCACCGGGTTACGCGGACCTGATGACCGGCACGTCGTCGGACGTGGCGTTCGCCGACGCGTACGTCAAGGGCGTCAAGTTCGACGCGGAGGCCGCGTACAAGGCGGCTCTGAAGAACGCGAGCGTCGTGCCGCCCGCGGCCGGCGTGGGCCGCAAGGGAATGCAGACGTCGCCGTTCCTCGGCTACACGAGCACGGACACCCACGAGGGACTGTCCTGGGCGCTTGAGGGTTACCTCAACGACTACGGCATCGCGCAGATGGGCCAGGCCCTCTACAAGAAGACCGGCGAGAAGCACTACAAGGAGGAGTCGGAGTACTTCCTCAACCGGGCCCGCGACTACGTGAACATGTTCGACCCGAAGGCGGGCTTCTTCCAGGGCAAGAGCGAGAAGGGCGACTGGCGCGTCGAGTCGTCGAAGTTCGACCCGCGCATCTGGGGCTACGACTACACGGAGACCAACGCCTGGGGCTACGCCTTCACCGCCCCGCAGGACTCGCGCGGGCTCGCCAACCTCTACGGCGGCCGCGACGGCCTCGGCAAGAAGCTCGACACGTTCTTCGCCACCCCGGAGACGGCGTCCAACGACGTCGCGGGCTCGTACGGCGGCGTCATCCACGAGATGACGGAGGCGCGTGACGTCCGGATGGGCATGTACGGCCACTCGAACCAGGTGGCGCACCACATCACGTACATGTACGACGCGGCGGGCCAGCCGTACAAGACGCAGGAGAAGGTCCGCGAGGTCCTCTCCCGGCTCTACACGGGCAGCGAGATCGGGCAGGGCTACCACGGCGACGAGGACAACGGCGAGCAGTCGGCCTGGTACCTCTTCTCCTCGCTCGGCTTCTACCCGCTGGTCATGGGCAGCGGTGAATACGCCATCGGCTCCCCGCAGTTCACGAAGATGACGCTGCACCTGGAGAACGGCAAGGACCTGGTCGTCAAGGCTCCCGAGAACAGCGCGAAGAACATCTACGTGCAGGGGCTGAAGGTCAACGGCAAGGACTGGACGTCGACGTCGCTGCCGCACTCGGTCGTCGCGAAGGGCGGGGTCCTGGAGTTCGCGATGGGCCCGAAGCCGTCGAAGTGGGGCACGGGCAAGAACGCGGCGCCGGTCTCCATCACGCAGGACGACAAGGTGCCGTCGCCGCGCAAGGACGCCATCACGGGTTCGGGTCCGCTGTTCGACAACTCCTCGGCGACGAGCGCGAGTTCGGAGTCGGTGGACCTGCCGGTCGGCGCGGACGGCGCGAAGGCCGTGCAGTACACGCTGACGTCGGACGACAAGGCGAAGGCCCCGGCGGGCTGGAAGCTGGAGGCCTCGGCCGACGGTACGTCGTGGAAGACGCTGGACCAGCGGTCAGGCGAGTCCTTCGCCTGGGACAAGCAGACGCGGGCGTTCTCGGTCGCGTCCCCGGGGACGTACAAGCACTACCGGCTGGTGTTCACCGGTGGGGCCGCGACGGTGGCGGAGGTGGAGCTGCTGGGCTAGCCCCGTACGCCTGACAGCGCCGCTGAGCCTCGCAGCTCAGCGGCGCTGCCGTTAATTACGTGGACACGGCACCGTCAGCCCGCCTAATGTCTGGCACGAACCGTGACGCGGCCCGAGGAGGTGAGACCCATGAACGCAGTACGTATGTGGGTGCTCCTCTCGTCCCCACGGTCGGTCGGCTGACATAGGTCGCCCGGGAGCGCCTGGACAAGGCGATCCCGAAAGGCAGAGACCTATGGATACAACAGAGATCACGCGCGTCGCCGACCGGCAGTGGCACGCACTCGAAGACGACCAGGTGGTCGGTCGCGGTGAGGCCTGGCCGCGGCTCGACGGACGGCTCTTCCTCAGCATCGACTCCTGGCACGACGCGGCGTTCGCCCGGCTCGCCGACGCCATGCTCGCGGACCTTCCGAGGCCGCTGTACACGATGGTCGACGAGTCCGACCAGGACCTGAGGTCCCAGTGGGAGCGCGCCGGTTTCACGATCCGGCGCCGCGAGTGGGTGTATTTCCTGCCCACCGACCCGCAGGTCACCGGACTCGGCTCGGCACATCCGCCGGCGGGCGTGAGGATCCTTCCCCTCGGCGAGGCGGACAAGGGCCCCCTGCGCACGCTGGACCGCACGATCCGGGACGAGGTCGGCGCCCGTGCCGGATGGCAGGAGATGCCGGCCGAGGTGCTGCCACGCCTGGACGACGCCACCGTCGTGGACCCGACGAAGTACGCGGTCGCGATGGACGTGAAGTCCGGCGCGTACGTGGGACTGCTCCGGGTGGCGCCGGTGCCGCGGCAGCCACGGATCGGCCTCATCGCGGTCCGGGCCGACCGGCAGCGCCGCGGCATCGCCCGGGCGCTCCTCGCCGAAGTCCTCGGCTCCCTGCACCGGTCCGGGGTCCGGACGGCGTCGGCCGAGGTCAGCGAACTCAACCGGGCCGCCTCGGCCCTCTTCGACAGCTTCGGCGCCGAGCGCGCCGGCAGCAACCTGGAGGTCGTACTTCACTGATGACGAAGACGAACCGCGGTATCGAGATCGAGGGCACCGTCGTCGAGTGCCTGCGCAACGCCACGTTCCAGGTGGAACTGAAGAGCGGTCACAAGGTGCTCGCGCACATCAGCGGCAAGATCCGGAAGAACTACATCAAGATCCTGCCGTACGACCGGGTACTCGTGGAGGTCAGCCCCTACGACCTGACGCGCGGCCGGATCATCTTCCGGTACCGGAACTGACGCCGGCGGGTGAACGGGTGAAATGGCAGGCGGGCGTGAGGAGTTCACGCCCGCCTGGTCCCGTAATACCAGCTCACTTCCGCCAGAACAGGTGGTGCGTCACGTTGCCGCCGGGGCTGGGCACGACGTCCACGTGGAAGCGGTCGCGCAGCTCGTCGGGCGACTCCCACAGCCGCGACCCCGATCCGAGCTTCACCGGCGAGACCGCCACGTGCAGGGTGTCGACGAGGCCGGCGTCGAGGAACTGGCGGATCACGTTCGCCCCGCCGCCGAGCCGGACGTCCTTGCCCCCGGCCGCCGCCTTCGCCTGTTCGAGGACGGTGGCCGGGTCGCCGTCCACGAAGTGGAACGTGGTGTCGGACAGGGTGAACGACGGCCGGAGGTGGTGGGTCATGACGAACACCGGCGTGTGGAACGGCGGTTCGTCACCCCACCAACCCTGCCACTCCAGGTCCTCCCAAGGCCCCTTCTGCGGCCCGAACTTGCCGCGGCCCATGATCTCGGCGCCGATGTTGCGGTGGTAATCGCGGACAAGGTAGTCGTCCAGGCCCCGGCTGCCCCCGGGATCGGTGCGCATGGGCCAGCTCGCCGTGGCACCGCACCACGCGAACATCTCCCCCGGATCGGCATGCCCGAACGGCCGCTCCAGACTCTGCCCCTCCCCCGCACCGAACCCGTCACTGGAGACATTGAAGTTCTGAACCCTCAGCAGCTGCGTCACGTGTTCCTCCTGCGGTTGCGGTGACATCGGTAGGACTCTCCCTGCCGCAAGAACTCATCGCCGCGGGGGCACGCCGGACCATACCCAGTTCGCACCACACCACCTGTCCGGGATCCCGCTCCCCCACGCCCCACTTGTCCGCGAGCGCTTCTACGAGGAGTAGGCCCCGGCCACCCTCGGCATCGGCCGCCGGTCGCGGTATGGCCGGCACGCCGTCGCCGCTGTCGTGGACCTCTACGCGGACCCCGTCCCCGTACGGCAGCACACGCAGGAGGAAGCCGCGGCCGGGCGGGACGCCATGGACGAGAGCGTTGGTGGTGAGTTCGCTGACGCAGAGCAGGATGTCGGCCGCCCGCTCCTCTGTCACGCCCCAGTCGGCGAGTGCCACACGCGTGAACTCCCTTGCGGCGGGGACCGATTGCCGTTCTCGGCGGTAGAAGTGCTCGCGGAAGGGTTCGTCGGTCACGGGTTTCATGGGCGGGAATATTGCGCACGGTGATTCACTGGGAGCAGTACGTGAACCCCGACAGATCTTTTGTCGGGGTCTGAGTGGGGTCGAGTGAGAGTGGGGGCGGGGAGATTGACCGTCATGAGCCCCGGAAAGCGCCCGCCGAAGAACCCGTCGGCGATGAAGATGGTCGGTGATCTGCTCGCCCTGTTCCGCAAGGCGGCCGGGTTCACGCAGGCGACTCTCGGCGAGCGGCTGGTGATCGCCGAGTCCACCATCGCGGCGTACGAGCAGGGCAGACGGCCGCTGTTGCCGGACGTGGCCGCACAGATGGATCAACTCCTGGACACCAAGGGGGCATTGGCGGTCACGGTCGCCGGGCTGCCGGAGATCGATCAGTTCCCGTTGTACGCCGAGCAGTACATGGCGCATGAGCGGGAGGCCATCGCGTTGTCCTGGTACGACGTGCTGACCGTGCCCGGCATTCTCCAGACCGAGGAGTGCGCCCGCACGGTTCTGCGCAACCGCGTCCCCGCGTACGACGAGGACGAGATCGAGACGAAGACGGCGGGTCGCGTCCAGCGGCATGAGGTCCTGCACCGGAGGTGTCCGCCAACGCTGAGCTTCGTCGTCTGGGAGGCCGCGCTCAAGCTCGCATATCTGGAGCCGCAGGCCCGTTCCGAACAGCTCCGCCACCTACGCGTATGCGCCGAACTCCCCGGCCTGACACTGCAGTTCCTGCCGCTCGACGCCCCGACTCACGCCGGTCTCAACGGCGCCTTCATCCTCCTGGAGACACCGGACCACCAGCACCTCGCGTACACCGAGTCCCAGCGCGGCAGCCAGTGGGTTTCCGCCCCGGACGAAGTGTCCATCCTGGCGCGCAAGTATGCGATGCTGCGATCACAGGCCCTGACGCCCGAGCAGTCCAAGGGCCTGCTGGACCGGCTGCGAGGAGAGCAATGAGCACCGCACTGAACTGGTTCAAGTCGAGCTACAGCGGCGACGAAGGCGGCGCCTGCCTCGAAGTCGCCTACGACTGGCGGAAGTCGAGCTACAGCGGCAGCGAGGGCGGCGCATGCGTAGAGGTCGCCGCCCACCCCACCGCCGTCCACGTCCGTGACTCCAAGAACCCCGAGGGGCCTCACTTCACGGTCGCCCCGGAAGCCTGGGCCGCGTTCCTGGCCAGCGGCACCTGAACCGCCCCCTCGTGGTACGGGTAGAGCCAGGGACTCCGGGCACCGGCCTCAAGCGCGTCGAGCCCGATCAGCGCGTCGGACGCGTTCTTGCAGCGGGGGTGCCGCGCGGCGAAGGCCTCGATGCGGGGGCGCAGGGCGGGGAGCCAGCGGGCGATGAGCTGCGGATCGCCGTCGTACCACCAGGTGAACTCCATCTCGCCCCAGAGGAGTTCGACGGCCCAGCCGGTCGCGAGGCGGACCACGCCGGCGTCGGCCTCGGGGCCTGCGAGGCCGACGATGTGGTCCAGCCAGGGGTCCAGGGTCCCCGTCGCCTGGGCGATCCCCTCGATCAGTTCGGTGCACCACTCATGTGGGCGGCCGCTGGTCACCGCGACGGTCAGCAGCGCCCGGAAGGCACGCTCGACCGCGACGCGCTCGGCCACGGGCCAGTCCGCGAAGCGGGCGCCGCCAGCTCCTAGGCGTCCCACCTCGTACGACGGGTCGGTGTCGTCCCCGTCCGGGCCCCACATGCGTAGGGCACGGGGGATGAAGCGGCGCCACAGGACGGGGTACTGGTCCTCTGCCCAGTGGCTGGCCACCTCGCGCATGAAGTGGCCGAGGAGGTCGTCCGACACCTGGGCCGGGTCGCCGCCGAGCAGCCGCAGCTCCGACTCAGGGGTGCAGTGCGTACAGCCCCAGACCGGACGGTCGAGCGCGGGTGGCGAGGCGAAGGCGGTGTCCACTTCGGTGAGCGCGTCGCGCCACATCGCGTACGGGTCGAGCACGAGAGATTCGGTCATCGACGTGACCTACCGGAGGACTCCGCGCGGCCGACACCGGCGAAGAGCGCGACGTTACCGGCAACCGGGATCAACATCAACCACGCGAAGGGCCGCACCCCCGAACATCGGGAATGCGGCCCTCAACTGCTGTGCCGTACCGCTTACTTGCGGATCAGGCTGCGCAGCACGTACTGCATGATGCCGCCGTTGCGGTAGTAGTCCGCCTCGCCGGGGGTGTCGATGCGGACGACCGCGTCGAACTCCACACCGGTGTCGGTGGTCACCTTGACCGTGCGCGGCGTGGTGCCGTTGTTGAGCTCCTCGACGCCGGTGAAGGAGAAGGTCTCCTCGCCGGTCAGGCCGAGGGACTCGGCGGTCGCACCCTCCGGGAACTGGAGGGGCAGGACGCCCATGCCGATGAGGTTCGAGCGGTGGATGCGCTCGTAGGACTCGGCGATGACGGCCTTGACGCCGAGGAGCGCGGTGCCCTTGGCGGCCCAGTCACGGGACGAACCGGAGCCGTACTCCTTGCCGGCCAGGATGGCCAGCGGGGTGCCCTGCTCGATGTAGTTGCGCGAGGCGTCGTAGATGAAGGAGACCGGGGCACCCTCGACGGTGAAGTCGCGGGTGTAGCCGCCCTCGGTGCCCGGCGCGATCTGGTTGCGCAGGCGGATGTTGGCGAACGTGCCGCGGATCATGACCTCGTGGTTGCCACGGCGCGAGCCGTAGGAGTTGAAGTCCCGGCGCTGGACGCCGTGCTCCGTGAGGTACTGGCCGGCCGGGGTGTCGGCCTTGATCGCACCGGCCGGGGAGATGTGGTCGGTGGTGACCGAGTCGCCCAGCTTGGCAAGGACGCGCGCGCCCGTGATGTCGGAGACCGGGGTGGTCTCCATCGTCATGCCCTCGAAGTACGGGGGCTTCCGGACGTAGGTGGACTCGGTGTCCCACTCGAAGGTGTTGCCGGTCGGGATCGACAGGGCCTGCCACTGGGCGTCGCCCGCGAAGACGTCCTGGTAGGACTTGTTGAACATGTCCTCGCCGATGGAGTTGGCGACGACGTCGTTGACCTCGGCCTCCGTCGGCCAGATGTCCGCGAGGTAGACCGGCTTGCCGTCCTGGTCGATACCCAGGGCGTCCTTGGTGATGTCGACCTTCATCGAACCGGCGAGGGCGTACGCGACGACCAGCGGCGGGGACGCCAGGTAGTTCATCTTGACGTCGGGGTTGATGCGGCCCTCGAAGTTGCGGTTGCCGGACAGGACCGACGTGACCGCCAGGTCGTGCTCGTTGACCGCCTTCGAGACCTCCTCGGGCAGCGGGCCCGAGTTGCCGATGCAGGTGGTGCAGCCGTAGCCGACGAGGTTGAAGCCGACCTTGTCCAGGTACGGCGTCAGACCGGCCTTGTCGAAGTAGTCGGTGACGACCTTCGAGCCCGGGGCGAGCGTGGTCTTGACCCACGGCTTGCGGGTCAGGCCCTTCTCGACGGCCTTCTTCGCGACGAGCGCGGCGGCGACCATCACGTACGGGTTCGAGGTGTTGGTGCAGGAGGTGATCGCGGCGACGGTGACGGCGCCGTGGTCGATCTCGTACGTCGAGCCGTCGGGGGCGGTCACCTGGACCGGCTTCGACGGGCCGCCGTTCGGGTGGTTCGCCGGGGAGTCGGAGGCCGGGAAGGACTCCTTGCCCGCCTCGTCGTCGTCGACGACGTAGTTGCGCACGTCGACGGCGAACTGCTGCGCGGCGTTCGCGAGGACGATGCGGTCCTGCGGGCGCTTCGGGCCGGCGATGGAGGGGACGACCGTGGAGAGGTCGAGCTCCAGCTTCTCGGAGAAGTCGGGCTCGGCGGCCGGGTCGAGCCAGAGGCCCTGCTCCTTGGCGTACGCCTCGACGAGCGCGACCTGCTGCGCGTCACGGCCCGTCAGCTTCAGGTACTTCAGCGTCTCGTCGTCGATCGGGAAGATCGCGGCGGTGGAGCCGAACTCCGGCGACATGTTGCCGATGGTGGCGCGGTTCGCCAGGGAGGTGGCGGCGACGCCCTCACCGTAGAACTCGACGAACTTGCCGACGACGCCGTGCTTGCGCAGCATCTCGGTGATCGTGAGCACGAGGTCCGTGGCGGTGGTGCCGGGCTTGAGCTCACCGGTGAGCTTGAAGCCGACGACGCGCGGGATGAGCATCGAGACCGGCTGGCCGAGCATCGCGGCCTCGGCCTCGATGCCGCCGACGCCCCAGCCCAGGACGCCGAGGCCGTTGACCATCGTGGTGTGCGAGTCGGTGCCGACGAGGGTGTCGGGGTAGGCCTGGCCGTTACGGACCATGACCGTACGGGCCAGGTGCTCGATGTTGACCTGGTGGACGATGCCGGTGCCCGGGGGGACGACCTTGAACTCGTCGAAGGCGGTCTGGCCCCAGCGCAGGAACTGGTAGCGCTCCTTGTTGCGGCCGTACTCCAGCTCGACGTTCTGCGCGAACGCGTCGTTGGTGCCGAACTTGTCCGCGATGACGGAGTGGTCGATGACCAGCTCGGCCGGCGCGAGGGGGTTGATCTTCGCCGGGTCGCCGCCGAGCTCCTTCACGGCCTCACGCATGGTGGCGAGGTCCACGACACAGGGCACACCGGTGAAGTCCTGCATGATCACGCGGGCCGGCGTGAACTGGATCTCCTGGGACGGCTGGGCCTGGGAGTCCCAGCCGCCGAGCGCCCGGATGTGGTCGGCGGTGATGTTCGCGCCGTCCTCGGTGCGGAGCAGGTTCTCAAGGAGAACCTTCAGGCTGTAAGGGAGGCGCGCGGAGCCCTCGACCTTGTCCAGCTTGAAGATCTCGTACGACTCGTCGCCCACGCGCAGCGTGCTGCGGGCGTCGAAGCTGTTCGCCGACACGACAGTCTCCTTCATATATGTGCGCGTTCCACCGCATCCTGCCGCCACGACGAGTTCGCCGATCCGCTAAGGTAGGGCTAAGTTAGGTAACCCTTACCGAGCATGGCGGTTGCGGTGTGCCTCTGTAGATATCTCGATGTCGAGATAACTCTAATACATGAGGCCGGACTGGTCATGCCCGGGTTTCGCCGAGCCGTCCCGCCGCGCCACCGGCGGACCGCCCCCCCATCGTCCCGCACGCCCGCCGGCGCGCCACCAGGGCCGGTTGACGGCCCGTCACCCCAATGGACCCGCCGGAATGCGGCATCTCATATCTGAGATAGCCTGCCGCCATGGCAGACGACTACCTCGTACGTATCGGCAAGCTCATCCGTGACGCCCGGCAGCACCGGGGCTGGACACAATCGCAGCTCGCCGAGGCGCTCGGTACCAGCCAGAGCGCCGTCAACCGCATCGAGCGCGGCAACCAAAACATCAGCCTTGAGATGATCGCCCGAATAGGCGAGGCGCTCGACAGTGAAATCGTCTCTCTGGGCTACTCGGGTCCGATGCACCTGCGCGTGGTCGGCGGCCGTCGCCTGTCCGGGTCGATCGACGTGAAGACGAGCAAGAACGCCTGCGTGGCGCTGCTGTGCGCCTCGCTCCTCAACAGGGGCCGCACGGTCCTGCGCCGCGTCGCCCGCATCGAGGAGGTCTACCGCCTCCTCGAGGTCCTGAACTCCATCGGTGTCCGCACCCGGTGGATCAACGACGGCGTGGACCTGGAGATCGTGCCGCCGGCCGCCCTCGACATGGACGCCATCGACGCGGCCGCCGCCCGCCGCACGCGCTCGATCATCATGTTCCTCGGCCCGCTCCTGCACCGCCTCGACCACTTCAAGCTGCCGTACGCGGGCGGCTGCGACCTCGGCACCCGCACCATCGAGCCGCACATGATCGCGCTGCGCCGGTTCGGCCTGGACATCACGGCGACCGAGGGGCTCTACCACGCGCAGGTCGAGGCGGGTGTCTCCCCCAGCCGGCCGATCGTGCTGACCGAGCGCGGCGACACCGTGACCGAGAACGCGCTGCTCGCGGCCGCCCGCCACGACGGCACCACCGTCATCCGCAACGCGTCCTCGAACTACATGGTCCAGGACCTCTGCTTCTTCCTCGAGGCCCTGGGCATTCGCGTCGAGGGCATCGGTACGACCACCCTCACCGTGCACGGCGTGCCGCAGATCGACGTCGACGTCGACTACTCGCCGTCCGAGGACCCGGTCGAGGCGATGAGCCTGCTGGCCGCCGCGGTGGTCACCGAGTCCGAACTGACGGTGAAGCGGGTGCCGATCGAGTTCCTGGAGATAGAGCTCGCGGTCCTGGAGGAGATGGGCCTCGACCACGACCGCTCCGCCGAGTACTTCGCGGACAACGGCCGTACGCGCCTGGTGGACCTCACCGTCCGGCCCTCCAAACTGGAGGCGCCGATCGACAAGATCCACCCGATGCCGTTCCCCGGCCTCAACATCGACAACGTGCCCTTCTTCGCGGCCATCGCGGCGGCGGCCCAGGGCCAGACCCTCATCCACGACTGGGTCTACGACAACCGCGCGATCTATCTCACGGACCTGAACCGGCTCGGCGGGCGCCTCCAGCTGCTCGACCCGCACCGCGTCCTCGTCGAGGGCCCGACGCGCTGGCGCGCCGCCGAGATGATGTGCCCGCCCGCACTGCGCCCCGCCGTCGTCGTGCTGCTCGCGATGATGGCCGCCGAGGGCACGTCCGTACTGCGCAACGTCTACGTGATCAACCGCGGCTACGAGGACCTGGCCGAGCGGCTCAACTCCGTTGGTGCACAGATCGAGACGTTCCGGGACATCTGACGCGATTGACGTCGTTCAGGGCCGCGGGAAGAGGTTGAGCAGTTCCTCTTCCGCGGCCCATCGGCGTATCTGCTCCACGATCAGGCGCTCGGCGCGCGGGCGGAAGGCCGCCGAGCCGCCGGCCACGTGCGGGGTGATGAGGACGCCGGGGGCGTGGCGCAGGGCGTGGTCCGCGGGGAGGGGCTCCGGGTCGGTGACGTCGAGGGCGGCGCGCAGCCGGCCCGTGACGGTCTCGGCGAGCAGGGCCTCGGTGTCGAGGGTGCGGCCGCGGCCGACGTTGACGACGAGGGCGCCGTCCGGCAGTGCGGCCATTTCCTTCGGGCCGAACAGGCCGACCGTGGCCGGGTTCTCGGGCAGGACGAGGACCACGATGTCGAGGCCGGGGAGCAGTTCGGACAGGTCCGCGATCGCATGGACCCGCTCGTCGGGGCGGGCGCGTCGGGCGACGCGGACGACCTCGGCCTCGCAGGCGAGGAGCCGGGCCTCCAGGGCCGAGCCGATCGAGCCGTAGCCGACGATCGCGACGCGGCTGTCGGCGAGCGAGCGCGTGAAGTGCGGGTCCCAGCGGCCGGCCACCTGGTCGGCGGCCCAGCGGGGCAGTTCGCGCTGGGCCGCGAGGATGAGGCCGAGGGCGTGCTCCGCGGTGGAGGCGTCGTGCAGGCCGCGGCCGTTGTGCAGGGTGACGCCCTCGGGGAGCTGCGGCTGGAGCTTCTCGATTCCGGCGCTGAGGGACTGGACGGCGCGCAGGCGCGGGAGCCGGGGCAGCAGCCGGTCCGCGTCGGGCACCGCGTAGGGCATCACCCAGAACTCCACGGCGTCCAGGACGTCTTGCGGGAGTTCGGACGCGGGCGTCACGCCGTCCCACACGTGGACGCGGACGCCGTCGGGCCAGGGGCCGTGGCGCTGGTCGAGCTGCGGCCAGGGGACGAGCACGTCGGTATCGGTCATCGCGGGTTTCTCCTTCGGCTGCTTGCCGTCGCGGCATGCGGGCGACCCATTGACCCGGCCGCCACTCCCTCGTAACGTCTTCCCGCCCAGTGAAACACTTTCCATCTCACGGAAAACAGGGGGTCAAGGGATGACAGCGCCGTCACCCTCCCGGCCGTCCACCGGCGGCTTCTGGAGCTCGACCCGCGCCCGGCACCTGATACCGGTCGCGTTCATCACGTACTCGCTCGCCTATCTCGACAAGTCGAACTACGCGATCGCCTCCGCCGGCGGCATGGCCGACGAGCTGCATCTGTCCGCGGGCCTCGACTCGCTGATCGCCGCGTCGTTCTTCCTCGGCTACTTCTTCTTCCAGATCCCCGGCACGATCTACGCCGAGCAGCGCAGCGCGCGCCGGCTCGTCGCCTGGTCGACGGTGCTGTGGGGGCTGCTCGCCGTGGTGCAGGGCCTGCTGAGCAGCCCGGGGCAGCTGATCGCCGTGCGGTTCGCGCTCGGTGTCGTCGAGGGCGCGGTGCTGCCGTCGATGGTGATGCTGCTCAGCCGCTGGTTCACGCACGGCGAGCGCGGCCGCGCCAACACCCTGCTCATCCTGGGCAATCCGGTCACCGTGATGTGGCTCTCCGCCCTGTCGGGCTGGCTGGTGTCGGTCACGGACTGGCGCGTGATGTTCATCGCCGAGGGAGTGCCCTCGGTCATCTGGGGCCTGTTCTGCCTGCGGCTCATCAAGGACCGCCCCGAGGACGCCAAGTGGGTCGCCCCGGCCGAGCTGGAAGTCCTGCGCGGGGACCGCGCCTCCGCGCCCACCGCCTCCGGGACCCTGCGCGAGGAGTACGGCAAGGTCCTGCGCTCGCGCCCCGTGCTGCTGATGGCCGTGCAGTACTTCTTCTGGTCGTTCGGCATGTACGGCTTCATCTTCTGGCTGCCGTCGATCGTGAAGAAGGGCTCCGGCGAAGGCATCGGCGCCACCGGTCTGCTGACCGCCGTGCCGTACGCGTTCGCGGTCGTCGCCATGCTGCTCAACTCGCGGCTGTCCGACCACAGCGGGCGGCGCAAGGCGGCCGTGTGGCCCTGGCTCGGTGCCGGCGGGCTCGCCCTGTTCGGCTCGTACGCGGCCGGGTCCCACTTCCCCGTGGCGCTCGCGCTGCTCGTGGTGGCGGGCCTGTGCCTGTACGCGCCCTACGGCCCGTACTTCGCGCTCGTCTCCACGCTCGCCCCGGCGGGCGTCTCGGGCGCAGCGGTGGCGATGGTCAACTCGTTCGGCGCGCTCGGCTCGTTCGCCGGAACGTATCTCGTGGGCTGGGTGCGCGGCACGTCGCTCGGGGACGCAGGGGCCTTCGCGTTCATGGCGGCGGGCGCGCTGGTCTCGGCCGCGCTGATGCTGGCGGTGCACGAGCCCCGTCCGTCCGGTCCCCGCCCGGGTACGGTGAACCGGCAGCCCACCGCTGCCACCACCACCTGAGTGCGCCGGGGACCGGTCCCGGCGTTCGGGCGCAGCACACGGGAGACGAGCAGCGTGACCACGACGTCCGGCGACGACATGCTCGGCCGGGGCCTGCGACTCCTCACCGTGCTGGCCGACCATCCCGCGGGCCTGGGGGTGAGCGCCGCGGCCCGCGCCGCGGCGCTCCCGGTCAGCAGCGCCCACCGGCTCCTCGGCCGGCTCGCCGCCGAACGGTTCGTGGCGTACGACGAGGACACCCGGCGCTACGCGCTGGGCGCCCGGGTGCTCGAACTGTCGCGGGGATTTCAGCGCTCACCGGCCGGCTACTCCGCGGCGGCGGCGCCGATGCGGAGGCTCGCCGACCGCACGGGCCTGCCCGCCATCGCGGGCATCCTCTACGACAGGGACGTGCTGCTCGTCCTCACCGCGCAGGGCACGCAGCACCTTCAGCTGCGCAGCGCGGAGGGCACCCGTAACGCCTGGCACGCGACCTCGCTCGGCAAGGTCCTCGTCGCGGGCCTTGCCGAGCGCGAGCGCGACGAGCTGCTCGCGGCCGACCTGAGCGCGGTCACCGCCCGCACCGTGACCGACCCGGCGGCGGTCCGCGAGGAGCTCGACGCCGTGCGCGAGCGCGGCTGGGCCGAGGTCGACGAGGAGAACGAGGTCGGCGTCCGGTCGATCGCCGTCGCCGTGCCCCCGCCGCACGGACAGGCGCCGCGCCTCGCCGTCTCGCTCGGCGCGGCCGTCGCCCTGACCGGCGCCGACGAACTGCGCGCGCACGTCCCGGCCCTGCGCGCGTGCGTGGAGGACATCGCGGCGCACATGGACCACTGAGCGGGTCTCCTGGTGTGACGGCCGCCGGCCGGTGACATGGATCCCGGGGAGGGTGGCCACCGGGCCCCCGCACCGCTCCCGGGAGGAACGCACGTGACCGAGCTGATGAAGGCCGTCCAGTACCGCACGGTGGGTGCCGCTCCCGAAGTCGTGCAGATCCCCGTGCCCGCCCCCGGTCCCGGCGAGGTGCTGCTGCGGATGACGGCGGCCGGTGTCTGCCACTCCGACGTCGCCGTGATGAGCCTGCCCGCCGAGCAGCTGGGCTTCCCGCTGCCGCTCACGCTCGGCCACGAGGGCGTCGGCACGGTCGCTGCGGTGGGTGACGGGGTGGTGGCCGTCGAGGTCGGCGACGCGGTCGCCGTCTACGGGCCGTGGGGCTGCGGCACCTGTGCCAAGTGCGCGGAGGGCAAGGAGAATTACTGTCTGCGCGCCAAGGAACTCGGTATCCACCCGCCCGGCCTCGGCGCGCCCGGCGCCATGGCCGAGTACATGGTCGTGGACAGCCCCCGCCATCTCGTGCCGCTCGGCGGCCTCGACCCGGTGCAGGCGGTGCCGCTGACCGATGCCGGCCTGACGCCGTACCACGCGATCAAGCGGTCGCTGCCGAAACTGGTGCCGGGGTCGACGGCCGTCGTGATCGGCACGGGCGGGCTCGGGCACGTCGCGATCCAGCTCCTGCGCGCGCTGTCCCCGGCGTGGGTGATCGCGCTCGACGTGAACGAGGAGAAGCTGGCGCTCGCCCGCGAGGTGGGCGCCCATGAGGCGATCCTGTCGGACGCCGAATCCGTGGCTGTCGTCGGGGAGTTGACCGGCGGCAAGGGCGCCGAGGCGGTCTTCGACTTCGTCGGGGCCGCGCCCACGGTGGCCACGGCGGGCGGCTGCGTGGCGGTCGAGGGCGATGTCACCATCGTCGGCCTCGGCAGCGGCAGCCTCGCGGTCGGCTTCGGCACCACACCGTACGAGGCGTCGGTGACCGCGCCGTACTGGGGCAGCCGCAGCGAGCTGATGGAGGTGCTCGACCTGGCGCGGGCCGGGGTCATCTCCGTGCACGTGGAGACGTACGGCATCGACGACGCGCCCACCGCCTACCAGCGGCTGCACGACGGGACCGTGCGCGGACGCGCGGTGATCCTGCCGCAGGAGTAGCCGGCCGGCCCCTCACATCGGGGTGCGGGCGTGCTCTTCGGGCTCGACGCCGGGGTTCGCGGCCGGGACTGACGGGCCCTGCCCCAGGGCCTTTCGTCTGGATCAGGCCGGATCAGGGAGCGGGGCCATGGGGGTCCCCCCTGCTCGAGCGCAGCCGAGAACTTGGGGGAGTCGGCGACTGACGACAACGCCGCGAGGTGCGGTGCCAGGACCCGCGAGCCCGGCGTGATCCAGACGAGAGGCCCTAGTCCGGCAGGACCGCCAGGCCGTCCAGTTCCACCAGAGCCTGCTCGTCCCACAGCCGGGTCGTGCCGATCACCGCCATCGCCGGGTAGTCGCGGCCCGCCAACTCGCGCCAGATTCGGCCGAGTTCGCGGGCGTGGGTGCGGTAGTCGGCGATGTCGGTGGCGTAGACGGTGACGCGGGCGAGGGTGTCGGGGGTGCCTCCCGCGTGGCGCAGGGCGGTGAGGAGGTTGGTCAGGGCCCGCTCGAACTGCTCCGGGAGCGTGTCGCCGGTGATCTTGCCGTCCGCGTCGAGGGCGGTCTGGCCGGCGAGGAAGACGAGGCGGCCGCCGGTGGCGGTGACGGCGTGCGAGAAGCCGGTGGGCGGGGAGAGTTCGGGTGGGTTGATCCGCTCGATGCCGCTCACGCGTACAACTCCTTTGCGATGATCGCGCGTTGGACCTCGCTCGCCCCTTCGTAGATGCGGGGGGCCCGCACCTCGCGGTAGAGGTGTTCGAGGAGGTGGCCGCGTTGCAGGGCGCGGGCGCCGTGCAGCTGGACGGCGGTGTCGACGACGTGCTGGGCGGTCTCGGTGGCGAGGAGCTTCGCCATCGCGGCGCGCTGCGGCACGTCGGGGGCGCCCGCGTCGTAGGCCGCCGCGGCCGCGTAGACCATGAGGCGGGCCGCCTCGGTGCGCAGGGCGAGATCGGCCACCTGGTGCGCGACCGTCTGGAGGTCCTTCAGCTTGCCGCCGAACGCGTCGCGCCGGGCGGTGTGGTCGAGCGTCGCGTCGAGCGCGGCCTGCGCCATGCCGACGGCGAAGGCGCCGACGCTCGGGCGGAAGAGGTTCAGGGTGGTCATGGCGACGCGGAAGCCGCGGTCCGGTTCGCCGAGCACGTCGTCGGCGGTGACCGGGACCGCGTCGAAGTCGAGGGAGCCGATGGGGTGCGGGGACAGCATGTCGAGGGGGGTGCCGGTGAGTCCGGGGCGGTCGGCGGGGACCAGGAACGCGGTGACTCCGCGCGCTCCGGCGTCCGGGGCCGTACGGGCGAAGACGGTGTAGAAGTCGGCCTCGGGGGCGTTCGAGATCCAGGTCTTCTCGCCGATGAGGCACCAGCCTCCGGTGCCGTCGGGCTCGGCGCGCAGGGCGAGGGCCGCGGCGTCGGAGCCCGCGCCCGGCTCGCTGAGCGCGAAGGCCGCGACGGCGGTGCCGTCACTGACGCGCGGCAGCCAGTGTGCGCGCTGGGCGTCGGTGCCGTACGCGTGCACGGGGTGCGCGCCGAGCCCCTGGAGGGCGAGCGCGGTCTCGGCCTCCGTGCAGGCGCGGGCGAGGGACTCGCGCATCAGGCACAGGTCGAGGGCGCCGGAGCGGAACAGCCGCTCCAGGAGGCCGAGGCGGCCGAGCTCGGCGACGAGCGGCCGGTTCACCTTCCCCGGCTCGCCCTTCTCGGCGAGGGGTGCGAGCCGCTCGGCGGCGAGCGCGCGCAGCTCGGCACACCAGGCGGTCTGCGCTGGATCGAGCGAGAATGACGGAGCTGCGGACTTTGCGGTCATCTGTCGGCGCCTCCCGGTTCGCCGGCGGCTCGGGCCGGCTCCGTCACGGTATCGCGGACCGTTGACTGTCGTCACCATCACGATACGCTCGTTCCGCGAGCCCACCACAGCAGGGTCTTTCGTTCCTAGGGGGCGCACGGCCATGACAGACGCTCCGCCACAGCACACGTCGGCCCACGTCGACACCTTCGCGCGCGACCATCTCCCGCCGCCCGAACTCTGGCCCGACCTCGTCTTCGACCTCCCCGAACTGCGCTATCCGCAGCAACTGAACTGCGGGGCCGAGCTGCTCGACCGCACCGTCGAACGGTTCGGCCCCGACCGTCCCGCGTTCCGCACGGGCGACGGGGAGGTGTGGACATACGGGGAGCTGCTGCGCCGCGTCGACCGGATCGCGCATCTGCTCAGCGGCGAGCTGGGCGTGCGGCCGGGGAACCGGGTGCTGCTTCGCGGCCCCACCACGCCCTGGCTCGCGGCCTGTTGGCTGGCCGTGATGAAGGCGGGCGCGGTCGCCGTCACCGTGCTCGCGCAGGCGCGGGCGCAGGAGCTGGCGACGGTCTGCTCCATCGCGCGGGTCACGCACGCGCTCTGCGACGCCAGGACCCTGGACGACCTGGTGAAGGCCGAGGTACCCGGGCTGCACGTCACGCCCTTCGGCGGCGAAGGGCCCGACGACCTCCTCAGGCGCGGCTCCGGGCTGCCCGAGACGTACGAGGCCGTGGCGACCGCCGCCGACGACGTCGCCCTGATCGCGTTCACGTCGGGCACGACCGGGCGCCCCAAGGGCTGCATGCACTTCCACCGGGACGTCCTCGCCATCGCGGACACCTTCGCACGCCATGTCCTGCGGCCGACGCCGGACGACGTGTTCGCGGGGAGTCCGCCGCTCGGTTTCACGTTCGGGCTCGGCGGGCTCGTCATCTTCCCGCTGCGGGCCGGCGCCTCGTCGCTTCTGCTCGAACAGGCGGGGCCGAGGCAGCTGCTGCCGGCGATCGCCGAGCACGGGGTGTCCGTCCTGTTCACCGCCCCGACCGCGTACCGAGCGCTCCTCGACGGCACCGACGGGCGCGCGCTCTCGTCGCTGCGGCGGTGCGTCTCCGCGGGCGAGAACCTGCCGGCCGCGACCTGGCGGGCCTGGCACGAAGCGACGGGGATCCGCATCATCAACGGCATCGGCGCCACGGAACTCCTGCACATCTTCATCTCCGCCGCCGACGACGCGATCCGCCCCGGGACGACGGGCGTGCCCGTGCCCGGGTGGCAGGCGCGCGTGGTCGACGCCGCGGGTTCCGAAGTGCCGGACGGGGAACCGGGGTTGCTCGCCGTGCGCGGCCCGGTCGGCTGCCGCTATCTCGCCGACGAGCGGCAGACGACGTACGTCCGCGGCGGCTGGAACGTCACCGGGGACACGTATGTCCGCGAGCCCGACGGCTACTTCCGGTACGTCGCCCGCGCCGACGACATGATCATTTCGGCGGGGTACAACATCGCGGGCCCCGAGGTCGAGGACGCGCTGCTGCGCCACCCGGACGTCGCGGAGACCGCGGTGGTGGGCCGCCCCGACGACGAGCGCGGGCAGATCGCGGTCGCCTATGTCGTGCTGCGCGAGGGCGCCCGCCGGGACCCGGACGCGCTGCGGGCGTTCGTGAAGGCCGAGCTGGTGCCGTACAAGTGCCCGCGCGAGATCGTCTTCCTGGATGCCCTGCCGCGCACGGCGACCGGGAAGCTCCAGCGGTTCCGGTTGCGCTCCGCCGGCGATCTAGAGTGACCACGTGTCCGAGCTGCACACTCCCCGGTCCCTGATCGTCACCCTCTACGGCGCCTACGGGCGCGGCTTCCCCGGCCCCGTGCCTGTCGCCGAGCTGATCCGTCTCCTCGGCGCGGTCGGCGTCGACGCGCCCGCCGTGCGGTCCTGCGTGTCCCGCCTCAAGCGGCGCGGGCTGCTCCTGCCGGAGCGCACGGGGTCGGGCGCCGCCGGGTACGCGCTGTCGCCGGCCGCGCGGCAGCTCCTGGACGACGGCGACCGGCGCATCTACGGGGCGCCGGCCGGCGAGGCGGACGGCTGGGTGCTCGCGGTGTTCTCCGTGCCGGAGGCCGAGCGCGCCAAGCGGCACGTCCTGCGCTCGAGGCTGGCCGGACTCGGCTTCGGCTCGGCGGCGCCCGGCGTGTGGATCGCCCCGGCGGGCCTGCACGAGGAGACCCGGCACACCCTGGAACGCCTCGGACTCTCCCCGTACGTCGATCTGTTCCGCGGCGAGCACCTGGGTTTCGCAGCGACGGCCGACGCGGTCGCGCGCTGGTGGGACCTGGACCGTCTCGCCGCGCTGCACGAGGCGTTCCTCGACGAGCACGCGCCGGTGCTCGCCGCCTGGCAGGCCCGCTCCCCCGGCGACGCCGCGCCGGAGGAGGCGTACCGGGACTACCTCCTCGCCCTCGACTCCTGGCGCCATCTGCCGTACGCGGACCCGGGGCTGCCCGCCGGGCTGCTGCCGGCGCGGTGGCCGGGCACGCGGTCGGCGAGCGTGTTCCGGGCGCTGCACGAGCGGCTGCGGGACGCGGGGGCGGCGTTCACCACCGTCAACCACCCAGCGTGAGCCGGGGCTTGGGCGCGTCCAGACGTCCGGTCTGCGGTGGCCTACTGCCCGCCTCGTACGGCTTCGGCCAGGCGACACCGGGACCCGCGTAGCCCTGTTCGGCCGCCGCGTGCAGGGTCCAGTGCGGGTCGTAGAGGTGGGGGCGGGCCAGGGCGCACAGGTCGGTGCGCCCGGCCAGGATCAGCGAGTTGACGTCGTCCCACGAGGAGATCGCGCCGACCGAGATCACCGGGATGCCGGTCTCGTTGCGGATACGGTCCGCGAACGGCACTTGGTAGGAGCGTCCGTACGCGGGTTTCTCGTCGGCGACGACCTGTCCGGTCGACACGTCGATCGCGTCGGCGCCGTGCGCCGCGAAGGCGCGGGCGATCTCCACGGCGTCGTCCGCGTCCGTGCCGCCGTCCGCCCAGTCGGTGGCGGAGATCCGGACGGTCATGGGGCGGTCGCCGGGCCACACGTCGCGTACGGCGTCGAAGACTTCGAGGGGGAAGCGCAGCCGGTTCGTGAGCGAGCCGCCGTACGCGTCCGTCCGGTGATTGCTCAGCGGCGAGAGGAAGCCGGACAGCAGATAGCCGTGGGCGCAGTGCAGTTCGAGGAGGTCGAAGCCGGCGTCGGCGGCGCGCACGGCGGCGGACGTGAACTGCTCGCGGACATCGGCGAGTTCGTCCCGCGTCAGCTCGTGCGGAGTCTGGCTGCCCGGCTTGTAGGGGAGCGGGGAAGCGGCGACGAGCGGCCAGTTCCCCTCCGGGAGCGGTTCGTCGATGCCTTCCCACATCAGCTTCGTGGAGCCCTTGCGTCCGGAGTGTCCGAGCTGGACGCCGACCGCCGTGCCGGGGGCCTGGGTGTGCGCGAACTCTGTGATGCGGCGCCAGGCCGTGGCCTGTTCCGGCGTGTAGAGACCGCCGCAGCCCGGGGTGATGCGGCCCTCGGGGCTGACGCACACCATCTCGGTCATGACGAGTCCGGCGCCGCCGAGGGCCCGCGCGCCGAGGTGGACGAGGTGGAAGTCGCCGGGGACGCCGGCCTGGGCCGAGTACATGTCCATGGGCGAGACGACGACGCGGTTGCGCAAGGTCAGATCGCGCAGGCGCAGCGGCGTGAACATGGGGGGTGTGCCGGGCGGGCAGCCGAAGTCGCGTTCGACGGCCTCGGTGAAGCGGGGGTCGCGCAGGCGCAGGTTGTCGTGCGTGACGCGGCGGCTGCGGGTGAGGAGGTTGAACGCGAACTGGCGTGCCGGCTGGTCGAGATAGAGGCCGAGGTTCTCGAACCACTCCAGGCTGGCGCGGGCCGCGCGCTGGGTGGAGGCGACGACGGGCCGCCGCTCCGCCTCGTACGCGGCGAGCCCCTCGGCCGTGGTGGGCTGCTCCTGGAGGCAGGCGGCGAGCGCGAGGGCGTCCTCGACGGCGAGCTTGGTGCCGGAGCCGATGGAGAAGTGCGCGGTGTGCGCGGCGTCGCCGACGAGGACGACGTTCCCGTGCGACCACTTCTCGTTCACGACCGTGCGGAAGGCGGTCCAGGCGGAGTTGTTCGACCTGAGGCCACGGCCGCCCAGGGCGTCGGTGAAGATCTTGGCGCAGCGCTCGACGGACTCGCGCACGTCGATCTCGTCGAACCCGGCCGCCCGCCAGACCTCCTCGCGCATCTCGACGATGACGGTGCTGTCGCTCGCCGAGTACGGGTATCCGTGCAGCTGCATGACGCCGTGCTCGGTCTCGGCGGTCTCGAAGCGGAACGCGTCGAAGGCGAAGTCGGCGGCGAGCCAGATGTAGCGGCAGCGGTGCTCCTCGACGCGCGGCCGGAACGCGTCGGCGTGGGCCTCGCGGGTCGCGCTGTGCACTCCGTCGGCGGCGACGACCAGGTCGTGGTCGCGGGCGAGGTCGGCTGCCGGCGGTGCCTGAGAGCGGAAGCGGAGGTTCACGCCGAGCTGCCGGCAGCGCTCGTGGAGGATTTCGAGGAGCCTGCGGCGGCCGAGCGCGGCGAAGCCGTGGCCGCCCGAGGTGTGGCGGGTGCCGCGGTGCACGACGTCGATGTCGTCCCAGCGCACGAACTCCGCCTGGAGCGCGGCGTGGACGACGGGGTCGGCGTGCTCGATGCCGCCGAGCGTCTCGTCGGAGAGGACGACGCCGAAGCCGAAGGTGTCGTCGGGGGCGTTGCGCTCCCAGACCGTGATGTCGCGGCGCGGGTCGAGCCGCTTGAGGAGGGCGGCGGCGTACAGGCCGCCGGGTCCGCCGCCGATGACCGCCACGCGCAGGGGTCCCATGGTCACCGCCCCTGCCACTTGGGCGCGCGTTTCTCCGTGAAGGCCGCGTGGAACTCGGCGTAGTCCTCGCCGTTCATGAGGAGGGCCTGGGTCGCGGCGTCCATTTCGACGGCGGCGGCCAGGGGCATGTCGAGTTCGGCGGTGAGCAGGGCCTTGGTCTGGGCGTACGCGAGGGCGGGACCCTCGGCGAGGCGGCGGGCCAGGGCCTGCGCGACCTCGTCGACCTGGCCCTCGTCGGTCAGCTCGCTGATCAGGCCGATGCGCTCGGCCTCGGGGGCGCGCACCGGCTCGCCCAGCATGAGCAGGCGCGTCGCGTGGCCGAGGCCGACGACGCGGGGCAGCAGATACGCGGCGCCCATGTCGCCGCCGGACAGGCCGACGCGGGTGAAGAGGAACGCGAAGCGGGCGCTCGGGTCGGCGACGCGGAAGTCGGCGGCGAGTGCGAGGACGGCGCCCGCGCCCGCAGCGACCCCGTGCACGGCGGCGATCACCGGGAAGGGGCACTCGCGCACGGCCCGTACGACCTGGCCGGTCATCCGGTTGAAGTCTAGGAGCTGGGCGGTGTCCATGGCGAGGGTGGCGCCGATGATCTCGTCCACGTCACCGCCGGAGCAGAATCCGCGGCCCTCGCCGGCCAGGACGAGGGCGCGTACGGAGCGCTCGCGGGACAGCTCGGCGAGCAGGTCGCGCAGGTCGGCGTAGGCGCCGAAGGTGAGCGCGTTGAGCTTGTCGGGGCGGGCCAGGGTGACGGTGGCGACCCCGTCGTCGACGGCGTACCTCAGATGCCGCCAGTCGTCGGTGCGGGGCACGGAGCCGGTGAAGGGACTCATGGCGGTGCGGCCTCCTCGGGCGGGGGCGGCGGACGGTTCGGCGCGCCTGCGGCAGGCACGTCGCTCCATGAAGTTATCACCGCTTCGTGACTTCCGTCACGAGTACGCGATACGGGATCCTGGCGGCAGGCGTTCAGCCCAGGTAGGGAGCGCGTATGAGGCGAGTGACGAAGTGACGAACGTCCCGAAAAGGGGCGTCGGACGGCTCTGTCCGACGACGCCTTACCATTCGTATGGTTGAAAGCAGGACAGCTCCTCCGCTGTCAGCCCCTGTCACCCCCTGTCAGGACACCTGCACCCTGAACGGACCCACCGTGCCCACACCGCCTGCCCCCACCTCCTGGCGTATCGCGCTACCGCACACCGCGGCCGCGGTGCCGGTCGCGCGTGCCCTGGTGCGCACGGCCCTGACGGAGATCGAGTCGCCCTCGCTCGACAGCGACACGGCGGAGCTGCTCACAGCCGAGCTGGTGGCGAACGCCGTCGAGCACACGGCGGGGGCGGGCCCCATCGAGCTGGTGGTGGAGCTGCTGGCGTCGGGCTGTCAGGTCGAGGTGCACGACGGGGACCCGGCGCCGCCCGGCGATCTGACCCTGCCCGGTCCGGCCGAGGAGCCGGACCCGTGGCAGGAGCACGGGCGCGGGCTGCTGCTCATCCGCACCCTGAGCTCGTCCTGCGGACATCGCCCCACCGCGTCCGGCAAGGCGGTCTGGTTCACCCTTCCCGCGGTGCCGGCGCAGCGGACGAGCCCGGAGTAGTACGCGCCTCCCCTGCCGGGGCGGGCGTCAGGCCAGCGTGGCGACCATGATCGCCTTGATGGTGTGCAGCCGGTTCTCGGCCTCGTCGAAGACGACCGAGTGCGCCGACTCGAAGACCTCGTCCGTGACCTCCAGCGAGTCCAGGCCGTACGTCTCGTGGATCTCGCGCCCGACCTTGGTGCCCAGGTCGTGGAAGGCCGGCAGGCAGTGCAGGAACTTGACGTCCGCGTTCCCCGTGGCGCGCAGGACGTCCATCGTCACGGCGTACGGCGCGAGAGCAGCTATGCGCTCGGCCCACACCCCCTTGGGCTCCCCCATGGAGACCCAGACGTCGGTGACCACGAAGTCGGCGCCCGCGACACCCTCGGGGATGTCCTCGGTGAGCGTGATGCGGGCGCCGCTCGTCTCGGCGAGCTTGCGGGCCTGCGCCACGATCTCCTCGGCCGGCCAGTACTCACGCGGCGCCACGATGCGGACGTCCATGCCGAGCAGCGCGCCGGTCACCAGGTACGAGTTGCCCATGTTGAAGCGGGCGTCACCGAGGTAGGCGAAGGCGATCCGGTCGAGCGGCTTGCTGCAGTGCTCGACCATCGTGAGCACGTCGGCGAGCATCTGCGTGGGGTGCCAGTCGTCGGTCAGGCCGTTGTAGACCGGCACGTCCGCGTACGCGGCGAGCTCCTCGACACCGGACTGGCTGTCCCCGCGGTACTCGATGGCGTCGAACATCCGGCCGAGGACGCGGGCGGTGTCCCGCACGGACTCCTTGTGGCCGATCTGCGAGCCGGACGGGTCCAGGTAGGTCGTGGAAGCGCCCTGGTCGGCCGCGGCGACCTCGAAGGCGCAGCGCGTACGGGTGGAGGTCTTCTCGAAGATCAGCGCGATGTTCCGGCCCGCGAGGTGCCGCGTCTCCGTCCCCGCCTTCTTGGCCGCCTTCAGCTCGGCGGCGAGGTCGATCAGGCCGCGGAACTCCTCGGCGGTGAAGTCCACCTCTTTGAGGAAGTGGCGGCCGGTGAGGTCGGGACGGACTGTCGCCATGGGGCGCTCCTGGGGTACGCGTAAAGGGCCAGTGCATCAGAGATGCTGGAAGTCTATACGATGCTCCACATTTCTATACAGGGTCAGGTTCCGGAGACCGCCGCTCTATACAGGGTCCCTCTCGACCGGGCAGCTCATGCAGCGCGGGCCGCCTCTCCCCCGCCCCAGCTCACTGCCCAGGATCTCTATGACCTCGATTCCCTGCTTGCGCAGATAGGTGTTCGTCGTCGCGTTGCGCTCGTAGGCGACGACCACGCCCGGCTCCACGGCCAGCACGTTGCACCCGTCGTCCCACTGCTCCCGCTCGGCCGCGTGCACGTCCTGCGTGGCGGTCAGGACCCGGATCTCGCTGAGGCCGAGCGCGGCCGCGATGGCCCGGTGCATGTGCTCCGGCGGATGGTCTGTGACCTTCAACTCCCGCTCCCCCACGCCCGGTTCGATGGTGTACGAGCGCAGCATGCCGAGCCCCGCGTACTGCGTGAACGTGTCGCCGTCGACCATCGTCATCACGGTGTCGAGGTGCATGAACGCCCGCCGCTTCGGCATGTCGAGCGCCACGATCGTCTGCGCGGAGCCCGCCGCGAACAGCTTGTGCGCCAGCATCTCGACGGCCTGCGGGGTGGTGCGCTCGCTCATCCCGATGAGTACGGCGCCCTGCCCGATCACCAGGACGTCGCCGCCCTCGATCGTGGACGGGTAGTCGGCCTGCCCCTCCGACCACAGGTGGAAGCCCGAGTCCCGGAACAGCGGATGGTGCCGGTAGATCGCCTCGAAGTGGACGGTCTCGCGCTGCCGGGCGGGCCAGCGCATCGCGTTGATGGAGACGCCGTCGTAGATCCAGGCCGAGGTGTCGCGGGTGAACAGGTGGTTGGGCAGCGGGCCGAGCAGGAAGTCGTCGAGGTCCATCGCGTGGAAGCGGACCGACGTCGGCTCGGGGTGCCGGTCGAGGAACTCCCGCTTGGTCATGCCGCCGACCAGCGCCTCGGCCAGGTCCGTGGCCGGCATCGTCTCGAAGGCGGCCCTGAGGTGGTCGGTGGCGAGCGGCCCGTACTCCTTCTCGTCGAAGACCCGGTCGAGGACGAGGGACCTGGCGTCCCCGATGGCGAGCGCCTCGGTGAGCAGGTCGCCGAAGAGGTGCACGGTCACGCCGCGGTCGCGCAGCACGTCGGCGAACCCGTCGTGCTCCTGCCGCGCGCGGCGCACCCACAGCACGTCGTCGAAGAGCAACGCGTCCTTGTTGCTCGGCGTGAGCCGCTTGAGCTCCAGATCGGGGCGGTGCAGGATGACGCGGCGCAGCCGCCCGGCCTCGGAGTCGACGTGGAATCCCATGGATCCATCTTTCCCCGGCCGGAGGGCCCGCGCCCGTGCAATCAAGGAGCTGGGTGGCGGCTCACATCAGCGCTCTCACAGCCTCGGGTCGACCGGCTCCGACTCGAGCGCGAGGACCGCGAACACCGCCTCGTGGACCCGCCACAGCGGCTCCCCGTCCGCGAGCCGGTCCAGCGCCTCGAGACCGAGCGCGTACTCGCGGATCGCGAGCGAGCGCTTGTGCCCGAGGAAGCGGCCGCGCAGGCGTTCCAGGTGGTCGGGGCGCGTGTACTCGGGACCGTAGATGATCCGCAGGTACTCGCGGCCGCGGCACTTGATGCCGGGCTGTACGAGCCGGCCCTTGCCGTCGCGGGTGAGCGCCTCGACCGGCTTGACGACCATGCCCTCGCCGCCGCGCCCGGTCATCTCCAGCCACCAGTCGACACCGGCGCTCACGGACGCCTCGTCGCCGGTGTCCACGAAGAGACGCCGGGTGGTCTGCAGGAGCCCCGAGCCGTCGTGCTCGACCATCCGGTCGATGAGGGCGAGCTGCTCATCGTGCGGCAGCGCGGCCAGCGACCTGCCCTGCACCGCCAGGATCTGGAACGGCGCGAGCCGCACCCCTTCGAGCCCGTCCGTCGTCCAGCAGTAGCGCCGGTAGGCGTCCGTGAACGCGGCCGCGTCGGCGGCCCGTTCACGCTGCCTGCCGAGCAGTTCGCCCACGTCGACGCCGCGCGCCGCCGCCGCTTCCAGACCGGCGATGGCATCCGGGAACACGGCACCGGACGCGGCGCCCACGGCGGCGTACTGCGAGCGCAGCAGGCCCGACGCCTTGAGCGACCAGGGCATCAGCTCCGTGTCGAGCAGCAGCCAGTCCGTGTCGAGCTCGTCCCACAGCCCCGCGTCGGTGACGGCGGCGCGCACCCGGCCGAGGATCTCCTCGGTGACCTGCTCGTCGGCGAAGAAGGACCGTCCGGTACGGGTGTAGAGCGCGCCGGTGGGCCCCTCCGGGACGCCGAAGCGCTCGCGCGCCACCTCCGCGTCCCGGCACACCAGGGCCACCGCCCTCGAGCCCATGTGCTTCTCCTCGCACACGACGCGCCCGACCCCGTCGGCGGCGTACTGGGCGAAGGCCTCGGCGGGGTGCTCCAGGAAGGGTTCATCAGCGGCTCCGCCGCGGGCTCCCGCGCTGGAGGTCGCCGTGGGCGCCATGGTCGGCGGCAGGTACGGGACCAGGCGCGGGTCGACGGCGAAGCGGCTCATGACCTCGAGGGCCGCCGCCGCGTTCTCCTCGCGCACGGCGACGCGTCCGGCGTGCCGGGTCTCGACGGACCGCCGTCCGTGCACGTCGGCGAGGTCGAGCGGCCGCCCGTCCTGCCCGCCGGGCGCCTCGGTCCGCAGCGGCCTCGACGGCTCGTACCAGACCTTCTCCGCGGGTACGTCGACCAGTTCGCGCTCCGGCCAGCGCAGCGCGGTCAGCTTGCCGCCGAACACGGCGCCGGTGTCGAGGCAGATGGTGTTGTTGAGCCAGGTGGCCTGCGGGACCGGTGTGTGGCCGTAGACGACGGCCGCGCTGCCGCGGTACTCCTCGGCCCACGGGTAGCGCACCGGCAGGCCGAACTCGTCGGTCTCGCCGGTCGTGTCCCCGTACAGCGCGTGCGAGCGCACCCGCCCCGACGTGCGCCCGTGGTACTTCTCGGGCAGGCCCGCGTGGCACACGACGAGCTTGCCCCCGTCGAGGACGTAGTGGCTGACGAGGCCGTCGACGAACTCGGCGACCTCCTGCGTGAACTCCTCGCTCTCGCCCGCGAACTGCTCGACGGTCTCGGCGAGGCCGTGCGTGTGCTGGACCTTTCTGCCCTTGAGGTAACGGCCGAACTTGTTCTCGTGGTTCCCGGGCACGCACAGCGCGTGGCCCGACTTGACCATCGCCATGACGCGGCGCAGGACGCCCGGGGAGTCGGGCCCCCGGTCGACGAGGTCGCCGACGAACACCGCCGTACGGCCGGCGGGGTGCACACCGTCCACGTAGCCGAGCCTGGTGAGCAGCGTCTCCAGCTCAGAGGCGCAGCCGTGGATGTCGCCGATGATGTCGAAGGGACCCGTGAGGTGCGTGAGGTCGTTGTAGCGCTTCTCTCGTACGACCTCGGCGCTGTCGGCCTCCTCGACGCCGCGCAGGATGTGCACCTTGCGGAAGCCCTCGCGCTCCAAGTGGCGCAGGGAGCGCCGCAGTTCGCGGGTGTGCCGGGAGATGACGCGGCGCGCCATGCCGGCGCGGTCGGCGCGCTCCGCGTTGCGCGCGGCGCAGACCTCCTCCGGGATGTCGAGGACGATGGCGATGGGCAGCACGTCGTACTGCCGCGCCAGGTCGACCAGCTGCTTGCGGCTCTCCTGCTGGACGTTGGTCGCGTCGACGACAGTGAGCCGCCCGGCCGCGAGGCGCTTGCCCGCGATGTAGTGGAGCACGTCGAAGGCGTCGCGGCTGGCGCTCTGGTCATTCTCGTCGTCGGCGACGAGCCCCCGGCAGAAGTCGCTGGAGATGATCTCGGTGGGCTTGAAGTGCCGCCGCGCGAACGTCGACTTGCCGGACCCCGAGGCGCCGACGAGGACGACGAGGGACAGGTCGGTGACGGGGAGCGTACGAGCGTGGGAACCGGTGCTGGTCATGCGGCCTTCGCCTCCTTCGGGCTCGGGTCGGTCCGGGTCTGGTCGGTCCGGGTCTGGTCGGTCCGGGTCCGGTCGGTGAGGGTGAAGACGGCCATCTGCGTGGGCGGGCCGACCTCGGGGTCATCGGGTCCGACAGGCTCGAACTCCACGTCGTAGCCGTGCCGGTCGGCCACCGCGCGCGACCAGGTACGGAACTCCTCGCGGGTCCACTCGAAGCGGTGGTCGCCGTGCCGGACGTGTCCGGCGGGCAGGCTCTCCCAGCGGACGTTGTACTCGACGTTCGGTGTCGTCACGAGGACCGTCCTCGGCCGCGCGGAGCCGAACACCGCGTACTCCAGTGCGGGCAGCCGCGGCAGGTCGAGGTGCTCGATGACCTCACTGAGTACCGCCGCGTCGTATCCCTTGAGCCGCTTGTCGGTGTACGCGAGCGAGCCCTGGAGGAGCGTGACGCGGGAGGCCTGGCGCTCCCCCATCCCGTCGGTCCTGAGGCGCCGGGCGGCGATCGTCAGGGCCCGCATCGACACGTCGACACCCACGACCTCGGTGAACCGGGTGTCCTTGAGCAGCTCGTGCACCAACTGGCCCTGTCCGCATCCCAGGTCGAGCACCCTCCCGGCCCCGGCCGCCCTGAGCGCGGCGGTGATGGCGTCGCGCCGCTGAACGGCCAGCGGTACGGGCTGCTCCTCGGTGTCCGTCGCCTCGTCGACCGCGTTGTCGATGTCCTCCACGTCGGTGTCGTCCGCGTCGGCGAGCCGCACCAGCTCCAGGCGCTCCATGGCGCTGCGGGTGAGTGCCCGGCGTCGCGAGAGGTAACGGCTGGTGATCAGCTTCTGCTCGGGGTGCGTGGGCAGCCAGCCCTCACCCGCCCGGAGCAGCTTGTCGACCTCGTCGGCCGAGACCCAGTAGTGCTTGGCGTCGTCGAGCACGGGCAGCAGCACATACAGATGCCGCAGCGCTTCGGCGAGGCGCAGCTCGCCCTCCAGGACGAGACGCACATAGCGGGAGTCGCCCCACTCGGGGAACCGCTCGTCGAGCGCGACCGGGTCGGCCGCCACCGTGGCCCAGCCGAGCGGCTCGAAGAGCCGGCGCACCAGCGCCACCCCGCCGCGCGCGGGCACCGCGGGCACCTCGATACGCAGCGGCATCGGCTGCTCGGCCCGCTCGGGCATGGCCTTGCACTGTCCGCGCAGGGCGCTGGAGAACACATTGCCGATCGCCACGGCGAGCAGGGACGAGGCGGCGTACGGCCGGTCGTTCACATACTGCGCGAGCGCCGCGTCGGGGGCGCCGCCGCGGCCCTTGCCCTTGCCCTTGCCGCGGCGCACGAGCGCGACCGGATCCACCTCCAGGAGCAGCGCCGCGGTGCAGCGCTCCGCGGACGCCTCCGGGTACAGGACGTGCGCGGTTCCGTGCGAGGTGGAGAACGCCTGCGCGTTGCCGGGATGCTTGTGCAGCAGAAACCCGAGGTCGGTCGCGGGGCGTTCAGGGGTGCCGGTCGTGCTGATCGTCAGGAACACGCGTCCGAGTATGGTCCGCCAGTACCGCCCCCGACCACGCATTTCTCCCCGGGGACGCTGCGGTTCTAAAAGGTCACCAGAAGTGACCGGTGCATGATGGCTGAATGGATCTTCGAGTCTTCACAGAACCGCAGCAAGGCGCCACCTACGAGACGCTTCTCCGCGTGGCGAAGGCCGCTGAAGACCTCAGTTATGGAGCGTTTTTCCGGTCTGACCATTACTTGCACATGGGCTCCGCCGACGGGCTCCCCGGCCCCACCGATGCCTGGATCACGCTGGCCGGCCTCGCCCGCGAGACCAAGCGGATCCGCCTGGGCACACTGATGACCGCCGGCACCTTCCGCCTCCCGGGCGTCCTCGCGATCCAGGTCGCGCAGGTCGACCAGATGTCGGGCGGACGCGTGGAGTTGGGCCTCGGCTCCGGCTGGTACGGAGCGGAGCACGAGGCTTACGGCATCCCCTTCCCGAAGGAGAAGTTCGGCCGCCTCGAGGAGCAACTCGCCATCGTCACGGGCCTGTGGAGCACGCCCGTCGGCGAGCGCTTCGACTTCAACGGCACGTACTACCAGCTGAAGGACTCCCCCGCGCTGCCCAAGCCGGCGCAGAACAAGGTGCCGGTCCTGATCGGCGGGCACGGCGCCAAGCGGACCCCGGCGCTCGCCGCGCAGTACGCCGACGAGTTCAACATCCCGTTCGCGTCGCTCACCGACACGGAGCAGCAGTTCAAGCGGGTCCGTGCGGTGGCGGAGGAATACGGCCGGAGCGCCGGCAGCCTCGTCTACTCCAACGCCCTGGTGGCGTGCGTCGGGAAGAGCGACGCCGACGTCAGGCGTCGCGCCGCCACCATCGGCCGCGATGTGGACGAGCTGAAGGCGAACGGGCTCGCCGGCTCGCCTGCCGAGGTCGTCGAGCGGATCGCCGCGTACCAGGCCGTCGGCTCGCAGCGGATGTATCTCCAGATGCTCGACCTGGACGACCTGGACCACTTGGAGCTGATCGCCACCGAGGTGATGCCCCAGCTTTCCTAGACCACGCACCTCCCGGCTTCCTGAGCGGCTGTACGGCTTCACGGCTTCACGGCTTCACGGCTTCACGGCTTCACGGCTTCACGGCTGAGCGTCAACTCCGCTGGTCCCGCCGCTCCGGCCCCGCCCCTGTCGGGTGAATATCCGTCAACCGGGCATGTGGCCGGGGCGCGCGCCAGTGACCCGTCCACGCGAGTGATCGTTGGCTCGGGCGGAGCCGGACCGCCCGGCACCCGCACCGGCGGCGGCTGCCGCTGCCGGGCGACGCCTGCGTCAACTGCCCTCCCCCGCGGGGAGAGCGAGGGCCGAGGAGGCCGCCATGTCCCAGGAAGCCATGTCCGAGCAGGTCGTGCACGAACCGGCCGTGCCGGATCAGAAGGGCGCACCCAAGGGTCTGCTCCAGCAGATGGAAGAGCTGATGGCCGCGCTCAACGCCGATCTGTCGCAACTCGACGCCGACCTTCAGCAGTCCACCGGACCCGGCGCCCCGTCCGCCGACGAGGGCCACCGCCTCTGACCCCGCCGGGGGCGCGTCGCACCGATGCCGGTGCGCCCCCGAAGCCCGCTGCCGTCGCAGCCGCAGCCGTACCAAGTGGCGGCCCCTACGCCGCCGAGTCCGGCTCCGACTCCGACATGGTGTCGCGGCGCAGCCCGAGTCGGCGGATTATCTCGAGGACCCTGTCCCGTGATTCGTCGGCGGCGTCGATGGCGTCCATACAGTGCCAGTAGGCCCCCTCCTCCTCCGCCTCGCTGGCTATGCCCACCAGGGCGATCCCCACTTCACCGAGCAGCGCGGCCAGACCGATCAGCGCCTTGTGCGCCTCCGGCAGCTCCGTGAGCTGCGCCGCCCGTATGCCGCCCGACCCGATGACCGGGATCGCCGAGCCCGAGCAGCCTCTGCCGCCCGCCTCGCTCAGTCCGAGCGCCTCGCCCCTCAGCTCCGGCGGGCCCTCTCTCGCCAGCCTGTTCCCCATGGCCTGCGCGAGGGCCTGGGCCTGCCATGCCTCCCGCGTGATGGCCGGCGCGTCCTGGCTCTCCGCCAGGGCCCGTCGGCTCGCCCTGATGAGTCGCACCGCGTCCATGCGCCGCCCCCGTCCCGAACTCCCTTGTCCACTACCCAGAGTGAGGGTCCGAGAGGCGAAAAGCCAGAGGACGACCGAAATCTGTGGACACGGAATCCAATGTTGATAATTCCGTGACTCCATAGAGTGACAAGACCGGTCATGCGGCCCCTCCAGCCGGTCTCAGCCCTCCCCAGGCGCCGGAAACCGGTGCTCGTTGCGGTCGATCTTCGCCGACAGGGCCGCCAGCGCGTCGATCCCGAGCACCTCGCACAGTTGCAGCAGATACGCGAGGACGTCCGCGACCTCGTCGCGCACCCGGTGCGCCGTGTCCGGGTCCGTCATCACGCCGGCCGACTCCTCCGGGGTCAACCACTGGAAGATCTCGACCAGTTCGGACGCCTCCACGCTCAGCGCGGCCACCAGATTCTTCGGCGTGTGGTACTGCTCCCAGTTCCTGGCCGCCGCGAATCGGGCCAGCCGGCGCTGCAGCCCCGCCACATCAAGTTCTGTCACGGCCCCAGGTCTACCACCGCCGCGCCGTGCTCCCGTGCCGCCCACGTCCCGTCGCCGACCGCCCCCGCAAGCCGGATGTGCCCGCGCCCGCACATCCGCACCGCGAGCGCCGTCAGCTCCTGCAACTGCCGCGGGTCGAGGCTGCGGTCGAGGCCGTCGGCGAGGACGGTGAGCGTCTGGTACGCCTCGGGGACCTCCGCCGCCGGGTCGACCGCGAGCACCCGGGGGCCGGTGAGCAGGACCAGGGCGAGCGCCAGGTACCTCAACTCGCCGTCCCCGAGCCGGTCGACGGGGGTGCGCAGCCCGTCGCCGCGGTCGAGCACGGCCCGTACCGTGCCGTTGCCGAGGTCCTCCGACAGGACGTCGACGACGGGTCCCGCGCAGCCGGCGCGGGCTGCGGCGACGAGCAGCGCGTGCCGGGTGCCGCACTCGGAGCGTGTGCGCCACAGGACGGCGGCGAGGTTGTCGCATCCGCTCAGGAGGCGGTCGGCGGTGGCCGGGGCGGGGCGGCGCATGCGGTCGGGCCGGGGGTCGCAGGAGAAGACGGAGCGCAGGGCGACCACGACCTGTTCCGCGGCGGCGATGACGAGCCGCTGGCCTTCCGTCTTGCCCGCGACGCGCAGCGGCAGGAGCGCGGTGCCGAGCAGGTCGTCCGGCAGGGGCGCGCGGGTCACGGGGGTTGCCCCTGCCGTGTGCCAGGCGGCCTGGACGACGCGGCGTCCGGGGTCGCGCAGGGCGGTCTCCAGGAGAGTGCGGCCCTCGCAGGTCAACCGCTCGCCGACGATGCGCAGTTCGGGCTCCGCCTGGATCGCGAGGTCGAGGCGGACCGGGCCGACGGGCCCGGTGACGGTGCAGCCGATGCGGAAGCCGCGGCGTCGTTGCGCGTCGGGCCGGGCCCGGTCGGGGACATAGGCGGACGGGTCGGGGAACACCTCGTCGAGGGCCGCGCCGCCGCCGAGCCGGGCCAGTCCCTCGTAGGCCTTCAGGGCACTGGACTTGCCGCTGCCGCTCGGTCCGGCGAAGAGGGTCAGCGGGCCGAGCGGGAAGCCGGCGCCTCGGTGCGCGGCGAAGGCCGAGAGCCGCAGTTCGGTGAGGCTCGGCCGGTCCTGGGGGGCCGGGGGTGCGCCGCCGCCCCGCGCGAGCAAGGTCATGTCCCGGACGGTAGGCGGCACTCCGCCCGGAGAACCGTTCTTCCGGGCGGACCTTCCTTCGATCGGGGGACCGGAGGGCCTGGGCCGGGTGACGAGGGCCTCTCGTTTGGATCACGCCGGGCTCGCGGGGCCCGGTCCGGCCTGATCCAACCGAAAGACCCTAGGCCCGGGGAACGGCCCCCGCCACGAAGTCCTGCACCTCGGTGCCGGGAGGGGCGAGCAGGAAGACATTGCGGTCGACACGGTGCATTCCGCAGCCGAGGCCGAGGACCACTCCGCTGCTGAAGTCCAGGACGCGCTTGGCGACATCGGACTCGGCGCCGCTCAGGTCGAGCAGCACGGGGATGCCCGTCATCACGGTCTCGGCGACCTCGCGGGCGTCCGCGAACACGTTGACCCGCAGCACGACGAACCGTCGCCGCGCCTCCGTCTCCGCTTCGGGAACGGCCCTGTGGTCGACCGCCGACGGCCATGCGTTACGGCCGCGCAGAGGTACGACCTGGGCGAGCCCTTCCCACTGTTCGTCAGTGACGTCGTGGCTGTTCACTGCCCCCACCCCGTCCGGGCTCGTACTTTTGTCTGCACCCGCCATTCTTACGCCAAGTCACCCGTTCAGCCCAACAGCGACACGGTCCGCATCCGCCGTGGTTGCGGGCGCGGACCGTGCCGGGCGGGCGGATCCGGTGTCAGGCGGCGATCGCCACGGCATCCACGGCCTTGACGCGCAGGGTCCTGCGGGCCGTGCCCAGACTGGTCACGAACGTGGCCGTGGCCGCCGACGCCACGACCGTGAGCCAGATCCCGAGGCCCTGGTCGGGCAGGAGCGAGTCGGTGCGGACGGTGGTGAAGGGCACGATTCCCGCGAGGCCCGCGACCGTGCCGAAGAACACACCCGTCACCGTGAGGACGAGGCTCTCGACCGCGACCGTCCCGAGGACCTGTCCCGGCGTGGCACCGGCCAGGCGCTGCTGCCCGAACTCGCGGACCCGGTAGGAGGTCGCCGCGTACAGGGTGTTGACGAGCATCACGCAGGCGAAGACGACGATGATGCCGACGACCACGACGTTGAGGGTCTCCAGGTTCTTGTCCTCGACGGACTTGGCGAGACCGGACGCCTTGATCGCGTCGTTCTCGACGGCCTGCATGTAGAGGGTGGCCGTGGCCATGCCGGTGAAGAGGATCAGCGGCATCAGGACGCCGGAGAGCTGCTCGGCGCGCTGCCGCATGTTCCGTACCGTCAGATAGCCGCTCGCGCCGGTGAGTGCGGTGAGCAGGGGTTCCGCGCGGCCGAGGAGGGTGCGCAGCAGGGCCGGGGAAAGCAGCGCGAAGCCTACGGAGAGCAGGATCGCGCCGTAGGCGGGCGCCGCCATGAGGGCCGCGTCGGTGGCCTTCATCGCGAAGGTGCTCAGGACACCGGCGGCACCGACGGCGAGCGCGCCCCATGCCGCGAACTTCCGTGCCCTGCCCCGCCCTTGACGCATCCCGGCGGCCGCCCTCGTGGCGCGCCGCACCGCGAGGAACGCGGCGCCTGCGGAGGCGAGCAGGGTGACGGCGGGGCCGGACGTGAGGGCGACGGAACCGAATACGTAGCTGACGCCATCGGCGACCTGGCCGCTGTCCTTGAACACGTCGAGCAGGGCGTGGCCGCCGAGCATCGCGGGCCCGACGGCGAGCGCCGAACCGGCGAGGGCGACGATCACGGACTCGCCGACGATCATGCGCTTGATCTGGGCGGGGGTGGCGCCGGTGTGGCGCAGGAGGGTGATCTCGTCAGCGCGCTGGCGGACGTTGACGGTCAGGGTGGAGGCGACGGCGAAGAACACGAGGAGGGTTCCGTAGCCGCCGACGACGCTCGCCGCGGTGGTGAGGGTCTCCGCGCTGACGTGGTCGACGCCGGGGGCGCCCGCCGTGTCGTGCAGCGAGTTGAACGTCATGATGATCGCCGCGCCGAGGAAGGCGGACAGGAGCGTCGCGACGAGGCGGCCGGGGCGCAGCCGGACGGAGCGCAGGGCGAGTGCGAACACGGCTCACACCCCCGCCGGCGTGCTGTCGCCGAGGTGCGCGAGGCGTTCGGCCACGGCGTCGACGGTGGGCGCGGTCATCTCGCCCGCGAGGCGGCCGTCCGCGAGGAAGAGCACGGAGTCCGCGTACGAGGCGGCGACCGGGTCGTGCGTCACCATGACGACGGTCCTGCCGTGCAGGCGCACGGCTTCCTGGAGGAGGCGCAGGACGTCGCGGGCGCTGCCGGTGTCGAGGGCGCCGGTCGGTTCGTCCGCGAAGATCACGCTCGGTTGGGTGACGAGGGCGCGGGCGATGGCCACGCGCTGGCGCTGGCCGCCGGAGAGCTGGTCGGGGCGGTGGCCGAGCCGGTCGCCGAGGCCGACCTGGGTGAGGATCTCCTGGGCGCGGGCCCGGTTCACGCGCCGCCCGGCGAGCCTGAGCGGCAGGGTGGTGTTCTGGGCGACGGTCAGCGTCGGCAGCAGGTTGTACTGCTGGAAGACGAAGCCGATCCGGCGGCGGCGGAACTTGGTGAGGGCCGCCTCGGTGCCGCCCGTCATCTCCTCGCCGTCGACCATCACGATGCCGCTGTCGGGCCGGTCCAGTCCGGCCGCGCACTGCAGGAGCGTGGACTTGCCGGAGCCGGAGGGACCCATCACGGCGGTGAACGTCCCGCTCCGCAGGCTCAGGGTCACGTCGTCGAGTGCGGTCACGGCGTTCTCGGCGCCCTCCCCGGCCCCGTACGTCTTGCTGACCTTGACGAGGCGCAGGGCCTCGCCGCCGTGCCCTGCCGGTCCGCTGCCGCCCGCTCGGCCCGTACGTCGGAACATGGTTTCTCCCCGTCCACCGTCGTCGTCACGGCGCTGTCTGCGCCATGACCACGACGTTAGGGACGGCGGCCTTCCGGCACATGGGGCGTACGGCCCGGACCTCGGGTGTTGCTACGTACACCCCTCACATCCAGGTGCCCGGTGGGCCGGGTCAGGTGAGGTCGATGTGCACGTTGGTCGACTTCACGCGGGCGATGGCCTGCATGCCCACTTCCAGGCCGAGCTCCTCGACGGCCTCGCGGGTCAGGAGCGAGACGAGCCGGTGCGGGCCCGCCTGGATCTCGACCTGGGCCGCCACGTCGCCGAGCTTCACGCCGGTGACGATGCCGGGGAAGGCGTTGCGCGCGGAGGTGTACGAGGCGTCCTCGTCGTCGGGTCCCGACTGGCCGACCTCGACGGAGAATGCGGCCAGGTCCTGGCCGCGGATCAGGCGGCGGCCGCCCTCGTCGCGGTGGGTGGCGACGCGGCCCGCGTCGGCCCAGCGGCGTGCCGTGTCGGGGCTGACGCCGAGCAGCCGCGCCGCCTGCCCGATGGTGTAGGACTGCATGCGCCGAACAGTAGACGGCGGCCGACGCCCCGTCACATTGCCTGTCGCACCTCGACAAGGCACGCCCCCGAACTCACACCCCCGAAGGCACCACGCTGCGTCCCGTCTCGTGGGCGTACAGCGTCGTCCGGTCGCGCAGGGCGGCGTGCACCGCCATCTGTGCGTCGCGGCGGCGCTGGGCCGGGCCGTCGGGCAGGTGCAGCACGCCGGCGTTGCCGCGGGAGCCGCGCTGGATCTCGGCCGTGCGCGGGATGCGCAGGGACTCGTAGCAGGCGAGGCGGGTGCCGGTGGGCTCATCGGTCGGGGCGGCGAGGCCGGCGGGTGCCGGTGGGCTCATCGGTCGGGGCGGCGAGGCCGGCGGGTGCCGGTGGGCTCGTCGGTCGGGGCGGCGAGGCCGGCGGGTGCCGGTGGGCTCATCGGTCGGGGCGGCGAGGCCGGCGGGTGCCGGTGGGCTCATCGGTCGGGGCGGCGAGGCCGGCCACCAGGTCCATCGCGTCCTCGATGGCCTGGTTGGCGCCCTGTGCCATGAACGGCAGCATCGGGTGCGCCGCGTCGCCGAGGAGCGTGATGTGGCGGCTCGACCACTGCCGCAGCGGCGGCCGGTCGTGGGGCGCCCACTGATGCGTCACGTCGACGGCCTCGACGATGTCCGCGACCAGGCCGGTCCAGGAGCCGAACGCGCGGCGCAGCTCCTCCGGGTCGCCGGGCGCCGACCACGACTCGGGCGGCGCGTCCGTCATGGGGACGGTCGCGGCGAAGCTGAGGTGGCGGCCGCCGGAGACCGGGTAGCAGACGAAGTGCCCGCCGGGCCCGAGCCAGAGGCGCACGAGGGCGGCGCGCGCCTCGTCGGGGAGCCGGTCCACGGGGACCAGGCCCCGGTAGATGCCGAGTCCCGCGAAGACCGGCTCGTCGCGCAGGAACGTCTCGCGGACGGTCGAGTGGATGCCGTCGGCGCCGACGACGACCTCCGCGTCGCGGACAGGTGCCGTCCTCGAAGGTGAGCCGGGCGCCGTCGTCACCCAACTCCTCGGCGCGGCACAGGCGTTGGCCGAGCCGGAGGCTGTCCCGGTCGACCAGCGAGAGCAGCGCCTCGTGCAGATGCGCGCGGTGGATCGCGTAGTACGGCGCCCCGAACATCCGCTCGCAGTCCTCTCCAGGTACGCCTCCTCGGTCAGGGCGCGCGGCGGGTCGAGCGGCCCGGCGTCGAGGAGGTCCCCGACCTCGGTCCAGTCGGGGCCGCCCGGCACCGCGAGGGCGAGCGCGAGGACATCGACGTGCGGGCCGTGCAGCCAGCCGCGCCTCAACTGGACGGCGGGAGTGCCCCGTTCGCTCAGGGCGCGGGCGCCCGGCACGACGTGCCGGGCGAGCCACCCCGGTGTCACCGGCATCCGTGTGTGGAGCCGCACTCCCGTCAGGCCGGCGGAGTCCGGCTTCACGGCAGTGCGCTCCGGCGCTTCAACCCCCATGTTTTCGCACCTTCCAGGAAATCTTCAACAGATCTTGCGGAATGTTTTGACTGGAATTCTGTGGCGGCGGCTTGCGCCCGGAAAGGGAATGCGGGGCGGCCGCTTACATACGTCACCACTTTCGTGACACGGGTGCCCGCCGAGTCACGGACGGGTTGTCCGAAAACTGCCTAGGAGGCGCCAAGATCGCTGTACCCTCCGGCCATGACTACGGACACGGAGTGCCTTGCACTCACGCAGAATCTGCGCCGCCGCGGGGCCATCGTCCTCGCGGTTTTTGCCCTGGTGTGGGCTTTTGCGGGCGGCTCCGGCATAAGCGCCGTGGGGGTTTCGGTGACGGTCGGCGTGCTCGCCGCCGCGGTGACCGTCGTGGCGGTGGTCCTGGCCTTCCGCGGCGGGGCCGGTCCGGCCTCGCGCATGGTGCGGCTCCCGGAGAAGTGGAACCGCGGGGTCGGCATGGTGAACATGGCCGAGCTGGTGGCGATCTTCGTGGTGATCGCGGTGTCGAACGCGAGCGGCCACCCGGAGCTGATCCCGCCCGGCATCTGCCTGGTCGTGGGCCTGCACTTCTTCCCGCTCGCCCGTCTTTTCGACCAGTGGCAGTACAAGTGGACGGCCGTGTTCCTGACCGCGGTCGCGGTGGCCGGCCTGGTGGTTGCCGCGACCGGCACGACGATGGAGACCGTGCGTGTCGTGGTCGGCCTGGGCGCCGCGCTGGTGCTGTGGGCCTCGTCGTTCCACGTCGCCGTGCGGGGCTGACGCAGGGACGTCGGCGGCCCGACAAGGGGCCCGTAAAAGGGCCCCACAATTCCCCGGAGGGACCTTCCCGGAGATTTCCGGGGGGGCTTTTTTCTTTCCGCAACCGGTGGCTGTGCAATTAATAATGCTCGGCCGGTCATTCGGTGGCCAGTCTTTGCGCCCCCTCGCTGACATTTATCACGGGGGAATTAACCGGCAGCGACCATTCCGGACTGTTGAGCATGGCCCAGCCCGCTTCGGGATCGCCGGCCACGGAGTCGTCGGGGCTGCGGCTGCCCAGCAGGAAGTCGCCTACGGACGACTCCTTCAGATAGTCGAGGCCGAGGACACGGGCCGACATGTCGGCGTCGCCGTTGCCCAGGCCGCACGGGGCGAGGCCGAGTGCCGTCGCCACCAGGTACATGGTCTGGTAGAGCACACCGGTGTGCCGCAGCGTCGTGGCGCAGGCGATGGCGCGGTACTTCCACGCCATGCACTGGAAGCGCGCCGTGACGGTGATGTGCGCGTCGGGGCGCGCCTCCATCCCGGTGGCGCGTGACGCCACACGGAAGAGCGACTCCCGGTCCGTCCCGCGTCGTTGACGAGGACGAGGCGGTGCGCGACGGGGTCGTAGTAGTAGATGCCGGCGTCGAGCCCCGCGCAGCGCCGCGCGGTCACGTACAGCTCGAGTTCGTAGCCCTGGCCGCCGCTGGGATAGGGGCGGGAGACGACCTCGTCGCGGCCGCTGCCGTCCTCGGGGGTGTAGTGGGCGCGGACGCGGGCGACCCGGTAGAGGAACTCGCCCAGCTGCTCGGCCGTCAACTCCCCCTCTCCGTAGGAGCGGATGGAGCGGCGCGTCTCCAGGGCGGTGGTGAGCGACGGGTCGCGCCCGGCGATCTCCTCGCGCGTGGGCCGGTACAGGTCCACGGCCGGTCCGTCCGGGGCGGGCTTCACGGCGGGCTGGGGGTCGATCTCGCCGCGGTACGGGTAGACGGCGCCGAACACGTCGTCGTAGCGCCCGGAGCGGATGCGGGAGTGGAACGGCAGGTCGTGGAAGTCCCACTGGCGCAGCGTCGGCTCCGTGCCGGAGACGAACGCGCCTTCCTCGTCGGCGGGTTCGACGAAGCCGGCCCCCACGAGGTGGGCGAGCGCGTCGAGGGCGTCGTCCTCGCGAAGGCCGGTGCCGAGCGCGTAGGCCGCGACGGGTTCGCCCAGGGCGGCGACCAGTTCGCGGGCCGCGCGGTCCACGAGCACCGCGCGGAACTTCACGAGCGGCGACTCCAGGACCAGTACGCCCTCGCGGGTACGGCAGAACGCGAACCGGGAGAGGCGCAGGGTCGTGCCCGGCAGACGCTCGGTGTCTACCGCGCGATTCTGTTCCACAAGGAACACGATCCGAAGCGCCTCGCCGCTTTACTCGAGTGCACACCGGAGGCGGTGGAGGCGGCCCTGGACAGGCTGTCCGAACTCTCCCTCCTCGCACCTTCGACGGACTCCCCCGGCCGGCTGCGGGCGGTGAACCCGTCGCTCGGCGCCTGAAGGTCCTCCTCCAGCGGGAGCAGAACGAACTGGCCTGGCGCCAGCAGCGCATCGAGCAGAACCGCGCCGCGCTGGCCACGCTCGCCGCCGAGTACACGGCGTCCGGCTGGTCGAACACCCTGGACGGTACGGAACACCTCGACAACGTCGACGACATCCGTATCCGTCTGGAGGCCCTCGCCGAGTCCTGCGTGCGCGAGTCCCTCGCGTTCCATCCGGTCAACGCGCTGACCCAGGAGTCGATCGAGGCCGGCGTGCAGGCCACGCGCAGGGAGTGGATCTGACGGGGCGTCGTCGTCTGCATCGCACTCACCGCTGAGGGGCGACGGGCCAGACGAAGTCGTCCGGCGAGGTGGGTATGCCGGGCAGGCCGGGCAGGTGCTGCGGAAGGGTCGGCCACACGAAGTCGAGGGGCCGGGCCGGCGGGGTCGGCCACACGAAGTCGTCGGCGGAGGAGGGGGCCGCCTTCGGGGCGCCGGCTCCGTGCCCGGTGGCCCCGGAGGGGAGGGCCTGCGCGGGCACGGCCCACAGGATCCCGCCGAGTACGGCGGCGGCGAGGACGGTACAGCAGGTGGTGGCACGGGACATGGGAGGTCTCCATTCGCGAGTACGGTGCGGCGTACGTTCGATGCGTTGACCTGCGCCGGTCCGGTCCGTCTCGGCCGTTCCGACTGCGTGCCCAGAGATGATCACCGCGCCACTCCCACTGTCCGCATCCGGCCACGCCAGGAAGCTGCATGGCAGGGAGTTGCCTGAGGGGCGGGGTCTTCGGGTGGGGCCTATCGGCCCTCGGCCCCGGCATGCGGTCCGGCCGCCGCGCGGCGGAACTCCGCGTTGATGCGCAGGGCCTCCTCGAGCTGGTCCTCGAGGATGATGATGCGGCAGGCCGCCTCGACGGGGGTGCCCCGGTCGACGAGCTCGCGGGCCCGTGCCGCGATACGCAGCTGGTAGCGGGAGTAGCGGCGGTGTCCGCCGGCCGACCGCAGCGGAGTGATCAGACGCGCTTCGCCGATGGCCCGCAGGAACGCGGGCGTGGTGCCGATCATCTCGGCTGCCCGGCCCATCGTGAAGGCGGGGTAATCATCGTCGTCGAGACGGCCGAGCGGTCCTTCTGCTGTCATTTCACCTCGTCGAGGGGCGCATGGAGGGACCCCGGCGCCGTCGCGGCGGCCGTGCCCCGGGCAAATTGAACACCATGCGTCCGCAAGGCCGCGCCGCCGCCGGGCCGCGCGCACGCAGAGGGCCCCGACCGGGTCTCGGTCGGGGCCCTCTGCCGCCGGGCCTCGGTGGCCGGCGGCGTGTCTACGCGGAGGCGGGCGAGCCCATCAGAGCCGACGCGACCTGGAGCGGGGTGAGTTCAGCCCCGTCGGAGCCGCCCGCAGAGACCTCGGTACAGGCGAAGCCGAGCGCGGTCAGCGCCCTGACCACCTCACCGGAGGTGAAGTCGCGCCGGTCCTGCCGGGTGATGACGGCCCCGACCTGCTTGACGGGGTAGCGGCGCCGCCCGATGAGCACGGAGTCGCCGGTGACTGGTTCGGGTTTGACGCCCTTCATCGCCTCCAGCACATCACTGCTGAAGAGTTCGAAGGGAAATCTGGCGATGACACAGCGCATGGGGGCCTCACAGGGAGAGGGACGGACCGGAGCTGTGGACGATGTCCCGCAGCTGGATGCGATCGGTGTAGCGGGCGCTGGCGCGCGCGGCGCCCAGCTCGGCGCCGCTGACCGTACCGGTGCAGCGGCCGTCCTCGTCGCAGAGGAGAAGCCGGCCGGCACGGGAGCTGTCGAGGACGGACAGGGCGACCTCGACGGTCATGTCGGCCCAGACGCGAGGTCCCGACGGCCTCGGGAACGCACCCCCCGAAGGGGGGCGGGCCGTCTCGCGCGGATGTGTCTCGACCAGTGTCAAAGTGCCTCCTACGGGATGGCGGGACGGGGCGGGTGGCTACGGACCGTGGCGTAACAGGTCAGGACGCCGCGGCGACCGGGTGCGCGGACTGCCGGAAGGTTCCCGCGCCCTGCCCCGTGCGCGGCTGGTCGGCGGCGCGCCTCGGATCGGCGGCGCGCCGGGCCTCGGCGGAACGGCTGCGGCGGCCACGAGTGCTCGCCCCGCTGCGCCGAGGGCGTTCCGCCACTGGCGCGGTGATGACGACCGGCACACCGGACGGCGCCCGCGCCCCGGTGATGCGACTCAACTCGGCCTCGCCCGACCGGACTTGGGCGATCTGCGGGGTGATCCCGGCGTCGCGCATCAGCCGGCTCATGTCCCGGCGCTGGTGGGGCAGGACCAGGGTGACGACGCTGCCGGACTCCCCGGCACGGGCCGTACGGCCGCCGCGGTGCAGGTAGTCCTTGTGGTCGGCGGGCGGGTCGACGTTGACGACGAGGTCGAGGCTGTCGACGTGGATGCCGCGGGCGGCGACGTTGGTCGCGACCAGGACGGTGACGTGGCCGCTCTTGAACTGGGCGAGGGTGCGGGTGCGTTGCGGCTGGGACTTGCCGCCGTGCAGGGCGGCGGCGCGCACACCGACGCCGAGCAGGTCCCGGGTCAGCCGGTCCACCGCGTGCTTGGTGTCGAGGAACATGATGACCCGGCCGTCGCGGGCGGCGATCTCGGTGGTGGCCGCATGCTTGTCGACGGGGTGCACGTGCAGGACGTGGTGCTCCATCGTGGTCACCGCGCCGGCCGACGGGTCGACGGAGTGGACCACGGGGTCGTGCAGATAGCGGCGCACGAGGAGGTCGACGTTGCGGTCGAGCGTGGCGGAGAACAGCATGCGCTGGCCCTCCGGCCGCACCTGGTCGAGCAGGGCCGTGACCTGGGGCATGAAGCCCATGTCGGCCATCTGGTCGGCCTCGTCGAGCACCGTGACGGCCACCTCGTCGAGCCGGCAGTCGCCTCGGTCGATGAGGTCCTTGAGCCGCCCCGGGGTGGCGACGACGATCTCGACGCCGCCGCGCAGCGCTCCGGCCTGACGTCCGATGGACATGCCGCCGACGACGGTGGCCAGGCGCAGCTTCAGCGACCGGGCGTACGGGGTGAGCGCCTCGGTGACCTGCTGGGCGAGTTCGCGGGTGGGGACGAGGACCAGGGCGAGCGGACTGCGGGGCTCGGCGCGCCGCCCGGCGGTACGGGCGAGGAGGGCGAGCCCGAACGCGAGGGTCTTGCCGGACCCGGTACGGCCGCGGCCGAGCACGTCACGCCCGGCGAGCGAGTTGGGCAGGGTCGCGGCCTGGATGGGGAACGGCTCGTTCATGCCGAGGCTGGTGAGCATCCGCAGGAGCTCGTCCGGCAGGGCGAGTTCCCCGAAGGAAGCGACGGCGGGCAGACCCGGCCGAACGGTCTTCGGCAACGCGAACTCCCCGGAAACCACACTCCGGCTCGTTCGCCCGGCTCGACCCTCTCGACCTGCCCCATACGTACGTTTCATGATCGGCAAAACCTTCCTGGACGCGGCACGAAAATGCACGGCACGCGTCAGGGAATTCCCACGACACTTGAACAGCACAGGGAATCGCAGGAACGAGCCGAATAATTGGATGCCAAAAAGATGAACGGCACCCGGAAAAGCAACGAGCTGGGGCCCGCACCCCAAGGTGCGGGCCCCAGCTACGGTCTACGCGTCAGCGACGACGTCAGGCGGGAACGATGTTCTCGGCCGTCGGGCCCTTCTGGCCCTGACCGATATCGAAGTTCACCTTCTGGCCTTCCTGCAGCTCACGGAAGCCCTGGGCGGCGATGTTCGAGTAGTGGGCGAAGACGTCGGGGCCGCCACCGTCCTGCTCGATGAAGCCAAAACCCTTTTCCGCGTTGAACCACTTCACGGTGCCAGTAGCCATGTCATATCTCCTTCGGGGCAGTGCCCGGAGCCCGCACTGTGCGAACTCCTGTCGCTGCGATCATCGCCCCGCCCGGAAAGGACACCGGAAACAGAGAAGCGCTCCCGCCGGAACAAATATTCCGACGGAGGCACTCGAAGTTTTTGGGAACCACAACTGCAACTAAATCCAACAGTAGCATGCCACCCCGAAATCCCGCAGAACTCCAATTTCCCAGCCCGGCCGCCCGGAAAAACTTCAGCCTCCCGCCCTCAATTTCTGCACTCGCCGGAACAGATATCACTCAGTGTCCGGAGGCCGACCGCCAGGCCAGGAGCCGTTCGCGACCCCGGCCGACCAGGAGCAAGGTCATCGCCACGACGGTCAGTACCTGCGAGATCACCACGAGGTCCTTCTCCGCGTACCAGAGGGGTTCGTACATGTTGGGCAGCGGCCCGAATGCGCCGACGTCAACGTAGCGGTAGACGAGCAGGGCGGCGAGTCCGCCGGCCGCGGTGAGCCAGGCGAAGACGTCGCCGAGGGACCGGCGCCAGAACAGGACGAGCACGGCGGCGAGCGCGGCGAGGGCGGTCTCGATCCTGAAGAGGGAGCCCTGGCTGATCGCGGCGCTGACGGGGTCGTAGCGGGACGCGAGGTCCGCGTGCACGTACGCGTTGACGGCGAGTCCGGCGGCGGCGAGGATGCGGGCCGCCGCGCGCCATGGCCGGCGCGCGGGGCGGGGGGACGGGGGGTCGGTCGGTTCGTGGGACATGGCGGGGACCTCCCGGTGACGAGGGCGTGCGGGGTGCGCCGACGTCAGCGGACCGTGAGGGTGCCCTTCATGTTCGGGTGGATGGTGCAGATGTAGGAGTACGAGCCCGGTTTGGACGGCGCGGTGATGGTGGCCGACTTCCCCTGCGCGAGGTTGCCGGTGTCGAAGGACTTGTCGTCGGCGGTCAGCGTGTGCGTGGCCGAGTCCTCGTTCGTGACGGTGATCTTCGTGCCGGGGCTGACCTCGAACGTGGCCGGGTGGAAGGCGAAGTCCTTGATGGTGACCTTCACTTCGCCCTTTCCGCTCTCGGAGGACGAGGGGGACGCCGAGGCCGGGGCGGAGACGCTTGCGGAGGCGGACGGTGCGGAGGACGCCGAAACGGAAGCGGACGCGGGCGGGGTGCTGCTGGTGGAGGACCCGTCGCCCGAGTCCGAGCATCCGGCGAGGGTGGTGACCAGACACAGGGCGGCGACGATCAGGGCCGCGTGCGGTCGGCGGTGACGCATGGACATCGTGTCTCCAAGTGGTGTGCGGGGCACGCCGATGTCCGGCAGGAGCCCGGCCCATGCACGGATCCGTCCGTCGGACGGTGAACACGGGCACCGCTAAGAGATGTCGGCAGGAGGAGGCCGTCGCCCGAGTGACAGCGCCTGAACGGCCTACCCAACGGCCTGTATACGGTCATCCCAGGTCGAGAAACTCCTCGTGGAAGCCGCCGAAGCCGCGCTCGCGATCGATCAGATGGATCTCCAGGATCCAGTGGCAGTCGCCTGGAGGGCGATGACGAGGCCCGGGTCTGCCCGAGGGGCAGCACACCGACGCGCTGGTCGAGCTCATCGACGTACTGCCCACGGTCCTGGAACCGGCCGGCGTCGAGGCGCGTCACCTACACGCCGTGAGGTGCGCCCTAGAACCCGTCGGACTCGTCTTTCCGGACCACGCACAGCGCCCAGATGATGAAGCCCGAGATCGCGATCAGCACGACCGACCAGACCGGGTAGTACGGCAGGGACAGGAAGTTGGCGATGATGACGAGTCCGGCGATGACCACGCCGCCGACGCGTGCCCACGTCGCGGTCCGGATCAGCCCGAAGCTGATGATCACCGCGAGTACGCCCAGGACGAGGTGGACCCAGCCCCAGCCGGTCAGGTCGAACTGGAAGATGTAGTTGCGTGTGGTGACGAAGATGTCGTCCTTGGCGATCCCCATGATGCCCCGGCAGATGCCGAGCACACCGACGAGCATGAGCATGATGCCGGCGAAGATCGTCAGGCCGCCTGCCCACGCCTGCTTCGTCGTGTCGGCCGGCTGCGAGTGTGTCGCGGTCATGGTGGTGCCTCGTTTCGTGTTCGTCCGGCACGCGCTCAGCGTCCGGAACCGGAGGAGCCGGAGGCGGTGTCGGTACCCGGGCCTTCGGCCGGACTGTGGCCGGCCAGCACCAGTTGCTTCGCCTTGCTGAACTCCTCGTCCGTGATGTCGCCGCGAGCGCGGATCTCGGACAGCCTGGCCAGCTCGTCGACGCTGCTGGGCCGGTCCGTACCGCCCGCGGTCTTCTTGATGTAGCTGTCGAAGGCCTTCTGCTGCTCACGGGCCTGCTCGATCTCCCGGCGGCCCATGTTCTTGCCACGGGCGATCATGTAGACGAAGACGCCCAGGAAGGGCAGGAAGATGGTGAACACCAGCCAGCCGGCCTTCCCCCAGCCGCTCATGTCGTCGTCGCGGAAGATGTCGCCGATGACGCGGAAGAGCAGGACGAACCACATGATCCACAGGAAGAACCAGAGCATGCTCCAGAAGACGCTCATCAGGGGATAGTCGTACGCCAGGTACGTCTGCGCGTTCATGTCTCTTCTCCGTCCCGGGCGCTCGCCCAGCCGCCTTTGCCTGCCGTCTTCAGCGTGGGCCGACGGGGGCCCGGTGGCCTCACCCGACGGGGGTGAGCTTTGTGGGTGGGGTGTCAGGCCGTCGGTTCCTGGCCGGGCGAGCCCGTGACGCCCGCCTTCCGAAGCGCGGACCGCCAGGCGAAGGCGACCGCCGCCTCGGCCAGCCCGAGCAGGACGAGCCACAGGCCGAGCAACCGGGTCAGGGCCTGTGCCGACTCGGCAGGCAGGGCCAGTACGACGATCCCCGCGACGATGCCGAGCACCGCGACGCCCAGGAGCACGCCGCGGTGCGGCAGGTCCTTGGCGGCGATGGCGGTGTAGAGGGTGAGGACGCCGGACACGAGCCAGACGACGCCGACGATCAGGGAGAGGGCGGTGATGGTCTGGAGCGGGTTCCGCAGGCACAGCACCCCGGCCAGGAGGAACAGAACGGCCAGGAGCAGCCCCGACAGCCGTTCGCCGTGCTCCTCCCGCGCGAAGACGGCCACGAACCGGAACACCCCCATGACCAGCAGGTACAGGCCGATGAGGACCGCCAGGACGTGCAGTGTCTCCGCCGGCCAGACCAGGATCAGGATGCCGGGCACCAGCGTGACGACCGCCGAGCCCAGGATCCAGGTCCATGAGCGGCCCAGTCGCGCCAGCGCGTCGGCGGGATCGTCGACCGGCCGGGGGGCCGCCCCGCCGGCGGGGGGTTCCGGTCCGGTCTGCGGCGCCGGACCACGCGGCATGGTCATGGCTCCTCCTCGCATGATCGAGCGGGTCGTTCCCGGACCGCCGAAGGGGCCGGCGGTACGCGGGGACCTGACCGCCTCAGCGTCCCGCGCGGCGCCGCCCGCCGGGTCACCCACGGCGGGTGATCCGGCGCCGCCGCCAGGGCGACGGGGTGGAACCGGAGGCGTTCGCACGCCCTGCGGCTGGACGTGCGGCAGCCGGGAACGAAGAGCGGCGAGATGAGCGATCCCCCAGCCGCCCGGACGGATGCCTGCCGATCCGGGCCCGCCCCGGCGGAGGCGGCGCATCGGGCCCGGCCGGCGAGCGGCCGTCGCGGCCGTGCTCCGCGCCGTGCTCACGGCCGCCGCGCTCGTCACCGCCCACCACCTGCTGGACGGCTCCGCCCCGGGCTCCTTCAGCGAGTCGCCGACCACGTCCAACGACACCGGGACGTCGGACGAGGAGGCAGGACCATGACCGTAGCGAGCCGATTTGCGACGCGCGCGTGCGCGTGTTGGAGAGTCAGTCGGCCACGCGCGTACCGGAGTTGATGCCGATCCGCTACCTGGGCGACAGCGACCGATTCGACTGCGCGCTCTCCGGGTTCGCCCAGTCCTGCGCCGACCAGAACGAGCGGGACTTCGAGGCGCTGGGAGCTGCCTGCCGCTCCGGGCGGAGCAGGGCGGAGCGCCTCTGATCAGTCGGCCCGGCCCTCCGGCAACTGCCGCATCTCCAGCACTCGCAGTCCCAGCGACTGGAGCCGGGCCAGCAGCCCGTACAGGTGCGCATCGTCCACGACGGGGCCGAACAGGACCGTCTGGCCGGCCATGATCACGTGGCCCAGCTCCGGGAAGGCCTTGGTCAGCGTTTCCGACATGTGTCCCTCGACGCGGATCTCGTAACGCATGGGCTTTTCTCCCGAGAGCAGCGTGGGGGCGGGTGGGCGATGCGACGCCCCACTTGCGAGCGTCCGCCTCTGCGCCCGGCCCGGCCTCACCCGGTACAGGTGACCTGCCTTCTCCGGCGCACGACGATCCGGCTCAGTGCTTCAGGACGATCTTGAAGGTGACGATCAGCAGACCGAGCACCAGGTTGACCAAGGCGGTGACGGCCATGAGACGCCGGGGGGCACCGGCCCGGCGTGCCGCGGCCACGGACCAGCCCACCTGCCCGGCCACGGCGACCGACAGCGCCAGCCAGAGCGCGCCCTTCACGTCCAGCCCGAGGAGAGGGCTGAGGGCCACCGCGGCGGCGGGCGGGACGGCCGCATTGACGATCGGCCACTCGTCGCGGCACACGCGCAGCACGGTCCCGCGGTCCAGTGCCTTCCGCCGCGCCAGCCGCGCTCCGAACAGCTGCGCGTGTACGTGGGCGATCCAGAACACCACGCCGGTGAGCAACAGCAGCAGCACCAGCTCCGCGCGGGGAAAGGAGCCCAGCGAGCCGGCGCCGACGACCACGGAGGCCGCGAGCAGGGATCCGTAGACGCCGCCTGTGTAGTCGCCGCCTGCTCGGCTCTCGGCTCTGTCCGGTCGGCCCGTGACGGGTCCGGTGGTTCGGGACACTGGTGCCTCCTCGGGCTCGGCTGAGGGCGTCGGTCCGGCCGCCCCGCCGGAGCGTCGGTGTCCTGTGCGCTCGCGGCAGGGCCGGCGTGTTCGGTCCCGGCCGCCGAGGCCCGTTCACACCAGTCCGAGTTCGCGCGCGCGGCGCACCGCTTCGTTGCGCCGGTTCACCCCGAGCTTCCGGTAGACGCTCTTGAGATGGGTCTTCACGGTGTTCACCGACACGTAGAGGTCGGCGGCGATCTCCTCGGTCGACATCATCAGGGCCAGCCGCTCCAGCACGTCCCGCTCGCGTCCGCTCAGCTCCTCCGCGACGAGCGCAGCGGGCCGCGCGTCGACCGTGGCCGGTTCACCAGGACGCGACGGAGCGGGCGTCAGCCAGTCCGCGGCCAGCTCCTGGAGCGGCGCGGTGGACAGCAGGGGCCGGATCCACGGCCGCGCATCGAGGAAGGGTCTGCGAAGCCGCTCGCGCCGGGCGCCGAGGAGTGCCTGCGCGACGAGCCTGCCAGCTGTGGCGTCGTCTCCCGCCCCCTGCGCGGCCTGAGCCCTGACCAGCGCTGCCCGAACGGTCACCGCCGGCCCGGTCCGGCCCCCGGTGTCGATGCTGTCGAGCAGGCCGACGGCCTCTTCCGGGCGACCTGCGGCGAGCAGCATCCGCGCGGCTTCCACAGCGCAGGCCGGCTGGTCGCCGGGGACATCCTGGAGCACCTCGGCGGCCATCCGAGGCCGTCCTTCGGCCATGTGCGCGGCCGAGGCGAACAGCGCCTCCTGGCCCGCCGCCCAGGGCGAGGCCGCAAAGACGCGGATGCCTGGGTCCGCCGCCTCGACGGCGGCCCGAGCGTGGCCCTGGACCAGCAGGAGACGCGCCTTGGTGAGGGCCCGGACCGCGGCGATCACCGGATCGTGCGTCGCAGAGCGGAGTTGGGCCGTCTCGTCGAGAAGGGTCTGCGCCCGGCTCAACTCGTCTCGGTCCACGGCCACGGCGGCCAGCACCAGCAACCCGATGCCCGTGCCGGCACCGGAGGCGCCCGGCTCGGGCAGACGGAGCCTCTCCGCCTCGGAGGCGCCCGCGAGAGCCTTGCGCTCCGCCCTGCCGATCCAGCCGTTCAGGTAGTCGATCAGTGCCAGGTGCCCCAGCGACTCCTCACGGGGCAGCAGGGTGGACGCCTCGCCATGGGTGTCCGCCACTGTGGTCAGGGCGGCACGCGCGTCCTCGAAGCGCCCGGCCCACAGGCGGGTGGAGCCGAGATGGGTCATGAGGAGCGCATGGAGTTCGGGATGCCTGTCCAGGAGGTGCTCCGGGACCTCCCGCCGGAGCCGGGCGGCCGCGGAGGCGGCCGCCTCGGCCTGCTCGGGAGAACCGGTCAGCCGGGCGGCCAGCGTCTCCAGCAGCGCACAGCTCAGCTGCGCGGCCGCCCCGTCGCGCGGGTCGGCGGCAAGCCGCTCCTCGGCGCGGCGCAGATGGGACAGACCGCGCTCGACGTCGCACCGGGACAGGTCACGGGCCGCCCGGACGAGCTCCGGCGCGGGGCCGGTGGCCTCGGGGTCCATCCCGGAGAACAACTGGTCGAGGTCGGCCGAGCGCAGACCGGTGAAGAGCTGTCCGATCGCCAGGTCGTCGACGAGGGCGCCGGCGGTGAAACCCCAGTCGCCCGATGCGGCACCGTGAGCGAGTGTCTCCGGCAGGGATCCGTAACGGCGCAGCCACAGCGCGGCACGTCGGTGGAGCTCGGGCTCAAGGCCCGGCAGGCGGACCCGCAGGTGGGCCCGGAGTATCTCCCCGAACAGCGGGTGGAGCCGGTACCACGAGTGCCCGAGGTCCTCGACGAACGCGTTCGCGCGGTGCAGCTCGACGAGCAGGGGCTCGGCGTCGGTCCGCCCGGTCAGCGCGTTCGCCAGATCAGGACTGAAACGCTGGAGGACGCTGACACGCAGCAGGAGATCCTGTGTCTCCTCCGGCTGCCGCTTGAGCACCTCGGCCAGCAGGAAGTCCGCGACCGCGCTCCGGTCCGCCTCGAACTCCTTCAGATAGAGCTCCGGGGCCGCGCTCTCCCGCGCGGCCAGGGCGCACAGGCACAGGCCGGCGGCCCAGCCCCGGGTCCGGTCCACCAGGCCGCGCGCGGCGTCGACCGGCAGGCGCAGACCGTGCCGTTCCAGCAGCGAGACGGCCTCCTCGGGAGTGAAGGCCAGCTCGGCGCCGCGCAGCTCCGTCAGCTCGCCGGCCGCCCGGTAACGGTGCAACGGCAGCAGGGGTTCGGTGCGGGTGACGAGGACCAGGCGCATGCCCTGCCCGGCGTGGTGCAGGACGAATTCCAGCTGCTCCGCGACCTCGGGGGTGGTCACGCGGTCGAACTCGTCGATCACGACGGTCACCGGCTGGTCACGTGCGTCCAGATCGGCGGCGAGCGCCGCCAGCAGCTTGCGGTCCACGCGGGCCGCCTCCATCGGGACCCCGACCGCTCCGGAGACCGGCGCACCGCATGCGCGGAGAGCCTCCAGCACGTACGCCCAGAACACACCGGGCTGCCGGTCCTCGTCCTCAGCGGTGAGCCAGGCGACCGGCTGTGGCAGGCCGGCGGCCCAGTCGGCGGCCAGCAGGGTCTTGCCCGCGCCCGCTGCTCCGTTGATCAGGGTCAGCCGCGTCCGAAGAGCCTTGTCGAGGTGCCGGTCGAGCCGCTGCCGCCGCAGGTAGGCGGCGGGTCGCGCCGGCAGGGCGATCCGCGTGCGGAGAAACGAGTCCCCCAGAGGATCCACGCACGGAACACTTGGATCGACCGGTCCAGGAGCCTGCTCGTGGATCTCCGCCACAGCGCTCACCACCGCTGCCTGTCAGGGGTCGAGTCATGGGCCCGCTCACCCACAGGATCCCAGCCTTTCCGGCCGTGCGCGCGGGGGCAGATCTCTCGACGGGGAATGCAGGGCGTGCCGGCACCCGCACACCAGCGGTCACCGCACTCTCAAGAGGGGCGCTCGGTGGACCGTCGCGCCGCCAGATGCCCTGCCTGCTGCGTGCGTTCGCGTCAGCCACCAGGGCGCGCAGCAACTCGTCCTGGGTCAGGAGCCGGAGGTGGGACGAGCAAGCCGGCCCCGCGACGGTTCGATTCGCGGGGCCGCCGCACACTCGCGAAACCTCAGGTCAGGCGTCCTTCTTCACCGGCTCCAGAATCGCCACGCACTCCACGTGATGCGTCATCGGGAACAGGTCGAACGCCCGCAGCATCCGGACCTTGTAGCCGCTGTCGCGGAAGTACGCCAGGTCGCGGGCCAGGGCTGCCGGGTCACAGGCCACGTAGGCGATGCGGCGGGCGCCGAGCGACGCCAGGTGCTCCACCGTCTTCTTGCCCGCGCCCGCGCGCGGCGGGTCCAGGACGATCAGGTCGACCTCGGTGATGCCCGTGCGCGGGAGGACCGATTCGACCTTGCCCTGCTCGATGCGGACGCGGTCGAACGCGGCCAGGTTGTGGCGGGCGTCCTCGACCGCGCGCTTGCCCGACTCGATGCCGAGCACCGCGCCCTGGTCGCCGATGCGGTCCGCGATCGCGCCGGCGAAGAGGCCGACGCCGCAGTACAGGTCGAGCGCCATCTCGCCCTTGCGGGGCAGCAGGCCCTGCATGACGGCCTTGACCAGCGTGTCCGCCGCCTGCGGATGCACCTGCCAGAAGCCGCCGCTGCCCACGCGGTGCGTGCGGCCGTCGGCGCGCTCGCGGACGAACCCGCGGCCATGGACCCGGTGGATGCCGCCGTCCTTCTCGTCGACGCGCAGCACGGAGACCGGCTTGTCGAGTTCGACCAGGGGCAGGCGCGCGCCGGGGCGCGGGGTCAGGATGACCTGGCGGTCCTGGGAGCCCGTCGCCGCGATCGCCTCGATGGACTCCATGCCCGTCCAGTCGCGCTTCTCGATGCCGAGTTCGGAGACGCCCGGTGCCGCAATCATGCAGTGCTCGATGGGCTCGACCTCGTGCGAGCGGTGGCGGCGCAGTCCGGCCTTCCCGGTGTCGGGGTCGACCGCGTACTGCACGCGCGTGCGCCACTGCGGGACCTCGCCCGCCGGGAGCTTGTCGCCCTCGGCCGGCATGACCGTGCCGTCCCAGCCGGCCTCCTCGGGCGTGAGGCCCGCGAGGCGCTGGAGCTGCTCGGCGATGACCTCGCCCTTGAGGCGGCGCTGCGCGCCCGGCTTGGCGTGCTGCCAGTCGCAGCCGCCGCAGCGGCCGGGGCCGGCGTACGGGCAGGGCGCCTCGACGCGGTCCTTGGACGCCTCGATGACGGTGACCGCGTCGGCGCGCAGGAAGCGGGCGCCTTCCTCGCCGTCCGTGACGCGGGCCACGACCTTCTCGCCCGGCAGCGCGTGCCGGACGAACAGGACCTGGCCCTCGTCCGTGCGGGCGATGCAGTGGCCTCCGTGGGCGACGGGGCCGATCTCGACCTCGTACTCCTCCCCGACCAGCGACTTCTTCGGTTCTGCCTGCATGGCGGGGGACTCCACAACGTAAGAAAGCAAGGGACACGGCGAACGGCCGGACAACAGCCCACCAGTCTACGTGGGTGTTGTCCGGCCGCTCGCCACACGACAGCCGAGGGGGTCAGCCCTTGTTCGACGGCTCCTTCGGGCGCTTCTCGACCGGGCCGCGGCGCACCGCGCCCGGCGCGTTCCACTCCGAGCGCCTGCGGGCCCGCTTCTTCGCGGCCTCGGAGGACTCCAGCTGGTAGGGCACGGAGGTGACCATGATGCCGGGGGTGAAGAGGAGGCGGCCCTTGAGGCGCAGGGCGGACTGGTTGTGGAGCAGGTGCTCGTACCAGTGGCCGACCACGTACTCGGGGATGATCACGCTGACCGCGTCGCGCGGGGAGTCGCGGCGCAGGCTCTTCACGTACTCGATGATCGGGCGCGTGATCTCGCGGTAGGGCGAGTCGAGAACCTTGAGCGGTACGTCGATGCCGCGCCGCTCCCACTCCTCGCGCAGGGCCTTCGTCTCGGCCGGGTCGACGTTCACGCTGAGCGCCTCGAGGGTGTCGCTGCGCATGAGCTTCGCGTAGGCGAGGGCACGCAGCGTCGGGCGGTGGATCTTGGAGACGAGGACGATCGAGTGGACGCGGGACGGCCGGACGCTGTCGTCGGTCGGCGTCTCGGGGGCCTGGATCTCCTCGGCCACGCGGTCGTAGTGCTTACGGATCGCGGTCATCGTCGCGTAGAAGATGCACATGCCGAGGAGGGCGACCCAGGCGCCGTGCGTGAACTTCGTGACGAGGACCACGACGAGCACGAGGCCGGTGAAGAACGCGCCGAAGGTGTTGATGGCGCGCGAGCGGACCATGTGGCGGCGCTTGGCCGGGTCCTTCTCGGTGCGCAGGTGGCGGTTCCAGTGCCGGACCATGCCGGTCTGGCTCAGCGTGAACGAGACGAACACGCCGACGATGTACAGCTGGATCAGGCGCGTCGAGTCGGCGCCGTAGATGACGACGAGGAGCGCGGCCGCGCCCGCGAGGAGCACGATGCCGTTCGAGAACGCGAGGCGGTCGCCGCGGGTGTGCAGCTGGCGCGGCAGATAGCGGTCCTGGGCGAGGATCGAGCCGAGCAGCGGGAAGCCGTTGTACGCGGTGTTGGCGGCCAGGAAGAGGACCAGGGCCGTGGCTGCCGCGAGGATGATGAAGAGGAAGCTGCCCTTGCCGAAGACGGCCTCGGCGACCTGGGAGATCACCGGGTTCTGGACATAGGCCCCGCCTACCGCGACGCCGTTGTGGATCAGGTCGGTGGCCGGGTTCTCGGCCATGCGGACCTTGGTCGTCATGGCGAGCGCGATGATGCCGCAGAACATGGTGACGGCGAGGATGCCCATGGCCGCGAGCGTGGTCGCCGCGTTCTTCGACTTCGGCTTGCGGAACGCGGGGACGCCGTTGCTGATCGCCTCGACGCCGGTGAGCGCGGCACAGCCGGAGGAGAACGCGCGCAGCAGCAGGAAGACGAGCGCGAAGCCGGCGAGACCCTGGTGCTCGGCCTTGATGTGGAAGTCGGCGGTGGGCGCCTTCATGGTGTCGTCGAGGACGAGTCCGCGGAACGCGCCCCACGCGATCATGATGAAGACGCCGGCCACGAAGACGTACGTCGGGATGGCGAAGAGCTTCCCGGACTCCTTCACGCCGCGCAGGTTCATCAGCGTGAGCAGCACGATGACGACGACCGCGCAGAGCACCTTGTGTTCGACGACGAAGGGGATCGCGGAGCCGAGGTTCTCGATGCCGGAGGCGATCGACACGGCGACCGTGAGGACGTAGTCGACGAGGAGGGCACTCGCGACGGTGAGCCCGGCCTTGGGGCCGAGGTTCGTGGTCGCGACCTCGTAGTCACCGCCGCCGCTCGGGTACGCGTGGACGTTCTGGCGGTAGGAGGCGACCACGGTGAACATCAGCACCACGACCGCGACGGCGATCCAGGGGCTGAAGTGGTACGCCGACACGCCCGCGATGGAGAGGACCAGCAGCACCTCTCCCGGCGCATAGGCCACGGAGGACAGCGGGTCGGAGGCGAAAACGGGGAGGGCGATGCGCTTCGGCAGGAGCGTTTCTCCGAGCCGGTCGCTGCGCAGAGCGCGCCCGATCAAGATCCGTTTGGGCACGTCGGTCAGTTTGGACACGCAGAGGATCGTAAGCGTTCGAACGGGGGGCCGCCCACCCACCACCCCCCAAGTGCACCGGAACCTCACATCGGGCCTCACGCCGGGCGGTCCTGGCGAGGCGTTACCTCCTCAGTCGCCGCCTGCGCCGGCCACGGCTTGCCCTGCCTTGTCCCAGTTCGAACGCAGCCGGGCCAGATAGTCGGCGGCCTGGCTGCCGGGCGTCGCGCCGCGCGCGAAGGCCTGCATGTTCCCCGCGCCCGTGTTGTAGCCGAGCCCGAGCAACTCGTCCTTGTCGTACGGGCCCGAGGGGTGCGCGGGCAGTTGCCGCGCCAGGTCGTGGAGGTACCAGGCGGCCGCGCGCACGGCCAGGTCCGGGTCGTCGGGCAGCTCCTCCCACCGGCGCCCCGCGAAGGCCCGGCCCCGCTTGGTCTCGTCGAACGCTGCGCGGTGCATGTTGGCGAGCCCGAAGGCGGCGCCCGGCTTGTAGCGCTGCCAGGCGCGTTCCAGGGCGGGGTCGTGGGGTTTGTACGACTCGTTGTAGAGGATCGCCATGAGGAGCCGCGGGCTGACGCCGGCCTCGGCGGCGCGGGCGCGGACCTGCGGGGCGTAGGCCGCCGGGTCGTACTTGCCCGAGGGGGTGGTGGGGCTGCTGGAGCTGCTGGGGCTGGGCTTCGGCGTGGGGGTCGTGGGCGTTCGCGAGGGGTGGGCGGACGCATCCGGCTTCCCCCTGGCCCCCGTAGCCCCCGTGGCCCCACCGGTCCCGTCTGCGCCCGTATCCCCCGACCGCCCGCACGCCCAGGCCACCAGGACGACGAGCAGCACCGCGCCCCAGAGCCAGGGCCTGCGCCTGACCTGTCCGCCCCGCTCCGCCATCCCCGGCCTCCTCCAGCGCCTTTCGTTCTCTAGGCCCCGGCCCCGCGGAGCCGGGGGGCCCGGTTCGGATCGACGCGCTCGGCGAGCCGGCCGACCAGCAGCCGCACCACGGCCACGATGTCCGGGTCGTCCACGAAGTAGACCTGGCGGCGCCCTTCGCGCCGGGACCGGACGAGCCCGGCGAGCTTCAGCTTGGTCAGGTGCTGGCTCACGGCGGGCAGCGCGCCGCCGACGCGGTCGGCGAGGCCTGTGACATCGCTCTCACCCTGCGCGAGGGCCCACACGATGTGCAGCCGGGCCGAGGAGGCGAGCAGTCCGAACGCGCCGGCCGCCTCCGCGATGACCTCGGCCGGCGGGTCGTCGAAGGCGGGCCGGTCATCGAAGTCGCGCACGCGCGTCACCACCGTCGTCGTCCTCTTCCACATCCGCGTCGGCTCACCGGGCCAAGGAAGACCCCAGTCTAGGTGGGCACTGTGACGCCCGTAACGCCGCTGTGGTCCGGGTTCACGCGGGAGAGCCCCCGCCGGAGAAGCCGCCGACGACGCGAGCCCGGGACGCCTCAAGCGCCTGGCGACCGGGGTCGCCGTGCCGTACGTGACCTTCGAGGTCGCGTACAGCTTCTTCAAGCGCTGGGCGAACGACGACCCGACGTACCCGATCAGCCTGCTCGACCGCTGGTACCTCACCTGGTTCCTGATCGCGCTGTTCATCTGGCGGCTCACCACCCCGCTGCGGAAGATCGTCCGCCGGCCCGTGCCGCTCGCGCCGGCCATCGCGGTGCTCGCGATGGAACCGGAGATGAAGGGGGCGTTCAGGCGGGACGCGGCCGAGATCGCGGGCAGGGGCAGCGCGCGGCGAAGCTGATCAAGCTTCCGGCTACGCGGATGCTGGCAACGGAGGCCATGCGGCTTAAGCTCGTCTCCTGGCAACGCGGCACGCGATTGCCTCTAGTTGCCCGGCAGACTGAGAGAGAAGAGTGAGCGAGATGTTTTCGCAGGTCATCGGGGCGACCGGGAGTGCGGGGTAGCGGCCGGTGCACATCGTCATCATGGGGTGCGGCCGGGTGGGTTCAGCCCTGGCCCAGACCCTTGAGCAACAGGGGCACACGGTAGCGGTCATCGACCGGGACCCGACGGCGTTCCGCCGCCTGGGTTCCGGCTTCGGCGGCCGCCGCGTCACCGGGGTCGGCTTCGACCAGGACACCCTGCGCGAGGCGGGGATCGAGGAGGCCGGCGCGTTCGCGGCCGTCTCCAGCGGTGACAACTCGAACATCATCGCCGCCCGCGTGGCCCGCGAGATGTTCGGCATCGAGAACGTCGCGGCCCGTATCTACGACCCGCGTCGCGCCGAGGTCTACCAGCGCCTGGGCATCCCGACCGTCGCGACCGTGCGGTGGACCGCGGACCAGATGCTGCGCAGGCTCCTGCCGTCCGGCGCCGAGCCGCTGTGGCGCGACCCCACCGGGGGCGTCCAGCTCGCCGAGGTGCACGCCTCGGTGGCGTGGGTGGGCCACAAGATCAGCCGGCTCCAGGAGGAGACCGGCGTCCGCGTCGCGTTCATCACCCGGCTCGGCGAGGCGATGCTGCCCACGTCGCAGACGGTCCTGCAGGAGGGCGACCTGGTGCACGTGATGATGCGCACCGACGACGTCGAGAAGGTCGAAGCGGCGTTCGCCGAGGGTCCTGAAGAGGAGGGCGGTCACTGATGAGGGTCGCCATTGCCGGAGCGGGCGCGGTGGGCCGGTCCATCGCCGGTGAGCTCCTGGAGAACGGGCACGAGGTCCTTCTCATCGACAAGGCGCCGACCGCCATCTCGGTCGAGCGCGTCCCGCAGGCGGAGTGGCTGCTCGCCGACGCCTGCGAGATCACGTCCCTGGACGAGGCGGCGCTCCAGCGCTGCAACGTGGTCATCGCGGCCACCGGCGACGACAAGGTCAACCTCGTCGTCTCGCTGCTCGCGAAGACCGAGTACGGGGTCCCGCGGGTCGTCGCCCGCGTGAACAACCCGAAGAACGAGTGGCTCTTCAACGAGTCGTGGGGCGTCGACGTCGCGGTCTCCACGCCGCGCCTGATGTCCGCGCTCGTCGAGGAGGCGGTGAGCGTGGGCGACCTGGTCCGCCTGCTGCGCTTCAGCCACGGCGACGCGAACCTGGTGGAGCTGACGCTGCCGCCCGAGTCGGCGCTGGCCGGCACGCGCGTGGGTGACGTCCAGTGGCCGGAGGACACGTCCCTGGTGACGATCATCCGCGGGACCCGCGTCCTGGCCCCGTCCCAGGAGGACTCCCTGGAGGCGGGCGACGAGCTGCTCTTCGTGGCCGCCCAGGCCCGCGAGGAACAGCTCGAGGACCTGCTGTCGGTCCGCCGCGAGGACGTCGCGGGCTGAAGGGCTTTCCCGTAGGTACGGCAGGTACGCAGATGGGGCCCGGAGTGTCACACTCCGGGCCCCATCTCACCTAGGGGCGCGGGGAACTGCGCAACCAGCCCCCCACCGGCCCGCAGACGCAAACGAGCCTCACGCCTCCCGGCGATGACGCGCGGCCCCCTCCGTACGGGCGGCCTTCGCTTCCTTCTCGGCCTTCTCCTCCGCCTCCATCTCCGCGAACACGTCGATAGGCGCGGGCGCCTTCGCCAGGAAGACCCAGGTCAGCCACACGGCGAGCAGGAACGGAGGGATCTTCAGGGCGATCAGGACCCAGCCGAACTTCGTGGTGTCGGCCCACCAGTACATCGGGAAGAGGATCGCGCACTTGGCGAGCAGGATCAGGCCCCAGGCCCAACTGGCCTTCGCGTAGGCCTTCTTGCGGCCGGGGTTGCGCGTGCGCCAGGAGAGGTTCTCCTTGAAGACCGGTCCCAGGATCAGGCCGATCAGCGGCACCCCGCACAGCGTGGTGACGATGTAGGCGACGGCCAGGCCCAGCGTGTAGAGCATGCCGGGCAGGTAGAAGTCCTTGGCGTTGCCCGTCATCATCGCGAAGACGACGCCGAAGGCCACGCCGAAGACGCCGCTGAAGGCGTGCTTGACGGTGCCCTTCATGACCAGGCGGACCACGACCAGGACCAGGGACACCGCGAGGGCCGCGATGGCCGACATGTGCAGGTCCTTGTTGATCGTGAAGATGGTCACGAAGAGGAGACCGGGAACGACGGTCTCCACCAAGCCCCGCACGCCGCCGAAGGCCTCGAAGAGGGCGGCCTCGGTCACCGCCTTCGAGTCGGAGTCCTGATCCGCGGTCGGCTTGTCGAGGGACGTCACCGGCTACTCCCGTCCGAGCGGTCTGAGTTCGTACTTCGGGTTGAAGAGCACCCTACGGCCCCGGCTCATCGAGACCCGTCCGGAAGCGATCAGCTTGCGGCCCGGTTCGATGCCGACGATGGACCGGCGGCCGAGCCATACGACGTCCAGAGCCGCGGAGCCGTCGAACAGCTCCGCCTCCAGGGCCGGGACTCCGGCGCGTGGTCGGAGGGTGACCGTGCGCAAGGTACCAGTAACGGTGACTATCTGCCGGTCCTGGCAGTCCCCGATGCGGGTACAGCCCGTGGTCTGCGAGTCCTCGCGCAGCTCTTCCGACTCCAGGTCCTCCTGGGAGGAGGACAGCCGGTCGAGCATGCGCCGGAAGCGGCCTGCCGGCTTCTCGGACGGCGTATCGGAACGAGGGACAGCACTCATGAATCAAGCGTACCGGGGGGCGGAGACAACGGATGAGCGGGTCAGCGCTCGAAGCGATACCCCATGCCGGGCTCCGTGATGAAGTGCCGCGGGTGGGAGGGGTCCGACTCCAGTTTGCGGCGGAGCTGGGCCATGTAGACGCGCAGATAGTTCGTCTCGGTGCCGTAGGAGGGGCCCCAGACCTCCTGGAGGAGCTGCTTCTGGCTGACCAGGCGGCCCGTGTTGCGGACCAGGACCTCCAGGAGGTGCCACTCGGTGGGGGTCAGGCGCACGTCGCGGCCGTCGCGGTTGACCTTCTTCGCGGCCAGGTCGACGGTGAAGTCGTCGGTCTCGACGATGCCCTCGTCCTCGTCGCCGCCGGTGGGCTCGGCCCGGCGGACCGCGGCGCGCAGGCGGGCCAGGAGCTCGTCCATGCCGAACGGCTTGGTGACGTAGTCGTCGGCGCCCGCGTCGAGCGCCTCGACCTTCTCGTCGGAGGAGTGCCGCGCGGACAGCACCAGGATCGGTACGCGGGTCCAGCCGCGCAGCCCCTTGATCACCTCGACGCCGTCCATGTCGGGCAGGCCCAGGTCGAGCACGACCACGTCGGGGTGGAACGCGGCGGCGAGCTGGAGCGCGCCCGCTCCGTCGGCCGCGGCCTCCACCTCGTACTTGCGCGCCTTCAGGTTGATGACGAGGGCGCGCACGATCTGCGGCTCGTCGTCGACCACGAGCACCCGGGTCATGCGTACCTGCCTCTCTGAGCAATGGCTGAGCTGGTGGGGGCGGCCGGCGGGTGGCCGGTCGCGGCGGTGAGCGTGAGGACCATGGTCAGACCCCCGCCGGGGGTGTCCTCCGCCGTGAGCGTGCCGTTCATCGCCTCGACGAAGCCGCGCGCGACGGCGAGGCCGAGGCCCACTCCGGCGCCGCGCGGTGCGTCACCGTAGCGCTGGAACGGGGCGAAGATGCGGTCCTTCGCGGTGTCGGGGACGCCGGGGCCGCGGTCCACGACGCGTACCTCGACGCGGTCGCCGAGTGTGCTGGCCGAGACCAATACGACGCTGTCCGTCTCGTCCTCGGGGCTGTACTTGACCGCGTTCTCGACGATATTGGCGACGGCGCGCTCCAGGAGTCCCTTGTCCACGGTGACCATGGGCAGGCTCTCCGGAATGTCGAGGTCGACGCTGCCGTCGGGGACGCCCACCAGCGCCATCGGGACCACCTCATCGAGATCGATCTCGCGCATCAGCGGGGTGACGGTGCCGGTCTGGAGGCGGGACATGTCGAGGAGGTTGCCGACGAGGTGGTCGAGGCGGTCGGCGCCCTCCTCGATGCCGGCGAGGAGTTCCGCCTGATCCTCCTCGGACCAGGCGATGTCGTCGGAGCGCAGGGAGGAGACGGAGGCCTTGATCCCGGCGAGCGGGGTCCGCAGGTCGTGGCTGACGGCGGCGAGCAGGGCGGTGCGGATGCGGTTGCCCTCGGCGAGGGTGCGGGCCTGGTCCGCCTCGGACTGGAGGCGCTGGCGGTCGAGGACGACGGCGGCCTGGGCCGCGAAGGCCGCGAGGACACGGCGGTCCTCGGCGGGCAGCACCCGGCCGGACAGAGCGAGCGCCATGTGGTCGCCGACCGGCATGTCGACGTCCGCGTCCTCGGGGCGTTCCAGGGGGTGCGGGCCGACGCTGGCGGCGCGGGTCCACGGCTCGACGTCGCTCGCGCGTTCGAGGAGGGCGACGGAGTCCATGGCGAAGGTCTCGCGGACCCGGTCGAGCAGTGCGTCGAGGCTGTTCTCGCCGCGCAGGACGCTGCCGGCGAGGAAGGAGAGGATCTCGGACTCGGCCCGCAGCCTTGCGGCCTGGTGGGTGCGCCGGGCCGCGAGGTCGACGACGGAGGCGACCGACACCGCGACCCCTACGAAGATCACGATGGCGACGATGTTCTTGGGGTCGGCGACGGTGAACAGGTGCAGCGGCGGCGTGAAGTAGTAGTTCAGGAGGAGCGAGCCGACGGCGGCCGAGGCCAGCGCCGGCACGAGACCGCCGACGAGGGCGGCGGCCACCGTCACGGACAGGAAGAGGAGCATGTCGTTCGCGAGGCCGAGATCGGTGGCGACATGGGTGAGCGCGAGGGTCAGCAGGGCGGGCCCGCCGACGCCGACGAGCCAGCCCCAGATGATGCGGGAGCGGCCGAGGCGCGCGCCACGTGTGACGGGGAGGCCGCGCCCCTTGGCCACTTCCTCGTGCGTGACGATGTGCACGTCGAGGTCGGGGCCGGACTCACGGGCTACGGTCATGCCGACGCCGGGTCCGAAGATGTACTGCCACGTCTTGCGACGCGAGGAACCCAGCACGATCTGGGTCGCGTTGACGCCGCGTGCGAACTCGAGGAGCGCGGCCGGTATGTCGTCCCCTATGACGTGGTGGAAGGTGCCGCCCAGGTCCTCGACGAGGGTGCGCTGGAGCGCGAGCTCCTTGGGGGAGGCGGCGGTGAGGCCGTCACTGCGGGCGATGTAGACGGCGAGGATCTCGCTGCCCGAGCCCTTGGCGGCCATCCGCGCCGCGCGCCTGACGAGGGTGCGGCCCTCGGGTCCGCCGGTCAGGCCGACGACGATGCGCTCGCGGGCCTGCCAGGTGGAGCGGATGTTGTGTTCGCCACGGTACTGCTGGAGGTATTCGTCGACGCGGTCGGCCACCCAGAGCAGGGCCAGTTCGCGCAGGGCGGTGAGATTGCCGGGGCGGAAGTAGTTGGAGAGGGAGGCGTCGATGCGGTCCGGCTTGTAGATGTTGCCGTGGGCCATGCGGCGGCGCAGCGCCTCGGGCGACATGTCGACCAGTTCGATCTGGTCGGCGCGGCGCACGACTTCGTCGGGGACGGTCTCGCGCTGGCGCACGCCGGTGATCGACTCGACGACGTCGCCGAGTGACTCCAGGTGCTGGATGTTGACGGTGGAGACGACGTCGATGCCGGCCGCGAGGAGCTCCTCGACGTCCTGCCAGCGCTTGGCGTTGCGCGAGCCGGGCACGTTCGTGTGGGCGAGTTCGTCCACCAGGGCGACGTCGGGGCGGCGGGCGAGTACGGCGTCGACGTCCATCTCGGTGAAGACGGCGCCGCGGTAGGTCAGCTCCTTGCGGGCGATCTGTTCGAGGCCGTGGAGCATCACCTCCGTACGGGGCCTGCCGTGGTGCTCGACGAAGCCGACGGCGCAGTCCGTGCCCCGCTCGATCCGGCGGTGGCCCTCGGAGAGCATCGCGTAGGTCTTGCCGACGCCCGGTGCCGCACCGAGGTAGATCCGAAGCTTGCCGCGTCCCATGGCCCCATTGTCTTCCCGCTTCACGTGTTGTACGCAGCGTCGACCCTACGGCCACCAATTGCGGCAAATGGGGCGAGGGGGCCGCGGACGTGCGTCTTTGACGCAACTCTGATGCGGGCCGCGCCGCACCGGCGGCGTTTCGGTCAGCGCTGCCCCGACGTCTCCCCTGACGCGGTGAGCTCCGTGATCTCGCCGTCGCGCAGTTCGAGGACCCGGTCGGCGAGGTCGAGCAGCGCCGCGTCGTGGGTGGCGACGAGCGCGGTGACGTGTTCGCTGCGGACGACGGCGCGCAGCAGCTCCATGACGGCGAGGCCGGTCTCGGCGTCGAGCTGGCCCGTGGGTTCGTCGGCGATGAGGAGGGCGGGCCGGTTGGCGAGCGCGCGGGCGATGGCGACGCGCTGCTGCTGGCCGCCGGACAGCTCGCCGGGGCGCTGCTTGGCGTGGTCGGCGAGGCCGACGAGGGCGAGGAGCAGCTCGACGCGCTCCTCGCGTTCGCGGGGGTCGGCCTTGCGCAACCGCATCGGCACCCCGACGTTCTCGGCGGCGGACAGGATCGGGATCAGGCCGAAGGACTGGAAGATGAAGCCGATGCGGTCCCTGCGCAGTTCCAGGAGCCCGTTCTCGCCGAGCCCGGAGAGGTCCTGTCCGTCGACGGTGATGCGCCCGCCGTCGGGTTCGTCGAGCCCTCCGACGAGGTTGAGGAGCGTCGTCTTGCCGGATCCCGAGCGGCCCTTGAGGGCGACGAGTTCGCCGCGCGGCACTTCGAAGGAGACGCCGCGCAGGGCGTGCACGGCCGCGGCCCCGGTGCCGTAGGAGCGGTGCAGGTCCTCGATGACGACCATGGGGCCGCCGCCGTCCTGGTCGAGGACGGCGGTCCCCGCTTCCGTGCTCTCACTCATGTGCGCTCCCCCGTGCGTTCCCCGGCCGGGCGCCAGTATGGTCACGCGGCGCCCGGCCGGGCAATGGCCCGGATCAGTTGGGGTTCTCGGCGTGGGTCAGGGTCTCCCAGGCGACGAACAGGTTGTTGGAGCCCGCCGGGCGGTTCTGCTCGGTGAGCTTCTGGGTGTTCGTCATGGCGTTGCCGAGGCGGGTGTGCATCGCGTTGTAGCCGACCTCGGTGACGGGTCCGAGCCCGCGCGTGACGGACCCGCCGCACAGCCAGCTCGGCGGCGCCTCGCCCAGCTCGTACTTGGCCTGGAAGCCGAGGGCCTGCTGGAGGCGCTGCCCGACGTCGGTGCCGTACAGGTCCTGGCCCTGGATGCGGCTGGTCTCGGCGATGTGGGAGATGGCGGAGATGCCGTATCCGGCGTGCGTGAAGTCGCGGCAGGTCTCCTGGGTGAGGCCGGTGACGAAGGTGGACTGTCCCTGCCAGTAGCTGACGATCTTGGCCTTGGTGTCGAGGTTCTGGCTCGGCACGGTCTTCGGCAGGTCGCCGTCGGAGGCGAGGTAGACGTAGGCGGCCGTGCGCGTACGGAACTTGGCCATGGCCTTGTCGTACGACGTCCTGTCCTCCAGGAAGACGGAGATGCCGACGGCGGCCTCCATCATCGACAGCTCCCAATTGCCGTTGGAGTTGGAGCCGTTGATGACCTTGGGGAGGTAGACGTCGCGCAGCATCGTCCGGAAACGGCCCTCGTTCGCCCAGCCGCCGGTGTACGTGTACTTGATGATCTCGGCGGCCTTGGGCCAGGAGGAGCCGGCCCAGCCGGTCTGGAGCGGCGCGTTGCTGTTGGTGTGCTCCTTGACGGTGGCCGACCAGGCGTCCATCAGCTCGATGGACTTCTTCGCGTAGCGGTCGTCGCGCGTGATGTACCAGGCGAGGGCGTCGGTGTACGCGGCTATCGCGTCCTCACGCTCGTCGGTGCAGCCGTAGTTGGGGTTGGAGTAGGAGCCGCACTCGACGGTGGCGCGGGGCTTGGCGGTGCGTGTGAGGGAGGCGTACTTGCTCGCCAGCATCTGGTCGTACGCGCCCTTCCAGGGCTGGGCGCCGGCGTTGACCTTGTCGCGGGCGAAGTCGAGCTGGCTCTTGGAGACCGTGACGCCCGGGTGGGCGAAGGTGGCGGGCGCGGCGTCGGCGCGGTCGGCGCCGGGCCAGGCGAGGAGGGTGGCGACGAGTGCGGTGGTGGTCGTCGCGAGGGTGGCGAGGAGGGCGGTGCGTCGTCTGCGCCGGTGGCGGGCGGGGGCCGGTGTGTTCGGCATGTGGGGGGCCATCCGTTCTTCTATGTGAACGTGAAGTACCTTTATGAACACGGGTGTTGGCCGCAGACCTTAGGTACGTACCAGCCCTCCGTCAAGAGGTGAAGAAAGAGCCGCAGTTAACCGTCGGAGCGGTCGTCGCGATCCGGCCATACGCCCACGTGGCCCGTCTCACCCGCGAGCCGGACCCGGCCGCGCAGCCCGTACCGCTCCACGTAGTCCCGCGGCAACTGGAGCGTGCCCGCCCGGTCCAGAACCGTGAACTCCTCGCCCTCTCCTCCGCGTTCCGGCGGGACCCGCTCCCCCGCACCACGGCAGGCAGCCGCCGTACGCCCACGAAACCGATCCCCTGTGCGACCAGCACGGCATGGGTGTCCGCGCGCGGGCCCCGTAATGGTCCGGGCAACCCTCAACGGGCAAGCCGCACAAAGGAGATGGGCCGCACACTCCGTGGGGAGTGTGCGGCCCGTTCATGGCCTGAGGGTGCGGCTCAGCGCACCTCGGTGATCTCGGGGCCGCGCGCCAGCTGCCCCATGCCGCCGGCGAACCGGGAGCCTTCCTGCGGCTCCTGCTGCACGCCCTCGGCGACCATCTGCGCGTCGTCCGGCAGCTTCAGGACGATCGGGTCTCGCGGAGCCATCGGGCCCTCACCGCGGACCACGACGGTGTCCCGGAAGATCTGCTCGAGGAGCCCGGCGGCCTGCGGCTGCACCGCGCCCTGCCCGGAGATCACTCCGCGCAGGAACCAGCGGGGGCCGTCGACACCGATGAACCGGACGACCTGGAAGCCGCCCGTACCGTCCGGCAGCTGCACCGGCACCTGGGCCCGCAGCTCCCAGCCGAGCGGACCCTCGACCTCGTCGATCACGCCACCCTGCTGAGTGATGCCCGAGGCGATCTCCTCACGGACCTCGCCCCAGATGCCCTCCTTCTTGGGGGCGGCGAAGCCCTGGAGCTGCACGGCGCTGTCCTGGAGGACGACGGTGGCCGCGACGATCGCGTCGCCCGCGACCTCGACCCGCAGCTCCATGCCCTCGACTCCGGGGACGAAGAGTCCGCCCAGGTCCACGCGGCCCTCGCCGGGCTCGCGGACCTCGGAGGCGTCCCAGGGGCCGTCGGGACGCGGCTCGGGCTCGAGCCGCACGCGCTGCGGCTCGCCCTCGTCCGCGTCGCTGTCGCCGGCTACGCCGTCGACGACCTGCTCGGCCTCGCCCGCCGCGTCATCGGCGGCGCCGTTCTTCTTGCGACGTCCGAACACGTCACTGTCCTTCCCGGTCGGATACGACCGATGCGTATCGATTCCCACCCTGATGCCCACCCGGGCCCGGCCCCACGGCGGCATGACCACCGGTGGACCCGAAGCCCCCCTCGGCCCGCGCCGAGTCGGGAAGCTCCGCCACCTCCTGGAAGCGCACCTTCTCGACCTGCTGGACGACCAGTTGGGCAATCCTGTCGAAGCGCTCGAACCGCACGCTGTCGCGCGGGTCGAGATTCACCACGATCACCTTGATCTCTCCACGGTACCCGGCATCCACCGTCCCTGGGGCATTCACCAGGGCGACACCGCAGCGGGCGGCGAGTCCGGACCGCGGGTGCACGAAGGCCGCGTACCCCTCGGGCAGCGCGATCGACACCCCCGTGGGAAGTACGGCCCGCTCGCCCGGCGCGAGCTCGCACGCCTCGGTGGTCCGCAGGTCCGCGCCCGCGTCACCGGGGTGCTCGTACGAGGGCAGCGGTACGTCGGGGTCGACGCGCCTGATCAGCACGTCGAGAGGGGCTCGGGTCACGGGTTCACCTCGAAGGCACGGGTGCGCCGGACCTGGTCCGGGTCGCTCATGGCCGCCTGGATCTCCTCCGGGCGGCCGTTGTCGATGAAGTGGTCGACCTTCACCTCGATGAAGAGGGCGTCGGCGCGGACCGCGACGGGCCCGTCGGGGCCGCCGATCCGGCCGGTGGCGGTCGAGTAGATCTTGCGGCCGGCGACGGCGGTGACCTCGGCGTCGAGGTACAGCACGGTGTCCACGGGCACGGGCCGCACGAAGTCCGTCTCGAGCCGGCCGGTCACCGCAATGACGCGCAGCAGCCAGTTCAGCGAGCCGAGCGTCTCGTCGAGGGCGGTGGCCAGGATTCCGCCGTGTGCGAGACCGGGGGCGCCCTGGTGGGCGGGCCGCACCGTGAACTCGGCGGTGACGCGGACGCCGTCCTGCGCGCGAGCCGCCAGATGCAGCCCGTGGGGCTGTTCGTCGCCACATCCGAAACAGTGTCCGTAGTGCGCGCCGAGGAGCTCGCCGGGTGCCGGGGCATCGGGGTGCCGCACGGGCGCTATGGCGTCGGCGGGGGGCGTCAGAGCTGCAGAAGTACCACTCACAGGCGCAGACCTTACCCGCGCGTCCTGGGAGAAAGCGCACCGTGCCAAGCTTGACCGCATGGAGCTCTCCACCGCACCGTTCGAAGAACGCCTCACCGCCCCCCGCTCGTGGTGGCTCGTCTCACTCCTGCTCGGCGTCGCCTGCGCCCTGATCATGCTGCCGTTCGGCACGCTGCCGCTGCTCGGGGGACTGGTCGGCGGGACGGCCGCGGCGGCGGTGGTGACGAGTTCGTACGGCTCCGTGCGCATCCGCGTCGTGGCGGACTCGCTGGTCGCCGGGGACGCGAAGATCCCGCTGTCGGCGCTGGGCGACGCGGAGATCCTGGACGCCGAGGGGGCGCGCGCCTGGCGCACGCACAAGGCCGACCCGCGCGCCTTCATGCTGCTGCGCAGCTATGTCCCGACGGCCCTGCGCGTGGACGTCATCGACCCGCAGGACCCGACCCCGTACGTGTATCTGTCGACGCGGGACCCGAAGGGGCTGGCGAAGGCGCTCGGCAAGTAGCGCCGGTCAGCTTCCGAGCTCCTTGGGCCCGGGTGCGTCGCCCGGGATCAGCGGGTGCGGGTCGCTGGGGCGCTCCAGGGGCGGCAGCTCCGGCAGTGCGTCCCAGGGGACCTGGATCTTGCGCAGGTCCTTGCGGATCCGCCCCGCGAGCTTCTTGGTGTCGCGGCGGTTCATGACCGCCCCGACCGCGGCGCCGACCATGAACGGCATCAGGTTCGGCAGGTTGCGCACCATGCGCTTCATGATCTGCTGGCGCAGCTCGCGCTTCATCTGGCCGCCGAGCGCCGCATTGATCGTCGAGGGCTTCGTCACCTCGATGCCGCGCTCCTCGGTCCACGAGGCCAGATACGCGGCGCTGCGGTCCTTGAGGGTCCCGGGCGGGCGCACGCCGTAGACCTCGTGCAGCTCGGCGACGAGCTTCATCTCGATGGCCGCGACGCCGGTGATCTCGGCCGCCAGCTCGGCGGGCATCGCGGGAGGTACGGGCATCATCGCGGCGGCGCCGATCCCCGCACCCACGGTGGAGGTGGCGTTGGCGGCGCCCGCGACGAGTTTGTCGGCGAGCTGTTCGGCACTCAGGCCGGGGAACTGTCTGCGCAGGGTCGCCAGATCGCGCACCGGCACACGCGGCGCGTTCTCGATGATCCGGTCGGCGAGATAGCCGAGTCCCGCTTTGGCGGCGGTGCCGCTCTTGCGGACGCCGTCCCTGACGGCGGCCACACGTCGCCTGGCGACCTGTGCACGGCCGCCGATCGGCGCTTGGTCACCCTCGGTGGAGACGGCGGGCACGTCGCTGTATCCCGCCGCTGCGAGGTCGCCCGCCACCTCTTGGTCGTCCGCGTCCTCGAGCGAGGCTGCTCCTGTGGGGGAAGAGCCTCGCTCGTCGTCACGCACGCCGTCGTCGGACGGGCCACCGTCCGCTTCCCGGTCCTTCCGGGAGCGGCGCTTCCAGGGCGGGGTCGAGCCAGTCACGGCCGACCCTGCCTCAGTCGCAGTCGCGGCAGATCGGCTGGCCGTTCTTCTCGCGGGCCAGCTGGCTCCTGTGGTGCACCAGGAAGCAGCTCATGCAGGTGAACTCGTCCTGCTGCTTGGGCAGGACCCGGACGGCCAGCTCCTCGTTCGAGAGGTCGGCTCCCGGGAGCTCCAGGCCTTCGGCGGCCTCGAACTCGTCGACGTCGACCGACGAGGTCGACTTGTCGTTCCGCCGAGCCTTGAGCTCCTCGATGCTGTCCTCGTTGACGTCATCGTCGGTCTTGCGTGGGGTGTCGTAATCCGTTGCCATGTGTCGCTCTCCCCCTCTGGGTGTATGCGGTGTCTCCAGCGCACAACGCGCGGGAGGCCGGACTTTGTGCCCGACCTGAGGCGGAGATTTTGCCTCACATCAAGGTCTGTTACTCAATCGACACCCAACCGGATCCCTCATGAGTGATCGGGTTGGATGGCGATCGGGACCGTACACGGTCCAAAGGTCGCACTTCACGGGCGCCACCCCGTGTACTTCCCGTGATCAGGACCCCTGAAAACCCGGATTTTCCAGGCTTTCCGGGGGCTTTTGCGATCACGGAGAGTAGATGGCCGGAAATTCGCCCTTGTGATCGATCACACACGGTCTTCGCGGGACCAGGTCCCGAAAATTCCGCTAAAAGCGAACTCCCCCGGCACGTCGGCGGAAGCATCTCAGATCGGTCGCCGACCCGCATCTCGGAACGCTCAGATCGGGAGGTGACACGCGTCTCGGAGGCCTCAGATCGGCAGGGTGACCCGCATGACGAGCCCACCCCCTTCACGCGGCTCCGCGATGATACGGCCCCCATGAGCGCGCGCCACCGAGCGGGCGATCGACAGACCGAGCCCCACTCCCTTGTCGCTCCCGGTGCGCTCGGTGCGCAGCCGCCGGAACGGCTCGAAGAGGTTGTCGATCTCGTACGCGGGCACCACGGGCCCCGTATTGGACACCACGAGGATCGCCTGGCCGTGCTGGGCCTCGGTGGTGACCTCGACCCAGCCGCCCTCCGGGACGTTGTACCGGACGGCGTTCTGGACGAGGTTCAGGGCGATGCGCTCCAGGAGCACGCCGTTGCCCTGGACGACGGCCTCCTTGCGCTCGCCACGGATCTCGACGCCCTTCGCGTCGGCCTCCGAGCGGGCCTGGTCGATGGCCTGCGAGGCGACCTCGGCGAGGTCGACCGGTTTGCGCTCCACGATCTGGTTGTCGCTGCGGGCGAGCAGGAGCAGGCCCTCGACGAGCTGCTCGCTGCGCTCGTTCGTCGCCAGCAGCGTCTTGCCGAGCTGCTGGAGCTCCATCGGCGCCCCGGGATCGGAGAGGTGGACCTCCAGGAGCGTGCGGTTGATCGCGAGCGGGGTTCGCAGCTCGTGCGACGCGTTGCCGACGAACCGCTGCTGCGCGGTGAAGGCTCTCTCCAGGCGGTCGAGCATGTCGTCGAAGGTGTCGGCCAGCTCCTTCAGCTCGTCGTCCGGGCCGTCCAGCTCGATGCGCCGCGACAGGTCCGTGCCGGCCACCCGGCGCGCGGTGCGCGTGATGCGGCCCAGCGGGGACAGGACGCGGCCCGCCATCGCGTACCCGAAGGCGAACGCGATCACGGCGAGGCCGAGCAGGGCGAGGAGCGAGCGGCTGAGGAGGTTGTCGAGTGCGTGTTGACGCATCTCGTTGACGCACTCGTTCAGCGCGGCGTTGAGCTGGCTCGTCGTGGGGTGGTCGGGGAGGCCCGAGAAGTTACGGCAGGTACCGCTGCTCACCGAGCCGTTCGTGACGGTGAACGGAAGGTCACTGCCGACGTTCAGCGCCTGCGCGGCGAGCAGATAGATGATCGACAGCAGCACGATGCCGGCGATCAGGAACATGCCGCCGTACAGCAGGGTGAGGCGTATACGGATGGTCGGGCGCAGCCACGGGTAGGGCGGCTCGGCTTTTCTGGGGTCCCATGTGGGTTTCGGAGGCGCGGCCGGTGGCGCCGGTGTCGAGGCCACAGGGGATCAGATCCGGTATCCGGAGCCGGGCACGGTCACGATGACGGCGGGCTCTCCGAGCTTGCGGCGCAGGGTCATGACGGTGACCCGAACAACGTTCGTGAAGGGGTCCGTGTTCTCGTCCCAGGCCTTCTCCAGGAGCTGCTCGGCCGAGACGACGGCACCCTCGCTGCGCAGCAGCACCTCGAGGACGGCGAACTCCTTGGGTGCGAGCTGGATCTCCTTGCCGTCGCGGAAGACCTCGCGGCGGTTCGGGTCGAGCTTGATGCCCGCGCGCTCGAGGACGGGCGGCAGCGGCACGCTCGTACGGCGTCCGAGCGCCCGCACACGGGCCGTCAGCTCGCTGAACGCGAACGGCTTGGGCAGGTAGTCGTCGGCTCCGATCTCCAGGCCCTCGACGCGGTCGCTGACGTCGCCGGAGGCGGTCAGCATCAGGACGCGGGTCGGCATGCCCAGTTCGACGATCTTGCGGCAGACGTCGTCGCCGTGCACGAGCGGGAGGTCCCGGTCGAGGACGACCACGTCGTAGTCGTTCACGCCGATGCGCTCGAGGGCGGCCGCACCGTCGTACACGACGTCGACGGCCATGGCCTCCCGGCGCAGTCCGGTGGCCACCGCATCGGCGAGCAGCTGCTCGTCCTCGACGACGAGTACGCGCACGTCGCTGTCCTTCCTGTGTGACCTGCGGGCAGGTTCTGAGCACCTGTGAGCAGGTCCGGGTCGTGGAGTGTGGGCTCCATCCTGCCCCTTTCGGCCATAAACCGGCTGTAAGGCGATGGGGCGCCCCGGGAATGCGGGATTTTCTGGCCGGTCGAGGTTTCTGCGTAAGTGAGCGCGGGGAGGACGGATTTACACCCGCGATCACGCTTTGTATGTGGCGTGCCACGACCCGCTTTCCGCAGGGCGGTGTGAGACGTGATCGCCCCTTCCGAGGGCACACCCCCGTGCCACCGACCCACGACCCAGGACGAGGGGGCGCAACCATGGACGCATTCACCGCAGGACTTCTGCAGCGCATCAAGGCGACCGAGTCCGATCTGAGCCGGGCTCGCGAGACGGGCGACGAATTCCTCGTCGAGATCGAGCAGGACGAGCTGGACGACCTGCATCGGCTCGCCGCCGAACACGGCGTGGAGCTCGGCGTCGCGCGCGTCTGACGCAGTACGGAAGGGCCCCGGCGCCTGGTCGATCCAGGCAGGCGCCGGGGCCCTTTCTTGTGCCGTTCCCGTGCTTCCTGCGCGCTCGGGAGGCCGCTGTCCGTCAGTCGTGCCAGGCCCCGAGCTCCTCAAGGCGGTTCTGGAGCTGCTCGAAGAGTCCGGGCGGCGCCGCGATCGTCAGCTCGCCGGACGGCACCTCACCCGGGCGGCCGCCGGTGAGCGCGCCCGCCTCCCTGGCAATGAGGTCTCCGGCCGCCAGGTCCCAGGGGTTCAGGCCGCGCTCGTAGTACGCGTCGAGGCGTCCGACGGCGACGTCACAGAGGTCGATGGCGGCCGAACCGCCGCGTCGGATGTCGCGCACGTGGGGCACCAACTCCCGTACGACATCGGCCTGGTGGGCCCGGCGTGCGGCGAGGTAGCCGAATCCCGTGCCGACGAGCGCCTGCTCGAAGGGGGGCGCCACGCGCGCGCGTGCCGGGCGGTCGTTCACGAACGCGCCCTGGCCGAGGACCGCGCGGTAGGTCTCGCCGCGCAGGGGCGCCGCGACGACACCGACGAGGGTCTCGTCGCCCTGGCGGGCGGCGATCGAGACCGACCACTCGGGGCGCCCGTACAGGTAGTTGACCGTTCCGTCGATGGGGTCGATCACCCAGGTGATCCCGCTGCTGCCCTCGGTGCTCGCGCCCTCCTCGCCCAGGACGCCGTCGTCCGGCCTGCGCTCGGCGAGGAAGCCGGTGATCAGCTTCTCGGAGGCGATGTCCATCTCCGTGACGACGTCCACGGCGCTGGTCTTGGTGGCGGCGACGCCGAGGTCGGCGGGGCGGCCGTCGCGCAGGAAGGTCCCGGCGCGGGCGGCGGCCTCCAGGGCGACCTCGAGGAGTTCGGCCTTCAGGTCTGTCATGTCGAGATCCTTACGCGTACGGGCTGTCGGCGCCCGCGGCCGCGGGCTTGGGGGCACGGGAGGGGCAGCAGCCCACCGGGCAGAGGTTGTGGCTCGCGCCGAGCGCGCCCAGGGTGCACGGCGTGACGGCCCGGCCGCGCTCGGCGGCGGCCCGCTCGAGGACGAGGTCGCGGACGGCGGCGGCGAAGCGGGGGTCCGCGCCGACCGTGGCGGAGCGGCGCACCGGGAGGCCGAGCTCGGCGGCCTTGGCCGTGGCCTCGGTGTCGAGGTCGTACAGGACCTCCATGTGGTCGGAGACGAACCCGATGGGCGCCATCACGACGGCCGGCACACCGGCGCCGTGCCGCTCCTCCAGGTGGTCGCAGATGTCGGGCTCCAGCCACGGGATGTGCGGGGCGCCGGACCGCGACTGGTAGACGAGCTGCCAGGGGTGGTCGACCCCGGTCTCCTCACGGACCGCGTCGGCGATCACGCGCGCGACGTCCAGGTGCTCCTTCACGTAGGCACCGCCGTCGCCGTGGTCGTCGACCGGCCCGGAGACGTCGGCGGCCGCGGTCGGGATGGAGTGCGTCGTGAACGCGATGTGGGCGCCGTCCCGCACGTCGTCGGGAAGGTCGGCGAGCGACCTCAGGACACCGTCGATCATGGGGCGCACGAAGCCGGGGTGGTTGAAGTAGTGCCGCAGCTTGTCGACGCGCGGCACTTCGAGCCCCTCCGCTTCCAGGGCGGCGAGGGACTCCGCGAGATTCTCGCGGTACTGGCGGCAGCCTGAGTACGACGCGTACGCGCTGGTCGCGAGGACGAGGATGCGCCGGTGGCCGTCGGTGACCATCTCGCGGAGGGTGTCCGTCAGGTACGGCGCCCAGTTCCGGTTGCCCCAGTGGACGGGCAGGTCGAGGCCATGGTCCGCGAAGTCCTTGCGGAGCGCGTCCAGCAGGGCGCGGTTCTGCTCGTTGATGGGGCTGACCCCGCCGAACAGGAAGTAGTGCTGCCCCACCTCCTTGAGCCGCTCCTTGGGGATTCCCCGGCCACGCGTCACGTTCTCCAGGAACGGGACCACGTCGTCCGGGCCTTCGGGGCCTCCGAACGAGAGCAGCAGCAGGGCGTCGTAGCCGTCGAAGGGCGTGGGATCGAGCGCATCGGACATGCCTTTGATCCTGCCACCCGTCACTGACAGGCGGAAAAGGGCCATGCCCGTAAGCCCCGGGACCCGTAAGCTGTCTTGGCCACCTACGCGCCTTACCGGAGTCGACTTGCCCAGCCCCTACCGCGCCATATTCGCCCTGCCCGGCACCAAGAGCTTCTCGGTCGCCGGGTTCCTGGGCCGGATGCCCCTGTCGATGATGGGCATCGGGATCGTCACGATGGTCTCCCAGCTGACCGGCCGATACGGGCTCGCGGGTGGCCTGTCCGCCACCGTGGCGCTCTCGGCGGCGGCCATCGGCCCGCAGATCTCACGCCTCGTCGACCGGCACGGGCAGCGCCGTGTGCTGCGGCCCGCCGCCCTGGTCTCGCTCGTCGCCGTCGCCGGTCTGCTGCTGTGCGCGAAGTTCGAGGCGCCGGACTGGACGCTGTTCGTCTTCGCCGCGCTGATCGGTTGTGTGCCGAGCGTCGGATCGATGGTCCGGGCGCGCTGGGCGGCCCTCTACAGGGACACCCCTCAGCTGCACACCGCGTACTCCTTCGAGTCCGTCATCGACGAGGTGTGCTTCATCTTCGGGCCGATCATCTCGATCGGTCTGTCGACCGCCTGGTTCCCGGAGGCGGGGCCTCTTCTCGCGGGCTGTTTCCTCGCGGCCGGTGTCTTCTGGCTGACCGCGCAGCGCGCGACCGAGCCGGTGCCGCATCCGCGCGGACAGCACTCCGGGGGGTCCGCCCTGAGGTCGCGCGGTCTTCAGGTCCTGGTGGCGACGTTCGTGGCGACGGGCACGATCTTCGGCGCGGTGGACGTGGTGACGGTCGCGTTCGCCGAGGACGAGGGTCACAAGGCGGCGGCCAGTCTCGTGCTCGCGGTGTACGCGGCGGGTTCCTGCGCCGCGGGGGCGGTCTTCGGGCTGCTGCACTTCAAGGGGGCGCCCGCACGCCGGTGGCTGGTCGGTGTCTGCACGACGGCCGTGAGTATGATCCCCCTCCTACTGGTCGGGAACCTTCCGTTTCTGGCCGTGGCGCTCTTTGTCGCGGGCCTGTCCATCGCACCGACGATGATCACGACGATGGCCCTCGTCGAGCAGCACGTACCACGCGCGAAACTGACCGAGGGCATGACCTGGGTGAGCACCGGACTCGCGGTCGGTGTCGCGCTCGGCTCCTCCGCAGCCGGCTGGGTGATCGACGCCGCCGGCGCGAAGGCCGGGTACGGGGTTCCGGCCGTGGCCGGCGCCGTCGCGGTGGCGGTCGGGTTCCTGGGGTACCGCCGGCTGAAGCAGCCGGTGTCGCAGCGGGGAGGAACCAATGAGCACGGGGAACTCGGGCAGCGAAACGACGCAAGCCCAGCAGGCCAGGACACGGAACGAACCGTGGCGTAACTGGGCGGGGAACGTCACCGCCCGGCCGGTCCGCGAGGTGACGCCCGCATCGGTGGAGGAGCTCTCGGCGGCCGTCCGCGCGGCCGCCGACGACGGCCTGAAGGTGAAGGCCGTCGGTACGGGGCACTCGTTCACCGCGGCGGCGGCGACCGACGGTGTATTGATACGCCCTCAACTCTTGACCGGCATCCGCAACATTGACCGCGAAGCCGGCACCGTCACGGTGGAGGCCGGCACCCCGCTCAAGCGACTCAACCTCGCCCTGGCCCGCGAGGGCCTGTCGCTCACGAACATGGGCGACATCATGGAGCAGACGGTGTCGGGGGCCACCAGCACCGGCACGCACGGCACGGGCCGCGAATCGGCGTCGATATCCGCACAGATCAAGGGCCTCGAACTGGTCACCGCCGACGGCTCGGTCCTCACCTGCTCGGAGAAGGGGACCGACGGAGAACGCGCGGTCTTCGCGGCCGCACGGATCGGACTCGGTGCCCTCGGCATCATCACGGCGATCACGTTCGCCGTGGAGCCGATCTTCCTGCTCACCGCCCGCGAGGAGCCGATGACCTTCGACAGGGTCACGAGCGACTTCGACGCGCTGTACGCGGAGAACGAGCACTTCGAGTTCTACTGGTTCCCGCACACCGGCAACTGCAATACCAAGCGCAACAACCGCAGCGCCGGGCCGGAAGCCCCCGTCAGCAGGTTCAGCAGCTTCCTCGAGGACGAGCTCCTGTCGAACGGCCTCTTCCAGGCGGTCAATTCACTCGGCCGCGCGGTCCCCTCGACGATCCCGTCGATCGCGAAGATCTCCAGCCGCGCGCTCTCCGCCCGAACCTACACGGACATCCCTTACAAGGTCTTCACGTCCCCGCGCCGCGTCCGCTTCGTGGAGATGGAGTACGCCGTTCCGCGGGCGGCCCTCGTCGATACGCTGCGCGAGCTGAAGTCCATGGTCGAGCGCTCGAACCTGCGCATCAGCTTCCCCGTCGAGGTCCGCACGGCCCCCGCGGACGACATCACGCTGTCCACGGCGTCCGGCCGGGAGAGCGCGTACATCGCCGTCCACATGTACAAGGGCACCCCGTACCAGGCCTATTTCACGGCGGCCGAGCGCATCTTCACCGCGCACGAGGGCCGGCCGCACTGGGGCAAGGTGCACACGCGCGACGCGGACTACTTCTCGACGGTCTATCCGCGCCTCGGTGAGTTCACGGAGCTGCGCGACCGTCTCGACCCGGACCGCCTGTTCGCCAACGACTATCTGCGGCGGGTCATCGGCGACTGACCGCGCTCACTCCGCGGGCGTCTCGGCCTGCTGCTGCGGCACGTCGGCTCCGTCGCTGCTCTGCGAGGTACTCGGAGTGGGCGTCGGGGTCGGCGTGGGCGTGGACTTGTCCCCGCCGGTCCCGGAACCGCTGCCCGAGCCGTCGTCGTGACCGGTTTGGGAGTCCTCACTCGCGCTGGGCGTGGGCGTGGGCTCCTCGGTGTCGCCCTTGTGCGCCCCACTGCCGTCCTGCGGGGTGCCGCTCTGCGTCCCGGAGCTGCTGCTGTCCGACGGCTCCTGCGAGGTGCTCGGCACGGGGGTGTCGTCGTTGCGGGACGAGGAGGCGCCTTCGCCGGTGAAGGCCTCGCGGAGCGTGGTCCGCTGACCGTCACCGCTGAAACTCTGCCCCGAGGCGAGCTCGTACGTCGTGATGCCGCCCATGGTCACTCCGAAGACCACTGCAGCGGCGACGAGGGGCCGCTTCCAGCTCCGTACGCGCGCGCGGTGCGTGGTCCCTTCGGTGAACTCGTCGGGGAGTCCGTTGATGAGCCCGTCGGTGGACCCGTCACCCAAGTCGCCCGGCGGAGGCGGCAGTTCCGGACCACCGGCCCCGGCCCCGGCCCCGGCCCCGGCCCCGGCCCCGGCCCTGAGCAACTGGGTCTTCTCCGGATCGCCACCGCCGACGCCTGCGTTCAGGAGCTGGGTCCGGTCCGGATCGCCACCGCCGGCTGTCAGGAGCTGCGTCCGATCCGGATCGCCGCCACCCGCCTTGAGGAACCGCGTCCGCTCGGCATCCAGCGCCGGCAGGACAGTCGTCGCGTCGGCGTCCTGTGCCGACGCACCGCCCCTCCCCCAGGTCGTCGTCCTCGGGAGCACGTCGGTCCGCATCGCCGTCGTGGCCGCGGGCGGCACCACGGAAGCAGCGACCGCGTCGGACCGGAAGGTCTCCGGTACCGGACGCCCGTCGCCCGTCACCGGGGCCTGCCGGCCCTTCGGTATCGCCTGGCCCGCGACATCACGTATCTGCTCGCCCGTGCGCCGGAAGAAGTGCTGGAAGAGCGAGCCGCCGCAGGTGGCCAGCACGCTCACCACTCCCGCGCCCACGATCGTCCCGTACACACCGAGCCCGGCGGCCAGCTTGGCCGCCACCACGGCGGCCACGGCGCTGCCCGCCACCTGGGGCAAACTCAGGTCGAGCCGCTTCCCCTTGGGCTTTTCTTGTGCATCTTGGGAGGTTTCCGGCTTCTCGCCCATCTCCGACCCTTGCCTGCCTTTCTCGACTTACTTCACGAGATAGGGACGGATGCACGAAGTGATTAGTTCCGTTTCTGGGGGTTCCGTGAAGCACGCCACGTCCATGAACCCCGAACGAGGGATACCCCGTACCCAACTCCCGTCCCCCATGAGAACTTCGATGGCGTGCCGGTCCACCCGAGTGGCCCGAATGGAGTACCGTTGCGAGCCCTGGGTCCGGTCTCCCGTCAGGGTGCCCGGGGCCTTCCAGGACCGCCGGGAGAGGGTTCGTTGCACAGGGTGACGCGCTCGGTCACTTAGCGTTGCGAACGGGTAACCGTGCCATAACGGCGATCCAGGGCCCAGGCCCGACACGCCGGGCAACTCGGCAAGGTTGTGGCAGGCTGCACCCGGGCAGGCCACACTCGACTAGCGGAAGCAGCGACGCACGTGACGTCGGCAGGCACCACCCGGGAGGTCCCCATGCCCGAACTGCGTGTCGTGGCCGTCTCTAACGACGGCACACGGCTGGTGCTGAAGGCTGCGGACAGCACGGAGTACACGCTTCCGATCGATGAGCGCCTCCGGGCCGCCGTGCGCGGCGACCGTCCGCGCCTCGGCCAGATCGAGATCGAGGTGGAGAGCCATCTCCGCCCCCGCGACATCCAGGCGCGTATACGTGCCGGTGCCTCCGCCGAGGAGGTGGCCCAGCTCGCCGGCATCCCCGTCGACCGTGTCCGCCGCTTCGAGGGCCCTGTCCTCGCGGAGCGCGCCTTCATGGCCGAGCGGGCCAGGAAGACCCCTGTACGCCGTCCCGGCGAGAACGCGGGCCCGCAGCTCGGCGAGGCGGTGCAGGAGCGTCTGGTGCTGCGCGGCGCCGACAGGGAGACCATCCAGTGGGACTCCTGGCGTCGCGACGACGGCACCTGGGAAGTCCTGCTCGTCTACCTGGTCGCGGGTGAGCCGCACTCGGCGAGCTGGACGTACGACCCGCCCCGGCGGCTCGTCCAGGCCGTCGACGACGAGGCGCGCTCGCTCATCGGCGAGACCGACGACATCGCCGCGCCGGAACCCAGCTTTCCGTTCGTGCCGCGCATCGCGAGGCTGCCCCGCGACCGCCCGCTCGACCGGGCCCTCGACCGGCAGTTGGAGCGCCCCGCGCCGCCGGCCCCCGCACCGGAGATCACCGAGGAGAGCCCGACGGCCGTCTCCGCCGCCGAGCGTGACTCGCTGACCAGCCTCCTGGAAGCCGTACCCAGCTACCGCGGCGACATCGTGGTCCCCGAGCGCCCCACGGTGCCCTCACCCGAGCCCGTCACGGACGAGCCGGAGCCCGCCGAGGCGGAGGAGCCCCCGGCTCCCGCCGCGTCCGCGGGAGCGGGTTCCGCCTACGCGGACGTCCTCATGCCCCGCAGCGTCGCGGGACACCGGGACCGTCTCACCGGCACCACCGACCGCCAGGCCGAGGCCGACGGGGTCCGTCCCGGACGGCGCGCGGCCGTGCCGAGCTGGGACGAGATCGTCTTCGGCACCCGCCGCAAGAAGCAGGACTAGCCACATGCCGTACGGAGAAGCCGAGGCGTACGCAGAACACAAACCGTAGGCAGAACACAAACCGTACGCAGAAGAGGCCCGCGCCACATCGGCGCGGGCCTCTCGCGTGCTCAACTGCCGAGGCTCTACTGGGGATCGGGACCGGTCGCCACAGGGCGCGACTCGTCCGAGGACCACTCGGACCACGAACCGACGTACAGCGCCGCGTCGATGCCCGCCACCGCGAGGGCGAGCACCTCGTGGGCGCCCGAGACGCCGGAGCCGCAGTACACGCCCACCTCGCCCGAACCCCCGGACGCGCCAAGGGACTTGAAGCGGGAGGCGAGCGCTTCGACGGGCAGGAAACGGCCGTCCTGTGCCACGTTCTCCGACGTCGGAGCGGACACCGCGCCCGGGATATGGCCGCCGACGCGGTCGATCGGCTCCACGTCGCCCCGGTAGCGCTCGGCGGCGCGGGCGTCGAGCAGGACCCCCGAGCGGGCCAGCGCGGCCGCCCCGTCGGCGTCCAGGAGCCCCACGGCGCCCGGCGCGGGCTCGAAGGTGCCCGGCACGGGCGACGGCACCGCGGTCTCCAGCGGGCCCTCCCACGCGCCGAGACCGCCGTCGAGCACTCGCACGGACGGGTGACCCGTCCAGCGCAGCATCCACCAGGTGCGCGCGGCGGCCCAGCCCTGCCCGCCGTCATACACGACGACGTCCCGGTCGGCCGACACACCGGCCCGCCGCATCACGGCGCCGAAGGACGCGACGTCCGGCAGCGGATGCCGGCCGGCCGCTCCGGCCGGTCCCGCGAGGTCGGCGTCGAGGTCGACGTAGACCGCGCCGGGGATGTGTCCGGCCTCGTATGCGGCCCGTCCGTCGAAGGCCGGGGCCCCCGCGGCCTTGGCCATGCTCAGCTGCCAGCGGACGTCGAGGATGACCGGCGGGTTCCCGCCCGCCGACTCGCTCGCGAGTTCGATTGCGGAGATGATGGCATTCATGAGGGCCATCCTTGCTCATGCTCTGGCCCGAGCGCCGTCGGTCGGCTAGCGTGCACGATCGACTACCGAGCGTTGACCGACCGGACATCGCGAGGCCATGGCGCGGCAAAGGATACGGACATCTCACCGGGCATCCCCGTGCGAGGAGTCCGTCCTTGGCGGCGCGGCCGATGAGCGTCGCGCGGCGCGGAGTGCCAGCATCAGCTCGGGCGCGTTGCGACACGTGATTTTGTTCCGAGGAGAGAGTGACGATGACCGAGGCAGCAGCCAGGCGCGCGCCGGGCACCCCCTGCTGGGTGAGTCTCATGGTGCACGGCATGGCGGCGACCCAGGAGTTCTACGCGGCTTTGTTCGGCTGGGAGTTCCGGCCGGGACCACAGCAGCTCGGCCCCTACGTGCGGGCCCTGCTCGACGGGCATGAGGTGGCCGGGATCGGGCAGATGCCGCCCGACCGCCATCTGCCCGTCGCCTGGACCCCGTACCTCGCCTCGGACGACGTGGACGCCACGTCCGAGAACATCCGCCACTGCGGCGGCACCGTCGGCGTCGGCCCGCTCGACGCCGGGGAGGCGGGCCGGATGGCCATCGCGTCGGACCCGGCGGGCGCGGTGTTCGGCATCTGGCAGGCGGCCGAGCATCTGGGGATGGCGCTCACCGGGGTGCCGGGGGCGCCGGCGTGGAACGAGCTGGTGACCCAGGAGACGGCGAGCGTCGCCAAGTTCTACGAGGTGACCTTCGGCTACGAGGAGGAGGCCGTCGTCTCCGCCGACTTCGACTATCTGACGCTGCATCTGAACGGCAGCCCGGTGGCGTCGGTGCACGGCGTGGGCCACGCGCTCCCGCGCGACCGGGGCGCGCACTGGATGACGTACTTCGAGGTGGCGGACGTCGACGAGTCGGTGGCCCTGGTCGAGGAGCTCGGCGGCCACGTCCTGAAGCCCGCACGCGACGGCTCCCGGGGCCGCCTGGCGACGGTCGCGGACCCGGAGGGCGCGGTGTTCACCCTTGTACGGTCGGCGCCGCGCGAGGAGGACTAGGGCCTTTCGTTTGGATCAGGCTGGATCAGGGAGCGGGGTCATGGGGGTCCCCCCTGCTCGAGCGAAGCCGAGAGCTTGGGGAGTCGTTGCCCGACGACAACGCCGCAGATGTGCGTGCCACACCCCGCGAGCCCAGCATGATCCAGACGAAAAGCCCTAGGGCCTCCTGGCGGACCTCAGCGGCGGTTCAGGCTTCAGGCCGAAGCGACCGGCAGTACTTCGGGAGACAGGGCCGCCGCGTGCGCCGTGGCGCTTGTCAGCTGCTTGCGGTGGTGGCGTCGGCACAGGACCTCGTAGCCGACCTCGTCGTCGCTCCGGTCGACGTCCCCGACGACGACCTGGGCGCCCTCGACGACCATCCGGCCGCCGACCGTGCGGGCGTTGTGCGTGGCGCGGGCGCCGCACCAGCACAGGGCCTCGACCTGGAGGACCTCGACGCGGTCGGCGAGTTCGACCAGGCGCTGGGAACCGGGGAACAGCTTGGACCGGAAGTCGGTCGTGATGCCGAAGGCGTAGACGTCGAGGCCCAGGTCGTCGACGACGCGGGCGAGCTGGTCGATCTGGGCGGGGGCGAGGAACTGCGCCTCGTCCGCGATGACGTAGTCCACGCGGCCGCCCTGGGACAGCTGGTCGACGACGTACGCGTACACGTCGAGCTCGTCGGCGACCTCGACGGCGTCGGTGACGAGGCCGAGGCGCGAGGAGAGCTTGCCCTCACCGGCCCGGTCGTCGCGCGTGAGGATCATTCCCTTGAGGCCGCGCGCCGAGCGGTTGTGCTCTATCTGGAGAGCCAGGGTGCTCTTTCCGCAGTCCATCGTTCCGGAGAAGAACACGAGCTCGGGCATGGGGAGTTGAGGACCTTTCCGCGGTGGTGGGGGACGATCAGGAGCGTACTTCGAGCAGCGGTACGAGCTGCTCGGCGGGGGTCATCGAGCCGTGGTTGCCGACCATGGCCGACTCCTTCGGCTCCCGCTCCGAGGCGATGATCACCACGTCGTCGTGGGCGGCCGCGATGACGTCGCCCAGGCGCGCGTAGACCCGCTCGTCGATGTGCGGGCCGAACCAGCCGGCCTCGATCGCCTCGTCCCGGCTCGCGATCCAGAACTGCTCGCCGAGCACCTCGCGCCACACGGTCAGGACGTCGGACTCGGCGCCCGGCACCGCGTAGACGTGGCGGGCGCGGCCCTCGCCGCCGAGGAGGGCGACGCCGGCGCGCAGCTCCCAGTCCTCGTCGAAGTCGATGCGGGACTGCTCGTCGAACGGGATGTCGATCATGCCGTGGTCGGCCGTGATGTAGAGGGCGCTGCGCGGCGGGAGCTGCTCGGCGAGGCGCTGGGCGAGGCGGTCGACGTACATGAGCTGGCCGCGCCACGGGTCGGAGTCGACGCCGAAGCGGTGGCCCTTGCCGTCGACCTCGCTGTAGTACGTGTACACCAACGACCGGTCGCCCGCCGCCAGTTGCTCGGCGGCCAGGTCCATGCGGTCCTCGCCGGAGAGGCGCCCGCGGAAGGTGCCGCCGCTGAGGGCGATCTTCGTGAGAGGCGTCGACTCGAACGCGGGGGCGGAGACCTGCGCGGTGTGCACACCGGCCTCGTGGGCGCGCTGGAAGATCGTCGGGTACGGCTGCCAGACGTGCGGCTGGGTCCAGGGGATCCAGCGGAGCTGGTTCATCAGCTCGCCGGTGTCCGGGTTGCGGACCGTGTAACCGGGCAGGCCGTGCGCGCCGGGCGGCAGTCCCGTACCGACCGAGGCGAGCGAGGTCGCGGTGGTCGCCGGGTAGCCCGCGGTGATCGGACGGCCCGTGCCGCCGCGCGAGGAGGCGAGGAGCGAGGTCAGGAACGGGGCCTCGTCCGGGTGGGCCTGGAGCTGCTGCCAGCCGAGCCCGTCTATCAGGAACACGCACGCGCGGTCGGCGGGCGCGAGCTCGGGTATCGCCGGAGCGCAGTCGGGGACGCCCAGGTGGGAGCCGAGGGTGGGCAGCAGGTCGGCGAGGGAGCCGGCGCCGTACTCGGGCACGGGGGCTGACCGGACGGCGAGAGGCTCTACGTCGTCCCAGGCGGGCATGGCCATCAGCGCGCTGTCGCCGCGGTCGCCTCGGACAGGGACTGGGCGAAGGCGAGGGTCTGACGGACGGTGTCGGGGCCGTCCCCGGTCTCGCTGACGCGCAGGCTCAGGTCGTCGGCGGTCGAGCTGCCCGTGTACCCGTGGTCCGCCTCGCAGTTGGGGTCGCCGCAGGCCGCGGGCTCCAGGTCGATGCGGGCGACGGCGCCCCAGCCGATGGTCAGGACGACCTCGCGGGGGAGGGTGCCCGGGACGTACTTCTCCGGGTTGGCGACGACGCGGCTGAGCACGACCGACGAGATCCGGCCGAGCTTCACGGATTCGGTGGACGTCGTGGCGTACGGCGTCGGCGACGTGGTGTCGGCGGCCTGCTCGTCGGTGTGGCTGACGATGAAGCGGGTGCCGGTGAGGACGAGCACGGTGACGTGCCTGCGCACCTCGTTCGAGTCGAAGGTGGTCTCCTGGTGGACCAGATACGACCCGATGGGTTCGCCGCCGACCGCGGCCTCCACCGCCTCGGCCACGAGGGCCGGGTAGTAGCCGCTGCGCTCGATCGCCGCGCGGAGCCCTTGGGTCGTCGTACTGGTCTTGGCCATGAGGTCCATCCTAAAGCCCGGCGGGGGGGCTCGCGGTGCGCCTGTGGACGGGTGCGGAAAACACCCGTATGTGGGGCTCGTCTCACCCGGCCCGCTCAGTACGCGGGCAGGGTGCGCGGGCCGAGGTCGTCGCGGGCGGGCGGCGGGGCGAGCCGTATCGAGGCGCCGAGGACCGACAGGCCGCTCTGGGCGACGACGACGGGCTCCAGGGAGACGGCGACGACCTCGGGATGGTCGTCCACGAGCCGCGAGACCCGTTGCAGCACCTCTTCGAGCGCGGCCGTGTCGACCGGCGCGGAGCCTCGCCAGCCGAAGAGCAGGGGCGCTGTCTTGATGCCCCTGACGATCGACTGGGCGTCCCGGTCGGTGACCGGAATCAGCCGGTGTGCTGTGTCGCCGAGCAGCTCGGACGCGGCGCCCGCGAGCCCGAAGGAGAGCACCGCGCCGGCGGCCGGATCGATGACCGCGCGGACGACGGTGTCGACGCCGCGGGGTGCCATGGCCTGGACTACGGGCCGCAGCTCCTCGGGCTTGCCGAGCGTCTCGGACAGCTCTTCGTAGGCGCGGCGCAGCTCCTCCTCGTTCGCCAGGTCGAGGCGTACTCCTCCGAGGTCGGCTCGGTGGCGCAGGTGCGGGGCGGTCGTCTTGAGGGCGACGGGGTAGCCGAGCGTGCGCGCGGCAGTGGCCGCCTCGTCGGGTCCGGGGGCGGGCAGGGTCTGCCGTACGTCGATGCCGTAGCGGGCGAGGAGGGCGCGGGCGTCCTCGGGGGCGAGCTCGGCGCCGCGCGGGTCGTCGTCCTTCGCGAGGAGCGCGGTGATGAGCTCGGCGGCGCCCGTCTCGTCGATGCCGTCGTACTCGGGGACCTTGCCGGGCTCCGCCGCGTCGCGCCGCCACTGGGCGTACTTGACGGCTTCGGAAAGGGCGCGGACGGCGCGCTCAGCGGCAGGATAGGCGGGGATGAGCGCGGGCGTCGGGGCGGGCTCGTCCGTGGGCGGGCGTCCGGCCGGGAGGCCGCCGGGGGGCCTGGCGAGCGCGCGGGGACCGGTGCTGGTGGCCGCGGAGAGTGCTTCGGCAAGGCCGCCGAGCTCCACGTGCACGACCAGGACGGGCTTGGTGGGGGTGCCGGCCGCGGCCGAACTGAGCGCCTCGGCGAGCGCCGCGTCCTCAGCGGTCGACTCCCCCACCGCCGGCATCGCCGTGACGACGACCGCGTCGCACTTGTCGTCCGCGAGGGCCTCGGTGAGCGCCGCGTGGAAGTCCTCGGCGGACGCCGCGGTCGTCAGGTCCCGCGGCGGCTTCGGCCGCAGGCCCTCGGCGAGGCAGACGTCGTACGTGAGGAGGCCCAGCGACTCCGAGTTCCCGAGGATCGCCACACGGGGGCCCGGCGGGAGGGGCTGGCGGGCCAGCAGCAGGCCGGTGTCGACGAGTTCGGTGATGGTGTCGACGCGGATGACACCCGCCTGGCGCAGCAGGGCGGAGACGGTGGCGTACGGCAGGCGCGTGGCGCGGACCGCGTGGCCGAGGGGCGCGATGCCGCTGTGCCGGGCGCCCTGCACCACGACGAGGGGCTTCGCGGCTGCCGTGCGGCGGGCAAGGCGGGTGAACTTGCGCGGGTTGCCGATGGATTCGAGGTACATCAGGGCGACGTCCGTGTCCGGGTCGTCGTACCAGTACTGGAGTACGTCGTTCCCGGACACGTCCGCGCGGTTACCGGCGGAGACGAACGTCGACACACCTGTCACTCCGGTCACGCCGCCGCCGCGCCGCTGGAGGCGGGCGAGCAGCGCGATACCGATGGCTCCGGACTGGGCGAACAGGCCCATGCGGCCCGCGCGCGGCATCTCGGGCGCGAGCGACGCGTTGAGCCGCACCCCGGGCGAGGTGTTGATGACGCCGAAGGCGTTCGGCCCGATGAGGCGCATGCCGTACGAGCGGGCTTGGCGCACCAGTTCGCGCTGGCGGGCGCGGCCCTCGCTGCCGGACTCGGCGTATCCGGCGGAGACCACGACGATCCCCTGCACGCCGTGCTCTCCGCACTCGGCGACGACTTCGGGGACGTACCGCGCGGGGACGGCGACGACGGCGAGGTCGACGGGCTCGGCGGCGTCGATGTCGTGGACGGAGCGGTGGGCGGGGACGCCGTCCAGGTCGCGCAGATCGTCGGGGAACGCCCTGTTCACGGCGTGGAGGCGGCCGGTGAAGCCGGCGTCGCGGAGGTTGTCGAGGACGCTGCGGCCGACTCCGCCGGGCGTACGGCCCACGCCGATGACGGCGACGGATCCGGGGGCGAGAAGCCGGTGCACCGAGCGCGCCTCGGCGCGCTGCTCGCGGGCACGCTGCACGGCGAGCGAGGCCTCGGTGGGTTCGAGGTCGAACTCCAGGCGGACGACGCCGTCCTCGAAGTGGCGCTTCTGGGTGTATCCGGCGTCCGTGAACACCTTGATCATCTTGGTGTTGGCGGGCAGGACCTCGGCGGCGAAGCGGCGGATCCCGCGCTCGCGGGCGACGGCGCCGATGTGCTCCAGGAGCGCGGACGCGACGCCCCGGCCCTGGTGGGCGTCCTGCACGAGGAAGGCGACCTCGGCCTCGTCGGCGGGGGCGGAGGCGGGCATTCCCTGGGCGTTGATGCGGTCGTAGCGGACGGTCGCGATGAACTCGCCGCCCACGGTGGCCGCGAGGCCCACCCGGTCCACGTAGTCGTGATGGGTGAAGCGGTGGACGTCCTTGGCGGACAGGCGCGGGTACGGCGCGAAGAAGCGGTAGTACTTCGACTCGTCAGAGACTTGCTCGTAGAAGTTCGTGAGCCGCTCGGCGTCGTCGATGGTGATGGGCCTGATGCGCGCGGTGCCGCCGTCGCGCAGCACCACGTCTGCTTCCCAGTGGGCGGGGTATGCGTGCCGGTCCGACGGGGTCTGCATGGGCCAAGCGTACGGCGCGACAGTGACAGTCGTACGGGTCGCGGCGCGAGCGGGCCGAAGGCACGCTATGAGGGCCGACGGGCGTGTGTGGGCGGTACGTAGGACCCACATCGGGCACGTCCACCGGTGTGCGAGACTGGTCTAGACAACCGTGAGAATCCTGAAGGGCAGCATCACATGGCTGAGCGCCGCGTCAACGTCGGCTGGGCCGAGGGCCTTCACGCCCGCCCCGCCTCCATCTTCGTCCGCGCGGCCACGGCGGCCGGCGTCCCCGTGACGATCGCCAAGATCGACGGCACCCCCGTCAACGCCGCCTCCATGCTCGCGGTGCTCGGCCTGGGCGCCGGCGGCGGCGAGGAGATCGTCCTGTCCTCCGACGTCGAGGGTGCGGACATCGCGCTCGACCGTCTGGCCAAGCTGGTCTCCGAAGGGCTCGAGGAGCTTCCCGAGACCGTCTAGTACGGGCCGGTACGGGGTCGCTCAGTATTGACCCGTACCGGGTCTCTGGATTCTTGGGCGCCGTTCACCGCTCGCAGAAGATCGCGCCACATAAAGGGTCTGTTCGGATTTTCCGAGCAGACCCTTTTTCTCTCTGCGGCCCTGTTCTCATAATTCCGGGGCAGCGGAAACAGAGCCCTTCGAAATGGGCCGCCCTCTTTGTATACGGCGCCTCTGTTAATGCTGGAGCCCCACTGTGTTGACGGGATGTTGCGAAGTCCTCACACGGCCACCCGGGCGGGGGGCGCGCAAGCGGTGGGCGACCGCGGCGCGCTCCGTGTGCTGCGCCGTGAGCGCCCGCGCGCGCTCCACGTCTCCGCGCGCCACGGCGTCCACGATCGCCCCGTGCTCGGCCCAGGAGTCGGCGGGCTGCGCGGGCTGCTCGACGGTGTACATCCACGCGATCTTGTGGCGGAGCTGCGTGAGCATCGTGATCAGCCCCGGGCTGCCGGACGCCTGCGCCAGCGTCTCGTGGAACCAGCCGCCCAGCGAGCGCAGATCCTCGCTCTGACCTCGCCGGGAGCGCTCCTGGCCCAGCCTGACCAGGCCTCGCAGCACCTTCAGGTGCGCCTCGGTGCGGCGCTGCGCGGCGCGGGCTGCGGCGAGCGGTTCGAGGAGCATCCGGATCTCCAGCTGGTCCGCCGCCTCCTGCGTGGTGGGTTCGGCGACGCACGCGCCCGCGTGCCTGCGGGTGACGACGAAGCCCTCGGCCTCCAAGGTGCGCAGCGCCTCGCGCACGGGGACACGGGAGACGCCGTAGCGGCGGGCGAGCACCTCCTCGGTGAGTCTGCCGCCGCGCTCGTAGACACCGGAGACGATGTCGTCGCGGATCGCCGTGCATACCGAGTGCGCCGGAATGCGCATGAACCGACCTCCGCATTAATCCCCGCGAAACGCGGTAGACAGTCGCTCGTACAGCGCGATTGAAGTCCGTTCAGCGCGCTTGCCCAGCGACTCTATTCCAGCGGGCGCGAATTTCCGACGGCAGGCCGTAATCCATGGATATTTTTTGGACAGCGCCGCCGGGAACGAACGACCGTGTCGGTAACGAGCGCGTCGGTAACGCCGAAAGCCCCGGCTCGGTGAGCCGGGGCTTTCGGTGCGTTGGCGCGAGTACGCGGCGAAGGTCAGACGTTGACGCCGTGCGAGCGCAGGTACGCGACGGGGTCGATGTCCGAGCCGTACTCGGGGCTCGTGCGCGCCTCGAAGTGGAGGTGCGGGCCCGTGACGTTGCCGGTCGCCCCGGAGAGGCCTATCTGCTGGCCCGGGATGACCGCCTGGCCGACGGAGACGCCGATGGACGACAGGTGGCCGTACTGCGTGTACGTACCGTCGTTCATCTTGATGACGATGTTGTTGCCGTAGGCGCCGCTCCAGCCGGCCTCCACGACCGTGCCCGCGCCCACGGCGTGGACCGAGGTGCCGCTGGCGGCGTGGAAGTCGATGCCGGTGTGGCTGCCGGAGGACCACAGGCCGCTGCTGGCCTTGTACGCGGTCGACACGTACGAGCCGGTGACGGGCATGACGAAGGCGTTCAGGCGCTTGCGCTCGGCCGCACGGGCGGCCCGCTCCTTGGCCTCGCGCTCGGCCTTGGCCTTGGCAGCGGCCTTGCGCCGGTCCTCCTCGGCCTTCTTCTTGGCCGCGGCCTCGGCCTTCTCCTTCGCGGCGGCCTCGTCGGCGGCCTGCTGCTGGGCGGCGGCCTGCGCGTCGATCTGCTCCGCGAGGGAGTCACCGATGGAGATGGCCTTGGTCAGGCCGGTCTGCTCAAGAGACGCGTCGTCAGCGGCGAGGGCGGGGGCAGCGAGGCCTCCGATGACACCGGTCGTGGTGAGCGCGGCGACGCCGGCGACCTGCGCGGTGGTACGCGTGACACGGCTCGGGCGACGGTGCTTCCCGGTGGCACGGGTGAACGCCATGGAGTGGCTGATCCTTTCCTTCCTTCTCGCCTACCGGGTTAGCTGACGGGTTCGGAGCAGGAAGGTCTCCTACGGACCCCCTTCAGGGAAGGGTGCCCGATTCACCCCAGGGACGGTGGGTCCCCGGCTCCCCCGGCTCGCGCCTTGGGGGACTCGGCGATGACTGTCCGGTGCCGCGGGCGCGGCGTACATCTGGCGGACAGCCGGACCGACGCTAAGCGGGGCATCTTTCAATCAACAAACGGAACCGGGCTTTTGTAGCGCATGCCACAGGGCAGACAGGCAACCACTGGTTCAATTCGGACATACAAGGGCCCCGGTGGTCATCTCGCCCACCGGGGCCCCTCGTTGCACACCGGTCACGGTCAGCCCGTGACGACGGTCACCTCTCCGATGCCGAGCGCCCTGACGGGCTCCTCGATCTGCGCGGCGTCACCGACGAGCACCGTCACCAGACGGTCCATCGGGAAGGCGCTCACGACGGCCGCGGTGGCCTCCACGGTGCCCGTCGCGGCGAGCCGCCGGTACAACTCCGCCTGGAAGTCGTCCGGCAGGTGCTGCTCGACCTGGTCGGCGAGCGTCCCCGCGACGGCCGCGGCGGTCTCGAACTTGAGCGGGGCGACGCCCACCAAGTTCTGTACGGCCACGTCCCGTTCGGCGTCGGTGAGGCCCTCCGCGGCGAGCGTGCGCAGCACCTTCCAGAGGTCGTCGAGCGCCGGACCCGTGTTCGGCGTGTCCACGGAGCCACTGATGGCGAGCATCGCGACGCCCGTCCCGTCCGGCGCCGAGCGCAGCACCTGGCCGAACGCCCGCACGCCGTAGGTGTATCCCTTCTCCTCGCGCAGGACGCGGTCCAGGCGGGACGTGAGGGTGCCGCCCAGGCAGTACGTGCCGAGCACCTGCGCCGGCCACACCCGGTCGTGCTTGTCGGCGCCGACGCGGCCGATCAGGATCTGCGTCTGCACCGCGCCCGGCCGGTCGACGATGACGACCCGGCCGGTGTCGTCGGCCGTCACGGGCGGTACGGGGCGCGGCTCGGCCGTGTTCCCCGTCCAGGCGCCCAGCGTGTCCGCGAGCAGCGCGTCGAGGTCGATGCCCGCGAGGTCGCCCACGACGACCGCGGTGGCCGTGGCGGGGCGCACGTGCCGGTCGTAGAAGGTGCGTACGGCCGCCGCGTCGATGGCCGCGACGGTCTCTTCGGAGCCCTGGCGCGGGCGGGACATGCGCGCGGTGGCCGGGAAGAGCTGCTTCGAGAGCTCCTTGGCGGCGCGGCGGCCGGGGTTCGCCGTCTCGTGCGGGATCTCGTCGAGTCGGTTGCGCACGAGACGTTCGATCTCGCTGTCCGCGAACGCGGGTGCCCTGAGGGCGTCGGCGAGCAGGCCGAGCGCCTTCGGCAGGCGGGAGACGGGGACCTCCAGGGAGACCCGTACGCCGGGGTGGTCGGCGTGCGCGTCGAGGGTGGCGCCGCAGCGCTCCAGCTCGGCGGCGAACTCCTCGGCGGCGAGCTTGTCGGTGCCTTCGGAGAAGGCCCTCGCCATGATGGTGGCGACGCCGTCGAGCCCGGCGGGCTCGGCCTCCAGGGGCGCTTCGAGGTTGATCTCGATGGCGACGACCTGCTGGCCCGGACGGTGGCAGCGCAGCACTGTGAGGCCGTTGTCGAGGGTGCCGCGCTCGGGCGCGGGGAACGCCCACGGCCGCGCCGTGCCGGCCTGGGGCTGCGGGTGGAAGTCCATGGTCGCGAGCTCGGTCACTTGCCGGCCTCCTCGTCTGCGGTCCCGACTGCGGTCTCGTCCGTGGTCGCTGCGGCGGTCTCGTCCGTCGCCCCGCCGGCGATCTCGTCGGCGGTCTCGTCGGCCTCTTCGGGGGCCGTGGGCTCGTAGACGAGCACCGCGCGGTTGTCGGGGCGCAGATGGGCCTTGGCCACCTCCTGGACCTCCTCGGCGGTGATGTCGAGGACGCGCTGGACGGCGGTCAGGGCGAGCTGCGGGTCGCCGAACAGGACGGCGAACCTGCACAGTTCGTCGGCGCGGCCCGCGACCGTGCCGAGCCGGTCGAGCCACTCGCGCTCCAACTGGGCCTGGGCGCGCTCCATTTCCTCCGGAGTGGGACCGTCGGCGGCGAACCGTGCGAGCTCCTCGTCGACGGCCTCCTCGATCACCGGGACCTCGACGTCGCCGGACGTCTTCACGTCCAGCCACCCCACGGAGGGCGCCCCCGCGAGCCTCAGGAGGCCGAACCCGGCGGCGACGGCGGTCTGGTCGCGGCGGACGAGACGGTTGTAGATCCGGGACGACTCGCCGCCGCCGAGGACCGTCAGGGCCAGGTCGGCCGCGTCGCACGCGCGCGAGCCGTCCTGCGGCAGCCGGTAGGCGGCCATCAGCGCGCGGGCCGGGACCTCCTCCTCGACGACCTCACGCACGCCCTCACCGATCCGGTCGGGCAGGGAGCCGTCGCGCGGGGGCTGCTTGCCCTCGTGGCGCGGGATGGAGCCGAAGTACTTCTCGACCCAGGCCAACGTCTGCTCGGGGTCGATGTCCCCGACGACCGAGAGGACCGCGTTGTTCGGCGCGTAGTACGTACGGAAGAAGTTCCGCGCGTCCTCCAGGGTGGCCGCGTCCAGGTCGGCCATGGAGCCGATGGGCGTGTGGTGGTACGGGTGGCCCTCCGGGTACACGAGGGCGGTCAGCTTCTCGAACGCGGTCCCGTACGGAACGTTGTCGTAGCGCTGGCGGCGCTCGTTCTTGACGACGTCGCGCTGGTTCTCCATCGACTCCTCGTCGAGCGCGGCGAGGAGGGAGCCCATCCGGTCGGCCTCCAGCCAGAGCGCGAGCTCCAGCTGGTGGGTCGGCATGGTCTCGAAGTAGTTGGTGCGCTCGAAACTCGTCGTCCCGTTCAGCGAGCCGCCGGCGCCCTGCACCAGCTCGAAGTGCCCGTTCCCGTGGACCTGCTTCGAGCCCTGGAACATCAGGTGCTCGAAGAGGTGAGCCAGGCCCGTGCGGCCCTTGACCTCGTGGCGCGAGCCGACGTCGTACCAGAGGCAGACGGCTGCGACCGGGGTCAGGTGGTCCTCGGAGAGCACCACCCGCAGCCCGTTGTCGAGGCGGTGCTCGGTCGCTGTCAGGCCGCCGGAGCCGGCCTCGGCGGTGGCCGTGTGACCCATGGGCATGTACGTCCCTTCGATCGCGGAACTATCGCGGAAACTGCAGATGTGCTGCCAGTTCTGCCACTGTATGCAAGCGTTCTGACGCCTGGCGAAGTTCCCGCACTGGGTACGCCGAGAGCGAGCACCGAACGCCGTACGGACGGGTCGCGGTCAGCGTTGTCAGTGGGGCGGTCCACAATGGTGCGCGTCAGATTCTCGTACATGCCCCGGCAGCATCTGTGAAGGAGCCGCAGCAGCGATGGCCCGCCGCAGCACGAAGACCCCGCCTCCCGACGACTTCGAGGAGCGGATCCTCGACATTGACGTTGTCGACGAAATGCAGGGCTCCTTCCTCGAGTACGCCTACTCGGTGATCTACTCCCGGGCCCTGCCGGACGCCCGTGACGGCATGAAGCCCGTGCACCGGCGCATCGTCTACCAGATGAACGAGATGGGCCTGCGCCCCGACCGCGGCTATGTGAAGTGCGCCCGCGTCGTCGGCGAGGTCATGGGTAAGTTGCACCCGCACGGAGACGCGTCGATCTACGACGCCCTGGTGCGGCTCGCCCAGCCCTTCTCGATGCGCCTCCCCCTGGTCGACGGCCACGGGAACTTCGGCTCCCTGGGGAACGACGACCCGCCGGCCGCCATGCGGTACACCGAGTGCCGGATGGCCCCCGCGACGTCGCTGATGACGGAGTCGATCGACGAGAACACGGTCGACTTCGGGGCGAACTACGACGGCCAGGAGCAGGAGCCCGCCGTCCTGCCGGCCGCTTACCCGAACCTCCTGGTCAACGGCGCGTCCGGCATCGCCGTCGGCATGGCGACGAACATGCCGCCGCACAATCTCGGCGAGGTGATCGCCGCCGCCCGCCACCTGATCAGGCACCCGGGCGCCGACCTCGAGACGCTCATGAAGTTCGTCCCGGGCCCCGACCTGCCGACCGGCGGCCGGATCGTCGGCCTGTCCGGCATCAAGGACGCCTACGAGTCGGGCCGCGGCACCTTCAAGATCCGCGCCACGGTCTCCGTGGAGGACGTGACGGCGCGCCGCAAGGGCCTCGTCGTCACCGAACTGCCCTTCGCGGTGGGCCCCGAGAAGGTCATCGCGAAGATCAAGGACCTGGTCGGCTCGAAGAAGCTCCAGGGCATCGCGGACGTCAAGGACCTCACCGACCGCCAGCACGGCCTGCGCCTGGTCATCGAGATCAAGAACGGCTTCGTGCCGGAGGCCGTCCTGGAGCAGCTCTACAAGCTGACGCCGATGGAGGAGTCCTTCGGCATCAACAACGTGGCGCTGGTCGACGGCCAGCCCCTGACGCTCGGCCTCAAGGAGCTCCTGGAGGTCTATCTCGACCACCGCTTCGAGGTCGTACGCCGCCGCAGCGAGTTCCGCCGTACGAAGAAGCGGGACCGGCTGCATCTGGTCGAGGGCCTCCTCGTCGCGCTGGTGGACATCGACGAGGTCATCCGCCTCATCCGCTCCAGCGACAACTCCGCGCAGGCGAAGGAGCGCCTGATGGAGCGCTTCTCGCTGAGCGAGATCCAGACGCAATACATCCTGGACACGCCGCTGCGCCGCCTCACCAGGTTCGACCGCATCGAGCTGGAGACGGAGCGCGACCGGCTCAACGGCGAGATCGACGAGCTGACCGGGATCCTCGACTCCGACGCCGAGCTGCGCAAGCTCGTCTCGGGCGAACTGGCGTCGGTGGCGAAGAAGTTCGGCACCGAGCGCCGCACCGTGCTCCTGGAGTCGGCGGGCACGGCGGTCGCCGCGGTGTCGCTCCAGGTCGCCGACGACCCGTGCCGCGTGCTCCTGTCGTCCACGGGCCTGCTGGCGCGGACAGCGACCGCCGACCCGTTCGGGGACGACGAGGACGCCCGGCGCACCAAGCACGACGTGATCGTCTCCGCGGTCCCGGCTACGGCGCGCGGCGAGATCGGCGCGATCACGTCCACGGGGCGCCTGTTGCGGCTCAATGTCATCGACCTGCCGCAGCTCCCGGAGACGGCCTCGGCGCCGAACCTCTCCGGAGGCGCGCCCGTCACGGAGTTCCTGTCGTCGCTGGAGGCGGACGAGAAGGTGGTCTGTCTGACCACCCTCGACGAGTCGTCCCCCGGCCTGGCGATCGGTACCGAGCAGGGCGTGGTCAAGCGCGTCGTGCCCGACTACCCGACGAACAAGGACGAGTTGGAGGTCATCGGCCTCAAGGACGGTGACCGCATCGTCGGCGCAGTGGAGCTGCGCACCGGCGAGGAGGACCTGGTCTTCATCACGGACGACGCGCAGTTGCTCCGCTACCAGGCCTCGCAGGTACGTCCGCAGGGCCGGGCCGCGGGCGGTATGGCGGGCATCAAGCTGGCCGACGGCGCCAAGGTGATCTCGTTCACCGCCGTCGATCCGGCTGTGGACGCGATCGTCTTCACGGTGGCGGGGTCGCGCGGCACGCTCGACGACTCCGTCCAGACGACGGCGAAGCTCACCCCGTTCGACCAGTACCCGCGCAAGGGTCGGGCCACTGGCGGTGTGCGCTGCCAGCGCTTCCTGAAGGGCGAGGACTGCCTGAGCCTGGGCTGGGCGGGCCCGACACCGGCCCGCGCGGCGCAGAAGAACGGCACCCCGGCCGAGCTGCCCGAGGTCGACCCGCGCCGCGACGGCTCGGGCGTCTCCCTCGCGAAGACGGTCTCGGTGGTGGCGGGGCCGGTCTAGTCGGCGCCGGTCTAGTCCGCGTCCTGCGGTTCCTGTACGTATCTCAGGACGCCCCACATGCTGTGCTCGTCGGCATAGGTGTGCGGGGCGTCCTGGGCGCAGGCGGTCAGTTCCTTGCTCAGCCGCGGGGCGTCGATCCCGGCCCCGATGAGGACGAGCCGACTGACGCGCGGCTCCCCGGGCGCCCAGGGCTCCGGCGAGAACCGCAGGAACCGGCCGACGGCGTGCACGGTGTACTTGTTACGCGTGTCGGCCGCGCCGAAGTCGACGTACCCCTTGATGCGGTAGAGCCCCTCGGGCCTGCTGTCGAGGAACGCCATCAACCGGCGTGGATCGAGCGGCACTTCGGACTCGACGGAGACACTCTCGTATGCGGAGTGCAGATGGCCGTCGTGCTCGTCATGCTCGTCGTACTCGTCTCCGCCCGCACCGTCGCCGTCGTACCGGTGGAGGTCATCGAACGACAACTGGCCGATCCGCTCGCGCGTCGGCCGGCAGTCGAAGAGGAACTCGGGGTCCACGCGCGCGTACGTCGCGGGAACGACTGCTGCGCCTCCGGCCAGCCCGCGCACACGCTCCAGGACGCGCTGGTGCTCCCTCTCCGGGACCCGGTCGGCCTTGTTGACCACCACGAGGTCGGCGATGGCCAGATGCCGGTCGAGCTCGGGGTGTTGCTCCCGCGTCCGGTCGAACTCGACGGCGTCGACAACCTCGACCAGACCGCCGTACACGATCCCCGGATTCTCGCTGGCAAGCACCATGCGCACGAGCTCCTGCGGCTCGGCGAGCCCGCTCGCCTCGATCACGATCACATCGATGCCGTTGCGGGCCGACGGCCGGGTGAGCCGGTCCAGGTACTCGTCGAGCTCGCTCGCGTCGACGGCGCAGCACAGGCACCCGTTGCCGAGGGAGACGGTGGAGTCGCCGAGCTGCCCGGCGACGGCCATGGCGTCGATCTCGATGGAGCCGAAGTCATTGACGATCGCGCCGATCCGCGTGCCGCCGCCGTGGTGCAGCAGATGGTTCAGCAGGGTGGTCTTGCCGGAGCCCAGGAACCCGGCGAGGACGACGACGGGGATCTGCTGCGGAAGCTCCTGCCTCGGCTGACTCAACGCGCGACCTCTCTCACACCGACGCGTCCACGGACGCGCATACCGGCGTTCTTACGACGAATGAATGCCGCCCCAGGATACGAGCGCGTAGAAACACCGCGAAGTGAACGATTGTTAGCGTCGCGGGCTGGGCACACGACAGGCATGGCGCCCGGACGAGCGACCCCTGCTTCCCTCCGTGTGCCTCCTCTCCGCCTCCCCGCCGACCAGCGCCGCTCGGCACCCCGGGGGGCGGCAAGCGCGCCGCCCACCGCTCGCCGGTCCTTTCCCGTCGCCCCGCACCCGACGACCGGCGGACGGTCGCCTGAACCGGGGGTTGACATGGCCACACAGAGTTTTGGGGTACGGGGGATCGGGTCCGCCGTCATTGCCGGGGCGGCTCTCATGGGAGCCGCACTCGCACTCGCCGCGCAGCGGCGTCGCCTCGAGGAGGCGCGTCTGCGCATCGAGGAGCTGGAGCAGGAAGAGTTGTCGCAACAGCGCAGCGCTCGGGCACGTCAGCAGCGCGTGCACTGGGAACTGTCACTCAAGGCGATCGACGACCCCTCGCTCGCAGCTGTGATCAACACGTACGACCCCGAGATCCCACCGGCGAAGGTGCGTCAGTTCTTCTTCGCGAATGCCTGGTACGTCAACCTCTTCCACTTGGACCAGGCGGGCATCATCGACCAGAAAGAGCTGTACGGCCGTCTTCGCGAACTGTTCCAGAGTCCGGTCTTCCGCGAGTACTGGCGGGCCAGTGGGCCTAACCGGGCGACCCTGATCTACTCCTCCGACGAAGCTCGGCTCGGCCGCCTCGGCGACCGTCTCCTCGAGGAGCTCGAGGAAGCGGACACCGAGGAGTGGTGGGTGGTCGGCGATCCGCCGACGTCCTGACTCCCCTGCCGTCAATAGGCTGACATCACTCACACGAGCGAGTCCTCTGAGGAATTCCGCGGCGTCGTTACGCATGAGTCCCAAGGGGCGCATTAGCCTGTCGGCATCCTGCCGGAAGTAAGCCTCCTCTAAGGATCGGTACCCCTTGAAGATCGTGCGCCGCATCGGTGTGCCCCCGCACGCCCGTGGCAGTACCTCGGGCGCGAACTGCCCTGACGTATTCGAGCTGAGTGACGGCAACTTCGCCGTCATCGGCACAGAGGCCACCGCGGAGCTCGACAAAGAGCTCCCGGACGACGCCTCACTGGCCGACTACGAGCGCATCGTGATCGTCAGCCGCGAAACGCTCGTGCGCGCGAAGGCCGATATCCCGGACGCCTAGCCCGCCGCTTCCCGGAGCCCGGCCCCCACGAAGGGCCGGGCTCCGGCGCATTCAGGACACGACCGGTACCGGCGCCGGAGCCGCCGGGCCCACATACCGGGCCGCCGGGCGAATGATCTTCGAATCCCGTGCCTGCTCAAGGATGTTGGCGCTCCACCCCACCACCCGCGCAGCGGCGAACGTCGGGGTGAACATCGCGCGCGGCAACCCGCACAGCTCCATGACCACGCCCGCGTAGAACTCCACGTTCGTGTGAAGTTCCCGGCCCGGCTTCAGCTCCGCGAGGATCGACTCCACGTGGCGCTCGACCTCGACAGCGAACTCCACCGTCGGCCCGCCGAACCCCTCGGCGATGCCCCGCAGCATCCGCGAACGAGGGTCCTCCGTGCGGTAGACGGGGTGGCCGAAGCCCATGATCCGGTCGCCCGCGAGGACCCGCTCGCGGATCCATCCGTCGATCCGGTCCGGCGTGCCGATCGCGTCGAGGGTGTCGAGCGCGCGGCTCGGGGCGCCGCCGTGCAGAGGCCCGGAGAGCGCTCCCACGGCGCCGACCAGACAGGCCGCGACATCGGCACCGGTCGACGTGATGACCCTCGCCGTGAACGTTGACGCATTGAACCCGTGATCAATGGTTGAGATCAGGTACTGCTCGATGGCACGGGCGTGAGCGGGTTCCGGCTCCGAACCCGTGAGCATGTAGAGGTAGTTCGCGGCGTACGACAGGTCGTCGCGCGGTTCGACCGGTTCGAGGCCGTCACCGAGCCGATGCAGCGCCGTGAGCAGCGTCGGCACGACCGCCGCGGCGGCCAGGGTGTCGTCGCGCCGCCGCTCGTCGTCGATGTCGTACACGGGGCGGAAGCCCTGTGAGGCGCCGAAGAGCGACAGGGCGCTGCGCAGCCCGGCGAGCGGGCCGGAGAGCGCTCCGGCGCGGGCGATCACGGGCAGCGCGGCCCGCACGTCGTCGGGCAGTCGGCGCAGGGCGGCCGTACGCGCGGCGAAGGCCGCGGACTGCGCGGCGTCAGGCAGCTCGCCGTGGATCATCAGGTGCCATACGTCCTCGAAGCCGCGGGTCTGCGCGAGCTCGACGGCCGAGTACTGGCGGTAGTGGTAGAAGCCCTCACGCCCTCTGACGTCACCCAATTCGGTGTCGGTGACGACGACGCCCGCGAGTCCCCGCGGTACGTCGACAGGGGTGGCCGTGGTCCCGTTGATCGGCATGTTTCCTCCCTGGACTTGATTCGACTGTCCATGCTTGACTCAATGCCTGTCAATATTGATTGAATCAATACAAGCGATGCGGATATACGGTGGCGCGCATGACGGATCACGAACCCGCACCCGCGCGGGAAGCCCGGCGGCTCAGCACCAGGGAGACGGCCGAACTGCTGGGTGTGAAGCCCGAGACCGTGTACGCGTACGTGAGCCGCGGTCAGCTCAGCAGCCGCCGGGCGGCGCCGGGCTCGCGCGGCAGCACGTTCGACGCGGCCGAGGTGGAGGGGCTCGCGCAGCGCAACAAGCGGGAGCCCGCGGCCGGTTCGGGCCCGGGCGAGCTCTCCGTACGCACCCGCATCACGTTGATCGACAAGGACCGCTACTACTTCCGCGGGGTCGACGCCGCCGAGCTCGCCGCGCGCCACTCCTACGAAGAGGTCGCCGAGTGGCTGTGGACCGGGGTGCTGCGGCCGGGGGTCCGGTTCACCGCTCCCCGGCAGTCCCTCGCCGCGGCCCGGCGCGCCGTGGGGGCCCTGCCGGAACACAGCGGCCCTGTCGACCGTCTGCGGGTCGCCGCGGTCGCCGCCGCCGTCGCCGACCCGCTGCGCTTCGACCTCTCCGAAGAGGCCGTACTCGGCACGGCCCGCACCCTCATCCCGACGCTGGTGGCCGCCCTGCCACCCGTACGACACACGCATCGCGACGGTGGACCGCTCGCCCAGCGCCTGTGGGGCCGCCTCTCCGGACGCGAACCAGACGATCCGTCACTGCACGTCCTGGACACGGCACTTGGGCTTCTCGTCGACCACGATCTCGCCGCGTCGACGCTCGCCGTCCGGGTCGCCGCGTCGGCGCGCGCGCACGCGTACGCGGCGGTTTCCGCGGGCCTCGGCGTCCTGGAGGGACCGCTCCACGGCGCCGCCAGCGGTCTCGCGCACCGCATGCTCCTCGAAGTCCTCGACCGCGGCAGCGCGGCCCCTGTGGTGGCGGACGAACTGCGTGCCGGGCGCCGCGTCCCGGGCCTCGGCCACCGCCTGTACAAGGGCGAGGACCCACGCGCCCAGGCCCTGTTCGCCCTCCTGGAAGAGATCCCGCACGTCCACCCGGCGCTCGCCGCGGCCCGCGACGTCGTGGCGACGACCGCCCGCCACACCGACCTGCACGCGAACGTGGACCTCGCCCTCGCGGCCTTCACCGTCTCGTGCGGCATGCCCGCCGAGGCCGGCGAGACCGTCTTCGCGGTGGCCCGGACGGCGGGCTGGATCGCGCACGCCCTGGAGGAGTACGGCGAGCGCCCGCTGCGGATGCGGCCGAGCGGACACTACGTGGGGCTGCGCCCGCCTCAGCCGTTGCCGGCGCCCGACGCCCCACCGCCGGCCGAGTGAGGTTAGGCTCCCCTACGTGAGTACGTGTACGACCGCCTCGCAGGATCTGAACGAGCCTCTCGCGGGGACCGCCGCCACCGCGAGTACCTGGCTGCTGATCGAGCAGCCGGGCCCCTGGGGCGTGAAGGCGCTGACGTCCAGCCATCTGGACCCGGAGCTCGGCAGTGCCCTGGAGGCGGCCGCGGAGGGGACCGGCGTACGCGTCGCCCTCATCAGGCGCCCGGGCCGGCACGCGGACTTCCACACCACCACCCGGCGCCATGTGTATGTGGCCCACACCATCCCGGGAAACACATGGCTGCGCGGCACCATGACCGAGTCCCCACAGGACTTGCTCGCACTCGACTTCGCCGCCCTCGGAGCGGGTGATCACCGCGGCTTCGGCACGCCGCACAAGGGCGCACCGCTCGCGCTCGTCTGCACCAACGGCAAGCGCGACCGCTGCTGCGCCCTCCTGGGCCGGCCGCTCGCCGCCGACCTCGCCGCGTCCGCACAGGACGGCATCTGGGAGGTCACCCACCTCGGCGGCCACCGCTTCTCCCCCACGCTGCTCGTACTGCCCTACGGCTACGCGTACGGCCGTGCCGACGCCGCCCACGTCAAGAACACCCTCGACGCGGTACGGGCCGGCCGGATCGCCACCGACGGGTGCCGCGGGAACTCCGCGTGGGAGCGGCCCGGCCAGGCCGCCGAGCTCGCCGTGCGCACGTCGGCCGGGATCGATGACGCCGGAGTGCTGACTGTCGTCGGCACGGAGGCCGCGGCGCCGGGGCACGGGGCCCTCTGGGAGGTCACCGTCACCCACACTGACGGCCGCCGCTGGCACGTCACGGTCGCGCAGAGCGCTTCGCTGCCGCCCCGCCCCGAGAGCTGCGGTGCCGCACTGGGTACTCCGGCGCGCATGGACGTTCTCGCGGTGGACGAGATCGCGCCCGCCGTCACAGGTCCCCTCAGCGCGAGCGGCTGAGCCGACGGGCTCGCGCCCCACACCGGCGTACACACGGCACCCCTCCACCCCTTACGAGGTGCATCCCAGCACGCGAGATACCCGCCACATCCGCTACGGAGTACCCCGCTCGCCCCCTTACCGTTCTTCGTATGAGCCCCACTCCCCCCACACGCCGGCTGCGCTTCGGCCTGCCGCGGCGCGTCTTCGCGCAGGTGCTGCTGATGCAGGTGGCGATCGCCGCCGGGGTGGCCGTGCTCGCGACGGGGCTCTTCCTCGCGCCGCTCAGCGATCAGCTCGACGACCAGGCGATGCGCCGCGCGCTGGCGATCGCGCAGACCACCGCGGCCCAGCCGAGCATCGCCGAGGACCTGCGGCATTCACGTCCCACGGTCGACGGTCCCGTCCAGCGGGAGGCCGAGCGGATCCGCCGGGCCAGTGGCGCCGAGTACGTAGTGATCATGAACAAGGAAGGCGTCCGCTGGTCCCACACCGATCCGGGCGAGGTCGGCAGGATCGTCTCCACGGACCCCAGCGAGGCGCTCGCGGGCCACGAGGTCATGGAGATCGACAGCGGCACTCTGGGACGCTCGGCGCGCGGGAAGGTGCCCCTGCGCGACGCGCGGGGCGACATCGTCGGGGCCGTATCCGTGGGCATCGAGTACGACAGCGTCAGGGCGCGGCTCATCCACGCCATTCCGGGCCTGTTCGCCTACGCGGGCGGCGCCCTCGCCGTCGGTGCGCTGGCCGCCTACCTGATCTCACGCCGGGTCCAACGGCAGACCCGTGACCTGGCTTTCTCCGATATTTCGGGGCTGCTCTCGGAGCGCGAGGCCATGTTGCACGGCATTCGGGAAGGCGTCGTCGCGCTGGACCGGAGCGGCCGGATCCGGCTGCTCAACGACGAGGCGCACCGGCTCCTGGGCATCGGCGACGAGGTGATCGGGCAGTCGCTCGACGACGCGTTGGGCCCGGGCCGTACGACCGACGTGCTGGCGGGCCGGGCCACGGGCACGGATCTGGTGACGGTCCGCGGCCAGCGCGTCCTGATCGCCAACCGCATGCCCACGGACGACGGCGGCGCCGTCGCCACCCTCCGGGACCGCACCGAACTGGAGCAGCTGGGGCGCGAGCTCGACTCGACGCGCGGCCTGATCGACGCCCTGCGCGCTCAGGACCACGAGCACGCCAACCGCATGCACACGCTGCTCGGCCTGCTCGAACTGGAGATGTTCGACGACGCCGTCGAGTTCGTCGGCGAGGTGGTGGGCGACCACAGGGCGACCGCGGAACAGGTGACCGAGAAGGTGCACGATCCGCTGCTCGCGGCTCTCCTGGTCGGCAAGGCGACGGTGGCGGCGGAGCGCGGAGTCGCGTTGTGGATCTCCGACAGGACGCTCCTCCCCGACCGGTTGATCGACCCACGGGGGCTCGTCACGATCGTCGGGAATCTGGTCGACAACGCGGTGGACGCGGTCGCGGGCACCCCCCACGCGCGCGTGGAGGTCGATGTACGGGCGGCCGACGACCGCACGGTGGTGTTGCGGGTACGCGACACGGGGCCCGGCATCCCCGCCGCCCGACGGGAGTTGATCTTCACGGAGGGGTGGTCCACCAAGAAGCTGCCCTCCCACGGGAAGCGCGGTATCGGCCTGCCCCTCGTGCGCCGGCTCGCGGAACGGCAGGGCGGCAGCGTCCACGTGGGGGAACCGGACGGCGGAGGCGCAGAGTTCACCGTCGTCCTGCCCGAGGCGCTCACGGATCCGGGCCTCGCGCAGGAGGCCATCGAGGCACCCATGACCACCACGGCCCACACCGCCGCCGATGCCATCCCCACCCCCACGAAGGAGGACCCGCGATGATCGAAGTGCTGGTCGTGGACGACGACATCCGCGTCGCGCGCGTGAACGCGGCCTACGTGCAGAAGGTGGCGGGCTTCCGCGTGGTGGCCGAGGCGCACAGCTCGGCCGAGGCCCTGCGTGAGGTGGAGGCCCGGCCGCAGATCGACCTGATCCTCATGGACCACTACCTGCCGGACGAGACGGGCCTGGCGACCGTTCAGGAGATCCGGCGCCGCGGCCACCAGACCGACGTGATCATGGTGACGGCGGCGCGTGACGTGTCCACGGTGCAGGCCGCCATGCGGCTCGGGGCGCTGCAGTACCTGGTCAAGCCGTTCGCGTTCGCGGGGCTGCGCGCCAAGCTGGAGGCGTACGCGGGGCTGCGCCGCACGCTGGACGGCGGCGGCGAGGCCGAGCAGGCCCAGGTCGACCGGATCTTCGGCGCCCTCTCCGCAGACACGGAGCCGGACCTCCCGAAGGGACACTCCCTCAGCACGGCGGAGCTCGTACGCAGGGCTCTGGTGGACGCGGAAGGCCCGCTCTCGGCGCAGGAGGTCGCGGACCGTACGGGGCTGAGCCGGCAGACGGCCCAGCGCTATCTGAAGCTCCTGGAACGCACCGGCCGGGCCGGCCTGACCCTCAAGTACGGCGACGCGGGCCGCCCGGAACACCGCTATGTCTGGGCGACCCGCACCTGAGCGACGTACGAGGAGTTGACGTGGTCAGCCGGCGGCCTTGTCCACGAACTCGGTGGTGTACGTCTTGCTCAGGTCGACCTTGGCGTTCTTGATGTTCGGGTTGAACGCCTTGAGCACACTCTCAACAGTCTCGGGGCCGTTCTTGGGCATCACGCCGTCCGTCGTGAACATTGGCAGTGTGGCCTTGATCGCCTCGGCGTACAGCTTCTTGTCGCCCTGGGAGTAGTCGGCCGGCATCTTGGCCGCGATCTCGTCGGCGCTGTGCGTGGACATCCACTTGAGCGTCTTCACGAAGGCGTTGGCCAGCTTCTGGACCGTCGGCTTGTGGCTGTTGACCCAGTCCGTCTGCATGTAGAGACTCGACGACGGGTACGGGCCGCCGAGCGCCTCCTGGGAGCCCTCCGGGGTCCGCATGTCGACGAGGACCTTGCCGAGCTTCTTGTCCAGGATCGTGGCGACGGTGGGGTCCGTCGTCATGCCGCCGTCGATGGCGCCCTTCTGGAGCGCGGAGACGAACGTCGGGCCCGCGCCGACGGCCACCGGCGAGAACTGGCTCGACTGGACGCCGTTCTTGACCGCCAGGTACTTCGTGAGGAAGTCCGTCGAGGAGCCGAGGCCCGTGATGCCGAGCTTCTTGCCCTTGAAGTCCTTGGGCGAGGAGATGTCCCCGGACGCCTTGTTGGAGACGATCTCCACCTCTCCAGGGGCCCGCGAGAACTGCACCACGGACTCCACGGCCTTGCCCTTGACCTGCAGGTCGAGCGTGTGGTCGTAGAAGCCGACGGCCCCCTGGACCTGGCCGGAGACGAGCGCCGTCTCGGCCTGGACACCCGCGGGCTCGCTCAGGAGTTGGACATTCAAACCCTCATCCTTGAAGTAGCCGAGCCGGTCCGTGAGCATCGCCGGCATGTAGATGACCTTGTCCAGGCCGCCGACCATGATCTTGACGTGCTCGCCCTTGCCGTCCGCCTTCTTGCCGGAGCCGGTACTCGTACTGGCGGCGTCGTTGGCGCACGCCGTGAGCGAGGAGAGGGCGAGCAGGCCGGTCGCTGCGAGGGCACAGAGCCGCGCGGTCTTACGCATGGTGGTTCACGTCCTTGTGAAGAGGCTGAAGCGGGTGAGGAGAGCGGTGCGGGGAAGCGCTGGTGGCACGCGCCGAGGGGGCGGCCGTCAGCTGTCCGAATCCGTCGGCTTCCAGCGGAAGATGCGGCGCTCGGCGAAGGTGAGCAGCCCCTCGGCCAGCAGGGCCACGACGGCGAGGATGACCATCGCCGCGTACACACCCGCCGCGTTGAACGTGCCCTGCGACTGCGCGACGAGCAGGCCGACGCCCTTGGTCGCGCCGATGTACTCGCCGACAATGGCGCCGATCAGCGCGAAGCCGAAGCTCACATGGAGGCTGGTGAAGATCCATGACGTGGCGGACGGGATGACGACCTGAAGCGTCACGCGGCGGTCGCTGGCGCCGAGGATGCGCGCGTTGGCGACCAGGTTCCGGTCGACCTCGCGGGCTCCCTGGAAGGCGTTGAAGAACACCGGGAAGAACACCAGGACGACGGCGGAGGCGACCTTGGAGGCCGGGCCGAGGCCGAACCAGATCACGAAGATCGGGGCGAGCACGATCCTCGGGATGGAGTTGAGGACCTTGATGTACGGGCCGAGCACGTCGGCGAGGAAGGTGATGCGCCCGAGCGCGATACCGAAGACGACACCGGCGATCACGCCGATGATCCAGCCGACGAGCGCTTCGTAGAGCGTGTACCAGACCTGTTCGCCCAGCGAGCCGAGCGCCGTGCCGTGGGTGGTCCACGTCCAGATCTGGTCCCAGATCTTCGACGGCATCGAGAAGTTGAACGGGTCGATGATCGCGGCGCGCGCGAGCACCTCCCAGAGGCCGAGGACGGCGACGAGGAGAAGGACCCTGGCGCCGCCGATCAGCACCTTGCGCCGGCGGGCGGCGCGGGCCTTGGTGACGGCGCGTCCCGGCTTGGCGGTATCGGTGGCGGGCGCGGCGGTGACGGTGTCAGGCGACATCGGCGGCACCTCTCTCGCGCGTGATGCGGACCTCTTCGCCGAGGGACTCCCAGATCTCGCGGTAGATGTCGATGAACTCGGGCAGCAGGCGCACCGATTCGACCTTGCGGGGGCGCGGCAGGCCGATGTCGAAGACCTGCTTCACGGTGGCCGGGCCCGCGGTCATGACGACGACCTTGTCGGCCAGCGCGATCGACTCCTCCAGGTCGTGGGTGACGAAGACGACCGAGGCGCCCGTGCCCTCCCACAGCTCCAGGAGCTCGTCGGACATCAGGGCCCTGGTCTGCACGTCGAGCGCCGAGAACGGCTCGTCCATGAGCAGGATCTCGGGGTCGTTGACGAACGTGGCGGCGAGCGCGACGCGCTTGCGCTGGCCTCCGGAGAGCTGGTGCGGGTAGCGGTCCTCGAAGGACGCGAGGCCGACGCGGGCCAGCCATTCGCGGGCCTTGGCCTTCGCCTCGGCCTTCGGTACGCCGCGGAAGCGCGGGCCCGCCATGACGTTGGACAGCACCGTTCGCCAGGGGAACGTCGCGTCCTGCTGGAACACGAATCCGACCTTGTCGCCGACACCCTCGACGGGTTCGCCGGCCACCAGGACCTCGCCGTCGGTGGGTTCCTCCAGGCCGCTGACGAGGGTGAGGGTGGTCGACTTGCCGCAACCGGTGGGGCCGACGACGGCCACGAACTCGCCACGTGCGACGGTCAGATCGAGCTCCCTGACCGCGGTGTGCAGGCCGCCCGAAGGCGTCCTGAAGGTTTTGCTCGCGCCCCGCAGTTCGATGGCGGGGCCGGTGTCTGTGCTCATGGCCGGAAGGTAGATGTGACCTGGGACACCGCATCAGTCTTCTGGGCGCAAGGCGGACTTCTGCTTGCAAGAGACTGTTGTGCTCGTTTTGCTCGCGCTACAACAGCTGAGCCGAAACACGGGCTTAACAGCTCGCCTGGGCTTGAGGGAGAGAGGCCCGATGATTGACGTCCTGGTCGTGGACGACGACTTCCGTGTCGCCGAGATCAACGCGAAGTACGTGGGAAAGGTTCCCGGCTTCCGAGTGGTGGCCCGCGCCCACAACGCCGCGCAGGCACTGGCCTTCGTGGAGCGCCAGCGCATCGACCTCGTGCTGCTCGACCACTACCTGCCCGACATGACAGGCCTCGAACTCGCCCACCGGATGCGGGAGAACGGCCACAACACCGACGTCATCATGATCACGGCGGCGAGCGACGTCCTGACGGTGCAGGCGGCGATGCGCCAGGGCGCACTGCACTACCTGGTCAAACCGTTCACGTTCGCCGCGCTGCGCTCGCGGCTCGACTCGTACGCGGCGCTGCGCCGCACCGTGGACCGGGTCAGCGGCCGCGGCGCTGCGGGCCAGGAGCAGGTCGACCGGATCTTCGGTGCGCTACGGGCGCTGCCCATGCCCGCGTCGCCCGGCCTGCCGAGCGGGCAGTCGGAGCCGACCACGGATCTGATCTGCGGCGTGCTGCACCGCGCAGACCATCCGCTGTCCGCCCACGAGGTGGCGGCGGAGACCGGCCTGAGCCGCTCCACGGCGCAGCGGTATCTGCGGCACATGGAACAGTCGGGCCGGCTCCGCCTCTCGCTCAAGTACGGGGACACCGGGCGTCCGGAGCACCGTTATGTGTGGGTGGCGCCCTGAGGTGACCGAGGTGATCGAGGTGACCTGAGCGCTCCGGGTCAGCCGCGCGACGGCTCGGGCCACAGCAGCCGCGCGAGGCACGGGCCCCACATGTGCGGCGCGGTCCTCAGACGGCTCCGGCCCCGGTCAGTGCACGCACCTCCGTCTCCGCGTGCTTGGCCTCGTCCGGTGGCTCGGGCGAGGTGACCGTGCCGAGCCAGCCCGCCAGGAAACCGAGGGGGATGGAGACGAGGCCGGGGTTCTCCAGCGGGAAGAACTGGAAGTCCACGCCGGGGAACAGCGAGGTCTCGCTGCCGGACACGACCGGTGACAGGACCACCAGGATGAGGGCGGGCACGAGCCCCCCGTAGACGGACCACACGGCGCCGCGCGTGGTGAAGTTCCGCCAGAACAGGGAGTAGAGCAGTACGGGCAGGTTCGCGGAGGCCGCCACGGCGAAGGCGAGGCCCACGAGGAACGCCACATTGAGGTCGCGGGCGAGCAGCCCCAGAGCGATCGCGACCACGCCGATTCCGGCGGCGGCGACGCGGGCCACGGCGACCTCGCTGCGCGGCTTGGCATGGGGGCGGCGCAAGGACGCGTACAGGTCGTGGGCCACGGACGCCGAGGAGGCGAGCGTGATCCCGGCGACGACGGCGAGGATCGTGGCGAAGGCGACCGCCGCGACCACCGCGAACAGAACCGTTCCGCCTGTGGAGTCCGGACCGCCGCCCAGGTCGAGCGCGAGCAGCGGAACCGCCGTGTTCCCCGCCGCGTTCGAACCACGCACGGCGTCGGAGCCCACGATCGCCGCCGCACCGAAGCCGAGCACGATGGTCATCAGGTAGAAGCTGCCGATGAGTCCGATGGACCAGATGACCGAGCGGCGCGCGGCCCGTGCCGTCGGAACTGTGTAGAAGCGCGACAGGATGTGCGGCAGCCCGGCAGTGCCGAGCACAAGCGCAAGCCCCAGGCTGATGAAGTCGAGCCGCGCGGTCCAGTCGCCGCCGTACTTCAGTCCGGGCGCGAGGAACGCGGCTCCGTGCCCGCTGCGCTGCGCCGCCGTACGCAGCAGTTGGTCGAAGTCCCCGTGGAAACGCACCAGGACGAGCACGGTCAGGGTGATCGCCCCGCCCATGAGCAGGACCGCCTTGACGATCTGGATCCAGGTGGTGGCCCGCATCCCTCCCAGCGACACATAGATGACCATGAGCCCGCCGACACCGACGACGGTCCATGCCTGTACGGCTCCGCCGGTGCTGCCGAGCAGCAGCGCGACCAGGCTGCCCGCACCCACCATCTGCGCCACCAGATAGAGAACGGACACCGTCACCGAGGAAGTTCCCGCCGCGATCCGTACGGGACGCTCCCGCATCCTGGCGGCGATGACGTCGGCGAGCGTGAACCGCCCGCAGTTGCGTACGAGTTCGGCGACCAGCAGCAGCACGACGAGCCAGGCGACGAGGAATCCGACCGAGTAGAGCAGGCCGTCGTAGCCGAAGAGCGCGATCAGTCCCGAGATGCCGAGGAAGGAGGCGGCCGACATGTAGTCGCCCGCGATGGCGAAACCGTTCTCCATGGGCGAGAAGAGCCGGCCGCCCGCGTAGAACTCCTCCGCCGAGCCGTGCCTGTTGCGGCTCACCCAGGTGGTGATCGCCAGCGTGACGGCGACGAACACGCTGAACAGCAGCAGCGCCAGCGTCTGATGGTTCCCGGTCACCGCTGGCCACCCTCGATCACTCGGGTCATCTCCTGGGTGTCCCAGCGCAGTTCGAGCGCCGCGCGGTCCCTTCGCAGCCGCGCGTGGCGCGAGTACAGCCACGTCAGAAAGAAGGTGCTCAGGAACTGCCCGAGCCCCGCCAGCATCGCCACGTTCACCGCGCCCGCGACGGGCCTGCCCATCAGACCGGGGGCCGTCGTCGCCGCCAGGATGTACGCGAGATACCAGGCGAAGAAGGCCGCGGCGGCCGGAATGACGAACCTCCGGTAGCGGCTGCGCACTTCCTGGAAGGCGGCGCTGCGCTGCACCTCCAGATAGATCGCGGCCGCACTCCGCTCCGGGGGCGCGGCCTGGGGAGGCACGGCCGGGGCCGGGGCCCCCGTGCCGTCCAACTCGCCCCACCCGGAGGCCAGCGCGTCGTACCAGGGATCGCCGAGAACACCGCGATCACCGGCCCGGGTCTGCGCCACCTCGCGCCCGTCGTGCTTCTCCACCGAACTCTCCTTGTCCGCGGGCCACTTAGGCCGCGAGCCCAAGGATGGGCAGAACGGGAAGATCCCGGACTCTTCTCACATCCCCCTTCACCCCATTAGGTGATGGCCGACCCCGGTGGCTGAACAAGGCCGTGCCGATAGGCATACAGCACCGCTTGCGCCCGGTCCTTGAGGCCGGTCTTGGCGAAGAGATTGTTGATGTGCGTCTTCACCGTCGCGGTGGAGACATGCAGGGCGCGGGCGATCTCCTGATTGGTGAGACCCTCGGCGATGAGCCCCAGAACTTCGGCCTCTCGCGCGGTGATCCCATCGGGCGGATCCACGGGCGCGGGGGCCGGTGCGGGCTCCGAAAGACGTTCCAGGAGACGGCGCTGGATCTTCGGGGAAAGGCCCGCGTCACCGGAGAGCACATCCTCGACGGCCCGCACGATCTCGTCGCCGCCCGCGTCCTTGGTGAGATAGCCGCGGGCTCCGGCCTTGAGCGCGGGGAACAGCGACTCGTCGTCCGCGTAGGTGGTCAGGATGACGACCTGGGTCCCGGGGTACTCCGAGCGGATACGCCGCGTCGCCTCCACCCCGTCACAGCGCGGCATGCGCAGGTCCATGAGGACGACGTCCGGGGCGAGTCGGGCGACCAGTGCGACGGCCTCGTCCCCGTCACCGGCCGCTCCGACGACCTCGATGCCCGGCAACAGCCCGAGCAGCATCACGATGCCCTCGCGCACGACCGTCTGGTCATCGGCGACCACCACTCTGGCGTCCCTGCGCGCCGCACCACCCCTCTGCGAACCAGCCGAGTCCGCGGCGCCTGTCTGCGAACCTGTCGGCGCGTCTGCCGCGCCTGTCTGCGAACCTGCCGCGTCCGCCGCGCGATCCGCCCCGTTCGCCCCCGGGTCCGTCCCGCTCATGCCGGTACCTTCAGCTTCACTGCGAAACCCTCCTCGCACGGCCCTGCCACGAGCGTGCCGCCGAGCAACTCCGCACGCTCCCTCATCCCCAACAGACCGTAGCCGGAGCCACTGACAGTGAGCTCTCCCGGCGGCGCGGCCGAGCCCGAATCCCTTACCTCGAGGGTCACTTCGGCGGCGCCGTACTCCAGTCTCACCTGGGCCTTCGCACCGGGTGCATGCTTGCGGACGTTCGTCAGGGCCTCCTGGGCGACCCTGCGTACGGTCTGTGACGCCTCTACGGACAGCGGGCGCCGCACACCCTCCACCGAGACCGTCGCACCGTCCGTGGCGACGAGCTCGCGCAGGAAGTCCTCCAGCGGGGTCATCTCACCGCGCAGCGCCGAGAGTGCCTGGCGCGTCTCGGTGAGCCCGTCACGTGCCATGCCCCGGGCGGCGACGACCCGTTCGTGGATCTGGTCGAGATCCGCGCCCCGCTCGATGAGCAGGCGGGCCGCTTCGAGGTGGACGAGCTGGGCGGAGAGGCTGTGCGCCAGCACGTCATGGATCTCCCGCGCGATCCGGGCCCGCTCGGCCAGTGCGGCGGATTCCGCCTCCGCGGCCCTCGCGGCCCGCTCCTGGCGGAGCAGCCGCTGGGCACTTCCTCTCGCCTCCGCGTCGAGGCGCAGGACGTATCCCGCAAGGCAGAGCCCGATGGTGGTGACCGCCGTGGTGAACCATGCGTCGTTGTTCAGGACCGCGAACCCGGTGAGCGCGCCGGCCGTGAGAGGAATGGCCGCGACCAGGGGCAGCCGCTCAAGGGCGGTGACGGCACAGCCGCACCAGAGGACGAGCGCCGGCCCTCTGAACCCGGCCTGCTCCGCCGCGAATGCCGCGCCCAGCAGGAGGGCGAGCAGTCCCACGGAGGGCCACAACAGGTGTTCCAGCGTGGTCCGGAAGAACCCCCAGGCCGCGGCGCCGCAGGCGATGAGCGCAACCGGCGCCAGGGCGACGGCCCAGCCGTGCACGCCACGCTCCGCCGCGGCGGTCCACACAAGAGCCGTGAGCGCGACCGCTCGCACGACGCGTGCCAGGACCCGCCGTGCCCGTGTGAGCCCTTCGCGGGAGAGCGCCTCCCGCGAGGGCCAGCTGGTCCAGGCTCCGGGCGTCACACACGGTCCTTCCACGACGGCACGGGCACGCCGTCACCGTACGCCCCGGCCCCCTGGGGTGCAGTCTGCAGGGACTGCGCACGCCAGATGAGGACTCCGGAGCGAACGAGCAGCGTGGCGGCCAGGGCGAGCATGAGGGCGGCGCTGCCCTGCTTGATGCCGAAGACCGCGCCGACGGCGTAGAGACCGGCCCGTATGGCCACACCCACGATCCAGACGGCGCCGCTGGCCTTGGTGCTCTTGCTCCACACCGTGCCGTCCTGCGCGGTCCACAGACGGGCGGTCCAGGCCCAGCCGGCGCCGATCGCGAGACCGACGAGCAGCTCGACGCCCATGAGCGAGGCCGAGAGTGCCTGGTGGTGGGGGTCGAGGAGGTCCGGCTTGCGCAGGGCCATGAAGACGAGCACGGCGGGCACGACCCACCAGCGCTTGTCCATGGTGATCTGCTGTGCCTTGAACTGACGGACGACCACCAGCACGACGACGGCGATGATCACCAGCACATTGGTGAGCCCGGACATGGCGGCCTCCGGCTTTCCGTGACTTCGAGGATTTCGAGAGTTTCGAGAACTTCGCCGGACGACGCCGAGCGGCGACGTCGAGCAACGTCTTCGAAGTTACGGAAAAGGCCAGTTCACGGGATCGGAGCTGGGGTGGATCGTGGGTGGATCAGCCGGCTCCACCCACGGGTGGAGCCGGCGTCCGGGTCGGCCCTAGGCGTCGATGCGCGAGCGGTCGAGCGTCGCGGCCGAGCTGCTGATGAACTCCTTGCGCGGCGCCACGTCCGTGCCCATGAGCAGATCGAAGACCTGCTCCGCGGCCTCCAGCTCGCCGATGTTGATCCGGCGCAGCGTGCGGTGGCGCGGGTCCATCGTGGTCTCGGCCAGCTGGTCGGCGTCCATCTCTCCGAGACCCTTGTAACGCTGGATCGAGTCCTTGTAGCGCACGCCCTTGCGCTGGTACTCGAGGAGCGTCTCGCGCAGCTCGCGGTCCGAGTACGTGTAGACGTACTTGTCCTGGCCCTTCTTCGGCTGGACGAGCTCGATGCGGTGCAGCGGCGGCACCGCGGCGAACACGCGGCCCGCCTCGATCATCGGCCGCATGTAGCGCTGGAAGAGGGTCAGGAGCAGGGTACGGATGTGTGCGCCGTCGACGTCGGCGTCGACGAGCAGGATGATCTTCCCGTAGCGCGCGGCGTCGATGTCGAAGGTCCGCCCCGACCCGGCTCCTATGACCTGGATGATCGCGCCGCACTCGGCGTTCTTCAGCATGTCCGACACGGACGACTTCTGAACGTTGAGGATCTTGCCGCGGATCGGCAGCAGCGCCTGGAACTCGGAGTTCCGGGCCAGCTTGGCAGTGCCGAGCGCGGAGTCCCCCTCGACGATGAAGAGCTCGCTGCGCTCCACGTCGTCGCTGCGGCAGTCGGCGAGCTTGGCCGGCAGCGACGACGACTCGAGGGCCGTCTTCCTGCGCTGCGCGTCCTTGTGCTGGCGGGCCGCGATCCGCGTACGGGCCGCGGCGACGGCCTTCTCCATGACGGCGCGGGCCTGGGCCTTCGCGTCGCGCTTGGTGGAAGTCAGGAACGCCTTGAGCTCCTTGGCCACGACGTTCGCGACGATCCTGTTGGCCGCCGAGGTGCCGAGCACCTCCTTGGTCTGGCCCTCGAACTGCGGCTCGGCGAGACGCACCGTGACGACGGCCGTCAGGCCTTCGAGGGCGTCGTCCTTGACGACGTCGTCCTCGGCGACGCGCAGCAGCTTCTGGGCGCGCAGTACCTCGTTCATCGTCTTGGTGAGCGAGCGCTCGAAGCCGCTCACGTGGGTGCCGCCCTTGGGGGTGGCGATGATGTTGACGAACGACCTCAGTGTCGTGTCGTAGCCGGTGCCCCAGCGCAGCGCGATGTCCACGCCGAGCTCGCGGGTGACCTCGGTCGGCGTCATCTGACCGTGGTCGTCGAGGACGGGGACGGTCTCCTTGAAGGTGCCCTGCCCGGAGAAGCGGATGACGTCGCAGACCGGCTTGTCGGCGGCGAGGTACTCGCAGAACTCGCTGATGCCGCCGTCGAAGCGGAAGGATTCCTCGCCCTTACTGCCGCCGTCACCGAGCCCGTACTCGTCGCGCACGACGATGGTCAGGCCGGGCACGAGGAACGCGGTCTGGCGGGCGCGCTGGTGCAGGTTCTCCAGGGACAGCTTGGCGTCCTTGAGGAAGATCTGGCGGTCGGCCCAGTAGCGCACGCGCGTGCCGGTGCGGTTCTTCGGGACCCGCTTGACCTTGCTGAGCCGCGCGGAGGAGTCGAAGGTCGCGTCGGGCCCCGGCTTGGCGAAGGCTCCGGGGACGCCGCGGCGGAAGCTGATGGCGTGCGTGTTCCCGCCGCGGTCGACCTCGACGTCGAGCCGCGCGGAGAGCGCGTTCACCACGGAGGCACCCACGCCGTGCAGGCCGCCGGAGGCCGCGTAGGACCCTCCGCCGAACTTGCCGCCGGCGTGCAGCTTGGTCATGACGACCTCGACCCCGGAGAGTCCGGTCTTGGGCTCGACGTCCACGGGGATACCGCGGCCGTTGTCCCGCACCTCTACGGAGGCGTCGTCGTGGAGGATGACCTCGATGAAGTCGCAATAGCCGCCGAGGGCCTCATCGACGGAGTTGTCGATGATTTCCCAGAGGCAGTGCATCAGGCCACGGCTGTCCGTCGACCCGATGTACATGCCAGGGCGCTTGCGTACGGCCTCGAGCCCCTCAAGGACGAGCAGGTGCCGCGCGGTGTAGTTGGAACTGTCCTTGTCCACGATGCCGCCTGCTCCGGTCAGCAGCGCTGTGGACGGCACGGACGTTTCGGCGGTCACGCAGTTCGCTCCTCGCTGAATTTCAGTTGGAACCCTTTTGGGTAAGGGGTCGGCTTCGGTCGCCGCTCAGAGGGTACCGAGGCCTGGTAGAGCCGTTGTAACGCAACCCTCGCCTCCGCCCAGACTAGTCCAGCATCGCATGCGTGTTCGATCCCTCGATGGGGTGAAGCACACATCACGTTCCCTTCGGCGCATGAACCATTTAGGCTCCGGGCACGTCCTCATGAACAAACCGACAAGCCAGTCGGCGAGGACCGACCCTGACGGAACGCGCGAACCCGTAAGACACGTAAGAGACGCAATACGGCACATTCGCCGCCAACCGGCAGCAGACAGCCCCTCGGAAAGATTTTTCGAGGAAAAGCCACGAGCGGGAACGTTTTCGGCCTGGTTGGATGTTGACCCTGGTACGACAGCTCGTCGAGCTAGAGAAGAGGCGACGTGACTACTGTTCTGACCCCCGCGAGCCCACTGACGGCCGCTGACCGCTGTGACCGTTGCGGCGCCCAGGCATATCTGCGCGTCGTGCTCATCAGCGGTGGTGAACTGCTCTTCTGCGCCCACCATGGCCGCAAGTTCGAGCCGGAACTCAAGAAGATCGCCGCTGAGATACAGGACGAGACGGAGCGCCTGACCGCCGCTCCGGCAAGCGCCGAAACCGAGGAACGCTGACGCCTCGCACAACGACGAGCCAGCTCCGGCCCAGGCCGGTGATCGGGCGGCCATCCCTGCACCACAGGGTGGCCGCCCGTCCTCGCATCAGCCTGACATATGCCCATGAGGCGCCCTGAGGGCGTCAGACAGGCTCCGGCATGACACGCATAGCCTCCGACACCCGCGTGTAGACGCCGGGGCTCCCAGGGCGCCCACAGCCGCTCCCCCAGGACACGAGCCCGATCAGGCGCCCGTGCGCCACGAGGGGGCCGCCACTGTCTCCCTGGCAGGCATCGCGCCTGCCCTGCGGCTTCCCCGCGCACAGCATCGTGCGAGCGAGGAACGTTCCCTCGGAGCTGCCCGGATAGGCCGCCTCGCACGCGGAGTCACCGAGCACCTGCACGTCCGCGGCCCGCAGCCTGTTCGCGTAGTCACCGGCCCCCGTGGTGTCGCCCCAGCCGTAGATCGCGGCGCCGGTCCCGGCCGCGTACGCAGAGTCCCCCGCCCCCGCCATCGGGATCACGTACCCCTCGGGCAGCGGCGCGTTCAGTGTGATGACCGCCACATCCCCGGAGTTGGTTTCGGGGTCGTAGTCGGGGTTGACCCAGGTGCGGCGTACCGGGATCTCAGCGCCCGACTGGGTCCGCAGGTCGCCACGCCCCGCGATGACCTTGAGGTCACCCACGGCGCGCAGCGCGGTGCCCAGGACCTCGGGGCTCAGGCAGTGGGCGGCGGTCATGACGGTCGACCGCCCGACCACGACACCCCCGCAGAACTGACCGGATCGGGTACCCCCGAACCGGTCACGACTGGAGAGCGCCACCATCCACGGACTGTCGGCCACCCGGACCGACCGGCCTCCGATGACGACACTGTCCGCCACCGAAGGGGCGGGGGAAGCCAGGGGCAGCAAGGCCGCCGCCGCCAGCAGGACAGGCGCCCGGAACGGCGTTCGGGCGAAGGGGCGACGCATTCGGTGTCCTCACTCTGGGTTGTATCGACACACCCAGCGTGAGCGAACTTCGTGCGTCATGCACACGAGCACGGCGAAGGGCCCGGCCCCCTGAGGGGAGCCGGGCCCTTCGATGACGTACCTACCGCCCGGATCCGGTCCGGGCGGTCGCGCTTCTAGTCCAGGTAGTCGCGCAGAACCTGCGAACGCGACGGGTGGCGCAGCTTCGACATCGTCTTGGACTCGATCTGACGGATCCGCTCGCGCGTGACGCCGTAGACCTTGCCGATCTCGTCGAGCGTCTTCGGCTGACCGTCGGTGAGACCGAAACGCATCGAGACGACGCCCGCCTCGCGCTCCGAAAGGGTGTCGAGGACGGAGTGCAGCTGCTCCTGAAGGAGCGTGAAGCTGACCGCGTCGGCCGGCACGACCGCCTCGGAGTCCTCGATGAGGTCACCGAACTCGCTGTCGCCGTCCTCACCCAGGGGGGTGTGGAGGGAGATCGGCTCGCGGCCGTACTTCTGGACCTCGATGACCTTCTCCGGAGTCATGTCGAGTTCCTTGGCCAGCTCCTCCGGGGTGGGCTCGCGGCCCAGGTCCTGGAGCATCTGGCGCTGCACGCGCGCGAGCTTGTTGATGACCTCGACCATGTGCACCGGGATACGGATGGTGCGGGCCTGGTCGGCCATGGCGCGGGTGATCGCCTGACGGATCCACCAGGTGGCGTACGTGGAGAACTTGTAGCCCTTGGTGTAGTCGAACTTCTCGACCGCGCGGATCAGACCGAGGTTGCCCTCCTGGATCAGGTCCAGGAAGAGCATGCCGCGGCCGGTATAGCGCTTGGCCAGGGAGACCACCAGACGGAGGTTGGCCTCCAGGAGGTGGTTCTTGGCGCGGCGGCCGTCCTCGGCGATGATCTCCAGCTCGCGCTTGAGCTTCGGCGCGAGCTTGTCGGCGTTGGCGAGCTTGTCCTCGGCGAACAGGCCGGCCTCGATGCGCTTGGCGAGCTCGACCTCCTGCTCGGCGTTGAGCAGCGGGACCTTACCGATCTGCTTCAGGTAGTCCTTGACGGGGTCGGCGGTGGCGCCGGCCGCGGCGACCTGCTGCGCGGGCGCGTCGTCCTCGTCCTCGTCGGACAGGACGAAGCCCTGCGCGCCCTCCTCGCCGGGCTCGCCTTCGGCCTTGGCCGTACCGGGGGTCTCCTCGGTGGCCTCGTCGTCGACCTCGTCGTCCTTCTTGCCGGACGTCTTCTTCGCCGCCGCCTTCTTGGCGACGGTCTTCTTCGCGGCGGCCTTCTTGGCCGTCGTCTTCTTGGCTGCGACCTTCTTGGGTTCGGCGTCCTCAGCCTCGGCCTCGACAGCCGGGGACTCGGGGGTGGCCGTGGCAGCGACCTTCTTCGCCGTGACCGTCTTGGCGGCGACGGTCTTGGTGGCGGTGCGCTTGACCGGGCTCTTAGCTGCGACGCTCTTGCGGGGGCGCTTCGGCTCCGCGGCACTGACCATCAGCGTCACACCCTCTTCCTCGAGGATCTGGTTGAGGCTGCGCAGAACGTTCTTCCACTGAGTGGCCGGAATCTGGTCGGCCTCGAAGGCACGGCGCACGTCGTCGCCGGCGATCTGGCCATCAGCCTTTCCCCGCTCAATGAGCGCCATGACAGAGACGGACTCGGCGATCTCCGGCGGGAGCGTACGGGATGTGCTGGCCGACACGAACAACCTCTCGGAACGTTGGAAAACGGCTTCCGGCCCCGTCCTGTGAGGACCGGAGCCGACGACCGCCGGCTTGGGGATGGGCCGACGGCGCGGGCGGGGCCGGGGAGATGCACAGCGCCGAACGCGGCTGCTGTATTCCCTCCTCGGCTGTCACCTCTTAGGTCATCGCGCTGTTCCGAGGAGCGTTACGCCCAATCTGCGTGGCCCGAGTCACACCCCGTAAGCGGTCAAAAACTAACGGATACGGTCAAACATGGCCACTCTTCTGGTACCCAGCTCGACCCGGCGGAACCCACGGTCCACACATGTGTCGCCGGATTGCGCCGGGTCCCGGGGGATCAGGCGCAATCCGGCGACACATGGGGAACAGATGGTGGGCGCATCCGGACCGCGCGGTGCATCGAGCGCCGAGGGCCTGCACCGAGGCGCCGGATCACCGGATCGCCGAGAAACGCGTCAGTGCTCGCGGGGCGCGGGGACCACACGTTCGACATCGGGGTGGACGGTGAGCAGCTGGCGCATGGCCGCCTCCGCGCCCGTGCCGTCGCCCGCGGCGAGGGCGTCGGCGATCCGGCCGTGGTGCGCGACCGCCACCTCGTTCGGGCGGTCGCAGCCCGTGACGGGTCCCCCGGAGACCTGGAGGGCGGCGGAGACGATGCCGGACAGGTGCTCGAGCATGCGGTTGCCCGCGAGCTGGATGAGCAGGGAGTGGAACTCGGCGTCGGCGCGGGCGAACGTGATCGGGTCGCCCTGCCCCAGGGCGTGCCCCATGATCTCGACCATGTCGGTGAGCCGCTGCTGGACGTCCTCACGGCCGTGTCCGGCCGCGAGCCGCGCGGCGAGGGGCTCGATCGTCCAGCGCAGCTCGTTCAGCTCGCGGCGCTGGTCGTCGCGCTGCGGACCGAAGGCGCGCCATTCGATGATGTCCGGGTCGAGCAGGTTCCAGTCACTGACGGGGCGGACGCGGGTGCCGACATTGGGGCGGGCGCTGACCAGGCCCTTCGCCTCGAGGACGCGGAGCGACTCGCGGACGACGGTGCGGGACACCTCGAATCGCTGGCCGATCTCCTCGGGCACGAGCGGGCGGTCCGCGCCGAGGTCCCCGGAAACGATCATCTGGCCCAGCTGCTGGACGAGTTGGCCGTGCAGGCCGCGTCCGCGACTGCCGGCGGCACGCCGCCCCATCCGGCCGAGATCCTGGTCCGCGACATCCCAAACAGGGGCGCCCACACGGTCGGCGCCATTTGCCTCCCCATAGGGGTAACGGTCGAGTTCGCCCGGGCCGGCCAGGCCGGAGTCGGTGGAGCGGGCGGCGGTCATCATGGTGTGCGCAAGGGTACTCACGGATCTGTTGTCGGCGTCGCCCCCAAGTCCCTTGAGGTCTTTGGTGAAAAGCACACGAAAGGGTGATCGCTTACCCCGTCGCAATTGACGCCTTATCGGACGGAAATGAGCGCTCGCCGGGGAGTTGCGCGCGAGGCCGGACCAGAAGGCGCCGGACGGTCGTCATCGAGCCCTGGGGCGCAGCACTGCGAGCAGATAAGCGCAGAGCAGAGCGGTCAACGACAACATCAGGGCACCGCCCACAGGTTGGGCGATCATCCGCAGTCCCGCGGCCAGAAAACGCTCCGCCCCGAACGGCCAGTGCACGAGCGCCAGATCACGAAGCCTCGACGGAAGTCCCGCCGCCGTTCGCACAGATGGTCCCTCCAAGGCCTTTTGCACTAGGGGCACCACGAGGATCGGAACGGCGAGTACGGCGGCCAGCCCGGCCGTCGTGGACCGGAAGACACCGGCGGCCAGCACCCCTGCCCAGGCGCAGCCCACGACGAGCGCGAGCCAACTCGCGCTCGTCGGAAGCCAGTCGGCGGGAACCTTGGCGAGCTCTTCTCCGTATACAAGGTGGAGCAGCACCGCGTCGGAGGCGACGACGAGGAAGGCCAGCGAGACGGCGATGGCCGCTGCGACAACGAGTTTCGCGCAAAGAAGCCCCAGGCGACGGGGGACGGTGCCACGGTCGGCGGCCAGCGCGGGGTGACGGAACTCGTCGCCGAACGCGAAGGCTCCGAGCAGTCCCGCACCGAGGGCCGCCGGCGGAAGTGGTAGTTCCTGGGGCCAGGCGGCCAGCAGGTGCGCCTGCGGGGTGTGACCGGTCCGCGCGAGCAGCACGGCGACGATCGCGGAGGCGACGAGGACGGCGGCCGCGGTGAGGTAACCGGTGGCGATACCGGTCGCCCGGCGGACCTCGTAACGCAGCGGACGGAGCGGGCTGGGTGCGGGGTGGATCGTGATGGGGGGCGGGAGGGAGGAGAGGGGGGCGGGGGGAGGGGCCGGGGAGGAGGCGCCGCCAAGGTCCGCGTCGGCGGAGAGCGGGACGAGGGTGCCCGTGGGGTGCGACGGGGGTTCCTGAGCGGAGGAAGCGTGTGCCTGCGCCGACGGTGCGACGGTTTCTTCCGACGGCTCCGTGGCCGGAAGAGACGTGTCCGCTACGGACGACGCATCCGCGGCTGTCGTCTGGGGCGCGGTCGGCTCCGCCTGCCGGACTTCTTCAGTGCGCGCCCGCGCCGGAACGCTCACCGCAGGCCCCGCATCCCCGACCTCGTCTGCGAGTTGGTGGACCAGGATGCTGTGGCGGAACGCTGTTTCGCCGACGTCCGCGCAGTTACTGCCGTATACGGAGAGCCGGTTGCCGTCCTCGTTCACGACCTCGACGGAACGCTGCGTCGCGCGCGCCTCCTTGGCCAGCAGGACACCGAGCCGCGCCGCATGTGGGCTGCGGACGGCGACGCGGGGGCGCAGCCTCGTACGGGAGAAGTCCGCGACGCCCTGGTCGGCGATGACGCGCCCCGCCTCCAGGGTGACCACGCGGTCAGCCGTCCGCGCCGCTTCCTTGGCATCGTCGGTGGTGAAGAGCACGGTGCCGCCGAGTGACGCGTGGGCCCGCAGAATGCCGTGCAGCCACTTGCCCTCGCGCGCCGAGAGGCCGTCCGCGGGCCCGTCGAGGACGAGCGTGTGCGGGTCCGCGAGCAGCGCGCAGGCGAGGCCGAGGCGCCGGTCCATGCCGCGCGAGAGCGTGCCGAGCCGCTGCTCACGCAGGCTGACGATGCCGACGACTTCGAGGACCTCGTCCGCACGCTGCACCGGCACGCCTGCGGCCGCGCACAACATACGCAGTTGTCCACGCACGCTGCGGGACGGATGACCCTGGACCTCGCCGAGCAACACCCCCACTTCTCGGGAGGGATGGGGGATGCGGTGCAGGGGGCGGCCTCTGAAATGCGTGATTCCACGGCCTTGCTGGAGTTCGAGCATCAGCCGGACCGCCGTCGTCTTGCCGGACGCGCGGGCGCCGAGCAGCGCCGTGACGCGACCCGTCGGTGCCTCGAAGGACACGTCGTCGACAGCGGGCGGGAGCTCCTGGCGGGGATTGCTGGTCAGTCCGAAAGCCTGGATCATCGCTTCTCTCGCAGGATGTGCGACCGCTCGGCGGCCGGGGCCCGTCCGCCGAGCGGGGACGGACGAACCCCGTGGGTACCACAGCAAGATAACGCGATATTTCCGACTTTTCGGGCAGGGTGGGGCCTCGGGTGTCCCCTGCGCGGCGCGGGCGGGTAGAGCCCGGAGGTCAGGCCCGGTCAGCTCCGGGTCATACCTCGGGGCGCAGCATCGGCGGGTTGAGCAGCGTCGCGCCCCCCGCCCGGAAGAGCTGGGCCGGCCTGCCGCCCTGGCGGGTGGTGGTCCCGCCGGTGGGCACGAGGAAGCCCGGGGTGCCCGTCACCTTGCGGTGGAAGTTGCGCGGATCGAGCGCGACGGCCCACACCGCCTCGTACACGCGCCGCAGCTCACCGACCGTGAACTCGGGCGGGCAGAAGGCCGTGGCAAGTGACGAGTACTCGATCTTCGAGCGGGCGCGCTCCACGCCGTCCGCGAGGATCTGCGCATGGTCGAAGGCCAGGGGCGCCGCCTGCTCACCCTCGCGCCCGTACCCGCTCTGGTTCAGCAGGTCCTCCACGGGCGCCCAACGCGCACTGTGCGCGTCGCCACCCGCACGCGGTGCCGGCAGATCCGGCGCCAGGGCCAGATGAGCGACGCTGACCACGCGCATACGAGGGTCACGCTTGGGGTCGCCGTAGGTGGCCAGCTGCTCCAGGTGCGCGCCGTTGACCTGGTCCGGGTCCGCGGGATCATGGGCGCAGAGCCCGGTCTCCTCGATCAGTTCGCGCGCCGCGGCCGACGACAGGTCCTCGTCGTCCCGGACGAAGCCGCCGGGGAGTGCCCAGCGCCCCTGGAACGGCGGCTCGCCTCGCCGCACCGCGAGCGCACAGAGCGCGTGACGGCGCACGGTCAGCACGACCAGGTCGACGGTGACTGCGAAGGGCGGGAAGGCCGACGGGTCGTAGGGCGACATGCCGCGATCATAGTCGTCTTCCTGACGATAAACACTCCCTTCGCGATCGTCGATCAAGGCCTTCTTCGAAGTCCCCGAGGTGGGACCCCGCCGATCTTCCGAACTCACGTCCGCGCCGGTCACACCCCCAACTGCAGCCCGTCGGCCGCTTCCTCGACCATGGCGAGACCGAGCCTGCTGACCCGCACCGAGAACGGGGCGCCCGCGACCCGCAGCCCGGCCAGTCCGATCTCCCCCAGCGGTGCGCTGCGCATCGGTCTCAACGTCACCGTCCCAGCAGGCGCGTCCGGCCGGATCCCGACGAGGGCGGTGAGGATCTGCACCCCTGACGCCGCGGCGGTGGCCGCGGGTCTGCAGGCGGCCGGATGCGGAAGCGGGGCGCCCCCTTCGGAACGCTGCTCCCCCGCGTACATCTCGGGCAGCCGGAACCCGAAGGCCTCGGCCGCGGACAGGACGCCCTGCAGCAGCGAGCTCGACTCCTTCTCGTAGCCCGCAGCGGCCAGGCCGCCCACTGCCAGCGCCGTCTCCTGCACCCGCACAGCTCCGCCACGGTGCCCGAACGGGTTGTACGACGCCTCCCGTACACCCAGACTGCGCAGACCCCATCCGGAGTCGAGCGCCGGACCGCCCAGGAGCCGCGCGAGCTGTTCCGTCTGCACCTTGTCGAGGAGGCCCGGCGCCATCAGACCGCCGCCGAGCAGCCCCGTGTCGAGGAGGTGGGCCGCGGCGCTGCCCAGGTGGGGCAGGAGGCGCCCGTCCGGCGTGCGGGCGGCGGCGGGCCGGCCGCCTCCACGGTCCTCGGCCCAGAAGTCCTCCCTGAACCGCGTCCGCAGCGTTTCAGCCCACTGGCGCAGTTCCACGGCGCCGGGTCGGCCATGGGCGTCGAGGAGATCCGCGCCGAGCAGGGCGGCCCGGTGGGCGTGCGCCTGAGTCTCGCAGCGCAACGGTCCTCCGGGGCCGGGGTCCGCCAGGTACGCCCCGTCGCCGACGGCGGTCCGCAGCCACTGCAGGCAGCGCTCCGCCGTGGGCAGCAGCTCTGCGACCTCCTGCTCGGGAAGGCCCCAGCGTCTCGCCTCCGCGAGGAGCGCCGGAAACAGGAGCGTCGCTTCGGTTCCGGTGCAGCCGGGCGGCAGATGCGGGCCTGCGTCTCTCAGCGGGCCGGGGATCATCCCCGACTCCCGTCCCGTCCCCGGGAGTTGGGTCCGAGCGAGGGCCCTGAGCGTGCCCGCGGCCAACCGCGTCCCCAGAGGGAGCGCCATCCGCGCGGCCGCCAACGCCTCGGCCGGAGCCAGACCGCAGCGCCAGGGCGCGCCGGCGGCGAGGTAGAGGTCTGAGGGGTGCGCCGGGTCGCGCAGCAGCAGCGCGTGCAGGTCCTCTGCGCAGGTTCTCAGCAGCGGGCCCACTCGTGCGTCGTCCCCAGCCGCTTCCGCCCCGGCGAGCGGGCGTACGGCGCCATGCCCGACCGGCCTGCTCGCCGCCCCGCCGTCGGCCCGTACCCGCAGTTCGACACTCCAGGTGCCACCCGGAGGCAGATCGAACTCCCAGCGCAGCAGCCCGGCGGAGGCGAGGGCGTCGCGGGGTGGCGGGTCGGCGGTGACGGCGGCGTGGCCTGCCGACGACGACCATCGCATGCCTGAGTCGTGGACGGTGGCGGACAGTTCACGCCCCGGCCGTCCGGCCGCCACCGCGCCCAGCTCGGCCAGATCCGTACCGAGGGCGACCTCGACCGGCAGTCGCAGCGGTCGGGTGGCCGAGCTGCGTAGCGTGATCCGCTCCGTGCCGTCGGCATGCCGGATCCGTTCGACCATGATGTCCGGGTCGGGGCCGCCGTCCACGACAGGTCTCAGCGTCGCCACGAACCGGGCCCGGTCGGCGGCGACCATGCGGGCCTGCACCGCGATCGGCTCGCGCCCCGCCACGCGGAGCAGGCAGCGCGACAACAACCGGCGCCCCGCGCGGTAGAACCCTTCCAGTCCGTCGCCCGTCAACTGCCCTTGCGGCGACGAGATCGCGAGCGAGGGCAGCGCCACGCAGATCAGCGTCGTGTGTGCCGGCGGCAGCTCCGTGGAGCGCCTGGGAGCGGGGGCGTTCGCGCGACCGGGGTGCGCATGTGGCGGCGGAGCGTTGCGAGTAGCGGGTGGAACCGGAGCCGGATCCTTGCGGCGGGCTGGGGAGATCGCTGGGGAGGCCGCCGACGCCGCTGCTTGAGCCGATGACGCTCCCGCGACGACCGTTGACAGCCCCGCCATGACGATTGACGGCCCCGCGACGACGGTTGCCGGCCCTGCGGTCTCGGATGACGCTCCCAGACCCAACGCCGCGGACACCACTCCAACGGGCGCGGTCGATACCCCGGCCGGTGGAGGAGGCGAGATCCCCACGGCGATTCCACGGGCCTGGCCCGCACCTCCGACGAGGCGGTCGACGAACGAGTCCTCCAAGGGGCTCTCGAACGAGTCTTCGGGCTCCGGCGCGCGTGCGGCTGAAGGCATCATCGCCGCCTCGCCCCCGGACAACCAGCGGTACCGGTCTCGCGGTGCGGGCCGTCGGCACCTGGTGGGGTGTCCTTCTCCAGGGCGAGCACCACGGGTACGGCGCAGGTCAATACGGCGGACACGGTCGACGACGCGGGGGGCGGCATGGGGTGGCTCCTTCCGTGCTGGGCGCGCGCGAGGCGCCGATGGCGCTGCGAAGGGTCGGCGGGGAGACGGCGGCGCGGCCCGGTCAGAGGCTGTGCCACAGAGGTGAACGGGCCTGCCCCACCCCAAGTCACGCCCGCGGCGCAGCAAGCCGAGCAGCCGACGCCCCATGCCCGTCCCCGACTCCCCCGCCCCGATCGGAGCCTGCTCGGCCACAGAGACGGGCTCACGGGACCTGCGCCACGAGTCGGTACTCATCCGTCCCGCCTCGTCCCCTGCCGACCCACGCGGCGACGCCCCTGCGGTCGCCGCGGCGCATGCGCCCCAGCCTGGGCAGGTCCCTTGCCCGCACCTGCACGTCGCGATCCGCGCCGGCGCAGAGCGGCCTCCAGGGCCCGCGTCACCCGATCCTCGGCCGGTTCCCGAGAGTCCTCGGCACTCGGCCGCCCAGGGGATCCTGCGCCCTTACGGCCAGCGGCGCCTTCGCCGTTGACACCGGCACCGGCACCGGCACCGGTTCCCGCACCTACCGCTGCTCCTGCCCCGGCTCCGTCAAAGGCCCTCTCCGAATTCGCCTCGCACGGCCTCCCGTTCCGCTCGTCCCGTGTCTTGCGCAGGCTGCGCCGCACCGGCTCCGGATCCAGGTCCGCGCTGCACGCCTCCATGAGGAGCCGGGCGAAGACGTACCGCGGATCTGCGGCCAGAGCCATGTCCAAGGCCTCGCCGGCCTCCACGCGGTCGCCCAGAGACCACGCGACCCAGCCGGCGAGCGTCAGCGGCGCCGCAGCGTGCTCGCCGTACGGGCCCACGCAGCGCCGGGCCAGAGCTCGCCAAAGGCGCAGAGCCAGCGGCGCCTCGTCGCCCTCCATCCACTCGGCCGCATGATCCCGGGTCAGCCGGTCCTGGAGGCCGAGGATCAACCTGGCCGCCTCGTCGTGCGCGAGCTGCTCGTCGTCCCTGAGATCGGTTTCCAGCGTGTCGTCACCGGTCGGCAGGTGCCCGAACCGGTTCCATACCCGCCGTGCGAGATCGAGCGTCTCGTCTGCGACCTCGGCACGCGGGACTCCGGCGAGAATCCTGGGGACGAGAGCCATGGCCGCGGCGTCCAGCGCGTGCTCCTGTTCTGGCACGGCTGCCGTCTGCCATGGCGCGAGCCGGGCCCTCATCTCCCTTAGCGGGCGCCGCACTTGGACGCCCGCATAAGTCATCGCGGCCGCCATGACGGACGTACCGGACGCGGCCAGCGGTGTGCCGTCGGGCGGGCAGCACTCGTCGACCGGGCAGCTGTACGACCAGAAGTGATCGTCGGAGATGCAGAGGGTCTCGACCACGGGCACGTCGAGGCGGCCGCACGCCAAACGCAGCATCTGTGCCAGCGGTTGGAGGCGTTCCATGATCTGCCGCCCGGTCTCGGTGGACTTCGGATCCCGGCAGAGGAACGCGACGATGCCGTCCGGCGTTCCGTCCTTGCGCTCGCATCCGCCGATCAGGCACTTGGCCATCTCGTCCGCGACGGATGGCCAGTCGCCGGGGCGCTCGGGGATTCCGAGTCGCACGCGACCGCCGAAGCGTCCGCGGTGCAGGGCGACGAGCACGATGCTGTCCTCGGGCTTGAACCCGAGCAAGTACGGGAGCGCTTCGGCCAGTTCGGACGGGTTGCGCAGGGTGATCTGTTCCGTGCCGGGTGCGCCGGCTGCTTCGCTGTGATTCGTCATGTGACGACCATGCCGCGAATCTCAAGATTCCGTTTTGACCTGTGGATAACCCGGATCAGGGACACGACAGAAGTTGTCCACAGGCCGGGAGGGCCACTCGCGCAATGCCGACCCATCAGGCCATGCTTGTCCCGGGCGAGTTGGCTGTTGTCGGCGGGAGGGGCCGGCGCCCGCCGGTGCGACGGGCGACCGGCAGGCTTCGAGGTCGAATGACCCAACGCCGCTTGCAGCAAGCGCTGCTGGACACGGCGCCTCGGTCCAGGGCGCCGAACGCTGACGTCAGGTCAGCGGCAGGGCATAGGCGGGAACTTCAGGTGCGAGGCACACGCCGAGGTCAGGCGAGGCCCCCCGCTCTTGTGGTCGGGTGAGGCTCAGCCCTGAGTAATCAAATGCCTCAGCCCGCCGCAGCCAGGACCAACGGCAGGACCTGCTCGCTCCCCGCCTTCCGGAGCAGCCTCGCAGCGACCGCGAGGGTCCAGCCGGAGTCCGTGTAGTCGTCCACGAGCAGGACGGGACCGGGAGCGCCGGCCAGGGCGGCGACCAGGTCCTCAGGAACGGTGAAGGTGCCTGACAGTGCCCTGAGGCGCTGGGCGGAATTGCTGCGGCGTACCGGGTGTCCGTCCCCCGGCCCCGTGTACGACAGCGTGCCCAGGAAGGGGAGGCGGCCGATGGTCGCGATTCCCTGGGCGAGCGAACCGACCAGTTGCGGCCGGGTCAGGGACGGCACGGCGACGACTCCCACCGGCCGGGCAGAGGCGTCCGGAACGGTCGGCGCCCAGCCCCCGGGCGAGCGCGCCCAGTCGGCGATGACCGCCACCGCGGCCTTCAGGACGTCGTCGGGGACGGGCCCGTCGGGCGCGTTCTCGGCCAGCAGCGGGCGGAGCCGGTTGCCCCAGCCGATGTCCGAGAGCCTCCCCAGGGCGCGCCCGGTGGAGCACTGTTCCTTGGCCGGGATGCGCCCCTTGAGGTCGATGCCCAGCGCGGGCATCCCCGTCGGCCACATGCGGCGCGGCTCGACCTCCACCCCCGGGCGGTCCAGCTCCCTGGCCGCCCCCGTCAGCACCTCCGCCGAAACCGAGGAATCGGCCCAGGCCCCCGCACAGTTGTCGCAGCGGCCACACGGAACCGCACCCTCGTCGTCCAACTGCTCACGCAGGAACTCCATCCGGCACTGGGACGTACTCGCGTAGTCGCGCATGGCCTGCTGCTCGGTCGACCGCTGCTTGGCCACCCACGCGTAGCGCTCGGAGTCGTACACCCAGTCGGCTCCCGTGGCCGTCCAGCCGCCCTTGACGCGCTTGACCGCGCCATCGACGTCCAGCACCTTCAACATCGACTCCAGGCGGCTGCGCCGAAGATCGACTGCCGCCTCCAGGGCGGGCACGGACAGTGGACGTCCCGCGCCCTCGAGAGCCGAGAGGGTCTGCCGTACCTGCGCCTCGGGCGGGAAGGCCGTATCGGCGAAGTAGCGCCAGATGGCCTCGTCCTCCTTGCCCGGCAGCAGCAGCACATCGGCGTGGGCCACACCACGGCCCGCACGCCCCACCTGCTGGTAGTAGGCGATCGGCGAGGACGGCGAGCCGAGATGGATCACGAATCCCAGGTCAGGCTTGTCGAAGCCCATCCCCAGCGCGGAGGTCGCGACCAGCGCCTTCACACGGTTCTCCTGAAGGTCGATCTCGGCCTGGAGCCGGTCGGCGTTCTCCGTCTTGCCCGTGTACGAGGCCACGTTGAAGCCGCGCTGGCGCAGGAAAGCTGTGGCCTCCTCGGCCGCGGCCACCGTCAGCGTGTAGATGATGCCGGAGCCCTGAAGCTCGTCCAGGTGCTCGGCGAGCCAGCCCAGACGGTGCGCAGCGTCCGGCAACCGGACGACGCCCAGGCGCAGGCTTTCCCGATCCAGGGGGCCGCGGAGCACCAGCGCTTCGCCGGCTCCCGTACCCAGCTGATCTGCGACGTCCGCCGTGACCCGCGCGTTCGCCGTCGCGGTGGTGGCCAGTACCGGCACACCGGCGGGAAGCTCGGCCAGCATGGCCCGCAGCCGCCGGTAGTCCGGCCGGAAATCATGGCCCCAGTCGGAGATGCAGTGCGCCTCGTCGACGACGAGCAGTCCAGTCGTGGCCGCTAGCTTGGGCAGGACCTGATCACGGAAATCCACGGAATTGAGGCGTTCCGGACTCACGAGGAGGACATCGGTCTCCCCGCGCTCGACCTCCTCGTAGATCGTGTCCCATTCCTCGGGGTTGGCCGAGTTGATGGTGCGCGCCTGGATGCCGGCCCGCGCCGCCGACTCGACCTGGTTACGCATGAGCGCGAGCAGCGGCGAGACGATCACCGTGGGACCGGAGCCACGCCGCCGCAGCAAGGCTGTGGCCACGAAGTACACCGCCGACTTGCCCCAGCCGGTGCGCTGCACGACAAGAGCACGGCGACGCTCCTCGACCAGAGCCGCCACCGCCTGCCACTGATCCTCCCGAAGGCGCGCCGAACCCCCTGGATCGCCGACCAGCTCAGCGAGGATGGCGTCGGCTTCGGCACGCAGCTCCTGGTTACTCATGCCCCCATGCAACCCCACACCACTGACAACGGCCCAATCCCCCGCCGTGATGATCACCGCCGGCCCTGTCCACCCGGCCGCCCGGAGGGTGTCCCACCAGGCGCCGAGCCCATCGTGATTCCATTCCCGGGGCGCCCGGATCATCGAGGTCGGGCGCTGTTACCGCTGGTCCTGGCCGTAAAGGCGTGATCCTGGCGTCGCAGGCGGCGGCATTGGGCAGGGATATAGCCGACGCTTCCCCAGATACCGGCCCCCGGCCCCAATTGCTCGTTGCCGCAAGCCAGTGCGAAGGGAAGAATTGGAATCGCTCCCGCGCGGCTCGATCGTGGTCCGGTAGGGCTGTGCCGCGGTGCGCTCCCGCAGTCCGACCCCGCCCGCAGTGTGGGCGCGTAGCCGAAGGGAGGACCGTGACCTTCGGATTCGCTCCGTCCTCGGCGGCATCATTGTCGACGTCATCGACGCGTGCCGACATGTCCGCCGACTCCGCCAACCAGCTCGCCAGGATGCTCGAACCCGCGGAATGGGCCGCGGCGGGGATCCCGCTGCTGCGCAATCCGCGCGAAGTCGTCAGCGGCCTGCACGCCCGGCACCGCCCCAAGCCCCAGACGGCCGTCGTGGCCGTTCTCGATACGGAGGAGCGGCTCAGGGCCAGCGCGTCGTTCACCCGGCGCGCGAGCGCGGCGGACGGCTGGGTATTCCGCAACGCGCTGCTCACGCACCTGCGCCGGGTCATCCCGCACGACCTCCGACGCCGCACACCGGTGCGAACGGCCGTGCTGCTCTACTGCCGTGAGGGCGACGCGCGTTGGACCGAGGAGGACGGTGCGTGGATGTGGGGGCTGCGTGATGCGTGCACACTTCATGGCTTGCGCTGCGGGGCGTACATCACCATGACGCGGGACGGCTGGCAGGTACTCGGCGAAGGGCGCGGCGGCAGGCGACCGGCCCTTGGATCGACCCCCGAAGCGTACGAGGGCGGCAGCGCGCCGCCACTGCCGCGCGCAGGAGGAGCCGCGTCGGAGGTACTGCGCCGCGCGGCTGCCCGTTGAGAGCTGCCGCGGAAACGAGCCCTGCCGACACGAGTCCCTGCCGACACGGGCAGCGGACACACGGCGCCGCCGGCCGCCCGCGGAACCGTCGAGCGGTCCGGGCAGCCGGCGCGCGGCGTGTCAGACTCCGGCGCCCAGCAGGGAGTTGATCCGCTGCGGGTCGCCGCACACGATCAGCAGGGCGCCCGCCCGGCCGAGGGCGAGAGGCAGAGCGGTGGCGGCCGCCTCGTCGGCACCGCCGTTCAGCGCGACGACGACCACAGGCCGCTTCGAAGCGCGCTCGGCGGCCCCGGCGTCGGCGTAGAAGACGTCGTCACCCGCGTCGTGCTGCGCCCAGTAGGCGGCGTCGCCGAAGGACAGCTCGTGCGTGGCCCACGGGTGCGGGTCACCGGTGGTGATCACCAGCACCTCGCCGGGCGCGCGGCCCGAGTCGAGGAGCAGGTCGACGGCTTCCTCCGCAGCATCCAGGGCGCCCTCGACCGAAGCCGGGATCAGCTGGATCTGCGGCTGCGCGGTCGCGTCCGCCGAGGCGGGCGCGGTCGGCACAGCGGCGGGGGCGGCCGGAGCCGAAGGCTCCGGCTTGGCGGCGGACACCGACTCGCGCGACGTGCGCTGCGCGGGCGGCATCGGCCGTGCGGGACCCGGGCGTCCGGGTCGCGGCGGCGCCGCGGGACGCGGGCCGGGTACGGGGCGGGGGGTCGGCGCGTTGCGGCCGCTGGGGGCCGAAGTGGCGCGGGGACCCTGGGCACTCTCGTGAATCTGAGACTCCTCGGGAAGGAGAGGCATGAGCTGATGTCTATCAAACGCCGGTGCGAGTGGCTCCGGCGGGTGGCACATGAGTGCGAACGAAAGATCAGAAGTCGAAGCCGAGCTGGCCTTCGATCTCCGGAACGTTTCTGTCCGCCCAGCTGCGGGCCTTCTTGAGATGCCGCCACTGGGGCAGCGCATCAAGATACGCCCACGTGAGCCGGTGGTACGGGGTGGGCCCCCGCTCCTCCAGCGCGGCTTTGTGGACCGGCGACGGATAACCGGCGTTGTCCGCAAAACCGAAGTCTCCATGTTCGATGCCCAGTTCGGCCATCATTTTGTCGCGCCGAACCTTGGCGATCACCGATGCCGCGGCGACGGCCACACAGGACCGGTCGCCCTTGATCACCGTACGGACCTGCCAGGGAGCGCCGAGGTAGTTGTGCTTGCCGTCGAGGATGACCGCGTCCGGACGGACCGGAAGGGCCTCGAGGGCGCGCACCGCGGCGAGCCGCAGAGCGGCCGTCATCCCCAGCTCGTCGATCTCCTCGTGGGAGGCGTGCCCGAGAGCATGTGCCGTCACCCAGCTCTCCAGCGTCTCGGCGAGCACCTCGCGCCGCTTCGGGCTGATCAGCTTGGAGTCGGTGAGACCTTGGGGCGGTCTGCGCAGCCCGGTGACGGCGGCGCAGACAGTGACCGGTCCCGCCCACGCACCGCGACCGACCTCGTCCACACCGGCGACGATCTTGGCTCCGGTGGTGGCGCGCAGTGAGCGCTCGACGCTGTGAGTGGGTGGTTCGTACGGCATGGCGCCAGATAGCCTACGCCGCCTCGACCCCTCAGCGACACCCGGTATGACCAGCCCGGTCTCCAAAGGTGAGACCGGCGGGTCAGGAAGCCGCGGTTCACGGCCGACCGGACGGAGGCACGGCCCCTGACGCCGGGCCCGAATCCACAGGCCGCAAGCCGCCGGCGCCGCCCCGCGTCACGCCCCCAGCGGCCGCAGCAGCGGAACCATCACCTGATCGATCATCTCCGTGAGATCACGCTCGCCCCATTCGCTTGCGCACACCTTTGACCGGTACATCATCATCGCCGGGATGACATCGCAGACGTATGCGTCCGTGGCGTCGGGGCGCACCTCCCCCCGCTCGATCCCACGGCGTACGACCTCCTTGATCAGATCGACGCTCGGCTGGACGACACCCTCGAAGATCACTTCATGGAAGCGCTGGGCCGTTGCCGAGTCGCATTCGTGAAGCACCGACCGCAGAGCGAAGCCGGGGCGCGAGTACATCGCCTCACGCATCAGGCGGCACAGCTCGATCAGGTCCTCCCGGACGCTGCCGCGGTCCGGCGCTCCGTCGAGCCTGGGCAGCGCCGCCTGGAGGGCGTCCGCGACGAGCTCCTCCTTGGAGGGCCAGCGGCGGTAGACGGCGGCCTTGCCCGTCTGCGCCCCGGCGGCGACGCCTTCCATCGTGAGGGCGTTCCAGCCGACCGTACTGAGCTGCTCCAGCGCGGCTTCCAGGATGGCCCGCTCCAGGACAGGGCCACGCCGGCGCAGGGTGGCCGTCCGAGCGGGGGCGGCCGTCCAGCGCGAAGTATCCATCGTCTTCTCTCCGTTGGGGATCCGGGCGTTCAAGGCAGCTTCTTCAGTGAACGGTTGCGTTCACTGATGGGGAGTCACTACCGTTTGGCTCAACAGTGAACGGTTACGTTCACTAACGCACTTGTGGGGGATCCATAGTGTCAACCTCTCAGTTAACTCAAGATCAGAAGCCGGACAAGGCAAGGAAGCCGGGAACAGCGCGGCGGGCGGGGCACCCTGGCATAGCCCTGGCGGTCATCGCAGCCTGCCAACTCATGGTGGTACTGGACGCGACGATTGTGAACATCGCGCTCCCGCACATTCAGGACGCGCTCAAGTTCTCCACGACAGACCTCACTTGGGTCGTCAGCGCGTACACGCTCACCTTCGGCGGCCTGCTGCTTCTCGGCGGCCGCGCGGGAGACATCCTCGGTCGCCGCCGGGTCTTCATGTCCGGCATCCTGCTCTTCACGCTGGCCTCCCTGCTCGGCGGACTCGCCCAGGAACCCTGGCAGTTGCTGGCGGCCCGGGCCCTGCAGGGCGTCGGTGGCGCGATCGCGTCGCCCACCTCGCTCGCCCTCATCACCACGACGTTCCCCGAAGGCCCTGAGCGGAACCGCGCGTTCGGCGTGTTCGCGGCCGTCTCCGCGGGCGGCGGCGCCGTCGGCCTCCTCGCCGGCGGCATGCTCACCGAATGGCTCGACTGGCGCTGGGTGCTGTTCGTGAACGTACCCATCGGCATCCTCATCGCCGTACTCGCGCCGATGTACATCAACGAGTCCGAACGGCACCCGGGACGCTTCGACATCGCGGGCGCGCTCACCTCCACGGCGGGCATGGCCTCGCTCGTGTACGGCTTCATCCGCGCGTCGGAGGAGGGCTGGCGGGACAGCGTCAGCGTGGGCTCGTTCGTCGCCGCGGTGGTGCTTCTGCTCGCCTTCGCGTTCATCGAGAGCCGGGCGAAGGAACCCATCACTCCGCTCAGGATGTTCGCCGACCGCAATCGCTCGGGCACGTACGTGATCATGCTGAGCCTGGCTGCGGCGATGTTCGGCATGTTCTTCTTCATCGTCCTGTTCGCACAGAACGTACTCGGCTACACACCGATCGAGGCGGGCCTCGCCTTCCTCCCCGTGACGGTCGCGATCATCGTCGGCGCCGGCCTGTCCCAGCGACTGCTTCCGGTACTCGGCCCCAAGCCGTTCATGATGACCGGCGCGACACTCGTCCTGCTCGGCCTCGGCTGGCAGACGTTCATCTCCCCCGACAGCTCGTACGTGGGTGGGGTGCTCGGCCCGATGCTGCTGTTCGGCGTCGGCATGGGGCTCAACTTCGTGACGCTCACCCTGACCGCCGTCTCCGGAGTCGCCCAGCACGAGGCCGGCGCGGCATCCGGGCTGCTCAACGCGACCCAGCAGGTGGGAGGTTCACTCGGCCTCTCCATCCTGACCACGGTCTTCGGCACAGCCAGCCGGAACGAGGCCAAGGACCAGATCCCGTCCTTCATGGCGCAGGCCACGCCCGAGCAGAAGGCGGAGTTCGCCAGGACCCATCAGCTCCCGGCTCCCTGGGGTCACCAGGTCCTGGCCGAGGGCATCTCGACCGCATTCATTCCGGCAGCGGCGATGGCACTGCTCGCCCTGGTCGTCGCCACTGTGGTGATCCGGGTGCGCAAGAGCGACCTGGAAGCGCTCGCTGGTACCGCGGGCGCGGCCGGGCCGGCGGGCGGCTGACGGGGGGCGCTGCCCACTACGTGAAGTGGATGCCGGGCCGTCCCCAGGTACCGAGGGCGGCCCGGCATCCACCACGCCGAGTGAGGCAGTGAGCGAGCCGCAGGTCAGACCGGCAGGCCCGGAGCCCATTCCGGCAGCGGCTCGGTCCGCTGCAACCACTGGTCCGCCGGAGCGCCACCCGGGCCGGAAGCGACCACTCCGCCCACGATCGCGCACGTCGTGTCCATGTCGCCGCCGACCTGCGCCGTGTCCCAGAACGCGCGCTCGAAGTCGCCGAGCCCGCGCGCCGCCGACCACAGGGCGAACGGCACGGTGTCGTGCGCCGTGGTGCGCCGGCCGCAGCCGAGGACCGCGGCCACCGTCCCCGCGTCGCCGTAGTCGAGCATGTCCCTGGCCCGCCGGAGCCCCGCGCCCACCGCACTGCGCGGCACGAGCGCGATCACGCCGTCGAGGAGCGCCTGCGGCGTCGGCGGTCCTGCCGGATCGGCCACGATCGCGGCGGCTGCGGCCACGGCCATGGCCCCGACCACGGCCTCCCGGTGCTGATGCGTCGGGTAGGCGGAGATCTCGGCCTGATGCGTGGCCTGCTCAGGATCGTCCGCGTACCAGGCACCGAGCGGCGCGATCCGCATCGCCGCGCCGTTGCCCCAGGAGCCCTGGCCCTTGAAGAGCGCGGAGGACAGGGCGCGCCAGTCGCCGCCCTCGCGGATCTGCCGGAGCAGCCGGTTCACCGCGGGGCCGTAGCCCCGGTCGAAGTCGTGGTGCTCCGCGAAGGACCGGGCGAGCACGTCCTGCTCGATCCGGTTCTCGGCGGCCAGGACCGCCACCACGGAGCACGCCATTTCGGTGTCGTCGGTCCACTGCCAGACGCCGTCGGGCAGCTCGCGGCGCTTGAGCAGCGGATAGTTGGCGGGCACGAAGAACTGGGAGCCCAGCGCATCCCCCACCGCCAGGCCGCGCAGGCTGGACAGGGCGCGGTCAAGCCGCACATGAGGAGAGGAATCAGCGGTCATCGCCCTGCCACTCTAACCGGTGACTCCGTACGGCTCGGGATCACGCCATCGTTCGAACGGCCGGTCCAAGGTGTATTTGCCGTCCTCCCCGAGAACGAGCGCCCGCGTCTCACCGTTCCCGGGATTCGACAGACATTCGAAGTCGGCGACGGTCCAGTGGAACCAGCGCATGCAGAACAGCCGCATGGTGAGCCCATGGGTGACGAGGAGGACGTTCGACGGGTGGTCGTGCGCCTCGAAGCTCCGGTACAGGCTCTCCAGAAAAGCACCCACACGGTCGTACACGTCGGCCCCGGACTCGCCTTGGGCGAAGCGGTAGAAGAAGTGGCCGTAGGCGTCGCGGTACGCCTTTTGAAGACGCACGTCGTCCCGGTCCTGCCAGTTTCCCCAGTCCTGCTCCCGCAGCCGAGGCTCCTCGCGCACCCGTACGAGTTCGGGGTCGAGCCGGAAGGCGCGGAACGTCTGGTGCGTGCGGCGGTAGGGCGACACGTACACGCTCACCCGCTCACGGCCGAAGAGCTCGCGCAGGTACGTCCCTGTCTCGTCCGCCTGCCGGTGCCCCGCCTCCGTGAGGGCCAGGGCGTGGTCGGGCTCGCGTTCGTAGACGGTGTCATCGGCGTTGCCCTCCGACTCGCCGTGCCGGACAAGGACAATGCGCCGCGGTCGTGCCATGCGGAAACCCTAGATCGGAAGGGCCCGGTTCGAGCACCCGTACGGGCTCCATCGGGCGTATGTCACACCGTGCGGCCCCTCTGCGTGGGCGATCCGGCTCACACCGTCCAGGAAGGTTCCAGGTGAACGATGTCTCCCGTGATCCCGGCGATGTCGGTCTCCGTCTGGGCGCGGGTCGAGAGCCGCTCCACGCGTTCGGCCTGGTACTTGCCGTGCTCGGCCACGGAGTGCCACATCGACAGGATCAGGAACTCGTTGCCCGGCGCCTCACCGAACAGTCCGCGCACCATCCCCGGGGAGCCGGCCATCGCGGGGTTCCAGACCTTCTCCTGCATGAGCGCGAAGTGCTCCTCGCGGTCGGCGTGCACCCGGCAGTGCGCGAGGCGCACCGTGTCCGCGTCCGTGAAACGCGGCTCGAAGCCCGTCTTCACGTCGAAGCGGTGGTCGAAGAGCTTCACTTGGATGTCTTTGTACGTGCCCGACTGGGCGGCGGCGAGCCGGTCGTGCGAGCGCGCCATGAAGGAGTCGTAGAAGGCGCGGCTCTCCCAGAAACCGAGGACATGGGCCACCCCCGGCCGATTTCTGCTCCAGCCCCCGCCCTGTCCCCGGAACCCCGGCTCCCCCAGAAGCCCCGCCCACTTTCGCTGCCCCCGCTCGAACCCGCGTCGGTCGGTCACGGTGCAGCGAATCCACTTGACCAGCACCGCGCCATCGTACGGCCCACGACGTGGGTTCGGTCACGCTCCGGCGCCGCACATCCAGATCAGTCGTGGCCCGTCCTCGTCACTCAGTTCGATCCCGAACTCATGGGCGAGCAGGTCGATCAACTCGCCTTCCCGTACGTCCCGTTCGTCCCGAGTGCCGTCAGGAAACTCGACCGACATCCGCATGTCGATGAGTGAGCGCTGGGTGTCGACGGCGGCACGCTGGACGACGGGGCGGTGGATGAAGGCGGACCGCGGATGCGTCGACGTGTAGTGGTTCATCACCACGTAGTCGACGGGATGGCGCTCCTCCAGGGTGAAGGCGTAGATCTCCTCCCAGCCGCCGGGGCGCAGGCTCCGCAGGACCAGAACGCCGCTGTCCTCCGGCACGAGGCCGAAGGTCCACGGCCCCTGACGTACCTCGATCCCGTCCCTCAGAGGGATCGGTTCGCGCAGCCCCTGGGCGCCGAAGCCCACGTCGCACAGCCACTCCTGGCCGTCCTCCACGGTGACGCGGGTCAGCATGTGGGTGACGGCGCGAATCGCCGTGGCGCCCACCCGGACTCGCGCCCCAAGTCCCGTCACGGAGTAGCCGATTCGCTCCAGGGCCGCCGCGAAGAGCAGGTTCTGCTCGTAGCAGTAGCCACCGCGGCGCTGTCGCACGAGCTTCGCCTGGAGGGCGGCGAGATCCAGGTTCACCGGCCGCCCGAGCATGATCTCCAGGTTCTCGAACGGGATCGACGCGATATGCGCCCGGTGCAGCGCGCGCAGCGTCTCCAGGTCCGGTTTCACATCTCCCGTGAAGCCGATTCGCGCCAAGTAGGCGTCGAGATCCAGCTCTTCCCCGTTCCAGTTCATGGTCACAATCGTAGGACGTAGCGTGTCCGTAGCAGTCATGAACAGTCATCAGAAGTCAGTCATCGACAGCCGTAACCAGCAGCCGAGGAGGGGGAGTTCGGTGAGCAGCTTCAAGAAGGGGCTCAAGAAGGTAGAGGTCGCGCTGAAATGGGACCCGAGCCCGATCGGCGCGCCGCCCCATGATCTCGACATCATCGCGGCGGCCTACACGTCCGACGATCCGGGCGGGGCACCGGCCTACGTCGTGCACTTCGACAGCCGCTCCCCCGACGGGACCATCACCCTCAACCGCGACAGCACGACCGGCCAGGGCTTCGGGTTCGACGAAGTCATGACACTGGAGCTGGAGCGCCTGTCGCCCTCCTACGCGCGCGTGGTCGTCGGTATCGCCATACAACAGGGGGAGCGGGCAACGGTGTTCGGAGCGGTGGCGAACACTTCGGTGCGGATCCGCGAGGGATACACCGACCTCGCGCAGAACGACTTCTCCGAAGTGGCCGATTCCACGGCGGCCGTGATAGCCGAGTTCGCGAGGGACGACTCCGGGGAGTGGGCCTTCCGCGAGGTCCTCCAGGGCTTCGACAGCGACCCGACCTCGTTCGCCGCCGCGATGGGCCGCGCACACTGAGCGCCCCGTGAACGCGGAACGGGTGAGGGGCGGCGGGCCTGTTGGCCCGCCGCCCCTCACCTCACTGCGTCAGCGGATCAGCTGCAACCGCTGGTCGAGCCGCAGCCCTCGCAGATGTAGCAGGAGCCGGCACGCTGCATCTTCGTGCCGCAGGAGAAGCACAGCGGAGCGTCCGCCTGGATGCCCAGCTGCATCTCCACGAGCTCGGCGCTGGTGTGCGCCTGCTGCGGAGCCGGCGCCACGGCCTCGGCCTTGGGGGCCTCGACGACAGCCTTCAGGGACTCGGTCTGCAGCGGGGCGGACTGGGCCAGACCCTCGACGTCGACCTCGACATCGTCGATGGACGGCTCGTACGAGCCCGTCTCCAGGTGACGCTGACGCTCCTCGGCCGAGTGGATGCCGAGCGCGGAGCGCGTCTCGAAGGGCAGGAAGTCGAGCGCCAGGCGGCGGAAGATGTAGTCGACGATCGACTGTGCCATCCGCACGTCCGGGTCGTCCGTCATGCCGGCCGGCTCGAAGCGCATGTTCGTGAACTTCGAGACGTACGTCTCCAGCGGGACGCCGTACTGCAGGCCTACGGAGACGGCGATCGAGAAGGCGTCCATCATGCCGGCGAGGGTGGAGCCCTGCTTCGACATCTTCAGGAAGACCTCGCCGAGACCGTCGTCCGGGTAGGAGTTGGCGGTCATGTAGCCCTCGGCGCCACCGACGGTGAAGGAGGTGGTGATCCCCGGGCGGCCCTTGGGCAGACGCTTGCGGACCGGACGGTACTCGACGACCTTCTCGACCGCGGTACGGATGGTCTCCTCGGCCTTGGCGGTGACCGCCTCCTTCTCCGTCTCCTTGGTCTTGGCGGAGAGGGGCTGGCCGACCTTGCAGTTGTCGCGGTAGATGGCGAGCGCCTTGACGCCCATCTTCCACGCCTCGAAGTAGACCTCTTCGACGTCCTCGACCGAGGCGGTCTCGGGCAGGTTGACCGTCTTGGACAGCGCGCCGGAGATCCAGGGCTGGATGGCGGCCATCATGCGGACGTGGCCCATCGCGGAGATGGAACGCTCGCCCATCGCGCAGTCGAACACCTCGTAGTGCTCGGTCTTCAGGCCGGGGGCGTCGATCACGTTGCCGTTGTCGGCGATGTGGGCGACGATCGCCTCGATCTGCTCCTCCTGGTAACCCAGGCGTCGCAGGGCCTGCGGGACGGTGCCGTTGACGATCTGCATCGAGCCGCCGCCGACCAGCTTCTTGAACTTGACCAGGGCGAGGTCGGGCTCGAGCCCGGTGGTGTCGCAGGACATCGCGAGACCGATGGTGCCGGTCGGGGCGATGACCGAGGCCTGCGCGTTGCGGAAACCGTTCTTCTCGCCGAGGCGGACGACGTCCTGCCAGGCCTCCGTGGCGGCGGCCCAGATCGGCGAGTCCAGGTCGTCCATGCGGACGGCCCTGGTGTTCGCGTCGGCGTGCTGCTTCATGACGCGCTGGTGCGGCTCGGCGTTACGGGCGTAGCCGTCGTACGGGCCGACGACCGCGGCGAGCTCGGCGGAACGCTTGTACGAGGTACCGGTCATCAGCGACGTGATGGAACCGGCCAGGGCGCGGCCGCCCTCGGAGTCGTACGCGTGGCCGGTGGCCATCAGCAGGGCGCCGAGGTTGGCGTAGCCGATGCCCAGCTGACGGAAGGCGCGGGTGTTCTCGCCGATCTTCTGCGTCGGGAAGTCCGCGAAGCAGATCGAGATGTCCATCGCGGTGATGACCAGCTCGACGACCTTGGAGAAGCGGTCGACGTCGAAGGACTGGTGGCCCTTGCCGTCGTCCTTCAGGAACTTCATCAGGTTCAGCGACGCGAGGTTGCAGGACGTGTTGTCCAGGTGCATGTACTCGCTGCACGGGTTCGAGCCGTTGATCCGGCCGGACTCTGGGCAGGTGTGCCACTGGTTGATGGTGTCGTCGTACTGGATGCCGGGGTCGGCACACGCCCACGCGGCCTCGGCCATCTTGCGGAAGAGCGACTTGGCGTCGACCTCCTCGATGACGTCACCGGTCATCCGGGCGCGCAGACCGAACTTGCCGCCGGTCTCCACGGCCTTCATGAACTCGTCGTTCACACGGACCGAGTTGTTGGCGTTCTGGTACTGGACGGACGTGATGTCGTCGCCGCCCAGGTCCATGTCGAAGCCCGCGTCACGCAGCGCGCGGATCTTCTCCTCTTCCTTCACCTTGGTCTCGATGAAGTTCTCGATGTCGGGGTGGTCGACATCGAGGATGACCATCTTGGCCGCGCGGCGCGTGGCGCCACCCGACTTGATCGTTCCTGCGGAGGCGTCGGCACCACGCATGAAGGAGACGGGACCCGAGGCGTTGCCGCCCGAGGACAGCAGTTCCTTGGAGGAACGGATCCGCGAGAGGTTCAGGCCGGCGCCGGAGCCGCCCTTGAAGATCATGCCCTCTTCCTTGTACCAGTCGAGGATCGACTCCATGGAGTCGTCGACGGCCAGGATGAAGCAGGCGGAGACCTGCTGGGGCTGCGGCGTACCGACGTTGAACCACACCGGAGAGTTGAAGCTGAAGATCTGGTGCAGGAGGGCATACGCCAGCTCGTGCTCGAAGATCTCGGCGTCGGCGGGCGAGGAGAAGTACTTGTAGTCCTCTCCGGCCTTTCGGTACGTCTTCACGATCCGGTCGATGAGCTGCCTGAGGCTCACCTCGCGCTGCGGGGTGCCGACCGCGCCGCGGAAGTACTTGCTGGTGACGATGTTGACCGCGTTCACCGACCAGAAGCCGGGGAACTCGACGCCACGCTGCTCGAAGTTGATCGAGCCGTCGCGCCAATTGGTCATGACGACGTCACGGCGCTCCCACTCCACCTCGTCGTACGGATGCACGCCGGGAGTCGTGTGGATGCGCTCGATACGCAGCCCCTTGTTGGCCTTGGCTCCCTTGGCGCGGGAACCTCGTGCCGGGCCACTCGTCGTCTCTGTCATGCCGCCTCCCTATACCGGGCTAAAACGCCCCGAAGTGCCTCGATCTTCCCGTGGCACGGTGTGTGTCTTGTATTGCGGACGCCGCTCTTGCCGCCCGCAACAGGTCTGAATGGCCGCCGACCGACCCCTGGGCCGGTCAGTCGGCAGCGGTGGCGGGCACGGGGACTTCGACAGTCCCTCCGGGCCCGCAGTCACATGGTTCGCGCTCTCCGCCCGCGCCACCCCGGCTCACACCGGGCAGCTGTTCCCTCAGCTCCGCGATGGCCGAGTCGAAGTCCTCCAGCGAATTGAACGCCCGGTACACGGACGCGAAGCGCAGGTAGGCGACGAGGTCGAGTTCCTGAAGCGGGCCGAGTATGGCCAGACCCACGTCATGAGTGGTCAGCTCCGCGCTGCCGGTGGCACGCACCGCCTCTTCGACCCGCTGGCCGAGCTGGGCGAGGGCGTCCTCGGTGACGGGGCGACCCTGGCATGCCTTGCGGACGCCGTTGATCACCTTCGTACGACTGAAGGGTTCGGTCACCCCGCTCCGCTTGACCACCATGAGCGAGCACGTCTCCACGGTCGTGAAACGACGGGAGCAGTCGGGGCACTGGCGGCGCCTGCGGATCGACGTGCCGTCGTCGGTGGTGCGACTGTCGACGACACGGCTGTCGGGGTGCCTGCAGAAGGGGCAGTGCATGGAACTCCAACCCTCCTTCACAGCACGACTCAATGGCCTCGGGAGGCCCTTCAGGCCCCTCGAAGCAGCCCCAAGCATAGGCGATGACGGAGACCGCGACGGACCGGGGACCACAACTTCTGGGCTGCTGATGCAATCCAACCACTAGATCTGGGGTTTGGTCGCAAATTCGCCCCCACGCGTGTCGCTTTCACCTCGCGAACACCGGGGCGGGAGCGCGCCCATGACGGATGCGCGCAGATCACGGGCGGCGGCACACGGAGAGGGGGCCGGTTCCGGGTTGACGGACCACCGGATGGCACACTGGGAGCCCCACGGAGTGGGTCACGACCTCGGCGGTGAAGCGTACCGTAATGAACCGAATTGCCACTCCGGCGAAGCGCAAGGCATACACCCAGGCACATGATCACGACAAGCAATCTACGATTTTTCACTCGAACGTGTGTTTGGCGCAACCTTTCGAAAGCAACTACCGTTGGCTAGCTAGGGAGAACATCTCGAGAGGGGCCGACCGACGTGACCACCACCGCAGACAGCGCCACCATCACTGCCCAGGACCGTTCCCAGGGCCGACTCGAGCCGGTGCATGCCATGAATGACGCATCCATGAGCGCGGAGGGGCCAAAGCCCGCGCGCTCCCTGCCGGGCCGACCTCCCGGAATCCGGGCGGACAGCTCGGGGCTCACGGACAGGCAGCGCCGCGTCATCGAGGTGATCAGGGACTCCGTGCAGCGGCGTGGTTACCCGCCGTCGATGCGGGAGATCGGCCAGGCGGTGGGCCTGTCGAGCACCTCGTCGGTCGCGCACCAGCTGATGGCCCTCGAGCGCAAGGGCTTCCTGCGCCGGGACCCGCACCGCCCCCGCGCCTACGAGGTCCGTGGCTCCGACCAGCCGAGCGCGCAGCCCACGGACACCGCGGGCAAGCCGGCCGCGTCGTACGTCCCGCTCGTCGGCCGCATCGCCGCCGGTGGCCCGATCCTCGCGGAAGAGTCCGTCGAGGACGTGTTCCCCCTCCCCCGGCAGCTGGTCGGTGACGGCGAGCTGTTCGTCCTGAAGGTCGTCGGTGACTCGATGATCGAGGCCGCGATCTGTGACGGCGACTGGGTCACGGTCCGCCGCCAGCCTGTCGCGGAGAACGGCGACATCGTCGCCGCGATGCTCGAGGGCGAGGCCACCGTCAAGCGTTTCAAGCGCGAGGACGGCCATGTGTGGCTGCTGCCGCACAACTCCGCGTACCAGCCGATCCCCGGTGACGAGGCGACGATCCTCGGCAAGGTGGTGGCCGTTCTGCGGCGAGTGTGACGCCGCACCCCTGACCGGGCCCCGGAACCAACTGCGCCGGTTCCGGGGCCCTGCTGTGTCCTGGGCCTGTCGAGCGCCCTTTCCCTGCCGTGTCTTTGGCCTGCCGTTTGCGGGGCCAGATGCGTGGGCGGAGCTCCGGGTGCCCGCAGCTCCGCCCACGCGTCCGCATGGTCCGCGCGGCTACGCGGTCTCTTCGGCTTCGGCGGTCGCCTTCGCATCGATCGCGGCCAGCGAGCGCCGCACCTGGTTCTGGTCCGTCGTGTACCAGAAGTCCGGCATCGAGGCCCGCAGATAGCTGCCGTACCGGGCCGTCGCCAGCCGCGGGTCCAGGACCGCTACGACGCCGCGGTCCCCCGTCGCCCGTACGAGACGGCCCGCGCCCTGGGCCATCAGCAGGGCCGCGTGCGTCGCCGCCACGGCCATGAAGCCATTGCCGCCGGCGTCCTCGACGGCCTTCTGCCGGGCGCTCATCAGCGGGTCGTCGGGCCGCGGGAACGGGATCTTGTCCATGACGACGAGCTGACAGCTGGCGCCCGGAACGTCCACGCCCTGCCACAGGGAGAGCGTGCCGAACAGACACGTCTTCGGGTCGGCCGCGAACCCCTTGATCAGTTCGCCGAGCGTCTCCTCGCCTTGGAGCAGGATCGGGTACTCGGGGAGCCGGGTCCGCAGCTCCTCCGCCGCGGCCTGGGCGGCGCGCATCGACGAGAAGAGCCCCAGCGTCCGGCCACCGGCGGCCTGCATCAGCTCGGCCAGCTCGTCCATCATGTCGCTGCGGGTGCCCTCACGGGCGGGGCGTGCCAGGTGCTTGGCGACGTACAAAATGCCCTGCTTGCGGTACTCGAACGGCGATCCGACATCGACGCCCTTCCACTGCGGCAGGCCCTCGCCCTCCTGGCCCTCGGGGGCCAGGCCCAGAGAGGCACCCACCCCATTGAAATCGCCGCCCAGCTTGAGTGTCGCCGAAGTCAGCACGACGGACCGCTCCGCGAAGAGCTTCTCCCGCAGCAGGCCAGACACCGACATGGGGGCCACTCTGAGGGACGCGCCGAAGCGGTCGTGTCGCTCGTACCAGACGACGTCGTATTCGGAGCCGTTCGTGATGCGCTCGGCCACGTCATGGATGCTCTCCACTGAGGCCAGGGCCTGCTTGCGTACCGCGTCCTCGTCCTGGACGGACTTGTCGCGTGTGGTGCCCAGGGCCGAGATGACGGTCCGGGAGGCGTCCCGCAGCGCCATCAGCGCGTAGCCGAGGTCCTCGGGGACCTCCTCCAGACGGCCGGGCAGCGCCAGCTCCATGAGCCGCTCGAAGCCCTCGGCTGCGGTCTGGAGCTGATCGGCCGCCTTCTCGTTGACGAGCTTGGCGGACCGGCGCACCGCGCGGTTCACCTGCCCCGGGGTCAGCTCTCCGGTCGCCACACCCGTGACCCGGGAGACGAGCTCGTGCGCCTCGTCCACGATCAGTACCTCGTGGGACGGCAGGACAGGCGCTCCTTCGATGGCGTCGATCGCCAGGAGCGCGTGATTCGTGACGATCACATCGGCGAGCTTGGCCCGCTCTCGGGCCGCCTCGGCGAAGCACTCCTGTCCGTACGCGCACTTGGTGGCGCCCAGGCACTCCCTGGAGGAGACCGACACCTGGGACCAGGCCCGGTCGGAGACTCCGGGGGTCAGATCGTCCCGGTCGCCGGTCTCCGTCTCGTCGGCCCAGTCCCGCATCCGCAGCAGGTCCTGGCCGAGCTTGCTGGTCGGAGCGGCCGCTTCGAACTGGTCGAAGAGCCCCTCCTCCTCGTCCTGCGGGGCTCCTTCATGGAGGCGGTGCAGGCACAGATAGTTCGACCGGCCCTTGAGCATGGCGAACTGGGGGCGCCGGCGCAGCAGGGGGTGCAGCGCGTCGACCGTGCGCGGCAGATCCCGCTCGACGAGCTGGCGCTGGAGGGCCAGCGTGGCCGTCGCGACCACGACCCGCTCCCCGTGCGCCAGGGCAGGGACCAGGTAACCGAGGGACTTACCGGTACCTGTGCCTGCCTGTGCGAGCAGGTGGGAACCGCCGTCGATCGCCTCGGCGACGGTCTCGGCCATGGTCACCTGGCCAGGTCGTTCCGTACCGCCGACGGCGGCGACGGCGGCGTGCAGGAGCTCGGGGAGGGAGGGCTTCGTCATAGCTCGACCACCCTACGGGGCACCACTGACAATCCCGCGATCAAGGCTGGTGCAGTGGATTGGGCACCGTGCCGTGCACGGCCGCGTGGGGGCGCTGCGACCGGTCGCGGTAACCGTCCAGGTGCAGTCGGTTGCGATTGAGGCAGAGCCGCTCGATACGGGGAGTGAGGAGGTCGAACATCTCGTACCGCTCCTTGAGCTCGGGGAAGCGCGCCTGATGCCGCACGATCTCTGCGCGCACCAGGGACCAGAACTTCTCTTCCGTGACCCCCAGTTGCTTCTCGCACAGGGGCGCCAGATACCGGAAGACGCCGACGAAGAGCCCTGAGTGGATGAACTGGGTCAGGAAGGCGGGCGGCTCGGTGAGCAGGATCTCGCGTACGTCGTGCGGCATGCGGTCGTGTTCGGGCAGCGGCTCGGCGCTCACGTTCACGTCGTCGACGAAGTCCTTCACCGCGAGCCGCACCGGCACGTCGTGGTCGTCGAAGACGACGATGGCGTTCTCCCCGTGCGGGGAGAACACGGTGCCGTAGCGGTAGAGGAAGTGCAGAAGCGGGGGCAGCAGGGCCGCGAAGAGCCGGCGCAACCACACCTCGGGGGTCAGCCCGGATCGGGCGACGAGCTCTCCGGTGAATGCCCGGCCGTGCGGGTCCACGTGGAGCAGGGAGGCCAGGGTGCGGGCCCGCTCGCCGGGGGCGAGATACCGGGAGACCGGTTCGCGCCAGATGGCGCCCAGCAACTCCTTGTACTGATACGGGACTTCTTCGAGGCCGTCGTATGCGGGGTGCTCGACGGCGACCGAAGCCACCTCTCCCAGGAGGATGACCCCGCAATCGTCCTTCAAGAAGGGGTCTGTTTTGCGGAGGGAGTGCATCCACGCCGTGACCGACGGTGCCGCGAGCGTGCGCTCTGTGGGCAGGCCGCGCCACACAAGGGTGTTGAGTACGGACAGTGGGAGCTTCACCGTGTGGCGGTCGGGGCGCGAGATGTTGAGGAACGTACGGATGGACTGCTGGGGCAGGCGCACGTCGCCGTCGGTGGGGAGCGCCACGATGGCGTCCGTCGCGACGGGGCCGGCGAAGAGCGGCAGCACGATGTTGTTCCACTGCCACGGGTGTACTGGTAGGTACAGGTAGGCCTGCGGGTCCAGGCCGCGCTCCCGGAGGGCTTCGGCGAAGGAGTCCCGCGCCGCCGGGGAGAGCTCGCGGTCGTACAGCTGATCGGCTGTCGCCAGGTCCGCGACGCCTCTGTAGGCGGCGATCCTCGTGTGGACGGCGATCCACGGGAGGGCCCCGGGGATACGGGCCTCGGGGGCCCAGCGGGCCGTGTCGGAGGCCGAGAACCCCAGGCGGCCCTTGTTGAGGACGAGCCAGGGGTGGCCGGTCTGGTGGCCTTCCAGTTCGGCGTATCCGAGCTCGGCGAGCTGGGCCGCGGTGAGCGCGGTGTGGTCGAGACGGGCGTCGGCGGCGAGGGTGACGGTGAGCTCGCGGATGAGATGCCCGAGCGTGGCGCCGTCGAGGCCGAGGACGTGCTTGGCGCGGAGGAGGAAGACGAGGGGGTCGGTAAAGCGTTCCGGCGGGTTTGTTGCGGGGAGCGAGGGCTTGGGCTCGGCGGCTTCCGCGTCCTTGTCCGCGTCCTTGTCGGTCTGTGCGGCGCGGCCGACGGTCTCGGCGGGGCGGCCGGCGATCTCGTCTGGTAGGCCGGCGATCCACTGGATGCTGCCGGGATCTACGAGCCAGCTGCCGTAAGCGCCCCGGCGGGCCCTGAACCGGAACGCGCTGCCGGGCGGCATGTGGGCGCCCTCGACGGGGAGGGTGTAGAGGTCTGTCCATCCTGGCCCCGGACCCGGCCGCCCATGCTCCGGCTCCGGCCACGGCTCCGGCTCACGTTTCGGTTCGATGATCTCCTCGTACGCGAACTCGCCGATCATCTTCGCCAGCAGCCGGGCTGCTGCGCGCTCCCAGTTCTCGGAGGTCAGCTCCGCTGGGTCGTACAGAGCGGGGGACGCTGCGGAAGTCTGGGGCTCGGACGGATTCGGCACGGCGACTCCTCGGGAGGGAACCGGATCGGGGTGAGCGGTGTACTAAGAGTGACGGGCTCACAGCAGAGCGCGCAGGGCCCGGTCTCGGATCATCAGTGCGGCCCGTTTGTCGGGGAGGTCCACCTCGGCGGAGAAGCGGAAACCAGCACTCAAGAACGCTGATACGGAGGGGGTGTTGCGGAGGTCCGGCTCTGCGACGACACGAGCGCAGGGCGGGCGGTGGTCGAGTACGAGGTCGGCGACGGCCTTGAGCAGTCCTGTGCCGAGTCCTCGGCCGCGGTTGGCGACACCACCGATGAGGAGGTGAACACCGGTGTCGTTCGGGCGGGCGGGGTAGTGGCGGGCCAGTGGGTCGAGGTCGGCGCGGTAGATCTCCCAGTAGCTCATCGGGGTGCCGTCCAGTACGCCGAGGCAGGGGACGCTGCGCCCGTCGCCGTCCAGTTGGGGGCGGAGATGGTTCTCCGTGACGCTCTCCGGGCCTTCAAGTTCCCAGAAGGCGGCCACGGCTGGGTCGTTCATCCAGCGACTGATCAGCGGCAGGTCGCGTTCAATACGGACGGGAACCAGCTGGAAGACGCCGGAACGTGTGGTGACCGGTCCCCACGCTCCGACGTTGTCGAGCAGGTCGTCGTCCGCCAGGGCCGTCGAGGTGCCGCCGGGTGCGTGTGTTCGCGTTCCGTCACCTGTGTACCCGTACCCGGAGGGGCCTGCACCGCTCCCCTGGCCTGCGCTGCCGTTGGCCTGTCCGCCGGTTCCACCCTGTCCGGCGATCAGGTCGAGGAGTTCGTCGGGCAGACGCAGGTCCAGGGTGTCGGCGGCGTCCGCGCCTGCGCCGGGGTCGGAGCCTGTGGGCTCGTCGGCGCCGGGGCCCGTGTCGGCGATCTCGTCGGTGACGGCATCAGTAGGGGCGGTGGCGGGCGTGGCTCCGGCGTCGGTGCGCGCGTCGGTGGATGACACGGCGACGTTCCTCTCAGCGGATGGGGTGGGGCATGTTCCTCAGGAATGGAGGGGGTTGGCGATGGTGACGTAGACGGACTGGGTGTCGACGGGACCGACGAGTTCGTCGAGTCCGTGCAGGCGGGTGAGGAGGTTGGCCTTGCAGCGCAGGGCCGGGGAGTCGAGGAGGTATCCGGGCAGTGGGGTGCGGAGCTTGTCCGGGCCCGACGCGACATCGGAGAGGAACCCGCGGAAGGCTGCGAGCAACAGCCTTTCGTCCGCCAGCTGTTGGGAGCCGAAGGCGCCGATGAGACCGAAGACGTTGTTGATCCCGAGGTAGTAGGCGAACCTCTCGTCGGTGACGTCGTCGGAGACGAAGGTGTCGCTGTGGCTGCCGATGCCGGGCAGCCGGCCGTCCAGCTCGGCGCGCCTGGACTCGCGGAAGTAGTAACCCTGGTTGTCGCGGTAGCGGCCGCCGACGGGCCAGCCTTCAGGGTCGAGCAGCAGCAGCGTGTTCTGCTGATGGGCCTCCAGGGCCACGCCGGCGGTGCTGTCGAGCCAGAGCACGGGGCGTACGACGTGTTCGAGGTAGCGCAGGAACCACTCGGCGGCGACAGCGCCGCGGGGGCGTCCGGTGCGGCCGGCGAGGCGGGTGATCGTCTCGGCGAGGCGGGAGCGCATGAGCTGGCGGTCCCGTTGCCCGTGGGGCGCGGCCGGGGGTCTGGGTGACACGAAGCCGGCGATGCAGGCTGCGTCGTCTCCGGGTACGAACGGGTTGTTCCGGATCATCACGTCCAGGCCGGGCACCGGTTCGCCGTCCGGGCAGTTGACGGCGAGCCAGGCCGGGTCGCGGACGATGTCGAATCCGGGGTGGGCGGCCTGCCACTGCTCGAAGAGCCCTGTGCACAGCAGTCGGTGGACCTCGACGCCGCGGTGGAGTTCCTTACGGAGGTTCTCCCGACGGGAGTTGGTGATGCGCAGGCCGAGCGAGAGCTTCAGCATGGCCGACGCATCGGGCCGGTAGAGGGTACGGACGGAGGAGGTGGGGTACCAGGAGGCGCCGTGCGGACCGAGGTCACGCAGAAGGCCGGCGTCGAGGAGGGCCGCAGTCTGGGGGCGGTGCTTGAGCTCGCGAACCTGCCAGGGGTGCAGGGGCAGCGCGGCGTGGCCGTCGGGCAGGGGCAGTTCCGTCCCCGCGAGTTGGAGGGTGAGCTGGTCTGCCGGGAGTGGGCGGCCCCGCTGGGTCCAGGCCGAGTCCATCGCGAGCACCGAGCGGTTCACCGCCATCCAGTGCACAGGGAAGGATCCCTGCAACTCGGGTGAGTAGAGCCGGGATTCGGCCTCGGACAGGCCCTCGCGACTCTTAGGGGTGGGGTGCAGGGGGTGGCCGAGCAGGAGGGACTGTTCGGCGGCCAGGAAGAGGTCGGTCGTGTCGCGGGGGTTGCTGCGGCGGTGGGCGATGAAGTCGGCGGTGCGGCGAATCGAGTCAGCGACGCGCCCCACCAGGTCGGCTCCGTCGCCTGAGGGGGTGGGGTGGGAGGGGTTAGGGGTGGCGGGGGGAGACGGCTCGGGGCGTGTGGCCTCGGGGCGGGGGGCCTGCGCCTCCGGGTAAGAGGTCTCGCCGCTGACGTCGGGCTGCGCGACGGGGTCGGCGTGCGGACGCGGGGCCTCGGGTGCGGCGGTAACGGCGACGGCCTCGGGGGTGGCCGGGACGTTCGGCGTGGGCGGCGCGGAGACGCTCGGGTTCGGCGCCGAGGCGGTCGGAGCCGGCGCCAGGGCAGTCGGAATCGGTGTCGGCGACTCCGGCCCGCCTGGGGCGCCGGATGCGGTGTCCGGCGTGCCCGCCGACCCCGGAACGGCGCCCTCCCGTCGGGGGGCATCACCGCCGCTTCCGCCGCCGCCCCTCACCTGGACACCGACACCACCACCCACCTCGGCCGCGCTTCCCGGGCCCGATGCCTCGCGGCTCAGGAGGGCGGCGACCGTGACGGCGTCGACGCGCGGGGCGTCCAGTGGGCCGTCCTGGAGATGGGGCATGCCGAACCGGTGCCAGCCGGTCGCGGACCAGTAGTGGACAGGGATGAGGAGGGCGGTGCCACTTGCGGGCAGAGGAATACGCAGAGTGCCGTGCGGGGGTTCGGCCAGATCGTTCTCCCGCACCCAGCAGCGGAGCAGGTTCTCGACGGCCGCGGCCTGGGCCGCGGTGCCGGGGTCGGGATGCTCCAGCAGGTCGGCGGTGGAGCCGTGCAGATGCTCGGCCTCCTGGCTGCCGTCCTTCTGCCGGGGGACCGTCCCGCGTTCCGGGGCGAGTTGGGGCTGCGTGTCGCAGGCTCCGGTCGCCTGGGGGCGGTGTCGGTCGTCGGGTGCGGGATTGGCGTTCAACGGGGCTTCCTTGTGGGGTAGTTGACTCCGTGATGCGGTGGTCCGGACTGTCCGGTGTTCCGCTGCTGTCCGTGGTGGTCCGTGTCGTGGTGGCCCTGGCCTGGTGGGTGTGGGGCTTCAGGGCGGGGCCGGTCCCGGCTGGGCTATCCGCGATGGGTGCGGGCCGCCTCGGCCAGGGCGTCGGCGAGACGCTCGACGACGGCGGCAGCCTGTTCATCGGTGATCGTGAGGGGCGGCAGAAGGCGTACGACGCTGGAGTGGCGGCCGCCGAGTTCGACGATGAGTCCACGGCGGAGGCATTCGCGCTGCACGGACGCGGCGAGTGCGGGCGCGGGAGGATGTGGGCTCACGTCGGATGCGGCTGGCCGGTCCGGGTCCTGGGTGGCGCCTACGTCGACCAGTTCGACGCCGATCATCAGGCCGCGGCCCCGCACGTCCCCGATGCAGGGGTGTTCGGCGGCGAGGCCCTGGAGCTGGCCCACCATGCGGGCGCCCAGGAGGGCGGCGCGTTCGGCGAGACGGTTCTCCCGGACATAGGCGAGGGTCGCGGCGCCGGCGGCCATGGCGAGCTGGTTCCCGCGGAACGTGCCGGCGTGGGCCCCGGGTTGCCACACGTCGAGGTCGTCCCGGTAGACGACGACGGCCAGGGGAAGGCTGCCGCCGATCGCCTTGGACAGGACCATGACGTCGGGCACCACGCCGCTGTGTTCGACGGCCCAGAACGCGCCGGTCCTGCCGACGCCGGTCTGGACCTCGTCGGCGATCAGCGGGATGGAGCGTGCCGCGGTGAGTTCACGCATCCGGCGCATCCAGGCGTCGGGCGCGGGAATCACCCCGCCTTCCCCCTGGACGGGTTCGAGGATCATGCCGGCGGGGTGCGGCACCCCCGACTTGGGGTCATCGATGAGGGATTCGGTCCAGCGCGCGGAGAGTTCGGCGCCGCGCTCACCGCCGACACCGAAGGGACAGCGGTAGTCCTGTGGAAAGGGCAGCCGCGCGACTCTGACGTCCTGCGCCCCGCCGGACGCTTCGAGCGCCCCCGCAGTCATCCCGTGATAGGCGCCGGTGAAGGCGAGCATTCCGCTGCGGCCAGTGGCCGTGCGGACGAGTTTCAGGGCGGCCTCCACCGCGTCGGTGCCGGCCGGTCCGCAGAACTGGATCCGTGCCCGCTCGGCGAGCCCGGCGGGCAGCGTACGGAAGAGTTCCGTCGTGAAGGCGTCCTTCACCGGGGTGGCCAGATCGAGCACATGCAGGGGGGCGCCGGAGTCGAGTACGCGTCTGATCGCTTCGAGCACGACAGGGTGATTGTGGCCGAGGGCCAGCGTGCCCGCACCGGAGAGGCAGTCGAGGTACCGGCGTCCGTCGGCGCCCTCGATCGTCAGGCCGCGTGCCCGCACGGGCACGATCGGCAGGGCGCGCGCATAGGTGCGGGCCGCCGATTCCCGCGCGGACTGCCGCCGCAGGATTCCCTCTTGGGCAGCGCCCTCACGGGCGGCGCCCCCCTCATACCCCGCGGACACCGCCGCGGGCGCAGGCTCGGTGACGGCCACGACTGTTGGTCCTCCCCTGGATCCCGCTGGATCCGGTCGAATTCTCGGTACGGGGGGATCAGTTGACGTATGGGTGTCCGGGGCGGAACCCCAAGGACCGAGCGACGACGGCGAATCCCCCGTACGTACCAACGACGGTGACTGCGCTGGATCACGGGTCGGCGGAAATTCCTTGTCCTTGGAAGATCCATGCCGTGACGGAACCGTTGCCGTTCCGTGGGTAGTCCCCCACAGCGCGCGCATAGGGTGGGTTGCCGTTCGACGGAGGGCGGAGGGTTCGGTCGCGGGGCAGCGAGGCACATCAAGTGCCCAGCGTGGCGCGACGGGTTCACGACCGCCGGCGGCCGGCACTGCACAGTTCTCGAAGCCCAGGGGGATTCACGACATGCGACCCATACGTCCGCTCTTGACCGTTCAGCGCGGGAGGAGCGCGCGCCGCAGAACCTCCCCCGTGGCGGCCGCTCTCGCCATCGGTGCGGCGCTCGCGCTCACCGCCACCGCGTGCGGTCCCGGCGACGACAACGCGGACTCGAAGCCGACCGCGTCCGCGACGCAGGGCGGCAGTGACAAGATCCAGATCCCGGACGACATCAAGGACCGGCTCAAGGAGCACGGTATTGATCTGGACAAGTGGAAGAACGGCGAGTGGAAGAACTGGGACAAGGACAAGTGGCTGCGTGAGGCGCAGGACTACGTCAACCCCATCATCGACGGTCTGTGGGACCCGGACCGGATGCGTGACGCCGACAAGAACCCGGACAACGAGGTCGACGACAACGACATCTCGGGCGACCAGGGCGTGACGGACCCGACGCCGCAGCCGGTGAAGGCCGCGGCTGTCGGCACGCCGTACCACGACAGCGCGCCGTACGCCGGAAAGCTCTTCTTCGACGGCCCCGAGGGCTCGATGGTCTGCTCGGCGACGGTCGTCACGGACCCCGCGCACCCGGGCAAGTCGAACATGGTGTGGACCGCGGGCCACTGCGTGCACGCCGGCAAGAACGGCGGTTGGTACCGCAACATCGCCTTCGTGCCCTCGTACAACAACGCGGGCCTGTCGGACGAGCAGCTCAAGACCGCCACCAAGGAAGAGGTCGCTCCGTACGGCGTCTGGTGGGGCGCGTGGGCGCAGACGTCCGACCAGTGGATCGAGCAGGGCGGTCCGACGGGCGGGCAGGGCGCGCCGTACGACTTCGCGGTCATCCAGGTCACGCCGGAGAAGGGCAGCGAGGGGAAGTCCCTTGAGGAGGCGGTCGGTACGGCCGTGCCGGTCGACTTCAACGCGCCCGCGGTGCCGAAGATCGCGACGCTGACGGCGAAGGGCTACCCGGCTGCGCCGCCGTACGACGGCCAGACGCTGTTCCAGTGCGCCGACAAGCCGGGCCGGCTCTCGCTCGCGAAGGCCGAGCCGACGATGTACCGCATCGGGTGCACCATGACCGGCGGTTCCTCCGGTGGCGGCTGGATCGCGCAGGGCTCCAGCGGCAAGCCGTCGCTGGTGTCGAACACGTCGATCGGCCCGGTGACGGCCGGCTGGCTCGCGGGCCCGCGCCTCGGCAAGGAGGCCAAGGGGATCTACGACGCGGTCAGCAAGAAGTACGCCGGCCAGTAGGACTGGCAACGCCAGTAGGCGGGCAGCGGGCGGCGGCGGGGTGACGAAACCTTCACCACCCCGCCGCCGTTCGCCCTCAACTCCACAGGCATAGTGGGGTGCTGCGTCCGAGATCTCCGCACGGAGCTCACATCGGACCTGACAAGCTCATGACACATTCGCTTCATCGGGGGTAACAGCACCATGCGTTCCACACGTCCGTCATCCAAGTGGAGCCGGGGCCGTCGCAACGTCTTCGCCGCTACGGGGCTCGCCGCGGCCCTGGCGCTCACCGCCACGGCCTGCGGTCCGAGCGACGACAAGACGAGTGACAAGTCGGCCGCCACGGCTGCGCAGGGAGCCGACAAGGGATCCGACGGCAAGCTGCCCGGGGGCATCGCCGACCAGCTCAAGAAGCACGGCATCGACCCGGACAAGTGGCAGAACGGCGCCTGGAAGAACTGGGACAAGAGCGACTGGCTGCGCGAGGCCAAGGACTTCGTCAACCCGGTCATCAAGGACCACTGGAAGCCCGAGCGGATGAAGTCCGCCAAGGACCCGGACAAGACAATCGCCGCGAAGGACGCGTCGGCCGACCAGGGCGCCACGGACCCTGAGCCGCAGCCCGTCAAGGCCGTGCCCGAGAAGACCCCGTACCACGAGAACGCCGCCCCGGTCGGCAAGGTCTTCTTCGACTCGCCCGAGGGTTCGATGGTCTGCTCCGGCACCGTCGTGAAGGACCCGCGCAACCCGGGCAAGTCCAACCTCGTCTGGACCGCGGGCCACTGCGTGCACGCGGGTGCGGCGGGCGGCTGGTACCGCAACATCGCCTTCGTCCCGGCCTACAACGACCTGGGCAAGTCCGAGGCGCAGCTGCAGAACGCCGCCCCGCAGGAGATCGCCCCGTACGGCACCTTCTGGGCCGACTGGGCCTCCACCTCCAACGAGTGGATCGACACGGGCGCCGAGTCGGGTGGTGCGGGCGCTCCGTACGACTACGCGGTGCTGCACGTGAAGCCGGAGCAGGGTTCCAAGTCCCTCGAGGAGACCGTCGGCAACGCGCTGCCCGTCGACTTCTCCGAGCCCGCCGTCCAGTCGGTCGGCAGCATGGGCGCCTGGGGCTACCCGGCCGCGCCGCCGTTCAACGGCCAGCTGATGCACAAGTGCATCGACCGCCCGGGCCGTCTGTCCCTCAGCCCCGACATGCCGACGATGTACCGCATCGGCTGCACCATGACCGGCGGTTCGTCCGGTGGCGGCTGGTTCCGGATGGTCGACGGGAAGACGCAGCTGGTGTCGAACACGTCGATCGGCCCGGCCGAGAACACCTGGCTGGCCGGACCGCAGCTGGGCAAGGGTGCCCAGCAGGTCTTCGACACGATGAGCGAGAAGTACGGCAGCCAGTAACCGCCGGCTTCACCGAACGAACGAGGGCCCGCCCCCAGGAAGTTGGGGGCGGGCCCTCGCCATCGGCACAGGATGCCTGGCTGCTGCCGGAGCGTCAGCTCGCGGCCGCCGCCAGGAGGTACGGCGCGAACTCGGCGGCGAGTTCCTCGTGCACCCGCGCGTTGAGCAGCGTGCCGTCCGCGGTGTGCTCCTCGGAGATCACCTCGCCGTCGGCGTGCGCACGCGCGACCAGCTGGCCGTGCGTGTACGGCACGAGCGCCTCGATCTCGACCTCGGGACGCGGCAGCTCGTCGTCGATGATCGCGAGCAGCTTGTCCATGCCGAGCCCGGTGCGGGCCGACACCGCGATCGCGCGCTTCTCGATGCGCAGCAGCCGCTGGAGGACGAGCGGGTCGGCCGCGTCCGCCTTGTTGATCACCACGATCTCGGGCACCTTCGTGGCGCCCACGTCCCGGATGACCTCGCGTACGGCGGCCAGCTGCTCCTCCGGCGCCGGGTGCGATCCGTCCACGACGTGCAGGATCAGGTCGGATTCACCGACCTCCTCCATCGTGGAGCGGAACGCCTCGACGAGGTGGTGCGGCAGGTGCCGGACAAAACCGACCGTGTCGGCCAGTGTGTAGAGACGGCCGCTGGGGGTCTCGGCCCTGCGGACGGTCGGGTCGAGGGTGGCGAACAGTGCGTTCTCCACCAGGACGCCGGCGCCCGTCAGGCGGTTGAGCAGGGACGACTTGCCCGCGTTGGTGTATCCGGCGATGGCCACCGAAGGCACCTTGTTGCGCTTGCGCTCCTGGCGCTTGATGTCGCGGCCCGTCTTCATGTCCGCGATTTCCCGGCGCATCTTCGCCATCTTCTCGCGGATCCGTCGCCGGTCCGTCTCGATCTTGGTCTCACCGGGACCACGGGTGGCCATGCCGCCGCCGGAGCCGGAGGAGCCACCGCCACCCATCTGCCGGGAGAGCGACTGACCCCAGCCGCGCAGTCGCGGCAGCATGTACTGCATCTGTGCGAGGGCGACCTGCGCCTTGCCCTCTCGGGACTTGGCGTGCTGGGCGAAGATGTCGAGGATCAGGGCGGTCCTGTCGACCACCTTGACCTTGACGACATCCTCGAGGGCGATGAGCTGACCGGGGCTGAGCTCACCGTCGCAGACGACAGTGTCGGCACCGGTCTCGAGCACGATGTCCCGCAGCTCCCGCGCCTTGCCCGAGCCGATGAAAGTGGCCGGGTCCGGCTTGTCGCGGCGCTGGATGACGCCGTCGAGCACCAGGGCGCCGGCGGTCTCGGCGAGAGCGGCGAGCTCCGCGAGGGAGTTGTCCGCGTCGTTGACGGTTCCCGAGGTCCACACACCGACGAGCACGACCCGCTCCAGGCGGAGCTGCCGGTACTCGACCTCGGTGACGTCCTCGAGCTCGGTGGACAGGCCCGCGACGCGGCGCAGGGCCGCGCGCTCGGAGCGGTCGAACTGGTCGCCGTCCCGCTCTCCGTCGATCTCGTGGCTCCAGGCGACGTCCTCTTCCATCAGGGCATCGGCCCGAAGACCTTCGGGGTTGTTCTGCGCGAAGCTCTGCGCGTCCTGGGAAGGGGAAGAAGAGGAGGTCATTGGATCCTTACGTCGAGGTGTTCGGAATGTGTGACGGTCCGCGCATGACGGCGTGGTCCTTCGAATGGCACAACGTCCCGGGCCGTCCGTAGATTCCCGGGCCGGCCGTGCCGCCGACCTGAAGATGGTCGCACGGCACGGCCCGTCTCGTCACCCGACTTATTGCCCGCCGGCGCCGGGCCCGAAGCCTGTCCTGGCTAGGCTGTTTGCCGCCGGTCGATGGCCTATCCCCTGGCCGGCTTCGCCTTCTCCACCGGCGTCGACTTCCAGTCCGGGTGCCCCGGCATCGGCGGCGTCTTCTTGCCGTACAGCCAGGCCCGGAAGAAGCCCTGGAGATCGCGGCCGGAGGTCTGCGAGGCGAGGCTGATGAAGTCCGCCGTGCTCGCCGCGCCGTCACGGTGCGTGCGCACCCAGTCGCGCTCCAGCCGCTCGAAGGCCGGGGTGCCGATCTCCTGGCGGAGCGCGTAGAGCACGAGGGAGCTGCCGTCGTAGACCACGGGCCGGAAGATGCTGATCTTCTGGCCCGACTTCGGGCCCTTGAGGGCGGCAGGCGGGCCACCTGCGGCGCGCCAGCCGTCCGAGGCGCGGTAGGCCTCGCGCATGCGCTTGGCCATGGACTGGTGCCCCTTCTCCTGGGCGTAGAGGGCTTCGTACCAGCTGGCGTGGCCCTCGTTCAGCCACAGGTCGGACCAGGTGCGCGGGCTGACGCTGTCGCCGAACCACTGGTGCGCCATCTCATGGACCATGATCGAGTCGATGTACCAGGCGGGGTACGCGGGCTCCGTGAAGATCTGCCTCTCGAAGAGGGAGAGCGTCTGGGTCTCCAGCTCGAAGCCGGTCCGGGCCTGGGCGATCAGAAGGCCGTAGTTCTCGAAGGGGTAGCGGCCGACCTTCCCTTCCATCCAGGCGAGCTGGGCGGGCGTCTTCTTGAGCCACGGTTCGAGGACCTTGCGGTCCTTGGCGGGCACCACGTCACGGACGGGCAGCCCGTGCGGCCCCTCGCGGTGCAGCACCGCGGAGCGACCGATCGAGACCTGCGCCAGCTCGGTGGCCATGGGGTGGAGGGTGCGGTACGACCAGCTGGTGTCCGCTCCGTGGCGCATCTTGAGGAAGGGCACCCCGTTGGCGACGACCGTCAGCGCCTTGGGGGCGGTGACCCGGAACGTGAACAGGGCCTTGTCCGAAGGGTGGTCGTTGCTCGGGAACACGCGGTGCCCGGCGTCGGCCTGATTGGCCATGGCAAGACCGTCCTTGGTCTGCACCCAGCCGCCCTCCTCCTTGCCGGGTACCGGGTTGCTGGTGTGCCGCACGGTGATCTCCAGCGGGGCGCCTTCCGGGACGGCGGTCTCGGGCGTGACGACCAGGTCCTCGTCGCTGGTGTCGAACCGCGCGGGCCTGCCGTTGACCTCTACGGAGCGGACGGTTCCGTGCGAGAAGTCGAGATTCACCTGCTCGAGGCGGGCGGTCGCCGTGGCCTCGATCTTGGTGACGGCGTCGAGCGGCTTCTTGTTGTCACCGCGGTACGTGAACGCGATGTCGTACGACTCCACGTCGTAGCCCGGATTGCCGAGGTGCGGGAAGAGCCGGTCGCCGATGCCCAGCGGGACGGCCGACGGCGGCGCGCTCGCGGCGAGAAGTGCGGTGGAGGCGGCCGCGGCGACGAGCGCGGTGCCCATGCGGATGGTGCGGGGGGTGAGCAGCATGAACAACGGCTACCAGCGTGCGCGTCCGGACTCCGGCGGGACGCGCCACACCCACCCGAACGAGACCCTACGAGGTGGTCTGGGCGGAGTGCTGTGCGCGGCTGACGTCGTACACCCCCGCGATGTTGCGCATGGCGCGCATCAGTCCGGGCAGCGTTGTCGCGTCGGGGAGTTGGAGCGTGTAGGTGTGGCGTACGCGGCCCTGGGTCGGCGGTTCCACGGTCGCCGAGATCACGGCGACGCTCTCCAGGGCGATGGCTTCGGTGAGATCGGCCAGCAGATGCGGCCGGCTGAACGATTCGGCGATCAGGGAGACCCGGCACTCCGTGGTGTCGCCCCAGTGCACGCCGACCTCGGCGCGTCCCGCGCTCTTCATGCGCGCCACGCCGTGACACTCCGCGCGGTGCACGGTCACGACACCGCCGCGTACGGCGAAGGCGGTCACCGCGTCGGGCGGCACGGGCGTGCAGCAGCCCGCGAGGCGGACCGTGGCGCCCGGTTGGTCCACGACGGCGTTCGCCTCGCCGGGGCGGCCCGCGGGCGCGCCCTGAGGCGTCCTGGGGGCCGACTCCGGGGCGCGCCTGCCCTCGGGCTCGGGCTGGGGCGTGGCCGGGTGGGTCGTGAGCCAGCGCCGGATGGCGATGCGCGCGGCGGGTGTACGGGCGTGGTCGAGCCAGTCCCTGGAGGGCTCGGAGGCGGGGTCCTGGCCCATGAGGAGCTGGACGGTGTCCCCGTCGCTCAGGACCGTGCTGAGCGTCGCCAGCCGGCCGTTGACCCGGGCTCCGATGCAGGCGTGCGCGTCCTCGCCGTACTGGGCGTACGCGGCGTCGACGCAGCTGGCGCCCGCGGGCAGGCCGAGCGTGCCGCCGTCGGGCCGGAAGACGGTGATCTCGCGGTCCTGGGCGAGGTCTTCGCGCAGCGTCGACCAGAAGGTGTCCGCGTCCGGGGCGGCCTCCTGCCAGTCGAGGAGGCGGGAGAGCCAGCCGGGCCTGGTCGGGTCGGCACGCTCCCCCGTGCTGTCCGTCTGCTCGTCCGCAGGGGGTGCGTAGGGATTGCCGAGCGCGACGACCCCGGCCTCGGCGACCTTGTGCATCTGGTGGGTACGGATGAGGACTTCGGCGACCTCGCCGTCGCCGCGCGACACGGCGGTGTGCAGTGACTGGTACAGGTTGAACTTCGGTACGGCGATGAAGTCCTTGAACTCCGAGACGACGGGCGTGAAGCACGTGTGCAGCTCGCCGAGGACCCCGTAGCAGTCGGCGTCCTCACCGACGAGTACCAGCAGACGCCCGAAGTCCGCTCCGCGCAGCGTTCCCCGCTTGCGTCTCGCCCGGTGCACGGAGACGAAGTGCCGTGGCCTGATCAGCACTTCGGCCGTGATCCCGGCGTCCTTCAGGACGACGCGGGCGTCCTCGGCGATCTCCGCGAGGGGATCGGTGTCCCGCGCCTCGTTGGCCGCGGTGAGCTCGCGGGTCTCCGTGTACTCGTCGGGGTGCAGGATCGCGAAGACGAGGTCCTCGAGCTCGGTCTTGAGTGCCTGGACGCCGAGGCGTTCCGCGAGCGGGATGAGGACGTCCCGGGTGACCTTGGCGATGCGCGCCTGTTTCTCGGGGCGCATCACGCCGAGGGTGCGCATGTTGTGCAGCCGGTCGGCGAGTTTGATCGACATGACCCGCACGTCGTTGCCGGTGGCGACGAGCATCTTGCGGAAGGTCTCGGGTTCGGCGGCCGCTCCGTAGTCGACCTTTTCGAGCTTGGTCACGCCGTCGACGAGATAGGCGACCTCTTCGCCGAATTCCGTACGCACCTGATCGAGCGTCACCTCGGTGTCCTCGACGGTGTCGTGGAGGAGGGACGCGGTCAGTGTCGTCGTCTCGGCGCCCAGCTCGGCGAGGATCAGCGTCACGGCGAGCGGGTGTGTGATGTAGGGCTCGCCGCTCTTGCGCATCTGTCCCCGGTGGGAGGACTCGGCCAGGACGTACGCCCGGCGCAGCGGCTCCAGGGGCGCTTCCGGGTGGTGGGCGCGGTGGGCCTCGACCACGTGACCGATCGCGTCGGGCAGCCGGTTGCCCGCGGCGGGGCCGAGGAGCGCGGCCCAGCCGATGCGGCGCAGGTCGATCCGGGGGCGGCCGCGCCTGCGGTGCGCGCCCGGTGTGATCGGGCCCGGCGTAGCGGGATTGGTCGCCTCCGCACTCATGAGCACCTCCGGCTGCGTCGACCGGCGGCGGTCTGCGGGGTTCCCGCCCGGGCCGGTGCTTGATGCTACCGAGCCCATCACGTGGAGCAGTCCCCCTCTCGCCCAGCGTGAAACGGATCACCCATTCGAGCGAACGTTCAGGGGTTTACGGTTTCGAGACCCGTCAGCCAGTCCGTGTCGATCTCTCCCTCGGCGACGATCACCGCGGGTCCCGTCATCTCGATCTCGCCGTCGGCCCGCTCCGTGATCACGAGCCGTCCGCCGGGCAGGTCCACGGCGTACGTCACCGGCGATCCGGTGGCCGCCGGGTCCAGGCCGTCCCTGCGGGCCGCCGCGACAGCCACGGCGCACGCACCCGTGCCGCACGAGCGGGTCTCGCCCACGCCGCGCTCGTGGACCCTCATGGCGACGTGGCGGGGGCCGCGGTCGACGACGAATTCGACGTTCACCCCGTCCGGGTAGGCCGTGGCCGGGGTGAAGGGCGGGGCGGTGAAGAGGTTGCCGGCCTGGGCGAGGTCGTCCACGAAGGCGACGGCGTGGGGGTTCCCCATGTTCACGTTGCGCGCGGGCCAGCTGTGGTCGGCGACGCTGACGGTGACATCCCCTTCGGGGAGGAGGGCCTTGCCCATGCCGACCGTGATGTTGCCCTCCTTGTCGATGTGCACGCTCTTCACGCCTCCGCGCGTGGCCACCGTGAGGTCGCCCTCGCCGACATGACCGGCGCGCTGGAGGTAGTGGGCGAACACACGCACGCCGTTGCCGCACATCTCGGCGATCGAGCCGTCGCCGTTGCGGTAGTCCATGAACCACTCGGCCTGGGAAGCCAGGTGCCGCGCGTCGGGGTGGGCGGCGGAGCGCACCACGTGCAGCAGGCCGTCGCCGCCGATTCCGGCGCGGCGGTCGCACAGGGCTGCGACGGCCGCCGGGGGCAGCTCCAGGGCGTTCTCCGGGTCGGGGACGATCACGAAGTCGTTCTCGGTCCCGTGACCCTTGAGGAAGGCGATCCGCGTGCTCATTCCTCGATCGTACGGGGTGGCGCCGACAACCCGTCGGGACGGCCCGGTACGTGGACCAGGGTCTTTCGTTTGGATCAGGCTGGATCAGGGAGCGGGGTCATGGGGGTCCCCCCTGCTCGAGCGAAGCCGAGAGCTCGGGGGAGTCGGTGATTGACGACAACGCCGCAGATGCGCGTGCCAGACCCCGCGAGCCCAGCCTGATCCAAACGAAAGGCCCTAGCGCAGGCGGGCGACGCGCCACACGGCGAGGACGGCGACGGCGGCGACCACGACCGCGTACGCGCCGACGACCCGCCAGTCCGGGCGACGGCCCGATCCGCGGGCCGGGAAGCCGGGCCAGGTGTAGCCGACGCGGCGCGCGGCCATCATTCCCCAGCCGGCGGCGCAGGAGCTGATCAGCAGCCCCAGCATGGCCACGACGGCCCCGCCGTCCCCGAACTCGAAGAAGAGCGGGAACGCGAACATCAGGGAGCCGATCGCGGAGAGGATCACGATGGGCGCGAGCTGCCACAGGCGCAGGCGGCGCTGCGGGCGCAGCTCCACCTCGACCTCGGCGCCCCCGGCCTGCGATGCGAGCTCCTCGGCCGTGGGGCCGTCGGCGATCACACCGTCCGGGGTCGCGTCCGGTCCGTCAGGGCTCAGCTGTTCCCCGCCGGGTGCGGTGTCACGAGGGCCGGCCTCCATCGCCACGCGCCCTCCCACTTCGGACTTCACTGGTCGATCGATGGTCGATGATGGCACGCTCCCAGGGGCCGCGATGACGGCCGGAGCGTCCCGATGCCATCACGTGATCAGGCTGTGACCGGTCGTTCGATCAACGTCATTGCCCGGGCCGGGAGTTCCTCGCGTTCGGTCGCCGCGCCGCTGAGCCAGTGGACGCGCGGATCGCGCCGGAACCAGGAGTCCTGACGGCGTGCGAAGCGCTTGGTGGCGCGGACGGTCTCGGCGCGCGCCTCGTCCTCGGTGCACTCCCCCGCCAGCGCGGCGAGCACCTGCTGGTAGCCGAGCGCACGCGACGCCGTACGCCCTTCCCGCAGGCCGCGCGCCTCCAGGGTGCGCACCTCGTCCACGAGCCCGGCGTCCCACATGCGGTCGACGCGGGTCGCGATGCGCTCGTCGAGTTCGGGGCGCGCCACGTCGACGCCGATCTGGACGGTGTCGTAGACGGACTCGTGTCCCGGCAGGTTGGCCGTGAAGGGCTTGCCCGTGATCTCGATGACCTCGAGGGCGCGGACGATGCGCCGGCCGTTGCTCGGCAGGATCGCCTTGGCGGCCCCGGGGTCGGAGACGGCGAGGCGGGCGTGCAGGGCGCCGGAGCCGCGCAGGGCGAGCTCCTCCTCCAGGCGGGCGCGCACCTCGGGATCGGTGCCCGGGAACTCCAGGTGGTCCACCGCTCCGCGGACGTAGAGGCCGGAGCCGCCGACCAGGACGGGCCAGCGTCCCGCGGCGAGCAGGCGGTCGATCTCGGCGCGGGCGAGCTTCTGGTACTCCGCGACGCTGGCCGCCTCGGTGACGTCCCAGATGTCCAGGAGGTGGTGCGGGACGCCGCCGCGTTCCTCGGGCGTCAGTTTGGCGGTGCCGATGTCCATCCCCCGGTAGAGCTGCATGGAGTCGGCGTTGACGACCTCGCCGCCGAGTTCTCTGGCGAGAAAAACGCCCAGATCGGACTTTCCGGCCGCAGTGGGTCCGACGACGGCGATGACCCGCGGAGCGGGAGCTGCACTACTCACCGCCCCAGTCTCGCAAACCTCGGAGCCCGTTCCCGAACGAGCTACGTGACGCCACAGGTCCGGGGTCGTTCCCTGTTGCGAGGTTCCGACCGCCGGTTTCGAGTGCCTCAGACCCGGGCGACGCAATCGGACGCACCGGGCGACGCGGGATTTCGCCCGCACGAGTAACGTATGGAGTTGAAATGGGTGTTTTTGCCATGTTTCGCCGGAAGTCGAAGGGCGCGGAGGAGGCGTCAACCACTGAGGCGCAGGCCGCCACTCTGACGGCCGAGCCCGAGGCCGAGGACTCCTCCCCCGAGACGTCCGAGGCTGCCGACACCTCCGCGGCCGCCGAAGCCGCGGAGCCGGAGGCATCCACGGAGGCTGCCGGTACCCCCGAGCCCGCCGCGGCGGAGCCCGTGGAGATTCCCAAGCAGCAGTCCGCGGAGCAGGCCGCCGACAGCGAGGCCGGTGAGGGCGCCCGCAAGTAGTCCACCGCGAGTGAAGGTGAACCCATGGGCATCCTGGACACGTTGAAAGCCAAGCTCAGCAAGGACAAGGTCGCGGACCTCGCGCAGCAGCACGGGGACAAGGTCGACCAGGGCATGGACAAGGTCGCGAAGACGGTCGACGAGAAGACCAAGGGCAAGTACAGCGACCAGATCCAGACAGGCACGGGCAAGGCCAAGGACGCTATGGACCGCTTCGCGGAGCCGGGTCAGGGCAAGGGCGGCAGCCCGGACAGCGGCGGCACACCGCCGTCACCCCCCGCCTCCTGAGGCGCGCTACCAGCACACTGCGGACGGCCGCGGAGCCTTTTGTGGCTCCGCGGCCGTCGCCGTTCGTGCGTGCGTATCCGGGACCCGCCGCCGTCCCGGATGAAGCGCTCGTCTACGACCAGGTGGCGACGAAGTAGCCCACTCCGTAGGGAGCGTCCTCGTACAGGACGCGCCAGTTCTGGTCCTCGTCGAAGGCCGCCGTCATAACCTGCCACGGGGACCGGCCGGAGATCTTGAGTTCATGGGCGAGGTCCGCGTCGAGGTTCGCGAAGAACCCGTCGCGGTCGCCGTTGCGCAGGGCCTCGGCGATCGCCGCGTCGACCCCTTCGGCACGCTCGTCCAGGTAGCCGGGGGCCTTGAGACTGCGGCATGCGGTGCCGTCGCCCATGACGAGGAACCCCACGCGGTCCGCCCAGTTCGCGAGGTGGGTGCCGTCCTCCCCGTTGGTGGGCCAGGACCTGTCGCCCTTGACCACGTAGCCGGCCACGCGGCCGGTCCAGCCGGACCTGGCGAGCAGCCAGGCGCCGACCGTGAGGGACAGGGGCAGCCTGTCCGCGGGTGCCTCGGCGCCCTCGGGCACCGCGCCGAGACGGACCTCGTGGTCCACGCCGAAGGGCAGGAAACTCCCCACGGTGCCCTGCTCGTGCTCACGGGTCACCGGCCCTTCGCCGACGACCACGATCAGGTCGGGCCGGGCGGCCAGGACCGCGCGGACGGCCTCGTCACAGGCCGCGCGCGCGGCGTCCAGCTCGGGGGCCGCGCCCGCGGCGACCTCGGGCACGAGCAGGGGCGGGCAGGGGCAGACGGCGGCGGCGACAAGCATGATCGGCAGCCTACTGCGCCTCATGCGGCACGCAGGGAGTGGTGCCGTCAGTTGACGGCGCAGCCGCCCGTGGCCGCCGGCAGCGGGGCAGGGACGCCCACCGAGGGCAGGCCGAGCATGACGCCCTGCTTCTGCTCGGGCTCCGCGTTCCGCTTCTCCCAGGCGTCACCCGCGCGCGTGCGGCGCACTTCGAGGACGTCGCCCTCGGCGAGCAGGTGGTGCGGGGCCGCGTAGGTGATCTCGACGGTGACCACGTCACCGGGGCGCACCTCGGTGTCCGGCTTGGTGAAGTGCACCAGGCGGTTGTCGGGGGCGCGGCCGGACAGGCGGTGCGTGGCACCGTCCTTGCGGCCTTCGCCCTCGGCGACCATCAGCTCCAGGGTGCGGCCGACCTGCTTCTTGTTCTCGTCCCAGGAGATCTCCTCCTGGAGTTCGACCAGGCGCATGTAGCGCTCCTGGACGACCTCCTTGGGGATCTGGCCCTCCATGGTCGCCGCCGGGGTCCCGGGCCGCTTGGAGTACTGGAACGTGAAGGCGTTCGCGAAGCGGGCCTCGCGGACCGCGTGCATCGTCTGCTCGAAGTCCTCCTCGGTCTCGCCGGGGAAGCCCACGATGATGTCCGTGGAGATGGCGGCGTGCGGGATCGCGGCGCGCACCTTCTCGATGATCCCGAGGTAGCGCTCCTGCCGGTAGGACCGGCGCATCGCCTTCAGGACGGTGTCCGAGCCGGACTGCATCGGCATGTGCAGCTGGGGCATCACGTTCGGCGTCTCGGCCATGGCGGCGATCACGTCGTCGGTGAAGTCCCGCGGGTGCGGGGACGTGAAGCGCACCCGCTCCAGGCCCTCGATCTTCCCGCAGGCGCGCAGCAGCTTGCTGAAGGCCTCGCGGTCACCGATGTCCGAGCCGTACGCGTTCACGTTCTGGCCGAGCAGCGTGATCTCGCTGACGCCCTCGCCGACGAGCGCCTCGATCTCGGCGAGGATGTCGCCGGTCCTGCGGTCCTTCTCCTTGCCGCGCAGGGCGGGCACGATGCAGAAGGTGCAGGTGTTGTTGCAGCCGACGGAGATGGAGACCCAGGCCGCGTACGCGCTCTCGCGGCGGGTCGGCAGCGTGGAGGGGAACGCCTCCAGGGACTCGGCGATCTCGACCTGCGCCTCCTCCTGGATGCGGGCGCGCTCCAGGAGGACGGGCAGCTTGCCGATGTTGTGCGTGCCGAAGACGACGTCCACCCACGGGGCCCGCTGCACGATGGTGTCGCGGTCCTTCTGGGCGAGGCAGCCGCCGACGGCGATCTGCATGCCGGGCCGCTTCGTCTTCATCGGCGCCAGGCGGCCGAGATTGCCGTACAGCTTGTTGTCCGCGTTCTCGCGGACGGCGCACGTGTTGAAGACGACGACATCGGCGTCACCGTCGGCGCCCTCGGGCGCACGGACGTATCCGGCGTCCTCAAGGAGGCCGGAGAGCCGCTCGGAGTCGTGGACGTTCATCTGGCACCCGTAGGTGCGCACCTCGTACGTCTTGAATTGTTGAACGTCCACTGCCTGGCTCCGGTCGCTGCTGGTCATGCACTCCAGGGTAGGCGGTGCCGGGAGCCCCTTTGCTCCTGCCGCCGGACCCCGGGATTCATCCCACAACGGTCCAGCTGTCACCCCCGGCCAGCAGCTCGCTCAGCTCGCCCTTTCCGTTCTGTTCGATCGCTTCGTCGAGCTGGTCGGACATCTGCACGTCGTAGACGGGCCGCTCGGTGGAGCGGAAGACGCCGATGGGTGTGTGGTGCAGGGTGTGCGGGTCGGCCAGGCGGGACAGGGCGAACGCGGTGGTGGGCGAGGCCGCGTGCGCGTCGTGGACGAGGATCTGTGACTGGTTGTCCTCGCTCACGTCGACGACCTCCAGGTCACCGGTCTGGGAGTCCCGCACGACGCCCTTGGCGAGGCCGGTGCCGAAGCGGATCGGCTGCCCGTGTTCGAGGCGGATCACCGCCTCCTCGGCCTGCTGCTTGTCTTTGAGGACTTCGAAGGCGCCGTCGTTGAAGATGTTGCAGTTCTGGTAGATCTCCACCAGGGCCGTGCCGGGGTGGGCGGCCGCCTGCCGCAGCACGTCGGTGAGGTGTTTGCGGTCGGAGTCGACGGTGCGGGCCACGAACGAGGCCTCCGCGCCGAGCGCGAGGGACACCGGGTTGAAGGGGGCGTCGAGGGAGCCCATCGGCGTCGACTTGGTGATCTTGCCGACCTCGGAGGTGGGCGAGTACTGGCCCTTGGTCAGCCCGTAGATCCGGTTGTTGAAGAGGAGGATCTTCAGGTTCACGTTGCGGCGCAGGGCGTGGATGAGGTGGTTGCCGCCGATGGACAGCGCGTCGCCGTCACCGGTGACCACCCACACCGACAGGTCCCGCCGGCTGGAGGCCAGACCGGTCGCGATGGCCGGGGCGCGGCCGTGGATGGAGTGCATCCCGTAGGTGTTCATGTAGTACGGGAAGCGGGACGAGCAGCCGATGCCCGAGACGAAGACGATGTTCTCCTTCGCCAGCCCGAGCTCCGGCATGAAGCCCTGCACGGCGGCCAGGATCGCGTAGTCACCACAACCCGGGCACCAGCGCACCTCCTGGTCCGACTTGAAGTCCTTTGCCTTCAGGGCGACTTCACTCCTGGGCACGAGGCTGAGCATCTCAGCCATGGATGGCCTCCTTGAGAGCCGTGGCGAGCTGCTCAGCCTTGAACGGCATGCCGTTGACCTGGTTGTAGGAGCGGGCGTCCACCAGATACCTGGCCCGGATGAGGGTGGCGAGCTGGCCGAGGTTCATCTCGGGAATCACCACCTTGTCGTAACGCCCCAGGACCTCGCCCAGATTCCGCGGGAACGGGTTCAGATGCCGCAGATGAGCCTGCGCGATGAGCTCGCCGGCGGTGCGCAGCCGGCGTACGGCGGCGGTGATGGGTCCATACGTCGAACCCCACCCAAGGACCAGGGTGTTGGCCTCGCCCGAGGCGTCGTCGACCTCCAGGTCCGGGACCTCGATACCGTCGATCTTCGCCTGCCGGGTGCGGACCATGAACTCGTGGTTGGCCGGATCGTAGGAAATGTTGCCCGTGCCGTCCTGCTTCTCGATCCCGCCGATACGGTGCTCAAGACCCGGCGTGCCCGGGATCGCCCACGGACGGGCCAAAGTCTTCGCATCGCGCTTGTAGGGCCAGAACACCTCGGTGCCGTCGGCCTCGGTGTGATTCGGGCCGGAGGCGAACTGGGTGCGCAGGTCGGGGAGTTGGTCGATCTCCGGGATACGCCACGGCTCCGACCCGTTGGCCAGGTAGCCGTCGGAGAGGAGGAAGACCGGGGTGCGGTAGGTGATCGCGATGCGGGCCGCCTCGATCGCCGCGTCGAAGCAGTCGGCGGGCGTCCTCGGCGCGACCACCGGGACCGGCGCCTCACCGTTGCGGCCGTACATCGCCTGCAGCAGGTCCGCCTGCTCCGTCTTCGTCGGCAGGCCGGTGGACGGGCCGCCGCGCTGGATGTCCACGACGAGGAGCGGCAGTTCGAGACTCACGGCCAGGCCGATCGTCTCCGACTTCAGCGCCACACCGGGGCCCGATGTCGTGGTCACCGCCAGGGAACCGCCGAACGCCGCGCCCAGCGCCGCGCCGATGCCCGCGATCTCGTCCTCGGCCTGGAACGTGCGCACACCGAAGTTCTTGTGCTTCGACAGCTCGTGCAGGATGTCCGAGGCCGGGGTGATCGGATACGAGCCCAGGTAGAGCGGCAGGTCCGCCTGCCGGGAGGCGGCGATCAGGCCGTACGACAGGGCCAGATTCCCCGAGATGTTGCGGTACGTACCCGTCGGGAACGCGGACGCAGCCGGGGCAACCTCGTAGGAGACGGCGAAGTCCTCGGTGGTCTCGCCGAAGTTCCAGCCCGCGCGGAAGGCGGCGATGTTGGCCTCGGCGATCTGCGGCTTCTTCGCGAACTTCGACTTGAGGAACTTCTCCGTGCCCTCGGTGGGCCGGTGGTACATCCACGAGAGCAGGCCGAGCGCGAACATGTTCTTCGAGCGGCCCGCGTCCTTGCGGGACAGCTCGAACTCCTTGAGCGCCTCGACCGTCAGGGCCGTCAGCGGCACCGGGTGGACGCTGTAGCCGTCCAGGGAGCCGTCCTCCAGCGGGGAGGTCGCGTAACCGACCTTCTGCATCGCCCGTTTGGTGAACTCGTCCGTGTTGACGATGATCTCCGCGCCGCGCGGCACATCCGCGATGTTCGCCTTCAGGGCGGCCGGGTTCATCGCCACCAGCACGTTCGGCGCGTCGCCCGGGGTGAGGATGTCATGGTCCGCGAAATGCAACTGGAAAGAGGAAACGCCCGGCAGGGTACCTGCGGGCGCGCGGATCTCGGCGGGGAAGTTCGGCAGCGTGGAGAGGTCGTTTCCGAACGACGCCGTCTCCGAAGTGAACCGGTCACCCGTCAGCTGCATACCATCGCCCGAGTCACCCGCAAACCGGATGATCACCCGGTCCAGACGCCGTACGTCCTTCACGTTCACCGCTGCTCCCTGATCGGCTCCATGAGCTGCCTCTGCAGCGCGAGTTCGGTCGAAGTCAGCGCGATGTCCGGACGGAGCCGCTCGGGGTGCCCCTGGGGCGGCTCGTCCAGGCTCGGCTCGGGCCCGACCGGCGGTGGGCCCAGGGTGGACATCCCCAGCCAGATCCATCCCGCGGCGGTCAGCCAGTGGAAGATCTCGCGCAGGGCCTTGGAGACGATTCTCATGCGACCAGAGCCTTTGCCGGTATGGGCGGCGTCCTGATGCCGGCCGCCGCGGATGCGTCGTCGTCGCTCCACGTCCACAGACGGGCGATCGCGTTCAGGTCCAGGTCGTGGCCCTCGGTCCATAGGCGGGCGGCCGCGTTGAGCACGGACTGCCGGTCGGCCTCCTGGGTGCCCGGGCGGGCCGGGAGGAGCGGGCAGACCGCGCCGGCGCCGAGGCGGACCGAGCGGTGCCTGCGGGCGAAGGCGGTGAGCGTCTGGCGCGGGCCGGCCTCGATGAGGAGGACGTCGTCGGCCGCGAGGAGCTCGTCCAGGGCGTTGCGGAAGTGGACGGTGTCGGTGATCTGGTCGGCCCAGAAGCGGGGGCTGCGCGCGGCCTCGGGGCTCATCAGGGTGCCGGTGTAGCCGGAGTAGAGGGGCAGCTTCGGCTCGCGCAGCGGGATGTCGCGGTAGTCGGTCTCGATCGCGTCGGAGGCGGGTGCCATCGCCGGGGAGTGGAAGGGGCTGGTGGCGGGGACCGTGACGACCGTGAGACCGTCCGCGCGCAGGCGGTCGGCGACCTCGCCGAGGGGCTGGTCCGAACCGGCCAGCATCACCTGCTGGTTGGCGTTGACGGCCGCGATGCCCACCCCGTCCGTCAGGTAGGGGCGCAGCCGCTCCTCGCTCGCGGCGACGGCGAGCATGCCGCCGGCCGGGATCTTCACGGCCTCCCTGACCCGGGCCTGGACCATGGCGACGGCGTCGCGCAGGGAGACCACGCCGGCGAAGGTGGCTGCCACGAGTTCGCCCGCGCTGTGGCCGAGGAACGCCGTGGGGCGTACACCCCAGCTGAGGATCAGGCGGCCCAGCGCGTAGTCGATCGCGAACAGCAGCGGCTGGGCGCGGCGTACGTCGTCGATGCCGATGGCGGCGCTCTGCGGGTTCAGCCAGTCGGCGCGTACCCGGGAGCCCTCCTCGCCCATGTGGGCCAGGGCCGCGTCGACGGCCGCGGTGAAGACGGGCTCGCGGCGGTAGAGGCCGGCCGCCATGCCGGCGTGCTGCGAGCCCTGGCCGGGGAAGAGCAGGACGACGGGACGACTGCGGGACACGTCGACGGCGCGGGCCTGGTGGACGGCGCGGGCAGCGAGCGTGGACACGGCGACGGCCGCGCCGCGTATCGGGCCGGGCGGGGTGCCGCAGGGCACGGCGGTCGGCAGCGCGGGGTACGCCTCCCGGTGGATTCCGCCGAGCATCGGCAGGAGTTCGGCGCGTACCCGGACCTCGTCGTCCGCGGTCCGGCCGGACCAGAGGATCAGGCGGTGGCGGTCGGGGTCGGTGCCGCGGGGGTTCTGCCGCACGGGCCGCAGGGGCGGTGCGTCCTGCGGGCTGTGCGGGGCCGTCACATCGAGTACGCCGAGGACGGCGTCCCCTTCGGCCACCGCTTCCGCGGCGCGCTTCACCGCGTACACGGTGATGGTCTGGGCGTCGGGTTCGCCGAAGCCCGCGACGAGGACGAGGTCGGCGGTGCCCTCGTGGAGTTCGTGGTGGGCGCGGCGCAGGGCCAGGCCGGCGGTGGCCGCCGTCCGGACGGTGAAGCCCTCGTGCTCGGCCCCGAGTCCGGGGTCGACGGCGGAGGATCCGATGAGGACGACGGTTCGGGCCGGCAGGTCCTCGGGGGAACGGCCGAAGGCGCGCAGTACGGCCGAGACGGCGGTGGCCGAGGCCACGACCGGAGCCTGCTCCTGCGGAGCCGGGCCGGGGCTGACGATCAGCCGGCGGACCACCGCACTGTGAGACGTGAGTGACATGGTTCCCTCCTCGTGGACCGTGGCTCGGCCGCATGGATGTCAAGGGATCGGGGCACGGAGCGGCCGCCCTGCCTGCCGGGGGAACGAAGGCAGGGCGGCCGCGGGGTGTCCGGCTCAGGCGGCGGGCGTCCGGCCGGAGTTGATGAGGGCGAGGAGCGCGCCCGGGGTCTCCGCGTCGACGACGGCGTCGTCGGGGATGCTGATGCCGTAGTCGCGCTGGATCTCGCCGATGACCTGGAGCAGGGCGAGGGAGTCGTAGCCGAGTTCTATGAACGGCGTGTCGATGACATCGCCGTCGAGGTCGACGCCCTCTTCCTCACCCGCGCTCTCGCGGAGCATGCGGGTCAGGTCGGCCAGGGTCACGGTGGCGGTGGAGATGGTCATGGTTGGTGCCGTCCTCTCGGTTGGGCTCGCTGATGCGGCGGGGTGTGGCGGGGTGTGGCGACTGGGAAACGGTTCAGGCGGTGCGGCGCACCACGAGTGCGGCGTTGAAGCCGCCGTGGCCGCGGGCGAGGACGAGTGCGGTGCGCAGATCGGCCTCGCGTGCTTCGGTGACCAGGTCGATGGTGTGCTCCGGGGCCGGAGCGGTCACATGGACGGTGGGCGGGACGACTCCGTCGCGCAGGGCGAGCAGCGCGGTCGCCGCGTCGAGGGCGGCGCCCCCGGCGAGGAGGCGGCCGGTCATCGTCTTGGGGGCCGTGACGGGGACGCCGGCCGGCCCGAACAGCTCGGTCAGTGCCTGGGCTTCGGCCCGGTCCAGGTCCGGGACGCCGGCGGCGTCCGCGAAGACGACGTCGATGTCGCCGGGGGTGATCCCGGCGTCGGCGAGGGCGTTCTCGGCGGCCCTGCGCAGTCCGGGCGGGCGGCCGGTGCCGGGGGCCGGGTCGAGGGTCGCCGCGTATCCGGCGATCTCGCCGTACACGTGCCCGGCGCCGCGCGCGGCGGCCGAGCCGGCCTCTTCGACGAGCAGGATGGCGCCGCCCTCTCCCGGGACGTATCCGCCGGCCTCGGCGGCGAACGGGAGGTAGGCCCGGGTGGGGTCGTCGACTGTGCTCATCAGGCCGGAGGCGATCTGCGGCACCCAGCCCCAGGGGCAGATGGCCGCGTCGACGCCGCCCGCGATGACGGCGGGGAAGCCCTTGCGGATGTGCCGGCGGGCGTGCCCGATGGCGTCGATGCCGCCGGCCTGCTCGGTGAGCAGGACTCCGCTGGGGCCGCGCAGCTTGTGCCGGATGGAGATCTGTCCGGTGTTGACCGCGTAGAACCAGGCGAAGGACTGGTAGGCGCTGACGTACTCCTTGCCCTTGCTCCACAGGTTCTGGAGTTCGCGCTGGCCGAACTCGACGGCCCCGCCGGACGCGGCCGTGACCACGCCGATGCCGTACTCGGGGAGTTCGTCGGTGTCGATCCCCGCGTCCTTCAGCGCCCAGTCCGCCGCGGTCAGCGCGAGGCGCGTCATGTGGTCGGTCTGCGGCATCAGCCGGCTGGGGATGTGCTCCTCGGCGACGTATCCGGACACCTCGCCGGCGATGCGGGACGGGTACTGGGCGGCGTCGAAGCGGGTGACGGGTCCGAGGCCCGACTCGCCGGCCAGGGTGGCCTTCCAGAACTCCTCGGTGCCGAGGCCGTTGGGGGCGGTGATCCCCAGGCCGGTCACGACGGCGGTCATACGGTCCTCCTGTCCGGGCGGGCCAGCACCATGGCGCTCTGGAATCCGCCGAACCCACTGCCCACGCTGAGCACCACGTCGGTCTGCTGCTCGCGGGCGACGAGCGGGATGTAGTCGAGGTCGAGCTCGGGGTCCGGCTCGTGGAGGTTCGCGGTGGGCGGCAGGACGCCGTGTTTCATCGCGAGGGCGCAGGCGGCGATCTCCAGGGAGCCGATGGCTCCGAGCGAGTGGCCGATCATCGATTTGATGGAGCTCACGGGGGTGCGGTAGGCGTGCTCGCCGAGGCTGCGCTTGAAGGCGCCGGTCTCGTGGCGGTCGTTCATCTTGGTGCCGGAGCCGTGGGCGTTGATGTAGTCGACCGAGTCCGGGGCGAGCTGCGACTCGGCCAGGGCGGCGTCGATGGCCTCCGCCATTTCGAGGCCGTCCGGCTTGAGGCCGGTCATGTGGTACGCGTTGCAGCGGGAGGCGAACCCGGAGATCTCGGCGTAGATATGGGCACCGCGCCGCTTCGCGCTCTCCAGTTCCTCCAGGACCAGGATGGCGGCGCCCTCGCCGAGGACGAGGCCGCTGCGGGTCCGGTCGAAGGGCCGGCAGGCGCTCTCCGGGGTGTCGTTGCGGGGTGTGGTGGCGAGGATGGCGTCGAAACAGGCCGAGGTGATCGGCGAGATGGGCGCCTCGGTGGCACCGGCGATCATGACGTCGGCCGTGCCCTCGCGGATGAGTTCCACGGCGTGGCCGAGGGAGTCGAGGCCGGAGGTGCATCCGGTGGAGACGACCGCGGCCGGCCCCTCCGCCCCGGCGGCCCTGCCGACCTCTGCGGCCAGCGAGCTGGGCACGAAATGCCGGTACAGCTCGGGTACGGCGTACTCGTGGTCGACGTTCCACTTGCGGCCGCCGTCGCTGACGACGGCGTACTCGCGCTCCAGGCTCGTGGTGCAGCCGACCGCGCTGCCGACCGCCGTGCCGACGCGGCCGGGGTCGAGGGCGGAGATCTCCAGGCCGCTGTCGGCGAGGGCCTCACGGGTGGAGACGACCGCGAACTGCGCGGCCCGGTCGAGCCTGCGGGTCTCCTGCTGGGAGAGCCCGGCGGCGAAGGGGTCGAAGTCGACCTCGGCGGCGACCTGCGAGCGGAACGGTGAGGGATCGTAGAAGGAGATCCGGCGGGTGGCCGTGCGGCCCGCCGTGAGCAGCTCCCAGTACTCCTTGACACCGACCCCACCCGGGGCCACGACGCCCAGGCCGGTGATGGCGACTCTGCGCATGGTCTACCTGGCCTTCGACGGGGCCTGGGGCGTCGCTGCGCACCAGCCGGTTGGCACTCTGGGGGTCACTGTCGATCCCTTCATCCGTGCTGATCATGGGTCGGTGGCAGCGGCCGGAGGGGGTTCGGGGTGGGAACCCCCCCGGCCGGCCTGTCCCGGTCTGCGGCTCGCTCGTAGCGTGCTGCCCTGACCGGTGAAGCTATGGAACGTCCGTGCCCTAGAACCGGACTCGTGTGCGCGTGGACCTGTCGAACTGCCCGCCTATGTCGGGACATTTCCGTGCTTACGCGACGGCACTTCGGCGCGTTTCGAGCGCAGCATCGCGAGTGAGCTGATGAGGATGCGGCGGGTGTCCCCGGGATCGATGACGTCGTCCACCAGGCCGCGCTCCGCCGCGAAGTAGGGGTGCATGAGCTCGGTCCTGTACTCGTCGACGCGTCGGGCGCGTACCGCAGCGGGGTCGTCCGACGCGGCGATCTCGCGGCGGAAGATGACGTTGGCGGCGCCCTCCGCGCCCATCACGGCGATCTCGTTGGTGGGCCAGGCGAAGGCGAGATCGGCCCCGATGGAGCGGGAGTCCATGACGATGTACGCGCCGCCGTACGCCTTGCGCAGGACGAGGGAGATCCGGGGCACGGTCGCGTTGCAGTACGCGTGCAGGAGCTTGGCGCCGTGCCGGATGATGCCGTTGTGCTCCTGGTCGACGCCGGGCAGGAAGCCGGGGACGTCCACCAGGGTGACGAGCGGGATGTTGAAGGAGTCGCACGTGGAGACGAACCGCGCGGCCTTCTCGCTCGCGTGGATGTCGAGGACGCCGGCGAGGGCGGCGGGCTGGTTGGCGACGATGCCGACCGTGCGGCCGTCGAGGCGGGCCAGGGTGCACACGACGTTGGGCGCCCACGCCTCGTGGACCTCGAAGGTCTCGCCGTCGTCGACGATCTCCTCGATCACCGCGCGGATGTCGTAGCTGCGGCCCGGGTCGGCCGGCACCAGGTCGACAAGGCCGTCGGTGCGCCGGTCGGCGGGGTCGTCGCAGGGCACCGCGGGCGGCAGCTCACGGTTGTGGGACGGCAGGAGCGCGATGAGGAAGCGCACGTCCTCCAGGCAGTCGGCCTCGTCGTCGTAGGCGAAGTGGCAGACACCCGAGGTCGTGGCGTGCACGTCGGCCCCGCCGAGACCGTTGTGGGTGATCTTCTCGCCGGTCACCGCCTGCACCACGTCGGGTCCGGTGATGAACATCTGCGCCGTTTCGCGGACCATGAAAACGTAGTCGGTCAGGGCCGGCGAATAGGCCGCGCCTCCGGCGCAGGGGCCCAGCATCACGCTGATCTGCGGGATGACCCCCGAGGAGGCGACATTGCGGCGGAAGATGCCGCCGTAGCCCGCGAGCGCGGTGACGCCCTCCTGGATACGCGCGCCCGCCCCGTCGTTGAGGCTGACGAGCGGTGCACCCGCGTCCGCCGCGAGGTCCATCACCTTGTGCACCTTCGCGGCATGCGCCTCGCCGAGTGCTCCGGCGAAGACGCGGAAGTCGTGCGCGTAGGCGAAGACCGTCCGGCCGTGGACCAGGCCCCAGCCGATCACGACACCGTCGCCGTGCGGCTTGCGGTCCTCCAGGCCGAACCCGGTGGCGCGGTGCCGGCGCAGCGGCTCGATCTCGGTGAACGTGTCCTCGTCAAAGAGGAGTTCGAGGCGCTCGTGCGCGGTGAGTTTGTTCTTCTCGTGCTGCCGCCGGGTGGCCGCGGGATCGGGCCCGCGACTCACCTCCTCCTTGAGCCGCCGCAGTTCCGCGGTGGCACGGCGGAGGTCGGGGACTGCCGGACTGACGGTGATGTCGTCGAGGATCGTCATCGGCCGAACGTAGGAACGCCGGCTAGAGATGTACTGGAGAGAACCCCGGCCGGTCAGCCGGTCACGGGCACGTGGACGTCCAGGGCCGGGTCGGCGGACAGCACCGCCTGATGGAGCTGCTGCAACCGGGCCGAGGGCTCGAGTCCCAGCTCGTCGACGAGGGTCACCCGCAGCCGCTGGTAGGCCTCGAGCGCCCGCCAGGCGCTGCCCGACCGGTGCAGTGCGGTCATCAGCTGGGCGCAGAAGTTCTCGTGCATCGGGTGCCGGGCGACCAGGACCCGCAGTTCCGGCACGATCTCGCTGTGCCGGCCGAGCTTCAGATCGGAGTCGATCCGCCTCTCCAGAGCGGCCATCCGGTCCTCCTCCAGACGGAGCACCTCCAGCTCCAGCGCGGTGCCGACGCGTACGTCGACGAGGGCGGAGCCGCGCCACATCTTCAGGGCCTGGCCGAGGAGTTCGGAGGCCGCGAGGTGGTCCCCCGCCTCGTGCGCGGCCCGGCCCGACGCGGTGACGCGCAGGAACTCGTGCGCGTCGACCTGGCCCGGCTGCACCTGGAGCAGATAGCCGCCGTGCTGCGTGACCAGGACGTCCTTGGCCTGGCGGGCCGGGTCGCCGTCGAGCGCCGCGGCGATCTTGCGGCGCAGCTGGAGGATGTACGTCTGCAAGGTGGTGGCCGCGCTGCGCGGGATGTCCTCTCCCCAGATCTCCTCCATGAGCGTCGCCACGGTCACGACCCGGTCGGACTGCAGGGCGAGCAGGGACAGGATCTGGCGCGGTTTGGCGGCCGTGGGTACGACGGACACCCCGTTCTCACGGGCCGTCAACGGCCCCAGGACATTGATCTCCATGATGGCGCCCTCCCCTTCGTGCGCTGGTTCGGCAGGTCCGTCGGCGGGCCTGCACGGATTCGCGGAGTCTGCACCGACCCTCGCACCCGCGGCATTGCGGTCCCAGTGAGGTGGTCACGTGACCGGGCATGAAAATGTCATGTCCCGATGGTGACAGTGGCACTGTGCCGTTCGACGTGGTGGGACACAGAATCCAGGAATTCGGCAAGCGAACAACGTCTCGCACGATCGACTCAGCAGGGGGCTCTCCATGGACACCGTTACGGTTCAGCTGACTTCGGATCACCAGTTCGCACTCCTCACCGCCCGGGCCGGCCTCGAGCCCGACCTGGCCCAGCGCTACACGAGCGACCCCGTCTCCGTACTCGCCGAGTTCGGTCTCCCCGCCGTGGAGCCGGTGTACGGCGACGACGTCGCGGACCTCTTCGGGGAGGTGTACAAGGGCGGGAGCGCCGACCGGGGCCTGGTCATCGACCACCTGGACCGGCCCGGCACCGTCATGCTCTACGGCTGCGCCACCGGCATGGCGCCCCTGCCCGGCGAAGAGGCCGAAGCGGCGCGTGCATGAACATATCCGGGGGGGTACCCACCGAACTTCTGGTGGGGTTCAAGAGACATCTGCGGGTGGAGGCGATCGAAGGGGACGCCGTCTACCTGCTGTCGGAGCGGGAGACAACTGCCTTGCAGGGCCGTGAGGTTCAGCACCTCGCGGCCCTGCTGGACGGGACCCGCACGCTGGCGGGCGTGCTGCGGGACGCGGCGGCGACCCTGCCGCCGACGACCGCGGCCCGCATGATCGCCGAGCTCGCCCGGGCCGATCTGGTCGGCTATCACGACCCGGCCACCGACGCCTCGACGGAGGCGTACTGGGAGATCGCCGGGCTGCACGGGCCCAGCGCGTCCGCCTCGTTCCGGGAGACCCGGGTGGCGCTCGTGCACCTGGGGAAGGGGGATCCCGCGGCGGTGCGGGCCGAGTGCCTGGCCGCGGGCCTGCGGATGGCCGGCCCCGGCGACGAGGACGTGGCCGAACTGTCCCTCGTCCTGTGCGACGACTACCTGGACCCCCGGCTGGCCGAGGTCGACGCCCGCCACCGGGCGTCGGGCCGCTCCTGGCTCCTCGCGAAGCCGAGCGGCGCGGAGCCCTGGGTGGGGCCGGTGTACGGGGGCGGGGACAGCGCGTGCTGGGAGTGTCTGGCGCACCGCCTGCGCGGGCACCGGTCGTCGACGGCGCCGGTCCGGCAGGCCCTGGGACTGGGGGGCGTGCTGCCCGTCCCGGAGGCCTCGTTCGCCACCGTGCGCGCCCTGGGGCTGCACACCGCGGTGCTGGAGGCGACGAAGTGGGTGGCCGGCATGCGGTACGAGGGCCAGGGCGCCGTCTGCACGCTGGACACCCGAACCCTCGCGACCCGCCGGCACCCGGTGATCCGCCGTCCGCAGTGCTCCACGTGCGGGGATCCGGAGCTCGTCGCACGACAGGTACGCGCACCCTTCACCCCGCGCTCCAGCCCCAAGGTCCGTACGGTGGGCGGCAATCACCGGTCGCAGAGTGCGGAGGCGGTGCTGTCCCGCTACCGGCATCTGGCCGACCCGGTCACCGGCGTCGTGTCCGAGCTCCGTCCTGCCCCTGGCGCGCCGGACGGACTGAACCGGTACGTCGCCGGGCGCAATCTGGCACTGGGCGACAGCCGTTCCCTGGCCGGGCTGCGTGGTGGCCTGCGCGGCCAGAGCGGAGGCAAGGGAACCACTCCGCAGGAGGCCGAGGTCAGCGCGCTGTGCGAGGCACTGGAGCGCTACTGCGGTACCCGGCAGGGCGACGAGCCCACGGTGCGGGACACCCTGGCGGGGCTCGGTGACGCCGCCGTGCATCCCAATCTCTGCCAGCTGTTCGCCGACCGGCAGTTCCGGGAGCGGGACCAGTGGAATCCGCGGCACTCGCGCTTCCAGCAGGTCCCGCCGCCGTTCGACCCGCAGGCACCGGCCGACTGGACGCCGGTGTGGTCCCTCACGTCGGGCACGCAGCGGCTGCTGCCGACGTCGATGCTGTACTTCGGCCCCGGTCCCGACGGTGTGCCGGCCACGCCGTGGGCCGACTCCAACGGCAACGCGGCGGGCAGCAGCCCGGAGGACGCCGTCGTGCAGGGCTTCCTCGAACTGGTGGAACGGGACGCGGTGGCGCTGTGGTGGTACAACCGCACGCGCCAGCCCGCGGTGGACCTCGACGCCTTCGACGAGCCGTGGCTGGCCCGCACCCGGCAGACGTTCGAACGGCTCCACCGCCATGTCTGGGCGCTCGACCTCACATCGGACTTCGGCATTCCGGTTGTGGTGGCCATGTCCCGGCGCACCGACGGGCCGGCCCAGGCGATCTCGTTCGGGTTCGGGGCTCATTTCGATCCCCGGCTCGCTCTGCGGCGGGCGGTCACGGAAATGGCCCAACTCCTTCCCCCGGAGGGGGACCCGGCTGAATTCCGGTCCGCGGACCGTGATCTTTCTGCCTGGTGGCAGGGGGCGACGGTGGAGAATCAGCCATACGTTCGCGCGGATCCAGCCGAAGCTCCACGGACCCCGGAGTCCTATTCCTTTCCGGTCCACAACGACCTGCTGGACGACATCGAGTTGGCCGAAACCCTTGTACGTGGCCGTGGCATGGAATTGTTGATCCTTGATCAAACACGCCCCGACGTGGGACTTCCCGTTGTGAAGGTGATCATTCCGGGAATGCGCCACTTCTGGGCACGGTTCGCCCCGGGCCGTCTCTTCGATATACCGGTGGAGCTCGGACGCCGAACGCGCCCTCTTCCGTACGAGGAAATCAACCCGATTCCCCTGTTCGTCTGAGTTCGGCCGTCGGTTCGATTCGCTGGCTCGGAGCCAGCGAATCGACATAGCATGCGTCCGCCAACACTGATCCTTCGCAAGGAGGCGGCAATGCCGACGAGGGACGTCGTTCCGTTCTCACCACGGTCCCAGGCACCGGCCCCGCGGCTGGCTCACGCGATCATCGTCGCCGCCCTGGCCTGCTACGCCACGATGACCGTACTGAACGTGGTGCGGACACGGCCCGGAACGGGAGAGCTGGTCCTGTGCGTCGTTCTCGTACTGGCGCTGTTCGGCACGCAGTTGGCGGTCTCCTCGCCGCAGGCCCGCCGGTGGCCGACCCGGCGGAAGGCGCTCGTCCTGCTCCTCCAGGCGGTGCTCACCTTCGCGCCTCTCGCCTGGTTCAGCATCAGCTGGGGCAGCATGGAAGGCCCGTTGGCCGCCTCGCTGCTGCTGACCCTGCCGGCCCGGTTCGCCTGGCCGAGCTACGGGCTGCTGATCGCCTTCATCCCGGTGTACAACGTGCTGGCGGGGGCCTCGGTCGACCTGATCCTCTACTTCACCATCGCCAGCACCCTCACCGGCCTCGTCATCTACGGCCTGACCCGGCTCACCGACCTGGTCAGCGAGGTGCACGAGAACCGTGAGGAACTGGCCCGGATGGCCGTCGCGCAGGAACGCCTGCGGTTCGCCCGGGACCTGCACGACCTGCTCGGGTACAGCCTCTCCGCGATCACGCTCAAGGGCGAGCTGATCCAGCGGCTGATCAGCACCCGCCCGGACAAGGCCCGCCAGGAGACCGACTCGGTCCTCCAGGTGGCACGGCAGGCCCTGGCCGACGTACGGCTGGTGTCCAGCGGGTACCGCAACATGTCACTCATCGAGGAGGCGGAGTCCACGGGGACGGTGCTCTGCGCCGCCGATATCCGTGCCGAGGTCGAGGTGGAGTGCGGGCGGCTGCATCCGGTGGTCGACACCGTGCTCGCCACGGCACTGCGGGAAGGGGTCACCAACATCCTCAGGCACAGTCAGGTGCGCGTCTGCACCATCAAGGCGGAGGTTGAAGAAGAAACGGTCCGGCTCGGTCTGACCAACGACAATCCGCATGCACCGAGCGACCTCGTCTCGGCCCGCTCGGGCGGCACGGGTCTGGACAATCTGCGGTGCCGGTTCGCCGCCATCGGAGGGGGGCTCTCCGCGGGGCTGCGGGAGGACGGCCGATTCCATCTGGAGGTCTGGGCACCGCTCAGACCCACAGGCCATGACGAGAACGAGCTGCTGGTGTTCGAGCCGACGCGCCCGGAGAGAACCGCCGTAGCCTGACACATCTCACCGGGGGTAAAGATGTTGTCCGTCAGGATCCTCCTCGCCGAGGATGTTCACATGATCCAGGGCGCACTCGTGGCGCTGCTCCAGCTGGAGCCGGATCTGCACGTGGTGTCCACCGTCGACCGCGGCGACACGATCGTCGCGGCCGCACTCGAGTCCAAGCCCGACGTCGCCGTGATCGACATCGATCTGCCCGGCATCGACGGGCTGACCGCGGCGGCCGAGCTCCATGAACGGCTGCCCAGCTGCCGCACGCTGATCCTCACCTCGCTCGGACGTCCGGGCACCCTGCGGCGCGCCCTGTCCGCCCAGGTCTCCGGCTTCCTCCTCAAGGACTCGCCACCGAGCCAACTCGCCCTCGCCGTACGGTCGGTGGCGACGGGGCGCCGGGTCGTGGACCCCCAGCTCGCGCTGTCCGCCTGGGACTCGCCGGAGAATCCGCTGTCGCCGCGCGAGCTGGAGGTCCTGCGCCTAGCCGCCCGCGGCGCCGAGGCCGCCGAGATCGCCGGCTGCCTCTATCTCTCCAAGGGCACGGTCCGCAACTACCTCACGGCCATCGTCGGCAAGCTGGGCGCGCGCAACCGCATCGACGCCATCCGTATCGCCGAGGAGGCCGGCTGGCTGCCCTGACGGATCCAGGCCCCGGGCCGGACCGGGCGCGCCGAGCAACGCGTCGAACATGCCGTCGTCCAGCGTCGTCCCGACCGACAGGTCGGCGAGCTCACCGAAGCCCGCGTCACACACGGCGACACTCAGCACGTACCCCGCCCCGGCGGGGTACGTGCCGAACTGCCACTCGCCGCCGGGTACCCGGGAGCCGTCCGGTCTGGTCAGCCGGGGCTCCCCGTCGTCCAGCGCGAAGCCGAACTCGGTGAAGCGGAACCGCAGTCCCTGCCCCACCGCCTTGCTGTACGCCTCCTTGAGCGTCCACAGCTGCACCATGGTGTCGTTGCGCACCTCGTCGCCACCCGCGTCCAGGCGCGCCTTCTCATAGGGCGTGCACGCCTGGCGCTCCGAGCCGGTGTGGGCGAGTCGCCGGTCCGCCCGTTCCACGTCCACGCCGATCCGGCCCCGCCGGGTGATCCCGACGACCATCATCTCGTCGGTGTGACTCAGGCTCACATCGATCTGGTCGCAGCCCCGGACGTACGGGCGCCCGCCCGGCTGGTAGGCCAGGTCGACCAGGTCGGGGGCGGTGCGCAGGACCGCGGCCGCCGAATAGCGCAGCAGCAGCCGGGAGGCCACGAACCGCTCCCGCGCACGGGGCCGGTCGAGGCTCTCGTAGCGCCGCCAGTCGCGTCCCAGGCGACGGCGCAGCTCGGCTTCCGTGCCGTCGCCGGGCCGCCAGTCGGGCATCGACGCGTAGAGCACGACGCTGCCGGTGCGGCGCAGTTCGCCGTGGATGTCGCCCCACGGTCCGGCGGGCCCTGGTGCGGGCAACGGGCGTCCCACCCGTTCCCCCACCTCAGGCTCCGGGCAGGGCCGCGGCCAGCGGTCCCGCGTCGAGCGCCGAGATGACACCCGCCAGGTCGACGGCGTCGCTCGCCGGACCCTGGCACACCGGGATGCAGGCGGGGCCGCGCAGGCCGCCGCCCATCCGCCGCAGATACGGGGTGAGGACGGCCTGCGGGCCGATCTCCACGACGTGGGTGGGTGCCTGCTGGGCGAGCAGGCTGCGCGCCGCGTCGGCGAACCGGACGGGGGCGGTGATCTGTTCGGTCCAGTACGGGGCGTAGAGCGGTTCGGTGGCGAGACGGCCGTAGACCGTCGAGTAGAACGGGACCTGGGCGGTGCCGCCGGGCATCTTGCGGACGACGGCCTCGAACTTGGGGACCACCGGCGCCATCAGCGGCGAGTGGAAGGCGTGCGAGACGGCCAGGTGGCGGCAGCGGATGCCGCGTTCGGCGAGGCGGGCCTCGATGCGGTTCAGCGCGCTGCGGTCGCCGGAGAGCACGATCGCCTTGGCGGCGTTGATGGCGCTGATGCCCACGGCCGGTTCGGCACTGACCAGTTCTGCGGCCTCGTACGGGGTGATGCAGACGGCCATCATGCCGCCTCCCGGCGGCAGGTACTGCATGAAGGCGCCGCGCATGGACACCAGCTTCGCGGCGTCGGCCAGGGTCAGCGCGCCGGCGATCGTGGCGGCGGCGAACTCCCCCACTCCGTGGCCGAGGACGGCCGCCGGGCGCACCCCGGCCTCCTCGAGGGTCCGGGCCAGGGCGTACTCGACGGCGAACAGGGCGGGCTGGGTGAGCGCGGTGCGGTGGATGCGCGGGTCGTCGGAGAGGATCAGCTCCACCACGGACTGCTTGGTCCACGGGCGGATCGCCTCGTCGGCCTCGTCGAGGAAGGCGCGGTACCCGGTGGAGTTCAGATAGAGACCGGACGTCATCCCGGGGTGCTGGGAGCCCTGGCCGGTGAAGACGAACGCGGCCCTGACCTGGCCGCCGCGCCGGCCGGCGTCACGCATCACCAGCAGGTTCGCGAGCTGGCGCACGGTGGGGAACGCCCAGATGTCGTCCGGTTCGATCAGCGGGCCGAACGCCTCGTTGATGTCTCCGTAGAGGCTGAGCACCGCCACCGAGTCGAGGCCCTCCTCGGTCAGCCGTGCGGTGTCCTCGACGGGGTGGCCGAGATAGTGGGCGACCCTCTCGGTCAGCCATTCGCGGTGGGCGACAGCGAAGTCTTCCTGGGCGCTGGGGGATTGCTCCTGCATGGGTGTGCTCCCTGTCGGGCGGGGGGTGGGGGCGATGGTCAGGCGAGCGGCGAGGCGTAGAGGTCGTAGCTGCGCCGGTCGTGCAGCCGCGCGACGACCTCGGCGAGCACCAGCCGTTCCGGTTCGACGGGCCGGTCGGGCAGCGGCAGCCCGAGCCGCGCGACCAGCCGGTAGAGGACCACGGTGACCCAGGCGGGGGCGGCGAGGAACTCGTCGGCGTGGCCGTGGGGTGCGGAGCGCTGCTCGCGCCATACGCCGAGGCAGGCCGCCGCCGCGAGGACCAGGGTGTACCGGTCGGCGAGGCCGAAGCTCTGCGGGCTGGACAGGGCCTCGCGGTCGCCCTCCGCGACGTTCTCGAACGCCTTCTTCAGCTCGGCGAGTTCACCGGTGAGGACACGGGCCAGGAAGCGCAGGGCCGGGCCGCCCAGGCCGGTCTCGTCCCGCGGTTCCGCGGCTTCGAGGAGGTCGGTGCAGGCGACCAGGGTCGCGGCGAGCGGGTCGCCGTCACCGAGCAGCGCGGGCTGGGACAGGTCCAGCGGCGGCAGCGGCCGGTCCGGCCGGAACAGGTCCGGCGGCGGCTCGGGGTCGGCGAACCAGGCGTGCCGTGCGAAGTACGGGAGTTGGGGCAGGATGCTGACCTGGCGCCCCGCGCTGCCCGCGTGTCCCAGCGCGGTGACCGGCAGGTCGCGCCGCTGCTTCTGGAACATCGCGTAGGCGCCGTCCTCGGCGAACGTCTCCTCGCCGAGGACCGACGACATCTCGTTCAGGCTCTCGGCCACGAGCTTCGGGGCGAGATAGGCGGCGGCCGCCGCGTAGGCGCTCATCTGCCGGGGCAGCAGGTGCAGTGCCCGGGTCGCGACCAGGGCGAGGCAGTCGATGATCAGCAGGTCGAGGAAGCCGCCGGTGAGCACGTCCCGCACGTGCCGCACATCGAGGGACGAACGGCCGTCCGCCCGGCCGCGGTTGGCAAACCGGGCCACCGTGCGCAGCGCGGTGTCGGCGCCCGCGAGCACGATGGACGGGATGAGGCCGCGGATGAGCAGGGAGGAGCGCAGCGACAGCTCGTAGCCGTCGCCGATGTCCCCGAGGACGGCGCTGTGCGGGACGAGGCAGTCGGTGATCCGCAGTCCGCCGAACTCGGCGCTGCGCATCCCGGTCGTCGTGCGGCGGGCCAGGCTCTCCACGGAGCCGGCCGGCAGTTCGTCGCGGTCGAGCAGCAGGACGGTGTGGCTGCGCCCGCGGGCGGCTCCGTCGGTGCGGGCGAAGACGACCAGGCCGGTGGCGCGTGAGGCGTTGGCGATGGCGGACTTGCTGCCGTCGATGACCAGGCCGTCCGGGACCGCCCGTGCGGTGAACTCGTCGCGGACGAAGTCGTTCCCGTGGGCGACCTCGTGGCGGGCCACGGCGAGGCGGCGGCCGCTCAGGAGCAGCCGGGCGGCGAGGCGGCGCTGCGCGTCGTCGCCCGCGGTCCACACCGGGGTGGCGGCGAAGAAGCAGTTGAGTCCGTAGCCGAAACCGAGGGAGGCGTCCCGGCGGAACACCGGGCGCAGGAGCCGGCCCAGCAGGTCCATCCGTTCGAGCCTGCCCCCGACGTCGGCGGGCACGAACTCGGCGTTGAGGCCGAAGGCGTCAAGGACCTGTGCGGCCTCCGGCAGCACCGCGCCGGCCGCGTCGGCGGCGAGCAGGGCGGCGGCGCCGAGCGGGTTGTCCGGGTCGTCGAGGGAGCCGAACGCCAGCTCCAGGGCGTCGATCCGGTCCTCTGCTGTCGTCATCGCCGCCTCCCGGCCGCCATCAGCTGTTCGACCTCGGGTTCCATCCGCTGGTGCAGCGGGGTGAGTTCGCCGCGCAGGAAGAGCCGTCGCATGGCCGCCCGCTCCACCTTGCCGCTCGTGGTGCGGCGGACCGTGCCGGGCCTCACCAGCACGACGCCGGCGGTCCGTATCTCGTACTCCTCGCTGATCCGCTCCTGTACGGCGGCCGCGAGCCCGGCGAGGTCGATGTCGTAGCGGCTGCCGGAGCGCAGTTCCTGGATGATGACGATCCGTTCCCTGACGCCGGGGAGCGCGAAGGCGGTGGCGGCGCCGAAGAGGCCGCTGACCTGCTGCACCGTACGCTCCAGGTCCTGCGGATAGAGATTGCGTCCGGCGATGACGATCATGTCCTTGAGCCGGCCGGTGACATGGAGCAGGCCGTCCTGGAACGCGCCCAGGTCGCCGGTGCGCAGAAAGCCGCTGCCGCCGCCGCTGATCCGGCAGTCGAACGCCGCGGCGGTCTCGGCCGGGCGGGCCCAGTAGCCGGGTCCGACGCTCTCGCCGCGGACCCAGATCTCGCCGATCCGGCCGTCGGGCACCTCAGCGCAGGTGTCCGGGTCCACGATGCGTACGTCGACGGAGGCGGGCGGGCCGCAGTGCGTGACGGTGCGGCCCGGGCCGACGGGGTCGGTCAGCCGGCCGCTCTCCAGGGCGGCGGCGTCCACGGCGCGCCCGGCCGGGGCCGGGGCGGTTCGCGTGCCGGAGACGATGAGGGTGGCCTCGGCCAGGCCGTAGCAGGGCGTCAGGGCTCCGGGGCGCAGCCCGGCGGGGGCGAACCGTTCGGCGAACGCCTCGAGCGTCGCGGGGTCTATGGGCTCGCCCCCGTTGACCGCGGTCTCCCAGCCGGACAGGTCGAGGCCCGCGATCTGGGTGTCGTTGACGCGGCGTACGCACATCTCGTAGGCGAAGTCGGGGGCGGCGCTGACGGTCAGGCCGTACCGCGAGACGGTCTCGAGCCAGTTCGCCGGGCGCTTGACGAACGCCGTCGGGGTCAGCAGGACGGCGGTGCCGCCGAGCCAGAGTGCGTGCAGCAACTGGCCGACGAGGCCCATGTCGTGGTGCAGCGGAAGCCAGCCGCCGAGCCGTGTGCCGGGGCGGGTTCCGAGTGCCTTCTGGATGGCCCGCTGGTTGGCGAGCAGGCTCCGATGGGTGACCATCACGCCGCGCGGGTCGCGGGTCGAGCCGGAGGTGTACTGGAGGTAGGCGACCGTGTCGGGGCCGGGTGCGAAGGGCTCCCGCGGCCCGGCGTCGGCGAGCGCGGCGGGGCCGTCGGCCGGCAGACAGACGACGTCGCCGTGTCCGGTGCGGGCGAGCAGCTGGGAGACGTCGGGCGCCTCCGTGGTGGACGTGAGCACGCAGGCCGCGGCGGCTTCCTTGACGATCCCGGCGAAGCGGTCGTCGTGGTGAGCGTGCCGGCCGCTCGGGGCGACGGGGACGGCGATCACCCCCGAGTACAGGCAGGCGAGGAAGCTGGTGACGAAGAGCGCGCGGGAGCGGTGGGCGATCAGCACCCGGTCCCCCGGGCCGACGTGCCGGGCGAGCACGGACGCCAGGTTGCGGGCCGAGCGGTCGAGTTCGCCGTAGGTGATCGTCTCGGGCCGCAGCGTGCCCTCGTGTTCGGTGAGGAGGATCAACGCCTCCCGGTCCGGCGTCTTTGCCGCCCGGTCCTGGATGTGCTCCGTAAAGGTCTGCTGACCGTTCACGCCTCCCCCTCCCCTGCCGTGGCGCCGTCCCCGGGGACGGCCGGCGCCCGGCTCTGCTGTCGGCGGGACGAGGGTGCCCCTGAGGGGACCTCCGCCTCGCCGGTGGATGTACGGCGAACTCGCGTTCACGGCGCATTCCCGACGGCCCCGAGGCCGTGGCCGCCGCCCTTGACGGTCCAGCCCGCGTACGCGGCCTTGACCTCGTCGTCGGGCTCGCCCGCGCGTCGCACGAGGGCGAGCAGCACGGCGGTCACGGCCGCCAGTTCGGCCTCGTCGGGCCGGCCGCGGACCACAGTGATACGCATCTGGTTCACCATGAGGACAGCCTGCGCCCACCCGCTCGAAGCGGGCTCGTGCCCCGGACGCGCCGGAGCCGAGGACCTGATGGCCCTCGGCTCCGGTGCGGGTGGAACGGCGGACGCGTCAGGCGACGACGCGCTCGTACGCCACGTGCCGGGTCCGCTCCACCTCGATGTCGGCGACGCGGCGCAGTTGTTCGGCCTGCGCACGGTGGCCCGGGTCGGCCAGGGCCCGCTCGCAGTCCGCGGTGTCCCGCCACCACTGGATGCCCGTGTAGGTGTCGGGGCGGAGCGTCGAGCGCAGCAGGTCACTGCCGCCGAAGCCGCCGAGCCGGCCGAAGTGCTCGCTGGTCTCGGCGAAGAGCCGCTCGAACGAGGACGACGTGGCGCCGAGGGTTCTGGCCCGGGTCAGGACGACGTTCCGGGCTCCCACGACGGCGTTCTCCTTGAGCACCCGCCCTACGCTCACGGCCTGGTCCACCTCGGTGTTGACGAGCGGGCCGAGTTTCTTGACGTGGGCCTGGAAGGTGTCGTCGTGGACCGTGTCGAGGAAGCCCCGCATGCTCTGCCAGTGCCCGAGGTGGATGTACACGTTGGGCCGTTCGACCAGCTGTACGGTCACCAGGAAGTCGAAGCCCTTGCGTCTGCGCAGGTACTGGGAGTGATCCCGGAACTCGCGCTCGAACCAGGCGGTGTCGCTCTTGACCTCGAACCGGTTGACCACCGTGAGCGGTGTGTCCTGACTACGACTGTGCACGTGCTTGTTCCTCCGCGAACTGCTTGGCATGGCGCAACGTGGTGGAGCTGTTGGTCCCGAGCGCCTTGCGCACCAGCGCGCGGGCCTCGGCGAGGGTGGCCTGCGGGCCCAGTGCGGTGCGTACTCCGCCCGGGTCCAGGGTCACGGTGTGCCACGACGTGGCCCGGACGGTGCCGTCACCCAGCGATTCGATCACCCAGCGTCCGGTGTGGCCGCTCATCGCGACGGGCACCCTGAGCTGCTTGTAGACGATGACCTTGCGGTCCTCGAAGCAGACGCGGACGGAGGTGGTGTTGTGGGTCGAGCCGTCGGGGCTCGCGGTGTCCATGTCCATGTGCTGGATGCCGGCCTCGTCCTCGGTGAGGTCGAGGCGGGCCACGTGCGGCAGCCGCTGCGGCCACAGGTCGGCGCGGTCCAGGAAGGCGAAGACGTCGCCGGCCGCGCCGAAGACGGTCTCGGAGTCGCTGAAGGTGAAGTGGAGTTCCTCGCGCGCGTCACCGAGTTCGGCGGTGTTCTTCAGGGCGAGGAGCTCGGCGCGGCTGTTGCGGTCGACGGCCTGCTCGATGAGTTCCTCGGCGGCCGGGTCGCCGTTCACGGCACGGTAGTCGTGCAGCAGCGTCACGCGGGTGGTGCCGTCCTCCAGTTCCTGGACGCGCCACTCACCGCCCATCTCGGCGACGGGGTGGGCCGTCACCACCTGGCGGAAGGTGATGGTGCGGGTCGCCGGGTCGAGGACGCGGCGCGAGGTCCAGGTGCGCACCTTGTCGCCGGCGACGGCCCAGATGCGCAGGAGCTGCTCGCCGCCTTCGGCGGGGGCCTCTTCGAGCACCTCGACGTGCACCGTGGGGCCGAACACCTGCGGCCACTCGGCGACATCGGCCACCAGCGCGTAGACGGTGGCGGCGGACGCGGCCACGGTGATGGAGTGCTCGGCGACGTGGAGCGCTGCGGTCTCGGAAGTGGAGGTGGTCGGCGCCACGGCAATTCCCTTCGGACTGTCCGCTGCAGGGCGGATCACAAGGTTGGCATGGTGTGCTCAAGCGAAACTGGAGAACCGGTGGAACGTTGGCCGATGTCCTGCGGAGGCCGGCCTTTCGGGCCGCCGCTCGGGACAACTCCTAGGCCGGATAAGGGCGTTCGAGCATGTCGATCACGGCGCAGCCCCAGCTGTAACCGGCGCCGACGCTGACCAGGACGATCCGGTCGCCCGGCGCCGCGCGCCCGGAGACGGTCAGGTGGTCGAGGCCGGCGAACTGGTCGCCCGCGCCGAGATGCCCGACGGTGCGGCTGTAGTCCCAGGTGGTGCGGGCGGGGTCGATGCCGAACGGCTTGTAGTAGATCGACGTCAGGCGCCGCCGGCCGAAGTGCGGCAGTACCACCCAGTCGGCCTCCGCGAGTTCGGAGCCGGCGTCGGCCAGCGCCTGCTTGATCACCGTCTGCTGCCCGTTGTGCGCCCGGGAGATGGCGTACGACATTCCGGCGCGGCCGACGAAGGCGCGCTTGGCCGCCTCGAAGTCGACGGGGATGCGGTGGCCGAACGGGGCCTTGGTGAAGGGGTCATCGCCGCGGTGCAGCGGCTCCAGGTCGGGGTCCGCGTGCAGGGCGAGCGAGACGAGCCGGGCGTAGCCGCCGCGCCGGGAGAGCACCAGCGAGGTGGCTCCGTCGGCGTAGGGCGTACCGGGGTCGGTCTTCCAGCGGTCGATGCCCGGGGCGCAGAAGCGGTCGGCGGTGGTGAGGAGGGCGTCACGGTGTCCGTGGCCCGCGGTGAGGTAGGCGGCCGCCAGGTCGAGCGCGGCGAGCCCGCCGTTGGACATCTGCCGTATCTCGATGGCCTGGCAGGTGTTGCCGAGCGCCTCGCGCTGGATGTACGAGGCGACCGGCCAGAGGTCCTGGCCCTGGTGGTAGGTGTCGGCGTGCAGCAGCAGGTCCACGTCACCGCCGTCGCTGCCGGCCCGGGTCAGGGCGGTCCGCGCGGCGGCCGCGGCCATTTCGGCGGCCGACTCGTCGGGCGAGAACGCCACCGACTCCATGCCGGTGGCCGCGGCCGTCCCCGGCGGGCAGGCTCCGGAGGCGACCGCGTCGGCGATCGGGAGGCGAGCGGGAAGCCGTGTGGCGGTCCCCCGTATGTAGACGTCTTCCAGACGCACTGTCTCTCCAAGTCAGGTCGGGGCTCGGCCGGTGCGTTCGCCGGGGCCTGTCCGGCGGGTCAGAGGCGGAACGGTTCGAGCGGCTCGGTGACGCCGAGTGCGGTGGGCCGTTCCCGGCCGGGCGGCTCGTCGAGCAGGACGTAGTGGACGGCGTCGAGCAGCGCGTGCCAGCTGGCCGCGGTGGTGTTGGCGTCGACACCGACGGTGCCCCAGCGGCGGGCGCCGTCCTGGTACGAGATGAGGACGCGGGCACTGGCACTGCTGCCGGTCTCGCCGCTGAGCACGCGGACCCGGTAATCGACGAGCCGGAGCCGGGCCAGGGCCGGGAAGCAGGGGTCGAGGGCGGCGTGCAGCGCGGTGTCCAGGGCGTTGACCGGGCCGTTGCCGTGTCCGGTCGCGGTGATGGACCGGCCCTGGACGGACAGGCGCACGGTGGCGTCGGTGCGGACCTCGTCGTCGGGCACGCCCGGGACGCTGAAGACACTGACGGACCAGGACTCGACCTCGAACGGGTGGGACCGCGGGGCGCCCGTCAGCTCTTCGCGCAGCAGCAGTTCGAAGGAGGCGTCGGCGGACTCGAAGCTGTAGCCGGCGCTCTCCAGTTCCTTCACGCGGGTGGCGGCGCGGGCCACTTCGTCGGAGCCCGCTTCGACGTCGTAGCCCAGCTCGCGGGCCTTCAGCTCGATCGAGGAGCGGCCGCCCATGTCGGAGACGAGCGTGCGCATCGTGTTGCCCACCAGCGCCGGGCGGGTGTGCTGGTAGAGGTCGGGGTCCACGCGCAGGGCCGAGGCGTGCAGTCCGGCCTTGTGCGTGAACGCCGACTCGCCGATGTAGGGCGCGGCGGCGCTGCCGGGGAGCTGGGTCAGCTCGGCGACGGCCCGGCCGGTCGCGGCCAGGCCCGCGAGCCGTTCCAGCGGCACGACCTCGCGTCCGCGCTTGAGCACGAGGTTGGCGATGACGGTGAACAGGTCGGCGTTGCCGCACCGTTCGCCGTAGCCGTGGGCGGTGCCCTGGGCCTGGACGGCGCCGGCGTCCACCGCCGCCATGGTGTTCGCGACGGCGCAGCCGGTGTCGTTGTGGCAGTGGATGCCGAGCTGTACGCCGGTCAGGGCGCGGGTCTCGGCGACGACGGCCGCCACCTCGTCGGGCAGTGAGCCGCCGTTGGTGTCGCACAGGACGACGGTCTCCGCGCCGGCCTCGGCCGCGGTGCGGACCACGGCGAGGGCGTACTCGCGGTTGAGCTGATAGCCGTCGAAGTAGTGTTCCGCGTCGACGAAGACCCGCCGCCCCGCGTGCACCAGGTGGCGTACCGTGCCGCCGATCATGGACAGGTTCTCGGCGAGGGTGGTGCGCAGCGCGTCGCGGACATGGCCCGTGTGGCTCTTCGCGACGAGGGTCACCACGGGCGTCTCGGCCGCGAGCAGGGCTCGTACCTGCGGGTCGACGGGGGCGGGGACGCCGGGCCTGCGGGTGGCTCCGAACGCGGCCAGCTCGGCGTGCTTCAGGTCGAGTTCGGTGCGGGCCCGGCGGAAGAACTCGGTGTCCCGGGGTACGGCCCCGGGCCAGCCGCCCTCGATGAATCCCACGCCGAGTCCGTCGAGTTCACGTGCGACGGCGAGCTTGTCCTCGACCGTCAGCACCATGCCTTCCTGCTGGGCGCCGTCGCGCAGGGTCGTGTCGTAGAGCTGGAAGCTCTGCTCGGCCATCGCCCCTCCCTTGTCCTGTGTGCGCCGGTGGTACCGGCCTCCGGATGCTGAACCCACCGTCAGACGGTGGCCCGGAGAACGGCTCGAGCGGTGATGGACCGTGGGCCGACGCCGGAGTCAGGGCAATTGCGCCGGAGTGCGGACGAAGCGCGGGGCCACCGCGGCGGGTCCGCTGCCGCGTGCCTGGTGGTGCGGATGCGAGGCGGCCTCGGCGGCGCTCAGCACCGGCGTCACACAAGCCTCGGTTCCCTCGAACAGCCGTGCCCAGTGGTCCCGGCTCCGGCCGACGAAGCAGTTCGCGAACGTCCGTCGCAGAGCGGGCCAGTTCCGCGGGTCGTCGCGGTCGGGCAGCGCTGCCGCGTCGAGTCCGAGGCCGTCGAGCAGCGCCGCGTAGAAGCGCTCCTCCAGGGCCCCGACCGCGACGTATCCGCCGTCGGCGCACGCGTAACAGGTGTAGAAGGGGGCGCCGCCGTCGAGCAGGTTCGTGCCGCGCTCGTGCCGCCACTGTCCGGCCGACCGCATCCCGACGAGCATGCCGAGCATCGCGCCGACCCCGTCCACGATCGCGGCGTCGACGACCCGGCCGGCCCCGGTCGACTCGCGTTCGTACAGGGCCGCGAGGACGCCGGCGAGCAGGAACATGGAGCCACCCCCGAAGTCCCCGAGGAGGTTCACCGGGACGACGGGCGGGCCGCCGGCCTCCCCTATCGCGTCCAGGGCGCCGGTCAGGGCGAGGTAGTTGATGTCGTGCCCGGGTGACGTGGCGAGGGGGCCGTCCTGGCCCCAGCCCGTCATCCGGGCGTAGACGAGTGCGGGGTTGCGTGCCAGGCACACCTCGGGCCCGATGCCCAGCCGCTCCGCCACTCCCGGCCTGAAGCCCTCGACCAGGACGTCCGAACTCTCGAGCAGACTCAGGAGTTCCGCGACGCCGTCCGGATTCTTCAGGTCCAGGGCGACGTGGCGGCGGCCCCGGTCGAGCTCCCGGTGCCACTCCTCGAAGGAGCGCCGGCCGTCGGCCCGGTCGACCCGGATCACCTCGGCGCCGAGATCGGCAAGGACCATGCAGGCGAAGGGCACCGGCCCTATCGCCGCCAGTTCGACCACCCGCAGCCCGCTCAACGGGCCGGTCCCGCGGGGCCGGCCCTCTGTCGTCGCTATGCCCATCCCGCGAGACTAGGGAGCCGCGCCAGGGCACCGCTCGAGCGCTCCTGGACGGTGGTCGGCTTCGACTCCACCTGTGCCCGAGCGCGCGCTGGCACCGTCTTCCGGGAACTGCTGTCTGTCCGGTTCTTCATGAGGTAACTCCCCCAGGAGGAAGGATTCACTGTGACCACCAGTGCCACGGACCAGGGCGCCGCAGAGGCGGAGACAAAGACCTTTCCGTACGCCCGGCAGTGCCCGTTCACGCCCCCGAAGGAGTACGAGGAGATCGTCGAGAAGGACGTCTCCCAGGTCACGCTGAAGGGATCCGGCCTGCGGATCTGGACGGTCGCCGGTTACGAGACGATCCGCCGGCTGCTCACCGACCCGCGGGTCAGCGCGTCCCGCAAGCACGACAACTTCCCCTTCTACTTCATCGCTCCGCCCGAGTACCGCACCGAGACGTCGTTCATCGGATACGACGGCAAGGACCACAGCGACACCCGCCGCAAGGCCGCCCTGACGTTCACCAGCCGGCAGGTGCGCAGGCTGCGGCCGCGGATCGAGGAGATCGTCGACGACCACCTCGACAAGCTCCTTGCGATGACGCCCGTCGTGGACTTCCACCACGCGTTCTCCCTGCCGGTGCCGATGACGGTCATCTGCGAGCTCCTCGGGATCCCGCAGGACCGGCACGAGTTCTTCATCAAGCACGGCACCGCGCTGCTCGGCGGCCACAGCTCCACCGAGGAGCGGCAGGCCGCGATCGTCGAGGTGAACTCGTATGTCAGCGACCTCATCCAGCTGAAGAAGCGCGAGCCGGGCGAGGACCTGCTGAGCCGGGCGATGGCCGACTACGAGGCGTCAGGCGAGTCGTACACCGACCGCGATCTGTTCAACATGGTGCGGCTGCTGATGAACGGCGGCCACGAGACCACCGCCAGCCAGATCTCGCTGGGTACCGCCTGCCTCCTGGAGAACCCCGACCAGCTGCAACTCCTGCTCTCCGACCCGTCGTTGGTCAAGCCCGCCGTCGAGGAGCTGGTGCGGTTCGCGACGATCGGTGACACCGCGGTGCCGCGGGTCGCCCTGGAGGACATCGAGATCGGCGGCCAGACCATCCGCAAGGGCGACGGCATCCTCTGCCTCGGTCTCGCCGCCAACCGTGACCCGGAGGTCTTCCCCGACCCGGAGAAGCTCGACATCACCCGCGGCAGCCGCAAGCACCTCGGCTTCGGGCACGGAGTGCACCACTGCATCGGCGCGGACCTCGCCCGCCTGGAGCTGGAGATCGTGTGGAGCAAGCTGTTCCAGCGCATCCCCACCCTCGAACTCGCCAAGCCCTTCCTGGAGATACCCCGGAAGGAGGGGGCCGTGATCTACGGGCTGTGGGAACTGCCCGTGAAGTGGTGAGGCCGACCGGCGTTCGAGCCGCCGTACACAGCGTGACGCCCGACGCCGCAGTCCCGGCTTCGGCAGCCCTGGAGGAGGACGCATGAGCACCGAAGTGACGCCGTTCCGCGTCGAGTTCGCCGAGACGGACCTCGCCGATCTGCGCGAGCGGCTCTCCCGGACCCGCTGGCCGGAGAAGGAGACCGTCGACGACTGGTCGCAGGGGGTGCCCGCGGGCTACCTCCAGGATCTGGCCGCGTACTGGCAGAGCACGTACGACTGGCGCGCCACCGAGGCCCGGCTGAACGCCCTGCCGCAGTTCCGAACCGAGATCGACGGGCTCGGCATCCACTTCCTGCACGTGCGGTCCGTGCACCCGCAGGCCAGGCCGCTGCTGCTCAGCCACGGCTGGCCGGGTTCCGTCGTGGAGTTCCTGGACATCATCGGCCCGCTCACGGACCCCGAGGACCCGGCCGACGCCTTCCACGTGGTCTGCCCGTCGCTGCCGGGCTTCGGCTTCAGCGACAAGCCGCGGACCACCGGCTGGACCGTGGAGCGCACCGCCGCCGCCTGGTCCGAGCTGATGCGCCGGCTCGGCTACGAACGGTTCGCGGCCCACGGCACCGACTGGGGCTCCTTCCTCACCGCCATCCTGGGCGAGACCGAGGCCGAGCGGCTGATCGGCATCCATCTGGCGATGCCCTTCGCCAGGCCGCCGCAGGAGCACGTGGAGCTCGACGAGCGGGATCTCGCCGGCCTCGCCGCGCTCAAGGACTTCCAGGCCAACGAGGGGGCGTACTCCGTTCTCCAGGCCACCCGCCCGCAGACACTCGGGTACGGTCTGTCGGACTCGCCCGTCGGACAGCTGGCCTGGATGATCGAGAAGTACTGGGCCTGGAGCGACCACACCGGTGACGTGGAGAAGGTCATCCCCCGCGACCGGCTGCTCGACGCAGTGACGCTCGCCTGGCTCGCCGGGACCGGCGCCTCGTCGGCCCGGATCTACTGGGAGAGCCACAACAAGATGGCCCTCGGACGCGTCGACGTGCCGACGGCCTGTGCCGTCTTCCCCAAGGACGCCCGGATGCCGCGCGCCTGGTGCGAGCACCGCTTCACCGATCTGCGCCGCTGGACCGACCACGAGCACGGCGGCCACTTCCCCGCGCTGGAGCAGCCCGAGCTGCTGGTCGGCGAACTGCGTTCGTTCTTCGGTACCTTGCGCTGAGCGGCACGGTTCGAGTCCGCGCGAGCCGAGGAACAGGGAGAGCAGGATCATGGCCGCACCGGAGCCGCAGACTCTGGACCGCAGGGCACTCAACCGTGCACTGATCGCCCGTCAACTGCTCATGGAGCGCTCGCCGTTGACGGCGGTCGAGGCGGTGGAGCATCTGGTGGGCCTCCAGGCGCAGGCGCCCGATCCGCCGTACATCGGGCTGTGGACCCGCCTGGCGGGGTTCACGATCGAGGAGCTCGCGGCCGCGGTGCGGGCCAGGCAGGTGGTCAGGATCGTCCTCATGCGCGGCACGATCCATCTCGTGTCCGCGCGGGACTGCCAGCGGCTGCGGCCGGTGCTGCGTGAGTCGCTGGAGCGCTCGCTGATCAGCACCTTCGGGCGGAAGCTGGCGGGCGCGGACCTCGGTGCGGTGGCCGCGCTCGGCCGGAAGCTGGTGGAGCACGAACCGCTGACGCTGGGCGCGCTGGGCGCCGCTCTGGCCGGGCGATGGCCGGAGCACGACGCCTTCGCCCTCGCCAACGCCGTACGCAACCGGGTGCCCCTGATCCAGGTGCCACCGCGTGGGCTGTGGGGCGAGAGCGGGCAGGCCCGGCACACGACGGCCGAGTCGTGGCTGGGCGCGGCGGCCGATCCGGCCGCCGACCCGGCGGCGCTGGTGGAGCGGTATCTGGCGGCGTTCGGGCCTGCCACGGTGAAGGACATGCAGACCTGGTCGGGGATGACCCGCCTCGCCGCCGTGGTCAGGCAACTCGGGCCCCGGCTCAGGGTGTTCCGGGACGAGCAGGGGCAGCAGCTGTACGACCTTCCGGGCGCGCCCCGCCCCTCGGGCGACACCCCGGTGCCGGTGCGGTTCCTGCCGGAGTTCGACAACATCCTGCTCTCCCACGCCGACCGGTCCAGAATCCTCACCGAGGAGCAGCGCCGCCTCGTGTTCACCAGGAACGGGATCATCCGGTCCACGTTCCTGGTCGACGGTTTCGTCCACGGGCTGTGGCGTATCGAGCGGGAGCGGGACGCGGCCCGTCTGGTCGTCGAACCCTGGTCCCCGCTCGGCCGCGGCGCGCGGACGGAGCTGAAGGCGGAGGGCGCCCGGCTGCTCTCCTTCGCCGCAGCCGGCCGCACACGGACCGAGGTGACGATCGAGCCCGTCGCTCAGGAGCCCGTCGCTTAGTGCGTATCGCTGCCCGGGTCACCCGGGTACCCGGCCAGTTTGGGCGCCGTCGCGCCGTCGATGGACTCACGGATGATGTCGGCGTGTCCGGCGTGCCGAGCCGCTTCCACGAGCAGGTCAAGCAGGATCGCCCGCACCGGGCGCGGGGGCGCGGTCGGCCCCCAGGGAGTCACGGGCATGGGGACCGTCCGGTCCAGATCCGGCAGGGCCCGTACGACGTCGTCGGTGCGCGCGGCGACTTCCGCGTGGGCGCGCAGCAGCTCGTCCAGGGTTTCCTCGGGGCCGACCTCGAACTCCGCCGCGCCGTCGCGGTCGCTCCAGTCCGCCCCCTCGCCGTGCAGCACGGGGGTCCACGGGGGTTCCCCGAGGGCGGCGTGCTTGAGGAGGGACGCCAGGGACAGTTCGCTGGCGCTGGGGGTATCGCGTGCCTGTTGGTCGGTCAGGCCGTCGACCGCGCGCCGCAGCGCCTGTCGCTGGGTGTCCCACGCCGCCACCAGCAGGTCTCGTTCGTCCACTTCTCCGGCCACCGGCCTCACCACGGGTCCGCCTTTCCCTTCGCGCTCGTGCGTCGCCGTTCGACGCCGGCGATCAGGACAACGCTCCGCTCCGGAGCAAGGACACGCCGCCCGCCCCCGCGACCCGGCGGTGTAGTGCCTCTCCAGGGCACTTCCAGTCGCGTTCGGCACGCTGGCAGCGCCGCTGGCATCACCGGGCGAGGTGGTGCGCAATGACCGGAAGAGGATGAGATGTCGCAAACACTGCCGGAGGTCCGGGAAGGTGTCGGAGCGGAGCTCTACGTGGAGGTCCAGCAGTTCTACGCACGGCAGATGCCGCTCCTCGAGGAGCGCAGGCTGGAGGAGTTCCTCGAGACCATGACCGAGGACGGCTCGATCGAGCACCGTCCCAACGGCTGGAAGCTGGAGGGCCGCACACAGCTTCTGACGGAGATGCAGGCCCGCCGGGGCGATCCGGACCGGCCGCTCGCCGAGGAGACCTCCGCGCGCAACGCGCGGGAGGAGAACATTCCGTACTACGACGGGCTGGTGTACCGCTACTGGTTCGACCGGATGCGCATCACGACGGCCGGCGAGGACACCCTGCACGTCCGGTACCAGGCGATCGTGAGCATGACCGACCGGCGGGGCAAGGTGAGCTTCGAGCCGACCACCGTCGTCGAGGACGTGCTCGTCCGCCGCGCCGGACAGCTCCTCACCCGCTCCCGGGTCGTCACCCACGACGCTGCCGACTGGGCGGACAAGATTCACAACCCGTCCTGACGAAGGCCCCGCAGCTGCCGCGCACACGTCGGCGGCCGTCCGCGAACCACGGTTCACGGACGGCCGCCGACGCGCATGACGTACGTGTCAGAGCCGGGCGCCCTTGTCCTCGGCGTGCACCACCCGGCCGAGCCTGTCGTCCGCGTCGTACTGCCTGGACTCTCCGGTGCTGGTGAACGTGTCACCGCTCTGGACGGCACGCTGAGAGACGTCGACGCGGCCCATGTAGTGGCCCTGGGAGTCCCAGATCGGCTCGGCGATCCGGAAGGTGAAGCGGTTGTCCCCGGTACGGGACCAGGTCCCCGCCCCGCCCTTGACGAGAAAGGCCCGGCCGTTCCTGGTGAACTGCACCGTGCTGTCGTACGTCTGCCCGTTGAAGCTCACCTTGAGGCTCCACTTGCCGACGGGGGTCTGCACCACGTGGTCGTGCTGAGGCCGGGCGCTCGCCGTGCCCGTCGCGGGGACGGCTGCCAGCGCGGCGGCCGCGGCGACGAGCAGCAGTCTGGCCGCCGGTCCGACGCCTTCGGTACCCGATCGGTTCATGTGTTCCTCCCGCGCATGGCGCGTCTCGCCGGGGCAACTGACGCGTACACCCTGGACGGAAGGGCTCAAAGCTCGCTTGACCGCGTGTACAGCCCGCTCCGTACGGCGCGGGCCGGGACGCTCCGTGTCCACTCGACCGGGGCCCCAGCCGGTTTCGCTGTACTGGCTGCCCGGCCCCCGGGCCTGCCCCAGTCACCCCGCCTTCACCGGCCGAGAGAGGGAACTCCCATGTCGGACCAGCCTTTTGCCGATCGGACCGTCGTCGTCACCGGAGGGGGCACCGGCATCGGCCGCGCCTCCGCGCTGGCCTTCGCCCGGCTCGGCGCAGCCACCGTCATCATCACCGGCCGCCGCAAGGAGCGACTCGAAGAAGTCGCCACGGAACACCCGGCGATCGTCCCCGTCGCCGCCGACGTGACCACGGAGACGGGAGCGGAGACGGTCGTCTCGGCGGTCCGCGAGCACGGAGGCACTCTGGACGTCCTCGTGCACAACGCCGGCATCTTCCGTTTCAGCCCGCTCGCGTCCGTCGACACCGCCGTCGCCCGCGAGGTGCTGGAGACCAACGTCCTGGGCCCGGTCGTGCTGACCCGCCATCTGCTCCCGCTGCTTCGCACCCCCGGCGGGAACATCGTGCTGATCTCCAGCCGCGGCGGCCACAACCCGGGCCCGGAGAGCTCCCTGTACTCCGCCAGCAAGGCCGCGCTGCACAGCTTCACGCGCAGCTGGGCCGCCGAACTCGCCGCGCAGGGCATCCGGGTCAACGCCGTCGCCCCCGGTTTCGTACGGACCGAGGCCTATGTGGCCAACGGCCTGACGCCCGAGCAGGCGGAGGGTCTCTTCGCCGGGGTCGCGCAGTCGGTGCCGCTCGGCCGGATCGCGGAGGCCGGCGAAGTCGCGCGGTGGGTGACCGAACTGACCCGGGACACCGAGTCGCTCGTCACCGGCCAGATCCTCACCCTGGACGGCGGCATGGACGTGGCCGCCCGCTGACATCCGGACGGTCACATGCCGACAGAGAACCGCCCGGCCGGGGATCCCCGGCCGGGCGGTTGTCGGATGTGCCGGCTCAGGCGGTGTCCGCCGCGATGTCGGGGCGGGGGGTGCGTCCCGGGACCGAGGAGCGGGCGGGCGGCAGTTCGCCGTCCACGAGATAGCGGTGGACGACGGCGTCCACATGCGGGTTGCCGCCGAGCACGTACACCTCGTGCTCGCCCGAGTCCTCGACGGTGAGCAGGTGGTGGCCGAGCCGCTCGGCCATGGCCACGCCGCCCGCGTAGTGGTCCATCGGGTCGCCGTCGGCCTGCACGATCAGGCCGGCGCCGTAGCCGTCCCTGGTGAGCGCCACCGGCTTCTCCGGGGCCTCGAACGCCCGGAAGGCGCCGACCCACGGCTGGGCGCGCAGAACGCCGTAGCCGTACGGGAACCGCTTCCTGAACTCCCTCATGTCGCGGTAGTAGACCTCCAGGTCGGACGGCCAGGCGTGCTCGAGCGTGATGGCCTCCAGGACGCCGACGCGCAGATCGCCCTCGCTGTCCGCGGGCCGCCAGGTGCCCTGCGCGGCGAGCAGTTCGCGGCAGCCGTCGAGGTCGCCCGCCACGGCCTTCTCGTGCAGGCCGGCGACCACGACCGCGAGTCCGTCCCACTGGCCGCGGTCGCTCGCGCGGTTGCCGACGGCGCCGTCGAACAGGGTCCGCAGCCGTACCGCGTCCTCGGGCAGCTTCTCCAGCGCCGCGACCACCTCCTCAACGGTGGTGAGCACCGCTTCGGCGGACGCGCCGATCCCGAAGTGGCCGTGCCGCTCGCCGGCCCAGCGGGCCCACAGGTCGACATTGCGCTGCACGGCGTCGCCCTGCCACAGGAACTGTTCGCGCCAGGTCCAGTCGGGACCGACGCAGGAGTCCAGTACGAGCCGGTCCAGAGCGGCCGGGAAGAGGCTGCCGTAGACGGCTCCCACGTAGGCGCCGTACGCGTACCCGACGAAGCTGATCCGGTCCTCACCGAGAACCGCCCGGATCACGTCCAGGTCCCGGGCGGTGTTTCGGGTGCTGATGTGCGGGCGCAGTTCACCGCCGCCCCGGGCGCACGCCTCCTCCCGCAGCCGCATGTCCTCGGCCAGTTCGGCGAAGGCGCCGTCCGGCGGCCGGGAGTCGAACTGCGCGGTGGGGACGGCCACTTCGGCGTACAGCCGGGTGGACTCCCCGGTGCCGCGCGGGTCGAAGCCGATGAGGTCGTACACCTCGTTCAGCGGGGTGCCGGCGAATTTCGCGGGCAGGTCCCGGCCGTGTCCCCAGTCGCCGCCGGGGCCGCCGTTGACGGCCAGCAGGATGCCGCGCCGTCGCGCCGGGTCGGTGGCGCGGCGGCGGCTCAGGGCGAGCGTGATGCGTTCACCCCCGGGGTCGGCGTAGTCGCGGGGGACCTCGATCGTCGCGTACTCGGCCTGGTCGTCGCCCGGTGCGAGCGACCATGTGGGCCGCTGTGTGTGGAACTCGCTCACCACGGCGAACCTCCGTTCTCGTCAGACGGCCAGCGTCCCGCTGTCTCCTTGAGCAGCACTGGAACGTTCCCGGACCGTGGCGAGGGCCTCCTCACGGGCTCTCAGGCGAAGGCGACGTCGCCGGCCTTGCCGTCCTCGCCGACGAACGCGGCCAGCTTCCCGGCCTCTTCGACGACGTCCCGGGTGTCCTCGTCGGACAGCTGCCGGAACGGGCTCAGCAGCAGCGTCGACCCGTTGAGCGCCCAGGTGCCCTCGACGAAGCCGTCGACCAGGAACGTGGGCCTGACCTGTGACATCCCCGGCATGACCTGCTTGCGGTCGTCGTCGTCGATCACCCGGCTGCGGTCGCTGTGTCCGAGGAGGAGGTTGTCGAAGGGCGGCAGGAACCGCACCGGGGCGGGCAGGCCGGGATCGGCGAGCACCGCGTCGGGGAGGTCGAAGAGTTCCCTGCCCCGCTCGTCGCGGTAGGTCCTCAGCCGGGGCCGCATCCGGTCTAGCACCTGCCCGAGCCGGGTGAGTCCGCACCACGCCTGTACGTCCATGACCCCTGCCGGCCCGAAGGCCGCGAGATAGCGGAGCACCATGGTCTCCACCTGGGGTGACGTCGACAGGGCCTGACCGGTCCACTCGTCGGCGAGCACACAGGGAACGGCTTTGCGGTTGCCCCACTTGCCCCAGGTGCCACTGGGCGGCGGATGCAGCAGCGCCAGCAGGAAGTGGGCCGTCCCGCCGAGAGCCTGGGGGCTGCGACCGGGAAACCGTTCCGCGAGCATCCGGCCCAACTGGGGCCGGGTGAGGGTCTGTCCGGCCAGCAGCTCCCGGCCGGCCGCGGCGAGGGCGGCGAGATCGAGTCCGGCGATCTCCTTGCCGAATCCCTGCCGCGGCGAGCGGTCGAGCACCGGCTGGACCAGGGGCCGCAGCAGTGCGAAGTCCTCGGCAGGCGTGAGGTGTTGGGTGGTGCGCAGCAGCGCCCCCCGCACCACGCTGCGATCGTGCAGCAGCGCCGTCAGGTCCTCGTGCACGAAGCCGGCCACACGGGCCCACAGGCCCACGTACGGCGCATTGCACTCCTGTCCCTGCATCGCGACCAGGTGTCTGATCGCCTCGAGGGCGGTGCCGTCGGTGCGGCGCAGCAGCAACTGACGTTGCAGGAGCGTCCGGTTGAGCACCAGGTTGGAGAGCACGGACATGCCAGCCCTTTCTCGTATCGTGGCCGGTTCCTGCCCGGTCAGTGCGCCCCGGTGGGCGACATGGCTAGTCGGCGTCGGCCGGTGCGCCGTCCGGGGCGGCCACGTCCCGCCGGACCACACGCGAGCGGGTGAACAGCCGGCCGTCGCGGCGGACCAGTATGTCCTCCACCGTCGAACTGGGCTCCAGGACCACGGCGCCGGTCTCGTCCGTCACGCTGACCAGAGAGCGGAAGACGACGCTGATCTCGTCCTCGGCCACCTGCTCGATCACGAACTTGTCGAACCAGTGCCGGAAGATCTTGTTGCCGTAATAGGGGATCGCCTGGGACATCGCGGCGAGCAAATTCTCCCGGCCGGCCAGCTCCCAGCCGTCCTTGACCTGAGCATAACTTCCGTCCTCGGTGAACGTGTGCACGAACTCCTCCAGCTTCCGGTCCTCCAGGAGCGGGAGCTGGAACGCGTAGAACGCCTGGACCTCCACGTGGAGTTCGGCCGAGACCCGGGTCGGAGCGGAACTTGATCGGTGCGGCACGGTGCATCCCCTTCGTCGGTGCGCGCGTCACGAGCGCGCGCGCACCACTCTCGGCCGCGCCCCTCGACCGCGGATCGCGCACGGCTGGAACGGCACCGCGTCATTCTCCAGCGGGAGTCGAGCACGGCACGGGACAATCCGGCAGATCATTACGACCGGACGGAGCGCACTTCCATGACCGACCGCACCACCGACGAACTACGGATGTCCTGGGCCGAGGCGTGTGCCCGCCGTGTGAGCAGGCACTTCCTGGCTGGGACCGCGCCCGGCGGGGGGATCACGGAGGCCGCGAGCGCCATGTGCGGCGCTCATGCGCAGGTCATGTCCGGTGCCGAGATGTCGCTCGGGCTGCGCGTCCCGGGCACGACGCGCACTGATGTGCAGTCGGCGCTCTGGAAGGACCGCAGCCTCGTGAAGAGCTACGGGCCCCGCGGCACCGTGCACCTGCTCGCGGCCGAGGAGCTCCCCATGTGGGTCGGCGCCCTGTCCTGCATCCCGAAGCCCCCGAGCGCCCTGCCCCACGCATTACTGACAGAGCATCAGGTGGAAGAGGTGCTGGAAGCGATCGAGTCCGCCGTCGAGGACGGCGAACTGACCGTCGAGGAACTGGGCGACGAGGTCGTCGGCCGCACCGGCCCCTGGGCGGCCGACCTGGCGCTGCCCGCCTTCTCCGGTGCCTGGCCCCGGTGGCGGGCCGCCCTGCACACCGCCGCGAACCGGGGTGTCCTGTGCTTCGGGCCGAACCGGGGGCGCAAGGTCACGTACACCAGTCCGCGCCGGTGGGTGCCGGGCTTTCGCCCCATGGACAGCGCGGCCGCCTCGGCCGAGGTCCTGCGCCGCTATCTGCACGCGTACGGGCCGGCGACCTCCCAGCAGTTCGCGCAGTGGCTGGGCGCCCCGAGAAGGTGGTCGGCGGATCTCTTCGACACGATCACGGACGAGTTGATTCCGGTCGACCTGGACGGCGCGGCGGCCTGGACGACCGAACCGGCCGGCCCCACGGCACCCAGCCCCCGCAGCGGCCTGAAGCTGCTGCCGTACTTCGACCCCTACGTCATCGGCTGCCACCCGCGCGACGCGGTGTTCCCCGGCCCGGCCGCCGGCCGGGCACTCTCCGGCGGCCAGGCAGGGAACGTACCTGTGGTTCTGATCGACGGAGTGGTCGCCGGCGTGTGGCACCAACGGCGGTCCGGGCGCCGCCTCGACATCCGGGTGGAGCCCTTCGCCCCGCTCTCCGCCGGCCGGCGCTCCGAACTGACCGCCCAGGTGGACCGGATCGGCGAGATCCTGGAAGGCACCCCGACGCTCACCGTCGGCGTCGTCGACGCCGGCAAGCACCTGTAGCCGGCCGTGCGGCGGGCGCGGTCAGCCCGAGACGGTGAGGGACACGTTGCCCCGGTACGCGCCGTCCAGCAGCGACAGCAGCGTCTGGGGGGCCTCCTTGATGCCGCCCTCGACCACGGTGTGCGGGAAGACGAAGCGCCCCTCGCCCAGCCAGGTCCCGAAGTGCTCCGCCCAGGCCCAGATCTGCTCCGGCGTGTGGTAGCAGGCGAACGGCCGCAGCTCCAGGTGCTTGGTGATCGCGGTCATCAGGTCCAGCCTCGGCCGGCCGGCCTCGGTGTCACCGATCTGACCGGACAGCGCACCGCAGAGGGCGAACCTGGCGTGCGGGGCCGCCACCTCGACGGCCGCCTCGAACTGCTCGCCGCCGACGTTGTCGAAGAAGACGTTGATGCCGTCGGGTGCCAGCTCGCGCAGGCGGTCGACGACAGGACCGTCGTGGTAGTCGAAGGCCGCGTCGAAGCCCAGCTCGTTGACCAGGTAGTCGACCTTGGCCTTGCTTCCGGCGCTGCCGATGACGCGCGCGGCACCCCGGCACTTGGCGATCTGGCCGGCCAGCGAGCCGACCCCGCCCGCCGCACCGGAGACGAACACCACGTCGTCCTTGCCCGCCTTGGCGATCTCGGCCATCCCGTAGTACGCGGTCGGGCCCTGGCTGAGGAAGTACACCGGGCTCGGGAAGGCACCGACGGGCAGCTTGAAGTAACCCTGGGCCGGACCGACCGAGTACTCGCACCAGCCGCTCATGCCCTGGACGACGTCGCCCACGGCCAGGTCGGGGCTGTTGGAACGCACCACGGTACCGACCGCGCCGCCGCCCAGACGGTCGCCCACCTTCCACGGCGGGAGCGGCAGCTTGCAGTCGGCCTTCATCAAGTCCGCGTAGGCCGCGGCGAGGCTCAGGTGATCCGTCCTGACGACGACCTCTCCCTCGCCCGGTTCGGGCACCTCCACCTCGACGAGGTCGAAGTTGCCGAGGACCGGCCGCCCCTCCACGTGCGAGGCCATACGGACTTCCCGGGCCGTCTTCGGAATGGTGGTCATCTCTCTCCTCGTGATCGTTCCTGAGCGCCGACGCGGCGGGCCCCTGTCTCCCTCATGGGTAGTGCACGGCGCTCGAGGGGCGCTGGAGCGGAAGCCACTGCTCCAGGGCGCCGACGGCCCGTGTCCAGGAGCGCTCCAGATCCGCACGAGGAACCGGCGAAAGGCTCGTGACTCTCCAGACAGCTCAGCCCTGATCCCCTGAGGAGCTCACGATGCGCGTCCTGTTCACCGTGTGGCCGATGTCGGCGCATCTGTATCCCGTCGTTCCGCTCGCCTGGGCCCTGCAGGGTGCGGGGCACGAGGTGCGCGTCGCCTCCCACCCCGCGCTGACGGAGTCGGTCACCGCCGCGGGTCTCACCGCGGTGCCGTTGTCCGACGCGGACACCATGCCTCCGCTCTCGGCCGTCGGCCGCTTCATGATCGACGACGAGGAGCGCAGCCGGCTCGCCGAGGCGCTGGCCATCGGGCCCGGCGACCAGGACGCGTGGCAGATGTTCAGCGACTACGCCCTGGCGGCCCTGCGCATCTTCCATACGCCCGAGGGCTCTTCGGCTCTCGCCCCGGGTGTGGAGCATCTGGTCGACGTGGCCCGCAGCTGGCAACCGGACCTGGTGCTCTGGGACCAGTGGCCGGCCGCGGCCGTGGCGGCCCGGCTCTGCGGCGCCGCTCAGGCCCGCACGCTCTGGGGGCCGGACTACTGCGGCTGGGCCCGCGCCCGGTTCCTCGAACGCGGCGGGGCCCCCGCACTGGGCCTTGAGGACCCGCTGGTCGACGTGGTGCGGCCGGTCGCCGAGCACTACGGCCTGGACGTCGACGAGGAGTTGCTCCTCGGCCAGTGGAGCGTCGACCCCACGCCGGCGGCGATGCGGCTGCGCACCGGGGCCCGCACGGTCGCGGTGCGCAGGGTGCCGTACACGGGCGTCGGTGCCGTGCCCGGGTGGCTGCACCGCGCGCCACAGCGGCCGCGGGTGGCGCTCTCCCTGGGGATGTCCGGACGGCTGTTCCACAACAACGCGGCCATGATCGCCGACATGCTGGAGACGGTCGGCGGTCTGGACGCCGAGGTGGTGGCCACGCTGAACGAAGCGCAGCTGGCTGGTCAGCGTGTACCGGACAATGTCCGTACGGTCGACTACCTGCCGCTCAACCAGCTGTTGCCCAGCTGCTCGGCGATCATCCACCACGGTGGTGGCGGCACGCTGTCGGCGGCCGTGGCCCACCGGGTGCCGCAACTCGTCCTGCGCGACGAGGGGGTGGAGGGGCCGGCCTACGCCAGATATCTCACCGACCGCGGCGCGGGCCTGACCCTCGACCACAAGGAGCAGTCCCATGAGGAGATGCGCGCCAGGATCCAGCGGGTCCTCCGGGAGCCGCAGTTCCGGGCCGGCGCGGACACGCTGCACGCCGACTGGCTCTCCACGCCGAGCCCGCACGACATCGTCCCGGTCCTGGAAGGGCTGACCGCACGGTATCGCCGCCGGTAGTGACCAGGAACCCGACGCGGCCCGTCGCCATGCACCCCGGCGGCGGGCGGCGTCTTGGCCATGCCCGGGGCCGGAGCCGGCTGTCGGCTGTCGGCTGTCGGCTGTCGGCTGTCGGCTGTCGGCTGTCGGCTGTCGGCTGTCGGCTGTCGGCTGTCGGCTGTCGGCTGTCGGCTGTCGGCAGTAACGCCGACGCCGCCCGGATGCAGGTCCGGGCGGCGCTGACAGCACTTCGGGCGGGAGCAGTCCCACCATGCACCTCTAGGCGCGTGCCGCGATGAACTCCTTGACCGAGGAGATCACGTAGTCGAGCATCTCGTCGGTCAGCCCCGGGTAGACGCCGATCCAGAAGGAGCCCAGGGTGACGATGTCACTGTTGGTCAACTCCCCGACCACGCGGTGCGGTTGGTCCGCGTAGGCGGGGTGCCGGGTCAGGTTGCCGGCGAACAGCCGGCGGGTGCCGATCTTCCGTTCCTCCAGGAAGGCCACCAGCTCGGCCGCGCCGAAAGGCGCCTCGGGATCGACGGTGAGCACGAAGCCGAACCAGCTCGGGTCACTGCGCGGCGTGGCCTCGGGAAGGATCAGGTGCGGAAGCCCGTCCAGCCCTTCGCGCAGCCGTCGCCAGTTGCGCCGGCGCGCGTCCACGAAGCGGTCCAGCTTGTCGAGCTGGGTGAGCCCGAGAGCCGCCTGCAGGTCGGTGGCCTTGAGGTTGTAACCGACGTGGGAGTAGATGTACTTGTGGTCGTAGCCGGCGGGCAGCGTGCCCAGCTGGTACTTGAACCGCTTGAGGCAGGTATCGCTCACACCGGGCTCGCACCAGCAGTCACGGCCCCAGTCGCGCAGCGACTCCACCACCCGGGCCAGCACCAGGTTGGAGGTGAGGACGCAGCCGCCCTCCCCCATCGCCAGGTGATGCGCGGGGTAGAAGCTGACGGTGGACAGGTCACCGAAGGTGCCCGTGGGCCTTCCGTCATAGGTGGCGCCGACCGCGTCGCAGTTGTCCTCGATCAGGAACAGGTCGTGCTGGGTCGCCAGTTCGGCGAGCTCCGCGACCGCGTAGGGATTCCCCAGGGTGTGGGCGACGATGATCGCGCGGGTCCGGGGACCTATCGCCTCGGCCACCCGCTCCACCGTCGTGTTGTACGTGCCGAGCTCGATGTCGACGAAGACCGGGACCAGGCCGTTCTGCAGGATCGGGTTCACCGTGGTGGGGAAGCCCGCGGCCACCGTGATCACCTCGTCGCCGGGGCGGAGCCGGCGGTCCTCCAGGAGGTGCGAGGTCAGCGCCGAGACCGCCAGGAGATTCGCGGAGGACCCGGAGTTCACCAGGTGCGCCTTGCGGCGTTTCAGCTTCTTGGCGAACGACGACTCGAACTTGCGTGAGCTCGGGCCCGCCGCGATCCGCATCTCCAGCGCGGCCTCGACCAGCGCCAGCCGGTCCTCCTCCTCGAGCACCGCGCCGGACGGCCAGATCTCCGTCACACCGGGTGTGAACGGCTCGGCCGAGCCGGCTGCCCGGTGGTATGCCCGCACCGCGTCCAGGACCAATGCCTTGTGATCGCTCATGTCTGTGCCTCTTCCCTCTCTTCTCCGCGTACTGGTACGCATGCCGTGTCGAGCAGGTCTCGCAGCGATCGGTCCAGATCACGGTGTGGGTGCCAGCCGAGCAGGCGCCGGGCCTTGGAGACGTCCAGCCGCTGCCACTGCGCGTCCTCACGCAGTGAGCGGCCGTCCGCGTCCTCGACGACCTCGACGGGCAGACCGCTCAGGGCGACCATGCGAGCGACCAGGTGCCGCATCCGCACCGCCTCGCCCCGGCCGATGTTGACGATCTGTCCGTTCACCGAGGACAGCGGAGCGGCCGCCGCCGCCAGTACCGCGTCGGCCACGTCCCGGGCGTCCACGAAGTCACGCCGGACGGCCAGCGTCCGGAACCTCAGCGCCGCGGGGGTCTCCCCCCGGTCCTGTGCCCGCGCCGCCTCCACGAGGTGGTCGGCCACCTGCCGGAGCAGGCTGCCCCGGGGGGTGCCGGGCCCGGACACGTTGGCGAGGCGCAACACGACCCCGTCGGCCTCGCCCGCCGCGACAGCGCGCAGAACGGAGCGGGTGCCGAGCAGCTTGGTCCGTCCGTACGGCGTGGTCGGGGCGGCCGGGTGCTCCTCCGCCGTGCTCGTCCCGGCATGACCGGGCCCGTACTCGTGGACGCTGCCCAGATGGATCAGTCTCGGCCTGTGGTCCTGTGCGGCGAGGACGCCGATGAGCCGGTCGACCAGCTCGGCGTTTCCTTCCGCCATCTGCCGTTCGTCGGCCTGCCAGGCCCGTCCTGCGGCGTTGACGACCGCGTGGGGCCGGATACGCGCCAGCAGTTCGGCGAGGCTGCGCAGCCCGGAGTCCGTGGTGAGGTCGGTGTGTGTGGCGTCGGACCGCGACACCGGCACCACCCGCGCCCCGGCGTCCTGGAACGCGGCGTGGATGTGGCGGCCCAGGAAGCCGGTTCCGCCGAGGACCACCGCTCTCATCGTGCGGCCTCCGCGGACTTCGCCGCCTTCCACCAGTGCGGGTTGTCCCGGTACCAGTCGACGGTGTCGGAGAGCCCCTGCTCGAAGGGGGTCATCGGCAGGTAGCCCAACTGCTCCCTGATCTTGGTGTCGTCCAGCGAGTAGCGCCGGTCGTGCCCCTTGCGGTCGGCGACCCGGCGCAGCGCGGAGCGGTCGGCGCCGAGCAGCTCCAGGAGGCGTCCGGCGACCTCGGTGTTGGTCCGCTCGTTGCCGCCTCCCACGTTGTAGACCTCGCCGGCCCGGCCCCGGGTGAGGACCAGCTGGATCGCCCGGCAGTGGTCGTCGACGTGCAGCCACTCGCGGACATGGGCGCCGTCGCCGTACAGCGGGACGGGGCGGCCCTCCAGGAGGTTGGTGACGGCGAGCGGAATGAGCTTTTCGGGGTGCTGGTGGGGTCCGTAGTTGTTGGAGCACCGGGTGATCGACACATCGAGGCCGTGCGTGCGCCAGAAGGAGCGGGCGATGAGGTCGGATCCCGCTTTGGACGCGGCATAGGGCGTGTTGGGCTCCAGCGGCCATTCCTCCGTCCAGGACCCCTCCTCGATGGAGCCGTACACCTCGTCCGTGGAGATGTGGACCACCCGGCCGACGCCGGTGCGCAAGCAGGCCGCGAGGAGGTTCTCGGTACCTGCCACATTGGTCCGTACGAAGTCGGCCCCCGAGTCGATGGAACGGTCGACATGCGATTCGGCGGCGAAGTGGACCACGGCGTCGTGGCCGGGCAGCAGGTCGAGGAGGAGCGGCAGGTCGCAGATGTCCCCCCGGACGAAGTCGAGGCGGGGGTGGGTGTCGGGAAGGTTGTCGCGGTTTCCGGCGTAGGTGAGCTTGTCCACGACGGTGATCCGGGCGTCCTCGTACTGCGGGTACCCGCCCGCCAGCATGGTGCGGACGTAGTGGGAGCCGATGAAACCGGCGGCGCCGGTGACCAGGATTCTCATGCGCCCACCCCGGCCGGGACGCGTCCGTCGAGGTGCCACGGCGTGAGGATTCCGGCGGTGCGGGCCTCGGCCAGAGTGGGCGCGCCCGCGTCCTTCGCGGACATCACCGGTGGTTCCGAGAACCCCCACGGCAGGGCCAGTTCCGGGTCGAGCGGCTGGATGTGCACCTGGGTGCCGGGTACGTAGGCGCTGGACACGACGTAGCTGATGCAGGTGTCGTCGGCGAGCGCCAGGAATCCGTGGCCGACGCCCTCGGGGACGTAGACGCACCGCCCCGACTCGGCGTCCAGTTCGACCACCGCATGCCGGCCGAACGCCGGCGAGCCCACCCGCAGGTCCACCACGATGTCGCGCAGGGCGCCGCGCACGCAGGTGACGTATTTCGCCTGCCCGGGCGGCGTGCTCACGCTGTGGATGCCGCGCAGCGTGCCGCGGCGGGAGACCGAGTAGTTGATCTGGCGCGGCACGAACGGGTACCCCAGCACCCGTTCCAGCTCGTCCGCGCGCAGGGACTCGTAGAAGTTGCCCCGGTCGTCCCTGATCTGTTCCGGGGTGATGACGTACGCCCCGGGGACTGCTGTCTCTTCGACACGCACGGGTCCGGTCACCTTTCCTTTCCTGCTCTGTCGGTGGGCCGCGCCGGCGCACCGGTGGTCGCGTGGGCCTCGCTCATGCTGGCCGGATCCGCTGGACGCTTCCTCGAGAGACGGTGCATCCCCGGGGCGTCCGCCCGTACGGCCGAGACGCCGACCGTGGCGCTGTGCGTCCTGACGTCGTCGATGTCGTAGACGACGGTCACGCCCGTGCTGGTGAAGGTGTCTCCCGAGCGGACGGCCTGCTGGTCGATGTCCACCCAGCCGATCCGGGCCCCGCTCCCGTCGAGCAGCAGCTCGGAGATCCGGTACGAGAACCGGTCGGGCCCGGTGGCGGTCCAGGTTCCGGCGCCGACACCGCCCGAGACGAGAAAGGCCCGGCCGCCCGGGGTGAAGTGGAACGTGCTCGACGCCGTCCCGGAAGGTCGTGCGACCCGTGCCGTCCAGGCACCGGCCACCGTTCCGGACACCGGTGTGTCTGCCATCCGTCGGCCACCTCCTTGTCGCGGGCCCGAGTTGAGGGACTCAGGGTGCGAGGGCCGCCTCGACCGGCACTGGAGTACGCGGTGTGTGCAGCGGGGCTCAAGAGTGCGTCTAGCCCGCTGTCGCAGGGTGCTCCCACAGAGAATCCGCACGGCACCCAACGGAGGAATTCAATGAGTCGCACAGGTATCAAGGGCAGCAAGTCCCGGGCGCTGGCTGCCGCAACCGCCGCGGCCTTGCTGGTGCTCCCCCTCGCCGGCGCGTCAACCGCACAGGCCCAGGGCGAGACCTCGAGATCCGCCGCCACGGAGGCCGCGGCCAACGTGGCCGGCACCTGGGCGGTACACGTCCACATACCGGGCAGCCCGGACGTCGTGACCAACATTCACTTCACCCCGGGCGGGATCGCGTTCGCCGCCTCGTCCGGTGGTTCGGGCCCCTGGACCAAGACCAGCACCAACCACTACTCGTACCGCCTCGCGGAGCCGATGTTCGACGGGAACGGGACCTACCTCGGGCGTCTGGACGTCAAGCAGAACATCGTCGTCAGCGGCGACACCTTCACCGGTTCCGGCGAGACCAAGGTCTACGACGTGAACGACACCCTGACGGCCACGGTGCCCGTCACGGAGGACGCCACCCGGGCCTGAACCCCGGCCGGGAACGGCCCCGCCCGCGCCCCCTACGGGAGGCGCGGGCGGGGCCGTTCCGCTGTCCGCACACCCAACGCGCGACATGCGGAAGACCCGGCCACGCGTCCCGAGGGACACGCGACCGGGCCCCGGCCTGCTCGGTCAGTTGACGCTCGCCCCCTGCGGCGCGGCCTCCTGTCCCGGCGAGTCCGGCGCGTCCGGCGTCACCGGCGCGGCCGCCGTAGCGGCGGGGCGGCTCCACCGGCGCATGAGCGGCCGCTCGACAAGGCCGTGCAGCGCCCAGGCGAGAGCCAGACTGATCGCGATCGTGAGACCGACATCCAGCAGCGCTTGTGGGCCACTCCACTTCTCCATCCAGAACTCGGGATACGCGGTTCCGATCGGCCCGTAGGTGACCACCAGGAAATGAACGATGTAGAAGGCGTACGACACTTCGCCCAGCCAGACCATGACCCGGCCGCCGAACGGGGTGCGCCGGCCCCGCTGGTCCGCGGTGGCGGCGGAGGCGATCAGCAGCGCCAGCGGCAGCGCGGTCGGCGCCACCCGGCCGTACTCGCCCGGCAGTTGGGACGCGAGCGCGAACGCGGCGACGGTAAGGAGCATCGACCAGCCGAGGCCCAGGTTGATCCAGCGTCGGGTCAGGACGACGCGGGCGATCAGGATTCCCAGCACGAACTCGAGGAGCCGGGTGAGCGGGAAGTAGTAGACGAACCAGTACTTCCACCAGGGAATGGGATCGAACTGCATGCGCGGTGCGTTGGGAAGCAGTTCGGCGAGGAACGGCACCGCGATGATCGCCAGCGTGATGGCGCCCACCCAGCGCCACAGGCGGGCCGGCTCGATGCGCCGGATGAGCAACAGCAGCCAGGGGAACGCCAGATAGAAGAGCACCTCACAGGCGAGCGACCAGCTGGGGGTGTTGGTGCCCGGGCCCTGGATCACGTCGAAGTCCGGTATCCAGCTCTGCACCAGGAACATGGTGGGCACGGTGTTGGCGACCGTGACGGCGATTCCCGCGTACAGCATCAGAAGCACCGTGGCGGTCAGCGTGACCAGGTGGTTGGGGAAGATCTTCACCAGTCGGCGGCGCCAGAACCGCATGCGGGTGTCTCCCGGCCGGGCCACCCAGGTGAGCACGAACCCACTGAGGATGAAGAAGAAGGAGACTCCCTTGTTGCCCGCGCCGAACAGGTACTGCGAATAGCTCTCCCCGGAGCCCCCCATGCGTACGAGCAGGAATCCGCCCGCGTGCGACAGCACCACCAGGAGCGCGGCGACGAAGCGGAGACCGGTGAGAGAGGGGAGCCGGGACTGTTCTCCGGCCCCGGTGGACGGGACATGTGACGCTGACATGGAGCGCCTCCTTCACTGCCGAGCGTCGTTGGATTGACCGGCGTCCGACATGGTGGGCGGAAAGCCGGAGCCACAACGTCCCCCAGCACTGTGGATACCTGCTCGAATATCTGTGGAGTCGCCCGGCCGGACCCGTGCGCCTCCCGCGCACACGCCAGAGGCCGCCCACCTGGTCGGTGGGCGGCCGCGGGTCCGGCCGTTCAGACGGCGAGCTCCTCCACTCCGGCGGCCGGCGCCGTCTCGCCCCGGTTCACCGACCTCGGCAGCGCGAACATCAACGCGAAGACCAGCGCCAGGCCCCCGGCCACCCACCACAGGGCGTGGGTGAAGGCGTCGGAGAAGACGTCGCCGACGGGCCGGTGGGCCGCCTGGCCGGAGTCGACGACGGAGAAGAACACCACGGCGACGAGGCCGAGGCCCAGTGCCAGTCCGAGCTGGTTGATGGTGTTGATGAGCCCGGAGGCCGAGCCCGCGTGCTCCGTGGGCACCTCCGACAGCACCGCGTCCGTGATGGGGGCGATGATGAGGCCCATGCCGAGCCCCATCACCACCAGCGGCGGCAGCATCTGCCAGGTGGTGATGGCGCTGCCGTGCTGATCGGCCTCCCAGATGTACAGCAGCACGCCGACGAGCTTGACGAGCGCTCCGGCCTGCAGCACCTTCCGCCCGAACCGCGGCACGAGCATCTGCACGGACACGCCCGCGGAGACCGAGGCGGCGACCGAGAAAGGCACACCGGTCAGACCGGCGTGCAGCGGGGACCAGCCGAGGCCGAGCTGCATGTACAGGGTCCAGATCAGGAAGAAGATCCCGGAGATCACCCCGTACGTGAGCTGTACGCCGATGCCGGCCGCGAAGCTCTTCACCTTGAACAGCGACAGCTCCACCAGCGGTGAGCCGTCCCGCGTCTTCTTGTCACGCTCGTACCAGACGAAGACGACGAACACGAGCACGGCGGCGCCCATCGAGAGGAAGCCCCACAGCGGCCAGCCCAGCTCCCTGCCCTGCATCAGCGGGTAGAGGAGCAGCAGCAGTCCGACGCTGGCCAGCGCCACGCCGACCAGGTCGAGGCGGAGCGCCTGCGGTGCCCGGGACTCGCTGATGTAGCGCCGTCCGAGGACGAGGCCGGCGATGCCGACCGGCAGGTTGACCAGGAAGATCGGACGCCACTCCAGGCCGAAGAGGTTCCACTCGGTGAGCAGCGCGCCGATCATGGGACCGGCGACGGCGCCGAGGCCGATCATCGCGCCGAACATGCCGAAGACCTTGCCCCGCTCCTCCGCGGGGAAGGTGACGTGGATGATCGACAGCACCTGCGGCACCATCAGGGCGGCCATCGCCCCTTGCAGGAAGCGTGCGACGACCAGGGTTTCCGGGCCGGGCGCGAGACCGCAGACGGCGGAGACGACCGTGAAGCCGGCCATCCCGATGAGGAACAGCCTCTTGCGGCCGTAGATGTCCCCGAGCCTGCCGCCCGTGATCAGGCCGATGGCGAATGCCAGGGCATACCCGGCGGTGATCCACTGGATCGAACTGAACGAGGCACCCAGGTCCTCCTCGATGCGTGGCACGGCGACGTTGACGATCGTTACGTCGACCAGGTCCAGGAAGGACGCGGTCATCACCACGGCCAGAGCCAACCACCGTCGGCGGTCGGCCACTTGGCCGACGGATTCGTCGGAAGCGGAATCCATGAGGCCTCTTCCTCTAGGAATGCAGAGACAGATATCAGGACGGAAGCGTTCCGCACTGCACTCGACTCCGGCTCGCCGCAGCGTGGAGCAGGCCTTCGCGCGCGCCGTTCCGGCGGTGCCACCTGGTCGGCGGCCTCGGCCCATCAGGGATTGAGCGATCCGCGACCACGCCCCCACAAGCTGCGTGCGCGGTGCGGCTCCGCCCTCGCAGCAACGCCGAGCCACCGGGACGCACGGCACGGTGGTCGTCGCTCCCGCGACGGCCCCGCGAGGCTCTGAGGAGGGCTCTGATGAAAGCACTCGTGTTGGCCGGAGGCCTGGGCAGCCGGTTGCGCCCGTTCAGTCACTCCATGCCGAAGCAACTCATCCCGATCGCCAACAAACCGGTTCTCGCCCATGTGATGGACCAGCTGCGGGACATGGGCGCCACCCAGGTCGGGATCGTCGTGGGCAACCGAAGCAAGGACATCGTCTCGGCGCTCGGCGACGGCTCGGCGCTGGGCGTCCGGATCACCTACATCCCGCAGGACGAACCCCTGGGGCTGGCCCACTGCGTCCGCATCGCCCGTGACTTCCTCGGCGAGGACGACGACTTCGTGATGGTCCTCGGCGACAACATGCTCGCCGACGGCGCGGCCGACCTGGCGGAGGACTTCCGCACACGCCGCCCGGCAGCCCAGGTCGTGGTGCGCAAGGTGGCCGATCCGCGGGAGTTCGGCGTCGCGGAGGTCGATGAGAACGGCCGTGTACTGCGGCTCGTGGAGAAGCCCGAGTTCCCCCGGAGCGATCTCGCGGTGATCGGCCTCTACTTCTTCACCCCGGCCATCCACGAGGCGGTCGCCGCCATCGAGCCGAGCGCACGGGGCGAACTGGAGATCACCGACGCGCTGCAGTGGCTGATCGCCTCGGGGGCCGACGTCCAGGCCCGGGTCTACCCGGGTTTCTGGAAGGACACCGGCCGGGTCGAGGACGTCCTGGACTGCAACCGCAACCTCCTGGACCGCCTCGACCGGTCGGTGCTGGGCGAGGTCGACGAGAGCAGCGAACTGATCGGGGCGGTCGTGGTCGAGCCCGGCGCTCGCGTGGTGCGTTCACGCGTCGTCGGGCCGGCGATCATCGGCGCCGGTTCCGTGGTGGCGGACAGCTATGTCGGCCCGCACACCTCCATCGGCCGCGACTGCCGGCTCAGCGCGGCGGGCGTGGAGTACTCGATCATGCTGGACGGCGCCGCCGTCGACCGGGTGAGCGGCGTCAAGGGTTCCCTGATCGGCCGCGACGCCACGGTGAGCTCGGCCGTGCTCGACGACCACTACCGGCTGGTGGTCGGCGACCACTCGAGCGTGGAGGTCGCCGCCTGACACATGCCGGACGGCCGGTCACCGCTTCGCGGGTGACCGGCCGTCCGGCATGTGCGGGTGCGGGCCGCCTGCCGTGCTCAGTCGCGCGGGCGTTCCCTGGCCGGGACCCACAGGGCGGCCGCCAGGCCGGCGAGGGCGCAGAGCCCGGCGCCGGTGAGCGCGAGGCCGTAGCCGGAGGCCAGGGCGGCGGCGTGCGGGGTGCCGGCGGCGGCCTCGCTGTCGATGCGGGCGGCGGAGAGCGCCGCCAGGGTCACCAGGCCTGCCGCGCTGCCTAGTTGGCGGGTGGTGTTGAGCAGCCCCGAGGCGAGGCCCGCCTGTTCCGGAGGCAGTCCGGCGGTGGCGGCGTTGGTGGTCGCGTTGAGGACGGCGCCCATACCGAGGCCGAGCAGGATCTCCGGGGCCAGTACGTCGCTCACGTAGCCGGCGCCGACGGCCAGCCGCGACAGCCAGAGCAGTCCGACGGCGGACAGGGCGAGCCCCGCGAGGAGGACCGGCCGCGGCCCGGTGCGCGGTACGAAGCGCGCGATGCCCCAGCCGCCGAGCGCGATCCCGACGGACAGGGGCAGATAGCTGAGGCCGGTGCGCAACGGACTGTAGCCGAGTACCTGTTGGAGCATCAGCGTGAAGAAGTAGAAGGTGCTGAAGAGGGCCGCGATCCCGAAGAAGGCGACCAGGTTGGCGGCGGCCACCGAGCGGTTGCGGAAGACTCCGAGGGGCACCAGCGGCTCGGGGGCGAACTTCGCCTGGATCACCAGGAACGTTCCGAGGAGCACGGCTCCGGCGAACATCGGGCCGAGGACGTGTCCCGAACTCCAGCCGTGTCCGGGGGACTCGGACGTCCCGTACACGACGGCCATGAGACCGAGGGTGACGGTGACGGCGCCCGGCAGGTCGAGCCTGCGGCGGATTCCGGGTCGCCGGGTCTCCGGGACCGCCCAGCCGACCAGTGCGCACAGCGCCAGTCCTATGGGGACGTTGATCAGCAGGATCCAGCGCCAGGAGAACCACTGGGTGATCACTCCTCCGGCCAGCACGCCGACCGCGCCCGCCGTTCCCGAGACGGCGCTCCACCAGCCGAACGCCTTGGCCCGCGCGGCCGGTTCGGTGAAGGTCGTGCCGAGCACGGTGAGCGTGGCGGGGGCCATGACCGCGGCGCCGAGCCCCTGGAGGGCGCGGGCCAGGATCAGGGTCGTCGGACTGTCGGCCGCCCCGCCGACCAGGCTGGCGAGGGTGAACAGACCGACCCCGCCCAGGAAGATCCGGCGTTGCCCGAACAGGTCCGCAAGCCGCCCGCCGAGCAGCAGGAAGCCGCAGACCACCACGGTGTAGGCGTTGTTGACGAGCTGGAGGTTGTGCGGGTCGAAGCCGAGGTCGTCGGAGATGACGGGCAGCGCCACATTCACCACCGAGGCGTCGAGCACGTTCATGAACTGCCCCAGGCAGCAGGCGAACAGCACAAGTCCGAGTCGGGGCGCGGCCCTTGGCGAAGGTCCCGGTGTGCGGTGCGTGCGCGTAGTCATGGTCATACGGGCACGCTGCGCCGGTGCGGCGGACCGCGCGTCGAGGGCGCACGGAGCCCCGCTCGACCCGGTGCGTCGAGAAGTACTCCACCGCCGCTGCAGGACCTCTCGCCACAGTCCCAAGGCGTGTCTCCGCACGGCCGGCCGACATTCCCCGAGGAGAGCCCACGATGGCCAAGATCACCTACCAGCATCCGAACGGAACCGTCACCGTCGTCGACGTAGAAGCGCCCAACACGGTCATGCGCGGCGCGAAGCTCAACAACATCGACGGCATCGAGGCCCAGTGCGGCGGTTCCGCCCAGTGCGGCACCTGCCATGTCTACGTGGACGAGGCGAGCACCGTCGTACTGCCCGAGATGGACCCGGTCGAGGACGACGTCCTCTACGGCACGGCGTGCGAACGTAGCGAGCACAGCAGGCTGAGCTGCCAGCTGCCGGTCACCGAGGCCCTCGACGGGCTGCTGGTGCACCTGCCCGAGGCGCAGAGCTGATGGCCGCGCCCGCCGTGGTCGTGGTCGGCGCCGGTCAGGCCGGAGTGGAGACAGTGGCCGCACTGCGCGGCCGGGGCTTCACCGGCCGCATCACCCTGATCGGCGACGAACCGCCGTGGGCCGGCTACCGGCCACCGCTGTCCAAGGGGTATCTCGCCGGCACGGCGCCCGCCGAGGACACGGCCCTTCGCCCCGCCTCGTTCTTCGCCGAGCGGGACATCGAGATCAGGGTCGGGGACCGCGCGTCCTCCGTCGACCCGGAGCGCCGCACCGTGACGCTGAGGTCGGGACTGCGGGTGCCGTACGACCGTCTGGTCCTCGCCACCGGCTCCCGGCCCCGCCAACTCCCCGTGCCAGGCGTCTCGTTGGACGGGGTGCTCACCCTGCGCTCGCGCTCCGACGCCGACGAGCTGCGCGCGCGGCTGAGCGGTCCGCCGCGCCAACTGGTGGTGGTCGGCGCCGGGTTCATCGGCCTGGAGGTCGCCGCCACCGCACGCGGCCTCGGCCACGAGGTGACGGTGGTGGACGTCCAGCGGCGGGCGCTGGCCCGGGCCCTCACCCCGGTGCTGTCGTCGAGGGTCGTCGCCGAGCACCGCGCCCAGGGGGTGCGGGTGCTGCTGGGCCGCGAGGTCACGGCCCTGCACGGCGACGCCGAAGGACAGGTCCAGATCATGGAGCTGGACGGCGGTGAACGCATCGCCGCCGATCTGGCCGTGATCGGGGTCGGGGTGCTGCCCCACACCGACCTGGCCCTGACCGCCGATCTGATGGTCGGCGACGGGATCGTGGTGGACGAGCGACTGCGCACCAGCGATCCCGACATCTACGCGCTCGGCGACTGCGCCCGCTTCCCCAGCCCGCACGCCGAGCGCCACCTGCGCATCGAGTCGGTGCAGAACGCGTCCGACCAGGCGAAGTGCGTGGCCGCCGGGATCTGCGACGAGCCGTTCGCGTACACCTCCGTGCCCTGGTTCTGGTCCGAGCAGTACGGGCTGCGGATGCAGCTGGCGGGACTCACGGCAGGCCACGACGAGGTGGTCACGAGCGGCGACGTGGAGGGCGGACGGTTCTCCGTCTTCTGCTTCCGTGCCGGACGGCTGATCGGCGTGGAGTCGGTGAACCGGCCTGCGGACCACGGCATTTCACGCCGGCTGCTCGCCTCGGGCACCGCTCTGACGCCGGGCGAGGTGCGCGCGCCCGGCTTCGACCTGAAGAAGCTTCCCCGCACGTCCCCCGCGGAGAGGGTCGCCGTCCGCACCTGAGACCGGGTCCGCGCCCGCGGGTGTGAACACACCCGGGATCATCCCGCCGCCGTACTCACCGCCTCGCGCGGGGTGCGGCGGCTTCGCGCTGCCCCACGGACCTCGGTACGCCTGCGGTCCCGTCCCCTTCCGAGAGGGGACGGGACCGCACGGAGCCGGTGGACTCACTGCCCCCGGACGACCGGCAGGCTGGTCAGGGTGTGGTTGATCTCCCCCTTGTGCCAGGGCAGTTCGCTCTCGGGGACCGCGAGCCGCAGATCCGGGAAGCGGCGCACCAGGCCGTCGATGGCGATCTCCATCTCCATCCGCCCCAGGTGCTTGCCGAGGCAGTAGTGCATCCCGTGGCCGAAGGAGATGTGCGGGTTGCGCTCCCGGGTCAGGTCGAGCCGGTCCGGGTCGGGGAAGACCTCCGCGTCCCGGTTGGCCGACGCGAGCGAGAGGAGCACGGCGTCACCCTTGGGTATCGTCACGCCGCCGACCTCGATGTCCTCGGCCGCGATACGCGGGAATCCGGAGGTGTCGGTCGCGAACAGGTTGACGTGGCGCAGGAGTTCCTCGACGGCCCTCGGGATCCGGGAGCGGTCCTCGACGAGGTGACGCCACTGGTCCTGGTGGTCCACGAGGAGGGCCAGGACGGAGTTGGCCAGCTGGTTGGCGGTGGTGTCGAAGCCGGCGCCGATCAGCGTGAAGCCGAAGGTGACCAGCTCGGGCTCGCTGAGCCGGTCGTCGTCGTCGCGGGCCGCGATCAGCTCGGACAGCATGTCGTCGGCGGGGTTGGCGCGCTTCTCGGCGATGAGCCCGACGATGTACTCGCTGAGCTTGCCGAGCGCGTGCAGCGACTCCTCGCCGCCGGCCCGGTCGTCGACCGTGGCGAAGGCGCGCGCCCACTGCTCGAACTCCCGCAGGTCCTGGGCCGGTACGCCCAGGAGTTCCCCGATGACGGTCAGCGGGAGCGGCACCGCAAGCTGCTGCACGAGGTCCACGACCCCGTCCTTGGCCGCCATGTCGTCGAGGAGTTCGTCGGTGACCTTCTGGACGTTGTCCCGCATCCGCTCGACCCGCCGCATGGTGAACGCGCCGGCCACCAGCTTCCGCAGCCGGGAGTGCTCCGGCGCGTCGAGCGAGATGATCATCTCCGGCGTGGTGTGCATCGTGCCGCCCACGCGGGGGGCGCCTTCGCCGCAGGCCTGGGCCCGGCTGAGCCGGGGGTCGGCGGAGAGCCGCCGCACATCCTCGTAACGGGTGATCAGCCAGGCGTCCACACCTCCCGCGGTGGGCACCTTCACCACCGGCTGTTCGGCGCGCAGGGCGGCGTACGCCGGGGCGGGGCCACGGTAACTGGAACCGCTGAAGGGGAACACTCCCGCCACCGGGCAGCCGGCGCCCTGGGGCGCCGTCTCCTGGCTGGCTGTCTCCTGGGTGACTGTCACGATAGATCCTCCGCTTGGGACGTTACGGGTCGGATCTCACCGTACGGAGGGCCGATCGAGGCCAAGTCGCCCTGAACTAGAGGAAGTTGAGGTGCTCCGCCGCGCATGGCGAAGGGGGGCGTCCGTGGTGCCGGACGCCCCCTTCGCCGTGCGGTACGGATCAACCCTCCGGGCCGAGCAGCACCGCGGAGTAGTTCTTGCGGGCGGCGGTGTCGTACTGCAGCGCCACATGGCTCGTCGCTGATGTGATGTCCCGCCAGAAGCGCTGGAGCGTGTGCCCCTCGCCGAGGCCGCCGGTCCCGGCCGCGCCCACGAGGAGGGCCACGGCCTCGCGCAGGATCTCGGCGGCGAAGGTGGCGTTCCGCTCGTTGCGCGCCATGTGCTCGGGGGTGAAGAGGCGCCGGTCGAGGACCTGGGCGTTCTCCATGACGAGGTGGCGTGCGGCGTCGATCCGGCCGGAGGCACGTACGACGGTCAGCTCGGCGGTCTGGTTGCGCCGGCGCCCCTGGATCGATCCCGTACAGGCGGCCAGCGCGCCGGTGGCGGCGCCGACGACGGGGGCGATGAAGGTCAGGCCGCCCACCGCCTGGAAGGGCACGTTGTGCGCGGACACGCGCGAGGCGCCGTTGCGGCCGGTGAGCATGTCGGTGCGGTCGAAGGTCAGATGCGCCGGTACGAACACGTCGTCGACCACGACCGTGTGGCTGCCGGTGGCCCGCATCCCGATGCTGTCCCAGGTCTCGCGCACGGTGTACGTGCCCCGCGGCAGGGTGAAGAAGCGCAGTTGCGGCGGTCCCTCACCGCCCGCGACGGCCGCACAGACCATCACCCAGTCGGCGAAGTCGACGGCGCTGACGTAGGCCCACTCGCCGGTGACCCGCCAGCCGCCGTCCGCCTGCCTGGCCCGCCCGGCGGGCATCAGACCGGTCGCCACGACCGTGTCGGGGCCCGCGCCCCACAGCTCCTGGTGCCCCTGCTCGGGCAGGTGCGAGGCGAAGCGGGCCGAGTACGCCGCGAGCGAGGCACACCAGGCCGAGGCGGCGCAGCCCTCGCCGACGGACATGACGGCCCGGGTCAGGTTGGCGAACGAGCCCTCCGTGCCGCCGAACCGCGCGGCCACGAAGTGCCGGGCGAACCCGGCCTCCCGTATCGCGTCGGTGACCTCGCGGGACAGGCTGCGGCCCGTGTCCGCGTCCGCCGCGTGGCGCGCCGCGAGCAGGCGTATCCCGTCGGCGGCGGCGACGAGCCCGGTGGCGGGAACCGCCGGGCCGGCGTCGGGAGCGGCGAGGACGCCGAGGTCGACGCTCACGATCCGGACCCGTCCGTGAGGGCGCGGGCGAAGCGCTCCAGCGTCTCGCCGGGGCTCGGCCCGTCGAGCGCCTTGAAGATCCGCTCGGCGCCGGGTCCGTGCCGGTCCAGCTTGACGTGGGCGAGCGAGACACGGGTGTGTCCCGCGTCGACGGCCTCGAAGTCGACCTCGATCTGGCTGGCGCCGTCGTCGGTGGGGATGGACTGCCAGTTGGGGTCGATCCGCCAGGTCATGACGACGCGGCGGCCCGGCACCCACTCCAGCACGCGGCCCCAGGCGATCTCGGTGCCTTCCACGTCCCACTCGTAGTAGCGCCCGCCGACGCCCGCCTCGAAGGCGAGGCCGGCCCGCTCCTTGCGCACCAGGATGTGGCTCGGCGGCCACCAGTCCGCCGGGCGCTCGGTGAAGACCTTGAAGCACTCGTCGGGCGTCGCCGCCACGGTCACCGACTTCCTGACGTCGGGCAGGGTCTGCGTCTGCTCGGGCACGGGGCCTCCTCGCTCCGGCCAGGTATCCGCCCGGCCACGGCATCGAATGCACCCAAGCTGACGGCCCTCGCTAGGCCCCGTGTCGAGTACGGCTCGAACAGCCGGCCTCCACCGCGGCTCCACCCGGGGGCGAGAAACCCGCAAGGCCACGGGCCCACCGTCGAGCCGACGTGGACCGGATCGACACGAGCGATGGGGAGAGCACGATGACAGACGCGGGACGACGAGTAGCCTTCGTCACCGGGGCGACCAGCGGGATCGGCCTGGCCGTGACCGAGCTGCTGGCCCGGCAGGGCGTCGCGGTGTTCGGTGTGGCGCGGGACGCGGAGAACGTCGCCGCCATGGTCAAGGCGCAGCGCGAGCAGGGCCACGAGGTAGCCGGCACGGTGTGCGACGTGACGTCCGTGACGCAGATCCAGCAGGCCGTGGCCGCCGCCGTGGCCGAGTACGGCCGCATCGACATCCTCGTCAACAACGCGGGCCGCGGCGGTGGCGGGGTGACCGCGGAGCTGCCCGACGCGCTCTGGGACGACGTGATCGAGACCAACCTGAACGGCACCTTCCGTGTCACCCGGGAAGTGCTCAGCACGGGCCTGATGCGCGAGGGGTCCTGGGGCCGGATCATCAACATCGCCTCCACCGGCGGCAAGCAGGGCGTCGAGCTCGCCGCGCCCTACTCCGCCTCCAAGCACGGAGTGATCGGCTTCACCAAGGCCGTCGGCAAGGAGCTCGCCGCGACCGGCATCACCGTGAACGCCGTCTGCCCCGGATACGTCGAGACCCCCATGGCCCAGCGCGTGCGGCAGGGCTACGCGGGCCACTACGGAGTGAGCGAGCAGGAGATCCAGGAGAAGTTCAACGCCAAGATCCCGCTCGGCCGTTACTCCACCCCCGAGGAGGTCGCCGGGCTCGTCGGCTACCTCGCGTCGGACCCGGCCGGGTCCATCACCGCGCAGGCCATGAACGTCTGCGGCGGGCTCGGCAACTACTGATGGCCCCGGTGCCGCCGATCCCGGCGACGCCTGCGACGGCCCTGACGACGAGCAGAAACGGAGTACCTGACATGACTGCTGTGACCGCCGGCGCAACTCTCGCCGAACCCGATGTGGCCGCCTTCCGGGCCGCGATGGGCCGATTCCCGACGGGCGTCACCCTGCTCACCCAGGGAAGCGGCGACGAGACCATCGTGATGACCCTGAACAGCCTCACCTCGGTCTCGCTCGACCCGATGCTGATCCTCGTCTCCGTCAAGGCGTCCGGCCGGATGCGCCCGCGGATATCGCAGGCGGGCAGCTTCGCCGTGAGCGTGCTCACCGAGGCGCAGCTGGATCTGGCGCTGGAGTTCTGCCGGCCCGACCGGCCGGAGGGCCGCGCCGCGATGCTGCGCCTGTCCGCCGAGGAGGGCGTCACCGGCAACGCCGTGCTGCCCGCCGCGGAGACGTACGTCGAGTGCGTGCTGGACGCGGAGTACACGGCCGGCGACCACACGCTGCTGATCGGCCGGGTCGTCGCCCTGTCCGGCGGGTCGTCCGAGCCGGACCCGCTCCTGTTCCACCAGGGCAAGTTCGGCCGGCTGTCGCCCGCCTCGTCCAGCTCGTCCGCCTCGTCCGCCGAGCAGAGGGAGGCGGCCGCGTGAGTGCGACAACTGCGTCCTCGGTGGCTGCGCCCGGCAGCCTGCGGCAGGTCGCCGACGGGGTGTACGCCTTCGTCCAGCCGGAGGGCGGCTGGTGCCTGAACAACGCCGGCCTCGTCGCCGGCGGCGGCCAGGCGGTCCTGATCGACACGGCGGCGACCGAGTCCCGCACCCGCACGCTGCGGGAGGAGGTGGAGCGCGTGGTGCCGGGTGGCCCGGACTACGTGGTCAACACCCACTTCCACGGCGACCACACGTTCGGCAACGGCCAGTTCACGCCGCGTGCCGCCGTCGTGGCGCACGCGGGCACCCGGTCCGACACGCAGGAGGCGGGCCTCGGTCTGCGCCACCTGTGGCCGGACGTCGAGTGGGGCGAGACCCCGCTGACCCTGCCCACACTCACCTTCCGGGACGAGCTCACCCTGCATGCGGAGGGCGGCCTGCGCACCGAGCTGCTCCACGTGGGCCCCGCCCACACCGCGAACGACGTGATCGCGTGGGTGCCGGAGCGCGGCGTGCTGTTCACCGGGGACGTGGTGTGGTCGGGGGTGACCCCGTACCTCCTGATGGGCTCCGTCACCGGGTCGCTGCGGGCCCTGGAGCGCATGCGCGCGCTCGGTGCCTCCGTGGTCGTCCCCGGGCACGGTCCGGTCGGCGGCCCCGAGCTCCTCGACGCGACGGAGGCCTACGTCCACTGGCTCCAGGACCTCGCACGGGACGGCCTGCGGCGCGGCGTGGGCCCGCTCCAGGCGGCCCGGGACGCGGACCTCGGCGCGTTCGCCGGGCTCCTGGACTCCGAGCGCCTGGTCGGAAACCTGCACCGCGCGTACGCCGAACTCGAGGGCCTGGCACCTGGCGCCCGTATCGATGTCGCGGCGTCCTTCAAGGAGATGGTCGCCTTCCACGGCGCCCTGCCCTCCTGCCACGCCTGACCGCACAGTCCGGAACCTCCCGGACCGGAACTCCCGGACCGGAACCTCACAGCGCCGTTACCTCACAGACCGGAGGCCGAGACCCCGCACCGACGAAACCGCCGTACTGAAAGGAGTCGTCGATGGAGACGATTCTGCTGGACCGCGAGACGCACGTGGCACCCCCGACGCACCTGGAGTTCCACGGGGTGCCGTGCCGGATACCTCTGCTGCTGGCCGGGGACCTCGACGACGACGGGAGTGAACCCCACATCTGCCGGGGCATCGACTGAGCCGCCGCCCAGAACGTGTCATCGGTCGGCACATGGCCGAGGGGCCCCTCGACAGGGGCCCCTCGGCCATGTGCCGGATCTCCGTGTTCAGGCCGGTTCCGTGTACAGGCCGGTCAGGAAGCCGCGGGAGCTGCGGGGCTGTCGCGGTGGATGACGCGGGAGCGGGTCAGCAGCCCGCCGTCGCGGCGCACGAGCACGTCGTCGACGGTGAACGTCGGCTGGAAGGAGACCTTCCCTTCGCGGTCGGTCTGGGTGACCAGCGTGTAGTACGAGACCCGGATGGTGTCCCCGTCCTGGGGGTCGGCCTCTATGAGGAGGTGGCCGAACCAGTGGCGTACGGCGATGTCCTTGTAGCGCGGCAGGTTGGCGCGCATCCCGGCGATCATCTCCACCCGGCCGCTCTGCCGCTGACCGCCCGCGTGGACGACCTCCCCGTCGTCCGTGAACGTGTCGGCGAAGCCCTCGATGTCCAGGGCGTCGACCCGACGCATCTGCTGGGCGTAGAACGTCTGCACCTCGGCGTACAGGTCACCCGTGACCTGCTGGCGGAGGGTCCCGACGGGCTGAGACATGGCGAACTCCCTTCGCGGCGGCCCTTCCGGCCGCCCGGCGTCGGCATCAGCCTGCCGGGCGCGGCTGCAGCGTCACTGGAGAGGCGCTCGCGGTGACCGGCCGGCGCCCCTGGCCAGCACGGTGAGTCAAATGGCAGGATCGCCCGCATGCCCAAGGCCCTCCCCCGTATCAGCAGGCGCCGAGCCCTGGAGGGCTCGGCCGCCGCCCTCGTGGTCCTCGGGCTGCTCCTGTGGTGGCTGCTGCCGCTGGACGACGGGAGGCCGGGGGGCAGCGTGACCTTCAGTACGGGCCAGCGGACCGGGGTGTACGAGCGCTACGGCAACCTCCTCAAGACCGCGCTCGGCCACGACCTGCCGGACCTCGACGTACGCCTGACGAACAGCGAGGGGTCCCAGGAGAACGTCGAGCGGGTCGCCACCGGGAAGGCCGATTTCACGATCGCGGCCGCCGACGCCGTGGAGAAGTACAAGCTCCAGGGCGGCGCCGGAGGGGACCGGCTGCGCGGCTGCGCCCGCCTGTACGACGACTACGTGCAGCTGGTCGTGCCCCGCTCGTCGTCGATCAGGTCGGTCCAGGACCTGCGCGGCCTCCGGGTCGCCGTGGGCGGCAGGGGCTCCGGGGTACGGCTCATCGCGGAGCGCGTGGTCGAGGCCACCGGCCTCGACCTGGAGAAGGACATGAAGCCGGTCTCCACGGGGATCGACGGCATGCCCCAGGCGCTCAAGGACGGCGACATCGACGCCTTCTTCTGGTCGGGCGGCCTGCCGACGACCCATGTGCGCAAGCTGTCGGAGAACTACCCCATCCGTCTCGTCGAGCTCGGCAACCTCGTCGACGCGCTGCACAAGCAGGGCGGCGCGTCCCGCTACTACCGGGCCGCCGTGATGCCCGCGGACGCCTATCCGGACGCGCAGCAGGGTGTCTCGGTGCCCACGCTGGCCGTGGCGAATCTGCTGGTCACCACGGACCGTGCGGACCCCCGCCTCACGGAGGCGGTGACGCGCACGGTGATAGACAGCCGCGACCACATCGGCGCGCAGGTGCACGCGGCGCAGCTCGTGGACCTGCGGACGGCGCTCTACACGGATCCGCTGGCGCTGCACGAGGGCGCCCGCCGCTACTACCGCTCGGTGAAGCCGTAGGGCCCTGGCCCGCCGCCTCAGCCTTCCCGATGGGTCCGGGGCACCGCCACCGTCACGCGCAGCCCGTGCGGCTCGTGAGGGGCGTACGTGATGGAGCCGCCGCCCGCCGCGAGCAGCGCCCGCGAGATGGACAGGCCGAGGCCCGAGCCCTTGACGTTCTGGTGGCCCGCGCTGCGCCAGAACCGGTCGCCGATCCGCGCGAGTTCGTCCTCGCGCAGGCCCGGACCCCGGTCCGCGACCACGATCTGTGTGGACTCTCCGTTACGGGCGACGCAGACCTTCACCTCCTCGCCGGAGGGGGTGAACTTCAGTGCGTTGTCGATCACCGCGTCCAGGGCGCTCGACAGCGTCACGGGGTCCGCCCAGCCGGTGACCGCGGGGCAGTCCTCGGTCAGGCGCACGCCCTTCTCGTCGGCGACCGGCCGCCAGGCGCCCACGCGTTCGGTCACCAGCTCGCCGATGTCCGTGAGCCGCAGGTCCGCCTCGGTGTGTTCGGCGAGGGCCAGGTCGAGGAGGTCGTCGAGGACCGAGGCGAGCCGCTTGCCCTCCGTGCGCACCGAGGCGATCTCCTCGTTCCCCTCGGGCAGTTCGAAGGCCAGGAGCTCGATGCGCAGGAGCAGGGCGGCGAGCGGATTGCGCAGTTGGTGCGAGGCGTCGGCGACGAAGGCGCGCTGCTGCTCCAGGACGTCCTCGACGTTGTCGGCCATCTCGTTGAACGACCGGGCCAGGCGCTGGAGTTCCGGCGGTCCGCCGGACGGGGCGACGCGGGACTTCAGGCGTCCGGTGGCGATGTCGTGGGTGGTCGCGTCGAGGACGCGCACGGGCCGCAGGACCCAGCCCGTCAGCCGCAGCGCGGCGCCGACGGCCAGGAGCATCGCGGCCGCCTCGCCCGCCGCGATGAGCAGCCATCCCTGGAGCGTCTTGGAGCGCATCTTGCCGGTGGGCGAGTCGGTGACGACGACCGCGACGACGTCGCCGTCGCTGATGACCGGTGACGCGACGACGAGCCGGCCGCGCTGCCAGGGCCACACCTGCCGGGGGTCGTGGCTGCCGCGCGAGAACAGGGCCTCGTCGAAGGCCTCGCGCACGGCTCCGTCGCGGGGCAGCTGCCAGCCATCCGGGGCGCGCCCCATGGGGTCGCTGTTGCGGTAGAAGACGCCCGCGCGGATCCCGTACACCTCGTAGTAGCGGGTGAGTTCGTTCTGCAGGGTCTGCTGGCGCTCGTCCGTGACGTGTACGCGGGAACCCGTCGAGCGCTTGGTGACGAACTGGGCCAGCGCGGCAAAGCGTGCCGTGTCGTCGATGCGGTCGACGACGACCTTCTGCTGCTGGGCGGCCGCCACGCTCACGGCGAGCGGGAAGCCGAGCGCGAGCAGCACGCCCGCCATGAGGACGATGAGCAGCGGGAGGAGGCGAGCGCGCACCCGCGGCCTCTAGGCGGCCGGCGCGACGAGCCGGTACCCGACGCCGCGCACGGTCTCGATGAGGGCGGGCATGCGCAGCTTGGAGCGCAGGGACGCGACATGCACCTCCAGGGTGCGGCCCGTGCCCTCCCAACTGGTGCGCCAGACCTCGCTGATGATCTGTTCCCGGCGGAACACCACCCCGGGGCGCTGCGCGAGAAGCGCCAGAAGGTCGAACTCCTTGCGGGTCAGTTGGACAACCGAACCGTCCACGCTGACCTGGCGGGTGGGCAGTTCGATGTGCACGGACCCGAGCCGCAGACCGTCCTCGGCCGAGGCGGAGGTCTCGTCCGGCACGCTGCGCCGGCTGACCGCGTGGATACGGGCGAGCAGCTCCCCCGTGTCGTACGGCTTCACCACGTAGTCGTCGGCGCCGAGGTTGAGGCCGTGGATGCGGGAGCGTACGTCCGCGCGCGCGGTCACCATGATCACGGGTGTCGACGTGCGCTTGCGGATCTTGCCGCACACCTCGTAGCCGTCCTGGTCGGGCAGGCCGAGATCGAGGAGTACGACACCGAAGGCGTCCGCCTCGGGGACGAGCTTCCGGAGCGCTTCCTCGCCGCTGCGGGCGTGCGTCACGTCGAAGCCGTGCCGGGCGAGGACCGCCGACAGAGCGGCGGCGACATGGTCGTCGTCCTCGACGAGAAGCAGTCTCATCACGGCCCCCTTCGGTTCATCGATCGTTCGGTCGTGGCACCCCGACGGGCGCTAACCCTGCGCGCGCGTGAAACGCACCAGGGCATCCACTCCGAAACATAAGGACGCCGTCAAGAGCGTTCCGGTTACCGAAGCCTTCCGTTATCCAGCCGGTACGCGCCGGGCCACCCTCTTCACGCATCGTGTCCGGTCGCAGCCGGATCGTTATGCTCAAGTTCCGCTCAGATGTAATGACGCTGGTCGTACGGCGTCATTACTGTCCTCCCAACCGAGGAGGATGGAGCAAGACCCCGATGACCGATGTATCGGTGACCAAGGACGCCATTCCCGCGGCCGACGAGCTGGTCGTGCTGAACAACGTCAACAAGCACTTCGGCGCGCTGCACGTGCTCCAGGACATCGACCTGACCATCGCGCGTGGTGAGGTCGTCGTCGTCATCGGACCCTCGGGCTCCGGCAAGTCGACGCTGTGCCGCACGATCAACCGCCTGGAGACCGTCGACACGGGTGCGATCACGATCGACGGCAAGCCGCTGCCCCAGGAGGGCAAGGAGCTGGCCCGCCTCCGCGCGGACGTGGGCATGGTCTTCCAGTCCTTCAACCTCTTCGCGCACAAGACCGTGCTCGAGAACGTGATGCTGGGGCAGATCAAGGTCCGCAAGGCTGACAAGAAGGCGGCCGAGGCCAAGGCGCGCACCCTGCTCGACCGGGTGGGCGTCGGCACGCAGGCGGACAAGTACCCCGCGCAGCTCTCCGGCGGGCAGCAGCAACGCGTCGCGATCGCACGGGCGTTGGCGATGGACCCCAAGATCATGCTCTTCGACGAGCCGACGTCGGCCCTCGACCCGGAGATGATCAACGAGGTCCTCGAGGTCATGCAGCAGCTCGCCAGTGACGGCATGACGATGATCGTCGTCACCCACGAGATGGGCTTCGCGCGCTCGGCGGCCAACCGCGTGGTCTTCATGGCGGACGGACGGATCGTCGAAGAGGCCACCCCCGACCAGTTCTTCAGCAACCCGCGCAGCGACCGGGCCAAGGACTTCCTGTCGAAGATCCTGCACCACTGACGCCCACTGAGGCTGACGCACGGGCGTCCGACTTTCCCACGGCCGAATTCTGCCGACACGAAGGATATTCACCATGAAGCTCCGCAAGTCCGCCGCCGCGGCGGCCACTGTCGCCGTACTCGCCCTCGCCGCCACCGCGTGCGGCGGCGACTCCGGCAACGCCGGTGACAAGCCCGCCGGCGGCGCCGGCGGCAAGGACCAGCCGAAGCTGCCCACGTACACGGTCGCCTCGGGCGTGAAGCTGGACTCCGCGACGCTGAAGCGGGCGCAGAAGGCCGGAAAGATCGTCATCGGCGCCAAGAACGACCAGCCGTACCTCGGTTTCCAGGACACCGACGGCAAGCGCTCCGGCTTCGACATCGAGATCGCCAAGATGGTCGCCGCCGACCTCGGCTTCAAGCCGTCGCAGATCGAGTTCAAGACGATCGACTCGAACGTCCGTGAGACGACCATCTCCAAGGGCGAGGTCGACCTCTACGTAGGCACCTACACGATCAACGACGAGCGCAAGAAGCAGGTCGGTTTCGCCGGCCCGTACTTCATGGCCGGCGCCGACCTCCTCGTCCGCGGCGACGAGAAGGGCATCACGGGTCCGGAGTCCGTCAAGGGCAAGACGGTCTGCTCCATCAAGGGCTCGACCCCGCTCCAGGAGATCAAGAAGGCCAAGTACGGCGCCAAGACCGTCGAGCTTTCCAAGTACTCCGAGTGCGTGCAGCAGCTGCTCAACAACGAGGTCGACGCCGTCACCACCGACGACGCGATCCTCAAGGGCTACGCCGCCCAGCGCCCCGGCAAGCTGAAGGTCGTCGGCAAGCCGTTCACCGAGGAGCCGTACGGCGTCGGCATGAACAAGGACGACAAGGCGCTGCGCGAGGCGGTCTCGAAGGCCATCGAGGCGCACGAGAAGAACGGCGACTACAAGAAGGCGTACGACGCGACGCTCGGCCTGTCCAAGTCCGCGTACACCGCGCCGCCGGCGCTCGAGCGCTACTGACGCGCAAGGGGGTGTCCGGCGGATCAGGGCCGGACACCCCCTAGCGGTGCGGGCCCCGGCCCGCACCGTACGACCCTCCGGCAGTGACCGGCCCGCCACGGGCGCAACCGCACAGTGCGCCCGTGGCACGGCCCGCGCTGCCTGTCCGCCGCCGCCCACGAGGACATCCCCGTGAACGTATTGCTCGACCATCTCGCGGAATTCCGCGAGGGGTTCATAGGCACCGTCCTGCTGACCCTGGCCAGCGGGCTCCTCGCGATGGTCCTGGGTGTCATCATCGCCGGGTTCCGTGTCTCACCCGTGCCCCCGCTGCGCTTCTTCGGCACCGCCTGGGTCACGCTCTTCAGGAACACCCCGCTGACCCTGCTCTTCCTTGTGGCGTGGTTCGTCGTTCCGGTCATCTTCATGCCGGGCCTCAGCCCGTGGGCCAAGGCCCTCATGGCGCTGGGCTTCTACACCTCGGCGTTCGTGTGCGAGGCCGTCCGGTCCGGCATCAGCACGGTGCCGCTGGGACAGGCCGAGGCCGCCCGGTCCATCGGAATGACCTTCTTCCAGACGCTGCGCCTGATCATCCTTCCGCAGGCCACCCGCACCGTCCTGCCGCCGCTCAGCTCGATCTTCATCGCGCTGACGAAGAACTCGGCGATCGCGGGCGCGTTCAGTGTCACCGAGCTGTTCGGCGTGCAGAAGCTGCTCAGCGACCAGGGCTTCGCCATCGCCTGGATCTTCCTCTGGGTGGCTCTCGGCTACCTGGTCATCACCTTCACCATCAGCGGTCTCTTCCGGCTGCTCGAGCGGCGCATGGGGGTCGCACGATGAGTTCGAGCGTCCTGTACGACGCACCGGGCCCCAAGGCCCGGGTGCGCAACCGCCTCTACACGGTCATCGGCTCCCTGGCCGTGCTCGGCCTGATCGCGTTCACCCTCTACCGGATGAACGTCAAGGGGCAGCTGGAGCCCGAGGTCTGGAACATCTTCAACAACGCCGGTGTGCGGACCAGCATCCGCGACGGCGTGGTCACCACGCTGAAGGTGTTCGCCGTCGCCGGCGTGCTCTCCCTGGTGCTCGGCCTGCTCCTGGCCGTCGCGCGCCTGTCCGAGCACAAGACGGTCCGCTGGGCGGCCACGGGCTTCATCGAACTGTTCCGCGCGATCCCGCTGCTGATCACGATCTACGCCCTGTGGTTCCTGTTCCTGACCTACAAGAACGGCCTCGGCGTCGTCGGCGACAACACCGCCTTCTGGGCGCTCGTCATCGGTCTGACCGTCTACAACGGCTGTGTGCAGGCCGAGGTGATCCGGGCGGGCGTCAACGCCGTGCCGCGCGGACAGGTGGAAGCCGCGTACGCGCTGGGGCTGCGCAAGTCGCAGGTCATGACGATGCTGCTGCTGCCGCAGGCCGTGCGCTCCATGCTGCCGACGATGATCAGCCAGCTCGTGGTGACCCTCAAGGACACCTCGCTCGGCTACATCATCACGTACAGCGAGCTGCTGTTCGCGGCCCGCACGATGGCCAGCAACATCATCGTCAACGGCGAGAACCCCATCACCGCAGTGGTCATCGTCGTCGGCGCGATCTACGTGGCACTGTGTCTGGCCCTGGCCGGGCTCGCCACCTGGATCGAGCGGCGCGGCCGTCGCGCCAAGACGGGCATCGCGGTGGCGGCCGCCACCGAGCCCTCCGTCGTGGACGGGACCGACTGAACGGCCCTGCAGAAGAACTGACGAGATGTGAGCAAACGGAGGCAGTGGCATGATCGCCACTGCCTCCGTCACTTGACGCAAGCACCCGCAATGGGTTGCATACGTTCTGTGATCGCGCACCCCGCTCCAACTGCCCTTTCTTGTACGCCTCCCACAGCACTCCCCGGGGCAGGAGGAGCCGCGCCGTGGACCCGGTGATCGTCGTCGGCGCCGGCCCCGTCGGGCTCACGCTCTCCCTCGCTCTCGCCCGCCACGGCGTGCCCTCCGTCGTGCTCGACGAGGGCCCCGGCAAGGACGAACAGCGCCCCGCACGGACCGTGATCCTCCGCGAGGACACCGCCGCCCTCATGGAGCGGCTCGCCCGGACGCCCTTCGACGCGACGGGCGCGCGTTGGACCGGCTGGCGTTCGCTGCGGCGCAAACAGGTGATGCGGGAGCTCACCTTCGGTGAGCAGATGCCCTCGCCCCTGCATCTGGCCCAGCACGAACTGACGGGCGCCCTGCGGGAGGCCGCCGCCGGCGAGCGGCTCATCAAGGTCGCCGTGAACAGCCGCCTCGACTCGATCGAGCAGGAGAGCGGCGCACTGACCGCGCACACCCGCGGCCCGAAGGGCACCTGGTGGCGCGGAAGCTTCCTGGTGGGCTGCGACGGCCCGCGCTCCACGGTCCGCAAGCTGCTCGACATCCGCTTCCCCGGCCGCACGTCCGTCGAGCGACACGCCGTCGCCGCGCTGCGCACGGAACTCCCCTGGCCCGACGAGGCGTTGCTTCATCGGAACCTTCCCTGGCGGACGTCGGGCCCGTCCGGCGGGGAGGTCGTCGGCCGCCCCCTCGCCGACGGCGTCTGGCGCCTCGACTGGCTGCTGCCGCCCCGCAGCGAGCTGGTCACGCCCGACATCCTGGTGACCCGCATCCGGGAGACGCTGGCCGGCTGGTGCGCCGGCTCGACACCGCCGTACGAGCTGCTGGACACAGGAGTGCACACGGTGCACCACCGCCTGGCCCGGCGGTGGCGGGTCGGCCGGGTCTTCCTCGCCGGTGACGCGGCGCACCTGCTCGGCGCGCTCGGCACCCAGGGCCTCGACGAGGGCCTGAGGGACGCGGACAACCTCGCCTGGAAGCTGGCCCTCGCCTGGCACGACGGCCCGCACGAGGCGCTCCTCGACAGCTATCAGGCCGAGCGCCGCGCCGTCGTCGCGGGCCGGCTGCGCGCCGCCGACCAGGCACTGCCGATACTGCGGGGCGGCAAGGGGCTGCGCTCGTACGTCGCCGGATCCGCGCGCGGCCATGACGCGCTGCTCACGGACGGTCATCTGGGGCACGGGGCGCTGGGCGCTCCGGGGTCGTACGCCGAATCGCCTCTCGCGCCGGAGCCCTCCGAAGCGGAGGTCGACGTGGGTACGGCTCCGGGCGCGCCCGTCCGGGACGTGCGAGTCACGGCCCCCGACGGGACCTTCGTCCGACTGCGGGACCGGCTCGGCCTCGGGCACCTGCTCGTCGTCCTGATCGCGCCCGGCACGGGTGTGTGGGAGCGGCGGCACTGGGTCTCGGCCGGGGTCATGCCACGGCTCGCGGCCGCCGTCACGGCCCTGCCGCACGAGGCGGAGCTGCTGGTGGCGGAGAGTTACCCGGGCGCCCCGGCACACTCCGTGCTGCTTGTGCGCCCGGACGGCCACCTGGTCACGGCCCTGAGCGGGGTGCATCCCGCTCAGCTGTACGCGGCCGCGCAAGCCGCGCTCGGGGGGCCCGTGGAGGACGGCGCGAAGGCCGGGAGCGCCGCCGGAACAAGTTGACCGACCCCCTCCGCCATGGTGTACTCCGGAGCGTGACCGACACCGATGTGCGCCTGTGGCGGAGGGTCCATATGGACCTCGTCCGCTATCCGGGCTGCGTGTGTCGCCCGTCCTGCTGAATTCGCCTTTCCCCCTGCGCGCCCCGTTTTCCCGGGTTCACCGATTCTTCCGGGCCTTCTCGCGCGCTTTCCGCGAACCTTCAGGACGGTATCCGTGTCTGCCTCAGTCTCCCCTTCCCTGGTGACCGCCGCGCCCACGCAGCGTGACCTCCTCGACTTCGTACGCCGTACCGCCGAGGACCACGAACTCATCGCCTCGCTCCCGCTGGACCCCGAGGGCCGCACATGGGTGCGGCTCGAAGGGCCCGGCGGCAGCGAGGCCTGGCTCATCGGCTGGCCGCCCGGCACCGGCACCGGCTGGCACGACCACGCCGAATCCGTCGGCGCCTTCCTCACGGCGTCGGGCGGGCTCAAGGAGAACTCACTCGCGGTCCGGCTGCCCGCCGACGGCTGGAAGACGCTCGAGCTGTCCGAAGGAGTCGACCGCGAACGGACGTTGGCCGCGGGCAAGGGCAGGGCCTTCGGGCAGCACCATGTGCACGAGGTTCTCAACGAGTCCACGAGCGAGCACGCGGTCTCCGTGCACGCCTACTACCCGCCGCTCCCGCAGATCCGCCGCTATAGCCGCACGGGCGCGGTGCTGCGACTCGAGACGGTGGAGCGGCCGGAGGACTGGCAGTGAGCGGAGGGGGCAGGGTGGGTGACGTGACTGCTGGGGTGAGTGACGTGAGCGGCTCTCGGGGTGAACGGCCCGAGGGCATCGACGAGCTGCTCGACCGGGTGCGCCTCGGCCTGGACCGGGTCGAGGCCGATGAGGCGTACACAGCCGCCACCGCGGGCGACGCGCTCCTCGTCGACATCCGCTACGCGGCGCTGCGCGAGCGGGACGGGCTGATCCCCGGGGCACTCGTGGTGGAGCGCAACGAACTGGAGTGGCGGCTCGATCCGCAGGGCAGCCATCGCGCGGCCGAGGCCACGAGCCACGATCTGCGCGTCGTGGTCGTCTGCAACGAGGGCTACGCGTCGAGCCTCGCCGCCGTCTCCCTGCGGCAGCTGGGGCTGCACCGGGCCACGGATCTGGTCGGCGGATTCCAGGCGTGGAAAGCGGCGGGGCTGCCGGTGGCCGAGTGACGGTCGCGTGCGGCTGTAGGAGTACGTGATGGTGGGCGCCCTGGTGTAAGGGGCGCCCACCATTGCGTACTGCCCCTTACTCCTTGGCTGTTGCCACCTCTACCGGTCGGAGCTTCAGGGCGGCGCGGCCGGGCAGCGCGGTCGCGGTCAGCGCGAGGAGCCCGGCGGCGGCGACCACCGCCACGTAGACGAGGGGTGTGACGGCGGGGGCGGCGCCGCCGGTCATGCCGACGCTGAACGCCGTCAGGACGGCCAGTGCGATACCGCTGCCCAGGGTCGTGCCGATGAACAGCACGGCGAGGGCCTCGGTGCGCAGCATCCTCAGGACCTGACGGCGGGTGGCGCCGGCGAGGCGGAGCATCGCGAACTCCCGGATGCGTTCGGAGACCGACATCGCGAGGGTGTTGACGACGGCGATGGCGGTGAACGCGAGGATCAGGCCCATGGCGAGGAGGTTGACCTCGGCGTTGTCCTGCTGACGTTCGGCCTGCAGGTCGTCGGCCGCCTCGGGGGCGAGAACGCGCAGACCGGGGAACTCCCGGACGGTGCTCGCGAGTTGTTCCTGTGTACGGCTGGTCCTGACGAGTACGGAGGAGGCGAGGGGATTGTCGACGTGCCGGGCCACCAGGTCGTGGGCCAGGGTCAGATCGCCGAAGCCGAGACCCTTCGCGTAGACGGCCGCCACGGTGAGGGTGGCCGGTGTGCCGTCCCCGAGTGTCAGCTTCAGCCTGCTGCCGGGCTTCAAGTGGAGCTGATCGGCGGCGAGTTCACTGACGGCGACGCCGTCCCGGCGGAAGTCCTTCAGTGATCCCGCGGTGACGTCCGGGTCCCACGTACGCGTGAGGCCTTCGCGGGTGACGCCCTGAGCCGGGTACTTGTCGAGTCCTACGCGCACGGTGGTGCGGACGACCTCGGTCGCGACGGTGCCCTTGACCGTACGGAGCTTGCGTGCGGCCTCGGCGGGGACGCCGGGGCCCTGGGCCGCGACGATCCAGTCGGCCCGGATGCCTTCGCGCGCCTGGGCTCGTGCCGCGTTGCCCAGGGTCGGCTGGGTGAAGAGGACGGTGCAGGTCATGCCGATGAGGAGGGCGAGCGGGGTGACGGCGGCGGCCATGCGGGCGGCGTTGCCGCGGAGGTTGGCGGTGGCCAGCTTGCCGCCGGGCCCGGCGAGGCGCAGCGGTCCGGCCAGGAGGGCCGCGGCGCCCTTCACGAGGAGCGGGCCGAGCAGCGAGACGGGGGAGGCGAGGACGACAACGGCCAGGAATGTCACTGGAGTTGACGCCGCTTCCGTGCGCAGCACGCTGAGCACGGCGACGAGGACAGCGCCGCCCGCGAGAAGCGCGATCCCGGCTGCGACGCGACCCCATGCGGGCCGGGCACGCTCGACCCTGGCCTCCGTGAGTGCCTCGGCCGGGCGGATACGGGCGATACGCCGGGCGGAGATCCGGGCGGCGGCCCAGGCGCCGAGGAGCGTGGCGCCGACGGCCGCGAACAACGGGAAGACGCCGACGGTCCGTTCGAGGGTCGGCGGCACCGCTCCGAGTTCGACGAAGCGGTGATACAGCCACCCTCCGAGTGGAAGCCCGGCGAGGGAGCCGAGGACGCCCGCGGCGGCGCCGACGATGAGCGCCTCACGGCCCAGGAGCTTGCGGATCTGCTCGGGTGTGGCCGCGATGGCGCGCAACAGGGCTAGTTCGCGGTGGCGTTGCTGAACGGAGAGCGCGAAGGTGCCGACGACGACGAGGACCGCGACGAGGAGGGAGGTGCCGCCCATCGCGCCACCCATGCTGACGAGCTTGATGCGGGCACCCGCTGCGTCGAGGAACTCGACGGGGCCGCGGGCGTCGCCGGTGGTGACCTGGGCGGTCGTGCCGTCGAGTGCCTTGGCGACGGCACGCGCCAGCTCTGCCGGCTTCTGGCCGGGGGCGGGGATGACGCCGAGGGCGGTGACCTGGCCGGGGTGGTCGGCGAGGCGGCGGGCCTCCGAGGTGGTGAAGAACAGGGAGGTCTGGTGGGTCACCGACGCATGCCCGGCGGGCGCGGCGATCCCGGTGACGCGGTAGGTGCGCGGTGCCTGGGTGGACTGGACGGTGAGGCTGTCTCCGGGCGCGAGGTGGGCGCGGTCGGCCAGGTCCCGGTCCACGACGAGGTCCTGGGGCTTGGTGGGTGGGGTCCCGGCTGTCAGGGCGTAGGGGGTCAGCGCGGCGGAGTCCCAGGCGTGCCCGTACGCAGGTCTGTCGGGGGCGGCGGCTCCCGGCGCCAAGGGCTGCGCCAGGAAGGTGAGTTCGGGAACGACCCGCTCGACGCCCGGGAGGCCGCGGAGCCGTCCCGCGGTGTCCTGGGGCAGCCAGGCCCGCTCGGCGATGGGTTTGGCCTTGTGCTTGACCTTGGTCTTGCCCTTCTTGTGCTTGACCGTGGTCTTGTGGACGTTCTGGTCGGCGGAGACGACTACGGGGGCGGCCGCGTACCGCTCGGTGCGGACGGTGCCGCGCAGGCCGGTCTCCAGAAGGGTGCCGCAGGCCGTGATGAGAGCGGCCGCGCACATGAGGGCGAGAAAGGCACCGAGGAAGCCGCCTTTGCGGTCCCGGACGGTGTGCAGTGCGTAGCGCAGCATCATGGCGTGTCCGTCTCTGTGGTGGTGCGGGGGGCCGGGATTCCCTCGGCCGAGGCCTGACTTCCGTCGGCCGGAGCCTGGTGCGCCGGGGCGGCCTCGGCGGGAGCCTGGTGGGCCGGAGCCTGGTGCGCCGGTGCGCCGTCGGCGGGAGCGGCGTCGTCGGCGGGAGCCTGGTGAGCCGGGGCCTGGTGCGCCGGGGCGTCGTCGGCGCGGGTGTCATCGGCGCGGGCCGGCGCCGGGAAGGCGAGCAGGCGGGTCAGGACGGTGCGTGCGCCGTCCGGGGTCTCGCTGTCGGGGCGCTTGTAGCGGTTGAGGAGGGCGATGAACTCCTCGAAGAACGCCCGGAGTTCGGGCAGCGTGAGCCGGATCATGCCGCGCGAGTAGGGGAAGGCGTCGGCCCACTCCCCCAGGTCCTGCCCCTGCCGCTGGAGCCGCTCGAAGAGTTCGAGGTCGGCGGCGTACGCGAGGTGATTCAACTCGTCCATGACGAGCCGGGTTTCGGGGTTCTGGCGGCTGCGGGGCGGGAAGCGGCGGTCGCCCGGAACGGCTCGCCACCAGCGCTCACGCCCACCCACGCTCCGGCCCTGGGCCGAGCTCTCCTCGGTGAATCCGTAGCGGGCCAGCTCACGCAGGTGGTAGCTGGTGGCGCCGGTGTTGAGCCCGAGGTCGCGGGCCAGCATCGCGGAGGTCGCGGGGCCGTGGAGGGTGAGGTGCTGGAGGATCTGCTGGCGGCGGGGCTGAGCCAGCGCCTTCAGAGCGCTGAGATCGCTCAGCTCCTGGCCGCCGGCGGGAGTGGCGGAGCCGGGTTCCGGTGTCATGCGTACACACTCGCCTGTGCACACGTCCCTGTGCACTGCGGTGACCAGGCGTCACGACCCGGGGGTTAACCCCACCTGGGTGAGGGCGAGTTCGGCGTCGGACCCCCGTACCGACGCCGCCCTCTCCCTCACCAGGGGGAGCTCAAAATCCCCTCACCCGGCGGAGATCAGAAGCCTCTCACCCGGCGGAGATCAGAAACCCACGCACCCGGCGGAGCTCAGAAGCCCCTCACCCGGCGGACGCGGCCGCGATCGCCGCGTCGGCTCGAATACCCTTCACCCGGCCGAGCTCGAAAGCCCCTCACCAGGGGGGCTCAGAAATCCCCCCGACCACTTGCTCGGAATTCCCCCGCCAGGCGGAGCTCAGAAGTCCCCCAGCCCGAGGTCCTCGGTCTCCTCGCCCTCTTCCTCCAGGGCCTGGCGGACCACCCTGAGCGCCATGCCCTCCGGGTATCCCTTGCGGGCGAGCATGCCCGCGAGGCGGCGCAGGCGCTTGTCACGGTCGAGGCCGCATGTGGAGCGGAGCTTGCGGGCCACGAGCTCGCGGGCGGTCTCCTCCTCCTGCTCGGAGTCGAGCTGCCCGACGGCCTCGTCGATCACCGCCGAGTCCACCCCCTTGGTCCGCAGCTCCCGGGCGAGCGCCCGCCGGGCCAGCCCGCGGCCGTGATGGCGCGACTCCACCCAGGCGTCCGCGAAGGCGCCGTCGTTGATCAGACCGACCTCCTCGAAGCGGGACAGCACTTCCTCCGCCACCTCATCGGGGATGTCCCGCTTCGCCAGCGCGTCGGCGAGCTGCTTGCGCGTGCGCGGTTGCCCGGTGAGCAGGCGCAGGCAGATGCCGCGCGCCCGCTCCGCCGGGTCCGCAGGCGGCTCCCCCTTCTCGGCCCTCGACGAGGACGGGGAGCCGCTGTCCTGTTGCCCTCCGGCCGCTTCGCCGAAGCCGCCGCGCCGCCGACGGCCACGGCTGCGCCCGCCGCCACGGGTACCGCCACCGCCCCGTGCCCCGTCGCCGTCACTCGGTCCGTCGCCGTCACGCGGCGCCCCGTGCCCGTCCGGGTCACCCGGGCCCCCGTCGCCCAGGTCCGTCGGGGAGGCGGGGTAGGCGTGATCGGCCCAGTCGGTTCGTCGCGTCACGGACTAGCTCTTGGCCGCCGCGGCCTTGGACTTGGTGGCCTTGCCCGCGGGAGCGGGAACCATCTTGGCCGCGTCCTCGGCGGGGGTGGCACCCGCCGCGTCGGCGCCGGGCTCGGCCGTGGGCGCCTCCGGCTTCACACCGACGCCCAGCTTCTCCTTGATCTTCTTCTCGATCTCGTTGGCCAGGTCGGGGTTGTCCTTCAGGAAGTTGCGCGCGTTCTCCTTGCCCTGGCCGAGCTGGTCGCCCTCGTACGTGTACCAGGCGCCGGCCTTGCGCACGAAGCCGTTCTCCACGCCCATGTCGATCAGGCCGCCCTCGCGGCTGATGCCCTGGCCGTAGAGGATGTCGAACTCGGCCTGCTTGAAGGGCGGTGCGACCTTGTTCTTGACGACCTTGACGCGCGTGCGGTTACCGACCGCGTCAGTACCGTCCTTCAGGGTCTCGATGCGGCGGATGTCGAGTCGCACCGAGGCGTAGAACTTCAGCGCACGGCCACCGGTCGTCGTCTCCGGGGAGCCGAACATCACGCCGATCTTCTCGCGCAGCTGGTTGATGAAGATCGCGGTGGTCTTCGACTGGTTGAGCGCGCTGGTGATCTTCCGGAGCGCCTGGCTCATCAGGCGGGCCTGCAGACCCACGTGCGAGTCGCCCATCTCGCCCTCGATCTCCGCGCGCGGCACCAGGGCGGCGACGGAGTCGATGACGATCAGGTCGAGCGCGCCGGAGCGGACCAGCATGTCGACGATCTCCAGCGCCTGCTCGCCGTTGTCCGGCTGGGACAGGATCAGGTTGTCGATGTCCACGCCGAGCTTCTTGGCGTACTCGGGGTCCAGCGCGTGCTCGGCGTCGATGAAGGCCACCGAGCCGCCGGCCTTCTGGGCATTCGCCACAGCGTGCAGCGTCAGGGTCGTCTTACCGGAGGACTCCGGCCCGTACACCTCCACCACGCGGCCGCGCGGCAGGCCGCCGACGCCGAGGGCCACGTCCAGCGCGGTCGACCCGGTGGGGATGACCTCGATGGGCTCATTCGGCCGCTCGCCCATGCGCATCACTGCGCCCTTGCCGAATTGCCGTTCAATCTGTGCGAGCGCGGCGTCGAGCGCCTTCTCGCGGTCAGTTCCTGCCATGGGTTCCACCCGATTTGCTTGAGTCGATCGCTTCACGTCAAAGACGCTAACGCCTGCCACTGACAATCGGCCTCGACGCCCGTCCGCCTGTGGATAACTCGAGGCTCACAGCCCTGCCACTCTCACCGAAATCCCCGAAAACACTGGGGAGAGAGCCGCCGGACACTCCATAAGAATGGATGTTCGATTTTGGTGTCAAGCGCACCACGCACACCACACGCCTGCGACGCGGGGCTCGTAGACTCTGGGGCTCCCCGAGGCGACTCCGGGGCTCCCCGAGGCCTGGAGGTCCGTAGATGCCCTTGCTCCTGCGCCTCAGGACCGCGGTGCTGTCCGTCCTCCTCATCGTCTCTCTGGCGGGGTGCGGGCGGGATACGAGCGACTCCGGGAAGGCCTCGCCCGGGCCCGCTTCACCCAAGCCGGCCTCGCCGTCCGCCGCCCTGCCGGAGGGGGAGAGCTGGCGCAGCGCGTACGTCAGCGAGTCCGACGACGCCGAGATCATGGACGTCGCCGCCGCCTCTGCCACCGACGGCTGGGCGATCGGTCGCGACAGAGCCCATGTGAGCACCGCCACCGAGAAGGCCGGCGGGTACTCGACCTTCTTCCTCCACTACGACGGAAAGTCGTGGCAGGAATACGACGCTGCTGCCGAGCTGCCGAAGCTCGCCACTCTCGGCCTGACCGTCCTGGAGGCGTCCGGGCCGGACAACGTCTGGCTGTTCAGCACCGACCTTCCGCTGGGCACCCTGGGGACCGACCCCGCCTTCGCGCGCTGGGACGGCAAGCGCTGGCGGGAGGTCCCACTCCCTCCGGCGATGACGGACAAGGTGAAGGACGCGGCGGTCTTCGCCCCCGACGACGTCTGGCTGCTCGCCGGCGAGCAGAGGAACCCGCCCCCGGGACATCGGCTCGCCGGCGAGCAGGCGGCGTGGCACTGGGACGGCGACCGGTGGACCTCCGTCCGGCTGCCCGCCCAGGCCGAGGCCATCGAGGGGCGGTCAGGAGATGACATCTGGGCGGTGGGCAATGCCCCCGACGACGTGGAACTGACGAAGCTCGCCGCCATGCACTACGACGGGCACAGCTGGCGGCTGACCGAGACCCCGCGGTACCGCTTCACGGACCCGGGTCTCTCGGAGCCCCAGGCAGGCCTGGACGAGGTCGTCGTGTCCGGGTCGGGCGGGGTGTGGGCGACCGGGCGGCACACCTTCAACCGTGGGGACGAAGGCAACGAGCCCGACGACGAGGCCATCCTCCTGCGCTGGGACGGCAGCCGCTGGGTGAAGGAAGCGGCCCCGGACGTGGCCGGCTGCTGCGTCCCCGTCGCCTCGGACGGCGCGGAAGGGCTGGTCTTCGGGGAGGCGCAGCGCACGGCGGGGGGCAAGGTGACCGGGATCGGGCGGCCTCCCTTCCTGCCGGGCAGGACAGGCAAGGTCACTGAGGCAGACCGCCGACAGGAACTACTGCTGCACGAGCTCGAGCGGGTGCCCGGCAGCCGACAGGTCTGGGGCGTCGGGAACATCGGCGCGGGCGGGGCCGGCGCGGAGAACTTCTTCCACGGCGTGGTGGTGACCTACGGTTCGCCCTGAGAGCCCGGCCTCCACCCGGCAGCCTTCTTGAGTCCGGCCCGGCAACCCTCCGAAGCCCGGCCCATCACCGGCAGTCCCGCGGGTCCCTGGCTGCTCCCCGGCGGCTACTCCCCCCGGCGTACGAGCGGTGCCTTCGGCCGGGGGACGACGGCACGATCCCCGATCGCGAGGCTTGTGCCATGGAGAACGCGCAGAACCACCGCCCGGGGATCCCGCAGGACCAGCTCCCGGAGCACCCGCGGGACCCCCTCCCGGTCCGGCGCCCCGGCGTCGTCGTCACGCTCGCCTCCCTGGCGCTGCTCGCGCTGACGATCGTCGGCCAGATCGCGGCCGGCGCCGACTACCCCGCCGTGCCGCCCGGCATCGTCATCCCGGCGGTGGCCGCCGCGCTGTTGGCCTGGCGGCCGAACCGCTGGACCGCCGGGCTCGCCCTGGCGGTCGGCCTGTTCATCTGCGCCGTCGTCACCCCCGACACCGGCGACCACCTCTCCTCGGATGACTCACTCTTCATCGCGTCCGCTCCGGCCGAGCTCCTCGCCCTGGCCGGCATGGTCGTGGCCGGTGCCGTGTCCGTGCTCCGGTTCGGCAGCCCCAAGGAGGTGCGCGTCTGATGTCCTCGCCCACCACAGCCACCCCCCTGCCGGGCCCGGCATGCCCCGCCCTGACCGGCGCGGTACGCGACCTGTGGCGCGCCGCCCGCCCCTCCGAGCGCCTCTGCTACGCCACCGGCGCAGTTCTGACCCTCTCCGGCCTCGCCCACCTGCTGGTCTTCGCGGTCGACGGAGGGCCGTGGGACGGACCTGTCTCGTGGCGCAAGCCGGTCACGTTCGGCGTCTCCTTCGGCCTGACGCTGATCGCGCTCACCTGGGTGACGTCGTATCTGCGGATCGGCGCCCGCACCAGGAAGGTCCTGCTCGTCGTGTTCGCCGCCGACTGTGTCCTGGAGGTCGGCGGGATCACCCTCCAGGCATGGCGGCGGGTGCCGTCGCATCTCAACATGGAGTCCGGCTTCGACACCGCCGTGTCCATGTCCCTCGCGGTGGGCGGCGGGATCCTGGTCGTGCTGCTCTCCGTGTTCGCGGTCGCCTCGTTCCGGCGCCGGCCGTCGGGGCCCACGGGGATGCCGCTCGCACTGCGGTCCGGATTCGCGATTCTGCTCGTCGCGCTGGCGTCCGGCGCCGCGATGATCGCGCGCGGGGTGATCCTCACGAAGACCGGCCACCAGGAGGCGGCCTACCACTCGACCGCGCCCCTCAAGCCGCTGCACGGCGTCAGCCTGCACGCCGTACTCGTCCTGCCCGCGCTGGCCTGGCTGATGTCCCGTACGGCATGGAGCGAGAGGACCAGGAACGGCGTGATGCGCGGTGCGGTCGCCTGCTACGCGGCCGCCGTCGCCGCCGCCGGGATCTGGGCGGCGATCACCTACTGAGCGCGCTCGGCCGGTAGCCGTCTACCGGGAGTCGTCCCGCGTATCGTCCCCGTCCCCATCCGCTTCGGGCCCCGGCTCCGCTTCGGCCCGCGGATCGTCCGTCCTGCGCAGGACGGCCCGCATGCGCGCGAGGAGGGACGCACCGGGTCTGGTGCGGTGACCGTGCACCCGGGGGTCGTCCGTGACGTCGTAGCGCTTCACGTACGCCCCGAGGAAGGCCTGCAGCGTCGCCACCGCGGGGATGGCGATCAGCGCGCCGACCGCGCCGAGGAGTGCCGTGCCCGCGACGACGGAGCCGAAGGCGACCGCCGGGTGGATGTCCACGGTCTTCGCCGTCAGCTTGGGCTGGAGCACATAGTTCTCGAACTGCTGGTAGACGACCACGAAGATCAGCACCCACAGCGCGTACCAGGGGTCGACCGTGAAGGCGATCAGCATCGGCAGGGCGCCCGCCAGATACGTGCCGATGGTCGGGATGAACTGGGACACCAGGCCGACCCAGACGGCGAGCACGGGCGCGTAGGGCACGCCCAGGGCCTCGAGCAGGATGTAGTGCGCGATCCCGGAGATCAGTGCCATCAGGCCGCGCGAGTAGAGATAGCCGCCGGTCTTGTCGACCGCGATCTCCCAGGCGCGCAGCACCTCGGCCTGCTTGGCGGGCGGCAGCACCGAGCACAGCGCGCGCCGGAGCCGGGGGCCGTCGGCGGCGAAGTAGAACGAGAACAGCAGTATCGTCAGCAGCCGGAACAGGCCTCCGAGGACCTGCCCCGACACGTCAAGGACGCCGCTCGCGCTGTTCTGCACGTACTTCTGGAGCCAGTCGGAGTGGAGCAGGCTGTCCTGGACGGCGACCCTGTTCAGGGCCGTGTGGAACGTCTGGTTGATCCAGTTGATCACCGAGTCGAGGTAGTCGGGAAAGTCCTCGACCATGCTGACGATCTGGCCCGCGAGCATCGAGCCGAGCAGGACCACGAAACCCGCGCCGGCGATCGTGACGCCCAGGAAGACGATCCCGGTGGCCATCCCCCTGCGTATGCCGCGCCCGGCCATCCAGCTGACGGCAGGCTCCACGGCGAGCGCCAGGAAGAACGCGATCAATACGTTGATCAACAGCCCGGTGAGCTGGTGGAACGCCCAACTGCCCAGCTGGAAACAGGCGATGAGGGCCAGGGCGAGCACCATGGCGCGCGGCAGCCAGCCCGGCATCCGCGCAGGCGCGCTCGCGGCCCCGCCCCCAGGGGGCGTCCGGCCGGGCGGAGAGGCGTCGGATGCCGCCTGCAAGGTCTCGTCTGTGGGTGCCACGGAGCCAGTCTCGCCCACGCCACCGACAGCCGGTCACCGCCCCCGCTCGTTCGGGCAGGTCAGCGGTTCTCCGACGGAACATTCATCGTGCCGCACACCGCACGCCACACGTCCTTCGCCTCCCAGCCGGCGTCGAGCGCCTCGTGCACGGTGCGCCCACCGAGTTCCGTCATCACATGATCACGCGCGAATGTGTCGGCGTAGCCAGGACCGAAGTGATCCGCCATCCGCTGCCAGAAGACCGTCAACCGCATGACACCAGTATCCCGCCCCTGAGAGTGCAGCCCGGCACGGAAGGCTCACCGAGAACGCTTTCCGTCCTACGGTCGGTGCATGGCCGAAAACGGAGCATCCCCACTCCCTCAGACCAGCTCGGCGCCCTCCCCGCTCTCCCGTGCCGAGCACTTCGTCTGGCTGACCGCGCGCGTGCTGGAACAGCGACGCTTCGCCTACCACTTCCTCGGCGCGGGCCGGGCGGGCGCAGACGCCGTCGAGACCGCCCTCTCCGCCTACTGCAACGAGGACGAGGGCTACGGCCACGCCCTCGAACCCGATCTCCGCGGCCCGGTGAGCCAGCCCCTGCACACCGGGCAGGCGCTCCGTGTCCTCGACTCGATCGGCCGCTGCAGCGGCCAGCGGGTGGAGCGCGTGTGCCGCTACCTGACATCCGTGTCGACCGCCGAGGGCGCTCTCCCGGCGATCCATCCCAGCCAGCGTGGCTACCCGTGCGCACCCTTCGTGCCGGTGGTGGACGACCCGCCGAGCGAGCTGCTCGCCACGGGCCCCGTCGTCGGCCTGCTGCACCGCAACCAGGTGTGGCACGCGTGGCTGTTCCGGGCGACCGACTTCTGCTGGGCCGCGGTCGAGTCCCTGAAGAAGTCCCATCCCTACGAGATCGAGGCGGCCGTGGCCTTCCTGGACGGCGCCCCCGACCGCCCGCGCGCGGAGGCGGCCGCCGACCGGCTCGGCCGGCTCGTGCGCGAGCAGCGGCTTGCGCTGCTCGATCCCGGGCGGCCGGATGCGTACCCCGTAGCGTCCGGGTACGCGCCGGGTGAGCACCACCTTCCGCACGACTACGCGAAGACTCCGGAGTCGCTGGCGCGCGCGTGGTTCACGGATGAGGAGATGGCGCGCTCGCTGGACTTCCTCGCGGGCGAGCAGCAGGACGACGGCGGGTGGCCGATCCGCTGGCGCCAGTGGGCCCCGGCGGTCGCGCTGGAGGCGCGCCCCGTGGTGACGGTCGAGGCGCTGCGCACGCTGCGGGCGTATGGGCGGCCGATCGCCTGACGCCTTCGTGGGCGGCGCCTCAGGTGGCGTCGACCGCGTCCCTCAGTAGAAGCGCGGCGATGGCGAGTGCCGTCCCGCGCGGAGCCGACAGGTCGATGCCCGTCTGCTCGCCGATGCGGGCGAGCCGGTTGTCGACCGTGTTGGGATGCAGGCCGAGCGCGGCGGCTGTCGCCCTGCGGTCCTGTTGGTGGGCGAGATGGGTGCGCAGGGTCTCGAGGAGTTCGGGCCGGCCGGCCACGGGGTCCAGGAGGGCCGCTATCCGGTGGCTCGTCTCGCTGGGACGGGACAGGTGGTACTCCAGGAGCACGTCGTCCAGGCGGTGCAGCCCGGCCGGGATGCCGCACGCGCGCGTGATGCGCAGGATCTCGGTGGCGGTGCGGGCCGCCGCGGTCACCTCCTCGGGGCCGGCCGCCTGCACCGCGGCCACCCGGACCTCGAACCCGCCGGCCTTGGCGAGACGGCCCGCCAGATCGTCCGGGGCCGGGCAGTCCTTGGGCACGATGACCCGACCGCCGTCGCCCTCCAGGAGCGCGAGCACCTCCACTCCGAAGGTGTGGTCCAGGGCGGTCTGCAGCCGACGCAGCCTGCGCCGCACGGCGACCGGTCCCTCGGCGGGATCCGCGTCGAGGCCGAGGGCCAGTACGAGAACGGGCCCTTCGAGGCGGAGCTGGTCCAGGAGGACGTGCCCGGGCGGGACCATCCCGTCGAGCAGGCCGCGTACAAGGGAGCGGACCTGGGCCCGCTGCTCGGCCTCCAGGGCGGACCGCTCGTCGAGATACGTCTCGGCCACGGCGCCCACGATCCCCGGGTGCGACTGCAGCAGTACGTCGACGAGCTCGACCAGCGCGCCTTCCTCTCCGGGGCCCGCGACATCGCGCAAGGCCTGCCACAGGACGTACAGGCCATGCGCGTAGGTGCGCAGGAGGAGGTGCAGCGGCATGCCCTCCTCGGCCCGCTGAGCGGCGCGCTCGCGGAACAGCCGGTTACTGCCGGGCTGTACCAGGTCCGGCTCGCTGACACGTCGCAGGAAGAGCCGTACGCCGTGCCGAGCGGTCGCGGCGACCTCCAAGTCCTTCACGTCATCCGGGAGTTCGGCGTATCCGGGCAGTTCCTCGAACGCCTCGCGAGCCATGCGGCGGGCGAGTTCGTTGACTCTCGGTTCGCAGCGCGCGGCCAGGGAACGGGCTTCGGGCGACAGGGCCACTGTTCCTCCATTCCCCCATGGACTGGACGGGGCACTGCGTTTGTGACGCGTCACATTACCCACGGGCGGGACGTGTGACGCGAGGCGGTGTTCGATCTCACATCGGGGGCCGAAACTCGTGGCCGGTGGCGATCGACCGCACTGCACACGAGGAGCCGAGGACATGACCGGACACAAAGAGCAGGACCACGCCCAGCACTCCGCGTACGGCTCCTACGCCGACTACATCGACCGGGTCTGGCAGGGCACCGAGACGCTGCTGCCTCATCTGGCGGGCACGTACTCCGGGAGTGAACTGGTGCGCCTGCGTGACCGCGTGGGCTTCTTCCCGGCGTTCGCCAACGTGGCCGCCTTCGACACGGGCGACGGCGTGGTCCTTGTCGACTCGGGCGACTTCCGTACGGCGGCCCAACTGCACGAGGCGGTTTCCGGGTTCGGCGGGGGACCGGTGCGCTCCGTGGTGTACACGCACGGTCACGTGGACCACGTCTTCGGAGTGGCCCCCTTCGACCAGGAGGCCGACAAGAGCGGCGGCCCGCGTCCCGAGGTGATCGCCCACGAGGCCGTCCCCGCGCGGTTCGACCGCTACATCAGGACGGCGGGTTACAACTCCTGGATCAATCGCCGGCAGTTCGGAGTGCCCTCCCTGGAGTGGCCCACCACGTACCGCTATCCGGACGTCGTCTACAGGGACCGGCTGACCGTGCGGCGCGGGGAGCTGACGTTCGAGCTCGTGCACGCGCGCGGGGAGACCGACGACCACACCTATGTATGGATCCCCGAACTCAGGACGCTGTGCACGGGCGACCTGTTCATCTGGAACACGCCGAACGCGGGCAACCCCCAGAAGGTGCAGCGCTATCCGGAGGACTGGGCACGCGCCCTGCGCGCCATGCAGGAGCTCGGCGCCGAACTCCTCCTGCCTGGACACGGCGTTCCCGTCGTCGGCTCCCGCCGCGTGCACCAGGCCCTCGACGACACCGCGCGCCTCCTGGAGTCGCTGTGCGAGCAGACCAGGGAGCTGATGAACGCGGGCCACCGCCTCGACGCGGTCATCCACGGGGTGAAGGTCCCCGAGGAGCTGCTGGCGAAGCCGTACCTCCACCCGGCCTACGACGAGCCGGAGTTCGTCGTACGCAACCTGTGGCGCCTGTGGGGCGGCTGGTACGACCAGAACCCCGCGCACCTCAAGCCCGCCCCGGAGGCGGACGTCGCGGCCGAGTTCGCACGCGCCGCGGGTGGAGCGTCCGCGCTGGCGCTCCGCGCCTCCGAGCTGCTCGCCGCCGGGGAGCTGCGCCTCGCCTCGCATCTGGCGGAGACCGCGGCCCTCGCAGCGCCCGCCGACCAGGAGGTGGCACGCGTGCGTGCCGATGTGTTCGCACGGCGCGCCCTTCAGGAGACGTCGACCATGGCGCGGGGTGTCTTCCACTGGGCCGCCGCCGAATCGGCGGCCGTGGCCGCCGGCACGGACGTGCAGACGGAGTTGACGCGCTCCCCGGAGGGACGCAGGCGGGCCGAGGGGGCGATCAGCGTCGGTGTGGTCGACGACGAAGACGGCTGCTGCTGATGAGCCGGGCGTGGCGCACCACGTGGCTGCTGCTCGCCTTCATGCTCGTGAACTTCGCGGACAAGGCCGTGCTCGGGCTCGCGGGCCCGGAGATCCGGGCGGACTTCGGCATCACGCGGCAGGAGTTCGGCACGGCGCAGTCGGCGTTCTTCGCACTGTTCTCGCTGGCCGCGCTCGGCGTCTCGGCCCTCACACGGCGCGTGCGGACGACGACCCTCCTGCTGGTACTGGCGCTGCTGTGGTCGGTGGCGCAACTGCCGATGCTGTGGGGAGCGGCGGGGTTCGGCACTCTACTGGCCACGCGCGTGCTCCTCGGTGCGGCGGAGGGGCCCGCCTCCCCCGTCGCCATGCACCACGTCCACGGCTGGTTCCCGCAGCGTGAGCGGGCCCTGCCCACAGCGGTCCTGCTGGTCGGCGCGGCGGCCGGAGTGGCCGTCGCCTCGCCGGTGCTCACCTGGGTGATCACGCACTGGGGCTGGCGCTGGTCGTTCGGTGTCGTCGGTCTGGCGGGCCTTCTGTGGGCCGTCTGCTGGCGGCTGTGGGGCGCGGACGGGCCGCTGGCCCCGCCGCTCACCAGGAAGCCGTCCGAGGCCACAGAGCGGACGTCCACGACAGACACAGTGCCGTTGCGCGCCATCCTGCTCTCCGGCACGTTCCTGACCGCCGCGTTCGGCTCGTTCGCCGCCTACTGGTCGATGAGCACCATGCTGACGTGGGCACCCGACTACCTGGAGAGCGTCGTCGGCTGGAACCTTCACCAGGCAGGCACGATGGTCGGCCTGGGCGCCCTCGCCAACGGGGCGGTCATCCTCGGCCACGGCCTGATCGCCCAGCGCTCCGCCCGCAAGGGCACACCCCGGCGCCTGCCCCCAGGGTCCGGTGCGGGTCTTCTCGTCACCGTCGCGGGCTGCGCCACCGCCGTGTACGGCACGACGGACTCCCTGGCGGTCAAGGTGCCCATGATGCTCGGCCCCATGGCGCTCGCCATGGTGATGCTGACCGTGGCATCCACGGCCTGTGCCCGCATCGCTCCTCCGGCCCAACGCGGCGTCGTTCTCGGCACCTTGACCTTCGTCTACGCGCTGGGCGGCATCCTGTCGCCCCTCGTGCTCGGCGGCATGGTGGACCGCGCCCGGACGGTGTCGGCCGGCTACGAAGAGGGCTGGCTCCTCACCGCCGGGCTGCTGGTGACAGCGGGGGTCCTGGCGGCGCTCTTCTGCCGCCCGGAGACAACGGCCCGGCGACTCGGCCTACCGGAACCCGAGGCGGGGTCGGTGCCGCAGGTGCCGGTGGCGCACTGAGTGCGGATGGCTGGTGTGCAAGGGGTCCACACGCGCGTGGGGCGCATCCCGCATCCCGGGTGACGCAGGCGGAGGCCGCCGGTCCACGCGCGCGTGCGGGCTCATCCCGTGACGGCGCGCAGCCCGGCCGTGACCACGACGGCCGCCGCGACGACGACCAGGAACGGCGCGCGCAGGATCAGCGCGACCGCCGCCGCGGCCAGCCCGGCCGCCTTTGCGTCGAGAACGAGCGTGGTGCCGTCGGCGAAGGTCTGCTGGGCCGTGAGCGCGGCCAGCAGGGCCACGGGGAGCAGCGCCGCCAGTCGTCGGACGAGTGGCCGTTCCAGGACACCGGCGGGCACGAGGAGGCCGATGAGCTTGACGGCGTAGCAGCCGACTGCGGTCACCGCGACCGCGATCCAGATGTTCATCGGCCTTCTCCCTGTCGGCCGTCGGCCTTCCGCGGGTCCTCTTGTGGGTTCTGTCCGGTCGCTCTCCGTGCCGCCCGGCGCCCCTCTGCGTAGAGCACGGCCGGCGCGGCAAGCGCGGCCACCAGGACCGGCACACCGGCCGGCAGAACAGGCAGCAGCCCGAGGCCGAGGATGACGGCGATACCGGCCACGGCCCGTTCCGTGGATGTACGCAGCATCGGCGCGAGCAGCGCCAGGAAGACCGCGGGTCCGGCCGCGTCGAGCCCCCAGGCGTCGGTGTCCCCGATGGCCTCCGCGCCGAGCGCCCCGAGCAGGGTCGTGAGGTTCCACAGCACGTACAGGGTCAGCCCCGTGACGGTGAAGCCGATACGGGCGCTGCGGCGCGTGGGCTGGGCGAGCGAGACGGCGGTGGTCTCGTCGATGACCCAGTGCGCGGCGAAGGGGCGCACCACGCGCGGGAGCGCGAGCAGCTGGGACAGGCGCAGCCCGTAGAACGAGTTGCGCACGCCGAGGAAGAAGGCGCCCGCAGCGGCGGTGAGCGGGTTGCCGCCGGCCGCGATCGCGCCCACGAGGGCGAACTGCGAGGCCCCGGTGAACACGAGCAGGCTGAGCGCGCAGGTCTGGAGCACGCTGAGGCCACTGCCGGCCGAGGTCACGCCGAAGGCGAACCCGGAGAGTCCGACGGCGACGCCGACCCCGAGCGCGTCCCGGACGACGGCGGAATCGGCCTTCTCAGGCCTTCCGTCGCCGGGCCGCCCTGCTTGCCCGTCCCGTGCTGATCCGGCGCGTATCGCCGCGGATGTTGTCTGTTCTGCCACGCCTGTGACGGTACGAGGGAGCGCGCGGCCGGGTCTTGTACGTTCTTGCGCTCCCGCTGGTAGGCGCCGGGCGGTACGCCGACGATCCGCGTGAAGTGCCGGTTCAGGTGCGGCTGGTCCGTGAAGCCGACCGTCACGGCGGCGTCGGCAGGTGCCGTGCCGCCGTCCAGGAGGCGGCGGGCGGCCCGCACGCGCGCGTCGGTGAGCCAGGTGTGCGGCGGCATCCCGTACGCGTCCCTGAAGGCGCGCAGCAGGGCGAACGGGCTGGTGCCGAGTTCGGTGGCGAGGGCCTCCAGCGACGGCGGCTGTGCCATCCGCTCGGCGAGCACGGCGCGCGCGCGTGCTGCGATCGTGGCGCCGGCGGACCGCATGGGGCGCGCGGTCATAGGCTGCCCGTGATCGCGCAGCAGCCGGGCGACCACGACGCGCAGCAGGCTGTCGGCGGCGAGCGCGTTGCCCTCCTCCGCCGCGCGGTGCACCTCGCGGATGAGGTGGGCCGCGTGCGGGTCGCCGACGATCGGTTCGGCGAACGCGGCCGTCCCGCGGACCGACGTGGTCTCGCCGGCGATCTCCGCTATGACATCGGCCGACGGATAAAGCGTGTGGTACGCCCAGCCGTCGGGCTCCCCGGCCCGCGCGGTGTGCGCCACCTCGGGGTTGATCATGACGACGGTGCCGGGTCCCGCGTGCACCGTGCCGGTCGGCAGTCCCACGTCCTCGATGCCGCTGGTGACCGCGCCGAAGACGTACCCGTCGTGGCTGTGGCGGGGGAAGGTGTGGCGGACGTAGCGCGCCCGCAGCAGGTCGAGGCCCGGCAGCTGTTCGTAGCGCCAGTGCCTGGCCCATTCCTTCGTTCCCGACCCCGCCATGTGTTCCATTCTGCGCCACGAGCGGGCCGCACCGCCCGGCGCCGGGGTCCGGGCGCGGAGCGTTTGCGCAGGTCCGGGCCATTGTCAGTGGGGAGGTGCACGATGGGTGCATGGTCAGGTCCGCACGCAGCCCGCTCGACGGTTTCTCCCCCGCGACCCGCAGTTGGTTCACGGGGGCGTTCTCCGCGCCCACGCCCGCGCAGGCCGGGGCGTGGCAGGCCATCGGCGAGGGCTCGGACGTGCTGGTCGTCGCGCCGACGGGTTCCGGCAAGACCCTGGCCGCGTTCCTGGCCGCCCTGGACCAGCTGGCGTCGACGCCGCGACCGGCCGACCCGAAGAAGCGCTGCCGCGTCCTGTACGTCTCGCCCCTCAAAGCCCTCGCGGTCGACGTGGAGCGCAATCTGCGCAGCCCGCTCACCGGCATCCGGCAGGAGTCGGTGCGCCTGGGACTGCCCGAGCCCGAGGTGAAGGTCGGCATCCGCTCCGGGGACACTCCCCCGGCCGAGCGCCGCGCCCTGTCGACCCGGCCGCCGGACATTCTGATCACGACGCCCGAATCGCTGTTCCTGATGCTCACGTCCGCCGCGCGTGACGCGCTCACGGGCATCGAGACGGTGATTCTCGACGAGGTGCACGCGGTCGCGGGCACCAAGCGCGGCGCCCATCTCGCGCTGTCCCTGGAGCGGCTCGACGAGCTGCTGCCCCGGCCCGCCCGCCGGATCGGCCTGTCCGCGACGGTCCGTCCTGTCGACGAGGTGGCGCGCTATCTGTCGCCGCAGCGCAAGGTGGAGATCGTCCAGCCGCGCTCGGGCAAGGAGTTCGACCTCTCGGTGGTCGTCCCCGTGGAGGACCTGGGCGAGCTCGGCGGCTCGCCCGTCGCCGACTCCGACCAGGCCGCGGAGCGGCCGTCCATCTGGCCGCATGTCGAGGAGCGCATCGCCGACCTGGTCCAGTCGCACCGCTCGACGATCGTCTTCGCCAACTCCCGCCGCCTGGCCGAGCGCCTGTGCAACCGGCTGAACGAGATCGCGTACGAGCGGGCGACGGGCGAGACCCTCCCCGAGGACCACGCACCGGCCGAGCTGATGGGCGGCTCGGGCGCGGCGAACGGAGCGCCGGCGGTCATCGCCCGCGCCCACCACGGATCGGTCTCCAAGGAGCAGCGCGCCCTCGTCGAGGAGGACCTGAAGGCGGGCCGGCTGCCCGCCGTGGTCGCCACGTCCAGCCTCGAGCTGGGCATCGACATGGGCGCGGTGGACCTCGTCGTCCAGGTGGAGTCTCCGCCCTCCGTGGCGTCCGGCCTCCAGCGCGTGGGCCGTGCGGGACACCAGGTGGGCGCGGTCTCCACAGGCGTCGTCTTCCCGAAGTACCGGGGCGACCTCGTCCAGGCGGCCGTGGTCACCGAGCGGATGCGCACAGGCTCCATCGAGTCGCTCCGCATCCCCGCCAACCCCCTGGACGTGCTGGCCCAGCAGCTCGTCGCGATCACGGCGCTCGACACCTGGCAGGTGGACGACCTGCTCGCGCTCGTGCGCCGCGCGGCCCCCTTCGCGTCGCTGCCGGAGTCCGCGTTCACCGGCGTCCTCGACATGCTCGCCGGGCGCTATCCCTCCGACGCGTTCGCCGAGCTGCGTCCACGCGTGGTGTGGGACCGCATCGCCGGCACGATCACCGGACGCCCCGGTGCCCAGCGCCTGGCCGTCACCTCCGGGGGCACGATCCCGGACCGCGGCCTCTTCGGGGTGTTCCTCGCCGGATCCGACCCCAAGAAGGGCGGCGGCCGGGTAGGCGAGCTCGACGAGGAGATGGTCTACGAGTCCCGGGTGGGCGACGTGTTCACCCTCGGTACGAGTTCCTGGCGCATCGAGGACATCACGCGCGACCGCGTACTGGTCTCCCCCGCGCCCGGCGTCCCGGGCCGACTCCCGTTCTGGAAGGGCGACCAGCTCGGCCGGCCGCTCGAACTGGGACGCGCGGTGGGCGCGTTCCTGCGCGAGGTCGGATCCCTGTCCCCGGAGGACGCCCGGCTCCGGCTGCTCACGGCGGGCCTCGACGCATGGGCCGCAGACAATGTGCTGGCCTATTTGTCCGAGCAGCGCGAGGCCTGCGGCCACATCCCGGACGACCGCACCATCGTGGTCGAGCGGTTCCGTGACGAGCTGGGCGACTGGCGGGTCGTCGTGCACTCCCCCTTCGGCGCGCAGGTGCACGCTCCCTGGGCGCTCGCTCTCGGGGCCAGGCTCGGCGAGAAGTACGGCATGGACGCCCAGGTCATGCACGCCGACGACGGCATCGTGCTGCGCCTTCCCGACGCCGATCTCATGAGCCTCGACCTCCTGGACCAGGAGCCCTCCAAGGCCGGTTCGGAGTACGACGCCGACCAGGCCCCCCTAGGGGCCGCCGACGTCGCCTTCGACAAGGGCGACGTCAGCCAGATCGTCACCGACCAGGTCGGCGGCTCGGCCCTGTTCGCCGCCCGCTTCCGCGAGTGCGCGGCCCGCGCCCTGCTGCTGCCCCGGCGCAACCCCGGCAAGCGCACCCCCCTGTGGCAGCAGCGCCAGCGCGCCTCCCAACTCCTCCAGGTGGCCAGCGAGTTCGGCTCGTTCCCGATCGTCCTCGAAGCCGTACGGGAGTGCCTCCAGGACGTCTTCGACGTGCCCGGCCTCGCCGAGCTGATGGGTGACATCGAGTCCCGCAAGGTCCGCCTCGTCGAGGTGACCACCCCGGAGGCCTCCCCGTTCGCCCGCTCCCTCCTGTTCGGCTACGTCGCCCAGTTCCTGTACGAGGGCGACTCCCCGCTCGCCGAGCGGCGTGCCGCGGCTCTGTCGCTGGACTCGCGGCTGCTCGCCGAACTGCTCGGCCAGGCCGAGTTGCGCGAGCTCCTCGACGCGGACGTGCTCGCCGAGCTGGAGCAGGAGCTCCAGTGGCGCACCGACGACCGCCGCGTCAAGGACGTCGAGGGCGTCGCCGACCTGTTGCGCGTCCTCGGGCCGCTCACGGACGCCGAGTTGGCGGAGCGGGGCGCCGAGCCGGGGTGGGCCCGGGAGCTGGCGTCCGCCCGCCGCGCCATCCGGGTCCGTATCGCGGGAGCCGACCACTGGGCGGCGATCGAGGACGCGGGCCGGCTGCGGGACGCGCTCGGCACAGCGCTGCCAGTCGGCGTACCCGAGGCATTCACGGAGCCCGTCAAGGATCCCCTGGGCGACCTTCTCGCCCGGTACGCGCGCACGCACGGCCCGTTCACCTCCGCCGCGGCCGCCACCCGCTTCGGTCTCGGCGCAGCCGTCACGGACGGCGCCCTGCAACGCCTGGCGGCGAACGGGCGGGTAGTGCAAGGCGAGTTTCATCCGGCAGGCATCGGCCAGGAGTGGTGCGACGCGACGGTGCTCCGCCGTCTGCGCCGGCGTTCGCTCGCGGCCCTGCGGCACGAGCTGGAGCCGGTCCCGCCCGCCGCCCTCGCCCAATTCCTGCCCCAGTGGCAGCACTTGGGCGGGCACGGGCTGCGCGGTGTGGACGGTCTGGTGCGTGCGGTCGAGCAGTTGCAGGGCGCGTCCGTACCGGCGTCCGCCCTTGAGAAGCTCGTCCTGCCGTCCCGGGTCTCGGGCTACGCGCCCGCGATGCTCGACGAACTCACGGCGTCGGGCGAGGTCGTGTGGGCGGGCGCGGGTTCCCTGCCCGGCAAGGACGGCTGGGTCTCCCTGTACCTGGCCGACACGGCACCCCTCCTGCTCCCCGCGCCGCACCCCCTGGAGCTCACCGCTCTCCACCAGTCCGTCCTGGACACGCTCTCCGGTGGTTACGGTCTGTTCTTCCGTCAGATCGCCGACCAGGTCCGTGCGACGACGCACCCCGATGCCACCGATCCCCAACTGGCGGACACGCTCTGGGATCTGGCCTGGTCCGGGCGGCTCACGAACGACACGCTGGCCCCGATGCGCTCGCTCCTGGGGTCGGGCCGCACCGCGGGATCCACGGCTCATCGCGCCCGCCGCGCGATCCCGCGCGGGCGCTACGGAGGCCTCACCGCCGCCGCGCGGACCGCCTCCCGATCGGGCCCGCCGACCGTCGCGGGCCGCTGGTCACTGCTGCCCGCAGTCGACCCCGACCCGACAGTGCGCGCCCACGCCCTGGCCCGCACGCTCCTCGACCGGCACGGCGTGGTGACCCGGGGCGCCGTCGCCGCGGAGGGCGTGGAGGGCGGCTTCTCCGCGGTGTACCGCATCCTGTCCGCCTTCGAGGAGAGCGGCCAGGCCCGGCGGGGGTACGTCGTCGAGGGCCTCGGCGCCGCGCAGTTCGCGATGGACGGCGCGGTGGACCGCCTGCGCGCGGCCGCGAACGCCCGCGACCGCGGCGACGCCCCGCCCGACCCCTACGCAGGCCCGCCCGCGAGCCCCACGACCGACCCGTCGGCGGCCTGGGACCCCTCACGGTCCATGGCCGCCGAACCACACGCCGTCCCGGACTTCCCCCCGGACTTTCCTCCGGGCGCCGTCCCGGACTTCCCCCCGGATTTCGCGGAACACGACGCCTGGCCCGCACCCAGCCACCCCGGCTCCGGCCCCGGCCCCGGTCGCCCCCCGCGCCGCCGCAGAGCCGCGTCCAGAGCCGTCGTCCTCGCCGCCGCCGACCCGGCGAACGCCTATGGGGCGGCTCTGCCCTGGCCCGACTCCCCCACCGGCGCCGGACACAAGCCGGGCCGCAAGGCGGGCTCCCTGGTCGTGCTCGTCGACGGCGAGCTGACCCTGTACATGGAGCGCGGCGGCAAGACCCTGCTCGCCTGGCCGGCATCCGAAGGCGACGCCGGCGCGCTCACCGCCGCCGACATGGCCGAGGACTCCCGGCTGCCCGCCGCGGCGGAAGCAGTGGCCGACGCCGCCAAGGCGGGCTCCCTCGGCACGATCACCGTGGAGCGGATCAACGGCTCAGCCGCTCTGACCTCCCCGTTCTCGTCCCTCCTGGAAACCGCCGGCTTCCACGCAACCCCGCGAGGCCTACGCCTGCGCGCGTAGCCCCCCGACCCGTCACCGAACACGCCCGCACCGACCCCCACCAGGTCGCCCCGATCCCGCACCGACCCCCTTCCCACCACCTCACCCTGACCCCACACCGACCCACCCCACCCCGCCCTCCCCGCCATGCCGCCCCACGCCGACCACCCCACCTCAGCGACCCGTGCCACCCTTGACCCATGCCCGAAGGAGACACCGTCCTGCAGACCGCGCAGCGTCTGCACACCGCCCTCGCGGGCCAGGTGCTCATCCGCTCCGACCTGCGCGTCCCCCGCTTCGCCACGGCCGACCTGACCGGCCGCACCGTCCTCGACGTCACTCCGCGCGGCAAGCACCTCCTCACCCGCATCGAGGGCGGCCTCACTCTCCACTCGCACCTCCGCATGGACGGCTCCTGGAAGGTGTACGCACCGGGCGAGCGGTGGACCGGTGGCCCCGGCCACCAGATCCGCGCGGTCCTCGGCAACGCCACCCGCACCGCAGTGGGCTACCGCCTCCCCGTCCTCGAACTCCTGCGCACGGCCGACGAGAACAAGGTGGTCGGCCACCTCGGCCCCGACCTGCTCGGCCCGGACTGGGACGCCGGCACAGCCCTCCGTAACCTCCTCTGCGAGCCGGCCCGCCCCCTCGGCGAGGCGCTCCTCGACCAGCGCAATCTCGCGGGCATCGGCAACGTCTACAAGTCCGAGCTGTGCTTCCTCCTCCAGGTCACCCCATGGCTGCCTGTCGGCGACCTCCCCGACGAAACCGCCGCCCGCCTCCCCGAGCTCGCCAAGAAGCTCCTCGAAGCCAATCGCGACCGACCCGCGCGCGTCACCACCGGCAGCGGCCGCCCCGGCCAGCGGCTCTACGTCTACGGCCGGGCGCCTCGCCCCTGCCTGCGCTGCCGCACCCCGATCCGCGTGGCAGACCAGGGCGACGGCTCCCGCGAACGCCCCACCTACTGGTGCCCCTCCTGCCAACACGGCCCGGCCCCGCGCCCGTACGCCAAGCAGCCCCCGCCCGTCAGATGACACAGCCTCACCAGATAGCCCGTACACACTAATTGACGACCCGTCAGAAATGCTCGTACGGTCCCCTCATGCCCGTCACCGCGTACGACCTCACCGGACGCACCGCATTCGTCACCGGCGCCGCTAGCGGCATCGGACGCGCCTCCGCCCTGCTCCTGGCCGACGCCGGAGCCACTGTGCACTGCGCCGACCGCGACGCGCAGGGCCTGCACGAGACGGCGACGCTGATCAAGACAAGGGGAGGCACGGCCCGCACGCACCCCCTCGACGTCGCGGACCGCACCCAGCTCGCAGAGGCGGTGGCAGCGGCCGTCGACGCGACGGGCCGCCTCGACGTCATGGCCGCGATCGCCGGCGTCATGCACAGCAGCCCCGTCCTGGAGACCCGCGACGAAGACCTCGACCGCGTCCTCGGCATCAATTTCAAGGGCGTGCTGTACGCCTGCCAGGAGGCCGCCCGCGCCATGATCGCGACGGGCACACGCGGCAGCATCGTCACGATGGCGTCGGGGGCTGTGGACACCGGCGGCCCCGGACTGCTCTGCTACGGCGTCTCGAAGGCCGCCGTCGTCCAGCTGACGAAGACTCTGGCGACCGAGGTCGGCCCGCAGGGCATCCGCGTCAACGCGGTCGCGCCCGGCTGGATCCGTACGCCCATGACCGGCCGGCACGACGCGTCGGAGCAGTCGCACACCGAGGCCCTGATGGTCCGGATGTCCCCGCTGGGCCGCGTGGGCGAGGCGGACGACATCGCGCACGCCGTCCTGCACCTGGCATCGGACGCGTCATCGTTCACGACGGGCCAGATCCTCCGCCCGAACGGCGGCGTCGCCATGCCCTGGTGAGCCACCCACCCGCGCCCCCGGCCCTCTCGGACCGCATCTCCCCCGCAGAAGTCCCGCCCCGCCTCGCGCCCCCCACAGACGATCCACCGGCCCCCACTGCTCCCACAGACGCTCCAGGGGGCCGGATCGACCCCGCAGAAGTCCCACCCGGCCGCACGGATCCCACCGCCCCCGCCGCCCGTGACTTGGGCACGGTGTGCACCGGCAGCAGGCTCAGCCCCCACCCACCGGCTGCCACGGCCCCCTCGAAGGCACCCGCGTCCGGCGAGAAGGCCAGACGCAGCAGGCCCCACCACCACAGCGCCCCGAAGGCCACAGCCGGTATCCAGCGCGCGGTCCGCCACACCCCGGCCGGTATTCCGCGCACGGTCCGCCACGCCACGGCCGCCACCTCCTGCCCGATGCCGGATCGGATCGGATCGAACCCGAACGCCGGCGCCACCCGGCGGCAGGGCGCCCCGGAGGCGTTCCCGCACACCGAAGGCGCTCCCGCGCACGTCGAAATCCCCTTCACCATGGCACGAATGCCCTGATGCGGGCATGTCGAGCCCTGCCTGGCGCCGCCTCTGGCCAACCACTCCAGGCGCCCCGCCCTCCAGCCGCGCCGGCCCGGGCGCCACTCGACATGCGAGAGCCACGACATGCGAGAGCCACGACATGCAAAAGCCCCGGCCGATCTCCCGGCCGGGGCTTTCACACACTTATGAGTGACACCTGCACGAGGCGTCACGCCGCGCGGGATCACGCAGCGACGACGTCCACCGCTTCCGCAGGCGCCTTGATGGTCACCCGTTCCGGTGGGACACCGGCCACGGAGACAGAATTGAGCCGCGGGCGAACCGGTGCGGGCACCGGATCAGTAGCCGCTGCCGACACGGCCAGCTCGGCGAGAGCGAGCTCGTCGCTCACCTCGCGCATGAGCTCGGACATCCGTACGTCAAGCGCGTCGCAAATAGCGGAGAGCAGCTCGGAGGATGCCTCCTTCTGCCCCCGCTCCACCTCGGAGAGATAGCCGAGCGAGACTCGGGCGGACGAGGAGACTTCGCGCAGAGTACGGCCCTGGCGCTGGCGCTGCCGACGCAGCACGTCACCCAGCAGGCGACGGAGCAGAATCATCGGTGGCTCCCTCCTCGGACCGCGTAGCCGCATCCTTCACGCCCCACCGTACCGCCTTGCGCCGCGGCCGTGCGGGGAGCGATGTCGTGTTCACTCAGGGCTGTAAACATCAAAACCCCCCGTTCTGTTCCGTATCCTGTGCCCGCTCATTCTCTGCGTGTTCGCTCAAGACCTGCTCAAGGAGCAGCTCAAGCACACTCCGTACACTCTTCATACGGATTTCCGAACGGTCGCCGTTCAACCGCAACGCGGCCACTTTCCGGCTACGAGCGAAACTGCCGGCCTGCGCCCCGGACCGCTCAACCCCGGCGCCGGCTCCCGCGTCAGCCCCTCCGGAACCCGCTTCGAACGGCGTGGAATCGCCCGGGCCGGCGACGGCCACGAAGACCGTCCCCACCGGCTGCCCGTCCTGCTCGTCGGGCCCGGCGACGCCTGTGGTCGCGATCCCCCAGTCGGCACCGAGGACCCTGCGCACCCCGGTCGCCATCTGCACGGCGACCTCGGGATCGACCGCCCCGCGCTCGGCCAGGAGAGTGCCGTCGACGCCCAGGACGTCCCGTTTCAGCTCGGTCGCGTACGAGGTCACGGATCCGCGGAAGACGCGCGAGGCGCCCGGCACCGAGGTGATGTCCGCCGCCACGAGGCCGCCGGTGAGCGACTCGGCGACCGCGAGGGTCTCGCCGCGCTCGGCGAGCAGCCGGAGCACCACGGCGGCGGTGGTGAGGCCGTCCGCCCCGCCACCGCCGACCGCTCCGGACGTCACTGCTCCGCCGCCGCCTCACGTTCGTCGCGGGCGGCACGCTCAGCCGCCATGCCCTGCCGGCGCAGCACCACGGCCTGCTTCACGTAGTCGAGGCCGGTGAGCACGGTCAGCGCGACCGCCACCGCCATCACCCAGAACCGGAAGGTGGCCAGCGGCCCGGTCAGCGCCAGGACGTACATCCCGACCGCCGTGCCCTGGGCGAGGGTCTTCATCTTGCCGCCGCGGCTGGCCGGGATCACCCCGTACCGGATGACCCAGAAGCGCAGCAGGGTGATCCCGAGCTCACGCCCGAGGATCACTCCCGTCACCCACCAGGGCAGGTCGCCGAGGCTCGAGAGACAGATGAGCGCCGCCCCCATGATCGCCTTGTCGGCGATGGGGTCGGCGATCTTCCCGAAGTCCGTGACCAGGTTGTACGTGCGTGCCAGATGTCCGTCGAACACGTCCGTGATCATGGCGACGGCGAAGGCCGCCCAGGCCCAGGCGCGCCAGACGGGGTCGTAGCCGCCGTCGGCGAGCATGAGCGCCACGAAGCCCGGCACGAGTACGAGCCGGAGCATGGTCAGGATGTTCGCGATGTTCCACAGGCTGGCCTGGTTGACGGCCGCAGCGCCCAACTTGCCGCTGGGCGCCGGCCTACCGGAACCGCCCGTAGCGGATGCCGGGACTCCGGTCATCTGCCCGCCTCCTCAGAACACTCGAGCGGCTCGGCGACCAAATCAACGCCCTGGGTACCGATCACCTTTGCCTCGACGATACGACCCACGCTCAGGCCCTCGCTGCTGGTGAGCAGCACCTGTCCGTCAGTCTCGGGAGCCTGGTGCTCTCCGCGCCCGACAGCACCGTCCTCGTCGTCGATGGACTCGACGAGCACGTGGACCGCCTCGCCGACGCGCTCGTCCGCGCGCTGCGAGACCAGCTCCTCGGCGAGCCGCGACACACGCGCGAGGCGCTCGGCGACGACGTCCTCGTCGAGCTTGTGCTCGTACGTCGCCGCTTCCGTGCCCTCCTCGTCGGAGTAGCCGAAGACGCCGATCGCGTCGAGGCGGGCGCCGGTGAGGAAGCGCTCCAGCTCGGCCAGGTCGGCCTCGCTCTCGCCGGGGAAGCCCACGATGAAGTTGGACCGGACACCGGCCTGCGGCGCCCTGTCGCGGATCGTGGAGAGCAGCTCGAGGAAGCGGTCGGTGTCACCGAAGCGCCGCATGGAGCGCAGCACGGCGGGCGCCGAGTGCTGGAACGAGAGATCGAAGTAAGGAACGACCTTGTCGGTGCCCGTGAGGACGTCGATGAGGCCGGGGCGCATCTCGGCGGGCTGCAGATAGCTGACGCGCACCCGCTCAATCCCGTCAACGGCGGCCAGCTCGGGCAGCAGCGTCTCCAGGAGTCGGATGTCGCCGAGGTCCTTGCCGTACGAGGTGTTGTTCTCGGAGACGAGCATGACCTCCTTGACGCCCTGCTCGGCGAGCCAGCGCGTCTCACCGAGGACGTCGCTGGGCCGACGCGAGATGAAGGAGCCGCGGAAGGACGGGATGGCGCAGAACGAGCAGCGGCGGTCGCAGCCGGACGCCAGCTTCACCGAGGCGACGGGGTTCGTCCCGAGGCGGCGGCGCAGCGGGGCGCGGGGGCCGGACGCGGGCGCGAGGCCGTCGGGCAGGTCCACGGGGGCGTGTCCGGGGAGCGCCACCTCGGCGCCCGCGTCCTGCCGCTCGGCAGGGCTGATCGGCAGCAGCTTGCGCCGGTCGCGCGGGGTGTGCGAGGCGTGGATGCCGCCGTTGAGGATGGTCTGGAGCCGGTCGGAGATGTCGGCGTAGTCGTCGAAGCCGAGCACGCCGTCGGCCTCGGGGAGGGCTTCCGCCAGGTCCTTGCCGTACCGCTCGGCCATGCAGCCGACGGCCACGACGGCCTGGGTTCTGCCATGGCCCTTGAGGTCATTGGCTTCGAGAAGGGCGTCGACGGAGTCCTTCTTGGCGGCTTCGACGAAGCCACAGGTGTTGACGACAGCGACGTCTGCGGCCTCGGCGTCCTCGACGAGCTCCCAGCCGTCCGCCTCCAAGCGGCCTGCGAGCTCCTCCGAGTCCACCTCGTTACGGGCGCAGCCAAGAGTGACAAGGGCGACGGTACGGCGTTCGGGCATGGGCTCAAGACTACTTCGTCCCACCGACAGCACCGCCCGCGAGGGTTACCCGGAGATCATCGCCGGGCAACCTCCCGCTCATCCGACCTCGGGATCACCCTTGGTGTAGGTGAGGCGCTCGACCTGTCCGGGCTCGAACTCGTTGTCCACCTGCTTGCCGTTCACGTACAGCTGGATGGCGCCGGCGTCACCGAGGACGAGGTCGACCTTCTGGTTGTCCTGGAAGGTCTTCGACTCGCCCTGTTCGAGCAGGCCGTCGAACATGATCCGTCCGTTGTGGTCCTTCGCGGAGATCCAGCTGCGCCCGTCCGCCGCGTTGATCTTGACGGTGACCTTGTCGCGGGGTGCGGCCGCGATCGCGCTGTCGGTCGGGTCGGGCTTGGGGTCGGTGGGCTTGTTGGCCTTGGGGGTCTGCGTGGGCTTGGGCTTGCCGGAGGCCGGTGTCGCACCGTCGGCTGCCTGCTGCTTGGCACCGTCGTCGCTGCCGCCGAACGCGGTGAACCCGACGAAGCCGATCACCGCGACGATCGCGGCGACCATGGCCGCCGTCCAGTTCGGCCGGCGCGGCTCGGACCTGATCCGCTCGGCCTCGAACAGCGGAGCGGCCGGAGTCGGCGCGGGCCGCCCACCGTGCTCGTCGGCGTACTGGGCGAGAAGCGGCTCGGGATCGATACCCACGGCGCGCGCCAGGGTCCGGATGTGACCGCGGGCATAGACGTCGCCGCCGCACCGCGAGAAGTCGTCCTCCTCGATCGCGTGCACGATCGGGATGCGCACCCGGGTGGTCGTACTGACTTCGTCGACGGTCATCCCGGCGTCGTCGCGCGCCTGACGGAGGACGCGTCCGATCGAGGGGCGGTCGTCCGAGGGCGTGGGCGCCTGCTCGACGGCCGGCGGGGTCGTCGAGCGAACGTCATCCGAAGGACGGTCGTCTTCAGGGGAGTTGCCGATGGACACGGGGGCGCCTTTCGAGCGTGTAACCACCTGCTGGAGGTTCAGTCTAGGGGGGGTACGAAAGGGTGGGGCAACCGGGCGGTCAGACCTTTACGCCATCGGAATGGCCGGACACGACGGCCGGTCACCCCGATGCTGGGACACATACCTGTTCCCTCCCTCAACTTGACGTACGCGGAGGGGAAACGGTTGCCTCACGCTCCCTAACGAGTGAGCGTCGATCGCGAGTGTGAGCCGTCCGTTCGTCCTGCGGGGCGCGCGCTGTCCCTGCGACGCGCGCCTCACGGTTGAGCCTCCCCGCGGATCACGGCGAGCACTCCATCCAGTTCGTCAGGCTTCACAAGAACGTCACGTGCCTTCGAACCCTCGCTCGGCCCCACGATGTTCCGCGACTCCATGAGGTCCATGAGCCGCCCGGCCTTCGCGAAGCCGACGCGCAGCTTGCGCTGGAGCATCGACGTGGAGCCGAACTGCGTGGAAACGACCAGCTCAGCGGCCTGGCACAGCAGGTCGAGGTCGTCGCCGATGTCCTCGTCGATCTCCTTCTTCTGCTTGGTCCCGACGGTGACGTCGTCCCTGAAGACGGGCGCCATCTGGTCCTTGCAGTGCTGGACGACCGCGTGGATCTCGTCCTCGGTGACGAAGGCGCCCTGCATACGGGTGGGTTTGTTCTGGCCCATCGGCAGGTACAGCCCGTCGCCCTTGCCGATCAGCTTCTCGGCGCCGGGCTGGTCGAGGATGACGCGGCTGTCGGCGAGCGAGGAGGTGGCGAAGGCGAGCCGGGAGGGGACGTTGGCCTTGATGAGGCCGGTGACGACGTCGACCGACGGGCGCTGGGTGGCGAGCACCAGGTGGATGCCGGCCGCGCGCGCGAGCTGCGTGATGCGCACGATCGAGTCCTCGACGTCCCGCGGCGCGACCATCATCAGGTCCGCGAGCTCGTCGACGATGACCAGCAGATACGGGTACGTCTTCAGCTCGCGCTCGCTGCCCTCGGGCGTCTTGAGCTTGCCGTCGCGGATCGCCTGGTTGAAGTCGTCGATGTGCCGGTATCCGAACGCCGCAAGGTCGTCGTAGCGCAGGTCCATCTCGCGCACGACCCACTGCAGCGCCTCGGCGGCCCGCTTGGGGTTGGTGATGATCGGCGTGATCAGGTGCGGGATGCCCTCGTACGCGGTGAGCTCGACGCGCTTGGGGTCCACGAGGACCATGCGCACGTCCTCGGGGGTCGCCCGGCACATGATCGAGGTGATCAGGCAGTTGATGCAGGAGGACTTTCCGGAGCCCGTGGCTCCGGCGACGAGGATGTGCGGCATCTTGGCCATGTTGGCCATGACGTAACCGCCCTCGACGTCCTTGCCGAGCGCGACGAGCATCGGGTGGTCGTCCTCGGCCGCGTCGGCGAGGCGCAGGACGTCGCCCACGTTGACCATTTCGCGGTCGGTGTTCGGGATCTCGATGCCTACGGCGGACTTGCCGGGGATGGGCGAGATGATCCGGACGTCCGGGGACGCGACGGCGTAGGCGATGTTCTTGGCCAGCGCCGTGATCTTCTCGACCTTCACGGCGGGGCCGAGCTCGATCTCGTAGCGGGTGACCGTCGGGCCGCGCGTGAAGCCGGTGACGTGGGCGTCGACCTTGAACTCGGAGAAGACGTTCGACAGCGAGTCGACGACGGCGTCGTTGGCCGCGCTGCGTGACTTGCCGGGGCCGCCGCGCTCCAGGAGGTCGAGCGACGGCAGCGAGTAGGTGATGTCACCGGACAGCTGGAGCTGCTCGGCGCGCGGCGGGAGGTCGCGCGGGGCATCGGGGGCGGACTTCGTCAGGTCGGGCACGCCGGCCTTGGCCGCCGCGGCTGCGGTTGCCGCTGCGGCCGCAGGCTCAGGTGCCGGCTCCTTGGTCTCCTTCGCCGGGGCCTTCGCCCGCGCGGTAGGCACCGGCGCCGTGCGCTCCGGAGCGCTCTCCCGCTCCGTACCGACCCCCTGCGTCAGATCGGCGACCAGCGGCGACGGCGGCATGCCGTGCAGCACGGCCCCGTCGAGCGCGGCAGCGGCCGCTGCGGCCACGTCGACCGCGTCCATGGGCCGGGTCACGACGGGCTGCACAGGGGTGCGCCGGGGCCTACGCCGCTTGGAGAGCGCCTCCTGCTCCGCCTGGTCGGGGTCGTACGTCTCGGGGTCCGCCGGGCGCCGCCTGGAGCGCGCGGGCAGGGACTCGCGCCACTGTTCGTCGTAGCGCTCGTCGTCGTCCGCCGCACCGAGCGCGTCGTCCTCGGGGTCCGGATGGACGACGCCGAGCTTCACACCGAGCAGCCGCAGTCGCTGCGGAATCGCGTTCACGGGCGTCGCGGTGACCACGAGCAGTCCGAAGACGGTGAGCAGGACGAGGAGCGGTACCGCGAGCACCTCGCCCATGGTGAAGCTCAACGGGGTGGAGGCGCCCCAGCCGATGAGCCCTCCGGCGTCCCTTATGGCCTGCATGCCATCGGTGCGGGAGGGCGAGCCGCAGGCGATGTGGACCTGGCCGAGTACGCCGATGACGAGCGCGGACAGGCCGATCACGATGCGCCCGTTGGCCTCGGGCTTCTCGGGGTGCCGGATGAGGCGTACGGCGATGCCGCCGAGCAGCAGAGGCACGAGCAGGTCGAGACGGCCGAACGCGCCCGTGACGAGCATTTCGACGAGGTCGCCGACGGGTCCGCGCAGATTCGACCAGGTGCCCGCCGCGACGATCAGCGCCAGACCGAGGAGGAGGAGTGCGAGGCCGTCCTTGCGGTGCGCCGGGTCGAGCCCCTTGGCGCCACGGCCTATGCCGCGGAACATCGCGCCCACGCTGTGCGCGACGCCCAGCCAGAGCGCCCGTGCGAGCCGGTACACGCCCCCGGTGGGGCTGGGCGCCGGCTTGGGCGCGGGCTTCTTCGCCGCGGCTTTCCTCGGGGGCGCCTTCTTGGCCGCGGGCTTCTTCGCGGCCGTCTTCTTGGCAGGGGCCTTCTTCGCCGGAGCCTTGGTCGGCGCGGCCGCCTTCTTCGCGGGCGTCTTCTTGGCTGCGGGACGTGAGGCCATGAGTGCGAGGTTACCGGTGGAGACCACTGCGGACACGTGTGCCTACTGCTTCACCCGTCCGTGTCGCGGATCGGAGTGCCCGGAGGTGACGCTTCCTCAAATGGTGGGCTGCTGCTCAGTTCTGCGAAGGAAGTGACGGTGCGCCGCTTCCCGTACCGGGCTCCAGTGCGTCAAGGGCGCGGCGCAGCCCGGTGAGTTTGCGTTCGAGATGCGCGGCCGTGGCGACCGCGGCAGCGTCCGCCGACTCGTCGTCGAGCTGCTTCGAGAGCGCCTCTGCCTGCTCCTCAACGGCCGCGAGCCGCGCGGAGAGTTCGGCCAGCAGCCCGGCCGGCTCCTTGGAGTCGCCGACGTCGGACTTCCCGCCGCCCTCGAGCTGGAGCCGCAGCAGGGCCGCCTGCTCCCGCAGTTGGCAGTTCTTCATGTACAGCTCGACGAAGACCGAGACCTTCGCGCGCAGGACCCACGGGTCGAACGGTTTCGAGATGTAGTCCACCGCACCGGCCGCGTACCCACGGAACGTGTGGTGCGGGCCGTGGTTGATGGCCGTGAGGAAGATGATCGGGATGTCGCGTGTCCGCTCCCGACGCTTGATGTGCGCCGCGGTTTCGAAACCGTCCATTCCCGGCATCTGGACATCCAGCAGAATGACCGCGAAATCGTCCGTGAGCAGCGCTTTGAGTGCTTCCTCCCCGGACGATGCCCGCACCAGTGTCTGATCGAGCGCGGAGAGGATGGCCTCCAGCGCCAGCAGATTCTCCGGCCGGTCATCGACCAGGAGGATCTTGGCCTTCTGCACCATGGCCCGCCCTCCTCGCCCCGGCATGGGGCCGCCCCTGTCCGCAGGACTTGGGGCGGCTCCGGAAGCCGCCCCAGAGGGCGACTCCCTTGCGTCGCCCGTCCTTGTGCCGGTCATGGTAGCCGCACCCCGCCCGTCGCCACACCCTGTCACCGCGATGTCACTGTGCACGTAGCACAAACGCAGTGGGAGACCAGAAGGTTCCCCGAATACCGCAGTTCTACACGGCTTCGGCCACACCCGGTCAACAACTGCTCAGCAACGCACACCTACCCGGTCACTCCCCGCGCATCCACTGCTCCATCACCGTAAGCAGATGATCCGGATCGACCGGCTTCGTGACGTAGTCGGAGGCCCCGGACTCGATGGCCTTCTCCCTGTCGCCCTTCATCGCCTTCGCCGTGAGCGCGATGATCGGCAGCCCGGCGAACTGCGGCATCCTGCGGATCGCCGTCGTCGTCGCGTAGCCGTCCATCTCCGGCATCATGATGTCCATCAGGACGACCGTCACGTCGTCGTGCTGTTCGAGGACCTCGATCCCCTCCCGGCCGTTCTCGGCGTACAGCACGGACAGGCCGTGCTGCTCCAGGACGCTGGTGAGCGCGAAGACGTTACGGATGTCGTCGTCGACGATGAGCACCTTCTCGCCACCGAAGAGGAACGTGCGTCGCTCCTGCGGCGCCCCTTCCTGACCGGTGCCCGCCCACTGCTCCTGGGCGCGCTCCTGCGCGGGCGCCACCGGCCCCTGCTGCCCGGGCTGTCCCGGCAGCGCCGGCCGCTGTTCGGGCGCGGCCACCTGCCTGCGGCGCCGCCTGAAGAGCGCGGCGGGACCGTGCTGGGTGTCCTGGTACGACCTGACCTCCGGCGGCATCGACGCCTCGGGCGGCATGACCTCCATCGGCACGGCGTGCATCCCCGGCTCGATGGTGGGCGCGAGCTGCGGGTAGCCCTGCGGCGGCAGTTCGCTCGCGTGCAGCGGCATGTACAGCGTGAACGTGGAGCCACGCCCGGGTTCGCTCTGTGCGTGGATCTCACCGCCGAGCAGCCGCGCGATCTCACGGCTGATGGACAGGCCGAGGCCCGTACCGCCGTACTTGCGGCTCGTCGTCCCGTCGGCCTGCTTGAACGCCTCGAAGATCACCCGCATCTTGCTGGCCGCGATGCCGATGCCGGTGTCGGTCACGGAGAAGGCGATCAGGTCGCCGTCCGCCTCCCGCAGGGAGCCCGCCTCCAGGAGCTGCTCACGGATGGCGTCGGGCACGTCCGCGCCCGCCGGCCTGATGACCAGTTCGACGGCTCCGGAGTCGGTGAACTTGACCGCGTTGGACAGCAGGTTGCGCAGCACCTGGAGCAGGCGCTGTTCGTCCGTGTGGAGCGTCGCGGGCAGTTCGGGCGAGACCCGTACGGAGAAATCGAGGCCCTTCTCTGCGGTCAGCGGGCGGAAAGTGGCCTCTACGTAGTCGACGAGTTGCACCAGAGCGATGCGGGTCGGCGACACGTCCATCTTGCCCGCCTCGACCTTCGACAGGTCGAGGATGTCGTTGATCAGCTGGAGCAGGTCGGAACCGGCGCCATGGATCGTCTCGGCGAACTCGACCTGCTTCGGGGTCAGGTTCGAGTCCGCGTTGTCGGCGAGCAACTTGGCCAGAATCAGCAGGGAGTTGAGCGGTGTACGCAGCTCGTGCGACATGTTCGCCAGGAACTCGGACTTGTACCGCATGGAGACCGCGAGCTGCTCGGCGCGCTCCTCCAGGACCTGCCTGGCCTCTTCGATCTCGGTGTTCTTGACCTCGATGTCGCGGTTCTGCTGGGCGAGCAGCTCGGCCTTCTCCTCCAGCTCCGCGTTGGACGCCTGGAGCGCCTTCTGCCGGTTCTCCAACTCCGCGGACCGCTCGCGCAGTTGCTCGGTGAGCTCCTGCGACTGCTTGAGCAGCACCTCCGTCTTCGTGTTGACGGAGATGGTGTTCACGCTCGTCGCGATCATCTCGGCGATCTGGTTCAGGAAGTCCTTCTGGATCTGCGTGAACGGCTGGAACGTCGCCAGCTCGATCACACCGAGGACCGTCCCCTCGAAGAGCACCGGCAGCACGATGACGTGTGCGGGCGGCGCCTCCCCGAGCCCGGAAGCGATCTTCAGATAGCCCTGCGGCACGTTCTCCACGAGGATCGCGCGCTTCTCCTGGGCCGCCGTCCCGATGAGCGTCTCACCGGGCCGGAACGAGGTCGGCATGGACCCCATCGAGTAGCCGTAGCTGCCTAGCATGCGCAGCTCGTACGCATCCTCGGGCGCGGAACCGGCCTCGGCCTCGTCCGTCGGCAGCGCCAGGAAGAACGCGCCGTGCTGGGCGGAGACGACCGGCGTCAGCTCGCTCATGATCAGCGAGGCCACGTCCTCCAGGTCGCGGCGGCCCTGCATGAGACCGGAGATACGGGCCAGGTTGCCCTTCAGCCAGTCCTGCTCCTCGTTGGCGACCGTGGTGTCGCGCAGGTTGGAGATCATCTTGTTGATGTTGTCCTGCAGGGCCTGGATCTCGCCCGCCGCGTCCACGTCGATCTTGAGGTTCAGGTCGCCGCGGGTCACCGCCGTGGCGACGGCCGCGATGGCGCGCACCTGACGGGTCAGGTTCCCGGCCATCTCGTTCACGGACTCGGTCAGGTCGCGCCAGGTGCCGTCGACGTCACGCACCCGGGCCTGACCGCCCAGCTGGCCCTCCGTACCCACCTCGCGGGCAACCCGGGTCACCTGCTCGGCGAACGAGGACAGCTGGTCGACCATCGTGTTGATCGTCGTCTTGAGTTCGAGGATCTCGCCCCGGGCGTCGATGTCGATCTTCTTGGTCAGGTCGCCCTTGGCGATGGCGGTCGTGACCATCGCGATGTTGCGGACCTGTCCGGTCAGGTTCGACGCCATGCCGTTCACGGACTCGGTGAGGTCCTTCCACGTACCGGAGACCCCCGGTACGCGGGCCTGCCCGCCGAGGATGCCGTCGGTGCCCACCTCGCGGGCCACGCGGGTCACCTGGTCGGCGAACGAACTCAGCGTCGTCACCATGGTGTTGACCGTGTCGGCGAGCTGCGCGACCTCGCCGCGCGCCTCGACCGTGACCTTCTTGGTGAGGTCGCCATTGGCGACGGCCGCCGCGACCTGCGAGATGTTGCGCACCTGGCTGGTCAGGTTGTTGGCCATCAGGTTGACGTTGTCGCTGAGGTCCTTCCAGATGCCCGTGACGCCCCGCACGCGCGCCTGGCCGCCCAGCTGGCCCTCGGTACCCACCTCGCGGGCCACGCGGGTCACCTGCTCGGCGAACGACGACAGCTGATCCACCATCGTGTTGACGGTCGTGACGAGTTCGAGGATCTCGCCCTTCGCGTCGACGGTGATCTTTTTGGACAGGTCGCCGCGGGCGACGGCCGTGGTGACCTCGGCGATGTTGCGCACCTGAAGGGTCAGGTTGTTGGCCATGCCGTTCACGGACTGCGTGAGGTCCTTCCAGGTGCCGGAGACACCCTGGACCTCGGCCTGCCCGCCGAGGATGCCCTCCGTACCCACCTCGCGGGAGACCCGCGTGACCTGCTCGGCGAAGTTCGAGAGCTGGTCCACCATCGTGTTGAGGGTGTTCTTCAGCTCCAGGATCTCGCCGCGCGCGTCCACGTCGATCTTCTGCGACAGGTCACCGCGCGCCACCGCCGTGGCGACCTGCGCGATGTTGCGCACCTGGGCGGTGAGGTTGCCGGCCATGCCGTTCACGGAGTCGGTCAGGTCGCGCCACACACCGGCGACGCCGGGCACCTGCGCCTGACCGCCGAGCCGGCCTTCCGTACCCACCTCGCGGGCCACCCGCGTCACCTGGTCGGCGAACGCGGAGAGCTGGTCGACCATCGTGTTGATGGTGTTCTTGAGCTCGAGGATCTCACCGCGCGCGTCCACGTCGATCTTCTGCGACAGGTCACCCCGCGCCACCGCCGTGGTCACCTGTGCGATCTGGCGCACCTGTGAAGTCAGGTTCCCCGCCATGAAGTTGACGGAGTCGGTGAGTTCCTTCCAGGTGCCGGACACGCCGTCGACCCGCGCCTGACCGCCGAGCCGGCCCTCGGTGCCCACGTCGCGCGCCATGCGCGTCACCTGGTCGGCGAACGAGGACAGCTGGTCCACCATCGTGTTCACGGTGTTCTTCAGCTGGAGCATCTCGCCGGACACGTCGACGGTGACCTTCTGCGACAGGTCGCCGTTGGCCACCGCCGTCGTCACCTGCGCGATGTTGCGGACCTGGCCCGTCAGGTTGCGGAAGGCCGTGTTGACGGAGTCCGTCAGGTCCTTCCACGTACCGGCCGCGCCCTGCACATGCGCCTGGCCGCCCAGCTCACCCTCGACACCGATCTCCCGTGCCACGCGGGTGACTTCGGAGCCGAACGCGGACAGCTGGTCCACCATCGTGTTGACGGTGTTCTTGAGCTCGAGCATCTCGCCGGCGACGTCGACGGTCACCTTCTGCGAGAGATCACCGTTCGCCACCGCCGTCGTGACGGTCGCGATGTCGCGCACCTGCGTGGTCAGGTTCCGGAAGACCGTGTTCACCGAATCGGTGAGGTCCTTCCACGTCCCCGCCGCACCCGGCACATTCGCCTGCCCGCCGAGCTGCCCTTCCGCACCGACCTCGTTGGCCACGCGCGTGACCTCGTCCGCGAACGTGCGCAGCGTCTCGGTCATCTGGTTGATCGTCTCGGCGAGTTGGGCGACCTCACCGCGTGCCGACACCGTCACCTTCTGCGACAGATCACCGCTGGCGACCGCCGTCGTGACCTGCGCGATCCCGCGCACCTGGGCCGTCAGGTTGCCGGCCATAAGATTTACGGAATCGGTGAGGTCCTTCCACACACCCGCCACACCCGGCACCTGCGCCTGGCCGCCGAGCTCGCCCTCCGTGCCCACCTCGCGGGCCACCCGGGTCACCTCGGAGGAGAAGGACGACAGCTGGTCCACCATCGTGTTGACGGTGTTCTTCAGCTCGAGCATCTCGCCCGCGACGTGAACCGTGACCTTCCTGGACAGATCACCCTTCGCCACCGCGGTCGTCACGAGAGCAATGTCACGCACCTGAGCCGTCAGCCGGTACGCCATGGTGTTGACCGAATCCGTGAGGTCCTTCCACGAACCGGACATACCGCGCACCCGGGCCTGACCGCCCAGCTTGCCCTCCGTGCCCACCTCACTGGCCACCCGCGTGACCTCGTCGGTGAACGTCGACAGCTGGTCCACCAGGTTGTTGACGGTGCGCCCGACCTTGAGGAACTCGCCCCGCAGCGGATGACCGTTGCCGTCCGGCACCTGCGAACGCAGCTCCATGCGCGGCGACAGATCGCCCTCCGCGACCGCCGTGAGCACCCGTCCGACCTCGGAGACCGGGCGTACGAGGTCGTCGACCAGGGCGTTCGACGCATTGATCGCCGCAGCCCAGGAGCCCTCACAGGCGCCCGCCTCAAGCCGCTCGGTGAGCTTTCCCTCACGCCCGACCATCCGCCGCACCCGCGACAGCTCACCGGTGAGGTGCAGATTCCGGTCCGCGACCTCGTTGAAGACCGCCGCAATCTCGGCCATGAGGCCGTCGCCCGACACCGTGAGGCGCTTGCGGAAGTTACCGTCCCGCATCGCCACAAGACCGGCGAGCAGTCTGTTCAGGGCAGCGGTGTCCACCGCTGTGGTCCCATTGCGCGGTTTACGCTGTTTCGCCAGGGACTGTCCGCCCTTTGCGCGCGTATTCGTGCCTCGCGACGCTGCGCCAGACTCCACTGTGTCCCTCCCGCAAGGGTCGGCCGTACTGCTCGGATTGCTCGGGTTCTCTTCGGAAGCCTGCCCAGTGTTTCACCATGGCTGAACCAGGCCATAACAGTTCGGCAGCTTCGCACACCGTCCGCACACCCTCCGGGCGGAAACACTGGCGACCGGCATCCGCATGGACGGCGAAGGTAAGTAACCTTGCATGCGGCTGTCCACCCACCCCGGTCCGCCCGGCCAGGGTGGTGGCACGAGGACGACGGGCATCGGAGGGGGCGGCCGCGCCATGAGTTCGGGAGACATGGGCGTCGAGACTCGTACGACTGATACAGGGAGTTCTGTGATCACCGCGCGCGCGGCTGCCACCTTCGACCCCGTCGGGCGGTCCGTCGCGACCGCCCGCGCCTTTGTGCGCGACACCCTCCAGGGGTGGGGCTTCCCCGACATCATCGACGACGCGGTCGTCCTCACCAGTGAACTCGTGACGAACGCCGTCGTGCACGCCGGCACCTCCGCCGAGGTCCTGTGCCTGCGCACCGACGACGGTGTACGCATCGAGGTCGCCGACCGCTATCCGGAGCGCGAGATCCCGCTCCAGCAGTCCGCGATCAACATGGGCAACCCAGACCGCGAGGGCGGCCGCGGCCTCCAGCTCTGCGCGGCCCTCGCCACCCGCTGGGGCGTCGACTACACGCCGACGCACAAACTCGTCTGGTTCCAACTCGCCCTTCCCCAGCGCTCGGTGGGCACCCGCACCGCGGGCCCCGCCCTCCCCACGGACCTCCTCCCGCTGGCCGACAGCAGAGTGCGGGTCGCCGTCGTCCAGATCGACCGCACCGGAGCCGTCGCCGCCTGGAGCGAGGACGCGGAGCACCTCTTCGGATACGTCGCCGAACAGGTCATCGGTAAACCCCTCACCGACTTCGCGGCCTGGCCGCACACCCCCGGCACGAGCACGGGAATCGCCGACGCACTGCAGTTCTCGCGCTGGGAGGGCAGCTACGGCGTCCGCGGCGCCAACGGCCGCGTGACGCCCGTCTACGCCTCCCACCTGCGCGTCCGCGACGCCGGCGGCGATCCCTCCACGGTCTGCCTCCTCGTACGCGACCACGAGCGCGCCGTCCTCCAGACCCCGCTGCGCGGCCAGACCACCTCGGAGAGCGGCACGCTGTCCGAGGGCAACGCGTCCGACCCGTTCCAGGTCTTCATCGGCTCACCCGCCCCGGACGACCTCGACAGCCTGCTCCAACGCACGGTCGAACGCGCCCGTGACATGCTCGACGGTGACTCCGCCTTCCTGCTCCTTGCGACCGACGACGAGACCGAGCTGGAGGTCCGCGCCTCCACGGGCCTTCCGTCGGCCCGCCAGCGCTTCGCCCGCGTCCCCGTGGAGGTGGGCCCCGGCCGCTACGGCTCGGCTCGCATGCCGGCCGTCCACGAGGACCTCACAGTCGTCCCCGGCGCCGTCCCGCTCCTCAACGGCACGGGCATGCGCTCGGTCGTCACGGTCCCGCTCAAGGTCGAGGGCCGCCTCACCGGCTCCCTCGGCGTCGCGGCCGAGGCACCCGACCGCTACTCGAACGAGGAGGCCCTGCGCCTCCAGTTCGCCGCCGACCGCATCGCCCTGGCCGTCGAGTCGGCCCGCCTCGGCGAGCTCGAAAAGCTCCGCCGCGGCTCCCTCAGCTTCCTCGTCGAGGCATCCGACCTCCTCGCCGGCACCCTCGACCGCGACCAGACCCTGGCGCTCATGGCCCAGATGACGGTCCCGACGCTCGCCACCTGGTGCGCCGTCTACACGATCGCCGACCAGTCTTCGGAGCCGTACCTCTCGTACGTCCTGCACGAGGACGAGGAGCGCATCGACGGCCTCAAGGCACTCCTCTCCAAGATCGCCCCGCCCGACCCGGTCCCCACCCCCGGAGCCCGCGTCTGGGCGGCACCCGCCGAAGCGGCCCACCAGGCGGCTCTACGGACGTCCAAGCGCAGCCTCGGCCTCGGCGCACCGGCGAGCGTCAGCTCAGGCATCGGCACGACCCTCGCCACGGCCTCCGCGGTCGGCGGCGAGACGGTCGTCCTCCCCCTGGTCGCCCGCAACCGCGTCATCGGCATGCTCACACTCGGCAAGCCGTCCGACGAGCACTTCCGCCAGGAAATCCTGGAACTGGCCGAGGACTTGAGCCGCCGTGCCGCGCTCGCCCTGGACAACGCGCGCCTCTACTCGGAGCGCATGGCCATCAGTCAGTCCCTCCAGCGAAGCCTGCTCCCACCTGAGCTCCCGCACATCCCGGGCGTCGAGGTCGAGGTCATCTACCGCGCGGCCGGCGAGGGAAACGAGGTGGGCGGCGACTTCTACGACCTCTTCCCGATCCGCGACGGCGCCTACGGCTTCGCCATCGGCGACGTCTGCGGTACGGGACCGGAGGCCGCGGCGGTCACCGGTCTGGCCCGGCACGCCCTGCGCCTCCTGGCCCGCGAGGGCTTCGGCGGCCCCGCGGTCCTGGAGCGCCTGAACGCCGCCATCCTCGACGAGGGCGCCCGAAGCCGCTTCCTCACGCTCCTCTACGGCGAGTTGTGGCCGCAGGAGGACGGCTCGGCGGTCCTGAAGATGGTCTGCGCCGGCCACCCGCTCCCCCTGCGCCTGCGCCAGGACGGCACAGTCGAGCCGTACGCGGAGCCGCAGCCGCTCCTCGGCGTCATGGAGGACCTGGAGCTCTACGAGCAGACGATGACGCTCGACCCGGGCGATGTCCTCCTCTGTGTCACGGACGGCATCACCGAACGCCGCGAAGGCACCCGCATGCTGGGCGACGACGGCCTGGCGGACGTCCTGACGACCTGTACGGGTCTGACGGCCGGCGCAGTAGCGGCCCGCATCATGCGCGCGGTCGAACGTTTCGCGTCTGACGCCCCTTCGGACGACATGGCCATCCTGACCATGCGCGTCCCGGAACTCCAGAAGGACTGAGAGCCCCAACGCAAAAGGCCCCCGCCCGGAAGGGCGGAGGCCTTTATGTCTGAGCCCCCAAGCGGAATCGAACCGCTGACCTTCTCCTTACCATGGAGACGCTCTACCGACTGAGCTATAGGGGCCTGTTGCTTTCCCGGGGTTTCCCCCGCAGCAACGGAATTAAGCATACCCGAACTTCAGCTCGGTTCGAACCGCCCTGCCTGCGCGTCAGAAAGCGGGCTGCAGCAGCCCACCGAGCGCATTGCACGCGGAGACGACCTTGTGGAGCTCGCGCCGCGACAGCGTGGCACTGACGGGCAGCGCCAGCGTCTCGTCGGCGGCCCGCTCCGTCTCCGGCAGCGCGACGTCACGCCGGAACTGCGGCAGTCGGTGCACGGGCGTCTTCACCGGCACGCGGCAGTCAATTCCCCTGGCCCGTATGGCATGTGCGAAGGCGTCCCGGTCGGGCCGCCCGTTGCCGGGCACCCGTACGACGTACTGCTGGTAGGTGTGCCGCTCGCTCTCGGCGGGCGTCCGTACGCCACTGAGCCGCGCGTTCAGATAGCCGGCCTGCGCCCGCCGCCTGGCGAGCCCGTCGTGCGGCTGCTCCGACTCGCCCTGCTCCAGGACGAGCAGCCCGCGCCGCCCACCGATCTCCCGGAGCCGCGCCACATCGGCCGGCTGCCCGAAGCGGTGTACGGCGATGATCGCCGCGGTGTGTGGGCTGACGCCGGCCTCGACCGAGACGGGGGCGAGGCAGTACGTGTCCGGGTCGATGTCCGCGAACACCGGCCTGGCACCGGCCAGTTCGACGGCCTCCGCGACCTCGACGTTCCCGTAGGCGGGCACGATGACCTCGTCACCGGTTCCGATACCGGCGGCCCTCAGCATTGCAACTGTCCCCATGGCACGGGATGTTGGCTGCACAACGTGAACGACAAGTGACGCGAAACAAAAAAGAGCTGGTCCCTGAACCGAAGTTCAGGGACCAGCTCTATAAAAGGAGTTCGGCGGCGTCCTACTCTCCCACAGGGTCCCCCCTGCAGTACCATCGGCGCTGTGAGGCTTAGCTTCCGGGTTCGGAATGTAACCGGGCGTTTCCCTCACGCTATGACCACCGAAACACTATGAAACTGTCAACCGCACCAAAGTCGTGGCCCGACAATGGGGTTGTTCGTGGTTTCAGAACCAACACAGTGGACGCGAGCAACTGAGGACAAGCCCTCGGCCTATTAGTACCAGTCACCTCCACCCGTTACCGGGCTTCCAGATCTGGCCTATCAACCCAGTCGTCTACTGGGAGCCTTAACCCCTCAAAGGGGGTGGGAATACTCATCTCGAAGCAGGCTTCCCGCTTAGATGCTTTCAGCGGTTATCCTTTCCGAACGTAGCCAACCAGCCATGCCCTTGGCAGGACAACTGGCACACCAGAGGTTCGTCCGTCCCGGTCCTCTCGTACTAGGGACAGCCCTTCTCAATATTCCTACGCGCACAGCGGATAGGGACCGAACTGTCTCACGACGTTCTAAACCCAGCTCGCGTACCGCTTTAATGGGCGAACAGCCCAACCCTTGGGACCGACTCCAGCCCCAGGATGCGACGAGCCGACATCGAGGTGCCAAACCATCCCGTCGATATGGACTCTTGGGGAAGATCAGCCTGTTATCCCCGGGGTACCTTTTATCCGTTGAGCGACGGCGCTTCCACAAGCCACCGCCGGATCACTAGTCCCGACTTTCGTCCCTGCTCGACCCGTCGGTCTCACAGTCAAGCTCCCTTGTGCACTTACACTCAACACCTGATTACCAACCAGGCTGAGGGAACCTTTGGGCGCCTCCGTTACTCTTTAGGAGGCAACCGCCCCAGTTAAACTACCCATCAGACACTGTCCCTGATCCGGATCACGGACCCAGGTTAGACATCCAGCACGACCAGAGTGGTATTTCAACGACGACTCCCCCTGAACTGGCGTCCAGAGTTCAAAGTCTCCCACCTATCCTACACAAGCCGAACCGAACACCAATATCAAACTGTAGTAAAGGTCCCGGGGTCTTTCCGTCCTGCTGCGCGAAACGAGCATCTTTACTCGTAGTGCAATTTCACCGGGCCTATGGTTGAGACAGTCGAGAAGTCGTTACGCCATTCGTGCAGGTCGGAACTTACCCGACAAGGAATTTCGCTACCTTAGGATGGTTATAGTTACCACCGCCGTTTACTGGCGCTTAAGTTCTCAGCTTCGCACACCCGAAAGTGCACTAACCGGTCCCCTTAACGTTCCAGCACCGGGCAGGCGTCAGTCCGTATACATCGCCTTACGGCTTCGCACGGACCTGTGTTTTTAGTAAACAGTCGCTTCTCGCTGGTCTCTGCGGCCACCCCCAGCTCATGAAGTAAATTCAATCACCGGTGATGGCCCCCCTTCTCCCGAAGTTACGGGGGCATTTTGCCGAGTTCCTTAACCATAGTTCACCCGAACGCCTCGGTATTCTCTACCTGACCACCTGAGTCGGTTTAGGGTACGGGCCGCCATGAAACTCGCTAGAGGCTTTTCTCGACAGCATAGGATCATCCACTTCACCACAATCGGCTCGGCATCAGGTCTCAGGCTCATGCTGTCCGGATTTACCTAGACAGCGCCCTACACCCTTACCCCGGGACAACCACCGCCCGGGCTGGACTACCTTCCTGCGTCACCCCATCACTCACCTACTACAAGTCTGGTCCGTCGGCTCCACCACTTTCCTTTCCCCGAAGGGTCCGGAACGGCTTCACGGACTTAGCATCGCCTGATTCAATGTTTGACGCTTCACAGCGGGTACCGGAATATCAACCGGTTATCCATCGACTACGCCTGTCGGCCTCGCCTTAGGTCCCGACTTACCCTGGGCAGATCAGCTTGACCCAGGAACCCTTAGTCAATCGGCGCACACGTTTCTCACGTGTGTATCGCTACTCATGCCTGCATTCTCACTCGTGAACCGTCCACAACTCGCTTCCGCGGCTGCTTCACCCGGCACACGACGCTCCCCTACCCATCCATACTCCCGTTGGGGATATGTGTATGAATGACACGACTTCGGCGGTACGCTTGAGCCCCGCTACATTGTCGGCGCGGAATCACTAGACCAGTGAGCTATTACGCACTCTTTCAAGGGTGGCTGCTTCTAAGCCAACCTCCTGGTTGTCTGTGCGACTCCACATCCTTTCCCACTTAGCGTACGCTTAGGGGCCTTAGTCGATGCTCTGGGCTGTTTCCCTCTCGACCATGGAGCTTATCCCCCACAGTCTCACTGCCGTGCTCTCACTTACCGGCATTCGGAGTTTGGCTAAGGTCAGTAACCCGGTAGGGCCCATCGCCTATCCAGTGCTCTACCTCCGGCAAGAAACACACGACGCTGCACCTAAATGCATTTCGGGGAGAACCAGCTATCACGGAGTTTGATTGGCCTTTCACCCCTAACCACAGGTCATCCCCCAGGTTTTCAACCCTGGTGGGTTCGGTCCTCCACGAAGTCTTACCTCCGCTTCAACCTGCCCATGGCTAGATCACTCCGCTTCGGGTCTTGAGCGCGCTACTGAATCGCCCTATTCGGACTCGCTTTCGCTACGGCTTCCCCACACGGGTTAACCTCGCAACGCACCGCAAACTCGCAGGCTCATTCTTCAAAAGGCACGCAGTCACGACTGTATGTGCAAGCACATACAGCGACGCTCCCACGGCTTGTAGGCACACGGTTTCAGGTACTATTTCACTCCGCTCCCGCGGTACTTTTCACCATTCCCTCACGGTACTATCCGCTATCGGTCACCAGGGAATATTTAGGCTTAGCGGGTGGTCCCGCCAGATTCACACGGGATTTCTCGGGCCCCGTGCTACTTGGGTGTCTCTCAAACGAGCCGCTGATGTTTCGACTACGGGGGTCTTACCCTCTACGCCGGACCTTTCGCATGTCCTTCGCCTACATCAACGGTTTCTGACTCGTCTCACAGCCGGCAGACTGTGAAAGAGAGATCCCACAACCCCACATGCGCAACCCCTGCCGGGTATCACACGCATATGGTTTGGCCTCATCCAGTTTCGCTCGCCACTACTCCCGGAATCACGGTTGTTTTCTCTTCCTGCGGGTACTGAGATGTTTCACTTCCCCGCGTTCCCTCCACATACCCTATGTGTTCAGGTATGGGTGACAGCCCATGACGACTGCCGGGTTTCCCCATTCGGAAACCCCCGGATCAAAGCCTGGTTGACGGCTCCCCGGGGACTATCGTGGCCTCCCACGTCCTTCATCGGTTCCTGGTGCCAAGGCATCCACCGTGCGCCCTTAAAAACTTGGCCACAGATGCTCGCGTCCACTGTGCAGTTCTCAAACAACGACCAACCACCCATCACCCCGAACCAACAGATCCGAGTGCACTGGGGTCGGCACTGAAGGCGACCGTTTCGGCCGTACCTTCAGACACCCAACAGCGTGCCCGACCCGGTTCCGCCCGGAGATCATGCTTTCCACGCCCCGAAGAGCAGTACTCACAGCCTCCGACCCGTAAACCCGGTCGAATAGTCAACGTTCCACCCTTGAGCAACCACCGTCGAACATTTGCCGACGAAATGGCTCTTGGACCACCAGACAATGTCTGGCAGTCAAAGTGCTCCTTAGAAAGGAGGTGATCCAGCCGCACCTTCCGGTACGGCTACCTTGTTACGACTTCGTCCCAATCGCCAGTCCCACCTTCGACAGCTCCCTCCCCACAAGGGGGTTGGGCCACCGGCTTCGGGTGTTACCGACTTTCGTGACGTGACGGGCGGTGTGTACAAGGCCCGGGAACGTATTCACCGCAGCAATGCTGATCTGCGATTACTAGCAACTCCGACTTCATGGGGTCGAGTTGCAGACCCCAATCCGAACTGAGACAGGCTTTTTGAGATTCGCTCCGCCTCGCGGCATCGCAGCTCATTGTACCTGCCATTGTAGCACGTGTGCAGCCCAAGACATAAGGGGCATGATGACTTGACGTCGTCCCCACCTTCCTCCGAGTTGACCCCGGCAGTCTCCTGTGAGTCCCCATCACCCCGAAGGGCATGCTGGCAACACAGAACAAGGGTTGCGCTCGTTGCGGGACTTAACCCAACATCTCACGACACGAGCTGACGACAGCCATGCACCACCTGTATACCGACCACAAGGGGGGCACCATCTCTGATGCTTTCCGGTATATGTCAAGCCTTGGTAAGGTTCTTCGCGTTGCGTCGAATTAAGCCACATGCTCCGCTGCTTGTGCGGGCCCCCGTCAATTCCTTTGAGTTTTAGCCTTGCGGCCGTACTCCCCAGGCGGGGAACTTAATGCGTTAGCTGCGGCACCGACGACGTGGAATGTCGCCAACACCTAGTTCCCACCGTTTACGGCGTGGACTACCAGGGTATCTAATCCTGTTCGCTCCCCACGCTTTCGCTCCTCAGCGTCAGTAATGGCCCAGAGATCCGCCTTCGCCACCGGTGTTCCTCCTGATATCTGCGCATTTCACCGCTACACCAGGAATTCCGATCTCCCCTACCACACTCTAGCCTGCCCGTATCGACTGCAGACCCGGGGTTAAGCCCCGGGCTTTCACAACCGACGTGACAAGCCGCCTACGAGCTCTTTACGCCCAATAATTCCGGACAACGCTTGCGCCCTACGTATTACCGCGGCTGCTGGCACGTAGTTAGCCGGCGCTTCTTCTGCAGGTACCGTCACTTTCGCTTCTTCCCTGCTGAAAGAGGTTTACAACCCGAAGGCCGTCATCCCTCACGCGGCGTCGCTGCATCAGGCTTTCGCCCATTGTGCAATATTCCCCACTGCTGCCTCCCGTAGGAGTCTGGGCCGTGTCTCAGTCCCAGTGTGGCCGGTCGCCCTCTCAGGCCGGCTACCCGTCGTCGCCTTGGTGAGCTTCTACCTCACCAACAAGCTGATAGGCCGCGGGCTCATCCTGCACCGCCGGAGCTTTCAACCCCCTCCCATGCGAGAGAGGGTGTTATCCGGTATTAGACCCCGTTTCCAGGGCTTGTCCCAGAGTGCAGGGCAGATTGCCCACGTGTTACTCACCCGTTCGCCACTAATCCACCCCGAAGGGCTTCATCGTTCGACTTGCATGTGTTAAGCACGCCGCCAGCGTTCGTCCTGAGCCAGGATCAAACTCTCCGTGAATGTTTCCGGGTAATCCCGGTGAACACCACGAGAGCGGAACCGTCGGGAGGAATAATCCCCACGATTCACTGCGTCCTCGCTAGTGCGCCTCACCCCGGTGTGGGAGTGAGGACTTTTTCAAAGGAACCTCCAACCCACCAAAGGTGGGCCGGGGTTGTCAATCTGGCGTTGACTTTTGGCACGCTGTTGAGTTCTCAAGGAACGGACGCTTCCTTTGTACTCACCCGAGAGACTCTCTCAGGCTTTCCTCCGGGCAGTTTCCCTTCGGTCTTGCGTTTCCGACTCTATCAGACTCTTTCGTGTCCGATTTCCTCGGTGCCTTTCAGGTTTCCGCTCCGGCCTTTCGGCTTTTCGCGTTTCCCTTTCCGGCGGTTCCGACTTTATCAGAGATTCTGAGTCGAAATTTCCGGCCCACTCGGGGAGGTTGAATCGGGCACGTGAGTGCGCCGGTTTCCCCTCGGGCGGAGCCGTAAACCTACTGGAGCGGGGCGCCTCGATGCAAATCGAGGCGCCCCGCTCCTCAGGTGCTCAGACCTCCACGACGACCGGGAGGATCATCGGGCGCCGGCGGTAGGTGTCGGAGACCCACTTGCCCAGCGTGCGGCGGATGAGCTGCTGCAGCTGGTGGGGTTCGACGACACCGTCCTGGGCCGACTTGTCCAGGACTTCCTGGATCCGCGGCATGACGGCGCTGAACGCCGAATCGTCGATGCCGGAGCCGCGCGCCTGGATGGTCGGGCCGCTGGTGATCTTGCCGGTGCTGGAGTCCACCACCACGAAGACCGAGATGATGCCCTCGTCGCCGAGGATCTTGCGGTCCTTGAGCGCGGGTTCGCCGACGTCGCCGACCGAGAGGCCGTCCACGTAGACGTAACCGGCCTGGACCTTGCCGACGATCTTGGCCTTGCCCTCGACGAGGTCGACGACGACGCCGTCCTCGGCGATCACGATGCGGTCGTGCGGGACGCCGGTGAGGGCGCCGAGCTCGGCGTTGGCGCGCAGGTGGCGCCATTCGCCGTGGACCGGCATCAGGTTCTTCGGCTTGCAGATGTTGTAGAAGTACAGCAGCTCGCCGGCCGAGGCGTGGCCCGAGACGTGGACCTTGGCATTGCCCTTGTGGACGACGTTCGCGCCCCAGCGGGTCAGGCCGTTGATGACGCGGTAGACCGCGTTCTCGTTGCCCGGGATCAGGGACGACGCCAGGATCACCGTGTCGCCGGAGACGATCCGGATCTGGTGGTCGCGGTTGGCCATGCGGGACAGCGCGGCCATCGGCTCGCCCTGCGAGCCGGTGCAGACGAGGACGATCTCGTTGTCCGGGAGGTCGTCCAGCGTCTTGACGTCCACGACCAGGCCCGGCGGGACCTTCAGGTAGCCGAGATCACGGGCAATGCCCATGTTGCGCACCATCGAGCGGCCGACGAAGGCGACCCGGCGGCCGTACTCGTGGGCGGCGTCCAGGATCTGCTGGATGCGGTGCACGTGGCTGGCGAAGGAGGCGACGATGATGCGCTTCTGCGCGCCCGCGAAGACGCCGCGGATCACGTTCGAGATGTCGCGCTCGGGCGGGACGAAGCCCGGGACCTCGGCGTTCGTCGAGTCGGTGAGGAGAAGGTCGATGCCTTCCTCGCCGAGCTTGGCGAACGTGGGGAGGTCGGTGAGGCGGCGGTCCAGCGGGAGCTGGTCCATCTTGAAGTCGCCCGTGTGGACCACCATGCCGGCCGGCGTGCGGATGGCTACCGCGAGCGCGTCCGGGATCGAGTGGTTGACCGCCACGAACTGGCAGTCGAAGGGGCCCAGACGTTCGCGGTCGCCCTCGGCGACCTCCAGCGTGTATGGGCGGATGCGGTGCTCCTGGAGCTTCGCCTCGATGAGGGCGAGCGTCAGCTTGGAGCCGATCAGCGGGATGTCCGGCTTCTCGCGCAGGAGGTACGGGACGCCGCCGATGTGGTCCTCGTGGCCGTGCGTGAGCACGATGCCGTCGATGTCGTCGAGGCGGTCCCTGACGGACGTGAAGTCCGGCAGGATCAGGTCGATGCCGGGCTGCTCCTCCTCGGGGAAGAGCACGCCGCAGTCGACGATGAGCAGGCGGCCGTCGTACTCGAAGACCGTCATGTTGCGGCCGATCTCACCGAGGCCGCCGAGCGGGGTGACGCGCAGGCCGCCCTTCGGGAGCTTCGGCGGGGCGCCGAGTTCAGGATGCGGATGACTCAAAAGACTCTCCTCACCACGCGCGCCACGTACCTGTAAGGCACGTGGCGCGCGTGACGTTCGTGCAGTAGCAGTTGTCTTGTGTGGGTGCAGGAGCTGTGTCCTGCGGTCGTGCGTATTCAGTTGTGAAGTCTGTGTTTAGAGCTGTACCCCGCCGGCGGCGAGATCGATCTTGAGCTGGGCGGTCTCGTCGGGCGTCAGCTCCACGAGGGGCAGGCGCAGCGGTCCGGCGGGCTGGCCCTGGAGGGCGAGTGCCGCCTTGGTCGTGATGACGCCCTGTGTGCGGAACATGCCGGTGAAGACCGGGAGCAGCTTCTGGTGGATCTCGGTGGCCTTCTGCACGTCGCCGCTGACGAACGCGTCGAGCATGGCGCGCAGGTCGGGGGTGACGACGTGGCCGACGACGGAGACGAAGCCGACCGCGCCCACGGAGAGCAGCGGCAGGTTGAGCATGTCGTCGCCGGAGTACCAGGCGAGGCCGGAGCGGGCGATGGCCCAGCTGGCGCGGCCGAGGTCGCCCTTGGCGTCCTTGTTGGCGACGATGCGCGGGTGCTCGGCGAGGCGGACGATCGTCTCGGTGTTGATGGGTACGCCGCTGCGGCCCGGGATGTCGTACAGCATCACCGGCAGTTCGGTGGCGTCGGCGATTGCGGTGAAGTGCCGCAGGAGGCCTTCCTGCGGGGGCTTGTTGTAGTACGGCGTCACCGTGAGCAGGCCGTGCGCTCCGGCCTTTTCGGCGGCGCGGGCGAGCTCGATGCTGTGGTGGGTGTCGTTCGTACCGACGCCGGCGATGACGTGGGCGCGGTCGCCGACCGCCTGTCGCACGGCTCGTACGAGATCCGATTTCTCCGCGTCGCTGGTGGTCGGGGACTCGCCGGTGGTGCCGTTGACGACGAGTCCGTCGTTGCCTGCGTCCACCAGATGGGCGGCGAGTCGCTGCGCGCCGTCGAGGTCAAGTGCGCCGTCCGCCGTGAACGGCGTGACCATAGCGGTGAGGACCCGCCCGAAGGGGGTCTGCGGAGTGGAGGTCGGAGCCATGGGTAATACGCTACTCGCTGCTCAGCGCGCGGTCCCCCCTCGGGGGATGCCAGGGGGTGTGGCGGGGATGGATCCCGGCACTGCCTGCTCGGGGGTTCAAGCAGTGCCGGGTCCGTTTGATCAGGCTAGATGAACTTTCCGAAATGCCGCAATACGGACACTTCACACGGCTGAACCGTACATCTGTGCCGTGTCCACGCTTCTACGGCTACGGAGCGACGCGGCCGTTCCCGTTGAACGCGGCGTAGGTGAGCGGCATGAGCTTGGCCCACTCCGCCTCCATCTTCTCGCCGACCATCTCGATCTCCCGCTGCGGGAAGGACGGGACCTTGGCCAGCTCGTGCTGGGTGCGCAGGCCGAGGAAGTGCATCAGGGAGCGCGCGTTACACGTCGCGTACATCGAGGAGAAAAGGCCGACCGGGAGGACCGAACGGGCCACCTCGCGGGCGACGCCCGCGGCGAGCATCTCCTGGTACGCCTCGTACGCCTGGCGGTACGAGTCCTCCATCACGCGCCCGGTGAGCTCCTGCTGGCCCTGCGTGCCCTCGACGAACTGGTACTTGCCGGGGCGGCCCTGCTGCACCAGCTTGCGGGAGGCCTCCGGGACGTAGAAGACCGGCTGGAGCTCCCTGTAGCGGCCCGACTCCTCGTTGTACGACCAGCCCGCGCGGTGACGCATGAACTCGCGGAACACGAAGATCGGGGCGTTGATGAAGAACGTCATCGAGTTGTGCTCGAAGGGGCTGCCGTGACGGTCCCGCATCAGGAAGTTGATCAGGCCCTTGGAGCGCTCCGGGTCCTTGGTCAGCTCGTCGAGGGACTGCTCTCCCGCGGTGGAGACGCGGGCGGCGAACAGCACGTCGGTGTCGCTCGCGGTGTGCTTGACCAGCTCGACCGTCACGTCGCCGCGGAAGGTCGGCTTGAGGTCGTCAGCAGGGGTTTCGGTCACGGTTCGAGGGGTCCTTCCATCACTTCGCTCGGGCGGCGCCCACTCTACGGGCAGGCACTGACAACGGGGCATTCGGTCGTGCCTCGCGACATTCCGATCCGAACATCGCCGAACTTCTGTGAATTCGGCGAAACAGGGCACCTTTTCGTGCATCCGTGCGTCTGTATGGGTAACGGGCGGTTCGTTCGCCGCTCTCCGCGCTCTCAGCGCTTCGATGACCTGAACGTTCGATCTTGACGAGGAGAAGCAGCACCCATGTTCCGCCCCCAGCTACCGCCGGGAGGGGCCCCCAGCGAGCCAGTTCCGTTCGCCTTCATCGCCGAAGCCGACAAGTTCCGCAGTAACGTCACTCCACCCCCGCGCGAACGCGCGTCGGCCGGCCAGATCGCCGGTCGCTCGCTCGTCGGCCTCACCGTCGTCGCCGGGCTCGTGGGCGCCCTGCTCCTGGGGATGCCCGCCCTGTCGTCCGGTCAGGCACCGGCGCACACGCAGCAGTCCGAAGCGTCCGACAGCCGCTGACGGCCTGCCCCCCGTCCGGCCCCCCAGGGGTGGAAGGCGGGCGCACGCCTAGGTAGCCTCACCGGGCACAGCCCGAATACAGCGTGGATTGAGTGAGGACCAGTCGTGCCCCTGCCCTTCCTGACGGCCGACCGCGCTTTTGACGAGGTGGCCGACGACGTCGCGCTGCCTTTCGACGATCGCGACCAATGGCGGCGTCCCTACCGGCCGGGGCCGTGGCGCGTGGGATTCGCCGCGCTGCTCCTGCTGCTCGCCTCGTACGTCATGTTCGCCGCGGTGATCGTCGCCTTCACGGGTGGTCTCGGCAGCGGCGCGGTGTGCGGCGTCATCGCCCTGCTCATCATCGGGGCGGCCCTGCGCCTGCTGCGGGTGGGTACGTGGGTGAGCGCGCACGGCCTGCGCCGTGTGGCCTTCTTCCAGACCCAGACGGTCCCGTGGGCCCAGGTCGTGACGGTCCGTACCGTCCAGCAGCCGGTCCGCTGGCTCGGACTCCCCCGCACGGTGCAGGGGCAGGCGCTGCTCCTCGTACGGCGGGACAAGGCCGATGAGAGGTCCGCCCTGGTGACCAGTCATGGTGCGGACTTCCTCGCGCGGACCGAGGCCTTCGACCGGGCGTCGGACACCATCGAGGTGTGGGCCGAGGAGTACCGGCCGCACCAGGCCTGAACCAGGCATACGTGAAGGGCCGCACCGGAACACCGGCGCGGCCCTTCACGCGTACCGGTGCGGCCCTTCACGCGTACCCAGGACGCACACGTCCTCAGGCGCTGACCGTCCTGCCCTCCTGGAGGGCGATGGCGCGCTGCATCGCCTTGCGGGCGCGCGGGGTGTCCCGGGCGTCGCGGTAGGCCACGGCGAGGCGGAACCAGCAGCGCCAGTCCCCCGGTGTGTCCTCGGTCTCCGCCTTGCGCCGGGCGAAGACCTCGTCGGCGGAGTCGCGGTCGATGCGGCCGTACTGGTCACGGCGCAGCTCGTCCACGGGCAGGCCGCCCTCGGCCTCCAGGAGCTCGGCGAGCCGGTTCGCCTTGCGGACGAACTGGGTGTTGGCCCAGAGGAACCAGAGGCCGATCACCGGCAGGATCAGTACGGCCACGCCGAACGTGACGGTGAGCAGGGTGCCCTGCTCGATGAGGAGCAGGCCGCGGCTGCCGACCAGGACGAAGTAGAAGACCAGGACGAGGGCGGTGACGAGGTAGGTGAGCTTTGCGCGCATGAGGTCCGTCAGACGTTCAGGTCGAGGAAGTGTTCCAGGCCGAAGGTGAGGCCGGGAGTGGTCACGACGCGGCGGGCGCCGAGCAGGATGCCCGGCATGAAGCTGCTGTGGTGCAGCGAGTCGTGGCGGATGGTCAGCGTCTCGCCCTCGCCGCCCAGGAGGACCTCCTGGTGGGCGAGGAGGCCGCGCATGCGCACGGAGTGGACCGGGACGCCGTCGACGTCCGCGCCGCGGGCGCCGTCGAGAGCGGTGGCCGTGGCGTCCGGCTGCGGGGCGCTGCCGGCCTTCTCGCGGGCCGCCGCGATGAGCTGCGCCGTACGGGCGGCCGTGCCGCTGGGCGCGTCCACCTTCTTCGGGTGGTGCAGCTCGATGACCTCGACGGACTCGAAGTACGGCGCCGCCGCTTCGGCGAACTTCATGGTGAGGACGGCCCCGATGGAGAAGTTCGGGGCGATGAGCACACCGGTCCGCGGGGAGTCCGCGAGCCAGCTGGTGAGCTCGGCGAGGCGGTCGTCGGTCCAGCCGGTGGTGCCGACGACGGCGTGGATGCCGTGGCGTACGCAGAAGTCGAGGTTGTCCATCACCGAGTCGGGCGTGGTCAGTTCGACCGCGACCTGGGCGCCGGACTCCACGAGGGTCTCCAGCTTGTCGCCCCGGCCGAGGGCCGCGACCAGTTCCATGTCGTCGGCGGCCTCGACGGCCCGTACGGCCTCGGAGCCGATGCGGCCCCCGGCGCCGAGGACCGCCACGCGCAGCTTGCTCATCTTCTTCGTTCCTTACGCGAGTTGCGAACGGGTGGGCTATGCCACCGCTTCGTGCAGGCGCGCCGCCTGCTTGTCCTTGAGCGGGCCGATGACCGACAGCGAGGGGCGCTGTCCCAGGATGTCGCGGGCCACCGCGCGCACCTCGTCGGGGGTGACCGAGGCGATCTCCTCCAGCATGTCGCTGACGGACATCTGCTCGCCCCAGCAGAGCTCGCTCTTGCCGATGCGGTTCATGAGCGCGCCGGTGTCCTCGAGGCCGAGGACCGTGGAGCCGGAGAGCTGGCCGATGGCGCGGCCGATCTCGTCGTCGGACAGACCGTGCTCCGCGACGTGGGTGAGCTCGTCGCGGCAGATCTTGAGCACGTCGTGGACCTGGCTCGGCCGGCAGCCCGCGTAGACCCCGAAGAGGCCGCAGTCCGCGAAGCCCGAGGTGTACGAGTACACGCTGTAGGCGAGGCCGCGCTTCTCCCTGACCTCCTGGAAGAGGCGGGACGACATGCCGCCGCCCAGGGCGGTGTTGAGTACGCCCATGGCCCAGCGGCGCTCGTCGGTGCGGGCGAGACCCGGCATGCCGAGGATGACGTGGGCCTGCTCGGTCTTGCGGCCGAGGAGTTCCATGCGGCCGGCCGCGCGCACGGGCTTGCGGCCGTCGCGCGGGGCCATGGGGACGGCGTCGGTGCGGGTGAGGGCGCCGGCCTTCTCGAAGGCGGCACGCACCTGGCGTACGACCTTGTTGTGGTCGACGTTGCCCGCAGCCGCGACGACGAGGTGCGTCGGGTCGTAGTGCTTCTTGTAGAAGCGGGCGATCTGGTCGCGGCTCAGCGCGTTGATCGTGTCGACCGTGCCGAGGACCGGGCGGCCGAGCGGGGTGTCGCCGAGCATGGTGTGCGTGAACAGGTCGTGCACGCAGTCGCCCGGGTCGTCCTCCGTCATGGCGATCTCTTCGAGGATCACGCCGCGCTCGGCGTCGACGTCCGCCTCCTCGATGAGCGAGCCGGTCAGCATGTCGCAGACAACGTCGATCGCGAGGGGGAGATCGGTGTCGAGCACGCGCGCGTAGTAGCACGTGTACTCCTTCGCCGTGAAGGCGTTCATCTCGCCGCCGACCGCGTCGATCATGGACGAGATGTCGAGGGCGCTCCTGCGGGAGGTGCCCTTGAAGAGGAGGTGCTCGAGGTAATGCGTCGCGCCGTTCAGCGTGGGCGTCTCGTCGCGGGAGCCGACGTTCGCCCAGATCCCGAAGGTCGCGGACCGTACGGAGGGCAGCGTCTCGGTGACGATCCGCAGGCCGCCGGGGAGGGTGGTCCTACGGACCGTACCGATGCCGTTCTCGCCCTTGATCAGGGTTTGGGTACGGGCGACGGCCCGCGCCTCCGAGGAGGTGCGGGCCGTCGCCTTGGAGCTACGGGACGTCACTTGTCGGTGTCGTCCTTCGTCTCGTCGCCCTCTTCGCCCTCGACGACGGGGATGAGGGAGAGCTTGCCGCGGGAGTCGATCTCGGCGATCTCGACCTGGACCTTGGCGCCCACGCCGAGAACGTCCTCGACGTTCTCCACGCGCTTGCCGCCGGCCAGCTTGCGGATCTGCGAGATGTGCAGCAGGCCGTCCTTGCCCGGGAGCAGGGACACGAACGCACCGAAGGTCGTCGTCTTCACGACGGTGCCCAGGTAGCGCTCGCCGACCTCCGGCATGGTCGGGTTGGCGATCGAGTTGATCGTGGCGCGCGCGGCCTCGGCCTGCGAGCCCTGCTGGGCACCGATGTAGATGGTGCCGTCGTCCTCGATCGTGATGTCGGCGCCGGTGTCCTCCTGGATCTGGTTGATCATCTTGCCCTTCGGGCCGATGACCTCACCGATCTTGTCCACGGGGATCTTGACCGTGATGATCCGCGGGGCGTTCGGGGACATCTCGTCCGGCGTGTCGATCGCTTCCATCATCACGTCGAGGATGTGGAGGCGGGCGTCGCGGGCCTGCTTGAGGGCCGCGGCCAGGACGGAGGCCGGGATGCCGTCCAGCTTGGTGTCGAGCTGGAGAGCGGTGACGAAGTCCTTGGTGCCGGCGACCTTGAAGTCCATGTCACCGAAGGCGTCCTCCGCACCGAGGATGTCGGTGAGGGCGACGTAGTGCGTCTCGCCCTTGATCTCCTGGGAGATCAGGCCCATGGCGATACCGGCGACGGGGGCCTTCAGCGGCACACCGGCGTTCAGCAGCGACATGGTGGAGGCGCAGACCGAGCCCATGGACGTCGAGCCGTTGGAACCGAGGGCCTCGGAGACCTGACGGATCGCGTACGGGAACTCCTCGCGCGTCGGCAGGACCGGCACGATGGCGCGCTCGGCGAGCGCGCCGTGGCCGATCTCGCGGCGCTTCGGGGCGCCGACGCGGCCCGTCTCGCCGACCGAGTAGGGCGGGAAGTTGTAGTTGTGCATGTAGCGCTTGCGGGTCACCGGGGAAAGGGTGTCCAGCTGCTGCTCCATACGGAGCATGTTGAGGGTGGTGACGCCCAGGATCTGGGTCTCGCCACGCTCGAAGAGCGCCGAGCCGTGCACGCGCGGGATGGCCTCGACCTCGGCGGCGAGCGTACGGATGTCCGTGACGCCACGGCCGTCGATGCGGACCTTGTCCTTGATGACGCGCTCGCGGACCAGGGACTTCGTCAGCGCGCGGTACGCCGCCGAGATCTCCTTCTCGCGGCCCTCGAACTTCGGGAGCAGCTTCTCGGCGGCCAGACCCTTGACGCGGTCCAGCTCGGCCTCGCGGTCCTGCTTGCCGGCGATGGTGAGCGCCTGGGCGAGCTCGGTCTTGACGGCGGCCGTGAGGGCCTCGAGCACGTCGTCCTCGAAGTCGAGGAAGATCGGGAACTCGCCGGTCGGCTTGGCGGCCTTGGCGGCCAGCTCCGACTGGGCCTTGCAGAGGACCTTGATGAACGGCTTCGCGGCCTCGAGACCGGCGGCGACGACCTCTTCGGTCGGCGCCTGGGCGCCGCCCTTGACGAGCTCGATGGTCTTCTCGGTGGCCTCGGCCTCGACCATCATGATCGCGACGTCGCCGTCCTCGAGGACGCGACCGGCGACGACCATGTCGAAGACGGCGTCCTCGAGCTCGGTGTGCGTCGGGAACGCGACCCACTGGCCCTTGATCAGCGCGACACGGGTGCCGCCGACCGGGCCGGAGAAGGGCAGGCCGGCCAGCTGCGTGGAGCAGGAGGCGGCGTTGATGGCGACCACGTCGTACAGGTGGTCGGGGTTGAGCGCCATGACCGTCTCGACGACCTGGATCTCGTTGCGAAGGCCCTTCTTGAAGGACGGACGCAGCGGGCGGTCGATGAGGCGGCAGGTCAGGACCGCGTCCTCGGAGGGACGGCCCTCACGGCGGAAGAAGGAGCCGGGGATCTTGCCGGCCGAGTACATCCGCTCCTCGACGTCCACCGTGAGGGGGAAGAAGTCGAGCTGGTCCTTGGGCTTCTTGGAAGCGCTCGTGGCCGACAGCACCATGGTGTCGTCGTCCAGGTACGCCACGGCGGAGCCGGCGGCCTGACGGGCCAGACGGCCCGTCTCGAAGCGGATGGTGCGGGTGCCGAAAGTGCCGTTGTCAATGACGGCCTCGGCGTAGTGGGTCTCGTTCTCCACTAGCGTTTTCTCCGTTACTTTTCGTCTTTTGTCCCGTTCCGCCCGTGTGGCGGAGGGACGGGGCCGGAGAAGCGCGCCTTGTGTGCGGGCCGGTCTTCGATCGAAGCACCCGGGGTGGACGGGATCCGTCTCCCGGGGGCCACTACCGAGGACCGGCGGCGGCGAGGGTGCGCTTCTCCTCGTGCGGTGATGCGTCGCGGTGATGCGGTGCAACTGGGTGCGGTGCATCGAAGCGGTGCATGCATGTGGTGATGCGTGCGTGGTGCGTGCGGTGGTGCTTTTGTCGTGCGTCCAGACTACAAAGCGTCTGTGACACTTCGCATGTACAGCAAAGGGAGCGGCCCCCTGTCGGTGGGAACCGCTCCCTTCACGGCGTCTTAGCGGGCGCCGGCCGCACCGCGGCGGATGCCGAGGCGCTCGACCAGCGTACGGAAGCGCTGGATGTCCTTCTTGGCCAGGTACTGCAGAAGGCGGCGACGCTGGCCGACCAGGATCAGCAGACCACGACGGGAGTGGTGGTCGTGCTTGTGCGTCTTGAGGTGCTCGGTCAGGTCCGAGATCCGGCGGGACAGCATGGCGACCTGGACCTCGGGGGAGCCGGTGTCGCCCTCCTTCTGGCCGAACTCGGTGATGATCTGCTTCTTCGTAGCGGCGTCGAGCGACACGCGTACTCCTCGTAGTCTTTTCGTGGCCACCGAGTGCCCCTGGTCCACATCTCAGGGGAGCTTCCGTAACTCGGGAGGCGAGGTCCGCTGGGCGCAGTCTTCAGATTCCGGGGAAACCGGAGACCTGAGGGCGCGTACACAAACGGCCGTCACACAGCGTACCAGCCGCTCCGTGTGCACCCGACCGTCCGGTCAGCCGGTCATCGCGCGGGCCTGTGCGTACACGTCGAAGACGGCGAGCGTCAGCGGGACCAGTGTGAGCAGGACGAACGTCTCCGCGATCTCCATGAAGCGTCCCCAGAAGGGGCTGACTCCGCGGCGGGGCGTGATCAGGCCGATCGACGTGATCAGCGCCGTGGCCGTCGCGATCACCGCGACGAGCCAGACCGTGCGGATGTTGAGGGCCGTGGGGTCGTTCTTCATGAAGAAGTCGGTCAGGTAGTCCACGGGCGGGTGGAGAGAGAGGCCGAGGCCGAGCAGGACGAGAGCGGCGAGGCCGGCGGCTAGGAGGGGGCCGACCTGCGCGGTGTAACGGAAGAGCTGCGCGCGCATCAGCATCGCGACGCCGGTGGCGAAGGCGAGGAGCTGGCCCCATACGTCGTTCGAGAAGCCGAGGACGGCCGCGGCGCCGACGGACACCAGGGCGCAGCCGCCGACCAGGCCGACGAGCAGCTCGTGGCCGCGGCGGGCCTGGGCCGCGATGCGGTCGGCTTCGACGGGCTCCTGGTTCGCGGGGTCGCTGCCGTACTCGCCGCGGGCCATGCTCGGCGGTTCGAAGCCGATGGGGAGGCGGGCGAAGCGCATGGAGAGGCCCGGCAGGAAGGCGAGGGCCCCTACGGAGAGCGGCGCGCACAGGCCGGCGGTCTCCACGGCCGTCAGGTCCGTGAGGGTGGCGATGAACGTCGTGAGCACCCCGCCGGCCGACGCGAAAACGAAGGCCACGAAGGGACCGTCGCCGCCCGGCGAGACCAGGGTGAGGACCACGGAGGCGAGCAGTACGGCCGTGCAGGCCAGCAGGAACTGGAGCCGTCCGATCCCCTGGTGGTCGGCGAGGGGCAGCAGACCGGAGCCCGCCACCGCCACGTTCGGCAGGGCGCCGAGTCCCAGGGCGACGGCCGAGCCGCGGTCGTCGTAGACCCTGGCGCGCACGCAGGCGAGGACGACGAGGAGGAGGCCGGCCACCGCGGCGAGGACGCCCTGGAGGCTGTTCATGTCGTGGTGCGGCTCGGCCGTCCACGTGACGAAGGCCAGGAGGGCGGGCAGGACGCCGCCGCCGATGAGTCCGGCGCCGCGGGTCAGGTCGCCGTTCCACAGGGTGCGGTCGCGGGTGACGGCCGAGGCGACCGCTTCGGAGACGTCGTCGAAGACGGCCGGCGGCAGCGACTCGGAGAACGGGCGCAGGGTGAGCAGCTCGCCGTCGAGGATGCGCTGCGCGGCGAAGGACCGGGCGCTGTCGAGGACGGTGCCGTCGCGGCGTACGAGGTGGTAGCCGACCGGCGCGCCCTCGGCGGGGCTCTGCTGGGAGAGCCGCAGGATCTCCGGGTTGAGGTCGGCGACCGGGACGTCGTCGGGCAGTGCGACATCGATCCGGCTGTCGGGCGCGACGATGGTGACGCGGCAGAAGCCGAGGCCCGTGCCGGCCCCCGAAGGGGCTCCGGTGCCCGCTCCGCCGGTCGCGCCGGCCGTCGCGGAAGCGGAAGCCGTCATGCTCACCTGCTGTTCCCCCTCGGTTGGTGTGTCCGGTGATGCAGCCGGATGTGGAGGTGTTGTGTACGTCGCTCGCACGCGTCCCCGCCGCCTGTCAACGAGGCTTCCAGGACCGGCGTTCGCGGCCGCGCTCGCTCCCGACCGCGTGAAATGCCCTGTTTCCCCGGGCGGATCCGCGGTGCTCGACTGCACCTCCGGCACCCTACCGCCCACCGTTGTCAGTGACCGTCAGTAGGATCGCAAATCACGATCGACGTCCGCCTGACACGGGGCGGCGGACGGAACGCCTCGGTCCGGCAAGGGAATTGGTGCGAAGTGAGTCACATCGTCGTGAAGCGCCCGCCTCGGGCGCTGCCGTCCGAAGTGCCCACGGAAGAGGTGATCCTGCAGCCTCCGCCCGAGCTGCCGCGTGGGCAGCAGGAAGGCGCGATGATGCAGCTCCTGCCGATGCTCGGCATGGGCGGATCCGTCGTGTTCTTCTTCAATCCCAGCGCGCAGCCGTTCATGAAGATCATGGGCATGGTGATGATCGCGTCGACGCTGGGCATGGGCATCGCGATGCTGGTGCGCTACCGGCGCGGCTCGCAGGGCCAGATGTCGGACATGCGCCGCGACTATCTGCGTTATCTGTCGCAAACCCGGCGCGATGCCACGAAGACCGCGAGGAAGCAGCGCGACGCGCAGTACTACCTGCACCCCTCCCCCGAGCAGCTGTGGGCACTCGTCGCCGAGGGCAGCCGCGTCTGGGAGCGGCGCACGGGCGACGAGGACTTCGGGCAGGTGCGCGTCGGCCTCGGCCCGCAGGGGCTCGCCACTCCGCTGGTGCCCCCGCAGACCGCGCCCGTGGACGAGTTGGAGCCGCTGACGGCGGGCGCCATGCAGCGCTTCCTCGCCGCGCACGGCACGCTCGAGGACCTGCCGATGGCGGTCTCGCTGCGGGCCTTCTACCACGTGACGGTCAGCGGTGAGCCGCAGACGGTGCGCGGCACGGCCCGCGCCGTCGTCGCCTCGCTCGCGTCGCTGCACTCCCCCGAGGACCTGGTGATCGCCGTGGCGACGGGCCGGGAGGCCGCGCCGCAGTGGGAGTGGGCCAAGTGGCTGCCGCACAGCCAGGCCGCGGGCCAGACGGACGGCGCCGGCAGCCGCCGTCTGATCACCACCGACCCGATGGAGCTGGAGGCGATGCTGACCACGCGCCTCCAGGGCCGTCCGCGCTTCCACCCTGGTGGGGCGCCCGTCCCCGAGCAGCCGCACCTCGTCGTCGTGCTCGACGGCGTGTCCCTGCCGCCGGTGTCGATGCTGGCCAGCCCCGAGGGTCTGCAGGGTGTGTCCGTCGTCGAGGTCGTGCCCGGCGAGCTGACGACGGGTCGCGGCGACCTCTCGATCGTCGTGCAACCCCGCTCCCTGACGCTGGAGTCGGCGCACGGCGTGGTCTACGAGGGCACGCCCGACCTGCTCTCCTACGAGGCCGCGGACGCGCTGGCGCGGCAGTTGGCGCCGCTGCGCATGGCCTCGGGCGGCGACGACGACGAACCACTGCTGGCGAACCTGGACTTCACGGATCTGCTGAGCCTCGGCGACGCCGCCTCCGTGGACACCAAGCGCACCTGGCGCCCGCGCTCCCAGGCGGAGCGGCTGCGCGTGCCGATCGGCGTCGGCGAGGACGGCCGGCCCGTCATGCTCGACCTCAAGGAAGCGGCTCAGGAGGGCATGGGCCCGCACGGCCTGTGCGTCGGTGCGACGGGTTCCGGAAAGTCGGAGCTCCTGCGCACCCTCGTCCTCGGCCTCGCGGTCACGCACTCCTCCGAGACACTGAACTTCGTACTCGCCGACTTCAAGGGCGGTGCGACGTTCGCGGGCATGGCCCAGATGCCGCACGTCGCGGCCGTCATCACGAACCTCGCGGACGACCTGACGCTCGTCGACCGCATGGGTGACTCCATCCGCGGTGAGCTCAACCGCCGCCAGGAGATGCTCCGTGACGCGGGCAACTACGCGAACATCCACGACTACGAGAAGGCGCGCGCGGCCGGCGCCCCGCTCCAGCCGATCCCGTCGCTCGTCCTGGTGATCGACGAGTTCAGCGAGCTGTTGACGGCCAAGCCCGACTTCATCGAGATGTTCGTGCAGATCGGCCGCATCGGCCGTTCGCTGGGTGTGCATCTGCTTCTCGCCTCGCAGCGCCTCGAAGAGGGCCGGCTGCGCGGCCTGGAGACCTACCTCTCGTACCGGATCGGTCTGCGGACGTTCTCCGCCGCCGAGTCGCGCGCGGCGCTCGGCGTCCCCGACGCGTACGAGCTGCCGAACGTGCCGGGTTCCGGCTTCCTGAAGTACGGCACGGACGAGATGCTCCGCTTCAAGGCGGCGTACGTGTCCGGGACCTACCGCTCCGGTTCCGCGCAGACGGCGGTGGCGGGCGGGCCGCTTCCGATGGACCGGCGGCCGGTGCTGTTCACGGCGGCCGAGGTGCCGGTGCAGTACGTGGCCGTGCCCCAGCAGCGGCCCGAGGCCGCGACCACGACCGACGACGCCCTGTCGGACACCGTGCTGGACGTGATCGTGCGCAGGCTCGAGGCGCAGGGTCCGGCGGCCCACCAGGTGTGGCTGCCGCCCCTGGACAGCCCGCCGTCGCTCGACAGCCTCCTTCCCGGCCTCGCTGCCGTACAGGGCCGCGGGCTCACACAGCCGGGCTACGAGGGCGCGGGACGGCTCATCGTCCCGGCCGGCCTCGTCGACAAGCCGTACGAGCAGCGGCGCGACCCGCTGTGGTGCGACTTCTCCGGTGCGGCCGGCCATATGCAGATCCTGGGCGGCCCGCAGTCCGGTAAGTCGACGCTGCTGCGTTCGCTCATCGCGTCGTTCGCCCTGACGCACACCCCGTACGAAGTGCAGTTCTACGGGCTCGACTTCGGTGGTGGCGGTCTGTCGGCCGTCGCCGGGCTGCCGCATGTCGGCGGGGTGGCCTCGCGCCTCGACCCCGAGAAGGTGCGGCGCACGGTCGCCGAGGTCTACGGCGTGATGATGCGCCGCGAGGAGTACTTCCGCTCCTCAGGCATCGCCTCGATCGGCGACTTCCGCGCACGCAGGGCGCGCGGCGACATCTCGGTCACCGACCAGCCGTGGGGTGACGTGTTCCTCGTCGTCGACGGCTGGGGCAACTTCCGTACGGACTACGAGGGTCTGGAGCCGGCGATCCTGGACATCGCCGCCCGCGGCCTGGGCTACGGCATCCACCTGGTGCTCACGGCCTCGCGGTCCATGGAGGTCAGGGCGAACATGAAGGACCACCTCATGAACCGCCTCGAGCTGCGGCTCGGCGACACGATGGACTCCGAGTTCGACCGCAAGGTCGCGGCGAACGTGCCGACGGGCGTGCCCGGCCGCGGCCAGTCGCCGCAGAAGCAGCACTTCATGGCGGCGGTCCCGCGGATCGACGGCCTGTCGTCGGACACGGACCTGGCCGAGGCCACGGCAGCGCTGACCGCCGAGGTGACCCGCCACTGGACGGCGCCAGGCGCCCCCGAAGTGCGGCTGCTCCCCCGCGAGTTCGCGGCGGACCGGCTGCCCCCGGGGAACGTGTTCCCGGACCGCGGCGTGTCCTTCGCGCTCGACGAGGACAACCTGGAGCCGGTGTTCCTCGACTTCGAGCAGGACCCGTTCTTCCTCATCTTCGGAGAGAGCGAGTCCGGCAAGTCGAACCTGCTGCGCCTGCTCATCAAGCGCCTCACCGAGCGCTACGACGGCGACTCCTGCAAGCTCTTCGTCGTCGACAACCGTCGCGCCCTGCTGGACGTGACCCCGCGCTCGCACCTGGCGGAGTACATCCCCATGTCGAACTCCATGGGGCACCACATGGACGCGCTCGCCGACCTGATGCAGCGGCGTACGCCGACGGCCGAGGTGACGGCGCAGCAGCTGCGGGACCGCAGCTGGTGGCGCGGTCCGAACGTCTTCGTGATCATCGACGACTACGACCTGGTGTCCACGTCGAGCGGCAACCCGCTCTCGGGCCTGACCGAACTGCTCCCGTTCGCGCGGGACGTCGGCGTCCGGTTCATCATCGCCCGCTCCTCGGCGGGCGGCGGCCGGGCCGCGTACGAGCCGTTCATCCAGCGGATGAAGGAGCTCGGCGCCCAGGGCCTCGTCCTCGCGGGCGACCCCGGCGAGGGCGACCTCATGGGCGGCGTGCGGCCACGGCCGATGCCGGCGGGGCGTGGCGTGTTCGTGTCGCGCAAGCGGGGGAAGCCGTTGGTCCAGACGGGGTGGATGGGCGAGGAGCACGTGTGAGCCAAACTCCGGCGACCGTAGGGCCGTACCGGGTCATCGCCCCCTTTCAGGCGACCCTCGGTCAACTGCCCGTGGCGGAAAGCCGGTTCCTCGCACGGTCGGGCGACGGCGAGCGCACCGTCCTCGTCTGCGTGCCCCTTCCCGACTCGGATCGCGGGAGGTGGGCGGTGGAGGCGGCGACCGCCGCAAGTCTTTCGGTGCCGGGGTTCCTCCCCGTCATCGAGGCGGACACGACCGCGGAACTCCCTTGGTACGCAACGCCATACGTCCCTCTGCTCACCCTGCCCGAGGCGCTGGCCGCTCACGGAGGTCCTCTCCCGGAGCGCACCGTCCTGGCCTTGGGTTCGTCGTTGGCGGCAGGCCTGGCGGCAGCACACGCGAAGGGTGTGGTGCACGCCGGGCTGTCCCCGTCGGCGGTGTTCCTCTCAACCGAAGGGCCACGCATCGGCAGTTTCGGCGCGGTGCGCGCCGCCGGACCCGACGGCGAGGCGCGCGGTGACATCCCGTGGCTGACAGCCGGTTGCGTCGCGCCCGAGCAGGCCGCAGGCGGACGCCCCCGGCCGCTCGGTGACGTCCATGCGCTCGGCGCGGTGATCGCCTTTGCGGCAACGGGACACACCGCCCCGGAGCGCGACGAGCTGCCCGCTTCTCTGCGCGCCACCGTCGCCGCCTGTCTCTCGCGCGACCCGGCACGACGTCCGCAGGCCGCCGAGTTGATGCACCGGTTGACGCCCACGGCTGTGGCATCGCAGGCCACCGTCCTCGACACCACCGCGGCTCTCCCCCTCCCTGCCGGCATCATCGCCGCGCTGGCCCGCCAGTCGGCCTCGGTGCTCGCCGCGGATCCCCCTCTCGCTCCGAGGTGACCGGCCCCCGATGCTCTCCCCTCTGACACACGACGACCCCGCCGAGATCGGCGCATACCGCCTCGTCGCGCGGCTCGGCAGCGGCGGCATGGGCACCGTCTATCTCGCCCGTACGGCGTCGGGCCGTACCGCCGCGCTCAAGACCATGCACGCCCGGATCGCTGCCGATCCGGAGTCCCGTACCCGCTTCCGGCTCGAGATCGACGCGGCGCGGGTGATCGGGGGACAGTACGGAGCCCAGGTCTTCGACGCGGACGCCATGGCCGCCACCCCTTGGCTCGCCACGGAGTACGTGCTCGGACCGCCGCTGGGCGAGGCCGTCACCACGAGCGGTCCGCTGCCACAGGCAGCGGTACGCGCGCTGGGTGCGGCGTTGTGCGAGGCACTCGCCCAGCTGCACAGTTCGGATGTCGTGCACCGCGATCTCAAGCCGTCCAACATCATGGTCACTGCCGACGGTCCGCGACTCATCGACTTCGGTATCGCTCGCGCCATCGGCGACGACCGGCTCACCAGACCGGGCGCGGCGGCCGGCACACCGGCCTTCATGTCTCCCGAGCAGGCGACCGGTGTCGAACACATGGCCGCGGGCGATGTCTTCGCCCTTGCGGGCGTGCTGGTGTTCGCGGCCACAGGCCGTGCGCCCTTCGGTTCGGGTCAGGCGGCGGACCTGCTGTACCGGGTGCGCTACGCGGAGGCGGATCTGGCGGGAGTGCCGTCGGCCCTGGCGTCGGTACTCGCGATGTGCTTGAGCAAGGACCCGGACCGGCGTCCGTCCACCGCCGAACTGCGGGAACAACTTGCCGGGCCCCAGGGCGAGTTCGCCTCCCATCTGCCGGACCCGCTGCTCCTCGAGATCGGCCGCAGGGCGACGGAGGTCTGGCGAACCACTACCCACCGGCTGCCCAGTCCTGCTTCCTCAGGGCACGCGTACGACACCACAGTCCACTCCGGGCGTTCCGTCCACCCCTCGCGCCGGAAGCTACTCATCGGCGGAGGTTCCTTGCTGGCACTGTCCGCCGCCGGCGCGGGCGCCTGGGCATGGGCCCGTTCCGGCCCTGACAGGGCAGCCCCCGCGGCCCTCTGGCGTACGGCCTTCCAGGCACCCACCGCACCGCGGCACACCCCGCCCATGGTGGTGGGTGACACCATCGTGGTGGACAGCGCGGTGGGAGTGCGCGGCTTCCGCGCCGACACAGGCGACGACGCCTGGAACACCACCGACACGTCGGGCCCTTGGCGCGCCGCCACGGACGGCGAGCGGCTGTACGCCCTCGCCCCTGTCGATTCACACCCGTACGGATTCACTGTCTCGGCGATCAACCCGCGCGACGGCTCCACCCAGGGCTCCGCCATCCTCCTCGACCGCTGGGCAGGAGGGCTGAAGAACGAGCAACTCCTCGCCGTGGGCAACGGGCAGGCCTTCGCCGTCGCCGGAGTCAAGACAGCCCCGGACAGGGGCAGTCAGGCAACCACGAACCCCAAGTCATGGAGCCTGATCGCCATCGATCTCGCGACCAGCAAGGACATCTGGGACGAGACGCTCGCACACCTCCCTGCGTCGGAACGGCGCTTCAGCGCCGCCCGTGCCGCGGGTGACCGACTCGTCGTGACCAGCGACGCCGGGTCCGGTCCCGCCGTCACGGTGTACGACGCGGTGACAGGCGCGACCGCGTGGACGCGCAGGGCCGACAAGGCCGAACTGCACCGCGGACGCAGCGAGTTGGCCACGGACGACAAGCGAGTCTTCTGGGGTGGGGAGATACTTCGCGCACAGCTCCTCACCAACGGCCGAACCCTGTGGACGTACCGCGGCCGCGCGGCGTTCGGCGCCCCGGTCGTACAGGACGGTGTGGTGTACGCCGTCGAGGCCGACGCAACACGTCCGCTCGTCGCCGTCGACGCGGCCACCGGAAAGCTGCTGTGGCGGGAGAAGGACTCGAACGCCTCTGCGGGCAGCCTCGATGTTGCCCCGGTCGTGGGCAAGAAGTGCGTCTACAAGCATTCCGGTACGGGAATCTGCGCAGTGGATCTCAGCAGCCGCACCCCGGCGTGGACCGTGCGCGCGAAGGCAACCTCACTCACCGCCCAGCGCGCGAAGGCACGGCTCTTCGCTGTGGCGGACCGCTCCCTCGTCGCCCTGCCACTGGAATAGCGCAAGCTCAGCCCGCGACGGCCCACCGCGCAGACCACAGAAGGCAGACCACAGAAGAAGGATGGCGCAGTTCATGACCCCGCTCGGCTTCGGCGACCCGCTCCGGCTCGGTCCCTACCGTCTCCTCGGAGTGCTCGGCGAAGGCGGGATGGGCAAGGTGTACGTCGGCCAGGACTCCGTCGGTGCCGTGACCGCCGTCAAGGTCCTGCATCCTGAACTCGCCCATGACCCGAATCTGGCGCAGCGTTTCCTGCGCGAGGCCCAGACCGCGCGGTCCGTGGAGAGCGAGGGCGTCGCCAGGGTCCTGGCCGCGGAACTTGACGGCGGACGCCCTTGGATCGCTTCGGAGTTCCTGTCGGGCCCCACCCTGGAGCAGGCCGTCACCCAGCGCGGCCCGCTCGAAGAGCCGGCCCTGCGCGCACTGGCTCATTCGCTTGCCGGCACGCTGCGGGACATCCACGCGGCCGGGCTGATCCACCGCGACCTCAAGCCCGCCAACATCGTCCTCACCTCGACCGGCCCCCGTGTCATCGACTTCGGGATCGCCCGCCCCGAGCACGGGCTGACCCTGACCACGACCGGCCAGGTGCCTGCGACGCCCGGATACGGCGCCCCCGAGCAGGTCACCGGACAGCGCGTCAGCCCCGCGGCCGACGTCTTCTCGCTGGGGGCTGTGCTCGCTTACGCGGCCTCGGGCCGCAGGGCGTACGACGGCCCTCAAGTCGCCTCCCTGCAGTACGCGGTGGTGCACGGCGAGCCGGATCTCACAGCGGTACCCGGCCTCCTCCAGCCCCTCATCCGTCCCTGTCTGTCCAAGGACCCGGCCCTGCGGCCGTCGCCCGAGCAGATCGCCGCGGCCTTCGCCCCACCCCGGGGTGCGCAGCGCGTATGGAAGCACGGGGCTCTCGCTGCTGAGATCAAGGAACACGAGGCACAGACGAAGCAGTACACAACCGTCGTCGGAGTCCCCGCCCAGCGCCGCCCTTCCCGCCGCCGTTTCCTCGCCTCCCTCGCCACAGGCGGAGCCGTTCTGCTCGCGGGCGGCGGCGCGACGGCGTGGTGGCTACGCGGCGAGGATCTTCCCGAGGCCGGCGCCACACCGCCGCCCGCCGAGCTCCTCGCCTCCCCCGTCGAGGGCGGGTCCTCCAGCGACAAGGCGCCAAAGCCCCTGTGGGGACCGCTGCCCGTCGCCGCCGAGGACTCGCCGCCACCGATCGTCCTGCGCGATGTCGTCATCTTCGCGGCCAAGGGCGGGGGCCTGACCGCACGGAAGGTGACGGACGGCAAGGAGAAGTGGGTCCTCCCCGACATCGATGCGACGGCCCAGTACGCGGCGATGGCCAACGGCCGGTTCGCGGCCGCCGACAGCAAGGGCAACGTACACATCCACGATGCATCCACGAGCGAACGGCTGTGGAGCGCATCGGCGGGAGCGACCTGCGTACTCGCCGCCGACGCGACCACGGTGTACGTCGGCACCGCCGACGACACGATCCGGGCCGTAGCCACGGCGGACGGACACAAGGTCCGCTGGACCAAGCCGCTTGCGTACGCGGCGCCGGTCGACACCACAGCCCAAGCGGTGGCTGCAGAGGGGCACTTGGTGGTCGCGAGCCAGGACGGCAGCGTGACGGCCCTGCGGTCCGGCACGGGCAAGGAAGCCTGGCACCGGTCCGGCCAGACCAGCGACGGACGAGCGCTACGCCCCTTCGTCGACTCAGGGATCGTGTACCTGGGCGGAGCCTCCCTGAGTGCCCGCGGTCTTGTGGACGGGGAGGAGATATGGCGGGAGACCGGCACGTACGGACCTCCGGTCCTGGACGGCACAGACCTCCTGGCGATGACAGCACAGGACTGGGGCGCACCGCAGCCGCGCCTTATGAGCTATGACACCGCCACCGGTGACTACGACGACTCCTGGCTGGCAGTGCCAATGGGCGATGCCGCGCCTCTCGCCGCGCCCGTCTTCCAGGGCGCTTCACTGTGGCTGGCGGAGGGCGGCAACGCCAAGGGCGTCACCGCCTTCGACAGGAGCACAGGGCACCCCGCTTGGACGTACCGGCCCACTCGCGGCGGCACATGGCGCATGACGGCCACCGGGAATCGGGTCTTCCTGCTGAATGCTGGGGACGCCGTGGCCATGCCGGTCTTCTGACGGCCACCTGCCGCAGCGGACTTCCAAGTACGCTGAGTGGACAGCTTGTTCGTACGTCGAGAAGGGGCCGCCCCACATGGCCGAGGCACAGGACGCGCAGGTCTCCCAGGAGCAGGACGAGGACGTCAAGGCGCGCAAGGAGCGGGAGAAGAACGAGCTCTACGCGCTCGACATCTCCGGCGCCGAATGGCACAGCGCCCCCGGCACCGAGGACCACGAGGAGCGCGTAGAGATCGCGTATCTGCCGGACGGCGCGGTGGCGATGCGGTCTTCGGTGGATCCGGAAACGGTGCTGCGGTACACGGAAGCGGAGTGGACGGCGTTCGTGCTGGGGGCTCGGGACGGGGAGTTTGATTTGGAGGACGCGCCGAGGCCGGACGCGGGGTAGAGGAGGCCTACGACTAAAGCGGGGCCGAGGAGTCCGGGCTACGGGGTCCGCTTTGCCGGTCCTCTGCTCGCCCTGCGCGCTTGATCACCCGCATCTCCCTACACCCCAGCGTAGGGAGATGACATCTGAGTACCCCGCTCCTAGCCGGCGCTTTCGTAACCAACAACGCCCGGAACGAGACCCGAACCGTCGGCCTTGGTTGGCGCGAGAATCTCCTTGAGCCGGAAGAAGACCCGTCCGTGGCTGACGGTCATGTCTGCCGACTCTGGCTCTCCGAGCGCCAACGACTCGGAAGGCATCTCGAACAGGAGAAAGGGACGCGCTGCGCCCGTCTTCGGGTTGATACTCACGACCGCCGCCGGCGCTCGCCCGTCGTTACTTGCCCTGAATGCCAGGAGTTGGTCACCGCTCGTCTGGATGGGATACATGGGACGGCGAGCCTTAGACTTGAACTTACGCACGGGCTTCCCCGAATCCAGGTCAAAAGCAGTAATCGAGTTCGCGGGACGGTCGGTGAAGAGGTCCTCGATGGCTCCCTTTCCGCCCACGAATACCTGACGACTCCCCACAATCACCGAGTCGCAGGACTCTACAGTCCCGAAAAGCGAACCGCCACAGTCGGTGACATAGCGGTCAACTCCCAGTGCCATCGTCGATCTGTGCTTGCCGTGCGCGTCAAGAACGATGAGGTCCGTCACTGTGTCCGCGCCCGCAGCGACAGCGATTACTGGTGGATTCGACGACACCAAGTAGGTTGCCCCGACACCCCGACCCACCTGGTACGTCCACTCGGGCTTTCCTGTACGTCGGTCAATCTTCTGGACGCGGTATGAAGTGTCGTCACCACTGCTTCCACAGGTCTGTAGCGCCAGCAAGTCACGTCCGCCCGCGAATCCGCTGTCGTTGCAGGCTTCCCTGCCTGGAGTCTCCCAGAGCTTCTTGCCCTGACGCAGGTCGTACGCGGCCGAACCCGATCCCCATGCCGTCACGGCGACGCCTCGCGTCAGCGTCACATTCATATTGGTCGCGTACGCATCGTCGGAGTGGGGCAGCGTCACTTCCCACATTTTCTTGCCGGTGTTCACGTTGAATACCACGAGCGAGTTACATGCGGACTTGGCGTTTGCCTTGCCCCCACGACCAGACTGAGCAACGACGGCAGTTCGGCCATCGACTGTCACATGCCGCGTCGTCGAGCAGATGGCACCGCTCAACCTGGTGCTCCAGACAGGGTCCCATTGCCTGAATCGGTACCCCGTGAGTGTACTTTCCTGTGCCATGGCGAAAGTCTTGGCGGTAGCCCAACTGCCTGGCAGGTAGGAGCTTTCGCCCGGCTTCAGCTTCTTGTCGTTGTACTCGACTGCCATGCGGGCTTCAGGGTTGACCGGAGTCTTTCCATCAGCCTCGCTCACCTCGTCCGGGGCCTGCCGGGCAGAACTGGGCACGTTGCTCGACTTAGCGTCATTCGCCGCTGGGCTTCCACCCCAGATAAACCATGAGCCAACGCCGGTCACGACGACGAGAACGCCGCAAATGGACAGCCACCGCTTCACGCGCTGCTTTTTGCGATCCTTTGCCGCACGCAGGGACTGCGTGAACGGAGAGGGCGCCGGTCCGAATGACATGAACTGCTTTCCCTTTCAACGACGAGCGCGAACCGATTTTTCATGTTCCACCCGTCGGACCAATAGGAAGGGGTGGGCGCCTCCCGCGCGCGCCCACCCCGCATCCGTACTTTTCGCTCTACAGGAAGAAGCTGGCGGCCTTCTTGTCGCCGCCCATGTAGTCACCGCCGGCCTGGTGCACCACGTGGCCGATGCTCTGGAGGGCCTGGTGGATGTCGCGGGCTTCCTTGTCCCACTTCTGCTGCTCTTCGCCGTACTTGCTCTGGGCTTCGCCCTCCCAGTAGGCGACCGTGCCCGCGACCAGATGCTTGATCTCCTGCAGGTCGGCCTCGAGCTGCTTGGCCATGTTTCCGATTTCGGTGGCCGCGGTGTCGAGAGCGCCGTACTTGACGACCATCTCGTCGTGGTTCAGACCCATGATCTACTTCTCCATCTCCCGTGGTTTCGTTAACTACTGACGCGCGACAACCGGGGCGATCAGTAACCGCTGAGCGTGGACTTCGGAGCGCCGTCGTACACGTTGATCTTGTTGACCTGCTGGCGCACGTGGTCCTCGGATTCATCGTTGATCTTCCGAGTACCGGTCATCGCATCGAGGAACTTCACGAGGATGTTGCCGATGTTCTTCATCGACGTGTTGATCTCGTGCTGCTTCGTGTTGAAGGCGTTGGCGCCGATGCCCTTCCAGTTACCTTCCAGGCTGTCGATCGTCCCCTGAAGGCGGTGCACCGTGGACTTGATGTTGTCGAATTTATCGGCGATCTTGCGCTCGAGCGCAACCATCTCATCGTTTGAGAGCCGCTGTCCGTCTGCCATGTTCGGCCTTCCTCTCCTGATTACTGCTGGAACTTTCCGGATGCTGCCTCGCAGGGAATGGACCTTCCCCACTCGACAAACGTCGTGTACCTGCCGCTCAGCCGGAGCGTCGAGTCCGCACCACCGCGAACGCCCCGCCCCCGATCACCACCACCGCAGCCGCGACTCCGAGGACGATCCACAACTGGTCGTTGCCGTTCGAAGAAGACTTCGAAGTCGATCCTGCCGCCGAGGTCTCGCCGCCTGAAGTGGATTTCGGGGGCTGTGACGAGGCTGGTACGGAAGCGGAGGGGGTAGCGCCGGTAGTGGAACCGGCAACTGACGTCTTTTCGTTGGTGATCGGATCGACATCGGGGGCGCCTGGGTTCCCCTTGCCGGCGATCAAGTTCTGGGCGGGCCTGATCAGTCCATATCCGAGATACTTGCTCGGCTGGTTCTTGGGCCAGTCACGACCGGCAGTGTCGATCATTACCCGGAGGACCTGACTGGCTGTCCACTTGGGGTGCGCCGACCAGATGAGGGCGGCCGAGGCCGAGGCGATGGCGGTGGCCTGACTTGTTCCCTTGCCTTGGCAGTACTGCTTGAAGGTCGCGTCGCACCAGGTAGGGACGTTCACACCCGGCGACGCCAGATCGATGTAGTCACCGGACTGGGAGAACTTGCCTACCGTTCCAGTCGCATCGGAGGCACCGACCCCAACCACTTCGGGGAGCGCGGCCGGGAAACCGATGAAGTTGTCCTTGTCGCCGGAGTTCCCAGCCGCGGCAAACATGAGCTTGCCCTTCTTGGCCGCGTACTTGATCGCGCTTGTCTCTTCGGCATCCGGGTACTCGGCACCGAAGGACATGCTGATGATCTGTGCGTCTGAGTCGGCAGCAGCCCTGATCGCTCGGGGAATCGAGGCGGTCTTCTTGCGCTCGGCCTTGTCCGTCAACGTGGTGAGCACCGTCCGCACCGGAATGATCCTGGCTCCCGGGGCGAGCCCCTGGAGCCCCCCTCCGGCCCCGGACCCGGCGATCAGCTCCGCCATGGATGTGCCGTGACCGCCGTAGTCACGTGTCGCTCCATACGATGCGGCAGCGGGAACATCGTCCGTCAGAACCTTACCCTTCAGGGAAGGCGTCGCAGGATTGACTCCTGAGTCGATAACCGCGACCTTGATGCCCTTGCCCGTGCTCACCTTCCACAACCGCTCAGCCAGCATGTCGTCCAAGTACCACTGCTTGGCGTGCACGTCGTCGGCGACGGCGCTCGGGGCCAGCCCGGTGGACATGACGGCAAGAGCGCCAACCGCTGCGCCCACCGCGGACGCGCGTCTCCCGACCCGCCCCAGGAGGGGCACAGTCCATCTGCCGCGTCGGCTGGTCCCTGACTTCATGCTTCGTACGTCCTCGCTCATGCTTGGTCGATCACCGGGGGCACATCGCGCTGCGGCTTCTTGGGGAGATGGGTCTGTTCGTCCTCGACGAGGTAGTCGGGCCGCTGTACGTCATCGCCCTCTTCCTGGTCGGAACTCTGGCTGCCATCGGAACCTCGTACGAGGCCGGAACCGCCGGCGGTGAAGCCGTTCCTGCCCGCGAGAGAGGCGGAGTTGCGTCCTGCGGGAGCACCCGTCACGCCATCGGAGTTACCCATGGAACCGCGCGGCATCTGGTTCCTGGCAGCGCCGTTCGTCACACTCGGCGCCCCCATGACTCCCCGCTGGCTGATCCCGCCGCTCGAGGTCCGCGAACCGGCCGCTCCCTCGCCGCCGATGACCGTGCCTCTCGGCACCTTGGGACCCGACTTTGCGGACGCACCGGTCGAGGTGGGCCTTCCCCCTATGACGCCGCCGTTGCTCCGGCCCGCGCCCCTCGGCCCCAGGCCTTGGCGACCGGCCGACGTGCCGCTCTGCTTGGGCGTTCCTCCGGTGACTCCGGAGGTCGGACGGCCGCCCGGCATGCCGCCCTTGACACCCGGCTGGCCGGTCGCGTTCGGGCGCCCCATCGGGTTCGGGCCGCCCTGGCCGAGGCCTCGAGCCGAAGCAGGTCCGGGGGTTCCGGCTCGTCCCTGTGCGGTCGCCGGATTCCTCGGCACGCCGGTCGTACCGAGCGCCCGCCCCACAGGACCCTTGCCCATGGGATTCGGAACACCCTGGGCATAGGTCGGAAGCGGGAGTCCTTGCGGGCCGGTTGTCGGCGTCGTGGTCGGGTTGGTGGTGCTTGTCACGGGGGTCGTCGGCGTCTGCTGAGGCAGCGTGTCGACGCTGTCGATTGCCGTGCCGACAGGTCGATCGGGGAGGGTGACATCGCCGTGGACTTCCTTGACGGGCGTCGTAGTGACATCCGTGCGCGGGGCGATCGTGCGCTCGTGCGCGACCACGCCTTCGGTCACTGCCTCATGCCGCTGCGTCGTGCCGGCCGTCTCGTTTCCGGACCAGTCGGTCGGCGCGGAGCCGCGCCCCGACGGCTTCGGCACCCCCACATTAGGCATCGCCTCGAACGTGGGAGGTTCCAGGCCCTTGAGCGACTCCTCGGAGACGACGTAGTACGACGACAGCCGGTTCATCTGGTTGATGGCCTCTTGGCGATGGCCCTCAACCTTCGTAGCCGCGGTGTACTCGTCGTTGGTCTCGACCCGCGCAACCACCGGAATGTCGCCGACCGACTTCCGCACGAGACGGCTGTCCCGGGGCGGCATGGCGCTGCGAACGGATGCCAGGCCCGTGCCCGCGGACGTGATCTGAACGCCTGCGGCCTTCGCGTAGTCGGCGAGATCGTCCGCGTGTCCGGCGAGTCCCTTGCCCCAGATCTGGAAGGCCTTGCCCGCCTCGCCCTTCCAGTCGTCCTCGGCTGCCGTCAAGTGACCGCGGAGTTCGGTCGCCGCGTCCGAGATGGCCTTCTGTGCCTTCCACAGGGCCTCACCGGCGCCCTCGAGGTCCGACGGGTTCGTGTTCTCAACGATGTCGATCATGTCGTTGAGGTCGTGGTCCTCGAAGTTCGACTTCTGACCGGGTGCACGAACCCTGCTGAAGCCGAACGCGTCGTGGATGACCTCGGAAATCCGATTAGTCATGTCGGTGACGCCGACCTGGACATTGCTCTGTTCCTGGCCGGACAGCTTGTCCCAGTCGTCCTTGCCAGTCACAGCCCGAATCCCTTCTTCGACTGCTTCTTGTCGTTACGCGGCTGCTCAGGTGCGCCAGCCTTCTCGCGCTCCGCAGCATGCTGGTCATGCTCGATCTTCGACTGGATGGCCCAGAACCGGCGTCGCTGTTCGTCCTCGAGGTTGTCGTAGCCCACCTCCGCGCCATCCGCGGCGATGCCCATCGCCTCGATCTGGAGGCTGAGCGTCTTCGACAGCGAGGTGAGCCGTTCGTGAACGACGTTGTACTGCTCGTAGAGACCGTCGGCTTCGGGGAACTTCGTACCCGCGCCACGCAGGGAGGTCGGCGCGATCCGCTGGCCACCGACCTTGGACGGCGCTCCGTCCGAGCCCTCGAACTCGCTCAACAGCGTGTCGACGCGCTGCTTGAAGGTCTTGAGTACTCCCGCGCCGACCTTGAGGTCTGCAGCAGCCGCAGCCGACACCCCGCCCATCGCCATGTCCGCAGGAAGCATGACGTGCCCCCTTCCCCGTTCCCCGTCGGTCCTTCAGTCCGCGCCCCGAGCGCGGTGGCGCGAGCGTCCCTCATCGCGCCTTTACCACTGTAGTCACCCTGTACAACCGAACCAACTGGCCTATGTGTTAAGTCAGTTACGAAACGCTCTTCCCGTATCGCGCTTTCGGGAGCAATCTTCTCATCTCGCCGACGCGTGCTCGACGCCCGGCCGGAGGTCGTGACGCTCGTGCGCAGGCACTGCCCGCACGGGGGCCCGGCGCACTCTCCGGCAGGCGAACATTCCTCCATGAAATCTTCACCGTCGTGACCACGGGGAAGGCAGGGGAAGCGGCGTTCAACAATTCAGCCTGATTTCACTTCGCAAGGCGAAGACCTCTTCAGCGCCGCCGTGTATTCCGTGATCAAGTTCTTGAGCGCCGGTTCATCCTTGTGTCCCGGTTCGAAGACCCTGATGACCGTGGAGATGTCCTCCTTGACCACGTCCTGGGCGGTGCACCGGGTGATGGATACGGCGGCCGAGTCCGTGTACGCGATCGTGCGGGCCGCCGCGGATTTGGGGTCGAGGGCGGAGAGTTGGTCCACGGCGATGTCGCGCGCCGCGGCGCCCGGTTCGCGTCGCTCTCGTTCGACGGACAGCACGACCTTCTTGTCCACCGCGACCTCGCAGGTCGTGATGGCGTCGGGGACCGGGTTGTCCGGTTTGACGGACACGTGCTTCCCGGGCGGCAGCAACGGCGCCAGCGTCGCCGCCTTGATGTGAATGCCGCACAGCGAGGACGGCACGGTGTACTCGCGCTCTGCCGAGTCGCCGCAGCCCGCTGCCGCCGCCACCATCACGGCGGTGACGGCGGCCAGAGGCAGGAACCGCACCCCGCGGGCCGGCCTCAGTGATGGCTTTCCGAGTTCCACTGTGCTCCGTCCGAATGGCTGATGCCGGCTGCGGTCCGTGCGGCGCGTTGCAGGTCATCCGCTGTCTGCATGTCGATATTCGGGTTGTGGCGCACGGCGTTGTCGACGGCGTCCTGGGCCGAGCGGATCGCCTCCGAGCGGCCGTGCGAGTACTCGCCGCCGGCCTTGTGCTCCGCTTCCGTCGTCGTGTCCTGCTCGATGCTCTTCATGACGCTCTCCTGGATGTCCTCCGACGCCCACCCGATGGGCGCGCCCAGGATCGGAACGTGCTCGGCCGCCTTGTCGACGCCCATGCCCAGGATGCGGCTCACTCACTTCGCCTTGTCGGCCGCGGCCTCGTTGAAATCCGCGTCGGACGCCGCGTGGTACTGGTAAATGGCGTCCGCGCGCGAGTCGCTCATGATGCCCGCGATGGCCGCCCCCGGAGCCACCGCGTCGCGCACGCGGCCGTCCATCGACGTCGTCGACGTGGTGGGGTCGTTGACGACACCGTTCACCACGTCCGCCGTGTACGCCTGCTGCGCCGCGGTGATCGCCGAGTACGCATGCGGGTCCTGGCCCACTTCTCTGAGGAAGCCGTGATCTGGTCGGCGTAGTGCTGGAGTTCCTTTCCCGGGACGCCCTTGGGGGGCTCGCCCGGTCCGACGTATTCGATGACGGGAACGCTGGTGTCGCCGTTGTCGAATACGCGGTATCCCTTGCCGATCGCCTCCGAGACGAGACTCTTGGTGCTGCGCTGGAGCTGCGTCAGCTCCTGGTGGGCGTCGTCGAGCACCTGGAAGATGTTGTTGGCCTCACCGTGCAGGTCCCCGAATTCCTTGGTGGTCTTGCCGATGAGCACGCGCACCACGTCGGCGTTCTGGCCGGCCCATCGGGCCCCGTCCGATTTCGCCTGCATTCCCGTCCTGGCGTTCTCCGCCAGGGTCTTGAGGTGATCGACGGTCGCTTTCCGGTCGGCGACGGACGCGCCCAGTTTCGCGAGGTCGACCTCGGTCAGATCCGTGTACTTGAGTGTCCTGGCCCGCCCTCCTACTTGAGCAGGTCGTTCAGCCGGGACACGGGCACGGCCGAGCCGTCACGCTGATGGAGGTCGACCGCGATGGTCGCGTCGCCTGGGCGTGCAGCTTCTTGCTGTAGTCCAGGTGGTTGGAGATGTGCGCGCACGCCTGAAGGACCGTTTTGACCTGGGTCGTCCAGACACTGATGGTCGTCTCGAGGGCCGACCCCATCTCGAAGTTGCTGACCTTGAGGGCCGTCGCGGCCTGCGTCGTGGATCCCGAGCCGTGCTTGTCGGCGCCGGCTCCCGCGATGTCGGCCTGCGTGTGGAGGTGGTCGTGGAGGATGAAGGCCTCGTGGCCCACGGCGCCGAGATCGTCCTGGTTGACCACCAGGTCGGCGCCCGCGGAGCCACCGCCGCCGGGTTCCGGGGCCAGCTGATTGAGCTGCATCTTTTCGCTCCGGCGGGCGGCAGCGTCGGACTTCAGCTGCTCCCATTCGTCCCAAGCCATGCCCTGACCTCTTCCCCGTGATCCGACGCCCGCCGGCTCGGATGGAAAAGGCTCCGTTCCAACGGATCAATGTGCGGGTCGAGTTTCCTACAGAAGAGTTGCACGGGCGGAGATTGCGACGGGAAAAATCTCCACAACTCTCGGTGGCGCGTACGTCGTCGAAATCGCGATCACGGAATTGCCGAAGAGCCGGAGGCGAGCGGATTGAAACGGATGGGGACCGAACGCGCAAGGTCCGCCATTACGGATACACGGCTACAACTCGCGTCGTCCACAAGACCTTCACTTGTGCAGCATCTCGAGCACCGTTCCGAACGGCCACTCCTCGCGGCCGAGTTGCTAGCTTGAACCGGACGACTGCCGTCCATCGGCAGGATCCGGCACGCACACGGGGGAAGGAGCTCGCTCATGGCGTGGGACGAGTGGGAGCAGCTGAAGACTGAGGCGGCGGGGCGTCAGTCGACGCAGATGCAGCTGAACCGCGTGCCGGACGATGAGGGCGGGGGGCCGCCGCCGTCCCAGTACGGCGACCTCGCGGTCGGGCACGGAGACCTCGAGAAGGTCGGTTCGGACGCCCACAAGCTGTACGGCCAGATGTGGGACAAGGCCCGCGTGGCCGTACCCAGCAGCGACTCGGCGGCATCGGACCTCACGAAGCAGGGCTTCTCGCTGGGCGGGGGCCTGCAGGAGGTGTCGAACCGCTGGGAGGAGCAGCTCCGCTCGCTGATGGACGCCACCGCGCAGATCGCCAACCACATGCACCGCACCAAGAAGCTGCACGGGGACGACGAGGACTTCATCCAGCGCCAGATGAGCAGCATCGACATGCTCGACGCCGGTTTCGACGAGCGCGTCGGTGACCCCGGCAAGAAGAACCCGGTGTACGGCGAGCCGAAGAAGAAGGACGACTGATGCATTTCGAGGCGCTCCTCCACGCCAACTTCAAGCTCCTCGACGACGCTGTCGAGGACTGGTCGACGATGGTCAAGAATCTCGACGCGCTGGCGAAGGAAGCCCGTACGGGCATGAAGGCGTCCACGGGCAAGGCCGTCTGGGCCGGCGCGAATGCCACGGTCTCCAAGGAATTCATCGGCAAGACGGTCGGTGAATTCGACGACGCGCACACCCAGGCGAAGTCGATCTACGACATTCTCCGGGACACCGCGGGTGAACTCAGGACGTACCACGGCAATCTCACGACGGCGATACAGAACGCGGGCACGAAGGACATCAGCGTCACGGCGTCGGGCAGCGGCGGCTTCACCGTCCGCGCCAAGGACGACGCCAAGGACCCCAAGCCGACCGACGGCGACGTCGCCGGGGTCCGCAACGAGATCCAGAAAATCGTCGACGGGGCGAGCGAGAGCGACAACACGGCCACCACGGTCCTGAAGCTGCTGGTCAACCAGACGTCCATGGGCTTCTCCGACGCGATCTACTCGGACCGAGACTCCGCGGCCGCCGCCGTCAATGAAGCCGACGAGCTGGCGAAGCTCGCGCAGAAGGACCCGAAGGACCTGTCGGTCGAGGAGTTCGACCGGCTCAACGCCGGGTTCAAGAAGTACGCCGACGACGAGCTGTTCTCCGAGCGGTTCGCCACGAAGGTCGGCCCGCAGAAGATCCTTGAGTTCTGGACGGGGATCAACGACCCGGCCCGCGGCAACTACGAGCTGGGGCACGAGCGGCTCGACCAGTTCGACGACCTCCAGCGCAACCTCGGCATGTCGCTGGCCCACGCGACGCAGAGCGACTCGAGCGCGATGTACGAGTGGAAGTCCAAGATGATCGACCTGGGCGACAAGCCGCTCTACGGGGATCGCGGCGGGCCGATGGGCTTCCAGGTCATGAGCAACCTCATGCGGACCGGCGACTACGACGACCGGTTCATGGAGGACTACGGCACCAAACTCATGGCCACCGAGCGCAAGCTCACCGGCGACGGCGAGCACCGCAACATGGCGTGGCAGCACATGGGCATGGACCCCTGGCTCAACCGGATCGGCGAGGACAGCGGTTCCGACCCGCTCACGGGCTACCTGAAGGGCCTGTCCAACAGCCCGGACGCGGCTACCTCGTTCTTCAACGAGGAGTACACGCCGAAGGACGGCGACAAGGCGGCGGCCAGCAACTTCAAGTACCTCTTCGAGGACCGGGAGTGGCCGCAGGAGTCCGACATGCACGGCGACGACCTCAACACCGGGCGCAACAACCTCGCCCTGGCGCTGGAGGCGGGGACGACCGGGCATCCGGCGTGCGAGCTGCCGACGGCGGACACTCCGGCGCACACCGCCGATCAGGCCGGGCTGATGCGGGACCTCGTCAACTCCATCTCCGAGGACCCGAACCGCCTCAAGGACCACGACTACATGTCGGACAGCATCGGGCAGATCGGGTCCGAGTACCTGCCCGACATCCACCGGGCGATGGCCGACGGCCCCACGGTCGGCGACGGGGACAAGTCCGGGTGGAACCTGCTGTACCCGAACGACGGCGCGGACGCAAAGCTCGATCACAGCGCCGTGTCCCGCTTCCTGGTCACCGCGAGCCAGAACCCGGAGGGGTACAGCGCGCTGAGCGTCGGCGAGAAGGCGTACACCGCCAACCTGATGGACTACCACCTGAACCCCGACCTCCCCGAGGACCAGCGCTACCCGCACGACGCGAAGGACACGATCACCAGCCTGTCGCGCAAGTCCGGGGAGTTCAGCGGCCTGCTCGCCCAGGGCCGGCAGGAAGCGGTGCTCGGCCCGGCCAACGAGAAGGACGGCGACTTCGACTACGCCGTCAGCCAGAAGAAGAACGTGATCTCGGGCATCGTCGGTACGGGCGTCGGCATCGGTACGAGCTTCATCGCGTCCCCCGTGGTCGGCGCGGCCGCGGGCGGCGCCGCGGGCACGGTGACATCGGTGGTGATGGAGGCGTTCTTCAAGGACGACTCCGGCCAGTACCGCTCGGAAGCCGGTCATGACATCGCGACGCGGTGGGAGACGATCAAGGACACCACCACGAACGTCAACTACGCGGCGGCCACCGAGGCCGCCAAGGCGCACCACGCGGACTACTCGGACCAGATCGACACCTGGGTCAGCGAAGGCACCGCGACGGGCTTCAACGACGCCAACACAGACATCCACGCGATGGCCAAGGACCTCGACACCGAGATCCCCGACTGATGCCGCGCGACTCACCGGCACGATCACCGAAGGCGATGGAAGACGTCATGCATGGACTCCCGCGGGGCAGAGCACGTTCGGTCTTGGCAGCGGCGATCGGTGCGGCGTTGCTCGTCGCTTCGGTGGCCGGCTGTTCGTCGTCCGCACCCGAGCGGGAGTACGCAACGCCGAAGGAACTGTGCGGCACCAAGGTGTCCGCCGGTTCCCTGGAGCCGCTGCTGCCGCCGGGGAAGAAGATGGCGGTCAAGCCCACGTCGGCGGTCGGTGTGAAGCGCTGTCGGCTTGAGGTCGACGGGAAGGTCGTGTTCTCCACCAGTGTGGAGAAGCGGGGCGCCGACACCTCGGCCCGTGATGTCGCCACGTCCGCGATCGGCGTCAATCCGAACGACACCGGCGCGGACGCCGGCCGGTTCATCTACTCGAAGACCGGGGCCGTCGGTCGCGTGGAGTGCCCGAAGTCGGCCGGTGCGGACGGCTCGTTCTGGGTGACGGCACGCGTTTCGGATGATTCGGCACCGGCGGACATGCTCCGGTTCATCAAGGAGTACGCGACGGCGGCCGCCGGTTCAGGGGCCTGCGCCGAGGGGTGAGTGCCCTCAGCAGGACCCTTGTGGTTCGTCGCCGCAAGCTCCTACCGGGCTTACGGGGGCAAACTTCCTCGCGAGCATTTCGCTTAGCGAGCATTTCGCTTCGCGAGAGGCGCGGTGGAGTCGAAAGGGTCAGCTCGCAGCCGGGGAAGGCGTCTCGTCGGCCTTGATGTCGAAGTTGACGTTGCCTCCGTCGACCGAGGAAACCTTGACCGTCACGCCCAGCGTGCTGCCGTCGCTCGCCGTGAGCGTGCAGCGGCCGGTGTTGCCGACCTTCCCGACGAGATCCTCGGGGCAGGTGACGTCCGGCTTCGGCTGACCCGTGGTGGCGGCGAGTTTTTCGGCGACGGTATCGGCCAGCTTGGCCTTGGACACCTTCGGGTCGGACTTCCCCACACTCACCGACCCCGAGCAGCCGACGAGCAGGGCGCCTGCGGCTACGGCCGACAGGGTCCACGTGGCGGCGGAGAGGCGGGACTTGATCATGGGGGGGGTCCGTTCCGGTGGCTGGAGAAGCAGGTCACAGAAAGCCGAAAAGGGCAGACCGCCCCCTTCGGCGTGCCCAGCATATGGCGCACAGGAGACTCCCACTTGGCGCATTTCTCCGAACTACGGGCAAATCGGAGCACACCTCGGACCCTTCACCTCACCAGCGGAGGATCTTCACTCGCGCAATCTCAGGTTGTGGTCGTGTGGCCGACCTCGGTTCACAGGAGCACACGGCGTCCGGAATAATCTCCGCCCATGGAACAGCTGGTTGGGATCCTGGTGAAGATCCTCGTATACGGCGTCATTTTGGGACTGGTCGCGCTCGCCATCAGGGGGATCATCCGCAGTAACCGAGCGGGGGACCGGATCCAAGAAGACTGGGAGGCCCTCGAAGGGGTTGCCGCTGCGCGTGGCTGGACCTATGAGCGGCGCGCGCACGGACGGGCCACCGAGTACTGCGGCGTGGGTCCGATGCCGGGCAAGGGCTCCAACCTGAGCGCGTGGCACTACATCACAGGGGAGTTCCGCGGCCGCTCCTTCAAATGCTTCGAGTACCGGTACGTGAACCCTTTGTCGGGCGACACCCAGGCCGGCAACAGGCAGCTCACGCACGAGTCCGTGTTCCTCATCTCGGCGCCCGGTATGGGGACGCCGGTCATGCACGTGGGGCGACCGAGCAAGATCGACAGGATGATGGGCCGAGGGCCGAGGATGCTGCTCGGTGTGCCGGAATTCGACAAGAAGTTCCGCGTCGACACGCGTGACGAAGCTTTCGTCCGCAGCGTCCTGACTGAAGACATGCGGGCCTTTCTCCTCTCGGATCAGCGTGCCGAGACGCACCCCCTTCGCCTGCGCGACGACGAACTGTTCACGTGGTACACCGGCTACCTGAATGAGCAGGAGATCGAGAACCGGTTGAACTACCTGTGCGACGTCATGGAACGGATTCCCGCGCAGGTGTGGACAGCCGCCTGAGGAAATGCAAAGTGCCCCTTGCCCCGGATCTAGAAGTCACCGGGTCAAGGGGCACTTTGCGCGTGTCGACGGCTAGTTGGCCCCGCCGGCGGAGTCATCGGCCTGCTGCACGGTGCGCAGGAATTTCTTGTAGTCCTCGATGACTTCACCGATTTGGTTCTGCGTCGCGGTGAGAACGATTTCGATCACCGCGCGCTGAGCCGGGTTCCGTACGTCCTCCATGCCGAGGTACACCTGGCTCTGGCACAGCTCGATCGGCTCCCCCCGCAGCGTGGTGGAGAGAACGAGGTTCTGCACGATTCCCGGAGAATCCGTGAGCCCGGGGAGGTCCGGCGTCCCGATCTCGGTCTTCTTGAGGACGCGCACAGGCCCGCCCTGCTCAAGCCGAGGTACCGACTCGTCGGCGATCTGCGAGATGGTGGCGCCATCGTTGCGCATCTCGCCGGAGATGGTGATATTCGCTGTGAATCCGCCGTCGGCGGAGGCCGCGTGGAGCGCGACGAACGCTACGTTCGGCGCTCCGACCTCGTCCGGCGGCGCCGCCTGCCAGCCGTCCGGCAGTGAAAAGGAAATCTTGACCGGCAACGTGGCTGCCATGGTGGATCCAATCCTTCAGTGAACTTCGGCTCGGGCTAGAGCCAGCTGCCGACTGTGCTGTCCCAGGCATCGCCCACGGCGTCGGCACCATCGCTGAGCGCGCCGGTCAGCTTGCCGGTATCAACGGTGACATTGAATCCGACCTTGCCGCCAAGACCCAAACCCACTCCGACGTCGCCGCCGATGGTGAACTTGCCGTCCTTCATGCCGAGGTCGGCATGCGCCTCGGCTCCCACGCCTGCCCAGGCCTCGCCGTTCACACCAGCGCCGACACCGGCGACGTCGGCTGAGGCGGATCCTGTCGCCTTGGCTCCGGCGAACGCCTCCGCGCCGCCGTGCACTCCGTCCTTGCCGACGGAGGCTTCCACCGACGCATCGGCACCCACGAAGGCCTTCGCCTCACCCTGGGCTGCAGCGAGGCCGTACTCCACACTGCCATTCGCGGACGCCTGGGCGAGGTACGCGGATCCCGAAGCACCGGCCTTGAACCGTCCGTCGGTGACACTCAGACCGGCCGAACCGTCTACGCCCAGCGCCTGGACACCTGCCGCGTACTTGTACTTGGCGTCGCCCAATTTCCCGTCGCCGTCGATGCCGTCCGACCATACGCTGGCCTTACCCGACCACTCGGCGATTTTGATACTCACCTCGGCCTTCTTGGGGGGCCTGGTCGCATCGTCGCCGCCGGCCGCATCGGCCTTGTCCCGGAAGTACCAACTGCCGTCCTCGTTGCGGCCCCACTCCTTCTCCCTGTGGCGCGGGTTCTCCGTGGTGCCGAACCACCGCTCGTTCTCCTTGGCCCAGGCCTTGGGCCCGATGGCGGCCTTGCCGACGCCGTGGTCCTCCAACCACTTCTTGGCGTCCACGCCACTTCGGATCGCAGTAAGCCAGTCAGGGCTGTCCTTGGAGTCGCCCGCGAGGTCGTGGAGCTTTTTAGTGAGCTTCTCGGACTCTTCCTTGAGCTGCTTCTGCGCACCCTTCAGGAGGGTTTCGGCGCCCTCATGGTCGCCGGCCTTCCACTTGTCGATCGCGGTTCCGGCCTGCCCCTGCGCCCAGGTCAACATGGAGGAGTACGAGTGAACGGCCTTGGAGGCCCCCGACATCGCGTCGCTCGCGAAGTACCAGTTGGTCTTTTCCTTGCCCAAGGTGGGCCAGAAGGCCTCGCTGGCCTGACCGACCCAGCCATTGATGCGCAGGTCGCGCAAGCCGTCGCCGATCTTCTCGAACTTGTCCGACCAGCCATTGAAGGCGGTCTCGATGTCGCCGAGCTTGCCGGCTTCCCCCGGGATGAGGTCCTTCGGGTCGTCAGTCGACCCGAGCGTCGCTGCCATTGAGTGCGGAATCCCTGTTCTGTTCTTGTTCTTGACTTCGGGTCAGTGCTGGATCAACACCGTCAGGCAAGCGCGGTCTTGACGGACTTCACGGCGTCACGGATGGCCTCATCCGTGTCCTCGTAGTTGCCGTTGGCCGCTTCCAGTCCGTCTGCCAGGGTCGCCGCGCAGTCGGCCAGGAACGCTCCCCCCGACTCCCACGTCGCGCAGAACGTCACCAGGGACGCGGCCACGTCATCGTTCCCCATCTTGGTGGACAGGTCCGCTGCGTCCCCAAGGTCCACCTTCTTGACCGGTTTGAGGATTTCCACCATGTCTTTCGCGCCCTGTTTCAAGACGCCTGGGCCGACTCCGAGATCCGCAACCACGGCGGCTCCCCCCTCTCAACTCCACCTGCACGCACACCCGACAGCACCGGGCAAAGGCACGCTACCAGCGGAAACGCGCCTCAACGCGCCCCCTCACTGCCCCTTCACCACTCCACCCCACGGCCCCTTCCAGCGCCGAAGAGCGTCCCGTACGTCCTACGCCGCAAGGCCAACCCAGGGCGAATGCAAGCAGGGAATCCGCCAGTCTTGGGACGGGCGCAGCCCGCGTCGGCGGTGGATGGCGAGCGGTGCCGGCTGGTGGTCGACGGGAAGGTCGCGTTCTCCAGCAGTGTGGAGAAGCGGGCGAACTCCGTTGCCCAGGGCGGTGGTTGCGGTCGGCTCTGACGCCTCAGCACTCGCCCTCCTGCGTCGTCACCGCCAGACGGTACGCGCGCTGGGTGATCGTTCCCTCGCCGCCCGCGATGCCCGGGGGCGTGTAGTCGTCCTTCGTGCGGCGGGTGCGCTCGATGTGCGTGCAGAACGCCACGTCCGCGCCGTCCGCGCGCACCGTGAAGTACGCGTCGGTGTCCGTGTTCGCGTCAGCCGGGTCGGCGCCCACGCCGGACTGGGGTGCTCCCCCGCCGCCGTACTGGATGACCTTGTCCTCGAGCAGGGACGCGTAGTCGTCGAAGTAGGCGGAGTCCGTGGTGAGTCCGTCGTCGCGGTACATCCAGCCGTCCAGGTCGCCCGTGGCCTGGCGTACCGCGCTGGTCAGTTCGTCGTCGCTCCAGCCCGAGTCGGCGGAGACCCTCAGCAGGTTGAACCCCTCGAACACCATGACGCCGGCCATGATCAGGAAGATCACACGGCCCACGACGAAGAAGGCGTCGGGGACGTCGGGCGCCGACGGGTTGAGGCTCTGGCGCCAGCCGCGCACGCGGTCCGCTTTGACGCATGCGGCGAGCAACAGCACGACGGCGATGCCGAAGCTCAGCGCGATCATCGCGCTCATGCCCCGCCCGCCGCCCTCCGGCCCCGCCGCCGTGCGTCCCGTACCGCGACCGCCGCCCCTCCCAGGCCCGCCACCAGCACCGCCGTGCCGACGACCGTGTAGGTGGCCAGGCGGGTGTTGCGCTGTTCCGCCGTCTCGCCGAAGTGGAGTTTCGCCGCCGTAGGAGCCTCCGCCCGGGTGACACCCTCGTCGGGGGACGGGGACTCGATCGGGTGATCCGGATCCTCCGTGACCGCGCGGACGGGGTCGACGACGCCCCAGCCGACCAGGCGGTCGTGGCCCACGGTCGAGCGTTCCGCGGTCTGTTCGATCTGGGCGACGACCTCGGCCGCCGTCCAGTCGGGGTGCTTCGCCTTGACGAGGGCCGCGACTCCGGCCACGTACGGGGCGGAGAAGCTGGTGCCGTTGTCCGAGCAGTGGCCGCCGCCAGGAACCGTGGAGACCATGTCCACGCCCGGCGCCGCCACGCCCACGAACTCGCCGGACTGGGAGAACGAGGCGCGTTCGTTGTTGCGGTCCGATGCCGCGACCGCCAGGACGCCGGGGAACGAGGCCGGGTACGTCTCCTTCACCTTGCCGTCCAGGCCGTCGTTGCCGGCCGAGGCGACGACCACGATCTTGGCGGCCAGCGCCGAGTCGACCGCGTCCTGCAGCGCCTGGGCCGGCTCGACCGCGTTCGCCGTGTCCTGGGAGATGTTGATGACCTGTGCGCCCACGGACTTCGCGTACAGGATGGCCCTCGCGAGGGACTCGGCCGTGCCGTGGCCCTCGGCGTCGTTCTGCTGGATCGGGATGATCGTGGCTTCGGGGGCCAGGCCCACGAAGCCGGTGCCCTTGGCCGGACGCGCGGCGATGATGCCCGCGACGCGGGTGCCGTGGCCGACGGTGTCGGTGGTGCCGTTCTCCTTGCCGCGTTCGATCTTGTCGCCGTTGTCGTCCTTGAGGTTCGGGTCCATGAGGTTCTTGCCCTTGGACGTGTCCACGGCATGGGTGAGCTGCGGGTTCTTGACGTCCACGCCCGTGTCGATGACGGCGACCTTGACGCCCTTGCCCTTGGTCTCGCTCCACAGGTCGTCCAGGAGGACGCGCTGGAGCGACCAAGGACGGCCCGCGTACTTCGGGTTCTTCGGGCCGAAGGTGCACTGCTCACCCTCGGCGGCCGCGGGCCCGGCGGGCAGGAGCGCGGTGGTCGTCACGGTCACGGTCAGCGCGGCGACAAGTGCCGCCCTGCGCGTCCACGTGGCTGCGGATTCCCCGGATGCGTACGCCATCGTGTCCCCCGGCCCTAGGAGCCCTGCGGCTGGCTGGCCGCGGTCGTGGACAGGCGCGGGCCGGTGGGCAGGAACTGCGACCAGGCGAGCGGGATCGGTGCCGGGTCCACCTTGTCGTAGCCGAGCCGGGTCACCGCCTGCTTGGCCTCCTTGCGCCGTGCCTCGCGCTCCTTCGCGGTCGTGCCGATGCCCGCGTCGTCGGCGCCGCTGTCGCCGTTGGACTGCATCGCGTAACGAAGGCCCGTGTCGGTGACGAGGAACACGGGGCCCACGCTGGTCGCGGTGCCCGTGAACTGGCGGTACAGCTGGCCCGATCCGGCGGTGACGTAGGCGCTGGAGGAGCCGGTGGGAAGGGGCGCGGGGAACTTCGTGCCCGCCCATGTGCTGAGCGTGGTGTCGCCGTTGTCGCTGTCGACCTTGTCCAGGACGTTGCAGACGGTGTTGCGGCTGCCGGTCCCGGTGGAGGCATCGTTGACCCTCTTCGGCGTGTACGTCGGCCAGTTGCCCGGCCCGAAGCTCTGGCCGGCGACCACGGCGCCGGGGCTCACCTTGAGCGGCTCGCCGCCCTGGTCCAGGGGAACCAGGTCGGGGCTGTACAGGAGCAGGTGCGCGGTGAAGTCGCTGACAGGGGCGACCTTGCCCGGCAGGACGACGTAATACTGGTCCGGCGTCTTGAGGACCATGCCGACCCGGTTCGCGGAGTCGTCGAGCGTGCTGTTCGCGTTGGCGGGGTCGCCGGGGTGGCCCTCCAGCGTCGGGAAGGTGATCGGCGTGCCCTTGTGGAGGGTGTCGAGCCAGTCCCTGGAGACGCGCTGCGGCTCCTGGTTCGCGGCGGTGATGTCGAGGGCGGTCAGGAGTTTCTGCTGGTTTGCCTTCGTGGTCTGCTTGGCGATGCGGTAGGCCGTCCCGCTCGCGTCGACGACGTACTCCGTCTTGGCCTTGTCCGGGCCGACGACGTACATCAGGTCGCCGCCGTGCAGCTTCGACTCGCGGCCCTCGGTCTTCGGCTCGTCCCGCTTCGCGAGGACGAACGCCGCCTTCTGGATGGCGCGGCCGCCGTCGCCCGGGCGCTCGCAGACGGCCCAGCGCTTGGCGGACTCGGCCTCCGAGTCCGGCGGCAGGCGGTCGGGGGCGTACGGGATGCCGATCGTGGCGCCGTGCGGGATCTTGCCGCTGTCGAGCACCGTCTCGGACACCGTCACGATGGGATTGTCGCTCGGGTCGACGAGGAGTTTCGCCGATGCCATGTTGAGGACGGGGTGCAGCTGGACCTTGCCCTTCGTCTCCAGGACCACGTAACGCGTCGTCGACTTGCTCGCGACGATCACGTTTTTATGGAGTTCATCCCATTTTGGCGGAGCCGTCGGCTTGAACATCCCCCATGCCCCGAAGACCGCGAGGACGACGATGCCGACGATGACGCCCGGCAGCACCGCACGCAGCGGCTTCGGTGCCCCTTCCTCCGAACCGGAGGGTGAGGGCTGGAGGAAGGACGCGAGCGTACGACGCTTCGCGAAGGTGTAGGCGTTGAGTTCGTCCCGCCGTGATGCCATCTGTGTCCGCTTCTCCCCGTGCAGCACTCGGGGGTACCTGCGTCCCCCGCCCTCCGTTGTCAGACCCGGCCCCTACTATGCCTGTTGCGTGGTTGTGCGTGTGGGACGGGTAGGGTGCTGGGGCCTTCAAAGGCCCTGTACGTCAGGGATTTTCGGGAGAGTTCGGGGGGTTTGGAGTGATGGCTTCCGCAACGCGGACCCGGTCGCGGTCGCAATCCCGGTCGCGGTCGAACGGTCGGCCGGGACCGGGAGACGGTGCGCCGGCGGCTCGGTCCGGCGGTGGGGCCGGCTCTCCGGCGGCGCCCGCCGGTCCGGTCTCGCTTCATCTGAAGTCGCGCTCCGGACGGGCCGGGTCGTTCCGGCTCCAGCAGATGGTGATGATCGAGGTCGCCGCCGCGCTGGTCGTCGGCGCCGCGGTCGTCGACAAGCTGGCACTGGTGCCCGCGGGCGTAGTCGCCGTGATCCTCGTCCTGTTCGCCGTCGTACGCCGTCGAGGGCGGTCGCTGCCCGAGTGGCTCGGCACCGTCCTGGCGCTGCGCGCGCGCAAGCGCCGTGCGGCGAGCACACCGGTCCCGCCCGGCACGGAGCCGGGCCTCGCGCCCGCCGTCGAGTGCGACCCCTCGCTGCGGACGTACAGCTACAGCCGCGGTGATGACCGCGACCAGCGGCCCATCGGCATGGTCGGCGACGGCGGCTTCCTGACCGCCGTGCTCCAGGTCGAGTCGGACGCCACCGCCCTGCGGGCCGAACGCTCCCGGCGGCCGCTGCCGATAGGGATCGTGCGGGACGCCCTCGACGTCGACGGGATCCAGCTCGAATCGGCGCAGATCGTGCTGCACACGCAGCCCGCGCCCGCGCTGCACCTGCCGCAGCAGTCCGTGGCGGTGAGCAACTACGCGCCACTGCAGGCCCAGACCGGCTCCCCCGCAGTCCGCATCACATGGATCGCCCTGAAGCTCGACCCGGAGCTGTGCCCGGAGGCCGTGGCCGCGCGCGGTGGCGGCACCGCGGGAGCGCAGAAGTGCGTGGCCCGCGCGGCCCAGCATCTGGCGAGCCGACTGACCGGCGCGGGCTTCCGCGCCAGCGTGCTGACGGAGGAGGAGCTCACGGCCGCCGTCGCCACGTCGGCGTGCGCCAACCCCATGGTGACGGCGCAGGCCGGGCGGAGCGAGCTGCCGCAGCGCAGGACCGAGGAGTCCGGCCGCAGCTGGCGCTGCGACAACCGCAGACACACCACGTACTGGGTACGGCGCTGGCCGCAGCTCGGCGGATCCGGGCCCGCTCTGCACCAGTTGGTCGCACTCTTGACCACGGTGCCCGCGCTGGCCACGACGTTCAGCCTGACGCTGTCCCGCGGTGACCAGCGGGACATCCAGCTCTGCGGGCACATGCGGATCACGGGACGCAGCGAGAGCGAGCTGACCACGGCCCGGCGGTCCCTGGAGACCGCCGCCCGGCAGGCCAAGACGGGTCTCGTCCGGCTCGACCGCGAACAACTGCCCGGAGTTCTCGCCACGTTGCCCCTCGGAGGTGCGCGCTGATGGCCATGACGTCATCTCCCCCGGCCGGGGCAGGCTCCTGGGACGGAAACTCCTGGAACGGCAACGGCAATGGGAACGGAAACGGCAATGCGGGCGCGGCTCCCGCACCTGCCGCCGGTGACCGGCCCCGTACGGGGTTCGGACTCTTCGGGCCGCGGCACCAGCGTCACACGCTCTCTGTAGAGCAGTTGAACTCGCTCGCGCTGCCCATCGGCGACGACGGTGTCGTCGTCGGCGTCGATGCCGACGGCCAGCCCGCCGTGCTCGGGGTGAACCGGCCGACGCCCTACGACATGGTGCTCATCGGTGGCCTGTGGACGGCTCAGGTGCTCGCGCTGCGGGCCGCTGCGACGGGCGCGCGGGTCGCGGTGGAGACCGGGCGGGCGCAGGCCTGGGCGCAGTTGGTGCAGGCGGTCGGTGGCGGCCAGTCCGGGATGACGGTGCACGACGTCGGGCGGGTGCCGCCGCAGGGCGCGTCCGCCGGTGGCCCGGTGCTCGTGGTGCGGGACTGCGGGATGCGGCCGCCGCGCGGGCGGGTGGCCTCCGCACCGTGGCAGTCCGTGCTGACGCTGCTGCCCTATCTGAGCCCGGTGGCGCCCCGGTTGATGCGCCAGGCGCGGCTCGTCGGGGTCCAGCGGGTTTCGCCGGACGAGGCGGCGGAGATCGGCCGTGTCATCGGACTGCCGCGCGGCGAGTGGGAGTCCCTCCCGACGCTCGCGGACGGCGTCACTCTGTGGTGCACCGACCGCGACCGGCAGTACGTGATGACCCGGGCGACGGACGCCGAGACCGGATTGTTGGGTAACGCACGCCGGATGGACTGAGACCGGCCCGGAGCCCGCCCCCGAGCGCTCCGACGATCGAACTCGGTCCCCTTTGCGGCTTATTCGGGCAGTTTGCGCGCGGCGGACTGGGGGGTGTTCGTCACTTCCGTGTCCGTTGGGCATCACTTGTTGGCCGGGTGTGACCTCCTGGACGGCGTCGGCGGGACGGACGGGCCTGCCGTGCTCGTGGTTTTGGTGATTAGGCTGGGACCAGGACGCGCGCGAGAACCCACGAGCGGCTCGTACGCGTCCCAGGGGAAGAGCGCGGCGGATCGGACGACAGGAACGGTCGCCCCCCACCACGGCACGAGGGTGCTCGACCACACCAGGAGGCATTGTGAACAGCGATCGGGACGAGATCCGCGGGGGCTGGGACACACCCGTCGATGATCACTCCGACGCGGAGTCCGCCACTGAGACGACGGGCGAGTTCACCATCGACTACGCCCCACCGGCCTGGTACACGCAGAACGCGTCGTCCGGCACGGGCGAGACCCCCTCGGCCACACCGGCCACACCGGCCACGCCTCCGCCGCCGGTTCCTCCGGTTCCCGCGCCCGCGCCCGCGCCCGCGCCTGTGACGCCCCCGGCGCCGCCCGCGCCCTACACGCCGTACACGCCCGCCGCTTCGGCCCCTGAGCCGAACGCGGGTTCGGGGAACGGGGATCTGGAGAGCGGCGCGACGATGCGGTTCTCCGCGGCCGCGCTGAAGCGGGAGTTCGCCGAGCTGGCCGCACAGGGCGAGCAGAAGGCCGAGCCGGCGGCCGAGGAGCAGGGCGCGGACGCCGCGTCCGGCAGCTCCGACTCGGGTGGCTCGGGTAACTCCGGTGACTCCGGTGACTTCGCTGTGGTCGCCGCGGCCGGACCCACCGGGGACGACGAGGTGGCGAGCGCCTCCGCGGAGTCCGCGGAGGACGGGGACCCGGACACCTCTCAGGCCGCGGCCGACAGCACCGACTCCGAGGCTGCCTCTGACGATGCGTCCCAGGCGGAGGGCTCGGAGGGCTCGGACGACACCGGCTCCGACACCGCCGAAGCCGCTACCACGGACGCATCGGCCGACGCGGGCGCGGACACCGGTACGCCCGCCGACACCGACACACCCGCAACCCCCGACGCACAGGACGCACAGGACGCCCCCGCCGCCTGGGCCCCGCCGCCCGTGCCGCAGGACGGTATCCCGCCGCTGCCCCCGACGTTCCAGCCCGCCGCCCCCACGTCGGCCCCGCAGTGGCCCGCGCAGCAGCAGCCCGGCGCGCCGGTTCCGGCCCAGGCCGCGCCCGCGCCGCCGGCCTGGCCCGCGCAGAACACCCCGCCCACGCCGCAGGGTGGTTACGGCTTCCCGCAGCAGTCGGCCCCCGGCGACCCGCAGCAGCCCGCACCTCCGGCACCGCCGCAACAGCAGGGCTACGGGTTCCCACAGCCGACGCCGCCCGCACCCGCCGCACCGGACCAGCCTGCCCCGCAGGGTGGTTACGGGTTCCCGCAGCAGCCCCAGCCCGGCACGCCCAACCAGCCCGCCCCGCAAGGCGGTTACGGGTTCCCACAGCAGCCCCAGCCCGGCACGGGCTACGGGTTCCCGCAGCCGCAGCCCGGAGCACCCGCTCAGGGACACCCGGCCGGACCCAACACCCCGGCCCCGCCCGCCCCGCACCTCCCGGCGCAGCAGAACCCCCAGCAGCCGCCGGCACCGCACACGCAGCAGCCCGGCCCCCAGCCCCCGGCTGCACAGCAACCGCAGCCGCACCAGCAGCCGCCCGCGTCACAGGCCCCGGCCCCCCACCCCGGCCAGCCCGATCAGCAGGTCCAGGGTCAGCCCGGCCAGTTCCAGGGCCAGCCCGATCAGCCCTTCCCCGGACAGGCGCCCCCCGCCGACCCCCGTGCCGGCGGCGCCTGGCCGCAGCCCATTCAGCACGACCAGCGCACGCCCACGAACGTCGGCGGTGCGCCGCTCGGCTACACGGCGGCCGTGGAGCTGTCGGCCGACCGCCTGCTCAACAACAAGAGGCAGAAGGCGAAGAGCACCCGCCCCGGCGGCAACAACTCGCGCTTCAAGCTCGGCGGCAAGAAGGAGGAGGCCGAGCGGCAGCGGAAGCTGGACCTGATCCGCACGCCGGTCCTGTCCTGCTACCGGATCGCGGTCATCAGCCTCAAGGGCGGCGTGGGCAAGACGACCACGACGACCGCGCTCGGTTCGACGCTCGCCACGGAGCGCCAGGACAAGATCCTCGCGATCGACGCCAACCCGGACGCCGGCACGCTCGGCCGCCGCGTGCGCCGTGAGACCGGGGCGACCATCCGAGACCTGGTGCAGGCGATCCCGCACCTCAACTCGTACATGGACATCCGCCGGTTCACCTCGCAGGCGCCGTCCGGCCTGGAGATCATCGCGAACGACGTGGACCCGGCGGTCTCGACGACGTTCAACGACACGGACTACCGCAGCGCGATCGACGTGCTCGGGAAGCAGTACCCGATCATCCTCACCGACTCCGGCACCGGTCTGCTGTACTCCGCGATGCGCGGAGTCCTCGACCTCGCCGACCAGTTGATCATCATCTCGACGCCGTCCGTGGACGGCGCGAGCAGCGCCAGTACGACGCTCGACTGGCTGTCGGCACACGGGTACGCGGACCTGGTGTCGCGTTCCATCACGGTCATCTCCGGGGTCCGTGAGACCGGCAAGATGATCAAGGTCGACGACATCGTGTCGCACTTCGAGACGCGGTGCCGCGGCGTCGTGGTGGTGCCGTTCGACGAGCACCTGGCGGCCGGCGCCGAGGTCGACCTCGACATGATGCGGCCCAAGGTGCGCGAGGCGTACTTCAACCTCTCGGCGATGGTCGCGGAGGACTTCGCGCGGGCCCAGCAGCAGCAGGGCCTGTGGACGTCGGACGGCAACCCGCCGCCCACCATGGCTCCCCCGGTGCCGGGCCACCAGCAGCAGCCGTACCCCGCGCAGCAGCCCTACCCGGGCCAGCCGTATCCGGGGCAGCCGGGCGCGCCCCAGCCGCCCGCGCCGGGTCAACAGCCCGCTCCGGGGCAGCAGTTCCCGGGCCAGCCCTACCCCGGCCAGCCGTATCCGCAGCAGCCCGGCCAGGCCCAGGCCGGCGCCCCCGGCCAGCCCCAGCAGCCGGGTCAGCCGAGCCAGCCCGGCCCCCCGCAGATGTGGCAGCAGCAGCCCCCCGCCCCGGCCCAGCCGGGTCAGCCCGCGCCCGGTCAGCCGCCCGCCCCCGGCCAGGCCGCCCCCGGTCAGCCCGGCCAGCCGCTTCCCCCGTACACCGCACAGCCCCAGCCGCCTCAGCAGTAACAACGCTGATATCCCGGCCACTTGGGCACAGCGAAGGGCCCGCACCAACACCACGGTGCGGGCCTTTTCCGTGCCTACCGAAATTCCGCCAAATAGCCACCAGGCACCCATTGTTGAGCGCAACGGGCATCACGCCCTGGCCTGCAAAGCGTCAGAGGTCTCGACCAATGTGCGTGAAATGCAGGTCAACTCGTTATTTCCGCAGGCCACATGGGGTTCATGTGCCGTTGACGTGCGCAGACTGCCGCTGATAGACACACACATCAACCAGCTGGCGTCCCATGATCAACCTGCCACTCCTGCGCGAGCAACGACGCGAGGTCACCGACCCATGGACACAAAAGATCAGCACAAGAGAGCACACGCTCCGCTCTTCTCCCGTTCCCCACGGCGCGCGCCCCGCCGGACCCTGCGGGTCCTCCTGGCGGCCGGCGCCGCGGCGTTCACCCTGACGGCCGGCCTCGCCACGCCGCTCAACCCCGCACCCCAAGAGGCCAAGGCGGCCGACGGCGGCAAGAAGGTCCTCACCGTCGCCCTCGCCCAGAGCGTCGACTCGCTGAGCCCGTTCCTCGCCCAGCGACTGGTCAGTACGAGCATCCACCGGATGATGTACGAGTACCTGACCAACTACGACCCCAAGGACAACCACGCCGTCCCGGGCTTCGCCACCGAGTGGAAGCCGTCCGCGGACAAGCTCACCTGGACCTACACCATCAGGTCCGACTCGAAGTGGTCCGACGGCAAGCAGGCCACCGCCGCCGACGCCGCCTTCACCTTCAACAAGATCATGACGGACGAGGGCGCCGCCACCGCGAACGGCAGCTTCGTCTCCAACTTCAAGAAGGTCACCGCCCCCAGCGCCACCAAGCTGGTCATCGAGCTGAAGAAGCCGCAGGCCACCATGGCCGCGCTCGACGTCCCGATCGTGCCCGAGCACATCTGGAAGGACGTCAGGGACTTCTCGAAGTTCAACAACGACAAGACCTTCCCGGTCGTCGGCAACGGCCCGTTCGTGCTGACGGACTACAAGGTCGACCAGTACGTGAAGCTGAAGGCCAACAAGGACTTCTGGCGCGGCGCGCCCAAGTTCGACGAGGTCGTCTTCAAGACGTACAAGGACCAGGACGCCGCGGTCGCCGCCCTGCGCAAGGGCGAGGTCTCCTTCGTGGCCGGCTCCCCCGCCCTGACGCCCGCTCAGGCGGCGTCGCTCAAGGGCGAGCCGAACATCAAGGTCAACGAGGGCCCCGGCCGCCGCTTCTTCGCACTCGCCACGAACCCTGGCGCGCAGACCAAGGACCGCAAGAAGTTCGGCAACGGCAACAAGGCCCTTCTCGACCAGAAGGTGCGCCAGGCGCTGTTCTTGTCGATCGACCGCAAGACGATCGTCGACAAGGTCTTCCAGGGCCACGCCGTCGAGGGCGAGGGCTACATTCCGCCGCGCTTCGGCGACTACTTCTGGAAGCCGTCCGGCAGCCAGGCCCTCGGGTACGACCCCGATAAGGCAGGCAAGCTGCTCGACGAGGCCGGCTACAAGATGAAGGGCAGCGAGCGCGTCGGCAAGGACGGCAAGCCGCTGAACCTCCGCATCCTGTGCCACGCCACGGACCCGAACGACAAGGCGATCGGCAAGTACCTCAAGGAGTGGTGGGGCAAGCTCGGCATCGGCCTGAAGGTCGACTGCCTCGACGACGTCTCGGTGCCCTGGTACGCAGGTGAGTACGACCTCGCGTTCGACGGCTGGTCGGTCAACCCCGACCCGGACTTCGTCCTCGGCATCCACACCTGCGCCGCGCTGCCCGTCAAGGCCAAGGAGAGCGCCCAGACGGACAACTTCATCTGCGACAAGACGTACGACGACCTGTACAAGAAGCAGCTCGCCGAGTACGACCCGGCCAAGCGCGCGGACATCGTCAAGCAGATGGAGTCGTGGCTGTACGACTCCGGGTACATGAACGTCATCGCGTACCCGAACGCCGTCGAGGCCTACCGCACCGACCAGATCAAGTCGATCCGGACCATGCCCACCGCGGCCGGCAACATCTACGGCCAGGACGGGTACTGGAGCTGGTGGTCGGCCGTTCCGGCGGACGGCACGAGCGACTCGAAGGGCGGTGACGGCGGCGGTTCCGGCTCGACCGGCGTGATCATCGGTATCGTCGCGGCCGTCGTCGTCCTCGGCGGCGGCGGGCTGTTCCTCGCGCGGCGCCGCCGCACCTCGGCGGACGACCGCGAGTAGCAGCACCCGGTCAGGAGAGAACGCGTCACGTCCGTCCGCAGGCGTCGCAAGTACCGCACGAGTAACGAGAGTTCCACATGACAGCAGAGAGCACTCCGGCGCTCGTGCAGAGTGCGGACACCGACGGTCCGGCGCAAGCCGGGCCGTCGGCGGCCCGCGGTCCACGTGCGCGCAACGCCAAGGCCTATCTCCAGTACGTGGCGGGCAAGATCGCGGGGGCGATCGTGTCGCTCTTCGCGGTCCTGGTCACCAGCTTCTTCCTGTTCCGCCTGATCCCCAGCGATCCGGTGAAGCAGATGACCGGCGGGCGCCGTGTCTCGGCGCAGCAGCTCGAAGCGCTCCGCCACCAGTTCGGTCTCGACCTGCCGATGTGGCAGCAGTTCACCAACTACATCGGTGACGCGCTGACCGGCGACTTCGGCACGTCGTACCAGTTCCACACCCCGGTCATCGACAAGATCACCGAGGCGCTCCCGGCGACGCTGCTCCTGACCGGCACGGCGTACGTCCTCTACACCGCGCTCGGCATCTGGCTCGGCACGCGCACCGCCTGGCGCAACGGATCGCGCAGCGACCGCTTCAACACCGCGTTCGCCCTCACGCTCTACTCGATCCCGTCGTTCTGGCTCGGTCTGCTGCTCATCATCGTCTTCTCGGTGGGGCTGGGCCCGATCCCGGGTCTGTTCCCGACGGGCGGTCTGGAGTCGGGCGGCGAGAGCGGGTTCGCGTACGTCATGGACGTCGCGCACCATCTGGTCCTGCCGGTGGTCACGCTGGTGGCGGTCGGCTACGCGCAGACGCTCCTCGTGATGCGCTCCTCGCTGCTCGACGAGATGGGCAGCGACTATCTGACGACGGCGCGCGCGAAGGGCCTGCGCGACGACGTCGTACGCCGCAAGCACGCCGTCCCGAATGCGATGCTGCCCACGTTCACGCTGATGTTCGTGAACCTCGGGCACGTCGTGGCCGGTCAGATCCTCGTCGAGACGGTCTTCTCCTGGCCCGGCCTCGGCGGCCTCTTCTACTCGGCACTCAGCGTGCCCGACCTGCCGCTCGTCCAAGGGCTGTTCTTCGTCTTCGCCACCGCGGTGATCCTGGCGAACACCCTCGCCGACGTGCTGTATCCGCTGCTCGATCCCCGGGTGGGCCGATGACTGCCGACACGAACGACCTCGACACCGCGCAGCTCCCGCCGCCGGCCGAGAAGAGCGCGCGGGCCCTGGCGCGGGCCCGCAAGCGCCGCTCCGCCGCCCGCTTCTGGCGCGAGTACCGCACCCACCGGAGCGGGCTGTGGGGTCTCGCCGGGCTGATCCTGATCGCCCTCATCGCGATCTGCGCGCCCCTGCTCGTCGGCGCGGACTCGCAGAGCGTCACCGACGCGCCCGGCGGCGCCCTTGAGGCGCCCAGTGGTGAATTCCCGCTCGGCACCGACCAGTTCGGCCGCAGCGTGCTCGCCCTGCTGGTGTGGGGTGCGCGCGTGTCCCTCACCGTGGGCCTGCTGGCCGCGTTCCTGTGCGTGGCGATCGGCACGGTCGTCGGCATCGTCGCCGGCCACTTCCGTGGCTGGTACTCGACGGTCCTGATGCGGGTCACCGACTGGTTCCTGGTGATGCCGACGCTGGTCCTCGCGATCGCGCTCGCCACCGTGATGTCCCGCTCCATCTGGACGGTCATCCTGGCGATCGGCGTGACGACGTGGCCGACGACGGCCCGCCTGGTCCGCGCGCAGACGCTCGCCGTGGAGTCGCGGCCGTACATCGAGCGGGCCCGCGCGCTCGGCGGCGGGCACGGGCACATCATGCTGCGCCACGTCCTGCCGAACGTCATGCCGCTCGTCCTCGCGCAGACCACGCTCGTGATCTCCAGCGCGATCCTCACCGAGGCCACGCTCGCCTTCCTCGGCCTCGGCGACCCGACGATCACGTCGTGGGGCGGCATGCTCCAGGACGCGCGCGAGGCGGGCGCGGTCAGCGCGGGCGACTGGTGGTATCTCGCGCCTCCCGGACTCGCCATCGCGCTGGTCGCACTCGCGTTCACGCTGTGCGGCCGCGCCATCGAAGCCGTCCTCAATCCGAAGCTGGGGGTGGCCAGGTGAGCCTTCTCGACGTCAGAAACCTCGAAGTGACGTACGCGGGCGGGGCACGGGCCGTCCGCGGAGTGAACCTCAGTGTCGACGCGGGCCAGAAGCTCGGCATCGCCGGCGAGTCCGGCTGCGGCAAGTCGACGCTCGCGCTCGCACTGCTGCGTCTCCTGCCGGCCGGCACGAAGGTCTCCGGCGAGATCCTGCTCAACGGCGAGGACGTCCTCACGATGAAGTGGGGCCAGGTCAGGGCGGTGCGCTGGGCCGGCGCCTCGATCGTGTTCCAGGGCGCGATGCACTCGCTCAACGCGGTGCACCGCATCGGCGACCAGATCGCCGAGCCGATCCTGCTGCACAGGAAGGCGACGCCCGCGGGCGCGAAGAAGAGGGTCGCGGAACTCCTGGAGCACGTCGGCCTGCCCGCCGCCCGCGCGGACGCGTATCCGCACGAGCTGTCCGGAGGCCAGCGCCAGCGCGTGATGATCGCGATGGCGCTCGCCTGCGACCCGGGCCTGATCATCGCGGACGAGCCGACGACGGCGCTCGACGTGATGATCCAGGCGCAGATCCTGCGCCTGATCGAGCAGCTCGTGTCCGATCAGGACCTCGGCCTCATCATGATCAGCCACGACCTCGCGGTCCTCTCGGACACCTGCGACCGGCTCGCGGTGATGTACGCGGGCCGCGTCGTCGAGGAGGGCCCCGCCTCCGAGGTCTACGAGAACGCGCAACACCCGTACGGGAAGGCCCTGTCGGCGGCGTTCCCTCGGATCGGCGACGCCGCGTCCCGGTTCGCGCCGCGCGGTCTGCCCGGCGACCCGCCCGACCCGTCGGCGCTGCCCACGGGCTGCACGTTCCACCCGCGCTGCCCGGTGGCGCTCGACAGCTGCATCACCGAGGACCCGGAACTACGGGCCGCGGCCACGGGCCGGCGGGCGGCCTGTGTGCACGTGGGCGGCGCCACCGATCCGGACGACGCCGCCGGCGCCGAGGCAAGGAGCACCACAGCATGACCAGTACGTCCCCCCTGCTCACGGCCGGCGCGCTGCACGTCACCTTCCCCGGCCGCCGTGGCGCGGACCCCGCGCGGGCCGTGGACGGCGTCGACCTCGACATCGCGCCCGGCGAGATCGTGGCGCTGGTGGGCGAGTCGGGCTGCGGCAAGACGACGCTCGCCCGCTCCCTGCTCGGCCTGGTACCGCCGACGTCCGGCCGGGTCACGTTCGACGGGAAGCCCCTCGACTACTCCTCGCGCGCCCTCAAGGCGTACCGCAAGCGCGTGCAGCTGGTCCTCCAGGACCCCAGCGGTTCGCTGAACCCGCGGCACACGGTGTACGACGCGGTGGCCGAGGGCCTGCGCATCCACGGGTACGCGGGCGACGAGCGCGAGGCGGTGGCGAACGCCTTGTCACGAGCGGGACTTCGCCCACCGGACCGCTTCTTCCTGCGCTACCCGCACGAGCTGTCGGGCGGCCAGCGGCAGCGCGTGGTGATCGCGGGCGCGCTCGTCCTCGACCCCGAACTGATCGTCGCGGACGAACCCGTGGCGTCCCTCGACGCGTCGGTGCGCGGCGAGATCCTCGCGCTGCTGCTCAGGCTGCGCGACGAACTGGGCCTGTCCGCCCTCGTGGTGACGCACGACCTGGGTCTCGCCTGGAACATCGCGGACCGGGTCGCGGTGATGTACCTGGGCCGGATCGTCGAGACGGGAACGGTGGAGGAGGTCCTGACGGCACCTCAACACCCGTACACGCAGGCTCTGTTGTCGGTTCTGCCGGAGGCGCCGGGTGATCCGGTCGTCCTCACGGGCGAGCCGCCGGACCCGTCGCGCATCCCGTCCGGCTGCCGTTTCCACGCCCGCTGCCAGATCCTGGCGTCGGGCGAGGCCGAACGGTCCGGCGTCGCGGACCGCTGCCGCGGGGAGGACCTGCCGGTGCTGTCGGGCGCGAGCACGACCCAGGTGGCCTGCCACTGGGCGTCGGCACAGGTCACGAGCACGTCCGGCACGTCCAGCCCGTCCGGCGTTTGAGGACCGGGGGTCCGGGGGCAGGGCCCCCGAGGCCCCCACCACACTCCGCCTACTCCCCGTCGTACGCCTCAATAAGCTCCCGCGACCGCTTCACGTCGTCCGCGATGGCGACCAGGAGCGCCTCGATCGAGTCGAACTTCGCCATGCCGCGCACATAGGCGAGGAAGTCGACGGCGACGTGCAGCCCGTACAGGTCGAGGTCCACGCGGTCGATGGCGTAGGCCTCGACCGTGCGCTCGGTGCCGTCGAACTGCGGGTTGGTGCCCACGGAGATCGCGGCGGGCATCGCCTCGTCCCCGACGTGCAGCCAGCCCGCGTAGACGCCGTCCGCCGGGATCGCGGTGTGCGGGAGCGTCTCGACGTTGGCGGTCGGGAAGCCCAGCTCACGGCCGCGCTGGGCGCCGCGCACGACCACGCCCTCGACGCGGTGCGGGCGGCCGAGGATCTCGCGCGCGCCCTCCATGTCACCTTCGGCGACGAGCCGCCGGGTCAGCGTGGACGAGAAGGGCTCGCCGCCGCCCGCCGAGCCGCTCACGTACAGGTCGACGACCTCGACCTCGAAGTCGTACGTCGTGCCCTGCTCGGCGAGGAACGCGACATTGCCCGCGGCGCGGTGGCCGAAGCGGAAGTTCGGCCCCTCGACGACGAGGCGCGCGTGCAGCTTGTCGACGAGGACCTTCGCGACGAACTCGGCCGGCGACAGCTTCGAGAACTCGGTGGTGAACGGCAGGACCAGCAGGGCGTCGACGCCGAGCTCGGCCATCAGCTCCGCGCGCCGGTGGTGCGGGGCGAGCAGCGGAGGGTGGCTGCCGGGGCGCACGACCTCGCTGGGGTGCGGGTCGAAGGTGACGACGACGGCGGGCACACCGAGCTCACGGGCCCGTTCGACGGCCCGGCCGATGATCAACTGATGGCCGCGGTGCACTCCGTCATAGGAGCCGATGGTGACGACGCTGCGCCCCCAGTCCTGGGGGATGTCCTCCAAGCCACGCCAGCGCTGCACGGTGATTGCTCCTCGCGAACCTGTGTACGACTGTTACGTCTCTTTGCCGAATACGCAGGTCTAAGAGTGCCATGCCGAGCGCCCACGCCCAGCATCGGGAGGCGCCGTACCGGCCGGGGCAGGTCAGGCGGGTACGCGTACCCCGGCCAGACCCCCGATCACGCGGCGGGCGCTCGGCCCGACGAGGGCGGCCCACTCGCGCGGCGCCCCCGCCAGCCACTGGACGAGAAGGGCGGCGAACCCGGGCACCGAGTCGGCGAACTCGACGAGGGCGCGGTCGAAGCGGGCGGCTCCCTCCGGGGTGCGGACGAGCCGTTGTCCGGTGCGCCGCACCAGGTCGCGGGTACGGGTCGCTCCGGCGCCCCCGGCGCTGCGGGCGGCGGTCCGCAGGACGGCGTCGAGCACATCCGGGTCGTCCTCGTGGGCGAGCAGTACGTCGAGGAGCTCGCTGCGCAGGGCGCGTGAGGCGCCGGTGCCGGGTGCGGCGAGGACGGGCGCGAGCGCGGCCCGCCCGGGGGCCGGACAGGTCCGGAGCAGCCCCGTGACGAGGGGAAAGAGCACCGCCCGCCCGGCCGGCCCGTGCTCCAGGCACCGGTCGACGTACGCGGCGACGTCCTGCGCGGCGTCGGGCCGGTCCGCCGAGAGGTCCTCGACGAGGGCGGCCGCCCGCCGCGCGAGCGCGGGCGCGGTCACGCCGGCGAGTGCCCCCAGCACGTCGGCCGCACCGCCCGGCTCCCGCACACGGGCCCGGAAAGCGCGGAGTACCGGCTCCGGGTGCGTGGCAAGGGCGGCGGCGAGCGCGCTCACGGGCAACTGGGCATCGCCCTCCGCGAACCGCTCCAGGGCGCGCGCCAGATAGGTGCCGCGGGTCTGCGGGTCGCGCACGAGGAGGGCGAGCGCGGCGCCGTGCCGGGCGCTGTCGGTGGTGCGGGCGAGCAGGGCGAGCGCGGCGTAGCGCAGCAGGCCGCGATCGGCGTCGGTGGTGACGTGCGGGGCGACCCGCAGCGCGTAGGTGACGGCGGACGCGCGGCGGGCGGGGCGCTCGTCGTGGGCCCAGCGGTCGACGGCGCGGCACAGCGCGGACGGCTCCTCGTCGGCGAGCACGGCGAGGAGTTCGTCGGCGTGCGGGTGCGCGCAGTCGGCGAGGGCCTCGGTGAGGTCGTCGACGGCGCGGTGCCGGTGGGTGTGCAGGAGCGCCTGGGCCGCGGTGGCGACGGTCGCGTCGGGCAGGGCGGGCAGCGGCCGCGCGTCGTCGAACCAGCGGGTGAGGTGGACCTGGACGCCGGCCGGGTCTGCGGTGAGCAGCTCGGCGACGGTGTCCAGGTGGCGGTCGTGGCTCCCGGGCGGCGGATCGTGCACGACGAGGCGGCGCAGGAGGCCGAGGCGTTCGGCGTCCGTGACGGAGATCCGGCGCCAGAACGAAGGGTCGAGGCGTCCGCGGTCGGCGAGCGGTTCGAGCACCCCGAGATAAGGAGTGGCGTCGGGCACGCGCAGGAGCGCCTCCTCGACGAGATGGGCCGCCCACCAGGAGGCGTCGACGTCGCCGGGCGTGAGGGAACTGAGCGCCAACTCGGCCAGATGTGCGCCCAGTTGGGCCGGTCCCTGCTGGCGTTCGACGAGGAGCAGGGCCTGGACGACGGGGCCCGCGCGGTGCCGGGGCACGGGCACCGTGGGCACGGCCCGGCCGGCGTCCCGGTCGCGGTACACGAGCGCCCGCAGCGCCTCGTCCAGGTCCAGGTGCATGCCCTGGATCCAGTCGGCGACCTCCTCGTGCGCGAACCGGTAGCCGCGCCCCGCAGGGACGAGTACGCCTTCGGTGAGGACGGCCGGGGCCCACGCCGTGACGCCCCCGCCGCGCCGCCCCGGCAGCGCGCCCCAGGGGAACACCTCCTCGAACGCCTCCCGGTCCAGCTCGCCCTGCCCCGGCCCCAGGCAGCGCCGCGCCGCCTCGTGGACCTGACCGGACACCCGGGCGGCGAGCCTGCGCACGGCCGTGCCGCGCAGCCCGTTCACAGCGGCGAGGCGCACCGCCACCCGCAGGCACATGAGGTCGAGATACGCGGCGAAGACGGCGTCCCGGTCGGCGCTGCCCGGCACGGGCCCGGGCAGCGCGGCCCGCACCTCGGCGAGGAGCCTCAGGGCGAGCGGATGCTGTGCATCGCGGCCGGCGAGCGCGTCCTCGGGCAGCCCGTACCGCTCCCGCGCCACGCGGGCCTGGTCGCCGGTCAGCTCCCCCAGCAGGACACAGGCGGGCAGCCGCCCGGTCCGTCCGTACAGCACACCAGGCGGGAACAGCTCGCCCGCGCGCTCCCAGTACTCCCCCCGGCACGCCACGACGAGCCGTACGCCGGTCTCCCGCAGCCAGCGCGCCGTGCCCTCGGTCCACTCCGCCAGCCGGTGCGCCAGGACGGGCGGCATCTCCTCGGGCCCGTCGAGCAGCAGGACGAGGGGCCGGCCGGCGGCGCGTGCGGGCGTCGCGATCCGCTCCGGCGACACATCGCCGACACCGACACCGCCGGGCTCCGGGCCCCCGGGCTCGCCGGTCTGTCCGGGGACGGCCCCGGGCAGTGACGCCGCGACGATGCGCCCGGCCCTGACCAGCGCCCGCCTCGCGGCGTCGGCCACGCTCCGGTCGTCGCCGTGCAGGTCCGCGCCGCGCAGCCAGAGGGTGGGGGCGGGGTGGGCACCGCGGCCGCGTCGCGCGGCACAGGCGGCGAGCTCCGTCGTACGGCCGCTGCCCGGCGCCCCCACGAGGGCCAGGACCGCCGCGCCGGACGCCTCGAACGCGGCGAACTCCCTTGCCACTTCAGGCCGTTCGACCGGCTCCGGGTCGAGGACCGCACCCGGCCCGTCGGACCCGACCGACGTGGCCGTCAGCTGGAGCGCGCCCGCCAGATTGAGGTCGTCCCCGTACACCGGCACGGTGGCCGCGTTCCGCGCGAGGAGCGCGGCGAGCGGCCCCTCCGGGTCGGCGGCAGCGGCCTCCCGCAGCGGCACGGCGAATCCGGCGGCGCGATGCCCGGCCTCGAGCGCGGTGCCGAGAACGGCGAGGACGGCGCCCGAAGCGGCGTCGACGACAGGTCCCCCCGCCGCCCCTCCTCCGAGCCGCAGCGCGTCTCGGCCGTCCGTGCCGATGGCCAGCTCCATGGCCCCGGGAACGATATGGAAGCGGTCGGTCGCGGTGTACGTGACGTCGGCATGCCCGAGGACGCGCGCCTCGCGCCAGCCCCCGGCGGCGATCCGCACATAGGCCCCCGCTCCGGCCGGGCCCCGGACGGCCACCGGCAGCGGGCGCATACCGAGGCCCTCCGTCGCGTCGTTGCGGATGAGCGCGAGGGCCGATTCGGGCAGCGGGACGATGTCGGCGGCGCCCACGACGCAGGTGATCCCGCCGGGCGCGCGCAGCACGACGCGGCCGAGTCCGTCGATCACTTCATGGCTGGTGACGACGGTCCCGTGGTCGTCGGCGACGAAGCCGGCGCCGCGCGGGCGTCCGGCCAGATCGAAGACATGGACGAGGGGCGGCCCGGTCCCGGGACCCGTCGCGTCCCCGTCGCCGGCCCGGGGGCCACGTCCCGCCATCGTCGAACCTCCCCGCCACGCCCCGTAGGACCGACGGTAGGCGCGCGGTGATCAGCGGAACAGGCGCCGGAGCGAACGCGCCCCCTTCCACTCCCTCGGTTCACTCCGAGCGCCCGCCCGAAGGGGTGAACAGATCGGGGGTGATGGATAGACCCTTGGAGGGGGGATCGTGGAGCGGCACGCAGCTGACTGCGCGCGCCGCTCCACGGCGGGGGCCGGCGAAGAGATCAGCCGAAGACGGCGAGGCTCTTCGCCTTGCCCTTCGACTCCTCCACGAGCGCGAGGAACACACCCTCGGGGTCGAACACGGCGACGGGCCCGGCGCCCGCGTACTCGCCGGGCACCTCCAGACGGACCCCGTTGAGCAGCAGCTTGGCGCGCTTGGCGTCCACGTCCCAGCGGGGGAACGCGGCGGTAGCGGCGTCCGCGACGGGCATCACGGTCAGCTCCTCCTGGAGCTGGTCGAGGGTGCGCGCGGAGTCCAGCTTGTAGGGGCCCACCCGCGTGCGCCGCAGCGCCGTGAGGTGACCGCCGACGCCCAGGTCCGCGCCCAGGTCCCTGGCGAGGGCCCGGATGTACGTCCCGGACGAGCAGACCACCGAGACGACCAGGTCGAGGACCGGGGTACCGTCCTCGGCGACCGCGTCCCTTATGTCGTAGACGGTGAAGGACGAGACGGTGACCGGCCGCGCCGGGATCTCGAACTCCTCGCCCTCACGGGCCCGCTTGTAGGAACGCACGCCGTTGATCTTGATGGCGCTGACCTTGGACGGCACCTGCATGATGGCGCCGGTCAGCTTGGCGACCCCGGCGTCGATCGCGTCGCGGCGCACGCCGGACGCGTCCGTGGACGAGGTGAGGTCGCCCTCGGCGTCGTCGGTCAGCGTGTTCTGGCCGAGCCGGATCGTGCCCAGGTACTCCTTCTCGGTCAGCGCGAGATGGCCGAGCAGCTTGGTCGCCCGCTCCACACCGAGGACCAGGACACCGGTCGCCATGGGGTCGAGCGTGCCCGCGTGGCCGACGCGGCGGGTCTTCGCGATCCCGCGCATCTTGGCCACCACGTCGTGCGAAGTGAAGCCCGACGGCTTGTCGACAATGACAAGACCGTCGGGCGTCGGGGTGTTCTTCTGCGTCATTCCGAGGCTTCGCCGTCCTCGTCCGCGCCGTCCTCGTCCTCGTCCTCGGGCTTGCGGTACGGGTCCGCGCCCCCGGCGAACTCGGCACCGGCGGACGCCTCCCGGACCTTCGCGTCCGAGATCCTGGCCTTGTCGAGGAGGTCATCGATGGCCTTGGCGTTGTCCGGCAGGGCGTCCGCCACGAAGGCCAGGGTCGGCGTGAACTTCACACCGGCCGCCTGGCCCACCGCCGAACGGAGTACGCCCTTGGCGCTCTCGAGGCCGGCCGCGGCAGCGGCACGCTCCTCGTCATCGCCGTAGACCGTGTAGAAAACGGTCGCCTCCCGCAGGTCACCCGTCACCCGGGTGTCCGTGATGGTCACATGCGTACCGAGCCGCGGGTCCTTGATCCCGCGCTGGAGCTTCTGGGCCACCACCTCTCGGATGAGGTCCGCCAGCCTTTTCGCCCGCGCGTTGTCGGCCACTGCGCCGTCTCCTTCTTCGCCTTGCTCTTAAAGTCAGTCTTCGTCGCCGTGGAGCCTGCGTCGAACGGAGAGCAGCTCCACCTCGGGACGGGCGGCGACAAAGCGCTCGCACCGGTCCAGTACGTCGGTGAGGTGCCCCGTCTCCCCGGAGACCATCGCCAGGCCTATCTCGGCCCTGCGGTGAAGTTCCTGGCTCCCGGTCTCCGCCGCACTCACCGCGTACTTGCGCTGGAGTTCGGCGACGATCGGGCGGATCACGGAGCGTTTCTCCTTCAGCGAGTGGACGTCGCCGAGGAGCAGATCAAAGGACAGAGTCCCCACATACATGTGTGTCCGGATGTCCCGCCGGTTCGGGTTCGTGGCCCCGCCAACCACTTGGCAGGGACACCAGAACCGTACACGCAACGGCCGGGGCCGATCGACGGGATTTCGTCCCGCCGACCGGCCCCGACCTTCACCGTGCGCGGATCAGGCGCGCGGCTTCTCGCGCATCTCGTACGTCGCGATGACGTCGTCGATCTTGATGTCGTTGAAGTTTCCGAGGTTGATACCGCCCTCGAAGCCTTCGCGGATCTCGGTGACGTCGTCCTTGAAACGACGCAGACCGGAGATGTTGAGGTTCTCCGCGATGACCTTGCCATCGCGCAGCAGGCGCGCCTTGGTGTTGCGCTTGACCTCGCCGGACCGGACGAGCACACCGGCGATGTTGCCCAGCTTGGACGAGCGGAAGATCTCGCGGATCTCCGCCGTGCCGAGCTCGACCTCTTCGTACTCCGGCTTGAGCATGCCCTTGAGGGCCGCCTCGATCTCCTCGATGGCCTGGTAGATCACCGAGTAGTAGCGGACGTCGACGCCCTCGCGGTCCGCCATCTGGGCCGCGCGGCCCGCAGCGCGGACGTTGAAGCCGATGACGATCGCGTCGGAGCCGGTCGCCAGGTCGATGTCCGACTCGGTGACGGCACCCACGCCGCGGTGCAGGACGCGGATGTCGACCTCTTCGCCGACGTCGAGCTGGAGCAGCGAGGACTCGAGAGCCTCCACCGAACCGGACGCGTCGCCCTTGATGATGAGGTTGAGTTCCTGCACCAGACCGGCCTTGAGGGCCTCGTCCAGGTTCTCCAGGGAGAACCGGACGCCACGCCGCGCGAAGTTGGCGTTGCGCTCGCGAGCGGCACGCTTCTCGGCGATCTGACGGGCCGTACGGTCCTCGTCGACCACCAGGAAGTTGTCGCCGGCACCCGGGACGTTGGTGAGACCCAGGACCAGGACGGGGGTCGACGGACCCGCTTCCTCGACGTTGTTGCCGTTGTCGTCGAGCATCGCCCGGACACGGCCGTACGCGTCGCCGACAACCATCGTGTCGCCGATGCGCAGCGTGCCGCGCTGGACCAGGACCGTCGAGACGGCACCACGGCCACGGTCGAGGTGGGACTCGATCGCAATACCCTGCGCGTCCTGCTCCGGGTTGGCCCGCAGGTCGAGCGAGGCGTCCGCGGTCAGGACCACGGCCTCGAGCAGGGAGTCGATGTTCAGACCCTGCTTGGCGGAGATGTCGACGAACATCGTGTCGCCGCCGTACTCCTCGGCCACCAGACCGAACTCGGTGAGCTGACCGCGCACCTTGGTCGGGTCGGCACCCTCGACGTCGATCTTGTTCACCGCGACGACGATCGGCACGTTGGCCGCCTTCGCGTGGTTGAGCGCCTCGATCGTCTGCGGCATGACGCCGTCGTTGGCCGCCACCACGAGGATCGCGATGTCGGTCGACTTCGCACCACGGGCACGCATGGCGGTGAACGCCTCGTGACCCGGGGTGTCGATGAAGGTGATGCGGCGCTCTTCGTCGTTGACCTCGGTGGAGACCTGGTACGCACCGATGTGCTGCGTGATACCGCCGGCCTCGCCCGCAACGACGTTCGTCTTGCGGATGGTGTCGAGCAGTCGGGTCTTACCGTGGTCGACGTGACCCATGACGGTCACGACCGGCGGACGCGCGACGAGGAACTCCTCGCCACCCTCGTCCTCGCCGAACTCGATGTCGAAGGACTCGAGCAGCTCGCGGTCCTCCTCCTCGGGGCTGACGATCTCGAGGATGTAGTTCATCTCATCCGCGAGGAGCTTCAGCGTCTCGTCGGAGACGGACTGCGTGGCAGTGACCATCTCGCCGAGGTTCATCATCACGGCGACGAGCGACGCCGGGTTGGCGTTGATCTTCTCCGCGAAGTCGGTGAGGGAGGCACCGCGCGACAGACGGACGGACTGTCCGTTGCCGCGAGGCAGCATGACGCCGCCGACCGACGGGGCCTGCATGGCCTCGTACTCCTGGCGCCTCTGCCGCTTCGACTTGCGACCACGACGGGCGGGCCCGCCGGGACGGCCGAACGCACCCTGTGTGCCACCACGGGCACCGGGACCGCCGGGACGGCCACCACCGGGACGACCGGCGAAACCGCCGCCGCCACCGGGACGACCGGCGAAACCGCCACCGCCGCCACCGGGACCTGCCGGACGGCCGGCGAAACCGCCGCCGCCACCGGGACGACCGGCGAAGCCGCCGCCGCCACCGGGACGACCGCCGCCGCCACCCGGACGACCGCCGCCGCCACCGGGACCACGGCCACCGCCGGGGCCACCACCGGGACGCGGAGTACCGGCAGCGGGACGCTGCGGCATCATGCCCGGGTTCGGACGGTTACCGCTCGGAGCGCCACCGGGACGCGGGGCGCCGCCCTGCGGACGGGGCATGCCGCCCGGGGTCGGACGAGCGCCGCCCTGACCCTGCGGACGCGGGGCGCCACCGGGGCCACCCTGCGGACGCGGGCCGCCGGGGCCACCCTGGCCGCCGCCGGGACGCGGGGCACCGCCGGGACGGGGCGCCTGGGGGCGCGCCATGCCGGTGGAGCCACCAGAGGTGAACGGGTTGTTACCGGGACGCGGGCCGGCGGGACGACCGCCGGGACGCTGGCCCTGACCCTGGCCGCCGGGGCGCGGGGCACCCTGACGGTCGCCGCGGTCACCGCGGTCGCCACGGGCCTGACCCTGACCGCCCTGGCCGGGACCGGCCGGACGGGCGCCACCGGGCTTGGGGGCACCGGGACGGGCACCCGGACGCGGACCGGCTGCCGGGGAGGCCGCGGGGGCCTGGGCAGCGGGAGCGACCGGAGCCGCGGGCGGCGCCGTGAACTCGGGCGCGGCCGGGGCCGGAGTCACGGGACGCGGGGCCGGCTTCGGGCCGGGCGTCGGACGCTGACCGGCGGCCGGGGTCACCGGGGCGGCGGCAGCGGGCTTCTCCGCAACCGCAGGCCTCGGGGCCGGCGGGCGCGGAGCAGCAGGCTTTGCGGCCTGCGCCGGAGACGGGGCCGGACGGGCCGGCGAAGGCTTCGCGGGCGCGGCCTTGCGGGCGGCGGGCTTGCCGCCGCCACTGCCCTGCTGGAGGGCGTCAGTCAGCTTGCGTACTACAGGCGCCTCGATCGTCGAGGACGCCGAACGGACAAATTCACCGAGTTCTTGGAGCTTGGCCATGACGACCTTGCTCTCCACCCCGAACTCCTTGGCGAGTTCGTATACCCGGACCTTAGCCACTTCGCTCCTTTTAGGTCCGGGTTACGCCGGACCGTCGCTACTTCATGGGCGTACTCATCGCGTGCTCATCGAGTGCTCATCGCAATCTCGACCTACTTCCAACTCGCGGGGGTACCAGGACCGCACGGGGTCCCGTACGGCACGTTCTACGGTGTTACCTGCTCGACGCGGTGGCGCAGTGCCTCCGTATCGAACGGTCCAGGGGCTTTGAACGCCCGCTGGAACGCCCGGCGGCGGACCGCCAGGTCGAGACAGACCAGGGCGGGGTGCACATACGCACCCCGGCCGGGCAGCGTACCGCGCTGATCGGGGACACACTTACCCTCGATCACCACGATGCGCAGCAGATCGCTCTTGGCCGTTCGCTCCCGGCATCCCACACACGTGCGCTCTGGGCATGCACCGGCATGCGTCCGGCCAGACACGCTTAAGTCTACCTCCCCGCACCGACCTCACCCCTTTGGGGCAAAAATCGAACGGTTGTTGTCGTGATCTTTGTGGTGGCTACTCCGCCGGCTGCTGCTCGGTGTCCGGACGGATGTCGATCCGCCAGCCCGTGAGCCGCGCGGCGAGGCGGGCGTTCTGGCCCTCCTTGCCGATGGCGAGCGACAGCTGGTAGTCCGGCACGATCACCCGTGCCGAGCGGGCAGCCATGTCCACGACCTCGACCTTGGACACCCGCGCCGGGGACAGGGCGTTGGCCACCATGTCGGCCGGGTCGTCGGACCAGTCGACGATGTCGATCTTCTCGCCGTTGAGCTCGGCCATGACATTGCGCACACGGCCGCCCATCGGGCCGATGCAGGCGCCCTTGGCGTTCAGGCCGGAGCGGGTCGAGCGGACCGCGATCTTCGTGCGGTGCCCGGCCTCGCGCGCGATGGCGGAGATCTCCACGGAACCGTCGGCGATCTCGGGGACCTCGAGCGCGAACAGCTTCTTCACCAGGTTCGGGTGCGTGCGCGACAGGGTCACGGAAGGACCGCGCACACCCTTCGCCACACGCACCACGTACGAGCGAAGGCGCATGCCGTGCTGGTACTCCTCGCCCGGGACCTGCTCCTGCACCGGCAGGATGGCCTCGAGCTTGCCGATGTCGACGAGCACGTTCTTCGGGTCGCGGCCCTGCTGGACCACGCCCGTCACGATGTCGCCCTCGCGGCCGGCGTACTCGCCGAGCGTCGCGTCGTCCTCGGCGTCGCGCAGCCGCTGCAGGATGACCTGCTTCGCGGTCGTCGCGGCGATACGGCCGAAGTCGGACGGGGTGTCGTCGAACTCCCGGGCCTCCTGGCCCTCTTCGAGTTCCGCCGGGTCCTCCTTCGCCCACACCGTCACATGTCCGCTCTCACGGTCGAGGCGCACGCGCGCGTGGCGGCGGCTTCCCTCGGTGCGGTGGTAGGCGATGAGGAGGGCCGACTCGATCGCTTCGACCAGCAGGTCGAAGGAAATCTCCTTCTCCCGCACCAGACCCCGCAGGGCACTCATGTCGATGTCCACGGCTACGCCTCCTCTGCATTCTCTTCGTTTGTGTCGTTCTTGTTCTTACGGTTGAACTCGACCTGGACGCGCGCCTTGGCGATGTCGTCGAAGGTGAGCCTGCGGGCGGTGGGCTTGCGCCCCTTCACGCCGGGCACCTCGAGGTCCAGGCCCTCGTCGTCGACCTTCAGGATCCGCGCGACGAGCTCGGTGTCGGCGCCGTCGGCCAGCTGGAACTTCACCAGGCGGTCGACCGCACGCAGGTAGTGCCTGTGCTCGGTCAGCGGCCGCTCGGCGCCGGGGGTGCCGACCTCGAGGTCGTACTCGCCCTCGCCCATGGCGTCCGTCTCGTCGAGCTTCGCCGAGAGCGCGCGGCTCACATCGGCGACCTGGTCCAGATCGGCTCCGGAATTGGAGTCGACGACGACTCGCAGCACTCGCTTACGTCCGACCGATGCCACTTCGATCTCTTCGAGATCGAGGCCCTGGGAGCTCACGAGCGGTTCCAGTAGTGACCGCAGCCTCTCGCTCTGGGTGGTGCTCATCCGGGTGACTCCTCGGCCGCGTGTGCTGTTGTGGTCTCGTCGTGCGTCAGGTCAAAGGGTATCCGGTCCAGGGGGGTGTTGCCGTCCACCAGGCGGGGGCCGAAGGTACGGTGATCACCGGGCCTGCCGCCCGCCGCTCCTGCTGAATCCTTCCTGCCATCCTTCCTGCCGAGGACGTCTGCCGTGCCGTTGACCACTGGGGCCCCCGCGGGGCCGCGTAGAAGGAGCCTGCTGGCCTCGGTGACCGGGGCCGCGCTCCTGACGGGCTGTTCCGACGCCGAGGACCCCGCGTCGGACGGTGCCAGGGGCGCCCGCAGCGCCTCCGCCACACAGCGGATCAAGGCGCGCGCCGCCCGCGACAGCGGCGACCTGCTCGACCGCTACGAGGCGGCGCTCGCGGCCCATCCGGCCCTGGCCGCGCGGCTCGGCCCGTTGCGCGACGAGGTGGCCCGGCACGCGAAGAGCTTCGGTGCCCCGGCGCGCCCGGCCGCACCGGCCTCTCCCTCTCCCTCGCCGTCGCCGTCGCCGTCCGCCTCACCGGCCTCCGAGAAGGACACGGTGAGCGCACTGGCGAAGGCCGAGCGGGAACTCGCCGACCGCCGTGCCGCCGCCCTGGTCGAAGCCCCCGCCGAACTGGCGCGCCTGCTCGCCTCGGTGGCCGCCGCGGGTGCCGGCCACGCGTATCTGCTGACGAAGGACTGACATGGCCGACATGCGCGACAAGGACGACAGCGACAAGCAGCTCCTCACCGCGGTCCAGGCCGCACTGGCCGCCGAGCACGCGGCCGTGTACGGCTACGGCGTCGTCGGCGGCCGGATCAGCGAGGCCCGCAGGCCCGAGGCGCGCACCGCGTACGACTCCCACCGCGCGCGCCGCGACGACCTGCGGCGCACGGTCCGCGACCTCGGCGGCGACCCCGAGCCGTCCGCGGGCGCCTACGCGCTGCCCTTCCCCGTGCCGGACCCGGCGGCGGCCGCGCGGCTCGCGGCGGACATCGAGGACCGTGTCGCCGGGGTCTACTCGGACCTGGTGCGGGCCTCCGAGGGCGTGCGACGCAGAGGGGCGGCGGACGCGCTGCGGGAGGCGGCGGTGCGGGCGGTGCGGTGGCGGGGCGGCAGCGTAGCCTTCCCTGGTCTCGCCGAGCGGTCCGCGGCGCCCGAAGCGTCCGCGACACCGCAGGCGTAGCCGGCACGGTCACACGTACGGTCCGCGGTCACGGGGACGGTCACGGGGAAGGGAGTTACTCACGCATGTCTTTCGAACCGCCGAAGCGGCTGGTCAACGCGCTCGGCGAGGTGCGGGACGACGGAGCGTCCGCGTGGCTGGCGAGGGTGCCCGAGATTCTTCAAGAGGCCGTGGAACGGCTTGAGTTGACGGTCGAGCGGGTGCATGTGCCGGGCGGGCGCAGCAGTCTCGTCGTCCTGGTGCGGCGGGCCGACGGGTCACCCGCCGTCCTCAAACTGGCGCCGGAGCGCTTCCGCCCGGAGGCCGAGCACGCGGCTCTCACGCACTGGAACGGCTTCGGGGCGGTGCAGCTCCTCGGCGACGGGGGCGACCTGCTCCTGGAGCGGCTGCATCCCGAGGTGTCGGTGCGCTCGCTGCCCGAGGCGAAGGCGCTGTTGGAGGCGGCCGGCACGCTGCGCAGGCTGTGGGTGGACCCGCCGTCCTGGCGTTCCTGCGAGACGGTCGCCGACCGGACGGGCCGTCAGGCCGAGGCGATGCGGGCCACCGCCGCCGCGGAGCCGGATGTCGTGCCCCTGGTCGACGCGGCGCTCACGGCGCGGGACGAGCTGCTCGTGGCTCCGCCGGAGGTGCGGCTGCTGCACGGGACGTTCCGGCAGAGCAAGGTGCTGGCCGGGGAGCGGACGCCGTGGCTCGCGGTCGGGCCCGACCCGGTCGTCGGCGAGTGCGCCTTCGATCTCGCGCGGCTCGTCAGGGACCGGGTGGAGGACCTGATCGCGTCGCCGTCCGGTGCGGCGACGACGCGGCGGCGCGTGAAGCGGCTCGCGGAGTCCCTCGAAGTGGACCAGGAGCGGCTGCGCGGCTGGACGCTGTTCCGTGCGGTGGAGTCCGGTGTACGGGCACTGCGCGTGGGGCGTTCGCGGGATGCGGAGCTTCTGCTCGAGTTCGCGGGGTGGCTCTGACGGTTTGCGCGTGCGGGCTGTGTGTGGCTGGTCGCGCAGTTCCCCGCGCCCCTTTGGGGCACGACGGAGGGCCGGGACAGTAAGTCCCGGCCCTCCGTGCGTACCGATCAGGCCGTGAGGCGCGCGATGGCCTCTTCGACCGTCACTTCCTCGCGCTCGCCGGTCTTGCGGTCCTTCAGTTCCACGATGCCCTCGGCCGAGCGGCGGCCGGCGACGAGGATCTGCGGGACACCGATCAGTTCGGCGTCGGTGAACTTCACGCCCGGCGAGACACCGGCGCGGTCGTCGACCAGGACGCGGACTCCGGCGGCGCCCAGCTTCTGGGAGACGTCGAGCGCCAGCTCCGTCTGGAGGGCCTTGCCGGCGGCGACCACGTGGACGTCGGCCGGGGCGATCTCCTTGGGCCAGCACAGACCCTTGTCGTCCGCGGTCTGCTCGGCGAGGGCGGCCACCGCGCGGGAGACGCCGATGCCGTACGAGCCCATGGTCACGCGGACCGGCTTGCCCTGGTTGCCGAGGACGTCGAGCTGGAAGGCATCGGCGTACTTGCGGCCGAGCTGGAAGATGTGACCGATCTCGATGGCGCGGTCGAGGCGCAGGCCGGTGCCGCACTTGGGGCAGGGGTCGCCCGCCTCGACCACGACGACGTCGAGGTAGTCGTCGACCTCGAAGTCGCGGCCCGCGACGACGTTCTTCGCGTGCTTGCCGGGCTTGTTGGCGCCGGTGATCCAGGCCGTGCCGGCGGCGATGCGCGGGTCGGCGATGTAGCGGACCTTCTCCAGGCCCTGCGGGCCCACGTAGCCGCGTACGAGGTCGTCGCGGCCCTCGAAGTCCTCGGCCGTGACGAGCTCGACGACAGCCGGGGAGAGGTGCTCGCCGAGCTTGCCGAGGTCCACCTCGCGGTCGCCGGGCACGCCCACGGCGACGATCTCGCCGTCGACCTTGACCAGGAGGTTCTTCAGGGTCTGTGAGGCCTGGACGCCGAGGTGGGCGGCGAGGGTCTCGATGGTCGGGGTGTCGGGGGTGTCGAGCTCCTCGACGGCCGGGTGCTCGGCGCTCGCGGGGACCGGGGCGGCGAAGGTGACGGCCTCGGTGTTGGCGGCGTAGTCGCAGGCCGGGCAGTCGACGAAGGTGTCCTCGCCGGCCGGGGCCGGGGCGAGGAACTCCTCGGAGGCCGAGCCGCCCATCGCGCCGGAGACGGCGGAGACGATGCGGTGGTCGAGGCCGAGGCGCTCGAAGATCTTGATGTACGCCTCGCGGTGCAGGGCGTACGACTCGGCCAGGCCCTCGTCGGTGGTGTCGAAGGAGTACGAGTCCTTCATGAGGAACTCGCGGCCGCGCAGGATGCCGGCGCGCGGGCGGGCCTCGTCGCGGTACTTCGCCTGGATCTGGTAGAGGATCACGGGCAGGTCCTTGTAGGACGAGCACTGGTCCTTGACCAGCTGCGTGAAGATCTCCTCGTGGGTCGGGCCGAGGAGGTACTCCGCGCCCTTGCGGTCCTTGAGGCGGAACAGCTCGGGGCCGTACTCCTCCCAGCGTCCCGTCGCCTCGTAGGGCTCCTTGGGCAGCAGGGCGGGGAGCAGGACCTCCTGGCCGCCCATGTCGTCCATCTCCTCGCGGACCACGCGGGCGACGTTCTCGAGGACCTTCTTGCCCAGCGGCAGCCAGGACCAGATGCCGGCGGCCGTGCGGCGCACGTACCCGGCACGGACGAGCAGCTTGTGGTTGAGCGTCTCGGCGTCGGCCGGGTCGTCACGCAGTGTCTTGACCATCAACCGGGACATGCGCTGGACCTGGGCCATGATTTTGACTCCTGCTGCGAAAGGTAGGGATGTGCAGGAGGTTAGCCGGGTCCGTCCCGCGCCCGGAAATCGGCTGCCTTCAGCGACGCAGCGGGAGCGGTGCGCCCATGACCGCGTAGGGCCGGGGAGCGCTGGGGAAGAGGACCTGCCGGGCGAGGTCCTCGTAGCCGAGCGAGCGGTACAGGCCGCGGGCCGGGCTGTCGAAGTCGATGGCCGAGAGGATCGACCTGGGCTCGTCGGCGCTGTCCGTGATGGTCGTGATGAGGGACCGGCCGATCCCGCGGTTCTGGTAGCGGGGGTGGACGTGCAGCTCGGTGATCACGAAGGAGTCGTCGAGCCATCCGTCCAGCGAGCGCGAGCGCAGATAGGGCTCCACCACGGTGGACCACCAGTGGGCGCGGTCGTTCGGCATGCCGTAGACGAAGCCGACGAGCCGGCCGCCCCCGGTGTGGGCGCCGAGGGCGCGCGCTCCGGGGTAGGTGAGGTGCCGCAGCACGATCTGGCGGCGCACGGCGATCTCGTCGTCGCTCAGGCCGAAGGCGTACGCCTGCACGGCCAGTGCCTCGTCCACGTGTTCCGCGAGGTCGAGAGGCCCGATGGTGACGACGTCGTCCTGGGTCATGACGGGGAGACTACAGGGCCGTCCGACGGCCCTCATCTGATCAGACGGGCAGCCTGGGAACGCTGTCGAGCAGCCGCCGCGTGTAGGGGTGTTGGGGCGATCCGAGCACGTCACGGGTCTCGCCCTGCTCGACGACGCGTCCGCGTTCGAGTACGGCGGTCCGTTCGCACAGGGCGGCCACCACGGACAGGTCGTGGGAGACCATGACGATGGTCAGGCCCCGCTCCCGCTTGAGCTCGCCGAGCAGGTCGACGACCTTGACGCGGGTGGTGACGTCGAGCGCGCTGACGGGTTCGTCGGCGAGCAGGACGCGCGGATCGCACACGGTGGCCCGGGCGATGGCGATGCGCTGGCGCTGGCCGCCGGAGAACTCGTGCGGGTAGCGCGACGCCGCGTCCGCCGGGAGCCCGACCTGTTCCAGAGCCTCGGCGACCTTCGCCTGCGCGGCGGCGCCGGTGGCCACGCCGAGCGAGCGCAGCGGCTCCGCGACGATGCGGCTGACCCGCCGGCGCGGGTCGAGGGAGGCGTACGGGTCCTGGAAGACGCACTGCACGGAGCGCCGGAAGCGCCGCATCTGCTCGCGGTCGCCGAGCCGCAGCGGATCCCCGTCGAAGCGGACCGTCCCGGTGGTGGGGCCGGCGAGGCCGAGGAGCAGCCGGAGCAGGGTCGTCTTGCCGGCCCCCGACTCGCCGACGAGCGCGAGGCTGTGGCCCGCGTCGACCTTGAGGGAGACGTCCTCGACGACGGGCGCCGCGCTCCCCCGGTAGGTGTGTCCGACCGAGTCGAGTTCCAGTACGGCGGTCATCGGGGCTCTCCCAGGTCGAGGGCGGATTCGAGCTTCCGCGCGCTGTCGACGAGCGCCTTCGTGTACGCCTGCCGGGGCGCGCGCACCAGGTCGCGTACCGTCCCGTCCTCGACGGCGCGCCCGTCCTTCATCACGAGGACGCGGTCGGTGACGCGCGAGACGACGGCCAGGTCGTGGCTGACGAAGAGGACGGCCATGCCGCGCTCCCCCACGAGGGTGTCGAGCAGGACGAGCATCTCGGACTGCACGGTGACGTCGAGCGCGGTGGTCGGCTCGTCGGCGATGAGCAGGTCGGGGTCGCAGGCGAGCGCCATGGCGAGGGCGACGCGCTGGCGCTGGCCGCCGGAGATCTCGTGCGGGAACGCGCGGGCGATGCGCCCGGGTTCGGGCAGCCTGACCTGCTCGAGGGCTTCGGCGACGGCCTTGCGGAGCGCCTCGCCCTTGAGGCCGCGGCGGCGGCGCAGCGGTTCGGCGAGCTGCCTGCCCACGCGCATGAGCGGGTCGAGCGCGGTCAGCGGCTCCTGGAAGACGATCGCGGCGACGCGGCCGCGTACGTCGACCAGCCGCTTCTCGCTCGCGCCGACGATCTGGGTGCCGTCGAGTTCGACGCTGCCCGTGGCGGTCATCCCGTCGGGGAGCAGGCCGAGCACGGCGAGGGTGGTGAGTGACTTGCCGGACCCGGACTCGCCGATGAGGCCGAGCCGTTCGCCCCGGTCGACCGAGAAGGTGAGATCGGATACGAGGGCGCGGCCGTCGCCGGTGCGGATGGTGAGGTCGCGTACGTCGAGCAGGCTCATGCCGCTGTCCTCCTGCGCCGGGCCGGGTCGAAGGTGTCGCGCAGGCCGTCGGCGACGAGGTTGACGCCGATGACGAGCAGCACGAGGAGGATGCCGGGCGCGAGGGCGCCCGCCGGCGCGGTCGTGAACGTCGCCTGGGCCTCCTGGAGCATGCGCCCCCACGAGGCGTTGGGCGGCGGGGCGCCGAGGCCGAGGTAGGACAGGCTCGCCTCGGCGAGGACGGCGAGTCCGAACTGGAGCGCCAGGTTGACCGAGAGCGTCGGCCAGATGTTGGGCAGCACGTGCTCGCCGACGATCCGCGGCCAGGACGTGCCGGAGGTGCGGGACGCGGTGATGTAGTCCTGCGCGAGGACGCGTTTGGCCAGGATCCGGGTGAGGCGCGCGACGATCGCGCTCTGGGCGAGACCGATCGCGATGATCGCCGAGGTGAGGGTCGCCGAGCGGGCGGAGACGATCAGCATGGCGAGCAGCAGCGTCGGGAACGCGATGAGGATGTCGAGCAGCGCCGAGACGGTGTCGTCGAACCACCCCTGCGCGAACGCCGCTATGAGGCCGAGCGTGATGCCGACGACGGCCGCGATCAGGACGGACCCGAGCCCGGCCGCGATCGCGATCCTGGACCCGGTCATGAGCTGCGTCAGCAGGTCGCGGCCGAGCTTGTCGGTGCCGATCAGGTGTCCGTCGCCCGGCCCGGCGAGCCGTCCGCCGGAGGTGTCCGAGGGGTCGTACGGCAGCCAGAAGAGGGAGACGAGCGCGATGAGGGCGATGAGTCCGGCGAGGACGCACCCCGTCCACAGGGTCGCGGAACGCTTCATCGGGCGCCTCCCGAGAGCCGGTTGCGCAGCCGTGGGTCGATGATCCGCTGCACGAGGTCGGCGGCGAAGCCGATGAGCAGCACGGCGAGGGTGGAGACGAACAGGACGCCCTGGATGACGGGGTAGTCGTGCTGGGCGATGCCGGTGGCGAGCAGGGAGCCGAGCCCCGGCAGCGCGAACACGGACTCGACGACGACCGCGCCGAGCAGGGTCGACGCCAGCTCGATGCCGAGGATCGAGATGACCGGCACGGAGGCGTTGCGCAGTCCGTGGCGCCACATGGCCTGTCCGAAGGACGAGCCGAGGGCGCGCGAGGTGCGCAGGAAGTCGCTGTCGAGGACGTCGAGCGTCGCCGATCTGACGTAGCGGATCAGGGACGCCGACATGACGAGGGCGATGGTGACGACGGGCAGGACGAGGGAGCGGATCGCCTGTGCGGGGTCGGACCAGCCGTTCTGCGGGAAGCCGCCGGACGGCAGCCAGCCCGCGTTCAGCGCGAACACGACGATGAGGATCATGCCGAGCCAGAACACCGGTACGGCGATGCCCAGTTGGGACACCCCACTGAGCAGGGCGCCGTACCAGGTCCGGCGCTTGTACGCGGCGACGAAGCCGGCCGGGACCGCGATCAGCACGGCGAGCACGAACGCGGACAGGGTCAGCGGCACGGTCACGCTCAGGCGCTGGACGACCTCGGGTCCGACGGGCAGCGAGCTGACGAAGGACGTGCCGAGGTCGCCGGTCGCGAGCTGCCCAATCCAGTGGGTGAACTGCTCGGGCAGCGGTTTGTCGGAGCCGATGGAGTGCCGTGCCGCCGCGATCTGCTCCGGCGAGGCGCCCACGGAGGTGAGCGCGTTCGCCGGGTCGCCGGGCAGCATCCTCAGCAGCACGAACAGGACGATGCTCGCGAGGACCAGGGAGACGACGAGGAAGGCGAGGCGGCGCAGGAGATAGCCGGTCATCAGCCCTTCTTTATGTCGTACGCGAAGAACTGCGAGTTCAGGCCGTTGAGCGGGTAGCCGGACAGCTTGCTGTTGGCGACGACGATCTGCGGGTACAGGTACAGCCAGTCGCTGGCGGCGTCCTCGGCGGTCTTGCGGTTGACCTTCTTGAGGATGTCGGTCTGCGCTTGCGTCGACGATGCCTTCTCGGCGTCCTCGACCCACTTGACGACCTGCTTGTTGTCGTAGCCCCAGTAGAAGTCGGGGTTGCCGTACCAGACGACGTCACGGTCGTTCACGTGCTCCTGGAGCGTGGCCGAGAAGTCGTGGTTCTTGTAGACCTTCGTGTACCACTCGTCGGGCGTGATCGTGTTGATCTTGACGGTGATGCCGACCTTGGCGAGCTGCGACTTGATGAAGGTGGCGGCCGTCGGGTGCGGGTCGTAGTTCGGGGTGTCCAGCGTGAAGCTGAAGCCCTTCGCGTAACCGGCCTCCTTGAGCAGCTTCTTGGCCTCGGTCGGGTCGTACGCGTTGACCTTGGTCAGGTCCTCGTACCAGGGGTCGGTGGGCGGCACCATCGACCCGATCTCCTTGCCGTAGCCGCCCCACACGGACTCGAGGAGCTTCTTGTCGTCGATCGCGGACGAGACGGCCTTGCGGACCTTGACGTCCGTGAAGGGCTTGGCCTTGTCGTTGAAGGCGAGCAGGAGCTTGGTCGTCGAGTTGCCGTCGTTGACCTTGTAGCTCTGGTTGGACTTGAACTGGTCGAGGGCGTCGGGCGACTGCTCGCTGGTGACGACGTCCACGGCGTTCGTCAGAAGCGCGTTGTTCAGCGCGGTCGCGTCCTTGTAGTAGTGGAAGACGACCTGCTTGTTCGTGGCGGCGGTGCCCCAGTAGCCGGGGAAGCGGTCGAGGCCGAGCGCGGAGCCGCGCGTCCACTTGCCCAGCTTGTACGGGCCCGTGCCGTCCTCGGTCGTCTTCAGGTTCTTCGCCTGGTCGTTGATGATCCAGACGTAGGACAGGTTGTAGACGAAGGAGATCGACTTCTGCTTCAGCGTGACCTTCACGGTCTTCGCGTCGGGGGTGTCGACCGCCTTGATGACCTCGAGGTTGCTCTTGCGCGCGGACTGCGAGTCCGGCACGATCACCTTCTCCAGGCTGTACTTGACGTCCTTGCTGGTCAGCGCCTTGCCGCTGTGGAACTTCACGCCGTCGCGCAGGGTGAAGGTGTAGGTGAGCCCGTCGCCGGAGACCTTGTAGTCCTTGGCGAGGAGCTTGTCGACCTTGCCGTCGTCGGTGAGCTTGAACAGGCCCTCGTAGACATTGCCGTTGAGCGCCTCGGTGACGCCCTGGCCGCCGCCTCCGGTGTTGTCGAGGTTCTGCGGCTCGTACAGGGAGCCGATGTTGACCGTGGCGTTCTTGTCGTACGAGCCACTGCCGCCGCTGCTGTTGTTGTCGCCGGAGCCGCCGCACGCGGCGAGGGTCACGGCGAGGGCGACGGTGAGCACACCGGCGGACAGGGGCTTCTTGGGGAGGTTCATGGAGGCTGCCTTCGTACGGGGCGCGGGGAGGGGGAGCGCGGGGATCAGTGCTGGTCGGCGAAGCCGTCGCGGAAGACGGGGAGCTTCTCGCCCGCTTCCACGGGCAGATGGAAGCGGTTCTGCCGCGGCGGCATCGGACAGTTGTACTGATCGGAGAAGCCGCACGGCGGGACGAATGCGCGGTTGAAGTCGAGCCGCACCCGCCCCTCTCCCGTGTGCTCGACGAAGAGGAACCGGCCCGCGCCGTAGGTGGCCGTCCCGTTGGTCGGGTCGCCGAAGACGAGCAGCAGCGTGCCGTCGTCGTCGAAGGCGCTGAGCGTGTAGTCGGTGCCGTCGACGGTGAGCGCGATGTCGCCGGGGACGGCGAGGTCACGGGTGCCGCCGTTGTCCCGGATGTGCTCGAAGGCGACGCGGCGGCCGTCCTCGACGGGGGTGTACGTGGCGTCCAGGACCCAGGCCGGGTCGAACGGGAACGCGTCGGTGCGCTCGAAGTTCCGGATCGCGGGGGACTCGGCGTCCCAGAACCGCAGCGCGTACTCGGGCTCGCCGGTCACCATGTCGGTGCGCTCGACGGTGGTGACGGTCACGCTGTCGCGCTGTCCGGCGCGGGCCGCCGTGAGGTCGGGGCGCTCGCCCGCGTGCAGCCAGCGGGTCTCGACGAGGGCGAGGTTCCCGGTGGGACCGGTGACGGAGCGGTGCCGCTCGGCACGCCACTCCTCCCAGGCTGCCTGGGAGGGGTCACTGGCACGGTCGGGCATGGCGGCACTCATTCGCGTAGAAACTCATCAGCATCCACGCCGGTGTGCACACGGAGGTTGGTCACACTGGGTGAAGCTTGAACCAAAGGAGTTTCTTTATCTTCCATAAGGGGCGCTAATGTCAAATGGCGCCAGAAATGTGAGACAGGTGCCACGGGAAGCGCGCCGACGCGTCAGAACAGGACGCTCATGAAGGCGCCGACTTCCTCGAATCCGACCCGGCGGTACGCGGCCCGCGCCGGGGTGTTGAAGTCGTTCACGTACAGGCTGACCAGCGGCGCGACATCCGCGAGCGCATAGCGCAGGACCGCCGCCATGCCCGGGGCGGCGAGGCCGCGGCCGCGGTGTTCGGGGGCGATCCACACGCCCTGGATCTGGCAGGCCCGCGTCGTCTGTGCACCGATCTCGGCCTTGAAGATCACCTTGCCGTGCTCGTCGAGCCGGGCGAACGAGCGCCCCGAGCCGACCAGCTCGGCCACCCTCGCCTGGTACAGCAGGCCCCCGTCACCGGCGAGCGGCGAGACGCCGACCTCCTCCGTGAACATCGCCACGCACGCCGGCATGATCGTCTCCATCTCGTCCTTCCGGACGCGACGGACGTACGGGTCCGGGACGATGTCGTCGGGGAGCCGGTCGGTGACCATGAGGGGCTGCTGGGCGCGCACGTCCCTGGCCGGGCCCCAGTTCGGTTCGAGCAGCCGCCACAGCTGGGCGGTGGGCTCGGCGGGGCCGACGATGGAGGAGCAGCGGCGCCCGGCCCTGCGGGCCCGGTCGGCGAACCCGCGCACGGCCCTCGGGGTGGCGCAGATCGGGACCAGGTTCGCGCCCGCGTAGCAGAGGGACTCGAGCATCCCGTCCTCGTACCAGCCCCACATCTCGCCGCCCAGACGCCACGGGTCGAGGCCCGCTACCTGGACGCGGGACGCCACGAAGGCATTGGCAACCGGCTCGCGGTCCAGCACCGCGAGCGCGGCGTCGAGGTCACTCGGTTCGAGGACCCGGGTGGTGGTCTGAGTCAACACGTGCGGGGGCCTCACCATACGGTCTGCTGATCTCCGCACTGTACCTGCCGGAATTGTGCGGCGCCCCTGCCTCTTTGGTAGGCGGGGTTCAGGGGGCCTGCCTGCGGCGGCCCCGCGCCTTCCCGGCCGGAGGGCTGCTGTCGTCGGGCGACTGCGGCGCCGTCGTGGCCGGTCGCGCAGTTCCCCGCGCCCCTGAGCTGCCTGGCTTCGCCAGGGCATCTCATCGATGAGGCAGCGGCGCAGCCGCATGCCGAAGGGGCGCGGGGAACTGCGCGAGCAACCACCCACGGCCCGCACCCCGGGAACTCGGACACGCAAAGGCCCGTCGTCCCCGAAGGGGCGACGGGCCTCAAGGTCACGACATGGGTCAGCCGGCGACGGCCACCGTCGGCTCGCCGGAGGTGACGCCGTCCCGTTCCATCTGCTCGGCGATCTTCAGCGCCTCTTCGATGAGGGTCTCGACGATCTTCGACTCGGGGACGGTCTTGATGACCTCGCCCTTCACGAAGATCTGGCCCTTGCCGTTGCCGGAGGCGACGCCGAGGTCGGCCTCACGGGCTTCGCCCGGTCCGTTCACGACGCAGCCCATGACGGCGACGCGCAGCGGAACCTCCATGCCGTCGAGGCCCGCGGTGACCTCTTCGGCGAGCTTGTAGACGTCGACCTGGGCGCGGCCGCAGGACGGGCAGGAGACGATCTCCAGGCGGCGCGGCTTGAGGTTGAGCGACTCCAGGATCTGGTTGCCCACCTTGATCTCCTCGACCGGCGGGGCCGACAGGGAGACGCGGATGGTGTCGCCGATGCCCTCGGAGAGCAGCGCGCCGAACGCGACGGCGGACTTGATGGTGCCCTGGAAGGCGGGGCCCGCCTCGGTGACGCCGAGGTGCAGCGGGTAGTCGCACTGGGCGGCGAGCTGGCGGTAGGCGTTCACCATCACGACCGGGTCGTTGTGCTTGACCGAGATCTTGATGTCGCGGAAGCCGTGCTCCTCGAAGAGGGACGCCTCCCACAGGGCGGACTCGACGAGCGCCTCGGGGGTGGCCTTGCCGTACTTCTTCAGGAGCCGGGCGTCGAGCGAGCCCGCGTTCACGCCGATGCGGATCGGGGTGCCGTGGTCCTTGGCCGCCTGCGCGATCTCCTTGACCTTGTCGTCGAACTGCTTGATGTTGCCCGGGTTCACCCGGACCGCGGCGCAGCCCGCCTCGATGGCGGCGAAGACGTACTTCGGCTGGAAGTGGATGTCCGCGATCACGGGGATCTGCGACTTCCTCGCGATGACGGGCAGCGCGTCGGCGTCGTCCTGCGTGGGGCAGGCCACACGGACGATCTGGCAGCCGGACGCGGTGAGCTCGGCGATCTGCTGGAGCGTGGCGCCGATGTCGGACGTACGGGTCGTCGTCATGGACTGCACCGACACCGGTGCGTCTCCGCCGACCGCCACGGTGCCGACCTGGATCTGCCGGCTCTTGCGGCGCTCGGCGAGCTTGGTCGGAACGGACGGCATGCCGAGAGAAATCGCAGTCATCTGCTGTGCAACCCCAAGGTGTGGAATCGAGACCCGAGAAGAAGACACGGATCGGGGTCCCGTGGTGAGCGGGCTCCAGGCTTCGAGATTACGGCACCGGCCCGGCGCCGAGCACATCACGTCCGGAAGTCCACCCAAAGGTAGGCGGCCGGGCACAGAGCATGCCTGGCCGCCATGAACTATGGGTAACTACGTGATTTTGACCGGGTTGACGACGTCCGCGATCAGTACCAGGACGGTGAAGCAGACGAAGATTCCGGCCACGACGTAGGCGACGGGCATCAGCTTCGCCACGTCGAACGGGCCGGGGTCGGGCCGCTTGAAGACCTTCGCCACGTTCCGTCGCAGGGACTCCCACAGGGCGCCGGCGATGTGCCCGCCGTCCAGGGGGAGCAACGGCAGCATGTTGAAGAGGAACAGCGACAGGTTGAAGCCCGCGACGAGCATCAGGGCCATGCCGAGCTGCTGGGTCGCCGGGATGTCCAGGTTGAAGATCTCCCCGCCGACGCGGGCGGCGCCGACCACGCCCATCGGCGAGTCCGGCTCACGCGGGCCGTCGCCGAAGGCCGCGTCCCACAGGGCCGGGATCTTGCCGGGCAGCGCCGCGAGCGAGTTGACGGCGTCGCCGACCCGGTCGCCCATCCACGTCACGGAGTCGCCGAAGTCCTGGCGCACGACACCGGTCGAGGCGCTGAAGCCGAGGAATCCGGCGTTGATGTACTCGCCCTGGACGATCTGGCCGCTGCTGTCCTTCTTCGCCACCTGGTTGGTGGCGATCTTGGCATGCAGGACCTTCTCCTGGCCGTCGCGCAGGACGACGATGTCGACGGTCCTGCCGGGGTTGGCGCGGATCTCGTCGGAGAGGGTGTTCCACTGGTCGGTCTTCACGCCGTTGAACGAGACGATCTTGTCCTTGGCCCGCAGTCCGGCCGCGGCGGCCGGGGACGCGGGGTCGGACTTCTTGCACGTGTCGCGGTTCTCGCTCTGCTTGACCACGCAACTCTGGACCGAGCTGACCGTGGTGGTCTGCTGCGTGATGCCGAAGCCCATCAGGACGGTGAAGAAGAGGCCGACCGCGAGGATCAGGTTCATGAAGGGGCCCGCGAACATCACGATGACCCTCTTCCACGGCTTGCGCGTGTAGAAGAGCCGCGTCTCGTCGCCCGGCTGGAGCTCCTCGAAGGCCGCCGCCCGCGCGTCCTCGACCATGCTGCGGAACGGTGAGGTGGAGCGGGCCTGGATCTTCCCGTCCGAGCCGGGCGGGAACATGCCGATCATGCGGATGTAGCCGCCCAGCGGGATCGCCTTGACGCCGTACTCCGTATCGCCCTTCTTGCGCGACCAGATGGTCGGGCCGAAGCCGACCATGTACTGCGGCACGCGGATCTTGAAGAGCTTCGCGGTCGACAGATGCCCCAGCTCGTGCCAGGCGATCGAGACGAGGAGTCCGATCGCGAAGACGACTATGCCGAGGATCATCATCAGGGTCGTCATGCACGAGCCTCCGCGGTCGATGTCGCCTGTGCCGTCAGTTCACGGGCCCGGGCGCGTGCCCAGGTCTCCGCTTCGAGGACGTCCGCGACGGTCAGGGAAGTTCCCGACGTCGTGGTCGAAGGTACGCCGTGTTCCTCGACGACCTTCGTGACGGTGTCCATGATGCCGTTGAACGGCAGCGCGCCGTTCAGGAACGCGTCCACGCACTCCTCGTTTGCGGCATTGAACACTGCCGGGGCCGTGCCCGCGAGCTCGCCGACGTGCCGGGCGAGCCCGACCGAGGGGAAGGCCTCGGTGTCGAGAGGGAAGAACTCCCAGCTCGACGCCTTCGTCCAGTCGAACGCGGGCGCCGCGTCGGGGATCCGCTCGGGCCAGCCGAGGCCGATCGCGATGGGTCCGCGCATGTCGGGGGGCGTGGCCTGGGCGAGGGTGGAGCCGTCCGTGAACTCGACCATGGAGTGCACGTACGACTGCGGGTGCACGACCACCTCGATCCTCTCGAACGGGATGTCGTAGAGGAGGTGCGCCTCGATCACCTCCAGGCCCTTGTTGACGAGGGTCGCGGAGTTGACGGTGATGACCGGGCCCATCGCCCAGGTCGGGTGCGCGAGCGCGTCCTCGGGCGTGACGTGCGCGAGGTCCGCCTTGGTCCGTCCCCGGAAGGGGCCCCCGGACGCGGTGACGACGAGCTTGCGGACGTCCGAGCGCTTGCCGGCCGCGAGGCCCTGGAAGAGCGCGGCGTGCTCGGAGTCGACCGGGATGATCTGGCCCGGCTTCGCGAGCGCCTTGACCAGGGGACCGCCGACGATGAGCGACTCCTTGTTGGCGAGGGCGAGGGTGCGTCCGGCCTCCAGGGCGGCGAGTGTCGGGGCGAGGCCGATGGATCCGGTGATGCCGTTGAGCACCGTGTGGCAGGGGGAGGCGGCGAGCTGGGTGGCCGCGTCGGGTCCCGCCAGGATCTCGGGGAGCGGCTCGCCGTCGGCGTACTGCGCCCTCAGGGCCTCGCGCAGGGCGGGCACGACGTCCTCGCGGGCGACCGCGACGGTACGTACGCGCAGCTGCCTGGCCTGTTCGGCGAGCAGGCCGACCCGGCCGCCCGCGGCGGACAGCGCCGTGACCGTGAACCGGTCGGGGTTGCGCAGCACCAGGCCGATGGCCTGGGTGCCGATCGAGCCCGTGGAGCCGAGGATGACGACGTCCCGCGGGCCGTCCGAGCCGGCGGGGTCGAAGACGAGGTGCGGGTCCGCGAGGGGGGATGCGCTGTCGCTCATGCCCCCCATTGTGGCGTGGCCCGAGGTCCTCCTGGACAGCGCGTCCCCCGGCGGTTCGTCATCGCCTGCGCCGGCGGCGGCCCTACGGCCGGGAGGGCGGCCGCGGGGAGCCTGGGGGCGGCTCCACGTCGCCCGGTGCGAGCTCGGCGGGGGCCGTATTGAAGTTGCCTTCCTGTAGGCCCCCGGCGGTGTCCACGGTGGGCGCGCTGTAGTGGAGACGGTCGGGGCGGCGGGCCGCGTCGAGGGCTTCGGGGGGCGGTGCGTCGGCGGTGGTGTCGAGGTTGAAGACGTAGCCGACAGACTCCTCCTTGATGGCGTCCATCATGGCCGTGAACAGGTCGAACCCCTCGCGTTCGTACTCGAAGATCGGCTCGCGGCCCAGCGTGTAGCGCAGGCCGATGCCTTCGCGGAGGTAGTCCATCTCGTAGAGGTGTTCGCGCCATTTGCGGTCCAGGACTGCGAGGACCACGACGCGTTCCAGATCGCGCAGGGCCTCGGCGCCAAGCTCGCTCTCGCGTTCCTCGAAGCGGGCGTGGATGTCGTCGGTGACCGCGTCGAGGAGGAGGCCGGCGGTCAGACCGGCACGCCCGCCCGCCTCGTCGTCGAGCTCGTCGGGGGTGATGCCGCACGGGTAGAGCTCGTGGAAGGCGGCCCAGAGCGCGTCGAGGTCCCATTCCTCCGGGTAGCCCTCGGCGGTCTCGTGGGTGATGTACGCCTCGATGGTGTCGTCCATGAAGAGGAGGATCTGGGCGCGCAGGTCCTCGCCCTCCAGGACGCGGCGCCGCTCGCGGTAGATGAGGGTGCGCTGCCGGTTGAGGACCTCGTCGAACTTGAGGACGTCCTTGCGGGACTCGAAGTGCTGCTGCTCGACCTGGGACTGGGCGGAGGCGATGGCGCGGGTGACCATCTTGTTCTCGATGGGCACGGACGCGGGGACGTTCGCCATCGCCATGACCCGGTCGACGGCCTGGGCGCGGAACAGGCGCATCAGATCGTCCTCGAGGGACAGGTAGAAGCGGGACGCCCCGGGGTCGCCCTGGCGTCCCGAGCGGCCGCGCAGCTGGTTGTCGATGCGCCGGGACTCGTGCCGTTCGGTGCCGAGGACGTAGAGCCCGCCGAGCTCCTTCACCTCGTCGTGCTCGGCGGCGGCGGACGCGGCGACGCTCTCCTCCACGGCGCGGCGCCGGTCGGGGCCGTCGTCCTCGGCGGGGTCGCGTTCGTCGAGTGCGGCGGCGGTCATCGCCTCCGGGTTGCCCCCGAGCATGATGTCGGTGCCGCGGCCCGCCATGTTCGTGGCGACGGTGACGGCGCCCTTGCGGCCGGCCTGCGCGACGATCTGGGCCTCGCGGCGGTGGTTCTTGGCGTTGAGTACCTCGTGCCGGATGCCGTGCCTCCTGAGCTGTTCGGACAGGAGCTCGGACTTCTCGACGGAGGTGGTGCCGACAAGGACGGGCTGGCCGGTGGCGTGCTTCTCGGCGATGTCCTCGACGATCGCGTCGAGCTTGGCCCTCTCGGTGCGGTAGATCAGGTCGGGGTCGTCGCGGCGGACCATCGGCCGGTTGGTGGGGATGGGCACGACGTGCAGCTTGTAGATCTGGTGGAACTCGGCGGCCTCGGTCATGGCGGTGCCGGTCATGCCGCCGAGCTTGGAGTAGAGGCGGAAGAAGTTCTGCAGGGTGATCGTGGCGAGCGTCTGGTTCTCGTCCTTGATCGTCACCCCTTCCTTGGCCTCGATGGCCTGGTGCAGGCCCTCGTTGTAGCGGCGGCCGTCGAGGATGCGGCCGGTGTGCTCGTCGACGATGAGGACCTCGCCGTCGATGACGACGTAGTCCTTGTCGTTCTTGAAATGCTCCTTGGCCTTGAGCGCGTTGTTCAGGTGCCCGATGAGCGGGGTGTGGGCCGCCTCGTAGAAGTTCTCGATGCCGAGCTGGTCCTCCAGGTAGGAGACCCCACGGTCCAGGATCGCCACGGTCCGCTTCTTCGGGTCGTACTCGTAGTCGTACGTGGCCCGCAGCCCGGCGAGCCGGTCCTTGTCGGCCTGGCTGGTGAAGTGCTCGTCCTGGACCTGGACGCCGTTCATGTGCTGGACCAGTCCCGCGAAGACGCCGTACCAGTGGGTGGGCTGGTCGGCCGGGCCGGAGATGATCAGCGGCGTGCGGGCCTCGTCGATGAGGATCGAGTCCGCCTCGTCGACGATCGCGTAGTGGTGGCCGCGCTGCACCAGTTCGGCCTTCGACCACGCCATGTTGTCGCGCAGGTAGTCGAAGCCGAACTCGGTGTTGGTGCCGTACGTGATGTCGCAGGCGTACGCGGCGCGCCGCTCGGCCGGGTCCATGTCGTTCTTGACGACGCCGACAGTGAGGCCCATGAACCGGTAGGCCCGGCCCATCCAGGCGGCGTCGCGCTCGGCGAGGTAGTCGTTGACGGTGACGAGGTGGACGCCCTTCCCGGCCAGCGCGTTGAGGTAGACGGGCAGGGTCGCGGCCAGGGTCTTGCCCTCGCCGGTCTGCATCTCGGCGATGTTGCCGAGGTGGAGCGCGGCGCCGCCCATGAGCTGTACGTCGAAGTGGCGCATGCCGAGCGTGCGGCGCGCGGCCTCGCGGACGGCGGCGAAGGCCTCGGGCATGAGGTCGTCCAGGCTCTCGCCGTCGGTGTGGCGCTGCCTGAACTCGGGGGTGAGGGCCTGGAGCTCGGCGTCGGTGAGTGCGCGGAAGTCCTCCTCGACCGAGTTGACCTGGTCGGCGACGCGCTGGAGCTTGCGCAGGATCCTGCCTTCGCCCGCGCGCATGATCTTGGTGGTGATGTGGTCGAACCCGGTACCCGGCACAGGAGCCTCCCCCCTGTACCCAATGTCCGCCTCGTCGCCCTTTGAGGCAAGGAGGCGGGGCCCGGCTCACTGCCCGGTCATGGACCGGATGTAGTGACTGAGGTTGGCGCTGAGGACACCGCGCACGTAGAGGATCGCGCCGGCCATCCCGATGGGGAGGGAGAGCGCGAGGACGGCGAAGATCATCGGCCAGGGTTCGAGGACGCAGACGTTGGCGATGCTGTCGTCGTATCCGCTGCGGATCTGCTCGAAGAGGAGCGGGCCGTCGCAGCCGGCGCCGTGTTCACCGTCGGACGCGAGGAGGAAGCCCGGCGGCAGCAGGAGCCGGGCCAGGACGTACAGCCACAGCAGCGCGGCGACGACGAGGAGCCAGAAGCCGCGGGTGCGCGTCTTCAGCGCCTGGTCGAGGAACCGTCGTTCCAGGTCGTTTCGGTACTTGCGCTCGTCACGCACTGCCATCTCCCCCGGGGCCTGTGGGTCTTGCGGTGAGCAAGATACCCGCGGGCCCCGGGGCGCGGTTCAGCGGATGGGGCGGCGGACGTTCTCCCGCTTCGAGGGGCCGGGGGTCGCGTCCGCGATCCACGCGCCGTCGCCGCTCGGGTCGATGACGCCCTCCTCCAGCCAGGTGTAGGACCCGCCGAGGACACCCTTGGTGACCTTGCGGTCCAGTTCGTCGGTGTTGTGCCACAGGCGCCCGAAGAGTTCGTCGACGCGGACGCGGGACTGGCTGCAGAACACGTCGGCGAGCTGGTAGGCCTCGCGGCCGTGTTCGCCGGTGGCGCGCAGGTGCTCGGCCCGCACGCAGGCCGCGCTCATCGCGAAGAGTTCGGCGCCGATGTCGACGATCCGGCCGAGGAAGCCCTGCTTGGTCTCCATCTTTCCCTGCCAGCGGGACATGGCGTAGAAGGTGGAGCGGGCCAGCTTGCGCGCCGAGCGCTCCACGTAGCGCAGATGGCCGGAGAGGTCGACGTGGCCGTCGGGGTGGAACTCGCTGTAGGAGTTGGGGAGTTGGCCGGGTCCGGCGACGAGCTTCGGCAGCCAGCGTGCGTAGAAGCCGCCGGCCTTCGCGCCCGCCTTCGCCTTGTCGGACAGGGACTTGTCGGGGTCGATCAGGTCACCGGCGACGGACAGGTGCGCGTCCACGGCCTCGCGGGCGATGAGGAGGTGCATGATCTCCGTCGAGCCCTCGAAGATGCGGTTGATGCGCAGGTCGCGCAGGAGCTGCTCGGCGGGGACGGCGCGTTCGCCGCGCGCGGCGAGGGACTCGGCGGTCTCGAAGCCGCGGCCGCCGCGGATCTGGACCAGCTCGTCGGCCATCAGACAGCCCATCTCGGAGCCGAAGAGCTTGGCGAGGGCGGCCTCGATGCGGATGTCGTTGCGGTTTTCGTCGGCCATCTGCGAGGACAGGTCGACGACGGCTTCGAGCGCGAAGGTCGTCGCGGCGATGAACGAGATCTTCTGGCCGACCGCCTCGTGGAACGCGACCGGCTTGCCCCACTGCTCACGGGCGCCCGACCACTCGCGGGCGATCTTCAGGCACCACTTGCCCGCGCCCACGCACATCGCAGGCAGCGAGAGCCGGCCCGTGTTGAGGGTGGTGAGGGCGATCTTGAGGCCGGCGCCCTCGGGGCCGATGCGGTTCGCGGCCGGGACCCTGACCTGGTGGAAGCGGGTCACGCCGTTCTCCAGGCCGCGCAGGCCCATGAAGGCGTTGCGGTTCTCGACCGTGATCCCTTCGGAGTCGGCCTCGACGACGAAGGCCGTGATGCCGCCCTTGCGCCCCTCCGCCTTCGGCACCCGCGCCATGACGACGAGCAGGTCGGCGACGACGCCGTTCGTCGTCCACAGCTTCACGCCGTCGAGGACGTACGAGTCCCCGTCGGGCACCGCGGTCGTGGCGAGGCGCGCCGGGTCCGAGCCGACGTCGGGCTCGGTCAGCAGGAACGCGGTGATGTCGGTGCGGGCGCAGCGCGGCAGGAAGGTGTCCTTCTGCTCCTGCGTCCCGAAGATCTTCAGCGGCTGCGGTACACCGATGGACTGGTGGGCCGACAGGAGGGCGCCGATCGCGGGGTTCGCGGAGCCGACCAGGGCGAGGGCCTTGTTGTAGTAGACCTGCGTGAGGCCGAGGCCGCCGTACTTGATGTCGATCTTCATGCCGAGGGCGCCGAGCTCCTTGAGCCCGTTGATCACCTCGTCGGGGATCTGTGCCTCGCGCTCGATACGGGCCGGGTCGATGTGTGTCTCGCAGAAGTCGCGCAGCTTGGCGAGGAACTCCTCGCCGCGCCGGACGTCCTCGCCCGCCGGCTGTGGATGGGGGTGGATCAGGTCCAGCCTGAAGCGCCCGAGGAAGAGCTCCTTGGCGAAGCTCGGCTTGCGCCAGCCCTGTTCGCGCGCGGCCTCGGCGACCTGCCGGGCCTCGCGTTCCGTCACGGATGGCTTTTGGGAAGTTGGGGCCGCCATGGGGCTCACCTCGCCGCGAGTAGGGGCCGTTCGGCATCGGCTACCGACGGGTGCTACTCGGTCGTATGTACCCGAAAACCGGCAACCCGACCACCCCTCGTGCACCGATCGGGTCATCGGTAGCGCCATCCGGGGGACATGGGTCCGTCGGGCCTGTCGTCAAACGAAGGCCCGGGAACGCGGACAGCCGGAGCCCCCGCACAGTGGGCTCCGGCCGTCCATGGCCGGCGTACGGATCAGGCGTACGCCGGGGTCTTGCTGGGTCCTAAAGGGCGAGGCCCGTCAGGACGAGCACGCGCTCGTACGTGTAGTCGTCCATCGCGTAGCGCACGCCCTCGCGGCCCACGCCGGACTGCTTGGCGCCGCCGTACGGCATCTGGTCCGCGCGGTAGGACGGGACGTCGCCGATGACCACACCGCCGACCTCGAGGGCGCGGTGGGCGCGGAACGCGGTCTGCAGGTCGTGCGTGAACACGCCCGCCTGGAGGCCGTACTTGGAGCTGTTGACCTCGGCGTACGCCTCGGCCTCGCCGTCGACCTTCTTGACCGTGAGGACCGGACCGAAGACCTCCTCGCAGGAGATCGTCACGTCGGCCGGCACGTCGGCGAGGACGGTCGGGGCGTACGTGGCGCCGTCGCGCTTGCCGCCCGCAAGCAGCGACGCACCCGCCTTGACGGCCTCGTCGACCCAGGACTCCACGCGCTTCGCAGCGTCTTCGCTGACGAGCGGGCCGACGTCGGTGGCGTCGTCCGCGGGGTCACCGGTGACCTGGGCGTCGACGGCCGCGACGATCTTCGGCAGGAGACGCTCGTACAGGGAGGCGTCGGCGATGACGCGCTGCACGGAGATGCAGGACTGGCCGCCCTGGTAGTTGGAGAAGGTGGCGATGCGGGTCGCCGCCCAGTCCAGGTCCTCGTCGGAGGCCCAGTCGCCGAGGACGACGGCCGCGCCGTTGCCGCCGAGCTCCAGCGTGCAGTGCTTGCGCGGCACGCTGTCCATGATCGCGTAGCCGACCTTGTCCGAGCCCGTGAAGGAGATGACCGGCAGGCGCTCGTCCTGGACCAGGGCGGGCATGCGGTCGTTCGGAACCGTCAGGACGGACCAGGAGCCGGCCGGCAGGTCCGTCTCGGCGAGCAGCTCGCCGAGGATCAGCGAGGAGATCGGCGTGGCCGGGGCCGGCTTGAGGATGATCGGGGCGCCGACGGCGATGGCCGGGGCGACCTTGTGGGCGCTGAGGTTCAGCGGGAAGTTGAACGGGGCGATGCCGAGGACGACGCCCTTGGGGATCTTGCGGGTGAGCGCGAGCCGGCCGGTGCCGCCCGGGTCGGTGTCGAGACGCTGGGCCTCGCCTCCGTTGAAGCGGCGGGCCTCCTCGGCGGCGAAGCGGAAGACGGAGACGGCACGGCCGACCTCGCCGCGCGCCCACTTGATCGGCTTGCCGTTCTCGGCGGAGATCAGCTGGGCGATCTCCTCGGTGCGCTCGGCCAGTCGGTCCGCCACGTGGTTGAGGGCCTTGGCCCGTACGTGGGCGGGGGTGGCGGCGAACTCGTCGCGGACGGCGTACGCGGCGGCGACGGCCTCCTCGACCTGCGCGTCCGTGGGCACGCTGACCTTGCCGACCAGCCGACCGTCGTAGGAGTTGGTGACGTCGAAGGTGGCGTCACCGGTGGCCTCGCGGCCCGCGAGCCAGAAGGCGTGAGTGGCGGTCATAGTCGGTCCCGGCCCTTCCGCAGTGGGTGTGTACTGGGGTCTTTCCGGACCAACGGTAGGCGGGCCCGGCCGGAGCCGTGTTTGTCCGACGTGTCGGAGTCCGCGAGTGCGGCGCGCCTCTTTGGCAGAGGCGGGTGCGGGTTCCGCCCGGAAGGGCGGGCCCGGTGGGCCTATTCGCCGCCCGCGCCCGTCGCCTTGAGGGCCAGCCACAGCTCCATGCGCACGTCCGGGTCGTCGAGCGAGCGGCCGAGGATCTCCTCGACGCGCCGCATCCGGTAGCGCAGGGTGTGGCGGTGCACGCCGAGGTCGGCGGCGGCCGCGTCCCACTGGCCGTGCCGTGACAGCCAGGCGCGCAGCGACGCCACGAGGTCGCCGCGGCCGGTCGCGTCGTGGTCCTTCAGGGCCCGCAGGAGGCCGTCGGCGAAGGCGCGTACGGCGTCGTCGGCGAGCAGCGGCACGACGGAGCCCGCCGCGACCTCCTCGTGCTCGACGAGGGCGCGCCCGCGCCGCCGGGCGACCGACAAGGCCTGTTCGGCCTGCTTGTACGCGGTCGCGGCGGCGATCGGCCCGGCCGGTGCGGACAGGCCCACCACAAGTTCGTCGTCCTCGCCCGCGCCGCCCTGCTCGCGCTGGGTCAGGCGGGCGGTCTCCAGGGCCTCGGCGTACTGGGTGCAGGCGCCCGCGGACGCCCCGCCGTCGGCGGCGAGCAGGACGAGCCGGTCCCCGTCGGGCACCACGAGGACGGCCTCGCCGGAGCGGGCCGCGGCGGCCTCCACGACATCGGCGAGCCCGGTGAGCGGGTCGCCGGAGGCGGCGACGGCCGCCGCCCCCGTGCCCGGCGCGGGCCGCTCCGGCTTGTCGAGGGCCACGCGCGCGTGCCCGTCGGCGTGCGCACGGCCCGCCGACGCGGACGCGACCTCGGCGACGATCATCCGGAAGGGCGCGTCGAGCAGCCCTCCGTACAGGTCCCCCGCGACGGTCCTGGCGTGCTCGGGCTCCCCGGCGAGCAGCATCCGCAGGACCGCGGCGCCGATGCGCTGCTCGGCGGAGTGCAGCGAGCGGGAGCGCTCGGTGGTGAGGGTGAGCAGGGCGATGGCGGAGTGCAGCGCGTAGCGCTCGGCGGTGCCCAGGGCCGCGGCGGTGCCCACGGCGAGCGCGGCGCGGGGCCTGCGTCCGGTGCCGAGCGAGTGCAGTTCTACGCGGTCCTCGTCGCCGCCGCCGTGCTGTTCGCTGCCGCCGACCACGGCGCTGGCCGGGGCGGGCCGCTCGCGCAGCCGCTCGACGTCGGCGACGAGCCGGGCCGCCCGGCGCCCGGCCCACTCCGGCGCGGCGGCGACCACGGCGCCCGAGGCGTCGTACAGCGCGGCCCAGCCGTCGACCTGGCCGGCGAGCGCGCCGAGCAGCCCCTCGGGGCCGCCGCTCAGCGCCTGCTTGGTCAGCTCGCGCTGGGCGGCGAACCCCGCGGTGACGGCGCGGTACTGGTCGGCGGCGATGGCGGCGGAGACAGCCTTGCTGATGGCGATGAAGGGGGTGCGGCGCGGCACTTCGAGGAGCGGGAACTCCTCCTCGCGCGCCGCGTCGACGAGGGCCTGCGGCACCGCGTCGTAGTTGACGCCGACGGCGAAGCCGAGCCCGACGACCCCGGCGCCCGCGAGCCGCTTCACATAGCGGCGCATCGCCTCCGGGTCCTCCGCGTCCAGCTTGAGCGCGGTGAACAGGAGCAACTCGCCGCCCTCCATGTACGGCACGGGGTCGGCGAGCTCACTGACGTGGGCCCAGCGCACGGCGGTGTCCAGCCGTTCCTCCCCGGCGCGCACGGTCAGCTTGAGCGCGGAGTGGTGGACGAGGGAGGCGAGCGTGGGCGGCATGAGGCCTTCAGGTGTGCGACAGGTGGTGCTCGGGTGAGGGTGGATCCTGTGGATCTTTTGGCCGGTACGTATGAACGACCAGTGTCGATTCTGCCTCACCGTACGTACGTCTGCGGCCTCCCCCACTCAGCGGGCCTGTTCAGTCGCGCAGGTCCACCAGGAGCGGGGGCGCGTGCTCGCCGCGGACCGTCGTCAGGGACAGGACGGCGTGGCCGGGCGGGACGGCGTGCGCCAGTTCGGAGGCGGACCAGCGCTCGCGCTCGACCTGGCGGACGGTGACGGCCCGTGCGGTCGGCGCGTTGCCGGTGATGACGCGGCGCAGCATGTGGACGGTCTTGCCGAGGGGGGTCTCCGCGATGATCTGCCGGTCGGTGACGTCCCGCGTCTCGGTCCACTCCTTGCCCCACACCTCGGCGAAGTCCTGGCCGTCCCACGGGGTGAGGCCGGACAGCGCCATGCGGCAGCCGACGGCGCCGAGGAGCGGTCCGCGCAGGGGCCGCGGCACGTCGTCGAGGGTGCGCAGGGTCAGGACGGCGCCCGCGTTCGCGGACCGCAGCCGCTGGATGCCGCGCACGGCCTGCGGGGTCACGGCGCCGGTCGCGTCGTCCAGGATCAGGCAGGCGAAGAGCGAGCGGTCGTCGCGGACGGACGCGCTGGCGACGAACTGGGCGAGCACGAGGCGCGCGAGGATCCGCGACGCGTCGGCGTGCCCGCGTTCGGGCAGGTCGATGCGGACGCGTACGGGGCGGTCGAGGGCGCGCAGCGAGAACGGCCTGCCCCGGCCCGTCGTGTCGAAGAACGAGGCGAACGCGGGCCGGTCGAGGAGCGCCACCCGGTCGGCGAGCACCGCGCCCACGTCCCCCGGGTGCCCCAACTGCCGCTCGCGTGCGTCGAGTTCGCGGAGCATCGCCTCGTGACCCGAGTCGGTGAGTGCCTGACGCAGCGCGGCGAGCGGCTCCGGGGCGCCGTCCAGGAGGCGGCGCAGCTCGGGCACGGAGGGGAAGCGGCCGTGGACGGCGTGGTACGGCCCGATGAGCTGGGCGATGACGGTGGTGGAGCGCCGGCTGTCGCCGCCGGGGTGCGGGTCGGCGAGGTCCCCGACGAGCGCCTCGGCGAGCATCGCCGCGGCCTCGTCGGGGTCGCTCGTGCCGCCGTACAGGTCCAGGTCGTGGACGGACTCCGGGTGACCGATGCGGATGACGACGTCATAGCCGTCGGCGGCGCCGAGGCCTGCCCCGGCGGGGCCGACGACCACGACGACGGCGCGGCCGGCCAACGCGCCCAGGCACAGGGACTCGGCGATCGGCCAGACGACGCTGCCGGTCTTGCCGGCGCCCGCGGGGCCGACGGCGAGCAGCGAGGTGCCGAGCAGATCGGGCCCGAAGGCGAGGCCCGTGCCGCGGTAGGCGTAGGGGTTGCGGACGTCGTCGGCGGTCGTGCCGATCCTGACCTGGGCGGTGGCGAGGTCGTGGCGGGCCGCGCGGGCGGGCAGGTCGCGCGCGCCAGAGGGGTGCAGGCAGGCGGCGGCGCCGTCCTTCACGACGGCCGCGGTGAACGAGGCGAGGGGGTGGCTGCCGCGGCGTACGCCCTGCCAGGCGCGGGCGATCCGGGCCTGGTCGACGTCGCGCATCAGCCCGGCGCGGGCGTCGGCGGCGAGCCGGTCGGCGGCGTCGGCGGCGCCGGCGGCCCGGAGCTGTGGCCAGCGTGCCGGGTCCTCCTCGGGCGCGGGCGGGCGCTCCTGGGCGACGGGCACGGCCTTGCGCCAGGCCGGCAGGCCGTAGCGGCGCCAGACCTCACCCCAACGGCCGAGCCGGCCGACGGCGATCATGATGCCGACGGCGAACACGGCGTAGTACAGGTAGACCACGACGACCGAGCCGACGGAGTGCGGCTGGGCCCAGGAGTCGGGGACCATCGCGTACAGCGGGAGCAGCCACCAGCCGCCGAGGTAGCCGTTCCAGAGCAGCGACCAGACGAGCCACCCCACGAGGAACGCGATCACCGCTCCGCTGAGGAGCTGCCGGGCCGGGACGACCTCGGGTTCCTGCGCGGGCCTCGGCCGGTGCGCGAACCGCCAGATGCCCGGTTCGGCGGCGGGCCGCGGGGCTCTCAGCCACCCGAGGAAGGCGGCCCCGACGGCCCCGTCGGACGCTCCGGCGGCGCCGGGGGCGTGCGTGGGGCGGGGCGGCGGGGCACTGGGGCGTGCGGGCGAACCTATGCCCGCTCCCTCGCCGGTTCCCCCATTGGCCGACACCGCCGGAGGCGTCGGCGGCCCCGCGGGGCGCGGCACCGGTGTGGCGTGTGTGCCACGAGCGTCGTGCGTGCCGCCAGCGCCCTGCGTGCCGTCGGTGTCCATTGCCCTTGCCCCCTGACCTGCCGGTCTGTGTGTCCGCGGGTCAATCTAGTGCCCCTGCATGGGGAGTTCACCGGTTACGCGCCCGGACCTGGGGCGATCCCTGCAGCGCCGCCCTATGTCCACGGCGGACAACGCAATCCGCGAACCGCGCCCGGATGGAGCATGCCCCACCCCGCCCCTCACCCCTAACCTGCGAAGAAAGCACCCGAAACACCCCCAGGAGCCCCGCATGAGCGCAGTCCCGCAGGAGCGCCGCGTCGTCACCGCCATCCCCGGTCCGAAGTCGCAGGAGCTGCAGGCCCGACGTAACGCCGTGGTCGCGGCCGGCGTGGGCTCCACGCTGCCGGTCTTCACCGCCCGCGCGGGCGGCGGCATCATCGAGGACGTCGACGGCAACCGCCTGATCGACTTCGGTTCCGGCATCGCCGTGACCTCGGTCGGCGCCTCCGCCGAGGCCGTCGTGCGCCGCGCCTCCGCCCAGCTGCAGGACTTCACCCACACCTGTTTCATGGTCACGCCGTACGAGGGCTACGTGGCCGTCGCCGAGGCGCTGGCCGAGCTCACGCCGGGTGACCACGCCAAGAAGTCCGCGCTGTTCAACTCGGGCGCCGAGGCCGTCGAGAACGCCGTCAAGATCGCCCGTGCGTACACCAAGCGCCAGGCCGTCGTCGTCTTCGACCACGGCTACCACGGCCGTACGAACCTGACGATGGCGCTGACCAGCAAGAACATGCCGTACAAGAACGGCTTCGGCCCGTTCGCGCCCGAGGTCTACCGCGTGCCGGTGGCCTACGGCTACCGCTGGCTGACCGGCGCGGAGAACGCGGGCGCCGAGGCCTCCGCCCAGGCGATCGACCAGATCACCAAGCAGATCGGCGCCGACAACGTCGCCGCGATCATCATCGAGCCGGTCCTCGGCGAGGGCGGCTTCATCGAGCCGGCGAAGGGCTTCCTGCCCGCGATCCGCCAGTTCGCCGCGGACAACGGCATCGTCTTCGTCGCGGACGAGATCCAGTCCGGCTTCTGCCGCACCGGCCAGTGGTTCGCGTGCGAGGACGAGGGCATCGTCCCCGACCTGATCACGACCGCCAAGGGCATCGCGGGCGGTCTGCCGCTCGCCGCCGTGACGGGCCGCGCCGAGATCATGGACGCCGCGCACGCGGGCGGCCTCGGCGGCACCTACGGCGGCAACCCGGTGGCCTGCGCCGGTGCGCTCGGCGCCATCGAGACCATGAAGGAGCTCGACCTCAACGCCAAGGCGAAGAACATCGAGGCCATCATGAAGGCCCGCCTCGCCACCATGGCGGAGAAGTTCGACATCATCGGCGACATCCGTGGCCGTGGCGCGATGATCGCCATCGAGCTCGTCAAGGACAAGGGCACCAAGGAGCCGCACCCGGCGGCCGCCGCCGCGCTCGCCAAGGCCTGCCACGCCGAGGGTCTGCTGGTCCTCACCTGTGGCACCTACGGCAACGTGCTGCGCTTCCTTCCCCCGCTCGTCATCGGTGACGACCTGCTCAACGAGGGCCTGGACATCATCGAGACCGCGTTCGCGGGCGTCTGAGCCGACTTCCGTGACTTCAGGTAACGGTCAGGGCGTGTGAAGAACGTGTGCGGGGCCGATGTCGGGTTACCTTTCCGGCTGTCGGACGTCCACGCCCTGCCGTACGGTTTCTGCAGATGAGAGAAACACCCCGCCCACAGGGGACTGTGGGCGAAACCGGGACGGAGCCTCCCCAGCCCCGCCCTGGTCGTGCCCTCGCGCACACACCCGGAGCTTCCGGCTCCGGAACTCCTCACCGATCGGATGGCCGCCCGCCCCAAACCCCCCGGGGCGTGCGGCAAACCGGTCAGATCGGCCGCCTCGGAACTACCCCCCCTGTTCCGGGGCGGCCGGCCATTTTCCGCTGGGCCGCCGTTCTGAGCGCCCTGCTCTTCCTCTTCCTCACCTGGCAGATCGCCGCCGGCGGTGCGCTGCGCCGCGCGGACGAACGCCTCGGTGACGCGATCGGCGTCGGCCGCCTGCCGAAGCGGGCCGCCGAACTCCTCGCCGACCTCGGCAACATCACCGTCGCGCTCCCGGTCCTCGCCGCCGTCCTCGGGTACGCCGCCTGGCGCGCCCGCCGCGACGGCGTGCCCCGCTGGTGGACGCGCCCCGTCACCGCCGCGCTCACGATGGCCGCCGTCCCGCTCCTGATCGTCCCGATCAAGGAGACCGTCGCCCGGACGGGCCCGGCCGTGATGGGCCCCGGCACCGGCTTCTACCCGTCGGGACACGCGACGACGGCTGCGGTCGCGTACGGCGCCTGTCTGCTCCTCCTGCTGCCGTACATGCGCGGCGCCTACGTACGGCGCGAACTCGTCATCGGCTACACCGTCCTGAACGCGGCCGTCGGCCTCGGTCTGGTGCGGCGCGGCTACCACTGGCCGCTGGACGTCGTCGGCGGCTGGTGCCTCTCGGTGGTCCTGCTGTACGTGATGTGCGCGGTGTGGGCGGGCCGGGCGCCGCGCGGCTGACCCGGCCCGCCCATCGGGCTACTCGTGCGTGTCGTCCCGCGCGAGCTGCGCCGCCGCCTCGTGCATCGCCAGTTCCAGGACGGTCGGGTCGGTGAGGGTGCCCGAGCCGTCGGGCGGGATCAGCCAGCGGACCCCGCCGGCGGCGCGGCCCGGAAGGGGATGCGGCACGACGATCCAGGTGCCGCGGCCGGCGCCCCGCACCCCCGTGCCGAGCCAGCGGGTGGCCGTGCCGGAGGGCACGAAGAAGCCCATGCGGGCGTCACCGAAGTCGGCGAGCACGGGGCCCGGCTGGTCTATGACGCGGGTGAGCACGTCGAGCGTCGGATACCCCAGCTCGCCGGGGAGGATCAGTACGTCCCAGAGCCTGCCCGCGGGAAGGAGCGCGACCCCGAGGGGGTTGCGCTCCCATTCCCAGCGGCAGGCGTCCGGATCAGGCGCCACGGACGCCAGCCACTCGACCGCCGACTTCGCCCCCGAGCCAGTCATGGCGGAACCTCCTCTTCCTGGTACGCAGCTGCCGAAAGCTGTGCGTGTCACCAGGGAGAGGAGGCCGGGGCGCGAGCATTACGCGGGTTCTGCCCACGAGTTGTTCCGGACTCGGGTCAGCTGTCGAAGCCGAGGCCCGCCTTGTCCATCGCCTTCAGCCACAGGTTGCGCCGGCCGCCGTTGTCGTCGGCGCGCGCCAGGGACCACTTGGTGAGCGCGATCCCGGTGTAGGCGAACGGCTCGGGCGGGAAGGGCAGCGGCTTCGTGCGGACCATCTCCAGTTCCGTACGCTCCGTGCGCTCGCCGGAGAGCAGGTCGAGCATCACGTCCGCGCCGAATCGGGTCGCGCCCACGCCGAGGCCGGTGTACCCGGCGGCGTACGCGACCCGGCCCTTGTGGGCCGTGCCGAAGAACGCGGAGAAGCGGGAGCACGTGTCGATGGCGCCGCCCCACGCGTGACTGAAGCGCACCCCCTCCAGCTGCGGGAAGCAGGTGAAGAACTGGCCGGCGAGCTTCGCGTACGTCTCGGGCCTGTGGTCGTACTCGGCGCGCACCCGTCCGCCGTACGGATAGATCGCGTCGTAGCCGCCCCACAGGATCCGGTTGTCCGCGGAGAGCCGGAAGTAGTGGAACTGGTTGGCCGAGTCGCCGAGGCCCTGGCGGTTCTTCCAGCCGATGGAGGCCAGCTGGTCGTGGTTAAGGGGCTCGGTCATCAGCGCGTAGTCGTAGACCGGGACGGTGTACGAGCGCACGCGCTTGACCAGGGACGGAAAGACGTTCGTGCCGAGCGCCACGTGCTGGGCGAAGACGCGCCCGTAGGGGGTGCGGACCGCGGTCCCGGCGCCGGACGAAGAGAGTTCGAGCGCCGGGGTGTGCTCGTGGATGCGCACGCCGAGGTCGAGGCAGGCCTGCTTGAGGCCCCAGGCGAGCTTGGCGGGGTGCAGCATCGCGACGCCGCGCCGGTCGTACAGGGCGCCGAGGAAGGTCGGCGAGTCGACCTGTTCGCGGGTCGCGTCGGCGTCGAGCAGCTCGGTGCCGCCGGCGAGTCCGGCCTCGGTCAACTCCTGGTGGAACTCCCGGAGTTCGGTGACCTGGTGCGGCTCGGTGGCCACGTCCAGTTCGCCGGTGCGCTCGAAGTCGCAGTCGATGGAGTAGCGGGCGACCGCGTCCTCGATCGCGTCGAGGTTGCGGTTGCCGAGCTCCTCCAGCTTCCCGATCTCGCCGGGCCAGCGGGCCAGCCCGTTCGCGACGCCGTGCGTGAGGGAGGCGGCACAGAAGCCTCCGTTGCGGCCGGACGCCGCCCAGCCCACCTCCTGCCCTTCGAGCAGGACCACATCGCGCCCGGGGTCGCGCTCCTTGGCGAGGAGCGCGGTCCACAGTCCGCTGTAGCCGCCGCCGACGACGAGCAGGTCGCAGCGTTCGTCGCCGGTGAGCGCCGGCCGGGCCCCGGGCCTGCCGGGGTCGTCCAGCCAGTAGGACAGCGGCTTGGCGTCCGCCAGTGACTTGATCCAGTCGGTACCACGGTTCATGGCACGTGCGGCCATGATTTCAACTCCCTCAAGCTGCCTTGTTCTTTCGCTTGCCGGCCAGCATCCCGGCAAGGACGAGCAGTACGGCGACGATGAACATGGCCGTACCGATGACATTGATCTGAACGGGTGTGCCGCGCTGCGCCGATCCCCAGACGAACATGGGGAAGGTCACGGTCGAGCCGGCGTTGAAGTTGGTGATGATGAAGTCGTCGAAGGAGAGCGCGAAGGCGAGCAGCGCGCCCGCCGCGATGCCCGGCGCGGCGATCGGCAGCGTGACCCGTACGAAGGTCTGGAAGGGACCGGCGTAGAGGTCCTGGGCGGCCTGTTCGAGGCGCGGGTCCATGGACATCACGCGTGCCTTGACCGCCGTGACGACGAAGCTCAGGCAGAACATGATGTGGGCGATCAGGATCGTCCAGAAGCCGAGCTGTGCGCCCATGTTGAGGAAGAGCGTGAGCAGCGAGGCGGCCATGACGACCTCGGGCATCGCCATCGGCAGGAAGATCAGCGAGTTCACGGCGCCGCGGGCCCGGAAGCGGTAGCGCACAAGGGCGAAGGCGATCATCGTGCCGAGGACCGTGGCGCCGATCGTCGCCCAGAACGCGATCTGGAGGCTCAGGGACAGCGAGCCGCACATGTCGGCGACGCCGCAGGGGTTCTTCCAGGCGTCGAGCGAGAACTGCTGCCACTCGTAGTTGAAGCGCCCCTTCGGCTTGTTGAAGGAGAACACCGTCACGACGACGTTGGGCAGGAGCAGATAGCCGAGGGTCACCAGACCCGCGATGACGACGAGATTGCGGCGCAGCCAGCGTACGAAGGGCATCAGACCAAGTCCTCCGTTCCGGACCGGCGGATATAGACGGTGACCATGATCAGGATCGCGGCCATCAGGATGAAGGAGAGCGCCGCCGCCGTCGGGTAGTCCAGGATGCGCAGGAACTGCGTCTGGATGACGTTGCCGACCATGCGGGTGTCGGTGGAGCCGAGCAGGTCCGCGTTGACGTAGTCACCGGCGGCGGGGATGAAGGTGAGCAGGGTTCCGGAGACGACGCCCGGCATGGAGAGCGGGAACGTCACCTTGCGGAAGGTGGTGGAGGGGCGGGCGTACAGGTCGCCCGCGGCCTCGTGCAGCCGGCCGTCGATGCGCTCCAGCGAGGTGTAGAGCGGCAGGATCATGAACGGCAGGAAGTTGTACGTGAGTCCGCAGATCACGGCGAGCGGGGTCGCGAGGACGCGGTCGCCGTCCGTCATGCCGATCCAGCTCGTGACGTCCAGGATGTGCAGGGCGTTCAGCGTGCTGACGACCGGGCCGCCGTCGGACAGGATCGTCTTCCAGGCCAGCGTGCGGATCAGGAAGCTGGTGAAGAACGGCGCGATGACAAGGATGAGGACGACGTTGCGCCAGCGTCCCGCGCGAAAGGCGATGAGGTAGGCCAGCGGGTAACCGAGCGCCAGGCAAAGGATCGTGGCGGCGCCCGCGTACAGCACCGAGCGAAGGAACTGCGGCCAGTAGTCGGCGAGCGCCTGCCAGTAGGTCGCGAAGTGCCAGGTGACCTTGAAGCCGTCCTCCAGGGAGCCCGTCTGGATCGACGTCGACGCCTGGTAGACCATCGGCAGGGCGAAGAAGACGACCAGCCAGAGCAGGCCGGGCAGGAGCAGCCAGTAGGGGACGAGGCGGCCGCGCTTGCGTGGCCGGCGGGCGGTCTCGGCGACCGGCGCCACGGGCTCCGCAGGCTCCGCGGGGGTTTTGGTGACGGTCGTCATGCTGCGGCGTCCTCCTCGACCTTCGCGGCGCCCGCCTCGATGTCCTGGGCGGCGTCGAGGCCGAAGGTGTGCGCGGGGTTCCAGTGCAGGACGACCTCGGCGCCGGGAGTGAGCCGGCTGTCGCGCTCGATGTTCTGGGAGTAGACCTCGAACGCGTCGCAGAGCGGGCTGTCGATGACGTACTGCGTGGAGACACCGATGAAGCTGCTGTCGGCGACGCGGCCGGTGATGCGGTTGCGGCCGTCGGGTATGGAGCCCGCGTCGTCGGCGTGGGTGAGGGAGATCTTCTCGGGGCGCACGCCGACGAGGACCTTCCCGCCGGTGGTGGTGGCGGCCGTACAGCGGGCGGCGGGCAGTACGAGCTTGCCGCCGCCGGCCTTCAGGGTGAGGTCGTCGCCGCTGCGTCCGGCGACCTCGGCCTCGATGAAGTTCGACGTGCCGAGGAAGTTGGCGACGAAGGTGGACCCCGGGTTCTCGTAGAGGTCGGCCGGGGCGCCCAGCTGTTCGACGCGGCCCGCGTTCATCACGGCGACGGTGTCGGCCATGGTCATGGCCTCCTCCTGGTCGTGCGTGACATGGACGAACGTGATGCCCACCTCGGTCTGGATGCGCTTGAGTTCGAGCTGCATCTGGCGGCGCAGCTTGAGGTCGAGGGCGCCCAGCGGCTCGTCGAGGAGCAGTACCTTGGGGTGGTTGATCAGGGCCCGCGCCACGGCGACGCGCTGCTGCTGGCCGCCGGAGAGCTGGTGCGGCTTCTTGCGGGCCTGCTCGCCGAGCTGGACCAGGTCGAGCATCTCGCCGACCTGCTTCTTCACCGACTTGACGCCGCGGCGGCGCAGGCCGAAGGCGACGTTCTCGAAGATGTCGAGGTGCGGGAAGAGCGCGTACGACTGGAAGACGGTGTTCACCGGGCGCTTGTAGGGGGGCAGCGCGGTGACGTCCTGGTCGCCGAGCATGACCGTGCCGGAGCTGGGCTCCTCGAGCCCCGCGATCATCCGCAGGGTCGTGGTCTTGCCGCAGCCCGAGGCGCCGAGGAGGGCGAAGAAGGAGCCCTGCGGCACGGTCAGGTCCAGCGGCTTGACGGCGGTGAAGGAGCCGTAGGTCTTGCTGATCCCGGCAAGGCGGACGTCGCCGCCGTTTTCTGTCGTCATGGTGCAGTCCAAGGAGTCGAGGGGGCAGGGGGCTCGGTGCTGCGGGTCTCACGCGCCGGTGAGCTGGGCGAACTTCTCTTCGAACGCCTTCTCTTCCTTGGAGGTGAGAGAGCGGAAACCGTGCGCCTTGGCACCCATGGTCTTGTCGGGAACGATCAGCGGGTCGTTCGCGATGCTCTTGTCGATCTTGGCCAGTTCGGGCTTCACGCCGTCGACGGGCGTCACGTAGTTGATCCAGGCGGCGAGTTCGGCGGCGACCGGCAGCTCGTAGTAGTAGTCCATGAGCTTCTCGGCGTTCGTCTTGTGACGGGCCCTGTTGGGGATCAGCATGTTGTCCGTTCCGGACATGAAACCGGTGTCGGGGATGTGGAACTTGACGTCCGGGTTGTCCGCCTGGAGCTGCACGATGTCGCCCGACCAGGCGAGACAGGCCGCCACGTCGCCCTTGCTGAGGTCCGCGATGTAGTCGTTGCCGGTGAAGCGGCGGACCTGCTTGCTGTCGACGGCCTTCTGCATCCGGGCTATCGCCGCGTCGAAGTCGTCGGACGTGAAGGTGCCCGGGTCCTTGCCCATGTCGAGCAGCATCATCCCGACGGTGTCACGCATCTCGGAGAGCAGGCCGACCTTGCCCTTCAACTTGGGGTCGTCGAGCAGCTGCGAGACGGAGGTGACCTCCCTGCCGTTCGTGGCCTTGGAGTTGTACGCGATCACCGTGGCGATGCCCTGCCACGGGTACGAGTAGGCGCGGCCCGGGTCCCAGTCGGGGCTGCGGAACTGCGGGGACAGGTTCGCGTACGCGTGGGGCAGGTTGGCCGGGTCGAGCTTCTGGACCCAGCCGAAGCGGATCAGCCGGGCGGCCAGCCAGTCGGTGAGGACGATGATGTCCCGGCCGGTGTCCTGGCCCGCCGCGAGCTGAGGCTTGATCTTGCCGAAGAACTCGACGTTGTCGTTGATGTCCTCGGTGTAGTTGACCTTGATCCCGGTGCGCTTGGTGAACGCGTCCAGGGTGGGCCGGTGCTTCTCGTCGTCACTGAGGTCGATGTACTCGGTCCAGTTGGAGAAGTTGACCACCTTCTCCTTGGCCGAGTGGTCCTCGGACGAGACGCCGCCCTGGCTCTTGCTCGCCGCGGGAATGCCGCAGGCGCTCAGCGACGCGATCCCGCCGACGGCGAGTGCGCCGCCCGCGGACGCGCGCAGCAGGGAACGGCGGGTCATGGCCGCCCTGCCGTTGCGGAAACTGCGCCGCATGGCGGCGAGTTGTACCGGGGACAGGCTGTCGGGCTCGTACTGCTCCATGCGCGTGGATGCCCTTTCGGGAGGGTCCCTTGCGGGAGGGTGTGCGGCCGCCCTGTGGGCGGCCTGATGACTATCGGTCCCCGAAGATCGTGCGGTGCCAGTCCTTCCGGGCGACCGCAGTGTTGTCGAACATGACGTGCTTGATCTGCGTGTACTCCTCGAAGGAGTAGGCAGACATGTCCTTGCCGAAGCCGGACGCCTTGTAGCCGCCGTGCGGCATCTCGCTGAGGATCGGGATGTGGTCGTTGACCCAGACGCAGCCCGCCTTGATGTCGCGGGTGGCGCGGCCCGCCCGGAACACGTCCCTGGTCCAGGCCGAGGCGGCCAGGCCGTAGGGGGTGTCGTTGGCGAGGCGGATGCCCTCGTCGTCGCTGTCGAAGGGCAGCACGACGAGCACCGGGCCGAAGATCTCGGCCTGGACGATCTCACTGTCCTGGGCGGCGTCCGCGACGAGGGTCGGCCGGTAGTACGCGCCCGCCTTCAGGTCGCCCTGGGGGATGACGCCGCCGGCGACCACGCGCGCGTAGGAGCGGGCCCGGTCGACGAATCCGGCGACGCGGTCGCGCTGGGCGTGCGAGATCAGCGGGCCGAGGTCGGTGTCCGGGGCGAACGGGTCGCCGACCCGGATGCCCTCCATGAGGTCGGCCACGCCCTGCACGAAGGCGTCGTAGAGGGGGCGTTGCACGTACGCGCGCGTGGCGGCGGTGCAGTCCTGGCCCGTGTTGATGAGGGCGCCCGCGACCGCACCGTGCACGGCTGCCTCCAGGTCGGCGTCGTCGAACACGACGAACGGCGCCTTGCCGCCGAGCTCCAGGTGCAGCCGCTTCACGGTGGAGGTGGCGATCTCGGCGACGCGCTTGCCGACGCCCGTCGACCCGGTGAAGGAGGTCATGGCGACGTCGGGGTGTCCGACGAGGTGCTCGCCGGCGTCCCTGCCCGCGCCCGTGACGATGTTGACGACACCGTCGGGGATGCCCGCCTCGGTCGCGGCCTGCGCGAACAGGAGGGAGGTGAGCGGGGTCAGCTCGGCGGGCTTGAGCACGATGGTGTTGCCCGCCGCGATCGCCGGAAGAACCTTCCAGGCGGCCATCTGGAGCGGGTAGTTCCAGGGAGCGATGGACCCGACGACACCGATGGGCTCGCGCCGCACGTACGAGGTGTGGTCGCCGCTGTACTCGCCGGCGGACTGGCCCTGGAGGTGCCGGGCGGCGCCCGCGAAGAACGCGGTGTTGTCGACGGTCCCGGGGACGTCGAACTCGCGGCTCAGCTTGAGGGGCTTGCCGCACTGCAGGGACTCGGCCTGTGCGAGGTCCTCGGCGCGCTCGGCCAGGACACCCGCGAAGCGGTGCATCGCGTCGGACCGCTCGCCCGGCGTGGCGCCGGCCCAGCCGGGGAAGGCCTCGCGGGCCGCGGCCACGGCGGCGTCGACGTCCTCGGTGCCGGCCAGCTCGTACGTGTAGACGTCCTGGCCCGTGGCCGGGTCGACGACTGCGTGGGTGCGGCCGGATGTGCCCTTGGTGAGACGGCCCGCGATGTACTGGGCGCCTTCGGCGAACCGGTCCTGGGCCTGGAAGCGGGTGCTGTTGCCAGGGTTGTGCATTATCGCTCTCCTCCGCCGGCACCCCGCTCCGCGGGGGCTGGCGTAGCTCCAGCTCGATTTGAGTGCCGATCCTGACAGAGGCGATGTACTGCAACAAGTGATTCCGTTGTTGCCTTTTGGTTACGCGACGGAATCTGTCGACCAGGTGTCGAGTCCCCCTGAAGAACCAAGGACGGAGTGTCCGTGGTGCGTGCCAGACTCGCGTGCATGGGGAAGATCGACAAGCTTGAGGGCCGCGAGTCCATCCACGACCAGGACTCGCTGGTCAGGGCGGTGGAAGCGGGTGTACGGGTCAAGTACCTGCACTTCTGGGGGCACACACCGCGGGCGGACGGCACGGTCGGGGCGAGCTGCCTCAGTCAGTGGTGGGTCGCGCCGTTCACGGTGGACGGGGTCGAGTACGCGACGGCCGAGCACTGGATGATGGCCGCGAAGGCCCGGCTGTTCGGGGACGCGGAGGCCGAGCGCAGAGCCGTCGGGGCGGCACATCCCTCGCAGGCCAAGAAGGCGGGGCGCCTCGTGCGCGGCTTCGACGAGGACACCTGGACGCGCGAGCGGTTCGGGATCGTCGTCGAGGGCAGCGTGCACAAGTTCGCGGCGCACGCGGATCTGCGGGAGTTCCTGCTCGGGACGGGCGAGCGAAGCGAGATGGGGGTCCCCCCGGCCGAAGGCTGGGGGAGCATCCTGGTCGAGGCCAGCCCGCTCGACCGCGTGTGGGGCATCGGACTCGCGGCCGACGCGGAGGCCGCCGGCGATCCGAGACGGTGGCGTGGGCCCAATCTGCTCGGGTTCGCGCTGATGGCGGCGCGTGAGCGGCTGGCGGACCGGGCCTGACGGCCCGGTCCGCCAGGCCCGGTCCTGCCCCCGTTGCCGGTGACCTACAGGCGGTGTCCTACAGGGCGGCGGAGTAGCCGCTGTCGTCGCTGCTGTCGCTGTCGCTCGACGAGCCGCTGTCGGCGATGACGAAGAACATCAGGACCAGCGCGAGCACCAGTCCGCCGATGCCGCAGATCAGTCCGGCCAGCGCCTGACCGGAGTTCGTGGCCTCGCCCCGGGTCGCCCTGGCGCGGCCGATGGCGCCGAAGATGATGGCGAGGATCCCGACCACGATCGCGATCGGCCACAGGATGAAGCCGACGGCCGAGATGATCCCGAGCGTCAGGGCGGCGACGCCCATGCCGTTCGCGGGGCGCGGCTGCATCCCGGGCCAGCCGTAGCCGGGACCGCCGTAGGGCATCGGGGCCGGGCCGGTCGCTGCGTGGCGGCCGTAGCCGTAGCCGTACGGGGCGGCCGGGTAGCCGTAGTGCATCTGCCCTGGCCCGTCGGGCGAGACGGGCGGCGGGGGCACGGGTTCTCCGGGCGGCGCGAAGGGGTTGGCCCCCGGCGCCCAGGGGGCCCCGGCCTGCGTCGCCGGGTAGCCGGGGGGCATCGCGTAGGGGGCACCCGGCGGCTGGGCGTGTGAGTGCGGGTGCGGGTGTTGCGGCTGTTGTGACCAGCGGCCGGGGGCCGGCGCGGCGCCCGGGGAGGGCGGGGCGAACGGGTTGTACGGCTCGGCGGGCGGGGTCGGCGAGGACGGGGACGAAGGCGCCGCGAAGGGGTCCACCTGCGTCTCGGCATGGGACGGCGGGGTGAACGGGTCCACCTGCGTCTCCCCCTGCGACGGCGGGGCGAACGGATGCGCGGGCGCCGGAGCAGCCGGCCCGGCGGCGTCCTGCGGCACCGCGTCCCGCGGGCCCGGGTCCGCCGGGGCCGCCCATGGGTCCGGTCCCCGCTTCCCCAGGGACACCCTGCCCTCAGGCGGGTCCCCCGCACCCCGGTCCCCCTGCCCCGGCCCCGTCCCCGTCCCCCACTCCGGCGAAGCCGCCGGACCGTTGGAACCCTCCGCGCCGTCAGCGCTCTCTCTGCCCTCTGTGTCCTTGGACATCGCTCGTTCGTCCCCTTCTTCTCCCACCCAGACGTCCCGTCATGCTACGGCCGCCGCCGGGGCGCGGCCGGGGCACGCCTACGATGACTGCGACCCACCGATCAGCCGATCAACCAAGTTCCTGGGGAGGAATCCGTGACCGATCTGCATGCCTTTATCGCCGGACTGCCAAAGGCAGAGCTGCATGTGCACCACGTCGGCTCGGCGTCCCCCCGGATCGTCTCCACGCTCGCGGCCCGCCACCCGGACTCCAAGGTCCCGACGGACCCCGAGGCGCTGGCCGACTACTTCACGTTCACGGACTTCGCGCACTTCATCGACGTATACCTCTCGGTCGTCGACCTCGTGCGCACGCCGGAGGACGTCCGCCTCCTCACGTTCGAGGTCGCGCGGGACATGGCCCGGCAGAACGTGCGCTACGCCGAGCTGACCATCACCCCGTACTCCTCCGTCCGCCGCGGCATCGACGAGTACGGCTTCATGGAGGCGATCGAGGACGCCCGCAAGGCGGCCGAGGCCGAGTTCGGCACCGTCCTGCGCTGGTGCTTCGACATCCCCGGCGAGGCGGGGCTCGAGTCCGCCGAGGAGACCGTGCGGCTCGCGACCACTGACACGATCCGCCCGGAGGGCCTGGTCTCCTTCGGGCTCGGCGGGCCCGAAATCGGCGTGCCGCGGCCCCAGTTCAAGCCGTACTTCGACCGCGCGATCGCCGCGGGCCTGCACTCCGTGCCGCACGCCGGCGAGACGACGGGCCCCGGGACGGTCTGGGACGCGCTGGTCCACCTCGGCGCCGAACGCATCGGCCACGGCACGACGTCCGCCCAGGACCCGAAGCTCCTCGCCCACCTCGCCGAGCACCGCATCCCGCTCGAGGTCTGCCCGACGTCGAACATCGCGACGCGCGCCGTGAAGACCCTCGAGGAGCACCCCATCAAGCAGTTCGTCGACGCCGGGGTCGTCGTCACCGTCAACTCCGACGACCCGCCGATGTTCGGCACGGACCTCAACACCGAGTACGCCGTCGCCGCCCGCCTCCTCGACCTCGACGAGCGGGGCGTGGCCGCGCTCGCCAGGAACGCGGTCGACGCGTCGTTCCTCGACGAGCCGGGCAAGGCCCGTATCACCGCGGAGATCGACACCTACACGGACACGTGGCTCGCCCGGGCATGACCGGCTGACCACAATGGGGCCATGCGTACCGTGACTGCCGTGGCCCACCGGGGCGACCCCTACCGCGTCCGTGAGAACACCCTCGCCTCCCTGCGCTCCGCGCTGGAGCAGGGGGCGGACGCGGTCGAGATCGACGTCCGTCTGACCCGCGACGGCGTGCCCGTACTGCTGCACGACTCCACGCTCAAGCGGCTGTGGGACCACGACCGCCCGCTCTCCGCGCTCTCGTACGACGAGGTGCGCGGCGTCACCGCGGGCGGCGTGCCCACCCTCGAACAGGCCCTTGAGGTACTGGCCGAGCGGCGGGCGATGGTGGACCTGCCGGGCGCGGACGTGCGCACGGTCCGTACGGTCATCGGCGTCATCCGTGACTGCGGCGCCGACGAGCGTGCCTACTACTGCGCGGGCGCGGAGACGATGCTGGCGGTGCGGCGCGCGGACCCGGCCGCCGAGATCGCGCTGACCTGGACGACGCTGGCCCCTCCGCGGCCCGGCGTGCTCGAAGCGATCAGGCCGACCTGGCTCAACTACCGTTTCCCGCTGGTCGGTCGGGAGCTGACGGCCCATGTGCACCGCCAGGGCCTGCTGGTCTCCGCGTGGACCCCGGACACGAAGTCGGCGATGCGGCGTCTCCTCGACCTCGGCGTCGACTCGATCACGACGAACCGCATCGACGTCCTGTGCGGGCTGCGCGGCGACTGATCGCCCGGCCCCCGCGACCTGTCGCGGGGGCATCAGCATGGCGGCGATCAAGCGCTGACCTGCCCGCCTGTACCCGTCCGTGCGACCTTAGCCCGATCGAGTGGCGCATCTCACGCCGCGGCCTTAGCGTCGGAACGAGCCCACGGGGCCCAGAGCCCCCCGATCGGCCGGGAGCATACTTTGCGGAGCAACCCACTGAAGGCAGCGCTCGCACTCTGTGCAGCCGCATCCCTCGCAGCAGCCATGGCTCCGGCCTCCGCCACCGCCGCGGCGCCGAAGCCGCAGCCGCGGACCGGCGTCCCCGTGATCGTCAGCTGCACCTGGCAGCCACAGGTGCGACCCACGGACTTCCTGCTCGCGTGCGGGGACGGCAACAGCCGCCTCACCTCGCTCCACTGGTCGCAGTGGGGCCCGCGCAAGGCGGTGGCCACGGGCACGAGCTGGGTGAACGACTGCAAGCCGTACTGCGCCGCTGGCAAGTTCCGCTCGTACCGCGTCACGGTCCGCCTCGACCACCCGCAGTCCTGGACCAAGCACCGTGGCACTCAGCACTACTCCCGCATCACGCTCACCTACCCGAACGGCCACCCGGACGCGTTCCAGCAGGTCATGACCACGCCACTGTGGAACTGACCGGGCCGGAACCGAACGGGCCGGAGGTGAACGGGCCGGAGGTGAACGGGCCGGAGGTGAACGGGCCGGCGCCGGCCGGCCCCCTCGCACCACCCCGCGATCTCACAACCCCGCGATCGCGTTCCACCGCTTGGCGAGTTCCGGGCGCTCCTTGGACGTGATGTCGCGCGCGATCGCGAGCCGTCGGCGCATCGTGTCGTCGGGGAAGATCAGCGGGTCCTCGGCGAGTGCCGCGGTGTCCTTGTCCTTCGAGTCGGCGAGGATCTCGCGGGCGGCCGGCACAGGGCTCACGTAGTTGACCCATGTGGCCAGCTCTGCGGCGACCTCCGGCCGGTAGTAGTAGTCGATGAGGTTCTCGGCGTTGCGCTTGTGGTCGGCGAGGTTGGGGATCATCAGCGACTCGGCCCACAGCTCTCCGCCCTCCTCGGGCACGACGAACTCGATGTCCGGGTCGTCGGCCTTGAGCTGGATGACGTCACCGCTGTAGGCCTGGCAGGCGAGGACGTCGCCGCTGGAGAGGTCCTTGATGTAGTCGTTGCCGGTGAAGCGGCGGATGTGGTGGCTCTTGACGAGCTTCTCGACCTGGTCGCACACGCGGTGGAAGTCGTCCGGGGTCCACCGGGTGATGTCGACGCCGTTGCCCTGCATGAGCAGCGCGAACGACTCGTCGAGCCCGGACAGCAGCGTGACCTTGCCCTTGAGATCGGCCGCCCACAGGTCGGACACGTGCTTGATCTCGCGTCCGACCCTGCGCTTGTTGTACGCGATGCCGGTGATGCCGGACTGCCACGGGACGGTGTACTTGCGCCCGGGGTCGAAGTGCGGTGAACGCAGCAGCGGGTCGAGGTACTTGGCGACGTGCGGCTGCCGGGCACGGTCCATCTCCTGGACCCAGCCGAGCGTCACGAACTTGGCGCACATCCAGTCGCTGATGACGATGAGGTCCCGGCCGGTCTTCTGATGGTTCATCAGGGACGGGCTGATCTTGCCGAAGAACTCGTCGTTGTCGTTGATCTCTTCGGTGTACTTGACGTCGATCCCGGTCTGCTTCCGGAAGGCGTCGAGCGTGGGCCGCTTCGACGGATCGTCGTCGTCGACGTCGATGTAGAGCGGCCAGTTGGCGAAGACGAGCCGCTTGTCGCTGCCGGAGCGGTCGGTCGCGGCGCGGTCCCCCGGCGCGACGTAGGCGGCGGGCACACCGCATCCCGAGGCGAGCGCGCCGACCGCCGCGGCCGTGGCACCTCCGCCCAGGGCACGCATCAGGGAACGCCGGGACAGGGACGGCTTGGGGTTCATCGGGGTCGCTCGCACCTGTGCAGGATGCCCGCGACCAGCGGGGCCGGACAATGGACGCTGCGTCAAGCCGACCGGGTGAGAGCCGACACACTGTCGATCATCACCCGGCACCCCGCCGCGCACCCACCTGCCCCGGACACGCGACCGCCCCCGCGCGGCCGGAGCCACGCGGGGGCGGGTGGAGCAGGTCGGTGCCGCTGATCAGCCCTCGATCGACGTCATGACGTGCTTGATGCGCGTGTAGTCGTCGAAGCCGTACGCGGAGAGGTCCTTGCCGTAGCCGGACTTCTTGAAGCCGCCGTGCGGCATCTCGGCGACCAGCGGGATGTGGGTGTTGATCCACACACAGCCGAAGTCGAGGATCTTGGACATGCGCATCGCGCGCGCGTGGTCCTTCGTCCAGACCGAGGAGGCCAGCGCGTACTCGACGCCGTTCGCCCACTCGACGGCCTGCGCCTCGTCCGTGAAGGACTGGACGGTGATGACCGGGCCGAAGACCTCGTTCTGGATGATCTCGTCGTCCTGCTTGAGGCCCGAGACGACGGTCGGGGCGTAGAAGTAGCCCTTGTCGCCGACCCGGTGGCCGCCGGCCTCGACCTTGGCGTGCGCGGGCAGGCGCTCGATGAAGCCGGTGACCTGGGCGAGCTGGTTCGGGTTGTTGAGGGGCCCGTAGAGCACGTCCTCGTCGTCCGGCCGGCCGGTCTTCGTGTCGGCCGCCGCCTTGGCGAGGGCCTGCACGAACTCGTCGTGGATGGACTCCTGGACGAGGACGCGGGTGGCGGCCGTACAGTCCTGGCCCGCGTTGAAGAAGCCCGCCACCGAGATGTCCTCGACGGCCTTGGCGATGTCGGTGTCCTCGAAGACCACGACGGGGGCCTTGCCGCCGAGCTCCAGGTGGACGCGCTTGACGTCCTTGGCGGCGGACTCGGCCACCGAGATGCCCGCGCGCACCGAGCCGGTGATGGAGGCCATCGCCGGGGTCTTGTGCTCGACCATCGCGCGGCCGGTCTCACGGTCACCGCAGATGACGTTGAAAACGCCCTTGGGGACGATCGAACCGATGATCTCGGCAATCAGCACGGTGGAGGCCGGGGTGGTGTCCGACGGCTTCAGGACGACCGTGTTGCCCGCGGCGAGCGCCGGGGCGAACTTCCACACGGCCATCATCATCGGGTAGTTCCACGGCGCGACCTGGGCGCAGACGCCGATCGGCTCGCGGCGGATGATCGAGGTCAGGCCCTCCATGTACTCGCCGGCCGAGCGGCCCTCGAGCATGCGCGCCGCACCCGCGAAGAAGCGGATCTGGTCGACCATGGGCGGGACTTCCTCGGACCGGGTCAGGCCGGTCGGCTTGCCGGTGTTCTCGACCTCGGCGGCGATGAGCTCCTCGGCCCGCTCCTCGAACGCGTCCGCGATCTTGAGGAGGGCCTTCTGGCGCTCGCTCGGCGTGAGGTCACGCCAGGCCGGGAACGCGGCCGCGGCGGCGGCCATGGCCGCGTCGACGTCGGCGTCGCCGGAGAGCGGCGCGGTCGCGTACGCCTCACCGTTGGCGGGATTGACCACTTCGGTGGTCCGTCCGTCGGCGGCGTCCCGGAACTCACCGTCGATGTAATTGCGCAGACGACGCAGCTCGCTGGTCACTGGGGCGGCCCTCCTGGTCGGATGTCCATTGGATGAGATACCCACCCTAATCCGTCGGCCCACGCTTTCAACACCCCCTGACCCCCCAGATCTGCGAAATCCGTGAAGTTCGAGCCCCCAAACAACGAATTTCATCGATCTGGGCTTGCGGAACTGTCGACTCCTCGTGCACAGTGGTGGACGTGGCCAGTCGCAGCGCAGACCCAAAGGGATCCAGGAACGGCAACGGCGCTCCGCCGTTGGACGCCGTTTCCCTCGCCATCATCGAACAGCTCCAGGAAGACGGCCGTAGGCCGTATGCCGCCATCGGAAAGGCCGTCGGCCTCTCCGAAGCGGCCGTGCGGCAGCGCGTCCAGAAGCTGCTCGACCAGGGCGTGATGCAGATCGTCGCCGTCACGGACCCACTCACCGTGGGCTTCCGAAGGCAGGCGATGGTCGGTATCAACGCAGAGGGCGACCTCGATCCCGTGGCAGAAGCGCTGACGGCCATGCCGGAAGTCGAGTACGTGGTCATGACCGCGGGCTCGTTCGACCTCCTCGCGGAGGTCGTGTGTGAGGACGACGACCAACTCCTGGACGTCATCAACAAACGCATCCGGGCCCTTCCCGGCGTGCGCTCCACCGAGAGCTTCGTCTACCTCAAGCTCAAGAAGCAGACCTATATGTGGGGAACCCGATAGCCGTGAGCAAGGACCTCAGCCGAACCGCGTACGACCACCTGTGGATGCACTTCACCCGCATGTCGTCGTACGAGAACGCGCCCGTTCCCACCATCGTGCGTGGCGAGGGCACCTACATCTACGACGACAAGGGCAAGAAGTACCTCGACGGCCTCTCCGGCCTGTTCGTGGTGCAGGCCGGTCACGGCCGCCGCGAGCTCGCCGAGGTCGCCGCCAAGCAGGCGACCGAGCTGGCCTTCTTCCCGGTGTGGTCGTACGCCCACCCGAAGGCCGTGGAGCTCGCCGAGCGCCTGGCCCACTACGCCCCGGGTGACCTCAACAAGGTCTTCTTCTCCACCGGTGGTGGCGAGGCCGTCGAGACCGCCTGGAAGCTTGCGAAGCAGTACCACAAGCTGAACGGCAACCACACCAAGTACAAGGTGATCTCCCGCGCGGTGGCCTACCACGGCACCCCGCAGGGCGCCCTGTCCATCACGGGTCTGCCGGCCCTGAAGGCCCCCTTCGAGCCGCTCGTCCCGGGCGCGCACAAGGTGCCGAACACCAACATCTACCGCGCGCCGATCCACGGCGACGACCCGGAGGCCTTCGGCCGCTGGGCCGCCGACCAGATCGAGCAGGAGATCCTCTTCGAGGGCCCCGAGACCGTCGCCGCGGTCTTCCTCGAGCCCGTGCAGAACGCCGGTGGCTGCTTCCCGCCGCCGCCCGGCTACTTCCAGCGCGTGCGCGAGATCTGCGACCAGTACGACGTGCTGCTCGTCTCGGACGAGGTCATCTGCGCCTTCGGCCGCCTCGGCACGATGTTCGCCTGTGACAAGTTCGGCTACATCCCGGACATCATCACCTGCGCCAAGGGCATGACCTCGGGCTACTCCCCGATCGGTGCGACCATCGTCTCCGACCGGATCGCGGCGCCGTTCTACAAGGGTGACAACACCTTCCTGCACGGCTACACCTTCGGTGGCCACCCGGTCTCCTCGGCCGTGGCGCTCGCCAACCTCGACCTGTTCGAGCGCGAGGGGCTCAACCAGCACGTGCTCGACAACGAGGCCAGCTTCCTCAAGACGCTGCAGAAGCTGCACGACCTGCCGATCGTCGGCGACGTCCGCGGCAACGGCTTCTTCTACGGCATCGAGCTCGTCAAGGACAAGGACACCAAGGAGTCCTTCACGGACGAGGAGTCGGAGCGCGTGCTCTACGGCTTCGTGTCCAAGAAGCTCTACGAGTACGGCCTGTACTGCCGCGCCGACGACCGTGGTGACCCGGTCATCCAGCTGTCGCCGCCGCTGATCTCGGACCAGTCCACCTTCGACGAGATCGAGGGCATCATCCGCCAGGTCCTCACGGAGGCCTGGAGCAAGATCTGAGCCTGACGGCTCCCGCGGCCCGGCTGCGCCCATCCGAGTGAGATGGGGGCGGCCGGGCCGCGTCCTTTCCCGACCCGCGCCGGCGAATACCTAGCGTGCCCAGTGACCGATCGGCCCTGCCTTCGTTCCCCCGTAAGGGGGACGGCTCGTCTTACGGCATTTCTGATCTGCAGTCTCTGAACGAGGTGTTCGCCATGGTGGCCCCACCGGACAACGACGTACTCTGGGCACGCGCCCTGCACTTCTCCCACAACGGCTCGCCCGCGCTCACCGGCGTCTCGCTCGGTGTCCGCGAGGGCGAGATCCTCGCCGTCACAGGGCCGCGCGGCAGCGGCAAGACGACGCTCCTGCAGTGCCTCTCCGGCCAGCTCCTGCCGCAGCAGGGCGAGGTCTGGTTCAACAGCACCCCCGTGCACACCATGGGTCCGCTCGTCAGGGAACGGCTGCGCCGCGACCGCTTCGCCTGGATCGACCCCGAGCCCCACCTCGTGCCCGAGCTGAACGCCTGGGAGAACACGGCGCTCGCCCTGATGATGCGCGGCGGCAGCCGCCGCGCCGCCAAGGCCAGTGCCCTGGAGTGGCTGGAGCGCCTCGACATCGGCATGTGCGCCCGCAAGCGCCCGCACGCCCTGATCCAGTCGGAACGCCAGCGCGTCGCCATCGCCCGCGCCCTGGTCACCGCGCCCTCGGTGCTCTTCGCCGACGAGCCCACCGCGCCCCTGCACCGCGCCGACCGCGCCCACGTCCTGCGCACCCTGATGGCCGCGGCCCGCTCGCACGGCATCACCGTCGTCCTCGCCACGCACGACACCGAGGTGGCCGCCCTGGCCGACCGCACGATGTCGCTCCTCGACGGGCGCCGCGTGCACACGCTCCATCTGCCCGGGGTTCCCGGCGGCACCGACGCGGAAGGCCGGGCCGCGTGCTCGCTCTCCGTCTAGCCCGCGGGGGCCAGCCCGTCGTCCAGCTGCGCAGGCTGCTGGTCGCGGCCGCCTCCGCCGGCACCGGATTCCTCCTGCTGTGCACGCTCGGCTACGCGATGGGCCACCCCGACGCCTCCACCGGATCCGTACTGCGCCTGGCCTGGTGCGTGGTGCCGATCGCCGCGACCGTCCACCTCGCCGTCGCCGTCGCCCGCACCGACCCGGGCACCAAGCCGCGTCCCGGCCTGTCCGCGGTCGGCCTCGGCCCGGCACGCCTCACGCTCATCTCGGCGATCTCCACCGCGGTCGCCTGCACGCTCGGCTCGATGCTGGCGCTGCTGGTCTTCCTGCACCTGCGCGGCGACCTCTCCGGACTGCCCTTCGACGGGGCGGCACGCGGTCTCCTCGCCGCCGACCGGCCCCTGCCCCTGGCCGCCACCCTGACCCTGCTCGCCCTGGTCCCGCTCGCCGCGTCCGGCGCCTGTGCCCTCGTGCTGCGCCCGCGCGCCGCCAAGGCCGGCGAGCCCCAGCCGGACCCACGCGATCCCGCCGCCCCGGTGCCCGCGCCGACCGGCCTGCCCTGGGGCGTGGCGCTGCTGGCCATAGGCCTCGCCGTGGAGACATACGCCTCCCGCGCGCCCGGCACCGCGGGGTTCCCCATGCCGGGCGGTCTCGGCGGCAGCCCGGCGGGCGTGCTGGCCGGCTGGACACTGACGGCCCTCGGCCTCGCGCTCGCGGGTCCCGGACTCACGTACCAGTGCGGCCGGGCCCTTCAGTCGGTGCGGCCCGGGGCGGCGCGGCTCCTGGCGGGCCGGGTGCTTCAGGAGGAGGCCCGTCGTATCGGCCGCCCCCTGGGCGTGGTCTGCGCGGTGGCCTCCGGCGCGTACGCGGGGCTCACCCTCTGGTCGGGACGTCAGCCCGACCTCGGCCCGCTGTCCGCGCTCGGCGCCGTCCTCGTCATGGGCTGTACGGTCGCCACGCTCCTGACGGCCTCGGTCGAGGCCAAGCACGCCCGCTCCGACACCACGGCCGCCCTGCTCCGGCTCGGCGCCCCCGCAAGTCTCCTCCGGGGCGCGGCCGGGCTGCGCGCGGCGGCACTGCTCGCCGTGTTCGGGCTGCTGACATGGGCCGTCGCGGAACTGGCGGCGCTCCCGCTCGCGCCCTGAGCGGGGCCCGCACCCTCTCGTTGCGGGCCCCCGAAAAAGATCGAAAGAAAGTTCGCGGCGGGCGATGAGTTACGGGCGGGCCTCACGTCTAACCCTGCGTACGGCACAGCGACGCAACACCGAGACCAGCGAGCGAAAGAGACGGCCCCACCATGTACCAGCAGATGATCTTCCCGAACCTCGCCGTGAACGACCTCGACGCGTCGAAGAAGTTCTTCACCGAGCTCGGGTACTCGATCAACCCGCAGTTCTCCGACGAGACCGGCGCCGCCGTGGTGGTCAGCGAGCACATCGTGGTCATGCTCCTCACCAAGGAGAAGTACGCCGGCTTCACGAAGAAGACGATCGTCGACCCGACCAAGAACACCGAGGTGCTGCTGTGTCTGAGCGCCGAGAGCCGCGAGAAGGTCGACGAGCTCGTCGACAAGGCGATCGCCGCGGGTGGCACCGAGACCGGTGAGAAGCAGGACCACGGTTTCATGTACGGCCGCGCCTTCGACGACCCGGACGGTCACACCTGGGAGATCATGTGGATGGACCCGGCGGCCGTCCAGGGCTGATCTTCAGGAGTACGGCGTCCTGGCACGGGCAGGTACAGACCCCTGAACCCGCCCCGCGCAGGCCCGCGATCCCGCACACGGACGCCGGCCGTGAGATCGAGAGAAGCTGGGCTGACCTCCTCGGCGAGCTGAGCTCTGCGGCTGGCTGAACTCCTTGGCGGACTGCGCGGAAGCCGGGCCTGGGCTACCCGAACGTCGCCCGTTCCAGCCAGAAGTCCAGCAGCTCCCGCTCTCCCAGGACCTCCACGCGTCCGTCGTCGAGGGGCGCGCGCCGATAGAACGCGAGCAGCACATCGGTCAGCGGCCCCCGCAGGGCGACGGTCGCCTTCTCGTGGCCGCGGCGCCAGGTGAAGCCGTCCTCGCCCAGCTCGACCAGCCATTCGGCGTTCAGCTCCGCCGGTGCGTCGGTGGCGTGGAGGTGCAGGCTGCGCCCGCCGCCGCGCAGCTCCGCCGCGGTGTCGGACGGGTCCGACCGCTGGGCGTGGGCGACGATCTGCAGCCACTCGTCGATCGCGTCGGCGGCGAGTTCGGGCGCCACCTCGTACGCGGCCTGCGCCGTGAGCGCCGCGTCCGCCCGGTGGATCACGGTCTCGTGCGTCATGCGGCGCGCCCAGAACCCCGTGGTCTGCTGCCAGGACCAGGTCCACACGCGGGTGTCGGGGCCCGCGGCGCGCAGCGTCCGCGCGGTCAGCTCGGCGCCTTCCAGGAGCCAGGCCGCGAGCGCGGCCGGGTCGTTGCTCCCGGGGCCGTCGAAGCCCGGCACCTTCTCGTCCGGGACGGGCTCGGTGGCCCCGGTCCGTACGATCGCCTCGACCCAGCGGTGCACGCCGCCGAGGTGCACGACGAGGTCGCGCAGGGTCCAGTCGGGGCAGGTCGGCACGGTCCCCGTCAGGTCGGCGCCGACGAGATGCCCGGCCAACAGGGCGGTCTGCGCGACGACTTCGTCGCAGTAGCGGTCGTGGGCAAGCTGTCCGGATGCCGCGGTCTCCGTCGTCATACGGCGGACCCTATGCCGCGGACGGGCCGTCCAGCACCACGATTTCGCCCGCGTCGAACGCCACCCCGACCTCGTCCCCCGGCTCCGGCGCGTCCCGCAGCGCGCAGGCCGCTTCGAGGCGGGGTGCTTGCGTGGCCTGGAGGTGTACGGCGACATGCGTGCCGCGGAAGGTGCGCGCGGTGACCGTGCACGTCAACTGGGCCTCGGCGGCGGGCACGAGGCGTACGCCCGCGGGCCTGACCAGGATCTTGGCGCGGCCCTGCGGGGACCCCGCGGGCACGGGCACCTTTCCCCAGGGCGTGTCGGCCGCCTCCCCGACGATCGTGGCGTCGACCACGTTGTCGAAGCCGAGGAAGCGTGCCACGAACGCGTCGGCCGGGTGCTGCCACACCTCAAGTGGCGTACCGGACTGGGCGATCCGTCCGTCGCGCATCACCACGACGCGGTCGGCGAGCGCGAAGGCCTCGCCCTGGTCGTGCGTCACGGCGAGCACCGTCGTGCCCAACTCGCCGAAGAGTTCCCTGAGTTCGACGACCAGACGCTCCCGCAGCGAGCGGTCGAGCTGGCCGAGCGGCTCGTCGAGCATGAGCAGGCGGGGTCGTGGGGCGAGTGCCCTGGCGAGGGCGACGCGCTGCTGCTCGCCGCCGGACAGCGAGGCCACGGCGCGCCCCTCGGCGCCGGGCAGCCCGACCAACGCCAGCAACTCCCGTACGCGGTCCTGCTGTTCGGAGCGTGCGGCGCCGTGCATCCGCAGCCCGAACGCGACATTGCCGCCCACGGCGCGCTGCGGGAACAGCTGATGGTCCTGGAACATGAGGCCGACGCCCCGCCGGTGCGCGGGCACGCCCGACTGGTCACGGCCGTCGAGGAACACGCGTCCCCCGTCGAGCCCCTGGAGCCCGGCCACGACCCGCAGAAGCGTCGACTTGCCGCTGCCGCTGGGGCCGAGCACGCACACGATCTCGTGCTCGGCGACCTCCAGATCGACCCGGTCGAGCGCAGCGTGCGCCGTTCTGGACGGACCGCCGAACCGCACAGTCGCGTCGTCCAGGGTCAGCAGGGCCATCAGAACTCCCCCGTCGTACGGTCCGTGCGGATGCGTTCGAGCAGCAGCAGCGACACCGCGCACACCACCATGAGAATCGTCGAAAGGGCCATTGCCTGGCCGTAGTTGAGGTCACCGGCGCGGCCGAGGAGCCGCGCCACGGCGACCGGAAGGGTCGGGTGGTCCGGGCGGGCGATGAACACGGTCGCCCCGAACTCGCCGAGCGACACGGCGAACGCGAACCCGGCCGCGATCAGCAGAGCCCTGCGCACCATCGGCAGGTCGACCTCGCGCCAGGCCCGCAGCGGCGAGGCGCCGAGGACGGCGGCGGCCTCGCGCAGCCGCCCGTCGACCGCGCGCAGGACCGGCAGCATGGTGCGGACGACGAAGGGCACCCCGACGAGGGCCTGGGCCAGCGGCACCAGGATCCAGGTGCCGCGCAGGTCGAGGGGCGGCTTGTCCAGGGTGATCAGGAAGCCGAAGCCGACGGTGACGGCGGAGACGCCGAGCGGCAGCATGAGGAGCGCGTCGAAGCCCCGTACGAGACGGCCGGCTCTCCGCGTCAGGGCCGCGGCGGCGAGTCCGCCGATCACGACCGCGATGGCGGTGGCGGCGAGCGCGTACGTGAGGGAGTTCCCGATCGCCTCGATCGGCGGCACCAGGAACACACCGCTGTCGGACGAGGTGAGCGCCTTGTAGTAGGCGAACCCGAAGCCGTCGAGCCCCTCGAAGGACCTCTGGATCAGCACGCCGAGCGGCAGCAGGATCAGCACCGCGACCGTGGCGACCACCCCGGCGAGCAGCGCCCACTGGCCCGCGCCGCGCGGGCGCCGGGCGGTGTGCGCCGCGTCGACGAGGCGCAGCGCGCTCTCCCGCCGGCGCACGCTCCAGGCGTGCACGGCGAGGATGATCCCCACGGCGGCGAACTGCACGATCGTGAGGACGGCCGCCGTGGAGAGGTCGAAGATCTGCGCGGTCTGCCGGTAGATCTCCACCTCAAGAGTGGAGAACGTCGGCCCGCCGAGGATCTGGACCACGCCGAACGACGTGAACGTGAAGAGGAAGACCATCAGCGCGGCGGCCGCGACGGCGGGCCCGAGCGCGGGCAGCGTCACCTTCCGCCAGGCCGTCCAGCGGGAGGCGCCCAGCATCCGGGCGGCCTCCTCCTGCCGCGGGTCGAGCTGCGACCACAGTCCGCCGACGGTGCGCACGACGACGGCGTAGTTGAAGAAGACATGGGCGAGCAGGATCGCCCACACCGTGGTGTCGAGGCGTACGCCCCACAGACCGTCGAGCAGCCCGCCGCGGCCGACCAGCGCCAGGAACGCCGTGCCGACGACGACGGTCGGCAGCACGAACGGCACGGTGACGGCGGCCCTCAGAACCTGCTTGCCCCTGAACTCGAAGCGCGCGAAGACGTACGCGCCGGGGAGCGCGATCAGCAGCGTGAGCACGGTCGAGGCGAACGCCTGCCAGGTCGTGAACCACAGGACGTGCCGGATGTCGGACTGCCCGAGCACGTCGGCGATCCGCCCGAACTGCCAGTGGCCGCCCGCCTTCAGGCCGCGGGAGACGATCGCCGCGACCGGATAGGCGAAGAAGATCGCGAAGAACGCGACGGGCACGGCCATCAGGCCGAGCCGCGCCGCGCTCCCGCTGCGACGACCCTTACGGGGCTCTGCCGGAGGCTTTACCAGGTGCTTTGCCGGGCGCTTGGCCGGGTGCTTGGCCGGGTGCTTGGCCGGGTGCTTGGCCGGGCGCTCGGCCGGAGGTCCTCCGGGGGGCGTTACTTCAGTACGAGTGAGGTCCACGACTTGACCCAGGCGTCACGGTTGTCGGCGATCTTCTTCGGGGCCATGGTCTTCGGGGCGTCGACCTTGACGTCGTACTTCGCGTAGTCGGCGGGCAGGGCCGCGTCCTTCGTCACCGGGTCCACGAACATGTTCAGCGGCATGTCCTGCTGGAACTGCTTCGCGATCAGGAAGTCGAGGAGCGCCTTGCCGCCCTTCTCGTTCTTCGCGTTGCTCAGCAGGCCCGCGAACTCGGTCTGGCGGAAGCAGGTGCCGGTCGCGACCCCGGTCGGGGCGGACTTCGGCTGCGGGTCCGAGTAGATCGCCTCGGCCGGCGGCGACGACGCGTAGGACACGACGAGCGGCCGGTCGCCGCCCGCCTTCCTGCCACCGGCGGAGCCCGAGAACTCCTCGTTGTAGGCCTGCTCCCAGCCGTCGACGACCTTCACGCCGTTGGCCTTGAGCTTCTTCCAGTAGCCCTGCCAGCCGTTGTCCCCGTACTGCGCGGCGCTGCCCAGCAGGAAGCCGAGGCCGGGCGACGACGTCGACACGTTCTCCGTGACCAGCAGGTTCTTGTACGCGGGCTTGGCGAGGTCGTCGAACGAGGCGGGCGGCGTCAGCTTGTGATCGGCGAAGTACTTCTTGTCGTAGTTGACGCAGATGTTGCCGGTGTCGATCGGGGTGACCCGGTGCTTGTCCTTGTCGAGCTGGTACTCGGTCCCCACCTGGTCCAGGCCCTTGGCCTCGTACGGCTGGAAGAGCCCGTTGTCGAGGGCGCGCGACAGGAGCGTGTTGTCGACGCCGAAGAGGACGTCGCCCTGCGGGTTGTCCTTGGACAGGATGGCCTTGTTCACGGCCTCGCCCGCGTCACCGTCCTTCAGGACCGTGACCTTGTAGCCGGAACGCTTCTCGAAGTCCTTGAGCACGCTCTTGGATACGGCCCACGAGTCATGGCTGACAAGGGTGACGGTCTTGGAGTCCGCCGAGTCCTTGCCGGAGCCGGACCCCCCGCACGCGGAGAGCGTGACGAGTCCGAGACCGGCCGCCACGGCGACGGCCGTGGCCTTGATGATCGTGCTCACTTAAGTTCCCTCCTGGGTGACCAGGAAGAGACGCGGCCCTGCCCGGGATCGCGGACGATTCCCGGGCAGGGCGCAACAGCTTGAGTGGCGACCGAACTTCCTACCCAGAATGACCTGGGCAAGGTTCAGAGGGTCTGCGGCCGATGCCGCACTCTCAGCGCTGTGGCGCTCCCCTGTCGGAATATGAAGATGTACGTACGCCAGTCAGGTTACCGCTCGGTGGCGGCGAGCTGACCGCACGCCCCGTCGATCTCCTGGCCACGGGTGTCGCGGACGGTGACCGGCACGCCGTGGGCCGCGATGGCCTCGACGAACGCCTTCTCGTCCTCGGGGCGCGAGGCCGTCCACTTCGAGCCCGGCGTCGGGTTCAGCGGGATCAGGTTGACGTGGACGCGCTTGCCCTTGAGCAGGCGGCCGAGCCGGTCACCGCGCCAGGCCTGGTCGTTGATGTCCCGGATGAGCGCGTACTCGATCGAGATGCGGCGGCCCGACTTCTCGGAGTACTCCCACGCCGCGTCGAGGACCTCGCGGACCTTCCAGCGCGTGTTGACCGGGACGAGGGTGTCGCGCAGGTCGTCGTCGGGGGCGTGCAGCGAGACGGCGAGGCGGCACTTGAGGCCCTCGTCGGCGAACCGGTGCATGGCGGGGACCAGACCGACGGTCGAGACGGTGATCCCGCGCTGCGAGAGACCGACGCCGTCCGGCTCGGGGTCGGTGAGCGCGCGGATGGCGCCGACGACCCGCTTGTAGTTGGCCAGGGGCTCGCCCATGCCCATGAAGACGATGTTGCTCAGGCGCGCCGGGCCGCCCGGGATCTCGCCGTCGCGCAGCGCGCGCATGCCGTCGACGATCTGGTGCACGATCTCGCCCGTCGACAGGTTCCGGTCGAGACCGGCCTGTCCCGTGGCGCAGAACGGGCAGTTCATTCCGCAGCCCGCCTGCGAGCTGATGCACATGGTGACCCGGTCCGGGTAGCGCATCAGTACGGACTCGACGAGCGTGCCGTCGAAGAGCCGCCACAGGGTCTTGCGGGTGGTGTCCTGGTCCGTCGACAGATGCCGGACGACCGTCATCAGCTCCGGAAGCAGCGCCTCCTGCAGCTTGCCGCGCGAGCCGGCGGGGATGTCGGTCCACTCCGCGGGATCGTGCGCGAACCGCGAGAAGTAGTGCTGCGACAGCTGCTTGGCGCGGAACGGCTTCTCACCGATCGCGGCGACGGCCTCCTTCCGCTCGGCGGGCGAGAGGTCGGCGAGGTGCCGCGGCGGCTTCTTGGCTCCGCGCGGGGCAACGAAAGTGAGTTCTCCGGGCTTAGGCATAACCCTTCCAGTGTCGCAGACATACGACAACGGGCCCGCCGCCCTGTGGACAACGAGCCCGTCACCTGAAACCGCGCAGGTCAGCCGGGATTTGCGGGTCGGTCAGCCGACGCCGACAAAGATCACCAGGAGCAGCCAGACCACCGGCGCCGTCGGGAGCAGCGAGTCGAGGCGGTCCATGATCCCGCCGTGCCCGGGGAGGAGCGTGCCCATGTCCTTGATCCCGAGGTCGCGCTTGATCATCGACTCGCCGAGGTCGCCGAGCGTGGCGCTGGCCGCGACCGCGAGCCCGAGCAGCAGGCCCTGCCACCAGGCACCGTCGTCGATCAGGAACTGCATGCACAGCGCGCCGGCGGCCATCGCGAACGTCACCGCGCCGACCAGGCCCTCGCGGGTCTTGCCGGGGCTGATGCGCGGGGCGAGCTTGTGCTTGCCGAAACGCCAGCCGATCGCGTACGCGCCGGTGTCGCTGACGACCGTGAGCAGCAGGAACGTCAGGACGCGCTGCGGCCCGTCGTCCGCGGTGAGCATCAGCGCCACGAAGGTCGCGAGGAACGGTACGTAGAACGCGGCGAAGACACCGGCCGTGACGTCCCTGAGGTAGCCCTCGGGGGGCTCCGTCATGCGCCAGACCAGGACCGCGAGCGCGGTGAGCGCCATCGCCACCCAGGCGCCCTCGGTGCCGCGGACGTATCCGGCGACGACCATCGCCGCTCCGCCGATCGCGAGCGGCACGAGGGGCGCCTTGATGCCCTTGCGCTCCTCGAGCCGCGAGGTGAGCTCCCAGAGGCCGACGACGACGGCCACCGCTATCACGCCGATGAACACGGCCTTGACGATGAAGAGCGACGCGACGATCACCGCGCCGAGCCCCACCCCGACTCCTATGGCTGCCCCAAGGTCACGGCCCGCGCTCTTCTTCGGCGGTGCGGGGGCGGGCTGTGCGGCGCTTGGCATGGGCTCCTGCCGGCTCTCGTGCTGCGCCTCGTGCGGCGTCACATACGGCGTCTGATGCTGTGTCGGATGCTGCGGTTCGTGCTGTGCCCCGCGCGGCTGCTCGTACTGAGAGTTCCCGCGCGGCTGCTCGTGCCGGGGCCCGTGAGGGTGCTCGTGCTGCGTCCCGCCCGGCGACTCGTCGCGGAACAGGGGACCGCTCGGCCGAGCAGCCCCCCGATCGTCGTCCTGGTCACGACCACCGGCAGGCACGTCGGGCATTTCGGGCACGATGGGCATGGGCCGAGTCTCCTCAACCGCATGCTGTTCGTACGCGGGACCCGCCGGGGAAGCCCCCTGGGAAGGCCCCTGGTCGGGCGGCCCCCAGTACCCGGCTCCGGTCGGCGCTCCCCAGGAAGAGTCGTTCACGGATTCCTCAGACCTCGAGCAGCTCGGCTTCCTTGTGCTTGAGCAGCTCGTCCACCTGGGCGACGTACTTCGCGGTGGTGTCGTCGAGCTCCTTCTCGGCCCGGCGGCCCTCGTCCTCGCCGACCTCGCCGTCCTTGACCAGCTTGTCGATCGTCTCCTTGGCCTTGCGGCGGATGGAGCGGATCGAGATCTTGGAGTCCTCGGCCTTGGTCTTGGCGACCTTGATGTACTCCTTGCGGCGGTCCTGGGTCAGCTCAGGGAACGTCACACGGATGATGTTGCCGTCGTTGCTCGGGTTGACGCCGAGGTCGGAGTCGCGGATCGCCTGCTCGATGTTGCGCAGCGCGCTCTTGTCGAACGGGGTCACCACGGCCATCCGCGGCTCGGGCACGGAGAACGAGGCCAACTGGTTGATCGGGGTCAGCGCGCCGTAGTAGTCCGCCACGATCTTGTTGAACATCGCCGGGTGCGCACGGCCGGTGCGGATCGCGGCGAAGTCCTCCTTGGCGACCACGACGGCCTTCTCCATCTTCTCCTCGGCCTCGAGGAGGGTCTCTTCGATCACCACTTGCTCCTGCGTGTCTTGAGTGAGGCCCGGCATGCGCCCAGGGCGGCCGGCTGCGTCGTGTGTCTTTCCTGCACGGTGTCCGACCGGCAGGACATTGTCCATCCCCTGGCGGGGGGGGGTCGTGTCAGGCCCGCGTTCCGTGGTCGCCCACGAGCGTGCCGATCTTCTCACCCTTGACCGCTCGCGCGATATTGCCCTCGGCGAGCAGTTCGAAGACAAGGATGGGCAGCTTGTTGTCGCGGCACAGGGTGATCGCGGTCATGTCGGCGACCTTGAGGTCGCGGGTGATGACCTCGCCGTAGCTGAGCGCGTCGAACTTCACGGCCTCGGGGTTGGTCTTCGGGTCGGAGTCGTAGACCCCGTCCACCCCGTTCTTGCCCATGAGCAGCGCCTCGGCGTCGATCTCCAGGGCGCGCTGGGCGGCGGTCGTGTCGGTGGAGAAGTACGGCATGCCCATACCGGCGCCGAAGATGACGACGCGGCCCTTCTCCAGGTGGCGCACGGCGCGCAGCGGGATGTACGGCTCGGCGACCTGCCCCATGGTGATGGCGGTCTGCACGCGGCTGTCGATGCCCTCCTTCTCCAGGAAGTCCTGGAGCGCGAGGCAGTTCATGACGGTGCCGAGCATGCCCATGTAGTCGGAGCGGGCCCGGTCCATGCCGCGCTGCTGGAGCTCGGCGCCGCGGAAGAAGTTGCCGCCGCCGATGACGACGGCGATCTGCGCGCCGTCGCGCACGACGGCCGCGATCTCACGGGCGATCTTGTGCACCACGTCGGGGTCGACGCCCAGACCCCCGCCACCGGCGAACGCCTCGCCGGACAGCTTCAGCAAAAAGCGCCCCGCGCCTTTGCCGTCGTCGCTCTTGTCGCCCTTGTCGGCCTTGGTGGTGGTCATGGTGATCTCGCCTCTTTACTTGGCACACATACAAAGAAGGCCATTGCCGGTGGGGTGTTGTTCGCATCCCATACTCGGCAATGGCCTCCTCGTCACATCTGCGGTCGCCCGACGCGCACGCGCGTGGCGGCGTACGCGGGAGACTGCTGTCGACCCTACTGGGATCTCGTCGACCCTAGCGGTGTCTTCCGGCTGTCGCGGTACGGACTCAGATGCCGACCTTGATGCGCGAGAAGCGCTTCAGGGTGACACCGGCCTCGTCCAGGACCTTCTGCACGGACTTCTTGTTGTCCAGCGCGTACGGCTGGCCGAGGAGCGTGGCCTCCTTGAAGAAGCCGTTGACGCGACCCTCGACGATCTTCGGGAGCGCGGCCTCGGGCTTGCCCTCGGCGCGCGTGGTCTCCTCGGCGACGCGACGCTCGGACTCGACGACCTCGGCCGGGACGTCCTCGCGGGAGAGGTACTTCGGCGCGAAGGCGGCGATGTGCTGCGCGATGCCCTTGGCGAGGTCGGCGTCGGCCTTGTCCAGCTCGACCAGAACACCGATCTGCGGGGGCAGGTCGGGCATGGTGCGGTGCATGTACGCGGTGACGTAGGCGCCGGAGAACTGCGCGAAGCGGTCGAGGACGATCTTCTCGCCGAGGTTGGCGTTGGCCTCGTCGACGTACGCCTGGACGGTCTTGCCGGGCTCGATCTCGGACGCGAGGAGCGCCGCGATGTCGGCCGGGTTCGTCTTGGCGGCGTGGGCGGCGAGGGAGTTCGCGACGGCCTGGAACTTCTCACCCTTGGCGACGAAGTCCGTCTCGCACTTCAGCTCGAGGATGACACCGGAGGTGTTGTCGTCGGCGATGAGGGAGACGACAGCGCCGTTCTCGGCGGAGCGGCCCTCGCGCTTGGCGACGCCCTTCTGGCCCTTGATGCGCAGGGCCTCGACGGCCTTGTCGACGCTGCCGTCGGCCTCGTCGAGCGCCTTCTTGCAGTCCATCATGCCGGCGCCCGTGAGCTCGCGGAGCTTCTTGACGTCAGCGGCGGTGTAGTTCGCCATGATCCTGAAATTCTCTCTCGAAGTCTGAAAGATCTACGGGTGAACGGCGGGGGCCGACTCGGCCCCCGCCGTCAACTACCGAACCGGTGAGGTTCAGGCCTGCTCGGCGTCCGCGGCCGGAGCCTCGGCGACAACCTCGGTGGCGACCTCGGCCTCGGCGTCGGCGACCTTCTCCGTCTCGGCGGAGGTCTGGACCTCAGCCTCGGCGGCCGGCTGCTCGTCGGCCTTCTTCTCACCCTCGAGCAGGTCGCGCTCCCACTCGGCGAGCGGCTCGCCGGCGGCCTTCTCGCCCGGCTTCTGGTCGCCGGTGGCGGCACCGGAACGGGCGATGAGGCCCTCGGCGACGGCGTCGGCGATCACGCGGGTGAGCAGGGTGACGGAGCGGATCGCGTCGTCGTTGCCCGGGATCTTGTAGTCGACCTCGTCGGGGTCGCAGTTGGTGTCGAGGATCGCGACGACCGGGATGTTGAGCTTCCGGGCCTCACCGACCGCGATGTGCTCCTTCTTGGTGTCCACGATCCAGACGGCGCTGGGCACCTTGGACATCTCGCGGATACCGCCGAGGGTCTTCTCCAGCTTGGCCTTCTCGCGGGAGAGGACGAGCAGCTCCTTCTTGGTGAGGCCGGACGCGGCCACATCCTCGAAGTCGATCTGCTCAAGCTCCTTGAGGCGCTGCAGACGCTTGTAGACGGTCGAGAAGTTGGTGAGCATGCCGCCCAGCCAGCGCTGGTTGACGTAGGGCATGCCGACGCGGGTCGCCTGCTCGGCGATCGCCTCCTGCGCCTGCTTCTTCGTGCCGACGAACATGACCGTGCCGCCGTGGGCGACGGTCTCCTTGACGAACTCGTAGGCGCGGTCGATGTACGACAGCGACTGGAGCAGGTCGATGATGTAGATGCCGTTGCGCTCGGTGAAGATGAAGCGCTTCATCTTCGGGTTCCAGCGACGGGTCTGGTGACCGAAGTGGACGCCGCTTTCCAGCAGCTCCCGCATCGTGACGACGGCCATGGCCGTACTCCTTGGGTTCTCGGTTGCCGCGACCGCAGGATTGCTGTCGCGCCTGACGCCCCGCGCGCTGTGCCACGAGGGACCGAGGAGCGCGGACACCGTCACGAATGAACTGGTGTTGGGGCGTGCGAAGTCGATCCGGTGACCCGGATCGCCACCAGAAGTGTACGGGACCCGCGGGGTGCCGGGTGACGGCGCTGTCCACAACCGGTCGGTAGTCCACCGTTCCGGTCCATGATCCCCGCGGATCGCGTCGGGACGGGACCGTTCAGTGCATGCGACTGATGCTGATGCTGACGATGACCGCGGCGCTGGCGGGCCTCGTGCCGCCCCCGCCGGTACCCGCCGTGGGCGCCGCCTGGCCGGTGGGGACGAGGCCCCCGATCGTACGGGGGTGGGCCCCGCCGGCGACGGAGTACGGGGCGGGCCACCGCGGAGTGGACCTGGCCGCGCCCGTCGGCGCCCCGGTCAGAGCGGTGGCGCGCGGCCGGGTGTCCTTCGTGGGGCGCGTGGCGGGCAGAGGGGTGGTGGCGGTGGAACTGTCCGGAACGGGCGACCCGCCGCTGCGAACTACGTATGAACCGGTGACGCCATCGGTGAAGAGGGGCGCCCGGGTAGCGCCGGGCGAGGTACTGGGTGCACTGGAACCCCCGACAGATCACTGCGGCCCTACGTCATGCCTGCACTGGGGCTTGCTGCGGGGCGACACCTATCTGGACCCGCTGTCACTACTGCCCCCGCGGCTGCTGCGACGAGGTCCGTCGCGACTGTTGCCGGTACCCCCGACTGCTGCGGCACCGGGGCTGGTCCCGCCCGGGGCCGACCCACCGCTGCTGGTCCCGCTCCTGCCGGTCCGGGCGGGCGCCCGCGCCGGTACGGCGCCGGGCACCGCACCGGGTCCGGTTCCACCGCTGCTGGTCCCGCCACCTCCTCCAGGGCTCGCGCCCCGGATCAGCCGTTGACGCCCCGCAGGGCCATGCTCACGGCCGCTTCGGTAATGGCCGAGGGGTCTTCCGCCGCGCCCAGTTCGATCCGGCGGACCGCCGCGTCCACGACCCCCTGAAGGAGCATCGCCGCGAGGCGCGGTTCCGTGTGGCCCATTTCGGCGAGGGCCTCGACGATCATCGCGACCAGCCCGCCGTGCGCGGCGCGGATCTTCTCGCGCGCCCCTGAGTCGAGTTCGCTCGCCGAGATGGCCACGACAGCGCGGTGCCGGCGGTCGCCCACCAGCGAGAGCTGCTCCCGCACATACGCCTCGACCTTGCCCTCGGGCGTACCAGCGCGCTCCATCGCCGTGGAGACCTCCGCCGCCCAGACGGGGAAGTCGACCTCGCAGAGCTCTTCGACGACCGCGGCCCGCGACCGGAAGTACTCGTACACGGAGGACCGGGCGAGCCCGGTGCGCTCGGCGAGCGCGGGGAAGGTCAGCGCCTCCGTCCCGCCCTCGGACAGCAGGGAGCGCGCCGCGTCCAGAAGGGCGCCGCGCTGCATCGACCGGTGCTCGGCCACTGAGGCCGCTCGAATCCTTGGCACGCCACCACTTTACGGACGGGACGCGCGCCGCGGGAGTCGTCCCGCCCCAGGCACGGCCCGGCAGGGACGATTCCGCATCGTCAGCGCCGGAAGCTGGCCAGCTTCGCGCGGAGCTGGAGGACGGACTTGGTGTGGATCTGGCTGACGCGGCTCTCGGTCACCCCGAGCACATTGCCGATCTCCGCGAGGGTCAGGCCCTCGTAGTAGTAGAGCGTCACCACGGTCTTCTCGCGCTCCGGCAGCGTGTTGATCGCGCGCGCCAGATAACGCCGCAGCTCGCGGTCCTCGGCGACCTCGACCGGGTCGTCGGCAGCCTGGTCCTCGAGCGTGTCCATCAGGCTGAGCCGGTCGCCGCTCTCGCCGCCGGCATGCAGCAGCTCTTCGAGGGCCACCACGTTCGCGAGGGACAACTGGCTGAAGACCGCATGCAGTTCCTCGACCTTGATGCCGAGCTCGGCGGCGACCTCGCTCTCCGACGGAGTCCGCCGCAGCTGCGCCTCGAGCGTGGCGTACGCCCGCTCGACGTTGCGCGCCTTCTGCCGTACGGAGCGCGGAATCCAGTCGAGCGCCCGGAGTTCGTCGATCATGGCGCCACGGATCCGGGTGATCGCGTACGTCTCGAACTTGATCTCGCGCTCGATGTCGAACTTCTCGATCGCGTCGATCAGTCCGAAGACACCCGAGGACACGAAGTCGGCCTGTTCGACATTGGGCGGCAGCCCGACGCTGACGCGGCCCGCGACGTACTTGACCAGCGGCGAGTAGTGCAGGATGAGCTGCTCGCGCAATCGCCCGTCGCCCGTCGCCTTGTACGACCTCCACAGCTCCTCGAGCGAAGAGGGAGCAGGAGGCCGCACGCTGCCACGGGCAGCGGGGGGAACCGCAGCCCGGTCAGACCCGGAGGTGTGCTGGGGCATTCGTCGCCTTGTGCCGTTCTGCCGTGAACTGGGGATTTGTGCGCCTGGCGCCGGACTGATGGTAAAGATCCCAAGTTAACTCTCTGATGCTCGGTTGCCCATCTGATCGTGGTTGCTCTTCGTTGCCGGGCTGATTCCGGATCGACCGAACGAGCCGGAATCCTGGTGAGCGTAGCGTGACTGCAGCGTCGCAGTGTGCGAAGGCCATGGGATCGCACGTGCGCAGATACGTTCCGTTGGGCGACTTGCGGGATCACATCCGTCGCTGTAAGTGACAGGGTCGAAACGCCAACGCCCCGTAATGCCAAGGGGTTCGGCCGTCATCCGGACGGCGCAACACCCTCCGTCACCGATCATCTTCTTCCGGCAAGACAGGCTGGATCGCCTGGCGTGTCAACTGCCAGCCATCGCTGTGTCGTTCGACGAACCCCAGTGAGCGCAGTTCGTACAACCTCCCGATTGCGTCGTCGACTCCGGTGCCCGCGGCCCGGGCGATGTCCCCCGCCCCGACAGCTCCGCCGGCGGGCAGCGCCGCCAGGACCGCCGCGGCGCCCGGCGCGAGCAGATCGTGCGGCAGTACGGGACCGCGCCGCGTCGGCGCGAGCTCCCCCATGTCCCCGACCAGCTCCATGACTTCCGCCGCGTCGGTGACGAGAACGGCTTCCCCGCGCAGCAGTTCGTGCACCCCTGCGGAACGGGTGCTCGTGACCGGCCCAGGAACCCCCATCGTGTGACGGCCGAGACGCTGCGCCCAGCGCGCCGTACCGAGAGCACCGCTGCGGTACGCGGCCTCCACAACGACGGTCCCCCGGGTGAGCGCGGCGATCAGGCGGTTACGGAGGATGAATCTGCTCCGCGTCGGATGATCACCGGGTGGCAACTCCGCGATGACGAGACCCTGTTCCGCGATCCGCTCGATCAACTGGACGTGGCCGCGCGGATAGGGCCGGTCGACCCCGCAGGCGAGGATCGCCACGGTGGCACCGCTCGCGCCCAGGGTCCCGCGATGGGCGGCCGCGTCCACCCCGTACGCCCCGCCCGACACGACGACGCTGCCGCGCTCCGCGAGCCCCGCGCCGAGGCTCGCCGCCACCCTCGCCCCATAGTCCGTGCAGGCCCGCGCCCCCACGACCCCGACGGACCGCAACGCCCATATCCGCAGGGAGGGCCGCCCCCGCACCCACAGGGCGACGGGCCGCGCGTCGCCGAGATCGTCCAGCTGGGCCGGCCACTCGGCGTCCCCGGGACACACGATCCGCGCCCCCACGCCCGCCGCCCGCTCCAGGTCACGCTCGGGCAGCACGCCGGCCGCCCTGGCCCGCAGCCCCGCCCAGCGGCCCTCGCTCACCCCGGGCAGCGGCTCCCCGTCCTCGACGATGCGCCGCACGACGTCCACCGCCCCGAACTCCCTGAGCCACCGCCCCGCCCTCTCGTCGCCGGGCTCGACGATCCGGGTGAGGGCGGCCCTGGCGAGCCGGATTCCGTCGGAGACCTCCGCCCCGCTCATGCCGATCCCCCGATGGCCATGGCCACACCACGCGAGATCCCGGTGCGCAGCTGAAGGGCGAGCGCCACGTCCTGCGCGCGTGGCCGGTCGTGGCCGCACAGGTCGGCGACGGTCCAGGCCACCCGCAGCACACGGTCGACGCCCCGGGCGGTCAGGAAGCCGCGCTCCAGGTCGTTCTCGACCTCGTCCATGGCCCCCGGCGCCGCGGGCCACCGGGTGCGCAGGGCGTGCCCGGGAACCTCGCTGTTCGTCCGCCAGGGCGTGTCCGCGAGCCGTGCCGCGGCCCGCTCCCTGGCGGCCCGCACGCGCTCGCGGACGACGGCGGTGGTCTCGCCCTGTCCGCCGCTCCCGGTCAGCTCGGTACGCGTGACGGGCTCCACGTCCACCCTGAGGTCGACGCGGTCGAGCAGGGGCCCGGAGAGGCGCGCCTGATAGCGGCGGACCGCCGCCGGAGGGCACTCGCAGCCGCCACCCACAAGGGCGTGGTTGCCGCACGGGCACGGGTTGGCGGCCAGCGCCATCAGAAAGCGGGCGGGCAGCCGCACCACCCCAGCACTGCGGGCGATGACCACGTGGCCCGACTCCAGCGGCTGGCGCAGTGCGTCCAGTGCCTGACCGCTGAACTCCGGCGCCTCGTCCAAAAAGAGCACTCCTCTGTGGGACAACGACACCGCGCCCGGCCGCGGCATCCCCTGTCCGCCGCCGACGAGCGACTGCATCGTCGCCGAGTGGTGGGGCGCGCAGTAGGGGGCGGCGTCGACCATCGGTTTGCCCGGCGGGAGCATGCCCGCCACCGAGTGAATGGCCGTCACTTCGAGGGCTTCCTCGCGGGTGAGCGGCGGCATGACCAGCGGCAGCCGCTCGGCGAGCATGGTCTTGCCGGCACCTGGCGGTCCCTGGAGGAGGACGTGATGGGCACCGGCGGCCGCGACCTCGATCGCCGTGCGTGCGGCGCGCTGGCCGACGACATCGGCCAGATCGAGGATGTGGGCGTCGTGCGGCATCCCGGCGAGGCCCACACCGAGGCCCTGGCCCGGGATGCTCAGGCCGGCGAGCATCGGGTCGGGGCGTCCGGTCTCGTCGGGTGGCTCGTCCGGGACCGGCTCGTCCGTGAGGACCGCGATGAGCTGGCGCAGGCTCCGTACTCCGAGGACCGAGACGCCCGGGACGAGCGCGGCCTCGCCGGCCGAGCACTCGGGGACCACGACCTGCTCGTAGCCCGCGTCGGCCGCCGCCAGGACGGCCGGGAGCACCCCGCGAACGGGCCGGACCCGGCCGTCGAGCCCCAGCTCGCCGATCATCACGACCTCGGAGAGGACCCCCGGGTCGATCCGCTCGGCCGCGCCCAGCACCGCGCTGGCGATGGCCAGGTCGAATCCGCTGCCGCTCTTGGGTACGGACGCCGGGCTGAGCCCCACCGTGAGTTTCTTCTGCGGCCACTCCCCGCCGGAGTTGACGACCGCCGCCCTGACCCGGTCGCGGCTCTCCGACAGGCTCTTGTCGGGCAGTCCGACCAGCGTGAAAGCGGCCACCCCGGGCTCCAGGTCGGCCTGGACTTCGACGACCACGCCCTCGACGCCGACGAGCGCCACGGAGCATGTACGCGCGAACCCCATCAGGCCACCCCCCGCGCATGCTCGACGACGGGGGCACCGCGCTCCGGCAGAAGGATCCCGATCACGTCGATGCGTACGCCGCCGGGTGGCGCTCCCCCGTGTTCCTGCACCCAGCGCTCCGCGAGGTCGCGCAGCCGCTGGGCCTTGACGGGTGTGACCGCGGCCATCGGATGCTCGAAGGACCCGGCGCGGCCGCCCGCCCTGCGGGTCTTCACCTCGCAGACGACGAGGGCGTCGCCCTCCCGGGCGACGATGTCGATCTCACCGGTCCTGCCCGCGCGCCAGTTGCGCTCGATGACCGTCATTCCGGACTCGGCCAGCCGCCGTGCGGCCAGCTCCTCGCCGTACTTTCCGAGTGCGCTGCGTGCCTTGGACGCGTTCATGTCGGCACCACCTCCGACGCCCACGCTGAGGCATGGGCGCCGAAGAAGTGGATCTTGGTGAACTACTCACGGGTTGTGGACAACCCAGCCACCCGATCCAGCGAGCTCCACCCGCTCATGGTTCCGGATCACCCGCTCAAGGGCTCTGGATGACCCGCCGAACAGCTCCGGATCACCCGCCCGGCAGCTCCAGATCGCTCTTGTTCAGCTCCTCGATGTTCACGTCCTTGAACGTGAGTACCCGGACCTGCTTCACGAACCGTGCGGGCCTGTACATGTCCCACACCCAGGCATCCGCCATGGATACCTCGAAGAAAACCTCACCCTGGACCGAGTGCACCTGCATCTCGTAGTCGTTGGTGAGGTAGAAGCGCCGTTCGGTCTCGATCACGTATTTGAACAGACCGACGACGTCGCGGTACTCCCGGTAGAGCTTCAGCTCCATCTCGGTCTCGTACTTCTCGAGGTCCTCGGCGCTCATGGCATGTTCCCCTTCAGCCGTGCGTCCCCCTATTGTGCGTCAGCCCCGCACGCCTCTAGACGATTTCCGTGTCGAGGACTTGGGGACGACTCGGGGGACCCTCGTCGAGCAGCCGTTTCAGCAGCCCGGCGAGCCTGGTCGGATACACCGTCTCATGTGCTTCGGTCAGTTCCCGGCACGTCCACCAACGTGCTCCGGCGACGCTGCGCCGTTCCAGCTCGGTCAGGCCCGCCCCGGCGACCTCCGCCCCGGCCACCGCAGCCGTCGTACGAGCCAGGAAGTACCACTCGTCCTGGTCCCAGCGCCGCCCGTCGAACGGGAAGGAGCACGTGCGCCGCCACAGGACCGGGCCGAGCTCGACGTCGGTGATGCCCGTCTCCTCCGCGAGCTCGCGCAGTGCGGCCTGCTCACGGGTCTCGTCGCCCTCCAGGCCGCCGCCCGGGGTGAACCACCAGTCGTCGGCGGTGTCCCCCGGCTCGTGCCCGTGCAGGAGCAGAATGCGGTCGTCGGGGTCAAGCAGCACGACCCGTGCCACCTTCCGCAGCTCCCGGCCGGCGCCGGGCGGCTCAGCCCGCAAGGGCCCGCTCCCCCGCCGACGCACGCGACCGGCCGCGGCCCTTGCTCGCGCGCTTGGCGATCGGCCCGTACGCGGCCCCGCCCAGCACCAGGACGGCGCCCGCGACCACGGCGGCCAGGACCAGCTTCAGGGGGCCCGGCTGGGAGAGCCCGCCCGGCAGCGCCTCGAAGCCGGTGGGCCGCGCGAGCATGCCGTCCATCGGCCAGGCCACGGCGTCGACCCGGGCGGCCACGGCGCTGCGCGGCACCGTTCCATGGCTGGAGTCGCCGATGTGGACGCTGGAGTCGAGGGAGCCGCTGCGCTCGTCACCGAGCAGGAAGAGGCGGCCCTCGGGGACCGTGGTGGTCGGGATGCCCGTGGCCGAGGGGCCCTGCCCCTTGGGGAGATACGGTTCGGCAATCTCCTTGCCGTTGACGGTCAGCTTGCCGGCCTCACAGCAGGCGATCTTGTCGCCGCCGATGCCGACGACGCGCTTGACCATGGGCATGTCGCCCCACGCCGACTCCGTGAAGACGACGACGTCGCCGCGCTTGACCTCACTGCCGTCGATGCGCTGCGCGAGGACCCGGTCGCCGGCGCCGATCGTCGGCGTCATCGACTCGGTGGGCACGGTGTACGGCTGGTACACGATGGCGCCCCACACGAACCCGCCCAGGAACAGCACACAGCCGAGGGCCACGGCCAACCCCGACAGCGTGCTGCCGAGCCGGCCATGGCCCTCGTCCGTACGACGTGTCCTGCTCATCCCAGTTGCTCCCCGCCTCGGAGATTCGCCGCGGAAGATCGGCGATCTGGGACGGCACCCTACCCGGCGGTCTTCACCTCAGAAACCCTGGTGTTCCCCTGGGTAAGCCGACGCCTGCGCCACAGCACGAGCGGCGCGGCGCCCGCGAGCCCGAGCGCGCCCGGGGCCGCTCCCATCGCGGCGCTCAGGCCCGGCTGGTCGAAGGTGTCCGGCACGGGCAGGGTCGTCCAGCGGGTGGGCGGCCAGGCGACCACGATCGCGCGGCCCACGATGTTGTCCACGGGGACGAAGCCCTGGTTGCTGTCCTGCTGGTGGTACCGGGAGTCCATGGAGTCCTGGCGGTGGTCACCCATGACCCAAACTTTGCCAATGGGTACGGTGACCTTGAACTTGCCGCCCACATTGTCGTCGCTGCACGGGGTGTTCCCCGGGTAGACGTACGGCTCGTCGAGCGCCTTGCCGTTGACCTCGAGCGGTCCCGTCCCGTTGCACTCGATGGTGTCGCCGCCGACGCCGATGACGCGCTTGATGAGGTCTTTCTCGTTCGTGGACGGCATGAGGCCGATCCAGCCGAGGACGCGCTGCACCGGATTCGGCTCGGCCGTCGGCTCGTCCTTCAGCCAGCCGTCCGGGTCGTGGAAGACGATGACCTCGCCGCGCCCGGGCTCGGAGCCGAACCACGGCGTCAGTTTGTCGACGAGCACACGGTCGCCGATCTGCAGGGTGTTCTCCATCGACGCCGACGGAATCGAGAACGCCTGCACCAGGAACGTCTTGATGACCAGCGCCAGGACCAGCGCAATGACGATGAGGAGCGGAAGCTCCTTCCAGAAGGAGCGGGGCTTCTTCGCCTGACCGCCCGACCTGCTGCCGCCACCGGAGCCGTCTCCTGGACCGTCTCCGTGGCCACCACCGTGCCCGTTGCCGTCCGCGCCGTCACTCTCGAGGTTCACGGCGCCCGTCGCGGCCGCTGCCGCTCCGTCGTCGGATCGCCCGGGCTGCTCGTCGGGCCCGTGCCCTGACCGTGCGCCGACCGCCAAGTCCCCCACATCCACTCCTCATTCCGTGCCGCTGCCTGTCCCATACGCGATGCAGGCCCACCACTCCCATAACGAGCGGGAGTTCCGCAGGGCTCGGGAGAGGGATCAATCCGTTCAGATCCGCGGAGGCCACCCTATGCGACGGTTCCGGGGCCGTGGCCGACCCGTTCTGCGCGTCGGCCACCGACGCGTAGGTCTCCGGCTCCGGAAGCGTCCGCCAGTGACCGACCGGCCAGGCGATCACGCGGGCCCGGCCGACGACCGACTTCTCCGAGACGGTGCCGCTGAAGGCCTCAGTGCGGTGGAAGCGGGAGTCGGCCGAATTGGAGCGGTGGTCTCCCATCACGAACAGGCGCCCCTTGGGCACCTTGACCTCGAACTCGAATTTCGACGGCACGTCACCCGGATGGATGTACGGCTCGCTCAGGGGCGTCCCGTTGACCGTCACGCGGCCCTGCTTGTCGCAGCACTTGACGGTGTCACCGCCGACCGCGACGACCCTCTTGATGAGGTCGCGCTCGTCGTCTGAGGGCAACAGGCCGATCCAGGTGAGACCTTCCTTCACCTGCTTGACGCCGACAGGGGCGTCCTTCTTCGTGCCCTGTTCCTGTTCCAGCCACTTACCGGGGTCCTTGAAGACGACGACATCGCCGCGCTGCGGCTTCGCGCCGAACCACGGGGTGAACTTGTCGACCAGGACCCGGTCGCCGATCCGGATCGTCTGCTCCATGGAGCCGGACGGGATCACGAAGGCCTGGACGAGGAACGTCTTCAGGACGAGTGCTATCAGCAGCGCCACGCCTATGAGGAGCGGGATCTCCTTGAGCGCGGAGCGTCGTCGGCGTCGCTTGACCTTGCGCGCCAGCCTTCGCCGCTCGGCACGGCCCGGCATCGGCGGGCTGCCGGCGCGGCGCGTCCCGGTGGGCAGGCGGGTGTCGCCGCCGCCCCGGCGCGAGTGGGAGCGTCCGCGGTTACCCATGGGCACCGCCGGGTGCGGGCACGCGCGCGTAGACGTCGTTACGGGACAGGGAGCCCCAGTGGCCCGTCGGCCAGGCGATCCACTGGGCCTTGCCGATCACTTCGCCCACGGGGACCATGCCGCCGCCGGGCGCGCCCAGGTAGTCGCGTGAGTCCCGGGAGTCGCCCCGGTGGTCACCGAGCAGGAAGAGGGTGCCGTCGGGCACGACGAGGTCGAAGGGGACCTCGGAGGGGGTGTTGCCGGGGTACAGGAACGTGCTCTCGTCCACCGGTTCGCCGTTCACCCCGATCCTCCCCTTGCTGTCGCAGCAGACCACATGGTCTCCCCCCACGCCCACGACCCGCTTGATGTAGTCGGCGTCACCGAAGTACCCGGTCCCGTCGAAGACCACGACGTCGCCCCGCTGCGGCTCAGCACCGAAACGGTACGCCAACTTGTTTACGAGAACGCGGTCCCCGACCCTCAATGCGGGCTCCATGGAACCGCTGGGGATCTGGAAGGGCTGCACCACGAAGATGCTCAGCAGGAGCAGCGACACGAGGCCGAGCAGCGCCGACAGGGTCAGGCGGCCGCCGGGAAGCCAGGACGCGGCCCGCGACACAAACGCGAAACGCGACCGCTCCTCATCGCCCTCGTGTACGGAGGGGTGGGAGGCGCGATCGCGTTCCGTTGTCTGTGCTTCGGTGTCCATCGAGGCCAGATGCTATCCGGCCCGGCTGTGACCCCGTGCGCGAGCTCAGTTGTCGCGCTTCTCCTTGATCTTCGCGGCCTTGCCGCGCAGCTCACGGAGGTAGTAGAGCTTGGCGCGACGGACGTCACCGCGGCTGACGAGCTCGATCTTCTCGAAGATCGGGCTGTTCACCGGGAAGGTGCGCTCGACGCCGACGGAGAAGGAGACCTTGCGGACCGTGAAGGTCTCGCGGACACCGGCGCCCTGGCGGCGGATGACTACGCCCTTGAACTGCTGCACACGGGAGCGGTTGCCCTCGATGACGCGGACGTGGACGTTGACGGTGTCACCCGGGCGGAAGGCCGGGATGTCGCTGCGCAGCGACGCGCTGTCGACGGAGTCGAGCAGGTGAGACATGATCGTCTGCTTTCTTCACCGATGCCACAGGTCATCGGCGGGAATGTTCGAAATGAGGATTCGGTAGCTGATCGCGTCGGGCGGGCGTCGTTCCCCCTGTGGCAGGGGCGCACGCTGGACGTACAGCAGCGGCTTATTGTTCCACGGCTTCGGGGTCTCGCCCAAATCGGCCGTCGGGGCCCGGCCGCCAGCCCAGGATGGAGAGCATCTCGCGGTCCTTCTTGTCGAAGACCGACGGGTCGCAACGCTCCACGAGATCGGGCCTGTTGCGGGTGGTGCGCCGCAGCGCCTCGTCCCTGCGCCAGCGCGCGATCTTGCCGTGGTGGCCGCTGAGCAGCACGTCGGGGATGCCCTGGCCGCGCCACTCGGGGGGCTTGGTGTAGACGGGCCCTTCGAGGAGGTTGGCCATGGTGCCGGGCGCGAAGGAGTCGTCCCGGTGGGACTCGGCGTTGCCGAGGACCCCGGGCAGCAGTCGCGCGACGGCCTCCGTGACGACGAGTACGGCGGCCTCTCCGCCGGCCAGCACGTAGTCGCCGATGGAGACCTCGTAGACCGGCATCCGGGTCGCGTACTCGTCGATGACGCGGCGATCGATGCCCTCGTAGCGCGCGGGCGTGAAGACCAGCCAGGGGCGCTCGGAGAGCTCGACGGCGAGCTCCTGAGTGAAGGGGCGGCCACTGGGCGTGGGGACGACGAGAGCGGGGCCGTGGGACCCGGTCTCGTAGCCGTCGGCGAGCACGTCGTCGAGGGCATCGCCCCAGGGACCGGTCTTCATGACCATGCCGGGGCCGCCGCCGTACGGGGTGTCGTCGACCGTGTTGTGCCGGTCGTACGTCCACTCCCTGAGGTCGTGCACCCGTACGTCGAGCTGCCCGCGCGCGCGGGCCTTGCCGACGAGGGAGACGTTCAGCGGGTCGAGGTACTCGGGGAAGATCGTGACGACGTCGAGCCGCATCAGGCGCCGCCCGCCTCGGAGCGCTTGCCGGAGTCCTCGCCGGAGCCCTCGTCCGCGTCGCGGCTGGAGGCGATCTCGGCGCGGTCGTCGATGAGCCCGGGCGGCGGGTCGATGATCGCCCGCTGCTCCTCGAGGTCGATCTCGGTGACGATCTCCTCGACGAAGGGGATCATCACCTCGCTGCCGTCGGGGCGCTCCACGATGAACAGGTCCTGCGAGGGCAGGTGCGAGATCTCGGTGATCCGGCCGACCTCGACACCGTCCGTGGTGACCACGTCCAGGTCCATCAGCTGGTGGTCGTAGTACTCGTCCTCGTCCTCCGGCAGTTCCTCCGGGTCGACCTCGGCGATGAGGAGCGTGTTGCGCAGCGCCTCGGCGGCCGTACGGTCGCGTACGCCCTCGAAGCGGAGCAGGAGGCGGCCGCTGTGCACGCGGCCGGTCTCGATCGTCAGCGGCCCCGTGGAGGCCGGGTCGGTGGCGAGCACGGCACCGGGGCCGAGCCGCAGCTCGGGCTCGTCGGTGCGTACCTCGACGGTGACCTCGCCCTTGATGCCGTGGGCGCGACCGATGCGCGCGACTACCAGCTGCACGTGAACAACTCTCCTGTCATACGGCCACGGGCCGGGGACGGCCCTGAGGCCCTCCCCGGCCCGAGCCGGTGCTTCATTTGTCGCCGAACCGTTGGTCCGGCTCAGCGAACCTGGTCCACGTCGACGAGGTCGACGCGGACACCGCGGCCGCCGATGGCGCCCACGACGGTACGCAGGGCACGCGCGGTGCGGCCGTTGCGGCCGATCACCTTGCCGAGGTCGTCGGGGTGAACCCGGACCTCGAGAACGCGCCCACGGCGCAGGTTGCGCGAGGCGACCTGCACATCGTCGGGGTTGTCGACGATGCCCTTCACGAGGTGCTCAAGAGCCTCCTCGAGCATGCTCAGGCCTCGGTGGACTCGGTGGAGTCGGCCGCCGGGGCCTCGTCCGCCTTCTTGTCAGCCTTCTTGGCCTTCGGGGTGATGGCCTCGCCCTTGGCGTCGTCGCCCTCGAGACCCTTGGTGAAGGCCTCGAACGCGGCGCGCTTGTCCTTGGGCTCCGCGACGAGCAGCGGCGCGGGGGCCGGGAGGCCCTTGTGCTTCTGCCAGTCACCGGTGAGCTTCAGGATGGCCATGACCGGCTCGGTCGGCTGGGCGCCGACGGACAGCCAGTACTGGGCACGCTCCGAGTTGACCTCGATGCGCGAGGGGTTCTGCACCGGGTGGTACAGGCCGATCTCCTCGATGGCCCGGCCGTCACGGCGGGTACGGGAGTCGGCGACGACGATGCGGTAGTGAGGCGAACGGATCTTGCCCAGACGCTTCAGCTTGATCTTGACTGCCACTGGAGTGGTGTCTCCTGGTCTTGACGTGGTTGGGCACAACGGGATGCCACGTGGGGTTGCGGTACTCGGAGTGCCCGATGGACGCGTCAGCCGGAGGCGAGAGGGTTCCTATGCGGCTGTCGAGTACAGCTAGCCATTGTGCCATACGCCGGCGGGGCGGCCGAATCCGGTCTGGGCGCCCCGCAGCAGGTCGCACACCCTCACCGAAGATCAGCCGGAGATCACCCGACGCCCGCGCCGACGGCCTCCGGGATGCGGAACGGCTTGCCGCAGCCGCCGCAGACGATCGGGGCCTGGGCGAGCACCGAGGGCACCACGCGCACATTGCGCCCGCAGTCGCAGACCGCCTTGACGCGGACGCCGCCCCCGGAGGAGCCGTGCCGCGCGGCCGGGCCGCGGAAGCTGCGCTTGGTGTCCGCGGCGGTGGCCACGGTGTGCGCCTTGAGGGCGCTCTTGAGCCGCTCGATCGTCGGCCGGTAACGCTGCTTCGCCTCGGGGTTGAGCGTCACCAGCGAGAAGCCGCTGCTGGGGTGCGGTTCCTCGGGGTGGTCGAGGCCCAGCTCTTCGGCGATGGCGAGGAATCTGCGGTTGTGGTACCGGCCGGCGCGGGAGGTATCGCGGACTCCTCGGGCGGCGGCGATGCCATGGACTGCCTCATGGAGGAGTCGCTCGAAGGAGAGCTCGTGTCCGCAGGCGGACGACGACTCCCCGATCAGGGATTCGGGCGCGGCTAGATCTGGCAGCTCAGGGTGGTGCCGCTGAATGTCGGCCCACGCCTGTGCCAGCTCTGCGGCGAGAACAGGTGGTGTCGTGCTCACGTCGTGACAACGAGCCGGGATGCCTCTGTGTTCCTATTCCGGGGCATCCCAAATAATTTGCACGTACCAGTCAGTTGCCGCTCATGCGTCCGGACGAGGGCGGGTGCGCTGATCTGCGGAGAAGCCTCACAGCTCACACCAAGGTGGTGCGTAGGCATACGTACGCCCCGGCGCGTAGACGATGTCCGCACGCCGGGGCGACTGTGTCCCTCTGATATGCAAGGGGCCTTTCGGCCTCTCTCGCGCCGCTCGCTTCGCAGGTGCGGTGGCTCAGTACGCGCGTGCCACGACGGCGACGTTACCCGCCGCGTCATCCGCGTCCGGCACCGCCCCGTCCTCGGTGACCAGACACCGTACGGAGACGGAGTGCTCGGCCAGCGCGGCCTCGCCCGCCTCGCCGAGCGTGGCCCACGGGATGCGGGCCCAGCCGCCCGAAGTGGCGGCCTCGACGGCCTCGTCGACCGTCGTCACGTCGGCCGTACGGGACTCGCGGCGCTCGCGGGCCTGCTTCAGGAGCAGCGCCTGGTCCTCCTCCAGGACGGTGGGCAGCAGCGCGGCGAGCGCCTCGATGGCCACCGGCTCCTTGCCGCCGGGGATGCGCCTGGCCAGCATCGCCGTGCCGTTCTCCAGGTCGCGCGGGCCGATCTCGACGCGTACCGGCACTCCCTTGAGTTCCCAGTCGACGGCGCGGCGGCCGAACGGGGTGTCCGTGCGGTCGTCGACATGGACGCGGATGCCGGCCGCCTTGAGGGCGCCGCCGATCTCGTGGACCTTGGCCAGAACGGCGTCGTCCCCCTTGATGGCCAGCACCACGACCTGGGTGGGGGCGAGCCGGGGCGGGATCCGCAGGCCGTTGTCGTCGCCGTGCATCATCACGAGCGCGCCGATCATGCGGGTGGTCGATCCCCAGGAGGTCTGCCAGACCAGTTCCTGCTTGCCCTCCTTGGACAGGTACTGGGTGTGGAAGGCCCTGGCGAAGTTCTGGCCGAGTTCGTGACTGGTGCCCAGCTGGAGGGCCTTGCCGTCGCCCATCATGCCTTCGAGCGTGAGGGTGTTGATGGCGCCGGCGAAGCGCTCCTTGGCGGTCTTGCGGCCGAGGACGACGTCCATCGCGAGGACGTCCTGCATGAAGTCCGCGTACACGTGTCGGTGGATGCGGGCCGCGAAGTCGCGGGCCTCCTCGTACGTGGCGTGCGCGGTGTGGCCCTCCTGCCAGAGGAACTCCGTGGTGCGCAGGAAGAGGCGGGGGCGCAGCTCCCAGCGGACGACGTTCGCCCACTGGTTGATGAGGAGGGGCAGGTCGCGGTAGCTCTGCACCCACTTCGCGAAGTACTCGTTGATGATCATCTCGGAGGTGGGGCGGACGACGGCGGGCTCCTCCAGCTCCTTGCCGCCGCCGTGCGTCACCACGGCGAGTTCGGGCGCGAACCCCTCGACGTGCTCGGCCTCCTTGTGGAGGTACGACTGCGGGATCAGGAGCGGGAAGTACGCGTTCTGGGTGCCCGTCTCCTTGATGCGGGCGTCCATGTCCTGCTGCATCCGCTCCCACAGGCCGTAGCCGTACGGTCGGATGACCATCGTGCCGCGCACTGGACCGTTGTCGGCCAGTTCGGCCTTGTTGACGATGTCCTGGTACCAGCGCGGGAAGTCCTCTGCCTGAGGCGTGAGAACGGGTGTCTTGGCCATGGCGCGCATGCTACGGCGCGATTACGCCCGGTCGGCAATCTTTTTACCCCCGTCCGGCCGCACGGCGCAGGCCCGCGCGCAGCGCGCGAAGGCCCTTGGGAACACCCCCTAGACGAGACGACGGATGCGGAGTTCTCTGGCATACGGGGGAACTGCGAGCGCACATGTACGGGGGCGGACGAACCGCAGGAACACGCCACAGCAGTAACTCTCGGCGGATTGGGGCGCTTTCGATGACACCTACGCTCGTGCAGCGGCACCTCCCCCACGCGGGGCGCGTGCCCCGCATGGACCTGTGCGCACGCGCGCGTGACTGGGCGGAGATACAGGAACGGATGCTGGTCCCGCTCTACGAAGCGGTCTACGAACGGCTGGAGGTCGGCGAAGCGGCCGGCACCCGGCTTCTCGGCCTCGGCTGCGGCTCGGGGCTCGCCCTTTTGATGGCGGCGTCGCGGGGCGCGGCGGTCACGGGCGTCGAGGCGGCCGCGCCCGAGCGGCTCGCACTGGCCAGAGAGCGTCTCCAGGGCGAGACGTGGGGCACGCGCGCGCGTGGCGACACGCGACTGACCGAAGGGGGCCCCGGGGACGCGGCGGAACCGGACGATCCGCCGTACAACCTGATCACCGCGTTCCAGCCGATCGGCTGCACGGCAGGTGACTCCGAGGGGCTCGGCGCGCTCCTGGAGTCGGCGTCGCCGTTCGCCGAGCGGGGTACTCCCGTGGTGCTGGCCGGCTGGGGTCCGCCGGAGCGGTGCGCGACGTCGTCGGTCCTGCGGGTCGCGACGAAGCTCGCCGATCCGCTGCGCAGCACGGGAAGTTGGCGGCCCGCGCTCCGCGACGACCTGGAGGAGGTCACACATCGGGCCGGGCTCAGGCCGGACGGCTCGGGCCGGGTCGCCTGTCCGTTCGGCTACGCGGACGTGGACAGCGCCGTGCGCGGGCTGCTGTCGACGGGGTTGTTCGACGCGGCGATCGGCGCGACGGACCGGTCCCAGGTCGAGAAGGAGATGACGGAGGCGCTGCATCCGCATCAGCGGCAGGACGGGACGGTGTGGATGCCGAACGTGTTCCGCTACGTGATCGCGCGCACCCCGTGACGGTCGCTAGTGGTCCGTCGCCGTCCCCTGGCCGTCGGTGTCCTGAGTCCCTTGAGTCCCCTGAGTCCCCTGCGCCTCCTCGTCCTTGGTGAGGCGGATGACGCCGGCGACGCGGTAGGCCTCCGCCTCGTCCAGGGTCTCGTTCGCGAGGAGTGCCGCGGCCAGGGCGTCCAACTGGCCGCGGTGGTCGCGGAGTTTGGTGCAGGCCTCCTCGTAGCACTCGTCGACGATGCGGCGCATCTCGTGGTCGATGGTGTCGAGGGTGTGCGGCGCGGCGGAGAGCCCGTACGCCTGCTGGGCGTCGCTCGGCAGAGCGGAGAGGCGGCCGATGCGGTCGCTCATGCCCCAGCGGGCGACCATGCCGCGCGCGATGTTGGTGACCTGTTCGAGGTCGTTCTCGGCGCCGGTGGTGACCACTCCGTAGACGACGTGTTCGGCCGCCATACCGCCGAGCGCGCCGATGATGCGCCCGCGCAGGTACTCCTCCGTGTACGCGTATCTGTCGACGTCGGGGGTCGACAGGGTGACGCCGAGCGCGCGGCCGCGCGGCACGATGGTGATCTTGCGGACGGGGTCGGCGCCGGGCTGGAGCATGCCGAGGAGGGCGTGGCCGCTCTCGTGGTACGCGGTGCGGCGGCGCTCCTCGTCCGGCATCACGAGAGGCCGCTCTGCGCCCAGTTGGACCTTTTCGAGCGCCTGGGAGAGGTCGGTCTGGGTGACCGTCTTCTGCTGGCGTTTGACGGCGAGGAGGGCGGCCTCGTTGGTGAGGTTGGCGAGGTCGGCGCCGGTCATGCCGGGGGTCGTACGGGCGACCTGCGTCAGGTCCACGTCGGAGGCGAGCGGGATCTGCCGGGTGTGGATCTTGAGGATGGCCTCGCGGCCGCCGCGGTCGGGCGGGCTGACGGTCACGACGCGGTCGAAGCGGCCGGGGCGGGTGAGGGCCGGGTCGAGGACGTCCGCTCGGTTGGTGGCCGCGATGACGATGACGCCCTCGGATCCCGAGAAGCCGTCCATCTCGGTGAGGATCTGGTTGAGGGTCTGCTCGCGCTCGTCGTGGCCGCCCATGGCGGAGCCGCCGCCGCGGGCCCGGCCGATGGTGTCGATCTCGTCGATGAAGATGATCGAGGGCGCCACCTTGCGGGCCTCGGCGAAGAGTTCGCGTACGCGCGAGGCGCCGACTCCGACGATCATCTCGATGAACTCGGAGGCGGACGCGGAGAAGAACGGGACCCCGGCCTCGCCCGCGACGGCCCTGGCCAGGAGCGTCTTGCCGGTTCCCGGCGGGCCCGACAGGAGGACGCCGCGGGGCATCTTCGCGCCCATCTCGCGATAGGCGTCGGGGTTCTTGAGGAAGTCGACGACGTCACTGAGCTCGCCCTGCACCTCGTCGATGCCGGCGACGTCCGCGAACGTCGTGCGCTGCATGCCGGGCTCCAGCTCGACCGGCTTGGGCGGCTGCTTGCGCCCGAGCATTCCTCCCCCCATGCCGCCGCCCATGCCCTGCCGCATCCGCCGCGCGATGAAGATCCACAGCACGACGAGCAGGAACATCGGGGCGAGGGAGATGAGGAGGTTGGCGAGGAAGCTGCGCTCCTGGACGACCGGTGAGGCCGTCACGGTGACGTTGTGCTTCTCCAGGTTCACCCAGAGGTCGTCGTCCGCGAAGGACGGCCGCTGGGTCTTGAACTTGGTGTAGTTCTTGCTCGAGCTGTCACTGCCGGCGGGCGTGGGCTGCTCCTTCTTGAGCTGGCCCTGGATCGCGTCGCCCTTGGAGTAGATCTTGGTGACGTTGTTGTCGGCGACCTGCTTGCTGAACTCGGTGTACGAGATCGTCGGCTCGTTGCCCTGGTTGAAGAACGACAGCACGAGGTTGGCGATGAGGTAGACGATCAGAGCGGTGAGGATGAGGCCGCCCCAGCCGCCCGGCATCTTCTTCCGCGGCGGCTTGGCGGGCGGTGGAGGCGGCGCCCCCTCGGAGCGCCACGGCTGGTCCGTCCGGTCGCGCGGGGGTACGGGGTTGGCCACGCCTGCTCTCCTCCTGCCGTCACGCCTCCCGCCCATGACCGCACACATCCGGGACCCTTGCCAGTATCCAGAATCCTGGTTACTGTCCGATCCGTGCACGGTTTTGACGAGCGCTTCCTTACGCGCAACGGCCTCGCGGCCCGCCAGCTCGCGGTCCTGCTGCTCAACCACGAGCCCGACACACGACTGCCCCGGGTCCGCGACTTCGCCGAGGAACTGGGGTGCGGAAACGGCACGGTCCAGGCCGCCCTGCGGCTCCTGGAGGAGTCCGGCGCCATCGAGACCGCCGCGCGCGGCCACCTCGGCACCTTCCTGGTGCGCTCCGAGCGCTCCGTACTGTGGCGCCTCTCCGGCCTCGGCACCCTGCTCGCCGCGATGCCCCTCCCCTACTCCCGCCGCTACGAGGGCCTGGCCACCGGTCTGCGCACCGCCTTCGAGGAGGCGGGCACCCCGTTCGCGATCACGTTCATGCGTGGCGCGGGCGCCCGGACCACGGCCCTGCTCGAAGGCAAGGTCGACCTGGTGGTGCTTTCGCGCTTCGCCGCCGACCGGCTGATCGAGGAGCACCCCGGTCAGCTCGCACTCGTCGCCGACCTGGGCCCGGCCACGTATGTCGGTGCCCACGGACTGCTGCTGCGCGAGGGCGCCTCGCTCGACGCGCCCGGCCTGCGGGTCGCCGTGGACCCCACCTCCGAGGACCAGCGGATGCTCGCCGAGCGCGCGTTCGCCGGGCGCTCCGACATCAAGTGGGTCGAGTCCTCGTACATGCAGCTGCGGGACCTGTTCGCGCAGAACCTGGCCGACGCCACTGTCTGGAATCTCGACGAGGTACAGGGCCGGACAGGGATGGGCGGGGAGGTGCTGCCGCTGGGCGACGAGGTCACCCGCGATCTGTCCCTGCGCAACTCCAGCGCGGCGATCATCGGCAGGACCGAGGGCGCGAAGGCGCTCTCCGCGGTGCGGGACGCGGTCGACCTGTCGACGGTGACGTCACTGCAGGCCGAGGTGTTGCGGGGGGAGCGCGTGCCGTCGTACTGAGCCGGCAGGGGTGAGGCCGGAAGGATTCACCCACCCTTTCCCCGACCTGAATATCCAGAATCCTGATTATTGTCGAATTGCCCGTGGAACCCGGAAGGAGATCCCATGGACGACCAACTCGCCCTCCGTATCCGGCTGTTCCGCGAAGGCGGCCAGGTCAGGCCCGAGGTCGCCGACTTCGTGACCGCCGAACTCACCGCCCTCGCGGAACGCGGGAACGAGGTCACCGAGCAGACCGCCGGCATGCTCACCAGCCATCTGATGATGGCGCTGACCCGGCTCGTCGACGGGGAGCCGATCGAGCAGTTCCTCACCGACGAGCAGGTGGCCGCGGAACTGGCCGGCCACCCCCACGCCGTGGCCGGCGCCCGCGAGGTCGCCGCCCGCGCCCGCGAACAGCTCGGCGCCACCCTGCCCGACTCCGAGATCAACTTCCTGGCCATGCATCTTGCGGTGCTGGCGGGACAGCCATCAACCGACTCCCGACCCCCAAGGACCACCCCATGAAGAAGATCCTCACCGGCGGCGTAGGCAAGGTCGAGGTCACCGGGACCGTCAAGGCGCTCGCCCTCGCCGGCGTCGACATCATCGTCTCCAGCGACATGGACGCCGCAATGAAGCTCCGCGTGGGCCAGGCCGACTTCTACCTCGGCACCTGTCACACCGGCGCGGGCGCCTCGCTCGGCGTCCTCGTCGGGCTCATGGGACAGCCCGCCTGCCACACCTTCGGGCGTTCCGTACCGACCGAGGACGAGGTCAACTCCCTGCTCGACCAGGGCAAGAAGGTCTTCGGCTTCTCCATGGACCAGATCGACGTCATCGCTCCGCTGATCGCCCGCGCCATCGCCGCGCGCGCCTGACCACACCAGGCACCTCCGCCCCGGGCACGAAGGAGATCCCGTGAGCCCCGTGAACACCACTCTCGCCGCAGGTGCGAACCTCGACTTCTCTCTGGCGCAGCAGTTGACCGTGATCGCCCTGTGCGCGCTCACCGCGTTCATCTCGCACATGGCACTGGCCGTCTTCAACGACGGTGTACGCCCGTTCATGCTGGACTTCATCCAGGGCCGGTCCACCCGCAGCGCCACCACCGCGGTCTCCTTCGGGCTCTCCGCCGGGTTCATCTTCGGCCTCGGCGCGCCGATGGCTCTCTCCACCGGCGTACTCAACCCGTGGCTGCTGTTCCTGCCCACGGACATCCTCGGGCTCCTCGCCCCGAAGAAGTGGATCGCCCCGATCCTGGGCGGTGCCTGGGGCGCCGTCGTCGTGTTCGGCCTGAACGGCGCGAACAACGTGGCCCACGACCTGCCGGTCGACTTCCTCACCGCGATGCAGCAGATGTCGACGCCGATCCTGTTCCTGTTCACGCTGTTCCCGGTGCTGGCGATCACCAAGCAGTTCGGGCGGATGTGGGGCGGCGTCGCGGGCGTCCTCGAACTGGCCCTCGTCGTGATGACCATGAAGATCTGGCCGAACATGTTCGCGGGCGCGCTCGCCATGGCGGTCGGTGTCCTGATGCTCATCGGCCTCGCGATCGGCAAGGACGTCCGGGAGCGCAAGGCCGCGCGGGCCGAGGGCGGCGGCGTCGAGGAAGTGGTCCTCGCGGACGACCCGATGGCGTCGCTGTTCAGCTCCAGCGCGACGCGGCTGCGAAAGTTCCTGCCGCTGTTCATGGTGCTCGGCGCGGGTGTCTGTGTGCTGGCGCAGATGCACATATTCGGCGGTGGTGAGGCCACCAGCTTCCTGATCGCGAAGGGGCAGTACTCGGAGGCCGCCCAGGTCGACTTCTACCGGGTGTTCGGCTTCATCCCGCTGATCGCGACGACGGCGCTCGCCTCTGGGGCGTACGGCATCGCGGGCTTCACGCTCGTCTATCCCATCGGCTATCTGATGCCGAACCCGTTCCTCGCGGCGATCGTCGGCGCGGCCGTGTTCGCCGTCGAAGTGCTCGCCCTCTCCTACATCGGCAAGTTCCTCGGCAAGCTGCCGAGCGTGCGCGACTCGTCGGAGCATCTGCGCAGCGCCATCACCGACACGCTCCAGCTGGCGATCCTCTTCGGTTCGCTGATGGCGGCCAACGCCATGGGCGGCGGTCTCGGCATCCTCGTCGTCGGCGGGCTCTATCTGCTGAACGAGGCGATGGGCCGCCCGGTCGTACGGATGGCGGCCGCTCCCGCCGCGGTGATCGTCGGCGGCATCCTGCTCAACCTCCTGTACTGGCTCGACCTGTTCACCCCGATCAAGGGCTGAGGCCGGGTACGTACGCCAGGAAGGACACCCACCGCACCATGCACACCCCGCCCCTCATCCACACCGTCACCGGCCCGCTCCCCGCGGCCGCCGTACAGGGCCCGGCCCTCGCCCATGAGCATCTGGTGCTCGACCTCGACCGGCACGGCCACGGCGGCGCGATCCTCGACCCCGAGGCGCACGGACCGGCCGTCACGTCCGAACTGGCAGCCCTGCGCGAGGAGTTCGGCCTCGCCCTGGTGATCGAGCTGACGTGCCGCGGCATGGGGCGCGACCCGCGCGCCCTGGCCCGGATCTCCCGGGACGCGCAGGTCGCCGTCGTCGCGGCCACCGGCTGGTACTACGAGCCGTTCCACACGCCCGAGCTGGCCGGGGCGGAGGTCGGGCAGCTGGCCGACATGCTGGTCCGCGAGATCGACGGCGGTCTCGGCTCCACGGGCGTCCGGCCGGGCGTGCTCGGCGAGGTCGGCAGCCACGGTGACGTGCCCAGCGAGCCGGAGTCACGTGCTCTGCGTGCTGCGGCGCGGGCCGCCGTTGCCACGGGCCTGTCGGTCGCCACGCACGCGCAGCTCGGCCGCGGCGGGCTCGCCCAACTGGAGCTGCTCACGGGCGAGGGCCTCGCACCGCACCGGATCTCGGTCGGCCACCAGGACCTCCTCGACGATCCGGCCGTGCACAAGGAGCTGGCCGCGAGCAGCGCGTACGTCGCGTTCGACACGGTCGGCAAGGAGAGCTACCAGAGCGACGACGTCCGGCTCCGGCTGCTGCTCGCCCTCCTCGAAGCCGGCTACGCCGACCGTGTCCTGCTCAGCGGCGACATCTCGCGCCACGGCTATCTGGAGCGCGAGGGCGGTCAGGGTTACGGGCATCTGTTCCGGTCGTTCCTGCCCCGGGCGCGTGCCGCGGGCGTGGACGACGCCCTGGTGGACCTGATGACGCGCCGCAATCCGCTGCGCTTCCTGACCGGCGCGAGCGTGGAGGAGATCTGACGATGACGCCCACCTACTCAGCCGCACCCGCGCTCCCCGAGACCTTTCCGCTCGCCACGATCCCGGTCGACGAGGCGATGGCCCGGCAGTTCCGGCTGATCGAGTGCACCGCCGCGCACTTCGCCGGCGAGGAGCTGTTCAGCGCCGACGCGGGCGTCGTGCCCGGTCTCGGCCGCCCCCGGACGACCGCCAAGGCCGAGGCGGTGCTCGCCGACTTCTTCGGGGCCGAGGGCGCCGCGTTCGTCCAGGGCGCGGGCACCGGGGCGATCCGTGCCGCGTTGAACGCCGCCGTGAGCGCGGGCGATCCGCTGCTGATCCACAGGGCGCCGGTGTACCGGACGACCGAGGTCACGCTGCGCGGCATCGGCGTCCGTACCGAAGAGGTCGACTTCAACGACCTGGGCGCGCTGCGCGAGGCCCTCGCATCGGGGCGCTTCCGGTGGGCGTACGTCCAGCACACCCGGCAGCGGCTCGGCGACTCGTACGACCCGGGCGAGGTGCTCGCCGCGTGCCGGGCGGCCGGGGTGCGCACGGTCGTCGACGACAACTACGCCGTGCTGCGCGTGCCCGCGTCGGGGGTCGAACTCGGGGCGGACGCCTCCTGCTTCTCGCTGTTCAAGCTGCACGGGCCCGAAGGCGTGGGAATCGTCGTCGGGGCGCGCGACCTCGTCGCACGGGTCCGGGCCGACAACTACTCGGGCGGCGGTCAGGTCCAGGGCCATCAGGCGCTGGACGTGCTGCGCGCCCTGACGCACGTGCCGGTGATGTGGGCGGTGCAGTCGCGGGTGGGCGCCCAGGTCGCCGAGCGGCTCGCCGCCGGTGAGGTGGAGGGCGTCGCCGAGGTGCGGCTCGCGAACGCGCAGGACCGGTGTCTGCTCGTGCGCCTCGACCGGCCCGTCGCGCGGGAACTCCCCGCTGCCGCCGCCCGGTTCGGCGCCGCGCCCTATCCCGTCGGCTCCAACTCCCGTTACGAGATCGCGCCGCTGTTCTACCGCATGTCCAGCTCGTCCCTCGACGACTCCCCCGGGCTCGCGGACTGGACGGTGCGGATCAACCCGATGCGGGCGGGCGCCGACCTCGTGATCGACATCCTGCGCCACTCCCTCGACGTACTGAAGCACCACGCAAAGGACGACTGACCGTGTTCCTCGACAGTCTGCTCACCCGCAACCCCGAGCTCGTCGACGCCGCGGCCGACCTCCACCGGCGGGGCGCGATCCCGCCCGACACGTACGTCATGGATCTCGACGCGATCGAGTCGAACGCCGCGCTGCTCGCCGCCGAGGCCGACCGGCTCGGGCTCACCCTCTGGTTCGTCGTGAAGCAGCTCGGCCGCAACCCCGAGCTGATCAGGGCGATCGCCCGGCACATCCCGAAGTACGCGGCCATCGACGCGCCGGAGGCACGCACCCTGCACGCGGCGGGAGCACGGGCGGGGAACCTCGGCCACCTCGTGCAGATCCCGCGACGCTCGCTGCCCGAGATGCTGGCCTGGCGCCCGGAGACCGTGACCGTCTTCGACGTCGACAACGCCCGCGCGGTCTCGGACGAGGCCCGCGCGCAGGGCGTCGTCCAGGACGTCCTCGTGCGCCTCGAAGGGGCGGAGGGTGCGGTCTATCCCGGGCAGGAAGGCGGCGTTCCGCTCGGCGCGCTCGACGGCTTCGCGGCCGCCGTCGAACAGTTGCCGGGAGTGCGGATCGCGGGCGTCACCGCGTTCCCGTGCGTCCTGTGCGACCCGGCGACGGGCACGCCACACCCCACCGCCAACTTCGAACTCGCCGTCAAGGCAAGGGAGTTGCTCACCTCGCGCGGCTACGAAGACCTGAAGCTGAGCGCCCCGAGCGCCACCTCCATGGCCAGCCTCTCCCTCCTCGCGGAACACGGCGCGACCCACGGCGAGCCGGGCCACGCGCTCACCGGCACCACACCCCTGCACGCCCGCGACGCCGGCCAGCCCGAGAAGCCCGCGTACGTCTACGTCACCGAGGTCGCCCACACCCTCGCCAACGGCAGGCCCGCCGTGTTCGGCGGCGGCTTCTACCCCCGCGCGCACATCGGTTCGGCACTGCTGCCCCGCTCGGGCCGGCGCCTCGCGGTGCGGGACGCGCCGGCGGAGAACATCGACTACTACCGGCTGCTCGACGCGCCCGCCCCCGGCCACGCCGTCGCGGCGGGCGACACGGCGCTGCTCTCGTTCCGCACGCAGATCTTCGTGACCCGCTCGACGGTCGCGGTGGTGGCGGGCCTGTCGTCCGGGTCCCCGCGCCTGACCGGCCTGTACGACGCGCAAGGAAGGGCCCTGTGAGAGCCAAGACCGTCATCGTCGTCGTCGACGGATTCGGTGTCGGCGCCATGCCGGACGCGGGTGCCCTGCGCCCCGGCGACCTGGCGGCGGACACCTGCGGACATGTGCTCGACCGGTGCCGCGAGGCGTTCGGGCGGCCGCTGCGGCTGCCCGCGCTCGGCGCGCTCGGGCTCGGCCTGGTGCACCCGCACCCGGACCTCGCCCGGCGCACCCATCTGCCGGTCGCGGCGGGCCGGGCCGGGCTCGGCTACCCCGGCGCGGACACGTACGCGGGCCACCAGACGATGATGGGCGCCGACTTCAGCCGGGTGACGGTGGCGCGGCTCGGCGACCACCTCGACGAGGTCACCGCCGCCCTGGAGGCCGCGGGCCACCGGGTCGAACTCCTCGACGGCAGGCCCCTGTTGGTGGTCGACGGCGTCGTGCTCGTGCACGACAACCTGGAGGCCGACCCCGGTATCAACTGGAACGCCTCGGGTCGCCTCGACGACCTGGGCTTCGACGGGATCCTCTCCGTCGCGCGCACGGTGCGTGCGGTGGCGCCCGTCGCGCGGGTGATCGCGGTGGGCGGCCACGCGAGCGGTCCGCTCTCCGACTTCGTACGCGACGGGGACGGCGGCACGGTCGGCCTCGACACCCCGGCGAGCGGCTTCTACCGCAACGGTGGCCTTGAGGTGCGGCATCTCGGCGCGGGCCTCGACCACACGCGGCAGCTCCCGGACCTGGCGGCGCGGGCCGGGATCCCCGTCACGCTCGTCGGGAAGGCCGCGGACATCCTGGCCTGCGACGACGCGGTGCGGCGCCCGGCCGTGCCGACCGCGGACGTGCTCGCGTACACGCTCGAAGCCGTTCGCGCGGAGGGCGAGGCGCTGGTCGTGGCCAATGTGCAGGAGAGCGATCTGGCCGGCCACCAGCAGGACGTGGAGCGCTACGGGCACGTCCTGGAGCAGGTCGACGCGGGGCTCGCGGCGCTCGTTTCGCTGCTCGACGCGGACGGCGACCGGCTGATCGTGACCGGCGACCACGGCAACGACCCGACGATCGGCCACGCCTTCCACACCCGGGAGTTCGTGCCGGTCCTCGTCCACCGCCCGGGTGCGGCCGGTGTCGAACTGCTGCCGGACGCGGGCAGCCTGGCGGACGTGGGCGCGACGGCCGCGGCGGCGCTCGGCCTCGATCCGGCGGGGCTCGCCAACGGCACGGAGATCAGTCAGGCGGCGGCGCGGGCAGCCTGACCCGCCCATGTGTAAGGGGCGCCCGCAATGGCGGACGCCCCTTACACATGTCTACTTACACATGCCTACGAAGTGGCCGGTCAGCCCATGAACTTCTTGAACTCGTCGGGCAGTTCGAAGTTCTTGTCCTGGTCGGCCGCGGGCAGACCGAACGCGTTGCCGCCCTGATCGGCGGCCTCGCGGCGCGCGGCCTCCTCCAGCTCCTGCTGCTTGCGCTTCATCGGGTTGCCGGAGCGCTGCTTGCCCTTGGCCTGCTTCTGCTTCTTCTTCTGCCGGCCGGGGCCGCCGCCCATGCCCGGCATCCCGGGCATCCCCGGCATGCCGCCGCCCTGCGCCATGCGGGACATCATCTTGCGGGCCTCGAAGAACCGCTCGACGAGGTTCTTCACCGCGCTGACCTCGACGCCCGAACCACGGGCGATACGGGCACGGCGCGAGCCGTTGATGATCGTGGCGTCCGCGCGCTCGGCCGGGGTCATCGACTTGATGATGGCGGCCGTACGGTCGACGTCACGCTCGTCGAGGTTGTTGATCTGGTCCTTCATCTGCGCCATGCCGGGCAGCATCCCGAGCAGCTTGGAGATGGAGCCCATCTTCCTGACCTGCTCCATCTGGGCCAGGAAGTCATCGAGCGTGAAGTCCTGGCCCTTCTTGGAGGCCAGCTTGGAGGCCATCTTCTCGGCCTCCTGCTGCGAGAAGGTCTGCTCGGCCTTCTCGATCAGCGTGAGCATGTCGCCCATGCCGAGGATGCGGGACGCCATGCGGTCCGGGTGGAACGCGTCGAAGTCGTCCAGCTTCTCGCCGTTCGAGGCGAACATGACCTGGCGGCCGGTGACGTGCGCGATCGACAGGGCGGCACCACCACGGGCGTCACCGTCGAGCTTGGAGAGCACCACGCCGTCGAAGCCGACGCCGTCACGGAAGGCCTCGGCGGTGTTGACCGCGTCCTGACCGATCATGGCGTCGACGACGAAGAGGACCTCGTCGGGAGAGACGGCGTCGCGGATGTCCGCGGCCTGCTGCATGAGCTCCTGGTCGATACCCAGGCGGCCGGCGGTGTCGACGATGACGACGTCGTACTGCTTCTGCCGGGCGAACTCGACGGAGTCCTTGGCGACCTGCACCGGGTCACCGACGCCGTTGCCCGGCTGAGGGGCGTAGATGCCGACGCCGGCGCGCTCGGCGACGATGCTCAGCTGGTTCACGGCGTTGGGGCGCTGGAGGTCACAGGCGACGAGCAGCGGGGCGTGGCCCTGGCCCTTCAGCCAGTGGCCGAGCTTTCCGGCGAGGGTCGTCTTACCGGAACCCTGCAGACCGGCGAGCATGATCACGGTGGGCGGGTTCTTGGCGAACCGCAGGCGCCGGGTCTCGCCGCCGAGGATGCCGATGAGCTCCTCGTTGACGATCTTGATGACCTGCTGAGCGGGGTTCAGCGCCTGCGAGACCTCCGAGCCGGCCGCACGCTCCTTGACCTGCTTGATGAAGGCGCGGACGACGGGCAGGGCCACGTCCGCTTCGAGCAGGGCGATACGGATCTCGCGCGCCGTGGCGTCGATGTCCGCCTCGCTGAGGCGCCCCTTGCCGCGGAGGTTCTTGAATGTCGCTGCGAGGCGGTCGGAAAGAGTGTCGAACACGGCGGTCGCGAATCCTCGGGTTGAAGGGCGGGCGGACAGGTCGTCCTCCAGGGTATCCGGAGGTGTCCAGTGGGGTCTCCACCCCATTCGTACGAAGCGTTCCCGAGGCCGTACGAAGCGCTCCCGGGGACACCGGCGCCCCCGTCCGCCGGCCTCCCCCTCGGCCCCGCTACCCCCGCAGCGCCCCTTCCAGCGCGCCCGCCACCGCGGCCGCGTCCGCCGCGGGGAGCGGCTCCCCCTCGGCCCGCGTGACATAGAACGCGTCCACCGCGTTCGCCCCGAGGGTCGACACATGCGCGGACCGCACCCGTACGTCCGCCGTCTCGAGCGCCCGGCCGATGCGGTGCAGCAGGCCCGGTGCGTCCTGCGCCCGGACCTCGATCACCGTCGCGTGCCGCGAGGCGGCGGGGGCGACCGTCACCCGCGGCGGCGGCGCCACGGTGCCGCGCCGCCGCGGATACGCGGCGTCCCGCTCGGCAAGCCGGGCGGCGATGTCCAGGGAGCCGTCCAGGGCCCGCACGAGATCCGCGCGCAGCCGGGCGGCCTGGGGCAGGGAGCCGTACTCGGCGGCGACGCGCCAGTCGAGGAGCAGGACCGAGCCCGGCACCTGGGCGGGCAGGTCGAGGGCGCGCAGCTCCGCCGTGCGGACGGCGAGCCGGTGCATGGCGAGCACCCCGGCGACGGCGGGCAGCACGCCCGGCTGGTCGGGGACGGCGATGAGCAGTTCGACGCCGAGGGGCTCCGGGTCGGCGGGCGCGGACTCGGCGCCTTCCGCGTCCCGGTCGACGGGGGCCTCGGTCTGCGCGCGCAGGGACAGCACCGGGCCGCCCGTGCGGAACGCCTCCACGGCCAGCCGCTCCTGTTCGGCCGTGGGCTCGGCCGCGGCAGGGCCGTCGCCGCCGTCGGGGTCCTCGCCCGCGAGGACGGCGGCGACCCGCTTGACGAGGTCGGTGACGAGCGACCCGCGCCACGAGGACCAGGCCGCGGGCCCGGTGGCGAGCGCGTCCGCCTCCGTCAGGGCGTGCAGCAGTTCGAGCGTCCCCACGGAGCCGACGGCGTCCGCGACGGCCCGCACCGTCGCCGGGTCCTCCAGGTCGCGCCGCGTCGCCGTCTCGATGAGCAGCAGATGGTGGCGTACGAGGGTGGCGACGACGGCGACGTCCGCGCGGTCGAAGCCGATGCGCGCGGCCACGTCCTTCGCGATGATCTCGCCGGCCACGGAGTGGTCGCCGGGCCAGCCCTTGCCGATGTCGTGCAGGAGCGCGGCGACGAGCAGCAGGTCGGGGCGGCCGACGCGGCGCGTGAGTTCGGCGGCGCGCACGGCGGTCTCGACGAGGTGCCGGTCGACGGTCCAGGTGTGCACGGCGTTGCGCTGCGGCCTGCACCGCACCCGCTCCCAGTCGGGCAGTAGCCGCGTGATCAGGCCCTCGGCCTCCAGCGCCTCCCAGACCTCGACGGTCGGCCGGCCCGCGCCGAGCAGCGTCACGAGCTGTTCGCGGGCCTCGGCGGGCCACGGCGTGGGCAGGGGGCGCGCGGCGGCGGCCATCCTGCGGACGGCGTGCAGGGACAGCGGCAGTCCGGCCAGGGCGGCGGCCGCGGCTGCGCGAAGCGGCAGCACGGGGTCGCGCTCGGGCCTGGCCGCGCGGGCGAGGACCGCCTCGCCGTCCTGCTCGACGACGCCTTCGGCGAGCGGTGACCGCTCGGTGACGGGCTTGCTCCCGCCGCCCAGCATGGCGCGCAGCCGGGGCCGCACGGCCCGCGACTTGAGCACGCGCCCGACCTCGCGCCAGGTGACGTCGCTGGCGTACGACACGGTGCGCGCGGCCTCGTAGACCTGGCGGAGCAGGGTGTCGGCGTCGAGGAGGCCGAGTTCCGCTGCGACCTGGTCCTGCTCCTGGAGGGCGAGGCGGTCGGTGGCGCGGCCGGTGGCCAGGTGCAGGGCGTCCCGTACGTCGAGGAGCCTGCGCCGCGCGTCGGCGAGGCCTTCCCTGGGGGCGTCCGCGAGCCATGACGCGGCGACGGCGCGCAGCGCGGTGGCGTCCCTGAGCCCGCCCCTGGCCTCCTTGAGGTCGGGTTCGAGCAGGTACTGCAACTCGCCCTGGCGCTCGGCCCGTTCGTCGCACAGGTCGCGCAGTTCGGGCAGGCGTTTGGGCGCCTGGTTGCGCCAGTCGGCCAGGACGGCGGTGCGCAGGCCCGCCGTCAGGCCGACGTCGCCGGCGATGTGCCGGGCGTCGAGGAGGCCGAGCTGCACCTTGAGGTCCTCGCCCGCCGTCTTACGGGCCTCCGCGGGCGTACGGACGGAGTGGTCGAGGGCGAGCCCCAGGTCCCACACGGGGTACCAGACGCGGTCCGCGAGGGAGGCGATGGCACCGGGGCCGGCGCTGCCGTCGTGCAGGAGCAGCAGGTCGAGGTCGCTGCGCGGGGACAGCTCGCCGCGTCCGTAACCGCCGACGGCGACGAGGGACACCCCGGTCAGCTCGCGCGCCCCGGCGGTGAACAGCTCGCCGAGCCAGCCGTCGGTCAGCTCCGCGAGCGCCGCACGGCGCGGCGGCCCGGACTGCGCCTCCCCCTGGAGGAGGCGCAGCCGGGCCGCCGCATAGCCGCTGGGTGCTGAATCGTCGTCGTCCGATTTTTCGGTCTGCACATCCACACTCGTCACCCAGCGACTCCTCTGTTCCGTTTACAGCGCGTCCGGCCCGCGCTCACCGGTGCGGACCCTGACGGCGGTCTCCACCGGGACGGCCCAGACCTTGCCGTCCCCGATCTTGCCGGTCCTGGCGGCCTTGACCACGACATCGATGAGCTGTTCGGCGTCGTCGTCCTCGACGAGGACCTCTATGCGGATCTTCGGTACGAGGTCGACGGTGTACTCGGCGCCGCGGTAGACCTCGGTGTGGCCGCGCTGGCGGCCGTAGCCGCTGGCCTCGGTGACGGTCAGGCCCTGGACACCGAAGGCCTGGAGGGCTTCCTTGATCTCGTCGAGCCGGTGCGGCTTGACGACCGCCGTGATGAGCTTCATGCGTCCACCTTCTTGGTCTGCGCTGCTGCCTCCTGCACCGGGCCGGCCGAGCGGGGGGCCGTGCCGCCGCCCGCGCCGCTGAAGTCGTACGCGGTCTCGGCGTGCTCGACCTGGTCGATGCCGGAGACCTCGTCGTCCTCGCTGACCCGCATGCCGATCGTCTTGTCGATCAGGAAGGCCAGGATCGCGGAGGCGACGAGCGAGTACGCGAGGATCGCGCCGACGCCGGCGAGCTGCTTCCACAGCTGGGTCAGGCCGCCGCCGTAGAAGAGGCCCTGCGCGTCGGACTGGCCGCCGCCGGTGGCGAAGAAGCCGATGAGGAGCGAGCCGATGACCCCGCCGACGAGGTGGACGCCGACGACGTCGAGCGAGTCGTCGTAGCCGAACCTGTACTTGAGGCCGACGGCCATGGCGCACAGGACACCCGCGATGACGCCGATGGCGATCGCGCCGAGCGGCGAGCAGGAGCCGCCGGACGGGGTGATCGCGACGAGTCCGGCGACCGCACCGGAGGCGGCGCCGAGGGTGGTGCACGCGCCGTGCCTGATCTTCTCGTAGATCAGCCAGGCGAGCATCGCGGCGGCGGTGGCGACCTGCGTGTTGACGAACATCAGCGCGCCGACGCCGTCGTCGTTGCCGAGCCAGGAGCCCGCGTTGAACCCGAACCAGCCGAACCACAGCAGACCGGCGCCGAGCATCACCAGCGGCAGCGAGTGGGGCCGCATCGGGTCCTTCTTGAAGCCGACGCGCTTGCCGATCACGAGGATCACACCGAGAGCGGCCGCACCCGCGTTGATGTGGACCGCGGTGCCGCCGGCGAAGTCGATGACGCCGAGGTCGAACGCCCAGCCGCCGGTCCCCCAGACCCAGTGCGCGACGGGGAAGTACACGAGCGTGGCCCACAGGGTGATGAACAGCGCCCAGGCGCTGAACTTCACGCGGTCCGCGAGCGCGCCGCTTATCAGGGCGGGCGTGATGATCGCGAACATCAGCTGGAACACGGCGAAGACGTAGATCGGGATGGTGTAGCCGTCCCACAGCTGAGTCAGGCCGATGCCGCTGAGCCCGACGTAGTCCGACGACCAGCCGATGAGGCTGCCGTGGTCGGTGCCGAAGGCGGCGGAGAAGCCGTAGAGAACCCACAGGATCGTGACGATCCCGAGGCTGATGAAGCTCATCATCAGCATGTTCAGGGTGGACTTGACGCGGACCATGCCTCCGTAGAAGAAGGCGAGTCCCGGCGTCATGATCATCACCAGGGCGGAACAGATCAGCATGAACCCTGTATTGGCGGCAGACAGCGTGGGTGCGTCTGCGGCAAGCGTGATGCCTGGGGGCATCGGCGTCTCCTCGTCGTTGGTACGGCCCCGTGCGGGCGAAGCCTGTGCGGTCAAGAGGGGTGGGCCGGTTATGCGCCATGAGAATGGTGCAGCGCCGTTTCCGTGGACGCCCCTCGATGTTTCGCCGCAGTGACGAAGAGGTCGTGCGTGTTACGCGTCAATGAACTGCCTGATACGGGGTGAGGCGATCGTTATCGTGACGCAACCAACAAAGACCGGCCGCGGCGGCCATCCGGTTGACCTGGCAATGGGGGAGCCGAGTCGGGCAGTCCGGGAGGGCCGGCCGCGGCCGGGGACAAGGGTTCAGACCGCTTCGGCGGTCTCCGGCAGGTGGATCGCGAGCTGGTCGGTGAGGTGCGTGACCTCGGCGACGTCCCCGAACTCACGGACCGCGGTGTCCACGGTCTTGCGGATACGGGTGTTGACCCGCTCGGAGCGCACCTTCTTGGCGATGATCATGGCCTGCTCGGCAAGCACCGTGGACTGCTCAGGCTCCCGCTGGAGCAGATGCACCGTGGCCATCCCGATCAGGTTCAGCGCGTACGACCGCTGGTGCTCGGCGTCCTTCTCGAAGAGCTCGACGGCGCGCCGCATCAGGGGCTCGGACATCGAGGCGTACGTGGGGCTGCGGCCCGCCACATAGGCGAGGTCGCGGTACGAGTGGGAGTTCTCCCCGTGCAGCTCGGCCTCGGAGAAGAAGCGGATCCAGTCGGGGTCCGGCTCGTCCCAGTCGTCGGCGTCGTGGAAGGTCTCCTCGGCCATCCGGACGGCCCGCTTGCACTTGCCGGGCTGCCCGATGTTCGCGTACGCGCGGGCCTCCATCGCATACAGCATGGCCTGCGTGCGCGGACTGGCGCAGTCGCGACTGCCGTACTGCGCGAGATGGATGAGTTCCAGCGCGTCGTCGGGCCGGCCGAGGTGGATCATCTGCCGGCTCATGCTGGACAGGACGTACGAGCCGAGGGGCTTGTCGCCGGCTTCCTTGGCCGCGTGCAGGGCGAGGACGAAGTACTTCTGGGCGGTGGGCTGGAGGCCCACGTCGTAGCTCATCCAGCCCGCCAGCTCGGCCAGTTCGGCCGCGACCTTGAAGAGCCGCTTCGTCGTGGCCCCCGGCTGGGGCTCCTGGAGCAGGTCGGTCACCTCGTGCAGCTGGCCGACCACGGCCTTGCGGCGCAGCCCGCCGCCGCACTGGGCGTCCCACTGACGGAACATGACCGTCGTGGACTCCAGGAGGTCGAGCTCGGGCTTCGAGAGCCGGTTCCCCCGGCGCAGGGCCGCCGGGTCGGGCTCCGCCGCGGGGGTCCCGGGCGTGGGCACGAGCCAGCGCTGCATGGGCTCGATGAGGGCGGGGCCCGCGGAGAGCGCGAGGGCGCTGCCGAGGAATCCGCGGCGCGCCAGCATCAGGTCACTGCGGGAGAACTCACCGATCAGCGCCACCGTCTGCGGGCCGGTCCACGGCAGGTCGACGCCGGACACGGAGGGCGACTGGTGCGCGGCGCGCAGGCCGAGGTCCTCGACCGCCACGACGCAGCCGAAGCGCTCGGAGAACAGCTCGGACAGGATCCGCGGGATCGGCTCGCGCGGATTCTCGCCGTCGAGCCAGCGGCGCACCCGCGAGGTGTCCGTGGAAATGTGGTTGGCGCCCAACTGCCGCGCTCGGCGGTTCACTTGGCGCGCCAGCTCGCCCTTGGACCAGCCGCTGCGCAGGAACCACGAGCTCAGCAGCTCATTGGGGCGCTTCTCAGCGTTCGTCACGCTTCCGTCGCTGCCGCCCACTGGAACGCCCCCATCCCTGAAGCCACCTCTTCGCCACCCCGCTGCTGCGGGGTGCGATGTGCGTCAAGCCCTATCAGCATGCCGTCAACTACGGCCGCCCGTCCGGTGGTTGTCACTCCTCGAACGGGATACCGACTTGCCTGCGGCATACCCAAAAGTGCATACATCCCAGGGGCTCGTGTACTGAAAGTAATCCTACGATCACCCCTCCGGCCATGGCGAACCCGGAAACGCCACCATTCGCCACCCCTTCGAATGAACTAGGGGAGCGCCACACACGATTCACTTGACATAGGACGGCCGAAAGTGGGCGGAGCGGTGTACGTCGGGGCGTGCGGCACCGGGCGCACCACTCCCAAAGCTATCGAGCGCCGCCCTGAGTCGGTGGTTCAGGGCCCTACGGAAGCAGAGGGTCACGATCCGATTCCGTCTCGTAACCACCGGTGCGCAGGACCCGTTGGAGGGGGCATGGGCTTCACGATCGGCGGCAGCCGCGGGATTCTCGACATCCGGACCGGCACGCGCCGCCGCGGCCGCACTGCGGGCCGCGCGTCGGACTGCACCTCGGTGGCCGAGTTCACCGGGCTCTGGGGCTGGGAGGCGGTGCCGGGGACACGCGCCTCGGCGGGCGCCTGCTCCTGCGGCAAGGCGAACTGCCCCTCACCCGGCGCCCACCCCATCGACCACGCGCCGACCGTCCCCGCCGGGGCGACGCTCGACGAGGTCACCGAGACCTGGGAGCAGTTCCCCGGCGCCGCGGTGATGCTGCCCGTCGGCAGCGCGTTCGACATCATCGACGTACCCGAGGCCGCCGGCCGTCGCGCACTCGTCCGCCTGGAGCGGATGGGGCTGCCGCTCGGCCCCGTGACGGCGACCCCCGAGGGACGCGCCCACTTCTTCGTGGCGCCGGGCTCCGCCGCCGAACTCGGCTCACTGCTCTACCGGATGGGCTGGGACGACGCGGCCCTCGACCTGCACGCGCTCGGCCCCGGCACTCACATCACCGCCCCGCCCTCCGACCGCGGCGGCCTCGGCCCGGTCCGCTGGCTGCGTCCCCCCGGACTCGACTCGGCGACCCAGCCCCCGCAGGCTCGCCTCGTCCTCGGCACCCTGGCGTACGTGGCCCATCGCTCGCCGGCGGTCTAGGGCCCTTCGTCTGCCTGATCCGAACGAGGGGCCCTAGCGGCGGCCCGCACACATGGAAGCGCCCGCTCCCTGGGGAGCGGGCGCTTCCATGTGCGTAGAGACGTCCGTACGGCTACTCGCCGATCAGCGCGTCCACGAACGCCTCCGGCTCGAACGGAGCCAGGTCGTCGGGTCCCTCGCCCAGGCCGATCAGCTTCACCGGCACGCCCAGCTCGCGCTGCACCGCGATGACGATGCCGCCCTTGGCCGTGCCGTCGAGCTTGGTGAGCACGATGCCGGTGATGTCCACGACCTCGGCGAAGACGCGGGCCTGGACCAGGCCGTTCTGCCCGGTCGTCGCGTCGAGTACGAGGAGGACCTCGTCGAGCGGGGCGTGCTTCTCGACGACGCGCTTGACCTTGCCGAGCTCGTCCATGAGGCCGGTCTTGGTGTGCAGCCGGCCCGCGGTGTCGATGAGGACGACGTCGGCGCCCTCCTCGATGCCCTCCTTGACGGCGTCGAACGCGATGGACGCGGGGTCGCCGCCCTCGGGGCCGCGCACGGTGCGGGCGCCGACGCGCTCGCCCCAGGTCTGGAGCTGTTCGGCGGCCGCGGCGCGGAAGGTGTCGGCGGCGCCGAGCACCACGTTCTTCCCGTCGGCCACCAGGACGCGGGCGAGCTTGCCGGTGGTGGTGGTCTTGCCGGTGCCGTTCACCCCGACGACCATCACGATGCCCGGCCCGTCCAGCGCCTCGGTCTTGACCGAGCGGTCGAACTCCGGGACGAGGAGCTGGACCAGCTCCTCGCGCAGCAGCGTGCGCAGCTCGTCGGGCGTGCGGGTGCCGAGCACCTTGACGCGCTCGCGCAGCCGGTCGACGAGCTCCTGCGTGGGCTGCACGCCGACGTCGGCGGTGAGCAGGGTGTCCTCGATCTCCTCCCAGGTGTCCTCGTCCAGGTGCTCGCGCGAGAGGAGCGTGAGCAGCCCCTTGCCGAGCGCGTTCTGCGAGCGGGAGAGCCGGGAGCGCAGACGCACGAGACGCCCCGCGGTCGGCTCCGGAACCTCGATCTCGGGCGCGGCCGGAGCCGGGGGCTCCTCCACCGCGATGGGCGCGGACGGCTCCGGCTCGACGAGCGGGAGGTCGACCTCCTCGATCGTGCGGCGGGGTTCGTCGCGCGGCGTCTCGGCCTCTTCGCCGACGTGCGGCTCGGCCGGAGGGGCGGTGATGTCGGGCACGGAGGGGGGCGGCGGGGGCAGCTGCTTCTTTCTGCGGCTGCCGACCACGAGCCCGCCGAGTGCGCCGATCACGACCACGGCGATGACTACAGCAAGGATGACGATTTCCATAACTCGTCACAGTATCAGCCATGGGCCCCCGGGACACCCCGCTTGTGGCTTCCTCCAAAGAACATAAGCCACTTGAGTGCATTACTCGGACTAAAGTACGATGGAAGAGGATGATGCAACGCGCGTAGAGTCCAAAGCGTCCCCTCCCCACACCCCCCACCGGCTCCCCCACCACCACCCACGGAGCCGAGCGAGAGGCACGGAACCCCACCGTATGAGCAAGACCGCCGAATCCGAAGGCGCACTCGAGACACGCGGCATCGAGCCCGTCCCCGAGTCCGAGCGCACCGCCAGGACCCGTGAGCTGTTCCCCACCTGGGTCGCCGCCAACATCAGTGTGCTGCTGCTCACGATGGGCGCGAGCCTGGTCGTCTCGTACAAGCTCAACTTCTGGCAGGCGCTCGTCGTCGCGATCGCCGCCCCCATCGTCTCGTACGGCCTCGTCGGCCTGATCGGCATCGCCGGCAAGCGCGGCGGTGCGCCGGGCATGGCCCTGTCGCGCGCGGTCTTCGGCCAGCGCGGCAATCTGCTGCCCGGCTCGCTCATCTGGGTCGCCCGCTGGGGCTGGGAGACGATCAACGCGGTGACCGGCGCGTACGCCGTGCTCACCGTCCTGGACATCCTCTTCGGCGTGAAGAGCAACAACGTCCTGGTGATCGTCACGCTGCTGCTCTTCGTCGTCACGACGTTCGTGATCTCCGGCCTCGGGATCAACGCCGTACAGAAGTGCAACAAGTACGCGACGTACCTCTTCGGCCTCTTCTCGGTCCTCGTGCTGGCCTACCTGATCGCCAACACCGACTGGACCCGCGTCTTCGACCAGCCCGCGGGCAAGATGTCGCTGATGGTCGCCGGCATCGGCCTGATCGCCGCGGGCGGCGTCAGCTGGATCCCCTCGTCGCCGGACTTCACGCGCTACCTGCCGCGCACGGCCTCGTCGGTCGCGATCGTGCGCAACTCCGTCGGCGGCGCGGGCATCGTCGTCCTGCCGATGGTCCTGATGGGCGCCGTCATGGCGGTCTCCACGCCCGACCTGGCCTCGGCCGCCGACCCGGTCTCCTTCCTCGGCGAGATCCTGCCGCTGTGGATCGCGGTCCCCTACCTCCTGATCGCCCTGGTCGGCATGCTGCTGATCAACTCGATGTCGATGTACTCGGCGGGCTTCACCGCCCAGACCCTCGGCTTCAAGGTCCCGCGCCACTGGGCCGTCTCGATCAACGCGCTGATCTCGCTGATCTTCGGCGGCATCCTGATGCTCGTCGCGACCAGCTTCATGGGCTCGTTCATCGCCTTCCTGTCGCTGCTCGCGGTGGCCTTCTCGGCCTGGGTCGGCGTCTTCGGCGCCGACATGCTGCGGCGCAAGGAGTACGACGCCGAGGCCCTCGTCGACACGACGCGCACCAGCGCCTACTGGTACAAGGGCGGCTTCAGCCCGGCGGCCGTCGCCTCCTGGGCCATCGGCCTGATCGGCGGCCTGATGTTCACCACGTCCGACTGGTTCACCGGCCCCCTCGCCGCGAACAACCCGATCGGCGAGTACGGCCTCGGCTGGGTCGCCACGATCGTGATCTCCGGCCTGCTGTACGTCGTCCTGCCGAAGCCCGCCGTCGCCGTCCCGCCCGAGGTCTCCACCGAAGAGGAGCGCGAGACCCTGGCTGTCTGACGCTCCGTCAGCTACCGTCCCCCTTCATCAGCGGCCCAACTCCGCCCTGTGAAGGGGGACTTCTCATGCCCGTCACGGTCGTGCGCTTCAACCTCGTGGACCCCGCGGCGACGCCCGAATCGCTGAGCGCCCGCTACAGGGCGGCCGTCGAGATGGCGGCGTACGCCGACGACCGCGGCATCTCCACCGTCCAGACCGAGGAGCACCACGGCGTCGCCAACAACTGGCTGCCGTCGCCCTTCACCTTCGCGGGCGCCGTCTTCGGCGCGACCCGGCGCATCGCCGTCACGGTCTCCGCGATCATCGGCCCGCTGCACGATCCGCTGCGCCTCGCGGAGGACATCGCCGTACTCGATCTGCTCAGCGGCGGCCGGCTCGTCACCGTGGCCGGAATCGGCTACCGGCCCGAGGAGTACGGCCAGTTCGACGTCGAGTGGAAGCAGCGGGGCAAGCTCCAGGACGAACTCCTCGACACCCTCCTCAAGGCGTGGACGGGCGAGGAGTTCAGCTACCGCGGCCGCACGGTCCGCGTCACGCCGCGCCCGTTCACCCAGCCCCACCCGCTGCTCCTGGTCGGCGGCTCCTCGCGGGCGGCGGCGCGGCGCGCGGCCCGCCTCGGCCTGCCGTTCTTCCCGAGCGCGCATCTGCCCGAACTCGAGGCGCACTACAAGGAACAGCTCGTCGAGCACGGCACCGAGGGGTGGACCATGATGCCCGCGGCGGTCACCCCGCTGCTGCACGTCGCCGAGGACCCCGACCGCGTGTGGGCCGAGCACGGAGAGCACTTCCTGCACGAGGCGCGGACGTACGCGTCCTGGCAGTCCGACGACATCAAGTCGGCGGTGAAGTCGGGGGCCACGACGGTCGACGAGCTGCGCGCCGAGGGCGTCTACCGGATCCTCACGCCCGACGAGTGCGTGGAACAGGCCCTCGACAGCTATGTGCTGCACCCGCTCTCGGGCGGTATGCCCATCGACGAGGGCTGGCGCAGCCTGCATCTGTTCTGCGAAAACGTACTGCCCCGGCTCGAAGACCTTGCGGTCTGAGCCGGGGCAGTGACGAGGGTGAGGAGATGGCAGCGGGGACTTAACCCATCTCCTCCAACGCCTTGCCCTTGGTCTCCTTCACGAACTTGAGCATGAAGGGGATCGAGAGCGCGGCGAAGAATGTGTAAATGATGTACGTCCCGGAGAGGTTCCAGTCGGCCAGCGACGGGAAGCTCGCGGTGATGGCCCAGTTGGCGATCCACTGCGCGGACGCGGCCACGCCGAGCGCGGCGGCACGGATCTTGTTCGGGAACATCTCGCCGAGGAAGACCCAGACGATGACACCCCAGGACATGGCGAAGGACAGAACGAAGAAGTGGGCGGCGATCAGGGCGACCCAGCCCTGCGTGGCCGGCAGCTTGCCGTCCACCAGGTCGTACGAGAACGCCCAGGCCTCCAGCGCGAGACCGATGACCATGCCGGCGGAACCGACCAGGGCCAGCGGCTTACGTCCGACGCGGTCCACCAGGAGCATCGCGATCACGGTGCCGATGATGTTGATGATCGACGTGGTGAACGAGTAGAAGAACGAGTCCGTCGGGTTCACGCCGACCGACTGCCACAGCGTCGAGGAGTAGTAGAACGCGACGTTGATGCCGACGAACTGCTGGAAGACCGAGAGGCCGATACCGATCCAGACGATCGGCTTGAAGTAGAGACCGCCGTTGCCCTTGCCGGAGAGCAGGTCCTTGAACGTGGACTTGTGCTCGCTCTTCATCGCATGCTCGATCTCGGCGACGCGGGCGTCCAGGTCGACCTTCGTGCCCTCGACCTCGGCGAGGATCTCCTTGGCCCTGGCCTCCTTGCCGACCGAGATGAGGAAGCGCGGCGACTCGGGGATCGCGAAGGACAGCATGCCGTAGAGAACGGCCGGGATGACCATCACGCCGAGCATGACCTGCCAGGCCTCGAGGCCCAGGACCTGACCGCGCTGGTCGCCGCCGGCGGCCTGCAGGATGCCGTAGTTGACGAGCTGTGAGATGGCGATGCCGACGACGATCGCGGCCTGCTGGAAGGAGCCGAGGCGGCCGCGGTACGCGGGCGGCGAGACCTCGGCGATATAGGCCGGGCCGATGACGGAGGCCATGCCGATGCCGAAGCCGCCGACGATCCGCCAGAAGGCCAGGTCCCAGAGGGCGAAGGGCAGTGCGGAGCCGACGGCGCTGACCGTGAAGAGGACGGCGGCGATCTGCATGCAGCGGATACGGCCGATGCGGTCCGCGATCCGGCCGGCGGTGGCCGCGCCGATCGCACAGCCGATCAGGGCGATGGCGATGACCTGGGCGAGCGTTCCGGAGCCGATGTCGTACCGGTCACGGATGGCCTCGACGGCTCCGTTGATCACGGAACTGTCGTAGCCGAAGAGAAAGCCGCCCATCGCGGCCGCCGCCGTGATGAAGATGACGTGGCCGAGATGGTCGGGGTGAGCCTCTCGGGCGCTTGGCGGCTTCGCTGTGCTGGTCACGTGTACTCCTCGGGCCACCGGCAACGGTGCCGGGGGTGGGGGTGAGAGCCCTTCCAGTGGCGCACAACTTCACGCCGCCCACCACCTGAAGGTAAAAGCAACGTTGCAGAGACTATGCCTTCAAGTTTCGAAGTCAAGAGGGGGGTAACTGCAAACTTCAGACGCCCTGGTGGCAGGTGTCGTTCAAGTATTGAACATCAACCTGTGAATGATCTTGTGGCTGACGCCGGGGCCGATGCGGCACCGGTGACCGGGATCCGGGCGGAACGGTGATCGATTTCCGGGCGGACCTGCGTGCGGCTAGCGCAGCCGCTGACTGATCACCTTCGACACACCATCGCCCTGCATCGACACCCCGTAGAGCGCGTCGGCGACCTCCATCGTGCGCTTCTGGTGCGTGATCACGATGAGCTGGGAGGCCTCCTGGAGCTCCTGCATGATGCGGATGAGCCGCTGGAGGTTGGTGTCGTCGAGCGCGGCCTCGACCTCGTCCATCACGTAGAAGGGACTGGGCCGCGCCTTGAAGATCGAGACGAGCAGCGCCACCGCGGTCAGGGAGCGCTCGCCGCCGGAGAGCAACGACAGCCGCTTGACCTTCTTGCCCGGAGGGCGGGCCTCCACATCGACGCCCGTGGTGAGCATGTTGTCGGGATCGGTCAGGATCAGCCGTCCGTCGCCGCCGGGGAAGAGCCGGCTGAAGACGCCCTCGAACTCCCGGGCCGTGTCCCAGTACGCCTCGGTGAAAACCTGCTCCACGCGCTCGTCGACTTCCTTCACCACCTGAAGGAGATCGCTCCTCGTCTTCTTCAGGTCCTCGAGCTGCTCGCTGAGGAACTTGTGGCGCTCCTCCAGCGCGGCGAACTCCTCAAGAGCCAGCGGATTCACCTTTCCGAGCTGCTGGTACGCCCGTTCGGCCGACTTGAGCCGCTTCTCCTGCTCCGCGCGCACGAACGGCCGCTGCTGGTTGCGGGAGTGCTCGCCCGCGGCGGAGCCGCTATCGGAATCAGTGTCGGGCAGTTCCTCGCCCTCGGCCGGGAGCGAGGGCGGTACGGGCTGCTGCGGCCCGTACTCCGCCACGAGTCCCGCCGGTTCGACACCGAGTTCTTCCAGCGCCTTGGCCTCCAGCTGCTCGATCCGCAGCCGCTTCTCGGCGCCGAGCACCTCGCCCCGGTGCACCGAGTCCGTCAGCTTGTCGAGCTCCGCCTTCAGGTCACGGCCCCGGGCCCGCTCGGCGACGAGCTCCCGCTCCCGCTCGCCCTTGGCGCTCTCGGCGGACGCCCGCTCCTGCTCGGCCCGTCCGACCGAGACCTCCACGTGGGCGAGGAGCTGCCGGGCGCCGGAGGCCACTGCCTCGGCCACGGCCGCCTCGTGGCGCAGCCGGGAGCGCTGCCGCTCCGCACGCGCGCGTGCCTCGCGCTCCGCACGGGCCGCCCAGTCCAGCGAATCGGCGCGTCCGGCAAGGCCCTTCACCCGCTCCTCGTGCGTACGCGCCTGGAGCCGGGCCTCCATCTCGGTCTGGCGGGCATTGGCCCCGTCGGCGGCGAGCCGGTCGCGTACCGCGGTGTCCGGCTCCTCGTCGGCCGGCATCTCCTCGGCGACGGCGAGCCGTTCGGCCAGCTCCTCGGCGTCCTGTACGGCCTTCTCCAGCGCGTCCTGCGCCTTGGCGGCCGCGGCGGCGCTGCGCTCGGCCTCCCCGGCAGCGCCCCGCGCCTGTCCGGACAGCCGGCCGAGCTGCTGCGCCACGGACGACTTCTCCCGGTCGGCGGCCCGGCGCCGCTCCCCCAGCTCCTCCACGAGCGCGGCGGCCTCCGCGCGCCGTGCGACCGCGCTGTGCTGCGCCTCGGCCAGCTCCTCGCACCGCACCCCGAGCTCGGTCAGCTCGCCCGCGGCCTCGTCGACGGAGGCCTGCACCTCGAGAAGACTGGGCGCCCCGGCGGAACCGCCCTGAGCGAAGTGCGCCCCGAGCAGGTCCCCTTCAGCGGTGACGGCGGTCAGCTCGGGCCGCGCGTAGACAAGATCCTCGGCGTCCTCGAGCGTCCCGACGACCACAATCCCCCGCAGCAACCGCCGCACGGCAGGCATCAACTCGGAGGGCCCCCGCACGAAATCGGCCACGCGGGGCGGCCCGTCCCCGCCCCGCGCGGGCCGTCCCGGGTACGCACTCCCGAGGCCACCGGGCCCGTCACCATCACCGACCGCCCCGGCCGCCGACGCACCCCTCTGCGCATGGGCAACGCCACCGTCGCCATCAGCCTCAGGCCCACCACCCGCGGGCCCGCCACCAAGGGGGCCGCCGCCAAGAGGGGACCCCCCGGCCGACGGCGCGGGCACGCCCCCGGCCACACCGGACGCGTCCTCCTCCCCCGCCAGCAGCAGCGCCGCGCGCCCCGCGTCCTGTTTGCGCAGGAGGCGGATCGCTTCCGCGGCGGAGGCGGGCGTGGTCACGGCGATGGCGTCGGCCGCGGCACCGAACGCCGCGGCGACCGGGACCTCGAAGCCGGGGGTGACGGAGAGCAGTTCGGCCGCGGGGCCGAGGACTCCCGTCAGGCGGTCGCGGGCGCCGAGCAGCGCGCCGGTGCCGTCCTTGCGGCGCAGCCCGAGCGCGAGGGCGTCGTGCCGGGCCGAAACCGCCGCCCGCTTGCGTTCCGCGGACGTCAGCGCCTCCCGGGCCGCCGTCAGCGCGGACTCCGCGTCGGCCAGGGCGGCCCTGGCCGCATCGTGCCGGTCCCCGAGCTCCGCGTCCCCGGCGTCGAGCCCGTCGACCTCGGCCTTGAGCTGCTCGTACTCCTCCTGCGCCGCGACGGCCCGCTCCCGCGCCTCGTCCCGCGCAGCGGCGAGACGGTCGATCTCGGCCTGCGCCGCGGCGGCCCGCGAACGGGCGGCGTTGACCTGCCCGTTCAGCCGCGCGAGCCCCTCGCGCCGGTCGGCGATGGCCCGGGCGGCGTCCTTGAGCCGGCGCTCCTCGGCCGCCAACTCCCGTTCCAGGTCGGCCCGGTGGGCCACCGTGTCGTCGAGGGCGCGCTCGGCCGCTTCGAGGGCGGCCTCCAGTTCGGCCTCCTGCTCGCGGATCCGGGCGGCCTCGCGCTCCATGTCCTCGGGGTCGCGCCCGCGCCGTTCCTCCGCGGGGGCGGACGTCGCGCTCTTGACCCGTGCGTCGGCCAGCGAGACGGTGCCGCGTACCCGCTCGGCCAGCTGCGACAGCTCGTACCAGGTCTGCTGGGCACGCTGGAGCCGCGGCGTGAGCTGCCGGACCTCGGCCTCCAGGAGCGCCTCGCGCTGGAGTGCCTTCTTCAGCTCGGCCTCGGCGGCGTCCTTGCGTTCCTTGAGCGCCGCCTCGTCCTCGATCTCGGTGCGCAGCGCACCCCGCATGCGTACGAGGTCGTCGGCGAGGAGCCGCAGCCGCGCGTCGCGGAGGTCGGCCTGGATGACGGCGGCGCGGCGCGCGACGGCGGCCTGGCGCCCGAGCGGCTTCAACTGCCGCCGCAACTCGTCGTTAAGGTCCTGCACGCGCGCGAGGTTGGCCTGCATCGCGTCCAGCTTCCGCAGCGCCTTCTCCTTGCGCTTGCGGTGCTTGAGGACACCGGCGGCCTCTTCGATGAAGGCGCGGCGTCCCATCGGGTCGGCGTGCAGCACGGAGTCGAGCTGGCCCTGGCCGACGATGACGTGCATCTCGCGGCCGATGCCGGAGTCGGACAGCAACTCCTGGATGTCGAGCAGCCGGCACGTGTCGCCGTTGATCTGGTATTCGCTGCCGCCGTTGCGGAACATGATCCGCGTGATGGTGACCTCGGCGTACTCGATGGGCAGCGCGCCGTCGGAGTTGTCGATGGTCAGCGACACCTCGGCGCGGCCGAGCGGCGGGCGCCCGGTCGTGCCGGCGAAGATGACGTCCTCCATCTTGCCGCCGCGCAGCGACTTCGCGCCCTGCTCGCCCATGACCCAGCTGAGGGCGTCCACGACATTGGACTTGCCCGAGCCATTGGGGCCGACGACGCAGGTGATGCCCGGCTCGAACCGCAGTGTGGTGGCCGAGGCGAACGATTTGAACCCGCGCAGGGTCAGGGCCTTGAGGTGCACGCCGCCGGACTCTACCCGCCGCGTGTGTCTCACTCCATGAACCCGCGGTTTCGCCCAGGAAAGTGCAGGGCACATCAGACGTTAAAGAAAGACGTCGACGCGCGGAGCATTGACGGGGCATTCGAGGGGGCGCGGTACGGGGCGGCGCATGGGGAGCGGAAAGTCAGAAAGAAGGGACGCGAAAGCGTCCCTTGCAGATCTGAGAAACCTGATCAAGCGGCTTGATGAAAGGGCTGCCTGACCACTGGTGTCGTGTGCGGGATGTGGTCAGGTGAGCGCAGGCTCCGCCTGGGGTACGTCGATGCTCTCGAGGAGCGATTCGTGAGAAGCGGCAGCCGCGAGCGCGTCGTTCTCGGACTGGATCCGAACGAGTTCGGACTCGAGGTCCTGGACGCGCTGCTGGAGCCGTCGCATCTCGGCGAGGAGTCGCGGGTCGGAACCGCCGACGTAACCGAGAAGCGCCTTTGCCATGATGGATGGTCCTCCACAATGAGTGACCGACCGAAGCGGTGTGGGTCGTGAGGGAATCGCACCCGCGGTGCCTGGCACTCGTTGTCTTGCTGCCGTTCATACATGCCAAACAGCTAAGGTGCGCGGGGCTTCCAGAGTCTCACCAAAAAGTTTGACGGTCAACACGATCACACCCCGTATTGGCGGGTAAGCCCGGGGGCTCGGCACCGTGAAAACTTCGGCGCGGCCTCACTTCGGGCCCCTGGGGGCGTGGAGATCATCCTTACTTCGCGAGCCTGCCACGACAAGCTCTTATTGGCAACCACCAGGTCATTCATGCCCCGCGCAGTTGCCCGGGGCATGCCATGAATGCCTCTCACGGTCCTGGCCTGCGCGTCCTTCTCAGCGAATGGCGAAGTCGGCGTATCCGCCGCGCGGGGCGTCCCAGATCTCCGTGACTCCGTCGACCCTCCCGGGTGTGTCGCCGTCGCGGAGCCAGTCGAGAAGGCCCTGGCAACTCTCGCGTGGCCCCTCCGCGACGACCTGGACCCGGCCGTCGTCCAAATTGAGAGCAAAGCCACTCAGGCCGCCGATCTCGAGAGCCTTCTCCCGCGTGAACCAGCGAAAACCCACACGTTGGACGCGTCCGCGCACCCAGGCGGTGATGCGTACGTCTTCGTTCATAGGGGCACGCTAACCGGCCAATTGCACTCGGAGCACTTCGCCCCCTTGCGTGGTGGGGTACGGTCCCGGACCAATGCGCCTCACCCGTATGGGTGAGTCGCCTTGACCACAGCGAGGACGAGGAAGGCCACAAGATGGGACGCCACCGACGCACCGACGCCGGCCGCGCCGCCACGGGCCGCGCCACGGACAGCACGGCCGGTTCGTATGCCGGGCACGACGGTACGTACAAGGCCGGGCAGACAGGCGCGTACGACGGCGCGCACGGGGAGAGATACGCCGCCGGCGGATTCGCCGGCCCGTACGGCACGGGCTCGCACGGCACGGCGAACAGCGACCTGGGGTGGGCCTTCGACGACGCCTACCCGGGCGAGCCCCAGGCCGCGTACACGCCCTCCGGGAGCCCGGGCAGCAGCTCGCACCGCCGCAGGAAGCGCGTCGCCAGGCCGGTGCGGACGGGGCTCCTCGGAGTCTCGGCCGCCGTGGCGATGGGCGCCGTCGCGGTGGCCTCCGGGGTGATTCCCGGCATGGACAACTACTCGCTGGGCGGCGGCAACGGCGCCGACAAGGTGCGCGCCGCCGACTCCCCCTCGGGGCTCCAGACGCAGGGCGGGACGGACGGAAGCGCCGACCGCGCCCCCTCGGCCGCGAGCCGCAGCGCGGAGCGCTCGGGCTCCCCTTCCGCTTCTCCTTCACAATCTTCGTCGATGCCGTCTTCGACCCCGTCGAAGACGGCATCACCGAGCAAGTCCTCCAGTTCCGCTTCGCATTCCGGTTCCGGCGGCACGGCGACCTCGCCCAAGACCGCGGCCCCGTCGAAGACCGCCACCACGGACCCGAAGCCCCCGGCGGCCGCGCCCAGCCTGAAGGCCCCGTCCGGCGAGACGTCGGCCGAGGCCCAGGTGCTCGCGCTGGTCAACACGGAGCGGGCCAAGGCCGGCTGCAGGCCGGTGACCGCGGACAGCGGCCTCGCCTCCCTCGCCGGGAACTTCAGCGAGGACATGGCGGCGCGCGGCTTCTTCGACCACACCGACCCGGACGGCGCGACGCCCTGGGACCGCGCGAAGAAGGCCGGCATAACGGATCTCGGCGGCGAGAACATAGCCCGCGGCCAGGCCAACGCCCAGTCCGTCATGGACTCCTGGATGAACAGCCCCGGCCACCGCGCGAACATCCTCAACTGCGACTACAAGACGCTGGGTGTAGGCGTGCACTTCGGTTCGGGCGGCCCGTGGTGGACGCAGGACTTCGGCTTCTGACGCCAACGCCCCGTACTAACCGCTGGTTAGCGCACCCCTGAGGTTCGCGCTGTGCCGGAGTACGCTTGCCGCATGGAATCGAGCGGCAGCGACCTCGCGTACGACGTGTTCTCCCGGCAGTGCCCGTCCCGCGGCACCCTCGAGCACGTGACGGGCCGCTGGGGTGCGCTCACGCTCGGGGCGCTGCACGAGGGCGGCTTCCGCTTCAACGAGCTGCGGCGCCGCGTGGACGGCGTGAGCGAGAAGATGCTGTCGCAGACCCTGCACGCGCTGGAGCGCGACGGCCTCGTGCATCGCGAGGCGCAGCCGACCAACCCGCCGCGCGTGGACTACGAGCTGACGCCGCTCGGGCGCGAGATCTCCGAACGCCTGCTGACCCTCATCCAGTTCGTCGAGGGGCGCATGGACGACGTGCTCGCCTCGCGCGCCCGCTACGACGCGGACGGGGCGCGCGGCGGGCGCTGACAGCGCGGGCAGAAGTAGCTGGATCGGTTCATCCAGGGGCGCCGGCGAATGATCGTGCCGCAGCGCCGGCAGGGCTCGCCCTCGCGCCCGTAGGCGTCGAGCGAGCGGTCGAAGTAGCCGGACTCGCCGTTCACATTCACGTAGAGGCTGTCGAAGCTGGTGCCGCCGACGGCGAGGGCCGCGTTCATCACGTCCCGTACGTGGCCGAGGAGTTCGGCCGTGCGCGGGCGCGTGAAGCCGGTGGTCGGCCGCTCGTAGTGGAGCCGCGAGCGCCACAGCGCCTCGTCCGCGTAGATGTTGCCGACGCCGCTGATCAGGGACTGGTCGAGCAGGGCCCGCTTGATGGTCGTACGGCGCCTGCGCAGCGCCTCGTGGAACGCCGCGTCGTCGAACTTCGGGTCCAGCGGGTCGCGCGCGATGTGCGCGATGACGTCCGGCAGCCCGTCGGGGTCCGTCTCGTGCAGCGAGAGGCCGCCGAAGGTGCGCTGGTCGATGAAGCGCAGCTCCGTACCCAGCTCGTCGGCGAAGCGGACGCGGATGCGCAGATGCTTCTCGTCCGGCGCCTCGGCCGGCTGCACCAGGAGCTGCCCGCTCATGCCGAGGTGCGCGAGAACCGCGCCGCCCGTCGGCTCCAGCGGAAGCCACAGATACTTCCCGCGCCGCTCGGGTACGCCGATGCGCTGGTCCTTCAGCCGGTTCGCGAAGTCCTCGCCGCCCCCGATGTGACGGCGCACGGCGCGCGGGTGCAGGACCTCCACGTCGGCGACGGTGCGGTGGGCGACCCAGCGCTCGAGTCCGCGGCGTACGACCTCGACCTCGGGCAGCTCGGGCACGGTGTCTCCTTGTGAGGGCTCTGGAAGCTCGGATGAGAAACGAACGGTGCCGACCGCCCCTCAGGACGGTCGGCACCGGACAGTTCGGATGCGGGTGTCAGGCAGACGCCGAGGAGGAGTCGGCGTTCTCCTCGGCTGCCGCGGTGGCCTCGACGGCATCAGCCGTCTTCGCCGCCTCGGCGCGCTCGTCGGCAGCCGCGCGGATCGCGCGCCATGCCGATTCAGCGGCCTGCTGCTCCGCTTCCTTCTTGCTGCGGCCGGTGCCGGTGCCGTACGAGACGCCTCCGACGCGGGCGGCAGCAGTAAAGGTCTTCTCGTGGTCGGGGCCGGTCTCCGAGACCAGGTACTCGGGAACGCCGAGCCCTTCGGTCGCGGTGAGCTCCTGGAGACTGGTCTTCCAGTCCAGGCCCGCACCCAGATTCGAGGACTTCTCGATCAGGGGATCGAAGAGACGGTGGACGAGTTCGCCCGCCGCATCCAGACCCTGGTCGAGATAGACGGCGCCGATCACCGCTTCAAGCGTGTCGGCGAGGATGGACGCCTTGTCCCGGCCGCCCGTGCCCTCTTCGCCCCGGCCGAGCCGGATGAAGGAACCCAGGTCGAGCCCACGGCTGACCTCCGCAAGTGCACGCGAATTGACCACCGCGGCCCGCAACTTGGCCAGCTGGCCTTCGGGCAGGTCGGGGTGGGTGGTGTACAGCGTGTCCGTGACGACGAGGCCGAGCACGGAGTCCCCGAGGAACTCGAGCCGTTCGTTCGTCGGAAGACCGCCGTTCTCGTACGCGTACGAGCGGTGGGTCAGTGCACGCACCAGAAGGGCGGACTCGAGCTTGTACCCGAGCCGCCCTTCCAGAAGCGTGTGGGACGAGGCATTGTCCGTCTTGTTCGACTCAGACATTGCGCCTCTCACCAGCCGCTCAGACCTCGAGGACCTGGCGCTTGTTGTAAGTGCCGCAAGCCGGGCACGCGATGTGCTGCAGCTTGGGCTCCTGGCAACGCTCACACGAAACCAGAGTGGGGACCGCAGCCTTCCACTGCGACCGGCGGTGGCGCGTGTTGCTGCGCGACATCTTCCGCTTCGGAACAGCCACGGCTACTTCTCCTGCTTCTCGTCGACGCCAGCTTCGGCGCCGCTCATCTCGTCCTTCTCGCCGTCCTGGATGGTCCCGGCGAGTCCCTGCAGTGCCGCCCAACGGATGTCGACGGCGTCGTGGTGGTGGTCCGGATCGTCCGCGAGCCGAGCTCCGCACTGGGAGCACAGACCCGGGCAGTCGTCCTGGCACACCGGCTGCATCGGCAGTGCGAGCACCACCGCATCACGCAGCACAGGCTCGAGGTCGAACATGCCGTCCTCGAGAAAGAGCCTGTCCTCGTCTTCCTCGGCGTCGTCGGCCGGTTCCGCGGTGCGGCCCCGGTCGTCGGCGTCAGGGTACGAGAACATCTCCTGGAAGTCCGCGTCGACCTCAAGGCCGAGCGGCTCCAGACACCTTACGCACTCCCCCTGAGCCGATGCACGGGCGGTGCCTGTGACAAGCACCCCTTCCATGACCGACTCGAGACGGACCTCGAGCTCCATCGGCGCGCCTTCCGGCACTCCGATGACCCCTTCGATACCGAAGTCCTTGGGGGCGTCGACCGTGCGGGTCAGCCGCTGCTGGGCACCAGGACGCCGTCCCAGCTCGTGCGTATCGAACACGAGAGGGTTGCGGTGGTCGAGGTGCGTACTCAGGGCTGGTCCTGCTTTCGGTCTTCGATGCTCAGGTTGTTCAAGCTGCTCAAGGGGATCGCTGTCCCGAATCAACCCGGGCAGCTGTGATCGCGGACGTACGCGCGACCGAAGAACCAGGATACTGGACCTTTCGCTCACGGCCCAATCCGGAGTCAGCGCCCCTGTTCGTACTGCCTCAGCTGCTCCGTGCTGATCATGCTCGTGTCGAAGAGGCTGGTCTCGTCGAGCGCCGCCGGCTCGTGCGCCACCTGCGGCTGCGCATAGCCCGCCTGGGCCTGGTCGTAGCCCTGCTGCTGGTGCTGCTGGTAGGCGTACGGGTCCTGCTGCTGGTACCCGTACGGGTCCTGCTGGTACACCGCGTACGGATCCTGCTGGCCGTAGGGCTGCTGCTGGTAGCCGTACACATCCTGCTGCGGGTCCTGCTGCTGGGCGTACACCGGCTGCTGGGCCGGGATCTGCGGGGCCTGGGGGATCTCCCGGTCCGGCTCGGCGGGGACGCTGCCGATCTCCGCGAGACCGGCGAGGTAGTCGGCGTCGCTGGTGTGCTGGGCGCCCGTGCCGTCGCCGAGGGTGCCGAGCTCGTCGCTGGCGACGCGGCCCTGGAGGGTGTGCCGGCCCTTGCCGACCGCCTCCAGGGTCTTGGCCAGGACCGCCTCGAAGGCGCCGAGCTTCACGTCGACGTACGAGTCGGCGTCGCGGCGCAGGGTCTCGGGGTCGTGGCTGCGCTCGGGGGCGTCCTCGTCCTCGTAGCCCTGGTCGTCGACGCCCGGGCCCGTGCCGAGGAGCTTCTCGCGGCCGCGGCCCACGGAGCCGAGGGTCTTGGTGAGGACGACCTCGAAGTTGGCGAGCTTGGAGTCGACGTAGTCGTCGGCCTCCGCGCGGATCTCCTCGGCCTCCTTGCGGGCCTCGGCGAGGATTCGTTCCCCTTCGTCCTGGGAGCGGCGCGCGACCTCGGTGTCGGAGATCAGGGAACCGCGCTCGGCGTGCGCCGTCTCGATGATCCGCTCGGCCTCCTGGCGGGCCTGCTCGACCATCTGCGCGCGTCCGCCGATCAGCTCCTCGGCCTGCGCGAGGGAGCCGGGCAGCGCCTGGCGCACCTCTTCGAGCATCGCGAGCAGGTCGGCGCGATTGACCACACACGAGGCCGACATGGGCATGGACCGGGCATTGCCGACCGCGGCGACGATCTCGTCGATCTTCTTCTGCACGTCCACCGTGTGCTCGCCACTCTCTACAGGGGTGTTGGAGACGGACGGGACGACTGTACGGCCAACTGGCGCCCGGATGTCACTTCTTGGGGAGGCGCTGGGTGAGCGCCTCGAAGACCACCGGCGGCACCAGGTGGGAGACGTCGCCGCCCCAGGCCGCGACCTCCTTCACCAGGGACGAGGACAGGAAGCTGTACGTCGGGTTGGTGGGGACGAAGAGGGTTTCCACGCCCGTGAGGCCGTTGTTCATCTGGGCCATCTGCAGTTCGTAGTCGAAGTCGCTGACGGCGCGCAGGCCCTTCACGATGGCCGGGATGTCGCGCTGCTTGCAGAAGTCGACGAGCAGTCCGTGGAACGACTCGACCTCGACGTTGCCGAACTCGGCGGTGACCTCGCGGATCAGCTCGATCCGCTCCTCGATCTCGAAGAGGCCCTTCTTCGACTGGTTGATCATCACCGCGACGTGCACGACGTCGTACAGCTTGGACGCTCGGCCGATGATGTCGAGGTGGCCATTGGTGATGGGGTCGAACGACCCCGGACAGACGGCGCGGCGCAACGTGAGTCCCTCGCTCTCCGGTCCGGTCACGGCGCTTCCTCGCACGTGACGGTGCTCTTCAGGGCGGCGCGACCGTACCAAAACGTTCCCTCGCCGTAGCGACGGGACCTCAGTGCCTCAAATCCGTCCGGCCACGGGAAAACACCGCCCCTGGTGCTTCGCTCCACGGTGACGAGCGCTTCGTCCGCGAGCCAGCCCCCAGAGGCGAGTGTGAGCAGAATCTCCCGAAGATCGTCGTCCGGGACGGCATACGGAGGGTCGAGAAAGACCAGGTCGTACGGGGTGGCGGGGGCCGGGCCCCGGACGATCTGTTCCGCTTTGCCCGCTCTGACCTCGGCGCCGGGGAGGCCGAGGGACTTCACGTTCTCGCGGATGGTGCGGACCGCGCGTGCGTCGGCCTCCACCAGGAGCGCGTGCCCGGCGCCGCGCGACAGCGCCTCCAGGCCCACGGCGCCTGAGCCGCCGTACAGGTCGAGCACGCGCTCGCCGTCCAGCGGGCCGCCGCCGAGCAGTGACTGCCAGGTGGAGAAGAGGGCTTCGCGCGCCCGGTCGGACGTGGGGCGGGTGCCGTTGCCCGGCGGGACGGACAGGCGACGTCCGCCGGCCCGGCCGGCGATCACGCGGGTCATCTGAGTCCTAGTGGAGAAGGGGCTGAAGGGACGTGCGGGGACCTCCAGTTTGTCAGCCCTTGTCGAGGTACTGCTCGCGCTCCTCGTCCAGGAGCGCGTCCAGGGCCGTGCGCAGGCCCGGCAGGTGCTCCAGGTCCGGGTCGGCGGCGACGACGGCCGTCGCCTCCTGGCGGGCCTCGGCGATGATCTCCTCGTCCTCGATGACGGCGAGCATGCGCAGGGACGAGCGCACCCCGGACTGGGCCTGCCCGAGGACGTCGCCCTCGCGGCGCTGCTCCAGGTCGATACGGGAGAGCTCGAACCCGTCGAGCGTGGCGGCGACGGCGCCGAGACGGGCGCGGGCCGGGCTGGCCTCCGGCATCTCGCTGACCAGGAGACACAGGCCCGCCGCCGAGCCACGGCCGACGCGGCCGCGCAGCTGATGGAGCTGGGAGACGCCGAAGCGGTCGGCGTCCATGATCACCATGGCTGTGGCGTTCGGCACGTTCACCCCGACCTCGATGACCGTGGTCGCGACCAGGACGTCCGTCTCGCCCGCGGCGAAGCGGCGCATCACGGCGTCCTTGTCGTCGGGCTGCATCCTGCCGTGCAGAACCTCCACCTTCAGCCCGCGCAGGGCGCCGTGGGCCAGCTCCTCGGCGACGTCCAGGACGGCGAGCGGAGGCCGCTTCTCGGCCGCGTCCTCGGCGGACTCCTTCTTGGCCCCCTTGCCCTTCTTGCCCTGCTCCTCCTCGTCGCCGATGCGGGGACAGACGACGTACGCCTGATGCCCGTTCTCCACTTCCTCGCGTACGCGCTCCCAGGCGCGCGCGAGGAAGTGCGGCTTGTCGGCGGCGGGCACGACATGGGTGGCGATGGGCGAGCGCCCGGCGGGCAGCTGGTCGAGGACGGAGGTCTCCAGGTCACCGAAGACCGTCATCGCGACCGTACGGGGAATGGGGGTGGCCGTCATGACCAGCAGGTGCGGGGGCTGCTTGCCCTTGCCGCGCAGGGCGTCGCGCTGCTCGACGCCGAAGCGGTGCTGCTCATCGACGACGACCAGTCCCAGGTCGTGGAACTGGACCTTGTCCTCGATCAGGGCGTGCGTCCCGATGACGATGCCCGCGTCGCCCGTGACGAGGTCGAGAAGGGCCTGGCGGCGGGCCGCGACGCCCATGGAGCCGGTGAGCAGAACGACCTTGGTGGAGTGCTCGGCGCCCCCGAGCATCCCGCCCTCGGCGAGCTCGCCCATCATCTCGGTGATGGAGCGGTGGTGCTGCTGGGCGAGGACCTCGGTCGGCGCGAGCATCGCGGCCTGCCCGCCCGCGTCGACAACGGCGAGCATGGCGCGCAGGGCGACCATCGTCTTCCCGGAACCGACCTCTCCCTGGAGCAGGCGGTGCATCGGGTGTTCGGTGGCGAGGCCGTCGAAGATTTCCTTGGAGACCTTCTGCTGGCCGTCGGTGAGGGTGAAGGGGAGCTTCGCGTCGAACGCCGTGAGCAGGCCGTCGGGGCGGGGGACGCGGGCCACGGCGGGCAGCTGCGCGTCGGCGAACCTCCGCCTGGCGAGGGCGACTTGGAGGACGAACGCCTCGTCCCACTTGAGGCGGGCGCGGGCGTCGGCGATGTCCGCCTTCGTGTGGGGCCGGTGGACCTTCAGGAGTGCTTCGGGCAGCGGGACGAGGCCGCGGCCCGCACGCAGCGAGTCCGGCAGGGGGTCGAGGGCCTCCTGGGCGCTGGGCAGCACCATGTCGACGGCCTTGGCGATCTTCCAGGACTCCAGCTTGGCGGTGGCCGGGTAGATCGGGATGAGGGCGCCGGCCCAGGAGCCGATCGCCTCGTCGGCCTCGCCGGCGTCCAGGGCGTCGGCCCGCAGCAGTTCGTACGCCGGGTGCGCGAGCTGCATCTTGCGGTTGAAGACGGAGGCCTTACCCGCGAACATCGCGCGCGTGCCGGGCAGGAGGTCCTTGTGCGGCTTGTGGATGCCACGGCCGAAGAAGACCAGCTGGAGCTGGCCGCTGCCGTCCGTGATGGTCACTTCGAGGCGCTGGCCGGCGCCGCCGTTGAACTTCAGGATGCGGGCGCTCGCGACCTGGGCGACCACGGTGACGTGCTCGTCGAGGGGCAGGTCGGCGAGGCGGGTGAGCTCGCCGCGCTCCGCGTATCTGCGCGGATAGTGGTGGAGCAGGTCACCGACCGTGTGCAGGTCCAGGTGCTCGGCCATCACCTTCGCGGTGGCGGGACCGAGCGCTTTCTTCAGCGGTTCTTCGAGCGCGGGCACGAGATCCATTGCACACCACGCCACTGACAAAGGGGGCCCACCGGGGGCTACTCGACACCGATGAGCATGAGCGCGGAGTTCCGTCCGCCCCGGTAGACCACGGTGTCGACGGCCAGGTACGTCTCGCGTACGTGCCGTTCGAGCCGGTCGGCGACCTCGTCGGGCACCTCGTCGCCGAGGACGAGGGTGACCATCTCGCCGCCCGCGGCCAGCATCCTGTCGAGGGTCGTACGGGCCGTCCGCGTCACCTCTTCGCCGATCACGGCGACGTCCCCGTCGATGAGGCCGAGGAAGTCCCCGGCCTGGCAGATGCCGGCCATCGTCCACGACTGCCGCTCGGCGACGGCCAGTTCGGCGTAGCGGGTCGCGCCGGCCGCCGACGTCATCGCGACGACGTCCTCGTCGAAGCGCCGCTCCTTCTCGTGGACGGCGAGCGCGGCGATGCCCTGGATCGCGGACCGGGTGGGGATGAGGGCGACCCGCACGCCTTCGGTGCGGGCCTGCTCGGCCGCTGCTGCGGCGGTGTGGCGCAGTTCGGCGTCGTTCGGCAGGAGCACCACTTCGCGCGCGTGCGCCCGCCGGATCGCCTCGACCAGTTCACCGCTGCCTGGCACCTCGCCGGGCCGCTCGGGTACGACGGTGGCGCCCGCCTCGCTGTACAGACCGGCGAGCCCCTCCCCGGGGACCACGGCGACGATCGCGCGCTGGGCGCGTTCCCCGGTCGGCGCGGAGCCGGACGTGGGGTGCGTCGTATGGGCGTCGCCTGCGGCGAAGTGCGTGATGCGGATGCGGTACGGGCGGCCGGCCTCGACGCCCGCCTCGACGGCGGCGCCCGCGTCGTCGACGTGCACATGGACGTTCCACAGTCCGTCGCCGCCGACGACCACGAGGGAGTCGCCGAGGCCGTCGAGCCGGGTCCGCAGCCGCGCCACGGCCTGGTCGTCGGCCTCCAGGAGGTAGATCACCTCGAAGGCCGGCCCTTCGCCGTCCGCACAGTCCAGCGACTGGTCGGCGGCCACGCGCGCGTGGTGCACGCCCCGACCGCCCGGAGGTGCCACCGGGTCGCCCGAGAGCGCCTCGGTCAGCGCACCGAGTACGGCCACGAGCCCGCGCCCGCCCGCGTCCACGACACCCGCGCGCCCCAGGACCGCGAGCTGTCCCGGCGTCGCGTCGAGCGCGGCACAGGCACCGTCGTACGCGGCGCGGGCCACGTCCACGCAGTCGCCGCGCGGCCCGCCGGAGATGTCCGCGGCGTCCGCAGCGGCAGCCGCCACCGTCAGAACCGTGCCCTCCACGGGGTGCGCGACCGCCTCCCGGGCGGACTCGGCGGCCCGGCGCAGTGCGCGCCGCAGGCTGTCCCCGTCGGCGTCTTCGCTGTGATCCGCCTCACCGCCGGCGTCGCCCGCGAGGACCTGGGCCATGCCGCGAAGGAGCTGCGCGAGGATCGTTCCGGAGTTTCCGCGGGCCCCTATCAGTGCTCCGTGAGCCATCGCGTGGACGACGTCGGGCAGCGCGGGCGGTGCGGGTTCGAGGCCCGTGAAGACCGCTTCCACAGCTTGTACCGCGGACTCGACGGTCAGGTACAGATTGGTGCCTGTGTCCCCGTCCGCGACGGGATAGACGTTGATCGCGTCGATCTCCTCGCGGTCCCGCCCGAGCGCCTCCAGGGCCAGTGCGCACCAGGCGCGCACCGCGTGGACGTCGAGCACCTGCGGCACCTGCGCCTCCTAGAGCAGCCGAACTGGCATCGCAGCGTAGACCCCGGAGGGGGTCCCTCCGGAAGAGGGCCCGGGACGGCAACCGGGGCAACCATGGTAGTTTCGTTCTACCGAAGCAGCCGTTGTATGCTGCTCCGGTTGCCCGATATCCATCGGGCCTTCCCCTGGCACCGCCACTCAGATCCTCCGATCCGATCCCGGCATGCCGGGATCAACCGTAAGTGCATCTGAAGTCTTGGAGTGACCCGTGGCTGCCAACTGCGACGTCTGTGGCAAGGGGCCGAGCTTCGGCAACAACATTTCGCACTCGCACCGCCGTACGTCCCGTCGCTGGAACCCGAACATCCAGCGTGTGCGTGCAGTGGTCGGTCGGACGCCGAAGCGCCTCAACGTCTGCACCTCGTGCATCAAGGCCGGCAAGGTCTCGCGCTGACGTAACGCGTAGCGCGGCCACCTAGCTGGTTGCTTGAAGAACCGGTCCCCTCGGGGACCGGTTCTTTTTTTATGCCGTTTTCATGCCGGGAGGAGTCCCAAGGGCACAGACCCGGGATGCTCCCCGTAGCCCCTGCCACAATCTGCCCAATGCGCTTCGGCATCCTCGGCCCCCTCGACGTACGCGCCCCCGACGGCACCCCGCTGGACCCCGGCGGTCCGCGCCCGCGGGCGTTGCTGACGCTGCTGCTCCTGGAGGCGGGCCGGACCGTCCCGGTGGAGCGCCTGATCGACGGCCTGTACGGGGACGAGCCGCCGGCCGGCGCCGCCAACGCCCTCCAGTCGCAGGTCTCTCGGCTGCGCAAGCGGCTCTCCCTCGACATCGAGGCCACCCCGGCGGGCTACCGGCTGGCCGTCGGCCCTGACGACGTGGACGTGCACCGTTTCGAGCGGCTGGCCGCCGAGGGCGAGCGTGCACTCACGGCCGGGGACCCTTCCCAGACATCCGCACTCCTCGGGGAGGCGCTCGGGCTCTGGCGCGGTCCGGCGCTCGCCGACCTGCCTGCCGCCTTCGGCAGCCGTCTCGACGAGATCAGGCTCACCGCCGCCCAGACCCGTATCGAGGCGGAACTCGCGCTCGGCTCGGGTGGCGGTCTCGTCCCCGAGCTGCGGGAGCTGATCGCCGCCCATCCCCTCAGCGAACGCCTCTACGGTCAGCTGATGCGCGCCCTCCACGCGGACGGGCGGCCCGCCGAGGCGCTCGCCGTGTACGAGGAGGTGCGGCGCGTCCTCGCCGACGAGCTGGGGGCCGACCCTTCGGCGGAGCTCTCGGCGCTGCACCTGGAACTCCTGCGGGGGCGGGAGCCCGCGCGCGGGAGGGGCGTTCCCGCGCAGCTGACCCGGTTCGTCGGGCGGACCGACGAGCTCTCGCGGATCGACGCCTTGCTCACCGGGGCGCGGCTCGTGACGCTGACGGGTCCGGGCGGGGCGGGCAAGACCCGGCTCGCGGCCGAGGCCGCGCGGGACAGGGCCGACGTGTGCTGGGCCGAGCTGGCGCCTCTCGCCGGCGGGGAGCAGGTGCCGCACGCGCTGCTCGCGGCGCTCGGGGTGCGTGAGGGATTCCGGGGGCCCCAGGGGGATCCGGTCGAGCGGCTGATCGACGCGCTGGAGGGGCGCGAGGTGCTGCTCGTGCTCGACAACTGCGAGCATCTCGTCGACGACGCGGCCCGCACCGCGGGCGTGCTGCTCGGCGTGTGTCCCGGGCTGCGGATCCTCGCCACGAGCCGGGAGGCGCTCGGCATCACCGGTGAGGCGCTGTGCCCGGTGCCGCCGCTCGCGGCCGGTCCCGCCGCGCGTCTGTTCATGGACCGGGCGGCCGCCGTACGGCCCGATGCCGATCTGCACGCGCGCGTGGAGGCCGTTCACGGGATCTGCGAGGCCCTCGACGGGCTGCCGCTGGCGATCGAACTCGCCGCGGCCAGGCTGCGCACGCTCACCGTTGACGAGCTCGCCGACCGCCTCGGCGACCGCTTCCGGCTGCTGTCCCGCGGCGACCGGACCAAGGCGCCCCGGCACCGCACGCTGCGCGCGGTCGTCGAGTGGAGCTGGGAGCTGCTCGACGAGGAGGAGCGGGATCTCGCGCGGCGGATGGCCGTGTTCGCCGGAGGGTCGTCCGGGGGCGCGACGCTCGCCGCGGTCGAGGCCGTGTGCGGGGTGCCGTATCCGGAGGACCTGCTGGCCTCGCTCACGGAGAAGTCCTTCCTGGAGGCGGCCGGTGGGCGCTACCGGATGCTTCAGACGATCCGCGCGTTCTGCGCGGAGCATCTGGCCGACGAGGGCGAGCTGTCGCGGCTGCGGGACGCGCACGCCGCGTACTTCCGGGGACTGGCGGCGCAGGCGGAGCCGTATCTGCGCGGCGGCGGACAGCTGCCGCGGCTGGCCGCGCTCGGGGCCGAGCGGGACAACCTGTCGGCGGCCCTGCGTCATCTCGTGCGCGCGGACCCGCGCGCGGCGCTGCGGCTGATGGCGGACCTGTCCTGGTTCTGGCGGCTGCGCGGGCTGCACGGCGCGCATGTGCCGCTGGCCCGCGAGCTGCTGGCGGCGCTCGGGGACGAGCCGCCGGAGGACCTTGCCGAGGAGTACGTCCTGTGCGTGATCAACACGGTCGCGGGCGACGGGAACGACCCGCGCGAACCGGAGCGCCTGGCCCGCGCGGAGGCCGTGCTCGCATCCCGGGACCACGCGCTGCGGCGGCCGTTCGTGGTGGTCCTGTGGTCGGTGGCGTACGGGCCGCAGTACGCCGTGAAGGAGCGGGTGCGCCGGCAGGTCGGCGAAGCGCCCTGGGGGCTCGCGCTGCTCGATGTCGGCCTGGGCTTCCAGGAGTGGTTCGCGGGGCGCCCCGTCACGTCGGAGGAGCATTTCGAGCGGGCGCTCGCCGGCTTCCGGGCGACCGGGGACCGGTGGGGCATGGCCAACTGCCTTGATCCGCTGGGCATGTTCGCGGACTGGCGCGGTGATCGGGAGCGGGCCCTGGCGCTGCTTGACGAGGGTCTCGCGCACGTGGCCGCGCTCGAAGCCCCGGAGGAGACCGCCGATCTGCTGCACCGGCGGGCGTACGTCCTGCTTCACCAGGGCCAACTCCGGGACGCCGCCGATCACTTCACGCGGTCGGCCGCGATGGCCCGCACTGCGGCTGTCCCCGACAAGGTGGCGAGCGCGCGGCGCGGCCTCGGCGATGTGGCACGGATCGGCGGGGACACGGAGCACGCGCGCGTGCACTACGAAGCGGCTCTCGAACTGTGCGCGGCGAACTGGTTCAGCGTCGGCGAGACCGTGCGGACCCTCATCGGTCTGGGCCGCGTCGCCCTCGCCGCGTCACGGCCGGACGAGGCGCGCGACTGGTTCGAGCAGGGCATCGCGCTCTGCGACGGGCCCACGCGGGTCCTCGAACTCGCCGACGCGGCCGAGGCGTTGGCCTCCGTGGCGCAGGATCCGCGCGAGGCCGCGGTGCTGCTCGGGGCCGGAGCGGGCCTGCGCGGCCTCGCGCTCGCCGGGGACCCGGACGTCGCCCCCGTAGAGGCGCGGGTCCGTGCGGCGCTCACTCCAGAGACGTACGAGAAGGCGTTCGAGGAGGGCCGGGCGATGCGGTCAGCGGCGGTCAGCGGACGGTAAGCGGGTGGTCAGGGGCGCCCGCGACGCTCGGGGACATGAAGAACACACACACCCCGTACGCATCGACCCGGCTGTCCCACCTCGACGTCCTGGTCTCCGGCGCCAGCGTCGCCGGCCCCGCCGTCGCCCTCGCCCTGTCCCTCCACGGAGCCCGCGTCACCGTCGTCGAGAAGGCCCCCGCCCTGCGCGAGGGCGGATTCGCGGTCGACTTCCGCGGCTGGGTGCACCGCACGGTCCTGACCGCCCTCGGCATCCACGACGACATCCACGCGCGCCAGACCCGCATGGGCCGCCAGACAGTCGTCGACGCCGACGGCACCCCGCGCGTCGATCTGCCGGCGGAGCTGATGAGCGGCGACGTGGAGATCTTCCGCGGCGACCTCGCCCACATCCTGTACGAGCACAGCAGGGACACCGTCGAGTACGTCTTCGGTGACTCGATCGCCACCCTGACCGAGGACGACAACGGGGTCGACGTCACCTTCGAGCGCGCGGCGCCCCGCCGCTTCGACCTCGTCGTGGCGGCCGACGGACTGCACTCCCCCACCCGCCGCCTCGTGTTCGGCGACGAGTCCCGCTACCTGCGGTTCCTCGACCACTACGTGGCCGGCTTCGGCATCCCCAACCACCTGGGCCTCGACCGCACGGGCCGGCTGTACAGCGACCCGGGCCGGGCGGTCTCCGTCAGCAACTACGACGGTGACCCGGACCGCGCGGGCGCGCTCCTGGTGTTCCGCTCCGAGCCTCTCGACCACGACCGCAGGGACGTGGACCAGCAGAAGCGGATCCTCGCGGAGCGGTTCGCGGGGATGGGCTGGGAGGCGCCGCGGGTCCTCAAGGCGCTGGAGGACGCGGACGACCTGTACTTCGACGCCATCGCGCAGATCCACGTCGACCGGCTCACCAAGGGCCGCGTGGTCCTGCTCGGCGACGCCGGGTACGGCGCCACGATGGGCGGCATGGGCACCGGAGTCGCCATCGTCGGCGCGTACGTCCTGGCGGGTGAACTGGCCCTGGCCGGCGGCGATCACCGCACCGCGTTCGCCGCCTACGAGGCGCAGATCGGGGGCTTCGCGAAGGGCTGCCAGAAGATCTCGGGCAACGCGGGCCCGTTCTTCGCGCCGCCCACCGAGCGGAAGATCCGCAGCCGCGACCGGATGTACCGGCTGCTCAGCTCCCGCCTGATGGCCGGGTTCTTCAAGCGCCTGACGGAGAAGGCCGCGACCGCGCTCGACCTGAAGGACTACCCGGCCCTGCTGGACGCACCGGCCGCGGCGGTACGCGGCCGGTGAGCCCGTCAGGCCTCTATGTCCCCGAAGTGGTCCCAGCCGCCCTTGTTCGTCCACGGGGCGCCGTCGACCGTCACCTGGGGCAGCGCCGACGGGTTGAGGACCTCGCCGATCACCTTCCAGCGGGCGGGCAGCTTCACGTCCGGCGGGAACGTGGCCACGATCGCGTGGTCCTCTCCCCCGGTGAGCACCCACTGGATCGGGTCGACGCCGACGGCCTGCCCGATGTCGTTCATCTGCGAAGGCACGTCGACCTTGCCGGACTTGATGTCGATACGGACCTTGCTGGCCTCCGCGATGTGCCCCAGGTCGGCGATGAGGCCGTCGCTGACGTCGCACATGGCGGTGGCGCCGAGCCCGGCGGCCGCGGGGCCCGCGTGGTACGGCGGTTCGGGGCGGCGGTGGGCCTCGACGAAGGCGCGGGGCGAGCGGAAGCCGCGCGAGAGGACGGCGTGCCCGGCCGCGGACCAGCCGAGCCAGCCGGTCACCGCGACGACGTCGCCGGGCTGTGCGCCGGAGCGCGTGACCGGCTCGTGGTTGCGCATGTCGCCGAGCGCGGTGATCGCGACGGTGATGGTGTCGCCGCGTACGACATCGCCTCCGACGACGGCGGCGCCCGCGACCTGGCACTCGTCGCGCAGGCCGTCCATCAGCTCGTTCGGCCAGCTGGCGGGAAGTTCGGCGGGGACCACGAGGCCGAGCAGGAGCGCGGTCGGGACGGCGCCCATCGCGGCGATGTCCGCGAGGTTCTGCGCGGCCGCCTTGCGCCCGACGTCGTAGGCCGTGGACCAGTCGCGGCGGAAGTGCCGCCCTTCGAGGAGGATGTCCGTGCTCACGACGACCCTGCGGTCCGGCGCGGCCACCACGGCCGCGTCGTCGCCCGGGCCGAGTCGTACGGCCGGGGTGGTGGTGAGCCGGGAGGTGAGCTCTCGGATGAGCCCGAACTCGCCCAGCTCGCCGACGGTGCCCTTCATGCGCGTACTGCCCCTTCTGCCCCGGTCCGCTTGCGGTCGCGAGCCGTCTCTGTCATCGGTACGGTCATTGTCGTGGGCGGGACCGTCCCGTGGACCGGTGCCCGCCGTCCGTCAGTCGCAGTGTGTACGCCACAGCCACCGCGGGTCTCCCCGCGGCGAGCGGCGACGCGATACCGTGGCGTCTCTTCTCCCCACATGATCCTCGTGGCCGCCCTGGAGGTTCCGTGGTACAGGCGTACATCCTGATTCAGACCGAAGTCGGCAAGGCGTCGACCGTAGCCGAGCTGATCGGCAAGATCCCGGGGGTGATCCAGGCCGAGGACGTGACAGGTCCCTACGACGTCATCGTGCGCGCACAGGCCGACACAGTCGATGAACTGGGCCGCATGGTGGTCGCCAAGGTCCAGCAAGTGGACGGCATCACCCGCACCCTGACCTGCCCGGTCGTGCACTTGTAGCCCCCGTCTAACCTTGGCCGGTGAACTTCTTCCGTCACCGGCCCCGCCTTGCCACCGGGCTCCCCGCCCTGGCCCTGCTGCTCGCCGTCTCGGGCTGCTCCTCAGCAGACGACACGGCGCACGCAGCGGTTCCCACCCCTGACGCCAAGGTCACGGACCTGTGCCGGAACCTGCACAAAAGGCTTCCGGACACGGTGGACGGGCACGGAAGGAACGACCCCTCTCCGCGGTCCGAGCTGACCGCGGGGTGGGGAGATCCGGCGATCATACTGCGCTGCGGTGTCGCACGGCCCGCGCTGATGGACGACCCACAGGCTCTGCCGGTGAAGGTGAACGGCGTGGGCTGGGCGTACGAGAAGCGGGACGACGGCACGCAGGTGCTCACGACGACGCTGCGGGTCGCCTACGTGGAAGTCACCCTGCCCAAGGAGCTGGCCGCCGAGGGGGCCTCGCCCCTGGTCGACTTCGCCGAGCCCGTCAAGAAGGCGATCCCCGAAGGGATCGCCGACTGACATGCACGGATCGGATCGCTACGGGACTAGCGCAGCCCCGTCGACCGGTTCAGCGCCGCCTGGATGAGGCGGTCCACCAGCTCCTGGTAGCTCACACCGCTCTCCTGCCACATCCGCGGGTACATGGAGATCGGGGTGAAGCCGGGCAGCGTGTTGATCTCGTTGATCACGAACTCGCCGTCCTCGGTGAGGAAGAAGTCGGCGCGCACGAGGCCCTCGCAGGACGCCGCGTCGAACGCCTCGACCGCGAGCCGCTGCACCTCGGCCGTCTGCTCGTCGGTGAGCGGCGCGGGCACGATGCCGGACGCCGAGTCGATGTACTTGGCCTCGAAGTCGTAGAAGTCGTGGGCCTGGACCGGCGGGATCTCGGCCGGCACGCTCGCGCGCGGCCCGTCCTCGAACTCCAGGACTCCGCACTCGATCTCGCGGCCGACGAGCGCCGCCTCCACGATGATCTTCGGGTCGTGGCTGCGGGCCTCCTCGATCGCCTCGTCGAGGCCCTCGAAGGAGTCGACCTTGGTGATGCCGATCGACGAACCCGCGCGCGCGGGCTTGATGAACAGCGGCCAGCCCTGCTCGCCGACGAAGTCCGCGATGCGACGCCGCGCGCCTTCCCGGTCCTGCTCCCACTCGCGCGGCCGGATCACCAGGTAGGGGCCGACCTTCAGCCCGAACGAGGTGAACACCCGCTTCATGTAGTCCTTGTCCTGGCCGACGGCCGAGGACAGGACGCCACAGCCGACGTACGGCGTCCCGGACAGGTCGAGCAGGCCCTGGATGGTGCCGTCCTCGCCGTACGGGCCGTGCAGGACGGGGAACACGACGTCGACGTCGCCGAGGACCTTGGGCACGGAGCCGGGCTCCGTGTAGACGACCTCGCGGCTCGACGGGTCGACGGGCAGCACGACCCCGCCCTCGGCGGACTCGGCGAGTTCGGCGACGTCCGGCACCTTGCGGTCGGTGATGGCCATCCGCTCGGGATCGTCGGCCGTCAGCGCCCAACGCCCCTCCCGCGTGATGCCGATCGGCAGCACGTCGTACTTGGTGCGGTCGATGGCCCGCAACACGGCGCCTGCGGTGACGACGGAAACGCCGTGCTCGGAGCTGCGACCGCCGAAGACGACGGCCACACGGGGCTTCTGGCCCGACGGGCGGCTGCTCTGGGGAAGGTTCTCGCTGCTCATATCGCGTTGAGCGTACCTGCTGGTAGCAGCGGAGTCAGCGTCCGGCGAGCCCCGCGTCAGCGCCGTTCGGGCTTGGCGCTGCGCGACATGATCTCCTTGAGGGCGACGACCGGCGACTTCCCCTCGTGGACGATGCCGACGACGGTCTCCGTGATCGGCATGTCGACACCGTGGCGGCGCGCCAGATCGAGCACGGACTCGCAGGACTTGACGCCCTCGGCGGTCTGCTTGGTGACCGCGATGGTCTCCTGGAGGGTCATGCCCTTGCCCAGGTTGGTGCCGAAGGTGTGGTTGCGCGAGAGGGGCGAAGAGCAGGTGGCGACGAGGTCGCCGAGGCCCGCGAGCCCTGAGAAGGTGAGCGGGTCGGCGCCCAGCGCGAGGCCGAGCCGGGTGGTCTCCGCGAGGCCGCGCGTGATGAGCGAGCCCTTCGCGTTGTCGCCGAGGCCCATGCCGTCGGCGATGCCGACGGCGAGCCCGATGACGTTCTTCACGGCTCCGCCGAGCTCGCAGCCGATCACGTCGGTGTTCGTGTACGGACGGAAGTACGGCGTGTGGCAGGCGGTCTGGAGGCGCTGCGCAACCGATTCGTCGCGGCAGGCGACGACGGCGGCGGCGGGCATCCGGGCGGCGATCTCGCGGGCGAGGTTGGGGCCCGTGACGATCGCGATGCGGTCCTCGCCGACCTTGGTGACGTCCTCGATGACCTCGCTCATCCGCATGGCGGAGCCGAGTTCGACGCCCTTCATGAGGGAGACGAGGACCGTGCCGGGCGCGAGCAGCGGCGTCCACTCGGCGAGGTTGGCGCGCAGCGTCTGCGAGGGCACGGCGAGCACCGTGAACTCGGCGCCGTCCGCGGCCTCGGCGGCGTCGGTGGTGGCCCTGATGTTGCCGGGGAGTTCGATGCCGGGGAGGTAATCGGGGTTCGTACGCGTGGAGTTGACCGCTTCGGCCAGTTCGGGCCTGCGCGCCCACAGGGTGACGTCGCACCCCGCGTCGGCGAGCACCATGGCGAAGGCCGTACCCCAGGAGCCGGTTCCGAAGACGGCCGCCTTGACGGGTGGGGTCACTTGCTCTCCTCAGGACTTCCGTGCTCGATGGCGGCCGAACCGGCCTGCTCCGTAAGGGTGTTGGTGCCGGCGGCCTTGCGGCGCTGCGCGATGCGCGCCTCACGGGGGTCGTAACGCCGCTGCGGAGGCAGCTCGCCGCGCAGTTCACCGAGCAGTCCGGTGATCGCCGTCATGATGACCTCGGTGGCCTCCTTGAGGAGTTCCGGAGTCATCTCCTTGTCGTAGAAGCGCTCCAGGTCGACCGGCGGTCCGGCGAGGACGTGGTGCGTCTTGCGCGGCAGCAGGTCGGGCTTCTTCGCGTACGGCGCGAGCACGAGGTTGGCGCCCCACTGGGCGACGGGAATCACGGGGCACTTGGTCTGCAGTGCCACGCGCGCGACGCCCGTCTTGGCGGTCATGGGCCACAGGTCCGGATCGCGGGTGAGGGTGCCCTCGGGGTAGAAGGCGACGCACTCCCCGCGCTCGACGGCGTCGATGGCGGCACGGAACGCACTGAGCGCATTCGTGGTCTCGCGGTAGACGGGGATCTGTCCGGTGCCGCGCATGATGGCGCCGATGAACCCCTTCTTGAAGAGCCCGTGCTTGGCGAGGAATCGCGGAACGCGTCCGGTGTTGTACTGGAAGTGCGCGTACGCGAACGGGTCCAGATGCGAATTGTGGTTCACCGCGGTGATAAAGCCGCCGTCGGCCGGAATGTTCTCCATTCCGCGCCAGTCCCGCTTGATCAGAACCACGAGCGGCGGTTTAGCGATGACCGCCGCCAGGCGGTACCAGAAGCCGATTCTGCGGCGGGACACTCGGACACCTTCCTCTATGGACCCTTGAAGGCCCTCTCGGACCTGGTCAGCCGCACAAGTGTCGCCCCAGGCCGCCGGTCTGTCGAGAACACCGTACGCCCGCACGTTTATGCCCACCTCACGCGCCGGGCCACAATGAGCGCGACCCGAAGGGACGGACCTCACGTGCAGTGGACTCTCGTGATACCGCTGAAACCCCTGGTGCGGGCCAAGAGCAGGCTGGCGCCCACTGCTGGTGACGGGGTGCGTCCCGGGCTCGCGCTGGCGTTCGCGCAGGACACCGTGGCCGCCGCGACCGCCTCGGCCGGGGTGCGGGATGTGGTGGTAGTCACGGACGATGCGCTCGCCGGGAGGGAGCTGGCTGCCCTGGGTGCCCTGATCGTCCCCGATGCCCCGGGAGCGGGCCTGAACGCCGCCCTGGCGCACGGTGCGGCGGCGGCGCGGGCCCGGCGCCCGGATGCGGCCGTCGCGGCGCTCAACGCCGATCTGCCGGCCCTGCGGTCCGCGGAATTGTCCCGGGTTCTCGCGGAGGCCGCGCTATTTCCCCGTGCATTTCTCCCCGATGCGGCGGGAATCGGGACCACACTTCTCAGTGCGGGTTCCGGTACGGAATTGCGTCCCGCATTCGGCACCGCGTCGCGGGCCCGTCATGCCGCGTCCGGCGCGGTGGAACTCCCGCTGACGGGCGTCGACTCCGTGCGCCAGGACGTGGACACCGGCGAGGACCTGCGGGTGGCGCTGTCGCTCGGCGTCGGCCCGCGCACCGCGGGGGCGGCCGCCGGGCTGCTGATCCCGGACTGAGTACGCTGCCTGCATGCAGGCGACCGCGTACACATACGACCCCGACTCCCGCTCCGGCAGCGTGCTGCTCGACGACGGCACCCCCGTGCCGTTCGACGGCCCTGCGTTCGACGCGGGCGGTCTTCGGCTGCTGCGCCCCGGGCAGCGGGTCCGTATCGAGGTCGAGGGTGAGGGCGAGGCGCGGCGCATCACGCTGGTAACGCTGCAGACGCTCTGAGCCTGCGCCGAACCGGGCTTTCGCGAATACACCGCGGGCCGGGCTCCCCGAGGGGAGCCCGGCCCGGCGCGTGAGGGGCCCTTGAGGCCGTCGCCCTTACTTCTTGCGGGCGGTGGTCTTCTTGGCGGTCGTCTTGCGCGCAGTGGACTTCTTGGCGGGCGCCTTCTTGGCCGTGGCCTTCTTGGCGGGCGCCGTCTTCTTCGCGGTGGCCTTCTTCGCGGCGGTCTTCGCCGGGGCGGCCTTCTTGGCGGCGGCCTTCTTCGCCGTGGCGGTGGCCTTCTTGGCGGTGGTCTTCTTCGCCGTCGCCGTGGTCTTCTTCGCCGCGGCCGTCGTCTTCTTGGCCGTGGTCTTCTTGGCGGTGACCTTCTTCGCCGCCGCCTTCTTGGCGGTCGTGGCCTTCTTGGCCGCGGCCTTCTTGACCGTCGCCGAAGCACCGCCGGTCAGGCTGCCCTTGGGGGCCTTCTTGACGGCCACCTCGCCCTTCGGGAGCTTCTTCGAGCCCGCGACGAGGTCCTTGAAGCCCTGACCGGCACGGAAACGCGGAACGGAGGTCTTCTTGACCCGTACGCGCTCACCCGTCTGCGGGTTACGGGCGTAGCGGGCCGGGCGGTCGACCTTCTCGAACGAGCCGAAGCCGGTGACCGAGACCCGGTCCCCGCTGACGACGGCACGGACGATGGCGTCCAGGACCGCGTCGACGGCGTCCGCGGCCTGCTGACGGCCGCCGACCTTGTCGGCAATCGCTTCTACGAGCTGCGCCTTGTTCACGTCTTCCCCTTCGGAGACATTGCCGGAACGTATCCGATCCGGCTTTTTCGCACGTTAGGCAGATATATACCGCAAATCAAACACGAAACGGGCTAATCACCCTTGTGCCGCAACGAACTCGGGCTGTCGCGAAGTTACTCAGTGGTCCTCTTGTGAGAATCGACCCTCGTCGAGGTCCACCATGAATCGGTCCAGTCGCCTTGCCGCATCGGCGAGATCGTGCTTGGCCGCGGCCGTAATGACCAGCAGCTTCCGGGTCAGCGCCATCCGTACGCCCTCCGGGACTTGCAGTGCGCGCACCCTGGAGTGCGCTTCCTTGAGTTGGTCCGCGACCGCCGCATAGAGCTGGAGTTGGCCGTCGTGTTCCATGCACAGATTGTGCCATCTGGGGCGAGTTGTCGCCTCCGCAGGGGGTAACTGCCGTCCCTGGCGGGCCTCCTGGGCCCCTCCGAGGGGCGCGCGCGCACGGGCGCCAGGAGACGCGCGTACCCCCTGAACACCCTTGAAAACACGGGGAGTTGAGAGCTCCGGAACGGCACTTGGCGAGCGGTCCGGGGCCGGACACAGCTGTACCCCCAACCGTCCACGATTGGGGGTACAGAGGCTTGGCGCGATGGCCGGAATCAGCCTTGCAGAGTTCAGATCTGCACGGTCTGCGGCTTGAACGCGGGACGCTTGGACTCGTACTCCGCGATGTCGCCCTCGTTCTGGAGCGTGATGCTGATGTCGTCCAGGCCGTTCAGCAGCCGCCAGCGCGCGTTCTCGTCGAGTTCGAAGGCGGCGGTGATGCCCTCGGCCCGCACTTCACGCGCCTCCAGGTCGACCGTGATCTCGGCCTGGGGGTCGTTCTCCACCAGGTCCTGGAGCGCGTCCACGACCTTCTGGTCGAGCACCACCGTGAGCAGGCCGTTCTTGAGCGAGTTGCCGCGGAAGATATCGGCGAACCGCGCGGAGATGACGGCCTTGAAGCCGTAGTTCTGCAGCGCCCACACCGCGTGCTCGCGGGAGGATCCGGTACCGAAGTCGGGACCTGCCACCAGGACCGTGGCGCCCTCGCGTTCGGCCTTGTTCAGCACGAACTCGGGGTCCTTGCGCCAGGCCTCGAACAGCCCGTCCTCAAAACCGTCCCTGGTGACCTTCTTGAGCCAGTGGGCGGGGATGATCTGGTCCGTGTCGACGTTGCTGCGGCGCAGCGGGACGGCCCGGCCGGTGTGCGTGGTGAATGCTTCCATGGCTGATCAGACTCCAGCGGGCGTACGGGCGTCAGTGTCGGACAGGTCGGCCGGAGAGGCCAGGTGGCCAAGCACGGCGGTGGCGGCGGCGACCTGGGGCGAGACCAGGTGCGTACGGCCGCCCTTGCCCTGCCGTCCCTCGAAGTTGCGGTTCGAGGTGGACGCGGAGCGCTCGCCAGGGGCGAGTTGGTCGGGGTTCATGCCCAGACACATCGAGCAGCCCGCGTGCCGCCATTCGGCGCCGGCCTCCTTGAAGACCTTGTCCAGGCCCTCGGAGACGGCCTGCAGACCCACCCGCGCGGAGCCGGGAACGACCAGCATCCGTACACCGTCGGCGACTTTACGGCCCTCGACGATCTCGGCCACGGCGCGCAGGTCCTCGATGCGGCCGTTGGTGCACGAACCTACGAAGACGGTGTCGACCTTGACGTCGCGCAGCGGCTGCCCGGCGGTCAACCCCATGTATTCCAGGGCCTTTTCGGCGGCGAGGCGCTCCGAAGCGTCCTCGTACGAAGCAGGGTCGGGGACCTGCGCCGACAGGGGCAAGCCCTGGCCCGGGTTGGTGCCCCAGGTGACGAACGGCGACAGCGCGGCGGCGTCGATGACGACCTCGGCGTCGAATTCCGCGTCGTCGTCCGACTTCAGCGTCTTCCAGTACGCCACCGCGGCGTCCCAGTCCTCGCCCTTCGGGGCGTGCGCGCGGCCCTCGAGGTAGGCGAAGGTGGTCTCGTCGGGGGCGATCATGCCCGCGCGGGCACCGGCCTCGATGGACATGTTGCAGATGGTCATGCGGGCCTCCATCGAGAGCTTCTCGATGGCGGAGCCGCGGTACTCCAGGATGTAGCCCTGGCCGCCGCCCGTGCCGATCTTCGCGATGATGGCGAGGATCAGGTCCTTGGCGGTCACACCGTCGGGCAGGTCGCCGTCGACGGTGATGGCCATCGTCTTCGGGCGGGCCAGCGGCAGCGTCTGGGTGGCCAGGACGTGCTCGACCTGGGAGGTGCCGATGCCGAAGGCCAGCGCGCCGAACGCGCCGTGCGTGGACGTGTGGGAGTCACCGCAGACGACCGTGGTGCCCGGCTGGGTCAGGCCCAGCTGCGGGCCGACCACGTGCACGACGCCCTGCTCGACGTCACCCAGCGAGTGCAGGCGAACACCGAAGTCGGCACAGTTCTTGCGCAGCGTCTCCAGCTGGGCGCGCGAGACCGGGTCCGCGATCGGCTTGTCGATGTCGAGGGTCGGGGTGTTGTGATCCTCGGTCGCGATGGTGAGGTCGAGGCGCCGCACCTGGCGACCGGTCTGACGCAGGCCGTCGAAGGCCTGCGGGCTGGTCACCTCGTGCAGCAGGTGCAGATCGATGAAGAGGAGGTCGGGCTCGCCCTCGGCGCGCCGGACGACGTGGTCGTCCCAGACCTTCTCCGCGAGTGTCCTACCCATCGCTTTCCCTCCGGCCGGCATCGTGAGCCGGCCCAACTAGAGATCGTGGTCGCCGACGTCCGTACCCCTCGTACCGGACGTGAACGTCCCGGCCCGTTGGTCTGCGGGCCGCTGTAAGTACAGGGTGTCAAGTTTCACGGGAAATTGAACTTGCGTTTCACAGAGTGAGACGCGAGTATCGACGCATGGACAACTCTAGCGGCGTCGGCGTTCTGGACAAGGCGGCCCTTGTTCTCAGCGCCCTGGAGTCCGGTCCGGCCACCCTCGCGGGGCTGGTCGCGGCGACCGGACTGGCAAGACCCACGGCACACCGTCTCGCCGTGGCACTGGAACACCACCGCATGGTGGCGCGTGACATGCAGGGCCGATTCATCCTCGGCCCGCGCATGGCCGAGCTGGCCGCGGCGGCGGGCGAGGACCGCCTGCTCGCAACGGCGGGTCCGGTACTCACCCACCTCCGTGACGTGACGGGCGAGAGCGCGCAGCTCTATCGCCGGCAGGGCGACATGCGCATCTGTGTCGCGGCCGCCGAGCGCCTGTCGGGCCTCAGGGACACCGTCCCCGTGGGCTCCACGCTCACGATGAAGGCGGGCTCGTCGGCGCAGATCCTGATGGCCTGGGAGGAGCCCGAGCGCCTCCACCGCGGCCTCCAGGGCGCCCGCTTCACGGCGACGGCCCTGTCGGGCGTACGGCGCCGTGGCTGGGCCCAGTCGATCGGCGAGCGGGAGCCGGGCGTCGCGTCCGTCTCCGCGCCGGTGCGCGGCCCCTCGAACCGTGTCGTCGCTGCGGTCTCGGTCTCCGGACCGATCGAGCGCCTGACGCGCCACCCGGGCCGCATGCACGCGCAGGCCGTCATCGACGCGGCGGGCCGCCTCTCCGAGGCCCTGCGCCGCACCGGCTGACCCTCCCCACCACACCGCTCCCCCTCGGGCCGGCCGCTTCAACGCCGCAGCGACCGGCCCGAGTTGAGACTTGGTGAGACCTTTCACGCGCACGCGCTCCGGACAACGCGAAGAGGCCCTCCCCTGCTGGGGAGGGCCTCTTGCTGTCTTGTACCCCCGACCGGATTCGAACCGGCGCTACCGCCTTGAGAGGGCGGCGTGCTAGGCCGCTACACAACGGGGGCAAGGATCTTGTGTTGCCACACTATCCAGCTGGGCTACCAGGACTCGAACCTAGAACAACGGAACCAGAAACCGTCGTGTTGCCAATTACACCATAGCCCAATGCGATCCAGGCCTGGATGGCCCGATCAGTACCCCCGACCGGATTCGAACCGGCGCTACCGCCTTGAGAGGGCGGCGTGCTAGGCCGCTACACAACGGGGGCCCTAGCGATCCTGCATGAAAAACAGCGGGTGCGACCCGGACTGTCCCCCTGGGAAGGATCTGTACCCCCGACCGGATTCGAACCGGCGCTACTGCCTTGAGAGGGCAGCGTGCTAGGCCGCTACACAACGGGGGCTTTGCGGATCTGGAATCCGCGATGCAGATAAGCTCTGCGAGCTGGCCTACCAGGACTCGAACCTAGACTAACGGAACCAGAAACCGTCGTGCTGCCAATTACACCATAGGCCATCAAAAAGCAACCCCTTGCGAGGGTTCTGTTTGATTTACGCTTCCGGGTCCGGCCTGTCGGCCCGTTTCCCTTGGCGCAGGAAGAACATTACCCGAAGGTGGACGGCGCTCCAAAACGGGTATCCGGGGCCAGCAGGGCGGGGAGCTGGTCGAGCCCTGTGATGCGCGTCAGTTCCGGACGGCCACCGGTCCGCGCACGGTCCAGCCAGATGCCGGTGAGCCCCGCCTCCTCGGCGCCGCGGGCGTCGGTGTCGGGCTGGTCCCCGACGTACGCGACCTCGTGCGGGGGCAGTTCCAGGGCCTCGCAGGCGGCGTGGAAGGCAGCGGCCTGCGGTTTGGCCACGCCGAGTTCGGCGGCGCAGACGACGGCCTCGAAGCGGTCCCTCACGCCGAGGACGCGCAGCTTGCGGTCCTGGTTGTGGAGCGAGGAGTTGGACAGGACCGCGTGCCGGTAGCGCTCCGCGAGCAGGTCGAGCACGGGGACGGTGTCGGGGAACAGTGCCCAGGCAGCCTCGTAGTGGACGATGTAGCGCCCGAACCAGGCGTCCGCCTCGGCATCGTCCATGCTGTCGGCGTTGTCGGCGCCGCGCCCCACGAAGGCCCGTACGCGATTGCGGCGCTGGCCCTCCCAGTCGGTCTCGCCCGCCTCGAAGCGCGCCCAGTGCTCCTGGGTGAGGGTGCGCCAACGGGCGAGGGCCTGGCCGACGGAGGTGAATCCGTCGGCCAGGCCCTCGGCCCGAAGGTGGTCCCGCATTCCCACGCGGTCCGCGTTCGCGTAGTCGAAGATCGTGTCGTCTACGTCCCACAGGACCGCGCGGATCGGCATGTGCCCGAGCTTAGGCCGTGAGCTTGGCCAGGGCGGCGTCGATGCGGGTCAGGGTCTTGTCCTTGCCCAGGATCTCCAGGGACTCGAAGAGGGGCAGGCCGACCGTGCGGCCGGTGACGGCGACGCGGACCGGGGCCTGCGCCTTGCCGAGCTTGAGGCCGTGCTCCTCACCGGCGGCCAGGACGGCCTCCTTGAGGGAGTCGGCCGACGCCCAGTCTGCGGCCTCGAGCTTCGCGCGGGCCGTGGTCAGGAGGCCGACCGGGTCGCCCTTCATGGCCTTGGTCCAGGACGCCTCGTCCTCCACCGGCTCCTTGAGGAACAGGAAGTCGACGTTGGCCGTGATGTCGGACAGGACCGTCACGCGGGTCTGCGCGTGGGGGGCGATGGCCTCCCAGGCCGCCTGGTCGAAGTCCTCGGGCGCCCAGTTGGCGAACGGGGCGCGCAGCCACGGCTCGCAGGCCGCCGCGAACGCCTTCACGTCCAGCATGCGGATGTGGTCGCCGTTGATCGACTCGGCCTTCTTGAGGTCGAAGCGCGCCGGGTTCGAGTTGACGTCCGCGAGGTCGAACTTCGCGACCATGTCCTCGATGGAGAAGACGTCCTGGTCGGCCGAGAAGGACCAGCCGAGCAGGGACAGGTAGTTGAGCAGGCCCTCGGGCAGGAAGCCGCGCTCGCGGTAGAGGTTGAGCGAGGCCTGCGGGTCACGCTTCGAGAGCTTCTTGTTGCCCTCGCCCATGACGTACGGCAGGTGGCCGAAGGCGGGCGTGAGCTTCGCGATGCCGAGCTCGGTGAGCGCCTTGTAGAGGGCGATCTGGCGGGGCGTGGAGGAGAGCAGGTCCTCGCCGCGCAGGACGTGGGTGATCTCCATCAGGGCGTCGTCGACCGGGTTGACCAGCGTGTACAGCGGGGCGCCGTTCGCGCGGACGATGCCGAAGTCCGGGACGTTCTCCGGCTGGTAGGTGATCTCGCCGCGGACGAGGTCCTCGAAGGTGATCGCCTCGTCGGGCATGCGGAATCGGACGATGGGCTGCCGGCCCTCGGCCTCGTACGCGGCGATCTGCTCGGCGCTCAGGTCGCGGCAGTGGCCGTCGTAACCGGAGGGCTTGCCGGCGGCGCGGGCGGCGTCGCGGCGGGCGTCGAGCTCCTCGGTGGAGCAGTAGCAGCGGTAGGCGTGGCCGGCGGCGAGGAGCTTCTCGGCGACGTCCTTGTAGATGTCCATGCGCTGCGACTGGCGGTACGGCGCGTGGGGGCCGCCGACCTCGGGGCCCTCGTCCCAGTCGAAGCCGAGCCAGCGCATCGAGTCGAGGAGCTGCTCGTACGACTCCTCGGAGTCGCGGGCCGCGTCGGTGTCCTCGATACGGAAGACCAGGGTGCCCTGGTTGTGCCGGGCGTAGGCCCAGTTGAACAGCGCCGTGCGGACCAGGCCCACGTGGGGGTTGCCGGTCGGGGAGGGACAGAAACGTACGCGTACAGGGGTCGCGTTAGCCACGCTTGATCACCTTGTTGGTGAGAGTGCCGATGCCTTCGATGGTGACGGCGACCTCGTCGCCGACGTTGAGCGGGCCGACCCCTTCCGGGGTACCCGTGAGGATCACGTCGCCGGGGAGCAGCGTCATGGCCTCGGAGATGTTGACGATCAGGTCCTCGATCGAGTGGATCATCTGGGACGTGCGGCCGAGCTGGCGCTGCTGTCCGTTGACCGTGCACTGGATCGTCAGGTCGCTGGGGTCGAGGTCCGTCTCCACCCACGGGCCGAGCGGGCAGGAGGTGTCGAAGCCCTTGGCCCTGGCCCACTGCTTCTCGCGCTTCTGGACGTCACGCGCGGTGACGTCGTTCGCGCAGGTGTAGCCGAGGATGACGTCCTTGACGCGCTCGCGCGGGACCTCACGGCACATGCGGCCGATGACCACGGCGAGCTCGGCCTCGTGGTGCAGTTCCTGCGAGAAGGAGGGGTACGCGATCGCGTCGCCGGGGCCGATCACCGAGGTGGACGGCTTGAAGAACGCGAAGGGGGCGTCCGGGACCTCGTTGCCCAGTTCCTTCGCGTGTTCCGCGTAATTGCGGCCGAAGGCGACGACCTTGTTCGGGAGCACCGGCGGCAGAAGCCTGACCTTGCTCAGCGGGACCTTCGTGCCGGAGAGTTCGAAGTCCGCGAACGGGATGCCCTTGATGATGTCGAGGACAAGCCCATCGGTCGTTCCGGGGGGACTGTCGCCCTCGACCGCGCCGAAGGCGACATTGCCGTCGATGGAGAATCTGGCGATGCGCACGGGTGCCTTGCGCCCCTCTACTTCCGCTGGCTGGAATCTGACGTCCCAGGCTAACGCGGCTCGGGCACCCGGCCTCGCGGATTGCCGCGCGTCAGGAGGCGACGGGCGTCTGCTCCGGGGTTTCCATCAGGATGGCGCGGCGCGGGTTGGCCGTCTGCGCGGGGAGGTCGACGGAGTACTCCGGGAGCTCCGGTGCCGTCTGCAGCTCGTCGGCGTCCTTGAGGTGCATCAGCGTCGTACGCCGCGGGTTGGCGATGTTGCGGAACATCGCGGACTTCACAGTCTTCATGTGTCGCTCGTGACCTTGTCGGTGCGGGCGCCCTCAGGGCGCCGGTTGTCGGATTCGCCATCCCTGTAAAGCGTCAGGCTAAACATCTGATTCCCGTCGAAAGCGAGGAAGAGTCGAAGTTCTTCATGTGAGTTTGCTCACCAGAGGGTGGGCAAAAGTTTCAATTCGGACCCGAAGTGCGCTGCATCGAAACGGGCATTCCGCCACTGAAGCCATCATTCCGCTCCCGATCATGGCGACTGGGACACCCCCGGGGTGTAGGTGGAACGTCAGTAAAAGTCCGTTATCGACGAGATCACTTTCTACGTCTCGTGACGCACCCCTCACAAGGCGTCACACTGGTCCAGTCCTGACCCTCGGCCCTTGTTGGAGATCCTGCACTGTGCTGGAATTCGCGGGACCGCCGCGAGATCGAGCCGGCGCGCACGGGGCGCAACGCAGCGCCGAGTCGCGGCGGGAAGGGGGAGCAGCGCCGGTCACCGACGACCGAAGGGGGCGTGTCAGCTCGCCCCCGAACTACGCCGACACCGTCCCGTCCGCGCACGCGGGGGACGCCTGGTCCAGAGGTTGCGACGCTAGTGCAGGGACGTAAGAACAGGGATGGCAGCGCTGCGGCGGAGCCGGAGCCGCGCGGCGGGACTGGCCCGATGACAGGCAGTTCCTCGCCCCAGCACGCCCAGAACCCGGGCCGGACCGCCTCCGTCGAGGGCAGTACGGCGGCCTCGGCCGCGCCCAAGACCGCCGCGAAGCCGAAGAGCCCGACCGGCCCCGGCTCGCGAATAGCCCTGCGCAACTGGCGTATCTCCACCCGCCTGGTGTCGCTGCTCGCCCTCCCCGTGGTCGCCGCGACCTCCCTCGGCGCGCTGCGTATCGGCGAGTCGATGAGCGACATCCAGCAGCTCGACAACATGAAGCTGCTGACCGACATGACCAAGCAGGCCACCGAGCTCGCGTCCGCGCTCCAGGAGGAGCGCGACCAGTCGGCGGGCCCGCTGGCCAACGGCGGCAAGGCGACCGAGGACTACACCGTCAAGGGAGCGCGCGAGAAGACCGACCGCGCGCGCAAGGCCTTCATGGAAGGCACGTACGAGATCACCGACGGGACCAGCAACAGCGGTCTCGACGGTGTGCAGGACCACGTCACGCAGATCGCCGGCCAGCTCAACAACCTCAAGGGCATCCGGCAGGACGCGTTCAAGGAACGCAGCACCTCGTCCCAGACGATCGACGCCTACAGCCGCCTCGTCGAGCAGCTCCTGTCGCTGTCCACCGACATGGCGCAGGCGACCAGCAACCCCGAGATGATCAAGCGCACGCGCGCCCTGGCGTCGTTCTCCTCCGCCAAGGAGTACGCGTCCGTGCAGCGCGCCGTCATCGCGGCCGCCCTGCCCCCGAACGACCGTGACTTCGGCAAGCTCTCCGAGACCGACCGCCGCTACGGCGAGTCCGCGCTGGAGAACCAGGAGTCCGACCTCAAGGGCTTCAGCTCCGTCTACGGAAACGTCGCCGCCACCGAGCTGATGAAGCCCATCGACTCGGGCAACGCGACGATCAAGGCCGCCGACCAGTACGCCCGCCGCGCCCTCAGCCAGGAGGGCGGCATCAGGATCCAGGACAAGCGGTCCTACAAGGACTGGGTCGACGCGGACAGCCAGCGCCTGCAGGAAATGTCCAAGATCGAGCTGACGCTGCTCAACCAGATGGAGCAGCAGGCCCGCGAGCTGCGCAACGAGTCCGAGCGCACGGCCATCATCAACGGTGCGCTGATCCTGCTCGTCCTCGGCGTCTCGCTCGTCGGCGCGTTCGTCGTGGCCCGGTCCATGATCCGCTCGCTGCGCCGGCTCCAGGACACCGCGACCAAGGTCGCCCAGGACCGCCTGCCCGAGCTGGTCAAGCAGCTGTCCGAGTCGGACCCGCAGGACGTCGACACCTCCGTCGAGTCCGTCGGTGTGCACTCGCGCGACGAGATCGGCCAGGTGGCCTCGGCCTTCGACGACGTGCACCGCGAGGCGGTCCGTCTGGCCGCCGAGCAGGCCCTCCTGCGGGGCAACGTCAACGCGATGTTCACCAACCTCTCGCGGCGTTCCCAGGGTCTGATCCAGCGCCAGCTCTCGCTCATCTCCGAGCTGGAGTCGCGCGAGGCCGACCCCGACCAGCTGTCCTCGCTGTTCAAGCTCGACCACCTCGCGACCCGCATGCGCCGTAACGGCGAGAACCTCCTCGTTCTCGCCGGTGAAGAACCCGGCCGCCGCTGGACCCGCCCGGTCCCGCTGGTCGACGTCCTGCGCGCCGCCGCCTCCGAGGTGGAGCAGTACGAGCGCATCGAGCTGGCCTCGGTCCCCTCGACCGAGGTCGCCGGACGCGTCGTCAACGACCTCGTGCACCTGCTCGCCGAGCTGCTGGAGAACGCGACCTCGTTCTCCTCGCCGCAGACCAAGGTCAAGGTCACCGGTCACGCGCTGCCCGACGGCCGTGTGCTCATCGAGATCCACGACACCGGCATCGGCCTCTCCCCCGAGGACCTCGCCGCGATCAACGAGCGGCTCGCGTCGCCGCCCACCGTGGACGTGTCGGTCTCGCGCCGCATGGGCCTGTTCGTGGTCGGCCGTCTGTCGCAGCGTCACGGCATCCGTATCCAGCTCCGCCCGTCCGACTCCGGTGGTACGACGGCGCTCGTCATGCTGCCCGTCGACGTCGCCCAGGGCGGCAAGAAGGCTCCCGGCAAGCCCGGTCCCGGCGCTGCCTCCGGTGGCCCCGCCGCCGCGCAGGCCGCCGCCGGTGTGGCCGCCGCACGGCGTGGGGTCGGCGCGGGTGCGGGTCCGCAGGGCGGTCCCGGCGGCGCGGGCCGGCTCGGTGCCGGTCCCGGCGCGGCGCGTCCGCAGGTCGCGGGCTCGGGTCCGCGCGCGGCGCTGCCCGGGCGTGACGGCAACGGGCCGCAGGCCGGTGGCCCGCAGGCGCCTCAGTCTCCGCAGTCCCAGCAGCCGCAGCAGTCCCCTCAGCAGGGTCGTCCGGCTCCGGCCGGCATGTTCGGCGCGCAGGGTCTGCAGGGCGGTCCCGGCCAGGGTCAGCCGCAGGGTCAGGGCCTCGGCCAGGGCCCGGGCCAGAACGGTCCCGTGCCGCCCCAGCAGCGTACGAACCAGGCGCCCGAGCAGGGCCGCAGGCCGGTCCTGCCGCCGCGTGGCGGTCCCCGTGCCGAGCTGCCCGGGGGCAACCCCCAGCCGCGCGTGCCGAGTTGGGGCAACGACGACGCGCAGCCGCCGGTGCCGCGCGCCTCGCTCGACGCGCCTCGCGGGCACGAGGAGCCGGACTCCACGTCGCAGTTCCCGCGGGTGGACGACCGTCAGGGCCCCGGCTCGACGGCCGAGTTCCCCCGGCCCGACTTCGACGGGCCCCGTCCCGGCGCGCCCGCCCCGCTCGACCAGGGCCAAGGTCAGGACACGGGGGCGTACGTCCGTAACGACGTCTTCGGCGGTCAGCAGAGCCAGTCACAGAACCCGAACCACTTCCAGCCCCAGAACCAGGCGCCTGGCCAGCCGCAGAACCAGGGTCACCAGACCGGCCAGTTCGCGGCGCCCGGCTTCGACGACGGTCTGCGCCCCGGCGCTCAGGACCCGTCCGCCACCGGGCAGTTCGCGGCCCCCGGCCAGAACACCCCGGGGCGTCCGCGCCAGGACGGCCAGTTCCCCGGCGGCGACGGCTTCGGCCAGACGCAGGGCCAGGGACAGGGACAGGGCCAGTCGCAGCCGCAGGGCCGCCGCGGCGGTCCCGCGCGCGACCTGCCGCAGCTCGGCTCCCGGGACGCGGCGGACTTCTCCATGCCGCGCCCGCCCGCCCAGGGCGGCCAGGAACAGGGGTTCCCGGCGCAGCCGCAGGCCCCCGGCCGGCAGGACGAGCTGCCGCCCGCCGGACCCGGCGACGGCCGCACGCCGCTCTTCGACACCCTTGAGACCAACTGGTTCCACGGCCAGCAGTCGGGCCAGCAGGCCCCGCAGCAGCAGGACCGGCCGCAGGCGCCCGCCCCCCAGCAGAACAACGGCCGTCCGGGCGGCCTGCCGCAGCGCTCGCCGCAGCAGCCCCAGTCGCCCAACGCCACCCCCGCGCCCGCCCGCCCGGCGGCCGCCGCACCCGCGGCGCCCCAGCAGGCTCAGGCGCCCGCCAACTGGCGCCAGTCGCCCAACGACGAGCTCGGCCGCCAGGCCGAGCGGGTCCGCCAGCCCTCGGCCGGCGGAGTCACCGTCTCCGGGCTCCCGCGTCGCGTCCCGCGTGCGAACCTCGTCGCGGGTACGGCTCAGCAGCAACAGCACCAAACCGGTCCGCAGGTCTCGCGTTCGCCTGATGACGTTCGCGGCCGGCTGACCAATCTCCGTCGGGGCATCCAGCAGGGTCGCCAGGCCGGTACGGGCCAGACCGGCAGCTTCCCCAGCCCCACTCACCAGCAGGAGCGTTAGTTGACCCAGATGAGCCAGGCGGCACAGAACCTGAACTGGTTGATCACCAACTTCGTGGACAACACGCCGGGGGTCTCCCACACCGTCGTCGTGTCCGCGGACGGCCTGCTGCTCGCCATGTCGGAGGGGTTCCCCCGGGACCGCGCCGACCAGCTGGCCGCGGTCGCATCCGGCCTCACCTCGCTGACCGCGGGTGCGTCCCGGATCTTCGAGGGCGGCACGGTGGCCCAGACCGTGGTGGAGATGGAGCGTGGCTTCCTCTTCCTCATGTCGGTCTCGGACGGCTCGTCCCTCGCGGTGCTCGCGCACCCCGACTGCGACATCGGCCTCGTCGGCTACGAGATGGCGCTGCTCGTGGACCGCGCGGGTTCCGTGCTCACCCCCGATCTCCGCGCCGAACTGCAGGGCAGCCTGCTGCACTAGTCACGACCTCCCCCACACGCACGTATGACCGCACCGTCAGGCCGCCACCGCCCCCACCGGCCCCGTCAGACGGCACGCAGACCACCTGCTGTCCCGCCCGGAGGATCCATGACCCCGCCCACCGCCTCTCACGACCCGTACGGCGCGTCTCCGCACGCCTCGTACGGTCCTGAGGGCGACCAGCCGCTGGTGCGTCCTTATGCGATGACCGGTGGCCGGACACGGCCGCGCTACCAGCTCGCCATCGAGGCGCTCGTCAGCACGACCGCCGACCCGGCCCAGCTGATAGGGCTGCTCCCCGAGCACCAGCGCATCTGCCACCTGTGCCGCGAGGTCAAGTCGGTGGCGGAGGTGTCGGCCCTGCTGTCGATGCCTCTCGGTGTGGCCCGGATCCTCGTCGCGGACCTGGCGGAAGCGGGAATGGTGGCCATCCACCAGCCCGGCGGCGACGAGAACGCCGGCGGCCAGCCCGACGTGACACTGCTCGAAAGGGTGCTCAGTGGACTTCGCAAGCTCTAACGGCGGAGGCGTCCGTTCCACCACGTCCGCGAAGATCGTGGTGGCGGGCGGCTTCGGCGTCGGCAAGACCACGTTCGTGGGCGCCGTCTCGGAGATCAACCCTCTGCGCACCGAGGCCGTCATGACGTCCGCCTCCGCGGGCATCGACGACCTCACCCACACCGGGGACAAGACCACCACCACGGTGGCGATGGACTTCGGCCGCATCACGCTCGACCAGGACCTGATCCTGTACCTCTTCGGTACACCCGGTCAGGACCGCTTCTGGTTCATGTGGGACGACCTGGTCCGCGGCGCGATCGGCGCGATCGTCCTCGTCGACACCCGCCGCCTCGCCGACTGCTTCCCGGCCGTCGACTACTTCGAGAACTCCGGACTGCCCTTCGTCGTCGCCCTCAACGGCTTCGAGGGGCACCAGCCCTACACGCCCGACGAGGTGCGCGAGGCGCTCCAGATCGGCCCGGACACCCCGATCATCACCACGGACGCCCGACACCGTGCGGATGCAAAGAGTGGCCTGATCACGCTGGTCGAGCACGCCCTGATGGCCCGCCTGAAGTAGCTCAACCGCCGGAAATCCGGCCACCAAGTGGCTAGATCCATACGGCAGTTGTCGTAGTGTGCCCGGAGGCCGCTGTGTCCTTTGACACGGTCGGCCTCCGTGTTCATAACGTTTCGACAGAGAATTCCAGCGCCTCAGACACAGGTCGCGCACACCCGGTTCCACTGTGCGCACAAGAGCCCCGCCTTTTGGCGGGGCTCGCTCTTTATGACCGTTTTATCTGGGGCATCCGTCACTCGGAGGTTCCGGTTCCCGGTGTTTGGAAGAGAACCGCCTGACGTGCTGGAATGCGCTGAACTGCCCAGTAGGTAAGGGCCTGGAGACAGCGGCACAGCGTAGGTGCCGACGCCGAGAGGTTGTTGGTCGAGTGAGGCGAAGCAAGAACAGTCCCGAGCCGTCGTCGGCACGGGGCAACTTCACCCCGCCGCCGCGTGCAGCGGCGCCGGCCGCGCATGTGCCACGGGCCGAGGCGCCCCCGGCGCCGTCCGGCGGCCGGATGTCGCCGCGCAACTGGCGTGTGCCCACCAAGCTGAACGCGATCCTGCTCATACCCGTGCTCGTGGGTCTGATCATGGGTGGCTTCCAGGTCAAGGGCTCGATCGACACCTGGAACGAGGCCGAGGACGCGGAGAACACCGCCCGTCTCGTGCAGGCGTCCCTGACGTACGCCAACAGCCTGATCGACGAGCGCGACATCTCCGCGGCTCCTCTCCTGCTCGGCAAGAAGAACGACCCGAAGGTCGTCAAGGCCCGCGAGACGACGAACGAGGCCGCCGACGCCTTCGACGCCGCCGCGAAGAACATGCCGGCCAAGGAAGGCCTCGAGCGCCGCCTCACGCAGTTCCGTAAGGTCGAGCCCGGCCTGGAGAAGCTGCGGGCCGACGCGTACACGAGCAAGCTCCCCGCCGTGCAGACCGAAGAGAACTACGTCGGCATCCAGCACCCGCTGATGGAGTTCGCCAACGAGCTCGGCCTCGGCACCGGAAACATCACGAGCTACGGCCGCACGGTCTACGCGATCTCGCTGTCCAAGGCCGCGCTCTCGCTGGAGCGGTCCATCGGTATGCACCTGCTGGTCAAGCCGGGCCCGACGGCCGCGACCTTCGGCAAGCAGAAGATCGCGCTCTCCTCCTACGCCTACCTCGAGGGCATCGCCGTCGAGGAGTACAAGGGCGGCGGCACGCAGGCCGACGTCGACAAGCTCGACGCCGCCAAGAAGCAGCTGGCGATCGACGGCGCGAAGCAGGCCAAGCAGGCCGTCGCGGCCGCGAAGGCGCAGGGCAAGACCTACGTCCCGCCGCCGACCGACCCCACGCAGATGGTGGCCGAGATCGCGGCACTGCCCACCACGCAGCCGAGCGCCCGCGTCGCCATCGCGCAGGACGGCGTCACCGCGGAGAACTGGTGGGCGGTCAACACCGCCAAGTTCAACGCGTACCGCACCATCGAGTCCGACCTCGCCGACAAGGCGGTGAACGAGGCCGCCGGCATCGCCGACGACGCCAAGCGGTCCACGTTCATCACCGGTGCGGTCGTCCTGATCGCCCTGCTCGCCGCGTTCGCGCTGGCCGGGATGATGGCGCGTCAGATGAGCCGCTCGATGCGCCGACTGCGCACCGCCGCCTTCGACGTCGCCGAGCAGCGCCTGCCGATGCTCGTCGACCAGCTCTCGCGCACCGACCCGGGCCGCGTCGACACCCGTGTCCAGCCCATCCCGATCAACTCCACGGACGAGATCGGCGAGGTCGCCCGCGCCTTCGACCAGGTGCACCGCGAGGCCGTCCGGCTCGCCGCCGAGCAGGCCCTGCTCCGCGGCAACATCAACGCGATCTTCACCAACCTGTCGCGCCGCAACCAGTCCCTGATCGAGGGCCAGCTGACCCTCATCACGGACCTGGAGAACAACGAGGCCGAGCCGGACCAGCTGGAGAACCTCTTCCGCCTGGACCACCTCGCGACCCGTATGCGCCGCAACGGCGAGAACCTCCTCGTCCTCGCCGGCGAGGAGCCGGGCCGCCGCTGGGACCAGCCGGTCCCGCTGGTCGACGTCCTGCGCGCCGCCTCCTCCGAGGTGGAGCAGTACGAGCGCATCGAGCTGTCGGGCGTGCCGGAGGCCGAGATCCACGGCCGTTCGGTGACCGACCTCGTGCACCTGCTCGCCGAGCTCCTGGAGAACGCCACCACGTTCTCCTCGCCGCAGACCAAGGTCCGCGTCACCGCGACCCGTCTCCCCGACGGCCGCGTCATGGTCGAGATCCACGACAAGGGCATCGGCCTCACCGCCGAGGACTTCGCGGACATCAACCACAAGCTGGCCAACCCGCCGACGGTGGACGCCGCGATCTCGCAGCGCATGGGCCTGTTCGTGGTCGGCCGCCTGTCCGACCGGCACGGCATCCGCGTCCAGCTGCGCCCCTCGGGCGAGCAGGCCGGCACGACGTCGCTCGTCATGCTGCCCGACGCCATCACCCACGGTGGCAGCGGCGACCAGCTCCCCGAGTCCGAGTTCACCGTCTCGTCGATGATCCCGTCGCAGTCCGCGTACGAGCCCGCCCCGCTGCGCACCGCCGCGGAGCTCGGCTTCGACGACAGCCGCTACGGCGAGACCCCGGACGACCTGCATGACCTCGACCCGGTCGGCCGTTCGCTGATGCGCGAGGAGCGCCGCGCGGCCCTGGAGGCCCAGGCGCACACCGGTGACGACCGCCCCCTGTTCCGCGACGAGATCGAGGCGGCGCAAGGGCAGGACCCGTACGAGCAGCAGCAGACCACCTATGCTCCCGCGCAGCCCGCGTACGACGACCGTCAGCAGCAGACGTACGAGGACCCCTCGTCCGTCTACGCGCAGGGCCGGCAGACGTACGACGAGCAGCCGCAGAACGGCTCCTACAACGACTCGTTCTTCGCACCGCAGGACGGCTACGCGTCGCAGGACGCCTATGCGGAACCCGTCCAGGAGACGTACTCGGCCTTCGGTGACGGGCCGATGCGCGGCTCGCAGCAGGGCGACTGGCAGGCGCAGGACGGCTACCAGGAGTCCTACCGGTCCGAGCACACCGCTCAAGCGGAATCCGCGCAGCGCGCTGACGCCGGTCAGCAGGAGCGCGTAGGCTTCGACCCGCACGGTCCCGCGGCGCCGGCCGGCCCCACCCCGTCCGCCGCCCGTTCGCTCACCGACGCCGGTCTTCCGATGCGCGGTTCGGGCGGGCAGCAGCGCCAGGCCCCGGCGGCGACGCCGGCGCCCGACCGTGGCGACAACACCACCCAGGACAACGGCAGCAGCAGCGACGGCAGCGGCCCCGACGACTGGCGTTCGTCCAACGACGAGCGCTGGGTCCGCGCGGAGCAGCTCCGGAAGCCCAAGGCCGGCGGAGTCACCTCCTCCGGTCTGCCGCGCCGGGTGCCCAAGGCCAACCTGGTCGAGGGCACGGCGGAATCGACCCCGCAGGGCGGCCCCCAGGTCTCCCGCGCGCCTGAGGACGTCAGGGGCAGGCTGAGCAACCTGCGCCGTGGCGTGCAGCGGGGACGCGAAGCAGGAAGTGACACGAACGGCCAGGCCACGAATCAGCACAGTGGTCCTGACAGCACCTACAACCAGGAGCGTTAGTGTGAGCCCGATGAGCCAGGCGGCACAGAACCTGAACTGGTTGATCACCAACTTCGTGGACAACACCCCTGGGGTGTCCCACACGGTGGTGGTCTCCGCCGACGGACTCCTTCTGGCGATGTCCGAAGGGTTCCCGCGTGACCGTGCCGACCAGCTGGCGGCCGTCGCGTCGGGACTTACCTCGCTGACCGCGGGCGCGTCCCGCATCTTCGAGGGCGGCAGCGTGAACCAGACAGTTGTGGAGATGGAGCGAGGATTCCTCTTCATCATGTCCATCTCCGACGGTTCTTCCCTCGCTGTCCTCGCACACCCGGAGGCGGACATTGGCCTCGTCGGGTACGAGATGGCACTTCTTGTCGACCGCGCGGGTACGGTTCTCACTCCCGACCTGCGGGCCGAGCTTCAGGGGAGCCTTCTCAACTGACAGACAAGCGGTGCGATTTCGCGTCCCGTGGCCGTAAGGTTTCGGGACGCGGCTCCACGGTGATGGTGCCCGGCACAGTTGGAGGAGGAAAGCGTGGCTGGTTCTGCAACACCCCCGAGCGGTTCATCGGCGAACTGGTCCTACGGGCCTGGCCAGGGCCAGGGCCAGGGGCAGGGTGACGCGCCGAACCGGTACAACTTCCCCTCCGCGCCGAGCCACCGGCGACAGCCGTACGCGCCCCCGCACCCGCCGCAGCCGCGGCAGCCGGGGCCGTACGACCAGCCGTCGGCACCGCGCATCCAGCCCGTGCAGCCGCAGCGGCGTCCCGACACCCCTGCGCCGGCTGCCAACAACCCCCTGGTGCGTCCCTACGCCATGACGGGTGGCCGCACCAGGCCGCGCTACCAGCTCGCCATCGAGGCGCTGGTGCACACCACCGCGCAGCCGCACCAGTTGCAGGGCCAGTTGCCCGAGCACCAGCGGATCTGCACCCTCTGCCGAGAGATCAAGTCAGTGGCCGAAGTCTCGGCCCTGCTCAGCATCCCCCTCGGTGTGGCCAGGATTCTCGTCGCCGACTTGGCGGAGGCGGGCCTGGTCGCCATTCATCAGCCCGGCGGCGAAGAGAACGCCGGCGGCCAGCCAGACGTGACTTTGCTCGAAAGGGTGCTCAGTGGACTTCGCAAGCTCTAGCGGAGGGCCTTCCCGCTCCACCACGTCCGCGAAGATCGTGGTGGCGGGCGGCTTCGGCGTCGGCAAGACGACCTTCGTGGGCGCCGTCTCGGAGATCAACCCTCTGCGCACCGAGGCCGTCATGACGTCCGCGTCCGCGGGCATCGACGACCTCACCCACACCGGGGACAAGACCACCACCACGGTGGCGATGGACTTCGGCCGCATCACCCTGGACCAGGACCTGATCCTGTACCTCTTCGGTACGCCCGGTCAGGACCGCTTCTGGTTCATGTGGGACGACCTGGTCCGCGGCGCGATCGGCGCGATCGTCCTCGTCGACACCCGCCGCCTCGCCGACTGCTTCCCGGCCGTCGACTACTTCGAGAACTCCGGACTGCCCTTCGTCGTCGCCCTCAACGGCTTCGACGGCAGCCAGCCGTACCAGCCGGACGAGGTCCGTGAGGCGCTGCAGATCGGCCCGGACACCCCGATCATCACCACGGACGCCCGACACCGCGCTGACGCCAAGTCCGCGCTGATCACGCTCGTGGAGCACGCGCTCATGGCGCGTCTTCGGTAGTCCACGAACGGACGCCAAAACGCCGGACGGGCTGGATGTCACCATCCAGCCCGTCCGGCGTTTGAGGACCGGGGTCCGGGGCAGAGCCCCGAGACGTCAGCCCTGCCAGCTGTGCGGGGCCCGGAACCCGTGCTGGCGCTCCAGGCGGCGCCAGCCGGCCTTGTCGCGGCCGCGCAGGGCGGGGCTGTCGGTCGGTGCGGCTGCGGCGCGGGCCAGCAGGATCGCGGTCAGGGCCGCGACCTCCTCGGGCTCGGCGTGGCCCTTCTCAACGCGGATGTCGTGTGCAGACATGTGCAGTGATCTCCTTGTGGGGTTACTGCGGGGGGTTGCCGTGCTTGCGCGAAGGCAGGTCGGCGTGCTTCGTGCGCAGCATCGCGAGGGAGCGGATGAGCACCTCGCGGGTCTCGGCGGGGTCGATGACGTCGTCGACCAGGCCCCGCTCGGCCGCGTAGTACGGGTGCATCAGCTCGGCCTTGTACTCCTTCACCATGCGGGTGCGCATGGCCTCGGGGTCCTCGGCCTCGGCGATCTGACGGCGGAAGATGACGTTGGCGGCGCCCTCGGCGCCCATCACGGCGATCTCGTTGGTGGGCCAGGCGTAGGTGAGGTCGGCACCGATCGACTGCGAGTCCATGACGATGTAGGCACCTCCGTACGCCTTGCGCAGGATGAGCGAGATCCGCGGCACGGTGGCGTTGCAGTACGCGTACAGCAGCTTGGCGCCGTGCCGGATGATCCCGCCGTGCTCCTGGTCGACACCGGGCAGGAAGCCGGGAACGTCCAGGAGGGTCACGATAGGAATATTGAAAGCGTCGCACATCTGGACGAAGCGGGCAGCTTTTTCGCTGGCCTCGATGTCCAGGACGCCCGCGAGGGACGAGGGCTGGTTGGCGACGATGCCGACGACCTGACCGTCCAGGCGGGCCAGGGCGCAGATGATGTTGCGCGCCCAGCGCTCGTGGATCTCGAGGTAGTCGCCGTCGTCGACGAGCTCCTCGATGACCTTGGTCATGTCGTACGGGCGGTTGCCGTCGGCCGGTACCAGGTCGAGGAGCACGTCCGAGCGGCGGTCGGCCGGGTCCTCGGAGGCGACGGTCGGCGGGTTCTCGCGGTTGTTGGAGGGCAGCATCGAGATGAGGTAGCGGACCTCGGCGATGCAGGTCTCCTCGTCGTCGTACGCGAAGTGGCAGACGCCCGAGGTCTCGGCGTGCACGTCCGCGCCGCCGAGGCCGTTCTGGGTGATCTCCTCGCCGGTGACCGCCTTGACGACGTCCGGTCCGGTGATGAACATCTGCGAGGTCTCGCGGACCATGAAGACGAAGTCGGTGAGGGCGGGGCTGTAGGCCGCGCCGCCGGCGCACGGGCCGAGCATCACGCTGATCTGCGGGATGACGCCGGACGCCTTGGTGTTGCGCTGGAAGATGCCGCCGTAGCCGGCGAGCGCGGAGACGCCCTCCTGGATACGGGCGCCCGCGCCGTCGTTCAGGGAAACCAGCGGGGCACCGGCCGCGATGGCCATGTCCATGATCTTGTGGATCTTGGTGGCGTGGGCCTCGCCCAGGGCGCCGCCGAAGATGCGGAAGTCGTGCGCGTAGACGAAGACCGTGCGGCCCTCGACCGTGCCCCAGCCGGTGATGACACCGTCGGTGTAGGGCTTCTTGGCCTCCAGGCCGAAGCCGGTCGCCCGGTGCCGGCGCAGCTGCTCGACCTCGTTGAACGATCCCGCGTCGAGCAGCAGCTCGATCCGCTCGCGTGCGGTCAGCTTGCCCTTCGCGTGCTGAGCCTCGGTCGCCTTGTCACTGGGCCCGCGCAGCGCCTCCTCACGGATCGCGTGCAGCTCGGCGACGCGTCCACGCGCATCGGTGGGCTCATCCCCGGCGGAACCGGCTGAGGCGGTGTCGTCCAAAACGGTCATGTAGCGACCTTACGAAGGCGACCAAGCAAAACGGGCCGTCGACTCCGTACAGTCTCCGGCCCGTTTTCCTGGTACCCCCGAACAGAACGCCGTCGCCATGCAGGCGAAGTGACTGCTCAGGGCCCCGCTGTCTTGTAGGGGTCACACAAATGGCTCAGCTGAGAGTCACCTCACACCGATGGCTCACACATGCCGCCCCCGGAGTGACGCGCAGCCGCAGCCTACGGCCCGTGGCGACCACTTCGACCGAGGGGTCGTGGCTGACGACGCGGCTCACGGGCCGGTCCCAGGTGATGTCCACGGGCTCCCCCGTGCGCGGCGGTTCGCTGACGGTCAGCGTCGCGGTGCGCCCCTGCCTGCGCAAAAGGACGCTTGCGGGAGCCGACACCGTGAGCTCCCCCGCGCTCCCGGCCTGCCAGAAGTTCGCCGCGCTCACGCCGAGGGAGGGCACGGCGACGGCCTGGGCGGCGGCCGTGTTGGCGAGGACCGACAGCCAGTGGCGGTCGCCCGCGCGCCGCGCGAGGTCGTGCTTCGAGGCGCCCGGCATCAGCAGATAGGCGTACGCGGCGTCGGTGGGGTCCGTGCCGTGGTCGAGCCAGAGCGTCTGCCAGCGGCGGGTGCGGCGCTCGGTGGAGCTGGTGGTGTTGATGTCGGACCAGGCGCCGGTGCGGTCCTCGCGCAGGTGGCGCAGCGGGGCGCCGCCGGGGAAGACCCAGCCGCCGTGGCCCTCCAGGTGGGCCCAGCGGGCGCGGGCTGCGCCGTCGACGGTGAAGGCCTGGGTGCCGCCCTCGCCGAGGTTGCGGTTGTCGACGACGGTCTCCACGGGGACACCGTCGGCCGCCGTGATCCCCGCGCCCAGGCACACGACGGTGTCGGCGAGGCAGAACCACGACTTGCGGGCCTGGAGCGTCGAGCCGAGGCCCTTGACGTGCTGTCCGACCGCCGCGAACTCGCCGTCAGTGGCGCCGCCGACCCACTTCACGCCGGGCCGGGCCGCACCCCACTCGCCGCCGGCCTTGTCGGCCAGGCGCTTGGTGGAGACGGTCGTGCCGGGCAGCCGGTAGAAGTCGACGGTCGGCCAGAACCAGTCTGTGTATTGATCGGACCGATCGCTGCGCTTCCCGGCGGCCCACCAGGAGAGCATGCCGGCGCCGGTGTGCCAGCCGCGCGGGTTCTCGCCGTTGCCGCACTCGTAGTACGCGATCCGGTCCGAGGACATGGAGATGTTCGCGGCGAAGCCGGGGCGCTTGTGCACCGCGCGGTCCATGGCGGCGAACAGCTGGTGTCCGACGGGCTCGGGCGCGGCCGCGACGGCGGAGTCCGCGACGGCGTGCAGCCGGGACAGGTCGGCGACCCCGAACTGCCTGGCGGTCAGCAGGGGCGTGACCGTGTCGCGCTCGATCCAGCCCTTGATCCGCCCGTGCCAGCGCTCGCGCTCGGCCGCGCTCGCGCCGGCGGCGAGCTGCGCCATGGCGGCGATCAGGCCCTGGCCGTGGAAGTGGTCGCTGCGCATGACCTTGAGGTCGTCGCTGTTGAGGTAACCGCGGCTGATGGCGCGGCCGTTGACGCTGTCCATCATCAGGCCGTCGAAGAGGAGCGGGGCGTAGGCGTGCTCGACGCTGTCGAGGATGATCTGCCGGTTCGGGTCGGTGACGGCCCACGTGGACCCGGCGAGCAGCGCGAAGAGCCGGCCGAGCCCGTCGAGCATGACCTGTCCGTAGGTGCCCGAGTAGGCGATGTACGTGTGCTGGATGAACGAGCCGTCGGCGTAGAGGCCGTCCCCCTTGGTGACGTAGGGGAAGACGGGCGAGAGGGCGTCGCGGGCCAGGGCCGTCTTGTCGGCGTTCCTGCCGAGGATGCCGCGCAGGGCGACCGAGCGGCACAGGTCGACGCGGTTGGCGCCGGTGGAGGTGCCCGAGTAGTCGCGCAGGACCGCGTCGGGGATGAAGTGGTCGACGGCGGCGAAGGCGGCGTCGCGCCGGTCCTGCGTGAGGTGCTCATAGAGGACGGCGACGATGTCCATCAGGAGTCGGGGGCTGCCGATCTGCCACTCCCACCAGTTCCCGTATCGCGTGGTGGTCGCGTTGTAGACGGTCGCGGCGAGGTGGTCGAGGCCCTTGACGATGTCGGCGAGGAGGCCCGCGTCACCGGTGGATCCCGTGCCCTCCTGGGCGTAGGCCTGGGTCATCGTCCACAGGCGGTTGTAGGCCTGGGTGATGCCGGCCGGCGGGTCGAAGGGGTAGCCGGGCCAGAGGGACGTGGCGGTCGGGGCCATCGTCGCTCTGAAGCCGCGGGCGAGGTCTCCGAGTTCCTTCAGGCGCGAGGCGTAGGGCTCGGCGGTGGCGTCGTAGCCGGTGCCGAGGGAGATCTCCAGCCATCGCTTGCGCAGGGTGTCGAACTCGTCGTCCGCGGCCTGTGCCGCATGCGCGGGCGGGGCAAGTGCGGCGCTCGCGAGGAGAGTTGACGCGAGGAGGAACGTGCGACGCGTGGGTGTCATGGGGCTGCACCTAATCAGTCGTAGAAAGCGCTGTCTACGGTGTGCGCGGAAGGGGCCCCGCCGCTGGGTGCGGGGCCCCGGGGGCGTGGCGGGGTCAACTACCGCAGTGGAAGCGGGCGTTGCCCCAGTCGGCGTGGTCGTTGCCCGGGCCGTCGCCGCCGTCGCCCGTGATCAGGTCGACGTACTTGGCGCCGGTCACGTCCGCGGTCAGCGACCAGGCGTTGTCGGCGGCCTTGAGGACCGGCGACTGGACCTTCTGGGTGCCGTCCGCCTCGACGGAGAACTGCACGCTGCCGCGCGTCCCCTGCGAGTCGTCCTGGCCGGCCTCGGCGGTGAACGAGGTGCAGCGGCCGCCCAGGTAGTAGCGGATCTTCCCGGGGGACGCGGTGCCGAGGCCCTTGGCGTAGACGGTGCCGTTGACGGTCAGCGGCTTGCCGTCGCCGGCGCCGGTCTCGCCGTTCTCCATGTCCTTCTCTGCGGGACCCCAGCCGTTGTCCATGGCCGTCCAGTCCAGGTCACTGGCGTACGTGTCCGCGGTGGGCGGCGGCGGGAGCGTGCGTACGGTGGCGCCCGCGGTCAGCGTCCGCGTGCTGTCCCCGACGGTGTACGTCGCCTTCGAACTCAGCTGGTACGGCTGGTACTTGGCGTCGACCGGCGGGGTGACCTGCCAGGTGGCCGTCGCCTTGGCGCCGGGCGCGACCGGGTCGAGCGCGACGGGGCCCGCGGGCTCGGCCTGCCAGCCCTCGGGCAGGTCGAGCGAGAGGGACGCGCCCTTGACCTCGCTCGCCTCGTAGTTGGTGAAGGTGGCCTCGACCTTGTTCTTCTGGCCGGGCTCCAGCGTCTCGTCCGACTTCAGGGCGAAGGTGCCGCAGGCCGCCTTCTCCTCGGCCGGGCCGAGGTCGGTGACGGTGAAGTCGTCGAGCACGAAGTCGGCGCCGTCCGGGGCCCCTTCGAGCTTGCGCAGGCCGGTCCAGGTGTCGCCGCAGCCCGCCGTGACGGTGCCCTCGTAGTGGCCCGTGGTGCGCTGCTGCCCGATCGGGGTGCTCGCGGTCTCGACCTGGTCGGGGGTGCCGTCGGCGGCGATCCGGTCGTAGCCGCTCACCCACTGGTAGGCGCCCGCGTGGCTGGACTGGTAGTCGAACGCGACCTTGTAGGCGTGCCCGTCCGTCATCGGCACGTCGGCCGGGGAGGTGCGGTAGACGACGCCGGCGTTCTCCTCGTGGGACTTCAGGGACTCGCCGCCGCCGATGACGTCGTCGACGAGCTTCCCGTTCCAGCCGGCCTGGGTGTACGGGGCGTTCTTCTGCGCGATGTGCGTGCGCGGGTCCGTGACGCCGCCGGCGTCACCCTTGTCGAAGGGCCCCCAGCCCTGGTCGACGTCCTCGAAGTCCTCGTGCACGACGGTGCCGGGCTTCGTCGACGGGGCGTTGCTCACGAGGCGTACGTCGTCGATGCGGACCTTCGCGGACGAGCCCTTGGCGGCCTCGATCCGCAGCGTGGTGCGGCCGTTCGCGGGCGCGGTGAAGTTGACCTTCACGCGCTGCATGTAGGTGCCGCCCCAGTCGCCGGAGGAGACGCCGTTCTGCAGCGTGGAGCGCTCGACCGCGACAGACTTGCCGCCCGCGCTGAGCGTCGTACGGCGGGACTTGCCGGGTTCGACCTCGACCCAGGCGGAGGCGGTGTAGCGCTTGCCCGCATCGAGGCCGCTCACGCGCTGCTCGATCGCGGCGGTGCCGGTCCCGCTCAGGGCGGCGCTGTTGCGGCCGTGGTCGTCGGTGTCGCGTCCGACCGTGCCGTCCTTGTCCCAGGCGGCGAGGCGGGCGTCGTTGAAGCCGGGGTCCTGGACGTGCGTGCCCTCGCCCCAGGCCGGGTCGACCGCGTCGGGGGTGTTGTCCGCCGGGTAGAGGACGTAGGGCTGCTTGGCGTCGGCCTTGAGCGTGATCTTGCCGCCGGAGGCGCGCACGGTGCCGGTCTTCACGCGGCCGTTGTCGGTGAGCTTGTAGACGGTGTACGAGGATCCGGGCACGGCCCAGCTCGTCGTGCCGCCGTCCTTGTTGTAGTGGTACAGCTTCTTGTCGCCGTCCCACGGGAGCAGGTAGGAGGTCCCGTCGAGGACCTTCCTTCCGTGGTCGTAGAAGGTGCGCCGGCCGTCCTCGACGGTGCCGCGGAGCCCGCCGGTGAACGTGATGTCGTTGCCGTTCCAGCTCGTGATCTGCTGATGCTGGAGGAACTTGGCGGGCAGGTCGCGCTGCCAGACGTTGTCGTAGAAGGAGTTCCAGTCGTTCTCGCCGGTCCAGCCCTCGAACTCGTCGATGGCGGTCTGGCCGAGGACAGGGTCGCTGTTCCAGACGTCCTTCTCGCCGTTGCGGATGAACCGGATGATCTTCGAGTTGAGGCCCTTGTCGGTCTTGGGCCCGTAGTCGAGGTCGTTGGCCCAGTGCGACCACAGCGACTCGCGCTCGAACTTGTCGGCCCACTCGGAGGCCAGGTTCCAGCCCTGGGCGCGGACGGCCTCGGCGGTCTTCTCGGCGATCCAGCCGTGCGTGTAGTAGACGTCGAGGTAGATCGTCGTGAGGTTCGGGTCGGTCTCCTCACGCAGCTGCTTGAACCGGGCGGCGAGGTCTCCGCTGTTGATGTCGCGGCGCTGGTTGATGTAGTAGCTCTGGTCGAGCCAGTTCCAGCCCGGGGCCTTGGGGTCGACGAGGTCGCCGGTGAAGTGCTTGGCGACGGGGTACGCCTCGGTGGCGTTCACGTGCACGGCGAAGCTGGTGCCGAACTTCTTGCCGCCCTTGAGCAGCTTGTTGAGGTCCTTGAGGCCGCCGGCACGCTTGTTGATGTTGCCGCCGTAGTCGGGGTGCGCGGAGTCGTGGCCCTCGGAGGCGTAGCCCTTGAGCAGGGCGAACTGGCCGAGGTTGTCGGTCGCGAGCGAGATCCGCTTGACGTCGTCGAGCGTGCGCAGGAAGGGGTGCGTGGCCTGGCTGGCGAAGTTGAACGGGATGTGCGTGATGACCCGGTCGGGGGTGCCGTCGCTGCCCTTCGCCTTCACGCCGATCGAGTGGAAGGCGACCGCACCGTCCTGCCAGTCGACCTTGCCGTCGCCGTTCGCGTCGGGCGTGACGACGACCTTGGCCCACGGCAGGTCCTTGTCCGGCGCCGGGGCTCCTTCGCCGCGGTAGGTCCACTGGCCCGACCAGACGCCGACGCGGGTGGAGCCGTCGGCCGACTTGCGCGCCTGGTGCCAGAAGCGGGCGTCGTCGCCGCCGGTCTTGCCGCTCGGTTTGTCGTACGTCGAGTTGGACTCGACGGCGGCGGCGAGCCGCCCCGTGTTGACGATGGCGTACGAGGCGCCGACGGGCGAGGCGTCGGCCGGGGTGTCCGTCGCCACCTTGCCGAAGACGTCGGCGGTGCGCGTCGAGTCGTTGTCGAGCGTCGTGAACGCGGTCTCGGCGCCGCCGTCCGCACTGCCCACGGAGACGAGGTCGTGCCCGGGTATGTCGATCGTGCCGACGCGGAAGGCCTCGGTGTCGCGCACGGCGGTCACCTTGAAGGTGGTGGCGCGCCCGCTGACGCTCAGCGAGGCGTCGATCTCGACGCCGGTGAGGTCGGGGAAGGTCAGCGTGTACGAGGCCGTGGAGTCGGTGACGACGGGGGCGCTCTTGACGGCGACGGCGTACGCCTTGCCGTTCAGGGTGACCTTGTCCACCGGGTTCGTGCTGCCCAGCAGTTCGGCTCCGGAAGCGCGGTCGGTGTACGCAAGGACGCGCGGGAAGTCGTCGGCGACGGCGACGGACAGCTGCGCGGATCCGATGACGGCCTGCGCCACGGCGGGCGCGGGGTCGGCGGCGGCCGGCAGTACGGGGCCCGTGAGGGCGAACACGGCGGACGATGCGGCGGCGACCGCGACGGCGCAGGCGGCGCGAGATCTTCGTGACATAGGGGACTGGGTATCGGCGCGGGCGCGGCGGGTCAACGGACTCGGCGCTTCCGGGCGGCGGCAGTCCAACAACCACCGCCCGGAAGTCCAAGTCACCGCACGCGGGCGCCGGTTCGGTCAGCAGCCGCCGCAGTTGTAGTAGAGGACGTCCCAGTGGCTGCCCTCGTCGGCGTAGATGTTGCCGGAGCCCGACTTGTACTGCGGGGCTCCGTCGCCGCGCAGGCCGATGTACGTGAACGTGTTCTTGATGTAGTTCGTGACGCAGGTGTTCTTCCCGTAATCGAGTTTGTAGCCGTTCCAGTGCGAGTAGGTGCCGCTCGCGTGGCCGGTCTCGGTGCCGCCGGTGATGTTCAGGGCGCAGCCGGTGGCGCTCTTGAGGGTCTGGGCGCCCTGGGCGGTGGCGAGGTTGAGCTGCTCGAAGGACGTACAGGTGGGGTTGTTGCGGTCGGAGCAGCCGCCGGAGGACGACCAGGTGATGCCCACCTGGCGGAACATCGAGGTCGCGGTGGCGTGGCTGATCTTGGTGGCGGCCTGGGCATCGGTGGCCGAGCTGAACACACCGAAGCCGGGGGCGAAGAGGGCGCCGAGTACGAGCGCGAGGGCGCTCACGACCGAGCGGATTCTCATGGGGAGGAGGTCCTTCCTGCTGGTGACCGTGCTGGCTGTGAGACGGCTGTGCAGGTGGAGCAAGGAGATAGTGCCCGAGTTCTACGCGCGTCCGCCAGAGCGCGTCAGATGACGACGCGGTGTAATCGAATCGACACGGGTTGCTTGATGTTGAAAGTTGAACAGAACGGCGCTACAGTCGTTCTCGTTGAACGTTAAACATTCAACCGACTCCCCCGCCCCGCCCCGTCCCCAAGGAGCAGTCATGGGTCTCTTCGGCCGCAAGCACGACGACGCCACCCCCGCCGCCACCGGCGCGGTCAACCCCGACCTCGCCGCCCTGACCGGCGACTACACCATCGACCCCGCGCACACCACGATCGGTTTCGTGGCCCGCCATGCCATGGTCACGAACGTGAAGGGCTCTTTCACCGAGTCGTCGGGCACCCTGCACCTGGACGGCGCGGACCCGTCGAAGTCGACCGCGTCGATCGACGTCACGATGACCAGCGTCGACACCGGCAACGCCGACCGTGACACCCACCTGAAGAGCTCCGACTTCTTCAAGACGGACGAGTTCCCGACGATGACGTTCCGCTCCACCTCCGCCGAGGCCCTGGGCGGCGACGACTACCGAGTGACCGGCGACCTGTCGATCCTCGGCACCACGAAGCCGCTCAGCATCGACCTGGAGTTCAACGGCTCGGCGACGGACCCGTTCGGCAACGAGCGCGTCGGCTTCGAGGGCAAGGCCGAGATCCTGCGCTCCGAGTGGGGCCTGACCTGGAACGCGGCCCTGGAGACCGGCGGCGTCCTCGTCGCGGACAAGATCAAGCTGACCTTCGACATCTCGGCGATCAAGAACGCGGCCTGACGCTGCCGCCGAGAGCCCGCCCCTCACGGCTCCCGGCACCACGAGCGCGCCCGCCCTTCCCGTCCCCCGCGGACGAAGGGCGGGCTCTCGTCGTATACGGGGGTCTGCCGGAGCGACAACACGGGCCGCGGCAAAGGAAATTGAAGGCTACCTTCCGGTAATCCCGTCACTTGAGACGACTCATTACTCTCTCTTCACTTGGGCATCACACGGCGCTACGCTGCGTGCGACTGTCGAGCGATCGACTCCGCTCGAATCGACTCCGCTCGCCCCCAGAGGTCTCCCCCTCCTTGTCGCGCCCCGGTGGCGCCGCAGGGCAGGCCTTCTGCCGTTCCCCGAAAGGCGCCACCGTTCCCATGAGCACGAACAGAGGGCTTCAGGCCAATGCCCTCGGCACCTCCGACAGCATCGTGATGGCCGTGGCGGGCAGCGCGCCGGCCTACTCGATCGCCGCCACCACCGCCGTGCTGATCGGCACGGTGGGCCTCGCCGCACCGGCCGCGCTCCTCTACTGCGCGATACCCATGCTCGGCATCGCCTGGGCCTTCAACTACCTGGGCCGCCTCGACGTGAACGCGGGCGCCAGCTACTCCTGGGTCGGCCGCGCCCTGCACCCCTTCCTCGGCTTCATCAGCGGCTGGTCCCTGGTGATCTCGGCGACCATCTTCATGGTCGCGGGCTCGCTCCCCGCGGGCGCGATGACCCTCGAACTCCTCGCGCCCTCCCACGCCGACAACACCGCGCTCGCCGCGGCCGTGGGCGCCGTCTGGTTCCTGGCCATGCTGTTCGTCGTCCTCATGGGCGCCAAACTGACCGTCCACGCCCAGCTCGTGATGTCCGGGATCGAGCTGGTCATCCTGCTCGTGGTGGCCGTCGCCGCGGTGTTCAGCGACAAGCGCGTCAACGACTTCTCCTGGTCCTGGCTCGGGTTCGGCCACTTCGACGGGCCCTCCGGGTTCGCCGCGGGCGCGCTGATCGCCGCGTTCTACTACTGGGGCTGGGACGTCACCAGCAACCTCAGCGAGGAGACCCGTAACAGCCGGAAGACCTCGGGGCTCGCCGGGCTGATCGGTGTCGGCATCGTCTTCGTCCTCTTCGAGGTCTTCACGATCGCCACGAACATGCTGCTCACGCCCAAGGAGATCGCGACCAGCGACAACATCATGGGGCTGCTCGGCGACCGCGTACTGCCGGGCCCCGGCGGCGAGTTGCTGATCGTGGCCGTGATGCTGTCCACCATCGCCACCCTGGAGACCACGCTGATCCAGGTGACGCGTTCCCTGTTCTCCATGGGCCGCGACCGTACGCTGCCGTCCGCCCTCGGCAAGTCGCACCCGCGCTGGCAGACGCCGTGGGTCGCGATCGTCGTCGTCGGCGTCGTCGCCCTCGCCCTCTTCGTGGCGGCGACCGCGCTCGGTTCGGTCTCGGCCGTCCTGGAGGACGCCGTCGCCGCGATCGGACTGCAGATCGCGGTCTACTACGGCCTCGCGGGCCTCGCCGTCGTCGTGGCGTACCGCAAGCTGCTGTTCAAGTCGGCGGCCAACTTCTTCTTCGGCGGTCTGTGGCCGCTGACCGGCTCGCTCTTCATGATCTGGGTGTTCGTCGAGTCCCTCGGCAGCCTGTCGGGCACGGCCGTCTCGATCGGCGTCGGCGGCATCGCCGTGGGTCTCGTCCCGATGCTCTGGTACCGCGCCAAGGGCTCCGCCTACTACCGGCCCGCCCGCCTGGACGCGGCGCGCTCGGAGCAGGTGCACGCCGAGTACGGGCAGCAGGCGCCGGTGTACGCGGCATCGTCCGGCGACACCCTGTCCACGGACTTCTGAGCAGCACCCACAACTGCCGGCGGACCGACCGACCGCACGCAGGACCATCACCGACTACTGACTGGCGAGGACGCCGATGACCGTCCGTTTCGATCCCACGAACGGCGACCGGGCACTGGCGGAGGCCCGTGCGGACATCACGATCGGTCGCTGGCAGGGTCTGCCCGAGCTGTGCGCGGCGGCCGGCTCCGACTGGGACCGGCGGACGTTCCGGATGCGTCTGCTCGCCCAGGCCACCGCGGGCACGTCCGTCGCCGAGTCCTGGCACGAGTCGCAGCCGCGGAACGCCGACGCGCTGGTCCTGCGGGCCGAGACCGAGGTGATGCGGGCCTTCAACCTGGCCATGGCGGCCGGCCCGGGGAACGCGGTCGACCCGGACCAGCTGGAGCGGGCCGTGCACACCGCACTGCGGGCGGCGGAGGCGTTTCCCGCGGATCCGGTGCCCTGGGTCTCGCTCCTGACGGTCGCCCGCCTGTTCCCCGGCGGGCATCCGTCCATGGAGCACTGGTGGAAGGAACTGCACCAGCGCGACCCGTACAACCGCGAGGGCAACCACCAGGTGCTGCGCCATCTTTCGGCGCGCTGGCACGGCTCGCACGGCGTCATGTACAACTTCGCGCAGGACGTGACGGCCACCCTCCCGCCCGGGTCGCCCCTCGCCGTGCTGCCGCAGGTCGCCCGGATCGAGGAGTACCGCCACCGCGTCGAGCGGGAGGGCTCCCAGGCGATCGGCCTGCTCCAGTTCTGGAACAACGAGAACAGCGCGTCGCAGGCCCGTCGCACCTGGAACCTGTGGATCGAGCAGCGGCAGTACACGTACGCGCAGGACATCGCGGATCTCAACACCCTTGCGCACGCGTCCTGTTACGCCGACCTGACCGGCGAGGCCGCGCACCTCTTCCGGCTTCTCGACGGACAGGCGACCCGCGTCCCGTGGTCGTGCCACGGCGCCCCGGAGGAGATCTTCACGCGCTGGCAGTCGAAGCTTCTGGGCTGACCGGGCATACGCGCATGTGATGTGGGTCACCCAGCACCTCTCTGATGTCACATTCCGGCCCGTCCCTTCCGTCCAAGTGGCGAGCACCCATGTGGTGAGCGCCCAGGGGAGGAGCGAGCCTGATGTCCGAGAGGGCCGCGGAAGGCAGCACGGGGACGGCGCGGGAGAGAGGGCCGGCACCGGCCGGTGAGCGGCTCGCGGACTGGGCGGACGGCCGCCTCGGCCTGCACACCCTGTCCAGGAAGTACCTGCGCAAGGTCTTCCCGGACCACTGGTCGTTCCTGCTCGGCGAGGTCTGCCTCTACACGTTCGTGATCCTGGTCCTCACCGGGGTCTATCTCACCCTGTTCTTCCACCCCTCGATGAACGAGGTGGAGTACCACGGCAGTTACGTCCCGCTGAACGGGATCCGGATGTCCGAGGCGTACGCCTCCACGCTCGACATCAGCTTCGACGTCCGGGGCGGACTGCTGATCCGGCAGATCCACCACTGGGCGGCGCTGATCTTCGTCGCGGCGATGCTCCTCCACATGATGCGGCACTTCTTCACGGGCTCGTTCCGCAAACCGCGCGAGCTGAACTGGGTGTTCGGCTGGACGCTGCTCCTACTCGGTCTGTTCGAGGGCCTGTTGGGGTACTCGCTGCCGGACGACCTGCTCTCCGGTACGGGTATGCGCTTCCTCGACGGGGCGATCCTGTCGGTGCCGATCGTCGGGACGTATCTGTCGATGTTCCTCTTCGGCGGGGAGTTCCCCGGGCACGACATCGTGGGGCGTTTCTACTCGGTGCACGTGCTGCTGTTCCCCGGCGTCATGGCGGCGCTCGTGGTGACCCATCTGATCCTGGTCGTCTACCACAAGCACACGCAGTTCCCGGGTCCGGGAAAGACCGAGCGCAATGTCGTGGGGGCGCCGTTCTTCCCCGTCTACCTCGCCAAGGCCGGCGGCTTCTTCTTCCTGGTGTTCGGGGTCGTCGCGTTCCTCGCGGCCGTCGCGTCCATCAACCCCGTCTGGAACTACGGGCCTTACCGCGTCGACCAGGTGTCCACGGGGGCGCAGCCCGACTGGTACCTGGGGTTCGCGGAGGGGCTGCTGCGGGTGATGCCGGGCTGGGAGATCACGCTGTGGGGGCACACGCTGGCCCTCGGCGTGCTCGTCCCGCTGGTCGTCTTCCCCGCGGTGCTCGTCGTGATCGGCGTGTATCCGTTCGTAGAGGCCTGGGTCACGGGCGACCGGCGCGAGCACCACCTCCTGGACCGGCCGCGCAACCGGCCGGTGCGCACAGGGCTCGGGGTGGCCTGGCTGACGTTCTTCCTCGTGGCCCTGGTGGGCGGCGGCAACGACATCTGGGCCACGCGTTTCCATGTGTCGCTGAACGCGGTCACCTGGTTCGTGCGCGTCGCGCTCGTCGTGGGCCCGGTGATCACCTTCGTCGTCACGCGGCGGATCTGTCTCGGGCTCCAGCACCGGGACCGCGAACTGGTGCTGCACGGAAGGGAGTCGGGCCGTATCAAGCGCCTTCCGCACGGCGAGTACGTCGAGATCCACGAGCCGCTCACCCAGGCCGAGCTGCACACCTTGACCGCGCACGAGCAGCCCCCGGCCCTGGAGAGCGGGCCGGAGACCGACGTGAACGGCGTGCAGCGGCGCATACCCCGGTCCGAGCGGCTCCGGGTGCGCCTCTCGCGCGCCCTCAACGGAGAGGGCGCGCAGGTGCCGAAGCCGACCGCCCGGGAGTACGAGGAGGCGCGGCGCGAGCACCAGTGAGGCGCGAAAGCGGCGTCAGAACAACGCGTCGGCCAGGCGGTCGACCTGGTCGGGGTCGGTGCCCCAGCAGTAGAGCATCACCTCGTCCGCGCCGATGTCCGTGAAGCCGGCGACGGCCTCGCGGATCTGCGCGGGCGTGGCGAGCATCCGCTCGGCGGATCCCGCGGCGCGCGGGTCGAAGCCGTAGTACGCGGTGATGGCGTCGCGGGCGCGGGCGATCAGGTCGTCCGGGCCGAGCGCCACATTGACCTGGGCGACCAGGCGCGGGCGGCCGGGGCGGCCGTGCTCGTCCCAGAGCCGCTCCACGTCGCGGAACATCGGGTCCATCCACTGCGGGGGCAGCGCGGCGCCGAGGAAACCGTCGCCGAAGCGGGCCACCCGGGCGAGGGCCGCCGGTGCGAAGCCGCCGAACAGGACCTCGGGGCCGCCGGGGGTGACGGGGGCGGGGCCGATCGGGCCGACGCCCTCGGCGTCGTCGTAAGGGTGGCCCGCCCAGGTGCGGCGCAGGGTCTCCATCTGCTCGTCGAGGCGGCGGCCGCGGCGGCGGATGTCGATGCCCGCTGCACGGCAGTCGTCCGCACGGCCGCCGACGCCGATGCCGAGCGTGAAGCGGCCGCCGGACATCCGGTCGAGGGTCGCGGTCTGCTTGGCGAGCAGGGCGGTGCCGTGGTGCGGGGCCAGCAGGACCTCGGTCTGGACGCGGACGCGGGAGGTGGCTCCGGCGAGGGCGGCGAGGGTGATCAGAGGCTCGGGGTTGTCGTACACGAGCCGGTCGAGGAGGCCGAGCGTGGAGAAGGGGGTCGCGTCGGCGCGACGGGCCCAGTCGAGCAGGACGGCGGGGTCGTCGACGGGCAGGCCGAGGCCGATACGCGGGGTGCGCGCGGTACGCATGGGGTGGAGCTCCTTCGGAAGGGGGCATGCGGAATCTCGCTGCCGCCCCTCCGGGACCGCGCACGGTGTGTACGTGCCGGCTTGCTTCCCGTCTGCGGCGTACTTCTGGGGAAGCGGTTCGTAAGAGTGCGGTCAGGCTAGCCGGGGCACCGGCCTTCGCGCCTCCCCTTTTTTGGACCAGTTTTTGGACCAGTTTTTTGGACCAGCAGAGCGCTCAGAACCCGCCGCCGAAGTCCCCGCCTCCCCCGAAGTCGCCTCCGCCGCCGAAGTCCCCGCCGCCTCCGAAGTCCCCGAAGTCGTTCGAGTCGAAGTCCGCCCCCGAGTAGTCCCCGCCGTCGTATCCGGCTCCCGCGCCGAAGTCGCCGTATCCGGAGCCGTAGTCGGCCGCGTAGGCAGGGCTCGACATCATCGAGCCGAGCAGCGTGCCGAGGAGGAGTCCGGGCAGGATGCCGCCGCCGAAGTAGCCGCCCGCCCAGGGGCCGTAGGCCGGGCCCGCGTCGTAGTAGGGGCGCCGCTCGCCGTAACCCGTGTCGACCGTGCGGACCATGGGTTCGACGCCGTCCTTGAGACGGGTCGCGTCGGCCGCGCAGACGGGGACCTCGCGCTCGGCGCCAGACGGGGGCGACCACAGCGCGTCCGTCACGGAGGGCCCGTGCCGCGGGTCGAAGAAGCAGGGCACCCGGCGCTCGGGCAGCGGCCGGCCCTCGCGGCGCGCGGCCAGCATGGCCAGCGAGAACCGCCCGTCGTCCAGGGCCTGCGTCACCCCGCGCACCTCCTCGGGGCGCTGGGCGGCGGCCATGAACTGTTTCGCCTTCTCGTACGAGTCGAGCGCCCGCTCGTAGTCGGCGCGCATCGTGTCGTCGGCGCCGGGCTCGGCGGGGTGGAAGTCGAGGCGGTCCAGCTCCTCGCCGAACGCCGTGATGTCCTCGTCGACGACCACGCGGAGCTGCTCCAGGGCGGCCCGCTGCTCGTCCTCGCGCTGCCTGCGCCTCCTGCGGGACACCGTGTACGCGGCGGCGCCGCCCGCGACTACGACCGCGCCGATGCCGATCAGGGCGCCGACCGGGGCGCCGCTGTCACCGCCGCCCGCGCCCCACGCAGAGGGCGCAGAGCCGTGCGCGTTACGGACGGCCGTGTCGACGAAGTCGTTGAGCTGGGTGGTGACGTTCTCGCCCTGGACGCTGGTCGTCAGGTTTCTGACCGCGTCCTGGGACATGACCCGGCTGTCGGCCCTGGCGTCGAACTTCTGGCCGAGGCGGACCGCATAGACGCCGGTGACGCCGGTCTTGGTGCGCAGGTCGGTGAACAGGTCCTGCGTGGGGAAGTTCGCGGGCAGCACCGCCACCATGACGGGCTTGTCCGCGTCCTTGATCTTCTTGGTGAGTGCGTCGGCGTCCCCGGCGGACAGCTGCGCGGAGGCGGCCGGGTCGACGTACACGGGGCTCTTCTTAAGAGCGTCGGCCACCGTCGAGACGTCGGAGGCAGCCGCCTGGGCCCCCGGTGTCACCGCCGTCATGGCCCCCAGGGCGAGAAGTGAACCGGACAGGACGGATATCAGGCGCGATGCCCGACGGGTGGGCCTCATACCTCGACGCTAACGCAGGAGGGACCCATATGCCGTATGTACCGCGGGGAGGGGCCCACCGGCTCCGCGGTGGGCCCCTCCCTTCGCCGTCTCACGCGGCGCGGTACGCCTCGGTCAGCTTCGCGACCGCGTCCGCGTAGCGCCCGGACAGGAGCAGGTGGTCCGCGTCGGCGAACGGCTTGGCCACCGCCGGCGTGATGTCCTGCCCCACCTTCTGCTGGACGAGCAGCCGCGCCTTGCCCACCACCGCGCGGCCGGCCTCCGCCGACCCGGCCTTCTGCGCCGCGGCGGCCGCGAGGGCGAGGGCCTTGAGGGTGAGCGTGCCGCCGCCCGGCGGGGTGCGCAGCGTCGTCAGTCCCCAGCCGAAGGGGAACTGCGGGTCGTACGCCGTGTCCCCGACGTTGATCGGCAGCTGGGCCTGCGACCTGGGCCAGGTCACGGGGAGCTGCCCGGTGAAGGGCTTCGCCCCGTACAGGACGTCCGCGACGCCGTCGCCCTCCGTGCCGGGCAGCCAGGACGCGACGAGCGCGTCGATGTCGCCCAGCCGGTCGCCGATGAGCTGCGGGCGGCCGGAGACGATGAGCACCGCGCACTTCATGGCGCCGCACACCTTGTCCACGGCGGCCTGGTCGGCGGGCGTGAGCTCCAGGTCGTTGCCGTTGCCTACGTCGCCGATCCCTTCCGCGTACGGGGTCTCGCCGACCACGACGACGCCCACGTCATAGCCGTCCGTGGGCGCGGAGGCGTCCTTGGAGTAGGAGATGGTGGCCCCGGGCGCGGCCTTCTTCATGCCCTCAAGGACCGTCGTGCCGTCGGTGATCTTTCCGGACGAGCCCTGCCAGGTGACGGTCCAGCCGCCGGTCTGGTTGCCGATGTCGTCGGCGTTGGACCCGGCGACGTACACCTTCTGGCTCTTCTTGAGGGGGAGCACGCCGCCCGCGTTCTTCAGGAGGACCTGGGATTCGGCTGCGGCGGTGCGGGCGACGGCGCGGTGTCCGGCCGAGCCGATGGCGGCGGCCCCGCTCGTGTCGGCATACGGCTTCTCGAAGAGACCCAGTTTGAACTTCTGGGTCAGGATCCGCGAGACCGCGTCGTCGATCCGCTTCTCGCTGATCCGGCCGGCCTTCACCTCGTCGATCAGCGTCGTCCGGAAGTCCTTGTACGCGGACGGAACCATGATCATGTCAAGGCCGGCGTTGACTGACGTACGGACGTCGGACGCGTAGTCGCCGGGGAGCTGGTCGATGGCCTGCCAGTCGCTGATGACGAAGCCGTCGAAGCCCATGCGGTCCTTCAGGACTCCGTTGATCATGGCGGCGTCGGCGTGCATCTTCACCGGGCCCTCGTCGTCGCCGATGATGTCGAGCGACGAGTAGGAGGGCATGACCGTGCCGACCCCACGGTCCACGGCCTCCTGGAACGGCGCGAGGTGCACCGCCTCCAGCTCCTGCCGCGTGACCTTGGTGACGCCCTGGTCGATGGTGTACGAGCCGGTGGTCGACGAGCCGTACTCGGTGCCGCCGTCGCCCACGAAGTGCTTGGCGGTGGCGAGGACCTTGTCGTCCCGGTCGAGGTCCTTACCGTCGCGTGCCCCTTGGAGCCCCTGGACGACCGTCTCCATCTGCTTCACGAGGGCGGGGTCCTCGCCGAAGGACTCGTACGACCGGCCCCAGCGTTCGTCACGCGTGACGCACAGGCAGGGCGCGAAGTCCCAGGGGATGCCGGTGGCGCGGACCTCGGCGGCCGTGACCGCGCCCGCCTTCTCGGCCGTCCCCGGGTCGCGGGTCGCGCCGAGGCCGATGTTGTGCGGCAGGACCGTGGCGCCGACCAGGTTGTTGTGGCCGTGCACCGCGTCCACGCCGTAGATCAGCGGGATCTGGAACCGCGTCGCCTGCGCCCGGAGCTGGAATCCGTCGATCATCTTCGCCCAGGCCGCGGCGGTGTTCGGCGTCGGTGTCGAGCCGCCGCCGGAGAGCAGTGAGCCGAGGTCGTACGCGGCGATGTCGCCGCCCGTGCCGACCGCGTTGCGCTCGGCCTGCGTCATCTGGCCGGCCTTCTCCTCCAGGGACATCCGGGAGAGCAGGTCGGCGACGCGCCGCTTCACCGGGAGCCTGGCGTCGAGGTAGGGCAGGCCGTGGGCGTCGATCACCACCTGCGGGGTCTCGGCGGGCGCCTTGGCGCCGGTGACCGTCAGCTTCAGGGGGATCGTCTCGGCGGGCTCGGCCGCCTTGTCCTTCAGGGTCGGTACGGACACGGTGTGCGTGGCGCCCGAAGCGGTACCGGCCGGGAAGGTGAACTCGCCCTTGACCGGCGTGTAGTCCGTGCCCGCGCCGGCGCTGCCGCCCGCGCTCTCGTACGCGACCGTGACCGGCTCGGCGAGCGGGGCGGAGCCGGTGGTGGCGACGGAGATCCGCACGCCGGCCGTACCGCCCTCCTTCACCGGGTAGACGGCGGAGCTGGTCAGAACCTTCGTGGTCAGGGCGGGGTCGGCCGTGCCGTACAGCTCCACTCCGTCCATGGCGAAGGTGCCGGGCGTGCCGGTGGGCAGCGTGAGCGCGTAGCCCCACATCTCGGTGAGGCCGAGGTTCTGGTCGATGCCGCCGACGGGCTGGTAGTCGGTGCGGTAGGCGAAGTCGGTGAAGGGGATCTCGACCTGGTGCCAGCCGGTCCACTCGTCGGTGAACGAGGTCGTCCACAGCTCGGACGCCTCGCCGTTCGCACCGCCGTCCTTGATCTCGAAGTTGACCCGCTTGCCGGTGTTCTTCCCGTCCCACCAGAAGCGGATGCCCTTGTGCGCGGACCAGTCGTGGCCGGGCTCGTTCGCGGCGAAGTCGTGGGTGAAGCCGCCGTAGCCGCTGATGTCGTACGTCCCGGAGAGGACCTTGTCGCCCTCGGGGGCGTCGTCGCGCGCCGCGAGCTCCAGCTCGGGCGGGTCGTCACTGTCGCCGCCCCAGGTGAAGATGCCCTCCGAGGGCTGGGACGCGAAGGGGACCTCGCCCTCGAAGCGGTCGACGGGCACCGGCGGCGGTTCCTCGGCGCCGGTCGCCGCGCCTGCCGACGCGAGCGGGAGCAGCCCCGTGAGCAGGGCTGCGGAGACAAGCAGGGCGGTTCTTCGCATGGACTTCCCTTCGGCCGGTTCGGGTACGCGCCGCAACCTCTGGGGGTGACGGGAGTCCCTGGTGAAGCTCATGACTTAGCTCACGCCGTGAGTTAACTGGTGCCCCGTGAACCCGTCAAGACTTCACGTCAGAACCGGTGCACAGCCAATTCCCGTCGCCCACAAGGGCAGTTGAGCATTCAGTTTCTGAACGCGCGCCCCCTTGACTCCCGTTCGCAGCCGTCATTTACTCACGCCTCGCACGCCCCATCTCCTCACCCCCACGAAGGGCGGCGCACCATGAGAACCCCCGTACAACTCCGTTCGGGTCCGCGCCGGGCGGCCCGGCTGCTCGCCGCAGGGCTGCTCACGACCGCGGGCCTGACCGGGCTCGTGGCCTCCCCCGCGCAGGCCGCGGGCGAGCCGGTCACGGCCTGGCTGACCACGACGGACGACGCCGGCGGACGCCATGTCGTCCGCGGTCTCGAACAGCAGGCCCCGTTCGCCTTCCAGGCGGGCACGGGCGGCGGTGGCGAGAACATCACCGTCGACGAGAACACCCGCTACCAGACGTTCACCGGCGGCGGCGCCTCGTTCACGGACACCGCGGCCTGGCTGATGAACAGCAGCGGCGCCCTGTCACCGGCCACGCGCGACGCCACGATGCGCAAGCTGTTCTCCCCCACCGACGGCATCGGCCTGTCGTTCCTGCGCAACCCGATGGGCGGCTCGGACCTGGCGCGTTACGGCTACACGTTCGACGACGTGCCCGCCGGGCAGACCGATCCCGACCTCTCCGAGTTCTCCGTCGCCCACGACCTCGCGGACGTCCTGCCCCTCACGAAGCAGGCCCGCCAGCTCAACCCGAAGGTCACCGTGATGGCCTCCCCGTGGACCGCGCCCGCCTGGATGAAGGACAGCGGACAGCTCAACGGCGGCTGGCTGAAAGCCGAGGACTACGGCACCTACGCCTCGTACTTCGTGAAGTACCTCCAGGCGTACCGGGACCAGGGCGTCCCGGTCGACTACGTCAGCGCGCAGAACGAGCCGACGTGCTGCGGGGGCTACCCCTCGATGAGCTGGAACGCCTCGGGGCTCGCCTACTTCACCAAGAGCGAGCTGCTGCCGAAGCTGGCGGCCGCCGGCCTGACCACCAAGGTCCTCGCGCACGACTGGAACTGGGACACCTACGACGGCTACGCGGCGCAGACCGTGGACGACGCGGCGGTGCGCGCACACCCGAACTTCGGCGGGATCGCGTGGCACGGCTACGGCGGCGACGTCGCCAAGCAGAGCAGCATCCATGACCGCTACCCCCAGCTCGACGCCTTCGGGACCGAGCACTCGGGCGGCACGTGGATCGCCGACCAGCAGCGCGAGGACATGCTCAACATCGTGGACTACACCCGCAACTGGGCGAAGTCGGTGACCAAGTGGTCGCTCGCCGTGGACCAGAACATGGGCCCGCACAACGGCGGCTGTGGCACCTGCACGGGGCTCGTGACCGTGCACAACGGTGACGGGCGCAGCGGACAGGTGGACTACACCGTCGAGTACTACACGATGGGCCATCTGACGAAGTTCGTCCGGCCGGGCGCCCAGCGCATCGCCTCGACCGGCAGCTCGGCCGTGCCGAACGTCGCCTGGCGCAATCCGGACGGCTCGAAGGCGCTCATCGCGTACAACGGCGGCACGTCCGCGAAGACGGTGACCGTCAACTGGGGCGGGCAGCACGCCACTTACTCGCTGCCCGCGAAGACCTCGGCGACGTTCACCTGGTAGCAATCCGGTAGCCGGGGCAACGGAAAGCCGGAGGGGCCGACCACGGCCCCTCCGGCGTCCGCGCATGTGCTGTCTCTACTCGACCGGCTCGACCCCGGCCCGCAGAAGCCCGTACGTGTAGGCGTCCTCGAGGGCGCCCCACGACGCGGCGATGACGTTCTCGGCGACGCCGACGGTGGACCACTCGCCCGCGCCGTCGCTCGTGGAGATCAGGACGCGGGTCGTGGAGGACGTGCCGTGCTTGCCCTCCAGGATGCGGACCTTGTAGTCGACGAGCTCCAGCTTGGCGAGCTGCGGGTAGATCCGCTCCAGGCCGACGCGCAGGGCGCGGTCGAGGGCGTTGACCGGGCCGTTGCCCTCGGCCGTGGCGACGATGCGCTCGCCCTTGGCCCACAGCTTCACGGTCGCCTCGTTGGCGTGGCTGCCGTCGGGGCGGTCCTCGACGATCGCCCGCCACGACTCGACGCGGAAGTAGCGCCGGGCGCGGCCCTCGGCCTCCTCGCGCAGAAGGAGTTCGAAGGAGGCGTCGGCCGCCTCGTACGTGTAGCCCTGGAGCTCGCGCTCCTTGACACGCTCCACGACGCGGCCGACGAGCTCGCGGTCGTCGGAGATGTCGACGCCGAGCTCCTTGCCCTTGAGCTCGATGGACGCGCGGCCCGCCATGTCGGAGACGAGCATGCGGATGCGGTTGCCGACCAGGTCCGGGTCGATGTGCTGGTAGAGGTCCGGGTCGACCTTGATCGCCGAGGCGTGCAGACCCGCCTTGTGGGCGAACGCGGAAACACCCACGTACGGCTGATGCGTGGAGGGCGTGAGGTTGACGACCTCGGCAATAGCGTGGGAGATGCGGGTCATCTCGCGCAGCGCGCCCTCGGGGAGGACCTTCTTGCCGTACTTCAGCTCCAGGGCGGCGACGACCGGGAAGAGGTTGGAGTTGCCGACGCGCTCGCCGTAGCCGTTGGCCGTGCACTGGACGTGGGTCGCGCCCGCGTCGACGGCGGCGAGGGTGTTGGCGACGGCGCAGCCGGTGTCGTCCTGGGCGTGGATGCCGAGGCGGGCCCCCGTGTCGGCGAGGACCGTGGCGGTGATCGCCTGGACCTGGGCGGGCAGCATGCCGCCGTTCGTGTCGCACAGGACGACCACGTCGGCGCCCGCCTCGTGCGCGGCCGTGACGACGGCCTTGGCGTACGTGGGGTTGGCGCGGTAGCCGTCGAAGAAGTGCTCGCAGTCGACGAAGACGCGGCGGCTCTGCTCGCGCAGGTAGGTGACGGTGTCGCGGACCATCTCGAGGTTCTCCTCGAGGGTGGTGCGCAGGGCAAGTTCGACATGGCGGTCGTGCGACTTGGCGACGATGGTGACGACCGAGGCGCCGGACTCGACGAGGGCCTTGACCTGCGGGTCCTCGGAGGCCTTGGCGCCGGCGCGGCGGGTGGCGCCGAACGCGACGAGCTCCGCGTGCTTGAAGTCGATCTCCTGCTGAGCGCGGGCGAAGAACTCGGTGTCGCGGGGGTTGGCGCCCGGCCAGCCGCCCTCGATGAAGCCCACGCCGAAGTCGTCCAGGTGCCGGGCGATGGTCAGCTTGTCCGCGACGGTCAGATTGATGCCCTCACGCTGAGCGCCGTCGCGCAGCGTGGTGTCGAAGACGTGGAAGTCGTCGTCGACGCGGGAAGCGGGGTAATGGTCGTCGGTTGCGTCCGTCATGCTGATCTGGCTCCTGTGTCGGATCTCGGTCTACCGGAATGACCGGCTCCACCGTCCCCCTATGATCCCTCGCGCTCCGGCCCTGGCTTGTGGTGGGCCAGGAAACGAAAAAACCCCTCGCGGGTGCGAGAGGTCTGCGCGCGGGTCGAGACGACGATGTCCGCCCGTACGTGGTCGTACGTGGCGGTCACTGCGGACCGGCGCGCCTGCTGCCAATAATCATGGCGAACGAGAGCACGCACGCAGTGTGCCACAGCCCGGACAGGGCCCGGACTGTGGTCTCACGATGTGGGCTCAGGCCACGCCGGCCGGCCGCGCCTCGGGCGCCGGGTCCGCGACCCGGTTCAGGTCGATGTCCTTCGTCTCGCGCATCGTCAGATAGACGATCAGCGACACGGCGGCGCACCCGGCGACGTACCAGTAGAAGCCCGACTCCAGGCCCGCGTCCTTGAACCACAGGGCCACGTACTCCGCCGTGCCGCCGAAGAGCGCGTTGGCGATGGCGTACGGGAGGGCGACGCCGAGGGCGCGGATGCCGGTCGGGAACAGCTCGGCCTTCACGCACGCGTTGATCGACGTGTAGCCGGTGACGACGACGAGGGCGAGCAGGGCGAGGCCGAGGGCCGGCCAGAAGGAGCCCGCGTGCTTCAGCATCGTCATGATCGGCACGGTCAGGAAGGTGGAGCCGACCGCGAAGGTGATCAGGAGCGGGCGGCGGCCGATCCGGTCCGAGAGCCGGCCCGCGAGCGGCTGGATACAGGCGAAGACGATCAGCGCGCAGAACGAGACGAGCGTCGCGGTCTCCTTGCTCAGACCGGCGGAGTTCGAGAGGTACTTGGTGAGGTACGTCGTGTACGTGTAGTACGCGACGGTGCCGCCCATCGTCAGGGCCATCACGAGGAACGCCTCGCGCCGGTGCGCCCACAGGGCCTTGAGGGTGCCCTTCTGGTCGGCGCCCGCGTCGTCGGCGGACTCCTCGTAGACGTCGGTCTCCAGCATGTTGCGCCGCAGGTAGAAGATGATCGCGGCGCCGAGCGCGCCGATGATGAACGGAACGCGCCAGCCCCAGCTGTGCAGCGCGTCGTCGGACAGGGTGCGCTGGAGGACGATCTGGAGGCCGAGGCCCACGATCTGACCCGCGGTCATGGAGACGTACTGGAAGCTGGACGCGAAGCCGCGGCGGCTCGGGTCGGACGCCTCGGTGAGGTAGGTGGCGCTGGCCGCGTACTCGCCGCCGACCGAGAGGCCCTGCAGAAGGCGGGCGATGAGCAGGACGACGGCGCCGCCGTACCCGGCGACCGCGTAGGTGGGCGCGATCGCGATGAGGACGGCGGACGCCGACATCAGCGTGACGGTCAGGGTGAGCGCCGCTTTACGGCCCTTGCGGTCCCCCACCCTGCCCAGCAGCCAGCCGCCCACGGGCCGCATGAAGAAGCCGACGGCGAAGATGCCGGCGGTGTTCATCAGCTGTGCCGTGGGGTTTCCGTCGGGGAAGAAGGCTCCCGCGAAGTACGTGGCGAAGCTCGCGTACACGAACCAGTCGAACCACTCGACCATGTTCCCGGCCGACCCGACCAGGATCTTCTTCCATTGCTCTCGTCCCATGGGCGGCCACGGTGCCGGAATGCTTCGCTCCATGACAAGGGTGTAACGCGCAACGATCATGCGTACTTGCGTTCATAGTGTTCATGGAACGTCAGCGGATGCGGCGCGCACGAAGGGCTACGCGGGGTTCTTGGCCAGTGCCTCGTCCAGGAACTCCCGTACGTGGGACAGGATCTGGGCCCGGTCCGTGCCGCGCAGGCCGATCGCGACATGGATGGAGAAGCCGTCGAGCAGCGCCCGCAGCCGGGACGCGAACCGGTCGGGGTCGAGCGGCGGGAGCTCGCCGCGCGAGGTGCCCTCGGCGAGCAGCGCGACGAGGTCGCGGTGCCAGGCCAGCTCGATCGCGGCCTGCCGCTCGCGCGCGTCGCCGTCGGCGTTCTGCGAGCGGTTCCAGACCTCCAGCCACAGTGTCCAGTGCGGGTCGCCCTCCGCGTCGGGGACATACAGGTCGACGTACGCGTCGAGACGCTCGCGGACCGTGCCGCCGCCGGAGAGCAGCCGGGCCCGCTCCGCGCCGAGGCGGCCCTCGCTCCACTCCAGGGTCCGCAGGAGCAGCTCGTCCTTCGAACCGAAGTAGTAGAGGAGGTGGCCGCTGCTCATGCCGACCTCGCGGCCGAGCGCGGCCATGGTGAGCTTCTCCAGGCCGCGCTCGGCGATCATCTCCATGGCTGCGGCGAGGACCTCTTCGCGCGGAGGGGCGTTCTTCCGGCGGGCCTGGGCCACGGGGACTCCTGCGGGTGTTTCAGTCTGCGGGCGTGATCTTCGGTTGCTGCTGGGTGATGCAGTGGATGCCACCGCCCCCGGCGAAGATCGTACGGGCGTCCACGAGCTGGACGGTCCTGCCCGGGAAAAGCCGGCGGAAGATCCCGGCCGCGACCTCGTCGTTCGGGTCGTCGAAGGAGCACAGGACGACGCCGTCGTTGCACAGGTAGTGGTTGATGTACGAGTAGTCGACCCAGCCCTCGTCGTCCTTGAGGACGGTCGGCGCGGGGACCTCGACGACCTCCAGGGGCCGGCCCTTGGCGTCCGTCTCGCCCTTGAGCTGGGCGATGAGCTGCTTGCTCAGCTCGTGGTCGGGGTGGGCGGGGTCCTGCTGCGAGTGGACCAGGACGACGCCGGGCGCGGCGAACGCGGCGACGATGTCGACGTGGCCTCGGGTGCCGTAGACGCCGTAGTCGCCGGTGAGGCCGCGCGGCAGCCAGATCGCCTTGGTGGTGCCGATCCTGGCGTGGATCTCCTGCTCGACCTCGGCCTTGGTGCGGCCCGGGTTGCGGTCGGGGTCGAGCTGCACGGTCTCGGTGAGGAGCACGGTGCCCTCGCCGTCGACGTGGATGCCGCCGCCCTCGTTGACGAGGGAGGAGGAGTGGACGGGAACGCCGGCGAGGTCCGCGATGTGGCGGGCTATCTTCGCGTCGTGCTCCCAGACGGCCCAGTCCTGGGCGCCCCAGCCGTTGAACGTCCAGTCCACGGCGGCGAGTTGGCCGTCTCTGACGACGAACGTGGGGCCGATGTCGCGCATCCACGCGTCGTCGAGGTCACGCTCGACGAGCTCGATGTCGTCGCCGAGGAGCGCGCGGGCCGAGTCGCTCTGGCCCGAGGCGACGATCACGGTCACCGGCTCGAAGCGGCGCACGGCGCGGGCGACGGACGCCCAGGCCTCGCGCGCCTCGGCCAGCTCCTCGTCGTTGGTGAAGGTCGGGTTGGGGCTCGGCCAGGCCATCCAGGTGCGCTCGTGCGGGGCCCACTCCGGGGGCATGTGGAAGCTGCTCATGAGCGGGTCCTCACAGGAAGTAGAGACGGTTCAGGGAGACGGAGTCGGCCGGTTCGGAGCGGACCGGGTCGCCGTCGAGCGTGACGAGTCCGGTGGCCTGGTCGACGTCGATGGAGCCGGTGCGCGAGTTGAGGCGCAGGTCGGCGGGGCCGATGCCGCGGGTGCCGCGGACGGCGACGCGGCGGCGGCGGGTGGGCATCTTGTCGTTGCCCTGATCGAGGGCGGCCTGGGCGACGAAGGCGACGGAGATGTCCGCCGCGGTCGCGCCGTGCGCCCCGAACTGCGGCCCCAGGACGAGGGGTTCGCAGGTGTCGGTGGCCGCGTTCGGGTCGCCGACGACGCCGTACGCGGGGAAGCCGGACTTCAGGACGAGCTGCGGCTTCGCGCCGAAGAACTCGGGGCGCCACAGCACGATGTCGGCGAGCTTGCCGGCCTCGATGGAGCCGACCTCGTGGGAGAGGCCGTGCGCGATGGCGGGGTTGATGGTCAGCTTCGCCATGTAGCGCAGGACGCGCGCGTTGTCGTCGTACTCGCCGTCGCCCTCCATCGGGCCGAGTTCGGCCTTCATCTTCCCGGCCATGGCGAACGTACGGCGCACCGTCTCGCCCGCGCGGCCCATGCCTTGCGCGTCCGAGGACGTGATGCCGATGGCGCCCAGGTCGTGCAGGACATCCTCCGCGCCCATCGTCCCGGCGCGGATCCGGTCGCGGGCCATGGCGGCGTCGCCCGGCAGGTCGGTCTTCAGGTCGTGGACCGAGACGATCATGCCGTAGTGCTCGGCGACGGCGTCGCGGCCGAACGGCAGCGTGGGGTTGGTGGACGACCCGATGACGTTCGGGACGCCCGCCATCTTCAGGACGTTCGGTACGTGCCCGCCGCCGCAGCCCTCGATGTGGAAGGCGTGGATGGTGCGCCCGTCGAGCACCCGCAGGGTGTCCTCGACGGACAGGCACTCGTTCAGGCCGTCGCTGTGCAGGGCGACCTGGACGTCGTGCTCCTCGGCGACGCGCAGCGCGGTGTCGAGGGCGCGGGTGTGGGCGCCCATGTCCTCGTGGACCTTGAAGCCGGACGCGCCGCCCTCGGCGAGCGCCTCGATCAGCGGGGCGTCGTGCGAGGACGAGCCCCGGCCGAGGAAGCCGATGTTGACGGGCCAGGCGTCGAAGGCGTTGAAGGCGTGGCGCAGCGCCCAGGGCGAGTTGACGCCCACGCCCCACACGGGCCCGAACTCCTGGCCGATGATCGTGGTCACGCCGGAGGCGAGCGAGGCCTCCATGATGCGCGGCGACAGCAGGTGTACGTGGGTGTCGACGGCGCCCGCGGTGGCGATGAGGCCCTCGCCGGACACGATGGACGTGCCGGTGCCGACGACGACGTCGACCCCGTCGAGGGTGTCCGGGTTGCCGGCGCGCCCTATGGCGTGGATCCGTCCCTCGCGGATGCCGATGGAGACCTTCCTGATCCCCTGCACGGCGTCGATCACGAGGACGTTGCTGATCACGACGTCGCAGGTCTCGCGGACGGCGGCGGCCTTGAGGTGCAGTCCGTCGCGGGCCGTCTTGCCGAACCCGGCGAGGAACTCGTCGCCGTACGCCTGCGCGTCGGACTCGACGCGGACGGTCAGGCCCGAGTCGCCGAGGCGGACGCGGTCACCGGCGCGCGGGCCGTGCGTGGCGGCGTACGCGTGCGGGTCGATGTGCCGGCTGCCCGGCGCGCAGTGGTCGCTGTGCTTGGTGGGCCTGCTCATGCGCCCGTTCCCTTCGCTCCGAGATATCCGCAGGCGGCTGCCCTGCGCAGGGCCTCCTCCTTGGCGCCCGGCGCGTCCAGCGGGCCGTCGACGAGCCCGGCGAAGCCGATCGCGACGCGCGCGCCGCCGATGGGCACGAGGCCCACCTCGGCGCTCTCCCCCGGCCCGAACCGCACCGACGACCCGGCGGGGACGGCGAGCCGCATGCCGTACGCGGCCGCGCGGTCGAAGTCGAGCCGCGGGTTGGCCTCGAAGAAGTGGAAGTGGGAGGTGACGGAGACGGGGACGCTCGACGTGTTGGTCGCCGTGACCGTCACCGTGGCCGGCGGGTCGCTGTGCTCGGGGCCCGGGAGCAGCGCGCCCGGCGCCTCGTCGCCCAGCGATGAGCCGATCGGGTCGCTGACCACGGCGAGCCGGGACCCGTCGTCGAAGACGGCCTCGACGTGCACCTCCGTCACGACGTCGGAGACGCCGGGGAGCACATCGTCGGGGCCGAGGACGGAGCGCGCCGCCTCGATGGCCTCGGCGAGCCGCCGGCCGTCCCTGGCCGCCTCGCACACCGTGTCCGCGATCAGGGCCGTCGCCTCGGGGACATTAAGCCGCAGGCCCCGTGCCTTCCGGGCCCTGGCCAGCTCCGCGGCGCCGAACAGCAGCAGCCGGTCGCGTTCCGTGGGGGTCAGACGCACGCCGCCACACCTCCGTGTCCTTAAGTCGTTGCCTGAAGCCGTCCCGTTCACTGTCCGTCGCTTTCGACGACCAGCCGTTATCACTGGACGAGCTTCGATTTAGAGCATCACTCTAACAATCGATTTCATACTCGTGAAGTGTTGACGCGAGTTGACGTGTCAGTCACATTAAAGCGTCATTGAACGACGCTCTAACCCGTGACTCGCCCCCAGGAGAGCAGGCATATGCCGATCGAAACGCGCGGTGTCGACACCGTCCCGGACGAAGAACGCACCAGTCGCCCACGGGACTTGATGAGCATCCTCCTCGGCTCCAACCTCGCGCTCGGCGTGATCATCTTCGGCGCGCTGCCGGTGACGTTCGGTCTCGGATGGTGGGACTCCTTCACGGCACTGGTCACCGGCACCATCGTCGGCAGCATCCTCGTGGCGCCGCTCTCCCTGGTCTCCCTGCGCACCGCGACCAACCTCTCCACCAGCAGTGGCGCGGCCTTCGGCGTCCGGGGCCGGCTCCTCGGCTCGATCATCGGTCTGCTGCTCTCCCTCGGCTACACCGCGCTGACCCTCTGGGTCGGCGGTGACTCGGTGGTCGGCGCCCTGCACCGCGTCATCGGGCTCCCCGCGAACGGCGTGACCACCGGGGTCGTCTACGCCGTGCTGGCCTTCGCCACCGCCTTCGGCGCCGTGTTCGGCTTCAAGCTCCTGCTCCGTATGAGCCGCGTGCTGGCCATCGGCATGACGATCCTGCTGGTCCTGGGCGTGGTCGCCTACGCACCCCACTTCACCACCGCCGCGCCCGACCCGAGCGGCTACGCGCTGGGCGGCTTCTGGCCGACCTGGATCCTCTCCGCCGTCGCCGCCGGTCTCAGCGGTCCGATCGCGTTCATCACCCTGCTCGGCGACTACACCCGCTACATCTCGCCCAGGCGCCACAGCAGCAAGGCCGTCTACCTGTGCACCTACGCCGGCCTGATGCTCGGACTGCTGATCCCGCAGCTGTTCGGTACGTTCAGCGCCATCGCGGTGCACGCCGACGACTGGGCCGTGGGCCTCGTCGCCATGGCCCCGGGCTGGTACCTGATCCCGCTGGTGCTCGCCGCCTCCGCCGGCTCCGTCGGCAACGCCGGCCTGATGCTCTACAGCATGGGTCTGGACATGGACGCGATCCTGCCGAGGGCGAGCCGCACCCAGTGCACCTACGTCATCGCCGGCGCCTCCACCGTCCTCGTCTACGCCGGCCACTACCTGTGGAACGCGGCGGACGCCATGACCGCGTTCGTGCTGATCCTGACCGCCCTCGGCACCCCGTGGGCCGTGATCACCCTGCTCAACCACTTCCGCTGCAAGGGTGCGTACGACTCCGAGTCCCTCCAGGTCTACAACCGCGGCGCCGTCGGTGGCATCTACTGGTTCCAGGCCGGCTGGAACGTCCGCGCCGCCCTCGCCTGGGCGATCGGCGCGGTCGTCGGTGTCCTCTGCGTCGACGCCACCCCGACCTACACCGGGCCCCTGGTCGCATACACGGGTGGCATCGACTTCAGCTTCCTGCTGTCCGCCACCATCACGACCCTCGCCTACCTGACGCTGAACATCGGGCAGAAGCCCCCCGCTGTCCCGGCCTCCACCGAGGCGGCGAAGGCGGAGGAGGAGCCCGTAGCGGCCCCCGCCTGACGCCCGGGCAACCAAGAAAAAACGAACCCGGCAACTGGACGTTGCCGGGTCATTCGTTTTCACCGCGACGGCGCCGGGGCGTGCCCGCCGGACCGACCGGCGGGGGGCGACCAGGCTCAGCCGAGCCGGTGCATCCAGCCGTGCTGGTCCTCGGTCGTGCCGCGCTGGATGTCGAGCAGCGCCTCACGCAGCTTCAGCGTGACCTTGCCGGGCTCGCCGCCCGACTGCTGCCACTCGGCGCCAGCGCGCTTGACGGTGCCGACGGGCGTGATGACCGCCGCGGTGCCGCAGGCGAAGACCTCGGTCAGCGTGCCGTTCTCGGTGTCGGCCTGCCACTGGTCGATGGAGACGCGGCCCTCGACGGACTCGTAGCCCAGGTCGCGGGCGACCGAGAGGAGCGAGTCACGGGTGACGCCCGCGAGGAGCGAGCCGGTCAGCTCGGGGGTGACGATCACAGGCTTTTCATTGGACTCGGCGCCGTACACGAAGTACAGGTTCATGCCGCCCAGTTCCTCGACCCACTTGTGCTCGACGGCGTCGAGGTAGGCGACCTGGTCGCAGCCCTCGGCGGCGGCCTCGGCCTGGGCGAGGAGGGACGCCGCGTAGTTGCCGCCGGTCTTGGCGTCACCCATGCCGCCGGGGACGGCGCGCACGCGGTCCTCGGACAGCCAGATCGACACCGGCTTGACGCCACCGGCGAAGTAGGCGCCCGCGGGCGAGGCGATCACGATGAAGAGGTACTCGTTGGCGGGCTTCACGCCCAGGCCGACCTCGGTCGCGATCATGAAGGGGCGCAGGTAGAGGGACTCCTCGCCGCCGTGCGCCGGGACCCACGCGATGTCCTGCCGGACCAGCGCGTCGCACGCCTCGATGAACGTCTCGACCGGCAGCTCGGGCATGGCCAGGCGGCGCGCCGAGGCCTGGAAGCGCTTGGCGTTCATCTCGGGGCGGAAGGTGGCGACGGTGCCGTCGGGCCGGCGGTAGGCCTTGAGGCCCTCGAAGATCTCCTGCGCGTAGTGCAGGACGTTCGTCGCCGGGTCGAGGGAGAGCGGTCCGTAGGGCACGAGCTGCCCGTCGTGCCAGCCGCGGCCCTCGGTCCACCGGATCGTCACCATGTGGTCGGTGAAGTGGCGGCCGAATCCCGGGTTGGCCAGGATCGCCTCGCGCTCCGCGCCGGACAGCGGGGTCGAGGAGGGCTTGAGCTCGATCGTGGGCGTCGTCATGGTTGCGTGTCCTTCACCGGTTGTGTGTGACGGACCGCTTTTCACGCTCGCGCAGCTGGAAGCACGAACTTCCCGACTACTTGGTCGTCCGAGCTTTTGCGTTCACCGCGGCCCCACGTCCGATTATCGCTCGTGGGGTCCGGTGGACGAAAACAGCCCGTACGGGTCCTGCGTGAGGTGCGGCCCTGGGGTTGATGGTGGCACCCGGGGACCGCAAAGGTGAAGCCGCCGGGTGCGGATGCGACCCGGCGGCTGCTTAAGTGCATTAAGAGCGGCGGGTCAGCCGGCTACTCGTCCGGCGAGCGCGTCGCCGATCTCGTCGGTCGACCGCGCGCTGGTGCCGCGCTCGGCCAGGTCGGCGGAGACGGCGTCCTCGATGCGGGCGGCCTCGGCCTCGTAACCGAGGTGACGCAGCAGGAGCGCCACGGACAGGACCGTGGCCGTGGGGTCGGCCTTGGCCTGGCCGGCGATGTCGGGGGCCGAGCCGTGGACCGGCTCGAACATCGACGGGAACTCGCGGGACGGGTTGATGTTCCCGGAGGCCGCGACGCCGATACCGCCGGAGACGGCGGCGGCGAGGTCGGTGATGATGTCGCCGAAGAGGTTGTCGGTGACGATCACGTCGAAGCGCTCGGGGTCGGTGACGAGGAAGATCGTCGCCGCGTCCACGTGCAGGTAGTCCGTGGTGACCTCGGGGAACTCCACGGCCACCTTGTTGAAGATGTTCGTCCAGAGGTGGCCCGCGAAGGACAGCACGTTGTTCTTGTGGACCAGCGTGAGCTTCTTGCGGGGGCGGGCCTGGGCGCGGGCGAAGGCGTCACGGACCACGCGCTCGACACCGAACGCCGTGTTGACGGAGACCTCGGTGGCGACCTCGTGCGGGGTGCCGGTGCGGATCGAGCCGCCGTTGCCCGTGTACGGGCCCTCGGTGCCCTCGCGGACCACGATGAAGTCGATCTCCGGCTGGCCCTTGAGGGGCGTCGCCACACCCGGGAGCAGCTTGCTCGGGCGGAGGTTGACGTGGTGGTCGAAGAGGAAGCGGAGCTTGAGCAGGAAGCCGCGCTCGAGGACGCCGGACGGGACCGAGGGGTCACCGATCGCGCCGAGCAGGATGGCGTCGTGCTGCTTGAGCGCCTCGACGTCGGCGTCGGTGAGGGTCTCACCGGTCGCGTGGTAGCGCCTGGCGCCGAAGTCGTATTCCTTGGTCTCCAGCTTCACATCCTGCGGGAGGACGGCGCCGAGGACCTTGAGCCCCTGGGCCACGACCTCCTGGCCGATGCCGTCACCGGGGATCACTGCGAGATTGAGGATGCGAGAGCTAGCCGACATACCAGCACCCTACTTCGGCGTCCCATGGGATGACACTCGCTGTCCGCCATTCGGACAGGCTTCATGCGGGCCGTCGCGGGTCCGCCGTATGGGCCGCCGTACGGGCCGCCGTGCGGTCGATTTCTGTTCACCCGCAGGTATGGCCCTTGTTGGTTGTTACTGGGAAGTTTTCTTCTCATGACTGTGACTTCCAGGGGGACACCCCCCGGACCCCCCACACCGAACGTCGGCATTCCCGAGCAGCTGGCCCGCCGTCTGAGCATGCCGGAGCAGCACGAGTACCTGCGGGCCCGGTTCAGCAGGCGGCGCGCGCTGACCGGGACCGCGGCGAGCGTGGGCGGCCTGACCCTCCTGGGCGGCTCGGCCTCCTCGGCGTACGCGGCGCCGTCCGCTGCCGCCTCGCCCGCCGCGCCCGCCCGCTCGGCGGCCGTGCAGGTCGACGGCTCCCTCGTCGCGCCCTTCGCCCGCCATCTCGCGTTCGGCGCCGACCCGAAGACGCAGATGCGGATCTCCTGGCAGGTGCCGTTCGCGGTGCGCAAGGCGTTCATACGGGTGGGCCTCAAGCCCTGGGACCTCAGCCGGAAGATCGAGGCGGAGGTGCGCGCGCTGCACACCCCGAGCCTGTCGAAGAAGCTCCCGGCGGTCGAGCAGCACTATCTGCACGCGGCCCTGGACGGCCTGACGCCCGGGACGACGTACTACTACGGAGTGGGCCACGACGGTTTCGACCCGGCGTCCGCGGAGCGCATCGCGACGATCGGTTCCTTCCGCACGGCTCCGGCGAAGGCGGAGAAATTCGTCTTCACGGCCTTCGGCGACCAGGGCGTCAGCTATGACGCGCTCGCCAACGACCAGTTGATCCTGGGCCAGAACCCCTCGTTCCATCTGCACGCGGGCGACATCTGCTACGCCGACAGCAGCGGGCACGGCAAGGAGTCGGACACGTACGACGCGCGCGTGTGGGACCAGTTCCTCGCGCAGACGGAGTCGGTCGCGAAGTCGGTGCCGTGGATGGTGACGACCGGCAACCACGACATGGAGGCCTGGTACTCCCCCAACGGCTACGGCGGCCAGTCGGCCCGCTGGACCCTGCCGGACAACGGCCCGGACCCGCGGAACGCGCCGGGCGTCTACTCCTTCGTGTACGGGAACGTGGGCGTCGTCGCGCTCGACGCGAACGACGTCTCGTACGAGATCCCCGCCAACAAGGGCTACACGGACGGGAAGCAGACCGCGTGGCTGGCCGAGCGGCTCGGTGAGCTGCGCGCGCGCAAGGACATCGACTTCGTGGTGGTCTTCTTCCACCACTGCGCGTACTCGACGTCGACGCACGCCTCCGACGGCGGGGTGCGCGCCGCGTGGCTGCCGCTGTTCGCCGAGCACCAGGTGGACCTGGTGATCAACGGGCACAACCACGTGTACGAGCGCACGGACGCCATCAAGGACGGAGAGGTGGGCAAGCCGGTGCCGGTCGGCGCGTCGACCGATCCGACGCGCGACGGCATCGTGTACGTCACCGCGGGCGGCGCCGGCAAGGACCTCTACGGGTTCGGCATCGGGGTCGGGGACAGCTACGAGGGCCATGTCCACGACCGCGAGTCGATCGTGACGTTCCACTGGACGAAGTCACGCCTGCCGGACCCGGACACCGTGGAGTGGTCCCGGGTGCGGTACACCGGCTTCTCGTTCCTCGCGGTGGAGGCGGAGACCGGCGGGGCGGGCGTGACACCGACACTGAAGGTCTCCGCACTGGCCGAGAGCGGCGAGCGCATCGACTACTTCGAGATCAGGCGCGGCACACAGCCGTAGGGGCGGGGCCCTAACGGCTTTCGTGCCCCGTCTCGCCGCCGTTGTCCCTGCGGTCGAGGGCTCGCTGCAGGGCAGCGGCAGCGTTCTTGCGGTCTGAATCGGACGGCGAGGTGTGACGGACTCGGCGGCGGACGGGCGTCGCTGTGGCCATGAGAGATCGACTCCTTGAGATCACTTGGGATTTCGAGGCGCCGGAAGAGGCGGGGAGCCTGGAGCCGCAGGGGTTGCCTGCCTTCTGCTCAGCTCACGACCGCCATTCGCTGGATCGAGCGAGACGTTCGGCTCCTACAAAGCTAAGCGAGGAGCCTGCTTCTGTCTCCACAATTACTCGGACTTCCTACTATCTGAGACGGCAGTCACGGCGACGGGTGACTCCGCGCCGGGTCAGCTGGCGCTCTGAGCTCAGAGAATGTCGCCGCCCCGCCAGTCGAAGAGGAGCGCGTGGGCCGGGTCGAGTGCGGCGGTGACGCGGCGCAGGTATGGCGCGCTCTCGTCGTCCGGCAGTGGCACCGGCCCGTCGGGGCCGTTCGCGGCGAAAGCGCCCTGCCACTGTTCCCAGCCGCGCGCCCCGTAGAGCCCGGCCCCGTCGGGCGACGCCGACAGCGCGCCCAGTTCGTAGGCGGCGTCGATCACCCGCTCCAGGGCCGCCATGACGACCCCGCCCAGACCGCTCCTGCGCGCGTCGGCGCGGACGGCGACGCCCTCGACGTAGCCGGTGCGCAGCGAGCGGCCCGCGTGCGCGACCCTGCGCTGCACCACGGAGCCGTGCGCGACGAGGTCACCGGCGCTGTCGCGCACGAGAGCGTGCAGGCCGCCGACGGCGTGGTCCCAGTCGTCGTCGCTGAAGCCGCCGTCGAAGGCGTCGTCCAACAGGGCGCGCACGGACCGGAGTTCGGCTCGCGTGAGGTCGGCGGTGTGTGCGGTGCTCAGCGTGGTCACCGGGACACCGTACTCACGCGCTATTTGAGTACGCGTGCCGATTTCACGCCGCGTCCGCGGCGGCACAGTCGTCCTCATGAACGGCCTTTACGCTCTCAAGCCCTGGTATGCGGACCGGCTCTCCGGCCTGCGTCGCGCGCTCGCCGCCCGGCAGGTCTCGCCCGACACCCTGACGGCGGCCGGTGTCGTGTGCGCCGCGGGCGCGGCAGCGGCGCTCGCGTGGCTGCCGGCGTCACTGGCCACGCTTCCGGTGGCGGTGCTGCTCGCAGGGCGGCTCGCCTTCGCGAACCTGGACGGCGCGCTCGCCCGCGACACCGGCCGCACGACGCGGCGCGGCGCGCTCCTGAACGAGCTGGGTGACCGCGCGGCCGACCTGCTCGTCATCGCGGGTTTCCTGCCGCTGGCCCCGCTGTGGCTGGTGGCCGCGGCAGCCTTCGCGGCGACGCTCCCTTCGTGGGTCTCGCTGGCGGGCGCGGCGGCGGGTGCGCCCCGGCGCAACGGCGGCCCGGTCGGCAAGACGGAGCGCTGCCTCCTGGCGGTCGTGGCCGCGGCCTCGGGCTGGGCGGTACCGGTGCTCGCGGTCGTCGCGGCGGGGTCCGCGGTGACGGCGGTGGTGCGGGCGGTGTGGGTATGGAGGGCGCTTGGGAAGCCCGAGGCGGCTGTGGCTGCTACGCCTACTGCGGCTATAGAACGGGCTGTGGTTACCGAGAGGGCTGTGGTTACCGAGAGGGCTGTGGTTACCGAGAGGGCTGTGGTTACAGAGAGGACTGTGGCTGCAGAGAGGACTGTGGCGAGCGAGAAGCCTGCGGTGCGGGTGGCGGAGCCCGCGTCCCCGGCCACCCGTCGCCGCCCGTCCCCGTCCTCCTCCCCCACGCTCAGCTCCCTTCCCTCTGAGCACGCTCGGAGCCTCCCCCTCGACCCCGGCGAGGTGTCCGGCGGCATCACGCACACCCGCCCGCAGTCCCCCGCGGACCACGGCACGCAACTGCGGGGCACCCGATGAGCGCCGTGTTCGTCGCCGGCGAGGTGGCCGGGCGGGCCGTGCCGGTCGTGGCCGGGGTCCTCGGGGCCGGTGGTGTCGCCGTCGCCTCGCTGCCGTCCCGGGTACGGATGCGGGCCGAGCTGTGCAGGCGGTGGCGGACCTGGGCGCTGTCCGCGCCGCTGTTCATCGGGGCCTTCTTCGTGGGCCGCGCGGGCGCGTTCGCGCTCGCGGCCGGGCTCGGCGTGGTCGCCGTGGGCGAGTACGCACGGATGGCGGGCCTGCCCCGCGCCGAGCGGGCCGTACTGGTCGCCGCGGCAATCGCCGTACCTGGCGCGGCACTTGCGGGGCCCGACCCCCGTACGACGGGAGCGCTTCTCGTACTCGCCGTCCTCGCGGCGGTCTGCGCGGGCGACGCCGAACAGGGCTTCACGCGCGCGTGCCGCACGCTCTTCGGTCTGCTGTGGATCCCGGTGTCGCTCAGCGGCCTGGTGCTGCTCGGCGACACGGCGCTCGCGGTGGGGGTCGCCGTGGCGTTCGGTGACGTGGGCGCGTGGTGCGGCGGTACGGCGCTCGGCCGGCGGGGGCCGCTCGCGCGGCGCCTCTCGCCACTGTCCCCCAACAAGACGTGGGCGGGTGTGGTCGGCGCCGCTGCGGCAACTGCCGCCGCGCTCGCGGCAGTCGGCGCGTTCACGCCGGTCCTGTGGGCGGCCGTCCTGGCCGGCTGCGTCCTCGGCGATCTCGTCGAGTCGATGGTGAAGCGCGAGGCGGGCGTGAATGACGCGGGCAGCTGGCTGCCGGGCTTCGGCGGGCTCCTCGACCGTATCGACTCACTCCTCGTGGCCCTGCTCCTCGTGATGGTGGTGACCCTGTGACGACGACCGTGACCGCTGCGGCCCGTGTGCGCCCGCCCCGTGCGGCCGCCCGCCTGCGCCACGCCCTGTGGTGGCTCGTCCTCACCCTCACCGGCGGTGTGGAACGCCGGGGCCGGCTCCCGCGCGGCGGCTGCGTCGTGGTCGCCAACCACACCTCGCACGCCGACACCGCGGCACTGCTCGCCGCGCTCGACGCCTCGCACGCGCCGGCGATCGGTGCGGCGGCCGACTACTGGTTCGCCTCGCCCTGGCGCAGCCGGATCTGCAGCCGCCTCGCCGCCGGGTTCCCGGTGCGGCGCTCGGGCGGGGGCATGGACGACCTGCTCGGCATGGCGGACACGCTGCGCGCGGGCCGCGCCGTGGTCCTCTTCCCCGAGGGCACGCGCGCGCGTGCGGGTGAGCTGGGGTCGTTCCACCGGGGCGCGCTGGTCCTGGCGGAGCACGCGCGCGTGCCGGTCGTGCCGGTCGGGATCGCGGGCACGGACCGGCTGCTGCCCAAGCACGGCAGGCTGCGCCCGTCCCTGGTCCGGGTGCGGATCGGCGAGCCGCTCCCGTACACGGCGACACCGGAAGAGGCCCGCAAAGCGGTCGCCGCGCTGCATGACCGTACGGTCGCGGAGCCGCTGCGGGACTCCCGCGTCCGCAAGGTCCTGGCCCGCGTGATCAGCGCACGGCTCGGGCTGCTCCTGGCCTTCGCGTGGGCGTGCGCGGAGGCGCTGAGCTGGCCGCTGATGCCGGAGCTGTTCCTCGCGGTGGCGTGCGTGGCGGTGCCGCGCCGGGCCCTGAAGCTGTCCGTCACGGCGCTCGCGGGCAGCCTCGCGGGCGGCCTGCTCGCGCTCCAACTGGCGTCCATGGGCGTGTCGTTGCCCGCACCCCTGACGACGGACCGGATGCGGGCGGAGGTCCGTCACGACCTGTCCGTCGAGGGCGCGTCGGCGGTACGCCACCAGCCCTGGAACGGCATCCCCTTCAAGGTCTACGTGAAGGAGGCGGGCCGCGCGGACGTCCCCGTCACGGACTGGCTGTCCGAGTCGGCGCGTGCCCGAGGTTCGCGCACGCTCACCGTGGGGCTCGCGTTCGGCGTGTTCGGCTTCCTGGTGCACCGGCTGCGCAGGCTCTACGGGCTCTACCTGGGCCTGCTGTGCGGCGGTTTCGCGGCCGGTCTCTCGCTCATCGTGGCGGGCTGGAGCTGACGCGGCCGGTCACAGCGGGCCGCGCGGCGCCACGGACCAGGCGATGACACCGGCATCCCCGACCCCGCTCACGTACCTTCGAGATCATGAATTTACCTCCCTCCCGCAGGACCCTCCTCGGCGCCGCGGCCCTGGCGCCCGCCCTCCTCTCCGTGCCCGGCACCGCGAGCGCCGCGCCCTCCCCCGAGGCCGGCGGCGACGCCCGGCGCCGGCTGCGCGAGCTGGAGGCGGGCTACCCCGGCCGCATCGGGGTGCACGCCCTGCACACCGGCACCGGCGCCGTCCTCGCCTACCGCGCGCACGAGCGCTTCGCGATCGCCTCGACGTTCAAGGTGCTTGCCGCCTCGGCGATCCTGCACAGGGCGCGCGCGCAGGAGCCCGGACTGCTCGACGTACTGATCCGCTACGGACGCGACGACCTCGTGGCCGCCTCGCCCCGCACCGAACTGCACCTCGAAACCGGCATGACGGTAAGGGAGTTGTGCGACGCCGCCATCACGTACAGCGACAACACCGCGGCCAATCTGCTGATGCGCCGGATCGGCGGCCCCGCCGGCATCACCGCGTTCGCCCGCTCGCTCGGCGACTCCGTGACCCGGCTCGACCGGTGGGAGACCGACCTCAACACGAACCTCCCCGGCGACCGGCGGGACACCACGACGCCCGCCGCCATGACCGCGGACCTGCGCGCGCTGGTCCTCGGCGACGCCCTCCACCCGCTCGACCGGGGCCAGCTGACCCGGTGGCTGGTGGAGAACACCACCGGCGACAAGCGGATCCGCGCGGGGCTCCCGCCGGGCTGGCGGGTCGGCGACAAGACCGGGTCGCCTGCCTACGGCGGGGTCAATGACGTGGCCGTGGCCTGGCCGCCGGGCGGCGGGGCTCCCCTGGTCGTCTCCGTGTACACGACCCGGCTCGACCCGGACACCCCGGGCGAGGACCGGATCGCCGCCGACATCACGCGCGTCGCCGTGGACGCACTGCTCTGACCCCGGACACGACACCGCCTCCGACCGGGGTGGGGCCCTGGTCGGAGGCGGGGGCGGGTGGGGCGGTCCGTGCGGGCCGCCCGGGGTGGGCGTCAGCCCATGTGCGGGTAGCCGTACTCGGTCGGCGGGACCAGCGTCTCCTTGATGGCGCGGGTCAGGGTCCAGCGCTGCAGGTTCTGCGGGGCGCCGGCCTTGTCGTTGGTGCCGGAGGCGCGGCCGCCGCCGAAGGGCTGCTGGCCGACGACGGCGCCGGTCGACTTGTCGTTGATGTAGAAGTTGCCCGCGGCGTAGCGGAGCTTCTCCATCGTGTAGGCGGCCGCGGCGCGGTCGTTGGAGATGACCGAACCCGTCAGGGCGTAGTCCGACGCCGACTCCATCTGGGTCAGCATGTCGTCGTACTTGTCGTCCTCGTAGACGTGGACGGCGAGGAACGGGCCGAAGTACTCGGTCTTGAAGACCTCGTTCTCCGGGTCCGCGCACTCGACGACGGTCGGGCGCACGAAGTAGCCGACCGAGTCGTCGTAGGTGCCGCCCGCGACGATGGTGCAGGAGTCGTCGGCCTTGGCGCGGTCGATGGCCGCCTTGTTCTTGGCGAACGCGCGGTCGTCGATGACGGCGCCGATGAAGTTCGACAGGTCGGTGACGTCACCCATCTTGATGCCGTCGACCTCGGCCGCGAACTCCTCCTTGAAGCCGGAGTTCCAGATGGAGGCCGGGATGTACGCGCGCGAGCTCGCGGAGCACTTCTGGCCCTGGAACTCGAAGGAGCCGCGGGTCAGGGCCGTCTTGAGGACGGCGCGGTCGGCGCTCGGGTGGGCGACGACGAAGTCCTTGCCGCCGGTCTCGCCGACGAGACGCGGGTAGGTGCGGTACTTCGCGATGTTCTCGCCGACCGTCTTCCACAGGTGCTGGAAGGTCGGGGTCGAGCCGGTGAAGTGGATGCCGGCCAGGTCGCGGTGGTTGAGGGCGACCTCGGAGACCGCGATGCCGTCACCGGTGACGAGGTTGATGACGCCCTTGGGCAGACCGGCCTCTTCGAGGAGCTGCATGAGCAGCACGGCGGCGTGGGTCTGCGTCGGGGACGGCTTCCAGACCACCACGTTGCCCATGAGGGCGGGGGCGGTGGGGAGGTTGCCCGCGATGGCGGTGAAGTTGAAGGGCGTGATCGCGTAGACGAAGCCCTCGAGCGGGCGGTGGTCCATGCGGTTCCACACGCCGGTGGAGTTCGCCGGGGGCTGCTCGGCGAGGATCTGGCGCGCGTAGTGCACGTTGAAGCGCCAGAAGTCGACGAGCTCACAGGGGGTGTCGATCTCGGCCTGCTGCGCGGTCTTCGACTGGCCGAGCATCGTGGACGCGGCGAGCGTCTCGCGCCACGTCGTGGACAGCAGCTCGGCGGCGCGCAGGATGATCGCGGCGCGGTCGTCGAAGGACATCGCGCGCCAGGCCGGGGCGGCGGCGAGCGCGGCGTCGATCGCGTCCTGCGCGTCCGCTTGCGTGGCGCCGCGGCCCGTACCGATGACGGCCTTGTGGTTGTGCGGCTGGACGACGGTGAACTCGTCACCGCCACCGAGGCGCTTGACGCCGCCGATGGTCATCGACAGCTCGATCGGGTTCTCGGCAAGCTCCTTGAGCTTGACCTCGAGGCGCGCCCGCTCCGGGGAGCCGGGGGCGTAGCCGTGCACCGGCTCGTTGACGGGAGCGGGGACCTGGGTTACAGCGTCCATGAGTCTCGGAACTCCTTTGAGAGGGGTGGGGCTCAGCCCTTGGTGAGGATGGAGCGGGCGAAGAACAGCAGGTTGGCGGGCTTCTCCGCGAGGCGGCGCATGAAGTAGCCGTACCAGTCGGTGCCGTACGCGGTGTAGACACGCATCCGGTGGCCCTCGGCGGCGAGACGGATGTGCTCGTCGCTGCGGATCCCGTACAGCATCTGGAACTCGTACTCGTCCAGCTTGCGCCCGGCGCGGCGGGCGAGCTCCTGGCTGATGGAGATGAGGCGCGGGTCGTGGGACCCGATCATCGGGTACCCGTCGCCCTCCATCAGAACCTTCAGGATGCGGACGTACGCCTTGTCGATCTCGCCCTTGTCCTGGTACGCGACGGAGGCGGGCTCCTTGTAGGCGCCCTTCACGATGCGCACGCGGCTGCCGGCGGCGGCCAGGCGGCGGGCGTCGTCCTCGGTGCGGAAGAGGTAGGCCTGGATGACGCATCCGGTCTGCGGGAAGTCCTTCCGCAGCTCCTCGTGGATGGCGAACATCGAGTCGAGGGTGGTGTGGTCCTCGGCGTCGAGGGTGACCGTGGTGCCGATCGCGGCGGCGGCTTCGACGACCGGACGGACGTTGGCGAGGGCGAGCTCGTGGCCGCCTTCCAGCGCCTGGCCGAACATCGACAGCTTGACGGACATCTCGGCCTTGGTGCCGAGGCCCAGGTCCTTGAGGCGCGCGATCAGCTCGAGGTAGGCGTCGCGCGCGGCGGCGGCCTGCTCGGGGGTGGTGATGTCCTCGCCGACCACGTCGAGGGTGACTTCGAGGCCCTTGTCGCAGGCGTCCACGACGATCGGCACGACGTCGTCGACGCCCTCACCGGCGATGAACCGGTCGACGACCTGCTTCGTGCCGGGGGCTGCCGAGATGAAACGGCGCATCCTGTCGCTGCGCGACGCGGCGAGAATCACGGGACCCAGCACGGGGCACCTCCACGGAGAGTACGAACGAGTGGCCGTATCGGCGTAAACGAACTGAATCGCAACAGACCGGTACGGCACGGAGAACCACCGTGAAATCTAAGGATCCCTCCGATCCTGTGCCATCGACAGCTGTCACGCATCTGTGGCCACCACCTCAGACATTTGTCTGAAGAGCGTCGTGAGGTGCGCGAGAATGGCGGGGTGAAGGGCGACTACCAGGAACTGGTCGACGAGATCTCGGCGCTGCTCAGCGCCCCCGCGACGCTGGAGAACCGGGATTTCGGGCTGATCGCGTTCGGCGCGCACGACAGCGACAGCAATTTCGACGAATCGACGCTGGACCCCGTCCGCACCCGCTCGATCCTGACCCGCCGCTCCACCGCGGCGGTGCGCACCTGGTTCGAGGGCTTCGGCATCGCCCGCGCCACCGGGCCCGTCCGCATCCCGCCGACGCCGGAGGCCGGGGTCTACCGGGGCCGCATCTGCCTTCCCGTACGCCATCGGGGTGTCGTCCTCGGCTATGTGTGGCTGCTGGACGACGATCCGGGGCCGACCGAGCAGCAGCTGGACGCCGCGATGGAGGTGGCGGGCCGCATCGGCGCGCTGCTCGCGGACGAGGCACAGGCGGGCGCCGACCTGACCCGCGAGTTCCGCGAGGTGCTCACGGCCGAGCGCGGCTGGCAGCGGGACATGGCGGTGGCGGCCCTGCGCACGGCGCTCGGCTCGCGCGCGGACGGGCTGCACGCGGTGGTGTGCGTCGCGCCGTGGCCCTCGGCCGACCCGGACGACGCGCCCTCCTTCCGTACGATCCCCGCGGCCGACGCACTGTGCACGGTGCCGTGGGGCGCGGCCGGGCAGGCCCTGGCCCTCCTGGTGCGGCTGCGTTCGGCGGACGCGCTCGGGCCGGCCATGACGGCGACGGCGAAGCTGCGGGAGCGCGCCGGTACGGCGGTCGTCGCGGCGGGGTTCGGGGGCCCGCGGCGCGAACTGGGTGACCTCGGGGCCGCCTGGCAGGAGGCGACGGCCGCGGCGCGCGCGGCGCTCGCCGAGCCGCGTCTCGGCCCGGACGCGCACTGGGCGGCGATCGGCCCGTACCGCCTGCTCACCGCGCTGCCCCCGGACACGGCGCACGACCCGGTCCTGGCCCCGCTCCTGCTGCCGGCCAACCGCCAACTGGCCCGCACCACCGAGGTGTTCCTCGACTGCGCGGGCCAGGCGGGCCGCACGGCGGCGGAGCTGGGCATCCACCGCCAGACCCTCTACTACCGCCTGTCCCGCGTGGAGCAGCTCACCGGGCTCGACCTGGACGACGGCGAGGACCGGCTGCTGCTGCACATGGGGCTCAAGGCGTCACGCCTGTGACGCGCGCATCGCATCCAGCAACAGCCGCAAGCCCTCGGTGAGTTCGTCGGCGCTGGGCGAGTAGTCCGCGTCGAAGGTGTGCTGGGCGACGAGCCCGAGGACCAGCACCGAGAAGAGCTTCCCGAGCGTGTGCACGCTCGGATCGTCGGCCGGCGGCTCCTCCCCCATGACCATGCCGATGAAGCCGCGCCCCGCCTCGTGCTGAGCTTGCGCCAGCTGCTCGCGCACGACCGGCATCTTGTCGCCCATCGTCACGAGCTCGATGCTCAGGTGCCAGATCGACCCGGGCTTTCCGAGGCTGTCGGTGATCCCGGCCATCACGGCCCGGAACCGCTCCAACGAGCCGGGCGCACCGGGCAGTTCGCCCACCGCGCTCCAGTCGTCCGAGGCCCCTTCGGCCAGTGCCACGTACGCCTGCGCGAGCAGCGCGTCCTTCGAGCCGTAGTGGTAGCCGATCGACGCCAGGTTGGTCCCCGACTCCTTGACGATGTCGCGCGCCGTCGTGCGCACGAACCCCTTCTCCAGAAGGCAGCGCTTGGCGCCTTCGAGCAGATCCTCGCGATGTCCCATGCGGCCACCGTACCCCCGTTTCATACGGGCGTCCCATACGGGCGTCCCATACCAACGTCCCATACCTACGTCTTACACAATCGATCTATACGGTCGTACTAGACAACCGTTTAAGACATCCGTACAGTCCTCCTCATGACGAACTCACCGAGCACCAACTCCCGTGCGGGGCGCCGTGAATGGACGGCTCTCGCGGTCCTGATGCTTCCGCTGCTCCTCGTCTCGATGGACGTCTCCGTCCTCTACTTCGCGATCCCCTCGATCAGCGCCGACCTGGAGCCGACCGGCACGCAGCAGCTGTGGATCTTCGACATCTACGCGTTCGTGCTCGCCGGCCTGCTGATGACGATGGGCTCCCTCGGCGACCGCATCGGCCGACGCAAGCTCCTGATGGTCGGCGCCACCGCCTTCGGCGCCGCCTCCGTCTGCGCGGCCTACGCGAACAGCGCGGAAATGCTGATCGCGGCCCGTGCGATCCTCGGCATCGGCGGCGCGACCCTGATGCCCACGACGATGGCACTGGTGCGCAACATGTTCCGCGACGACAAACAGCGCGCGACGGCCATCGGCATCTGGTCCGGCGTCATGACCGGCGGCATCGCGCTCGGCTCGGTGATGAGCGGCATCCTCGTCGAGCACTTCTGGTGGGGCTCGGTCTTCCTCGTCAACCTGCCCGCGATGGCACTGCTCCTGCTGCTCGCCCCGGTCCTGCTCCCGGAGTTCAAGGACCCGCAGCCGGGCCGCTTCGACTTCCTGAGCGTCCCGCTGTCGATGGCCGCGGTGCTCCCCCTCGTCTACGGCATCAAGGAGATCCCCTCCGAGGGCTTCGAGCCGCTCTACGTCGCCTCGATCGTCGTCGGCCTCGTCTTCGGCGCCCTGTTCGTACGCCGTCAGCGCACCGTCGAGTCACCGATGATCTCGCCGGCCCTCTTCCGGAGCCGCGGCTTCGGCCCCGCCGTCACCCTCAACCTCATCTCGGCCTTCGCGATGATGGGGTCGGCCTACTTCACGACGCAGTACCTCCAGGCCGTCCTCGGCAAGAGCGCACTCGAAGCGGCGCTGTGGGCGCTCGCGCCGACCGTGTTCATCGGTCTCGCGGCCCCCATCGCGACGGTCCTCGTGCAGCGGGGCGTGCACCGCGGCTCCGTCGTCACGGCCGGCTTCCTGACCAGCGCCTGCGGCTACGGCCTCCTGACACTGACCGGTACGGACTCCCTGTGGACCGTCCTGGCCGGAGCGGGTGTACTCGCCTCCGGCGCGGTGATCGTGGGCTCGCAGCTGACCGACCTGGCGCTCGGCGCGGCCCCCGCGGAGAAGGCGGGCGCGGCGTCGTCCCTGCTCGAGACGGGCCAGGAGTTCGGCGGCGCCCTCGGCATGGCCGTCCTGGGCTCGATCGGTACGGCGGTCTACCGCCACGAGATCGGCGACGCGCCGGCCGAGGCGAAGGAGACGCTGGGCGGAGCGCTCGCGGTGGCGCAGCACCTGCCGGGCCGGGCGGGCGACGCGCTCCTCGCGTCAGCCCGGGAGGCGTTCACGAGCGGCATGCACATCGCTGCGCTGGCCGGCGGGGCGGTCCTGCTGGGGGCGGCGGTACTGGCCCTGCGGGGCCTGCGCGAGGTGGCTGCGCCGCAGCGGGAAGAGCAGCGGGAGCCGGAGCGGGCGACGGCCTGATCTCTCCCCCGGCCCGCCCCGTTCGGGTTGGCGGAGAAAAAAGAAGGGCCCGGGCCACCAAAAGGGTGACCCGGGCCCAACCACGTACCAAGAACTAGTCCGTCAGGTTCACGGAGCGAGCCGACGTCGCGCCGATCTCGTCACCCAGCTCGCTGAGCACCCCGGCGGGAACCGTGTCGTCGACGGTCAGGACGGCCAGCGCCTCGCCGCCCACGTCCGCACGGGCGACCTGCATGCCGGCGATGTTGATGCCCGCCTCGCCGAGCACGCGGCCCACGGTGCCGACGACACCGGGACGGTCCTCGTAGCGCAGGACGACCATGTGGTCGGCCAGGGCGAGGTCCACGTCGTACTCGCCGACGGCGACGATCTTCTGGAGGTGCTTGGGGCCGGCGAGCGTGCCGGAGACCGAGATCTCCTCGCCGCCGGTCAGCGTGCCGCGCACGGTGACGACGTTCCGGTGGTCCGGGGACTCGGAGCTCGTGGTGAGGCGGACCTCGACGCCGCGCTCCTGCGCGAACAGCGGAGCGTTCACGTACGACACCGTCTCGTCGACGACGTCCTCGAACACGCCCTTCAGAGCGGAGAGTTCGAGCACCTTCACGTCGTGCTGGGTGATCTCGCCGTAGACCTCGACGTCGAGGCGGGCCGCGACCTCGCCCGCGAGCGCGGTGAAGATCCGGCCGAGCTTCTCGGCGAGCGGCAGGCCCGGCTTGACGTCCTCGGCGATGACGCCGCCCTGGACGTTCACCGCGTCCGGTACGAGCTCACCGGCGAGCGCGAGCCGCACGGAGCGGGCGACGGCGATACCGGCCTTCTCCTGTGCCTCGTCCGTGGAAGCACCGAGGTGCGGGGTGGCCACGACCTGGTCGAACTCGAACAGCGGGGAGTCCGTGCAGGGCTCCTTGGCGTACACGTCGAGGCCGGCGCCGGCGACGCGGCCCTCCTTGAGCGCCGAGTACAGCGCCGCCTCGTCGACGATCCCGCCGCGCGCGGCGTTGACGATGCGGACGGTCGGCTTGACCTTGCGCAGCGCGTCGTCGCCGATGAGGCCGACCGTCTCGGGGGTCTTGGGGAGGTGCACGGTGATGAAGTCGGAGACCTCGAGCAGCTCGTCGAGGGTGAGGACCTTGACGCCCATCTGGGCGGCGCGCGCGGGCTGCACGTACGGGTCGTAGGCGACGACCTTCATGCCGAAGGCCGACATGCGCTGCGCGACGAGCGCGCCGATGCGGCCGAGGCCGACGACGCCGAGGGTCTTCTCGGCCAGCTCGACGCCCGTGTACTTGGAGCGCTTCCACTCGCCGGCCTTGAGGGCCTGGCTGCCCTGCGGGATGTTGCGCGCGGTGGCGATGAGCAGGCCGCAGGCGAGCTCGGCGGCGGTCACGATGTTGGAGGTCGGGGCGTTGACGACCATCACGCCGGCCTTGGTGGCGGCGGAGACGTCGACGTTGTCGAGGCCGACACCGGCTCGTGCGACGACCTTCAGCTTCTTCGCGGCGGCGATCGCCTCGGCGTCGACCTTGGTGGCCGAGCGGATCAGGATCGCGTCGACGTCGGCGATGGCCGGGAGCAGCTCGGCCCGGTCGGCGCCGTTGCACTGACGGATCTCGAAGTCAGGGCCGAGCGCGTCGACGGTCGCGGGAGACAGCTCTTCCGCGATGAGTACGACAGGTTTGCCGGTTGCAGCAGTGCTCACGTGAGTCCTCACAAGTCCCATTGCGGACGGCCGTCCCGACGGCCGCAGGCGGTGGAGGGGTGTCAGCGGCGCCGGGGAAGTGCGGGTGCGTTCCCGCGTCGTTCGCAGACGCCGGGGCGTGAATGCACTTCTTCGATGTCGCTGTGCCGCGTGGTAGACGCACGACGCTGTGGGCCCGACGCGAATGTGTTCTGCAGTCTAGTGGCGCTTCGGAGGTGGTCTTGCGCCTCCACGGAAGGATCACCCGTCCGTGGCTGGACACGGTGGACAACCAAGTTGACGCGGGCCGTCCACCTCGACGAGGGGGCCGGGGCATTCGCCCCGGCCCCCTCGTCGCAAGGCTTACGCCTCGTCGTTGTCCACCCAGCTCATGAGCTTGCGGAGCTCCTTGCCGGTGGTCTCCAGGAGGTGGTTCTCGTCCTGGGTCTTGTACTCGTTGTACTTCTTCAGGCCCGAGTGGTACTCGTCCATCCAGTTCTTGGCGAACGTGCCGTCCTGGATCTCGGCGAGGACCTTCTTCATCTCGGCCTTGGTGGCGTCCGTGATGATGCGCGGGCCGGTGACGTAGTCGCCCCACTCGGCGGTCTCGGAGATCGACCAGCGCATCTTCTCCAGGCCGCCCTCGTACATGAGGTCGACGATGAGCTTCAGCTCGTGGAGGCACTCGAAGTACGCGATCTCCGGCTGGTAGCCGGCCTCGGTCAGCGTCTCGAAGCCCGCCTTGACCAGCGCGGCGGTGCCACCGCAGAGAACGGCCTGCTCACCGAACAGGTCGGTCTCGGTCTCCTCGGTGAAGGTCGTCTTGATGACGCCGGCGCGGGTGCCGCCGATGCCCTTCGCGTAGGAGAGGGCCAGCTCGAAGCCCTTGCCCGTGGCGTCCTGCTCGACGGCCGCGATGCACGGAACGCCGCGGCCCTCTTCGTACTGGCGGCGCACCAGGTGACCCGGGCCCTTGGGCGCGACCATCGCCACGTCCACGTTGGCCGGGGGCTTGATGAAGCCGTAGCGGATGTTGAGGCCGTGGCCGAAGAACAGCGCGTCGCCGTCCTTCAGGTTGTCCTTGATGGACTCCTCGTAGACCTGGGCCTGGATCGGGTCCGGGACCAGGATCATGATGACGTCGGCCTCGGCGGCGGCCTCGGACGGCGTCACCACGCGCAGGCCCTGCTCCTCGGCCTTGGCCTTGGACTTGGAGCCCTCGTGCAGACCGACGCGGACGTCGACACCCGAGTCACGGAGCGACAGCGCGTGGGCGTGGCCCTGGCTGCCGTAACCGATCACCGCGACCTTGCGGCCCTGGATGATGGACAGGTCGGCATCGTCGTCGTAGAACAGCTCGGCCACTGGATTTTCTCCTTGGTGTGCAGGTGTTGCGTCCCACCGTACGGCGGGATTGCGGAGGGAAGTTTTCGGGTCTCGGTATACGAGAGGGCGCTCGAGAGCACCTGGGGGCTCAGGCCGTGCGGTCGAGCGCCCGCAGGCTCCGGTCGGTGATCGAGCGCGAGCCGCGGCCGACCGCGATGGTGCCCGACTGGACGAGCTCCTTGATGCCGAAGGGTTCCAGCATCTTGAGCATCGCCTCCAGCTTGTCGCTGGAACCGGTGGCCTCGATGGTGACGGCCTCCGGGGAGACGTCCACGGTCTTGGCGCGGAACAGCTGGACGATCTCGACGATCTGCGAGCGCGTCTCGTTGTCGGCGCGGACCTTGGCGAGGACGAGCTCGCGCTGGACGGCGTGGCCCTGCTCCAGTTCGACGATCTTCAGGACGTTGACCAGCTTGTTGAGCTGCTTCGTGACCTGTTCGAGCGGCAGGGCCTCGATCACGTTCACCACGATGGTGATGCGGGAGATGTCGGCGTGCTCGGTGACGCCGACCGCCAGCGAGTCGATGTTGAACCCGCGGCGGGAGAACAATGCGGTGATCCGGGCGAGGACACCGGGCTTGTTCTCGACCAGGACGGAGAGCGTGTGCTTTGACATGGCTCTTGGTCTCTCTTTCGCTCTCGGTCTCAGTCGTCTTCGTTGTCGCCGAAGTCGGGGCGGACCCCGCGGGCGGCCATGACTTCGTCGTTGGAGGTGCCGGCGGCGACCATAGGCCACACCATGGCGTCCTCGTGGACGATGAAGTCGACCACGACAGGGCGGTCGTTGATGGAGTTGGCCTCTTCGATGACCTTGTCCAGGTCCTCGGGGCGCTCACACCGGATGGCGTAGCAGCCCATGGCCTCCGACAGCTTGACGAAGTCGGGGACGCGGGTGCCCTTGTTGGCCTGCACGTCGTCGGGGCCGGAGTGCAGGACCGTGTTGGAGTAGCGCTGGTTGTAGAACAGCGTCTGCCACTGGCGGACCATGCCGAGGGCGCCGTTGTTGATGATGGCGACCTTGATCGGGATGTTGTTGAGCGCGCAGGTGGTCAGTTCCTGATTGGTCATCTGGAAGCAGCCGTCGCCGTCGATCGCCCAGACGGTGCGGTCCGGCATGCCGGCCTTCGCGCCCATCGCGGCCGGCACCGAATAGCCCATCGTTCCGGCGCCGCCGGAGTTGAGCCAGGTGGCGGGCTTCTCGTACTGCACGAAGTGCGCTGCCCACATCTGGTGCTGGCCGACGCCCGCGGCGAAGATCGTGCCCTCGGGCGCGAGCTGACCGATCCGCTCGATGACGTTCTGCGGCGAGAGCGAACCGTCCTCCGGCTGGTCGTAGCCCAGCGGGTAGGTGTCGCGCCAGCGGCTGAGGTCCTTCCACCAGGCGCTGTAGTCGCCCTTGTGGCCCTCGCTGTGCTCCTTCTGCACGGCCTGGACCAGGTCAGCGATGACCTCGCGGGCGTCACCGACGATCGGCACGTCGGCGGCGCGGTTCTTGCCGATCTCGGCCGGGTCGATATCGGCGTGGACGATCTTCGCGAAGGGGGCGAAGCTGTCCAGCTTGCCGGTGACGCGGTCGTCGAAGCGGGTTCCGAGGGCGACGATCAGGTCAGCCTTCTGCAGCGCGGTGACGGCGGTGACCGCACCGTGCATGCCCGGCATTCCCACGTGCAGCGGGTGGCTGTCGGGGAATGCGCCGAGCGCCATCAGGGTGGTGGTGACGGGCGCTCCGGTGAGTTCTGCGAGGACCTTCAGCTCGGCCGTGGCGTGCGCCTTGAGCACACCGCCGCCGACGTAGAGGACCGGCCGCTTCGCGGCGGTGATCAGCTTCGCGGCCTCGCGGATCTGCTTGGCGTGCGGCTTGGTCACCGGGCGGTAGCCGGGCAGGTCCATCTGCGGAGGCCAGCTGAAGGTGGTCTGCGCCTGGAGGGCGTCCTTGGCGATGTCGACGAGGACGGGGCCGGGACGGCCGGTGGAGGCGATGTGGAACGCCTCGGCGATCGTCTTCGGGATGTCCTCGGCCTTGGTCACCAGGAAGTTGTGCTTGGTGATCGGCATGGTGATGCCGACGATGTCCGCCTCCTGGAAGGCGTCCGTGCCGATGGCCTTGGAGGCGACCTGGCCGGTGATCGCGACGAGCGGCACGGAGTCCATGTGCGCGTCGGCGATCGGGGTGACGAGGTTGGTGGCGCCGGGGCCCGAAGTGGCCATGCACACCCCGACCTTGCCGGTGGCCTGCGCGTAGCCGGTCGCCGCGTGGCCGGCGCCCTGCTCGTGCCGGACGAGCACGTGACGGACGCGGGTGGAGTCCATCATCGGGTCGTACGCGGGAAGGATCGCACCGCCAGGAATGCCGAATACCGTGTCGGCCCCGACCTCCTCGAGCGAACGGATGAGGGACTTCGCACCCGTGACGTGCTCGACGGGGGCGGACTGCTGTCCTCGGGGCCGCGGCTGCGGATGGTGGGCCCCGGTGGCCTGCTCGGTCATCGGCATTCTCTTCTCGATGCTGAGGGTTTTTGCGAGGTTTGTACGGTGTTTGGTTACTGGACTACACGCGCTTGTGCAACAAAAAACCCCTCGTGCCGTGAGGCAAGCGAGGGGAGCGCGCCGGGTGCGGTCGCTGGGATCCGGTGTTCCGACCGGTGGGTCCCAGCTTCAGCCGACGCGCTTTCCAAGTACGAGAATTCGGGTGCGCATGGCATTGACCCTCCCTCCGGCACACAGTGCGTGTCAAGTAGGTGGGACGGGAGTCTCATTATGTGAGCGGAGCAGGGCCGTCCGGCCGGACGGCGACGGTACGCCCGCGAACACCGGCTCGGCCGGACCGCTGGGCACCGGGTAGTTCCCCGAGGCCAGCGCGCGGCGCAGCCGGTACTCGTCGAGCGGCCCGGAGAAGGCCATCCCCTGTCCATGTGTGCACCCCATGGCGCGCAGTGCGACGACCTGCTCGGGCAGGTCGACGCCGTCGGCCACGGAATTCAGGCCGAGGTCACCGGCGATGCGCAGCAGACCACTGGTGATCTTGTGCAGGCGGGCGGATTCCACCACTCCTTCTACAAGACTGCGGTCGAGTTTCAGTACATCGACAGGGAGCCTGCGCAGCGCCGTGATGGCCGCGTATCCGCTGCCGAAGCCGTCCAGGGCGATCCGGACGCCGAGTCTGCGCAGCGCGGTGAGACGGCGCTCCAGTTCGTCCAGGGGGACCCTGGGGTCACTGTCGGCCAGCTCGATGACCAGCGCGCCGGAGGGCAGCCCGTGCCGGGTCAGGAGCGCCTCGATGGAGCCGAGGGGCAGCGACCGGTCGAGGAGCCTGCGGGCGCTGATCCGCACGGCCACGGGCACGGCATGACCTCTGCGGCCCCGCTCGGCGGCCTGCTCGACGGCCTCCTCCAGCATCCAGCGGCCGAGCTCGGCGGTGCGCTCGCCCTCCTCGGCGGTACGCAGGAACTCGGCGGGCGTGAACAGGATGCCCTGGGTCGAGCGCCAGCGGGCCTGCGCGGCGACCGACGTGATCCGGCCCGTGTCGAGGGAGACGACCGGCTGGTGCAGCAGGGCGAACTCGCCCTCGTGCAGGGCGGTGCGCAGTCGGGTGGCGAGCTCCGCCTTGCGGACGACGTCGGCCTGCATCTGGGGCGCGTACAGCTCCACCCGGCCCTTGCCGGCGGCCTTCGCCCGGTACATCGCCAGGTCCGCGTTCCGCAGCAACTCGCCTGCGGATACGTCGGGTTCGGCGAAGGCGACGCCGATGGAGGCGGCCACCCGGACATCGTTGCCGTCGATGGTGTACGGCTGCGAGAGGGTGACCCTGAGGCGGTCCGCGAGCTCGTAGATGTGCTGCTCACGCGCGGTGTCGTCCCGGCTGCCGTCGCCGACGATCAGCGCCGCGAACTCGTCGCCTCCCAGGCGGGCGGCGGTGTCCCCGGAGCGTACGGATTCGGCCAGCCGCCGGGCGGCCTGGACGAGGAGTTCGTCGCCCGCCTGGTGGCCGATGGTGTCGTTGACCTGTTTGAAGCCGTCGAGGTCGATGAAGAGGACGGCCGTGCCGCGGTCGGTGGCGCGGCGGCCTCCCAGCGCGTGGCCGACCCGCTTGGTGAACAGGGCGCGGTTGGGCAGGTCGGTGAGCGGATCGTGCTCGGCGTTGTGCTGCAACTGCGCCTGGAGACGTACCCGTTCGGTGACGTCCCGGCTGTTGAGGATGAGGCCGCCGTGGTGGCGGTTGACCGTCGACTCCACGTTCAGCCAGGCGCCGGTGCCGGAGCGGAAGCGGCACTCGATGCGGGTCGTGGGCTCCTCGATCTGGCTCGCCGCGAGGAAGCGGCGCACTTCGTGGACCACGCGCCCGAGGTCCTCGGGATGGATGATCGAGGCGAGCTCGGAGCCGACGAGCTCCTCGGCGTCGCGCCCGTAGACCCCGGCGGCGGCCGGGCTGACGTATCTGAGGATGCCGTTCGGAGCGGCGATCATGATGACGTCGCTGGAGCCCTGCACCAGGGAGCGGAAGTGGTTCTCCTTCTGCGCCAGCTCCTGGGTGAGGGTGATGTTGTCGAGGAGCATGATGCCCTGGCGCACGACGAGCGCCAGGACGACCGTGCAGGCCGTGAAGAGGACCACGCGGTCCACGCTGTGGCCGTTGAGGACGTTGTAGAGAATCCCCAACGTGCAGACGGCGGCGGCCAGATAGGGCGTGAGCGCCGCGAGCGATCCGGAGATGGGGCGGGTGACCTGGTACCGCGCGAACGCGGGTCCCCCGTCGCACTCCCCGCGCCGCGGCCCCACCCAGGGCGCGCACGCGAGCAGCAGCGACCCGGCGAACCAGCCGGCGTCGAGGATCTCCCCCGAGTGGTAACTCGCCTGCAGCAGTGGCGAGGTGAACAGGGCGTCGCACATCACGGTCAGGGCGAGCGCGCCGATCGCGGTGTTCACCGCCGTGCGGTTGCCGGGCGAGCGGCGGAAGTGCAGCGCGAGCACCATGCTGACCAGCACGATGTCGAGGAGCGGGTACGCGAGGGAGAGCGCGGTACGGGTGACGCTCTGCCCCTCGAACCGCGCGGTGTGCGCGAGGGCGAGGCTCCAGGACAGCGTGATCAGCGAGCCGGCGATGAGCCAGGAGTCGAGCGCGAGACAGACCCAACCGGCCTTGGTGAAGGGGCGCTTGGCGAGGACGAGCAGCCCGACGATGGCGGGCGGCGCGAAGCACAGGAAGAAGAGGTCGGCGAGGCTCGGCGTCGGCACGGGGCGCTGGAGGACGACCTCGTACCAGCCCCACACCCCGTTCCCCAGGGACGCCATGGCGGAGGAGACCGCGAACAGGATCCAGGCCGGTCGAAAGCAGCTGCGCCGGCTGCGTGCGTACGCGAAGTTCGACACGGCGGCGACCGCGGCGGCGGCGCTGAGTCCGAAGTCGCCCATGAACAGGGCGAGTCGCTCGGATCCCCAGCCGAGCGCGGACCCCGTGGCGTACCCGCCGCACAGGAGGGCGAACACGAGTTGCGAGGCGAGGCCGGACCCTCCGCCCTGGAACAGGCGGCGGCCGGTGATCACCGTTCCGGGGGCGCTCACGGGGTCACTCCGGTCCGTGCCGCCCCCGTGTCCCGGTTTCCGTGTGCTGCCTGCTGAGGCCTTCTGCGTCCGCCGCTCCTGTGGCGTACGCCCCTGCGGCTGCCGTGGCAGCTGGGCCGGCTTGTGCGGACCGGTGCGCGCGCGGATCGTCGCCGGCGGCCCCGCCGCGTCGGATCGTTCGCCCATAGGCCGTGCATCGCCCGTCGCCCCCCTCGCAGTCCGGTTGTCCGTCCCCGGCGCCGAACTCTCCACGGCGCTACCCCAGTCGGGACGATACACCAGACTCGTCACTCAGGGACATAGCCTCTCTACTCTCCGTGACGACCAGCAGAGATGTGCGTACGGGGCGCATCCGGACGAGCGCGGAGCGTGTGCGGGGGCGCGCGAGGCCGGGCCGGGAGGCGGCGGATGGGCCTCTCCGGAGCCCGCCCTCAGTCCGTCGTCAGGACGACGTTCTCGAGCGGTTCTCCCGCCGCGAACCGGGTCAGCTGCGCGGCGAGCAGGCGCTTGGCCCGCGGCCAGAAGGCGGATGTGGAGCCGCCGACGTGCGGGCTGACGAGCACTCCCGGAGCGTGCCACAACGGGTGCCCCTGGGGCAGGGGTTCGGGATCGGTGACGTCGAGAGCGGCGGTGATCCGGCCGCTCTCCAGTTCGGCCAGGAGCGCCTCGGTTTCGACGACGGCCCCGCGCGCGACGTTCACGAGGAGGGCGCCGTCCTTGAGTCGTGCCAGGAAGGCTGCGTTCGCGAGACCACGCGTCGCCTCGTTGAGCGGCGTCGAAAGGATCACCACGTCCGCGTCGGGGAGCAGCGCCGGCAGTTCGGTGAGCGGGTGCACAGGGCCGCGTGCGGTCGTGCGGGCGGAGCGTGCGACGCGCACCACCCGCGCGCACTCGAAGGGAGCGAGCCGGTCCTCGATGGCGGAGCCGATCGACCCGTACCCGATGATCAGTACGTTCTTGTCGGCGAGCGCCGGATAGAAACCGGAGCGCCACTCCTCGCTCTCCTGTCCCCGCACGAACCCGGGGATGCCCCTCAGGGACGCCAGGATCAGGGCGAGGGTGAGCTCGGCGGTGCTCGCCTCGTGCACACCGCGCGCGTTGCACAGCCGCACGCCCGACGGGAGCGCCTTGAGGCCTCCCTGTACGTGGTCGACGCCGGCGGAGAGCGTCTGCACGGCCCGTACGGACGTCATCTCCGCCATGGGGCGTACGCCGACGTCCGCGCCCTTCATGTAGGGGACCACGTAGAAGGCGCAGTCGGCCGGGTCGGCGGGAAAGTCGGGGCCGCCGTCCCAGAAGCGGTAGTTGAGCCCCTCGGGAAGCCCGGGGACCTCGTCTTCACGGAACGGGAGCCAAACGTCGGCGGATACCTCAGCACTCATGGTCAGGAGGCTAATGGGAGGTGGGCTGTGCGCGGCGGGCCGGGTCCCAGAGGTTAGTTTGGGTGCCTCTCGAACACGCAGGGGGAGGCTACTTCCAGGTGGAGCGCAGGACGATCGGGGCGGCAGCGCTCGAGGTGGGCGCGATCGGGCTCGGGTGCATGCCGATGAGCTGGGCCTACACCGGCTCGCGGCAGCGAGGGGACGAGTCCGTACGCACTGTGCATGCCGCGCTGGACCGGGGGTCGACCCTGCTGGACACGGCGGACATGTACGGGCCGTTCACGAACGAGCTGCTGCTCGGACGGGTCCTGAAGGAGCGCCGGGGCGACGCCTTCGTGTCGACCAAGTGCGGGCTGCTCGTCGGGGAACAGCACATCGTCGCCAACGGCCGGCCCGGGTATGTGAAGCGGGCCTGCGACGCGTCGCTGCGGCGGCTCCAGACCGACACGATCGATCTGTACCAGCTGCACCGGGCCGACCCCGAGGTGCCCGTCGAGGAGACGTGGGGCGCCATGGCGGAACTGGTGGGCGCGGGGAAGGTGCGGGCGCTCGGGCTGTGCGCGGTGGGGGCGCGGGCGACACGGCGGGGCAGGGCCGGGCTGCATGCGGGAACGATCCGGCAGCTGGAGCGGGTGCAGCAGGTGTTCCCGGTGAGCGCGGTGGAGGCCGAGCTCTCGGTGTGGTCGCCGGAGGCCCTGGAGACGCTGCTGCCGTGGTGCGAGGCGCGGGGCGTGGGGTTCCTCGCGGCGATGCCGCTGGGCAACGGCTTCCTCACGGGCACGCTGACGCCGGGGCAGGGCTTCGAACCGGACGATCTGCGGGCCCGGCATCCCCGGTTCACCGCGGAGATGATGGCGGCCAACCAGCCGATCGTGGCGGGCCTGCGCCGGATCGCCGCGCGGCACGGGGAAGCGGTCACTCCTGCGCAGGTGGCGCTGGCGTGGGTGCTGAGCCGCGGGCGGCACGTGGTCCCGGTTCCGGGTGCCAAGCGGGAGCGGTGGGCGGCGGAGAACGCTGCGGCCGCGGAACTGCGGCTCACGGACCGTGATCTGGCGGAGATCGGGGAGCTGCCGCGGGCTCGGGGGTCTTGGGACTGAGGGGGGCTCTTGGGACTGGGGGGAGCTCTGGGGGCCGAGGGGGAAGTTCTGGGGGCTGAGGGGGGAGTTTTGAGGGCGGGGGGAGTTTTGACGGCTGGGGAGTTTTGACGGCTGGGGCTGTGAGAGCGGCGGGCGGGAGTGGGTTGGTCCGAACGCGTCGGGGTTGATCGGGAACCTGCGGGGTGGCTGCGGTGTATGAACGGTAGAACCGCAGCGCAGAAGAGCAGCCCAGTCCGCAGCGTCGAGGGGATCCGATCGTGCAACGTCCAGGTGTGCAGCCCGTGTTGGCCGTGTTGGCCTGCGCCTCGATCCTGTTCACGGCGGGGTGTTCCTCGGGTGACGGCGGTCCGTCGGACAGCCGTCGCAGCGCCTCCCCCGGCTCGTCCGAACCAGGAAAGTCCGCTTCCGGGCGCGCGGGGGGCGACACCGGTCCGGCGAAGGGCTCGGTGAAGGTGGTGCGCACGGTCGCCGAGGGCCTGAATTCCCCCTGGGGCCTGGCTCCGCTGCCGGGCGGCGGCCTGCTGGTGTCCTCGCGGGACGAGGCGACGATCACGCGGGTCGACACGAAGACAGGCAGGAAGACCGAGGTCGGCACCGTGCCCGGGGTGGTCCCTGGCGGCGAGGGCGGACTGCTCGGCCTGGCCCTCTCCCCGTCCTTCGCCTCCGACCACTGGCTCTACGCGTACTTCACCGCGAAGTCGGACAACCGCATCGTGCGGATGCGGTACGACGTGAAGAAGCCGCAGGGTGATCAGCTGGGCGCGCCCGAGACGGTGTTCAAGGGCATCCCGAAGGGCACGAACCACAACGGTGGGCGCATCGCGTTCGGCCCGGACAAGCTGCTCTACGCGGGCACGGGCGAGACGTACGTGAAGAAGTACGCCCAGGACAAGAAGTCCCCGGGCGGCAAGATCCTCCGGATGACCCCGGACGGCAAACCGGCGCCCGGAAACCCCTTCGGCGACTCCGTGGTCTATACGTACGGTCACCGCAATGTGCAGGGGCTCGCCTGGGACAAGGACAGGCGGCTGTGGGCCTCGGAGTTCGGCCAGGACACGTGGGACGAGCTCAACCTGATCGTGCCGGGTGACAACTACGGCTGGCCCGACGTGGAGGGCAAGAGCGGCAAGTCCGGCTTCCACGACCCGGTGGCCGTGTGGCACACGTCCGAGGCGTCACCGAGCGGCATCGCCTACGCGGAAGGCTCGGTCTGGATGGCGGGCCTGAGAGGCGAGCGGCTGTGGCGGATCCCCCTGAAGGGGGCGAAGGTGGCGGCGGAGCCCCAGTCCTTCCTCATCGACGAGGCGACCGAGCAGGGCGAGTACGGGAGGTTGCGCACAGTGGTCGCCGCGGGCCGGAACAAGCTGTGGTTGACGACGAGCAACACGGACTCGAGAGGCACGCCCCGGAAGGGCGACGACCGGGTCCTGGAGCTGGAGGTGTCCTGAGGGCCGGGGCGGGCCCCGGTCCCGGGCCGGGGCGGGAGCGGAGCCAGGGCTCAGCTCTCGCCGTCGGAGGGGGCTGTGGGGGCGAGGTCGGGCGCGTCCGCCTCGGGGGCCGGCTCCCCCGAATCCGCTTCGTCCGTCGGGTCCATCGGAACCATCGGGTCCGTAAGGCCCGGTGGGGCCTGGGCGGGGACGCGGACCACCACCTTGCCGGAGGTGAGGTCTATGGGGCCGCGCCCCGGGTCGCCGTCGTTGAGGTCGACACGGGTCAGCTCCAGCCGTTTGCGCTCCTCGTTGGTGTGCTTGCGGCCGGGCGAGAACAGCTCCTCGAACATGTTGAACACGGCGCCTCCGGGTGGCCGAGACCTCAGTCCAGCGTACGACAGCGCGAAATTTCACCCTTCGTGACGATCCAGTGCGGGCCTGGGGCTCAGCCCGTCGGCGCGAACAGTCTCAGGCGGTGGGCCAGGGCGGCTGCCTCGCCGCGCCCGGCGACACCCAGCTTGGCGAGAATGTTGGAGACGTGGACGCTCGCCGTCTTGGGGGAGATGAAGAGCTCCTCGGCGATCTGGCGGTTGCTGCGTCCGGCGGCGACGAGGCGCAGGACGTCGCGTTCGCGGCTGGTCAGGCCGAGTTCCTCGGCGGGGTCGGCAGGGATCTGGGGGCGTGGCACGGCGGGGTTCAGGGTGAGACGGGCGCGCTGGGCGAGGAGGGCGACCGCCTCGGTGAGCGGGCGCGCTCCGAGGTGGTCGGCGACGGCTCCGGCGAGCCGCAGCAGTTCCGTGGCCCGCTCCCTCTCGTCCTCGAACGTGGCGGCTGCCGCGAGGAGGGATTCCGCCGCGCGGAAGCGGACTCGGGCGAGGTCGTGGGGGCGGTCGAGCGACTCGAAGGTGGTGAGGGGATGGGACCAGTCGTCAGGGGTGTCGCGGCCTTCGGCGCGCAGGAGTTCGGCGCGGACCCACTGTTCGTGGGCGAGCCACACGGGCATGGGTGTGGCCAGGTGCTTGGCGGCGGTGCGGATGCGGTCGACGGCTCCGGCGCGGCCGGGCTCCGCGGTCGGCAGGCCCCGCGCGTCGGCCTCGGCGACGGCGGCCGCGACGAGGAGGGGCCAGGCGTAGCGCTGGTTGCTGGGCGGGATGCCCTCGGCGACGACGCGGGCGAGTTCGGCGCGGGCGTCGAGGAGTCCCTGGGTGCCGCCGGCGGCGGCCGCGATGCCTACGGCGAGGGCGGACAGGGGCAGCGCGTACTGGGGCATGGTGTCGTGGGTGCCGTAGGTGGCGCGGGCGGCGGTGAGCTGGGCGGCCGCCTCGGCATGGTCGCCGCGGCCGAGGGCGACGGTCGCGCGGCGGAGGGCGGCCGTGCCGCGGGGCTTGGCGCTCAGGGCGGAGGACCGCAGCGCCGTGTCGACGACGGCGTCGGCCTCGGTCCAGCGGCCCAGGGAGGTGAGGGACTCGGCCATGTTGGTCAGGACCCAGCCCTCCGAGTCGAGGAGGCCGTACCGGCGGCACAGGTCCATGCCCGACTCGGAGACGGTCACGGACTCGAGGGAGCGGCCCGCGCTCTCCAGAGCGGAGGCGAGATTGATGTGGACGCGGCCGACCTGCGGGACGAGGCCGATCTCGACGACACGGTCGCGGACGGCGTACATCTCGGCCAAGCCCCGGTCGGCCTCGCCCGCGTCGACGAGGAGGCTGCCGAGGGTGAGTCTCGCGTTCAGTTCGATGTCCTCGGCCTTGACCATGCGGGCGTATTCGACGGCCCGTTCGGCGGCGGCCAGGGTCTCCTCGCCGGGGTTGTGGAGCATGCCCCAGGAGGCGATGTTGGTGAGGACCTCGGCGTGCACCTCGGACGGCGGCAGTCCGCGTACGAGTTCCTGGGCCGTGGCGATCTCGGCCCAGCCGTCGCCGCGGCCGAGGGACGGGACGAGGCGGGAGCGCTGGATCCAGAACCAGGCGGCGCGCAGGGGGTCCTTCTCGTCGTCGGCGTCGTCGATGAGGCGCAGAGCGCGCTTGGTGATCTTGAGGGAGCGTTCGCGTTCGCCGCACAGGCGGCCGGCGACGGCGGCCTCGGCCATCAGGTCGAGATAGCGCAGAGGGGTGGTGGCAGGGTCGCAGCCGCAGGGCGGGTAGACCTCGGTGTAGTCGACGGGGCGCAGTCCGGCGCGGATGTCCTCGGGGGTCTCGTCCCAGAGGTTCATCGCCCGTTCCAGGAGCCGCAGTTGCTCGGAGTAGGCGTGCCGCCGGCGGGCCTCGACGGATGCGTCGAGGACGGCGGGCAGGGCCTTGGCCGGGTCGTGGGCGTGGTACCAGTAGCTCGCGAGGCGCGTGACGCGTTCGTCGGCGCGGACGAGCGAGGGGTCGGCCTCGAGTGCCTCGGCGTAGCGGCGGCTGAGGCGGGAGCGTTCGCCGGGCAGGAGGTCGTCGCCGACGGCCTCGCGGACCAGGGAGTGGCGGAAGCGGTAGCCGTCCCCGTCGGGGGTGGCGAGCAGGATGTTGGCGCCGACGGCGGCGCGCAGGGCCTCGATCAGTTCGTCCTCGCCGAGCCGGGCGACGGCGGCGAGCAGTGCGTACTCGACGGTGGAGCCGCCCTCGGCGACGATCCTGGCCACGCGCTGGGCGTCGTCGGGAAGGCTCTCGACGCGCACGAGGAGCACGTCGCGCAGCGTCTCGGACAGGCCGGTGCAACTGCCCTCGCTGGAGGCGACGGCCAGTTCCTCGACGAAGAACGCGTTGCCGTCGGAGCGCTCGAAGATGTCGTCGACCTGGGCCTGTTCGGGCTCGGCGGCGAAGATCCCGGCGACCTGGCGGGCCACCTCGTCGCGGCTGAAGCGGTCGAGTTCGAGGCGGGTGACGGTGCGCAGGCGGTCGAGTTCGGCGAGGAGCGGGCGCAGGGGGTGGCGGCGGTGGACGTCGTCGGCGCGGTACGTGGCCACGATGACGAGGCGGCCGCTGCGCAGCGTACGGAAGAGATAGGAGAGGAGGTGGCGGGTGGAGGCGTCGGCCCAGTGGAGGTCCTCCAGGACGACGAGGACGGTGCGGTCCGCGGCGACGCGTTCCAGGAGACGGGCCGTCAGCTCGAAGAGCCGGGCCATGCTCTCCTCGTCGTGGCGTCCGTCGCGTCCGGTCGGCGCCGGGGAGAGTTCGGGCAGGAGCCGTGCGAGCTCGGTCTCCTGTCCGGCGGCCGCCGCGACGAACTCCTCGGGCAGCAGTCGGCGCAGGGCGCGCAGAGCGGTCGAGAAGGGGGCGAACGGAAGCCCGTCCGCACCGATCTCGACGCATCCGCCGAGCGCGACGACGGCGCCCTCGCGTCCCGCGGCGAGCGCGAACTCCTCGACGAGACGGGTCTTTCCGACCCCCGCCTCCCCGCCGAGCAGCATGGCCTGCGGCTCCCCCGTGGTGGCACGGGCGAGCGCCTTGTTGAGTACGCCCAGTTCGCCGGCGCGGCCGACGAACACCGGGCTGACGCACCTGGTCTCCACAGGGGCGAGCATCGCACAGGGGTCCGACGCAGCGGCACCCGTTATCTCCGAGGGCGGAGTCGGGCGCGGGGCAGTTGCGTCGATATGCCTGTCGGCTGCGTCGAAGTGGGAGCTGAAGTGGAAAGGGAGGACCACACCCGTGTGGCCCTCCCCCGGCTCTGCCCTCATCGTCAGGCCGCACGTGCGAAACGCGAGCGGCGTGAGCGCGGACTGTTCACCCGACCCTCCGCGTCCTGGCCGGCAGAGGCGGCGCGGCGCTCCGCGCGCCGGCTGCGCCGGGCTTCACGGGCCTCGCGGACCAGGCGGCTGTGCTCGGCCTGGCGGACCAGTTCGGCGGCGCGGACCTGGTGGATCTCGTACTCGTACATCTGGTGCTCCCTGGTGGCGAGTGGGTTTCGGCTTCGCTTTCTGCGATGCCTCAACACTCGTCTCCCAGGGGGGTCCGCCACATCGGGAGAGTGCCGCATGTTCCGGGTGCGGGGTGCCTTAGACGTACCTCAGAGGTCCTCAGACCGGTCTGAGGCAGCCCCGACCCGGTCTGAGGCACCCCCGGCGCACGTCTCAGGAAGCAGGAATCAGGAAGAGGTCGAGGGGAGCGCCATAAGGATGTCGGTGTACTTCGCCACGGCGAGAAGCAGACCGAGGACGCCGAGGGAGACACCCGCCCACGCGACCGACTTGATCCACACGGCCTGCGGCCTGCCCGGGGCGCCGAACGCGGGCCTGGCCAGGACGACCGCGCCGACGATCAGCGCGAGGAGTGCGAAGATACCGCCGACCAGGGCGGTGGCGTGCCACGAGTCGCCGTAGACCTCGGAGACCTGCTTGGCGACGCTCGCGCTCTGCGAGGTCTGGAGCTGGCCGATCAGGGACTCGCGGGCCGAGGCGACGGTCGCGACCCAGCTGCCGCTGAGCGCGACGACGCCGAGTGCCGCGGAGACGACGGCGCCGGCGCCCTGCCCCGCACCGGAGGAGTCCTCCCCGGGCGCGGCCGTCTCGAACGGCTCGTCGTCAAGGTCCGCGTCCGCGTCCGCGTCCGTGCCCTCGGGGGCGTCGGCAGCCTCGGCGGCGCCGGTGCCTTCGGCCTCCTTGGTGACCTCGATGACCTCAGGAGTCTCGGCAGCAGCCTCAGCGGCCTCGGCGGTGGTGGACTCGGGGGTCTCGGTCGTCTCGTCATCTGTCTTCGTAACCATGCCCCGCACCGTACGGACGGAGTCTGAGAGCTCTCTTAACGAGCTGAGTCCGGGCTGAGACCGGCCTGTGCCGGGCCTGTGTGCGGCCGGGGCACTCGCCCGATCAGGCGCATACCAGTACCCGTCGATAGAATTCGGACATGGCAGAGCGGCCCGTCGCGCCGACTGCGCCCGAGCTTGTGCTCGAAACCGATGCCGGACCCACGGTGATGAGCCCGAGCAGGGACTACCACGTCGGTCGCGACCCCCTGAGTGACATCGTCATCGACGACGTCCGCGTCTCGTGGCACCACGCTGTGCTCCGGCCCGTCGCCGACCACTGGTCTCTGGAGGACGAGGACAGTACGAACGGCACGTACACCGGGGGCCGGCGCATCCACGAGTCCGGGGTGGGACCGGGGACGGTCATCAGGTTCGGTCACCCCGCGGACGGGCCGCGCGCCGTACTGGTCGGCCATGAGACACCGCCACCCAAGCCCGTGACGGATCACCTGGCGGATCAAGTACCGGACCGCATTCCTGATCACGTACTTGATCAGGTGTCAGCGACACCCCGCGCCCCCGAACGGCCCTCCTCCGTCTCCATGCCCGGCGCGACCGGCACGTTCCGGCAGCCGACGACCGTGCGGCCGCTGCCCGCCCGCACCGTGCACATCGGCCGCAGCGCCGACAACGACCTCGTGGTCGACGATCTGATCGTCTCCCGCCGCCACGCGGAGCTGCGGGCGCAGCCCGACGGCACGTACGAGATCGTCGACCTCGGCTCGCACAACGGCACCTACCTCAACGGCACACCGGTCTCCCGCGCCCGGGTCTCGCCCGGGGACATCGTGGGCATCGGCCACTCCGCGTTCTGCCTGGTCGGCGACACGCTGCAGGAGTTCGTCGACACCGGCGACATCTCGCTCGACGTCCAGGGCCTGGCGGTCACCGTGGACCGGGGCCGCAAGACGCTCCTCGATCACGTCTCGTTCCCGGTCGGCGAGAAGTGCCTGCTCGCCGTCGTGGGCCCGAGCGGCGCGGGCAAGTCCACGCTGCTCAACGCCCTGACCGGGCTGCGCCCCGCCGATCAGGGCACGGTCCTGTACGACGGCCGCGACCTGTACCGCGACTACGCCGAACTGCGCCAGCGCATCGGGCTCGTGCCGCAGGACGACATCCTGCACTCCCAGCTGACCGTGCACCGGGCCCTCGGCTACGCGGCCGAACTCCGCTTCCCGCAGGACACCGAGAAGTCGGAACGGCGCGACCGCGTCGATGAGGTCGTCCGCGAGCTGGGCCTCGAACAGCGGGCAACGCAGCCGATCCACAGCCTCTCCGGCGGCCAGCGCAAGCGCGTCAGCGTCGCCCTCGAACTGCTCACGAAGCCGTCACTGCTCTTCCTCGACGAGCCGACGTCCGGGCTCGACCCGGGCATGGACCGCTCGGTGATGCACATGCTGCGTGGCCTCGCCGACGACGGGCGGACCGTCATCGTCGTCACGCACAGCGTCCTCAGCCTGGAGGTGTGCGACCGGCTGCTGGTCCTCGCCCCCGGAGGGAAGATCGCGTTCTACGGCCCGCCGGGGGACGCGCTCGGGTTCTTCGGCTTCGAGGAGTGGCCGGAGGCGTTCGAGGCCTTCGAGAACGACCGCGACCGCGGCTGGGCGGAGGACTACAACACGTCCCTGTTCCACCGTCAGTACATCGTGAACTCCACGGCACAGCCCCGGCTGCCGACCGCCCCCTCGGCGGAGGTGGCGCCGCCGCCGAGGACCCGGAGCTGGGGAGCGCAGCTGCGGACGCTCGTACGCCGGTACGCGGCCGCGCTGAGCGCCGACCGGACCTTCCTCGCCATCATGATCGCGCTGCCGTTCGTCATGGGTGCGATGGTGCGTGCGCTGGCCGGCAGCCGTCTCACCCAGGAGTCGGCGATGAACGCGCTGCTCCTCCTGTGTGTGGGCGGTGTGCTCACGGGCGCCGCCAACGCCGTGCGCGAGCTGGTGAAGGAACGGGTGATCTACCAGCGGGAACGTGCCGTCGGGCTGTCCAGATCCGCGTATCTGATGTCCAAGGTCGTCGTCCTCGGCACGATCACGGTGCTTCAGGCCATCGTGCTGACGCTCGTCGGGCTCGTCGGTGTCGACCTCAACGCGCCAGGTGGCAAGGGAGTGTTGATGCCTCCGCTGGCGGAGATCACGCTGACCGTGGCCCTCCTGTCGTTCACGGCGATGATGCTCGGTCTGCTCGTGTCCGCACTGGTGCGCAAGGAGGAGGTCACCATGCCGCTCCTGGTACTCCTCGCGATCATCCAGGTCGTGTTCTGCGGTGCGCTGCTCAAACTGCACGGGGTGCCCGGAATCGAGCAGTTGTCGTGGCTGGTCCCGTCGCGGTGGGCGCTGAGCGCGATGGCGGGCACGGTCGGTCTGTCCCGGATCGTGCCGGGGAAGCTGACGAGCGACCCCCTGTTCGAACACTCCGCCGGGGTGTGGCTGCTCAACATGGGGATGCTGGTCGTGCTCTCGGTCGTCTTCGGTTTCGCCGTCGCGCGCCTGCTGCGCCGGCACGAGCCCGCCATCATGCGGAAGTAGCGGAAAGACAGCGGAGAGGCGCCCATGGCGACACCGGAGTTCCGCCCCACCCACGTCGTGCCCCCGGACGGGATGCCTGCCTGGGAGGAGCCGGACGTGTCCCGGCCCACGCAGCCGCTCGACCCGCTGCTCCCCGTCGAACTGGTCGACCGGCGCGCGGACTGGGGCCGGATCGTGTGCGCCAACGGCTGGTCGGCGTGGGTCGACGGTCGCCTGCTCGTCGCCGTGCCGCGCGACCCGCCGGAGGCCGGAAAGCCCATGGCCCGCACGGCGGATCCGCGTCCGCTGATGGCGCGCGTCGAGGAGGCCGCGGGCCAGTACCGGCGGGCCGCGCAGGAACTGGCCGAGGAGCGCATCGACGGGGAGACGTTCCAGCGCCGCACGCAGGGGCTGCGGGTGGGAATGGTCGTCGACGGAGAGGCGGTGTGGCTGTACGACGCCGAGCACGAGCGGTGGGTGTACTGCGACGGCACGCAGCTGAGTACGTACGCGGCGGGGGCGGGACCGGGACGGCCGAGCGGGGCGACACCGGCGCCCGCGCCCGCGGCCGAGCCCGCACCCGCACCTGCACCTGCACCTGCACCTGCCGGGGCCCCGGCCGCGGCCCCGGAACCCACGCGCGTCGTGGACCCGGAAGAGGTCGCCGACTCGGGCCCGGACGAGAACGCCGATGGGGCACCCCCCGCCCCCGAGCCGACACGCATCGTGGACCCGAAAGAGATGAACGGCTACGACCCCGCGGAGCGCGGCGCCCAGGAGCCCTCGGCCCCCGCTCCCGTACGGGACGGCCCCCGGCCAGGTGACCGGTGATGACGGATGATCCGCAGTTGCCCGTCGGCCGGCCGTCCGATCTGCTCGGGCGGCAGATCGCCGGGTACCGCGTGGAGAGCGAGATCGGCCGGGGCGGCATGGCGGTCGTCTACCGGGCCAAGGACCTGCGCCTAGACCGCACCGTCGCGCTCAAGCTGCTCGCCCCCGAACTCGTCCGTAACGACACCTTCCGTAAACGGTTCACGCACGAGTCGCGCGTCGCCGCCGCGATCGACCATCCGCACATCGTGCCGGTCTTCGAGGCCGGCGAGACCGAGGGCATCCTCTACATCGCCATGCGCTTCGTCGCGGGCCAGGACCTGCGCGCGCTCATCGACCGCCAGGGTCCGCTGCCCGTGGGGACGGCGGTACGGATCGCCGCGCAGGTCGCGTCCGCGCTCGACGCCGCCCACGACCACGACCTGGTGCACCGGGACGTGAAGCCCGGCAACATCCTGGTCGCCGCGGGAACGGACAGCGACCACCCCGAGCACGTCTACCTCACCGACTTCGGTCTGACGAAGAAGTCGCTGTCGCTGACGGGGTTCACGTCCGTGGGCCAGTTCGTCGGCACGCTCGACTATGTGGCGCCCGAGCAGATCTCCGGCCGCCCGGTCGACGGCCGGTGCGACGTCTACAGCCTCGCCTGCGTCGTCCAGGAGACCCTGACCGGTCTGCCGCTGTTCCAGCGCGACGACGACATGGCGCTGCTGTGGGCCCACCAGTTCGACCCGCCGCCGCCCGTGACCGGGCTGCGCCCGGATCTCCCGGCGGCGATGAACGACGTACTCGCCAAGGCGCTGGCGAAGAGCCCCGACGACCGCTACGACTCGTGCCTCCAGTTCGTGGCGGCCCTGCGCGCGGCGGCCCGTGGCGGCGCCCGGGACAACCATCCCCCCACGCAGGTGAACGGCCGGATCGGTACGTGGTCCCCCACGGCCGAACCCCCGCCCGCACCCCCGCGATGGGCGCTGCCGGTCTTCACGGGCCTCGTGCGCTAGCCCCTCCCCTCCCCTCCCCTCCCTTCAGCTCAGCTCCGATCCGGTCAACTCCGGTCCGGTTTCGCCGTATCCACCTCTCCGCGCCGGTGGCGCCGGGACGCGAGCAGCCCCCCGAGGAACCCGGTGACCAGGCCCCACAGGACCGCGAGACCGAGGGCGCTCCACACTTTCGGGCGGAGCGACACCTCGCCGCCGAGCCCGCCGCCGATGTCGCCGATGCCGAGGAGCGACAGGCCGTAGTGCGCGGAGACGCGGGCGAGGAGGCAGATGGCGAGCACGGTCAGGACGAGGGCCACCGCCATGTGGAGGGCGTGCTGCCAGGCCCGCATCCGGGCGGGTGACCGCAGCGCCATGCCGAACGCGGCCGCCAGCGTCAGGATCGCGGCCACCGCGACCGACCACCAGATACGGCCGTCCTGCTCGGCGAGCGTGCTGACGTCGACGGTGGAAATGTCGGGCGTGCGGAGTACGGCGTCGAGGATGTGCGGCATGGGCAGGCCGAACGGACCGTCGACCTTGCCTTCCCAGGACGCGCCGAGGCCGATGGTGTAGCCGAACCAGACGAGGTTGGGCAGGCCGAGGAGGATCACGGCGAACGTCTCGGACGCGTGGCCGCGCGTCGCGGCGACGACGAGACCGATGACGACGCCCAGGGCCACGTACACGAGCAGCAGCGCCACCATCGCGTACGCGGCCGGGCGCACCGACTCCTGGAAGCGGATGAGGCGGGCGGGGAGCGGGGCGGCGCGCGAAACGAGGACGGCGAGGATCATGACGCCCGCGAGCCACAGCAGGCCGAAGAGCAGCGTGAGGGCCAGGTTCGTCCGGAATCCGACCTTGGGTCCGCCGTCCAGGACGTCCTCGATGATGCCGCCGGTCGGGTCCGTGACGGGGATGTGGAAGTCCTGCCTGGCCAGGAGCGAGAGGACGATGAGCGCGACCACCCACGGCACGGCCACCCGCCCGGCCCAGCCGAGGAGTTCGCCGCCGCTCGCGATGGCCCGGTGGCGCAGGGGCCGCAGGAAGCCCGCGGCGATCACCAGTGCTCCGGCGAGGGTCACGGAGAGGGGCAGGACCGAGATGTTGGCGTGTGTCTGGGCGAGCTCTCCGGCGTTTCCGTCCAGTTCGACGGAGCCGCCGGCCGCCATCACCACGACGGCGGCGACCACTCGGGGGAAGGCTCTCCCGGGAAGCCCGGCCGCGCCCGCGGCCCACAGGCCGAGAACCGCCGTGACCACCATGGCCACGAGCCCGGCGAGCACGGCCACGAGGGCCGCCGCCCAGCCGTGTTTCGCGCTGCGCCTGGTGCCGGTCCGGCCGTCGGATGCCTGTTCACTCACGGGGGCCACGCTAGGCAGGCGCCGGGCGGTCCGCCCCTCGGGAGGGCCGGCCGCGTCGCGTCACGGGCCGTACGAGTTCGGCTTGCGGGCCGTACGAGCACGGAGCACACAATGTGGAGGTAACGGGATATAGAGGCCTGGGCCGCCGGATCGCGAGGCGGGCCCTCCCCCGTCCCGCCCCATGCCTCCTACGGTGAGAAGAAGCGCCCGTGAGTGACCGACCGACGGAGCCCGGCCGCCCCACCGGCCCCCCATCCGGCCCACTCTCGGGCCCGACCCAGCCCGCGTCCGTACCCCCGCCGCCCCCTGGGCACCCCTCAGAACCACCGCCCGGCGAAGGCTCCGGCTCGGGCGCCGGTTCAGGCTCCGGCAGTACGGGCGGCGGTCCCGGCGACACGCCACCCCCGGGCGGCACCCCGCCCCCGGACGGCCCTCACCCCGATCGCCCCTGGTGGCGGTTCACGCCCAAGAAGCTCGTGGCGCTCGGCGTCCTGATCGTCGCCGCAGTGGTCCTCACCGTCGTCCTCACCAGCTCCGGCGGCGGCGGTGGAGGCGGCGGAACCGCGGCCGGCGACGAGCTCTTCCTCCAGAGCGCCGACTCGTCCGGCCCCGACCCGTACACCGGGTCGAGCACCCGGAAGGGCGCCACCGCGACGACGCCGAGCACGCTGCCGAGCGCCCCAGGGACCGGCCCGTCGCAGAACGCGAACATCGTCCGGGGCGTCGAGGGCTCCGCCCCCGGTCTGTACGGCGGCACCCGCAACGTCTCCAGCTGCGACGTGGAGAAGCAGATCCGCACGCTGGGCGCGGAGCCGGACAAGAACAAGGCGTTCGCCTCGGTCCTCGGTCTCGATCCGTCCGGCGTCCCCGCCTATCTGCGGTCGCTGACGCCGGTCCAGCTCCGCCTCGACACCCGGGTCACGAACCACGGCTTCCGCGACGGCGCGGCGACGACCTTCCAGTCCGTGCTCCAGTCCGGCACGGCCGTGCTCGTGAACGACCGCGGGGAGCCGCGCGTGCGGTGCTCGTGCGGGAACCCGCTGCTCGCGCCGGTGCCTCTGCAGGGGTCGGTGAAGCGTCAGGGCAAGGCCTGGTCGGGGTACAAGTCGTCGAACGTGGTGGTCGTGTCGCCGGCGCCGCAGCCGGTGAACAGGTTCGTGATGTACGACCCGGAGACCGAGGGCTGGTTCACCCGAACCGCGGGGACCACGGGCGGCAGCGACCGGAAGACCACGCCGCGCACCCCGCCCGGGGTCTCCCCCTCGAACGCCTCGACAGCCTCGTCGTCCGAGACATCCCAGTCGTCCCAGTCATCCGCGTCGTCCCAGTCATCCGCGTCGTCGCAGCCGCCGTCGTCCGAGGCACCCGGAGCGTCGTCGGCCCCGCCGTCGAGCGCAGAGTCCCCCGCCCCCGAGTCACCCGCCTCACAACCGGCGAGCTAGGGTCTTTCGTTTGGATCAGGCCCCGCGAGCCCGGCATGATCCAAACGAAAGACCCTAGCCCCGCACTACGAGGTCACTGGCAACCGGAACGGCCCGGCGGATCAGCGCGCGCCACTCCGGCGCGAGCACCGACCACACCTCAAGATCCTGCTTGACGCCCTTGTGCGTGCTTGCCGCGCGCAGAACGCCCTCCCGCTTCATGCCGAGCCGCCGCGCCACGTTCAGGCTGGGCCCGTTCTCGGAGGAGGCGACCCACTCCACGCGGTGGATGCCGCGTTCGAGGACCGCCCAGTCGATGAGGACGCGCGCGCCGCGCGTGACGAGGCCGCGTCCGGCGGCGGCGGGCTCGAGCCAGCAGCCGATCTCGCAGGTGCCGCCCTCCGCGTCGAAGACCCGGAAGAGCAGTCCGCCGACGAGCGTCCCGTCCAGCCAGATCCCGTGCAGGCTTCCGCTGTCGGCGGCACGCTTGTCGGCGTAGGACCTGAGCAGGCCACGGGCCGAGGCGACGTCCTTGATGTTCGAGCCGAACGAGATGTGCTGCCCGATGAACTCGCGGCCACGCTCCAGATGGGCGAGGAACTGCTCGGCGTGCCACGTCTCCAGGGGCCGCAGTTCCGCGCCGTCGTCACCCAGGGAAATCGTGTACATCGCGCTTCCGCTCCTCGCCTTCGGCCTTCACCAGTGTGTCCAGCAGCGCGCCGTCCGCGGCCGGGTGCTGTCCAGGAATACTCGCATGCGGCTCGCGGCACTCGGGCGGCTCGATGCTGATGCGGGGCAGCCGGCGGTCGAGCCACTTGGGCAGCCACCAGTTGGCGCCGCCGAGCATGTGCATGAGGGCGGGCACCAGGAGCGTGCGCAGGACGAACGCGTCGAGGGCGACGGCGGCGGCCAGGGCGATGCCGAACATCGCGATGACGCGGTCGCCGCTGAGGACGAAGGCCAGGAAGACCGAAATCATGATCACGGCCGCGGAGTTGATGACGCGGCTGGTCTCGGCGAGCCCTACGCGGACGGCCCGCCGGTTGTCGTGGGTCTCCAGCCACTCCTCGTACATGCGGCTGACCAGGAACACCTGGTAGTCCATCGAGAGCCCGAACAGGACCGACACCATGATCACGGGGAGGAAGGGCTCGATGGGGCCCGCTCTGCCGAGGCCGAGCATCTCGCTGCCCCAGCCCCACTGGAAGATCGCGACGACGACGCCGAAGGCGGAGGCGACGGCCGCGACGTTCATCGCGGCGGCCTTGAGGGGGATGCCGATCGAGCGGAAGGCGAGGAGGAGCAGGACGCAGCCGAGTCCGATGACGACGCCCACGAAGAGCGGCAGTTTGCCGATGATGACGTCGGCGAAGTCGTCGTAGCTGGCGGTGACGCCGCCGAGCTGCACATCGAGGGAGGTGCCCTTCTCGGCCGCGGGGATCACGTCGGTGCGCAGCCGGTCGACGAGCTCGCTGGTCTTCTGGGACTGGGGCGCGGACTTCGGCACGACGGTCAGGAAGGCGGCGGTGCCGCTGTCGTTGTACGTCGCCGGGGTCACGGAGGAGACGCCCTCGGCCGAGCCGATCATGGACTCCAGACGGCTCACGGCCACCTGGTCGCCGGCGCCGTCTATGGGCGTGACGAGGGTCAGCGGCCCGTTCACGCCGGGCCCGAATCCGTCGGCCAGGAGGTCGTACGCCTGCCTGGTCGTGGACGACGACGCGTTGTTGCCCTGGTCGGACGTGCCCAGGTGCAGGAAGAGCGTGGGCACCGAGAGCACCGCGATCACGCCGATGGCGAGGCCGCCGAGGAGCCGGGGGTGGCGCTCCACGAAGGCGGCCCAGCGGGCGGCGAGCCCGGTCGGCAGCTCGGGCTCGGGCCCGTGTGCGGCGAGTCTGCGCCGCTGGCGCCTGCTGAGCGCGCGCATGCCGATGAACGACAGGAGCGCGGGCAGCAGCGTGACGGACGCGGCGACGGTGAGGAGCACGGTCAGAGAGGCGGCGATCGCGACACCGTTGAGGAAGCTGAGGCGCAGGATCAGCATGCCGAGGAGCGCGATGCAGACGGTGGCGCCGGCGAAGACGACGGCGCGTCCGGTGGTGGCGACGGCGCGCTCCGCCGCCTCGTTCACGGGCAGGCCCTGCTTCAGGCCGCGCCGGTGCCGGGTCACGATGAACAGCGCGTAGTCGATGCCGACACCGAGGCCGACGAGCATGCCGAGCATCGGGGCGAAGTCGGCGACAGTCATCACATGGCCGAGGAGCACGATGCCGGAAGCGGCGGTGCCCACGCTGACCAGTGCCGTGGCGATCGGCAGGGCGCTGGCCGCGAGGGAGCCGAAGGCGAGCAGGAGGACGACGGCGGCGACCACGACGCCGACGATCTCGGCGACATGCCCCTGGGCGGACTCGGTGAGGGCGACGGCGCTGCCGCCGAGTTCGACCCGCAGTCCGTCGGGGGCGTTCTTCTCGGCGGCCTTGGCCGTGTCGACGAGGCGCTGGGCGTCCGCCTTGGCGATGTCGCCGGACTGCTGGTCGAAGGTGACCGTGGCGTAGGCGGTGCGTCCGTCGGCGCTTATCTGACTCGTGCTCTGCTGCTCGTACGGTCCGGTGACGGCGGCGATGCCGGGCAGGTGCTCGATCCTGTCGAGCGTGCGGGTCATGCGCTCTTTCACGTCGGCGGCGCGGACCATGCTGCCGTCCGTGTGCCAGACGACGGTGTCACTGTCGCCGCCGAGGCTGGGGAATCCGTCGTTCAGGAGCTGGGTGGCGCGACCCGACTCGGTGCCCGGTGCCTCGTAGTCGTTCGAGTAGGAGGAGCCCGCGACGACCGCTGCCGCGCTCGTGCCGCCGAGGGCGAGGAGCCACAGCAGGACGACTACGAGGCGGTGCCGTGCACACCATCGTGCGAGAGCTGCCACGGACGTGCTCCCAGGGTTTGTGGATCTTCACCGGGAAGGGCCCGCAAAGACACATGAGCAATGGCAAGCCACTCTTACAGCAAGAGGTGATCTTTTGTCGCTTTCGTGGCCTTAGTCACAAGAGTGTGCAGGAATTCACGGTCACCTTCCGGTCCGATGACGCTGCTCGCCTTCTCTGACCCGTCAGCCGAGGAACTGAAGTCCCGCCCAGAGCGCCACCGTTGACACGACCAGCGTCGCCGGGACCGTGAGCACGCCGAGCCGTGTGAAGTCACCGAGCTGGGGATGCACGTCGTGGGCGTGGACGATGCGGCGCCACAGGAGCGTGGCGAGCGAGCCCACATACGTGAGGTTGGGGCCGAGGTTGACGCCGATGAGAACGGCGAGGACCGGCCCCGGACCCGCGGGCCCCGCCACGGGGAGCAGCGCGAGAACGGCCGGAAGGTTGTTGATCAGGTTGGCGAGCAGGGCCGCGACCCCGGCGACGGCGAGCAGCGCGGGCAGCGACGAGCCCTCGGGCAGCAGCCGGTCGATGCCGTCCCCGAGCCCGTTGTCGACGACCGCCTTGACCACGATCCCGAGCGCGAGGACGAAGAGGCAGAAGTACGGGTGCGCCGACTTCACCAGCGCGAGCGGGCTCGTGCGCCGCTGCCCGAGCGCCCGCACCGCGAGGACGACCGTGCCGACGATCGCCGCCCACAGCGGGTCGATCCCGGCGAACGAGGTGACCACGAAGCCCACGAGCGTCAGGGCGAGGACGGTGAGGGTGAACACCGGCAAGCCGGGCGGCTCCTCGGCGTCCGGCTCGTGCGCGGGCGCCGCCAGGTCGTCGGCGAAGTACCGCCGGAACACCGCGTACTCGACGGCGATCGCGCCCAGCCACGGCAGGGCCATGAGCCCCGCGAACCGCGCGAAGGTGAGTCCGCTCGCGGTGAAGGCGAGCAGATTGGTGAGGTTCGAGACCGGCAGGAGCAGCGAGGCGGAGTTGGCGAGGTGGGCGCTCGCGTAGACGTGCGGGCGCGGCCTCGCGCCGATCCGGCGGGCGGTGGCGAGGACGACCGGCGTGAGCAGCACGACCGTGGCGTCCAGGCTCAGTACGGCCGTGATCACGGCGGCCGCGGCGAAGACCCCGCCGAGCATGCGGCGCGGACTGCCCTTGCAGGCCCGCGCGATGGCGTCGCCCGCGGCCTTGAACAGGCCATCGTCGGCGCAGAGCTGAGCAAGCACCAGGACGGCGGCGAGGAATCCGACGACCGGGAGCAGGTCCCGCGTCTCGGCCCACGCGTGCGCGGGCGACACGGCGCCGACGGCCACGACGATCGCCGCGGCGGGCACGGCGACGACGGCTTCCGGCAGCTGCCGGGGACGGACCACGGCGAAGCCGAGGATGAGCAGGAGGAGGGCGACGGAGAGGAGTTCGGCGGGAAGGGTGTTCAAGGTGCTGCTCCAGGAATTGCTCAAGCGCCGGACGGGCTGAATTCAGCCCGTCCGGCGCTTGAGGACACAGAACCTCAGCCGTCGGCGACGCCCAGCTTCTCGAGGATCAGTTCCTTGACGCGCGCGGCGTCCGCCTGGCCACGGGTGGCCTTCATGACGGCGCCGACCAGCGCACCGACCGCCTGGACCTTGCCACCGCGGATCTTGTCCGCGATGCCCGCGTTGCCCGCGATCGCGTCATCCACGGCAGTGGACAGCGCGCCCTCGTCCGAGACGACCTTCAGGCCGCGCTTCTCGACGACCGTGTCCGGGTCGCCCTCGCCCGCGAGGACACCCTCGATGACCTGGCGCGCCAGCTTGTCGTTGAGGTCACCGGCGGAGACGAGCGCCGCCACCCGGGCCACCTGGGCCGGGGTGATGGGCAGCTCGTCGAGGGCGGTGCCCGACTCGTTGGCGTGACGGGCGAGCTCGCCCATCCACCACTTGCGGGCGGAGACGGAGTCCGCGCCGGCCTCGACCGTGGCGACGATCGGGTCGACCGCGCCCGCGTTGAGGATCGACTGCATGTCGTGCTCGGAGACGCCCCAGTCCTCGCGCAGCCGGTTGCGGCGCACGCGCGGCATCTCGGGCAGCTCCGAGCGCAGCTCCTCCACCCAGGCGCGGGCGGGCGCCACCGGCACCAGGTCCGGCTCGGGGAAGTAGCGGTAGTCCTCGGCGTTGTCCTTGATGCGGCCCGACGTGGTGGAGCCGTCCTCCTCGTGGAAGTGACGGGTCTCCTGCACGATCGTGCCGCCGGACGACAGGACAGCGGCGTGGCGCTGGATCTCGTAACGGGCGGCGCGCTCGACGGAACGCAGCGAGTTGACGTTCTTCGTCTCCGAGCGGGTGCCGAGGGGCGCCTCGGGGCCCGTGCGCAGCGACAGGTTCACGTCGCAGCGCATCTGGCCCTTGTCCATGCGGGCCTCGGAGACGTCGAGCGCCTTGATGACCTCGCGCAGCTCGGCGACGTACGCCTTCGCCACCTCCGGCGCACGCTCCCCGGCGCCCTCGATCGGCTTGGTGACGATCTCGATGAGGGGGATGCCGGCGCGGTTGTAGTCGAGCAGGGAGTGCGAGGCGCCGTGGATACGGCCCGTCGCGCCACCGACGTGCAGCGACTTGCCGGTGTCCTCCTCCATGTGGGCGCGCTCGATCTCCACGCGGAAGATCTCGCCGTCCTCCAGCTGTACGTCGAGGTAGCCGTTGAAGGCGATGGGCTCGTCGTACTGGGAGGTCTGGAAGTTCTTCGGCATGTCCGGATAGAAGTAGTTCTTCCGGGCGAAGCGGCACCAGTCGGCGATCTCGCAGTTGAGCGCGAGGCCGATCTTGATGGCCGACTCGACGCCGATCGCGTTGACGACCGGGAGTGAGCCGGGCAGGCCGAGACAGGTGGGGCAGGTCTGCGAGTTGGGCTCGGCGCCCAGCTCGGTGGAGCACCCGCAGAACATCTTGGTCTTCGTACCCAGCTCGACATGGACCTCGAGGCCCATGACGGGGTCGTACGTCGCGAGTGCCGCGTCGTACGACATCAGTTCAGTGACGGTCACGGTGAGACTTTCCCTCTCAGCCCAGCAGGACGTCGTCGTCGCCCAGGCGCTTCAGCTCCCGGTAGAGGATCGCCAGGCCGGTAGCGATGGCGGCGGCGGACACCGCGGCGTCGATCAGCCGCAGAGTGTCGTTGTCGTTGCGGGCCAGCTTGGCCTGCTTCGCGACACTGATCGCGCCGAAAGCGGTGCTCGCCAGCGACACGTACACGCCGGTCTTGGACTTCTTGAAGTTCTTGGCCTTCTTTGCCATGGCACTCACAGCGACGGAGCCTCCTCGAGCAGCGGGTGGCCCCACTTTTCCACGAAGGCGGCCTCGACGGCAGCGCCGACCTTGTACAGGCGGTCGTCCTTCATGGCGGGGGCGATGATCTGCAGCCCGACCGGAAGGCCGTCCTCCGGCGCGAGGCCGCACGGCAGGGACATGGCGGCGTTGCCCGCCATGTTGGTCGGGATCGTGCACACGTCGGCCAGGTACATCGCCATCGGGTCGTCGGCGCGCTCGCCGATCGGGAAGGCGGTGGTGGGCGTCGTCGGCGAGACGATCACGTCGACCTGCTCGAAGGCCCGCTCGAACTCCTGGGTGATCAGGGTGCGGACCTTCTGGGCGCTGCCGTAGTACGCGTCGTAGTAGCCGGAGCTGAGCGCGTACGTGCCGAGGATGACGCGGCGCTTGACCTCGTCGCCGAAGCCGGCCTCACGGGTGAGGGCGGTGACGTCCTCGGCCGACTTCGTGCCGTCGTCGCCGACCCGCAGGCCGTAGCGCATGGCGTCGAAGCGGGCCAGGTTGGACGAGCACTCGGACGGCGCGATCAGGTAGTACGCCGACAGGGCCAGGTCGAAGGTCGGGCAGTCCAGCTCGACGATCTCGGCGCCGAGCGACTTGAGCAGCTCGACCGACTCGTTGAAGCGCTGGACGACGCCGGCCTGGTAGCCCTCGCCGGAGAACTGCTTGACGACGCCGACGCGCATGCCCTGGACCGAGCCGTTGCGCGCCGCCTCGACGACCGGCGGGACCGGCGCGTCGATGGACGTCGAGTCGAGCGGGTCGTGGCCGGCGATGACCTCGTGCAGGAGCGCCGCGTCCAGGACCGTACGGGCGCAGGGCCCGCCCTGGTCGAGGGAGGACGAGAACGCCACCATGCCGTAGCGCGAGACGCCGCCGTAGGTCGGCTTGACGCCGACGGTGCCGGTGACGGCGGCGGGCTGGCGGATGGAACCGCCGGTGTCCGTACCGATGGCGAGCGGGGCCTCGTAAGCGGCGAGGGCCGCGGAGGAGCCACCGCCGGAGCCTCCCGGAATCCGGGTGAGGTCCCACGGGTTGCCGGTCGGGCCGTACGCGCTGTTCTCCGTCGACGACCCCATGGCGAACTCGTCCATGTTGGTCTTGCCGAGGATGACGACGTCGGCCTCCTTCAGCTTGCGCGTCAGGGTGGCGTCGTACGGCGGGATCCAGCCTTCGAGGATCTTCGAACCGACCGTGGTCGGGATGCCCTCGGTGGTGAAGATGTCCTTCAGCGCGAGCGGTACGCCGGCCAGCGGGCCGAGCTTCTCGCCCGCGGCGCGCTTGGCGTCGATGGCGCGGGCCTGCGCGAGCGCACCCTCACGGTCGACGTGCAGGAAGGCGTGCACCTTCTCGTCGACTGCCTCGATCCGGGCCAGGTGAGCCTCGGTGACCTCGACGGCCGTGAGCTCGCCGGCGGCGATCTTCGAGGCGATCTCGGCGGCGGTGAGCTTGATGATGTTGCTGTCCGTCATGGTGATTAGTCCTCCCCCAGGATCTGCGGCACCTTGAAACGCTGCTGCTCCTGGGCCGGGGCGCCGGAGAGCGCCTGCTCGGGGGTGAGCGACGGACGAACCTCGTCCGCCCGCATGACGTTCGTCAGCGGGAGCGGGTGGGAGGTCGGCGGTACGTCTTGGTCGGCGACCTCCGAGACGCGGGCGACCGCGCCGATGATGTCGTCGAGCTGTCCGGCGAAGTGGTCGAGCTCTTCGTCCTTCAGCTCCAGACGCGCCAGCCGTGCGAGGTGTGCGACCTCCTCGCGCGTGATGCCAGGCATGCAGCGATCCTCTGGGGTGAGTGAGTGTGGTGTGGGCCGGGGCCAGTCGTCCCATTCCCGTCGTCCGCCCGAAGGGCGGGTCGTGCGTCGTCTGGTGCGTGTGATCGCAAGGCGCCGGAGCGTCCTCGCGGCGGAGCCGCGTGGACGATTCGGCAACGCGGCGAGCGTGCGTGCCGGGCGTCGCACGACAGACGGGTGTGGGACGACTGGCCCCAATCCTATGGGGCCGGGGGCCGTGCCCCCTAAACGGTTTCCCGTTCAGGGGTCCTGACGCTCCCCGGTCACCCCTGTACGGCTCAGTTGACCGTCTGTCCCGATGACTGGTCCTCGGCCTCGGCGGCGAGGACGGAGGGCCGCTGCCATCCGCGGGAGCCGCGTGCCCGCAGCCACGCCGTCGTCTCGTCCGGCGGCATCGCGGCGGCGACCAGCCAGCCCTGGACGGCATCGCACCCGAGGTCGCGCAGACGCTCCCAGGTCTCGTCGTCCTCGACGCCCTCGGCGACGACGAGCAGGCCGAGCGAGTGCGCCAGGTCGACGGTGCAGCGGACGATCTCCGCGTCCTCGTTGTCCACCGCCAGGCGGGCCACGAACGAGCGGTCGATCTTCAGCTCGCTGACCGGAAGGCGGCGCAGGTGGACGAGGGAGGAGTAGCCGGTGCCGAAGTCGTCGAGGGACATCTTCACTCCGTGCCCGGTGAGCCCGGCGAGCGTGTCGGCGGCGCGCTGGGGGTCCTCCAGCAGGACGTGCTCGGTTATCTCCAGCTGGAGGGCGCCAGGGGGGACGCCGTGCCGGGCGAGCCGCGCGGCGACCGCGCCGGCGAATCCCGGGGTGTGCACGTCCCTCGGCGACACGTTCACCGCGACCGGCACGCGCAGGCCCTGCGCCCGCCAGCGGGCAACCTGCGCGAGCGCCGTCTCCAGGACGTACTCGGTCAGATGGGGCATGAGTCCGGACGACTCGGCGATGGCGATGAACTCGTCCGGCGGGACCTTCCCCCGCTCGGGGTGCACCCAGCGCACCAGCGCCTCGAGGCCGGCGACCTGTCCGTCGAAGCGGACCTTCGGCTGGTAGTGCAGCTCCACGTCGCCCGCGTCGAGCGCGCGGCGCAGATCGCCGAGCAGGCCGAGGCGGTCGGGGGTGTTGGAGTCCCGCTTCGACTCGTAGACCTCGACGCCCGTACGGTCGCGCTTCGCCTGGTACATGGCGACGTCCGCGCGGCGCAGGAGCCCTTCGGCGTCGAGCGCGTGGTCGGGGAAGACGGCGAGCCCGGCGCTGGCCTCCAGGACCAGAGTGAGCCCGTCCAGGTCGAGCGGGGAGCCGAGGGCGGCGACCAGGGTGCGCGCCACTCGCGTGGCGGAGGTCGTGGAGTCGGCCACGGGCAGGAGTACGGCGAACTCGTCGCCGCCGAGGCGTGCGGCCTCCGCCCCGCGGGGCAGGGCCATCCGGAGCCGGTCGGCTATCTGGAGCAGGAGCCGGTCCCCCGCGAGGTGGCCGAGGGTGTCGTTGACCGCCCGGAAGCGGTCCAGGTCGATGAGCAGGAGGGCGCTGCGCGCGCCGATCCGCTCGGCGTCGTCGAGCGCGGTCCACGTCCGCTCCAGTAGCCACTGCCGGTTGGGCAGCCCGGTGAGCGGGTCGCGCAGCTGCTCCTCGGCGCGGGCCCGGGCGATCCACAGCGTCGAGTCGAGCGCGATGAGCGGGACGGCGAACAGCGGCAGCAGCACGGGCAGCGCGATCGCGACCACGCAGATCAGCGGGGCGATGCCGAGTAGCGCGACGCCGACGAGGCCCTGCCGCAGAAGGGCGGTGCGGGCGACGGTGGGCAGCCCGGAGGCACGCGGCGCGTGGACGTACCAGAGCAGGCTGCGGGTGACCGCGAGGTAGGCGGCCGCGACGAGCGCCACCTCGGGGGCGTTGAGAACCGTCCAGGTCTCCGGCTTCCAGGGGGACTCCACGGACGGGACCTGGCCGAACACGGCGAGCACGAGGGCGCCCGCGCCGATGCCGATGATGTCGACCGCGCCGTGCAGGATGCCCTGGCGCCAGCGGTGCCGGCGGGCGATGCCGACGAGGACGACGACGGTGAGGCTGACCATGCCGGCGGGCACCCAGCCGTAGAGCAGCAGGACCGCGAGCGTTAAGGCCGCGCCCGAGCCGGTGCCGCCCCACCAGCGGTCGCGGCCGAGCGCGACGAGGTGGCCGACGATGATGCCGGTCAGTACGGCGAGGGACCAGCCGACGGCGCCGGACGGGAAGAGCGCGTGACTGCCCGTGAAGGCGCGGTAGAAGCCGGTGCCGAGCACGGCGGAGGCGAGGGCGACGATCGCGAGGGGCGGCATGGGCAGCGCGCCCAGCCAGGAGCGCTCCCGGCCGTCCCCCTCCTCACCGAAGGCCTCGCCGAACGCCCCGCCGAAGGTCCCGTACGCACGCGGCCAGCCGCCCGCGTCTCCCGCTTCGGCGCCCGTCCACCCGGAACCACCGTCAGCGGCGGCCCCGGTCCAGCCGGTCCCGCCGCTCACCGCCGCTCCGGAGCCGGTACCGCCGATGGCACCGATGCCCGCCCCGCCGTTCGAACCCGGGGCGGGCCAACCGGGCGCCACCGCACCGGATCCGGGGACGCCGTAGGCGCCGATCCCGGCTCCGCCGTTCGAACCGGACGCGGGCCAGCCGGGTGCGGGCGCCGCGGATCCCGCCGATGCGCCTGCGGAGCCGCTCCGTCCGCTCTCGCCCTGCGCACCGGAGCCCGCGCGACGGCGCGTACGCCCTGCGCCGCGGATCCCGAACGCTGCGCGCCACGCACCGCGCCTGCTCACCGAACCACCGCGCTCGCTCCCGCCCGGACCGTCGTCCGCGGAGCGCGCTGCCGGGGCGGCGTCGTCCGCGCGGCGCCCGTCCCCCTGGTCCGTCTCGCCGGTCTCGTCCTTCTCGCCGGTCTCGTCCTGTCCCGGCACGCTGCGCGCGGCCGGCGCCGGGCTTTCGGCGCCTCGCCACACGCGCCAGCGCGTGCGCAGCCGTGAGTCCGGAGCGGCGCTCTCGGTCGGTTCCATTCCCGTCCCTCTCACAGCCGGCGGTGCCCACGCCACGCGATCCGCCGCGGACGACTTCCGTCAGCGGTACCGCGTCCTCGTTCACTGCCCCGTGCCCGTCGTGGGCAGGGGGTGCCCCATCCGCAGCCGGGCACGGCAGGCGCACCCCTCAACAGTAGGCCGCAGAAGGCTTCCAGGGGCAGCGGTCGCCCACGGTTGCCCGAATGCGCCCCGGCCACCCGTATGCATCTGGTATGCGCTGAACGGGTGGCCTTCAACCGCTACTCCTCGGTCGGAAGCGCCGCGTCCGCCGCCGCGTCCGGTCCCTGTTCGAGCAGGACGGCGAACCCGTCCTCGTTCAGAACCGGAACCTTCAGCTGCATCGCCTTGTCGTACTTGGAGCCCGGGTTGTCCCCCACTACGACGAAGGAGGTCTTCTTGGAAACGGAGCCCGTCACCTTGGCGCCTCTGCTCTGCAGGGCCTCTTTCGCGCCATCTCGGGTGTGGTGCTCGAGGGTGCCGGTGACGACGACGGTGAGGCCTTCGAGGGGACGCGGTCCCTGGTCCTCACCGGCGCCCTCCTCCTCCATCCGCACCCCGGCGGCCCGCCACTTGCGCAGGATCTCGCGGTGCCAGTCCTCCGCGAACCACTGCTTGAGCGAGGCGGCGATGATCGGCCCGACGCCGTCGGTGGCGGCGAGCTCCTCCTCGGTGGCCTGCTCGATGCGGTCGATGGAGCGGAACTCACGGGCCAGCGCCTCCGCGGCGACGGGCCCCACATGGCGCACGGACAGGCCGGTGATGATGCGGGCGAGCGGCCGCTCCTTGGCCGCCGTGATGTTCTCCAGCATGGACAGGGCGTTCTTCCGGGGCTCGCCCTGCTGGTTGGCGAAGACCGTGGCGATCTTCTCCTCACCGGTCTTCGGGTCCCGCTTGGGCAGGCCGCTGTCCTGGTCGAGGACGTACGCCCGGATCGGCAGCAGCTGCTCGATGGTGAGGTCGAACAGGTCGCCCTCGTCGGCGAGCACCGGCTCGGCCGGCTCCAGGGGCTTGGTGAGGGCGGCGGCCGCCACGTAACCGAAGTTCTCGATGTCGAGGGACTTGCGGCCCGCGAGGTAGAAGAGGCGCTCGCGCAACTGGGCCGGGCAGGACCGGGCGTTCGGGCAGCGGAGGTCGATGTCGCCCTCCTTCATGGGCCGCAGCGGGGTGCCGCACTCGGGGCACTCGGCGGGCATCACGAACTCCCGCTCGCTGCCGTCGCGCAGGTCGGCGACCGGGCCGAGGATCTCCGGGATGACGTCGCCCGCCTTGCGCAGGACGACGGTGTCCCCGATGAGGACGCCCTTCTTCTTGACGACGTCCTGGTTGTGCAGGGTCGCGAACTCGACCTCGGAGCCGGCCACGGTGACCGGCTCGACCTGTGCGTACGGCGTGACGCGGCCGGTGCGGCCGACGCCCACGCGGATGTTGACCAGCTTGGTGTTGACCTCCTCCGGCGGGTACTTCCAGGCGATGGCCCAGCGCGGCGCGCGCGACGTGGAGCCGAGGCGGCCCTGGAGGGGGATCTCGTCGAGCTTGACGACGGCGCCGTCGATCTCGTGCTCGACGATGGAGTGGCGGTTCTCCCCGAAGTGGGCGATGAACTCCCGTACGTCCTCGATGCTGTCGACCACCCTGTTGTGCCGGGCGGTGGGCAGGCCCCATTCGTGCAGCAGCTCGTAGGCCTGGGAGAGGCGGTCGATGTCGAAGCCCTCGCGGGCGCCGATGCCGTGCACGACCATGTGGAGCGGGCGGGTCGCGGTGACGCGGGGGTCCTTCTGGCGCAGCGAACCCGCCGCCGCGTTGCGCGGGTTGGCGAAGGGCTTGTCGCCGGCCTCGACCAGGCGCGCGTTGAGCTGATCGAACGCCTCCATGGGGAAGAAGACTTCGCCGCGGATCTCGACGAGTGCCGGGACGCGGTCGCCCTTGAGGCGGTGGGGGATCTCCGCGATCGTGCGCACGTTGGGAGTGATGTCCTCGCCGGTGCGGCCGTCTCCGCGGGTGGCGGCGCGGGTGAGCCTGCCGTCCTCGTACGTGAGGTTGACCGCGAGGCCGTCGATCTTGAGCTCGCACAGGAAGTGGTAGTCGGGCGTGCCGACGTCCCGGGCGATGCGGTCGGCCCAGGCGGCCAACTCGGCGTCGTCGAAGGCATTGTCGAGGGAGAGCATGCGCTCGCGGTGCTCGACTGCCGTGAACTCCGTGGCGTACGCGCCCGCGACCTTCTGCGTCGGCGAGTCGGGCGTGCGCAGCTCGGGGTACTGCTCCTCCAGCGCTTCGAGGGAGCGCAGGAGCTGGTCGAACTCGCCGTCGCTGACGACCGGCTGGTCCTTCACGTAGTACCTGAAGCGGTGCTCGTCGATCTGCTCGGCGAGCCGCGCGTGCTGCTCCCGTGCCGTCGCGGGCACCTCTGCGGGCTGTGCGTGCTGCTGTTCGCCGGCCACCGTCTCGTCCTCCCGTTTGTCCCTGTGCGGACCCGGACCCGTCACTCTGGGTTGTCCGCGAGTGATCTCGCCGCCCGGACGCAGTGGGCGAGCGCGGCGCGCGCGTACGCGGGAGAGGCCCCCGCGAGACCGCACGACGGAGTGACCGTGACCGACTCCGCGAGGGAGCCGGGATTCAGCCCCAGCCTGCGCCACAGCGTCCTGACTCCCATGACGCTACCGGCAGGGTCCGACAATGGCGCCGATGGGCTGTCCGTGCCCGGCACGACACCTGCGAAGAGCCGCGTGCCGGCCTCGACGGCCTCACCGATCGCGTCGTCGTCACGTTCGGTGAGCAGCGAGAAGTCGAAGGAGATGGCGTCGGCGCCCGCGCGGCGCAGCAGGGCGAACGGGACGTCGGGGGCGCAGGAGTGCACGACGACGGGCCCGTCGTGGACCGAGACGACCTCGCGGAGCGTGCTCTCCACGAGCTGGCGGTCGACGGCGCGGTGGGTGCGGTATCCGCTGGCGCTCTTGACCTGGCCGCGCAGTACGGCGATGAGGGACGGCTCGTCGAGCTGGAGCACGATCTCGGCGCCGGGGACGCGGCGGCGCACGTCGTCGAGGTGGAGGCGCAGGCCCTCGGCGAGCGAGCCGGCGAGGTCGCGGCAGGCGCCCTCGTCGGAGAGGGCGACCTCGCCGTTGCGGAGTTCCAGGGCGGCGGCGAGCGTCCAGGGGCCGACCGCCTGCACCTTCAACGGCCCCTGGTAGCCCTGCGTGAACTCCTCGAGGGCGTCAAGGTCCTCGCCCATCCAGGACCGGGCGCGCCGGGTGTCGCGGCCCGGCCGGTCCCCGAGCCGCCAGCCGCTGGGCTCCACGCGCGCGTAGAGCTCGACGAGCAGTCCGGCGGTCCGGCCGATCATGTCGGCGCCGGGTCCGCGTGCGGGCAGTTCCGCCAGATACGGAAACTCCTCGACACTGCCGGTGACCGTCTTGGCCGCCTCGCGCGCGTCGCCACCGGGCATCGATCCGACGCCGGTGGCGGGCCCCGGCCTGAACTTGCTGTTTTCGCTCACCCGCGAAGCGTACGTAACGGGGCCGGGGCCGGCTCAAGCGCAGGTGGACCGAGGCTCCGTCAGCGGCCGGGGCGCACCGTGAGGTCGTTGACCTCGGCGTCGCGCGGCAGGTCGAGGGCCATGACGATGGTCGTGGCGACCGACTCCGGGTCGATCCAGCGGGCGGCGTCGTACGGCTTGCCCTCCTGCTGGTGCACCTTGACCTGCATGGCGCTGGCCGTGCGGCCCGGGTAGACCGACGTGACCCGCACGCCGTTGCCGTGCTCCTCCTGGCGCAGGGAGTCGGCGAGCGCCTTCAGGCCGTGCTTGGAGGCGGCGTACGCGGACCAGTCGGCATGTGCGCTGAGGCCCGCACCGGAGTTGACGAAGATCACGTGGCCGTGGGCGACGCGGAGCTGGGGCAGGAAATGGCGGGTCAGCTCGGCGGGGGCGACCAGGTTCACGTTCAGCTGGTGGCGCCACGACTTGGGGGTGAGCTCGCCGACCGGGCCGAGGTCGACGACACCCGCGATGTGCAGCAGCGAGTCCACCCGGTCGGGCAGCGACTGGTGCGAGAACGCCCAGGAGAGCCTGTCCGGGTCGGCGAGGTCGCCGACGAGGGTGCCCGCGCCGGGGAACTGGGCCGCGAGTTCCTTCGCGCGGGCCGCGTCGCGCGCGTGGAGGACGAGTTCGTCCCCGCGTGCGTGCAGACGGCGCGCCACTGCCGCGCCGATACCTGATCCGGCCCCGGTGATCACATGTGTTGCCATACGGGCCATGCTCGCATTAGAGCGTGCCGACTTCCGCGGCGGCAGCCGCTGATGGGTGCGTCTCCAGGTAGGCCAGCGCGCCGACGGGCTCATCGGCGAAGAAGACGAGTTCGGTGAGCGGCAGCGGCAGGAACCCCTCCTCGTCCATGCGGCGGAACTGCTCCTTGAGGCCGTCGTAGAAGCCCGCCGTGTTCAGCAGGACGACCGGCTTGGTGTGCTTGCCGTGCTTCTTCAGCTCAAGGATCTCGGTGGCCTCGTCGAGCGTGCCCGTGCCGCCCACCATGATGACGACGGCGTCGGCCTTCTCCAGGAGCAGTGCCTTGCGTTCGGCGAGGTCACGGGCGATCACCATCTCGTCGGCGTTCGTCCGCGCCTTGGCGGCCAGGAAGTCCACGGAGACGCCCACGAGGCGCCCTCCGGCCTCCTGCACGCCGTCCGCCACCACCTTCATGAGCCCGCTCTCCGAACCGCCCCACACGAGCGTGTGCCCGCCCTTGCCGAGCAGTTCGGCGAACTCACGGGCGGGGCGGGTGTAGCGGTCGGCGAGGTCGGCGGCGGAGAGAAAGACGCAGATGTTCATTCGTCCTACGGTACGGGGGAAGAACGGCGCCCCTGCCGGTGCTGTCTCAGGTATGGCTGATGGACACACGATCACGATCGAGCAGGGCACCGGTTCCGTACGCGTCGTCCACGGCGGGGTGGTGCTCGCGCAGAGCACACGTCCGCTGCTGCTGCGCGAGACGGGCTGTCCCGTGCGCTACTACATCCCGCCGGCGGACGTCCGCGTGGATCTGCTGACCCCGTCCGACACGCAAACGTACTGCCCCTTCAAGGGAACGGCGTCCTATTGGTCCCTGCCGGACGCCCCCGACCTGGTGTGGTCGTACCCGGACCCGAAGCCGGACGTGGCCGAGATCAAGGACCACCTGTGCTTCTACGAGGTGGAAATCGCCTGACCGCGTGATGAGTTCCGCCGGGCGGGGGAGTCTTCACGTTCATGGACAAGAAGACGAACTCCTCCGACGGCACGGCCATCGCGTACGAGCGCACCGGCGCGGGTCCGGCGGTCATCCTGGTGAGCGGCGCCCTGTCGGCGGGCTCGTCGATGGAGCCGCTGGCCGCCCGGCTGAGCGGCGGACTCGGCGCCGTCCCGTACGACCGCAGGGGCCGGGGCGCGAGCGGTGACACGGCCCCGTACGCGGTCGCCCGCGAGGTGGAGGACATCGCGGCGCTCATCGACGCGGTGGGCGGCAGCGCGGCGCTGTACGGCATGTCCTCGGGCGCGGCGCTGGCCCTGGAGGCCGCGGCGAGCGGGCTTGCGGTGACCCGAGTCGCCGTGTACGAACCCCCGTTCGCGCCCGACGAAGGGGGCGGCAAGGAGCGCGCGGAGTACACGCGGCAGCTGTCCGGGCTCCTGGCCGACGGTCGCAACGGGGACGCGGTGGAGCTGTTCATGTCGCTCACCGGCACGCCCGCCGAGCTGATCGCGGGCGCCCGGCGGTCACCCTGGTGGCTGGACATGGAGGCGGTCGCGCCGACCCTCGCCTACGACGACGCCGCGATGGGTGACGGTCTGGTGCCGCGGGAGCGGCTGGCCTCGATCACCGTGCCGGTGCTCGTCGTCGCGGGCGGGGCGAGCCCCGCGTGGATGCGCGAGGCGGCGCGGACAGTGGCGGAGGCGGTGCCCGACGGGACGTACCGCACGCTGGACGGCCAGACCCACGCGGTGGACCCGGACACGCTCGGTCCGCTGCTCACCGACTTCTTCTCGGCGTAGGCCCGCGCACCCCGCGAGCCCAGCATGATCCAAACGAAAGCCCCTAGGCGACGGCCTTCGCGCGCGTGGTCGTCGCGATCGTCGCCGAGCCGACCACGCGCGTGCCGTCGTAGAGCACGATGGCCTGGCCGGGGGCGACGCCGCGTGCGGGCTCGTCGAAGGTGACGGTCAGGGTGCCGTCGACCAGCTCCGCCGTCACCGGCGTCTCGTCGCCGTGGGCGCGCAGCTGCGCGGTGTACCTGCCCGGTCCCGAGGGGGCCGTACCGCACCAGCGGGGCTTGATGGCCGTGAGGGCCGTGACGTCGAGGGAGTCGACGGGGCCGACCGTCACCGTGTTGTTCACCGGCGAGATGTCGAGGACGTAGCGCGGCTTGCCGTCGGGGGCCGGGGTGCCGATGCGCAGGCCCTTGCGCTGGCCGATCGTGAAGCCGTAGGCGCCCTCGTGCGTGCCGACCTTGCTGCCCGTCTCGTCGACGATGTCGCCCTCGGCCTTGCCCAGGCGCGACGCCAGGAAGCCCTGGGTGTCGCCGTCCGCGATGAAACAGATGTCGTGCGAGTCGGGCTTCTTGGCGACGGCGAGGCCGCGTCGCTCGGCCTCCGCGCGGATCTCGTCCTTCGTCGTGACCGTGTCGCCGAGGGGGAACAGGGCGTGCGCGAGCTGGCGGTCGTCGAGCACTCCGAGGACGTACGACTGGTCCTTGGCCATGTCGGAGGCGCGGTGCAGTTCGCGGGTGCCGTCCGGGTGCTCGACCACCTTCGCGTAGTGGCCGGTGGCGACGGCGTCGAAGCCGAGGGCGAGCGCCTTGTCGAGGAGCGCGGCGAACTTGATCTTCTCGTTGCAGCGCAGGCACGGGTTCGGGGTGCGCCCGGCCTCGTACTCGGCGACGAAGTCGTCGACGACGTCCTCGCGGAACCGCTCGGCGAGGTCCCAGACGTAGAAGGGGATGCCGATGACGTCGGCGGCCCTGCGGGCGTCGCGGGAGTCCTCGATGGTGCAACAGCCGCGGGCTCCGGTGCGGAACGACTGCGGGTTCGCGGAGAGGGCGAGGTGGACGCCCGTCACGTCGTGGCCCGCTTCCGCCGCGCGGGCGGCGGCGACGGCGGAGTCCACGCCGCCCGACATGGCGGCGAGGACGCGAAGGGGGCGGGTGCTCTGCGGGGTCTGCGAAGTCATAGCTCTAACAGGGTACGGGGCCGCGGGAACCGAATCCCGCGAGTATCCGTTGTGGATCTCGTACGACGTGAACGGGGGCGGGTCGTGGGAGCACAGGGAAAGTCCCGGCGGAAGTCCGGGGGCCGCGCGAAGCGCGACGGTGACCGGGGGGTCAGCCGGCGGACGCTGCTGATCGGAGGCGCGGCGACGGCCGTCGGCGTGGGCCTGCTCGCCCGCAGCGACCTGGCGCACATGTGGTGGCAGATGCCCGGCATCGACAAGCCGCGCAAGGCCGGCGAGGTCGACTTCAGGGGCGCGGAGTGGGTGGCCGCGGCGGCAGCGAACTGGCGGCGGGCGGACCGCCCTGCGGACTACACGATCGACCGCGTGATCATCCATGTCACACAGGGCAGCTACCAGGGCACGCTGAAGGTCTTCAAGGACCCGTGGCACGGGGCGGCCGCGCACTATGTGGTGCGCAAGGACGGGCACATAGCGCAGATGATCCGCGAGCTGGACGTGGCGTTCCACGCGGGGAACAAGGAATTCAACGAGCGCAGTGTGGGGATCGAGCACGAGGGGTTCGTGGACCGCCCGGCCGACTTCACGGACGCCATGTACGCGTCCTCCGCGCGGCTCACCGCCGGGATATGCAGGCGCTACGGGATACCCGTCGACCGGAAGCACATCATCGGGCACGTCGAGGTGCCGGGCACGGACCACACCGATCCGGGTCCGCACTGGGACTGGGACCGGTACATGCGCCTGGTCAAGCGCGCCCATGAAGAGGGGCGCACGGCCAAGGCGTAGGCCGCCCGGCACGGGCCGGACACACCCTGGCCCAGCCCGGCCGTCAGCTCAGCCCGGCCGTCCTGGCCCGGTCCACCGCCGGTCCGATCGCGTCCGCCACCGCTGCGACGTCCGCCTCGGTCGACGTGTGGCCCAGGGAGAAGCGCAGGGTGCCGCGGGCGAGGTCCGGGTCGGTGCCGGTGGCCAGCAGTACGTGGCTGGGCTGCGCCACACCGGCCGTGCACGCGGAGCCGGTGGAGCACTCGATGCCCTGGGCGTCCAGAAGCAGCAGCAGGGAGTCGCCCTCGCAGCCGGGGAAGGTGAAGTGGGCGTTGGCGGGCAGCCGGCCGCCGGGGGCCGGGTCGCCGCCGAGGATCACCCCGGGGACGGCCGCGCGCACGGCGTCGACCAGGTCGTCACGCAGGCCGCCGATCTCGCGGGCGAACCACTCGCGCTGTTCGGCGGCGAGCCGCCCGGCGACGGCGAAGGCGGCGACGGCCGGCACGTCGAGCGTCCCGGAGCGCACATGCCGCTCCTGACCGCCGCCGTGGAGCACGGGTACGGGGGTGTACTCGCGGCCCAGGAGCAGCGCCCCGATACCGTACGGGCCGCCGATCTTGTGGCCGGAGACGGTCATCGCGGCGAGGCCGGACGCGGCGAAGTCGACGGGGAGCTGACCGTAGGCCTGGACGGCGTCGGCATGCAGCGGGACACCGAACTCGGCGGCCACGTCGGCGAGTTCACGGACGGGCTGGATCGTGCCGATCTCGTTGTTCGCCCACATGACGGTGGCGAGGGCCACGTCGTCCGGGTTGCGGGAGATCGCCTCGCGCAGGGCGTCCGGGTGCACGCGCCCGTACGCGTCGACGGGCAGGTACTCGACGGTGGCGCCCTCGTGTTCACCGAGCCAGTGCACGGCGTCGAGGACGGCGTGGTGTTCGACGGGGCTGGAGAGGACGCGGGTGCGGGCGGGGTCCGCGTCGCGGCGGGACCAGTACAGACCCTTCACCGCGAGGTTGTCGGCCTCGGTGCCGCCTGAGGTGAGGACGACCTCACTGGGGCGGGCGCCGAGGGATTCGGCGAGGGTCTCGCGGGACTCCTCGACGGTGCGTCGGGCGCGCCGGCCCGCTGCGTGCAGCGAGGACGCGTTGCCGGTGACGGCGAGCTGGGCGGTCATCACCTCGACGGCCTCCGGGAGCATCGGAGTGGTCGCGGCGTGGTCGAGGTAAGCCATGGTGGGCTCGATTCTACGAGCCCCGGTCCCGGTGCTCCGCGCCGCGTGGGGTCCCGTCCCACGCAGAGCGTGACAGGGGTCAGCCCGTGAGGCTCCAGGACACCGTGTGGTCGGCGGCGACGAACGCCGCGAGGACCGCCAGGTCGGCCACGCCGAGCCCGAGTCCGAGCAGCGCACGGCCACGGCGGGCGGTGCCGCGCCACAGGGCGAGACCGGCGAGCACGATGGCGACGGGGCCGAGGAAGAGGTTGAGGACGAGCAGTCCGAGCAGCCCGAGGACGAACGAGGCGACGGCCATTCCGTCGGCGTCCCGCGCGCCGCCGCGCGGCGTCACGTCAGGAGTCGTACGGGTTTCGGCGGTGAGTTGCATGGTGGTACCCCCTCTGGTGAAGCAGATCGGATCAGTGCTGGTGGCGTCGCCGGGCGGTCCGCTCGCGCACGGCGAAGACGACCAGCCAGATGCCGATGACGGCGGCGGCGACGAGGGTGACGGGAAGAGGCGCGTGGGCCACGGAGCCCAGCGCGACGCCGAACAGAAGCAGGGCGGCTACGAGGAACAGCATGAGTGCCTCTCATGGTCGGGTCGGTGACAGTTGGGATTACAACCGTTCACTGACTCCCGAGTCTAGCGCGCGCACGGCTTCCGCATTACAGAGAACAAGTGTTAACTGCATGGCATGAGTCACACCCTCGGCATCCGGCAGGCCCAGAAGCAGAAGACCCGACAGGCGCTGCTCGACGCGGCGTTGGAGCTGCTCGAGGACCAGAGCCTGTCGAGCCTGGGGCTGCGCGAGGTCACCCGGGCCGTCGGGGTCGCGCCGACCGCGTTCTACCGGCACTTCGACTCGACGGCCGAGCTCGGCGTCGCGCTCGTCGAGGAGGCGCTCGGCAGCCTGCACGAGACGATCACCACGATGCTGACCACGACGGGCAGCAACGAGGAACGCCTCGGCCGGACCGTCGAGTTGATCGCCCGTCTGGTCCGCACGCACCCCTCCCACGTGCGCTTCATCGCGCGTGAGCGGCACGGCGGTGTCCAGCGGGTGCGGGATGCCATCGGCGGGCAGCTCGCGCGGTTCGCCGAGGAGGTGGCCGAGGGACTGGCCGCGGACCCCGTGTCCGCCGGCTGGAGCCGCGACGACCTGCGGATGCTCGCCTGGCACTACGTCGAGCACATGGTGATGACCGCGTCCGCCTTCCTGGAGACCCCGCCGGAGCGCATGGACGCGGCGATCGACGTCGCCACACGGCAGTTGCGCCTCGTCAACCTCGGCAGGGCGCACTGGCTGGACTGAAGCCGGCCCACAGGTGGCCTGCCACCCGTGACCTGCCACCGGTGCCCGCGCCCCCACGCCCGCGGCCGGGACACGCCCTAGCCTGAAGGGCATGACCGCCGACTGGAACCTCGACCGCTCCTACGCCAGTTCGTCCGGTGACGTCGCCTGGGCCGCGCTCGGCCCTGCGGACGCGCCGCCGGTCGTCCTCGTCCACGGCACGCCCTTCTCCTCGTACGTCTGGCGCGGCCCGGCCCGCGCGCTCGCCGCCCGGCACCGCGTGTACGTGTGGGACCTGCCCGGGTACGGCGCCTCGGCCCAGCACGACGGGCAGGACGTCTCCCTGGCCGCGCACGCCCGTGTCCTGACCGAGCTGCTCGGCCACTGGGGCCTGGACCGGCCCGGCGCCGAACCCGCCGTCGTCGCCCATGACTTCGGCGGCTGTGTCGCCCTGCGCGCCCGCCTGCTGCACGGCGCGCGCTACGAGCGGCTCGCACTCGTCGACCCGGTGGCGCTCGCCCCGTGGGGCTCCCCCACATACCGCCATCTCGGCGCGCACGCCGAGGTGTTCGCCCAGCTCCCGCCGGCCCTGCACGAAGCACTCGTGCGCGAGTACATCAGGTCGGCGAGCCACCGGGGCCTGCACCCGGCGACACTCGACCGACTGGTCGCACCCTGGTGCACGCCCGAGGGACAGCCCGCGTTCTACCGTCAGATCGAGCAGAACGACCAGCGTTTCACCGACGAGATCCAGGGCCGGTACGGGGAGTTGGACCTGCCCGTGCTGATCTGCTGGGGCACCGATGACACCTGGATCCCGGTCGCGCGGGGGCACGAGCTGGCGAAGCTGATCCCGGGCGCGGAGCTGCGGCTGATCGAGGGCGCGGGGCATCTCGTACAGGAGGACGCGCCGGCCGAACTGACCGGTGCTGTCACGGAGTTCCTGTGGGCGGACCGTACACGCCGGTGATCGCGGCGGCGCAGCGGGCGAGTTCGTCACGGATCTCGGGCGGGCCGACGACCTCGACATTGTCGGCGAACGACAGGAGTGAGCGCGCCTCGCGCACCTCCCCGTAGCCGAGACGCACGGTGATCCACTCGCTGCGGCCGTCGTCGTCGGGCGGCGCCGTCAGCGCGTTGCCGCACAGCCGCAGGAACAGGTCGAGGTGGGTGCGCCGCACGCGCGCGGTGGCCTCGACAGCGCTCGGCCTGTCCTCGACCTGACGCTTCAACACGGCCCAGGCATCGGCCAGTTGGACCCCGTGGCGCCGCCGTACGGGCGCGTCCGTGAGGGTCGCCTCGCGCACCCGGTCCGCCCGGAACAGCTGGGGCTCGGCGCGCCGGTCGGCGACGAGGTACCAGACCCCGGCCTTGGAGACGAGTCCGTACGGGTCGACGGTGTAGGTGCGGGGCGTGTCGGTGCCGCTGTGCCGGTAGCGCAGGCGCAGACGCCGCTCGGCGAGCACCGCCTCCTGGAGCACGCCCAGGTCCACGGCGGGCATGGGCCCGCCCCTCCAGCGTGACGCCTCCACGAGGATGCGGCGGCTGGTCAGCTCGGCGGCGGGACGGTGCGGTTCGGGCAGCGCGGCCATCACCTTGCGCAGGGCCGAGCGGAACGCGGCGTCGAGACCGAGCGCGCTGTGGGCACCCTGGGCGGCCAGGATGAACAGGGCGCGCGACTCGTCGGCGGTGAGTCCGGTGACGTCCGTGCGGTAGCCGGGCAGCAGGGCGATGCCTCCGTGCCGGCCGCGCTCGGCGTACACCGGGACGCCGCCGGCGGAGAGCGCCTCGATATCGCGGTAGATGGTGCGCACGGACACTTCGAGCCGCTCGGCGAGCTCGGGGGCGGCGACCCGCCCACGGGTCTGGAGCAGCAGCAGGATCGAGAGCAGCCGGTCGGATTTCACACGTCAGAGGATCTCGCGGCGCACGGCGTCCGAAGGCGCGGGGCCTCACCTCACCTCACAGCCCGACCCGGCGCGCGGCGCCCGAGGGCGCCGGGCTCACCTCACAGCCCGACCCGGCGCACGTCACACCCCGACCCGGCGCACGCCGTGCGACCGAGCCCCGGTCAGCTCAGCTTCGCCCGCGCCAGCTGCCGGGACTGGGCCACGAGGCGGTCCTCGCTGTCCCAGACCTCGGCGTCCTCCTCCAGGAAGCCGCCCGCGAGGTTGCGGGTGGTGATGGAGACGCGCAGGGGGCCGGGGGCGGGGCGGCAGCGCACGTGGACGGTCAGTTCGACGGTCGGGACCCAGCCGGTCAGGCCCATCTCGAACGCGGTCGGGGGCAGCGCGTCCACGGCGAGGAGCAGGGAGAGCGGGTCCGCGTCGCGCCCGTCCGCGAGGCCGAACCAGGCCCGCATCTCGCCCTTGCCGGAGGGCGAACCGATCGCCCAGCCGAGCGTGGCCGGGTCGAGCTTGAGGGCGAGCCGCTCGGTGATGGCGGAGCTGCCCTTGATCGGCGTGGGGCCGTCCTGCGCGCCGAAGCACTGCTCGGCCGGCGGGAGGTGAGGGGGCTTCGCGGTGGTGCGGACGTCGTCCGGGAGCGCGTCGAGGTCGCCGTAGGAGGCGAGGACGCGGATCCGCTCGACCTCGGCGCCCTCGTCGTCGTACTGGAAGAGGGAGGCCTGGCCGGTGGAGAGGGTACGGCCGGTGCGGACCACGTCGGTCCTGATCACGGCGGGACCGGGCCGGGACGCGGTCAGGTAGTGCGCGGAGATGGTGAACGGGTCGCTGTGCGGCAGGGCGTCACCGAGGGCGCGGCCGAGCACGGCGAGCAGGTAGCCGCCGTTGACGGCGCTGATGATCGTCCAGCCGGCCGAGAGGTCGATGTCGTACACACCGGGCTCGCGCCGGGTGACCGCGGTGTCGCGGTCGAACTCGCTGTCGCCGATGACCGCCTGCGCGGCGGACGATACCTGTGCCATGCAGGTACAGTACAACAAGAAACTACTAAGCGGTAGCTTTTATTGCAGGCCGAGCGCCGAGACCCCGGTCAGGGCGTCTCCTCCGGCACCTCCGCCGCCGACGACCTGCGGTGCCAGGCCCGCGGCGCCCGCCAGTGGTAGCGCATCGCGAGCAGCCGCAGCACGAACGCCGTGATGACCGCGGCGCCGCTGCTGAACGCGGACAGCACGTCGAAGCGGATGCACAGGACGATGATCGTCGAGCCGACGATCGCCGGCACCGCGTACAGGTCGCGGTCCCAGCGGACCAGGGACGGGACCTCGTTGGCGATGATGTCGCGCAGCACGCCGCCGCCCACGGCAGTCGTGAGGCCGAGCGCCGCGGAGGCCGTGAGCCCCAGCCCGTAGTCGTACGCCTTGACCGTGCCGGTGACGCAGAACAGGCCGAGGCCCGCCGCGTCGAAGATGTTCACCGCGACCTGGGTGCGCTCCACCTCGGGGTGCAGGAAGAACACGAGGCCGGCGGCGACCAGCGGGGTCAGGAAGTACCCGAGGTCGGTGAACGCGGCCGGCGGGACGGCACCGATGATCACGTCACGGAACAGCCCTCCGCCCAGCGCGGTGACCTCGGCGAGAACGGCGATGCCGAAGACATCGAAGTTCTTGCGGACCGCGAGGAGAGCGCCGGAGATCGCAAAGACGAAGATCCCGATGAGGTCCAGCCAATGCTGGACGGAGGGGGTGAAGAGTTCCAGAAGCACCCGACATTCTTACGCACCGCCGGGTGCCCCCCGAGCCAGGTGTGGCATGGCCTACAACGCGGGCTTGCCCTTCGTGTAGAGCCACGTCTGGAAGAGCCCGTCGAGATCCTGCCCGGAGACCTTCTCGGCGAGGCGGATGAAGTCGGCGGTCTGCGCGTTGCCGTAGCGGTGTGTGGCGGTCCAGGTGCGAAGGAGCTTGAAGAAGTCCTTGTCACCGATCCGCTCGCGAAGGACCTGGAGTGTCATCGCGCCGCGGTTGTAGACGGCGCTGTTGAACATGGTGTCGCGCTGCGGGTCGGCGATGACGCTCTGCCAGAAGGATGAGGAGGCGGGGACGGAGTTGTAGGCGGCGAGGAAGGAGTCGTGGGCGGTGGTACGCCCCTTGTGCTCGTTCCACAGCCAGGGCCCGTAGCTCGCGAAGCCCTCGTTGAGCCAGATGTCCTTCCACTGCCGCACCGAGACGGAGTCGCCGAACCACTGGTGGGCCAGCTCGTGCACGATCGTGCCCTCGGAGCGGACGGCGGAGTAGCTCGGCTTGGACTGGGTCTCCAGCGAGAAGCCCGCCTCCGGCATGTCGTCGACGACGGCGCCGGTCTCCTCGAACGGGTAGGGGCCGAACACCTTCGACCAGTAGTCGGTGACCTCGGCCGTGACGCCGTAGACGTCGACGTTGTTGCTGTTCTTCAGGACCGGGTCGATGGCTACGTAGATCGGAATGCCCGAAGGGGTCCTGCCGGTCCTGACGTCGAACTTCCCTATGGAGGCGGTCGCGAGGTAGGTCGCCATCGGCCGGGACTCGCGCCAGTGGTGCACGGTCTGCCCGCCCCGGACGTCGTACGTGTCGACGAGGCGGCCGTTGGAGACGCCGGTGAGGCCCTTGGGCGCCTTGATGCGGATGTCGTAGGTCGCCTTGTCCGAGGGGTGGTCGCTGGAGGGGAACCAGGTGGAGGCGGCGTTGGGTTCGCAGGCGACGAAGACGCCGTCGTCGGTCTTCATCCAGCCGTAGTCGGAGCCGAAGACGATGGGGCCGTTGAGCGCCTCGGGGACGCCGGCGTAGGTGACCGTGACGGAGAACGTGCGGTGGTCGCGGATCGCGTCGCGCGGGGTGACGCGTATCTCGTCGCCGGAGCGCGTGAACTGGGCGCGTCTGCCGTTCACTTCGACGGAGGTGACGGTCAGCTTCTGGAGGTCGAGGTCGAAGGAGGAGAGGTTCTGGGTGGCGCGCGCGGTGACGGTGGTGACGCCGTCGAGGCGGTCGGTCGCGGGGTCGTAGGCCACGTTCAGGTCGTAGTGGGTGGCGTCGAAGCCGCCGTTGCCGAGCTGCGGGAAGTACGGGTCGCCGATGCCGTCCGAGCCGGGGGTGGGGGCCGGGGCCGCGGCGATCAGACAGAACGAGGCGGCCGCTGTCGCGACCGCCGCCAGACGTGCCGAACGGGAGAGTGCCATCGAGTCGTCCCTTCGCGCGTGTTCCGATGTAACGGACACGCAGACTCTGCACTCTCCCGTCAGGGCGTGTACATGACCTGCTCGGTCAAATCCCCGCTAACTGCCGGACGACTCCTGTACGTCATCCGTCCCGTCCGCGTCACCCGCGTCGTCCGACGGCTGTACGTCACTGTCGTCACCGGCGTCGGCAGCCGCCTCGGGAGCCTCAGCAGACTCCTCGGCCGGCTTCTCAACCGACGCCTTGGCCGGCTCCTTGGCCGGCTCCTTGGCCGATGCCTCGGCCGGCTCGTCAGGAGCGTCGTCCGCGTCCGTCCGCGCCAGCGTCACCACCTCGATCGCCTCCTTGGCGACCGCGAGCAGCTTGGTGTCGCCCGGCGCCTGGTCCTCGGCGTTCTCCGGGTGGTGGCAGGCCACTTGGCGTCCGGGGGCGAGCTGGAGCAGCGGCGGTTCGGCCGTCCTGCAGATCTCCGTCGCCTTCCAGCACCGCGTGTGGAAGCGGCAGCCGCTCGGCGGCGAGATCGGCGACGGCACGTCTCCCTTGAGCAGGATCCGCTCGCTCTTGGCGCCGCGGCGCCTGGGGTCCGGCACCGGCACGGCCGACATCAGGGCCTTGGTGTACGGGTGCATCGGCGCCTCGTACAGCGAGGTGCGGTCGGCGAGTTCGACGACCTTGCCGAGGTACATCACCGCGATGCGGTCCGAGACATGGCGGACGACGGAGAGGTCGTGCGCGATGATCACGTACGTCAGGCCCAGCTCGGACTGCAGGTCGTCCATGAGGTTGACGACCTGCGCCTGGATCGACACGTCGAGCGCGGAGACCGGCTCGTCCGCCACGACCAGCTTCGGCTTGAGCGCGAGCGCACGGGCGATGCCGATGCGCTGGCGCTGGCCGCCGGAGAACTCGTGCGGGTAGCGGTTGAAGTGCTCGGGGCTGAGGCCCACCAGCTCCAGGAGGCGCTGGACCTCCTTCTTCACCCCGCCCTCGGGCTCCACGCCCTGGAGCCGGAACGGCGCAGAGACGATCGAGCCGATGGTGTGCCGGGGGTTCAGCGAGCCGTACGGGTCCTGGAAGATCATCTGGATGTCCCGGCGCAGCGGGCGCATGCCCCGCGCGCCGAGGCGGGTGATGTCCTGGCCCTCGAACTCGATCTTGCCGCCGGTGGGTTCGATCAGCTTCGTGATGACCCGGCCCATGGTCGACTTGCCGCAGCCGGACTCGCCGACGACGCCCAGGGTCTCGCCCTTGCGGACCTCGAAGTCGATCCCGTCGACGGCCTTCACCGCGGCGACCTGCCGCTGGAGGATCCCCTTCTTGATCGGGAAGTGCTTGACCAGGCCCTCGACCTTGAGCAGCACCTCCCGGTCCTCGGGGGACGCCGCCTGCGCGGGGACCGTGGCCGCCGCAGTGTCCGCTGTGTCCCCTGCGGATGCCTTCTTCGTCTCGCTCACGGGCTCACTCACAGCTTCGGCGCAATCTCTTCGGTCCAGATCCGCGTACGGTCCTCCGGCGCGAGGTGGCAGGCGGAGAAGTGGTCGCTGCCGACCTCGTGCAGCTCGGGCCGCTGGGTGCGGGTGATGCCGCCCTTGGGCAGGTCCGCGTACGGGCAGCGCGGGTGGAAGGCGCAGCCCGAGGGGACGTTGATGAGGGACGGCGGCTGGCCCTTGACGGGGATGAGCCGCTCGGTCTGCTCACGGTCGATGCGCGGCATCGATCCGAGCAGACCCCAGGTGTACGGGTGCTGCGGCTCGGCGAAGATCTTGTCGACGGGGCCGCGCTCCACGCAGCGACCGCCGTACATGACCAGGACCTGGTCGGCGATCTCGGCGACGACACCCAGGTCGTGGGTGATGAGGACGACCGCGGACTCGAACTCCTTCTGCAGATCCCTGATCAGGTCGAGGATCTGCGCCTGGACGGTGACGTCGAGGGCGGTGGTCGGCTCGTCCGCGATGAGCAGCTGCGGGTTGTTCGCCAGCGACATCGCGATCATCGCGCGCTGGCGCATACCGCCGGAGAACTCGTGCGGGTAGCTGTCGACGCGCTTGGCCGGCTCGGGGATGCCCACCCGGTCGAGCAGTTCGACGGCCCGCTTGCGCGCGGCCTTCTTGTTCACGTCGTTGTGGACGCGGTACGCCTCCACGATCTGGTTGCCGACCGTGTAGTACGGGTGCATCGCGGACAGCGGATCCTGGAAGATCATCGCCATCTCGCGGCCGCGGAGCCGGCGCACGTCGTCCGGGGCGGCCTCGATCAGCTCCTTGCCGTCGAGCCAGATCTCGCCGGACATCTGCACGTTCTTGCCGCGCGCGCCGAGCCGGTGCAGGCCCATGATCGCCAGCGATGTCACGGACTTGCCGGACCCGGACTCGCCCACGATGGACAGGGTCTGGCCCTTCTCCAGCTTGAAGCTGAGCCCGTCGACGGACTTGACGAGGCCGTCGTCGGTCGGGAAGTGCACCTTGAGGTCGCGCACTTCGAGGAAGGCGGTCGGGGGCTTGGCCGGGCCCGCGGCCACCGGCTCGCCCACGGCGGCACCGGTTTTGGACAGTTCGGTCACGAGAGCCTCACCCGCGGGTCGGCGGCGGCGTAGAGAAGGTCCACCACGAGGTTGCACAGGACGACGAAGAACGCGGCGAGCAACGTCACGCCGAGCACCTTCGGCAGGTCGTTGTCGGTGATTCCCTGCACCGCGTACTCGCCGATGCCGTGCAGTGAGAAGACCTGCTCAGTGATCACGGCGCCGCCGAGCAGCAGACCGAGGTCCATGCCGAAGACGGTGATGATCGGCGTGAGCGCGGCGCGCAGGCCGTGCCGGCCGACCACGGTGCGTTCGGGCAGGCCCTTGGCGCGTGCCGTGCGGATGAAGTCCTCGTTCATCGTCTCCAGCATCCCGGAGCGGGTGAGCCGCGCGTAGATGGCGGAGTAGAGGAGCGCCAGTGAACACCAGGCCGGGAAGAGGGTGTTGGCCCACTGCGCCGGGTTCTCGGTGAACGGGACGTAGGTTCTGCCGAAGATCGGCCATTGATAGGTGAAGAGCAGCAGCGCCAGCTGACCCGTGAAGAAGATGGGCAGCGAGACACCGGCGAGGGCGACTCCCATGAACGCTCGGTCGAAGAACGAGCCCGGCTTGAGGGCCGAGATCACCCCGACCGTGACGCCGGAGAGCAGCCAGATCACCGCCGCGCCCGCAGCGAGCGACAGCGTCACCGGGAGCCGCGAGGTCAGTTCGGGCCACACCGGGACGTGGTTCTTGAAGGAGTAGCCGAAGCACGGCGCGTTGCAGTGTGCCGTGGTGGGGCCGAGGTCGTAGGTGGCGCCGGTGACGATCCCCTTGATGAAGTGCCAGTACTGGACGTAGACGGGCTGATCCAGACCGAGGTTGTGCTTGACCGCCGCGATGTCCGCGGCCGTGGGGCTCTTGCCTATGTACTGCTGCGCCAGCTGGTCAGGGGTCTGACCGGCGAGACGTGGCAGCAGGAAGAAGATGCCAAAGGTGACCGCAGTGACGACCAGCAGCAGGATCACTGCCGCGATCGTCCGGCGGAAGATGTACGAGATCACGGGGACCGGCGCTGGTGCCCGCAGACCGCTGGGCCTGCGGGCACCAATGCCTTCACCTGCCTTCCGGGGCCGCTGCTACTTCGTGGTGCCGATGTTGAGGTAGTCGTACTCACCGCTGAAGGCCGACGTGGACACCAGGTTGGTGGCGTACGGCGAGCGGTAGAGCAGGACCTTGAAGTAGGTCAGCGGAACGAGGACCGCCTCATCCATGGTCTGCTTGTCGATCTCCGCGTAGAGCTTGTTGCGGGTGGCCTCGTCGGGCGCGGCGATGGCCTTGGCCAGCTTCGCGTCGACGGCCTTGTTGGTGAACTCCGACAGGTTCGTGTTGCCGGAGGCGCCGATCGCCTTGCTGTTCAGGATCTGCTGCAGGAAGCCGTAGCCGGAGGGCCAGTCGGCACCCCACTGCATCATCATGATGCCGACGTTGTTCTTCTGGTTGAACTTCGGGACGCCCGCGTAGTCGGTGAAGTACTTGCCCGACGGGTACTGCTTCAGGGAGGCGTTGATGCCGACCTTCTTCAGCGACGCGATGATCGCCGTGGCCGCGTCGACCTCTTCCTGACGGTCGCTGCGCGCGGTGATGGTGGTCGAGATCGTCTTCTTGCCGCAGGCCTTCAGGGCGTCCTTGGCCTTGGCCGCGTCACCCTTGTTGCCGGCGGTGGCGTACGTGTCCGCCTTCTCGTAGCCGGTGATGTCCGGCGGCAGGACCGTGGTGGCGATGTCACCACGGATGTCGCCGCCCTCGGCGGTCTGCACGGAGACCTTGTCGACCGCGTACTGCACGGCCTTGCGGCACTCGACGTTCGTGAACGGCTTCAGCTTGGAGTTGATCGCCGCGTAGACGAGACGGCCACCGTAGGCGTTGTCGGTGTTCGCCTTCTTCGCCGGGTCGGTGACCAGCTGGGCCTGGGTCTGGGTCTCGACGCCCTTGCCCTGGAGGTCGATCAGGGTGTCGCCGGACTGGAGGTCCTTGTCGATCGTCGACTGGTTGACCTTCAGGTTGACGACGATCTTGTTCGGGTACTGCTTGCGCAGCGGGTCGGTCTTGGCGTCCCAGTTCTTGTTGCGCACGAGGACGGCCTGCTTGCCCTCGGTGTAGCTCTGGAACTTGTACGAGCCCGAGGACACGATCTTCTTGACGTAGTCGACGCCGGTGTCCTTGGCCTGCGGGACCGGAGCCGTCTGCGGCGTGGCGACCAGGTAGTCGAACTCCTGGAAGGGCTCGTTGAGGTGGAAGACGATGGTGGTGTCGTCCGGCGTCTCGATGGACTTGAGGCCCTCGGCGCTCTTGTCCTTGTACGGGCCCTTGTACTTGTCGCCGCCCTTGAGGAACTGCTGGAAGTAGTTCGGGCCGAGCGAGAGTACGTCACGCGCGAAGTTGGAGCGCTCGACGGCGTACTTGACGTCCTTGGACGTGATGGGCGAGCCGTCCTCGTACTTGAGGCCCGCGCGCAGCTTGTACGTCCAGGTCTTGCCGCCGTCGCTCTGCTTGCCCGGCTCGGAGGCCAGGTCGGGCACGAGCGTGTTGCCCTTCTCGCCGGCGTCCGGCTTGAAGGTCATCAGCGGGCGCGCGTAGAGCCGGCTGAAGTTGTACATGTACGCGTAGTACGTGTTGCCCGGGTCGAACGAGTCGGGGACGTCCGACATCGCGTAGGTGACCGTGCCGCCCTTCTTCGTGGACGCGTTGACCATTTTCTTCGTCGCGGCGTCCGCGCCGGCCGACTTCGTTTTGCCGTCGCCGTTGCCGTCGTCGGCCTTGCTGCAGCCGGCGAGCAGCAGGCTCACGCTGCCGATGGCCGCAACAGCGGCAAGTGATGACCTTCGCATGATGGTCGGAATCCCCTCCATTGTCGGAAACTTGTGGAGCTCTCTGTGCGGCCGGATTCAGCGACTGCGCGGGTCGAGAGCGTCGCGGAGACCGTCACCGAGCAGGTTGAACGCGAGCACGGTGACGAAAATGGCGAGGCCGGGGACGATCATGTACTGCGGATCGACCTGGAAGTAGTCCTTGGCCTGGTCGAGCATGCCGCCCCAGGAGGCCTGCGGCGGCTGGATGCCGACACCGAGGAAGCTCAGCGAAGCCTCGAAGATGATGTTGGTCGGGATGAGCAGCGTCGAGTAGACGATGATCGGGCCGACCAGGTTGGGCAGCAGTTCGCGGAAGAGGATGTACGGACCGCGGGCGCCCATGCCGCGGGACGCGTCCACGAACTCGCGCTCGCGCAGGGCAAGGGTCTGCCCGCGCACGATCCGGCCCAGATAGGGCCAGTTGAAGAATCCGATGACGAAGATCAGCACGCAGATGTGCAGCGGAAGTCCGTCGAGACCGAACGCGCCGCCCTGCAGGGTCGCGGAGATCGCGATGGCGAACAGGAGCAGCGGGAAGGCCAGGAACGTGTCCATGAGGCGGCTGATGATCGCGTCGACCCGGCCGCCGTAGTAGCCGGCGACCACACCGAGGACCGCGCCGATGACGTTCGACAGCACGGTCGCGCCGAAGGCCACCACCAGGGAGACCCAGGAGCCCTCGAGGATGCGGGCCAGGATGTCCCGGCCGAACTTCGGCTCGACGCCCAGGGGATGATCGGCGCTCATGCCGCCCCACTCGCCCTTGGGCAGTGAGGTGCTGGCGTCGATGAGGTCCTGGTGGAAGGCGTTCGGGTCAAGGCCTAGGAGGGACTGGATCGGGCGCGACAGGGCGGCCACGAGAATCAGGAGGATGACGATGACGCCGCCGGCGACGGCGACCTTGTCCCTCTTGAAACGGTTCCAGGCGATGCGCCCGAGGGAGCGCCCCTCGATCTGCTGCCCCTTGGTGCCGGCGAGCACAGCCTCGGGCTGCACCTCGGCCTGGGCCCCAGTGGTCTCGATCGGTGCGGTCACGGTGTGGTTGACCCCTCTCGGCCGACGGTGGCCGGCCCACGCCCGCCGCTGTAGCGGCTTGATCCTGTTTCACACGCTGGACAGTCCGGGGGCATGGCCTCGTAGTTGACCGTTCAGCTCGTACACAGAGTCGAAACCCCGTGTCTGCAGGGAGTCTTCAATGCGCCTGTGACCAGCCGCCAGCCCTCACCGTGAAAGGTTGCGCAACCGTGATGAGGCGACAGGCGTGCAGTATGCGGACGTGGGAACCGGCTGAGCGGACAATTCGCTCCCGTCGACCCCCTCGGCGACGGGTCCGGAATGTGACGCCGTGACCGATGTGGCGAGAATGCCCCGCGCGATGCACCAACTGCCCGTGAAACAGGGTGTAATGGCGCTTTGTCCCGGAAGCGGCGACCGGGGCGGGACGGGCACCCGGACGCGGACGTCGAAGGCCGCGTCCCGGGGGCGGAAGCGGAGCCGGGCGTCCGTGAAGTCGAGCCAGCTCCCCATGAGGGGGAACCACGCCTTGAACACACTCTCCTTGGCGGAGAAGAGGAGGGTGTCCCAGTGGATCCGGGGATGCGTGCGCGCGAGACGGGCCAGCGCCGCGCGCTCGACCGGGTCGGCGACCAGATCGAGGACGCCCGCCGGCAGCGGCTCGTGCGGTTCCGCGTCGATACCGAGGGAGAGCAGGCGCGTACGGGACGCGACGGCGGCCGCGCGGTAGCCGGGGCAGTGGGTCATGCTCCCCACCACCCCGCCCGGCCAGCGCGGCGCCCGGTCCGCGCCCGGCACCAGCGGCAGCGGGCGGATCCCGAGGGCGCCGAGGGCGCGTCGGGCGCAGTGGCGCACCTCGCCGAACTCCCGGCGCCGCGACGCGGCCGCGCCCGCGACGTACGCGCGCTCCTCGGGAAACAGGACCGCGCCCGCCGCCTCCCCGAACGCGCCCGCCACCGCGACGAAGGCGGGCAGAACACCCCGGACGGGCCCGTCGTCCCAGGTCATGACCAGGGCAGTCGCGCGGCCGCCTCCTCGTCGGTGACCAGGGCGTGGATCGCGGCGAGCAGGCCCTCGACGAGCCGGCCCGGCAGCTCCTCGCCGAAGCGGTGCACGTCCGCGGTGACGTGCAGGCTCAGTCCGCCGCCCTCGGGGTCGTCGAGCGCCTCGATCCGCACGGGCAGGCTCGTGTGGTCGCGCATGTCCTCGTCGGCGGCCAGGAGGCCGGCGGCGAGGAGTTCGTCGCGCGGGTGGAAGTGGACGTAGTTGAAGGTCACTTCGAACGGGTTGCGGCCGAGCAGCCGGCGCAGCTCCGAGTGCGGGAAGCGGCGGTGCGGCAGCAGGGCGTTCTCCGCGTCGAGGGCACGGCGGGCCGCGGTCCGCCAGTCGGCGTCCCGCAGGTCGAGGCGCATGGGCAGCTGGTTGAGGAACAGACCGAGGGTGACGTCCGCGCCCGTGCGCTCGGGCCGCCCGTTGAGGAGGAGGCCGACGGCCGGGGTCTCGGTCTCCCAGGCGGCGCCCACCGCCACGCAGTTGGCGGCGAGCAGCAGGCTCTTGACGGGCAGTCCCCAGCGCGCGGACATCTCACCGAGGCGGCGGGCGTCCTCGGCGGGCACGTCGGCGCTCGCCTTGCGGTGCTCGGGCTCCGCCGACGACGCCTCCCGCTGCGGCGGCAGCTCCGCCTGGAGGTCACGGAAGTGCCGCACGGACTGCTCGTCGCGCAGCGCCTCGCGCTCCAGGCGCACGAACTCCGCGTAGGGGACGGGGTCGGCGAACTCGGGCCGGGTGCCGTCGAGGAGGGCCGCGTAGGCGACGACCAGCTCATTGAAGAAAACCGACTCGCTCCAGCCGTCCAGGATCGCGTGGTGGAAGGAGTAGGAGAGCCGGAAGGAGCCGGACCCCGACCCCGTTGTGGCCGCGTGGACGCGCAGCAGCGGAGCGCTCTCAGCGTCGTAGGGCTCGGCGAGCTCCGCCATCACCTTCTCGTACGCCTCCGTGGCCGCCGCCCCGGTCAGGTCCCCGTGGTCCGCGGTGACCAGCGGGATCGGCGCCTCCTTCTGCACGAGCTGCATCGGCTCGCTGAAGATGCCCAGGTCGAAGCGGGTACGCAGGAGGGGGTGGCGGGCGGACAGCAGGTCGAGGGCCGCGCGCAGGACCGCCGGGTCGAGGGGGCGCAGGACCGTGCGGGAGATGACGTCGAGGTAGAAGGCGCCGTCGCTCACCAGGCTCTCGTAGATCAGGCCGAGCTGGAGCCTGGCCGCCGGGTAGGCGTCCTCGGCGTCGGCGGGCACCCGGGCCCGGTCCAGGACGGAGAGCTGGTCGAGGGCGCCGTGGGCCGGGCGGTCCGTGGCCCGGGTCAGGGACCGGCACGCGCCGCGCGGCGTCGGGTTCTTGAACAGGTCGAGGAGGGAGAGGGACAGGCCCTGCTCCTGGGCGGCGCCGATGACCTTCAGGGCCAGGAGCGAGTCCCCGCCGAGGGAGAAGAAGTCGTCGTCGGGACCGACCTCGCCGACGCCGAGGATCTCCTTCCAGATGTCCGCGAGCAGGGCCTCGGGCGCCACGGCCGTCGTGCTGTCGTTCACGGGTTTCTCCATTCGCTGTGCTGTCCGTGCGCGGAGGGCGGCGCCGGGACGGGGACGGGGGGGCGAGGTCACAGGGCGCCCAGTTCCGCGCCGGTGACCTCGGTGGTCGTGAGGCGGGTGGTCGTGAGGCGGGCGTCCGGGGTGTCGTCGTCGTCTTCGAACGCGAAGCGGTACCGCAGCGTCGACTCGATGTCCTTGGCGAGCACCGTGAGTTCGGCCAGGTCGCGGGCCTGACCCATCACGATGTCGAGTTCCAGGGTCTGCACCCCGCCGGGGAAGCGGGTGCCGGGCCTGGCGTAGGGGCGGTGCAGGGTGACGCCCGGAATCCGCTTGACCTCGTCGGTGCCCTCGATGGCGAGGAGGGTGCCGGGGCGGCGGGGTGCCGGGTGGAAGAGCTGGAAGCAGGCGCGGCCGGCGTAGAGGGCGGGCAGCGGCGGGTGCTCGCCGAGGGCGGTGCGGCCGGCGAGTTCGATGAGGTCGAGGCCCTGGGAGCGGACGGACAGCTCGTTGATGCCGCCGCCGAGCCGGCCGTTGACCTCGATGAGCCGGGGCCCGTCGGGGGTCAGTTTGATCTCGGTGTGGGTGAGGCCCGTGCGGATCCCGAGCGCCTCGACGGAGCGCCGCGCCAGGTCCCGCGCCTGCTCCTCCTCGGCCGGTTCGAGGGGCGAGGGCCAGAAGCGGCCGGTCTCCCGGAAGGGCGGCACCATGGGGAACTTGCCGGTCACGGCGATGTCGATGACGGTGCCTTCGCGTACGACGCTCTCGATGGACACGTAGTCGCCGAACGCGCCCGTGTCCCGGCCCGGCAGATACTCCTCGAGGACCAGGGTGCCGCCGGCGACGAGTCCGGGCCGGTCCTCGGCGAGGAGGGTGCGGGCGAGCGCGAGGCCCGCCCCGGCGTCCTCCACGAAGAACGTGTTGCGGCTGCCGCCGCCGTGCGCGGGCTTGAGGACGGCGGGCAGGCCCGTCTCGGCGACCGCGTCCGCCCAGTCCTCGACGGTGTCGATCCGGCGGCACCGCACCGCGTCGACCCCGGCGGCCCGCAGCGCGTCCCGCTGCTGCCACTTGTCGGTCAGCAGGCCGACGGTGCGCCGGTCGTGGAACGGCAGCCCGAGCGCCTCGGCCAGCTCGCCCGTGTATGCCAGCGCCCGCTCGCTGTACGTGACGATGCCCTCGGGCTCGTACGCCCGCACCTTCGCGGCGGCCTGTGCCGGGGACCCGGCCGTCACGACGGGCCCGAACCCGGCGAGCAGGGGCTCCATGGCCCGGGTGTGGTCGTCGGGGGCGGTGACGAAGACGCAGCGGGCCCAGTCGGCGAGGCCGACGGCGATGTCGCCGGGGTGGGCCGCGCCGTCCGCGTACACCACGATGAGGGTCTTGCGCATCATGCCTCCTGTCCGTGGCGCGGGCCGGCCGCCGGTACCCGGTCGGCGGCGGGGCGCAGGCAGTCCCTGACCGTCCGGCAGAAGTCGGCGGTGCGGTCCCGGTAGTAGAAGTGGCCGCCGGGCAGCAGCCGGCCGGTGAACGCGCCGGTCGTCCACGCCTGCCAGGCGTCCAGGTAGGCGCGGGCGACCCACGGGTCGTCCGCTCCCCCGGTGGCGAGCAGCGGGCACGCCACCGGCCTGCGGGGGCCGGGGGCGTAGCGGGCCAGCAGGAGGTAATCGGCGCGCAGGACCGGGATCATGAGGTCGACGATGTCGGCGAGCGCGCTCTCGCCGATGTCGGCGTTGCCGCCGGTGGCCAGCTCCGTCAGCCAGTCGTCCCGGGTCATGGCGAGCACGGCGGCCGGGTCGAGGCGCTGGAGGTCCGGGGGCCTGGCCGCCGAGACGGCGAGGAGTTCGAGGTCGCGGCCCGCGGCCTCCAGGCGGTGCGCGATCTCGTACGAGAGGACGGCGCCCAGGCTGTGGCCGACCAGGACGAGGGGCCCCTCCGTGCGGGCGTCGATCTCGCGGGCGGCCTGGGCGGCGAGTTCCGTGAGGAGTTCGGCGGGCGGCTCGCCGGCCCTGGGGCCGCGGCCGGGGTACTGGAGGGCGAGCGCGCTCTCGCCCTCGGCCAGGAGCCCGGGCAGCCATTCCGCGAGGGCGTAGGCGCTGCCGCCGCCGAAGGGCGCGAGGACGAACGTCCGTGCCGGGGACGGCGAGTGTTCACCGAACTGCCAGAGGAGCGGGGTGAGTTGGCGGCGTTTCATGTCGCCTCGCCCGGGGTGCGGCGCGGCGGCCGGAGGGAGTGGGATCCCTCATCGTTGACCACGACGGCGTGGGTCATGGGGCGGTCACCCTTCCTGGGGTGGTGGCGGTGGCAGTGGCGGTGGCGGTGGCGGTCACAGCTCGACGACGGCCGCCGGTGCGGGCGTCTTGTCCGTCGCGCCGGTGCCGTCGAGTTCCGCGGCGAGCGCCGCGATCGTCGCGTGCGCGTAGAGCTGTGCGATGACGAGCTTCGGGTGGTGCTTGCGCAGGCGCGCGAAGACGGTCAGCGCCTTGAACGAGTCGCCGCCGATCTCCAGGAACCGCTCGTTGCGGCCGAGCGCGTCGCGGCCGAGGGCCTGCGCCCAGATGTCCGCGATCAGCTGCTCGGTGCCGGGGCGCGGCGGCTCTGCGGGCGCGCCGCCCGCAAGGGTGCGGGCGGCGGCTTCCACGGCGGCCCGCAGCGCGGCGAAGTCGGCCTTGCCGTTGAGGTTCACGGGGATGGCGGGCACCACGTGGAGCCGGCTGGGGACGAGCGCGGCGGACAGGGTGGCGCGCAGCTCCCGGGTCAGCTCCCTCGGGTCCGCCTCGCCCACGAGATAGGCGACGAGCTCCAACGGGGCCTCGGGTGCGGGCCGTTCACCCGTGACGACGGCCTGCCGGACGCCGGGCAGCGCGAGCAGCGCGCTCTCCACCTCGCCGGGCTCGACGCGGTTGCCCCTGACCTTGAGCTGCCGGTCGGCGCGCCCCAGGTAGTCGAGGACGCCGCCGGGCTCCCTGACGACGAGGTCGTCGGTGCAGTAGAAGACTCCCCCCTCCGGCCCGTCCAGCGCCACGAACTTGGCCGCGGTGAGCTCGGGCTCGCCCAGGTACCCGGCGGCCGCGCAGGCACCGCCGAGGTACAGGATCCCCGGGGTGCCGTCGGGCACGGGGCGGCCGTCCTCGCCGAGCACCCGGGCGCGGACCCCGGCGAGCGGGGTACCCACGGGGACGCGGGCCCGCCCGCCGTCGGCGAGGTCGACGCGGTGCGTGGTGGCGAGGATGGTGGCCTCGGAGGGCCCGTAGCCGTTGTGGACCTCCAGGTCGGGCCGTACGCGCAGGACCGCTTCCGCGAGCCGGGGCGGGAACGCCTCCCCCGCGACCACGAGCACCCGCTCGGGCAGCAGCGCCGCGAGGTCCCCCTCGGCGCCGAGGGCCTCCAGCTGCGACGGCGTGTAGGTGAGGCAGTCCGCGGGGTGCGCCTTGAGGTCGGCGGCGAGCGCGGCCGGGTCGAGCGTGGTGTCGCGCGGGTACACGTCGAGGCGGGCGCCGGACAGGAGCGCCCCGTACACCGACACCTTGCCGAGGTCGGCGGCGAACGTCGTGGCGAGGCCGAAGCTGTCGAGGGCCTCGGGGGTGACCCGCTCCCAGAACGCGTCGCAGTAGTTCAGGAGGGCGCTGTGCTGGACGACGACCGCCTTCGGTGTGCCGGTCGAGCCCGAGGTGCACACCAGGTAGGCGACGTCGGCGGGGTCCAGGTCCGGGCCGATCTCGTACGGGGCGCCCTGCGCCGCGTCGGGGACGGTGCGGGAGGGACGCCCGTACGGGTCCCTGGCGCGTGGCGCGTTGCGTTCGTCGGTGAGGACGGCGCGGGCCCCGGTCGTCGCGAGGAGCGTGGCGACGCGCGGGTCCGGGTCGGCGGCCTCCAGGTGGACGTAGGCGGCGCCGACGGCCCAGGCGCCGAGGACGGCGGCCATGCAGCGGGGCGAGCGGTCCATGAGCGTGGCCACGACGTCGCCCCGTCCGACGCCCTGTTCCCGCAGCCAGCGGGCCACGCCGCCCGCCGACCGGGCCAACTCCTCGTAGGTGTACGTCACATCGCCCTGGCGGAGCGCGGGGCGCGCGCCGCAGCGGGCGGCGATGTCGAGGAACCGGTGGGCCGCCGTGCCGGACGGTGTACGCGGTGCGGTCTCGGGCGCCATGGTGCGTTCCTCCCTGAGCAGGTCTGCGGTCATGACCGGCCTCCCGTGGGGCCGGTCGCGATCATCCGGGCGAGGCCGTCCACGGTCTCGGTGGCGAGGTAGGCGCGCAGGTTCAGCCGCACCCCGAACGCGTCCTCGACGGCGGTGAGCAGGCGCAGGGCGGCGAGGCTGCTCCAGTTGTCCAGCTCGTCGAACCGGGAGGCGCCGGTGAGGGTGCCGGCGGGGGCGTCGGTGACGGCCGAGATGACTTCCACCAGTTCGTCTGTGCGAGGGGCGGTGGCCGTGTCGGTGGCGGTGGTGTCGGTGGCGGTGGCGCCGGTGGTCGGGTCGGTCATCGCGTGCGTCATCCTTCGGTGGGGACGGGGCGTTCGTCGCGTACGGAGATCCACGCGGGGGCGAGCGCCGGGGCGGGTTCGAGGGGGAGTACGTGCCGGACCGTGCCGTCGGCCGCGGGCGCGTCCCGCGGGGTGAATCCGGCGTCGGCGAGGAAGCGGGCGGCGGGTCCGTTGCGCCCGCTGTCGCGGAAGTCGGCCTCGATACGGGTGGCTCCGGCGGCGCGGGCCGCGTCGGCGACGGCGGCCAGGACCGCGAACTCGATGCCGCGGGAGAAGACCCGGCAGCTCATCACCGCGTTCTGGACGATCCAGTGGTCAGGGTGCCGGGCGATCCAGAGCGCGCCGACGACCCCCTCGTCGCCGAACCGGTCGCGGACCGCGAAGCCGAGCACCTCGTGGTCGTCGGACCCGGCCATGCGCCGCGTCTCGGCCTCGGCGTGTGCGCTTCCCGTGAGGTTGAACTGGTTGGTGCGAACGCCCAGTTGGATGACCCGCGGCAGCAGATAGGCGTCGGCCGCACGGACCGTGACCTCCAGGCCGAGGCCCTCCAGATAGTCGGCCGGCGAGGCCTGGCCCTGGCGTTCGGTCCACTCCCGGCGCTCCACCCTGGCGCGGTAGAGGTCGGTGCGCCGCGCGTCGGTGACGGTGGTGTCGAGGACGTCGAAGTACCCGCCGGACAGGAGGGTGTTGACGTGCTGCGCGGGGTCACCGGCCGCCCGGACGACCTCGACCTGGGGCAGCGTGCTGCGCACGAGGTTGCATTCGAAGGGCGAGTCGTCGAGGAAGACCATGCTGTCGAGGCCGATGTTGAGCTCGTCGGCGATGGCCCTGATGCTGCCGTCCTTGGCGTCCCAGTTCGCGTGTACGGAGACGAAGTCTTCGCGGCGCAGGACGAGTTCGGGGTGTTCGGCGAGAACGCGCGTCACGAGGCCGGGGTCGTTCTTGCTGGCGACCGCGAGCAGGACGCCCTGGCGGCGCAGGGCGAGGGCGGTGCGCTGGAGCGCCGCGTAGGCGTTGCCGGGGTACATCGGTCCGATCTCGATGTTCTCCGGCCCGTCGTCGCCGAGCACCCCGCCCCACAGGGTGTTGTCGAGGTCGAGGACCAGGCACTTCCTGCCGAGCCCGGCCAGCGCGCGCCCGTATCCGGCGGCCTCCTGGGCGTACAGCCGCTCCACGGCCGGGGCCCACGCCATGCTCGCGAAGCGGAAGAGCCGTTCGTCGCGCAGGGGTGAGGGGCAGTCGGCGAGCAGGGTCTCCAGGTCGAGCGCGTCGACGGACGCGGTGCGCTCGGCGAGGTCGAGGAGGCGCAGGTTCAGCTCGCGCCACAGCCTGCCGATCCCGGCCCGGGACCGGTGGGAGGTGACCGTGCGCGGCCAGGCGGACGGGAGCGGGACGGTGTGCAGGAGGACGCTGCCGGTGGTCCGTCCGGCGAAGGAGGCGACGGCGGCGGTGTACCGCTCCGCGCGCTCGTCGGCGGCGGCCGCGAGGCCCGCGAGGTCCGTGGGGTCCCAGTCCCGCGGCAGGAAGACGTCCTCGTGGGCGAGGCAGAGCGTGAGGTCGGGGGCGAAGTCGTCGAGCGGCGAGCCGGGGCGGCCCAGGGCCATCAACTGCTGGTCGGGCGCCGTGAGATGGAACTCGGGGGCGATGCCGGCGGCGAGCAGGCCGACACGCAGCAGCGGCAGCGCGTTGTCAGCCGTGAACGAGGGGACGACGGCGACGCGCAGGGGGCGCGGGGTGCGGCCCGGCGGCGTCACGAGCCGGGGGTCGAGCGCGGCGAGGTGCCGTCCCGCCTCTCGTACGAGGGTGACGTCCTGGCTGCGGGCCAGCTCGGCGAGGAGGGCGGGGTCAGGTGCCGCTTCGGGTCCGGCGAGGCGCCGCACCCGCTGGAGCAGGTCGTCCACAGCCAGCGTTCCTTCCGGGTCGGTGATCTGCGTCGGTGTTCTACGTCGGTGATCTACGTCGGTGGTCCAGGTCGGTGATCCGTGTCGGTCAGACGCGCAGCAGGGTGCAGGTCCAGTGCATGCCGCTGCCCATGCTCAGGAGGGCCACCGTGTCGCCGGTGACGAGCTCTCCGGCGGCAAGGAGGCGGTCCAGACTGAGGAGTTGGTCGGCGGGGCCGAAGTGGCCGAGCTCCATGGCGACATCGGCGTTGGTGCGGTCGAGGGGGACGCCGAGTTCCTTGGCGAGTTCCTCGAAGGCCTTGCGGTTGTCGTGCAGGTAGAGGACGCGTTCGACGGACCCGACGGGCGTCCCGGTGCGTGCGCAGACCCGTTCGAGGACCTCGCGGTTGCGCGTGTTCACGAGGGTGGCGAACTCGTACGTGGCCCTGCCGTCCCCCTCGAAGAAGGTGTCCATCCGGTCGACGACGCTCGCCACGGCCGGGATCGCGGGGCTCTCGGGCGTGAAGGGACGGGCCGCCCCCCCGGTCTCCATGCGCATGAAGTCGGCGTAGCGGCCGTCGGTGAGGGTCTCGGTGGCGAGCCATGCGCACGCGTCGTGCCCGCGGCGCAGCACGACGGCCGCCGCGCCGTCCGAGGTCAGGGAGGTACCGCTGCCGGTGCGGTCCCAGTACGGCTCCGCCACCCGGCTCGCGGCGACGACGAGGGCCGTGCGGTGGTCTGGATGGGTGGCGAACCGGCCGGCCACCGTGTCGAACGCGGTGACCCCGCCGCCGCAGGCCTGGCTCAGGAGCACGGCCTCCGCGCGGTGCGCCCCGAGCCGCCCCTGGAGGGCCGCGGCGGGGTCCCAGTACAGGTACTCGGCGATGTCGGGGATGGCGAGGACGACCAGGTCGACCTCGTCGGCGGCGACGCCGGCCCGGCGCAGCGCGGCAGCCGCGGCGCGGGCCGCCAGGTCGGTGAGCCCCACGCCGTCGTCGGCGCGGTGGAAGCGGCGGTAGCCCCACGCCGTGAGCTTGCGGGCGTCGGCGCCCTCGTGGGCCACCAGCTCGTCCACGGTGACCGGGGCGCCCAGCGCGTGGCCCGAGGCCACGATCCCAAATGACATCCGTCGTTCCTCCCGGGAGGCGGACCGGGGCCTGTCCGAAGACTCTGCTCGGGCGGCCCCGGTCCGGTGTGCGCGGTGAACTGCTGCTCGTACGGCGGGTGTTACTGCTGTGACGCCGCCGCGCCGTTGATGTCCGAGGTGTCGACGGCGAACCGGCCGACGGCCCAGGCCATCGAGCGGCCGTTCTGGTCGAAGATCGTCTTGTTGACGTGGTCGAGCGTGTCGCAGGCCTGGTGGTAGCAGGGGTCGAGCATCTGCCCGGCCGTGCCGCCGAACAGGTCGGCCCACTCCTGCGACTTCACGGTGTCCGCGCCGGCGTTGACGCCGCCCGCGGGTATGCCGGCCGTGATGAACGGCGAGTGGTCGGAGCGGCCGTCCAGGATCAGCGGCACGGTCGGCAGGTGACGGTCCGCGAAGTAGCCGTTGACGAGCTTGGAGATCTGCTCCGAGCCGGCCGGGGCGGGTCCGGTCGCGGTCTGGCCGTTGTAGACCTGGCGGGCGAAGTTCGGCGAAGCGATCATCTCCAGGTTCAGGTACAGCGCGGTCTGCTTGCGCTGCTCGGGCGTGAGCTGGTCGACGTAGAACTGCGAGCCGGACAGGCCCTTCTCCTCCGCGGACCACCAGGCGAACCGCACCCGGTTCTTGACCTGGTTACGGTGCGGGGCGAGCTTGAGCGCGGTCTCCAGGACCATCGCGGCGGCGGCCCCGTTGTCGTTCGCGCCCGCAGTGGTGTCCACGGTGTCGAGGTGCGCGCCCATGACCACGGTGTTGTCGGCCCGGCCGGTCGGGGTGTCGGCCAGCAGGTTGTACGTCTTGGTCATCTTGTTGTTGCCGCGCAGGTCGAGGCGGAGCGAGACGGGCCCCTTGGCGGCGTCGGCGCGCAGTGCCTCGGACTCGGCCCGCGACAGGGTGCCGGTGGGGATCCGGGCGTCGGTCGGCGGGACCATGCGGTAGCGCAGATTGAGGTCGGGGTTGGGCGAGTTGACGTTCATGAGCATCGCCGAGGCGCCCAGCTCGTTGAGGACGAGCTGCTTCTGCGTGATGAAGCAGTCGGTGCCCACGTCGACCAGGACGATCTTGCCCTTGACGTCGGTGCCCGCGTAGTCGTCGACGCTGCAGCCGGTGCTCTTGCCGGACGGCTGCGCGAGGTCGGCGGTCAGGCCGCCGTCCGGCGTGGACACGGAGAACCGGGCGATCGTCGGGTGCAGGGTCCTTGCCTCGGGCGCCACGACGGAGCCCTGCTCGGACAGGATGTCGTAGTCGAGGAACTCGAACTCCTGCCTCTTGACCTGGTATCCGGCCTTGGTGAGCTCACTCGTGATGTACGCGGCGCTCGCGTCGTAGCCCGGGGTTCCGGAGACGCGGGTGCCGCCGTTGTCGAGGGTCGCCTTGTTGATCGCCTCGAGGTGGCGGAAGGCGCCGGGCCCGGTGACCTCGTCGGCCATCACCTTGGCGAGGGCGTTCGCGGGCATGCTGTCGGCGTCCGCCGCGTGCGCGGGGCCGTTCACTCCGAGGGGGAGCAGGGCCGCGCCGAGGGCGAGGGCGGCCAGGGGCCTGAGCCGGAAGAGTCTCTTCCGGGGGGTCGCGGTCATGGGATCGCTACTCCTAGCTGGTGGTGGGGAAGTTCCTGTACGGGCCTGATCCCGTACCGGACGGATGAGGGCGGTCAGGTGCCGAGGGCCGCGCCGAACGCGTCCGCCAGGTCCTGGATCCGCGCGGCGGTGAACAACTCGCCGCTGAAGCGCCAGCGCACGGTCAGGCGGCCGTCGGCGAGGCTGGGGTAGACCTCGACGGGGCAGGGCCGTTCCATGTCGAACGGCCGGTCCCTTCCGACGAGTTCGGTGCGTACGCCGGTGAGGACGCCGTCCTCGTCGCCGGCCTGTCCGGCGTCCAGGAAGGCCGGGCGGCCCCAGAAGGAGAAGAGCACCCCGGGCACCCCGATGGCGCCGAGCGCGCGCCGCGCTCCCGGGTCCGGGTGGTGGTGGCGCAGCGCCTCGAAGCCGAAGCCGGCCCGTGGCACGGACCGCAGCTCCTGTGCGACGTACGCGGTGTGGTCGGCGGCGGCTCGGCGCCCGGGCAGGGCGAGCGCGAAGGGATAGGTCGTGTTGAAGTAGCCCACGGTGCGGCCGAGGTCGACTCCGGCGTCCGCGCCGGCCGGTGCTCCCTCGGGGAACAGGTCCTCCCGCCCGTGCGCGACGAGCTGCACGGCGACCTCTCCGCCGCGTACGCCCAGCCAGTCCTGGAAGGCGGCGCCGAGCGCGGCGAGCAGACGTTCGTACAGGGTGACGCCCTGGCCCGCGGTGTCCGGCACGGGAAGGTCGGTGACCAGCTCCTGGGTGTTGCCCTCGACGCCGCGCGGGCCCGGTGGGACGGTCGCCCGCTGCGTGCCCTCGCCCCAGGTGCGGTCCAGCCAGTACGAGCCGTCGAAGTCGTCGGGCCGGTCGGCGACGTGGCGGGCCAGGCGGCGCGCCCAGTGGAAGTAGGAGGGCCCCGCCGGGGCGAGCGCCCGGTCGTCGCCGTCGCGCAGGAGCGCCGACAGTTCCTCGGTGAGGATGTTCCACGAGTAGAGGTCGACCACGACGTGGTGGACGACGAGGACGAGTTCGTCGGGCAGCCCGGCCGGGAGGCGGAACAGGCCCGCCCGGCAGACGGGTCCCTCCCGCAGGTCGAGGGACTCGTGCAGTTCGGTGGCGCGCGCGTCGACGGTCTCGGCGATGCGTCCGGCGTCCGCGCCGCGCAGGTCGAACTCGGTCACGGGCGGGGCCTCGGGCCCGGCCGACTGGCGCCACAGGCCCTCGTCCTCGCGCAGTCTGGCGCGCAGCACCGGGTGCCGCAGCGCGAGCGTCCGCAGGGCGCGCCCCACTTCGGCCGCGTCCAGGGGGCGGCGGGCGCGGTAGAGCACACCGTGGTTCCAGTGGTCGGGCCTGGCGGCGCCCCGCGCGAGGAACTCCAGCTGCGGCGGCGTGAGTTCGGTGAGTTCGGCGGGATCGGTCTCGTCCGGGGCGTCGGCTGCGGTGTCGGCGGCCACGATGTCCGGAAGTCCGGGAGCGGGCTCGGCCCGCGTCGTGCGGGCCGCGACCGCTTCGACCGTACGCAGCTCCAGGACGGCCCGCGGCCGCAGGGCAAGGCCACGGCGTCCGGCCTCCGAGGCGATCGCGATGGCGGTGATCGAGTCGCCGCCGAGGTCGAAGAAGTCGTCGGTGACCCCGACCCGGTCCCGCTTGAGGAACTGGGCCCAGAGCGCGGCGAGTTCACGTTCTACGGGGCTACGAGGAGCCACGTGTCCGCCGCTCGCGTCAGCGGCGGGCGCCGTGGAGTCGGTGGCCGCCGCGGAACGCGGCGTGGGCGCGGCGCCCAGCAGGTCCGCCGTCCGTGCGCCCGTCCCGCGTCCGGCGACAGCCTCCAGCAGCGACCGGTAGGCGTCGAGCCAGCCCTCGATCGTCGTTGCGCGGAAGCGGTCGGGCGTGTACTGGACACCGGCCCGCATCTCCTCGCCGTATTCGAGGACGGCGACGCTCACGGGGAAGGCCGGGGCGCCCTGGCCCACGTCGAGGAGTTCGACGGCCGGCCCGTCGGGCCCGAGGCGCCGCAGTGGCGCGACACCGCTGTTGAAGCCGAACATCGTGGCGGCGAGCGGCTCGGCCGAGCCGGGACGCGCGGTGCGGCGGATGCGGTCGGTGGGCAGGTCCTGGTGGGCGAGCGTGGCCAGCGAGGCGTCGCGCACCGCGGCGAGCAGCGCGGAGAAGGGCTCGTCGGGCCGCACCCGCACGCGCAGCACCAGGGTGTTGGCGTAGTTGCCGACCACGGGTTCGTCCACCGGCGCGCGCCCCGCCGCCGGCACGGCCACCGTCACGTCCGTCTCTCCGGTGATGCGCCACAGCAGGGCCGCCCAGGCCGCGAGGAACACCATGTTGGACGTGGCGCGTTCGCGCCGGGCGAGCTCGCGCAGCCGCTCGGCGAGCCGGGGCGCGACGGGCAGTTCGCGGACGGCGGCGCCGGGGGCGGTCGGGTCCGCCGGGTCCTCAGGCAGCGGCGCGGGGCGGGAGCCGCTGAGATAGCCGGACCAGAACGCCTCCAGAGTGCGCCCGGTCTCCTGTCCGAGGCGTTCGCGCTGTTCGGTCACGTAGTCGAGGTAGTGGCGGCCGGGCTCGGGGGCCTCCGGGGCCGTACCGGCCAGGTCCTCGAACAGGAGCCGCCACGACCAGCCGTCCACGAAGAGGTGGTGGTACGTGAGCAGCAGGACGTGCCGCTCGCCGTCGGCGAAGCGCGCGCGGATCAGCTGGTGGCGGGCCGCGGGCCGGCCGTACGGCGAGAGGGGTGCCGCGACGAGGGCGCGCAGCCGTTCGAGCAGGGCGCCTTCACCGCTGGACAGGGTGTGGTCCGAGAGGTCCGACTCGACGTGTTCCAGGACGACTTCGGCGCCGTCGGCCGGCGCGACGCACTGCACGGGACCGTCCGGCGTGTCCCGCAGAAAGGCCCGCAGCATCGGGTGCCGGCGCACCAGCGTGGTGAGCCGGGCCGCGAGCGCCCGGGGGTCGGGCTCGCCGTCGAGGAGCAGCGCGGCCGGCACGTTGTACGCGCCCGACTCGGGGTCGAGCTGCTGCGCGGCCCAGATGGCGGTCTGCTGCCCGCACAGGGGGCCTTCGCGCACATCGCCGCCCCCGGCTCCCCGTGCCGTGCCTTCTTCCTGTTCGTCGTCCGGCCTGGGTGTCGCCGCCTGCGGGGCGGCCCCGGCCACGGCGTCCGCGAGGGAGCGCAGGTCGGGCAGGTCGAACAGGTCGAGGACCTCGAAGTCGGTGCCGAAGTGCTCGTTGATCCTGGCCACGAGCTGGGTGCCGTTCAGCGAGTTCCCGCCCGCGTCGAAGAAGTCGTCGTCCTCGCCGAGCCCCGGCTCCTTGAGAACGTCCCGGGCGAAGCCGAGCACGACGTCCGTGACGCTGCCGCCGGGAGCGGGTTCGTCCGTCTCCGGCTCGGGCGCGTCCGGCTCGGCCGGGGCCGCTGTCGTCGTCGGCCAGCAGTGCTCCTCCGCGAGGGCCGCCACCGGCAGCGGTATTCGCCGCACGGGCGGGCGGCCGAGGAAGGCCCGCCAGTCCACGGTGTGCCCGTGGGCGAACGCCAGGGCCAGGGCCTGTACGGGGGTGGTGGCGACGGCCGTGACGGGCTGTGCGGCAAGGAGCCCGGACAGGGCGCTGCCGGGCGCCAGATCGACGATCAGGGGGTGCCCGGCGAGCCCGGACAGGGCGCCGCGCAGGGCCTCAGGGTTGGGCGGCGCGGGCTCGTCGGGCGGAGTGCTCAGGGCGGTCAGGGCGGTGGCGAGGTCCGTCTCCTCCCGCAGTACGCGGGCCGCGTGGGCGCCGACGCCGTGGGCGAGTACCAGGGCGGGCGCGAGACCGGCCCGCGCGAGCATCGCGTGCCCGCCGACCAGCCGCACCAGCGTGCGCTGCGCCGCGTTCCACTCGCCCGCGGGCAGCGCCCGCCCGGCCTCCTCGTGGACGTCGGCGAACGCGGGGTGTCCGGCGGCGCAGGCACGCAGGTCCGCGACCGTGGTGGCGACCGTGTCGCCGAGTGCCACGACGAGGGGCGGCGTCGTGCCGGGCACGGGCGCCTGGGCGGGCCCGTGAAGTACGGCGTCCAGATGGCCGAGGAGCTCGGTGGTGTCGCGCGCCGTCCAGGCGTGCCGCAGCGGGAAGTGTTCGCGCGCCGCAGTGAGGACCTCGCCGGCCGCGGCCAGGTCGAAGCCGGTGAGGTCGGCGGCGATCAGGTCACGCAGCCGGCGCACCTGGCGGTCGAGGCCCGACAGGTCGCGCGCGGAGAGCACGAAGGGGCGCTCGACATTCGTGTACGGGGGTGGCGGCGGGGCGGCCGGCCCCTCCTCGACGACCATGTGCGCGTTGGTGCCGCTGAGACCGAAGCTGCTGATGCCCGCGCGGCGGGGGCCACGGCCGGTGGGCCACGGCTCGGCGCCGGCGGCGATGCGCAGGGTGTCCTCGGGCAGGGCGAGCAGCGGGTTCGCCTCGCGGAAGTGCGCGGTGGGGAAGATCTCGCCGGCCCTGAACTGGGCGATGACGCGCATCAGTCCGGCGAACGAAGCCATGGAGCCGAGGTGCCCGAGGTTGCCCTTGACCGAGGACACGGGCCGTACGCCGGTGGCGTCCCGCCCTGCGGCGAACGCGCCGGCGAGGCCCTGGATCTCGATGGGGTCGCCGATCTTCGTGGCCGTGCCGTGCGCCTCGACGTAGCCGATGGTCGCCGGGTCGACGCCCGCGTCCTGCCAGGCGGCGCTGATGACCTCGCTCTGCGCGGCGGGGCTGGGGGCGGTGAGGCCGGTGCTGCGTCCGGCGTCCTGGTTGACGGCGCTGCCGCGGACGACCGCGCAGATGGTGTCGCCGTCGCGCACAGCGTCCTCGTACCGCTTGACCAGGACGAATCCGCCGCCCTCCCCGTAGGTCGTGCCGTCGGCCGCGCTGTCGAAGGGACGGCAGCGGTCGTCCGCCGACAGGACGCCGAGGCCGTCCGTGCCGGTGGTGCGGCGCGGCAGCGGGCCGAGGACGAGTTCGAAGCCGCCGACGAGGGCGAGGTCGCACTCGCCGCGCGCCAGCTTCCAGCGGGCCTCGTGCAGCGCGACGAGGAAGGACGAGCAGGAGGTGTCGATGACCTCGGCGGGGCCGCGCAGGTCGAGGTGGTAGGCGACCCGGCCCGCCGCGTACGCGTGCAGACTGCCCGTCATCGCGGGCCCGGCACCCTGCTGCCCGGCGGGCAGGAGGTTGTACAGGCTCGGATGCGGGGCGCCGTAGCCGGCCACGAGGACCGCCGTGTCGCTGCCCGCCAGCTCGTCGGGCGTGTATCCGGCCTCTCCGAGTGCGCGCACGGCGAGTTGGAGCATGCGGCGCTGGCGCGGGTCGGTCAGCTCGGCGTCGGCCTTGGAGATGCCGAAGTAGCGGTGGTCGAAGCCGGTGACGTCGTCGATCCAGCCGCCTTCGCGGTCGCTCGCGGTGCGCACGACGCCGGTGGACTCCGCGCGCTTGTGCGGGAGCCCGCGCATCGCGCTGCGGCCCTCGCGCAGCAGCGCGGTCAGCGTGTCCCAGTCGGCGCACTGGGGGAATTCGAAAGCCGCGCCGACGACGGCGAGCGCCGCTCCCTCTTCGATCGTGCCCATGGGTCCTGCCCCCTGTGAGTGTGGAAGGTCGAGCGGTCCGGACGGATTCAGGCGACGCGCACGTCGGGCTCGGCGCGGTTCGTGATGGCGCGGGCGTCGGGCAGCGCGAGGCACGCCAGGTTGGCCACGGCGACGAGTGCCGCGGTGACGAGGAGCGGCGCGGCGGACCCGGTGAGGGCGGCGACCGGCGCGGCGACGGCGAGCCCGAGCGGTCTGGCCGCGAAGGACAGCAGGGCGTCGTACGAGTCGGCCCTGGCCAGCGCGTGCGGCGGGAAGTGGCGCTGCATGGTGGTCTGCCACAGCGTGTTGAGGACACCGATGCCGAGCATGGCGATCCCGTAGGCGAGCGCGTTCACCCACACGGCCAGCGGCACCGCGAACGTGATCATCGGGAGGGCGAACAGCGCGCCGCACACCGAGGTGACGACCAGGGGGCGCGTGGCCTTCAGGCGCGGGGCGACGAACGCGCCCGCCAGCATGCCGGCCATACCCGCCTGGTAGACGACGACCCAGGAGATCTCTCCGCCGAGCCGCTCGATGGCGATGAGCGGTCCGAGCGTCATGAGCACCCCGGCCGCGAGGTTGGAGACCCCGTGCCCGACGAGGTTGGTCCAGAACCAGGGGCGGCTGCGCACCTCCTGCCAGCCCTCCGCGAGTTCCCTGAAGAACGTCGGGGTGTGCGCCTTCGCCTCCCTGGGCTCGGTCCGCAGGCCGCCCAGGGTGACGGCGCCGACGCCGAAGACCATCGCGGTGAACACGAAGGCCCAGCCCGCGCCGACGGCGACGACCAGGACACCCGCGATGCCGGGCCCCGCCACGAGGGCGAAGCCGCGGGCCACGCCGAGGTGGGCGTTGGCACGCAGCCGTGCCTCCTGCGGAACGGTGGCGGCGACCAGCGGGGACATGGTCGGCGTACCGAAGGCGATGGCGGCGCCGGTGACGGCGGAGAGCACCGAGAGGTCGCCGATCCGCACAACACCGAGCAACAGCTCGGCACCGATGGCGAGTTGGGCGATGCCGCGCACCAGGTCGGCGGCGAACGCCACCCGCTGGGCGGGGAAGCGGTCGGCGAGCACGCCGCCGACGGGCAGCAGCACGAGCTGGGGCACGAGTTCGGCGGCCAGCACGATCCCCAGGTCCCCGGCGCTGCCCGTCGCCCTGATCACCGCGAGGGTGAGCGCCGTCGGCACGAGCGCCGTGGCCAGGAAGGACAGGGTGCGCCCGACGAGGAGGCGCCGGAAGCCGGGCACGCGGAACACGTCCACGTCATGCTGTGAACGCATCGGCCAGCCGTTCCATCAGAGCGTCGGGGGCCTTCAGGAAGTCGTAGTGCCCGCCGTCGAGTACGGGAAAGGCGACGCCGTCGGCGTACGCGTCCCAGCCCTTGAGCTCGTCGTGGGTGACCTCGGGGTCGTCGGACCAGTGCAGGACGGTGATGCCGAACGGCACCCGTACGGGCCGCTCCATCGCGTACACCCGGTTCGCGCCGAGGTCCTCGCGCAGCACGGCGAGGCCGAGCTCGATGAGCGCGGGGTGGGCGGTGCCGCCGCGGGAGACGGCGAGGAACTCCAGCTCGGCCTTCAGTTCGTCGTCCGTCATGTCGAGGAAGCGGTCGTGCGGGCAGTCGTGCGGCGCGACCTGCGCCGACACGAACACCGTCTCGGGCAGGGGCAGTTCACGCGCCGCGAGCAGCCGCGCCGTCTCGAACGCCGGCAGCGATCCCGCGCAGTGCCCGAAGAACGCGAAGGGCCGGTCGAGGTAGGGCGTCAGAGCCTCGACGAGGTGCCCGGCGAGCTCCTCGTACGTGCCGTAGTGCGGCTCGCGCATCCGGTTCTCGCGGCCGGGCAGCTGGACCGCGCACACCTCGACGGCGTCGGCGGCGCCGAAGCGGGCGGGCCACGCGTTGAACATGGACGCGCCGACCCCGGAGTAGGGGAAGCAGAAGACGCGGGCCGTCGCGTCGTCCGAGGGCTTCCGCAGGAGCCAGGGCGTGGTGGCCCTGACGCCGGTGGACACAGGATTCGCAGACATACTTCACCTATCTCGGTGTGTCTCGAGTGCTTCGGGGGGGCTTCCGTTGGGCGCCGGGCGGAGGTCAGCGCGGCGCGGTCACGACGGGAAGGCTGGTCATCCCGGCGATGAAGACCGACTTCAGGTGCTGCGGCGGCCCGGCCACTTCGACGGACCGGAACCCGGCGAGGAACTCCTCGAAGAGGATCCGGAAGGTGACGCGGGCGAGCGTGGCGCCCAGGCAGTAGTGCGGGCCGTGCCCGAAGGCGATGTGCCGGTTGTCGGCGCGCAGCACGTCGAACCGGTACGGGTCGGTGAACACGCTCTCGTCACGGTTGGCCGAGCCGATCCACACGGCGACGGCCTCGCCCGCGGGCACTCGTCCCCCGCTGAGTTCGGTGTCCTCGACCGCGTACCGCAGGAAGCTGCTCGCGGGGGACGTCCAGCGCAGCCCCTCCTCCACCAGGCCGGGGATCAGCGCGGCGTCGTCGGCGACCTTGCGCAGCTGGTCCTCGTGCTCGGAGAGGGCGAGCAGCGTGCCCGAGACGGTGTGCGGTGTCGTGGCGTTGGCCCCCAGGAGGAGGCTGTAGCAGTTGTAGATGACCTCCGCGTCGCTCAGCTTCGCGCCGCCGGCGTCCATGGTCATCAGATGGCCGACGAGGTTCTCGCCCGGCCCTTCGGAGCGACGTGTGCGCAGCGTCTGCGCGAAGTACTCGAAAAGCTGGTGGTGCGCGATGGCCAGCGTCGCTGCCCCGCTGGTACCGACGCGGAAGGTCTCGTCGTCCGGCGCCGCCGCCATCGCGGTCCACCGCACCAGGTCGTCCCAGTCGGACTCCGGTACGCCCATCAGCGCGCCGGCCACGGTCATCGGCAGGTCGTAGGCGCGCCGCGCCACGTCCCAGACGCCGCCGTCGCGCGCGGGGGCGAGGAAGTGGGTGACGGCCTGCCGGATCCTGCCCTCCCAGTCGGCGAGCGCGCGGGCGGTGAGCTTCCCGTTGAGGGGACGGCGCAGTTCGCCGTGGCGCGGCGGGTCGGTGGAGACCAGCATCTGGCCGGCGGAGGTGTCGTCGTGGCCGAGCTGGGTGAGGATGCTGCCGCGTTCGGAGGTGAAGGCACGGTGGTCGCCCAGGACGCGACAGGCGTCCGCGTAACGGGTGACCGAGGTGAACGCGCGCCCGTCGGGCAGCACTTGGCGGTGCAGCGGCGCGTCGGACCGCATGCGCGCCCACACGGCATGGAGGTCGCCGTCCGCGTGGAACCCGGGGTCGAAGAGATCGGCCTTCGCGAGGTCCGCGGCCGGGACGGGAACGCATCCGGCGGTGATCCTCACGCGGCGTCCCGCGCCTTCTCGACGGCCGCGGCGAGGCCCGCCGGGGTCGGGTCGAGGTAGAAGGCGACCGGGGATATCTCCACGCCGTACTCGCGCTGGAGGTCCGCGGTGATGCGGACGCCGATCAGGGAGTGGCCGCCGAGTTCGAAGAAGTCGTCGTCGGCGCCGACGCCGTCGATGCCGAGGCGGTCGCTCCACAGGCGGGCGACGGCCGTCTCGGTCCCGGGCGCCGGTTCCCGGTACGCCGCCGCGAGTTCGGGCCTGCCGGGCGACCGCTCGGCGGTGAGCGCGGCGCGGTCGACCTTCCCGTTCGCCGTCAGGGGCAGCGCGTCGACGATCCTGACCCGGGACGGGATCGTGTACTCCGGCAGCACGTCGGCGAGGCGCCTGCGCAGGTCGAGGGTGGAGAGCTCGTCGCCGGGACGGCCCGTGACGAACGCGACGAGGCTCTTGCCGCCGGCCGGCTGCGGCTGGGCCACGACGGCCGCCTCGGCCACACCGGGCAGGGCCGCGAGGGCGGACTCCACCTCGCCGGGTTCGATGCGGAAGCCGCGGATCTTCACCTGCTGGTCGGCGCGCCCGTGGTACTCGAGGACGCCGTCGGGGCGCCTGCGCACCAGGTCGCCGGTGCGGTACATCCGGGCGCCCGGCCGGGTCGCGTACGGGTCGGGCAGGAAGCGCTCGGCGGTCAGCTCCGGACTGCCGAGGTAGCCGTGGGCCAGTCCCTCGCCCGTCGCGAAGAGCTCGCCGGTCTCCCCGTCGGGGACGGGGCGCAGGTCCGCGTCGAGCACGTGGACGCCGGTGCCGCGGATCGGCCGGCCGATCGGCACGGCTCCCGTCACGGGCCCGGTGATGACGTGGCAGCAGGTGAAGGTGGTGTTCTCGGTGGGGCCGTAGCCGTTGACAAGTGTGGTGCCGGGCAGCGCGGCGACGGCGCGGTTCACGTGCGGCGGCGACAGGACGTCCCCGCCGGCGAGGAGGACGCGCAACCCGCGCAGGTCGTCCAGGCCGGACTCGACGACCTGCTGGAAGAGACCGGCGGTCAGCCACAGCACGGTCGTGCCCGAGTGCCGTACCAGCTTGGTGAGTTCGCTGACGGACAGGTCGCGGTCGGGGGCGAGGTCCAGGCGCGCGCCGTTGAGGAGCGGCGCCCAGATCTCCAGGGTGGACGCGTCGAAGGCCATCGGCGCGTACTGCAGGAACACGTCGTCCGCGGTGGTGACGAGGAAGTCGGCGCCGAGCACGAGGCGCGACACGGCGCGGTGCGGGACACAGACGCCCTTCGGCGCGCCGGTCGATCCCGAGGTGTAGGCGAGGTACGCGGAGTCGGCGGGGGTCACGCCGGGGTCGGCGGGCGCCCGCGTGGGCAGCTCCGCTTCGAGCGGCAGGGCCGTGCACCCGGGAGGCAACTCCCCTGATGCGCCGGGCGCGGTGAGGACGAACCGGGCGCCCGCGTCCTCGAGGATCAGCCGGCGCCGCTCCGGCGGATAGCGGCGTTCGAGCGCGAGATAGGCGGCGCCCGCCTTGAGGATGCCGAGCAGGCCCACGACGGCGGCGACGGAGCGCCCGGCGTCCAGGGCGACGACGTCGCCGACGGCCACCCCGAGGTCCTGGAGGTGCCGGGCGAGACGGTCGGAGCGGTCGTCCAGTTCGCCGTAGGTCAGTTCGCCGTCGTCACCGCGGACCGCGGTCCTGTCGGGCGTCCGGCGGGCCTGCCGGGCGAAGGTCGCCCCGATCGGCAGGGAGTGCGAAGGGTACGGCGCGTCCACGGACCAGCCTCCATGCCCGGGGGTCGCCCGGACCTCGTCGGATGACGGCACCTGGGTCGGCGCCGGGGAGTTCGAGGATCTGTCGGCCGACGCTGCTCCGGCCGCCGTCACGCATCATCACCATGAGCCCTACTGGTCCGCTGCTGCCGCGGACTCGGTCGGCCGTCGCCGCCGGGGACATTGCCGGTGGCGAAGCGATAGCTGAGTGATAGCGGGGTCACCTACGATCCACGGGCTGGGTCCGGGCAGAGGTCCGGGCCCGTTCACAAGGGAAAGCGGGAACACGTGCGTAGGACCACCACGTTCACCCTGGCAGCACTCGTCGCAGCGGCCGTCCTGCCCCTCACCCTGGGCCTGGGGGCGGCCACCGACGACACTCCGTGGCCCGGCCCACAGGCCGGCATCACCGCTGCCGCGCACAGCACCGTCACACCGTTCGACACTCCGTGGCCGGGCCCGGGCTCCAACTCGGCCGAGGGCGCCGCCTAGTCCACCGAAGGCCTCAGGGCCTGTCCGGCAGACCGTCGCCCCAGGGCCGGCCCGGGCCGGCGGTGTTCGTCGGACCGGCCGGTCCACCAGTGCGGCAGACGACACCGCCGTGGTCGCCGAGGAGCATCCGGTCCTCGATGGCGACCTCCAACTGAGCGAGTTCCAGGCGCGCTTCGGCCGCGCCGACCCGGTCCATGATCCGCTCGCGGATCGCGATGGCCTCACGCAGCCGGCCCTGGGCGACCCCGGTGCGGCCGAGCCGGGCGTTGACCAGTCCGAGACGGTGCAGGATGCGCGACTCCCCCGCCATGTCCCGGCGCTCGCGGACCTGGCGCAGGATGCCCGTGAGGATCTCCTCGGCCTCCGTGTAGCGGCCCTGGCGCTGGCGCAGCACGCTGAGTACGTAGCGGACCTGCACCTCCACCCGCTGACTTCCGGTGGCACGGCAGATCGTCAGGGCCTCGGAGAGATGGGCGCCCGCGGCGTCGAAGTTGTCGCGGTCGATCTCCATGCTCGCCATGTGTACGAGGACGCTCGCGGCGCCGACCGAGTCACCGGCCGAGCGGAACTCCTCGAGTGCGGGCCGGTACTGCGCGAGGGCCGCCTCGTTGTTGCCCCGCCGCTGGTCGAGCAGGGCGAGGTTGCGCCGGGTCATGGCCTGCCCGTGCACGTCGCCGAGTTCGGCGAAGACGTCGCGGGCCACGCCGAGCCGCTGTCCGGCCGCGGTCAGCTGCGAGCGGCTGATGTGCAGGGAGCCCAGCGAGCACATGAGGGCGCCGTACCCGCGCCGCGCCCCCGCCTCGCGCACGCAGTCGAGGGCCCACAGATGGGTCTGCTCCCAGTCCTCGAAGTAGCAGCGGGCCTCGAAGAGCGAGACGAGGCTGACGGCCAGGTCCCAGCAGGCCTCGGCCTCACCGGCGTCGGCCGCGAGCCGGATCGCCGCACACGCGTTGGCGCGCTCGGACTCCAGCCAGCCGAGCGGATCGGCGAGCACGCGGTCGAAGTACCCGGCGGGGAACCGCAGGCGCGGCGCCGTGCCGTGCAGGACCGTGAAGTGGCCGCCGTAGATGCGGCGATGGGCCTCCTCCACCGCGGCCAGCCAGCCGCCGACGACGCGGGCGACCGCCGCGCGCTGTCCCTCGGGCCCCTCGTTCCGGTCCAGCTCCTCGCGGGCGAACAGGCGTATGAGCCCGTTGAGTTTGTAGCGGGGCGACCCCGTCGGGTCGGTCCCCTCGACGTGCAGGATCTGCGCGTCGACGAGGAGCTCCAGCAGGTCGGCGGCGCGGGGCAGGCCCGTGTCGAGCAGGGCGGCGGCCGTCCAGGCCGGGATCGACGTGCCGTCGAGGAGGCTGAGGAGCCGCAGCAGACGGCGCGCCTCCTCGTCGAGCCCGTTGTACATCAGGGCGAGGCTGGTCCTGATCGCCAGGTCGCCGTGCGCCAGTTCGTCCAGGGTGCGGTGCTGGTCGGAGAGGCGCTCCACCATCCAGGCGAGGGACCAGTGCGGGCGGGCGGCGAGGCGCGCGGCGACGATCCGCAGCGCCAGCGGCAGCCGCCCGACCATGTGCCCGAGGGTCTCCGCCGCGGCCGCCTCGTCGCGTACGCGCTGCGCCCCGATGACCCCTTCGAGCATTTCGAGGACCTCGGCGTTCTCGAACACGTCGACGTTGAACGCGCGGGCCCCGGCGAGCCCGGTGATCCGCGGGCCTCCCGTGATCAGTACGGCGCAACTGGCGCTGCCGGGCAGCAGCATGCGCAGCTGGCGTTCGCTGCGAACGTTGTCAAGGACGACGAGGACCCGCCGGTCGGCGAGCAGGTGCCGGAACATTTCCGCGCGCTCGTCCACGTCGTCCGGCAGTGCGGCGCCGGGCACCCCGAGAGCGCGCAGGAACCGGCCGAGTACGGCGGCGGGGGTCAGGGGCTGGGCGCGGGTGCCGCCGACGTCGCAGTACAGCTGGCCGTGCGGGAAGCGGGCGGCGACACGGTGGGCGATGTGGACGGCGAGGGTGCTCTTGCCCGCGCCCGGCGGCCCGGTCAGCGTCACGATGCGGGTGGCCTGGTTGCCGTCGTCGCGCAGGGCCCGGTCGATCCCCTCGATCAGGGCGGCCCGGCCGGTGAACCCGGCGGTGTCGGACGGCAGTTGGAACGGCACGAGCGGCGAGACGGACACCGGCGCCCCGGGGTCGGCGACGCGCTCCGGTCCGGGGGCGGCCCCGGGCTCCGCCTCCCGCGGCGCGGTGACGGGCTCGGGGGCGGGGTGCAGCGCTGCCTCGCCCGACAGGACGGCGAGTTCCAGCCGCTTGAGTTCGTCGCTCGGTTCGAGGCCGAGCTCCTCGATCGCGAGGAGCCGTCCGGCGCGGTACGTCTCCAGTGCCTCCGCCTGCCGGCCGGAGCGGTAGAGGGCCAGCATCAGCTGGCCGCGCACGCGTTCGCGCAGCGGGTGCTCGGCGACGAGCGCGCGCAGCGAGCCGACCAGCCGGCCCGCCCGTCCCGACGCCAACTCGAGGTCCGTGTACGTCTCCAGGGCGACCAGCCGGTTTTCGTCGAGCTCCGACGCCTTCGACAGCAATTTGCTGCTGACAACTCCGCTCAGGGCGCGTCCGCGCCACAGGCCGAGCGCTTCGTCGAGCAATTCGGCGGCGCCCGGGGCCCCTTCGGCAATCAGGGAGTTGGCCTCGGAGACTTTCTTAGCGAAAACTTGACTGTCGATCTGCTGATCGCCTACCTGGATCACATATCCGGGATCCCTGGTCACGATCGCGTCGCCTTCACCGATTTCCCCGAGGGCGCTGCGCAGCGAAGAGATGCAGGCCTGTATCTGGGTGCGCGCCGTGGATGGCGGAAAATCGCCCCACACGGCCGTGATCAGGCTCTCCGCGCTCACGACACGGTTGGCCTCCAGGAGCAGCATGCCCAGGATCACCTGCTGCCTGCCGCGCGCGATGCGGCATTCCCGCAGATCGCCGCCGATGACTTCGAGTGGGCCGAGAATTCGGTAACTCGCTGTTGTTTCTGCTGTCACGACGGCTCCCCCCTAAGGAGTGGACCGGACACGGGCGTCCCATCCGCCCCCGTCGGCCACCGAATCGATGTGACTATACAGTGATGATCGCGAGTTGCGAGTCTCCACGCGTGCGCTCGAAACCTGGTCAGGGCATTACGTAAGCGCTCTCACCTGGTCTTCACGTGAACTGCGGAGGGGCGGTTCATTTACGTTCAACCAAGCGTTCCGTAATGTCACTTGAAGACCGAACAGTTCAGTACGTCCCGTGCGGCGGCGGGTACCCGTACCCCGCGACGGGGGCGGACGCGGGCGGGGCCGCGTGGGCCTCGCGGTCGTAGAACGGGCGGGCGTTGGCGCGCAGCCACATGGCGACGGGGTCGTGCTCGTCGGACATCGCGACCGTGGAGACGGGCAGTCCGTCGGGCACGGCGACGACCGACTGCTGCATCATCGCGCGCACCGCGTCCACGGACACCGGCGACGTGTCGTACACCTCGAGGCCGATCGCCAGATAGGGCGCGCCGAGCGTCGGCTGGACCCAGGCGCGGCGCAGCGAGCGGATCGCGGTGGTGCGGTGCGCGTTCTGCGTCAGCAGGGCGTAGAACTGGGGGATTTCGATGGCGGGGTCGCTCAGCCGCAGGGGCCCGGCGGGCTGGCGGTCGAGGCCGCCCGCGATCCGGCGCAGGTCGAGCCACGGGATGCCGACGCCGCCGCCGGGCGCGTGCGGGTTGAGCCAAAGGCCGTAGTGGTCGGGGTAGAGCGTGCGGGCCGCGTCGACCCCGCCGACGACCTCGTACGCGCGGCTCCAGCCGGAGGCGGACAGCTCCTGGGCCGAGGTGACGCAGGGGGCGTACGAGAAGCCTTCGACCTCCATGTTCCCGTACTGCGCGTCGGGGGATCCGGCCTGGCCGTGCCAGAGCAGCATCCACACCTGGCCGGCGCCGGGGTCCGCGAGCGCGTTGAGCAGCGCCTCGTAGGCGTCGTAACGCCCCGGCGTCACCTGGCGCAGCATGTGCTCGACCTGACCGGCCGCGGCCGTGCCCGACGCACTCACCCGTAACCGCCCCTTCGTGACGTACCCGACGATTTCGACCCGCTCCCCGCGGCGGGACCGCCCAGACAGGTCATGAAACCAGCTTAAGCGGCGATCCTGACACCGACTTGACGTACGCGCGGTCGACCGCTTTCCCGTGTTCTCCCGAACGGGGACCGGCGCCGGGCTTTCAGTGACCCTGCGTGTAGAACGGCCGCAGCGTGGCGCGCATCCAGTCACCGACCGGGTCCTGGGTGATGTCGAGCAGGACGAGGTTCACCGGCCAGGGCGCCGGGACCCGGCCCAGAGCGCGGCCCAGGGCGTCCATGGGCAGGTTGCGCGCGGGGCCCTCCCACTGCGACAGCTCGACGCCGACGAAGAGGAGAGGGTCGCCGCCCTCGACGCTGGCGAGGCAGCGGCGGGCGGTGAGGACGACGCCGGACGCCTCGAACTCCTCGCGCACGGCGGCCAGGAAGTCGACCGGGTCGTTCTGCCAGTCGGGCTCGTAGAGGCTGACCCGGCCGCCCGAGGCCGGCCCGTCCAGCGGCGTACGGCCGGACCTGCACAGCTCGGCGACGGCGGGCGGGGGCAGCGGGACGCCGACGGCGCCGTCCGGGTTCACCGCGATGCCGACCTGCGGGGGCAGCCCGCGCGCGAACTCGACGGCCGGCGCGACCGTGCAGCCCATCCGGTCGCCGGCGACCGCGAGGAACTGCTCCTCCGAGCTGAAGACGGGCACATAGGCCTGGCCCTCGATCTCCAGCGTCGGCAGGTCGAGGTTCGGGCTGCCGGGTCCGCCGCCCTGGGGCAGCGGTATCCACACCTGACTGCGTCCGAGGACCTCGACGATCCGGCCGCCCGCCGAGTCGACCCCGAGGGAGGCGGCGAGCACCTCCTCCAGCTCGTTGGCCGGCCACCCGCCGTACGGATGTGCATGAGCCTGCGCCGGAATGTCCATGTGCCTACCACCCGCTCTGGAACCGCTCTGTCTGCGGCCGAACCCTAGCGCGTGCGAATGACACGACACCCTCTGCATCCACACACTCACAGGCGGTCGCGGCATTACGTCAACCGCCCTCGAACGCGATCCCGTTCAGCACATCCGTCGCGTCCCGGTCGAGCAGCACCGCGGACGCGCAGCCCCACGGCAGGTCACCGCGCTCGGCCGACTCCACGAGACCCGCGACCGCGCGGCGGTGCCGGGCGAACGCGTAGCGCGAGACCCCGCGGCCGCGGTCCCGCTGGCCCGCGAGCGCCGTGTCCGCGTCGACGTCGAGCAGCATCAGATGCAGGTCCGCGCCGCGCCGCCCGGCCTCCCTGGCCAGCCAGCGCCGCACCCAAGCCTGGGTGCCGCAGTCGTGCAGGACGACGCTGCCTCCCGAGCGCAGGGCCCGCCGCAGCCCGGCGAAGTGCGCGAGCCGCACGAGCGGGCGGTACACGGCGTACGGGAGGAGCCGGGGCAGTCGGGCCGCCCAGCGGTCACGGGCGTCCTGCGAGTCGATGCGCACGGCTCCCCCGGCGCCGACCACGCGGCGCATCAGCGTGGACTTGCCGCTGCCCGGGAGCCCCGAGACCACGATCAGGTCACCCCGCGCGAAGCCGAGGCGCCTCGGCGTGCGGCCGCCTCTGCCGCGCAGATCCCTGACGACCGGACCGCGCCCCGTCACCGACCCCGGGCGGGGCATCGCACGCTGTCCGACCCCTGCCGCCGCGTACGCACCCGCCGCTGCCTTGTGCACCGTGATCGTCCTCCCCGTTCCGGTCACGCCACCCTTGCCCGCCAAGTGTAAAGAGACGGTAATGCCGTACAAGTGGTTCCCCCGTACGGTCGGCATGCAATGATGTGCCCGCCAAGAGCACAACCAACTGCATACCGGCCGCTTGAATCCGCGCGGGAGAGCTCCCCGGACGCCTACGCGTCCCCGGGGGCGCCGAAGGAGCAAGTTCCTCCCTTGAATCTCTCAGGCCCCGTACCGCGCGGGCGAGGCATATCTGAAAAGCGGGCGGCCCTCGGCCGCTCCACCCAAGGTGCAAGCCGCGACCACCAGTACGTGTGGCGCCGGCGAACCTCTCAGGTTCCGATGACAGATGGGGAGGAAGACCATCGCCCTCGTCTGTCATGCCTGGGATCCTGGAGCACCACTCATGAGCAACACCCCCCGTAAGACCGCCCTCGACGCACTGCACCGCTCGCTGGGCGCGACGATGACCGACTTCGCGGGCTGGGACATGCCGCTGCGGTACGGCAGCGAGCGCGACGAGCACATCGCGGTCCGCACCAAGGCGGGCCTCTTCGACCTGTCGCACATGGGCGAGATCACCGTCACCGGGCCGCAGGCCGTCGACCTCCTCGACCACGCCCTCGTCGGCAACATGTCCACGATCGGCCCCGGCCGCGCCCGCTACACCATGATCTGCCAGGAGGACGGCGGGATCGTCGACGACCTGATCGTCTACCGCCTGGGCGAGACCGAGGCCGGTCTTCCTCAATACATGGTCGTCGCCAACGCCGGCAACGCCCAGATCGTCCTCGACGCCATCACCGAGCGCGCCGCTGGTTTCGACGCCGAGGTCCGCGACGACCGCGACGCCTACGCGCTCATCGCCGTGCAGGGCCCCGAGTCCCCCGGCATCCTGAAGTCCGTCACGGACGCCGACCTGGACGGCCTCAAGTACTACGCGGGCCTGCCCGGCACCGTCGCCGGCGTCCCGGCCCTCATCGCCCGCACCGGCTACACCGGCGAGGACGGCTTCGAGCTGTTCGTCGCCCCGGAGCACGCCGAGAAGCTGTGGCAGGCGCTGACCGACGCGGGCGCGCCGGTCGGGCTCGTCCCCGCCGGCCTCTCCTGCCGCGACACGCTCCGCCTGGAGGCGGGTATGCCGCTGTACGGGCACGAGCTGACCACGGCGCTGACGCCGTTCGACGCCGGTCTCGGCCGGGTCGTGAAGTTCGAGAAGACCGGCGACTTCGTCGGGCGCACGGCGCTGCAGGCCTCCGCCGAGCGCGCCGAGACCGCCCCGCCGCGCAAGCTCGTCGGCCTGATCGCCGAGGGCCGCCGCGTGCCGCGCGCCGGGATGTCCGTGGTCGCCGGCGGCCAGGTGATCGGCGAGGTCACCTCCGGCGCCCCCTCCCCCACGCTCGGCAAGCCGATCGCCATCGCCTACGTCGACGCGGCGCACGCCGCCCCCGGCACCGAGGGCGTCGGCGTGGACATCCGCGGCGCCCACGAGCCGTACGAGGTCGTGGCGCTGCCGTTCTACAAGCGCCAGAAGTAGCCCGACCAGTCCTCACGGGGGCCGCCGGAAGTAACCCAGCGCACACCCCTCTCGTTCCGCAGCACCCATTCGCGTACAGGAGAATTCAGATCATGAGCAACCCCCAGCAGCTGCGCTACAGCAAGGAGCACGAGTGGCTGTCGGGCGCCGAGGACGGCGTCTCGACGGTCGGCATCACCGAGTTCGCGGCCAACGCGCTCGGCGATGTCGTCTACGCCCAGCTCCCCGAGGTCGGTGACACGGTGACCGCGGGCGAGACCTGCGGCGAACTCGAGTCGACCAAGTCCGTCAGCGACCTGTACTCCCCGGTCACCGGCGAGGTCGTCGAGGCGAACCAGGACGTCGTGGACGACCCGGCGCTGGTGAACTCCGCCCCGTTCGAGGGCGGCTGGCTGTTCAAGGTCCGCATCTCGGAAGAGCCGAAGGACCTGCTCTCCGCGGACGAGTACGACGCGTTCTCCGGCTCCGGCAACTAGGGACACCACGACCATGTCGCTCATGAACACCCCCCTGCACGAGCTCGACCCGGACGTCGCCGCCGCGGTCGACGCCGAGCTGCACCGTCAGCAGTCCACCCTCGAGATGATCGCGTCGGAGAACTTCGCTCCGGTCGCCGTCATGGAGGCGCAGGGCTCGGTCCTGACCAACAAGTACGCCGAGGGATACCCCGGCCGGCGCTACTACGGCGGCTGCGAGCACGTCGACGTCACCGAGCAGATCGCCATCGACCGGGTCAAGGACCTGTTCGGCGCCGAGTACGCCAACGTGCAGCCGCACTCCGGCGCCTCCGCCAACCAGGCCGCCCTCTTCGCGCTCGCCAAGCCCGGCGACACGATCCTGGGCCTGGACCTCGCCCACGGCGGCCACCTCACCCACGGCATGCGCCTGAACTTCTCCGGCAAGCAGTTCGACGTCGTGGCCTACCACGTCGACGAGTCCGGCCTGGTCGACATGGCCGAGGTCGAGCGCCTCGCCAAGGAGCACCGCCCCAAGGTCATCATCGCCGGCTGGTCCGCCTACCCGCGCCAGCTGGACTTCGCCGAGTTCCGCCGCATCGCGGACGAGGTCGAGGCCTTCCTGTGGGTCGACATGGCCCACTTCGCCGGCCTGGTCGCCGCCGGCCTGCACCCCAACCCGGTGCCGTACGCGGACGTGGTCACCTCCACCACCCACAAGACCCTGGGCGGCCCGCGCGGCGGCATCATCCTGGCCAAGAAGGACTTCGCGAAGAAGCTGAACTCGTCCGTCTTCCCGGGCTTCCAGGGCGGCCCCCTGGAGCACGTGATCGCGGCCAAGGCCGTCTCCTTCAAGGTCGCCGCGAGCGAGGACTTCAAGGAGCGCCAGCAGCGCACCATCGAGGGCGCCCAGATCCTCGCCGCCCGTCTGACCTCGGACGACGCGCGCGCCGCGGGCGTGAACGTGCTGTCCGGCGGCACGGATGTCCACCTGGTCCTGGTCGACCTGCGCGAGTCCGAGCTCGACGGCCAGCAGGCCGAGGACCGTCTCCACGAGGTCGGCATCACCGTCAACCGCAACGCGGTCCCGAACGACCCGCGCCCGCCGATGGTCACCTCCGGCCTGCGGATCGGCACCCCGGCCCTGGCCACCCGCGGCTTCCAGGCCGAGGACTTCACCGAGGTCGCCGACATCATCGCCGAGGCCCTCAAGGCGCCCGCTCCCTTCGGGGGTACTGACGCGGCGTCCCTCAAGGCCCGCGTCACCGCTCTCGCCGACAAGTACCCCCTGTACCCCGGCCTGAAGTAGTTTCGTACGCATTTGTGCGTATGAAATTTCGGGGCACCGCGCACACTGGACAGTGAGAGCGGTGCCCCGCCCCATGCACCGCCCTCCGTATCGCCCTGCGCACCACCCGGCGGACAACGGCGTCCGCCGAAACCCCACCTAGGAGTTCCCCGTGGCCATCTCGGTCTTCGACCTGTTCTCGATCGGCATCGGCCCGTCCAGCTCCCACACGGTCGGCCCGATGCGGGCAGCCCGCATGTTCGCCCGCCGCCTGAAGAACGAGGGCCTGCTCGCCCACACCGCCTCGATACGGGCGGAGCTCTACGGCTCCCTCGGCGCCACCGGACACGGCCACGGCACCCCCAAGGCGGTCCTGCTGGGTCTGGAGGGCGACTCCCCCCGCACCGTCGACGTGGAGAAGGCCGACGACCGCGTCGAGGCGATCAAGGCCTCCGGGAAGATCAGCCTGCTCGGCGTCCACGAGATCCCGTTCAGCTTCGACGACGATCTGATCCTGCACCGCCGCAAGGCACTGCCGTACCACGCCAACGGCATGACGATCTTCGCCTACGACCACGAGGGCGCGCTCGTCCTGGAGAAGACGTACTACTCGGTGGGCGGCGGCTTCGTCGTCGACGAGGATGCCGTGGCCGGCGACAACCCGATCGTGCCCGAAGACACGGTCCTCAAGTACCCCTTCCGCACCGGCGACGAGCTGCTCCGCCTCGCCGAGGACACCGGCCTGTCCATCTCCGCGCTGATGCTGGAGAACGAGAAGGCCTGGCGCACCGAGGACGAGATCCGCTCCGGCCTCCTCGACATCTGGCGCGTCATGCAGGCCTGCGTCTCGCGCGGCATGTCCCGCGAGGGCATCCTGCCCGGCGGCCTCAAGGTCCGCCGCCGCGCCGCCAACTCGGCCCGCCAGCTGCGCGCCGAAGGCGACCCGACGGCCCGCGCCATGGAGTGGATCACCCTCTACGCGATGGCCGTCAACGAGGAGAACGCCGCGGGCGGCCGCGTCGTGACCGCGCCCACCAACGGCGCCGCGGGCATCATCCCCGCGGTCCTGCACTACTACATCAACTTCGTGCCCGGCGCCGATGAGGAAGGCGTCGTCCGCTTCATGCTCTCCGCGGGCGCCATCGGCATGCTCTTCAAGGAGAACGCCTCCATCTCCGGCGCCGAGGTCGGCTGCCAGGGCGAGGTCGGCTCCGCCTGCTCGATGGCCGCGGGCGCCCTCGCCGAGGTCCTCGGCGGCACCCCCGAGCAGGTCGAGAACGCCGCCGAGATCGGTATGGAGCACAACCTCGGTCTGACCTGCGACCCCGTCGGCGGCCTCGTCCAGATCCCCTGCATCGAGCGCAACGGCATGGCCGCCGCGAAGGCCGTCACCGCGGCCCGTATGGCGCTGCGCGGCGACGGCCGCCACCACGTCTCCCTCGACAAGGTCATCAAGACCATGAAGGAGACCGGCGCCGACATGTCCGTCAAGTACAAGGAGACGGCCCGCGGCGGGCTCGCGGTGAACATCATCGAGTGCTGAGGATCAGCAGGTGTTGAGGATCAGCAGGTGTTGAGGATCAGCAGGTGTTGAGGGCGACGGCGGTCACAGGGTCGCCGTCGTGCCCTCCCCCGCCCCGCTCCCCGCGAGCCACTGGTCCCAGCTCAGGTTGAAGGCCGCGTAGCCGTTGTCGGCCGGAGCCTTGGCGCGCGGCGAGCCCGTGATCGTGACGGGGTCGCCCTGCTTGACCTGGCCGTAGAACCACTTGGCGTCGGCCAGCGACAGGTGGACGCAGCCGTGCGAGCCACGGGCGGAGCCGCTGCCCGGGTTCGGGTCACCGGTCGAGTAGTGGACGTACGTGCCGGACTGGGTGAGGTGGACGTCCCAGGGCAGCGTCAGGTCGTAGTAGTTGGCGCTGCCCTTGTTGCAGCTGATGCCGACGCTGCAGGAGGTCATGTGGACCTTCTCCTGCTTGTCGATGACGGCCATCGTGCCGTTCCAGGTCGGATACTCGGCGCTGCCGGCGTTGATCGACAGCGTGCGCACGGCCTGGCCGTTCTTGGTGACCTTCATGGTGTGACCGGTGACGGAGACGTCGGCCCGGACGTCGTCGCCGACCGTGAAGGTGTGCGTGTAACCGTGCACGCCGTAGCGGCCGTTGCCGTTGCTGACGCCCTTCATGTCGGCGTCGATCTTCACCTTCGTACCGGAGGGCCAGTACGTCTTCGGGCGCCAGTCCGCGCGCTTGTCGCCGAACCAGTGCCAGGCACCGGCCACCGGCTGCGAGGTGCTGACCTTCATGTGCTTCTCGACGGAGGCGCGCGCCTTGGCGGCCACCGGGTTGGTGAAGACCACCGAAATCGGCATCGCCACACCGACCTTGGCGTCGTTCAGCGGAGTGATCGTCTCCAGGAGCATCGGCGGACCCTTGGGCTTCGCCGGTGTGGGCGAGGCGCTCGTGCCCGGCTTCCCCGCCGCCTTCCCGTCGTCCCCGCCCGTTTTCTTGTCGCCACTGCCGCCGCCGCAGGCGCTCGCACCCACCAGCACCGCGACCGTCACGAGCGCGATCCCTATTCCGCCCTTGCGCCGTCCCACGACCTGCCCCACTCTCCGAGTCACCCCATGCCCCCCATCGGGCCCAACTCCCTGTCAGACAGCGACACGGCTCCGGCAGTTGCACGAAGCCGTGTAAAGCGTGTTCCAAGACTGAGGCGATCGAAACGTCCTGGTGCGGCGCCGCACCGCACAGCGGATCAACGTGCGGAAAGAGGTACCCCGACGGGATCGGATCGGGGACGATGGATGTTCGACCTCGTCGCCCCACCGACCGGGAGGCCAGCATGCTGCGCGGTATCGACGTCAGCTCGTACCAGTCCACCTTCGACACGGAAGGCCAGTCGTTCGTCTTCATCAAGGCGACGGAGGGGCGTTCGTACGTCAATCCGCGGCTCACGGCGCAGACGAAACTGGCACGCGACGGCGGCTGCGTCGTCGGCTTCTACCACTTCCTGTGGCCGGGCAACCTCACGGCCCAGGCCGAGTACTTCGTGAGCAAGGCCCCGGAGAAGGCAGGGGACTTGCTCGCCGTGGACTGGGAGACGACCGGGGAGGGCACCCGCGCGAGCAACGCGGAGAAGGACCGCTTCATCCGCGAGGTGAAGCGCCTGCGCCCCCATCACCGGGTGCTGCTCTACACGAACCGCAACTTCTGGCTGAACGTCGACACGACGTCCTACGCCGGTGACGGGCTCTGGATCGCCGACTACACGACGGCCGGCAAGCCGCGCATCAAGGCGGCCTGGAAGTTCCATCAGTACACGGACAGTCCGCACGACAAGGACGTCGCCCAGTTCACGAGCAAGGGCGCGCTGCGGGACTGGGCCACCCCGTGACGCGCCCTCGCACCGGGTGACTCAGGCGCGCCACTCCGCCGTGCGTTCCGGGGACGCCTCGGCGAGGGCCTTGCGGACGGTGTCCGCGTCCGCCGCGAGGCCGTAGACGGGGGTGCCGGGCTGCTGGCGCCAGGACTCGTCGAGGCCGCCCGTGTCCACGGAGTCGAAGCCGATCCCGTCGAGCAGGCCGCGTACGACCGTCTTGGCCGCCTCGTCGTCGCCGGCGACGGGCAGGGCGATGCGCTCGGGGTCGCCCTTGGGGCGCGGCTTGTCGAGGAGTTCGTGGGCGTAGGTGCCGTTGAAGACCTTGACGACCGGGTGGCCGAGCTGGAGCTCGGTCCAGCGGCTCTCGGGCATGCCCTCCTCGATGGCGGCGATCCGGCCGTCGCGCTGCTGCGGGTAGTAGTTGCCGGTGTCGATGACGGTGACGCCTTCCGGCGCGTCGTCGAGGAGGTCATCGGGCAGGCCGGGGACGGCCTTCATGGGGACGGTGACCACGACGACGTCGGCGCCACGGGCCGCCTCGGCGACGGTCACCGGCGTGGCTCCGGTCTCCTCGGCGAGGTCGCGCAGGGTCTCGGGGCCGCGCGAGTTGGCCACGGACACGTCGTGGCCGGCCGCGGTGAAACGGCGGGTGAGATTGCCGCCGATGTTGCCGGCGCCGATGATGCCGATCTTCATGTGGAGCCCTTCCGGATGTGCGTGCGGGGTGATACGGCGGTCAACCGGCGGCCTGGTGGACGTATTCCGGCCTACCGGCCATTCGGGTCACCTGACGTACGGGAGGCTAGTCACGGCGGGCCAACTTGCCCTGCATCACGGCGAGTTCCTGCCGTGCCTCGCGTTCCGCGGCGTCCTCGTCGCCCGCCTCGACGGCGTCCACGAGCGCGGCGTGGGCCGCGTCCCCGTGGTCGGACTCGGCGGCGCGCACGTCGACGAGGGCGAGCAGGTCGACGAGGCCCTGGCGCAGGGCGGGGGCGAACTCGGCGAAGAGGTCGGTGAGGACGGGGTTGTGCGCGGCGGCGACGACGGTGGCGTGGAGCGCGATGTCGGCGTCCACGAACGCGGCGCCACCCTCGGCGGCGGCCACCCGTCGCCCGGCGAGCGCGGACCGCATCGCGGTGACGTCCCCGTCGGTGCGGCGCCGGGCGGCGAGGCGCGCGGCCTGCACTTCAAGGAGTACGCGGACCTCGTAGACGTCGGCGACGGCCGCGGCGCGCAGCCGCGCGGGCCAGTCCTCTACGGGCCGGTCGGCGGTCACGAAGACGCCCGCGCCCTGCCGGGCCCGGACCAGACCGGCCCCGGCGAGGGCCCGCAGGGCCTCGCGGACCGTGGAGCGGCCGACGCCGAGTTCCCTGGCGAGGGTCGTCTCGCCGGGCAGCTTGGTGCCGACCGGCCAGTGCCCCGACGCGATCTGCTCGCGCAGCCGCTCGGCGGCCTGTTCGACCAGAGGGCTGGGACGGAGCGCGCCGAGCGCCACGGGAATCACCTGCTCTTCTTGAACACCGTTGTTGAACACCGCTGTTGAACACCGCTGCTCATCCTGAACACCGCGTGAACGCGGAGACTTTATCCCCCTGCTGACCGGACCTTTCCTTTTCCCCAAACAACTTGTCTGAGGACCTGAGCTGTGACTAGCCTACTGCTCGTGATCAGCTGCGGGCATCAGCTTCTTCTTCTCGGCTGCCGCGGCGGGGCCTGACACGACCGGCACCCCGCCGCGGGATGCCGTGCTGCCGGTCGTCGTCCGACCGAGCCGAAGGACACGTCACCCCATGACCACCGCCCACGACTGGAACCCGCAGCAGCCGGGCCCCATGCCGTACCACCGCTACCGCCCGCACCACGACCGCGTCGACGTCCCCGTGCGGGAGCGGAGCTGGCCGGGCGCCCGGATCGAGCGGGCGCCCCTGTGGGTCCCCGTCGACCTGCGCGACGGCAACCAGGCGCTCGCCGAACCGATGGACACCGGCCGCAAGCGCCGCTTCTTCGACCTGCTCGTCCGCACGGGGTTCAAGGAGATCGAGGTCGGCTACCCGTCGGCGAGCCGCACCGACTTCGACTTCGTACGCCACCTGGTGACGTCGGGAGCCGTCCCCGACGACGTCACGCCCGTCGTCTTCACGCCCGCGCGGCGCGATCTGATCGAGCGCACCTTCGCCTCGATCGAGGGTCTGCCGCGCGCGGTCGTCCACCTGTACATCCCGACCTCCCGAGTCTGGCGCGACGTCGTGCTCGGCCGCGACCGCGGGCAGGTGTGGGAGACCGTGCGGGACGCCGCCGCGCACATGGCGCGCCTCGCGGACGCCCGGCCCGGCGCGCACATCCGCTTCCAGTTCGCCCCGGAGACCTTCAACGTCACCGAGCCGGACTTCGTCCTGGAGATCTGCGACGGCCTGACCGAGCTGTGGGACGCGAGCCCCGACCGGCCGGTCACGCACAACCTCCCGGCGACGGTCGAGATCGCGACGCCGAACGTGTACGCCGACCAGATCGAGTACATGCACAAGAACCTGTCCCGCCGCGACGCGGTGATCCTTTCCGTGCATCCGCACAACGACCGCGGCACGGGCGTCGCCTGCGCCGAACTCGCGGTCCTCGCGGGCGCCCAGCGCGTCGAGGGCTGCCTCTTCGGCAACGGCGAGCGCACCGGCAATGTCGACCTGGTCACCCTGGCCATGAACCTGTACGCGCAGGGCCTCGACCCCATGCTCGACTTCTCCGACATCGACGCCGTACGGGAGGTGGTCGAGCACTGCAACCGGCTGCCCGTCCACCCCCGCCACCCCTACGGCGGCGACCTCGTCTACACGGCGTTCTCCGGGACGCACCAGGACGCGATCAGCAAGGGCCTCGCGCATCACGCAGCGTCCGCCGCCGCGGCCGGGGTCCCGGCACAGGAGGCCCGCTGGGACGTGCCGTACCTGCCCATCGACCCGGCCGACGTGGGCCGCAGCTACGAGGCCGTGATCCGCGTCAACTCGCAGTCGGGCAAGGGCGGGATGGCGCATCTGCTCGCCGCGCACCACGGCGTCGACCTGCCGGCGCGCATGCGGCCCGAGTACGCGCGTGTGGTCCAGGAGGCCACGGACGACAGCGGGCACGAGGCGACCCCGAAGGACCTGTACGAACTGTTCCGCTCGACCTACCTGGAGCCGGGGCGCGGCGCCGGGCACGTGTCCCTGACGGCGTGGTCCACGGACGGCGACGGGCAGGCGCACCGGTTCGTGTGCACCCTCCAAGTGGGCGACCGCACGGGCGACTTCGAGGGGCGGGGCGGCGGAACGCTCTCCGCGTTCGTGGACGCGCTCGCGGCGGCCGGGGTCGGCGTCGACATCGTGGACTTCACCGAGGACGCGCACGGCGAGGAGGCGACGGCGTACGCGCAGTGCCGGGTCGACGGCGTGACGGCGTGGGGCGCGGGCCGTGACCCCTCGCCGCTGGCGGCGTCGGTCCAGGCGGTCCTGGCGGCCGTGAACCGGGCGGTGGCGGCGCGGTAGGAAATAGGGGGCGCCCACCAGGACGTCCGGTGGGACGTCCGGTGGGACGTCCGGTGGGACGTCCGGTGGGACGTCCGGTGGGACGTCCGGTGGGACGTCCGGTGGGACGTCCGGTGGACGCCGCCGCGATGACGGTCGGGCCGGGCTACTCGCAGGTGCCCGCGAGCGTCTTCCGGCTCACGACATCGGTCGCCGCGGCGCTCGTGTCCAGCCACGCGATCCCCCGGCCATCACCGAGGGACGGGGCCGGCTGCGTACCGGAGGAGCAGGAGACCCGGCCATACGTGGCGGCGCCGGCCAGCACGTCCGCGGTCGGCGCCACCTGCGCCTTCCAGGGGCCGGTCCACCAGGAGCCGGTAGACGGCGTCCTCCTCGGGGCCGAGTCCGAGGAGGGTGAGCAGCGAAGCGTCCGCGAGTCCCGGCACCTCGGGCACCGGGACTCGCGGACGTGGCTGGGGTCGCAGCGCTCAGGCCTTGTTCAGGTTCGCCCAGAACTCGTCGAACGAGAGGACCTTGTCCCCGTTGGCGTCCTGCCGGGCGATGAGCGCCTCGGCGACCGACTCGGTGACGTTGAAGTCGCCCATCTGAGCCATCGCGCTCTTGTACTCGGCCGCTGTGATGAAGCCGTCGCCGTCCACGTCGAACCGCTGGAACGCCTTGCGTGCTTCCTCGATGTCCGCCACCGGGTCCACCCCTTCTTGCTGTAACACTGACGGGGGTCAGATTAACCGGCTGTACGAGCGCGCAGTGCGGCGACCACCCACGCGAACTCCTCGTTGTGCCGGGGCAGCGTCTCCAGGCCCCGCACCAGGGACACCAGGTCACGGAAACGGGCCACGTCGTGGTTGGCCGCGGCCTCCATGCGCTCCAGTACGGCGGCCAGGTCGGCGCCGGCGCCGAGCAGCCCCCGCAGCACCTCCTCCGCCTCGGGCGACTCGGGCTCGACGCCACGCTCCCGTGCCTCCCCGGCGAGCTGCACCAGGCGGCTCATGAACCACAGCGAGCTGCCCGGCGGCACGTCGGGCCCCCGGTCGGCGGCGTTGAACTCGATCATGCTGCGCATGTGCGCCCGGAAGTCCGGGTCCTGCATCAGCTCGGCCAGCTCCACCCACGCGTCGACCTGCTCGGCCGTCGGGTCGTCCGGCAGGTCGGGGACCATGACCCGCATCCGGGTGCGGATGTCCGGGTCGGCGGCGTCCAGGCCGCCGAAGGTCTGCTCCATGAAGTCGTCGATGATGTGCTTGCGCTCGGCGGCGCTCAGCCGCGCCAGCTTGTTCATCAGGGCCATCTCCTCTGCGCTCGAGTTCCTCTTCGCGACGGTCGAAAGGACGGCCCGGTTCAGCCGCAGCGAGCGGATCTGCGCATCCAGTGCCGCCACGTGCGCGGCGGCCACGGACGCGATGTCCGACTCCCCGTCCACCACGCTGCGTACGTCGTCCAGGCCGAGGCCCAACTCCCGTAGGGTGCGGATGAGTTCGAGCCGGGCGAGGGACTGTGCGTCGTACAGGCGGTAGCCGCCCGAGCTGCGTCCGACGGGCGGCAGGGCGCCCACGTCGGACCAGTAGCGGATGGTGCGCACCGACAGGCCGGTGCGCCGGGACAGCTGCCCGATGGTGAGCAGCCGCGGGCCGTCGTCGATCATGTTGAGGAGTCTGGGCCTTCCAGTGGGTGGAGACTCAAGCGAGCCGAGGGGAACGCCATGCCGGACAGTGTGCGGAACATTCTGGACGCCGCGGCGCGAGGGGTCTTCCCTCCGCCGGACGGGGGCACGACGGTGGTGCCGCAGGCGGATCACCGGGATGCGGGCGTGCTGTCCTTCACCGCCCACTCGGTGGTGTTCACGGACGAGGACCCGGGGTGGGTGCACGAGACGTTGCGCGGCCTGGACTGCGATCCGCTGGCGGCGACGATGAATCCGCGGTTCCTCGGCGCGCTCATGGAGCGGACCGGGCGCCGTCATGACACGACGGACCTGCTCACGGTGGCTCCGGCGCTGCCGGGCGGGCCGCCGGTGACCCTGAAGGAGATCGCGGACCCGGACCATCCGCGGGTGGTGCGGGCGCGGCTGCGCCGCGACGACGTGCGGATGTGGGCGGCGGACGGCGGGGTGCTGGTCCTCGGGCGCGGCGTCGCGGGCCGCTGGGAGACGGCCATCGAGGTCGACGAGGAGGCGCGCCACCGGGGCCTCGGCCGCCTCCTCGCGGTGTCCGCCCGGCATCTGGTCCCGGACGGCGGACCGGTGTGGTCCCAGCAGTCCCCCGGGAACGCCCGCAGTGTGCGGGCGTTCCAAGCGGCCGGTTACCGTCCCGTCGGCGCTGAGGCGCTTTTCACGGCACCCCGGTAGCGGCCCGGCCTGATCCGGACGAGAGGCCCTAGCGGAAGATGCCGGTGTGCCCGAGCGAGTAGCGGCCGGGCTGCGGGTACACGGCCAGGCCGTGCGGGCCGTCCCCGACGGGGATGCGGGCGATCTGCTTCCCCGTACGCGTGTCGATGGCGTACACCTCGGAGTCGTAGCGGCCGGACAGCCAGAGGATCTTGCCGTCGGAGGAGACGCCTCCCATGTCGGGGCTGCCGCCGTCGGGCAGCGTCCACTTCTTGGTCAGCTTGTTCTTCGCGAAGTCGAAGATGGAGATGGTGCCCTCGCCGCGGTTGGAGATGTACATCTCGCGGGAGTCCCGGCTGACGTAGAGCCCGTGGGCGCCCTTGCCGGTGGGCAGGAGCTTGGGGGTGGTGAAGTTCTTGCCGTCCAGGACCCACATGCCGTTGGCCATCATGTCGGCGATGTAGAACGTCTTGCCGTCCGGGGAGATCTTGACGTCCTGCGGCATCGCACCCTTGAACGGCAGCCGCTCCTGGCCGACGACCTTCATCTTCGCGGTGTCGACCTTGAGGAGTTCGCCGCTGAACTCGCAGGAGACGATGAAGTACCGGCCGTCGGCCGAGAAGTCGGCATGATTGACGCCGTAGCAGCTGACGGGCACGGTCTTGAGCGTCTTCATGGTGTGCGCGTCGCGGAAGACCAGTTCACGGTCGAGCGAGGCCATCACGATGGAGTACTTGCCGTCGGGCGTGAAGTAGAGGTTGTACGGGTCGTGCACGTCCACCGTCTTGCCGGCCCTGCCGGTCTTCGGGTCGATGGGCGTGAGCGTGTTGCCCTTGTCGTTGTTGACCCACAGCGTCTTCATGTCCCAGGACGGCACGACGTGCTGCGGCTGCCTGCCGACGTCGATCGTCTCGATGACCTTGTACGTCTTGGGGTCGATGACGGAGACGGTGTCGGACTCGGTGTTGGGCACGTAGACGCGGGACGGGAAGTCCTTGACGACCGGCGACAGCTTGTTGGGGCGGTCGGCGGCGTAGAGGTCCTTGGGGTCGAGGACGGGCGGCATGCCGGGCAGGCCCTGTACGACCGGCTTCGGCTTCGGCTTCGGCTCGACGGCCTTCACGCCGTGCGTACCGAGCGCTTCGGTGGCCCGGTGCGGCTTGGGCTCGGCGCCGCAGCCCGCGAGGGCCGCGAGGACGGTGGTGGCGGCGATGAGACTTGCGGTGGCGCGGGTGCGGCGCGGTGTCATGTCAGCAGCTCCGTGGTGGTCACCGCGGCAAGTCCGCGGCGGTCGAGGGCTTCCAGGAGGGCGGGCAGCGCGGCGACCGTGTCCGCGTAACCGAAGTGCAGGCTCACGACCGAGCCATCGCGGATCTCCGAGGTGACCTTGCGGGTCACCGCGGCGGCACCCGGCGAGGTGAAGTCGAGGGAGTCGACGTCGTACGACAGGACGTGCGGGTAGCCGGCGGCGGCGGCCAGACGCTCGACGAGCGGGGTCGCCCGCTGGGTGCGCGAGGGCCGGAACCAGGTGCCGATGGAGCCGGTGAGCCGGCGGATGCGGTCCGCGCAGCCGGTGATCTCCGCTCGCGCCTCGGCCTCGGACATCGCGTTGATGTCACGGTGGTTCAGGGTGTGGTTGCCCAGGTCGTGGCCGCCGTCGAGGATGCGCCGGGCCACGGCGGGGTGCTCGTCGAGCCAGGTGCCCACGGCCAGGACCGTCACCCTGGCGTGGGCACGTTCGGCCTCCTTGAGGAGCGCGTACGCGATCGCCGGGTCGCCCTGGCCGTGGAAGGTGAGGGCGACGCGGGGGCGGTTGCGGGGGCCGTGGTCGATCTGGGCGGGCTGCCCGGGGAAGCGGCGGGGGCCCGGGGCCGCCGGGGCGGCGCGCGCGGGGTGGGCCGGGCTCGCGGAGTGGGCCGGGCTCGCGGAGTGCCCTGCGGCCACCGGGTCGCGGGGCGTGGTGGAGCAGCCGGTGGTGAGGGCGGCGGCGGTGAGTCCGGCGCCGAAGCGGAGGGCTCCGCGGCGGTCGGTCGTGGTCACCTGTCACATTGAAGGCCAATACGGCACAAAAGGGACTTACCGACCCGAGAGTCTTAACAATTACTGGACGGGGTCATTAATAAATCTTCATTTGCCAGGCTCGTGGCCCATGTCACCGAGGATTCATTTGGCCTCACGGGCCGGGGTCTGCCATAGTCGGGAACACGACCCCCATTGACCCGGGCTCGGTCGTCGACAGCGGCCGTGGATAACACCCCCACCATCCACGGCGCTCCACGAAAGCCCCCGCGGCGCCCCACAAGGCGAAAACGGGGGCTTTCGTGTACCCCCGGACGCCCCCGACATCTCTGCTGCCGCCGGGACCCGCACTCAGCGGTCGGCGACCCGCATCTCGAACCAGGTGGTCTTGCCGCGCGGCAGCAGGTCCACGCCCCAGCGGTCGGAGAGCTTGTCGACCAGACAGAGTCCGCGCCCGCTGATGTCGAGCTCATGGACGGGCATCAGACAGGGGAGGCCGCGCGAGGGATCCCGCACCTCGACCCTGATCCAGCCGCGCCTGCGGACCATCCGTAACCCGAAGATCCTGGCCCCCGTGTGCCGCACCGCGTTGCCGACGAGCTCGGAGACGAGCAGCACGACGTCCTCGGTCACCTTCGGGGAGAGCCCCCAGTGCCGCAGGACGACCACCTGGGCGAGCCTGCGCGCGGTCGCCGCCGACTCGGGCCGCGACGGCAGCGGCACCTCCGCCTCGGCCGGATTCCCGAACAACTCCAGTGCTTTCAGAGCCCGTTCGTCCTCGACCGCAGGCGACCAGCGCGCCGCGGTCGCACTCCCGTGCCTCCGCGGCTGTTCGATACCCTCCAGCCCCGCCATGCACCCATCATGGCTGCCCAGAGCGCGCTCCGGGGCCGTTCCTGCCGAATAAGCCCCCCGGAACCTTCCATTCCGGGGGGCTGGTTTGGCATATGACCCTGGCAGTTAGACCCTTGCCGCATACCTGCTGAGCTGCGACGATCGCGCGATTCGACCCGATCACCGACCTCGGCGACCCCAACGGCCTTAAGGTTCCCTTAAGGCTGCGATAAACCGCCCCAACGAGGGACAGCGGTGAGACATCCCGTCAACTGCAAGTAGATCAGGGGAAGTTGATACGGGCTTCTCGCGCGGTCTGCGAGCTCGTGTGCCGGCGTCGGGCGCACCGGCGCACCGGCTAGAGGAACTTGGCCTTGCCCGGGCCCTCTTCGACGAAGCTCCGCATGCCGCGCTCGCGGTCCTCGGTGGCGAACAGGCCCGCGAACCAGTTCCGCTCGACGGCGAGACCGGTGTCGATGTCCGTCTCCAGGCCCACGTCGATGGACTCCTTCGCGGCGCGCAGCGCGAGCGCCGGCCCCTGCGCCAGCTTCGCGGCCCAGGCGTGCGCCTGCTCGTAGACCTCTGCGGCGGGCACGACCCGGTCCACCAGGCCGATGGCGAGGGCCTCTTCGGCCTTCACATGGCGGCCGGTGAAGATGAGGTCCTTCGCCTTGGAGGGGCCGACCAGGCGCGCGAGGCGCTGCGTGCCGCCCGCGCCGGGGATCAGGCCGAGCAGGATCTCGGGCTGGCCGAGCCGGGCGTCGTCGGCGGCGATGCGGAAGTCGGCGCACAGCGCGAGCTCGCAGCCGCCCCCGAGCGCGTAGCCGGTGACCGCGGCGACGACCGGCTTGGGGATGCGCGCGACGGCCGTGAACGAGTCCTGCAGGGCGCGGGAGCGCACGATCATGGCCGCGTGGTCCATGGCCTGCATCTCTTTGATGTCCGCGCCCGCGGCGAACGCCTTGTCGCTGCCGCGGACGACCACGGCGCGCACGTCGTCGCGGCGCGAGGCCTCCTCGGCGAGCTCCTTGATGCGGTCCTGGGTGGCGATGTCCAGAGCGTTCATCGGCGGCCGGTCGAGCCGGATCGTGCCGACGCCTTCGGCGACTTCGAGGTAGGCAGTCATGGACAGCAGGTTAGTGCGCGTTAACGGGAGAGGCCCGGTGCACTTGGTCACAGTGCGCCGGGCCTCTTCGCTCAGGGACGGAAGGGGGTCAGGCCTTCCACTTCTCCCAGGACATGTTCCAGCCGTTGAAGCCGTTGTCCGGGGCCACCGTCCGGTCCTGCGAGTTCTTCACCTCGACGACGTCACCGATCATCGAGCTGTTGAAGAACCAGGCCGCGGGCACCTTGCTGTCGTACCCGCCGCGCACGTCGCGCAGGCCCACGCAGCCGTGGCTGGCGTTGTAGTTGCCGAAGGCGCCGCCGCCCCAGTAGTTGCCGTGGATGAACGTGCCGGACGTCGTCAGGCGCATCGCGTGCGGCACGTCCTTGATGTCGTACTCGCCGCCGTAGCCCACCGTTTCGCCGTTCATACGGGTCACGGTGAGCTTCTCGCTGATGACCATCTGGCCGTTCCACGTGGAGTAGCCCGGCTTGCCCGTGGTGATCGGGACCTTCTTGATCGTCTTGCCGTCGCGCTTCACGGTCATCATGTGCGACTTGGCGTCGACCGTGGAGACCTGGCTGCGGCCGATCGTGAACTTCACGGTCTTGGCCTGCTTGCCGTAGACGCCCGGCCGGCCCTCGACGCCGTCGAGGTTGAGCTTGACGGTCACCTTGGTGCCCGCGGCCCAGTACTTCTCGGGGCGGAAGTCGAGGCGGTCGTTGCCGAACCAGTGGCCCTCGACCGGCACGGACGGCTCCGTCTTGATCTCGATGGCCTTCTCCACGTCCTCCGGGTGCGTGATGCCCCGTGTGAAGTGGACCGAGAACGGCATGCCGACGCCGACCTTCGAGCCGTCCTCCGGCGTGAACTGGCCGACGAACGTGTTCTTCGGGACCAGCGTCGTGAACGCGACGTCCTTCGCGGACGCGCGGCCCTCGGAGTCCTTGGCGACCGCGTGCACCTTGTACTTGGTGGAGGCGGCCAGGTGGTGAGCGGGCGTCCAGCCGGCACCGCCGTCCACGATCTTTCCCTCGACCGGGTTGCCCTTGGTGTCGGCGACCTTCACCTCGGTCAACTTGCCCTTGTCGGCGGTGATCCGGAGGTCTCCGCTGGTGGCCACGCCGTCCGCGCCGTCCTTCGGGGCGATGGTGACGACGGCCTGGGACGGCTTGTTGGTGTCCGCCTTCCCCGAGTCGCCGCCCTTGCCGTCACTCCCCGCACCGGAGCCGCCGCCCCCTCCGCCGCAAGCCGTGGCCAGCAGCAGAGCGGCCCCCAGCAGAGCCCCCGATATCGGTCGTCGCCCGTTCACGATCTCGTCTCCCCTCGCGCAAGGCCGGTCAGGCCCGCACCCCAGCGCGTCCTAGCGCGCACTGCGACAGATAACCACACGACCTGCAGTTATGGATCCCCAGGTATGTCACCGTTCAGTCCCAACTGGTCCGGCTTTGACGGGGCGTGGGGTGAGGCATGGGCCGGGTCGGCCGACCGCGGGGCTCAGTGCTTGGCAGCGCCCGCCTTCCAGTCCTTCCAGTTCATGTTCCAGCCGCTGAGGCCGTTGTCGGGCGCGACTACCTTGTCCTTGCTGTTGACCACTTCGATGACGTCGCCGACGAGGGTGCGGTCGAAGAACCAACCCGCGGGCGAATCCGAGCTGCCGCCCCTGTCATCGGCAAGGCCGATGCAGCCGTGGCTGATGTTGCGGTTACCGAAGGCGTCCGATGTCCAGTAGTTGCCGTGCAGGAACGTTCCGGATGTCGTCAGCCGGATGGCGTGCGGCACGTCGGGGACGTTGTACTCGCCGCCGAACCCGACGGTGCGGCTGTCCATCCGGGTCATCTCGAGCATCTCGCTGACGACCATCTTCCCGTTGTACGTGGGAGTCTTGACCGCCCCGGCGGTGATGGGGATGGTGTCGACGAGTTCGCCGTCGCGGCGTACCTCCATGGTGTCCTCGTCCGCGTCCACCAGGCTGGTCTGGCTGCGGCCGATGGTGAAGGCGATCTTCTTGTGCTGCACGCCGTACACACCGGGGGCCGACTGCACGTCGCGCAGCCCCAGGTCGACGGTGACCTCCGTGCCCGGCTTCCAGTAGTCGCGCGGCCGGAAGTCGAGGCGGGACTTGCCGAACCAGTGCGGGGCGACCTCCACGGCGGGCTTCGTCGTGATGTGGATGGCGCGTTCGACGGCGGCCCGGTTCTCGATGTCCCTGTTGAACTCGAGCGAAACGATCATGCCGGTGCCGACGGTGGACCGGTCCTCCGGCGTGACGTAGCCGACGAACCGCTTGGCGGGGACGGACGTCGTGAAGGTGGTGTGGCGTGCCGAGCGGTGACCGTCCTCGTCGCGCGCGACCACGTCCACGGTGTACTTGGCGGCGAGGGAGAGCTGCCGTTCGTCGGTCGGCCGCCATCGCGTGCCGTCTTCGTCGATCCGGCCCTGGACCGGAACCTCCTCCCCGTCCTGGAGCTTCACGACCTTGACCGATTGCAGGCGCCCGTCCGGCACCTTCACCTCGATCTGCCGGTCGGCCCGTACGTTCTTGGTCCCGTCGCCCGGGACGACCTTGATTGCTTCCTCGGGGGACCGCGGCTTGCCGAGCAGATCCTCCGCGGCGGTGCATCCGGTGACTCCGGTCAGCACCACCGCCCAGGTCAGTACGGCGGCCAGCGTGGCCCCTGCGTTTCTCACAGCTGTTCTCACACCCGATCAACGACCGTCACCCCGCCGGGGAAACGTGAGTGCGACCCAAGCTCTGGGCAGAACACTGGGGAGGACGACGCGACGGGGAGCCGCGGCCGGGACGCCGCACGCCCTTCCCCTGCCGGTGGCGCCGGCCCGACCGAGCCGCGGGAGGCATGACAGGTGGCGAGCGCACCCGAGCAGGAGGCACCACAGGATGCCCTGGTGGAACGGCACGCGGGGCTTCCGCAGGCGCGCTCCGCGACCGGACGGAAGGTCCGCCGCACGAGAGAGAGGCCGCCGCCCGTCGAGCCGGTGTGGCCGGGCGCCCCGACCCCGCTGGGCGCGCGCTTCCGGGTCGGTCCTGACGGCACGGCGGGCACCAACTTCGCGCTCTGGGCGGGCGGCGCGGAGTCGGTCGACCTCTGCCTCTTCGACGACGCGGGCCGCGAGCGGCGCGCCCCGCTGACCGAGCTGACGCACGAGATCTGGCACGGCTTCGTACCGGACGTGCTGCCGGGGCAGCGGTACGGGTTCCGGGTGCACGGCCGCTGGGACCCGTGGACGGGCGCACGCTGGAACCCGGCGAAGCTGCTCCTCGACCCGTACGCGCGGGCCGTGGACGGGGACTTCGTGTTGCCGCCCGAGGTCTACGGCCATGTGCGCGACTGGCCCGAGCAGCATGTGGCCGACACCGTGCGCGACGACCGGGACTCGGCCCCGTACGTCCCCAAGGGGGTGGTCGTGCACGACGACGCACCCGACGACGAGTGGGCGGACGACCGGCGGCCGAAGACGCCGTGGGCGGACTCGGTGATCTACGAGCTGCATGTGAAGGGGTTCACCCAGCGGCACCCGGGGATCCCCGGGGAACTGCGGGGGACGTACGCGGGGCTCGCGCATCCCGCGGCCGTGGAGCATCTGGTGAAGCTGGGTGTGACGGCGGTCGAGCTGCTTCCCGTGCACCAGTTCGCCCACGAGGACCACCTGCTCAGGCGGGGCCTGCGCAACTACTGGGGCTACAACTCCATCGGCTACTTCGCCCCGCACGCGGCGTACGCGGCGTCGGGGACGGGCGGGCAGCAGGTCGGCGAGTTCAAGCGGATGGTGCGGGCGCTGCACGAGGCCGGCATCGAGGTCATCCTCGACGTGGTCTACAACCACACGGCGGAGGCGGGCGAGCTCGGCCCGACGCTGTCTCTGAAGGGCATCGACAACCGCGGCTACTACCGCCTCCAGGACGACGCGCGCCGGTACGCGGACTACACGGGCTGCGGCAACACCCTGCACGTCGTGCAGCCGCACGTGCTGCGCCTGCTCACCGACTCCCTGCGCTACTGGGTGACGGAGATGGGCGTGGACGGCTTCCGCTTCGACCTGGCGGCGGCGCTCGCCCGCTCGATGCACGACGTGGACATGCTGTCGCCGTTCCTCGCGGTGATCGCGCAGGACCCGGTCCTGCGGCGGGTGAAACTGATCGCGGAGCCCTGGGACGTGGGCTCGGGCGGCTACCAGGTCGGCGCCTTCCCGCCCCTGTGGACCGAGTGGAACGACCGCTACCGCAATGCCGTACGGGACTTCTGGCGCGGCGCCCTGCCCGATGTGCGGGACCTGGGCTACCGCCTGTCCGGGTCGAGCGACCTGTACGCGTGGGGCGGGCGCCGCCCGTACGCGTCGGTCAACTTCGTCACCGCCCACGACGGGTTCACCCTGCGCGACCTGGTGTCGTACGGCCGCAAGCACAACGAGGCCAACGGCGAGGGCAACCGCGACGGCACCGACGACAACCGGGCCTGGAACTGCGGCACGGAGGGCGAGACGGCGGACGAGGGCGTACTCGCCCTGCGCAGACGGCAGTTGAGGAATCTCGTGACGACGCTACTGCTGTCCACCGGGGTGCCGATGCTCGTCGCCGGTGACGAGCTGGGGCGCACGCAGCGCGGCAACAACAACGCGTACTGCCAGGACAACGAGATCAGCTGGGTGGACTGGTCGCTCCTCGAAGAGCCGGGCTGGCGGGCCCTGTTCGACCTCACGTCGCGGCTGATCGCGCTGCGGCACGCACATCCGGTGCTGCGGCGGCGCGCGTTCTTCTCGGGGCGCGCGCACTCGGCGGACGGGCTGCGGGACCTCGCGTGGTTCACGGCCGGCGGCACGGAGATGACGGAGCGGGACTGGTACGCGCCCGCGGCCACGCTCGGGATGTACCTCTCCGGGCGCGACATCCCGGGCCGCGACGCACTGGGCGCGCCCGTGACGGACGACAGCTTCCTCGCGGTCCTGCACGCGGGGGACCGGCCGGAGAGCTGTGTCCTGCCCGGCGGACCGTGGGCACGGGCGTACGAGGTCGTGGTGGACACGTCACTGGAGGAGCAGCAGGACGCACCGGCGGTGACGCACGCGGCGGGGGCGGTCATCACCGTGCCAGGGCGAACGGTCCTGCTGCTGCGGGTGCTCCACTCGGACAACGGGGAGGGCTGAACCGGCCCTAGCCGAGGATCTTCCGGTCGTACGCCACGGCGACCGCCGCCGCGCGGTCCTTCACGCCCAACTTGCCGTAGACATGGGTGAGATGGGTCTTCACCGTCGCCTCGCTGATGAACAGGACGCGGGCGATCTCCTTGTTCGACGTGCCCTTGGCGACCAGGGCGAGGACCTCGCGCTCGCGGGCCGAGAGGGGCTCGTCGGCCGGGGCGGCCGGGGTGCGCACCGCGGTGACCAGGCGGGAGGCGACCGCCGGCGACAGCACGGTGCGGCCGTCGGCGGCGGCGCGTACGGCCGTGAACAGCTCCTCGCGCGGGGCGTCCTTGAGGAGGTAGCCGGTGGCGCCCGCCTCGATCGCGGGCAGCGTGTCCGAGTCCGTGTCGTACGTCGTGAGGACGAGGACGCGGGAGCGGGCACCGCGGCGGGTGAGTTCCTTGATGGCGTCGACGCCGTTCCCGCCGGGCATGCGCAGGTCCATGAGGACGACGTCCGGGTCGAGGCGGGCGGTCAGTTCGACGGCCTCGACGCCGTTCGACGCCTCGCCGAGGACCGTGAAGTCGTCGGCCGACTCGAACATGCCGCGCAGGCCGTCCCGTACGACGGGGTGGTCGTCGACGATCAGCAGGGAGATCGCGGAGTCATGGGGCATGGCGGAGTCACTGGTCATGGCGGACCAACGGTACGCGAGCCGAGACGGCCGTGCCGCCGCCGGGCTCCGACTCCACCGTCAGTGCGCCCGCGATGCGTTCGGCCCTGGCCCGCATCCCGTCGAGGCCGAACCCGCCGGTGCCGGTGCGGGCGGGCAGCTCCAGGGGGTCGAAGCCGCGGCCGTCGTCGCGCACGTCGAGGGTGACCTCGCCCGCCATGTAGGAGAGCGTGACGCCGAGCCGTCCGGCGTGGGCGTGCCGGGCCGCGTTCGACAGGGCCTCCTCGGCGATGCGCAGGAGGGTCGCCTCGATCTCGTCGTGCAGCTGCTCGGTGGTGCCGGTGACGGTGAACTCGGCACGTACGCCGGTGCGCCGGGACCACTCGGTGACGGTCTTCTTCAGCGCCTCCGGGAGCGAGGAGTCCTCCAGAGCCGCCGGGGAGAGGTTGTGCACGGAGCGACGGGCCTCGCCGAGACTGTGCCGGGCGAGGTCGGCGGCGCGGTCGAGGTGCTGGCGGGCCTGTTCCGGGTCGGTGGTGCCCGCGACGACCTGGAGCTGGGCGATGATCCCGGTCAGGCCCTGCGCGATGGTGTCGTGGATCTCGGCGGCGAGCCGGCGGCGCTCGTCGGCGACGCCCGCTTCCCGTGCCTGGACGAGGAGTTGGGAGTGAAGCTGCGCGTTCTCGTCGAGGGCCTGCTGGAGCGCGGTGTTCGTGCGTTCCAGTTCGGCGATGGTCTCGATCTGGATGCGGGCCTGTTCCTTCTCCTTGTTGTTGATGTGGCCCATGAACCCGACCAGTACGGAGTTGACGGCCAGCAGTCCGCCGAACAGGACCCAGCCGAGCGAGTTGTCCGGCGGCAGACCGCCGGCCTGGGAACCCGCCACGACGACGATCGCGGCGAACAGGCCCGGCCTGACCTGGCGGCGCGGCAGCAGCCGCTCGACATCGAAGTAGCCGCAGGCCGCGTAGAACACGTAGAACGGGTTGATCAGGGAGCCGACGAAGGCGATCGCCCAGCGGACCCAGTAGTAGAAGACGCCTGCGGGGGACGGGCCCGGCCGGGTGCGCATCGCCCGGCCCCACCACAGCTGGAGGGCAACCGCGGCGGCGGACAGGGGGACGAAGACGTACCAGTCCGTCCGGTCCATGCCGACGACGTCGGCCGTGGCGACGGACAGGACGATGCCGACGCAGAGCAGGCCGTACGGGCCGTAGCGGTGGAAGTTGGCCCAGCGCTCCTCGACCGTCCTGGCAGCCTCCTCGGCGGCGGCGCCGCCCTGGTCCGTTCCCGTCGTCATGCACTCAGTCTGCACGGCTCCGCCCTCGGTCATCGGCTCACTCCCAGCGGAACCAGCGGGCGGCGGCGCCGGACAGCAGCACGGCCCACACAGCCAGCACGGCCAGGTGCGACCAGGGCCAGCCCCCGGCGGCGGCCTCGCTCATGGCCTGGGACGCGGCGCCGAACGGCGTGAGCTCGACGACATGGGCCAGCGCGTCCGGCATCGACTGCACCGGCAGCCACACCCCGGCGCAGAACATGCTGGGGAAGAACACGACCGAGCCGATGGCGCTCGCGACCTTCTGGGTGCGGGCCCGGGCGGCGACCAGCGCGCCGAGCGCGAGGGCGACGACGGCCGAGAGGACGAGCGCGAGGAGATAGCCGAAGGCCTGGTGCGGCAGCCGCACGTCGAACGCGAGCCGTCCGATGGCGAGCGAGAGCAGCGAAGAGAAGAGGGCCGCGACGCCGTGGATGGTCATCTGCGCGCCGAGCAGCGCGGGCGGCCGCACCGGCGTCGTCGACATCCGGCGCAGGATGCCGCGCTCGCGGTACCCGGCGACGACCGGGGCCATCGCCTGCAGGCCGGCCACGATCAGCGGCAGCAGCACGGTGACGGGGACATACGCGTCGATGAGGCGCAGGCCGTCGGGCCCGGAATCGGCCTCGCGGAACGCCGGGACGGAGCCGAGGATCACCAGCAGCACGGGCGGGAAGACCGCGATCCCGAAGAGGCTCCCGGGCTCGCGCAGGAACAGCCGGACCTCGGCCTTGAGAACAGCGGCGTTCGCGCCCGGTCGGCGCGCGGCGACAGCGGTGGCGGCACTCATGACTGACCGGCTCCCGTGAGGTCGAGGAAGGCGTCGTCCAACGTGGCGTCGGACACGCGGAGTTGGTGGGCGGTGACGTGGTGGCGGGCGAGCAGCGTGATCACGGCGTTGACGGTCTCGTCGGTGCCGGTCAGGGTCACCCGGCCGTCCCTGTGCTCGTCGGAGGCGAGCCCGGGCAGCGCGGCCAGTTCACGGCCGTCGAGCGGCGCGGACGGGGTGAAGGAGATGACGGTCGACCCGGCGGCGCGGCTGATCAGCCCCGCCGGGGTGTCGAGGGCGGCGATCCTGCCCTTGTCGATCACGGCGATCCGGTCGCACAGGCGCTGGGCCTCCTCCATGAAGTGTGTGACCAGGAGGACGGTGACGCCGCTGTCGCGGACGTCCTCGATGAGCTGCCAGGTGTCGCGGCGGGCGCGCGGGTCGAGGCCGGTGGTCAGCTCGTCGAGGACGACGACCCGCGGGTTCCCGATCAGCGCGAGCGCGATGAACAGGCGCTGCTTCTGGCCGCCGCTGAGCTTCGCGAACCGGGTGCCGAGCTTGTCCGTGAGGCGCAGGCGCTCGGCCAGGGGTCGCCAGTCGGCCGGGTTCGGGTAGAACGCCGCGTACAGTTCGAGCGCCTCGCGGACGGTGAGTTTCGCCTGGAGTTCGCTCTCCTGGAGCTGGGCGCCGAGGATTTCGGTGACGCGGTCGTGGTCGGCGACGGGGTCGAGGCCCGCGACGCGGACGCGGCCGGCGTCGGGGACGCGCAGCCCCTCGACGCATTCGACCGCGGTCGTCTTGCCGGCACCGTTCGGGCCGAGGATGCCGAAGATCTCGCCCTCCCCGACGGTGAACGAGAGGTCGTCGACGACGGCCCGCCCGGCGTAGACCTTGCGGAGCCCGGCGACCTCGATCAGGGGCCTGTCGCCCCGTGCTGCGCTGTGTGTCGTCGTCATGCTCCGAGAATCCCGGCGCGGGCCCCTTCGCGGCATCGCCCATCGCGCTCGAAAGGGCATCAGCCGATCGGTTGATACGGCGCTACGACCCCTGCGGGGCGGGCCATGGCGCGGGGGCGGGTTCGCCGGAAACCCGGTGGGCGTTGTCAGTGCCGATCCGTAGTCTCACCTCTGATGCCCACTACACATGCACCGGCCACGGACCCCGACCAACTCGTCCCGGCGGCAGAGCAGTCCGCCGTGCGCACGCTGCTGCGCCTGTGGCCGTACGTACGGCCGGTGCGGGCGCGCTGGGCCGGGGCGGCGACGGTCGCCGTGGTGGCCTCCTGTCTGTCACTCGTCTTCCCCATCGTCCTGAAGTGGATCGTGGACGGGCCGGTCACGGACCACGACCCGGGCGGGGTGTGGCTGGGCGCGGGCATGCTGCTGGCCCTCGGGGTCGCCGAGGCGCTGCTCTTCGGGCTGAGACGGTGGCTGGTGGCGCGGCCGCTGGCGGGGGTCGAGGCGGCCATGCGGGGTGATCTGTACCGGCATCTCCAGCGGCTGCCCGTCGCGTTTCACGACCGGTGGGCCTCGGGCCAGTTGCTGTCACGCGGGACGACCGACCTCATGGTCGTACGCATGTTCCTGGCCTTTCCGCTGACGTTCCTGATCGTCAACGGCGTGACGATCGTCGCCGGGTTCGTGCTGCTCGTCGCGCAGGACTGGGGGCTCGGCCTTGTCCTGCTGGCGCCCGCGCTGCCGCTGATGGTGCTCTGCTACCGCTTCGAGTCGAGGTACGCGTCGGCCGCGCGCCGCGCCCAGGACCAGGTCGGGGATCTGACCACGGTGGTCGAGGAGTCCGTTCTCGGGATCCGGATCATCAAGGGGTTCGGGCGGCACCGCAGCCAGGCGCGGGCCTTCCGTGACCTGTCGCGCACGCTGCGCGGGACCGAGCTCACCAAGGCGCGGCTGCTCGCGGGGATCCTCGGCGTCATCACGTTGCTGCCGGAGATGGCGCTCGGGGCCGCGCTGGTGCTCGGGTCCGTGCAGGTCGCGGACGGGAAGCTGTCCGCGGGGACGCTGGTGGCCTTCCTGTCGACGGCCCTCGCGCTGCGCTGGCCGATCGACTCGATCGGGTTCCTGCTCGCCATGAGCCAGGAGGCGGCGACGGCGACCCGGCGGTTCTTCGAGGTCATGGACGAGCCGGAGGAGAGCGAGGGGGTCTCGGCGGCGGACGCTCCCGCGGCGGAAGACGGTGCGGGCGGGCTGCGGTTCGAGGGGGTCCGCTTCCGGTACCCGGACGCCCCCGACGCGTCCGAGCCCGTCCTGGAGCGGATCGATCTGCATGTGCGGTCCGGGGAGACCATGGCGCTCGTCGGGGCGACCGGCAGCGGCAAGACGACCCTGACCGCGCTCGTGCCCCGGCTGCACGAGCTCACCGGCGGGCGGATCACGCTCGACGGGCGGGATATCGGATCCATGGAGCGCGAGGAGTTGCGCACCCTCGTCTCCGTGGCCTTCGAGGAGCCGACGCTGTTCTCGGCCTCCGTCGCGGAGAACGTGCTGATGGGTGCGGTCGAAGCGGAGGCCGCGCAGCTCGACCGGGCGCTCGGCGTCGCGCAGGCCGGGTTCGTGAAGGCGCTGCCGGACGCGGCCGGTACGCAGGTCGGCGAGCAGGGGCTCAGCCTCTCCGGCGGGCAGCGGCAGCGGCTCGCGCTCGCCCGCGCGGTCGTGGGGAGCCCGCGCTTCCTCGTGCTCGACGACCCGCTGTCCGCGCTCGACGTGCACACGGAGGCCCTGGTGGAGGCGGCCCTGCGGGAGGTGCTCGCCGCGAGCACGGCGCTCGTCGTCGCGCACCGGCCGTCGACGGTGCTGCTCGCCGACCGCGTCGCCCTCCTGTCGGGCGGGCGGATCACCGCCGTGGGCACGCACCAGGAACTGCTGCGCGCGAACGCCGAGTACCGGCATCTCATGTCCGGTGCGGACCTGGAGAGGGAAGACGACGGGCCACACGGGCCGGAGGGGAAGGGCACGCGATGACCACGACGACCAAACCGGACCGTACGCCGCAGGATCCGGCGGCCGAAGGCAGCAACGACGGCGAGGAACTGCGGCTCCCCTCCCCCGGTGACCCCTTCGACCAGGACGACCTGCCCACCCCCAAGGGCGCGACCGGCGCGTTGCTGCGCTCCCTGCTCGCTCCGAGCCGGCGCACGGTGTGGCTGGCCGTGCTGTGTCTGCTGCTCCAGCAGGCCGCCGTGCAGGCGGGGCCGCTGCTCGTCGCGTACGCCATCGACAGCGCGGTGCCCGCCTTCCGCGCGAGTGACCACGGCCCGCTGATCGCGGTGGCGGTCGGCTATCTCCTGGCGGCGTCCTGCTCCAGCCTCTTCCAGTTCGCGTTCGTGCAGGTGTCGGCGCGGGTGAACCAGAACGTGCTGCTCGATCTGCGCGGCCGGATCTTCCGGCACGCGCAGGCCCTCAGCGTCGACTTCCACGACCGCTACACGTCCGGGCGGCTCATCTCCCGTGCGACGACGGACGTCGAGTCCCTGCGCGAGCTGCTCGCCGAGGGGCTCCAGGAGCTCATCAACATCATCCTGGCCTCCGTGTACATCACGGCGATGCTGCTCTGGCTCGACGTCGGCATCGGCGCCGTGGCCGCCCTGTCGTTCCTGCCGCTCGCCGTCCTCATCCAGCTGTACCGGCGGCGCGCGGCCCGGGTGTACGCGGAGCGGTCATCGGCGATCGCGCGCGTCATCGTGAAATTCGCCGAGACGATGAACGGGATCAGGCCGGTGCGCGCCTTCCGCCGCGAGCGCGCCAACGACGCGGACTTCGCGGGCCTGAACCACCGTCACGAGCGGGTCAACGGTGACGCGATGCTCGAGATGGCGCGCTACGTCGTCGGCTCCCGCCTCCTCGCGAACACCGCGGTGGCCGGAATGGTCCTGTGGGGCGCCTACCGTGTCGCCGACGGCACGCTCGAGCTGGGCGTCCTGGCGGCCGCCGTGCTGTTCATCCGCCGTCTGTACGACCCCATCGACCGGCTCGCGATGTTCCTCAACTCCTATGAGTCCGCGGCCGCTTCGCTGCGGAAGATCGCGGGGCTGCTGCACCAGACGCCGACCGTGCCGGAGCCGCCGTCGCCGCTCGATCTGCCCGAGCTCGCCGGCGACCGTCCCGGCCGCGAGGTCGTCTTCGACCAGGTCTCGTTCGGCTACCGCACCGGCGGCGAGGTGCTCCCCCGCTTCGACCTCACGCTGCCCGCGGGACAGACGGTCGCCGTGGTCGGCTCCACGGGCGCCGGGAAGTCGACGCTGGCCAAGCTCCTGGCCCGCTTCTACGACCCCTCGGCGGGCCGGGTCCTGCTCGACGGCGTCGACCTGCGCGACCTGGGCACGGCCGAGCTGCGGCGGGGTGTGGTGATGGTGACGCAGGAGGCGTTCCTGTTCTCCGGCACGGTCGCCGAGAACATCGCGATCGGCCGGCCCGAGGCGAGCCGCGAGGAGATCGAGCGCGCGGCGAAGGCGATCGGCGCGCACGACTTCATCACGGCGCTCCCTGACGGCTACGACACGGATGTGCGCAAACGCGGGGGGCGAATTTCGGCCGGGCAGCGACAACTGGTCGCGTTCGCACGCGCGCTGCTCGCCGACCCGGCGGTCCTGATCCTCGACGAGGCGACGAGCTCCCTGGACATCCCCGGCGAGCGGGCGGTGCAGCGCGCGATGCACACAGTGCTGCGCGGCCGTACCGCGGTCGTCATCGCGCACCGGCTGTCGACGGTGGAGATCGCCGACCGTGTTCTGGTCATGGAACACGGGCGGATTGCCGAGGACGGCACACCGGACCAACTGATCTGCGGTACAGGAGCGTTCGCCGATCTGCATCGTGCCTGGCGGGAGAGCGTGGTCGGCTGAGCCGCGGCCCGGACGCGGCCCCACCACGCCCGGGCGACAGCTCCGTATATCGAACGTGAACCTCCGGGCAACGGACTATTTCCGGCCAACATATTGACGCGGTCCTGACAGACAACGCTCTCTGCTGCCACTCTTCCCTCGGCCTCGCACAGCTGTCCCACAGCCGAACTGGCGGGTCCCGTTCGTGAAGTGCAGCACGGCCTGTTGTGCCCAGATGTGCCCAGTTGTGCCCGGCTTCGCAGTTCCACCTCGTACCGCCCTGCACGGCCCTGCTCTGCCTTGTTCTGCCTTGTTCTGCCCGGACGGTCATTCGCCGTCCGGTCTTCCCCGGCCGCGCGATCCGCGGCCCGCAGAAGGAGTCAGCCTTGAGATCGTCCGACACCTCCCACAGATCCGCCTCCCGCAAGCGAGCGACCGCCTACGGTGCGCTCGCGGCAGCCACCGCCCTGCTCGCCGGCGCCGTCCAGGCCGGCGGCACGGCCTCGGCGGACGTCCAGCCGGCCGCGGCGGCCGCCAAGGCCGTTGCGAAGGGCGCCGACCCCGGCGCCCTCCCCGTGAAGCTCTCCCCCGCCAAGCGCGCGGAGCTGCTGCGCGAGGCCAACTCCACCAAGGCGGACACCGCCAAGGACCTCGGCCTCGGTGCCAAGGAGAAGCTCGTCGTACGGGACGTCCTCCAGGACCGTGACGGCACGACGCACACCCGCTACGAGCGCACCTACGACGGACTGCCCGTCCTCGGCGGCGACCTGGTCGTCGACACCGCCAAGTCCGGGAAGACCGAGGGCGTGACGCGCGCCGCGAAGTCGGCGCTCAAGGGCGTCGCCACCAGCGCGGCGGTCAAGCCGGCCGCGGCGGAGCGGCAGGCGGTCAAGGCCGCGGCGGCCGACGGGTCGAAGAAGACCACGGCGGACCGCGCGCCACGCAAGGTCGTCTGGATGGCGCAGGGCAAGCCGACTCTCGCGTACGAGACCGTCGCCGGCGGTCTCCAGGACGACGGCACGCCGAACCAGCTGCACGTCGTCACGGACGCGGCCACCGGCAAGAAGCTGTACGAGTGGCAGGGCATCGAGAACGGCACGGGCAACACGCAGTACAGCGGCTCCGTGACGCTCGGCACGGCCCTGTCCGGATCGTCGTACACGCTCAACGACACCGGGCGCGGCGGGCACAAGACGTACAACCTGAACCACGGCTCGTCCGGCACCGGGACCCTCTACTCGGGCGCGGACGACGTGTGGGGCAACGGCAGCGCCTCGAACACCGAGACCGCGGCCGCGGACGCGCACTACGGCGCGGCGCTGACCTGGGACTACTACAAGAACGTCCAGGGCCGCTCCGGTATCCGCGGTGACGGTGTCGCCGCGTACTCGCGGGTGCACTACGGCAACGCGTACGTCAACGCGTTCTGGGACGACAGCTGCTTCTGCATGACGTACGGCGACGGCACGAGCAACCTGCACCCGCTGACGTCGATCGACGTGGCGGGCCACGAGATGACCCACGGCGTCACCGCCGCGACGGCCGGTCTCAACTACAGCGGTGAGTCCGGCGGCCTGAACGAGGCGACGTCCGACATCTTCGGCACCGCCGTCGAGTTCTACGCCAACAACGCCTCCGACGTGGGTGACTACCTCATAGGCGAGAAGATAGACATCAACGGCGACGGCACGCCGCTGCGCTACATGGACAAGCCGAGCAAGGACGGCGGGTCCGCCGACTCCTGGTACTCGGGTGTCGGCAACCTCGACGTGCACTACTCGTCGGGTGTCGCCAACCACTTCTTCTACCTGCTGAGCGAGGGCAGCGGCGCCAAGGTCATCAACGGCGTGAGCTACAACTCGCCGACGTCGGACGGTCTTCCGGTCACCGGCATCGGCCGCGACAAGGCCGCGCTGATCTGGTTCAAGGCGCTCACCACGAAGTTCACCACCACCACGAACTACGCGGGCGCGCGCACCGGCACGCTGGCCGCGGCCGGTGAGCTGTACGGCACCACGAGCGCCGAGTACAAGGCCGTGCAGGACGCCTGGGCGGGCGTCAACGTGGGCTCGCGCTCCGGTGGCGGCGGCGGTGGTACGTCGTTCGAGAACACGACCGACGTCGCGATCCCGGACGCCGGAGCAGCGGTCACCTCGTCGATCGCCGTGACCGGCCGTACCGGCAACGCGCCGAGCAACCTCGCGGTCGCCGTGGACATCGTGCACACGTGGCGCGGTGACCTGGTCATCGACCTGGTGGCTCCGGACGGGTCCACGTACCGCCTGAAGAACTCCAGCGGCAGCGACTCTGCGGACAACGTCAACGCGACCTACACGGTCAACGCGTCCTCCGAGGTGGCCAACGGCACCTGGAAGCTGAAGGTCCAGGACGTGGCCGCGCAGGACACCGGCTACATCAACAGCTGGAAGCTCACCTTCCCGTAAACCGCACGCAGCGGTAACTCAAGGCCGATCGAGAGCTGTTCGGCCCGCACGGTCTGGGCGCGTCGCCCCGGGTGAGTCAACTCCCCGGGACGGCGCGCCCGTTCATGTGCCGTTCGCAATACGTACAAGAGACATCGCTCAACGGACGATTTCCGGCCAACCTGCGATCGCCCTCCTGACATGTACAAGCCTCAACTGGCACGCTTCCCCCACGCACCACACGCAACACACAGCTAAGCACCACTCAGTTCAGCACCACACAGCTCTCTTACCCCACATACAAGGAGCTTGCGTGACCCCCCACATATCGCGCTTCACCAAGAAGCGTTCGACTCTGGCCATAGCCACCGCTGTTGCCGCCGGAGCCCTGCTGACCGCCGGAATGACCACCGGCGCATCCGCACAGCCCGTGGCCGACGCCACGCCGAGCGCCGCGCCCATGAAGCTCTCGGGCGCAGCCCGCGCCGGCCTCCTCCAGGACGCCGACGCGAAGAAGGCCGAGACGGCCAAGGAGCTGAAGCTCGGCTCCAAGGAGAAGCTCGTCGTCCGTGACGTGGTCAAGGACCGCGACGGCACGACGCACACCCGCTTCGAGCGCACCTACGACGGACTCCCGGTCCTCGGCGGCGACCTGGTCGTCCACGAGTCCAAGGCCGGCAAGTCCGAGGGCGTCACCCGCGCGACCTCGAAGAGCATCGACGTGTCGACGGCTCCCGCCACCCTCAAGGCCGCCCCGAAGGGCGCCCGCACGGTGGTCTGGGCGGCGTCCGGCACCCCGCGCCTCGCCTACGAGAAGGTCGTCACCGGCACGCAGAAGGACGGCACGCCGCGCAAGCTGCACGTCGTCACGGACGCCGCGACCGGCAAGAAGATCTTCCAGTGGGACGCGATCCACACGGGCGCCGGCGAGAGCCAGTACAGCGGCAGCGTGACCGTCGGTTCGTCCAAGTCCGGTTCCTCGTACGCCCTCACGGACGCGGCGCGCGGCGGCCACAGCACGTACGACCTCAAGCACGGGTCGTCCGGCAAGGGCACGCTGTTCACCGACGCGGACGACAAGTGGGGCGACGGCACCACCAACGACGCGGCCACGGCCGCTGTCGACGCCGCCTACGGCGCCCAGGTGACGTGGGACTACTACAAGGACGTGCAGGGCCGCAGCGGCATCAACGGCGACGGCAAGGGCGCGTACTCGCGGGTCCACTACGGCAACGCGTACGTCAACGCGTTCTGGGACGACAGCTGCTTCTGCATGACGTACGGCGACGGCGAGGGCGACAAGAAGCCCCTGACGTCGATCGACGTGGCGGGCCACGAGATGTCGCACGGCGTCACCGCGGCGACCGCGGGCCTCATCTACAGCGGTGAGTCCGGCGGCCTGAACGAGGCCACCTCCGACATCTTCGGCACGGCGGTCGAGTTCCACGCGAACAACCCGAAGGACGTCGGTGACTACCTCATCGGCGAGAAGATCGACATCAACGGCGACGGCACCCCGCTGCGCTACATGGACAAGCCGAGCAAGGACGGCGCGTCCCTGGACAACTGGAAGAGCGGCGCGGGCAACGTCGACGTCCACTACTCGTCGGGCATCGCCAACCACTTCTTCTACCTGCTCAGCGAGGGCAGCGGGAAGAAGGAGATCAACGGGGTCTCGTACGACTCCCCGACCGCCGACGGCCAGCCGGCCGCGGGCATCGGCCGCGACAAGGCCGAGAAGATCTGGTTCAAGGCCCTGACGACGTACTTCACGACCGACACGAACTACGCCAAGGCCCGCACGGGCACCCTGAGCGCGGCGTCCGACCTGTACGGCGCCTCCTCGGCGGAGTACAAGGCGGTCGACCGGGCGTGGGCCGCGGTCAACGTCAAGTGACGTAGGGCGCAGGGAAGTTGGGGGGCGGCACCGTTCGGTGCCGCCCCCTCGCGCGTCAGCCCTCGTACTCCGTGAGGTCGATCGCGTGCGCCTGGAGCGAGAAGCCGTGCTTCGGGTGCGGGAACTCGTTCTCCTCCGTCATGCCCAGCTTGCGGGCGACGTTCTCCGACCCCGTGTCGCCCGGGCGGATCAGGGCGACGACCCGGTCGATGCCTCGGTCCTGGAGGGCGAACTCCAGGGTGGCCTGGGCGGCCTCGGAGGCGTAGCCCTGGCCCCAGAACTGGCGGCCGAGCCACCAGTTGATCTCGATGCCTGGCTGGAGCTCGGACACCGAGAGGCCGACGACGCCGGCCAGCTCGCCGGAGGCGAGGAGTTCGACGGCGAACGGGCCGAAGCCCTCCTCGTCCCACTCCTCCTCCCAGCGCTCGATGTCCTCGGCCGTCCGCTCCAGGTCGCGCGGCCCGCCGTCGCCGACCCGGCGCATGACCTCCGGGTCCGCCTGGATCTCGGAGAGGGGTACGAGGTCGTCGTCGGACCAGCGGCGGAGCAGGAGGCGGGGCGTCTGGATCTCGGTCATGGGTCCATCTTCGCCGAGACCCGCGACGCCGCCGACCATGGCCGCCCCTCGGCGCATCCTCAGTGCGTCCTCAGTGCGTCCTCAGCGCAAGAGCACCCCCGCCGCCTCCGCGGCCGTCTCCGAGGGGACGGTCACCAGTCCCGTCTCCGCCGGTGAGGCGAGCAGCCGGTGGGCGGGCAGGATACGGACCGTGTAGCCGTAGGGGCCCGTGCGGTCGAGGGAGAGCGGGCCCTCGTACGCCCAGCGGCCGTCCAGATCCGGGCCGCCGGCCGGTTTCAGGGCCACCGTCGTCGCGTCGGTGATGCGGTCGTCGGAGCCGACGCGGCCGGCCACCGCCTGGACCTCGACGTCCTCGGGGCCGAGCTCGTCGAGCGCCACCCGCACGCGCAGCACCAGCGTCGCGCCGAGCTCGGCCGTGGCCGTCGACGCCTCCACATGGTCGACGGCCACCCGTGGCCAGGACGCGCGGACCTTGGACTTCCACCGGGCGAGTTCGCGCGCCGCGTCGGGGCTGAGAGCGCGGCCGGAGCGGGCCGCGGGGGCGTACAGCTTCTCGACGTACTCGCGGACCATGCGCCCGGCGAGGACCTTCGGGCCCAGGTGGGTGAGGGTGCGGCGGACCATCTCGATCCAGCGGTCGGGCAGCCCTTCGGGGCCGCGCTCGTAGAAGCGGGGCGCGACCCTGCGCTCGACCAGGTCGTAGAGGGCCGCGGCCTCCAGGTCGTCGCGCCGCTGCTCGTCGGTCGCGGTGCCGTCCGCGGTGGGGATCGCCCAGCCGAAGTCGGGCGTGAACCACTCGTCCCACCAGCCGTCGAGGACGGAGAGGTTGAGGCAGCCGTTCAGGGCGGCCTTCATGCCGGACGTCCCGCAGGCCTCCAGCGGACGCAGCGGATTGTTGAGCCAGATGTCGCAGCCCGGGTAGAGCTTCTGCGCCATGGCCATGCCGTAGTCCGGCAGGAACACGATGCGGTGGCGCACCCGCGGGTCGTCGGTGAAGCGCACCAGCTCCTGCACGAGGCGCTTGCCGCCGTCGTCGGCCGGGTGCGCCTTGCCCGCGACGACGATCTGGACGGGCCGGTCCGGGTCGAGGAGGAGGCGCCTGAGGCGGTCCGGGTCTCGCAGCATCAGGGTGAGCCGCTTGTAGGAGGGGACGCGGCGGGCGAAGCCGATGGTGAGGACGTCGGGGTCGAGCACCCCGTCGATCCAGCCGAGTTCCGCCGCGCCCGCGCCGCGCTGGCGCCAGGACGCGGCGAGGCGCTCGCGGACCTCGTCCACGAGGCGGCCGCGCAGCTCGCGGCGCAGCCCCCAGATGTCCCGGTCGGCGATCTCGGCGACGGCGTCCCAGCGTTCGGAGCCGCCGACGGCCAGGGCGTCCAGGGTGCGCTGCTCGCCGAGGTGGCGGGCGCCGAGCCGCAGGACCTCGGGGGCCACCCAGGTCGGGGCGTGCACGCCGTTGGTGACGGAGGTGATGGGGACCTCCTCCGGGTCGAAGCCCGGCCACAGGCCCGAGAACATCTCGCGGCTGACCCTGCCGTGCAGGGTGGAGACGCCGTTGGCGCGCTGGGCGAGGCGCAGGCCCATCACGGCCATGTTGAACAGGCTGGGGTCGCCGCCCGCGTACGTCTCCGTGCCGAGGCCGAGGATGCGTGCGGCGTCGATGCCGGGGAGTTCGGCGCCGGGCCCGAAGTGGCGGGCGACGAGTTCCCGGTCGAAGCGGTCGATACCGGCCGGGACGGGGGTGTGCGTGGTGAAGACGGTCCCGGCGCGTACGGCTTCGATGGCGGCGTCGAAGTCCACGCCGCGTCCGGCGAGCTCGTGGATCCGCTCGACCCCGAGGAATCCGGCGTGTCCCTCGTTCGTGTGGAACACCTCGGGCTCGGGGTGGCCGGTGAGGCGGCAGTACGCGCGCACGGCCCGCACCCCGCCGATGCCGAGCAGCATTTCCTGGAGGAGCCGGTGCTCGCTGCCGCCGCCGTAGAGCCGGTCGGTGACGTCGCGTTCGCCGGGGCCGTTCTCCTCGACGTCCGAGTCGAGGAGAAGCAGGGGCACGCGGCCGACCTGCGCCTGCCAGACGCGGGCGAGCAGCCGGCCGCCGCCGGGCAGGGCGAGCGCGACACGGCAGTCGGTGCCGTCCGGTTCACGCAGCGGGGTGAGCGGCAGTTCGTGCGGGTCGAGGACGGGATAGTGCTCCTGCTGCCAGCCTTCCCTGGACAGGGACTGCCGGAAGTAGCCGTGCCGGTAGAGGAGTCCTACGCCGATCAGCGGCACCCCGAGGTCGCTGGCCGCCTTGAGGTGGTCGCCGGCGAGGATGCCGAGGCCGCCGGAGTACTGCGGCAGGGCGGCGGTGATGCCGAACTCGGGCGAGAAGTATCCGACGGCGGCGGGCAGGCCACCGCTCTGCTTCTGGTACCAGCGGTCGCCCTCCACATAGGACCTGAGGTCGTCCGCCGCCTCGCCGAGCAGGCGCAGGAACCCCTCGTCGGCGGCAAGTTCGGCGAGCCGCGCGTGCGGCACGGCGCCGAGGAGCCGCACCGGGTCCCCGTCGGACGCGGCCCAGCGCCCGGGGTCCACGGCCCGGAAGAGGTCGCGCGTCCCGGTGTGCCAGGACCAGCGCAGGTTACGGGCCAGCTCGTGGAGGGGGGCGAGGGGCTCGGGCAGGACGGGACGAACGGTGAATCGACGGATGGCCTTCACGTTCTCACCTCTGTAGGGGGACGCGGCGGGCATACGCGCACACGTGCGAGGAGGACGCGCTCCGTCGCGCGGCCCCCGGCTGTCACCTCCGACGGTACGGCCACCGGGCTCCGGCTACCACGGCGCACGGAGTCGCGAAGGCCCCCGTGTCACGCGGTTCCCAGCGGTACGCGGGGGTCGGCGGCGACCGGAGCGGGGTCACGGGGCGTAGCCGGAGACGACCTTGCCCTCGTCGGTGTCGGCGAACAACGCGCCCCCCAGATAAAGGGGTTGGCCCAGGTGTACGGCCGCTGCCCCGGTCCCCGGCCCGGTGCGCGGGGTGTCCTTCCTGCGGAGCGTGTTGACGTCGCCCGAGGTGTTCCGCCCTTCGAGGGCGTACGCGCCGAAGGACAGCACCCGTTTGCCCGCGAGGGCGAGGCCGGCGGTCTCCTGGGGCGCGCCGTAGTGCCACAGGCGCCGGCCGGTGCGCCAGTCGTACGCCGTGAGGAAGTGGTCGACGGGGTCCGACGCGTCCTCGTTGCCGGCCGGCACGACGAGCACGCCGTCCGCGCCGACGACGGGTCCGGGCAGCGTGGGCCGCACGTCGGCCGCGACGGTGCGCCGGGTGGCGAGGGTGCGGCCGTCGAGTTCCCGCACGCCCGGGTGTTCGAGGTCCCAGCACAGGACGGACGACGCGTGGCGCAGGAGGGCGAAGCAGGTCGCGGCGGGCGCGGAGGCGGCGCGGGAGCCGTCCTTCGTGGAGAGGGCGAGCACTCCGCCGCCCTCGGCGGCCAGGTAGACGCGGCCGTCGCCGGTCAGGAGCGGGCCCTGCGGCTTGGGCAACGGGGCGGTCCGCCACAGCTCGTGGCCGTCCCGGGCGCGCCGGGCCCGCACGACCGTACTGCGGGACATGCGGGTGCCGGGGGTCATGGTGAACTCGGCGGTGTAGACGACGCCCTTCGCGTACGTCAGGGCGAGCAGACCGGTGTACCGGGGCAGGCGGTGGCGCCAGCGGACGGTGCCGGTCGCGGCGTCGACGCCGGTGACTCCGAGCTCGCTGGGCACGAACACGCGGGTGCCGTCGCTCTCGGGCGGCAGCTCCTGGATGCCCTGGAGGTCGTCGGGTCCGGCCGTGAACCCGCGGGACGTCCAGCCGCCCCGGCCGCTCGCGGCGTCGAAGGCAGCCGCCGCGCCCTTGCCGTCGCGGCAGATCAGCCGGGGCAGGACCAGCACGCAGCCGCGGCCGCGGTCGTCCAGGGCGGCGGGGCGGTCCACGGACCAGGGCTTCCATCCGTCGGGGCGGGCGGAGGCGCGGGTGCCGGCCGTGCCGAACTCTCCTGAGCGGTCGGCGGATCCGTAGGCGGTGACGACGCGGGGGCCGCCGGGGGTCCTGGAGCCTTCGTGTCCGGGTGACGTGCCACCGCCCGCGCCCGTGCCGCCCCCGCCCGGCAGGACGACCGCCGCGGCGGCCACCGCGGCTCCGGCGACCGCCGCCGCGACCAGCCACGGCCAGCGGCGGGGCGTCCCGCGGCCGGGCGGGGCGGGGGGTGCCTCAGGCATCAACGGTGTGGCGGGCGGCGTGGGTCCGGTCCCCGTCGCCGTGTCGGCAGCCGCGAACGACCGTGCGGCCACGTCCTGTTCGCAGCGGGCCACGGCCTCCCGGTGCTCGGCGAAGAGCGAGAGCACCTCGGTGGGCCAGGGCACCGGGGCGTCGGCGGGACCCGGGTCGAGCCGCCGCGCGAGCTCCGCCGCGCCGGGCCGCTCCCCCGGCGCCACCCGCAGGCACGCGGCGACCGTCTCGCGCAGCGCCTCCGGGACCGCCGACAGGTCCGCGTCCCCCTGGGTGATGCGGAAGATGACCGACGCGAGTTCGGGGTCGTCGAAGGGGCCCCGGCCCGTGGCGGCGTGACAGAGGACGGCGCCGAGCGCGAAGACGTCCGAGGCGGGCACGACGGCGTGGCTGCCCTCGATCTGCTCGGGCGCCATGAACCCGGGGGTGCCGACGACCATCCCCGCGGCCGTGAGCGCCGTGGCCTCGAAGGCCTGCGCGATGCCGAAGTCGATGAGCTTGGGGCCCTCGGGCGTGAGCAGGACGTTGCCGGGTTTGAGGTCCCGGTGCAGGACGTGCGCCGCGTGCACGGCGGCGAGGGCGCGGGCGAGCCGGGCGCCGAGGGCGCGCACCGCGGGGACGGGCAGCGGACCGCAGCGGGCGACTGTCTCGGCGAGCGCGGGCCCGGCCACGTACTCCGTGGCCAGCCAGGGCACTTGGGCGTCGGCGTCCCCGTCGAGGAGCGCGGCCGTGCCGGGACCGGAGACGGCACGCGCGGCGGCGATCTCGCGGCGGAACCTGATCCGGAACTCACGGTCGACGTCGAGGTCCGCCCTGACCGTCTTGACGGCGACGAGCGGTGCCCCCGGCCGGTGCTCCCGCGCCAGGTACACCTCGCCCATGCCGCCCGCGCCGATGAGGGCGAGCAGCCGGTAGGGGCCGATGTGCCGCGGGGGCCCGGGCAGCGGGTCGAGCAACGGAACCTCCAAGGACCGGGGCGGTGCGGGACGCGTGACTACGCCGGGATCTCCAGGGACACGACGGTCCCCTGGTCGTAGACGAGCGTCACGATCCCGCCGAGCAGCAGGAGCGTCGGGGGCCGCGGCGAGTCGGCGATGACCGTGCCGGGGTCGGTGTGCTCCTTGACCTGCGGGTTTCCGGGTGCCCCTGGGACGACGGCGGCGCGGGCCTTGCCCTTCGCCCCCAGCGGCACGGACCGAAGCGTGGTGTTGTCGGCGGTCAGGGCGCGGTCGCCGGTGATCAGCGGTCCCGACGAGACCGGCCGCTTGATCACGTCGGTGACGGTCGTGAGGGGTTCCCTGCGGGTGACGCGGCCGTGGCGCGCGTCGGCGACCAGGAGCTTCTCGTTCGTCGTGTCGTAGGCGACCGCGGCGCGGGGTCCGACCGCACTCACGACGACGTCGGACCCGGGAAAGCCGTCCGCCTGCACCTTCGGCGCCTTGAAGCCGAACGTGCCCTCGACCGCGAGCGTACGGGAGTTGAGGCGGGTGACCCGGGTCTGGGGCGTGGTGTTGGGGTCGTCGAAGGAGCCGTCGCCGGACAGGACCTGGGTGCACAGCACCTGCCCGTCCTGCGCCATCAGAGTGCGGCACTGCCCCTTGTCGTACGGGGTGCCGACCCGGGTGCCGGTCCGCTCGTCGAGTGCGACGACGCCCTCTTTCGCGTCGGCGTAGACGAGGCCGCCGTGGGCCAGGTCGGCTGTGTAGGCGCCCAGTTCGGCACCGGCGAGCTCGCCCGTGCTGAGCGTGTGGGTCCAGCCGGGTGCGCCGTCCTTCAGGCGGAACGCCCTCAGCTTCGCGCCCGCCGGGCCGTCCACGCCGTCCGCCGAGCCCTCCTGGGACGTGACGAGGCGGCCCTCGTCGGTGAGCAGGGCCGCGGTGAAGTGCGTGCCGCCGTCCGGCGCGGCCGACCAGCGCACGCCGCCCGAGCGGGAGTCCCGCACCTGGAGGCGGCCCTTGTGGGCGATGACCGTGGTGCCGCCGCGGACCGTCGGGGCCAGCGAGTCGCCGGGCATGAACAGCTTGCCCGAGGGGCTGATGTAGGCCTCGTCGCCGACGTCGCCGTCCGCGGGCGAGCGCCCGTCCGACGTCCACAGCCGCCGGCCGCTGCTCGCGTCGAGCGCCTCGTACGTCCCGTCGGTGAGCAGGCAGACGACGGCCCGGGTGTCGGCGGCGCAGCTCATGGGCGCGTGCCCGAGCCTGCCCCGCCACGGCTTCCAGCCCTTGGGCCGCTGCTCCCGGAACTGCGGTACGTAGCCGCTCCGGTCGTCCGTCCCGGCCCCGTCCACCCCGGCCCGTGCGACGAGTGCGGCGGGCGAGAGCGTGGTGGAGGGCGTGGGTCCGGCACCCTGACCGCCCGGGCCGCCGGCCTCGTCGTCCGTAGCGGGGCCGCGCAGCGCGAGCAGTGCGCCGACGGCTCCGCCCGCGACGGCCACCGCGAGGACCGTGGCGAGGACGGTACGGCGGCTCAGTGCCCGGCGCGCAGGTGTGGCTGCCGGGGTGGCGGGCGGGGCCGCGCCCATGGTGGGCAGGTCGTGCGGCGTGAGGGCGGGCGGGGTCGAGCGCTGCGTCGGGGTGCGGGTGGGGGTGCGCGTGGGGGTGCGGCCGCCTGGCGCGCTGTCCTGCGGGAGCGGTACCAGGGGCTGTCCGGCGGCGCACAGGTGCGCCACGTCCCGCCGCGTCTCGGCGATCGACTCCACCACGGGGTCCGGCCATCCGGCGTCGGGCCCGCCGGCACCGGTCAGGGCGGCGAACCGCTCGGCGAGTGCCTCCGGCCCGGGCCGCGCCCCGGGGTCCTGAACGAGACACTCGGCCAGGGCGTCCCTCAACTCCTGTGGAATCCCTCCGAGTTCGGCCTCCGCGCGTGAGACCCGGTAGAGGACCGCCGCCACCGGGCCGTCACCGAACGGGTCGCGCCCGGTCGCCGCGTAGGCAAGGACCGAGGCCAGGCAGAACACGTCGGAGGCGGCCACCACATGCCGCCCGCCCGCGACATGCTCCGGCGACATGAAGCCGGGCGTACCGACCAGCAGTCCGGTCGAGGTCATCGTGGTGGCGCCGGGGGTGCGCGCCACGCCGAAGTCGATCAGCTTGGGCCCGTCGGCGCCGAGCAGGACGTTCGCCGGCTTCAGGTCCCGGTGCAGGGCGCCCGCGGCGTGCACCGCGGACAGGGCCCGGGCCATCCCGGCGCCGAGCGCGAGGACGGCGGGCGCGGGCAGCGGCCCGTGCCGGCGCACCGCCTCGGCGAGGGTCGGGCCGGGGACGTACTCCGTGGCGAGCCAGGGCTGCTCCGCGTCGGCGTCACCGGCGACGAGCCGCGCCACGAAGGGGCTCGCCACCGACGCGGCGACGGCGATCTCACGCCGGAACCGGGCGCGGAACGCCGGGTCCCCGGCGACCTCGCGGCGGATCGCCTTCACGGCGACCAGGGACTCCGGGACGCACGGCCCGTCGGTGGCGAGGAACACCTCGCCCATGCCGCCCGCCCCGAGCCTGGCCAGCGTCTCGTACGGACCTATGCGCGCGGGCGACCCCTCCCGCAGCCGGCCGATCATCCGTCCCGTCCCCCCGTGCCGTTGTCCGGATCCCGCGCCTCAACTGTGCGCGTGCGCACCTTCCGTGACGCTCCGGCAGATTACTGGGTGCGCCGCAGGCCACGAGGGGCGAGGCCCGCGTACCGGCCGGAGGAAGTCCGGTTTTCGCCGCAACCTTCACCGCGATCGCCACAAGTCCCCCACAGGCGATATGGCCGATTCCGCCCCCTCATGCGGTCTTGTAGGGCCTGACACCGCACGAGAGGCTGCCAAGCGGTGTGCGCGGATTCGCGGCCGTCAGGACCGGCGGCCGTGCAACTCCGGTCCTCGCGCGCCGAGTCGAGGAGGGGAACTCACGACATGACACTGACGCGCAAGAGGCGTCTGCGCTGGGCGGGCGCGCTCACCGCCGCGACCACGGCGGCGGTGCTCTCGGCCGTCACACTGCCCGCGCACGCCGCGCCCCCGCCGGGGCGCATACTCGGCGCCGGTGAGCCCGGCGCCGTCGCAGGCAGTTACATCGTGACGCTCAAGGGGGGAACGAAGGCACCGTCCGGCACGGGCAAGGGCCTCGCCGAGAAGTACGGGGCGAAAATACGCCACACCTACAGCACGGCGCTGAACGGGTACGCGGTGCGCGCGGGCGAGGCACAGGCCAGAAGGCTCGCGGCCGACCCGTCGGTCGCCGCGGTCGTCCAGGACTCACGGGTCTCGCTCGACCACACCCGGAAGAACCCGCCGTCCTGGGGGCTGGACCGCATCGACCAGGGCGATCTGCCGCTCGACAGCTCCTACACCTGGCCCGAGTCGGCCGGCTCGGGCGTGACGGCGTACGTCATCGACACCGGCATCCGGATCTCGCACCGGGACTTCGGCGGCCGGGCGCGCTACGGCTGGGACTTCGTCGACGGCGACGCCACCGCGCAGGACGGCAACGGCCACGGCACCCATGTGGCCGGAACCGTCGCCGGGTCGGGCTACGGCGTCGCGAAGAAGGCGGACGTGGTCGCGGTGCGCGTGCTCGACGACGCGGGCTCCGGGACGACCGCCCAGGTCATCGCGGGCATCGACTGGGTGACGAAGCACGCGCGCAAACCGGCCGTCGCCAATCTGAGCCTCGGCGGCTACGCCAACGCCCAACTGGACGCGGCGGTGCGGGGCTCCATCGCCTCCGGGGTCACGTACACGGTCGCGGCCGGCAACGACGGACTCCCGGCGAGCCTCTACTCACCGGCCCGCGTGAAGGAGGCCATCACGGTCGGCGCGACCGACCGCACGGACCGGCGCGCCGACTTCTCGAACTGGGGCACCCGGCTCGACCTGTTCGCCCCCGGCGTCGACATCACCTCGGCGTCCAACGCGAGCGACACGGGGAAGGCGACCTTCTCCGGTACGTCGATGGCGTCGCCGCACGCGGCGGGCGCCGCCGCGCTGTACCTGTCCGACCACACCTCGGCCACGCCGGCCGAGGTGAGCCGGGCGCTGACGAGGGGCGCGGCGACAGGCCGGATCGCGGACACGCTGCCCGGCTCGCCGAACAAGCTGCTCCAGGTCAACAACCCGTAACCGAAGGGTGAGTTCATGGTCCGGTCCCGTCGTTCGCGGCGGGGCCGGACTTGTCTGTGTGCTTACGCGCGAGTAGTTAACAAAGCACCGGATTGCCCGCCCTGCGACCGTGGAAGGCTCCCCCGGTACACACTGCGCGACCCTCTTCTCCACCCCCGTTTCCGCAAGCCGAACCCCCGCGGTCAGGAGCGGTCATGCCCGCACAGAGTCCCTCGCCGAAGCCGCACACGGACCCGGCGAAGCCGTCGGCCAGAAGCGCGAAATCGCAGAAACCACCGGGCCGGCGGCGCCCACCGGCCACCACCGCCGCCACCCCCCTCGGGCGGATACCCGTCCTGGACGTCCAGCCCCTCGTGGACCACGGCCGCAGGCCCGCCAAGGCGGCGGCGGGCGAGTCCTTCCAGGTCAGCGCGACGGTCTTCCGCGAGGGCCACGACGCGGTCGCCGCGAACGTGGTGCTCCGCTCGCCGCGCGGCCGCACGGGCCCCTGGACCCCGATGCGCGAGCTGGCCCCCGGCACCGACCGCTGGGGCGCGCAGGTCACGCCCACGTCGGAGGGCCGCTGGACCTACACCGTCGAGGCGTGGGGCGACCCCGTCACCACCTGGCGACGCCACGCGCAGATCAAGGTCCCGGCAGGCATCGACACCGAACTCGTCCTGGAAGAAGGCGCGTTGCTGCACGAGCGCGCCGCCGAGGGCGTGCCGCAGCGCAAGGGGCAGCGCGAGACCGTGCTGCGCGCCGCCGCCGCGCTCCGGGACACCGCGCGCCCCGCGGCGGCCCGCCTGGCCGCCGCGCTCACCCCGAAGGTCGACGAGGTCCTCGCCCGCCACCCGTTGCGCGAGCTGGTCACCAGCTCCGACCCGCTGCCGCTCCTCGTGGAGCGCGAGCGCGCGCTGTACGGAGCGTGGTACGAGTTCTTCCCGCGCTCGGAGGGCGCGATCGTGCGCGAGGGGGAACCGCCGGTCTCCGGCACGTTCCACACCGCGGCGAAGCGCCTCCCGGCCATCGCCGCGATGGGCTTCGACGTCCTCTACCTGCCGCCGGTCCACCCCATCGGCACCACGTACCGCAAGGGTCCCGACAACTCGCTCTCGCCGGGGCCGCACGACGTGGGTGTCCCCTGGGCGATCGGCTCCCCGGAGGGCGGTCACGACGCGGTCCACCCGGATCTCGGCACGCTCGACGACTTCGACGTGTTCGTGAGCCGGGCCGCGGACCTGGGCCTGGAGATCGCCCTCGACTTCGCGCTCCAGTGCTCGCCCGACCACCCATGGGTGGAGAAGCACCCCGAGTGGTTCCACCACCGGCCGGACGGCACCATCGCGTACGCGGAGAACCCGCCGAAGAAGTACCAGGACATCTACCCGATCGCCTTCGACAAGGACATGCCCGGCCTGGTCGCGGAGACGACCCGGGTGCTGCGCTTCTGGATGGACCACGGCGTGCGCATCTTCCGCGTCGACAACCCGCACACCAAGCCCGTCGTCTTCTGGGAACAGGTCATCAGGAGGATCAACCGCACCGACCCCGACGTGATCTTCCTGGCCGAGGCGTTCACGCGCCCCGCGATGATGCGCACCCTCGCGCAGGCCGGCTTCCAGCAGTCGTACACCTACTTCACCTGGCGCAACTCGAAGCAGGAACTCACCGAGTACGTCACGGAGTTGGCGAAGGACACGGCCGCGTACATGCGCCCCAACTTCTTCGTGAACACCCCGGACATCCTGCACGCCTACCTTCAGAACGGCGGGCGCCCCGCGTTCGAGGTGCGCGCGGTCCTGGCCGCCACGCTCGCGCCCACCTGGGGCGTCTACAGCGGCTACGAACTGTGCGAAAACGCCCCGCTACGCCCCGGTAGCGAGGAGTATCTCCATTCGGAGAAGTACGAACTGCGGCCGCGCGACTGGGAGTCGGCCGAGCACGAGGGGCGTTCGATCGCGCCCCTCATCACCCGGCTCAACGACATCAGGCGCCGCAGCCCCGCCCTGCGCCGGCTGCGTGACGTGCACTTCCACCACACCGACCAGGACACGGTGATCGCGTACTCCAAGTCGGTCGCAGGCGCGCACGGCTCGAACACGGTTCTGGTGGTCGCCAACCTCGACCCCCACCACACCCAGGAGGCGACGGTGTCGTTGGACATGCCGCAACTGGGACTCGGCTGGCACGAGTCCGCGCCGGTGCGCGACGAGCTCACCGGTGAGACCTACCACTGGGGCAGGACCAACTACGTGCGCCTCGAGCCGGGCCGCGCGCCCGCGCACATCTTCACCGTCCTGCGACCGTCCTCACCGTTGATCGGAGGGTCACCCACACCATGACCGTCAATGAACCCGTCCCGGACACCTTCGAGGACACACCCGCAAAGGACCGGGATCCCGACTGGTTCAAACGTGCCGTCTTCTACGAGGTCCTCGTCCGCTCCTTCCAGGACAGCAACGGCGACGGAGTCGGCGACCTCAAGGGCATCACCGCGAAACTGGACTATCTCCAGTGGCTCGGCGTGGACTGCCTCTGGCTGCCGCCGTTCTTCAAGTCCCCGCTGCGGGACGGCGGTTACGACGTCTCGGACTACACGGCGGTCCTGCCGGAGTTCGGTGACCTGGCCGACTTCGTGGAGTTCGTCGACGCCGCACACCAGCGCGGGATGCGCGTGATCATCGACTTCGTCATGAACCACACGAGCGATCAGCACGAGTGGTTCCAGGAGTCCCGCAAGGACCCCACCGGCCCCTACGGCGACTACTACGTCTGGGCCGACGACGACAAGCAGTACGAGGACGCGCGGATCATCTTCGTCGACACCGAGGCGTCGAACTGGACCTTCGACCCGGTGCGCAAGCAGTACTACTGGCACCGCTTCTTCTCCCACCAGCCGGATCTCAACTACGAGAACCCGCGCGTCCAGGAGGAGATCATCGCGGCCCTGCGCTTCTGGCTGGACCTGGGCATCGACGGCTTCCGGCTCGACGCGGTGCCCTATCTCTACGCGGAGGAGGGGACCAACTGCGAGAACCTGCCGGCCACGCACGAGCTCCTCAAGCGGGTCCGCAAGGAGATCGACGCGCACTACCCGGACACGGTGCTGCTGGCCGAGGCCAACCAGTGGCCTGAAGACGTGGTCGACTACTTCGGCGACTACCCCTCCGGCGGCGACGAATGCCACATGGCGTTCCACTTCCCCGTCATGCCCCGCATCTTCATGGCGGTACGCAGGGAGTCGCGCCACCCGGTCTCGGAAATCCTCGCCAAGACCCCTGCCATTCCGTCGAGTTGCCAGTGGGGCATCTTCCTGCGCAACCACGACGAGCTCACGCTCGAAATGGTCACCGACGAAGAACGCGACTACATGTACGCGGAGTACGCCAAGGACCCGCGGATGCGCGCCAACATCGGCATCCGCCGCCGCCTCGCACCCCTCCTGGACAACGACCGCAACCAGATCGAGCTGTTCACGGCGCTGCTCCTGTCGCTCCCAGGTTCGCCGATCCTCTACTACGGCGACGAGATCGGCATGGGCGACAACATCTGGCTCGGTGACCGCGACGCGGTGCGCACGCCGATGCAGTGGACACCCGATCGCAACGCGGGCTTCTCCTCCTGCGACCCGGGCCGGCTCTCCCTGCCCACGATCATGGACCCGGTCTACGGCTACCAGGTGACCAACGTCGAGGCGTCCATGACCTCGCCGTCGTCTCTGCTGCACTGGACCCGGCGCATGATCGAGATCCGCAAGCAGAACGAGGCGTTCGGCCTCGGCTCGTACACCGAACTCCCTTCGTCCAACCCGGCGGTGATCGCGTTCCTGCGCGAGTACAAAGACGACCTCGTGCTGTGCGTGCACAACTTCTCGCGCTTCGCCCAGCCCACGGAACTCGACCTCCAGGCCTTCAGCGGCCGCCACCCGGTCGAGCTGATCGGCGGGGTGCGCTTTCCGGCCATCGGTGAACTGCCCTATCTCCTCACCCTCGCAGGTCACGGCTTCTACTGGTTCCGGCTGCGCAAGGACGCCTGACCGCCGCCCGGGGAGGGCCGGTTTCCGCCGCCCCTCCCTGGGCACCCATCACCACACACCCCGACACGTCCCGCACGTACTGCCTCTGCCGCATTTCCGGGACGCCGCCCCGCACCCAGTCGCGGCCCGCCCCGGGGAAAGGACGTGACGCCATGCCGGATGCCGTCACCCGAACCGGCCCGACCGCGCGACCCGAGCTGCTCGCCTCGCTCGATCCGCTCCTGCGCGCGTGGCTGCCCCGGCAACGCTGGTTCGCGGGCAGAACAGCACCCGCCCTCACCCTGCTCGCCGCGACGGACCTGCTGCCGGCCACGGCACGGCAGCCGGGCCTGATCCACGCCCTCCTGCGCATCGAGCCCACCCAGGACACGTACCAACTCCTGCTGGGCGTAAGGGAGTCACTGCCCCCGTACCTGGCGCCGGCCCTCATCGGCCACGTCACGCAGGGACCCCTCACTGGGCACACGGTCTACGAGGCCCTGCTCGACCCCCGCCTGACGGACCTCCTCCTGGAACGGCTGCGCCACCCGGGCCGGCTGGGCGGACTCCGTTTCGCGCACGACGGCGAGACCCCGATCCCGCCGGACCTCGCCCCCCGCCCCCTCGACGCGGAGCAGTCCAACTCGTCGATCATTTACGGAGATACGTTCATCCTCAAGGTGTTCCGCCGCGTCACGCCGGGCCTCAACCCGGATCTGGAACTCCAGCGCGCGCTGGCCGACGAGGGCTGCGAACGCGCGCTCGCCCCGGTGGCGTGGTTCGAGACGACGGACGGCGACCCGCTCTCGCTCGGCCTGCTCCAGCCCTACCTCACGGGCGCGACGGACGGCTGGGACCTCGCGCTGGCCGAACTGTCCAAGGGGCAGGACTTCCGCCACGAGGCCCGCGAACTCGGCCGCGCGACAGCCGAGATCCACCTCGCCCTGGCGCACGCCCTGCCGACGGTCACCCTGGGCCGCGCCCACACCGTGCAGCTGGCGCAGTCGATGAAGGACCGTCTCGACAAGGCGGTCCAGGCCGTACCGGCGCTCCATCCCTACGCACCCGCGCTGCACACCGCCTTCGACGCCCTCGCGGCCGACACGACCCCCCGCACCGCCCAGCGCGTCCACGGGGACCTGCACCTGGGCCAGTGCCTGCGCTCGCCCGCCGGCGCCTGGTCGGTCATCGACTTCGAGGGCGAGCCCTCCCGCCCCCTGCCCGAACGCCGGCTGCCGCACCCGCCCGCCCGGGACGTGGCCGGCATGCTGCGCTCCTTCGACTACGCGGCCCGCACGAACCGGCCGTGGGCGCCGGACTGGGCGCGCCGGTGCCGGGACGCGTACTGCGCGGGCTACGCGCAGGCCGCCGGCGACGACCCGCGCACGGACCCGGTCCTGCTGCGCGCCTACGAGACGGACAAGGCGGTCTACGAAGCCGTCTACGAGGCCCATCACCGCCCGGACTGGCTGTCGATCCCCCTCTCGGCGGTCGAGCGCCTCGCCGCGGAGGCCTCCGGCCTGCCGCGCCCCCGCCCCGGAGACGAGGCACCGCAGCACCCCATGTCGACCCCGAGCCAGGAGGCCACCCCGTGACGCACGACCCCTCCCGCTCCACACCTCCGACACCCGTCACCGCCGCCCCGGCCCCCACCCCCGCCGCCGACCGCGACCGTCTCCTCGCCGGCACCCACCACGACCCGCACTCCACCCTGGGCGCGCACCCCACGCCCACCGGCACGGCGTTCCGGGCGCTGCGCCCGTACGCCCGCACGGTCACCGTCGTGGCGGACGGCCTCAGGGTCCTGCTGCACGACGACGGCGACGGGTTCTTCTCGGGCTTCGTCGACCTGCCCGCACCCCCGGACGAGTACCGCCTCCTGGTCACCTACGAGGGCGCCGACCACGAGACGCCGGACCCGTACGGGCTGCTGCCCGCGCTCTCCGGGTTCGACCTGCACCTGATCGGCGAGGGCCGTCACGAGCAGCTGTGGCAGGCGCTCGGCGCGCACCCCATGACGCATCAGGGCATCACCGGCACCCGCTTCACCGTCTGGGCGCCCAACGCCCAAGGGGTGTGCGTCGTGGGCGACTTCAACTACTGGAACGGGACGGGCTACCCGATGCGCTCGCTGGGCTCCACGGGGATCTGGGAGCTCTTCGTCCCGTCGCTCGGCGAGGGTGAGCTGTACAAGTTCGAGATCACCCGCCCGGACGGCTCGAAGACGATGCGCGCGGACCCGCTGGCCCGCCGCACGGAGGTCCCGCCCGCCAACTCCTCCGTCATCGACGCGTCGCACCACACCTGGCACGACGACGAGTGGATGGGCCGCCGCGGCACGCCGCCGGCGCACGAGGCCCCGCTCTCGGTCTACGAGATCCACCTCGCGTCCTGGCGCCCGGGTCTCACCTACCGCCAGCTGGCCGACCAACTGCCCCGCTACGTAGCCGACTTGGGGTTCACGCACGTGGAGCTGATGCCGGTGGCCGAGCACCCCTTCGGCGGGTCGTGGGGCTACCAGGTCACCGGCTTCTACGCCCCGACGGCCCGCATGGGCACACCCGACGACTTCCGGCATCTGGTCGACGCGCTGCACCAGGCCGGCATCGGCGTCCTCATGGACTGGGTGCCGGCCCACTTCCCGCGCGACGACTGGGCGCTCGCCGAGTTCGACGGCCGCACCCTGTACGAGCACGAGGACCCGCTGCGCGCCGCCCACCCCGACTGGGGCACCCTCGAGTTCGACTACGGCCGCAAGGAGGTCCGTAACTTCCTGGTGGCCAACGCCGTGTACTGGTGCGAGGAGTTCCACATCGACGGCCTGCGGGTCGACGCCGTGGCCTCCATGCTCTACCTCGACTACTCGCGCGAACACGGCCAGTGGTCGCCGAACGAGTACGGCGGCCGGGAGAACCTCGACGCGGTCGAGTTCCTCCAGGAGATGAACGCGACGCTGTACCGCAGGATCCCCGGCGTCGTGACGATCGCCGAGGAGTCGACGGCGTGGGACGGCGTGACCCGGGCGACCCACCACATCGGGCCGGGCGGCTTCGGGGGTCTCGGCTTCGGCCTGAAGTGGAACATGGGCTGGATGCACGACTCGCTCGGCTATGTGTCCCACGACCCGGTCCACCGCAGCTACCACCACGACGAGATGACCTTCTCGATGGTGTACGCGTACAGCGAGAACTACGTCCTGCCGATCTCGCACGACGAAGTGGTGCACGGCAAGAAGGCCCTGGTGTCCAAGATGCCCGGCGACTGGTGGCAGCAGCGGGCCACCCACCGCGCCTACCTGGGCTTCATGTGGTCCCACCCGGGCAAGCAACTCCTGTTCATGGGGCAGGAGTTCGCGCAGGGAGCCGAGTGGTCGGAGGCGCACGGCCCGGACTGGTGGCTGCTCGACCCGTCGTACCCGGCGGAGCCCGACCACCGCGGTGTCCGCGACCTCACCCGCGACCTGAACGCCGTCTACCGCAGCGAACCGGCGCTCTGGCAGCGGGACATGGACCCGGCGGGCTTCGAGTGGATCGTCGGTGACGCGGCGCAGGACAACGTGTTCGCGTTCCTGCGCCGCGCCGCCGACGGCAGCCCGCTCATGTCGGTGTCCAACTTCTCGCCGGTGGTCCGCCACGAGTACCGGCTCGGCGCCCCCGACGACGTACCGGCCTGGCACGAGGTCCTCAACACCGACGCGGCCCGCTACGGCGGCGGCGACGTCGGCAACCCGGACCCCGTCAAGCCGGACGCCCAGGGTGCCCACGGGCGTCCGGCAAGCGTCCGGCTCACGCTGCCGCCGCTCGCGACGGTGTGGCTCAGGCCCGCGTGATCGGGACAGGCCGTAGCACGCCGCGCAGGGACTCGGGCAGCTCCCCGCCATGCACGACGCCCAGCGTCTGGGTGGCCCGGGTCAGCGCGACGTAGAGGTCACTGACGCCGTACTCGCCGGGCTCCACGACCAGTACGCGGTCGAACTCGAGACCCTTGGCCTGGCGGGGGTCGAGCAGCACCAGGTGCTTGGTGAGGTCGGGCTCGCCGCCCGCCACGACGTCCGGCAGCACGGCGGCGAGCGCCGCGTGCAGCCGGCGGGGGGCGATCACCGCGAGCCGCCCCTCCTCGGGCGTCGCGGCGACGGCCTCCTCGGCCACGGCCTTTACGACGTCGTCGGCCGCGCGCGCCCAGGGGCGCACGCCCGTCGAGCGGACCGAGGACGGCGGCTCGAAGCCGGGGTGCTCGGCGCGCAGCACGGCCGCCGCCACGTCCATGATCTCGGACGGCGTGCGGTAGTTGACGCCGAGCCGGGTGTGCTCCCAGCGGTCCTCGACGTACGGCGCGAGGATCTTCTCCCACGATCCGACGCCGGCCTCCTCGGCGGTCTGCGCGGGGTCGCCGACCAGCGTCATGGACCGCGTCGGCGAACGCCGCATCAGCAGCCGCCACGCCATGGGCGACAGCTCCTGCGCCTCGTCGACGATGATGTGCCCGAACGCCCAGGTCCGGTCGGCCGCCGCGCGCTCGGCGGCGCTGCGGTGGTCCTCCTCCTCGTACCAGTCGGCGACCCGCTCGGCGTCGACGATGTCGTGCGCGGCGAGTACCTCGGAGTCCTCCTCGTCCTCGAACTCGTACGTCTCGGAGCCACGCGAGAGTTCGAGGACGCCCTGCGCGTAGGCGATCCGCTCCTGCCGCGCCGCCTCGGCCAGGGCGCGCTCGGCGCTGTCGTCGACGCCGATCAGCTCGGCGGCCTCGTCGAGGAGCGGAACGTCGGCGGGGGTCCAGTCCGCCGGTCCGGTCACGTCCCGCCGGATCGCCTTCGCGTCCTCGCCGGCCAGGCGCACGGGCTCGGCCAGGAAGTCCGCGACGAGGTCCTGCGGGGTGAGCCGGGGCCACAACTCCTCGATGGCGGCGTGCACTTCGGTGCTGGCGGCGACGCCCTTGCCGAGCTGGGCGAGGTCGTCGGGGCCGAGGAAGTTGGGCCCGCCGTACGGGTCGGCGCCGATGCGCTCCGCGAGCTGGGCGGTGAGCGCGTCGATGATCCGGAAGGCGAAGTGGGGGCGGGCGAGGTTGTGCGGCAGGAGCGTGTCGCGGGCGGCCTGCCGGGCCTCGTAGGCGATCTCCCAGTCGAGGATGAGGTCACCGTCGTCGTGCGGGACGACCATCGGGGCGCCGGGCTCGGGGAGCTGCTGCCGGTCGCGCACGGCGAGCGCGAGGGCGTCGACCATGGCCTCGGCGCCCTTGACGGCGGCGGCGTGCGGGGTGTCCTCGGCGGTGGCGTGCACGCCGGGGAACAGCTCACCGAGCGACGCGAGCAGCACACCGGTCTCGCCGAGCGCGGGCAGGACCTCGCCGATGTAGCCGAGGAAGGCGGGGTTCGGGCCGACGATGAGCACGGCCCGCTTGGCGAGGAGCTCGCGCTGCTCGTACAGGAGGAACGCCGCCCGGTGCAGCGCCACCGCGGTCTTTCCCGTGCCGGGGCCGCCCTCCACCACGAGCACACCGCGGTGTGAGTGGCGGATGATCCGGTCCTGCTCGGCCTGGATGGTCTGCACGATGTCGCCCATGCGGCCGGTGCGGGCCGAGTTCAGGGCGGCGAGCAGCACCGCGTCGCCGGTCGGGTCCTCGAAGCCGGTGCGCTCCTCGTCACCCAGGTCGAGGATCTCGTCGTGCAGCTCGGTGACGGTGCGGCCCTCGGTGGTGAGGTGGCGGCGCCGCCTGATGTCCATGGGCGTGTGCCCGGTGGCGAGATAGAAGGGGCGGGCGACCGGCGCGCGCCAGTCGACCAGAATCGGGGTGTGCTCGCTGTCGTCCTCGCGAATTCCGATGCGCCCGATGTGATGCGCGGTGCCGCCCGCCTTTTCGGTGAGATCGATCCGGCCGAAGCACAGCGAACCGTCGACCGCGTTCAGCGCGGCGAGCAGGCCGGAACGTTCGACGACGAGGAGATCCCTTTCGAGTCGCGCCTGCTGGCCGGTGCCGACCGGTGTCAGGGCGTCCGTGACCGACTCCGCGGCATCGCCGCGCAGCACATCGACGCGCGCGTAAAGCCGGTCGATGAATTCCTGCTCTTTCTGCAATTCAGCGATTTCACGCGCTTCACGGGTTGACAAAGCGGCTCCCTGCCAGGTACGGTGTGTTTATTCGGCCCCTCGTGAGGGGCCTTTTCTGTGGGCACACAGAAACACTAAATATACCCCCTGGCAGGGTCCCATTGCACCCCGGGGATTTCACCGCCGCTATTCGGCCCGGTCACCGGCCTCCGTCACACCGACGCGATCAGACGACCTCCGCCAATTCCTCCAGCAGTCGCCTCTTCGGGCGTGCCCCGACCCGCGACCACACCGGCTCGCCGTCCTTGAAGACCATCAGCGTCGGCATCGACAGCACCCCGTAACGCACCGCGGTCTCCGGGTTGCGGTCCACGTCGATCACCACGACGTCGAGCCGCTCCCGCTCCTCGTCCGCGATGGAGCGGAGCACCGGCGCGAGCTGCCGGCACGGCCCGCACCACTCTGCGGTGAACTCCACCAGGACCGGCCGCCCCGCCTTGATGACCTCGCTCTCGAAGTCCGCGTCCGTGACGTCCCTCAGATCCGTACTCACTTCACCCTCCCAGTTCGCAACGCGGCGACGGGTCCTCGCCCGCCAGCGCGCCCATGGCCTCTTCGGCGCGCTCCAGCTGCGCGCCGACCTTCTCCCGCACGGCGGTCAACTCGCCGATCAGCGCATCGAGTTCGCCGAGCTTGCGGCGGTACACCGCGAGCGAGGCGGGGCACGAGTCGCCCTCCGGATGCCCGGCCCGCAGGCACTCCACGAAGGGCCGGGTCTCCTCCAGCTCGAACCCGAAGTCCTGCAGCGTCCTGATCTGCCGCAGGGCCCGCAGGTCCGCCTCGTCGTACGTGCGGTAGCCGTTGCCTCCGCGCCGCGCGGGCAGCAGCCCACGCGACTCGTAGTACCTCAGCGTCCGCGTGGACGTCCCGGCCCGCTCCGCCAGCTCTCCGATGCGCATGTCTACGACCGTAAACGTTGACGCCGACGGAAAGGCCAGCCCTGGTTCGTCAGTCTGCCTTCGGCTGGGTACGCCGGGCGTAGGCGCGGGCGGCGCGGGCACGGTCGCCGCAGCGGGTGGAGCACCAGTGGCGGCGTCCGTGGCGCAGCAGGTAGCGGTTGCAGGGGGTGGAACCGCAGCCGGTGAGGCGGTCGGCGTCGGGGCCGGTGAGGAGGTCGGCCGCGTCGGCCGCGAGGGTCGCGAGAGCGCGGCCGAGGATCTCGTCGGTGGGACAGGGCACCGCGCGGTAGGGGCCGTTCTTCGCGTCCCAGTACAGCAGGGCGGCCGTGGGGGCTTTGCTCAGCGCGTCATTGACGGCGGACAGCGCCATGGGCAGGGCGGGCAGTCCGGCGACACGGGCGGCGCACAACGCCCTGAGGTGTTCGCGCAGGGAGCGCAGCTGCGCCGCGCACATCTCCTGCACCCCGGCGTCGGCCGCCGCGAGGCCGTGTTCGGTGAGCCATCGATTCGCGTGCCCGGGCGTGCCCAGGAGATCGATGAAGTGCCCTCCGGGCAGCGCGACGGCGCTGTTGACGAAGTCGAGGGCGAGGTGGTCCTCCGCCCCCGGCGCGGGCGGCGGCATGGATTCGGCGGTCGGGGTCTCGCTCATGACTGTCATGGTACGGCTTGCCTTCATCCGTGAGACAAGACTATCGTCCCTCACGGATTACACGCCTTCTATCCGTGAGGTTTCGATGGCTGACGCCAGTACGACCAGGACCACGACCACTGAGCAGATCCCCATCCGCGTCCTGGGCGGCCCGACCGCCCTTTTCGAATACGGCGGCCTGCGCTTCCTGACCGACCCGACCTTCGACGCGCCCCGCGACTACCCCGTGCCCGGCGGCCGGCTGACCAAGACGGCGCCCTCCTCGGCCGCACCGGCCGGACTCGGCCGCATCGACGTGGTCCTGCTCTCCCACGACGAGCACCCCGACAACCTCGACGACTCCGGCCGGGCCCTGCTCGCCGACGTCCCGCTGACCCTGACCACGCCCGGGGGCGGACGGCGTCTGGGGGTGGGGGCCAAGGGGCTGGCCGACTGGGAGTCGATCGACCTGGACCGCGCCGACGGCGGCACCATCACCGTCACGGGCGTGCCCGCCATCCACGGGCCCGGCGCACGCGAGGAGGTCGAACCGATCAGCGGCCAGGTCGTCGGATTCGTCCTGACCGGGCAGGGCCTGCCCACGGTCTACGTCAGCGGCGACAACGCCTCGCTCGACCTGGTCAAGAAGATCGCCGAACGGTTCGGCCCGGTGGACACCGCCATCCTGTTCGCCGGCGCTCCCCGCATTCCCGTCCTCTACGACGGCTCGCTGCTCGTCCTCGACAGCGCGCAGGCCGCCGACGCCGCCCGGATCCTCGGCGCCCGCCGGGTGGTCCCCGTCCACTACGACAGCTGGGCGCACTTCACCGAGGGCCGCGCCGAACTGGTCGCCGCCTTCACCGACGCCGGGCTGCTGGACCGCCTGGACCTGGGCCACCGGGGCTGACATCCGCCAGAAATAGTAGCCATGGACATAGTAGCCATGTACTGTATCTGCCATGAGCAAGGCTTCACCGGGCCCCACGCCCGGATTCCTGGTATGGCGGCTCGCCAACAAGTGGCGCGTCGCGGTCGATCGTGCGGTGGCTCCGCTGGGTCTCACCCACGCGCAGTACTCACTGGTCGCGTCGCTGCACGGCATGCAGCGCGCCGGTGAGCGGCCCAGTCAGCGCCAACTCGCCGACCACACCGGCCTGGAGGCGCTGTACGTCTCGAAGCTGGCGCGTGCCCTGGAGTCGGCCGGCCTGATCGAGCGCACCCGCGATCCCCGCGACCCGCGCGCCGTACAGCTCGCCCTCACCGAGCAGGGCCAGGCCGTCACGCGGCGGGCCATCACGGTGGTCCAGGAACTGCTTCAGCAGTTGCTGGAGCCGCTGGGCGGCCTCGACGCCCCTCGGACGCGCGCGTTCACCGACGAGCTGACAACCCTGCTCGACGCACCTTTCGCTCCATCCGTATCGCACGACGAGAGCACTCAGGGGGCAACACCATGACCACCACTGCATCCAGCACCACCGCACCCGTCGCCAACGCCCGCACCCTCGGCCTGGCCCACTACGCCGCCCGCGGCGTCCTGGAGCACGTCCTGGCCCGGCACGGCGCCACGTTCCAGCAGCAGGTCACCCTGCGCGCCGCCGTCACCGCCGACGCCCCGCAGACGCCGGACGATCTCGTCACCCAGGTCCAGGGCTCCCTCAAGGCCGATCCGGCCGACATCCGCGCCACCCTCGACGAGCTGCTGGCCAAGCAGCTGCTCGTCGCGGACGGCGCGCACCTTCGCCCCACGGATGCGGGGCGCGAGCTGCTCGCCGCCATCGGCGCGGAGACCGCCCCCCTCACCGCCCGCGTCTGGGGCGGGATACCCGCCGAGGACCTGGCCGCCGCCGGCCGCGTCCTCGCCCTGGTCACCGAGCGCGCCAACGCGGAGCTTGCCGCGCTGACCGCCTGACCACACCGAGTTCCGCCCGCCGCCCATGAGGAACCAGCCGCGCCCGGACCGTCTTGCCGAGGTTCGGGCGCAGGAACCAGTCCAGTTCCAGGGCCAGTTGGCGTACGACCATCAGGCCGCGGCCGTGCTCGCCCTCCGGGCGGGGATCCGTCACCGGGAAGACGGGTGACGGATCCGACACGTCGACCAGCAACCCACCGTCCTCCGTCGCGGCCAGCCGCACCCACACCTGATGCCCCGGCACCCGGGCGTGTGTCACGGCGTTCGCCGTCAGTTCGGACACGACGAGCACGGCGTCCTCGATGTCACCCGGCCACTGCCAGAAAGTGAGCCGCCGTCGCGTGTGCATACGAGCGAGGGGGACGCTCCGCGGGGTCATGGGGTAGCCGGTGGAGCGGTCGAGGGTGGGGAGGGCGGTGGACATGGGCGGGTCCCTTCGGAAGGGGGGTTGAGTGCGCCCAATTACCGTGGCCACAGGGCATATTGGCCCGCAATCGAACCTTCCTCGAAATTTCAGCGGAACTCAAAGTGGACTATGCCGAGATGTGCACAACGGGCTGCGGACGCCACACTCGGGGTGCCAGACTCGGCACACCGCATCAAGCGGCATGCGCGAGAGCACACAGGCGGTGCACATGGCAGCCAAGCGTGGACGAACAGGCCAGCGCCTCGAACTAGGGCTTCAGCTACGGCAGTTGCGGGAGCGCTGCGGCCTCGGCGACCGCGGCGGGGGGTTCACCCGCAAGCAGGCGATCCAGGGAACCAAGCTCTCCGAGGCAGCGCTGCTGCGCATCGAGACGGGTGCGCTCAACTTCCGCAACGTAGGGGACCTCCGCAAGCTCCTCGACCGGTACGGCGTCACGGACGAGAGCGTCATCGAATCCCTGATCAACCTCAACCGGGAATCGGCCACGCAGGACTGGCTCACGCAGTACCGGGGCCTGATGCCCTCCGGGATGCCCGGATTCGTCGGCCTGGAGTCCGAGGCTCGCCGGATGCGGGTGTACCACCCGACAGTGGTGCACGGACTGCTCCAGACGGAGAGATACGCCCGGGGCATCTTCGATGTGCAGAAGCCGGTCGAGGAAACCACGTCGGAGTTCATCCGCAACGGCGTGGAACTGCGCATGGCCCGGCAGGAGGTCCTGACGCGGGACACCCCCGTCCGGCTTCACGCGATCCTCGGCGAAGCTGCGCTGCGTTACGTCGTGGGAGACGCCGACGTCATGCGCGAACAGTTCGGGCAGCTCACGAAGTGGGCGGCGCATGACCACATCACGATCCAGGTGCTGCCGTTCGGACGGGGCTACCGCTCGACCAACGACTTCGCGATCCTCTACCTCGGAGACCGGCTGCCGCCTCGGGTGCAGACCGACACGGCCTGGGGCGCCGTCTCCACCTCCGACAAGCCCCGCGAAGTCGACCGGTTCGCCCGCCGGTTCGACGCCATGGTCGCTTCGGCACTTCCGCCGGAGGAGACACCGGAATTTCTGCGACGACTGGAACGAGAGCTCTGACCCATGAACACTCACCCCCGATTCACCGCCCTCGACATCGCGCCGGACTCCGCCTGGCGCAAGTCGTCGTACAGCGACGGCACGGGCAACAGCTGCGTAGAAGTCGCAGAGACCCCCACCGGAATAGGTCTCCGCGACTCAAAGAACCCGACGGGTCCCGCCCTCCTCCTCACCCCTGCCACCTGGACCCGCTTCATCACTCACGTGCGCGCCTTCGGGTAACTACCCCTTATTGGCGACCAGTTCGGCGGAGCCGACGACGCCATCCGGCTCCGGCTCCGCCGCCCCCCGCGCACGGCGCGGCAGCAGTACCGCCACCAGCACCGTCCCGACGCCCAGGATCACCGCGCCGACCAGGCTCGTATGCGCCACCGCGTCCGAGAAGGCGGAGCCCACCGCGTCGGCCATCTGCTTCGCCCCGCCCGCGAGTTGCTCGGCCTGCGCCTTCAGCTGGGCCGCCTGCTCCGGGGTGGTCGCGCCCGCCGCCTTCTCGGCGGCCCTGTGGGCCTGCGCCCCGATGCCCTGCGCCACCGCGTAGCCCGCGCCCACCGAGTCCTGCGCCGTCGACAGCGCGTCGCCCGGCAGCTTCGTGCCCGCCGTGTTGTCCGCCAGGTGCGACGAGTACGAACCCGCGAGGACCGAGCCCAGGATCGCGATGCCGAGCGAGCCGCCCAGCTCCAGCGACGTGTCGTTGACCGCGCCGCCCACGCCCAGCTCGGACTCCGGGAACGAGCCCATGATCGCGTCGGTGCAGGGCGACAGGGCCAGGCCGATCGCGAGGCCGAGGATGATCAGGGGCAGCACGAAGTCCCCGTACGAGGACGTGGCGTCGACGCGCGTGAGGAGGGCGAGGGCCGCGGTGCCGCCGACCATGCCGGCCGTCACCGTGATCTTCATGCCGATGCGCGGGGTGAGGTACCCCGTGAGCGCCGAGCCCACGAAGACCGCTCCGGCGAGCGGCAGCATGCGGACGCCGGTGGCCAGCGCGTCGTAGCCGAGGACGAACTGGAGGTGCTGGGTCAGGTAGTAGAAGGCGCCGAAGACCGCGAGGAAGAAGAGGGCGACCGCGAGGTTCGAGCCGGAGAAGCGGCGGTCCGTGAAGCGGCGGACGTCCAGGACCGGGCGCGGGTGGCGCAGCTCCCACAGGACGAAGGCCACCAGGGCCACGCCCGCGACGACCGCGGCGCCGATCGCCTTGGCGCCCCAGCCGAAGTGCGGCCCCTCGATGATCATGTAGACGAGGGCGCCGACCCAGACGACGGAGAGCAGGCCGCCGACGTAGTCGATGCGGTGCTGGTGCGCGGCCTTGGACGGCGGTACGAGGACGAGGGCGCCGACGAGGGCGACGGCGGCCACGGGCACGTTGATCAGGAACGTCGACGACCAGCCGTGGTCGCGCAGGAGCGCCCCGGCGACCAGCGGTCCGGCCGCGATGGCGAGGCCCGCGGTGGCGGTCCACAGCACGATGGCCTTGGCGCGCTCGGCACGCGGGAACGTGGCCGCGAGCAGCGACAGCGTGGCGGGCATGATCATGGCCGCGCCGACACCCATCACCGCGCGGGCCGCGATGACCCCGGTGGAGCTGTCGACGAGCGAGCCCGCGACGGCGCCGCCCCCGAAGACGACGAGGCCGAGGACGAGCGCCCCGCGCCGGCTGTACTTGTCGCCGATCGCGCCGAGCAGCAGCATCAGGGCCGCGTACGGGACGGTGTAGCCGTCGATGACCCACTGGAGGTCGGCGCTGGTCAGGCCGAGGTCCTTGGTCATGTCGGGCGCCGCGACGGTGAGCGCGGTGTTCGCCATCACGATGATCAGCAGGCTCAGGCAGAGCACGAGCAGGGCCCACCAGCGGCGGGCGTACGGCCGGTCCATCCCCTCGACCGGTTCCTTCATGACGAGGCGCATTCCCCTGCCACCCTCCGGGGCGCTCGGCCCCACAGTCCACGAGTCCACGTGTCCGCGCGTTCACGGACATTGCACAACACTGTGCAATTACACAACGCTGTGCAATTTACGTCATTGCACAGCGCTGTGCAAAACCACACGTGAACCGGGTCGGGACCGGGGTGCAGAATGGGCGCGTGACTTCAGGCCGAGCCGACACCAACCGCCGCCGCATCCTCGACGTCGCCCTCGCCGAGCTGCTGCGCGACCCGGACGCGTCCATGGACCAGATCGCCAGGGCCGCGGGCGTCGTCAGGCGCACGGTCTACGGGCACTTCCCCAGCCGCGAGGCACTCGTCGCCGCGCTGGTCGACGACGCCGTGGCCGCGGTCGAGGCCGCGCAGACCGAGGGACGCGCAGGGGTGACCGACCCCGCCGAGGCGGTGGCCCGTTCCCTGCTCGCCGTGTGGGAGGTCGCCGACCGCTACCGCCTGCTGGTCGCCCTCGCGCAGCGCGCCGTCACCGTCGAAGGCATCCGCGCCCGCCTGAAGCCGGTCCGCAACAGCTGCGCCGATCTGCTCCAACAGGGCCTGGAATCAGGTGAGTTCGCCTCACCTCTGCCGCCTCCGGCCCTCGCGTACGTCCACGAGCAGGTGCTGTTCGGGCTGCTCGAAGCGGTCAACGACGGGCTGATCCCAGCAGAAGAGGCGGGCCGCTCCGCCGCGGTCACCGTACTGACCGCGGCGGGCGTACCCGCCTCACGCGCCACCGAACTCGTGGCGAAGATCGACTGACCGCCTGACCGACAGGCCGCCCCGGGTCAGGCCTTCACCAGCTCCTTCTCGTCGTCCCCGCCCCGCTGGTCCGGGACCTCGGCGGGAGCGTCGTCGCTCCCGTCGTCGACCAGCGTGCGCTCGTCGAAGGGAAGTTCACCGGCGAGGACGCGCGCCACGCGCTCCTTGTCGACCTCACCCGTCCACGTACCAATCAGAAGCGTCGCCACCGCGTTGCCCGCGAAGTTGGTCAGGGCGCGGGCCTCGCTCATGAAGCGGTCGATGCCGATGATCAGGCCGACGCCGTCGACGAGCGCCGGCTTGTGCGACTGGAGTCCGCTGGCGAGGACGGCGACGCCGGAGCCCGAGACGCCCGCGGCGCCCTTCGACGCGACCATCATGAACAGCAGCAGGCCGATCTGCTGGCCGATGCCCATCGGCTGGTCCATGGCGTCCGCGATGAACAGCGAGGCCATGGTCAGGTAGATCATCGTGCCGTCGAGGTTGAACGAGTACCCGGTCGGCACGGTGATGCCGACGACGGGACGGCTGACGCCCAGGTGCTCCATCTTCGCGATGAGCCGCGGCAGCGCGGACTCGGACGACGAGGTGGAGAGGATCAGCAGGAACTCGCGGCCCAGGTACTTCAGGAGCGCGAACAGGTTGTACCCCGTGGCCAGGCGCAGCACGGTCCCGAGGACCACTACCACGAAGAGGATGCAGGTCACGTAGAAGCCGAGCATGATCGTGGCGAGCGCCTTCAGGGCGTCCACGCCGGTCTCGCCGATGACGGCCGCCATCGCGCCGAAGGCGCCGACGGGCGCGGCCCACATGATCATGCCGAGGATGCGGAAGACCAGCTTCTGGATGTGCTCGACACCCTTGAGGACCGGCTCACCGGCCCGGCCCATGGCCTGCAGCGCGAAGCCGACAAGGAGCGCGACCAGCAGCGTCTGGAGCACCTGGCCCTCGGTGAACGCCGACACCATCGTGATCGGGATGATCCCGAGGACGAAGTCGACGGGGCCCTCGGCGGCGTCCTTCGCCGCGGTGTGGCCGACGTCCTTCACGGCCTGCGTGAGGTGCATGCCGTCGCCCGGGTGCAGGATGTTGCCGACGACCAGGCCGATGGCGAGCGCGACCACGGACATCACCAGGAAGTAGCCGAGCGCGAGCCCGCCGACCTTGCCGATCTTGGCGGCCTTGCGTACGGAACCGACGCCGAGCACGATCGTGCAGAAGATGATCGGCGAGATCATCATCTTGATCAGGGCCACGAAGCCGGTGCCGACCGGCTTGAGCTCCTTGGCGAAGTCCGGCCAGATGAAGCCGACGGCGATGCCGAGCAGGACGGCCCCGATCACGGCGATGTAGAGATAGTGGGTGCGGTCTCGCTTGGCGGCTGGTGCCACCTGGGTCTCGGCCATGGGTGCCTCCCTGACGACGATGTCGGGCGTACGGGAACCTGCACGTACGCGCCATGCGTGCGGCTCACGTCTGGCGAATCACGGTGACTATCTCCCGGCTTGTGAGGGCCGTCACCCTTCCGTTCATTTAGTTCACGCTTATACCGTCAAGTAGTTCATCCTTAAACGTTCTGCCCGTACCGAGAGGCACACTGGGCGCATGCGCTTCCCCCTCCTGCCACGCGTCCGCAGCCTGGCCGGCCAGCTCTTCGCGATGCAGGTCGTCCTGGTCGCCGTCGTGGTCGCGGGGTGCGCGCTCTTCACGTACATCAGCGACGGCAGCCAGGCCGAGGCGGCCGCCACGCGCCAGGCCACGGCAGCGGCCCGCGCGGTCGCGGACGCGCCCTCCGTCCGCGCGGCGATCACCGGGGGCGGCAACCCGACCCGCACGCTCCAGCCGTACGCGACCGACGTCCAGCGCCACACCGGCGTGGACTTCGTCACGATCATGGATCCGCACGGCATCCGCTGGACGCACCCCGACGAGCGCCGCATAGGCGAGCGCTTCCTCGGCCACATCGGGCCCGCCCTGCGGGGCAGGACCTTCTCGGAGACGTACACGGGCACGCTCGGCCCGTCCGTGCGCGTGGTGACCCCGATCATGTCGGGGAAGCGGATCGTCGGCCTGGTCAGCGCCGGCATCACGGTCGAGGAGATCAGCGCGCAGGCGCGCGGCCAGGTGATGGCGGTGGCCGGCGTCGCGGCGGGCGCCCTCGTGCTCGGCGGCATCGGCACGTACGTGATCAACGCCCGGCTGCGGCGGCACACCCACGGCATGAACGCGACCGAGCTCAGCCGCATGCACGCCTACCACCAGGCGGCGCTGCACGCGGTGCGCGAGGGTCTGGTGATGCTCGACGGGCAGCGCAGGATCGCGCTCATCAACGACGGGGCGCGCGAGCTGCTCGGCGTCGGCGACGAGGCGGTCGGGCGCAACGTCGCGGAGCTCGGCCTGCCCACCCCGCTCACCGGCGCGCTCCTGGCGGCGGAGCCCCGCGTCGACGAGGTGCACCTCACCACCGACCGCGTGGTCGTCGTCAACACCTCCCCCGTCTCCAGCGGCGACCGGCGCGGCACCGTGGTGACCCTGCGCGACCACACCGAACTCCAGGCGGTCATGGGCGAGTTGGACTCCGAGCGGGGCTTCACGCAGGCGCTGCGCTCGCAGGCCCACGAGGCCGCGAACCGGCTCCACACCGTCGTCTCGCTGATCGAGCTGGACCGGGCCGACGAGGCGGTCGACTTCGCGACGGCCGAGCTGGAGCTGGCGCAGACCCTCACCGACCAGGTCGTCTCTGCTGTGAACGAGCCGGTGCTCGCCGCGCTCCTGCTCGGCAAGACGGCCCAGGCCAACGAGCACGGCGTGGAGCTCGTGATCTCCGAGGACAGCCGCATCGACGACGGCCTGGTGCCGCCCAGCCTGCCGGCCCGCGACCTGGTGACGATCCTCGGCAACCTGCTCGACAACGCGGTCGACGCGGCGCAGGGCTCCCCGCACGCGAAGGTGACGGTCACGGCCCGCGCGCAGGACGACACCCTGCTGCTCCGGGTCACGGACACCGGCCCGGGTGTCGCCGACGGCCACGCGGACGCGGTCTTCGAGCGGGGGTGGTCCACCAAGCCGGCCGGTCCCGGCGGGCGCGGCCTCGGACTCGCGCTCGTCCAGCAGTCCGTCGCCCGTAACTCCGGCACCCTGACCCTGGCCGAATCCCCCACGGGCGGCGCACAGTTCACTGTCGTCCTGCCCCTCCAGCGCACGAGCGCGACCACGCCCACGGGAGGCACCACGTGACCGATCCCGACGCCACCAGCGGCACCATTCGAGTACTGGTCGTCGAGGACGACCCGGTGGCCGCCGACGCCCACGTCCTGTACGTGAACCGGGTCCCCGGCTTCACCGCGATCGGCAAGGCGCACACGGCCGCCGAGGCCCACCGCGCCCTGGAGCGCACCCAGGTCGACCTGCTCCTCCTCGACCTGCACCTCCCGGACGGCCACGGTCTCCAGCTGGCGCGCTCACTGCGGGCGGCGGGCCATCACACGGACGTCATCGCGGTGACCTCGGCCCGCGACCTCACGGTGGTCCGCGAAGGGGTCTCGCTCGGCGTGGTGCAGTACGTACTGAAGCCCTTCACGTTCCCGACGCTGCGCGACCGGCTCGTGCGCTACGCGGAGTTCCGGGCGGCGGCGGGCGAGGCGGGCGGCCAGGACGAGGTCGACCGCGCCCTGGCCACGCTGCGCGCCCCCGGTCCGGCCGCGCTGCCCAAGGGGCTGAGCGCGCCGACCCTTGAGCGCGTCACGCGGACGCTGCGCGCCGCCCCGGAGGGTCTGACCGCCGCGGCGGCGGCCGAGTCCGTGGGCATCTCGCGCATCACGGCCCGCCGCTACCTGGAGCACCTCGTCGAGTCGGGACGGGCCGCCCGCAGCCCTCAGTACGGCCAGGTGGGCCGACCGGAACTGCACTACCGCTGGCTCACGGCGGTCTAGACCATTGGTCAACCACCCACCCCTGCACGGGGATTGACCTTGGTCCGACCCCGCCCGTACGTTCACCGGGCAGCCCCGCTCGGCAAGCCGGCCGGCGGCGGCCCGTAGGAGGTCGTGCCCGTGCGCCCCACCGCTCCAGTGCTCCTCAGCGCCACTCTGCTCATCGCCGCGACCGGCCTGACGGCCTGCAGCAGCGGCTCCGGGGACGACCCGGACACCGTCAGGATCTCCTTCAAGCAGTCGACCGACAACCAGATACGTGTCATGGACAAGTACCTGGCGTCGATGAAGACGCAGTTCGAGAAGGACCATCCGGGCAAGAAGGTGAAGCTGGTGCCGATCAAGGCGCCGGACTCCGAGTACTACACCAAGCTCCAGCAGATGCTGCGCTCCCCGAAGACGGCACCCGACCTGGTCTACGAGGACACGTTCCTCATCAACTCGGACATCACCAGCGGCTATCTGAAGCCCCTCGACTCCTATCTCGCCAAGTGGCCCGACTGGAACCAGTTCATCGACACGGCGAAGAACGCGGCCAAGGCCCAGGACGGCAAGACGTACGGCGTCCCGGACGGCACGGACACCCGCGGGCTCTGGTACGACAAGGGCATCTTCGCGAAGGCCGGCATCAAGACCCCCTGGCAGCCGAAGACCTGGGACGAGGTCCTCGACACGGCCCGCACGATCAAGAAGAAGGTCCCCTCCGTCACCCCGCTCAACGTCTACACGGGCAAGCCCGGCGGCGAGCAGTCCGCGATGCAGGGCTTCGAGATGCTCCTGTACGGGACGGGGTCGGGCACGGCGGACCCGCTGTACGACAGGTCGTCCAACAAGTGGATCACCGCGGGCAAGCCGTTCAAGGACGCGCTGAACTTCGTGAAGACGGTCTACGGCGAGAAGCTCGGCCCCGACGTCTCCGACGCCCTCGACCCGAACATCGGCACCCGGGTCCGCGGCGAGCTGCTCCCCAAGAGCAAGCTGGCGATCAACCTCGACGGCTCCTGGCTCCCGCAGGACTGGCTGAAGGGCAGCGGCCACGAGTGGCCCGAGTGGTCGCAGAAGCTGGGCCTCGCGCCCATGCCGACGCAGAACGGCCAGGCGCCGGGCAAGGTCAGCATGTCGGGCGGCTGGACGTGGTCGATCCCGTCGAAGGCGTCCAACCCCGACCTCGCCTTCGAGTTCATCAAGACCATGCAGACCAAGGCCAACGCCCAGAAGTGGTACATCGCGAACTCGGGCATCGCGGTCCGCAAGGACGTCGCGGCCGACCCTGCGTACGTGAAGGCGCAGCCCGGCATCAAGTTCTTCACGGACCTGGTGGCGTCGACCCACTACCGGCCCGCATACCCCGCGTACCCGAAGGTCTCCACGGCGATCCAGGAGGCGATGGAGTCGGTCACGACGGGCGACAGCTCGGTCGAGAAGGCGGCGAGCACGTATGACGAGCAACTGAAGACGGCGACGGACGGCAAGGTGATCACCAAGTGAAGGTGGGGCCGAGCGGTGTCCGCCGCCCCGTGACACAGCCCCTGCCCCTGCCCCCTTCACGAGGTGATCACCAGGTGAAGCCGGGGCGGGGCGGTGCACGCCGTCCCCTGACACGCGCCCTGCCCCTGGCCCCTTCCCTGGTCCTGCTGCTGCTCTTCCTCGCGGGCCCGATCGCATACTGCGCGTACATCGCCTTCACGGACCTGCAGTTGACGGGCCAGGCCCACTCCTCCTTCGTGGGCTTCGACAACTTCACGGCCGCGTTCAAGGACGACGCGTTCCTGAACGCGGTCTGGCTCACCCTCGTCTTCACCGTCCTGTCCTCGCTCATCGGCCAGAACACGCTGGGCCTCGCCCTCGCCGCGCTGATGCAGCGCGCGTCGAAGACGGTCCGCACGGTCACGGGCGCGGTCGTGATCTGCGCGTGGGTCCTGCCGGAGGTCGTCGCCGGCTTCCTCCTCTACGCGTTCTTCCGCCGCGAGGGCACGCTCAACGCGATCCTGGACTGGCTCCATCTGCCCACCCAGAACTGGCTGTTCACGCTGCCGATCCTCGCGGTGTCCTTCGCGAACGTGTGGCGCGGGACCGCTTTCTCCATGCTGGTCTACTCGGCGGCGCTCGGCGAGATACCCAAGGAGATCACCGAGGCGGCGGAGATGGACGGCGCGGGCGGCTGGCGCCGCATGTGGCACATCACGCTGCCGATGATCCGCCGCTCCATCGGCACGAACCTCATGCTGAACACCCTGCAGACGCTGTCCGTCTTCGGCCTGATCTGGGTGATGACGCGAGGCGGGCCCGGAAACCGCAGCCAGACCCTGCCCCTGTTCATGTACGAGCAGGCCTTCCAGAAGAGCATGATCGGCTACGGCACGGCGGTCGCCCTGCTCCTCCTGGTCGTCGGCTCGCTCTTCTCGCTGGTCTATATGCGCCTGCTGCGCTCGGAGGCCTGAGTGTCCTCACCCCGCACGGTCCGCCACCGCCTCGCGGCCGACGCCGGACTCCTGATCGTCGCCGCGGCGTTCGTCCTGCCGCTGGCGTGGGTGGTCCTCTCCGCCCTCGACGCGCACGCGAACCTCCAGGTGAAGATCCCCGACGGCGTCACCCTGGACAACTTCGACGCGGTCCTGACCCCCGACATCACCTTCACGCCGCTCCTCAACAGCCTGCTGCTGTGCGGCGGCGCGACCCTCCTGACGGTGGCGAGCGCGGCCCTCGCGGCGTACCCGCTGTCCCGCTACCGCTCCCGCTTCAACAACCCGTTCCTGGCGACGGTCCTGTTCGCGACGTGCCTCCCCATCACGGCGATCATGGTCCCGGTCTACGCGCTCTTCGTGCAGGTCAATCTGATCGACACGATGCAGGGCACGATCTTCTTCTTCGCGGCGTCCCAACTCCCGTTCGCCATCTGGCTGATGAAGAACTTCATGGACGGCGTCCCGAAGGAGCTGGAGGAGGCGGCGTGGACGGACGGAGCGTCCTCGTTCCAGTCCCTGATCCGCATCGTGCTCCCCTTGATGGGACCGGGCATATCAGTGGTCACGGTCTTCTCGTTCGTCATGATGTGGGGCAACTTCTTCGTCCCCTTCATGCTCCTGCTCACCCCCGAACAGATGCCGGCCTCGGTGAGCATCAACGACTTCTTCGGCAACCGGGGCACAGTCGTCTACGGCCAGCTGGCAGCGTTCTCGATCATCTACTCGACGCCGGTGATCCTGCTCTACGTCCTGGTGGCCCGGCGCTTCGGCGGGGGGTTCGCGCTGGGGGGTGCGGTCAAGGGCTGAACGGCCGCACCCTCACGCACAGCATTGATCAACCGGCGAACCGGCCGCCCCCTCAGCCGATCGGCACCGGCATCCTCACCACGTCGTACGCCAGGTCGATCGTGTTGCTCGTGGCCGGGTCGGTCAGTTCCACGCGCCAGTGGGGGGCGAACTGGTCGACGCCCTCGGCCATCGGGATCGTGCCGGAGATCAGGACCGTGCCGGGCACCAGGTCGCCGCGTTCGCGCAGGACGTCGGCCCAGTAGGCGGGCGTGAGCAGCTCGGCCAGGGTGCCGTCCTGGATGAGGGTCTCCTGGCCGTCGTGGGTCACCCAGGCGCGCAGGGTCAGGTCGTCGAGGCGCTCCTGCACGTCGGCGAGGCGCCAGGCGCGGCGGGCGAGGACGTCGGGGCTCGCGTTCTTGCTCCACGCCACGCCGTGCACCTCCAGCTCACGGTCGGTGTGGTCGCAGGCGGCCGTCAGGAGCAGGTCGCCGTCCTGGTCGACGACCAGCGCCCACTCCGCCTCGCCCGAGGTGCGCCCGTGCTGGACGCGGACCTGGTCGGTGTGCTGGGCGAGGTAGGGGGAGACGGGGTAGAGCGCGGGGGTCACGGACGGCGCGGGCACCCCCAGCTCGGCGAGTTCCGCCACGTGGGCGGCGACGTCGTCCTGGCTGCGCCCGGCATATCCGGCGTTGAGCACCTGCACGACATCGACCTTGCGGGTGGTGCCGTCGGGCAGTTCGAAGGTCAGCAGCGCCATGGGGTTTCTCCACATCGTTCGCGGTATCGGGGAGGTTAACTTTGCGCGGAAGGCTTGCGCATACGACCTGTATACAAGAAGTATGCCGGAAGGTCGACAGTTAACCTCACCCAAGGAACCTCAGGGACGGACGTCGTGAACCACACCAGCACGAGCACGGAAAAGACCCCGCTCGGCGGGTCCGCGGTCCGCCGCGCCTTCTTCGCCAGCCTGACCGGAACCGCACTGGAGTGGTACGACTTCGCCATCTACTCCGTCGCGGCGGCGCTGGTCTTCGGCGATGTCTTCTTCCCCTCGGAGGACCCCGCCACCGGCACCCTGCTGGCGTTCTCCACGTATGCCGTCGGCTACGTGTCGCGCCCGCTCGGCGGTTTCGTCTTCGGCCGCCTCGGCGACAAGCTCGGCCGCAAGAAGGTCCTGATCGCGACCCTCGTCCTGATCGGGGCCGCGACCCTCGCGATCGGCCTGCTCCCCTCCTACACCACGATCGGCGTGGCCGCGCCGATCACCCTCGTGATACTCCGCTTCGCCCAGGGCGTCGGTGTCGGCGGCGAGTGGGGCGGGGCGGTACTGCTGTCCAGCGAGTTCGGCGATCCGCGCCGGCGCGGCTTCTACGCCTCGGCCGCACAGATCGGCCCGCCGGTCGGCAACCTGCTCGCCAACGGCGTACTCGCCGCCCTCGGCGCTCTCCTGACTGAGGCTCAGTTCACGTCCTGGGGATGGCGCGTGGCGTTCCTGCTCTCCGGCGTGCTCGTCTTCTTCGGCCTGTGGATCCGCGCGAAGCTCGAGGAGACCCCCGTCTTCAAGGCGATGGAGGCCGAGCAGAAGCGCCCCGAGGCCCCGATCCGCGAGGTCTTCACGACGCACCCGCGCGCCCTGGCGGCCGCGATCCTCAGCCGCGTGGCCCCGGACGTCCTGTACGCGCTGTTCACCGTCTTCGTCCTGACCTACGCGACCGGCGAGCTCGGCATGTCCCGCGGCTCCGCGCTGGCCGCCGTCCTCATCGGCTCCTCCCTCCAGGTCTTCCTGATCCCGCTGGCCGGCGCCCTGTCCGACCGCGTCAACCGCCGCGTCCTGTACGGGGTTTCGGCCGTGGCCGCCGGTGTGTGGCCGTTCCTGTTCTTCCCGATGATCGGCGGCGGGAGCTGGCCGCTGCTCGCGCTCGGCGTCGTGGTGGCCCTGGTCTTCCACTCCGCGATGTACGGGCCGCAGGCGGCCTTCATCGCCGAGCAGTTCTCCCCGCGGCTGCGCTACACCGGCTCCTCGCTCGCGTACACGCTGGCCGGTGTCATCGGCGGCGCCGTCGCGCCCCTGCTGTTCACGGCGCTGCTCGACGCGTACGACTCGTGGATCCCGCTGGCCCTCTACGTCGCGGGCACCGCGATCGTCACGATCGCCGGACTGTGCCTGGGCCGCGACGGCGACCGGAGCGACGAGGAGCTGCTGAGCGGCGAACCGGTCCGCTCCGCCGCCGCGTCGACGGCGTCCTGACCCCGGACCACGCATTCCCGAACCCCCACACGAGGAGGAACGTCTCATGCGTATCGCGCTGAGCCAGATCACCACCGGCCCCCGCCCCGAGGAGAACCTCGCGCTCCTGCGCGAACAGGCCCGTCTCGCGGCGGACGCGGGCGCCCGCGTCGTCGTCTTCCCGGAGGCCGCGATGGCCTGCTTCGGGACTCCGCTGGCGCCGCTGGCCGAGCCGCTCGACGGCCCCTGGGCCACGGCGGTGCGCCAGATCGCCAAGGAGGCCGAACTCGTCGTCGTCGCGGGCATGTTCACCCCCGCCCCGGACGGAAAGGTGGCCAACACCCTGCTCGCCACCGGCCCCGGCGTCGAGGCGGCGTACGACAAGATCCACCTCTACGACGCCTTCGGCTTCGCCGAGTCCGACACGGTGGCACCCGGGTCCGAGGTCGTCACCTTCGAGGTCGACGGCACCCGCATCGGCCTCGCGACCTGCTACGACGTCCGCTTCCCCGAGCTGTTCAGGGCCCACGCCGACGCGGGCGCGGTCGTGTCCGTACTCCCCGCCTCATGGGGCGCGGGCCCGGGCAAGCGGGAGCAGTGGGAGCTGCTGATCCGCGCCCGCGCGCTCGACGCCACGCTCTGGCTCGCCGCCGTGGACCAGGCCGACCCGGCGGCCTCCGGCGTCCCCGCCGCGTCGAACGCCCCCACCGGCATCGGCCACAGCGCCGTCGTCGGCCCGGACGGAACCGTGCGCAAGCACCTCGAAGAGGGGCCGGGGCTGCTCATCGCGGACCTGGACCTCGACGAGGTCGCCTCGGTCCGCCGCTCCATCCCGGTACTGGCCAACCGCAGGAGCCTTTGACGACGAGCCGGATGTACGGGAGGCCGGCTATCCCGCGAGCAGCACCTTGAGCGTCGACTCCAGGTGGCTGTCGATCGCGGTGCACGCGGCCTGCCGGTCTCCGGAGGCGATCGCGTCGAGGATCGCCTCGTGCTCATGGAGCACGGACTCCTGCCGGCCGTGCTGGTTGAACAGCGCCACCACCCCGGCCCGGATCTGCCGGCTGCGGAGCCCGTCGTAGTGGCGGTCGAGCAGGGCGTTGCCCGCCGCCGCCACGATCGTCGCGTGGAAGAGGTGATCCACCGCGATGAATTCCCTGGCGTGCTCGGCCCCGCTGAGCGTGCGCTGGCGGTCGAGCAGCGCGGTCAGCTCGGACACGGGGGCCTTGCCCCCGGCGATGACCCGCTCCGCGGAGTACCGCTCGACGATGCCGCGCAGCTCCATCAGCTCGGTGATCTCCCGCCCCGACAGCGGCACGACCTGTGCCCCGCGCTTGGGGACCAGCCGTACGAGGTCCTCGGCGGCGAGCAGCAGGAGCGCCTCGCGGATCGGGGTGCGGGAGACGCCGATCCGGTCGGCGAGCTCCTGCTCGGAGAGGAACTCCCCTTGCCTGTCCGGGTCTGCGAGCACGTTCTCCTTGAGAAACGCGTAGGCCTTGTCCCGTCCCGACGTCACGACTGCCCCCAGGGTTGCATACAAGGAGTATACGGATCTGGTTACCGGGAGTCCCGTCCCCGTAGGTTCCTACGACAAGTAACCCAGTGCGAACAGACCGTAGCCACCGGCATTTCCCACACCTACCGTGTGCGGGTGCACCCAAGCGACTCCGCCCCGCCGTTCAACGCTCCGGCCGCCCGACGCCTCCGTGAGGCCCTCGGGATGGCGCCCGGGCATGTCGCTTACGGCATGCGCGCCTCGTACGGCCAGCATCACGTCACGCCCGACACGGTCATCGCCTGGGAGCGTGGGCTCACCTCGCCGACATCGGCGGAGCTCACCGCGCTCGCGGGTGCCCTGTGGTGCTCGCCGGGTGACCTCATAGGCGCGGCGCGGACGCTGCGCGAGCACCGGATGGCCCGCGGCATGGCGCCGGAGGACGTGGCGCGCACGGTGGGGGTGGAGATCCATTCGTATCTGCGGATGGAGGAGACCGGCGAGTGGCGCGGCAACGAGCGCCAGTCGGCCGCCCTCGCCGAGGTGCTCGGTCTGACGCCGCCCGACTTCGCGACCGTCACGGGCCGCGACGAGCAGCTGGCGGACTTGCTGCGCAGCGCGGTGACCACGCGCTGGCAGGCGTACACGCGCCCGATCACCAAGCTCGTCCCTGTGCACAAGGGGCAACTGGAGGAAGCGCTCCGGGAGATGCAGCTCGAGTACCAGGCACTGATGGCCGCGACGCTCAGCTGGGGCGGCGGTCCGGGGCGCGAGTCGGGCGAGGCCGGACGGGAGTTCCTCGACGGGATCCTCGACGAGTTCTGGTCGAGGATGCACACGTCGTAGGCGGTAGCCGGACCGTGGAGCTCTAGAAGACCGATTCCGCCTCGTCCATGCGGTCCTTCGGCACCGTCTTCAGTTCGGCGACGGCCTCGGCGAGCGGGACCATCTCGATCTCCGTGCCGCGCAGCGCCGTCATGCGGCCGGAGACGCCCCGGTGCGCGGCCTCGACGGCGTGCCAGCCGAAGCGCGTGGCGAGGACCCGGTCGTACGCGGTCGGGGTGCCGCCGCGCTGGACATGGCCGAGAATGACCGGCTTCGCCTCCTTGCCGAGGCGGCGCTCCAGCTCGAACGCGAGGGCCGTGCCGATGCCCTGGAAGCGCTCGTGGCCGAAGCGGTCGATCGCGCCGGTCTGGTAGTCCATCGTGCCCTCGGCGGGGTGCGCGCCCTCGGCCACGCAGATGACGGCGAACTTCTTGCCGCGCGCGAAGCGTTCCTCGACCATCTTGACCAGGTCGGCCGGGTCGAAGGGGCGCTCGGGCAGGCAGATGCCGTGCGCGCCGCCCGCCATGCCGGACTCCAGGGCGATCCAGCCCGCGTGCCGGCCCATCACCTCGACGACCATGACGCGCTGGTGGGACTCGGCGGTGGTCTTCAGCCGGTCCATGGCCTCCGTGGCGACGCCGACGGCGGTGTCGAAACCGAAGGTGCGGTCCGTGGCGGAGATGTCGTTGTCGATGGTCTTCGGGACGCCGACGACGGGCAGGCCCGCGTCGGCGAGCATCCGGGCCGCGGTCAGCGTGCCCTCGCCGCCGATGGGGATGAGGACGTCGAAGCCGATCTCGGTGGCGAGTTCCTTGGCGTTCTCGCAGGCGGCGCGGAAGCGGTCGCGCTCGAGCCGGGAGGAGCCGAGGATGGTGCCCCCGCGGGCGAGGATGCCGCTCACGGCGTTCAGGTCGAGGGTGCGGTAGCGCCCGTCGAGCAGTCCCGCGTATCCGTCCTCGAAGCCGATCACCTCGTCGCCGTGGTGTGTGACGGCGCGGTGCACGACCGACCGGATCACTGCGTTCAGGCCAGGACAGTCGCCGCCGGCGGTGAGAACTCCGATACGCATCGTGCGTGTCTCCTGCTCGCTGTTGAGACTTGTGAGCCACTCCGATTCTTTCACGGCCGCGGGGGCGATGCGGGTCACCGCCCGGCGCGGGGGCCCGTGCGGCGCGTGTTCCGGAGGGCTTTCGGCCCCCGGACCAGGGCCTTTGTCCGGCGGGCGACCTAGCCACCCCCGGAGGTATTGTCAAGAGGGCACGGCTACGACTTTCATCAGAGGCCGGTTCAGCGGCCGAATCACTGCGGCAGAGGCCCCTTCTCTGCGGCCCGTCCAGCGAAAGGGAGAGCACGCGTGACGCGCAGCGTGTACGTGACCGGGATCGACCGGGGTGACGGCCGGCAGGTCGTGGAGCTGGGAGTCATGGAGCTCCTGACCCGGCAGGTCGACCGGGTGGGCGTCTTCCGCCCGCTCGTCCACGACGGTCCCGACCGGCTCTTCGATCTGCTGCGGGCGCGCTACCGCCTCTCCCAGGACCCGGCGACGGTCTACGGCCTCGACTACCACGAGGCGGCGGCCGTGCAGGCCGCACAGGGCACCGACGAACTGGTCTCGCGCCTCGTGGACCGCTTCCACCAGGTCGCCCGCGACTACGAGGTCGTCCTCGTCCTCGGCACGGACTTCGCCGACACACAGCTCCCCGACGAGCTGGCCGTCAACGCCCGCCTCGCCAACGAGTTCGGAGCGTCCGTCATCCCCGTGGTGGGCGGCCGCAAGCAGACCCCGGAGTCCGTGCACGCCGAGACCCGCAACGCGTACCGCGCGTACGAGGTCCTCGGCTGCGACGTGCTCGCGATGGTCGTGAACCGCGTGGCGGCGCTGGACCGCGAGGAGATACGCGAGAGCCTGGCGGCCCATCTCCCGGTCCCCACCTACGTACTGCCGGACGAGCCCGCCCTGTCCGCGCCCACGGTCTCCCAGATCGCGCAGGCACTCGGCGGCGAGGTGCTGCTCGGCGACGACGCGGGCCTCGCGCGCGACGCGCTGGACTTCGTGTTCGGCGGCGCGATGCTGCCGGCGTTCATCAAGGCGCTGACGCCGGGCTGTCTGGTCGTGACGCCCGGGGACCGCGCGGACCTCGTGGTGGGGTCGCTCGCCGCGCACAGCGCCGGCACCCCGCCGATAGCGGGCGTCCTGCTGACCCTCGACGAGCGGCCCGGCGAGGAGATCCTGACGCTCTCCGACCGCCTCGCACCCGGCACGCCGGTGGTGGCGGTGAAGGGCGGTTCCTTCCCCACGGCGGGTGAACTGTTCTCCATGGAAGGCAAGTTGAACGCAGCGACGCCCCGCAAGGCGGAGACGGCGCTCGGCCTCTTCGAGCGGTACGTCGACACGACCGGCCTGCTGGAGCGCGTCTCGGCGCCGAGCAGCGACCGCGTCACGCCGATGATGTTCGAGCACAAGCTCCTGGAGCGGGCCCGCGCCGACAAGCGCCGCGTCGTGCTGCCCGAGGGCACCGAGGAGCGCGTCCTGCGCGCGGCCGACGTCTTGCTCCGCCGCGGGGTGTGCGACCTGACGCTGCTCGGCCCGGTGGAGCAGATCCGCAAGAAGGCCGCCGACCTGGGCGTCGACCTGGTGGACTCGCAGATCGTCGACCCGGCCACGTCCGAGCTGCGGGACCGGTTCGCCGCCGAGTACGCGCAGCTGCGCGCCCACAAGGGCGTCACGACCGAGCTGGCGTACGACGTGGTGGCGGACGTGAACTACTTCGGGACGCTGATGGTGCAGGACGGTCTCGCGGACGGCATGGTGTCGGGTTCCGTGCACTCGACGGCCGCGACGATCCGCCCCGCCTTCGAGATCATCAAGACAAAGCCGGACGCCGCCATCGTGTCGTCCGTCTTCTTCATGTGCCTCGCCGACAAGGTCCTCGTGTACGGGGACTGCGCGGTGAACCCGGACCCGGACGCGCAGCAGCTCGCCGACATCGCCGTCCAGGCGGCCGCCACCGCCGAGCAGTTCGGCGTGGACCCGCGGATCGCGATGCTGTCGTACTCGACGGGCACGTCGGGCTCGGGCGCGGACGTCGACAAGGTGCGCAAGGCCACGGAGCTGGTGCGCGAGCGACGCTCCGACCTGAAGATCGAGGGCCCCATCCAGTACGACGCGGCGGTCGAGCCGTCGGTGGCGGCGACCAAGCTGCCCGGCTCGGAGGTCGCGGGCCAGGCCAGCGTGCTGATCTTCCCCGACCTGAACACCGGCAACAACACGTACAAGGCCGTGCAGCGTTCGGCAGGCGCCATCGCCGTCGGTCCGGTCCTGCAGGGTCTGCGCAAGCCGGTCAACGACCTGTCGCGCGGCGCGCTCGTGCAGGACATCGTCAACACGGTCGCCATCACGGCGATCCAGGCCCAGACGCCGGCCTCCTGACCCCTACGAAGAGGTAAGCACCTGTGACCGCCACGCCCAGCCGAGTTCTCGTCCTCAACTCCGGCTCCTCGTCGCTGAAGTACCAGCTGCTCGACATGGAGAGCGGCGCCCGGCTCGCCGTGGGCCTTGTCGAGCGCATCGGCGAGGAGACGTCCCGCCTCAAGCACACGCCGCTGACCGGGGACGGCGGCGAGGCGCGCGAGGTGAACGGCCCGATCGCCGACCACGACACGGCCCTGAAGGCGGTCGCCGGGGAGCTGGCCCGCGACGGGATGGGCCTGGACTCCCCCGAGCTCGCCGCGATCGGCCACCGGGTGGTGCACGGCGGCATGTTCTTCACCGAGCCGACCGTCATCGACGACGCGGTGCTCGCGGAGATCGAGCGGCTGATCCCGGTCGCGCCGCTGCACAACCCGGCCAACCTCACGGGCATCCGCACCGCGATGGCGCTGCGCCCGGACCTCCCGCAGGTCGCCGTCTTCGACACGGCGTTCCACACGACGATGCCGGAGTCGGCGGCGCGCTACGCGATCGACGTGAAGACCGCCGACGAGCACCGGATCCGCCGCTACGGCTTCCACGGCACGTCGCACGCGTACGTGTCCCGCAAGGCGGCCGAGCTCCTCGGCAAGGACCCCGAGGAGGTCAACGTCATCGTGCTGCACCTGGGCAACGGCGCCTCGGCGTCGGCGGTGCGCGGCGGCCGGTGCGTGGACACGTCCATGGGCCTGACGCCCCTGGAGGGCCTGGTGATGGGGACGCGTTCGGGCGATGTGGACCCGGCCGTCATCTTCCATTTGATGCGGGTGGGCAACATGTCCGCCGACGAGATCGACGTACTGCTCAACCAGAAGAGCGGTCTTGTCGGTCTCTGCGGCGACAACGACATGCGGGAGATCCGCCGTCGTATCGACGAGGGCGACGAGGAGGCGCGGCTCGCCTTCGACATCTACATCCACCGTCTGAAGAAGTACATCGGCGCCTACTACGCGGTGCTCGGCCGGGTGGATGCCGTGGTGTTCACGGCGGGGGTCGGCGAGAACGCGGCGCCGGTGCGCGAAGCTGCCGTCGCGGGCCTGGAGGAGCTGGGCCTCGCGGTCGACGGCGAGCTCAATTCCGTACGTTCGGACGAACCGCGGCTGATCTCGCCGGAGTACGCGCGGGTGGCGGTCGCCGTCGTCCCGACCGACGAGGAACTGGAGATCGCGCGGCAGACCTACGCCCTCGTGCACGACTCCGCGGCCCGCAACGACTGAGCGCACCACCGCCCATTTGTAGATTCCACCAGACGGAATATTCCGTAGCGAAACAAACCGATAGGATCGCCCCCATGCGCCGTTCCAAAATCGTCTGCACGCTGGGCCCCGCCGTCGACTCCGAAGAGCAGCTCGTTGCGCTGATCGAAGCCGGCATGAATGTGGCCCGCTTCAACTTCAGCCATGGCACGCACGCCGAGCACCAGGGGCGGTACGACCGTGTCCGGGCCGCCGCGGAGAGCACCGGCCGCGCCGTCGGCGTCCTCGCGGACCTCCAGGGCCCCAAGATCCGTCTCGAGACCTTCGCCGAAGGCCCCGTCGAGCTGGTGCGCGGTGACGAGTTCACCATCACCACCGACGATGTGCCGGGCGACAAGTCGATCTGCGGCACGACCTACAAGGGTCTGCCCGGCGATGTCTCCAAGGGCGACCAGATCCTCATCAACGACGGCAACGTCGAGCTGCGCGTCGTCGAGGTCGACGGGCCGCGCGTGAAGTCGATCGTCGTCGAGGGCGGTGTCATCTCCGACCACAAGGGCATCAACCTGCCCGGCGCGGCCGTGAACGTGCCCGCGCTGTCCGAGAAGGACGTCGACGACCTGCGCTTCGCCCTGCGGATGGGCTGCGACATGGTCGCCCTGTCCTTCGTGCGCAACGCCGACGACGTCCAGGACGTCCACAAGGTGATGGACGAGGAGGGCCGCCGGGTCCCCGTCATCGCCAAGGTGGAGAAGCCGCAGGCGGTCGACAACATGGAGGGCGTCGTCGCGGCGTTCGACGCCGTGATGGTGGCCCGCGGTGACCTCGCCGTCGAGTACCCGCTCGAGAAGGTCCCGATGGTGCAGAAGCGCCTCGTGGAGATGTGCCGCCGCAACGCCAAGCCGGTGATCGTCGCGACCCAGATGATGGAGTCGATGATCACCAACTCCCGCCCCACGCGCGCCGAGGCGTCCGACGTCGCCAACGCGATCCTGGACGGCGCGGACGCGGTCATGCTGTCCGCCGAGTCCTCCGTGGGCGCCTATCCGATCGAGACCGTGAAGACGATGTCGAAGATCGTCGTCGCGGCCGAGGGGGAGCTCCTGTCCAAGGGCCTCCAGCCGCTCGTGCCCGGCAAGAAGCCGCGCACGCAGGGCGGTTCGGTCGCCCGCGCGGCCTGCGAGATCGCCGACTTCCTGGGCGCCAAGGGCCTCGTGGCCTTCACCCAGTCCGGCGACACGGCCCGCCGCCTGTCCCGCTACCGCGCGGCCCAGCCGATCCTGGCCTTCACCACGGACGAGGGCACCCGCAACCAGCTGACGCTGAGCTGGGGCGTCGAGTCGCACATCGTGCCGTACGTCGACAACACCGACGCGATGGTCGACCTGGTCGACGCCGAGATGGTGAAGCTGAACCGCTTCAACGACGGCGACACCGTGATCATCACGGCCGGTTCGCCCCCCGGCGTCCCCGGCACCACCAACATGGTCCGGGTGCACCACCTGGGCGGCGGAGAGCGCGACTGACGCCTCCCCCCGAACCGCGCCGAGGGCGCCCCCTGTTGAAGGGGGCGCCCTCGGCGTTTGTGCGGCTCCCGGACGGGTCCGTGGCTGCGCGCGGCAGCGGGGTCAGCCGGTGAGGTACTGGTGGAGACCCGGCACGTGCAGGGTGCCACCGAACTGACCGGCCTGCTTGACCTTCACGTTCGTGAAGTAGATCAGCGGGATGTTCAGCGGCGGCGGGTGCTCCGCGTCGAACGTGATCGGGATCAGCCCCAGGAGGTTGCCCGAGATCGACTCCGTGTACATGGTGGTCTTCCCGTCACGGATGGTGGACGTGGTGCCCTTGCCGGCCTGGACGTGGTACGTCTTGCCGTTCGGGCCCTCGACCATCTGGTGCAGGTCACCGATGTCGGTGCCGTTCGAGATGACGTACTTCAGGACCTTCTTGACCGTGCCGTTGGGCGTGCGCACGTTCACGATGCCCTGGTAGTCCGCGCCCTTGAGGGTCAGCGAACTGGCCTCCAGGCGCCACGAGTCGTTCGGGACCTGAGCAGGGGTCTGCTCGTTGTCCCCCTCGGCATCCGTCGCGGCCGGGCAGTTGTCCGGCACACCGGTCTCGCTCGCCGACGGCGTCGGGACCACCTTCGTGGCCTTGCCCGCGGTGTCGTCGACGGCCTTTCCGGCCTTGTCCACCGTGTCCTTGACCGCGTCCCCGGCCTTGTCCGCCGTGTCCTCGACGGGCTTGGTGACCTTGTCGACGGTGTCCTTGACGGTGCCGCCCACATCCGTGGACTTGGACGCCGAGGCCGACGGGGTCGGGGTCGCCGACTCCTTCTGATCCGGCGTCAGCAGGTCCTTGAGCGCGTCGCCGACACCCAGCGGGTCGAGCGGGTTCTTGGTCTCGGAGGGCGTCGGGGTCGGCGTGGCCGTCTTGGTGCCGGCCGTGCTGTCGTCCGAGGGCGCGTCCGTGGACTTGGACGCGGAGGGCGACGGGGTGGGCTCGGCCTTGTCGCCCGAGTCCGCCTTGTCGTCCGACGTGTCCTTGCTCGCGGACGCCGAGGGCGACGGGGTGGGCGAGGCGGACTCGTCCCCCTTGTCGTCGGCCGCGTCCTTGCCGTCCTTGGACGCCTCGATCGCGTCGGCGCACGCCTTGTAGTCGTCCGCCGAGAACTTGGTGGGGTTGTCCTTGGCCTGCGCGAGCGTGGGGGTCAGCCCCATGCCCATGAGTACGGCCGTGGGCATCGCCGCGATCGCTATGGCCTTGCCCGCGGGCATGTGCAGCCTGTTGAACAGATGCTTTCTGGGGGCTGCATGCCGCGGCCCGGTTCTCTCACGGAACTCTGCCGCAGAGTTCTCGTGGCGCACCTCGTCAGCCGGCACGGTGCCTCCCGTTCGTCCCGTCGTTACCGTTCGGGCTCGTTCCTGACAGATCGTCCGACGCGCCACTGCCGGCCCCCGCGACCGCAGGCTCCCCGTTCGGGGCGTCCGCGGCCTTCCCGCCGCCCGCCTCCTGCTTCGCGGCCCGTGAAGGCCCCCAGGAGATGCCGAGAGCGCCGCCGAGCAGCGCCAGCAGGAAGCCGATGACAAAGCCACCGAAGTTGGAGACCACCAAGGAGACGAGGGCGAGCAGGATCGCCGCGACGCCCGCGAAGACGCGGGACATCGGCTGGAACCAGAGCGTCAGGCCGAGCACCACAAGCAGGACGCCGATGATCAGCGAACCGGCGCCGGCGGTCGTCGACATCCGGATGGTCATCGAGCCGAGCGTGAGGTTCGCGTACGGGAAGTACATGATCGGAATGCCGCCCAGCAGCGTCAGCAGACCACCCCAGAATGGGCGCTGACCGCGCCACCCTCGGAACGATCGGCGCGTCCGGCCGAGCCTGTCGCCCAGCCCTGCTTGCGCTTCGGCGCTCATGTCGTACAGCTCCTCGGGAATGGCGTTGTTCTGTGGTGATGGTGCGTGTCGGATACGGGCACGGGGACGTCACGGAGCTTCCCGTTCGCCCCCGCGCCCGGCCGTTCAGCGCTGTGAGTGAGCTAGACCCTGGGGCCTAGTAGCACTCGTGTGCGCCCTTCTGCACCTGCATGTGCAGGCCGGAGAGCTTGAAGGTGCCGGCCGTGGTCGCCCACGCGCGCTGCTTGACATCTTCGAAGTGCACCGAGTCGGCCTGCTGCGAGAACGAGTCCGGGACGTACTTGTCGCCCTTGGACGGACCCGGGCCCTTGGTGGTCGAGTCGATACCGACGCCGATGTCGATGTTCTTGAACGTGGCGTTGGTCGACAGGTCGTCGGCGTCGATGTACAGCTTCTTCGCCTCGACGCGGGGGCCGCCCGCACCGCCCGCGCTGAGCTTCATCGACACGTCACCGAAGACCGGCACCGGCACGACGACCGACTGGCACAGGTTGGTGATCTTCGCCTCGTTGAGGCCGACGACGGCAACCGGGTGCGCACCCGACTTACCGCTGTCGAGCGCCCCGTACTGGACGAATCCCGTACCGTCGAGCGAGTCGGCCGTCACCTTGAACGACTGACCCGAAACACTGAACGATGCCGCAAGCGCACCCTGCGAGAGGGCGACGCCTATCACGGCTGTCGCCGCGACGCTCGGCACCATGACTACGGCGAACCGCTTCCATCTGGTTCCGCCACGAGCCACGGACTCCATGACTTTCCTCCTTCTCGGACGTACATCTCCGGCCCTGACTGCACCCGTTGGGGCGCTCAGCCGGGCAGGGATGGGAGAAGTGCTACGTCCTCGGGAAGGAGAGCGCCCGTTTCTGGGGCGCGCAATGCACCCGAATCACCGGCGATCACCCCCGAGCGACAACCACTGGTCGCACCTGACAGTCACGCGCAACCTGCTGGACAGGCCCTGCCGGGAAGCAGAGACCCCCCTGCCCAAGGCCGGCGGCACTGCTACCGGCCTGCTCGATGGGGACCCTGAAACCCCGCGACCCGATTGGCTGTCGGACTGCGGGATCAGGACCGAGCGTCGCCGATCGTGGTGCATTCTCGGCTGGCGCACAAGGGGGTTCGTTACTGGCTAGTAACGGACGGATAACCGAACAACGACCGGATGGTGTCACCCGACAACGCAGGGTGGTGTCAAGCGAGTTGCCAAAACAGAGGAAGAAGGGGCGTAACCGGACAGAAGATGGTCTCTGACTTACTCCAAGTAACAGCGGCCGCCTTTGCCAAGTTTTGGTAAAGCACGACCGCTGTGTACCCGCGGGAACAGAACTTTCACCTGGGCACCACATCGCCCGGCGTTTAGGAACTGGTCAGAAACGGCTCAGAAGAGAACTCGGGCCAGAGCCGCACGGCCCGTAGTCACACGCGGATCGTCGGAGCCGACGACCTCGAAGAGTTCGAGCAGCCGCACGCGCGCGGCGTCCCGGTCCTCGCCCGCCGTGACCTTCACCGTGTCGACAAGTCGGCCGAACGCGTCCGCGACATGGCCTCCGACCAGGTCGAGGTCGGCCGCGGCGATCTGTGCCGCCACGTCGGAGGGCCGGTCCGCGGCGTCCTGACGGACCTTCTGCGGATCGAGACCCTGCACGCGCAGGAGCAACTCGGCCTGCCCCAGGCCGAGCTTGGCCTCGGTGTTGCCGGGGTCGTCGTTCAGCACGTTCTCGTACGCCTGGACGGCGCCGGGGAGGTCGCCGGCGTCAAGAGCCTGCACGGCCGCTTCGAGCAGAGCGTCGTGCGGACCGGCCGGAGCCTCCACGACCGGTGCAGATCCCTCCGCATCGGGGTCGACCGTGATGCCGGTCAGGCCGAAGCGTTCCTCGGCGACCTGGATCAACTGGTCGAGTGTCCCGCGGATCTGCTCGGCCGGCGCGGCCCCCTGGAAGAGCGGCAGGGCCTGTCCGGCCACCACCGCGAAGACCGCCGGGATCCCCTGGACCCCGAACTGCTGCATCAGCATCTGGTTGGCGTCGACGTCGATCTTGGCGAGCACGAACCGGCCGTTGTACTCGGCCGCGAGGGCTTCGAGCAGCGGGCTCAGCTGCTTGCACGGCTCGCACCACTCCGCCCAGAAGTCGATGACGACGGGCACCTCGGCCGAGCGCTGGAGGACATCGCGCTCGAAACCGGCCTCGTCGACGTCGATGACGAGGCTCGACGGGGAGACGGCCCCGCCGCCGCCCTGCCGCGCGGACTCGGCACGCGCCTGCTCCGCCTTCGCCTTGGCCTCCTGGGCCGCCTTCACCGCGGCGAGGTCGACGACTCCGCTCATGGACATGTTCCGTGGCTGCATGAGTACATCCTCCCCCTTCCGCGGCGCATTGTGGGCCGGGACCGCCCGTTGCGGCCTCCCGCCGGACTGCGGGCGCCGTCAGGTGATCGGTCGCGGACTTGGTCTGCGGCCCCAAGAGGGGCCGTTCTGCGGCCCGAAGGGGTCTGTTCGGCGCCGGGTCCCCACCCGGTGCCTCGTGGTTGTCGCAAGGCTCGCTGAGCTTTCGCTACGAGTCGTAGCGTAACTCTCGTGCGGGCCGCGTGGGGAGGGGGTCCCGGTGATCTTCGCTGTGGTCTGCCTCACGGCGCTATCCCTACCGGCCGGTATCGTCAGTTTCATGCAGAGCCGCATCCCCTCGTGCCTCCCGAGAACGGGCCGCCCCCGAAGCGCCACCGCCGACGCGGCGATCCTGGAGGCGACCCGTGCGGCCCTGGTCGAGCTCGGCTGGTCCAAGCTCACGATGGGCGACGTGGCGACCCGCGCCGGTGTCGCCAAGACGACGCTCTACCGGCGCTGGGCGAGCAAGAACGAGCTCGTCGTGGACGCGGTCGCGGTCCTCTTCGACGAGCTCGAACTCCCGGACAACGGCAGCCTCGCCGCCGACATCGGGGGTGTGGTCCTCCAGTTCGCGGCGCTCCTGAACCGCCCGGAGACCAAGACGGCGCTGATGGCGGTGGTCGCCGAGTCGACGCGCGACGAACCGCTGCGCGAGCGCATCCGCACCTCGATCGTGGACCGGCAGAAGCGCCTGGTCCTGGAGGGCCGCGCCCGCGCCCACGCACGCGGCGAACTCCCCCTCGAACCCGACCCGGCCGCCGCCGCCCGCACCGCCGACCTCATCTTCGACGTGGTCGCGGGAGCCGTGGTGCACCGCACGCTGGTGAGCGCGGAGCCGGTGGACGAGGAGTGGGTCGACCGCTTCACCACGCTGCTCCTGGGCGGACTCGCCTCCGTACAGGCCTAGCGCCCAGGTTCCGTCACTTCTTCCAGGCGCAACTTCCCAGCGTGGCACGCTTCCTGGCGACCAGTCGGGCCGCCTCGTCCGCCGGCAGGACGCGGGTGCGCGAGCCCCGGCACACGACCGTGCGGCCCCCGTGTCCGGCGAGGTCCACGAGGATCTGGTCCCAGTGGCGGTACTGCACGTCGTGCGCGGAGTCGGCGTAGGTGCGGACCGTGACGCGGTCCGCGGAGAACTGCTGCCGCCAGGTCGCGAGGGTGGCCGGCGGGACCGTGGTGTCCTTGTCGCCGCCGTACAGATAGACGGGGGCCGTCAGCTTCGACAGGCCGGGGCCCGGCCGCTCGCAGTACAGCCTCTGCTCGTGGACCTGCGGCGCCGGATCGGCCTGCTGGCCACGCTGGTTGTAGGTGCGGGCACCGTCCTCGTACGCCATGTCCGCGAAGCCCGGGATGGACTTGACGGGGCTGTCGTCGGGGAACGCCCACCACTTGCGCGGGTCGGTGATGGAGTCCTTCAGGGCCGCGGCGAGCGCGTCGTCGGACATCGCGCAGTACGCGGGCTTCTCGCCGTACGGGGGCAGGGCGGCGGCCAGGTGCAGGGCGGAGACGCGGCCGGGCGCGCGGGCGGCGAGTTCGGCGGCGTAGGGACCGCCTCCGGAGATCGCGACGATCCTGAACTTCTCGGCGCCGAGGCGGTCCAGCACGTCGAGGGCGTCCCGCGCGAAGTCGGCCTTGCCGAGGGCGGGATCGTACGCGGTGTCGCCGAAACCATTGCGCTCGACGGAGATCAGCCGCAGGCCCAGGTCCGCGCGCGTGGTGCGGAAGAAGTCGGTCACGTGGACGGCCCGCGCGCTGGTCCCGGTGCCGCCTATGTAGAGGACCGGAACGCCGTCGCGCGGGCCCGAGTCGGTGTAGTGGGCCATACGTCCGGAGGGCAGCTTCGCGGCGCGTACGTCGGGGCCTGGGGGTACCCCCAGGCCCTCAAGGCGCTGGGGGAGGGTCGAAGGTGTTCTGCACATTCGGCTCGGCCGGCGGGCTCGCGCTCACTGCCCCGGATCCACCGAGGACCATCCCGCCGAGCAGGGCGAGGGCGGCGCAACCGACGGTGGTGGTGCGGTTGAGTCCGGACAGGCGCACGGGAGCTCCAGGGGCAGGCGACGATTGACGTGCCCGCGCCTACCCCGGCCCGCGCCGGGTGACACCTGTCGCTGTGTCCCCCGGCGCGAACTCCCGTCAGAATCCGGCGGGTTCGGTGTACACGCCCCACTCGTCGCGCAGCACCCCGCAGATCTCGCCCAGGGTGGCCTCGGCGCGTACGGCATCGAGCATGGGCGGGATCATGTTGCCGCCGCTCCGCGCGGCCTTCAGCATCTCGTCGAGGGCGGAGCGCACGCGGGCGTCGTCCCTGGCCGCCTTGCGCACGCCGAGCTCGCGCACCTGCTCGCGCTCGACCTCGTGGCTGACCCGCAGGATCTCCAGGTCGCCGGTGACGGACCCGTGGTGCGCGTTGACGCCGACGACCCGCTTGTCGCCCTTCTCCAGCGCCTTCTGGTACTGGAACGCGGACTCGGCGATCTCGCCGGTGAACCAGCCGTCCTCGATGCCGCGCAGGATGCCCGAGGTCATCGGCCCGATCGGGTGCTGCCCGTCCGGGTGGGCGCGCAGGCCGCGCTCCTTGATCTGCTCGAAGATCTTCTCGGCGTCGGCCTCGATCCGGTCCGTGAGCTGCTCCACGAACCACGAACCGCCCAGCGGGTCCGCGACGTTGGCGACGCCGGTCTCCTCCATGAGGACCTGCTGCGTGCGCAGCGCGATCTCGGCGGCCTGCTCGGAGGGGAGCGCCAGGGTCTCGTCGAGGGCGTTCGTGTGCAGCGAGTTGGTGCCGCCGAGGATGGCGGAGAGGGCCTCGACGGCGGTGCGGACGACGTTGTTGTACGGCTGCTGCGCGGTCAGGGAGACCCCGGCGGTCTGCGTGTGGAAGCGCAGCCACTGCGCCTTGTCGGTCTTCGCCCCGTACACGTCCCGCATCCAGCGGGCCCAGATGCGGCGGGCGGCGCGGAACTTGGCGATCTCCTCGAAGAAGTCGAGGTGGGCGTCGAAGAAGAAGGAGAGGCCGGGCGCGAAGACGTCCACGTCGAGCCCGCGCGACAGGCCGAGCTCCACATAGCCGAAGCCGTCGGCGAGCGTGTACGCCAGCTCCTGCGCGGCCGTCGAGCCGGCCTCGCGGATGTGGTACCCGGAGACCGAGAGCGGCTTGTACGCGGGGATGCCCGCCGCGCAGTGCTCCATGAGGTCGCCGATCAGGCGCAGATGCGGCTCGGGCTGGAAGAGCCACTCCTTCTGCGCGATGTACTCCTTGAAGATGTCGGTCTGGAGCGTGCCGTTGAGGACGGCCGGGTCGACGCCCTGGCGCTCGGCGGCCACGAGGTACATGCAGAAGACGGGCACGGCGGGGCCCGAGATCGTCATGGACGTCGTGACGTCCCCGAGCGGGATGTCCTTGAACAGGACCTCCATGTCGGCGGCGGAGTCGATGGCGACGCCGCAGTGCCCGACCTCGCCGAGCGAGCGCGCGTCGTCGGAGTCGCGGCCCATGAGCGTCGGCATGTCGAACGCGACACTCAGCCCTCCCCCGCCGGCGGCGAGGATCATCTTGTACCGCTCGTTGGTCTGCTCGGCGTTCCCGAACCCGGCGAACTGCCGGATCGTCCACGTACGGCCCCGGTACCCGGTCGGGTACAGGCCGCGCGTGAACGGGTACTCGCCGGGCCATCCGATCCGCTCGAAGCCCTCATAGGTGTCCCCGGGACGTGGCCCGTAGGCCGGTTCGACCGGGTCCCCCGAGAGCGTCGAGAAGTCGGCGCCCCGCTTGCGGGCGGAGTCGTACCGGGCCTGCCAGCGACGGCGGCCCTCTTCGATGGCGTCAGCGTCCATGCTTCCCATGCCTTCAAATTTACTAGGACGTCCTAGTAAATGTCGATGGCAAACCGCCCGCACATCGTGCGGGCGGTGCGGTGGAGCTGTCCGTCAGGCCTTTGCGACGGCGGGGCCGTCTTCGGCGACCTTGGAGTCCAGCTCGCGGGAGATCTTCCGCTCCACGAAGAACGCGGCGGTCGGGATCGTGCCGGCGATCAGCACCCACAGCTGCTTGCCGACCGGCCACTTCGCCTTGGAGCCCAGGTCGAAGGCGAAGACCAGGTAAATCACGTACAGCCAGCCGTGCGCGATGGCGACGACGCGCGTGGCATCCGCCGCGCCGTCGATGCCGAGCACGTACTTGGCGATCATGCCGAGGCACAGCAGGACCAGCAGGACGCCCGTGACATAGGCCATCACCCGGTACCGGGTCAGCACGCTTCGTTTCATGGATACGAGCGTAACGGCCCGTTTTGCGCGATCTTCGCGCGGGTCAGGCCTCGTCGAAGTCGTGGGCGGCGACCCGCAGCGGCCGCAGCATCGCGAAGATCTCGCCGCACTCCTCGGCGTCGTACACCCCGAGCCCGAAGTCCATCGCCATCAGGTCGCGGGTGGCGGCGTCGCAGACCTCGCGGCCCTTGGCGGTGATGGAGGCGAGCGTGCCGCGCCCGTCGTTCGGGTTGGGCCGCTTGTCGACGAGTCCGGAGCGCACCAGACGGTCGACCGTGTTCGTGACCGAGGTCGGGTGCACCATGAGCCGCTCGCCGATCTTCGACATCGGCAGCTCGCCGGCCTTGGAGAAGGTGAGCAGCACCAGCGCCTCGTAGCGCGCGAAGGTCAGTCCGTACGGCTTCACGACCGCGTCGACCTCGGCGAGGAGGATCTGGTGCGCGCGCATGATCGAGGTGATCGCGCCCATGGACGGCACGGATCCCCAGCGCTGCTTCCAGAGTTCGTCTGCACGGGCGATGGGATCGAAGGCAAGGCTGAGCGGCTTCGGCACGCCCAAGACCTTACCGGCCGGTCATATGCTGGTCAGCCCCGTCTCGCCCTTCGGTCCAGACCCCACGCGAAAGCCCCGGCCCGCCCGGGCCGGGGCTTCACACGCAAGACAGTTTCTGAGGGTGCCTCACTCGGCGGCGAGGTGCCGCTCGACCGTCGCGACCTTCGACGTCATGCCGTCCGTCACGCCGGGGCGGATGTCCGCCTTGAGGACGAGGGACACACGGGGCGCCCGCGCCTCGACGGCGGCGACGGCGCGCTTCACGACGTCCATCACTTCATCCCACTCACCTTCGATGGAGGTGAACATCGCGTCGGTGCGGTTCGGGAGCCCGGACTCGCGCACGACCCGGACGGCGTCGGCCACGTACTCGCCGACGTCCTCGCCGACGCCGAGCGGGGAGACCGAGAAGGCGACGATCATGCGTTCACGACCTTCTCCTGGCGGGCGCGGGACGCGATGACCGCGGCCTCCGCCTCACGCTTCAGCTTGCGCTCGGCGAAGAAGCCGCCGGTCGGCAGGACGGAGAGGACGAAGTAGAGGGCGCCGGTCTTGACGCCCCACTTCGTACGGTTCCACGCGTCGAGCCAGAAGAGCACGTAGAGGATGAACAGGACGCCGTGCACCATGCCCATGACCGGGACGGCGTCGAACTCCGTGGTCCGCTTCAGCACCGAGCAGACGAGGAGCAACAGGAAGGAGACGGCCTCAGGAGCGGAGACCAGGCGGAGTCGGCGGAGTGCGGAGGCGGTCTTGATGTCCACGGGGCACCTTCGGCAGAAGCGGTGAGGGGGGCGGGCGTTCGATCTTGTGAACGTAAGCACAAGCGCTGCCCATTGTGGCATCGGGGATGTCCCGGGGTTCGCTCAGGGTTCGTTCAGGGCCGGGACCCCTGTCCCGGGGGCATCTCGCCCATTACCGTCACATCGTGGCTACGTTCCGGCTTCAAGGCAGCAGAGTGCTCGCCGTCGACATGACGGGCGACAGCGTCAAGGCGAAGAACGGCTCGATGGTCGCGTACGACGGCCGGATGGCGTTCAAGAAGATGACGGGCGGCGGCGAGGGCATCCGCGGCATGGTGACCCGCCGCCTCACCGGCGAGGAGATGACGGTGATGGAGGTGAAGGGGCAGGGCACGTGCTGGTTCGCGGACCGGGCGAGCGAGATCAGCGTCGTGAACCTGCGGGGCGACAAGCTCTTCGTCGAGTCGAGCAATCTGCTCTGCACGGACGCGGGCCTGCGCACCGGCACGTCCTTTACCGGCGTGCGCGGCGCCTCCCAGGGCAACGGCCTGTTCACGACGACCGTCGAGGGCCACGGCCAGGCGGCGATCATGAGCGAGGGCCCCGCCGTCGCGCTCCGCGTCAGCCGGGACCACCCCCTGACCGTCGACCCGGGCGCGTACATCGCACATCAGGGGAATGTGCGGCAGTCCTTCCAGTCGGGCGTCACGTTCCGCACGTTCATGGGCGAGGGCGGCGGCGAGGCCTTCCAGATCCGCTTCGAGGGCGACGGCGTGGTCTACGTACAGCCCAGTGAGCGCAACACGATCGCGGGAGACGTGTGAGATGCCCTTCCGTGAGATCAACTCGAAGATGGTCGAGGCGACGGTCGTCCCCGGGCAGCGGATCTACAGCCAGCGCGGCGCGATGCTCGCCTACAAAGGGGACGTGACCTTCACGCCCAGCATCCAGGGCGGCCAGGGCGGCGTGATGTCCATGATCGGGCGCCGCGTGGCGAACGAGGCGACGCCGCTGATGACCGTGGACGGCAGTGGCACCGTCCTCTTCGGGCACGGCGGCCATCACGTCCAGGTGATAGCCCTCTCCGGAGACACCCTCTATGTGGAGGCGGACCGGCTGCTCGCCTTCGACGGGAGCCTTCAGCAGGGCACGATGTTCATGGGCTCGCAGGGCGGCGTCATGGGGATGGTGCGCGGCCAGGTCACCGGCCAGGGCCTGTTCACCACGACCCTCAAGGGACACGGCGCGGTCGCCGTCATGGCGCACGGCGGCGTCATCGAGCTGCCGATCACGCCGGGCCGCGCCGTCCATGTCGACCCGCAGGCGTACGTCGCGCACCACGGCGACGTGAGGAACAAGCTGTCGACGGCCCTCGGCTGGCGCGACATGGTGGGGCGCGGCTCCGGCGAGGCGTTCCAGCTGGAGCTCAGCGGCAGCGGCGCGGTGTACGTCCAGGCCTCGGAGGAGAAGCTGTGAGCACCCCGGTGATCTTCGACCCGGCCACCCTGCCGGCCGACGACAACGTGAACGCGTACACGTTCTGCGTGGAGCTCAAGGGCAGCAACTGGTTCCTGCAGAAGGGCAAGATGATCGCCTACTACGGGCGCATCGACTTCAACGGGATCGGGCACGGCCGCCTCGACCGCCTCGTACGGACGTCCTTCCACTCGCCGCTGCACGCGAGCGACTGGGTCGTGGCGGAGGGCTCGGGCAAGATGCTGCTCGCCGACCGGGCCTTCGACGTGAACTCGTACGACCTGGAGAACGGGAACCTGACCATCCGCTCGGGTAACCTGCTCGCTTTTCAGCCAACTCTCGCGCTGAAGCAGTCGATCGTTCCCGGCTTCCTGACACTCATTGGCACGGGCAAATTCGTGGCGGCCTCGAACGGCCCGGTCGTCTTCATGGAGCCGCCGATCCGCGTAGATCCACAGGCGCTGGTCGGCTGGGCTGACTGCCCGTCACCTTGCCACCACTACGACCACTCCTATCTGACGGGCGTGATCGGCGGTCTACGTGCGATGACGGGCATCGGAGGCGTCTCCGGGGAGGAGCACCAGTTCGAGTTCGTGGGCGCCGGGACGGTATTGCTGCAGTCCACGGAGACGTTGATGGCTGAACAGGCGACGGGCGCCATGCCGCAGCAGGCGGGGGTGCCGGGTGGCCAGGGGGTGCCCGGACAGCAGCCGGGGGTACCGCGTCTTCCCGGACAGCTCGGCGACCTCCAACGTCGCTTCGGACTGTGAGCGGTAATCTGCGGAGTGTGACGTCGAACGCGTGACCCCTTTGTGCCACGAGGGGTGGGAGGCGTCACACCCGCCACACCCCCCACTTTCGTTCGCATTTCAACTTCTTAGGTAGAATCAATACATGGAGACCGAGACGGCCACACGCTGGCTGACCGACGAGGAACAGTGCGCCTGGCGCACGCACGTAGAGGTCAACAGGATGCTGACGTATCAGCTCGAGAAGGACCTCCAGCCGTTCGGCCTGACGATGAACGACTACGACATCCTCGTGCATCTCTCCGAGACGGACGACCGCCGGATGCGCATGAGCGATCTCGCGACCGCCACCCTGCAGTCCAAGAGCCGGCTCTCCCATCAGATCACCCGCATGGAGAACGCCGGCCTCGTCCGCCGCGAGAACTGCGAGTCCGACCGCCGCGGCCTCTACACCGTCCTGACCGAGGACGGCATGGAGACCATGAAAAAGGTCGCCCCACACCACGTGGCGTCCGTACGGCGGCACTTCGTCGACCTGATCTCCCCGGAGGAGCTCGACGCCCTCCACAAGGCCCTGACCCCGATCGCCGAACACCTGCGTTCGCAGCGCGGCAAACCGTGACCATTGCGAACGGGGAACGCCGACCTTCCCCGTCCGCCGGCCTCAGGCCCCCGGTGCCACCGGCAGCCTGAGTTCGAAGAGCGCTCCGCCCGCGGGCGACGAGCGGACCGTCAGGGCGCCGCCGTGCCGCACGGCGACGTCCCTGGCGATGGCGAGTCCCAGACCCGCCCCGCCGTCGTCCCGGGCCCGCGCGTCGTCCAGGCGCACGAACCTCTCGAAGATCCGCTCCCGCTCCGCCTCCGGCACGGCCCGCGCCGTCGTCCGCGACCTCGACGACCGCCCACGGCCCCTCGGCCCGCACGGCGATGTCCACGCGGGACCGGGCGTGACGCTGCGCGTTGTCCAGCAGATTCCCGACCACCCGCGCCAACTGGCTGCGCGAGCCCGCCACTTCGACGGGTTCGAGGTGCGTCCGGACCGCGACCCGGCCCGCCGGGCGCTGCGACAGCTCCTCGCCGGCCAGCGTGGCCAGATCGACCCGCGCCTCCCCCGGCCGCTCCCCCGCGTCGAGCCGAGCGAGCAGCAGAAGCCCCGAGGCGAGCTCCTGGAGCCGCACCGTGTCGGCCACCGCCCCGTCCACGTCGAGCAGTTCGGGGTGGGCGGCGCCCACTTCGAGCTGGGTGCGCAGCGACGCGATGGGGCTGCGCAGCTCGTGCGAGGCGTCGGCGACGAACCGGCGCTGGCGCTCCACGGACGTCTCCAGCGCGGCGAGCGTCTCGTTCGTGGTCCGCGCGAGGCGCGCCACCTCGTCGTGCGTGGCCGGCTCCGGCACCCGACGCGCCAGGTCCTGCGACGCCGTGATCGCGGACATCTCGCTCCGGATGCCCTCGACGGGGCGCAGCGCCCTGCGGGTCACCAGCCAGGTGACCGCGCCGACGACGCCGAGCAGCACCGGGAAGCCGATCAGCATGACGGTCAGCGCGGTGCCGACGGCGCTCTGCTCGGCGGCTAGTGCTGCGCCCGCGTACACAGTGAGGTCGCCCTGCCGGGTGTTCTTCACCTCCAGTGCGGCGAACCGGTAGTCCCGGGTCTCCCCGTCGACGGTGGCCGAGCCCTTGCCGCCCTCGGCGTCGTCGGCGATCTCCCCGTACGCGTACGAGTCGTCGTCCCCGCCCTTGCCCCCATGACGGTCGGAGCCGCCGTCGTCGTCTCCTCCGTCGTCATCGCCACCGTCGTCGTCGACCGGCGGGGTCACCGGCTTGACGGCGGACGAGCCGGTCCCGCTGATCCGCTCCAGGTCCTCACTGGCGGCCAGGAGCCGGCCGTCACCGTCCACGACCTGCACCGGGGTGTCATCCCCGTCCGGGAGTTCGAGGGCGGCGGGCGCGGTGCCCGTCGCGATCGACACGGCGACCTTGCGGGCGGAGGACTCCGCCTCGCTCGACGCCTGGTCGGTGAGGTTGGACCGCAGCGCGAGCAGTACGGACGCGCCGGCGGCGAGGAGCGCCACGGCGACGACGAGGGTCGCGCCGAGCGTGGCTCTGGCCCGTACGGAACCGAACAGCCGCCGCCTCATCGCGGCGCCTCCAGGCGGTAGCCCGCGCCGCGCACGGTCCTGATCAGCTCCGCGCCCAGCTTCTTGCGCAGGGTGCTGACGTACACCTCGACGATGTTCGGGTCGCCGTCGTACGCGAAGTCCCAGACGTGCTCCAGGATCTCCGCCTTCGAGACGACCTCGCCGGTCCGCACCACCAGCTGCTCGAGGACCGCGAACTCCTTTGCGGTGAGCGGCACTTCGGTCTCGCCGTGCAGGACGCGGCGCGCCCCGGTGTCGACCCGCAGCGGGCCGAGCGTGCGGACGGACGAGCCTCCGCCGGTGCCGCGCCGCCGCAGGAGCGCCTTCACGCGTGCGACGAGGACGACGTACGAGAACGGCTTGGTGAGGTAGTCGTCGGCGCCCGTGTCGAGCCCCTCCGCCTCGTCGTACTCGCCGTCCTTGGCGGTGAGCATGAGGATCGGCACGTCGTGGCCTGCGGCGCGCAGGGCGGCGCAGACGCGGTAGCCGTTCATGCCCGGCAGCATGATGTCGAGGACGACCAAGTCGTACGCGCCCTCGCCCGCCCGGTGGAGCCCTTCGAGGCCGTCGTGGACGACGTCGACGGCGAACCCCTCCGCGGTCAGGCCCCGGGCGAGGGACAGGGCTAGACGCTTTTCGTCTTCCACGATCAAGAATCGAGGGGGGCGGCGCGAAGCGTCTCGGGCAGGGTGGTGGTGGGAGGCGGGTGGGCGCATACGGGCAAGGGTCGCAAAGCGAAGCTGAAGAAGTCTTCAGGGTCCTTCAGCGGGGCTTCAGCATCGGTCGGCCACTGTGGTCCTCGTCGAAGCGCACCGGATGTCCGGTGGGCCGGGAATCGTCTCGGGGAGGACCCTCATGAAGCGCAACATCGTGATCGCCACCATCGCCGCCGTGGCCCTGATCGGCGGCGGCACCGCGACCGCCGTCGCGGTCTCGGGCGACGACGACACCACGTCGGCGGGCACGTCGACCGCGTCGCGGGGCACGGGGCACGACGACGACCGCGCGGAGCACGTCACCGAACTGAAGACCGCGAAGGTGACGGCCTCGGACGCCATCGCCGCCGCCCTCAAGTCGGTGCCCGGCACGGCGGTCTCCGCCGAGCTCGACGACGAGAACGACCATGTGGTCTGGGAGGTCGAGGTCCTGAACGGCACGACGTGGCACGACGTCCTCGTCGACCCCGCCACGGGCAAGGTCACCGGCTCGCACGCCTCGCGCCACGACGACACGGCCCGCGTCACCGCCGTCCTGAAGGGCGCGACGACGACGGCGCAGGACGCGGCACGGGCCGCCGCCGTGAAGGGGACGGTCACCGAGATCGACCTCGACGACGACGGCACGGCCCACGCCTGGGAGGCCGAGACCATGGCGGCGAACGGCACCGACGCCGACTGGCGCGTCGACCTCCGGACCGGCGCGGTGACCCCGGACCGCTCGACCCACGACGACGGCGACGACGACGCCACACGCGCCACGCACGACGCCGGTGACGACCACGGCGACCACGGCCGCGGTCACGACGCCGGTGACGACCACGGCCACCACGGCGACGACGACTGACATCGGCGCCGACAAGCCCAGCTCGGCGCGGATCGGCTCATCGCGCCGCCGTGCCCGTCTCCTGAGCCGCGTCCGGGACACCGTCCCCGGGCGCGGCTTCCGCCTTCGTACGGGCGGCGCGCACACCCCGTACCCCCCACACCGCCGCCGCGACCGGCGCCGCCGCGGCCACGGCGAAGCAGGCCGCGAGCGGGAGGCGGGCCACCAGGAGGCCCGCTCCTGCCGTGCCGGCCGAAATCCCGGCGTTCACCGCCGTGTTGACCCAGGCCCCTGCCTGGGTGCGGAACGCCGGCCCGGCCGTCTCGTCCGCCACGAGATACGCGGTCGTCAGGGCGGGCGCGACGAAGAGGCCCGCACACACGACCGCCACCCCGAGCGTCACCAGGCCGGGCGCGAGCGCCGCCGCCCCCAACGCGCCGGCGAGCCCGGCGGCGAGGAACGGCAGCCGGACGCGGGCGGGAGTGGACCAGGTGAGGGCGCCGTTCGCGAGGCCGCCGACCGCGCTGCCCGCCGAGAGCGCGGCCATCACCCAGGCCACGGCGTCGGCGTGCTGACGGGCGTCGGCGAAGGCGAGGACGAGCAGGTCGAGGGCGCCGAGGGCCAGACCGACCCCCACGGCGACGACCACCGGCTGCGCGAGGCCGCGCACCGGCGAGATCCCGCCGGAGGGCCCGCGCCGCCCCGCGTCCCGGCCCGCGAGGCCCCGTACGGCCGGGGACGCCACGAACGCGGCGGTTCCCACGGCCACCAGCACCGCGCTGACGGCGACGCCGAACGCCGCAGGGGCGAACTGCACGACCACGCCCACGATGAGCGGGCCCGACACGAGCAGCAGTTCCTCGGCCACCCCGTCGAGGCTGTACGCGCGCTGGAGCAACCCCTCGCGCTTGCCGACGAGTTCGCTCCACACGGTCCGCATGGTCGGGCCGAGGGGCGGGGTGCACGCGCCGGCGGCGAGGGCGGCGACACCGAGCAGGAGCCCGGAGGCCCCCGGCCGCCAGGTCAGCGCCGCGAGCACGCCGAGCAGGACGGCGTACGCCCCTGTCATCGGCGGGAGCGCGCGGCGCGGCCCGTACCGGTCGATGAGGAGCGCTCTCAGGGGGGAGAGGAAGACGCTCGCGGCGCCGAAGAGCGCCATGGCCGTGCCCGCGACGGCGTACGAGCCGGTGGCGGACTTCACCGCGAGCATCAGGGACAGGGACACGGTCCCGTAGGACAGCCGCCCGAGCAGGGCGGCACCGAAGGTGCGGCGGGCATGCGGAACCCGCAGCAGGGCTGCGTACGACATGGGTGGAAGTTCCTCAGAACGAAGGGCACACGGACGCCGAGGGCCGCGACGTCACCGTTCGACGGTGGTCGCGGTCGGGTCGTGCCCTACGCACAGAGAAGGAACATGCGTCCAACGTACCAGCGGGGGGCGGGAGTTGGCGATGGGCGGAACCGCGGCACGGTCCCGCCCCACCGTCCGCTCAGGCCTCCGTCAGGCCCTCCACCAGGGAGTCCGCGGCCCGGTACGGGTCGAGCTCGCCCGCCACGATGCGCTCCGCGAGCGTGCTGAGGCGGCGGTCGCCGTGGAGGTCCGCGATGCGCTCGCGCAGGGCTGTGACGGCGATCGTCTCGACCTCGTGGGTGGCGCGGGCGAGGCGGCGCTCCTGGAGGACACCGTGCTCCTCCATCCACGCCCGGTGCTTCTCGAGCGCCTCGACGACCTCGTCGATGCCCTCGCCGCGCGCGGCGACGGTCTTCACGATGGGCGGGCGCCAGTCACCGGCGCCCCGGGACTCGCCGAGGCCCAGCATGTGGTTGAGCTCGCGGGCGGTCGCGTCGGCGCCGTCGCGGTCGGCCTTGTTGACGACGTAGACGTCGCCGATCTCCAGGATTCCGGCCTTGGCCGCCTGGATCCCGTCGCCCATGCCGGGGGCGAGCAGGACCACGGACGTGTCGGCCTGCGAGGCGATCTCGACCTCGGACTGGCCGACGCCGACCGTCTCCACGAGGACGACGTCGCAGCCGGCCGCGTCGAGCACGCGGATCGCCTGCGGCGCGGCCCACGCGAGCCCGCCCAGGTGCCCGCGCGTGGCCATGGAACGGATGTACACGCCGGGGTCGGACGCGTGCTCCGACATGCGGACACGGTCACCGAGCAGGGCGCCGCCGCTGAACGGCGACGACGGGTCGACGGCGAGCACACCGACCCGCTTCCCGGCCCGCCGGTAGGCGCTGACCAGGGCGGACGTGGACGTGGACTTGCCCACGCCCGGCGACCCGGTCAGCCCGACGACGTACGCGTGCCCCGCGAGCGGGGCCAGCGCCGCCATCACCTCGCGCAGCTGCGGGGACGCCCCCTCCACCAGGGAGATCAGCCGGGCCACGGCCCTGGGCCGGCCTTCCCTGGCCTGGGCCACCAGGGTGGAGACGTCCTGCATCACAGCTCCGTTCAGTGAGTTCCGTACCGACCTACAGAAATGCAGACGGGTTACGCCTTGGGTACCCGCACGATCAGCGCGTCACCCTGGCCACCGCCACCGCACAGCGCGGCCGCGCCGACGCCGCCGCCGCGCCGCTTCAGCTCGAGGGCGAGGTGCAGGACGACACGGGCGCCGGACATCCCGATCGGGTGACCGAGGGCAATCGCGCCGCCGTTGACGTTCACCTTTTCCGAGGACACGCCGAGGTCCTTCATTGACTGCACGGCGACAGCCGCGAAGGCCTCGTTGATCTCGACGAGATCGAGGTCCTCGACGCCCAGGCCCTCCTTCTTGAGGGCGTGCAGGATGGCATTCGACGGCTGCGACTGGAGCGAGTTGTCGGGGCCCGCCACGTTCCCGTGGGCGCCGATCTCGGCGATCCACTCCAGGCCGAGCTCCTGCGCCTTCGCCTTGCTCATGACGACGACCGCGGCGGCGCCGTCGGAGATCTGCGAGGACGTGCCGGCCGTGATCGTGCCGTCCTTGGTGAACGCGGGCCGCAGCTTGCCGAGCGACTCGGCGGTCGTCTCGGCGCGGATGCCCTCGTCCTTGCTGAACAGGACCGGGTCGCCCTTGCGCTGCGGGATCTCGACCGGGGTGATCTCGGCCTCGAAGAGGCCGTTCTTCTGGGCGGCGGCGGCGCGCTGGTGCGACTGGGCGGCGATCTCGTCCTGCTCGGGGCGCTTGATGCCGAGGCGGGTGTTGTGCTTCTCCGTCGACTCACCCATCGGGATGTTCTCGAAGGAGTCGGTCAGGCCGTCGTACGCCATCGCGTCGAGCATCTCGACGGCGCCGTACTTGTAGCCCTCACGGGACTTGGGGAGCAGGTGGGGCGCGTTCGTCATGGACTCCTGGCCGCCCGCGACGACGACGTCGAACTCGCCGGCGCGGATCAGCTGGTCGGCGAGCGCGATGGCGTCGAGGCCCGAGAGACAGACCTTGTTGATGGTCAGCGCGGGCACGTTCATGGGGATGCCGGCCTTGACGGCCGCCTGGCGCGCGGGGATCTGCCCAGTCCCCGCCTGGAGCACCTGGCCCATGATCACGTACTGCACCTGATCTCCGCCGATCCCGGCCCGGTCGAGCGCCGCCTTGATGGCGACCCCTCCGAGGTCGGCTCCGGAGAAGGACTTCAGCGAGCCGAGGAGCCGGCCCATGGGCGTACGGGCGCCCGCGACGATCACTGAGGTGGTACCGGTCGTTCCAGACATGAGGCACGGCCCCTTGGAGATGAGGAGTGAACGAGGGTTTACTCGAATGTACTGAGCAGTACCCCCCACGTCACCGGCCGAACGGTGTGATCGCGCGCACGTTGCGTAACCACCTCCGACCACGCTGCACTTACAGCATGCTGACGCGAATCGACCACATCGGAATCGCCTGTTTCGACCTCGACAAGACCGTTGAGTTCTACCGCGCTACCTATGGCTTCGAAGTGTTCCACTCCGAGGTGAACGAGGAGCAGGGCGTGCGCGAGGCCATGCTCAAGATCAATGAGACGAGTGACGGCGGGGCCTCCTACCTCCAGCTCCTCGAGCCCACCCGGGAGGACTCCGCGGTCGGGAAGTGGCTGGCCAAGAACGGCGAGGGCGTCCACCACATCGCCTTCGGCACGGCGGACGTCGACGCCGACTCCGCGGACATCAGGGGCAAGGGCGTACGCGTCCTGTACGACGAGCCGCGCATCGGTTCGATGGGGTCGCGCATCACCTTCCTGCACCCCAAGGACTGCCACGGCGTACTGACCGAACTCGTCACTTCCGCTCCGGTTGAGTCACCTGAGCACTGACCTCCGTATATCTGGGCCGGTAGGGTTGGGGGCGGCCGTCCGTCACACGGACGGCCGCGGGCCGGGGTCCGGGTTTCGGGGGGCGGGCGACGGGGCAGCAGCCCATGCTCCGCCGTTGATCTGACACCATTCCCCGGGGGCCCCGTTCGGCGGATGGACGGTGCTCGTTCGGAGAGACTTTGCGACCAGTGGGGTCTCCCCTGCTCGAACAAAGTTGAGAGCTTGGGGAAGGATGGGACCGCGCAGTGCGGGGCTACGAGAGCCAGGACAGCCGGCAGCCGGCTGAGACCGACCATCTCTCGCGGTTCGAGGCCGAGATGGACCGGCTGAAGACCGAGCGGGAGAAGGCGGTCCAGCACGCCGAAGACCTGGGCTACCAGGTCGAGGTGTTGCGCGCCAAGCTGCACGAGGCGCGCCGCAACCTCGCGTCCCGTCCTGCCTACGACGGCGGGGACATCGGGTACCAGGCCGAGCAGCTGCTGCGTAACGCGCAGATCCAGGCCGACCAGCTGCGCGCCGATGCCGAGCGCGAGCTGCGCGACGCCCGCGCCCAGACACAGCGCATCCTCCAGGAGCACGCCGAGCAGCAGTCCCGGCTCCAGTCCGAGCTGCACGCCGAGGCCGTCTCGCGCCGCCAGCAGCTCGACCAGGAGCTGGCCGAGCGCCGCCAGACCGTCGAGGCGCACGTCAACGAGAACGTGGCGTGGGCCGAGCAGCTGCGCTCCCGCAGCGAGCAGCAGGCCCGCCGGCTCGTCGACGAGTCCCGCGCCGAGGCCGACCAGGCGCTCGCCGCCGCCCGCGCCGAGGCCGAGCGGGTCGCCACCGAGGCCCGCCAGCGCCTGACGTCGGAGGCCGAGACGGCCCGCGCCGAGGCCGAGGCCCTGCTGCGCCGTGCCCGCACCGACGCCGAGCGCCTCCTGAACGCCGCGTCGACGCAGGCGCAGGAAGCCACCGATCACGCCGAGCAGCTGCGCTCGTCCACGGCCACCGAGTCGGACACGGCCCGCCGCCAGTCCGCCGAGCTCAGCCGCGCCGCCGAGCAGCGCCTGTCCGAGGCCGACACGGCGCTGCGCGAGGCGCGCGCGTCGGCGGAGAAGGTCCTCACCGAGGCGAAGGACGCCGCGGCCAAGCAGCTCGCGAACGCCGAGTCGGCGAACGAGCAGCGCACGCGCACCGCCAAGGAGCAGGTCGCCCGGCTCGTCTCGGAGGCCACCAAGGAGGCCGAGTCCACCAAGTCGGAGGCCGAGCAGGTCGTCACCGACGCCAAGGAGCAGGCGGAGAAGATCCTCGCCGAGGCCGGCGAGAAGGCACGCAACGTCACGGCCGAGGAGACCGCCTCCCAGCTCGCCAAGGCCGCCCGTACGGCCGAAGAGGTACTCAACAAGGCGTCCGAGGACGCCAAGGCCACCACGAAGGCCGCCTCCGAGGAGGCCGAGCGGCTGCGCAGCGAGGCCGAGGCCGAGGCGGACCGGCTGCGCGGCGAGGCGCACGACATCGCCGAGCAGCTCAAGGGCGCCGCGAAGGACGACACCAAGGAATACCGCGCCAAGACCGTCGAGCTCCAGGAGGAGGCCCGCCGGCTGCGCGGCGAGGCCGAGCAGCTGCGGGCCGAGTCGGTCGACGAGGGCGAGCGGATCCGCAGCGAGGCGCGCCGCGAGGCCGTCCAGCAGATCGAGGAGGCGGCCAGGACCGCCGAGGAGCTGCTCGCCAAGGCGAAGGCGGACGCGGACGAGCTGCGGGCCGGCGCGCAGACCGAGAGCGAGCGGGTCCGCACCGAGGCCATCGAGCGCGCCACGAACCTGCGCAAGCAGGCCGAGGAGACCCTGGAGCGCACCCGCGCCGAGGCCGAGCGGCACCGCGAGGAGGCCGGCGAGCAGGCCGAGGCCACCAAGGCGGAGGCCGAGCGGGCCGCGCAGGAGCTGCGCGAGGAGACGGAGCGCGCGGTCGCGGCCCGGCAGGCGGAGGCCGCCGACGAGCTGACCCGGCTGCACACCGAGGCCGAGCAGCGCCTGACGGCGTCCGAGACCACGCTCACCGACGCGCGGGCCGAGTCGGAGCGCATCCGCCGCGAGACCGCGGACGAGACGGAGCGGCTGCGCGCCGAGGCCGCCGAGCGGATCCGTACGCTCCAGGCGCAGGCCGAGACGGAGGCCGACCGGCTGCGCACCGAGGCCGCGTCGGACGCGTCCGGGACCCGCGCCGAGGCGGAGAACGTCGCCGTACGGCTGCGGTCCGAGGCCGCGGCCGAGGCCGAGCGGCTCAAGTCGGAGGCGCAGGAGAGCGCGGACCGGGTGCGCGCGGAGGCCGCGGCCGCGGCCGAGCGGGTCGCCACGGAGGCCGCGGAGGCGCTGTCCGCCGCCCAGGAGGAGGCCGCCAGGCGCCGCCGCGAGGCCGAGGAGACCCTCGGTTCCGCGCGCCAGGAGGCCGACCAGGAGCGCGAGCGGGCCCGCGAGCAGAGCGAGGAACTCCTCGCGGTCGCCCGCGCCCGTGTCGAGGAGGCGCAGGCAGAGGCCGTACGTCTCGTGGAGGAGGCCGACCGGCGCTCCACCGAGATGGTCGGCGCCGCCGAGCAGACCGCGCAGCAGGTGCGCGACTCCGTGTCCGGGCTCCAGGAGCAGGCGCAGGAGGAGATCGCGGGCCTTCGGAGCGCCGCGGAGCACGCGGCCGAGCGCACCAGGCACGAGGCGCAGGAGGAGGCCGACCGGGTCCGCGCCGACGCCTACGCGGAGCGCGAGCGTGCCACCGACGACGCCAACCGCGTGCGCGGCGAGGCCGCCGTCGAGTCGGAGGCCGCCAAGTCCCTTGCGGAGCGCACGGTTTCGGACGCGATCGCCGAGTCGGAGCGGATGCGGTCCGAGGCGTCGGAGCACGCCCAGCGGGTCCGTACGGAGGTCTCCGAGCGGCTCGCGTCCGCCGAGCAGGACGCGTCCCGTGCCCGGGCCGATGCCCGCGAGGACGCCAACCGGATCCGTTCGGACGCCGCCACGCAGGCGGACACCCTCATCACGGAGGCCACGAGCGAGGCCGAGCGCCTCACCCACGAGACGAACACCGAGGCGGAGCGCGTCCGCGCCGAGTCGACGGCCGCGGCCGAGAAGCGCGTCGGCGACGCCACGGAGGCCGCCGAGCACCTCACGAACGAGACCAACGCCGAGGCGGAGCGCGTCCGTTCGGAGTCCGTCGCCCGCGCCGAGCAGCTCGTCGGCGACGCCACGACCGAGGCCGCCAGGCTGCACGCGGAGTCCACCGCCGCGGCCGATCAGCTCACGAACGAGACCCTCACCGAGGCCGAGCGGGTGCGCGCCGAGTCGGTCGCCAGGGCCGAGAAGCTCATCGCGGACGCGACCGGGGACGCCGAGCGGCTGCGCGCCGAGGCGGCCGAGACCGTCGGGTCCGCGCAGCAGCACGCCGAGCGGATCCGCAGCGAGTCGGAGCGCGTCAATGCGGAAGCGGCTCAGGAGGCCGAGCGGCTCACGTCCGCGGCGCGCGCCGAGGCCGAGCGGACCCTCGACGAGACCCGCAAGGACGCCAACAAGCGCCGCTCGGAGGCCGCCGAGCAGGTCGACAAGCTCATCACGGAGGCGAGCGCGGAGGCCGAGAAGCTGACGTCCGAGGCGCAGCAGGCCGCGCTGAAGGCGACCGCGGACGCCGAGTCGCAGGCCGACATGATGGTCGGCGCGGCCCGCAAGGAGGCCGACCGGCTGGTCTCCGAGGCGACCGTCGAGGGCAACTCCCTGGTGGAGAAGTCCCGTACGGACGCGGACGAGTTGCTCGTCGGCGCGCGTCGCGACGCGACGGCGATCAGGGAGCGCGCCGAGGAGCTGCGCGAGCGCATCACCGGCGAGATCGACGAACTGCACGAGCGGGCGCGGCGTGAGTCCGCCGAGGCCATGAAGACGGCCGGCGAGCGGTGCGACGCGCTGGTGAAGGCCGCCGAGGAGCAGCTCACCGAGGCGCAGGCGAAGGCCAAGGAGATGGTCTCGGAGGCGGGTTCGGAGGCGAGCAAGGTCCGGATCGCCGCCGTGAAGAAGGCCGAGGGCCTGCTCAAGGAGGCCGGGGCGAAGAAGACCGAGCTGACCCGCGAGGCCGAGCGCGTCCTGTCCGAGGCACAGGCGGAGGCGGAGCGCACGGTGGCCGAGGGCAAGCGCGAGCTGGAGGTCCTGGTCCGGCGCCGCGAGGACATCAACGTCGAGATCTCCCGCGTCCAGGACGTCCTGGAGGCGTTGGAGTCCTTCGAGGCCCCGTCCGCCGGCGGCGGGAGCAAGGAGGGCGCCGTCAAGGCGGGAGCCGCAGCGGGCGCTACCCGATCGGGTGGCAAGGGGTCGGAAGGGTAGCCAAGACAGCAACGGGCGTGCTTGGTAAGGACCTTCGGCGCTGCCGCTGGCAAGCCATCCTGCGGTTAGCCACTCAAAAGGGGTGTCATTCTCCAGATCAAACGGGCATCTGCTCGATGACACGCCGCTTTGACCCCTAGGATTCCCCCTATCACCTCACCGGTCTCATTCGACAGGAACCCCATGAGCGACACTTCCCCCTACGGCTTCGAGCTTGTGCGGCGTGGGTACGACCGCGCTCAGGTGGACGAACGCATTTCCAAGCTCGTCTCCGACCGTGACAGCGCTCTTGCTCGTATCACTGCTCTGGAAAAGCGCATCGAAGAGCTCCACCTCGAGACGCAGAACGCCCAGGCGCAGGTGAACGACGCCGAGCCGTCGTACGCCGGTCTCGGCGCGCGCGTCGAGAAGATCCTCCGCCTCGCCGAGGAGGAGGCGAAGGACCTGCGCGAGGAGGCCCGGCGCGCCGCCGAGCAGCACCGCGAGCTCGCCGAGTCGGCGGCCCAGCAGGTGCGCAACGACGCAGAATCGTTCGCTGCGGAGCGCAAGTCCAAGGCCGAGGACGAGGGCGTCCGGATCGTCGAGAAGGCCAAGAGCGAAGCGGGCACGCTGCGCGCCGAGGCCCAGAAGGACGCTCAGTCGAAGCGTGAGGAGGCGGACGCTCTCTTCGAGGAGACCCGCGCCAAGGCCGCCCAGGCCGCCGCGGACTTCGAGACGAACCTGGCGAAGCGCCGCGATCAGTCCGAGCGCGACCTGGCCTCGCGTCAGGCGAAGGCCGAGAAGCGTCTCGCGGAGATCGAGCACCGCGCGGAGCAGCTCCGCCTGGAGGCCGAGAAGCTGCGGACCGACGCCGAGCGCCGCGCCCGCCAGACGGTGGAGACCGCGCAGCGCCAGGCCGAGGACATCGTCGCCGACGCCAACGCCAAGGCCGACCGGATCCGCTCGGAATCGGAGCGCGAGCTCGCCGCGCTGACGAACCGCCGCGACTCCATCAACGCGCAGCTCACCAACGTGCGCGAGATGCTGGCGACGCTCACCGGTGCGGCCGTCGCCGCCGCGGGTGCGCCCGCGGAGGACGAGCCGATCTCGCGTGGGGTTCCCGCCCAGCAGACCCGCTGAGCAACCGCAGTCGGACGCCGAAGCCCCTTGCCGCTCCAGTGGCAGGGGGCTTTGTCCCGTTCTAGCGTTGCCGCATGATCGAGCTCGAGGGGCTGACCAAGCACTACGGCGAGAAGCTGGCCGTCAACAACCTCACCTTCACCGTCAGACCGGGCATCGTCACGGGGTTCCTCGGCCCCAACGGCGCCGGCAAGTCCACGACGATGCGGATGATGCTCGGGCTCGACAACCCGTCAGCCGGCGATGTGCGCATCGACGGGAAGCACTACGCGCAGCTGAAGGACCCGCTGCGGTACATCGGCGCACTCCTCGACGCGAAGGCCATGCACGGCGGCCGCAGCGCCTACAACCACCTGCTGTGCCTGGCACAGAGCAACGGCATCCCGCGCACCCGCGTCGTCGAGGTCCTCGACACGGTGGGTCTGACACCCGTCGCCAGGAAGAAGGCGAAGGGGTTCTCGCTGGGCATGGGCCAGCGCCTCGGCATCGCGGGCGCGCTCCTCGGCGACCCGCGGATCCTGATGTTCGACGAGCCGGTCAACGGGCTCGACCCCGAGGGCATCCACTGGATCCGCAATCTGATGAAGTCCCTCGCGGCGCAGGGCCGTACCGTCTTCGTCTCCTCACACCTGATGAGCGAGATGGCGCTGACCGCGGACCACCTCGTCGTCATCGGCCAGGGCCATCTCCTCGCCGACACCTCGATGTCCGACTTCATCCAGCAGAACTCCCGCTCGTACGTGCGTCTGCGCTCGCCGCAGCAGGAGCGGCTCCTCGATGTGCTGCACGAGGCCGGGATCACGGTCGTCGAGGCGGGCAACGGCACGCTCGAAGTGGACGGCGGCAGCCCCGAGCAGCTCGGTGACCTCGCGGCCGCCCACCATCTCGCCCTGCACGAGCTGAGCCCCCAGCAGGCCTCGCTCGAGGAGGCGTTCATGCAGCTCACCGCGGAGTCGGTGGAGTACCACGCGCACACGGACGAGCTCGGGGTGCCGCCGCCCGCCCAGCTGCCACCACCGACACAGCAGCAGGGCTGGGGCGAGAGCTGGGACCGTACGAAGAACAAGGGAGCCTGACCGATGGCCACGACCCAGGTTCTCCGGTCCGAGTGGACCAAGATCAGGTCCGTCGCTTCGACGGTGTGGACGCTCAGCCTCGCGGCGGTCCTGACGATCGCGCTCGGCGTGCTGATCTCGATCCTGTCCAGGAACGAGTTCAAGAACATGAACACGAGGGACCGGCTGTCCTTCGACCCCACGTTCATCAGCTTCGCCGGGATGAGTCTCGGTCAGCTCGCGATGATCGTCTTCGGTGTCCTCGTCGTCTCGAACGAGTACAGCACCGGGATGATCCGCACCTCACTCGCCGCGGTCCCCCAGCGCGGCACGTTCCTGTTCAGCAAGGTCGCCGTGGCCACCGTCCTGGCGTTCGTCGTGGGCCTCGCCACGAGCTTCATCTCCTTCTTCCTCGGGCAGGCGGTCCTCGGCGTGCACCGGGCGCAGATCGGTGACCCGGGCGTGCTGCGCGCGGTCATCGGCGGCGGCCTCTACATGACGCTCATCGCCATGTTCTCGATGGGCGTCGCGTCGATGCTGCGCAGCCCAATGCTGTCGCTCGGCATCCTGATGCCGTTCTTCTTCCTGATCTCGAACATCCTGGGCAACGTCTCGGCGACGAAGAAGATCGGCCGGTTCCTGCCCGACCAGGCCGGCAGCAAGATCATGCAGGTGGTGACGCCGATCGACGACGACACCCCGTACGGGCCGTGGGGCGGCCTGGGCATCATGGTGATCTGGGTGATCCTGGCCCTGTTCTTCGGATATGTGCTCCTCAAGAAGCGGGACGCATAAGGGTCCCGGGCAGCTCCAGGGGCTTTGCCTCGTCTTGGCCGGAACCGTCAGCGCCCCGATATCCTCCTAACCCTTACGGGGGCGTGTGCCCCGATGTCCTGAACCTTTCGATGGGTGCGGAGAATGATCGAGGCAGTCGGCCTGACGAAGCGCTACGGCGCCAAGACAGCCGTGTACAACCTTTCCTTCCAGGTCCGGCCGGGTACGGTGACCGGCTTCCTGGGTCCGAACGGGTCCGGCAAGTCGACGACCATGCGCATGATCCTGGGTCTCGACCAGCCGACGACAGGCCAGGTGACCATCGGCGGCTACCCGTACCGCAAGCTCCCCAACGCCCCGCGCCAGGTCGGCGCCCTGCTCGACGCCAAGGCGGTACACGGCGGCCGGCACGCCCGTAACCACCTGCTCTGCCTCGCGCAGCTGTCCGGCATCCCGGCCCGCCGCGTGGACGAGGTGCTCGGCGTCGTCGGCCTCCAGGACGTGGCGAAGAAGCGCTCCAAGGGCTTCTCGCTCGGCATGGGCCAGCGCCTCGGCATCGCGGCCGCGCTGCTCGGCGACCCGCAGGTGCTCCTCTTCGACGAGCCGGTCAACGGCCTCGACCCGGAGGGCATCCTCTGGGTCAGGAACCTGATGAAGTCGCTCGCCGCCGAGGGCCGCACCGTCTTCGTCTCCTCGCACCTGATGAGCGAGATGGCGCTGACCGCCGAGCATCTGATCGTCATCGGCCGCGGGCAGCTCCTCGCCGACATGAGCGTGCGGGACTTCATCTCGCACAACTCGGCCGACTTCGCGCGGGTGCGCACGCCGGAGACGGAGCCGCAGCAGCGCGAGAAGCTGACGGCCGCGCTGACCGAGGCGGGCGGCCAGGTGCTGCCCGAGCAGGACGGCGCACTGCGCGTCATGGGCCTGCCGCTCCCCCGCATCAGCGACCTGGCGCACGGCGCCGACGTACGGCTGTGGGAGCTCTCGCCGCACCAGGCCTCGCTGGAGGAGGCGTACATGCGGATGACGCAGGGCGCCGTCGACTACCGCTCGACCGTCGACCAGCGGGCCGGTCTTCAGCAGCAGCTCCCGCCGGGCGCGATGCCGCAGCAGCAGTTCCCCGCGCCCGGCCAGGGCCAGCCGGACTGGTACGCCCCGCCGCCGCCCCAGCAGGGCGGTCAGCCGTTCGCCCCGCCGCAGGCCGCCCCCGGCGGGCCGAACCCGTACGCCGCGCCGCAGCAGCCGCCGGCCGCGCCCGCGGCCCCCGCAGCCCCTGCCCCCGCCGACCTGAACAAGCCCGAGGACCCCCGATGACGACGCCGCCCCCGCAGCCGGCTCCGCAGGCCTACGCCCAGCAGAGCGCGCCCAACTGGCAGGGCGCGCCCGGCACTTCGTACACCTCGCCCATCCCGGTCACGCGCACACATCTGGGGCACGCACTCGCCTCGGAGTGGACGAAGATCAAGTCCGTGCGCTCCACGCTCTGGACGCTCGGCATCTTCCTGTTCCTGGTCCTCGGCGGCGGCCTGTTCGTCTCCGCCCAGACCGAGGACCTCAACTACCAGGACGTGCCGTTCACGTTCCCGGCCTTCATCGGCCTGCTCCTCGGCCAGATCTGCCTGATCACGCTGGGCGTTCTGGTGACGTCGTCGGAGTACGGCACCGGCATGATCCGCACGACGTTCACCGCGTCGCCGCAGCGCTACCGGGTGTTCGCCGCCAAGATCCTGGTGTTCTTCGCGGTCTCGTTCATCATCTCCGCGGGCTCCATCCTTCTGGTGGGCCTGCTCACGTCGTCGATGCACAGCGGCCCCGACGCGGGCGACCTGAGCTGGGGCGGCACGGTCCTCAAGGGCGGGCTCTACGTGTCCCTGCTCGGCGTCCTCGGCCTCGCCGTGGGCTCCATGCTGCGGCACTCGGCGGGCGCGATCACCGCGATGCTCGGCATCGTGCTGCTGCCGTCGATCCTGCCGGTCTTCCTGATGATCTCGCACAGCACGCGGACGCTCGGCGAGAAGATGCAGGAGTACAACGCCATCAACGCCCTCGCCAAGATCTTCGGCGCGGACGGCGGCAGCTCGGGCGGGTCCCAGGTGTGGCTGCTGGTCGGCGTCACGGCCGCGGCCGTGGTCGGCGCGTTCGCGCTGCTGGAGCGGCGCGACGTGTAGCGCTGTGAGTCCTTAGTAACGAGGCGCGTTCCTGGACCGCTGCACCCGTGTGGTGCGGCGGTCCTTCGCGTTCCAGCAGGCCTTGTGCCAGTGCCGGCGCTCGTCGACGCCCGAGTGCTCGGGCCAGGCCACGACGTGCGCGACCCCGGAGGGGATCTCCTGGTCGCAGCCGGGGCACCGGTACGTCTTGCCCGCGGCGCTCGCGCCCGCCACCTGGCGCACGCTCCACTCCTCGCCCTGCCAGCTCTCCGTACGCTGGAAACCGCCGTAGCGGTCCCCCTGCTCCTCGTCCCGTGCACTGCTGGACGGTCGGCCGCCGCGACGGGGCGACGACTGGTTACGGCGCGGGGACACCGGCTCTCCTCGAGGACTTGTACAGGTGCCTGTACGGGGACTGGGGGTCGCATCCAGCGTACGCGGACGCCTCTCGGGTACCCGCACACCATCACCCCCATGAGTTTTCCGGAAAATCTGCCAATCCCCATGGCAAGCCGTGCCCTTGGCACTTGTCAGCCGTTAATGCCCGTAGGGGGAGTGCCGCGTCGGCGCCAAGAAAGGCAGGAGTGCGATGCGCGTAGGAACTTTTGTACTGGCGGCCCAGTTCCCCGGCCAGGGGCAGGGGGAGGCACTGCACCGGGCGGTGCGGTCCGCCGAGGTGGCCGAGGAGGCCGGGCTCGACTCGGTCTGGCTGGCGGAGCACCACTTCGTGCCGTACGGCACCTGTCCGTCCGCGGTGACGCTCGCCGCGTTACTGCTCGGCCGCACCCGTCGCATCCGCGTCGGCACGGCGGTCAGCGTGCTGCCGACCGCCCACCCGGTCGCCCTCGGCGAGCAGGCGGCGCTGCTGCACGTGACGTCCGGCGGCCGCTTCTCGCTCGGCGTCGGCCGCGGCGGCCCCTGGGTGGACCTGGAGGTCTTCGGCTCGGGCATCGAGGCGTACGAGAAGGGGTTCCCGGAGTCCCTGGACCTGCTGCTGCGCTGGCTGCGCGAGCCCCGCGTCGAGGCCGAGGGGGAACGGTTCGGCTTCCGCGAGGTCGCCGTGGTCCCGCGCCCAGACGAGGCGCTGAACTCCCCCGACGGTCCCGAGGTGGTGGTCGCCTGCACCTCGCCGAAGAGCGTGCGCCTCGCCGCGGAGCGCGGCCTTCCGATGCTGCTCGGCATGCACGCCGGGGACGAGGAGAAGGCCGAGATGGTCTCCCTGTGGCGCACGCACGCGCGGGCCGCCGGCCGCAGCCCGGAGGAGATCCGCGCCGCGGCGCACGTCTCGGCCGGGGTGGCCCAGATCGGCGACCGCGGGGCGCAGGCGCGGGAGACGCTCCTCAAGGCGATGCCCGGCTGGCTGAAACAGGGACTCGACGCCCATGTGACGGTGGACGGCCGCACGCGGTCCATGCGGGACCCGGTCGCGTACACGGAACTGCTGTGCGGGCTGCACCCGGTGGGGACTCCCGGGCAGTGCGCCGACCGGCTCGCGGCGACCTCGGAGCGCACGGGCATCACGCGGTTCGCGCTGCTCGTCGAGGGCTCCGGAGATCTCGCGGCCACCGAGGAGAACGTGCGCAGGCTGGGCGCCGAGGTACTCCCCCGGCTCCGCTGAGACGCGTAACGGCCGTGCGGCGCGTAGTCCACCGCTCCGTACTTGTGCACCTCCCGCGTACGGAGCGGCAGACCATCCGATTCCGCCTTCAACCGGCCGTCAGCAGTCCCTGAGTTCAGGGGACTGGTTCAACAGCTGATTGCGGGCCGAGGTGAAGCGGGCCAGCGTGCCGTCCACCGACGGGTCCTGCGGGAACACCGCCAGACGGTGACAGTTCTGGAAGGCCAGCCGTACACCGAAGTGCCGCTGCAGCGCGCCACGAATCGCGTCACTCGCGAGCGCACGCAGCAGCTGCCCACGTGCCTGCTCGTCCGGCGGAGGCGTCTGGTTGTCGGCGAAGTCTCCGCCGTCGACCTTCAGCTGGGCCACCAGGGAGCTGATCATCCCCCATGCGTAAGGCAGGGAGGTCCGGACGCAGTCGACGAAGTCAGCTTCGTCGACCTCGCCTCGCTCGGCCTGTTCCAACAGTGCCGGTGAGACGTCGAGCGACATGGGTTCTCCTCTCGCACCCCCACGGGGAGCGGGGGCTGACGGGCAGGTAAGGAGCGCGCGACGACGTACGACCACGAACACGCTGCGTACAGGCGTCGCGACCTCCCGCTTATACGGTAAGCAACGTCCGGGGCCCGCAACAGGGGATCGCAGGCACAGTCGGTCCACAACCGGCCAATAACGAACAGCGACAAATCAGGGCGACCCGGAGGGTCTCTGCATAAGGGTGGTGGCGGGCGACGGGTGGGGGAATCGCGTGGACCACTGGTCGTCGAGTAGCGTTGCCGACCATGCGTCTCGTCATCGCCCGCTGCTCCGTGGACTACGCGGGCAGGCTCACAGCCCATCTCCCGTCGGCTCCTCGCCTGATCCTCGTGAAGGCGGACGGCAGCGTCTCGATCCACGCGGACGACAGGGCCTACAAACCTCTCAACTGGATGTCCCCGCCCTGCACCCTGAAGGAGGGCACGGGCGACGACAGCGGTACCTGGACCGTCATCAACAAGGCGGGCGAGAAACTCATCATCACGATGGAGGAAGTCCTCCACGACTCCTCGCACGAACTGGGCGTGGACCCGGGCCTCATCAAGGACGGCGTGGAAGCGCACCTCCAGGAGCTCCTCGCCGACAGGATCGACACGCTCGGCGAGGGCTACACGCTCATCCGCCGCGAGTACCCGACGGCGATCGGGCCCGTCGACATCCTGTGCCGCGACGGTGACGGCGCGACCGTGGCCATCGAGATCAAGCGGCGTGGCGAGATCGACGGCGTGGAGCAACTCACGCGCTATCTCGAGCTGTTGAACCGGGACCCGCACCTCGCCCCGGTGCGCGGCATCTTCGCCGCCCAGGAGATCAAGCCGCAGGCCCGCGTCCTGGCCACGGACCGCGGCATCGGCTGCACGGTCCTGGACTACGACGCCCTGCGCGGCATCGAGGACGACAAGCTCCGCCTGTTCTGATCCGTCAGGCATGGCTGAGGGCCGGGTCCACAGGAACCCGGCCCTCAGTCATGTGCTGCGTACGTACGGCCGTCAGATCGTCGACGAGGCGCCCGGCGCGCTGGGCGAACCCGGCCCGCTGTCCGCCGGGCTGCTCATCGCGGAGCTGCCGCTCGGCGCCGGACCACTGGCCGAATCCGACGTGTCCGGGGTCGACGACGGAGTCGTGGGATCCGAGCTGGACGGCGTCGGGTCCGGGGTGGTCGGCGTCGGCGTCGTCGGTTTCGGCGTCGTCGGCGTCGGGTCTGGCTTCGGCGTCTTGCTGGGCGACTTGGACGGCGACTTGCTCGGCGACTTCGACGGCGACTCGCTCGGCTTGTCCGACGGCTTGCCGCTCTCGGACGACGGCCCGGTGCTCGGCGTCGGGTCGTCCGATGTGTTAGGGATGCCGTCCTTGCCCGGGTCGGCGGGACGCCGGGTGGAGCCCGCGTCGCCGCCGCCCTGGTCCGCCTTGTCCGCGCCGATGCCGCCGCCGTCCTCGCCCTGCGAGGCCGAAGGGTTCACGTTGACGCTGTCGGACGGGGTGTCCTTGTTCGACGTGGCGCCGAGCGTCACGACGGTGCCGAGGACCGCCGCGAGGAGCGCTCCGGCGCCCGCGGCCACGAGGTTGCGCCGCGTGCCGGTGAGGACGGCACGACGGGCCCCGCCGGGCTTGGCGCCGGGTCCGGGCCCGGCCTGCCGGGAAACCAGCGTGTCGGGCTCCGGGAGCGGCGGCGCGGGCGGCGCGAACGCGGCCGGCACCCCGCCGGGGGGCGACGCCGACTCCTCGTAGCGCGCGGCGGGGACCTCTTCGCCCGCCGCCGTACGCCCGCCGGGGAGCGCGCCGCCGGAGCGGTCCGCGACCAGGGCGAGGGCGCGGCGGCCCGCGATGGTGCCCCGCTTGTCGGCCAGCGCGCCGCGCAGGGCGATGGAGGCCTCCAGCTCGGCGCGGGCCCGGTCGAGCTGCCCGCCGAGGAGCGCGAGGATGCCCAACTCATGGTGGAAATAGGCCTCTTCGGCCACTTCGCCGGAGAGCCGCGCGGCCTCCTGGCCGGCCCGCAGGCACCGCTCCCACACGGTCCAGCTGAGCCCGGCGGCGAACGCGGGCGCGGCGGTACGGGCGAGCAGCACCGCGACGCTGACCTCCTCGTCCGGACCGGCCGGCGTCGTGACGGGGACGAGTACGGTCAGCGCGGCGAGCAGCGCGTCGGCCTCGGCCGCGACCCGCTCGGGCCCGACCGAGGGATGTCCGGCCCACCACGCGTAGTGCTGGGCGGCGGTGTGCGCCTGGCCGCCGGTGTCGTCGGCGTATCCCGCGGCCGCCAGCTGCTCCTGCACGCCGGAGGCCAGGCGGTAGCGGCCGCCGACCGGGGTGACGAGGGCGCAGCCGGCGAGTTCGGCGAGGGCCGCGTCGGCGTGGGTGTCGCCCACGAGGGCGGGCAGGTGGGCCTGGTGCGGAATCTCGCCGCCCAGCGCGACCGCGAACCTCAGGGTGGCGCGGGCCGATTCGCTGAGCCGGGACGCGAGCAGGGCCGCGGGCGCGGCGCCGTCAGCGAGCGAGGGGAGCGGCACGTCGTGGCCGTCCTCGGCGTTGAAGGGCGCGTCGACGGGCGGGGCGCCGGGGCCTCCGAAGTAGCCGAACTCGTCGAAGGCGTTCGGGTCGGCGCGCAGCTGGTCGCGCTGGCGCAGGAGCGCGCCGGCCTGCACGAAGCGCAGCGGGAGCCCCTCCGACTCGAACCAGAGGTCGCCGGCCCAGTTCGCCTCCTCGTCCGTGAGGACGCGGCCGACGGACCGCTCCAGGAGTTCGAGGCCGCCGCCGCGGCCGAGGCCGCCGAGGAAGACCTCTTCGAGGTGCGAGTCGGCGGACGGCGCGGCGACATCGGGTGTGGCCGCGACCAGGAAGGCGCACTCGGGCGTCGCTTCGAGGAGCTCGTCGAGCGCGGCGCCGCCGAACTCGAGATCGTCGAGGACGACGACGGCACCGATGTCGTGGACGAGTTCGAGGAGCAGGGCGCGGTCGGGGCGGTGCAGCGGCGCGCTGTACACGGCCGCGAAGAGGTCGTACAGCAGGTCGTTCGACGAGCGGCGGTGTCCGGAGAGCCGGACGACGCCGTCGGGCGCGATGTCCGCGCAGTCCTCGGCGACGCTGTCGAGCAGCGCGGTGCGCCCGGAGCCCGAGGGTCCGGTGAGCCGCACGGAGCGCCCGCGCGCGAGGAGCCGGACGAGCCGGTCGCGCTCCTCCTGGCGCTCCAGGAGCGGCAGCCGGGGCAGCGGGGGTCCGGCCGGCAGCGGCGGACGGGCGGCGCGGGCCATCTCGGCGCGTTCCGCCGGTGCGTACTTGACGGGCCGTCCCGGCCGCTCCCCCGGCGGGCAGGGCTCGATCTCGCTGCCGTCGACGGGGTTGACGGTGAGCAGGAAGTCGCCGGACACGAGCTGCACGGTGCGGGCGAGCCCTGGTGAGGGCTGGCCGAAGTCAGGAGTGAGGGGATCCCTGGGCGGGCGCGGGCGGCTCGCCTGGGCGTCGCTCTCGTCGTCGTGGTGGCCACGGTCCGGGCGAGCGTGGGGATCCCCGCCGTACGGATCGTGCCCGAAGTCTTCCGGTCCCCGGTTCATCGGGTCCATGGTCAAAGCCCCCCAAAAGCGTGGTGTGCCGATGCCCCTCCCGGCCTGTGCACACTGCGCTGTCGCTTCTGGTCCGGTGCCCGCGAGTGGGTCCGTCAATCCGCGGGCGACCGAACCCTAGACCTGGGTCAGTATCTACGAACAGCCGGGGTACCGCGCCGTCCGAGACGTCACAGTCTCGTGAGGATTGTGGGCGCTGCATACCGGAACGCCCGATTCACACCCTGGGCAGCGATTCGACCCCGATGCCGCCCTCGATGGCGAGGATCCGGTGCAGTCGCGTCGCCACCAGGAGGCGCTGCATCTGGGGCGGCACACCCCGCAGCACGAGCCTGCGGCCGCAGCGTCCGGCCCGCCGGTGGGCACCCATGATGACGCCGAGACCCGTCGCGTCCCACGAGTCCAGCTCTGACAGATCGAGCACCAGGTCGCCGACGCCGTCGTCGAGGGCCGTGTGCAGGACCGTACGGGCGTCCGCCGCGCTGCGGACGTCGAGGCGGCCCCCGACGACCAGCCCGGCGTGGTCGCCCCTGATGTACATATGCGCTCCCCGAGAGTGCTTGTGTGCCGTGATTCCAGTGGTCTCTGTGCCGTACGGCGATTCTTGGTATGTCACTGCAACTGACTGGCGCGGGGGCGCAGAAGTTGCCGTCTGTAAGCGAACCGATACCGAATTCACCCCGTGGGGTTACCCACGGGGTGACGAGGGATCAGTGCTTGTAGAACCCCTGCCCGCTCTTGCGCCCGATGTCACCGGCGTCAACCATCCGGCGCATCAGCTCGGGCGGGGCGAACTTCTCGTCCTGGGACTCGGTGTAGATGTTGTCGGTGGCGTGCAGCAGGATGTCGACGCCCGTGAGGTCGGCGGTGGCGAGCGGCCCCATGGCGTGGCCGAAGCCCAGTTTGCAGGCGATGTCGATGTCCTCGGCGGTGGCGACGCCCGACTCGTACAGCTTGGCGGCCTCGACGACGAGGGCCGAGATCAGCCGCGTGGTCACGAAGCCGGCGACGTCGCGGTTGACGACGATGCAGGTCTTGCCGACCGACTCGGCGAACTCCCGCGTGGTGGCGAGCGTTTCGTCGCTCGTCTTGTAGCCGCGGACCAGCTCGCACAGCTGCATCATCGGGACCGGCGAGAAGAAGTGGGCGCCGACGACGCGCTCCGGGCGCTCCGTGACAGCCGCGATCTTCGTGATCGGGATGGCAGAGGTGTTCGAGGCGAGCACGGCGTCCTCGCGGACGATCTTGTCGAGCGCCCGGAAGATCTCGTGCTTGACCTCGAGCTTCTCGAAGACGGCCTCGACGACGATGTCGGCGTCGGCGACCGCGTCCAGGTCGGTGGTCGTGGTGATGCGCCCGAGCGCGGCCTCCGCGTCCTGCGCGGCCAGCTTGCCCTTGCTCACGAACTTGTCGTACGAGGCCTTGATGCCGTCGGTGCCACGGGCCAGGGCGGCGTCGGTGACGTCGCGCAGGACGACGTCCCAGCCCGCCTGCGCCGAGACCTGGGCGATTCCGGACCCCATGAGTCCGGCTCCGATGACGGCGAGCTTCCCTGCCACTGTGCGACTCCCCTTACCCGCTGACCGCGTACCACTTGCGACTGACCGCTAACCGCTGTTCACGTATCTCTCCGGCGGACATTAGCGTCCGTGAGGGGTCGTGGGGCCGCGAAGTAATGCGCGTCACGTCTCGAATGACGGACATCACACCGGACGGGCCATCAGGCGTCGCGTACGGCGTAGTTGAGCACCGGCTCGCCCAGGAGACCCTCCATCTCGTCGAGCAGGCCCAGTGCTTCGCGGGACACCTCCCCGGCCGGCCTGGCCTTGATCATCCCGGCGGCGATACGGGAAAGCAGCGTCGTGTGGATCCAGTTGATCTGTCCGGCCATCAGGGCGGGCAGCGGGTCATCGCCGTCCGCTCCGGTCTCCTCGCGCAGCGTCGCCTCGAGCAGCGTGAGCGACTCCTGCTGCATGTACCAGAGCCGGGCGCGCAGTCCGGCCGCGCCCTCGATGACCTTCATGAAGCGGTCGTAGCCCTCGATCAGGCCGACCTCGGGCGACACGGCGACGACCTCGTTGCGCAGTTCGCGCAGGACGGCTTCGGCCGCGGACTCGCCCCGGTCACGGGCGCGCACGAAGCGGGAGAGGCGGGCCACGCTGCCCTTGGCGCGGTCGAGGAACAGGTCTTCCTTGGCCTGGAAGTAGTTGTAGACGGTGTTGACGGAGACGTCGGCCGCCTCGGCGACCTCGGCGATCGTCACCTCGTCGAAGCCGCGCTCCAGGAACAGGCCCGTGGCCACATCGGAGATGTGCTGCCTGGCCAGCCGTTTCTTGCGCTCACGCAGTCCCTCTGCCATGCGGCCAGTCTAGCTTTTGTTGCGCTCACTTGAATTTTGGGGACATTGCAAAATTTCAGTCACTCTGTTTTTCTGGGTGCATGGCAGTCATCAGCGCGTCCGGCCTGGCCCGGACCTTCAGCACCCCACGCGGCCCCGTCGAGGCGGTGCGCGGCATCGACCTGACCGTGCGACCGGGCGAGATCCTCGGCCTCCTCGGCCCGAACGGCGCGGGCAAGACGACGACCCTGCGCATGCTCACGACACTCCTGCCGCCGACCGGGGGCGCCGCCACCGTCGCGGGCTGCGACCTGGCGACCGATCCGGCGGGCGTGCGCCGCGCGGTCGGTTACGTCGCCCAGTCCGGCGGCGTCGACCCGAACATCTCCGTACGGGAGGAGCTGGTCACCCAGGGGCGGCTGTACCGGCTGCCCAAGGCGCGGGCGGTGGCGCGCGCCGACGAGCTGGCCGGGGACCTCGGCCTCACGGAGCTCATGGACCGCAGGACCGCCGCGCTCTCCGGCGGGCAGCGGCGGCGGCTCGACATCGCGATGGGACTCGTGCACCGCCCGCAGGTGCTCTTCCTCGACGAGCCGACGACCGGGCTCGACCCGGCCGGCCGCGCCGACCTGTGGGACGTCGTGCGGCGACTGCGCGACGAGCACGGCACGACGGTCTTCCTCACCACGCACTACCTCGACGAGGCCGACGCGCTCGCCGACCGGATCGCCGTCGTGGACAAGGGAGTTGTGGCAGCGGAGGGCACCCCGGGCGCGCTCAGGCTGGCGTACGGCGGATCACTCGACGCCACGCTCCAGGACACCTTCCTCGCGATCACCGGGCGCGGCCCGGCGACCGCACCGACGACCCCCGTGGCGGTGTGACGCATGAGGACCCTGCTCTCCGACACCGCGCTGATCTTCGGGCGCTATGCCCGCCAGACCCTCAACTCCAAGTTCCAGATGCTCTTCGGCGTCCTGATGCCACTGCTGTACCTGCTGTTCTTCGGGCCGCTGCTCACCGATGTGCCGCTGGGCTCGGCCGGCAGCTCCTGGCAGGTACTCGTCCCCGGGCTGCTGCTCCAACTCGCCCTGTTCGGCGGCCTGTTCTCCGGTTTCGCGATCATCATCGAGAAGAACTACGGCGTGGTGGAGCGCATGCGCGTCACCCCGGTCAGCCGTCTCGCGCTGCTGCTCGGACGGGTGCTGCGCGACGCCGCGCTCTTCGTCCTCCAGTCGGTACTCCTCGTCCTCGCCGCACTGGTGATGGGACTGCGGGCGCCACTGGCCGGCGTGCTCATCGGGTTCGCGTTCGTCGCGCTCCTGACCGTCGCCCTCGGCTCGATGTCGTACACGGTGGCCATGAAGGTCGACCGGCCGCAGGAGTTCGGCCCGATCGTCAACGCCGTGTCGATGCCGTCGATGCTCCTGTCCGGGCTGATGCTGCCGATGGCGCTCGCGCCCGGCTGGCTCGACGTCCTGTCGCACTTCATGCCCATCCGCTATGCGGTCGACGCGATGCGCGACGCGTACGTCGGCCACTACGCGACGGCGCACATGCTGTACGGGGTCCTGGTCGCCCTCGCCCTGGCGGCGCTCGCCGTGACGGTCGGCACACGTGGCTTCCGCAGGGCTGCCGCGTAACTACGCTGACCCCATGGTCAATCTGACGCGTATCTACACCAGGACCGGCGACCAGGGCACGACCGCCCTCGGCGACATGAGCCGGACCGCCAAGACCGATCTGCGGATCTCCGCCTACGCCGACGCCAACGAGGCCAATGCCGTCATCGGCACGGCGGTCGCGCTCGGCGGGCTCGACGAGGAGGTCGTCCAGGTCCTCGTACGGGTCCAGAACGACCTGTTCGACGTGGGCGCCGACCTGTCGACGCCCGTGGTCGAAGAACCGAAGTACCCGCCGCTGCGTGTAGAGCAGTTCTACGTCGACAAGCTGGAGGCGGACTGCGACCGCTTCAACGAGCAGCTGGACAAGCTCCGGTCCTTCATCCTGCCCGGGGGCACGCCGGGTGCGGCGCTGCTGCACCAGGCGTGCACCGTGGTCCGCAGGGCCGAGCGCTCCACCTGGGCGGCGCTCGAGGTGCACGGCGAGTCGATGAACCCGCTGACCGCGACGTATCTGAACCGCCTCTCCGACCTCCTGTTCATCCTGGCGCGCACGGCGAACAAGGAGGTCGGGGACGTGCTCTGGGTCCCGGGCGGCGAGCGCTAGCGGTCGAGGGCGGGCGCCTTCTTCGGGAACAGCGTGTAGCTCAGCGCGATCACGAGGTTGAGACCGATCACGAAGAGCATCTTCTGCTGCCACATCCGCAGCGAGCCGATATTCCCGTCGGCGCCCACGTACCAGACGGCGCCCTGGAGCAGGGCGAGCGCGACGGCGCAGGCGAGGATCCAGCGCGCGGCCGTCCGCCACTCGTGGGCGGCGCGCGCGGCCCCGTACCTCGGCGGCTTCGCCGGGGGCGGTCCCCCGGCGAACCGGTGGGCGACGCGGGCGTCCACCCACTTGACGGTGGAGTGGCCGAGCCCCACGGAGAAGCCGATGTAGACGGCGGCGAGGCCGTGTTTCCAGTCCGGTTCGGCCCCGTTCTTGAGGTCCATCGCGGTGACGACGAACAGGACGACCTCCAGGAGCGGCTCGCACAGCAGGACGCCGACGCTCGTGCGCGGCATCTTCGCCACGTAGCGCAGGGCGAGTCCCGCGGCGAGCAGCACCCAGAAGCCGATCTCGCAGGCGACGATCAGCGTGACGATCACGGCGGGCTCCTCGGGACGGGCTTGTGGTCTCCTTCCAGCGTCCCGTCGGTACGGCCGCCGATCGTCGTCGGCGGTGACGAATCGGGACTGCATCCTTCGATGTACGTCGGCCGCGCGGGCCCGCCCGCCAGGTGCAGGCGCCGCCTCGTCCGGCCGTATTCAATGGGGGCATGCCCCTGCCCCTGTCCCGCCCGCACCGCGACGACGTCCGTATCGCGGCGGTCGGCCTGCTCGGCGGTCTCCTGCTGTGGGCGCTCGGCCTGACCAACAGCCAGGGCGGGCGGGTCCTCGGCGACGGCTGGCTGCTTGTGCCGCTCTGCGCGATGGCGGGCCTGGAACTGCTGCGCAGGACGGCGCCCCAGGCCGCCCTGGTCCTCGGCACCCTCGTCGTGATCGCGGACCAGTTCACGCTGGGCAGCCTCGCGACGACGCTGATGTTCACGGACCTCGTCTATGCGGCCGTCCTGTACGGCACCCCGGCCGCCGCCCGCCGGATCCCGGTGACGACGGCCCTGATCACCATCGCGGTGACCCTGGGGTTCCTCGCCTGGTTCCGCAGGCCGGAGGCGCTCCTGATCGGAGTCGTGACCGGCCTCGTGTCGTTCGCGCCCGCGGCCACCGGTGTCCTCGTACGCAACCACCGGGAGGCCGCCGAGTCCGCGCGGCTGCGCGCCGAACAGACCGCGCTGCTCGCGGAGATGGACCGCACGCAGGCGGTCGTCGCCGAGCGGGCGCGGATGGCCCGCGAGCTGCACGACATGGTCGCCAACCATTTGTCCGCGATCGCCATCCACTCCACGGCCGCGATCTCGCTCGACGATCCGAGGACCACGCAGCAGGCACTGACCGTCATCCGCGAGAACAGCGTGGAGGGCCTCGCCGAGATGCGACGCCTCATCGGCATCCTGCGGGACGACAGCGGCGACTCCCAGCGCGAGCCCGTCGCCGCGCCCACACTGGACGGCCTCGGCGCCCTCGTCGAGCAGTCCCGCACCAACGGCCTCGACGTCGCGCTCACCGTCGGCGACGGCGTCGGCGGCCTGCCCGCGCCGATCGAGCTCGCCGCGTACCGCATCGTGCAGGAATCCCTCACGAACGCGCTCAAGCACGCGTCGCACGGCACCGCCTCCGTGGCTGTCCACCGCACCGACGGGGCCCTGACCGTGTGGGTGACCAGCCCGTACGGGGATCTGGACGGCCCGCGCGCACCCGGCTCGGGCGCCGGGCTCATCGGGATGCGCGAGCGCACCGCTCTGCTGCACGGCACGTTCGAGGCGGGTCCCGAGAGCGGGCCCGACGGCAAGATCTGGCAGGTCAGGGCCGAGCTGCCCGTCGACCCGGCTGACGAAGGAGTGTCCGAGTGAACCGGGTGATCCGGGTACTTGTCGCCGAGGACCAGTCCGCCGTGCGGGCGGGGCTGGTCCTGATCCTGGGCAGCGCCCCCGACATCGAGGTCGTCGGGGAGGCGGCGGACGGCGAGCAGGCGGTGGCGATGGCGCGCGCACTTCGGCCGGATCTCGTCCTCATGGACATCCAGATGCCGCGCCTCGACGGCGTCTCGGCGACCCGTCAGGTGGTCTCCGAGGGGCTCGCGGACGTGCTCGTCCTGACGACGTTCGATCTCGACGAGTACGTCTTCGGGGCGCTGCGCGCGGGCGCCGGCGGGTTCCTGCTGAAGAACACCGAGGCGAAGGACCTGATCGAGGGGGTCCGCACGGTTGCGCGCGGTGAGGGGCTGATCGCTCCGGCGGTGACCCGCAAGCTCATCGCCGAGTTCGCGGCGAAGCCCGTACGCCCGGAGCCGGGGCCCGCGCCCGCGGGGCTCGACGCCCTCACGCGCCGGGAGCGGGAGGTGCTTTCCTGCCTCGGTGACGGGTTGTCGAACGCGGAGATCGCGATGCGTCTCGGGATGGCGTCGGCGACGGTGAAGACGCACGTCAGCAGGTTGCTCGGGAAGCTGGAGCTGCGCAGCAGGGTGCAAGCGGCCGTCCTGGCACAGGAGTTGGGACTGTGAGGGGCCGATTCCTGTAATTGGTTTAGACCTTGACCGCTGGTCCAGACCTTTCTATTCTCACGGCACTGCGGTGAGCGCAGCCATGCACATGACCAGCACGGCGATGCTCACGGGCGGCGCAGGGATTTACCCCCGTCATGTCCCCCGGATACCACCCGAGGAGCACCCCTTGCGCTTGAGACTCAGACAGAGAGCCGTGGCAGGCCTCACCACCCTGCTGCTCCCGGCCGCCGCCCTCGTCGGCCTCGCCACCCCCTCCCACGCGGCCGCCGCCGCGAGCACCGCCACCGCGACCTACGCCAAGACCCAGGACTGGGGCACCGGCTTCGAAGGCAAGTGGACCGTCAAGAACACCGGTACCACGGCCCTCAGTTCATGGACCGTCGAGTGGGACTTCCCCGCCGGCACCAAGGTGACCTCCGCCTGGGACGCCACCGTCACCAACTCCGCCGACCACTGGACCGCCAAGAACGTCTCCTGGAACGGGTCGCTCGCCCCCGGCGCCTCGGTCTCCTTCGGGTTCAACGGCTCGGGCCCCGGCGCCCCCTCCAGCTGCAAGCTCAACGGCGCCTCCTGTGACGGCGGTGACGTCCCCGGCGACGCGGCCCCCTCCGCGCCCGGCACCCCCACCGCCTCCTCGGTCACGGACACCTCGGTCAAGCTCGACTGGACCGCGGCCACGGACGACAACGGCGTCAAGAACCACGACGTCCTGCGCGACGGCGCCAAGGTCGCGACGGTGACCGGGACTTCGTACACCAACACCGGCCTCACCGCCGGCACCGACTACTCGTACACCGTGCAGGCCCGCGACACCGCCGACCAAACCGGCCCGGCCTCCGGCTCCGTCCGGGTGCACACGACCGGCGGCGGCACCGACCCGGGCCCCGGTGGCAAGGTCAAGCTGGGGTACTTCACCGACTGGGGCGTCTACGGCCGCCAGTACTTCCCGAAGAACCTGGAGACCTCCGGCTCCGCCGCGAAGGTCACCCACATCAACTACGCCTTCGGCAACGTGCAGAACGGCCAGTGCACCATGGGTGACTCCTACGCCGACACGGACATGGCGTACACCGCGGCCAACTCCGTCTCCGGCGTCGCCGACACCTGGGACCAGCCACTGCGCGGCGCCATCAACCAGCTGCGCCAGCTCAAGGCCAAGCACCCGAACCTGAAGGTCCTCTGGTCGTTCGGCGGCTGGACCTGGTCCGGCGGCTTCCCGCAGGCGGCGCAGAACCCGGCAGCGTTCGCCGACTCCTGCTACAAACTCGTCGAGGACCCGCGCTGGGCCGACGTCTTCGACGGCATCGACATCGACTGGGAGTACCCCAACGCCTGCGGTCTGTCCTGCGACACCTCGGGCCAGGACGCACTGAAGAAGCTGGCGACCGCGCTGCGCGCCAAGTTCGGCTCCAACAACCTGGTGACGGCGGCGATCACGGCCGACGCGTCCACCGGCGGCAAGATCGAGAAGAACGACTACGCGGGCGCGTCCCAGTCCTTCGACTGGTACAACGTCATGACCTACGACTTCTTCGGCGCGTTCAACGCCCAGGGCCCGACAGCCCCGCACTCCCCGCTCACCTCGTACCCCGGCATCCCGCAGCAGGGTTTCAACTCCGCTGACGCCATTGCCAAGTTGAAGGCCCAGGGCGTCCCGTCGAGCAAGCTCCTGCTCGGCATCGGCTTCTACGGCCGCGGCTGGACCGGTGTCACACAGAAGGAGCCGGGCGGCACCGCCACCGGCCCCGCCGCCGGCACCTACGAGCAGGGCATCGAGGACTACAAGGTCCTCAAGACCAAGTGCCCCGCCAACGGCACCGTCGCCGGCACGGCCTACGCGTACTGCGGCAGCGACTGGTGGTCCTACGACACCCCCGCGACCATCAACTCCAAGATGGCCTGGGCCAAGAGCCAGAACCTCGGCGGCGCCTTCTTCTGGGAGTTCAGCGGTGACACCACCAACGGCGAGCTGGTGACCGCCATCGACGGCGGCCTGAGGTAACAGCACCGGGCCGCACATGACGGAAGCCGGGTGAACGGGGCCGCCCCCTGTTCACCCGGCTTCTCCATGCGAAACCTCAGGCCACATTTACCCTCCCCCAAGGAGCTCCGCGCCAGGGGGGACCCCCAACCAGCGGGGCCCTGAACGCCGCTACGCGACGTTCACCCTCCCCCAAGGAGCTCCGCTGCGCTCCGCGCCAGGGGGGACCCCCAACCAGCGGGGCCCTGAACGCCGCTACGCGACGTTCACCCGCTGTCCCGGAGGCGCCGCCTCCAGCCACGCCAGGAAGCCGGTCAGCGCGTCCTCGCTCATCGCCAGCTCGAGACGCGAGCCGCGGTGCGAGCACGCGAGGACGATCGCGTCCGAGAGCAGGGCGAGCTCCTCCTCGCCCTCAGGCGCGCGCCGCCCCGTCACCTCGATCGCAGAGCGCTCCAGGGTGCGACGCGGCCTGATCGCGTAGGAGAAGACCCGGAACCACTCGATCCGGTCGCCGTTGTAGCGGGCCACGCCGTAGCCCCAGCCCTTGCCGGAGGCGTCGCCCCCCTCGGGCACATCCCACCGCAGGGAGCAGTCAAAGGTGCCCCCGGAGCGCTGGATCAGCCGGCGCCTCAGGCCGAAGACGAACAACCCCAGCAATACGAGTACGACGACCGCGACCACGCACAGCACGAGAACGAGGACCATTCGTACCGACCTCCTCGCCTCATCTGATAACGGGCCCGACAGCGGATCCGATAACGGAACTGCAAAATTGACCAAGGATCGCCTCAGCCGCGACCTGGTCCGGAGAGGTTCTCCGGACCTGGCCGCGGCTGAGTCATGTCACTCCGCGCTCCCCCATAGCCTAAAGGGCATGGGAGGTACCCCCAGGGCTCAGCGCGTCGCCACCGCACGCAGTCGGACGTCCGCGCGACGCTCGGCGGATGCGTCGGCATCCGACTTCGCGCGCTCGAGCGCCCGCTCCGCACGCTGGACATCGATCTCGTCCGACAGCTCGGCGATCTCGGCGAGCAGGGACAGCTTGTTGTCGGCGAACGAGACGAAACCGCCGTGCACAGCGGCGACAACCGTCCCGCCGTCGCTCGTGCGGATCATCACCGGGCCCGACTCCAGCACACCGAGAAGCGGCTGGTGACCGGGCATGACGCCGATGTCGCCGGACGCGGTGCGCGCGACGACCAGGGTGGCCTCGCCGGACCAGACACTGCGGTCCGCGGCGACGAGCTCGACATGCAGCTCAGCAGCCAAGGTGGGCTCCTCGGGTCACCACCCGGCGGTTGCTGCCGGGTGTTGGGTCAAAGTCTAGTCGGCGTACGGAGAGGGGCGGGACACACCCTGCGGGTATCCCCCGCCCCTCTCCCACGAGTCTGTGCTTCCTAAGAAGCCAGAATCAGGAGACGCCGAGCTCCTTGGCGTTGGCCTTGAGGTCCTCGATGCCACCGCACATGAAGAACGCCTGCTCGGGGAAGTGGTCGTACTCGCCGTCGCAGATCGCGTTGAACGCGGTGATCGACTCCTCGAGCGACACGTCCGAACCGTCCACGCCGGTGAACTGCTTGGCGGCGTGGGTGTTCTGCGACAGGAAGCGCTCGACGCGACGGGCACGGTGGACAACGAGCTTGTCCTCCTCGCCCAGCTCGTCGATACCGAGGATCGCGATGATGTCCTGGAGATCCTTGTACTTCTGCAGGATCGTCTTGACGCGCATCGCGGCGTCGTAGTGGTCCTGCGCGATGTAGCGCGGGTCCAGGATGCGGGACGTGGAGTCCAGCGGGTCCACGGCCGGGTAGATGCCCTTCTCGGAGATCGGACGGGAGAGAACCGTCGTCGCGTCGAGGTGGGCGAACGTGGTGGCCGGGGCCGGGTCGGTCAGGTCGTCCGCGGGGACGTAGATCGCCTGCATCGAGGTGATCGAGTGACCACGGGTCGACGTGATGCGCTCCTGGAGGAGACCCATCTCGTCGGCGAGGGTCGGCTGGTAACCCACCGCGGAGGGCATGCGGCCGAGCAGGGTCGAGACCTCGGAACCGGCCTGCGTGAAGCGGAAGATGTTGTCGATGAAGAACAGCACGTCCTGCTTCTGCACATCGCGGAAGTACTCCGCCATGGTCAGACCGGCCAGGGCGACGCGAAGACGCGTGCCCGGCGGCTCGTCCATCTGGCCGAAGACCAGCGCGGTCTTGTCCAGAACGCCGGCTTCCTCCATCTCGACCATGAGGTCGTTGCCCTCACGGGTGCGCTCGCCGACACCGGCGAAGACGGAGACACCGTCGTGCAGCTTGGCCACACGGACGATCATTTCCTGGATCAGAACGGTCTTGCCGACACCGGCACCACCGAACAGACCGATCTTTCCACCCTTGACGTACGGGGTGAGAAGGTCGACGACCTTCAGGCCGGTCTCGAACATCTCGGTCTTGGACTCGAGCTGGTCGAAGGCCGGGGCCTTGCGGTGGATCGTCCAGCGCGGGGCGTCGGCGACCGAGGACGCGTCGTCGTTCAGGACGTCGCCGAGGGTGTTGAACACCCGGCCCTTGGTCAGGTCACCGACGGGCACCGAGATGCCGGCGCCGGTGTTCGTCACGGGAGCCTGGCGGACCAGGCCGTCCGTGGGCTGCATCGAGACCGTGCGGACCACGCCGTCACCCAGGTGCTGGGCGACCTCGAGGGTCAGCGTCTTCTTCGCGCCCGCGGTGGCCGGGTCGTCGACCTCGACGTGCAGGGCGTTGTAGATCTCCGGCATTGCGTCGACGGGGAACTCCACGTCGACGACCGGGCCGATGACCCGGGCGACGCGGCCCGTGGCAACGGCCGTCTCAACAGTGGTCGTCATTACTTGTCACTCCCCGCGGTCGCGTCGGACAGGGCTGCAGTGCCGCCGACGATCTCGCTGATTTCCTGGGTGATTTCGGCCTGGCGGGCCGCGTTGGCAAGTCGGGAGAGCGAGTTGATCAAGTCTCCCGCGTTGTCGGTCGCCGACTTCATCGCGCGGCGCGTGGCGGCGTGCTTGGAAGCAGCCGACTGGAGCAGCGCGTTGTAGATACGGCTCTCGACGTAGCGCGGCAGCAGGGCGTCGAGGACGTCCTCCGCCGACGGTTCGAAGTCGTACAGCGGAAGGATCTCGCCCTTGGACTTCGACTCCTCCGCCACCTCTTCGAGGCTGAGCGGAAGCAGACGGCCGTCGATGGCCGACTGCGTCATCATCGAGATGAACTCCGTGTAGACGATGTGGAGTTCATCCACGCCGCCCTCCGCCGAGTCCTTCTCGATCGCCTCGATCAGCGGGCCCGCGACCTTCTTGGCGTCCGCGTACGTGGGCTCGTCGGTGAAGCCCGTCCACTGCTCCGCGATCTTGCGCTCACGGAAGTTGTAGTGGGCGACACCACGGCGGCCGACGATGTAGATCTCGACCTCCCTGCCCTCGGCCTCGAGACGCGCGGTCAGCTTCTCCGCGGCCTTGATGGCGTTCGAGTTGAAGGCGCCGGCCAGACCGCGGTCGCTCGTGAGGAGCAGCACCGCGGAGCGCGTCGCCGTCTCCGGCTCCGTCGTCAGCGGGTGGTTCGTGTTCGAACCGGTGCCGACGGCCGTGACCGCGCGGGTGAGCTCGGTCGCGTACGGCGTTGAGGCCGTCACCTTGCGCTGCGCCTTGACGACGCGCGAGGCGGCGATCATCTCCATCGCCTTGGTGATCTTCTTGGTCGCGGTGACGGATTTGATGCGACGCTTGTAGACCCGGAGCTGGGCTCCCATGAGTCAGGTCCCTTCCGTCGTCACTTACCGGCGGCGGCCGGAGCGTCCTCGCCGAGAAGCTTCCCGTCCGAGGTCTCGAACTGCTTCTTGAAGTCCGCGATGGCGTCGGCGGCGGCGGTCAGGGTGTCGTCCGACATCTTGCCGCCCTCCTTGATGGAGGTCATCAGGCCCTGCTCCTTGCGGTGCAGGTAGTCGAGCAGCTCGCGCTCGAAGCGCCGGATGTCCACGACCGGGACGTCATCCATCTTGCCGGTGGTGCCGGCCCAGACGGAGACAACCTGGTCCTCGGTCGCCATCGGCTGGTACTGGGGCTGCTTGAGCAGCTCCACCATGCGCTGACCGCGCTCCAGCTGGGCCTTCGACGCGGCGTCCAGGTCGGAACCGAAGGCGGCGAACGCCTCGAGCTCACGGAACTGGGCGAGGTCCACGCGGAGGCGCCCGGAGACCTGCTTCATCGCCTTGTGCTGCGCGGAACCACCGACTCGGGAGACGGAGATACCGACGTTCAGCGCGGGGCGCTGACCGGCATTGAACAGGTCCGACTCCAGGAAGCACTGGCCGTCGGTGATGGAGATGACGTTGGTCGGGATGAACGCCGACACGTCGTTCGCCTTGGTCTCGACGATCGGCAGACCGGTCATCGAACCCGAGCCCATCTCGTCCGAGAGCTTCGCGCAGCGCTCGAGGAGGCGGGAGTGCAGGTAGAAGACGTCACCCGGGTAGGCCTCGCGCCCCGGCGGGCGGCGGAGCAGCAGGGACACGGCGCGGTAGGCGTCGGCCTGCTTCGAGAGGTCGTCGAAGATGATGAGGACGTGCTTGCCCTCGTACATCCACTGCTGACCGATGGCCGAACCGGTGTACGGCGCCAGGTACTTGAAGCCGGCCGGGTCGGACGCCGGGGCGGCGACGATGGTCGTGTACTCCAGCGCGCCGGCCTCTTCCAGGGCGCCACGCACGGAGGCGATGGTCGAGCCCTTCTGGCCGATGGCGACGTAGATGCAGCGGACCTGCTTCTTCGGGTCGCCGGTGCGCCAGTTGTCGCGCTGGTTGATGATCGTGTCGACAGCCAGGGCGGTCTTGCCCGTCTGGCGGTCGCCGATGATCAGCTGACGCTGACCGCGGCCGATCGGGGTCATCGCGTCGACGGCCTTGTAGCCGGTCTCCATCGGCTCGTGCACCGACTTGCGCTGCATGACCGTGGGGGCCTGCAGCTCAAGGGCACGACGCGCGCTGGTCTCGATCTCGCCGAGGCCGTCGATCGGGTTGCCGAGCGGGTCGACGACGCGACCCAGGTAGCCCTCGCCTACGGCGACGGAGAGCACCTCACCGGTGCGCTGCACCGGCTGGCCCTCCTCGATACCCGTGAACTCGCCGAGCACGATCGCACCGATCTCGCGCTCCTCGAGGTTGAGGGCGAGGCCGAGGGTGCCGTCCTCGAACTTCAGCAGTTCGTTGGCCATGGCCGAGGGCAGGCCCTCGACCTTCGCGATGCCGTCGCCGGCAAGGGTGACCGTACCGACCTCCTCGCGCGAGGCCGCGTCCGGCTTGTACGCCTGGACAAAGTTCTCCAGCGCGTCCCGGATCTCCTCCGGCCGGATCGTGAGCTCCGCCATCTGGGTTCCCTGCTCTCCTTGTTGGGCCCGAAAGTTTTCTTGGGGGTCTGGGGTCAGCCCCCAGGAATCCTCTGCACGGCCCAACTAGGGCCGTAGGTACTACTACGTTGTGCGAGTCGGCTAGCCGGCCATACGGCGGCTGGCGTCCTCAATGCGGTCCGCGATGCTTCCGTTGATGAGCTCGTCGCCCACCTGCACGTTGATCCCGCCGAGGACCTCGGGGTCCACGTCGAGGTTCAGGTGCATCTGACGCCCGTAGAGCTTTGCCAGGGCGGCGCCCAGGCGCTGCTTCTGCGCATCACTCAGCGGAACCGCCGAGGTGACGACGGCGACCATGCGGTCCCGGCGGTGCGCGGCGAGCTTGGACAGAGACTCGAGTCCCGTCTCCAGGCTACGTCCACGCGGCTGGGTCACAAGGCGCTCGACGAGACGCTCGGTGGAGACCTTGGCGCGACCGCCGAGCAGGCTGCGCAGCAGCTCGCTCTTGGCCGTGCCGGTGGCGTTACGGTCGGTGAGCGCGGCGCGCAGCTCGGTGCTCGAGGCGACGATCCGGCCGAACCGGAACAGCTCGTCCTCGACGTCGTCCAGCTCGCCGGCCTTCTGCGCCGCGGTCAGCTCGGCGATGTTGGACAGCTCCTCGACGGAGTCGACCAGGTCGCGCGGGGCGGACCAGCGGGAGCGGACCAGGCCGGCCACCAGGTCGGCGGTCGTACCGCTGACCTGGCCGCTCAGCAGGCGTCCCGCGAGCTCGGCCTTGGCCTCACCGGACTGCGCCGGGTCGGTCAGGACCCGTCGCAGCGACACCTCGCGCTGGAGCAGCGCGGTGACCGCGGCAAGCTCCGAGGCCAGCTGTCGGGCGTCGACCGAGGTGCTGTCGGTCAGCGCGTCGAGACGCTCACGTGCGGAGGCGAGTGCCTCGCGGCTCGCTCCGTGGGCAGTCATCGAACAGCCTCGGCCTTCGTCGCGGTCTCGTCGAGGCCGTCGAGGAAGCGGTCGATCGTGCGCGACTGCCGGGCGTGGTCCTCGAGGGACTCACCGACCAGCTTGCCGGCCAGGGTGGTGGCCAGCTGGCCCACGTCCTGGCGCAGCGCCTGAGCGGCGGCCTTGCGGTCGGCCTCGATCTGCGAGTGGCCGGCGGCGATGATTTCCTCACGCTGCCGCTGGCCTTCCGCGCGCATCTCGGCGATGAGCGTGGCGCCCTGCTCCTGCGCCTCCTGGCGCAGACGCGCGGCCTCGTGACGAGCCTCGGCCAGCTGAGCCTTGTACTGCTCAAGAACGCTCTGGGCCTCGGTCTGTGCGGCTTCGGCCTTCTCGATACCGCCTTCGATCAGCTCGCGACGCTCTTCCAGCACCTTGTTGATGCGCGGGAGGAGCTTCGTGGCGAAGAAGAAGAAAACGATGGCGAAGGCGATGGTGCCGACGAGCAGCTCGGGACCGGCCGGGACAAGCGGGTTCTGCTTCTCCTCGGCCGCCAGCTGCACCAGGTTGGCGATCACATCAGTGCCTTTCGTCGAAATATGGTCAGTGAGGAGTTAGATCACTGGCCGTAAACGAACGGCATAACGATGCCGATGAGGGCGAGCGCCTCACAGAAGGCGAAGCCGAGAATCTGGTTGGCACGGATCAGACCGGCGGCCTCGGGCTGACGGGCCAGGGCCTGGGTGCCGTTACCGAAGACGATGCCGACGCCGATGCCGGGGCCGATGGCGGCGAGACCATAGCCGATGGAACCGAGGGAGCCGGAGACGCCAGCGGCGAGTTCGATGGTCGCGGACATGCCGTTACTTCCTTCTCTTCAACGAACCGGTGGGGGTTGGCCACCGGACGACAGGGGGTATGACGGGACGGGTACTCAGTGGTGCTCTGCGAGAGCGCCCTGAATGTAGGTGCTGGCGAGGAGCACGAAGACGTACGCCTGGACCGCCTGCACGAAAAGCTCGAAGAGGATCATGGCCATGGTCATCACGAAGGAGACGCCCGCGGCCGGGATCATCCAGCTGTTCAGCAGGTACCAGGAGGCGACGGTGAACATCACCAGCATCAGGTGACCGGCGAACATGTTGGCGAACAGTCGCACCGCGTGCGTGAACGGCCGGACGAGCAGGTTCGAGAAGAACTCGATGAACGAGACGAGCCACTTGATCGGGCCGAGCGAGCTGTCGTAGCCCGTGATGTTCTTCCAACCGCCCACGAAACCATGGCGCTTGAAGGTCAGCGGCACCCAGATCAGGTAGACGAGGACCGCGAGCACGACCGGGTACGCGAACACCGACGCGACCGGGAACTGAGTCAGCGGGATCACGGACCAGATGTTCATGATCCAGATGAAGAAGAACAGCGACACCATGAAGGGGACGTACTTCTCGCCCTCCTTCTTGCCCATCGTCTCGTAGACGATTCCGCGGCGTACGAAGTCGTACCCCGCCTCCACGGCCATCTGGAGCTTGCCCGGGACGACCTTGGCCTTGCCGAACGCCGCGTAGAAAACACTGACGACGACGAGGGTCGTCAGGAGGGCGAGCAGCATCACCTTGTTGAACTCGAACCCGCCGACGGTGAAGATCGGCTTGAAGAGGAACGAGTGCAGACCGGGAGCCGGAAAGCCGCAGCCGTTGTCGGACATGATCCGACAGCTCCAGTCAAAGGCGAGCTCAGTCTGGTCAGCACTCACCACGGGCTCCTTCGGCGTGACGCATAGGTACGGCAACCTCGTTGTGTCGTTGCGGCGCGCAGCCGCGGATCGGCACTGGTCTGGTGTTTCGGATGTGGGGGCGGCAGGCAGGCAGTGAGCCTCGCAGTCGAGCAGGCGTCAGCTCAGATGCCCGCGCCCGCAGTGCCGCAGTTGGCACCGGACGATAGCAGTTACACGAACCGCCACTTATCCCGCCCCTACCCCTCACGATGACGACCCCGATTTATTGGGCTTGTCGCTCTTCTCGGAGTCGTTCGCCGAGTCGGGATCGATATAGAAAATCTTGGCCTTCATGTGCGCACGCGCCTGCGCGGCCATCCATACGACGGTGGCGGCGACGAGTGAAGCGGCGAAGGCCTTGGGGTTGAACAGTGTCGTGTCCTTGAAGACGGCGACGAAGATCAGAAGCAGCAGCAACTGGGCGACGTAGAGCATCAGCCCCATCGCCTGGAAGAGCTGCGGAAGCGATTTTGCCGTCCGCTGGAGGACGACCTGCCCGAGGCCCATGAAAGCGATGACGACCACCGTGCCGATGACTGCACCGAGGGCCCCCTTGCCGCCGGCGACCACACCACTGATCACGGCGGCAAGCGCGCCGGCAATGGCTGTGGGCACAACGGCCTGAAGGAGGATCCGTGCGTCGTTGGAGGGCATGGCGGCAGCTCCCTTTACTGGGTGGGGGCAGGGTGTCGTCATGGACGAGCGTAGACCGGGGCCGAGAGGGAACTTCGGGCCAATGGGCCGTCGCACTACGGTCCTTCGGCTCTATCCCCGGGTCTCGTGAACGGTATCACAAACTATTTGATGAGGTCTTTACCTGTGTAGTGTGCTCACTGTCACACGTGAGAGTTACTCCGCGCGTCTGTGCAGAAAAGCGGCCAACTTGTCTGGTAATGAGGCGTTTTCGTCTCTCGCGTCAGCGCGACGAGTGCGCCTTGCGCCGATCCAGGAAGCGCGAACGGGGGCCAATGGCCGTCGCCCCGTTGACTCCTGCGGGCATCGGCGTGCGCGCACCCTCGTCCTCGGGGGCCTGTGCGGCCACACCTGACCCGGCCGCCTCCTCGGCCGGCCCGGCCGCTGCCCGAGCCGCGTACGACGGCGACGTCTCAGGCACCTGGTCAGCCGCCTGCGCGGCCCGCCTGCGCCGGTAGCGCGGCGGCACGAAGGCCTCCGCCCAGCGCGGGGCGCGCGGCGTGAAGCGCGGCAGCAGAAGCAGTACGAGACCGACGAAGCTCAGCGCGACGATCGCGAACACGAGCCACATCGACGTCGAGTGGACGGAGTAGGCGACCGCGCCGAAGGACAGCAGAGCAGCCCAGAAGTACATGATCAGGACCGCGCGGCTGTGGGAGTGGCCGATCTCCAGGAGCCGGTGGTGCAGGTGTCCGCGGTCGGCCGCGAACGGCGACTGGCCCTTCCAGGTGCGCCGCACGATCGCGAGGACCAGGTCCGCGAACGGCACCGCGATGATCGTCAGCGGCATCAGCAGCGGGATGAAGACCGGGACCATCGCGTGGGTGGCGTCACGGGTGCCGCCGAAGTTCAGCTTCATCAGGCTCGGGTCGACCTGGCCGGTGATGGAGATGGCGCCGGCGGACAGGACAAGGCCGATGAGCATCGACCCGGAGTCGCCCATGAAGATCCGGGCGGGGTGCATGTTGTGCGGCAGGAAGCCCACACACATGCCGATCAGGATCGCCGAGAACAGCGTCGCGGGGGCGGCCGCCTCGATGCCGTAGCCGTACCAGAGGCGGTACGCGTACAGGAAGAACGCGGTGGCGGCGATGCAGACCATGCCCGCCGCCAGGCCGTCGAGGCCGTCCACGAAGTTGACCGCGTTGATGCTGATGACCACCAGGGCGACCGTGAGGAGCGTGCCCTGCCACTGGGTGAGGGAGACGGTGCCCACGCCCGGGATCGGCAGCCACAGGATCGTCAGACCCTGCATGACCATGACGCCGGCGGCGATCATCTGGCCGCCCAGCTTGATCAGGGCGTCGATCTCGAACTTGTCGTCCAGGACACCGATCAGCCAGATCAGGGCGGCTCCGGAGAGCAACGCCCGCGGCTCGTTCGACATCTCGAAGACGGGGCTGAGGTTCGTCAGGTGGTCCGCGACGAGGAGACCCGCGCACAGGCCGAAGAACATGGCGATCCCGCCGAGCCGGGGCGTGGGCTCCCGGTGCACGTCGCGGGCGCGGATCTCCGGCATGGCGCCGGCCACGATCGCGAACTTCCGCACCGGGCCGGTCAACAGGTATGTCACCGCGGCCGTGATGCAGAGCGTCAGCAGGTATTCACGCACGGGCTTCCCCACAGATATCGCTGGCCATCTCAGCCCCACACCCTAGCTTCGCGCGCATGTGGTGAAGGACTGCCGGGTAGCGATGATGGTTGCACGAGTGACGGACCACCCATGCCCGCCTACCCCTGTCTAGTCCGGATACGGCGGAAATCTTCCGGTGAGATCGCGCACTTCCGCACGCGCCGTACGCGGATCGACCCCGTCCCGCAGCACCCCCGAGAAGAGCACCGCGATGCGCGCCATCTCCGGCTCGCCCATGCCCTGGGTGGTGACGGCGGCGGTGCCGAGGCGCAGGCCGCGCCCGTCCCCGAAGGGCAGCGCGCACGTGTCGAGGACCATGCCGGCCGAGGCGAGCCGCCCCCGGGCGGTCGGGCCGTCGACGCCCAGCGACGTGGGGTCGGCGGTCAGCAGATGGGTGTCCGTGCCGCCGGTGGTGATCGCGAGGCCCTCGGCGTCGAGCGCGGCCGCGAGGACCCTCGCGTTGGCGACCACCTGATGGGTGTACGCGGCGAAGGCCGGGGTCGCCGCCTCGCCGAACGCGACGGCCTTGGCGGCGATCGTGTGCATCTGGGCGCCGCCCTGCGTGAAGGGGAAGACCGCCCGGTCGATGCGTCCGGCGAGCTCGGCCCCGCACAGGACCATGCCGCCGCGGGGGCCGCGCAGCACCTTGTGCGTGGTGGCGCAGACGACATCGGCGTACGGCACGGGGTTCGGTGCCGCTCCCCCGGCGACCAGGCCGATGGGGTGCGCGGCGTCGGCGATTAGGTAGGCGCCCACGTCGTCGGCGATGTCGCGGAAGGCCGCGTAGTCGATGTGCCGGGGATAGGCGATCGAGCCGCAGACGATCGCCTTGGGGCGGTGGGCGCGGGCCAGCGCGCGGACCTGGTCGTGGTCGATGAGGCCGGTCTCCGGGTCGACGCCGTAGGGCACGAAGTCGAACCAGCGGCCCGAGAAGTTCGCGGGCGACCCATGGGTGAGGTGGCCGCCGTACGAGAGCCCCATCGCGAGGACGGTGTCGCCGGGGCGCAGCAGGGCGGCGTACGCGGCGAGGACCGCGGAGGAGCCGGAGTGGGGCTGCACATTGGCGTGCTCGGCCCCGAAGAGCGCTCTGGCCCGGTCGACGGCGATGCGCTCCGCCATGTCGACGAGCTCGCAGCCGCCGTGGTGGCGGGCGCCGGGGTAGCCCTCGGCGTACTTGTTGGCGAGCGGGGAGCCGAGGGCCGCGAGGACGGCCGGCGACGTGAAGTTCTCGGCGGCGATCAGTTGCAGCGACGTGGCCTGCCGGGCCGCCTCGCCGAGCATGATCTCGGCGATCTCGGGGTCCTGCCTGCGCAGCACGTCGAAGCCGGCGTGCGCGTACGTCGCACCGGCGGGGGCTTGTTCAGTGGTGACCGGCATCTTGGGCTCCGGGCCTCGCGGGGGTGACCTCAAAACCAATGTAGGCCCGCACCGCCCGCGGCGCCCGAAACTCAGGTACGAGCGGGTAATCCGGCAGACGCTGTCACTACGTTCGGCGGCAGGCCGGAACGCCCGTCAATGCCGTCACCACGGGATCCAGCGCCTCGCTGAACCCCATCCCCAACGCGCCACTCGCACCGCTCGGCCCCAAAGGGCCTCCCCGGCTTCGCAGCGCTGCGCCGGACTCCGTCCGCCGGTTCAACGGCAGGCCGGAACACCCGTCAGCGCCGTCACCACGGGATCCAGCGCCTCGCTGATCTCCTCGCCGACCGAGCGGAAGAACGGCAGAGGTGCGCCGTACGGGTCGTAGACCTCGTCGGCCTCGGCGTTCGGGGCGAGAAGCCACCCGCGTAGAGCCGCCGCGGCGCGCACCAGTGCGCGTGCGCGCTCCACCACGCCGCCGTCCAGCGGGTCGGGCAGCGTGGCCGGATCGATGGCCTGGACGAGGCGCGTGAACTCCTTCAGCGTGAAGGTGCGCAGGCCCGCGCTGTGGCCCATGGAGATGACCTGGGCGCGGTGGTCGCGGGTGGCCGTGAGGACCAGGTCCGCGCGGATCACGTGGTCGTCGAGGAGCTCGCGCCCCACGAAGCCGGAGGCGTCCGCACCGAAGTCCGCGAGGACGGTCTCGGCGTTGGCCTCCATGGGCGCGCCCTCGTGGCCCCAGGTGCCCGCGCTCTCGACGATCAGACCGCGTACGAGGGGGTCCCCGAGCCTGCCCACCAGGGCATGCCGGGTCAGCCGCTCGGTGATCGGCGAGCGGCACACGTTGCCGGTGCTGACATGGAGGATGCGGAAGGAGTCCCCGGTGCCTATGCCACGCCCCGTCTCAGGGGCTGTCAATTCGCCACCTCGAGGTCAGGTACGACCTTGCGCAGCTCGTCCGCGGTCAGGGCACCCGCGCGCAGGAGCACCGGAACCTTCCCGGTCACGTCGACGATCGAGGACGGGACGATGCCGGGCGTGGGGCCGCCGTCGAGGTAGACGGAGACGGAGTCGCCGAGCATGTCCTGCGCGGCGTCGCAGTCCTCGGGGGCGGGGTGCCCCGTGAGGTTCGCGGAGGATACGGCCATGGGGCCGACCTCGGTGAGCAGCTCGATCGCGACCGGGTGCAGGGGCATGCGGACGGCGACGGTGCCACGGGTGTCGCCGAGGTCCCACGCCAGGGACGGCTGGTGCTTGGCGACGAGCGTGAGGGCGCCCGGCCAGAACGCGTCGACGAGTTCCCAGGCCATCTCGGAGAAGTCCGTGACGAGGCCGTGCAGCGTGTTCGGGGAGCCGATGAGGACAGGGGTCGGCATGTTGCGGCCGCGCCCCTTGGCGTCCAGCAGGTCGGCGACGGCCTCGGAGGTGAAGGCGTCGGCGCCGATGCCGTACACGGTGTCGGTGGGCAGCACGACCAGCTCACCGCGGCGGACGGCGGACGCGGCTTCACGCAGACCGGTCGTACGGTCCGACGCGTCGTTGGTGTCGTATCGCCGAGCCATTTAGCGGGCCTCCTCGTACACGAAGTACACGTAGTCCATGCGAGAGATGCGGGAACTGCTGGTGCTGTTGCTGCTGTTGCTGCTGTTGCTGCGCTGATTCTGTCGCGTCACGGCATCGCCTTGCGGGCGGTCGCGAAGCGCGGGCGGTTGTTCAGGTCGGGGTGGTCGGCGGCGTCGGCCCAGCCCCGTTCCTCGGTGAAGATCCACGGGACCTGGCCGCCCTGGGTGTCGGCGTGCTCCACGACGACGACGCCACCAGGGCGCAGCAGGCGGTGCGCGGTCCGCTCGATGCCGCGGATCAGGTGGAGCCCGTCCTCGCCGGAGAACAGCGCGAGTTCGGGGTCGTGGTCGCGGGCCTCGGGGGCGACGTACTCCCACTCGGTGAGCGGGATGTACGGCGGGTTGGAGACCACCAGGTCGACCTGGCCGTCGAGCTCGGGGAAGGCCTCCAGGGCGTCTCCCTGGCGCAGGTCGACCCTGGACCCCTCGACGTTCTTGCGCGTCCACCTCAGGGCGTCCTCGGACAGCTCCACGGCGTGCACACGGGAGCGCGGGACCTCCTGCGCGAGGGCGAGCGCGATGGCGCCCGAGCCCGTGCACAGGTCGACGATGAGCGGCTCGACGACGTCCATGGCCCGTACGGCGTCTATGGCCCAGCCGACCACGGACTCCGTCTCGGGCCGCGGCACGAACACGCCCGGCCCCACCTGGAGTTCGAGGTAGCGGAAGTAGGCGCGCCCGGTGATGTGCTGGAGCGGCTCACGGGCCTCGCGACGCGCGGTGACCTCCCAGTAACGGGCGTCGAAGTCCGCGTCCTTGACCAGATGCAGCTCGCCCCGCTTCACGCCGTGCACGAAGGCGGCGAGCTCCTCCGCGTCGTTGCGGGGCGAGGGCACGCCCGCGTCGGCGAGGCGCTGGGTGGCCTGGGCGACTTCCGCGAGCAGCACGCTGCGGGGGTTTGGGGGTCGCCCCCCAAGATGTTGCTGCACGCTGGTCCTCCGGGGCTGAGCTGGTCTTTTTTTGGTGTGGCTTAGGCGGCGGCGAGCTTGGCGGCCGAGTCGGCGTCGACGCAGGCCTGGATCACCGGGTCGAGCTCACCGTCGAGCACCTGGTCCAAGTTGTACGCCTTGAAACCGACGCGGTGGTCCGAGATGCGGTTCTCCGGGAAGTTGTACGTACGGATCTTCTCGGAGCGGTCGACGGTGCGGACCTGGCTGCGGCGCGCGTCCGCGGCCTCGGCCTCGGCCTTCTCGACTGCTGCCGCGAGAAGCCTGGAGCGCAGGATACGCATCGCCTGCTCCTTGTTCTGGAGCTGGCTCTTCTCGTTCTGGCAGGAAGCGACCACTCCGGTGGGCAGGTGCGTGATGCGCACCGCGGAGTCCGTCGTGTTGACGGACTGGCCGCCGGGGCCCGACGAGCGGTAGACGTCGATGCGGAGGTCGTTCGCGTGGATCTCGACGTCGACATCCTCGGCCTCGGGCGTCACGAGGACGCCGGCCGCGGAGGTGTGGATACGGCCCTGCGACTCGGTCGACGGCACACGCTGCACGCGGTGCACACCGCCCTCGTACTTCAGACGGGCCCAGACGCCCTGGCCGGGCTCGGTCGCGCCGTTGCCGCCCTTGGTCTTCACGGCGACCTGGACGTCCTTGTAGCCGCCCAGCTCGGACTCGGTGGCGTCGATGATCTCGGTCTTCCAGCCGACGCGCTCCGCGTACCGCAGATACATGCGCAGCAGGTCGCCGGCGAAGAGGGCCGACTCGTCGCCGCCCGCGCCCGCCTTGACCTCGAGGATGACGTCCTTGTCGTCGTTGGGGTCCCGGGGGACCAGCAGGAGCCGCAGCTTCTCGGTGATCTCCTCGCGCTGCTTCTCGAGGTCCTTGACCTCGGCGGCGAAGTCCGGGTCGTCCGCGGCGAATTCGCGCGCGGTCTCGATGTCGTCACCGGTCTGCTTCCAGGAGCGGTAGGTGGCGACGATCGGGGTCAGCTCGGCGTAGCGCTTGTTGAGCTTGCGCGCGTTCGCCTGGTCGGCGTGGACCGCGGGGTCCGCGAGCTTCGTCTCGAGATCGGCGTGCTCACCGATGAGGTCCTCGACGGCCTCGAACATCTCCGGCTCCTGAAGTGAGGTACAGCGAAAGGGAACGGCCACCGGCCGGCCGGGGAAGACCCCCGGGTCCCCGGCCAACCAAAAACAAGCACGCCGGTCCCGGCCCGCCCCGAAGGGCGGCCGTGGACCGGCGCAAGTGGCTCGCTACTTGTTGGCGGCAGCAGCCTTGCCGAAGCGGGCCTCGAAGCGGGCCACGCGGCCACCGGTGTCGAGGATCTTCTGCTTGCCCGTGTAGAACGGGTGGCACTCGGAGCAGACCTCGGCACGGACGGTGCCGCTGGAGATCGTGCTGCGGGTGGTGAACGACGCGCCACAGGTGCAGCTGACCTGCGTCTCGACGTACTCGGGGTGGATGTCGCGCTTCAAGGTGTCTCCTATGATCTCGGAGGGCTCCGGGTCGCTTCCGCGGATTGCGGGGGCGTGAACCGGGGCCGACGTACCAGTCTGCCAGGACTGGCCGTATCCCCCAAAACCGGGGTCGGGGCGGAACTATTCCCGAAGGGTCACCGGCAAGTGGTGACCGGCGTCCGGTGGCCGGCTAGTGGCTGGTCACGACGGAGCCCGCGGAGCCCTTGCCACCGGCGGAGCCCTTGAGCGCGGAGGCCGGAACGGGCTGGTCCGTCTTGAGCGCCGCCCAGACCTTCGCGCCCGCCTTCCCCAGCGGGAGTACGCGGTTCGGGTCGGCGGGGTCGTACTGGACGGGGAGCGTCACCATCTTCATGTCGCCCGCGCCGATGCCCTTGAGGCCGCCCGCGAAACCGGCCAGTTCCTTGACCGAGTTGAGCTCGGAGTCGGTGGTGACGGCGCTGGTGGCGGTGTCCGCGAGGTCGTAGAGCTTCTTGGGGCTGGTGAAGACGCCGACGTCCTTGATCTGGTTGATCAGCGCCTTCATGAAGTCCTGCTGGAGCTGTATTCGGCCCAGGTCGCTGCCGTCGCCGACGGCGTGCCGGGTGCGGACGAGGCCGAGCGCCTGCTCGCCGGTGAGGGTGTGCTTCCCGGCCGCCAGATGCAGATGACTCTTGCTGTCGTCTATGGCCTGCTTCGTGGTGATGTCGACGCCACCGAGGGTGTTGATGAGCTTCTTGAAGCCCGAGAAGTCGACCTCGACGTAGTGGTCCATGCGGATCCCGGACATCTTCTCGACCGTCTTGACGGCGCAGGCCGGGCCGCCGACCTCGTACGCCGTGTTGAACATCTGCTGGTTGCCGCCCGCGACCGTGTTGCCGGCGCTGTCGGTGCAGGTCGGGCGGGTGACGAGGGTGTCGCGCGGTATGGAGACCACGCTGGCCTTCTTGTGGCCCTCGTACACGTGGACGACCATCGCGGTGTCGGAGCGGGCGCCGCCGCCGTCCTGCCCGTACTTGGCGTTCGCGCCGGAGCGCGAGTCCGAGCCGAGGACGAGGATGTCCATCGAGCCGTTGTCGACGTTCGCGGGCCGGTTGGTGCCGAGCGCGGCGTTGATGTCGACGCCCTTGATGTTCCCGTTGAGCTTGAAGTACAGGAAGCCGGCGCCCGCGCCCGCCAGGACGACGAGTCCCGCCGCGGTGCAGGCCGTGATGACGAGGGCCTTGCTGCGCTGGGCGCGCGGCTTGCGCCGTCGGCCGCCGCTTCCGCCGCCGCGGGTGGGGCGGCTCGGATCGGTGGTCGCGGGGCTGCTCTCGTCGGGCATGTGCTCCTCAGTCCTCAACTGCTCGGTTGGCCGGGTACCCCCTGTTTGCAGGGCCAGGCGCGGACGGACGTCTTTTCGTCCGTCTCTTCGTCTGTCTCTTCGTCCGTCTCTTCGCGAGACGTGGAAACCGGGAAGAAGGGTTGCACAACGCGCTGTGCCCGCCGCGGGGCTCGCGACGGGCACAGAGAGTGCGACGAGAGCCGGTCGTCCGGCTCTCACCTGCGGCTTTATCCGAAGATGTTGTACTGCGTGTAGCCGGTCCCGATCTTGATGCGTGTGGCAAAGATCTCCGAGGAGGCGGTCCCCGTGCCCGGGTACAGGTAGAGCGTTCCGCCGGGCGTGCGGGCCACGTAGTCGGCCTTGCCGTCGCCGGTCACGTCACCCGGCGCCGCGAACGCGTTGTACCCGTCCCAGGTGCGCACCTGCACTCCGGTCTCGAAGGGCGCGGACGCCTTGCCGGTGCCCTTGAGGAGGTACAGCTTGCCGCCGCTGCCGCGCGCGATCAGGTCGCTCTGCCCGTCACCGGTGAAGTCGCCCTTGCCGCGCAGGGAGTTGAAGGCCTGGTAGCCGCTGCCGACGGTGGTGCGGGTGCCGTACGTCCCGTCGCCCTTGCCCGGGTACAGGTAGAGCGAGCCGCCGGAGGTGGCGGACAGCAGGTCGGGGAAGCGGTCCCCGGTCACGTCGCCGGGCGCCACGATGAACTTCCGCGTCGACCAGTCGCTCGCGATCTTCGTGTCCGTGTACGTCGAGCTGGACGCGGACCGGTGCCGCCAGTAGACGGCACCGTCGGACCGGCGGCGGATGATGAAGTCCTGGTAGCCGTCGCGGTTCATGTCGGCCTGGAGGACGAGGTTGTACGCGCTCCAGGACCCGCTCAGCGTCTTGCGCGTGGCGAACCCGCTGCCCGTGGACTCCTTGACGTAGCCCTTGCCGCCGGAGGAGGCCCGGACGAAGAGGTCGGCCTTGCCGTTGCGGCTGATGTCGGTGTCGTCGATGCGCGGACGGACCTTGGGCTGGTACGTGGAGACCTTGGTGAAGGCCTCGTACGTGCCGGCGACGTTGCAGAGCTGCTTGCCCTGGCTGATGCCCCAGGAGACGATGCCGACGACCTTGTTGCCCACGATGAGCGGGCCGCCCGAGTCGCCGGGGCACGTGGTCTTGCCGGTGCTGTCGTCGCCGGTGCCGAGCTGTCCGGCGCAGATCATCTTCCCGGCCTGGAAGTACGGGTCCAGGTTCTGGGTGCAGGCGTCGTCGGAGTTCAGCGGCAGGGTGACCTTCTGCAGCTGGGACGCGATGTCGGCGGTGTCTTCGTTCGAGCTGGTGAGACCCCAGCCGTACACGGTGGCGTTCGTGCCGGCGGCGTACAGCGCGCTGTCAGCCGGTCCGGCCAGCTCCAGCGTGGTCTGGGCGACCGGCTTGGCGAGGGTGAGCAGGGCGACGTCGTTCGTGATGGCGTCGGGGTCGTAGCCGTCGCGGACCCAGCTACGGGTGACGTCGATGTACTGGGCGCCGTTGTCCGGGACGGTGACGCTCTTGCTGGTGCCGACGGCGACTTCGCCGTACTTGCCCCAGTCCTGCCGGTTGCCGTTCTCGTCGTGCAGGCAGTGCGCGGCGGTGAGCACCTTGTTCGGCGCGACCAGCGTGCCACCGCAGACGAAGTAGGAGCCGCCGGCGGGGTCGTTGTAGACGAGCTGCACCATCCAGGAGGCGGCGCTTCCGGTGCCGCCGATGATGCGGGGCGTGACCGTCCGGTCACCGCTCGGCGACGGCGATGACACCGCGGGCTCCGCGGTCTTCGTGCCGGGCGGCGGCTGTACGACCCGGCCGGTGTCGGACTCCCCCGCGTAAGAGGTGACGGCGAACGCGCCCGCGCCGATCAGGGCGAGCCCGGCCGCGGCGGCCGGCAGCACCTTGCCGAGTCTTCGGCGGTGCCGGCCGGAGCCGGATACAGATATGTCCACGCAAGTCCCCCCAGGGAGTGATGAGTTGAACGTTGGATGAAGAGCGCGATCGTACAACCCGCCCCGGAGCGCACAAAGGGCCGCCCCCGTCACATCCGTGACGGGGGCGGCCCTTGAGCGGTGTTACCGCTGAGCGAAGCTCTTAGTCGTTGCCGTTGCCCGGCGTCGGCGTCGTCTTCGCGATCTGCATCAGGAACTCGGCGTTCGACTTCGTCTGCTTCATCTTGTCGAGAAGCAGCTCGATGGCCTGCTGCGAGTCGAGCGCGTGCAGCACCCGGCGCAGCTTCCAGACGATCGCCAGCTCTTCCGCGTTGAGCAGGATCTCTTCCTTACGGGTGGAGGACGCGTCGACGTCCACCGCCGGGAAGATGCGCTTGTCGGAGAGCTTGCGGTCGAGCTTGAGCTCCATGTTGCCGGTGCCCTTGAACTCCTCGAAGATCACCTCGTCCATGCGCGAGCCGGTGTCGACCAGCGCGGTGGCGAGAATGGTCAGCGAGCCGCCGTCCTCGATGTTGCGCGCCGCACCGAAGAAGCGCTTCGGCGGGTAGAGCGCGGTCGAGTCGACACCACCGGACAGGATGCGGCCGGAGGCCGGCGCCGCCAGGTTGTAGGCACGGCCCAGACGCGTGATCGAGTCGAGCAGGACGACCACGTCGTGACCCAGCTCCACGAGACGCTTGGCGCGCTCGATGGCCAGCTCGGCGACCGTGGTGTGGTCCTCGGCCGGGCGGTCGAAGGTCGAGGAGATGACCTCGCCCTTCACCGACCGCTGCATGTCGGTGACCTCTTCCGGACGCTCGTCGACCAGGACGACCATCAGGTGGCACTCGGGGCTGTTGACGGTGATCGCGTTGGCGACCGCCTGCAGGATCATGGTCTTGCCGGTCTTCGGCGGGGCCACGATCAGGCCTCGCTGGCCCTTACCGATCGGCGACACGAGGTCGATGATGCGGGTGGTCAGGATGCCCGGGTCGGTCTCCAGACGGAGGCGGTCCTGCGGGTAAAGGGGCGTCAGCTTGTTGAACTCCGGCCGCCCACGCCCGGATTCGGCCGCCATGCCGTTCGCCGAGTCGAGGCGGACGAGCGCGTTGAACTTCTCGCGGCGCTCGCCGTCCTTGGGCTGGCGGACGGCGCCGGTGACGTGGTCACCCTTGCGCAGGCCGTTCTTGCGGACCTGGGCGAGGGACACGTACACGTCGTTCGGACCGGGCAGGTAGCCCGAGGTCCGGATGAACGCGTAGTTGTCGAGGATGTCCAGGATGCCCGCGACGGGGATCAGGACGTCGTCCTCGGAGACCTGCGGCTCGTTGCCGAAGCCGGCCTCGTCGCGGCCACGACGGCCACGGCGGTCGCGGTAGCGGCCACGGCGTCCGCGGCGGCCACCCTCGAAGTCGTCGTCGTCCTGCGGACCGCTGTCCCGCTGACGGTCCTGGCGTCCGCCGCCCTGCGGCTGACGCTGGCCGCCCTGCTCCTTGCCCTGCTCGTCGCCCTTGCCGCGGCGGTCGCCACGGTCACGGTCGCCGCGGTCACGGCCACCGCGCTCACCGCGGTCGCCGCCACGGTCACCGCGGTCACGACGGTCACGGCGCTCACGACGGCCCTCGGCGCCGTTGTCACCGGCGTCGCCCTTGGCCTCGCCCTGGGCGTCCGTCTTGGTCTCGGTCTTCGCCTCGGCCGTGACGGTCTCGGGGCTGCCGGCCTCGGAGGTGGCACGGCGGCGGCGACGCTCGCCGCCCTTTTCGTCGCTCGCCGGCTGACCGGGGATGTCGATCTGCTGCTGAGCGGCGGCCTTCGCGGCCTTGGCGTCTTCGGCCTTGGTCGCCTTGGCGGCGGGGGCCTCGGTGCCGTTCGCCGCGGCCTCGTCGCCGGTGCGCGCCTTGGAGGTGGCGCGGCGCTTCGGCTTGGTCTCGGTGGTGTCGGCGCTCTTCGCGGGAGCGCCTCCCCCGGCCTGCGCCTCCTTGATGACCTCGATCAGCTGGCTCTTGCGCATACGCGCGGTGCCCCTGATGCCGAGGCCCGATGCGACCTGCTGGAGCTCGGCCAGCACCATGCCCTCAAGGCCGGTACCGCGGCGCCGCCGGGAGCCCGAAGCACCGGCAGCAGGGGCATCCGCAGCGGCGGAGGGCGCGGCAGCGGAGCTGTCGGCGCTCACGCCCATCAGATCGGTGGTGTCGCTCACGAAGGGTCCTTCCCTGGAGCGGACGTCGGCCTGTCTGGCTCGGCGACCGGTTGTGCTGTCCGGCGGTGGTCCTGTCGGTATGGACCGTGCCGGGGCGGTGGTCCGCCAACGCGGCGGAAGAATTCATTGGTGACGGCGATTCCCGAAGCCGCGGGTTCCACTGGAATGTCTGTGTCACCCGGCTCGATCACACCGGTTCCGGAGCATGCTCGAAACGGCTCAGTGCACGGCACAGAGCAATTTGCGGGGCTCCCGGAAGAATGGTTGTCCCGGAGGGGGACACACAGCACCTCGCCATGGTGGGGTCGGGTGCAGACTTGAGGTTAACACTACCGGATCCAACAAATATTCCCCCTCTCGAATTCCGGCAACCGTGTGTCAGTGAGCAAGCGGCAGCACGCTCGCTCCGTCGACATCGAGGTCGAGGCGGTTCGCCGCCCATCCCTCACCGGCCAGCCGGGCGACCTTGTCGGCCGCTGACTCCTCCACAAGGGCAAGGACCGTGGGGCCCGCCCCTGAGATCACCGCGGGAACGCCGTCGGCCCGCAGCCGCTCCACGAGTGCGAGGCTCTCCGGCATCGCGGGAGCCCGGTATTCCTGGTGGAGCCGGTCCTCGGTGGCGGGCAGCAGCAGCTCGGGGCGCCTCGTGAGGGCCTCTACGAGCAGGGCCGCTCGGCCCGCGTTCACCGCGGCGTCCACATGCGGGACGCTGCGCGGCAGGAGACCGCGCGCGGTCTCGGTGAGTACCGGCTTTCCCGGTACGAAAACCACCGGAACGATGGAACCCGCGGGGTCCATCCTGATCGCCCGGGCCGCGCCGCCGTCCATCCAGGAGAGCGTGAAGCCGCCGAGCAGGCAGGCCGCGACATTGTCCGGGTGCCCCTCGATCTCGGTCGCGAGCTCCAGCAGAGCCGCGTCGTCGAGGCGGGCGTCGCCGCCTATCGTCACGGCGCGCGCGGCGACGATGCCGGCGCAGATGGCGGCCGACGAGGAGCCGAGGCCGCGGCCGTGCGGGATCCGGTTGGCACAGACGACCTCCAGGCCGCGCGGCTGTCCGCCGAGCAGGTCGAAGGCGGTGCGCAGGGAACGTACGAGCAGATGGGACTCGTCGCGCGGAAGGGTTTCGGAGCCCTCACCTGCGATGTCGATGTTCAGCCCGGAGTCGGCGACCCGGACGACCACGTCGTCGTAGAGACCCAGCGACAGGCCGAAGGCATCGAAGCCCGGGCCGAGGTTGGCGCTGGAGGCGGGGACGCGCACCCTGACGGCGGCGGCGCGGAAGGCGGGACCGGCCATCGCTCGATGACACTCCTTGAGCTGCGGTTCTTGCGTGATGAACGAGGTGACTGCGGTAGAGATCCGATGATTGCTGCCCGTGTGAGAACCCGAAGGCCGCGAGGGCTACGACGACGCCTGCGGCACCGCGGCATATGCATATGCGGCGGGGTGGGTTCGGTACAGCCTATCGAAGGAAGGTTCAGTGGCGACATAGGGCGCACAGGAGGCGCACGATGCGTGTCGTAAGCCCCCTGTGCACCCCCTGTGCGGAGTTGACCGGTCCGGTCCGCTTACACCAGGCCGAGGCGCTCGGCCGCGGTGACCGCGTCGACCGGGACGGTGACGGGCTGCGGGGCGCCCGCGACGGCCCAGTCGGGGTCCTTGAGGCCGTTGCCCGTGACGGTGCAGACAATCTTCTGTCCCTTGTCGACCTTGCCCTGCTCGGCGGCCTTGAGCAGACCGGCGACGGAGGCGGCCGACGCGGGCTCCACGAAGACACCCTCCTGGGACGCCAACAGCTTGTAGGCGCGCAGGATTTCACGGTCCGTCACTTCGTCGATGAAGCCGCCGGACTCGTCACGGGCGGCCAGCGCGAAGTCCCAGGACGCGGGGTTGCCGATGCGAATCGCGGTGGCGATCGTCGACGGGTCCTTGACGATCTCGCCGCGCACGATGGGCGCGGACCCGGAGGCCTGGAAGCCCCACATGCGCGGCGTGTGCGTGGCGATGCCGTCCGCCGCGTACTCCTTGTAACCCTTCCAGTACGCCGTGATGTTGCCGGCGTTACCGACGGGCAGGACGTGGATGTCGGGTGCGTCGCCGAGCGCGTCGACGATCTCGAACGAGGCGGTCTTCTGGCCCTCGATACGGAACGGGTTGACCGAATTGACCAGCGCCACCGGGTAGTTCTCGGAGAGGGCGCGGGCCAGGTTCAGGCAGTCGTCGAAGTTGCCGTCGACCTGGAGGATCTTCGAGCCGTAGACCAGCGCCTGGCCCATCTTGCCGAGCGCGATCTTGCCCTGCGGGACGAGTACGGCGCAGACCATCCCGGCGCGCACGGCGTAGGCCGCGGCCGAGGCGGAGGTGTTGCCGGTGGAGGCGCAGATGACGGCCTGCGCGCCCTCCTCCTTGGCCTTCGTGATCGCCATCGTCATGCCGCGGTCCTTGAAGGACCCGGTCGGGTTGGCACCCTCGACCTTGAGGTGGACCTCGCAGCCCGTGCGCTCGGAGAGCACCTGGGCGGGCACGAGCGGCGTGCCGCCCTCGCGCAGCGTGACGACCGGCGTGGTGTCGGACACCGGAAGCCGGTCGCGGTACTCCTCGATGATTCCGCGCCACTGGTGGGTCATTGCTCGTTACTCCCCTTCAACACGCATGATGCTGGCGACACCACGCACGGTGTCGAGCTTGCGCAGCGCGTCGACGGTCCCGGTGAGGGCCGCGTCCGCCGCACGGTGGGTGACCACGACGAGGGAGGCCTCGCCGTCCTTGACCGATTGGCGCACCGTGTCAATGGATACGCCGTGCTCGGCGAAGACCGTCGCGACCTGGGCGAGGACGCCCGGCTTGTCGGCTACGTCGAGGCTGATGTGGTAGCGCGTCACGACCTCGCCCATGGGCGAGACGGGCAGCTGGGTGTAGGCGGAGTCACCGGGTCCGGTGGCCTCGCCGAGCTTGTTGCGGCACACGGCCACGAGGTCGCCGAGCACGGCCGACGCGGTGGGCGCGCCGCCGGCTCCGGGCCCGTAGAACATGAGCTGGCCGGCGGCCTCGGCCTCGACGAACACGGCGTTGTACGCGCCGCGCACGGAGGCCAGCGGGTGGTCGAGCGGGATCATCGCGGGGTGCACGCGCGCGGTGACGGAACCGCCGTGCGCCGCCCGCTCACAGATGGCGAGCAGCTTGATGGTGCAGCCCATCTCCTTCGCGGAAGCGAAGTCGGCGGCGGTCACCTCGGTCATGCCCTCGCGGTAGACGTCGTCGAGACGTACGCGGGTGTGGAAGGAGATCCCGGCGAGGATGGCGGCCTTGGCGGCGGCGTCGAAGCCCTCGACGTCGGCGGTGGGGTCGGCCTCGGCGTAACCGAGCGCGGTGGCCTCGTCGAGGGCCTCCTGATACCCGGCGCCCGTCGTGTCCATCTTGTCGAGGATGAAGTTGGTCGTGCCGTTGACGATGCCCATGACACGGTTGATCTTGTCGCCCACGAGAGACTCGCGCAGCGGCCTGATCAGCGGGATCGCGCCGGCGACGGCGGCCTCGTAATACAGGTCGCGGCCGTGCTCCTCTGCGGCGGCGTGCAGGGCCGCGCCGTCCTGGGCGATGAGCGCCTTGTTGGCGGAGACGACGGAGGCGCCGTGCTCGAACGCCGTCATGATGAGGCCGCGGGCCGGCTCGATGCCTCCGATGACCTCGACGACGACGTCGATGTCGCCCCGTTTGACGAGGGCGGTCGCGTCCGTGGTGACGAGCGCGGGATCGATGCCCTCGCGCACCTTCGACGGGCGCCGGACGGCGACCCCGGCCAGTTCCACGGGGGCGCCGATCCGGGCCGCGAGGTCCTCGGCGTGCGTCGTCATGATGCGCGCCACCTCTGAGCCGACTACCCCACAGCCAAGGAGCGCCACCTTCAGCGGACGCGTACGCATCATCGACCTACGCCTTTCATTGAACCCAGCTCAGAGAGCTCAGCCTGCTTGATACTGCTTCAGTGGACCAGTCTCACCCACCGGACCGGGGTTTCTGCCCCCGGTCCGAATCCTGAGACGTGTATTTCATTTATCCGACGTCGAGACGCAGGAGATCTTCCTCCGTCTCACGCCGGACGATCACCCGCGCCTCACCGTCGCGCACGGCGACGACGGGCGGGCGAAGTGCGTGGTTGTAGTTGCTGGCCATGGACCGGCAGTACGCGCCGGTCGCCGGCACGGCGATCAGGTCACCGGGCGCGAGGTCGGCGGGCAGGAAGGCGTCCTTGACCACGATGTCGCCACTCTCACAGTGCTTGCCCACCACGCGGACGAGCATGGGCTCGGCGTCGGAGGTCCGCGAGACGAGGGCGACCGTGTACTCGGCGTCGTAGAGAGCGGTGCGGATGTTGTCCGACATGCCGCCGTCCACGGACACGTACGTACGGAGGGTTTCGAGCGGCTTGATGGTGCCGACCGTGTAGAGCGTGAAGGCGGTCGGGCCGACGATGGCGCGGCCCGGCTCGACGGAGATGCGCGGCGTGCGCAACCCCGCGGCCTCGCACTCCCTGGTCACGATCTCGTTGAGCGCCTTGGCGATCTGGTGCGGCTCGCTGGGGTCGTCGTCCGAGGTGTACGCGATGCCGAGGCCGCCGCCGAGGTCGATCTCGGGCAGCTCGATGCCGTGCTCGTCCCGCACCTCGGCGAGCAGCGCGACGACGCGGCGCGCGGCGACCTCGAAGCCGGCCATGTCGAAGATCTGCGAGCCGATGTGGCTGTGGATGCCGATGAGCTCGATTCCGTCGAGCTTGAGCGCACGCCGTACGGCCTCGGCGGCCTGTCCCCCGGCGAGCGCGATCCCGAACTTCTGGTCCTCGTGCGCGGTGGCGATGAACTCGTGCGTGTGGGCCTCGACGCCGACCGTCACGCGGATCTGCACGGGCTGGCGCCTGCCGAGCCGCTCGGCGATGTGCGACACCCGCACGATCTCCTGGAACGAGTCGAGCACGATCCGCCCGACCCCGACCTCGACGGCCCGCTCGATCTCTTCCTCGGACTTGTTGTTGCCGTGGAAGGCGATGCGCTCCGCGGGCATTCCGGCGGACAGCGCGGTGGCCAGCTCTCCACCGGAGCAGACATCGAGATTGAGCCCCTCCTCGTGCAGCCAGCGCACCACGGCGCGGGAGAGGAACGCCTTGCCGGCGTAGAAGACGTCGGCGTCGGCCCCGAAGGCGTCACGCCAGGCGCGGCAGCGGGCCCGGAAGTCGTCCTCGTCGAGGAAGTAGGCGGGGGTGCCGAACTCCTCGGCGAGCCGGGCCACTTCGATGCCGCCGACACGGACCGCGCCGTCGCCCGCACGGGTGACGGTCCGCGACCACACCTTCGGGTCGAGGGCGTTGAGATCGGCGGGCGGGGCGGAGTAGTGCCCCTCGGTCAGGACATCGGCGTGGCGGGGCCCGGCGGGGTGTGCGGAACGGCTCATGACTGTCTTCTGCGCTCTCTCAGAGATGTTCGGGTGCGTCGATACCGAGCAGGGACAGGCCGCCGGCGAGCACCGCCCCGGCGGCTTCGGCAAGCGCGAGCCGGGCACGGTGGGCGGCCGAGGGTTTCTCCTCCCCCTGCGGCAGCACGGTGTGCTGAAACCCGAGCAACGCATCGGCCACCACGACAAGGTGCCGGGCAAGCCGGTCGGGGGCGTGGTGGGTGGCAGCGAGGGTGAGGGTCTGGGGGTGGGTGGACAGGGCGGCACGGAGGGGGGCGGCCGCAGCGTTCGCCGGGGCGCGGGTGGCGTCCCCCGGGCCGGTCGCCGCGTCGTTGTCGCCTACGTCGCCGGGTTCGGCGGTGAAGCCGAGGGCGGCGGCGTTGCGGGTGAGGGCGCGAGTGCGGGCGTGGGCGTACCGGACGCGGAAGAGGGGGTTGCTCTCGCGCTGGGCGAGATGCTCGTCGCCGATACGAGGCCGGTCGTGCGCGGCGGGCAGGAGCAGGGCCCAGCGGGACGCGTCGCGGCCGAGGACTGCGGGGTCGCAGGGAGCGGGCACGGGCCGCAGATTCACGACGTGCGCGGCACTCGGCTCGGCCGTCTCCCCATGGACGACGTGGGCCTGGGCGCCCTGCGTGGCGAGGATGCGGCGGAGCGAATCGGCGACGACCTCGGCCCTGACCTCGTACGGAATACGGATCTCAAAGCGCTGACCTGCAAGAACATCGCTGTCCCCATACCTCCCGCCCCGGGCGAGAATCTCGCGGGCGAGGGCGCCGGGGTCGTCGTCAGCGAGGGTGAGATTGAGGAATCCGGGGCCGGTGACCTCGACGCCGGCGATGCCGGGGCTGTCGGAGAGGCGCCGCGAAAGGAGCTCGGCGACGTGCCGGGGCGGGCGTCCGGCGGGTCCTGCGAGTTGCAGCGCGACGTTCGTGGAGTAGTCCCCGCACCCACCGGGCCGCGGCCGCTCGACCACGACGCGTGCCGGCACGGCCACGCTCAGCTCACCATCGTCGACCGCGCGGCGCACGGCGCGCAGGACGGTACGGGAGAGCTCGACGGGGGTCACGGGACAAGCGTATGGGAGGAGGGGGGTGGGTGAGCGACCCGGTTTACGGGATGGTCCGGCATACGGACACGCTCGGCTCCCCCGTACCGCCTAGCCTCCGGTGCGCCCGGCGCGCTCGGCCTCTTCGGCACCGCGACCGCTGTCGCGCCCGCGCTCACTCAACTGCCGTACGACCCGTACGAGTTCACTGGGCTCGAAGGGCTTGGCGAGGAAGGCGTCGACCCCGACATCGAGTCCGGTATCAACCTCTTGAATGGTGCAAGCACTGACGATCACGATAGGGACACCGCGCGTATGGGTGTCGGAACGAAGCCGCGCGGTGGTCCGCAGCCCGTCGAGTCGGGGCATCACGACGTCCAGAGTGATCACATCAGGCCGAACCTGATGCACCACATCCAGACACTCGGCACCATCAGCCGCGGTCACGACCTCGAAGCCCTCCAGCTCGAGATTGACCCTGATCAGCTGCCGAATCACCTTGTTGTCGTCCACAACAAGCACTCGGCCGGACGCGCCTGACACAACTCGAGAGTAGGTCCGCCGGCGCCACCGCGTCCGGGTTTTCCCCACTTCCGCCCCGTACAGGGGACTACCACCCTCCCGCGCCCCCTGCACAGCCCTCCCGGGACGCCGCCTCAGCAGCGAATTAACTGTTCATGGGGACCCTGACGGAGCTGGTAGGGTTCTACCCGTCGCCACGCCAGCCGCGGCGAACACGCCCCCGTAGCTCAGGGGATAGAGCAACGGCCTCCGGAGCCGTGTGCGCAGGTTCGAATCCTGCCGGGGGCACCTTGAATTAGGTGCCCAAAGACCCCGCCATCAGCGCTTCCGCTGAAGACGGGGTCTTCGTGTATCTACGGACGTGCGCAGCTCTGCGCCGCCCAAAGCGGCCGTATGTCGGGGTCCGTGGACGACCTGTGGACGGGATCTTGGAGCGTCTCCGCAGGTGATGCCAACCATTCTCCGGTCACGACTGCCGTTCCCGCTATCGGACCGCACCGAAGACAAAGCATGATGTGACCCGCCAGGAGCTGTCAGGCCTGTCCCGGGTACGGGTTGTCGGCTACCTCGTGGACGAGTTGGGGGTCTCGTGGATGTGACCACGCTTGCCGTCGGGCTCATCAGCGTCGCAGGCACGTTAGGCGGCACTCTGGGCGGAGCAGTACTCAGCCAACGCGCCAGTCGGGCCGAAGCTCGGGAACAGAACCTGCGCGCCGACCGTCAGCAGGAGCAGGTACGCGCCGAGCAAGCAGTGCAGGCCACGCGCGATCTCTATGCTCGCCTGAACACCACGGCTCGCGCTTACCGAATCGCCGGCAGGGACGTCGTCGAGGCCGTCGCCCGCGGGGAGACCCTGGATCCAGTGCTCCTTGATGCCGCTAAGGAGACCTGGGCCGAGCATTACTCACAAGCGCAGATGACATTGGCCAGCGATGTTCTGGAAGTTGCTTCCAGCCTGAACAGGGCTCTCGGAATCGGATACTCCGTCGCCAAGCGGCTGCCAAGCAGCTCAGACCATGAAGCGGCTTACCGGCGAGCGACTGCATGGTTCAAGGGCCCCCTGTCCGACGGCGTGTACCTGCTCCGAGTCGCTCTGCGGCAAGACCTAGGCGTCGAGAGTGAGGCCGAGTTCGAGCAGTGGCGCCTGGGGATGGTGACCGCTCTGGATAACGCGCGGGACGCACTCGCACAGCAGTTGGAAGCGGAACGTCGTCAGGCCACTGGATCGGTTGACCAGCCCTGACAGGTTGAACTTTCACCGCCGGTGAGGGCGCACACCACAAAGCCCCTGGGCGGAATGCCGGGGGCCAGGGTGATGCGGCGCTCGCCTCACTCGTACTCGCGAAGCAGGTCCTCAATGCGCCTGTTGGCGACCTCGTGACGGCCGTCGAGGCACTTCGCGTAGCGGGTGAGCAGGACCTCCACACTGTTGCCGGCACGCTCTGCAACCTCGGTGGGGTCGACGCCGGCGTTGAGCCACGTGGAGAGGGCGGAGTGCCGGAGGTCGTAGGGCCGGCTGGCGAGCGGCGAGGCTGCTACCGCGGTGGGGAGCGCCAGGAAGCGGGCCTCCTGCCATACGCGGTAGTAGGTCGAGGACGGCACGACGGCCCCCTTCTCGCTGAAGAAGAGCCGCCCGTCAGCGGCCGTGCGGAAGGTGACCAGATGCTCTCGGAGCACGACGACGAGTTGGGGCGGGATCGGCACGCGGCGGACGTCCTCGGTGGGGCGGTTCTTGAGCCCGCGGTCGTCGTGGGTCTCCCCCGTGTCGGTCCACTGTCTGCCGACCGAAGGACGCGTGCGATGGAGAAGCGCAGAGCCCCAACCTGCGTCCGGCAGGACGAGGTCTGTCTCAGCGAGGCCGACCGCCTCAGCCGGGCGGAAGCCACCGAAGTACATGCAAGCGAAAAGGCCGACGAGGCGCCGGCCACGAGCGCGCCGATAACCACCAACGTAGGAGACGGCCGTGAGCAGGTTGCGGGCCTGCTCCGGATTGGCCACCACACGCGGATCCACCTGGTTGGACACCTTGGGCTTCTGCCAGAGCGCCTGCACGAGGCGGAGCAGCGCAGCCGTGAGATCTGCGGTTACTCGGAGATCGACTACGAACGCAACAAGGCCAGTTGGCTCACCACCCAGCCGGAAACAGATGCTCGACCCGGAAGCCACGCTCCGCCAACTCGACGAGTTCGAAGCGGGCGCCCGCAGGCTCCCGCCCAAAGCCGCTAAGCCGCTAAGCCGCCCGCGCTGTACCGAAACGAAGAGAACAAGTTCGGACTGACGTCGCTCGACGACGCCCTCCTCGCCACACGCGACGAGCCGTACTTCACGCTCATGGTCGACCCGGCGGCTGGCGACGGAAAGGTCCGCGCGCGCTACGAGTCATGGGGGTACGAGGACATAGGGCAGAGCCAGCCGTCACCGGCCTCCCCGGTCCTCACAGTGATGATCCGCGTCATTCGCTGACCGGCACCCGCGGTCCCCAGGAGGACACCAGCGGCGGCTTCACCCCAGGGCGGCTCGAGCTTTCCGTACGGTACGTACGGCAAGCTCGAGCAGGAAGGCGCCCGCGCGGTCGAAGACCCCGGTGATGAACCGGCCGAAACCATCGTCGTCGTATGAAAGTCAGGGGGGAACTTCACGCCAGGCTCCCGCTGGTGCGTGCCGTGGACCAAAAGGACCCCCACATCTTGGAGAGGTGCTGGGCGGGGAACTCCCGGTTGGCAAGCGTCTGTTTGCGAATGGCCTCAGGCAGATCGGGCATGGCAAGGAGCCGGTCGCATGCTTGGTAGGAACCCGCCCAGTCCCCGACGCAGTACGCAGTGATCGAGAACTCGAACAGCAGTCCCCATCGGTACACCCAGGGGCTGACGAACAGCAGGTCGTCCGGAACAGGCCGGTTGAGGCCGGCGGAGGCGAAGGCGTGTGCGGTCCGGTAGTGGCCCATGGCACGCAGCCTTGAGCACAGTTGGTAACAGGCTTCCAGCCGCTGGGGCCGTGTCTCCCAGGCTTGCACAAGCGCAGCCATGGCGCCTGGCCAGTCGCCCGTCTCGGCCTTGAGGACACCGGCCTGGAACTGAGAGATGTATACCTCTTCCGGCCAGCCACCCATGGCGGCGCGCCCCTCGAACAGGGCGATGGCCTCTTCCTTCCTGTCCATGTCTCGCAAGGTCTGAGCCAGGTAGAAGACGGTGCGGGGGTTGTCTGGGTCTCGCTTGAGTTCGGCGCTCAGCAGACGTGCGTCACGCTCGGACTTGTCGTGACGCGATCCTCCGTCGGCATGGTCCACGATGACCAGAGCGTCGAGTTTCGACTGATCGGCCGGCTCGTCGCTGGTGAGGTATTCGTGGGTGACACCTTCGTAGCGCCAGGCGATGTCCCCCCTGACCAACCGACTGATCCAGTACTCGAAAGCGCCTTCATGCCGCAACATGTAGGCGTCGGCGGTCAGCGGCGGCAGCGCATCGTCCTGCCGGATCTCATGGTCGGCATCGATCAGGAGCAAGTAGTCGGCCTTCCCGCGTGCGTGACTGATGTTCAGGCTGCGGTTCTGACCGAAATTGCCCCACGGCTCCTCGTGGAGCTCGCCGGGGATGTCCCTGAGTGCGTTGCGGATGATCTTCTGCGTGCCGTCCGTGGACCCGGTGTCGGAGATCACCCACGTGGTGATGAGGTCACGGACCGACGCGAGGCAGCGTTCGATGACGGCGGACTCGTTCTTTACGATCATGCATAGGCAAATGGACGGCTGCACAATCATCGCTGGCTCCCTTTCAGGCTGAGCGCGCTGGTTGCGAGGAGGCTGGCCCGGACCTGCGCGATCCGGCGCAGGCCCGGGCGTCAGCCCTCGAGTCATTCCTGTCTCACATACCGCCCGTGGAGGTCCCGCCCGTGGGCGTACCCGTACCCGTGGGCGTACCCGTACCCGTGGGCGTACCCGTACCCGTGGGCGTACCCGTACCCGTGGGCGTACCCGTATCCGTGGGCGCACCCGTACCCGTCGGCGCACCCGTACCCGTCGGCGCACCCGTACCCGTCGGCGCACCCGTACCCGTCGGCGCACCCGTACCCGTCGGCGCACCCGTACCCGTCGGCGCACCCGTACCCGTCGGCGCACCCGTACCCGTCGGCGCACCCGTACCCGTCGGCGCACCCGTACCCGTCGGCGCACCCGTACCCGTCGGCGCACCCGTACCCGTGGGAGTCCCGCACGTCTGGTTGCCGCCACCCTGCTGATTGCCCTGACAGACTGGCCCGTTGATTGTTGAACCAATGATGTTGTTGATTTGGTTGATTGTCTGGTTGACCACCGTTGCCGGCAGACCGAGGCTCTGCGCCTTGGCTTGTGCAGCCGCTGTGCCCTGCGCCCTCGCCTGTGCCGGGGAGGCGCCTCCGCTTATGGCCGCTTTTGCTGCGCTCGTTCCGGCCGCTGCGACAGCGGCCGCCCCGGCTGCATTTCCTGTGGAACCCCCTCCTCCTGCGCAGGACGCGGAACCTACGGAGAAAGGCCCTGCGCCTGTGACAGCCGTCGGTCCGATACGGCCGTCAGAAGAGGAAGGCACGCTCGCCCCTCCGGGCGAAACGGTGAATGTTCCGTTGGGAGCGAAACCCTGGCCCGTCAGGTTCCCTCCGGCGACCTGGCATGTTTGATTCGGGGCTGCGGAGGCCGGCTCCACTATACCGACAGCCATTCCTCCGACTACCGCAGTCATCGCGGCAGCGCTCAGTACTGTTTTCCCTCGCATGAAACTCTCCTTTGTCTGTACTTCACCCCGGCAAATGGGGACGTGTTCGTGCAGACAACAGCACGCCAACTCTACTATTCCTATTCCACTGACGCATCTAGAGTTGCGAGCATTAGCGGTGCGCACTACCCTGACTTCATTCAATTATTTCCGCGACTTCGGACCATACCCTCTGACCGTTCCGACCTGCTCTCGAATGAGTGACGAGCCGACCTCCCTGGCAACTGATCCGCATTAAATTCCTTCGATGTCCTCAAAGTTGAAGTTGGCACTGTGTAGGTCGGTTATATTCTTGAGCGCGAAAGGGAAGTCGAAACATTCAATTGATTTATCAATGGACCCCTTTACCAATGCAGCAGGGTGCGACCCAGTTCCTTTCCGCGCTTTGGGGTGACAGCATGGTCAAGATGCCCCTACGAATCATTACTGCTGCTGTAGCGGCCTGCATGATCGGAACGGGCCTTTGGCCAGTTCGCCGTGACCGTTTCCGGCAGGCCCTTCAGGGTTCGAATCCTGCCGGGGGCACCCTTTATGAGGTGCCCAAAGACCCCGCCATCAGCGGTTTCGCTGAGAACGGGGTCTTCGCGTATGTGCAGGCGTGTGTCGCGGTATGCCGCCGCATGACAGCGGCTGCGGCCTATTCGCGACCTGAGCCGTGGGGCCGTTTTACCCAGGTAAGAGGCCTGAAACGAGGAAGGCCCCGGAACAGGTCCCGGGGCCTCGCGGAGGGTCTCACTCACCACTCACTCGTACTCGTCGAGCAGGTCCTCGATCCGCCGATTCGCCACCTCCTGACGCCCGTCGAGGCACTTGGCGTACCGACTCAGCAGCACCTCGACGCTGTTGCCGGCGCGCTCGGCAACCTCGGTGGCGTCCACGCCGGCGTTGAGCCAGGCGGAGAGCGCGGAGTGCCGAAGGTCGTACGGGCGGGGAAGCGACGACGGCCGGCGGTAGAGCAAGGTGTCGGGCTTCCTGCCAGGCCCGGTAATAGGTCGAGGAGGAGACCACTCCCCCGCTCTCGCTGAGGAACAGGCGACCGTCGTCGGCCGTCCCGAAAGTCTCGATGTGCCCCCGGAGGATGGCCACCAGCTGGGGAGGAATCGGCACCCGACGGACGTCTTCGGTCGGGCGGTTCTTCAGCCCGCGGTCGTCGCGGCTCTCCCCCGTATCCGTCCACTGCTTCCCCACGCTCGGGCGGGTCCGGTGCAGGAGCGCCGAGCCCCATCCCGATGCGGGCAGTGTCAGATCCGACTCGACCAAGCCGACCACCTCAGCGGGCCGGAAGCCGCCGAAGTACATGCCCGCGCAGAGGCCCACAAGCCGCCGACCACGAGCGCGCCGGTAGCCACCGACGTACGAGACAGCGTGGAGCAGGGACCGGGCTTGCTCCAGGTTTGCGACAACGCGGGGGCTACCTCACCGGACACCCTGGGCTTCTGCCAGCGCACGGAAGCGAGTGGATTCTCTGAGAACTCCCCCAGGTCGACGGCGTAGTTCAGGGAGTTCACGAGTGTGCGCCGTTTGCGCCGCACCGTCTCGGCAGACTCCCGCCCAGCTCGCCAACATGAGCCGCCCGCACTGACAGATCGAGGCTCTGCACCACGTGCGGGACACCACCTTCGCCGAGGACGCCTCGCATCTTCGCATCTTCGGACCGGCAATGCGCCCCGCACCATGGCGACCTGGCGCAACCAGACCATCGGCGCCCTGCGCCTCGCCGGCATCCAGAACATCGCCGCCGCACTCCGGGCCAACTCCCGTGACCCGAAACGCCCGTTCGCCCTACTCGGCCCCACATGATCACGAACCGGACATCACGCGACTACGCCCAAGCCCTGAGGGCCGGGGTCATATGGGCGTGCCCGGCGGGACATTCCTGTTGTCATGAGTCATGCCGTCGGGGCAGTAGCTATGGCCACAATCGGGCAGCTCGTAGCCCGGCGGAAGCTTGCCGCGGGTGTCGTTGTAGCCAGGGTCAATGTCATAGGGCGTGCCCGACGGAAGCTTCCCGCGAGTGTCGTTGTAGCCAGGGTCAATGTCATAGGGCGTGCCCGGCGGAAGCTTGCCGCGGGTGTCGTTGTAGCCAGGGTCTATGTCATAGGGCGTGCCCGACGGAAGCTTCCCGCGAGTGTCGTTGTAGCCAGGGTCTATGTCATAGCGCGTGCCCGACGGAAGCTTCCCGCGAGTGTCGTTGTAGCCAGGGTCTATGTCATAGCGCGTGCCCGGCGGAAGCTTCCCGCGAGTGTTGCCGGACGGCTGGTTGTTCTGATTACCGCCCGCATTGCCGGACGACTGGTTGTTCTGATTACTGCCGGTGCAGGGGTTTTGCTTGCTGCACGGCGCTGTTGGCGCGGCCTTTGCCTTGGGTGCCTCCTGATGTGCTGCTGTGGCGGTCGCCGCGCCTGCCCCGAGAGCAAGCGTCGCGGCCAGGCCGGACGCGCCTATCAGGCGAGGTATGCGACGCCGGATGCTTGTCACCATGATGGCTTCCTTACATGTGAAAGCGGGTATGCGCATGCCTGTGCCAGTCATCGTGGGGCGCCGGGCATCACCGTCGCGTGACATCGGCGTGACAGGGCTGGTGGCCTTCGCCGACAAGCATCTGCTGCAGCCGGCTCTCATGGTTCAGCCCCACCGCACCGCCTCACATCAGCGCCATACAGTCACAAATCCCATGCCAGGCAAGGCGTCGCGCACCAGTCTTCGGTCATGGCGAGCGCGACATGCGGATGGTGCGGACGGCTAGCTCATATGAGACCTGTCGGCGGTGCCGAGGTCGAGCACGTGGTCCAACCCGAGTTCGGATGGCTCCCATGAGGAGGACGTGGGGAAGGCCACGATGCTGCACAGCCGCGGGTCAGCCCCAACGACGGCGCGCAAGTACCGCTCCCCGCCGATCATTTGCTGTCCGGTGTCCACCGCGGCGCGGGCATACCCGATGTCGTGCGAAATGGCTGCGGCCGCCAACAGCGCGGCGTCCTCGCCCAACGTCGGCGCCAGGTTCAGCGCCTGGGACTAGACCCGCTGAGAGTGGGCCCACCGCCGGCGGCAGCCTGTCAGCCGACAGCGACTCGGCAAGGTCATGTGCCCACCAGGCCAGCTGCATTGCCCAATGCCGCCGAGGCAATCGGGAGCTCAGGGACGAGAGCTGACGAACCGGCCAACCCCGTGTCGCGCCTCGACGTGGCCGGCGGTCTCCAGCTCACGCACGGCGCGACGAACCGTGCCACGCGATACCCCGTACTTCTCGACAAGGGCCGCCTCGCTCTGCGGATCACCGGCTCGCGGCAGGGGAAGTCATTCAGTGACGGCCCGGTCGTGTCGCGCAGCCTTCGCCGGTTCCACCTCGTCAGACGCCGTCCCGGCATGCGCGCGGCGCTCGCCCGGGGTGAGCTGCCCACGACCAGAGGGCACTCATTAGCGCAATTTGGACGATTAGACAACCCTCAGCGGGCAGAGCACCATGGATCTGTCGGGAGGTGAAGATCGCGAATCCTTGGGGAATGGTGGTGCCACTGGTCGGCAGGCGACCGGGTGGGCCGATCCCTAAGCGATCACACGGCCATGAGCTCAGATGATCTCGCTTTCTCTTCTCTGATCGTGAAGAGCCGACCGTCCGTACACATAGCCCTTCTCGGTGGTTTCGACCTCTTGGTCGGCGACGTCCCGGTGACAGTCCCGCTCGGCTCGAAGCGACTCCTGGCGTCAATCGCGCTCAACTACCGCGCCTCTGTCCCTCGGACCTTGATCGCCGGAAGTCTTTGGCCCGAAGCATCCGAGCAGAGGGCGAACACGAACCTTCGGGCGGCGTTGTCACGCCTGCCCGACCTCGGCCGGCAAGCACTGGACGTCTCTCCCAGCGAGGTGCGTCTCGCGCGGGAGGCCACCGTCGACCTGTACCGCGCCCGGTCGTTGGCCGAACGCATACTCGACCCCCGCGTCCCGGCCGAGGACCTCGGCCTCAACGCGGCGACCGTCGACCAGCTCTCCGCCGATCTGCTGCCCGGCTGGTACGACGAGTGGGCCTTGCTCGAGGCGGAGCATTGGCGCCAGCTTCGACTCCATGCCCTCGAGAAACTGGCGGGAGAGCTCATCGACGCTGAGCAGTTCGCCGGGGCGGTGACGGCCGCCCATACGGCCGCCCAGGCAGATCCACTGCGGGAGAGCAGCCAGGTCTCGCTGATCCGCGCCTACCTGGCGGAAGGCAACCTGGTCGAGGCGCTGGACCACTTCGAACGCTACGCGCAGCGTCTGCGCAACGAGTTGGGACTCCGCCCCACACAGCAGCTGCGTCAGCTAGTGGCCGAACTGCAGCAGTCACACCCCGGTGGCGGATACTTGCATTAGGGACCGCGAGGGGCACGGCCGGATCACATGTCTTGGCCTCCTGCGGCGGGTGATGCTCGTCCGTGGAACCCTCGTGCCGGGCGACCTCGACGATCTCCGGGTCGCGAACCCATGATGTCCGCGACGTGCTCGGTGGTGAATTTCTGCGAACCCGCCGCTGTTGCCCATGGCGGGTTCGCGTTGTCGAAGCGGGTCGGCACATGTGTGGTGTGTTCAGCCCGCAGCCGGGGTTACTACTATCCGATGGCTTGGTTGCCCTGGTTCGTCTCGCCAGTGCCTCCGACGGCCTGGTTACCCTGGTTCGTCCCGCCGGTGTTCCCGATCGCCTGGTTGCCCTGGTTGGTGCCGCCAGTGCCCCCGATCGCCTGGTTGCCCTGGTTCACCGTGCCGGTGCCTCCGACAGCCTGGTTACCCTGGTTCGTCCCGCCGGTGTTCCCGATCGCCTGGTTGCCCTGGTTGGTGCCGCCAGTGCCCCCGACGGCCTGGTTACCCTGGTTCACCGTGCCGGTGCCTCCGACAGCCTGGTTACCCTGGTTCGTCCCGCCGGTGTTCCCGATCGCCTGGTTGCCCTGGTTGGTGCCGCCAGTGCCCCCGATCGCCTGGTTACCCTGGTTCGTCCCGCCGGTGTTCCCGATCGCCTGGTTGCCCTGGTTGGTGCCGCCAGTGCCCCCGATCGCCTGGTTACCCTGGTTCACCGTGCCGGTGCCTCCGACAGCCTGGTTACCCTGGTTCGTCCCGCCGGTGTTCCCGATCGCCTGGTTGCCCTGGTTGGTGCCGCCAGTGCCCCCGATCGCCTGGTTACCCTGGTTCACCGTGCCGGTGCCTCCGACAGCCTGGTTACCCTGGTTCGTCCCGCCGGTGTTCCCGATCGCCTGGTTGCCCTGGTTGGTGCCGCCAGTGCCCCCGATCGCCTGGTTACCCTGGTTCACCGTGCCGGTGCCTCCGACAGCCTGGTTACCCTGGTTCACCCTGCCGGTGTTCCCGACAGCCTGGTTACCCTGGTTCACCCTGCCGGTGTTCCCGACAGCCTGGTTACCCTGGTTCACCCTGCCGGTGTTCCCGACAGCCTGGTTACCCTGGTTCACCCTGCCGGTGTTCCCGACGGCCTGGTTGCCCTGGTTAACCCGCGAGGGGCAGACGTTCGGCCTGGGTTGCTTGCCGCAGAGATTCGGTGCCGCAGTCGAGGCCTTTGCCTTCGGTGCCGCCTGATGTGCTGCTGTGGCGGTCGCCGCGCCTGCCCCGAGGGCAAGTGTCGCGGCCAGGCCGGATGCGCCGATCAGGCGAGGAATGCGACGCCGGATGCTTGTCACCATGGTGGCTTCCTTACATGTGAAAGCGGGGTTGCGCTTGCCTGTCCCAGTCATCGTGGGGCGCCGGGCATCACCGTCGCGTGACGCCGGCGTGACGGGACTGGTGGCCTTCGCCGACAAGCATCTGCTGCAGCCGGCTCTCACGGCTTAGCCCCACCGCATCGCCTCACATCAGCGCCATGCTTACGCTCGATGCCACGTGCCCCCCCGGGGGGGCAGGGCCGAGGCCCATTCGCCAGATCCCACCCCGAAACCGACGGAACCCGCCACGAGACCGTGACGGGTTCGCGTTGCCGAAGCCGATCGGCAGGGCCGGCGTCTTCAGCTGCCCGGCACAGTCTGCGTCTGCTGCAGATACGACTGCCGGATGGCCGGCGCGAACGCGATCCTGGGCCCGTTTACCTGGTTGTTCTGGTTGATGCCACCAGAACCGCCATTTGCCTGGTTGTTCTGGTTGACGCCACCAGAGCCACCATTTGCCTGATTGTTCTGGTTGATGCCACCGGAGCTGCCATTTGCCTGATTGTTCTGGTTGACGCCACCAGAACCACCATTTGCCTGATTGTTCTGGTTGACGCCACCAGAGCCACCATTTGCCTGATTGTTCTGGTTGATGCCACCGGAGCTGCCATTTGCCTGATTGTTCTGGTTGACGCCACCGGAACCGCCATTTGCCTGGTTGTTCTGGTTGACGCCACCGGAGGCGCTAATTGCCTGATTGTTTTGATTTACGGCACCGGAGGCGCTAATTACCTGATTGTTTTGGTTGACGCCACCAAAGGCACTAATTACCTGGTTGTTCTGGTTCGTCCCGTCGGTGGTCCCGCCCAGCTGGCGCGGCACTTCCAAGTGCCCGTCCAGCAGGCTGACGGTGCGGAGGATGTGCCCCGTCTGCGCGTTCGCCTGCCACGCGGCCGTCCGGCTTACACCCTTCGACGCCTTCTTCTCCCGCGCATCTCTCTTCTTTTCCGCCGATTGCTGCGCTTGCGGGGTGACGTCGCCCAACAAACCAGCGACGAATGGCTGAGTTCCTCCGTAGCCGGAGTCGCTGTAGTTGGCGGCATAGGCGCTTCCCGAGCAGAGAGCGACCAGACCACCGACCGCTGCAGCGGCGATCATGACCTTCTGGAGCATGCGCATGAAATCTTGCCCTCCGTGCGTCTGCAGTGCAGAGCTGCATTACCTATTGCAATGCAATGACTACTTAACGTACATGCGCACGGGATGGACCTTCCGCCAGGCGCCCGTGTCGTGCCTCCCGATCACTCATTCATCCTCTCCAGCAGCGCTTCACACGCGTACGCCGCGAGCCCTCGGTATCCAAAGAGGGAGATCGCACCCGTTGCGGTGCCCGTCGAAGATGTCGCTTCGCCGAACCCCGTTCGGCGGAGGTTGATAGTTGTGACGTGCTGACATCTACGCCCGACCTCAACGACAGCGGAGTCGCACAGCGTGACGGTTTGGATCGACGCATACAGGACTGCCGACGCATGGGTCGCTGACGGGGAGTACTTCGTCTACGGCGAGGCCCAGGACCCCGTCTCGGTAGGCCCCGAGTACGTGCCGCACGCCCTGAAGATCAGCCGAACACCAGAGGCCACAGAGCCGGTGAACAGCCGCGCCAACACCCGGCAACAGCCCACCCGAGCATGCGCGGAAAGGGATTCCCTACTTCATCACTTCATCGAGGCTCGCTCCGCTCGCACGCCTGCCGTCGTCACCAGCCCGTACCTGGATCACCGCATGCGTTCCCGTTGTTCGCCAGGATTCGGGTTCCGATTCGTTCAGCGTGCGCTCCGTTTGTTCGTCCAGGCCCACGATTACGTCTGATTTGAGGGTGCGCAGGGCCGCTACGGGGGTCGGGAAGTAGGACGTGCACGCGGGGAATGGGGTTGTGGGGGGACGGAGTTGGTCGCCTACCAGGCGGCGGTAGTTCAGGTCGCCCTTCAGGATCGTGAGGGTGGCTGTCTCGAATGACTTCTTCAGGTCGTCCGGCATTGCGGCGTACGGCAGTGGGGCGCAGGAGAAAGGGTGCGTGCGGAGTTGCAGGTGGCCTGTTGAGGTTGCGTGCCATAGGCGTTCGCCCGCATTGCCCGCCTCGCCCGGGGCTTGCTTCAGGTGGTGTAGGGCGTCGATTACGTCCATGGGGGTCGCGTCGGAGACGTAGTACGGGTGTGGCTTTACGTGGAGGACGACTTGTTCCGCGTGTGCGTGGCGTAGGAAGTGGTCGATGAGGAGGAGGTCGGGGACCAGTTCGCGGCCCGCGTTGTCCGCCACCACGTGGACCGTGTTCCCGGCCCCCGGCGGCAGCAGCGACCACAGATGTTCCGAGTCGTCCGCCAGGAGGGGGGTGGTGGGGGTGTCGGTGGCGTTCGCGGTGAGTTGGAAGCCGAGGTCCGCTCTGTTGCCCCAGAGGGAGCCGTGGAGCAGGGCCCGGGCTTGGGTTTCCGGTGGTTCCTGCGCGAGGCGGTCCAGGGCCGTCAGTTCCGCCTGCGCCTCCGGACCCCGTAGCTCCGCCTGCTTGAAGGGGCGGAACGGGTCGATGCCCTGCCACGGTCCGGCGGCGTCGAAGTAACCGACCGCGTCCAGGAGTCTGCGGTAGAAGTAGCTCTCCGCCCACAGGAACGGCGCGTCGAACCACGACCCGCCCACATGCTCGCCGCTCCCCCACTCCTCCCACTGTTCGCGGTCCCGGGCGTCCGGCGGCAGCGGTTCCATCACGCCGGCCGGATCCGTGCTCTCCCTCAGGAGCGCGTCCAGTGCCCGCTGCCGCTCCGGGTCGTACGGGAACGCCTCCCGCACCCGCTGGATGAGCGCCGGGTGCCGTTCGCGCAGCACGCTGTACGGGAATGATCCGGGGGCGTTGCTCCGGATCACGTCGTCAACATTGTCAAGATTGTCAACATCTTCAACGTTCTCCATGGCCGATTGATCCTCCGGTCGTCGGGCCCAGCAGCATCGTCACCAGTCTTTCCGTCTGTTCGCCCGGATCGCGCGCCGTGTCTCCCCATGTCGTCATCAACAGGTGGTGGACCGTCCCGACCAGCGCCAGCGCCGTCGCCGTCGTGTCCGTGGCCGGGGAGAGGCGGCCCCGTTCCACTTCCGCGTTCAAGTAGTCCGCGATCGACTGCTGGATCGCGTCGAAGCCAGGGGCGCCCGCCTCCAGAGCCTCGCGGATACGGAGCGACGCCGCCGGGGTCGAGACCGCCAGGCCCGCCGTCGTGGGGTTCAGGGACGTCAGGAGCGCATAGCCGATCGTCTTCAGGTTGGCCGCCACCGTGGACTCGCCCGCGCGGCCCGGGAGATCCTCCGCAAGGCGCGCCGTGCCGGCGAAGCGGGCCAGGACCAGTTCCGCGACGAGTTCGTCCAGGCCCGCGAAGTGCTTGTGCAGCAGGCCTTTCGCGCAGCCGGCCTCGGTCGTGATCGCCCTGCTCGTCAGGCCCGACGGGCCCTCCCGCGCCAGGATCCGCTCCGCCGCGTCGAAGAGCCGCTCTCTTACGTCGGGGATCGCCACTCCGCGCGGGGACATGCTGCCTCTTCCCATCAGGTTCGCCATCAGGTCCGGGTCCGGCCATCAGCAGGCCCGGCCATCAGGTCCGGTTTCGGTACGACCGTATGCCGACCGTCCCGGATCACGCCCTTGTCATCAGTTTGGGCGTGTGCCCATACTTGGTATGGGCGGGTGCCCATTCTAGACCCGGCCCGTCCGCCGCAACGAGGGGGTAGCGCTGTGCCGCACATCGTGAACGTCGATCAGTCCCAGGCCTGGAACGGGTACGAAGGTGAGCACTGGGCCCGCAACCAGGACCGCTGGGACGCCGTGAACGCAGGGTTCAACGAGCCTCTCCTCGACGCCGCCGCAGTCCGCCCAGGCGAGCGGGTCCTCGACGTCGGCTGCGGCGCCGGGGCCACCACCCGCCTCGCCGCCCGGCGCGCGGGCCCGGACGGGCGGGCACTGGGGGTCGATCTGTCGGGGCCCATGCTGGCCCGGGCCGAGGAGACTGCTCGGGAGGAGACTGCTCGGCAGGAAGGGGCGGTCGACGTCAGCTTCGAGCGGGGCGACGCCCAGATCCACCCCTTCCCCGCCGGGGCCTTCGACGTCGCCATCAGCCGGTTCGGGGTGATGTTCTTCGCCGACCCCGTCGCCGCCTTCGCCAACATCCGGCGCGCCCTCCGGCCGGGCGGGAGGCTGGCGTTCATCTGTGCCGCCGAGCCCGAGCGCAACGACTGGCTCCGGGCCATCGCCGGGCTGCGCGGCATCCTGCCCGTCGGCGACTTCGGGGCTCCGGGCGAGCGGGACACTTCGCGCAGCCCGGGGATGTTCTCCCTGGCCGACCCCGACGCCACGCGCGGCGTGCTGTCCGGCGCCGGGTTCGCGGGCGTCGAGGTACGGCGCGTGGAGGGGTACGGGCTGTGGGGGCGGGACGCCGGTGACGCCGCCGCGTTCCTGCTCGGCTCCGGGCCCGGAAGGCACCTGACCGAACAAGTCGACGGCGAGGTAAGGGAGTTGGCGCATCGCGCCCTCACGGACACCCTGCACGCGTACGAGCGCGCCGGCGACGGGGATGCGGACGGTGACAGCGAGGTGCGGATGAAGAGCGTCGGATTCCTCGTCACCGCACACAATCCGGAAGAGGTCGCCCGCCCCCTGGCCAAGACCTCACCTACAGTGTGAAGATCCTGTGCCTACGCAGGAGTTCACCATCTGGGGGGCCTCATGGCACTGTTCGGAAACGCGCACACCGTCGACCCCGTCGGCGCGCAGCAGGAGTACGCCAAGCTGTTCGGTCAGGGCGAGCAGGTGCAGGCCGCGTACCTGCTCATCCGCGACACCATCCTCTTCACCGACCGGCGCCTGATCTTCGTCGACAAGCAGGGGATCACCGGCAAGAAGGTGGAGTACCACTCCATCCCCTACCGCAGCATCACACACTTCTCCGTCGAGACCGCCGGCCACTTCGACCTCGACGGTGAGCTCAAGGTCTGGATCTCCGGCACGGCGGCGCCCGTCCAGAAGACGTTCAGCAAGGGCGTCGACATCTACGAGGTGCAGGCGATCCTGACGCAGTTCGTGGCCCGCTAGGCACAGCAGCCACAACAGTGGCCTGGCGGCGGCACCTTCGTACGTATGCGTATCCACGCACGAAGGTGCCGGCCCACCGCCCTCCTCCTAAGAAGCCCTCCCCCTAAGACGCCCGCCTGCGCGACGCCGTCTTCTTCGCCGGTGACTTCTTGGCGGTCGTCTTCTTGGCCGTGGCCTTCGAGGCGCCCGCCTTCGAGCCGCTCGCCTTCGACGTACCGGCCCTGGACGATGTACCGGCCCTGGAAGTACTCGCCTTCGACGTGCTCGCCTTCGACGCGCTCGCCTTGTCTGCGGCCGTCGTCCGCGACGAGGCGGCCGACTTCCTGGCCGTGGTCTTCCTCGCCGTGCCGCTCCCGGACGCTGCCGGCTTCGCCTTCGTCGAGGTCGACTTCTTCCCGCCGACCTCCTTCGGGGCCGTACGGGACTTCAGCGGGGTCACCGGGCTCACCTTCGCCTCCCGCTCCGGTGCGGCCGCGTCACCCCGGGCCTCCCTGGCCGCCTTGACGCTGCTCTTCAGGGCCGCCATCAGGTCGATGACCTTGCCGCCGCCCTCGGGGGCAGCAGGCGCCTCCACCACGCCCTCGCCGGACGCCTTCGCCTCGATCATCTCCTCGACCGCGGAACGGTAGTCGTCGTGCAGCGACTCCATGTCGACCTCGCCGAGGGTGTCCATCAGCGCGTCCGCCAGGTCGAGTTCGGCCTCGCGCACGGTCACCTGGGTCTCGGGCGCCGCCTCCTCCGGGGCGCGCACCTCGTCGGGCCACAGCAGACCGTGCATCGCGATCACGTCGTCGACGACGCGCAGCATGCCGAGCCGCTCCCGCCCCCGGAGGGCGAACTTGGCGATGGCGACCTTCTTGTTCCGCTTGAGCGCCTCGCGCAGCAGGGTGTACGGCTTCGCCGCGGGGACGCCGTTCGCGGAGAGGTAGTAGGCGGCGTCCATCTGGAGGGGGTCGATCCGGTCGGCGGGGACGAAGGCCACGATCTCGATGGTCCGCGCGGTCGGGATCGGCAGGGAGGCCAGATCCTCCTCCGTTATGGGGATGATCGCGCCGTCCGCCGCCTCGTACCCCTTGCCGATCTCCGCAGACGTGACCTCCTTCTCCTCCAGCTCGCAGAACTTGCGGTAGCGGATGCGGCCGCCGTCCTCGAGATGGATCTGCCGGAAGGAGATCGAGTGGCTCTCAGTGGCGTTGACCAGCTTGATCGGGATGCTGACCAGGCCGAACGAGATGGCGCCGTTCCATATGGATCGCACGGTGTCCCTCTCTGCGTAGTGCTCTGCCGTGTGCCCTGCGTAGTGCTCTGCTGCGTGCCGCCCGTAGTGCCCTGCCGTAGCCGAACCCGTCGGCCACCCACCACCGCCACCGCCACCGCCGTCGCCGCCTCCGTCGCGCCTCCGCCGTAACCCTTTGGGACAGGTCGTATCGATTTCCGTGGGATTCTCATCGTATGACGCCCATCACAGAGGTGGAGGGGCGGAGGCTCGCGCTCAGCAACCTCGACAAAGTGCTGTACCCGGCGGCCGGGTTCACCAAGGGCGAGCTGCTGCACTACTACGCGACCGTCGCCGGGCCCCTGCTCGCACACCTGCACGACCGGCCCGTGTCCTTCCTGCGCTACCCGGACGGGCCCGAGGGCCAGCGGTTCTTCACCAAGAACGTGCCGCCGGGCATGCCGGCGTGGGTACGGACGGCGGACGTGCCGCATTCGAGGAGTGCCCCGTCCCGCCAGGTCCTCGTACAGGATCTGGCGTCACTCATGTGGGCGGCCAATCTGGTGACGGAGTTCCATACGCCGCAGTGGCAGGCGGACGCGCCCGGACAGGCCGACCGGCTGATCCTGGACCTGGATCCCGGGGAACCGGCGGACGTGGTGGAGTGCTGCGCGGTCGCGCTCTGGCTTCAGGAGCGGCTGAGGGCCGACGGGCTTCACTCGTACGTGAAGACCTCCGGCGCCAAGGGGCTGCACGTGCTCGTGCCGCTGGAACCGACGCCGTCCGATCGGGTGAGCGCGTACGCGAAGACCCTCGCGGTGGAGGCGGAGGCGGAGCATCCGGAGCTGGTCGTCCACCGCATGACCCGCAGCCTGCGCCCCGGCAAGGTATTCGTCGACTTCAGCCAGAACGCCGCCGCGAAGACGACGGCGACCCCGTACACGCTGCGCGCCCGCCCGGAGCCGACCGTGTCGGCGCCGGTGACGTGGGAGGAGGTCGAGGCCTGCACCGACGCACGGAAGCTGACGTTCCTGGCCGACGACATCGCCCCCCGCCTCGAACGCTACGGGGACCTGCTCGGCCCCCTGATCAACCTGAACCGCGCGGGGAGGGTGCCGTGAGCGGCGGCGCCGGGGCTGTCCCGGTGACAGTCCGACGCGAAGGGCGAGCCTCTCCCCACCCGGCACGTCGGCCGGGCAGACCCTGACGGAATGGACGAAAACGCGCCGGCAGTAGCCCTGCGACCGCCCGTCGACGTAATGCGTCCCCAGGCTGTGGACGAAATCCCTGAACAAACAGGCACGCCGGAGAGTCTCCAGTACTCCCTCAAACTCGACGGATTCCGCGCCCTCGCCTTCATCCTCGAAGGCGGCCGGGTCTTCCTGCAGTCACGCTCACAAAGGGACCTGGCCCGGGAGTTTCCCGAAATTACCGCATATCTTGGAGAGCGTCTGCCCGCAGGAACCGTGCTGGACGGCGAACTGTGCGCCTATCGCGACGGGCGTCTGAGCTTCGCCGATCTCCTCCGGTCCCACGCCGATCGCGAGCGATCGGGCATCCCGGTGTCCTACGTGGCGTTCGACATCCTCGCCGTCCCAGGCCGCGATGTCAGAGCCCTGCCGCTGAAAAAGCGCTGGGAGCTGCTCGGTGCCGCGCTGCAAAACGTCGGCCCGCCCCTTCAGCGCGTACTGGCGACGCTCGACGAGGAAACCGCCCATATCTGGTTCCGTGACATAAGAGCTGCCGGTGTCGAAGGAATTGTGGCGAAGGAACTGCGCTCGGCCTATCGGGCAGGAGGAACCCAGGCATGGAGAAAGATCAGGCATGCGGACACGACGGACGGGGAACTCCTCGGCGTTTTCGGCCCGTTGGACAGACCGCAGGCACTTCTCGTACAACTCCCGGATGATCGAACCGTGAAGACGTCGCCTCGCTTGACCCCGACGCAGTCACGGCAGGTCGGCGAGCTGGTACGCGGCCGCTTGGGACAGCTGACGCACCACCCGGAACACGGGCCGGTGCGCATGCTCACCGCCCCCCTCCTCATCGAACTGCGCCAAGCGGCCGGACGCCACGAGACCATCCGTTTCGTACGGGTGCGGTCCGACGGATGAGATGTCCTTCCGTCGTCATAGGGTGAAATCTCGCGCGGGGACGGACGGGAGGGCCGAGGTGGCCGAGACGACGCTGACCGGGACGACGGTCGCCGAGGTGATGGCCGAGCTGGCCGAGCTCGAGGACCCGAAGGCACGCGCCGTGAACGAGAAGCACGGCGACGATCACGGCGTGAACCTCAGCAAGCTGCGCGCGCTCGCGAAGCGGCTGAAAACGCAGCAGGAACTCGCGAGCGGGCTCTGGGAAACCGACGACACCGCGGCAAGACTCCTCGCCCTCCTCATCTGCCGCCCGAAGGCGTTCGGGCGGGACGAGCTGGACGCCATGGTGCGCGAGGCGCGCACGCCCAAGGTGCACGACTGGCTCGTGAACTACGTGGTGAAGAAGAACCCGCACGCCGAAGAGCTGCGTCTGGCCTGGTCGGCCGACCCGGATCCAGTGGTCGCGAGCGCCGGCTGGGCGCTGACCACGGAACGCGTGGCGAAAAAGCCGGAGGGCCTCGACCTCTCAGGGCTCCTCGACGTCATCGAGGCGGAGATGAAGGACGCCCCGGACCGCCTGCAGTGGGCGATGAACCACTGCCTGGCCCAGATCGGGATCGACCACGCCGACCGCCGCACCCGAGCGATGGACATCGGCGAGCGCCTCCAGGTACTCAAGGACTACCCGACGTCCCCCGGCTGCACGTCCCCGTTCGCACCTGTCTGGATCACCGAGATGGTGCGCCGCCGGCAAGCCCGGTAAAGCGGCCTCAGACCCGCAGCCACGTGTGGCGGTCGCGGGCCATCGCGTGCAGGGCCTCGACGTCGGCCGGTTTCAGGACGCCGCCCGTGCGCGCGAGTGACTGGAGTTCCGTGTCCAGGACGATGCGTACGTCCCGTGGGGGTGCCGCCACCTCGACGGTCGTGGCGCCCGCCACGGCCAGGACCGGGCGGACCTCCGCGGTCAGGGCGAAGGACGCGCGGGACGCGTCCGCGCGGACGCGGCGCAGGAGCGGGTGCGGCTCCGAGCGGCCGGTCATCACCATCGGGTCGGCGACGCGGACGCGCTGCTTGCGGGCCGGAAGCGTGTGCAGGGCGTAGAGACCGCCGGGTCCGATGAGGAGGTGGTGGATGCGGGCGCCGCCGGGCAGCGGCACGGAGTGCAGCGCACGCCAGCCCGCCCGCTCGAACGCGTCGAGCGCTCCGCCGACGGACTGCTCGGCCTCCAGGGCCCGGCGCCGCGGATCCCCGCGCAGCCGCCGCGGCGGGCCCGGGTCGCGGTCGACGGCGATAAGGAGCGCCTCGCCGGGCCGGTTCGGCGCGAGGTCGTCGTCCGGGTGGAGGGCGAGCCGGGCGAGTTCGGCCGGGGTGGGCACCGGGGGCGGGCCGACCGTGACCTGGCCGGTCAGGAAGGGCCCGAGGGCGTCGAGCACGGCGTCCCGGCGGGCCTCGCTGATCAGATTGACGCGGCCGGCCTCACGGTCGTACCAGGCGACGTTCCTGCCGTCGTCGCCGCAGACGTAGAGCCGCTCCCGACCGTGCCGCCAGGTCGGTACGACGCGCAGACCGCTCATGCACCATCACCCCACGACCATGGGAACAGCCCCGGAGCCGCACGGCAATATGCCGTCCGGCCCCTCGGCGACACCACCGCCCGAAGAGTTTCGGCCCGCTGTTACACAGCTGCCGAATTGCCGTGATGAGGGTTCTTTACGGTAAAGACGTCCGCGTTTACGCCACCTGGTGGAGCGCACAGCACCGGGAGTAGAGCAGAGGAGACGTTCCGTGAGCACCACCCGTCGAGCAGGCCTGCTGGCCCGTGGCACCTTCGTCGCCGCCGTTCTCGGCGGCGCGCTCCTGGTCCCGACGGCCGCGTTCGCGCACGCCCAGCCCGACCGGCACGCGACCCCCGCTCCGGAAAGCTCACCGGAGGGGATCCACGACACACCCGACTCGAACCCGCTGTTCGTGGCGGCGGGCGGCGGAATGGCGGCGGCGGGCGCGGGGGGACTCGCGTTCTCGATGTACCGGCGCGGGCGCACCGACGACTGAGGGTTCGAGGTGCGCACGGTCCCGTGGGTCAATAAAAAGGACTTCCTCACCAATAAGGTGTCAGTGGAGTGACCTACCGGCACGCGGACAGGCAGGAGTGCAGTGAATTCCAGGCGCACCTGTACCGCGGCCGCCGCCGTGTCGGCGTCGGTACTGCTGCTCGCAGGGTGCGGCGACTCGGGCGAGCTGCGCAGCGCGGGTCCGACGTCCACGGCGGTGGGGCCGGCCCGGCTGTGGCCCACACTGCCGCCGGCGTCCGCCGCGGCCGACAACTACGGCTCGGGCCACACCGAGGTCGTGAAGGGCATCACCGCCAAGGGTGACGACATTCACCGCGTGAACCCGGTCGAAGTCGTCCGCACCCAGGCGGCGGCCGCCGCGGCATCGCCGAGCCCGTCCCCGAGCCCGGACAAGGTCGTAGGGCTGGACGATTGCGGCACGGAGGCCCGTACCAAGTGCCCGGTGCTGAAGGCGTACTACCGGGACCTGACCGGCGACGGCAAGGACGAACTGGTCGTGGGGATCCGCCTGCCGAAAGGCCAACTCGCGGTGCGCTGCTACACGTTCGAGGGCCACAAACTGACGCAGATCATGGGAACGTCGGACGCGGTCGTGAGCGTGGAGATCGCGGGCCGCGACGTAATCCTGCGGGCGGTGGCGGACCTGCCGGGCTACGAGTACCGCACGGCGTGGTCCTGGGACCCGCACCAGCGCGCGATGCTCCCCACCCGAGACGAAATCCTCCGCACAGGCCCACCCGCAGCCCCAACCCAGACCCCCAAGCCCAGCCCCACCACCTCCCCGCCGGAAACCCCGACAACAACCCCATCGGCCCCGACGCGATGACGACACACACGACCCCGGGACCACGGCACCACACACCCGGCCCGCACCGGCCCACGTACACGGCCCGACAGACACCGCCCCCCACACAGCCGCACCCGCGACCGAGCGGGAGGGGACGGGCCGGTATGTCCGCCCGGAGCCGGCACACACAACTGACGCGCACGAAATCCGACGCCGAACCATCCAAGCGAGGACGGACATACCGGACCGGCCCCGCACCCACCCACACACGCAGGGCGCAGAACCCCGACCCCGACGCCAGCACCAGCACCAGCACCAGCACCAGCACCAGCACGGCCACCGGCACCGGCACCGGCACCGGCCCAGCACCCACCCCCACAGCCCGGCGCGAGAACACCGGCCCAGAACACCCGCGCCCCCGGCAGCGGCAGCGGCAGCCCCCCGAGAGCCGCCCATGACCCCCACCACCTCCCGCGCCGACCCGAGCCCCGCCAGGCCCAAACCCCTGCTCCCCGCCTGGACCGCCACCCTCACCTGGAAGGCCGCGGTCTTCATCACGGTGATGTGCTGCGCACTCGCCGCACTCCTGGGCGCCCTGGTCCACGTATCGGTCGCCAATCAGACCGTCGGCCAGGCCCGTGACCGCGCACTGGGCCGGCTCGACGAGGCCACCGAGGCGTACGAGGCCGGAGCGAGACTGGGCCCGCTCGCGGGGGTCGACCCCCCTGGCCTGCCCGACTCGCTGCGCAGGCTCGCCGCGGGCGGAAATCGCGGCACCATGGTGAGCAGCCACGCGAAGGCACCCACGATGTGGGCGGCGGGTCCGGTCGACAGGAACCGCGTACTGGCCGTGGAGGTCGACTACTCGCAGGGCGCCCGCACGATCGACGGCCTGGACCAGGCGATCGTCGGCTCGTCCGTGCTGGCGATCGGCGCGACGCTGCTGGTGGGAGCGTTCGCGGTGACCCGCGTGACGCGGCGCCTGCACGCGACGGCGAGGGTGGCCCGGCGGATCAGCGGCGGGGACCTGGACGCGCGCGTGGGCGATCCGAGGACGAGAGATCCGGCCAGGCACCAGGACGAGGTGGCCGCGGTCGCGAGCGCGCTGGACAGCATGGCGTCGTCGTTGCAGCGCAAGCTGCTCAGCGAGCAACGGTTCACGGCGGACGTGGCGCACGAACTGCGGACACCGCTGACGGGCCTGCACGCGGCGGCCGAACTCCTCCCGCCGGGCCGCCCGACGGAGCTGGTACGGGACCGGGTCGCCGCACTGCGGACCCTCACCGAGGACCTGCTGGAGATCTCGCGCCTGGACGCGCGCAGTGAGCGCGTGGACCTGGACGACAACTGGCTCGGCCCGCTCACCGAGCGGGTGGTGCGGGGGTCCGGCACGGAGACGGAGGTGGCCGTGGTGCGCGACGTCTGCGTAGTGACGGACCGCCGACGCCTGGAGCGGGTGCTGGGCAACCTCGTCGCGAACGCGCACCGGCACGGCAGCCCGCCGGTGGTCCTCACGGTGGACGGCCCGGTGATCACGGTGCGGGATCACGGGGAGGGCTACCCGGACTACCTGGTGGAGGGCGGTCCGCAGCGGTTCAGGACGGAGGGCGGCGCGAAGGGCCACGGCCTCGGCCTGACGATCGCGCTGGGCCAGGCGAAGGTGCTCGGCGCCTCGCTCAGGTTCACGAACGCGGAGGACGGCGGAGCGCTGGCGACGCTGACGTTGCCGTACGACGACCACCAGCCCTGACGCACCACCCCCACACGGAACCCCCGAACAGAACCCTCCCGAAACCCCTCCCAAAACCCCCGCCCGAAACCCCCGCCGAAACCCCCGCCCGAAACCCCCGCCGGACACACACCCAGTCAGATTAAAGAGACATAGCGGGATTTCTGGGCGATCGCTTGTTACGTTCCCGCCATGACCGGATCGACCGGATCGACGGGCCCGACGGGACCGACGGGAGCGACGGGACCCATGGGCCCGGCAGGCACCAGAGCCGGCGTCAGCCCTCCCGCTGTCCCCGCTGTCCGCCTCCCGCGGCGCCGTGGCACCGAACTCGTCCTGATCGTTCTGGCCGTCCTGCTCAGCGTCTACGGATACTGCGCCGTAGGACTCGCCAAGAACGGCTCCGTACCGCCCGGCGCCGCCGGTTACGGCGCCGGGCTCGGCGTGCTCGCGCTCGTGGCGCACGGCGCGATCCGCCTGCGCGCCCCGTACGCGGACCCGCTCCTGCTGCCCATCGGTGTGCTGCTCAACGGCCTCGGCCTGGTCCTGATCTACCGGCTCGACCTGGAGACGCCCGACGACCAGGCGGCGCCGATCCAGCTCATCTGGTCCACGCTCGGCGTGGCCCTGTTCATCGCGGTCGTGGTGTTCGTGCGCGACCACCGGGTGCTCCAGCGGTACGCGTATCTGTCGGCCGTCGCCGCGCTGCTCCTGATGGTCCTGCCGATCTTCTTCCCGGCGGTGAACGGCGCCCGCATCTGGCTCAGGATCGGCGGATTCTCCATCCAGCCGGGCGAGTTCGCCAAGGTGCTGCTCGCGATCTTCTTCGCCAGCTATCTCGCGGCGAACCGCAACGCGCTCTCGTACACGGGAAAGAAGATCTGGCGCTTCCAGCTCCCCACCATGCGGGTCTTCGCGCCGATCCTGGTCTTCTGGCTGATCAGCGTGGGCGTCCTGGTCCTGGAGCGTGACCTGGGGACCTCGCTGCTGTTCTTCGGCCTCTTCATCGTGATGCTGTACGTGGCGACGGGCCGCGTCAGCTGGATCGCGATCGGGCTCCTCCTCGCGGCGGGCGGCGCGGTCTTCGTCGGCATGCTCGAACCGCATGTGAACAGCCGTGTCCATGACTGGCTGCACCCGTTCGCCTCGATCGACGCGGGCGAGGGTCCCGGCCAGCTCGCGCAGTCGCTGTTCGCGTTCGCGGCGGGCGGCATGCTCGGCGAGGGGCTCGGGGCGGGGCACTCGATCCTCATCGGGTTCGCCGCCAAGTCGGACTTCATCCTGGCGACCGCGGGCGAGGAGCTGGGGCTCGTCGGCCTGACGGCGATCTTCCTGCTGTACGCGCTGCTCGTGGAGCGCGGCTACCGTGCCGGGCTGGCGCTGCGCGACCCGTTCGGCCGGCTCCTCGCGATCGGCATCGCGTCGATCGTCGCGCTCCAGGTGTTCGTGATCGCGGGCGGGGTGATGGGCCTGATCCCGCTGACCGGCATGGCGATGCCGTTCCTCGCGCAGGGCGGCTCGTCCGTCGTCACGAACTGGATCATCGTGGCGCTGCTCGTACGGATCAGTGACTCCGCGCGCGGCCAACTCCTGCCGGACGACGCGCTGGAGGCGCATCGGTGACCCGCTACATCCGCCGCGCCTCGGTCTTCTGTCTGGTGCTGCTCGTCGCACTGCTGGTCAACTCGGCCCGCGTAATGATCTTCGAGGCGGACTCTCTCGACGACAACCCGGCCAACCGCCGCAACACCATCGCGCGCTACGACCAGCCGCGCGGCAACATCCTCGTCGACGGCAAGGCCGTCACCGGCTCGAAGAACACCGGCGAGCAGCTCCGTTACGAACGGACGTACAAGGACGGTCCGTTGTACGCGCCGGTGACCGGGTACGCGTCCCAGGTGTACGGCACCTCACTGCTGGAGAACGCCGAGGACGACATCCTCTCCGGCACGGACCCGATGCTCGCCCCGCTCCCCCTGTTCAACGACCTGACGCGCTCGCAGCAGCCGGGCGGCAAGGTGGCGACCACGATCAACGCGGCGGCGCAGAAGGCGGCGTACTCCGGGCTGGCCGGGCGCCGGGGCGCGGTCGCGGCGCTCGATCCGGCGACCGGGGAGATCCTCGCCCTGGTGAGCAGCCCCTCGTACGATCCGGGGGCGATCGCGGGGACGGATTCGGCGACGACGTCGGCGTGGAAGCGCCTGAACGGCGCGCCGAGTCAGCCGATGCTCAACCGGGCGATCCGGCAGACGTATCCACCCGGCTCGACCTTCAAGATCGTCACCGCGGCGGCGGCCCTCGACTCGGGCGTCGTGACGGATGTGGACGAGCCGACGGAGACGCCGAGCCCCTGGCGCCTGCCCGACACGTCGACCTTGCTGCGGAACGAGGCCCACGGCTGTGAGGACGCGTCGCTCGCGGACGCGATCCGGGTCTCCTGCAACACGGTGATGGCGAAACTCGGTGTCCAGGTGGGGCTGAAGGGGATGGTGTCGGCGGCCAGGAGGTTCGGCTTCAACGATGCGGGGGTGAGGATCCCGTCGGGCGTCTCGCGGAGCAACTTCGACACGGACATGGACCGTTCGCAGCTGGCTCTCTCGTCCATCGGCCAGTTCAACACGACGGCGACGCCGCTGCAGATGGCGATGGTCTCGGCCGCCGTCGCCAACGGCGGGGTCCTGTTGGCGCCGCATCTGGTGGAGCGGACGACGGACGAGCACGGCAACACCGTGGCGCAGACCGGTTCGAAGGCGTACCGCCAGGCGATGAACCCGGCCACGGCGGTGCAGCTCCAGCAGATGATGCAGGACGCCGTGGAGTACGGCACGGGCACGAACGCGCAGATCCCCGATGTGACCGTCGGCGGCAAGACCGGCACGGCGCAGCACGGCGTGGGCAACAAGGGCACCCCGTACGCGTGGTTCATCTCCTGGGCGCGGTCCCCGGAGGCGGGCAATGCGGAGGTCGCGGTCGCGGTGGTCGTCGAGGACGCGTCGGCGAACCGTACGGACATCAGCGGCGGCGGGAGCGCGGCGCCGATCGCGCGGGACGTGATGGAAGCGGCACTCAACTCAGCGGAGCGGTAAGGGAACCGGCCCGCAAGTGGTCCTGATACCAACAGGTGAAATGGCCCTCTACGGCGCCGCGCCCCCTGCCTATCGTGCAGTCCATGACTGACTACGGGACTGCGAAGACGACGGAAAACGGGACTCGCCACGAACTCGCCCAGGTGAACATCGGCCGCCTGACCGCCCCGCTCGACTCGGAGCAGCTGAGGGACTTCGCGGAGGGACTCGATCCGGTGAACGCCGTCGCCGACGCGTCGGACGGGTTCGTGTGGCGCCTCAAGGGCGACACGGGCGACGCGACGGACATCCGGATCTTCGACGACGCGTGGCTGCTGGTGAACATGTCGGTGTGGCGGGACACGAATGCTCTGACGGCGTTCATGTACCAGGGCCTGCACCGTGAACTGCTCGCCCGCCGCCGGGAGTTCTTCGAGCGGCTCGACGAGGCGGTGACCGCCCTGTGGTGGGTGCCGGCCGGGCACCGGCCCACCGTCGCGGAGGCGGAGGAACGCCTGGTCCATCTGCGGGCGCACGGCCCGACGCCGTACGCGTTCAATCTGCGTACGGCGTTCCCGGCGGGCGGAGCCGGCCCCGAGCCGGAGCCGGAGCCGGAGTCCGTCAGCCGATCGGCTTCCTGATCTCCGAGCGGATCTTCGCCGCGGTCGCGGCCGCCGCGTCGAGGTCCACGTCGGAGGGGTCCTGAAGAGCGATCTCGGGGGTGATCTCGGCGACGGTGGCGCCGGTGTTCCCGTCGACCCAGGCGCACATCGGGATGGTCGCCTGCTGCTTGGTGAGCACCTGGCAGGTGATGGTGACGTCGGAGCCGGCCGGCTTGAAGTCCTTGGCGGGCACGGCGACTTCGGCGCCGTCGCTCTTGGCGGCGCCCTGCATCATGTTCTTGCGGGCGAGGTCGGTGTTCTTGAACCGGCCGTACATGCCGGAGATCACCACACCCGCGTTCTTCTTGGCGGGGTCGGTCGCGGCGTACTGGCCGACGGCCGCCTTGGTGTCACGCGCGTCCCAGGCGCCGTCCGCCTCGTCCTCGATCTGCTTGCCCTGGGTGCCGGACAGGTCCTGGGTGAGGGTGTACCTCCCGTCGAGGACGGTCTTCGGGATGGTCAGCTTGTACTCGGCCTTCGGGAAGCTCTTGTCGACCTCCGAGCCGAGCATGGCGACCGCGACGATCCCGACGACGACGACGGCGAGCGCGCCGCCGACGATGCCGAGGATCATCCCGACCCGCCGCTTCTTGGGCGGCGGGCCCATGGGGGCACCGCCCCAACCGGGGTAGGGGGCACCGCCCGGGTAGGGCTGCTGGGCGTACGGGCCGGGCTGGCCCGGCTGACCGTACGGACCGGGCTGGCCGGGCTGCTGCGGCGGGCCGTAGGGACCGGGCTGGCCGGGCTGCTGCGGCGGCCCGTAGGGGCCGGGCTGGCCGTAGGGCGCGGCCGGGGGCTGCTGGCCGTACGGGTTGGGCTGGGGCGGCTGAGGCGTGGACACGTCAGCAAACTACTGCATGCGGGTGACATGCCCACACGCCCCGGACACCACGGGCACCCCCGGGCACCACGGGCACCACGGGCATGCCCTAGGGCAGCTGCTCGCCCTCCCCGATCGTCGACTCCACCTCCGCGACGCGCTCCAGCTCCTCCGCCGCGAAGCGTTCCGCGTCGAGCTTCTCGGCGATCTCCTCGTCCTGGGCCATCAGCTGGTCGAGGTTCGAGTTGCCCATCTCGAAGACGCCCATGTCGACGTACGCCTGCTGGAGGCGCTTGCCCCACAGGCCGATGTCCTTGACGCAGGGCACGATCCGGGAGAAGAGCAGCTGGCGGAAGAGAGCCAGGAACTCGGACTGCTCGCTGTACTCCTCGGCCTCCGCCTTGGAGATGCCGAAGTTCTCCAGGACCTCGACGCCGCGCAGCCGGTCGCGCATCAGGTAGCAGCCCTCGATGACGAACTCCTCGCGCTCGCGCAGTTCGGCGTCGGTGAGCTGCTTGTAGTAGTCGCGCAGGGCCATCCGCCCGAAGGCCACGTGGCGGGCCTCGTCCTGCATGACGTACGCGAGGATCTGCTGGGGCAGCGGCTTGTCCGTGGTGTCGCGGATCATGCCGAACGCGGCGAGCGCCAGGCCCTCGATGAGGACCTGCATGCCGAGGTAGGGCATGTCCCAGCGGGAGTCGCGCAAGGTGTCGCCGAGGAGCGACTGGAGGTTGTCGTTGATCGGGTAGAGCATCCCGATCTTCTCGTGCAGGAAGCGGCTGAAGATCTCCGCGTGCCGGGCCTCGTCCATGGTCTGGGTCGCCGAGTAGAACTTGGCGTCCATGTCGGGGACGGACTCGACGATGCGGGCGGCGCACACCATGGCGCCCTGCTCACCGTGCAGGAACTGGCTGAACTGCCAGGACGCGTAGTGCTTGCGCAGCTCGCCCTTGTCCCGGTCCGTCATCTTCGCCCAGTGCCGGGTGCCGTAGAGGGTGAGCGCCTCGTCGGGGGTGCCGAGCGGGTTGTGGGGGTCGACCTCCAGGCCCCAGTCGATGCGCTTGGCGCCGTCCCACTGCTTGTCCTTGCCCTTCTGGTAGAGCGCGAGGAGGCGGTCCCTGCCCTCGTCGTACTCCCAGCTGAATCTTGCCGCGCCGGCCGCCGGTATCTGCCAGCTGAGCTCCTCGGGCGCCCTGGTGTACAGCTCATGCGTCGACATACAGGCAGGCTCACACGCTCGTGGACACCGGGTCAACAAGTCGCGCACAAGGGATTGACGGCCTTGCTGACAGGCAGTCTCATAAGACGTGACCGCCGGTAACTCCTGTGCCGCGGCGCCCGTTTCCCGTACGACGAGGTGGGACAGCCATGACGACCGTGACGGAAGCCGACGCGTTCGAGGGTCTGCGCGACGCGCTCGGGCTGCTCAAGGACCGCGAGCAGGTGGCCGAGCGCCTACTGGACTCCTCCGCCAAGCACTCCTTCGACCCGGACAAGGAGCTCGACTGGGACGCCCCCGACGTCGAGGGCATGTGGTACTGGCCCCCGGAGCTCTGCTCGCTCTACGACACCCCCATGTGGAAGCGGATGCCGCAGGAACAGCGCATCGAGCTCTCCAAGTACGAAGCCGCCTCCATGGCGTCCATGGGCGTCTGGTTCGAGATCATCCTGATGCAGCTCCTTGTACGGCACATCTACGACAAGTCGTTGACCAGCAGCCATGTGCGCTACGCCCTCACGGAGATCGCCGACGAGTGCCGGCACTCCATGATGTTCGCCCGCATGATCAAGCGGAGCGTCGGCGAGAGCTTCCCCATGCCGCGCGTCCACCACAACCTGGGGCGCGTGCTCAAGACGATCTCCACGACGCCGGGATCCTTCGCGGCCACGCTGCTCGGCGAGGAGATCATCGACTGGATGCAGCGGATGACGTTCCCGGACGAGCGCGTCCAGCCGCTGGTGCGCGGCATCACCCGCATCCACGTCATCGAGGAGGCCCGGCACGTGCGCTACGCCCGTGAGGAGCTGCGCCGCCAGATGGTGACGTGCGGCCCGGCCGAGGCGGCGTACACCCGGATCGTGTGCGGCGAGGCGGCCCGCGTGATCTACACGGCCTTCCACAACCCGGCGGCCTACGAGCGGGCGGGGCTCGACCCGAAGGAGGCGCTGGCGCAGGTCAAGGCCAGCGGCCACCGCCGCGAGATCATGCAGACCGGCGCCAAGCGCCTGACTGACTTCCTGGACGACATCGGGGTCATGCGGGGCGTCGGACGCAGGCTGTGGAAGTCCTCGGGCCTGCTCGCCTGACCGCCACGCGGCGGAGCCGCACATCGACACAGCCTGGACGACATCGGGGTCATGCGCGGCGTCGGACGCAGGCTGTGGAAGTCCTCGGGCCTGCTCGCCTAGGGCTGCGCACGGGGCCGTGCGGAGCGCCTCCGTGCAGGACCTCCGCACGAAAAGCCGGTTACGCTGCGGGACATGACCTCGGCACCCGGCACCCGCGCGTACCGACGGCTCAGCGTCGAGGAGCGTCGCAGTCAGCTCCTCGTCGCCGCGCTGTCCCTCTTCGCGCACCGGGCACCCGAGGAGGTGTCCCTCGACGACGTGGCGGAGGCGGCCGGTGTCTCACGGCCGCTCGTCTACCGGTACTTCCCCGGCGGCAAGCAGCAGTTGTACGAGGCCGCGCTGCGCTCCGCGGCCGACGAGCTGGAGAAGTGCTTCGCGGAGCCGCAGGAAGGGCCGCTGAGCGGCCGGCTCACGCGGGCGCTCGACCGCTACCTCGGGTTCGTGGACCAGCACGACATGGGGTTCGCCGCCCTGCTCCAGGGCGGCAGCGTCGTGGAGACGTCGCGCACGACGTCGATCGTGGACGGCGTGCGCAGGGCGGCGGCCGAGCACATCCTGAGCCATCTCGCCGTGGCGGACCCGGGCCCCCGGTTGCGGATGACCGTACGTATGTGGATCACGGCGGTGGAGGCGGCCTCGCTGATCTGGCTCGACGAGGACAAGAAGCCGCCGCTGGACGAGCTGCGCGACGGGCTCGTCGACCAGTTCATGGCGGTCCTCACCGCGACGGCGGGCCGCGACCCGCAGACCGCCGGAGCGGTGCGGCACGCGCTGGCCATGGAGACGCCGGACGGGCCCGTGGGCCGGCTGGCGCGCCTGGTGCTCCCCGTGGTGAGCGACGCGGCACACCTCTTGTGACACTGGTGCCGTGAAGAGCGAAGAGACGCCGTTCGTCGGCGGGCCGATGGACGGGCGGGTGCTGCCCGTGCTGCTCGGGCCCACGGGGCATCCGCCGAAGGTGTACCGCATCCCCATGCCGGGCCCCGACGGCTCCGCGGGCACGGTGCTCATCTACCGCCGGGTGCCGATGGTCCCCGGCAAGATCCGGTTCACCCGCCGCTGGAAGTACGAGTACGACCCCTCGGGGCGCGACGACAGCGGGCTCCGGTGGCCCTGGTCCAAGCCGCGTCCGTAGCCGTCGACTTCGTAGATCACCTTTGCGGATCACCTTGGTGGAGTCCCCCGGCCGGGTGAGGTCCTTGGGCCGAACCGCCCAACAGGAGGCGCGCGGGCAGGCGGACGTGTTGATGCTCACGGTGCGGGACGGACGGGCTGTCCCGCACCGGAGGTGATGACGTGTCAGGAAGCCTTCTGCGATGGGCCTGTGCCGCGACCGTGGCCTCAGTGCTCGCGGCGCCGGGACCCGCGACCGCCGCAGCCGCACCGGACCCCGGCCCCCTTCCAGCGGCCGGCAGCAAGTCCGTCGCCACACTTCTGACGGATCTTCAGCGTCTGTACCGGGAGGCCGAGAAGGCCACCGAGACGTACAACGCGACCGCGGAGAAGCTCAAGAAGCGCCGGAAGACGGCCGGTGACCTGGCCCGCAAGCTGGCCGGGGCCCGCACCTCGCTCCACGACAGCCGCGACGCGGCAGGCCGCCTCGCCCGCGAGCAGTACCAGGGCAGCAGCAACATCTCCCCCTACCTGCGCCTGCTCCTCGCCCGCGACCCGCAGCACGCCCTCGACCAGGGCCATGTGATCCGGCGCGTGGCCCAGGAGCGCATCGCGACCGTGGACCGGCTCGTCGGCGGCGAGAAGCGCGCCGACGACCTGGCGGCCCAGGCACGCAAGACGCTCGCCGAGCAGACCCGGCTCGCGGAGCGGCAGAAGAAGAACCGGGACGCGGTCCAGACCCGCCTCAAGGCCGTCGAGAAGCTGCTCGCCTCGCTCAGCCCGGACCAGCTCGCCGAGCTGACCCGCCTGGAGGACACGGGGATGGCGAAGGCCCAGAAGACGTTCATGGCGTCGGGCGCGCTCAGTTCGCGGCGGGCGCCGTCGCGGGCCGGGGACACGGCACTCGCGTACGCGGTGGAACAGATCGGGAAGCCGTACGTGTGGGGCGCGGAAGGGCCCGCGGCGTTCGACTGCTCGGGGCTCACGTCGAAGGCGTGGGAGCACGCGGGCGAGGACATCCCCCGCACGTCACAGGAGCAGTGGGCGCGACTGCCCCGCGTCCCGCTGAACGAGCTGCGGCCCGGGGACCTCGTCGTGTACTTCCCCGAGGCCACGCACGTGGCGATGTACCTGGGCGACGGCATGGTGGTGCAGGCGCCACGGCCGGGCGCGAAGGTCAAGGTGTCGCCGATCGCGGCCAATCCGCTGCTCGGCGCCGTCCGCCCCGATCAGGGCGACACGTCGATGAAGGACTACACCCCGCCGGAGCTGCCCGAGGGCGCGACGGGCGGTGACGACACCGGATACGGCGCCGCGGGGGCGCCCACCGGCTGACCGGTGCGCGCCCCGCCGCGGATCAGCCGGAGACGGAGGCCAGGTAGGCGTTCGTCTTCTCCGGCTCATAGAAGAAGTTCTCGAAGTCGGCCGGGTTGTTGAAGCCGTTCGCGAAGCGGTCGGCGACCGGCTGGAGCTGGCCGGCGGCGCCGATCAGGTTGAGGACGTGCTCCGGCGGGACGCCCAGCATCGCGTTGGTCCACTTCACGACGTGCTGCGCGGTGTCCCAGTAGCGGTCGAAGATGGACTGCATCCACTCCTCGTCGAACGGCTTGTCGCCGTGCTCGACGATGGAGTCGAGGTACGAGGCGGCGCACTTGGACGCCGAGTTCGAACCCTGGCCCGTGATCGGGTCGTTGGCGACGACGACGTCGGCGACACCGAGGACCGCGCCGCCGCCGGGCAGCCGCCCGATCGGGTTGCGGACGGTCGGCGCGTAACGGCCCGCGAGGGTCGCGTTGGCGTCGGTCAGCTCGACCTTCGTGGCGCGCGCGTACTCCCAGGGCGTGAACTTCTCCATCAGCTCCAGGGTGAGGGCCAGGTGCTCCGAGGGGTCCTTGACGCCCGTGAAGGCGTCCAGCGGACCACCGGGGATGCCCTCCCAGAACAGGATGTCCGCGCGGCCCGAGGTGGTGAGGGTCGGCATCACGAACAGCTCGCCGACGCCGGGCACCAGGTTGCAGCGCACCGCGTCGAAGTCCGGGTGCTCGGGGCGGGGGCCCATGCCGTGCACGTATGCGACGGCCAGCGCGCGCTGCGGCTCGGCGTACGGGGAGCGCGAGGCGTCGCGGCCGAACATCGAGACCAGCTCGCCCTTGCCGGCGGAGACGAGCACCAGGTCGTAGGTGCGGGCGAAGTAGTCGAGGTCGGAGACCGCGGCGCCGTGGATGACGAGCTGCCCGCCGCGCTGCGCGAACGTCTCCATCCAGCCGGCCATCTTCACGCGCTGGTCGACGGACTGCGCGTAGCCGTCGAGCTTGCCCACCCAGTCGATGGCGCGCTGCGAGGGGCCCGGGTCGAAGGAGCCGGGGGCGGCGACGGAGACGCCGAGGCCCTCGATCTTCGGGGCCTGGGACTCCCAGAAGTTCACCTGGAGGTCGCGCTCGTGCTGGAGCGCCGTGTCGAACATGCACTGCGTGGACATGACCCGGCCGGACCGGATCTCGTCCGCGGTGCGGTTGGACATCAGGGTGACCTCGTACCCGTTCGACTGGAGGCCGAGGGCGAGCTGGAGACCGGACTGGCCGGCTCCGACGACGAGTATCTTCCGCATGCGGGTGCCTCTTCTACTGCTGCTGAGGGGATTTGCTATTCGGGGGTGGCGGCGAGTGCGTGGCCGACGAGGGCCAGGAGGGTCTCGACGACCGAGATGCGCTGCCGCGCGTCCATGATGAGGACAGGGATGTGCGGCGGCACCGTCAGCGCCTCGCGCACATCGGCGGCGTCGAACTCGTCGGAGCCGTCGAAGTGGTTGACGGCGACGACGTACGGGAGCCCGCAGCTCTCGAAGTAGTCGAGGGCCGGGAAGCAGTCGGGCAGCCGCCGGGTGTCGGCGAGCACGACCGCGCCGATCGCGCCGCGCACCAGGTCGTCCCACATGAACCAGAAGCGCTGCTGCCCCGGCGTGCCGAAGAGGTAGAGCACCAGGTCGTCGTCGAGCGTGATCCGCCCGAAGTCCATGGCGACCGTGGTCGTGGTCTTGTCGGGGGTGGCGGTGAGGTCGTCGGTCTCCTCGCTCGCCTGGGTCATCAGCGCCTCGGTCTGGAGGGGCTGGATCTCCGAGACGGCGGTGACGAGGGTGGTCTTGCCGACGCCGAAGCCGCCGGCCACCACTATCTTCGTGGCGATCGGGGCGCGGGTGCGGTCCGTCTGCCAGGCCTGGAGCTCCTCCTGGGGCTCGAAGGCGATGGCATCACGGCCGGACGACGGCTGGGCAGGTACGAAGGCGGGCGTGACGCCCTCGGTGACGCCTTCAGAGACGACGGAGTCCACTCAGCACCCTTTCAAGCAGTGCGCGGTCCGGCTGGCCCGGGCCGTGGCCGGTTCCGTAAACGCGGATCTTTCCCTGGTCGGCGAGGTCGCTGAGCAGTACGCGGACCACACCGAGGGGCATCTTCAGGAGCGCGGCGATCTCGGCGACCGTGCGCATGCGGCGGCACAGCTCCACGATCGCCCGCATCTCCGGCATGATCCGCGTCGAGAGCGTGCCCTGGCCTATCTCGAGGCGTTCCTCGGGCGCTTCGAGCGCGGCGACGAACGTCTCGACGAGCAGCACATGGCCGAAGCGGGTGCGGCCGCCGGTGAGCGAGTAGGGGCGCACCCGGGCCGGCTTGCGCTCGCCGCCCCGGGTGGGAAGTTTCGGGCCGCCGGTACTGAGATTCGTGATGCTGCTGCTCACTTGGCGTTCTCCATCGACTGGCGCAGTTCACTGCGGAGTTCGGGCGTGAGGACGTGCCCGGCACGGCCGACGAAGAGCGCCATGTGATAGGCGACGACGCTCATGTCGCAGTCCGGGGTGGCGTGCACGCCGAGCAGTGAGCCGTCGCTGATGGACATGACGAAGAGGCTGCCTTCCTCCATCGCGACCATGGTCTGCTTGACGCTGCCGCCGTCCATCAGCTTGGCGGCGCCGATGGTGAGGCTGCCGACGCCGGACACGATCGTGGCCAGGTCGGCGCTGGACCCCTTGGGTCCGCCGCTGTGGTCGGCAGGGCGCTCACTGTTCCTGCCGGGGTCGGAGGAGAGCAGGAGCAGCCCGTCGGAGGAGACGACCGCGACCGAGAGGAGCCCTGGCACCTCCTCCACCAGATTGGTCAGCAGCCAGTGCAGGTTGCGGGCTTCGGTGCTGAGTCCGAATCCAGGGGTGGACGCACTCGGCGTGCGACTGGGCGCAGTCAACTGCTTGCCTCCTCGACTGTGTCCCCCTTGGGTTCTGCGGTCGGATCCGTTCCGCCGATCTCGGCCTCGACGTCCCGCCGGCCTTTGTTGGCCCCCTGGTGGAATCCGCCGAGGCGGCGTCGCAGGGCGTCGGCGTCGACGGATCCGGTGCGCGGCGCCGCGGCGGGCGCGGGGGCCGAGATCTTGGGAGTCCTCTTGGGCAGGCCCTTGTCCGTGACGCGCTCCCACTGGGGGGTGCGGGCCGCGGGGATCACGGGCTCGCCCGCCGCCTCGGGGGCGGGAGGCGTGTCGGCCTTGGGCCGGGTGGGCAGGCCCGAGGTGCCGCTGGTCTCCGCAGTGCCCGTCTCGTCGGCGACCCGCTCGTGCGCGGGCTCGTCGTCGAGGTGCAGGGGCTGCGGCGCGGGCTCGGGGGCCGCCGCCGGTACGGGTTCCGGGGCGACGGCGCGTACCGGCTCCGGGTCGACGGCCGGGATCGGCGTGGTCAGGGTCATGGTCGTCTCGGCGGGCGACTCGACCGGGACCGTGGGCTCCGGTTCGGGGTCCGCCTCGGGCGCCCGTGGCGCTTCGGCGTCCGTCCCCGCTTCCCGTACGGCGTGCTCCGCCGCGGCGATCAGCGGGTCGTGGCCGTCCTTGGAACGGCTGCTCAGGACATTGGAGTTGGCCTCGGCCTCGGATCCGGGCAGGTGCACGGCGGGCGCTGCGCCCGCCACCGGGACCCGCGGGGGCGCGGCTGCCGCGGGGGCCGCCGCGAGGAGCGCCCTGGGCAGCACGATGACGACGGCGATCCCGCCCTGCTTCTGCTCGCGCAGCTGCACCCGCACGCCGTGGCGCGCGGCGAGGCGGGCCACGACGTACAGCCCGAGGCCGAGTCCGTCACCGTCCTCGGGGTCGAACATCTCGTCGTCCGCGAAGGCGGCGAGGCGGGTGTTGAGCTCCTTCATCCGCTCGTCGGTCATGCCGATGCCCTCGTCCTGGACGGAGAGCATGACCTCGCCGCTCTCCAGGAGCCAGCCGGACACCTCGACGAAGGCGTCGGGCGGCGAGAACGAGGTGGCGTTCTCCAGGACTTCGGCGACGAGGTGGCTGAGGTCGTCGGCGGCGAAACCGGCGAGGTGCGCGTGCGGCGGGAGCGCGGAGATCCGGACCCGCTCGTAGCGCTCGATCTCGCTGACCGCGGCGCGCACGACGTCGACCAGCGGGACGGCGCCGGGGTTTCCGTGGCCGTGCTCGGCGCCGGCGAGGACGAGGAGGTTCTCGCTGTGCCGCCGCATGACGGTGGCGAAGTGGTCGAGCTTGAAGAGGGTCGCGAGGCGCTCGGGGTCCTGCTCGCGCTCCTCCAGGTTCTCGATGACGCCGAGCTGGCGCTCCACGAGGCCGAGGGTGCGCAGGGCGAGGTTCACGAACGTGCCGTGGATGCTGTGCCGGACCCGGCCCAGGTGGGCCGCGGCCGAGGCGAGTTCGGCGCGCAGCTTCTCCCGCTCGTCGGCCATGGTCGCGCGCTGGCCGATCAGGTGCTTGCGGTCGGCCTCCAGCGTGGTGAGGCGCTCATGGAGGCCGAGTGCGTGCGCGTGCAGTGCGTTGACGGACCGTACGACCTGGGCGAACTCGTCGTTGCGGCCGGTGAACTTGACCGGCTCCTCGCTCGCCGGGTCTCCGGCGAGCCGGGCCGAGCCGAGGCGGAGCACCGCGAGCGGCCTGGTCAGCGTGCGGGCCATGGCCATCGAGACGCCGACGGCGACGAGCAGGCACAGACCGGCCAGCGCGATACGGACCTCGAGCGCGGTGACGTCGTCGTCGCGCAGCAGCGCGAGGTCCTTGGTGCGCCGGTCGTAGAGGGACGACTCGGCGCCGCGCATCAGGTCGATACGGGCGGAGAGCGCGGCGTCGATGCTCTTGGGGCTGGCGGCGAGGTCGTCGGCGGACAGCGTGGGCTCGTCCGTGAGGGCGGCCAGGTACTTGTCGGCCTTGGTGACGTCGGGCCCGGTGACCGTGGCGCCGTAGGAGGCGACGGACGCGGCCGGGGCGGCGTCCTCGAAGTCGGCGAGCGCGGCCTGTTCGCGTACGTGGGCCTGCTGGGCGGCGGCGCTCAGGGCGTCGCGCTGCTTGCCGTCGGCGGAGTCCTGGGAGACGACCGTCTTCGGGAGTCCGGTGACCGGGTCGATGACCGTGGACGTCTGGTCGGTGCGGGGCACGGCGAACGCGGCGAGCAGGAGCCCGCGCGCGGCGGAGGCCTGCTCGACGGCCCGGTCGAGGTCGGCGAAGGCGTGCGCCCCGGAGCCCGCGCGGGGCGGGGTGCTCTCGGCGAGCTGCTCGGCGGTGCTGTGCAGCTCGTTGATCGCGCCGGAGTACGCCTTGTGCGCCTCGAGGGCGCTGCCCTTGCCGGTGAGCGCGGCCCGGCGGACGGCCGCGATGCCGGCGAGGTCGCGTCGCAGGGGGGCCGGGGCGTCGGTGCGGAGCTCTTCGAGCTGCCGGTCGACGCGGGCGCTGCGGCTCTCGGAGAGCCCCTGTCCCTTGGGCCGCCCGGCGGCGATGAAGGCGGTGACCTCGTCGCGCTCGTCGGCCAGGGAGTGGGAGAGCGTGACGGTCTGCTGGGTCCGTGCCGCGAGGTCGACGAGCTCCTGCGAGTCGCTGACCTGCCCGGACGCGGCCATGAGGGCGGGGGCGGCAGATCCGGCGATCGCCGCGGCGACGACCGCTACGGCGATGATGAGCCGGTTGCGCACCCGCGCGGTGCGTCGTCCTTTGGGGTCGGCGGGGGTGCCCGCCGGGGCGTGCGCGGCGGATCCCGCGGGAACCGTCGTGCGCCCCTCGTCCGCTTCGGAGGCCGCTTGCTTGCCCTTGCGTCGAGGCCGCATCTTCCGCACCGGTGCTCGCATTCCTGACTCGTCTACCCATGGGCCCGGGTGACGATCTGTCAACACGCGCGCCCCCTGGTATGGCTCCAGACCATTCCAGTGCCGGTGAGCAGTGGTCGCGCATCACCTAGCCAGCCACCCGAAGGAGTGAACATCGAGCGGGAGTTGGGGAGCAAGTCCCGGTGGCATGGGCACGGGGCCCGAACGGGGCGCCGGTTGGACGTCTCTCACAGGCTTTGGCAAGATGCCCCGCCACTCCCCGACGGAGTTGATCATTCCGGTCGAAACCAGGCGTCTGACCTGCCGATGCGGCTCAACTCCCAGCCCAACGGGCCTCTTGTGAAGGCCTCGTGCAGACTGGCCGGATGCGCATCGAACTCGCGACGGAGCCCGGAAACCCCGACCGGCCCAACGAGGACTTCGCCTCGGCGGCCGTACCCGCCTCCGGACAGGGGGGAACGCTGGTGGTCCTGGACGGGGTCACACCACCCCGGGGCGAGAGCGGCTGTCTGCATTCCGTCCCCTGGTTCACGGCCCGGCTCGGCGGCGCATTGGGCGAACTGTCTGTTTCGCGGCGGGATATGACGTTGACCGCCGTCCTCGCCGAGGCAATTCGCCGCACCGCTGACACCCATCGGCACGCCTGTGACCTTTCTCACCCGCGTACGCCTCAGGCAACCGTGGTCCTGGCGCGGTGGGACGCGGAGCGGGTCGAGTATCTGGTCCTTTCCGACTCGGTGTTGCTGGTCGAGGACCCGTCCGGATCGGTCACGGCGCTGGTGGACGACCGGCTCGACCGCGTGCCGCGCTCCTCCCTCGTCTCGGACGAGGTGGCCGACGCGACCGTACGCAACAAGGAGGGCGGCTTCTTCACGGCCGCCGCCGATCCCTCGGTCGCCGCCCGGGCGGTCACGGGCGAACTCCCCCGCACGCGGGCGCGCACGCTCGTGGCGCTGACCGACGGAGTCACGCGCTGGGTCGAGAAGTTCCGCGAGGGCGACTGGGCGGACCTGTTCGCGCTCGTACGCAAGGAGGGTGCCGAGGCGGTGGTCGCGCGCGTACGGGCCCTGGAGGCCGCGGACGAGCGGGACCGGGTCTTCCTGCGGCGCAGCAAGACCCACGACGACGCGACGGCGGTGTACGTGGAGCTGTAGGGCCGAACCCCGAAAGGCCCCTAGGGTCTTTCGTTTGGATCAGGCTGGATCAGGGAGCGGGGTGTGGTGCGTGCAGCTGCAAGGCGGAGGATCGAGGCGACGCGGAGCGTCGGTGATTGACGACAACGCGGCAGATGTGCGTGCCACACCCCGCGAGCCCAGCGTGATCCAAACGAGAGGCCCTAGCTCTCCGCGCCCGCGTTCAACTGGTGGAGCAGCCGAGCCAGTTCCGCCACCTCGCTGCGGTCCCAGCCCGCGAGCTGGCGTACGTACGTGGCGCGGCGGGCGTCGCGGACCTGCCGGAAGTTGGCGCGGCCCTCGTCGGTGAGGTGGACGAGCCAGGCGCGGCCGTCGGCGGGGTCGGGCTCGCGCGCGACGAGACCGAGGTCCTCCAGGGCGCGCAGCTGCCGGCTCATGGTGGCCTTGCCGACGCCGACGTACGCGGCGAGTTCGGTGGCCCGCTGCCGGCCGCACTCCTCCAGGCGCGCGAGGAGTCCGTAGGCGGCGGGTTCGAGGTCCGGGTGGACGGCGCGCGCCATCTCGCCGGAGGACGCGCGGGCTCGCCTGAGGAAGACCGTCAACTCCCTTTCCAGGGACAAGAATTCGTGGTCCACACCACGCTCCGTCGCGTCGAATTCGGCGCCCGGCCGCTCACCGTTCCCGTCCTCGTGCACGTCAGCACCCATGCCAGGGTTTCCCGTTTCTGAAAGTTTCCGCCATTCGCGGCCATTGCCGCAGCTCCGCCAGTATTTCGCAGGAGTAGACCAACGGCAGCATCCGGGCCCCCTTCCCTCCCGGCGGTCTACGTGCGTAGCTTCATTGGTGACATGTCCACACCAGTGACATGTCGAAAGGTCCCCCCACCGAGCTCACAGAAGCTCAACGAGGCCTTCGGAGGCACGCAATGCCCGTGCACAGATCCGGAACCGTCCGCCGCCCGCGTCTCAAGCGCTTCCCGGCGGCCGGAGTCATCCTCGCAGCGCTCTCGCTGCTGTTCACCCTGCCCACCGCGGCCCAGGCTGCCGACGTCCCCGCCCGTGGCTCCGCCACGATGGGCATGGGCGTCGCCGAGCACGACGGTCAAGGCGGTCTGCCCACCGACAACAAGGCGGTCCAGACCGAGGGCGTGGACACCAGCAGCCACAACGGCAACGTGGCCTGGTCGACGCTCTGGAACAGCGGCGTGAAGTGGGCCTACGTCAAGGCCACGGAGGGCACGTACTACACCAACCCGTACTTCGCGCAGCAGTACAACGGCTCCTACAACGTGGGCATGATCCGCGGCGCGTACCACTTCGCGACCCCGGACACGACGACCGGCGCCGCCCAGGCCAACTACTTCGTGGACCACGGCGGCGGCTGGTCCAAGGACGGCAGGACCCTGCCGGGCGCGCTCGACATCGAGTGGAACCCGTACGGCGCGTCCTGCTACGGCAAGACCGCGGCCGGGATGGTCAGCTGGATCCGTGACTTCGTGAACCAGTACAAGGCCCGCACGGGCCGTGACGCCGTCATCTACACGGCGACGAGCTGGTGGACCGAGTGCACCGGCAACTCCAGCGCGTTCGGGGCGACCAACCCGCTCTGGATCGCCCGCTACAACACCGACCCGGGCACGCTCCCGGCCGGCTGGGGCTTCTACACGATGTGGCAGTACACGTCGTCCGGCCCGACGGTCGGCGACCACAGCAAGTTCAACGGCGCCTACGACAGGCTCCAGGCGCTGGCCAACGGCTGAGTCTGCGAGCGAGCGAAGAGCGGCCGGACTCCCCCAGGGATCCGGCCGCTCGTGCGGGGGGAGGTCAGCAGCTGCCCGCCGGGCGGTCCCGCTTCACGAAGTTCTTCGACATGGTGGCGCCGTCGTTGAGGTCGCGCAGGGCGCCCTCGCGCGGGCTCGTCAGATCTCGGACGAGGACCGGGAGTTGCTCACCATGCTCGCGTCCGGTCCGAAGGACGCGGAAGGCCCGGGCCCCGTGAGGGGACCCGGGCCTTCGTCATCCGGCCCCAGTGGGCGGAGCCCGCTGAAGGACACAGTCGTCACGCCGCGACCGGAACCTCCAGGGCGGCCGGCGCCAGTGCCAGTTCGAGCACCTGCCGCACATCCGTCACCGGGTGCACGTCCAGCTTCTCCAGGACCTCGGCGGGGACGTCGTCCAGGTCCGCCTCGTTCCGCTTCGGGATGACGACCGTGGTGATGCCGGCCCGGTGCGCGGCGAGCAGCTTCTGCTTGACGCCACCGATCGGCAGCACGCGCCCGGTCAGCGACACCTCACCGGTCATCGCCACGTCCGTACGGACCTGGCGCCCGCTGAGCAGCGACGCGAGAGCGGTCGTCATGGTGACACCCGCGCTCGGACCGTCCTTCGGCACCGCGCCCGCCGGGAAGTGGATGTGCACGCCCCGGTCCTTCAGGTCGGCGACGGGCAGCTCCAGTTCGGCTCCGTGCGAGCGCAGGAAGGAGAGCGCGATCTGCGCGGACTCCTTCATCACGTCACCGAGCTGACCGGTCAGGGTCAGGCCGGCCGCGCCCGTCTCCGGGTCGGCGAGGGACGCCTCCACGTAGAGGACGTCGCCGCCCGCTCCGGTGACCGCGAGTCCGGTGGCCACGCCCGGCACCGCCGTACGGCGCTCGGCCGGGTCCTGCGCCGCCTCGGGCACGTGGTGCGGACGCCCGATGAGGCTCCGCAGGTCGGTGTCCTCGACGGTGAACGGCAGCTCGCGCTCGCCCAGTTCGTGCTGGGCCGCGACCTTCCTCAGCAGCCGTGCGACGGACCGCTCCAGGTTGCGCACGCCGGCTTCCCGCGTGTACTCCCCCGCGAGCTTGCGCAGCGCGCTCTCGCCGAGGGTGACCTCATCCTTATCGAGACCGGCCCGCTCCAGCTGGCGCGGGAGCAGGTGGTCGCGGGCGATGACGACCTTCTCGTCCTCGGTGTAGCCGTCGAGGCGGACCAGCTCCATACGGTCGAGCAGGGCCTCCGGGATGGCCTCCAGGACGTTCGCCGTCGCGAGGAACACGACGTCGCTGAGGTCGAGTTCGACCTCCAGGTAGTGGTCGCGGAACGTGTGGTTCTGCGCCGGGTCGAGGACTTCGAGCAGGGCGGCCGCCGGGTCGCCCCGGAAGTCGGACCCCACCTTGTCGATCTCGTCCAGCAGCACGACCGGGTTCATCGACCCGGCCTCCTTGATCGCGCGCACGATGCGGCCCGGCAGAGCACCCACGTACGTACGCCGGTGTCCGCGGATCTCCGCCTCGTCCCGTACGCCACCGAGGGCGACGCGGACGAACTTGCGGCCCATGGCGTGCGCCACGGACTCGCCGAGCGAGGTCTTGCCGACGCCGGGCGGGCCGACGAGCGCGAGGACCGCGCCGCCCCTGCGGCCGCCGACGACGCCGAGCCCGCGCTCGGAGCGCCGCTTGCGCACCGCCAGGTACTCGGTGATGCGTTCCTTCACGTCCTCCAGGCCGGAGTGCTCGGCGTCCAGGACGCGCTGCGCGCCCTGGATGTCGTACTCGTCCTCGGTGCGCTCGTTCCACGGCAGTTCGAGGACCGTGTCGAGCCAGGTGCGGATCCACGAGCCCTCGGGGGACTGGTCGCTGGACCGCTCCAGCTTCTCGACCTCCTTGAGCGCGGCCTCGCGGACCTTCTCGGGAAGGTCGGCGGCCTCGACCCGCGTGCGGTAGTCGTCGGACTCCTCGGCAGCGTCCTTGCCGATCTCGCCGTTCAGCTCACGCAGCTCCTTGCGTACGGCGTCCAGCTGGCGCCGCAGCAGGAACTCGCGCTGCTGCTTGTCGACGCCTTCCTGCACGTCCTTGGCGATGGATTCGGCCACGTCCTGCTCGGCGAGGTGCTCGCGCAGCTGCTCGGTGGCCAGCTTGAGCCGGGCGACCGGGTCGGCAGTCTCCAGAAGCTCCACCTTCTGCGGGGTGCTCAGGAAGGGCGAGTAGCCGGAGTTGTCGGCGAGCGCGGAGACGTCGTCGATCTGCTGGACGCGGTCCACGACCTGCCAGGCGCCACGCTTCTTCAGCCAGTTCGTGGCGAGTGCCTTGTATTCGGTGACCAGCTCGGTCACGGAGCCGGGCAGCGGCTCCGGCACGGTCTCCTCGACCGCGAGGCCCTCCACCCACAGGGCGGCGCCGGGGCCGGTCGTGCCCGCGCCGATCCGCACGCGGCTGCGGCCGCGGATCAGGGCGCCGGGGTCGCCGTCGGCGAGCCGGCCCACCTGCTCGACGGTGCCGAGCACGCCGGTGTTCGCGTACGTGCCGTCGATCCGGGGAACAAGAAGCACCTTCGGCTTGCTGCCGCCCACAGATCCGCTGGAACGGGCCGCCGCCTGGGCGGCCTCCACCGCGGCGCGTACGTCGTTGTCGTTGAGGTCGAGGGGCACCACCATTCCGGGCAGCACGACCTCGTCGTCGAGCGGCAGCACGGGCAGGGTGAGCGGTGTGGACGTCGATGCCATGATCTCCCCTTAAGCAGTCAAGTTGAGCTATGGAGACTCAATGCACGTGAGCCTCCGAATGTTCCCCCGGCTCTGTTCGCTCTCGGCGATCAGTGGATGGGCAGGGGAAAGTCGCAGCTCAGAGGGGGTGTGTGACGTGTACGACCATGGGGCGGCCGGGGGATGGGTGACGCGTCAGACTGCGGACGGTCCCGGTGCGCGGCGCCACCGGCGCACCAGCGGCCAGGTCCCGACGCCGATGGCCAGCGCCATGAGGTGACCCCAGCTCGTCATCGGGTCCGCGAACGCGATGAGGTCCTCGACCATCATTCCGCCGACGACGGCGAGCGCGGCCCAGCGCAGCCAGGGCGTGAGGAGACCGGCGAGCGCCCCGATGCTCGCGGCCACGCCGAAGCTGATCCCGTAGTCGAGGCGGTGCAGCGAGCTCTCGGGCAGATGCCCGGCCATCACGGAGAGCCCGACAGGCACCTCGGTGGCGAGCGTCGCCACGGTGTGGCCGAGGACGAAGACACCGGCGGTGCGCCGGCCGCCGATCCGGCGCTCCAGGGCCGTGAGGACGACCAGGAAGCCGATCGCGAACGGGGACGTGATCCCGCCGGCGATCCACAGCGCACTGGCGACCAGCACGAACACGGGCGCGTGCGCGAGGTGCGCCACGTCGGTGCTGGAACCCCGCAGCGCGGACGCGACGACGCCGGGGTCGGCGAACAGCGCGAACAGGGACGTGCCGACGAGCACGGCGGCGTAGACGAAGGTGAACGGCGTCCCCGTGGGCGTCGGCAGCAACCGCCAGGGGCGCATCGGGCGACGGGGGCCGGCGGTCTCGGGCGGGGTGCGCTCGCCGGTCACGGATCCGGGAGCGGCAGGCGTCATGTCACAGGCCGCCGGCTGAGCCGGGACGGCATCGAGCAGGGGGCGCGAAGCCTCAGGCAGCGTCCCCGAAGAAACAGTCCTCGAGGAAACAGTCCCCGAAGTAACATCCGCCCCGTCGGCCTCGACCGTCACGCCACGCTCCACCTGCGGCACCCTTCCCATTCCGGCCCGGCCCACACTTCGCGACCCGCACCGCGCTGTCCATGACCGACGTCACGTGGGACACGATCCCCAGGACCCGCGCACGAGCGTCCCCAACTCCGTTTCCAGGGACGGCCAGGCGTCGCGCCGGTTGCGGCAGGATGGACGCCATGTCCACCTCGTACCCCATCCCGTACGACACCGACCACACCGCCCCCGTCGTCCTCGACCGGCGCGAAGGGCCTTTCGGAGAGGTCGTACTGCGGCGCCACGGCGCGCTGCTCCAGATCATCGCCAACGGCTGCTTCCTGATGGACACGTCCGACGGCCGCTCCGAGCGCCTGCTGGTCGACGCGGCGCTCGACGCTCTCGACGACCGCCCGGCGCCCGGAATTCTCATCGGCGGACTCGGTGTCGGATTCTCCCTCACGCACGCGGCTGCGAATTCCCGCTGGGGCCGCATCGCCGTCGTCGAGCGCGAGCCGGCGATCGTCGACTGGCACCGGGAGGGCCCGCTGTCCGAGTTGTCACGGTCAGCGCTCGCCGATCCGCGCACGGAGATTGTGGAGGCGGACCTTGTCTCGTACGTCCAGGAATCGACCGAGACGTACGACGCACTGTGCCTCGATATCGACAACGGCCCCGGCTGGACGGTAACGGAGGGTAATGACAATCTCTACTCACCGGTAGGTCTTGCGGCCTGCCGGGCGCGACTCACGCCTGGTGGCGTGCTCGCCGTGTGGTCCGCACAGCCCTCCGCAAATTTTGAAGGAACCTTGCGGAATGCCGGATTCCAGTCGGTCCGCACCGAAGAGATCCCGGTTGTCCGGGGCGTTCCGGACGTCGTACATCTCGGGGTCAGGCCTGCGTAGCCGACTCGCGGTAACTCCCCGTACGCTGACTGCCGAAACCCAGATCATTCAAGCGTCAAGCGCACACGGATGTGCGCATTCAGGGGCGGGGCGATGGAGCAGACACACACCTCCCACAATGGCAGCACGGCGACGCCGGGTGCCCAGCGACGGGTCCTGGTGGTCGAGGACGACCCCACGATCGTCGACGCCATCGCCGCGCGGCTGCGTGCCGAGGGATTCCTCGTGCAAACGGCACAGGACGGTCCGGCGGCGGTCGACACGGCCGAGGCATGGCAGCCGGACCTGCTGATCCTCGACATCATGCTGCCCGGCTTCGACGGGCTCGAGGTCTGCCGCCGTGTGCAGGCGCAGCGGCCGGTGCCGGTGATGATGCTCACGGCGCGCGACGACGAGACGGACATGCTCGTCGGGCTCGGCGTGGGTGCCGACGACTACATGACGAAGCCCTTCTCGATGCGGGAGCTCGCGGCGCGCGTGCACGTCCTGCTGCGGAGGGTCGAGCGCGCGGCGCTCGCGGCGGCCACGCCCAGGAGCGGCATCCTGCGGCTCGGCGAGCTGGAGATCGACCACGCACAGCGCCGGGTGCGGGTGCGCTCCGAGGACGTCCATCTGACGCCCACGGAGTTCGACCTCCTGGTCTGCCTGGCCAACACGCCCCGCGCCGTCCTCTCGCGTGAGCAGCTGCTCGCCGAGGTGTGGGACTGGGCGGACGCGTCGGGCACCCGGACCGTCGACAGCCACATCAAGGCGCTGCGCCGGAAGATCGGCGCCGAGCGGATCCGCACCGTCCACGGTGTGGGCTACGCGCTGGAGACGCCGACGCCATGACCGGCAGCGGCGGCGCATCCGACGTACGGGACTCGGACGGGTACGAGCCTGGGCCGCCGGGCCTCCCGCCCGGCGCTCCCCCGGCCGCCCGGCCCCTCGCGGGCCACTGGGTGCAGGGCGGTCTGCGGCCGTTCTCCATCAAGACCAAGCTCGGCACGCTGGTCGTCGTCTCGGTGTTCATCACGACCGGACTGCTGATGGTCGCCGTCCGCACTCAGACCGAGCTCCGTTTCATCACGGTCTTCTCGGTCATCGCGACGCTCCTCATCACCCAGTTCGTGGCGCACTCGCTGACCGCGCCGCTCGACGAGATGAACACCGTCGCCCGCTCCATCTCGCACGGCGACTACACGCGCCGGGTCCGTGGCGCCGACCGGCGCGACGAGCTGGGCGACCTGGCCGCGACCATCAACCGCATGGCCGACGACCTGGAGGCCCAGGACCAGCAGCGCAAGGAGCTCGTGGCGAACGTCTCGCACGAGCTGCGCACCCCGATCGCGGGCCTGCGCGCCGTCCTGGAGAACGTCGTGGACGGGGTCTCGGCCGCCGACCCCGAGACCATGCGCACCGCCCTGAAACAGACCGAGCGCCTGGGCCGGCTGGTCGAGACGCTGCTCGACCTCTCGCGGCTCGACAACGGCGTGGTCCCGCTCAAGGCGCGCCGCTTCGAGGTATGGCCCTATCTGTCGGGCGTTCTGAAGGAGGCCAACATGGTCGCCTCGCAGCGCGCCGGCATCGCCTCGGGCTCCGGCACCCACACGCGTACGGACGTGCATCTGCACCTGGACGTGTCCCCGCCCGAGCTGACCGCGCACGCGGACCCCGAGCGGATCCACCAGGTGGTGGCCAACCTCATCGACAACGCCGTGAAACACAGCCCGCCGCACGGCCGGGTGACCGTGCTCGCACGGCGCGGCCTCTATCCGGAGTCGCTCGATCTGGAGGTCCTCGACGAGGGCCCCGGCATCCCCCGCTCCGAGTGGCACCGCGTCTTCGAGCGCTTCAACCGGGGCGGCCATGTGAAGGGCGCCGCGCACGGCCCCGGCAGCGACGGCGGCACCGGTCTCGGCCTCGCCATCGCCCGGTGGGCCGTGGACCTGCACGGCGGCCGGATCGGCGTGGCCGAATCGGCTCGCGGCTGCCGGATCCAGGTCACTCTTCCGGGCCTGCCCCGAGCTCAGAGTTGACGTAGGGTTCGAACCGGAAGCACAAGATCGCCGTGCCATTCGTCACGGGGTGCGGGCCGATGGGCCGCACTCGTACAAGGACGTACCCAAGGTGAACCGGAACCCCGCTTGTTTCCCGCCATTTCCAGCGCCGAAACACGGCTTCCGGTGTGACTTACGCGACGGATGACCGGCCCGGTCTGCAAGTCCCGGTGTTGGAGGCGTAGCCTTTATTCCCGCTGTCCATCACCTTGTGAGAAGCGGAAGAGGGCGGTTACCGCCGTGTCGCCACAGTCCCCCAGTAACTCGAGCACCTCGACCGACCAAGAGGGGCAGGGCAAGAGCCCTGCCGCCGCTTTCGGTCCCAATGAGTGGCTCGTCGACGAGATCTATCAGCAGTACCTCCAGGACCCGAATTCGGTTGACCGAGCCTGGTGGGACTTCTTCGCCGACTACAAGCCGGGTGCCCCGGCCCAGCCGACGACCGGAGCCCCCGCACAGGGTTCCGGTCCCGGCACCGCCGGTACCGCAGCCGCGGGGGCTGCGGGCACTGCCGCGGCGCCCGCCGCTCCGGCAGCCCCGGCCCCGGCAGCCCCGGCCCCGGCAGCCCCGGCTCCGGCCGCAGCTCCGGCTCCGGCTCCGGCCAAGGCGGCTCCGGCCGCCCCGGTGGCCAAGCCCGCCGCCGCGGCGCCCGCGAAGCCGGCCGCCGCTGCCGTGAAGGCCCCCGCTCCCGCCAAGGCGCAGCCCGCGACCGAGGCCGTCGGCGGCCCCGAGTTCGTGACGCTGCGCGGCCCGAGCGCCGCCGTCGCGAAGAACATGAACGCCTCCATCGAGGTCCCCACGGCGACGTCCGTGCGCGCGGTCCCGGTGAAGCTGCTGTTCGACAACCGCATCGTCATCAACAACCACCTGAAGCGCGCCCGGGGCGGGAAGATCTCCTTCACCCACCTCATCGGCTACGCGATGGTGCAGGCCATCAAGGCCATGCCGTCGATGAACTACTCCTTCGCGGAGAAGGACGGCAAGCCGACGCTGGTCAAGCCGGAGCACGTGAACTTCGGCCTCGCCATCGACCTGGTGAAGCCCAACGGCGACCGCCAGCTGGTCGTCGCGGGCATCAAGAAGGCCGAGACGCTGAACTTCTTCGAGTTCTGGCAGGCCTACGAGGACATCGTCCGCCGCGCCCGCGACGGCAAGCTCGGCATGGACGACTTCACCGGTGTCACGGTCTCGCTGACCAACCCCGGCGGCCTCGGCACCGTCCACTCCGTGCCGCGTCTGATGCCCGGACAGTCGGTCATCATGGGCGTCGGCTCGATGGACTACCCCGCGGAGTTCCAGGGCACGTCCCAGGACACCCTGAACAAGCTCGGCATCTCGAAGGTCATGACGCTCACGTCGACCTACGACCACCGGGTCATCCAGGGCGCCGCCTCCGGCGAGTTCCTGCGCGTCGTGGCGAACCTCCTCCTCGGCGAGGGCGAGTTCTACGACGAGATCTTCAAGGCGCTGCGCATCCCCTACGAGCCGGTCCGCTGGTTCAAGGACATCGACGCCTCGCACGACGACGACGTCACGAAGGCCGCCCGCGTCTTCGAGCTGATCCACTCCTTCCGGGTCCGCGGCCACGTCATGGCCGACACCGACCCGCTGGAGTACCGCCAGCGCAAGCACCCCGACCTGGACATCGCCGAGCACGGCCTCACCCTGTGGGACCTGGAGCGCGAGTTCGCGGTCGGCGGCTTCGCCGGCAAGTCGATGATGAAGCTGCGCGACATCCTCGGCGTCCTGCGTGACTCGTACTGCCGCACCACCGGCATCGAGTACATGCACATCCAGGACCCGAAGCAGCGCAAGTGGCTCCAGGACCGCGTCGAGCGCCCGCACACCAAGCCGGAGCGCGAGGAGCAGCTGCGCATCCTGCGCCGGCTGAACGCGGCCGAGGCGTTCGAGACGTTCCTGCAGACGAAGTACGTCGGCCAGAAGCGCTTCTCCCTGGAGGGCGGCGAGTCCGTCATCCCGCTGCTCGACGCGGTCATCGACTCCGCCGCCGAGTCGCGCCTCGACGAGGTCGTCATCGGCATGGCCCACCGCGGCCGCCTGAACGTCCTGGCGAACATCGTCGGCAAGTCGTACGCGCAGATCTTCCGCGAGTTCGAGGGCAACCTCGACCCGAAGTCGATGCACGGCTCCGGCGACGTGAAGTACCACCTGGGCGCCCAGGGCACCTTCACCGGCCTGGACGGCGAGCAGATCAAGGTCTCGCTGGCCGCGAACCCGTCCCACCTGGAGACGGTCGACCCGGTCATCGAGGGCATCGTCCGCGCCAAGCAGGACATCATCAACAAGGGCGGCACGGACTTCACGGTCCTGCCGGTCGCCCTGCACGGTGACGCGGCCTTCGCTGGCCAGGGTGTGGTCGCCGAGACGCTCAACATGTCGCAGCTGCGCGGCTACCGCACGGGCGGCACGGTCCACATCGTCATCAACAACCAGGTCGGCTTCACCGCCGCCCCGGAGTCGTCGCGCTCCTCCATGTACGCCACGGACGTGGCCCGCATGATCGAGGCGCCGATCTTCCACGTGAACGGCGACGACCCCGAGGCCGTCGTCCGCGTTGCCCGACTGGCCTTCGAGTTCCGCCAGGCGTTCAACAAGGACGTCGTCATCGACCTGATCTGCTACCGCCGCCGCGGTCACAACGAGTCGGACAACCCGGCGTTCACACAGCCGCTGATGTACGACCTGATCGACAAGAAGCGCTCGGTGCGCAAGCTCTACACCGAGTCCCTCATCGGTCGTGGCGACATCACCCTGGAAGAGGCCGAGCAGGCCCTGCAGGACTTCCAGGGGCAGCTGGAGAAGGTGTTCGCCGAGGTCCGCGAGGCCACGTCGCTTCCGGCCCCGGCCCCCGCGGTCGACCCGCAGGCCGAGTTCCCGGTCGCCGTCAGCACCGCGATCTCCCAGGAGACCGTGAAGCGGATCGCCGAGTCGCAGGTCAACATCCCCGACCGCGTCACCGTCCACCCGCGTCTGCTGCCGCAGCTGCAGCGCCGCGCGGCGATGATCGAGGACGGCACGATCGACTGGGGCATGGGCGAGACGCTCGCCATCGGCTCCCTGCTCCTCGAGGGCACCCCGGTGCGCCTCTCGGGCCAGGACTCGCGCCGCGGCACGTTCGGCCAGCGCCACGGGGTCCTGATCGACCGTGAGACGGGCGAGGACTTCACCCCGCTGCTGTACCTCTCGGACGACCAGGCGCGTTACAACGTCTACGACTCCCTGCTCTCCGAGTACGCGGTCATGGGCTTCGAGTACGGCTACTCGCTGGCCCGTCCCGAGTCGCTCGTGATGTGGGAGGCGCAGTTCGGCGACTTCGTCAACGGCGCGCAGACGGTGGTGGACGAGTACATCTCGGCCGCCGAGCAGAAGTGGGGCCAGACCTCCGGCGTCACGCTGCTCCTGCCGCACGGCTACGAGGGCCAGGGCCCGGACCACTCGTCCGCCCGCCCGGAGCGCTTCCTCCAGCTGTGCGCGCAGAACAACATGACGGTCGCCATGCCGACGCTCCCGTCGAACTACTTCCACCTCCTGCGGTGGCAGGTGCACAACCCGCACCACAAGCCGCTGGTGGTCTTCACGCCGAAGTCGATGCTGCGTCTCAAGGCCGCCGCGTCGAAGGCGGAGGAGTTCACGACGGGCGGCTTCCGTCCCGTCATCGGCGACAGCACGGTGGACCCGGCCGCGGTCCGCAAGGTCGTCTTCTGCGCGGGCAAGGTCTACTACGACCTCGAGGCCGAGCGGAAGAAGCGCGGCGTCACGGACGCTGCGGCTGCCGAAACGGCGATCATCCGCCTCGAGCGCCTGTACCCGCTGCCGGGTGCCGAGCTCCAGGCGGAGATCTCCAAGTACCCGAACGCCGAGAAGTACCTGTGGGCCCAGGAGGAGCCGGCGAACCAGGGCGCGTGGCCCTTCATCGCCCTCAACCTGATCGACCACCTGGACCTGGCGGTCGGCGCCGACGTCCCGCACGGTGAGCGCCTGCGCCGCATCTCGCGGCCGCACAGCTCGTCCCCGGCGGTCGGCTCGGCGAAGCGTCACCAGGCGGAGCAGGAGCAGCTGGTGCGCGAGGTCTTCGAGGCCTGAGCAGCCTGACCTCGTACGTACGATTGTGGGGCCCGGAACGTTGTTCCGGGCCCCACGTCCGTATCACCCCAGGAGCGACTGGCCCATGTACTTCACCGACCGCGGCATCGAGGAACTGGAGAAGCGGCGCGGCGAGGAGGAGGTCACCTTCGAGTGGCTCGCCGAGCAGCTGCGCACGTTCGTCGACCTGAACCCGGATTTCGAGGTGCCGGTCGAGCGGCTGGCGACATGGCTGGCACGGCTCGACGACGAGGATGACGACGAGTAGCAGGCCCCGTCCCGGGAGCAGACCTCAGTCCCAGGCGCGCAGCCGGTCGTAGGCGAGGCCGAGCGCGCCGTGTACGACGAGGAGCGCGCCCGCGGCCGCCCGGCCAATGCCGCGCCGGCGCAGGCCCCACACGGTGAGCGGGATGCCCACGGCGAGCTGGACCGCCGCCGCTGTGCGCGCCGTGGGGCCGCGCAGCCAGGGTCCGATGGCGCTGCGTTCGACGACGTCGAGTTCCGCGCGGACGGCGTCGCGCCAGCCGGACCACTCGATGTGTTCGGCGCCGGGCTGCACGCGCGCGACCTCGCGCAGCCGGTCGGCGGGCTCGCCGGGGGTCAGACCGGCCGGGAGGATCAGCCCCGCGCGCGTGAGGACGGCGAGCAGGCCGAGCAGACGGGCACGGGCGTCCGCCCCGCTGTCGGACCGTGTGAGCTCCTCCAGGGACTGCATGTCCAGGACCGGGTCGAGGCCGAGGCGCGCGGCGAACGTGCGCGTCGCTTCGTCCTCGCCGACGGGTGTGCCGTTCGCCAGCCATACGTAGCCGACGGGGCGGCGGAACCCCGAGGCGAGGGTGTAGCCGCTGTGTTCGGCGTCCCACCACAGGGCGAGCACCGGCCAGGGGGCGCTGACGGCGAGGGCCGCGGCCCAGCCCGCGAGGACGCTGTCGACCCGTTCGCCGCCGTGCAGCCAGGGCTTGCCCTCGGGGACCAGGACGCTCCAGTCGGGTCCCGCCTGGGCGAGGAGCATGCGTTCGCGCAGGAGCTGGGCGGCGGGACCGACGGTGGCGGGGTCGGCGCGACACAGCAGCAGCGCTCCCGCGGCCCTGGCCTGCGGGGCGGGGGTGCCGGCGGAGTCGGCGGTGGCGTCGGACGGCATGGACTCAACGCTAGGTCAGTTTGTGGGGTTTGGCCCATGAATGCCCCTGTGCGAGGTGACCGATACGACGGAATCGAGTCGCGACTGTCTTGACTTTCCGTATCCGCGATATATCGTGTCTCGCAAGGGTGCGATACAACGCGTCCGCTCCCGATCCGTCCCGCCGAGGAGGTCGCACCATGCCCGAGTGGTCCGTGGCAGAGCCGCAGAAGCTCGCCTTCGACGAGCCCGTGACGACGCTCCACGTACGCATCGTCAACGGAACGGTGAACGTCGTGGGCACCGACGAAGGTTCCGCCCGCCTGGAGGTGTCCGGGATCGAAGGCCCACCGCTCCAGGTGACCCTGGCGGACGGCGTGCTGACCGTCGCGTACGACGATCTGCCCTGGAAGGGCTTCCTCAAGTGGCTCGACCCCAAGGGCTGGCGCCGCAGCGCGGTCGTGTCCCTGGCGGTCCCGGCAGGTACCGGAGTCGAGGTCGGCGTCGTCGGCGCCGGCGCGGTCGTGTCCGGGATACAGGGGCGTACGGAGGTCAAGGGCGTCACCGGCGACACGACACTGGTCGGCGTCGCGGGCGATGTGCGCACGGACACGGTCTCCGGGAATGTCGAGGCCCAGGCGGTGACAGGGGATCTGCGCTTCAACTCCGTCTCCGGGGACCTGACCGTCGTCGAGGGCGCGGGCCCCTCCGTGCGGGCCGACTCGGTGAGCGGCTCGATGATCGTGGACCTCGACCCGGCCGACCGGGCGACAGATGTGAACCTGACGAGCGTCTCGGGCGAGATCGCGATCCGCCTCCCGCACCCCGCGGACGCGGAGGTCGAGGCGAACACGGCGAGCGGATCCGTGTCGAACGCCTTCGAGGATCTGCGGGTCGGCGGCCACTGGGGCGCCAAGAGCATCACGGGCAGGCTCGGCACGGGCCGCGGAAAGCTGAAGGCGACGACGGTCTCCGGATCGATCGCGCTCCTGCGGCGACCTCTGGCAGAGGACGACGCCCATACTCCCGCCGCGGACGCCCCCGTCGAGCACTCCCCCGCCGCCGACTCCCCCACCGCCCCTGACGCCGCCGCCGGCGGCCCGGCCGACAAGAAGGTGCTCTGACATGCCCCCCGTCTTCGCCCACGGCCGCCTGCGCCTGTACCTCCTGAAGCTGCTCGACGAGGCCCCGCGCCACGGGTACGAGGTGATCCGGCTCCTGGAGGAGCGCTTCCAGGGCCTGTACGCGCCCTCGGCGGGCACGGTGTACCCGCGCCTGGCGAAGCTGGAGGCCGAAGGGCTGGTCACGCACACCACGGAGGGCGGCAGAAAGGTCTATTCGATCACCGACGCGGGCCGCGCCGAGCTGGCCGACCGCAGCGGTGAGCTGGCCGACCTGGAGCTGGAGATCCGCGAGTCCGTGGCGGAGCTCGCCGCCGAGATCCGGGACGACGTGCGGGGCGCGGCGGGCGATCTGCGCCGAGAGATGCGCGCGGCCGCCTCGGAGGCGAGGAACGGGTCGGGGACGACCACGCGCAAGAGCGAGCGGCCGGGCGCGTTCGGTGACTTCCAGGACTTCGGGGACAAGGAGGCGTGGCGCGCGGCCAAGGAGGAGCTGCGCCGCGCCCGGCAGGAGTGGAAGGAGCAGGCACGGCGTGCGAAGGACGAGAGCCGCCGGGCCCGCGAGGAGGCCCAGCGGGCGCGACGGCAGGCCAAGGAGGCGCAGGAGCAGGCGCGCGAGCAGGCGCAGGAGCAGGTGCAGCGTCTGGCGAAGCGGGTGCAGGACCAGGTCCAGGACCACTTCGCGCAGGGCGACTGGCCCACGGGGGTCCGGGAGGGCCTGACCGAACTGGCCAAGGAGTTCGGCGACTTGGGCAAGCACTTCGGCAAGGAGGCGGGCGGCGCGGCCCGTTCGGACGGCGCCGGGCCCGAGGTGCGGGTCACCCATGGCGACATCCCCGCGGAGTATCTGCCGTCGTGGAGCCATGAGGACTCGACCGGCGACCCGGCCCGTGATCTGGACCGCCTCCTCGACCGCTTCCGCGACGACATCCGCGACACGGCCAGGGACCACGGGGTGACGGAGGATCAACTCCGCGAGGCCCGGCGCCGGTTGTCGGAGGCGGCGGCGCACATCGGGGCGTCCCTGCGGACACCCAAGGGCTGACCCGCGCGACGGCCGGGGGCGGGGAGGGTCGAGGGGCACCGCCCCCGACCCTCACAGATCCCAAGGTCAGGCAGGATCCAGCAAGGTCAGACAAGGTGCGCCTGGGTCAGACCGTCAGCACGATCTTGCCGAACTGACCGCCGGCCTCCATCCGCTCGAAGCCCTCGCGGGCGCGGTCCAGCGGGAGGGTCTCGTCGATTACCGGGCGCACGCCGGTGGCCGCGCAGAAGGACAGCAGGTCCTCCAGCTCGTCCTTCGAGCCCATCGTCGAGCCGACGATCTTCAGCTCCAGGAAGAAGACGCGGGTCAGCTCGGCGTGCGAGGGACGGTCGCCGCTGGTGGCGCCGGAGATGACGACCGTGCCGCCGGGCTTGAGCGACTTGATGGAGTGCGACCAGGTGGCCGCGCCGACCGTCTCGATGACGGCGTCCACGCGCTGCGGCAGCCGCGCACCCGACTCCACGGCCTCGACGGCGCCGAGCTCCAGGGCGCGCTTGCGCTTGGCCTCGTCGCGGCTGGTCGCGAAGACCTTGAGACCGGCCGCCTTGCCGAGGACGATCGCGGCCGTGGCGACCCCGCCGCCGGCGCCCTGCACGAGCACGGAGTCACCGGGCCGCACACCGGCGTTGGTGAACAGCATCCGGTACGCCGTCAGCCACGCGGTCGGCAGGCAGGCCGCCTCCTCGAAGCTGAGCTCCTTCGGCTTGGGCAGTACGTTCCACTCGGGCACGGTCACCTGCTCGGCGAAGGTGCCCTGGTACTTCTCGGTGAGGATGGACCGGCCCTCCCGGGGCCCGACCCCGTAACCGGCCTGGCCGATGACGGAGTGCAGGACGACCTCGTTGCCGTCCTGGTCGATCCCGGCCGCGTCGCAGCCGAGGATCATCGGGAGCTTGTCCTCACCGAGTCCGACCCCGCGCAGGGACCACAGGTCATGGTGGTTGAGGGAGGCGGCCTTGACGTTCACGGTCGTCCAGCCGGGGCGGGCCTCGGGGGCCGGGCGATCCCCCAACTCAAGGCCGTTCAGCGGCTGGTCACGGTCGATTCGGGCGGCGTAGGCAGCGAACATGACCTTGACCCTAGGTCCGCCGGGTGCCGTGCGGAACACCGTAGGGCTGTGACACGCGCCGCGCCCCGCGCCCCACGGAGTCGATCCGTGGCGCACGGGGCGCGGTCGGGGCCTGCGGCGTGGTCAGCGTCGGGCGACACCCTCGGCGCGCGCGGCGGCGGCGACGGCCGCGGTCACCGCGGGAGCGACCCGCTCGTCGAACGGCGAGGGGATGACGTACCCGGCGTCCAGGTCGTCACCGACCACGTCGGCGAGCGCGTCCGCAGCCGCGATCTTCATGCCCTCGGTGATCCGCGACGCCCGCACCTGGAGCGCACCGGCGAAGATGCCGGGGAAGGCGAGGACGTTGTTGATCTGGTTCGGGTAGTCGGAGCGCCCGGTCGCGACGACCGCCGCGTACTTGTGGGCCACGTCCGGGTGAACCTCGGGGTTCGGGTTGGCCATCGCGAAGACGAAGGCGCCGGGCGCCATCGAGGCGACCGCGGGCTCCGGGACCGTACCGCCGGAGACGCCGATGAAGACGTCCGCGCCGGCGAGCGCGGTCTCGAGCGAACCCGTGATGTTGGCCTTGTTGGTGAGCTCGGCCAGCTCGCGCTTGACGTCCGTGAGGTCCTCGCGGTCCCGGCTGACGATGCCCTTGCGGTCCGCGACCGCCACGTCGCCGAGCCCCGCCTCGAGGAGGAACTTGGCGATGGCGACACCGGCCGCACCGGCGCCCGAGATCACGGCGCGCAGCTCGCCCAGCGTGCGCCCGCTGAGCTTGGCCGCGTTCTTCAGCGCCGCCAGCGTGACCACGGCGGTGCCGTGCTGGTCGTCGTGGAAGACCGGGATGTCGAGCCGCTCCTGGAGCCTGCGCTCGATCTCGAAGCAGCGCGGCGCCGAGATGTCCTCGAGGTTCACACCGCCGAACGAGGGAGCGAGGCGGACGACGGTCTCGATGATCTCGTCCGTGTCGGTCGTGCCGAGCGCGATCGGCACCGCGTCGACGCCGCCGAACTGCTTGAACAGGATCGCTTTGCCCTCCATCACCGGGAGGGACGCCTCGGGACCGATGTCCCCGAGGCCGAGCACCGCGGTGCCGTCGGTGACGACGGCCACGACGGACGACTTCCACGTGTAGTCGTGGACGAGCTCGGGATTCTCCGCGATCGCGGAGCAGACCTTCGCGACGCCCGGCGTGTACGCCAGGGACAGGTCGTCCTTGTTACGCACCGGCACGGTGGCCTGCACGGCCATCTTGCCGCCTCGGTGCAGTGCGAAGGCCGGATCGAAGGGCTCTTCGGTGCTTTCGTTGCCGGTATGCGCCTGGCCCGCACTGGCCTGGCCGGAACCGGCGTCGCTGCGAGGATTGACGATCTCCGCTGCCACTTGTATGACCCCTTAAGTCTTAATCATCAGTTGAGGGTGGGTCCGCTCCTGGTTGAGGAACGGGCGGGCACCGCGTATGACCCACATGTCGGGTGTCTTGCACTCGTACGGGTCAGTACGCGATGGGCGCGCCGCACGCGCGCCCTGAGCCCCGGATGAGGGGTGTAAAGAACCTTCTTACCTGACGGACGCCACCCCGGACGAGTCCATTTGTGATCGATCACAGCGCGGTGACATGACTCATAGCCGAGGATCCGGATATTAGGGGCCGGACCTCAAGCCGAGCTCAAAGCCGATGGAGCGTCGCTCACATGGTGAGACGCGAGCCGTGGGGCCGCAGATCTTCCGGCCGGACGGCGCTGTCGCCGCAGATATTCGCTCGCCCGTTGGCGGGATGTACCGACCTGTCGGGGTCCGGGAGCGGTACGGGGGTAACCCGTTATCCGATTTTGACATAGCAGGGGCCCTGAATGGCCGGGTCCGAATGGCAAGATGCCGTAATCACACGAGGTCGCGACACTCGAAGGTGTGTGCCGGATCTCTGCATCGGCTACTCCCTCACCCTGCCGGAGGAACCAGAAATGACCGCAAGCACCACCCGTCGTTCGACCGCTGCGAAGTCCGCGAAGTCCCGGATTGCCGTGGTCGGCGCGATCGCGGTCGCCGGCACTCTGCTGCTGTCCGGCTGCGGTGACCAGACCAAGGACAAGAACGCGCCCGCCGACTCCACCAAGGGCGCCCCGCTCGCGAGCAAGCTCCCCAAGGAGATCCGCGACAAGGGCGTCATCATGGTCGGTTCGGACATCGCGTACGCGCCGGTCGAGTTCAAGGACAAGTCCGGCAACACGGCGGGTATCGACCCCGACCTCGCGGCCGCCATGGGCAAGCAGCTCGGCGTGAAGTTCGAGTTCCAGAACGGCACGTTCGACACCCTCATCACGGGTCTGCGCTCCAAGCGCTACGACATCGCGATGTCGGCCATGACGGACACCAAGGACCGGCAGAACGGTGTCGACTCCGACACCGGCAAGAAGGTCGGCGAGGGCGTCGACTTCGTGGACTACTTCAACGCGGGCGTCTCGATCTACACGCCGAAGGGCAAGACCCAGGGCATCAAGACCTGGTCCGACCTGTGCGGCAAGAAGGTCGTCGTCCAGCGCGGCACGGTCTCGCACGACCTGGCCAAGGCGGAGGCGAAGAAGTGCCCCTCCGGCAAGAAGCTCTCCATCGAGGCCTTCGACAACGACCAGCAGGCCCAGACCCGACTGCGTTCGGGCGGCGCCGACGCCGGCTCCTCCGACTTCCCGGTCGCCGCGTACGCGGTGAAGACCTCGGGCGGCGGCAAGGACTTCGAGATCGTCGGTGACCAGGTCGAGGCCGCCCCGTACGGCATCGCGGTCGCCAAGGGCAACACCCAGCTGCGGGACGCCCTGAATGCGGCGCTCGACGCCGTCATCAAGAACGGCGAGTACGAGAAGATCATCGCTAAGTGGGGCGTCGAGGCCGGCGCGGTCAAGGAAGCCACCGTCAACGGCGGCAAGTGACCGCGTCCCTTTCGTCACCCAGCCGTTTGAAAGGCAACACCCGTGTCTGTTGACATCGACAAGACGGACGGGCCCGAGGACGTCCCGCCGCCGCCCAAGGCGGGCCCCGAGGCCATCAAGGCCATCCCGGTCCGGCACTACGGCCGCTATGTGGCCGCCGTCGTCGCGATCGCCGCCCTCGCCGCGATCGTCTACGCATTCGCCCAGGGCAAGATCAACTGGGGCGCGGTCCCGGACTACTTCTTTGATCAGCGCATCATGAAGGGCGTCGGCCAGACATTGCTGCTGACCGCCCTGTCCATGACGATCGGCGTAGTCGGAGGCGTCCTGCTCGCCGTGATGCGCCTGTCGAAGAACCCCGTGACCTCATCGATCGCCTGGTTCTACATCTGGTTCTTCCGCGGTACGCCGGTCCTGGTCCAGCTGTTCGTCTGGTTCAACCTGGGCCTGGTCTTCGAGTACATCAATCTCGGACCGATCTACAAGGACTACTGGTCCAGCTTCATGACGCCGTTCCTGACGGCGCTGCTCGGACTCGGCCTGAACGAGGCCGCCTACATGGCGGAGATCTGCCGCGCCGGCCTGCTCTCGGTCGACGAGGGCCAGACGGAGGCCTCGCACGCCCTCGGCATGAGCCACGCCAAAACCCTGCGCCGGATCGTGATCCCGCAGGCGATGCGCGTGATCGTGCCGCCCACGGGCAACGAGGTCATCAACATGCTGAAGACGACCTCGCTGGTCTCTGCGGTCCAGTACTACGAACTACTGAAGTACGCCCAGGACATCGGCCAGACCTCCGGCTCCCCGGTGGAAATGCTCTTCCTCGCCGCCGCCTGGTACCTGATCATGACGTCGATCCTGAGCGTCGGCCAGTACTACCTGGAGCGTTACTACGCCCGCGGCTCCAGCCGCTCGCTTCCCCCGACACCGTTCCAGAAGATCAAGGCGAACCTGCTGTCGCTCTCGAACCGTAATGGGGTCACGGCATGACCGCCATGGTGAAGTCCGAAGGCGTCCACAAGTCCTTCGGCAACGTCGAGGTCCTCAAGGGCATCGACCTGGAGGTCAAGGAGGGCGAGGTCTTCTGCCTCATCGGCCCCTCCGGCTCCGGCAAGTCGACCTTCCTGCGGTGCATCAACCACCTGGAGCAGATCAACGCCGGCCGGCTCTACGTCGACGGCGAACTGGTCGGCTACCGGCAGAAGGGCGACAAGCTCTATGAGCTGAAGGACAGCGAGGTCGCGCTCAAGCGCCGGGACATCGGCATGGTGTTCCAGCGCTTCAACCTCTTCCCGCACCTGACGGCTCTCGAGAACGTCATGGAGGCGCCGGTCCAGGTCAAGCGCCAGTCCCGGTCGCAGGCGCGGCAGCGGGCGGGTGAGCTCCTGGAGCGCGTGGGTCTCGCCGACAAGGCGGGGAACTACCCCTCGCAGCTGTCCGGCGGCCAGCAGCAGCGCGTCGCCATCGCCCGGGCCCTCGCGATGGACCCGAAGCTGATGCTCTTCGACGAGCCGACGTCGGCCCTCGACCCGGAGCTCGTCGGCGACGTCCTCGACGTCATGCGTGACCTCGCCGAGTCCGGCATGACGATGATCGTCGTCACGCACGAGATGGGCTTCGCGCGCGAGGTCGGCGACAGCCTCGTCTTCATGGACGGCGGCGTGGTCGTCGAGTCGGGCCACCCGCGCGACGTCCTGACGAACCCGCAGCACGAGCGCACGCAGTCCTTCCTGTCGAAGGTGCTGTAGCTCCGCACACGCAGACGGGCAGACGGAGGGGGCGGTACGGACGTGGAGTCCGCACCGCCCCCTTCCGCATGCGCGGGGCTACTTGACCGCGAGCACCAGTGCGTCCGAGGGCGAGCGCCACACGGGGCGGGCCTCGGCGAACCCGGCGGCGCGCAGGGTGCGGGCGTGCCAGTCGGCCGACGGGGTCTCGCCGTCGGCGTGCTCCCCGTAGATCTCGAAGCGCTTCGCGGTGGGTCCGGCGAGTACCGGGTCCTTGGCGGCGAGGGCCCACCACTCGGCCCAGTCGAGCGCGCCGGACGTCTTGGCGCGGTCCATCTGCGCGTGGCGGTGGGCGCGTTCGGCGGCGTTGATCCGGGGCGTGGTGTCGTCGATCATGTGGTCGGCGTTCATGAAGACACCGCCGTCGCGGACGAGGCCGGCGATCTGTCCGTAGAGGGTGGCGAGCGGTTCGTTGTGCAGCCAGTGCAGGGCGGTGGCGGTGAGGACGGCGTCGTACGAGGTGTGCGGCAGCCGCGCGGCCCAGTGCGGGTCCTTGAGGTCGGCGGTCACGAAGGTGACGCGGTCGTCGCCCGCGAAGGTGCCCTCGGCGATGGCGAGCAGCGCGGGGTCGAGGTCGACGCCGACACTGGCGGCTCCGGGGAACCTCTTCAGGAGCCGGTCCGTAATACTTCCCGTACCGCACGCGAGGTCGAGCACGCGCGGCGTGGGCCCGGCGAAGGCCTCCACCATGTCGAGCATGACCCGCAGCCGCTCCTCGCGGTCGGGCATGTACCACTCCTGCTGCCGGTCCCAGCTGTCCTGCCAGGCGCGCCAGTCGGCGGTGACTCCGGCGGTTTCCGTAGATCCCGTCATCGAGAACCCTCCCGTACGTAATACCCTCGAAGCAAGAGCAGCCATTACTCCCGTCACTGACGAAGATAGACCGCCCCGGTAAGGACTACAAGTGGAACTGGCCTATTACTCGGACTACGCCGTACGTCTGGTCAACAGCGAGGAGCCGGGGCGTGGCAAGGACTCCCTGACCACGGTCGAGGCCGTGCGCGACCTGTTCGGCGCGAACCAGTCGGCGGCCCGGCGCGCCACGGACGCCGACCTGACCCGCTTCCGCGGCGTACGGGCGCGCCTGCGCTCGGTGTTCGAGGCGGCGGACGGCGGCGACGAGACGCTCGCGGTCGACCTCCTGAACTCGCTCCTCCTGGAGTTCCCGGTGAGCCCGCAGATCTCCGGGCACGACCACCGGGACGACGACGACCGCCCGTTGTGGCACATGCACCTCGCGGACCACCCGTCGAACGCGACAGCGGGATACGCGGCGATCGCCGCGATGGGCCTCGCCTTCCATCTCACGGAGTACGGCGTGGACCGCCTCGGCCTGTGCGAGGCGTCGCCGTGCCGCAACGCCTATCTGGACACGTCGACGAACCGCTCCCGGCGCTACTGCTCGGACCGCTGCGCGACCCGCGCCAACGTCGCCGCCTACCGCGCCCGCAAGCGCGCCGAGGCGGACCGGTCGGACAGCACGGGGCGCAGCGCCGAGAAGGCCCACGAGGCCACGGCCATCACGGACCGCTGACGCTCGCCCTCCACCCACGGCTTGCGGCGGCGCAGGCGCCCGCGCACCTTGGCGAGCACGAGGTCGTCGGGCACCGCCCCGTACACCTCGCTGTCGCCGCCGGCGTCGGGGTTGTCGCCGAGCACCCACCAACCCCCGTCCCGCCGCCCGGAGATCCGCTTCACCACGAGCAGATCCTGCTGGAAGGGGTGCCGCAGGATGACCACGTCCCCCGGCCGTACCCGGGCGCCGTGCTGCACGAGCATCCAGTCGCCGGGATACAGCGTGGGCACCATGGACGGCCCGTCCACCTCGATGATTTGAAACGGCACCCTGGCCTCCCGCGTCTCCTCTGCCGTCTCAGGCATCAGACATCCTCCCCGGTTCCGCCCGCCGGTCCTGCGGTCCCATCCTCCACCAGTCCCAGTCTGGCCCTGGACTTTTGTCCTAAGCCCATGGGGGCACCCGAGAAAACCCCTCTGCCACGGAGTAATGTCCCACCTGAGAAGACGATCACGAGGAAGGACAGCTACATGCTTTCCCGCCTGTTTGCCCCCAAGGTGAAGGCCAGCGCGCACTGCGACCTGCCCTGCGGCGTGTACGACCCGGCCCAGGCCCGCATCGAGGCGGAGTCGGTCAAGGCCGTCCAGGACAAGATGGCCGCCAACGACGACCCGCAGTTCCAGACGCGCGCCATCATCATCAAGGAGCAGCGCGCCGAGCTCGCCAAGCACCACGTGTCGGTGCTGTGGAGCGACTACTTCAAGCCCCCGCACTTCGAGAAGTACCCGGAGCTCAGCCAGCTGGTCAACGACACCCTGAAGGCCCTCTCGGCCGCCAAGGCGTCGAACGACCCGGCGACGGGCCAGAAGGCTCTGGACTACATCGCCCAGATCGACAAGATCTTCTGGGAGACCAAGAAGGCCTGACGCCTTCGCGTCACCTGTCCGACAGCACCCGGCGTCCGCGCGGAGCCGGGTGCTGTCGGCGTCTTCGGCCCGCTCGGGTAGCGTCGCCCGGATGGACCACTCGCGTCGCCCCCGCATCCTCTACGTCACCGATCTCGCGTACCCGGCCCGTGGCCGCCGCTACTGCGACGAGGACATAGCCCTCTCGGCGCGGCTGCGCGAGGACTTCGACGTGGCGCTGTGCCATCCGCTGGACGCCGCCGCGCTGATGGACGGCTTCGACGCGGTCGTCGTGCGCAACAGCGGGCCCGTGCTGCACTACCAGGCCGCCTACGACGCGTTCCGTGAGCAGGCGCTCGCGCGCGGGGTGCGGGTCTACAACGCGCTGTCCGGGAAGGCCGACATGGCGGGCAAGGGGTATCTGCTCGACCTGACCGCGGCCGGTTATCCCGTCATCCCGACGGTCTCCCGCGCGGCCGATCTCCCTCTGCTGCCCGAAGCGGACGAGTACGTGGTCAAGCCGCTGCTCGGCGCCGACTCCATCGGTCTGGCGTTCGTCGGCCGCGAGGCGCTGCCCGGCCTGGAGTTCGACGGCATCCTCGTCCAGCCGCGGATCCGCTTCCGGTACGAGGTGTCGTTCTACTTCGTCGACCGCACTCTCCAGTACGCCCTGTACGCGCCCCGGCCGGACGAGCGGTGGGTCCTCGAACGGTACGAACCCACTGACGCGGACCGGGAGTTCGCGCAGAAGTTCGTCGACTGGAACACCATCGGTCACGGCATCCAGCGCGTGGACGCGTGCCGCACGCCGGAGGGCGAGCTGCTCCTGGTCGAGCTGGAGGACCTCAATCCGTATCTGTCCCTGGATCTGGTCGACGCGGGCACACGGGACACGTTCGTGGCGGCGATGGCGGACTCGCTGCGGGGGCTACTGGCCGACGGGGGCTGAGGAGGACGGCCGGCTGAAGCGGAGCTTGTCCTTCTCGCGGGCGCCCAGGCGCCGGTAGAAGCGGATCGCCCCGTCGTTCCACGGCGTCCATGCAGGTCGCCGGGGCGGGTGTGCCGCACGCTCACCTGTGCGTCGGTCACCGGGCGTCCTCCTTCGTGACGTCCCCGGACCAGGCGGCGAGGCGGTCCGCGAGGGGGCCTGCGCCGTCGAGGACGTGGCGGGTGAACGCGGTGCGCTCGTGGGCGAGTACGGCCGCCTCCCAGACGCAGGGGGCGAGGCCGGTGCGGCCGGGCCGCAGCAGTTCCGGGTGGCCCGCGGGCCCGGTGAAGACCGCGAGGTCGGACATGTGGCCCTCGATCCAGGTGTGGACGAGGACGTAGTCCCCGTCTCCCCCGGCGTGCAGCAGGACCACGGCGAGTCCGAGCGAGCCCCGGACGGCGCCGAGCGTCAGGTGGGCGTCGACGAGCGGCATGACCGCGGCGACGTCCCGCTCCGTCACCGCGCGCCCCGGCGCCTCGATGGCGTACGTCTTGACGAGGTGACCGCCGTGCTCACCGCTGCCCAACGGGCGTACGGCGCGCGCGTGGTGGCCGTCGGCGAGGGCGAGGAGCGCGTCCTGGTCGACGGCCACCGGGAGGGCCGGTGCTGCGGCTGCGTTCTCCGTGTGGTCGGACATGGCCCCATCATGCAGGGCCGGAGGCTCAGGCGTCCGCCCTGTCACGCGGTCGCCGGGGTGCGAGGAACAGTGCGGCGAGCGCCGAACCCGCGGCCACCAGGAGGGAGTTGACGAGTACGGCCGTGGAGACGCCGGACAGGACCGCGTCCGGACCGCTCGCCCCGCCCATGCGGGCCGTGGCGATCGCGCTCATCACCGGGATGCCCAGGGTGATGCCGACCTGCTGGGTCATGGTCGCGAGGCCGGTGGCGAGGCCCTGCTCCTCGTCGGGCAGCCCGGACGTGGCCGTCACCATGAAGCCGACGATCACCAGCATGTTGCCGACGCCCCCGACGAACGTGGCCGCGAGGAGCAGCCAGATCCAGGCCCCCGACGTGCCGAGCGCCACCAGGGCGAGCGTCGCGACGGCCTGGACGGCGCCGCCGACGACGATCGCGGACCGGTTGCCGAGGCGTCCGACGGCGCGGCCGCCGAGCGTGCCGCCGATCACGGTGCCGAGCCCGAGGACGCCGAAGGCGAGCCCGGTCGCGAGCGGCGAGTAGCCGAGGACTTCCTGGAGGTAGAGCGTGAGCAGGAAGACGAGGGACGTCTCGGTGACGAAGGCGATGAGCCCGGCCGCGTTGCCCCAGATCACGGTGCGCCGCTTGAGGATGTGGAGCGGGACGAGGGGCGCGGCGGCCCGCTTCTCGACGAACCGGAAGGCGACGAGGAGCGCGGCTCCGGAAAGGAGCGCGGCCAGGGTCGCGGGGGCGCCCCAGCCGGTCTCGCCGGCCTGCGTGAGCCCGTAGACGAGGAGCAGGAGTCCGCCGGTGACGGTTGCGGCGCCCGGTACGTCGAGGCGCGGGCGGCGGTCCGGGCGCGAGTCGGTGATGACGGACGGGGCGAGGGCGAGGACGAGGGCGGCGACGGGGACGTTGACGAAGAAGGCCCAGCGCCAGGAGAGCAGGTCGGTGAGGAGCCCGCCGAGGATGGCGCCCGCGGTGAACCCGGCGGACATCAGGGCGCCGTTGAGGCCGAGGGCGCGTTCGCGCAGCGGCCCCTCCTTGAAGGCGGTGGTCAGGAGGGCGAGTCCGGCCGGGGTGACGGCCGCGGTCGCGAGTCCCTGCAACACCCGTGCCACGAGCAGGACTTCGGGCGAGGTGGCGAGGCCGCCCAGGAGGGACGAGGCGCCGAGGACCGCCATGCCGGCGAGGAACAGCCGCTTGCGGCCCACGAGGTCGGCCACGCGGCCGAAGAGGAGCGTGAACCCCGCGGCGGCGAGCGCGAACGCCGTGGCGATCCACTGGAGACGGGAGAGCGAGAAGCCGAGCCCTTCGCCGACGACGGGCAGCGCGACGTTCAGGATCGAGAAGTCCACGGCGATCATGAACTGGGCGCCGAGGAGAAGAGTGAGGACGAGCTTCTGGCGGGCCGTCATGCGCGGGGATGGTGCGACGGCCGGGGCGGGGGCGGTCTGCGTGGGCGCCGACATGGGGCACTCCTTAAATGGTTCCATGTTCCCGTTAAGGCACGCCAAACGTAGCAGAGTGGAGAGCCTTAAGGGAACCACAGTCCCGTTACATGGTGACGAGCACCTCGCGCATGTTGTCCCGCACCGTCTCCTGGCCCCGCCGCACCGACTCGTACGCGGACCTGTGGCCCGCGAGGTCGGCCCGCTGCTCCCCGGACAGCACGGACCACCACACCCCGGCCGTGTTGTGCTCGCGCTTGCACTCGACGTCGGCGACGGCCGTGTTCAGCTCGCGCCGCGAATGCGAGGTGTTGCCACCGTCGTCGCGCTTCCACGCCTTGTCACGGAAGGCGTCGTCGGGGGTGGCGTACCGCTTGAGCCCCTTGTCCACGACGCACTGCGACCAGGCCTTGAGCACGCGCCGCATCCGCTCGTCCTTCATGGCCGCCTTCTCCAGGACGACCTCCCGCTGCGAGACGTACGCCCACGTGCGGCGCAGGTCTCGCACGCCGCGGTAGAGGCGCTTGTCCGCGCGGCCCAGGCAGCCCTCCTCGGGGACCCGTTTGCCGAGGATCGTCGGCCTCCCGCCCGTCCGGCGCCCCCAGTAGACGTACGACTCGTCGACCGTCATACGACGGCCCCCGGGCTCGACATCGACGTCCCGCTTCGGGTCCCAGCCGTACCCCCAGCGCCGCGCCTTCTCCAGGTCGAACTCCCCCGCGGGATCCTGGTTCACGGCCACGATGGCCAAGGCGCCGGGATTCGGGCTCTTCGGGTCGCGCGGGAAGTCGGCGAAGCCGAAGTCGCGCATGCACCGCTGGGCGAGGAGGGTCCGGGCGCGCTCGAGCGTGCCGTACGCCTCGTCGTTCTCGGCGGTGAACTGGTAACGGTGCAGAGGCAGTTCGGGCACGTCCTTCGCCTCGCGGACGATCGGGACTCCGTCCGCCGTCCACCGCCCGCCGGACGGCGCACCGTCGCACCCCGCCAGCAGGACCACCGCCATCGCCGCCGCGACCCCCACAGGGCCGCCCCCTCGCCGTACGCGCACCGAACCCCCTCGGCCGGCTCGCACCGGCCCGTCCCCGTCCGGGGGCGAGCCGCCCCCGGATCCGAACGCCCGTCCGACTGACGGGCGGACCGAGGGGACCTTAGCGGACCTGCCCGCCGCCCCAGACCCGCACCTCGGTGACGGCCTCGACCGGCAACGGCCCGTAGATGTGCGGGAATTCGTCGGCACCCGGCTCCGGCGCCTCGAACCTGACCGGCACGGGCACCCGCTCGCTGTCGATGACCAGCACCACCAGCTCGTCGGGCCCGTCGTACCCGCCGTACAGGAAGTCGGCGACCTTCTGGACCTGGTGCGCCAGCGAGCAGTGGATGAAGCCCTCCTCGGCGAGGGTCTTGCCGCGCGTGGACATCTCGTAGGCGCCGGACGCGCGGGCCGCGTCCCACAGGGAGCGCTCGGTGATGTGCAGGAGTTCGGTCATGCGCACCAAACTACGAGCTGATCGCTCGGGCCGGTATCGCCCATCGGCCGACGCGGCCCGCCTCAGCCGAGCCGGGCCGCCCGCAGCTGGAGGTAGCGCTGCTCCGGGCGGCTGAGCGTGCCGCCCGCCGCCTCCTGATAGGCCGCCCGCGCTGCGTCGCGGTCCCCGGCCAGCTCCAGGAGGTGGCCCCGGACGGCAGCGAGCCGGTGGTGCCCGCCGAGGGCGTCCGCCAGCTTGTCCGTCTCCGTCAGGCCCGCCTCGGGACCGTGCACCATGGCGACGGCGACGGCCCGGCCGAGCGCGGCCATCACCTCCCCCTCGGGCACGACCCGCACGAGCAGGTCGTAGAGGGCGAGAATCTGCGGCCAGTCGGTGTCCTCGGCACTGTCTGCCTCGTCGTGCAACGCTGCGATCGCCGCCTGGAGTTGATACGGGCCGACCGGTCCGCGCGGGAGGGCGAGGGTGACCAGTGCGACGCCTTCGTCGATCTCGGCGCGGTCCCACAGGGTGCGGTCCTGTTCGTCGAGTCGGACCAGTTCGCCCGCCGCGTCGGTGCGGGCGGCGCGGCGCGCGTCGGTCAGCAGCATGAGGGCGAGCAGCCCCGCGACCTCGCCGTCGCCGGGCAGCAGCGCCCGCACGGCCCGGGTCAGCCGGATCGCCTCGCGGGCCAGGTCGGCGCGCTGCAACTGGGGCCCCGACGTGGCCGTATACCCCTCGTTGAAGATCAGGTAGAGGATCTGGAGCACGGCGGGCAGCCGCTCGCGCCAGTCCTCGGGCAGGCGGAACCGCACGCCGCGTACGCGCTGCTTGGCGCGGCTGATGCGCTGCGCCATCGTCGGCTCGGGGACTAGGTGGGCGCGGGCGATCTCGGCGGTCGTGAGGCCGCCGACGGCGCGCAGGGTGAGGGCGACCTGGGCGGCGGGCGTCAGCTCCGGGTGGCAGCACAGGTAGAGCAGGGTGAGGGTGTCGTCCTCGGAGGGGGCGCGGCTCTCGCCGGGCGGCGGGGCCGTGAACGCGTCGCGCGGGGTGAGCGCGGCGTCCGCCTCCTCGCGCCTGCGCCGCGCGTCGTCACTGCGCAGGGTGTCGACGAGGCGGCGGGACGCGACCTTGATGAGCCAGCCTCGCGGGTTGTCGGGCACCCCGGCGTCGGGCCACTGGCGTGCGGCGGCGAGCAGCGCCTCCTGCACGGCGTCCTCGGCGGCGTCGAAGTGTCCGTAGCGGCGGACCAGCGCGCCGAGGACCTGCGGCGCGTGGCGGCGCAGCAGGTCCTCGGTCGACGCGGTCAGCAAAGGTCGCCACCGCTGTCCAGGATGGGGCGGATCACGACGGGGCGGGCGGGTGCGCCGGCGGGGGCGGGGCACTCGGCCACGCGCTTGGCGATCTCGGTGACCCGGTCGAGGTTCTCGCACTCGAGGATCCAGAAACCGGCGAGCAGTTCCTTCGTCTCCCCGTAGGGGCCGTCACTGACGACGGGCCGCCCCTGCACGTCCGGCGTGACGAACCGGGTCTTCGCGGGCTCCGCCAGACCTTCGCCGGCGAGCATCTCGCCGGTCTCGGCGAGGTCGTCGTTGATCTTCTGCATGTGGGCGAACATCGTCTGGATGTCCTTCTCGCCCCAGGCCGGATTGCCCTCGGACGCCTTGCCCGCCATGGCCTCGTAGTCGAGCTGGGTGCCGGTCACCATCATCAGGTACTTCATGGCTCTGCGCTCCTTCGGCCAAGCCGCCCGCCGGGCGCGGGCGGCTTCACTGGAGACGTCGGAGCGGCAGCAGCGTTCTCGACACCGCCCGGAGAAAAATTCTAGCCGGGGAGGCCCTGCCTCTTCCTGCTGTACGTCCGCACGATCACCCCGTTGCCGAACGTCCGGTTCTCCTCCAGGGCGAACTCGCCGATCGCGAAGCCGGACCCGAACATCGGCATGCCCGAGCCGAACACCAGCGGGTACGTCTTGATCACCAGCTCGTCCACCTCGTCGGCAAGCACACCGGCGAGCGTCGCGCCGCCGCACAGCCAGATGCCGAACTCGCCGTCCTCCGCCTTCAGTTCGCGGACCTTGCCGACGACGTCATCGGCGACGATCTCCACGTTCGGGTCGGGGGACTTCTCGATCGAGCGCGCCGCGACGTACTCGCGCAGGTGCCCGTACGGGCTGGTCATCCCGGCGTCGAGGCCGAGCTGATAGCTGGCCCGGCCCTGGATGACGGTGTCGAACCGCTTGTTGGCCAGGTGCTCCAGGCCGAGCATCCGCCGGCCCTCCGCCGAGATGGTCTCGGGGTACTCGGTCGTGAGGAACTCGAGGAACTCCTCGTTCACGAAGGGCATGAAGGCGTTCGCGTCTCCGTCGGGACCGCCGATGAAACCGTCGATCGACACGGCGACGAAGTACGTGAGCTTTCGCAAGTGGGTCTCTTTCCGCAGGTGACAAGGGCGTTCGGGCGGGCCGTTGTGCCGTTTCGGCTCCCTGACCCGCTCGAACAACTTCAGTTATAGTGCTTCATCTGTAGTGGTTACAAGAGGATTCGGGAATCCGGTTCGGTGGGTTTCCGGATCTCCGGTCAGAAGGAGCACACAGATGGCGCGGAACGCGGAGCGCAGGGTGGCCCTGGTGAACGCCGCGGTGGAAGTGCTCGCGGCCGAGGGCGCGCGCGGCCTGACCTTCCGCGCGGTGGACGCGGCGGCGGCCGTCCCCACGGGCACGTCGTCGAACTACTTCACCAGCCGGGACGACCTGCTGCACCAGATCGACGCATGGCTGCACGAGCGGCTGGCCCCGGACCCGGCGGTGGTCGCGGAACTCCTTCAGCGGCCGCGGGACCGCGAGCTGGTCGCCGCGTTCATGCACGATCTGCTGGGCCGCGCCCAGCGCGACCGCACCGGCTATCTGGCCATGATGGAGATGCGCCTGGAGGCGGGGCGCAGGCCCGAACTGCGGGCGTCCCTCATGAAATCGCTCCGCGGCGACCTGGACTTCGGCATCTCGTTCCACACCGAATCCGGACTCCCCGGCGGCGCGGAGACGGTGACCGTGCTCTACCTCGCCACGCTGGGGCTCATCCTGGAACACCTGACGATGCCGGGGATGCTGGACGGCGCCGTGCCCGGCGTGAGCGTCCCCGAGGGGCTCATGGACCGGATCGTCCGCACGATCGTGCCGCAGGAGTAGCCGCCGCCACCCTGATGGCCAGGGCTCAACTCACCTGCGGATCCCGCCACATGGGCCACATCGTCGGCCCGTCCGGCAGCGCGATCCCGCTGCCGGTGCACGCGAAGCCGAGCCGCTCGTACAGCACACGGCTACGGTCGCTGCTCGCCTCCAGATACGACGCCACGCCCTCGCGGTCGCAGCGGTCGAGGACGGGCTCCATCAGCGCGGTGCCGAGGCCCTGACCCTGTCGCGCCGGGTCCACGGCGATCATCCACAGGTATTCGTGCGCGCGCTCGCGCGGGTGGATCCCGGCGGTCAACCGGCCGATCTCCTCGACCCGTTCGTTGTCCGGGTCCACGGCGGCGCGCAGCTGCGCAGGGCCGTCGTCGCCCTCGTCCGGGCCGCCCGTCCCGCGCGGCCGGGCGGGCACCGACAGCCAGAGCGCGGCCGCGGCGCCGTCCTCGGTGATGTCGACATATCCCTCGCTCAGCGAGATGTCGATGAAGGCCGCCATGAGTCCGGCGTGCCTGCGGCGCCGGTGCGCCAGGCCAGGGAAGACCCAGCCGCTCACCGGGTCGTCCATGAACGCCTCGTCGAGCAGCCGCACAAGGTCAGCCCGATCGCCCTCCGTGGCCCTCCTGATCGCCACGCCCATGACCCCGCCCCCTCACGTCACGTCGCGGCCCGCCTCAACGGGCCGTGTCCCTGCGCCGGTCGGCCGCCACGCGCCGGCCCGCTGCAGCCTAGGCGATCGGTTCCGCACGCGCGTACGGGCCCCGCGCTCCTCCCGGAGCGCGGGGCCCGCCGTCAGCTCAACTCCCCTCCCCTCCCCTGCTGGTGGATTCCCCCTAGTGGCTACGCCGCGTCACGAACTCCGCCAGCGACAGCAGTCCGTCCGCGGCCTCCGGCGCCGGGACCGCCCTGGACAGCTGGTGCACCGCCCGGGACATTCGGTCCGCCGCGTGCAGCTGCGCCCAGTCGCGCCCCCCGGCGCGCTCGACGACCAGCGCCATGGCCTCCAGCTCCCCCTCCTTCGGCGGGCCGTCCTCCGGTCCCACCACCCCGTAGAGCGCGGCCAGTTCACCGGCTTCGGGCGTACCCGAGGCCAGCGCCGCCACCACCGGCAGCGACTTCTTGCGCACCGCGAGATCGGCGCCCGCCGCCTTGCCCGTACGGGCCGGATCCCCCCAGATCCCTATGACGTCGTCGATCAGCTGGAACGCGAGCCCGGCCTGTCTGCCGAACCCGTCGAGGGCCGCGACCTCCTCCTCCCCAGCCCCCGCGTACAGCCCTCCGACCGCGCAGGCGCAGCCGAGCAGCGCGCCCGTCTTCGCCTCCGCCATGACGAGGCACTCGTCCAGCGTGACCTGGTCCGGTTCGCGCCTCTCCAGGGCGACATCGGTGACCTGGCCCTCGCACAGCTCCATCACACAGGCCGCGATCCGGGCCGCCGCCGGGCGGGCCGCCGGGTGCGGGTCCTCGGCGAGCAGCCGCTGCCCGAGCGCCTGGAGCGCGTCGCCCGCCAGGATCGCGTCGGCGTCCCCGAAGACGGTCCACGCGGTCGGCCGGTGCCTGCGCGTGGTGTCCCGGTCCATGACGTCGTCGTGCAGGAGTGTGAAGTTGTGGACGAGTTCCACGGCCGCCGCCGCCCGTACCGCTAGCTCCGGAGCGCCCCCCAGCGCCCGTACCGCGGCGAGGACGAGCGCCGGCCTGATGGCCTTGCCCGCGTGCCCCGCGGCCGCGGTGCCGTCCGCCTGCTCCCACCCGAAGTGGTAGCGCGCGATGCGGCGCAGCGACGTGGGCAGGGTCTCCACGGCCCTGCGCAGCTCCGGGTCGACCTGCGCCCTCGCCTGCGCCAGGATCACCGCCGCTTCCTGGCCGTCCACGGCCACCTCTGCGTCCCGTCCGCCCGGTCCCCCTTGCTGCTGCGGCGCTATGGACTGCTTCGTGTGTGTCTTGAGCTTCAACGCCACCTGCCGATCTCGACGTTCTCCAGGACGCCGAGCGCGTCCGGCACGAGCACCGCAGCCGAGTAGTACGTCGTCACCAGGTACGAGATGATCGCCTGCTCGCTGATGCCCATGAACCGCACCGACAGGCTCGGCTCGATCTCGTCCGGGATGCCCGCCTGCTGGAGGCCGATGACGCCCTGCTCCTCCTCGCCGGTACGCATGCAGATGATCGACGTCGTGCGCGCGTCGGACACGGGGATCTTGTTGCTCGGGAAGATCGGCACCCCGCGCCAGGTCGGGATGCGGTTGCCCCCCACGTCGATGGACTCCGGGACGAGCCCCCGCTTGTTGCACTCGCGCCCGAACGCGGCGATGGCGCGCGGGTGGGCGAGGAACAGCTTCGATCCCCGGCGGCGGCTGAGCAGCTCGTCCATGTCGTCCGGGCCGGGCACGCCGTCGTGCGGCTGGAGCCGCTGCTCGTACTCGCAGTTGTTGAGCAGGCCGAACTCCCGGTTGTTGATGAGCTCGTGCTCCTGGCGCTCCTTCAACGCCTCGACGGTGAGCCGGAGCTGGTGCTCCGTCTGGTTCATCGGCTGGTTGTACAGGTCCGCCACGCGCGAGTGGATGCGCAGGACGGTCTGGGCGACGCTCAGCTCGTACTCGCGGGGCGCCGCGTCGTAGTCGACGTACGTACCCGGGAGGACCGCCTCGCCGACGTGACCGGCGGAGACGTCGATCTGCTTCTCGCCGAACTTGTTCGCCCGCTGCTCCGGGATGGACCGCAGCGCTCCCAGGTGCCCGGCGAGGCTCTCGGAGCGCTCCGCGACCTGCTCCAGGTCCTGGCGGGGCAGCGCGAGCACGGTGCACGCGGTCACGGCGCGCGCCGTGTACTCCCAGATGGCCTCCGGGTCGAGCAGCGCCTGCTCGCCGAAGTACGCCCCGTCGGCCAGGACCCCGAGGACCGCGTCGTCCCCGTAGGGGCCGGTGCCGATCTTCTCGACCTTGCCGTGGGCCAGCAGGAACACCTCGTCCGCGGAGCTGCCGAACGAGGCGAGCAGCTCACCCGGCGCGTACTCCCGCTGCCGGCACCGCACCGCGAGCTCCTCGAGCACCTCCTGGTCCCCGTAGTCCCGCAGCACCGGCAGTTCGCCGAGCTCCGCGGGGATGACCCGCACCTGGTCTCCGGTCTTCACGAACGTCACGCGTCCGTCGCCGACCGAGTAGCTGAGCCGCCGGTTCACCCGGTACGTGCCGCCCTGCACGTTCACCCAGGGCAGCATCCGCAGCAGCCACCGGGAGCTGATCTCCTGCATCTGTGGCGCGGACTTGGTGGTGGTGGCCAGATTCCGCGCGGCGGATGTGCCGAGACTCTGCTGCGGCCCTGCCTGCTCCGTGCGGACTTCTTCGCCTACCGACATGGGCTATGCCTCCCGATCAAGAACTGACCTGCGGCGACAAGACTTCCAGCACGCACTGTGGCCGCGCCATTACACAAACGAGCGGGGTTGGGTGAGAGTGGACGGGGCACGATGCCCGTTTTTCCGGGTAGGGAACTTCCGGACGGCGGAACTTCAAGATCCCGGCGGCCGTTCAACCGGTACACCGAGGCACTGATGACAGGAGACAGCAATGACAGGCTTCCTGGACCGCGCCAAGGAGCAGGCGCAGCGAGGGCTCACGCAGGGCAAGCAGAAGCTGGACGAGGTGCAGGCCCAGCGGGCGGGCGGCGACCTCCTGAAGAAGCTGGGCGCCGCCTACTACGCGGAGCGGAAGGGCACGGGCACCCCCGAGGCGACCCAGGCCGCGCTCGGAGCCCTGGAGCACCACGTCGCGGAACACGGGGACGGCTTCCTGCAGAGCTGAGGCCGCCGCACCGCCTCCCACCCGACCGCACGTAGGCACGTAGGCCTGCGCGCCTGCACTTCTCCCTGCCCGGAACAGCCCGCGATGACCGGAACGGCTCGCACGTGATGCGAACAAGTAGTCCCGGTGAGCCGGTTCGGGTACAAGCGGCGTACGAGACGGACGCGCCCCGCTTCCGTCGCACCCCGCGAAGGAGGCGGCCATGGCCCCACCCATGTCCGCGAGCAGCTTCCTGGACGCCCTCAGGCGCGAAGGCCTGACGGTGGTCGAGGTCGGCGACTGGAGACACCACAACCGCAACCACAAGGGACCCTGGGGCCCGGTGAACGGCGTGATGATCCACCACACCGTGACGTCCGGCAGCAAGCAGACCGTCGACCTCTGCCGGAAGGGGCGCGCGGACCTGCCGGGGCCGTTGTGCCACGGCGTCATCACGAAGGACGGCCGCGTCCACCTCGTCGGCTACGGCCGGGCCAACCACGCGGGTCTCGGCGACGACGACGTGCTGCGGGCGGTCATCGCGGAGGAGGCGCTGCCCCACGACAACGAGGCGAACACGGACGGCAACCGCCACTTCTACGGCTTCGAGTGCGAGAACCTCGGCGACGGCGAGGACCCCTGGCCCGCCGCACAGCTGGAGGCCATCGAGAGGGCGGCGGGCGCGGTGTGCCGCCATCACGGCTGGACGGAGCGCTCGGTGATCGGCCACCTGGAGTGGCAGCCGGGCAAGGTCGACCCGCGCGGCTTCACGATGGCCTCCATGCGGGGGCGCATCCGCGACCGGCTCTAGCAGCCACCCTTCGCACGCGGCCCGCGCCCTCCCGCTTGCACAATGAGCAGGTGACCCCGCACCTCCCGCGCCCGCTCCTGCACCCCCGGCTGCCCTCGCCGGTGGAGCCGGTCGCCGACGACCGGTTCCACCGTCACGGGGTGCGGCTCCTGCTCAAGCGCGACGACCTCATCCACCCCGACCTGCCCGGCAACAAGTGGCGCAAGCTGGCACCGAACCTGGCAGCGGCAACCGCCGCGGGCCACGGCACGCTGCTCACGTTCGGCGGTGCCTACTCCAACCACCTGCGCGCCACGGCGGCCGCGGGCCGCCTCCTGGGCCTGCGGACCATCGGCGTCGTCCGGGGCCAGGAGCTCGCGGGGCAGCCCCTGAATGCCTCTCTCGCGCGCTGCGCGGACGACGGCATGCGCCTGCACTTCGTCGACCGGACGACGTACCGGGAGAAGCGGGATCCGGCCACACTCGCGCGCATCCTGCGCGAGGTGGCGCCGCCCGACGGTGACAGAAACACGCCCTACGTCGTCCCGGAGGGCGGCAGCAACGCCGAGGCCGTCCGCGGCTGCGCGGAGCTCGGGCAGGAACTGCAAGGCGCCGCCGGCGTGGTGGGCGTCGCCTGCGGCACGGGCGGCACGCTCGCCGGACTCGCCGCCGGGCTCGGCGAGGGGCAGCGAGCGCTCGGCATACCCGTCCTGAAGGGCGGCTTCCTCGGCGACGAGATACGCACCCTCCAGGAGGCGGCGTTCGGCGGTCCGCGGGGCGACTGGTCCCTGGACGAGCGCTTCCACTGCGGCGGCTACGGCCGCACCACCACCGCCCTCCTCGCCTTCGCCGAGGACTTCGAGCAGCGTCACGGCCTGCCCGTCGAGCGCCTCTACGTGGCCAAACTCCTGTACGGGCTGCTCACCCTCACCGAGGAGGGCGCGTTCGCGCCGGGCACCCGGCTCATGGCCGTCGTCACGGGAACGCCCTCTCCGTAGCGGCCGGTCAGTCGCCGACCTCCCGGTAGGCCGCCGCCTCCTCCAGGTCGAGCTTGCGCAGCAGCGTGCGCATCATCTCGTCGTCGATCCGCCGCTCGTCCCGCATCCGTACGAAGACCTCGCGCTCGGCCGCGATGGCCTCCCGCGTGAGCCGGCGATAGGTGTCGTCGGCGGACTCCCCCGTCACCGGATTGGCGTGGCCGAGCCGCTCCCACACGGAGTTGCGGCGGCGCTCCAGGACGGTCCGCAGCCGGTCCTCCAGGGGCTCGGGCAGACAGTTGCGCTCGTCCTCCATCAGCTCGTTCACGCGCTCCTCGGCGGCCCGCGAGGCGGCGTTCTGCGCCTGCGCCTCGGCGAGCGTCTCGGCCTGCGTGTCGCGTCCCGGAAGCTTCAGGATCCTGATCAGCCAGGGCAGCGAGAGCCCCTGCACGACGAGGGTGCCGATCACGGTCGTGAACGTCAGGAACAGGACCAGGTTGCGAGCGGGGAAACGGCTCCCGTCGTCGACGTACAAAGGGATCGAGAAGGCGATCGCGAGCGACACGACGCCGCGCATGCCGGCCCAGCTCACCACGAGCGGCCGCCGCCAGTCGGTGTCCCGTTCCCGCTCCCTGATCCGCGCCGACAGCCACCAGGGCAGATAGGTGGCCGGATACGACCACACGAAGCGCATCACCACGACGAGCACGAAGACCGCGACGGCGTACCCGAGGGCCTCCCCGACGCTGTACTCGCCGAGGTCCTTCAGGACGAAGGGCAGCTGGAGTCCGATGAGCGCGAAGACCGCCGACTCCAGGATGAAGGCGACCACCTTCCACACGGCGGCCTCCTGGAGCCGTGTCTCGAAGTCGACCTGCCAGGAGCGGTGCCCCAGGTAGAGGCCGACCGTGACCACGGCGAGCACTCCGGAGGCGCCGACCTGCTCGGCGGCCGCGTAGGCGACGAACGGGATGAGCAGGGAGAGCGTGTTCTGGAGGATCGCCTCCTTCAGGTGCGTCCGCAGCCAGTGCAGCGGCACCATCAGGACCAGGCCGACGCCGACGCCGCCGACCGACGCCACCAGGAACTCCCTGATCCCGCCCGCCCAGCTCGCGCCCTCCCCGACCGCGGCGGCGAGCGCCACCTTGTAGGCGGTGATCGCGGTGGCGTCGTTCACCAGGGACTCGCCCTGGAGGATCGTCGTGATCCGCGCGGGCAGCCCCACCTTGCGCGCGATGGCCGTCGCGGCGACCGCGTCCGGCGGGGCGATCACCGCACCCAGGACCAGCGCGGCCGTCAGCGGCAGATCGGGGATCAGCTCGTACGCGAGCCAGCCGACGGCGACGGTCGCGAACAGCACGTACCCGACGGAGAGCAGCGCGACCGGCCTGACATTGGCCCGCAGGTCGAGGTACGAGCTCTCCAGGGCCGCGGTGTGCAGCAGCGGCGGCAGGATGAGCGGCAGCACGATGTGCGGGTCGAGCGTGTACTGCGGCACCCCGGGCAGGTACGACGCCACGAGTCCGACCGCGACGAGCAGCAGCGGCGCGGGGACCGGGGTCCGGCGCGCGGCCCCCGCGACCGCCGCGCTCGCCGCGATCAGTGCCACCAGGGGCAATACGTCCATCAGCCCGTCCCTCCGCCATCCGCCACGCCGCCGCCCGTCGTAACCTGGCCATCATGAACGAGTGCCCGCACGTCGACGCGCTGCCTCACCCCGAACCCGCGCCCCTGAGCGACACCTGTCTGGAGTGCCTCGCGGCCGGCAGCCACCCGGTGCAGCTGCGGCTCTGTCTGGAATGCGGGCATGTGGGCTGCTGCGACTCCTCGCCCATGAAGCACGCGACGCAGCACTTCAAGGAGTCGGGCCACGCGGTGATCCGGACGTTCGAGCCCGGCGAGAGCTGGCGCTGGTGCTTCGTGGACAGCCTGCTCGTCTGAGGACCGCGCCGGTTTGCGGTTCGACCGTGCGAGGCCTGGGTACGTCAACCCGGCGCCCGCTCTTTCCAATTGAGCCCGCACACCCTCTAGCCACTGTCCGTACTCATAGGCTTACTATGAGTGACACCAACGGGCCGGGGGTCCCCGGGACAGAAGACTTGGGCGCGCGGTAGCGTCACCGCTGAACACATAGCGCGTCACCCGGGGGACGTACCCTCCGGAGCCCGAAAGTGCTTGTACCACCATGGAGGTGAGGGTGTCCCAGATCGCAGGCGAGCCCGGGAATCAGGACTTCGTAGAAGTCCGGCTGCCGGCTGCGGGTGCCTACCTGTCGGTGCTGCGGACGGCCACGGCCGGCCTCGCGGCGCGTTTGGACTTCACCCTCGACGAGATCGAGGACCTCCGCATCGCGGTCGACGAGGCGTGCGCGATCCTGCTCCAGCAGGCCGTGCCCGGCTCGGTGCTCAGCTGCGTCTTCCGGCTCGTCGACGACTCGCTGGAGGTGACGGTCTCGGCGCCCACCACCGACGGCCGTGCCCCGGAGCGCGACACCTTCGCCTGGACTGTGCTGTCGGCCCTCGCGGGCAAGGTGGACTCCACGGTCGCCGACGACAACACCGTCTCGATCAGCCTCTACAAACAGCGCGGCGCGGGTCCCGGGCCGGCGTGACGAACGGGGACGGGCCGGTGCGGGACGAGAAGCACGGCACACAGGACCTCCCGGCCGACGGCGGGGACGGGATGCGGCGGCTTGCCGACGGCATCCCCGAACAGCAGGCCCGGCCGCACCCGGAGGACCCCGCGGACCTCGAACGGCCGGGTCCGCCGGCGGTGGCCGATGCGTCGGAGCAGGCAGAGCCGGCCGGCGGGGAGAAGATCTCCGCAGGACCGGACGCGCGACGGGCGGGATGGATGAGCGAGCACGAGCGACACGGTGACCAGCAGCGCACGCACGATCCGCGGGACCGCAGCGGCGCACGGCTGATGTTCGTCGAGCTGCGCACCCTGACGGACGGCAGCCCGGAGTACGCAGACCTGCGCAATCAGCTGGTCCGCATGCATCTGCCGCTCGTCGAGCACCTGGCCCGCCGCTTCCGCAACCGCGGCGAGCCGCTCGACGACCTGACCCAGGTCGCCACGATCGGCCTGATCAAGTCGGTGGACCGCTTCGACCCGGAGCGCGGCGTGGAGTTCTCCACGTACGCGACGCCGACGGTCGTCGGTGAGATCAAGCGGCACTTCCGCGACAAGGGCTGGGCGGTGCGCGTCCCGCGGCGTCTTCAGGAGTTGCGTCTCGCGCTGACGACGGCGACGGCCGAGCTGTCCCAGCTGCACGGCCGCTCCCCCACGGTCCACGAGCTCGCCGAGAAGCTGGCGATCTCGGAGGAGGAGGTCCTGGAAGGCCTGGAGTCGGCCAACGCGTACTCCACGCTGTCCCTGGACGTCCCGGACACGGACGACGAGTCGCCTGCCGTGGCGGACACACTGGGATCCGAGGACGAGGCGCTGGAGGGCGTCGAGTACCGCGAGTCCCTCAAGCCGCTCCTGGAGGACCTGCCGCCGCGCGAGAAGCGGATCCTGCTTCTTCGCTTCTTCGGGAACATGACGCAGTCGCAGATCGCGCAGGAGGTCGGCATCTCCCAGATGCACGTCTCGCGCCTGCTGGCCCGCACCCTGGCCCAGCTGCGCGAGAAGCTCCTCGTCGAGGAGTGAGCCCCGAGGAGTGAGCCCCGAGGTGAGACCCGAGACGTACGGGCCGGCTACTTCTGGCCCGGTACGTCGCCCGCGGCGCCCGGGGTCGTGATGCCGAGCGCCCGGGTCGTGGCCGGGTTCACCAGGAGCACCAGCGCCGTCACCGCGACGACGGCGAGCGCGATCCCGCCCGGGATCATCACGCTGTCGGCCTGGAGCAGCGTGTAGGCGACCGGCAGCGCCATGATCTGCGTAATGATCGCGGGCCCCCGGCTCCAGCTGCGCCGCTTCAGCAGCCCGCGCGCCGCGATCAGCGGCAGCAGCGCGAGGACGGCGAGCGTGACACCGCCGGTCACGGCCTGCTCGGGGTTGTCGGGGTGACCCGCGAGGCCCATGACGAGCATGGAGACGCCGCCGACGAGCAGGGCGGCCCCCTCGAGACCGGCCAGCGCGGCGGCCGCGGTCAGCCGCCCGGGGCGCGGGCCGTCGTCGATGGTCGCGGCGTCTTCGGGGCTGGGGTTCTGCTCTGAGGTCACCCAAGCAGGGTAGCCCTCGGCCCGTATCTCCCGGCCGCCCCGGGTGGGGCCCGCGGGACCCCGGTTTCTTACCCGACTCCTACCTCGGTCTGGGCCGAGTACCACCCGGTAGGTACCCTGCTTCGCATGCGTGCACTTCTTGTGGTCAATCCGGCGGCAACCACCACCAGTGCGCGCACGCGTGACGTACTGATCCACGCGCTCGCGAGCGAGATGAAGCTCGAGGCGATCACCACGGAGTACCGCGGGCACGCCAGGGACCTCGGCCGGCAGGCCGCGGAGAGCAAGGACATCGAGCTGGTCGTGGCCCTCGGCGGCGACGGCACGGTCAACGAGGTCGTGAACGGCCTGCTGCACCACGGCCCCAACCCGGACCGACTCCCCCGCCTCGCCGTCGTCCCCGGCGGCTCCACCAATGTCTTCGCCCGCGCCCTCGGCCTGCCGAACGACGCGGTGGAGGCGACGGGCGCCCTGCTCGACGCTCTGCGCGAGGGCCGGGAGCGCACGGTGGGTCTCGGCCGCGCGGGCGGCACGCCGGGCACGGCGGACGAGGCCGCCCCGTCCCGGTGGTTCACGTTCTGTGCCGGTCTCGGGTTCGACGGAGGCGTCATCGGCCGGGTCGAACAGCAGCGCGAACGCGGAAAGCGATCGACACACGCGCTCTATTTGCGTCAGGTCGTACGCCAGTTCCTCGGCGAGCACGACCGCCGGCACGGCGCGATCACACTGGACCGGCCGGGTGAGGACCCCGTCACCGATCTGGTCCTGTCCATAGTCTGCAATACCTCCCCATGGTCATATCTGGGGAACAGGCCGCTCTACGCGTCCCCTCAGGCGTCCTTCGACACCGGCCTTGACGTGCTCGGACTCAAGAAATTGTCCGCCCCTTCGGTGGCCCGTTACGGCACCCAGTTGCTCACCTCGTCACCCGACCGGGGACCCCACGGGAAGAACGCCGTGACCCTGCACGACCTGACCGACTTCACCTTGCAATCGAAGGTCCCCCTGCCCCTCCAGATGGACGGTGACCACCTGGGGCTGCGAACGAGCGTGACGTTCACAGGCGTACGCCGTGCACTGCGTGTGATTGTGTGAGTGGAAGAGCCCAAAGTCCTTTATCTCGAACGTTTGGGCCAGGATCCACCCCATGGAAGTACGGCTGTGACCTAGCCGACACCGAGGAATCAAAAAAAACTTTCCTGAAGGGGTTGTATCCGCCGCCGAGGTTTGCGAATCTCTACATGGCGCTCGGGACGGCCCGCAACATCGGCCCCACAGAGAGCCCGAACCCCCTCCTCAACACACAGGACATCGTCGCAGATGTGACGAAAGTCCCTTCCGTTGTCGGGGGATTCGTGAAAGCGTTCACATTCACAAGCAACCCGCACGTAATAACCAGAGAGGTAGCAGCCATGGACTGGCGTCACAACGCCGTTTGCCGCGAGGAAGACCCCGAGCTCTTCTTCCCCATCGGCAACACCGGTCCTGCGCTGCTGCAGATCGAGGAAGCCAAGGCCGTCTGCCGCCGCTGCCCCGTCATGGAGCAGTGCCTGCAGTGGGCGCTCGAGTCCGGCCAGGACTCCGGCGTCTGGGGTGGCCTCAGCGAGGACGAGCGCCGCGCAATGAAGCGTCGCGCCGCCCGCAACCGTGCTCGCCAGGCCAGCGCCTGACGCCCACGCCCCCCACGAGCCTGAGCCCGGCGGCGCGTACAGCGAGTACGCAACTCCCGCCCCCGAGCCGCAGCGCGCAGTACCCCCGATGCTCCACCCAGGCTCCGCCCGGGATGTAGACCCGGGCAACGCGAACAGTGAGCCCCGGACCCAACGGTCCGGGGCTCACTGGCGTTTGCGGCTGTGTCGGTTTTCCGGCGCGGCGCCCCCGGCGCCGGGCCGGCTACTTGTCGGCGGTCACCGGGATGTCGAGGACGACCCGTGTGCCGCGGCCGGGTGCCGGGACCATGTCGAACGATCCGCTCAACTCGCCCTCGACCAGGGTGCGTACGATCTGCAGGCCCAGGTTGCCGGCGCGCTTCGGGTCGAAGCCCTCGGGCAGGCCCACGCCGTCGTCGGTGACGGTGATCAGCAGGCGGGCGTCCTTGGTGGTGCCGCCGCGCACCGCGGAGACCTCGACCGTGCCGGTGTCGCCCTGACGGAATCCGTGTTCCAGGGCGTTCTGCAGGACCTCGGTGAGGACCATCGACAGCGGGGTGGCGACCTCGGCGTCCAGGATGCCGAAGCGGCCGGTGCGCCGGCCCGTGACCACGCCCGGTGAGATCTCCGCGACCATGGCGAGCACCCGGTCGGCGATCTCGTCGAACTCCACGCGCTCGTCCAGGTTCTGGGAGAGCGTCTCGTGGACGATGGCGATGGAGCCGACGCGGCGCACCGCTTCCTCCAGGGCCTCGCGGCCGCTGTCGGAGTCGATGCGGCGGGCCTGGAGGCGCAGCAGGGCGGCGACGGTCTGGAGGTTGTTCTTCACCCGGTGGTGGATCTCCCGGATGGTCGCGTCCTTGGTGATCAACTCCCGCTCGCGGCGGCGCAGTTCGGTGACGTCGCGCAGGAGGACGAGGGAACCGATGCGGGTGCCCTTGGGCTTGAGGGGGATCGCGCGGAGCTGGATCGACCCCTCCTCCCCCTCGATCTCGAACTCGCGCGGTGCCCAGCCGCTGGCCACCTTGGCGAGCGCCTCGTCCACCGGGCCGCGCGACGGGGCGAGCTCGGCCGTCGTCCGGCCGAGGTGGTGCCCGACCAGGTCGGCGGAGAAGCCGAGCCGGTGGTACGCGGAGAGCGCGTTCGGCGACGCGTACTGGACGACTCCGTCCGCGTCGAGGCGGATGAGGCCGTCGCCGACGCGCGGGGAAGCGTCCATGTCGACCTGCTGGCCCGGGAACGGGAAGGACCCGGCCGCGATCATCTGGGCGAGGTCGGAGGCCGACTGGAGATAGGTCAGTTCGAGGCGGGAGGGGGTACGGACCGTGAGCAGGTTCGTGTTGCGGGCGATCACGCCGAGGACGCGCCCTTCCCTGCGTACGGGGATGGACTCGACCCGTACCGGGACCTCCTCGCGCCACTCGGGGTCGCCCTCGCGGACGATGCGGCCCTCGTCGAGGGCGGCGTCCAGGAGGGGGCGGCGGCCGCGCGGGACGAGATGGCCGACCATGTCGTCCTGGTACGAGGTGGGGCCGGTGTTGGGCCGCATCTGTGCCACGGAGACGTAGCGGGTGCCGTCGAGCGTGGGGACCCACAGCACGAGGTCGGCGAAGGAGAGGTCGGAGAGCAGCTGCCACTCCGAGACCAGCAGATGCAGCCACTCGAGGTCGGAGTCACCGAGGGCCGTGTGCTGGCGTACGAGGTCGTTCATGGAGGGCACGGAGCCGAGGGTACCTGGCGGGTTCGGCCCCCAGGGCCTGGCGTCACATTCCCGTCGTCCGCCCGAAGGGCGGGCCCGGCGGTGTCTGGTGCGTGCGATCGCAAGGCGCCGGAGAGTCCTCGTAGCGGAGCTACTAGGACTTTGCGGCAACGCCGCATGGGGGTCCCCCCTGCTCGAGCGAAGCCGAGAGCTTGGGGGAGTGCGTGCCAGACACCGCCGGGCAGACGGGAATGTGACGCCAGGCCCTGGGACACCCGCGGGCCGCGGCGCCTGGGAGGGACCCTCAGCCCTCCCGGCACCGCAGCCCGGAGTTGCAACAGCCGTCGGGTGTGCGGTCCCGTCGGCCATGTGAGGACCCGCCGCAGTCAGGGCAGAGAGCGCCGGCTCCTCGGTCCGTCCTCCTGTGCGGGGAGGGCGGAGGCTTTACCATCGCATTGTGGACTAGACCATTCTGTCATGTCTACGCGTTGGACGATGTTTGTTGTTGTCTCTTCGTATCCGCTTTCACGGCCGCGGGCCAGGCCGCCATCGCCAGGCCGGCGAGTGACTCGAGATCGCTCCGGCTCGCGCCGTCGCGGGCCTGCTGGGACATCCCCTGGAAGACCGCCCCTACATAGCGTGCCAGAGCCGCCGCGTCCGTGTCGGGTGGAAGCTCCCCTTCCGCGATACCCGCCCGGATTCGGGTCTCGAAAGCGGCGATATCCGCCTGCCGCCGGCCGCGCAGGGCGTCCTCGATCCCGGGTGTGGTGCAGTTGGTCGCCGCGTGGACGACCAGGCAGCCGTGCGGCAGGCCGGGGCGCGTGAACGCGGCCGCGGCCTCGTGGAGCAGGCGGGCCAGCGCGGCGCGGGCCGTGGGTTCCTCGGCGCAGGCGCGCTCCCCGAACGAGGCGTGCGCGGCGCTGTAGAACCTGACGACCTCGTCGAACAGCGTCTTCTTGTCGCCGAAAGCCGCGTAGAGGCTGGGGGCGCCGATGTCCATGGCCCGGGTGAGGTCGGCGACCGTCGTCGCCTCGTAGCCGTGTTCCCAGAAGGCGCGCATCGCCTTCTCCAGGGCGGCGTCCCGGTCGAAGGAGCGGGGCCGTCCGCGCTGCTTGGTCGCCATCCGCGAATTCTATAGCGGGCGCTAGAGAAGAGCGGGCGCTAGAGAAGACGGTTGGGAGTCAGTGCGTCTCCGTCACCTTCGCCAGCGCCCTCGGGGCGTCCGGGTCCTGGCCGCGGGCGATGGTGACCTCGTACGCGAGGAGCTGGAGCGGGATGATCTCCAGGACCGGCTGGACCTCCTCCGCGACGCCCTCGGTCGGCAGGACGAACCCGGCCGACGCCTGGTCCACCTGGGCCTTGGGGCCGATGACGACGAGGTCGGCGCCGCGGCCGCGCAGCCGGTCGAGCACGGGCTGGAGCATGCTGCCGCCCTGGCCGTCCGTGACGACGGCGATGACCGGCGAGATGTTGTCGACCATGGCGAGGGGGCCGTGCAGCAGGTCGGCGCCGGAGTAGGACAGGGCCGGGATGTAGCTGGTCTCCATGAGTTTGAGGGCGGCCTCCTTGGCGGTCGGATAGCCGTAGCCGCGCGAGGTGATCACCATGCGGTCCGCGAAGCGGTAGCGGGAGGCGAGGGTGCGCACCTCGTCCTGGCGGTCCAGGAGCTGCTGGGCGAGGCCGGGCAGCACCCTGGCGGGCGAGCCGTCGCCGCCGCGCAGGCCCTCGACGAAGAGGTAGAGCGCGAGCAGGGACGCGGTGTACGTCTTCGTGGCCGGGAGCGCCTTCTCGGGGCCCGCCATGATGTCGATGTGATACTCGGAGACGGCGGCGAGCGGCGAGTCCGGGTTGTTGGTCACCGCGAGGGTGATCGCGCCGGCCGCGCGGGCCGCCTTCGTGGAGGCCACCAGGTCGGGCGAGCCGCCCGACTGACTGACGGTGACGGCCAGGACGTCGCGCAGGTCGGGCCGGGCGCCGTACGCCGTCGTGGTGGACATGGAGGCCAGGCCGCAGGGCATCCCGAGCTGGATCTCCAGCAGGTACTTCGCGTAGAGGGCGGCGTTGTCGGAGGTGCCGCGGGCGGTGAGCAGGACGAAGCGGGGTGCCTGCGCCGCGATCAGGCGGGCCACCTCGTGGATGCGGGGAGCGCCGGCGTCCAGGAGGCGGCGCAGCACCGCGGGCTGCTCGGCCATCTCGCGGGCCATGATCCGGCCCGGCTGCTCGCTCTTCGGGGCCGATGGGGTGGCGGTCATGCGGACTCCTCCACAGGGGCGGTCGCGGGTGCGGCGGGCGGGGCCGGCCGGGCTCCTCCTGTGCACGCTTCCTTCCACTCTGGCGGCTGACGCGGGCGCGCGCCCGGCCGAGTCGGTTCGGGCGCGCCGGCTTCGAGGTGCCGTCGGCACGGGGAGCGCCGAGCATGGTCGGACGGCGGGCGTACGCCCCGTGACCGGCCGGGCCGCCTCTGCTAGATTGGTCTATACCACACGCCCAGCATCACACCCTCGACCAGATCGGCAGGCCCAGCGTGGAAGTTGTGATCGTCCCGGACGCCAAGGCAGGCGGCGAGCTCATCGCCGAGGCGATGGCCCAGCTGCTGCGCCGCAAGCCCGACGCCCTGCTCGGCGTGGCCACCGGCTCGACCCCGCTGCCCATCTACGAGGCGCTGGCGGCCAAGGTCGGCGGCGGCGAGGTCGACGCGTCGAAGGCCCGTATCGCCCAGCTCGACGAGTACGTGGGACTGCCGACCGGACACCCCGAGTCCTACCGGGCGACCGTGCTGCGCGAGGTCGTCGAGCCGCTCGGCCTGAGCGAGGGCTCCTTCATGGGCCCCGACGGCAGCGCCGAGGACGTGCAGGCGGCCTGCGAGGCGTACGACAAGGCGCTCGCTGCCGCCGGCGGTGTGGACCTCCAGCTGCTCGGCATCGGCACCGATGGACACATCGGGTTCAACGAGCCGTGCTCGTCGATCGCCTCCCGTACGCGGATCAAGACGCTGACGCAGCAGACCATCGCGGACAACGCGCGCTTCTTCGACGGCGACCTCGGCCAGGTGCCGCGCCACGTCATCACGCAGGGCATCGGCACGATCCTGGAGGCGCGGCATCTGGTGCTGCTCGCCACCGGCGAGGGCAAGGCGGACGCCGTGGCCGCGACCGTCGAGGGGCCGGTGGCCTCCGTGGTGCCGGCGTCGGCGCTTCAGCTGCACCCGCACGCGACGGTTGTCGTCGACGAGGGGGCGGCGTCGAAGCTCAAGCTCTCCGAGTACTTCCGGCACACGTACGCGAACAAGCCCGCTTGGCAGGGGCTGTAGGGGCGACCTGAACTCGCGTGCCGGCCACCCCGTGTTGGGGTGGCCGGCGTTTTCGTGCGTCTGCGGGCCGTCGGTGGTTTGTGGGCAGGTCACTTACCGGTGATGGCCTCGGCGGCAGCCAGACCGCACACCCGGGCCGCTCCGTGTGTCGCCACATGCAGGGCGCCCTGCGGCGGCGCCTGCGGTACGCCCATCTCGACCACGACCGTGTCGGGGCGGGCCGCGAGGAGCGTGTCCAGCGACTGAGCCATCCACGCGTGGCGGTGGGCGTCGCGGACCACGGCCACGATGCGCCGCTCCCCCGCCGCGGCCAGGGCGGCGGCGCCCGCGTCCGCGCCGGAGAAGCTGCCGGTCTCCGTGCCGGGCAGGAGCCGCTCCAGTTCGGCGGCGACGCCCCACGGCGTCTCGTCGCCGACCGCGATGTTGGCGACGGGCGTGAAGGCGGCGACGTACGGCGCCTCGGTGACGGGGGCCGCGTGCTCACCGCGCGTGACGGTCACCGCCCGCCGCGCCGCGACCAGTCCGATCCCGGAGTCGGGCGCGCCCCCCGGGTGCTCGGCCGCGCCCGGCTCCGAGGTCCATCGGGCGAGCGAACGCACCCTGGCCGCGGCGTCGGCGAGCCGCTCCTCGGGCAGGTCGCCCGCGTGCACCGCGGCGACGAGAGCGTCGCGCAGTCGCAGGACCGTGTCGTCGTCGGCGAGCCCGCCGCCGACACAGATGGCGTCGGCGCCGGCCGCGATGGCGAGGACGCTGCCGCGCTCGATGCCGTACGTGGCGGAGATGGCCTGCATCTCCATGCCGTCGGTGACGATCAGCCCCTCGTAACCCAGTTCCTCGCGGAGCAGGCCGGTCAGGATGCGGCGCGAGAGGGTGGCGGGGCGGTCCGGGTCCAGGGCGGGGACGAGGATGTGGGCGCTCATCACCGCGCGCGTGCCGGCCGCGATCGCCGCGCGGAACGGCGCGAGTTCACGCTCGTGGAGCACGTCGAGGCCCACGTCGATGCGGGGCATGTCGTGGTGCGAGTCGACGGCGGTGTCGCCGTGGCCCGGGAAGTGCTTGGTGCAGGCGGCGACGCCCGCGGACTGGAGCCCGGTGACGTAGGCAGCGGTGTGGCGGGAGACGAGGCCGGTGTCGGCGCCGAAGGACCGTACGCCGATGACGGGGTTGGCCGGGTTGGAGTTGACGTCCGCGGACGGGGCCCAGTTGAGGTTGACGCCGCAGGCGGCGAGGCGGCGGCCGAGTTCGGCGGCGACGGACCGGGTGAGCTCCACGTCGTCGACGGCGCCCAGGGCGTGGTTGCCGGGGAACGAGGAGCCGGAGCGTACCTCCAGGCGGGTGACGTCACCGCCCTCCTCGTCGATGGCGACCAGGACGTCGTCGCGCTCGGCGCGCAACTGGGCGGTCAGGGCGGCGAGTTGCTCGGGCGAGGCGATGTTGCGGCCGAACAGGCCGACGGAGGCGAGGCCTTCGCCGAGCCGGCGCAGCAGCCAGTCGGGGGCGCTGGTGCCGGTGAAGCCGGGCTGGAGGACGGTGAGCGCGTCACGGGTGAGGGTGTCGGTGCCGCGTGCGGTGAGTGTCGTCATCTGGCGGTGTTATCCCTTCACGGCGCCGTCGGTGAGGCCGCTGACGGCCCTGCGCTGCAGGAAGACGAAGAGGATCAGGATCGGGATCGCGAAGAGCGAGGACGCGGCCATGGTCGCACCCCAGTCGTCGCCGAAGGCGGTCTGGAAACTGGAGAGCCACAGCGGCAGCGTCTGCGCCTCGGGCGACTTGTTGAGGACGAGGACCATCGGGAACTCGTTCCAGGCGGTGATGAAGCCGAACATCGAGGTCGACATCAGGCCGGGCGCGAGCAGCGGCAGGATCACCCTGCGGAAGGCCTGCATGCGGGTGCAGCCGTCGACCATCGCGGACTCCTCCAGCTCCCTGGGCACGGCGGCGACGAAGCCGCGCAGCGTGAGGAGGGTGAAGGGCAGGATCATCACCATGTAGAAGAGGGTCAGCGGGACGAGGCTGTTCAGCATCGACGCGTCGCGCACGATCATGTAGATCGCGATGACCATGACTTCCCACGGCGCCATCTGGGCCAGCATGAACCCGATGATGAAACCGCGGCGGCCCTTGAACCGCATCCGCGCGAGGGCGAACGACGCGGCCAGGCCGATGACCAGCGAGAAGACGACGGCGAGCACGGTCACGGTGACCGAGTTGCGCACCAGCGTCCAGAAGTTGTCGGCGCCGAACGCCGTCCTGAAGTGCTCGAACGTGATGTCGGTCGGGAACCAGACGGGGTTCTCGCTGATGATGTCGCCGGTCGGCTTGAGCGCCGTGGCGAACATCCAGTAGACGGGGAAGACGAAGCCGATGAACAGGATCACGGCCGTCACATTGGGCCAGGCCCGGCGGAACGTCGACGAAGCAGAGCGCTTCACAGCTCGTCCTCCTCTTGCTTGAGCACGATCCGGAGGTAGTAGGCGGTCAGCACGAGCAGGATCAGGATCGTCAGGACGGCGATCGCCGCGCCCATGCCGAAGTGCTGGTTGCCGACGCCCTCGATGTACGCGTACACGGGCAGGATCTCCGTGAGCCGGTCGGGGCCGCCGCCGTTGATCGTGAAGACCTGGACGAATGCCTTGAAGACCCAGATGATCTCGAGGAACGTCGTCGCGTAGAGGAAGGGCCGCAGATACGGCAGGGTGACCGAGAGGAAGCTCTTCCAGGGGCCGGCGCCGTCGAGGGACGCGGCTTCGTAGAGCTCCTTGGGGATGGTGGTCGTCGCGGCGTAGAGGTTGATCGCGACGAACGGGATCGACATCCAGACGATCAGCACGGTGACGACGAAGAACGTCGACATCTGGCTGCCGGTCCAGCTGTAGTCGGCCATGGAGTGCCAGCCGAGCTTGTCGAGGACCCAGTTGACGACACCGAATCGCTCCGCGAACAGCCACTGGTAGACGGTGGTCGCGGCGACGACGGGCATCGCCCAGGCGAGCACGAGCCCGACGAGGAGCAGGACACGCATGCGCTTGCCGAGCCGGGCGAGGAGCAGGCCGACGAGGGTGCCGATCACCATGATCAGGACGGCGTTGACGAGGGTGAAGACGATGGAGCGTCCGGTCACCCGCCAGAAGTCGGAACTGGCCAGCACCTCTTGGTAGTTGTCGAAGCCGTTCCACTCGGTGACATGCTGGATCAGCTGCCCCATGTTGAGGTTCTGGAACGACAGGAGCCCGTCCTTGAGCAGCGGCCAGCCGAGGAGCAGCACGGTGGCCGCGACCGCGGGAAACAGCAGCAGATAGGGCGCGAGGGCCCCGGCCCGTGCGCGGGCCTGCTTTCTCGGTCCGCCGGATCCCCCGCCGTCCGCTTGTCGGACCTCCGCCGGACCGGAGGGCGGCCGTTCGGTCTGCACGGTCATGCTCGCCATCTCTTTTCTGGGCCTGACAGGACCTAACCCCGCCGGGGCGGAGAGAGCGTGTAGCTCTCCGACCCGGCGGGGCCTGTTGCTGCCTTACTGCTTCTGCGAGAGGCGCTTGTTGAACTCGGCCTCGACCTGCTTGGCGGCGGCGGCCGGGGACTTACCCTTCAGCACCGCGGTCATGTAGGTCTTGATCGGGTTGGGCGCGTTCTCGACCGGGGCCCACTCCGGGATCAGCGGGGTGGTGCCGCCGCCGGCCGCGGCGGGAGCGGCGGCCTCGGCGGCCGCGTTGCCCTTGAGGTTGGACTGCAGCGCCTCCTTGTTGGGGATCACGCCGCCTTCCTTGGCGAGCTGGCCCTCGAACTTGTCGGAGAGCGCGAGCTTCAGGAACTCCTTGGCGAGGTCCTGCTTCTTGCTGCCCGCGGCGACGGCGAGGTTGGAGCCGCCGAGGAAGACACCCTCGGGCTTGTCGGCCGTGGCACCCGGGACGGTGAAGTAGCCGATCTCCTTCTCGATCTTCGGGTTGGCCTTGATGGCGAGGGCGGACTCCCAGCCCATGCCGATGAAGGAGCCGGTCTTGCCCTTGGCGAAGACCTCGGCCTGCTGCGGGGTGGCCTCGTCCTTGTCCTTGGGGGCCTTGGACAGGGCCTGGAACTTCTTGTACGTCTCCATGGCGGCGGCGACCTTGGGGTCACCCAGGTTGGAGACGTACTTGTCGCCGTCCTTCTTGACGAGTTCGGCGCCCTCACCGATGGTCAGGCCGACGAAGTGGTACCAGTTCTGACCGGGCAGGTAGATCGGCTCGGCGTCCGTCTTCTTGCCGATGGTCTCGAGGTCCTTGTAGAACTCGTCGCGCGTCTTGGGGGTGTCCTTGATGCCGGCGTCGGCCCAGATCTTCTTGTTGTAGATGACGACGCGGTTCACGACGAACCACGGGGCGGCGTACTGCTTGCCGTCCGAGACCGCGGACTTGTTCATCGACTCGGCCCAGTCGGCGCCGACCGAGGACTTGAGGTCGGAGAGGTCGGCGAGGCCGCCGGTCTTTGCGTAGGCGGGGGTCTGCGTGTTGCCGACCTCGAAGACGTCCGGCGGGTTCTCCTCGGACAGGGCGGTGGTCAGTTTCTGCTGGATGCCGTTCCACTGCTGGATCTCGATCTTCAGCTTCGCGCCGGTCTTCTTCTCGAAGGCCGCCGTGACGTCCTTCTGCCAGGTGTCCGGCGTCGAGCCGTCCATGGCCCACACGGTCAGCGTCTGGCCCTTGTAGCCGTCGGCGCCGGCCTTCTTGTCCTTGCCGCCGTCATCACCACTGCCACAAGCCGCGATCGAAACCAACATGCCCGCGACACCGATAGCCGCAATGAGCCTGCGCTTCACGTCACCCTCCTCAGGGATGCCAGCAACCCCCCCGCCCACGACGACGGATACGACGAACACAACAAACTCGACGTGGTACTGCACGTGGGACTGGGACCTGGTCTTTAATGGTGTAGACCAGTACCCGGAGCTTGGCCTAGACCTTTAGGGGTGTCAAGGGTGTATAAGAAGGGCTGTCACGTCCGTTATCGGACCGACACCTGAGGGAGCACGGCTACCCCAGGGAGGGCCGTGCCACGATGTGAGCCGCGACAGACGGAGGAGCCGGTGACGGCAGCACCACAGGAGCCGGGAAGGCGGACCATGGGCACCCATGCGGGCAGCAGCGGAACCGATGCGGGCGGCGCCACGACGGCGGAGGCACCCGCAGCGGGCCGCACCGCGCGTGTGCCCAAGTACTACCGCCTGAAGCGGCACTTGCTGGACATGACCGAGACGCTGCCCCCGGGCACCCCGGTCCCGCCCGAGCGCACCCTCGCCGCCGAGTTCGACACCTCCCGCACGACCGTGCGCCAGGCCCTTCAGGAACTGGTCGTCGAGGGCCGGCTCGAGCGCATCCAGGGCAAGGGGACGTTCGTCGCCAAGCCCAAGGTCTCGCAGGCGCTGCAACTGACCTCGTACACCGAGGACATGCGCGCCCAGGGCCTGGAACCCACGTCGCAGCTCCTGGACATCGGCTACGTCACCGCCGACGACACCCTCGCCGGGCTCCTCGACATCACGGCGGGCGGCCGCGTCCTGCGCATCGAGCGGCTCCGCCTCGCGAGCGGCGAGCCGATGGCCATCGAGACGACGCATCTGTCGGCCAAGCGCTTCCCCGCGCTGCGCCGCTCCCTGGTCAAGTACACGTCCCTGTACACGGCGCTGGCCGAGGTCTACGGCGTGCGCCTGGCCGAGGCCGAGGAGACCATCGAGACGTCCCTGGCCACCCCGCGCGAGGCGGGCCTGCTCGGCACGGACGTGGGCCTGCCCATGCTGATGCTGTCGCGGCACTCCCTGGACGGCACGGGGCAGCCCGTCGAGTGGGTGCGCTCGGTGTACCGGGGCGACCGCTACAAGTTCGTGGCCCGCCTCAAGCGTCCGACGGACTGACGGGCGTCGTACGCGAATCCGCTTGTGCCGACCGACGAGTCGGCACATGAACGGCATGTCGGCCCACACATTGTCCGTTATCCGGACGGGGGTTCCATACGACGAGATCGTCGCCTAGATTTCCGCCACGTTAAGCATGAGATAAGCGGGATCAGCGAGGGGACGGACCGCCGTATGTCGGATGTGCCTGAAGTGAAACGGCCGGTGGTCACACCGGTGCGAGTGGTCATTGCCCTGTGCCTCGTCGCGCCGTTCGTGGCGATGCTCTGGGTCGGCTCCTACGCGAAGGTCGACCCGGCCTTCATCGGTATTCCGTTCTTCTACTGGTACCAGATGCTGTGGGTCGTCATCTCCACGGCGCTGACGATGATCGCGTACAAGCTGTGGCAGCGTGACCAGCGCGCCCGGAAGACGGGTGGGCAGGCATGAACGGCGGAGTCAACGGCGTCGCACTCGGCGTCTTCATCTTCTTCTTCATCGCCGTCACGGTCATGGGCTTCCTGGCCGCGCGCTGGCGCAGGTCCGACAACGAGCAGAGCCTCGACGAATGGGGCCTGGGCGGACGGTCGTTCGGCACCTGGGTCACCTGGTTCCTGCTCGGCGGCGACCTCTACACCGCGTACACCTTCGTGGCCGTCCCGGCGGCGATCTACGCGGCCGGTGCCTCCGGCTTCTTCGCCGTGCCCTACACGATCCTCGTCTACCCGCTGATCTTCACCTTCCTGCCGCGTCTGTGGTCGGTGTCGCACAAGCACGGCTATGTGACGACCTCCGACTTCGTGCGCGGCCGCTTCGGCTCCAAGGGCCTGTCCCTCGCCGTCGCCGTCACCGGCATCCTCGCCACGATGCCGTACATCGCGCTCCAACTCGTCGGCATCCAGGCCGTCCTGGACGTCATGGGCGTCGGCGGCGACGAGTCGACCAACTGGTTCATCAAGGACCTGCCGCTGCTCATCGCGTTCGCGGTGCTCGCCGCGTACACGTACTCGTCGGGTCTGCGCGCCCCCGCCCTGATCGCGTTCGTCAAGGACGGCCTGATCTACCTCGTCATCGCCGTCGCGATCATCTACATCCCGATCAAGCTGGGCGGCTTCGACGCCATCTTCCACGCGGCGAACGAGAAGTTCGCGACGCCCAACCCGGCGACGGGCAAGCCGGTCGGATCGCTCGCCCCGGCACCGGCCGGGCAGTGGACGTACGCGACGCTGGCCCTCGGCTCGGCGCTGGCGCTCTTCATGTACCCGCACTCGATCACGGCGACGCTGTCCTCGCGCAGCCGCAACGTGATCCGCCGCAACACCACCATCCTGCCCCTGTACTCCCTGATGCTGGGCCTGCTCGCGCTGCTCGGCTTCATGGCGATCGCGGCCGGGATCAAGGTGCAGAACGGGCAGCTGGCGATCCCGCAGCTGTTCGAGAACATGTTCCCCGACTGGTTCACGGGCGTCGCGTTCGCGGCCATCGGCATCGGCGCGCTCGTGCCCGCCGCGATCATGTCCATCGCCGCGGCGAACCTGTTCACGCGCAACATCTACAAGGACTTCATCAAGCCGGACGCGACGCCCGAGCAGGAGACCAAGGTCTCCAAGCTGGTGTCGCTGCTCGTGAAGGTCGGCGCGCTCGCCTTCGTCCTCACCATGGACAAGACCGTCGCGATCAACTTCCAGCTCCTGGGCGGCATCTGGATCCTCCAGACCATGCCGGCCCTCGTCGGCGGCCTGTTCACGCGCTGGTTCCACCGCTGGGCGCTGCTCGCCGGCTGGGCGGTCGGCATGGTCTACGGCACGCTCGCCGCGTACGGGGTCGCGTCGCCGACGCAGAAGCACTTCGGCGGCAGCGCCAAGGAGATCCCGGGCATCGGCGAGATCGGCTACATCGGCCTCACGGCGTTCGTCATGAACGTGGTGGTCACGGTGGTCCTCACCTTCGTCCTGAAGGCGCTGAAGGCCCCTGAGGGCGTCGACGAGACGTCCGCGGCGGACTACACGGCGGACGCCGGCGACCCGGGCGTCCTGAAGAAGCTGCCGGAGGCGACGGCGGGAACCGGCGGGCACTGACCCGACTTCCCCCCGAGTACGGCAACGGGCCGCCGGATCCCTCCGGCGGCCCGTTGCCGTACTCGGGGGTTCACGAGGCTCCGTAGAGGCCCTTGCCGACGGCTTCTTGCTCCCACCCTCGCCCCGCTGCCCGGACTCCCCGTCCCCACCGTCCCGCCGTTCCCGCACCCGGCGAGCAGCATCAGCAGTACGGCGGCACAGCCCGCTCCCCGGCCTCGCACCCGCACTTCCCCCTGCTAGGCCACCAGTTCGGCCGCAACCCTGGTCGACACAAGATGTGGGGCTGTCATCCAAGGCCGGCACAAGATGTATGCTCGTGCTCGCTGTCCCGCAGGGGAATCCGGTGCAATTCCGGAACTGTCCCGCAACGGTGTACGTATGCACGCATACGAGAGTCCGAAGACCTGTCGACAGCCTGCCCGAGCCGTCCGGCCCGGGATGACGACGTCCGGGTCTCGTGGAGTGGGCCGGTGACGCGGGCCCCGCCATGCCCCCGTGCCCTCCTCCCCGTCAGGCCCAGAGCCGAGCGAGGGAGAGCCCCACGTGACCATCGCGCCCGCCGAACCGGCCTCAGAGCTGGCAGGGAACCCCGAGCAGCACGACGCTCCGGGAACCGCGCTGCTGCGCACCCTGACCGAACTGACCGCCGACCTCCCGGACACCGACCCGGGCAAGGTCGCCGCCGCCGCGCTGCGCGGCAGGTCCGCGGTGGCGGACTCCGGCGTCACCGCCGAACTGCGCTCCCTCGCCACCGAGGCCGCCGCAGGCCTCATCTCCGACGACCCGGCGTACTCGCGTCTCGCCGCCAGGCTCCTGACGATCAGCATCGCCGACGAGGCCGCGTCGCAGGGCGTCACCTCGTTCTCCGAGTCCGTCGCGGTGGGCCACCGCGAGGGCCTGATCGCCGACCGTACGTACGACTTCGTGACGCTGCACGCCGAGCGCCTCGACGCGCTCGTCACCGCCTCCGTCACCGAGGGCGCCGACGACCGCTTCGGCTACTTCGGACTGCGCACCCTGCACAGCCGCTATCTGCTGCGCCACCCGATCACCCGGCAGGTCGTCGAGACCCCGCAGCACTTCATGCTGCGCGTCGCATGCGGCCTCGCCGAGGACGCCTCGGTCCGCGCGCTCGACGAAGTCGCCTCCCTGTACCGCCTGATGAGCCGCCTCGACTATCTGCCGTCGTCACCGACGCTCTTCAACTCCGGCACCCGCCACCCGCAGATGTCGTCCTGCTACCTCCTCGACTCGCCCCTCGACGAGCTGGACTCCATCTACGACCGCTACCACCAGGTCGCGCGGCTCTCCAAGCACGCGGGCGGCATCGGACTCTCGTACTCGCGGATCCGCTCGCGCGGTTCGCTGATCCGCGGTACGAACGGGCACTCCAACGGCATCGTGCCGTTCCTGAAGACCCTCGACGCGTCCGTCGCGGCCGTGAACCAGGGCGGCCGGCGCAAGGGCGCCGCGGCCGTCTACCTGGAGACGTGGCACTCCGACATCGAGGAGTTCCTGGAGCTGCGGGACAACACCGGCGAGGACGCCCGGCGCACCCACAACCTCAACCTCGCGCACTGGATCCCGGACGAGTTCATGCGCCGCGTCGCCGACGACGGCACCTGGTCGCTCTTCTCGCCGTCCGACGTGCCCGACCTCGTCGACCTGTGGGGCGAGGAGTTCGACACCGCGTACCGCGCGGCGGAGGCCGCCGGGCTCGCGCAGAAGACGATGCCGGCCCGCGAGCTGTACGGCCGCATGATGCGCACCCTGGCGCAGACCGGCAACGGCTGGCTGACCTTCAAGGACGCCGCCAACCGCACCGCCAACCAGACGGCAGAGCGCGGCAACGTCGTCCACTCGTCGAACCTGTGCACCGAGATCCTCGAGGTCACGGACGACGGCGAGACCGCGGTCTGCAACCTGGGCTCGGTCAACCTCGGCGCCTTCGTGCGGCAGGGAGCCGGCGGCGGGGAGATCGACTGGGAGCGCCTCGACGAGACCGTCCGCACGGCCGTCACGTTCCTCGACCGCGTCGTCGACATCAACTTCTACCCGAGCGAGCAGGCCGGCCGCTCCAACGCCAAGTGGCGCCCGGTGGGCCTCGGCGCGATGGGCCTCCAGGACGTCTTCTTCCAGCTGAAGCTGCCCTTCGACTCCCCCGAGGCGAAGGCCCTGTCCACGCGGATCGCCGAGCGCATCATGCTCGCCGCGTACGAGGCGTCCGCCGACCTCGCCGAGCGCAACGGCCCGCTCCCCGCCTGGGAGAAGACCCGCACCGCGCGCGGTGTGCTGCACCCCGACCACTACGGCGTCGAGCTGACCTGGCCGGAGCGCTGGGCCGCGCTGCGCGAGCGCATCGCCGCCACCGGCATGCGCAACTCCCTGCTCCTCGCCATCGCGCCCACCGCCACGATCGCCTCCATCGCGGGCGTCTACGAGTGCATCGAGCCGCAGGTCTCCAACCTGTTCAAGCGCGAGACACTGTCCGGCGAGTTCCTCCAGGTCAACTCCTATCTGGTCCAGGAGCTCAAGCGGCTCGGCGTGTGGGACGCGCAGACCCGCGAGGCGCTGCGCGAGTCCAGCGGCTCCGTGCAGGGCTTCGGCTGGATCCCGGCCGAGGTGCGCGAGCTGTACCGCACGGCGTGGGAGATCCCGCAGCGCGGCCTCATCGACATGGCGGCGGCCCGTACGCCGTTCCTCGACCAGGCGCAGTCGCTGAACCTGTTCCTGGAGACGCCCACCATCGGCAAGCTCTCGTCGATGTACGCGTACGCCTGGAAGTCGGGTCTGAAGACGACGTACTACCTGCGCTCGCGCCCGGCGACGCGGATCGCCCGCGCGGCGTCCGCCGCCCCCATTCCCGTACAGCAGGCCGCCGACCCCGAGGCCGTCGCCTGCTCCCTCGAAAACCCCGAGTCCTGCGAGGCATGCCAGTAATGTCCACCCCGACCGACAAGACCGAGAAGAACCTGCTCGACCCGGGCTTCGAACTGACCCTGCGCCCCATGCGCTACCCGGACTTCTACGAGCGCTACCGGGACGCGATCAAGAACACCTGGACCGTCGAGGAGGTCGACCTCCACTCGGACGTCGCCGACCTCGCGAAGCTGTCGCCGGGCGAGCAGCACATGATCGGCCGCCTGGTCGCGTTCTTCGCGACGGGTGACTCGATCGTCTCGAACAACCTGGTCCTGACGCTGTACAAGCACATCAACTCCCCCGAGGCGCGCCTGTACCTGTCGCGCCAGCTGTTCGAGGAGGCCGTGCACGTCCAGTTCTACTTGACGCTCCTGGACACGTATCTGCCCAACCCGGAGGACCGGGCGGCCGCGTTCGACGCGGTCGAGGAGATCCCCTCCATCCGCGAGAAGGCGCAGTTCTGCTTCAAGTGGATGGACTCCGTCGAGAAGATCGAGCGCCTGGAGACGAAGGCCGACCGCCGCCGCTTCCTGCTCAACCTGATCTGCTTCGCGGCCTGCATCGAGGGCCTGTTCTTCTACGGCGCCTTCGCGTACGTCTACTGGTTCCGCTCGCGCGGCCTGCTGCACGGCCTGGCGACCGGCACCAACTGGGTGTTCCGCGACGAGACCATGCACATGAACTTCGCGTTCGAGGTCGTCGACACCGTCCGCAAGGAGGAGCCGGACCTCTTCGACGACGAACTCCAGCGGCAGGTCACCGACATGATGAGGGAGGCCGTCGAGGCGGAGCTCCAGTTCGGCCGCGACCTGTGCGGTGACGGCCTGCCCGGCATGAACACCGACTCGATGCGCCAGTACCTGGAGTGCGTCGCCGACCAGCGCCTCCAGCGCCTCGGCTTCGCCCCGGTCTACGGCTCGGAGAACCCCTTCTCCTTCATGGAGCTCCAGGGCGTCCAGGAGCTGACGAACTTCTTCGAGCGCAGGCCGTCGGCGTACCAGGTCGCGGTCGAGGGCTCGGTCGGGTTCGACGAGGACTTCTAGGCCGGGGCCTCTAGGCGACGGTCGTGAAATCGGTTCGGCGGGACGGGTGTGGGGCGTTCCGCCGGGCCTGCCGGATCTCCCGGTCGATCCGGCGGTCGTGGGCCATCCCGTAGAGGGACGGGGCGGCGAGGAGGACGAAGACGATCAGGACGGTGAGGTAGTTCATCGCTGTGTTCATGTCCTCTACTCTCCCGCCGCCCGGGCCCACGCGGCAGTGGCAGGACTGTCACTGACCCTCGAATTACTGCCAACTCTGCGGCACACTGGACTCCATGCTGAAGAACGTGGCCGCAGTGCTGCTCGACGGTGTGCACCCCTTCGAACTCGGCGTGGTCTGCGAGGTGTTCGGCCTCGACCGCGGGGACGAGGGGCTGCCGGTGTACGACTTCGCGGTGGCGTCCGCCGACGGGCCGACCCTCTCGACCCACGCGGGCTTCACCGTCTCCACGCCGCACGGCCTGGAGCGCCTGGAGGAGGCCGACCTCATCGCGGTGCCGGCCGCGAGCATGCGGGACAGCTATCCGCCCGAGCTTCTCGACGCGCTGCGCCGGGCCGTGGACCGGGGCGCCCGGGTGCTCAGCGTCTGCTCGGGCGTCTTCGTGCTCGGCGCGGCCGGGCTGCTCGACGGGCGGCGGTGCGCGGTGCACTGGCGCTACGCAGCCGAGCTCGCGGTCCGGTATCCGCGCACCCGCGTCGACCCCGACGTCCTGTACGTGGACGAGGGGCCGGTCATCACCTCGGCGGGCACCGCCGCCGGCATCGACGCCTGTCTGCACATCGTCCGCACGGAGCACGGCGCCGAGGTCGCCAACGCCATCGCCCGCCGCATGGTGGTCCCACCGCACCGCGACGGCGGCCAGGCGCAGTACGTGGAGCGGCCGCTCCCCGTCACTCCCTGCGACACCGTGGGGGGCGTACTGGCCTGGATGGAGGCCCATCTGGACGAGGCGCTCACGGTCGAGGAGCTCGCGGCGCGCGCCCATATGTCGCCGCGCACCTTCGCACGCCGCTTCCAGCAGGAGACGGGCACGACGCCGTACCGCTGGCTGCTTCGCCAACGGGTGCTGCTGGCCCAGGAGTTGCTGGAGCAGACGGACGAGACGGTGGAGTCGATCGCCGGCCGCACCGGCTTCGGCAACGCGGCGGCGATGCGGCATCAGTTCATGAAGGCGCTGGGCACGACGCCGAACGCCTTCCGGCGGACGTTCCGGGTGCGCGCCGCCGTCAGCGCTCCGCGGGCGAGCTGTCGGTCCGCGTGAGCCAGCCGGTGACGTCGTGGCCGTCAGGGTCGCGCCGGGTGTGCGGCAGCGGGACCTCGACGAGCCTGCCGCCGTACATCATCCACAGGCCGAAGCAATCGTCGTCCTCGCCGCCGATGAGCACCTGCACCGACTCGGGGTTCGGCCAGGGCAGGGACTCCAGGTGGGCGAGAAGTCCATCCCAGTTGTGGCGCGTGAACTCGATGGTCCAAGCGTCCGACATGCCCACCTCGGCGGGGGTGAAGCACTGGTGCCACTCGCGCTCGTCATCGGGACGGGTCAGTGGCTCCATCACCTCCTGAGCCCATCTGGCGATGACCACTACCCCTACGTATCTGCTCATCGCGCCAGTATCAGCAGCCCGTTGACGTACCGCTCCCGGTTTTCCGGGGGCCGGTAGCAGCCCCCGGAAAGCCGGGTCTCCGGGTCAGCGCGCCTCCACCCGCAGCAGCGCCCGCTTGGGCTGGAGCGTGATCCCGATGCGGGCCGTGCTGTCCGTCTCCGCGACCGGAACCAGCCGCCAGCGGGGCGTCACCGTGGCCAGGATGATGGCCAGTTCGGCCATGCTGAAGTGATCGCCGGGGCACTTCCGGTTGCCGACGCTGAACGGCATCATCGCGCTCTGCCGGCTTTCCGCGGCGCGTTCCGGAAGCCAGCGGTCGGGGTCGAACTCCAGATGGTCACGGAAGGACCGCGGATCGCGCTGCATCGCATACGGGCTGTAGACGATGTCCGCACCGGCCGGAATGTGATAGCCGCCGAGCTCGGTATCGACGGCGGCCTGCCGCGTCAATATCCATACGGCGGGCCGTATGCGCATCGCCTCCGTGATGACATTGCGCGTGTGGATTAGGCCCTTGAGGTCGGCGAATGCGACGGGGCGGCCATCCGTCACGGATTCAACCTCCTCGTGCAACCGGCTTTCCTGCTCGGGGTGTTCCGCGAGGAGCTGGAACGTCCACGTGAGGGTCGACGCGACATTCTCCGCGCCGGCCACGACGAGGGAGACGACTTGGTCGTGCACCTCCTGCTCGCCGACCGTTTCGCCATTCTCGTCCTCGGCGCCGAGCAATGCCGCGAGCAGATCACCCGGATTGACGCCGGATGCGCGACGCTCGGCAATGATCTCGTCCACCAGCCGATGCAAATCGGCCAACGCCCGTTCGAAACGGCGATTGGCCGGAAGTGGCAGCCGGTAGAAGGGTCCGACGGACAGGACCATGCGCCGGTACAGGCCGCTGAAGACCGTGTGCAGCGAGGAGCCGAGCCGGTCGGCGCGCTCGTCGACCGAGTCGACGTGCAGGACGGAGCGGGCGACGATGCGGACCGCGGTGCGGAACACCTCGGCGCCGATGTCGACCGTGTCGCCGGGCTTCCAGCGCGCCGCCATGGCGCGCGCCTCCTCCTCCATCACGGTCGCGTGGTCGGCGATGCGGTCGGTCCTGAACGCGGGCTGGATGGTGCGCCGCTGGCGCCGGTGCATGGGGCCGTTGCTGGTCGCCACGCCCTTGCCGAGGAGGACTCCGAGGGTCTCCCACAGGGGGCCGCCGACCATGTAGTCGGGGCTCTTGAGGAGCGCGGCCACGAGGTCGGGGTCGCAGACCGCGTACGCCGTCTTCGGGCCGAGCCTGAGGCGGACCAGGTCGCCGTCGCCTCGCAGTCCCGCGACGAAGGCGAGGGGGTCGCGCACGAGGTTCCAGGCGTGCCCGAGAAGGGGCGCGCCGCCGCCGGCGTACGGCGGTGTGCGCCGCTCACCGGGCTCCGCGACGGCCGGAACCGAGGATTCTGCCGATTCGACGGTCATTCGTCACCTGCCTGGTCGCTGATGTACGGAGGAGTGGCGCGGTCGTCCCAGCTGTCCACCTGATAGCGACCCGACTCGTGGTGGAACCAGTACACGGAACTGAACCAGTTCCGCATATTGGAGACGCACGACCTGAGTGCCACTGCGAGGCTCTCACCCGCTAAAGTCCCGTCGGCCGCCTCGTCCGCCATCCGCAGAACTTCGGGCTCGGCTTCCAGGAATTCGGAAATGCATCCGCGGACCCTTCGGCGGACTTCTTCCACGGCCTCTTCGAGGGAAAGTCCCTCGTGCTGGATGAGGCTTATCCCGAGGTTGTGGAGTTCATCGCCCGCGAGTTCCTTGGGCAGCGAGCAGAGGTCGTTGTACCAGGCCGCGAAATCCTGGCACGCGAGCGCGGCCCGCCGGTATGCGGGGCTTTCGAGCACCCATTTCGGGAGCTCGTACTGCGCGGTCGGCTCGAGGAGATCGAGCCATATCCAGTGCGCGAAGGTGTTCCTTCGGAGTTCGATGTACTCCTCGACCGTGGGCACCGATCCCGAGGTCCGGTTCCGGAATTCCTGGTCGTATGCGTCGATCACCACGTGGAAGTGGCGGGCGAACCGGGCGTTCCATGAACGGGTGAGGGAGCCGTTCAGCCGGACGATGCTGTCGGCGAACGCGGCCACGAGCGGGTCCTTGTGGTGCAGATGGAGCTGGGGCGCCTCGAGTGCCGCGTGGAGCTGGACCGCGAGGCGTTGCCAGGCACCGGCCCGGCCGTGGATCACGTCGCGGTCGTGGCGGTCGTCCCAGACGAAGAACCACGCGCTGTAGTCGCAAATCGCGGAGAGGAGGTCGTCGGGGGCTCCTATGTAGTAGCCCGCCATGAGGTCGGTGTAGCAAAGGCCATCGGCATATTTCTCCACCTTGTCGGCCGGCATGAGCCGCTTTTGGAGCAGCCAGGACCGCGTCTTCTCCTGAAGCTTTGGCCAATACGGATGCAGGTTGCGAGGAAACGCCTCCTCGATCACCGGTAGTGCCAGCGCCGGTGGGACCGCTGTCTGCGTCTGTGTCTGTGTCTGTGTCAGCACCCGAGTCCGTGAAGTGCTGTGTGAGAAAGCAGGCACGAACAAACCCCTCTCAGCCGCCTGGTGGCGTGCGCCCCTGTCCTGTGCCGGGCGCGCGCCGTTGCGTATCCCCGCACTTTCTATTCAGCACTACAACTGACCGTTCTGGGAACGGATTTGCTCCCCTCACTACCCCCACGCGCCGGAAAAGTCCCCTTAGGTGACTGATTCTGGATCATCTGCGGCCGGCCCGGTTCGCACACCTGACCGCCGGGGCGGTCCGGGCCCCGAACACGCGAGCGGCGCCCGGTCAGTTGGAAATCCGGCCGGACGCCGCTCGTGTGTCACTCGGTGCGCTCGGGCCCCAACGGGCCCTTCCCGCTCAGTCGTTGGGGACGACCTCGTAGCGCGGGGTGCCCTCGGCCATCTGCTTCAGGGCGTCCTTGCGCTCGCGCTTGGAGAGGCGGTCGATGTACAGGTACCCGTACAGATGGTCCGTCTCGTGCTGGAGGCAGCGCGCGAAGTAGCCGGTGCCGCGGACCTTGATCGGGTTGCCCTTCTCGTCCTGCCCGGTCACCACCGCGTAGTCGGGACGCGCGAGCGGCGCGTACGCCGTCGGCACGGACAGGCAGCCCTCGTTCGAGTCGTCGAGGCGGCGCTGGTCCGCGGGCAGCTCCTGGAGCACGGGGTTGCAGACCACGCCGGTGTGGCGCGCACCGTCGTCGTCCGGGCAGTCGTAGACGAAGACCTTCAGGTCGACGCCGATCTGGTTGGCGGCGAGGCCCACGCCCTCCGCGGTGCGCTGGCTGGCGAACATGTCGTCGACCAGCTGCGCGAGCTCGTCGCCGAACTCGGTGACGTCCTTGCACTCCTTGTGCAGGACGGGGTTCCCGACGACGGTGATCGGCCGCGACGTGCCGCGCGCGACGGCGGCCTCCTCGCGGGCGGCGTTGTCCTCGGTGTCGAGGACGAAGCCCTCGTCGTCCACGGGGAGCACTCCGGCGTGCTCGTGCTCGGTGTCCTGCTGCGCCATGTCCGACGTACGCCTTCCGGTACCTGCTGCGACAAATTTTCCGGGGTACAGCCTACGGGGACCGCTCAGCAGACCTCTTCAAGGTCCCGCCAGTCCCTGGAGTCCGGGCTGTCCGCGACCCAGCCGTCGAGCAGCCCCCGCACGAGCGACGCGGGCGCAGCGACACCGCACTCGCGCTCGGGCACCCACAGCTGGCCGTCCGTGCGGTGGCCGAGCGGCCCGGGATGTCCGGGCTCGCTGTGGTCGTGCGGGTCCAGGTGCCGGCCGTCGCCCTCGTCGGACGGCATCCGCGACTCGGAGCACATCCGGCACAGCAGCCGCACGGAGGACGACCAGTCCTCGGCGGCGAAACCGGCGTCGGAGGCGAGCTGCTCCAGGGCGTCCCGGTCGTCCTCGGTCGCCGCCTCCAGGAGGACGACCCAGGTCGGGACGGGCGAGGGGGCCCACAGCTCGATCTCGTCGAAGACGGGGTACGAGTACCCGGCGGCCGTCGTCCGCTCCCCGTGGGGCACGCCGTCGTGCAGCACGACCTCGCCCCAGCGGCGCCCGGAGGACGGCAGCGGGATGGACAGGACCTCCATGCGGGCGGGGTCGAGCCTGCGCCCCCACACCACCTCGGCCTCACCCTCCGGCGAAAGACGCACGGCGGCACTGCCCAGGTCCATGCCGGTCGGCTCACCGGCGGCCGTGGCGCCGCCCGGCACCTTCAGTCCGTACGCCTGCCAGGCCCGCCGCGCGAGCGGCCAGTCCTGCAGGGCGGTGGCCGCGATGCCCACGTTCCACCAGTCGGGGGCGCCGCCCTCGCGGTCCAGGAGGGCCACCGCGCGCAGGCCCGCGGCCCGCGCCTGCTCCCAGTCGTGCCGGAACTTGTGCAGCAGCGCGAGGTTGAACCAGGACTCGGACAGCCACGGCTCGAGGTCGGCGGCCCGGGTGAGCAGGGCCCCGGCGTCCTCGTACCGGCCGTCGCCGATGAGCGTGAACGCCCGATCGGTGGCCTGCCGCCATGAGGCGGAGGGCCGGTGCCGTCCCTTGCCGAAGATCCTCACGATTCCCGCCTGCATTCCCGCCTGTCGGTCCGGGGGACAGTGCCCTCGGGGGGCCTTCCCCCAAGGAGCACGGCCGGGGCCCGAGCCCCCCGGACATCCTCTTCTTCGCATCCAACCACGTACGGCCGGACAGCCGCTCATTACCCATGGGTTACCCAGCCGGGGGCAGGGTCACCCCGCCCCTCGACACGACCCTGGCCAGGGATTCCACCACATCGGGCTGGTAGTCGCGCCCCGTGGCCAGACGCAGTCGCTCCAGGGCGGTGAGGGGGCCCTGGGGGCCTTCTCCCCGGGCCATCTCGTCGTATGCGTTGGCGGTGCGGACGATGCGCGCGGTGAGGGGCTGCTCACGGTAGGGGTCGGCCTGGCGCTCGACGACGACGGCGACCTCCGCGTCCACGCCCGTCTGGCGCACGACGGCCCCGCCGAGCAGCGCGATGCGGCGCTGCTCCTGGGCGGGCAGGGCGGCGGTGGCGCCGTCGGTCACCGGGTCGACGAGGGACAGCTGCCCGATGTCGTGCATGAGGGCCGCGTACTCCAGGACGGTGAGGTCGGGCTCGGAGAGTCCCAGCTCACGGCCGACGGCGCGGCTGAGCGCTGCGACGCGCAGGGCATGGCCCTGGGGCGTGTAGCCGGCGATCTCGGTGGCGCGGGCCAGCGAGGTGATCGTCTGCCGGTACGTGGTCCGCACGGCGGCGTACCGGCGGAACGCGAGCTGGGTCAGCAGGAGGGGCAGGCAGAAGACGGGCAGCGCCCACAGTCCGGCGACGGCCACGGCGAGGGCGATGACGGCGCCGGTGGCGCCCACCGCGGAGCCGATGCCGATCATGGCGCGCAGCTCGTCCCTGAGCAGCGGCCCGAACGGCCAGCCGGTACGGGCGTGCGCCATGGCCGCGGCGAGGACGGCGTCGCACAGCGCGGTCAGGACGAGCAGCCCGACGAGCAGCAGCGCGTAGGCCGCGCCGTCACCGAGCCAGGCACCGAACCTGCCCTGGTTGTACAGGGGTTGGAAGCAGACGGCGGCGAAGGCGACGGTCAGGACGCGCCGCGCCATGTGGTCGGCGGACGGGCCGTGCCCGAGCGCGAGGTGCGGTACGGAGCCGACGAGCGCGGCCGCGACGCAGACGGCGACGACCTGGAGCGCTCCGTGATGCGTCGCCTGTCCCGCCGTCTCCCCGAGGAGTGCGTACGCGAGCGCGCCGGCGGACCCCAGAGGCGCGGGCTCCCGGTCCCCTCCGGGTGCCCCCCAGCGGGCGAGTTCACCGACGGCGATGAGCACGCCGAAGGCGAGCGCCGTCCCGGGTTCCTCGATGCCGTCCCAGAGGGTGCCGCCGAGGGAGACGGCGGTGAGCACGACGGCGAGGCCCCGGACGGCCGCGACCGTGGTGCGCGCCCGGCCGCTTCCCGGACCCGGGGACCGCGTCCACGTCACCGCGAGGCCGCCCGCCGCGCGACGCGGGGCCCGGGCACCTGTGCGGCGGCCTCGTCCGCGGTCACGGCGGGGTGCCAGCCGTGCCGCCCGAGCGCCCGCACCAGCGCGCCGACCATCTGCGGGTCGAACTGCGCGCCCGCACACCGGGACAGTTCGGCGAGCGCGACGTCGACGGGCCGGGCCCGCGAGTAGGACCGCGTGGACGTCATCGCGTCGAACGCGTCCGCCACCGCCACGACCCGCGCGAACTCCGGGATCTGCGCCCCCGTGAGCCCGTAGGGGTACCCGCTGCCGTCCATCCGCTCGTGGTGATGCAGGATCGCCGCCCGCGCCTCCCCCAGGAACCCGATCCCGCGCACCATCTCGTGCCCGTACTCGGGGTGCAGTTCGATGATGCGCCGCTCCTCGGGCGTCAGCGGGCCGTCCTTGCGCAACAGGCGGGTCGGTACGCCGAGTTTGCCGACGTCGTGCAGGATCCCGGCGAACCGCAGGACCTCGGCGCGCTCGTCCGCCATGCCGAGTTCGCGGGCGATCATCATGGACGCCTGGCCGACCCGCTCGCTGTGACCGCGCGTGTATCCGTCCTTGATGTCGACGGCCTGCACGAGGGCCCGGATCGTCTCCTGGTGGGCGGCGCGCTCGCGGTGGTACTGGGCGAACACCCAGCAGGAGATGTACATCGGCAGCAGCACGAGAAGCGCGGCGAAGGGGCCGTACGGGCTGCGCCACAGGACGGCCATCATGAGGCCCGCGAGGCCGTGCACGGCGACGGGCCCGAGGGCGCGCGGGAAGAGGCCGCGCCAGGCGGCGCGCAGCGGGACGCGTTCGGCGGTGGCGAGGATGCCGCCGTCGAGCAGGGCGAGGGCGGCGCAGAAGACCAGGACGGCCGCTCCTGCGGGCACCAGCGCGTAGGGGAAGTGGGGCGCGGACACGGCCGCGGTGCCGCCGAGCGCTCCGTGGACGCGGGCGGCGGCCCAGGTGGCGAGGGCGAGCTGCGCGGCGCGCCAGACGCGGCGCAGGCCGGCCGGGCGCCGGTCCGTCCTGGCGACGAGCGCGCCGGGCACGGCGACGAGTGCGGCCGCCGCGGGCGGCAGGAGGAACGCTCCGGCGAGCAGGACGGGGAAGAAGGTGCCCATGCCCTGGGGGACGCGCCGCCCGATCACGCGGCACTGGCCCGCGTGTTCGCATCCCGTGTAGAGGACGGCGAGGAGTCCGACGGCGGGCCACGGTGTGGCCGGACCCGCGGCGGGTGCCAGGCACGCGAGGGCGCCGCCGGCCGCGCACAGGACATAGCCGAGGGCCACTGGCGGAACCGTGCGCATACCGACCCCCCTCCCCGTGATCCCGCTTCAGGTTCCGGAGAATAGAGCGGTGGGCAGGGCGCGCGGGCGGCATCGCGAGGATTCCCCGGGCCACCCGATGGCGGATTAGCACATTCGGGTGACGGGGGCGGGGAACGGCGGCGGGACGTGACGTATCGCCGTCACGTCCCGCTCATCACCGCTCGGCCTCGCGGCCGCAGTCTCAGGCTTCCCGCAGCTTGGGAGCCGACGCCGTCACGTCCTGGTCGGGCACGGCCTGCCCCGACCGGATCAGGTCGATGCGGCCCATGACCTTCGACCGCAGGTCGCTCGGTACGTCGTCCTGGCCGCAGCACCGCTTGACCAGCTTCTTCACGGCCTGCTCAAGGCCGTACTTCTCGAGGCACGGAGAGCACTCCTCGAAGTGCGTCTCGAACTTCGTGCAGTCGCTGTCCGGCATCTCGTGATCGAGGAACTCGTAGAGATGGTCGAGGACTTCACTGCAATCCGTCTCGTGCGGCTCTCCGCAGCTCATGAGCCCGAGCCTTTCGCTTCGTTCGACTCTCCGGCGCCGGCCGGGACCAGTCCGCGGTCGCGGGCGTAGTCCTCGAGCATGCCGCGCAGCTGGCGACGGCCCCGGTGGAGGCGGGACATCACCGTCCCGATGGGTGTCCCCATGATGTCCGCGATCTCCTTGTACGCAAAGCCCTCTACGTCGGCGAGATAGACCGCGATGCGGAACTCCTCGGGGATCGCCTGGAGCGCCGACTTCACGTCCGAGTCGGGCAGGTGGTCGAGCGCCTGCGACTCGGCGGAACGCAGGCCGGTCGACATGTGCGACTCGGCGCGCGCCAGCTGCCAGTCCTCAATCTCCTCGGCGGCACTGCGCTGGGGCTCGCGCTGCTTCTTGCGGTACGAGTTGATGAAGGTGTTCGTGAGAATGCGGTACAGCCACGCCTTGAGGTTCGTGCCCTCGCGGAACTGGTGGAACGACGCGTACGCCTTCGCGTAGGTCTCCTGCACCAGGTCCTCGGCGTCGGCCGGGTTCCGCGTCATGCGCAGCGCGGCCGAGTACATCTGGTCGAGGAACGTGAGCGCGTCACGCTCGAAGCGCAGACTGCGCTCCGCGGCGGTCTCCTCGGGCTCTTCCGCCTGCCCGTGTTCGGTCCCTGCGTCGGTGCCAGTGACCGGACCCACCTCCTCCAACGACGTGGCGGGGCCGAAGGAGACCCCACTCGAATCGGAGAATAGACGACCCTCGGTCGGAGCGGCCTGGCGATCCTGTCCGCCCGCCGTCCGAATGGGGGCGCTCTTCGCCGCGTGCAGCACGCTCCACTCCAGGTCAGCGGCGCTGCTGCGGCTCGGGCAGATGGTCGAACCCATGCGGCGGACTTCCTTTCGTCAGCACTCGTGACAATTCGTGACTTCTCGCACGTCTTCGACAGCACTCTCGTACCGTCTGTTCCGGACAACAGACGTCCGGGCCGCAACATTCCCGGGGGTCACGCGAGTGATCCGGCCCACTTCACGACGGCGTCCACGATGAGCGCGAGGGCCTCGTCCTGGCCGATGTCCGCCCGCTTCGGCACCGCGAATCCGTGGTCCCCGTAAGGGATTTCGACGAGCTCGTACGCGGTGGAGCCGGGGAATTCGGCGGGCTTCCCGAAGGGGTCGTTGCCGCCCTGGACGACGAGGGTGGGGACCCCGGCGCCGAGCAGTTCGTCGGCGCGGGACTTCTCGGGGCGGCCCGGCGGGTGGAGCGGGAAGCTCAGGGCGAGGACCGCGGCCGCGCCGAGCTCCTGCGCCGTGCGGCACGCCACGCGCGCGCCCGCGCTGCGCCCGCCCGAGACGACCGGCAGCCCCGGCTGCTCCAGGGCGGGCCACACCCCGCGCCAGCCGACGTCCAGGGTCTTCGGTGCGGGTGCCACCTTCTTACCGGCCACCCGCCACGGCTGCTCGACGAGGGCGACGGTCACACCGTGGGCGGGCAGCTCGGCGGCGACGGCCTTCAGGTCACGCGCCTCGATGCCGCCACCGGCGCCATGGCTGAGGGCCAGGACGAGCCGGGCCTTCTTCGCGGGGGCCGGATGCCAGGTGATGCGGGCCTCACCTGCGCCGGTCTCGACGATCTCGGTCTTCGCGGCGGGCCCGGCGGCGCTCGTGGTCGTGTTCTTGGTCACGTTCTTGGTCACGTCAGAAGAGTGTGCCCTCCTCGGGCCCCTCCAGCTCCTTGAGCAGCTCCGGCCCGTTGTTGCGCACGTTGCTGACCGACGTCGACACGGGGTACGCCCGCATCAGGCCCTCCGGCGGCGGCGCGAGCAGGGACTTCAGGTCGTCGGCGTCGGTGCGGGCCGGGTCGAGCCAGGCGTCCCACCGGTCCGGCGTGAGCATGAGCGGCATCCGGGGGTGGATGTCGGAGAGCGAGCGGGGCCCCTCGTCGGGCGCGACGGCGAGCGGCGCGGTCTCCGCCTCGGTGGTGATGACGGTGCAGGTCACCCACCAGGCGAGGGGGTGCTCGTCGGGCAGGGTGCGGTCGCGCCAGAACTCGTACAGGCCCGCCATCGCGAAGACGGAGCCGTCGGCGGGCGTGACGAAGTAGGGCTGCTTGCGCGGCCGCTTCTTCTTGCCCTCGACCTCCAGATCACGCTCGCCGACCCCGGTGACCCACTCGTAGTAGCCGTCCGCGGGCAGGATGCAGCGGCGGCTCGAGAAGGCGCGGCGGTACGAGGGCTTCTCGGACACCGTCTCGGCGCGGGCGTTGATCATCCGGGCGCCGCCCTCGGGGGTCTTCGACCACGACGGCACGAGGCCCCACTTGAGAGTGCGCAGCTGGCGAACCGGAGCCGGGTCCTCTGCGTCCTTCACAGGGCGGTCGAGTACCGCGTAGACCTCCTTGGTCGGGGCCACGTTGTAGTCGGGCACGAGGGTCTCCTCGGGCTCCCACTTTTCGACCTCAAAGATTCCTGCGAGATCCTCGGGCCTACGACTCGATGCATACCGTCCGCACATACGTGCCACAGTGCCAGATACTGGCCCGCCAGAGGGAGCCGCTCCAACCATGTACGTCACCGCGAGTACCGGCGCCGCCGACCTGTGGGACCGGGTCTTCGGCAGCCAGTCCGACCCCGACCAGTGGGTGGTGTTCGCCACAGCGGCGGTCGCGCTCGCCGCGGTCGTCCCGCACGCTATATGGCGGCTCTCCCGCAACGCGATCACCATCGCCCACGAGGGCGGGCACGGCATCGTGGCCCTGGTCAGCGGGCGCCGTCTCGACGGCATCAGGCTCCACTCCGACACCAGCGGCCTCACCGTCAGCCGCGGCAAGCCGTCGGGCCTCGGCATGATCCTGACCGCGGCCGCCGGCTACACCGCTCCCCCGCTCCTCGGGCTCGGCGGCGCCGCGCTGCTCGCCGCAGGACACATCACGGCCCTCCTGTGGCTGGCGACGGCCCTGCTCGTGGCGCTGCTCGTGATGATCAGGAACGCGTACGGCGCGCTGACCGTGATCCTGACCGGCGGCACCTTCGTGCTCGTGTCCTGGCTGGCGGGACCGCAGGTGCAGGCCGCGTTCGCGTACGTCGTCGTGTGGTTCCTGCTCCTGGGCGGCGTACGGCCCGCGTTCGAACTGCAGAGCAAGCGCAGGCGGGGCGGGGCCGGTGACTCGGACGCGGACCAGCTGTCGCGGCTCACGCACGTGCCGGCCGGGATGTGGCTGTTCTTCTTCCACGCCGTCTCACTGTGCTCACTGCTCGGCGGGGGCCGCTGGCTGCTCGGCCTGTGAGCGGCCGCGTCCCCGGGTGGGGGCTCGTGATCCGGCCCGATCGCCTGAGCCCACTAAAGTAAAGGCATGACCGAAATCCCCGCGCACACCTCTCTCTGGCCCGCCCCGCACGCGAGCGGCCCCGTCTTCGCGACGGTCCATGTGCCGGGGTCGAAGTCGGTCACCAACCGCGCGCTCGTCCTGGCCGCGCTCGCCGCCGAGCCCGGCTGGCTGCGCCGCCCGCTGCGCTCGCGCGACACGCTCCTGATGGCGGCCTCCCTGCGCGCCATGGGCGTCGGCATCGAGGAGGGCGTGGGCCCGGACGGTTCCGGCGAGGCCTGGCGCGTGATCCCCTCGGGGCTGCGCGGCCCGGCCACGGTGGACGTGGGCAACGCCGGTACGGTGATGCGCTTCCTGCCCCCGGTCGCGGCGCTGGCCGACGGCCCGGTGCGCTTCGACGGCGACCCCCGTTCGTACGAGCGGCCGCTGAACGGCGTGATCGACGCGCTGCGCGTGCTCGGCGCCCGGATCGACGACGACAGCCGCGGCTCGCTCCCGATGACCGTGCACGGCAGCGGCGCCCTCGACGGCGGCCGGGTCGAGATCGACGCGTCCTCCTCGTCGCAGTTCGTCAGCGCCCTCCTGCTGTCCGCGCCGCGCTTCAACCAGGGGGTGGAGGTGCGCCACGTCGGCGGCCCGCTGCCCTCGATGCCGCACATCCGGATGACCGTCGACATGCTGCGCACGGTCGGCGCCCAGGTCGACACCCCGGAGTCCGGCGGCGAGCCGAACGTCTGGCGGGTCACGTCGGGCGCCCTGCTCGGCCGCGATCTGACGGTGGAGCCCGACCTGTCGAACGCCCAGCCGTTCCTGGCCGCGGCCCTCGTCACCGGCGGCAAGGTCATCGTCCCCGACTGGCCGGAGCGCACGACGCAGCCCGGCGACCGGCTGCGCGAGATCTTCACGCTGATGGGCGGCTCCTGCGAACTGACCGAGCAGGGGCTCGAGTTCACCGGTTCCGGCTCTGTCCACGGCATCGACGTGGACCTGAGCGAGGTCGGGGAACTGACGCCCGGCATCGCGGCCGTCGCGGCCCTCGCCGACTCCCCCTCCACGCTGCGGGGCGTGGCGCACCTGCGTCTGCACGAGACGGACCGCCTGGCCGCGCTCACCAAGGAGATCAACGAGCTCGGCGGCGACGTTACCGAGACCGCCGACGGCCTGCACATCCGGCCGCGCCGCCTGCACGGCGGGACCTTCCACACGTACGACGACCACCGCATGGCCACCGCGGGCGCGATCATCGGCCTCGCCGTGCCGGGCGTGGAGATCGAGAACGTGGGGACGACCGCCAAGACCCTGCCCGACTTCCCCGACCTGTGGGCCGGGATGCTGGGGAACTGACGGGCGGATCGAGATCATGCGCCGCTACGGCAAGAACCCCGACGAGGACGACATCCGCGTCCGTCCCAACCGCAAGGGCAACCGCCCGCGCACGAACATCCGCCCGAAGCACGAGGACGCCGCTGACGGCATGGTCCTGACCGTGGACCGGGGCCGCCTCACCGTCCTCATCGACGACATCCCCGTCACCGCGATGAAGGCCCGCGAGCTGGGCCGCAAGGCGGCCGTGGTCGGCGACCAGGTCTCCGTCGTCGGGGATCTGTCCGGCAAGAAGGACACCCTCGCGCGCATCGTCCGCATCGGGGAGCGCACCTCCGTGCTGCGCCGCACGGCGGACGACGACGACCCGTACGAGCGCGTGGTCGTCGCGAACGCCGACCAGCTCGCCATAGTCACCGCCCTCGCGGACCCCGAGCCGCGCCCGCGCATGATCGACCGCTGCCTCGTCGCCGCGTACGACAGCGGCCTCGACCCGCTCCTCGTCCTGACCAAGTCGGACCTCGACCCGCCGGACAAACTCCTGGAGATGTACGGGGCGCTGGGCGTCCCCTATGTCGTCACCAGCCGGGACGAGCTGGAGAGCGGGGCGGCGGTCGCCCGGGTGCGCGAGCAGCTCGACGGCAAGATCACCGTGTTCGTCGGCCACTCCGGCGTCGGCAAGACGACGCTGGTGAACGCGCTGGTACCGAAGGGCAGCCGGCGTACGACGGGCCATGTCAACGCGGTCACGGGCCGCGGCCGGCACACCACGACGTCCGCGCTCGCGCTGCCGCTGCCCGACGACAACGGCTGGGTGATCGACACCCCGGGCGTGCGCTCCTTCGGACTGCACTACGTCGACCCGTCCCGCGTCATCCACGCCTTCCCCGACCTGGAGCCGGGCACGGAGAACTGTCCGCGCGCGTGCAGCCACGACGAGCCGGACTGCGCGCTCGACGAGTGGGTCGCTCAGGGACACGCCGATCCCGCGCGTCTGTACTCACTGCGGCGGCTGCTCGCCACGAGGGAGCGACGCGAGGGCGACTGACCTCAGCGTTGTTTGCGACCGCCCCGCGACGGTAAGTGCATAATCGCACCAAGCCGGACGCAAGATCGAAACCGTACGAAGCGGTCACGGAAGTCGAAGATGCTGGAGGCAAGCACATGGCGTGGCTGCTGGTCATCGTGGCGGGGATTCTCGAGACCGGCTTCGCGGTCTGCCTGAAGCTCTCGCACGGCTTCACCCGGCTCTGGCCGACGATCGCGTTCTCGTGCTTCGCCCTCGGCAGCTTCGGCCTCCTCACGCTCGCCCTGCGCAAGCTCGACGTGGGTCCCGCGTACGCGGTGTGGACAGGCATCGGCGCTGCGGGCACCGCGATCTACGGCATGGTCTTCCTCGACGACCTGGTCTCCACCCTCAAGCTCGTCTCGATCTCGCTCGTGATCGTCGGTGTGATCGGGCTTCAGCTGTCGGGCTCGGCGCACTGAGCCGCCCCGCTCACACGACGTCCCGTACGCGCGGGAAGTGACAGGCAGCGCTCTGCTTCCCGGCCACCGGGCTCGCGGGCACCTCGCGCTCGCAGCGTTCCTTGCCGACCCCGTCGAGGTCCGCGTAGACGGGGCAGCGCGCCCGGAAACGGCATCCTTCGTAGCGCCGCGTCGGGCTCGGCGGATCACCGGCGAGCAGGATCCGGTCCCGCTGCCGCGCCCGCTCCCGCTCGGGGTCGGGCAGCGGCACCGCGGACAACAGGGCCTGGGTGTAAGGGTGCAGAGGCCCCTCGAAGACATCGGCCACGGGCCCGGACTCGACGGTCCGCCCCAGGTACACGACGCTCACACGGTCCGCGATGTGCCGTACGACGGACAGGTCGTGCGAGACGAAGAGGTAGGCGAGGCCGAGTTCCGCCTTGAGCCGCTGGAGCAGGTTGAGGACGCCTGCCTGTACGGAGACGTCGAGCGCGGAGACGGGTTCGTCCAGGACGAGCAGCTCCGGCTCGACGGACAGGGCCCGCGCGATCCCGACGCGCTGGCGCTGGCCGCCGGAGAACTCGTGCGGAAAGCGCTCCGCGTGGGCGGGGTCGAGGCCGACCTGTTCCAGGAGCACGGGGATCCGGCGCGCGATCGCCGCCCGGTCCGCGCCCTGGGCGCGCAGCGGCTCGCTGATGATGTCGCCGACCGGCATCCTGGGATCCAGGGAGGCCATCGGGTCCTGGAACACGATCTGCACGCGCCGCCGCAACGCCGCCCGCCCCGCCTTCCCGAGCCCGCCCACGGACTGCCCGAACAGCTCGACGTCCCCGGCCTCGGGCCGTGCCAGTTCGAGGAGTTCGAAGAGCGTGGTGGACTTCCCCGACCCGGACTCGCCCACGAGCGCGAGGGTCTCTCCGCCGCGGATGTCGAGGTCCACCCCGTCGACGGCGTAGACGCTCCCGACCCGCCGCCTGAAGGCGCTCCCCTTGAACACGGGAAACGTCTTGGCAAGCCCGCGCACCTTCAACACGGCTTCCCCCACCGGGCGTTCACCGCGATCGGCGATCCCGGGCACGGGGAAGACGTCTTGTGGGGTGAGCCCGCCGACCTCGTCGGCGCACACACAGGCGGCAAGGTGAGGCGCCGCCGAACCCGCAGCGGCCCGTAGTGGAGGCACCTCGCTCAGACACGCCTCCACCGCCAAGGGGCACCTGGGCGCAAACGCACACCTTCCGCCCAACTCCCCGGCCCCTGGCGGCGCCCCCGGCACGGGCACCAGCACATCCGCCGCCCCGTCGAGCCGCGGCACTGCCCCCATCAGCCCCAGCGTGTAGGGCATCCGGGCGTCCCGGAACACGTCGTCCACGGGCCCGCTCTCGACCACACGGCCCGCGTACATCACAGCCACCCGGTCGGCCATCCCCGCGATGACCCCCAGGTCATGGCTGACCAGCACGACGGCCGCACCCGTCTCCCGCTGAGCCGTACGCAGTACGTCGAGCACCTGCGCCTGGATCGTCACGTCGAGCGCCGTCGTCGGCTCGTCGGCCACGATGACGTCGGGGTCGTTGGCCATGGCCATCGCGATCATGGCCCGCTGGCGCATGCCCCCGGAGAACTCGTGCGGGAAGGCGTCGGCGCGCGCGGCCGGTTCCGGGATCCCTACGAGGTCGAGCAGCTCGACGGCGCGTGCTCGCGCCGCTTCCCTGGACACGTTCTGGTGGGCCCGCACGGCCTCGGCTATCTGGTCCCCGATCCGGTACACGGGCGTGAAGGCCGACAGGGGGTCCTGGAACACCATCCCGATCCGGCTGCCGCGCACCCGCGAGAGATCCCGGTCGGACGCACCGACCAGCTCCTGCCCGTCGAGCCGCACCGATCCACGGACGGCGGCGCCGGCGGGCAGCAGGCCGAGGAGAGCCAGCGCGGTCGCGGACTTCCCCGACCCCGACTCGCCCACCAGGCCGAGGACCTCTCCCCGCTCCAGCGCCAGGTCCACGCCGCGTACCGCAGGCTTCCCGTCGAAGTCGACCTGGAGCCCGGACACCTCAAGCAGCACGGCGCGCACCCTTCCTCGTACGGGTCGGGCTCGTCGGATCGAACGCGTCGCGCAGCCCGTCCCCCACCAGGTTCACCGCGAGCACGAAGACGATCAGGAGCCCGGCGGGGAAGAAGAACATCCAGGGGTAGGTGATGGCGGCGCCCGTCGACGAGGCGATCAGGGTCCCCAACGAGACGTCGGGCGCCTGCACGCCGAACCCGAAGTACGACAGCGCGGTCTCGCTCATCACCGCGCCGCCGACCGCGATCGTGGCGTCGATGATCAGGAACGACACCACGTTGGGCAGGACGTGCCGCCAGATGATCCGGAAGGGTCCGACGCCCATGTAGCGGGCGGCGCGCACGAATTCGCGTTCCTTGAGGGACACGGCCATCGAGCGCACCACCCGCGCGGTGATCATCCAGCCGAAGACGGCCAGCAGTCCCACGAACGCGAACCAGCCGCCGCCCCGCAGCCGCGGCGAGACGATCGCGATGATGAGGAACGAGGGGAAGACGAGGAGCAGGTCGACGACGAACATCAGCGCCCGGTCCGCCCAGCCGCCGAAATACCCGGCGCACGCGCCCACGAGCGCCGCGAGCCCTGTCGAGAACAGGGCCACCAGAACCCCGATCACCAGGGACTTCTGGAGCCCGCGCACGGTCTGCGCGAAGACGTCCTGACCGATGCGGTTGGTGCCCCACCAGTGGTCGGCCGACGGGCCCTCGCGCAGCGCCGTGTAGTCGACCTTGCTGTACGTCCACCCGGCGAGGTATGGGCCGAGCACGGCGAGGGCGACGAGCAGCAGCAGGACCGTCGCCCCGGCGAGGGCGCCACGGTGGCCCAGGAAGCGGCGTGCGACGACGCCGGCCCGGCCCCGGGGGCGTACGGCCGAGGGCACCGGGTCGAGCACGGCGCTGGCGGTGGTGGTCATGGCAGGGGACGTCCTCGGGCGTCAGGCGCGCCGGACGCGCGGGTCGAGTGCGGCGTGCAGGGCGTCGGCGAGGAAGCCGGACAGCAGCACGACCACGGCGGCGAAGACATTGACGGCGACGACGGAGTTGACGTCGTTCTTGCCGATGGAGGAGACGAACCACTCGCCCATGCCGTGCCAGCCGAAGATCGTCTCGGTGAAGGTGGCGCCCGTGAACAGGGCGAGGAAGCCGTAGCTGAAGAACGTGGACATGGGGATGAGGGCCGTGCGCAGCCCGTGCCGGAGCAGCACCGTGCGCCGGGTCAGCCCCTTCGCCTGCGCCGTGCGCAGATAGTCGGCGCCGAGCACGTCGAGCATGGCGGAGCGCTGGTAGCGGCTGTACCCGGCGATGGCGCCGAGGGCGATGGAGATCGTCGGCAGCAGCAGGTGCACCGAGCGGTCCTTCAGGACGGCCCAGAAGCCGGAGTCGACACCCGGGCTCTTCTCGCCCGTGAACTGGATGAGCTCGGTCCCGGTCCGCTGGTTGAACCAGATGGCGCCGATCTTGAGCAGTACGGCCAGCAGGAAGACCGGGGTCGAGAGCAGCGCGAACGACGCGAGGGTCAGGGCCCGGTCGGACAGCCGGTACTGGCGCACCGCCGTCCACGCCCCGGCGATCACTCCGAGCACCGTGCCGGCGATCGTGCCGAGCAGCAGCAGGCGCAGGCTCACCCCGATCCGCCGGCCGAACTCGGCGGCGACGGACGACCCGTCGATGGTCTGCCCGAGATCGCCGCGCACGGCGTGCCCGGCCCAGGCCAGGAACCGTTCGAGGAGCGGCTTGTGGTCGTTGACGCCCATCGCGGTGAGGTGGTGGTCGACCGCCGAGGGCGACAGGGGCGGCTGGCGGCCCTCGTAGTACGCGCGCGGGTCGAGCGCGAGCGAGGCGATCAGGTAGGACAGGCAGATGCCGACGAGCAGCAGGACCGCGTAATAGCCGAGCCGCTTGGCCAGATATGCCGACACCGTGCCTGCCCTCTTCGCGGATTGCGCCGAACTCTCGCTGAAACACACTCGATGACAACTGGGGACCTTGCCCGGCTCACCTCATCGGCTGCCATCGATGCAGGTCATCGGCTTTCAACTCCAGCATGATCGCGGGTTGTTGCTGTTTTGTGAAGAGCACATGTCAAGGTCGCCGCACTCTTCCGCCGTCAACTCCCGCGGGTCTACGGTCTCGGCTGACATGCGGCCGCTCCGCCGCCGCAGCCCGGACCGAAGGAAGAGCCATGCGCAGATCCACCGTCACCGCCGTCGCCGCAGCCCTGTCGGCCACCCTGGTGCTGGCGGGCTGCGGGTCGTCCGACGACGACAAGCCGGTACGGAAGAAGGCCGCGCCGGCGGTGGACGGTCAGGACATCAACGCGCATCCGGTGAGCGACCTCCGGCAGGGCGGGACGCTGAAGATGGGCCTGTCGACCTGGCCCGCCAACTTCAACTGGAACACCCCCGACGGCTTCATGGGCGACGCCCAGGAGGTCGACGCGGCCGTGCTGCCCGACCTGTTCGACAACGACGCCAAGGGCGCCCAGCACGTCAACCCGAACTTCCTGGTCTCGGCGAAGGTCGTCTCCACCGACCCCCAGGTCGTGGAGTACGAGCTGAACCCGAAGGCCAAGTGGTCCGACGGAAAGCCGCTGAGCTGGAAGGACTTCCAGGCCCAGTGGAAGGCCCTGAGCGGGTCGGACAAGGACTACGAGGCGGCCGTCACCGACGGCTACGAGCAGATATCCAAGGTCGAGCAGGGCAAGGACGAGCACGGCGTCAGGATCACCTTCGACAAGCCGTACGCGGAGTGGCAGAACCTCTTCGACCCTCTGTACCCGGCGGCGTACATCGACACCCCGGAGAAGTTCAACAAGGGGTGGACGCAGAAGGTCCCGGTCACCGGGAACGCCTTCAAGATCAAGAACATCGACAAGACGGCCCAGACGATCACCATCGTGCCGGACCCGGCCTGGTGGGGCCCCAAGCCCAAGCTGGACTCCGTCGTCTACCGGATCGTCGACTTCACCGCGACCACCGAGGCATACCTCAACAAGGAGATCGACTCCGCCACCGCGCTGCTGCCCGAGGACTACAAGCGCCTCGTGAAGTCGAGCGGCACGGACATCCGGCGCGGCGCGCGCTGGGACGAGGTGCACATCGCGCTCAACGGCGCGCACGGCCCGCTGAAGGACGTCCGGGTGCGCCAGGCGCTCGGCAACGCGATCGACCGCAAGGGCATCAACGCCGCCTTCAGCAAGGACCTCTCCTTCGAACTGAAGCCGCTCGACAACCACTTGTTCATGCCCAACCAGGAGGGCTACCGGAACAACTCGGGCGAGTACGGGAAGTACGACCCCGAGAGGGCGAACAAGCTGCTCGACGAGGCCGGCTGGAAGTCGGCCGGTGAGGGGAAGACGCGTACCAAGGGCGGCAAGGACCTCACGCTCGAGTACACGCTGAGCGCGGGCAGTTCGTCGGCCCAGGTGGACCAGGCGGAGCTGGTGCAGCAGCAGCTGGCGGCCGTCGGCATCAAGGTCACGCTGAAGAAGGTCCCGGCGAACGACTACTTCCCGAAGTTCGTGAACACCGGCAACTTCGACCTGACGAGCTTCCGCAACGTCGACGCCGTCTTCAAGAGCGTCGTCGTCCCGACCTTCGTCCAGCCGCAGGGCAAGAACCTCTTCCAGAACTACGGCTCCATCGGCTCCCCGAAGATCGACGGTCTGCTGAAGAAGGCCCAGCGGACCACCGACACCACCGAGGCGAACAAGCTCTACAACGAGGCCGACAAGGAGCTGTGGAAGCTCGGCCACTCCATCGAGCTGTACCAGCGGCCGCAGATCGTCGCGGTCCGCTCAAGCCTCGCGAACTTCGGCGCCGACGGCCTCGCCAGCAGCGACTACACGAAGATCGGCTGGCTCAAGTAGCTCACCGCGCATGTCACTTCAGGCGGTGGCGTCCCGGCGCCGGTGCGGCAGCGCCTCCCTCAAGAGGCGCCCCACCCCACCGTCGCCCGGCGGGGCGAGCAGACAGGACAGGGCGAGCCGGACGGCCAGTTCGCAGTCGCGGGCCAGCTGGTCCGCCTCCGCCCTCGGTCGCCCCGCCGAACGGAGCGCGGCCGCGGCCCGCTCGCGGACCAGCTTCACCAGGTCGCCGGGACCAGGGAGCGGCCCGTCGGCCCGCCGCTGTGCGGGCACGGTGGACGACGAGGGCACCCCGCCGGGCACCGGGGCGGGCAACCGCTCGCCCCAGCAGCCGGTGAGCACGGCCCGTACGAGTGCGCTGGAGCGGGCCGCGGTGACGGTCCACTCGGCGACGGCCTCGATCCCGGCCTCCTTCAGGGCCCGGTCGACGCCGGCCAGATAGGCGTCCGCCTCGCGCCGGACCAGGGCTCGCGCGAGCCCGTCCTTGGTACCGAACTCGTTGTAGAGGGTCTGCCGGGACACCCCGGCGACGGCCGCCACGTCGATCATCCGCACCAGGGGCCAAGGGCGCCCGGCCAGCGCCGTACCGGCCGCGTCGAGCAAGGACTCCCGCGCTGTGGGCATCGTCGCCTCCCCACGCCGTAGCGGCTCAACCGCCAGGGTTGACGCGCCCGTGTGCCCTGTCAATAGCCCTCGCGGGCCGCCGGGCCGGGCGCCCTGTGGCCCCGGACCGACCTCGATCGATACTGTTCACTCATGCCCGACTATCACGATGATCTGCGTCTCGCCCACGTCCTCGCGGACGCCGCCGACGCGGCGACCATGGACCGGTTCAAGGCCCTCGACCTGAAAGTCGAGACCAAGCCGGACATGACACCGGTGAGCGAGGCCGACAAGGCCGCGGAGGAGCTCATCCGCGGTCAGCTCAAGCGGGCACGGCCACGGGACGCGATCCTCGGCGAGGAGTACGGGATCGAGGGCACGGGCCCGCGCCGCTGGGTCGTCGACCCGATCGACGGCACCAAGAACTATGTGCGCGGCGTGCCGGTCTGGGCGACGCTCATCTCGCTGATGGAGGCGGGCGAGGGCGGCTACCAGCCAGTGGTCGGCGTCGTCTCCGCGCCGGCGCTCGGCCGCCGCTGGTGGGCGGCGAAGGGCGCGGGCGCCTACACGGGCCGCAGCCTGACGTCGGCCTCGCGCCTGCACGTCTCGAAGGTCGGGCGCCTCGCGGACGCGTCCTTCGCCTACTCCTCGCTGAGCGGCTGGGAGGAGCAGGGCCGGCTCGACGGCTTCCTCGACCTCACGCGCGCGGTGTGGCGCACGCGCGGTTACGGCGACTTCTGGCCGTACATGATGGTCGCCGAGGGCTCGGTCGACATGGCGGCGGAGCCGGAGCTCTCCCTGTGGGACATGGCGGCGAACGCGATCATCGTGACGGAGGCGGGCGGCGTCTTCACCGGCCTCGACGGGCGCCACGGCCCGCACAGCGGCAACGCGGCGGCGTCGAACGGCCTGCTCCACGGCGAGCTGCTGAGCTACCTGCAGACGTGAGCGTCGCGCCGCTACGGCGTGCGGAAGCACCGTAGCGGCGCAACGGACCTTCCGCGCCCCCTTGTTGACGGCCCGAACGGCTGCGACTCTGAGAGTCCCCCACTTGTGAACTTGTGAATCCGTTCTCCAGGTCGGGACCGGAGGCAATCCTTCGGCATCCCGGAGGTCGCGGATTCACCAAGGAGGTGGCTCACGCCCATGCTCGTCCGCGACGCCATGAGCACGATGGTCCTCACCATCGGCCCCACCCACACGCTGCGCAGGTCGGCCCGGCTGATGTCCGAGCGCCGCGTCGGCGCGGCGGTCGTCCTCGACCCCGACACCTGCGGAATCGGCATTCTGACCGAGCGCGACATCCTCAACTCACTCGGCCTCGGCCAGAACCCGGACCACGAGATCGCCGGCACCCACACCACGACCGACGTCGTCTTCGCCGCCCCGGCGTGGACGCTCCTGGAGGCCGCCGAGGCCATGACGCACGGCGGGTTCCGCCATCTGATCGTGCTCGACGACCATGAGCCGGTGGGCATCGTGTCGGTCCGCGACATCATCCGCTGCTGGGCCCCGGCCCGCCGCCACTCGACGACGCTGGTGAGCTAGGACCTCGCCTTCGCCACACAAGAGGGCCGGCCCCCGAAGGGAGCCGGCCCTCTGCCTGCGTCAAGCGTCCCGGTCAGCCGCGAAGGGCCTGGACCGCGGCCTCGAGGCGCTTGCCGAAGTCACCGTCCGCCTGGCGGAAGTTGCCGATCGCGCGCTCGGCGATGTCGTCGCGGGAGACGCCCGCGATGTTGCCCGCGAGGTTCTCGATCAGACGGGCCTTCTCGTCCTCGGACATCAGGCGGTAGAGGTTGCCCGCCTGCACGAAGTCGTCGTCCTCGACGTGCGAGGGAGCCTCGTGGTTGCCGGTGCCGCCGGTGACCGGCGTCGACACCCACAGCGGCCGGTCCGTCTGGAACGGGCCGCCGAAGGAGTTCGGCTCGTAGTTCTTCCCGCCCTTGTGGCGGCCGTCGTACAGGAAGCCGTCACGGGAGTTGGTGCGCGCCTCGGTGGCGTGCGGACGGTTCACCGGCAGGTGGTCGGCGTTGATGCCGACGCGGTAGCGGTGCGCGTCGCCGTACGCGAAGAGGCGGCCCTGGAGCATCTTGTCGGGCGAGGGGCCGATGCCCGGCACGAAGTGCGCGGGGCTGAAGATGGACTGCTCGACCTCGGCGAAGATGTTCTCCGGGTTGCGGTTGAGCTCCAGCTTGCCGATCTCGATCGCCGGGTAGTCCTCGTGCGGCCACACCTTGGTGAGGTCGAACGGGTTGAAGCGGTAGTTCGCCGCGTCGGCCGCCGGCATGATCTGCACCTGCACGGTCCAGGACGGGAACTCGCCGCGCTCGATGGCCTCGCGCAGGTCGCGCTGGTGCGAGTCCGGGTCCTCACCGGCGAGCTTCGCGGCCTCGTCGGCCGTGAGGCTCTTGATCCCCTGGTCGGTCTTGAAGTGGTACTTGACCCAGAAGACCTCGCCGGCCTCGTTGTTCCACTGGTACGTGTGCGAGCCGTACCCGTTCATGTGGCGCAGCGTCGCCGGGATGCCGCGGTCGCCGAAGAGCCAGGTGACCTGGTGCGTCGACTCCGGGCTCAGGCCCCAGAAGTCCCACACGTTGTCGGCCTCCTGCGAGCCCGTGTAGGGGTCGCGCTTCTGCGTGTGGATGAAGTCGGGGAACTTGATGGCGTCCTTGATGAAGAACACCGGGGTGTTGTTGCCGACGAGGTCATAGTTCCCCTCCTCGGTGTAGAACTTCAGCGCAAAGCCGCGGGGGTCACGCACGGCGTCCGCGGAGCCGAGGCTGCCGGCGACGGTGGAGAACCGCAGGAACGTCTCGGTCTGCTTGCCGACCTCGGAGAGGAACTTGGCCCGCGTCCACTGCGAGACGTCCCGGGTCAGCGTGAACGTGCCGTACGCACCGGCGCCGCGGGCGTGCACGATGCGCTCCGGGATGCGCTCGCGGTTGAAGTGCGCGAGCTTCTCGAGCAGCGCCTGGTCCTGGACCAGTACAGGCCCGCCGACGCCCGCGGTCTCGCTGTTCTGGTTGTCGGCGACCGGCGCGCCGGCCTCCGTGGTGAGCGGTCCCTGCGACGTCACGTGCGCCTCCTGCCCCGGTGCAAGCACCGGCTCCACTGGAGCGGCTGTTGCCGCGCCCTCATCTGCTGCAAGTCCTGTCCCTTGGCCAAAGCCGTTTCCGATCCTACAATGGACAATGTCTAAGTCAAGTGGGCTTCCAAAGTCACACCCGTTCGGGACCTGGTCCCCTCGCCTGTTAGGCTGGCCCTCATGAGTGACCTGCTGGAACGACTGCGCGGACGCGGCTGGCGCATGACCGCACAGCGGCGCGTCGTGGCCGAGGTCCTCGACGGGGACCATGTACACCTGACGGCCGACGAGGTGCATGCGCGCGCCGTCACCAAGCTCCCCGAGATCTCCCGGGCGACCGTGTACAACACGCTCGGCGAGATGGTCTCCCTCGGTGAGGTCATCGAGGTCGCCACGGACAAGCGCGCCAAGCGCTACGACCCGAACGCGCACCGCCCGCACCAGCACCTGGTCTGCGCCCGGTGCGGCGCGATCCGCGACGTCCACCCGAGCGGCAACCCGCTCACCGACCTCCCCGACTCCGAACGCTTCGGCTTCACGGTCTCGGACGTCGAGGTGACGTACCGGGGCGTCTGCCCGAACTGCGCGACGGCGTAGCGCACACGACTCCTCCGAAGAGGGCCCGCACCGAACGGTGCGGGCCCTCTTCGCTTGCCCCTCTCGCACACCCCTTTGGTACGTATCTCAACAACCCGCCCCCTTCCCCAATCTGACGACCCGTCATATCGTCGGCGGCGCCCACCTCCACCGCACCCCGGGAGGGAAACCGTGGGAGATCCGCACCCCAAACTCCAGGCCCGTACGCTCACCCGGTCCTTCGGCCGAGGCCACCGCACGGTGGCGGCCCTCGGCCCTGTCGACCTCACCATCGCCCCCGGCGAGTTCACCTGCGTGGTCGGCCCCTCCGGCTGCGGGAAGTCCACCCTCCTGCGCATCGCCGCCGGCCTGCTGCGCCCGACCGCCGGCGAGCTGGCCATCCGCACCGACAGCGCCCGCCCGGCCGCGATGATCTTCCAGGACTACGGGATCTACGACTGGAAGACGGTCCTGGCCAACGTCCGCTTCGGCCTCGACATCCAGAAGGTCCCCCGCCGGGAGGCCGACGCCCGCGCCACCGACTGGCTCACCCGCATGGGCCTCGCCGACTTCGCGGACGCCTATCCGTCCGCGCTGTCCGGCGGCATGCGCCAGCGCGTCGCCATCGCCCGCGCGCTCGCCGTGGAGCCCGAGATCCTCCTCATGGACGAGCCGTTCGCGGCCCTCGACGCCCAGCTGCGCACGATCCTCCAGGACGAGCTCCTCGACCTCACCCAGACCACCCGCACCACCACCCTCTTCATCACCCACAGCCTGGAAGAAGCGATCGTGCTGGGCGACCGCGTCCTCGTGATGTCGGCCCGGCCGGGCCGCATCATCGCCGAGCGCCGCCCGCCGTTCGCCCGGCCGCGCACCGGCGACATCCGCTCGACGCCCGAATTCACCGCCCTGAAGGGCGAGTTGTGGGATCTGCTGCGGGGCGAGGTACGGCGCGACGAGGTGGTCCCGGCATGACGACGACCGCCCCGAAGGAAGACACGACGCTCCTGGTCAGACGGCCGGGCCCACAGGAGCTGCACCCCGCCCGCACCCACCGCAGGCGCCGCGCCCTCGAACTCTCGCTCGCCGTCGCCGTCCCTCTCGTCCTGGTCCTGCTGTGGCAGCTCGCCGCCACCCAGGCGTGGATCGACGACCGCGTCTACCCGGCGCCGTCCACGATCCTCGTCGACGGCTGGCACCGCGCCGCGGACGGCGACCTGTGGCCGGACGTGTGGGCCACCCTCAAGCGCGTACTCGCCGGATACGCGATCGGCACCGTCACCGGATACGCCCTCGGCCTCCTGATGGGCTCGCTCTCCGTCGTCCGCGCCGCCCTCGAACCGATGCTGGACGCGCTCTACGTCGTCCCGAAGCTGGCCCTGCTGCCGATCTTCCTGAACATGTTCGGCCTCGGTGAGGGCCCGCAGATCGCGCTGGTCGCCACGACCGTCTTCTTCTTCGTCTGGATCTCGACGATGGCGGCGGTGCTCGCCGTCCCCTCCGGCCACCGGGACGCCGGCCAGGTCTTCGGCGCCTCGCCGTGGCAGATGTTCCGGCACGTCCTGCTTCCCGCGTCGCTGCCCGCGGTCCTGGTCGGCGCCCGCATCGCCGCGGGCGTCGCGGTCCTCGTGATCGTCGCCTCCGAGCAGATCGCGGCCACGAACGGCCTCGGCCACCTGATCTTCGACGCCCGCGCCCTCTTCCAGAACGACGTGATGTTCGTCGGCATCGTCTGTGTCGCCGTGCTCGGCGTCGTCTTCTCCGAACTGGTGCGCATCGCGGGCCGGCTGCTCACCCCGTGGGCGCCGCGCGACCGCGGCCGCGGCCAGTCCTGACCTCCACCGCCCCTTCCCGTACGGAGAATCCATGCGCACCAGACTCGTCTGTACGACCCTGCTCCTGACCGGCGCCCTGCTCGCCTCGGCCGGCTGCGGGGACAACAGCAACTCCTCGTCGGACACGGCCGCGAAGCCCCGCACGGTCAAGGCGGTGGCGGGCTGCGGGACGACCGGCTGGACCGATCCGTCGGACCTGGCCGCCGACCGCGCACCCGCCCGCTGCGACAAGGGCGCCCCGGCCCCGGTGAAGCTCGCGAAGACCCGCAAGCTCACCATCGCGACCGGCACCCTGAGCGCCGAGTACGTGGCCCCGCTCGAACTGGCCGTGCAGAAGGGCGAGTTCAAGAAGGAGGGTCTCGACGTCACCCTGAAGGTCCTGCCGACCCCGGACGCGCTCCCGCTGCTGGCCAAGGGAGACATCGATGCGCAGTGGGCGGCGCCCGAGGCCGCGGTGATGAACGGCATCAGCGGCGGCTTCGACATCAAGTGGGTCGCCGGGAACTTCTCCCCGGACCCGAAGTCCAAGAGCGGTATGTGGGTGCGCCTGAAGAAGGGGCAGAGCCCGGACCACGTCCCGATGGCGGGACGCAGGCTCGGCACGATGATCGGCAAGGGCTCGGTCATCTCGTACCCCATGGACAAGGCGCTGAAGAAGCACGGCGGCGGCCTCGACAAGATCCAGTTCCAGCAGCTCGGCTCGGCCGACGTCCTGACCGCGCTCCAGAACGGCGGGGTCGACTCGGCCTGGCTGCTCGACCCGGTATGGCGCAAGGTCGACGGCGACAAGCGGTACGCGTTCCTCGGCGGCCAGCCGCTCGGCGAACCCCTCGGCGGTCTCCTGTTCGGCCCGAAGCTCCTCGAGGAGGACCCGGACGCCGGGGTCGCGTTGCTGCGCGCGTACATCCGCACGGTCAACACGTACTTCGCGGGCGACTACAAGAAGGACCCGGCGTTCGTCACCGACCTCGCCGGGCTCCTGAAGACCGACAAGGCCGTACTGGAGTCGACGCCGCCGCTGCGGATGGACTGGGAGATCAGGGCGGGCACGACGGACCGGCTCCAGGCCGCGTACCGCGCGGCTGGCGTCTCCAAGGGGGACCCGCTGCCGGAGGACAAGGTCGTGGACCGGGCGCTGTACGGGGAGGCGGTGGGCCACAAGCCGTAACGCCGGCTCACCCGGCCGGAAACAGAGCTGAGGCCCGGAACCAATGGTTCCGGGCCTCAGGCCTTCAGTAGCGGGGACAGGATTTGAACCTGCGACCTCTGGGTTATGAGCCCAGCGAGCTACCGAGCTGCTCCACCCCGCGTCGGTAAACACGACTCTACGCGAGCGCCCCCGACCAGCGCAAATCCCTTCCGGCGCCTGGCCTGCGCGGGCGAAAAGGGGCGGAACAGGGGGGAGAACCGGGGTGCAGCACAGCCCGGACGGGCCTGTGCTGCACCCTCAGATGCCTCCGCTACCAGATGCCTCCGCTACGCGGACAGCTCCGACCGCAGTGCGTCCCGCAGCCGCCCGGCCCGCTCGGACACCTCGGCGGGACCGAGCTCCACGGCCCGGTGCGCCCACCGCTGCCCCTCGACAAGGTCGCCGCGGCGCGCGCACAACAGCGCGAGCCGCAGCGCCGCGCGCCCGTGCCCGGCGTCGGCCGCCCGCGTCCACCACAGCGCGGCCTCCGGCTCGCTCCCCTCGCGGGCGAGCAGCAGCCCGAGGTTGAACGCACCGTTGCGCGAGCCCGCCTCCGCGGCCTCGCGGTACCAGCGCGCCGCGCGGACGATATCGCCCCGCGCCGCGGCCAGCATCCCCACGCGCACCTGCGCGCGCCGGTGCCCCTGCTCGGCGGCCCGCTCGTACCACTCCTCGCACTCGGCGCGCTCACTGACGCACTCGCCGAGCGCGGGGGGCCCGACCGGGGGCTGCCGCGCGTCGAGCACCGTGGCCAGGCGGTACGCGCCCTCCGCGCTGCCCCCGCCGGCGGCGCACCGCAGATGCCGCTCGGCGTCCCGCTCGTCGCCGTCGCGCAGCCGGGCGATCCCGGCCTGGAGCGCGGCCTCGGTGTGCCCGCCCGCCGCGGCCCGCTCGTACCACTGGAGGGCGGCGCCCTCGTCGTCCCGGCCCGCGTACAGGATGCCGAGGTTGAAGGCGGCGTCCACACTGCCCGCCTCGGCGGCCTTGGAGAACCACGGTTCGGCGCCCGCCGCGTCGCCGCCCTGGAGGAGCAGCACGGCCAGCGCGTTCGCCGCCTCGCGGTGGCCCGCGTACGCGGCACGCCGGTACCACTGGTCGGCCTGCGCGGTGCGGCCCTGCTCGGCGCAGAGCAGGCCGAGGTTGTACGCGCCGTTGATGTCGCCCGCGTCCATGGCCGCGCGGTACCAGCGCTCGGCGGTCTGGGTCTCGCCGCGCTGGGCGTGCAGGGCGCCGAGCGCGTTGGCCGCGTTGCCGTCGCCCTCCTGGGCGGCGCGCAGCCACCAGACCCCGGCGCTCTCCTCGTCACCGGCGTCGCGCAGCAGGAAGCCGAGCGCGCAGGCGGCGCGGGGCTCGCCGTCCTTCGCGGAGTTCAGGTACCAGCGGCCGGCCTCCTTGAGCTCGCCGCGCTTCTCCAGGATCGCGCCGAGGTGCAGGGCGGCCCGGCGGTGTCCGCGCGCGGCGGCCTGCCGGTACCACTGCTCGGCCTCCGCGGCCGCGGGCAGCTTCCTGCGGGCGCCGGTCGCGGTCGCGTCGCCGGGGGCGCCGCTGTCGTCGTCGGGCGCGGGCGCACCACGGAGCGCTCCCTCGGGGCGCTCCTGTGCGGCGCGCCGGTCGAGGGTGCGGGCGAGCCGGTAGGCGGCCTCGCGGTGGCCGTGCTCGGCGGCGGCGCGCATCCAGCGCTCGGCGCCGACATCGCTGCGGTGTTCGAGGAGGTCGGCGAGCGCGTACGCGCCGAGGGCGTGGCCCTGTTCGGCGGACTGCCGCAGCCAGTACTCGGCGGCGGGCTCGTCGCCGCGCTCGCGGTGGTGGCGGCCGAGCGCGTGCGCGGCGGGGGCGGATCCGGCGACGGCGGCGATGCGCCACCAGCCGGCGGCCTCGTCCGCGTATCCGCGCTGGTGCAGCAGGACGCCGAGGTTGTTGGCGGCGGCGCGGTCGCCCGCGGCGGTGGCAGCGCGCAGCTGGGGCTCGGCTCCGTCGAGGTCACCGCGGCGCAGCAGCATGGCCCCGAGGACACTCATCGCCTCGACGTCGCCGGACTCGGCGGCCGGCCGATGGCGTGCTTCCTCGGCGGCCGCCCCGGGTTCCTCCCGGTCGGCCGACTGCACAAACCGCCCTGTCTCCAACAGAGTTGCCTTGTCCCCCATAACGTCCATCGTCGCACCACCTGCAACCTGGGTACACCTGGTATACCGCAGCCAGTGAGGTCACTACAGCGTTTTGTCGACATGCCCACAGAGAGATAAGTGAAACACAAAAACCTCAACTACCCCCGGGAGAGGCACGCTTCGCACGTACAGACGGTTCCCGCGCACACGACGAAGGCCCGGATCCTGAAAGATCAGGATCCGGGCCTTCGTCTTCAGTAGCGGGGACAGGATTTGAACCTGCGACCTCTGGGTTATGAGCCCAGCGAGCTACCGAGCTGCTCCACCCCGCGCCGTTGTGTTCAAACCGTACCACGGCGCGAGGTGGGTCTTCGCTCAGCTGCTCGAGCCCCCACTGTCCTTGTCGGCGCTCTGATCAGCGCTCTTGTCGCTGGACTTGTCGGCGCTCTTGTCCGCACCCTTGCCGTCGCCGGCCGCCTTGTCGGCCGCGGACTGTGCCTTCTCGGCGCGCTGGAGGGCCTCCTCCAGCTTGTCCTGCGCGTCGGCGTAGGCGTGCAGGTCGCCCTTCTTCATGGCGGCCTGGCCCTCCTCGAAGGCCTTCTCGGCGTCCGCGAGGGCTTCCTTGACGGTGGAGTTCTCCGATGGCTTCGTGGTGTCGCCACCGGGCTTCTCCGGCTCGGCCGGCTGCGCGCCGTCCACGCCGAACGCCTGGTTCAGGGCGTCCCCGAGGTTGTCGGCGAATCCGGTTCTGTCGCCGTAGGAGACCGCGACCTTGCGCAGCAGCGGATACTCCGCGTTGCGCCCCTGTGCGTAGATCGGCTCGACGTACAGGAAGCCCTTGTCGAGCGGCACCGTCAGCAGATTGCCGTACAGGACCGTCGAGTCGGCGCCCTTCATGTCGCGGACGAAGTTCGCCACGGACGACAGGGAGTTGAGCTTGTTCTGCACCTGTTCCGGGCCGTAGACCTTGTCCTCGGTGACCCGCAGCAGTCTTATCGTGCCGTAGTCCTTGCTGGTGGCATCGGCGTCGACCGCCATGAACGCGCGCAGGTTGGGGCGCCCGCTCGGGGTGAACGTCGTCGTCAGCGAGAACTGCTGGTCGCTCTGGCCCGGCATCTTCATGGACAGGTAGTACGGCGGGACCGCGCTGTTGTCCCTCTTCGTCGGGTCGTTCGGGACCTGCCACGCGTCGGACGCGTTGTAGAACTGGTCGGAGTCCGTGACGTGGTACAGGGACAGCAGCTCGCGCTGCACCTTGAACATGTCCTGCGGGTACCGCAGATGGTCCTTGAGCTCCTGCGGGATCGCGCTCTTGGGCTCGACCGTGCCGGGGAACGCCTTCTTCCAGGTCTTGAGGACCGGGTCCTTGTCGTCCCACGTGTACAGCTTCACCGTGCCGTCGTAGGCGTCGACGGTGGCCTTCACCGAGTTGCGGATGTAGTTGACCTGGTTCTGCTGGGCCACCACGGCGCGCTGGTTGTCGCCCTCGTTGAGGGAGTCGGCCGTCGTGTCACCGAGCGTCGTACGGGACGCGTACGGGTATCCGTTCGACGTCGTGTACGCGTCGACGACCCACTTGATCTTGCCCTTGACGATCGCCGGGTACGCGTCGCCGTCGATGGTCAGCCAGGGGGCGACCGCCTCGACGCGCTCCTTGGGCGTGCGGTTGTACAGGATCTTCGAGCCGTCGCCGATGGCTCCCGAGTACAGGATCTGCGGCTCGCTGAAGGACACCGCGTACGCGGCACGGGTGATCGGGTTGGAGAGTCCGACGCCGCCCTTGCCGCTGTAGCTCGTGGTCTTCTGGGTGCCGTCGTCCTGCTCGTAGTCGAGCTCCTTCTGGGGCCCGCCGACGATCGAGTACTGGCGCGTCTTCTCGCCGTAGTAGATCCGCTGCTGGTACGAGCCCAGGGTGCCGCCGGCGGGCAGGCCCGACTCGGTGAACAGGGGTGCGCCCGGGGAGTCCGGGTCGGTCTGCGTGCCCTTGGCCGCGACCGCTCCGAAGCCGTGCGTGTAGGTGAAGTGGTCGTTGATCCAGTTCCGCTTCTCGACGCCCGCGAGGTTGAGCTCGCGCAGGCCGATGACGGTGTCCTGGCCCTTGTAGCGGTCGACGTCGAGGGTCTTCGGGAACTGGTAGTACTTCCGCTCCTGCTCCAGCTGCTGGAACGTCGGCGAGACCACGTTCGGATCGTTGACCCGGTAGCTGGCCGCCGAGTCGGCGTCCGTGCGCTGCTTCTTGGAGTCCTTGACCGTGCCCTTGCCGGTGTAGTCCACCGGGGACACCCCGGCGATCCCGTACGCCTTGCGGGTCGCCTCGATGTTCTTCTCGATGTACGGGGCTTCCTTGGACTGCTCGTTCGGCTGGACCTGGAACTTCTGGACGATGGCCGGGTACAGGCCGCCGATCAGGATCGCGGAGAGCACCATCAGGCCGAAGCCGATGACGGGCAGCTGCCAGGTGCGCCGCCACAGCGTCGCGAAGAACAGCACGGCGCAGATCGCGGCGATGCAGAACAGGATGGTCTTGGCGGGCAGATACGCGTTCGCGTCGACGTACCGCAGGCCCGTCCAGTTGTCCGTGGCCTTGAAGTCGCTGGACTTCACCGCGAGCCCGTACCGGTCGAGCCAGTAGGCGACCGCCTTGAGGGCCACGAACACGCCGAGCAGCACGGAGAGATGGCCGGTGGCCGCGGCGGTGGCGCGCGCGCCCGGGCTGGTGATGCGCAGCCCGCCGTACAGGTAGTGGGTCAGCGCGGCCGCGATCAGGGAGAGGATCGTCGCCGCGAAGCCGAAGCCGAGCAGGAACCGGTACCACGGCAGGTCGAACGCGTAGAAGGCCACGTCGAGGTGGAACTGGGGGTCCTTCTGGTGGAACGGCACGCCGTTCACCCACATCAGCCACGTACGCCACTGGGTGGCGGCGGAGGCGCCCGCGATGAGGCCGACCAGCGCCGTGATGCCGACCAGCAGCCACTTCTTGTAGGGCGCGATGCTCATGCGGTACCGGTCGAGGCTCTGCTGCTCCATCGACATGGCGCTCAGCGGGGGCCGCAGCCGGTGCGCGAGCCAGACGTTCAGTCCGACGGCGATCGCCATCAGCAGTCCGAAGACGAAGAACAGCCCGATCTTCGTCCACAGGGTGGTCGTGAAGACGGACGAGTAGTTGACCGATCGGTACCAGAGCCAGTCGGTCCAGAACCCTGCGAACATGACGAACGCCATGCCCAGTGCGGCAAGGACGCCGAGCGTCATGAGCAGGGAACGGACTCGCCGGGACGGTCGGCCCACTCTCATCCGTGGCCCCGTCGGGCCTCCGCCGCGGTCCGGCATCTGGAAAGCCAAGGTGCGCACCTCGAAAAGTTCGAAATCGATCGGTCAGGCCCCCGTGATCGCGGACCCATCACCTATGCAACTTACTCACGCTTTACTCAGTTCCCGGTTCCGGGTACTAACGAGGCAGGATTGTGACCATGTCCAACACTCCCATGGCAGCCAGCCCGCTCACCCGGGCCGTACTCGAGATCGACGAGTACGCCTCCGGCCTCGGCTGGGACCAGCCCGCCCGCCTCTTCGCCCTCGTCGACACCGCCCGTCTGCGGGCCCAGGAACCCGGCCTCGCGGCCCAGCTCGGCCTGGACGGCGAGCAGGAGGCCGCGGCCTTCACCCCGATCGAGCAGGACGAGGTGCCCGCCGACAAGCCGCTCGACGAGTTCCTCGGCACCATCGCCTGGCCCGACGCGGTCGTCGGCTGCGCCCTGACGGTGGAGCGGATGATGCTGCCGCCGTCCGCGGAGGCGTCCGTTCCGGAGGGGCTCGGTGAGGCGGAGCTCGCCGAGTGGGTGGCGAAGCACCCGGGCCGTCAGGAGGTCCGGATGACGGTCGCGGTGCTGCGTGACGGCGCGCGCGAGTCGGCGCTGCGCCTGCGCGAGAAGGACTCCCCCACCGAGGTCCTCACCGGGTCGGACCTGGTCCCGGGCCTGGCCGAGGCCCTCGCGGCGACGTTCGCGGAGTAACGCCCTCACCGCACGAAAGGGGGCGCCGCACGGTGTGCGGCGCCCCCTTCATGAACCTCTTGTCACCCCTTGACCGTGCACTTCGGCAGGTCGGCGGTGTTGCCCGAACGGATGTCCTTGAGAGCGTTCATCGCGTCGTCGATGGTGTTGACCTTGACGAGGGTGAGTCCGCCCGGGACGTCCTTGGCCGCCTCGGCGCAGTTGTCCTTCGGGGTCAGGAAGTAGCGCGCGCCCTTGCCGCGGGCGCCGACGGTCTTCATCTGGATGCCGCCGATCGGGCCGACCTTGCCGTCGTCGTCGATGGTGCCCGTGCCGGCCACGAACTTGCCGCCGGTGAGGTCCTCGGGCGTCAGCTTGTCGACAATGCCGAGCGCAAACATCAGTCCGGCGCTGGGGCCGCCGACGTCGGCGAGCTTGATGTCGATGGCGAACGGGAACGTGTGATCGGTGCCGGCCTGGATGCCGACGATCGCGCGGCCGTCCTTGGCCTTTTCCGTGGTGACCGTGACGTTCCGCGTGCGGGTGGCCTGCTTGCCCTCCTTCTCGGCGGCGGCCGCGTCCTTGACGGGCACGATCGTGAAGGAGACGTCCTCGCCCGGCTTGTGCTGGGTGACGAGCTTCGCGACGTCGGCCGGCTTCTCGACCTTGGTGCCGTCGACGGCCTTGATCACGTCACCGGCGTGCAGCCGTCCCTCGGAAGGGCTGCCCTTGATGACCGACTGGACGATCACCCAGGACTTCACGGGGATCTTCAGCTCGTTCAGGGCGGCGACCTTGGCGCTCTCCTGGGACTGGCTGAACTCCTCGGCGTTCTCCTGCGAGGACTGCTGCTCGGTCTTGCCGTCGGGGTAGAGCGTGGCGTGCGGTACGACGATGCTGTCGTGTGCGAGCCAGCCGTAGACCGCCGAGACGAGGTTCATGTTGTAGTCGGCGCTCGTGACCCGGACCGTCGTCATGTTGAGGTGCCCGCTCGTCGGGTACGTCTTGCGGCCGGAGATCTGGAGCACCGGCTCGCCGTCGTGGTCCCCGAGCGTGTTGACCGTCGGTCCCGGGGTCATCTCCGCGTACGGAACTTTGATGAGCACTCCCGCGCAGAGCAGCGCGATCAGCATCAGGGTCGAGGCGAGCATCGTCGCGGTGCGGCGTGGCATGGAACGACAGTACGGGACCGGTCTGTCAGTGCACCGCTGGGGCGTCCGTCCGGGACTCGACCCCGGGCAGCGAGCCGGCAGCCGGGGCGAGGGGATCCGTTTCCGTCCCGGTGTGTGTGCGTTCCATGGCCTCGCGGAAGCGGGCGTACCCGTTGAGTTCCGTCACGTCGCCGGTCCTGCGGTTCCGTGCGGCCCAGCTGCCCCACAAACCGGCGCCGACCGCTGCGACAAGCGGAATGAGCAGCCACAAGAGCGCCGCCATACCGGACCTCCGACCCCATGAGCCACTACAACTGACTGATCAGCAGATTAACCATCCGCTGCGTCAACGCTCGCCGCAGGGGTGCGGTTACGCAACCGGAACCGCCCGTGTGGGCGAACGCGGTGAACGTGGCCGGGGTCCGGGAGGTCAGCAGGCGCCGACCCACTCCTCGGTGCCGTCCGAGAACTTCTGGTGCTTCCAGATGGGCACCTCGTGCTTGAGGTCGTCGATCAGCTTGCGGCAGGCCTCGAAGGCCTCGCCGCGGTGCGGGCAGGACACGGCGACGACGACCGCGATATCGCCGACCGCCAGATCGCCCACCCGGTGGACGGCCGCGAGCGCGCGCACCGGGAACTGGGCGACGACCTTCTCGGCGACGGTCCGCATCTCGGCCTCGGCGGAGGGGTGGCACGAGTACCCGAGCGCGTCGACGTCGGCGCCGCCGTCGTGATTGCGCACCGTCCCCACGAACAGCGCCGTACCGCCCGCCGCGTCCTCCCCGACGGCCCGGAACACCTCGTCCACGGACAAGGGCGTGTCTCGGATCGCGATGAGCCGGATGGGGTCCTGCGCCGACTGCTCTCCGGGGTGGTCATTCGTGGTGCGTGCCATGAGGCCATCGTGCCGTACGCGGCCACCGGCACGGAATAGCGCTTTCCACCGGCACGCGCGCGTAGTGGGTTGGAGCCTCCTACAGGGGGAGCCGGTCCGGGAGCCGGCAGGGGCGGGCCGTCAGATCCTGCGCCTGGCCTTGCGGGCCCGGCGCACGACGGCGGCCGCGCCGAGCAGGGCGACGGTGGCTCCGGCCGCTCCGGCGGCGGTCGCGTCCTTGCGTCCGAGGCGGCGGCCCGCGACGGTGTGCCGTCCGGCGACCTCTTCGAGGAGTTCGGCGAGGACCTCCTCGTTGGTCCACTGGGGGCGCCATCCTGCGTCGTGCAGCCGGCTCACGCTGACCACCCAGGGGTACATCGTGTACGCGAGGTCGCCGGCGGGAGACGGGGTGAGCCCGATCCGGTGAAGCCTGGCCGCGGCGCCCAGGGCGACCGCCGAGGGCAGCTCCATGCGGCGGATCCCGCTGAGCTCCTCGACCTCCTCCTGCTCCAGCCAGCCGTCGCAGCCGACGGCGAGTTCCCCTTCGACCTGCTCCAGGACGGCGTACTCCAGGGCGCTGCACAGGTCCTCGACGTGGCAGAACTGCCAGGCGGGCCGGGATCCCGCCACGACGAGGAGCCGTGGCGACTCGAAGTACCTGGTCAGGGCGGTGTCAGTGCCGCCGACGAGGGTGGCGGGGCGGACCACGGTCACGTTGAGTCCCGGGTGGGCGCGCGGTGCGCGTCGGGCAAGCCGCTCGACCTCCAGGAGGTCGCCGACGCCGGTGGCCTCCGCGGTCGCCCGCAGTTCGGCGTCTTCGGAGAGCGGCAGTTCGTTGTCCTCGAGCGCTCCGTAGACCATCGCCGAGGTGCACAGGACGACACGGTGGACGCCGGCGGCGGCCGCGGCGGTGAGCACCGTCTGGGTGCCACGCACGTTGTACGCCGTACGGGCGGCGGGGTCGGTCTCCAGGTCGAGGTCGAGCGCGAGGTGCACGACGACGTCCGCGCCGCGCAGCTTCTCGGCGATCGCCGGGTCGCGCACGTCAAGGATGTGCCAGGTCGCGGACGCGCACTCGCCGCGCCGCTCGTCGATGGCCAGGACCTGCTTGATCTCGTCGGATGCGGCGAGGCGCTCGGTAAGGAGCGCGCCGACGCCGGAGGCGGCACCGGTGACGGCGACGACAGGACCGCGCCCCCCGGAACTGGTCGAAGGGTTTCGCGCTGCGCGAACCTGTGGATCTGGGGAACTCACCGGGCGTCTCCAGCGGTTGTATTCAGTACGTACGTGTACGACGCGTACGTACCAGGAGGCATCCATCCTGCCGCAGGCCATGAGTCGGCGGAGCACCGAGGCCCGATCGCGCCACGGTGTCTACGCTGGGTGTGTAGTCGGGCAAACGCCGCCGGGACAGAACCGGTGGCCTTACCAGCCGAGGAATCCCGTGAGTGACACCCCATTCGGATTCGGCCTTCCGCCGGAGGAGCCGGACGACGGCGACGAGGGCAAGAAGAAGGATCAGCAGGGCGGTGGCGGTCAGGGCCCTGCCAACCCCTTCGGTTTCGGAGGACTGCCCGGCGCGGGCGGCGGGGACAACCCGTTCGCCGCGATGTTCGGTTCCCTGAACCCCAATGACCTGGGAGCCGCCTTCCAGCAGCTCGGCCAGATGCTCTCGTACGAGGGCGGCCCGGTGAACTGGGAGATGGCCAAGGACATCGCCCGTCAGACGGTCTCCCAGGGCACCGCCGACGGCACCAAGGACGCGAGTGTCGGCCCCGCCGAACGCTCGCAGGTCGAGGAGGCCGTGCGCCTCGCCGACCTGTGGCTCGATGACGCGACGTCGCTGCCGTCGGGCGCCGGGTCCGCGGTGGCGTGGAGTCGCGCCGAGTGGGTCGAGGCGACCCTCCCGGTGTGGAAGGAACTCGTCGACCCGGTCGCCGAGCGTGTCGGCCTGGCCATGGGCGACGTCCTTCCCGAGGAGATGCAGGCCATGGCCGGCCCGCTCATCGGGATGATGCGCTCCATGGGCGGCGCCATGTTCGGCTCGCAGATCGGGCAGGCCGTGGGCGTCCTCGCGGGCGAGGTCGTCGGCTCGACCGACATCGGTCTGCCGCTCGGCCCGGCCGGCAAGGCGGCGCTCCTGCCGGTGAACATCGAGGCGTTCGGCAAGGACCTCGGCATCCCCAAGGAGGAGGTGCGGCTCTACCTGGCGCTGCGCGAGGCCGCCCACCAGCGGCTCTTCTCGCACGTGCCGTGGCTGCGCTCGCACCTGTTCGGCGCGGTCGAGGGGTATGCGCGCGGCATCAAGGTCGACACGGCGAAGCTGGAGGACGCGGTCGGCCAGCTCGACCCGCAGAACCCGGAGCAGCTGCAGGAGGCCCTTCAGCAGGGCATGTTCCAGCCGGAGGACACTCCGGAGCAGAAGGCCGCCCTGGCCCGCCTGGAGACCGCTCTCGCGCTCGTCGAGGGCTGGGTCGACGCCGTGGTCCACGCGGCCGCGAAACCGCGCCTGTCGTCGGCCGACGCGCTCCGTGAGACGCTGCGCCGCCGCCGGGCGACCGGTGGCCCCGCCGAGCAGACGTTCGCCACGCTGATCGGCCTGGAGCTGCGTCCGCGCCGTCTGCGGGACGCCTCGCGGCTGTGGGCCTCGCTGACGGACGCGCGCGGTGTGGACGGGCGCGACGGCCTGTGGGCGCACCCGGACATGCTGCCGACCGCCTCGGACCTCGACGACCCGGACGGCTTCGTGCACCGCGAGCAGCTGGACTTCTCCGAGATCGACAAGATGCTCGGAGAGGCGGCGCGCGGCGGCCTGGACAAGCCGAGCCTCTCCAAGGAGGACGACTCCAAGGGCGACGGTCCCGCGGACGGCTCCAAGGACGACGAGGGCAAGTGACGCTGCACGACGACGCGGTCCTCGTACTGAAGGCCTACGAGGGCCAGCCCGAGCTGCGCCAGGCGTACCTGGACCACCTCTCGGCCCATCCCGAGGACGGCATGTGGAAGGCCTGCACGGACGGGCATCTGACGGCCAGCGCACTGGTCGTCGACCCGTCCCGCGGGCGGGTGCTGCTGACGCTGCACAAAAAGCTCCAGATGTGGCTGCAGATGGGCGGCCACTGCGAGCCGGGTGACCTGACGCTCGCCGACGCCGCGCTGCGGGAGGCGACCGAGGAGTCCGGCATCCCTGGACTTACGCTCCTGCCGGGCGGCCCCGTGCGGCTCGACCGGCATCCCATCCCGGGACCGTGCACGCGGCATCTCGACACGCAGTACGCGGCTCTCGCTCCCGCCGACGCGGTGGCCGCCATCAGTGACGAGTCGCTCGATCTGCGCTGGTTCCCGTACGACCAGGTCGCGGACGTGGCGGACGAGTCCGTCGTGCGCCTGGTGGAGGCGACGCGCGCCCGACTGTGAGCGGGCATGTGTAAGGGGCGGCCACTACGGTGGCCGCCCCTTACACATGCCTCATGGTCGTCCTTCGGGGTCAGCTCCAGACGTTGCCCTGGTTCTGGCCGCGGGCGCCCTGCTGGCCCATGCCGTACTGGGCACCGAGGCCCTGGCCGATCACCGCGTTCTGCGGGGGCAGCAGCTCGCTGGGCTGCACGAGGGCGTAGCCCTGGCCCATGAAGCTGAGCTCCCAGCCCTCGCCCGTGTTGCCGCGGCGCCGCCACACTCCGGAGGAGTGCGTCTGGGCCTGCATCTGCACGCGCAGGCCGTTGGACCAGGCGACGATCGCGTCCGCGTCGGCGTTGACGTAACGGTCCGGGGTGACCTGGAGCATCAGCGGCTGCCCGGACGTCATCAGGGCGACCTTGCCGCGCCCGGTGATGTTGAGCTGGTACTTGCCGGAGCCGGAGATGCCGTACTGGCTGTCGACGGCGACGACCTGGTAGCTGAGCGAGGAGTCGAGCGCGAGGACGTAACTGCTGTCCACGGTCAGACCGTCCTGCTCGACCTCCACCACGTGGATGTACTGGGCGAGGTTGGCGAGGTAGACGGTGCCCTGCCCGTGGCAGCGCATCAGGTCGAGGCCCTCACCGGTGTTGGCACGGGCGCGCCGCTGACCGGAGGTCTGGATCTCGCCGTCGAACTCGACAAGCCCCTGGTAGGCGACCATGGCGCCCTTGCGGGCGAGGATGTCGTCGTGGCCTTCCAGGGTGACCCGCAGCAGCTGCGGGTTCTGGACGGCGTAGCGCTCCTGGGTCTGCTGCTCGGAGTGCGCGAAAAGCGGGCTCTGCATGGTGTTCCGTTCCCCCTCAGCCCCGGACTCGGAGGCGGTCGGTGCTGTCCTCACTGGGCTGTACGACGACAATGCCTTCCCCGGAGAAACCCATCTGGTAGGCCTCGCCGCTGCCGCGCCCGATGAGCGAGCCGGCCTTGAAGCTGCGCTTGCCCTTCACCTTGAGGTTCGGGGACCAGGCGATCAGCGCGTCCGGGTCGACGTACGTCTCGTCCTCGCCGCGGCCGCAGTCGACGACGATGGGGGTACCCCGGGACGTGAGGGCGACATAGCCCTGCCCGGAGATCTTGATGTTCCACAGGCCCTGGCCGGCGAACTTGGCGAGGCCCTTGACGCGCTCGACGCCCCACTGGAGGTGCGCGTCGAAGGCGAGCAGGTTCGTGCCGTTCACCGAGATCGAGTCGCCGCCGAGGTTGATGACGACGATCTCGGCGCCGTAGTCGGCGAGGTAGAGGATGCCGTCTCCGGTGGCCTTCATCAGGGGCGCGCCCTCGCCGGTGATCCAGTCGCGGGCGATCTGGCGGACGGCGGGCGGGTTGGGCTCGTACTGGACGAACCCTTCGTAGGCGACCATCGAGCCCACGCGCGCGAGGAGGTCGTTGCCGGTCTGCATGGCGACCTTGAGCATGTTGGCGCCGTGGTTCTCCATGCGGGCGGCTACCGGGGTCGGGGCGTAGCCCGCGAGCGGCTGGTTCATGACGGGCTCCCTCAGACCTCAAACGGCTGGACGACGATGAAGTTCCCTGGCGCACCCCGGAACTGGAGGTTCACGCTCTCCCCGCTGTGTCCCGGGTAGGCGTTGTAGCGCATGCGCACCTGGCTGGACACGATCGCCTGCGCGGCGGCCGACCAGGCGACGACCGCGTTGCAGTCGGCGAACGTCGTCGGCGTCACGGGCAGCACGACGGGCGTGCCGTGCGTCTTGACGACGACCGTGCCCGTGCCCTGGAACTGCATGACGAACAGGGCGCCGCCGGGAATGCCGTGCCCCTCGATCCGGCGCACCTCGTGCTGGAGGCTCTCGTCGAACGCCAGCACGTTCTCCGCGGATACGCAGATCGCGTCGCCCTGGAGCTCGATGGGGTGCAGATGTGTGGCCTCTTCCGCGAGGAAGACCTGGCCGCGGCCGGTGCAGCGCATCAGCTGCATCTCCTGGCCGGTCGCGTTGCCCACGATCCGGCCGGCGAAGCCCGCGCCCTTGTAGCTGAACTCGACCTTGCCCTGGTAGAGCACCATGCTGCCCTGACGGGCGAGCACCGGCTGGTCGCTGGCGCCGAGGTCGACGCGGATCAGCTTCTTGTTCTGCAGGGTCCACCGCTGACCGGTGGGCGCCTCGCGGAACGCCGAGAGCGCGGCGGCAACACCGGGAGCACCTCCGCCCTGCGGCACACCCTGAGGTGCGCCGTACGGCGACGGAGCGCCCTGCTGGCCGGGGAACTGACCGGGCGGCTGCTGCCCGTAGCCGGGAGGCGGGGTCGGCTGACCGTAGCCCGGGGGCGGGGTCGGCGCCTGGGGCTGCTGCCCGTAGCCGGGAGGCGCGGTCGGCTGACCGTAGCCCGGGGGCGCGGTCTGACCGGGCACCTGTCCGATGGGCGGCGCGTGCGGGGTGGGCGCGGCCGGCGGCTGCATGGCGCCGGGCGGTGTGGCCAGCGGCGCGATGATCGTCGGCGCGGCGTGCACCGACGGCGGGGCCGGGGCGGGCGCGGGCGGCGGCGTGGCTCCCTGCGGCGGCGCGTAGCCCTGCTGGGCGGGCGCGGGCGTCGCGGGCGTGCCGAACGCGGGTGGCGCCGTGGCCTGCGCGGGCGGCGCGAACGACGGCGCACCGGACTGCTGCTGCGGCGGCGCGGCGGCGGGCTCCTCCTCGGCGACCTCACCGCCGAAGTTCTTCAGCAGCGCGTCGAGTCCACCGTCGAACCCCTGCCCGACGGCCGCGAACCGCCAGACGTCCTTCAGGTAGAAGTCGCCCAGCATGACGGCACGTTCGGTCGAGAACTCCGTGCCGTTGAACGAATAGCGGGCGACCTCTTCGCCGCCCGCGACGATCCGTACGTATCCGGGGGCGATCTGCGACATCTGCCCCGCACCGTCGATCGTCGCGGTGAACGAGAGCTTCTGGATGTTCGCCGGGATCCGGTCGAGGGTGACGCGGAAGGACTCACTGTCGCCGGCCTGCGCACCGAGAAGCTGAATCGACTCCTCGGGCGATTTCGGCTGGTTGAAGAAGACGAAATACCGGTCGTCCGAGAGCCGTTCGTCGGCGTCAAGTCCGAAGCAGCTGATGTCGAAGGTCAGCCCGGGCCCCGTGATCTGCACGCCTACGTACAGATCGGTGCCCGCGGTGAGGTCACTGATCCTGGCCTTGTGGCCGCGTTGGAATTCCCTGGCCATGCGTAACGACCGTCCCCCATCCCGAAGGTGAATACGTCGCGTCAGGCTAACCGCTAACGCTGACAGCGGCGGCGGCCGGTACAGCCCTGGTACACAACGCGCACGTGGCGGGCGGAATCAGCGAAGGGGCGACGGACGGTCAGGCCTGGACGTTCACTCCTCTGCGGTCATTCCTCTGCGGTCACTCTTCGCGAGCGGCCGGCAGGTGCGGCAGCCGGTCGGCCGCGACGACACCCTCGAGATAGCCCCGCGCCCGCTCCGTGCGCGGATACGCCTCAAGGAGACGCCAGAACCGCGGCCCGTGCCCCGGCACCAGCAGATGCGCCAACTCGTGTACGAGTACGTAGTCGACGACGTACTCCGGCATGCCCTGCAGCCGGTGCGACAGCCGGATACTGCCCTCGGACGGCGTGCACGACCCCCAACGCGTGTTCTGATTCGTCACCCAGCGCACGGACGTGGGGCGGGCCCGGCCCTCGAAACACTGCTCGGACAGCCGCTCCGCCCGCTCGGCGAGCTCCGCGTCCCCCAGGACCCGCTTGCTCTCCTGCGCGGCCAGCTTGTCGAGCATGACGTTGACCCAGCGCTTCTCCTCGGCCTCCGACATGCGGGCCGGAATGAGGACGACGGTCCGGTCACCCTCGCGATACGCGGAGACCGTCCGGCGCCGCCGGGCGCTTCTGCGGACCTCTACCGCGCTCGCCCTCGGGCCGCTCGGCGGCGGACTGGTCGTGCTGCGCTGCGTGTTCGTGGCACGGTGCAGTGGGTCGGCGGGCACGCCCCGACGTTACCCGCTGCACATAGGGGAAGTCCCGCCTCCGGGAGTCTTCGGTGCGGCCCCGCACCCCTCCCGCGCGATTTATACGACTAACACCCACCCCCTGTGGATAACTTTTCACACGGATTCCCCCCGCCGTGCATCCTGGCAATCGACCGAGACGCCACCCGAATTCGGGACCACGGTCACGTCACCAACTTCACCAGGTTCACCAACCTCATCAACTTGACCACCAGAGCGAGAACACAGGCACATCACGGGGGAACAGATGGGCACTTCACCGCCTACAGCCATGCATCCGACAGCCATGCACCCGATCCTGAAACCGGCGCTGCGACGCGGCTGGCGCGACCTCAATACCGTCCAGTTCGGCGTGGCACCCGCTCACGCCGTCGTACTCGGCCCGGTCGACACCGCGACCGGCACCTTCCTCACCCTCCTCGACGGAACCCGCGGCGTGGCCCTTCTGCGCGACGAAGGCCGCCGGATGGGACTGCCCGACGGTCATGTCGACGCCCTGCTCCATCGGCTGACCAGGGCCGGACTGCTCGACGACGCCACCGGCGGCGGACCAGCATTCGACGCGCTCCGCAAGCGCCAAGGAGTCCTCGACCGACTCCGCCCCGACCTCGCGGCCCTCACCGTCTTGTCCCCCGAACCAGCTGCGGGAGCAAGGAAGTTGGCGGCCCGCCGCAGCATGCGGATCCAGGTCCGGGGAACCGGCCGCGTCGGGACCGTCATCGCGTCCGTCCTGTCCGCCGCCGGCGTCGGCCACGTCGACGTGCGCGACGGAGGCTGCGTCGAACCGTGGGACGTCGCCCCGGGCGGACTCCCCGTCGAATCCGTCGGAGAACGCCGCGACACGGCCGCGTACCGAGCCGTACGCAAGGCCGCACCCGACCGCCCACCCCGCCCCGACCGCCGCTCCGGCCCACCCCCATCCCAAGCCCAGCCCCAATCCCCCTCAGAGATCCAAGCCCTGCCCCCAGCCGAGGAACCGGCCCTCTCCCTCGTGATCATCGCCCCGCGCGACGGTCTGTCCGCCCACACCCCCGACCCTCTGGCCGCCGAAGAACTCATCGCCTCGGGCACGCCCCACCTCTACGCCGGAGTGGTCGAGGCCACCGGAGTCGTGGGCCCCTTGGTACTGCCCGGCGGCACCGCCTGCGCCGGCTGCCTCTCGCTGGACCGCACGGACCGCGACCCGACCTGGCCCCGGCTGCTCGCCCAATGGCGTTCCGGACGTCAACTCCAGGTACCCGCATGCGACCTGGCGCTCGCCACGGCCGTCGCCGGACTCACGGCAGCACACGCACTGGCCTTCCTCGACGGCGAACTGCCGTCCAGCACCGGCGCGCGCTGGGAGGCGTCGACTCCCGGACTCGACTGGCATGCCCGCCCGGTATGGGCGCATCCAGACTGCTCATGCGGAGCAGGTGGGAGAAGTAAGGGGGAGCAGACCTCCGAGGGTGGAGAGCAGCACGACACAATGGCCGGGTAACCGCCACTGGCGGCACGGCAGGCTGGGACTTGGAGGGGCGCATGTCTGATCTTCCCCGGAAGGCGGTAACCCGTACCGCCAAACTGGCCGCGCTGCCACTCGGCTTCGCCGGGCGCGCGACCTGGGGCCTCGGCAAACGCATCGGCGGGAAGTCGGCCGAGATCGTCGGGCGGGAACTGCAACAGCGCACGGCGGACCAGCTCTTCAAGGTTCTCGGTGAGCTCAAGGGCGGCGCCATGAAGTTCGGGCAGGCCATGTCCGTCTTCGAATCCGCCCTCCCCGAGGAGGTCGCAGGCCCGTACCGCGCCGCGCTCACCAAACTCCAGGAAGCCGCGCCCCCGATGCCCACCAGGACGGTCCACGCCGTCCTCGCGGAACGGCTCGGCGACGACTGGCCGGAGAACTTCCTGGAGTTCGAGGACAAGCCCGCGGCAGCCGCATCGATAGGGCAGGTCCACCGCGCCATCTGGCACGACGGCCGCGAGGTCGCCGTCAAGGTGCAGTACCCGGGAGCCGGCGAGGCCCTGCTCTCCGACCTGAACCAACTCGGCCGCTTCGCCCGCCTCCTCGGCCCCTTGATCCCCGGCATGGACATCAAGCCGCTCATCACGGAACTACGCGACCGGGTGTCCGAGGAACTCGACTACGGGCTGGAGGCACAGGCCCAGCGGGCCTGCGCGGAAGAGTTCGCCGACGATCCCGATGTGCACGTACCCGACGTGGTGCACCAGTGCGACCAGGTCCTCATCACCGAATGGATAGACGGAACCCCGCTCTCCGAGGTGATCATCGACGGCACCGACGAACAACGGGACCGGGCAGGACAGCTCCTCGCCCGCTTCCTGTTCTCGGGCCCGGCCCGCACCAGCCTGCTCCACGCCGATCCGCACCCGGGAAACTTCCGGCTGCTGCCCGACGAGAAGAACGGCTGGCAACTGGGAGTCCTCGACTTCGGCACCGTGGACCGGCTCCCCGGCGGCCTCCCCGAAACCATCGGCACCTCACTGCGTATGACTCTGGCGGGCAACGCGGAAGCGGTCTACGAACTGCTGCGCGCAGAGGGCTTCGTCAAGGAGACGATCGACCTCGAACCCGACGCGGTGCTCGAGTACCTGCTGCCGATCATCGAGCCGGCCCTGGTCGACGAATTCACCTTCACCCGCGGCTGGATGCGCAGCCAGGCCGCACGCATCGCCGACCTCCGCTCCCCCGCCCACCAGCTCGGCAAGCAGCTGAACCTGCCGCCCTCCTACCTCCTGATACATCGCGTGACCCTCAGCACCATCGGAGTCCTGTGCCAACTCGGCGCGACGGTACGGCTACGGGACGAACTGGAGAGGTGGCTACCGGGTTTCCTGGCGGCGGACGAGGAGCGGGTTGACGAGACGGCAGGCGCCACGGCTCACGGCACGATCGAGGGCGCGACCGGCAGCACAACCGACGACGCGGTCGAGGGCACGGCCGTCGGCACGGTCGAAGACATAGCCGCGGAAGCAGCCGCGAGCGCGGGAACAACCGAGGGTGCCTCGGCTGCTGAGGCGTGATCAAAAATTGGGGGCGGGGTGGGGTGGGGTGGGGAGGGGGCGGGGGGAGGGAAGCCCCCCCAAGGAATGTCCGGCCGAAGCTCACCACCACTCCGAATCGAGCCGCCCCTCAATAGCCCGCAGGTTCTCTCGGGCGCAGCGGTCGCAGTAGTGCCGACCGGTCCCGTTCTCCACTGAGTAGGTCCAGGTCGGCGGGGTGCCCTGGGCAGTGGTGCCGCAGAGGGCGCACACGATGGTGCCGGGTTCGGGCTCGGGTCGCTGCGCTGAGTCGCCGTCAGGATGAGACGTCACGTGGTGACGATATCTCCGTCTTCCGAGGGTGTGGCGCAACGCACCGCGGGGGCCGGTCCGTTGTGGATCGGCCCCCGCGGGGTGGGTCACTGCATGACCGCCATGGCGAGCGCGCGGCGGGCGCGCAGTGATGCGCGCTCGGCGCGGCGCTGCATCCGGCGGGCCGTTGCCAGGCGCAGTGCGCGGCGTTCGGCCTCGGCGGAGCGCAGCTGCTCGTGCATATGCGCACGAGCCAGCGCTTCTGGGATGAGTTGCATCTCTCGGGTCCTGTTCTGGCGCGAGTCGTTCGCGTCGGTGGTGGTGAAGTCTGGGGTCGCAGAGCCGGTGGGCTCGCTGGTGGACGGCTTCATCGGGGCCTGCTTCTGGGGGTCGTGCGTCAGGGGGCGGTCGATCGTTCCTCGTGCGTTCATGCCGCGACCGGGTTCTTGCGCGGGCGGCCACGCGGCCGCTTCCGGGCTACGACGACGCCCTGGACGAACAGCTCGCCGCCCCAGACGCCCCAGGGCTCACGCCGCTCCTTGGCGCCGGCGAGGCAGGCCTCGACGAGCGGGCAGGTGCGGCAGAGGGACTTGGCGTACTCGACGTCCGCCGGCGACTCCGCGAAGAAGACCTCGGGGTCGTAGGCACGGCAGGGGACGGGTACGCCGAGGTTCTCGATGGCGTCGTCGAGCGCGGTGAGCGCAGTCAGGGGGTTCAAGGTGGAGTCCTCCGTGAGACCGGGCGGGGGGAGAGTGTCTGAAGGCGGTACTGACGGGGCGTGCGCTTCGAGTTGCACGGTGTTGTCTTCCTCGTCTGGTCGTTCCGGCCTGTGGGCCGGGTGGCGGTGGTACCGGGTCTTTTCTTGTCCCGAGGCCCCTTCGTTCTGTTGTCCCGTGCGGGCAAAACAGAAGGGCCGCGGATCCCGGGTGGGGTTCCGCGGCCCTGAAGGCGCCGGCCTGATCGAAGATCAGGCTGGATCACTCCAGGGTTCGAGCCCACGGAAGGCCCACATCGTGTGGTGGTGCGTCGTCTGCTTCCGGGATCCGGCACCGGCCGCCGCAAAGGCATAGGCCTGGGCCTGTGCCGTTGCTACTGCTTCCGGTGCCTTGGTCGGTCGCTCATTGCTCTCACGGACGGGAAGGTCGGCGAGAGACAGGAAGGACTCCGGACGGGCGGCGGGAATGCCGGACGCACCGGTGCCCAGGTTCGAGAAACCGAGCAGGCAGGAAGCGACGACCGAGCGATCGGTCATTTTGGCGGTGCTGATGAAGCTGGCGTTGATGCTGATCACTGGAATTCGCCTCCTCTCGGCGTCTCTGGGACCGGTGTGAACCGGTCCGACGGCTTTAGTACAGCACGGAACCAGTGCCTCGGAGAAGAGGCGCTGTTCCCGTGCTTAAGAACCTATGGGGATTGCTGGGGCATGCGCAAACTATTTTTTCGACGAGTTTGCATCAGTCGTCCTCGTCGACTCCTCCAACGCCCGCATCCGGGGCCCCACCTGCGCAGATGGTGAGCACGTCGGTACCGAACCGGTTGAGCTTGCGCATGCCGACGCCGGGGATGCGGGCGAGTTGGGCCGCGTCTTCGGGCATGGCTTCGGCGATGGCGACGAGGGTCTTGTCGGTGAAGACGCAGAAGGCGGGCTGTCCGAGCTGTTGTGCCTGGTCGGCGCGCCAGTCGCGGAGTCGCTCGTAGAGGCCCTCGTCCATGTCGGAGGGGCAGTCCTCGCAGCGCATGAGTTTCATCTCGCCGGCGTCGGTGAGGGTGCGTCCGCAGACGTGGCAGCGGGCGACGGTTCGGGCGGTGCGGCGTCGGACGGGTCCGGTGGTGGTGCGGGGCGTCGTCGGTGTGCCGTGTTCGATGCCGCCTTGTCCGGTGCTCGTGTTGCGGGCCGTGGCTCCTGAGGTGCCTGGCCGGATGCCGTCGAGGAAGCGGCTGGGGCGGCGGTTGGGGCGGCCGCCGGGTGAGCGGGAGAGGGCCCAGGACAGGCTGAGGTGGTGGCGGGCCCGGGTGACGCCGACGTAGAGGAGGCGGCGTTCTTCCTCGATCTGTTCGTCGGTCTTGGCGTACGTGATCGGCATCATGCCTTCGGCGAGGCCGACGAGGAAGACGGCGTCCCATTCGAGGCCCTTGGCGGCGTGCAGGGAGGCGAGGGTGACGCCTTCGACGGTGGGTGCGTGCTGGGCGGCGGCGCGTTCGTCGAGTTCGGTGACGAGGTCGTTGAGGGTGGCGGTGGGTTTGGCGCGGGCGAAGTCTTCGGCGAGGCGTACGAGGGCGGCGAGGGATTCCCAGCGTTCGCGGACGGCTCCGGAGCCGTCGGGGGGTTGGCTGGTCCAGCCTTCGCCGGAGAGGACGGCGCGGACCTGGGAGGGCAGGTCGACGGCGTCGTCGAGGAGGGAGTCGTTGTTTCCGAAGCGGGCGGCGCTGCGGAGGGCGTGGCCGGCTTTGCGTACTTCCGCGCGTTCGAAGAAGCGTTCTGCGCCGCGGAGCTGGTAGGGGATGCCTGCGTCGGCGAGGGCTTGCTCGTAGATCTCGGACTGTCCGTTGGTGCGGAACAGGATGGCGATCTCGCCGGCGGAGACGCCGTTGTCGATGAGGGCGCGGATGCGGCGGGCGGTGCCTTCGGCTTCGGTGGGTTCGTCGGCGTAGTCCGTGTAGGCGGGTTCTGGTCCTCGGTCCCGTTGGGAGATGAGTTCGAGGCGGTGTTCGGCGGCGCGGCCTCGGGCGTGGGAGAGGAGGGTGTTGGCGAGGTGGACGACCTGGGGGGTGGAGCGGTAGTCGCGGACGAGTTTGACGACGGTGGCGTTGGGGTGGCGGGTGCGGAAGTTGAGGAGGTGGTCGGGGGTGGCGCCGGTGAAGGAGTAGATGGTCTGGCTGGCGTCGCCGACGACGCAGAGGTTGTCGCGGTCACCGAGCCAGAGTTCGAGGAGTCGCTGTTGGAGGGGGCTGACGTCCTGGTATTCGTCGACCACGAAGTGCTGGTACTGGGAGCGGACCTGTTCGGCGATGTCGTGACGGTCCTGGAGGATGCCGACGGTGAGCAGGAGGACGTCTTCGAAGTCGATGAGGGTGCGGTCGCGCTTGAGCGTTTCGTAGGTGGCGTAGATCTGGGCGGTCTCGGCGTTGTTGCGGGGGGTGAGGCGTCCGGTTTTGGCGGCTGCTGCGGCGTAGTCGGCGGGGACGGTCTGGGTGACTTTGGACCACTCGATTTCGGCCGTGACGTCGCGGAGCTCGCCGCGCTCGAGGCGGATGCGGCAGGCGGCGGCCGCGTCGGCGACGAGTTGGATCTTGCGGTCGACGATGCGGGGCAGCTCGCCGCCGACTGCTTTGGGCCAGAAGAACTGGAGCTGGCGCAGGGCTGCGGCGTGGAAGGTGCGGGCCTGGACTCCGCCGGCGCCGAGGTGGCGGAGGCGGCCGCGCATTTCGCCTGCTGCGCGGTTGGTGAAGGTGACGGCGAGGATGCTGTTGGGCTGGAGGATGCCCGAGCGGACGCCGTAGGCGATGCGGTGGGTGATGGCGCGGGTTTTGCCTGTGCCCGCGCCGGCGAGGACGCACACCGGTCCGTGCAGGGCGGTGGCGACGGCGCGCTGTTCGGGGTCGAGCCCGTCGAGCACCGCGTCGGCCGTGTCCGGAACCTGCGGGAAGAGGGTGGAGTGCGTTGCTGCTGTCACCCCGCCATGCTGCCAGGTCGGTGGGGGCGGGTGCGTCGCGTTGTCCACAGGGGGCGGGTGCAGTCGTATTAATGCGGTGCGTGTCACGTCTGCGGGTGTGATGGGCGTCATGCGCGGGCGGTGGTGGGGGCTCGGGCGGGGTCGGGAATGGTGGCCGGGTCGCTTACGTTCGACTCAGTGCGAACAAGCATTCCGAGCCGTGAAGGAGCATGAGGAACATGCCGGGGACTGTGACGATGTACAGCACGACGTGGTGCGGCTACTGCCGTCGGCTGAAGGGCCAGATGGACCGCGAGGGCATCGAGTACAACGAGGTCAACATCGAGCACGACCCGGATTCGGCGGCGTTCGTCGAGAAGGCGAACGGCGGAAACCAGACGGTTCCGACCGTTCAGATTGTTCCCGCGAACGGTGGGGCTGAGGTCGTCATGACGAACCCGAGCCTGGCGCAGGTCAAGCAGGCGCTCGGCGGCGCTGCCTGATCGCTCCTTCATACGGACTGGCCCCTGCTTCGGCGGGGGTCTTCTGCATTCCTGGTGACTTCGCGTTCACGCGTTCGAGCCCTTGGGGCTCGGCAGTCCTGTTCAGCTCGGTCATGCGGCCCGTCCAAGCGGATGCCTTTGACTGGCCTGATCGGGGTTGGGCGCCCGGTCAGGCCAGTCAGATCTGATCAGGGCGGGGCTTATACGGCGTCGCCGGGCTTGGGGAGGGGCTTGCCGTACCAGAGTTCGATGAGGCGGGCCGCGATCGAGATTCCGTAGGGGGGCATGACCTCTCCGGACTCGAATGCGGCGCGCAGGTCTTCGCGGGAGAACCAGCGGGCTTCGTGGATTTCTTCGCCGTCGACGTTGATCTCGGACGAGGTGGCGCGGGCCATGAAGCCGAGCATGAGGCTGGAGGGGAACGGCCAGGGCTGGCTGGCGACGTATTCGACGTCGGGGCCGACGACGACGCCGGCTTCTTCGAAGACTTCGCGACGTACGGACTGCTCGATGGACTCTCCGGGTTCGACGAAGCCGGCGAGGGTGGAGAAGCGGCCTTCGGGCCAGTGGACCTGGCGGCCGAGGAGTGCGCGGTCCTCGTCGTCCGTGACGAGCATGATCACTGCGGGGTCGGTGCGGGGGTAGTGCTCGGCTCCGCAGGCCTGGCAGCGGCGGATGTGGCCCGCGGCGGCGATGACGGTGCGTTCGCCGCAGCGGGAGCAGAAGCGGTGCAGTCGCTGCCAGTTCTCGAGGGCGACGGCGTGCACCATGAGGCCGGCGTCCCGGGGGGACAGGAGGAGTCCGGCTTCGCGCAGGCCGGCGGGGCGCGCGGACTGGTCGATGCGGCCGGGGAGGGTGTCCTTCTGGAGGGCGAAGTAGCTGACGCCGTCGTCGTCGGTGCCCAGGAAGTAGCGGTGGGCTTCGGTGAGGGGCGCTTCGAAGGACGGGGTCATGACCAGTTCGGTGGCGCCGTCCGGCGTCTCGTCGATGAGGACCTGTCCGCCGGAGACCACGAAGACGCGGGTGGTGGGGTGGCTCCAGGCTGCGGCGAGCCAGGCCTCGTCGAGGCGGTGGTGTGCGGCGCGGTCGATGCCGCTGGGTGCGGAGAGCGAGAGCGGACGGTCGGCTGTGCGGTCGGTCCAGGTGGTCACGGGTGCTTCCAACTCCCCCGGTGGAATGGGTGTTTCGGCGGGACGGTTCGGCTGGGCGGGTGCGGGGTGTGGCGGGTGGGGTGGCTCAGTGTGCATCGCGCCAGTTCTCCGCGAGGTCGCCCCACAGGTGGGCGGCTGTTTCGACGCCCTTTTTGAGGAGGTCGAGTTCGACTTTCTCGTTGGGGGCGTGCCAGCCGTCGGAGGGGACGGAGATGCCGAGGAAGAGGACGGGTGCGTCGAGGACGTCCTGGAGGTCGGCGGCGGGGCCGGAGCCTCCTTCGCGCGTGAAGCGGATCTTCTGGTCGAAGGCGAGGTTCATGGCGCGGACGACGGACTGGAGGGCGGGGTGGTCGAGGGGGGTGAGGCAGGGGCGGGTGGCGGCGCCGAAGGTGATGGTGTGGCGGATGCCGGCGGGGAGCTGTTGGGCGACCCAGTCGGTGACGGCCTTTTCCACGTGGTCGGGGTCCTGTCCGGCGACGAGGCGGAAGGACAGCTTCAGCGTGGCTGAGGAGGGGACGATGGTTTTGCCGCCGGGGCCTTGGTAGCCGCCTCCGATGCCGTTGACCTCGGCGGTGGGGCGGGCCCAGATCCGTTCGAGGGTGGTGTGGCCGGCCTCTCCGTGAGTGGCGTGCGACTTGGCGGTGCGCAGCCATTGGGCTTCGTCGAAGGGGAGCTCGGCGAAGAGTTCCCGTTCGCGGTCGGTGAGGGGGGTGATGCCGTCGTAGAAGCCGGGGACGGCCACGCGCGCGTGGTCGTCGTGGAGGGCTGCGACGAGGCGCGCGGCGGCGGTGGCGGGGTTGGGTACGGCGCCGCCGAAGGATCCGGAGTGGATGTCCTGGTCGGGGCCGTGGAGTTCGATCTCGCAGTCGGCGAGGCCGCGCATTCCGGTGCAGACGGTGGGGGTGTCCTCGGACCACATGCCGGTGTCGGAGACGATCACGGCGTCTGCGGTGAGGCGGTCCCTGTGCTGCTCGACGAGCGCGCGGAAGTGGGGGGAGCCGGATTCCTCTTCGCCCTCCACGAGGAGCTTGAGGTGGACGGCGGGGGTGGTGCGGCCGGTGGCGGCGAGGTGGGCGCGGACGCCGAGTGTGTGGAAGAACACCTGTCCCTTGTCGTCGGCTGCTCCGCGCGCGTGGAGGCGCTTTCCGATGACGACGGGTTCGAAGGGGTCGGTGTTCCAGCCGTCCTCGCGGGCTGCGGGCTGGACGTCGTGGTGCCCGTAAACGAGGACGGTGGGGGCGTGCGGGTCGTCGGAGGGCCAGTCGGCAAAGACGGCGGGGGCGCCGGGTGTCTCCCAGATCTCGGTGGTCGGGAAGCCGGTCTCCCGGAGTTTCGCGGCGAGCCAGTCGGCGCTGCGGCGTACGTCGGGTGCGTGGTCGGGCTGGGCCGACACGGACGGGATTCGGAGCCACTCGGCGAGGTCCTGGAGGAACGCGTCGTGGTGGGTCTCGATGTACGCACGGACGGTGCTGACGGCGTTGTCAACGGGCTTGCTCATGGTCCCGAGCCTATCCGTCCGCCGGGGCGTGCTCGTGCGGTGGTTCCGGTGCTCTCCGGTCGCCGGGGCCGGGGGTGGGGTCTTCGAGGAGGAGGCGTTCCAGTTCGGCGCGTCCGGGGAGGTCGCGGGGGGTGACGGTTTCGCCGTCGCGTACGTAGACGAACGTCGCCTTGACGGCCTCGGGCGCGAGGCCGTGCTGCTCGGCCCAGGCGAGTCGGTAGACGGCGAGCTGGAGGGGGTCGGCGGTGCGGCCGCGGGTGGTCTTCCAGTCGACGATCTCGTACGTGGTGTCGTCGCCTTCGCCTTCTTTGTAGACGGCGTCGATGCGGCCGCGGATGACGCGGCCGGCGATGGCGAGCTGGAAGGGCGTTTCGACGCGGTGGGGGGTGCGGTGGGCGTAGGGCGTGCTGTCGAAGGCTTCCTTGAGGGCTTCGAGGTCGCGTTCGTCGGCGATGTCGGCCTCGCTGCCGGGGAGCTCTTCGGGGTCGAGCATGGGCAGGCGGAGCTCTTCGAAGCGGGATTCGACCCAGGCGTGGAAGCGGGTGCCGCGGCGGGCGGCGGGCTGGGGCGGGCGAGGCATGGGGCGGGCCAGGTCCTGGGCGAAGCCGTCGGGGTCGGCGGCCAGGCGCAGGAGCTGGGAGGCGGTGAGTGTGGTGGGGAGGGGGACGTCGCGGACGGCCTGGCGGGAGCGCAGGAGTTCGCCGGTGAGGGCGTCGAGGTCGCGGTCCCAGGAGGCGAGTGTGCGGGTCTCCTCCGGAGTTGGCCGGTGGCGCTCCGGGGGGACGGTTGGGGCGGTGCTGGTGGGTGCCGGGTCGGGGTGGGGGCGGGTGTCGGCGTCCTGGGGCGTGGTGGGGTGCGGGATGGCGCCCAGGGGGTGCGCGTCCGTGGGCGTGTGCGGGGCGTTGCGCGCGGGCTTGTGCGGGGCGCCGCGCATGGGTCGGGCGTCGTCCGGGTGTGGGTGTGGGTGCGCGTCGTTGTGCGGGGCATCGGCCGCGGGCTGCTCGTGTGCGGGGAGGCCGGTCGGGTGCGGGAGCGTGGGGCGTTCGTGGGGCAGCGCGTCCCAGTCGTCCCACTCATCCCAGTCCGGTCCGGGGCCATCCTCCGGTGAGCTGACGAAATCGCCCCCTTCATAAAGAGGCTCGTCTCCAAGAGGCTCGTCTCCGTAGAGGGGCCCGTCTTCGTAGGGGGGCTCGCCTTCATAGAGGGCCTCTTCGTCCGGCGGGGCCGGCCAGTCCGGGTCGGTGTACGTGGCCGGGTGGCCCATCTCATGGGAGTGGGCGTCGGCGTCGGCCGGGGTTTCGAGGTGGGCCAGCACCGTGGCCGCAGCCGCGCGGCGGCGCGCCATGGCCTCGTCGTCGAGCGGGAGCGGCCACGCGTGCTCGGCGGATGCCTCCTGGAGCGCGGGGTTCTCCTCGTCCTCCTCCGGTTCGTCGGCCCAGGCGTCGATCTCCCCGTGTCCGGCGGCGCAGTGGTCGTACAGCGCCTGGAGGAAGTCGGAGGGGCCGCGGGGCTTCTTCTGGGCGGGGCCCCACCAGTGGCCCGAGCCGAGGAGGAGGGTGCGGGGGCGGGTGTACGTGACGTAGCCGAGGCGGAGTTCCTCGGTGCGCTGGTGTTCCTTCATCTCTTCGTGGAAGGCCTTCATGCCCTTGGAGTCCCACGCTTCGATGTCGGGCAGTGTGGCGGCGTCGCCGCGCAGTTCGTGCGGCAGGACCTTGCTCTGGGCGGTCCATTTCTCGCGGCCCTGGGCGCTGGGGAACGTCCCGGTGACGAGGCCGGGGACGGCGACGACGTCCCATTCCAGGCCCTTGGACTTGTGGGCGGTGAGCACCTTCACGGTGTTCTCTCCGCCGGGCAGCGCGTTGTCGAGGCCCTTTTCGTACTGGGCGGCGGTGCGCAGGAAGCCGAGGAAGGCGAGGAGGGTCGCGGAGCTGTCGTTCGCGGCGAACGAGGCGGCGATGTCGAGGAAGTTGGAGAGGGTTTCGCGGCGGCGGGCGGCCAGGGCGTGCGGTGAGGCGGCGAGTTCGACTTCGAGGCCGGTGACGGCGAGGACGCGGTGGAGTACGTCCATCAGCGGGTCGGCGAGTGAGCGGCGCAGGTCGCGCAGCTCGGTGGCGAGGCGCGCGAAACGTACGCGTGCCTCGGGTGAGAAGGGCAGCCTGTCGTCGCCCGGTTCGTCGAGGGGGGTTTCCAGGAACGTGTCGAGGGCGTCGGCGAGCGATATCACTTCGGAGGGGTCGACCCCCTCGACGGCTTCGGCGAGGCGGCGGTCGGGGTCGTCGTCGCCCCCGCGCGCATGGGCGACGAGGAGGCGGGCGCGGCGGCCGAGGAGGGCGAGGTCGCGGGGGCCGATGCGCCAGCGGGGGCCGGTCAGGAGGCGGACCAGTGAGGCGTTGGCGCCGGGGTCCTGGAGGACTTCGCAGACAGCGACCAGGTCGGCGACCTCGGGGAGGTGGAGGAGGCCGGAGAGGCCGACGACCTCTACGGGGATGTCGCGTGCGACGAGGGCGCCCTGGATGGCGGCGAAGTCGGTCGCGGTGCGGCACAGGACTGCGATCTCGCCGGGGGCGGTGCCGGTGCGTACGAGGTGGGCGAGGGAGTCGCCGAGCCAGTCGATCTCCTCGGCGTGGGTGCGCAGGAGGGCGCAGCGGACGATGCCGTCGCGTTCGGCGCCGGGGGCGGGGCGCAGGGCTTCCACGCCCGCGTGGAGTGCGCGCAGCGGCTGGGCGAGACCGTTGGCGAGTTCGAGGAGGCGGCCGCCGCTGCGGCGGTTCTCGCTGAGGGAGAAGCGGGTGGCGGGGCGGCCGCCGCTGTCGGCGAAGTGTTCGGGGAAGTCGTCGAGGTTGGCGACGGAGGCGCCGCGCCAGCCGTAGATCGCCTGGCAGGGGTCGCCGACGGCGGTCACGGGGTGGCCGGTGCCCGCTCCGAAGAGGCCGGCCAGGAGGATCCGCTGGGCGACGGAGGTGTCCTGGTACTCGTCGAGGAGGACGACGCGGAACTCGTCGCGGAGGATGGCGCCGGCCTCGGGGCGGGTGCGGGCGAGGGTGGCGGAGAGGGCGATCTGGTCGCCGAAGTCGAGGAGGTCGCGGGCGCGCTTGGCTTCGCGGTACCGGGTGACGAGGCCGGTGAGGTCGAGGCGGGCGGCGGCGGCCTCGGGGACCTTGCGCAGGTCGGCGTTGGTGAGTTTGCGGCCTTCGAGGGTGTGCAGGAGGCGGGTGTCGTAGGCGCGCAGTTCGTCGGGCTGGACGAGGTGTTCGGCGAGCTCGCCGTCGAGGGTGAGGAGGTCGCTGACGAGGTCGGCGAAGGAGCGGGTGAGGGCCGGGTAGGGGCCGGGGGCCTCGCGCAGGACGCGGGCGGCGAGCTGGAAGCGGGTGGCGTCGGCGAGGAGGCGTGCGGTGGGTTCGAGGCCGATGCGCAGGCCGTGGTCGGTCAGGAGGCGGCCGGCGAAGGCGTGGTACGTGGAGATCACGGGCTCGCCCGGGGGGTTGTCCGGGTCGATGGCGTCGGGATCGGTGACGCCTGCCTTGATCAGTGCCTTGCGGACGCGCTCGGCGAGTTCGCCGGCGGCCTTGTTGGTGAAGGTGAGGCCGAGGACCTGTTCCGGGGCGACCTGGCCGGTGCCGACGAGCCATACGACGCGGGCGGCCATGACCGTCGTCTTGCCGGAGCCGGCTCCGGCCACGATCACCTGCGGGGCGGGCGGCGCGGTGATGCAGGCCGTCTGCTCCGGGGTGAACGGGATCCCGAGGAGCTCCTTGAGCTGCTCGGGGTCGGTGAGGCGTGTGGTCACCTCATCGAGGCTAACCGGCCCCACTGACAGCACCGGACCGATCCGGCGCCGCGGAGGCGTACGTCACTCCGTGCGCCACGAATGCGGCAAACAGGGATCACTCCACTACGTGCTTGCCCTCGGGGCGGGCGCTGCACGAGGCGCGGAACGCGCAGTGGGTGCAGTGCTGTCCGGTGGTGGGCGAGAAGCGTTCGTCGAGGACCTTGCCTGCGGCGGTGGCGAGGAGGTCGCCGACCCACTCCCCTTCCAGGGGCTGCTGTGCCTGCACCTTGGGGAGGGTGTCGCCGCCGTCCTTCTTGGCGGCGCCCTGGCGCAGCTGGACGAGTTCGGCGCCGCCGGGTTCGGGGCGTTCGCCGTCGAAGGGTTCGTCGACGGCGCCCTCGCGGACGGCGAGCTGGTACACGGCGAGCTGGGGGTGGCGGGCGACGTCGGCGGCGGAGGGGGCCTGCTTGCCGGTCTTGAAGTCGACTACGTAGGCGCGGCCTTCGGTGTCGCGTTCGACGCGGTCCATGGAGCCACGGATGCGTACTTCGTAGGAGCCCGCTTCGAGGGTGACGTCGAAGGCGTGTTCGCTGGCTACGGGGGTGCGCACGCGGCCGGAGTCGACGTGCCAGCGGAGGAAGCGTTCGAGCGCCACGCGCGCGTGCTCCTTCTCCTGGGCCGACTTCCAGGGGGCGTCGAAGGCAAGGGCGTCCCAGACCGAGTCGAGGCGTTCCATGAGGACGGCGAGGTCGGCGGGGGTGCGTCCGGAGGCGACCTCGTCGGCGAGGACGTGGACGACGTTCCCGAAGCCCTGGGCGGCGGTGGCGGGGGCGTCGGCCTTGACCTCACGGCCGAGGAACCACTGCAGGGAGCAGGTGTTGGCGAGCTGGTCGAGGGCGCTTCCGGAGAGCACGACGGGCTGGTCGCGGTCGCGCAGGGGGATCCTGCTCTCGGTGGGGTCGTCCATGCCCCACCAGCGGTAGGGGTGCGCGGACGGCACGAGGGGGCGTCCGTCGTCGTCGGTGAGGGCGGCGAGGCGGGCGAGGCGGCGGGCGGCGGCGTCGCGCAGCGTGTCGGAGGCGCGGGGGTCGACGGTCGTGGCGCGCAGTTCGGCGACGAGCGCGGCGACGGACAGGGGGCGGCGCGGGCGGCCGGTGACGTCCTGGGGGTCGACGCCGAGTTCGGTGAGGAAGCGGGACGGCTGGTCACCGTCGTCGGCGGGTGCCTTGACCGCGGTGACGACGAGGCGTTCACGCGCGCGCGTGGTGGCCACGTAGAACAGGCGGCGCTCTTCGGAGAGGAGCGCTCCGGGGGTGAGGGGTTCGGCGAGGCCGTCGCGTCCGATGCGGTCGGCCTCGAGGAGGGAGCCGCGGCGGCGCAGGTCGGGCCACAGGCCTTCCTGTACGCCGGCGACGACGACGAGGCGCCATTCGAGGCCCTTGGAGCGGTGGGCGGTCATGAGGCGTACGGCGTCGGGGCGTACGGCGCGTCCGGCGAGGGTGTCGGCGGCGATGTCCTGGGCTTCGACCTCTTCGAGGAAGTTGAGGGCGCCGCGGCCTCCGGTGCGTTCCTCGGCGCGGGAGGCGGTCGCGAACAGGGCGCATACGGCGTCGAGGTCGCGGTCCGCGTTGCGTCCTGCGGCGCCGCCGCGGCGGGCAGCGCGTTCCAGGCGCTGGGGCCAGGAGGTGCCGTTCCACAGCTGCCAGAGCGCTTCCTCGGCGGTGCCTCCGCAGGTGAGGGTTTCGCGGGCCGCGCGCAGCAGTGCGCCGAGGCGCTGGGCGCCGCGGGCGTGGGCGGGGTCGTGGGCGGTGAGGCGTTCGGGCTGGGCCAGGGCGCGTGCGAGGAGTTCGTCGGAGGGCGGCGGCAGGTGGTTGCCGGCGGCGCGTTCCTCCTCGCGCAGGGCGCGGCCGAGGCGGCGCAGGTCGGCGGCGTCCATGCCGGCGAGGGGTGAGGCGAGGAGGGTGAGGGCGGTCTCGGTGTCGAGCCAGACGGGCGGTTCCCGGTCCTGGTCGTCGTCGGGTTCGGGGGTGTCCTGCGCGACGCTGAGGGCGACGGCCCTGAGCGCGGTCAGCAGGGGCGTGACGGCCGGTTCGTGGCGCAGGGGCAGGTCGTCGCCGTCGATGTCGAGGGGGACGCCCGCGGCGGTGAGGGTGCGGCGGATCGCGGGGATGGAGCGGGTTCCGGCGCGGACGAGGACGGCCATGTCGTTCCAGGGGATGCCGTCCTCGAGGTGGGCGCGGCGCAGGATGTCCGCGATGTTGTCGAGTTCGGTGCCGGAGGTCGGGTACGTGTAGGCCTCGACGCGGCCGCCGTCCCGCGCGGGGGTCAGCTCGCGGTGGGCGCGGACCTTGTCGGCGGGCAGCCGGGTCAGGGGCATGCGCCGGGTGATGCGGCGGGTGGCGTCCAGGAGGTGTGCTCCGGAGCGGCGGGACGTCGTGAGGACCTCTACGGGGGCGGGGCTTTTGTCGGCGCGGGGGAACTGGTCGGGGAATTCGAGGATGCCGTTCACGTCGGCGCCGCGGAACGTGTAGATCGACTGGTCGGGGTCTCCGAAGGCGAGCAGGGTGCGGCCGTCGCCCGCGAGGGCGTGCAGCAGCCGCACCTGCGCCGGGTCGGTGTCCTGGTACTCGTCGACGAACACGGCGTCGTAGCGCGTGGCGAGTTCGTCGGCGACGGGGCTGCGGTGGGCGAGGAGGACCGCGCGGTGGACGAGTTCGGCGTAGTCGAGGACTCCGTGCAGGTCGAGGACGTCGAGGTAATCGGCGAGGAAGGTGGCGGCGGCCTTCCAGTCGGGGCGGCCGATGCGGCGGGCGAAGGCGTCGAGTGCGGCCGGTCCGAGGCCCAGTTCGCGGCTGCGGGCGAGGACGGCGCGTACCTCGTCGGCGAAGCCTCGGGTGGTCAGGCAGGCCCGCAGTTCGTCGGGCCAGCGGACGTGGGCGAGGCCGACCTGCTCCAGGTCGATCTGGCCGGCGAGCAGTTCGCGTACGGCGACGTCCTGTTCGGGTCCGGACAGCAGGCGCAGGGGTTCCGCGAACAGGCCGGCGTCCTGGTGGGCGCGGACGAGGGCGTAGCAGAACGAGTGGAACGTGGTGGCCTGTGGTGCATGGGCGGCGCCGATGCGCAGGGCCATGCGGTCGCGGAGTTCGACGGCTGCCTTGCGGCTGAAGGTGAGGACCAGGATGCGCTCGGGGTCGGTGCCTTTGGCGATGCGTGCGGCGACGGCCTCGACGAGCGTGGTCGTCTTGCCCGTGCCCGGTCCCGCGAGGACGAGCAGCGGGCCGTGCACGTGGTCAACCACCGCGCGCTGCCGTGCGTCCAGACGAGGGGGGTCCACCGGGGCCGGCGGGGTACGCACCAGTCGGTACGCGCCGGGGGTCCCCTGTCGTACCTGGCGGTGCGACAGGTTCCGGGTGGAGGAAGAGGAGCTCACGTGGATCGCTGGTCCTGGTGGGTGTGCTGGGGTGACGGGGAGGCGGCCGACCGTCCGAGCGGGGCGGTGGCTGCGGGGTGAGGGAGGTGCGCGCCGTCGACGCTACGCCGTCGAGTGTGGCGGAAGCCGGGCTTCCGCCGGGTCCCCCGGGTCCCGTGCGGCACGGGTGTGCCGCGATTCACGAACGTACGCGATGGCGGCGAAGTGCCCCTCTCGCCCCGTTTCCCCCGTACGGGCCGCAGGCCGCTCGTGCGGGGACGCGATGGCGGAGGCTGTCAGGTGTGAGATTCCGCGCGTTCCTCGCCGTCCCATCGCGCGTGCCTCATGTCGAGGCGCGGGATGTGTCCCTCGGACGAGCGGGAGGCCTCGCGAAGGGGGGTGCTCTCCGCGCGGTAGTGCGCCATGGCGTCCAGTTCGTGGCCGGGCAGCAGCACGCCGTCCGAGCGCACGACGCGCCACCACGGAACGGCTCCCCCGTAGAGGGCCATCACGCGGCCGACCTGGCGCGGGCCGCCCTCCCCGAGCCATTCGGCGACGTCCCCGTAGGTCATGACGCGTCCGGGCGGGATCAGGTCCGCGACCTCGAGCACCCGCTCCGCGTACTCCGGCAGCTCTCCCGCCGCACCGCTCTCCTCGCTCATCCGGCCCATCCTGCCGCACCCCACCGACACTGTGACGGCCCGGCCACGGGGCGTGGAGAGGCGCATGAAGAAGCACGAATCCGCGATTGCGGGATACTTTGCTCCCCCGCATCGCACCCTGATGCCCCCCTGTGTCAGTGGGACGTGCCACCATCGTGCGGGCGGTGACCGGTGATACGAGATCAAGAAGAAACGACGGAGCAGCAGGGCGTGCATCCCGATAAGGCGGAGGGCACCTCTGGGGCTTCGGCGCGCCCGGACGGTGAAGAGGCCGACCACTCCCCCGTGACCGAACGCCTGGGCAAGCCGGCCGAGGCGCCCCTGGCTGCCGCGCCCGAGAAGGCCGCGGAGGCCGCGGAGGCCGCGCCCGAGAAGACCGCGGGGGCCGGGCCCGAGCGGACCGAGGTCCCTCTCGTCGACCCGGCGTGCATCGACGCCGACGCGCACTCCGAGCGGGTGGACGGCGACGAACCACTGCTCCCCGCGCGCGTGCACCGCCCCTCCGACCTGATGCGTCTCCTGGTGGGCGTTCTCGCGATCGCCGTACTCCTGTCGATCGCCGCCTTCGCCCACGGCACGACCTCGGGTCTTCAGCAGGACATCAGCAAGGGCACGGGCGCCGCTCCCGACCTCATGATCAAGTTCGCGGGGCTCGCGTCGAGCATCGCGATTCTCCTCGTCCCGGTCGCCTTCGCGATCGAGCGGCTGATCAAACGCGACGGGCTGCGGATCGCCGACGGTGTTCTCGCGGCCGTCCTCGCGCACGGGGTGACGCTCGCGACGGACCTGTGGGTCGCCCAGGGCGCCCCGTCGTCGATCCAGGAGGCGCTCACCCGCCCGTCGCCGGGCGACATCCACGCGCTGACCGATCCGGTGCACGGCTATCTGGCGCCCGTCATCGCCTATATGACGGCCGTGGGGATGTCCCGCAGACCACGCTGGCGCGTGGTGCTGTGGGTGGTGCTGCTGCTCGACGCGTTCGCGATGCTGGTCACCGGCTACACGACCCCGTTCTCGATCATCCTGACGGTCCTCATCGGCTGGACGGTCGCCTACGGCACGCTCTACGCGGTCGGTTCGCCGAATGTGCGGCCCACCGGCCAGACGCTCCTCGCCGGCCTGCGGCACGTCGGCTTCCACCCGGTGAGCGCGGCCCGCGAAGAGGCACACGAGGGCGCTACGGAGAACGGCGACAGGGGGCGGCGCTACTTCGTCACCCTGGAGGACGGCCCCCCTCTCGACGTCACCATCGTCGACCGAGAACAGCAGGCGCAGGGCTTCTTCTACCGCGTGTGGCGCCGACTGACGCTGCGCGGGATCACCACGGGTCGCAGCCTCCAGTCCCTGCGCCAGGCGCTGGAGCAGGAGGCGCTCCTCGCGTACGCGGCGATCGCGGCCGGGGCCAACGCACCGAAGCTGATCGCGACGTCCGAGCTCGGCCCCGACGCGGTGATGCTCGTGTACGAGCACACGGGCGGCCGTTCGCTGGACTCGGTGCCGGACGAGGAGATCACCGACGAGCTGCTGCGCGACACCTGGCACCAGGTGCAGGCGCTCCAGTCGCGGCGTATCGCCCATCGGCGGCTCACCGGCGACGCGATTCTGGTGGATCGTTCCGGCACGGTGATCCTGACGGATCTGCGCGGCGGCGAGATCGCGTCCGGCGATCTGATCCTGCGCATGGACATCGCGCAGCTCCTGGCCACGCTGGGCCTTCGTGTGGGCGCCGAGCGTGCGGTGGCGTCCGCCGTGGGAGTGCTCGGCCCCGACGCGATCGCCGACTGCCTGCCGCTGCTCCAGCCCATCGCCCTGAGCCGTACGACGCGCTCGACACTGCGCAAGCTCGGCAGGGAGCGTTCCGAACGCGAGCGCGAGGCCGTGCTCGAGGCGTCGCGCAGGGCGAAGCAGGCCCGCCTGGACGAGGCCTCCCTTGCCGAGCCCTCTCCCGCCGAGGAATCGACGCCTACGGAGAGGGCCACCGAGGAAACGCCCGCTACGAAGACGGTCGCCGAGCGGATCACGCCCCCGTCGGCCAAGACCTCCGCGAAGGTCGAACGGCAGACCGAGAAAGCCGAGCGACAGGCCGAGAAGAAGGCCATCGACGAGGCCCTGGACGAAGCGCGCGAGGAGGACCTCCTCACCCAGATCCGCCACCAGGTGCTCCGCATCCGGCCGCAGGCACCCGTCGAACCGGCCCGCCTGGAGCGCGTCAAACCGCGCACCCTCGTGAGCTTCATCGCGGGCGCCATCGGCGCGTACTTCCTGCTGTCGCAGCTCACCCACATCGAGTTCGGCACGCTGTTCGACCAGGCCCAGTGGGGCTGGGTCGCCGCCGCCGTCCTGTTCTCTGCGCTGAGCTACTTCGCCGCCGCGATGAGCCTGCTCGGCTTCGTGCCGGAGCGGGTGCCGTTCCTGCGTACGGTCGCCGCCCAGGTCGCCGGTTCGTTCGTGAAGATCGTGGCACCGGCCGCCGTCGGCGGTGTGGCGCTCAACACCCGCTTCCTGCAACGCGCGGGCGTGCGCCCCGGGCTCGCGGTGGCCAGTGTCGGCGCCTCCCAGCTCTTCGGCCTGGGCGCTCACATCATGATGCTGCTGACCTTCGGCTATCTGACCGGGACGGAGAAGACCCCGTCCCTGTCGCCGTCCCGGACCGTCATCGCGGGCCTGCTGACCGTCGCGGTCCTCGTGCTCGTGGTCACGTCGATCCCGTTCCTGCGGAAGTTCGTCGTCACGCGCGTACGGTCCCTGTTCGCCGGCGTCGTACCGCGCATGCTGGACGTACTCCAGCGGCCTCAGAAGCTGATCACCGGCATCGGCGGCATGCTCCTCCTGACGGCCTGCTTCGTGATGTGCCTGGACGCGTCGATCCGCGCTTTCGGGGACGAGTCGACGACGCTCAGCCTGGCCAGCGTCGCGGTCGTCTTCCTCGCGGGCAACGCGCTCGGTTCCGCCGCGCCGACGCCGGGCGGTGTGGGCGCGGTCGAGGCGACCCTGACGGTCGGCCTCATCGCGGTCGGACTGCCCAAGGAGGTCGCGGCCCCGGCCGTGCTGCTCTACCGGCTCCTGACGCTGTGGGTCCCGGTGCTGCCGGGCTGGCTCTTCTTCAACCACCTCTCCCGGAAGGGCTCCCTGTAGGAGCACGTTTCCGGGAGCGCTCCCTGTAGGGACGCGTTTCCGGAAGGGCTCCCCGTAAGGACGCGTTTCCGGAAGGGCTCTTCGGAGAGCCCTCCCCCGTAGCCGCCGTCGCTCACCCGCACGGCCCCCGCCCCGAGCGCCCCGTGAGCCGTCGCCGCAGGATGGGTTCATGCCCAATCCGTCCCGGCCGCGTGCCGCTGCCCTGGCCGCCGCCGCCCTCCTCATGACCTCCGCCCTCGCGGCCTGCGGCAGCGACTCCAAGGACGTGGACCTGACGTCCCAGACCCTCAGCTGGAAGGACTGCCCCCCGCCCTCGGAGTCGGAGGGCGGCGGCCCCGCGCCGTCCCCACTGCCCGGCGGCGCCACCTGGCAGTGCGCCACCATGAAGGTGCCCCTCGACTGGGACAAGCCCAAGGGCGACACGATCGGCCTCGCGCTCATCCGCGCCAAGTCCTCCGGCGCCGAGGACAAGCGCATCGGATCGCTCATCTTCAACTTCGGCGGACCGGGCGGCTCCGGAGTCACCACGCTGCCCGCGTTCGGGAACGAGTACGCGAAGCTGCGCACCCGCTACGACCTGGTGAGTTTCGACCCGCGCGGCGTCGGCCGCAGCGACGGCGTGGAGTGCGAGAACGACAAGCAGCTCGACAAGTACTTCCAGCAGGACTCGATGCCCGACAACTCCGCCGAGACGAAGGAGCTCGTAGGCAACATCACCCAGTTCAACGACGCCTGCGAGAAGAACTCCGGGAAGGTCATCCCGCACGTTGCGACGACGGATGCGGCGCGCGACATGGACCTGATGTGGCAGGTGCTCGGCGACAACGAGCTGCACTACTTCGGGATTTCGTACGGCACCGAACTGGGTGGCGTGTACGCCCACTTGTTCCCCAAGAACGTGGGCCGCGCCGTCTTCGACGGTGTCGTCGACCCCACCCAGAACTCTGAGGAGGGCTCGCTCGGCCAGGCCAAGGGCTTCCAGCTCGCCCTCGACAACTACGCGAAGGACTGCACCTCCAAGGTCGAGGACTGCCCGGTCGGCGACACCCCCGAGCAGGTCAAGGCCAAGATCGCGAAGCTGCTCAAGGACCTGGACTCCAAGCCGATCCCCGGGGTCTTCCCGCGCGACCTGACGCAGACCGCCGCGACGAGCGGCATCGCGCAGTCGCTGTACTCCAAGGATTTCTGGGAGTACCTCACCGAGGGCCTCGCCCAGGCCTACGAGGGCGACGGCAGGATCCTCATGCTGCTTTCGGACTCCATGAACGGCCGTAACGAGGACGGCACGTACAGCAACATCCAAGCGGCCAACATCTCCGTCAACTGCGCCGACGACAAGCCCCGCTACACGCCGGCATACGTCAAGTCGAAGCTCCCCGAGTTCCGCGCCGCCTCTCCCCTGTTCGGCGACTACCTCGCATGGGGCATGCTCAGCTGCACGGACTGGGCGGTCCCCGGCGCCGCGGACCACCCCGACGTGAGCGCGCCCGGCTCGGCGCCGATCCTCGTCGTGGGCAACACGGGCGACCCGGCCACCCCGTACGAAGGTGCGAGGAAGATGGTCGACGCGCTCGGCAAGGGTGTCGGGGTGGAACTCACATACGAGGGCCAGGGCCACGGCGCGTACGACAGCGGGAACAAGTGTGTGCGAGGCGCTGTGGACGGCTATCTGCTGAACGGGACGATGCCGACGGCGGGCTCGGTCTGCAAGTAGCGGCTGGGGTACGTGCGTTCGGCTCGCGCGCCCGGTTGTCGATGACGCGCTGGCGCAGGTGATTGTCAGTGGCGCTGCCTAGGATGGTCTGGCTGTCTTCGGATCGGAGGCAGGCGAGGGGGATCGCCAGGGGGGTGCCTGTGTCGCGTCATGTTCGTTCGTTCGCGCTGCTGGCCGCGGGGCTGCTGGTGGCCGGTGCCGCCGCGGGCTGCGGCGGGCCGGGAGACAAGGCCGGGCACGGCGAGGGGAAGGGGCGCACGCAGCCACCGCGCTCGTCGCCGCCCTCGCCGTCGTCACCGCCAGGCTCGGACAAGGCCGGCCGCGCCGGCACGCTGCCCGCGCTGCCCGCCGCGCTCACGTCTCAGCGGCTCGACTGGGGCCGCTGCAAGGCCACCGACGACGGCCCCGCACCCGGCTCCGACTGGCAGTGCGCGACGCTGAAGGCGCCCCTCGACTACGCGAAGCCGGACGGGGAGACCATCGGCGTCGCCCTCATCCGCGCCAGGTCAACGGGCGGGAGCGGACGTTCCGGCTCGCTCCTGTTCAACTTCGGCGGCCCGGGCGGCTCCGGGGTCTCGATGCTGCCCGCCTTCGCACCGGACTACGCGAAGCTGCGCGAGCGCTACGACCTGGTGAGCTTCGACCCGCGCGGCGTCGGCGCGAGTGAGGGAGTGCGCTGCCGCGACGACAAGGCGATCCAGGCCGCCGAGTCCGTCGACCTCACGCCGGACACCCCCGCCGAGGAGCGGGCGTACTTCAAGGACGCCGCCGACTTCGGCGCGGGCTGCGCCCGGCAGGCCGGCAAGCTGCTCGGGCACGTGTCGACGGACGAGACAGCCCGCGACATGGACCTGGCGCGCCAGGCGCTCGGCGACGACAAGCTGCGCTACATGGGCGTCTCGTACGGGACCCAACTGGGCGGTGTGTACGCGCACTTGTTCCCCGGCAAGGTGGGAAGGCTCGTCCTGGACGCCGTGGTCGACCCGGCCGCGGACACCGTGGGCCACGCCGAGAACCAGACGAGGGGCTTCCAGCGGGCCCTCGACAACTACCTCAAGTCCACCGGCCAGGACCCGGATCAGGGGTCCCGGAAGATCGCCGCGCTGCTGAAGCGGATCAACGCGAAGCCGCTGCGGACCTCGGGCGGCCGCGAGCTCAACCAGTCGCTCGCGACGATCGGCATCACCGTCACCCTGTACAGCCAGAGCAGTTGGCCCGCACTGACGCATGGCCTGGAGGCGGCGGAGAAGGGGGACGGGACGGCGCTGCTCGCCCTGGCCGACGCGTACAACGAGCGGAGTCCCGCCGGGCATTACAGCTCGCAGAGCCACTCGCAGCGGGCGATCTCCTGCCTCGACGACAAGGCACGGCCGACGCCGCGGGAGGCGCAGAAGCGGCTCGCCTCGTTCCGCGAGATCTCGCCCGTCTTCGGGGAGTTCATGGCCTGGGACACGGCGGGCTGGTGCCACGACTGGCCGGTGCCGGGCCAGTACGCGACACCCGAGGTGAGCGCGCCGGGCGCCGCCCCGATCCTCGTCGTGGGGAACACGGGCGACCCGGCGACGCCGTACGAGGGCGCCCGCAGGATGGCGGACGAGCTCGGCAAGGGCGTCGGCGTCGAGCTCACCTGGAAGGGCGAGGGGCACGGCGCGTACGGCAGCGGGTCGAGCTGCGTCGACTCGACGGTGAACGGCTATCTCCTGGAGGGCCGAATACCGCGCGACGGGAAGGTCTGTTCCTGACGCGGACGCCTATGCGGCGCTCTATGCGGCCCTCTATGACGAACGGGCCCCGCACGCGAGGTGCCGGGACCCGTTCGGAAAAGCTGCCCCCTGACCGACCGCGCGGGCCGGCGGGCGGTCTAGTAGACCGGCTTCTCGGGCTCGATCTGGTTGACCCAGCCGATCACGCCGCCGCCGACGTGCACGGCGTCCGAGAAGCCCGCGGACTTCAGGACGGCGAGGACTTCCGCACTGCGGACACCCGTCTTGCAATGCAAGACGATCTTCTTGTCCTGCGGGAGGCTCTCCAGGGCGGTGCCCATGAGGAACTCGTTCTTCGGGATCAGCCGGGCGCCGGGAATCGAGACGATCTCGTACTCGTTCGGCTCGCGGACGTCGATGATCTCGATGTTCTCGCCGTCGTCGATCCACTCCTTGAGCTGCTTGGGAGTGATCGTCGAGCCGGCCGCCGCCTCCTGGGCCTCCTCGGACACGACGCCGCAGAAGGCCTCGTAGTCGATGAGCTCGGTGACGGTCGCGTTCGGTCCGCAGACCGCGCAGTCGGGGTCCTTGCGGACCTTGACCTGGCGGTACTGCATCTCCAGGGCGTCGTAGATCATCAGGCGGCCGACGAGCGGCTCGCCGACACCCGCGAGGACCTTGATCGCCTCGGTGACCTGGATGGAGCCGATGGACGCGCACAGCACGCCCAGGACGCCGCCCTCGGCGCAGGAGGGGACCATGCCGGGGGGCGGGGGCTCTGGGTAGAGGCAGCGGTAGCACGGGCCGTGCTCGGACCAGAAGACCGAGGCCTGGCCGTCGAAGCGGTAGATCGAGCCCCACACGTACGGCTTGTTGAGCAGCACGCACGCGTCGTTGACCAGGTAGCGGGTCGCGAAGTTGTCCGTGCCGTCGACGATCAGGTCGTACTGGCTGAAGATGTCCATCACGTTCTCGGCCTCGAGCCGCTCTTCGTGGAGGATCACGTTCACGTACGGGTTGATCCCGAGGACGGAGTCCTTGGCGGACTCGGCCTTGGAGCGGCCGATGTCGGCCTGGCTGTGGATGATCTGGCGCTGGAGGTTCGACTCGTCGACCTCGTCGAACTCGACGATGCCGAGCGTGCCCACACCGGCCGCGGCCAGGTACATGAGCGCCGGCGAACCGAGGCCGCCCGCGCCCACGGCGAGCACCTTGGCGTTCTTCAGCCGCTTCTGCCCGTCCATCCCGACATCGGGGATGATCAGGTGGCGGGAGTACCTGCGGACCTCGTCTACGGTGAGCTCAGCAGCTGGCTCTACCAGGGGTGGCAGCGACACGGGGGCTCCGTTGATCGTCATTTCGGAACAGTGGTTCTTGCGTCAACACTGCCACGCCCCTCTTCATTCCGAGACACCCGTTCCGACCCGCGAGACGATGTCGTCCCAGTACCCGGGCATGGCCTCCCAGGGATCGGCGGCGCCGCCGCGGTCCGTGCGGTCGGTGAAGTAGATCGTCCCCGCGCCCTGCCAGCGGGCGATGCGCAGCGCCTCGTCGAGGTGCCCGCGGGGTACGCCGTGCACGAAGTGGCAGAAGCGCTTGGGCGGGTAGTCGGCGGTCCACTCGGCAACCTGGGACCAGCGGTAGTCGCTCCACGGCCCGGAGAAGGTCACCAACTGGTCGGCGGTCTCGGCGTATCCCGGGTACGGGTGCGTGCCGTGCCCGAGGACGATGTGGGCGTCCTCACACAGGGCGCGCAGCGTGGTGACGATGCGGCGGACCTCGGGGAGGGCCGCCCGCTCGGTCGGGCAGCGGCCGAGGGAGAACCCGTCGACGCGGTACCAGTCGAGATAGCGGTGGGCGTCGGAGACAACCTCGCCGAACGAGCGGGCGCCGTAGGTGAGGTCGAGGTGGCCGAGGACCCGTACGTCCCGGTTGCGCAGCCTGCCCGCGGCTTCGAGGCAGTGCGGGTCGGGGCGGGTCCCGGGTCCGTCCGCCACGTTCAGGACGACCCAGTGCAAGGGGGCGCCGGGGCGGGTGAGTTCGGCCCATTCGACGGGCGCCATGAGGGGGTGTGCGTAGCCGGGGATGCCGAAGCCGAGCCGTATGTCGGTGCTCGCGGTCCCTGGGGCGGTGGGGGTCAGATACGGCATGCCGCTTCCATCCAGATGTCGGCGAGTGATTCCTCGAGGTTGATGCGGGGGCGCCAGCCGAGCCGGTCGCGTGCGGTGCGCACGTCGGCCTGCTGCCAGCTGCCGCAGCCGTCCGGGTACGGGTACGCGGCGGGTGCCATGTGGTCGGGGTCGGAGCGGGGGTGGCCGAGCGTCGGGCGGACGGGGCCGCCGGGTGAGTCGAGCTCGTGGAGCGCGCCGCCGAAGCCGGCGACGCGGGCGAGTACGGACGCCGCGTCCCGCAGCCGGACGGCACGGCCCGAGCCGATGTTGATGACGCCCTGCGCGGCGGAGAGCGAGGCGGCGTGGACGGCACGGGCCACGTCGCGTACGTCGATGAAGTCGCGCTGCGCGCCGAGTCCGCCGAGCTTGAGTTCGCCGTCACCCGACTGCATGGCGCGGCGCATGGCCTCGGCGAGCCGGCCGAGGGGCGAGCCGGCGGGGGTGCCGGGTCCGGCCGGGGAGAACACCCGCAGGACGACGGCGTCGAGGCCGGAGCCGAGGACGAGTTCCGTCGCGGCGAGCTTGCTCACGCCGTACGGTCCGCCGGGCCTCGGCACGGCGTCCTCGGCGGTGGAGGAGCCGGGCTGCGAGGGCCCGTACTCGGCGCCGCAGCCGATCTGGACGAGGCGGGCGCCGCAGCCGCTGCGCCGCAGTGCCTCGCAGATGGTGGCGACGGCGACGGTGTTGTGGCGGGTGAGGTCGCGGGCGCCGCCGCGGGTGGCTCCCGCGCAGTTGATGACGACTCCGGGGTGGACCGCGTCGAGGAAGCGGGTCAGTGCGCCCGGGCTTCCGGTGGCGAGGTCGAACCGTACGTCCGCGTCGTCTCCCCTGCCGAGTGCGGTGAGCTGCACGGCGGGGTCGGCGAGGAGGCGGTCGGCGACGAAGCGGCCGAGATATCCATTGGCTCCGATCAGCAGCACCCTCATCGGGCGGCTCCCTGGATGAGCTCTCCGAGCTCGCCGGGAAGTCCTGGACGCCCGGGGTGTCTGGATGGTCCAGGTCCTCCGGGGGGAGGGATGGTCATCTCGCGTTCTCCTTAGGGGTGTTGCCGTGGGTCTTCGGAAGGCCCGCGGTGTCGGCCCCGCGGGAGGGGAGCGGCCAGCCGGCCGCTTCGTGTGGTCGTACGGCGTCGGGCGCGGTCACGGAGTGGTGTCCGTGGGCGCGTGGGCGGAGGCCCTGGTGAGAGTGCGGGCCGCGTGGACGAGGAGGGTGAGGGCGGCGGCGCCGCAGGCCAGGCCGGGTACGGTGCCGGGCCCCCAGGTGTCGACGGCCGTCTCTACGGGGACGGCGAGGAAGCCGCAGCCGGGGAGGCGGCCGGCGAACACGGTGCAGACCGCGAGTGCCTCGGCCGCGGCGGCTGCGCCGAGGGCGACGGCGGGGGCGTGAGTGCGGCCGTGCGCCGTGAGCAGGCGTGCGAGCAGCAGGAGCGCGCCGAGCGTTCCGGCACCGGCGTATGCGGCGTCCTGGCCGAGTACGGCGGCGGCCACCCCGATGAGGGTCCACAGCGCACACAGGAAGAGCGCGAAGACGGCGAGGAGGAGGGGGCGGACGGAGGCGGCGAACTCTTCGAGGCCCCGGCTGGAGGCGAGCCTGCGCCGGGCCACGGCGCCGAAGAGCTGGGCGCACCAGGCGCCGGGCGCGACGGCGAAGGCGAGGGCGAGGAGGGGGGCGGTGGCGGGTGCCCAGGCCTCGTCGGGGCCGCCCGCTACGGCGGCGCTCAGGAGTCCGTCGCCGAGGAGCGCGTAGGCGAGGAGCCAGCAGGTCCAGGCGCGGGTGGCGGGCACGGTGTGGGCGGTGGCGCGCAGCGGGCCCCGGCGCAGGGCCGCGCGCAGTGCGGCGGAGACGGCGAGCACTCCGGCGGCCCCGACCGCGAGCCGCAGTCGTCCGCCGGTGAAGTTGAGTCCTACGAGGGTGAGGGCGCCCAGCGTGCCGGGGAGCAGCGCGAGGACGGCCCAGACGGGGCGCCGGCCGCGTGGCGTGTCGGATACGGCGTGCTGGGTTTCCGGTGCGATGTCGCTGTCGCGGGGAACGCGCGCGTACATCTCTTCGGCGAGCGAGAAGACGTCGCGGTGCCGGAAGCGGGCGGCGGTCCGGTCGGTCACGCCGTGGGCCTCCAGACCGGCGGCGATCTCCAGGGCGTCGACGGCGCGCTCGCACAGCTCGCGGTGCCGGTGCATCAGCGCTTTCACGGGGTCCACGCCGGTACGGCGGCGGCTGCCGCCGGTGGCCTCGTCGGCCTTGGCGGGGCTGCCGGGGTTGGCGAGGCTGCTGGGAGGGGAGGCCGGCGGAGGGGGTGGCGTGTAGGGGAGCGGGCTGCCCGTTGATGCGGCTGCGGCGGTGGCGCGCCAGGCCACGGGTTCGTTCAACAGCGCTTCTTCGGCCGCGGCGGGGTCGAGCCCGCGGGCCAGGAACCCCGGTCCAGCCTCCGGCTCGGGCTCCACACGCCGCTCCGATTCCGGTCCAGCCTCCGCACGCCGCTCCGTTTCCGGTCCAACCTCCGGCTCGGGCTCCACACGCCGCTCCGATTCGGGCTCAGCACCCGACCCCGTAACCGACTCAGCACCCGAGCCCACCACCGGCTCAGCACCCAACTCCGACCCGACATCCGACCCCGCCCCCGGCCCCCGGGCCGGCCCCGGCCCAACACTCGGCCCCGGCTCCCCCAACACCTCCTGCGACCCCGCACCCCACGCATCCGCGCCACCCGGCACCTGCGGCGTATCCAAGCCCGCGCCCACGACCGCCTCGCCCAGCCCCTGCCCGCTCACGCGTCCCCCTCCCCACCAGGAAAGACCCCGGCCAACTGGCCTTGCTCACCGGCCGGCCGCTCCCCGCCACAGCCCGAACCAACGGCACCGCCCGAACCAACGCCACCGCCCGAGCCGACACCCCCACCCGAACCAACGCCACCGCCCGAGCCGACACCCCCACCCGAACCAACGGCCGCCTCCCCCTCCGCCCCCGCCCAACTAGGCGCGCCCCCAGAAGCGGAGCGCCCCGCCAGCCACGTGCCGAAGCCCCCGCCCGACTCGCTCGTCGGTGCGGTCCAGCGGCCCGGTACATGGGCCTCCGGAGGGTTGGCGAAGGGCAGGGGTTCGCCCGCGTCGTCCACGGGTTCACGGCGCACGGGGCAGTGGGAAACGATCTCCAGGTAAATGCCGTGAAATGCCGTGATGTTCTGCTCGACGGTGAAGAGTTCGAGCGCTCGTGCCCGCGCGGCGGCGCCGAGCCGTTCGCGGCGCCCCGGGTCGCGCAGCAGCGACACACACGCCTCGGCGAGCGCCCGCGGATTGCGCGGCGGGACCACCAGGCCGGTGCCGCCGATGACCTCGACGACGGCGCCCGCGTCGGTCGAGACCGTCGCTCGTCCGCAGAACATCGCCTCGACGAGGCTGATGGGGAACCCCTCGACGATGCTCGACAGGACGACGACGCTCCCGGCGGCGTACGCGTCCGCGAGGTCGGGCGTCTCGGGCCCGCCGATCTCCTCGAAGGAGACCGGGTTGTCGCCCATCGCGTGGGCGCCCTCCGCCTCGTCGGGGAAGAGCTGGGCGGCGAGGGCCTTGCAGTGGGCGAGGTAGGCGGCGGCGTCGGGCCCCTCGGCGGGCGCTCCGACGAGGCGCAGGCGGGCCTTGGGCTCCTCCTTGCGGATCTCCGCGAAGGCGTGGAGGAGGGAGATCAGGTCCTTGGAGGGTTCGATGCGGCCGACCCAGACGAGGGTGCCGGGCTCCCCCGGCTCCTCGCGCTCGCCGATCTCGGCGAAGCGGGAGGCCTCCATGCCGGGGTGGACGGTGCGCAGTTTGGCGCGGTCGGCGCCGCACCGCTCCTGCCAGCGCCGGGCGTGCGTGTTGCCGGGGGTGATGATCGCGGCCTGCCGGTAGGTCTCGGCGGCGAGGCGGCCGTGGAATGCGGCGAGCATCGCCCGTACGGGGGCGCTGAGTTCGGCGTCGCCGGCCGCGATGTAGTGGGCCCGCAGCTGTACGCCGTACTCGGTGACGAGGAGGGGGACGCCGGAGAAGTGGTGGGCGACGAGTCCGGGGAGGGCGGCGGGGCCGCCGGAGGTGGCGTGGCACAGGTCGACCGAGCCGAGGCCGTCGTCGCCGTACCAGTCGAGGGAGAGCGGGCGCAGGGCGCGTTCGATCTGTCCGGCGACGGCGAGGAGGTCGGGGACGCGGGCGGCGCGGGCCGCGCGCAGGGCGCCCGGTGCGCGGCAGGCGCGCTCCAGCGTGCGCACGGCGGTTTCGGAGCGCAGGGCGCCGACGAGTCCGCCTTCGTCGCGGGCGAGTTCGGCGAGCGCGTACAGCGCATTGCCGAAACGGTCCGCCTCGGCGCCGGCGGAGTCGGCGGGCGCACCAGCAAGGCCGGCGGTGTCGGGGGAAGGCCCGGTGCAGACGGCCGCGGCCAGCTCCGCGTACGCGTCGGCGAAGCGTCGCCTGCTGCGGCGTCCGTAGCCGGTGCCGTCGTCGTCGGCGGTCCACATCGGCGCGGTGCGCACCCGGCTGACCTGCGGCGGCAGTTCGATCCAGCCGCGGTCCTCCTGGTCCTGGCTGCGGCTGAGCGCGTAGAGGTCGAACTCGTGCTGCTCGAGCCCGCGCACGAGCCGGTCGCACCAGAGTCTGGCCTCACCGCTCACATACGGATAGCCACCCTCCGTAAGCAGTCCGATGCGCACGAGTACACCCCCGATCTCCCGTCTGGGGAGCCGCCGTTGGTCCGGCGGCTCAGCGGGACGAACGTATGCGGACATGCCGGTGGCGTGATGGACGGTTGTCCATCACGCCACCAAAAGGGGTGAACGGCCGTAACTTTCCCGTGCGGGTAGCGTTCTGTCGCGCTACACGCTCATTCGGTCACGGAGTGTCATGCTGCGGCCAGCTCCCTGCGAGCGGTGCGTCGTCGCGCGGCGACGGCCGGATCGAGCGCCGGTACGGCGGCGAGCAGCTGCCGGGTGTACGGGTCCTGCGGCGCTCCGTAGACCTCGTCCACGGTGCCGTACTCGACGACGCGTCCCTTGCGCATGACGGCGACCCGGTCGCTGACCTGGCGGACGACGGCGAGGTCGTGGGCGATGAAGACGAGGGCGAGGCCCAGCTCGTCCTGGAGTTCCCGCAGCAGGCCGGTGACCTGGGCCTGGGTCGTGACGTCGAGGGCGGAGACGGCTTCGTCGCACACGATGATGCGCGGTTCGGCGGCGAGCGCGCGGGCGATCCCGACGCGCTGGCGCTGGCCGCCGCTGAACTCGTGCGGATAGCGCCCGTAGTGCGCCGGGTCGAGCCCGACGCGTTCCAGGAGCTCCTCGACCCGGCCGCGCACCTCCTTGTCGCCGCGTGCCCGCAGCGGGTCGGCGACGGACTCCCCCACGCTGCGGCGGGGGTTGAGGGAGGAGACGGGGTCCTGGAACACCATCTGCACGCCCGTGTCGGCTCGCGCCCCTGAAAGGAGCACCTGCCCGGACGTCGGTGCGAGGAGTCCGACGAGCATCCGCCCGAGCGTGGTCTTGCCGCTGCCGCTCTCGCCCACGATTCCGAGGGTCTCGCCCCGGCGCACGGTCAGGGAGACCCCGTCGACGGCGGCGAGAGCGCGCTTGCCGCGCCCGAACTCCCGTCGCAGGTCGACCGCTTCGAGCAGGATGTCACCGGCCGCGCCACTCCGCACCGGGCGTGGCGCGTCCACGCGCGGCACCGCGCCGAGCAGTTCCTTCGTGTACGCGGCAGAGGGCGAGCCGAGCACGTCGGCGACGGTTCCGCGTTCGACGGCGCGGCCGTGGCGCATGACGAGGACGTCGTCGACGCTCTCGGCGGCGACGCCCACATCGTGGGTGACGAGGATGAGGCCCATGCCGGTCTCCTGGCGCAGTCCGTGCAGCAGGTCGAGGATCTGCGCCTGGACGGTGACGTCGAGGGCGGTGGTCGGTTCGTCGGCGACGAGGAGGGCGGGTTCGCAGGCCAGGGCCATGGCGATCAGGGCGCGCTGGCGCATGCCGCCGCTGAACTCGTGGGGGCGTGAGCGCGCGCGGCGGGCGGCGTCGGGGATGCCGACCCGGTCGAGCACTTCCACGGCACGCGCGCGTGCGGCGCGCCGGGACGCCTTGGAGTGCACGCGGTACACCTCGGCGATCTGGTCGCCGACGGCGTAGTACGGGTCGAGGGAGGACAGCGGGTCCTGGAAGACCATGGCGGCCGTCCCGCCCCGCAGCCGCCGCAGCGCGTCGTCGTCGGCTTCCTGTACGTCGGTGCCGGCGACGCGCACGGACCCGGTGACGCGCGCGCCGGTCCCCCGGTGGAGGCCGAGGAGCGCGGAGGCGACCGTGCTCTTGCCGGATCCGGACTCGCCGACGACGCCGAGCGCCGCGCCCTCCTCCAGGCGGAAGGAGAGCGTGTCGACGGCCCGCAGGTCCCCGAACTCGACGGTGAGCGCGTCCACTTCGACGAGGCTCATGACAGGACCACCCGTCGGTCGGCCACCGCGTACAGGACGTCCGCGACGGCATTGGCGAGTACGACGAAGAAGCCGGTGACGAGGACCATGCCGACGACGACCGGCAGGTCGACGACGTTGACGGCGTGCACGAGTTCGCGGCCGAGTCCGGGGATGCCGAACAGGGTCTCGCTGAGCACGGCGCCGCCGAACATGGAGCCGAAGTCGTTGGCGTTCAGGGCGATGACAGGGGCGACGGCGCCGCGCAGGGCGTGCCGTCCGATGATGGAGCGTTCGCCGACCCCGTAGGCGCGGAAGGTGCGCACGTGGTCCTCGGCGAGGGTCTCCAGCATGGAGGCGCGGGTGAGGCGCGCGTATTTGGCGGCCTCGATGAGGGCGAGCGACAGCCAGGGCAGGAGCAGGTTCCAGGCCCACTGTTCGGGGTCGTCGGTGAAGGGCACGTACTGCGGGAAGGGCAGCCACTGGAGCTGTCCGCAGACGACGATCATCAGCAGCAGGCCGATGACGAAGACGGGCGTGGCCGTGCCGGCGAGGGTGATGCCGGTGAGGATCCGCTCGGTGGGACGGCCGCGCCGCCATGCGGACAGGACGCCGGTGCCGACGCCGAGGATCAGCCACAGCACCATGGCGCCGAGCGCGAGCGAGGCGGTGGCGGGCAGCTTGGTGAGGATCAGCTGTGTGACCTGCTGGTCGGTCTGGTACGAGAAGCCGAGGCAGGGGGCGTCGCAGTGCTGGACGGCGGTGCCGGTGGAGAAGTCCTGTCCTACGAAGATGCCCTGGAGGAAGTGCCAGTAGCGCAGGTACAGCGGGTCGTCGAGCCTCAACTGGTCGGCGACCTGCTGCACTTGGGCGGGCGAGCAGCGGGGGCCGCAGCTGATCTGGGCGACGTTGCCGGGGGCCGCGTAGAAGACGACGTAGATGATCACGGAGATGGCGAGCAGGGTGACGGCGGCGCCGATCGCCCTGCGCAGCAGGAAGCCGGTCATGCGCCGGCCTCCCGCTTGCGGCCCGTGCCGATGCGCAGGCGGGACGCGGCGCGCGGGTCGAGCGCGGTGCGCACGCCGTCGCCGAGGACGGTGAGCGCGAGCACGGTCACGAAGAGCGCGCCTGCGGGTAGCAGTAGGTACTGCGGCGCGGCCTGGTACCAGACGTCGGCGGCGGTGAGCATCTGTCCCCAGGAGGGTGTGGGCGGTTTGACGCCGACGCCGAGGAACGAGAGGGCCGCCTCGACGGTGACGTTCGTCGGGACGAGCAGGGACGCGTACGTGATGACGGGCGCGGCGAGCGACGGGAGGAGTTCGCGGCGGGCGATCTGCCAGGTGGGCCAGCCGCTGAGCCGGGCCGCGGCCACGAAGTCGCGCTCCTTGAGGGTGATGGTCTGGGCGCGCACGATCTTGGCGGTGCCGCCCCAGGCCACGAGCCCGATCACGAGGGCGACGAGGACGGGCCGGGGAAAGCCGCTCGGGACGATCGCCATCAGGGCGAGCGCGAGGATCATCAGGGGCAGCGCGACGATGACGTCGGTGGCGCGGCTGAGGATCTGGTCGACCCAGCGGTTGCCGAGCCCGGCCGCGATGCCGACGGTGACGCCGATGAACACCTGCACGACGGTGGCGGCGAGTGCGACACCGAGGGAGACCCGGGCCCCGTAGACGAGGCGGGTGAACAGGTCGCGTCCGGTCTGCGGTTCGACGCCGAGCCAGTGCTCGCCGCCGGCTCCGCCGAAGGCGCCGACGGGCACGCCGCCGCGCGCGGAGTCGATGAGGTGGGGGTGGTACGTGTTCGGGTCCTGGCCCTCGATCAGCGCGAGGAGCGGGGCCCCGAGGGCGATCAGGACGAGCAGGGCGACGACGGCTGCCGCGACGAGGGCGGCGCGCTGCGTGCGCAGGCGCCGCCAGAACTGACGGGCTCCGGAGACGGGGGCGGACGCCGTGATGGCGCCCGCCCCTGCGGTCTCCGAGGCCACAAGTGCCTCGGTCATCGCGTCACTTCACCGAGACCTGCGAGATGTCGAGCACGCCGGTCCAGTCGCTGATGACGATGTTCTTGACGTCCGGTCCGTACAGGCGCTTGTACACCGGGTGGAACAGCGGCACGGTCAGTGCCTGCTCCCCGATCTTCTTGTCCAGTGCACCCCAGCGCTTGGCTGCAGCGTCAAGATCGGTCAACTTGTTGATCGAGTCAATCTCGTCATTGACGGACTTGTCATTGAGGAAGCCGGTGTTGAAGTTCGCGCCGTCCTTGACGATCTGCCGGCCGTCGAAGATCGGGGCGAGGAACGGGCCGCCGGAGGGCCAGTCGGCTCCCCAGTGCGCGAGGAAGAAGCCGGGCTCCTTCTTGGCGCTGTGGATCGTGTCGGAGTAGTCGTTCGCCTCCAGGCCCTGGAGCTTGACGGTGATGCCGGCCTTCTTCAGGGCGTCCTGGAGGGCGGTGGCGATCTCCGGGCTGGTCTCGAAGTCCTTGGCGTTGGAGTGCGTGAGGGTGACGGTCAGGCCCTTCTTGTAACCGGCCTCCTTGAGCAGCTCCTTGGCCTTCTGCGCGTTGCCCGAGGCACCGGCCGGGAAGTGGTCGTACGCGGTGTAACCGAAGGACTTCTGGTTCGGCAGGTACGTCGTCGCGGCCTCGGCGAGCGAGGAGCCGCCGGCCGCGTTGATCACCGACGAGCGGTCGACGGCGGTGGCGATGGCCTGGCGCACCTTCGGGTTGTCGAACGGCTTCACCTTCGGGTTGAAGGCGATGTAGTTCGTGTAGCCGAAGTGGCCGGTACCGACGCGGGCGGCGAGCTTCTTGTCGCCGCTGACCTTGGCGAGTTCGGCGGGGCCGAGGTTGGTGTCGGTGGTGACGGCGGTGGCGTCGGCGCCCTGACCTGCGGAGAGCCGCTGGTTGATGACGGAGGAGTCGAGACCGGAGCGGACGTCGATCCGGTCCGGGTAGGCCTTGCGTTCCTCGTCGGTTGTCGCGGACCAGTGCGTGTTGCGCACCAGGACGAGCCGCTCGCCGTCGTTCTCGTTCTTCACGACCTTGTACGGGCCGGACGAGACGGGGTGCTCCTCGTACTTCGTGCCGGTGTCCTTGGCCTTGGGCACGGGCGTGAACTGCGTCTGCGTGGCCAGGTAGGGGAACTCGCCCTCGGGCTTGTTCAGGTGGAAGACGATGGTCCGCGCGTCCGGGGTCTCGATCGAGTCGAGGCCCTTCTTGTCCTTGTACGGGCCCTGGTAGTCGGCGCCGCCGATCAGCCAGTCCCTCAAGTACGGTGCGCCGCCGGAGAGTTCGGCGGCGAACGACCGCTCGATGCCGTACTTGATGTCGGCGGACGTGATGGGCGAGCCGTCCTCGTAGGTGACGCCCTTCTTCAGGGTGTACGTCCACACGGTCGCGTTCTTGCTGGGCTTGCCCAGGTCGGTGGCGAGGTCGGGGACGACCTTCGCGCCGGCTGCGCCGTCCTCGCGGTTGCGGGTGGTCAGCGTGCGGAAGACGAGCGAGGGGACGTTGCCGCCGCCGGAGGTGTAGAGCCGCGCCGGGTCGAAGTCGGACTGCGGGTTGGAGTTGAGGACGGTGAGGGTGCCGCCCTTCTGCGCCTTGGCGTCGGAGCTCCCCCCTGCGTCGCTGTCCTTGGGCCCGGCGCAGGCGGCGGCGCCGGCGGCGAGGACCACGCTTACGGATGCGGCGGCCACGCGGCGCGCTATGACGGACGGTTGACGCATCGGAAATCGACCCCTTGGGGAATGTGCGCTGCACTGGGCAGCAGAGGGCAGGCAGGGAAATGCGCAGAACTCGCCCGAGGCACGTCGACAGCCGGAAACCGCGAAACCGGAAACCCTGAGAAGAAATAAGGGTGGATACCGGAAAGGAGAGATTAAATGCGACGCAGCACGCCAGGGGCGGGCGTCAGCAACAGTGCACGTCGGCGACGCACAGCGCGGTCACGCCGATGAGCGTGAGCTCAATGGCGGTGCGCGAGGGTGCGTGACGGTGCGACATGCGGAGAAATATGAACGAACTTTCGCCGGATGTCAACGCGACCTCTGCCCTACGGCTCAACTCTTGGGAAAGGCCCAGGGGTTGGGCTTGCAGGTGATTCCGTCGAAGGTCAGGAACTTGGTCTGCTGCTGCATGACGGGCGCGAGCGCGCCGTTCTTCGTGCAGGTCACGTGGTTGAACCCGAGCCGGTGCCCGACCTCGTGGTTGATGAGCATCTGCCGGTACAGATGGATCTTGTTCCCGTACGTCGTCGATCCCTGCGCCCACCGATAGGCGTTGATCATGACGCGGTCGGTGGCGGCGGAATCGCAGGACACATTGTCCTCGGTCGTGTCGAGCCCGGATTTCTCGCACCAGACGCCGGTGGTCCCCGGACTGGCGAGCGTTATCACGAAATCGGGCTTTCCAGAGGAAATCCGCTCGAAAGCCCTGCCGCCGCCGTGCGCCCAACTGCGGTCGTCGTTCAGGGTCTTCTGCACGGCCTGTGCGAAAAGCGCGCCGTCGAGCCCGAGCCCGTTCTCGACGTCGATCCGGTACTGGAACTTCTCTCCCTTGCCCGGCGCCTTGTCGAATCCGGGCACCGCGGTGAACTTCCCGGAGCCCTTGAGCTTGGCGGACAGGGGATACGTCTTGCCCATCTTCTGGTCGTACGTCAGCGGGGTGACGGGCCGCGCCTTGCCCCCGGGGGTGGCGCGGTCGTCCGAACGGGACGCCGACCCGGCCGTCGACCGCTTGCCGGGCCCGGCCGCGGACTGCGCGTGGGCGTCGGCCGCGTCGCCACGCCCTTGGACGACGTGCCCGGCGACGACGACGGCGAGCACGGTGGTCACGGCGGCGGCCGCGATGCCGGTGTACGTACGGCCCTTGCGCCGTTTGTCACCCGGCTCCTCGTCCTCGCCATACGCGGCGGCGGCCACGTCGGGCTCGCCGCCCTCCGCGTCCCAGTCGGTGACAGTGCCGTACGGGTCGGAGGGACGGACAGGCGGGGCGAACGCGTCCACGTAGTCCTGCCGCGGCCTGCTCCGGGGCGACGGCACAACCGGCGCGGCCGGCACGACCGGCGCGGCCGCGTAGCCGACGCCCATGCGGGTCTCGCCCCGGGCACCCCCCTCGAACTGCTCAGGGTGCCCACCGCGCACATGCGGAACGCCGTGCGCGGGCGTGCCCTGCGGGAATCCATGGGAAGGCGTCACACGGGGCGACCCATGAGCCGGAGTCCCCTGCGCCGGAGTCCCCTGCACCGGGAAACCGTGCGGCGGGGTCGCCTGCGGGAAGCCATGTGCGGGGGTCGCCTCGGAGAACCCACGCGTGGTGGGCCCCTGCGGCGGAGCCGCCTGCGGGAAACCGTGCGGCGGGGTCGCCTGGGGAAAGCCATGTGCGGGCGTCGCCTCGGGGAACCCGCGCGGCGGCCCGGCGTTCGGAGACGGGCCGCGGTACGGGGCCGGCCCCGGCCCGGCCTGCCCGCGCGGAGCGCCCTGCTGCGCCTGGGGTCCCGGCGTGGTGGGACGTGGGACATCGGGGGCGCCGCGCCTGCGGCGACCGCGGCCTGCGGCGACCGGTGCCCCGGCCGCCTCCGCGTCGTCCAACGGTGCCGGTGCAGGCCCCCGGCGGCTATGCCGTCCCACTCGCCGCCTCAGCTCCCCGCCCGCTCGTCTCGTCGCTCTCGGTCGATTCCCCCGCATCCGCGAGGAGCTCACGCATCGCCGTGGCGACCGTCTCCGGATACTCCATCATCGCCACGTGCCCCGCGTCCGGCAGCGTCAGGAGCCGCGAGGAACGGAACGTCCGCGCGGCCCGCGCCGCCATCCGGTAGGACACGAGCTGATCGCGTCCACCGTAGACGAGGAGCGTGGGCGCGAGGACACGTTCGGCCTGACGCCACAGCCCATGCTGCCCGCCCAGGGTGTACGCGTTCACGACGCCACGCGCCGAACGGGTCATCGCGTCCCAGAAATAAGGCAGTTGAAGCCGCCGCTCCATCTCCTCGACGGCGGCCCGGTACCCCTCGGGGGTGACCCGGCCGGGATCCCCGTAACAGAGTGCTGTGACGCCGCGCACCCGCTGTTCGGCGGTCCAGTCCTTGGTGAGGCGGGTGAAGAGCGAGGCCACGCCCGGTACGGCCAGCAGTGCGGTCGGCACCGCCGTGCGCTGCACGCGGATCTCGGGCAGCGCGGGCGAGACGAGTGTGAGGGTGCGCACGAGATCGGGCCGTACGGCCGCGACCCGTGTCGTGATCGCCCCGCCGAGGGAGTTGCCGACGAGGTGGACGGGCCCGCGGCCCGCCGCGTCGAGGTGGCGGATGACGGCGCGGGCGTGCCCGGTCACCGAGTAGTCGCCGTCGTCCGGCGGCGGCGAGTCGCCGAAGCCGGGCAGGTCGAGCGCCTCGCCGTCGACGGCGTCCTCGAGGAGCGGCATCAGGGCCGACCAGTTCTGCGAGGACCCGCCGAGACCGTGCACGTACAGCGCGGGCGGCAGCCCTGCGCGGGTGCCAGGGCGGGAGCGGACCGTGAGCGTGAGCCCCGGCAGGCCGACCGAGCCGAGCCGCTCACCCTCCGCGACCCGGACGGTGCCCGGCTTGGGCGCCGCGGCTGCGAAGGCGGCAGGCACGCGCGGCGACTCGGTCGAAGACATGCGGGATATGTTACGAGACGATCACGCACTGGATCGTGTGTTCGCCGTCACAGATCGCATCGCGCCTCGTTCCGGTGTCTCCTACGCTCGGATCTGGGCACCCGCCCACATGAGGACGTACAAGGACACATGAGGGAAGGGAGCCGCCATGACGGTCGACCCATCCGACCCAGACACATTCGAGCGGCAGGAGGACGACGCGGAGGTCGGCGTCGAGGCCCCCGAGGCGGACGCGGCCGAGCAGCTCACGGAGCTCTCGCCGCACCGGGACGACCCTCCGGCGGACGCGGACCCGGACGCCGCGAACGAGGCGGACCGTGCCGAACAGGCCCGCGTAGTGGATGTGGACGAGGACGACTATCGATGACCTGCCCGTATTTGCCCGTATGCGGACGGTTTCCATAGCTGTCCGGTCCGTGAAATTGTGCGTTCGCACCGCGCACACCACGGTTACCGAAAAGTACGATGGCGAAGCGGCGCACACCGCACACGGACAATCTTGGGAGGCGGCGTGACAGCCATCGAGCAGACAGAGGCAGCGCGCCCTCGGGGCACGCGCCTGCCGCGCCGTGCCCGACGTAACCAGCTTCTGGGCGCGGCCCAGGAGGTATTCGTCGCGCAGGGCTATCACGCGGCGGCCATGGATGACATCGCGGAGCGCGCGGGCGTCAGCAAGCCGGTGCTCTACCAGCACTTTCCCGGCAAGCTCGACCTCTACCTGGCCCTGCTCGACCAGCACTGCGAGGCGCTTCTCCTGGCCGTGCGCACGGCGCTGGCCTCCACGTCCGACAACAAGCAGCGGGTCGCGGCCACGATGGATGCGTACTTCGCCTACGTGGAGGACGAGGGCGGCGCTTTCCGCCTGGTCTTCGAGTCGGACCTGACGAACGAGCCCGCGGTGCGGGAGCGCGTGGACCGCGTCAGCCTGCAGTGCGCGGAGGCGATCTCCGACGTGATCGCCGAGGACACCGGCCTGTCGAAGGACGAGTCGATGCTGCTCGCCGTCGGCCTGGGCGGCGTATCGCAGGTCGTGGCGCGCTACTGGCTCTCCAGCCAGTCGCAGATCCCGCGCGACAAGGCCGTGACGCTCCTGACGTCCCTGGCCTGGCGCGGCATCGCCGGCTTCCCGCTGCACGGCACCGACCACCACTGACGAGGCGCGGCGCACGGCGCGCGGCGTTTACGGGTCTTGTTCGCTCCTGGCGTGCAGCGTGGACGCCGGGCACGTCCCCTCACCGGGCTAATGTGTGCTGAGTACGGCGCGGTCGTCCGCGCACATCACGGATCGTCGGAGGGACAAGGCCGTGGAGGTCAAGATCGGCGTGCAGCACACGCCCCGCGAGATCGTTCTGGAGAGCGGCCAGACCGCCGAGGAAGTCGAGAGCGCGGTGTCCGAGGCACTGTCCGGCAAGGTGCAGCTGCTGACTCTCGTGGACGAGCACGGCCGCAAGGTCCTGGTGCCGGCCGAGCGCCTGGCGTACGTGGAGATCGGTGAGCCGACGGTGCGCAAGGTGGGCTTCGGCCCGGTGTAGAGCCCCGCGCACGGCGGCACGAAAGACGTACGGGAGAGGCCCGGTGGCATCCGCCACCGGGCCTCTCCCGTACCTGTTTCCGTGCCTGTCCGCGACGCTGCGGCCTTCACAGGGCGGACACAGCGAACCCATACGGGGAGGATTGCATTCCGCGGCCCGGGGGTACACCGGTCAAGACCGATTTGCACCACGGCCAATGCGGGAGGGACCTCACACAATGCTCCTGGAAGCGCTCGGCTCCGCCCTGCTCGGCCTCGGCCTTGCCTGGGCCGCGACTGTCCGCCTGCCCCGCCGGCTCCCGCCCCGGGCGCTCGTGCTGCCGACAGGAATCGCGGGTGCGCTCTTCGGGGCATTTCTGACCCACACCGCGCTCGGCTCCGGCCACGCCCTTGCCACCCTCGCCGGAGCGGTCGTCGTGGGGGTGGCGTTCCTGTCGCTGCTGCTGCGCCCCTCAGCCCCAGTCCGCCGGTCGGCGCCGGCCTAGACCGTGACCGACCGGCGGTGAAGCGGCCTCAGGCCGCGAGCCCCAGCGCGGCCATCCGCTTGGTGTGCGCCTCGGTGATCCGCGAGAACATCCGGCCGACCTCCGCGAGGTCGAACCCGTCGGCCACGCCGCCGACGAGCATCGTCGACAGGGCGTCCCGGTCGGCGACGACCCGCTGCGACTGCGAGAGCGCCTCGCCCATCAGGCGGCGAGCCCACAGCGCGAGCCGGCCGCCCACGCGCGGCTCGGCCTCGATCGCGGCCCGCACCTTCTCCACGGCGAAGCTGGCGTGCCCGGTGTCGTCGAGTACGGCGAGGACGAGGGAGCGGGTGTCCGAGTCGAGCCGGGCCGCGACCTCACGGTAGAAGTCACTGGCGATCGAGTCGCCGACGTACGCCTTGACCAGACCTTCCAGCCAGTCCGACGGCGCGGTCTGCTTGTGGAAGCCGTCGAGCGCGGCGACGAAGGGCTCCATCGCCTCGGTCGGCTCGACGCCGATCGCCGAGAGCCGGTCGCGCAGTTGCTCGAAGTGGTGGAATTCGGCGGACGCCATTTTCGCGAGCTCGGCCTTGTCGCCGAGCGTGGGCGCCAGCTTCGCGTCCTCGGCGAGCCGCTCGAATGCGGCCAGCTCTCCGTACGCGAGTGCGCCGAGCAGGTCCACGACCGCTGCGCGGTAATGGGGGTCGACGGATGCCTTCGCCCAGTCCTGGGCGGCGATTCCGGTGGGTTCGTCGGCTGCGGCGGTGTCAGGCGTCTCCATGAAGCGCAGAATAGCCCGCCGACCGCCGCCCCGAAGTCCCTGGTCAATGACTGTGACGACGACTACGTGACCAATTCGGCCATCGCACATGCGCGATTCCGGGGTATGGTGGTAAAGAGCCCGCCGGGTACGAGCAGAACTTCTACGTGTCTGTTTGTACGCGTTTTCGACGGGCTTCATGAATGAGGATGCCCGGTCGGTGGCCCGATCGGCTCCGACCCGACAGCCCTCCGGGCGGTACGTCACACGACGTACGGCATGAGGAGGGAATCCCTCAGCGGCACGAGCGCTCGAGCGTCGGCAGTGGTCCCGCGTCACCCGGCCCGCCCGCCTCTCGCTGGCGACCGGCGATCAAGGCACGGTCACGACCCCCGCGTTCGCCTCGCACCGCGTCTCACAGAAGAGGCAACACCCTGACTACGCAGCAGATTTCTACGTTCCGAGACCTTGGGATCCTTCCCGAGACCGCCGAAGCCCTCGAGGCCGTCGGCATCATCACCCCCTTTCCCATCCAGGAGATGACGCTCCCCGTAGCGCTCTCCGGCACCGACGTCATCGGCCAGGCCAAGACCGGCACCGGCAAGACGCTCGGCTTCGGGCTTCCGCTCCTCGAGCGCGTCACCGTCCCCGCGGACGTCGAGGCGGGCCGGGCGCAGCCCGAGCAGCTGACCGACGCCCCGCAGGCGCTCGTCGTCGTCCCCACCCGTGAGCTGTGCCAGCAGGTCACGAACGACCTGCTGACGGCCGGCAAGGTGCGCAATGTGCGCGTCCTCGCCATATACGGCGGGCGTGCCTACGAGCCGCAGGTCGAGGCCCTCAAGAAGGGCATCGACGTCGTCGTCGGCACCCCGGGCCGTCTCCTCGACCTCGCGGGCCAGAAGAAGCTCAACCTGAAGCACATCAAGTCCCTCGTCCTCGACGAGGCCGACGAGATGCTCGACCTGGGCTTCCTGCCCGACGTCGAGAAGATCATCAACATGCTTCCGGCCAAGCGCCAGACGATGCTGTTCTCCGCGACGATGCCCGGCGCCGTCATCGGCCTGGCCCGTCGCTACATGTCGCAGCCGACGCACATCCGCGCCACGTCGCCCGACGGCGAGGGCGCGACGGTCGCGAACACCTCGCAGCACGTCTACCGCGCGCACAACATGGACAAGCCGGAGATGGTCGCGCGCATCCTGCAGGCCGAAGGCCGCGGGCTCGCGATGATCTTCTGCCGTACGAAGCGGACCGCCGCCGACATCGCCGACCAGCTGCAGCAGCGCGGCTTCGCGTCCGGCGCCGTCCACGGTGACCTCGGCCAGGGCGCGCGTGAGCAGGCCCTGCGGGCCTTCCGCAACGGCAAGGTGGACGTGCTCGTCTGCACCGACGTCGCCGCTCGCGGCATCGACGTCGAGGGTGTGACGCACGTCATCAACTACCAGTCCCCCGAGGACGAGAAAACGTACCTGCACCGCATCGGCCGTACCGGCCGCGCGGGCGCAAAGGGCATCGCGATCACGCTGGTCGACTGGGACGACATCCCGCGCTGGCAGCTGATCAACAAGGCGCTGGACCTGAAGTTCCCCGACCCGGTCGAGACGTACTCGTCGTCTCCGCACCTGTACGAGGAGCTGAACATCCCGGCCGGCACGAAGGGCGTGCTGCCGCGCTCCGAGCGCACCCGGGCCGGTCTGTCCGCCGAAAAGGTCGAGGACCTCGGCGAGACCGGTGGCCGTGGCGGGCGCGGCGGCCGTGGTGGCCGTACGGCCGCTCCGGCTCCCGTCCAGGAGCCCGAGCGCGAGCCGCGTACGGCGCGTACGACGCCGCGTCGCCGTCGCCGCATCCGTAACGGCGAGCCGGTGGCCGCGCCGACGGTGAACGAGCCGAGGACGGCCCCGGCCGAGGCGGTCGCCGCCTCCGAGGCCGTGGACGCCACGGTGGTGGAGCCGCGTACGCCGCGTCGTCGCCGTCGCACCCGTTCGGGCGCCGCGCCGGAGGCCGTCGTCGAGACCGCCGCCGTCGCGACGGCCGAGGCTGTCGCCGACACGGTCGAGGCGCCCGAGGCCGCGGAGACGAAGCCGAAGCGCACCCGTAAGGCCGCCGCCCCCAAGGCCGCTGCCGAGGAGGTCGCCGAGACCGTCGAGGCGACGGTCCCGAGGCCGCGCCGCCGCACCCGCAAGGCCGCGGAGGCCGTGGTGGACACGGTCGAGGCCGTCGAGTCGGCCGAGGCTCCCGCGGAGGCCAAGCCCAAGCGCACCCGCAAGGCTGCGCCCAAGGCCGAGGCCGTGGCGGACACCGTCGAGGTGACGGAGGTCGCGGAGACGAAGCCGAAGCGCACCCGTAAGGCCGCCGCCCCCAAGGCTGCCGCCGAGGCGGTCGTCGCCGAGGAGGCCGAGACCAAGCCGCGCCGCCGCACCCGCAAGGCTGCGCCCAAGGCCGAGGCCGTGGCGGACACCGTCGAGGTGACGGAGGTCGCGGAGACCAAGTCGAAGCGCACCCGTAAGGCCGCCGCCCCCAAGGCGACCGCCGACGCGGCCGCCGAGGTCACGGAGACGAAGCCGAAGCGCACGCGCAAGGCCGCGGCCCCCAAGGCCGCCGCCGAAGCGCCCGCCGAGGAGGCGCCCGCCAAGCCCCGCCGCCGCACCCGCAAGGCCGCGGAGCCGACGGAGAGCTGAGCGTGACCACGTAGCAAGCCACATGGCCCGGGCCCGCGAAAGCGGGGCCGGGCCATTGGCGTTCACGGTCACGGAGGTCGCGGAGGGCCCCGCGCCATCCCCGAATGACCCGCGGCGGCACTGCGGTTAGCCTCGTCGCATGAGTCGGCCTCCCGCATTCGTCCCGCCGCCCGGCGCCGTCGCCCACGCTCTTCGGACCGAGCGCGGCGACTTCGCCGCCATCAGTGCCGGCCCGCAGGACGCCGGGCACACCGGTACCGCGCTCCTGCTGCCCGGATTCACCGGCAGCAAGGAGGACTTCATCGCCCTGCACGTGCCACTCGCCGCCGCCGGGTACCGCACGGTCGCCGTGGACGGGCGGGGGCAGTACGAGTCGACGGGGCCCCTCGACGACGAATCTCCTTACGCTCAGCGGGAGTTGGCCCGCGATGTGCTCGCGCAGGCGGCCGTCGTGGACGACGGGACGCCGCTGCATCTCGTGGGGCATTCGCTGGGCGGCCTGATCGCCCGGGCGGCCGTGCTCGTCGATGCGACGCCGTTCGCCTCGCTCACCCTCATGTCCTCGGGCCCGGCCCAGATCTCGCCGTCGCAGCAGGAGCGGGTCAAGCTGCTGCGGGACGCACTCGCGGTGCTCGACATGGCGCAGGTCTGGGACGCGATACAGGCGCTCGACGCGCCGGAGGAGACGGATGCCCCCGGAGCGGGCGCGGACGATGCCGCCGCCCTGCGGCACCGCTGGCTGCTCAACAGCCCGGCGCAGCTCATCGCGACCGGCCGCCAGCTGTGCACGGAACCCGACCTGGTCGACGAGCTGGCGGCCGTCCGGCTGCCCAAGCACGTGCTGTCGGGCGAGCGCGACGACACCTGGCCGGTACAGCTCCTCGACTCCATGGCCGTACGCCTCTCGGCCCGCAGGACCGTCATCGCGGGCGCGGAGCACTCCCCGAACACGGACCGCCCCCAGGAGACCGCGGCGGCCCTGGCCGCGTTCTGGGACCTGCACCCGCCGGTGGTCTAGCCGGAGGGCGCGGTACTAGTACTGCGCCTGGAGGTGGCCCCAGAAGCCGTCCCGCAGGGCGCGCCGCAGGTCGGACTGCCCCCGCAGCGAGTACTGCAGCAGCGCCTCCGCCTCGACCAGCAGCTCCTGGTCGACGGGCCCGGGCAGATACGGGTGCCCCGGCAGCAGCTCCACCAGTGACTCCCTGCCGCGCGCGGCGAGCCACTTCGCGGCGATCTGCGCACCGACGAAGCGCACGTCCTCCCGCGAGGGGCGGGGCGTGCCCGCGTTCTCGTACGTCGCCGTGGCGGTGCGCCGGGACACGTACGGCTTGAAGAACGCCAGGTCGAACGTGCGCTGGCTGTCGACCTCCCACAGGAGCGGGTCCGCCTGGTTGCGGCCCTCGGGCGCCTCGATGCCCCACAGGTGGACGCGTGCACCGTAGCCCTGCGCCGCCTCGACCGCGGAGACGAGGTCCTCGTCCCCGCCGATGAGCGCGGCATCGCTGATGGCGCGGTGCCGGGCGAGCGACTCGAGGTCCGTGCGGATCAGGGAGTCGACGCCCTTCTGCTGGTTGTGGGCGTTGAGGTTGCCGAGCCTGACCTTGACGTCGGGCAGCTCGGCGATCGACTGCTGTTCGTTCGTGTGGATGCGGCGCCGGGCGCCGTCGTACCAGTACACGCGCAGCAGCCGGCTGTCCGCGAAGATCGTGCGGGCCTTGTCGATGAGGGCGTCGACGATGCCTTCGGCGTCGAGGTCGAAGGCTCTGCGGTCCTCGGTCCCGGTGACGAGGCGGCCGGCGGCGGCGTAGAGGTATCCGGCGTCCACGAAGATCGCGTGGGTGGACGGGGTCTTGGCCACTTCGGCGAGCATGCGCTTGAGCAGCTCGTTCGTACGGTCGAGCTCCGCGCGGATGGCCGTCAGGTCGTCGTTCATATGGGGCCCATTGTCCCGGCCGTCACGCTGCGAACACAACCGGTCCCGCTACCCGCGGGTAATTAGCCTCGCGAAAAATTTCCTTAGCGTAGGGAATGTTTGCTGGGGGCAACCCGTTGATCCCTACAGAACGCGGGGCATTGAAGCCGCGCAATCCACTCTTAACGGTCAGGCAACCGCCTGGCCGTACGACGGGGCAAGACTGTTGTCCCGTACCAGTAGTTCTCCTCCAGGAGGATGACCAGACGAAGGGAGAAGCGGTTATGCGCTTCGAAATCATGCGACTCGACGATGTCGACGGAACCGCCGTGGACAGCACCGTCGTGGACGCCGCCTCCGTCAACCGGATCGTTCAGCAGGCGGCCGCCATAGGGCAGCGCCTCTACATCCGCCCGGCCGAGTCGCCGGCCTCGTAACGCGACGACGACTCCTGATACACCGTTGATACACCGTACGTAATCGAATAACACGCTTCAGAGCCCCCGTACGACATCCGTACGGGGGCTCTTTTGCGTGCACGGCGGGGGCTCGGCGCCGTCGGCGTCAGGAGCCCTGGATCACCTGGGTCACACCGTTGATGATCTGCTGCACGGCGATCGCGGAGAGCATCATGCCCGCGAGGCGCGTCACCAGGACCACGCCGCCGTCCTTGATGACGCGGATGATCAGCAGCGAGTAGCGCATCACGAACCACAGGACGACATGGATGGCGACGATCGCCGTCCACACCGACACCTGCGTCGCGGCGCTGTCCGCCTTCTGCACGGCGAGGATGACGGACACGATCGCGCCGGGGCCCGCGAGCAGCGGCATGCCGAGCGGCACGAGCGCGACGTTCACGTCCTTGGTCTGCTTCGGTTCGTCGGTCTTGCCGGTGAGCAGGTCGAGCGCGATGAGGAGCAGCAGCAGCCCGCCCGCGATCATGAGCGCGGGGACGGAGACATGCAGGTAGTCGAGGATCTGGTGGCCCAACAGGCCGAAGACCGCGATGACGCCGAAGGCGACACAGACGGCCTGGAAGGCCATCCTCTTCTGCACCTTGGCGGGCCGGCCCGCGGTGAGCGCGAGGAAGATCGGGGTGATCCCCGGGGGGTCCATAATCACGAATAGCGTGAGAAAAAGGGATCCGAAGACAGCAACATCAAACACGGGTGTGGCCTTGCGAGTGGGGTCCGCGGGATCAGCCGGGACGCGTCGTGCGTGGGGGTGCGGTGCGTGAGCCCGCACCGGGGCATGAGAGAGGCGGCCCGCCGGATCGCGGCAGGGCGCGGGCTACGCGGTGGTTCCGCCGGCCCCGGGCACGGGAAACGCCCCGGTCGCCCGGCGCGTGATCTCCCCGTACACCTCGGGGTCGGTGGTGAACTCGCCGAGCACGCAGGTCTTCCGGCTGCCGTGGTAGTCGGAGGAGCCCGTGGCCAGGAGGCCGAGGTCGGCGGCGAGGCCGCGCAGGCGGGCCCGCGTGGCCGGTTCGTGGTCCATGTGGTCGGTCTCGATGCCGTCGAGTCCGGCCGCGGCGAGGTCGGCTATCACCGACTCGGGCACGACCTGCCCGCGCTTGGCGGCCGCCGGGTGTGCGAAGACGGTGACCCCGCCCGCGGCCTTGACCAGGCGGATCGCGTCGAAGGGGTCGAGCTCGTGCTTGCCGACGTACGCGCGGCCGCCGTCGGCGAGCCAGTCGGGCGTGAAGGCGTCGGAGACGGATCCGACGACGCCGAGTGCGACGAGGGCCTCCGCGACGTGCGGGCGGCCGACGGACCCGTCGCCGGCGATGCGGGCGACCTGCTCCCAGGTCACGGGCACGCCGAGGTCCTGAAGCTTGGCGACCATGCCCTGCGCGCGCGGCACCCGGTCGTCCCGTACGAGCTCGCGCTCGCGCAGCAGCTCGGGCTCGTCGGGGTCGAAGAGGTAGGCCAGCATGTGCAGGCCCACGCCGTCGAGGCGGCAGGAGAGTTCGGCGCCGGTGACGAGTGTGAGTCCGGCCGGCAGGGCGGCGACGGCCTCCGCGTACCCGCGGCTCGTGTCGTGGTCGGTGAGCGCGACGACGTCCAGACCGGCGGCAGCCGCGTTGCGGACCAGCTCGGCCGGGGTGTCCGTGCCGTCGGAAGCGGTGGAGTGGGTGTGCAGATCGATGCGCACGCGCGTACTCCAGGCTCTGAACGGACGGAAGGGGACGCTCAAGGATAACGGGGATCCGGAGCGATCCCGTCACCGTCGTCTCCCCGTATGACCCCTTACGTCAGGATGCGCGGGGACAGCGCACCGCAGGGCACCACGTCGACCTCGGCGCCCACGTCGCGCAGGTCGGTCAGGACCAGCTCGTCGTACATCAGGAGCCCGGTCTGCTCGGGCCACACGATCGCCCACACCCACAGGCCGCGCGCCTCGCCCGCAAAGACCGCGCGGTCGTCGGGGGTGCCGGAGACGTGCCACATCGGGGTCGGGCGTCCGGCGGCCAGAACCTTGACCTGGGGCGGCTTCTCGACGTTCATGTACGGGCCGGGGTCGGGGCCGTCGATGCCCGCGTACCGGGCGCCGAGGCCGACGCCGAGCTCCTCCGCGACGAGCAGCATCTCCCCCACGCCGCCGAGCGGTCCGGGGCCCGAGCACGCCACCGCGGTCGCCTTGCCGCCCGTGCGGTCGTCGCCCGCGCTGACCACTCCGGTGAACAGCCACCCGACGGGCAGCGGCCAGGGCATCCACACCGGCACCTGGGCGCGGTGCACGACGACGCTGAGCGCCTCGACGCTGGGCGGGATCACGGGCTGCAGCGGATGCACCGCCCCGTGCACGTCGCACTGCCAGGAGTCGGAGAAAAGGCCGGGAGCCCTGACCCGGCCACCACACTTCGGGCAACTGGGTTCGCCCCTCATAGGGTCCAACGGTCCTCCCCGTCTCCCGCTCCGTCAAGGACGATCACCCGTCCGAGGGCGGCATCGCAGATAGCGCAAACTGTGCACGTACGGTCGGTGACGCTTGGTAGCGTCCAGTTGTGCGGGCAGACATGGGGCGGCGGTACCGGCTGTATCCCACCGGCGAGCAGGAGCAGGTCCTGACCAGGTGGGGGTCACACTGTGCGCGCCTTGTGGAATGTTGCGCTGGAACAGCGGGTGCACATGTGGGAGCAGCGCCGGTACACCCTGCGGTCTATCGAGCAGTGCACGCACCTGACCATCGCCCGGGCCGAGTTGCCGTGGCTGGCTGAGCTTCCGGCGCAGGCGGCCCAGCAGGTACTACGCCACCTGGACCGGGCATACGACAATTTCTGGAATCCTGACCACCCTGCGGGCTTTCCGCAGCGCAGGAAGCGCGGGCATCAGACATCGGTCTCGTTCCCGGGGCAGATCGTGGAAATCCGCAAACTCAACCGGCATTGGGCCGTAGTGAAGATCCCCAAGCTGGGCTGGGTGCGCTTCCGGCTCTCGCGCGCACTGGGCGGCGTCTTGCGCAACGCCACAATCAGCCGAGACGGGACAGGCTGGCATGTCTCTTTCGGTGTTGCCACCGGCCGCAAGGCAGCGGCACCGAACGGGCGGCCAGGGTGTGGGGTGGACTTCGGAGTGACCTCCTCCGCGTACGTGTCCACCGACAATGCACCACGCCTCAAGCCCGCAGGACTGACGGAGAGCGAGAAACAGCGACTGCTGGCGCTGGAGCAGCGCAAGGCCCGCCAAATCGCCTTCGCCAAGAAGCACAACGGCGGGGAGTACGGCAACCGCCTGCGCAGCACAATCGCGGCCATCGGCAAGCTGAAGACCCGAGAAGCGAACCGACGTCAGGACTTTACGCATCAGCTCACCACCGACCTCGCCAAAAACCACGGCTTCGTCGGCATCGAGGATCTACGCGTACCCAACCTGACTGCCAGTGCCAGGGGAACCCGTGAACAACCTGGCAGGAACGTGGCGCAGAAGGCCGGACTGAACCGCTCGATCCTGGACAACTGCCCTGGCGAGCGACGGCAACAGCTGGCCTACAAGTGCGACCTCTACGGCTCCCGGCTGATCACTGTCCCGGCGTTTCACACCTCCCAGACCTGCGCCGCCTGCGGCCAGGTCGACCCCGAATCCCGCAAGGGGCGCGGCCGGCTGTTCGCGTGCGTCCACTGCGGGCACGAGGACGACGCCGACCACAATGCCTCGGTCGAGATCGAGGCCCGAGCCCGCCGGACGGGTGGCTCGGTCATCAACAGCACGCGCAGGCGCCCTGGGCGCCGAGTCCCGCCCAGCGGCGGAGGCGGATGCGTGAAGCCCAGCCAGCCACCCTCGGGTAGCCCAAGGGAATCTCTCGGCACCCACCGGGAGAGGATCGTCAAAACTACACGTTCTTCACCAACTGCATTGCCCTAATCGAGAGTTACGGACCTGCGCAGCGGATCGCGCAGGTCCGTTCCGCTGTTCAGCCACTTCTCCTCGAGGGCGGCCGCGCCGTGCACCCGCTTCCACGCCGCCTCGTTCTGCGTCATCGGCAGCAGCGGCAGGAACCGTACGGGATCGAGCGGATCGTCCAGTTCCAGATCCTCCACGAGGCCCCCGGACTCCGAGACGAGCACCGAGGTGAACGGGGCGCCGGGCCACAGGGGTTCACCCACGTCGAGCGAGGCGCCCGCGGCCACGACGACCCCCTCGACCTGTGGCGACGCGGCGAGCACGGCGAGCGGGCGCAGCACCTTGTCGGTGTCGGCGCGACCGGCGCGCACCGACAGCACGAGCTCCGCGCGCGGGCCCTTGAGCGGGTCGGCGAGCGCGGACGTCGGGTCGGCCATGGGGGCGGCCGACATACCGAGCGTGGCGTAGCGCACGAGGCCGGTATCCGCCGCGTCCGTGAAGCGCAGCACCTCGATGCGGTCGGTGCCGAGGAACGTGACCGCGGCGCGCGCGTCCGGTTCACCGAGGGCCGTACGCAGCCGGGCCTCGACCAGAGCAAGAACATCTCCCATGCCGCGAGCATAGAACTCGCATCCAATGGGTAAAGGGTGGGCTCGCTTCTTCAGTCGGCTGATAGTCTTGGCCGCTGGTCGGGGCAGCACGCCAAGCGTTGCTTTCGAGCCCCTGACCTACATGCGTCCCCTGCGAGGGATGAGACGTCGTCCCTCACGGGGGACCGGCTGGAGGAGGTGGGGCTGCAATGGACCGAAGTCGACCGTGCAGTACCACCCGCTCTTCCGGCCACTGAGCCGCATTTTCCCGGCTTTCCGCGCACGCTCCAGTCTGTCTGCGCACCACGGAAGAGCACTTCGTTTCCGCCTGATCTGAATCAGTAGCGAAGCCGCCACCGCACCGGTGCGGCGCTCCCCGCTTTGTGGACGTGCACACAGGATCCGCAGTCAGGACGTCCTCATTCCGGTTAGCGCCGACCCGTATGGCCACCGGCGGCTCCCGCCCGCGAAGGAGCCTGCCCATGTCGATGATCCGTGACCTGCGTGCCGCTGTCCGCCCCGCGCCGCGCGAGACCGGCAGCACGTCAGCCCCGTACGACACCACCCGCGATCCGTCGACGTCCACAGCCGTCGTCGACTGCGCCGTCTACCGCGACGGCGCCCGCGTCCACGACAGCGACTGCCTGACGCCCGGCGGCGCGATCCTCAAGGCACGCCGCGACGGCGGCTTCGCCTGGATCGGTCTCCACGAGCCGACCGAGTCCGAATTCGCCGGTATCGCAGCCGAGTTCGGGCTGCACCCGCTCGCCGTCGAGGACGCCGTGCACGCCCACCAGCGCCCCAAGCTGGAGCGCTACGACGACACCCTGTTCACCGTCTTCAAGACCATCCACTACGTGGAGCACGCCGAACTCACCGCGACGAGCGAGGTCGTGGAGACCGGCGAGGTGATGTGCTTCACCGGCCGGGACTTCTTCATCACCGTCCGGCACGGCGGCCAGGGCTCGCTGCGGGCGCTGCGGCACCGGCTCCAGGACGACCCCGAGCTGCTCGCCAAGGGCCCGTCCGCCGTCCTGCACGCCATCGCGGACCACGTCGTCGACGGGTATCTCGCCGTCGCCGACGCGATGCAGGACGACATCGACGAGGTCGAGACGGACGTCTTCTCGCAGACGGGCAAGGGCGCTCCGCGCGGCACCGACGCCGGGCGGATCTACCAGCTCAAGCGTGAGGTCCTCGAGTTCAAGCGGGCGGTGGCTCCGCTCCAGCGGCCCATGCAGCTGCTGAGCGAGCGGCCGATGCGGCTCGTCGACCCGGACATCCAGAAGTACTTCCGTGACGTCGCCGACCACCTCGCGCGCGTGCAGGAGCAGGTCGTCGGCTTCGACGAACTGCTCAACTCCATCCTCCAGGCCAACCTCGCGCAGGCGTCCGTCGCGCAGAACGAGGACATGCGCAAGATCACGTCCTGGGCGGCGATCATCGCCGTACCGACGATGGTCTGTGGCGTGTACGGCATGAACTTCGAGCACATGCCGGAGCTCCACTGGCGGTTCGGCTACCCGCTCGTCCTCGGCGTCACGGTGGGCGCCTGTTTCGCGATCCACCGCATCCTGAAGCGGAACGGGTGGCTCTGAACAGCCGACGGACAGGCTCTAGGCTGGCGCCATGACGGATCAGCTGCTCGACCAGGCCCTCGTCGAGGAGGCCACCAAGAAGTCCGGCCTCATCTGGGTACGGGGTGCCTGTGGCCCCGAGCGCGCCCTGTGGCACGTGTGGCACGAGGGCGCGGCGAACCTGGTCGGCGACGGGCCCGGCGAGCAGCCGCTGCCCGGCCTCACCGACGGCGGGGCGGCGACCGTCACCGTGCGCAGCAAGGACAAGGGCGGGCGCCTCGTGGGCTGGGCGGCCAGGGTCGTCGAGCTCGCCCCGCACTCCGAGGGGTGGGAGGCGGCCGTCGCCGAGCTGAAGGGCAAGCGCCTGAACGCGCCGGACGCCGAGGTGATGCCGGAGCGCTGGGCACACGAGTGCCGGGTGCTCCGCCTGGAGCCGACGGGGACCACGGTCCCGCCGTCGTCCGAGGCGCTGGCCGCGGCGCCGCTGGCCACGACCGCGACCACCCGTCGCGAGGCCCCCGCGGCGCTCCCCCACCTCCTGCTCCGCCGCAAGCGGCGCGGGAAGCAGCGCGGGAAGTAGCGCGAGCCGACCCTCGGTGACTCAGGACGCCGGGAGTTGGGCCCCGTAGTCCACCGTGTCGCCCTTGCCCGGCTCGCGGAGCGTGAAGTCCTTGCCCCAGTCGGTGAGTTGGAGCGTGCCGGCGCCGCCCGCCCGCTCCAGGCGCAGCGGGTACGGGGTGCCCTCGAGGGAGACGTCGAGCGTGCCGCCGGCACCTTTGTCGCCGGTGAGTTCGACCGTGCGTACGCCGCCCGCCGAACCCCGGTCGCCCTTCTCCACCTTGCCGTGCAGGGTGAGCAGTCCGTCCAGGAGCGCGCCCTTGACGGTGAAGCCGCTCAGGCGTTTGTAGGCCGGGTCGCCCTGCGGGACCTTGACGTACTTGCCGTCGAGCTTGTCCGCTGCGGCGGCCGTGCCCCCCTGCGCCGTGCTGCCCGAACCCTTGCTGTCCTGGTGCGTCCAGAAGTCCGCGTCGGCCTTCAGGAACAGATGCTCCTTGACCCGTAGCAACTGGAAGGTCCGGCCGCCCGTCGTGACGGATCCCGTGCCGCCCTCGTCCTTGAGCCGCATGTCGATCTTGTACGAGTGCCCGCTGCTGACGACCGTGCCGGACAGATGGACGGCCCCGGCACCCTGCGCGGCCTTGACGGTGCGGCTCTGGATCTTCGGGGCGGTCAGTTTGGCGACGCCGTTCGTGCCCGCGTCCGGATCCTCGCCGCTGCATGCCGCGAGCCCGAGGCACATCACTCCCACCAGAAAGATCCCAGGGGAACGGCGGGCCAGGGGAAGTACGGTCACGGCTCGCGCTACCTCTCGTACGACGTCTTGCTCGGCGGCAGAACGGCAGCGTACCCGTGTCACCTGCGGTGAACGGAGCCAGTCCGTCCGGACGCAGCGCAAAGGCGCACGGGACCGGGACGGGCTAGCCTGAAGCACACCTTCAGAACAAATGAGGATGTAAAGGAGGCGCGGCGCATGGCTGCAGGCGCCCCCCGGATCTTCGTCTCGCATCTCTCCGGCATCGCCGTCTTCGACCCCAACGGCGACATGGTGGGGCGCGTCCGCGATCTCGTCGCCATGCTGCGCGTCGGCCGCCGCCCGCCCCGGCTGCTCGGGCTCGTCGTGGAGCTCTCCACGCGGCGCCGCATCTTCCTGCCGATGACCCGCGTGACCGGCATCGAGTCCGGCCAGGTCATCACCACCGGCGTACTGAACGTGCGGCGCTTCGAGCAGCGGCCCACCGAGCGGCTCGTCCTCGGCGAGATGCTCGACCGGCGGGTGCGGCTCGTCGAGTCCGGTGAGGAGGTGACGGTCCTGGACGTCTCCATCCAGCAGCTGCCGGCCCGCAGGGACTGGGAGATCGACCGGGTCTTCGTACGCAAGGGCAAGAGCGGTGGCGCCTTCCGCCGCGCCAAGGGCGAGACGCTCACCGTCGAGTGGTCGGCCGTCGACGGGTTCTCGCTGGAGGAGCACGGGCAGGGCGCCGAGAACCTCCTCGCCACGTTCGAGCAGCTGCGCCCGGCCGACCTCGCCAACGTCCTGCACCACCTCTCGCCCAAGCGCCGCGCCGAGGTCGCGTCGGCGCTGAGCAACGAGCGGCTCGCGGACGTACTGGAGGAGCTGCCCGAGGACGACCAGATCGAGATCCTCGGCAAGCTCAAGGAGGAGCGCGCCGCCGACGTCCTGGAGGAGATGGACCCGGACGACGCGGCCGACCTGCTCGGCGAGCTGCCCGAGGACGACAAGGAGCGGCTGCTCGCCCTGATGCAGCCCTCGGACGCGGCCGACGTGCGGCGGCTGATGGCGTACGAGGACAAGACCGCGGGCGGTCTGATGACGACCGAGCCGATCGTGCTGCGGCCCGACGCGACCGTCGCCGACGCGCTGGCCCGGGTCCGCAACCCCGACCTCTCCCCCGCGCTGGCCGCGCAGGTGTACGTGTGCCGGCCGCCGGACGAGACGCCCACCGGCAAGTACCTCGGCACGGTGCACTTCCAGCGGCTGCTGCGCGATCCCCCGTACACGCTGGTGTCCTCGATGCTCGACGAGGACCTCCAGGCCCTCGCGCCGTCCGCCGCGCTCCCGGTCGTCGCCGGGTTCTTCGCGACGTACGACATGGTGGCGGCGCCCGTCGTCGACGAGAGCGGTTCGCTGCTCGGCGCTGTCACCGTGGACGACGTCCTCGACCACATGCTGCCCGAGGACTGGCGCGAATCGGAGTTCCACCTGGCCGACGCGGAGGTGGACCATGGCGCCCGCTGAGCGCGAGCGGGACGGCCGCCCCGAGGGCGTGCGGGCGCCGCGCTTCCGGCTCGACCAGCCGCGCCCCCCGCGCCGCAAGCTGCTGCCCGACTACGACCCGGAGGCCTTCGGACGCCTCTCGGAGCGCATCGCCCGCTTCCTGGGGACGGGCCGGTTCATCGTCTGGATGACGGTGATCATCATCGCGTGGGTGGTGTGGAACGTCTCCGCGCCGAGGGACCTGCGCTTCGACAACTACCCCTTCATCTTCCTGACCCTGATGCTCTCGCTCCAGGCGTCGTACGCCGCTCCGCTCATCCTGCTCGCGCAGAACCGGCAGGACGACCGGGACAAGGTCAACCTCGAACAGGACCGCAAGCAGAACGAGCGCTCCATCGCCGACACCGAGTACCTCAGCCGCGAGGTCGCCGCCCTGCGGATGGGCCTCGGCGAGGTCGCCACCCGCGACTGGATCCGCTCCGAACTCCAGGACCTGCTCAAGGAGCTGGAGGACCAGCGCGTCACCTTCCCGGCCGGCTCCACGCCCGACGCAGGTCACGGACGTGACGTAGACGACCGCTGACAGGGCTTTCCGGACAAGGGTTACCGCGCCGTACTATCGGCGTATGGCTACGGAAGACGCGGTGCGCGAAGCACTGGCGACGGTGAACGACCCCGAGATCCAGCGACCCATCACCGAGCTGGGGATGGTCAAATCGGTGGAGATCGGCGCGGATGGCGCGGTCGCGGTCACCGTGTACCTCACCGTCTCCGGCTGCCCCATGCGCGAGACCATCACCAAGAACGTGACCGACGCGGTCGCGGCCGTCGAGGGCGTCACGCGCGTCGACGTCACGCTGGACGTGATGGGCGACGAGCAGCGCAAGGAGCTCGCCGCGGCGCTGCGCGGCGGCACGGCCGAGCGGGAGGTGCCCTTCGCCAAGCCCGGCTCGCTGACCCGTGTGTACGCGGTGGCGTCCGGCAAGGGCGGCGTGGGCAAGTCCTCGGTGACGGTGAACCTGGCGGCGGCGATGGCCGCCGACGGGCTGAAGGTCGGCGTCGTGGACGCCGACATCTACGGCCACAGCGTGCCGCGCATGCTGGGCGCCGACGGCAAGCCCACCCAGGTCGAGAACATGATCATGCCGCCGTCCGCGCACGGCGTGAAGGTCATCTCGATCGGCATGTTCACGCCTGGCAACGCGCCGGTCGTGTGGCGCGGCCCGATGCTGCACCGCGCGCTCCAGCAGTTCCTCGCCGACGTCTTCTGGGGCGACCTGGACGTCCTGCTCCTGGACCTGCCGCCGGGCACGGGCGACATCGCGATCTCCGTCGCGCAGCTCGTCCCGAACGCGGAGATCCTCGTCGTCACGACGCCCCAGCAGGCGGCGGCCGAGGTCGCCGAGCGCGCCGGCTCCATCGCCGTCCAGACCCACCAGAAGATCGTCGGCGTCGTCGAGAACATGGCGGGCCTGCCGTGCCCGCACTGCGGCGAGATGGTCGACGTGTTCGGCACGGGCGGCGGCGAGCGCGTCGCCGAGGGCCTGACGAGGACGACCGGGACGAACGTGCCGGTGCTCGGCTCCATCCCGATCGACGTCCGGCTGCGCGAGGGCGGCGACGAGGGCAAGCCGGTGGTTCTCTCCGACCCCGACTCCCCCGCGGGCTCCGCCCTGCGCGCCATCGCCGGCAAGCTGGGCGGCCGCCAGCGCGGCCTGTCGGGCATGTCGCTGGGAATCACCCCGCGCAACAAGTTCTGACCCTCAGGGAGTACGCCGATGGGGCACGGTCATCGCGACCGTGCCCCATCGGCGTACTCGGAACCGCTACGCCTCGTAGGCGCCGATGTCCTTGATCATCGAGAAGCCCAGACCGTACGCGCTCATGCCGCGCCCGTACGCCCCCAGGTGCACGCCCTCCTGCGTCGACCCGGCGAGGACCCAGCCGAACTCCGACTCCCGGTAGTGGAACGGCGTCGGGACGCCGTCCACCGGCAGGGACAGCATCGTCCAGTCCGCGCCCTCGAGGTCGTCCGCGAGGACCCACGCCGTCTCGGTCTGCTGGTCCAGCCAGTCGTCGCGCAGGGTGTGGTCCATCTGCCCCGGCCACGTGACGTTGAGCAGGCCGACCCCGGCGAGCCAGGCCGCCGAGGAGACCGAGGTCGCCTCCAGGACACCCGTGCCGTCGGCGCTGCGCCGGACGGGGCTGGCCGCCACGGTCACGACGACCGCGAACCGCTCCTGGGCGTCCCTTCCTGCCGGTCCTTCGCTCCGCAAGGTGGGCTCGTCGCCGTGCCCGATGGAACCGTGCTCCACGGCGCCCTCCGCCGAGGTGCCGACCTGCATCAGCCACCGCGGTCCCGTGTACGCCTCGTCGAGGCCGTACCACGGGAAGGGCGCCAGCAGGTAGCCGTCGACCGTGCGCCGGGCCGTCAGGACCTCGGGGGCCCCTTCCGCCGCGGGCGCCTGCGCGCCTACCCGACTCGTCGTCTCCATGTACCCGGCCGCCTCCTCGCTCAGTCGGACCGCGGCGGCCCACCCCCCTCGGGCGTCCTCGCCACCGATCCGCGCAACAACAAGGCAGGATGCCACACCCGGGTACGCGACCCCGGGTTCCGGCAGGTACGCGGGGCGGGTCGCCGGGCCGCTGCGCAGCGAGTCGGGACGCCTCAGGTCGCGTCGGCGTCGTACGGCGGGTGGTCGTCCGCCGCCGGCTTCCCCGGCTTCTTCTGCATGTCGATCCTGGCGGGAGCCGAACCGGACGACGCGGCGGCGGCCCCGGAGCCGGACGAAACCTCGTCCGCGCTCTGCACGGCCTCCGTGACCTCGGCCATCTCCTTCTTCAGGTCGAAGCCGTTGCGGATCTCTTTCAGCCCGAGCTCGTCGTTGTCCAGCTGCTTGCGGATGAACGTCTTCGGGTTGAGGTCCTCGAACTCGAAGTCCTTGAACTCCGGGCCCAGTTCCTCGCGGATGTCCCGCTTGGCGCTGTCCGAGAACTCGCGGATCTTACGGATCGTGCGCGTCACGTCCTGGATGACCTTCGGCAGCTTGTCCGGGCCGAAGACGAGCACCGCGAGGACGACGAGCGTCAGCAGCTCGAGTGGGCCTATGTCGTTGAACACCTTGCGCTCCTAGCGTGTCCTCAGGCCCGCAGCAGGTCTCCGTGGCAGGTCTTCCGGGTTCCGGACCGGGTCCACGGTACCCGGCGTTGCTGTCCGTCCGGTAGCCACTGGGCTACGTCTGGGCTCAGCCGTCGCACAAGCGCTTGCCGCCGGCACCTCACCAGGGTCCCGCCATGACCCCCTGGGGGCGGGGGCGGGGCCGGGGCGGGGCCGCGGTGGGGCCGCGGCGGGGCGCCTGTCGCGCGTCGTCGGTTGCCCTTTCAGCTGCCGTCCGCCGAGCCGAGGACGAGGGTGACCTTGTGCTCCTTGCCGTCCCGTTCCACGGTCAGGGCCAGGCGGTCCTCGGGCCGGTGGGACCGGATCTTGACGATGAGTTCCTCGGCGGAGTGGATACGCGCACCGTCCACCGCGGTGACGACGTCGCTGCCCTCGATCCCGGCCTTGGCGCCGGGGCCGCCCGGATTCACCGGCGAACCGCCGTTGTTGCCCTTCGTCGCGACACGGGCTCCGTCACCCGAGTAGTCCATGTCGAGCGTGACGCCGATCACAGGGTGGGTCGCGCGGCCCGTGTTGATCAGCTCCTCGGCGACGCGCTTGCCCTGGTTGATGGGGATGGCGAAACCGAGGCCGATCGAGCCGGCCTGGCCGCCCTCCAGGTCCGAGCCGCTGTCGGCGGAGCGGATGGCGCTGTTGATGCCGATGACGCGGCCCTGCGCATCGACCAGCGGACCGCCCGAGTTGCCCGGGTTTATGGGCGCGTCGGTCTGCAGCGCGTCGACGTAGCTGATGTCGCTGCCGTCGCCCTTCTCGCCGCCGGCCGTGATGGGCCGCTCCTTGGCGCTGATGATCCCGGAGGTCACCGTGTTGGCCAGGTCGAAGGGCGCGCCTATGGCCACGACGGGGTCGCCGACCTGGACGTTCTCCGAGTTGCCGAGGGCGAGGGGCTTGAGCCCGCGTACGCCGGTGACCTTGACGACGGCGAGGTCGTAGCCGGAGTCGTGGCCGATCACCTCGGCCTTGGCGGTCTCGCCTCCGCTGAAGGTGACCGATATGTCGCCGCTGCTGCCGGCCGGTTCGACGACGTGGTTGTTGGTGAGGATGTGGCCCTGGGCGTCGAGGACGAAGCCGGTGCCGGTGCCCTGGGCGTCGGAACCGCTGACGTGGATCGTGACGACGCCCGGCAGGGCACGGGCCGCGATACCGGCGATGCTGCCGGGGTCGCGCTTCACGGACTCGGTGTCGGCCTGCGGCAGTTCCACGTCGGCGGACGAGCCGTCGCGCTCCAGATACGTGCCGACTAGGCCACCGATCCCGCCCGCGACGAGCGCGACCACGGCGGTCCAGACGACGAGCAGCCGCCGCCCCCGCTTGGTCCCGCGCCGCTGCCCGTTCGCGGGGGCGGGCGCGTTCCAGGGGTCGTACCGCTGCCAAGGCCCTCCGGGCGGGGGCGGGTTGATCCCGGGTCCGCCCGGGACCGCCCCGGGCCCCGCCGAACCGCCTGTGAGCAGCGGTGCCGCATGGTGGGCCTGCTGTTCGACGGGCACCGGTGCCTGATCCGCCGGGTGCGGGGCGTACGGGGCGGCGTGGAGTATCGGTCCGCCGGCGTACGGCGGCGGGGTGCCGTGCTCCGGCGGTATGGGCGTGCCGTGGGCCGGGGACGGCATGGCCGTGCCCTGCGCGGGCGTGGCGGTGGCCGGGTGCTGGACCGGCGGCGCGGGCGCCCAGGGCCCGGGCTCGCCGTAAGGCGGCGTGCCGTAGGGGTCCGGGGCATGCAGAGGACGCGGCCGCGTCTGCTGCACGGCACCCTGATCAACCGTTACGGCTTCACCGGGCGCCGCGGCAGACCCTTCGGCGACAACGGAATCGGCCACCTGCGCGGGTTCAACCTCGCCCGCCACGGCACCAGCCGCCTGCGCGGGATCACCGGGAGCTTCAGCAGTCACCACCTCGGCAACGGCAGAGCCGTCACCGGAACCATCATCGGCACCCGCGCCCGCAACCGACGCCCCGTCACCCGCGCCCTCACCGTTCCCGGCCAGGATCTCTGCGGCATCGGACCCATCCCCTGAGCCCGACACCACAGCTGCGGGCGCCGGCTCGGCCAGCTCGAAGTCCCCGTCGTCGCGCGGAGCGCCCCCGGTCGGCCGGGGGCGGCTCCACCACTTCGCCTTCGTGGGCTTCCCCTCGTCCATGTTCCGCCGCTCTCCCCACACCTGGCCCGCGGCAACGACCCGCGGGCAGCCACACGGCGATCGCCCCAGTCGGACCGCCCCTCGGCGCCGCGCCCCGGGATCGCCCGGCGGGCGCGGCCGCTCACCATGGATTCAACCAGGTTCGCGGACCGGCGCGCAGAGGGCAGGGTCAGCGGGCGGAGGCCGTGGGCGTGCCGGAGGGCGACGCCGCGGGGGCCGCCGCGAGGCTTGACCCGGGGCTGGACTCCGGACCCGGCCCGGGGCTTTCGAAAGCGGTGCCGACGCCGGACAGGGGCACTGCGGGGACGGATGCGGCGGGACGTATCAGCGGAGACAGCGTCTGGGGCCCGCTGAGGAGCGGGGCCGCGAGCGGGTAGACGGCGCTCTGCGCGCCCGGCTGCGTGGCCATGCCGGACAGCAGGGGGGCGCCCGACTCCGTGGCGGCGACCGGCGCGTTCAGCGCGCCGCCCGCCCGCTGTCCGAGCATCGGTGACAGGTTCCGGCGGCGCTGCGACTCGGCCGCCGTCGCGACGCCGGCACCCTGGGTGCGCAGCGGTGTCGCATTGCTGCCCGAACCGCCGCCCCGGACGTCACCGCCCGTGTCGGCGGGAACGCCGGTGGAGACGCCGCCGAGCGCGATCGCGGCCAGCGACACCGCACCGGCGGCGGCGAACGCGAAGCGGCGCCCGCGGGAGGCCGCGCGGTCGCTGTCACCGCGGCCGACCTCATGGATGCGGAAGCCGCGCTCCGCGGCCGGGGCGCTGGCGAGCAGTGCGTTGTGGCGGCCGGTCGGGGCGTAGCCGAAGGGTTCGGGGTCTACTCCGAAGACTCCGTTCCCGAAGCCTCTGCCGCCGAGTCCTCCCCCGCCGAACGGGGTGCCGCCGCCGTATGAGTCGCCACCTCCCCCGGGGAGCCCCTGGAGGCGTGCCAGGAAACTCTCGGTGGGGGGCGGTGGTGCCGCCTCGGCGAAGACGCTCTTCAGCCGCCGCTGCGCGTCGGCCTCGGCCTTGCACTTCGGACAGGTGGCCAGATGGGCGAGTCCCCGCTCGCGGGCGTCATGGCCCAGCTCGCCGTCGACCAGGGCTGCGAGCCGGTCTCCCAGATGCTGCTCGGAGAGCTGCCGCTCGGTGGGGTCCGGACGTGATCCACTCACGCGGTCGCGCCCCCTCCTCCAAGCGCGGGAACGCCCGTGGTCGCGAGCGAGCGACGCTCGGCGCGGGCCTCCGGCGACCGGTGCTGCAGGGCCTTGCGCAGCTGCGAGCGGCCGCGGTGGATCCGGCTGCGGACCGTGCCGAGCTTGACGCCCAGGGTCGCGGCGATCTCCTCGTACGAGAGGCCCTCGATGTCGCACAGGACGACGGCCGCACGGAACTCGGGCGCGAGGGTGTCCAGCGCCTGCTGGACGTCCGCGTCGAAGTGCGTGTCGTGGAAGACCTGCTGCGGCGACGGCTCGCGGCTCGGCAGGCGCTCGGCCGCGTCGTCGCCGAGGGCGTCGAAGCGGATGCGCTGCTTGCGGCGCACCATGTCGAGGAAGAGGTTCGTGGTGATGCGGTGCAGCCAGCCCTCGAAGGTGCCGGGCGTGTACGTCGACAGCGAGCGGAAGACGCGGACGAAGACTTCCTGTGTGAGGTCCTCGGCGTCGTGCTGGTTACCCGTCAGGCGGTAGGCGAGGCGGTAGACCCGGCCGCTGTGCGTGCTGACGATCTCCTCCCAGGTCGGGGGAGTCCACGCCTGCGATTCCGCATCAGCGGCAAAGGTCGCGGTCTGCGCGGAACGGGCGGCGTTGGAACGGTCAGCAGTGTTGGTCACGGATTTCGGCTCACCCGCCGACCTGAGAAAGCGCCGCAGCACTCCTCCCCGATCCACAGGCGCAGCCGCACCTCCCCTATCGGCTCTGGTGGTGTCCAGTGGAGCCCCTACCATAGCCACCTCGCCCGTTAGCTCCGGATAAGCGTTTTTACTGAGATTTGCCTGAGGGCGCCGGGCGCTTCGCCTGCGCTGATTGCCCTGTCCGTCCACCGGCCACCCCCGCGCTCTGTCCCACGCCGTTTTCCCCTGCCCCCTTAAACGCCCGGTCCCATCTGCGAGTTCCCGCCACCAACGGATACAGTCACGCGCAGGCAACCACGGGGACAGGAGAGGGCCATTACCGGCAACCGGCAGACGAGCTGGGCGTTCGCCGACGCCTTTGTCGCCGAGGACGACGCGCTGCGCTGGGCCCGGGACCGGGCCCGTGAGGCCGGCTCCCGCCCGGTGTCGCCCGGCGCGGGCGCCGCGCTGCGGATGCTCGCTGCCACCGTGGGCGCCAAGGCGGTGGCCGAGATCGGCACGGGGACCGGGGTGTCCGGAATCCATCTGCTGCACGGCATGCGGCCCGACGGCGTCCTGACCACGGTGGATCCGGAGCCGGAGCGGCAGCAGTTCGCCCGGCAGGCGTTCCGCGCCGCAGGATTCGCGAGCAATCGGGCGCGTTTCATCCCCGGACGGGCCCTCGACGTGCTGCCCCGGCTTGCTGACAGCGGGTACGACCTCGTCTTCTGCGACGGCGACCGCACCGAGTGCCTCGACTACCTCGCTGAATCGTTGCGCCTGTTGCGACCTGGTGGGCTCGTCTGTTTCGAGGGCGTCTTCGCCGACGGCCGGACGGTCGATTCGGGCCCCCAGCCGGTGGAGGTCCTGCGGATGCGGGAGCTGCTGCGGGCGGTGCGCGAGGCGCAGGAACTGGTGCCCTCGCTGCTCCCCGTCGGCGACGGGCTGCTCTGCGCCGTCAAGCGCTGACGCCGCGTCCCGAGCCCCGTAGAAAATGCTTCTGCACGCTATCTGACCTGCGGATACACGACTGCCCCGGCACCGCTTGCGGTACCGGGGCAGTCGACAGGTATGGTCGCTTCCGCGTCAGCCGACGACCTTCTTGAGGGCATCGCCGAGTGCATCGGCCTCGTCCGGAGTCAGCTCGACGACAAGCCGACCGCCGCCTTCGAGCGGAACGCGCATGACGATGCCCCGCCCCTCCTTGGTCACCTCGAGCGGGCCGTCGCCCGTCCGCGGCTTCATGGCCGCCATGCTCGTTCCCCTTCCTGAAACCAGCTCATCGCAGCCGACAACCCAGGTGTCACCGGCATCGAACATATTGCTTCTTGGCCATTATCCCGCATCGCGGGACCCGATGACCAACTCCGGTCCGCATCGCTTGCGCAACGCGCTTGAGCAAAACCACTCAATTCGGCGATGTGGCTGCGATACTGCGCCTCCTTCACGACTCCCCCGAGACTAATTTCTTTGACGCAGGTCACATGCGCGGGCCCCGCCGCGGACCGTGATCTCCGTCATGCTGAGCACTGACGACGACCGAGCCGCATCAGTTGGAGGGGATCCATGGCCGACAGCGTTCTCTACGAGGTGAGCGACGGGCTCGCGACCATCACGCTCAACCGCCCCGAGGCGATGAACGCGATGAACACCGAGTCCAAGGTCGCCTTCCGGGACGCGGCGCAGGCGGCCGCGGCGGACGGTGCGGTACGGGCCGTGCTGCTCACCGCCGCGGGTGACCGGGCGTTCTGTGTGGGCCAGGACCTGAAGGAGCACGTGGGCTCCCTGATGGCCGACCGCGAGGCGGGCACGGGCCGCACCATGAACACCGTGCGCGAGCACTACAACCCGATCCTGCGGGCCCTGACGCAGATGCCCAAGCCCGTCGTGGCCGCGGTCAACGGTGTGGCCGCCGGGGCCGGTTTCGGCTTCGCGCTCGCCGCCGACTACCGGATCGTCTCGGACACGGCGGCCTTCAACACGTCCTTCGCGGGCGTCGCCCTGACCGCGGACTCGGGTGTGTCCTGGACGCTGCCGCGCGTCGTGGGCCCCGGCCGCGCCGCCGACCTGCTGCTGTTCCCGCGCTCGGTGAAGGCGCAGGAGGCGTACGAGCTCGGGATCGCGAACCGGGTCGTGCCCGCGGGCGAACTGGCCGGGGAGGCACGGAAGCTGGCGCGTTCGCTGGCCGAGGGTCCGACGCTGGCGTACGCGGCGCTGAAGGAGTCCCTCGCCTTCGCGGCGGGCCACACGCTGGACGAGTCCCTCGACAAGGAGGACGAACTCCAGTCGAGGGCAGGCGCGTCGGAGGACCACGCCATCGCGGTCCAGGCGTTCATCGCCAAGGAGAAGCCCAAGTACCTGGGCCGGTAGCCCAAATACCTGGGCCGGCAGGTCGCGTGCGCGGCCCGGAGCGTGCCTGAGGCCCGTCCTCAGCGCTTGCGGGCCACGCAGTCCACCAGGTGGTCGTTGACCAGGCCGCAGGCCTGCATCAGCGCGTACGCCGTCGTCGGGCCGACGAAGCGCAGGCCGCGCTTCTTGAGCGCCTTGGACAGGGCCGTCGACTCGTCCGTGATCGCGGGTACGTCGCCGATGACGCGCGGCGCCGGGCGGGCGGCCGGGTCCGGTGCGTGCGACCAGATGAGGGTGTCGAGCTCGCCCTCGGGCCAGTCGGCGATCACGCGCGCGTTGGCCAGCGTCGCGTCGATCTTGGCGCGGTTGCGGATGATGCCCTCGTCGGCGAGGAGCCGCTCGCGGTCGGTGTCCGTGAACGCGGCCACGTCGGAGATCTTGAACCCGGCGAACGCGGCGCGGAAGCCCTCGCGGCGGCGCAGGATCGTGATCCAGGACAGGCCGGACTGGAACGCCTCCAGGGAGACCCGCTCGAACAGCGCGTCGTCGCCGTGGACGGGGCGGCCCCACTCCTCGTCGTGATACGTCACGTAGTCCTCGGTGGACAGGCCCCACGGGCAGCGCAGCGCCCCGTCCGGGCCCGGTACAGCCCCGCCGGCGCTCTCGTCGCTCACTGGTGGTCCTCTCCGGGGTGCCGGCCGAAACCGGGTCCCTGGGGTCGCATCTGGGCCCGCGCCCCCGACAGGGCGGTCTCGAGGTCGGCGATGCGCCGGTCCCGCTCGGCGAGCTCGGCGCCAAGCCGCCCGAGGGCGTCGTCCACCTCCGCCATGCGGTAGCCGCGCAGCGCGACGGGCAGGCGCAGGGCCTCCACGTCGGCGCGGCCGACCGGCCGGTCGTAGGGCAGCGGGTCGGCGAACTGCTCGGGCGGCGCCTCCGGGAGCGCCCCGCTCTCGCCGCCGCCGAGCACGGCGAGCGTCACCGCGCCGACGACCACGACGAGCGCGACGACCAGAAACAAGAACATGACCATCTTCGCTGTCCCCTGGCTCGAAGCCCGGATCCGGTCCCGATCCCGGTCCGGAAACTGTCAGGGTCCGATCGTGCCATGAGGGTGTGACAGTTAAGGTCGCAGGCGACCGGTCGACAGGTTTCACAGCAGCCACAAGGAGAGTCACAGGGGATGCTCAGGCTTGGCCCGCGCGAGTTCGGCGCACACGAGCCGGTGATCATGGCGATCGTGAACCGGACCCCTGACTCGTTCTACGACCAGGGCTCGACGTTCCACGACGAGCCCGCGCTCACCCGGGTCGAACAGGCCGTGGCGGAGGGCGCCGCGATCATCGACATCGGCGGGGTCAAGGCGGGCCCCGGCGACGAGGTGAGCGCGCAGGAGGAGGCGCGCCGCACGGTCGGCTTCGTGGCCGAGGTGCGCCGCCGCTTCCCGGACGTCGTCATCAGCGTCGACACCTGGCGGCACGACGTGGGCGAGGCGGTCTGCGAGGCCGGCGCCGACGTCCTGAACGACGCGTGGGGCGGCGTCGACCCCAAGCTGGCGGAGGTCGCTGCGCGTTACGGGAAGGGTCTGGTCTGCACGCACGCGGGCGGCGCCGAGCCGCGTACGCGCCCGCACCGGGTCACGTACGACGACGTGATGGCGGACATCCTCGACGTGACGGTGGGGCTCGCCGAGCGGGCCGTGGCGCTGGGGGTGCCGCGTGAGTCGGTGCTCATCGACCCGGGGCACGACTTCGGCAAGAACACCCGGCACAGCCTGGAGGCGACGCGCAGGCTGGGCGAGATGGTGGAGACGGGCTGGCCGGTCCTGGTGTCCCTGTCGAACAAGGACTTCGTCGGCGAGACGCTCGACAGGCCGGTCAAGGAGCGTGTGATCGGGACCCTGGCGACGACGGCGGTGTCGGCGTGGCTGGGCGCGCAGGTGTACCGGGTCCACGAGGTGGCCGAGACGCGGCAGGTGCTCGACATGGTGGCGACGATCGCCGGCCACCGGCCACCCGCGGTCGCCCGCCGCGGACTGGCCTAGCTCCGGCACACACCGGAGGCCGGAGGCCGACGCAGCCGCCCGAAGCCAGGGAGGCCGCCCGCGGCCGAGCAGTGCGAGGGCGGCACGAAGAAGGGGCCCAGGCAGGTGCTCGACATGGTGGCCACCATCGCCGGCCACCGGCCCCCGGCCCCCGGCGGTCGCCCGCCGAGGGCTCGCGCAGGCCTGTCCTCAGGGCCTTACTTGCCGACTTCCTTGGTCACGAGGGAGATCGCCTCTTCCACGTCGTCCGTGACGTGGAACAGGAGCAGGTCGGCCTCGGAGGCCTTGCCCTGGGCGATGACGGTGTTCTTCAGCCAGTCGACCAGGCCGCTCCAGTACTGCGTACCGAAGAGGACGATCGGGAAGCGCGTGACCTTCGTGGTCTGGACGAGGGTGAGCGCCTCGAACAGCTCGTCCAGGGTGCCGAGGCCGCCCGGCAGGACCACGAAGCCCTGCGCGTACTTCACGAACATCGTCTTGCGGACGAAGAAGTAGCGGAAGTTCAGGCCGAGGTCGACGTACTGGTTGAGGCCCTGTTCGAAGGGCAGCTCGATGCCGAGGCCCACGGAGATGCCCTTGGCCTCGACGGCGCCCTGGTTCGCGGCCTGCATCGCGCCGGGGCCGCCGCCCGTGATGACCGCGAACCCGGCCTCGACGAGCGCCCTGCCGATGGCGACTCCCGCCGCGTACTCCGGCGAGTCCGGCAGTGTGCGGGCCGAGCCGAAGACGCTGATGGCGGGCGGGAGTTCGGCGAGCGTGCCGAAGCCTTCGATGAACTCCGACTGGATGCGCAGTACCCGCCAGGGATCGGTGTGCACCCACTCGGAGGGACCTTCGGAGTCGAGGAGGCGCTGATCGGTGGTGCTCGACTGGACCTGGTCGTGGCGACGGATCACCGGGCCGAGCCGCTGCTCCTGGGGACGCTTCCTGCCCTCGGGGTTGCTCATTCGCTGCTCCCTCCACTGCGTACGTTCAGCAAGGGTAGGTCTACGCGGGTTACGTGCGGGGGACCTCGGAGTGTCAGGCCGTGAGCCAGGAGCGCAGACGCTCCTCGGCGGCGAGGATCTTGCGGGTGTCCACGTGCTCGTCCCTCTTGTGGGCGAAGATCGGGTCGCCGGGGCCGTAGTTCACGGCAGGGACACCGAGCGCGCTGAACCGGGAGACGTCCGTCCAGCCGAACTTGGGGCGGGCCTTGCCGCCGACGGCCGCCATGAAGGCGGCGGCGGCCGGGTGGTCGAGGCCGGGGCGCGCGCCGCCGGTGTGGTCGTCGACCACATAGTCGTCGATGTCGCAGCCGGCGAAGAAGTCCCGGACGAAGGCCTCGGCCTCCTCGGCGCTGCGGTCGGGCGCGTAGCGGAAGTTGACGGTGACGGAGCAGGCGTCGGGGATGACGTTGGTGGCGACGCCGCCCTCGATGCGCACGGCGTTGAGGCCCTCGTGGAACTGGAGTCCGTCGACGACGGGCTTGCGGGGCTCGTACGCGGCGAGGCGTTCGAGAATGGGGGCGGCCTTGTGGACGGCGTTGGAGCCCATCCACGCGCGCGCGGAGTGCGCCCGCTCGCCCTTGGTCGTCAGGATGACGCGCAGGGTGCCCTGGCAGCCGCCCTCGACCTCGCCGTCGGTGCCCTCCAGGAGGATCGCGAAGTCGCCCTCCAGCCAGTCGGGGTGGGCCTCGGCCACATGTCCCAGACCGTTGAGGTGTGCGGCGACCTCTTCGTTGTCGTAGAAGACGAACGTGAGGTCGCGGTTGGGCTCGGTGACGGTCTGCGCGATGCGCAGCTGGACCGCGACGCCCGACTTCATGTCGCTGGTGCCGCAGCCCCACAGGACGCCGTCCTCGTCGAGGCGCGAAGGGACGTTGTCCGCGATCGGGACCGTGTCGATGTGCCCGGCGAGAATGACCCGCTCGGCGCGCCCCAGGTTCGTCCGCGCGACGATGTTGTTGCCGTACCGGTCGACCGTGAGGTGCGGCAGGGCGCGCAGGGCCGTCTCGATGGCGTCGGCGAGGGGCTTCTCCTGCCCGCTCGGCGACGCGAAGTCGACCAGCTGGGCGGTGAGCAGCGCGGCGTCCCGCGTGAGGTCAAGGGCGGTGAGGTCCATGGTGCCGACCCTAATGCCCGGCGGCTGCGGGCCCTGTCGGTGGCCTCCAGTACCTTTGACGCGTGCCTGAGCCCCCCACCCTCGTCCGGCGCGGCCGTCTCCTCCGTATCGGGGCGGCCGTCGTGGTGCTGCTCGCTGTCGCCGCGTATCTGGTGGTCCAGTACGTCTCGGGCGGCAGACCGGCCCCGCGCTGCACGGTCGTGTCGGGGAACGGCGACGGCGCGTCCTACGAGTTCACCTCGGAGCAGGCGGTGAACGCGGCGACGATCTCGGCCGTCGGCACCTCGCGCGGCATGCCCGAGCGCGCCGTCACGATCGCGCTCGCGACCGCGCTCCAGGAGTCGGGCCTGCGGAACATCCACCACGGCGACCGCGACTCGCTGGGCCTGTTCCAGCAGCGCCCGTCGGAGGGCTGGGGCACGCAGGCGCAGATCATGGACCCGGTGTACGCGGCGGGGCGGTTCTACGAGCATCTGGACAAGATCCCGGGCTATTCGCGGCTGCCCCTGACGGTCGCCGCGCAGCGGGTGCAGCGCAGCGGCTATCCGCAGGCGTACGCGAAGCACGAGCCGGACGCCACGCTGCTCGCCGCGGCGCTGACCGGCCGGGCGGGTGCGTCGCTGACCTGCGAGGGCCGGCCGAGCGGCACGGAGGTCAGGAAGCCGGGCGATCCGGCGAAGGTGCGGGCGGCGCTGGTGCGTGACTTCGGGCGCGAGGTGTCGCCGGCGGCCGGCGCGGGCGGGCACGGCGTGACCGTCCCGGTGCCCGCCACGGTGGACTCGGCCGAGGGCGGGGAGCGGCAGCGCGGTTGGGAGCTGGCGCACTGGGCGGTGGCCAACTCCTCGGCGCTGCACATCGAGCGGGTGTCCTACGCGGGCCGCGACTGGACCGCGGGCGACGCCGGCGGCAAGTGGAGCGGGGCGGCGGCGCAGGCCGCGGCGGGGGCCGGGAAGGGCCTCGGAGAGGTCCGGATCGTCACCGCGCAGTAGTGCGGTTGATAGCTCGATCGGGCGATGTACGTCATCCGGGGGCGACGTCCCGCACGGTTCTTCGCAGGACCCGTGGGCATATGCGGAAATCCCTTGCGGGCAAAGGGGCGTAGGCGTTTTACGACCTCGCGGAGCTCGTGGCGTTTGCCCGTTTTTCGCCGCAGATGATAATGCGACACATTGCCAACTCTTTACGTTGCGGGGGCGAAACCTTCGCGACCTTCGAGCGGTAGTCACTGCGTCCGAGCGCCGGGCACCCGGCGCCTGACACCACCGTTCTCTCCCGTCTAAGGAGCATCAATGTCCCTCCCCCTGACCCGCCGGATCGCCCGTGCCGCGCTGCTGATCGCAGCGGGAGCGGCTCCCGTGGTCGGAGCGGCCGGATCCGCGAGCGCCGTAGACCTCCCGGCCACCCCGAACGTGGGCGGCCTCACCGCGCTCGACGGCGCGAACGTCGGCAACACCGTCGACGGCGCCGCCAAGAACGTCAGCGGCCTCGCGGGTAACACGGGCAGCAAGGCCGTGAAGAAGGCCGTGCCGACCGCCGGCAAGGCCGTGGGCCGGAGCGCCAAGACGGCCACCCCCGCCGCCCAGAAGGCGGCCGGCGACGTCGCGGGCAGCGCCGGTGACGTGGTCGGCCAGACCGCGGGCGCGGCCACCGACGGCGGCCTCCCGACCGGCGCGCTCGGCGGCGGCCTGCCTACCGGCGCGCTCCCCGCCACGGGCGAGCTGCCGACGCAGGGCCTGCCGCTCGGCTGAGCATCCGCCACACAGTGAGAGTGAAAGGGGGCGGGGAGCCTGTGACGACAGGCTCCCCGCCCCCTTCGCTGTGCCGTGAGCCGCGTGAGCTGTAACTCAGGCGCCCCAGCCCAAGCGCGCCCCAGCCCAGGCGCCCTGGCTCAGACGCCCCAGCCCAAGCGCGCCCCAGCCCAGGCGCCCTGGCTCAGACGCCCCAGCCCAGGCACCCTGGCTCAGGCCCCCTGGCTCAGGCCCCCTGGCTCAGGCGCTCGACCGCCGCGGCCACGCGCTCGTCGCTCGCCGTCAGCGCCACGCGGACGAACCGGTCGCCCGCGGGACCGTAGAAGTCGCCGGGCGCGACCAGGATCCCCAGCTCCGCCAGATGCGCCACGGTGTCCCAGCAGGACTCGTCGCGCGTGACCCACAGGTAGAGGCTCGCCTCGCTGTGCTCGATGCGGAAGCCGTGCTTCACCAGGGCGTCGCGCAGGGCCGCACGGCGGGCCGCGTAGCGCCCGCGCTGCTCCTGCACGTGCTCGTCGTCGCCGAGCGCCGCGACGACGGCCGCCTGCGTCGGGGCGGACGTCATCATGCCGCCGTGCTTGCGGATCTGGAGCAGGTCGCCGAGGACGGCGGCGTCACCGGCCAGGAAGGCGGCCCGGTAGCCGGCGAGGTTCGACCGCTTCGAGAGCGAGTGGACCGACACGATCCCCTCGTACGAGCCGCCGCAGACGTCCGGGTGCAGGACCGAGACCGGGTCCGCCTCCCAGCCGAGCTCGATGTAGCACTCGTCGGAGAAGACGAGGATGCCGTGCTCGCGCGCCCAGGCGACGATCCGGGTCAGCTCGTCCTTGGACAGGACGCGGCCGGTCGGGTTCGAGGGCGAGTTGAGCCACAGGAGCTTGATCCCGGTGGGGTCGAGCTCCGTAGGGTCGTCGTACGCGACGTGGTCCGCGCGGGCGAGGCGGGCGCCGACCTCGTACGTCGGGTAGGCCAGGCGCGGGTAGGCGACCACGTCTTTAGATGTCGCAGTTCCGGGGCCGAGGCCCAGCTGCGTCGGGAGCCAGGCCACGAGCTCCTTGGAACCGACGACCGGCAGGACGTTGTGGTGGGTGAACCCGCGCGCGCCGAGGCGCCGCTCGCTCCAGCCCACGAGTGCGTCCCGCAGCTCGGGCGTGCCCCACACCGTGGGATAACCCGGCGAGTCCGCGGCCGCGATCAGCGCTTTCTGGATCAGCTCGGGCACCGGGTCGACCGGCGTGCCGACGGAGAGGTCGACGATCCCGCCCTCATGGGCGGCGGCCGTCTTCTTGTACGGCTCGAGCTTGTCCCAGGGGAACGTGGGAAGGCGGTCGGAGACTGCGGACACCTGGCTCACTTCTTTCGTACGTGCATGCGCACTCGGGCAAACGCCTCGGTCCCGTACGGCGGGCGTGCCGTACGGGACCGGGGCGGCGCGATATGCGGCCCGCTTACTGGTTCTGCGGCGGAAGCGCGGCGATGAAGGCGTGGTCGCGCTCGATCAGGCCGAGCTTGCTGGCGCCGCCGGGCGAACCGAGCTCGTCGAAGAACTCGACGTTCGCCTTGTAGTAGTCCTTCCACTCTTCAGGAGTGTCGTCCTCGTAGAAGATCGCCTCGACCGGGCAGACCGGCTCACAGGCTCCACAGTCGACGCATTCGTCCGGGTGGATGTACAAGGACCGGGAGCCCTCGTAGATGCAGTCGACCGGGCACTCCTCGATGCACGCCTTGTCCTTCACGTCGACACAAGGCTGCGCGATGACGTAGGTCACGCTGTCGTTCCTCCTCGATAGGGCGCGGCGGGCCGATCTGCGGCTCCGTCCGCGTGGCGCGCGGGAGCGCGGCGTCGTCGATGCCCGCATCTAGTATCTCCGTTCCTGGGCATGATCCGAACAGGAGGGGTGGACCGAGCTGTGGAATTCTCTGCGGGCGGACGGCTCGAGGTTCGCTTGACGGCCTCTGACGTGGGAAAACGTGTCTCTGTGCGACGGCTGACCGAGGGCGGCTCGCCGGGTGCGAAGTTCACCGACACGGTCGGAGTTCTCACATCGTGGAACGGCGGTGTGCTGCTCATCACAACGCGGGGTGGCGAACAGGTCCGTATTTCGGAATCGTCGCTGGTCGCGGGGAAGGTCGTGCCGGCCGCGCCCGCCCGGCGCCGCGGGCCCGCCGCGTCGTACGAGGAGCTGGCGCGGGCGGGCGCGCGCGCGTGGCAGCCGGAGCGGCTCGGCGACTGGGAGCTGCGGGCTGCCTCCGGGTTCACCCGGCGGGCCAACTCGGTGCTGCCACTGGGTGATCCGGGGCTCCCCCTCGACGAGGCGCTCTCGCGCGTCCGCGCCTGGTACGAGCTGCGCGGGCTGCCCGCGTACATCCAGACCGCGACCGGCGCCGAGGGCACGCAGGAGCTGCTGTGCGCGGAGCTGGAGGCGCGGGGGTGGGTGCGTGAGGTCACCGCGGAGATGTGGATCGCGGGGCTCGCGCCGGTCGCGGACGGCGTGGACCCCGGCGAAGGGATCGAGCTGACGCGGGAGCCGGGCGAGGCGTGGCTCGGCCGGTATCAGCGCAAGGGCGCCCGCGAGGTGGCCCTGAAGGTACTGACCTCCGGGCCTTCCGTGTGGTTCGCGACCGTGCCGGGCGAGGGCGGGGAGCCCGACGCGATCGGGCGGTGCGTCGTGGACGGGCGGTGGGCCGGCTTCGCGGCGGTCGAGGTGGCCCCCTCACGGCGGCGCCAGGGCCTGGCGTCTGCCGTGATGACGGCGCTCTCGCGGCGCGCACTGGAGGAGGGCGCGTCAGCGGCCTGGCTCCAGGTGGAGGCGGACAATGAGGGGGCTCGGGCGATGTACGGGCGGCTGGGTTTCGCCGCGCACCACGCGTACCACCACTACCGCGCACCGGACCCGGACCCGGACCCGGCCGGACACTGAGCGAGGTACGTATGTCCCCCCACATCTCACCCCGCTCCGAGGAGCTGCGCCGGCGGTTCGCCGAGGAGGCGCGGACGGAGCGGCCCGATCTGTCGCAGCTGTGCCTGCTGGTGGCCGCGGAGGCGGACGGCTCGCTCGACGAGGCCGGTATGGACGCGGTCCAGATGGACCTCGACCGGCTCGCCGGGCAGGTGCCGTTCCGGCCCGGCGGGCCGCTGGCGTGGGCGACGGCGCTGGCCGAGCTGCTGGGCGCCCGCTGCGGTTTCCGTGGCACGCCGGGCGACTACGAGCGCCTGGAGTCGTCGCTCCTGCACGAGGTGGTGCGGCGCAGGCGGGGGCTGCCGATCCTGTTGTCGGTGGTGTGGATGGAGGTCGCGCGGCGGGCGGGGGCGCCGGTGTACGGGGTGGCGCTGCCGGGGCACTTCGTGGTCGGGTTCGGCCCCGCGCAGGATCAGGTGCTCGCCGACCCGTTCGACGGGGGCCGGGTGCTGACCGGCGCGGACGCGGAGCTGCTCGTGGCCGGTGCGACGGGGGCGCCGCTGAACGCGGCGATGCTGCAGCCGGCCGATCCGCTGGATGTCGTGCTGCGGATCCTGAACAACATCGGCGCGTGGGCGGCCACGCGGCCGGAGCGGTCGGACGTGGCGCTGTGGGCGGTCGAGCTGTCGCTGCTGCTGCCCGCGCACCCGGCCCGGCTGCGCTACCAACGGGCCCAACTCCTCGTCCGCAGCGGGGACTTCCTCGCGGGGGCGGCGGAGCTGGACGCGTACGCGGATGTGGTGGGCGCCGTGGACGCCCCGGCCGCCGAGACGGTGCGCGCGCAGGCGCGGGCGGCCCGGGCCATGCTCAACTGACCGGCTACAGCCACCCCTTCTCGCGGGCGATCCGTACCGCCTCCGCCCTGTTGCGCACGGCGAGCTTCTGGATGGCCGTCGAGAGGTAGTTGCGGACCGTGCCCTGCGACAGGTGCAGGGCCGCCGCCAGCTCGGCGTTGGTCGAGCCGTCGGCCGCCGCGCGCAGGATCTCGCGTTCGCGGTCGGTCAGCGGGTTGGCGCCCCCGGCGAGCGCGGCGGCCGCGAGGGTGGGGTCGATGACACGCTCGCCGGCGAGCACCTTGCGTACGGCTTCGGCGAGTTGGGCCGCGGGGGCGTCCTTGACGAGGAACGCGTGGGCGCCGGACTCCATCGCCGTACGGAGATAGCCGGGGCGGCCGAACGTGGTGAGGACGACGACCTTGAGGGCGGGCAGGTGCTCGCTGAGCTGGGCGGCGGCCTCGATGCCGGTCATGCCGGGCATCTCGATGTCCAGGAGCGCCACGTCGGGGCCGTGTGCGCGGGCCGCCTCAAGCACCTCGTCGCCGCGCGCCACCTGGGCGACGACCTCGATGTCGGGTTCGAGGCCGAGGAGCGCCGCGAGGGCCTCCCGCACCATCGACTGGTCCTCCGCGAGCAGGACCTTGATCTGAGCGCTCATGCGGCGGATCCTACGGAGCCCACGGGCACCCGGGCCACCAGCAGGAACCCGCGGTCGCGCACGGGCGCCGCCTCCAGGGTGCCGCCGACGCCCTCGACGCGTTCGCGCAGACCCGTCAGGCCGTTGCCGGGTACGCCGCTGCCGCCCGTCGCGGCGCCGGCCCCGTCGTCCTCCACCGTGAGCTCCATGACGGGGCCGTCCAGGGTCTGGCGGCGGGCGATGCCGACCGTGCAGCGGTGCGCGCCGCTGTGCCGTACGGCGTTGGTGACGGCCTCGCGCAGGGTCCAGGCGAGGGCGGCCTCCTGCTCGGCGGGCAGGTCGTCGGGCGCGTCCGCGGGAACCTCGGCCTCGATGCCGGCGGCGGCCAACGCGGCGCGCGCTCCGGCCAGTTCGGCGCCGAGGCGGGCGCGCCGGTAGCCGGTGACGGCCTCCCGGACGTCGACGAGTGCCTGGCGGCTGACCTGCTCGATGTCGGCGACCTGCTGAGCCGCCTTCTCGGGGTGGTCGGGGAGCATGCGGCCGGCGAGCTCGCTCTTGAGCGTGATCAGGGAGAGCGAGTGGCCGAGGAGGTCGTGCAGGTCGCGGGCGAGGCGCAGGCGCTCCTCGTTGGCCGCGAGCTGGGCGACGGTGGCGCGCGCCCTGCGCAGTTCGACGGTCGTGCGCACGAGCTGCCGTACGCCCGTCATCGCGAACCCGCCGAGGAGGGCGGGCACGACCAGGCCGAGGTCCCAGCCGCGGCCGAGCGGGATCCCGAGGAGGACCATCGCGGCCGTGACCGCGACGATCGTCCAGCGGGCGTACCGCATGGGCAGCACCGCCCCGCAGGACACGGAGACGTACACGAACAGGACGAGCCAGGGGGCACCGAGCGTGAGGGACATGACGACGGCGACCGCGGCGAGCGCCCCGAGGATCGCGGCCAGCCGCCCCAGGCGCATGGCGCGGGCCGTGTGGCGGAAGACGAGGGCCAGGTAGACGCCGACGAAGGCGACCAGGCCGAGCCAGCCGAGCGCGGTGGCCCAGGCCGTGTGGCCGCCGTTGACGAGGTCGTCGATCGGATCCGCCATGAAGACCAGCCAGATGCCGATCCACAGCAGCTTGCGCAGCGCCTCACGGTGGTTGCGGGGCGGCTGCCCCATGCCGGTGAGCGTGGTCTCGTCCGACGTCATGGCGTTCACGCCTTCAGGGTGTCCTTCCGGTACAGCCAGGCCGCGCCGCCGGCGAAGACCAGGAAGTAGGCGACGATCAGCGTGACGTCCTTGGCGTGCGGGGCGTTGCCCAGCTCGATGGCCTGGCCGAGGGCAGCGTACGCGTGCGTGGGCAGCCAGGAGGCGATGTTCCGCAGCCACTCGGGGAAGCTGGCCGAGGGGAACCACAGGCCGCCCAGGATCGACAGGCCGAAGTAGACGATCATCGTGATGGGGCGGACGGCGTCGCCCGTCGCGAGGTAGCCGATGGCCACGCCGAGCGCGGCGAAGCAGAGGCTGCCGGCCCAGATCGCGACGACGAGGGCGAGCCACTGCCAGGCGTCGAGCCGTACGCCCTTGGTGACCGCGGCGACGACGAAGACCACGACGATGGACGGCAGGCTGACCACGGCGGCACTGGCGGTCTTGGCGAGGACGTAGCCGCGCCCGGGAAGCGTGGTGAGGCGCAGCTGGCGCACCCAGCCGCTCTCGCGCTCCTTGGCGATGCGCTCGCTGTTGCCCATGAGGACGGCGGTCAGGGCGCCGAAGGACGCCATCGACACCATCATGAACGCGGCGAGGTTGAGGCCGGTGCCGTCGACCATGGTCGAGCTGTCGGAGCTGCCCGCGATGAGCAGGAACAGGACCGACGGGTAGACGACGGAGAAGAACAGGAACTTCTTGTTGCGCAGGGCCCGGGTGATCTCGAGCTTGATCAGGCTGTTCATGACGTCCTGGCCTCCTCGGCCGTGGTGATGGCTACGAAGGCCTGCTCCAGGCCGAGGCCCGCGACCTCCAGGTTGCGCGGGTAGACGCCGAGTCCGTACAGGGCGTGCACGGTGGCGTCGGCGTCGCTCGACTGGAGGCGGACGGTGCGGCCCGACACGTCGAGGGTGGTGAGGAACGGCAGGGCGCGCAGGGCCTGTTCGTCGATGTCGCCCTCCAGGTCGAAGGCGACCTTGCGGGCACCCGCCCTGGCCTTGATCTCGGCGGCGGTGCCGTCGGCGAGGAGGCGGCCGCGGTGCAGGACGAGGACGCGGTCGGCGATCGCGTCGGCCTCCTCCAGGTAGTGCGTGGCGAAGAGGACCGTGCGGCCCTGGTCGGCCTGTTCGCGCATCGTGGCCCAGAACGCCTGGCGGGCCGAGACGTCCATGCCGGTGGTCGGCTCGTCGAGCACGATGAGGTCGTTGGCCCCGGCGGTGGCGAGGGCGAAGCGGACGCGCTGCTCCTGGCCGCCGGAGAGCTTGTTGACCTTGCGGTCGGCGATCTGCGCGATGCCCGCCCGGGACAGCACCTCGCCCGGCTTGTACGGCTTGGGGTGCAGGGCGCAGGCGAGCTTCACGAGCTCGGCCACGGTGACCTCGTCCATCAGGCCGCCGCTCTGCAGCATGGCGCCGACGCGGCCCTGGACGATCGCGTCCCGCGGGCTGGTGCCGAAGACGCGGACGGTGCCGGTGTCGGCGGGGCGCAGGCCGAGGAGGAGGTCGAGGGTGGTGGACTTGCCCGCGCCGTTCGGGCCGAGGAGGGCGACGGTCTCGCCCGGGTGCAGATCGAGGGTGAGCCCGTCCACGGCCCTGACGTCCCCGTAGCTCTTGCTCACCCGCTCGAAGCTGACCACCTCGGTGGCCTGTGCTGTCGTTGTCATGGAACCCATGGTGGCGGGCGGGGGCGGGTGCCCGGCAGTGTCGGGAGGCCGGTGTCCGGGATGACAGATGTCATGTCCGCGGGCGGCAGCACAGCGGGCGGGTCCCCGTGAAGGGACCCGCCCGGTGCATGACGTGCGTGCCGGCTATCCCGGGTTGGTCTCGATGACCCCGGTGCGCTCGGCGGGCGTCTTGCCCTTGAGTGCCTGCCGCATTGCGACGGCCACGTCGTTGGGCGTCACCGGCGTCTTCTTGCCGGTACCGCGGGTGATGAGGATGCCGTCGAACGTGTTGCCGTACAGCTTCTTCAGCGCCTGCAGGTCGTAGACGTCGACGAGCTTGCCGTTGACCGCCTTGACGCCGAGGATCTGCGGCAGCGACTTGGCGGGGCCGAACGGGATCTGTGCGTTGCCCGCCTTGATGACGACGTTCGCGGACATGGCCGGCTCCGCGAACTCCTTCATCATCCGGTCGACCTCGGCGTTCGGGACGGTCGGCTTACGGGTCGTCGTCGCCATCGGCACGGGTCGCGAGGCGCCCGTCTCCACATGCGTGCGGTACGCCTCCTCGACGGACGAGGAGGACCGGGCGACGTCGATGCCCTTGCCCGTCTTGCCGTACACGGCGATGGCCTTGCCGGGGACGAACTTGATCGTGCCGTCGCCGGACGCGGCGCCGTCCGCGGCCCGCTCGAGGGCGGCCTGGAGCTTCTCCTCGTCGACGGGCATGACGGGCTCGACGACGCGTTCGTTGCCGAACAGGGAGCCGATCACGGAGACCGGGTTGTAGTCGCTGCCCGCGGCCGCCGCCACCGTCGCCGTGCTGTCCAGGCTCAGACCCGCCTGATCCGGCCTGAGCGGCACGGACTTGCCGTCGACCGACAGCTGGAGCGGGTCGGTGGTGCGCTTGCCGAAGTTGGTGTCGAGCTTGGCCGCGGCCTCGTCACGGGTGCCGCCGCCGATGTCGATGCCGAGCACGGTCGTGTTCTTGGGCACGTCCGAGTGGTTCATCAGCAGACCGGCGCCATACGCGACACCGGCCAGGCCCACGACGCCCGCGCCCACGAGGACGAGCTTGTTGCGGCCCTTCTTCTTGCGGGGCGCGGCCGGGGCGCTCTGGCCGACCGGGTCGGGGAGCTTCGGCGGAGTGTGCGGCAGCGGCCCTTCGGGGCGCGGGCCGCCGGGGGCGAACGGCGCGTTCGGTCCGCCGAGGCCCGGCGGGACGACCGGGATGCCGCTGGTGAGCGTCTCGCCGGAGACATGGCCGCCCGGGCCGGGCTCGGGCGCGGGCTTCTGCGGCGTGAGGATCGCGGTGTCGTCGCTCATCTGCGGCGGCCGCTGACCGCCGGGAGGGCCTCCGGCAGGTCCGCCGGGACGCGCCATCGGGCTGTCGCCGCCGGCGGGTCCCGTGGTCGGGCCCGAGGGGCCGCGCGGGGGGACGCCGGGGCCCGAGCCGTCGGCGTTCCCGGCGAAGTAGGGCAGGTCGCCGCGGTGCGGGTCGCCGGAGTTCCCGGGCTGTGGCGGGCGGCCGTGCGACCCGGTGCCGCCGAGCGGCCCGGCCGCGACCGCGCCGGACACGTCAAAGGCACCGGAGCCGCCCGACTGGCCTGGCACCGCACCGGAGTTGCCCGGAGCGGGAGCGGCGGCGGAGCCGCCCCGCTGAGGGGGACCCGACTTGCGCGGCGCGAACCAGTCGCTCGTCTTCTCCTCCGCGGCCGGTGCGCCCTGGCCGTCACCCGAAGGAGCGGTCCGGGGAGCGGGGGCGGTGGGGGTGTCCGGTGCCGGTGCCTGGGCCGGTACGGCGGCCGGACCCTGGGATCCGGGTCCCGCGTCCACGTCGCTCATGGGCGTGCGCATCACTACGGGCGGGATGGGGCGCGATCCGGGGATGTTGATCCGGATCCGCGTCGTCAGCGTGGTCTCCGTCTTGCGTTCCTCGGGGACCGGCCGGCCCTCGGCGGGCTGCCCGGCATCGCCGGACGCACCGTCGCCGGGACCGGCGCCCTGGGCGGGGGTGCCGTACGGAGGCGTCCCCGAGGGGTACGCGGCACCGCCGCGCCCCTGGGGCCCGGAGGACGAACTGTCAGTTTCACGGCTCAAAGCAGGTTCTCCCGGTTGGCTCCGCCGCCCGTCTCGACCTCACGCGGGCTGCTCGGCGGCGCGCACCACCATACTGGCCGCGGCCGGAACGCATCCGGTGACCGCCGACGAAACCCGTGCGGGGCATGGGCCGGGCACGCCCTAAGTGGTACGTCACTTCCCAAGTCGGGCAGCGGGCCCCGGTGGTTGCCGCGACAGACCAAGGGTGGCGCACATCACAGCGACGGCCATCCCGCCGAGAAGGAACAGATAGGAGCCGGTTCCCGCACCGAAGAGGAAGTCGCCCTCGGGCCGGCTCGCCGTGAGCAGGATGACCGCGACGGCCCAGCCCACGGCGGGTGCGACGGCCCCTCCCCTGGTGCCCGTCGCCCGCGCCCCGCCGAGGAACGCGCCGGCCGCGCCGAGCAGCGCGAGCAGCAACCCGCCCGGAAACAGGCCCCCTTGGACGAGGGAACCGGCCACACCGACGAGCGCGCCGAGCACGAGGAGCCCGGCCAGCACGGCGATGTGCCCGGCGTCGAGGCCGGTCGCCGCCGGCCGGACGGGCGGGCCGCCCGCGGGCTTCGCGGCGCCGCTCGACGCCGCCGCCCGGCCGGACTTGGCCGGATTGCCCGACTTGCCTGCGCCACTCATCACGCCACCACTCCCGCGAACAGGTCCGTCTCGTACGGCGCCTCTGCCTCGCCCCGCGCCAACTCGTAATACTCCACGTCGAAGACGGGCTGGGCGAGCCCGTTCGACAGGGCGAAGACCGGCTCGCCGCCGGGTGCGATCTCGACCTGGGTGGCGTGGGCGCGCATCGCGGCGGTCTTGGCCGCGACGAAGACCCTGCCGTCGATCTCGGCGGTGACCCGCTCGTCGTCGACGACGCCCGGCACGTCGCCGATCTCGGCCGCGGTCTCGTACGGGGTCGAGCCGAGGACACCGGCCAGCCACCGGAAGCGCTCCTCGGCCACGGACCGGGGCACGCGGTTCCAGTAGATCTTCGCGACGGTGTGGGTGTCGCCCAGGTCCCGGCGGAACGCGGGCTCGGCCGCGAGTTCGGCGGCGCGCATGGCGACGCGGTGGGCCTGGATGTGGTCGGGGTGGCCGTAGCCGCCGTCCGGGTCGTAGGTGACGAGGACCTGGGGACGGACCTCGCGGATCACCTCGACGAGATACGCGGCGGCCTCGTCCAGGTCGGCGGACCAGAAGGCGCCCGGCCGGTCGTTCTGCTCGGCGCCCATCATCCCGGAGTCGCGGAAGCGTCCGGGGCCGCCGAGGAAGCGGTGGTCGGTGACCCCGAGCTCCTTCATGGCGGCGGTGAGCTCGCCGATGCGGTGCGGGCCGAGGATGTCCTCGCGGTCCGGGGCGAGGTGCGCGAGAACGTCCGGGATGACCTCGCCCTCCTCGCCGAGGGTGCAGGTCACCAGGGTGACGTGGGCACCGGCGGCCGAGTACTTGGCCATGGTGGCGCCATTGTTGATCGACTCGTCGTCGGGGTGCGCGTGCACGAGGAGCAGACGCCGGTCGGGCAGTTCCGTCATGCGCCCCAGCCTAGGACTCCCGACGGCGCGACTAGAACTTGATCCCGCCGATCATGCCCGCGACGTTCGTCGTGAGCTCGCTGATGGTGGGGGCGATGGAGGAGCTGGCGAGGTAGAACCCGAGCAGGACGCAGACGATCGCGTGTCCGGCCTTCAGACCCGACTTCCTGATCAGAATGAAGACGATGATCGCGAACAGCACCACTGCCGAAATCGAGAGTGCCACAGCGGTCCACCTCCCTTGATCCGAGTCCAACTGCCGTACGCCACGCGGTAGCCGAGCCCTTCTTACCCACGCAGCGCTATGGATCATAACTATCCGTCCCGACGCATGAGTCGGTGCATGGCAGCAAGGGGGGCGCACGGCGGCACGGCCCCATAGGGTCGGGGGATGACCACCGAGCCTCTCTCCTTTCCGCGCCAGCACGCCCGCACCCAGCGCTTCACGCTCGGCGCACCACGGGCGTTCACGGTGGCGCCCGACGGCGAGCGCGTCGCCTTCCTGCGGTCCGGATCCGGTACCGATCGGGCGAACGCGCTGTGGGTCCTGGACGTGACGTCCGGCGAGGAGCGGATCGCCGCCGATCCGCGGGTACTCCTCGGCGGCGCCGAGGAGGATCTGTCGGACGAGGAACGCTCGCGCCGCGAACGCAGCCGCGAGGGCGCCGCCGGCATCGTCGCCTATGCGACGGACGCGGCCGTGGAGCTGGCCGCGTTCGCGCTGTCCGGGCGGCTGTTCACCGCGGAACTGCGCGCGGGCACGACCCGCGAACTCCGCGAGCCCGCACGTCATGGTCCGCTGATCGACCCGCGCCCCTCGCCGGACGGCCGCCATGTCGCGTACGTGTCCGGGGGCGCCCTGCGCGTCGTCGGCGCGGACGGCGAGGGCGACCGGGCCCTAGCCGCGCCGGGCGAGGACGAGGCGTCGACCGTCACGTACGGGCTCGCGGAGTTCATCGCGGCCGAGGAGATGGGCCGCTCGCGGGGCTTTTGGTGGTCGCCCGACTCGGACCGGCTCCTGGTGGCCCGGGCGGACGACGCGGCGGTGCGGCGCTGGTGGATCGCGGATCCGGCGCACCCGGACCGCAAGCCCGCACGCAACGCGTACCCGGCGGCGGGCACGCCCAACGCGGAGGTGCGGCTCTTCGTCATCGGCCTGGACGGGTCGCGCACCGAGGTGTCGTGGGACCGGGCGAGGTACCCGTATCTGGCGCGGGTGCACTGGTCGGCCGGCGGGGCGCCGCTGATCCTCGTACAGGCCCGTGACCAGCTCAGTGAGCTGTATCTCGCGGTGAACGTCGAGGACGGTTCGACGCGGATGGTGCACGCCGACGAGGACGGGCAGTGGCTGGAGCTGTTTCCCGGTGTGCCGTCCTGGTCGCCGAGCGGGCAGCTCGTGCGGATCGCGGACGAGGGCGGGGCGCGGGTCCTCGCGGTCGGTGAACGGCCGCTGACCGGGCCGCAGTTGCATGTGCGGGCGGTCCTGGACGTGGGTGAGAGCGACGTGCTGATCTCGGCGTCGGCGGGCTCGGCGGCGCCGGACCGGGAGACCGGCGAGGTGCATGTGTACCGGGTCAACGAGCTGGGCGTGGAGCGCGTCTCGGACGAGCCGGGCGTGCACTCCGCGGTGCGCGCGGGCGGCGTGACCGTCCTGGCGTCCGCGCGCACCGACGAGCCGGGCACCCGGGTGCGGGTGATGCGCGACGGCAAGCAGATCGCGACGGTCGCCTCGCACGCCGAGCGCCCCTCGCTGAGCCCCCGCCTGACGCTCACGGAAGCGGCCGGCATCCCGTGCGCCGTCCTGCTCCCTTCCTCGTACGAGCAGGGGGACGGGCCGCTGCCGGTGCTGCTCGACCCGTACGGCGGCCCGCACGGGCAGCGGGTGCTCGCCGCGCACAATCCGCATCTGACGTCGCAGTGGTTCGCCGACCAGGGCTTCGCGGTGGTCGTCGCGGACGGCCGCGGCACCCCCGGCCACTCCCCCGCCCGGGAGAAGGCGGTCCGCGACGACCTCACGCTCACGCTCGACGACCAGATCACGGCGCTGCACGCGCTGGCCGACGCCTTCCCGCTCGACCTGAACCGGGTGGCGATCCGCGGCTGGTCGTACGGCGGATATCTGGCGGGGCTCGCGGTCCTGCGCCGCCCGGACGTCTTCCACGCGGGCATCGCGGGCGCCCCGGTCACGGACTGGCGGCTCTACGACACCCACTACACGGAGCGCTACCTGGGCGACCCGAAGGCTTCGCCGCAGGTGTACGCGAAGAACTCGCTGGTCACCGACGACGGTCTGGCCGAGGCGGCGGGGCAGCACCGGCCGCTGATGATCGTGCACGGTCTGGCCGACGACAACGTCGTGGTGGCGCACAGTCTGCGGCTTTCGTCGGCGCTCCTCGCCGCGGGCCGCCCGCACGAGGTGCTGCCGCTGTCGGGCGTGACGCACATGACACCGCAGGAGCAGGTCGCGGAGAACCTGCTGCTGCTCCAGGTGGACTTCCTGAAGCGCTCGCTGGGGCTGGTCTAGAAAGGCGACCGGCCGGGGCGACATGGCGCGCCCCGGCCGGTCAACGGCACCCGCACGGCCGTACGCTGTTCAGCCTGACGCGTTCGTATATCGGTGCCGCGACGGTCAAGTTGCCTGTGTGTTAACGAAGTTGATGTGCATTTGTCGCGACACGTACGCCTACTCGGTGGGGACGACGCGCTTCTCCTCGGCGAAGTGGCAGGCCGAGTCGTGTTTCGCCGGCGAGTCCCCGATGCGGAACACGGCGGGCACCGCGAGCGCCGGCACCTCCAGTGCGCACCGCTCCTGCGCCTTCCAGCAGCGGGTGCGGAAGCGGCAGCCGGAGGGGATGTTGGCCGGGGACGGCACATCGCCGGTGAGGATGATCCGCTCGCGGTGCTCGCGCGCCTCCGGGTCGGGGACGGGCACGGCGGACAGGAGCGCCTGGGTGTAGGGGTGCGTGGGGTGTTCGTAGATCTGCTCGTCGGTGCCGATCTCGACGATCCGCCCGAGGTACATGACGCCGACCCGGTCGGAGATGTGGCGGACGATCGACAGGTCGTGGGCGATGAAGACGTAACTGAGGTCGAACTCGTTCTGGAGGCTGTCGAGCAGGTTGATGACCTGCGCCTGCACGGAGACGTCGAGCGCGGAGACCGGCTCGTCGGCGACGATGATCTCGGGGCGCAGGGCGAGGCCGCGCGCGATGCCGATGCGCTGGCGCTGGCCGCCGGAGAACTGGTGCGGGTACCGGTTGATGTACTCCGGGTTGAGCCCGACCACGTCCAGGAGGTCCTGCACCTTCCGGCGCCGGTCGCCCTTGGGCGCGACCTCGGGGTGGATCTCGTACGGCTCCCCGATGATGTCGCCGACCGTCATGCGCGGGTTGAGGGACGTGTACGGGTCCTGGAACACCATCTGGATGTTGCGGCGTACGGCTTTGAGGGCGCGTCCGGACAGCTTGGTGATGTCCTCGCCCCTGTACTTGATCTGCCCGGCGGTCGGCCGCTCCAGGTTCACCAGCATCCTGGCGACGGTCGACTTGCCGCAGCCGGACTCGCCGACGATGCCGAGGGTCTCGCCCTGGCCGAGCACGAAGTCGACGCCGTCGACGGCCTTGACCGCGCCGACCTGCTTCTTGAACAGGATCCCCTGGGTGAGCGGATAGTGCTTGACCAGCCCGCTGACCTCGAGGATCGGCTCGCCGGCCGGCACGGGGGCGGCGGCGTGCGCCTCTTTCGCCAGGTCAGCCATCGAGCGTCTCCTTCCAGAAGTAGCAGGCGCTCCGGCGCGTCGGGCTCACCTCGAAGAGCGGGGGAACGTCCGCGCGGCACACGTCCTGGGCCATCGGGCAGCGCGGGTTGAAGGCGCATCCGGGCGGGATGTGCATCAGGTTGGGCGGCAGGCCCTTGATCGCGTACAGCTCCCGGCCCTTCTGGTCCAGGCGCGGGATCGATTCGAGCAGGCCCTTGGTGTACGGGTGGGCGGGCGCCTTGTAGATCTCGTGCACGGGCGCCGTCTCGACGATGCGGCCCGCGTACATGACGGCGATCTTGTCGGCTACGTCGGCGACCACGCCGAGGTCGTGCGTGATGAGGATGAGGCCCATCCTGAGCTCGCGCTGGAGTTCGGCGAGCAGCTCCATGACCTGGGCCTGGACGGTGACGTCGAGGGCGGTGGTGGGCTCGTCGGCGATGATCAGGTCCGGTTCCAGGGCGAGCGCCATCGCGATCATGATGCGCTGGCGCATGCCGCCGCTGAACTGGTGCGGGTACTGGCCCACCCGCTCCTTGGCGGCGGGGATCCTGACGTGGTCCATCAGCTCGATGGCCTTGGCCTTGGCGTCCTTTCGGGACATGCCCTTGTGGACGGTGAACAGCTCGCCGATCTGGGCGCCCACGGACAGCACGGGATTGAGGGAGCTGAGCGCGTCCTGGAAGATCATCGCCATCTTCGCGCCGCGGATCTTGCGCCGCCCGTCCTCCTTGAGCTTGAGGAGGTCCGTGCCCTGGAAGAGGATCTCACCGCCGGTGATCTTCCCGGGCGGGATGTCGAGGATGCCCATGATCGCCTGGGCGGTCACGGACTTGCCGGACCCCGACTCGCCGAGCACGGCGAGGGTCTCGCCCTCGTCGACGGTGTAGCTGACGCCGTTGACGGCGTTGGCGATCCCTTCGCGCGTCCGGAACTCCACGTGCAGATCGCGCACTTCGAGCAGCATGGGCGCCTACCTCAGCTTGGGGTCGAGGGCGTCGCGCACCGCGTCGCCGAGCATGATGAAAGCGAGCACGGTGATCGCGAGGGCGCCGGCGGGCCAGAGCAGCATGTGCGGGGCGTTGCGGATGTACTGCGACGCCGAGGAGATGTCGATGCCCCAGCTCACGGTGGGCGGCTTCAGGCCGACGCCGAGGTACGAGAGCGTCGCCTCGAGGGAGATGTACGTGCCGAGCGCGATGGTGGCGACGACGATGACCGGCGCGATCGCGTTGGGCAGGATGTGCCGCAGCATCATCCGGGAGTTGGAGGCGCCGAGCGCCCGCGCCGCCTGCACGTAGTCGTTCTGCTTGGCCGTGATGACGGAGCCGCGGGCGATGCGGGAGAGCTGCGGCCAGCCGAGCAGCACCATGAACCCGATGACCGGCCAGACGGTGGAGCTGGTGACCACGGACAGGAGCACCAGGCCGCCCAGGACGACGGGGATGGCGAAGAAGACGTCGGTGATGCGGGACAGGATCGCGTCCCACGCCCCGCCGAAGAACCCTGCGAGCCCGCCGAGGACGCTGCCCAGGAGGGCGACGCCGACGGTGGCGCAGACGCCGACGGTAACCGAGGTGCGGGCGCCGTACACGGTGCGCGTGTAGACGTCGCAGCCCTGGCCGTTGAAGCCGAAGGGATGGCCGGGCTGGGAGCCCTCCTGGGCCTTGGCGAGGTCGCAGGAGAGCGGGTTGCCGGAGGCGATCAGCGAGGGCCAGATCGAGATGATCACGAGGAAGACGATGATCAGGCCCGAGATGATGAAGATCGGGTTGCGGCGCAGATCGCGCCAGGCGTCCGACCAGAGGCTTCTCGGCCTGCCCGCGGGTCCCGTGCCTTCGGGGCCGCCCGGAGTCTTCTCCAAGGTTGTCCCCTCGCTCGTGGCGAGGTCCATGGCGCCGCCCGCGCCCGTCGCGGCGATGGCCCCTCCGTCCTCCGGGACGCGGCCCCCGCCCGACGAGTAGGGCTCCGGCGGCTCGGGTTCAGGCATAGCGGATCCTCGGGTCGAGTACGGCGTACAGGAGGTCGACGATCAGGTTGGCCGCCAGGAAGACGAGGACGAGTACGGTCACGAAGCCGACGACGGTCTGGGTGTTCTGCCGGACGATGCCCTGGTAGAGCTGGTAGCCGACGCCGTGGATGTTGAAGATCCGCTCCGTGACGATGGCGCCGCCCATCAGGGCGCCGATGTCGGTGCCGATGAAGGTGACGACCGGGATCAGCGAGTTGCGCAGCAGGTGCCGGACGATGACGCGACGGCGCGGCAGGCCCTTGGCGATGGCCGTACGGACGTAGTCGGCGCGGCGGTTCTCGGCGATCGAGGTCCTGGTGAGCCGGGTGACGTACGCGAGGGAGACCGAGGCGAGCACGAGGCCGGGGACGATCAGTTCGGAGAACGTCGCCTCCGTGGACACCGCGGGTTTGATGATCCCCCACTCGACGCCGAGCAGGAGCTGGAGGAGCAGACCGGTGACGAAGGTCGGGACGGAGATGACGACCAGGGTGAGCAGCAGCACGCTGGTGTCGACGGGACGTCCGCGGCGCAGGCCGGTGACGACGCCGAGCGAGATGCCGATGACGATCTCGAAGAGGATCGCCACGATGGTCAGGCGGATCGTCACGGGGAAGGCGGCCGCCATCAGTTCGGTGACCTTCTGGCCGTTGAACGCGGTGCCGAAGTCGCCGGTGAAGACGTTCCCCATGTACGTCAGGTATTGCTGCCAGACGGGCTTGTCGAGGCCGAACTCCTTCTCCAGCTGAGCGGCCGTGGCGGGGTCGCACTGCTTGTCGCCGCACAGTCCCGCGATGGGGTCGCCCATCACGTTGACCATCAGGAAGATGAGCAGCGTCGCGCCGAAGAAGACCGGGATCATCTGCAGCAGACGCCTGATCACATAACGTCCCATACGGGCTCCCGAATCGGGAGGAGCGGCCGCCCTTCAGGGCCCCGGACTGCCGCTCCCCGGGCGTCAGCTGACCTTGATCTCGTTGTAGACCGGAACGCTGAACGGGTTGAGGGCGACGTTGGAGACCTTGTCGGAGTAGCCGGCGCTGCCGTTCTGGTACCAGAGCGGGATGGCCGCCATGTTGTCCCTGACGACGCCTTCGGCCTGCTGGAAGATCTTGACGGCCTTGGCGCGGTCGGACTCGGCGTTGGCCTGGTCGACGAGCTTGTCGAACTCCTTGTTGGACCACTTGCCGTCGTTGGACGAGGCGTTCGTGTAGTACAGCGGCTGCAGGAAGTTCTGGATGAGCGGGTAGTCCATCTGCCAGCCGGCGCGGAACGGGCCCGTCATCTTCTTCTGCGTGATCTTGTTGCGGAAGTCGGCGAAGGTGCCGGTGGGCAGGCCGACGCAGGCCTTGTCGTTGCCCAGCGCGTTGTTGATGCTGTTGCAGACGGCGTCGACCCACTCCTTGTGGCTGCCGGTGTCGGCGTTGTAGCCGATCTTCACCTGGCCGCCGGGGATGCCGCCGCCCTCCTGGACCAGCTTCTTGGCCTCGGTGGGGTTGTAGTCGCAGCTGTCGCCGCACAGGCCGTCCTGGAAGCCGCCGTCCTTGCCGAGGACCGGCGAGGTCCAGTCCGTGGCCGGGGTGCGGGTCTTCTGGAAGATCGTCTCGGTGATCTGCTTGCGGTTGATCGCCATCGACAGGCCCTTGCGGACCTTGTCGCTGTCCGCCTTGTTCCACGCGGGGTCGTAGAACGGGAAGGCGAGCGTCTGGATGATGCCGGCGGGGGTGTTGATGTACCGGCCGCTGAGGTCGGCGTTGACGTTCTTGAGCTGCGAGGCCGGGACGTCGTCGACGAGGTCGAGGTTGCCGGCCGTCAGGTCGGTGTACGCCGTGTTGTTGTCGGTGTAGACCTTCAGGTCCACGCCGCCGTTCTGCGCCTTGTCGGTGCCCGGGTAGGCGTCCCACTTGCGCAGGGACATCTGGGAGCCCTTGGTGTAGTTGTCGATCGTGTACGGGCCGTTGCCGATCGGCTTGCTCACCCACGCGGAGTGGTTGTCGAAGAAGGCCTTGGGGAGCGGGGCGAAGGCCGCGTAGCCGAGGGTGTCGGGCCACAGCGAGAACTTCTGGTTGAGCTTGACCGAGAAGGTGAGGGGGCCGGTGACCTTGAGCCCGGACAGGTTGGTGGCGCTCGGGGTGCCGGAGTCGGGGTGGACCTTGTCGTAGCCGTCGATCTGGCCGAAGAAGTAGGCGTTCTTCTGGTTGTTCCTCAGGTCGGCGCCGTAGTTCCAGGCGTCCACGAAGGACTGCGCGGTGACCTTCTCTCCGTTGGAGAACGTCCAGCCGTCCTTGACCGTGATCTTGAAGTTGATCGAGTCCGTCGTCTCGATCTTGTCCGCGAGCATGTCCTCGGCGGCGCCCGTCTTCGAGTTGTAGCGCTTCAGACCACGGAAGAGCATGTCCATGACCTTGCCGCCCTGGACCTCGTTCGTGTTCGCGGGCTCCAGCGGGTTCTGCGGGTCGCCCCAGGACGAACGGACGACCCCTGAGCCGTCGCCGCCACTGCCGCCGCTGCCGCCCCCACCACCACAGGCCGTCGCAGCGAGAGCGACGGCCACCGCGCAAACGGCCCACTTGGCGTGCGTGGCTCCACGCATGGATTGCCTCCTCGGAGTGCTTCTGGGTCCGCGCCTTACGGCACTTAGGCCCAAATATCGTCCTTACCGTCACACAACGCACTTTCAGCCCGCCCGTTCGGGCGGGGGCAAACCCGGTGTGCGCACCCGTTCGCGCCCGTACCGTGGGCCGCATGGAGTACGCGAAGATGCGGGCCGTCGCCGAGGAGCTCGCGGAGTACGCCGACCGCCTGGACGGTTCCTGGCGCGTGGAGATCGGCGCTGCGGGGCCGGTACTGGCGATGACGCACCGGCCGAACAGGTACCACGGCACCATCCACCGCATCCGCGAGCAGCTGGACGAACAACTCCCCTCCACCGATCCCGGCCACATCTGCGCCAACGGCCCCTGGATCGACCATGCCGCGATCGGCCGCATGCGGCTTCCGGGTGCGGCGGTGATCCCGGAGGCCTGCCTCGACGAGGAAGGCCTCGCAGTCGACGCCACCCAGGTACGCGCCGCCATCGAGGTCGTCTCTCCCCTCGACCCCGACAACGACTACCGCGACAAGCTCGCCGACTACCCCGCCATGGGCATCCCCCACTACCTGATCGTCGACCCGCGCACCGGCACCATCGAGGTGCACTCCGAGCCCTGCGGAGACCGCTACCGCAGCAAGGAGTCGTACATCTACGGCGACAAGGTCCCGTTCGGCCCCTGGACGGTCGAGACCCGCGACTTCCGCCGCTACGGGAAGGCCGGGAACGACGCGGGCTGAGCCGTCAGCCGGCAAGCGTGGCTCAGCAGGTTCCCGAGGAAACCCTCACCGTCGCCGTTCTTGTAGGCAAGTGCCCGCCCGGTCAACGCGCCCTCCGCCGACCGGAGTTCGATACCGAGCAGCGGGCTGCCGATCCTGGCGTCCGCCGTCGGGAGCTGGATCGGGAAGGTGCCGCGCAGAACGAGCGTGTCCGTAGCGTCCACGTCGGCGGTGACCGCCTCCCCGGCGATACGCAGCTCCGCCCGCCCCGGCCCGAGCACCCGCAGCTCCACCGGGACATCCCCCTCGGGCGTCGCGATCCGGCCCGCCCACTCCCCCCGCGGCAGCGTCATGGGGCGCGCGGGCACCGAGAACACCGGGGAGATCCGCTCCGGCCCGTAGCCCGGCACCAGCTCCCCCAGGACGTGGTCGACGACCGCGTCGCGGGCCGCCTTGACCGTCGCGTTCGTCAGGACCGCCACGGACAGGCCGGACTCCGGCGCGGACACGGCCATCGCCGCCACGCCGCCCATGCCGCCGCCGTGGCTCACCAGGAGCGGCCCCGCGCCGAGCGAGACGCACCAGCCGAGGCCGTACCCGAGGTGCTCGCCGATCGGGACGGGGTCGATCACCGCGGCGGCCGTCTCCGGCTTCAGGAGCCGCGGCCAGGACTGGGCGAAGAGGGCGAGCTGAGGGGCCGTCGCCCAGCCCAGCGAGGCACCCGGGTGGCTGGTGCGCAGGCCCTCCGGGTAGGGGCGCCCGTCAGCGGTGTAGCGAGTCGCGGCACCCGGGCAGGCCGTGGCGATGCGGAAGCCGTCGAGCCCAAGCGGCCCGAGGACCCGCTCCCGGGCGTATGTGGCGAGGTCCTGTCCGGTGGCTTCCTCCAGGAGCTGGCCGAGGAGCCGGTAGCCGAGGTTCGCGTACTCGAAGCCGGAGCCGGGCGCACGGTGGAGCTGCGTGTACGGCTCCGCGTCCACGGGCGGCTCGCCCTCCTCGCCGTAGTGGAAGTCGTAGTGCGCGCCGAGCCCGCCCCTGTGCCGCAGGAGCTGACGAGGGGTGGCGCCGAGCGGTCCCGGTGCGTCCAGGCCGAGCAGCCCCTCGTCGGCCGCGACGCAGACCGCCGCGGCCGTGACCGGCTTGGTGACGGAGGCGAGGGCGTACGGGGTGTGCGCAGTGGCGGGGATCCCCGCGCCGGTGTCGGCGAGCCCGTACGCCTGGGCGAGGATCACCTCGCCGTGCACCGCGACCGCGACCGAGACGGACGGGCACCCGTGCTCCGCCATCGCCTGCGTGCACCGCGCCCCGAGGTCGTCCAGCATGTCAGGCCCCTCTCCGTCGCCGGCTCGTTCCTGGATCATCGCCCACGCCGGGACGGTCACGACCGCCCGCCCGGAAACGCCGCCGGCCCGTCACCGGTGTGTCACCGGTGACGGGCCGCGGTCGGTCGAAGCGTGGACGGTCAGGCGTCCGCGCCGGACTCTTCCTCGAGGGCCGCGAGCGCCGGGTCGAGGACGATGTCCTGACCGCGGTCCTCGATGGTCGGCTCCTCCGGGAAGTGACAGGCCGTGAGATGACCCTCGCGGCTGCCGGAGATCTGGACGAGCGGCGGCTCCTCCGTGGCGCACTTGTCCTGCGCCTTCCAGCACCGGGTGCGGAAGCGGCAGCCGGACGGCGGCGAGATCGGCGAGGGGACGTCGCCCTCCAGGCGGATCCGCTCCTTCTTCACCGCGTCGATGTCCGCGTCCGGCACGGCCGACATCAGCGCGTGCGTGTACGGGTGACGGGGGCGGTTGTAGAGCGAGTCGCGGTCGGCGATCTCCACGATCTTGCCCAGGTACATCACCGCGACGCGCTGCGAGAAGTGCCGCACGATGGCCAGGTCGTGGGCGATGAAGACGAACGCGATGCCCATCTCCCGCTGCACCTTCTGCAGCAGGTTGACGACCTGGGCCTGGATCGACACGTCGAGCGCGGAGACCGGCTCGTCCGCGACGATCAGCTTCGGCTCGAGGGCCACGGCCCTGGCCACGCCGATGCGCTGCCGCTGGCCGCCCGAGAACTCGTGCGGGAAGCGGTTGTAGTGCTCCGGGTTCAGGCCGACGATCTCAAGGAGCTCCCGCACGCGCGCCTCGCGGCCGCCGGGCGGGTTGATGCCGTTGATCTCCATCGGCCCGGCGATGATCGAGCCGACCGTCTGCCGCGGGTTCAGCGACGCGTACGGGTCCTGGAAGATCATCTGGATCTCGGACCTGATGGGCGCCAGCTGCTTGCGGTTGGCCGTGCTGATGTCCTGGCCGTTGTACGTGATCGTGCCGTGGGTCGGCTCGTACAGGCGGGTCAGCAGGCGGCCCGTCGTCGACTTGCCGCAGCCGGACTCGCCGACGAGGCCCAGGGCCTCGCCCCGGAAGACGTCGAAGGAGACGCCGTCGACGGCCTTGACGGCGCCGATGGTCCGCCGGATCGGGAAGCCGCCCTTGATCGGGAAGTGCTTCTTCAGGTCCTTGACCTGGAGGAGCGGTGCGCTGTCCGCGTCCCGCTGCTGCGGGATCGCTTCCGCGACCGCCGTGGTGGTCTGGTTGTTCTCGCTCATGGTCATGCCCCAGTCGCCGGTTTCAGCTCAGCCCAGCCGGGGCTGAATCGTCTCGATGAACACCTGCTGCTTCTGATCTGCCGTCAGGTGGCAGGCAGAGCCGCGGCCGCTCGGCAGCGAGGGCCTGTCGCCCGCGCACTTGCCGCTCGCCACCTTGTCGGTGAAGGCACACCGGGGGTGGAAGGGGCAGCCGCTCGGCGGGTTCAGCAGCGACGGCGGCGAGCCGGGGATCGGAAGCAGCGGCTCGTCGACGTCCGAGGTGAGGCGCGGCATGGAGCCGAGCAGCCCCCAGGTGTAAGGGTGTTCGGGCGACTTGAGCACCTCGCGCACGGAGCCGCGCTCCACGGCCCGGCCCGCGTACATCACGAGCAGGTCGTCGGCCATGTTCGCCACGACACCGAGGTCGTGGGTGATCATGATGATCGCGGAGCCGAACTCCTGCTGGAGGTCCTTGAGCAGGTCGAGGATCTGCGCCTGCACGGTCACGTCGAGCGCGGTGGTCGGCTCGTCGGCGATCAGCAGGTCGGGGTTGCAGACCAGGGACATGGCGATCATGGCGCGCTGGCGCATGCCGCCGGAGAACTGGTGCGGGTAGTCGTCCACCCGCTGCCTGGGGTGGGGGATGCCCACCTTCTCCAGCATCTGGATGGCCCGGTCCCGGGCCTCCTTCTTGCTGGCCCCGGTGTGCTTGCGGAACGGCTCGGAGATCTGCCGGCCCACCGTGTAGTACGGGGACAGGGCGGTCAGCGAGTCCTGGAAGATCATCGCCATCTTGTTGCCGCGGAGCTTTTCGAGCTCGGGCTCGGTGGCGGTGATCAGTTCCTTGCCCTCGAGGAGGATCTCGCCCTCGATGTGCGTGCTCTTGCGGTTGTGCAGGCCGAGCACGGTCAGGTTCGTCACCGACTTGCCGGAGCCCGACTCGCCGACGATGCCGAGCGTCTTGCCGCGCTCGATGTCGAAGGAGAGCCCGTCCACAGCCTTGACGATGCCGTCCTCGGTGGAGAACTGCACCTTCAGGTCGCGTACCGAGAGGAACGCGTCGCCGCCGGTGGGGGCCGGGGCGTCCTCGGTCTTGGTGAGTGTGGTCACGGTCGTTCTCCTAGGACAGACGCACGCGCGGGTCGACGACGGCGTACAGAGCGTCCACGACGATGTTGCAGACGATGATGAAAGCGGCGCTGAGGATCATGACGCCCATGAGGACGGGGAGGTCCTTGCCGATGACCGAGTCACGGGCGAGGCGGCCGATGCCGGCGAGGCCGAAGGTCAGCTCGGTGACCATGCCACCGCTGAGCAGACCGCCGATGTCCATGCCCAGGATGGTGATGATCGGGATGAGCGAGCCGCGCCAGGCGTAGCGGAAGAAGGCGTAACGGCTGCTCATGCCCTTGGCCTTGGCAGCGCGGACGTGCTCTTCCTGCAACTGTTCGATCATCGACGAGCGGGCCATACGCGTGTAGTTGGCCGTGAAGATGGTCGCCATGACGATCCAGGGGATCAGCAGGCCCATGAACCAGCCCCACGGGTCCTCGCTGATCGGCACGTACTTGGGCTTGTCCAGCCAGCCGGTGCTGAAGACCAGGAGGCCCATGACGACCGGGCCGATGAAGTAGATCTGGAACGAGCTGGTGACCAGCGAGGCGCCGCTGAAGGTCTTGTCGAGCCAGGTGCCGCGGAAGCGGGCGGCCAGCAGGCCGGCGCCGAGACCGGCGAACAGGAAGACGATGAGGGAGCCGAAGGTGAGGGAGACCGTCAGCGGGAGACGGTCCATCATGGTGTCCCACACCATCTGGTTGTTGCGGAACGAGACGCCGAAGCAGGGTGCGGAGCAGTGGCCCACCGCGAAGTCACGTCCGGCGACGATGCCGGAGAGGTAGTCCCAGTACTGCACGGGGACCGGCTTGTCGAGGCCGAGGTTCTTGTGAATGAGCGCCAGCGCATCCGGAGTGCAGTTCTTGCCACATGCGAGCGTCGCCGGGTCCTGTGGGATGGCGAAGTACATGAAGTACGTGAAGGCGCTGATCAGCAGGAGGATGAGTGCTGCGCCGAGCGTCCGGCGTATGAGAAATCGAAGCATGGCAATGAGCTGCTCTCAGGACGGCGGCGGTGGGAGGCCAGGAGGGAACCGGCGACCCGGGGATGAGGGCACCGCCGCGCCCTCATCCCCGGGAACTGCCTTGTACTGACTACTTCTTGAGGAAGACCGCGGTCGGGTCGGTGTAGCTCGTCACCGTCGAGTACCGCAGGCCGCCGACGTTGGAGCCGGCGATCTGGAACACCTTGGTGTAGTAGATCGGGGCAGCCGGGTTGATCTTCTCCGAGATGTACTGCGAGAGCTTCCCGTACTCCGTGGCACGCTCAGCGGCGTCCGGAATCGTCTGGATGCGGGCAATCTCGGAGTTCACGTGCTTGTCGTTGGTGTGCGAGTAGTTCGACGCGCCGTCCTGGATCTGCGCACCGTCGAAGGACGGCGGGAAGACGGTGTTGCCGTCGGCCCAGTCCTGGCCCCAGCCGGTCATGTAGAGGTCAAAGCCATTCTTGACCTTGCCCATCTGCTCGTACCAGGTCGCGGCGTCGACTTCCTTCTTCTGGATGTCGAGGCCGATGCGCTTCAGGTTGTTGATGATCAGGTTCGCCTGAGTGGTACGCACCGGGGTGTTGGCGTACGCGTAGACGAGCTTCTTGCCCTTGGCGCCGGCCTCGTCGATCAGCTTCTTCGCCGCGGCGATGTCACCGTTCGGCTTCTTGGCCCGGTTGAACGGGTCGAACTTCTTGTCGTAGCCCGGGGTGGTGGGCGACATCAGGCTGGTCGCGGGGTCGCCTCCGTAGGCACCACCGTCGGCGTGGCCGGCCGCGGTGGACGGCATCGCCAGGGCGATGGCGTCACGGATGCGCTTGTCCTTGACGCGGTCCATGTTGAAGTTCAGCTGCCACACGTACGGGGCGTAGCCCTGCACCGTGCGCTTCATGACCGCCTTGTCGGTGGTGATCTTCTGCAGCTGGGTGGCGTCGATCTGGCCGCTGAACATGATGGCGTTCTTGGCCTCGCCACGGTCGGCCAGGATCGTCTTGGTCTGCGTGGCCTTGTCCTGGTTGAAGTCGATGTTGAAGCCATCGACGTACTGGTGACGCAACGCGTCCGTCTTCGGGTCCCAGTTGGGGTTGCGGACCAGCTTCAGGCTCTTGCCGGACTTGTAGTCCGAGATCTTGTACGGGCCGGTGGCGACGGGCGCCTGGTCGTACTTCTCCTTGGTGTCCGTCTTCGCCGGGACGGCCGAGTAGGCGGCCATCGCGAACGCCTGCGGGGCGTCGCTGTGCGGCTTCAGGAAGTGGAAGACGACGGTCTTGTCGTCCGGGGTCGCGATGACCGAGTCCGGCAGGTGCTTGCCCTTGTACGGACCCGCGTACGCCTTGCGGTACTTGGTGCCGTCGCCGGACAGCCACTGCTGGACGTAGGTCGGGCCGTCCGTCTCGAAGGAGGCATAGAGGCGCTCGAAGCTGTGTCGGATGTCGGCCGACGTGATGACGTTGCCGTTCTGGTCCTTCACGCCGTCCTTGAGCGTGTAGGTCCAGGTCTTGCCGCCGTCCGAGGACTTGCCGGCGTCGGTGGCGAGGTCACCGACAACCGTCGAGTTGCCCTTGTCGTCCTCGACGTACGTGGTCAGGCCACGGTAGAGGAGCTTGGACAGGAGACCGGCGTCGGAGACGTAGATCTGACCCGGGTCCAAGTGGGAGAAGTCCGTCTCCTGGTAGACCTGGATGGTGCCGCCCTTACGGGCTCCCGGCACCTCCTTGGCGGGGCCGACGGACTGCTGGGCGGTGCCCATGATGACCGGCTTGGCCTGCGCGAGGGCGTCCTGCTGGGACTTGCCCACGTTCTTGTCGGAGCCCTTGCTGCCGCTGCTGCAGCCGGTGAGTGCCAGCGCGCCAGCGGTCACTGCGACCACCGTTGCCTGCGCCGTGCGCGAACGAAGGATGCTCATGGAGTTAGATCCACCTGCCTGTGAGTAGTGATCCTTTGGTGCTGCCTGGCGCATCCGGTGTGGGCCGGCGCCCGGGTGGCAGCTCCCCCTCGGATGGGCTGGGTTCAGCGGCCCGTCTTGGGATCGAACGCATCCCGGACGGAGTCCCCGAGGAGGTTGAACGCCACGAAGAAGACGACCATGGCGACACCCGGGAAGAACATGTAGGTCGGGTCCTGCTCGTAGATGTTGGCGCCGGTGGCGAACATCAGGCCCCAGTCGGGCGTCGGGTCCTGATATCCGACGCCGACGAAGGAGAGGAAGGCGACCGAGAGGATGGTGCTGGGGAGCAGGTACGTGCCCTGCACGATGATCGGCGTGATCAGGTTGGGCAGCAGCTCCTTGCGGATGATCCGCCAGGGCGAGGCGCCCGCGACCTTCGCCGCCTCCACGAACTCGCGCTCACGCAGGGAAAGCGTGACGGCGCGCACCAGGCGGGACAGGCTCATCCAGGTGAGGAGCCACATCACGCCGAGGATGGCGAGGAAGCGGATGAAGGTCGGGGTCTCCTCGTCGGGCGCCACGAACACCGTGACCACGACGGGCATCACCGCGACCATGAACAGCTGGCTGGGCAGGGCGAGCATGAAGTCGGTCAGCCGCCCGAGCCAGTAGTCGATCTTGCCGCCGAAGTACCCGGAGACGAGACCGATGAGCACGCCCACGATGACGATGCCGATCGTGGCGAGCAGCGCCGTGTAGAGCGACGTACGCATGCCGTAGAGCAGGTACGAGAACACGTCGCGGCCGTAGTTCGGGTCGATGCCGAACCAATGCTCGGGCGAGATACCGCCGTTGGGACCGGCCGGCAGGTTGAACTCGTTGAGGAGTGTGGGGTCGTCCTGCCCGTAGAAGGTGTACGGGTCCTTGCCGTACACCTTCGCGATGACCGGCGCGAGCGCGGCTATCAGGAAGAAGAACAGGACGATGAAGGCGGAGACGACGCCCGTCTTGTCCCGTTTGAAGCGACGCCACATCAGCTGTCCGGGGCTGCGCCCCTCGAGCTTCTTGGGCCCCTTCGCGTCAGCCTGCGGCGCGCTGTCCTTGTCCAAGGCGGAAGAGGTCTCGGCGCCCTCAATCTCGATTGGACTCGTCATGATTCGTCCATTTCACAGGTGTTGGAGGTCGTCGGCACACGGCGGGCTCCTCCCTGTGGGACGGAGCACCGGACCGACGGCCGTCGCACGGCGTACGCCACTCCAGCTGGATTGCCACCAGGGGGTACGACGACCTACGGGCGGTACACGGCAACCCAAGGCCGGATGCGCGCGGTTGAGCTACGACTGGGGTGAACTCACCCCGGGGGAACCTGGCCCGACAGGGCAGGCCGTGCCGTCAGAGACTGTCGCGGCGCTTGAGCGCCGTGCCGACCACGGGGCTACTACTGCCCGCGAGTCCTGTACCTGCCATCGGGGACGACGCGACCCATATGGCGCTTGTGGCACCTCGCATGGGTTCCTCCTCATGAGTCCACTTTTGTTCACTACAAGTGGAGGCACATGCCACCTTGCCGACACCCCTGACGGCGAGGATTGAAAGTGCCCCAGTGTGCTCGCGAGTCGGCACTCCCCACAGTGCGTGACCCATTGACCCGAGCTCTACGCGCTCAACTATCTGGCATCCGAATCGGGCCGACCACAGTGTTTAGGTCTCGGTTCGATCACACCTGATGCGTACTTAGCCCAAAATCCGGACAAAGCGATACGCGATAGATCCCTGCGAAACGGACTCGTTACACATCTATCGGTCAGTGGAGTCCGGATTCCGGACGGCCGCCCCTGGAAAACGAGTTGCACATCACGAGCCCTTGCGCAGGGCTGTGGGAAGACTCTCAGCGGGCGGGTCAACGCGCGTGGATCGCGCGGGAACGGGTCCCAGGATGCCACGAGGGTAGTGAACTACCACCTGGTGCGGGCGACGATCGCGTAAAAAGTCCTGCGCGAGGCCCCCGGCGCAGGACATACGACAAAGGCCCGGGCCCCCCGAAGGGGACCCGGGCCCAAGTGTCTCGGGATCAGGCGTTCTTGGCCTTCGAGGCCGCGCGGCCGCGCAGCTTCTGGTCCAGGACGACCTTACGGATACGGACCGTCTCCGGGGTCACCTCGATGCACTCGTCGTCGCGGCAGAACTCCAGGGACTGCTCGAGCGAGAGCTTGCGGGCGGGCACCACGTTCTCCGTGGTGTCCGCGGAAGCCGCACGCATGTTGGTGAGCTTCTTCTCCTTGGTGATGTTCACGTCCATGTCGTCGGCGCGCGAGTTCTCGCCGATGATCATGCCCTCGTAGACCTCGGTGCCGGCCTCGGTGAAGATGACACCGCGCTCCTGGAGGTTGACCATCGCGAAGGGGGTCACCGAGCCCGAGCGGTCCGCGACGAGCGAGCCGTTGTGACGGGTGCGCAGGTCGCCGAACCACGGCTCGTGGCCCTCGAAGATGGAGTGCGCGATACCGGTACCGCGGGTCTGCGTGAGGAACTCCGTGCGGAAGCCGATGAGGCCGCGGGACGGGACGATCCACTCCATGCGGATCCAGCCCGAACCGTGGTTCGTCATGGTCTCCATACGGCCCTTGCGGGTCGCCATGAGCTGAGTGATCGCGCCGAGGTGCTCCTCGGGGGAGTCGATCGTCATGCGCTCGATCGGCTCGTGCGTCTTGCCGTCGACCTGCTTGGTGACGACCTCGGGCTTGCCGACGGTCAGCTCGAAGCCCTCGCGGCGCATCTGCTCGACCAGGATGGCGAGCGCGAGCTCACCACGGCCCTGGACCTCCCAGGCGTCGGGGCGCTCGGTGTCGAGGACACGGAGCGAGACGTTACCGATCAGCTCGCGGTCGAGGCGGTCCTTCACCTGGCGGGCGGTGACCTTGTGGCCCTTGCCGCCCTTGCCGACGAGCGGCGAGGTGTTGGTTCCGATGGTCATCGAGATGGCCGGCTCGTCGACCGTGATGAGCGGCAGCGCGATCGGGTTCTCGGGGTCGGCCAGGGTCTCGCCGATCATGATGTCCGCGAATCCGGCGACGGCGCAGATGTCGCCCGGGCCCGCCTTCTCGGCCGGCTTGCGGGTGAGGGCCTCGGTCATGAGGAGCTCGGTGACGCGGACGTTGGACATCGAACCGTCACGCTTGATCCACGTGACCGTCTGGCCCTTGCGCAGCTCGCCCTGCTCGACGCGGCACAGCGCGATACGGCCGAGGAAGTTGTCGGCGTCCAGGTTGGTGACGTGCGCCTGGAGGGGAGCGTCCTCGTCGTACTCCGGGGCCGGGACGTGCGACAGGATCGTGTTGAAGAACGGCTCGAGGTTCTCGCTGTCCTGCGGGACGGTGCCGTCCTCGGGCTTGGTCAGCGAGGCGACGCCGTCACGGGCGCAGGCGTAGACGATCGGGAACTCGATCTGGTCCTCGTCCGCGTCCAGGTCCAGGAACAGGTCGTACGTCTCGTCGACGACCTCGGCGATCCGGGAGTCGGGGCGGTCCGTCTTGTTGATGCACAGGATGACCGGCATCTTGGCCGAGAGCGCCTTGCGCAGCACGAAGCGGGTCTGCGGCAGCGGGCCCTCGGAGGCATCGACGAGCAGCACGACCGCATCGACCATCGACAGGCCGCGCTCGACCTCACCACCGAAGTCGGCGTGGCCGGGGGTGTCGATGATGTTGATCGTGATGGCGTCGCCGCCATCCTTCGGGTGGTACTTGACCGCCGTGTTCTTGGCCAGGATCGTGATGCCCTTCTCACGCTCCAGGTCGTTCGAGTCCATCATGCGATCGTCGAGCGACTCGGCGGCGTGCGCCGCGAAGGCGCCGGCCTGCTTGAGCATGGCGTCGACCAGCGTGGTCTTGCCGTGGTCGACGTGGGCGACGATGGCGACGTTACGGATGTCGTGGCGCGTGGCCATATTGCGGCGTACTCCCGGAGTGAGTGGACGGCTGCGCGTACGTCTCTTCGTACACGCGCCCTGCCGGGCTGGACACGCCACGGCCTCACCCCATCGTACGTGGCTTCGGCCGGGTAGGCCTTCTGGGGCCATGGGGTCAAGGATGCACAGTGAGTGAACGTCGCGGAGAGGCGTGGGGAGCGCCCCTGAGAAACCGCAGGTCAGTGGTGTTACGAACCTTGCCCGCCGGAGGGACCGGCGGGCAAGGGACTTGAGCGAGATCTGAGCTGGGCGATCTTCGGGACGATCCCCCAGGGGCTCTCAGGGCCACTCAGGGTGCGATGTGCGTCACTTCTCGGACGGCTTCTCGGACGGCTTCTCGAACGGGCTCCCGGACGATTTCCCGGCCGGGCTCGCGGACGAGCTCACGGACGCACTCGCCTTGCCGGAGGCGTTCGGCCTGGCACCCGGCCGCGCGCCCGGCTTCAGGAAGCCGATGTTCTCGTAGTCGGGCTCCTGGAAGCCGAAGGCCCCCGCGTTGGCGACGCTGCGACGGGCGGCCACCAGCTCCGGGCGCTGGTAGAGAGGAATCGATCCTGCTGCGGCCCAGATACGGGCGTCGGCCTGCTTGACCAGGGAGCGCTCCTCCCCCTCGTCGAGCTCACCGATCGCCTGGTCGAAGAGCTGGTCGATGTGGTCCGTACCGACCCGGGTGTAGTTCTGCTCGACCGTGAGCGAGCCGTCCGCCGCGGGCACCGGCTTGGCGTAGATCGGGCGGGCGTCGGTGGCCGGGAAGGCCGAGACGGGCCACGAGTAGAGCGCCAGGTCGTACTGCCCGGACGCGATGTGGTCCTTGAAGTAGCTGGCGTCGGCGACCTTCGACGTCTCCGTGCGGATACCGATCTTCTCCAGCATCCGAGAGATCCGGTCGGCGACCGCGCGCAGCGAGTCCGAGCCGGGGCCCGACGGGAGCACGAAGCGCAGCGTCAGCGGCTTGCCGTCCTTGGCGAGCGGCCCGGCGGGGGCACCGGCGGGCGCGGCCGTTCCCTTCGGGGCGTACGCGCCCGGGGCGCCACCCTGGGCGGCCTCCTTCGCGTACTGATCCGCGTACTTCTTCTCCTTGTCGGCCTCGCGCAGCTTGTGCGCGTCGGCCTGGTGCAGGAGCGCGGTGTACCGGTGGGCGGCGGTGCGCGCGGGGTCGAGCAGCGGGGGCTGCCGGTCGCCCGGCTTCTGGTCGCTCTCGCCGACGATGTACGTGCCGTCGTCCGAGTCGGAGACGGCACCCTTCTTGTCCTCCGTGCCCGCCTTACTCTTCTTGCCCTCGCTGCCGGACTCGCTGCTCTTCTTGCCCTCGCTGCCGGACTCGCTGCCGTCCTCGCTGCCGGCCGTCTTCGGCTTGGTCTTCGCGGTCTCCTTCTTCAGGGGACCGCCCGGCACCCAGCCCGCGTCCGCGAGCAGCGCCCGGGCCTCGGTGGTGTCCTGGCTGCCGAGCGCACCGCTGCTGTCGGCGTACGCCTGCTGCCCGGCGAGGGCGAGATGGCTGCCGACGGGGTGCGCGGGCAGGCCGAGCGGCTTGAGGACGACCTCGGCGAGCTTCTTGCGGTCGATCGCGCGGGCGACGGCGCGGCGCACCCGCTCGTCGGCCAGGGGCCCCTCGGCGCCGTTCAGCGCGAGCTGCGTGAAGGCGGGTTCGAGGGACTTGCGGACGACGTAGCCCTCCAGGCGCGACTGTTCCTTCTCGTACTTGGTGACGGCCTTGCGGGTCTTCGCGCGGGTGTCGAGTTCCGCGTCGGCCGCGTCCTCGTCGTCGCCGTGCGCGACGGCCCAGGACCGCATCGACTGGGCGGGCGTGAGCGCGCCGGGGCCGTGGGCGAGCGGGCCCGAGCTGCCCTTGTCGCGGTCGGCGAAGGAGATGCGGGAGGCCTCTTCCGGGTCGACGGCGGCGAGGTCGACCTTCCCCGCGACGAGCGCTTCGGCACGGTCCTCGCGGGGCACGGCCCGCAGGACGAGCTGCTCCAGCTTGGCCTGGCGGCCCCACCAGCGCGGGTTGCGCACCAGCGTGATGTCCTTGGCGTCGCGGTCGATCCCCTTGATCGAGAAGGGGCCGGCGGTGACCTTGAGCTTGCGCCGGGCTTCCTCGTTGAAGGCGTCCGGGGTCCCCATGACGTCCTTGGGGTACAGCGGCGAGAACAGCGAGCGCCAGTCCGCGTACGGCTTCGCGAAGGTGACCCGCACCTCCAGGTTGTTCTTGCCGCGCTCGATCTTCTCGATGCGGTCGTAGCCCGCGTTGTGGGCCGTCCAGTACGCGGAGTCCTTGCCGGACAGGGCGCGCCACTGGGCGGCGAAGTCGGCGGCGCCGATCTCGCGGCCGTCGCTCCACACCGCCTGCTGGTTGAGCTTGTACAGGACGACCTGCTTGGGCTCGCGCTCGATGACCTCGGCCTTCTCCAGGAAGTCCGGGTCGCGCACCGCCCTGCCCTGGTTGTCGAGCCGATACATCGAGGGCAGCACGGCGCCGGCGACGCGGGACGTGCCCGCGTCGGCGTCGGCCTGGAAGGAGTTGAGGGTCACCGGCAGGGCGTCGACCGCCCAGCGCAGGGTGCCGCCGTCGGCGATGTCGCCACGGGCTGCGGGCGCGATGTCCTGGGCGGCGGCCGGACTGCTGGACTCTGCTTCGTCGTCGCCCGAGCTGCAGCCGGCCAGGGCCGTCACCGCCAGCGCCCCCGACACGAGGAACGCGGCCGAGCGCAGGACGGGACGCCTGGCGGGGCGAGATGTGGCGCCGTCATGGGACATCACGGGTACCTCCGGGGCTAGCCCAGCCGCCCGCTTACCAGGACCGGGCCGGGTTTGATCACGTTTGGCGGTATATGGAGCTGATCACATCTATCGCCCCACTGAAGGGGACGGGTCCCTGCGGGGGGCTGCGACACGGCGACGGGTAGCCGGAAGCCCACTCATGCGGCCCAATTTGGTGCCCAGGGGGCGGGGTGGCGCTGTCTCGTCGGCGGGTGCGGGAAGTCGTCGGCCGCTCGCGCAGTTCCCCGCGCCCCTTAGGGGCGCGATCGCCCACGTACCAGGACCCGCCGCCCCAGAAGGCGCAAAAGGGGGCGTGCACCAGGCCGCGCTCCAGCAATCCGCGCAGATCCCTTCACAAGGTAAGATGTGACGCGCGACACTCTCAGGCGCACAAGCATCTCCGCCGCACCAGCGGAAGCGAGGGCAAGTCATGACTCTGAACGACGACTTGGCGGCAGCCGAGCGCTGCCTCGACGAGTTGTGCCGGACCGTGGAGCGCCTGGAGCGCCAGCTCGACGGCGGCCTGGACGTCCGGCGCGTACGCACCGACGCCGACCATCTGCGCGAGAGCGTTGCCCTGCTGCGGGCGGCCGTGGCCGCCCCCACACCGCCTCGTCGGCCCGCACTCGTACCCGTCTCCGACACCCCGTACGACAGCTCGCTGTGGACCGACTCGGACGACGAAGGGCTCGGCGCCCGGGACCGGCACGCCCCCTGACCCTCTGAGCGGAGGCTTCGTTGGCCACCGGCACGGAACCCCATCCCCAAGCGGGCGCGCACGGCGTCCGCGACAGGACGCGCGCCGCGATCGCGTCCGGACATCTGCGCACCGACCGCTGGTGGCTGGCGCCCGCCGCCACCGCCGCGGGACTGCTCGCCTTCATCGTCTACTCGACCTGGCGGGCCTTCGCGAACGCGGACTACTACCACGCGCCGTACGTCTCGCCGTTCTACTCCCCCTGCCTCGCGGAGAACTGCAAGCCGATGCACGCGGGGCCCAACTGGGAGCTGTTCGGCGGCTGGTGGGGCCTGTCCCCCGCGCTGCTCATCCTGATCTTCCCGCTCGGCTTCCGGCTGACGTGCTACTACTACCGGAAGGCCTACTACCGCGGGTTCTGGGCGTCACCGCCCGCGTGCGCGGTCGCGGAACCGCACAAGAAGTACTCGGGCGAGACGCGCTTCCCCCTGATCCTGCAGAACGTCCACCGCTACTTCTTCTACGCGGCGCTCATCGTGGCGGGGATCCTCACGTACGACACGGTGCTCTCGTTCCGCAACGAGAAGTACGAGTGGGGCCACATGGGTCTCGGCACGCTCGTCTTCCTCCTGAACATCACGCTGATCTGGGCGTACACCCTGTCCTGCCACTCGTGCCGGCACATCGTCGGCGGCCGCCTCAAACACTTCTCGAAGCATCCCGTGCGCTATCGGCTGTGGGGGTGGGTGAGCAAGCTGAACAACCGTCACATGCTGCTCGCCTGGGCGTCGTTGGTGAGCGTCGCGCTCGCTGACTTCTACGTCTACCTGCTCGCGTCCGGCGCCTTCGACGATCCGCGCTTCTTCTAGATGGGGTGGCACTTCTGATGTCTCAAGTGGAGCGGCAGCAGTGGGACGTTGTCGTGGTGGGGGCGGGCGGTGCGGGCCTGCGCGCGGCGATCGAGGCGCGCGAGCGCGGCGCGCGTACGGCCGTGATCTGCAAGTCCCTCTTCGGCAAGGCGCACACCGTGATGGCCGAGGGCGGCATCGCCGCGGCCATGGGGAACGTGAACTCCGGCGACAGTTGGCAGGTCCACTTCCGCGACACGCTGCGCGGCGGCAAGTTCCTCAACCAGTGGCGGATGGCCGAGCTGCACGCGCGCGAGGCGCCCGACCGGGTCTGGGAGCTGGAGACGTGGGGCGCGCTGTTCGACCGGACCACGGACGGCCGGATCTCGCAGCGCAACTTCGGCGGCCACGAATACCCGCGCCTGGCCCACGTCGGTGACCGCACGGGCCTGGAGCTGATCCGCACGCTCCAGCAGAAGATCGTCGCGCTCCAGCAGGAGGACTTCAAGAAGTTCGGCGACTACGAGGCGCGCCTCAAGGTCTTCCAGGAGTGCACGGTCACCCGCGTACTGAAGAACGATGGCCAGGTCTCGGGCACGTTCTGCTACGAGCGCGAGAGCGGCCGTTTCTTCGTCCTGGAGGCCCCGAGCGTGGTGCTGGCGACGGGCGGCATCGGCAAATCCTTCAAGGTGACGTCGAACTCATGGGAGTACACGGGCGACGGCCACGCGCTGGCGCTGCTTGCCGGGGCGCCGCTTCTGAACATGGAGTTCGTGCAGTTCCACCCCACGGGCATGGTCTGGCCGCCGTCCGTGAAGGGCATCCTCGTCACGGAGTCGGTCCGCGGCGACGGCGGGGTGCTCAGGAACTCCGACGGGAAACGCTTCATGTTCGACTACATCCCCGACGTCTTCAAGGAGAAGTACGCCGAGTCGGAGGACGAGGGCGACCGCTGGTACGACGACCCGGACCACAACCGGCGCCCGCCCGAGCTGCTGCCTCGCGACGAGGTGGCGCGCGCCATCAACTCCGAGGTGAAGGCGGGCCGCGGCTCCCCGCACGGGGGCGTCTTCCTCGACGTCTCCACGCGCATGCCGGCCGAACGCATCCGGCGCCGGCTGCCGTCCATGTACCACCAGTTCAAGGAGCTGGCGGACGTCGACATCACGGCCGAGCCGATGGAGGTCGGCCCGACCTGCCACTACGTGATGGGCGGCATCGCCGTCGACTCGGACACGGCGGCGGCGCGCGGGGTGCCCGGCCTGTTCGCGGCCGGCGAGGTCTCGGGCGGCATGCACGGCTCGAACCGCCTCGGCGGCAACTCGCTCTCCGACCTCCTCGTCTTCGGCCGCCGCGCCGGACTGCACGCGGCCGAGTACGCGGCCGGGCTCGACGAGCGCCCCGTCATCGACGCGGACCAGGTCGACACGGCGGCGGCGGAGGCGCTGCGCCCGTTCTCCGCGGAGGGCCCGGCGGACGGGGGCGCCGCCGAGAACCCGTACACCCTCCACCAGGAACTCCAGCAGGCGATGAACGACCTGGTCGGCATCATCCGCCACGAGGAAGAGATGACCGAGGCGCTGTCCCGCCTCGCCGGGCTGCGGATGCGGGCGCGGCGGGCCGGGGTGGAGGGGCACCGCCAGTTCAACCCGGGCTGGCACCTCGCGCTCGACCTGCGCAACATGCTGCTCGTCAGCGAGTGCATCGCGCGGGCCGCGCTCGAGCGTACGGAGTCGCGCGGCGGCCACACCCGCGAGGACCACCCGACGATGGACCGCGCCTGGCGCCGCACGAACCTGCTGTGCCAACTCGTCGATCCCACGGGCGGGTTGGCCGCCACGGACCCGGTCCGCGGCCAGATCGACCTCGTCCGCGTCACGACCGACCCCATCCGCCCGGACCTGCTCGCCCTCTTCGAGAAGGAAGAGCTGGTCAAGTACCTCGCCGAAGAGGAGCTGTACGAGTGAGTTCGTACGACGCGCGTTTCAGGGTCTGGCGCGGAGACGCCGAGGGCGGTGACCTGTCGGACTTCCAGGTCGAGGTGAACGACGGCGAGGTCGTCCTCGACATCATCCACAGGATCCAGGCGACCCAGGCCTCCGACCTCGCGGTCCGCTGGAACTGCAAGGCGGGCAAGTGCGGTTCGTGCTCGGCGGAGATCAACGGCCGGCCCCGCCTGATGTGCATGACCCGCATGTCGGTCTTCGACCGCGAGGACGTCATCACGGTGACGCCACTGCGCGCCTTCCCTGTGGTCCGCGACCTGGTCACGGACGTCGGCTTCAACTACGCGAAGGCCCGCGAGATCCCCGCGTTCGTCCCGCCGGCCGGGGTCGGCCCGGGCGAGTACCGCATGCAGCAGGAGGACGTCGACCGCTCGCAGGAGTTCCGCAAGTGCATCGAGTGCTTCCTGTGCCAGGACACGTGCCATGTGGTCCGCGACCACGAGGAGAACAAGACGGCGTTCGCGGGCCCGCGCTTCCTGATGCGGGTCGCCGAGCTGGACATGCACCCCCTCGACGCGGCGTCGGACTCCGGCCTCGACCGCAAGCGCACGGCCCAGGAGGACCACGGCCTCGGCTACTGCAACATCACGAAGTGCTGTACGGAGGTCTGCCCGGAGGGCATCCACATCACGGACAACGCGCTGATCCCCTTGAAGGAGCGGGCGGTTGACCGGAAGTACGATCCGGTGGTTTGGCTGGGGAACCGGATTCGGCGCCGGTCATCCTCGTAGGGGGGTGCGGGGTCAGGCGGCATGCCGTCTGCGGTCGCCGGCCGGACGCTGGGCGAGCATCTGGCACACGAGGCCGCCCAGGAACAGGCTGGTGCCGGTCACGAAGACGACGTCGATGGCCGCGTCCGAGTGCGCCAAGGGGTACAGCGACGTCGTCACCATGCCCAGGGCCATCACGAGCGCCCCGGCCCCCCACAGCCTGGGCCGCGCCACACGCCGCCCCATCCAGGACGGCCGCACCCGCCCGGTCCGCAACGCCGCGGCACCCGCCACGGCGACGAGCACCCACAACGCTATCGCCACGCCCACCACGTACCAGTGCATCGAACGCCCCTTCCGCCCACCGCTCGCAGGTGCCGCCCAGGCGCCCTGCCGCTCCCTATCCTCCCGGAACATCGCCTTGGGGTCACTGGTCGCGAGGGCGAGGCCGAACCACTCGACGGCAAGACCGATCCAGTGGTCGAGGGTCTCGAGGCCGGCCCTACAGACGCTGCGCGAACCGGGTCGACGCCTCTACGGCGTACCCCCGTCAAGGCGCCGCATCAGCGCCTCCACGTCCCCGGCCGCCAGCGGCCTCAACCGCTCCGCCGTGACGCGGCCCGAGGCCGCCTGGAGACGCACGCTCAGTGCGAACTCCGCGTCGCCGTCCAGGACATGGACCTCCGTCGTGCGCCCGTGGACGACCGTGTAGGCCCGGTCCCCGAGCCCGGTCACCGTACGCACCTCCGCACGCCCCGGTATCCGCTCGGCGGCCGTCGCGCGCGCCGCGTCGAATTCCTCCGCCGGGCTCGTCCGCTTGTGCAGCACCACGGACGCCGTCAGCGTCGCGGCCCGCTCCGAGCCCTCTTTACGTTCCAGCTGCCCGGCGCAGTCCGCCGTGTCCTCCGCCGCGTGCCGGCTCTCCGTCGACTCCCAGCGCGAGCCCCGGTCGAGGACCGTGGCGAGGTTCGGCAGGGTGAGGAGGGAGCAGAGGCGGTCGCTCACCCGGTAGCCCCTGAGGTCCGGGCCCTGCGCCCCGAAGGCGTAGAGGCCCGCGCCCCAGACCGCGGACGCCGCCACCGCGCCGACGAGCAGCGCGCCGAGGGGGCGCCGCCGCTGTGAGGCAGGCAGGAGCTCGGGGCGGTTCGCAGGGGCCACGGGGCCGGACACGACAAGCTCCGGTTCGCTGATCGCGCCGCCTGCGGCCCAGGGTCCGTTCTCCATGCCGGAAACCTATGTTGAGCAGCGGTTTTGCCGGAAGGTCCGGCGATAACAATGCGGATTCGGCACAACCGGACCGGGCGGATCCCGGTCGCGGTACCCCAGATCCGGTCATACGCTCCCAACTGTGACGCCGCCTCCGAGTCGCCCCCGTCCGGTACGGATAGCCGCGCGGTCGGCAGTGGCCGCAGTGCTCGCGCTCTGCTGGGTCCTGCTGCCCGCCACCACCGCCCGAGCCGACGACCCCGTCACCCTGTCGAGAACCGGCCAGATCACCGACAAAGTGGACGCCCTCGGCGACCGTGAGAGCGATGCCGCCTCGGCGCTCGACGCGCTCGACCGCGAGCACAACACCCAGCTCTTCGTGGTCTACGTACGCGACTTCTCCGGCCGCTCCGCCCAGGACTGGGCCGACGACACGGCCGACAAGAACGGCCTCGGCCTCAACGACGTACTCCTCGCCGTCTCCACGCACGACCGGCAGTACGCCTACTCCGTCGACCAGGACTCCCAGCTCACCGACGCGCAGCTCAGGGATGTCGCGCAGACCGCGATCGAACCGGCGCTGCGCAGGAACGACTGGGCGGGCGCCGCGATCGGCGCGGCGGGCGGCATCTCCGCCACGCTCGCGGGCCGCCCCGTCCCCACCCCCACGATCACCCCGGGCCCGGCCGACCCCGGTGGCTCGGACACGGGTCCCAGCGCGGCCGATCTCGTCCTGCCCCTCATAGCGGTCGGCGGCGCGGGCGCCCTCGCGGCGTTCACGTACACCCGCCGCAAGAGGCGTACGCGTACCCGCACCACGCCCGGCGGCGGCTGGGGCGGGGGCACAGGACCGAAGGTCACGCCGCTGCCCGAGCTGGACAAGCAGGCCAGGCAGCTGCTGGTGGAGAGCGACGACTCGATCCGCACGAGTACGGAGGAACTCGGCTTCGCCACCGCCCAGTTCGGCGACGAGGCCGTCAAGCCGTTCACCGAGGTGGTGGCGTATGCCCAGTCGGAGCTGACGGCGGCCTTCCGGTTGCGCCAGCAGCTCGATGACGCGTACCCCGAGGACGACGCGACGAAGCGGCAGATGCTGGACGAGATCATCAGCCGCTGCACCGAGGCGGGGCGCAGGCTCGACGCCGAGGCCGCGGACTTCGACCGGCTGCGGGCCCTGGAGCGCACCGCGCCCGAGGCCCTCGCCCACGCGGAGCTCACCTCCCGCGACCTGGCCGCCCGCACGGCGACGACCGAAGAGACGCTGACGGCGCTCGGCTCCCGCTACGCGCCCTCCGCGCTGCTTCCCGTGGCGGGCCACATCGAGCAGGCCAAGGACCGGCTGGTGTTCGCCACGACGAACCTCGAACAGGCGCGGAGCTGCGTCGACGCGGGTGACAACGGCAGGGCCGCGGTGTTCCTGCGGGCCGCCGAGTCGGCCGTCGACCAGGCGGGCACCTTCGTGGACGCGGTCGTCCGGCTCGGCCACGAACTGGCCGAGGCCGCCGGGAAGCTGCCCGCCGCGCTCACCGAGTCCGACACCGACCTCGCGGACGCGCACGGACTCCTCCAGGGCATGACCGAGGGCGCGTCCACCGCCGATCTGCGGGGCCGCGTCGCGCGCGTGGAGATCGTCGCCGCGCGCGTACGCAAGGAGATGGCCGCCGGCCCCTACGACCCGATCGATGCGCTGCGCCGCGTGGAGGAGGCCGACTCGGCGCTCGACGCGTCCCTGGACGAGGTCCGCGAACGCGAGTCCGGCACCGCCCGCGCGCGCTCCCTGCTCGACCAGGCGGAACTCACGGCCCGCAGTAGCGTCGGCGCCGCGTCGGACTTCATCACCACGCACCGCGGGGCGGTCGGCAGCGAGGCCCGTACGCGCCTGGCGGAGGCGCAGCGGCACCTGGAGTACGTACGGACGGCGGCACAGGCGGATCCCGCCGCCGCCCTGGCCGGCGCCCAGCGGGCCGACGCGCTGGCCCGGCAGGCACAGCAGCTCGCCGAGCACGACGTCCGGTCCTTCGGGAATCCGTACGGCGGCGGGGGCGGGCGCGGCGGAGGGGGCATGGGCGGCGCGGTGCTCGGCGGGATCATCCTCGGCGAACTCCTGGGCGGGCGGTCCGGCGGGGGGTTCGGCGGGCGGTCCGGCGGGGGCGGCGGCTTCGGGGGCGGGTTCGGCGGCGGCGGTCCGGGGAGTTTCGGCGGGGGCGGGACCCGTGGCCGCAGGGGCGGCGGTGGACGGTTCTGACCCGGCGGCATTCACCCAGTTCCTCACGTATCTCCCTCGCACAAGGAGCACTCTCATGACCAAGCAGACCGTTCTCGGCCGCGTCACCCAGCTGGCGAAGGCAAACATCAACGCCCTTCTGGACGGCGCCGAGGACCCGCAGAAGATGCTCGACCAGCTGATCCGCGAGTACTCGAACAACATCGCCGAGGCCGAGCAGGCCGTGGCGGCGACCATCGGCAATCTGCGGATGATGGAGCAGGACCACAAGGAGGACGTCGAGGCGGCCGCCGAGTGGGGCGGCAAGGCGCTCGCCGCGAGCAGGAAGGCCGACGAGCTGCGGACGGCGGGCAGCGCGGCGGAGGCCGACAAGTTCGACAACCTCGCCAAGGTGGCGCTCGGGCGGCAGCTGAGCTCCGAGAAGGGGGCGAAGGACGCCGAGCCGACGATCGCCGCACAGAACGAGGTCGTCGGGAAGCTGAAGTCCGGCCTCGGCCAGATGAAGACGAAGCTGGTCGAACTCCAGTCGAAGCGCGATCAGTTGGTGGCGCGCTCGAAGACTGCGCAGGCCCAGAACCGGATGATGGACGCCGCCAAGAACATCAACGTCCTCGACCCGACGAGCGAGCTGAGCCGCTTCGAGGAGAAGGTGCGCCGCGAGGAGGCCAAGGCGCTGGGCAAGCAGGAGCTCGCCGACTCGTCGCTCGACGCGCAGTTCGAGCAGCTGGAGGGCCTCGGCGACACGGCCGAGATCGAGGCGCGCCTGGCGGCGCTCAAGACGTCCGCGTAGAGCCGAGGAGGCGGCGCGCCCGGTCAGTACAGGCTGAGCAGCGCCTCCGTCGGGTCCACGGCCGCCGAGTCGCCGTCCGGCAGCGGGAGTTCGAACCAGACGGTCTTGCCGCGCGGCGTCCTGCGCGAGCCCCAGGAGGCGCTGAGCAGGCCGACGAGCTGAAGCCCGCGGCCGCCCTCGTCCGTGTCGCGTGCGCGGCGGCGGCGCGGCTGGACGAGGCCCGCGTCCCACACCTCGCACACGAGGGTGCGGTCGAGCAGGAGGCGCAGCCTGATCTCGCCCTCGCCGTACCGCAGGGCATTGGTGACCAGCTCGCTGACCAGCAGTTCCGTCGTGTCGACGAGCGGCTCCAGGTCCCATTGGGTCAGCTGGGCACGGGTGAACTCGCGGGCGCGGCCCACCGAGCGCGGCTCGCGCGGCAGCGTCCAGTCGCCCACGGCGTCGGCCGGCAGGCCCTGTACGCGGGCCATGAGCAGCGCGATGTCGTCCTCGCCGTGGTGGGTGTCGAGCGTGGTCAGCACGTGGTCGCAGACGTCTTCGAGCGCGGGCGAGGGATCGTCCAGGGCGCTGCGGAATGCGGAGAGGCCCTCGTCGAGGGGATGGTCGCGGGACTCGACGAGCCCGTCGGTGTAGAGGGCGAGGAGTGAGCCCTCGGGCAGTTCGACCTCGACCTCCTCGAAGGGCTCCCCGCCGACGCCGAGCGGCATGCCCGGGGGTACGTCGAGCATGAGCGCCCCTTCGCCGGGCTCGACCAGGACGGGCGGCAGATGGCCCGCGTTGGCGAAGGTGCAGCGCCGGGTCACGGCGTCGTAGACCGCGTACACGCAGGTGGCGAGGTAGACCTCGGAGAGGTCGGCGTCGCCGGTTCTGCGGGCGGCGCGGGTGGCCTGCTGGACGCCGCCGCGCGGGCCGAGGGGGGACGTCGGGCCGCCGGGCGTGCCGAGGCCGCGGGCGATCTCGTCGAGCGCGGAGAGGACCTCCGCGGGTTCGAGGTCGAGGAGGGCCAGGGTCCGTACGGCGGTGCGCAGTTCGCCCATGGCGACGGCGGCGCGCAGGCCGCGGCCCATGACGTCGCCGACGACGAGCGCGGTTCTGTGCCCCGGCAGTTCGATGACGTCGAACCAGTCGCCGCCGACCTCGGTGGCCGCGTTGCCCGGCAGGTAACGGCAGGCGATGTCGAGGCCGGACGCCTCGGGGTCGTCCGGCGGGAGCAGCGACCGCTGGAGTATCAGGGCGCGCTCGTGTTCGCGCCGGTAGAGGCGGGCGTTGTCGATGCAGACGGCGGCGCGGGCGGCGAGTTCGACGGCGAGGGCGCGGTCGCGGTCGTTGAAGGGCTCGCTGCCCTTCGTACGGGCGAAGCGCGCGAGGCCGACGACGGTGTCGTGGGCGACCATCGGCACGGCCAGCGTGGACTGGATGAGGCCGCCGGACGCGGCGGGGACGAACTGGGGGCGGGCGGTGCGCAGGGCATCCGCGCAGGGCGAGTTGAAGGAGTAGCGGTGGACGGCCCCGACCTCGACGACGCCGTCGCCACCGGACGCTTCGAGGTACGGCACGTCGGCGACGGCGCTCGCGGCGGCGACCCTGCGCAGCTCGGCGCTGCCGTCGGCGAGGCTGCGGCTGTTGAGCGCCGACTCGTCGCCGGCGAGGAGCCCCTGGTAGAGGTCGACGGAGGCGAGGTCGCAAAAGCCGGGGACGACGACGTCGAGGAGTTCGCGGGCGGTGGTCTCCAGGTCGAGCGAGTTGCCTATGCGGGCGCCCGCTTCGTTGAGGAGGGCGAGGTTGCGGCGGGCGTGGGCGGCCTCGCGGGCGGCGGCGTGCCGCCGGGTGACGTCGGTGGCGAGCCCGGCGACGCCGATGGGCCGGCCGCTGCCGCTGTGCACGCGGTAGAGGTTGATCGACCAGTGGCGGCGCTCGGCGGAGTCGGGCGCGGGCCCGACGAGCTGCATGTCGGTGACGGACTCGCCGCTCTCCAGGACGCGGCGCAGCGCGGCCTGGACGCGGTCGGCCTCGCCGCGGGGCAGATAGTCGTGGACGGTGCGGCCGCGGTGGTCGTCGGCCCGGCCGCCGAAGACGGCGGCGAAGGGCCGGTTGGCCCGCTGCACCTTCAGGTCGGTGCCGAACAGCAGGAAGCCGAAAGGAGATTGGCCGAAAATGGCCTGCGACGCGGCGAGGTCCGTCTCGATGCGGCGCAGGGCGCGGACGTCGACGACGATGCAGACGGCGGCGCGCTCGCCGGACTCCGTCTCGGTCGGCATCACATAGACCTCGGCTATCCCCTCCGTATACGGAGCGGGGCCGTGCTGATCGGGGACGTGCGGATCGCGCTCGCCGGACGCCGGTCCGCCCGCGTCCGCCGCCCGGTTCCTGGGCATCCGGAAGGGGACGACGCCGGTCCACTCGCGGCCGTCGAGGATCTCCGCCATCTTGCGGTGGCCGCGCTCGCGCAGTTCCGTGGAGACGAAGGCCTCGATGGGGTCCTTGCCCACGGCTTCCTGCGCACAGACGCCGAAGAGCTGCGCCGCGCGCCGGCTCCACTGGTCGATCAGCCCGTCCGGGCCGATGGAGAAGGAGGCGACCTTGATGTAGTCGTACATGGAGCCGGGCGGACTGCTCTGCCACGTCTCGGCCCGGGGCGGGCCTGCCGCATCGCGCGCGGCCGTACCGCCCGAGGTGTCCTCGGACGACGTGACCTTCGCTGGTATCTCGCTCACGCGAACCGTCCCCTCCAGCTCACCGCGTCCGGCACCGGTCACCGGGGCAGCTGCCCGCAGTATCCAGCACTACGGAGCCGCGCAACACGGTGTTCACGATCACACCACGGTCCCGACGCTTTTTGGCCCGTCCCGACGTAACAGGACGACAACCAGATCCGCGGCTGTTCCGTGCCTTTTCCTGGCCGGCCCTTCGCCGATCAGCATGCTCCCTGTCTCCTAACCAGGGAGGGTTCCTCTTAACCGGCGCGACGCCACCGGTTCCGGCCGCAGGTTCCGGCCACCAATAACGGCCGCGGTCAGTGCCGGCCGGGCAGCGACAGTTCGAACCAGACCGTCTTGCCCGCGTCACCGGGCCGCGTCCCCCACCGCCGCGCCGCCCCCGCAACCAGCTGGAGCCCCCGCCCGCTTTCCTCTTCCGGCCCCGCGACGCGCTCCAACGGCGGATCCGGAAGGGGATCGGAGACCTCCACCCGCAGGGTGTGGGCCGGCTCCGCCGACTGCAGGAGACGTACACCGATGGGGCCGGAGGCGTGCCGGAGCGCGTTGGTCACCAGCTCACTGACGAGCAGTTCGGCGACATCGCCGAGCGAATCGAGTCCCCAGACGCCGAGCTGGCCGCGGACCGCGGCACGAGCGGAACGGACTGCGCCCGGTTCCTCGGGGAAGACCCACTCGACGCACTCCCCGTCGCCGTCGGTGTCGAACAAGCCGATCACTTCCCAGGCAGCAGTAGAACCCCGTCCACCCCTTCGGATCGCGTCCGATTTCGTAGGGTTAATCGGCATATACCCGGGTGACCGTGAGAGCTACCGTCTCACACGAACACTCCGCGAAGGGCGGCACGAACGGAGCACTCGCGACGGTACGACGGGTGACACAACCGGCAGCCCGACGGTGGCAGCCGACGGCACGACGGTGGCAGCCCGCGGCACGGCGACCCGCACCACGGACAGGACTGCCGGCGGACGGATCACGGCCGCTGCGCCGCGAGCACCGCCTTCACCGCCGGTACGTCCTGGTCGAGCCAGTCCACGGACCAGATCTCGTCGGGCCCGAGCCAGCGCAGCTCGTCGTGGTCCTCCAGGGGGCGCGGGCTGCCGGACAGCAGGCGCGCGGTCCACACCCGCAGCACGTATCCGGGCTTCAGGGGCCACTCCCCCGGGACGCGCGCCACGAGCTCGGCGCCGATCCCGAGTTCCTCGCGCAGCTCCCGTACGAGAGCCCGCGTCGGGTCCTCGCCGGGCTCGACCTTGCCGCCGGGGAGTTCCCAGCGGCCCGCGAGCTCGGGGGGCGCACTGCGTCGCGCGGCGAGCAGACGGCCGCTCTCGTGGATGGCCGCCGCGACGACGACGGTCGGTTCAGTCATGTGCCGGAGCCTACGGCCGCGGGCGGGAACGTCAGCGCGCGGTGCCGTTCTGCGCCTGGCCGAGGCGCTCGACCCAGTAGAGCTGCTTGTGGCCGCGGTCGTCGAGACTGTCGGCGATCTTCTGGGCTTCCGCCCTGGTCGCGTACCTGCCGACGCGATAGCGGTTGCCGTTGTCGTCCTGGCGTATGACGAGCCACACAAGCGTGGTCGTGCCCTCGTTCATCGCGCCCCTCCACTCCCCGACCCCGGCTCGCACAGCGCCCCGCTTTCTGAGGAAACCCCACTCCGCATATGCCCGAGCGTACGCCTGACCTTCACGCAGCGGATACGCATTGGCACAAAGAGATACGCAACCAGCCAATCCGCAGGGGGCGCACTCCGAAGAGTGCGCCCCCTGGACGTTCCGCAGCTTGGACGTTCCGCAGCTTGGGCGGTCAGCCGGTACGCACCGTCGGCATGGGCATGAGCACCGGGCCCGCCTGCGGCTCCTTGCGGCAGGCGTCGCCGCACTCCGCGTCGAGCGAGCAGCACAGCGAGCAGATCGGGCCCGACTGGACGGGGCAGTCCGCGATGTCCGGGAGTTCGTACGCCGTCTCGCAGACGCTGCACGTGTGGGTCGCCGTGATGTCGGCGATCTCGACGTCGGGGCCGTTCACCGGGTTGGGCCTGGCCAGGTAGTACTTGCCCTGGGTGGCCCAGGCGATCAACGGGCAGAGCGTCAGGGCGAGTCCGGCCGCGATGAACGTCGAGAAGGCCTCCGCGTACTCGCCGAACACCCCGAAGAACGCGATGATCGAGACGGCCGACGCGATCACCATGGCACCGAAGCCGGCCGGGTTCACGGCATACAGATAAGCCCGCTTGAACTCGATGTACTTGGGGCTCCAACCGACCCTCTTGTTGATGACGAGGTCGGCGGCGACGGCCGCGATCCAGGCGATGCCCACGTTCGAGTAGAAGCCCAGCAGCTTGTTCAGGGCCGCGAACATGTTCATCTCCATCAGCGTCAGCGCGATGGCGAGGTTGAGGAAGATGTACCAGACGCGGCCCGGGTGGCGGTGGGTGATGCGGGAGAAGAAGTTCGACCAGGACAGCGAGCCGCTGTAGGCGTTGGTCACGTTGATCTTGATCTGGGAGACGACCACGAAGAGCGCTGCGGCGGGCAGGGCGACCGAGCCGAGCCACGGCTTGAGCGCCTAGACCTGCGGCGCGATGGGTTCCAGCGCGTGGGTCTTGCCGACGGCTTCGAGGGCGACGAAGGCGAGGAGCGCGCCGCCGAGCTGCTTGGCGGCGCCGATGATCACCCAGCCGGGTCCGGCCGCCAGAACGGCCAGATTCCATCGCTTCCTGTTCTGCTCGGTCTTGGCCGGCATGAAGCGCAGGTAGTCGGCCTGCTCGCCGATCTGCGCGATGAGGGAGAGCGCGACGCCGGTGCCGAGGCCGAAGCCGAGCCAGGAGAAGCCGCTGCCCGCACCCTCCGTGCCGCCGAAGTGGGTGAAGTCGCCGAAGGAGCCCGGCGAGCGGAAGGCCAGGATCACGAAGGGCAGCACGAGCCCGATGAGCCAGACCGGCTGCGTCCACGCCTGCACCTTGGCGAGGGCACCCATGCCGCGGAAGACGATCGGGATGACGATGAGCGTGGTCAGCAAGTAGCCGACGGGCAGCGGCAGTCCGACGACCTCGTGCATGGCCTGCGCCATGATCGAGCCTTCGAGGGCGAAGAAGATGAAGGTGAACGAGGCGTAGATGAGGGACGTGAGCGTCGAGCCGAAGTAGCCGAAGCCCGCGCCCCGGGTGATGAGGTCCATGTCCAGGCCGTACTTGGCGCAGGCGCGGGCGATGGGGATGCCGGTCAGGAAGATGATCGTCGCCGCGCACAGGATCGAGGCGAGCCCGCTCGTGAAGCCGTACGTGAAGACGATGGAGGCGCCGATCGCGAAGTCGGCGAGGTAGGCGATGCCGCCGAGCGCGGTGGACGCGACCATGGTCGGGGACCAGCGCCGGTAGGAGTGGGGCGCGTAGCGCAGCGAGAAGTCCTCGCGGCTCTCGTCCGCGGCGAGCTTGGCGTAGCTGCGCCGCGGCGGGGCTGCCTCTGTGTCACGGGTGACCGTGTCCGTCATGAGGGTTCCTGTCGTCCGGCCGATTGCGGGTACGGACGGAAGTTAGGAGCCGTGCATGACAATGCGGGGCGGCCGGTGATTGCCCCGGCGTTACGGGAGGCGGCCGCGGGTTAAGTCGCCGTCACGCGCCCCGGACAGGGCGTTCGCGTATCGGTCACTTCACGGGCAGGTGGTATGCGATCCGGTACCGGTCGGCGGGGACGACGACGTCCGCCGTCTCGACCGGTCTGCCCGACGCGAAGTACGTGCGCTGGATGACGAGGACGACATGGCCGGGCACTCCGCCGAGCGCCATGAGCTCCTCGGCGAGGCCGGGGCGGGCGCCGACCTCCTCCGTCACGTTGTCCACGATGACGTCGATGGCGGCCATGCGCTCGACGACGCCGCAGCCGCCGAGAGGGCCCTCCTCAGGGAGCATCACGGGGGTACGTCCCGTGACCGCGAGGGGCTCCCAGGAGGTGGAGAGCATCATCGCCTCGCCCGCGTCCCGGTAGACGTACTTCGTGCACATCACGCGGTCACCGGCGCGGACACCGAGGCGCTCGGCGATGGCGCTGCTCGCCTCGACCTGCTCGCTGCGGGAGTCCCACGTGCCGCGCGCCGCCTCGTCGGCCTGCTCCTGCTTGAAGGGGGTGGAGCCGCTGGTCGGCCGGTATCCGGAGCGGGCGACGCGGCGCGGCACCGGTGTCTCGCGCACATACGTGCCCGATCCCGAGCGCCCCTCGACGAGGCCCTCGGCCATCAGCACCTTGCGGGCTTCGAGGGCGACGGTGTCCGAGACGCCGTACTCCTCGCGGATCCTGGCCTGTGACGGGAGCCGGGTGTGCGGTGGCAGCGATCCATTGACGATCTTCTTGCGAAGATCACCCGCGACGCGCAGATACGCCGGCTGCTCACCGAATGTCACTGGCTGCACTCCCTAAGACCCATGGCGACCCGTCAGATTGACAGACAGCAACAGCGTCGCAACCCTGGGTTGTACGCCGCAAGCAAAGGCCAAAGAATCACTCGAAGTGATGACATGCGCGGGCGCAGGCCTTTACGCAGGGACTTTCTCCGGGTAAGGGAATCCTTACGCCTGGCCGTTGAGACTGGTGGCGGCGGGGACACCCCCGCCATCCGTGGGACCTCCGGCGCGGGTTGCCCGACTCCCGTCCGCAACCGCCCGCATCGTCGGATGCGTGACCCGACCCCGCCGATCCCCCGCCCGCCTCACCGTCCTCCTCGCGCTCGCGGTGCTCGGTGCCTCACCGGGCGCAGCCCTGGCGACGCCCGGCCCCGGCCCGGCGCCCGCCGGACCCGCCCCCGCGCTCGCCCCCGTGCCCGCGGGCTCCCCCGCCAAGACCTCTGAGGTCTCCTCAGCCTGCACCGGCGACCCCGCCTGGGCCCCGGCCACCACCCGTATCGACCCCGCGAACACCTATCACGCGTACACCGGCAACGGATATCTCGGCGTGCGCGTCCCCCCGTCCGGCACGGGCTACGACGAGCCCGGCGACAAGACCGGCTGGCCGCTCTACACGCCGCGCTACGACGGTGCGTTCGCCGCCGGGCTCTACGCGCGCGGCCCCGAGAACACCGCGCACCGCGAGGCCATCGCCGCGCTGCCGAACTGGACCGCGCTCGACCTGACGGTGGGCGACGAGACGTACGGCCCCAGCAGCCGGATCTCGCACTACCGGCAGACCCTCAGCCTGCGCTGCGGATTCGTCCGTACGTCGCTGACCTGGACGCACAAGGACGGCCGGCGCACCGACCTGACGTACGACGTGCTGACCGACCGCTCCCACGCGCACACCGGAGCCGTGCGGCTGCGCGTCACGCCGCACTGGAGCGGTGAGGCGACCGTCACCGACCGGATCGACGGCCGCGGCGCCCGCCGGACCGCGCCCACCGGCGGCGGCCCCGCGGGCAAGCGCACGATGGCGGTGGGCTTCCGCACGGACGGCACCCGCCAGGACGGCGTCGTCGCCTCCACCCTGCGCGCCCCCGGCCGCACCCACACGGCGGGCCGCACCGCTACGTTGACGAACCGTCAGTCCGCCACCTTCTCCGTCGACACGGGCCGCACGTACACCGTCACCAAATACGTCGGCGTGGACACGGCTCTCACCTCCCGCACCCCGCACGACTCGGCCGTCGGCGCCTCGCAGCGGGCGGCCTCCGCCGGATGGGACGAGGTGTTCCGCCAACACGCCGCTGCCTGGCGGAAGTTGTGGACGTCGGACATCGAGGTCCCGGACCGCCCCGACCTCCAGCAGCAGGCGCGGGCCGCGCGGTACGGGCTTCTCACGGCGGTGCGCGCCGGCGGTCGCGACAGCGTCGCGCCCTCCGGGCTCACCAGCGACGCCTACGCGGGCATGATCTTCTGGGACGCCGAGACGTGGATGTTCCCCGCGCTGCTCGCCGACCGGCCCGACCTGGCGCGCCCCGTCCTCGAATACCGCTACCGCACGCGCGAGGCGGCCGCCGACAACGCCCTCAAGACGTCGGTCAAGGGCCTCATGTACCCGTGGACCAGCGCGAGCCGCGGCGCCCTGTGGACGGAGTGCCAGAGCTGGCAGCCGCCACACTGCGTCACCCAGAACCACCTCCAGGGCGACATCGCGCTCGCCGCCTGGCAGTACTACCTGGCCACGGGCGACCGCGCCTGGCTGCGCTCGCGCGGCTGGCCGCTGCTCAAGGGCCTTGCGGAGTACTGGACTTCACGCGTCACGAAGAACGCCGACGGCTCGTACTCCATCAAGGACGTCGCGGGCCCCGACGAGTACAGCAACGGCGTCGACGACGGGGTCTACACGAACGCCGTCGCGGCCACGGCGCTGCGCTCCGCCGCCCGCGCCGCCCGGCTCGTGGGCGCCGCGCCCCCCGCCGCGTGGACGACGATCGCCGACGGGCTCCGCATCCCGTACGACCCCAAGCGCAAGGTCTTCCTCCAGTACGAGGGCTACAACGGCTCGACGATCAAGCAGGCCGACGCGGTCCTGCTGCTGTATCCGCTGGACTGGAAGCCGATGCCGAAGGGCGCGGCGGCGGCGACCCTGGACTACTACGTGGCGCACACCGACCCGGACGGGCCCGCGATGACGGACTCCGTGAACGCGGTGGCCGCCGCGTCGATCGGGGAGCCGGGCTGTGCCACGTACACGTTCCTGCGGCGCGCCTCGAAGCCGTTCTTCCGGGAGCCGTTCGGGCTCTTCTCGGAGGCGCGCGGCACGAAGGCGGGGTCCAGTGACCCGCTCGCGGGCACGCCCGCGCAGGACTTCCTGACGGGGAAGGGCGGCTTCCTCCAGGTGTTCACGCACGGCCTGACCGGCCTGCGCCTCGAGGAGGACGCCCTGCGCCTGGACCCGTCGCTGCCGCCGCAGCTCGGCAGGGGCGTGACGCTGCGCGGGCTGACCTGGCGCGGACGCACGTACGACATCGCGATCGGGCCGGAGCGTACGACGGTCAGGCTGACCGCGGGCGAGCCGTTCCCCGTCGTCACGCCCACCGGGCGCGCCACCGTCGACCGCGGCGGGCTCGTTCTGCGCACCCGGCGCCCCGACCTCGAACCCACCTCCGACCTGGCCCGCTGCCGCACCGCGACGGCGACGTCCGAGGAGCCGGGCCTGTACGCGGAGGCGGCGGTGGACGGCAATCCGGTCACCCCCTGGCAGCCGGCGACCGCGCACGCCTCCCTCACGGTCGACCTCGGCCGGACGGGGAAGGTCTCCGGGGTGGACGTGACAGGCACGCGCGCGTACGCGGTGACGACGTCGGCCGACGGGGCGGCCTGGCGGGCCTTCACGCCGGGGCGCACGGCGCGGTACGTCCGCATCACCGAGACCGGCGAAAAGCCCGAGCCCGTCAAGGAGTTGAGGGTGAGGTAGGGCCTGCCGCCCGACCGGCAGGCCCTGGACCGCCGGGCGCCGCGCGCGGCCCCACACCGCGCGACGGCGCCCGGCGGCCGGTCAGTTGGCCTCGGCCGGCACGGCGGCCAGGGAGCGGGACCGCACCACGAGTTGTGCGACCGCCGTCACCACCAGGTTCGGGACGAGCGCGATGAGCCCGGTGTCGACCGTGCCGACGTCCACGCTCCCGAAGGTGAGCCAGATCAGGACACCGACGCCGGTCAGGATGCCGAGCAGCGCGGGCACGGCATCCAGCCGCACCTTCTTCGCCAGTCCCATGACGATCGCCGGGGCGAGCTGGGAAAGGCCTCCGAAGGTGAGGAGCAGCAGGTCGGACAGGAGCCCGGGCCGGGCCAGGCCGAGCACCAGGGCGAGTGCGGCGGCCGCGATCACGCAGAGGTGGTTGGTGCGCAGCTGCGTACGTTCGTTGCGCGCGCTCAGCAGATTGCGGGACAGCAGGCTGGAGATGCCCACGACGATGGCCGCCGAGGGGACCATGGCGGCCGAGGCCGCGGCGACCGCGACGACGCCGACGAGCCAGCCGGGCAGGGTCTGCCCGGCGAGGGTGAGGGCGACGGAGTTCGCGGGCGAGCCCGGCTTCACCATGAGGATTCCGGCGAAGCCGACGATCACCGGGATGCCGAGGGCTATCTGGTAGAGCGGCAGCCAGATCGCGTTCTTGCGCAGGGCGCGTCCACTGCCGGCGGCGAGGACCGGCGGCCACAGGTGGGCCATGGTGCCGAGTCCGCCGCCGATACCGGAGATGATGATGGCGGTGATGAAGAAGGTGGAGTCATAACCGTCCTGATGGAGCGTCAGGAGCTGCGGGTGGCTGTCCCGTACGGTCTCGAACAGGCCGCCGATGCCGCCCTTCACGGAGACCGCGACGCCGACGAACAGCACCACGAGCCCGACGATCATCAGGGCGTCCTTGAGGTAGGCGACGCGGGCGATGCCGCGGATCCCGGACCACAGGACGAAGGCGACGGTGAGGACGGTCGCGAGGACCATGCTCAGGTTGCCGCCCGTGCGGCTGCCGGTCGCGAGCTGGACGATCATGCCGAGGCCGGTGATCTGGAGCTGGAGGTACGGCAGCAGGAAGACGGCGCCGACGACGGCGACGACCTTGCCGAGCAGGGGGCTGCGGTAGCGGTCGGTGAAGAAGTCCGCCTGCGTCAAGTACCCGCCCTCGCGGCCGAGTTCACGCATCCGGGGCGCGGTGAAGTACTGCAGGGTGAAGTTGATCGCGAGGTAGCACAGCGCGAACGCGGCGGCGACACCTCCGCCGAAGGCGATGCCGGCGAGGCCGAGGAAGCTGAAGGTCGTGAAGGACTCGCCCGCCTGGAGGAACCAGGTGGTGAAGGTGGAGAACTTCCGTTTCCCCACCGTCCATTCGCCGAGTTCCCCGCTGCGCGGTCTGCGCCCGCTCACGCCGACGACGGCGATGGAGACCATGCCGATGAGAGTGATGGTCATGGTGGTGTTCATGCGGCGGCCTCCTCGGCCTCGTCGCGGGTCTCGCGGTCGTCGCGTTCGTCGTTGTGCGCGAGGTGCTCGACGAGGGCGAGCGACGCCGTCGTACCGGCCGTCCACAGCAGGCACCAGGCCAGGACCGAGGGGATGCCGAACCAGAGGTGCGGGCCGTTGACGAAGGGCAGGAACGGGGTGCTGAGGAAAGCCAGTACGGGCACGACGGCCCAGATCACGTGCGGTTTTCTCATCAGGGCTCCATACAGCTGCGGAAGGTACGGCTACGGGAGGGAGGGCTACGGGAGGTACGGCTACGGGAGGGAGGGGCGACGGCGTCCGTGCCCGGTGGCGGCCTCGTAGGCGGCGCCGACCTCGAGCACGGTCCGCTCGGCGCGGGGCGGGCCGACGATCTGGAGCCCGACGGGGAGCCCGGCTCCGGTGAAGCCGGCCGGTACGGAGAGGGCGGGCGCGCCCAGGACGGAGAGGAAGTACGCCGAGCGCATCCAGTCGAGATAGGTGTGCTGCGGCTGCCCGTCGATGACGGTCGGGTACTCCGCCTCCACGTCGAAGGGGGTGACCTGACTGACGGGCGCGACCAGTACGTCGTAGCGCTCGAAGAAGCCGACGGCCGCGAGGTGGATGCGGGCGTGCTCGGCGGTCGCGCGGGCGAGGTCGGCGCCGGTCAGGCGCCGCCCCTCCTCGATGTTCCAGACGAGGCTGCCCTTCAGGGAGGCGCGGTCACTGTCGAGGAGCGCGCCGAGGCCCTGGTTGAACTCCTGGGCGCGCAGCGTGCGGAAGACGTCCTCGGCGCCGTCCAGGTCGGGGCAGTCCTCGGCGACGACGCAGCCGAGTTCCTCGAAGACCTCGGCCTGCCGCTCGAAGACGTCGCGCACGTCGCGGTCGACGGCGACCCGCCCGCCGAGGTCGGGCGCGAACGCCACCCGCAGCCCGGCCGCGTCCCGCCCGAGCGGTGCGCGGAAGGGCGCGCCCGGCCCCTCCAGGGAGATCGGGACGCGCGGGTCGGGCCCGGCCATGACGGACAGCAGCAGCGCGGTGTCGGCGACGGTGCGCCCCATGGGCCCGGCGACGGCGAGGGTCTCCCACAGGTTGCCGGCCGGGTGCGAGGGGACGCGGCCGGGGGTGGGACGCAGGCCGACGACGTTGCAGAAGGACGCCGGGTTGCGCAGGGAGCCGCCCATGTCGCTGCCGTCGGCGAGCGGCTGGAACCCGGCGGCGAGCGCGGCCGCGGCCCCGCCACTGCTGCCGCCCGCCGACCGCTTCGTGTCGTACGGGTTCCTGGTCGCGCCGAAGACGGGGTTGAAGGTGTGCGAACCGGCGGCGAACTCGGGGACGTTGGTCTTGCCGATGCGGATGGCGCCCGCGTCCTGGATGCGCCGCACGAGCAGCTCGTCCTCGTCGGGGACGTGCTCGGCGAAGAGGGGCGAGCCGTGCGTGGTGCGCATGCCGCGGGTGAGGTGGGTGTCCTTGAACGCGATGGGCAGGCCGTGCAGCGGTCCGAGCTCCTCACCGCGCGCCTGACGCTCGTCGGCGGCGGCGGCCGCGGCGAGGGCGCCCTCGGGGTCCAGGGTGACGATCGCGTTGACGGCGGGGTTGAGGCGTTCGATGCGGTCGAGGTGGGCCTGGACGACCTCGCGGGCCGACAGCTCACCACGACGGACGCGCGCCGCGAGGTCGACGGCGTCGAGGACGCAGAGTTCGTCCTGTAGGGGAGCGGAATCGGCGGGACCGGTGGAAGCGGGCATGGCAGTCCTAGGGCAGCGGGCGCGGGGGACGTCGCCGCGCTGGACCGGACGGGTCCTGGGCAGCGGCGTGCGTGGTGCACCACACTGAAGCCACTGACCGTTTCAGTCAACACCTAAGCCCCTATGAACTTTTAGGACGCCACTCCTTCACCTGTGAAGATTTCAGTCACGTCACGGCACGTTACGAGCGCCTGCTGGACGTCGGAAACTCCACCCCGCTGCGCTTGAACGCGTCGACCACCAGATGCGACTGCACGGCCTCCACATGCCGCACCCAGGGCGAGGCGGTCAGGAACTCGTACAGCGCGGCCTTCGACGGCTGCGTCACGTCGACCAGGAGCTGGTGCTCACCCATGACCACGGCGGCGTACCGCACGAGCGGCGACTCGACGAGCAGCCGGCCCACCTGCTCGACCTCGTCGGGCCGGGTCCTGATCCACAGGAGCGCCTCGACCGGGAGGCCGAGCAGCGCGGGCTCGACGGCGGCCCGGATGCTCACGTGCCCGTCGCGGGTCAGCGTCTCGACGCGGCGGCGGGCGGTCGCCACGGAGACGCCGGCGACGGCGGCCAGGTCCTCATGGGTACGCCGCCCGTCCTCGGCGAGCGCCCCCAGGATCGCCCGCTCCTCGGGCCCGACCTCGACCTCCGGCAGCCCGATCTCGTCGACGGTCCCGGACGGCCCGCCGAGCGCCTCGATCTCCCCGGCGTCGAGGATCCCCGGCGACCACTCGTGCACGGTCCTGAAGTACCGCAGCACCGGCGACACGCTCTGCGAGAAGAGGCCGGGCAGCGCGGGCACCTCGTCGAGCATCAACGGCCCCAACTGCCCCTGCGGAAACTGGAGTTCAGCCACGCAGTCGACCGGTCCCGCGAGCGCGTACGAGAAGATGCAGTCCGCCCGCCGGGCGGCCGCCACGGCCGCGTCGCGCACCGACCCCGGCCGGCAGGTCATCCGCAGGATCACGGTCTCCCCCCGCACGACGAGCCCCCGCACGGCCACGTCCCCACTCTCCAGCAACCGCAGCCCCCTCCGCGCCACCTTCCGCTCGGGCTCCCCGATCGCGGCCGCGATCCGCCGCCACGACGCCCGCCCGTCGATCTGCAGGGCGGCAACGATGCGCCGGTCGAGGGGGTCCAGGGGGGCGGGGGCGGTCGGGGTGGCCAGTACTGGGTGCGTCACAGGACTGACCATAACGAGCGGGGGCGGCGGGGTGGGCCGGGACTGTGGCGAACCAGAACCGGACCAGGGCCCGCCTCAGAAGAGGCGGGCCCTGGTTGACGTGCGAGTGAGGCGGATCAGACGTTGAAGCGGAACTCCACCACGTCCCCGTCCTGCATCGCATAGTCCTTGCCCTCCATGCGGGCCTTGCCCTTGGCGCGGGCCTCGGCGACCGAGCCCGTCTCCATCAGGTCGTCGAAGGAGATGACCTCCGCCTTGATGAAGCCCTTCTGGAAGTCGGTGTGGATGACGCCGGCCGCCTCGGGGGCCGTGGCGCCCTTCTTGATGGTCCAGGCGCGCGTTTCCTTCGGGCCTGCCGTCAGGTATGTCTGGAGGCCGAGGGTGTCGAAGCCGACGCGGCCGAGCGTGGCCAGGCCGGGCTCGTCCTGGCCCATCGACTGGAGCAGTTCGAGGGCCTCGTCGTCGTCGAGCTCGATCAGCTCCGACTCGATCTTGGCGTTCAGGAAGATCGCCTCGGCGGGGGCGACCAGGGCGCGCTGCTCGTTCTTGAAGTCCTCGTCGACCAGCTCGTCCTCGTCCACGTTGAACACGTAGAGGAAGGGCTTGGTGGTGAGGAGGTGCAGCTCGTGGAGCAGGCGGCCCTTCTCCGTGCCGGCGGTGATGCCCGCGGCGAAGAGCGTGGTGCCGGACTCGAGGATCTTCTGCGCCTCCTCGACCGCGGCGAGCACCGCGACCTTCTCCTTCTGGAGGCGGGACTCCTTCTGGAGGCGCGGGACCTGCTTCTCGACGGACTGGAGGTCCGCGAGGATCAGCTCCGTGTTGATCGTCTCGATGTCGTCCTTGGGCGAGACCTTGCCGTCGACGTGTACGACGTTCTCGTCCTTGAAGGCGCGGATGACCTGGCAGATCGCGTCCGACTCGCGGATGTTCGCGAGGAACTTGTTGCCCAGACCCTCACCCTCGGAGGCGCCGCGCACGATGCCCGCGATGTCGACGAAGTCGACCGTCGCCGGGAGGATCTTCTGGGAGCCGAAGACCGCGGCGAGCTTGGCGAGGCGGGGGTCGGGGACACCGACCACGCCCACGTTCGGCTCGATCGTGGCGAACGGGTAGTTGGCCGCCAGCACGTCGTTCTTGGTCAGGGCGTTGAACAGGGTCGACTTGCCGACATTCGGCAGGCCGACGATTCCGATCGTGAGCGACACGTTGCGACTTCCCGTACGTGAGGATGGAGGACCCCCAGTCTACGGTCTGCCGCGCCACCCCCCGGCGCCGTATCAAACGCTTGGCCAAGGTCGGCGAAACCGCGTGTCCCGGAGCGGATTCCACACATAACCCGACCTAAGTTGGTGCGGTGGAACAACCCAGTCGCACTCCGCCGCGCACCCCGCAGAACCGGACCCGCCGCACGTCCCCGCTCCCCCCGCAGGCGCAGGGCGGCAGCGACGGACGCGACGGACCCTCCGGGTCCGGTTCCGGCACGGTGTACCGGGCGTCGGCCAAGGGCGGCGGCAAGGCGCCGCGCCCCGTGCCGCCGGTCGTCCTCGCGCTGCGCCGCTTCCCCGATCCGCGCCTCACCGGTCTCGGCAGCGGACTGTTCTGCACGGCCACGATGTTCGCGCTCGCCTGCCTGGACGCGCTGCTGTTCGACGGCTCGGTCTCCGTGTACGGGGTGCTGTTCCTGCTGGTCAGCGCGCTCACGGCGATGTGGGTGCGGCGCGCCGACCTGGTGAGCGCGCCGGTCGCCGTGCCGATCGGCTTCGCCGTCGGGATCCTGCCGGTGGCCGACGGTTCGGGCGGGTTCGGCGGGCAGGTGATGGGGCTGGTGACGGCCCTCGCGATGCACGCCGGCTGGCTCTACGGCGGCACGCTCGTCACCGGACTCGTCGTGACCGTGCGCGGCATCCGCCACCTGACCCGGCGCGCGGCACGCCGACGAGCCCTCGCGCAGGCCCGCGCCGGCTCCCCGGGCACGCCGGCACAACAGGTGACGTCGGCCCCGCGCCCCCGGCGGCGTACGGCCTAGCGCGTCCTCCGGCGCCGCACGGCCCGTCCCCCGTGTCCGCTACCTGCGCTGCCTGCGCTACTTCTGCTGCGCAGCCGCCATCGCCGCCCCCACGATCCCCGCATTGTTCTGGAGCTGCGCCGGGACGATTTCCGCCTTGATGCCCTTGATCAGGGGCAGGAACTTGTCGGCCTTGCGGCTGACACCGCCGCCGATGATGAACAGTTCGGGGGAGAACAGCATCTCGACGTGCGCCAGGTACTTCTGGACCCGGTGTGCCCAGTGTTCCCAGCTCAGGTCGTGGTCTTCCTTCGCCTTCGTCGAGGCGTGCTTCTCGGCGTCGTGGCCGTGCAGCTCCAGATGGCCGAGCTCGGTGTTCGGGACGAGTTGTCCGTCGATGAACAGGGCGCTGCCGATGCCGGTGCCGAAGGTGAGGAGCAGCACCACGCCCTTGCGGCCGCGGCCCGCGCCGAAGTGCATCTCGGCGACGCCGGCCGCGTCCGCGTCGTTGAGGACCGTCACCGGGAGCCCGTCCAGCCGCTCGCCGAGGAGGGCGCGGGCGTCGACGTCGATCCACGACTTGTCGACATTGGCGGCCGTACGGATCATGGCGCCGCCCGTGACGACGCCGGGGAAGGTGATGCCGACCCGGTCGGGCCGCGTGCTGAAGTGCTCGACGACCTGCTTCACCCCGTCGGCCACGCCGTCGGGTGTGGCCGGGTGCGGGGTCAGGACCTTGAACCGCTCCTGTGCCAGGTCTCCGCGGTCCAGGCCAACGGGTGCGCCCTTGATCCCTGATCCGCCGATGTCCACGCCGAAGATCTGCATGGGCACCACGTTACGACGAGTGGCTCAACGTCACTTCTCGAAGGAGTCGTCCCCCACGAGCGCCGCGGCCTCCGCGCGCAGGTCACGGCGGAGCTCCTTCGGCAGGGAGAAGGTGATCGACTCGTCGGCGGTCTTCACGGTCTCCACGTCACCGTAACCGCGCTCGGCCAGCCACTCCAGTACGCCGTCCACCAGCACGTCGGGGACCGAGGCGCCGGAGGTGAGGCCGACCGTGGTGACGCCCTCGAGCCAGGCCTCGTCGATCTCGGCGGCGAAGTCCACCAGGTGGGCGGCGGGCGCGCCGGCGTCCAGGGCGACCTCGACCATGCGGATCGAGTTGGAGGAGTTCTTGGAGCCGACGACGATGACGAGCTCGGCGTCCTCGGCCAGCTTCTTCACCGCGATCTGGCGGTTCTGCGTGGCGTAGCAGATGTCGTCGCTGGGCGGCGAGAGCAGGTTCGGGAACTTGCTCTTGAGGGCGTCGACCGTCTCCATGGTCTCGTCCACGGAGAGCGTGGTCTGGGAGAGCCAGACGACCTTCGACTCGTCCCGCACCTCCACGTTCGCCACGTCCTCGGGGCCGTCGACCAGCGTGATGTGGTCGGGGGCCTCGCCCGAGGTGCCGATGACCTCTTCGTGGCCCTCGTGGCCGATCAGGAGGATGTCGTAGTCCTCCTTGGCGAAGCGGACGGCTTCCTTGTGGACCTTGGTGACGAGCGGGCAGGTCGCGTCGATGGTGGCGAGCTTGCCGGCTGCGGCCTCGTCGTGGACGACGGGCGCGACGCCGTGCGCCGAGAACATCACGATGGAGCCCTCGGGGACCTCCTGGGTCCGCTCGACGAAGATCGCGCCCTTCTTCTCCAGGGTCTGCACGACGTACTTGTTGTGGACGATCTCGTGGCGGACATAGATCGGGGCCCCGTACTGCTCGAGGGCCTTCTCGACGGCGATCACGGCACGGTCCACACCGGCGCAGTAGCCCCGGGGGGCGGCGAGCAGGACGCGGCGGGGGCCAGTCGTAGCAGTCATGCCCACCATCGTAAGGCCGTGTCCAACAGGTCAAAGATCCACCGCTTGGCGAGACTGAGGGCCCGTGCGCGACACCGTGCGCGGCAAACGGAGGCCCGATGTCCGCCCACACCGCTCCACCAGCCGGGGAAGACGGGCCGCCGCCCGCCGGGGAAGAAACGCTGCGGCGCAGCCTCGGCTTCCGGGACCTCGTCGTCTACGGGCTCCTGTTCATCGCCCCGATGGCCCCGGTCGGCATCTTCGGCACGCTCGACGCCAGGTCGCACGGCGCCGTCGCTCTGGTGTACGTCGTCGCGACGGTCGCGATGGCGTTCACCGCGTTCAGCTACGCGCAGATGGTGCGGGTCGCCCCGCAGGCCGGCTCTGTCTTCACCTACGCGCGCGTGGGGCTCGGTGAGGCGCCGGGGTTCATCGCCGGGTGGATGGCGATGCTCGACTACCTCCTCATCCCGGCGGTCGCCTATCTCTTCTCCGGGATCGCGATGAACGCCCTGGTGCCGTCGGTGTCGCGCTGGGTGTGGACGGCTCTGGCCGTGATCATCACGACGCTCCTGAACCTGTGGGGCGTGCGGGCGGCGGCCCGGGTCGGCTTCGCGGTCCTGGCGATGGAGATCGTCGTGCTGCTCGTGTTCCTCGGGTCGGCGATCGTCGTACTCGTACGCGACGGGGCGGAGCGCGGCTGGCTGTCGCCGCTGACCGGGGACGGGTCGCAGGGTGCGTTCGCGCTGTCGGCGGTCGTCGGCGCGGTGTCCGTCGCCGTGCTCTCGTATCTGGGCTTCGACGCGATCGTGTCGTTCGCGGAGGAGGTCACGGGAGGCTCGGCGAAGGTGGCACGGGCGGTGCTGTTCTGTCTGGCGCTCGCGGGTGTGCTGTTCATCGCGCAGACCTATCTCGTGGCGCTCCTCGAACCGGTGTCGTCGGCGGAGCTCGCCGCGGACCCGGCCAGACAGGGGTCCGCCTTCTACGACGCGATCGACGTGTCGGTCGGCGGGTGGCTGCACGACCTGGTGGCGGTCAGCAAGGCGATCGGCGCGGCGTTCGCGGCGCTGGCCGGGCAGGCGGCGGCCGGACGGCTGCTGTTCGCGATGGCCCGCGACAGGCGGCTGCCGAAGGCGCTGGCGCGGGCGGACTCCGGGGTCCCGCGGGTCGCGCTGCTGTGCGCGGCGGTGGTGACGCTGGTCGCGGCGGTCTGGGCGGCCCGCAGGGACGACGGCCTGGACCATCTGGTCTCGGTGGTGGACATCGGCGCTCTCACGGCGTTCGTGCTGCTGCACGCGAGCGTGGTGGGCTGGTTCGTGGTGCGGCGCGGCGGGGGGACATTCAGCTGGTGGCGGCATCTGCTCGTGCCGGTGCTCGGCGCGGCCATCACGGTCGCCGTGATCGCGGAGGCGTCGGGCACGGCCCAGGTGGTGGGCGCGATCTGGCTGGCGGTGGGGCTCGTGGTGCTGGTGGCACAGAGGGGGCGGCGGGGCGGGCGGGTGGTCTGACGGGGCGTCCGGCTGCGGCGCACGCACTGGCGCCCACCCCGTCCCCGTACACCCTTCGCGTCACGGAGCGTTGTCGGTGGGTGCGGCTACGCTCACCGGCATGGCTGTGAATACGTCCGCGGACGCCCCGCTGCCCGTCGGGGAGGTGTCGCGGCTCATCGGGCGGTGGATCGACCGGCTCGGTGCCGTGTGGGTCGAGGGACAGATCACTCAGCTGTCCCGGCGCCCCGGCGCCGGCGTCGTGTTCCTGACGCTGCGCGACCCGTCGCACGACATCTCGGTCGGCGTCACCTGCTATCGCCAGGTGTTCGACGCGGTCGCGGACGTCGTGAGCGAGGGCGCGCGCGTCGTCGTCCAGGCGAAGCCGGAGTGGTACGCGCCGCGCGGCCAGCTGTCGCTGCGGGCCTCCGAGATCAGACCGGTGGGCGTCGGTGAACTGCTCGCCAGGCTGGAGCAGTTGAAGAAGACCCTGACCGGTGAGGGGCTCTTCGCGCCCGAGCGCAAGAAGGCGCTGCCGTTCCTGCCGCAGCTCATCGGGCTCGTGTGCGGGCGCGCGTCGGCCGCCGAGCGGGACGTCCTGGAGAACGCGCGGCACCGCTGGCCCGCCGTCCGCTTCGAGGTGCGCAATGTGCCGGTCCAGGGCGTGCACGCCGTGCCGCAGGTCGTGCAGGCGGTCAAGGAGCTGGACGCGCTCGACGACGTCGACGTGATCATCGTGGCGCGCGGCGGCGGCAGCGTCGAGGACCTCCTGCCGTTCTCGGACGAGCAACTGGTCCGGGCGGTCGCCGCCTGCCGCACGCCGGTCGTCTCGGCGATCGGCCACGAGCCGGACAACCCGCTCCTCGATTACGTGGCGGACCTGCGCGCCTCCACACCGACCGACGCCGCGAAGAAGGTCGTGCCGGACGTCGGCGAGGAGTACGAGCGGGTGCAGGGGCTGCGGGACCGGGCGCGGCGCAGCGTCGAGTCGTTCGTGGACCGGGAGGAGCGCGGGCTCAGACACGCCCTCGCCCGGCCCGTCATGGAGGACCCCCACCGCATGATCGAGGTGCGCGAGGAGCAGGTGACGTCGCTGGCCGAGCGCGGTCGGCGCACGCTCGGGCACCTCCTCGACCGCGCCGAGTCGGAGCTGTCGCACACGCACGCGCGCGTGGTGGCCCTGTCCCCCGCCGCGACCCTCAAGCGGGGTTACGCGGTGCTGCAGAAGGCCGACGGGGACGTCGTGCGCGCCGCGGACGACGTGGCGGCGGACGAGGTACTGCGGGCGCGGGTCGCCGAGGGCGAATTCACCGTACGGGTCGAGAACGAGAACGTACTGGTCGAGAACGAGAACGTACGGGTCGAGACCGGGAAGCAGGAGAACGCATGACCACGAAGACCGACGAGGCCGGGCTCGGCTACGAGCAGGCGCGGGACGAGCTGATCGAGGTCGTCCGGCGGCTCGAGGCGGGCGGCACGTCGCTCGAGGAGTCGCTCGCGCTGTGGGAGCGGGGCGAGGAGCTGGCGAAGGTGTGCCGGCGCTGGCTGGACGGGGCGCGGGCGCGCCTGGACGCGGCGCTGGCGGAGTCCGGTCCGGACGGGGGCGCGGACGAGGAGGAGTGAGCGGGGCGCACCCGCGGGGCTTGTGAGGCGGGTCACGAGAGCCCAGGTTTGGTTGAAAGTTAAACGGTGCCGACGTACTGTCGTGTGCAACGGCCGATCCGTTCGCAGCGTCGCGACGGACCGGCCGCACCCCCAGCACGTACGTATCGAGAAGGTTGATCCATGTCTCTCGTTCTTGACCCCGCCGCCCAGGACCTGCTGTTCCGCGAGGCCCGCACCGCGAACACCTTCACCGACGAGCCGGTGACCGACGAGCAGGTCCAGGCGATCTACGACCTGGTCAAGTTCGGCCCGACGGCGTTCAACCAGTCGCCGCTGCGCATCACGCTGGTCCGCTCCCCCGAGGCCCGCGAGCGCCTCGTGCAGCACATGGCCGAGGGCAACCGTCCGAAGACGGCGTCCGCCCCGCTGGTCGCGATCCTCTCCGCGGACAACGAGTTCCACGAGGAGCTCCCGGCGCTGTTCCCGCACTTCCCGCAGGCCAAGGACGTCTTCTTCGCGGAGCGCCCGGCCCGTGAGGGCGCCGCCGCCCTGAACGCCACCCTCCAGGCCGCGTACTTCATCATCGGCGTCCGCGCCGCCGGCCTGGCCGCGGGCCCGATGACCGGCCTCGACTTCGCCGGTGTCCAGAAGGAGTTCCTGGACGACGACCACACCCCGCTGATGGTCATCAACATCGGCAAGCCGGGCGAGGACGCCTGGTTCCCGCGCTCCCCGCGCCTGGAGCACGACCAGGTCATCACCACGATCTGAGTACTCCCGCACACATCACGGGAAAGGAAAGGCCCCCGGCAACAGCCGGGGGCCTTTCCCATGCGCCGAATTCCCTGAGATCCCCTGCGCGGAAATCCCGGAAGTACCTACTTCGTCCGCAGCGCCTCGGCCATCTTCGTCAGCTGCGCGAACGACGCCGTGCCGGTCACTACGGTTGTCGACTTGTCGGCCTTGAGCACCAGGGCGTCGTACTGGCCGCCCTTGTAGCGCCGCCAGGTCTCGCCGCCGATGCGCTGCGTCGCGCTGGTCTCGGTGGCGCCCTGGCTCGCCCGGTCGATGAAGGCCGACGCCTTCTCGGTGGACTGCTCGATGCCCACGTACTGGCCGTCGGCGTCGTGGAAGCCTAGGTGCCAGGCGTCGAAGTTCGAGCCCTGGAACCGCACCGACGTCGCCTTCCAGGACTTCGCGAGCCCCTCGGGCGCCGCCACCGGGTACGGAGCGGCGCGTCGCGCCGTCAGCAGCTCCACGCGGTAGTCCACGCGCTTCACCGGCGGGGTGCCGGAGTTGTCGTGCGGGACGAACACGTAGATGCCTGCCGCCGCGATGACGGTCGCGCCCATCGAGAGGACCAGACTGCCCACGGTCTTCTTGCCTTTGGTACCTGCCACGCCCCCATCGTCGCAGGTACGTGAGCGATCACCGCACGTGGGCCCGGTCTGCTCATACGTGGGGCCCTCTGCTCATTTTGTCGGCCTGACGATAGAGTCGGGGCCATCACCCTCATCCGGCCGTCGTCGTATCAGAAAGGTGCGTCTCGATGACCGAGCATCACCAGTTGCCGTCCGAACTCGAAGTCCCCGCGGAGGCTCCCGACCGGAACCTCGCCCTGGAGCTCGTCCGGGTCACCGAGGCCGCGGCCATGGCCGCCGGCCGCTGGGTCGGCCGCGGCGACAAGAACGGGGCGGACGGCGCCGCCGTGCGCGCCATGCGCACCCTCGTCTCCACCGTCTCGATGAACGGCGTCGTCGTCATCGGTGAGGGCGAGAAGGACGAAGCCCCGATGCTCTACAACGGGGAGCGCGTCGGCGACGGCACGAGCGCCGAGGTCGACATCGCCGTGGACCCGATCGACGGCACGACGCTCTGCGCCAAGGGCATGCCGAACGCCATCGCGGTCCTGGCCGCCGCCGACCGCGGCACCATGTTCGACCCGTCCGCCGTCTTCTACATGGACAAGCTGGTCGCCGGCCCCGAGGCCGCCGACTACGTGGACATCAACGCCCCGGTCGCGGTGAACATCCGCCGTATCGCCAAGGCCAAGCGGGCCGCTCCCGAGGACGTCACGGTCGTCATCCTGGACCGGCCGCGCCACGAGGGCATCATCAAGGAGGTCCGCGAGGCCGGCGCCCGGATCAAGCTGATCTCCGACGGCGATGTCGCGGGCTCCGTGCTCGCGGTGCGCGAGGACAGCGGCATCGACCTGCTCCTGGGCATCGGCGGCACCCCCGAGGGCATCATCTCGGCGTGCGCCATCAAGTGCCTGGGCGGTGTCATCCAGGGCAAGCTGTGGCCCAAGGACGACGCGGAGCGGCAGAAGGCGATCGACGCGGGCCACGACCTGGACCGGGTCCTGTCGACGAACGACCTGGTCTCCGGCGAGAACGTGTTCTTCGTCGCCACCGGCATCACGGACGGCGAGCTGCTGCGCGGCGTCCGCTACGGCGCCGAGAGCGCCACCACGTCCTCGCTGGTGATGCGGTCCAAGTCGGGCACGATCCGTCAGATCGACTCGCGGCACCGCCTGTCGAAGCTGCGCGCGTACAGCGCGATCGACTTCGACCGCGCCAAGTAGGTCGCAACCGGCAAGTCGCGCCAGGCAAGTTCTTTTCCCCTTACGCGTTCGGGGCGCCCCTTTGTGCGGAGGGGCGCCCCATTCGCGTATCGAGAGGGTCGTCAGCCGGCCGCGCGGATCTGGTCGACCGAGCTCGTCGCCTTCTGGAGCTCGACCTCGCGCCGGCGCCTGCGGGCGAGGGCCACGCGGCGCTCGGCGGCGGTGAGGCCGCCCCACACCCCGTAGGGCTCGGGCTGAAGGAGCGCGTGCTCGCGGCATTCGACCATCACGGGGCAGCGGGCGCAGACGCGCTTGGCCGCCTCCTCGCGGGACAGGCGGGCCGCGGTCGGCTCCTTGGAAGGGGCGAAGAAAAGGCCGGCTTCGTCGCGCCTGCACACGGCCTCCGTGTGCCACGGGGCGTCCTGGTCCCGATCTCGCACTGGCCCCCGCTGCGGGGGGACGGCGGCGACCTGCAGGGACTGATGCGGCGGATGCAGCACGGTCTACTCCTGACGACGGCTTCGCGAGCGAGCGACGATGCAGCAACCTCTACCCGCTGTGTGCGCGCCTATGCACTGAGTTCCGAAGGACGGGAGTTCCCCGGCCCCGGGCAGCCGCGCCCGAGCCCTGCGTCCGCCGCCCCGGAGGCGGGTCAGCCGTCGAGGTGTTTGCGCCTGCGGTCGTGCAGATCGCGCAGGCGCTTGCCGCGCTTGGGCTTGGCCTCGATGTTGCCGAGGACCGCGATGCCGTCGACGTAGACCACGGGCGCGTCCGGGTCGGCCGAGTCGAGAGTGTCCACCTCGAAGTTGCCGAGGACGCCGCCGCCGCTGCCGCGCAGCGAGATGTTCTCCGGGACGCGGACCTCCACGTTCCCGAAGACGGAGACCGCCTTGATCACGACCTGCTGGTACTCGAAGATCGCCTCGCTGAGGTCGATCTCGATGTTGCCGAAGATGGCGTACGCGTGGGTCCTGCGGCCCACGCGCCAGCGGCCTTTGCGGGCCGAGGTGCTGAAGACGGCGACCAGGTTCTCGTCGGCGACCGCGGGGACCGCGCCCATGGTGGGGCGGTTCGGGGCCGGCGAGGAGGCCGCGGGCCGATGCTGGGTGTGGGCGCCGGGCAGGTCCCTGACGAGGGGCTCCAGCTCGGCGTGGGTCTTGGCGCGGTACACCCCGTCGATCCGCTCGGCGTGCTCCTCCGCGGTGAGCCGGCCCTCCGCGAGGGCCTCGCGCAGAATGTCCGCGGTGCGGTCGCGGTCGGCGTCGGAGGCACGCAGATCGGTCTGCGGCGCGGGCTGCTCGGGGCGCTTCTCAAGGTCCACCGGGCCAGCGTACCCAAACGCGATAGATCGCGACTAGGGGGCGACGGTGGGAACTGAGCCTTACCTCACAGGTTCGGCCGGGCCGTCAGGTTCTACGCTGGTTGGCGCTGCCAATGGATGCCAGCTGCTAACGGCCGAAAGAGGAATGGGCGAGATGCCTGAGTTCGCGTACACCGATCTGCTCCCCCAGGGCGAGGACACCACCCCCTATCGCCTGGTGACCACGGAGGGTGTCTCGACCGCCGAAGGGCCGGACGGCCGTACGTTCCTGAAGGTCGAGCCGGAGGCGCTGCGCAAGCTCGCCGAAGAGGCGATCCACGACATCCAGCACTACCTGCGCCCGGCCCACCTCGCCCAGCTGCGCCGCATCATCGACGACCCGGAGGCGTCGGGCAACGACAAGTTCGTCGCGCTCGACCTGCTGAAGAACGCAAACATCGCGGCGGCCGGCGTGCTCCCCATGTGCCAGGACACCGGCACCGCGATCGTCATGGGCAAGCGCGGCCAGAACGTGCTCACGGAGGGCGGCGACGAGGCGGCTCTGTCGCGCGGCATCTACGACGCGTACAAGAACCTGAACCTGCGCTACTCGCAGATGGCCCCGCTGAACATGTGGGACGAGAAGAACACCGGCTCGAACCTGCCGGCGCAGATCGAGCTGTACGCGGCCGACGGCGGCGCCTACAAGTTCCTGATCATGGCCAAGGGCGGCGGCTCGGCCAACAAGTCCTTCCTCTACCAGGAGACGAAGGCGGTCCTCAACGAGGGCTCGATGATGAAGTTCCTGGAGGAGAAGATCCGTTCGCTCGGCACGGCGGCCTGCCCGCCGTACCACCTGGCGATCGTCGTCGGCGGCACGTCCGCCGAGTACGCGCTGAAGACCGCGAAGTACGCCTCCGCGCACTACCTGGACGAGATCCCCGCCGAGGGCTCCGAGCTCGGCCACGGCTTCCGTGACAAGGAGCTGGAGGAGAAGGTCTTCGAGCTGACGCAGAAGATCGGCATCGGCGCGCAGTTCGGCGGCAAGTACTTCTGCCACGACGTGCGCGTGGTGCGCCTGCCGCGGCACGGCGCCTCCTGCCCGGTCGCGATCGCCGTGTCCTGCTCGGCCGACCGCCAGGCCGTCGCGAAGATCACCGCCGAGGGCGTCTTCCTGGAGCAGCTGGAGACGGACCCGGCGCGCTTCCTGCCGGAGACCACGGACGAGCACCTCGAAGAGGGCGACGTCGTGAAGATCGACCTGAACCAGCCGATGGACGACATCCTCGCCGCGCTGACGAAGTACCCGGTCAAGACCCGCCTCTCCCTGACCGGCCCCCTGGTCGTGGCCCGCGACATCGCGCACGCCAAGATCAAGGAGCGCCTGGACGCGGGCGAGGAGATGCCGCAGTACCTGAAGGACCACCCGGTGTACTACGCGGGCCCGGCGAAGACCCCGGAGGGTTACGCGTCCGGTTCCTTCGGTCCGACCACGGCCGGCCGCATGGACTCCTACGTCGAGCAGTTCCAGGCGGCGGGCGGCTCGAAGGTCATGCTGGCCAAGGGCAACCGCTCGCAGCAGGTCACCGACGCGTGCAGCGCGCACGGCGGCTTCTACCTCGGCTCGATCGGCGGCCCGGCCGCCCGTCTCGCGCAGGACTGCATCAAGAAGGTCGAGGTCGTCGAGTACGAGGAGCTCGGCATGGAGGCGGTCTGGAAGATCGAGGTCGAGGACTTCCCGGCGTTCGTCGTCGTGGACGACAAGGGCAACGACTTCTTCAAGGACCCGGCCCCGGCGCCCACGTTCACCAGCATCCCGGTGCGCGGCCCCGGCCTCGCGTAACACCTGACGCACGCCAGTAGGGCCGCCCGTCGCCGTCACGGCGACGGGCGGCCTTTGTGCTGTCTACGAAAAGGTCATGCGAACCGCTGGCCCGCCGAGCCGTCACAGTTCTGGAGCCGTACGTTGTCCTTCGCCGAGGCGAGGGTCAGGCACAGGCCCGTCGAGGCGGCCGGGCGCAGGGTGTCGCCCTGGCGGACGAACTGCTGGTTGGTGCCGCCGTGGCAGTTCCACAGGACGAGGGCCGTGCCCGCCTTGTAGGCGCTGTCGGGGACGTCCACGCAGCGGTCCTGGGTGAGTTCGGAGTGCAGGGACCGGCCGGCGGTGTCGTACCACCAGCCCTGGTTACGGGTCCCGGAGCAGTCCCAGCCGATGACGGCGGTGTTGTTCGCGCTGCTTCCTCCCTTGGCGTCGGCGCACGTGCCGGTGCCCGCGTTCTTCAGTGGCCGGTACGCGTCGTCCCAGCCGCCCTTGTAGAGCTTGGGGGTGCCGGTGCTGGCCGAATCGGCACAACCTGCCTCCTGGTAGCCGGAGTTGTAGAGCTGGGTGAGGCAGGAGGCGAAGGCGCCGTGGCCGCGCGCGTTCGGGTGGAAGGACTGGCGCACGGAGTTGGAGTCGGGCGGGAACGGGTTGGAGACGTCCACGTAGAGGCCGCGGGCCCAGGCGTCCTCCATGCAGACCTCGTGGCCCTGGAAGAGGCGGGAGTTGTCGAGGTAGAGGGCGCCGGACTCCTGGGCGGCCTTGCGCATGCCGCGCTCGAAGGCGGGCACGGCCGCGTTGCGGCCCCAGGCGGCGTCGGAGTCGTAGCCGAGGCAGCCGCCGGGCAGCTTGCCGGGGAAGTTGGGGTTGTCGTGGATGTCGGGGCCGATGGGGCTGGGGTAACCCATGAGGACGAGCTTGTAGTCGCTGTCGGCGTAGCCCGCGCCGCGCATCACGGTCTTCAGGTCGGCGACGGTCGACTCGACCTTGGGCACGAGCCCGTCGACCCTGGCCTGCCAGCCCGGCGCGTACTTGGGCTCGCACGCGCCCTGGAGGGTGAGGTAGCGGGTCACGCAGTCGGTCATGACGGGACCGAACTGGAGGTCGTCGTTGGCGCCCGCGACGAGAACGATCATCTTGATCTTCGTGTTGCGCGCCTTGACGGCGAGAGCGTCGCTCTGCACCAGCTCGTCGGCGTACTGCTTGCTGCCGCCGATGCGGATGTTGCCGGTGTACGCGCCCGAGCAGGAGACGTTGTACGTCACGTCGGCCGGGATCCCGGTGCGGTGGATGGCGGAGTCGGGCGAGCGGTGACACCAGTTGTCCGGGCCGTTCGTGCCGGCCTCGTAGGTGCCGACGCCCTCCCCCGAGATCTCGCTGTCCCCGAGCGAGATGAGGGCGGTCCTGCGGTCGGCGAGGGGCCGCTCGGCCGGGTCCCCGTAGAGCTTGGTGGCCTCGGCGGCGCGGATCTTCTCGAGGTCGGGCGGGAGCGGGGTGGTGGCCGCGGCGGCGGGTGCCGCGGACGCGGTCGGCGCGGTCAGGCCGACGAGTGCGGCGGCCGTCGCCGCGACAACGGCGACGGCGCATCTGATGCTGGGTCTGGTGCGGTGCAGGACGTTCATGACGCCTCCCCGGTTTGGGTGTTACCCGAGGTATTTACTGGCGGGTACGGGACTTGGGAATAGCCAGAACAAGACAAGTGCTCACGTTTTACGAGGGATACGGAGGGATGACGATGACGACGGCGATGGATGACGACGGCGGCGACAGCGGCCAATACCGGATCGAGCACGACTCCATGGGCGAGGTACGGGTCCCCGCGGACGCCAAATGGCGGGCCCAGACGCAGCGGGCCGTGGAGAACTTCCCCATCTCGGGCCAGCGCCTGGAGCGCGCCCACATCGAGGCGCTCGCCCGCATCAAGGCGGCCGCGGCCCATGTGAACGCCGAGCTCGGGGTCGTGGACAAGGACATCGCGCAGGCCATCGCGGAGTCGGCCGGCGAGGTCGCCGACGGGCGCTGGGACGACCAGTTCCCCGTGGACGTCTTCCAGACCGGCTCGGGCACGTCGTCCAACATGAACACCAACGAGGTGCTCGCGACGCTCGCGACGGAGCGCCTCGGCCGCGACGTCCACCCGAACGACCATGTGAACGCGTCCCAGTCGTCGAACGACGTCTTCCCCTCGTCGATCCACATCGCGGCCACCGCCGCCGTCACCCATGACCTGATCCCGGCGCTCGGCCATCTGCGGGCAGCCCTGGACCGCAAGGCGGACGAGTTCGCCGACGTCGTGAAGTCGGGGCGTACGCATCTCATGGACGCGACGCCGGTGACGCTCGGGCAGGAGTTCGGCGGGTACGCGGCGCAGGTCGCGTACGGCATCGAACGTCTTCGGGCCTCGCTGCCGCGCCTGGCCGAACTGCCGCTCGGGGGAACGGCGGTGGGCACGGGGATCAACACGCCGCCCGGGTTCTCGGCCGCCGTCATCGCGGAGGTGGCGCGGACCACGGGCCTGCCGCTGACCGAGGCGCGCAACCACTTCGAGGCGCAGGGCGCGCGCGACGGCATCGTGGAGACCAGCGGGCAGCTGCGGACCATCGTCGTCGGCCTGACGAAGATCGCCAACGATCTGCGCTGGATGGCGTCGGGCCCCCGCACCGGACTGGCCGAGATCAGCCTGCCGGACCTCCAGCCGGGCTCGTCGATCATGCCGGGCAAGGTGAATCCGGTCATTCCCGAGGCGGTGCTCATGGTCGCCGCCCAGGTCACGGGGAACGACGCGACGGTCGCCGCCGCTGGCGCCGCGGGGAACTTCGAGCTCAACGTCATGCTGCCGGTCATCGCCAGGAACGTCCTGGAGTCGATCAGGCTTCTCGCCAACGTCGCGCGCCTGCTCGCCGACCGGACCGTCGACGGCATCACCGCGAACCGCGAGCGCGCCCGCGAGTACGCCGAGTCGTCACCGTCCGTGGTGACCCCGCTGAACAAGTACATCGGCTACGAGGAGGCCGCGAAGGTGGCCAAGAAGTCGCTCGCCGAGCGGAAGACGATCCGCGAGGTCGTCCTGGAGGGCGGCTACGTGGAGCGCGGCGATCTCACGGTCGAGCAGCTCGACGAGGCGCTGGATGTCCTGCGGATGACGCGTCCGTAACAGCGCCCGGCAACTGACCGAATTCGTGACGCGCACCGCAGCGTCACGTGCCGGGGGCACCTAATATCTGTCCATGACGGACCGGACGAGCATTCTGGCGGGTGAGACCGACGGCAGCGTTGGGCGCTGGGCGCCCGGCAGCCGGATTCTGTGGCGCTACCGGGCGAACGGCGGGGACGGCTTCCACATCTGCCGCCCCGTCACGGTCGTCGAGGACAGCGCCGAGCTGCTCGCCGTGTGGCTGGCACCCGGCACCGAGTGCGTGAAACCGGTCCTGGCCGACGGCACACCGGTGCACGAGGAGCCGCTGGCCACCCGGTACACGAAGCCGCGCGCCGTCCGGCGCGACCGGTGGTTCGGCACCGGCGTCCTGAAGCTGGCGCGGCCCGGCGAACCCTGGTCGGTGTGGCTTTTCTGGGAGCCGGGCTGGCAGTTCAGGAACTGGTACGTGAACCTTGAGCAGCCGCGGGTGCGGTGGGCCGGCGGCGTGGACTCCGAGGACCACTTCCTCGACCTGTCCGTCGACTCGGACCGGACCTGGCGCTGGCTCGACGAGGACGAGTTCGCGCAGGCGCAGACCGCGGGCCTGATGAGCGCGGCGCAGGCCGAATCCGTACGAAGGGCGGGGCGCGCCGCGGTCGAGGTGATCGAGGGCTGGGGGCACCCGTTCCCCGACGGCTGGCAGCACTGGCGGCCCGATCCGTCGTGGCCGGTTCCCGCGCTTCCGGGTGACTGGGACCGTACGCCCGCGCATGTGTCCTCATGAGACCCTTGATGCGCCCCCGTGGTTCAAACGTAGGATCGTCCTCCGCAAGTGCACACACGTACAACTCTCCGCGCTTGCAGCAGGTCTGACACGATGTCAACGAGGTCATCGAGGGGCGGCGGGACCGTGAGTCACGGCAGCGAGGGTTACGAGACGTACGAGGAGTCCGGGAACAGCCGCCGGACCCCGGCGCCGGACCGTACGGGCCAGGCCGAGGCCTTCGACGCGATCGGCGCCCGCTACGACGACGCCTTCCCGCACAAGGAAGGCCAGTTGGCCGCGGTGGACGCACTGCTCGCGGGCCTCGCACCCGGCTCGCGCATACTCGAGGTGGGCTGCGGCACGGGAGTTCCGACGAGCCGTCAACTGGCGGACGCGGGACACTCGGTGGTCGGCGTGGACCTGTCGGCCGGAATGCTGGAGCTCGCCCGCAAGAACGTCCCCGAGGCCGAGTTCCACCAGCTGGACCTCGCGTCACTGAGACCCGAACCGGGCCGGGAACAGGGTGAGTTGGGCGAGTTCGACGCCGTCACCTGCTTCTTCACGCTGCTGATGCTGCCGCGCGCAGAGATCCCCGCGGCGCTGCGGCTGCTGCGCTCGATGCTCCGGCCCGGCGGGCTGCTCGCCCTGTCGATGGTCGAGGCCGATCTGGACGACGCCGAGATTCCGTTCCTGGGGCACACAATCCGGGTATCGGGATTTCTGCGGGACGAGCTGCGCCAGGTCGTACGCGACGCGGGACTGGAGATCACCGGCGAGCACACGTACGCGTACGCTCCGGCAAGCACCGATGTACCACCCGAACACCAGCTGTTCTTCAACTGCCGGCGCGCCGGAAAGTGAAGCGGCACGTCGTTAGGCGCGCAGCCCAGGACGGACGGATTCGAAACGCGTGACGGAGCACCCCACCTCCCACGAGGGCCGCCGGCCGGCCGCCCGCCCCGCCGCCCCCGCGGACCCCCGCGGGGCTCTGAGGCGCGCCTCCGACGCGTTCCCCGCGCAGGGGCGCCCCGGAGCGACCGCGTCCGCCGACGACGCCGATCCCGCGCGCCGCTCGCCCGCGTCAGGCGCCTCCGCACCGCGCGGCGCCGCGCCCGAGCACTCCGGCGCGGCACCCGTACCCGAGCCCCCGCGCCGTGAGAGCGGTGGCGGTGGCGTGCCCGGGCGGCGCAAGCCCGGTTCCGCTTCCGGGGCCGGTGGGAGCGCGCCCGAGCACGCCCTGTCGGACGCCGGACCGGACGATCCCCACCGGCCGAGGCCCGTGCCCGACCGGCGGAGCGGACAGCCGCGCCCGCCGGGGACACCCGTCCCGATGCGGCGGGACGGGGACCGGCTGCGCTTCGTGGGCGCCGCGACCCGGCGGATCGCCCGCGGGATAGATCTCGACGAGATCGTCATGGGCCTGTGCCGCGCGTCCGTGCCCACGTTCTCCGACGTGATCCTGGTGTATCTGCGGGACCCGCTGCCGGTCGGCGACGAGCGGCCCACCGGGCCCGTCGTGCTGCGGCTGCGCAGGACGGACCGGCTGCGCCTCATCGAGGAGGGCGCCGAGGACCCGGACACCGACGGCGGCGGACTCCTGACGATGGCGGCGGGCACCACCCAGGGCGACCCCGTCACCGCCGAGCTGTGCGAGGTGCGGACCGGCGGCGCGCTGGCCGAGGTACTGAGGGGCGTACGGCCCGTGTTCGCGGACTCGCCCGCCGCCCTGGCCGCGCTGCCGGAGCTGCTCGGCGACGACCCGGACCTCGCCCTGCCCACCGGGCAGCGGGCGATCCTCGCGCCGCTGCGCGGGCGCCGCCGCGTCATCGGTGCGGCCGTCTTCCTGCGCCGCCCCGAGCGCCACGCGTTCGAGAACGACGACCTGCTGGTCGCGGGGCAGCTCGCCACGCACAGCGCGCTCGGCATCGACAAGGCCGTCCTGTACGGCCGCGAGGCGTACATCGCCGACGAGCTCCAGCGCACGATGCTGCCCGAGACGCTGCCGCGGCCGACGGGCGTGCGCCTCGCGTCCCGGTATCTGCCGGCCGCGGAGACCGCGCGCGTGGGCGGCGACTGGTACGACGCGATCCCGCTGCCCGGCAGCCGCGTCGCCCTGGTCGTGGGCGACGTCATGGGCCACTCCATGACGTCCGCCGCGATCATGGGTCAGCTCCGTACGACCGCGCAGACCCTCGCCGGTCTCGACCTGCCGCCGCAGGAGGTCCTGCACCATCTGGACGAGCAGGCCCAGCGCCTCGGCAGCGACCGCATGGCGACCTGCCTGTACGCGGTCTACGACCCGGTCTCGCACCGCATCACCATCGCCAACGCGGGCCACCCGCCGCCGGTCCTGCTGCATCTGGGCGGCCGCGCCGAAGTGCTGCGGGTCCCGCCGGGCGCCCCGATCGGTGTCGGCGGCGTCGACTTCGAGGCGGTCGAGCTGGACGCCCCGGCGGGCGCGACACTCCTCCTCTACACGGACGGTCTGGTCGAGTCGCGGCTGCGGGACGTGTGGACCGGGATAGAGCAGCTGCGGGAGCGGCTGGCCGCGACGGCCCAGCTGACGGGCCCCGACCATCCGCCGCCGCTCGAGGCGCTGTGCGACGAGGTCCTCGACATGCTCGGCCCGGGCGACCGGGACGACGACATCGCGCTGCTCGCGGCCCGGTTCGACGGGATCGCGCCGAGCGACGTCGCCTACTGGCTCCTCGACCCCGAGGACGCGGCGCCGGGCCGGGCCCGCCGCCTGGCGCGCAGCGCGCTCGCCCGGTGGGGCCTGGAGGAGCTGACGGACTCGGTGGAGCTCCTTGTCAGCGAGGTCGTGACGAACGCCGTGCGGTACGCGTCCCGGCCCGTCACGCTGCGCCTGCTGCGGACCGACGTGCTGCGCTGCGAGGTCGGCGACGACGTGCCGCAGCTGCCGCGGCTGCGCCAGGCCCGCGCCACCGACGAGGGCGGGCGCGGCCTCTACCTGGTCAACAGGCTGGCGCGGCGCTGGGGTGCGACGCGGCTGAGCACCGGCAAGGTCGTGTGGTTCGAGCTGCCTCATGGCAACGGCACGGGATCGCCTGCCTGAACCTGCGCATATACGAGTGGGCCCGGAACCGTACGGTTCCGGGCCCACTCGCGTGCGTCACTGTCAGCCGGTCAGGCCTCGTGGCTTGTTGCTGCCCGAGTCGGCCGGTTTCTCCGGGATCCCGAAGGTCGGCGACGACGGGTCCGTCGGGGGCGTGACGCCGCCCGACGGGTCGTCGGTCGGCGGAGTGGACTCGGGGGTCGACTCCGGGGTGCTCGGCGTCGTCGGCGGAGTGGACTCCGGGGTGCTCGGGGTGTCCGACGACGGGGTGGACTGCTCGGTGCTCGGCGTGTCCTGCGGGGTGGACGGCACCTCGACGGCCGCACCCATGTCCGTGTCGAGGCCGAACTCGGCCGTGGGGCTCGTCGAGTTGAAGGTGTACTGGGCCCAGATGCGGGCCGGGAAGCTGCCGCCGTCGACGCGGGGCAGACCGCCGGCGCCCTTCATCGAGACGTGCGCGCCCGCCTCCGAGGTCTTCAGCGCGCCCTCGCCGAACAGGCCCACCGAGGTGACCAGATCCGGCGTGTAGCCGGTGAACCAGGCCGACTTGTTGTCGTCGGAGGTACCGGTCTTGCCCGCCACCTGCTGGCCGTCGCGGGCCGGGTTGTCACGCACCGAGGTCTTCGCCGTACCGTCGTCGACCACGCCGGTCAGGACCGAGGTGACCGAGTCCGCGACGCCGCGGCTGAGCACGTGGTTGCCGATCGCGTCCGGCAGCGGGACGTCCTGGCCCTGCTTGGACACGGACTTCACGATCTGCGGAGTGACCTGCTTGCCGTGGTTGTCGAGCGTCGCGTAGACACCGGCCATCTCCATCGGGCTCGCGCCCATGGTGCCCAGGGTCTGCGCCGGGTACGGCTTGAGGTCGGCGTCGTCCATGCCGAGCTTCTTGGCCGTCGCCATGACCTGGTCCATGCCGACGTCGACGCCCATCTGCGCGAAGACGGAGTTGATGGACTTGTTCATGGCGGTCTGCACGGTGACCGGGCCGTAGCTGTGGTCGTCCTCGTTCGGCGGGGCGAAGCCGACCTTCTGTCCGTCGCTGACGACCGGCCGCTTGTTGGTGCCGTCGTAGATGGTGCCCGCCTTGATCGACTGCCCGTTCTGCGTCGTGGCGTTGTTCTCCAGGGCGGCCGCGAGGATCAGCGGCTTGAAGGTGGAGGCCGGCTGGTAGTCGGTGCGGGTCGCGTTGTTGACGTAGTGCTTGCTGAGCCCTTCACCGCCGTACAGCGCGAGGACCTTGCCGGTCTTCGGGTCGACCGAGACGGCGCCGGCCTGTACCCGGGAGTCGGCCTTCTTGCTCTTCGGGTTCAGGTTGTCGGTCAGCTGCTGCCTGACCGACTTCTCCAGCTGCTTCTGCTTCTTGCGGTCGATGTTGAGGGTGACCGTGTAGCCGCCCGCGTCGAACTGCGCCTCGGTGAGGTTCAGGTCCTTCATCACCTCGGCCTTGGCGGCGGTGTAGAGGTAGCCCTCCTGGCCCTCGAGCCCGGCGGCGGCCTTCGGCGCCTTCGGCTTGGGGAACGTCATACCCTTGCGGTCGCTCGCGCTGAGCCAGTGCATGTCGACCATGTTGTCCAGGACGTAGTTCCAGCGGGCCACGGCGAGCTTCTTGCCCGTGTCCGAGGCGATGCCCCAGTCGTACTGGTTCGGGGCCTGGAGGAGCGCCGCGAGATAGGCGCCCTGCTCCACGGTCAGCTTCTTGGCGTCGACGCCGTAGTAGGCCTGGGCGGCGGCCTGGATGCCCCACGAACTGCGGCCGTAGAAGCTGGTGTTGATGTAGCCCGCGAGGATGTCGTCCTTGGACTTCTTGCGGTCCACCTTCAGCGAGATGACCAGTTCCTTCAGCTTGCGCGTGACGGTCTGGTCCTGCGTGAGGTAGTAGTTCTTCACGTACTGCTGGGTGATCGTCGAACCACCCTGCTTGCCCTTGCCGGTGACCGTGTTGATCACGCCGCGGGCGGTGCCCTTCAGGTCGATGCCCTTGTCCTTGTAGAACGTCTTGTTCTCGGCGGCGACGAAGGTGTGCTGGACCGGCTTGGGCACCTCGGAGAGATCGACGATCTCGCGGTTGACCTGGCCGACACGGGCCATGGTCGTGCCGTCGCCGTACTTGTAGACGTTGCTCTGCCGCATCGCGTCCGGGTTGCCCTCGGGCACGTCGATCACCATGTACAGCACGATGAACGCGCCCATGCAGAGGAGGCACAGGCCGAAAAGTGTGCCGAGGATCTTCTTCCAGGTGAAGAAGCGGCGTATACCCGTCCGCCGGGTGGACGAGCCCCCGCGCGCCGCCCGGCGCGCGCCGCCGCGCTGCCGTGCTCGTCTCGCTTCCGCTCGACCCATGGCTCCCGTTACTCCGCTTCTAGTCGCTGACACGTCCGCGCGCACAGTGCGCACTTCACGCTCATCGGTGCTGAATCAGCTCATGAAGCTAACACCGCACCTAAGGGCAAAAGGCTGCCGATCCGGGCATTTCCGGACGTGACAATCAGCACCTACCCCATGGGAACCGACGAGCGAGAGGCTCGGATGGTTGCGTGATTCTCGATCGTGTGAACCGGATCGCACCGGACAGTACGGGTTCGGGCGCCCCACGATGATGACCTCGGCACCAGTCCATGGGGGGCGTGCGATGTCCGCCGACCGGCTATACACACTACGTATACTCGCTATGTATAGTGACTGCCATGTCCATCGGTCACACCCTTCTGGGACTTCTCGAGTCGGGCCCACGGCACGGCTACGACCTCAAGCGCACCTTCGACGCCACCTTCGGGCACGACAAGCCGCTGCACTACGGACAGGTCTACTCGACCATGTCCCGGCTCCTGAAGAACGGCCTGGTCGAGGTCGACGGGATCGAGGCCGGCGACGGCCCGGAACGCAAGCGCTACGCCATCACCGACGCCGGCATCACCGATGTCCAACGCTGGCTCGCCACCCCCGAGGCGCCCGAGCCCTACCTCCAGTCCGTCCTCTACACCAAGGTCGTCCTCGCGCTGCTGACCGAGCGCGACGCCGCCACGGTCCTGGACACCCAGCGCGCCGAGCACCTGCGCATGATGCGCATCCTCACCGACCGCAAGCGCAAGGGCGACCTCGCCGACCAGCTCATCTGCGACCACGCCCTGTTCCATCTCGAAGCGGACCTGCGCTGGCTCGAACTCGCCGCCGCCCGCCTGGACAAGCTCGCCGCGGAGGTGCGCCCCTCATGACTCCCGCCGGATCCCTGCTCACCGCCCACGACCTGCACAAGGCGTACGGGCCGACGCCCGCCCTGGACGGCGCCTCCTTCGCCATCCACCCGGGCGAGATCGTCGCCGTCATGGGCCCCTCCGGGTCGGGCAAGTCGACCCTGCTGCACTGCCTGGCCGGGATCGTCACCCCGGACGCGGGCAGCATCACGTACGACGGACGCGACCTGACCGCGATGTCCGACGCCGAACGCAGCGCGCTGCGCCGCTCCGAATTCGGCTTCGTCTTCCAATTCGGCCAGTTGGTACCGGAATTGACCTGCGCCGAGAACGTGGCGCTACCGCTGCGGCTGACCGGTTTCAGACGCAAGGCGGCCGAGCGCCGGGCCGCCGCGTGGCTGGAGCGCCTGGAGGTCGACGACCTCGCTGGCAAACGGCCCGGCGAGATATCCGGCGGCCAGGGCCAACGGGTAGCCGTGGCACGGTCGTTGGTGACCAACCCGCGCGTACTGTTCGCCGACGAGCCGACCGGCGCCCTCGACTCCCTCAACGGAGAGCGCGTCATGGAACTGCTCACCGAAGCGGCCCGCGGCGCGAATGCCGCCGTCGTCCTGGTCACGCACGAGACCCGGGTCGCGGCCTACTCGGACCGCGAGATCGTCGTACGGGACGGCAAGTCACGGGACATGGAGTTCGTCCGATGACGCTGGTGGACCACCGCGCCGACCGCGAGCGCGACACACCGGCGGCCGCCCTCTCCCACGCCGGCCCGTCGAGCTGGCTGCGCGACCTCCTCCTCGGCATCCGGTTCGCCTCGTCCGGCGGCCGTGAGGGCTGGATCCGTACGCTGCTGACCGCGGCCGGCGTCGGCCTCGGCGCGGCCCTGCTGCTGGGTGCGGCGTCCGTGCCGACGTTCCTGCACGAGCGCGATGTGCGCGGCGAGGGCCGCCAGTTGGGTGTCGGTACGACCGGCCAACTCAAGCCCGGCGACCGGACGATGCTCGCCGCCGACGCCTCCTCCGACTACCGGGACAACACGATCGGCGGCTATCTGCTGCGGCCCGAGGGCGCGCATCCGCCGCTGCCGCCCGGCATCGACAAGCTGCCGGGGCCCGGCGAGATGGTCCTCTCGCCCGCCCTGAAGAAGCTGCTCGACTCCCCCGAGGGCAAGCTCCTCAAGGAGCGCTACGCCTACCGGACGGTGGGCACGATCCACGACGCGGGCCTGACCGATCCGTTCGAGCTGTTCCTGTACGTCGGCAGCGACCGGCTCAGTGCCGACCGCGGCGCGAACCGTATCGACCACTTCGGCATGATGTACCCGAGCCAACCGCTCGACCCGGTCCTCATCGTGCTCATCGCGCTGGCCTGCGTCGTACTCCTCGTCCCGGTCGCCATCTTCATCGCGACGGCCGTGCGGTTCGGCGGCGAGCGGCGCGACCGGCGCCTGGCCGCGCTGCGGCTGGTCGGCGCGGATGTACGGATGACGCGGCGGATGGCGGCGGGCGAGGCACTGTTCGGCACGCTGATCGGCCTGGCGTTCGGCGTGGTCTTCTTCCTGGCCGCAAGGCAGTTGCTCGGCGTCGTGGAGGTCTGGCGGCTCTCGGCGTTCCCGGCGGATCTCACACCGGAACCCGCCCTGGCCGTACTGATCATGCTGGCGGTGCCGCTGGCCGCTGTCGCCGTCACGGTCTTCGCGCTGCGCTCCGTCGTGATCGAACCGCTGGGCGTCGTCCGCAGCGGCCGCACCCGGGACCGGCGCCTGTGGTGGCGGATCCCGGTGCCGGTCCTCGGCGCGCTGCTGCTGCTCACGTCGGGTTCCGCCGACGCGGTGGGCACGCGGGGCGTCGTACAGATCTCGGCCGGGATCGCGTTCGTCCTGCTCGGCCTGGTCCTGGTGCTGCCGTGGCTGGTGGAGTCCACCGTCCGCCGGCTGCGGGGCGGCCCAGTGCCCTGGCAACTGGCCGTACGCAGGCTTCAGTTGAACAGCAGCGGGGCCAGTCGCGCAGTCGCCGGGATCACCATCGCGGTCGCGGGCGGCATCGCCCTGCAGATGTTCACGGTCGGCATCAACGACGACTTCACCAAGGCGACGGGCGAGGACCCGTCACGTGCCCAGGTCGGCGTGAACGCCAACTTCGCCAGCGGGGAGCTGGCCGAGCAGATGGTCCGCGAGTTCGGTACGACCAAGGGTGTCCGGTCGGTGTACGGCACCGTGGACACCTGGGCGAACCCGGTGGGCGCGAAGCCGGACGCCCAGGGCGTGATGCACTCCGTCACGCTCTCCGTCGGCTCGTGCTCCTCGTTGCGCGAGTTGGCCAAGCTCCCCTCGTGCACGGACGGCGACGTCTTCCGTGTCACCGGGACCCAATATCCCGAGGCCGACGAGCAGTTGGAGAAGGACGCCAGGCCCGGCGCCCGGCTCGCCATCGGCGACTCCCGGACCACGCAGTGGACGCTGCCCAAGGACGCGCGCACGGTGGCGACCCGGCGCGACCCGGCCGGCCACACGTACGGCGGGATCCTCGCCACACCGGGCGCCTTCGACGTACGCCATCTGAAGAGCGCCTCGACGAACGCCCAGATCCGGATCGACGCCTCGGTGCCGGACGCCGTCGAGTACACACGCAACACGGCGTTCCGGATCGATCCGGCGATGCACGTGTGGAACTACAGCTCGATGAGCCGCGACAAGGAGTACGCGACCATCCGCAAGGGCCTGTTCACGGCCGCGGCGCTCACCATGGCGCTGATCGCGGCCGCCATGCTGGTCTCGCAGATCGAGCAACTGCGTGACCGCAGACGCCTGTTGTCGATCCTCGTCGCCTACGGCACACGCCGTGCCACGCTCGCCTGGTCGGTGCTGTGGCAGACGGCGATCCCGGTCGCCCTCGGCCTGTCCCTCGCGATCGCGGGCGGTCTCGGCCTCGGCTGGCTGATGCTGCGCATGGTCGGCAAGCCGGTCACCGACTGGCTGCTGTTCCTGCCCCTGGCGGGCGTGGGCGCGGCGGCGATCGCGGCGGTGACCCTGCTGAGCATGCCGCCGCTGTGGCGGCTGATGCGGGCGGGCGGTCTGCGAACGGAGTAGGGCTCAGCCCTGCGTGACGCGAACGGGCAGTCCCTGCAGAGCAGTTCGCAGGGCGGCGGCCAGCTCCTCGTACTCCGCGGAGCGGGCCGCCCCCGCCCGCATCGCGAGCGCCACCCGCCGCGTGGGCGCCGGCTCGGCGAAGTACCCGGTGAGCAGCTGACTGCTGCGGCTGGTCTCGACGGCGACGGCGGTCCGCGGCAGGAGCGTCACCCCGAGCCCGCCCGCGACGAGTTGCACCAGCGTGGAGAGCCCGGCGGCGGTCGTGGTCACGGGCACGTCATCACGGCCGGCCTCCCGGCAGATGTCCAACGCCTGGTCCCGCAAGCAATGCCCCTCGTCGAGCAGCAGCAGATTCAGCTCACGCAGCGCCTGCCGCGGAATCCCCTCCCGCCCGCCGAGCCAGTGGTCCAGCGGCGTGACGAGTACGAAGTCCTCGTCGAACAGAGGGAGTTCGATGACCCCGGGCACCCCGAGCGGCACGGCAAGCAGCAGCAGATCGAGCCGCCCGGCACTGAGCCCCTCGATCAGCGACGACGTCTGCTCCTCGTGCACCTGGAGATCGAGATCCGGGTACTTCTCGTGTACGAGCCTCAGCACGGTCGGCAGCAGATAGGGCGCCACCGTCGGGATCACCCCGAGCCGGAGCGCTCCTGTGAACGGCGCCCGTACCGCCTCGGCCTCCTCCATCAGCGCGCCCACCTCGTCGAGCACGGCCTTCGCACGCACCGCGAGCCGCTCACCCGCGGGCGAGAGAAGCACCTTGCGGGTCGTGCGTTCGAGCAGGGTCACGCCGAGGGACTCCTCCAGGGCGGACACGGCGCCGGAGAGCGCGGGCTGGCTCATGCCGATCGCGGCGGCCGCGTCCCGGAAGTGCAGATGCTCCGCGACGGCGGCGAAGGCGCGCAGCTGCGCGAGGCTCGGCTGTCGCCGCTTGGCGCTTGCCACGGTTACTCCCTTTACCTAGGGCTACTGATAGCCGGTTCCGATCAACACAACCGAGTCTAGCTATTTCCGTAATCAATGCACCCTGTGCCACGATCGTGAGCAGTCCAACCCCTTTGGAAAGCCCCCAAAAAGGGCCCATCCATACTGCAAGGAGTAGTGCGTGCTCACTGTCGGTGACAAGTTCCCCCAGTTCGATCTGACTGCCTGTGTCTCCCTGGAGAAGGGCAAGGAGTTCGAGCAGATCGACCACAAGACCTACGAGGGCAAGTGGAAGATCGTCTTCGCGTGGCCCAAGGACTTCACCTTCGTGTGCCCGACCGAGATCGCCGCGTTCGGCAAGCTGAACGACGAGTTCGCCGACCGTGACGCCCAGATCCTCGGCTTCTCCGGCGACTCCGAGTTCGTGCACCACGCCTGGCGCAAGGACCACCCGGACCTGACCGACCTGCCCTTCCCGATGCTCGCCGACTCGAAGCACGAGCTCATGCGCGACCTCGGCATCGAGGGCGAGGACGGCTTCGCGCAGCGCGCCGTCTTCATCGTCGACCAGAACAACGAGATCCAGTTCACGATGGTGACCGCCGGTTCCGTGGGCCGTAACCCCAAGGAGGTCCTGCGGGTCCTCGACGCCCTGCAGACCGACGAGCTGTGCCCGTGCAACTGGACCAAGGGCGAGAACACCCTCGACCCGGTCGCGCTCCTGTCGGGCGAGTGATCTGACATGGCTCTCGACGAACTCAAGTCCGCCGTCCCGGACTACGCCAAGGACCTGCGCCTGAACCTCGGCTCGGTCATCGGCAACTCCGACCTGCCGCAGCAGCAGCTGTGGGGCACCGTGCTCGCCTGCGCGATCGCGTCCCGCTCCCCGCGCGTCCTGCGCGAGCTGGAGCCGGAGGCGAAGGCGAACCTGTCGCCGGAGGCGTACACGGCCGCCAAGTCGGCCGCCGCCGTCATGGCGATGAACAACGTCTTCTACCGCACGCGCCACCTGCTCTCCGACCCGGAGTACGGGACGCTGCGCGCCGGCCTGCGGATGAACGTCATCGGCAACCCGGGCGTCGAGAAGGTCGACTTCGAGCTGTGGTCCCTCGCGGTCTCCGCGATCAACGGCTGCGGCCAGTGCCTCGACTCGCACGAGCAGGTGCTGCGCAAGGCGGGCGTCGACCGCGAGACGATCCAGGAAGCGTTCAAGATCGCCGCGGTCATCCAGGCCGTGGGCGTCACCCTGGACTCCGAGGACGTCCTGTCCTGACGGACGGATCACCCCGGTAACCGCATACGAGAACGCCGGGCGGGCTGAAGGAAATTCAGCCCGCCCGGCGTTCTCGTGTGTCCGGACGAAAGGCCCTATGACTTCCCGGCCGGCGGATCGACCGGCGCCACGTCGATGGCCGTCGCTCCGTGCGGCGAAGGCCCCTGCCGCAGCGCCGCCTCACGTGAGTACGCGCGCAGATAGCCGACGACCGTGTTCGTCACGGCCACGAGCGGCACCGCCACCACCGCACCGCCGATCCCGTTCACCAGGCCCCCGGCCGCGACGGAGAGCACCACCGCGAGCGGATGCACCCGCACGGCCCGGCCCAGGATGAACGGCTGGAGGATGTGGCCCTCGATCTGCTGCACGGCCAGCACCACCGCGAGCGTCATGACGGCCGTGAAAACGCCCTGGGTCACCAGGGCCACCACCACCGCGAGCGCTCCCGAAATCACCGCACCCACCAGCGGGATGAACGCGAACAGGAAGATGAAGACGGCCAGCGGCACCGCCATCGGGACGCCGAGGAAGAAGATGCCGAGCCCGATGAAGATCGCGTCGATCAGGGCGACTATCACCGTGCCGCGCACGTACGCGGTGAGCGTGCGCCACGCACGGGGGCCCGCACCCGAGATGCCCGGACGGGCCTGCGCCGGGACGAGCCTGGTGGTCCACTCCCAGATGCGCCGGCCGTCGTAGAGCAGGAACAGTGTCGAGAACATCGTGAGCAGGATGCCGGTGAGGGCCTCGACGATGACGGTCACGCCTTCGAGGCCGGCGGACGTGATCTGGTCGGTGTTGGCGCCGACCGCGTCGCGCAGGGACTTGGCGATTTCGTTGATCTGACTCTCGGTCACATGGAACGGGCTGTTGAGGAGCCATCTGCGCAGCTCGTCGATGCCGTCCTGGATCTGGTCCGAGAGGTTGTCGATGTTCTCCTGGACCTGCCAGACGACGAACCAGCCGACGAGTCCCATGATGACGAAGCCGAGGATCGCGGTGAGTGCGGTGGCCAGGCCCCGCGGCACGCCGTGCCTCCTCAGGCGGGCCACGGTCGGCTGGAGGAGCGCGGTGATGAGCATCGCGGCGACGAACGCGTACACCACCAGCTGCACCGCGCTGATGACCTTGATCAGGACCCAGAGGGTGCCCGCGAGGACGAGCAACCGCCAGCCGGCCTCGGCCGCGACCCGCATCCCCCACGGCACGGCCGCGACGGGGTCGGGCCTGGCCGCTATCGCGGGCGCGTACGCGGGCGGCGGGGGTACGTGGTCGCCGCCGCCGTTCTCCGGCCGGGTGACGGGCACTTGGGACGCCTCGGCGGCCATGTGCGCGGGTGCCCGAGCGGCATCAGGAGCGTGCGGGGCGGCGTCCGGCGCGGAGTCGTCCCCGCCGTCGTCACGCTCGGCCTCGGCGCGGCGCTCGTCCAACCGCTCCCCCATCCGGCTCAGCTCATGGCCGAGCCGGCCGAGCCATCCTGGAACTCGCGACATGATCCGCCCTCTTCCCCCGTGCTCTCTCACCACTCCCCCGGGAGTCGTCGGCTCCGACCGTACATGCCCGAAGCCCCTCACCGTAGGACGGCGAGGGGCTCAGGAAGGTTGACGGGCCCAGGGCCCGTCATGAAGCTGTACCGGCTTCTAGTACCAGTGGTTGGCCTGCCAGAAGGTCCAGGCCTCACACGGGCTGCCGTAGCGGCTGTCCATGTAGTTGAGGCCCCACTTGATCTGGGTGGCCGGGTTGGTCTGCCAGTCGGCGCCCGCGGTGGAGTACTTGGACGCGGGCAGCGCCTGGAAGAGACCGTAGGCACCGGAGGAGGCGTTGGTCGCGCGGTAGTTCCAGCTGGACTCGTGGTCCACGATGTTGCTGAAGCACTGGAACTGCCCGGCGGGCACCATCTGACGCGCCATCGCCTGTATCTGCGACGTCGAGTAAGAGGCCTGCGCGGCGAAGCTGGAGGCGTCGCGGGTGGCCGAGCGGCTGGCGACCTTCTTGGCCTCCTCGCGCTCCTTGGCTTCCTTCTCGGCCTTCGCCTTGGCGTCGGCGGCGGCCTGCTGCTTGGCGACGGCGTCCTCGGCGGCCTTCTTACGGGCTGCTTCCTCCGCCGACTTCTGAGCGGCGTTGTCCGCGGCGATGGCCTGCGTCTCCGCCTGCTGCGTCAGCGTGGCGGTCTGTACCTGGGCCTGCTGACCCGCGGGTATGTCGGCGAGGAGGGTCGCGTCGCTCGCCGTGGCCTCAGCCTCGTTGTTGGAGGGCTGAGCGGTGCTGCCCGAGGCAACACCCACGACTGCGCCGACTGTGGTGACCGCGGTGGCCGAAGCCACTGCGAATCCCCGGACCGAAATCCGGCTCACACGGTTTCCTTCCAGCATCGCCCGCTGTAGGTGACCCTCGCGGACGCAATCGTGCCCCTGGCGCTGGCCTCCCAACTGCGGGGTCACGGGAGACACGGGCCCGGTGGGCAACTCCCGCTACGGGAGAGCCGCGTGGTGCTCGGGCGGCATACGACGGCCTCTGTGAAGTTCTGGTGTCCGTGGTGCTCTTAATGCTGTGGATGCACAAGTGTCGTATGCGGGGCCTGACAGGACTGAGACTCTGCCGGACGCGGTTGCCTCAAGGCAATTCTCATCCAAGTGGGAAAGCTCACACCTCGTTTGCCCCAGCGGTTTCACGGAAACAAGCGCACGGCACAACGCCGCCCGGCTAAGCTCCTGCGCTTCGCCGGACGGCGCCAACTACCGCGTAACCCCTACAAGATGGGGCGCTTCACTCGCTCTCTCCTCACAAGGGGCCGTCCTCCAGCATCTCGGTGACCAGGGCCGCGATCTGTGAACGCTCCGACCGCGTGAGCGTGACGTGCGCGAACAGCGGGTGTCCCTTCAGCTTTTCGACGACGGCGACCACACCGTCGTACCGGCCGACCCGGAGGTTGTCGCGCTGCGCCACGTCGTGCGTGAGCACAACCCGCGAATTCGCCCCGATCCTCGACAGAACGGTCAAAAGGACGTTCCGTTCGAGGGATTGGGCCTCGTCCACGATCACGAACGCGTCGTGCAGCGAGCGGCCGCGGATGTGGGTCAGCGGCAGGACCTCCAGCATGCCGCGCGCGGTGACCTCCTCGATGACGGCCTTGCCGGCGACGGACCCGAGCGTGTCGAAGACCGCCTGCGCCCACGGGCCCATCTTCTCGGCCTCGGTGCCGGGCAGATAGCCGAGCTCCTGGCCGCCCACCGCGTACAGCGGACGGAAGACCATCACCTTCTGGTGCTGGCGCCGTTCGAGCACCGCTTCGAGGCCCGCGCAGAGCGCGAGCGCCGACTTGCCGGTGCCGGCCCGGCCGCCCATCGACAGGATCCCGATGTCCGGGTCGAGGAGCAGATCGAGCGCGATGCGCTGCTCGGCGCTGCGTCCCTTGATGCCGAACGCCTCACGGTCGCCGCGCACCAGACGGACGTTGCCCTCGGCCGTGATCCTGCCGAGCGCCTTGCCGCGCTCGGACTGGATGGTGAGGCCGGTGTGGACGGGCAGCTCCGCCGCCTCCGGTACGTACAGGCTCTCCTCCTCGAAGAGGAGGTCCACCTGCTCACCGGAGAGCCGCAGCTCGGACATCCCGGTCCAGCCGGAGTCCGTGATGGCGAGCTCGGCGCGGTACTCCTCGGCGAGCAGGCCGACCGATGACGCCTTGATGCGCAGCGGCAGGTCCTTGGAGACGACGGTGACGTCGTACCCCTCGGCCTGGAGGTTGCGGGCGACGGCGAGGATGCGGGAGTCGTTGTCCCCCAGGCGGTAACCCGCCGGGAGAACGCCCGGATCCGAGTGGTTGAGCTCGACGCGCAGGGTCCCGCCCAGATCACCGATGGGGATCGGGGCATCCAGGCGTCCGTGGCGGATACGGAAGTCGTCGAGCAGGCGCAGGGCCTGCCGGGCGAAGTATCCGAGCTCCGGATGGTGCCGCTTGGCCTCCAGTTCCGTGACCACGACGATCGGGAGCACCACTTCGTGCTCGTCGAACCTGGTCAGGGCGTTCGGGTCGGCCAGCAGGACGCTGGTGTCGAGAACATAAGTGCGCCGGTCGGGCTGGCGCTTGTTGCTGGTCACCACGGAAGGACGTACCCCCTCGGATGAGGTCGGGGAGCGACAGAGGGATCCCGGGCCGGGCGGGGCGGGTCGTACCCGCCGGTCGACGGCCGCGATGCGTGGGCCGTGGACCGGCCCCCAGCCTCTCCAGCGGAGCACGTGCTCTCCGCGTGGTCGTTCTGGCGCAAAGGGCCTCCCGGGCGGACAGCCCCGTGCCGTCCGCTGAGACTCGACGTCCGTGAATCGGACATCGACCTGGAAGGCTTATTCCCTCGAACACGCGCGGCCATGCCACGGCATATGACGGCGCGCGCGTTAACTCCTGGTGACGTACGTCCCCGAGGTCAGCCGCCGTAACGCCGGTGACGGGCGGCGTAGTCGCGCAGGGCGCGCAGGAAGTCCACCTTGCGGAAGGCGGGCCAGAAAACTTCGCAGAAGTAGTACTCGGAATGGGCCGACTGCCACAGCATGAATCCGGACAGGCGCTGCTCGCCGCTCGTGCGGATGACGAGGTCGGGGTCGGGCTGCCCGCTGGTGTAGAGGTGCTTGGAGATCTGGTCGATGTCGACGCTCTCGGCGATCTCCTCGAGAGCGGTGCCCTTGTCCGCGTGGTCAAGCAGCAGGGAGCGCACCGCGTCGGCGATCTCCTGGCGGCCGCCGTAGCCGACCGCGACGTTCACGAGTATTCCCGTGTTGTCGGCGGTGGCCTGCTCGGCTTCCTTGAGGACGGTCTGGGTGCGGGCGGGGAGGAGGTCGAGGGTGCCCACGTGGTGGACGCGCCAGCGGCCGTCGACGGCGAGGCTGCGGACGGTCTCCTCGATGATGCCGAGGAGCGGCCGCAGCTCCTCCTCGGGACGGTCGAAGTTGTCCGTCGACAGCATCCAGAGGGTGACGACCTCGACGTCCGTCTCGGCGCACCAGCCGAGGAACTCCTCGATCTTGTACGCGCCGGCCTGGTGGCCCTGCGCCGCAGTGCCACCGGAGGCCTTCGCCCAGCGCCTGTTCCCGTCGAGGATGACCCCGATGTGTTTGGGCACCTGATCGTGGTCGAGACGGCCTTCCACCCGGCGTGCGTAAAGTCCGTACACCAGGTCGCGCAGGTTCACTGTCTTTCAGCCCCTCCGTGCAGACGGCAGTCCCCGAGGGCGAAAGCCTACCGCTGTGAGGTCTCGCCCTCACTGTGGGGTGTCTGTGCTCCGATGCTGTGGGCTATCGGTGCTCTGACGTAGTTTCGTCCCCATGAACGACACGTCTTCGTACCGCGCCGCCGCGGACCGCTACGACTCGATGGAGTACCGGCGCACCGGCCGCAGCGGTCTCAAGCTGCCCGCGATCTCGCTCGGCCTGTGGCACAACTTCGGTGACGACCGCACCCTCGACTCGCAGCGGGAGATCCTCCGCCGCGCTTTTGACATCGGTGTCACCCACTTCGACCTGGCGAACAACTACGGGCCGCCCCCCGGCTCCGCCGAGCTGAACTTCGGCAAGATGTTCGCCCAGGACTTCGCCCCGTACCGGGATGAGCTGGTCATTTCGACCAAGGCGGGCTATCTCATGCACCCGGGCCCGTACGGGGAGTGGGGCAGCCGCAAGTACCTGCTGTCGTCCCTCGACGCGTCCCTGTCACGGATGGGCCTCGACTACGTCGACATCTTCTACTCCCACCGCTTCGACCCGGACACCCCGCTCGAGGAGACGATGGGCGCGCTCGCGTCCGCCGTGCAGCAGGGCAAGGCGCTGTACGTGGGTGTGTCCTCGTACAACAGCGAGCAGACCGCCGAGGCGGCGCGCCTGCTGAAGGAGATGGGTGTCCCGGCGCTCATCCACCAGCCCTCGTACTCGATGATCAACCGCTGGACCGAGGACGACGGCCTGCTCGACACGCTGGAGACGGCCGGCATGGGCTGCATCTCCTTCGTGCCGCTCGCGCAGGGCCTGCTCACGGACAAGTACCTGAAGGGCATCCCGGAGGGGTCGCGCGCCACGCAGGGCAAGTCCCTCGACCCGGGCCTCGCGGGCGACTCCGAGGTGATCCGCCGGCTGAACGGTCTGAACGACATCGCTCAGCGCCGCGGCCAGTCCCTCGCGCAGCTCGCGCTCAACTGGGTGCTGCGGGACGAGCGGATGACGTCGGCCCTGATCGGCGCCTCCAGCGTCCGGCAGCTCGAGGAGAACGTGGCGGCGCTGGCGGGCCCGAAGCTCACCGACGAAGAGCTGTCCGAAATCGACTCGTTCGCGGTGTCGACCCCGGGCACGAACATCTGGGCCGGACGGAGCTGACGCCTCCCGTTCCGTTCCGAGGGCCGCGGCCCTCGCGCCAGGACACTCCCTAGGCGCCGGGGGTACGCGGCCTGCGGAACCACGCGCCCGTGCTCGCCTGGCTGAGCAGGACGACCATGACGACCGCTCCGACCAGCGCGATGGGCCCGCCGATGTTGCCGCGCATCGTTCCGCTCAGGCCGAGCAGGATCTGCACGCTCGCGATGACGATCGACGTGACGCGCAGCCCACGTCCCGCCCTCCCGTAGAAGCAGGCGAGGACCAGCAGCACGACGCCGAAGATGTTCCCGCCGAACGCGGCGCCGGCGCCCCGCGCCCCCTCCGTCACGCCGACGGCCACGGCGGCGAGGAGGGCGAGGCCGACCATCACGTACGTGGTCGTCCGGGCGGCACGGAGCGAGGACGGCATGCTCAGGGGCGGCGCGGGGGTGAACTGCGGGTTCATCCCGTACGGTCCGGGCGCGTTGCAGGGGCCGGGGATGTAGGGGCTGGGGATGTAGGGGCCAGGGATGTAGGGGCCGGGAGTAGTGCCGTGCTGACCCGGGCCGCGGTACGGGCTGGGAGCGGTGGGCGGCGCCTGGTGCGGATAGTCGTTCGGCATGCCGGGGACTCTATTCGCGGCGCCGGAACCCGGGGGGCGCACGCGCGCGGCCCGGTCGGAGACAAAAAACGGGCCGGTCCGTGGGGGGGAGACGGACCGGCCCGAGGGGGGGTTTCCACCATAACCCTTCGTAAGTGATGGTGGGTGCATCGGCGTGCCACAACTACTCTCCGAAGTCGCCCGACGACGGCTGGAGGTCTGTTTCCGGCCGCTTCGGGCGGGGTTTCGCAACGGTTTTCCCGGCTTGCGGCCCGGGCGGGGGCGTCCCCCTCACGGAGTAGTCGTGCGACGAACGCGCGCTTGACGCCACAGCGGCCCGGAGGTTGGCTGCGCACCCATGGCGACCTTCACCGTGCCGGGACTCAAGGCCGAACTTCCCCTGGAAATAGCAGAGTCGGGGCCTGCGCGGCGGCGCGGGCTGCTCGGCCGGGACGGGGTGAACGGCGCGCTGCTGCTGACGGCGTCGTCGAGCGTCCACACCCTGGGGATGCGCTTCGTGGTGGATGTCGCGTACCTGGACCGGCGGGGCACGGTGCTCGCCGTGCGGACGATGCGGCCGGGGCGGATCGGACTCCCCCGGTTGCGCGCCCGGCGTGTCCTGGAGGCCGAGGCGGGGGCGATGGCGCGGTGGGGCGTGCGGCGGGGGGTGCGGGTGACGATTCAGGGGGGCGGTGACCACGAGAGCGGGTGACGGCCGGGCGGTGACGGCGTCTCGCGTCTCGCGTCTCGCGTCTCGCGTCTCGCGTCTCGCGTCTCGCGTCTCGCGTCTCGCGTCTCGCGTCTCGCGTCTCGCGTCTCGCGGGAGGGTCCGGTGATCGCGGGATGTCCGGTGACCGTAGAGCGGGAGATCCGGTGACCGTAGATGGGGGGAAAGGCACGCGGCACCGCGCAGCCCCCTCCACTGCACGGTGCCGCCGCGCAGCTTTGCTCACGCGAATTGCCTTGGTCTGAACCTACGTGACGGTGACACGTGTAGCGAGCCATTGTCGATAACGATGCGGAATCGGTTGGACGGCGGGCCTTTCGGAAGATGCCCGGCGAACTCCTCCCGCTTGCACACCAATTGCCCTGAATCACCCGGCGATCGGCTTGCGGGCCTCGATCAGGTGGCGGGTGCTGTGGGCGACGAACGGCCCTTCCTTCGCGATCCGTTCATGCAGCTCAAGGAGTCGCGGCCGGTACGCATCGACGGTGAAGCCCGGAACCATCCAGATCACCTTGCGCAAGAAGTGCACGACGGCGCCGATGTCGTAGAACTCCATGCGCAGGCGCTCGGCGCGCAGGTCGACGACTTCGAGGCCGGCGGCCTCGGCCTCGGCGCGCTCACCCTCCGGGTCACGGCCGTTCCTGACCTCTTCCGGCTGCGGGCCGAGGAAGAACTCGACGACCTCGAAGACGCTGCTCGGGCCGACGTGCTGCGCGAAGTACGTACCGCCGGGCGTCAGCACCCGGGCGATCCCGGCGAACGGGGCCTTCACCGGGTGGCGGCTGGTCACCAGGTCGAACGTGCCGTCGGCGAACGGCAGCGGCGCGCCCTCCGGCGAGGCGACGACCACGACGCCGCGCGGGGCGAGCAGCGCGGAGGCCTTGGCGACATTGGGCGGCCAGCCCTCGGTGGCGGCGATCAGCGGGGGCAGCTTCGGGGCGGAGGCGAGTACCTCCCCGCCGCCGGTCTGGAGGTCGAGCCCGGCCGAGGCCCGGCCCATCCGCTCGCCCATGGCACGCGCGTACCCCCAGGAGGGGCGCTCCTCGGTGGCCCGGCCCTCGAACCACGAGAAGTCCCAGCCCTCGACGGGGGCGGCGGCCGCCTCCGTGACGAGCTCGTCGAAGGGGCGGCCGGCGCGGGTGGGGGGTGTGCTCATGGGGCCATGTTCACAGTGGCGTTCCCGCGACGGCACGTGCTTTTTGTACCGACCGCGCGGGAGGGTGCGTTGTCGGCGGGCGCTGTTACGTTCCCCGGCATGGGAATCCACGTGCCCTACACCGGGGGCGAGAAGGAAAGTCTGCTGGCGGCGCTCGACCGGCACCGCGACGTCGTGCTCTGGAAGCTGGAGGGGCTCGACGAGGAGCAGGTGCGGCGGCCGATGTCGCCGTCGGGGAACAGTCTCCTCGGCCTGGTCAAGCATCTGGCGTCGGTCGAGTACGGCTGGTTCTGCACGACATTCGGACGGCAGGTGGAGCCGCTGTGGTTCGACGCGGAGACGGACGAGGACCTGCGGGTGGGCCCCGAGGAGTCCACGGAGAGCATCACCGCGTTCTACGGCCGGGCGCGGGCCGCCGCCGACGCCGTGATCGCCGAGGTCGGACTCGAGGAGACCGGCACGTCGTGGGACGGCAGGAAGGTGTCGATGCGGTGGGTGCTCATCCACATGCTGGAGGAAACGGCCCGGCACGCGGGCCACATCGACATCCTGCGGGAGCTGATCGACGGCGCGGCGGGGGATCACCAGGGGACGTCGCGGGCGTGACGGCTCCGGTCTCCGCTTTCTCACCGGTCTCTCACCGAACTCCCGCACGGTTCCCAGACCGATCCGCTGAAGTAGGGGCAGGGGCGGTAACCGCCCGCCCCTGCCTCGGCCTACGGGGGTTCTCCACGTACCCTGGGCGGATCCGCTCCGGGCACCGCTGCCCGACACAGGTAACGGCACAGTCCGTCCCGCGCCGAAATGCGAGCACATGTCCGATCGTTCCATTCGCTCCGTTCGTTCCGCCCGTTCAGCGATAGCGGCCCGTTCCGCACGTCCAGCGGAAGCGGCTCGTTCCGCACGCTCGGCGATAGCGGCCCGTTCCGCACGATCCTCGATAGCGGCCTGGCTCACCCGCCTCTACTTCGCCCGGCTCCGGAAGAAGGGCGGCCTCGACCTCTCCGTCCTCTCGAAGCTGCCCGACGCGGCGCTCCTTCCGCTGCGCCGCGAGGGCCTCGACCCGGTGGCCGAGATCGGCGAGCTCCGCGACCGGGAGCCGGTCAGCAGGCTGCCCATCCCCGGCATGACGGTCTGGCTGGTCACCGGCTACGACGAGGCGAAGGCGGTACTCGGCCACGGGTCCGCCTTCAGCAACGACTTCCGGAACCTGGTCGGCAACACCGGTGTCACCGACGACCAGAACCCGGGTGGACTCGGCTTCACCGACCCTCCGGACCACACCCGGCTGCGGAAGATGCTGACGCCGGAGTTCACGATGCGCCGGCTCTCCCGGCTCACGCCCCGTATCCACGCCATCGTCGAGGAGCGTCTCGCCGACCTCGCGAAGGCGGCGGACGGCGACGGCACGGTGGACCTCGTCGAGCACTTCGCGATGCCGGTGCCGGCGCTGGTGATCTGTGAACTGCTCGGCGTTCCTTACGAGGACCGGGACGACTTCCAGCAGTTCTCCGTAGCGCGCTTCGACGTGTTCGGCGGCGCGGGCGCGTCGTTCAGCGCCGTGTCGCAGTCCCTCGACTACCTGCGCGGGATCGTCGCCGAGCAGCGCCGCAACCCCGGCGACGGCCTCCTCGGCATGCTCGTACGCGAATACGGCGACTCCATCACGGACGAGGAGCTCACGGGCCTCGCCGACGGCGTCCTCACCGGCGGCCTGGAGACCACCGCGAGCATGCTGGCGCTCGGCACGCTCATCCTGCTCCAGAACCCCGAGCACTTCGCCGCGCTGCGCGACGCGGAGGACCCGGAGGCCGTCGCCGCGCCCTTCGTCGACGAGTTGCTGCGCCATCTGACCGTCGTCCAGACCGCGTTCCCGCGCTTCGCGCGCGAGGACGTCGAGATCGGCGGGGTCCAGATATCCGGCGGCGACATAGTCCTCGTCTCCCTCAGCGCGGCCGACCGCGACGCGCGCCTCGGCGAGGACATGGACCACTTCGACCCGTCCCGCCAGGTCACCGGCTCCCACCTCGCGTTCGGTTACGGCATCCACCGCTGCATCGGCGCCGAACTCGGCAAGATGGAGCTGCGCGCGGCCTTCCCCCAACTGGTCCGCCGCTTCCCGGAGTTGAAGCTCGCCACCCCTCCTGAGGAACTGGCCTTCCGCAAGCTGTCGATCGTGTACGGGGTGGACTCGCTGCCGGTCTACGTGGCCTGAAACGCGGTCCAGCCCCAGCACGCCACTGTGCTTCCTATGGCAGTCGTACGACGGCAAGCCGGCCTGAAGTCCGCGCACCCTCGCGCCCTGACTGGAGCGTCCCCGCCCGGACAGCCGGACGGGGACGCTGTCGTGCTCGCCGCGCTACGTGCAGCGGTGCTCAGATCGCGCTACTTGATGCGTTCACCCAGCCTGGCCAACTGCCGTTCCGAGTCCTTCATGTGCCACCACTCGAACAAGCGGATGCGGAAGGCTGATGCCACGCTCCGGACCAGGTGATGAGGCGGCTGACCGTCGAAGATGGCCATCTCCGAACTATCGGATTCAAGGCGCACCCGCCAGCGTTGCCCGTAGGCCGTCAGCTCTAGCTCGACCGTGAAACGCCGTCCATGCTCCACCACGCGAAAGCCGGCCACGTCGAGTTCCGCGCTCCCGTCGTCCAACCGCCCCATCAAATGTGGGACGAGAAGGTCACGAACACCTTCTGCTGATGGCATGGGAGTTCTCCTAGCAAGCGGACGAAGCAAGGCTGGCCGGCTTGTACGCGGTCACGACCCCCTGCGGCTTGATGCGGGGATCCCGTCCGTAAGGCCCGGGGTTCGTCACGACCTTGAACAGCGTCCGAGGCGGGCAGCCGGTGAACTTGCGTTCATATGTGCGCTCCCCGGGTTGGTCGACTGTGATGGTACCGCTCCAGATAGTCGTGTTGATCTTCTTGCTGAAGTTGCCACTCCAGCGGCCGCGCTTCACCAAGTGCTTGTAGCCCCACGTCGACGTGCCACAGCGCAGCGGCACCACCGCGGGGCCGCGGTAGTACTTCTTCACGATGGTCTTGGCAGGCTTCCCCGTACAGGCATTAGCTGCAACGCCCGCGATGGTCTCCGGGCCGGACGATGCGGCGGCCGGCTCGACGGCCAGCGGCAGCGCGAAGCATATTGCGGCAAAACTGATGGCAATAGTGTTTGCGAATTTCAATGAGTTCCCCCTATGCGGTCGTTACTGCATGCACATGCCTATCAGCAGCAAGTCGGACAACGGGGGTTGAGGTGCACCTCTGACTTAAAAGTGATCACGAGTTGACCGGCGCGTCACCAAGCGCCAGATCCTTGACTTCGTGGCTCAAGTAAAGGCATGTAAATTTCCGCTCAGGTCAAGCGCATTCCTGGGGTGACGACTGTGAGGCTGTCTAGCGTGGAACAGGTCAAAGAACTTACTCAGATCGTCTTGCGCGACCTGCACGTGGGCCTCCCGGCCAGTGATCCAGTCGCGACGTACAAGCCCGTCGGACACCGAGAATCACGTAGAGGTCTTGGTTCAGGATCAGACGGGCATGGGTGTCGGCTTCCAGGTAGACGCCTCGCAGGCGAAGCAAGCGATTCTGCGTGACCTTGCCGATAAAATCCCAGACGCCTTCGTTGAGCTATTCACTGTTGGACTGCCTGTTGTTCCTGGTACGCAGCGGCCTGCTGTCCCGGAAATCGTCAGTGGCGTCGCTGTCTGGGGGGACCCGGGAGGAACCTCCAACTGGTTCTGCGCGGTGGGCGAATATCAATAGGGCAGATCAGGCGCCCCCAGGTGCGCCGCGTCCGGCTGTGTGAACTGGTCGGCGCCTTCGCGATCAGGCTCCGTCGAGGTGGCCACCTCCCCAGGTCGGTTTCAAAGTCGTGGTGATCCATGCGACCAACCGAGTTCTGTGCGGAACACTTCCAAACGCATTGTGCAGGCCGAGACAGGCGGGGCCGAGACGTTCCCCGGCCCCGCCGGCAGATCAGTTGGCTTCTGCCGTCCGACACTGCCCGCACCGGCACGGCGGGTACGCAGACGAACGCGCGGGCTGGCCCTCAACCGAGCCGACGAGCACCCTCACCTCTTCTCGGTCGCCGACGACCTCACCGCCTGCTCTCATCCGGTAGACGCGGAGGGTGAGCCGAGAGCGTCGCGGTGGAAGCTCCAACTCGACTCCCCCACCGAGGAGTTCCAGCTCGTCGACGAGAGGTGGCGGGTAGTGGGCGGCGCACTCCTGGCAGGCGTAGACGTTGAAGCCGGGGCCGGTCGCCGCGTGCACCTCATGCACCAGGACAGGTTCACCTGTGACGCATTGGCAGCGAGCACACATACGCACCGCCGGGCGGCGAGGGGCGGTCATCGGACGCCTCCATGGATGAGGTGCGGGTGCGGGCCTACGTCGATGCCGGGCGTGGCGAGGTAGACAGCGCGGCGGCGTTCCCGTTGGCGGCGGCGTTCGTCGGGCGTCAGGACGTAGGGGCGTACGAGCGCGGACGCGGCGCCGTCGAGACGTTCGGTGTGGCGGGGTGGAGGTGGGGCGAGCGACGAGGTGCGGATGCCGAGGCGGTGGCGGCCTCGGGGTGGTGGGGTGCACAGCCACAGCACCCAGGCAAGAAATCGAACGGTAAGGTCCAGCATGCCGACGCTCCTATCGCAGCGTTGGCCATGCCCCCGGACCGGTTCCAGCGGTCGCGGGGGTCCTCCATGTCCCGACGCCAACTTAGCTCGCCTTGTATCGCTACGTATAGAGACGTATCTCAATGACAGAGGTGTTACCTCTACGAGTAGCTTCTCGATCATGAACTTCCCACCGGATGCTGAAATCGATCACGAGGGGCCGGTTACGCCGTACCGCCAGCTCGCGGGAATCCTCCGCGCCCGCATCGAGCGTGGCGACTGGCAGCCGAACCGAGCGATCTCGAGCGAGACCCAGCTCGTGCAGCAGTATGGGCTCGCGCGCACCACCGTCCGGCGCGCAATCGCTGTACTCATAGAGGAAGGGCTCGTCTTCACCGTGCCGCAGCGGGGAACCTATGTCTCCCCGGCGGCGCAACCAGCAGACCCGGCCGCAGCGGCCGAAGACTGAGCAGCAGAACACTGGCCTTCCGCAAGCTGTCGATCGCGTACGGGGTGAATTCGCTGCCGGTGTACGCGGATTGAGCCCTGTGCGGGCGGATTGAGCCACGTTCCGGCCGGCCCCCGGGTTCGCGGTAAACAGCGGGCCGCTCGGGGAACACTCAGGCTCTCAGTGATTTGAGCACGTCAATTGAGAGTGTGGTGGTTGACCATGAGTGAAGGCGGGACCACGCCGTTACCGGGCATGCCCGACGACGGACCCCGGACGGGCGGCGGAAATGCCACGACACCGCCGGGTGCACCGCCGGTACCGGCCGTGCCGCGTGCCGGGCAGCGGCTTCGCGCCTGGATCGGCGCGCACGGGTCGGGGTCACTGATCGGCGGGGTCGTCGTGGCTGTCATCGGCGCGATCACGACGGTCGCCCTCACCGCGCTGCTGGACGGCGACAGCGACGATTCCGGGCGCGCCTCGCCGAGCGCGTCCCGGTCGTCGTCCCCTGGCGTCCAGGCCGAGAGCACGCCGAGTTGTTCCGGACGTACCTGCGTGGGCCTCGACCCCAAGACGGCTCGCTGCGACGCAGGCGCGGTGACTTTGCGGGACGAGGGCCGGAGCACGATGCTCCTGGAGATCCGTTACAGCCCGAGATGCGACGCCGTCTGGGCCAAGCTGACGGGGGCCGCACCGGGCGACACGGTGACGATCAGCACGACGCCGTCACGACGGCAGTCCGCCTCGGTCCACACGGGCAAAACCCAGTACACGTCAATGCTCGCCGTGGAGAACGACTTCAGCGCGCAGGCTACGGCGGTCTCTGTGAAGGGCGACACCGAACGGGAGATCCCGAAGGGGTACGAATTGCGCGTCGGCGCGACCGGGACCGACCTGCCTTCCCCTTCTCCTTCCCCTTGAGGCCCAGCTGGATTCCGTCACCTTTGGTCGGCCGAGCCCCTCGGGAACGACACCTCGACCCTCCGGTTCTTCTTCCGGCCCTCTTCGCTGCTGTTGTCCGCGATCGGGTAGTCCTCGCTGTAGCCGCGCACCGCGAACGTGATGTCCTGGTCCTGCGAACCGAGTGCTGACGCGAGTTGCTCGTGCACGGCCTCCGCCCGCTTCTTCGAGAGCGTCAGCCCGTGTGCGTACGACCCGAGGTCGTCCGTGAAGCCGAAGACGCGGACGTTCGTGGCGTTCTGCGCCTTGATCTCGTCGGCGATGGCCTGGATCCGGGACCTGGCGCCCGGATTGAGCTTGGAACTGTCCTTCGGGAACAGCACCTCCGCCTGGAGCGCGAACTTCACGTCCTGATTGGTGTCCTCGCGCCGCTCGTCGCCGGACAGGTCCTCGACGACGGACTTGATGTCGAGCACCTTGGCCGGCGCGAGCGTGGCGCCGTCGGCGAGCTTCAGCCCGGGGCTGTTGGAGTCGACGTCCGGGGGTGGGGAGGTGGTGGTACTCCCGGGCGGAGCGCCTGACGGCTCCGGATCATCGGCGTAGGCGCTGCCGCCGAGGCTTCCGCTGAGAGTGATCAGGGCGACGGTGGTGAGGGCGGCGAGGCGCCGGGTGAGGGGCATGGGTCACTCGCCCTCGGAGATTTCCAGGGGGGCGGGGGGCATGGCGCCGACTTGGAAGCTCACCTTTGTGGTGCCTTCCGGAGGCGCGGGGAACTGGGCGAACCAGGTGGCACTCTCCCCGGACCTGAGTCGGCTGAATTTCGTGCAGAGGCAGCGGCCGTTGGTGTCCCGCAGAACGAGGTACTTCTTCTTGCCCTGCTCGTCCACGAGACTCGCCCCGGACAATGACCCTCCGTTGGCTGCGAGTTCGCGTTCGTCGCTCTGCCAATCGGCTCCTAGCCACGAGCCGGATCCATCGTTGCGCACAGTTCCCGAGACGGTCACAAACCCGCCCTGGTCCCGTGTCGCGGAGTTGATGGCGACGGAGACATCGCCGTCCTTACTCTCCGCCAGGACTTTGTCCGTGGACGGGGCCGGCGAGGCGTCCTGCTTATCGTCACTCCCCTTTCCCGCGGGGGCGGACGACGAGGATTCGGTCTTGGGACCACCGTTGTCATCACTGCCGCCGCAGCCGGCCACCGTAAGGACCAGCCCTGAAGTGATCGCCGCCGCAGCCAGTGCCCGGCGGGTCGTCATGGTGCGCCGAAAATTCATTGCCGCGGCTTCCCTCTCGTGATGTGTCAGTCGGCCAGGTGTACGGAGAAGAGGACGGAGGGATCGGGCAGATCGCCCACCTCGAAGTCATCCGGGTCGAAATCGAAGGAATCGCCACCGTCGCAGTCGAATTCCACGACCTTTGCCGGATCGGCGGACGGAGCCACGTCGCAGCGCGGTTCGATGACAGCAGTGGCCTCGGCCGTCGCGTGCTTCGACTCCGTGCCGGGAATGACGGAATCGCCGACCGTGCCATTGGACTGCACCTTCGCCCAGTAGCCCGGATAGCCGTTCACCTCGGACGGTCCGAATCCGACGACTCGGGCATCGTTACCCGCAGCAAGGTTGTCCGCCGCGCCGCGGGCCCCGTCCCCGGTGAACTTGTCACCCGCGAGCCAGTCCAGCCAGTCGTCTCCCGTGCCGATGGCCTTCCCCAATCCGGTCATCAATTCGTCCCTGGAGTCCTGGGCAGCCGCCAAAGCGGCGGCATCCGCGGCCGATTGGGCGCCGTTGCGCGCGGAGGCTGCCTGGGCGAATGCGAAGAACGCGAAGGCGGCGAAGAGCAGGATCGCCGTGAGCCAGATATAGATGGGCAGAGTCTGACCGCGATCACCGGAGAGCCGCGCGATGGTCAGCCGCCGCCGATTACCCGGTCGACCGCGTCGCCGATCGCCCCGGAGATCAACCCGTCCAGTCCCAACTGGTCGATCAACGTAAAGATCCCCGCAATCAAAATCATCAACCCCGCATACTCCACGAACCCCGCCCCGGAATCCCGTTCCCTCCCGCGGACGCGGTCCCCCACCGTCACGGTCCACTTCACCCACACCCCGAGTACGCGTTCCTTCAGCACGGTTTCCCCTTCGCTCCCGCACGACTTCGCCGCCCCAAACCTCCCGGGCACCATACGCAACGTACGGGAACTGCAACCCTCTGTGCCGTGTTTCGCACATTAACGGTGCACGCTTGACCGGAAGTTGGTCGCTTCCTGTCATGCCCCTCACCGCCCGTCGTACGCCACCACGACCCCACCCAGGTCGCGGGCGGCCTTCGCGCCGAGGGTGGTGTCGCAGAGGTTGACGGTCCAGTTCCCCGCGGTGACCAGCTCGGCGGGGACGCCGCGGTACTTGATCGCCTCGCGGAGGGCGGCATCGCGGCGGGCGTGGGACGGGTGCAGGGTCAGGACCGCACAGTTGGAGTCCCCCGAACCCAGCTTTCCGGTCTCGCACTTGATGCTTCCGGTGCTGGTCGTCTCCGGTTGGAAGCAGCCCACCGACGCGGCCAGGTCGTCCGCCAGGGCGTCCACCTTCTGATACGTCGGCCTTGAAGGGATGTCCGGGAGCGGGTACTTGGGGGTCTTCGACCCCTTGCCCTTCGCGTCCAGGACCACCGCGTTCAGTGCCTTCGCGATCGCCAGGGCGGACGGCGGGTCCATGACGCGGATGTACCAGTTCCCCGCCGCGACCAGCGTCTGCGCATACGCTCCCGTGCGCCGGGACTCGATCGACGTACCGATCTCGCGCTTCGACACGACGTCGGGGTCGAAGACCGAGATCTCGTTCTCGACCTTCACCCCGTCGACCGTCGCGACGCAGTCCGCCGTGGAGCTGCCGTCGTAGTCCCGGCTGCGCACGGTCTCGCAGTCGAGGCCGGCCTTTTCCATCGCGGTTACGAGATCGGCCGCCGTCGCGAACCGCGGCCCCTTGGGCACATTGCCCGGGATGGGCACGCTCTCCGCCCGGTGTTGCTGCGGCGCCATCGGACCGGTGCAGGCGCTGAGTGCGAGAAGCCCGATCCCGGCAGTGAGCGATACGTCAGAGAGCGATACGCGGACTCCTCGCATCGAGCTCTTCGTCCACCCCATCGTCAGGCCGCCCATCGACGTCGCCACCTCCCCCCGGAGACCGGTGCACCATTCGCAAGTGCCAACTAAACGCTCCGGTCACTGTAGCCAGTCGATGCGCCACACAGCAGCCGTTCACCCTCGCTGCTTCAACTGGGGCGCGAATCCGGCACGCCCGCGTGGATCGATTGGGCAACGACCAGCTGTGGTCCTGCGTGCCGCCAGCCGTCGCACGGCGGCCTGGGCAGCGCACACAGTCTCGAACGCTCCGGTTTCGGCCGACCGGAATGAGTCGGGAGTGCCGTCGTCCGCCACGTCCGAGCCAGTCAAACAGGGCTGCTGCCAGGTACCTGAGGGCCAAACTGTCGAGCAGTTCTGACGCCTCAGCGCTCGGCTTTCAACGTCCCAGAATCGAACCGAAGTTGGACCCGGAGCCGAGGAACATGCCCGTCGCGATCAGGATCATCGTGGCCGGGAGCATGAAGACGAGGGTGACCATCGTGGCCTTCGGAATCGTCTTCGCGGCCCGGCGACGGGAGTTCTGGGCGTCGGTGCGCCGCATGTCCGTGGCGATCTGGATGAGGGTCTCCGCGATGGGCGAGCCGAGTTCCTCGCCCTGCTGGAGCGCGGAGACGAACTGGGCGACCTGTTCCGACGCGTTGCGCCGACGTAGCTCGTCGAAGGCCTGGCGGCGGCTGACGCCCATGTCCATTTGCCGGAGCGTAATGCGCAACTCGTCGGCCCACGGCCCCTCGTACTTCTCGGCGACCCGGTCGAGCGCCTGCCGGAAGCCGAGGCCCGCGCTGACGACGACGGCGAGTACGTCGAGGAAGTCGGGGAGCGTGCGGTCGATGACCTCTTTGCGCTCGCGTGTGGCCTGCCAGATCAGGCCGTCCGCGGCGAGGAGGCCGAACGCGAGGGTGAGGGCGGCGAACAGGGTCTGGCCGTTGGTGAGGAAGACCAGGCCGAGGACGACGCCGAAGATCCCGTAGACCGCGCGGCGCGCGGCGTAGCGGTCGATGGTGAGGCCGCCCGGGTTCCCCGCCATGTCGATCCTGCGGCGTTTCGAGGCGACGCGGCGGGGACCCATGGCCCGAAGAACGAGGGGGGCGAAGCGCATGCCCAGGCGGTCGACCGCTGACCCGGCGGCGGACACGCGCGTGGCGCCGACTTCGAGGGCGATGGCCAGGTCGCCGGGGAGCTTGGCCTCGGCGCGGTACATGCGGATGCCCAGGAAGATCCCGAGGACGGCGAGGCCCATCGCGAGGGCGAGCAGGAGGCCAACGATTCCCGTACTCATCTCAGACCTCGATCTTCCCGAGCCGGCGGATCACGAAGAACCCGATCCCGTACAGGCCGAGCGAGAGAAGGATCAGTGCCTGGCCGACCGGCGATCCCGTCACTCTGGCCAGCGCGCCCTCGTTCGACGAGTTGATCAGGAGCAGCGAGCCGAGACCGAGGAGCGGCACGGTGAACGCGGTCGCGTTGACCTCGGAGAGCATCGTGCGGATCTCGCGCCGGGTCTCCTTGCGGTCCTCCAGGGTCTGGGTGAGGTTCCGCAGCGACGACACGACCGAGCCGCCCGCCTTGTTGGCGAGGACGAGGGTCGTGACCAGGACGACGAGTTCGCGCGACGGGAGGCGTTCCGCGAGCTCGCCGAGGGTGTCGTCGATGGTGCGGCCGAGCGCGAGCTGGTCGGCGACCATGGACAGCTCCTCGCCCGCGGGCGCCTCCAGCTCCTCCGCGGCCATCGCGAGGGACGTACGCAGGGCGAGCCCGGCGGCGGTGGCGTTGGCCAAAAGGCGTGCCACGTCCGGGAGTTGGTTGATGAACGCCTCGATGCGTTTCTGCCGCTGCCAGTTGAGGAAGATCACCGCGCTCCACACGCCGACCAGCCCCGCGATCGGCCCGAAGAAGGGCGCGAGGGCGGCCGACGCGATCAGCCAGAGGGCGACGACCACGGCGAGTACGTACGTGAAGAACTCCCCCGCGGTCAGATCCAGCCCCGTCGCGGACAGGCGCAGATGGATGGCGCGGCCGAGCCGGGTGCGGCGCAGCCTGCGGTCGACGGTGGCGAAGCGGCGTACGCGACCGGCACCGCCGTGCGGGCCGGCGCCCGACAGGCCGTCGAGCCGGTCGACGAGGGCCTGGCGCTGCGCGCGCCCGGACGCGTACGCATGGAGGCCGGCGACGGCGAGTGCGCAGGTCAGGATGGTGGCGCCGAGGGCGATGAGGGTGGGGTCACTCATGATCCGCCACCCTCGACGGCGGGTCGCTCGGTCGTCATCCGATGGCCACCCTCTCCGACGGGTCGCTCGGTCCTCATCCGATGGCCTCCCTCGTGTTGCGTCCGTCGATGCCGTCCAGCACGCCGAACGCCGGTGGGATCGGCTCGTTCGCGACGTACAGGCGCTCGGCCACGCGGCGCGGCAGCGGCAGATGCTCGAAGGTGCCGCGCACACGGTGGTCGTGGCCGAGCGGGTGCGGCACGAAGCGGGAGACCGTCGAGATCCTGAACTGTTCGCGGCCGTGCGAGACCAGCAGGGCGATCTCGGTGACCTTGCGCGAGCCGTCGGCGTGCCGGGTGAGCTGGACGAGGACGTCGACGGCCGAGTTGATCTGGTCCTTGAGCGCCTCGAACGGGATCTGCACCTCGGACATGGACCCGAGGGTCTGCAGGCGCATGAGGGCGTCCTCGGCGGCGTTCGCGTGGACGGTGGCGAGCGAGCCGTCGTGGCCGGTCGACATGGCCTGGAGCATGTCGAGGGTCTCGCCGCCTCGGACCTCGCCGACGATGATGCGGTCGGGGCGCATGCGCAGGGAGTTGCGGACGAGGTCGCGGATGGTGATCTGGCCCTTGCCCTCGACGTTCGGGGGCCGCGATTCGAGGCGGATCACATGGTCCTGCTGGAGCTGGAGTTCCGCCGAGTCCTCGATGGTGATGATGCGCTCGTGGGGCGGGATGAGGCCGGAGAGCGCGTTGAGGAGGGTGGTCTTCCCGGAACCCGTACCGCCGCTCACGATGACGTTGAAGCGGGCTCGGACGAACGCGGACAGCAGCATCAGCATCTGCTCGTCCAGCGAGCCGAGGCCGATCAGCTCGGGCAGGGTGTAGGCGCGCGGGAAGCGGCGGATCGTGAGGGTGGCGCCGGTGAGGGACAGCGGCGGGATGATCACGTTGACGCGCTCGCCGGTGGGCAGGCGGGCGTCGACCATCGGGTTCGACTCGTCGACGCGCCGGTTCACCGTGGAGACGATGCGCTCGATGGTCTGCATGAGCTGTTCCTGCGAGGCGAAGCGCAGGGGGAGCTGCTCCACGCGCCCGGCGCGCTCCACGAAGATCGCGTCCGGGCCGTTGACCATGATCTCGGTGATGGACGCGTCGGCGAGAAGGGGTTCCAGTACGCCGAGGCCGAGCGCCTCGTCGACGACGCGGCGGACCAGCTGGCTGCGTTCGGAGGAGGAGAGGACCGGGCCCTCGCGGCTGATGATGTGGCCGAGGACGCGTTCGAGACGGATCCGCCGGTCGGCCGCCGCGAGCGACGACATCTCGGCGAGGTCGATCTCCTCCAGGAGCTTCGCGCGGTAGACGGCGACGAGGCCGTCGTCGCGGGAAGGGCCGGGCTCCTCGCGGACCGTCACCCTTGATCGCAGGCTCATGTTCCGGCTCAACCCCCTTCCGGGTCACGGTCGTTCGGCATGGTGGCGGTGCGCCGCACGTCCCACTGTTCGTCCAGGAACGGGACGAGGACCGGGACGTGCACGGTGACGGTGGCGGTGGTCGTGTCGCCGCCTCCGCCTCCGGCGTCGATGTCCGCGTCGAGCCAGCCGCTCATCGCGGCCTGCCCGGCGCCGGTGCCGTCGCCGCCCTGCGACTGCACGCGGGCGGCGGCCCTGGCGCCGGAACCTGCCTGGTTCGCGCTGTAGCCGACGAGGCCGAGCTGGATGGCGGCCATGCCGATGAGGAGGAGGAAGGGCAGGAACCCGGCGAACTCGAGGATGGAGACGCCTCGGTCGTCGGCGCGCAGGCTGCGGCGGGGGCCGTGTTCCGCCCGCGGGCGCCGGGCGTCGTCGCGTCCCGTCTGCGAGTGCCGGGCGCCTTCGATTCCCGTCCGCGAGTACCGGGCGCCGTCGATTCCCGTCCGCGGGCCCCGCGCACCTTCGATTCCCGTCCGAGCCCGCCGCCCGTGCCTGCGCCGGAGACGGCCCCTGGCACCCGGGAGCCGCCGCCTCACGGCGTGACCCCCTGGTCGTCCTCCCTCGCGGCGCCCGCCTCGCCCTTGACGGTCCACCCGGCGTCGATCCCGGGGAAGAACACCGGCACCTCGAGCTGCACGGTCGCCTTCATCACCGATCCGTCGGGTCCACAGGTGATGGCGGCGCCCTGCCACGCCCCGGGCAGATTCCTCTCGCCCGCGGTCTGGCACGCGCCCGCCGTGTCGCCGCTCCCGGCCTCGGCGGAGGTCGCGGCCCTGGCCGCCTCGTCCGCCGCGTTCCCGGCGAGCGAGTACGTGTACCCGTACAGGACGCACTGCCACAGCAGGCCCATCACCACGAGCAGCAGCGGGAACATGCCCGCGAACTCCAGGGTGACCGCGCCCTTGTCGCCGCGGCGGCGGGCGCGGCGGCCGGATTCCTGCGCGGCGGCGTCGACCAGGCCGAGCTCGCCCGCGAGCCCCCACAGCGCCTGCTTCACCGTCGACCGGCTGTCGAGGTCCTGCATACGGCCCGCGTCGACCGCGCCCTGGAGCTCCTTGAACCCGGCGGGCACGCTGGCTCGCGCGACCCGGGTGCCCGTCACGCGCTCCACCAGGGACGCGGTGATCTCGGATCCGCGCGCGTGCCGGTTGATGACGGTGACGGTCTCCTCGGCCTTACGGATCTGGAGGCGGTCCCACATACGGATCATGCGCTTCGCGGCGCGTACGGCGACGACGTCGGGGGTGACCAACAGGACTGCCTGGTCGGCGAGTTCGACGGCCGCCGCGTTCGCGGAACCCATCTGCGTACCGCAGTCGATGACCACGAGGTCGTAGCGGCTGCGCAGCGCCTGGACCACTTGGCGGGCAACGCGGTCGGTGACCTCCTCGCCGCGCTCGCCGTCGGACGGCGCGAGCAGGAGGCCGAGGCCGGTCTCGTGGGTGAAGACGGCGTCCTGGAGGACGCGCGGGGTGATGTCGCGGATGGCGGCGAGGTCGGCGACGGAGCGGCGGAACTGGACGTCGAGGTACGACGCGACGTCACCGGACTGAAGGTCGAGGTCGAGGAGCGCGACCGAGCGGCCCGACGCCTGGGCGGCGAGGGCGAGTTGGACGGCGGTGACGGTGGTGCCCACGCCGCCCTTCGCGCCGGTGACGGTGATGACGCGGCCGCCGGACGTGCCGGCCGTGATCGCCAGCTCGCCGCCGGTGCCGAGGTGCCTGCGCATGCCGCCGGACCAGGACGCGGCGGCCTGTACGCGCTCGGCGAGCGCGTCGTACCCGAGGGGGAACCCGACGATGCCGCGCGCGCCCGAGTCCATCGCGGCGGTGAGCAGGGCGGGGCTGGTGTCGGCGGTGGCGAGGACGACGCCGACGGCCGGGAAGCGCAGGACGAGGTCCCGGATCAGTTCGAGGGCGGGCACGGGCCCGATCCGCTCGTGGACGAGGACGACCTCGGGCAGTTCGTCGAGCGACTCGGCGGCGAGCCGGGCGAGGGTGTCGAGGAGGGCGGTGGAGTCGGCGACGGGCGGCGCGGGCTCGGCGTCGGGCAGCTGCCCGAGCAGCGTGACCAGGGACCGGGCGGCGTCCAGGTCTCCCACCGCGGGAAGAATACGGATGCTCACAGTGCGGCTCGCCTCCTCTCTGAGTCTATTTGTCTGCTTTGCTGGTCTGCTTGCCGTTGGACTACTTCTCGTTGGTCTGCTTGTCGCTGGGTTACCTGTCGCCGGACTACTTGTCGCTGGACTACTTGTCCTCGTCGAGGGTGTACGAGCGGTCGCCCGGCGGGACGGCCGCGTCGCTGCCGGCGGCGACGAGGGCGAGCCGGACGTGGGTCGCGAACGACTCCGCGTACGCGACGCGCTGCGCGTCGGCGGGGTCGAGGGCGAAGGTGATCGGCACGGCCTCGCCCTGCCGGCGCCGGCCGTTGTCGCCGCCCTGTTCGTCGATGGGCGTGAGCTTGCCGACGTCCATGACCTCCGCGTTCTCGACGATGACCTTGGACTGGTCCTTGGCCTTCTCGTTGGCGGCCTTGAAGGTGGCGTAGATGTTGACCTTCGACCCGGGCGTGATCTTCCCGGCAACGCCGGTCTCGGCGTCGATCATGATGGCGATCTCCTGCTGTCCGTCCCTGAGCTGGGGCCGGGCGACGATCATGTCGGTCTGGAGCAGGGACCCCTTCTTCAGCGTCGTGACGGCGATCTTGCCGCGGATCTGACTGAGGCTGGTCACGGCGGTCTTCGACAGCCACCGCTCCGGCATCTCGACCTTCTCGAACCGGTCGGCGGTCAGCTCCTTGTACGGCGCGACATCGTCCTTCAGCCGGTACGCCGCGACTTCCGGGCCCACCTTCGAGTTCACGTCACGGATCACCGAGAGCACCCCGGCGAAGGCGCCGACGGCACACAGGGCCGAGATGACCAGCAGGATGACGCCGCGACGCTGACGTGAGTTCATGGACCGGACTACCTCGTGGGGATCTCGTCGGGGATCACGCGGGGATCAGGGGCGGGCGGCGGGTGGCAGGGCGGCGCGGGCCGGGCCGATGACGGGGGCCAGTGCAGTAGCGGCAGCGAGGCCGGTGGCGGGTGCGAGAGCGCTGCCGCGGCCGTGTCCGCCCGGTGGTTTCGCGGCCGGGGCGGGCGGATCGGCGAGCGGAGCGGCGCAGAAGCCGCAGCGGTCACCGATGAGTTCGAGTCCGCACCAGTGGCACGCCTCGCGCCGGACGGACGAGACGAGCTGGTAGAGCACGGAGATGTCGGGGATGGCGGCCGCAAACTCGGCGAGCTTTCCCGGATTTCCGGGCTTCCCGGTGGCCCACCAGCGCCCGGATTCGGCGGGCAGCCTGGTCTCGACGGCGCCCTGCACCTGCCAGGCGGGCGCGAGCGTGCCGGTGATCCAGTCGGTGGGCTGCTGCCCGGCGGCGTAATACATACGGGTACCGAAGGCGGGTCCGCTCAGCCGGGGCGGCTCGGGTCCGGTGAGCCGTACGAGTTCGGGCTGCGGGGTGGCGAGTACGGCGAACTGGGCGCCCGGCACCCACGACTTGGCGTGCGAGGTGAGGCTGACGGGGACGCGGTCGAGCCGGGCGACGGAGCCGAGCACGGCACCGGCGTAGATGTAGTGGGCGAGGAGCCGCGCGGCGGAGGCGAGCACGCCGGGGCTGAAGTCGCACATGGTCAACTGCCGCAGCTGGAGCACGAGTACGGCGAGCCCGAGCGGCGGGAGCTCCGGCCGCAGGATGGCGATCCGGTCACTTTCCAGCACGGAACGCACGGCGTGCAGCCGGTGAACGACCAGGTCCGGTACGGAAGCCGGGCACAGGGCGATCACATAGCCGTGGTGCTCGATCAGGGTGTGCATCTCGACGATCGCGCGATCGAGGTCGTACGGCTCCGCCCTGCCGCCCCTGTCCTCGGCGGAGTGGAGCACGGCGGCGGACGGCGTATGCCGGTCGGCCGCGGCGAGGACCAGGTCAGGGCTGGTCACGGCTATCGCGGTCGGCACGCTCGCACACCCCCCGGTCTCTGTGCACTCCTGTCTCAGCACCATATCCGCGCATTGCCCGCTCAACACCCAACTTCCCGGTGTTCACCGGGAGGTTGCCCAGGCGGCCGACGCGGCTCGGCCAGGAACCAGTAATTCCAGAGGTCTTGACAACCCAAATGGTCTGGACCAGTTTGTAGAACCGGCAACTGCCCCTCCCCCCACATCTGAACCGGAGGCAGCAATGGCACGCGCGACGACAAAATCAGCACGGAAGCGTTCATTCCTAGCGGCGGCGCTGACCACCCTGGCCCTGGCCCTCACCGGCACGGCGACGGCCACCGCGGACCCCGCCGGGGCGGACGCGGCACCCCCGGCCCACGCCGTCACCGGCTACTGGCAGAACTTCAACAACGGCGCGACGGTCCAGAAGCTCAGTGACGTACCGGGCGACTACGACATCATCGCGGTGGCGTTCGCCGACGCGACGACGACGCCCGGCGCGGTCGACTTCACGCTCGACTCGGCGGGCCTCGGCGGCTACACGGAGGACGCGTTCAAGGCGGGCATCAAGGCGAAGCAGGCTGCCGGCAAGTCGGTCGTCATCTCGATCGGCGGCCAGAACGGCACCGTATCCATCAATGACTCGAATTCCGCGACGAACTTCGCGAACTCGGTCTACTCACTGATGCAGGAATACGGCTTCAACGGCGTCGACATCGACCTCGAGAACGGCCTGAATTCGACGTACATGTCGCAGGCACTGAAGTCCCTTGCCGCAAAGGCGGGTTCGGACTTCGTCCTGACGATGGCCCCGCAGACGATAGACATGCAGTCGACGTCGGCCGAGTACTTCAAGACCGCATTGGCCGTGAAGGACATCCTGACGGTCGTCAACATGCAGTACTACAACAGCGGTTCGATGCTCGGCTGCGACGGCAAGGTCTACAGCCAGGGCTCGGTCGACTTCCTGACCGCGCTCGCCTGCATCCAGCTGGAGGGTGGCCTGGCCCCGTCCCAGGTAGGCCTGGGAGTCCCGGCCTCCACCAGCGCGGCGGGCAGCGGATACGTGTCCCCGTCCGTGGTCAACGCGGCCCTGGACTGCCTGACGAAGGGCACGAACTGCGGCTCCTTCAAACCGTCGAAGACCTACCCCGGCCTGCGCGGCGCGATGACGTGGTCGACGAACTGGGACGCGTCGACGGGCAACGGCTGGTCATCGACGGTGGGCCCGCACGTACACGGCCTCTGACCCCTGACCCCTGACCCTCAACGCCCGGAATCCCCCCTCAAAATCCGCAGCGCCGCCGCTCCCCCGGCGGCGCTGCTGTGTGCCACAGCGGTTCACGCGCTGACGCTCTGCTACCGGCGCGCCGCCCCTGGCAGAATCGCGTCACGGGTGCGCGCCGCGCAGGCGCGTGAGGTGGGGGTTGGCTGTGAAGAGGATTGTCGGCGGGGTCGTCTTGAGTGCCGTCGTGGTCGGGGCCGGGCTGTGGGGTGTTCTTGGGCCGAGCGGTGCTCGGGAGGCCCGGGCCGCGTCGCCGGCCGCCTTCAAGCTGTGGGCCGCGGCCGCCCACGCCGCCGTCGCGCGTGAGGGTGGGACCGCCACCTTCAACCAGCGCAACGGCAACGGAGTCTCCGGCGCTCACCAGCTCGGCCTGCGCAACGGCGGCCACGCCACCATCCGTATCCGCGATCTCGACCAGTCCCCCGAGAAGGCCACGATGATCGAGGGCCGGACGTATTCACTGACCTTCGCCTGCGCCGGTTCGGGCAAATTCACCGTCCATGCCGTCGGCGCGACGGCTATCCGGCGGGACATGTACTGCACGCCCGCCAAGAAGGTCGAGACCGTCAGCCTCAATCATCTTGAGGGCAGTCACATAGGCGAGCACCGGTGGGACGGGCGCATGGACCTGACCATCACCACCCAGGGCGTGCAGGGCATCCTCTCCTGGCACGCCGCCCAGATGTTCATCGCGGACTGACCACACCCGGCCCGCCGTACGCCGACGCCGTGCTCGTACGCGGCAGCGTCGCCCACATGCGCGTACCGCCGCCCGGTTCGCGTGCCGGACCATATCCCCAGTCGCCCCCGCAGGTACGGGTGACGCAGGCCAGCAGACGTAGCGCCGCCCGGCGCCGGGCCTCGCAGGCCGCGGCGACCCGGGCGTTCGTGTGGCGTGGGTGACTGTCGTACGTGATCAGGCGCAGCGCGTCCTCGCGATAGCGCAGCGATACGTAAATCTCGGGTGAGGCAGTGAATTGGCAGGCTGTGGCCGTCAGTTCGGCCATTGCCTGCAGCGCCGCGTCCAGGATGTCGCGCAGTCCGTGCGCCGCGAGCAGCGTGCGGGTCGCTGCGCGCGCCATCGCGGGTGACGTGAGCGTGGAGGGGAGGGTGAGGCTGTACGTGAGGTTCTCGGGCGTGGGGGCCGTGCGGTCCGCGTGCGCGGGGCAGACGGAGAGGGTGACCGGCATGGCGAACTCCCTTGTGGGGTGGAGCGGGCAACAGTCGGTGGCTCGTCTCCCTGACGCGAACCCGACCCTTCCAGGGAGGAAGCGTGCGGGCAGGCTCGCGTGATGCACTGCCAACTGCCGTGTGTAGCTTGCGCGTTACTGACTGTAGCGTGACTGGAGTACATGTACTACGGCTATGGATGCATTCACCCATCCGGGCCCCGAGGCAGACTGTCCCCATCGCCGTCACTGGAGGTCTCATGCCGCCGAGAAGCACACCGACCGAGCGTCAGCGGCGCCTCGGGGCGGAGTTGCGCAAGATGCGGACCGCCGCCGGGATGACGACTGAGTTCGCCGCCGGCCTTCTCGGCGTCCCCCGCACCAATGTGCCCAACATGGAGTCCGGACGGTCCGGCATCAGCCCGGAGCGCGTCCGCACACTCGCGGCCAACTACGGCTGCGCGGACCGGGGACTCGTGGACGCACTCGCGGACATGGCGGGCGAGCGGGTCAAAGGGTGGTGGGAAGCTTACCGGCCCCAACTCCCAGCCACTTTCCTGGACATCTCGGAGTTGGAGTGGCATGCACGCAAGCTCCGCATTGCCCTCACCGTTCACCTGCCCGGGCTGATCCAGACCGAGGAGCACGCGCGGGCCGTCTTCGAACACGTCATTCCACCCCTGCCCGAGCACGACATCGACGTACGGGTCGCTCACCGAATGGAGCGCCAGCAAGTCCTGGACAGAGCCGATCCGCCCCGGCTCGAACTCACCATGCACGAGGCAGCGCTCCGTATGCAGTTCGGAGGCCCCGGCGTCGCCAGGCTTCAGCTGGAGCACATCCTGAGCGTGGGCGAACGCCCCGAAGTGTCTGTACGGGTAGTGCCGTTCAAGGCCGGCGGCTTCCCCGGAGCGGGGCAGTCGGTCGTATACGCCGAGGGGCCAGTGGCCGATCTCGACACCGTGGAACTCGATGCCACTCACGGCCCGGAATTCATCGACTCCGCAATGCAGTTGCATAAGTACCGTGCTCAGTTCCGTGCGCTGGAGGCGGTGGCCTTGCCGCCCGAGGCGTCCCGTGATCTCATCCGAACGCTCGCCGACGACCTCGTGTAGGAGAAGTCACCGTGCCGACCATCACCTGGGAAGACCCCTTCTGTGGCGAGGGCGCCAACTGCTTCCGCCTAGGAACCGACCCCCACGGCAACGCCTACATCACCGTCGCCGGAAGCGAAGAAACGTATCTCACCGACTCCCGCGAGGCGCTCCGCGCGATGATCCTGGACATCAAAGCCGGCAAGGCGGATCACCTGCTCTGACGCCACCGGCGGTGATTGGACGATTTGGGCCACCGATCTCCGCCGCCAAGGTCTTCCAACGGCCCAAATCCGCCAATCAACGCCCTACATCTCCCTCGCCGGTGACGAAGGCACCTCTCCCGGCGTCGCGCCCGCATCCGCGTAGCGGCCCGCCCGTACCGCCCCCGCCGCGCACACGAACGTCGCTGCCAGCAGCGTCCATTCCAGGGTCCCCATCCAGCCCGGGACCAGGTCATACGTCTTGCCGTCCGCGTAGACGCACGTCGTCTGCGCGGGGAACGGTGTGCGGTGGACCGACTGCGCCCGTTCGTAGATGCCCGTGGTGAAGGCCGAGCAGGTCTGGAGGGGGTCGCTCTTCGGGGAGCCCGTGGTGAGGAACGCGAGAGCGTAGACCGCGGCCAGTGCGGCGGCCCCGGTGATCGCCAGCTTGCTCAGGCGGGACGCCGCCTTCGCGCCGCGGACGCCGGTGAGTTCCAGGGCGAGCGCGCCCAGGCCCGACACGGTCAGGACCACGACCGCCGCCCAGAAGATCCAGACGAGTGCGCCCGCGCTGGAGAGGGTCGTGCCGTCCTCGTACACGCAGCTCACGTTGGGCGGGAAGCTGCTCTCCTCCAGGCGGAAGCGGCCACCCGGGCCGACCATTCCCTGGGCGCACCGCTCGTCCTGCTCGGAGATCCCGGTGACGAGCCAGGACACCATCCACACGACGAACGTGGCCCCGAGGGCAACCCCGAAGACCCCCCACAACCGGTCGGCGTCACGCCGCGATGCACGTATGTTCGGCATGACGCGGGAGCCTAGCGAACGCTCGTCAGAAGAACTCCGACCAAGGCTGGTCCCAGATCTGCTGGGCACACAGGACGATGAACAGCAGGCCCGCCACCGCCAGCATTCCGTTGCTCAGCCAGCTGTTGCGCCATTCCCTGGGCGTGCGGGAGGAGTTGAGGAGCCAGATCAAGGTCAGGGCCAGGAAGGGCATGAAGGCTGCGCCCAGTACTCCGTAGAGGATGATCAGGCGGAATGGCTGGCCCTGGAAGAGGAGAATGATCGGGGGGAAGGTGAGCCAGAGCAGGTAGGCGCGGAACGGCCAGCCCTTCTCTCGTTGGCCCGTTGCCACGTCCTCGCCCGTCACCGACACCCGGTCCGCGCGGACGCGTGTGCGGCGGTAGCGCTCCACGAAGTCCGCGAACATCAGGCTCACCCCGTGCCACACGCCGATCAGGGACGTGAACGACGTGGCGAAGAAGCCGATCAGGAAGAGTTTGGCCGTTGCCGTGCCGTACTGGGCCTGGAGGATCGCCGTCAGGTCGATCAGGCCCTTGTCGCCCGCCGCGATCTGCGTGTGTGAGGCGTGCAGGAGTTCCGCGCCGACGAACAGCATCGCGACGACGAAGATGCCCGTCGTGATGTACGCGACCCGGTTGTCCAGGCGCATGACCTTCATCCAGCGCGCGTTCGTCCAGCCCTTCGCGTTGACCCAATAGCCGTACGCGGCCAGCGTGATGGTGCCGCCGACGCCGCCGATCAGGCCGAGGGTGTTGAGGATCGAGTCCTTCTCGTCGGGGAGTACGGGGAGCAGGCCCGCGAACGCGTCGCCCAAGTGCGGGGTCACCCTGATCGCCAGGTAGACCGTCACGACGAACATGACGCCCACGAGGACCGTCATGACCTTTTCGAAGATCGCGTACTTGTTGAACCAGACGAAGGCGAGACCGATCAGGCCGCAGATGATCGCCCACGGCTTGATCGACCAGTCGGCCGGGAACACGTCCGGGAACAGCGCCTGGAGCGGCAGCGCGCTCGACGACATCGCCGCCGCGCCGTACACGAAGCCCCAGACGACGACGTAGACCACGAAGAAGTACGTCGTCCAGCGGCCGAGGCTCGCCCAGCCGTCGAACAGGGTGCGGCCCGTCGACAGGTGCCAGCGGCCCGCCGCCTCCGCCAGGCTGATCTTGACCAGGCAGCCGATCACCGCCGCCCACAGCAGGGTGTAGCCGAAGTTACTGCCCGCGATCAGGGTGGCGACCAGGTCGCCGGCGCCGACGCCCGTCGCGGCGACGACGATGCCCGGGCCGATGTACTTCCAACTCGACTTGCGGGGCTGTGTGTTGAGTTGCGCGGTGCCGGTTCCCGTTCCTGTGTTGCCCGTGGTGTCCGCCATACCGTCAAGGAAGCGTAAAGCACGGCAGGGGGCAAGAGGGCTTGCCGGAACTTGTGCCGGTCAGTCCTCGAAGTACGCGTCCAGGACCTTGTCGAGCTCGTCCGCCCACTCCTGGGCGCGCGCCTTGTTCGGGGCCTCCACGTCGTTCGGGTACCAGCGGCTGTCCGGGGTGTGGACCGTGACGGTGAGGCGGCGCCGGGACGTGCCCACCTCGACCGCGCCGATCTCGTCCCAGCGGAACTCGGCCTCCTGGTCATCGAGTTGGAGGCGCACGCCGGTTGCGTCCGCGGTGATCGAGCCGCGGCGGTCGGAGGCGGTGAAGTCCGGGCCGGCCGCGTCAGCGGATGAGGCGTCGGTCGGGGCGTCGGCCACGTCCTCGGCGGGCTCCGGTTCCGGCTCCGTGTCCAGCTCCTCCGCCGGTTCCGTCGGCTCCGTCTTCTCCAGTGACAGAGCCTTCCCCTCCGTCTCCGGGGCCTGGCGCGGGGGCGTGAGGCCGGGGACGGAGGCCGGGTCGGCTCCGGCGGCGTCTACGGGCGTGACCTTCTGAGTGTCTATGCGCTGCTCCACGGAGCGAAGTATGGCGGACGAGCCTGTGGGGCGGGACCCTCAGCCCCGCGGAAGATCCGCGCGCCGCCGCACCGGAGAGAAGTAGACCGGCAGGACCTCAAGCAGTGAGACGTCGGGCCGGCGGAGGAATTCTCCGCCGGCCCGACGTCTCAGCAGTCAGTGCGCGGCCCGCGTCCTGGACGAAGGCCGGCCCCGCGTCCTAAGGGTTGTCCCGTAAATGATCACCGGGTCGATGAGGGCATGGCGGCTCGGTCGTCGGCGGCCTTGCCTATCCGGTGAGGTTGAGGTTGTGCAGGCGTGCGATGCCGAGCATGGCGTGGTGGACGCCGTCGCCCTTGAGCCGGCAGTCGCGGAGGATCTTCCAGCACTTCATGCGCGCGAAGACGTGCTCGACGCGGGCCCGTACCTGCTTGTGTGACTTGTTGTGCCTTTCCTTCCACTCGGGCAGTTCCTCGCCCTTGCGGCGCCGGTGGGGCATCACGAGTCCGGTGCCCGGGTAGCCGCCGTCGGCGATCGTCATGGTCTTGCCGACGGCGGCTTTGGCTCCGGATTCCTCCCACGCCCTGCAGTCGTTGCGGTTGCCGGGAAGGGACTCGCCGACCACGACGACCAGGCGGGTGTCGGCGTCGATGACGACCTGGTGATTGGTGGAGTAGCGGTAGTTCTTGGACTGTTCGGCGATGCTGTGGTCTCGGGTGGGGACCAGGGTGCCGTCCACGATGAGCACGGTGTCTTTCGCGAAACGCTTCCTGGGCTGCAGGGCGAGGAGCGGGCCGAGCTGGTCGATGATGCGGTCGGCCGCCGACTTGGAGACGCCGAACAGCGGGGCTATCTGGCGCATCGTCAAGTTCGTGCGCCAGTACGCCGCGACCAGCAACACGCGGTCTTCCAGCGGCAGACCCCACGGCCGGCCCCGCCGCACCGCGTCCGCGCCCTCGCGGCGCAGCGCAGCCACCAACTTCCCGAAGCAGCGCGGGCTCAGCCCGGTGAACGGGCCTATCCAGGACGGCTCCGACGCCGTGATCACACCAGCCACACCAAGATCATCTCACCTGTGACCAGCAGTTACGGGACAACCCTTAGACGAAGAGGCTGATCACCGCCGCCACCGCGAAGCCCGCCACCGACAGGACCGACTCCAGGACCGTCCACGTCTTGAGGGTGTCGCGTTCCGAGATGCCGAAGTACTTCGCGACCATCCAGAAGCCGCCGTCGTTGACGTGCGAGGCGAAGATGGAGCCCGCCGAGATGGCCATGATGACCAGGGCCGTGAACGGCTGGGAGTAGTGGCCCGCCTCGATGAGGGGCAAGACGATGCCGGCCGTCGTGACGATCGCGACCGTGGCCGAGCCCTGGGCGACGCGCAGGACCAGGGAGATCAGGTAGGCGAGGACGATGACGGGCAGGCCCACGTCGTTGAACGTGTCGGAGAGGGCCTGGGCGACGCCGCTGCCCTTGAGGACCGCGCCGAAGATGCCGCCCGCGCCGACCACCAGGAGGATGTTGGCGACCGGCTTCAGGGACGCCGTGGACACCGTCTCCAGGGACTTGCGGGACCAGCTGCGGCGGATGCCGAGCAGGTAGTAGGCCAGGAGCAGGGCGATCGTCAGGGCGACGAAGGGGTGGCCGAAGAACTCGATGACCGAGCGGACCGTGGAGGGGTCGAAGGCGATCGAGGAGAACGTGGCCAGGAGGATCAGGACGAGCGGGGTGCCGATGATCGCCAGGACGGTGCCGAGCGGGACCGGCGCCTCGGTCGGCTTCACGCCGGCCTTGCGCTGCTCCTCGACGAGCGCGGCCTTCGCCTCGTCGGCGGCCTCGACCATGTCCTGCGGGACGGGCACGAAGATGCGCTTGCCGATCCACGCGGACCAGACCCAGGCGGCGAGCACGGCGGGGACGCCGCAGATGATGCCCATGAGGATGACCCAGCCGAGCTGGACGTGGAGCAGTCCGGCGGCGGCGACGGGGCCGGGGTGCGGCGGCAGGAACGCGTGGGTCATCGACAGGCCGGCGAGCAGCGGCATGGCGTAGAGGACGATCGACTTGCCGCCGCGCTTGGCGGCCGCGTAGACGATCGGCGCGAGGACGAAGATGCCGACGTCGAAGAAGACCGGGATGCCGAAGATGAGGCCGGTCAGGCCCATGGCGAGGGGGGCGCGCTTCTCGCCGAAGAGGTTCAGGAGGCGGGACGCCAACACCTCGGCGCCGCCGGAGACTTCGAGCACCGCGCCGAGCATGGTGCCGAGTCCGATGATGATCGCCACATGGCCGAGGGTGCCGCCCATGCCGGTCTCGATGAGGGAGACGGCGTCGGACTTCTGGACGGTGCCGAAGAGCTCGGTGACGGAGAGGCCGGCCGCGAGGCCGACGGCTATGGAGACCGTCAGGAGGGCCAGGAAGGGCTGGAGTCTGACCTTGATGATCAGGAAGAGCAGAAGGATGATGCCGAGCGCGGCGCAGGTGAGCAGGCCCGCGGTGCCGCCGATGACCGTGAGGAGTCCGCCGGTATGGGGTGGTGGCGTGGGGGCGGGGGCGGTCGCGGCGAGAGACATGAGGGACATGAGGGGGGACCTCGTAATTCCATGAAACTTTCAGGATCAGGGCAGGGGGGGATCGCGGTGCGGCGCCTCGGGGATCGGCGCCGCACCGTGATGACGTACGGGTTACGGGTGTTGCGAAAGCGTCAGCTCAGGACGGCGAGCGCGTCGATCTCGATGAGGAGACCCTTGGGGAGACCGACGTAGACGGTGGTGCGGGCGGAGGCCGGGGCCTTGAGGCCCTGCTCCTCGAAGTACGCGTTGTAGATCGCGTTCATCTCGGCGAAGTGGTCGACGTCGGTGAGGTAGACGCGCATCATCATGACGTCGTCCCAGCCGGCGCCGCCCTCTTCGAGGATCGCCTTGACGTTGGCGAAGGTCTGGAGGGTCTGCTCGCGCAGGGTCGGGCCCGCGGGGGTGGGGGCCTGGCCCTCCACGGCCGGCAGGAAGCCGACCTGGCCCGCGACCTGAAGGACGTTGCCCTTCTTGACGCCATGCGAGAACTTCGCGGGCGGGGTCGTGTGCGTGGCGGGGGTGAGCGCGGTCTTCTCGGTCATCGTGAGGTGGCTTCCTTGGTGGGGGCTTCTTTGCTGGCGGCCTTGCTGGCGGCCTTGGTGGTGGCCTCTTTGGAGCCGGGTACGGCTCCGGAGTACTCCCGGCTGATCGCGTCGGCCGTGCGGCGGACCAGCGGGAGCAGGGTGAGGAGTTCCTCGGCCGTGACGACCACGTTCGGTGCGGAGACCGACATGGCGGCGACGACGCGGCCGTCCGCACCCCGGATGGGGGCTCCGACGCAGTTGATGGACTCCTCGTGGCCGCCGAGGTCGGTGGCCCAGCCCTGTTCGCGGACGACGGCGAGCTCCTTGAGGAAGGCGCCGGCGTTCGGGGTCGAACGGGCCGTGTACATGGGGTAGTCGAGCTTCTCGGCGATGGCGCGGCGCTCGGCTTCGGAGAGGTCGGCGAGGAGGAGCTTGGCGACGGCGGCGACCGTGATGGCCACCGGCTTGCCGATGCGCGAGTACATACGGACCGGGTAGCGGCTCTCCACCTTGTCGATGTAGAGGACCTCGTTCTCCTCGTACACGGCGAGGTGGACCGTGTGGCCGCACTTCTCGTTGAGCGCGGTGAGGTGGGGGTGGGCGATCTCACGGACGTCGAGGTTCTCGACGGCTTCCTGGGCGAGGGCGAACAGGCGCGCGCCGAGGCGGTAGCGCTGGTCGGACTGGCGGTAGACCAGGCCGTGTTCGTGGAGGGTCCGCAGCAGGCGCAGGGCGGTGGACTTGTGGACGCCGAGGCGGTCGGCGACCTGGCCCAGGTCGGCGGGGCCCTCGGCGAGCAGCGGCAGGATACTCAGCGCTCGGTCGACTGTCTGGCTCATGGCGTACGTACCTCCTCGTCGGCCCTCGCGTCGCCGGCGGTCCAGCCGGGGCCGAGGTGCAGTGTCCCCCAGGAGACGTCGTCGAGGTCGGCGAGGCGGTTGGCGTGGGCGCGGCTCGGGGGCGCGGCGAGGTCGCCGGAGGTGGTGAGGGCGGCAGCGGCCATGAGGTGACCGTGGCGCAGCCGGGCGGGTACGGGCAGGCCGCGCAGGGCGCCGGAGAGGTAGCCGGCGGCGAAGGCGTCGCCGGCGCCGACCGCGGCGACGACGTCCACGCGGGGGGCGGGCTCGGTATGGCGTACGCCGTGTTCGTCGTAGGCGACCGCGCCGTCGGCGCCGCGCTTGACGACGAGCGTCGCGGGTTCGGGGAGGGCGACGCGGATGGCGTCGGGGCCGCCGGTGATGCCCCAGGCGTCCTCGGCCTCGTCCTCGCCGACGAAGACGAGGTCGGCGCCGCGGGCCAGGTCGAGCAGGACGCGGGCGTCGTCGGGGCGGGGCCACAGGCCGGGGCGGTGGTTGACGTCGAAGGAGACGAGGGGCCGGCCGGCGGGTGTGCGGGCGGTGAGGTCGGCGGTGAGGTCGAGGCAGCCGGCGGAGAGCGCGGGCGTGATCCCGGACAGGTGCAGGACGCGGCCGGAGCGGATCGCGGCCAGGTCCATGTTCTGGCTGGTCATCGCGGAGGCGGCGGATCCGGCGCGGTAGTAGGCGACCTCGTGGGCGTCGGTGGCGCGGTCGCCCGCGGTGCGGAAGTAGATGCCGGTGGGGCGGGCGGGGTCGCGGCGTACGGCGGAGGTGTCGACGCCGTACGCGCCGATCGCGTCGACCAGGTGGTCGCCGAAGCCGTCGGCGCCAACGCGGCTGACCCAGCGGACGGTGTGTCCGGCGGCGGCGAGCACGCACGCCACGTTGGACTCGGCTCCGCCGATACCGCGGTCGAAGGACGGTACGTCGGCGAGGCGCCCGGGTACGGAGGGCACGAAGGTGACCATGGACTCGCCGAGCGTGACGACATCCACGGGTGCGTGGTGCGCGGGGGCGGCGGGTCCGGTGGCGGTCACGGTGGTTCGGGCTCCTCGTGGGATCTGGGCTCAGGCCGGGGGGATCAACGGCTCCGTTGACCCGGCGTTGGCTCGGATGTTAGACAGCAGTAAGCGACATACGCAATGACCGTTGCATAATTTGCAACGGCCTTCTTACGAGGAGGCTCCATGGCCGCCGACAGTGCCGTCAACGCCGTAGCCCGTCTCAGGGATCTGGATCTCGAGCGGGTCGACCACCGCTTCAAGGGGCTGCCCCCGGACGCGGAAGGCCTGACCGTCGGCGAGCTCGCGGCCGAGCGCCGCAACCTCTTCACCGGCGGCTTCACCACCCCGGTCCTCGCACTGTCCGCCGAGCGCCTCGAGCACAATCTCGCGCTCATGGAGACATACGCCACTCGCCACGGCCTGGCCTTCGCGCCGCACGGCAAGACCTCGATGGCGCCACAGCTCTTCCACCGCCAGATCGAGCACGGCGCGTGGGGCATCACCCTCGCCGTCCCGCACCAGGTGCGGGTCGCCCGCGCCTTCGGCATCCAGCGGATCTTCCTCGCGAACGAACTCGTCGACCCGGCCGCCCTGCGCTGGCTCGCGGGCGAACTCGACAGCGACCCCGACTTCCGCTTCATCTGTTACGTCGACTCGGTGCGCGCCGTCGAGCTGATGGACGCCGCCCTCGCCGAGGCCGGAGCCACGCGGCCGGTCGACCTGGTCGTGGAGCTGGGCGCGGGCGAGGGCGCGCGCACGGGCGTGCGGACCGAGGCCGAGTGCTTCGACATCGCGAACGCCGTCGCCGCGGCGGACACGCTGCGCCTGGTCGGCGTCGCCGGGTACGAGGGCGAGGTGCCCGACGCGTCGCCCGAGACCGTCGGGGCGTGGCTGCGCCGGCTCACCGCGCTGCTCGTCGACTTCGACAAGGCGAGCCGCTTCGCGGACCTGGACGAGATCGTGGTCAGCGCGGGCGGCAGCGCCTGGTTCGACGCGGTGGCGGACGTGTTCGCCGAACTGCCCGAACTCTCGGCTCCTGTATGCAAGTTGCTGCGCTCGGGCGCGTACGTGTCGCACGACGACGGCCACTACAAGCACCTCACGCCGTTCAACCGGGTCCCCGAGGAGGGCGCGCTGCACCCGGCGTTCCGGCTGTGGGCTCAGGTCGTCTCGCGCCCGACGCCGGAGCAGGCCTTCACGAACGCGGGCAAGCGCGACGCGGCGTACGACCTTGATCTGCCCGAGGCGCAGGTCGTACGGGACGCCCGTACGGGCGAGGTGCGCGAGGCCACCGGCGTGACGGTGACGGGGCTTTCCGACCAGCACGGCTGGGTGCGCACGGACGGGGGCGAGGACCTGGCAGTGGGCGACTGGCTCGGCATGGGCCTGTCGCACCCGTGCACGTCCTTCGACAAGTGGCAGCTGATTCCTCTCGTCGAGGCGGACGGCACGGTTGTGGACTACGTCCGCACGTTCTTCTAGGCGAAGGGCATCGGGGCGGTGGTCTTCTGCGGCTCCGGTGGGGGCTGGTCGCGCAGTTCCCCGCGCCCCTGAGATGCGCACTTCGTGCGGCATCTCATCGGGGAAGGCTGCGCGCAGCGCATGCCTTCAAGGGGCGCGGGGAACTGCGCGACCAGCCACAACGCACCCGCACCCGAACACCCGCACCACAGAGAGGCACCCCCACATGGACCTGGTCATCCGCGGAGCGAACGTCATCGACGGCACCGGAGGTGCCTCCTATCGCGCCGACGTCGGCGTCCAGGACGGCCGGATCACCACGATTCACCGCGAGGGCGCCGGCGCCCGCCCCGCCGGGCGCCGCAACCTCGACGCGGCCGGCCTGGCGGTAGCCCCCGGCTTCATCGACATGCACGCGCACAGCGACCTCGCGCTGCTGCGCGACCCGGACCACAGCGCGAAGGCCGCGCAGGGCGTCACGCTCGAGGTCCTCGGCCAGGACGGCCTCTCGTACGCGCCGGTCGACGACCGCACGCTCGCCGAGGTGCGCCGGGCGATCACCGGCTGGAACGGTGACGGGTCGGACATCGACTTCGACTGGCGCACGGTCGGCGAGTACCTGGACCGCCTCGACCGCGGCATCGCGGTCAACGCCGCGTACCTGATCCCGCAGGGCACCGTGCGGATGTACGCGGTGGGCTGGGACGACCGCGACGCGACGCCCGAGGAGCTCGGCCGCATGCGGCAGCTCGTCGCCGAGGGCATGGAGCAGGGCGCCGTCGGCATGTCGTCCGGCCTCACCTACACGCCCGGCATGTACGCGAAGGACGCCGAACTCACCGAGCTGTGCCGGGTCGTGGCCTCGTACGACGGCTACTACTGCCCGCACCACCGCTCGTACGGCGCCGGGGCGCTCGACGCGTACCGGGAGATGGTGGAGCTCACCCGCGAGGCGGGCTGTCCGCTCCATCTCGCGCACGCCACCATGAACTTCGGGGTGAACAAGGGCAAGGCGCCCGAGCTGATCTCCCTGCTCGACGCGGCGCTCGCCGGCGGCGCCGACATCTCGCTCGACACGTACCCGTACACGCCGGGCAGCACGACGCTCGTCGCGATGCTGCCGAGCTGGGCGAGCGAGGGCGGCCCCGACGAGATCATGAAGCGGCTGCAGGACGACGCGACCGCCGAGAAGATCCGCCACCACATGGAGGTCATCGGGGCGGACGGCTGCCACGGTGTGCCCATCGAGTGGGACGCCATCGAGATCTCCGGCGTGTCCGACCCGGGGCTCGCGTCCTGCGTCGGCAAGACGGTCCAGGAGTCGGCCCACATGCGCGGCGAGGCGCCGTGGGTGACCGCGCGCCGTCTGCTCATCAACGACAAGCTGGGCTCGACGATCCTCCAGCACGTCGGCCACGAGGAGAACGTCCGGGCGATCATGCAGCACCCGGTGCACACGGGCGGCAGCGACGGGATCCTCCAGGGCTTCAAGCCGCACCCGCGCGCGTACGGCACGTTCCCGCACTACCTGGGCCGCTACGCGCGCGAGCTCGGCATCATGTCGCTGGAGGAGACGGTCGCTCACCTCACGTCACGTCCCGCGGCGCGGCTGCGCCTGGCCGACCGCGGCCTGGTCCGCGAGGGCTACCGCGCCGACCTGGTCCTCTTCGACCCGGAGACGGTCGCGGCGGGCTCCACGTTCGAGGCGCCGCGCACGCTCCCCGTGGGCATCCCGCACGTCCTGATCGACGGGAAGTTCGTGATGGAGGACGGGCGCCGCACGGACGTGCTCGCGGGGCGGTCGGTACGCCGGACCGTGTGAGGTCCCGCGCACCGGCCGCCCCTCCCCCGGCTACGGCATCGGGGTCTTCCAGATCCCCCTTCCGTGCGTCGCCACGTACATCTGGCGGCCGTCCGGGCTCGGCGTCAGATAGACGGCCGGGGCGGTCGGCAGGCCGGCGCCGAGGCGCTGCCAGTGGCCGTCGGAGCCGCGGGCGGCGGTGAACACGCCGAGGTCCGTGGCGACGGCGAGGGTGCCCGACGGCGTGATCAGCAGGGAGTTCGCGGGCGCGTCCGGGAAGGAGTCCGTGGCGGCGGGGTCACCGCTGACGTCGTGCCAGGTCGCTCCGCCGTCGGTGGTGCGCCAGACATGGCCGTAGCCGGCGCCCGCGCCCTCGTTCCAGTGCCGTGAGAAGCCGTTGACGACGGCGTAGACCGTGCCGCCCGACGCGTCGGAGGGATCGATGGCGACGTCGGAGATGTAGCGGTTGGGGAAGTCGGCGGGCAGGGACACCTGGTGCCAGGTGCCGCCGTAGTTGGTGACGATGCCCCGGCCGAATGCGGCGCCCGGGTTGCAGGAGCCGCACCAGGCGCCCCACACGACCCGGTCACGGCTGGCGACGGCGGTCGTGGAGTGGCCCGCGCCCGTGTCGTACAGCTGCGTCCAGTCGTCCCCGTCCTCGGTGGCCCAGGTCTTGGTGTTGCCCCAGATGTACTCGCCGCCCGCGACCCAGTAGCCGGAGTCCTCGTCGTCCGCGGAGAACGGCGCGATGAAGCGGGCGAGCGGGTCCTCGGGCGCGATGTCGGTGATGGCGTCCTCTTCACCGTCGTCGCTCGCCGTGTAGCCGCAGTTGCGGGTGATCTGGAGGGCCAGGTTGGTGTACTCGCCGACCGTCTCGCAGCCGTTGGCCGGGTTGACGAGCTGGTCGCCGCCGTCGCCGCCGAACGGGGAGACCATCTGCCCGTCGGGGTTCAGCTGCTGTCCCTGGTACGTCGATCCCTTCGGCGCGAGCAGCGAGACGCCGTTGTCCTGGAGGCCGCCCCAGACCGCGTCGCCGCTGCCGTCCGTCATGCGGCCCGCACCCACCGAGTAGTACTGCAGGTTGCGCAGGGTGCCGGACTCGTTGAGGTTGCGCCAGCCGGGCGTCTTCTGCGCGGTGGACCGGGCGTAGGCGCCGCCGTCGTTGCCGACGTAGACCTGCGGTGTGCCGCCCTTCCACCGGGAGAAGGCGATGGCGTGCTGGTCGGAGTGCATGACGTCGCCGTCACAGGTGTTGCTGTCCTGGTCGTACGAGAAGCAGGACAGGCCGAAGTTCCAGTACCGGCCCACCGCGTGCCAGTTGGCGCCGCCGTCCCGTGTCTCGAACATCTCCTCAAGGCCGAGATAGACGTGGTCCGGGTCGGCCGGGTCGACGGCGACGATCTGGTCGTACCAGGCCTGGGATCCCGGCTGGTAGCCGGAACCGATCTCGTTGATCTTCATCGCGGAGCCGCTCGCGGAGAGCTGGGCGGCGTTCGCGATCTGCTTGAAGGAGCCGCTCGCGTTGCCGCTCCGGCTGACGTACACGCCCGCGAGGACCGAGTAGACGCCCGCGCCCGACGCCTTGTTGAGGAGTTTGGGGGACTCCATGGAGACGTAGAGCTTGCTGCCGTCGGCAGCGTACGCGAAGGACGCGTTGCCTATCTCGGCGGGGTTGATCGCGCCCGTCGGGTTGGCGCGCTTCCAGGTGGTGCCGGCGTCCTCGGAGTAGTAGAAGCCGTTGTAGTCGGCCCCGCTGCGCCAGGCGACGTTCGCGAGGAGTTTCCTGCCGTCGCTGCCGGGCTGTACGGCGATGTCGTTGGCGATGTCCGCGTACTCGGCGGAGACTCCGCAGCCGGTGCCGCTCACGCCGACGCCCGCGCAGGGCGCGAGGACCTTCGTCCAGGCCGAGGACTGCGCGGCCGACAGCGGGCGCCGGAACAGTCCGTGCGAGGAGGCCGCGAAGACGTACCCGGCCGCGGTGTCGAAGGTGACATTGTGAATGGAGGAGTTGTCGAGCTGCGTGCCTCCGACCTTGTCGCTCTCGGCGAAAGTGCCGTGCACGGGGTCGGCGAGCCGGTAGACGCCGCTGCCGAGGTAGTTGTCGGACGCGGTGGTCGCCTCGCCGGTGGCCAGCCACAGGGAGCCGTCGGGCGCGGTGGCGAGCGCGCCCACGGACAGGGCGGGCAGGTGGTCGGCGATCGGCGTCCAGGTCGCGCCGTCGTCCGTGGAGCGGAACACGCCGCCGCCGGCCGCGCCCGCGTAGACGACGCCCTGGTGGGTCGGATCGGTGGCGAGCGCGGCGATGCGGCCCGCCGAATGGCCCGCTCCGCCACCGGAGTTGGAGGCGGAGTGGTCGCGGTAGTGGAGCGCGTCCTCGTTGTACGGGGACGTGGTGACCTCGCCCCATGTGCCGGTCTTCACCGGCATGTTCGTGATGTGTTTCCAGGCGTCGGCGTAGGCGCCCGCCGCTACCTGGCCGCTGGGTGAGAGCCGCGGCTCGTTGAACGAGTCGATGGACTCCATCAGCTCATGGGACTCGTCGCCCGCCACCTCGTGGCGGCCGTGCCCCTCGTCGTCCTCCCCGTACGCGGCGACGGATCCCGTCCCCGCGACCAGGAGTACCGCCGCGCAGAGGGCGAGGGCCGTTCTGGCCCCCCTGCCCGATCTGTGCCCGTCGGAAAACCCGTGCATGGTGTCTCCGGTTCTTCGGCACGGAGCGGTGGCCGCCCCACACGGCCACGCTGGATCTCCTGCTGCCGAGCGCCGGAAACGTACTCCTGCGCTTCGGATCAACTCCTGGGGTTTGCAAGGACTTTGACGAACATGTGTCAGGCGGGCTGGCGGGCTGGTGTTTCGAGGGTCTGGGTCGCCGTCCCGGTGCGCTGCATCCGCTGCCAGCGCAGCCGGTTGCCGAGCAGGGCGGTGACCACCGAGTGCACGACGACGAGGTACATGAGCTGGCGGTAGACGAAGATCTGCAGCGGCAGCGTCCACAGCGGCTCGAACCTCTCCTTGTCGAGCCGCAGCGCGTACACGGCGCCGAAGACCTGGACGGCGGTGAAGCCGAGCCAGACGGCGCCCGCCTGCCCCGCGTCCTGGAACAGCAGCCCGTACAGCGCGAACACGTCGACGAGCGGCGCGAGGAGCGGCAGGAGCATCTGGAAGACGAGCAGATACATCAGGCCGCGGCGGCCGAACTTGCCCGCCTGCCCGCCCTCGACGGGGGCCCTGCGGTGCTTCCACATCGCCTGGAGCGTGCCGTAGCACCAGCGGTAGCGCTGCTTCCACAGCTGCTGCACGCTCGCGGGCACCTCGGTCCAGGCGATCGCAGACTCCTCGTACACGACGCGCCAGCCGGCCCGGCACAGCGCCATGGTGAGGTCGGTGTCCTCGGCGAGGGTGTCCTCGCTGACGCCGCCGACGCCGGCGAGCGCCTCGCGGCGGAAGGCGCCGATCGCGCCGGGCACGGTCGGCATGCACTCGAGGACGTCGAACATGCGACGGTCGAGGTTGAAGCCGATGACGTATTCGAGGTGCTGCCAGCGGCCGAGGACGCCGTGCCGGTTGCCGACCTTGGTGTTGCCGCTGACGGCGCCGACGCGCGGGTCGGCGAACGGCTGGATGAGGCGCGCGATGGCGTCCGGCTCGAAGACCGTGTCGCCGTCGATCATCACGACGAGGTCGAACTGGGCCCAGGACAGGCCGGTGTTGAGGGCGGCGGCCTTGCCCGCGTTCTCCTGCCGGACGACCATCACGCGCGGGTCCCACGCGTGCACCGACTCGGCGATCTCGAAGGTGCGGTCGCTCGACCCGTCGTCGACGACGATGATCTGGACGTACGCGTGCGTGGAGGCGAGCAGGGACCGCAGGGTCGCCTCGATACCCGCCTCCTCGTTGTAGGCGGGGACGATCACGGTGACCGGCTCCGTGACGGGCGGCGGTCGGTGGCCCCTGCGCCGCTTCTTCCTGACCCGGCGCACATGCACGCGCGCGACGGTCAGCAGGAGCACAAGACGGGCCACGGTGATCACTCCGGCGGCGACCATCAGCCAGGTCATCGCACCGACGAAGGCGCGTGAGGCGGCCTGCGCCCAGACGACGGCGGTGCCGCGCACCTCGGCGAACGTGGACACGGGGTAGGTGGCGCCGCTCAGCCCGAGGCCCTCGCCGACGGTCGTGAACCGTACGTCGCCCAGTGGGCTCGCGAAGATCCGCTCGGTGTCGCGCACGGCAGCCGCGGAGCCGGTGAACTGGCGCACGGCGCCGTCCTTGAGGCCGCGCCCGGGGCCATCCGCGGCGACCACGACATAGCCGTCGACGATCGCGTCGCGCGCGGCCTGCCACTGGTCGTCGCAGAGCTTCGCGGTGGTGGAGGTGTGCGGTAGGCGCAGCAGATGGGTGCCGACGCCCGCGCTGCCGGCGAGGACGTTCTGGGTGAGGGCGAGTTCGAGGCCGGTGCGCGGGGCGGAGAGCCCGGCGAGGTCGGCGTCGCTGTAGGTGTGCGAGCCGATCTGGTGGCCCTCGTCGCGGATGCGGCGTACGAGGTCGGGGTGGGCGGCCGCGTCGGTGCCGGTGAGGAAGAAGGTGGCCTTGGCGTGGTGCTTCTTCAGGACGTCGAGCAGGCGCGGGGTCCAGGCCGGGTCGGGCCCGCCGTCATAGGTGAGGGCGACCGTGCCCGCGGGCATCCGGGAGGCGGAGACGCCGCCGGTCTTGGGGTCCATGCTGATGACGGGCCCGCCCGTGAAGAGGTTGGCGGGCGCCTTCTCGCAGGCCCCGGACGGCGGGTCCGTGGCGGCTATCTCGTGCCGCCCGTAGCCGCCGAACAGCAGCGCGGTGGCGGCAACCACGAGGGTCAGCAGGAGCAGCACCCAGTGGGCGCGGGGTTCGCGCTGCTTGCGTCGGCTGGGGCCGGCGGAGCGGCGGGGGGAGGGGGCCTGCCGGGCGGCTCGGGTCACCTGGGTCCCTTGGTCGATCCCGTGCCGTGACCACGCCCCGGGTTGTCCGTGGCGTTCCCCTTGGCCGGCGCGGTGGCGGAGGGCGCCGTGGTCGTGGGTGCCGTGGTCGTGGGCGCCGAGTTCGTTGCGGGTTCCGACGTGGTCTTGTCCGACGGTTCGCCGTCGCCCTTGGTGGACCTGGGGCTCTCGGAGGAGGACGGGCCGGTGGCCGTGGGTTCCTCGGGCTGTACGGGGGTGCCGGGGCGCGCGGTGGGCGACGAGGACGGCGAGTGCTCCGCGCGAGGCGCCTTCGTGTCGTCCTTGTGGCCCCAGGGCAGCGGTCCGCCGGACGGGCCGGAGCCGAACAGCCCGGCGATCACGACACCGAGGAACACGACGCAGCCCGCGCCGATCCCGAAGGCGGCGCGCCGCATGTGCCGCCGTCTTCGCCCGGAGCCGTCGACGAAGATCGCGCTGTCCTCGTCCGCGTCGGGATCGCCGACGGTGGCGATGGGCGCCGTGGATATGAGGTCGTCGGGCGCGTCTGCGTACACGGGACCGGGCGCGGGGGGCGGTTGTTCCTCGTACCAGCCGTGCGCCGCGGCCGGATCCGCGTACTGCTCGTACACGCCCGTCGTGGCCTCCGCGTCGTACACGCCGTAGATCCGCGGCCCGTCGTCGCCGTTCTGAGGGTGCTGCCAGGACATGGGGGCGGATTGTAGAGAGTCTGCGGACTCCATGCGTAGCCAACGCCGATAACGGACCAAAGCGACCCGCCCGGTTTGCCTCACGTGGCCGAAAACACGGAGCGCCCCGCGATACCCGGCCGTAAGCTCACGGATATGCAGGTGATCCAGTCGACCAAGCTCTCCAACGTCTGTTACGAGATCCGGGGCCCGGTGCTCGAGGAGGCGATGCGTCTGGAGGCAGCAGGCCACCGCATCCTCAAGCTCAACACCGGCAACCCGGCCGCGTTCGGTTTCGAGTGCCCGCCCGAGATCCTCGAGGACATGCTCCGCAACCTCGGCGACGCGCACGGCTACGGGGACGCGAAGGGCCTGCTCGCGGCCCGCCGCGCGGTGATGATGCACTACCAGACCCTGGGCGTGGAGACGGACGTCGAGAACGTCTTCATCGGCAACGGCGTCTCCGAGCTGATCGTCATGGCGATGCAGGGGCTCCTCGACGACGGGGACGAGGTCCTCGTCCCGGCGCCGGACTACCCCCTGTGGACGGCAGCGGTCTCCCTCTCCGGCGGCACGGCCGTGCACTACCGCTGCGACGAGCAGTCCGACTGGATGCCCGATCTCGCCGACGTGGAGCGGAAGGTCACCGACCGCACCAAGGCGATCGTGATCATCAACCCGAACAACCCGACGGGTGCCGTCTACAGCGACGACATGCTGCGCGGCCTGACCGACATCGCCCGCCGCCACAACCTCCTGGTCTGCTCGGACGAGATCTACGACAAGATCCTCTACGACGGCGCGACGCACACGCCGACCGCCGCCATCGCCCCCGACCTGCTGACCCTCACCTTCAACGGCATGTCGAAGGCGTACCGGGTGGCCGGTTACCGCGTGGGCTGGATGGCGATCTCCGGGCCGCGCGCGCACGCCGACTCGTACATCGAGGGCCTCACGATCCTGGCGAACATGCGACTGTGCGCGAACATGCCGGGCCAGCACGGCGTCGTCGCGGCGCTCAGCGGACGCCAGACGATCAACGACCTGGTGCTGCCGGGCGGCCGCCTGAAGGAGCAGCGGGACACCGCGTACGAGCTGCTGACGCAGATCCCGGGCGTGACGTGTGTGAAGCCGAAGGGCGCGCTGTACCTCTTCCCGCGGCTCGACCCGAAGGTGTTCAAGGTCAAGGACGACCGGCAGATGGTCCTCGACCTGCTGCGCGCCGAGAAGATCATGGTCGTGCACGGTACGGGGTTCAACTGGCCGGAGCCGGATCACTTCCGGGTGGTCACGCTGCCGACGGTCGGCCAGCTCACGGAGGCCGTGACCCGTATCGGCCGCTTCCTGGACGGCTACGGCCAGCCCTGAGGACCGCCCGAGCTCCCTCTCAGGGACAAGACTCAACTTTAGACTGAATCTAAGCTAGGATGGTCTTCAAGCTACCCGCCTGGAGGCCATCCCATGTACGAGCCGATCCGCACCAAGTCGGTCCATGCCATGGCCGACCCGGGTGACTTCCCGCACCGCTCCCGCGAGGAGGAGCTCGACATCCAGCTCGCGGGGCACCTGGCCGCCCTGCTCGCCGTCACGGACGAGCTGCGCGCCCTGACCCCGTCCACCGACCTGGACACGGCGGCCGAGCGCCTCGCCGCACAGGTGGCCCGGCTCCGCGGCGGATGCACGCCCCTGCGGGCGACGCCGTCCGCGGTCTGCGCGCCCGAGGCTCTGCACTCGCGGGCCCACGCGCTCGCGGGCCGCGCCCTCGTCGTCGCCGCCTCCCGGGCGGACACCTCCGTCGCCATCCTCGCGGCCGAGCGCATGGACGCCCACACCGTCGCGCCGGCCGAGCCGAAGCACCTCAGCACGGCCCGCTGACCCCTGCAGGTTCCCTCGAACGGCCCCGGTCCGCGTGCATCCTCGCGACGCGCGGACCGGGCGCCCCACTGCATCGGTTCCGGCCGACAACCCCGCCGATCCCGGGACGGGAGCAAGGGAAAGGCCGGCCCCCCGCACCCGGGAAGCCGGCCGAACTCCACTGGGCTGACGCTCAGGGGCAACTGATGCGCGTGTCACCCGGGTCGGTGCTGCAGTTGTCGTAGTTGGGGCCACCGTTGGCCGTGTCGTTGCCGGACACGCTGTCGGTGGTGACGATCCGGTCGTAGCCGTAGTTGCCGTACACGGTGTCGTTTCCGGCGCCGCCGTACAGGGTGTCGTCGCCGGAGCCGCCGTCGATGTTGTCGTTGCCGTAGTCGCCGTAGACGAGGTCGGAGCCGCCGCTCGCGCTGATGGTGTCGTTGCCTCCCAGGCCGCAGATCACGTCGCGGCCCGACGTGCCGCTGAGAGTGTCGGCCCCGCTGGTGCCGACGATGGTGCAGCCCCGGGAGTTGCTGACGGTGCTCGTCGCCGTGGCCGTGTTGTTGCCCGTCGCAGAGTCGGTCTCATTGGCACGGGCCGTGGCGGTGTTCCTGAGCGTGCCGGTGGTCCGGGGTTCGGCGACCACCGTGACCGTGGCGCTCGCGCCCGGGGCCAGCGTGTTCAGGGAGCAGGTGGCACTGGTGGCGGTGGTGGTGCAGCTGCCCTGCGCGGTCGTGGCCGACACCAGGGTCGCACCGGCTCCGGAGAGCGTGTCGCTCAGTGCGACTCCGGTGGCGGACGCGGTGGAGGTGCCGGCGTTGGTCACGCGCACGGTGTAAGTGGCCCGGTCGCCCAGGGTGACGGAGGACGGCCCCGTCTTGGTGACCGAGAGGTCGGCGGTGAGCGCGGGCGGAGGGGCGCCGCCGCCACCCTGGTAGCGGGCCAGGGCGAAGTCGGTGTTCGGCCCGCCCTGGCCGGCGGCGACGATCGCTCCGCCGGGCTGGAGCGCCACGCCGTGCGCGATGTCGGCGCCGCCGAAGTCCGTGATCGTCTTGCCGCCGGCGCCGAAGCCACTGTCCAGGCTGCCGTCGGTGTTGTAGCGCAGGACCGCGAAGTCGCCGCCGGGCCCGTTGCCGCCCGCGACGACGATCCGCCCGTCGCTCTGCAGCTTCAAGTCCTCGGCGCCGCCACCGGGGGTGACCACCAGGCCGTTGCCGTGGAAGCTGGTGTCCGGGGTGCCGTTGGCGGTGTAGCGGGCCAATGCGAACCGGCCGCCGCTCGCGCCGGCCGCGACGATCTTGCCGTCGGACTGGACCGCCAGCGACTCCGCGGAGTCGTAGTCTCCGAAGTCGGTGCGCTGGATGCCGTTGCTGCCGAACCCGGTGTCGAGGCTGCCGTCGTGGTTGTAGCGGATCAGCGCGAAGTCGAAGCGGGTCGTCCCGACCTCGCCCCCGACGACGATCTTTCCGTCGGGTTGCAGGACCAGGGCCCGCGCGTCGCCGCCTTCCTGCGGGGACGGCCCTGCCGGATTGGTGGTCACCATGCCGTCACCACTGAAGGTCGTGTCCGGGGTGCCGTCGGGGTTGTAGCGGGCCACCGCGGCCTGGCCACCGACATAGCCGGCGGCGACGATCTTGCCGGTGACGGGCTCAACAGCGACATCCATGGCCTCTTCGGGTTGACCGAAGTCGGTGAACACCCTGCCGTCGCCGCCGCCGAAACTCGTGTCCAGCGAGCCGTCGCCGTTGTACCGGGCCACCACGAACCAGCAGCAGTTCTCGTACCCTCGCCAACTGCCGCCCGCCACCACGATCTTGCCGTCGGACTGCAGCGCCACGGCGTGGGCCTCGCTCCACTGGAGCTCGTCGGACGGGATCATGTTGTTGATCGCGGTCGTCACCTTGCCGTCGCCGCCGAAGCTGGTGTCCGGGGTGCCATCGGCGTTGTGGCGGGTCAGCGCGAAGTCGCTCTCCACGCCGGAGTTGTCGACGGAAGCGCCGACGGAGACGATCTTGCCGTCGGACTGCGCCGCCACGTCGTTGGCGTAGTCGGTGCCGCCGAGATCGGTGAGGACCCTGCCGCCGCTGCCGAAGCCGGGGTCCAGGTCGCCGGGGGCGGCGACCGCCGCGCCGGACAGGGCCAGGACGAGTGCGAGGACAGTGGCTGCCACGGTCCCGGCCCGGGCCGTGAGGGACCGGTGGCCCCGTGCGGGGCTTCGGCGCCACCCTGATCGCGCAGGACGGGTGAGCGATCTCGAACGAGGTGCGACCGATCGCACCTGAGGCGTGAACATGGGCGACAGCCTCCCGCCCCTCACACACAAGCCCGCCCGCCACGAGCGGTCTTGCGCTCACCGGGTGCAGCAAAGTACCCACGTGGGTGAGGGATCCGGCGCCCGGCGCGCGCCGGACCCCCACGGGCTCCCCGACGACGGCCTGGCTCGGCGTGCTGGTGAGCCCGCCCGTGAACCGGGAGTCGTACTGCGCGGCCGGCGGCTGGATGATGTGCAGCCAGCACTCGGTGCCGCCGTTCGTGTTCGCCGCGGCTGGTCACGGCGAAGAGGCGCAAGCCGTCCTGCGACCGGTCCAGACCGCGCGGCACAACCCGCGAGCCGTCGAGCGGGCCCTCGAAGGCGAACTCCAGGGGCGTCGTGGCGTCCGCCGGTCGGCTGCCTGTATCAGCAGGTCTCCTCGTAGGCGTAAGTGGTCGCGGTGAGCGCGTAGTTCGAGGTGTCGTACGTCTCGGCGCTGTCCCGCTCACCGACATACAGCCGGGAGCCGTCCGGGCTGAGCGCGAGGCCCGACGAACGGACGGCGAGGCACGTGACAGGGCCCCACACGCCGTTGTGTGGGGCCCTGTCACATGCACTGCTCCGAGGGGCGTCAGCCCAGGCGCTTCACCAGGGCCCGGTACTCGTCCCACAGCTCCTTCGGCGTGTGGTCGCCGAAGGTGTTGAGGTGCTCGGGGACCAGGGAGGCCTCGTCGCGCCACACCTCCTTGTCGACCGTCAGCAGGAAGTCGAGGTCGGAGTCGGCCAGTTCGAGGCCGTCCGTGTCGAGGGAGTCACGCGTCGGCAGGATGCCGATCGGCGACTCGACGCCCTCGGCCTTGCCCTCAAGGCGCTCGACGATCCACTTCAGGACACGGCTGTTCTCGCCGAAGCCGGGCCACACGAACTTGCCCGCGTCGTTCTTGCGGAACCAGTTCACGTAGTAGATCTTCGGCAGCTTGGACTGGTCCTTGTCCTTGGCCACGTCGACCCAGTGGGCCATGTAGTCGCCCATGTTGTAGCCGCAAAACGGGAGCATCGCGAAGGGGTCGCGGCGCAGCTCGCCGACCTTGCCCTCGGCGGCGGCGGTCTTCTCGGAGGCGACGTTCGCGCCGAGGAACACGCCGTGGTTCCAGTCGAAGGACTCGGTCACCAGCGGTACGGCGGAGGCGCGGCGGCCGCCGAAGAGGATCGCCGAGATCGGCACGCCCTTCGGGTCCTCCCACTCCGGCGCGATGATCGGGCACTGCGAGGCGGGGGTGGTGAAGCGCGCGTTCGGGTGGGCCGCAGGGACGCCGGACTCGGGGGTCCAGTCGTTGCCCTTCCAGTCGGTGAGGTGGGCGGGAGTCTCCTCCGTCATGCCCTCCCACCAGATGTCGTTGTCGTCGGTGAGCGCGACGTTCGTGAAGACGGAGTTGCCCCACAGCGTCTTCATGGCGTTGGCGTTGGTGTGCTCGCCGGTGCCGGGCGCGACACCGAAGAAGCCGGCCTCGGGGTTGATCGCGTAGAGGCGGCCGTCCTCGCCGAACCGCATCCAGGCGATGTCGTCACCGATGGTCTCGACGGTCCAGCCGGAGATCGTGGGCTCCAGCATGGCGAGGTTGGTCTTGCCGCAGGCGCTCGGGAAGGCCGCGGCGACGTACTTCGACTCACCCTGCGGCGGGGTCAGCTTGAGGATGAGCATGTGCTCGGCGAGCCAGCCCTCGTCGCGCGCCATGACGGACGCGATGCGCAGGGCGTAGCACTTCTTGCCGAGCAGGGCGTTGCCGCCGTAGCCGGAGCCGTAGGACCAGATCTCACGGGTCTCCGGGAAGTGCGAGATGTACTTCGTGGGGTTGCAGGGCCACGGCACGTCCTGCTGGCCCTCCTCCAGCGGCGCGCCCAGGGTGTGGACGGCCTTCACGAAGAAGCCGTCGGTGCCGAGCTCGTCCAGGACGGGCTGCCCCATGCGCGTCATGGTGCGCATGGAGACGGCGACGTACGCGGAGTCGGTGATCTCGACGCCGATGGCGGAGAGCTCCGAGCCGAGCGGGCCCATGCAGAACGGGACGACGTACATCGTCCGGCCCTTCATCGAGCCGCGGAAGATGCCGCCGTTGCCGCCCTCGCCGTCGTCGCCCTGGAAACTGTTTCCTTCTCCCGTAAAGATGGCGCGCATCTCCGCGGGGGCTTTCCAGTGGTTGGTGGGGCCGGCGTCCTGCTCCTTCTCGGAGCAGATGAACGTCCGGTCCTCGACGCGTGCGACGTCGGTCGGGTCGGAGGCGGCGTAGTACGAGTTCGGGCGCTTGATCGGGTCGAGCTTCTTGAACGTTCCCTTGTCGACCAGTTCCTCGGCGAGGCGCTCGTACTCGGCCTCGGACCCGTCGCACCAGACCACACGGGCCGGCTGCGTCAGTTCGGCGATCTCGTTGACCCACGAGATCAGTTCCTGGTGCTTGGTGGGGACAGTGCCCAAAGAAACGGGAGCCGCGATGTCGCGCGCCACGATTGCTCCTAAATGAGGGGTTTTTGTGTTGTTGCCCCTTGGGGGCTGCGACCCGGATGCTTCACGTGTTGATCCCTCTGGCGCTCATCCGGTGCCGACCGCACTCATATGATCATCCGACGCGGGCGCGCATATGTCCAGAGGGCCCCACACCTGAGCGACGTGAGGATCACCACTCGTTTGCGTCACTGATCGTCACTCGTATTCGTCACTTACGGCCCCGTAGGTACGATGCGGGTCATGACTGCCGCCACGCCATCCGAAGTGACCGCGACAGAGTCCGTTCCGGTGAAACCACGGCTGCGCGGCTGGCTGCACGCGGGAATGTTCCCCGCGGTCGTCATCTCCGGCCTGGTGCTGACCGCCCTCGCGGACTCGACCCGCGGCCGGATCGCCTGCGGGATCTACGTCCTGACAGCCTGCCTGCTCTTCGGCGTGAGCGCGCTCTACCACCGGGGCAACTGGGGCCCGCGCGCCGACGGCGTACTGCGCCGGCTCGACCACGCGAACATCTTCCTGATCATCGCGGGCACCTACACCCCGCTCACGATGCTGCTGCTCCCCGAGGCCAAGGGCCAGTGGCTGATGTGGGGCATCTGGGCCGCGGCCACGGCCGGCATCGTCTTCCGCGTCTTCTGGGTCGGCGCCCCGCGCTGGCTCTACACCCCGTGCTACATCGCGATGGGCTGGGCGGCCGTCTTCTTCCTGCCCGACTTCCTGCACGCGGGCGGCGTGGCCGTCCTCGTCTGCGTGGTCGTCGGCGGGCTGCTCTACAGCGCGGGCGGCGTGATCTACGGGATCAAGCGCCCGAACCCGTCGCCGCGCTGGTTCGGCTTCCACGAGGTCTTCCACTCGCTCACGCTCGCGGCGTTCGTCGTGCACTACGTCGGCATCTCACTGGTGGCGTACCAGCACGCCTGACCTCGCCCTTCACCCCTCCTGGCCGCGGCTTCCGAGCCGCGGCCATTTTTTTGTGCCCGGACCCTTGCGCCCGGGCCCAGGGCCCTTGTGTCCGGATCCATAGATTGACAGTGTCCACCTTTTGAGAGTTACTCTCATTTCATGGCTACTGTCACCAAGCAGGACTCACCGCAGGACAGCGCGCAGCGCGACCCGCGCCGCTGGTGGGCGCTCGGCGCCCTGGTCGCGAGCATGCTCGTGCTCGGCTTCGACATGACGATCCTCAACGTGGCGCTGCCGACCATGGCCGCCGACCTCGGCGCGGACACCGGTCAGCAGCAGTGGATGGCGGACTCGTACGTCGTCGTCTTCGCCGCCCTGATGCTTCCGGCCGGGCTGCTCGGCGACCGGTTCGGGCGGCGCCGGATGCTCATCGCCGGACTCGGCGTCTTCCTCGCGGGCTCGCTCGTGGGGGCGCTCGCGGGCGACGTCGGCTGGGTGATCGGCGCCCGCGCGCTGATGGGTGTCGGCGCCGCGCTCGTCATGCCCCTCGCCCTGTCCGTGCTGCCCTCACTCTTCGCCCCCGACGAGCGCACCAAGGCCGTCGGCATCATCTCCGCGGCCTCGGCGGTCGGCATGCCGCTCGGCCCGATCCTCGGCGGCTGGCTCCTCGACCACTTCTGGTGGGGCTCGGTCTTCCTGGTCAACGTCCCGATGGTCGCCATCGGCATCACGGCCTGCCTGTTCCTGCTGCCGGAGACCTGCGACCCCGCCTCACCGCGGGTCGACGCCGTCTCCACCGCACTCACCGCAGCCGGCCTCGGCGCCCTGATCTACGCGATCATCGAGGCGCCGCACCGCGGCTGGACCGATCCGGTGGTGCTGGTCCTGTTCGCGGCCTCCGTCGCCCTGGTCACCGCCCTCGTCCTGCGCGAGCGGCGCAGCGAGCGGCCGCTCCTCGACCTCACCCTGCTGGCCCGCCGCGGCTTCCTGCTCAACACGCTCGCGGCCACCCTCGGCATGTTCGTCCTGTCGGGCCTGATGTTCGTGCTGCCGCAGTACCTCCAGGCCGTCCTCGGCAACGACGCGCTCGGCACCGGCGTACGGCTGCTGCCGATGATGGCCGGGATGCTGGTGGCCGCGAAGTGCGCGCAGCCCTTGGTCACCAGGTTCGGGCCGCCTGCGGTGATCAGCGCGGCGCTCACGGTCCTGGCCTTCGCCGCGTTCCTCGGCAGCCGCACCACCGCCGACTCCGGGTACGGGTTCACCGCGCTGTGGCTGGGCATCGCCGGGGTCGGTTTCTCCTTCGCGCTCGTCCCCGCGATGGGCGCCGCACTGTCGGCGCTGCCCGCGGACCGGGCGGGCAGCGGCTCGGGCCTCCTGATGACGGTGCGGCAGGTGGGCGGCGCGCTCGGTATCGCCCTGCTCGGCGCGCTCCTCGCCGGGGCCTACGGCAGCCGCCTCGACACCGCCGGCCTGCCCGGTCCCGCCGCGGACACCGCCCAGGACTCCGTGATGGCCGCCCACGCGGTGGCCACGAAGCTCGGGGACCACGCCCTCGCCTCGTCGGCGAACACCGCGTACCTCCACGGGATGAACGTGGTGCTGCTCGTCGTGGGAGTCGCGTCGCTGGTCACCGCCCTGCTCGCGGCCGCCCTGCTCCCCCGTACCGCGCCGTCCGCCGGCGTGGCCCCGGCCCCCGGTGATGCCCGAGAATGAGCCCCATGGCCGCCTCCGCACGTTCCACCCCCGCCGCCGACCGCCCCGGGATGGGCCTACGCGAACGCAAGAAGCTCAAGACCCGGGTCGCGATCAGGGACGCGACGTACCGCCTGATCACCGAGCAGGGGTACGACGCGACGACGGTCGAGCAGATCGCCGAGGCCGCCGAGGTGTCGCCGTCCACCGTGTTCCGGTACTTCCCGACCAAGGAGGACATCGTCCTCACGGACGAGTACGACGCGGTCCTGGAGGCCGAGCTGCGGGCGCGGCCCTCGGGCGAGTCGATCATCGACTCGCTGAAACACGTGATCGCGCAGGCCGTGCACCTCGGGTTCGACGACGATCCCGAGGTATCACGGCTGCGGACCAGGCTCCAGGTCGAGGTGCCCGCGGTGCGCTCCCGGATGATGGAGTCCATGTCCGTCACCGGGCAGCTGCTGTGCCGGGTGATCGGCGAGCGCACCGGCCGCGACGCCGACGGCCTCGAGGTCCGCGTCTACGCGATGGCGCTGGTCGGCGCGCTCATGGAGACCACCCTGTACTGGGCCGAGCACGGCCACCGGGAAGAGCTGCGCGACCTGATGGACCGCACGCTGGAGACGTTCAGGAACGGCCTCTAGCGCCTCTCGTTCGGATCAGGCCGGGCTCGCGGGGTCCGACGGCGTCCGGCTCGCTTCAGTCCTGCAGCTTCACCGCGAGCTGCTGGGCGTCGGTGACGGGGGCGTCACAGGTGAAGTTGCGGCACACGTACGCGGCCGGGCGGCCGTCGACGAGCGGCCGGTCCGCCAGCAACGGCAGTTCGCCGGAGCCCGGCCGGCCCGCCGCGACGACCGCGCCGGGCGCCGTGCCGAGCAGCGCCGTGCGGTGGAGTTCACCGCCGATCTCGCCGACGACGGCGACCTCCTTCGGCCCGTCGAGCAGCGCCTCCGCGACCGCGAGCCCGTGCCCGATGAAGCGCGGCGCGCGCGGCCCGAGCGCACGCACGACGCCCAACGCCCGCTCGGCGGCGGTGCGGTGGGGCTCCGAACCGGTCTGCGCCGCGTACGAGAGCAGCGCGCCGGACGCCGCGCTCCAGCCCGAGGGCGTGGCGTTGTCGGTCGGGTCCTGCGGCCTGCGGATCAGCTGCTCCGCGTCGGCCGCCGTGTCGTACAGCGCGCCGGACTCCGCGTCGGTGAACTGGTCGAGGACGTGGTCGAGGAGGAACCCGGCGAACTCCAGCCAGACCCCCTCGCCGGTCACGGACGCCAGCGTGAGGAAGCCCTCGGCGACATCCGCGTAGTCCTCGAGGACCCCGGCGTTCGCGCCGGCCCGGCCGTCCTTGCTGGTACGGGCGATGCGCGCCCGTGCGTCCATGTGGAGCCGTACGAGCAGATCGGCGGCGGCGAGCGCTGCCTGCACCAGGTCCGGCCGGTCGAAGTACGCGCCGGTCTCCGCGAGCGCGGCGATCGCCAGGCCGTTCCACGCGGCGACGATCTTGTCGTCCCGCCCGGGTGCCGGCCGCTCGGCGCGCGCCGCGAGCAGCCTGCGCCGCACGTCCTCGATCCGTGCGGCGTCGAACTCGGCTTTCTGCTGCGGAAGTTGGAGGACCGATGCGCCCTCCTCGAAGGTGCCCTGCTGCGTCACGCCGAAGTACTGGGCGGCCAGCTCGGCGTCCGCGTCCCCGAGCACCTCGCGCAGCTGCTCGGGCGTCCACACGTAGTACGCGCCCTCGACATGGCGCCCCTCGGCGTCCTCGCTGTCCGCGTCCAGCGCGGACGCGAACCCGCCCTCGTTCGTCCGCAGCTCCCGCACCATGAAGTCCGCGGTCTCCAGCGCGACCCGCCTGGCCGTCTCCGAACCGGTGGCCCGCCACAGATGCGCGTACGCGCGGCACAGCAGCGCGTTGTCATAGAGCATCTTCTCGAAGTGGGGCACGACCCACTCGCGGTCGACGGAGTAGCGCGCGAAGCCGCCGCCGAGCTGGTCGTAGATCCCGCCGCGCGCCATCCGTTCGCAGGTGTCGTCGGCCATCTGGAGCGCGCCCTCGGCGCCGGTGCGGGCGTAGTGGCGCAGCAGGAACTCGATCACCATCGACGGCGGGAACTTGGGTGCGCCTCCGAACCCGCCGTTCGCCGCGTCGTACTCGCGGGTCAGGCCGAGCAGCGCCTGCGCGAGCTCGCCCTCCCCGGGGACCTGCGTGTCCCCGTACGGCATCTCGCGTCCGGCCAGATCGCCCACGATCTTCGCGGCGACCTCGGCGACCTCGTCCTTGCGCTCCGCCCACGCCTGCGCCACGCCTTCCAGGATCTGCGGGAAGGACGCCATTCCGTGCCGGGGCTCGGGCGGGAAGTAGGTGCCGAAGTAGAACGGCTCGGCCTCGGGCGTGAGGAACACGGTCATGGGCCAGCCGCCCTGTCCGGTGGCGGCCTGCACGGCCTCCATGTAGACGGCGTCGACGTCGGGGCGCTCCTCCCGGTCGACCTTGATGTTGACGAAGCGGTCGTTCATGAGGGCGGCGGTCGCCTCGTCCTCGAAGGACTCGTGCGCCATGACGTGGCACCAGTGGCAACTGGAGTACCCGACACTGAGCAGCACCGGGACCCCGCGCCGCCGCGCCTCCTCGAAGGCGTCGGCCGACCACGGCCACCAGTCGACGGGGTTGTCGGCGTGCTGGAGGAGGTAGGGGGACGTCTCATGGGCCAGTCGGTTCGGCATGCGCCCCATCCTCGCGCACGTAGGTCATCGATCAGCCCTTTGATCCCGGGCCCCTCGCGCCGTGACCCCATACGCAGCACACTTGACGCGGAATCGTTGCCGCCGGAGGGGGACCTGAGATGCGAGACAGCCATCGGGCGGAAGCCGAGGGGCTGTTGGCCCGGGCCGTGGAGGAGGAAGTACGGCGTTCGGGTGGGCGCACGGACGGCGGGGTACTGCTGTCGCGTGCGCGTGGTGCGCTCGACGCCATGGCGGAGACCGCCGCCGAGGAGTACACGCAGTTCACCCATGCCCTGGACGAGGCCGAGGCCGGGCAGATGTCGTTCGGGCAGCGCTTCGCCCAGGAGCGCGGGTCGACTCCCTTGCTGGTCACGTCCGTTGCCGCGGTCGGCGCCTGTCTGGCCGACCTGGTGCTCGGTACGGGGGTGGGGACCGCGGTCGGGGCGGGCGCGGCCGTCGCCGTGGTGGGCGCCGCCACGACCGTCGCGAAGGTGACGGCCTCCCATGTGCCCGCCGCGAGCCGCCGCGCCGGGGCGAGGAGCCAGCCCGGCGGGCCCGAACAGCTGAGACTGCAGTGGCTGACGGCGCTCGACGTGCGGGGGATCCGGCCGTTCCTCGACCAGCAGCGCGTCCTCGCCGCCACCGCGGGGACCGGCGCGAAGAAGCCGACGCCGCAGCTGCGCCGTACCGACAAGAGCGCGGCGGCCAGGCGGCGCAATGTCCTGGAGCAGTCCTTCGGTCAACTGCCGGAGATGGAGGGCCCGTTCGCCGGCCGTAGGGCGCAGATGCAACGGATCGCGCAGTGGGTGCACGCGGCCCGCGCGAGCACCGAGACCCGGCCCACCGTCGTCGTGCTGCACGGCGCGCCGGGCTCGGGCCGTACGACGCTCGCGGTGCGGGCGGCGCACGAGCTGCGCGACCAGTTCCGCGGCGCGTGCGTGGTGGACCTGCGGGGCGACGCGCCCGAGGCCCCGTTGTCGACGCGGGACGCGCTGCTCCATCTGCTGAACCGGCTCGGCGCGCCGCGCGAGCAGCTGCTCTTCCGGGAGCGTTCCTCGCAGGAGCAGCAGGTGCGCCGCCTGAGCGAGCTGTACCACCAGCATCTGACGGGGCTTCCGGTCACGATCGTCCTGGACGACGCGAGCGACGCGGAGCAGGTGCGCACGCTGATCCCCGAGCGGTCCGACAGCCTCGTCCTTGTGACGGCGCGCAAGCCGCTCGACCTGCCCGCGGACGTCCCGGCGTGGGTGCACCAGGTGCCGGTGGACGCGCTGGACGCGGCGGGCTCGGAGGAACTCCTTCGTGAGTCCGCGGAGGACGCGTCGGGGCCCTACGACTCCGAATCGTCCGACACCGTAAGGGAGTTGTGCGGCGGTCTGCCGCTGGCGCTGCGCATCGCGGGCTCCGCGATCGGGCCGCGCACGACCCGCGCACTGGCGTCCGACCTGGGTGCGTACGGGCCCGTGGAGCCGGTCGAGCGGGTGCTGTGGCTGCGCTACACCGACCAGTCCGATGCGGCCCGGCGGCTGCTGCGCCGGCTCGCGCTCGCCGGGCGGGCCTCGCTCGGCGCGGCCGCGGCGGCCGCGCTCCTCTCGACGGACGAGTCTGAGGCCACCCGCCATCTGACGGCGCTGTCACGGGCGGGGCTGATCGACCACGTGCGGGGCAGCCGGTACCGGCTGCACGACCTCGTCCGCTCCTTCGCGCAGGCCCGTCTCCTCGACGAGGAGGAGCCGGGCGAGCGGACGGCCGCGCAGGAACGCCTCATCCAGAACTACGCGGAGCTCGCGGACTCGGTGATCCGGCTCGTCGACGGCAAGATGTCGACGCGTGCCGGCCAGATCGGCCCGCACGGCTTCACCTCGCTGGACGCCGCGCTGCGCTGGCTCGACGACGAGTCCAGCTTCATCACGGCGACGCTGCGGGGCGCTGAGGGCGTCGACCAGGCGGCCGTGCTCAATCTGCTCGGCGCCCTGTGCGACTACTGCCTGCTGCGCGGCGACCTCTACCGCCTCGGCGAGATCAGCGAGCTCACCCAGGCCGTCGACCAGGGGCTTCTCGTGCGCTCGGTCCAGTGGCGCACGGGTATCGCCGCGCGCCAGCTCGGCGAGCTCGACAAGGCGCGTACGACGCTGGCGTCCGTGGTGGACCTGTACTTCGAGGCGCACCACAACGCGGGCGCGGCGCGCGCCCTGTGCTCGCTGGGCATCACGCTGCACCACCAGGGCCAGCTCAAGGAGGCGGCGGCGAAGCTCCGCGAGGCCCTCGACCTGCAGATCACGGACGAGACGTCGGGCGACCGGGGCTGGACGCTGCACGCGCTCGCCGCGGTGGAGCGCGACCGGGCCCATGTGAAGGAGGCGCTCGACCTGCTGACCGCGGCGCTGGCCCTGCACCGCGAGAACGAGTCCGTGCACGGCGAGGCGTGGGCGCACTTCCAGCTGGGGCAGCTGTGCCTGCGGATGGGCGACGTACCGGGCGCGGAGCGCGAGCTGCGCACCGCCCTCGACCTGTACAGCCGTACGCGCGACAGCCGGGGCGAGGCATGGGCGCTCACCCAGCTGGCGCGGGCGCGCCTGGTGGACGGCGACGCGTCGGCGGCCGTCGACGGACTGCGCCAGGCCACCTCGCGCCACCGCGACAACGAGGACGCGCGCGGCGAGGCCTGGACGCTCTACTACCTGGGCCAGGCCCTGGAGGAGAGCGGCAACCTCGACCAGGCGGTACGCGAGCTGGAGCGCTCCCGCACGATGTTCTCGCGGATGCGCGACGTGTACGGGCTCGCCTGCGCCCGCCATCACTCGGCCCGCGTCACGCGTGACCAGCGCGCCGCACAGACCGGCTCGCTGCGTAACTCCGGCTTCGCGCGTCAGCTCCTGGTCGACGCCCGCGCCGACTTCCAGCGCATCGGCGTCGCGCACGGCGAGGGGTGGACCTGCCTGGAACTGGCGGTGGTGGACGCGGGCAACGGGCGCGCGGCCCAGGCCCTGACCCTGTGCGAAGAGGCGGCGGCGCTGTTCGCGTCGTACGGCGACCGCCGCGGCGAGGACTGGGCGAACTTCCTGCGCTGCACGCTGCTGCCGTACGCGTCACCGGGCGGTTCGGAGATCGGCACGGCCGTGGCGCAGGAGGAGCTGTCCCAGCTCGCCCGCACCACCCACGCCGGCCGGGACGGCAAGCTCGACGACTACGTGGAGGCCTACCAGCTCCTCCTGGAGCGCGGCGCGGACCTCGAGGCGGGCTGGCAGGCCTGGCGCCTCGGCATGGTCCCGAAGCGGCACGCCCGGGACGTGATGGGTGTGGAGGTGAGCGCGGGGCGCTGAGGGCTCGCGGGCGTTGGGGCGAGTGGGTGCCGGGGGCGCCTGAGCGCCGGGGGCGCAGCACGAAGGCACTCGGCGCGGCTCATCGCCGTGCCGAGCGCGTTCCGTCCAGCTGGGCGTCAGCCCTTGGCGGGCGAGGCCGGGGAGGCGCCGGAGCCGGTCGCGGAGTCCGCGGCGACGTCTGGCTTCTCCTTGAAGTCGACCTTGCCCATGTGGCGGTTCATCGACTTCATCAGGCCCCAGACGGCGACGGCCATCACCGCGAAGACGATGAAACCGAGGACGCCCGGGGTCACCTTGTTCTCGTCGACCTCCTTGGCGAGGGGGACGAGATGCGTCATTGCCAGGCTTGCGCTTGCGCTCATGTCAGGCATTGTCGCGGATGCCCGCAAAGAGGTCGTCCTCGGGGAGGGAGGTATCGACGAGAGACTTCGCGAGCTCGTACTCCTCGGTCGGCCACACCGCCCGCTGGACGTCCATCGGGACGCGGAACCAGCCACCGTCGGGGTCGATCTGCGTGGCGTGCGCGATCAGCGCCTTGTCGCGGATCTCATAGAAGTCGGCGCACGGGATGTGCGTGGTCAGCGTCCGCTCGACCCGCTCGAACTCGTCCCACCGCTTGAGCCACTCCGCGTACGGCGACTCCAGGCCGCGGTCCAGCATCGCCTGGTGCAGCGCCTCGGTGCGCGGCCGGTTGAAGCCCTGGTTGTAGTAGAGCTTCTGCGGCTGGTAGGCCGGGCCGAACTCGGACTCCGGGTACTTCTCGGTGTCCGCCGCGCCCTCGAACGCCACCATCGAGATCTTGTGGGTCATGATGTGGTCGGGGTGCGGGTAGCCGCCGTTCTCGTCGTACGTCGTGACGACCTGCGGGCGGAACGAACGGATCTGCCTGACCAGCTCACCCGCCGCCTTGTCGACGTCCTCGAGCGCGAAGCAGCCCTCGGGCAGCGGGGGCAGCGGGTCGCCCTCGGGCAGGCCCGAGTCGACGAAGCCCAGCCACTCCTGGTCGACGCCCAGGATCGCGCGCGCCTCGTCCATCTCCTTCTTGCGTACCTCGTGGATGTTCTCCTCGATGTACGTGTCCCCCTGAAGCTTCGGGTTGAGGATGGAGCCGCGTTCCCCGCCCGTGCAGGTCACGACAAGGACGGCCACCCCCTCGGACACGTACTTGGCCATGGTGGCCGCGCCCTTCGACGACTCGTCGTCGGGGTGGGCGTGAACGGCCATCAGTCGCAGCTGCTCAGTCAAGACAAGATCCTCAGTGAATGACTCGGTGAATAAGGCGCCCTCGGTCATACAGCGCAATGGGCGGCTTCTATAGTGACGGAACCGGGGGGCGGAAAATTCCGGCAGTCTGTCAGGGGCCGGTCCTCGACCGCCCCGCGCGAGAGGATCGATCATGAGTGCGGTGAGTGAGCAGCTCCCCGACGGCCGCTACGGCCGTTCCCGCTCCGCCGACGAACGCGCGGACCGCACCCTGAAGATCGTCGGCGCCGTGCTCGGCGCCCTGCTCGTCGTCCTGATCGGCTGGTTCGGCTACCACTACGTGTTCGGCACGAAGATCAGCGCCGAGGTCATCACCTTCAAGGCCTCCGACGAGGCGGTCAAGGTGCACCTCGAGGTCCGTAAGGACACCGACGCGAAGGGTTACTGCACCATCCGTTCGCTGTCCACCGACGGCGCCGAGGTGGGCCGCGCGGACTTCCGCTTCGACCAGCGCGACAGCCGGATCGACAAGGTCGTGACGCTGCGCACCACGGCCCGCGGCACCAGCGCGGAGCTGCTCGGCTGCCACGCGGGCTGACCGCACGGTGGCCGCACCTCGGCCACACCGCCGCCGCACCGCCGGCCGTACGGGTTTCGACGCCTGACCTGCGTCGACGAATTCTTGATGGCATATGTCCTCCCCCTTCGGCGCCTGAATTGTTAGGCTCGTGGTTTCGCCCTCCCGTGAGAGCACATGCTTCTGGGTAGGGCGATGCTTTGTATTCCCAGTACCTACGAGGAGCACCTGTGACCCAGACCAGCGAAGACGTCACCTGGCTCACGCAGGAGGCGTACACCAAGCTCAAGGACGAGCTGGAGTACCTGTCTGGTCCCGCGCGCGCCGAGATCACCGTGAAGATCGCGGCGGCACGCGAGGAGGGCGACCTGCGCGAGAACGGCGGGTACCACGCGGCCAAGGAGGAGCAGGGCAAGCAGGAGCTCCGCATCCGCCAGCTGACCCAGCTCCTGGAGAAGGCCAAGGTCGGCGAGGCGCCGGCCGCGGCCGACGTCGCCGCACCCGGCATGGTCGTCACGATCGCCTTCGACGGCGACGAGGACGACACCATGACGTTCCTGCTCGCCTCGCGCGAGTACGCGAGCGCCGAAATCGAGACGTACTCGCCGCAGTCCCCGCTGGGCTCCGGCGTGAACGGCAAGAAGATCGGCGAGGACGCCCAGTACGAGCTGCCGAACGGCAAGCTCGCCTCGGTGAAGATCCTCGCGGCGAAGCCCTACAGCGGCTGATCCGACCCATGGCGAAGGCCCCCGGCGCGTGCTGCGCCGGGGGCCTTCGCATGTTCGCGTGCCGAGCCGTATCGGTCGGGCTGCCTCGGTCGGGCCGTCGCCGTCAGGCCGTCGCGTTGCGGTACTTGCGGACCGAGAGCGTCCGGAAGGCGACGATGATCAGGACGGACCAGATCAGCGAGGCCCACACGGAGTGCTGCATGGGCCAGGCTTCGGACGTCGAGACGCCCGGGTTGCCGAACAGCACGCGGCAGGCCTGCACCGTGGCGCTGAACGGGTTCCAGTCGGCGATGTGGCGCAGCCAGGGCGTCATCTGGCTGGAGTCCACGAACGCGTTCGAGATGAACGTCACCGGGAAGAGCCAGACCAGCCCGCCCGACGTGGCCGCCTCAGGGGTGCGTACGGACAGGCCGATGAGGGCGCCGATCCACGTGAACGCGTAACCGAGGAGGAGCAGCAGGCCGAAGGCGCCGAGGGCCTTCGGGAGGCCCTCGTGGATGCGCCAGCCCACCAGGAGCGCGACGATCGCGAGGACGAGCAGGGTCAGGGCCGTCTGCACGAGGTCCGCGAGGGTGCGTCCGGTGAGGACGGCGCCGCGGGACATCGGCAGCGACCTGAAGCGGTCGATGAGCCCCTTGTGCATGTCGTCGGCGATGCCCGCTCCGGCGCCCGCCGTGGCGAACGTGACGGTCTGGGCGAAGATGCCGGCCATCAGGAACTCGCGGTAGACCGCGGGGTCGGTGGTGCCCCCGATGTTCATCGAGCCGCCGAACACGAAGCTGAACAGCACCACGAACATGATCGGCTGGATCAGCCCGAAGATGACGACCTCGGGGATCCGCGTCATCCGGATCAGATTGCGCTTGGCGACGACGAGGGAGTCCCGGACGGACTGCACGGGGCCGCCCGCGGGGCGGGGGGTGAGGGGCTGGGTGACGGCGCTCACTTGTCGGCCTCCTTCTTGCGCTTGGACTGCTTGGCGGCGCCCGCCCCCGAGCCGTTCTCGTCCTCCTTCTCCTCGGCCACGTGGCCGGTCAGGGAGATGAAGACGTCGTCGAGGGTGGGCCGGCGCAGACCGATGTCGTCGATCTCGATGCCGCGGGTGTCCAGCTCCCTGATGACCTCGGCGAGGAGCTTGGCGCCGCCGGTGACGGGGACGGTGAGCTTGCGGGTGTGCTGCTCGACGGTGGTCTCGCCCTTGCCGAACCCGGCGAGGATCTCGGCGGCGGGCGTCATGTGCTCCCGCTCGTGCACCACGAGCTCGACGCGCTCGCCGCCGGTCTGGGCCTTGAGCTGGTCGGAGGTGCCGCGCGCGATGACGCGGCCGTGGTCGATCACGCAGATGTCGTGCGCCAGGTGGTCGGCCTCTTCGAGGTACTGGGTGGTCAGCAGCAGGGTCGTGCCGCCGGCGACCAGCTCCTGGATGACCTCCCACAGCTGCAGCCTGTTGCGCGGGTCGAGTCCCGTCGTGGGCTCGTCCATGAACATCACGGGCGGCGAGACGACGAGCGCGGCGGCCAGGTCGAGCCGGCGGCGCATGCCTCCGGAGTACGTCTTCGAGGTCCGGTCGGCGGCGTCCGTGAGGTTGAACCGCTCGAGCAGCTCGGACGCCCGCGCCTTCGCCTCCTTGGCCTTCATCTGGTACAACTGGCCGACCATCTGCAGGTTTTCACGACCCGTCAGATACTCGTCGACCGCGGCGAACTGACCGGAGAGGCCGATCGAGCGCCGCACCTCGTTCGGATGCTTGAGAACGTCGATGCCCGCGACGACGGCCTTGCCGCTGTCCGGCGTGAGCAGCGTCGTCAGACAGCGCACGGCAGTGGTCTTCCCCGCCCCGTTCGGACCGAGCAGGCCGAGGACCGTGCCCTCCGGGACATCGAGATCAACGCCGTCCAGAGCCCTGACGTCGCCGAAGGTCTTCACCAGACCTTCGGCATAGATGGCGCCTGGCATGTGGCTTCCCCCATGGGTTGTGGGTGACCTTTTGGTTGCCTTGCTCGGCAAAATCTTAGGTATGCCCGTCTGGGCACGCCCGACGGAGTAGTGACGTGGACCACAAGGTATCGCGATACATCGCGTCTCATCAACCGGTTTTCCGTAATCTGCCGGCGGGCCGGTGATTCCGCGGCCGGCCGGTCAGTCGATGACGAGGTAACCCGCGTCCCGCAGCGCCGCGCCGACCTCGGCACAGTGCACCGGGCCCTTCGTCTCCAGGTGCAGCTCGACCTCGGCCTCCGTGAGACCGAGCCGGGGATCCGTGCGCACGTGGCTCACGTCGAGGACGTTGGCGTCGACCACGGACAGCACACCGAGAAGCGTCGCCAGGGCGCCGGGACGGTCCGTAAGACGCAGCCGCAGCGACAGATAGCGCCCGGCGGCAGCCATGCCGTGGCGCAGGATCCGCTGCATCAGGAGCGGGTCGACGTTGCCGCCCGACAGGAGCGCCACGACCGGGCCCTCGAAGGAGTGCGGGTCGCTCAGCAGCGCCGCGACAGGGCTCGCCCCAGCCGGTTCGACGACCAGCTTGGCCCGCTCCAGGCAGAGCAGCAGCGCGCTCGACAGCTCGTCCTCCGAGACCGTACGGACCTCGTCGACCAGCTCCTCGACCAGCTGGAACGGCACGTCACCGGGGCGCCCCACCTTGATGCCGTCGGCCATCGTCGCCGGATACGGGATCGACACCGGCCGCCCGGCCTCGAGCGAGGGCGGGTACGCCGCCGCGCCCGCCGCCTGCACACCGATCACCTTCACATCGGGACGCAGCGCCTTGACCGCCACCGCGATGCCCGCGGCGAGCCCGCCGCCGCCCATGCCGACGACGATCGTGCGCACCTCGGGGCACTGCTCCAGGATCTCGAGGCCGACCGTGCCCTGCCCGGCGATGATGTCCGGGTGGTCGAAGGGGTGGATGAACACGGCACCCGTCTCGTGCGCGTACTCCTGCGCCGCCGCCAGCGTCTCGTCGACGACCTGCCCGTGCAGCCGCACCTCCGCGCCGTAGTCCCGGGTCGCCGCGACCTTCGGCAGGGGCGCGCCGACCGGCATGAAGACCGTGGAGCGTACGCCGAGGAGAGAAGAGGCGTGCGCTACACCCTGCGCATGGTTTCCGGCACTCGCGGCGACCACGCCCGCGGCGCGCTCCTCGGGAAGCAGGCCCGCGATCCTGACATACGCGCCGCGCAGCTTGAAGGAGCCGGTCCGCTGGAGGTTCTCGCACTTGAGGTGCACCGGCGCCCCGACCAGCCCCGAGAGGTACCGGCTGCCCTCCATCGCCGTCATCCGCGCGACCCCCGAGAGCATCTTCTGCGCGCCGCGCACATCGTCCAGGGTCACCGTCGGCAAGGAGTCAGCCGTGCTGTAGCTCATGACGGCAAGTCTCGCAGCTCACGCCGTACGGCTCCTGGCGTGACCACGGTCCGAGACTGGATTGTGCAGCGTCGGTACGGCCCGCCGTCCGGCCGCGTACCCTGTCCCCCAACCCACCACCCCTCGCATGAAGTGAGCCCCCGGCCATGCCCACACCACCGGAAACGATGGACATGACGACCGCCGGCGACACCGGCCTCCTCGAAACCCTGCAGCACCAGGTGGCGGTCTTCGCCCGCCGTGCCGAACAGACCCGGCTCGGCGGGGTCGGGCAGGTGCGCAACTCGATGGACCGAGCCGCGTATCTGCTGCTCAACCGCCTGGACAAGGAAGGCCCGATGGGCGTCAAGGCGCTCGCCGCGAGCATGGGCATCGACTCGTCGACGGTGACGCGTCAGGTCGCGCCGCTCGTCGACACGGGCCTCGTCAAGCGGACGTCCCACCCGGAGGACGGGCGCGCGGTCGTCCTCCAGCTCTCGCCGCGCGGCCTCGCCCGGCTCGACGAGGTACGCACGTCCAGGCGGTCCCTGATGGCCGAGTTGACGCAGGAGTGGACCCCGCAGGAGCGCGAACAGTTCTGTGCGCTCCTCACGCGCTTCAACACCGCGCTGTCCGCGCGGCAGACGGGCCAGCCCGCCCCGTCCGGGGAAGCCGCTCCCGGCTCTTGACCCCGGGCCCGCACCTGCCCTCATATGAGACCGGGCCCCTGTCGCATGCGGCCGGGGCCCGTCCCGTCCGGCGACCGGCCGCCGAGCGGCCCGGCTGGAGGTGCGGTGCGAGAACGGCGCGCGTTCCAGGACGCCCGCCGGGCCCGGGAGTTCGAGGCGTTCGTCGCGGGCGCGGCAGGGCGGCTGCTCCATGCCGCGACCCTGCTCACCACGGAACCGGCCGACGACAACCCGCGCGCGCGGAAACTGCTCACGTCGGCGCTCGCGCAGACCTACGCCTCCTGGGACCGGCTGCGCGGCGAGGACCCCTACGACCGTGCCCGCAAGGAGCTCGCCCTGCGCTTCGCCCGCGCGGCCTGGCACCGGCACCGCGGGTACGGCGGCGTGCTGCGTCACCTGGGCCCGCAGGAGCGGCTGATCCTGGTGCTGCGCCTGTACGAAGGGGTCGGCGAGGAGCAGGTGGCGGCGCTGCTCGGGCTCCCCATGGAGCGCGTGCACGCCATCCACGCGCGCGCCATGGCGCTCGTCCTGCACCCGCCGCGCGGGCCCGCCCCGGCCCCCCTCGGGGACGCGGCGGCCCTGGAGGAGGTGCCGTCATGAACGCACAGGCCCGCAGGGAACGCGAGGTCCGCGCGGTCCTGGAGGCCGCCCAGGGAGCGCTGCCGCCCGAGATCCACGCCGAGGCGGTGCGCCGGGGCGGGCGGATCCTGCGTCGCAGGAGGGTGCTGCGCCGCCTGATGTGGCTGGCGCTGTCCCTGGCGATGACCGCCTTCTTCGTGTGGGCCCTGCTGGCCAGGCCCTGGGTGGAGCCGCCGTCTGGGACGACTCCACCACTCACGGGCTGGTGACCGCGCGCCTCCTTCAGGAGGCCCTGCGCGGGATCAGCCGAGCGCCTGCTGGAGGTCGGCGAGCAGGTCGTCGGCCGACTCGATGCCCACGGAGAGGCGTACGAGGTCGCTGGGCACTTCGAGCGCCGAGCCCGCGACCGAGGCGTGCGTCATGCGTCCCGGGTGCTCGATCAGGGACTCCACACCGCCCAGGGACTCGCCCAGGGTGAACAGCTTCGCCCGGTCGCAGACCGCCACGGCGGCCTCCTCGCCGCCCTCGACCTGGAACGACACCATGCCGCCGAACGCCTTCATCTGCTTGGCCGCGACCTCGTGACCGGGGTGCTCCGGAAGGCCCGGGTACAGAACACGCGTCACGCGCGCGTGCCGGGACAGCATGTCGGCGACCTTCGTCGCGTTCTCGCTGTGCCGGTCCATGCGCACGGGCAGCGTCTTGATGCCGCGCAGCACGAGCCAGGCGTCCATCGGCCCGGCGACGGCGCCCATCGCGTTCTGGTGGTACGCCAGCTCGTCGCCGAGCGCCGGGTCGGCGACGATCAGCGCGCCCCCGACGACGTCCGAGTGACCGCCCATGTACTTGGTCAGGGAGTGCACGACGACGTCCGCGCCGAGCGCCAGCGGCTGCTGGAGGTACGGGCTCGCGAAGGTGTTGTCGACGACGAGCCCCGCCCCCGCCTCCCGCGCGACCTGCGCGACGGCGGCGATGTCGGTGATCCCGAGCAGCGGGTTGGACGGCGTCTCGACCCAGATGACCTTGGTCTTCGGCGTGAGCGCCGCGCGCACGGACGCCGGGTCGCTGGTGTCGGCGACCGACCACTCCACGCCCCACCGCGAGACGACCTTCGCGAACAGACGGAACGTGCCGCCGTACGCGTCGTTCGGGATGACGACGTGATCGCCGGGCGCGAGCAGCGTCCGCAGGAGGCAGTCCTCGGCGGCGAGCCCGGAGGCGAACGCGAGGCCGCGGCGGCCGCCTTCGAGGGCGGCGAGGTTCTCTTCGAGGGCGGTCCGGGTCGGGTTGGCGCTGCGGCTGTACTCGTAGCCGCCGCGCAGCCCGCCCACGCCATCCTGCTTGTACGTGGAGACCTGGTAGATCGGGGGGACCACGGCGCCCGTCAGGGGGTCGGCCGTGTTGCCCGCGTGAATGGCCACGGTCTCGAACCCGTGACCGCCGTGGGCGTGCTGGCTGTTGTGCGTGTCGCTCATGCGGCCAGAGCGTAGTGCGCACACGGGCCGCGCGGCGGCCCTACCGGGCCTGGTTCGCCAATTGTCCGACCCTTCTGGTTCGCTTGTACGCATGGGAATTCTCTGGGTCCTGATGGCAGTGGTCATGTTGGGGGCGGTGCTCGGCCCGTACCTGCTGCGCAGGCGCGGCGGGATACGCCAGGTCGCGCCCGGTTCGCCGGACGCCGCGGACCCGGCGGAGTACGGCTTCATGCGCCAGGAGGACCTGGACGTGCGGCTCCCGGGCCCCGACCAGGACCTGTTGAACGTGATGTCGGTGGTCCAGCGCAACCAGGACTTCACCGCCGCCAAGCAGCTCCTCGCCGGCACGGGCAAGGAGAGCGAGCAGCGCTGGGAGCGCGTGCAGGCGATCGCCGGCGCCGCCGCCCTGGAGCTGGCGCAGACCCCGCGGCTCGGAGCCGGATGGCTCCACGCGTGGCGTGCCCAGGACCCCAAGGACCCGGGCGGGGCACAGGTGTTCGCGGAGTTCCTGGTCCAGCAGGCCTGGCGGAACGCGGGCGGTGAGGCCCAGGCCGACGAGCGGCGGATCATCCTGGAGGAGGCCAGGTCGGCCTGCGAGGACGCGGCGCTCCTGGCCCCCGGCGACCCGGTCCCCCACATCACGCATCTCGCCGTGGCCCGCGGTCTCGGGTACTCCCAGCACGACTTCGAGCAGCTCTGGCTCAAGATCCTCGACACGGCGCCGGGCCACATGGGCGCCCACCTCGCGGGCCTGCGGTACTGGTGCGAGAAGTGGCACGGCTCGCGCGAGCTCGCCTTCGCCTTCGCCGAGGCCGCCGCCGCGCGCGCCCCGCGCGGCTCGCTCCTCGCCGCGCTCCCCCTCTTCGCGGTCTACGAGCACCTGCCCGACGTCAATCTGGTGCGCAGCTTCTACCGGAGCGAGGTCGTCACCAAGTCGATCCACGGCGCGCTCTTCGCCGTCCAGGCCGCCCGCCCGGACGACCCGATGCTCGCCCACGTCCGCCACCTCCTGGTGTTCTTCCTGGTCCGCTGCGAGCGCTGGGCCGAGGCGATGGAGCAGCTGCTCCACGTCGACGGCCACGTCGGCGCGCTCCCCTGGACGACGGGCTCGGACCCTGCGGCGGACTACGCGGTGTTCCGGGCGCTGGCGGTCGCGGGCTACGAGGCGAACGGCGGGAGCCCGGCGACGCTGCGCCACTAGCGCCTGCCGGTCGAACCGGGCGGGAATGCCGCGTAGATCTCGGCCGGGCCCGAGCCTCGCCGTCAGCCCTCCGTGCGGGCGGGCAGACGCCATCCCGGGCGCGGGAAGTGGCAGGTGTAGCCGTCCGGGTATCGCTGCAGGTAGTCCTGGTGCTCGGGCTCGGCCTGCCAGAAGGGGCCGACCGGCTCCACCTCGGTGACGGCCTTGCCGGGCCACAGTCCGGAGGCGTCCACATCCGCGATGGTGTCCTCGGCGATCCGCTTCTGCTCGTCGTCCACGTAGTAGATCGCCGAGCGGTAGCTGAGCCCGATGTCGTTGCCCTGGCGGTTCTTGGTGCTCGGGTCGTGGATCTGGAAGAAGAACTCCAGGATCGCGCGGAAGTCGGTCTTCTCGGGGTCGAAAAGGATCTCGATGGCCTCGGCGTGCGTGCCGTGGTTTCGGTACGTCGCGTTCGGTACGTCTCCGCCCGTGTATCCGACCCGGGTCGCCGTCACGCCCGGAAGCCGGCGGATCAGCTCCTCCATCCCCCAGAAACACCCGCCGGCCAGCACGGCCTTCTGCGTCTGCGCAGCCATTACGGCCCTCCAATATCTGTCACTCCGGTCATTCGGGCGGACTCCCGGCTCACACACCACCGCATCCCACGCCCACTGCCCTCAACGCACGAGGGTCCCAGCCGATTCCGCGCCCGTCGGGCCCTCCCTGCGATCGCGCTGCGAGGTGACGGCTGCGAAGCCGCAGAACAACGCCGCCGAGCAGGTGTCACCTGTCAGCCGTTAGGTGATCGCTTCCGGTCAAGGTTCTCCTGAGCCGCATGACAGCACCTCCCGGTTGCCACGATTTGCCTCATGGCGACTTCGGGGGCAAAGAGCGGGCGATTCGGCGGACTGGACCAGTGGTGGGGCGTCCTGGCCGGCGCTCTTCTGATCGCAGCATGGATCAACTCCACCGCTGGTCCGGCGGTCATCATCAGGCTCGTGCGCACCGTGTGGGACGTGGCACAGGTCGTCGCGGCCTGTGTGGGCGCCGTCTGGGGTTGGATCGTGCAGCGGCGGGCGCACCGCAGGGACCTGCTGGACCCGCCCGGTCCCGGGCGGGCGCGTGCCGCGCGGCGTGCTTCCGTCCGGCGCTCCACCGGTCTGGCCGTCCTCGGCCGTGGCCTCGTGGTGATCGCGGCTCCTGTCATGCCGGCGTTCGCCGCGTTCTGCGTGGGCTGGAGCGTCGCCGCGCTCACCGTCCGCGAGTATCCGACCGAGGCCGGCGCGCGGCGGGCGATGCAGGGGTAGGCGGGGTGGCGCTCGCCGCATCGGCGGGCGTGCGGGGTCAGGTGTGGCCGCCCGAGGCGCGCAGTGCCGTCGCGTGGTGGCGCAGGGGTTCGATCTCCTCGGTGGCGCGCTCCAGTTCCGTCAGCCAGGTCCGTATCCGGGTGTCGTCCGCGGCGTACTTCAGGCACTCGCCGAGCGCCGTGGTCAGGACCTTGAGCTTGTTCTCGTAGACCGTGATGTAGTCGTCCATCGCCGTGCGGGCGGGGTGGACCGTGGAGTTGAAGAGCACGCCGACGCTCTCGCCGCCGGACGGGGCCAGTTCGCGCACGCGGTCGGCCATCCGGGACAGGCGTTCCCTGATCTCGTCGGGGCTTTCCCAGGCCGGAGGCCCGTAGGCCAGCACCCGGACGGATTCCCATGCCGCGCTTGCCCGGCCCTTCTTCGTCCTGCCGCAGTCGAGGGACAGGCTCACCCCGTAGAAGTCCCTGCCCCGCTCCGCCTCCGTCGCCACCAGGGACACGGCGAATCTGTCCACGGTGCCCGCGGGGATCAGCTGACTGACGGAGTGGCGGTAACTCCCTTCCCTGAGCGGGAAGTTGACGGCGTACGCGGCGCTCGGACCCATGCTTCGCTGCTGCGCCGGCAGGGGTGCGGTGATCGTCGCCCCGGGCAGGACGAGGACGACCGGCGGCTCGATCGGTGGGACGTGGAGCAGGCCCTGCACGTCCACCTGCACGCGTCGCACGATGCCGTCCAGGTCGCCGTCGTTGCGCACGGCGATGTCCAGGACCGGGCGCTGGGGGACCAGTTCGCCCAGTACACGCACGTCCGCGTCCGGCTCCGCGAGCACCGCCTCGGCGTCCTTCACCGTGACGTCGACGAAGCTGATCGCCCCGTCCTGCTTCCGCCGCGCCCGCAGCGTCGCCCACGCCGCGATGACCGCGCCGACGGCCGCCGCCACGATTCCCCCGACGGCCCCCATGACCGCAACCAGCATCGCGCTCCCCGCCCCCGCTCCCCGTCCCGCCCGAACGTCATGAACCCCTGCGTCCGGCAGCCGTCACACAGCCGCTCTCGCAGCGTAGGTGCGACCACTGACAACGGGCTGTGCTCACGGTGTCCGGAACGATGTCCGGAACGATGTCGGGAACGGTGTTCTCACGCCGCGAGGCGTACCTCGCCCTGGCGCGGGGGCACCCGGCGGACGGCAGGCCGTGAGGCCGGAGTGGCGAGGCGGAGCAGTTCGGACTGACCGAGGGCCAGGACGTCGGCGAGGCCGAGGCCCAGGGCGTGGGCGGCGGCCGCCAGGACCTCCGACGACGCCTCCTTGAGGCCGCGCTCGATCTCGGAGAGGTACGGCAGGGAGATTCGGGCGGCGTCGGCGACGTCCTTCAGCGTGCGTTCCTGGGCGAGGCGCTCACGGCGCAGGACGTCCCCCACGATGTCGCGCCAGAGCGGCTCCTTGGACGGGGGCCCGGCAGGCTCCGCCGGGGCGGGGCGCGGGTCCGCGCGCAGGTCCGGGCGCAGGGGGATGACGCGGGCGTGGTTCGACGCGTGGCTGCTCACGGGCTCAGCGTAGGAGCGGCGCACGCAGTGCGGCCCACCGTTCTGCCCCCGGCATAACGGTGGGCGTCACACCCGGCCCGCGTCACACGCGCCCCCGCGCCACCTCGGCCCGCATCCGCGCAGCCGTACTCGACGGGTCGTAGCCCTCCGGAACCCCCTCCACGAAGATCACCTCGCCGTCCAGGTTCCGTGTCCGCAGCGGGATGAGCTCCTGGTAGGCGTCGGAGTCGTACCAGCCGTGGGCCGCGGCCTTGTCAGGGAACGAGATGACGACGACGCCCCCCGGCCACGACCCCTCGATGTCCTCCAACTGGGCGCCGTGCACGAGGAAGCGGCCGCCGAACGGGTCGAGGGTCGACTGGATGCGCTCCATGTAGTCGAAGACCTCTTCGTTCGGCACGGTGGTGTTGCGCAGAGCGGCGATGGCGTAGGCGGTCATGAGGTCCTCCCCGGCAGGATCGGTTCGATGACTCGATCCTGCCGGGGGACGGACGGGCCGTCGATTACGCCTCAGGTAATGCCCCGGGTGATGCCCTGGGTAATGCGACGGGCAACGGCGAGCGTCAGATCGTCGCCGTGTCGATCACGAAGCGGTACCGCACGTCGCTCGCGAGCACGCGCTCGTACGCCTCGTTGATCTGGCTCGCCTCGATCAGCTCGATCTCGGCGCCGAGGCCGTGCTCGGCGCAGAAGTCGAGCATCTCCTGGGTCTCCTGGATGCCGCCGATGCCGGAGCCGGAGAGGGACTTGCGGCCCGCGATCACGGAGAACAGGTTGAGGGAGATGGGCTCCTCGGGGGCGCCCACGTTCACCAGGGCGCCGTCCGTCTTCAGGAGCGAGAGGAACGCGCCGAAGTCGAGCGGGGCGGAGACCGTCGACAGGATGATGTCGAAGGTACCGGCCAGCTCCTCGAAGGTCTTCGGGTCGCTGGTCGCGTAGTAGTGGTCGGCGCCCAGCTTGAGGCCGTCCTCCTGCTTGCGCAGGGACTGCGACAGGACGGTCACCTCGGCGCCGAGCGCGTGCGCGATCTTGACGCCCATGTGGCCGAGGCCGCCCATGCCGAGGACGGCGACCTTCTTGCCGGGGCCCGCGTTCCAGTGCTTGAGCGGGGAGTACGTGGTGATGCCCGCGCACAGCAGCGGTGCGGCCTCGTCGAGGGCGAGGCCCTCGGGGATGCCGACGGTGTAGTTCTCGTCGACGACGATGTGGGTGGAGTAGCCGCCGTAGGTGGGCTCGCCGTTCTTGTCGAGGGCGTTGTACGTGCCGACGTTGCCCTTGGCGCAGTACTGCTCCAGGCCCGCCTTGCAGTTGTCGCACTCGCGGCAGGAGTCGACCATGCAGCCGACGCCGACGCGGTCGCCGACGGCGAACTTCGTCACGCCGGAGCCGACCTCGGTGACGATGCCGGCGATCTCGTGGCCGGGCACCATCGGGAAGATGCCCTCGCCCCAGCCGTCGCGGGCCTGGTGAATGTCGGAGTGGCAGATGCCGGCGAACTTGATGTCGATCAGGACGTCGAACTCACCGACCGGGCGGCGCGGAATGGTGGTCCGCTCCAGCGGGGCCTTGGCGGAGGGTGCGGCGTAGGCGCTGACGGTGGTGATCTCTGTGGTCATGCGTCCAGCCTGCCCCAGCCGGAGGCGTATGCCGAGCTCACGGCCTTGCCCCGCTTTGCGTACGCCCACTGGTCCTACTACTGGCGGGGTCAGGAACACCTTCGTACGACTGTGGCTGCCCGGCGATACTGGAGACATGGACGATGACGGGACCCGCGCCGCCCCGGCCGCCGGCGAGCCGCTGGACCGGCGTGCCGAGCTGAGCGAGTTCCTGCGCACCCGGCGGGCCCGGCTGAAGCCACAGGACGTGGGGCTGCCGGACTTCGGCAGGCACCGGCGCGTGCCGGGCCTGCGCCGCGAGGAGCTGGCGCAGCTGGCCGGCGTGTCGGTGGCGTACTACACGCGCCTGGAGCAGGGCAACGGGCGGAACGTGTCGGCGGAGGTGCTCGACGCGATCGCGCGCGCCCTGCGCCTCACGGACGCGGAGCACGCGCATCTGACGCATCTGGCCAAGCCGAAGCAGCACAAGAAGAAGCGGGCCTCGCGCGGGCAGCAGCAGGTGCGGGTCGCGCTGAGTCAGCTCCTGGACACGCTGGACGGCGTCCCGGCGTACATCGGCGGGCCGCGCTCGGAGATCCTCGCGTGGAACCGGATGGCGGCGGCGCTGTTCGGTGACTGGGGCGAGCTGCCGCCGCGCGAGCGGAACTGGGCGCGGCTCGTCTTCCTGTCCCCCGCCTACCGCGACCTGTTCGTGGAGTGGGACTCCAAGGCCTCGGACATGGTCAGCTATCTGCGGCTGTACGCGGGCTGCCACCCGGACGACCCGGAGCTGTCGGCGCTCGTCGGTGAACTCTCCGTCAAGAGTGAGGAGTTCAGGCGGCTGTGGGCGACACACGACGTCCGGGAGAAGAGCCACGGCGTGAAGCGGATGCGGCATCCGCTCGTCGGTGATCTCTCGCTCGCATACGAGACGCTGCACCTGCCGGACGACGAGGAGCAGTTCCTGGTCATGTACCACGCGGAGCCGGGCTCCCCGTCGGCCGATGCGCTGCGCCTCCTCGCGAGCTGGGGCACGGACGCGGTCCGGGCGGGCCAGGGACAGAGCCGCACCCAGGACTGAGCTAGGGCCTCTCGTTTGGATCAGGCCGGATCAGGGAGCGGGGTCATGGGGGTCCCCCCTGCTCGAGCGAAGCCGAGAGCTTGGGGGAGCGTGCAGCTGCAAGGCGGAGGATTGAGGCGACGCGGAGCGTCGGTGATTGACGACAACGCCGCAGATGCGCGTGCCAGACCCCGCGAGCCCGGCCTGATCCAAACGAGAGGCCCTAGGGCTGGTAGGGCGGCGCCGCCCCCCAGTTCCACAGCGGTACGGGCTGTTCTGCGGGCCGGGCCGCGTCGGGTCCGGAGAAGTACACGGCGAGCCGGGTGCCCCACTCGACGTAGGCGCTGAACGCCGAGCGGAACTCGGCGTCGGACGGCAGGCCCGCCTCGTCCGCCGCGTCCTGGATCAGATTGACCCAGCGGCGGCGCTGCGGCTCCGTGATGTGCTTGCCGACGTGCTTGGCGACCATGTGGCTGTGGCCGCCCTGCTGTTCGGAGTAGGTGGCGGGGCCGCCGAAGACCTCGCCGATCCACAGGGCGACGTGCCCGGCGTGCTCGGGCGGGAGGTCCGCGAACAGGGGGCCGAGGAGGTCGTCCTTGAGGACCTTGGCGTAGAAGACGTCGGTGAGCCGCGCGAAGGCGTCGGCGCCGCCGGCCCAGTCGTACAGGCTCGGGACGGACGCGCCGGTGCCGCGCACCGATGTGGGCTTGTAGTGGCGCATCTCGTCGATGTTCCCGACGTACGGCCTGATCTCGGCGAGGAAGTCCTGGAAGAGGTCGGACTTGCGGAAGCCCTCGATGTGGTCCTCGGTCGAGGTCCAGGTGATGCGCAGGATGAAGTGCTCGAAGTCCTCCTCGCAGCGCGCCAGTTCGTAGTCGACGCACTGGGGCGCCGCGGCGAGCCGGTCGGCGGCGCGCGTGTAGGCCGCGAGGAACTCGGCGGACTGAGCCTCGGGGATCCGGTAGCGGATGTACTCGACTGTCTGCGTCGTCATGGCAGTCATCACAACACGGGTGGCCCGCCCCGGCCATGAGGTCGGGACGGGCCACCTGGGCTGTCAGCGCTGGGCGTAACGGGCCATGGCCGTCACTACGCCTGCGCGCGTAGCGCGCCTACGCCACGCGCCGCGCCCACCGCGGCTACTTGCCGTAGTACGCGTTGTAGATCGAGATCGTCGACTTGTTGCCCTTCTTGTCGGCGATCTTGGCGTGGAAGGAGACGGCCTTGCCCTTGGCCGGGTTCTTCACACTGACCTTGCCGTTCTTGACGTCCAGCCTCTTCCACGTCTGGCCGTAGTCGTAGGAGACGTACACGGCCAGCGACTTGAGGTTGCTGCCCGCGGCCGCGCCCTGGACGGTGACGGGGACCGACTGGGTCTTGTCGGCGGGGGCGGTGCTGTCGAGGCCGACGGCCGCGTTGAAGCGGGCCGTGGACAGCGGCAGCCTGGTCGACTCGGCCGACGAGGCCGGCTTCTTCGAGTGGAACGTCCAGCTGGCGTCGACGCGGGTGGAGGCCGCGGCGATCTTGACGCTGCGCCTGATGGACGTCGACAGCTTGTACTCGGCGTCGCCGGAGGTGACCTTGAAGGGCTTCTCGCCCACCAGCGGGTCGTCGTTCTCGCCGACCTTGGTGCTGCCCTTGTAGAGGGTGGTCTTCACGGAGAGGTACTGCGAGTAGCCGGCGTGGGTCTTGCCGTCGGCGTACATCGGCAGGTTGCCGTAGATCTCGTTGCCGTCGCGGTAGACGCCGTAGTCGCCGCCGATGCGGGGGCCGAAGACGCCCGTGTTGAACGTCTTCTCGTACGCCTTGCCGCCCTGGAACGACTGGGGAGTGCCCAGCGTGTAGGAGGCCTCCTCGGTCGGGAAGCCGTCGCTGTCCTCGGGGCCGTTCTGCGAGAACTCCAGACCCCACTTCACCTTGTCGGCGGTGGACAGGTGCAGGGTGCGGGTGCCGGGGAGCTTCTGGTCGATGGCGACGGACCAGCCGCCGGAGCTGACGGGCAGCATGCCGAGCGCGCCCACGGAGCCGGTCTTGTCCTTGGCCGCCCCGCCGAGCCCGACCTTCACCGTGGCCAGGTCGCTCGCCTTGTAGTTCTTGGTGTAGCCGGTGGCGAGCTTCTTGACGGTGCCGCCTGCGACGGTGTCGTACTCGGTGTCGGTGCCCTTCGCCCACACACCGGTCCACTGCTGCTGGAGCTTGATGCCGGTCGGCTCCGGGCCGAGGCCGGCGGTGCGGAAGTTGGTGTACGAGTCCAGGAGCCAGCCGTAGCTGGACGAGGAGTCGGCGGTGTCGACCGTGAACTCCGGCGCGGCCAGGACGCCCTTGGCGGCGGCGTCGGGGACGGTCACGGACACGGGCTTGGTGGTACGGGCGTCGAGCGTGACCGTCGTGTTCCGGGTGACGTCCAGCTTCGGCTGCACCAGCCAGTCCGCGCCCTTGGAGAAGTCCTCGGGGTCGGCCACCAGGTACTCGTTCAGGATGTAACTGCCCTTGGGAACACGGACCTTGACGGTGCCCGAGTTCGGGTCGTAGGCGCCGAAGAACGCGTCCGTGCCGATGCCGGCCAGGGAGGTCTCGTAGCCCTGGGCGTCCTTGCCGTCGCGCCCGATGTGCTTGAGCGTCACGTCGTACGACTCGACCTCGCGCTGCACGGCGGCCGCGGTGCGCACGGACTGGCCGCCGCCCGTCGCCACGACGTACGCGGAGTACGCGCCGTCGACCGTGCCGCCGAGCTTCGTGTTCGCGGTCAGGTCCACGGAGGCGGTGCCGCCCGCGGGGACGGTCACCTTCGTCGCACCGAGCGTGAAGAAGCCGGCCGGGGCGGCCTGGCCCTTCGGGTTGGTGCCGGTGGCCGTCAGGTCGAGGGTGACGTCCTTGTCGCCGGTGTTCCTGTACGTCACCTTCTTGGTGATCGCGGCATCGTCGGTGTGCGGCCACTGCGCGACGCCGAAGCTCACCGAGACGGGCTCGGCGAACACGGTCTGCTTGATGGCCTTGTCGACCTGGATGCGGCCCGAACCCTGCTCGAACGGCGTGTACTTGCCGCCCTTGGTGGAGCCGGTGAGGGCGCCCTTGAGCTCGGTGGACTTCCAGTCCGGATGTTCCTGCTTGAGGATCGCGGCGGCGCCCGCGACGTGCGGGGTCGCCATCGACGTACCGGAGATCGTGAGGTAACCGGCGGGGTTCTCGCCGACCTCCTTGTCGATGACGCTGCCCGGGGCGGCGGCGGCCGTGATGTCGACGCCGGGGGCGGTGACGTCCGGCTTGACGGCGCCGTCGCCGATGCGCGGGCCGCGGCTGGAGAAGTCGGCCAGCTTGTCGTTGCCGTCGACCGCGCCGACGGTCAGGGCGGCGTCCGCGCTGCCCGGGGAGCCGACGGTCGAGTCGCCGAACTCGCCTTCGTTGCCCGCCGCGATGGCGAAGAGGATGCCCTTCTCGGCGGACAGCTTGTTGACCTCGGCCTCGAGCGGGTCGATCTCGGGGGTGTCGCCGCCGCCGAGGCTGAGGTTGACGACGTCGGCGCCCTGGTCGGCCGCCCACTCCATGCCGGCGAGGATGCCGGAGTCGTCGCCGTAGCCGTCGTCGCTGAGGACCTTGCCGTTGAGCAGCTTGGCGCCAGGGGCTACGCCCTTGAACTTGCCGCCGGACTTGGCTCCCGTACCGGCGGCGATGGACGCGACGTGCGTGCCGTGGCCGAAACGGTCCACCGCGTCGGCGGAGGTGGAGAAGTTCTTCTCGCCGACGACCTGGCCCTTGAGGTCGGGGTGGGTCGCGTCGACGCCCGTGTCCAGGACGGCGATCTTGACGCCCTTGCCGTCGTAGCCGGCCGCCCACGCCGTGGGGGCGCCGATCTGCGGGACCGACTTGTCGAGGCTGGCTTTGCGCACGCCGTCGAGCCAGATGCGGCTGACGCCGGAGGCGGTGGAGCCCTGGGAGGTCGTGACGGCGTCCCAGAGGCGGGTGGCGTCCTGCTTGGGCGTCGTGACGGCGTCCGCGTTCAGGGACTTGAGGGTCCTGCGGACCGTCGTGTCACCCGCGTCGCGCACGTCGGCACGGGCGGCGGTCGCGGTGCCCTTGTAGCCGACGATCACCTTGAGGCCGTGCTTCTGGGCCTTGCGGTTGGCCGACTTGGAGAGCTCGGTGACGTCGAAGAGCCGCTGGTCGAGCTTGCCGCTCGCGACCAGGCGCTGCGCGTCGGCCGGCACCACGAGGGTGTGGCCGCCGACGGTGCGCGTCTGCGCGGGGATGTGCTCACGGCCCTTGGCGTGCTGGTAGCCGACCGGCTTCCCCTTCGCGTCGAGGGTGACGCGGTCGCCGGTGATGAGCGTGATGTGCTGCTTGGGCGCGGCCTTCGCGGCCTCGCCGGGGTGTGCCGCAGGGGCGGCGGCCACGGCCGGGGCGGTCAGACCCGCGGTGAGGACGACGGCCGCCGCGGCGGCCACAGTCGTGGCGCTCAGTCTCTTTGAGGTTATTCGTGCCTGTCTGTGCAACTTTCCCCCTGGTGACGGTAGTTCACCGGCGGGAGACCCGAGTGGCCCCCCTGCAGAGAGATGATGCAGGGGGGTCACCGGTTGTGCACTGAAGTGATTGAAATCAGACAGCTTTTGAGTTTTCGGTGATGGTGATCCGGCCCTTGCGGATGGTGGCGAGCCGCGGCGCCCTGCGGGCGATCGACGAGTCGTGGGTGACCATGATGAAGGTCAGCCCGTGCTCCTTCCACATGGTCTCGAGCACGTCCATGATCTCGTCGCGCATGGACTCGTCGAGGTTGCCGGTGGGCTCGTCGGCGAGCAGCACCTTGGGGTTCTTGACGAGGGCGCGGGCGATGGCGACGCGCTGCTGCTGGCCGCCGGACATCTCCCCGGGCAGATGGCCGAGCCGTTCGCCGAGGCCGACCGAGTTCAGGGCCTGCGCGGCGCGTTCGCGTCGGTCGGCGGCCTTGAGGCCGAGCGGCACGAGGGCCGTCTCGACGTTCTCCTGGGCGTTCAGCGTCGGGATCAGGTTGAAGCTCTGGAACACGAACCCGATGGACTCGGCGCGGAACTTGGTGAGCCGCGCCTCCGGGAGCTTCGCCAGGTCGACGCCGTCGAGCTCGATGCTGCCCGCGGTCGGCCGGTCGAGCCCGCCGAGCATCTGGAGGAGGGTGGACTTGCCGCCGCCGGTGGGGCCCTGGATGACGAGCCGGTCGCCGTCGCCGATGGTCAGGTCCACCCCGGCGAGCGCGTCGACGGTGTCCTTGCCGCGCCGGTACTGCTTGGTGACGCCTCTCAGCTGATACATGGTGCAACTCCTGCGGTACGTAGAGGTGTTCGGGAGGCCGCGCGGTGCGGCTACTCGACGCGGCGCAGGGCGTCGGCCGGGCGCAGCCGGGAGGCGCGCCAGCCGCCGAAGGCGCCGGCGATCAGGCCTCCGGCGACGGCGAGGCCGACGGCGAGCGTGATGGTGGTGGCGCTGACGGGCGCGCTGAGGGCGATGTCGAGGGTCTTGCCGGCGCTCTGGCGCATACCGGGGCCGGTCATGGCCATGCCGCCGCCCCTGGCGCCGCCGCCCGCGCCGGAGCCGAGTTCGGCGGTGAGGGTGGGGCTGATCGCGGTGACGGCGTAGGCGCCCGCGAGGCCGACGGCTATGCCGAGGGCGCCGCCGACGAGCCCGTTGACGACGGCCTCGCCGACGACCTGGCGGGTGACGCGTCCGGACTTCCAGCCGAGCGCCTTGAGCGTGCCGAACTCCCGTACGCGGCGGGAGACCGCCGAGGAGGTGAGCAGCCCCGCGACGAGGAACGCGGCGACGAGCACGGCGATGGAGAGCCACTTGCCGACGTTCGCCGCGAGGTCGGATGCGGTGGACAGGGAGCCGGAGACGGTGTCGGCGAGGTCGGCCGAAGTGGTCACCGTCGTCCCGGAGATGTTCTTCTGGATGGTGGCCTTGACCGCGGAGATCTGCTGCGAGTCGGTCGCCTTCACATAGACCGTGGTGATCTTGTTCTTGGCGCCGGCGAGGGTCTGCGCCTGCTTCAGCGGCACGTACAGATTGGCGGCCGCGTCACCGCTGTCGGGCGTAGCGATGCCGATGAGCTTGTACTTGACGCCCTTGATCTTGACCGTGTCGCCGAGGGCGAGCTTCTTCTCCTTGGCGTACGACGTGTCGGCGACGGCGACCTTGGCGTCGGCCTCGGACGCCTTGAACGTACGGCCCTTGGTGACCTTGGAGGAGGTGAGCGGACCGAGGCCCTGCTTGGCCACGTCGGTGCCGTACACGCTGTAGGAGTTGACGTCGAAGGAGGCGCCGCCGCCCTCGACCTGGCCCTGCGGCTGGCCGCCGGAGCCGCCCGGACCGCTCTGGCGGGTGGTGCCGCCGCTCTGGTCCTGCTTGAACTGGCCGCGCTTGAACTCGCCGCTGACCTTCATCACCTGGAGGCTGAGGCCGCCCACGGCGTCGGCGACGCCCTTCTGGCCGGCGACCTTGGTGACGGTCGACGAGGCGAGGGTCTGGAAGCCCTGCACCATGACGCGGTCGCTGCTCTGCTCCTCGCCGTCGTCCTTGGCGCCGAACTCGAACCGCGGCCGCCCGGTCTCCCCGCTCTTGGGCGCTTCGGCGGCCTTGGTGACGGTCATGTCGGTGCCGAGGCCGTACAGGGACTGGAGGACCTTGTCCTGGGCCTGGTTCATGCCGGAGGACACGGAGTTGACCACGATGACCAGCGCGATGCCGAGCGCGAGCCCGGAGGCGACGACGAGGGCCGCCTTTCTGCGGCGGCGCAGTTCGCGCCTCAGGTAGGTGAAGAACATGCCGTGAAGCTAGGGACACACCGTGATGATCGGATAAGCCCGGGATAAGAGACCGATGAGAACTCTCCGGAAACGCCCGAAGGCCCGCACCCCGTCGCCGGGGTGCGGGCCTTCCGCGAGGACTGTCGGGCCGAGGACCGTCAGACGGCCGAACCGGCCTTCCACTGCGCCCAGTCCAGGTTCCAGCCATTTAGGCCGTTGTCCGGCTGGATGGTCTTGTCGCCGGTGTTCTTCACGACGACGACGTCACCGACCATGGAGTTGTCGTAGAACCAGGCGCCCGGGGTGCTCGGGTCGTCGGCACCCTTGGCGTCGGACAGGCCGACGCAGCCGTGGCTCGTGTTGGCGCCACCGAAGATCGACTTGGCGCCCCAGTAGTTGCCGTGGATGAAGGTGCCGGAGTTCGACAGACGCATCGCGTGCGGCACGTCCTTGATGTCGTACTCGCCCTTGCCGTCGGTGCCCTTGAAGCCGACCGTCGAGCCGTCCATGCGGGTCTCCTTGAACTTCTCGGAGATCACCATCTGGCCCTGGTACGTCTTGTTCTCCGGCGAGCCCGCGGAGATCGGGATGGTCTTGACGACCTTGCCGTCCCGCGTGACCGTCATGGTCTTGGTCTCCGCGTCGACGGTGGAGACCTGGTTGCGGCCGACCTTGAAGGTGACCGTCTTCTGCTGCACGCCGTAGACGCCGTTCGCACCCTCGACGCCGTCGAGGTTCAGCTTCAGCGTGACCGTGGAGCCGCCCGTCCAGTAGTCCTGGGGGCGCAGGTCGAGGCGCTGGTTGCCGAACCAGTGGCCGACGACCTCCTGGCCGCTGCTGGAGTTGACGGTGATGCCCTTCTGGACATCGGCCTTGTTCGTGATCGCCTTGTCGAAGTTGATCGAGACCGGCATGCCGACGCCGACGGTGGAGCCGTCCTCGGGCGTGAAGTTGCCGATGAAACTGTTGGCCTGCGAGACCGTGGTGAACGAGGCGTTCTCGTGGGCCGCGCGGCCGCTGGAGTCCTTGGCCTCGGCGGCGATCTTGTAGACGGTGGCGCGCTGGAGCTGGCCTGCGGGCTTCCAGCTCTTCTTGTCAGCGGATATCTGCCCCTGGACCGCCGCGCCCTCGGCGGTCGTCATCGTCACGTTCGTGAGCGAACCCTTGCTCACGGTGACGGCGGCGGCGTTGTTGATGCCGGCGTTGTCGGAGCCGTCCTTCGGCGCGATCTTGATCAGCGCCTCCGACGTCTTCTTGGCGGCGGCCTCGTCGACCTGGGCCTGCGGCGAATTCTTGCCGCCGCCCTCGGCACCGCTCGCCGCGCTGCCGCCTCCGCTGCACGCGGAGAGCACCAGCACTCCTCCGACCAGAGCGGACGCGGCCATCAGGCCCTTGCGCCGCTTACTGTCCGTCATCACACGCATCCTCCATCGTCGCCAATTCCCCCAACAACCCGGAAGGCCCTGCAGGCCCCGATCCCCGCAAGGCGGAGATCCCCAATAGCCCATGTAACGCCATGACCGGTTCGTCCCGTTCCTTTTCCGTCCCCGATGTGGGGGATGACACGTCGGAACTCCCGTGACCAGGCATGCACCAGTGGTAACGGAACCCTGCTGGTACCCCCTGTGGGACGAGGAAACCCCGGTCGGCGGTTGCCACCCGGGGTCCCGAGTCCGCGCGGTCCGACCTGGCCCCGCTCCCTGATCCGCCCGATCCGAACGAAAGGCCCTAGTCGTCCGCGTCGAGAGCGTCGCCTGAGTCGTCATCATCCACGTCGAGGTCCCATTCGGGCGAATCGGGATCGTAGTCGACCTGTTCGCTGGACCAGGAGGCCTGCACGAGCTCCGCCCCGGGCACCTCGCTGACCAGGTCGAACGGGTCGACGAGATAGGCGAGTGCCTCCGCCTCGTCCTCGTTGACGGCGGCCTCGGCATGGACCCGCTCGTCGGCCACCATGTCGTCGTCCTCGGCGATGCGCTGCAACGCGGCCCCCGTGATGGCGGCGGAGTCCTCGATCTCCAGGACCAATTCCACGCGGAGCCGAACAAATCGTGATGTCTCAGAGGTGCTCATACGACGGAGCGTATGCCTCACCCCACCCGTGACTTTCCTGTGACCCGCACCTTTCACTAACATCGCCTCACACGGCCAATTCGCCAGCTCCACAAGGGGGATCGATTCCGTGTCCGTCGCACGACGATCGCTGCTCACCGCCACTGCCGCCGGGACACTCCTGGCTGCTCTGTGGTTCGTTCCGTCCGCCACCGCGACGCCCGAGAAGACAGCGGAGGCAGATCAGCAGCAGACCGCGACAGCGGTACACGCGCGGTCCGAGGACCAACTGCGCCTGGCCGACACGGGAACGGTCGACACGACGCCGTACGTGATCGGCGGCTCGGCGTTCCTCGGGATCGGCGCGGGCTTCCTGACGTACTCGGCCAGGAAGAGCCGCGAGTCGGCCTTCTGAGCAACGAAGGGCGGGCCGCACCCCGAGGGTGCGGCCCGCCCGTGTTTCCGTAACCGCTAGGCCAGCGGCCCCGTGACGGGCTCCACGGCAGTGACGAGGTGCCCGCCGCGCACGAAGGCGTCGGCGGCCGCGAGGTCGGGTGCGAGGAACCGGTCGGGGCCGGGACCCTGAACTCCCGCGGCCCGTACGGCATCGATCACGGCGCGCGAGGCGGGACCGGGCGTGAGGCCCTCCCGCAGCTCGATGCCGCGCGTGGCCGCGTACAGCTCGACGGCGACGATCCGCGTCAGGTTGTCGATCGCGGTACGCAGCTTGCGGGCGGCGGACCAGCCCATGGACACGTGGTCCTCCTGCATGGCGGAGGACGGGATGGAGTCCGCGGAGGCAGGCACGGCGAGCCGCTTCATCTCGCTGACCAGGGCGGCCTGCGTGTACTGGGCGATCATCAGGCCGGAGTCGACGCCCGCGTCGTCGGCGAGGAACGGCGGCAGACCGTGGGACCGGTTCTTGTCGAGCAGGCGGTCGGTGCGCCGCTCGGCGATGGACCCGAGGTCGGCGGCGGCGATGGCGAGGAAGTCGAGCACGTAAGCCACGGGCGCGCCATGGAAGTTGCCGTTCGACTCCACACGCCCGTCCGGCAGCACGACGGGGTTGTCCACGGCGGACGCCAGCTCGCGCTCGGCGACGAGCCGCGCGTGGGCCATGGTGTCCCGCCCGGCCCCGGCGACCTGCGGGGCGCAGCGCACGGAGTACGCGTCCTGCACGCGCGGCGCGTCGTCCTGGTGGTGCCCGGTGAGCTCCGAACCCTTCAGCACGGCCAGCATGTTGGCGGCGCTGGCGCCCTGGCCGGGGTGCGGCCGGATGGCGTGCAGCTCGGGCGCGAGGACCTTCTCGGTGCCGAGGAGCGCCTCGAGCGACAAGGCGGCAGTGATGTCGGCGGACTTGTACAGGTTCTCGAGATCGGCGAGCGCCATGACGAGCATGCCCAGCATGCCGTCGGTGCCGTTCAGAAGGGCGAGGCCCTCCTTCTCGCGCAGCTCGACGGGCGCGATGCCGTGGGCGGCGAGCAGCTCGCCGGCGGGCGCGACGACACCGTCGGGCCCCTCGGCGTCGCCTTCGCCCATCAGCGTCAGGGCGCAGTGGCTGAGCGGCGCGAGGTCGCCGGAGCACCCGAGGGACCCGTACTCGTGCACGACGGGCGTGATCCCGGCGTTGAGCACGTCGGCCATGGTCTGCGCGACCTCGGGCCGCACACCGGTGCGCCCGGAGCAGACGGTCTTCAGCCGCAGGAACATGAGCGCGCGCACGACTTCCCGCTCGACGCGCGGTCCCATTCCCGCCGCATGCGAGCGGACGATGTTCCGCTGCAGCTGAGCCCGCAGCTCCTGGCTGATGTGCCGGGTGGCGAGCGCGCCGAACCCGGTGGAGACCCCGTACACGGGCTCGGGCTTCGCGGCCAGCGCGTCCACGATCGCGCGGGCCGAGGCAAGGGCGGCCACCGCCTCTTCGGAGAGCTCGATCCGGGCATTCGCCCGCGCCACGGCGACGACATCTGCCGCGCTGACGCCGGACGTCCCCACCACCACAGTGTGCATATCCATATTCAGGAGCGTACGAGGTGAAGAGCCCAATGTCACGACCGAGTTCGGGATGGGCCCCTTACGCCCCCGTGTCCCGTCCCCGGAGCCGGCGCCGCTCACTGTCGCCGGCGGCGGGCGGCGGCGAGTCGGCAAGGCGCACGACGGGATCGTCGGGCCCATCCCTCCCGGCGACAACGGGTTTCACGGCCCGCAGCGCCTTGGCCCGGTACTGGGCGGCATCGGCGAGCCGGAAGAGCCGCCGCGCACTGAGCACCTCGCCGATCGGGTCACCGGTAGAAGCGATCCCACAGGCAACCCCGTCCCCCAGCTCCAACTCGGAGGCCCGCAAACACAGTTCCTCGCCCGCCCGCACCACGTCATCGGCGCCGGGCCCCACCGTCACAAGACAGAACTCGTCACCCCCCAGCCGCGCGGCCAGCGTCCCCGGCAACATCGCGCCGCACAACGAGAGAACGGACCCGAACCGCTCCAGCAACCGGTCCCCGACCGCGTGCCCCAACGAGTCGTTGACGCGCTTGAGCCCGTTCAGATCACAAACGACAAGAGAAACCACATCGCCCCCGACGTGATGCCTCTCGATGGCCTCATCAAGGCGCATGTCGACGGCACGCCGGTTCGCGAGCCCGGTCAGGGCGTCGGTGAAGGCGAGCCGCCGCGCCTCCTCGAGCCGCTCGGTCTGAGCGATGCCCGCGGCGGCAACAGCCGCAAGCACGGTGGCGAAGGCGGCATCCTGCGTGCCGAAGACCTCGTCGCCCTCGGGCCGGGCGACGTACAACTCGCCCCAGGCGCGCCCATGGAGCACGATCGGCGCGACGACACAGCAACCGCGTCCGCGCCGGCGCAGGGCGGCGACGCGCTGATGGCAGTAGCCGCCGCCTTCCACGGTCCCGGCGGCGGTCTCGACCCAGGCGCGCGGAGCACCCCCGCCCACCCACTGCTCGTGCAGGAACTCGGTGATCTCGGGGAACTGGTGAACGGGATAGGCCTCGTCCTCGGGGAACTCGACTTCCCCCTCGGCGCGCTCCCCCACGTTCACCAGGACGCGCAGCCGCCCGCGCTCCCGCTCCCACACGGACAGAGCCGCGAAGGTGCCGGACAGGGCGCGACAGGCCCCGAGGGCGGCGGCCCGCCAGGACTCACGCGGAGACTGCGCCGCGGCCATCCCCTGCGCCATCGCGACCACGGCCCGCAACCGGACTTCCTCTCCCATAGGCCAAGATTAGGAAAGAAAAACCCAATTCGATACATTCAAGACCCATACGAGGCCAGGAATAGTCATTCACCGGGCCACTGAGGCGCCCGCTTCTCATTGAAGGCGGCGACGCCCTCGGCCCGATCGCCGGAGAAGGCGACGGACCGCCAGGCGGCGTCCTCGACCTCGAGCCCGGCGCGCAGATCGAGCCCGTATCCCACCCTCAGCGCACGCTTGGCGGCCCGAAGCCCCACAGGCGAATTGGCGGCAATGCGACCGGCGAGCTCAAGCGCAGCCTCACGGTCATCACCCACCCCCACCACCTGATCGACAAGCCCCATCTCCAGGGCCTCCCGGGCCTCCACACGCCGCGCGGAGAAGATCAGCTCAGCAGCTCTCGCAGCCCCCACACGCCGGGGCAGCAGCTGCGTACCGCCGCCACCGGGAATCACCCCCACAGACACTTCGGGCAGCCCCACGACGGCGGTCTCGTCGGCCACGATGAGATCGCAGGCGAGAGCAAGCTCGAACCCGCCGCCGAGGGCGAACCCGTGCACAGCGGCGATGACAGGCATAGGAAGCTCAAGCACGCCCCCGTAGGCCCCCCGAGTCACAGGCCGCTGCCGAAGAAGCTCGGCATCGGAAAAGGAGTTCCGCTCCTTCAGATCGGCCCCGACACAAAAAGCACGAGAGGCGGAAGAAGAAACAACAACAACCCTCGCGCCACCATCGCCCGCAAGCGAGGCACAAGCCTCCCCGACACTCACGGCCATGGCACTGGACACGGCGTTCATGGCCTTGGGCCGATCGAGAACGAGCTCGGCGACAAAGCCGTGCCGCCGCACCTCGACGAACTCTCCGAACCGCTCGCTCACAGACCCTCCCGGTTAACGACAGTTAACAACGGCAGAATCCTAGAGCGGCCGCCGTGTCAGAAGCCAGGGCTCGACGACACCGAGCCCACGCACGGGCCGCTGCCACATGGGCTGAAGGGCAAAGCGGTACGAGGGCGCGTCCTCGCCCTCCTTCTCGGCAAGGGCGGCAGCCTCGGCCTCGGAAGCGGGCGCCTCACCGGCCCGCTGCAGCTCCTCGGCAAACGCGCCGTCGACGAGCACGGCATCCCGGGGAGCTATCGACGTGAGCCGGCTGGCGAGATTCACGGTCGTCCCGAAGACATCGCCCATCCGGGTCGTGACGGTCCCGAAGGCCATGCCGACGCGCACCTCGGGCATGGTCTCGTCATTGGCCATGGTCTCGATGAGCCGCAGGGCGATCTCGGCCGCGGTCCCCGAGTCATCGGCGGCGTACAGCACCTCGTCACCCAGGGTCTTGATCAACCGCCCGCCGTTGGCGGCAACAAGATCGGCAGCAGTCGTCTCAAAAGCCTCGACAAGCTCGCCGAGCTCCTCTTCCTCCATACGCCGGGTGAGCCGCGTGAACCCGACAAGATCGGCAAACCCAACAGCCAGCCGCCGATCGACCATCTCCTCGTCATCGGCGGCCTGCACCACACGCCCGGTGGCCGCGGCCAGCTGCCGCCGCCACACATAGACCAGAAACTCCTCCAGCTCGGGCAGGAGCAGCTCCATCAGGGGATACGTGACTTCGGTACGGGTCATCCCGGGCTCGGGAGGCTCAGTAAGCCCCTCCAAGAAGGAATCGATCTGCCACTCGGCAAGCCGGGCGGTGGTCTGCCCCGTGGACCGGGCGACCTGCACGGCCATGGCCTCGCTGAGCAGCCCGGCCTCGACCAGACCGGCAAGCCGCCGCAGGGCGAGCACATCGGCCTCGGTCAGCGCCCTGGCCTGCCCGATGTCGGCAAACCCCATGGCCCGCCAGAACCGGGAGGCGAGCTCCATGGAAACACCGGCGCTGCGCGCGGCCTGGAAAGGCGTGTACCGCCGCTCCGCGCCAAGAATGAGCTGCTCGAGACGGAGGGCAAGCGGATCCTCACCGCCGGCACCTTCCTCGACAGACCCGATGTCGGTTGGGGTGCCCGCGCCGGAGCCCGAGTCGTCGACGGTCACGCCTGCTGCCCTTCCGATCTGCCACGGTCATGTATCGACCGGCCTCAACTTTACGGCAGGTGTGCCGCAGCTCACTCCCACAGCACACACGAGTCCCGAACCCCCAGCCAAGTACAAACCGAAACGAAAACCCCACCAACGATCAGCCACGTACGAAACAACGTCCGGCGACGGGGAAGGGCCGGCCCCACCGAACGACCGGCCGCGCACGAGACGCGGCCCGGAAGGCAGCGAGCCCCACCGGCGATCAGCCGCGTACGAGACAGGAGGGGACGCGGGGGCATGTGCGCGCGCAGCCACCAGCACCACGTACAGGCAATTAACTAGCTGACGGCAGCCCATAGAACAGCGAGCACGTACATGCCCCCGCGGCCCCGCACCCGAAAACGAACCTGAGCAGCCCGCACCGAGCCCGCACCCGAAAACGAACCCGAGCAGCCCGCACCGAGCCCGCACCCGAAAGCGAACCGAGCGAAACGGCGGCGCATCCGAAAGACACGCCGGCGCAACGAACGACGGCGCACCGGAAAACGAACCCCAGCGCTACCCCCGGCCCGCACCGGAACCCCGTCAGCCCCCCGCCCGCAGATGAACGATGTCCCCCGCCCCCACAGGCTGCTGCACACCGTCCTCAGAGGCGATGACAAGCCGCCCGTCCCCGTCCACGGCAACCGCCTCCCCCACAAGCTCCAGCCCCCCAGGAAGCTCGGCCCGTACATTCCGCCCGAGTGTCGCGCACCCCGCCGCATAGGTCTCCTGAAGCCGCGACACCGCAGGATCCCCACCCGCGGCCCGCCACTCGACGAACCGCTCCTCCAGCGACCGGAGAACGGCCCGCAGCAGCGGATCCCGGTCAGTGGAAGCGGCCCCGGCCAGGACAAGCGACCCGGCCCCCGGCACAGGCAGCTCGTCGGCGCGCAGCGAAACGTTGAGCCCGATCCCGACGACCACACCGTCCCCGGCGCGCTCGGCGAGGATGCCCCCGGCCTTGCGCTCCTCGCCACCCACATTCACCAGCAGGTCGTTGGGCCACTTGAGGGCGGTGTCGACGCCGGCGGCCCGCGCGAGGCCCGTGGCGACGGCCACCCCGGTGAGCAGGGGCAGCCACCCCCACCGCTCCACGGGCACTTCGGCGCCGGGCTTGAGGAAGACGGAGAAGAAGAGCCCGGACCGCGCAGGAGCGGTCCACTGCCGGTCGAGCCGCCCGCGCCCGGCGCTCTGCGACTCGGCGACGAGGACGGCCCCTTCCTCGGCCTTGCCGCTCAAGGCGAGGGCAACGAGATCGGAGTTGGTGGACCCGGTGGCGGGAACAACGTCGACGGAGGACCAAAGCCCTCCGCGTACGAGGGCGCGCCGCAGGGCGGCGGCGTTCAGCGGCGGCCGGTCCAGGTCCGACCACTGCTGACCGTCGTTCGCGTCGGAAGGATCGTCTGAAGCATTTCGGGGCGTCATGCAACCCACCCTAGGTGTGGTAAACGCCGCACTGCCGAACGGTATCCACGCCACTACGCTACGAGCCAGTAGCAACGGGGCCAGGCCTCAACCAGCCCCGAACCCCGCCGCACCGCACCGCCACACCGCATCGCCGCATCGCCGCACCGCACCGCCGCGCCCCATCGCCCCGCCCCGTCCTCACGTCCCCATTGAGCAGCCAGGGAGCCGCATCCCGATGTCCGTTCCGGAAGAGCCCAACGTGTCCAGCGCCATCGACATCCACACGACCGCGGGAAAGCTCGCGGACCTGCAGCGCCGGATCGACGAGGCCACGCACGCCGGCTCCGCACGCGCGGTGGAGAAGCAGCACGCGAAGGGCAAACTGACGGCGCGTGAGCGCATCGAACTGCTCCTGGACGAAGGCTCGTTCGTAGAACTCGACGAATTCGCCCGCCACCGCTCCACCGCGTTCGGCCTGGACGAGAACAAGCCCTACGGCGACGGAGTGGTCACCGGCTACGGCACCGTCGAAGGACGCCCGGTAGCCGTCTTCTCCCAGGACTTCACCGTCTTCGGCGGAGCCCTCGGCGAGGTCTACGGCCAGAAAATCATCAAGGTGATGGACTTCGCCCTCAAAACGGGCTGCCCCGTCATCGGCATCAACGACTCCGGCGGCGCCCGCATCCAGGAAGGCGTCATGGCGCTCGGCATGTACGGCGAGATCTTCCGCCGCAACACCCACGCCTCCGGCGTCATCCCCCAGATCAGCCTCGTGGTCGGCCCCTGCGCGGGCGGCGCGGTCTACTCCCCCGCCATCACCGACTTCACGATCATGGTCGACCAGACCTCCCACATGTTCATCACCGGCCCCGACGTCATCAAGACCGTCACCGGCGAGGACGTCGGCTTCGAAGCACTCGGCGGCGCCCGCACCCACAACACCAACTCCGGCGTCGCGCACCACATGGCCGGCGACGAAAAAGACGCCATCGAATACGTCAAAACCCTCCTGTCCTACCTCCCCTCGAACAACCTGTCCGAGCCCCCGGACTTCCCCGAGGAAGCGGACCTGGCCCGCACCCCGCAGGACGACGAACTCGACACCCTCGTCCCCGACAGCGCGAACCAGCCCTACGACATGCACACCGTGATCGAGCACGTCCTGGACGACGCGGAATTCTTCGAGACGCAGTCGCTGTTCGCGCCGAACATCCTCACCGGCTTCGGCCGCGTCGAGGGCCGCCCGGTCGGCATCGTCGCCAACCAGCCCATGCAGTTCGCCGGCTGCCTCGACATCGACGCCTCCGAGAAAGCCGCCCGCTTCGTGCGGACCTGCGACGCGTTCAACGTCCCCGTCCTCACCTTCGTCGACGTCCCCGGCTTCCTGCCGGGCGTGGACCAGGAACACACCGGCATCATCCGCCGCGGCGCCAAACTCATCTACGCCTACGCAGAAGCGACCGTCCCCCTGATCACGGTCATCACCCGCAAGGCCTTCGGCGGCGCCTACGACGTGATGGGCTCCAAACACCTGGGCGCCGACCTCAACCTGGCCTGGCCCACCTCACAGATCGCAGTCATGGGCGCCCAGGGAGCGGTCAACATCCTGCACCGCCGCACCATCGCCGCCGCCCCCGCAACCGAGCAGGAAGCCACCCGCACCCGCCTCATCCAGGAGTACGAGGACACCCTCCTCAACCCCTACACCGCAGCCGAACGCGGCTACATCGACGCCGTGATCATGCCCTCCGACACCCGCGCCCACATCGTCCGAGGCCTGCGCCAGCTCCGCACCAAACGCGAAAACCTCCCGCCCAAGAAGCACGGCAACATCCCGCTCTAGCCACAGGACCGAGCCGCCGAGAACGAGCCGCCGAAAGGACCCGACCAATGATGATCAAGGTCGTACGGGGCAACCCCACCCCCGAGGAGCTGGCCGCCGCACTGGCGGTGGTCCAGGCCCGCGCCGCGGCGGTGGCCACCACCCCGCCCGGCGCGGCAGGCACCCGCGACGCATGGGCCGACCCGGCAAGGGTGGCGCAGGCGCGCCGCCCGTCCCCGGGCCCCACGAGCTGGGCGCGCACGTACTGGCCGGCCTAGTCCCTACGTGGGGGTGCGCCTGAGTACGCGTACTCAGGCGCACCGCGTACCGGGGCAGCAGTATCGAATCCATGCTGTGGTCAGACCCCGAGAACGAGCCCCCCGAGGAGCTGCGCGAAACCCAGGCGATGCTCCGCCGAGCGGGCTTCGTGCTCGCGGTGGCGATGGTGATAGCGATGCTGGTTCTGGGAATCGTCTGAACCGATCCCCACACCGCACCCTCCACGCCGAGCCCTCCACCCGTCACCCGACGAGGCACCCCCAGCGGCCCACATGTGGAACCCTGACCGCATGAGTGATCCCCACGTGAGCACCCCCGTGAGCACCCCGCGCCGCCGCCTCGTCCTCGCTTCCCGGTCCCCGGCCAGGCTGGCCCTGTTGCGCCAGGCGGGCCTGGCCCCCGAGGTGCTGGTCAGCGGGGTCGACGAGGACGCCGTGTCCGCCCCCACCCCGGCCGAACTGGCCCTGGCGCTGGCGGAGGCGAAGGCGTCCGTGGTCGCGGCGAAGCCGGAGGTGCACGGCGCGCTGGTGATCGGCTGCGACTCGGTCCTGGACATCGACGGCCAGGCGCTCGGCAAGCCGGCGGACGCCGAGGAGGCCACGGCGCGCTGGAAGTCGATGCGGGGCCGCGCGGGCACCCTGCAGACGGGCCACTGCGTGTACGACACGGCGGTGAACCGCTACGCGTCGGCGACGGCCTCGACGGTGGTCCGGTTCGGCGAGCCGAGCGACGCGGAGATCGCCGCGTACGTGGCGTCGGGCGAGCCGCTCCACGTGGCGGGCGCGTTCACGCTGGACGGCCGCTCGGCACCGTTCATCGACGGCATCGACGGCGACCACGGGAACGTGATCGGCCTGTCGATGCCGCTGCTGCGCCGCCTGCTGGCCCAATTGGGCGTAAACATCACGGACTTGTGGGCGGACTGAACGCAGCTCGCCTCACCCCGGCCGATCAGACGGGCTGAGGCGCCCCGCCCCCTTCGGCCGGTCCCGCAGGGGCGTCACCCGCACCCGCTCCCGCTCCGTCCGTCTGCTCCTTCCGGTCGTAGGCGACCAGCGTGAGCACGATGAGCCCGAGCACGACCATCATGAAGACGAACGCGAGCCAGCCGACCAGGCCGATGCTGAACGCCCCGAGCAGCCCGTGCACAACGGCCGCGCTGATCAGCAGAATGCGGCCGAAGCCGGCCGGCCCGCGGTCGCGCACGGCTACACGTGCGAGGACGATCGCGCACAGCGCGAGATAGAGCCCGAAGAGCGCGCCGGCTATCCAGGCGGAGACGGACATGGCGCGGGGGTCGAGCCCGGCCAGGGACATGTCCTGGCGGTCGACGACCAGCCCCAGGAACCAGTTGAGCAGGGCGATACCGATCGCCTCCGCGAAGAGCACGATCGCGGCCACCCACGTCACCGGTCTGCGTGCCACCGGAACCCCACCCACTTTCGACTGCTGTTACCCCTAGTACGTTCGAGACAACGCGAACGCTACTAACGGGTAAACCCCGGGACAAGGGGTCTGCCCAGGGCAAAGAATCGTTGGGCCATTCGTAGGGACTCCACAAAGAATCACGGAGTGCCGCAGCACCGTCTCACAGAGACCTAGCCCACATTGGCGGGCTAGGGTTCGAAGAGGGAAGGCTGCGTACCCGGGCGCAACAAGGGGATTCACCACTTGAGCGCGCCTCGAATAGCGCTCCGTGTGGGCAAGCTCACTCATGGGGACGGGTCGTAAGCCCGTGTCGGCAGTCCCTAAACTCGGCTTGTTTCAAGGAGGGAGCCATCGTGCGCAAGGTGCTCATCGCCAACCGTGGCGAAATCGCTGTCCGCGTGGCGCGGGCGTGCCGGGATGCCGGTATCGCGAGCGTTGCCGTATATGCGGAACCGGACCGGGACGCTTCGCATGTCCGGGCGGCGGACGAGGCGTTCGCGTTGGGCGGTGACACCCCGGCCACCAGCTATCTCGACATGGCGAAGGTGCTGCAGGCCGCCAAGGACTCGGGCGCGGACGCCATCCACCCCGGCTACGGATTCCTGTCGGAGAACGCCGAGTTCGCCCAGGCCGTCCTGGACGCCGGCCTGATCTGGATCGGCCCGCCCCCGCAGGCCATCCGCGACCTGGGCGACAAGGTCGCCGCCCGCCACATCGCCCAGCGCGCCGGCGCCCCGCTGGTCGCCGGCACCCCGGACCCCGTATCCGGGTCCGACGAGGTCGTCGCGTTCGCCCGCGAACACGGCCTGCCCATCGCCATCAAGGCCGCCTTCGGCGGCGGCGGCCGCGGCCTCAAGGTCGCCCGCACCCTCGAAGAGGTCCCCGAGCTCTACGACTCCGCCGTACGCGAAGCCGTCGCAGCGTTCGGCCGCGGCGAATGCTTCGTCGAGCGCTACCTCGACAAGCCCCGCCACGTGGAGACCCAGTGCCTGGCCGACACCCACGGCAACGTGGTCGTCGTCTCCACCCGCGACTGCTCCCTGCAGCGCCGCCACCAAAAACTCGTCGAAGAGGCCCCCGCCCCCTTCCTGAGCGACGCGCAGAACGAGCAGCTCTACACCGCCTCCAAGGCCATCCTCAAGGAAGCCGGCTACGTCGGCGCCGGCACCGTCGAGTTCCTCGTCGGCGCGGACGGCACCATCTCCTTCCTCGAGGTCAACACCCGCCTCCAGGTCGAACACCCCGTCACCGAAGAGGTCGCCGGCATCGACCTCGTGCGCGAGATGTTCCGCATCGCCGACGGCGAAGCACTCGGCTACGACGACCCCGCCCTGCGCGGCCACTCCTTCGAGTTCCGCATCAACGGCGAAGACCCCGGCCGCGGCTTCCTCCCCGCCCCCGGCACCGTCACCCGCTTCGCACCCCCCACCGGCCCCGGCGTGCGCCTCGACGCCGGCGTCGAGACCGGCAGCGTCATCGGCCCCGCCTGGGACTCCCTGCTCGCCAAACTGATCGTCACCGGCGCCACCCGCGAACAGGCCCTGCAGCGCGCCGCCCGCGCCCTGGCCGAGTTCGAGGTCGAGGGCATGGCCACCGCCATCCCCTTCCACCGCGCCGTCGTCACCGACCCGGCCTTCACCAGCGACCCGTTCACCATCCACACCCGCTGGATCGAGACCGAGTTCGTCAACGAGATCAAGCCCTTCGCCGCCACTCCCGACACCGACACCGACGAGGAAGCCGGCCGCGAGACCGTCGTCGTCGAGGTCGGCGGCAAACGCCTCGAGGTGTCCCTGCCGGTCTCCCTGGGCATGTCGCTGGCCCGCACCGGACTCGCCGCCGGCGCCAAGCCCAAGCGACGCGCCGCGAAGAAGTCCGGGCCGGCCGCCTCCGGCGACACCCTCGCCTCCCCGATGCAGGGCACCATCGTCAAGGTCGCCGTCGAGGAAGGCCAGGAAGTCAAGGAAGGCGACCTCGTCGTCGTCCTCGAAGCCATGAAGATGGAACAGCCCCTCAACGCCCACCGCACCGGCATCATCAAGGGCCTCAACGCCGAAATCGGCTCCTCCATCACCTCCGGCGCCACCATCTGCGAGATCAAGGACTGACCACCTGATCTGCTCTCAGAGCGCCTGACACGAACGCCCGGCGGACCACGACACGGTCCACCGGGCGTTCGCGTTGTTTCGGTCCGTGGTCCGGCTGTCGCGCGATCAGGCATCCTGGAGAGCGCGCGCACGACCAGGGAGGACCGATGACGACCGGCACGGACCAGACGGACCGGCCCCGCCCGGCCCCTTCCGTACGCCCCATGCGGGCCGACGCACGCCGGAACTACGAGCGGCTGCTCGCGGAGGCGCGTACGGCGTTCGCGGAGCACGGCACGGGCGCGTCCCTGGAGGACGTGGCGCGGCGCGCGGGCGTCGGCATCGGGACGCTCTACCGGCACTTCCCGAACCGGCACGCGCTGATGAGCGCGGTCTTCGAGGACGCGGTGAGCGATCTCCTTGCGCGCTCGCGGGCGCTGCTCGCGGACCCGCAGCCATGCTCGGCGCTGGTGGCATGGCTGCGCGACATCATCACTCATGCGGGTGAGTACCGCGGGCTCTCACGTGCCCTCATGTCGGCGTCGCACGACGCCAGTTCGGCCCTTTCGCGGTGCAGTACGCCGATGCGCGAGGCGGGCCAGGCCCTGCTGTCCAGGGCGCAGCGGGCGGGTGCCGTGCGCGCGGACGTGTCGATCGGCGATCTGCTTCAGCTGACCAACGCGATCGCGCTGGCCGCGGAGGAGACCCCGGACGACCCGGAGCTGGCGGATCGTTTGCTCCGGCTGACGCTGCGCGGCATCACCGCGGGCTAGCGACCGTCCGACGGCAACCCGCAGCCGTACGGAGAAAGCTCCACACCGGGCTCGGCCCCGCTCGGAGTGCTGCTCAGCGCCGCCGGAGGTCGGCCACCCTTGCCGCGCGCTCAGGGGGTGCCTGGTCGAGGGCGGAAGCGCTGCGCAGCTGGGGGCCGCCCGGTAGCTGGGTGCGGCGCTGGCCCGGCAGAGGTACGTCCCGGCGCGTCTGCCGCGTCGGGACGGGATCTCCCCCCGCCGGCCCGGTTCCGGTCGCCGAGGCTCCGGCGATCGCGATCTGCACCCCCTGGTCGGCGAGTGCCTGGAGTTCGGTGACGGCGCGGTCGTCGTGGGCGGGCGGTTCGTCCGTCACGAGGCGCGTGATCACATCGGTCGGCACCGTCTGGAACATCGTGTCGGTGCCGAGTTTGGAGTGGTCGGCGAGGACGACGACCTCAGCGGCGGCCTGCACCAGCGCGCGGTCGACGGAGGCCGACAGCATGTTGGACGTGGAGAGGCCGCGTTCGGCGGTCAGACCACTGCCGGAGAGGAAGGCGCGGGAGACTCTGAGTCCCTGGAGGGACTGCTCGGCCCCGCTGCCCACGAGTGCGTAGTTGGAACCGCGCAGAGTGCCGCCCGTCATGACGACCTCGACCCTGTTGGCATGGGCCAACGCCTGTGCCACCAGAAGGGAGTTGGTGACGACGGTCAGCCCGGGCACCCGCGCGAGCCGGCGTGCCAGCTCCTGCGTGGTCGTACCCGCCCCCACCACAATGGCTTCGCCTTCTTCGACGAGGCCCGCGGCGAGGTCGGCGATGGCCGTCTTCTCTGCGGTCGCGAGATGTGATTTCTGCGGAAAGCCGGACTCCCGCGTGAATCCGCCCGGCAATACCGCACCGCCATGCCGGCGGTCGAGGAGTCCTTCTGCCTCCAGTGCGCGCACGTCCCGCCGTACGGTCACTTCGGAGGTCTGGACGACGCGGGCGAGCTCCCGGAGCGATACCGCTCCATTGGCCCGCACCATTTCGAGGATCAATTGACGACGTTCTGCAGCGAACACGAAACTGACAGTAACCCCAACGACCGTCTGCTTTCAGCAGTTTGCGCCGAATAACAGAAGTTGTTCGCAAGGAACGACAGGAAGTGGTATAGACGCCTGTCTCCCGCTCCTATGTCCGCCGCATGGCCGGCAACAGGCTGTGACCTGCGGGAAGTTGATCGTGTCCGTCGAACTCGCGGCCGTCAGGCTTCGTCGGCCGTCTTCCGCGTGTGCAGCTGACGCGCCACCTCGGCGATCGAGCCCGAAAGTGACGGGTACACGGTGAACGCCTTCGCGATCTGCTCGACGGTCAGGTTGTTGTCGACCGCGATCGAGATGGGATGGATCAGTTCGCTCGCGCGCGGGGCGACGACCACGCCGCCCACCACGATGCCCGTGCCGGGCCGGCAGAAGATCTTGACGAAGCCGTCGCGGATGCCCTGCATCTTGGCGCGCGGGTTGCGCAGCAGCGGCAGCTTCACCCCGCGGGCATCGATCTTCCCGGCGTCGACGTCGGCCTGCGTGTAGCCGACCGTGGCGATCTCGGGGTCGGTGAAGACGTTCGAGGAGACCGTCTTGAGGTTCAGCGGCGCCACCGCGTCGCCGAGGAAGTGGTAGACGGCGATGCGGCCCTGCATGGCGGCCACGGAGGCGAGCGCGAAGACGCCGGTCACGTCACCGGCGGCGTACACGCCGGGAGCGGTGGTCCTGGAGACCTTGTCGGTCCAGATGTGCCCGGAGTCCTTGAGCTTGACCCCGGCCTCCTCGAGGCCCATCCCGCTGCTGTTCGGGATGGCGCCGACGGCCATCAGGCAGTGGGTGCCGGAGATGACGCGGCCGTCGGAGAGGGTGACCTCGACACGGTCGCCGACGCGCTTGGCGGACTGGGCGCGCGAGCGCGCCATGACGTTCATGCCGCGGCGGCGGAAGACGTCCTCGAGGACAGCGGCGGCGTCCGGGTCCTCACCGGGCAGGACGCGGTCGCGGCTGGACACGAGCGTGACGCGGGAGCCGAGGGCCTGGTAGGCGCCGGCGAACTCGGCGCCGGTGACACCGGAACCGACCACGATGAGCTCTTCGGGGAGCTCGTCGAGGTCGTAGACCTGGGTCCAGTTGAGGATGCGCTCGCCGTCGGGCTGGGCGTCGGGCACCTCGCGCGGGTGACCGCCGGTGGCGATCAGGACGGCGTCGGCGGTGAGGGTCTCCTCGGTGCCGTCGGCGGTGCGCACGACGACCTTGCGGGAGCCGTCGGCGGCCTGCTGGCCCTCCAGACGGCCGCGGCCGCGCATCACGCGGGCGCCGGCCCGGGTGACGGACGCGGTGATGTCGTGGGACTGGGCGAGCGCGAGGCGCTTCACACGCCGGTTGACCTTGCCGAGATCCACACCGACGACCCGCGCGGGGCTGTCGATGTGCGGGGTGTCATCGGCGACGATGATCCCCAGCTCCTCGTACGACGAGTCGAAGGTGGTCATCACCTCGGCCGTCGCGATCAGGGTCTTGGACGGGACGCAGTCGGTGAGCACCGACGCCCCGCCCAGGCCGTCGCAGTCGACGACGGTCACCTCCGCGCCGAGCTGGGCAGCCACGAGGGCCGCCTCATATCCGCCAGGTCCGCCACCGATGATCACGATCCGAGTCACGTACTCCATTGTCCCGCACGCTTCAAGTGCTTTCGCCCCGGGGGCCTCCGTCCGTGCGCGTCCCACGTCGGAGGGGCTCCTGTTACAGGAGAGACCTCGGCCACACCTGCCGTACCCTCGACCACATGTCGCTCTACGCCGCATACGCCGGCAATCTCGACGCGCGGCTGATGACGCGCCGCGCACCGCACTCGCCGATGCGCGCGACGGGCTGGCTCAGCGGCTGGCGGCTGACGTTCGGGGGCGAGCACATGGGCTGGGAAGGCGCGCTCGCGACCCTCGTCGAGGCGCCCCGCTCGCAGGTCTTCGTCGCGCTGTACGACATCGCGCCGATGGACGAGGACTCCATGGACCGCTGGGAGGGCGTGGGGCTCGACATCTACCGGCGCATGCGCGTGCGCGTGGACACGCTGGAGGGCGAGGAACCCGCCTGGGTGTACGTGCTCAACGGGTACGAGGGCGGGTTCCCCTCCGCCCGCTATCTCGGCGAGCTGGCGGACGCGGCGGAATCGGCCGGAGCCCCGCACGACTACGTGATGGAACTGCGCAAGCGCCCCTGCTGAGCAGGCTTCGTCGGAAACGACAACACAACGATCCCATTCCCGTGAGGTCTGTCATCTACGCGCGTAGGACCGAACCGGCTACCCTCGATCGCGTGAACGCATCTGTTACTCCGGACAACATCCAGGGCGCCGCCGGATTCGATCCCCGAGTCGCCGCCGACGCCGCCGCCACGCGCCTGCGCGAGCTCACCGGCGCCGACACCCACGACGTCGCCCTCGTGATGGGCTCCGGCTGGGCACCGGCCGTGGACGCCCTCGGCACCCCCGAGGCCGAGTTCCCCGTCACCGAACTGCCCGGTTTCCCGCCGCCGGCCGTCGAGGGCCACGGCGGAAAGATCCGCTCGTACAAGATCGGTGACAAGCGCACCCTCGTCTTCCTCGGCCGCACGCACTACTACGAGGGCCGCGGTGTCGCGTCCGTCGCGCACGGCGTCCGTACCGCCGTTGCCGCGGGCTGCAAGACCATCGTCCTGACCAACGGCTGCGGCGGTCTGCGCGAGGGCATGCGCCCCGGTCAGCCGGTCCTGATCAGCGACCACCTGAACCTGACGGCGACGTCGCCGATCGTCGGCGCGAACTTCGTCGACCTCACCGACCTGTACTCCCCGCGCCTGCGCGCCCTGTGCAAGGAGATCGACCCCTCCCTCGAGGAGGGCGTCTACGCGCAGTTCCCCGGCCCGCACTACGAGACCCCGGCCGAGATCCGCATGGCCCGCACGATCGGCGCGGACCTCGTCGGCATGTCGACGGTCCTCGAGGCCATCGCGGCCCGCGAGGCGGGCGCCGAGGTGCTCGGCATCTCCCTCGTCACGAACCTGGCGGCGGGCATGACGGGCGAGCCCCTCAACCACGAAGAGGTGCTCCAGGCCGGCCGCGACTCCGCCACCCGCATGGGCGAGCTCCTGGGCAAGGTCCTGGGCCGCATCTGATCCCGTAGAGACACGCGAGAGGCTGGACGAACCGTGACCTTGCAGGACACCGAACTGCTCGCCAGGGCCGAGGCCTGGCTGGCCGAGGACCCCGACCCGGAGACCCGCGAGGAGCTAGCGAAGCTCATCGAGAGCGCCGACACCCAGGCGCTCGCCGAGCGCTTCGCCGGCACGCTCCAGTTCGGCACCGCGGGTCTGCGCGGCGAGCTCGGCGCGGGCCCCATGCGGATGAACCGCTCCGTGGTCATCCGCGCGGCGGCGGGCCTCGCCGCGTATCTCAGGAGCAAGGGCGAGGCGGGCGGGCTCGTCGTCGTCGGGTACGACGCGCGCCACAAGTCGGCGGACTTCGCGCGGGACACGGCGGCCGTCATGACGGGCGCCGGCCTGCGCGCCGCGGTGCTGCCGCGCCCGCTGCCCACCCCGGTCCTCGCCTTCGCCATACGGCACCTGGGCGCGGTCGCGGGCGTGGAGGTCACGGCCAGCCACAACCCGCCCCGCGACAACGGCTACAAGGTCTACCTCGGCGACGGCTCCCAGATCGTGCCGCCCGCGGACGCCGAGATCGCAGCCGAGATCGAGGCGATCCGCACCCTCCACGACGTACCCCGCCCGGACTCCGGCTGGGAAACGCTCGACGAGGACGTCCTGGAGGCCTACCTGGCCCGCACGGACGCGGTCCTGGCCCCGGACTCCCCCCGCACGGCGCGCACGGTCTACACGGCGATGCACGGCGTCGGCAAGGACACCCTTCTCGCCGCGTTCGCACGGGCGGGCTTCCCCGAGCCCGTCCTCGTGACCGAGCAGGCGGACCCGGACCCGGACTTCCCGACGGTGGCGTTCCCGAACCCGGAAGAACCGGGCGCGATGGACCTGTCCTTCGCAGCAGCCCGGACCGCGAACCCCGATCTGATCATCGCGAACGACCCGGACGCGGACCGCTGCGCAGTAGCCGTAAAAGAGAACGAAAACTGGCGAATGCTGCGAGGCGACGAGGTGGGCGCGCTGCTGGCGGCCCACCTGGTGGCACGAGGAGCAAGCGGAGTATTCGCAGAGTCGATCGTGTCGTCCTCCCTCCTGGGCCGGATCGCCGAAAAAGCCGGCCTCCCCTACGAAGAGACCCTGACGGGCTTCAAGTGGATCGCCCGGGTGGACGGCCTGCGCTACGGCTACGAGGAGGCGCTCGGCTACTGCGTGGACCCCGAGGGCGTACGGGACAAGGACGGCATCACGGCGGCGCTGCTGGTCACCGAACTGGCGTCGACGCTCAAGGAACAGGGCCGCACCCTGCTGGACGCGCTGGACGACCTGGCGGTGGCCCACGGCCTGCACGCGACGGACCAGCTGTCGGTACGGGTGGAGGACCTCGCGATCATCACCAAGGCGATGGCCACACTCCGCGAAACACCGCCGACCGAACTGGCAGGCCTCCGGGTGGCGCAGGCGGAGGACCTCACCCGAGGCACGGCCACGCTCCCGCCGACGGACGGCCTGCGCTACACGCTGGACGGCGAGTACCGAGCCCGGGTCATCGTCCGCCCGAGCGGCACGGAGCCCAAGCTCAAGTGCTACTTGGAGGCAGTGATCCCAGTAGAAGCACACTCGGACCTCGCCTCGGCCCGAGCTGAGGGCACACGGGTACTGAACGCGATCAAGCGGGACCTGTCGACGGCGGCAGGCATCTAGAACAAAAGGCCGGGGTCGAAACCGACCCCGGCCTTCCCCGTCCCTGAGCTCAACCGATCACAAGCAGAACGGCCATCAGAACCGCCCCCACAACGACGGGCGCAACAATCTCGTAGGCCCAGCGGATCGAAGGCTCGCCCTGCGCGGACGGCTTGTCGGCGCGGTCCCGGGCCAGCTCGCGAATCTCGTCCAACGACTGATCGCCGGCGGCCTTGCGCGGCACGAAATCGGCGGCCCCGCTCAGGCTCCTGTCCTTGCGCCCACCCGTGCGCCGATTGGCCTTCTTACGGGCGCGCATGGAGACGGGGATGGCCCAGAGCTGGTACTTGTCCCCGCCCTCGGTAAAGACCTCGCTGGAGTAGCTGGCGCGCAGATCGGCGACGGACGCCCAGGGCAGGGTGATCACACGGAACGGATTACGGACGCGCAGCCGGTCCTCATTCGCGTACACCGCGGGCCGGATCGTGAACGCGACGACGAGCGGCACGACGAGAAGCAGCCCCGCGACGGCCAGCCAGGCGGTGCGGGCGTCGCCGTTGACCAGGGCGTCGAAACCGAGCCAGGCCCCCATCACGAGCAGCAGGACGCCACCTGCGATACCGGCGGGAGAACGGTAGGCCCGCTCCGCCGCCACGGGTGCCGTGACGGAGGGCTGGGAGTCCGGGGTCTTCATACACCGATGATGCCTGAAGCCGGGAAGAACGTTGATTACGGCCTGAGAACAACCACAGAGGCCGGGAGCCCCACCGGCGATCAGCCGCGTACGAGACGGGAGGGGACGCGGGGGTATGTGCGCGCGCAGCCACCAGCACCACGTACAGGCAATTAACTGGCCAACGTGCACCCGTAGAACAGCGAGCACGTACATGCCCGCGCGGCCCCGCCACCCGAAGCCGCACAGAGACCCACCACTCACCCCTCCCCCTGTACAGCAGCTACGCGCGTAGATATGCTCCCCTCGTGACCATGCCCACTGCACCCGCACCCGCATTCGCCGACGCGGTCGCCTCGGACCGTTCACTGCGTCGCTTCCTTCACGGGCTGCCCGGGGTCGACACGGTCGGCCTGGAGGCTCGCGCCGCGTCCCTCGGCACGCGGTCGATCAAGACGACGGCCAAGGCGTACGCCATCGACCTGGCGATCTCGATGATCGACCTGACGACCCTCGAAGGCGCCGACACCGCCGGCAAGGTCCGCGCGCTCGGCGCGAAGGCCGTGCACCCGGACCCCACCGACCGTACGACTCCGCGCACAGCCGCCGTCTGCGTCTATCCGGACATGGTGGCGACGGCCAAGGAGGCCGTGGCCGGGAGCGACGTGAAGGTCGCCTCCGTGGCCACCGCCTTCCCGGCGGGCCGCGCCGCCCTGGAGGTGAAGCTCGGGGACGTCCGCGAGGCGGTCGCCGCCGGAGCCGACGAGATCGACATGGTCATCGACCGCGGAGCGTTCCTCGCGGGCCACTACCTGAAGGTGTACGAGGAGATCGTCGCCGTGAAGGAGGCCTCGGGCGCCGCGCGCCTCAAGGTCATCTTCGAGACGGGCGAGCTGTCGACGTACGACAACATCCGGCGTGCGAGCTGGCTGGGCATGATGGCCGGGGCGGACTTCATCAAGACGTCGACCGGCAAGGTCGGGGTGAACGCCACCCCGGCGAACACCCTGCTCATGCTGGAGGCGGTGCGTGACTTCCGCGCCCAGACGGGCGTACAGGTAGGCGTGAAGCCCGCCGGAGGCATCCGTACGACCAAGGACGCGATCAAGTTCCTCGTGCTGGTCAACGAGACCGCCGGAAGCGACTGGCTGGACAACCACTGGTTCCGCTTCGGCGCTTCGAGCCTGCTCAACGACCTGCTGATGCAGCGCCAGAAGCTGAGCACCGGCCGCTACTCCGGCCCCGACTACGTCACGGTGGACTGACCCATGACTTTTGAGTACGCACCCGCACCGGAGTCCCGCTCCGTCGTCGACATCGCTCCCAGCTACGGCCTGTTCATCGACGGCGAGTTCGCCGAGGCGGCCGACGGCAAGGTCTTCAAGACGGTCAGCCCGTCCACGGAGGAGGTCCTCTCCGAGATCGCCCAGGCGGGCGAGGCGGACGTGGACCGCGCGGTGAAGGCAGCCCGCAAGGCGTTCGAGAAGTGGTCGGCGCTGCCGGGCGCGGAGCGGGCGAAGTACCTGTTCCGGATCGCGCGGATCATCCAGGAGCGCAGCCGCGAGCTCGCGGTCCTGGAGACGCTGGACAACGGCAAGCCGATCAAGGAGACGCGCGACGCGGACCTCCCGCTGGTGGCGGCGCACTTCTTCTACTACGCGGGCTGGGCGGACAAGCTCGGTCACGCGGGCTTCGGCCCGAACCCGGCGCCGCTGGGCGTCGCGGGCCAGGTCATCCCGTGGAACTTCCCGCTGCTGATGCTGGCGTGGAAGATCGCCCCGGCGCTGGCGACGGGCAACACGGTCGTCCTGAAGCCGGCCGAGACGACCCCTCTCTCGGCACTGTTCTTCGCGGACATCTGCCGCCAGGCGGGCCTGCCCAAGGGTGTGGTGAACATCCTCCCGGGCTACGGGGACGCGGGCGCGGCGCTCACGGCGCACCCCGACGTGAACAAGGTGGCCTTCACCGGCTCCACCGCGGTGGGCAAGGCGATCGCCCGCCAGGTGGCGGGCACGGACAAGAAGGTCACGCTCGAACTGGGCGGCAAGGGCGCGAACATCGTCTTCGACGACGCGCCCGTCGACCAGGCGGTCGAGGGCATCGTCACGGGCATCTTCTTCAACCAGGGCCAGGTCTGCTGCGCGGGCTCGCGCCTCCTCGTCCAGGAGTCGGTGGCCGACGAGGTGCTGGACGCGCTGAAGCGCCGCCTCACCACCCTCCGTCTGGGCGACCCGCTGGACAAGAACACCGACATCGGCGCGATCAACTCCGCGGAGCAGCTCGCGAGGATCAAGGCGCTCGCGGACACGGGCGAGGCCGAGGGCGCGCAGCGCTGGTCGGCGCCGTGCGAGCTCCCGGACAGCGGCTACTGGTTCGCGCCGACGCTCTTCACGAACGTCACGCAGGCGCACACGATCGCGCGGGACGAGATCTTCGGCCCGGTGCTGTCCGTCCTCACGTTCCGCACTCCGGAGGAGGCGGTGGCGAAGGCGAACAACACGCAGTACGGGCTCTCGGCCGGCATCTGGACGGAGAAGGGCTCGCGCATCCTTTCGGTCGCGAACAAGCTCCGGGCGGGCGTCGTCTGGGCCAACACGTTCAACAAGTTCGACCCGACCTCGCCGTTCGGCGGCTACAAGGAGTCGGGTCACGGCCGCGAGGGCGGCCGCCACGGCCTGGAGGCATACCTCGCCCCGTCGAGCCCGGAGGGCACGCGATAAATGAGCACGGTTGAGCGACTCACAGTCCTGAAGACCTACAAGCTGTACGTGGGCGGGAAGTTCCCGCGTTCCGAGAGCGGCCGGGTGTACGAGGTGTCGGACTCGAAGGGCAAGTGGCTGGCGAACGCCCCGCTGTCGTCCCGCAAGGACGCGCGTGACGCGGTAGTGGCGGCGCGCAAGGCGTTCGGCGGCTGGGCGGGCGCGACGGCGTACAACCGCGGGCAGGTGCTCTACCGCGTGGCGGAGATGCTGGAGGGCCGCCGCGACCAGTTCGTGCGGGAGGTGGCGGACGCCGAGGGCCTGTCGAAGTCCAAGGCGGCGGCGGTCGTGGACGCGGCGATCGACAGGTGGGTCTGGTACGCGGGCTGGACAGACAAGATCAGCCAGGTCGTGGGCGGGGCGAACCCGGTCGCGGGCCCGTTCTTCAACCTGTCCACGCCCGAGCCGACCGGAGTGGTGGCCGTGCTGGCGCCGCAGAAGTCGTCGTTCCTGGGCCTGGTCTCGGTGATCGCCCCGGTGATCGCGACGGGCAACACGGCCGTGGTGATCGCGAGCGAGACGTCCCCGCTGCCGGCGCTGTCGCTGGGCGAGGTGCTCGCCACGTCCGACGTGCCGGGCGGTGTCGTGAACGTCCTGTCCGGCAGGACGGCGGAGATCGCCGCGCCGCTGGCCGCGCACCAGGACGTGAACGCGATCGACCTGACGGGCGCGGACGCCGACCTGGCCCGTGACCTGGAGATCGCGGCGGCGGACAACCTGAAGCGCGTACGCCGTCCCCAGGCTGTGGACACGGACTGGACGACGGACCCGGGCACGGACCGGCTCACGTCGTTCCTGGAAACGAAGACGGTGTGGCACCCGACGGGTTCACTCGGCGCATCGGGCTCTTCGTACTAGGTCCCAGCCCGAAGCCGGACCCGACCCGAAATCCGAAACCCCGGCCCTCCTCCGTCCAGGAGGGCCGGGGTTTCGTCACGTCGTCGGCACTTCGTCATGTCGCCGTGCACTTCGTCATGTCGTCGGCAACACGATTCAGACCCCGAGCCGCGCAGCGATCCCGTCGAGGATGCAGTCGAGGCCGAGGTCGAACTCCCAAGTGGGGTCGTCCTTGTGGGCCGCGCCCAGGCCGTAGCGCCGATAGTTCGGGTAACGGCCCGTGCTCATCAGGTAGTTCATCTGCGGGGCGAGCGCCTGCCGGGTCTCGGCGCCGCTGGACCAGCCGTGCCGCTCCTTGTACTCGCGCAGGGCGAGCTCGGACTGGGTCGCGCCATGGACGTAGGAGCTGACGGTCCGGAACGCGGCCATCATCGAGTCGGCGTCGAGACCCGTCGTCGCGAGTTCCTCCAACTGCCGCTCGGCCACGGCCATGCGGGCGGGCGTGAGGGAGATGAGCGGCGCGGGCACCTGCCCCATCCAGGGGTGACGCAGCATCAGTTTCCGTGTCTGCACGGCGAAGGAGCGCAGCACCTCACGCCAGCCGGTCACCTCCGAGGGGACGGAGAGTTCGGCCGAGACGCGGTCGATCATGAGCGCCCAGAGGTCGTCCTTGCCGGACACGTGCCGGTACGCGGCCATGGGCGCGACGCCGAGCTGTGCGGCGAGGCGGCGCATGGTGACGGCCGCGGCGCCCTCGGTGTCGGCGATCTCGACCGCGGCGGCGGCGATCCGCTCCAGGGTCAGGGTGGCGCGGGCGGGCGCGGGCCGTTCGAGCCGCTCCCACAGCGAGGGCTCCACCAGCCCGTCCTCGCCGTCCTTCGGCACCTTCTTCTGCGCGGCCACGGTGCGCCCCTCTCCCTCGGTCTCGTGTACAGCGTATCCCCAGTAGACGCCGTACACATTAGCTGTGTACGTTGTACTCACATAGATACGCCGTACACATCCGGCCCCCAGGGAGTTCCCCATGCCCACGCCCGCACCCGCCCCGCTCCACATCGCCGTCCTGATCGGCAGCACCCGGGAGGGCCGCTTCGCGCCGGTCGTCACCAAGTGGCTGGCCGGCCGGCTCGACGAGCGCGGTGACATGACCGCCGACGTGGTCGACCTCGCCGAGACGCCGCTGCCCACCGTGTTCCCGGCCTTCGGCCAGGAGCTGCCGCAGGACAGCACGGAGCTGCTCGCCGCCGTCTCGCCGCGCCTGGCCGCGGCCGACGCGTTCGTCTTCGTCACGCCGGAGTACAACCACAGCTTCCCGGCCTCCCTGAAGAACGCCGTCGACTGGCACAACGAGCAGTGGCACGCGAAGCCGATCGCGTTCGTCTCGTACGGCGGCCTGTCGGGCGGTCTGCGCGCGGTGGAGCAACTGCGCGTCGTGATGGCCGAGTTGAACGCCACGACCATCCGGAAGACGGTCAGCTTCCACAACGCGTGGGCCGAGTTCGACGCCTCGGGCGAGCACGCGGACCCGGCGGTCGAGGCCGCGGCGAAGGCGATGCTCGACCAGCTGGCCTGGTGGGCGCACGCCCTGCGGGACGCCAAGTCGGTGCGTCCGTACGCGGCTTGAGACACCTACATCCGGACGAAACCAGGGGGAGCCATGAACCAACGCGCGAACACAGAAGCACCGACGAGCGTCGCCCAAGAACCGGCGGAGCCCACCCCGCCCTCCCGCCTCGTGATCCTCGGCCTGCTGCTCGGCATCGTGCTCGCCACGCTCGACGGCACCATCATCGGCACCGCCCTGCCGACGATCGTCGGCGACCTGGGCGGCCTCGACCACCTCTCGTGGGTCCTCACGGCCTACCTGCTGACCACCGCGGTCTCGACGCCGATCTGGGGGAAGTTCGGGGACCTGTACGGCCGCAAGGGCAGCTACCTCGCCTCGATCACCGTCTTCCTGGCCGGTTCGGTCCTGTGCGGACTCGCCCAGGACATGGGCCAGTTGATCGCGTTCAGGGCGGTCCAGGGGATCGGCGCGGGCGGCCTCTTCGTAGGCGCCCTGTCCCTCATCGGCACACTCCTGACCCCGGCGGAGGCCGGCCGCGCCCAGTCCGTGATCGGCGTACTGATGCCCGCGGCCCTGATCGGCGGCCCGCTGCTCGGCGGCTTCCTCACCGACCGGCTCGACTGGCGCTGGGCGTTCTACGTCAACGTGCCGGTCGGCGCCGTGGCGCTCGCGATCGTCGGACTCGGCGTGCACGTGCACGCCCCGCGCGTCAAGGCGCGGATCGATGCCGCGGGAGCGGCCCTGCTGACCGCGGCGATCCTGACCCTGACCCTTCTCGCGAGCTGGGGCGGTACGACGTACAGCTGGACGTCACCGCAGATCATCGGCCTCGCGCTGGTCTCGACGGGCGCACTCGCCGCGTTCGTACGCGTGGAGCGGCGGGCCACCGAACCGGTGATCCCGCCCCGTCTCTTCGCCGACCGCAACTTCACGCTCGCGCAGGTCCTGAGCTTCGTGACCGGCGCGGCGATGATGGCGACAGCCGGCTATCTGCCGCAGTACATGCAGTTCGTGCAGGACATGTCGTCGACGGCGAGCGGGCTGCTGCTGCTCCCGCTGATGCTGGGCATGATGGGCGCGCAGCTCGCGATCGGGCGTCGGGTCGGCAACGGGGGCCGCTACCGCGTGTATCCGATCGTGGGCGGCGCACTGGCCACGGCGGGCGCCCTGGCGCTGCTCACGCTCGGTGTCGGCACGGCGGCGTGGGTGGCCTCGGGTGTGACGTTCGTCCTCGGCGTCGGCGTCGGCTGCCTGATGCAGCCGTCGATGCTGATCACCATGAACAGCGCCGAACCCCGCGACATGGGCGCCGCGAGCGGCACCACGACCCTGCTGCGCACGGTCGGCGGCTCACTGGGCGTCGCGGTGCTCGGCTCCGTCTACGCGAGCCGCATGTCCGCCGAGCTCGCCGACCGCCTCGGCTCCGACGGAGCGCACCTCACCGGCGGCTCCGTCACCCCCGCCCTCCTGCGGGACCTCCCGCCCTCCGCGCAGGACGCCTTCCGCACGGCGGTGACCGGCGGCCTGCACGGCGTGGCACTGGGCACGGCGGCCCTGTGCGCGGTCACGTTCGCCGCGGCCTGGCTGATCCGAGAGGTCCCGCTGCGAACGAAGGCGTCCTAGGGTCTTTCGTCCGGGGCGAGCCCAGCCTGATCCGAACGAAAGGCCCTAGCCCGGGAGCAGAGAGCTGGCCGGTCCGACCAGGGGGAGGTCGGCCAGGGCGCCGCCCTTGGCCACGGGACCGGTCGCGACGGCCGTGGTCACCGGCTTGAAGTCGGCGACCTGCGTACCGACCGCGTTGTCGAGCGGATCGACCCCGGTGCCGGAGAGCGGGTTGAGCTTCAGGTGCTTGACCGGGGCGAGACCCCCGGCCGATGCGGACTCGAGCGCCCCCGCCACCGCTCCCCCGGCCGCCGCGGCGTCGAGGTCGCCGACCGGCGAGGCAAGAGGCGCGGCGGCGGGCTCCGCCGCACTGGCGCTCACCGCACCCCCGCCGAGCGCCGCCCCCGCGGCGGTGAGGGTGAGCCCCGCGCGCAGCAGCGCACGCTGGGCCGTCGAGGACTTCTTCGCTGAGTGTCGTGCCATGAGGTGCCGCCCGTTTCCGGTACCGGCGGCCGGTTGGCCCGCCGCCGCAGATCGAGTAATCGTACGCGTACGCAGAGTAGTTGAGGCGCGGCCGTGCCACAAAGGCCGACCCGCAGGGTCCACCGGGGGCGGAGGATGCAGCACACTGGTGTCTCGTGAGTTCCCATCCCCCGATACCGACCCGGGTCGTCCTGCTGGCAGGTCCTTCCGGCTCCGGCAAGTCGTCGTTCGCGTCCCGCTCCGGGCTTCCCGTGCTGTGCCTGGACGACTTCTACAAGGAGAGCGACGACCCGACGCTGCCGCAGGTGCCGGGCAGCTCGGACATCGACTGGGACTCGCCCCGCTCCTGGGACACGGAGACGGCCGTCGCCGCGATCGCGGAGCTGTGCCGCACGGGCCGCACCCGTGTTCCCGTCTACGACATCGCGTCCAGCTCGCGCGTGGGCGAGGAGACGCTCGACATCGAGCGCACGCCGCTGTTCATCGCGGAGGGCATCTTCGCCGCCGACATCGTGGAGCGCTGCCGGGACCTCGGTCTGCTCGCCGACGCACTGTGCCTGCGCGGCCGCCCGTCCACGACGTTCCGGCGCCGGCTGCTGCGGGACCTCAGGGAGGGCCGCAAGTCCGTGCCGTTCCTGCTGCGCCGCGGCTGGCGCCTGATGCGCGCGGAGCGCGCCATCGTGGCCCGCCAGACGGCGCTCGGCGCGCACGCGTGCGGCAAGGAGGAGGCCCTCGGCCGCCTCGCCGCGGCCGCCGCGGGCCGTTGCGTGAAGGCCCGAGCCCAGGCGTGAGCGGCCCGCACACCCCGTACGCATGAGAAACGGGACCGGAGAGACCCCCCGGCCCTCCGGTCCCGCTTCATTCCCCCGTGAAGATCCCCCGTGATCCCCCCGGTACCGCTCCCCCGTACCACCGTCGCGTCCCCCCGGAGCGACGGCCCGCCCCCTGCCTTCAGGCCACCAGCTCGCCGAAGGACTCCTCCAGGTCACGGCCGAAGCTGAGGACCTCGTCCTCGCGCAGCCGGCGCAGGGAGCGCCAGATGCTGGACTTCACCGTGCCGACACTGATGTCGAGGATGTCCGCGATCTCGGGGTCCGTACGACCCTCGTAGTACCGCAGGACGAGCATCGTGCGCTGCAGTTCGGGAAGGCGGGCCAGGGCCTGCCAGAGAACCGCGCGCAGCTCCGTGCCGCGCATCGCGTCCGTGTCGCCCGCCGTCTCCGGCAGTTCCTCGGTCGGGTACTCGTTCAGCTTGCGGCGGCGCCACGCGCTGATGTGCAGATTGGTCATGGTGCGGCGGAGGTAGCCCCCGACCGCCGCCTTGTCGCTGATCCTGTCCCAGGCGCGGTACGTCGAGAAGAGGGCGCTCTGGAGCAGGTCCTCGGCCTCGAACCGGTCACCGGTCAGGTGGTAGGCGGTTGCGTACAGGGAGGCGCGGCGTTCCTGGACGTAGGCCGTAAACGCCGCTTCGGCGTCTGCAGTCTCCGACAGGGACTTCTTCCGCTCCCCCGATTCCTCCCCGTACGCGGCTCCCCCGTCGGATACCGCCTGGTTCGCGTCAACCACCGTCATGTACGTGGTGTGCTGACGCCCGGCGCCGCGAGCGCACCCCCGCCCGCTCACGGCACCGGACAACTCGTGCTTCCCGGAACCGGGACTCCGCACGAGAGCGTCATGAAGACGTGTGACAACTGCGCCAGTGGTGGTGCTGTGCAGCGTGTTCATCTCGCGCCCCCCGTCGTGGAGTCTCGGTTTCCCGTGGCTCGTAAGGACTTGCGTCCTTGCGATGTCCAAAAGCTTGCCCGGGCCACTTCATGACGGTGTCCGTCGACTGTCACAGACCTGTCACAGAGCCCGGGCGTGTGCGAGTCGTGTGCGGATGGGGCCCGATGCCCCCTCATTACGAGCTTGGGAGCGCTCCAACGGTCGAACTTGAGCCGTGCCATGGGACAGAATGGCGTCTGTGCCTTCCCTGTTGCTGATCGAGGACGACGACGCCATCCGAACGGCCCTGGAGCTGTCCCTTACGCGCCAGGGCCATCGGGTTGCCACCGCTGCCACCGGCGAGGACGGTCTGAAGCTGTTGCGTGAGCAGCGGCCGGACCTGATCGTGCTGGATGTGATGCTGCCCGGCATCGACGGGTTCGAGGTGTGCCGGCGCATCCGGCGCACGGACCAGTTGCCGATCATCCTGCTCACGGCGCGCAGCGACGACATCGATGTGGTGGTCGGGCTGGAGTCCGGCGCCGACGACTACGTCGTGAAACCGGTGCAGGGGCGGGTGCTCGACGCCCGGATCCGCGCGGTGCTCCGGCGGGGCGAGCGGGAGGCGAACGACGCGGCGTCGTTCGGCAGTCTCGTCATCGACCGGGCCGCGATGACGGTCACGAAGAACGGCGAGGACCTCCAACTGACGCCCACGGAGCTGCGGTTGCTCCTCGAGCTGAGCCGCAGGCCGGGCCAGGCGCTGTCGCGGCAGCAGCTGCTGCGTCTGGTGTGGGAGCACGACTACCTCGGTGACTCGCGGCTCGTCGACGCGTGTGTGCAGCGGCTGCGCGCGAAGGTCGAGGACGTGCCGTCGTCGCCGACGCTGATCCGCACGGTGCGCGGGGTCGGCTACCGGCTGGACACGCCTCAGTGACTGATGCGCACGACCGGCTGCGGGGGTGGGCCGCGGCGAAGAAGGCGATACTCGCCGGCCTGCGCTTCACGAGCCTGCGGCTGCGGCTCGTCGTCGTCTTCGCCCTGGTGGCGCTGACCGCGGCGGTGTCGGCGTCGGGGATCGCGTACTGGCTCAACCGCGAGGCGGTCCTGACCCGCGCGCAGGACGCGGCGCTCAGCGACTTCCAGCAGGAGATGCAGAACCGCGCCGCGGCGCTGCCCGAGCATCCGACGCAGGGCGAGTTGCAGCATGCCGCGAACCTGATGGCGTCCAGCAGCCAGCACTTCAGCGTGCTGCTGATCAGCGACGACAAGGATGGACGGCGGATCGCGGGCAACTCCGATCTGGACGCGATCACGCTGGCCGAGGTGCCGCGTTCGCTGCGGGACGCAGTGAACAGGAAGCAGCCCCTCACGGACGGCAACAAGCACCCGTACCACCTGTACTGGCAGCGGATCGTCAGCAATGACACGCCGTATCTGGTCGGTGGGGCGCGGGTGATCGACGGGGGGCCGACGGGCTACATGCTCAAGTCCCTGGAGCCGGAGGCGAAGGATCTCAACTCCCTTGCCTGGTCGCTCGGGATCGCCACGTTGCTCGCGCTGATCGGTTCGGCGCTGCTCGCGCAGGCCGCGGCGACGACGGTGCTCAAGCCGGTGCACCGGCTCGGGAGGGCGGCCCGGCGGCTCGGCGAAGGGAAGCTGGACACGCGTCTGCGGGTGTCCGGTACGGATGAACTGGCCGATCTTTCCCGGACGTTCAACCGGACCGCGGAGAATCTGGAGAAGCAGGTCGCCGACATGACTGCGCGCGAGGAGGCGTCCCGGCGCTTCGTCGCCGACATGTCGCACGAGCTGCGTACGCCGCTGACCGCGATCACCGCGGTGACGGAGGTACTCGAGGAGGAGCTCGACGCGGAGACCGGTTCGGTCGACCCGATGATCGAGCCGGCCGTGCGCCTCGTGGTGAGCGAGACGCGCCGGCTGAACGACCTGGTGGAGAACCTGATGGAGGTGACCCGTTTCGACGCGGGCACCGCCCGGCTCGTCCTCGACCACGTCGACATCGCCGACCAGATCACGGCCTGCATCGACGCCCGCGCCTGGCTCGACGCGGTGGACCTGGACGCGGAGCGCGGCATCATGGCCCGCATCGACCCGCGCCGCCTCGACGTCATCATGGCGAACCTGATCGGGAACGCGCTCAAGCACGGCGGCTCGCCGGTGCGGGTGTCCGTGCGGCTTGCGGACTCGGCGCTGGTGATCGAGGTGCGTGACCACGGGCCCGGCATCCCGCAGGACGTGCTCCCACATGTCTTCGACCGGTTCTACAAGGCGAGCGCGTCGCGGCCGCGTTCGGAGGGCAGCGGGCTCGGGCTCTCGATCGCCCTGGAGAACGCGCACATCCACGGCGGCGAGATCACGGCCGCCAACTCCCCCGAGGGCGGCGCCGTGTTCACGTTCCGGCTGCCGCTCGACGCGTCACCGCTGACGCTGCCGCCCGATGACGAGGGCGCCGTCGGTGGCGGTTCCGGTGAGGAGGGCGGCGCGCGATGACCGCACGCAAGGCAAGACGGCGTTACGCGGTGCTGGGCGCGGCGGTTCTCGCCGTGCTGCTCGCCGGGTGCGGGATCAGGCCGACGGAGGTGCCGACGGACTTCGGGGCCGCGCCGTCACGGGTGCCGTGCACGCTGTCGGGGCCGGATCTGGGGTCGCGCTCGGGCGGCGAGTTCGCCGTGCAGGTGTATCTGGTCTGTACGTCGCAGCTGGTGAGCGTCGACCGGTCGGTGACCCTGCCGAAGGGGCAGGGCGCCTCGGACCGGGTGCGGCTCGCGCAGGCGCTGCTCGACGAGCTGGAGCAGTCTCCGGGCGGCGCCGAGCGGCAGGCGGGGTACACCACGGACGTCAGGCCCGGGATGACCGTCTCGGGGCCGGGCAAGGGTGACCCGGACAACGCGCTGCGGCTGAGCGTCCCGCCGGACGACCTCTCGCCGTACGCGCTGGCCCAGATCGTGTGTACGTATGCGAACGGCGGGGCCGCGGCAAAGGACGACAAGGTCGTGCTCGGCGGGCCGGGTGACGACGCTCTGCGCGCGTACGACTGTTCTCCGGAGATGCGGACGCGGCCGGGGCTCGTCCCGGCGCCCGCAGAGACGGTCGGCTGACGGGGGCGGGCGCGGTGGTCGCGGGCGGACGCCGGCGACGCGGAACCGATCGTCCCGCCGTCCGCGTCTTGGGGGGCGTGCAGCGCCATCGCCCGGGCGGCTCCAAGGCCGCCATCCGCTTCCGTACGGCAGGGGTAGTCCTCCTTGCCGCGCATCTGCTTCTCGTCTGCTGGATCACGCTGCGACCACTGGACGTGCCGTGGGTCAGCGCCGCGAACCTGCATCCGTTCGCGGGGATCCGGGCGGATCTCGCGCTCGGCCCGGCGGAGGCGGTGCGGCGGATCGGCAAGGAGCTGCTGCTGCTCGCCCCGCTGGGGGTGCTGCTGCCGATCGCCGGGGGGCGGCTCGTCGTCTCGCCGCTGGGTTCGCTGGTGCGTACGGTCGCCGCCGGAGCGCTGCTCTCGCTCGGCATCGAGCTGCTGCAGACCGGGGTGCCGGGGCAGGTCGTGGACATCGACTCACTGTTCCTGAACACGCTGGGTGTGGCCCTCGCGCACGCGGCCGTGGTGCCGACCCTCAGGGGCTGGCTCCGCCGCAGGACCGAGGTCACCGCCCTCCCCCGGGAGGAGCCGTCTCAGGGGCGGACCCCGACGATTTCCAGGGTCGGCGTCGCCCCGTGAGCTGACGCTTCGCCCGGTTCGTCACCGTAGCTTTGAAGCCATCAGAGACGTCCCGGCCGTCCCGGCCAAGGGGGCGCCTCACCGCTACGGTTCGCGAAGGAGCCCACCATGACCGCCCTTGCCCGCCCCACGAACGGACGGATGATCGGCGGAGTGTGCGCAGCGCTGGCAAGGCGCTTCGGCACCTCCGCGACCACGATGCGCGTGATCTTCGTGCTCTCGTGTCTGCTTCCCGGTCCCCAGTTCCTGCTGTACATCGCGCTGTGGATCCTGCTGCCGAGCGAGGGCAAGGTCCGCCAGGCGTGGTGACGACGGGGCCCGCAGGCTGATGTACGACAAGGAGGGGTGCACCCGCGCGCGGGTGCGCCCCTCCTGTGTTTCCGTGCGTGTGCTCCTGCGTGTCCGTGCGTGTGCCGTGTCGGGTGGGTCAGCCGACGGGCAGGGCGCCGCCGGCGGGCAGCGAGTTGACGGGCAGGCCGCCGAGGAGCCCGGAGACCGGGTCGCTGCCGTCGGTGGGGAGGGCCTTCTGGACGGCGGGCGCGGCGGCGTTCAGGCCACCGGCGACGGCGTTCTTGCCGGCGGTCAGGGACTCGGTGCCACCGGCCGGCAGCACCTGCGCGACCTGCTCGGCGGGGAGCGTGCTGGTCACGGTGTCCAGGGCGGAGCCCGCGTCCGGCAGGGCGGGGGCGGCGGACGCGGCACCGGCGCCCGCGGCGGCGAAGGCGGCACCGAGAGCGGCGACACCGAGGGTCTTGACAGCAGACTGCTTCATTATGAAATGAGTCCTCGTGAACGGGGGCTTGAGCGGTCCACGACCGTAAACATGCGTCAGGGCGCGTTGCAAACAGCGAAATACGCGCGGAAGCGGCCGGGAGTCAATACTCCCGGCCGCTCCGGATTCGCACAAAGAGACGCTACTGCGCGACAGAACCCCTGGTCGAGGCGGTCTGACGGAACAGCCATTCGGATTTCAACTCGGCATACCCCGGCTTGATGACGTCATTGATCATGGCCAGTCGTTCATCGAAAGGAATGAATGCTGATTTCATCGCATTGACAGTGAACCACTGCATGTCGTCGAGCGTGTAGCCGAAAGCGTCGACCAGGTGCTCGAACTCGCGGCTCATGCTGGTGCCGGACATGAGGCGGTTGTCCGTGTTCACCGTGGCGCGGAAGTGCAGCTTGCGGAGCAGGCCGATGGGGTGGGCCTCGTAGGAGTCGGCGGCGCCTGTCTGGAGGTTGGAGCTCGGGCACATCTCCAGGGGGATGCGCTTGTCGCGTACGTAGGAGGCGAGGCGGCCGAGCTCGACCGTGCCGTCGTCCTCGACCTTGATGTCGTCGATGATCCGCACACCGTGGCCGAGGCGGTCGGCGCCGCACCACTGGAGCGCCTGCCAGATCGAGGGCAGGCCGAAGGCCTCGCCCGCGTGGATCGTGAAGTGGTTGTTCTCGCGCTTGAGGTACTCGAAGGCGTCGAGGTGGCGGGTGGGAGGGAAGCCCGCCTCGGCGCCCGCGATGTCGAAGCCGACGACGCCCGTGTCGCGGTAGCGGTTGGCGAGTTCGGCGATCTCCAGGGCGCGGGCCGCGTGCCGCATGGCGGTGAGCAGGGCGCCCACGCGGATGCGGTGGCCGTTGGCCCTGGCGCGGCGCTCGCCCTCGCGGAAGCCCGCGTTGACCGCCTCGACGACCTCTTCGAGGGTGAGGTCCTGTCCGAGGTGCTGCTCGGGGGCGTAGCGGATCTCGGCGTAGACGACGCCGTCCTCGGCGAGGTCCTCTGCGCACTCGGCGGCGACCCGGAACAGCGCCTCGCGGGTCTGCATGACGGCGCAGGTGTGGGCGAAGGTCTCCAGGTAGCGCTCGAGGGAGCCGGAGTCGGCGGCCTCGCGGAACCAGATGCCGAGCTTGTCGGGGTCGGTCTCGGGGAGGTTCTCGTACCCCTGTTCCAGGGCGAGTTCGACGATGGTGCCGGGTCGAAGCCCGCCGTCGAGGTGGTCGTGCAGCAGTACCTTGGGGGCGCGAACGATCTGCTCGCGGGTCGGAATCTGTGAGTTTCCGCTGGTCTGGCTCGTCATTTCGGCACTCTAACGCCTACGCGCGTAGATTCCGGGTGGCGTCCGCCTGTCGATACGTAACAGTGACCCTGCGGACGGGTGGCGTACACCGGGCCTTCTGACACTGTTCTGTCATGGGACAGCAAGCGACGACGGTCCGTGAGGCCCGGCTCGGGAAGGCCGTGGGGCCCGTCCCCGCGACGGTGAGCGGTGTGGTCCTGCTGCTTCCCGCAGGCGCGGAGACCTCTGCGCGCAGACCGTCACCGCTGGCCTCGGCGACCGTACGGACCCTGGGGCGCGCCCTCGCGCGCGAGGGGCGGCGGGACGGCCTTGCGGCGCATGTCGTGCACTACCGCAGTCGCGGCTGGAACGGCACGCAGGCGCAGCTCGCGCGCGACGCCGACTGGGCGGCGGACGAGGCCGTGCGGCGCTACGGCGACGTCCCCGTGTGCCTCGTCGGCGTCGACATGGGCGCCCGCGCGGCGCTGCACGCGGGCGGGCACAGCGCCGTCAACTCGGTGCTCGCGCTTGCCCCTTGGCTGCCCGAGGAGGACGTCGCCGCGCCCCTCGAACCGGTGAAACAGCTCGCGGGCCGCCGCGTCCTCATCGTGCACGGCACGAACGACGAGCGCACGGATCCCGAGCTGTCGTTCCGTCTGGCCGCCCGCGCGAAGAAGTCCAACCGCGACATCTGCCGTTTCGAGGTGCACTCCGACGGTCACGCGCTCCACCAGCACCGCACCGAAGTCCACGCCCTGGCCCGTGACTTCGTGCTCGGCTCGCTCTTCGGCCGGGCGTTCTCGCGCCCGGTGCAGGACGCGCTCGCCGCGCCGCCGCCGCTGGGGCTGCGGATGCCCCTGGCCTCGGGCTTCGGCAGGTCCCTCGGGCGGTGACTACTCCTCCGCGCGGGTCCACTCGGAGAGCAGCTTGCCGCGCCGGGAGAGCAGGAACTTCTTGAACGCGGCCACCGGCGGGGTGTCCGGATGCCCGTCGAGCCAGGCCACGCCGATCTCGCGCACCGCCCTCTGCCCGGTCACCGTCAGCTCCACAACTCCCGGGCGTGGTACGGCAGGTGGCGGCAGGAGCGCCACGCCGAGGCCCGCAGCGACCAGGCCGCGCAGGGTCTCCGTCTCCTCCCCCTCGAAGGCGATGCGCGGCTTGAACCCCGCCTCCGTGCACAGGCCGTCCGTGATGCGGCGCAGCCCGTAGCCGGGTTCGAGGGTCACGAACGTCTCGTCGGCCGCCTCCGCGAGACGGACGCGCTTTCGGCCCGCGAGGCGGTGGTCGTCGGGGACGACCAGGCGCAGGCGCTGCTCGTCGAGGCGGCGCGCGACGAGGCCGGGCGCGTCGGGAATGGGAGAGGTGAGGCAGAGGTCGAGCTCGCCGGCGCGCAGGCGCTCCAGCATCGCCTCGCCGTAGTTCTGGACGAGGCTGAAGCGGATGCGCGGATGGTCGGCGCGGAAGGCGCGGATCAGGCCGGGGACGGTCTCGGAGCCCATGGTGTGCAGGAAGCCGAAGGCGACCTTGCCCGACGCGGGGTCGGCGTCGGCCCGTACCGACTCGGCGGCGCGGCCGACCTCGGCGAGCGCCTTGTCGACGGACGTGAGGAACGTGCGGCCCGCCGGGGTGAGCGAGACGGTGCGGCCGTGGCGCGCGAACAGCTCCACGCCGAGGTCCTGTTCGAGGCGGACCAGGGCGCGCGACAGCGTCGACTGGGGGATCTCGAGCTCGTGGGCGGCCCGCGTGACGTGCTCGGTGCGGGCGACCGCGGCGAAGTACGACAAGCGTGGCGCGAGCGTCGTCACGATGTCTTCTGTGTCACTGGATGGTGACAGACGAGCCTCTGAACTCTGTTTATGCGCCATGGGATCGATTATGGCGTTTTCATGCATTGGACGCATGAAACACGGAGGCCTACGTTCGAGACATGCCTCCTGCCAGTAGCGGGGCGGCCGCCACCCACGCGGTCGCCGCCCGTAAGCCGTCGTCCCCCGAAGCCCCCGACACCCGTCTGAACCCGGGCGGACCCGGCTACCGCCGGATGAGTTTCGCCCTCTTCCTGGCCGGGGTCGCGACCTTCGCCCTGCTCTACTCCACGCAGGCCCTGCTCCCGCTCGTCTCGGCGGACTTCGGCGTCAGCGCGAGCGCCGCGAGCTGGACGGTGTCCGGCGCGACGGGCGCGCTCGCTCTGTGTGTCCTGCCGCTGAGCGCCCTGTCGGAGCGGTTCGGGCGGCGCACCGTGATGACGGCGTCCCTGTCGGTGGCGGTCGCGGTCGGCCTGCTCGTGCCGTTCGCGCCCTCGCTCGGCGCGCTGATCGCGCTGCGGGCGCTCCAGGGTGCCGCTCTCGCCGGTCTGCCGGCCTCGGCGATGGCGTATCTCGCGGAGGAGGTGCGGCCCAAGGCACTGGTCGCCGCGATCGGCCTGTTCGTGGCGGGCAACTCCATCGGCGGGATGAGCGGCCGGGTCATCACCGGGTGGGTCGCGCAGGAGTGGGGCTGGCGCGCGGCGGTCGGCACGATCGGCGTGATCGCCGTGGCGTGCGCGATCGCGTTCCGGCTGCTGCTGCCCCAGCCGCGGCACTTCAACCCCGGCTCGCTGCGGCCGCGGGTCCTGGCCCGCACGGTGCGCGGCCACCTCGCGAACCCGCTGCTGTGCCGTCTGTACGTGATCGGCGCCCTCTTCATGACGGTCTTCGGCGCCGTGTACACGGTGATCGGCTACCGGCTCACGGCCGCGCCGTTCTCGCTCCCGCAGGGCATCATCGGCTCGATCTTCCTGGTGTACCTGGTGGGTACGGTCTCCTCGGCCGCGGCCGGCAAGCTCGTCGCGCGGCTCGGGCGGCGCGGGGCGCTGTACCTGGCGGTGGGCACGACGGCGTCCGGGCTGCTGCTCTCGCTCGGCGACTCGATCATCCTGGTGCTGCTCGGCCTCGTCCTGATCACGGCGGGCTTCTTCGCCGGGCACGCGGTGGCGTCGTCCTCGGTCAGCCACACGGCGACGCACGGGCGGGCGCAGGCGTCCGCGCTGTACCAGTCCGTGTACTACATCGGCTCCAGCGTGGGCGGCACGCTCGGCGCGGTGGCCTTCCACGCAGGCGGCTGGGCCGGGACCGTGGCCCTCGGCCTGGTGGCGGTGCTCGGCGTCGTGTCGGTGACTCTGTGGGGCTCGCACGCGGCGCGCGTTCAGCAGCGGCAGACGCTCGTGGCGGCGCACTGACCGCGTTCGGATCTTACTGACAACGGCCCCCGGACCGGCGTATTTCGCCGGTCCGGGGGCCGTTGTCAGTGCACTGCGGTAGCTTCCGAAGTGCTGGGACTTGCATGGACTTTCGGGACTTGCCAGAAGCCGCAGGGCGGGGTGTGGACATGAGTGACATCGCAGGGACGACCACTGAGCTGGACGTCCGTCTCGAGCAGTACCGGGTCGAGCTGACCGGGTACTGCTACCGGATGCTGGGCTCGGCCTTCGAGGCCGAGGACGCGGTGCAGGACACGATGGTCCGCGCCTGGCGCAGCTTCGACAAGTTCGAGGGCCGCTCCAGCCTGCGGTCGTGGCTGTACCGCATCGCGACGAACGTCTGCCTGGACATGCTGAACGCGGGCAACAAGCGGGCCCGACCGATGGACCTGACGGCGGCGGCGCCGCTGGCGCAGGCGGCGCTCACACCCCGGCCGGACAACGTGTGGCTGGAGCCGATGCCGGACGCGCGCGTGCTGCCGACCGTGCACGACCCTGCGGAGGCGGCGGTGGCGCGGGAGTCGGTGCGCCTCGCCTTTGTGGCGGCGCTCCAGCAGCTGCCCGCCAAGCAGCGGGCTGTGCTCATCCTGCGCGAGGTCCTGGCCTGGAAGGCACAGGAGGTCGCCGAGCTGCTCGACACGTCGGTGGCGTCGGTGAACAGCGCGCTCCAGCGGGCCCGCGCCACGCTCGCCGAACCCCCGGCCGAGAAGAAGGGCTCCGACAGCGAGCTGGACGAGGAGCACCAGGCGCTCCTCGAGCGCTATGTCGCCGCGTTCGAGGGATACGACATGAAGGCCCTCACGGCGCTGCTCGCCGAGGACGCCATCATGACCATGCCGCCGTTCGACCTGTGGCTGCGCGGCACGCCGGACATCACGGGCTTCATGACGACGATCGGCGCCTCATGTGCCGACAGCCGCCTGATGCCCGTCGAGGCCAACGGATCGCCCGCGTTCGCCCACTACAAGCCCGACCCGGACAACGGCGGGTTCGCGCCGTGGGCCGTCCAGGTCCTGGAGATCTCAGAGGGCCGGATCACCGGACTCCACTGCTTCCTGGACACGGCCCGCTATTTCCCGCTGTTCGGTCTGCCGCTCCATCTCGACGACCAGGCCGCCTAGGCCGGGCAGGCCGACCAGCTGAAGCAGGGCCCACAGGGCCGGGGACGGATCGCGCAGCCGCAGTCCTGACCCGGCCCTGCGGGCGGCGAGCTGCATCCGGGCGAGCGCGTCCACGGTGGCGAGGTCGGCCGTGGTGACGGCCGCGAGGTCGCAGACGACGTCGCGTGCGGGGGCGCGGGCGCACGCCGTGCGCACCTGCTCGCACAGGTGCGGCACGTCGCCGCGGCGCAGGGGGCCGGCGAGAGCCAGGTCGGGAAGTCGGGAAACAGCCACGCAGGGGAGACCTGCCCGGCGACGGGAACTCATCGGCGGTCCGGCCGCGCGCCTAGGGTCTTTCGTTTGGATCAGGCCGGATCAGGGAGCGGGGTCTGGTGCCGTGCATCGCAAGGCGGAGGAAGGAGTCGACGCGGAGCGTCGGCGAGTGACGACAACGCCGCGAGGTGCGGTGCCAGACCCCGCGAGCCCGGCCTGATCCAAACGAAAGACCCTAGTGCCATGCATCACGTTCCCCATGTGTCGCGCGCATCACGTTGACCCCGCGTCGGGTGCCCTCCGACGCTATGGGGATGCTCCTTGATCGCGTACCTGCTCAGCCGTCCGCACGACGCCGGCAGGGAGCATCGTGACAGGGGTGCTGAACGGGTTCGCCGTCATCGCGGTGGTCATCGCCGTCGGCTACCTGATCGGCAAGCGCGGCTATCTCGGGGACAACGGCCGCGAGGTCCTCACCAAGCTCGCCTTCCATGTCGCCACGCCCGCGCTCCTGTTCACCACGCTCGCGAAGGCCGACCTCTCGGTGATCCTGTCGCCGCGGCTGCTGGTGACGGCGCTGAGCACGGCGGCGGCCGCCGGGGTGTTCATCGCGGTGGGCGTCGCGCGCCGCTGGGGCGTGGGGCGGACGACGATCGGCGCCCTGTGCTCCAGCTACGTCAATTCGGGGAACCTCGGCATCCCCATCGCCGTGTACGTCCTCGGCGACGCCTCGCTGGTCGCGCCCGTGCTGCTCTTCCAGCAGATCGTGGTGACGCCGATAGCGATGACGGTCCTCGATCTGTCGGAGGCCGGGGAGAAGCAGTCGCTGTGGCGGCGGCTCGTCACGCCGCTGCGCAACCCGATCGCGGTCGGCGCGCTCGCCGGGGTGACGGTGGCGGCCACGGGATGGACGGTGCCGGGCCCGGTCTTCAACCCGGTCGATCTGATCGGCAAGATGTCCGTGCCGGTGGTGCTGCTCGCGTACGGGATCTCGCTGTGCGGGAGTTCGCTGCCGGCCCGGCGCGGTTCCGACCGGGTCCCGGTGCTGCTGTCGGTGGCACTGAAGTCGGTGGGCCAGCCCGCGGTGGCGTGGGTGCTCGCGGCGGGCGTCTTCGGCCTGCGGGGCGCGTCACTCCTGGACGTGGTGGTGACGTCGGCGCTCCCGGCCGCGCAGAACCTCTTCACGTACGCGTCGCGCTACGGCGTTGCGGAGAAGCTGGCACGGGAGTCGATCCTGCTGTCGACGCTGGCTTCGGTGCCGGCGCTTGTGGTGGTGGCGGCGGTGTTGGGGTGATCTAGGGGGTGGGGAACTCGCCGGTGTCGATGGTGAGGCCGAAAGGTGCCGGGAGTTGGAGGGGATCTCCGAACTTGACGACACTCAGCGGCCGGTACACGTCGCCGGTGGGTTCGCCGTAGAGGGTCGCCACCGGGCCTACCGGCGACCAGCGGTCGACGAGCAGGTAGAAGGGGATGCCCGCGGCCGCGTACGCGGCGCACTTGCTGATGCGGTCGTGCACGGCGTTGGACTTCGAGGTGATCTCGACGACGAGTTCGGCCAGAGCCGCCGGAATGTGCGAATCAGACTCCACGTCCTCCTGGCTCGGCGCCACGAGGAGGTCCGGGATGAGCATGCCCATGCGGGACGGCACGGCGATGGCCTGCGTCTGGAAGATCTCCCACTCCTCCGGGATCACGGAGTACAGGCGCCGCTGAATGCGCGCTGCGATCAGATTGTGCTGGTAAGCGGGTGCAGGTGACACGGTGATATTCCCGTCGATGATCTCCACCTTGCAGCCCTCCGGCCATTCCATCTCCTCCCAGAGCCGGACCAGTTCGTCCCAGCCCTGCTCGGGGTCATGGCGGACGGTGAGTGCGCTCATGGCGGTCTCCTTATCGGTGCGTCACCGAGTCCAGCATGCCGAACGGGACCGGCAGAGGTCTACCGATCCCGTTCACCCGTACGAGGAAACCCCAGGTCAGCCGATACGTTCCAGCACGACCGGCGTAGCCGCGTACGCCGTCCCCGGAGCCGAGATGTCGTACGACCCCTCGACGGACTCGAGCGCGTACGCGAAGCGTTCCGGCGTGTCCGTGTGGAGCGTGAGCAGCGGCTGGCCCGCCGTGACCGACTCGCCCGGCTTGGCGTGGAGTTCGACGCCGGCGGCGGCCTGCACCACGTCCTCCTTGCGGGCGCGGCCCGCGCCGAGGCGCCAGGCGGCGACGCCGATGTCGTACGCGTCGAGGCGGGTCAGGACGCCGGACTTCCCGGCCACCACCACGTGCTGCTCACGGGACGTGGGCAGGGCCGCGTCCGGGTCGCCGCCCTGCGCGGCGATCATGCGGCGCCAGACGTCCATCGCGGAGCCGTCGGCGAGGGCCTTCGCCGGGTCGGCGTCCTTGATGCCCGCGGCGTCGAGCATCTCGCGGGCCAGGGCGAGGGTGAGCTCGACGACGTCGGCGGGGCCGCCGCCCGCAAGCACCTCGACGGACTCGCGGACTTCGAGGGCGTTGCCGGCGGTGAGGCCGAGGGGCGTCGACATGTCGGTGAGCAGGGCGACGGTGCGCACGCCGCTGTCGGTGCCCAACTCGACCATGGTGGAGGCGAGTTCGCGGGCGTCCTCGATCGTCTTCATGAACGCGCCGGTGCCGACCTTGACGTCGAGGACGAGCGAGCCGGTGCCCTCGGCGATCTTCTTCGACATGATCGAGGAGGCGATGAGCGGGATCGCCTCGACGGTGCCGGTGACGTCGCGCAGCGCGTAGAGCTTCTTGTCGGCGGGGGCGAGCCCGTCACCGGCCGCGCAGATCACGGAGCCGACGGTGTCGAGGACGTTCAGCATCTCGTCGTTGGACAGCTGGGCGCGCCAGCCGGGGATGGACTCCAGCTTGTCGAGAGTGCCGCCGGTGTGGCCGAGGCCGCGGCCGGAGAGCTGCGGGACGGCGGCGCCGCACGCGGCGACCAGCGGGGCGAGCGGCAGCGTGATCTTGTCGCCGACGCCTCCGGTGGAGTGCTTGTCGGCGGTCGGGCGGGACAGGGACGAGAAGTCCATGCGCTCGCCGGAGGCGATCATCGCGGCGGTCCAGCGGGCGATCTCCGTACGGTTCATGCCGTTGAGGAGGATCGCCATGGCGAGCGCCGACATCTGCTCGTCGGCGACGACGCCGCGCGTGTACGCGTCGATGACCCAGTCGATCTGCTCGTCGCTGAGTTCGCCCCGGTCCCGCTTGGTCCGGATGACGGAGATGACGTCCATGGCGTTGTCCTTCCACAGGTGGCAGCAGGGCCGACAGGTGACAGCAGGGGCGACTCTACGCGCATAGAGCGACCCGTTGAAAGCGGCCCCGCCCAACAGGGCAGGGCCTTCGGTCAGTTGAGGTGCTGGGGTCCGAACGCGTCGGGGAGCATCTCGCCGAGCGGGCGGATCCCCGACGTCGTCTCCAGGAGCAGCTCGGGCCCCCCGAACTCGTACAGGAGCTGGCGGCAGCGGCCGCACGGCATCAGGATCTCGCCCTTGCCGTCCACGCACGTGAAGTGCGTCAGGCGGCCGCCGCCGGTCAGCTGGAGCTGAGAGACGAGCCCGCACTCGGCGCACAGGCCGAGCCCGTACGACGCGTTCTCGACGTTGCAGCCCGACACGGTGCGGCCGTCGTCCACGCGGGCCGCGGCGCCGACCGGGAAGGTCGAGTACGGCACGTACGCGCGGGACATGGCCTCGCGGGCCGCCTCCCTGAGTGCTTCCCAGTCGGCTTCCGTCACTTGCCCTGACCCTTCCGGTAGCGCATGCCGTCGGCCTTCGGCATCCGCAGCCGCTGCGCGGACAGCGAGAGCACCAGGAGGGTGACGACATACGGGGTGGCGCCGACGAAGTCGCCGGGCACCTCATCCGTCAGGAGGTACCAGACCAGGACGACCACGGCAATCACCGCGCTGATCGTGGCCTGGATCATGGCCTTTCGGTACGCCTTCCAGCCCGCCAGGAGGGCGAGCAGGACGACCAGCAGGAGCAGCAGCGCGTGGACGGTCTCGCCGCCGTTGCGCAGCTGGAGCGCGTCGGAGAAGCCGAACAGGCCCGCACCCATGGCGAGTCCGCCCGGCCGCCAGTTGCCGAAGATCATGGCGGCGAGGCCGATGTAGCCGCGCCCGCCGGTCTGGCCCTCCAGGTAGCTGTGGGAGGTGACCAGCGCGAGGAACGCGCCGCCGAGACCCGCGAGTCCGCCGGAGATGGCGACGGCCGCGTACTTGTGCGCGTACACGTTGACGCCGAGGGACTCGGCCGCGACCGGGTTCTCGCCGCAGGAGCGCAGACGCAGACCGAACGAGGTGCGCCACAGCACCCACCAGCTGCCCACGAAGAGCAGCACGGCGAGGATCGTGATCACGGAGACGTTCGTGACGAGGCCGCCGAGGATGCCGGCGAGGTCGGAGACCAGGAACCAGTGGTGCTGCTCGATGGAGTGCAGCCCGCTGGACAGGCCCGGGATCGTGACGTCGCCCAGCGACTCGGCGGGCGGCGACTGCTTGGGGTTGCCGCCCTTGGCCGCGGGCTCGCCGTCGGCGAAGAACAGCTTGGCGAGGTACTGGGTGGCGCCCAGGGCGAGGAGGTTGACGGCCACACCGGAGACGATGTGGTCGACACCGAACGTGATGGTGGCGACGGCGTGGATCAGACCGCCGAGGACACCGAAGCCGATGCCGCAGACGAGGCCGAGCCACGGGCTGGTCTGCCAGCCGAGCCAGCCGGCGCCGAACGTGCCGAGGATCATCATGCCTTCGAGGCCGATGTTGACCACGCCGGCCCGCTCCGACCACAGGCCCGCGAGGGCCGCGAGGCCGATGGGCACGGCGAGTCCGAGCGCGGCGCTGATCTGGCCGCCGGAGGTGAGCTGGTCGGCGCCCGTGATGACGCGGACGGCGGAGACCAGGAACAGCGCGCCGACGACGATCATCAGAGTCTGGCCCGTGGAGAGCCGGCCGCGCGCCTTCTTGGCGCCGCTCACCGCGGGGGCCGCGGGAGGCGGGGTGTCGGTCTTCGTGGCGCTCATCCGGCCACCTCCTGCTTGTCGGTGCGGACGGCGGCGGCCTGCGCGGCGAGCTCGGCGCCGACCCGCTGCTGCTGGCGCTTGAGCCCGTAGCGGCGTACGACCTCGTAGGCGATGACGACGCACAGGACGATGACGCCCTGGATCACGCCGAGGATCTCCTTGTCGTAGCCCTGGAACTCCAGGTGGTTGGTGGTGCGCTCCAGGAAGCCCCACAGCAGGGCGCCGAGCGCGATGCCGACCGGGTGGTTGCGGCCGAGCAGCGCGATGGCGATGCCCGTGAAGCCGAGGCCCACCGGGAAGCTGTTGTCGTACTGGTGGCTGTCGTTGAGCAGCGTCGGCATGCCGACCAGACCGGCCACGGCACCCGAGATGATCATGCTGGTGGCGACCATCTTCTTGACGCTGACGCCGCTCGCGGCGGCCGCCGACTCGGACTGGCCGACCGTGCGCAGGTCGAAGCCGAAGCGGGTGCGGCCGAGGACGAACCAGTACGCGATGCCGACGAGCACGGCGATCACGATGAAGCCCCAGACCTGGCCGGCCGGTCCCGCGTCCATCGCGAAGAAGTACGAGGACTTCGGCAGCGGCTTGGTGGAGACCAGGGTGCCGGCGTCGTCGAGCTGGCCGAGCTGCTCGGGCTGGAGCAGGTAGGCGATGATCGCGGTGGCGATCGCGTTCAGCATGATCGTCGCGATGACCTCGCTGACCCCGCGGGTCACCTTGAGGATGCCCGCGATGGCGGCCCACAGGGCGCCGGTCGCCATGGCGGCGAGCATGATCAGCGGGATGGAGAGCCAGCCGGGCAGCGTGAGCGCCCCGCCGAGCACGGCGGCGACGAACGCGGCGAGCCGGTACTGGCCGTCGACACCGATGTTGAACAGGTTCATGCGGAAGCCGATGGCCACCGCGACACCCGCGAGGTAGTACGTCGTCGCCTTGTTGAGGATGTAGACCTGGCTGTCGCTCGCGGAGCCGTAGGTCACCATGTCGCTGAACGCGGCGAAGGGGTCCTTGCCGGTCGCCGCGATGATCACGGCGGTGACGACGAGTGCGGCGATGATCGCCAGGAGCGGGGCGGCGACCGCGAGGATCAGCCGCTCCTTGTCGATCCGGGACTTGCCCCGGGATATCAGTGTCTTCATCGGGCGTCCCCGCCTTCGGCGTCTTCCGTGTGCTGGAGGTGGCCGGAGGCCGCACCTGTCATGGCGGAGCCCAGCTCCTCCGGGGTGATGGTGGCGGGGTCGGCGTCGGCGACCAGGCGGCCGCGGTACATCACCCGCAGGGTGTCGGACAGGCCGATCAGCTCGTCCAGGTCGGCCGAGATGAGCAGCACGGCGAGGCCTTCGCGGCGGGCGCGGCGGATCTGGTCCCAGATCTGGGCCTGCGCGCCGACGTCCACACCGCGGGTGGGGTGGGCGGCGATCAGCAGCTTGGGCGCGTGGCTCATCTCGCGGCCGACGATCAGCTTCTGCTGGTTGCCGCCGGACAGGGAGGCCGCGGTGACCTCGATGCCGGGGGTGCGGACGTCGTAGTCGCGCACGATGCGCTCGGTGTCGGCGCGGGCGGCCTTCAGGTCGAGCAGCCCGCCCTTGGAGTTGGGGCGTTCGGTGACGTGGCCGAGGACCCGGTTCTCCCACAGCGGCGCTTCGAGGAGCAGACCGTGGCGGTGCCGGTCCTCGGGGATGTACCCGACACCGGCTTCGCGGCGCTTGCGGGTGGGGGCCTTGGCGATGTTCTCGCCCTCCAGCACGATCGTGCCGGAGTCGGGATTGCGCATGCCCATGATGGCTTCGACCAGCTCGGACTGGCCGTTGCCCTCCACGCCCGCGATGCCGAGGACTTCGCCCTTGTGGATGGTGAAGGACACGTTGTCCAGCAGCAGCCGCGTCGTCTCTTGGTTGACGTGGTCGACGAAGAGGATGCTCGTCGAGGTGGCTTTACCCGCCGGCTTCATCGAGACGGGTCCGCCGTCGCCCAGGGTCAGCCCGCCGACCTCCAGCATCGGCACGTCCGTCACCGTGGACTCGGAGGTCTCCGGGGTCGGAAGCTCGCTGCCCACCATCAGTTCGGCCAGCTGTCGCGGGGTGGTCTCGCTCGGAACGGCGGAGCCGACCGTCGTCCCGCGCCGGATGACCGTGATCTCGTCCGCGACGGAGAGCACCTCGCCCAGCTTGTGGGAGATGAAGATGACGGTGAGGCCCTCGGACTTGAGCTCGCGCAGGTTGTCGAAGAGCGCGTCGACCTCCTGCGGCACGAGGACCGCGGTGGGCTCGTCGAGGATCAGCGTCCGGGCGCCCCGGTAGAGGACCTTGAGGATCTCGACGCGCTGCCGGTCGGCGACCCCGAGCTCCTCGACGAGGACGTCGGGCCGCACCCCGAGGCCGTACGCCTCGGATATCTCACGGATCTTCGTACGCGCCTTGCCGCCGATGCCGTGCAGCTTCTCGGCGCCCAGGACGACGTTCTCCAGGACGGTGAGGTTGTCGGCCAGCATGAAGTGCTGGTGGACCATGCCGATGCCGCGCGCGATGGCGTCGGCGGGCGTGGCGAAGGTGACCTGGGTGCCGTCGACCGCGATGGTGCCCTCGTCCGGCTTCTGCATGCCGTAGAGGATCTTCATCAGGGTCGACTTGCCGGCGCCGTTCTCACCGCACAGGGCGTGGACGGTGCCCCGCCGTACGGTGATGTCGATGTCGCGGTTGGCGACGACGCCGGGAAAGCGCTTGGTGATGCCGCGCAGTTCGACGGCGGGAGGGCTGGACGCGTTGATGGCGCACTCTCCTCGGGGGACAGGACGTACGTACGGAAGGGGTGAACGGTCGCGCGGAGCCGCGCGGGGGCGCGTCGGCGACGGTAATACGCCAACTCTTAGCTACACGCGTAGAGTTGACACATTGTTATGGCCCGGCGAGGGGAAGCTTTCGCTACTCCCCCCGCCGAGCCGGGCCCTCAGGGGCCTCAGGTCACGGGGTGGTCTTGACCTTGACCTTGCCGCTCGCGATCTGCTCCTTGGCGGCGTCCAGCTTGGCCTGGATGTCGTCGATGTAGCCGCCGGAGGTGGCGAGCGAGACGCCGCCGTCCTTCAGGGCGTAGGTGTTGGTGCCGGTCTTCGGCGAACCGTCCTTGACCGACTGGATCAGGTCGTAGACGCCGATGTCGACGTTCTTGACGACCGAAGTCAGGATCGAGGACTTGTACTTGGCCAGACCCGGGATGTTGTACTGGTCCGAGTCGACGCCGATCGCCCAGGCGCCCTTCGTGCCGGAGACGGCCTCGATGGCACCGTTGCCGGAGGAGCCGGCCGCCGAGTAGACGACGTCGGCACCCTTGTCGAGCATGCCCTGGGCGGCTTCCTTGCCCTTGTCCGGGGAGGCGAAGCCGGAGGTGTCCGAACCGTGGCTCAGGTACTGGACGTCGACCTTGATCTTCGGGTTGGTGGCCTTGACGCCCTGGACGTAACCCGCCTCGAACTTCTTGATCAGCGGGACGTCGACACCGCCGATGAAGCCGACGTGGTCCTTCTTCGTCTTCAGCGCGGCGGCGACGCCGGCCAGGTAGGAGCCCTGCTCCTCGGTGAAGACGATGGAGTCGGTGTTCTTGGCGTTCACCACGGAGTCGACGATGCCGAAGGTGGTCTTCGGGTACTTCGCGGAGACCTTGGTCATCGAGGTGGCGTACGCGTAGCCGACCCCGATGATGGGGTTGTAGCCGGCGTCGGCCAGGTCGGACAGGCGCTGCTCGCGGTCGGCCTCGGTGTCGGAGGTCTTGGCGGTCAGCTCCTTGAGGTCACCGCCGAACTCCTTCTTGGCCTTGTCGGCACCGCGCGCGGCGGAGTCGTTGAAGGAGTGGTCGCCGCGGCCGCCGACGTCGAAGGCGAGGCCGATCTTGACGCCGCCCTTCTTGCCGGAGTCCGACGAGGAGCCCGAGGACTCGTTGTCCGAGGAAGTGCCGCCACATGCGGTGGCGGTGAGAGCGAGTGCCGCGGTGGCTATGCACGCAGCAGAGATTTTGGCTACCCGGCGCAAGGGAGGCTCCTTCGACCTGACCTGAGCGCCGGGCTCCCGGCGCTGGTTTTCGGACGGATCGTAACGCGCGTAGATGTCAGATAAAGGGCCGTTCCGCAGCCGTTATCGGATTGACGCGAACGCCGCCCGGCCGTCCGGTCTACGGGGCGTTACGGGGGTGGGTCGGGTGGGTTACGTGCCGCCCACACCGACCCTTTCCCCGCACCGGTTCACTCCCCCTGCTCCCGGGCGGCCCCGTCCATCAGCGCCGCCGCCGTGAACAGCTCCACTCCGACGGTGATCGCCGACTCGTCCGCGTCGAAGTCGCCCTGGTGCAGGTCGCGTCCGCCGCGCTCGCCGGGGGTGCGCACCCCGAGGCGGGCCATCGCGCCGGGGACGTGCTCCAGATACCAGGAGAAGTCCTCGCCGCCCAGGCTCTGCTGGGTGTCCTCGACGGAGTGGGGGCCGCGGCGGGTGGTCATGGCCTTGTGCAGCAGATCGGTGACGTCCGGGTCGTTGACCACGGGCGGCACCCCGCGGATGTAGTTGATCTCCGACTTGGCGCGGTAGAGGTCGGCGATCTCCTGGATCGCGCCGTGCACCAGGTCGGGCGCCTGCCGCCACGCCTCCAGGTCGAGGCAGCGGACGGTGCCCGACAGCTCGGCGTGCTGCGGGATCACGTTGCACGCGTGGCCGGATTCGATACGGCCCCAGGTCACGGCGAGGCCCGAACGGGCGTCGATGCGGCGGGCGACGAGCGCGGGGACCTCGGTGGCCACCTTCGCGGCGGCGGTCACGAGGTCGGTGGTGAGGTGGGGGCGCGCGGTGTGCCCGCCGGGCCCGTCGAGCGCGACCTCGAGACGGTCGCAGGCCGAGGTGATCGCGCCCTGCCGCAGTCCGATCCGGCCCGCGTCGACCTTCGGGTCGCAGTGCACGCCGATGATCGACCCGACGCCTTCGAGGACGCCCGACTCGATGGCGTCGGGGGCGCCGCCGGGCAGCACCTCCTCGGCGGGCTGGAAGATCAGGCGTACGGGGTGCGGGAGCCGGCCCTGCCGGTGCAGCTCGGCGAGGACCAGGCCCGCCCCGAGCACGACCGTCGTGTGCACGTCGTGACCGCAGGCGTGGGCCCGGCCGGGCACGGTGGAGCGGTAGGCGCAGCTCGCCTTGGTGTCCGGGATGGGGAGCGCGTCGATGTCGGCACGCAGGGCGAGCATGGGGCGCCCGCCCCGCCACTCCCCGTCCTCGGTGCCGATGTCGCAGACGAGTCCGGTGCCGATGTCCAGGATGCGTGGCGTGAGTCCGGCCTTCTCGAGGCGGGCCCTGATCGCCGCCGTCGTGCGGAACTCCTGGTTGCCGAGCTCGGGGTGCATGTGCAAGTCACGCCGGAAGGCGATCAGTTCGGCACGGAGCTCTTCGGACAGCGTGCCGGGCAGCGCTCCTGCGGGGACCACTTCCGCGGGCTGACCGGCCTCGGACCCTCGGGACATCGATTGGTTCACCCTTTGAAGGGTAGGCCGGGGCGGGGGGCAACCGCCCCACGATCAACAAAAGTTCAATCGAATTGGGGTAAGAAACTCGGGCCCGGCTCGCATGGCCTACCCGTACGGGGGGTAAGACATCTCTTTCATACCCCCCGCTACCCCCCACCGGCCTCAGCTACCCGACGATCGCTACCGGCGCGTCCCACGCGTCGCGGTCCACGGTGATCGTGTAACCGCCGCGGGACTCCTTGCTGTTCACCATGTACTGGTGGGCGCGGCGGTGGCCCGTCCACAGGGTGGAGGCGAAGGGCCAGTCGGACGTCGTGGTGTTGACCTTGTCCCACAGGGCGTACCAGAGGATGTCCGGCATGTCGGTGCGGTTCGTCGTCGTGGCGACGGCCTTCGCGCTGGAGCTGCGGAAGCCATAGAAGCCGGTCCGGTAGTTCTTGGCGTGCACGGCCTTGTCCCAGGCGCGGACGTAGGTGAGGACCGCGTTGTTGCAGGACGTGTTGGTGGTGTCGTACGACTCCATGTCCAGGTAGAGCGGGGAGCCGCTCTTCATGCCGAGGGCGGCGGCCTTGGTGACGGCGTCGGCGCCGTCCGTGGCGCCGAGCGAGGCGGCCGTGGTGGCGGTCATCTTCTCGGGGTTCGCGCCGGACTGGCAGGGCGGCTGGGCGCCCACGTAGAGCGGGATCAGTTTCCAGCCGGAGGCGCTGACCGACTTCACCCACGAGGCGGTGAGGTTGGGCTGGGCGCAGCCGCGGTTCTTGCCGCCCACGTAGACGGCGGCGGCGCCGTAGAAGCCGGTCTTCCAGGCCTTCATGGCGGAGAGGGAGGGGGCCGTGCAGGTGTCGAAGGCGCGGCCGGTGTACGTCTTGGCCGCGGGCAGGGTGGTGGCTGTCGCGGACTGGGCCACGATCGCTCCGGTGGCGGCCAGTGCCACGCCTGCGGCGGACATGGCGAGGTAGCGGCGTCTCTTGGACAGGCGGTGCCGGGGGTGTGTCACGGGTTCCTCTGGGCGCTCTGAACGGATGCGGAGTGGGGGCTGCGGTGATTCTGACCGACCGGCACCCCGTCGCGTTGCCCTTCGGATGGCTATGCGATCACCAAGCTCTGGCCAAGATCCCGGGAGCTGGGGCTCACATCGCCGGGGCGACCGAGGCGAGGCGGTGTACGTCGCGTGCGGTGCCGGTGACCCCGGAGAGGAAGCCCTGGGCGCGCGGTGAGGCGTTCTCCGTCAGCCACGCGGGGTCGATGTCGCAGACGGCGACGCGGACCTCGGTGCCGGCGAGCGCCAGGGGCAGGGTGTGGACGACCGTCGAGGGGAAGCTGAGGATCGTACGGCCGATGGGGCCGCGGCGGGCGATCAGTTCGAGGGGGAGGTCGGGGCGGACCACTTCGAGGCCGGTCTCGGTGGCGAGGCGGTGCAGCTTGTCCGAGCTCTCGCGGCGGTGGGCGAAGTAGCGGGTCGCGCCGTGGGCGCGGGCAAGGGCCTGGACGGCCTCCAGGTAGCGGTCCGGGTCGACGACGCCGGTCTCGACGAGGGACGTGCCGACGAGGTCGGCGCCCTTCGTCATGCGGGGCGGGCCGAAGCGGGCGCGGGTCCAGGTGAAGTCGTTGCGGGTGACGCGGACACCGTCGGGGACTGAGTCGATCGGCATGGCCGAGAAGACCTCGACGGTGCGGCGGGTGCCGTCGGGGGTGAGGCGGCGGCGGGCGGCGGCGGAGACGGGTGCGAAGACGACGTCGCGCGGTCCGGGGCGGCCGCCGCGGCGGTGCCAGCGCACGAGGCGCTCACCGCGGGCGAGCTGGGAGACGAACTCCATGGTCGCGGTGCCGTCGTCGACGACGACGAGTTCGGCGGCCCGGGTGATCGTCAGCAGGAGCTGCACGTAGCGGGAGAACGGGTCGCCGATGACGATGCGGGCGGCCTTGCGCAGCGCGCCCGCGAGTCCGCCGATGGTGTGGAAGGGCGCCGTGGCGCCGCCGCGTGCCTCTTCCCAGCGGACGGTGTGGCCCTCGTCGCGGGCGAGTTCGGCCATGCGGCGCAGCTGGCCGCGGGTCATGGGGTCCGTGGGCGACAGGACGACCAGGGTGATCCGGTCCGTCGTGTCGGTGCTCTCGGCGCGATGCGCCCATTCCAGGACGTTGAGGAGCTGGACGGGGCTCTCCACGAAACACAGGGTTCCGGAGCGGCGTCCGGAGCGTGCTGCTGACATGGGCGACATGGGCCCTCCGAGGGACCTGTGGGGGGTTGGGGCCCGTGGGCCGGCGCCGGGTCGGGCGCCGGCCCACACGGGCGGACGTCGGACGGTCAGACGCCGACCGGCTCGCCCGCGGCGACGGCGATCTCCGACTCGGCGACGACGCCCGCGACGCGGCGGAGCTTCTTCATCGGGCCGAGCTCCGACTCGTAGACCTTCTTGACGCCGTCACCGAGGGACGCCTCGATGGTGCGGATGTCGCGCACGAGGCGGGTGAGGCCCTGCGGCTCGACGGAGGCGGCCTGGTCGGAGCCCCACATGGCGCGGTCGAGGGTGATGTGGCGCTCGACGAAGGTGGCGCCGAGGGCGACCGCGGCGAGCGTGGTCTGCAGGCCGGTCTCGTGGCCGGAGTAGCCGATCGGGACGTTCGGGTACTCGGCCTGGAGGGTGTTGATGACGCGGAGGTTGAGCTCCTCGGCCACCGACGGGTACGTCGACGTGGCGTGGCACATCAGGATGTTGTCCGAGCCGAGGACCTCGACCGCGTGGCGGATCTGCTTCGGGGTCGACATGCCGGTGGACAGGATGACCGTGCGGCCGGTGGCGCGCAGCGAGCGGAGCAGTTCGTCGTCGGTGAGCGACGCGGAGGCGACCTTGTGGGCCGGGATGTCGAACTTCTCCAGGAAGGCGACGGCCTCGGTGTCCCACGGGGAGGCGAACCAGTCGATGCCGCGCTTCTTGCAGTGCTCGTCGATCTGGCGGTACTCGTCCTCGCCGAACTCGACGCGGTGGCGGTAGTCGATGTACGTCATGCGACCCCAGGGGGTGTCGCGCTCGATGTCCCACTGGTCGCGCGGGGTGCAGATCTCGGGGGTGCGCTTCTGGAACTTGACGGCGTCGCAGCCGGCCTCGGCGGCCACGTCGATCAGCTTGAAGGCGTTGTCGAGGTCGCCGTTGTGGTTGATGCCGATCTCGCCGGTGATGTACACGGGCTGACCGGGGCCGGCCGTCTTCGAACCGAACGTGCGCAGGCGGGAGTTGGTGCTCATGACTGGGGAGTTCCTTACTTGTTGAGGGAGTCGAGAGAAGGGCCGAGGATCCAGGTGGCGATCTCTCGGATCGCGCCGTCACCACCGGGGAGAGTGGTGACCGCGCGCGCGGCGCCTCGTACGACGTCGTGGGCGCTCGCGACCGCCACGGGCCAGCCGACAAGGCCGAAGCACGGGAGGTCGTTGACGTCGTTGCCGACGTAGAGCACGCGCTCGGGCGCGATGCCCTGCTCCTCGCACCACTGCTTGAGTGCGAGGTCCTTGCGGTCGATGCCGTGCAGGACCGGGATCTGGAGCTTCCTGGCCCGGGCGGCTACGACCGGGTTCTGTTCCGTGGACAGGATCAGCAGCGGCAGGCCCGACTTGCGCAGGGCCGCGATGCCGAGGCCGTCACCGCGGTGCACGGTGACGAACTCCCGTCCGTCGGAGTCGATCAGCACCTTGTCATCGGTCTGGGTGCCGTCGAAGTCGAGGACGACCGCGTCGATGTCTTCGGCGGTCGGGAGGGAGCCGGGGCGTGAAGCGTCAAACAGCGGGGCAAGCGCCCTGGCCCGGTTGAGGTCGTGCGGGTCGTCGATCTCCAGGACCCGCGCGGGGTCGGTGCGGACGAGTTCCGTGCGGCCGAAGAAGCGGTGCTTGGCCTCGCGGAAGCCGCTCGCGTCCATGGCGTAGACCGCGCCGGTCTCCAGGAGGTCCTGGGGGCGGTCCTGGCGCATCTGGCGGAAGGACTTGTCGTGGTTGACGCCGTAGCCGCCGCTGGTGGCCGCGGGGGCGAGAAGCGTGTCCGTGCCGCCTTCGACGGCGGCGCGCTCGACCGCGGCGGGCGCGGCCGGCTCGTCATCGGCGTCGCGCCACACGAAACCGTGGAAGGGGGCGACGGTCAGGGCCGTGTCGGCGCCCTTCTCGACGATCGCGTTGACGACGCCGTCGATGTCCTCGCGGACGATGAAGGGGCTGGTGCACTGGACGAGGAGCACGACGTCGACCGCTGCGCCCTGGAGGGCCTCGTGGGCGTCGAGGGCGTGCAGCACGGCCGCCTCCGAGCTCGACTTGTCGCCGGCGATGGCGGCCGGCCGCAGGACGACCTCGGCTCCCGCCTCGCGGGCCGCGGCGGCGATCGCGGCGTCGTCGGTGGAGACCACGACGTCCGTGACGAGCCGGGTGGCGCGGCACTCGCGGACGGTGCGGGCCACGAGGGGCACGCCGCCGACCGGGGCGAGGTTCTTGGCGGGCACTCCCTTGGAGCCGCCACGGGCGGGGATCACGGCGAGGACGCGGCGGACCGGTGCCGCTGTGCCCGCTTCCGGGTTGGTCATCAGGTCTCCTTGAGGGGTACGGGCGTTCACAGCTCGCCCATCCGCCGGATGACGGGCGCCACGCGCTGCACTCCGTGCCGGTAGGCGCCACGGGCGGCGCGGCGCACGATCTGCCGGACGGGGCCGGGCTCCTTGCCGGCGGCGGGTGCGCCGGGCAGCGGCGTCCCGTCGGGGGCGAGGTGGTGGCGGGCGAGGATGCGCGGCAGATAGCCGGGGGCGGTGGTGAGGCTGTAGTAGGGGGCCAGGGGCGGGAGCCGGTCGGCTCCGGTGAGGCCGGTGACCCGGGCGCGGGCCGTGTCGAAGGCGGTGTCGTACGTGCCGTCGGCCGCGACGCCCTGGCGTGCCACCCACTCCTCGTCGGCCTTCGGCAGGTGGCCCGCGTCGAGCTGGTCCCAGGAGGCGAGGCACCCGGAGCCGGTGAAGTGGTGGTTGCCGAGCGCCTCGCGCACCCCGAGGTCGGTGAGCAGCGCGGTGGGGATGCGCCGGTGCAGGGCTTCGAGCGCGGCCGTCGAGCTGACGGTGACCAGGAGGTCGGTGCGGTCGAGTACCTCGCCCATGTGCCCGTAGACGAGGCGGCAGTTGGCGGGCAGTCCGCCGTCGATCCGCTGGGCGAGCTTCTGGTAGGGCGCCTCTTCGATGTGCGTGGTGTGCTCGCCGGGCTTGCTGCGCAGCTTGAGCAGTACCTCGCGCTCGGGGTGCAGCCGGGCGTGTCCGACGAGCCGCTTGAGCAGGTAGGCGCGGTCGGCGGGGGTGTCCGGTACGGAGGGCTGCGCGGCGAAGACGACCGTGTACGGGTCGTGCTTCTCCTCGTAGGGCGTGCCGCCGAGGAACGGCAGCGCGCACTCGGTCACCGAGGAGGCGTCGGCGTCCACACCCTCGTACACGGCGCGGAAACGTTCCGCGTCGTGGCGGGAGTTGGCGAGGACGAGGTCGGCGCCGTGCCGCAGGAGCAGTCCGTCGGCGAGCTTCTCGTAGACGACGCCCACGTATCCGGTGACGACGACGGGCCGCTTCGCCCGGCCCTGCCAGGCCCGCGCGAGGCCGTGGAGCATGGCCTGGACGGCGCCGCCGACGAGGGCGAGGACGACGACGTCGTACCGGTCGGCGTCCTGCTCCATGCGGCGCAGGAATTCGACGGCGGTGACTTCGTCGAGGCTGTCGGCGCGGACGCCGACTTCGTCGAGTTGGCGGGGTGTGGGGGTGGCCCGGCCGCGCAGGAGGAATCCGTTGAGCGGGCTCTCGTCGGTGGTGAGGCGGCGCGCGGTGAGCGCGCCCCACTTCCACCGGGTGTCGGAGTCCGCGAGCACGGCGACCCGTCGGGTCTCAGAGGTACTTGCTGGCACACCGAAGAAGCTAGGAAGCGATGTGGGACCGCGGCCCAACCGGAGTGCAACAAACGGTTAACAGCGCACCGACGAATGGCGAATCCGGCCGGGAAGCAGGCGGGAAGCAGGCGGGTTCACTATTCCGCCACGCGTCGTTCACCTGACATCTCACCATCGGTAAAGACGAATGCCGGGCCGCCGCCTAGCGTCCTTCACGTGGTCAAGCTCTCCGTCATCGTGCCGTTCTACAACGTGCAGCAATACGCGCCCGACACCCTCAGAAGTCTTCGCGCCAACGCGCGCGACGACTTCGAATTCATTCTCGTCGACGACTGTTCGAAGGACGAGACCCCGGACATTCTCGCGCGCGCCGAGCGCGAGCTGCCCGGCGCAGTCCTGGTCAGACACGAAAAGAACGGAGGCCTGGCCACCGCGCGCAACACCGGACTCGACGCGTCGCGCGGTGAGTACCTGACATTCCTGGACGGCGACGACTGGCTCGCCCCCGGATACTACGAGCGACTCCTCGCCTCCATCGAGGGCCTGGGCTGCGACTTCGTCCGCACGGACCATGTCCAGTGCACCGCGCGGGCCCGCACCGTCCACCGCGTGCCGACCGGCAGGCGCGGTGTCGTCATGGATCCGCGCGAGGCGATCCTGCCCGCCGACCGCTCGACGTCCGTCGACTACGCGTACGCGTGGGCCGGTATGTATCACCGCCGGCTCGCCGACGCCGGCCTCCTCCACTTCACCGACGGCCTGCGTACGGCCGAGGACCGGCCGTGGATCTGGCGGCTGCACCGCGAGGCGAAATCCTTTGCCGCGGTGGGACTTCTCGGGGTTTTCTACCGGCGCGGTGTCGCGTCGTCACTGACGCAGATCGGCGATGTCCGGCAGCTCGATTTCATCAAGGCGTTCGACCAGGTGGTGGCCGAAACGGCGCAGGACAAGGACGCGGAAAAACTTCTGCCGAAGGCCGTCCGTACGTACTGCGCGATTATTTCCCACCACTTGGGATCCATCGAAAGGTTCGAACCGGCAGTGGCGCGCAAATTGAAGACAATGAGTTCCGCGGCGCTGAAGCGCATGCCGCAGGACGTGCTCGACGACGCGCTCGACTCGATGGACGTGCAGCGGGCGACGCGCCTGCGCCGGCTGCGGCGCCGCCCCGCCGCGGCGGGGGTGGCTGCCGCGTGACCACGCAGATCTTCTTCGCCTCCACGCTGTACGGGACCGCGACGCTCGCCGCGGCCCTCGACGCGGACTGCTTCGCGCCCGCGGACCGGCGCATCCTGCTCGTCGCCAACAACGCGGCGACCCCGGAGACGACGCCCGCCGTCGACGAGATGCCGGGCTTCGAGCGGCTGCGCGGCCGCTTCGACGACGTCGTGTCGTGGAACGAGACCATCGCGCCGTTCCACCCGGGCGGCTGGGCCCCGCGCCTGGACGACGTACCGCTGTGGGAGCGCCATCTGCGTCTCGCCTGGGATCTGGGCGACGACGACGTCGAGCTGGCCGTGGAGTCGATCCAGGTCAACCCGGCGATGGCGGTGGCGCAGATCTTCACCGGCGTCCCCGTCGACGTGTACGCGGACGGCCTGATGAGCTACGGCCCCACCCGCAACAAGATCGACCCGCTGGTCGGCACGCGCGTACGGCGGCTGCTGCATCTGGACCTCGTGCCGGACCTGAAGCCGTTGCTCCTCACGGAGTTCGGCGTGGAGCCCGAGGTCGTCCCGACGGACGTCTTCGTGAAGGTGCTGGCCGAACTGGGCGATGTGAGCGGCGAGTTGCCGCCCGTCGGGCCCGAACCGGCCGTGCTGCTCGGGCAGTACCTGTCCGCGCTCGACATCCTCACCGCACAGGAGGAGGAGGACCTGCATGTGCGGATGATGCGCGGTGCGGTCGCCCTCGGCCACACGCGGATCGTCTTCAAGCCCCATCCGACGGCGCCGGCCACCTGGTCGCGCACGCTGGAGGCGGAGGCGGAGAAGCTCGGCGCCGAACTCACCGTCCTCGACACGCCCGTGCTCGCCGAGGTCCTGTACCAGCGGATGCGCCCGGCCCTGGTGGTCGGCTGCTTCTCGACGGCACTCCTTACCGCGTCCGCGTTCTACGGCATCCCGGTCGCCCGCATCGGCACCGGCACCCTCCTCGACCGCCTCGCGCCCTACCAGAACAGCAACCGCGTCCCGGTCACGATCGTGGACGCGCTGCTGCCGGAGCTGTCGGAGCAGGCGGCCGTCACCGCGCAGGAGTCCGGCACGGCGACCGCCGAGCTGAACCAGCTGGTGCGCGCGGTCGGCTTCGCGATGCAGCCGAAGATCTACCCGAAGCTGCGGGCGGCGGCCGAGCGCTACCTCTCCACGCGTCTGAACGACCACACGTGGCGCTACTTCAAGCGCCGCCGGCTCACGTCCCTCGCGCTGCCCGGCGCCGTCCCGGCCCAGCTCGCGTTCATTCCGCGCAACGCGACGGTGCGCCGAGTCGCCCGCCGCGCGCGCTCGTTCAAGCGGGCAGCCCTCGGATGAGTACTTCAGAGACGACGCTCCCGAAGCTTTCCCCGGGAGCGGACGCCACGGTGCGGACCGCGCGCTCCGGCGCGCACGCACCGCGGCTGAGAGCCCTGGACGGACTACGGCTCATAGCCGCCCTGATGGTCGCCGCGTACCACTACGGCGGCCGCGACGGTGAGGTGTCCCAGGCGTGGGGCACGTCGCCGAAAGTCCAATTCCCTTCACTGCACCAGTTGTTCGCCTACGGCTGCCTCGGGGTGCAGATCTTCTTCGTCATCAGCGGCTTCGTGATCTGTATGAGCGGCTGGGGCAAGCCCCTGCGCTCGTTCTTCGCCTCGCGCGCGTCCCGTCTGCTGCCGTCGTACTGGGCGGCCGTGATCCTGGTGACGGCGGTCTTCGCGCTGCCCGTGGTCGCGTACAAGGCGGTCTCGCCCAGTGACGCGCTCCTCAATCTGACGATGCTTCAGCAGCCGCTCGGCGTGGACCGGGTCCTCGGCGTGTGCTGGACGCTGTGGGCCGAGGTCCGCTTCTACGCGCTGTTCGCCCTGTGCGTCGTCCTGCCGGGCGCGAACCGGCGCCGCATCGTGCTGTTCTGCGCCGTGTGGACGCTGGCCGCCGCGATCACCCAGGCGTCCGGCGAGCCGGCCCTCGAGGTCATCCTGATGCCGGAGTACGCGCCCTACTTCATCGGCGGCGTCGGCCTGTATCTGCTCCACCTCGACCGCCGCGACATGACCGCGTGGGGCATCGTCCTCGTGAGCTGGCTGATCGGTCAGCACTACGCGGTGGCCGCACTGTGGCACGCACCGAATCCTCACTTCTTCTCGTACCGCGGGTCGGGAACGATCATCCTGATAGTGACGCTCGGTTTTGTGGCCGTCGGCGCGATCGCGCTCGGGCTGCTGAACCGGGTCAACTGGGGGTGGCTGACGGTCGCCGGTGCGCTGACGTACCCGTTCTACCTGGTCCACGAGCATCTGGGCTGGGTGACGATCGAGGTGCTGCACCGGCGTCTCGGGCTGCCGTCGGCCGCGACGTTCACCCTCACGGTGGCCGCGATGCTCACCCTCGCGTGGCTCCTGAACCGCTTCGTCGAGAAGCCGCTTGCACCTTTCCTGCGCAAACGCCTGAACCCCGCTTCCGCCAGGATTCACTGAGGATTCATGCCCTGTGGAGTTTGCTGCACAGTTGGCGGATGCGATCTGTGAGCGCCTTGACCCTGCCGATCAGTAGCTCATAGGTTCGCGTCCCATGACTGCTGTGCACACCACCGCCCGGCGCCCGATCGACCTCGACGACGTACCCGGCTGGTTTCCCCCGCTCGACCGACTCCTGTTCACCTGGTTCCTCGAACGGCAGGCGCGGCACGAGGTCCGCGGCGATCTGCTGGAGCTCGGCGTCTACATGGGCAAGAGCGCGGTGCTTCTCGGACACCACCTGGACGGCGCCGAGAAATTCACCGTGTGCGACCTGTTCGAGGGCGACGCCCCGGACGAGGCGAACCGGGCCGAGGCCACCAAGTCGTACGCCTCACTGACCCGGCAGGCCTTCGAGGAGAACTACCTCTCGTTCCACGACGAGCTGCCGAAGGTCGTCCAGGCGCCCAGCTCCGTGATCTCCGCCGAGGTCGACCCCGGCTCCTGCCGCTTCGTCCACATCGACGCCTCGCACCTCTACGAGCACGTGTACGGCGACATCGGCGCGGCGCGCGAGCTGCTCGGCCCGGGCGGCATCGTCGTCCTGGACGACTTCCGCTCCGAGCACACGCCGGGCGTCTCCGTCGCCGCGTGGGAGGCCGTGCTCAACCGCGGCCTGCGCCCGCTGTGCCTGAGCACCCAGAAGATGTACGCCACTTGGGAGGACCCCGCGCCCCTCCAGGACGAGCTCCTCGACATGCTCAGGGAGCGCGACGACATCGCCCTGAGCGTGCAGCAGGCGGCCGGACACCGCCTGATCCGCGTGAAGTCGAAGGCGGTCAAGGCGCCCGCCTCCCCGCGCTCCCGCCACCACGTGGAGGTGCCGGAGGAACCGAAGGCCGCCCCCGCCCCGCAGCCGGTCCCCGTACGCAGGCGGAGCCTTGCCCGCCGTATCGCCGTGGACCTGACACCACCGGTGGTCACCCGGGCCGTGCGCCGCGCCCGTAGGGGCTAGGCCGAAAGCAGCCCGGGGCCTCAGGCCCCCGCGAGGGACAGCTTCACCGCGAAGCCCAGGAACAGCACGCCCGCCGCAGTGGTCGCGCCCGCCGAGAGCCGCTTGCGGCGCCGGAAGGCGCCGGCCAGGCGGGTCCCGCTGAAGATCAGGGTGGAGAGGTAGAGGAAGCTCGCGGTCTGGAGCAGTCCGCCGAGGACCACGAAGGACAGCGCCGGGTAGGCGTAACCGGGGTCCACGAACTGAACGAAGAAGGAGATCAGGAAGAGGATCGCCTTCGGGTTGAAGAGGCTGACGATCAGGGCGCGGCGGTACGGGTGCTCGTCACCGCTCCCGGTGACCGGCTGCTTCTCGCTCTCCACGACGGGCCCACCGCGCTGCTTCCACAGGGCCCGCGCCGACCGGATCATGCCGATCGCCATCCACGTCAGATAGCCCGCTCCGGCGTACTTCACGACGAGGAAGAGCACGGGCGTCGTCTGCAGCACGGAGGCCGCGCCGAGCGCGGCCAGTGTCATCAGGACCGTGTCCCCGGTGAAGACACCCGCGGCGGCCGCGTATCCGGTGCGTATGCCTTTGCGGGCGGCCACGGAGAGCACGTAGAGAGAGTTCGGTCCTGGGAGCAGGACGATGAGGACGAGACCGGCCAGATAGGTCGGGAGATTGATGACACCGAGCATGAAAGGGAGTGTCGCACGCCTATAGGGCTATACGACACTCCCTGGTCAGAGGCTGATACGCGGCCTCAGAACGCGGCCTCGGACCACGGCCTCAGAACGCGTCGGTCGGGATGTACGTGCCCCACACGTCGCGCAGCGCGTTGCAGACCTCGCCGACGGTGGCGCGGGCGCGCAGGGCGTCCTTCATCGGGTAGAGGACGTTGGCTGTGTCCGCGTCGCTCTCCGCGGCCTTCTTCAGCGCCGCGAGCGCAGCGTCCACGGCCTCCTGGTCCCGCTCGGCGCGCAACTTGGCGAGGCGGTCGGCCTGCTGCGCCTCGATCGCCGGGTCGACCCGCAGCGGCTCGTACGGCTCCTCGGCGTCGAGCTGGTAGCGGTTGACGCCGACCACGACGCGCTCGCCGGAGTCGGTCTCCTGCGCGATGCGGTACGCGGAGCGCTCGATCTCGTTCTTCTGGAAGCCGTGCTCGATGGCGTTGACCGCGCCACCGAGGTCCTCGACCTTCGTCATGAGTTCGAGGGCGGCGGCCTCCACGTCGTCCGTCATCTTCTCGACGACGTACGACCCGGCGAACGGGTCGACGGTGGCGGTCACGTCGGTCTCGTAGGCGAGGACCTGCTGGGTGCGCAGGGCGAGGCGCGCGGACTTGTCGGTCGGCAGCGCGATGGCCTCGTCGAAGGAGTTCGTGTGCAGCGACTGCGTGCCGCCGAGCACGGCGCCGAGGCCCTGGACGGCGACGCGGACGAGGTTGACCTCGGGCTGCTGGGCGGTGAGCTGCACGCCCGCGGTCTGGGTGTGGAAGCGGAGCATCAGCGACTTGGGGTTCTTCGCGCCGAACTCCTCCTTCATGACCTTGGCCCAGATCCGGCGGGCCGCGCGGAACTTGGCGACCTCCTCCAGGATCGTCGTCCGGGCCACGAAGAAGAAGGACAGGCGCGGCGCGAAGTCGTCGACGTCCATGCCGGCCGCGACGGCCGTGCGCACGTACTCGATGCCGTCCGCGAGCGTGAACGCGATCTCCTGCGCGGGCGAGGCACCGGCCTCGGCCATGTGGTAGCCGGAGATCGAGATGGTGTTCCACTTCGGGATCTCGGCCTTGCAGTACTTGAAGATGTCGGCGATCAGCCTCAGGGAGGGCTTCGGCGGGAAGATGTACGTGCCCCGCGCGATGTACTCCTTCAGCACGTCGTTCTGGATCGTGCCGGTCAGCTGGTCCGCGGGGACGCCCTGCTCCTCGCCGACGAGCTGGTACATGAGCAGGAGCAGCGCCGCCGGGGCGTTGATCGTCATCGACGTGGACACCTTGTCGAGCGGGATGCCGCCGAACAGGATCCGCATGTCGTCGATCGAGTCGATGGCCACGCCGACCTTGCCGACCTCACCGGACGCGATCGGGGCGTCCGAGTCGTGGCCCATCTGGGTGGGCAGGTCGAAGGCGACCGACAGGCCCATCGTGCCGTTGGCGATGAGCTGCTTGTAGCGGGCGTTGGACTCGACGGCGGTGCCGAAGCCGGCGTACTGGCGCATCGTCCACGGGCGGCCGGTGTACATCGACGGGTAGACGCCCCGCGTGTACGGGTACTTTCCGGGCTCGCCGAGCTTCTCGGCCGCGTTCCAGTCGGCCAGCGAATCGGGGCCGTAGACCGGCTCGATGGGCAGTCCTGACTCAGACTCGCGCGCCATGGTTGTGCCTCCAGCTCGGTTGTTACTTGCCAGTCGGTTCGACCCCCGCGACGGACTGTAGCGGCGCGCCTGCTCGCGGTGGAGAGCCGCATGCTGGGACCTTGCTCACAGCGCGTCCGTCACGTTTCTCCATCCCACAATGCGCGGCACTTACGCCGAGTTCGCAACCGGACGCGCGCGGGAATCATCTCTGTTGGCACATCGGACTAGTGGCGAGACTGCGGGGGCCCGGATGCGTGCGACCGTCATGCGTGGATCACTCGCCGTCGCCGGGGTCATCGCCCTGGTCGGCGGCTGCAGGGCAGGGGCCGTCGACAGCGGAGGCAAGCAGCCGCCGCCGAAGGCGAACGCCTCGGCGCCACCGGCCCCGTCCGACGACGCGAAGAGACCGGACGACGCGAAGGGGCCGGGTCCGTCCCCCTCCCGCACCCCGTCGGTCAGACCGACGCCGCCGCCGAAGGTCCTCATGGCGCGCGGCGCGAGCGGCGGCAAGGTGCGCGAACTCCAGGCCAGGCTGCGGCAGATCGCGTGGCTCTTCGAGGGGCCGAACGGAAAGTACGGCCCGGCGACGACCAAGGCGGTCGAGGGCTTCCAGGGCAAGCGGGGCCTGCCGCGCACGGGGAACACGGACACGGTGACCTGGGCGCGTCTTGTGAAGATGACGCACGCCCCGACGCGCGACGAGCTGTACGCGTCCGGCGGGCAGCCCGCGGCGAAGCCGGACCCGCGCTGCATGACGGGCCGCGTCGTCTGCATCAGCAAGACCAGCCGCACGCTGACGTGGATGATCGACGGCAAGGCGCTGATGACCACGGACGTGCGGTTCGGCTCGCAGTTCACACCCACCCGCGAGGGCGTCTTCAGCGTGTACTGGAAGTCCCGGCACCACGTCTCGACGATCTTCCACACGGCCATGCCGTACGCGATGTTCTTCAGCGGCGGCCAAGCGGTGCACTACTCGGCGGACTTCGCGGCCCGCGGCTACAGCGGGGCGTCGCACGGGTGCGTGAACGTGAGGGACGAGAGGAAGATCGCGTCGCTGTTCGCACAGGTCCGCAACGGCGACAAGGTCGTCGTCTACTGGTGACCTGCGCACAGGTGGCGAGAGGGAGTGGGGCGCGGGCGGGACCGGGGGAACGTGTCCCGCCCGCGCCAGTGGCACAGAGCCGAAGGTACGGGGGGAACCCGCGGCTCGTGCACGGCCGATGACCAGTCGGCTCACTTGTTACTGCGCCATGCCGTCCAAAAACGTCACACCCGCCTGGGAAATTCTTTGTTCCCGCAGGTCAGGACGGGCTCAGGGCTGCGCGGCCGCGGCACTGTACGAGGCCGAGGCCGTCGCGGACGGCGTCGTCGGCCCGGTGCCCGAGGCGGCGTCGCCCGGATCGGACGGGACCCACGAGGCGGAAGGCACGGCGCCGCTGACGCCGGAGTCCTCGCCGTTCTGGCTGTCCTCGTCGCCGTCCTTGCCGCTGTTCATGTCGTCGTTCTTGTTGCCGCCGTCGTCCCCGCTGCCGGAGTCGTCGGCCTCTTCGAGGACCCGGGCGCAGAACCGGTCGGGGTCACGGTCCCGCTTCTTCGTGGCGATGCGCTTCGCGGCGGCCCTGAGGCGCTCCTCCTCGGAGTCGCTCAGGGTGCCGCTGCGATACTTGCGGCAGGCGTCGACCAGGTGCTGCCGCCAGGCCTCCCGGTCCGCGGCGTCCGATTCGCGCAGGCCGGTGCCGGGCTGCGTCGTCGCCCGGCCGGGCCGGCCCGCCGTGTCGTCCTGGGACGGGGCGCCCGAGCCCGGCGCGTGCGAGTGGCCGTCGGGCACGGCGCTGCCCGAGCGTCCGCCGTCGGTCTCCGAGATGTCGGGCGACGGTGAGGTGAGGGGCTGTTCGGGAGACGCGGCGGCGGAGACGCTGGCGGCGGGCCCGGGTTCGCTGGGACCGCCGAACGGCGACGGGAGCACTCCGGTTCCGGCCGCGACGGCGACGCCGCCGATCATGCATCCGGCGAGCGCGGCGGCCATCCCGAAGCGCACCGGGCGCCCCCAGCGGACGGGCCGCGCGCCGGGTCTCGCGAGGCGGACACTGCCGACGTCGGAAGCGGCGAGCGCGTCGGCGTCGGCATTTGCGTTCGCGTCGCTCTCCCGGCCCACGGCTCCGTGGAGCGAGGAGACCGGGGCGAGAGCCCCGCGGTGCCTGGCACGGCGTGCCTTCAGGGCCGCCGCGCCGGGCTCCTCCGCGACGGATTCGTGCGCCTTGCGGAACGCGGCCAACGCGGCCGCCTCGCCCGGCAGCTCGCCTCCGTCTACGCGTGTCACGGCAAGTGCGTCGAGTGTCCCGGCGAGGCGGGCGGCCCGAGCGCGGGTGGCTGCGTCGACGGCTTCCAGGGGCTCACCGCGCAGCAGACGCTCGGCCGCGTCCCGGTCCAGCCACTTGTTGTGCTCGTCGGCCATCACATGTCCTTCTGCGTCCGCGTCCGCGAATGCGTCACACCGGCGGACGTCACCGCGTGCCCGCGCGGCTCTCTCGGGGGCGGTACGGCGTCGAGCGTGCCGTCCCGGCCCGCGTGCGCCGTCTGCACATGCGAACCCTCGGCGCCGAGCAGCTCGGCGAGGCGCTTGAGGCCGCGGTGCGCTGCGGTCCTGACGGCGCCCGGACGCTTGCCCAGGGTCTGGGCGGCGCTCTTCGCGTCGAGCCCGACGACGACGCGCAGGACGACGGCCTCGGCCTGGTCCTGCGGAAGCTGGGCGATGAGCGCGAGCGTGTCACCGGTGGCGAGGAGTTCCATCGCCTCGTCGGCGGTGTCGGATGTCGCGGCTCGGCCGGTGAGCTCGGTCTCGTCACCGCCTATGGCGGGCCGGCGTCCCCGCATCCGTATGTGGTCGAGGGCGCGGTTACGGGCTATGCGTGCGGCCCAGCCGCGGAAGCGGTCGGCGTCGCCGCTGAACCGGTCGAGGTCCCGGGCGATCTGCAGCCAGGCCTCGGACGCGACGTCCTCCGCATCCGGTTCACCGACAAGTGTCCGTACGTACCCGAGCAGGCGTGGATGCACCGCGCGGTACACAGTCCGGAACGCGGTCTCGTCCCCGTCCTGCGCCGCATGCACCGCGGCCGTCAGCTCCGCGTCGTCCCCCAGCACTGCGCCACCCTTGCGCTTAAACCCTGCGCCGCTCACCGACGCGAACCAGCACGCTACGGCCTGATACGGCTCCCCGTCCACGTTTGGTACAACCCGCAACTAGCACGTGACGCAACGCGGTGTGACAGAAACCGCACGCGCGGCGCTGAAGGTAGTACGGGCCGCCGCGCGGCCCGTACCGCGCGACGGCCGGGGCCTCTCCTGTGGGGGGTGGCGGCCTCGGCCGTCCCGGCGGTGCCCTTCGGGGTGTGCACGCCGAGGCGTGCCGGTGCGGCCCCCGCACCCTTACTTGCTGGGACTCCCCTGCTTCTTGGGGTTCAGCTAATTCTTGGGATTCTTGGCCCGGCTCGGCTTCGGGCTCGGCTGCCCGTTCTCCTGACCGTCGGCTTTCCCGCCGGCCGCCTTGTCGCTGCCGTTGCTGTCGTTGCTGCCGTTGCCGGTCTCCTGGCGGGCCCGCTCCGCCGCGCAGTACGCGTCCACGGACGCCTCTCCGCCCGCCTCCGCGAGGAAACGCTGCCAGGCGGGCGAGTCGAGCGCCTCGCCCCGGCCCCGGCCCCGTACGGATGCGTACGCGTGGCACTTGGCGAGGGTGTCACCGGCCTGGTCCGGGTGGCCGGCGGACGTCGGGCCCGGCGCGCGGGACGGGGCGGGCACCGTGGCGGGTGGACCGACCTGCTCGGGCGTGGGCCGCCCGGGGGCGCTGGAGGCGCTCCGCCTGGACGTCGGCCGCTGTTCGGCATCGTCGCCCGGGGCGTCCCCGACCGCGCCGATCCCGGCCATCGCGACGCCGCCCAGCGTGACGCCCGCGACCAGCGTGCCCACGGTGGTGCGCAGTGACCAGCGGGCGAGGCCCCGGGGGCGCGGACGCCAGTCGTCGCGGCGTCGCGTCCTGGCCGAATGGGCTCCCTGGTCGCGGGCCTCGCGGAACGCGGCGACGGCCCGTTCCTGGGCGCCGTCCCGCTGTTCCGCCGAGCGTACGGCGGCGGCGAGCAGAGTCTCGAAGCCTCCGGCTCCTTCCGGGCCGGCCGGCCCGTGGTCCTGCCTGAGTGGGTTGTCAGTCATCTCGACTCCCCCAGCGTTGTGGGGCCGTCATCCGTCACACCTCGCGCGCCGAGCCGGTCCGCGAGCTTCTTGAGGCCGCGGTACGCGGCGGTCCGCACGGCGCCGGGGCGCTTGCCGAGGACGCGCGCGGCAGAGGGTCCGTCGAGTCCGACAACGATGCGCAGCAGCACCGCCTCGGCCTGGTCGCGCGGGAGGGCGCTGATCAGCGTGAGCGCCTCTGCGGTGGAGATCGTCTCGAGGGCCTGGTCGGACGTGCTGTGGGTGCCGGGGAGTTCGAGCATGTCCTGTTCGAGGCCGGAGGGGCGCGGGCGCACCTTCTGGCGGCGCAGCAGGTCGAGGGCGCGGTGCCGGGCGATGGTGGCGGTCCAGCCGCGGAACCCGGCGCCGTCCCCGCGGAAGCGTCCGAGGTCGCGGGCTATCTCCAGCCACGCGTCGGAGGCCACGTCCTCGGCCTCGTCGCCGACGAGGCCGCGCAGATATCCGAGGAGACCGGGCTGCACAAGCCGGTACGCGACCGCGAAGGCGGCCTCGTCCCCCTCCTGCGCCCGCGCCACGGCCATGCCCAGCTCCTCGTCGCGCGCGTGCGTGCGACGGGGCTCCCCACCCTGGCCCAACCGTTGTCCTCTTCGTACGTCTGCGTACTGACCCGACGCGGCACAGATCGATGCGTCCATGCCCCCATGGTCATCAGCGTCACGGCCCACGGAAATGTCACTGGGCACACATGTCACAGGGCGGCGCAGGTCTTGTCCTTCCCGCGGTCGCCGCCTCGTCCGTGGAGGGTCAGGTAGAAGGTCTGGAGGGATTCCTCGCGGCCGAGTTCGAAGCGGTTGACGACCTTGCCGAGGGGGTTCCACACGCGCCCGTCGGGCATGCGGACGCCCACGGGCTGGCCGAAGTAGGCCCGCTGGGCTTCGTCGAAGTCGACCCACACGGCGCCGGCCCGCCGCACCAGCACCTCACCCGCGTACGCGCCGATACCGAACAGGGCCCCCGCGACCGACGCCCGGTCCGAAGTCCCTTTACGCAGGCCGTCGATGAGGAAGTCCGCGACGCGGAGGCTGGCGACGGTGTAGTCGAGCGGCAGCCGGTTGCGCGCGGTGGCGTGTGCGACGAATCCCGCGGCGTGCCGCCGCATTTCCGCCGCATTCGACTCAGGTTTGTGGCCCACACCCATGGTGTCCGCTCCTCGTCCAGTTCGGGGAACAGCCTTCGCAACTCCCCTGCCTGGCCCAGCGGATGACGCCACGTAAGCATCACGCGTCACACACATGTCGCTTCTCACATGACCAATCAGTGAAGGCCGTACAACCTTTGAGGCGACTGTGCGTCGTGCTGGACCGCTGCGCGGAGGAGCGGACCGGGTGCCCGGTCTTCCGGCCCCGGGCCGTCAGCCGATCGCGATGCGCGGATGCGCGCCCGGCTGAACCCAGCTCATGATGCGGTCCATCGTGGCGCGCGGCACGGAGACGCAGCCCGCGGTCGCGCCCGAGCCGTTGACGTGGAGGAAGATGCCCGCGCCGCGCCCGGGCACGGCGGGCCAGCGGTTGAAGTTGATGACGAGCGCCTTGGCGTACTGCGTCGGGTAGTTGATCAGGTGCTCGCTGCCGCGGTCGCCGCTCTCGGTGAGCGGGAAGTCCGCGCCGGCTGCGGTGTGCATCGAGTTGTAGAACTTCGACTCCGGGTCCTCGACCCACCACTGCGTGGAGTCGACGCGCGTGTACGGCATGTTGGTACCGCCCGCCTCGACACCGAACCCCTCGGTGAGGGTGTACGTGCCGGACGGCGTCGTGTAGGTGCTCTGGCGCCGCGTCGAGCCGGGGACGACGCCGTTGGAGCCGACGCGTCCCGCGCTGGTGGAGACGACCGGCTTCCATCCCGCGGCGCCCTTGGCCCATGCGGTGACGGTCGCGTACGAGCCGCTGGACTTCACGGTGATGACCTGGGTGGCGTTGCCCACCTCGACGGGCACGGGGAAGTCGGGGGCGGAGCCCGGGGCGGGGGCCTTGGACTCGGTGGCGGCGGACTTGGCCGGGGAACCGGCGGAGGACGTGGCCGAGGCGGACTTCGAGGCGGAGGCGGAGGCGGAGCCACTCGGGCTCGCCTTCTTCGGCTTCTTCGACTTCTTCGATGCGGAGGGCGAGGCGGACGTGGATGCCGGGGCGGACGCGGCACCGGCGTCCTCGGCCCGCACCTGGTCCGCGCCGGACGACCCCGGCTTGTCCTGGTGCCCGCACGCGGCGGTGGCGGCCAGCAGGAGCACGGCACCTGCGGTGAGGATTCCGGTACGGGAGCGGGAAACGGGCAGCACGAAGAGACCCTTCGACTGGGCTGGTGTGAGGAGGCGGCCCGTTTATATAGGAGCCCCTCCCGCGCCCGCGACCCGAAAGACATTCCGGGCGCACCCTTCAGAATCCGCCCAACTCCTCCACCACAGGTTGCATGGGTTCCGCGGCGATCAGCGGAGGTAATCCGCCAACGCGGCGCGCGCAGGTGCCGAAAGCCGGCCCGCTGCCATGTCATCGAGCGTGACGCGCAGCATCTCCGGCTGCATCAGGGGGATGGCCGCGACGAGGAGTTCCTCACTCGCGTACAGCGGCTCCACCAGCTGGTAGAACGCGGCGGATGCCACGGGCTGGGTCGAGTTCAGGAGCAGGTTCTCGGTGAACTCGGCGCAGCGGCCGAGCAGTTCGGTGTCACGCTCCGCCTCGGGTATGAGCAGCTCGGGCCGGACCAGGTCGCGGAAGACCACGTCGCGCAGGAAGTCGTAGAGATCGAACCAGCCGAGATCCCCCGAGACGGCCTGTTCCGCGGACATCCCCGCGACGGCCTCGATCCCGTCCCGGGACTCCGGGACCATGATCAGGAGGAGACCGGGGATCTGGTGTCTGCCGATGCGGGACCCGGACGAAGTCATTTGGGTGCGGATCCTCTGAAGTGATGGTCAGGGTCAAGCGGTGAGGTGAGGCTGTAGTTCTGCTGGTCAGCCTATCGCCAAGAATTACCTGATCACGTGGTAGAGCACCTCACCACCAGGTCCTGTAGCCGTTTTGCTGAGCGCCGGGTCCAGAGGCGACAGGCCGCCTTGCTGGCCGGGCTGCTGCAGTACCCAGGAGACGTGATAGCGATGCAGAGCCGCCAGCCGTTCGTTGCGGGAAGAAATCGGAGAGAAGTACAGATTGGTCGCGTCCCAGCGAGCCTGGGAGTCGTCCAGGAAAGGGTCGGGGAAGGCCGGGGCCACCGTATAGGCACCGTGGGCGGGCAGTTGAAACGCGATGGCCTGCGATGTCATCACCGTCTCGCCGTACCCCACCCATCGCCTCGTCCAGGCATAGCCCTGCCACGACGGCCAGGCCTTTTCCCGCAACGCTGCCGGCAGATGCTCAGGCGCGACGACATAGCCAAGGGCAGTGGACTGTGTCCAGGCTCCAAAGGCGAACGCGATCACCAAGAGTCCGCACAACGTCTCTCGCACAGCCCGCTTCGGCACAGCGACCACGGTGAGAGCGATGGCCAGTTGCGCGGGGATGAGGACTGCGGGCAATGCCCGTCCCCAGGACCAGTGTGCGAACAACCAGCCGTAGCCGACCGTCGCTGCGCCCAGGACAAAGAAGATCACCAGCGGATCGCGTCGGTCTTTCATAAACCTGAACCACAGGGCAACAACGCCGGGCACCATCAAGACCAGCCGTGACGGCAGGTGTTCGTACAGAGCCGCGCTCCACGGATCGAGCGAGTTATTCCCCAACAGTGCGAAGAGCGAGTAGTACGGCCAGGTGAGGGCTACCACTGTGCCCGCAAGAATTCCGGCAATGACCCGCAGCCAGATCTCTCGGCCAGGCCGCGCGGCGACCACCACTGCCACCGCGCCGAAGGTTGCGATCATGCCGCTGAATTGGTGAACGAGCAGCATGACGCCCCACAGAGCACCAAGCACGGTGAACAGCAGCCACGACGCCGGCCGGCGCAGCGCTTTGTGAAGTGATGCCCAGAAATGGAAGGCGAGCGCGACGATGAAGGTGGAGGGGTAGGAGATGGCGATGGCAAGCGAACCGAGTTCGAGTAGTCCGCTCCATGCGAACAGTGGCGGCCCCCAGAGCAGAGTCAGACAGAGCAGGGCTACCGGTGGTGCCGCACGGTGGGTGCTCAGCACACGAGTGAAGCGCCAGATTCCGCTGAGCAGGAGGGCAACACTGACGAGCGCGGCCAAGCGCAGCACAGTGAATGTTCCGAGACCCGTCGCCTTCGCTACGAGTGCCTGAAGCACCGTCCACGGCGAGTAGTACGGACTCTCGATTGCTGCGTCGACCATCGGGTTGCCGGGGTGCAGCAAATTCGCGCGCAGCCTTTCAATGACGGCCGCGTGCAGGCCCAGATCTCCGTTCCACGGCAGCCGAACGGCCAAGGCCAGCAGGAGGACGGCGACGGAGACCGCACCACACCACACAGCGACGTAGGCGGCTACGTTGATCCCACGGCCGGAATTGCCCCCGGCCTGCAGCCGCGGCTTGGCGCCCGTAGCTGGGATCGGATTCGCTGATGCCGATCGCACAACCACATCGCCTTCGAATTCGGAATGATTCACGTGCGGCCTCTCGTAGGATTAGGTGGCCGGGGGGAATGGGAGTTGAGGAACATCCATGTCAGATCCCAGTTGACCAGTGTGCGGTACGTGGGGCGATTTTCAGCGGACCCGCCGCCCTGAGTTCCGCGGCAATGCGAATGGCTAATCACGCGAGTTGGGGTCCGACGGCGGGCACGGTCCACCACGGGATGCCGGTCCACAACGAGGTCGGACGGCAGTCCGGGGGAGGTACCGGCTTCCGCATCCCGGCAACCGGGAGCAGGCCTACAGCCGGGCCGCGCCGTCAGGTACTCGCCCCCGCAGGCACTCGCCGCAGAACTCCTCGTCGCCCTCCGGCCGGAACAGGCGCGCCTGCGTATGCACGCCCTCGCATTCCCGCAGTTGGGCGATGCGTGGCTGTACGGGCTGAGGGAGAGCCTCCACGACAGGCGCCGGTGGTACGTCGCTCAGGATGTACCGGAGCAGGCCGCCCGGCCTGTGGATCGGCTGCTTCGGGCCCGGCAAACTGCGCTGCACATGCGCCCGTACGCCACCAGGCGTGTGCCCCGCCTCCAGCCAGGCGCTTGCCAGAGCCGCCAGCTGCGGCAGCATGCCGCGCGGCACGCGGAGCCTCGGCTCCAAGTCCAGGATGGTGGAGATGAGTTGGCGCCCGGCTCCCGTAGCCGCGGGAGCCTCGGGCGCCTCCGTTTCCGTTTCCGTCTCCGGAGGCGTCTCGGGATGGTGGGGGGTGTTCTCAAGAACGGGTTTTTCTGGATGACGGCCGACGGTCCGGCCGGTCGGCTCACCGGCGGCCGGGTTTCCGCCCGCCGGAGCCCCGTCCCGTAAGGCGAGCGCCTGCTCCGGCTTCAGCGGCACATTGGAGACGAGCTGCACGGTCGACCACAGTCCACGGACACCCTGCTGGCGCCACTCGTGCAGATAGCCCTCGCGCTTCAGTTCGCCCTTGGCGCGGTTGAAGGCGCACTTGCCGATCCCGGCCTGACGGGCGGTTTTCGACAGCGGGTCGCCGGCGCCCTCGGGCAGCGACAACTGCCAGGTCAACAGCCGTACGGCGTCCGACGAGAGGCGCGGATGGCGGAGGATTTCGTTCGGGACCTGACTGAAGAAACGGGCAGGCGCGATAGCATGACGGAGCATTTTCCGGTGGCTACTTCCACTGGTGATGAAGGCCCTCTTCGCTGGCTGGAACCGGCGTTGAGGGCCGCCTCATGTGAGGCGTGCTGTCGCGCTCACCGTACCGCAACTTGCGTAAGCGAACGGTCACTTGACGTAATCACCACTGCCCGCCATACCTCTGCGCACGCTCCCGCAGCCACGCCCGCACCCAGACCTCTTCGCTCTCAGAAGCGGGCCGCAGGTCGCGCGCCGCGATCGTCGCCACGAAGTACACGAACCGCACGCGCCGCGATTCCCCGTCGACGCCGAGCACCTTGCCGGGCCCGTAGACATCCGTACCGGTGTGGGCGACGAACGCGCCTTCCCCGTGCTGCATCTGCACCGCCTCTCGATCTCGCTCTGCGTAGGAATTCGGTCACAGAGTGAGGTCGCCACAGCTAGGCTCGCCAGTAGTCCGAGCGTGACAACACAAGTCGCACATACGGGAGTTGCGGATGGCGATCGAGGACAATCCCGGTTCCCGGACGAGTTACGGCGAAGAGTTGCGGCGCCGCCGGGAGGCCGCCGGGTTCACGCAGGAGGAGTTGAGCGCGCGGGCCATCATGTCGCGCACCCACATCGCCCACATCGAGGCGGGGCGGCGCCGGCCGTCGCTGGAGGACGCGCGCCGTCTCGATCAAGTACTCAAGACAGGCGGGGTCTTCGAGAACTTCCTGCCCACGCAGGGAGAGGGCAGCGTCGCCGAACACTTCGCGGAAGCACTGGAGTTGGAACGCCAGGCGACGGTGATCAGGGAGTATGCGCCGAAGCTTGTCCCGGGCGTCCTTCAGACGGGGGCGTACGCCCGCGAAGTCCTCCAGTCCGGCTTCCCGCCGAAGACGGACGAGGAACGTGACAGGCTCCTTGTCACACGCCTGACCAGGGCCCGCATCCTGGACGACTTCACCTCACCGGTGGCCTGGTATCTCCTCGACGAAGCAGTCCTGCGACGCCCGGTGGGCGGCCCGGCGGCGATGTGCGAACAGCTCTGTCACATCGCCGAGTTGGGCGAACGTCGCCGCATTCGCGTGCACGTGCTGCCGCTCTCGGTGGGCCTGCATGCCCTCCTGGAGGGGTTCGTCTCCTTGATGTGGTTCGAGGACCTGCCGCCGGTCGCGTACGTCGAGGGCCTGAAAACGGGCCGGGTCCTTGAACTCCCGTCCGTGGTACGTGAATGCCAGGCGGTCTACGATCACGCCATGGGCGACGCGCTGTCGCACGGTAAGTCGCTGGCCCTGATCAGGTCCGTCGCGGAGGATTACAAGCATGATGCACAGCAGTGAGCACTACCCCCGCTTCCCCGACGCTTCCGTACTGACGATGTGGCGCAAGTCCAGCTACAGCGGAGGCAGCAGCGGCGAATGCCTCGAAGTAAGCGACGCCTGGCGCAAGTCCACGTACAGCGGAGGCAGCAGCGGCGACTGCCTCGAAGTCAACGACCACGCCTGCGCCGCCCACGTCCCCGTACGTGACAGCAAGAACCCTCACGGCCCGGCCGTCGTGTTCACCAGCGGCGCGTGGACGGCGTTCGTCGGTGCGGTGAAGGCGACCGACCGCCCGCGCCGCTGAGCGACGGGCCTACTGGCCCACCCTCCCGTCGATGCACTCACGCAGCAGGTCGGCGTGGCCGCAGTGGCGGGCGTACTCCTCGACGCGGTGCACCATCAGCCCCCGGACCGGGATCTCGACCTTCCCAAGACGCTCGCCCAGATCCGGGTGCCCGGCCAGCGCGGCGTCGGTCGCTGCCTGTTCGCGCTCCAGATCTGCGTACGCGGCGTCGACCACGGCCCGCTCGGCGACGGCGCCGTTGAAGTCACCGTCACGCTCGCCGTACAGCTTCGGCAGCGGTTCGCCGTCTGTGATCCAGTTCAGCCAGTCCCGCTCCGCCTCGGCGAGGTGCCGGAGCAGGCCGAGCAGCGACATCGTCGACGGCGGTACCGACCGGCGGGCCAGCTGCTCCGGGTCCAGGCCCTCGCACTTCATCCGCAGGGTCAGGCGGTAGTCCGCCAGGAAGGTCTGGAGCGTCGCCAGTTCGCCTTCGGGGCTGTCTTCTTCGCTGCTGCGGGGGTCGTCGTCCGGGTCCGCCCACATGTCGGGGTAGACGGTCGCCTGGCTCCATCGTGCGGGTTGGTCAGTCATACGTCGCATGGTCGTCGGTGGCGGCCCGCGCCCGCCACTGATTTGCGGCCCCCGCGCCGGCGTGCGCGGGAGGTGTGTTGTGCCCAAAGCCAGTCGTCGGGCACAACACACCTCTTCACCGATCCTGTGCGTTGCGGGTCAGGTTACGGCGTCGTCTGCTGGATCCAAGCCTCGTCCCAGACGAAGGTGTTGCCAGCGATGTCACCGTGCGTCTGGAACACAGTCCCGGTCGTCGTCACCGCCTTGACGAACGCGTCGTTGCCCTGGGCCTCGATACCGACGGCACAGACGTTGGGCGGGTAGTTGGGGTTCGCGGGATCGTTACCGACAGCGACCGCGTTGGTGAGGTCCTGCCAGACGATCGTCCCGCCGGGCGTGCTTGCCTTCCCGACGAAGGTCTTCCCGCCGGTGAGCACGACCTGGAAGTCCTCGGTGTTCGACGGGCTGTAGAGGTCGATGTCGGAGCACGGTCCGGTGGCGCCTGTGGCGCCCGTGGCTCCTGTTGCACCCGTCGCACCCGTCGCACCCGTGGCACCCGTGGCACCCGTCGCGCCCGTGGCACCCGTGGCACCCGTCGAACCCGTGCCGCCCGTACCCGTCGCGCCGGTGGCACCCGTGGCACCCGTGGCACCCGTCGCGCCAGTGGCACCCGTCGCGCCAGTGGCACCCGTGGCACCCGTGGCACCCGTGGCACCCGTCGCCCCGGTCGCACCCTTGCAGTCGTCCTTGTCCTTGCCGCCGCCGCCCAGTGCCGTGAGCGAGTAGGTGTCGAGGACTTGGTGCATGTTCTCCATCGCATGCGCCAGGTGGTGGGGCTTCGGCTTCGGCTTGGGCTTCGGCTTCGGCTTGCACTTGTCCCCGCCGAACGGGGTTGCCACGGCGACGTCAGCGGTCTTCGCGGGCTGCTGAGCCAGCGCAATCGCAGGATTCGCCATCCCCGTAATCACGAGGGCGAGCGAGGCAATGGTGCCGCCGGTCAGCCAGGCTCTCCGCCTCGGCAGCGGTCCGAGTGCGGACCTGGTCCTGTGCTCAGGACGCATATCACTGCTCCTTCTGAAAACTGGATCGAGGGATGTTCCGGAAGCACATTCGAGCTCCCGTTGGGCTCATCGGTTCGCAGAAGTCGCTCCTTGAGGCTCTGGCGCGGCGACCAGCGGATTGGCCTACAAGCCAAGTCCCAATGGCCCCGCAGCCACCGGGGGAACGAAAACGTGTGACGGCGTGCCGCCGCACGGCCTGCGGGCCCCGTGCATAGGGTCGCCCGGTCCGATTCGCACGGAATGGTGATGCCGTGAAGCCGTCCATCTGCCTCTGCATGATCGTCAAGAACGAGTCCAGCGTCATCGAACGCTGCCTCGCCTCCGTCCGCGACCTGATCGACACCTGGGTCATCTCCGACACCGGCTCGACCGACGGAACCCAGAAGTTGATCCGTACGTCGCTCCAAGGCATTCCCGGCGAGCTCCACGAGGAGCCGTGGGTCAACTTCGGCCACAACCGGAGCCTGAACGTCGCTCACGCGCGCGGCAGGGCGGACTTTCTGCTCCTGCTCGACGCCGACCTGGTGATCCGGCGGGACGGCCCCCTGCCCCCGCTGACATCCGACTCGTACATGCTTCGGCACGAAGGTTCGACCGAGTACCGCATCAAGCGCCTGGTCCGGGGCGACCTCCCGTGGCGCTACGAGGGCGTCACCCACGAGTACCTCACCGCCGACCAGGATCACGAACAGGAGAACCTGGACGCGCTGGTCATCGAGGACTACGCCGACGGAGGCTCAAAGCACGACAAGTTCGAGCGCGACGCACGCCTGCTGAGCGCCGAACTCGAACGCGACCCCACCAACACCCGCACCGTCTTCTACCTCGCACAGACCATGCGCGACATGGGCCGCAAGGACGAGGCGATCGCCTTGTACGAACGCCGCGCGGAAATGGGCGGCTGGGGCGAAGAGGTGTACTTCGCGCTGCTGCAGGCCGGGGTCCTGAGGGCGGATTCCGGCAACTGGCCGGGCGCGATGGACGCGCTCTCGCGCGCCTGGGAGTCGCGTCCGGAGCGGCTCGAAGCCTGCTACGAACTGTCCGCGCGGCTGCGCACCATGGGGCGCTATCACTCCGCGCACGCGGTCGTCCGTTCCGTGCTCGACCGGGAGCCGCCGGACGACCTGCTGTTCATCCAGCCCTGGGTCTACCACTGGGGGCTGCTGTTCGAATTCTCGATCACTTCGTACTGGGTGGGCGACTTCGCCGCCTCGCTCGAAGCCTGCGACCGGCTGCTCGCGACGCCCAGCCTGCCTGACAGCTATCGCAAGCAGACGATCGCCAACCGCGAATTCGCCAAGAAGGGCCTGGCCTCGATTCCCGAGCCGACCGGCGAGGCCCCTTCGACGCGGCGGGCTTCGCAGCCGCGTCGGGCCTACTCCTCGTCCTCGTCCTCGTAACTCTGGAACCAGTGGGTGTCGTAATAGCGGGCGACCGAGTGCGGATGCGAGCGCTCGGTGAGCATGCGGAAGACGAACTCGGCTGCCGTGCCGTCGAAGCGGGTCCAGGTGTCGGGGATGTCCTCCGACGCCAGGACGGGCCAGCGGTCGGGGTCGTCGCCCTCGGTGAGCCAGTAGAACTGGTCCGCCTGCTCCGACGACCCCCACTCCAGCAGTCCGCCCGGGGCCGGGTAGATGCCGTACGGCTCCCACAGGCTCGTGCCCGAGCGGGCCGCGAACCCGGCCAGATACTCCGCGTGCTCCACGAAGTCCATGCCGGGGACGGCGGCCTCGGGCACGTAGAGGGTGAGGAAGCCGTCGAAGGCGCCGTTCCGGAAGATCTCCGCGAGCTGCTTGAAGTCCGTCGGCAGCCGGGTGCCGAGCCGTTCCTCCACCGCATCCCAGTCGACCGTACGGGCCTCACCGGCCCACCCGGTCACGGCTACGACCCGCTCCACCCACGTCGCGTCGGCGGGCAGCCCCTCCACGACGGGCGCGGCCCGCTCGGCGACGAGAACGACGTGCCGTATGTCGTCCCCCACCCGGACCGTCCCCGCCCCGATCCACTGGTCGGCATGCGCCCAGGCCCGCATGTCGATCACGTCGGTGCCGAAGGGCGCGAGCAGGGGCAGCCCGGTGGTCGCATCCACGGTGGGATCGGCGTAGCCGCGCACGGCGAGGCTTCGGGAGGACCCGTAACGGCTGCTGATCCCGTCGATCAGACCGGCGAGGTCGAGCTCATCGGTCGAGGCGAGGCACACGTGCCCGGCGCCATGCCCGTCCTCGCAGCACTCGTAGCGTTGCGCGCCGTGACCGACCAACCGCGATACGGCGTCGACGAGTTCATTCGGCTCCATGATGGTCTCCCACCGTTCCCGAATCCGGATCCTCATGACTCTCGTAGCTCGCGTTGCTCTCGTAGCGCTCGAACCAGTGCGTGTCGAAATAGCGGGCCGTGGAGAACGGGTAGCTGCGCTCGGTGAGCATGCGGAAGACGAACTCGGCGACGGTGCCGGGGAAGCGGGTCCAGGCGTCGTAGTCGTCGCCGCCGTCGGACGCGAGGACAGCCCAGCGGTCCGGGTCGTCGCCCTCGGCCAGCCAGTAGAACCGTTCCGCCTCCAAGGACGCCCCCCACTGGAGGACCCTGCCGAGGGGAGGATGGATGTCGTGCCGCACCGAGCATTCCCTGTCCTCGCACGAGGCGTACGCGAACAGATACTCGGCGTGCTCTGCGAAGTCCTCCCCTGGGAAGCGGCAGTCGGACCCGTAGAGCTTGAGATAGCCGTCGAAGGCTCCGTCCGGGAAGATCTCCGCGAGCTGCTTGTAGTCGCTGGGCAGCCGGGTGCCGAGCCGCTCCTCCACCGCATCCCAGTCGACCGTACGGGCCTCACCGGCCCACCCGGTCACCGCCACGACCCGCTCCACCCAGGACACGTCGGCCGGCAGCAGTTCCACTGCGGGCACGGCCCGCTCCGCGACGAGAACCACGCGCCGCGCGTCGTCCCCGGTGCGCACGGTCCCGGCACCGATCCACGAACTCCCCTGCGCCCAGGCCCGCATGTCGACGACATCCGCACCGAAGGGCACGAGCAGGGGCCGCCCGGTCGTCGCGTCCACCGTGGGGTCCGTGTACCCGCCCATGGCGAGGTTGCGCGAGGACCCGTAACGGCTGCTCAGCGCCTCGACGAGATCGGCGAGGGAGAGTTCCTCGGACTGGGCGAGGCACACATGTCCGGGGCCATGCCCGCCCTCGCGACACTCGAGCCGCCGTGCGCCGGGTACGACCAACTGGGCTACCGCGTCGACCAGTTCATCCAGCTTCATGAGCTTGCCCCGCCTCCTGCGCGCCCGCACCTGCCTGCCGTCTTCCTTGATCCCACGGATCTCCTGCCGGATGCGGAAGCCGATGTAGGCCCACGCGGGAAGCGCCACGCCGAGCGCCCCCAGCCGGTCGCTCATGCCCTCACCGGCCCCGAAGGTGATCGCCCCATTGACCGCCACCCAGACCATGGCGTATCCGAGCAGGCGGTTCACGGCGACTCCTCCGGTCCTCCTCGGGAAACCGGGCCGTTCCTACAGCACACCGCCCCCGGAACGCGAGCGGCCGGAACTTTCGGACATCTCCACTCGCGCGGCCACGCGCAGCGCGTCATCGAGCGCCTCGGCGAGCCGCGCGCTCGGAAACCGGAACTCCTCCACCGGCACGTCCGGCTCCGCCGGCATCTTGCGGGCGTGGCCGAGCAGTTCCTCACCCAGGTCGAGCTGCATGACCTCCACCTCTGGCAGTGAATGCGAGGACTGTCCCAATCCGCTTGCGAGAGGGGGCAGGTCGGACGGAAGTGGGGCGGGACGCTCCTCGCATCAGGGCGCCTGGGAGCCACGACCTAGTCCGTGGCGGCGGGTTCCGGCAGCACGTCCGGACGCGTACCGAGGTCGGCCGGCCGTCCTTCCTCCCGCCTGCCCAGCGCCGCCAGAGCCAGCGTCACGGTGACCGAACCGGACGCCATCAGCGTCATCGCTGAAGCAGATGAGGTGAGTTGGGCGAGCGTGCCCGCTAGGACGGCGCCAATACCCTGCAGGGCCGCCATGCCGGTGGCGTGTAGGCCGAGGGCCTGGCCCGCGAGGTCGTCGGGAGTGAGGGACAGCAGACGTTCCTGCAGGACCAGGCTCGCGGCGAAGCCGACGGAGGCGACGGTGACGGCCACCGCCGATAGCGCCACTCCCGGCCGCAGGACGAAGAACAGGTAGGGAGTCGCGAGGAGCAGTCGCAGCGGGGTCGCGAGACGCGGGCGCACCCCGGGCGGCACCAGGCGGCCCACCGCCATGTCACCCACCAACATGCCCAGCGCCCCGACCGCGTACAGCGTGCCGGCGGCTCCGGGAGCGTAGGAGACGTAGAGCGAATCGCTGCCGACGATCAGGCCGTTGGGGATCCACAGGCCCAGGTACGCCAGGCGGCGGGGGCGTGAGGACCACAGGAGGGCGTTGGTGCGCCAGGTCGCCGCGACGGACGGGCGGCCGGAGGAGCGCGGTGCCCGCGCCGTGAGGCCCAGACGGGTGACGAGGGCCGACATCACGTACAGCGCTGCCGCGAGGAGCAGGCAGGTCCGTGGGGACAGGAGCGCAAGCAGTACACCGCCCATCGCGAAACCGGCCATCTGCGTCAGGCCCCAGAGCATGTTGTACACCGAACGGCCAAGCACATAGCCGTCCTTCGGCAGGATCTCGTTGAGCAGCCCCCCGCGCACTCCCCCGCCCAGCGACGCGACCAACCCCTGCCCGAGTACGACGCCGAACACCGCCCAGACCGGCAGACCGGGCAGTGCAAGGACCGCCGTGCCGGCCGCGAAGGCGAGGGCGAGGCCGGACAGGACCGCGCGCGGGGGCAGGCGGTCGGAGCCCGAGAGCAGGAACGCACCCCCGAGCAACTGGGCCAGCTGCGGGCCGAACATGCTCACCGCCGACAGGAGCGGGGAGCCGGTGGCCCGGAAGACCAGCGTGGCCAGGGCCAGGCCGCCGATCGTCTGGGCGGCGGCGAAAGCGGCGAAGGAGAGCAGGAACGGGGAGAACTCCGGCGTGCGGAACAGGGTGCGGTAGCTGCGCATGCATCGAAGTCTGGGAGCGGACCGGGGGTCGTGTCACTGTTTCGCCGACACGCGACAGGTCGTACGTACGCGGCGGCGCATCCTCGAGGCCGACATGGTCGCGCGGACCACGCGGGCCGGATTGCTGGTGCTCCGCCGCAGGTGGGACCGAGGCCTGACGGAGTGGTGACCGGTGGCGCAGGCCCAGACCCGAGCTCACCGGTCCCCGCCCGCCCCGGCACTCTCCAAAGAATCTGAACCAAAGAACTCTCTCCCCTCCCCCGTCCTGAACTCCTCACCCGATGGGGTGAGTTGGTGGACAGGGGCCCCGGAGGTGTGGTTACGCTCAGCCACCACAACAACACAAAGCAACGGCCCCCGGCCGGGACGGCAATCCCGATCGAGGGCCTCACCACGACAGGAAGATAAGCGCTTCCATCATGGCTACCGCCAACCCTAACGCCGTGCCCTCCTCCGGCGTCATCCACATCCGCGTACGCCACACGGCAAACTTCACAGTCCTCACCAACCGCCTGCTCCAACGCAGCGGTTCAGCCATCACCGTCGGCGTCGCGGCGTACATCTTCTCGCTCCCCGACGGCGCCCCCATCACGATAAAAAGCCTCCGCGCGCACTTCGACGAGGGCGAGATCCTGATCGCACGGGCCTTACGCGAACTGGAGGCGGAGGGTTGGCTGGAGCGCAGGGTGCAGCGCACACCGGACGGCAGGGTGGTGACGCGCACGTACGTGTACGACACCCCGGGCGCCGCACCATCGATGCCGCTGCCCGCGCCCGCGCACCCACCCTCGCCCTCGCCGGACCGGCCCCCGCTACAGCCCCCGTCGCTCCGCACCCTGAAGCGAGCTCGATCCTCCGAGCCCTCCCGCACCACGACAGGCGCCTGGCCCTGTCGCCCAAGGAGGTCACGTCACTGGCCCCGGCGGTAACAGCCTGGCTGAACGCAGGGGCCAACCTGACGACGATCACGGAGGCCCTGACGACGTCACTCCCGGAGGGCCAACTGCACAGCCCGGCGGGCCTACTGACCCACCGCCTGAGGTCAGCCCCAGCCCCCAAGGCCCCGACGCCCCGCGCCAAACCGCACCCGTTCCAGGACTGCCCCAAATGCGACCGCCCGTTCCGCGCCCCGGAACCAGGCAAATGCCGAGACTGCCGCGCGGACGCAGCTGCGTAAGGTCACGTAGGGAACGGGCCGATCAGTCGATACGGTCGCTCAGGCCCAGTACCTCCGGAAAGTCGCTGGGGAAGTCCCCGGGCATGCCCGGCACGTCGATGGTGCCCCCGTACACGCCGGCCAGGAACTCGACGGCGCCGACCGGGAACTCGATCCAGTCGGCATTGTCCGTGCGGACGACCACCGGCCATGCGTCCGGGTCCGCGGGGCTCGTCCTCCAGTAGAAGGAGTCCCCCGAATTGGAATCCGCCCAGCCGATCAGGCCTCCCGGCTGCGGGAAGGGAACGTAGCCTTCGGTGTCGTCCATCTCGTACAGATCCTGAAGGATCTCGTCGTTCCTAGACGCAGACGCCCACGACACCTCGGCACCGGGCGTCGGAACGGACACCATGACGAAGTCATCGATGACCAGCACCGGGTATGCCTCGGCAAGGGACCGGTAGTCGGAGGGCAGCGCCGTCCCGAGGGCCGCCTCAAGGGCAGCCCAGTCGACGCTCCGGCCTCCGGGCATACGCCACTGCGTCATCGACGGAAGCGCGGCCTCCAGCTCTTCGACCCTCACCATCTATCCGAGCGCCAATCCGGGCTGTTCACCCAACCTGTTCCAACATGTCCATCAACTTTCGGTGAGTGGGGTGCCCCTCGAAGTCCGGGTACCTGCGAGCGATGTACTCCAAGGCCTCGCCGGAGAACCGGGATACACCGGTCAGGAACTCGGCAATGGAACAGTTTCCTGCCGTGGGATTCCAGGACCTTTCCACGGTCAAATATTCACCACTTGGAGTGAGATGAATCAGTACATCACTTTCCGTGAAGCTAATCGTGCCGGGATTGCCTTCCCGGATCGCCTGCACAGAATAGAGAAGGCAGAACACGAGGTCAAGGACCGGAATTCCCGGGAACCACTCGGAGTCGAAGCCGTCCACGGTCAAGTCAAAATCTACCCAAAAATACTCATACCGCATATCCATTTCACTGGCACGACCAGCCGCCAGCTTTTCACGCTGCTTGTCCGCCATTTCCCGCATCGACGCTGGAGCAAAAGTGACGTTAAACATTACTCTCCAATATGCGTCTTCTGAGATCGCCGCCGACCACCCACGCGAAACAACCCCGCCGCGGGCGGTCGGCGACTATACTACTCGGCGTGCATTACGGAATAGGATGAGCCGTTCTCAGGCTTCCGTCAGGATTGAGAACTACCCTGATCCCGTATCCCCTATTCGTACCCAGGCCCTGACTCTGCTTGTTGCTCAGAATGCCAACGCCGTCGGGACCCGTGTTGATCCTTCCCTTATAGATATACCCGTCGTTTCCGGGCGAGGCGTTGGGCTTGGCCGGGTTGTTCTTCACGACCTGCTGAACCCACTGCTGGACCTTCTTGCCCTTGCCGATGAAGGCACCCTTGTTTTCAGGGTTGTAGTCCTTGCCGCCGATGCGGTGCGTGTCCTGGACATGCTGCCAACCGTCGAAATCGTCGGTCTTCCAGGTGATGTCCGGGTTCTGGGCGCCGGGATCCGTCGACTTCGAGCCGGAACCGCTGCCACCCGACGAGCTTCCCGAGTCCGAATTGCGCAGCGTCGTAAGGTCGTTGCTGAGACCGATGGCGCCGTCGGCGACGGCACTTACTCCGACGGCGATCGTAGCGACACCGGCGACCGCGACACCGGCGCCGGCGACGCAAGCCGCGCCGAGCGTCTCGATGCCGCCAACGATGCAGAGTCCGACGCCGGCGGCTATCTCGTCGAGTCCGCCGCCGATCTCCATCGCTCCGCCGAGGATCTCCGCGGTGTGAAGCCCCGCGTCGACCAGCGTGTCGGCGTTGTCCCCGGCCCAGTCCAGACCGTCACCGACCGCGTCGCCGACGGCGTCACAGACGCCGAAGCACCAGTCGTGACCGTCGTACTCGACGCGGCTGGTCGGGTTGCCTCCGGCGAAGGCGTAGCGGTTGCTCGTGTACGGGTCGGCGCCCAGGCTCATGTCGGCGAGGGCGCCGTTGTACATGTCCCGGCTGGTGAAGCGGTTGAGACCCGGGTCGTAGCTGCGGAAGCCCATGTCGTACGTGCCGGACTGGGCGTCCCACCGCTTGGCGTTGTAGCGGTAGGGGTTGTACTCCTCCTTCGTGGGATCGGCCTGGTCGGGCTTGTCGGCACCCGTGAACTCCGACACGTCGTCCGAGCCGTAGGCCGTGTACCCGTAGGTGGCCTTGGTGTCGCCGCTCGAGTCGGTCAGAGTCTCGACGTCGGAGTGGCCGTCAGAGCGTGGCCACGCAACTCCGGAAATACGGCTTCCACGTCCACCGGCCGGGCAGGCGTCGTCCGCCACTCACATTGGCCCATTCCGCGACGTCACCTTCTCTCTTCGACGTAGCTGCGGGGAGGGACGGCGGGTCCGCTGCGCTCAGCAGTCATATCGCCTGCCGGCGAGCGCCAACAGGCCGCCGCGGAAACGGAATACAAAAGACGGTGCTGCCGGACACACGCCCGGCAGCATCGCCTTGATCCACTTCGCCGCAGCCAGCGGCCTATTCGCTGGAAGATCCCACAGTTACTGCAGGGTCGTCAACTGCCCCTGGCCACACCGGGATCGCGTGCTTGATTGAGAAATCATGCACCGGATTCGCGGCAAAGGTACAGAGAAATCCTGATGGGGGTGTCATCGGGATCGAGATGCTCGAGACCCAGGATCACGTGCACATCGGAGACCCTCCAGCAGTCATCCCACACGAATGCGAAGTAATCGCTGTCGAGCACCAGGTCTTCTGGCTCCACTGAGAACTTCTCGCTCATCAGCGAAGCAAGCCGACCTGCCAGCTCGCGGCAATCACGGATCTTTTCCTCGTACTCCCCGGTGACGTCGCTGACGTAATCGGGAGAGTCCCAATCGACCGGCCACTCCTGCAGTGTGACGCTGAGCACCACCAGGTCGTCGTAGTCTTCGATTCCCAGACGGAGCCCGTTCCGCGTCAAACGCTTCGGGTACGGCAGAGATACCGAGCCGGCAGGATCCCAGCCAGACAGGACGAGTTCAGAGGAAACCCGCTCCGCATCCCACGGAGGTTCGAACCGCGCAGCCAGCTCAATGAGCTGGAGAGGGTGATCCAAATCAATATCAGGCATCAACCTCTCCCTCCGAAAGGACGTGGCACCACCTGGGCTCGATTGAGGCCAAAGCACTGAGGTCCCATCGATCTGATCGACGGGACCTCAGTTGATTTTATTCGCGGGATCTCACTGAGTGAACGCCCTCAGGGCTGATGAGATCTGGCTGCCGTATTCGTCGCAGGTAGCCACCAGCTGGTGACCAACCGCAGAACCAAGCAGATCCTCGCTTGCTGAAACAGCAACGATGGCCGCATGGCAGGCACCCTCGATCTCAAGGTTCCTCGTGCCGAAATAGCCCAGCCCGTAGACGCGAAGGTTGTCTGCGACGCGAGCAAGGTAGCGCTCACGAAGCTCATCCCCCTCGACCACGGTGAGTGAGCCATCCATGTATGAGTCGAGGTATACGGCCATCTCTCGTGCAAGGCTGATGGCCCTATCGGTTTGAACCTCGCTCATCTCCCCCAAGGCTTCCCCAAGCATGAGCCAGCCGTTGATGGCCTCCAACTGGAAGCTCTCGGCGAATTCAGGCTCGATCTCGGACTCAAACAAGGGTGCGGAACAGAGCCCTGCGATTGCATGCCCAAGGTCCTCATTGACCTCGCCATCCAGTCGCCCGGCTCCCTCGCGGAGCATGGAAGCGAGAGCGGCAGGATCCACTCCCCACTCCACGGGCATCGCGATGTCGAGCAACGGTGCCTGCAATCTGCGCAGAGCAAGGTACGCGGCCTGGTGACGCTGCTGCCGAGTCATGGCGCGGATCTGGGCTGACAGCGTTTCGTCATCCCGCCAGTCCGGCTGATTCACCACGTCTGTCACTGAGGCCAAACCGGAAGGCGCGCGACACTAGGAGGTGGCACCCTCTCACTATCCGATCCGATCACCATCTCGATAGCCCTCAATGAGCCTGATCTGAAGGTCGATGGCCGTCATGCACTGATCGCTGTTCATCTCGTCTTCAATCGTGACGCGACCCGTGAGATGCGTCATCAATACGGCCTCATAGCAAGACGACTGAATTTCCATCACATCGTCAGCCGTAAGGGATCGAGGGGGCGCTTCAAAGAGTCGCACCAACGCCATCAAATACGGACCCACGGCCGGCCTGACCGAAACAATGGGGAGTTTGTCATAACGGCCCAAGAATTCCACAGCGAATTCAGAATCGGACTGCCAGCCCTCTGGGCTATCGCGACGCAACGCAAAAGCAGACTTGACGAGTTCCGCATGACTCGGCGGGAAGAAATCATCGAATGAGTGACCGAAGAGAGGGGGTGCGGCTTCAATGACATCCAATGCAAGGCTGCCCAACACCTCACTACTCATGCCCTCCAGGGCCGCTTCGTACGGTTCAACCCTCTGATCCCAAAGTTCCATCCCTTTCCCTTCCTCATAAGACCGCAGACGCAACCCCATCCCAAGGTTGCGTCTGCAGCAGATCTACCTACCGTTGCGAAGCGCCAGAAGACTGGCTATCTAGCTTGCTCTCACGGCAAAGGTGCAGAGAAACGCTGATGGGAGTGTCATCGAGGTCGAGATGCTCGAGACCTAGGGCCATAAGACACATTTCGGTCCCGAATAGATGAGGGGCCGCCAGTAGACTGGCGGCCCCTCACTGGCATTTCTTTTAGGAACCCAGCAACAACCTCGCCATCACCAGGACCGGTGTGTCGACGTCGTTGCTGGCGATTCCTACAGCGAGCGGAGAACCCGCAACGTTCCAGACAGAGCTTTCAACGAATTCGCTGTCGTCGAACTCGCCGCCCTCACCGACCGAAACCGAGGTTCTGCTCCGCAATACCTGCAGCAGCGACTCCTGGACTTCGTGGCAGAACGGCAGTTGCTCTTCGATGGCCGAGTCAATCGCCTCGGATCCGAGCTCATCGACATCTTCCGGCCATACCTCGGCGAAGATGAAGTCGATAGCCCATCCATCTCCCCAGGACGCGAGGTGAAGGACCACCCCACCTCCCTCCCAGCGCCTGCATGCGGGAGGAGCGACTGAGCCGGAAGGTGTCCAGCCGAGCTTCTGCATCACTGAATTCATCTCGGCGAGATTCCTCTTGAGATGACCTTCAGCGACATTGGCGATGATACTTTCTGCCACTATGCCCATTGCTACATGCCCTTTGCGCTGACGTGCCATACGGCGAGTGTACCGTTGGCCATCTCGTCAGGGAACCATTCCCGTAGAACCCCTCGGAAGAAGGCAGCTCCCTGCGGGCTGGAGACTGCGTACCTGACGCCCTTTCCGCCAAGCCCGGAATTCAGAGCGAGCAGCCTTCTGGCCTGGTCGACCGTGGTCGCCTCACTGAAGTAGTTGCTGGGGTGATACGGGCTTCCCTCCCATTGATACTCGTTCTGCGTCCACTTTGCCTCCACGATCCATCCATCCGTGGGCCCACCATCGACTTCGACTCGGCGACCACTGTCAATACCGCTGTTCAGTCGCCAAATCTGTTCATCGTCCTGGCCTGTCACGTGCTTCTGATACTGGAAGCTCACACGCGATTTGTTCTTTTCCGCGATGGACTTGCTCTTCAGGAACTTCGGAGCGTCAGAAGCCGCTTCGACGGCTTCGTCGGCCCACTTGGCACCCTTCAGCAGCTTTCCTGCACCAGGGAATACTGCTGCGGCAGCCATCGTGCACTGCATTGCCGACGGGTTGTTCTTGCACCCCTCGACATCGGCGACACCGGACAGTTCCTTGACGAAGTCCCACGGGTCCACCCAGTTCTCGAGGCCCGTGGAGCCGTCGTGGTACTGGACGTTGAACTCGAGCTTCTCCGGGTCGGGGATGATCGGGTCCCCGCCCCCCTGGTACTGCTGGCGTGCCTGGCAGCCGACGTCGCAGGATTCGTGGCCGTCCCGATCGGTGTTGTTGACCGGGTTGCCGCCGGCGAAGCCGTAACGGTTGCTGTTGGCAGCCCCGGCACCCAGGCTCATGTCGGCCGCGGCGCCGCTGTACGAGTCCCGGCTGATGAACCGGTTGTGCTCCGGGCTGTAGTCCCGGAAGCCCATGTCGTAGGTCTCCGACTGGGCGTTCCAGCGCTTGCCGTTGAAGCGGTAGGGGTTGGTCCCCTCGTCGTCCGGCGCCGTGATGCTGTCCTCGCCGGTCCATTCGTCCCTGACGTCCTGGCCATATGCGGTGTAGGCGTAGGTGGACGTGGGAGTGTTGGTGTACGAGGTGAACGTCTCGACGTCGCCGTGGCTGTTGTAGCCGTAGTAGCCGCTGTCGCCGGTCAAGTGGTTCAGCTGGGAAAGGCGTTCTCCTCCCAGGCCGAACTGGTAGGTGTCGGTGAGGGTTCCGTCGAGTTCCTCGCTGAACACCTCACTGTCGAGGCCCAGGTAGTTGTACTCGTAGGTGACGGCGTCGTTGACGCGCTTCTCGACCGTGCGGTCGAGCGCGTCGTAGCGGTAGGCGGTCGTGTTTGTCTTGGTGCCCGCCTTGCGGACCGTGCCGATGAGCCGGTCGAAGCCGTCGAAGGTGTTCGTCTCGACGGCGGCGCCACCGTTTTCGGTGACGGACTTCATCCGGCCGAAGGTGTCGTAGTCGTAGATGGCCGAGGAGTCGACCAGGTTCGAGGAGGAGCTCAGCCGGTTCTTGTTGTAGTAGAACTCGGTCAGATCCGACTTCTGGAGGAAGAGCTGCTTGGTGACGTTGGAGTTGTCGTCGTGCCAGTACTGCTCCGTCCGCGGCTTGTTGCCGGTCTTGTCCAACTCCTTGATCCGGTCGACCGGGTCGTAGGTGTAGTTGGTCACGGAGTTCCGGAGCCCGTCGCCGTCACCGCTCAGCAGCGACGCCGTGTCCTTGCTCTTGTTGCCGTTGGCGTCGTACTCGTAGCTGTGCGACGAGACCAGCGCGCCTGAGAGGTTCTTCTCGGTGCTGGTCTTGACGGCGCTGTTCGCGTAGTAGGTGTAATCGACGGTGTTGCTGTTGCCCTTGGTGAGGGTGGCGCGCTGACCGCGATCCGTGTACGTGAACTGCGTGATGTCCGGCTGAGGGTCGGTCGGTACCTGGCTGGCCGTGACCTTCTTGAGCAGGTTGCGCAGGTCGTACTCGTACTTCGAGCTCTGCTGGGGGTGGTCGACGGTGTCGAGCTGGCCGTTGGCGTCGTAGGTGTAGGAGGTGGTCTTCGCCACCTGACCGGTGAGCGCCTCCGTGACCTTGTCCACCTGGTTCAGACCGGTGTAGGTCATCGTGTACGGCACGCTCGTGGTGCTGCCGACCGTTTCACCGATCGTGAGCATGTTGCCGTTGAGGTCGTAGTCGTAGGCGTACGACCTGTCCGCGGACGGGTCTCCGACGGCGTCCGTGCGGCCCTTCAGAGAACCGTCCGGGTAGTGCGACCAGCCCATGGTCCGCGTGGACGTGCCGTTGTCACCGGTCAGCGTCCGCTTCTCCTGCTGACCGACGTTGTTGTAGTCGTAGGCCGTCTTGATGTTCCACGCGTCGGTGGAGGTCTTGATCCAGCCGTTGTCGAAGTAGGTGTAGTCGGTGTCGATGCGCGCCGGGTCACCCGCCGGCGGCAGCGACGTCTTCTTGACCCGGCCCACCTCGTCGTAGACCGTCTCGGTGTAGACGTCCGCCTTGTTGTACGTCCCGTCCGCCGGGTCGTACGGCTGGAACTGCTTGACCGGCCGGTTGAGCTTGTCGTACTCGGTGCGGGCCGCGAAGTCCACGTCCGTGCCGGTGGTGGCGGTGCCCCGAGGTGTCTCGACCTTGGTGGTGTTGCCCACCTGGTCGTACTGATAGCGGGTGGTGCGCACCGTGGTGCCGTCGTACGGCACCTTGACCTCGAAGGTCATGCCCCGCTCGTCGGGGACTGTCTGGGTCTTGTTCCCCTCCTGGTCGGTCGTCGCAACGACGATCGAGTCCTTGTCGTACTGCGTGGTGGTGAACTTGCCCGCCGCGTCGATCTGCTTGACCGGCCGGTGGTCGAAGTCGTACTCCGTCTTGCCGGTGTAGTCGGTGGTGTCGGCCGTCGCGTTCTTCTTCGGGTCGATCACCGTGACGGCATTGCCGACGTTGTCGTACTCGTAGGAGGACTTGTCGTTGTCGGCGTTAACCACCGACGTGAGCTGGTAGATCGTGTCGTAGTTGTTGGTGGTGACGTAGTCCGTGGCGTCCGCGGTGGTCGCCACGCCCTTCGGCTCGGTCGTCGTCCTGAGGTTGCCGACCTTGTCGTAGGTGTAGGCCGTCTTGCGGTCCGCGGTCTGGTTGTTCGCCGGTGCGGTCGCCGACGTCACCTGGTCCATCGCGTCGTACACGGCCTTCGAGACCGCGTTCGTCGGTGAAGTCGACTCGGTGGTGTTGTCGTTGGCGTCGTAGACCGGTGCCGGGGTGGTGATGTAGTCGCCCGCCGCCTGGTCCTTCGGCACCTTGCTCACCAGCGGACGGCCGAACGTGTCGTACGTCTGCGTGCTGGTCTTGTCCAGCGCGTCGGTGGTCGAGATGATCTGGCCGCGCTCGTCGTAGACGACCTTGGTGGCCTTGGCGTAGGGGTCGGTGACCGTCTTCGGAGCACCGACCGGGTCGAAGTCCGACGCCTGCGTCACGTTGCCGTTGGCGTCGGTGACCTTGATCTTCTGACCGTAGGTGTCGTACTCGTACGACGTGGTGTAGTCGCCGGCCGTGGCGGTAGCGACACCCTTGGGGTCGGTGCCCGTCTTCAGGTTGCCGAACGCGTCATAGCCGAACTGCCACTTGCGGCCCTCCGGAGAGGTCTGGGTGAACAGGTCTGCCGAGAAGCCGTCGAGCCGCGTCTGATACGTGTAGACCGTGGCGGCCGTGCCGTTCTTGTTGGCCTCCGCGTCCTTCATCGTCAGCGGATAGCCGGTCTTCTGGTCGTACGTGTACGTCGTCTGAGCGCCGTTCGCCTCCTTGATCAAGGTGACGTTGTTGTCGGCGTCCCACGCCATGTCCGTCGTCTGGCTCTTGGCGTTGGTGATCTTCACCCCGCGCCCGAAGTCGTCCAGGACATAGTCCGTGGCGTGCGCCTCGGGGTCCGTAACCTTGGTGTCGGTGAACTTGCTGTTCGTGGCGTTCGCCGCGTAGGCGAAGCCCGTCGAGTTGTTCAGCCGGTCACCGATGGTCTTGGTCCACCAGTGGTACTTCGGGTCGTCACCGGTCACCGGCGCGTAGTACGCGAGGTCGGTGTCGTTGCCACGCGGGTCCGTCGCCGTGACCAGCTTGACGTTCTTGTTGCCCTGCGTGGAGTCGTAGGTGAAGCCGAACACCTTGGGCTGCGAGGAGCCCGCGCCGTCCGTCAGCTTCGTCAGAAGCGCCTTGTCCGAGTACTCGAACGTCAGCTTGCGGCCCGAGATGTCCGTCATCGACTGGACGTGGTCGGCCACCTTCGGGAACGGCGCCGTCGTCTTGTCGAAGTACTCGACGGTCAGCGACTGCCGACCCGCCGGGTCGGTGATGTACTTCAGGAACTTGGTCGGCTTGCCACCTGACTTGCGCTCCTCGTACGTGTACGCCTGGGTGTTGCCGTTCTTGTCGACCGTCGACGTCAGATAGCCGTCGCAGCCGAACAGGAAACGGGTGCCGTCCGGACTCGTGAGCGTCCAGGCGTCCGGGACCGGATCCTTGTCCGGCGTGCAGGACAGGCCCGACTTCATCGTGACCTTGAAGTGGACGCCCGCCGGAGCCTTCCACGTGCCATCCGGCTGCTTGGCGAAGATGTGCGTGGTGCCGTCACCGTCCGGCAGACGGATCTCCGTCGGGTTCGGGTTAGGACGGAAGTCCAGCGGCGCGCCAAGACGGAGAGGACCAGCCACCTGCCCGGACCAGCCGGCGCCGAGCACAGTGTCGGAGGTGTCGAGCGAGTTGTAGGAGAACCGGGCGAAGGTATTGAGCCCGCGGCCCGGGTTGGTGAACGCGTTGTACGACCAGACGCTGTTGCCGGAGGCCAGGTTGTTCATGACCGTGGAACCGGCGCCGGTGTTCTTGCCGGAGTAGGAGTAGAACTTCTCCAGGCCCAGCGAGTTGGACGTCGGGTCCTCGACCGCCACGTTCTGCGTCAGGGACGGGATGCCGCCGGTGCCGGCCGACAGCCAGCTGCCGTCCGAGACCTTCTGCACGTCCCAGCCCAGGACGTAGTCCGTGCGCTTGTTGCCCGCGTCCGAGTTGATCGGTGTCTTGACCTGGGCGTGGACCGTCGCCGACTCCGCCGGGGCGAGCGTCGGGACGGCCGTCTTGAGCTGGTTGCCGCCGTTGGTGACGTCCGTGCCGTCGGGCAGCTTCCAGGTGTAGGAGAGCTGGCGCTCACCCGCGGCCCAGGTGCTGCCGGTGGTGTTGGTGACCGTCACGTCCACCGTGTAGGTGGAGTTGGGGGTCATGCGCTGCGGGGTCTGCGGCGCGTAGTAGGTGTTCTCCGACGTCGCGTCCACGTAGATCACGCGGAGCAGCGGGCCGAGCTGCTGGTCGGCGCCCTCGGAGGCCAGGAACAGGGTGCGCTCCTTCGGCCCGGTCGCCTCGTTGGCCAGCTTGACCATCGCGCCCTTGTTGCTGGACGGGGTCTTCACCCAGCCCTGCGTCATGGACGTGGCGTCCCACCAGTGCCGGCCGACCTCGGATACCTGCGCGACCGTGTCCGACACGGTCGAGCCGAAGTCACCGCCCGGCGCCGTCCACGGGGTGGTGGCGGTGGCGTTGTTCCAGGTCGCCGCGGTCTCCGCGAAGTCCTTGGTGAGACCGTGCAGTTCATAGATCGCACCGTTGGTGTCGGTGGTGGTCTCCGCGCCCCACATGTACAGCTTGGAGTTCAGCACGGTCGCCGTCGCCGGGATCGAGCTGGTGGGGAACTTCATGACCGCACGCGTGTTGCCGTACGTGCCCGAGTTGTTGCCGACGCTCAGCCAATTCTGCGGCGTGTACGAGAGGATCGTGTCCTCGTTGGTCGTCGGCTGCTGGGAGGAGAGGGTGGTGTCGGTGACGCCGCCCGCGGTGCCCTGGATCAGCTTCATCGTGCGGCCGGCCTTAGGCACACCGACGATGCGCGTGGGCGACCCGATGACCGAGCCGTCCTTCGTCTTCACCGCGATTTGGTAGTAGTACGAGCGGCCGATCTCGTCCGTGGACGAGTCGGGCGTCGGGGTCGCGGTGGTGTCGGTGTAGGCGGTCGCCGCCTTGTCGATCGGGGCCACCAGCGTGGCCGCGTTCGGCGTGAAGACCTGCTGCGTGGAGCGGTGCAGCTGGTACTCGACGATGTCCTGGTTGGTGTCACCGGTCGAGTTGGTGTACTTCGACCAGGACAGCTCCGGGCCCGTGTCATGCACCACGGTGGGCGAGTTGAGCGCCGAGCCGACCTTGCCGTAGGTGACGGTCAGGCGCGGGTACGAGGACGTCTCGCCGCCGTAGTCGCCGTCACCCGACTCGTAACGCGGGCCACCGGTCAGGGTGCCGGCCAGGGTGTCGTCCTTGGCCTGGATCACGAAACCGTAGTTGGCGGACGTGCCCGAGACCCACTTCTGCACGGTGTCCGTCACCGCGAAGTCGTGCCACTGGTTGTACTCGCCCGTGTCCTTCACGATCTGGGCGGGGTTCACCAGACGGATCGAGTCCGCGATGTTGCGGGTCGTGGAGCTGTTGGTGTCACCCAGGACGATCTTCCCCGTGTTGCCCTTGGAGAAGTAGAACTGGGTGCTGTTCACCGTCTTCCACGCGGCCGTGGTGCCGGACTGGTTGACCGTCCCGGTCCCGGTGCCGTCCCGGTGGTTGATCGTGTACGGGGCTGCCGTCGCCCCGTCCGTCGCGGGCGGGAAGTGCGCCTCCACCCGGTAGGACGCGGTCTCCTTCACCTGCGGCTGCCAGGTGTAGGTCTCGCCCGTCAGGGAGTTCTTGTTGTAGGCGAAGTCATCGTTCGTCGCCGCGCCGCCGGTGGTGGTGGCGCGAGGCCACTCACCCACGGCCGCCGTACCGGTGTCACCGTCGTCGATCTGGACGGTCGTGCCGGACAACTCACCGGACAACGTACTGGTGTTGGACCAGTTGGCGCCGCCTTCGGTCCACGGACCGGTCGCCCGGTGGACCTCCATGGTGACGTCGTTGGCGTTGGTGGTGTGCGTCTGGTCGTAGTACATGCTCAGACGCGCCGAGTCGAGCTGCGTCCCGGCCGGGATCTCGTCCAGCGGGAACTGAATCAGCGAACGCGCGATACCCGTGTCGGTCTTGCCGACCGACATCTTCCAGGTGTTGTTGAAATTCGCCGTCGGCTGGTCCGACAGAACCATCGTGTCCTGCGACTGCGTCGGAGTCGGCGTGATCGTGATCGTCGGGTCGATCGACACCGGATACTGCCGCTTGGACGACGCCAGCCACTTCGCATCCGGCGTGACGACGATCCGCCAGTTCTTGCCGTCCTTGACCAGCTTCTGCTTCACCTTGGGGCTGTACGACACCCCGTACGGTGAGTTCTTGTCCTTGCGGGTGTCCGACATGTACGCGGCCGGAATCGTCATGACCGGCGTGTTCGGCGCCTCGCCGAACAGCTCGATCGCGCCGTCCTTGCGCGCCTTCGGCGTCAGACCGTCCGTGTCGAGGGTGAAGGTGTAGGAGACGGGTCCGTCCGGCGCCTTCGCCAGGACGATGTTCTCCTTCACGTGCCCGGGACCGACCCGGTACTCCAGGTCCGCGCCACCGGCCGCCGCGTCCTTGTACGTGACGGTGGAGCCCTTGGCCGCCGGATCCACGGATTTCGCGGCACCCTTGAGACCGAGTGTCACCGCCGGTCCGCCCGCGCCCGCCTGGAACTTCAGCAGCTTGTCCGGGTCCGAACCGAACCAACTACGCCCGGAATTGGACGTGTTGGCGAAGTCGAAGCCCTTGGCCTTCGTCGCCTCGACACCCGTGTCGATCGACTTCCAGGACTTCTTCTTGCCCGAACCCACGCGGTACGCCGTCGGAACCTGCGAAAGCTCCGCCTGGATCTGCCCGTTGGACAGCTGCCAGAAGCGCGCGTGCTCCGTGCGGCGCGAGGTCAGCTCCCTGACCCGCTTGGCCTTGGCGGCCTTCTTGCCCTTCGGCAGCTTCTCGCGGCTGGGTATCTCGAGCTTCCCACCGACCGGCGGCTTGCCCTCGTCGTCAGCGTCGTCGTCCGAGAACCAGCCTGCGATGGTGTCGACGACTCCCTTGTCGTCGCCTCCCTTCGCCGAGGCGGGCGCGGCATACGCGACCTGAGGCAGGGCGGTACCCGCCACCGCCGAAACGACAAGGCAGGAGATCAATCTCCCGTAACGGACTTTCACGTCCTGGTGCCCTTTCCTTTGGCACACCCGTCTTCCGTGTGGTACTTCCTGCGCACGGAATGCGGGCATGCCGGACTTCCGGACGGGGAATTCCGTCCGGACGACTGTGATGGTTCACTCGGGAGCGACGGCTTTCCGGGCAGGGCGAAGGGGCCGACGTACGTCCGCAGGACCCCTGCTCGACAGGGGCACTCCGGGCATGCGTGGGTCGGTGCGGTCGGTTTTGCATTCCTCCTTTCGGGCCGCATGATTTTTAATCAACTGAAGATGCTCATGTCAACAGATGGAATTTATCGGGCACTTGGGCCGTTGCGGGGCGGATCATCCTGAGGCGAACGAGGCCCTGCACGCACCCATCGGGTGCGTGCAGGGCCGTTCGCTCAGTTACTGCCGGGGCGAGGTGCCGTTACGGCGCCAGCACCCGCCCGATCCCGAACCCGTCGCCGGTCGCCATGCCCAGCGTCACCGGGCCGAAGTACAGGCCCGACGTCGCCACGACGCCGTTCGCGCTGTTGTTGAGGGTCAGGACCGTGCCGTCGCCCGTGTTCTCGCCCGGGGAGCCGATCGCCAGGTCCGCGCGGCCGTCGCCCGTGAAGTCGGCCAGGCCCACCGTCGCGCCGAGCTGGTCGCCGACCTCCGCCGCACCGGGGACGCCCGTCGTGTCCGTGCTGTACAGGGCCGAGCCGTCGCCGGTCAGGCCGTTGGACGAGCCCTTGAGGAGGAGTACGTCGCCCTGGTCGGCGTCGTACGGGTCGGCCTCGTTGAGGTCCTCGCCGGGGACGCCGGCCAGGACGTCGTCGATGCCGTCGCCGTCGGTGTCCGCCACGGCGACCGACGCGCCGAGGTTGTCGGAGGACTCCGCCGAGCCGGGCACGAAGTCGCTGTCCTGGCTGAGCCCGGTCGAGCGGGACGCGTCCAGGCCGGTCGCGGCGCCGTAGTACGCGACGACCTGGCCACCGAAGTTGCCGCCGACCATGCCCGCGACCACGTCGTCCACGCCGTCGCCGTTGACGTCACCCGTTGCGAGCGAGTTGGCGCCGAACGCGTTCGGAACCGTGGTGATCCCGGCGAAGTTGAGACCGGTCGCCGTACCGGGGACGACCTTCAGGTACTGGCCGCCGTCGTTGATCATGTACGTGACCACGGCGTCCACGTACCCGTCGCCGTTCACGTCGCCCGCCGCGACATCCGACCCCTCGAGGGGGTTGCCGAACTGGGACGGCTGAACGGCGTTGGTGCGGACGGCCTTGGTGGCGCCGTCGATCGTCATGACGCTGTTGCTGCCCGCGCAGAAGGCGAGCACGTCCGCCTTGCCGTCGGCATTGAAGTCGCCGATCGACATCTTCGTGCCGCAGGACTGGCCGTTGTAACGCAGCGCGGTCGGCAGGTGGTACATCGTCGGGTCCGCGGTGAAGCCGGACGCGGAGCCGTACAGCAGCGTGATGCCGCCGATGTCGTTGTGGCCCGAGGTGTCGTCCTCGCCGGAGGCGGCGACGGCCAGGTCGGCGTATCCGTCGCCGTTGATGTCGCCGAACGCGGTCGCCGAGCCGAAGGCGTCGCCGGTCTCCGAGCTGCCGGGGATCGCCGTGCCGCCCACCGTGCTGTTCTGGGTGAGGAAGATCTTCGAGGCACCGTTCGGGCCGGAAGCGGCGCCGGGCACGACGGAGATCGCGCCGGCGCCGGTCGCGGCGCCGTCCGTGTACGCGGGCACGCCGACGGCCAGGTCGGCCTTGCCGTCCTTGTTGAAGTCGGCTGTGGGCGCGGCCGCGGCGGCGAAGGTCTGCGGCACCGCGAGGACGAGCGAACCCGCGGCGGCGGCCGTGACGACGGCCACCCGGAAAGTCTGAATACGACTGGTCATGTTCACCATTCCGAAAGGGATAAACGACGGCGCGGTTTCTATTCACCGAAACGGTCGCGGGTCAACTGCGGGCACAATTCAGGGCGTTCCGAGGGGTGTTGCGAGTACGTTCGCGGACCCGTCCCATTCGCCCGCTTGTTCCGGACACTGGAACGGCCGCTCCCTCATGCGGTATAACCGCCCGGTTCTCCGCCGAGCGCGACGCATTCGCGCGAGGAATGCTCGCCCTCACGAAAGCCAGGCCCATGCCATCGTCCGAACAGTCAGAGCCGACCGAATCCACCGACACGGCCGAAGCGTCCACCGAGGAATCCGAGGCGCCCGCCGAAGCCGCGGGCACCAAGGACACCGAGGGAGCGAAGGAGGCGAAGGAGGCGAAGTCCTCGGACGAGTCCAAGAGCACCGAGGGCGCCGACGACGCCAAGAGTGGCAAGGGAGTTGACCGTCGAGGCATAGCCGCCAGCGCAGTCGTCGTCGCCGCCTGTGCCGGGCTCGTGCTCTACGGCGTGCTCGACACCGACGAGAAGCCCGAGCGTCACGTCCCCACCGCCTCCGTGACGTACGAGGTCAGTGGCGAAGGCACCGCCGATCTCACCTGGCAGGCCCGCAGCGAGTCCGGGAAGGCGGTCGCCGCGCGCGGCGTCACGCTGCCCTGGAAGAAGACCGTGCGCGTGCCGCTCGGCAAGCCGCCCATCGTGACCATCACGCTCGGCGAGAAGGGCGGGCGGGCCAGCTGCCAACTCGCCATCCGCGGCCAGCACGTCCAGACGGCCACCGCCTACGGCAAGTTCGGCCGCGCCACGTGCCAGGGCGAGCTGCCCGCGCCCGAGGTCTCCGAGTCCCCGGCGAGCGCGCAGGGAGAGCAGTGATGTACCCGAGCCTCGGCCACCAGGCCGCCCGTACCGCGCTCGCCGCCGCCGTCGTGCTCAGCGTCGTCTCCCTGTCGGGCCGGTCGCAGCCCGCCGCCGCGCAGGCCGCCGTGCACAAGGGCACCGTCCACACCGTCGCCGTACCGGACGGGACCGACCCGGGCAGGCGCGTCCTCGCCGCCCGCTCGACCGAGCCGTTCAGCATGCTCGGCGTCACCTGGTCCGACCCCGACGCCACGCTCGGTGACGGCACCGCCGAGATCCGTACCCTCAGCGCGGAGACCGGGGACTGGTCGGCCTGGCGGGCGCTCGAACTCGACGTCCACGCACCGGAGTCGGGGCCCGACCACACAAAGGCCGGCGTGCGCGGCGGGACCCAGCCGCTGTGGGTCGGCGCGGCCGACGGCGTGCAGGCGCGCGTCACCGGCGCGAAGCTGCCCGCCGGGCTGCGCGTGGATCTCGTCGACCCGGATGCCGGGACCCGCACCCGTGCATCGGGCGCGCTGGAGAAGACCGCGTCCGCCGGGCAGCCGGACATCACCTCGCGCGCCGGCTGGGGCGCCGACGAGTCGATCGTCGCCGACCCGCCCACGTACACGACCGACACAAAGGCCGTGTTCGTGCACCACACGGCCGGGACGAACGACTACACGTGCGCCGAGTCCGCGTCGATCATCCGCGGCATCCTCACGTACCACGTGAAGAGCAACGGCTGGAACGACATCGGCTACAACTTCCTCGTCGACAAGTGCGGGACGGTGTTCGAGGGGCGCGCGGGCGGCGTCGACAAGCCCGTCTACGGCGCCCACACCTACGGCTTCAACACCGACACGAGCGGTGTCGCCGTCCTCGGCGACTTCAACACCGCGACCTCCACCCCCGCGGTGCGTGACTCGATCGCCCAACTCGCCGCCTGGAAGCTCGGGTTGTACGGGATCAACCCGGCGGGCAGCATCGTGATGGCGGCCGGAGCGGACAACGGGAAGTTCACACAGGGCCAGTTGGTGACGATGAACCGGATCTCCGGTCATCGCGACGGCTACCCGACCGAGTGCCCCGGCAACAACCTCTACGGCGACCTGCCCGCCATCCGCACGCTCGCCGCGTCGAAGAACTCGCCCGCCAAGGGTGCCGACGTGAATGGGGACGGCCATGCCGACCTGGCCGCCGGCATCCCGAAGGCCACGGCCAACAATCTGGCCGGCGCCGGCCAGGTCACCGTCGTACCCGGCGCCCGGACCTCGCCCTACGCGGCGAACAAGGCCGTCGTCACGCAGGAGTCCGAGGGCGTGCCCGGCGGCTCCGAGGCCGGAGACGGCTTCGGCTCCGCGACCGCGTACGGCGACCTGGACCACGACGGGTACACCGACCTCGTGGTCGCGTCTCCCGGCGAGGAGGTCACCGCGGGCGCGAGCGACGAGGGCGGCGTGAGCGTGCTGCGCGGCACCGCGAACGGGCTCACCGGACAGGCCGGAATGATCAATGAACCGGCGGCGGTGCGCGCGAGCGGCGCGAAGTTCGGGGCCGCCCTCGCCACCGGCGACTTCGACGGGGACGGCGGCGACGACATCCTCGCCGTGGCGCCCGGCGCCGGGCGCGCCTGGACCGTCGACGGCGCCGACCGGGCCTTCTCCCCCGCTATCGCCCTCTCCGACGGTCCGGTGCAGGACGCCTCCGTGACCACCGGGGACTTCGACCACGACGGGTTCGAGGACGCGGCGATCACGTTCCGTACGGCGGCGGGCGACAGGCCCCTCGTCGTGGTGCGCGGTTCGTCGAGCGGACTGCGCACCTCCGAGCCCGCCGTCCTCGCGGGCGCCGGCGGGCGGTCCCTGGCCTCCGGCGACCTGAACGGCGACGGCTTCGCCGACCTGGCCGTGGGGCGGCCCGACGCGGCGGACGGCGGCGAGATCGCCACGTACCACGGCTCGGCGGACGGGCTCACGACGACCGGGGCGGGCATCGTCGCCCGGGGTGAGCTCGAAGGGGCGGACGCCGGGGGCGAGTTGGGTGCCTCCTTGGCCGTGAGCGACACGGACGGCGACGGATACGCCGACGTGCTCGCCGGTGCGCCCGGGGACGACACCGGTGCCGGCCGCGCGTTCCTGCTGCGCGGTGGCGCGGACGGGGTGGGCGTGGCGGGCGCGGTCGCGTACGTCCAGGGTTCGGGTCCGGTGCCGGGCGCGGCCGAGGCGGGTGACCGGTTCGGGTCCGCCGTCACCGTCGCCGATCTCACCGGGGACGGCGTCGCCGGCCTCGCGATCGGCGCCGAGGGCGAGAACGCGGGCGACGGGACCGTGATGACCGTGAGCGGCGGGACGGGCGCGTCGTACGGGCCCACCGCGCTCGGGACGGCCGCCGGTGCCGGTATCGGCGGTGAACTGACCAGGTGACCTTCAGCACATCTGCACAACCAGTGACGTTTAACGGCGGTCAATCGCTGAATAGAGCAGCTACCCGCGTAACGGGTGTGGCAATTGTGAACTTTTTCAAGGGGTGGGGCATTTGAGCCCGCGTAATTCGCGTGCGCGCAGATCACATGCGTACAAACCGCTGAGTCTCAAGCGCAGGGCCTGGGTGACGGTGGGTGCCGTCGTCCTCGGTGGCGCCGGCGTCGTCACGTACGCCATGGCCGACCCGAGTGACGGGTCCTCGCCCCAGGGCGAGCCGCACCGGGCCTCCGCGATCCACACCCTGAGCCTTTCGACGAAGGGCGCCGACCGCAAGGTCGTCCCGCAGAAGTCGACGGACCGCTTCAGCGCCGTCGTCGTCACATGGAAGAACCCGCACACCACACTCGACGGGACCGCCCAGGTCCGCGCGCGCAACGTCGCGACCGGCGACTGGACGGACTGGCTGTCGATGCCGGTCGAGCAGCTCGGCACCGACGGCAAGGAGACCAAGGCCGGCGGCGGCGTCCGCGGCGGCACCGAGTCCGTGTGGACCGGTGACTCCGACGCCGTCGAGGTGCGGGTCGTGGCCAAGGACGGCACGGCCTCCGACCTGCCGTCCGGCATGGACGTCAAGCTGCTCGACCCGGGCACGCTCGCCCCCGCGAAGGGCGCGGGCGCCGCCCAGCCCGCCGCGTTCTCCGAGGACACGACGCCGCCCGCCACGAGCCCCGAGCCGTCCACGGACCCGTCGAGCAGCGCTCCCGCCGCGGCCCCCTCGGACTCCACGACGCCCTCGGCGCCCGCGTCCTCCTCGGCCTCCGCCGACCCGTCGTCGAGCGCGTCGGCGTCGCCCGAGCCGACCGAGACGGTCCCGGCCGCCCGCCCCTCCACGGTCGTCAAGCCGCCGATCATCACGCAGGCCGAGTGGGGCGCGGACACGGACTACAACGGCACGCCCGAGTACGACGACTCGATCAAGGCAGCCGTCATCCACCACACCGGTGTCGACCCCGACAACACGGTGCCCTGCTCGCAGTCGCGTCAGCGCGTGCACACGATCCAGCAGGAGCACATGGCCAAGGGCTGGTACGACATCGGCTACAACTTCCTCGTCGACCGGTGCGGCCAGATATTCGAGGGCCGCAGCGGCGGCATGGACCTGCCGGTGCACGGAGCCCACGACTACGGCTTCAACACCGACACGGTCGGCATCTCGTACATCGGCAACTTCATGTCGGCGAACCCCACGAAGGCGGCGCTGAACTCGATCGCCCGGGTCGTCGCCTGGAAGTTCGGCCAGTACGGCATCACCGCGAACAGCAAGGTCACGCTGACGTCCAACGGTGACCAGGGCGTGTCCGACAACAAGATCCCGCTCGGCCAGTCGATCACGCTCGACCGCGTCTTCGGGCACCGCGACACCGGCACCACGCTGTGCCCCGGTGACAACCTCTACAAGAAGCTCTCCACCATCCGGACCCTGGCCTCGGCCCCGGGCGTCTCGCACGCCCTCGCCACGTCGGACATCTACTCGTCCGCCGCGCCCACGGCCACGACCCGTGACGGCCTGGCCGACATCGTCGCCGGCACACCCAAGGCGTCCTCCGGCGGCTCCGTCACCGTCGTGCCGGGCGGCACGAGCGGCCCGGTGTACACCGCGAAGAAGACCCTCACCCAGTCCAGCACGGGTGTCCCCGGCACCAACGAGCCGGGCGACCAGTGGGGCGCGTCCGTCGCCGAGGGCGACCTCAACGGTGACGGCTACGCGGACCTCGCGATCGGCCAGCCCGGCGAGGACGACACCTCCGGCCACGCCGACCGCGGCGCGGTCACCCTCCTGTACGGCCCGGCCCTGAACACCGGCGCCCAGATGAACCTCGACGAGGGCTTCTACGCCAACGGCGCCAAGTACGGCTCCGCCGTGACGGTCGGCGACTTCAACGCCGACGGCAAGGCGGACGTCTTCGCGGCCTCCACCGGCACCGGCGGCACCTGGACCGCGCGCTACTCCGAGGGCCAGGAGTCCAGCTCCAACATCACGAGCGGCGACACGGCCCTGGCCTACGAGGCCGCCACCTCCGGCGACTTCAACCAGGACGGCTACGCGGACGTCGCGCTCAACTACCGCGACTCGACCTCGATCGGCCGGGTCGTCTGGTTCAAGGGCGGCAGGAACGGCCTGACCAAGGCGGGCACGCTCTCGGTCAAGGGCGGCCGCTCCATCGCCTCCGGTGACCTCAACGGCGACGGCGTCGACGACATCGTCATCGGCCAGCCCTACACCGCCGAGTCCGGCGCCTACGCGGGCGGCCAGGTCACCGCGGTCTACGGCTCGAAGATCACGTCCACGACGCCCGGCGGCCTCACCGCCACGGGCGCCAAGACGATCCACCAGGCCACCAGCGGTGTCCCCGGCGCGGCCGAGTCCGGCGACGCCCTCGGCTCCTCCGTCGCCATCGGCGACTACAACGCCGACGGTTACGCGGACGTCCTGTCCGGCGCCCCGAACGAGGACATCACCCGCACCAGCAACCGTTCCAACGCGGGTACGTCGCTGCTGTTCAAGGGCTCGTCGACCGGCCTCACCGGCACCGGTGCCCTCGCGATCTCGCAGGACGAGCCCGGCGTCCCCGGCTCCACGGAGACCGACGACATCCTGGGCTCCGCCGTCTCCCTCGCCGACCTGTCCGGCTACGGACGCGCGGACCTGGTGATCGGTGCGGCGGGCGAGGACGCCGGCAACGGCACCCTCCTGTACGTCCCCAGCAACAGCACGGGTCTCGGCCTGTCGACGTCCAAGTACATCGGACTGACGCAGCTCGGCACCCCGGCCGGCGCCCGCCTGGGCACCACGCTGGCGCCTTAACAGCAGCGCCTGTCGAAACTCTCGCCGCGCGGCTCCCGGCACCTCCGGGAACTGCGCGGCGAGAGCCGTTTCCGCCCTGGCGGACCCGGCAGCCTTGGCAGCCCTGGCAGCCCTGTCTGCTTTGTGCCCGTACTTGCGCCGCCGCGCCCGGATGGGTTACTCACTACCTTCCACGGAATTGGACCCGACCGCAGGAGGGGGCGGCCGGGCCCGGTTCCGTTCGGGTCCCTGTTGTCGGATCCGTGTGCTCAGACTCCGGCGGCGTTCTCCTCGAACGACACCGCCACGAGCCGGTCGCTGAACCGCTCGGGGCTCTTGATCCCCGCGACCTCCGCGCGCTGCGCGCGGACCGCCTCGTCGGTGAGCGTGACCGCGACTACGGGGCAGTCCTCAATCCGGTTGGTGTAATTGGGCGCGCACTGGCCGATGTCCGCCCGCGTGTGGCCCGGGCAGACCGCCCGTTCGGGCAGCTCGATCTCCAGATCCAGCTCCCCGACGTCCGTGAAGCGGTAGGCGCCCGAAGTCGGCGGGGCAGGCCGCTGCTTCACCCCCTTCCTCACTTTCGCCGTCAGCCCGCGCGCCGACGCGATGCGGCCCTCGCCGTGCGGCCCGTACACGTCGACCGTGATCCGCCGCTCGCCCACCGGCGCGGTCAGCGTCAGCGGCTGCGGTCCCGGGTCGATCACCGCGCTGACCGTGAACGCAGGCGGACCGTCGAAGCGCGGCCCCGAACTCGAGTACCCGTAAGAGGAGATGACGAGCGCGGGCGCGGGCGCCTGCTCACCCTCTCCGCGCGGCGCAGGCCTCGCAGTCCCCGGCGCACCGCACCCGGACAGCGCCGCCGTACCGCCATAGGGCAGCGCGACATCCTTCAACATCCCTGGTACAACGCGGAGTCGGCCCGTCGGATCGTCCGGCATGCCTAAGTGTGCGGCCAGCGCGACGAGTGCCGCCGCGACCGGCAGCACGATCGCCGCCCAAGCCCGCGGGGAGGGCCCGGAGATTCCGTGCATCAGACGCGGCCCCGCGCCCGCCGCGACACGACGGCCCGCAGGATGCGCCGGCCCTCCGTCGACACGTCGAGCGCCTGGCGCAGGCCGCCCGCGCCCCGGCCCGCGAGCAGCTCAAGGATCCTGACCTGACGCCGCAGTTCGGCCGCCACCAGCGGGGACATGCCGTCCGTGCGGCCCTCGCGCCGGGACCGTACCGAGCCCGCGCTGTCCTCCATCGTGTCCAGCATGCGGTGGATCTGGAGCGCGCCGACCGAGCAGGCGTCGGCCCACTCGCGCAGCGCGGGCGCCGACGGGGTGCCCGGCACGGCGGCCAGCATGCGCCGGGCGAGCCCGGACGCCTCGTCCGCGTCGTCGTCCGGCCCGGCCGGGAACGCGGCCCGCGCCTGCGCCAGGCATTCGCCCCACTCCGGGCCGCCCTCGGCGAGGCTTCCCCACAGCGGGCGCAGCGCCTCGTCGTCCTCGGCGCCCAGCAGCGGCACGCAGCGGTCGAGGCAGGCGAGACCGCTGGCCGCGAGACCCCGCTCGTCGGCCTGCGCGATCAGCTCCACCAGGCTCATGAAGTACGCCCTCTCCCTGCCGACCCGGCATTTCGTCCCTACTGGGCTCTACTGCGTGCCGGGGCGCAGGAACGTCACAGCGGCGCGACGCCGAGCCGGTCCAGGAAGCGGAAGAAGAGCGGCTCGGCGAACGGGTCGGGGTCCTGGCCCAGGACGTCGGCGAGCGGACCCTGCTCGACGGTGCGGCCGCACTCCTGCGCCCACGCGACCGAGCGCCGCGCGGCGTCCGCGGGCTCCAGGAAGTAGTCCTCCAGGGTCAGTTCGTCCGCGGAGAGGTATCCGGCCATGGCGTCGCGCGCCAGACACGTGGTCCACGCGCCGCTCTCCGGCGCGGCTGCCTCGATGACGACGCAGTCGCTGTCCATGACGTAGCCGAACAGGGCGGGCGCGCCGGTCTCGGCGGCCAGCGCGTTCATGCTGCCGACGTCATGGCGCCGGTCCCCGCCGTCCGGGCACTCCCAGACCTGCCAGCCGTCGGCCCGCCGCTCCAGGAGCGTGAGCGCGTCGCGCGCCCCGCCCAGCGCGTCGAGCTCGGCGAGCGGCCGCTCACTCCTGGCCACGACGTAATAGCCCCAGTAACCCATGCCGGTGTCCCCCCGGTGCCTTCGAAAGCGGCTGATCTCGGCTCGCGCCGAATACACCACAGCCGTACGTGGCTCCGCCACCGAAAACGCAGATCCGGCGAATCAGGCAGGGGAGCCGTCCGCTGCTTCGCCGCTCAGGACCCCAGCCGGTTCGCGAGCGCCACGAACTGGGGCCACGTGAGCGGGGGCTTGCCCGGGTACCAGAGCTTCTGGATCGTGGCCCGCAGCGGCATGCGGATCCCCTGCGCGACCTGCGCCTGCGTCTGCGAGTTCGCCAGGTCGCACCACACGGCGAACGTGCCGCCCAGGATCTGGCTGTCGTACCTCGCGGGCACCGGCGTCGTGCCGCGCACGACGAGCGGGGTCCAGCTCTCGTAGATCCGCTGCCCGGTCGGGTACACGAAGTTGTTGGGCTGACCCAGGACGTAGTAGAGGTACTCGTCGTTGTAGTTGGTCATCTTGCGGCCCTCGGCCAGGTACTCCTCCGGTGGGCGCGCCCCGATCTCCTTGCCCGTCCAGTAGGCGACCTCCAGGCTCTTGTCGGCCTTGACGACACCGCCCCGGAAGAACCCGTCGTTCCACGCCTTGAGGGAGCGATTGAACGGCTTCATGGTGGCGACCCGGTCGTTCAGCCAGCCCGTCGTGAGGTCCGCGACCGTCGCGTTCGCCCCGTACTTCTTCTTGGCGGCGGCCGCGAGCTGCGGGAAGGACGCCTCGGGGTTCTTCACCGTCAGGGCCTGGTACTCGTCGCCGCCCAGGTGCCAGAAGGCGCCCGGGAAGAGGGGAGCGTACTCACGCAGCAGATCGTCGACGATCTTCGCCGCCCCGGGGTTCGAGATGTCGACGGCGCCGCGCGTCGGGACCCCGGCCGTGTTGCGCAGCTGGAGCTCGGGGTGCGCCGCGATCACGGCGCCGAGGTGTCCCGGCGAGTCGATCTCGGGGATCACGGTGACGTGCCGCTCGGCGGCGAGCGAGACGATCTCGCGGACCTGCGCCTTGGTCAGGTGGTCGGGCGAGACGATCTCGGGGTGCGAGTCCGACTGGATGCGGAAGGCCTGGTCGTCGGAGAAGTGCAGACCGAACTGGTTGTACTTCAGGTCGCCGATCTCCCGGATCCGGTCCTTGATCCAGCCGGCCGTGAAGTGCTTGCGCGCGATGTCCAGCATGAACCCGCGCTGCGGCTTCGCCGGCGCGTCCTTCACCACGCCCTCCGGCGCGGTCCCCCCGCCGTGCACCTCCTGCTTGAGCGTGCGCGTGCCGTAGAAGACACCCGCGTCCCCCGGCCCCACGATCCGCACCTGGCCGTTCTTCACGGTCATCGTGTACGACTCCGGGTTCCCGCTCCCGCCGAGCGCCAGCTCCACGTCACCGGCGCCAGCCTTGACCTTGCCCGCGTACGTCAGCCTCAGCTCGTCGGCGATGAGCTTGCCCTCGTCGGAGAGCTTCGCGTCCCCGATGACGACACGGCCGCTGGTGGGGCGCCACCCGGGGCCGCGCGCCGGCGTGTGCTCGCGCACGGAGGGGATGGTCTGCGGGGTCTTCGACAGGGGGTACGACTTCGAGGGCGAAGGCTCCGCCGAGGTCGGGGCCAAGGCGGAGGTGGGGGACGCGGACTTCCCGTCGGAGGGGCTCTCGGCACGGGTGGCGCTTGTGCCGCCCCCGCCGCCGGCGCAGCCGACGAGGACCATGGTCAGTGCGACCGTCCCCGCCGTGACAACTCCCGCGCCGACCGTCGATCGACTCCGCGTACCCATCAGTGACCGCCCTCTGGTTTCGACAGCAACCTCGACATCGAATTCCGCGTCCTAGGAGGCGACCGTAAGGCCCCGTTTCCCCGACCTCCCGTCCACCACGCGCCCCCAAACCCTCCCGTCCGGGTGAAATCGGTGCATCCGCCAGACAGCTCCTGACCCGGATCGCTAGCGTGTACGCACATCCGCCACACCCTCATCACATGTCCCGTGACGCTCCTGACTCACGTCTCGTCCCAGTGTCAGCCCAGTCACGTCCCACGTCTCGCCGAGGAGCGCACGCTGCCTTCGCACCGTTTCTCCCGCCTCCCCGCGCATGCCGCCATACCGGTGCAGTCCCCACCAGGGCAGGCGTCGCCCGTGCAGTCGTCCCCGCACGGCCTCACGCGGTTCAACACGCTGCCCGCGATCGAGGCCGAGCGCGCGCTCCTGACCTGCTGCGGGTCACTCCACTGGGCCCGCCGCCTCGTCGCCCACCGCCCCTACCCGGATCTCGACGCGCTGCTCGCCGCCGCCGACGAGGCGGTCTACGACTTCGCGCCGGCCGACCTCGACGAGGCCCTCTCCCGCGAGACGCTCCCCCTGCCGCCGCACGGCTCGTACTCCGTCGCGCACACCGCGCTCGGCGCCGCCCACAGCGCGTACGAGAGCCGCTTCGGGCATGCGTTCGTGATCTGCCTCGACGGCTACGGGCCCGACGAGGCCCTCGACCAGCTCCTGGCCGGAATCCGGTCACGCCTTGGCAACGATCCCGAGGAGGAGCGCGTCCTGTCCTGGGACGAGCTGCGCCGACTCGCCCGGGGACGACTCGCCCGGCTCGTGCGCTCGCTCGATGCCCGGACAGAGCCCCAAGAAGCGATAGACCCGCAGGAACCAGCGGATTCCGGGCGCCCCGACAGCGCGTCCGATAGCCCGTACGTGGCTGTTTGATTGCCTGTTTGATCACACCGGCGGCCCCCGGGCGAGCGAGCCGACAACTCGTCGATACGATGACGAGCGGCCGGTGGACCGTACCCGGCCGGGCCCGACCGACACTGAAGCCGGCGCGGCCCCAATCCCCGCTCCCGGAGGGTTCTTCCGTGCCGGCTGGAACGCTGTACCGCGGCCGGGAAGGCATGTGGTCGTGGGTGGCTCATCGAGTCACCGGTGTCCTCATTTTCTTCTTCCTGTTCGTACACGTCCTGGACACCGCTCTCGTCCGCGTCTCCCCCGAGTCGTACGACGACGTCGTTTCCACCTACAAGACGCCGATCGTCGCGCTCCTCGAGTACGGCCTCGTCGCCGCCATCCTCTTCCACGCGCTCAACGGCCTGCGTGTCATCGCCGTCGACTTCTGGTCGAAGGGTCCGCGCTACCAGAAGCAGATGCTCTGGACCGTCGTCGGCATCTGGGTCGTGCTGATGGTGGGCGCGCTGTACCCGGTCCTCGGCCACGCCGTCCGTGAACTCTTCGGGAGCTGACGCCAGACATGTCTGCTGACACCACCCCTGCGAAGACGCCCGGCGTCGGACCCGTCGAGGTCGTTGCGCTCTACGACGTCGACAACCCGGCCCCCGTCATCGAGGCCCCCCGCAAGCGCACCTCGAAGACCCCGCGCTCGACGCGCGGCAACTTCGAGATGGCTGCATGGCTCTTCATGCGCCTGTCCGGCGTCGTCCTCGTCGTCCTGGTCCTCGGCCACCTGCTCATCCAGCTCGTCCTCGACGGCGGCGTGAGCAAGATCGGCTTCGCGTTCGTCGCGGGCCGCTGGGCCTCGCCGTTCTGGCAGGGCTGGGACCTCCTGATGCTGTGGCTCGCGATGCTGCACGGCGCCAACGGCCTGCGTACGGTCATCAACGACTACGCCGAGCGCCCGAACACGCGCCTGTGGCTGAAGGGCCTCCTGTACACCGCCACGGTGTTCACGATCCTGCTGGGCACGCTGGTGATCTTCACCTTCGACCCGAACATCCGATAGGCACGGGGCTGAGGTAACCACTCATGAAGATCCACAAGTACGACACCGTCATCGTCGGCGCCGGTGGCGCGGGCATGCGCGCGGCCATCGAGTCGACGAAGCGCAGCCGCACCGCCGTCCTGACGAAGCTCTACCCCACCCGCTCCCACACGGGCGCGGCGCAGGGCGGCATGGCCGCCGCGCTCGCCAACGTGGAGGAGGACAACTGGGAGTGGCACACCTTCGACACGATCAAGGGCGGTGACTACCTGGTCGACCAGGACGCCGCCGAGATCCTCGCGAAGGAGGCCATCGACTCCGTCCTCGACCTGGAGAAGATGGGCCTGCCGTTCAACCGCACCCCGGACGGCACCATCGACCAGCGCCGCTTCGGCGGCCACTCGCGCAACCACGGCGAGGCCCCGGTCCGCCGGTCCTGCTACGCCGCGGACCGCACCGGCCACATGATCCTCCAGACGCTGTACCAGAACTGCGTCAAGGAGGGCGTGGAGTTCTTCAACGAGTTCTACGTCCTGGACCAGCTCCTGGTCGAGGAGGACGGCGTCAAGAAGTCCGCCGGTGTGGTCGCCTACGAGCTGGCCACCGGCGAGATCCACATCTTCCAGGCCAAGTCCGTGATCTACGCGTCCGGCGGCACCGGCAAGTTCTTCAAGGTGACCTCCAACGCGCACACCCTGACCGGTGACGGCCAGGCGGCCTGCTACCGGCGCGGTCTGCCGCTGGAGGACATGGAGTTCTTCCAGTTCCACCCGACCGGCATCTGGCGCATGGGCATCCTTCTCACGGAGGGCGCCCGCGGTGAGGGCGGCATCCTCCGTAACAAGGACGGCGAGCGCTTCATGGAGAAGTACGCGCCCGTCATGAAGGACCTCGCGTCCCGTGACGTCGTGTCCCGCTCCATCTACACGGAGATCCGTGAGGGCCGCGGCTGCGGTCCCGAGGGCGACCACGTCTACCTCGACCTCACGCACCTCCCGCCGGAGCAGCTCGACGCCAAGCTCCCGGACATCACGGAGTTCGCGCGCACCTACCTCGGCATCGAGCCCTACACGGACCCGATCCCGATCCAGCCCACCGCGCACTACGCCATGGGCGGCATCCCGACGAACGTCGAGGGTGAGGTCCTGTCGGACAACACCACCGTCGTCCCCGGTCTGTACGCCGCCGGCGAGGTCGCCTGCGTGTCCGTGCACGGCGCCAACCGCCTCGGCACCAACTCGCTGCTCGACATCAACGTCTTCGGGCGTCGTGCGGGCATCGCGGCCGCCGAGTACTCCGAGAAGGCCGACTACGTCGAGCTGCCCGAGGACCCGGCTTCGATGGTCGTCGAGCAGGTCGAACGCCTGCGCAACTCCACGGGCACGGAGCGCGTCGCGGTCATCCGCAACGAGCTCCAGGAGTGCATGGACGCCAACGTGATGGTGTTCCGCACCGAGCAGACGATCAAGACGGCCGTCGAGAAGATCGCCGAGCTGCGCGAGCGGTACAAGAACGTCTCGATCCAGGACAAGGGCAAGCGGTTCAACACCGACCTCCTGGAGGCCATCGAGCTGGGCAACCTGCTCGACCTGGCCGAGGTCATGGCGACCTCCGCCCTGGCGCGCAAGGAGTCCCGCGGCGGTCACTACCGCGAGGACTTCCCGAACCGCGACGACGTCAACTTCATGCGCCACACCATGGCGTACCGCGAGGTCGGCGACGACGGCTCCGAGTCCATCCGTCTGGACTACAAGCCGGTCGTCCAGACCCGCTACCAGCCGATGGAGCGTAAGTACTGATGGCTACCCCGACCATGGACAAGCTCGAGGCTCTCGAGGCGGACAACAGCTCGCACCTCATCACGGTCACCTTCCGCATCCGCCGGTTCAACCCGGAGGTCTCCGCGGACGCGGTCTGGGAGGACTTCCAGCTCGACATCGATCCGAAGGAGCGCGTCCTCGACGCCCTCCACAAGATCAAGTGGGAGCTCGACGGCTCGCTGACCTTCCGGCGCTCCTGCGCGCACGGCATCTGCGGCTCGGATGCCATGCGCATCAACGGCCGCAACCGCCTGGCCTGCAAGACGCTGATCAAGGACATCAGCCCGGAGAAGCCGATCACGGTCGAGGCCATCAAGGGCCTCACGGTCCTCAAGGACCTCGTGGTCGACATGGACCCGTTCTTCCAGGCGTACCGGGACGTCATGCCGTTCCTGGTCACGACGGGCAACGAGCCGACGCGCGAGCGTCTGCAGTCCGCCGAGGACCGCGAGCGCTTCGACGACACGACCAAGTGCATCCTGTGCGCCGCGTGCACGTCCTCGTGCCCGGTGTTCTGGAACGACGGCCAGTACTTCGGCCCGGCCGCGATCGTCAACGCGCACCGCTTCATCTTCGACTCGCGTGACGAGGCGGGCGAGCAGCGCCTGGAGATCCTCAACGACAAGGACGGCGTGTGGCGTTGCCGCACGACGTTCAACTGCACGGACGCCTGCCCGCGCGGTATCGAGGTCACCAAGGCGATCCAGGAAGTCAAGCGCGCGCTGATCACGCGCCGCTACTGACCTTCCCGGTCGTACATCTCGTACGTCCCTGAGGCCCCGCTCCCGGTTTCGCACCGGGGGCGGGGCCCTCGGTGCGTCACGGCCGCTGTCAGGGGCCTGACGTCACGGGCCTGCCGTCACGGGGCGCTCGAAGAACGTCTCCAGGGCCACCGTCGCCTGCGTGCCGCTGACACCCTCGATCGCGTACAACCGCCGCAGCACATCCTGGAGTTGCTGCGTCGTCTCCGTGCGCACCTTCACCAGGACCGACGCGCTGCCGGCGATGATGTGCGCCTCCTGGATCTCGGGGATCGCGGCGAACTTCCCGGCCGACTCGCCCATCCACGACGACGACTCGACCATCACGAACGCGAGCACCCCCTGCCCGAGCGCGGCGGGGTCCACGTCGACGGTCGTCCGCCGGATCACGCCCCGCTCGCGCAGCTTGCGCACCCGCTCGTGGGCCGCGCCCGCCGAGAGGCCGACCTCCTTGCCGAGCGCCGCGTACGCCGTCGTCGCGTCGTGCTGGAGCAGCGCGACCAACTTCCGGTCGATGTCATCCACTGCCACTGTGATCCACTCCCGCTCCACCGACCATGGCGTAACCGTATCCCGTTCTGCAATAGTCCCATACGACAGGATGTCATTCGGCCTACAGTTCTTGGGGGATAACCATGTCTGGCCAGAACCAGCCCAGCGTGTACGAGATTCTGGACGACCGCTTCCGCACCGGGCGGTGCGCTTTCGGGGACGACACCCTCACCACCCTGCACACCGGCAGCCGTTGGGCCGAAGGCCCCGTCTATCTGCCCGCCTGGCGCCAGCTCATCTGGAGCGACATCCCCAACGACCGCCTGCTGCGCTGGGACGAGGTGACCGGCGCGGTCAGCCTCTTCCGCGACCCCGCCGGACACACCAACGGCAACACCCTCGACCGCGAGGGGCGCCTCATCAGCGCCGAACAGGGCGGCCGCCGCGTCACCCGCACCGAGGCCGACGGGCGCGTCACCGTCCTCGCCGACCACTTCGAGGGCAAGCGGCTCAACAGCCCGAACGACGCGGTGGTGCGCTCGGACGGCTCGATCTGGTTCTCCGACCCGGACTTCGGGATCACCAGCGACTACGAGGGCTTCCGCGCCGAGTCCGAGATCGGCGCCAACAACGTCTACCGGATCGACCCCGGCACCGGCGAGGTGCGCCAGGTCGCCGACGGCTTCGGGGCGCCGAACGGGCTCGTCTTCTCGCCCGACGAGCGCCAGTTGTACGTCTCCGACACCCGGGCGGGACACATCCGCGTCTTCGACGTGCTCGACGACGGCGAGAGCCTGAGCGACGGCAAGGTCTTCGCCGAGACCAGCGGCGACGACGGCCGCTTCGACAACATCCGCTTCGACGACGGCGGGCGACTGTGGGCCGCAGCCATGCACGGCGGCGTGCACTGCTACGACCCGGACGGCACGCGGATCGGACGCATCAACGTCCCGGAGCCGGTCTCCAACGTCGCGTTCGGCGGCCCAAAGAACAACATCCTCTTCATCACCGCGACGACGTCCCTGTACTGCCTGATGACGTCCGTGACCGGCGCGCCACGCATCCGCCGCTGACGATGTACTGTCCGGTTCGCCCTGAGCACGGCTAATCTGACGGTATGTCACTTGAGCTTGAGCTGCTCGGCTTCGACAACGCGCTGTTCCCCGTCGGCGATCTCGGCGAGGCGGTCTCCTTCTACGAGCGGGCCGGTTTCCACGTGAAGTTCCGCCTCGACGAGGCCGGGATCGCCCTTCTCGAAGCCGGCAAGGAGACACCCGGCGTACTGCTGCGCGCGGAGGAGGACTTCGGCCACCGGCCTCCTCCGTGGCCGGGCCCGCGCGTATGGCTCGAGGTGCGCGACGCCAAGGCCGCGGCCCGCGCGCTGACGGAGGCCGGGATCCCGCCCATCGACCCGCCGTTCTCCACCTCCACCGGTTACGTCGTGGAGATCGCGGACCCGTGGGGCAACGTCATCGGCCTCACGGACTATCTCAAGCGGCCTGAACTGGCACGGAGTTGATGCCCGGGTTCGCCGGTCCCCGCCGGCCGACCCTCGCTTGAACATGTTCAAAAACAGGTCTACAGTCCTTCTCGACAGCGTTTTTGAACGCGTTCAAGGAGGGGTGGGGAAATGGACCTCACAGTCGTCGCATATGTCGTCTACCTCGTCGTCAGCATCAGCCTGACCGTCTGGGTGGCGCGCACCCTGAGCCGTAACGGAAGGGTCTTCCTCGCCGACGTGCTGCACGGGAACGAGAAGCTCGCGGATGCCGTCAACCATCTGCTGGTGGTCGGCTTCTACCTCGTCAACCTCGGCTTCGTGGCGCTCTACCTGAGCGGGGACGACGACATCGCCGACACCCGGGGCATCTTCGAGGCCCTGTCGACGAAGCTCGGCGTGGTGCTCCTGGTGCTGGGGGTCATGCACCTGGGGAACGTGTGGGTGCTCAACAAGATCCGGCGGCGGGGCGTGATGGAGCGGGAGCAGCTGCCGCCCGTTCCCCCGCAGGGCTGGGCCGCGCCGCCGGTGGCCGGGGCGTGACGGCGATGAGCGAGACCGCGGACCGGGGCACCACGGGGGCCCCGGTCCGCCGGCTCATCCTCCTCTACGACGCCCAGTGCCCGCTCTGCACGTTCCTGCGGAACTGGCTCGCCCGGCAGCGCCAGCTCGTCCCGCTCGACCTGGTGCCGGCCGGGTCCGACGAGGCCCGGCGCCGCTGCCCCGGGATCGACCACATCTCCACGCTCTCGGAGATCACGCTCGTCGGCGACAGCGGCCAGATCTACCGCGGGCCCGCCGCCTGGGTCGTCACCCTGTGGGCGCTGTCCGAGTACCGGCCCCTGTCCCACAAGTTCAGCACCCCCGCGGGCGCCCGCCTCGCGCGCGCCGCGGTCCTCGCCGCCGCCAAGTACCGCCAGGCCCACCGGGACCAGCAGGTCAGGAAGGCCGGGGGCAGCGCCTACCGCAGGGCGGACGGCTGGGTGTACGACCGCGTCGACGGCTGGACGTATTACGGCCCCGCGGCCTGCGACAGCGGCTGCCACGTGCCCGATTAGGCTCTGAGCGTGCCAGCAGAGAAAGAGACCCCCGAGAGCCCTGCGAAGAGCCCTGCGAAGAGTCCCGCCAAGAGTGAGCAGACGCGGGCGCTGATCCTGGAGACCGCGATGCGGATGTTCCGGGAGCGGGGCTACGACAAGACGACGATGCGGGCCATCGCCAAGGAGGCCGGGGTCTCCGTCGGCAACGCGTACTACTACTTCGCGGGCAAGGAACACCTCATCCAGGGGTTCTACGACCAGATCTCCGCGGAGCACCGGGCGGCCGTGCGGTCCGTGCTCGACCGGGAGACCGACCTGGAGAAGCGGCTCGCCGGGGTGCTGCGCGCCTGGCTGGAGATCGCGGAGCCGTACCACGAGTTCGCGGCCCAGTTCTTCAAGACCGCCGCGGACCCGACCAGCCCGCTCAGCCCCTTCTCGCCCGAGTCGGAGCACGCCCGCGAGACGGCCATCGACGTGCACCGCGAGGTGCTGGCCGGCTCCAAGGCGAAGGTCCCGGCCGAACTCGCCGCGATCCTGCCGGAGTTGATGTGGCTCTCCCAGATGGGGCTCGTCCTGTACTGGGTCTTCGACAGCTCCGAGGACCGGGAGCGCAGCCGGCGCCTCGCCGAACGGGGGGCCCGCCTGACGACGCGCGGGGTCGCGCTCGCCCGGTTCCGGGTGCTGCGGCCGCTCGTCCTCGAGGTGCACGAGCTGTTCACGGACTTCCTGCCAGGCATGACGGAGGCGTCGACGGCGGCGCGGGAGAAGGGGAACGGGATGGGGAACGGGAAGGGCTGATCATCGGGGGGCTGCGGGGCTGGCGGGAGGGCTGGCGGGGGGCTCTTACCTTTGGTTCATACGCAGCTTGTACGGTCGTCTGATGCCCGGCTCCTCTCCATCGCACCACGTCAGCCGTCGCGCCGCGCTCGCCCTCGGTCTCGGCGCCGCAGCCTCCGTCACCCTGCCGGGACCGCGTGCCGCGGCCGCCGTCTCCGCCGTCGGCGGGGAGCGGCTCGGCAGGTCCGGTGTCCAGGTGGCGTCCGGCGCGCCCCGGCTGCCCAAGCTCGCCGCGAAGGCGTGGCTCGTCGCCGACCACGACAGCGGCCACGTCCTCGCCTCGTACGCGGCGCACCGCGCGCTGCCTCCGGCGTCGACGCTCAAGATGCTGTTCGCGGACACGGTCCTGCCGAAGTTCGGGCGGACCTCGATCCACAAGGTGACCGCCGCCGATCTCGCGGGCATCCCGTACGGCAGCAGCCTCGTCGGCGTCCAGGCGGGGACCTCGTACACCGTCGAGCAGCTGTGGCAGGGCGTCTTCCTGCGGTCCGGGAACGACGCCGTGCACGTGCTCGCCAGCATGAACGGCGGGGTGGGCGAGACCGTCCGCCAGATGCAGGCCCGCGCGCAGGACCTCCAGGCGAACGACACCCATGTGGTCAGCCCCGACGGCTTCGACCACAAGGGGCAGGTGTCGTCGGCGTACGACCTGACGCTGTTCGCGCGCGCCGGGCTCAAGAACGACGACTTCCGCGGCTACTGCGCCACGAAGACGGCCGACTTCCCCGCCGGGGGCAAGAAGACGTTCCAGATCCAGAACACGGACCGTCTCCTCACCGGGCAGGGCGTGGCCGCGTACCAGGGGCTCATCGGTGTGAAGAACGGCTACACCTCGCACGCCGGCAACACGTTCACCGGCGCGGCGACCCGAGGCGGGCGCACCCTGCTCGTCACCGTCATGCACCCCAAGTCCGGGTACGAGGCGGTGTACGAGGAGACGGCGGCGCTGCTCGACTGGGGGTTCGCGGCGGCGGGCAAGGCCGATCCGGTGGGCACGCTGGTCACGCCGCTGAGCGAGCAGCCCAAGGGCGCGGCGGCGGCTAAGCCGGGTGCGGGGGCCACGGGCGCTCCCGCCTCGGCCGCGGTGACCACGTCTCACACCGACGACTGGGCGTTCGGCGGCTCGGCGGCGCTCGCGGTGCTTGCGGGTGGGGGGCTGCTGGCGCTGCGGCGGCGAGAGCGGGAGCGGCCGAGCGGGCGTCGGCGGCGTCAGGGCTGACGCGGCCCAGTGGCGGGGTGCGGTGTCAGGCTGGCGCCGGGCCAGTGAGCGGGGTGCGGCGTCTGGGCTGACGCCGGGCCGGTGGGCGGGGTGCGGCGTCAAGGCTGACGCCGGGCCAGTGGGCGGGGTGCGGCGTCAAGGCTGACGCCGGCCCAGTGAGCGAGGTGCGGCGTCAGGGCTGACGTCTCTGAGGGTGTCCCGTCAGGGCCGGCGGCCGCCGGGGCCCGATTCGGCGGCCACCATCACCCGCCGCAACAGGTCCGAGAGCTGCCTGCGCTCCTTCGCGTCCAGCGCGCCGAGCACCCGGTGCTCCTCGCCCCCGAGCCGGTCCATCGCCTTGCGCCAGATCGCGCGGCCCGCCTCGGTCAGCTCCACGTCGACCCGGCGCCGGTCGGTCCTGGACGGCGTACGGACGACGAGGCCGCGGCGTTCGAGGCCGTCGAGGCGGCCCGTGACCGAGGCCGGGGCGAGGCCCAGGTCCGAGGCGAGTTCCGAGGGCGCCGCGCGTCCGCCACGCCCCGCGAGCTTGTGCAGCGTGTCGTACTCGAACCGCTCCAACTCCACGTCCACCAGGGCCTGTTCACGAACCCTGCGCAGATGCCGGGTGAGCTCGCCCGCGCGCGTGATCGCCCCCTCGATGTCCGGGTCGAGGTCCGGCATGATCGGCAGCCAGCGCGCCAGATGCCCATCGGTCCAGTCGCGTTCCATGGGGGCAGTTTACGGCCGGACCCTTCGGCTCCGTATATTTCGATGGCCAATACTTCGTTGACGAATACTTCGGCCACGAAATACATTCGCCCGCATGCCGCGCCCCAGCCTCCGCCACCCGCTGTTACGCAACGCCCGCTTCCGCCGCTTCTTCCTCGGCCGCCTCCTCTCCCTGGTCGGCGACGCCGTCATCCCCTCCGCCCTCGCCCTCGCCGTGCTGGACGCCACCGGCTCCGCCTCGGCGCTCGCGCTGGTCCTGGGCTGCGCGATGGTCCCGCGGCTCGTGCTCCTCCCCCTGGGCGGCGTGATCGCCGACCGCTTCAACCCGCGCATCGTGGCCCTGACCACCGACCTCGTGCGCTGCGCAGGCCAGCTCTTCGTAGGCATCGAACTGCTCTCCGGGAAACCGGAGTTGTGGCAGATCGCGGTCGCCGAGGCGATCGGCGGAGCCGCCTCCGCCTTCGCCATGCCGACGCTCGCCTCACTGATCGTCGGCATCGTCGGCGAGAAGGACCGGCAGGCCGCCAACTCCGCCCTCGCCGTGGTCCGCAGCGGCACGCTGGCGGGCGGTCCGGCGCTCGCCGGGCTGCTCGTCCTGACCGCGGGTCCCGGGTGGGCGTTCGTCCTGGACGCCGCCTCGTTCGCCGTCAGCGCCGCCCTGCTCGCCACCCTGCGGCTCAGCCGCACCACGACACCGGCCGAAGAACGCCGCTCCCTTCGGTCCGACCTGGTCGAGGGCTGGCACGAGGTGCGCTCGCGCGGCTGGTACTGGACGAGCCTGGTCGCCCACGCCACCTGGAACGGCGGGGCAGCCGTGTTCGCCACCCTCGGACCGGTCATCGCCGTCAAGGAACTGGGCGGCGACGGTGCCTGGATCATGATCGCCCAGGCGGGCGCCGTCGGCCTCCTCCTCGGCTCCCTCCTGTCCGGGCGGGCCCGCCCCCGCCGCCCGATCCTCGCGGGCAACCTGGCCCTGACCACGTACGTCCTGCCGCTGGGGCTGCTCGCCCTGCACGCCCCCGCACCGGCGGTCGCCGCCGCGTTCGGCGTCGCCCTGGCCGGTCTCGGCTTCTTCAATCCCCTGTGGGAGACGGCAGTGCAAACGGCCGTTCCCGCGGCGGTCCTCGCCCGCGTCACCTCGTACGACTGGCTGGTCTCGCTGGCCGCGATGCCCCTCGGCTACGTCCTCGCCCCGCTCGCCGCCGACGCGTGGGGCGAGGCGACCCCGCTGTGGATCGCGGCGGCGGCCGTGGGCCTGGCCTGCGTGGCCACGGCGGGGGTGCCCGGCGTACGGACCTTCACGCTGAACACCCCTGCCAACGCACCTGATGCAGGCGTCAGTTCAGCAGACGTCAGTTCACCAGATCGGCTCCGTCGTCCGTCAGCTCCACGTCGTACACCAGCGGACCGCCCCCGACCGTGACGTGATGGGCGCGCGACGCCAGACCGCGCGCCGTCACCGCCAGGATGTACGCCCCCGGCGCGGGCACCGACACGATGTACGAGCCGTCGGCGATGGACGTGACGCGGTCGAGCTGGCGGCCGCCCCTGGAGACGAGGGTCACGGAGGCGCCGGCCAAGGGGGCGCCGTCGGCGGTGCGCAGGAATCCGTGGACGACGGTGGCTCCGCCGGTGCTGCTGCTCTCCATGGGCTCCGCGGTCTTGATGAGGCCGGCGCTTTTGATGGGCTCGGTCGGCGGTGCGGCGGGCGGCTCGGCCGGCTCCACGGCCAGGTGAGGGAGCCGCCCCTCCAGCCATCCGGGCAGCCACCAGTTGGAGCGGCCGAGGAGATGCATCGCCGCCGGGACCAGCGCCGTACGCAGGATGAACGCGTCGAGTGCGACCGCCGCGGCCAGCCCGATGCCCGCCATCGCGCCCTCCATGTCGCCGCTCAGGACGAACGCCGAGAACACGCAGATCATGATGAGGGCCGCGCAGTTGATGACCCGGCTCGTCTCGGCGAGGCCGACGCGCACGGCCCGCGCGTTGTCCCCGGTGTGCACCCACTCCTCGTGCATCCGGCTCACCAGGAACACCTGGTAGTCCATCGAGAGGCCGAACAGCAGCGACAGCATGATCACCGGCAGGAACGCGGTGATCGGCCCCTCCTTCCCGATGCCGAGGAACTCCGTCCCCCAGCCCCACTGGAAGACCGCCACCAGGACGCCGAACGACGCGGCCGCCGCGATCAGGTTCATCAGCGCGGCGGTGAGCGGCACGACGAGCGAGCGGAACGCGATCAGGAGCAGCAGGAAGCCGAGCCCGATGATGGCGCCCACGAAGTAGGGCAGCCGGTCGCCGGTCACCGACGCGAAGTCCTTGAAGACGGCCGTCACCCCGCCGACGTGCGCCTCGACACCGGCTTCCGGGATCACGTCGTCACGCAGCCGGTCGATGAGCCGGTCCGTCCCGACGGACTGCGGGGACGTCTTCGGCACGACCTGGATGACGGTGATGCCCCCGGCGGGCGGGGCCGCGGCGGCCTGCGCGACGTCGTCCGTCGCACGGATCGTCCTGACGAGCTCCGTGGTGTCGGCGCCGCCCGGCACGACGACCTGAAGGGGCCCGTTGAAGCCGGGCCCGAAGCCCTCCGCCAGCAGGTCGTACGCCTGCCGGGTCGTCGTCGACTCCTGATTGTTGCCCTGGTCGGTGGCGCCGAGCCGCAGTGACAGTACGGGCAGCGCGAGCACCGCCATGACCACCAGCGCCATCGCCGCGATCGAGCGCGGGCGTTTTTGCACATACGCCGACCAGCGCGCCGCGGGACCACTCGCCTCGGCGGGGTCGGGCCCCGCCGCCGCGAGCTTCCGCCGCTGCTTGCGGCTGAGGACGCGCGGGCCGAGCAGACCGAGGAGCGCGGGCAGGAGAGTGACCGCCGCCAGGACGCTGAGCACGACCGTCAGTGACGTGGCGATGACGACTCCGTCCAGGAAGCGCAGGTTCATCACCAGCATTCCGGCGAGCGCGATGCACACGGTGCCGCCCGCGAACAGGACCGCGCGCCCGGATGTGTTGAGGGCCCGCACCGCCGACTCCTCCGGTTCGAGCCCTCGCTGGATGCCGCGCCGGTGCCGGGTGACGATGAAGAGCGCGTAGTCGATGCCGACGCCGAGACCGATCAACGAGCCGAGAAGCGGGGCCACTTCGGGCACGTTCGTCACATGGCTGAGCAGCATCGTCGCCATCATTCCGCTGCCGACTCCCATGATCGCCACGACGATCGGAAGCAGCATCGCGAAGAGCGAGCCGAAGGCGAGGAAGAGGACCACGGCCGCCGCCGCGATGCCGACCACCTCGGAGACGCCGGTGGGCGGCTCCTGGATACGGGTGATGGCCTGGCCGCCCAACTCGACCTGGAGACCGTCCCGTTCGGCGGACTGAGCCGTGTCGACGACTTTCTGGACGAGGTCCTTGGGGACCTCGTTCGCCTGGTCGGTGAAGGTGATCTGCGCGAAGGCGGTGCGGCCGTCGCGGCTGATCTGGGCGGCGTTCTTCGCGTTGTACGGGCCTACGACCTCGCCGACGCCCCGCATCCCGGCGATCTCCTTCAGCGCGGGCTCGATCCGGGACCGTACGGCCTTGTCTGTCACCGACCCCGCGTCGCCGGACGACCGCCACACCACGGTGTCCGTGTCACCCGAGCTCTGCGGAAACGCCTTCGTCATCAGGTCGTACGCCTGCTTGGAGTCCGTGTCGGGCAGGGAGAACACGTTCGAGTAGTCGGTCCCCGCCGAGGTGCCAGCGGCCCCCAGGCCGAACAACGCCCCCACCCACAGCACCAGGACCACCAGGCGGTGCCGGTAGCACCACCGCGCCAATGCCGTCACGTTTGCCACTCCTTCGGTCTTCCCCCGGGCCTTCCTCGGCCTCAGCATCCGGGGGCACGGGCGCACGGCGGGACGGCGCGGCCATGACTCTCAAGGAACTCCAAGGGGGCGAGCAGGGCCGAGCGGGGGCGGGCCCGCCGATACTGGACTTATGAACGCTGGGGGTATGAGTGCTGGGTATGTGAACTCGGGGCCTGTGAAGGGTGGGCCGGTGAATGCTGGGCACGCGGACGCCGGTCCCGTGAGTGCCGGGCCCGCGCACGCCGGTCCCGTGAGTGCCGGGCCCGTGAACCACGCGGAGCACCCCGCGGGAGCCACCGTGCTCATCGTCGAGGACGAGCCGAGCATCGCCGACGTCCTCGCGATAGCCCTGCGCTACCACCGCTTCGAGGTCATGACCGCGGGCACCGTCCGCGAGGGCCTCGCCCTCGCGGCACGCACCCGGCCCGACGCCGCGCTCCTCGACGTGATGCTGCCGGACGGCGACGGCCGGGCGCTCGGGCGCGAACTGCGCGCCCGCAGGCCCGACCTGGCCCTCGTCTTCCTGACCGCGCGCGACGCGCCCGCCGAGATCGTGGGCGCGCTCGGCTTCGGCGACGACTACATCACCAAGCCGTTCAACATCGACGAGGTCGTGGCCCGGCTGGGCGCCGTCCTGCGCCGCACCCGGTCGGCCGACGTCCTGCCCGAACGCCCGCCGCTGCGCTACGGCGATCTCGAACTCGACGAGACGGCTTACACCGTCCACCGCTCGGGCCACACCGTCCAGCTCACACCCACCGAGTACGCCCTCCTGCGCTTCCTCGTGCGCAACGGCGGCCGCGTCGTGCCCAAGGAACAACTCCTGCGGCACGTATGGCAGTACGAGCACACCGCCGAGTCGACCGTCGTCGAGACGTACATCAGCTACCTGCGGCGCAAACTCGAAGCGCTGGGGCCGCCGTTGATCACTACGCGGCGGGGGGTCGGATACGGGCTTGCGGGTGGGGCGTGAACCGGGAGCGGAGTGTGACCCGGGGGCGGGGCGCGAGTGAGGGCCTCCGTGGCCGACTCGGGCGGGTCCATGGCCGCCGCGGGCGGGTCCATGGCCGCCGCGGGCAGGCGGCCGGCCGGAGCCGGCGGTTCCACTCCCTGCGCGCCAAGCTCACCCTCGTGAACGTCGCGCTGCTCGCCCTCGGCATCGTCGCCGCGACCGCCGTCAGCCTCATCGGGATGCGCCACTACCTCCTCGAGAACGTCGACGCCGAGCTGACGTCGTCACGCACCTCGCTCCAGCGCACCGGCCTCACCCTCAAACAGATCGAGTCGCTCAGCGAACTGGGCATCGCCCTCGACAAACTCTCCCCCGGCCCCAACTCGACGGACGCGGGCGCGAGTTCACTGCCGCGCAACGAAACCGTGTTCGTGGCCGTCGACCGGGCCGGCGAGCCCATCACCGTAGGCACCCTGCGTCCCACCGCCCGCCAGCGCGACCTCGCCTCCGCGGTCGACGACCCGAAGGCGCTCGCCACCGCCGACGAGCCGCGCGACGTCACCGTGCACGGCGACCCGTACCGTGCGGTGGGCGCCCGTCTCGCCGACGGCACGACCGTGCTGCTCGCCACCTCGACGGCCAACGTCCAGACCGGCATCCACAAGGCGCTCAGGCTCGACATCGCCCTCGGCACGGGCCTGCTCGCCCTGCTCGCCGTCCTCACGATGATCGGCGTCAGCCACCGGATGCGCCCCCTCGAAGACATGGTCGAGACCGCGTCGGCCATCGCCGACGGAGACCTCGCACGACGCGTGCCGCCGCACCACGACACCGCCCTGGAGGTCGAACAGCTGCGGCTCGCCCTCAACTCCATGCTCCACCAGGTCGAAACGGCTTTCGAGACCCGCGAGCGCAGCTCCGCGCAACTGCGGCGGTTCGTCGCCGACGCCTCCCACGAACTGCGCACGCCGCTCGCCGCGATCCGCGGCTACCTCCAGCTCTACGACAAGGGGATGCTCCGCGACCCGGCCGAACGCACCCGCGCCCTGGGCCGCGTCCACGCCGAGGCCGACCGCATGAGCCGGCTCGTCGACGAACTGCTCACCCTGGCCCGCCTCGACCAGGGCCCCGAACTGCGCCTGCGGAACGTCGACCTGAGCCGGCTGGTCCGCGAAGCCGCCGACGACCTGCGCGTGCAGCAGCCGGACCGCCCGGTCCAGGTCGCAGCTGACGGCGCGCTGCTGGTCCGCGCCGACGAGTCGGGCCTGCGCCAGGTCCTCGGGAACCTCCTCACCAACGTACGTACCCACACTCCGGAGGACGCCCCGGTCAGCGTCTCGCTCGAACGCCTGGACGGGACGGTGCGGCTGTGCGTGGCCGACGAGGGGCCCGGGCTTGACGAGGAGGACGCGGCGCGGATCTTCGACCGCTTCTTCCGGGCGGGCGGAGGTGCCGGCAGCGGTCTGGGCCTGGCGATCGTGCAGGGCGTGGTGTCGGCGCACGGCGGCGAGGTGTCCGTGCGCACGGCTCCGGGGGCGGGGGTGCGGGTGACGGTGGTGCTGCCGGGGGGCGGGGAGCCTGTGGGCTCGGCTGTGGCTGAGGGGGTTCCCGTGAGTGAGGTTCCCATGAGTGACGTTCCCGCGAGTGAGGCCTCCTCGTCGGAGCCGGTCAGATCCAGCCGAGCTGCCACAACCGGAACACCCCGGTCCCGTCCGACAGATACTGCCCGCCGGTGATGTCCTCCGTGCTGAGCACATACTCCTTGCGCTGCCACAGAGGGATGAGCGGGACGTCGCGTGCGACCGCTTCCTGGAGCTTGCGGAAGTCGCCCATGGTGCGGCTGCGGTCCTCGTACTGCTGACTGGCCTGGATCAGGCCGTCGACCTCTTTGCTGCTGTATCCGTTGTGCATGCCGGACCCGGTGCGCACGAGCTGCGCGGTGAACGTGTCCGGATCGGGGAAGTCGGGCAGCCAGCCGACCGCGTACGCGTCGAGTTTCCCGCTCGCGTACCGCCTCTGGAAGTCGGTCCACTCGTAGTAGCGCAGGCTCACCTTGAACAGCCCGCTCGCCTCGAGCTGCCGCTTGATCTCCTTCGCCTCCGAAGCGGACGCGGCACCGCGCGAGTACGCGAACTCGAAGCGGACCGGCGTACTCACCCCGGCCTCCTGGAGCAGCGTGCGCGCACGGGCGGCGTCCGGCTTCGGATACGCGTCGAAGAACGCGGTTGTGTGCCCGGTGATGCCACGCGGGATCAGGGAGTAGAGGGAGTCGACGGTGCCTTGGTACGTCGAGGCGACCAGCCGGTCCCGGTCGAGGAGCGTGGCGAGGGCCTGCCGCACCCGGCGGTCGTGCAGCGGCCGGCCCGTCCGCACGTTGAGGACGAGGTTCCGGGTCTCCGCGCTCTCGACCTCGGTGAGCCGCTCCCCCTTGTCGCTCGGCGCGTACGAGGCGAGCAGCGCGGGCGGCAGCTGCCGAGCGGCGACGTCGACCGAACGGGCCTTCCAGGCGGACTCGAGGGCGGCCGAGTCCTTGAAGTAGCGCAGGGTGGTGGGCTCCCCGACGCTCTTGACCGCGCCCTGGTAGCGGGAGTTGGGGACGAGCTTGGCCTGCTTGCCGGGCGTGTACGAGCTGAGGCTGTAAGGGCCGGTGCCGTCGACGCGGGTACGGGTGCGCAGGCTGTGCGCCGGGTACTGGGTGCTGTCGACGATGGAACCGGCGCCCGTGGCGACCTTGAACGGGAACGTCGCGTCGGGCGAGGACAGCTGGAAGGTCACCGTCCGCGCACCGCTCGTCTCGACCTTGCCGAGGGTGTCGAGCAAGGTGGCGGGACCCACCGGAGAGTTGATGGCCCTGACCCGGTCGAAGGAGAACTTCACGTCCTTGGCCGTCACCGCGCGACCACTCGGGAACGTCAGCCCGTCACGCAGCTCGCAACGGTAGGTACGCAGCCCGTGACCGACGAACCCGCAGTGCTCCGCGGCATCCGGCACGGGCGCGGCGCCACCCGCGTCGAACGTCAGGAGTGACTGGAACACGTTGCTGTACAGCGCCCATGATCCGGCGTCGTACGCACCGGCCGGATCGAGCGACGTCACGGCGTCGGTCGTCCCGACGGTGATCGTCTTCCCCTGCTCGTCCCGATCCGGAAGAAGCTGCCATGCGCCGGCTCCGGCGGCGGCAAGCACCATGAACGTCGCAAAAACCCGCATGCGAATCGACCGCATCGCGCCCCTCCCCAGTGACGTGGATCACTGAATCACAGGAGTTTGAGCCGTGGGAAGAGAAGGTGATGAGGTTTCGAAGACCGAGAGGCACCCTGTGAGCAGCTTGTGAACAAGGGGGTTTCGAGCCTGTTTCGGGGCGGGGCGTTTTTTGGGGAGGGGGAGAGGGAGAGGGAGAGGGGACGGGAGAGGGGCGGGAGAGGGGACGGCGGGCGGCTCCTTGTGGGGGGCCGGGGAGGTACCTCCCCGGCCCCCCACCTCACGCCCGCTTCGACGCCAGCTCGACGACCGTGATGTCCGAGGGCGCGCCCACCCGGACCGGCGGGCCCCACGCACCGGCGCCCCGGCTCACATACAACTGCGTGTCGCCGTACCGCTCCAGGCCCGCGAGCGTCGGGTTCGCCGCGTCGGCGATGAAGTTGCCCGGCCAGAGCTGGCCGCCGTGGGTGTGACCCGACAGCTGGAGGTCGACGCCGTGCTTCACCGCCTCGTGGATCATCACGGGCTGGTGGGCGAGGAGGACGGCGGCGCGGCCGGGGTCGCGGTCGCCGAGCGCCTTGTCGTAGTCGGGCCCGTCGCCGTAGTTCTCGCCGGTCACGTCGTTCACCCCGGCCAGGTCGAACGCGCCCATCTCCACGCGCGCGTTCTCCAGGGGCCGCAGGCCGATCTCACGGACGTGCTCGACCCATGGCTCGGCGCCCGAGAAGTACTCGTGGTTGCCCGTCACAAAGTACGTGCCGTGCCGGGCCCGCAACCCCGCGAGCGGCGCGACGGCCGGCGCCAGGTCCTCGACGCTGCCGTCGACCAGGTCCCCGACGACCGCGATCAGGTCGGGCTGCGTGGAGTTGATCGTGTCGACCACCCGCTGGGCGAACCCCCGGCCCAGAACCGGGCCCAGATGGATGTCGCTGACGACCGCGATCCTGAACCCGTGCGCGGAACGCGGCAGCCGGGCCAGCGGAACCGTGACCCGCTTCACCTTGGGCCCGCGCAGCACGCCGTACGCACCGTTCCCGACGATCCCGGTGGCCGCGACCACCGCGGCACCACCGACGACGCGAGAGACGAAGAGCCGACGCGAGGGGTCGGACGCGGCCGATGGCGTGACGGGCTTGGGCGTGGCGGTGGGGGTTGGGGTGGTGGGGGTTGGGGTGGTGGGGGTTGGGGTGGTGGTTGCGGTGGGCGGCTCGTCGGGCTCGCGCGTCGGAACCAGTACGGGCTCCGGCACGGGCCCCGACTCCGCGCCGCCCGGCGCGGACCTGCGGTCGAGGTAACGCCGCAGCAGCGGGCGCACCACTTCACCCACCAGGACCGCGAGCACCAGATAGATGGAGAAGGCCATCCACAGGAACCCGGGCCAGGACAGCACCTGCTGCAACCAGAACGGTGCACCGGCCCGTTCGCTCGCCACCGCCGCGAACATCAGCAACGGCCCCAGCACGAACACGACCGTGCCCGCCCGGCGCGCAAGACCGGCGCGGGCCGTGGTGTCGCGCACCAGACGGCGCCACGCGTACCAGTGCAGACCGGCGAAGGCCGCGAGCAAGGCGACCCCTGCGATCACTAAGACGGCGATCACGACGCTGCTCCCCCCGTCGCGTTCATCGCGCTGTTCGTAGTGGTGTTCGTGGTCGTGTTCATCGCTGTGTTCATCGCGTCACGCACGACGCAGGGCACGCAGTCCGCGGAACCCGATGCCCCCAACCACCGTCCCCAAGACAAAGGAGACAACGGCGAGCGTCAGATGCACCCAGAAGTAGGCGGTCGGGTCGCCGGCGTCGTCGAAGGCAAGCCCGCTCCCGTCCTTCCACAGGTTCTTGACGAAAGTGACCCAGATGACCCAGCTCCAGACACCGAAGGCGAGCAGGAACCAGGAGACGGGGCGACTGAGCTTCATACCCTCAGTATCGCCAGTCCTCCGTCCGCGCCGCCGCCGGGGTGGGGAGCAGGAGACACAGGACACCTCGGCGGAGACTTACGGGCCCCAGCCATGTACGTTCACGACCGTGCCTGCCTCGAATGAGTCGTATTTCACGACCGTCTCTGCCAAGACCGAGTCCCCTTTCAATCGTTCCGGTCTGAAGCGTTCCGGTCCTCGGCGTGCCGGGCGATGGTCCGCCGTCGCCGCCACGGTGGCCGCCTCCGCCACTCTCCTCTCGGTCTGCTGCGCCTCACCCGCACTAGCCGACGACAAGCCGGGGTCCTCCAAAGGCAAGGCGAAGCCGCCGGCCTCGATGTCGACCGTGGGCGGCGCGCAGCTGGGCAAGCCGGGCACACAGGTGCATCTGGCGAACGGCGCCCCCGTCCTGCCCAAGGATCTGAGCGCACGCTCCTGGATCGTCACGGACGCCGAGTCGGGCCAGGTACTCGCCTCGCACAACGCGCACTGGCGCCTGCCCCCCGCCAGCACCCTCAAGATGCTCTTCGCCGACACGGTCCTCCCCAAGTTCCCCAAGACGCAGACGCACAAGGTCGTCCCCTCCGACCTGGCCGGCATCGGCGAGGGCTCCAGCATGGTCGGCGTCAAGGAGGACTACACCTACACCGTCCACGACCTGTGGCTCGGCGTGTTCCTCCGCTCCGGCAACGACGCGGTCCACGTCCTGTCCGCCCTCAACGGCGGTGTCCCGCAGACCGTCAAGGACATGCAGTCCCACGCCGACGAGCTCCAGGCCCTCGACACCCACGTGGTCAGCCCCGACGGCTACGACTTCCCCGGCCAGGTCTCCTCCGCCTACGACCTCACTCTCTTCGCCCGCTCGGGCCTGCAGAAGAAGGACTTCCGCGAGTACTGCGCGACGGCGACCGCGAAGTTCCCCGAGTCGCAGAAGAAGGGCAAGACCACCAGCTCCTTCGAGATCCAGAACACCAACCGGCTCATCACCGGCGACATGGGCCTCGACCCCTACAAGGGCATCGCCGGGGTCAAGAACGGCAACACCACCAACGCCGGCGCCACCTTCACCGGCGTCGCCGAACGCAACGGCAAGGTCCTCCTCGTCACCGTCATGAACCCCGACTCCGGCGAGAACCAGGCGGTCTACCAGGAGGCGGCCCGTCTCCTCGACTGGGGTTTCCAGGCCGACGGCAAGGTCACCCCGGTGGGACAGCTCGTCCCGCCCAAGAGCGCCGACACCGGCGGCGCCAACGGCTCCTCCGCCAGCCCGAAGGGCGACAAGGGAGCTGCCGCACCCGACAAGGCTTCGACCGCCCACGCCTCCGTCCAGAACGGCTCCAGCGGCATCGGTATCGCCCTGGCCATCACGGGCGGCGCCCTCATCCTCCTGGCCGCAGCCGCCTTCCTCGTCAACCGCCGCTGGCCCCTGCCCGAACTGGTACGCCGCCTCCCCCAACGCTGACGGGACCCGTCCGGGGGGCCACCACTGTCCGGGGCGCCACCACTGTCCTGCTCAAGTGCACCGGCGCCGTCTGTCTCAGGCGGCGCCGGCCCGCGCCACCCCCGGCGGCTCCGCCCCCGGCTCGGCCTCGTCCTGCACCTCCGAGTCGGGCTGCCCCCGCGTGGCCGTCCAGGCCGCGCAGAACAACAGCAGCTTCGCCGTGAAGTTGATCCACAGCATCAGGGCCACCGGCGTCCCGAACGCCCCATACATGCTCTTCGACGCCACCTCCTTCATATAGCTGCCCAGCAACAGCTTCAGCAGCTCGAACCCCGCCGCCCCCATCAGCGCCGCCGTCAACAGCTCCCGCCGATGCGGGTGAACCCCCGGCAGCAGCGTCAGCACATAGAGCAGCAGCAGGAAGTCCGCGAGCACGGCGATCGCGAACGCCACCGCCCTGAGCAGCGCGCCGCCCCATCCGTCATGGGAGATGCCGAGCTCGTCCGCCGTCCACCCCACCGCGCTCGAGGCGAGCATCGACGCCGCCAACGAGACAAGTCCGGCCCCACCCAGCCCTACCAGGACCCCGGCGTCCGTGACCTTGCGCATGACCGGGTTCTCCTCCGGGTCCTCCAACTCCCAGACGGCGCGCAGACACTCTCTTATCGAGCCGACCCACCCGATGCCGGCGAAGAGCAGCAACGCCCCCGCCACCAGACCCACCGTTGCCGCGTTCGCGACGAGCGCGCCCAGGTCCAACTGGTCGGAGATGCCGGGCACCTGCTCCGCGATCTTGTCCTGGAGCGTCTTCTGCCGCTCCTCGCTGAGCGTGCCGGCCGCGATCGCCGCGGCCACGGTCAGCAGCGGGAACAGTGCCAGGAAGCTGATGAACGTCATCGCCGCCGCGAGCCGCGTCCAGTGCACCTGGTCGAGCCGCTCGTAGGCGCACCATGCGTGCGTACGCATGAGCCGAGCGACGATCGGCCCGACGCCGGGGAGTCTCTTCAGCCAGTCCATGATCCGAGCCTGCCCTCCCTGACCGTTCTCGCACGTCTCGCCGGAATCGCCGCCCGGAAGACAAGGGTCCGAGTACCCCAGAACCTCAGAACCGTGGCCAGCATCATGCCCACCCCCGCCCCGGACACCGTGTCCGCGCGCTGCGACGTGAGCCCGAGCCCGTAATGCGACACAGCGATGCACAACAACTGCACCACCGCCCCCGCCACATTGACGGCGAAGAACACCCCGTACTGCCGCAGCCGTGGCACCTCGACCGCCGTCCGCCGATAGGTACCGAGCGCGTTCCCTCCGTACGCGACCGTGCAACCGGCCAGAAACGACAGCGACTTGGCGGTGATCGGATCCCAGCCCGCCGGCCCCCGCAGCCACACGAAGAGCCCCAGGTCGACGACGTATGCGCAGCTCCCCACAAGCGCGAACCCCACCAACTCGGGCCCAAGACCCTTCATCCACCACCACCCCCGAACCCACCACGACCGCTCCTCCCCCATGCCCCCACGGGACGCGCCCTCCCTGCACGGGCCTTCCCCCGGCACGCCCTGACCCGACACGCCCTCACCTCGCACGTTCACCAGTTGGCGACCGCGAGCCCGTACATCGCCACCCACGCCAAGCCGATCACGGCCAGCGCTCTGTCCCGCAGAACGACGTCCTCCGGCTCGCCCGCCGTGCCACGGTCGGCGAAGACCGCGTAGCGCAGGACGGCGAGGATGAAGGGCACCATCGACAGCTGTCTCCACGGCAGCAGACTGGTTCTCGCCACCCCGCCTTCCTCCATGGCCCACAGGCAATAGGCGAGAACGGCCACCCCTGCGGCAAGCTGCCAGACGAACCGCAGATAGCCGGTCGTGTACTCCGACAGCAACGCCCGCGTCGCCCCCGCCTTCCCGGCCATCTGTACGGCCTCGGAGTACCGCTTGGCCGACACCATGAACAGCGCCCCGAACCCCGTCGTGATCAAGAACCACCGTGACAGCGGAATCCCCAGCGCAAGCCCGCCGATCGCGGCCCGCATCAGAAACCCGGTGGTCACCACGACAAGATCGACGACGAGAACGTGCTTGAGGCTGATGCAGTACGCCAGTTGCATCCCGACGTAGGCGGCCAACAGCGCCGCCGTCATCGGGTTGCACAAGGTCGCGGCCACCAGCGGCGTGAGAACCGCGAGCCCACCCCCGACCGCATAGGCCACCACCACCGGAACATGTCCCGCGGCCACGGGCCTGTTCCGCTTGACCGGGTGCGCCCGGTCCGCCTCGGCGTCCCGCGCGTCGTTGATCAAATACACGGCGGAGGCGGCCGCCGTGAACAGCAGGAACACCAGGGCCAGTTGAGCCGCCGCGTGCCACGAGAACAGCCCACCGGCCGCCGCGGGTGCGGCCACGACCAGCACGTTCTTCACCCATTGCCGCGGTCTCGCCGTCTTCAACAGCCCGGCCGGCAACCCGACCGTCGTCGCGCGCGGCCCCGGCACCGATTTCCCTCGCGGCCGGTCCAACAGCGCCGCGGCCGACCCCTGCCGCCCTTGGGCAGAGGCATGCACCAACGGCGTCCCGTCTCCCACTCCCCCCGCGTCCATCGCTTCCCCCACCCCTTCCCTTCGCTCAGTCCGTTCCGTCATCGCAAGGCACCCCCGGCCACCCAATGAGCCCCGAGCCGCGCGGCGACCGCCCCGAGCGCCGCCCCCGCCACCACGTCCGACGGGTAGTGCACCCCGACGACCATGCGCGAGACGCACATTGCCGCCGCCAACGGCGGGACGAGCCGCGCCCCCGCCGGCCGCAACGCCCCGTACGCGACCGCCGCAGCGGCCGCCGAAGCCGCGTGCGAACTGGGGAAGGAATGCCGCCCCGCCGTCCGCACGAGCGGCACCACGCCGATCTCCGGGCCCGGCCGCGGCCGCCGGACGACCCGCTTGATCCCCATGCTGGCCACGTGCGCCGCAGCGGTCAGCGCCGTACCGCGCAGCCACGCCCCTCGCCGCTGCCGGTCGACCGCCGCCCCCAACAGCCCGGCGCCGAGCCAGAGCGCCCCGTGCTCCCCGCTCCAGGAGAGTGCGCGCGCGGCCGTTGCCACGCGCCAGTCCGTACCGCAGTCGCGCAATGCCGACAGCAATCGGCGGTCCATATCGTCCATGTGGCTCACTCTGCGGGTCAAAACCCGCATAACTCAGACAATTTTGGGTGACACCCATTCAATCACCCATTTCGGTGAGGGCTTGGTTTGTTTCGGGCGAAGGCCCTATCTATGGGCGATACGGTCGCGGTCATGGCTGCCGATCCCGCTCCCCCCACCGCCCGCACACCCGCCGTCGCCCCCGGCGTCACACCCCCCGGCCCAGCCGCCCCTGCCGCGCCGTCCACAACTGCGCCCGCCTCTGCGCCCGCACCCGCGCTCATCTCGCCGGCCGTCCCGGCACCCAGCACTCCCCCCACCACGTCGCCTTCCCCCGACTCCGTCCACGACGACCCCTCCGGCGGCATCCTCGACACCGTCCCCATGACCGGCTGGGGCCGCACCGCCCCCACCGCCGCCCGCATCGTGCGCCCCCGCTCCTATGCGGAAGCGGCAGCCGTGGTCCGTGCGTGCGGGACGCCGGGCCACCGGGGCAACATCGCCCGGGGCCTGGGCCGGGCTTACGGAGACGCGGCACAGAACGCCGGCGGCAGTGTCCTGGACATGACCGCCCTGGACCGCATCCACGCGATCGACGCGTCCGGCGGCACCGTGCTGTGCGACGCGGGCGTCTCACTGCACCGCCTGATGGAAGTCCTCCTCCCCCTGGGCTGGTTCGTCCCCGTGACACCCGGCACCCGCTACGTCACGGTGGGCGGCGCGATCGGCGCCGATATCCACGGCAAGAACCACCACGTCTCGGGATCGTTCTCCCGCCACGTGCTCGCCCTGGAACTGCTCACGGCCGACGGCGAAGTGCGGATCGTCGAGCGCGGCAGCGAGCTGTTCGACGCGACGGCCGGCGGTATGGGACTCACCGGGATTATCCTCACTGCCACCATCCAACTCCTCCCTGTCGAAACCTCGTTCATGGCGGTCGACACCGAACGTGCCGTTGACCTCGACGACTTGATGGCCCGCCTCACCGAGACCGATCACCTCTACCGCTATTCGGTCGCCTGGATCGACCTCCTGGCCCGCGGAGCCTCGATGGGCCGCTCGGTACTGACCCGCGGTGATCACGCTCCGCTGGATGCCGTTCCCGCACGGGCGCGCAGGGCGCCACTGACATTCCGCCCCAGGCAGCTTCCGGCCGCACCCAGATTCGTACCCGAAGGACTCCTGGGCCGCAGGACCGTCGGCCTCTTCAACGAGCTCTGGTACCGCAAGGCCCCCATGTCGCGCGTCGGCGAGATCCAGAGACTCTCCTCTTTCTTCCACCCCCTGGACGGCGTACCGCACTGGAATCGCATCTACGGGCGCAGTGGATTCGTCCAGTACCAATTCGTCGTCGGATATGGCCAGGAGGAAGCACTTCGCCGCATCGTGCAGCGCATCTCCGAGCGCCGGTGCCCCTCCTTCCTGGCGGTCCTCAAGCGCTTCGGCGACGCGGATCCCGGCTGGCTGTCCTTTCCCATGCCCGGCTGGACGCTGGCCCTCGACATTCCCGCGAACCTGCCGGGACTCGGCGCGTTCCTCGACGAACTCGACGAGGAGGTGGCCGCGGCGGACGGGCGCATCTACCTCGCCAAGGACTCGCGGCTAAGGCCCGAACTGCTGTCGACGATGTATCCCCGTCTCGATGAATTCCGCGCCCTACGAGCCCAGTTGGACCCGCGAGGCGTGTTCCGCTCGGATCTGTCCCGGCGCCTCGGACTCTGACCGGAATGAGAACGAGTGCCGTGACCGGGGCCCTCGCACTTACCGGCAGTCCCGCTCCCCCACATCGCACGCACGTCGCATCCCCCTCACCCGGCACGGCCCCTCCGCACCGATTCACTTTTGGTACACCGCTCGGGCCATCCGGGTTCCCATCCCGCCCCCACCGATTTCGGTCCCGCCCATTTGGAGTTTGGTTCTCATGAAGGACGCCTTCGGCACCCCCCAGTCCTTGCTCGTCCTCGGCGGCACCTCCGAGATCGCGCTCGCCACCGCCCGACGCCTCGTGGCCCGGCGGACCCGAACGGTGTGGCTGGCCGGCCGCCCGTCGCCCGCCCTCGACCGTGCGGCCGCCGAACTCCGCGACATGGGGGCCGACGCCCGTACCGTCGCCTTCGACGCGCTCGACTCCGAGGCGCACGAGGTGACGCTGGGCAAGGTGTTCGCCGAGGGCGACATCGACATGGTGCTGCTGGCGTTCGGGATCCTTGGCGACCAGGCCCGCGACGAGGACGAGCCGCTGGCCGCGGTGCGCGTCGCGCAGACCAACTACACCGGCGCGGTATCGGCGGGCCTCATCTGCGCCCGCGCCCTGCAGTCCCAGGGCCACGGCTCGCTGGTGGTGCTCTCTTCGGTCGCGGGTGAGCGGGCCCGCCGGTCCAACTTCATCTACGGGTCGAGCAAGGCCGGCCTGGACGCCTTCGCGCAGGGCCTCGGCGACGCGCTGCACGGCACCGGCGTGCATGTGATGGTCGTGCGCCCCGGCTTCGTACGGTCAAAGATGACGGCGGGCATGGCGGAGGCACCGATGGCCACCACGCCGGAGGCGGTGGCACAGGCCATCGAGACGGGACTCAGGCGCCGGTCGGAGACCGTGTGGGTGCCGGGGGCCCTGCGCGTGGTGATGTCGGCGCTGCGGCATGTCCCGCGTCCGGTGTTCCGGCGCCTGCCGATGTAAGTCACGTCCGACAGCGGCCGGCCGATTCGCTTCGCGTCAGCGAGCCGGCTGTCGGCCCCGCTTCGAGCGGTCGGGGCCCTGCGCGGGAACTCCCGGGCCGCCGAAGGGGAACTCGCGCAACTTGCGCCAGATACCGTCGGCGCCCTGCTCGTACAGCGCGAACCCGGTGCACGGCCAGGCCGCCTCGTACCCGGCGAGCTCCGCGTACGCCCGGTCCATCGCTTCCTCCGCGATGCCGTGCGCCACCGTGACGTGCGGGTGATAGGGAAACTGCAGCTCGCGCGCGACCGGACCGGACGCGTCACGGACCTGCTTCTGCAGCCACGTACAGGCCTCGGCGCCCTCGACGACCTGTACGAACACAACGGGAGACAGCGGACGGAAGGTTCCCGTCCCCGCGAGCCGCATCGCGAAGTTCCGCCCCGCGGCGGCGACCGCCTCGAGATGGGCCTCGACCGAAGGCAGCGACCTGTCCTCCACCTCGGTCGGCGGGAGCAGAGTGATGTGCGTGGGGATGCCGTGCGCAGCGGGGTCACCGAAGCCCGCGCGCCGCTCCTGGAGCTGGCTGCCGTGTGGCTCCGGGACCGCGATCGAAACGCCGATCGTTACGGTCCCCACGTCGTACTCCTGTCGTCGTGTGGTGGGCGGGTGGTGGGCGGGTGGTGGTAAGGCGGTTCAGGCGGGGCTGGGGCTCAGTGCTTCGCGGGCAGCAGTCCGACCTTGTCGTACGCCTGGGCGAGGGTTTCGGCGGCGACAGCACGCGCCTTCTCCGCGCCCTTGGCCAGGATCGAGTCGAGCGTCTCCGGGTCGTCCAGGTACTCCTGGGTACGGGTCCGGAACGGTGTCACAAAGTCCACCATGACCTCTGCCAGGTCCGTCTTGAGCGCACCGTACATCTTGCCCTCGTAGTTCTGCTCCAGTTCCGGGATACCTGTGCCGGTGAGGGTGGAGTAGATGGCGAGGAGGTTGCTGACGCCCGGCTTGTTCGCCGGATCGAACCGGATCACGGTGTCGGTGTCGGTGACCGCACTCTTGACCTTCTTGGCGGTGGTCTTCGGCTCGTCGAGAAGGTTGACGAGCCCCTTCGGCGTCGACGCCGACTTGCTCATCTTGATCGACGGGTCCTGGAGGTCGTAGATCTTCGCCGTTTCCTTGAGGATGTACGGCGCCGGGACCGTGAAGGTCTCGCCGAAGCGGCCGTTGAAGCGCTCGGCGAGGTCGCGCGTCAGCTCGATGTGCTGGCGCTGGTCCTCTCCCACGGGTACCTGGTCGGCCTGGTAGAGCAGGATGTCCGCGACCTGGAGGATCGGGTACGTGAAGAGGCCGACGGTCGCGCGGTCGGCGCCCTGCTTGGCGGACTTGTCCTTGAACTGCGTCATGCGGGAGGCCTCGCCGAAGCCCGTCAGACAGTTCATGACCCAGCCGAGCTGTGCGTGCTCGGGGACGTGGCTCTGCACGAACAGCGTGCAGCGGTCCGGGTCCAGACCGGCGGCGAGGAGCTGCGCCGCGGCGAGCCGGGTGTTGGCCCGGAGCTCCTTGGGGTCCTGCGGCACGGTGATCGCGTGCAGGTCCACAACCATGTAGAACGCGTCGTGAGACTCCTGCAGCGCCACCCACTGGCGGACCGCGCCGAGGTAGTTGCCGAGGTGGAACGAGCCTGCAGTGGGCTGGATTCCGGAGAGCACGCGGGGACGATCAGAGGCCATGCTCCTCATTCTCTCAGGTGTCTCTCATTGGTTGGAAACAGGTGGGCGACGGGTGCACGACAAGTGCTGAAACCGTGCACGGAGCGCTGTCGCCCACCCCGCCCGGCGTGTCGCCGGAACCTGGCTTCGGGACCTGGGCTTCGGTCTCCCTTCGGACCTGCCTTGCGGAGCGAGTTCGGAAAAACCTGTGCGACGGGTGGGAACCGATGCGAGGGGTGCGGTGTATCAACGATGTGAGGACACAGGGGGAGGTCCTGGAGGGGGGCCGCGTCGTCGACGACGAGCGTGCGGTGATCGCTCGCGTGCGCGCCGGAGATGTGGAGGCGTACGCGGTGTTGGTGCGCGCCTTCACCGGGCTGGCGCTGCGGGCGGCCCGAGCCCTCGGGGCAGGAGCGGACGCGGAGGACGTGGTGCAGCAGGCCTTTTTCAAGGCGTACTGCGCCCTGGGACAGTTTCGGGACGACTCGTCGTTCAAGCCGTGGCTGCTCGCGATCGTCGCCAATGAGACGAGGAACACAGTGCGCTCGGCGGTGCGACAGCGTTCGGTCGTGGGGCGGGAAGCGACGTTGATACAGGCCGAGCCGCTGATACCCGAGACCACGGATCCGGCGGTCGCGGCCGTCCACGACGAGCGGCGGACGGCGTTGCTCGCCGCGCTCGAGGAGCTGAGCGAGGAGCATCGGCTGGTCGTCACGTACCGGTATCTGCTCGAGATGGACGAGGCGGAGACGGCCGACGCGCTCGGTTGGCCGCGCGGCACCGTGAAGTCGAGGCTCAATCGCGCGCTGCGGAAGCTGAAGCGGATTCTTCCGGCGGAGCTGGGCCTGCGGGAGGGAGGTGACGGGTATGAGTGAACCGCGTCACGAGGACGACGGGAGCCGGCGCCCCGGTAAGGAGCACGGGCCCCGCGCGGACCGTGGGCTGCCGGCTGAGCTGCGGGCGCTGGGCAGGTCCCTGGACGGTCTGGGCCCCGGCGGCGAGTCGATGGCCGAGCGGGTGCTGGCGCAGATACTCGCCGAGTCGGTTCCGGCGCCGGTGGCCGAGCCGACGGCGGGCCCTGTCCGGGTGCGGCGGGCGCGCCGCTGGATACGGAAGCGGTGGCGGATGCTCACGGCGGGGCTGTGCGGAGTGCTGACCGTGCTCGTGCTCACGCCTCCGGTGCGGGCCGCGGTTGCCGAGTGGTTCGGCTTCGGCGGGGTGGAGGTCCGGTACGACCCCTCGGCCCTGCCGTCGTCCGGTGTGCACATCCCCGGGTGCGGCACGTCGCTCTCGCTGGGCGAGGCCCGACGAGACGCCGGATTCGAACCGCTGGTGCCGGGCGAGCTGGGGATGCCGGACGCCGTGACGGTGACACGGGAACCGGAGTCGCGCTTCTTGATCACACTGTGCTGGCACGAGGACGGGCACACGATCCGACTCGACGAGTACCCGGCGCAGCTCGACATCGGGTACACGAAATCGGTGCGCATGCAGCCGCGCTGGGTCGACCTCGGCCGGGATACGGGGCTGTGGTTCGCCCAGCCGCATCTGCTCAGTTTCTGGATGCTCGACGGCAACGGCGACCGGTGGACCCGTTCTGAACGCACCGCGGGCCCGACGCTCCTGTGGACCCGCCGACAGGAGATGACGCTCCGCCTGGAGGGAGTCGATTCCCGGGAGCGGGCGATGGAGATCGCACGGTCGGTACGGAAGCCGGACGCCCTCCGCTGATGTCCGCGGGCTGGGCCGGCGCACTCACACAACCGAGAACTCGCACACCGAAGTTGGGAACCCGGTCGGGTCGAGCGGTGTACCAGAAGTGAATCGACACGGGCGGGCCGTGCCGGGAGCAGCTGGGGGAACGGATGCGAACAGTACGAAGGCCGGCCGCGCTGGCGGTGGCACTGACGGCGGTACTCGCCGCGATGCTGCTGAGCGCGTCAGGGGCGTCGGCGGGCGGACCGACGAGCGTTCTGGTGGTGTCGCCCGAGAGCGGCCAGAGCGCGTCGCTCTACTTCAGTGACAAGAAGTACGGGCCGCTGGAGAGTCTCCTGGGCGAGCCGGACCAGGGGCGGCGGGAGGAGCCGCCCGGCTTGGGCATAGGCGCGGGGCGTCAGCTCAATGTCACATGGCTGGTGCACGACGTGCTGCCGTGGCGGGTCGACCGGGTCTATCCGGACTCGCCGGGCACGAAGGACGTCTGGATACACACAGCGACGCACGTGCCGGACTCCTACAACGGGTACTGGCACAAGGCGCGGAAGCCGGCGGAGCTGCGCGCGCTGCTGAAGGACCTCGGGGTCATGGGCGCGCGGTCCGAAAAGGGCGGGAGCCCGATCTTCCCGGTGCCCTGGAAGTCGCCCGACCGGTCCAAGGAAGCGCTCGGTGGAGCTCCGGCTCCGGCAGCCGACGGTCGCGATGGCGGGCCGTCCGGAGGCGCGCGGGCCTCGGCGGCCGGGTCGAATGACGGGGTGGACTGGTGGTGGGCGATACCGGGGCTGGCGGCGGGTGCCGCGCTGGCTCTGGTGCTGCGGCCCCTGGCCGACAGGCTGCCGGGTCGTCGCGGGACGGGCGGGACCCCGCCCGACGCGGGACCACGGCAGCAGCTGATCGATTCCTGAGGGTCGCTCTCCAGCTCTCACGGCGGGGGGAACGCACTGACCGGCCCGTCGGTGCGGCTGGTGACGGGCCGGTCAAGCGATCAGGTGAGGTCGACCTCCGGGTAGAGCGGGAAGCCGCTCAGCAGGTCGGACGCTCGCGTGGAGACCTCGTCAGCGATCTTCTCGTCCAGGACGTGCTGCGCCTTGGAGGGCGCGCCCTTGCTGGTGGTGCCCGATTCGGCGGCGGTGAGCACGCGGTCGATGAGGCCCGCGACCTCGTCCATCTCCGCGGTGCCCAGGCCACGGGTGGTCAGGGCAGGGGTGCCGATTCGGATGCCGGACGTGTACCAGGCACCGTTCGGGTCGGAGGGGATGGAGTTGCGGTTGGTGACGATGCCAGAGTCGAGGAGCGCGTTCTCGGCCTGGCGGCCGGTGAGCTCGTAGGAGGTGGCGACATCGATCAGGTTGAGGTGGTTGTCCGTGCCGCCCGTGACGAGGGTGGCGCCGCGGCGGGTCAGGCCCTCGGCGAGGGCACGGGCGTTGTCGACGACGGACTGGGCGTAGTCGCGGAACTCGGGACGGCGGGCCTCGGCCAGGGCGACGGCCTTGGCGGCCATGACGTGCGGCAGCGGACCGCCGAGGACCATCGGGCAGCCGCGGTCGACCTGGTCGACGAGCGAGTCGTCGCAGAGCACCATGCCGCCGCGCGGGCCGCGCAGCGACTTGTGCGTCGTGGTGGTGACGATCTGGGCGTGCGGCACCGGGTCGAAGTCGCCGGTGAGGACCTTGCCGGCGACCAGGCCCGCGAAGTGCGCCATGTCGACCATGAGGGTCGCCCCGACCTCGTCGGCGATCTCGCGCATGATGCGGAAGTTCACCAGGCGGGGGTACGCGGAGTAGCCGGCGACGATGATCAGCGGCTTGAAGTCGCGGGCGGTGGCGCGCAGGGCTTCGTAGTCGACGAGGCCGGTCTGCGGGTCGGTGCCGTAGCTGCGCTGGTCGAACATCTTGCCGGAGATGTTCGGGCGGAAGCCGTGGGTGAGGTGGCCGCCGGCGTCCAGGGACATGCCGAGCATGCGCTGGTTGCCGAAGGCATGACGGAGCTCGGCCCAGTCGGCGTCGGAGAGGTCGTTCACGTTGCGGACGCCGGCCAGCTCCAGGGCGGGCGCCTCGACGCGCTGGGCGAGGACGGCCCAGAAGGCGACGAGGTTGGCGTCGATGCCGGAGTGCGGCTGGACATAGGCGTGGCGGGCGCCGAAGAGCTCGCGGGCGTGTTCGGCGGCGAGGGCCTCGACGGTGTCGACGTTGCGGCAGCCGGCGTAGAAGCGGCGGCCGATGGTGCCCTCGGCGTACTTGTCGCTGAACCAGTTGCCCATCGCGAGGAGGGTGGCCGGGGACGCGTAGTTCTCGCTGGCGATCAGCTTGAGCATCTCGCGCTGGTCGGCGATCTCCTGGCGGATGGCGTCGGCCACGCGGGGCTCGACAGCCCGGATCACGTCGAGGGCGCTGCGGAACGCTACGGATTCGGTAGAGAGGGTGGGCTCTGACATGACGGACCTCCGGACGGATGGGACCTCCCCTGCTCGAGCGAGGTCGAGAGCAGGAGGTTCACGGTTCGGCCCAGGCGCACGGCACACAGTTCACAGGCCGCTCCCCGATGGTCGGTCCCATCCCAGCGCGCCAGTCACGGCCCTGCGGGCCACACTACCCGGCGCGCCGCAGGGCGAGGCTTCCCGGTCCACGATGCGAGCGACGATAGGAAGGGGCCACAAGCCCACGTCTTCGCGCCATCAGAGCTGTAAGAACGGAGATCCCGTGACTGCTGTGACTCCTCCGAATGCCGCAACGGAAGCCTTCATCACCGCGTCCGAAGCGCACAGCGCGCACAACTACCATCCGCTGCCCGTCGTGGTCGCCACGGCGGAGGGCGCATGGATGACGGATGTCGAAGGGCGCCGGTACCTCGACATGCTCGCCGGCTACTCGGCGCTCAACTTCGGCCATGGGAACCAGCGGCTCATCGAGGCCGCCAAGGCGCAGCTGGAGCGGGTGACGCTGACGTCCCGCGCCTTCTATCACGACCGGTTCGCCGAGTTCTGCACCCAGCTCGCGGAGCTGTGCGGCATGGACATGGTGCTGCCGATGAACACAGGGGCGGAGGCGGTCGAGACCGCCGTGAAGACGGCGAGAAAGTGGGGGTATCAGGTCAAGGGGGTGCTCGACGGCAGAGCAAAGATCGTCGTGGCGGGCAACAACTTCCACGGGCGCACCACGACCATCATCAGCTTCTCCACGGACCAGGAGGCGCGCGCGGACTTCGGTCCCTACACGCCAGGGTTCGAGATCGTGCCGTACGGCGATCTGACGGCGCTGCGCAGCGCTATCACCGAGAAGAACACCGTCGCGGTGCTGCTCGAACCGATCCAGGGCGAGGCCGGTGTCCTCGTGCCGCCGGCCGGATATCTGCCGGCGGTAAGGGAGTTGACCCGCGAGCGGAACGTGCTGTTCATCGCGGACGAGATCCAGTCGGGGCTCGGGCGGACCGGGCGGACGTTCGCCTGTGAGCACGAGGGCGTGGTGCCCGACATGTACGTGCTGGGCAAGGCGCTCGGCGGTGGGATCGTGCCGGTGTCGGCGGTGGTGTCCAGCAGCGAGGTGCTCGGGGTGTTCAAGCCGGGTGAGCACGGGTCGACGTTCGGCGGGAATCCGCTGGCCTGTGCGGTGGCGCTCGAGGTCATCGCGATGCTGCGCACCGGGGAGTTCCAGCAGCGGGCGGCGGAGCTGGGCGTGCATCTCCACGCGGAGCTCGGGCTGCTGACGGGCACGGGCAAGGTGACGCAGGTGCGGGGGCGCGGGCTGTGGGCGGGGGTCGACATCGATCCGTCGTACGGGACGGGAAGGGAGATCTCGGAGAAGTTGATGGCCAAGGGCGTCCTGGTCAAGGACACCCACGGCAGCACGATCCGGATCGCTCCCCCTCTGATGATCAGTAAGGAGGACCTGGACTGGGGGCTCGACCAGCTCCGGGCGGTCCTGGCGGTCTGACGGAGGTGCGCCTCCGGCACGGGCGGCCGACTCGTGGTCCCGCCGCTTATGGGGGCACCACCGGACGGGGAGCCGCTCACCGGGGCACCACCGGAGGAGGGGCCGCTCACGGGCCGGTCGGCGTAGGCACACGCTCTACAGTCGGTTTGTGCTTGTTGGAATGCTTTGCGCGCTCGGGGCGGCGGTCTGTTTCGGTACGGCTTCCGTGTTGCAGGCGATGGCCGCGCGGGCCGCGGAGCCGGGGTCGGGGTCCGGCGTCGACGCCGCGCTGTTGCTGCGGGCGCTGCGGCAGTGGCGTTATGTCGCCGGGCTGGGGCTCGACCTGCTCGGGTTCGTGTTGCAGGTCGTGGCGCTGCGGTCCATTCCGATCTACGCCGTCGGGGCGGCGCTCGCCGCGAGTCTGGCGGTGACGGCGGTGGTCTCCACGCGACTGCTGGACGTACGGCTGAGCGGCGTCGAGTGGGGCGCCGTCGGGGTGGTGGTGGCGGGGCTCGCGATGTTGGGGCTGGCGTCGGGGCCGGAGGGAGAGCAGGCCGGTTCGGACGCGTTGCGGTACGCGATGCTGGGGACGGCGCTCGGGGTGCTGTTGATCGGGGCGGTGGCCGGGCGGCTGCCGGGGCGGGGCCGGGCGCTCGCGCTGGGGCTCGGCTCGGGGTTCGGGTTCGGGGTGGTGGAGGTGTCGGTACGGCTCATCGACGACGTGTCGCCCGGCGCGCTGCTGAGCAATCCGGCGACGTACGCACTGCTGCTCGGTGGGGGTGCGGCGTTTCTGCTGCTGACCTCGGCGTTGCAGAAGGGGTCGGTCACCACGGCCACCGCGGGGATGGTCGTGGGCGAGACGGTGGGGCCGGCGCTGGTCGGGGTGATCTGGCTCGGGGATCGCACGCGCGAGGGGCTGGGCTGGCTGGCGGTTCTCGGGTTCGTGGTGGCCGTGGCGGGGGCGTTGGCGTTGGCGCGCTTCGGGGAGGCGCCGGTGGAGGACGCGTCCGCACCGGCCCGGGTCTGACCCGAACCCGGGCCGCCCCGACCCGAGACGCCGACCGCCCGATGCCGCTCCCCTACGGCAGCGCCCGGCACAAGGCCTCCAGCGCACTTGTCCAGGCGTGGTCCGGTGGGGTTCCGTAGCCGACCACCAGGGCGTCCAGGGGTGGTTCGGTGGTGGCCGCGTCGTGGCGGAAGCTGGAGAGGCCGGAGACTCCGAGGCGCTGCCAGGCGGCGGCGCGGACCACGGACTGTTCGGTGCCGGGCGGGAGTTGGAGGACGGCGTGCAGGCCAGCGGCGATTCCGGTGGCACTGACGTCGGGGGCGCGTTCGGCGAGGGCGGCGACAAGTTGGTCGCGGCGGCGGCGGTAACGCAGGCGGGCGCCGCGGACATGGCGGTCGTAGGCGCCCGAGTCGATGAACTCCGCGAGGGTCAGCTGGTCGAGGACGCCGCACGACCAGTCGGCGACGCCCTTCGCCTCGATCACCTCCCCGATGACGGAGGGCGGCAGCACCAGCCAGCCGAGGCGCAGGCCGGGTGCGAGCGATTTGCTGGCCGTGCCGAAGTAGACGACGCGGTCGGGGTCGAGGCCCTGGAGGGCGCCGACGGGCTGGCGGTCGTAGCGGAACTCGCCGTCGTAGTCGTCCTCCAGGATCAGTCCGCCGGTGCGGCGGGCCCAGTCGACGACGGCGGCGCGGCGGTCGGGGTGCAGGGCCCCGCCCATCGGGAACTGGTGGGCGGGGGTCAGGAGGGCGGCGCCCACATTCGGTTCGCCGGTCGCCAACTCGTCGGTGCGGGTGCCGAGTTGATCGAGGGGAAGGGGGTGGGTGCGCAGGCCCGACCGCGTCAGGACGTCCCAGTGGATGTCGAGCCCGTACGTCTCCACGGCGACGTCGCGCACGCCCCTGTTGCGCAGCACCTCTCCGAGCAGCATCAGGCCGTGGACGAAGCCGGAGCAGATGACGATGCGGTCCGGGTCGGCGTGGACGCCGCGGGCGCGGGCGAGGTAGCCGGCGAGTGCGGTGCGCAGTTCGATGCGGCCGCGGGCATCGCCGTAGCCGAGGGCGTCGTTCGGGGCGGCGTTGAGGGCACGGCGCGAGGCCTTGAGCCATTCGGCGCGGGGGAACGAGGAGAGGTCGGGGGTGCCGGGGTGCAGGTCGTAGCGGAGGCCGGCCGGGGCGCGCCGCCCGCGGGTCGAGGCCGTCCGGGGTGCCTCGACCGGTCGCTCCGCGACGCGCGTCCCCGAGCCCTGGCGCGCGGTGAGCCAGCCCTCGGCGACGAGGTCGGCGTAGGCATCGGCGACCGTGTTGCGGGCGATGCCCAGATCGGCGGCGAGTGTGCGGGACGACGGGAGGCGGACACCGGGGGCGAGACGTCCGCCGCGTACGGCGTCACGGAGCGCGTCGGTGAGGCCTTTGCGCAGGCCGGAGCCGGTCGGCTCGACGTGCAGATCGATACCGAGCGCCTGACCGGAGGGCGAAGTGGCCCAGGATTCCACCATGGAAATGGACCATACCCGTGGGCTACTCCGCTCGTAGGGTCAATGTCATGACGACGAACGAGAACACCACCGACAGCACCAGCCCGATCACTGACGCCGGCCGGACCACCAAGGAGTACGTCCACGAGCACGCGCCCCGGCTGGCCTGGGCCAAGCACGCTCCGGAGGTCTACAAGGCCATGATCCGGCTCGACGCGGAGGCCCGTAAGGGCGTCGATCCGGTGACGCTGGAGCTGATCAAGATCCGCGCTTCGCAGCTCAACCACTGCGCGTTCTGCCTCGACATGCACTCCAAGGACGCGCTCGCCGCGGGCGAGAGCGTCGAGCGGATCATCCAGCTCAGCGCGTGGGAGGAGTCGCAGCACTTCTACACGCCCAGGGAGATCGCGGCGGTCGAGCTGACCGAGGCGATCACCGTGCTCACGGACGGATTCGTGCCGGACGAGACGTACGAGAAGGCGGCGAAGCTGTACGACGAGAAGGAGCTGACGCAGCTGATCGCCGCGATCACGGTGATCAACGCGTGGAACCGGTTCGGTGTGTCGACGCGGATGGTGCCCGGGCACTACACCGCGGGCGACTTCAAGTGACAGCCCGTACGACGCACCTGGACGCCGGTGTGCGCGACGCGATGATCGCGCTCGGCGCCGCCGCGAAGAAGGGGCTCCGCGACCCGGATCTCGCCGAGCTGGTGATGATCCGGGCATCGCAGATCAACGAGTGCGCGTTCTGCCTGGACATGCACGTGGACCTCGCCGTCGAGAAGAACGGCGAGAGTGCCGTTGGGGTATCCCCTGCTCGAGCGAAGTCGAGAGCTTGGGGAAGGATCGCGCTGCTCAACGCGTGGGCGGAGGCCCCCGAGCAGTTCACCGAGCGCGAGCGGGCCGCGCTCGCACTCACCGAGGCCGTCACCGTCCTCACCGACGGCTACGTGCCGGACGAGACGTATGAGGCGGCGGCCAAGCACTTCGACGAGGCCGAACTCGCCCATCTCCTCGGAGTGATCACCGTCATCAACAGCTGGAACCGGCTCATGGTGAGCCGCCGGATCGCGCCGGGCGGACCGCAGTGGTGACGTGCCGGGCGCCCCCGTCAGGAAAGGCACCCGGCACGCGCGCGGGGAGGAGCCGTACGGCTACTTGGGCAGCCAGGACCGCCACGTCGACTCGTGCTCGTCGATCCACTTCTTCGCCGCCTCGTCCGGCGACAGCTTCTTGTCGGCGATGAGCAGGGAGACCTCGTTCTGGTCCTCGGTGGTCCACTTGAAGTTCTTCAGGAAGGCCGCCGCCTTGCCGCCGTTCTTCGAGAAGTCCGCGTTGAGGTACTTCTGGAGCGGCGTCTTCGGATAGGCGCAGGCCACCTTCTTCGGGTCGGCGTCGCAGCCGCCCTTGTACGCCGGCAGCTTCACCTCCGTCATCGGCACCTTCTTGAACAGCCACTGCGGCTGGTACCAGTACGTCAGGAACGGCTTCTTGGCCTTGGCGAACTGCTTGATCTGGGTGATCTGAGCCGCCTCGGAACCGGAGAACACGACCTGGTACTTCAGCTTCAGGTTGTCGACCAGCGCCTTGTCGTTGGTGACGTACGACGGGGAGCCGTCGAGGAGCTGGCCCTTGCCGCCGCTCTCCGCGGTGCGCAGCTGGGACGCGTACTTGTTGAGGTTCTTCCAGTCGGTGACGTCCGGGTGCTGCTTGGCGAAGTACGTGGGGACGAACCAGCCGATGTGTCCGGTGACGCCGAGGTCGCCGCCGTTCACGATCGTCTTCTTGTCCTTGACGTACCGCTGCTCCTGGTCGGGGTGGCCCCAGTCCTCCATGATCGCGTCGACGCGGCCCTGGCTGAGCGCGTCCCAGGCGGGGACCTCGTCGACCTGGACGGTGTCGACGCGGTAGCCGAGCTCGTGCTTGAGCAGGTACTCGGCCACGGCGATGTTGGCCTGCGCACCGACCCAGGACTGCACGGACAGGGTCACCGTCTTCGCGCCCTGCGCGTTGGCGTACGGGGAGGACTGCTTGGTCATGTCAGCGGCGCCGCAGCCGGTCGCCACCAGGAGGGTGCCCGCGGCCGCGAGCCCCATGGTCATCCGGCGCGCCCGCACGGGGCGCAACGTGGTCATCCTGCGTGCCCACACCGGGCGGAATGATCGAAGTGCTCGCATCGCGATCACGCTCCCTTCTTCGCGCGGCGTTCGGTCGGCTGGGTGACCCGGTCGAGCATGAGACCGAGGCACACGATCGCCGCGCCGCCGACGAGCCCGGTCGCCAGGTCGCCCTGGGCGAGGCCGAACACGACCTCGTAGCCGAGCGCGCCACCGCCCACCAGACCGCCGATGATCACGACGGCGAGGACGAGGACGACACCCTGGTTCACGGCCAGGAGCAGCGCGGGCCGGGCCAGCGGCAGCTGGACCTGGCGCAGTTGCTGCCCACTCGTCGCGCCCATCGACCGGGCCGACTCCATGGCGGCCCCGTCGACCTGGCGGAGTCCCTGCGTGGTGATGCGGATGACGGCCGGCAGCGCGTAGACGACGGCGGCGGCGACCGCGGGGGCGCGGCCGACGCCGAACAGCGCGACCACCGGGATCAGATACACGAACTGCGGCATCGTCTGGAAGACGTCGAGCACGGGCCTGAGCAGGCGTTCGAGTCGCGCGCTGCGCGCCGCCGCGATCCCGACCGCGAAGCCGACGACGAGCGTCACGGCGACGGCCGCGAGCACCTGCGACAGCGTGTCGAGCGAGGGCTTCCACACACCGAGGACACCGATCGCGGCCATGGCGAGCACAGCCGTCACGGCGGTCCGCCAGGTGCCGATCAGCCAGGCCAGCGCGGCGACGATGAGGAGCACGGACCACCAGGGCAGCCACTGCAGCCCGTCGCGCAGCGGGTCGAGGACCCAGGTGGTGAAGTGCCCGGCCCAGTCGGCGGTTCCGCCGATGTAGGGGACACCGGAGTAGAGGTGGTCGGTCATCCAGTCGACGGCGTTGTTGACCGGGTCCGCGATGTTCACGGTCCAGGTCTCGGGCCAGTCGATCCGGTCCGCGAGACGGGCCACGAGGGCGACGGCCACCGTGAGAACCGCGGCGACGCCCCAGCCGTACGGGCCGTGCAGGCGGCGGCCGTCGGGTTCGGCGGCGCCGAGCCGCTCCCCCGCCGCGGCCGTCGTACGGTCCAGGATCACGGCGAGCAGCACGATCGGGATGCCGGCCGCGAGGGCCGCGCCGACGTCCACGGAGGCCAGTGCCTGGTACACGCGGTCGCCGAGGCCGCCCGCGCCGATCACCGACGCGATGACGGCCATCGAGAGCGCCATCATGATCGTCTGGTTGAGCCCGAGGAGGAGTTGCTTGCGGGCAAGCGGGAGACGGGCCGTCAGGAGCCGCTGACGCGCGGTCGCGCCGAGCGAGGCGACGGCCTCCATCACGCCGCCGTCGGCGCCGCGCAGGCCGAGCGCCGTCAGACGGGCCATCGGCGGGGCGGCGTAGACGACGGTCGCGAGGACGGCCGCGGGCACGCCGATGCCGAACACGAGGACGACAGGCAGCAGGTACGCGTACGCGGGAAAGACCTGCATCGTGTCGAGGACGGGCCGCAGCGCCCGGTACGTGCGGTCGGAGAGTCCGGCCGCGAGTCCCAGGAGCATGCCGAGCACGACCGAGGCGAGGACCGCGACGATCATCAGCGCGAGGGTCTGCATGGTCGGCACCCACATGCCGAACCAGCCGCACACGAGGATCGCGACGACTGCGGACGCCGCGAGCTTCAGGCCCGCGACCCGCCAGGCGATGAGCCCGGCCGCGGCGGTGACGCCGGCCCAGCCGGCCGCGAGGAGCACCAGGTAGACGCCGCGCACGCTCACGACGACGGCGTTGCTGACGTGGCCGAAGAAGTAGAGGAACAGCGGGTGGCTGTCCCGGTTGTCGATGATCCAGTCACTGGTCTTCCCCAGCGGTCCGGTCAGATCGACGGTGAGCGCGTGCGGCCAACTGCCGCTTGCCCACTTGGCGTTCACGATCGGTACGAGGACGGCCGCGACGACGGCGAGCAGCAGGAGCTTGCCGAGGACACGGTTGCGCAGGAGCGCGCCGAAGCGCGGAGTGTCCGCCGCGGTGGCGGTACTGGCGGCAGCCATCAGGCGACCTCCTCGCCCGGCGGCGTGACGGGCGCGGGCGCGTCGACGCCGGCGCCTGCCACGGCCGAACCGGAACCAGAAGCGTCAGCCCCGGCCGAACCGGAACCCGAACCAGAAGCGTCAGCCCCGGCCACGTCCGCCTCCCCGGAGAACCCCTCCCCGGAGGACCCGTCCGTCCCCGCCACCACACCCAGCAGCCGCGCGTGGTCCACGACGCCCAGGCAGCGCCCCTCGTCCATGACCCGCACCGCGAACCCGGTCCTGGCGACCGCCTCGATCGCCTCCGACACGGTCGCGCCGGGCGCGATGGCCGGGCCGCGGCCCTCCTCGTCGGCGTCGGCGGGGCGCATCGCGCGGCGCACCGTCATGACCTGCTCGCGCGGCACGTCCCGGACGAACTCGCGTACGTAGTCGTCGGCGGGCGAGCCCACGATCTCCTCGGGCGTGCCCAGCTGCACGATCCGGCCGTCGCGCATGAGCGCGATCCGGTCGCCGAGCCGCAGCGCCTCGTTGAGGTCGTGCGTGATGAAGACCATCGTCCGGCCCTCCTCACGGTGGAGCCGGATGACCTCCTCCTGCATGTCGCGGCGGATCAGCGGGTCGAGGGCGCTGAACGGCTCGTCGAACAGCAGCACTTCGGGATCGACCGCGAGGGCGCGCGCGAGCCCGACACGCTGCTGCTGACCGCCGGACAGCTGCCCGGGTCGCCGCTGCTCAAGACCTTCGAGGCCGACCTTCTCGACGACCGCCGCCGCCTTGGCGCGCCGCTCGGCACGGCCCATGCCCTGGATCTCCAGGCCGTACGCGACGTTGTCGAGCACGGTGCGGTGCGGAAGGAGCCCGAAGTGCTGGAAGACCATGGCGGCGCGGTGCCGGCGCAGTTCGCGCAGGCGCCCCTTGTCCATGCCGAGGACGTCCTCGCCGTCGATGGATATGCCGCCGGAGGTCGGCTCGATGAGCCGGGTCAGGCAGCGCACGAGGGTGGACTTGCCGGAGCCGGAGAGGCCCATGACGACGAAGACCTCGCCCTTGCGCACGTCGAAGCTGACGTCGCGCACGGCGGCCGTGCACCCGGTGCGGGCGCGCAGCTCGGCGGCGCTCAGACCGGCCAGCTCCGCGTCACCCGGCACCCGGTCGGCCTTCGGACCGAAGACCTTCCACAGGTTGTTCACGGAGAACACCGGCGATCCCGCCTGCGCGTCCGTCACCTCAGCGTTCGCCATCGTGTTCGTACTCATCACGCATCACCACCCAGCAGCTCGGCACACTTCTCCCCGACCATGAGCACCCCGATCATCGGGTTCACCGCCGGCATCGTCGGGAAGACGGACGCGTCGGCAATGCGGATCGCTTCCAGGCCCCGGATCCTCAACTCCGGGTCCACGACGGCGAGTTCATCATTCTTCGCGCCCATGCGACAGGTCCCGGCGGGGTGGTAGACGGTGTGCGCGACCTTGCGCGCGTACTCGCCGAGCTCCTCGTCGCCCACGACGTCGGGCCCGGGGCACACCTCGCGCTTGAGCCAGCCGGCGAGCGGCTCGGTCTTCGCGATCTCCCGCGCGATCCTGATGCCGTCGACCAGCGTGCGGCCGTCGTAGTCGTCCTCGTCCGTGAAGTAACGGAAGTCGAGGGCGGGCTTCTCCTCCGGGTCCGCGCTGGTCAGGTAGAGGCGGCCGCGGCTGCGCGGCTTGGGGATGTTCGGCGTCATGGACACCCCGTGCTCCGGCCTGACGTAGCCGAGGCGCTCCGGGTTGTCGGTGAACGGGATTTGGTAGAAGTGGAACATCAGGTCCGGCCCGCTCGCCTCCGGATCACGCTGCACGAAGAGGCCCGCGTCGCTGTCCATGGCGGAGTTGTCGGGGATCGGCCCGTCCGTCTCCCACACGATCACGGACTCGGGGTGGTCGAGCAGGTTCTCGCCGACGCCCGGCAGATCATGCAGGACCGGAATCCCGAGCTTCTCCAGGTCGGCCTTCGGCCCGATGCCGGAGTGCATGAGCAGCCGGGGCGTGTCGACGGCGCCGGCGCACACGACGACCTCGTGCCGCGCCTCGACGAGCAGTTCCCCGCCGTCCTTCGTCCGCACGTGGACGCCCCGCGCCCGCGTGCCGTCCATCTCCAGCCGGTACGCCCAAGTCTCGAGGAGGAGCGTCAGGTTGGGCCGGTCACCGGCCTCCATGTGCGGGTGCAGATAGGCGACGGAGGCGCTGGAGCGCTTGTTGTTCTCCGGGTGGTACGCGAGGTCGAAGAAGCCGACGCCGTCCTTGAACGGCGCCTTGTTGAAGCCGTCCACGCGCGGCACGCCCGTGGCGGTCAGCGCGGCGTCGACGAAGTCGCGGGCGATCGCGTTCCGGTCCTTCTCGTCGACCGCCACGATGTTGTTGCGCAGCTTGCCGAAGTACGGGTCCATCGCCTTGTGGTCCCAGCCCTCGGCGCCGGCCGCGGCCCACTCGTCCCAGTCGCCGGGCAGCGGCTTGAACGAGATGAGCGTGTTGTGCGACGAGCAGCCGCCGAGCACCTTGGCGCGGCTGTGCAGGATGTGCGAGTTGCCGCGCGGCTGCTCGGTGGTGGTGTAGCCGTAGTCGAGGTCGCCCCCGAGGAGGCCGAGCCAGCGGCGCAGCGTCAGGACGTCGTCCCGGTCGATGTCGCTGGGGCCGCCCTCGATGACGGCGACGGTGACGCCGGGGTCCTCGGTCAGCCGGGAGGCTATGACGGACCCGGCGGTACCTCCGCCGACGATGACGTAGTCGTACGTGTTCACGGACTTCTCAGGCATGCGTCAACTCCAAGGTTCTGCGCGTAATGGGCAGTGCGAAGTGCGGTCGGCCGGCCCAGCGCGAAAGAAACGGGTGGTCAGCCCGGTGCGAAGGGTGAGTGGTCAGCCCGCGAACCAGCGCACGGGCTTCGGCGCCAGGTTCTGGTAGACGTGCTTGGTCTCGCGGTACTCGGCGAGCCCGGCCGGGCCCAGCTCGCGGCCGATGCCGCTCTTGCCGAAGCCGCCCCACTCCGCCTGCGGGAGGTAGGGGTGGAAGTCGTTGATCCAGATCGTGCCGTGGCGAAGGCGTCCGGCGACGCGCCGCGCGCGGCCCGCGTCGGCGGTCCAGACGGCGCCGGCGAGCCCGTACTCGGTGTCGTTGGCGAGCGCGACGGCCTCGTCCTCGGTGCGGAACGTCTCGACCGTCAGGACGGGCCCGAAGACCTCCTCGCGGACGACGCGCATCTCGCGGTGGCACTGATCGAGGACGGTCGGCTCGTAGAAGTACCCGTCGGCGGGCCGTACTTCGCTGGGCTCGGGCCGCTTGCCGCCGCTGCGCAGCACGGCGCCCTCGGCGAGGGCCGACGCCACGTACGACTCGGTCTTGTCACGCTGCTGCGCGGAGACGAGGGGGCCGCACTCGACGCCGTCCTCGGTGCCGCGGCCGAGCCTGATCTTCTCGGCGCGGCGGGCGAGTTCGGCGACGAAGCGCTCGCGCACGGACTCCTCGACGATGAGCCGGGAACCGGCGGAGCAGACCTGTCCGCTGTGGATGAAGGCGGCGTTCAGCGCCTGGTCGACGGCGGTGTCGAAGCCTTCCTCGGTCTCGCAGGAGTCGGCGAAGACGACGTTCGGGTTCTTGCCGCCCAGTTCGAGGGCGATCTTCTTCACGTCGGCGGCCGCGGCCTGCGCGACCTTCGTGCCGCTGATCAGGCCGCCGGTGAAGGAGACGAGGTCGACGTCCGGGTGCTCGGCGAGCCGGGCGCCCACGGTGTGGCCCGGTCCGGTCACGATGTTGGCGACGCCCGCGGGAAGGCCGGCCTCCGCCAGGAGCTCGATGAGGACCACGGTGGTCAGTGGCGTGATCTCGCTCGGCTTGATGACGAAGGTGTTTCCGGCGGCGAGAGCCGGGGCGACCTTCCAACTGGCCTGGAGGAGCGGGTAGTTCCACGGGGTGATCAGGGAGCAGACGCCGACGGGCTCGTGCACGACCACGCTGTGGATCTCGTCGGACCCGGCGTCGACGACGCGTCCGCCGCCCTCTCCGACGACCAGATCGGCGAAGTACCGGAAGGCGTCGGCGACACAGTCGACGTCGACGCGCCCCTCCTCGACGGTCTTGCCCGCGTCGCGGCTCTCGAGCAGACCGATCTTCTCCCGGTCGCGTACGAGGAGATCGGCGACGCGGCGCAGCAGAGCGGCGCGCTCGGCGACGGGCGTCGCCGGCCACGTTCCCTCGTCGAAGGCGCGGCGGGCGGCGGCCACCGCGGCGTCCGCGTCCTGCGTGCCGCCCTCGGCGATCAGTGCGAACGGCTGGGCATCCGCCGGGTCGAGAATCTCGCGCGTGGCCCCGGAGGCGGCGCTGCGCCACTCTCCGTCCACAAAAATGCTCTGGTTTTCAGACACGTCCCGTTTTGCCTTCCGTTCCCGAACAGTCCCCCTGAACATCGCGGAACTCCCTTTTCACGGAGAGCTTGCGACGTCGGAACCCCCTGCCCCTGGGATCGGAAAGCATGCACAACCCGTGGCCGAAAGTGGTCCGTGTCACGGCATACATGGCGAGTAAGTCCGAAATGTCACCACTGGCATCGCTACTCGGGGTACATGCCCCATGCAAACATGCCCTGTACAGACAAACCGCGCACAAACACCGCGCACAAACACCGCGCCCCCGCCCCTCCGGATCGACCGGACGGACGGGGGCGCGGGTGAAGCCGCGTGCAGGTGACCTACGGGTACCTGCGGGACGCGTGGATCAGATGAGGCCGAGCTCGCGGACCGCGGCGCGCTCCTCCTCGAGCTCCTTCACCGACGCGTCGATGCGGGCGCGGGAGAACTCGTTGATGTCCAGGCCCTGGACGATCTCGTACTTGCCGTCCTTGGTGGTGACGGGGAAGGAGGAGATCAGGCCCTCCGGGACGCCGTAGGAGCCGTCCGACGGGATACCCATGGAGGTCCAGTCGCCCTCGGCGGTGCCGTTGACCCACGTGTGGACGTGGTCGATCGCGGCGTTCGCGGCCGAGGCGGCCGAGGACGCGCCACGGGCCTCGATGATCGCGGCGCCGCGCTTGGCGACGGTCGGGATGAACTCGTCGGCCAGCCACTGCTCGTCGCCGCCGATGGCCTCGATGGCCGGCTTGCCCGCGACGGACGCCTGGAAGATGTCCGGGTACTGGGTGGCGGAGTGGTTGCCCCAGATGGTGAGGCGCTTGATGTCCGCGACCGTCGTGCCGGTCTTCTTCGCGAGCTGCGTGAGCGCGCGGTTGTGGTCCAGACGCGTCATGGCCGTGAAGCGGTCGGCCGGTACGTCCGGGGCGGCGGCCTGCGCGATGAGCGCGTTCGTGTTGGCCGGGTTGCCGACGACGAGGACCTTGATGTCGTCCGCGGCGTTGTCGTTGATCGCCTTGCCCTGCGGCTTGAAGATGCCGCCGTTGGCGGAGAGCAGGTCGCCGCGCTCCATGCCCTTGGTGCGGGGGCGGGCGCCGACGAGGAGGGCGACGTTGGCGCCGTCGAACGCGACGTTCGGGTCGTCCGAGATCTCGATGTTCTGCAGCAGCGGGAAGGCGCAGTCGTCGAGCTCCATGGCGGTGCCCTCGGCGGCCTTGAGCGCCGGGGTGATCTCCAGGAGGCGCAGGTTGACCGGCACGTCCGCGCCGAGCAGCTGGCCGGAGGCGATGCGGAAGAGCAGTGCGTAGCCGATCTGGCCGGCTGCGCCGGTGACGGTGACGTTCACGGGAGTGCGGGTCATGGCGTTCTCCGTATGACAGCAGGGCTTTTTTTGATCGATCTCTCGGCATCAAGAGATCCGCCCGTCAGGCTATCGCGCCCCGGACCCCCCGCACCTCCGGGTGCATGTGGCCCGCCCCACAGAACACCCACTCTCCGCAGCGGGAGGCGACGCGACGGGAGAGGCGTCGCGACACGAGAGGTGACGCAACGGCAGGCGGCCGCCTGCTCGGGAGAGGTGGGCAGACGGCCGCCTGTGGGGGGTGCCACTTGGTGACGACTCCCGTGGGGGTACTGCTCCGCCTGCCCCGGACCGGGGCAGGCATGCCCCCCATATCGCATTGAATTTCACGACGCCTGCGCCGTTACTGCGTGCAGCCCTTCTGGCCGGCCTTCAGCGTCGCGCAGGCCTTCGCCTCGCTCGCCTTCGTGACGGCCACCATCGGGGTGTACGCGTCGAAGTCCGCGTTGACCGTGCCCTTCTGCACACCGGTGGTGCCGGCCTGCTGGATCCGGACCTCGTCGCCCGGCGCCGCCTGAGTGATGCGCGCCCACGCGGCCCCGCACGTCTTGCTGTAGCGGACCTCGATCTTGGCCTGACCCACGAGCACGGAGTCCGTGGTCTGCGCGAACTCGCCGCCGCAGCCCATCGCCTCGGGGTCCTTGCCGGTGCAGTCCTTGCCGCTGCACTGAACTCCCGCGGGCAGTTCGGGGGCGCTGCTGGTCGGCGTCGCCTCCGGCTTCGCCTTGTCGTCCTTGTCGCCCCTGCCCGCGTCCGTGAGGTACACGGCCGCGGCGATGACGACGAGCGCGCCCACGACGCCCGCGAGGAACATCGTCAGCCGGCGCTTGCGCCGCTGCCGGTCCGGCGAACCGCCGCCGGTCCCCGGCTGCCCGGCCGGCCCGCGGCCGCCGCCGCCCGCATAGGCCCCCGCCCCGTCCGCATACGGAACTCCTCCCCCGGCGCGCTCCCCCGGGCGGAACCCCTGCTCCCTCTCGCTCCCGTACGGCAGCGAGTCCGCCAGGGGAGCCTGCCCCTGTGGCGGCACGGTCGGTGCGACGCCCGCGGGCCCCGCGACGCCGGTCGCGCCGCCGCCGGACGGCCTGGCCGCCGTCCTGCTGCCGCCGCCCGCGCTGCCGTTCTTGCCGTTCTTCGTGGCCGTGGGTCCGAACTCCCCGAGCGCTGCGCGCGCCTGGGAGATCCGTATCGCCTCCATCGTCATGTCGTGACGCATCTCGGAGCGGCTCCAGGCGCGCTCCGCGAGCTCCCACATGGTGGTCAGATGGACCGGATTGGTGCCCGTCACCTCGGCCAGGGTCACGATCGCGCGCTTGGGCGCGAGCAGCCGGCCGTTCAGATACCGCTCCCAGGACGTCTTGCTGTACCCGGTGCGGTCCGCGACCGCGGCGATGCTCAGTCCGCTGCGGTCGACGAGCCTGCGGAGCTGGCTTGCGAACTCCCTGACCTGCGGGTCGAGTTCATCCGGTAGCGCCCTCCAACGAGGCATTGCTTCCCCCTATTCCCCCCATACGTGCCCTGATCCCCCGCGCCGCGCCGCACCCCTCGCGCCGCCCCCCGGCCGGAGTTGGCTCCGCCGGCCCACTCTGGCTACCCAGTGGGATGCGCGAAGCCAGGATGTCAGTTCCGGAGGCGGGGGCGCACGGGGGCATTCGACGGCGTTCGGCCCGCCGGCGTGCACCGTTGCACGACCGGAGACCCGCGGTCCAGTGTCCCACCGGGGTCCCCCACCCCCGCGCGGAACTCCGAACGCCCCAGCTCAGCGCCTGGGTCGCCCCGGACCGTCCCGATTGCCCACGTTAACCCCGCCGTTGAGGCAACAGACGGTAAATCCGCGAACTTGTCGATACATCAACACACTTCGACACAGGAGGAATGGCGCATTACGGGAAGCGTTCGGCGGACCGATCGTTGCCGTCCTCGCACACCGTGGCGGAATGGTCACTTCCGTGCCACAGCGGCCCGCTCAACCTTGAAGGACGCCTGACGCGTCCATGACTCTGGAGACCACGGCGAGGAGATCTCCACGGCGAGGGTGCGGCCCACGTGGACGACCCGGACCCCAAAGACCGGCGGCGCCCGTCCTCCCTCGGGGGAGAGGACGGGCGCCGCCTTTGTGCGCGCGCTGCGGGCGTCAGCTGATCGTGAAGTGCAGCGTGTCGTTCAGGAACGGGATGGTCAGCCAGGGCTCGGGCTGCACCATCAGCGCGAGCAGCACGATGACGACGCCCAGGAACCCGTACGTCACCATGTCGGTGAAACGGGAGCGCACCGCGAGCATGCCCACGGACGGGAGCGTCCAGCGCAGCACCGCACCGCCGATCAGGGCGACGCCGATCAGCAGCGTCCCGACGCGGAACACGTCGAACGCGGTGAGCAGCAGTCCGACGCCCACCAGCGATATCACCGCGAGGATCGGCCACTGCCGCGCCGGGGCCGGGGCGTCGCCCGGCGCCGCGCGGCCGCCGCCCTCGGGGCGCGCGGTGTCCTTGGTGAAGAGCGGGAACCGGCGCGAGGCGCGCCGCGGCTGCCCGTCAGCGCCTGGCGCGCTCACGGCACCCTCGGCACCCTCGGCGCCATCCGGGGTGCCGGCGCCGGCCTCAGCCGACACCATGCGCGTTCCGTTCGGCGGCCTCGACGACGTTCACGAGGAGCTGGGCGCGGGTCATGGGGCCGACGCCGCCCGGGTTCGGGGAGATCCACCCGGCGACCTCGGTGACGCCCGGGTGGACATCGCCGACGATCTTGCCGTTCTCGTCGCGCGAGACGCCGACGTCGAGCACGGCGGCGCCCGGCTTGATGTCCTCGGGCTTGATCAGGTGCGGGACGCCCGCCGCGGCGACGACGATGTCGGCACGCTTGAGGTGGGCGGCCAGGTCACGGGTGCCGGTGTGGCACTGGGTGACGGTCGCGTTCTCGGACTTGCGGGTGAGCAGCAGCGGCATCGGGCGGCCGATGGTGACGCCGCGGCCGACGACCACGACCTCCGCGCCGTTGATCTCCACGCCGTGCTCGCGCAGCAGCGTGATGATGCCGAAGGGGGTGCAGGGCAGCGGCGCCGGCTCGTTCAGGACGAGGCGGCCGAGGTTCATCGGGTGCAGGCCGTCCGCGTCCTTGGCCGGGTCCATCAGCTCCAGGATGCGGTTCTCGTCGATGCCCTTGGGCAGCGGGAGCTGGACGATGTAGCCGGTGCAGGCGGGGTCCTCGTTGAGCTCGCGGACGACCGCCTCGATCTCCTCCTGCGTGGCAGTGGCCGGCAGGTGGCGCTGGATGGAGGCGATCCCGACCTGGGCGCAGTCGCGGTGCTTGCCCGCGACGTACTTCTGGCTGCCCGGGTCCTCACCGACCAGGACGGTGCCGAGGCCGGGCGTGAAGCCCTTCTCCCTCAGGGCCGCCACGCGGGCGGACAGATCGGACTTGATCGTGGCTGCGGTGGCCTTGCCATCGAGAATCTGGGCGGTCATGCCCCCCATCTTCGCGGATGGGACCGCCCCGGTTCCAATCCGGGCGTCCCAGCTTGATCACCGTTGTTGCACTTCCACAACGCATACGGAATGCGGCTGGACAAATAAGCCGCACCTAAAGAACCATGAGCGGCAACAGTGCCGCGGGCAGTACCGGGGGGACGACCGCTCTGTAGACCTTTCCTCCACTTGGTGCCGCGCGTTGTCCCCGCACTAAGACAACGGAGGAAAAAGCCATGAGTTTCGGCGACCCGAACAACCCCTACGGTCCGCCGCAGGGTCAGCAGCCCGGCTACCCGCCGCAGGCGCCCCAGGCTCCCCAGGGCCAGCCCGGCTACGGCTACCCGCAGGGCCAGCCCCCGCAGCAGCCCGGCTACGGCTACCCGCAGGGCCAGCCCGCGTACCCCGGCGGCAACGTGATGCCCATGACGATGCCGGGCCTGATGACCACGGCTCGCGTCCTCATCTACATCATGTCCGGCCTGCAGATCATCGCTGCGATCGCCGTGGGGCTCCTCGTCGGTGCCGCACAGGACGTGTCCAGCAGCGCGGGCGTCGGTGACAAGACCAGCGGCCTCGCAAGCCTCGGCTTCGTCTTCGTTGCCATCCTGATCATCCTCGCGGTGCTCGGCATCATTCTGGCCGTGAAGTTCAGCACCGGCGGCAGTGGCGTGCGTGTCACCACCATCGTGTACGCGTCGTTGATGATCCTCGGCGGCATCGTCAACATCGCGTCCGGCACAAGCAGCGGCGTGTTCAGCGCCCTCATCACGCTGGCCATCGGCGGCATCATCATGGCCGCCATGGTGAACTCGCAGGCGTCGGCCTGGTTCAACCGCCCGCGCTACTGATCGAGTTCGCAGCGAACGAGGGGTTTCCCGCCCTTCACCCGTAAGGGCCGCTCTCTCCCGTCACAAGGGGAGCGCGGCCCTTCGCTGTCCCATCTGGTCCCTCCGGCCCTGCAGAGCCTGACAGCCGTAGCGACACGGGGAACGGCCGCGGGCCGTGCCTTCACGGGGGAAGGCACGGCCCGCGGCCGTGTGCGAGGGGTCCGCTCAGTGGAAGAAGTGGCGCGTGCCGGTGAAGTACATCGTCACGCCCGCCTTCCTCGCGGCCTCGATGACCTGCTCGTCACGGATGGAACCGCCGGGCTGGACGATCGCCTTCACACCGGCGTCGATCAGGATCTGCGGCCCGTCCGGGAACGGGAAGAACGCATCCGACGCGGCGAAGGAGCCGCGCGCCCGCTCCGCGCCCGCGCGCTCCACGGCCAGCTTGCAGGAGTCGACACGGTTGACCTGGCCCATGCCGACGCCGACCGAGGCGCCGTCCTTGGCCAGCAGGATCGCGTTGCTCTTCACCGCGCGGCACGCCTTCCAGGCGAACGCCAGCTCGTCGACCTCGCCCGGGGACAGCGCATCGCCCGTGGCGAGGGTCCAGCTCGCCGGGTTGTCGCCGTCGGCCTGGACGCGGTCGGTGACCTGGAGGAGCGCGCCGCCGTCGATCTGCTTCGTCTCGACGACCGCCGACGGACCCTGGTGGGCGCGCAGCACGCGGATGTTCTTCTTCTTGGTGAGGGCCTCGAGCGCGCCGTCCTCGTACTCGGGCGCGACGATGACCTCGGTGAAGATCTCCGCGACCTGCTCGGCCATCTCCTTGGTGACCGGACGGTTCACGGCGATCACACCGCCGTACGCGGAGACCGGGTCACAGGCGTGCGCCTTGCGGTGCGCCTCGGCGACGCTCGACGCGACCGCGACACCGCACGGGTTGGCGTGCTTAATGATCGCGACGCACGGGTCGTCGTGGTCGTACGCGGCACGGCGCGCGGCGTCCGTGTCCGTGTAGTTGTTGTACGACATCTCCTTGCCGTGCAGCTGCTCGGCCTCCGCGAGACCGCCAGTGCCGTCCACATAGAGGGCCGCGCCCTGGTGCGGGTTCTCGCCGTAGCGCAGAACGTTCTTGCGCCCGTACGTCGCGCCGAGGAACTCGGGGAAGCCGCTCTCGTCGGCAGCCGCGTAGCCGTCGGCGAACCAGGACGCCACCGCGACGTCGTACGCCGCCGTGTGCTGGAAGGCCTCACCGGCGAGACGCTTGCGGGCGGTCAGGTCGAAGCCGCCGTCGCGGACGGCCGAGAGGACGTCGGCGTACCGGGCGGGGCTGGTGACGACGGCCACCGACGGGTGGTTCTTGGCGGCGGCGCGCACCATCGAGGGGCCGCCGATGTCGATCTGCTCGACACACTCGTCGGGAGTGGCGCCCGAGGCGACGGTCTCCTTGAAGGGGTACAGGTTCACGACGACAAGCTGGAAGGGCTCCACACCGAGCTCGGCGAGCTGGCGCCGGTGGTCCTCCAGACGCAGGTCCGCGAGGATGCCCGCGTGGATCTTCGGGTGCAGCGTCTTGACGCGCCCGTCGAGGCACTCGGGGAAGCCCGTGAGCTCCTCGACCTTGGTGACGGGAACCCCGGCGGCGGCGATCTTCGCCGCGGTCGAGCCGGTCGACACCAGCTCCACGCCCGCCTCGTGCAGCCCGCGCGCGAGGTCTTCCAGACCGGTCTTGTCGTAGACGCTGACGAGCGCCCGGCGAATGGGCCGCTTGTTGCTCTCGGCGGTCACTGGATAACTACCTTTCGTCCCTCAATGCGATAGCCGTTGCGGGCCAGACGCCCCACGACATCGACGAGCAGCCTGCGCTCGACTTCCTTGATGCGCTCGTGCAGAGCGCTCGCGTCGTCCTCGTCCCGGACCTCGACCACGCCCTGAGCGATGATCGGGCCGGTGTCGACGCCGTCGTCGACGAAGTGGACGGTGCATCCGGTGACCTTGGCGCCGTACGCGAGCGCGTCGCGCACACCATGGGCCCCGGGAAAACTGGGGAGCAGGGCGGGGTGCGTGTTCACGAACCGCCCGCCGAACCGGGCGAGGAACTCCTTGCCCACGATCTTCATGAACCCGGCCGAGACCACGAGGTCCGGCTCGTACGCCGCCGTGGCCTCGGCGAGCGCCCGGTCCCACTCCTCGCGGGTGGCGAAGTCCTTCACCCGGCAGACGAAGGTGGGCAGCCCGGCGCGCTCGGCGCGCTCAAGCCCGGCGATGGAGTCACGGTCGGCGCCGACGGCCACGATCTGGGCGCCGTAACCCTCCGCGCCCTCGGCCGCGAGGGCGTCGAGCAGAGCCTGCAGATTCGTGCCTGATCCGGAGACCAGCACGACGAGCCGCTTGGCCACAGCGAGGGCCTTTCTCGGGAGTGCGTTTGTAGGGTCGCACAAAGGCTTCATGGTTCCCGATACGGGGAACTCTACGAAGCGGTCGACCGTCAGCAACGATACCGGCACATGGAGCGGCCCCCACGGGACGGGGGCGCGGCCGGAAGGTAGCGTCTGTGGCGGATTCGCCGACCGAAGGAACGCCGCCCGCTCGCGGGACGTTCACTTCAGGACGGGCTCACCCGCAGCCGCGCCACGATCGACCTAGGGGAAGACGCACACCTGATGCCGGACCGAAGCCTCCGCCTGCCGCTGCTGCCCGCCGGCTCGACCCTGTTGCGCGAAGGCCGTCCCACGCCTCCTCCGCCCCAGGACACACCGCCCAAGTCCTCCGATTCCCCCAAGAAGTCCCCCGAGTCCCCCGAGTCGTCCAAGCTCTCCAAGCCCTCCAAGTCCTCCGAGGACGACAACCCGTTCGCGCCGCCGCCCGAGGGCTCACCCGACCGCCCGTGGCAGCCGCGCCGCCCCGAGGGCGGCCAGGACGGGCAGGGCGACGGCTCGGGCGGGGACCGGAACCCGTGGGGCGGTCAGTGGAGCGACCGGCAGCCGGGCCGCGCCCAGGGCGGCGGCTTCGGCGACCGCCCCGGGCAGGGCGGCGGACCCGGCGGCCAGGGCGGACCCGAAGGCCCCCAGGGACCCGGCTCCGGCATGCGCTGGGACCCGACGGACCCGGCCCAGCGCCGCGCGCGCTTCGCCCTGCTCTCCGGCATGTGGGGCTTCTTCTTCGCCCTGTTCAGCTGGCCTTACGTGGCGCTGCTGCTCGGCGCGCTCGCCCTGTACTGGGGCATCAGCGCCCTGCGCGCCAAGCCCCGCAAGCCGAACCCGGACGCCCCGGCCCCCACGGGTCCCGCCGCCGGATCGAGACCGCAGACCACGGCGGCCGTCAGCGGCCTGGTCACCGGCTCCCTCGCCCTGGCACTGGTCGCCGCCACGTTCACGGCACAGCTGGTCTACAGCGACTACTACACGTGCGTGAACGACGCGCTGACCAGCGCGTCCCAGAAGGCGTGCAACGACAAGCTCCCGAAGGAACTGCGCACACTGCTCGGCACGCGCGACTAGGACGGGTCCGGCGGTTCTTCGGGGGCCGCGCCTCCGCTCTCACCGGCACCCTCGTCCGGGTCCGTGTCCCTGCTCGTGTCCGACGCCTCCTTGAGCGCTGCCCAGCGCGCTTCCCTCGTGGCCTCGACCGGCCAGGGCCCGTCCGGGAAGGGGTCCGCTGAGAACGGGTCCGCGGGGAAGAAGTCGTACGGCTCGAACGCGGCGTCGGCCGACTTCGCCTGCCCGGCCCGAGTCGCCCCCTCCCGGCTCCGACGCGGCAGCCAGCTCTTCGGGGACGGGATCCGGGGGCGCCGCCACCACGACGGGGCCCGCTCCTCGAGCGGTTCCCCGGCCCGCCCCTCAAGCGGCTCACCGACCCGCTCGTCACGCGGCACCCTGACCCGCCGGGCCCGCAGTCCCACCGCCACCGGCACCCCCACCAGCGCCGTCCACCCCGTCGCCGCGAGCCCCGTCAGCCACCCCACGGGCCCGAACTCCGCGAGTCCCGCGACGCCCATCGGCCCGCCGGCCGCCATCGCGAGCCCCGCGAAGAGCAGCCCGCACAGCACCGCCGCGACGGCCACCGCCATTGCCGTACTCCCCCGCGACCACGCCTCGTCCCGCTCCCCGTGCCGGGGCGCCGCCGCCCCCGCCACGAACCACGCCACCGTCAGCCCGGCCACGACCGGCACCGCCCCCGACGACCAGGTGAGCGGCGACCCGGGACCCGGCTCCGGCACCACCGCGAGCAGCGGGAACGCGGGCAGCAGCGGACCCGACGACACCCCGAGAGGCCCGGCCACGCTTCCCCCGCCGAGCGCGACGCCGGGCCCGAGCGCGTACGCGGCGCCCCACACCGCCGCGTTCGGCACCAGCGCGGCGGCCAGCAGGAGCACCGCGAGCCGTCCCGACCACACGTCCGTCATCTGCTCGAACGAATGCCGCACCGCCTCCGCGTGCCACACCGTCGACGCCGCCACGACCAGCGCGCCGCCCGCCACGAGCATGAGTACCCCGGCGGCCGCGGCCCGCGCGGCGACCGGCAGCAGACGTCGTACGAACATCTCGCGCCTGCCGTCCGGGAGAGCGTCGAGACGACGGCGCAGGAGTGCCGGCAGCGGGGCGCGCGGGCGGCCGTGGGCCGTCCAGATCCCGGCGCCCGCGGCGGCCACGGCGACGACCGTCAGATGCGCGGTGACGCTCGGCCAGGACGGCCGCAGCTCACCGCCCGACGCGTAGAACGCGGCGCCGCCGCCCACCAGCAGGTACCCGACCACGACCCCGCACCACGCTGTCCGCCAGGCCATCTGCGGGGCGTCCCCGTCGTCCTCGCCCTCCACCGCGTCACGCGCCGCACGGTGCAGCAGCCACACCGGAAGCACCAGAAGGAGCAGTGGCGCGACACCGATCGGCGCCGGGGTCCCGGAGAGCGTGTCCGTCCTGATGACCTCGGCGCCGTGCGCGAGCAGCCACAGCGCGGCGGCGGCGTGCAGAGCCCCGCCGGGACCGCTGTCCGGATAGGGCGAACTGATCCACAGCACCATGACGAGCACTGCGGACGAGCCGAGCCCCAGCCCGGCCGCGAGGATCCCGCCGAAGAAGCAGGCAGCAGGCCCCGGAGAGCGGTCACGCACGCGGGAGAGCAGGAGCGGCAACGACAGGCCACGGTCGGTCATTTGGGTCACGCGGCCATGCTCCCAATGACACACGCTTTAGCCGCGCAACAGGCGAAGACCGGATGTGTCGCTCAAGATACGTTTATGTAGTTTTTCACGCGAAAGGGTGTGTGGAATTCCCTATGACGCATAGCCCTGCCTCCCCGCTGCCGGCCCCCAAGGAGCGCCGCAGGCTCCGCGAGTCGAAGTCGCTGACCCAGGCTCAGGTCGCCGCGAAAGTAGGCGTCACCCGCGAAACGGTCCGCGCATGGGAATCCGGACGCAGCACCCCGACGGGCCACAAGAGGGAGACGTACGCGAAGCTCCTGGCGAGCGTCGAAGCGGAGAGACAAGCGCCGGCCGCCAAGGCCGCGGCCACCGCCACGGCAGCGCCCGTCCGGAGCAGACGATCCGTCGGACGCTGGGACTCCGCCCCGCTCGACCGGGGCCAGGAGCGCGGCGGAGGGTGGGTGCTGCCCGCGGCCAAGGCCGAAGCGGGCGAGAACCCCGGCCCGGCGGCGGCCCCGAAGGACGCCACGGAGGCCTTCGACCGGCTCTACACCTACGCGGCCCCCGGCCTGGTCCGCCAGGCCTACCTCCTCACGGGCCGCCGCACCCTCGCCAGGGAGTCCGTGGAGCGCGCCTTCCAGCTCGCCTGGCAGCGCTGGCCCGAGGTCGCCGTGGACCGCGATCCCGCCGGCTGGGTCAGGGCCGCCGCGTACGAGTACGCCATGTCGCCCTGGCACCGGCTCCGCCCGAGCCACCGGCACCCCGAGGCGCCGCCCGCCGACGCCGACGACCGCGCGCTGCTCGACGTACTCCTGAGCCTGCCGTCCTCGTACCGCCGCACCCTGCTCCTCTACGACGGGGTCGGGCTCGATCTGCCCGAGACCGCGGCCGAGACTGAGGCCACCACGCCCGCGGCGGCGCAGCGGCTGCTCCACGCGCGGGAGGCCGTCGCCGAGCAGCTGCCCGCCCTCGCCGTGCCCGACCAGCTACACCGGCGCCTGACCGAACTCGCGGGCGCCGAGAAGCTCCAGGCCCCCCAGGCGACCCTCGTCCGCACGGACGGCGAGCGCCGGACCCGGTTCTGGACCCGCTCGGCCATCGCCTTCACCGTCCTGATCATCGGCGCGACGGCCCTCACGGTGCGCACCGCCCCGACCCGCTACGAACCCGTCCCCGCCCCCGGCGCCGTGATCAGCGACGTACCGCCGCGGACGGGGCCGGAGCCGCTCACGCGCGCGGACAAGAAGCTGCGCGACAAGCTGCACAAGTCGGCAAAGAGCGGCCTGCACCGCCTCGCCCCCGAGGTCGACTGAGCCCCCACGGGCTTCCCGTACGGGCTTCTCTCACGGGCTTTGCTCACGGGCTTCCCGCACGGATGAACGACAGTGGGCCCGCACCCCCGGAAGGGTGCGGGCCCACTGATGTCAGGCAGGTGACGGAACTACGAGAGCAGCTCGCGCGCCAGCTTGGCCGTCTCGGTCGGCGTCTTGCCGACCTTCACGCCGGCGGCCTCGAGGGCCTCCTTCTTGGCCTGTGCGGTGCCAGAAGAGCCGGACACGATCGCGCCCGCGTGACCCATCGTCTTGCCCTCGGGGGCGGTGAAGCCCGCGACGTAGCCGACGACCGGCTTGGTGACGTGCTTGGCGATGTAGTCCGCCGCACGCTCCTCGGCGTCGCCGCCGATCTCGCCGATCATGACGATCAGGTCGGTGTCGGGGTCGGCCTCGAACGCCTCGAGGGCGTCGATGTGCGTCGTACCGATGACCGGGTCGCCACCGATGCCGACGGCGGAGGAGAAGCCGAGGTCACGGAGCTCGTACATCATCTGGTACGTCAGCGTGCCGGACTTCGAGACCAGGCCGATGCGGCCCGGCTTCGTGATGTCGCCCGGGATGATGCCGGCGTTCGACTGGCCCGGGGTGATGAGACCGGGGCAGTTCGGGCCGACGATGCGGGTCTTGTTGCCCTTCGACTTCGCGTACGCCCAGAAGGCGGCGGAGTCGTGGACGGCGATGCCCTCGGTGATGACGACCGCGAGGGGGATCTCGGCGTCGATCGCCTCGACGACGGCGGCCTTGGAGAAGGCCGGCGGCACGAAGAGGACGGAGACGTTGGCGCCCGTCTTCTCGATCGCCTCGGCGACCGTGCCGAAGACCGGGACCTCGGTGCCGTCGAAGTCGACGGAGGTGCCGGCCTTGCGCGGGTTCACGCCGCCGACGATGTTCGTGCCGTCACCGAGCATGAGCTTGGTGTGCTTCATGCCCGTGGCACCGGTCATGCCCTGGACGATGACCTTGCTGTCCTTGGTGAGGAAGATAGCCATGGTGGTCTGAGTCCCTCTTCCTTACTTCGCAGCCGCGGCGAGCTCGGCGGCCTTGTCGGCCGCGCCGTCCATGGTGTCCACACGCTGGACGAGCGGGTGGTTGGCGTCGCTGAGGATCTTGCGACCCAGCTCCGCGTTGTTGCCGTCGAGTCGCACGACCAGCGGCTTGGTGACCTCTTCGCCCTTGTCGGCGAGGAGCGCCAGGGCCTGCACGATGCCGTTGGCGACCTCGTCGCAGGCGGTGATGCCGCCGAAGACGTTGACGAACACGGACTTGACGTCCGGGTCGCCGAGGATGATCTCCAGGCCGTTCGCCATCACCTGGGCGGACGCGCCGCCACCGATGTCGAGGAAGTTGGCCGGCTTCACGCCGCCGTGGTTCTCACCGGCGTACGCGACGACGTCCAGGGTCGACATGACCAGACCGGCACCGTTACCGATGATGCCGACCTCGCCGTCGAGCTTGACGTAGTTGAGGTTCTTGGCCTTGGCGGCAGCCTCGAGCGGGTTGGCTGCGTCCTTGTCCTCGAGCGCCTCGTGCTCGGGCTGGCGGAAGTCCGCGTTCTCGTCGAGGGAGACCTTGCCGTCAAGGGCGATGACCTTGCCGGAGGCGACCTTGGCGAGCGGGTTCACCTCGACGAGGAGGGCGTCCTCCTTGATGAAGGTGTCCCACAGGGTGACGAGGATGTCGGCGACCTGGTCGGCGACCTCGGCCGGGAACTTCGCCTTGGCGACGATCTCCTGGGCCTTCTCCTTGGAGACACCCTCGTTGGCGTCGACCGGCACCTTCGCGAGGGCGTCGGGGTTCTCCTCCGCGACGACCTCGATCTCCACGCCGCCCTGGACGGACGCCATGGCGAGGAAGGTGCGGTTGGTGCGGTCGAGGAGGTACGAGACGTAGTACTCCTCGAGGATCTCCGGAGCGGTCTCGGCGATCATCACCTTGTGGACCGTGTGGCCCTTGATGTCCATCCCGAGGATGTCCGTCGCGCGGGCGACGGCCTCGTCCGGGGTGGCGGCGAGCTTGACGCCGCCTGCCTTGCCACGGCCGCCGACCTTCACCTGCGCCTTGACGACCGACTTGCCGCCCAGTCGCTCGGTGGCCTCGCGCGCCGCCTCAGGCGTGTCGATGACTTCACCGGCCAGCACCGGTACACCGTGCTTGGCGAAGAGGTCCCTCGCCTGGTACTCGAACAGGTCCACGCGCGTCCGTCCCTTTTCCGTGATCTCGCTGCGATCTCGCTGCTTTGTGGTCAGCTGTCTGCGTGGGCGTGCCGCGAAGGGCAACGTGACTGCGCTGTCACAGGGGAGGCGTAGGACGGAGTCCGGTACGCGGCATGTCCGTCTCGCAGGTTATCGCCGCTCGCCCGGGGTCCCTAAATCGCAGATCACACCTGAGCGGTGATAACAGTCACAGAGCGGGGCCCCACCGGCCTGGGGTGCGCCCGGTGGGGCCCCTGAGAGCCCCTGAAAGACCCGATGGGAGGACCTGGAGAGCCCTGCCGCCGGACCGGGAAGGGCCCGGGCGGGTGATCCTCACCCCAATGGGGACCACCCGCCGCCATCTGCCGGGCCGGGCCCGGCTTGTCACTCCGGTCCCCGGCTGCCCGCAGACGACGTATTACAGTCCGCCGACTTCAGTCCGTCGACTTCAGTCCACCGGCTTCAGTCCGCCGGCTTCAGTCCGCCGACGCGTTCCGCGGTTGCGGAGGCGGACTTCATCAGATGCGGAACCTCAGATGCCGAATCCGTTGGCGGCGGCGTCCGTGGCGTTCGTCAGGTAGCTGGGGGCGACCGAGGCGGCCACGCCCTGGACGCCCTGGACCGCGTTCCCGGCGAGCGGCTGCGCGTCGGCGCCGACCGTGCCGGTCAGGTCCTGCGCGAACGGCGAGACCTCACCGACGACCCCGCCGGCGAACGGCGTCACGTCGCCGACCACACCACCGGCGAACGGCGCGACGTCGCCCACGACGCCCTGCGCCAGGTACGTCGCGCTGCCGCCGACACCCTGCACGACCGGCTGCACCTGGTCGTACACGGCCTGCACGAGGGGCTGGACCGCGCCGACGACACCGCCCGCGAACGGCGTCACGTCGTCCGCGACGACCGACTGCGCGAAGGGCTGGACCTGGCCCACGACCCCGTCCGCCAGCGGCGAGACGTGGCTGACGACGCCACCGGCGAACGGCGTCACGTCGCCGACCGCACCGCCCGCGAGCGTGCCGACGTCACCGACGGCCTGTCCGGCGACCGGGACCACGCCGTGCACGGCGGTCGCGGCGATGGGGGGAAGCACCGCGGCCGAGGTCTCGTCGACGACGGGACCGGCGGCGGTCGTCACTCCGCCCACGGTGCCGGAGGCGGTGGCCGGGACGTTCTGGGCGTAGCCCGGGACCTGCGCCGCGGTGCCGTACGCCTGGGCGGCGATGCCCTGGACCCGGGCGGTGGCGCCCTGGACCTGGCCCTGCGCGCCGGTCACCGTGCGGTCGACGTCGGGGGCGAACGCGGACAGGGGGCCGAACAGGTAGTCGATCTCCTGGGTGGCGCCGTCCTGGACGGTTGCGGCCCGGGCGCCGGCGTTCTGCGCGACGGCGTCGGCCGACACGTTCGGGACCCCGGCGGTGTGGGCGTGCGCGGCGCGGGCGGCGGCGGTGCGGGCGGTGTCGGCGACGGTGGTGACGCCCTCGACGTAGGTGCGGGCCTGCTGCTTGGCGTGCGCGGCGGCGGCCTCGACGCGGGCGTCGGCGTGCCGGACGGTGCCCTGGGCGCCGGTGACGGCCCGACCGGCCTGGGGAGCGGCCTTGGCGGCGGTGCCGGAGACGGTTCCGGAGACGGTGGAGGCGGCGCCGGACGCGGTCGTCCGGGCCTGGCCGGTCACGCCCGCCACGGTGTCCTGGGCCTTGCCGGTGACCGAGCCGACGGTGCCGTGGGTGACGTCGTCGACGGTGCCCTGGACGTGGGAGACCGTGCCCTGCACGTCGGCGACCACGTCACCGGCCAGGTCCGGCACCGCCACGGAGTGGGCGGGCATTTCGTCGGCGCTGGCGACGGCGGAACCGAGCGCCCACGCACCGGAGACGCCGGCGGCTATCACGATGGAACGGCGGATGTTCTTGTTCATGCTTGCGTCAGATCCTTCGAATTCTCATGTTCCGGTCCCGCGCTGGAGTGGTCCAGCGGTGGGCCGGCGGCGTCCGGCCGGAGTGGTCCGGTCGGCGGGCAGACCTGTGCCGCCCCCGCGCGGCAGGTCACGTGCGGGGAACGGGCTGCCCTAGCCGGGGAATTCGGGGATGTCTCGGTGCCTGTCGCGGGTGGGCGCGGCGTGGGACGACGCCGTCGCCCCGGACAGCAGCCGGGCCGTCGCGCCGCTGCCGAAGGCTGCCGCGGCGAGATCGGAGTGCCGCGTCGAACTGCCGTCCCCCGCCGACTGGCCGACCGCGCTGCCACTGGGGAACGCGGGGGCGGGGGCGGGAGTCGAGGTTCCGGCCGCCTGTTCGGCCGGGGTCCGTACGGGTACGTTGCCGCCTGCCGGGGCGAACACGTCACCGACGGCTTCGGCGGCCTCTCGCTTGCCGGGCCGCGCGGCATCACTGTGCCCGGCGGTCGCATGGGCAGCTTCGGCGCTCGGAGCCGGTGCCGCGTGGGCGCCGTCCCTTGCCGGACCGGGGGTGCCGGGTTCGCCGGGCAGGCCCGGCATCGACGGCGGTGCGGGCAGGAACCGCGGCGGAGCCTCGTCGGCGAGCTCGCCCACGATCCCTCCGGCGAACTCACCCACTTCCCGGACCTCTTCCCGCACGGCGTCCCGGACCGTTCCCCGTACTTCGCGTACTTCGCGTACTTCTCGTACGGCGGGTGCGGCGACCTGGGTCCGGACCGGCTCGGCCACGCGGGTCCGGACGGGCTCAACGGCTTGCTCCCGCACGGCCCCGACTGCTCGGGAACCGGTGGCGGGAGGCGTGTCGTGTGCCGCCCGCTCGGGGACGGATGCGTGAACCTGCGCGTGAGCGGTTGCGTGAGCGGTTGCGTGAACGGTTGTGTGAACCGTCTGCTCGCCAGCGGCCTCCGTCGGCGGCAGAACTCCCTCCGCCGCATGCGCCCTTCCCCCGCACAGCAGGCCGAACACGATCAGGCCGCCCGCAAGGAACATCACCCGGAGCGCCACGTTCAGCGCACGCCGCCCGGCCGCTGCGCGCACGACGCGCGGAGCAGCAACAGGCAGAGCGATCGGGGAAGTCAAGGTGGGGGAACCCTCCCGTACGAGGGGCGCGGGGACGCGGGACGCGTGGGCGCGGGGATGAGAACGGCCGCGCCGATCCTTGCACGGGACGCCCGAGGTTGCGCAAGCCCCCTGTTACCGATGGGTAGTCATGTCCGGATTTACGGCTTCCCGTGCGCCGGGTTCCCGGAGTCCGGTATCGGCAGCGGCCGCTTCTCGATCGCCGCCGCCATCACCTCCGGGAAGAGATCCGGAGTGCACGCGAAGGCCGGTGCTCCCAAGGCCGCGAGCGCCGCCGCGTGCTCCCTGTCGTACGCGGGCGCCCCCTCGTCGGACAGCGCGAGCAACGTGACGAACTGCACTCCCGACGCCTTCATCGCGGCGACCCGCTTCAGCATCTCGTTCCGGATGCCGCCTTCGTAGAGGTCACTGATGAGGACGACGACGGTCTCGGCGGGGCGGGTGATCTGCGACTGGCAGTACGCGAGCGCTCTGTTGATGTCGGTGCCGCCGCCGAGCTGCGTGCCGAACAGGACGTCGACCGGGTCGTCGAGCTGGTCGGTGAGGTCGACGACGGCCGTGTCGAACACGACGAGCCTGGTGTTGATGGACCGCATTGAGGCCAGCACGGCGCCGAACACGGAGGCGTAGACGACGGACGCCGCCATCGAGCCCGACTGGTCGATGCAGAGGATGACCTCCTTCTTCACCGACTGGGACGCGCGGCCGTATCCGATGAGCCGCTCGGGGACGACCGTGCGGTACTCCGGCAGATAGTTCTTGAGGTTGGCCGCGATCGTGCGGTTCCAGTCGATGTCGTGGTGGCGGGGCCTGTTGATACGGGCGCTGCGGTCGAGCGCTCCCGTGAGCGTCGCGCGGGTCCGCGTGGCGAGGCGCTTCTCCAGGTCCTCGACGACCTTGCGCACGACGGCGCGTGCGGTCTCCTTCGTCGTCTCCGGCATCGCCTTGTTGAGGGAGAGCAGCGTGCCGACGAGGTGCACGTCGGCGTCGACTGCTTCCAGCATCTCCGGTTCGAGCAGCAAAGCGGACAGGCCGAGGCGGTCGATGGCGTCGCGCTGCATGACCTGGACGACGGAGGACGGGAAGTACGTCCGGATGTCGCCGAGCCAGCGCGCCACGGACGGCGCGGACGCCCCGAGGCCGGCCGCACGGTCGCGCCCCCGCCCCTCCTCCTTCTTGTCCCCTCTCCCGTAGAGCGCGGTCAGGGCCCCGTCCATCGCCGCGTCCTGGCCGCCGAGTGCGCAGCCGGTGCCGTCCGCCTCGTCCCCGCCGAGCACGAGCCGCCAGCGCCGCATCCGCTCGTCCCGGGCTCCCCTGCTGAGCTCGTCCACCTGGTCGACCGCCATCAGGCCACCCCCACAAGGTCGTTGTCACCCCGGCCGGGACCGGAACCGGAGTCGGATCCGGAGCCGGAGCCGGATGTGGCGTCGGCGTCCGCGTCGTCCGTCCCGAGCAGGAGCCGCAGCACGGGCAGCACCGCGTCCGCGCGCGCCTGGTCGAGGCCGGGCGCGAACCCCGGCGGTGCCGTGCCCACGGCCGCCGCGGGTCCCGCCCCCGCGGGCCCGCGCCGCACCAGCTCGCCCAGCGTGCGGCGCACACCGGATTCGTAGGCGGAGAACGTGCGGCGCAGCAGCGGCAGTACGTCCGTGAACGCGTCGGCGGAGACGCCCGTCAGCCAGTCGTCGACGAGCGTGAGCAGCCGCTCGTCGTGTACGAGGAGCAGCCCGCCGCCGGAGCCGCCGCCGACGAACCCCTCGATCCAGGCGGCGGCCTCGGCGGGCCCGGTGCCGGGCGAGAGGGCGAGCCCCATCAGCCGCGCGGCCTCGCCCTCGGCCAGCTGCCCGTCGTCGAGGAGCAGGCGCGCGCACCGCCCCCGGATCACGCCGGCCACGCTGTCGCGTGCGGCGAGGACCCTCAGCACGGAGTGCCAGCGACCTCTGTGTCCGGCCGTCCCGTCGTCCTCCAGGAGCCCCACCGCCGCGTGGACCGCGTCCACATGCCCGCGCATCTCGGCCGCGGCGTCCCCGTCGAGCCCCGCGCACGCGGGTGGCAGGCCCACGAAGACGCGCTCGGCGAGACCGGCCGCGACCTCGCTCAGTGCCTGGGTGTCCGTGCCCCGCACGTCGCCGTAGCGCAGGGAGCGGACGAGGGCGGGCAGGGCCTGGGCGAGATGGCCGACGTCCGCGTCCATCGCGGCGCGGTCGGCCAGTACGCGCATCACCACCGGGAGGGCTTCCGGCAGTTCGGCGAGGAGGCAGCGCTCGGCGAGGGCCGTGACGTCGGCGAGGGCCTGTGCGCCGATCGCGTCCGCCTCGGCTCTGGCGGTGGCGGCCGAGAGCACGGTCGTGCCCCAGACCCCCGCCTCGGCGACGCGCACGGACAGCTCGGGTTCCCAGCGCAGCCGCCAGGTCTCCCGGAACGTGCCGGTGGAGGCGCGCACGGACCGTGCCGGCTCGCCCCAGCCGACGTCGAGGAGGCGGAGCCGGTGCAGGAGCCGGCTGCGCGCCGCGTCGGTCTCCTTGCGCAGGTCGAGCTCCAACTCCCGCTCCAGTGCCTCCGGTTTGAGCCGCAGGGAGCGCTGGAGCCGTGTGAGGTCGCGTTGCAGCGGCACGGCGGGCGCCGCGTCCGGGACCTCGCCGAGCACGTCCCCCACGACGAGCTTGTCGTGGACGAGCGACAGGGGTACGTCCGACCCCTCGCACATCACGGCGCGGATCGCGTCCGTCGTCTCGGTCAGCCCAGCCAGCGGACGGCCCCGCATCGCGGCGAGCGTCTCGGCCAGCCGCACCGCCTCGATGACGTGTGCCGGCGACACGATCCTGTCCTCGTCCCTGAACAGCCCGGCGACCTTGGTCATCCAGCGTTCGACGGGCCGGTCCGGGGCGCTGAACAGATGCCCGTACCAGCCGGGCGAGTCGATGCCCGCTCCGTATCCCCCGGCCCGCGCGAGACGGCGGTGCGTCCAGGGCACCCAGGTCATGTCGACCTTGGCCTTGGGCAGTCCCTTGAGGACGGCCCGGTCTGCGGCGACGGTCGTCTTCACGCGCAGCGCCGGAACGTGCCACGCACCGCACACCACCGCGACCCCGTCCGCGAACTCCTTCTGTGCGGCACGCAGTTGAAGGCGCATATGGGCCTCCCGCACGAGGTCCCGCTCGTGCCCCCCGTCGCCGTACTCCTCCCGCAGCGCCCCCATCGCCTCGCCGAGCGCCTCGAACGGCGCGAACGCGTCCCCCGCCCCGGCCCGGTGCTCGACGACGTCCTCCCACCAGCGCTCCGGGTCGTCGTGTCCCGCGGTCTCGGCGAGCACTGCGAGCGGATCGACACGCATCGCCTCCCTGACGTCCTCCCCGCTCTGGCCCTCTCCCTGCTCGCCGCCCCCCTCGGGGCCGTCCGACATCTCGGCCTGCCCGCGCAGGGCCAGGCTGTGCGCCGCCGGCAGGTCGATGAAACGGACCGGCACGTCCCGCTCCAGGGCCCAGCGGATCGCAACCCACTCCGGGGAGAACTCGGCGAGCGGCCAGAACGCGGAACGCCCCGGCTCGTCCACGACATGCGCCAGCAGCGCGACCGGCGGCACCATGCCCTCGTCGGCGGCGAGCGACACCAGGGCGTCCGCCTCGGGCGGCCCCTCGACCAGGACGACACCCGGACCGGCTGCGTCGAGCGCGGCCCTCACAGCCCTGGCCGAACCGGGGCCGTGATGGCGCACCCCGAGCATCAGCGGCCCCCTCCCCCGCTCGCTCATACGCTCACCTCACGGCACGCGCGGTAGAAGTCCTTCCAGCCGTCCCGCTCACGCACCACGGCCTCCAGGTACTCCTGCCAGATCACCCGGTCCGCGGCCGGGTCACGGACGACGGCCCCGAGGATGCCCGCCGCGACGTCCGACGGCCGCAGCACCCCGTCCCCGAAGTGGGCGGCCAGCGCGAGCCCGCTCGTCACGACGGAAATCGCCTCTGCAGTGGACAGCGTGCCGCTCGGCGATTTCAGCTTCGTACGCCCGTCCTCGGTGACGCCGCCGCGCAGCTCGCGGAAGACCGTGACGATGCGGCGGATCTCGTCCGAACCGTCCGGAGCGGCCGGCAGGTCGAGGGAGCGGCCGATCTGGTCGACGCGGCGCGAGACGATGTCGACCTCCGCCTCAGCGCTCTCCGGCAGCGGAAGCACCACGGTGTTGAAGCGGCGGCGCAGCGCGCTCGACAGGTCGTTGACCCCCCGATCCCGGTCGTTCGCCGTGGCGATCAGGTTGAAGCCCCTGACGGCCTGCACCTCCTGACCCAACTCCGGTATCGGCAGGGTCTTTTCCGACAGGATCGTGATCAGCGTGTCCTGCACGTCGGCCGGGATGCGGGTCAGCTCCTCGACCCGGGCCGTCATGCCCTCGGACATGGCGCGCATGACGGGGCTGGGCACGAGGGCGTCGCGGCTGGGGCCGTGCGCGAGCAGCCGCGCATAGTTCCACCCGTACCGGATCGCCTCCTCGGGGGTGCCCGCCGTGCCCTGGACGAGCAGCGTCGAGTCGCCGCTGACGGCCGCCGCGAGATGCTCGGAGACCCATGTCTTCGCGGTGCCCGGCACGCCGAGCAGCAGCAGGGCGCGGTCCGTGGCGAGCGTGGTGACGGCGACCTCGACGATGCGGCGCGGCCCCACGTACTTCGGTGTGATGACGGTCCCGTCGGGCAGCGTCCCGCCGAGCAGATACGTGGCGACGGCCCACGGCGAGAGACGCCAGCGCTCCGGGCGCGGCCGGTCGTCCTGCGCGGCCAGCGCCGCGAGTTCGACGGCGAAGGCGTCTTCGGCATGCGGCCGCAGCGCCTGCGCGGCTCCCTGATCCCCCGCGGACGCGGCGCTCTTCTCGGTCGGTTCGACGGACACGGTCATGGCGATCCCCCTCGATCTCGGCCGGGCTCAGCCGGCACGTCCGGCACATCCCGAGCACTCGGCCGGGATGTGACTCCACCGTGCACCACGCCACTGACAATCACCGGCCGCACGCCTCTGACCTGCGCCAACACCCGCGACACCGGCGATTGTCAGTGGCGGGACCTACCTTCGAGAACATGACTCAGCAGGGGGTGCGCTGGACGGCGGACCAGGTGCTGGCACTGGCGCCTGACGCTCCGTCACGCAAGGCGGGAAGCAAACTCGGCGTCGCCGGGCCGTGGTCCGAGGCGGGAAGTTCGGGCGAGGGGATGGTGTGGGGGCTCTGCAAGGGCAGTGGCAGCAAGCCGTATCAGACGGTCGTGGATGTCGCGGACGCGGCGGGCCCGGCCTACAAGTGCAGTTGTCCGAGCCGTAAGTTCCCGTGCAAGCACGCACTCGGGCTGCTCCTGCTGTGGGCGGGGGCGGACGGCTCGGTGCCGGACGCGCAGACGCTTCCGGACTGGGCGGAGCAGTGGGCCGAAGGGCGCAGGAAGCGGGCACAGACCAAGCGGGAGACGGATGCGGCCGGGGGCGCTGCCGCTGATCCCGAGGCCGCGCGCCGCAGGGCCGAGCGCCGTGCCGAGCGGGTCACGGCGGGCGCGAGCGAGCTGGAGCAGCGGCTCGCGGACCTGCTGCGCGGTGGCCTCGCCTCGGCCGAGCAGGCCGGTTACGGGATGTGGGAGGAGACGGCGGCCCGCATGGTGGACGCGCAGGCGCCCGGACTGGCCGCGCGCGTAAGGGAGTTGGGATCGATACCCGCGTCCGGCCCCGACTGGCCGGTGCGGCTCCTGGAGGAATGCGCGCTGCTGCACCTCCTCGACCGCGGCTGGCTGCGCCGCGACCTGCTCCCCGCCGGACTCGCGGCGACGGTCCGCTCCCGCATCGGGCTGCCGTCATCGGCGGACGGGCGGCCCACCCGGGACCGATGGCTGGTCCTGGCGCAGTACGACACGGCCGACAGCCGGCTCACCACACGTCGGATATGGCTGTACGGGACGGAGTCCGGCCACACGGCGCTCCTCCTTTCCTACGGGGCGGCGGGCCGCGCCCCGGCGCTCTCGCTGCCGGTCGGCCTTGCACTGGACGCCGAGCTCACCGCGTACGCGGGAGACGGACAGCTCCGCGCCGACCTGGGCGAACAGTTCGCGGCGCCGGCCCCAAGTCCCGTACGGCCCAAGGGGGCAGGCGTGGCGGAGGCGGCGACGCGGTACGGGGACGCGCTGGGCCGCGACCCATGGCTGGAGTCCTGGCCGGTGACGCTGAGCCGGGTCATACCGACCCCGGACGAGGCAAGCGGCGGCTGGCAACTGGCGGACTCGGACGACGACTTGGAGCGACCGGCTTCGGAACGACTGGCGGTCCCGATCACTCCGAAGGCGGCGTCGGGTCCCGGGCTGTGGCGGCTGGCCGCGCTGTCCGGCGGAGCCCCGGTCACCGTCTTCGGCGAATGCGGCCACCGAGGCTTCACCCCTCTCACGGCCTGGCCCGAAGGCCCGGGAGAAGCGGTGACGCTGTGCTGACGAGCCGGACGACAAAGACGACGGAGACAACCAGGCGGACCCATTCCATGGAGAGGAGCGACATGAACGGACCTTCGACCGCCGACGCCACGGCCACGAGCACCACCACCGCCACCGCCATCGGTGACCCATGGGAAGAACTGGTTACCGTGGCCCTGCTCGGAACGGACCGGCGGACACCACCAGGGCACTCGACCGGCGCCGACGCACCCACCGCGCTTCTCGACGCCGCCGCCGTACAGACCGTACGACGGCGGGCCGGGCTGCGGCCCGCGCCCGCTGCCGCGCCCCCGGCACGGGCGGCGGACGACCCGCGGCCCCCGCTCCCGGCCCCCGCGCGGCGCAGACTCGCGATGCTGCTCACCGACCGCCCCGGCGCCGGAGGCGGTCGCCGTGGAACGGCCCCCGACCTGATGGAGCTGCTGCCCCAGTGGCTGGCCGGGGCCAACGAACAGGGGTACGCGCCGCCTCCGGATCTCCTCCCCGCACTCCTCGACGCGGCCCGCGGGCGCACGGATCTGCGGCCGCAGGCCCTCACGTTCGCCGGCCCGCGCGCGCTGTGGCTGGCCCGGCTGAACCCCGACTGGAGATTCGCGCTGCGCTCCACCCCCGGCGGCGGCACAGCGCTCCCGGCGCCCGGGGATGCGGCCGACGTGCAACGTCTGTGGGACGAGGGCCTGTTCGCCGAGCGGGTCACGCTCCTGGCAGCAGTACGTGCGCACAGCCCAGCAGCGGCACGCGAACTGCTCGTCACCACCTGGTCCGCCGAGCGGGCCGAGGACCGGCTGATGTTCCTCGACTCGCTGCGGTCGGGGCTTACCGACACCGACGAGCCGTTCCTGGAACAGGCGTTGTCCGACCGCAGCCGCAACGTCAGAGCCACCGCCGCGGAGCTGCTCTCGGCACTCCCCGGCTCGGCGCTCGCGGCCCGGATGGCGTCGCGCGCCGCCTCCTGCGTCGCCGTCGACCGCACCCAGGGCGCGGCGACGATCACCGTCGAGGCGCCGCACGAGTGCGACGCGGGCATGGAGCGCGACGGCGTAGTCGCCAAGCCGCCGACAGGCCGGGGCGAACGGTCGTGGTGGCTGGGCCAGTTGGTCGAGGCGACGCCACTCGGCGGCTGGACCGCGCGGTTCGGAGGCCGCACTCCGGAAGAGATCGTCGCGCTGCCGGTGGCCGACGACTGGCAGGGCGAACTGCACGCCGCGTGGTGCCGGGCCGCGGTGCGCCAGCGGGACGCCGTATGGTCGCGCGCGCTCCTGGGCGCGCCCGCGTCACCGGATGCCGGAGGCCCCGGCGCCGTATCCCTGTCCGAACGGGCGAAGCTCCTCGGCGCGCTGCCCGACGGCGAACGCGCCGAGTGGGTGGCGGGGTTCATCGCGACGCACGGCCTGTCCGAGGCGTTCCAGTTGCTCGGGGTCTGCGCCCAGCCGTGGGCCGAGCCACTCGGGCGGGCAGTGGTCGACGCGCTGAACATCGCGCGGGACGCGGGCAGTTATCCCTGGAGCTTCAGCGGCGTCATGGGCCTGGCCGAACGCTGCCTGGATCCCGCGGAGGCGTCCCGCCTCGACGGCCTCACCGCCACCCCGGACGAACCGGAGGACGCGGCCCCCGGAGCCGGCGGCTACTGGTCGGAAGCGTTCCAGCGGCTGGTCAGCACATTGCGCCTGCGGCGGGCGATGCGGGACGAGTTGAGAGGGACGTAAGCGCTGGAGGCACCCGGCGAGGGAGAGCAGGGGAACTGTCCGGTTCGGGCGGAGCACGACCCACGCACCGAACCGGCACCCCTGCGCCCTCACCCGGGAGGGGCCGGAGGGATCAAGCCCCGGCAGGCTGGCGGACGTTCGCGTTGACCCAGTCCACGATCGACGCCGTCGTCGCGCCCGGGGTGAAGATCTCCGCGACGCCCTTCTCCTTGAGCGGAGCGATGTCCGCCTCGGGGATGATCCCGCCGCCGAACACCTTGATGTCCGCGGCGTCGCGCTCCACGAGGAGCTCGATGACGCGTGCGAAGAGCGTGTTGTGCGCCCCGGAGAGGATCGAGAGACCGATCGCGTCGGCGTCCTCCTGGATCGCCGTGTCGACGATCTGCTCCGGCGTCTGGTGCAGGCCGGTGTAGATGACCTCCATACCGGCGTCGCGCAGCGCCCGCGCGATCACCTTGGCCCCGCGATCGTGACCGTCGAGCCCCGGCTTGGCGACCACCACGCGGATCGGACCGGCTGCCACACCCATCACTGCCTCCATGAAGCGACTTCTACCCGATACCTGACCTGATGCGTACCCGGGAAGTGAACGAACGTTATCGACAGCATCCCGCAACCGGCCGTTTCGCGGTGCGGAGCGAGGGGGAAATCACACGATGGGACACGTTCGCTGCGCGCCACAGCCTCCGCAGGCGGCTCAGAAGCCGCATACGGGGAGCGACCGGCGCAAGGGGAGCCGCAAAGAGACAGCCGCACCACACCGCCGCCGGCCGCGCGGCGGGCGGCACGGCGCGCATCAGCGGGGCGGTACGTACGGTTATTTCGTGACACACCGCGACCGTCACTCACGGGCACCAATGGATCACTGCCCGCGTACGACGCGCATCGTCGGCCACCTCGGCGCATGCTTCCCATGAGGGCACACGGGAGACAGAGCCGTTTTCCCGGGTGCCGACGGGAGGTCGGCCATGGAAGTAACGAGGATCCTGCCTTTTCGCCCGCTCTGTCAGCTGATCCCCGCCAGGTTGGTGTTCCCCGCCAGACTGACCGGAGTCTCCGTCTCTCTGCTGAAGGCGACCGCTCTCGAGGTCGCGATTCTCGCCGGGCACCTCCTCCTGTACCCGTCCGGCATCATCCAGGAGCGCAGGAGCGCCCCCGCGCTCCCTCCGCTGCGTTACGCCCCCACCCCGGAGGACATGGCCGAGGGGGACGACGAGGCCTCGTACCTGACGGAGAGCGCCACCCTGCCCGGTCCTGGCACCCAAGACGCTCACAGCACCGACAACACCCACAACACGTGCAGCGCCCGCCTGCCGGCCGCCGAGAGCAAGCCGCCTGTTCTTCTCCTGCACGGCTTCATCGACAACCGCTCCGTCTTCGTCCTGCTGCGCCGCTCGCTCGCCCAGCACGGCCGGCACCACGTGGAGTCCCTCAACTACTCGCCGCTGACCTACGACATCCGCACCGCCGCCGCGCTGCTCGCCCGCCATGTCGAGGAGATCTGCGAACGCACGGGCCACGACCGCGTGGACATCGTGGGGCACAGCCTCGGCGGCCTCATCGCCCGTTACTACGTGCAGTGCCTGGGCGGCGATCTGCGCGTACGCACCCTCGTGTCGCTCGGCACCCCGCACAGCGGGACCACGGTCGCGCCGCTGATGGACGCGCACCCGATCGTCCGGCAGATGCGGCCCGGCTCGACCGTCATCGAGGAGCTGTCGCGGCCCGCCCCCGGCTGCCGCACCCACTTCGTGAGCTTCTGGAGCGACCTCGACCAGATCATGGTTCCGCTGGAGACGGCCTGCATCGACCACCCCGACCTGATCGCGCAGAACGTCCGTGTCACGGGCGTCGGACACCTCGCGCTCCCCGTCCACCCGGCGGTCGCCGCCGGCATCCGACAGGCACTCGACGCCGAGGAGGCGGAAGGAGGGCGCACCACCGACGCGGTGAACGGCCTGACGGTCGCCTGACTCTGGCCTGAACCTGCCCCCGGAACGGTCCCCGAACTGGCCAAACGTCGAACGATTCTCGAACGCTGGGCCAAAGCTCTGCCCACAGTCCGCCGAAAGACGGCCGAATGCCCGTTTCCTGCGAGCGGGAAACCTGCTGAAGATTGTCGTGCCCGCGTACCGCCGGGTACAGTCACCGCACTGCTCTGGCAGCCCCTGTTGTCGAGGCGAAAGAGAAGTTGGTGAACGACCGTCACCCGTCGGGGACTCAGACCACCCCGGCCCCGGCTCAGGACGCCGACTACGCGCCCTACGCTGCATATGACCAGCAGAGCGCCCAGTACGGCGGCCACACCGGTTACGACGGCTACGCCACCGGCGGTTTCGCCGCCGACCCCCTCTTCGGCGACCTGCCCGGCGCGCACAACACCGGCGCGTACGACAACAGTCAGTGGTCGACCGGCGCGCACCAGACTCTGACGACGCAGGAACCCCAGCAGCACGACCCGTACGCGGCGCAGCAGCACGCCGCCGCGTACGGCACCGGCAGCTACGACACCACCGCTGTCTGGGGGACCGCCGCTCACGAGCAACTCGGCGGTATTCCGGCCCAGTCCGGACCGGACCATTCCGGCCAGTGGGACAACAGCGCGTGGGCGGACCAGTCCGGGCAGTGGGACGCGAACGCCTTCGGGGCGCAGGCGCAGGGATTCACCACGCAGGACGCGTTCGTCACGCAGACGTTCCAGGCGCCGGCGGCCTTCGAGACCCAGGCGTTCGAGACCCAGGCGTTCGACGCGCAGGCCTATGAGACGCAGGCCTATGAGACGCAGGCATTTGAGGCCCAGCCCTTCGCGACGCAGACCTTCGAAGCGCCGGTCTTCGACACCGGCGCGTACGACGCCACCGCATGGAACTCCGCGGGCGCCGAAGGTGACGACAGCGCCCCCGACGCCCGGCACGACTACGGCCAACCCGACGCCCCCGAGCCGGAGTTGAGCCACGACGACAGTCACCACGACAGCTACGGCGACGGCCTCGACGACGTCGAGGAAATCGTCGCCCGCAACGAGCGGCCCGCCCCGGTCACGCCGGCCCAGCGCGCACGCTCCCGCCGCCGCTCCCCCGCCAAGCGCTCCGCGCTGCTCACGGTCGCGGTGCCCTCGGTGTGCGTGATGGGCGTCGCGGGAGTCGCCGCGGCCTCCGTCGGCGGGCTCGGCGGCGACGACAGCAAGGACACGACGGCGGCCTCCGCGCCCGACGCGACCGCCGTGAAGCCCTCCGTCGCCAACAACAAGCTCGACACCCAGCTCGCGGGCCTCTCCGCGGACGCGGGCGACTTCGCCGACCGGGCGAGCCGCACCCAGGAACGTATCGACCTCAGGGCCAAGCAGCAGGCCGAGCGGAAGCAGGCGGCGGAGGAAGCGGCGCGCAAGGAGCGCCTGCGGCCCAAGTTCGTCCTCCCGGTCAAGCAGCGCGGGCTGAGCGCGTACTACGGGCAGGCCGGCATCAACTGGATGTCCGTGCACACCGGCATCGACTTCCCCGTCTCGTACGGCACCCCGGTGATGGCCGCGACCGACGGCACCGTCCGTACGCAGTGGAACAGCGCGTACGGGAACATGACGATCCTGACGGCGAAGGACGGCACGGAGACCTGGTACTGCCACCTCTCCAGCCACACCGTGATGAGCGGACCGGTCAAAGCCGGTGACGTCATCGCGCACTCCGGGAACTCCGGCAACTCCACCGGTCCGCACCTGCACTTCGAGGTGCGTCCCGGCGGCGGCTCGGCCGTCGACCCGCTCCCGTGGCTCCGCAGCCACGGGCTCGACCCGACGTAGGGCCGAGCCTCCCGTCAGCGGCCTTCCCTACAGCTTCTCCACCGGCGCGTACCGCAGCAGCAGGCGCTTCGGCTTGGGCTCGCCGAAGTCGACCGTCGCCTCCGCGTTCGCCCCCGTGCCCTTGACGCCGACGACCGTGCCGAGGCCGAACTGGTCGTGCGTGACCCGGTCTCCCACCGAGAGCGCGACGACGAGCTTCTCCGTCGCCCGGCGTGTGGCGAACGCCGGTGTCGAGCGCGAGCGCGACGACGAGAGGGACGCAGCGATGCCGCTCGTCGGTCCCGCCGACTTGGCGGGCGCCATGGCGCCGGTCCGCTTCCACTCCAGATGCGCGTCCGGGATCTCCTCCAGGAAGCGCGACGGCGGGTTGTACGAGGGCTGGCCCCAGGCGCTGCGCAGCGTGGAGCGCGTCAGATACAGGCGCTCACGCGCGCGCGTGATGCCGACGTAGGCGAGCCGGCGCTCCTCCTCCAGCTCCTTGACCTGGCCGAGGGAGCGCATGTGCGGGAAGACGCCGTCCTCCATGCCGGTCAGGAAGACGACCGGGAACTCAAGGCCCTTGGCCGTGTGCAGTGTCATCAGCGTGATGACGCCGGAGCCGTCGTCCTCCTCGTCCGGGATCTGGTCGGAGTCGGCGACGAGCGCGACCCGCTCCAGGAACTCGGAGAGCGTACCGACGCTCGCCTCGCCCTCACCCTCGGCCGCGCCGTCCGCCGTCGCGCTCTCCTGCTCGAACTCCAGTGCCACGGCCGCGAGTTCCTGAAGGTTCTCGATGCGCGTCTCGTCCTGCGGGTCCGTCGACGACTGCAACTCGGCGAGATAGCCGGTCCGTTCGAGTACGGCCTCCAGGACCGTGGCCGGGCCCGCGCCCGACTCAACGATCGTGCGGAGGTCCTCCATCAGCGTGTTGAACCGCTTCACCGCGTTCGTCGAGCGGGCCGCCATGCCGTATGCCTCGTCGACGCGGCGCAGCGCCTGCGGGAAGGAGATCTTCTCGCGCTGGGAGAGCGCATCGATCATCGCCTCGGCGCGGTCGCCGATGCCGCGCTTCGGCACATTGAGAATGCGGCGCAGGGGGACGGAGTCCTCGGGGTTGGCGAGCACCCGCAGATAGGCCAGGACGTCCCTGACCTCCTTGCGCTCGTAGAAGCGGACTCCGCCGACGACCTTGTAGGGCAGGCCGACGCGGATGAAGATCTCTTCGAAGACACGGGACTGCGCGTTCGTCCGGTAGAAGACGGCGACGTCGCCGGCCTTCGCGTCGCGCGCGTCCGTGAGCCGGTCGATCTCGTCGGCGACGAACTGCGCCTCGTCGTGCTCGGTGTCCGCGACGTAGCCGGTGATCTGCGCGCCCGCGCCCGCGTTCGTCCACAGGTTCTTGGGGCGGCGGGATTCGTTGCGCTCGATGACCGCGTTGGCCGCGGAGAGGATGGTCTGCGTCGAGCGGTAGTTCTGCTCGAGCAGGATCGTCGTCGCGTCGGTGTAGTCCTCCTCGAACTGGAGGATGTTGCGGATGGTGGCTCCGCGGAACGCGTAGATCGACTGGTCGGCGTCACCCACGACGCACAGCTCGGCCGGCGGGAGGTCGTCCGTGCGGGGCGGCTCGTCCTCCGCGCGGACGCTGCCGGCCGACCCCACCAGCTCCCTGACCAGCGCGTACTGCGCATGGTTCGTGTCCTGGTACTCGTCGACCAGGACGTGGCGGAAGCGCCGGTGGTAGTGCTCGGCGACGTCCGGGAAGGCGCGCAGGAGGTTTACCGTCGTCATGATCAGGTCGTCGAAGTCCAGCGCGTTCGCCTCGCGGAGGCGGGACTGGTACATCGCGTAGGCCTGGGCGAGGGTCTTCTCGAAGCCGTCGGCGGCCTGAGCTGCGAAGTCCTCCTCGTCGATGAGCTCGTTCTTCAGGTTCGAGATCTTGGCGCTGAAGGACTTCGGCGGGAACTTCTTCGGGTCCAGGTCGAGGTCGCGGCAGACCAGGGCCATGAGGCGCTTGGAGTCGGCGGCGTCGTAGATCGAGAACGACGATGTGAAGCCGAGCTTCTTCGACTCGCGGCGCAGGATACGGACGCAGGCGCTGTGGAACGTCGACACCCACATCGCGTTCGCCCGCGGGCCGACGAGGGACTCGACGCGCTCCTTCATCTCGCCCGCGGCCTTGTTCGTGAACGTGATCGCGAGGATCTGGCCGGGGTGCACACCGCGCTCGGCGAGGAGATACGCGATGCGGTGCGTGAGCACGCGGGTCTTGCCGGAACCCGCGCCCGCCACGATGAGCAGCGGGGAGCCGCCGTGGACGACGGCGGCCTTCTGGTTCTCGTTCAGCCCGTCGAGGAGCGCCGCCGGGTCGAGCGCCGGGCGGGGGGCGCCGCCGCGGTAGTACGCGTCTCTGGCCGGAGGCACGTCGAATTTCCCGCCGAACAGGTCGTCCGGAACGTGCTCCGGAGCCGTGTCGTCCTCGGGCGGCGGCGGGGCATGCTCCTCACTGGCCTTCGAAGCCGTGAGGTCCGCCAGGAAGCTGTCGTCAAAGAGGCTGCTCATCGCTCTACGAGTCTAGGCCGCCCCACTGACACCCACGGCCGCCCCGGAAACTTCCCCCCGACTTCGCGGGCCCGGCCACCTCTCGTAGTGCGGGAATCACCCTCCGTGAGAGTTACCGGAGGTCACGAACAAGATTGCCGAAGGTCACGAAAATGTATCGGGCATATCGAACATCAACCTTCACAGCAGCCACACGAGTTGGCTAGCGTGCTCCGCGGGCCGCCCGTCCCCCCGCCGGCAACCGCGCCGCGAACGGGTCGCCCCCGCTGAGTTCAGTACGCCGAGAGGCATGGAACCGGGGACCCACGACCTTTGGGGTGAATCGGCCGACGACCCGTCAGGGCGCGGCCGTAGGGCAGCCTTCCGAATCTCCGCCCGAACCCGACAGCTAACCCGGTAGGCGGTCATGGGAAGGAGACGCGCCCCTTGGCGTCGCACCGCAAGCCGCGCAGCAGGACAGCCGGTCCCCGCACGGCCCCTGTCGTCGGAATCACCACGGCGGCCCTCACGTCCATCGCCCTGCTCTCGCAGAGCGCGACCGCTGCCCCCTCCGCGCCGCCGAAGCCGAGCCTGGAAGAGGTCCAGAAGAAGGTCGACACCCTCTACCACCAGGCGGGCGTCGCCACGGAGAAGTACAACGCGGCCAAGGAGCGCACCACCAAGCAGCAGAAGCGCGTCGGCGACCTGCTCGACGACGTCGCGCAGCGCACCGAGAAGCTCAACAAGGCCCGCCAGGAGCTCGGCACCTTCGCCGCCGCCCAGTACCGCACGGGCGCCGTCTCCGACACCGCGACGCTGCTCCTCGCCGACGACGCGCAGGACTACTTCGACCAGGACCAGCTGATGAGCCGGCTCACGAGCCGCCAGAAGAAGGCCGTCGACGACTACCAGACCGAGCAGGCCGCCACCACGAAGAAGCGCACCGAGGCGGCCAAGAGCCTGGAGACGCTGACCACTTCGCAGGCCACGCTCAGGAGCACGAAGAGGGACGTCCAGCAGAAGCTCGGCGATGCCCGGCAACTCCTGTCGAAGCTGACCGCAGAGGAGAAGGCGCGGCTCGCGGCGATCGAGAAGAAGAAGCAGGAGGCCGCCAGGAAGAAGGCGGAGGAGCTGGCGCGTCAGCAGGCCGAGGCGGAGGCCAAGCGCAAGGCGGCCGAGGAGGCACGCCAGAAGGAGGACCCGGGTACCGGCAGCGGTTCGGGTACGGGTACGGGCTCCGGAAGCACCGGCACCGGCTACGCCGCCAAGGCCGCGAAGGTCATCGACTTCGCCGAGTCACAGATGGGCAAGCCGTACGTGTGGGGCGCCACCGGCCCGGACTCGTACGACTGCTCGGGCCTCACGCAGGCCGCGTGGAAGGCGGCCGGCATATCGCTGCCGCGCACGACCTGGGACCAGGTCAAGGTCGGCACGACCGTCACCACGGCCAACGCCCAGCCCGGTGACCTGGTCTTCTTCTACGACGACATCAGCCACGTCGGCATCTACATCGGCGACGGCAAGATGATCCACGCCCCCAAGCCGGGCGCGAACGTCCGCGTCGAGTCGATCTACTACATGCCGATCCACAGCGTGGTGCGCCCGGCCTGACCGGCTTCGTGGGGTTACGTTCGGGCGGTGCGCGGCCCGAACGCAACCTCACGTCCCGGACCCACGTGGTCCCAGCTCCCGCCGGCCGCCGGCGCCGCCGTCATGGCCACCGGCATCATCTCGGTCGGCCTGAACCTGACCGGTCACTCGGTGCTGTCGGGCATCATGCTGGTGCTCGCCGCGGCCCTCTGGCTCGCCCTCGCGGCGGACTTCGCGAACCGGCTGGTGCGGGAGCGCGACCGCTGGCAGTCCGAGGCCGGCACCCCGCCCGCGCTCACCGCGGTCGCGGCGACGACCGTCCTCGGCACCCGGATCTCCATGTTCGGCTGGCAGACCCTGGCCGAGGCGCTCCTCGCCCTGGCCGCGCTCGTCTGGCCGGCGCTCCTGATCAACGTCGTACGGCGCTGGGAGCCGCGGATGCCGGGGGGCGTGTTCCTCGGCTGTGTCGCGACGCAGGGCCTCGTCGTCCTGGCGGCGACGCTCGCGCCCGCGGTCGGCGCGCACTGGCTCGCGTACACCGGGATGGTGCTCTTCTGGGGCGGGGTCGTCCTGTACTGCTTCGCACTGCTCCACTTCGACCTGCGCGAGGTGGCCTCCGGCGCCGGGGACCAGTGGGTCGCGGGCGGCGCGCTCGCCATCTCCGCCCTCGCCGCGTCGAAGCTCGTCGCTACGGGTCTGTGGAACGAGGACGACACGGGCGCCCTGCGCACCATGAGCTTTCTGCTGCTCGCGCTCGATATGGCCTGGTACGTGGTGCTGGCGCTGGCGGAGGTGCGGTGGCCCCGGCCGCGCTACGACGTGCGGCGCTGGTCGACGGTCTTCCCTCTGGGAATGGCAGCGGCGGCGGCACTGTCCGTGGGCGCCGCCGCCGATGTGCCCTGGCTCAGAGGGCCGGGGCAGGTGCTGGTGTGGATCGCGGTGGCCGCGTGGCTCGCCACCCTGATCGGGACGTTCAGGTCCGGAGCAGCACGCCGGCTCAGGTCCAGAGCACCGCGATGAAGATGTTCGCGGTGGTCAGGAGGCCGACGAGGCCGAAGAGGCCCTTGTCCACCTTCTCGTCGTCCCGCTTCACGTACACGAGGCCGAGGATCACGATCAGCAGCGCGAGCTTCACGCCGATCTTGATGTTGTTCACGGTGTTGTCGTCCGCCTGATTCAGGCCCACCAGGACGACACCCGTGACCAGCATGGTCAGCGCACCGTGCAGCATCGCCGGGACGAACCGGGCCGTTCCCTTGCCCATCGCCTTCATCTGGGTGAGGAACCCACCGAGAAGCGAGGCGATGCCGATGATGTGCAGGCCGACGAAGAGGTGGATGAGTACGTCCATGACCGGCGAGCCTAGCCGGGGCCTCACTGCCCCCATGAACCGGCCCGCACCGATCCCCCGCCGGTCACATACGGTCACACGCGGAACACAAGGGCCAGTTGCGGACAATCCATCACCAACCCGTGACGGTCAGGTTTAGCGTCCTTCCTCAGGTGACCGGCTCCCCACCGCCGCCCCGCTCAGGGGCGGTAGTCGGGCACCTACCGCCGAGAAAGGTCCGGCGGCGGCCCGCTCCCCCTGTGCGGGCCGCCGCCGGACGCGTAAGCAGTACGTACCGGAAGGACGTGCCCCTCGTGTCGGCAGCGCACCGCAAGCCCCGACAGCGCTCGCTCACCGGCCCCACGGCCCGCACCGCGGCGACCCTCGCTCTCGCCTCCGCGGCGACCGCCACCGCCCTGGACGGCGCGGCGCACGCGGACCCCCGGCTCACCCCGAGTCAGGTGAAGGCGAAGGTCGACCGGCTCTACCAGGAGGCCGAGAAGGCCACCGAGAAGTACAACGGCGCCAAGGAGAAGGCGGACAAGGCCGAGAAGAAGCTCGGCTCCCTGCGTGACGAGGCGGCCCGCAGGACGGACCGGCTCAACACCCAGCGTGAGGCGCTCGGTTCGGCCGCCGCCGCGCAGTACCGCACCGGCGCCCTCGACCCGGCGGTCCAGCTCGTCCTGTCCTCCGACCCCGCCCGGTACCTCGACAACGCGGCGCTCGCCGACCGGCTCGGCACCCGGCAGGCCTCCGCGGTCGGACGCGTGCAGCGGGAGCTGCGGCAGATCGACCAGCTGCGCGCCGAGGCGGACGGCCGGCTCACCGAGCTGCGCAAGCGGCAGGGCGAGCTGAAGAAGCAGAAGAAGGCGGTCACCGGGAAGCTGGCCGAGGCGAAGCGTCTGCTCGACCAGCTTCCGGCGGCCGAGCGCACCGGCGTCGGAGCGGGCGCCGGCGACACCGGCGCGGCCGGCCGCGCCTCCCGCTCGGACTCCTCCCGCGACATGCCGTCCGGCGCCCTGCCCAAGGCCCCGGACTCCCGCACGGCGGCGGCCATCGCCTACGCCTACAGCGCCCTCGGCAGCCCCTATGTGTGGGGCGCCACGGGCCCGAACGCCTTCGACTGCTCCGGCCTCACCCAGGCCGCGTACCGCTCCGCGGGCATCTCCCTGCCGCGCACCACGTACTCCCAGATCAACGCGGGCCCGCGCATCCCGCGCTCCCAACTGCAGCCGGGTGACCTGGTGTTCTTCTACTCGGGCATCAGCCACGTGGGCCTCTACATCGGCAACGGCAAAATGATCCACGCCCCGAACCCGAGCGCCCCGGTCCGCATCGCCCCGATCGACCAGATGCCCTTTGCGGGGGCTACGCGGGTGGCGTGAGCCGGTGCGGCGCCCCCGGTACTGTCAGGCTCATGCCTAGCCGTGCGCTGCCGCCGCCTCCGCCCCCTGTCCAACTCCGTACGTGGCCGGACCGGCAGACGCTGCTCACCGACCGCGGCATGGCCCTCGACGAGCTGCGGAAGAGGCATCTCGGGGTGGGACGGCTCCTGCTGCTGTGGCTGTGCGGGGCGGGCGCCGTGGTCGGCTGGGCCCTGCTGTCCCTGGTGATCCAGCTGTTCGAGGACGAGGATCCGCTGGTCTTCGTCATGGGCCCCGTCTTCGCGATCCTCGGCCTGGGCGCGCTGGTTCCTTCGGTGATCGGCGTCGCCCTCGGCATACGCCGCGACCGGAAGATACGCGAACTCACTGACGCCTGGCTCGCCTTGGACAGCGACCCGGCGTCCGACGCCCGCCTGCGCTCCCCCGGCGTCAGCACCGTCTGGCTCCTGTCGTCCGTCGTGCTGTGCGCGCTCGGCCTGTGGGCATCCCTCGGAGCCGCCGCCACCGCAGAGCCGGGACGGGACACGTACGGAGACGTCGCCTTCGGGATGGGCGCGGGGCTCTTCATGTGGCTGACGGGCCTCATCGGCATCAGGAAGGCGCTGGGCCACTACCGCTGGGCGGTGCGGAGGCTGAGCCCGGCGCCGGCACGGGGCGGCGCGCACCGCTGACGGCGCGCCCCCGGTCCCCGGACCGTCACACCAGGCGCCGCGCCGTAGCCCACCGGGTCAGCTCATGGCGGTTCGACAGCTGGAGCTTTCTCAGGACCGCCGAGACATGGGACTCGACCGTCTTGACGGAGATGAACAGCTGCTTGGCGATCTCCTTGTACGCGTAGCCGCGGGCGATGAGGCGCAGGACCTCGCGCTCGCGCTGCGTCAGACGGTCGAGGTCCTCGTCGACCGGCGGAGCGTCCGTCGAAGCGAACGCGTCGAGGACGAAGCCCGCGAGGCGCGGCGAGAAGACCGCGTCGCCGTCCTGGACGCGGAAGATCGAGTCGACCAGGTCCGTGCCGGTGATCGTCTTGGTGACGTACCCGCGGGCGCCGCCGCGGATGACGCCGATGACATCCTCCGCCGCGTCCGAGACGGAAAGGGCCAGGAAGCGGACCGGGTTGTCGGCGGCCGCCATCAACGGGGCGCAGCGGCGCAGGACTTCGACGCCGCCGCCTCCGGGAAGGTGCACGTCGAGGAGGACGACCTCGGGGCGCGTGGCCGTGATGACCGTGACCGCCTGGTCCACGTCCGCGGCTTCGCCGACCACCTCGACGCCCGTCGTCTCCGTGCGGCCGATCTCCGCCTGGACGCCGGTGCGGAACATCCGGTGGTCGTCGACAAGGACCACGCGTGCGTGACGGCCGACCGGCTCCGTCTCCGGCGCGCTCGCCGCGGTCGCATCAGGCTTGACCTGCTCGTCACTCATGGGGTCTTCTCCGCCCTCTTCATGGTCAGTTCGACCTCCGTGCCACCGTCCGGCACCGCGCGCAGCCGCGCCGTGCCGCCGTTGCGCTCCATCCGGCCGATGATCGATTCTCGTACGCCCATCCGGTCCACGGGAATCGAGTCGAGGTCGAAGCCGGGGCCCCGGTCGCGTACGGACACGAACACCGTCTCCTCCTCGACCTCGGCATAGACCTGGACCGCACCGCCCTCGCCACCGTACTTGGCGGCATTCACCATCGCTTCCCGCGCGGCCTGCATCTGTGCCGAGAGACCGTCGTCGAGCGGGCAGTCGCCGACCACCACGACTTCGAGGGGCACTCCGTGCTTGTCCTCGACCTCGGCCGCGCTGCGTTTGACCGCCTCCGCGACCGTGCCTGGCTCCTCCGCCTCGTCCTTCCCGTTCCCCTCCGGTCTGTAGAGCCAGGCCCGCAGGTCGCGCTCCTGGGCACGGGCCAGGCGCCGTACCTCGCTCGCACTCTCCGCGTTCCGCTGGATCAGCGTGAGCGTGTGCAGCACCGAGTCGTGGACATGGGCCGCGACCTCGGCGCGCTCCTGCGCGCGGATCCGCATGAGGCGCTCCTCGGACAGATCCTGCGTCATGCGCACGAGATAGGGGCCGGCAAGGAGTGCGATTCCGACGAGGACGGCGAGGGCGGCCTGAAGGATGGAGCCGAGGTGCTCGGCCGACCCCTGGAGCACGAAGATCCCGGTGACCCCGGCCCCGACGAGTACGACACCGGCCGCGGCCCGCGCCAGATTCAGCGTGCGCTTGCGGCGCCCGGCCTCCATCCAGCGGGCCCGGCGCGCATTGTCCGCCTGGCGCCAGACGAGGGCCACGCCCGCACCGACGAGGAGCGTCGGCCACAGATACGCCTTCGCGTTCCCCGCCAGATTCACATTGCCGACGAACACCATCGACACGACGACCATGAGGAGCAGCGCGACGATCTGCCCCTTGTCCGGCTTACGGGCGACGAGTCGGCGCCGCCCGTCCTGCGCCGTCTCCGTGGTGAAGGCCGGGGGCCGCTCGCTGCCCACGCCGCCGACGCCGAGCGGGACGAAGAACCAGAACGCCGCGTACAGGAGCGCGCCGAGGCCGTCCGCCATGAACAGGCCCACGAACACCAGCCGCACCCAGATCACGGGCAGGCCGAGATGCCCGGCGAGCCCCCGCGCCACTCCGCCGAGCCAGCGTCCGTCGCTGGAGCGGTAGAGCTTGCGCGGCGGCCGCGGGACGTCAACGGGTGGTGCTGCGGCTTCCGGCATGCCATTGATGGTCACACGTGGGGCGGACCCCGGGCATCAGGGTTGAGCCCGGAGACTCCCCTGATCTCCGGCCCGGCCCCGAGCGCCGTCAGGGGCGATTTCAGGGTTCGTCCAGGGTCGTCCCGACTGCCGCGGCGGACCTGCGCCCGTCACCATGGATGCATGACAGATCACCAGCACGCCTCGACGGGAGCGCAGGCCGGGCAGCCGCAGGACGCGGCGTCCGGGCGCGGCTCCGGCGGTGCGTCCGCGCCGCCCGCACCGGGACAGGAGCCCGGCGTCCCCGCGCCGCCGGGCAAGTTCCGGCGCGACCGGCGGCACGGGACGCTGGGCGGGGTGTGCGCGGGCCTCGGCCGGCACTGCGACATGGATCCGGTGATCTTCCGGATCGGCCTCGCCGTGCTCGCCGCGACCGGCGGGCTCGGCCTGATCTTCTACGGCTTCGCCTGGCTCTTCGTCCCGTACGACGACGAGGAGGAGAACGAGGCGCGCAAGCTCCTCTCCGGCCGCGTGGACGGCCCGGCGCTGACGGCCGTGCTCTTCGCGCTCGTCGGCTGCGGGCTCTTCCTCTCCATGCTGAACAACGGCGGGGTGCTCACATTCGCCGCCGTCCTCGCCCTGCTCCTCGCGGGCGCGGGGTACTGGTCCCAGCAGCGCGGAGCGGCCGACCCCGACCCCCTGGCCGCGCAGACCGTGGCCGACGCGCCGCCCGAGGCCCAGGCGCCGCCCGTCACCGGGGCGCCATCCTGGTGGCGGGACCCGATAGTCAAGGACGGCACGCACGTCGGCGGGACCGGGTACTTCTGGGGGCCCGACAGCGGCGTCGACATCCGTTACGAGCCCACGGCGCACGCGCACCGTACGGTCTGGGGCCCTGACGTCCCCTCCCATGGTCCGGAAAGCCGAACGCCCAAACAGCGCGGGCCGCGCTGGATCGGTGGCTGGACGTTCCTCCTCGCACTGGCCGCGGGCTGCGCGGGCACCGCCGCGACGTGGCACGGCCACCCGCTCGGCACGGCTCTCCAGGCCGGCCTCGCGTGCGCGCTCGTCGTCTTCGGCATGGGCATCGCGCTCAGCGCCTTCGTCGGGCGGACCGGCGCCGGCTCGATCGTCCTCGCGGTCATCACGGCCGGGCTCCTCGCCGCGTCGGCCGTGCTCCCCTCCAACATCACCACCCACTGGGTGCGCACCAACTGGACCCCGGCCTCCGTCGCCCAGGTCGCGCCGGGATACGAGCTCGGGACGGGCGTCGGCACGCTGGATCTGAGCGGGATCGACGTCGGCAAGGGCAAGACGCTGACGACGCGGGCGGAGGTCGGGGCGGGGCAGCTCAAGGTCATCGTGCCGAAGGACACGACGGTCGTGCTGCGGGCCGAGGTGGGCGTCGGTGACATCCGGCTGCCGGACGAAAAGACACAGGACGTGGACATCCGTCCGGGACAGGAGCAAAGGGTGACCCTCGCACCGCCGGTGGGCAGCAAGGACGGCGGCACGGTCGAGCTGCGGCTCGAAGTCGGTGTCGGACAGGCGGAGGTGGCCCGTGCCACGTCATGAGTTCCAGCCGGGAAAGCTGATCGCGGGCCTGTTCCTGACCGCGGCCGGAGCCCTCTACCTGGGCGACGCGCTGGGAAGCTGGGAGCTGCCGTGGTTCACGGTGATCCCTGTAGTCACCGCCGGCCTGCTCCTGGCCGGAGCAGCAGGCACGGCAACCTACGCAATCCGCCGCCGCCAAAGACCCCGCGTAACGGATTCCGGCTCCCGATAAGGGGCGCGAGAGGCGCCCACTAAGGGGCGCGGGGAACTGCGCGCCCAGCCCCATCCGACCCGCGGCCGAACCACGACACGCGCCCCAGGAAAAGGACGCGTCGCCACGCACAAGGATCCCGTCAGCTCAGCCCACCCCGGGCCCGGCGCCGAGCCGCAAGCATCGCATCCACCGAGAACACCGACGCCCCCGCAAGCACGAGCGGCAGCCACGCCATCAGGTAAGCGAGATCGTTGCCCAGGTAATAGGGCTCGGTCGCCCAGCTCACCGTCAGCCACAGGCTCAGCGAGATCAGCATCCCGCCGACCGCGGCGAGCCGGGCGAGCAGACCGATCAACGTGCCGATGCCGACGGCCAGTTCACCGAAGGCGATCGCGTAGCCGAAGCCGGCCGGGTTCTTGAGCGCCAGGTCGACCATGGCGGGGATGGCGGAGATGTCACGCACGCCGCGCATCTGCTCACCGATCGACCCCGATCCGGTGGCGTGGAAGAACGCGCTGTTGGTCAGTTTGTCGAGCCCCGCGTAGATGAAGGTGACGCCGAGGAAGATCCGCAAGGGAAGGAGTGCGAACCGTTGAGCGTCGTCCCGCCAGCTGCCCCTGCCGTTGACGTAACTGGTATGGGTGTCCGTCCGCATGCCATGAGCCATCGCCCGTCCGCCGCCTCTCGCGCCCGCATCGGTGCCCGCAAAATTGCCCGTCCCCAGACCATACGTACGAGTGGACGCGACTGCTCAGTAACGTTTGGTCATTGCCGCAGGCCGGACGCGGGCGCTCAGTCCGAAACGTCGATCGCGCACCGGTTCGTCTCCACGCCCGCCGCGGTGACGACCTGGACGTCGACCCGCCCCGGCTCGACGTCCACGGGGACCGGGACCGTCAGGGCCGAGTCGGTGGGGTTGGTGAAGCCGCCCTGCACCGGGACGAGAGGCACATGGACGTGCACGGGTCCGATGCGGACGACCATGCGGGCGAGCCGGTCCGCGGTGGCCGCGCCGGGCGGCACGAAGCCGGCCCCGCGGATCTCGATGTCGTCCCCGGTGCGGATCGGCGCGTCCAGGTCCCCGGCCTCACGGGACCGCACGACCGAAAGGATCACGGGCCGGCCGCCCTCCGCGTACTTGGCCGCGAGATACGTGGCCGCCGAGACCAGGACCAGCAGGGCAAGTCCCCAGGGCAGATCCGGCAGCTGTCCGGGGCGGCGGGCGAGGCGCACCGCGACGAACACCAGGGCGACGGCCGAGATCAGCACGTACTGGATGTCGGCGAAGGTGCCGTGGCCTGAGTCGTCGGTGAGCAGGTCGGCGGCGCGCGGCCGGTCCGCGCGCACCTTCTGCAGGCGCTGGCCGAGCACGCGCAGCCCCACGACCCGGCGCACCAGGACGGCGACCCCGCAGACGACGGCGAGGACGGTCACCACCCCGGCTCCCCGGGCGAGTTCAAGACCCGAGATCAGCGCGTCCCGTTCGCGGTGGCCGGAGGCGCCGGCCAGTTCGCCCGCCAGGACAAGGACCGCGTAGACCACGACGAGGACCCAGCAGGCGGCGACGGCGCGGGAGGTGGACAGGCGGTTGTCCTCACCGACGACCGGGGCGAGTACCCCGCCGGCCGCCCGGTGGACGTAGGCCGCGCCGGTCAGGAGGCCGCCCACGACGACCGCCGCCAGCAGCCCGGCCGTGCGTGCCGTCGTCCAGCCCGCGCCGATCGCCGTGAGCGCCTGCACGATCAGGAGCAGCGCACACCCGCCCCACACCACGCCGACGGTGCGCGGCCACAGCCCGGCGAGCCACGCGTCGCCCTCGGCGCGCCCGCGATCGGCCATGTCCCGCGCGGACTGCGTCAGCTCGTCCGAGACCCACTGGCGGGACGCGCCCGCCGAGTGCGCGACAGCGGCGGGCAGCCCCTGTCCGGCCGCCAGTTCGTCCCGCTTCGCGAGGAACGCGGCCACGGCCCTGCGGTGCCCTTCGCGCGCCCCGTGCGGGCAGTCGCCGCAGGTGCAGCCCCCGCTGTGCGTTCCCTCTCGCGCCTCCTGGACCGCCACCCGGTACGCCCGCCTTCCCATCCGGAGCCCGCCCGACCCGAACGGCCGCGCGTCAACTTCCGTGTAATGACTGGGAATTGTGCCGTACGCAAGGCCGTCCAGGGCCGCCAGGTCCGGTCAGAGGGGGTGAACGGTGAACACCCGCGTTGACCCCCGAGGCCACAGCCCCGCTCAAGACGCCACAGCCCATCGCTCAGGACAGCAGATCCGGCTCCGCGCTGCTGATGTCCTGCCACAGGGGCTGATGGTTGATCCACGCGACCAGGTCACCGCCCAGCTGTTCCCGCGAGGCCACGGCCTGGCGGTGGTCGATCAGGATCGGGCGGCCCGCGGCCCGCGCGGCGAGCTGCACCTGGCAGGAGCGCTCCATCGACAGGAACCACCACGCGGCCGAGTCGACGGAGTCGCCCACGGTGAGCAGCCCGTGGTTGCGCAGGATGAGTGCCTTGTACGAGCCGAGCGCGGCCGCGATCCGCCGCCCCTCGTCCGGGTCCACGGCCACGCCGGTGTACTCGTCGAGCAGCGCGTGGTCCTCGTAGAAGGCGCACGCCTCCTGGGTGATCGGGTCGATCAGCTCGCCCAGCGTGGACAGGGCCCGCCCGTGCAGCGAGTGGCAGTGCGCGACGGCGACCACGTCGGGCCGCGCCCGGTGGACCTGGGCGTGGACGGTGAACGCGGCCTGGTTCACATGGCGGCGGCCCTCGACGACCTGCCCGTCCCCATTGGCGAGGACCAGGTCGGACACGGTGACGTGCTTGAACGGCATCCCGAACGGGTTCACCCAGTAGCAGTCGTCGTACTCCGGGTCCCGCGCCGTGATGTGCCCCGACACCCCGTCCTCGTAGCCGAGGCGCCCGAAGATGCGCAGCGCGCCCGCGAGCCGCTCCTTGCGGTGCCGGCGCTCGTCGGCCGGGGAGTCATGGATGGGGGGCATCGCGAACTGGAGGTGTTCGGTGGGTACCGGCGGGGGCGTGTGCGTGGACATGGAGCGGAAGTTACCTCCGGGGAGCACAGGAGGACAGAGGCGGGCGGTGAAGAGAGTGCGCCGAACTGCCGCTCATACCGGACAGGAGGTGTCGGGTATCCGCGCCAGACTCGACGCATGACGTCGAACTGGGCCACATTCACCGCGGCCGAACCGGACCTCGCCAAGACGGTCGAGGAGCGCTTCGGTCAGTTCCAGCACCACATCCTGGCGACCCTCCGCAGGGACGGTTCGCCGCGCACGAGCGGACTGGAGGTGCGGTTCCTGCACGGGGAGTTCTGGCTCGGCATGATGCCGGGCTCGCTCAAGGCCCGCGATCTGCTCCGGGATCCGCGCTTCGCCATCCAGGCCAACCCGGGCGGCGGCACCGGCATGGGCGGCGGGGACGTACGGATCTCGGGCCGCGCGCTGCTCGTCGAGGACCCCGAGGTCATCGCCTCGTACACGGACTCGGTCCAGGTGCCCGACCCGGACGACTTCCACCTCTTCCGCACCGAGCTGACCGAGGTCACCCGCACGTTCATCGAGGACGACAAATACCTGGTCGTACAGGTGTGGAAGCCGGGCGAGCCGGTACGCACCGCCAAGCGCACCTGAGCCCCGCGGCACGCCAAGGGCACACGCGAAGGCGCCGCCCCCTGCATGCAGCAGTGGGCGGCGCCTTCACACACGGTGTCGGGGAGCGACTACTCCCACTCGATGGTGCCCGGCGGCTTGCTCGTCACGTCGAGCACGACGCGGTTGACGTCCGCGACCTCGTTCGTGATGCGGGTCGAGATCTTCGCCAGGACGTCGTACGGCATGCGCGTCCAGTCCGCCGTCATGGCGTCCTCGGAGGAAACGGGGCGCAGGACGATCGGGTGGCCGTAGGTGCGGCCGTCGCCCTGGACACCGACGGAGCGCACGTCCGCGAGCAGGACGACCGGGCACTGCCAGATGTCACGGTCGAGACCGGCCGCCGTCAGCTCCTCGCGGGCGATGGCGTCGGCCTCGCGCAGCAGGTCGAGCCGGTCCTTGGTGACCTCACCGACGATGCGGATGCCGAGGCCGGGGCCCGGGAACGGCTGGCGCTGGACGATGTCGTCCGGCAGGCCGAGCTCGGCGCCGACCATGCGGACCTCGTCCTTGAAGAGCTGGCGCAGCGGCTCGACGAGCGCGAACTCCAGGTCCTCGGGGAGGCCGCCCACGTTGTGGTGGGACTTGATGTTCGCCGTGCCGGTGCCGCCGCCGGACTCGACGACGTCCGGGTAGAGCGTGCCCTGGACGAGGAACGCGACGTCCTCGCCGTCGGCCGCACCCTCGGCGACGATCTCCGCCTGCGCCTGCTCGAAGACACGGATGAACTCGCGGCCGATGATCTTCCGCTTGGTCTCCGGGTCGGAGACGCCGGCCAGCGCGTCGAGGAAGCGCTGGCTCGCGTCGACGACCTTCAGGTTCGCGCCGGTCGAGGCGACGAACTCCTTCTCGACCTGCTCGGTCTCACCCTTGCGCATCAGGCCGTGGTCGACGTACACGCAGGTCAGCTGGGATCCGATGGCCTTCTGCACGAGGGCCGCGGCCACCGCGGAGTCGACGCCGCCGGACAGGCCGCAGATCGCGCGCTTGGTGCCGACCTGCTCGCGGATCGCGGCGACCTGCTCCTCGATCACGTTGCCCGTGGTCCAGGTCGGCTCGATGCCGGCGCCCCGGTACAGGAAGTGCTCGAGGACCTGCTGGCCGTGCGTGGAGTGCATGACCTCGGGGTGGTACTGCACGCCGTACAGCTTCTTCGCGTCGTTCTCGAAGGCCGCGACCGGCACGACGTCCGTGGACGCGGTGACGGTGAAGCCCTCGGGCGCGGCCGAGCAGGCGTCGCCGTGCGACATCCACACGGGCTGCTCGGTCGGGGTGCCCTCGAAGAGGGTGGAGCCGGGGCGGGAGACGGACAGCGGCGTGCGGCCGTACTCACGGGCGCCGTTGTCGTCGACGGTGCCGCCGAGGGTCGTGGCCATCAGCTGGAAGCCGTAGCACATGCCGAAGACGGGGACGCCGGCCTCGAAGATGGCGCGGTCCAGGCGCGGGGCGCCCTCCGCATACACGGACGAGGGGCCGCCGGAGAGGATGATCCCCTTCGGGTTCTTGGCGAGCATCTCCTCGACCGGCATGGTGCTCGGCACGATCTCGCTGTAGACGCGGGCCTCGCGGACGCGGCGGGCGATGAGCTGGGCGTACTGCGCACCAAAGTCGACGACCAGAACGGTGTCAGGGGCGGCAGCGGGGGACGCTGATGGCACGGCGGCGGCCTTCCGGCGGTGGAACACGAGCAGGGGTCTGTTTTGTCGATTCTAACGGGCCCGCGAGGAGACTCTTCGTCTCATCCCACGGACGCGGTGGCCGGGGCCACTCGGGCCGGGGCATACTGGCCCTGTGACCAAGCACCGCATCGACTTCCTCTTTACCTATGGCAACCGGCCCGCCGGCTGCCATGGTCGAGCTGCTTGATCACCTGACAAGCGACTTACCGGGCGCCCCGGGCCGACAAGGCCCGGGGCGCTCTGTCGTATCCGGTCCTTGCCGCTCCGGGACACCCGTCCCCATACGACGAGGAGCCCCAGGATGACTGCCACCACCAACGCCATGACCACCGCCGCCATGACCACCACAGCCATGGACACCGCCGAGAAGACCGGCGCCCGCACCTCCGAGGCCGCCGACGTGATCACCGGTGCCCGCGAGCGCATCGACGCGCTCGACGACCGCATCATCGGCCTGATCCAGGAACGGATGGCCGTCTCGGCCGTCATCCAGGAGGCGCGGATCACCTCGGGCGGGCGCCGCGTGAACCTGGCCCGCGAGCTGGAGGTCCTCGGCCACTACAGGGACGCCCTCGGCAAGCCCGGCACCGGCCTCGCGATGACGCTCCTGGAGCTGTGCCGCGGCCGGGTCTGAGGCCTACGCGACGCACCCACGTTCGTATCCGCTCTCACCCGTACGGCGCGTGACCGGTGCGCGGCACCCTTCGTTGGTCCCGATGTCCGTGCCAGCCAGGGGCGGGCCCGCTCAATCCACGCGTGGCTCCGCTGGAGCGATGAGACGTAGGGATCCATGCCGTACGTCGTGGGACCTCGCTCCAGCGTTTGTGACCGGACGGCAGGGGACAGCAGCCCGGTCACCCAAGAGAACGGCCGGTCCCGGGGACGCCCGGGGCCGGTCGGCCTCCCAGCAGAACCCCTTCGCCCCTGTGGTCGAAACGGTCGGTCGAAACGGTTGCGCGCACGACAGACCCGCGAGCACGATGCGTAGGAACCCCCACACCCCACAAAGCCCCAAGTCCCGGGCTGCACAAGTGAATTGCCGCAGGTCCGCCCCATCCGCGCGCCACCGCGCGCCGGGGTGGCGACCCCTGGCAGACCCGCACCAGCGGCGCAACCCCCCGGCGCCGCTCCCCGGCACCGACGCCGCCCTGACGTCGGTGCTGAAGGCGAAGGGCCCCGCGGACGCGTCCGCGGGGCCCTTCGCTGTGCTCACAAGCCGGTCCGGACCGTGCGGATCAGGCGGCCTTCTCCAGCTTCGCGAGCTGCGCGTCGACGATCACCTGCGGCACGTCGGTCTTGCTCGAGTCCAGCATGTTCATGGTGTAGAAGGCCACGACCGTCGAGCCGCTGCGCACCACGATGAAGGTCATCGGGACCTTGTCGCCGTCGATGACGCCCTTCAGGTCGTACGAGACCGCCTCGTCGCCCGCGTCGGGCGCGGGCCGCTCCTTGACGCCGCTGTACTTGTAGTCGACGTGCTCGTACGCGGTGCAGTTCTTCGAGGCCGTGCGCAGGCCCTTCATGACCTCGGCGGCGTCGGCGCCGTCGTGCGCGAGCAGCGCGAGCGAGGTCACCTTGGGGTCGAGCTCGTCCGTCGCCATGAGCGTGCGCACGACCCGGTCCTTCGCCGTCGGCCGGGTCGAGAACATGAACATGTCGGCGAGCGGCTGGCACGCGGCCGGCTTCGCGGGGACGCTCTCGGTCGGCGGCAGGTCGTTCTTGCCCACCTTCTCGACCTTGTAGCCCTTGACGTCGCCCGCGGCGACGACGGCGTTCTCGAGCTCGGCCGCGGTGAGCGCCTTCGCGCCCTCCTCGGCGGGCTTCGCCGACGCCGAGGTCTTCTCCGAAGCGGCCGGCTTCTTGGCGTCGTCGGTGGTCTCGGAGGACCCCCCGCACGCCGTCGTCACACCCAGCGCCGCGACCACGGCGGCGGCCGCTACGGCACGCCTCACACCTGACTTCACATTCCCACCTTCGGTATCCACGGCACGGCGCCACGCGTCGGGCCGCGCCGAGCCGTCATCCAAGCCCGCCACCGCCCTGCTTTACCAGCGCTTTGCGTAACGATCGGAAATCACCACAAAGGTTGTACGCGCCTGTCAGTGACCCACCTCACATAAGAGTGGCGTTAGTTCAAGGGCAACCTTTTCGGCCAGTGGCCGGTCACATCTGCGGAACCAACGGCCACACCCGCGACCCCACAACGCGGAGGCCTCCCAGCTCGTACTGCGCCGCAGCAGTACACCGGACTTTCCGAGGTCTTCATGAAGCTTCGCCGTGCCCTGGCCGCAGCGGCCGCGACGGCTGCCATAGCCCCGATCGCGCTCCTGTCGGCCCCGGTCGCGTTCGCGGACGGGGAGTCGCCCGCCGCTCCCGCCGCGGTTTCCGACGAGACGAGCAGCCCGGCCCCCGAGACCACCACGCCGGCCCCCGAGACCACGACCCCCTCGGAGACCGCGAGCACCACCCCGGCGGAGGGCACCAGCACCACGCCCGCCGCGGGCGACACGACTCCCGCCGCCGGCGAGTCCCAGGGCGTCAAGCCGACCGGCTCGACCACGCCGTCGCCGTCCGCGTCCGAGACGCCGAGCGACGACCCGTCCGAGCCGACCGGCATCTGCGAGGAGGACAACAAGGACTACGAGTCCAAGCTGGCCGTCTCGCTCAACGGCCTGCCCGGCAAGATCGCGGCGGGCAGCGGCTGGCACAACTTCACGCTGAACGTGAAGAACCCGACGAAGTCGGACCTCGACGAGGCCATCTTCTACGCGGGTGTCGGCCCGAACGACGAGAACGCCGAGAACGCGTTCAGGACGAGCCAGGTCCACCTCCAGGCGAAGGTCGACGGCACCTGGGTCGACATCGACGACGGCGAGGGCCACTCGTTCGGCTTCCTTGACCTGTCGGGCATCAAGGCCGGCCACTCCACCAACTACCAGCTGCGCCTGAACGTGAAGGCCAGCGCCCCGATCGGCTCCGGCCTGACCATCGGCGGCGGCTTCTACAACGACGACGAGCTGGACTGCATCAGCGACAGCGCCGCCAGCTACGTCATCGAGATCGTGAAGCCGGGCACGCCCACCGACGGCACCAAGCCGCAGGAAGGCGGCAAGGTTCCGATGCCGTCCGAGAAGCCGAACGACAACAACACCCAGGAGGTGACCGGCAGCCTCGCGGAGACCGGTTCGTCCTCCATGGTCCCGACCATCGGCCTCATCGGCGGCGTCGCCGTCGTGGCCGGTGCCGGTGCCGTCTTCGCCGTGCGTCGCCGCAAGGCCGGCGCTGCCGCGTAACACCCCCTAGGGGCGTACTACGCACACGAGAAGGACCTGCGCTCGGAGGGGGGCGCAGGTCCTTTCGCGTTTCTATAGGCGGGTCTACAGGTGACGGCTACTTCTTCGGCGGGACCGCCGGCATCCCCAGGAACGGCAGCTTCAGCGCGCCGAACGCGTCCTCCGGGACCGCCGGGTTCTTCGGCGCGACCGCGGACAGCCGCGCGTACGCCACGCCCTGCGCCGGACGCGGGTCCTCCTCGCCCTTGTTGGGCCAGTACGACATCGCGCGCTCGGCCTGCGCCGTGATGGTCAGGGACGGGTTCACGCCCAGGTTCGCCGTGACCGCGGCGCCGTCGACGACCGAGATGCCCGGGTGCCCGTAGACGCGGTGGTACGGGTCGATGACGCCCGTCTCCGGGGAGTCCCCGATCGGGCAGCCGCCCAGGAAGTGCGCGGTCAGCGGGGTGCCCATCAGCTCGCCGATGTTCGAGCCGGCGAAGCCGTTGATCTCGGCGGCGATCGTGGACGCGGCGTCCACGGCGGCCTTGATCTGCTTGGGGTTGGGCGCGCCATGGCCCTGCTCGGCCGTGAGCAGGCCCTTGCCGACGCCGTCCGGCTTCAGATACGTCGTCAGCGAGTTGTCGAGGGACTGCATGACCAGGCCGATGATGGTCCGCTCGGACCAGCGGTGGTTGGAGAGCGAACGCGCCAGCAGCGTCGGGTGCTTGGCCACGTTGGCGAGCCACCCGGCCACACGGGACGAGCCCTGCGCGTACGGGACCTGGAGGATCGTCATGCCGCCCATCGCGTTCGAGCCCTTGCCGTAGCGGACCGGCTCGATGTGCGTGTTCTCGTCCGGGTGGATCGAGGACGTGATCGCGACGCCCTGAGTGAAGTCGACCTTGGGCTTGCCGTGACGCTTCTTGTAACGGCGGTTGTTGGTCTGGGCGCCGACGAGCGCCTCGGAGTTCGTGCGCGTCAGCTCGCCCAACCTGGCGGACAGATACGGGAGTTGGCCGCCGGACTTCATGCGGTGCAACAGGGTCTGCGTGCCGTACGTGCCGGCCGCGACGATGACGCGCCGGGCCTTGAACGTACGGCCCGCGCCCTTCTTCCTGTCGTCCGTCGGGAGCGTCGCGACCGCGTAGCCGCCCTGCGAGTCGTCGGTGACGGAGACCACCGTCGTCATCGGGTGCACGACCGCGCCCGCCTTCTCGGCGAGGTACAGGTAGTTCTCGTTGAGGGTGTTCTTCGCGCCGTGGCGGCAGCCCGTCATGCACTCGCCGCACTCGGTGCACGCCTTGCGGGCCGGGCCCGCGCCCCCGAAGTACGGGTCGTCGACCTGCGTGCCGGGCGCGGCCTTCGCCGAGCCGGCCCCGTCCTCGCCGCAGGCGTCCTTGCCGTCACCGAAGAAGACACCCACCGGCGCCATGTGGAACGTGTCGCCGATGCCCATGTCCTGGGCCGCCGCCTTGAGGTGGACGTCGGCGGGGGTCATGGTCGGGTTGAGCCGCACGCCCAGCATGCGCTGCGCCTGGTCGTAGTACGGCTTCAGCTCGTCCTGCCAGTCGGTGATGTCCTTCCACTGCGGGTCCTCGAAGAAGGGCTTCGGGGGCACGTAGAGGGTGTTGGCGTAGTTCAGCGAGCCACCGCCGACGCCCGCCCCGGCGAGGACCATCACGTTGCCGAGCAGGTGGATGCGCTGGATGCCGTACATGCCGAACTTGGGCGCCCACAGGTAGTTCTTGAGGTCCCAGGAGTTCTTGGGCAGCGTGCCGGGCTCGAAGCGGCGGCCCGCTTCGAGCACGCCGACGCGGTAGCCCTTCTCGGTCAGGCGCAGGGCGGACACGGAGCCGCCGAACCCGGATCCGATGACCAGGACGTCGTAGTCGTACGCGGCGTCGTCGGCGCTCCCGGCTTCACTCCGGGCAGAGTTCTCCTGTGACACTGGCTCTCCTCGTTGAGAACGGGTGGTGCTCTAACGAAGACGGAAGGTCTTCATCGCCTTCAGGCTGCGGCTCATGAACGCGGCGTACTTCTCGTCGTCCATCCCGAACGACGGCGCCATCGGCATGATCCGCTGGTGCGCGACGGTCTGCGCCTCGGTGTACTTGAGGATGCCCTCGGAGCCGTGGCGGCGGCCGAGACCCGAGTCCTTCATGCCGCCCATCGGCGACTGAACGCTGCCGTACGCGGGCGCGTAGCCCTCGTTGATGTTCACCGTGCCGGTGCGCAGCCGGGAGGCGACGTCGTGGCCGCGCTTCGCGTCCTTCGTCCAGACTGAGGAATTCAGGCCGTACGGCGTCCCGTTGGCGAGGCCGATGACCTCGTCCTCGTCCGTGAAGCGGTAGATGGAGACGACCGGGCCGAAGGTCTCCTCGCTGCAGACGGCCATCGGCGCCTCGACGCCGTCGAGGATGGTCGGCTCGAAGAAGTACGGGCCGATGTCGGGGCGCGCGACGCCACCGGCCACGAGCTTCGCACCCTTGGCGACCGCCTCGTCGACGTGCCGCGTCACCGTCTCCAACTGCCGCTCGCCGACCAGGGATCCCATGTCCGCGCCGTACGCGAGGGACTTGCCCAGGCGCATCGCTTTGGTGCGCGCGCCGAACCGCTCGACGAACGCGTCGGCGATCGACTCGTGGACGTAGAGCCGCTCGATGGAGATGCAGAGCTGGCCCGCGGAGGAGAAGCAGGCGCGGACCGCGCCGGCCGCCGCCTTGTCGATGTCGGCGTCCTCGAGGACCAGCATCGCGTTCTTGCCGCCGAGTTCGAGCGAGACGCCGACGAGGCGCGCGGCGGCGCCCTGGGCGACCTCGCGGCCCGTGCGGGTGGAGCCGGTGAACGAGACGTAGTCGGCGTGCTTGACCAACTCGGGCCCCACGACCGGGCCTTCACCGAGGACGACCTGGAAGACCTCGGCGGGCAGCCCCGCCTCGATGAGCAGGTCGCGCGCCCACAGCGCCGTCAGGCAGGTCTCCGTGTCGGGCTTCATGACGACGGCGTTGCCGGACACGAACGCCGGGAGCGCGTCGCCGACCGACAGCTCGAACGGGTAGTTCCAGGGCGCGATCTGGCCCACGACACCGCGCGGCTGGCGCAGCTCGGTGACCTTGGTGAGGGTCGGAACGGCGCCCGTGTGCCGCTTCGGCTTCAGATAGGCGGGGGCCTTGCGGCCGTAGTGGCGGGCCGCGACGGCGACGGCCTGGACCTCTTCGTGCGCGTGCAGGCGCGCCTTGCCGGTCTCCAGCTGGATCAGGTCGAGGACCTCGGCCTGGCGGGCGAGCACCAGGTCGTGGAAGCGGAGCAGCACGGCGGCGCGCTGCCGCGCGGGCACCTTCGCCCAGACCGCCTGCGCGGCGCGGGCCCGCTCGAAGGCCTTCGTGACGTCCTCGGGCGTGGACTCGGGCAGGTCCGCCAGCTTCTCGCCGGTGAACGGCGTGTGGTTGGCGGTGCGGCCCGAGCCGGCCACACCCTTGGTGAGCTGGGCGACCAGCTCGGGCGTCACCACGTCGGCCGCGGTGCGCGCGCCCTGCGGGGCGGGGGCGACCGGGTTCGTACCGGTCTTGTCCGTACGGTCCTTGGAGATGGCCTGCGAGTCCGTCATGGCGCGAGCGTAAGCGCCCGTCAACGTTTTGGGTACCCACGGGTAACGAGGTTTCACCAAGCACTCACACGCCGCCAGCGATCGCTGGCAACAAAGCCCCTGATCAGCGCGTTGTCAGGGGCTTCGCCCGGAGTTCGTCGATGTACGTCGATGCTCGCCGATCAGACTTTGTCGATGTCGAGGTTGGCGATCGCCGCCTTCGCCACCTCACGCCCGCGCTCGGTGAAGTCGCCCTTGCCCGGGTAGTCGATCCACAGCTGGTACATGTCGCCCGACCGGGTCTTGTAGTAGAAGACCTTCGCCTCGCGCGGCTTGGGCGCGTCGGAATCGCTGTCATCCGTGTAGGTGATGGTGTTCTCGGCGGACTCACGGTCGTTGTACGTGGTCTTGGCGGTCCTGCTGTGCGGAACGGGCTTGTCCGCCATCTTCGTGTTGTCACCCTTGTTGATCTCGTCGGAGTCCTTGTAGGCCTGCGCGGACGCGGAGCTCGCGATCCCGTTCGCGCTGTCCTCGGACTTCTTCTTGAGCGAGAGGGTGATGGAGACCGCGTAGCTCGGATCCCGGTAGGAAACCCAGTGATCGGTCTTGATGATGCTGTTGTCCGCCACGAATCTGACGTACTCCGGCGGCGCCGCGAACGTCGCCGCGACCGTCTTCTCCCGATGGTCCTGCCACCCGTCCGGCAGCGGCCCCGCGAACGGGTTCGCGAGCACCAGGTACGCCACCACCGCCGCCGCCACGACCGCCGCGCCGACGCCGAGCAGCGCCTTGCGGCTGAGGCTGACGCCCTTGCCGCCGGGGCCCGCGAGCTGGACGACCTGGGTGGGCGGCTGCTGCGGCGGGTTGGCCGCGCGCTCCAGGAGGTCACGGACGCGCGCCGCGTTCGGACGGTGGGCCGGGTCCTTGGCGAGCAGACCGTTGATGGCCTCGGCGAGCGGGCCCTGGGCCGCGGCGGGCGCCGCCGGGGTCGCGTTGATCACGGACTGGAGCGTCGCCGGCGTGTTGCTGCGGCGGAACGGCGAGACGCCCTCCGTCGCCGCGTACAGGACGACGCCGAGGGACCACAGATCGGACGCGGGGCCCGGGCGCTGCCCGAGGACGCGCTCCGGGGCGATGAACTCGGGCGAACCGACGAAGCCGCCGGTGTCCGTCAGATTGGTCTCGCCCTCGATCTGGGCGATGCCGAAGTCGGTGAGGACCACACGGTCGTGGCGGCCCAGCATCACGTTGTCGGGCTTCACGTCGCGGTGCAGGACGCCCGCGGCGTGCGCGGCCTCAAGGGCGCCGAGCACTTCGAGGCCGATCCTGGCAGCCTCGCGGGCGCCGAGCGTGCCCTCCTGGAGCGCGTCACCGAGCGTGCGCCCCTGCACGAACTCCATGACGATCCACGGCTGTCCGTCCTCGACGGCGACATCGTGGACGTTGACCACGGCCGGATGGTCGAGCCGGGCCGCCGCACGCGCCTCGCGCCGCATCCGCTCGAAGACGGTGGTGCGCTCGCGCGCCGGCAGATGGTCGGGGACGCGGGGCTCCTTGACCGCCACCTCACGGTCCACCGTCTCGTCCTTGGCCCGCCACACGGTGCCCATGCCGCCGTGCCCGAGCTTGCTCAGGAGCCGGTAGCGCCCGCCGATGAGGCGCCCCGCGCCCGGCTCGGGCTCCGTACTCTGCCGCGGCGGCACGACCTGGGTGGGCGGCGGCTGGTGCGGGGGCTGATGCGGTGGCTGCGGCTGGTGCGGGGACTGCGGCTGGGGATACGCGGTGCGGGGCTGCTGCGGCGCCGGGGGCTCCTGGGCGTACGGGTTCCCCTGCTGGGGCGTGTGCGGCTGCTGCGGCGGCCGGAGTCCGAAGCTCGTCGGATCGTTCGGGCCGTAGGCGGGTCCCCCGTTGTTACTCATGCCCCCATGCCTACCGTGCGGGACGCCTCCGGATCCACTCCGGTCACGCAGTTGTGACCGCCCCGATGCCTCAGCCGCCCCCGGAGGGCACGAAGGTGGCGACCGCCGTGTCGAAGTACCGCTTGGCCTCCGTGATCCGCCCGACCGGCGCCGACACCCACACGTCGTACATCCGGCCGCCCTGCTCCCAGCACAGGTCGTACGTGTGCCTCGCGCCCTCCGCCGTGCTGAAGCCGTTCCACGTGAACCGCCAGAGCGCGGCGGGCCGGCCCCCGTGGGTGGTGTCGGTGACGGAACTGTCCCGGTAGCCCGGGTTGTTGGCGGGACCCTTCGCGTCGGAGCGGCGCTGCACCGCGCCGGGCCCGCCCGGGTCGGGGGCGGCCGCCTTGATGCCGATCCTGAACGTGTCGCCCGGCGACATGTAGAAGATCCGGGGTCCGTCGGGCTTGCGGCTGAAGTCGTCCGGCACGGCCAGGGAGAACCCCTCCGGGTCGACGGCCGTGCGGTAACCGGCGGGGGACGCGGGACGCGTGCCGGTCTGCTGCTCCGTGACCGTGACCGTCGGGCGGGGCTCCGGGGCCGAGTCCGAGGGGGACGCCGCGTCGCCGGTGGGGCCCGGCGCGGACGCCGTGGGGCGGTGGGTGCCGCCGCCGTCGCCGCCGTTCACGAGGAGCGCGGCCGCGGAGACGCCGGCCCCGGCCATCGCGGCGACGAGCGCGGCGGCCGCGAGAACGGCGCGGGGTGAACGCTTCTGCGGGGGCGCCGGAGCGGGCGCCGTGGGGGTGTTCCGGGCCGTGGGCGTGTAGCCGGCCACGGGTCGCGGCGTCGTGCCCGTGGCGACGTACGCGCGAAGGAGCCGGTCGGCCTCGTCCAGGCCGAGCCTGAGCGCCGGATCGCGCTCAAGGAGGCCCCGTACGACGGGCAGCAGCGGCTCGGCCTCGGCGGGCGGATTGATCTCGCCGACGACCACGGCGTGCATGATCCCGCCCAGCGAGTCGCGCCGGAACGGTGATTCGCCCGTCAGGGCGGCGCACAGCATCGCGCCGAGCGACCACAGGTCCGACTCCGGCCCGGTCCGCTCCCCCGCCATGCGCTCGGGCGCCGTGTACTCGGGCGAGCCGACGAAGGAACCCGTCTCGGTGAGCGTCGTCGCGCCGCTGACCTGCGCGATCCCGAAGTCCGTGAGCACGACGCGCTCGCTGCCCGCCTCGACGAGCACGTTCGCCGGCTTCAGATCGCGGTGCAGGACCCCCGCCGCGTGCGCGACCCGCAGCGCGCCGAGCAGCGCGATCCCGATCCGCGCCGCCTCCCGCGCGTCGACGGGTCCGGTCCGCGAGAGCCGGTCGGCGAGCGAGCCGCCTTCGATCAACTCCATGACGATGTACGGGCGTTCGCCGTGCTCCACGACGTCGTGGACGACGATGACGTTCGGGTGTCGGAGCTGGGCGACCGCGCGGGCCTCGCGCAGGGTGCGGTCCTTCTGGCGGCGGGCCTCGTCGGCGGAGAGCGTCTCGTCGAGCACGAGCTCCTTGACGGCGACGCGCCGCCCGAGGAGCTGGTCGGAGGCGCGCCACACGACGCCCATTCCGCCCCGGCCGATACGCGCCTCGAGCCGGTAACGCCCGGCGATCACACGGACGTTGTCCTCCCCCTCGGTCCCCATGCGTTCCATCATGCCGCACGGAACGAGCCCCGGAGGGGCGTGCTCCGGGCCGTCAAGGGATCAACGAAACCACAGGCGGCCGCCGCACACCACGGGTGCCTACGGTTCCCAGCTCCGCAGGATCGCGTCGAACTGCTGCCGCGCCTCGTCCCAGTCGGCCGACGGCACGGACAGATAGATGGCGTACTCGGTGCCGTCGTTCTCGACGTACGTCTGCTCGATGGCGTGCCGCGGGCCCGACGTCGTGTCCTTGTTGCCCGCGGTCCAGGTGAACTCCCACAGGGATCCCGGCCGGTCGCGGTAGGTGTTGGGCTGCAGGTTGACCTGCTGGTAGTCGGGCAGCTTCGTGACCTGCCGCTCCAGGTCCAGCTGGTGGTGGTACGAATCGGGCCAGTCGGGGGACTTGTCGACCGCGATCCGTACGAAGTGGGCGCCGCCGTCCGGCGTGTAGTCGACCTGGGAGCCGTCCGCCTGCCGCTTCCAGCCCTTCGGGAGCATGAGGCTGTAGCCCTCGACGTCGTCGACGCGGACCCAGTTGTCCGGGATGCTCCCGGCCTTGTGCCCGCCGCTGCCGGAACCCGACGAGGTACTCGGGGCCCCGTCCTTGCCGGAGCTCGTGTTCGACGAGGTCCGGTGGCTCAGGTAGTGGTTCGCGGCGAACACCCCGCCGCCGCCGACGAGCGCGGCCGCCAGCGCCACGGCGACGACCCGCGGCCACTTGCGGCGACCGGCCGCGGGGACCGCCGGCATGGCGGCGTGATGCACGCCTATCGCAGTCGACTTCTCCGGGGGCGTCGGCGGCGCCGCGGCATGCACCTGCGTGGGCACGTAGGCCTGCGCCGCGTCGGGGCGCCGCCCCTCGGCGGCCTCTGCGAGCATCGACTCGGCCTCGTCGGCGGACGGACGCGCGGCCGGGTCCTTGCGCAGCAGCGCCTGGATGACAGGGGCGAGGGCATCCGCGTATATGAGGTCGCCCGGCTCGTCCTCGACGACGGCCTGCATCGTGCTGATCGGCGACGTGCGCCGGAACGGGGACTTCCCCTCGACGGCCGTGAACAGCGTGGCGCCCAGCGCCCACAGGTCGGACGCGGGTCCGGGCGCCGCGCCGCTGACCCGCTCGGGCGCCAGATAGTCGACCGAGCCGACTATCTCGCCGGTCCGCGTGATCGTCGAGTCGCCCTCGACCTGCGCGATCCCGAAGTCGGTGAGCAGCACCCGGCCGTCGCGGGCGAGCAGGACGTTGCCCGGCTTGACGTCGCGGTGCAGCACCCCCGCCGCGTGCGCGGCGCGCAGCGCCCGCAACGTCCACAAGCCGATGCGGGCGGCCTCGCGCGGCAGGATGCGGCCCGACTCCTTCACGGCGTCCGCGAGCGAGGGACCGTCGACGAGTTCCATCACGATCCACGGCCGGTCGTCGTGCTCCAGCACGTCGTGGACGGTGACGACCGCCGGGTGGTTGATCCGCGCGGCGGCCCGCGCCTCCGTCTGTGTCCGCGCGAGCAGCACGGCACGGTCGGCCTCCTGCACGTACTGGGCCGCCGTCAGTTCCTTTACGGCCACGGCACGGTGGAGCACTTCGTCGTGCGCGCGCCATACCCGGCCCATGCCGCCGCGCCCGATCGAATCACCGAGTCGATAGCGGCCCGCGAGGAGCAGGCCCTGCATCTGATTCACGTTCCCCCGCAGGCGCATTGGTCGTGCCACGGCCGCGCATGGCCTTGACAGAGCCACATTAGGGAGCGGCCCAGGCACAGGGAACCGGCGGGGGTGCACGGAGACCGCACTGTGACGCTTGTCGCCTATCGGGACGGGAGCCGACAGGTCATCAACTGGGTGCATTCAGTACGCCGGTACGACGTCTGGCGTTGTATCAGTCCGTGCTCCGATACGTCAGCCCGTGCTCTGATACGTCGCCGAGGCCTGCTCGTACAGGCGCGTCACCTCGTCGCGCTCGGCCTCGGGGCCCCGCAGCTGCACCACGTGGTAGCGGCCGCCCACGATCATCGCGAGGTTGCGTACGTACGTCTCGCGGCCCGCCGAGTTCTGCCAGGTGAACTGCCCCTCGGCCATGGCCCGCCCGCCCACGTCGATCCGCCGCATCCCGCTGGACGTCGCCCACGTCGAGTCGCGGAACGGCTGCAACTCGCGTTCCTTCTCCCGCTGGTACGTCATCGGGTCGCTGCCGTACGCGGACGTGCTGTCGCGGCCCGGGACGACGACGAGCTCGAAGTCGCCGTGCGTGTAGAGGACCTGACCCTGTCCGTTCCTGCCCTGCCGGTTCCAGCCCTTGGCGACGGCGACGCGGAACCCTTCGGGGTCCTTGCGCAGAGTGAAGCCCTGCGCGACCTCGGGTTCGGACGAGTCGGTCTGCGGATCTGTGGCGGAGGGGGTCGACGAGTTCTTGCCGCCGTTCTTCCCCTGGCCCTCGGCTGATTCGCCCGCCGAAGGCGCCGGCGTGGACCTGCCGCCCTCGGGCGCGGGCCGGCCTCCGCCGGTGGCGCCCGCGTGATCCTTCGCGCCGTCGCCCGGCGTGCCGCCGCTCGGCTCGGCCTTCGGCATGAAGACCACGGCGTACGCGACCGCGGCGGCCAGGCCGAGCAGTACGAGAACGAGCAGGGTGCGGCCGAGCGAACGGGGCTTCCTGGGCTGCCGGTCCGACTGGGTGCGACGCTCCGGCGAGCCCCGCTCCGGCCGCGTGCGGCGCTCCGCCTGCATGCGGCGCTCGGCCTGCTGCGGATGCGCCTTGGCCCGCTTGTGCCGCGCGTGCCCGGCCCCGGTCCCGGCCTGGGCGTCGGAGCGCCGGCGGCGCCTGCGTACGAGCTCGCCCCGGCGCCGTACGACCGGCAGCCGCGTGGCGTCGAAGGGGGGCGCGGCCACGACGTTCGTGCCCGCCTCCGGCTCCGGCGCGGACCGCACCAGCGACCTGAGCCACCCACGCAGCTCCTCGAAGTCGAGCCGCTCCGTGGGGTCCTGACGCAGCAGCGACTCGACGACGGGCCGCAGGGGCCCGCACTCCTCGGCGAACGCGGGCGGCTCGGCGCACACCATCTGCACCAGCTCACCGGTGTTCTCCTCCGGGTACGGGGCATGCCCCTGGACCGCGCGGAACAGGAGGGCGCCGAGGGCCCACAGGTCGGTGGCCGGGCCGATCGGGGCGGCCAGCTGCCAGTTCTCGTGGACGGGCCCCGCCTGCTCGGGCGCCCAGCGCTCGGTGACGGGCCCGACGACGGTCATCCTCGCCTGCCGCGCGCGGTCGGCGGCGAGAGCGGTGGTGGGCCCGCGACCGGCCGCCGGGGCCGCCTGCTGCTGCGCGGGGATGAGCTGATCCCACCGCGTGGCTCCGGGCGCTCCGGGCGCGGGGTCAGGAGACTCAGGGGTGGGAGCGCTCGGCTCGGGCTGCTCCATGCCGGGCCGCGGGGTCGCCCCGTGCCAGGGGCGCTCGGCGGAGCCGCGTACACCGTAGGGGTCGTCGATCCGGCCGGGCTCCGCGCCGCCGCTGTCTGCGCCGCCGCCATGCGCACCGGCGCCGGACTCGCCCCCGTGCTCCGCGCCCGGTCCGCGCTGCGGCGGCCCCGGCGTCCCGTCCGTGTCCACACCCCCGCGCGCGGCGGCCCGTGCACCCGCCCGGTACGCGGCTATCGCTCCCGCGCGCGCGGCCCGCGGGTCGCTCCCGGCCTCAAGAGCGGCGGGCCGGGACGGCGCGGGAGCAAGAGCAGCGGGAGGCGTGTAAGGGGGCGCGGGCGCCGAAGGCTGCGGCTCCTGGGGGGCCAAAGGCGCCGCGGCAGCGGGAGGCGTCGGTGTCGGGTCGTAGCCGCACAGAGCCTCCTCCGCCGCACCGGCAGCGAGTCCGGTCAGCACGATCCGGCCGTCGTCGCACACGAGGACCGTGCGGGCGGTGATGTTCCGGTGGACCCAGCCGTGGGCGTGCAGCGCGCGCAGTGCGGTGAGGACGTCGGACGCGACCTCGGCCGCCCGGTACGGGGACAGCGGTTCCTCGGCGAGCAGCGCGGCGAGCGGCCGTGCGGAGACGACCTCGCTGACGATCCACAGCGAACCGCCCTCGGCGAACACATCGAAGACCTGGTCGAGCCTTGGGTGGTCGGGTATCTGGGCGGCGGCCTGCGCGGCCTCGATGGCGCGGCGCACCGCGGGATCCGCCGGCCTGCGCGTGGTCCGCGCCGCGTCCCCCCGCTCGCGCCGGCCACGCGACTCACGCGGTACGAACCCGTCCGGGAGCCCTTCGGCGTCGAGCACCTCGGCCTCGACGACTTCGGGTAACGGCACCTGCCTGACCAGGACTTCCTGGCCACTGTAGGTGTCGAACGCCCGCGTCTGGGCGAACTCGTACGCGTCGGCCGGCGACAGCGGCAGGCGGTAGCGGTCGGCGAGCACTCGCCCGGCATACTCCTCCACGACGCGTCCCCCTGTCCGCCCGGTGGTCAATTCCGCTCGCTTTGCGCCCTGTTGTGCGCAGTGATGCGTCCCGATACGGCTGCGCACGGTCCGCAAGCACTCACGATACGTGCCGGACTGCCTTCAGGCTCAGGACTTCGGCTTGAACGTCTTGGTGAACGTCTGCCAGGCGGCCTTGCGCTGCGCGCCCTCCCAGTCGGCGGCCTTGGCCGTGTACATCAGGCCGTACCCGAGACCGCTGTTGACCACGAAACCGCGGTCTATCGAGCGGTACTTGGTGCCCCCGTCGACGTACGTGAACTCCCAGTCGGCCGTGTTCCAGCCGCGGTATTCGACCGCCGCTATGCGTATCCGGTCGTACTGGGAGCGGACCATGTAGTGCTCCTGGTTGCGCCAGTCCTGGACCGGGTTCGACTTGGGCGTCGTCGTCCAGCCGACGAGCAGCTTCTGCCCGTCGGGGCCCGTGAAACGAGCCCCCGCCGCGCTCGTCGAGCTGTACTTCCAGCCCTTCGGGAGACCGATGGAGAAGCCCTGGTCGTGCTTGTACGTCGAGGCTGCGCCACTGCTGCCCGGGACCCCGCTGCCGCCGCTGGTGCTGCCGGGCGACGCACCCTGGCCGGCGTCGCTGTCCTTGTCGCCGCCCTTGCCGGTGTCCGAGCCGGAGCCCTGGCCCTTGTCGGAGCCCTTGCCGCCGCCCTGAGCCGCGTCGTTTCCGGACCCGCTGCCCTTGTCCTTGCTATCGCTGCCGCTGCCGCTGCCTCCGCCGCTGCCTCCGGTCGCTCCCGCGGAGGCGGACTTGTCGCCGCCCTTGGCGGAACTGCCGTCGTCGCCACCGCTGAACGCGATGCCGATGACGGTGCCGATCACGGCGAGCGCGACGAGCACCGCGACGATCACGAGGGTGCGCCGCGGGACCACGTCCGTGAGCGAGGCCCTGGTCGCCGGCGTACGAGGCGGCCCGGCGGGCTGCGCCGGAACACCCGAACCGCCCTGCCCGACCGCGGGATGCGCGGAGGCCTCCGCCGTACCGCCGGACGCGGCCCCACCACTCTTGCCGGCCGCACCGGCCGCCGTCGCAGCGGTGGCCGCAGCAGCGGCTTTCCGCACCGACCGCAGCGCACCGCGCAGCTTCTCCGCGGCTTCTTCGCCCCTCTTGCCCGCGCCGGTGCCGTCACCGGCGTCCGCGGGACTCACGGAAGCAGCTGAGGACCCTGACCCCGCAGCAGCCCCCGCAGCAGCCTTTGCTGCCGAACTTCCCTTACCGAAGCGCACCTTGGGTGTCCTGGGCACCTTGGACGTCTGCTCGGGAATGGGCGGCAGCGGCACAACCTTGGTCGCGTCGACCGGCTCGGGTTCCTCGTCCTTGGGCTCGGGAGCGTGCAGGACGTCGTTGAGGAGGGCCCGCGCCCCGGCGTCGTCGAGCCGCTGCTCCGGGTCCTTGGCGAGCAGCCCGTAGATGACCTTCTCCAGCGGCCCCGCGTTCTTGGGCGGGTCGACCGGCTCGGTCATGACGGCCGTCAGGGTCGCGATGGCGGACCCCTTGTCGTACGGAGGAACTCCCTCCACCGACGCGTACAGCAGTCCGCCGAGCGACCACAGGTCGGCGGCGGGGCCGGGCTTGTGCCCGCGCGCCCGCTCCGGCGAGATGTACGAGGGCGCGCCGACGAGCATGCCGGTGGACGTGATCGAGGGGTCGCCCTCGACCTGGGCGATGCCGAAGTCCGTGAGGACGACGCGCCCGTCCTCGGCGATCAGCACGTTCGACGGCTTCACGTCGCGGTGCAGGATGCCCTCGCGGTGCGCCGCGCGCAGCACGTCGAGGATCGCGAGCCCGACCTCGGCGGCGCGCCGCGGCTCCAGCAAACCGTCCTCGCGGATCTGCTCCGCGAGGGACTTGCCCTCGACGAGTTCCATCACGATCCACGGCCGGTCGTCCTCGTCGACCACGTCGTAGACCGTCACCGCGCTGTTGTTCCGGATCCGCGCGATCGCCTTCGCCTCACGCAACGTTCGCGTGATCAGGCGCCGCTTCTCCTCGTCGTCGATGCTCGACGGGAACCGCAGTTCCTTGACGGCGACCGTCCGGCCGAGCGTCTCGTCCTTCGCCCGCCACACGGTGCCCATGCCGCCGCGGCCGAGGACTTCTCCCAGCCGGTAGCGCCCGGCGAGGAGACGTGCACTCTTGTCCTGACGAGCTGTGCCCGCCTGCTCCGCCTCCGACATGCGTCCCCTCTGCAACCCGCCCTGACAGAGCCTTCATTGTCCCTTACCCGGGGACCACTCCACGCCCAGGGTCGGCCGTCCCGCATGATGGACCGCACACAAGGAGGGACCGTCATGCCCGTACTTCGGACACTGCTGGCGATACCCCTGGCAGCGACCCTCTTCTGTATGTTTCCGGGCAGTTCCACGACGCTCGCGGCCCCGGCCACGGACGCCACTCTTCCGCTGCTGGTCACGGAGGGCAAGGCCCCCGCCGCGGCGCTGCTCGCCCGCGAGGGCATGACGACGCGCTTCGTACGCACCGGACCCACGATCCGCCGCACCGACCACTTCCGGGCCGGGAGCATCACGAAGTCGTTCATCGCGACGGTCGTGCTGCAACTCGCCGCCGAACACCGCCTGCGCCTCTCGGACACGGTGGACGACCACCTCCCCGGTCTACTGCGTGACCACTCCGTCTCCCTCCACTCGCTTCTCACCCACACCAGCGGCCTGCCCGACTTCACGGCGCGCACGCACGGCACGATCCCGATATCCCCCCAAACGGCCGTACAACTGGCCGAGGCCGATCCGCCGATCCCTCGCAACCACTGGTCGTACTCGAACACCAACTACGTCGTGCTGGGCATGGTCATCGGCCAGGTCACGGGCCACTCGTACGCGACCGAGGCCCGCCGCCGCATCATCGAACCGCTCCACCTCACCGGCACGTCGTTCCCCGGCACCCGCACCACACTGCCCACGCCACACGGCCACGCGTACGACGCGACAGGCGACGACGTAACCACTCTGAACCCCCGCGTGGCCGGCGCCGCAGGCGAACTGGTCTCCACCCTCACCGACCTGAACCGCTTCTACACGGCCCTCCTGAAGGGCCGCCTCCTCCCCCCGAGTCAACTCCGCACGATGCTCAACACCCGCACCACACAAGGCCGCTACGGCATGGGCCTCTACCCCACGAAACTCCCCTGCGGAACGACGATATGGGGCCACAACGGCCGAATCGAGGGCAGCTACGTCCGCACAGCGGCAACGAGAACGGCGTCAAGCGTCATCACGTTCCGCACCAACACAGACACCGCGAAGAACACCCCCGAACTGGAACGCCGCCTACTGACGGCAGAGTTCTGCCCACCCACACCCACCAACGGGTCGGACGATTGAGGCAGAGCGCACCACTCAGCGCGTCCGGCGCCTGAGGACGAGCGCACCATTTCAGCCCGTCCGGCGTTTGAGGACGAGCCCGCAGGGCGAAAGGGGGGCCTGGGGGCACAGCCCCCAGCGCAACCCCGGTGCACCCCATCACAGCGGCACAATATCCGGCGCCCCCAGTCGCGCCGCATCGGCCGAGAGGTCATCGGGCTGACGCTGAGACTCCCGCTCGGCCTGCACCCGCTTCTCGTAGTGCTCCACCTCCCGCTCGATCTGGTCCTTGTCCCAGCCGAGCACCGGAGCCATCAGCTCGGCCGCCTCACGCGCACACCGCGTCCCCCGGTCGAACGTCTCGATCGAGATCCGCGTGCGCCGCGTCAGCACATCGTCGAGATGCCGCGCCCCCTCGTGCGAGGCGGCGTACACGACTTCGGCCCGCAGATAGTCGTCGGCGCCGGTGAGGGGCGCGCCGAGCCCGGGGTCGGCGGCCACCAGGTCGAGCACCTCCTCCGCCAACGACCCGTACCGGTTGAGCAGATGCTCCACCCGCACCACATGGAGCCCGGTCCGCGCGGCGATCCTCGCCCGCGCGTTCCACAGCGCGTGGTAGCCCTCGGCCCCGATCAGCGGGATGTCCTCGGTGACGCAGTCGGCGACGCGCTGGTCGAGCCCGTGCACCGCCTCGTCGACGGCGTCCTTGGCCATGACCCGGTACGTCGTGTACTTGCCGCCCGCCACGACGACGAGCCCCGGCACGGGGTGCGCCACCGTGTGCTCGCGCGAGAGCTTGCTCGTGGCGTCGGACTCGCCGGCGAGCAGGGGCCGCAGGCCCGCGTAGACCCCCTGGACGTCGTCGCGCGTGAGGGGCACCGCGAGCACCGAGTTCACATGCTCGAGCAGATAGTCGATGTCGGCGCTGGAGGCCGCGGGGTGCGCCTTGTCGAGGTCCCATTCCGTGTCCGTGGTGCCCACGATCCAGTGGCGCCCCCACGGGATCACGAACAGGACGCTCTTCTCGGTGCGCAGGATGAGCCCGCTCGACGAGTTGATCCGGTCCTTGGGCACGACGAGGTGGATGCCCTTGGACGCGCGTACGTGGAACTGGCCCCGCTCGCCCACCATCGCCTGGGTGTCGTCCGTCCACACGCCTGTCGCGTTCACGACCTGGCGGGCGCGGATCTCGTACTCCCCACCGCCCTCCACGTCCTCGACGCGGGCGCCGACGACGCGCTCGCCCTCCCGCAGAAACCCGGTCACACGCGCCCTGTTGGCGACTTTCGCCCCGTACATCGCGGCCGTCCGCACCAGCGTCGCCACATACCGCGCGTCGTCCATCTGCGCGTCGTAGTACTGCAAGGCGCCGACGAGCGCGTCCTTCTTGAGCGCGGGCGCAACCCGCAGCGCGTGACGTCGGCTCAGATGGCGGTGCATGGGCAGCCCGCGCCCATGCCCGCGCGCCATCGACATCGCGTCGTACAGGGCGACGCCCGAGCCCGCGTACAGCCGCTCCCAGCCCTTGTGCTGGAGGGGATACAGGAACGGGACCGGCTTCACGAGGTGCGGGGCGAGCCGCTCCAGGAGCAGCCCGCGCTCCTTCAGCGCCTCGCGCACAAGTGCGAAGTCGAGCATCTCGAGATACCGGAGCCCGCCGTGGATCAGCTTGCTCGACCGGCTCGATGTGCCGGAGGCCCAGTCCCGCGCCTCGACCAGCCCGGTGGACAGACCCCGGGTCGCGGCGTCGAGCGCGGTGCCCGCGCCTACCACCCCCGCGCCCACGACCAGGATGTCCAGCTCCCGCTCGGCCATTCCCGCGAGCGCCTCGGCACGCTCCGCCGGTCCCAGTGTCGCTGTCCTCACTGCTACCTCCCGCTGTCGGTCAGTCGGCGTCGGTCCAGTCGGTCCCACCGGTGTCACCTGTCTGATGCGCCCCGGCTCTCATCACCCATGCACCGATTCTGACCGCCGTGCCCGACTTCAGCCACCACTCACCCGCAGCCTGTGGACAACACTCCCGGATTCCCGGCCAGGCAATACCGCATAACGGTCATATTTACTCCTAGTCTGACATTGCGCTCGCCCATCTTGTCCACAGGGCTTGCGCTCTCCTCCCGCTCCGGCTATTGGGAAGGACGGCCCACCGCCATGCCCGCAGATCTCGCCGTCATCGGACTCGGTCACCTCGGCCTGCCCCTCGCCCAGGCCGCCGTCGCCACCGGCATCGCGACCATCGGCTACGACCCCGTACGCGCCACCGACCTCGCGGCCGGCCGGCTCCCCGGCGACGGCGCCGAGGGAACCCTGACCGCCGCCGACATCCGCCGGATGCTCTCGGGGGGCTTCCGGCCGACCGGCGACCCCGTCGAACTCGGCCGCGTCCGCACCGCCGTCATCTGCGCCCCCGCGCCACTCGGCGCGGACCGCTCCCTCGACCTCACGCAGCTCACCGACGCCACGCGCGCCCTCGCCGCCCGTCTGCGCCCCCACACCACGGTGATCATCGAGACCCCGGTCGCCCCCGGCACCACCGAAGGCGTCCTGCGCCCCCTCCTGGAGGACGGCTCGGGGCTGCGGGCCGGCCGCGACTTCCACCTCGCCTACTCCCCCGGCCGCCTCGACCCCGGCAGCCGCACGCACGCGTACGCCACGACCCCCAAGGTCATCGGCGGCCTCACCCCCGCCTGCACCGAATCCGCTGCCGCCTTCTACGGCCGCCTGTCCGACAAGGTGGTTCGCGCGCGTGGACCACGCGAGGCCGAGACCGTCCAGCTCCTGGAGACCAACTACCGCCACGTCAACATCGCTCTGGTCAACGAGATGGCCGTCCTCTGCCACGACCTGGGCGTCGACCTGTGGGACGTCATCCGCTGCGCCGAGACCAAGCCGTTCGGCTTCCAGGCGTTCCGTCCCGGCCCCGGCGTCGGCGGCCACGGAGTCCCCCAGGACCTCTCAAGCCCGCCCCTCCCGGTCCGCCCCCTGCGCATGGTGGAACTGGCCCAGCAGGTCAACCACCACATGCCCCAGTACGTGATCCAGCGCGCCGCCACCCTCCTCAACGAACACGGCAAGTCGGCCCGCGGCGCCCGCGTCCTGCTCCTCGGCATCACGTACAAGCCCGACGTCGCCGACCTGGAGGGCACCCCCGCCCAGGAGATCGCCACCCGGCTGATGCAGCTGGGAGCGGCGGTCAGTTACCACGACCCGCACATCCCGTCGTGGAACGTCCTCGGCCACCCGGTCCCCCGCGCGGACTCCCTCTACGAGGCCGCCGCGGACGCCGACCTGACGATCCTGCTCCAGCAGCACCGCACGTACGACCTCCAGGGCCTGTCCGTGAAGGCCCAGCTCCTCCTGGACACCAGGGGCGCCACCCCGACAGGCGCGGCCCACCGCCTTTAAAGCCCCTCTCCGTAGACCTGCAATGGCCCTCTACGTGGAAGGGGCCCGCACCGAAACGGTGCGGGCCCCTTCCACGTAGTACTGCGTCAGCGGCGGTGCTGCGAGTCCGCCACCGTGACCTCGACCCGCTGGAACTCCTTGAGCTCGCTGTAGCCGGTCGTCGCCATGGCGCGCTTGAGGGCGCCGAAGAAGTTCATCGAACCGTCCGGGGTGTGCGAAGGCCCGGTGAGGACCTCCTCCGTCGTACCGACGGTCCCGAGGTCGACCTTCTTGCCGCGCGGCACGTCCTCGTGGACGGCCTCCATGCCCCAGTGGTGGCCCTTGCCGGGCGCGTCCGTGGCGCGCGCCAGCGGGGAGCCCATCATCACGGCGTCGGCGCCGCAGGCGATGGCCTTCGGCAGGTCGCCGGACCAGCCCACGCCGCCGTCGGCGATCACGTGCACGTACCGGCCGCCGGACTCGTCCATGTAGTCGCGGCGGGCGGCGGCCACATCGGCCACGGCGGTCGCCATCGGCACCTGGATGCCCAGCACGTTGCGCGTGGTGTGCGCGGCGCCGCCACCGAAGCCGACGAGCACACCGGCCGCACCGGTACGCATCAGGTGCAGCGCGGCCGTGTACGTGGCACAGCCGCCCACGATGACCGGCACGTCCAGCTCGTAGATGAACTGCTTCAGGTTCAGCGGCTCGGCGGCGCCGGAGACGTGCTCGGCGGACACCGTGGTCCCGCGGATCACGAAGATGTCGACGCCCGCGTCCACGACGGCCTTGGAGAACTCGGCGGTGCGCTGCGGCGACAGCGCGGCGGCGGTGACGACACCGGAGTCGCGCACCTCCTTGATACGCTGCCCGATCAGCTCCTCCTTGATGGGGGCCTGGTAGATCTCCTGAAGGCGCCGCGTGGCGACGTCGGCGTCCAGCTCGGCGATCTCGTCGAGGAGCGGCTGCGGGTCCTCGTAGCGGGTCCACAGGCCCTCGAGGTTCAGCACGCCGAGGCCGCCGAGCTCACCGATCCGGATGGCGGTGGCCGGCGAGACGACGGAGTCCATGGGAGCTGCCAGGAACGGCAGCTCAAAACGGTAGGCGTCGATCTGCCAGGCGATCGAGACCTCCTTCGGGTCACGCGTACGGCGGCTCGGGACGACGGCGATGTCGTCGAAGGCGTACGCCCGGCGGCCGCGCTTGCCGCGCCCGATCTCGATCTCAGTCACGTGTGTGGCCTTTCCCTCTGCGTTTCAGCGCCTTCCAGTATCCCCGACATACGCGCCAGGGGCGGCCCCGGGAACCCCGGGGCCGCCCCTGGCACTGTCGGCGACTACTTGGCGGCTACTTGCTGCGGCTGTAGTTCGGCGCTTCGACCGTCATCTGGATGTCGTGCGGGTGGCTCTCCTTGAGGCCCGCGGACGTGATCCTCACGAAGCGGCCCTTGGTCTCCATCTCGTCGATGGAGGCGGCGCCCACATAGCCCATCGTCTGGCGCAGACCGCCGACGAGCTGGTGCAGCACGTTGGCCAGCGGGCCGCGGTAGGGCACCTGGCCCTCGATGCCCTCGGGCACGAGCTTGTCGTCGGAGGCGACCTCGGCCTGGAAGTAGCGGTCCTTGGAGTACGACCGGCCCTGCCCGCGGGACTGCATCGCCCCGAGGGAACCCATGCCGCGGTACGACTTGAACTGCTTGCCGTTGATGAACATCAGCTCACCCGGCGACTCCTCACAGCCCGCGAGAAGGCTGCCCAGCATCACCGTGTCGGCACCGGCGGCGAGCGCCTTGCCGATGTCGCCGGAGTACTGCAGACCGCCGTCACCGATGACCGGGACGCCGGCGGCACGGGCGGCGAGAGCCGCCTCGTAGATCGCGGTGACCTGCGGGACGCCGATACCGGCGACCACGCGCGTGGTGCAGATGGAGCCGGGGCCCACACCGACCTTCACGCCGTCGACACCGGCGTCGATCAGGGCCTGCGCGCCGTCACGCGTCGCGACGTTGCCGCCGATGACGTCGACGCCGACGCTGGACTTGATCTTCGCCATCCAGTTCAGCGCGTTGCTGTTGTGTCCGTGCGACGTGTCGACGATGAGGAAGTCCGCGCCCGCCTCGGCCAGCGCCTGAGCGCGCTCCAGGGCCTCGGGGCTGGCGCCCACCGCGGCACCGACGAGGAGGCGGCCCTCGGCGTCCTTCGCGGCGTGCGGGTACTGCTCGGCCTTCACGAAGTCCTTGACCGTGATGAGGCCCTTGAGGACGCCCGCTTCGTCGACCAGCGGAAGCTTCTCGATCTTGTGGCGGCGCAGCAGCTCCATGGCGTCGACGCCGGAGATGCCGACCTTGCCGGTCACGAGCGGCATCGGCGTCATGACCTCGCGCACCTGGCGGCTGCGGTCGGACTCGAACGCCATGTCGCGGTTGGTGACGATGCCGAGCAGCTTGCCCGCCGGGTCGGTCACCGGGACGCCGCTGATGCGGAACTTCGCACACAGCGCGTCGGCCTCGGCCAGCGTCGCGTCCGGGTGCACGGTGATCGGGTCGGTCACCATGCCGGACTCGGAACGCTTCACGAGGTCGACCTGGTTGACCTGGTCCTCGATCGACAGGTTGCGGTGCAGCACACCGACGCCACCCTGCCGCGCCATGGCGATGGCCATGCGGGACTCGGTGACCTTGTCCATCGCCGCCGACAGCAGCGGAATGTTCACGCGCACGTTGCGGGAGATGCGGGACGAGGTGTCGACCGCGTTCGGGAGGACCTCGGACGCGCCCGGCAGCAGCAGCACGTCGTCGTAGGTCAGCCCGAGTGTCGCGAATTTCTCGGGCACTCCGTCGACGTTTGCAGTCATGACACCTTCCCCAAATGGCCTTGATCGGTGCGGATGTCCATGCTAACGGGATCCGGAGGTGTCTCATTCCACGATCAAGATCACCGAGCAGATTTGTACGTTCACACGTGCGTGGATCGCGGCCCGCCCTTGGTGCGCCGCCTCACGCGCGCGTGGCGCGTCTCACTCAACGACTCGCTGCTCGGCTCGGTGCTCGCCTCAGTGTTCGGCTTGCTTGCTCGGCGCTCGACTCACTGCTCCGCCCGGCGCTCGACTCACTGCTCGCCTCGGTGTTCGGCCCGCTGCTCGCCTCGATACTCGGCTTGCTCGGCTCACTGCTCGGCGAGCGCCCGCAGTCGGCTGAGTGCGCGGTGCTGGGCGACGCGGACGGCGCCCGGCGACATGCCGAGCATCTGTCCGGTCTCCTCGGCGGTGAGGCCGACGGCGATCCGGAGCAGCAGCAGCTCGCGCTGGTTCTCCGGAAGGTTGGCGAGGAGCTTCTTCGCCCACTCCGCATCGCTGCTGAGCAGGGCCCGCTCCTCCGGTCCGAGCGAGTCGTCGGGCCGCTCCGGCATCTCGTCGGAGGGCACGGCGGTGGAACCGGGATGCCGCATGGCGGCGCGCTGGAGATCCGCGACCTTGTGCGCGGCGATGGCGAAGACGAACGCCTCGAAGGGGCGCCCGGTGTCCTTGTAGCGCGGCAGCGCGAGGAGCACCGCGACACAGACTTCCTGCGCGAGATCCTCCACGAAGTGCCGTGCGTCACCCGGCAGTCGGGTCAGACGGCTTCGGCAGTAGCGGATCGCGAGGGGGTGGACGTGCGCGAGAAGGTCGTGCGTGGCCTGCTCGTCGCCCTCGACGGCGCTGTGGACCAGTGCACCGATGGCTCCTCGGCCGGCTGCCTCGTCGTCGCGCATCGGTCCATGGTGCCTTGGCGGCGTCCGGTCCGTGGCACCGCGTCCGTAGTTGTGCACTGAAGCGTTATGAGCAGGTGCGCCGGAACTCATCTCGTGCGCCCTCCCCTTCCGCTCGGCCGACTCGTCCCTGAGGAACTCCACAACTCAAGGATGCGGCATGTCCGGCGAAACGAGGACCGGCGGCCGTCCGCAGCCCCGTCCGCCCTGGGGCGGACGGGGATCGCTGTGCCCCCGCGGCGGCGCACCGTGCGCCTTAGCGGACCAGGCCCCAGCGGAAGCCGAGCGCCACGGCGTGCGCGCGGTCCGAGGCGCCGAGCTTCTTGAAGAGGCGGCGTGCGTGCGTCTTGACCGTGTCCTCGGAGAGGAAGAGCTCGCGCCCGATCTCCGCGTTGGACCGGCCGTGGCTCATGCCCTCGAGCACCTGGATCTCACGCGCCGTGAGCGTCGGCGCCGCACCCATCTCGGCCGACCGCAGTCTGCGCGGCGCGAGCCGCCAGGTCGGGTCGGCGAGCGCCTGCGTGACCGTGGCACGCAGTTCGGCACGCGAGGCGTCCTTGTGCAGATAGCCGCGGGCACCGGCGGCGACGGCGAGCGCGACACCGTCCAGGTCCTCGGCCACGGTGAGCATGATGATGCGCGCACCGGGATCGGCGGACAGCAGCCGCCGGACCGTCTCGACGCCGCCCAGACCGGGCATGCGTACGTCCATCAGAATCAGGTCCGAGCGGTCGGCGCCCCAGCGGCGCAGGACTTCCTCGCCGTTGGCCGCGGTCGTCACGCGCTCTACGCCGGGGACGGTCGCGACCGCGCGGCGGAGCGCTTCTCGGGCAAGCGGGGAGTCGTCGCAGACGAGGACGGATGTCATGACCGTCCTCCGCAGCTGATGCGCGTCACCTTGGGCCTCCAGGCTGGTACGAATCGTCACCTGTGCGGTCGACGCTCTCGGACAGATGCCCGAGCGCTTGTTGTCTCAACCGCCTCCGCACTCTCAACGACGGTCACCCGAAAGAGTTACGGGTTCGACGGTCTGCTTCGGCACTCTACGTGAGGGACCGGATACAGAGCAGACGGCGCAAGCGACCCACAAGGTTTCACCACAAGCCATGCCCCATTTAGCCCTTTTTCTTCACTTTTAGTGGTGTCTGAGGCTAGATTCGCAATGAGTCATATTTTCATCTCCTTAGACAGTAGATGTACGGTTCTTGGGCACCTTCCCGCGTCAGAACGGCTACAAGGGGACACAGCAATGGCAGATTTCTCCCGCCTTCCCGGACCGAACGCAGATCTGTGGGACTGGCAGCTCCTCGCGGCCTGCCGCGGGGTGGACAGCTCGCTCTTCTTCCATCCGGAGGGGGAGCGGGGAGCGGCGCGCAGCGCCCGCGAGAACTCGGCCAAAGAGGTCTGCATGAGGTGTCCGGTGCGCGCGGAGTGCGCTGCTCATGCGCTCCAGGTGCGCGAGCCGTACGGCGTGTGGGGCGGGCTGACCGAGGACGAGCGCGAGGAGCTCATGGGCCGCGCCCGCAACCGGCTCGTCGCCGCCGCACCGGCACCGGCGGGCGGCGCCCCACCCGGGGTGAACAGATGAAGGAACGTTTCTTCAAGGTGGGCACGCAGTGACGTGCCCGTGGGCCTGTGAGGGCCCGATCAGCGGGCCGCGGCCCGCGCCAGGTGGTCGAGCGTGGCTGCCACGGCCGGCACCTGGGCCAGGTCGGGCAGTGTGAGGGCGACGATCTCGCGCTGCACAGCCGGCTCCACCGTCACTGTGCGTGCGCCCTTGGGGCGTACGGATTCGATGGCGAGCTCCGGCAGGACCGCCACACCGAGGCCGGCACCGACCAGGCCGATCACCGCCGGATAGTCGTCGGTCGCGAAGTCGATGCGCGGAGTGAATCCCGCACCCTCGCAGACCTCCACCAACTGCCGGCGACAGCGCGGGCAGCCCGCGATCCAGGGCTCGTCGGCCAGCTCACCGATGGAGACCGCGTCCGACTTGGCCAGCCGGTGCCCCTCAGGGACGAGGCCGACGAGCCGGTCGGCCAGCAGCGGACGTACGACGAGGTCGTCCCAGTCCTCCGCGGCCTGCGCCCCTTCGCCCTCCCGTCTCCCGCCACCACCCTTGTCCTGAGGCGCTTCGCGCCGCCCCTCATATCTGAAGGCCAGGGCCACATCGCAGTCGCCCTCACGCAGCATCTCGACCGAGCGCGGCGGCTCCGCCTCCACCAGGGAGACGCGGGTGCCGGGGTGCGCGGCGCGCAGGGCGGCCAGCGCCGTGGGGACGAGCGTGGAGCTGCCGCTGGGGAACGAGACGAGCCGGACACGGCCTGCGCGCAGGCCCGCGATGGCGGCGACCTCCTCCTCCGCCGCGGTCAGTCCGGCCAGGATTCCCGCCGCGTGCCGCACCAGAGCTTCACCCGCCTGGGTGAGTCGCATCTCGCGGCCTGTGCGGATGAGGAGCGGGGTGCCCGCAGAGGATTCGAGGGCCTTCATCTGCTGGCTGACCGCGGGCTGGGTGCAGCCGAGTTCGCGGGCGGCCGCCGAGAAGGAGCCGGTGGCGGCCACGGCGCGCAGGACACGGAGATGACGGGCCTCGATCATTCCTCAAGCATAAGGCAGCCTTGGATGCAACGGGAAATAATGCGTCGACGCTTTGGCGCCGCGTCGCTTAGCGTGCCGTCATGAAGCTTCTGTCTCTGAATGTGGGTCGCCCCGAGGCCAGCGAGCACACCGACCAGGCCGAGGGCGTGACCGGTATCGACAAGCGGCCGGTGCCGGGCCCCGTCCGGGTGGCGGCGCCCGGGCCCAAGGGGGTCGGCGCCAGCGGTCTCGAAGGGGACGCCGTGTGCGACATGCGCCATCACGGCGGCGACGACCAGGCGGTCTACGCCTTCGCCCGCGAGGACCTCGACGAGTGGCAGGGAACGCTCGGCCACGATCTGCGCAACGGCTCGTTCGGCGAGAACCTCACCACCGAGGGTGTCGACGTGACGGGCGCGAAGATCGGCGAGCGCTGGCGCGTCGGCCCCGACCTGGTCCTCGAGGTCGCCTCGGGCCGGATCCCCTGCCGCACGTTCCAGGGCCACCTCGGCGAGAAGGGGTGGGTCAAGCGCTTCACTGCGCGGGCCGCACCTGGCGCGTATCTGCGAGTGATCGAGCCGGGCGCGATCCGGGCGGGCGACACGATCGAGATCGTTCACCGACCCGACCACGAGGTGACCGTCGCCTTCCAGTTCCGGGCCGTCACCACCGACCGGGACCTGCTCCCGCGGCTGCTCGTCGCGGCGGACGCACTCGCCCCCGAGGCGGTCGAGGCGGCTCGTACGTACGTGGCGAAGTACGGAGGCGGGGACGCGGCGGGCGACGCGGCATAGGGGTGGAGCGGGCCTGGGCCGCGCGACGGTGGCGGGCCTGGGCCGCGCGGCCCAGCGGCCTTGGTACGCGCGGCGGTTGCGGAACTGGCCCGCGCGGCGGAAGCGGCTCTGGTCGCGAGCGCCACGACGGTGACGACCGAACCGGCCACAAGGAGAACGCTCTTGAAGCGGGAGATCCGTCGAGCTTCCCGCCCGACCCACCCTCACCACATCGGGGACGACCCCCGAAGCGACCCGAACTGCCTGTACATATAGGCAAGTTGGAGGTACCGGAAAGCGAAGGGACGGTGCGTGGGTGTCCCTTCCCGACACTCCGTACATGTCCGCTGCCGTCCGCTCTCCCACGAGGGCAGCGGTGTGACGGGGCAGTTCGTGGTCGTGGACAAGGGACCACGCGCGGGGACTCCCGAGCGTGGCCATGCCCACGGCGGTCACTAGCCTTGCCCCATGACTACCGCTCTGATTACGGGATCCACCTCGGGGATCGGTGCCGCGTTCGCGCGCCGGCTCGCCGCGGACGGCCACGACCTCGTCCTGGTGGCGCGTGACACCAAGCGGCTGCGGGAGCAGGCCACCGAGCTCCACGACCGGCACGGCATCGAGGCCGAGGTGCTCACGGCGGACCTCGCCACCGACGAGGGCATCGGCGCGGTCGAGGCACGGCTGACCGACCGCAAGCGTCCGGTGGACCTGCTGATCAACAACGCGGGCTTCGGCAACAAGGGCCATTACCTGGAGGTCCCGCTCGCCGACGAGTTGACCATGCTGAAGGTCCACTGCGAGGCGGTCCTGCGGCTCACGTCCGCCGCGGTGGCGCCGATGCGTGAGCGCGGCAGGGGCGGCGTGGTGAACGTGGCGTCGGTGGCGGCGTTCGTGCCGCGCGGGACGTACGGCGCGTCGAAGGCGTGGGTCGTGCAGTTCACGCAGGGCGCGGCGCGGGACCTGGCCGGCAGCGGTGTGCGGCTGATGGCGCTCTGCCCGGGCTTCGTCCGTACGGAGTTCCACGAGCGGGCCGACATGGGCACCGACAACATCCCCAAGTGGATGTGGCTCGACGCCGACAAGCTGGTGGCGGCGGCGCTTGCCGATCTGGCGCGCGGCAAGTCGCTGTCGATCCCGGATCCGCGGTACAAGACGCTGATGGGCGTCGTGAAACTGGCGCCTCGCGGGCTGCTCGGCGGCGTCACGGCGAAGACGGGGCGCAAGTACGGGCCGCAGTAAGGCACGGCGAGCCTGGGGCCGGGTCCGGGTCCGGGTCCGGCGGGGCCTCGGTTCCGCGAGAGCCCGGCCCTGCCAGAGACCGGTCCTGCCAGAGACCGGCCCCGCCAGAGCCCGGCCCCGCCTCCACCGGTCCCGGTCCCGGTCCCGCCGGGTCGTTACACGGCGGTGGGAGGATAGAGCTGTCCGGACCTTACGCAGGGGGGCCGGAAGGTGGCGTCATGACGTTCGTGCAACTGATCGACTGCAAGACCAGCCGATTCGACGAGATGAACCAGCTCATGGACACATGGGCGGAGCGGACCAAGGGGAAGCGGACCGCGACGCACAGCGTCGTCGGCAAGGACCGGTCCGACGCGTCGCACTTCATCGAGATCGTGGAGTTCCCGTCGTACGAGGAGGCGATGCGGAACTCGAACCTTCCGGAGACCGACACGATCTTCCGGGAGATGGTCGCCCTCTGCGACGAGATGCCCACCTTCACCGACCTCGAGGTGGTGCGGGACGAGCAGTTGTACGCGGGCAACGCGCGCCGGTTCTTCGAGACGGTCGCCACCGAGGGTGAACTGCCGCCGCTCAACGACCTGCTCGCGGAGGACTACCACGACCACGACCCCGGCAACGTGACGGACACCATCGGTCTCGACGCGATGCGGCGCGAGATCGAGATGTACCGCGGCGGGTTCGACATCGACTTCACCATCGACGACCAGATCACCGAAGGCGACCGCGTGTGCACGCGGTGGACCTTCAAGGGCGACCACAACGGCGACTTCATGGGGATTCCGGCGACGGGCAAGCAGGTCACGATGACCGGCGCGACCATCTTCCGGTTCCGGGAGGACGGGAAGATCGTCGAGGGCTGGTGGCAGAACGACCGGCTGGGGCTGATGGCCCAGCTCGGTGCGCTCGATCAGCTCGAGTCCTGACCGCTCGAGTCCTGACCGCTCGGGCCCGGACCCGGCGCCGCACACGCCGAGGCCCGGCCCCGCGAAGAACGCGGAACCGGGCCTCGTACGAACAGACGCCGGCGCGACCGGCGCCGCACTAGTTGCTCAGTGCACTAGTGGGAGTGGCCGTGCCCGTGGCCGCCGGCCTCGGGCTCCTCGTCCGCCGGCTTCTCGACGACCAGGGTCTCGGTCGTGAGGAGCAGCGACGCGATGGACGCGGCGTTCTCCAGGGCGGAGCGGGTGACCTTGACCGGGTCGATGACGCCGGCCTTGACCAGGTCGCCGTACTCGCCGGTCGCGGCGTTGAAGCCCTGGCCCTTGTCGAGCTCGGCGACCTTCGAGGTGATGACGTAGCCCTCGAGGCCGGCGTTCTCGGCGATCCAGCGCAGCGGCTCGACGGCGGCGCGGCGCACGACGGAGACGCCGGTGGCCTCGTCGCCGGTCTTGCCGAGGTTGCCCTCGAGGATCTTGACGGCGTGCACCAGAGCGGAGCCACCACCGGAGACGATGCCCTCCTCGACCGCGGCGCGGGTCGCGGAGATGGCGTCCTCCAGACGGTGCTTCTTCTCCTTCAGCTCCACCTCGGTGGCGGCGCCGACCTTGATCACGCACACGCCGCCGGCCAGCTTCGCGAGGCGCTCCTGGAGCTTCTCGCGGTCCCAGTCGGAGTCCGTGTTCTCGATCTCGGCCTTGATCTGGTTGACGCGGCCCGCGACCTCGTCGGAGTTGCCGCCACCGTCGACGATCGTGGTGTCGTCCTTGGTGATGGTCACGCGACGGGCGGAACCGAGCACGTCGAGACCGGCCTGGTCGAGCTTGAGGCCGACCTCTTCGGCGATGACGGTGGCACCGGTGAGGGTGGCCATGTCGCCGAGCATCGCCTTGCGGCGGTCACCGAAGCCGGGCGCCTTGACGGCGACGGCGTTGAACGTGCCGCGGATCTTGTTCACGACCAGGGTCGACAGGGCCTCGCCCTCGACGTCCTCGGCGATGATCAGGAGCGGCCTGGAGCCACCGGCCTGGATGACCTTCTCAAGCAGCGGCAGCATGTCCTGGATGGACGAGATCTTGCCCTGGTTGATCAGGATGTACGGGTCCTCGAGCACGGCCTCCATGCGCTCCTGGTCCGTCACGAAGTACGGAGACAGGTAGCCCTTGTCGAACGCCATGCCCTCGGTGAAGTCCAGCTCCAGACCGAAGGTGTTGGACTCCTCGACGGTGATGACACCGTCCTTGCCGACCTTGTCCATCGCCTCGGCGATGAGCTCGCCGACCTGCGAGTCCTGGGCCGACAGACCGGCGACGGCCGCGATGTCGGCCTTGTCCTCGATCGGGCGGGCGGTCGCGAGGAGCTCCTCGGACACGGCCTTGACCGCGGCGTCGATGCCCTTCTTCAGGGCGGCCGGGGAGGCGCCGGCGGCGACGTTGCGCAGGCCTTCCTTGACCAGGGCCTGGGCGAGCACGGTGGCGGTGGTGGTGCCGTCACCCGCGATGTCGTTGGTCTTGGTCGCCACCTCCTTCACCAGCTGGGCGCCGAGGTTCTCGTACGGGTCGTCGATCTCGACCTCGCGGGCGATCGTGACACCGTCGTTGGTGATGGTGGGAGCGCCGAACTTCTTGTCGATGACGACGTTGCGGCCCTTGGGGCCGATCGTCACCTTGACCGTGTCGGCAAGCTTGTTGACACCGCGCTCGAGGGCGCGACGGGCGTCCTCGTCGAACTTCAGGATCTTCGGCATGGTGCTGTTAGTCCTCTCGAACGAACTGCGCCCCCGACGCCCGGCATGCTGAGAAAAGTCGCAGCTGAGTAGCGGGGAGCCAGGGGCGCAGAACTAAAACAGTGGGTGAATTACTTCTCGACGATCGCGAGCACGTCGCGAGCCGAGAGGACGAGGTACTCCTCGCCGTTGTACTTCACCTCGGTGCCGCCGTACTTGCTGTACAGCACGATGTCGCCGGTCTTCACGTCGAGCGGCAGACGCTCGCCGTTCTCGAAGCGGCCCGGGCCCACGGCCAGGACGACGCCCTCCTGGGGCTTCTCCTTCGCGGTGTCCGGGATGACCAGGCCAGAGGCGGTGGTCTGCTCGGCGTCGAGCGGCTGGACCACAATGCGGTCCTCGAGCGGCTTGATGGCAACCTTGGAGCTGGTGGTCGTCACGATCCGACCTCCCCCTTCGGAGATCACGGGGTTAACTGTCTGAGGTGGCGACCAGGTGGATCCGTCGTCGCGGGTGCCGGACCTGCCCGTCGCTATTGGCACTCTCCAGTGGGGAGTGCCAGGGCCGAGACTATGACTGCGATTAGCACTCGGTCAAGCGGAGTGCCAATTCACTGATGGCGAGTCTTCCGCACGGCCCCTCCGGCCCGTCCGTCACAGGTAGTCCTCGAGCCTCCCCACCGTGAACCCCTGGGCCTGGATACGGCGCAGCAGCCGCGTCGTCGTCCCGGTGAGCGTCGTCCCGTGCGGGCCGTCGCCGTCACGGAACTGGGCCCGGACGATGTCGCCGGGACGCAGCCGGCCCCCGTCCGCGTAACGCAGGTCGTCGCTCCGCACCGAGGCGCGCCACAGGACCACGACGTCGACCCCGCAGGTGGCAGCGGCGCGCAGAGTGTTCTGGTCGTACTCGCCGAAGGGCGGGCGGAGGAGGCGGGGGCGGGTGCCGAAGCGGTTCTTCAGCCGGTCCTGCTGGCCGCAGATCTCGGCGTGCTGTTCGGCGTACGGGAGCGAGGGCAGGACGTGGTGGTTCAGGGTCTGGTTCTGCACGCCCGCGCCGAGGGTCCGCAGCCTGCCGAGGTGGTCGTGGCCGGGGCCCGCGACGCCGTCCGTGAGGAAGACGCTGACGGGCAGCCGCAGGTCGCGGACCATGTCGGCGAAGTGAGGGTCGCGGTCCACGCCGTCGTCGAAGGTCAGGAAGACGACGTGGTCCTTGGTGCGGACGTGGTCCACGACGCGCGGGAGCGCGTGCGGTCCCGGTCCCGCCCCGGCCGCGTGGCGTGCCGGGGGTCTCGGCGCCGGGGCGAGCGGCGCGGAGAGTCCCCAGCGACGGTAGGCGTCCGGGGCGCGGCCGCCACGCGGAGTTGCGCCGTGACGCGCGGGGGTGTGAAGAGGCGCGACGCGCACCGGCCCGCCTCCCGCCCCCGTCTTCCCTGCCCCGAGCCCACCCCACGACCCACTCCCCAGGCCCACGGCCGGCGTGGCCGTAGGTGCCGCGTCGTGCGAATGGCGGACCTTCTCGGCCGCCTTCCTGCTGAGCCGCTCGATCGGGTCCACGGACTGGGCGCACCCGGCGAGCAGCGCGGGTGCGAGGACACCGGCGGCCAGGGCGGCGGCGAGCAGCCGCCGGGGCCCGGTGCGCGCGGGGGCCCGGCGCGCCCGCACGGACATCACAGGTAGTCCTCCAGCCTGGCCACGGCGTACCCCTTGTCGGTCACGTACTTCATGAGCAGGCGGACCATGTCGGGCATGGTGCCCTTCCACTCCTCGCGGCCCCGGAAGTGGGTCAGGATGATGTCGCCCGGGTGCAGGTCCTGGTCCACCTCGCGCCACTCGACGTGGTCGACGTACACCTCTTCGTTCCAGATCGGCGCGTACTTGATGCCGCAGGACTTGGCGGCGCGCAGCGTGTCCCGGTTGTAGTTGCCGTACGGCGGGCGGAAGAGGACGGGCCGCTTCCCGTACTGCTCCTGCATGATGTTCTGCATGCCGCAGATCTCGCGCAGCTGCCCCTCGTAGGACAGGCCGGGCAGATACGGGTGCGTCAGCGTGTGGTTGTTCAGCGAGACGCCGCGGGACTGCATCTTCCCGAAGTAGCCGTAGTCGTCCTTCACCAGGTAGTTGCTGAGGAAGGCGGTGTAAGGGATCTTCAGGTCGCTCATCATCTTCAGGAACTCCGGGTCCTTCTCGGAGCCGTCGTCGATGGTGAGGAACACGACCTTGTCCTTGGTCGGCACGGTCGTGAAGACGGGCGGCAGATCCTCCTGGCCGTCGACCTCGAAGCCCTTACGGGCCCTGATCACGGGCTTCTCGGCGGGCGCGGGCGGCGCGAGGAGCGGCGGCTCCGACAGGCGCCACTTCTTGGCCATCGCGACCCGGGCGGCCTGGGCGGCAGGCATCTTGCCCGCATAGGAGTCGAGGCCGCGGGCGGGCGGCCCCTGGCCGGGCGCCGGCTCGACGGCCTTCCTGCCGTCGGCCGCGGCGCACCCGGAAGCGACCGCACAGGCGGCGAGAACGGCGAGACCGGCCCGCGTACGGGCGTGACGGGCCCTCCGGCCCGGCGTCCCCTTAACGGCTCTTTTGTCGTTTTGTCGTACAAGTCGCATGGCGCCGGATCCTCGCAGCTCACAACACTGATCAGGGCCCGACACCGCGGCCGGGCGCGCACCGTCCACCGACTGGCCCACAATGGGCCTGGTGAACGACCTCGCCTCCTTCAGCTCGCTGCTCTCCACGGAGGGCCAGGCGCTCCTCGACGACGTACGGGACATCACCCCCGGCCAGGAGCTCGCCGTCGCCACCCGGCTGCGCCGCGACCACCCGGCGGACCTCGTCTCGGCGGCCATCGCGCAGGCCCGGCTGCGGCAGCGCGCCGCGGCGAAGTTCGGCGAGGCGGACGCGCGCCGCATGTACTTCACGGCGAACGGCGTCGAGCAGGCGACCCGCACGAGCGTCGCCACCCATCGCGCGCAGGAGTTCAAGGCGCTCGGGGTGCACTCCGTCGCCGATCTGTGCTGCGGCATCGGCGGCGACGCGATCGCGCTGGCCCGCGCCGGGATCTCCGTACTCGCCGTCGACCGCGACCCCCTGACCTGCGAGGTCGCCCGCGCGAACGCTCAGGCGCTGGGCCTCGACGGGCTGATCGAGGTCCGCGAGGCCGATGTCACCGAGGTCGACACGGAGCCGTACGACGCGGTGTTCGTCGACCCCGCGCGCCGGGGCGGCGGCAAGGGGGGCGGCCGGATCTTCGACCCGGAGGCGTACTCCCCGCCCCTGTCCTGGGCGGTCGGCGCGGCGCTCGGGGCCCGGCACGCGGCCCTGAAGATCGCGCCCGGCATCCCCCACGAAGCGATCCCCGACGCGGCCGACGCCGAGTGGATCTCGGACGGCGGGGACGTGAAGGAGGCCGTGCTCTGGTTCGGCACCGAGCCGGGCCGCATGCGGGCGACGCTGCTCCCCGGGCCGCGCGCACTCACCGGCCGCGGCCTCCCCGACCCCGAAGTGCGGTCCGTGGGACGGTACTTGTACGAGCCCGACGGCGCCGTCATCCGCGCCCACCTGGTCGCCGACGTGGCCGAGGAGGTCGGGGGCGGGCTGATCGACGAGACGATCGCCTACGTCACGTCCGACACGCTGCGCGCGACGCCGTACGCCACCGCGTACGAGATCACGGACCGGCTCCCCTTCAACGTGAAGAAGTTGAAGGCGCTGCTGCGGGAGCGCGAGGTCGGGATCCTGACGGTGAAGAAACGGGGGTCGGCGGTGGAGCCGGAGGAGCTGCGCCGCAAGGCGCTGCCGAAGCGGCACGGCCCGAACGCGGTGACGGTCTTCCTGACCCGCGTCGCGGGCGCCCCGACGATGCTCCTTGGCGCGCCCGCGCGGCCGGCCAACGGGGGCGACGCCGACTCCTGAGCGGCAACAGCCCCGCCCTCGCCGGAGAACGAGGTGCCCTAACCGCACGCCTCCGCCCGCGCCAGCAGCAGCTCCCGCTCCCGTTCGTTGCGGGTCAGCGAAGCGGCCCGCTCGAACTCGGCCCGCGCCTCCTCGCGCCGCCCGAGCCGCTCGAGCAGGTCTCCGCGCACGCTCGGCAGCAAGTGGTAGTCGCGCAGCGCCGGTTCACCGGCCAGGGCGTCGACCAGGGCGAGGCCGGCCGCGGGGCCCTCGGCCATGGACACCGCCACCGCCCGGTTCAGCTCGACGACGGGGGACGGCGCCCGGGCTGCGAGCAGCCCGTACAGGGTCGCGATCCCCTCCCAGTTCGTCTCCGCGTACGTGTGGGCGTACGCATGGCTGGCGGCGATGGCGGCCTGGAGGGCGTACGGGCCGGGGCCGCCGCCCGTGGACACCGCGTCCGCACGGCCGAGCGCCGCGAACCCGCGCCGGATCAGGAGCTGGTTCCAGCGCGTACGGTCCTGGTCCTTGAGGAGAACCGGCTCGCCCGACGGGCCCGTACGGGCGGCCGAGCGCGAGGCCTGGAGCTCCAACAGGGCGGCCAGGCCGTGGACTTCGGGCTCCTTCGGCATCAGGCCTGCCAGCAGCCGGGCGAGCCGCAGCGCGTCCTCGCACAGGCCGGGGCGCAGATAGTCGTCGCCCGCCGTGGCCGCGTACCCCTCGTTGAAGATGAGGTAGATGACCTCGAGGACCGAGCCGAGGCGGGCCGCTCGCTCGGGGCCGTAGGGCACTTCGAAGGCGACGTTCTTCGTGGCGAGGGTGCGTTTCGCGCGCACGATGCGCTGGGCGACCGTCGCCTCGGGGGCCAGGACCGCGCGGGCGATCTCGGCGGTGGTCAGGCCGCCGAGCAGCCGCAGCGTGAGCGCGACCCGGGCCTCGGCGGACAGCACCGGGTGGCAGGCCGTGAAGACGAGGCGGAGCAGGTCGTCGTCGATGTCGTCCGGGTCCGCGGGCTCGTCCAGGTGGGGCGGCGCGGTCTCCAGGTCACGGCCGACCTCCGCCAGTTTGCGCGCGTACCGCTCCTTGCGGCGCACGAGGTCGATCGCCCGGTGCTTGGCGGTGGCCATGAGCCACGCGCCCGGGTTGTCCGGGATCCCCTCGTCCGGCCACTGCTCCAGGGCGGCGACGAGCGCGTCCTGCGCCAGTTCCTCCGCTATGCCCACGTCCCGGACGATGCGCGTGACACCGGCGATGATGCGGGGCGCCTCCAGACGGAAGACGGTCTCGATGGCGTGGGCCGCTTCGGCAGTACGTTCTGCTGTCACGGCCCACCATCAGACACCCGCGCCCGCGGGGCGGCCAAGGGCCTGTCCGGCGTGGCTCAGCCCTCGGCGATCTCCCGGATCTCGGAGGTGACCGTCCAGTGCTCCTCGTGGACCTTCAGGAACCGCTTGGTCCACTCCAGGATCTCGGCCCGGTCCTTGGCCTGGATGATCGCGTAGCCGCCGATGACCTCCTTGGACTCGGTGAACGGCCCGTCGGTGACGGTGATCTCGCCGTTCTCGTAGTGCACCCGGGTGCCCTCGGACGAGGGGTGCAGCCCCCCGGTGTCGAGCAGCACGCCGGCCTTGGTCATCTCCTCGATCAGCTCACCCATGCGCTGCATCAGGGCCTCGCGGGGGCCCTCGGCGGGGGCCTTGCTCTCGTCGATACGGACCAGCGTCATGTAGCGCGGCATGGTGACTCCTCGTTCGGTGCGGTCGGGGCTTCTCCCCGCTCTCGTCTACGCGTCGAACGGGATCCCCGCGGATCGACACGCGCGCAGAAATTTCTTAGGGAAGTTTTCCCACCAGTTCTCCAACCCTTCCCGACGCCCGCCTGTCCCCCCGCTTCCCCGTGGCCGCCCCTCACCCGCCCTTTATCGCCCCCCTGCCACCATCGCGCCCCATGCCTTTCGACCACAACGATCACTACCACCGCCTCTTGCTGCGCCACCTGCCCATCGGCGGCCGCACCGCGCTGGACATCGGCTGCGGCACCGGCCGTTTCGCGCGGCGGCTCGCCGGCCGCGGCTACGAGGTCGACGCGCTCGACCCGTCGCCGGAGGTCGTGGCCGCGGCGGAGTCGATCGGCGGGGGTCCCCGCTACCGCCGTGCTGACATGACGACGACGGACCTGCCGCGCGGCCACTACGACGTGATCACGTGCCTGGCGAGCCTGCACCACATGCCCTTCGCCACGGTGACCCGGCTGCGTGAGGCCCTCGCTCCGGGCGGCGTCCTGCTCGTCCTCGGCTGCTACGCGGGCATCACCCGGTGGGACCTGGTGGCCGTCCCCGCGAACGCGGCGGCCCGCTCCGCGGTCCACGTGGCCGACCGGCTGCGCGGCGCCGCACCGCCACCCCTCAAGGCCCCTGTGCGCCAACCCGACATGACGCTCGCCGACATCCGCACGGAAGCCAACCGGCTCCTCCCCAGCAGCCAGGTGCGCCAACTGCTCTTCTGGCGCTACCTGTTGACGTACACGAAGTGATCTTCCCGCGGACGCGTCACCGCAGTGAGGCCCACAGCTTCCCGGCCTCCGGCTCGTCGGCGACGACACGGTTGGGGTCGGACGGAGCCGGGAGCACCGGCATCGTGACCGTCTTCACCTCGTCCGCCGACAGCCCCTTCAAGCTGCCCGCCAGGCCCTGGAGTTCGCCGAGGGAGTCGAGGCCGGTGTCCGTGGTGAGGCTCCCTGTGAGGGCGTCGGCGACCTTGTAGAGGTGGGCCGGGTCCGTCAGGAGATCGCTGCCCGAGACCTCCTCCACCAGGGCCTTCACCAGCTGCTGCTGGAGTTTGATGCGGCCGAGGTCGCTGCCGTCGCCGACGCCGTGGCGGGTGCGGGCGAAGGCGAGGGCCTGCTTGCCGTCGAGGTGGTGGTAGCCCGCGTCGAGCTGGAGGTGGCTCAGGTCGTCGTCGATGTCCTCGGTCGTCGTGAGGTCCACGCCGCCGAGCGCGTCGACGACCGAGGCGAAGCCGGAGAAGTCGATCTCCAGATAGTGGTCCATGCGCACGCCGGTGAGCTTCTCGACCGTCTTCACGGCACAGACGGGACCGCCCACGGAGTACGCGCTGTTGAACATGACGCCGTACGCGGCCTGTGTGCTGCCGCCGGACGAGGTCGGGCACGCGGGCCGCTCGACGAGGGTGTCGCGGGGGATGCTGACGACGGTCGCCGCCGAACGGTCGGCGTCCAGGTGCACCACCATCGCGGTGTCGGAGCGGGCGCCCTCGCTGTGGCCGCCGCCGAGCGCGGAGTTCTTGCTGCCACTGCGCGAGTCGGAGCCGAGGACGAGGATGTTCAGCGCCCCCGCGGGCGGCGCGGTCGCCGAGGGCTCCGGCGTGGCCGGGGCCGGCTCCAGGGGCCGGTCGTCGCCGAGCGCGCTGTCGATGTCGACGCCCCGGATGTTGTGGTCCAGATGCCAGTACGCCCACGCGGCCCCGCCCCCGGTGAGGACGAGCACGCAACCGGCCACGACACCGGCCGTCTTCACCAAACGCCCACGACGGCTCTGTATTCGCTTCACAGGGCGAACATAAGTCGGAATTATTACAACGGTAAACCAGCTGGGCGCCGTTATTCGGGAATCTCAGACGGTTCTCACGTCTCCGGACGATGCCGCCTCAGGCGGGAGCGACCGCCTCGAACCGCCACCGATGCACCGTCCGGGTCACCAACTCGCCCTCTGGTTCCGGCAGTTCAGGCAGTTCGGCGTCGTACGCCGCGTCCCACCAGGTGATGACGAGGACCCGGTCCTGCGGGGCGCGGAAGAACTCGCGCCGCAGCGGCTCGGCCGCGAGGACCTGCCCCCGCGCCCAGGCGAGCAGCTCCTCGCCCCGCCCCTCGGCCGCCCGGGCCTCCCACATCAACGCGACGGTCATGAGTACAGGTTGTCCTTCGCGACCTCGTGCACGTGATCGTGGTCGTGCGTGTGCCCCGGCACGTGCGTCTCCGTCACCGGCAGCGAGGAGTCGGCCGACAGGTCCCAGGCGGACGCGGACCGGTTGCGCGCCACCATCTCGGCGCCGAGGGCCGCGACCATCGCGCCGTTGTCCGTGCACAGCTTGGGCCGCGGCACGCGCAGCTGGATCCCGGCCGCCTCGCACCGCTCCTGGGCGAGGGCCCGCAGCCGCGAGTTGGCGGCCACACCGCCGCCGATCATGAGGTGGTCGACACCCTCGTCCTTGCAGGCGCGCACGGCCTTGCGGGTCAGCACGTCGACGACGGCCTCCTGGAAGGACGCCGACACATCCCGCACCGGAACGTCCTCACCGGCGGCCCGCTTCGCCTCGATCCAGCGCGCCACGGACGTCTTCAGCCCGGAGAAGGAGAAGTCGTACGCCGGGTCGCGCGGCCCGGTGAGCCCGCGCGGGAAGGTGATCGCGTTGGGGTCGCCCTCCTTCGCGTACCGGTCGATGACGGGACCGCCGGGGAAGCCGAGGTTCAGCACCCGGGCGATCTTGTCGAAGGCCTCGCCCGCCGCGTCGTCGATGGTCGCGCCGAGGGGGCGCACGTCGGACGTGATGTCGGAGGAGAGCAGCAGCGACGAGTGCCCGCCCGAGACGAGCAGCGCCATCGTGGGCTCGGGCAGCGGCCCGTGCTCCAGCTGGTCGACGCAGATGTGCGAGGCGAGGTGGTTCACGCCGTAGAGCGGCTTGCCGAGCGCGTACGCGTACGCCTTGGCCGCCGAGACGCCCACGAGGAGCGCGCCCGCGAGCCCCGGGCCCGCGGTGACGGAGATCCCGTCCAGGTCGGAGGCGGCGACCCCGGCGTCCTTCAGGGCGCGCTCGATGGTCGGCACCATGGCTTCCAGGTGTGCGCGCGAGGCGACCTCGGGGACGACACCGCCGAAGCGGGCGTGCTCGTCGACGCTGGAGGCGACCGCGTCGGCGAGCAGCGTGTGGCCGCGGACGATGCCGACACCGGTCTCGTCGCAGGAGGTCTCGATGCCGAGGACGAGCGGTTCGTCAGCCATTTTCGGTTCCTTGTACGGGTGTCACTGAGGTCGAGGGGTCGGTCAGACGCATCACGAGCGCGTCCACGTTGCCCGGCTGGTAGTAGCCGCGGCGGAAGCCGATGGGCTCGAAGCCGAAGCGCTGGTAGAGCTTCTGCGCCCGGGTGTTGTCGACCCGCACCTCGAGCGTCACCTCGGAGCACTCGAGGTCGGTCGCGTGGCGCAGCAGGGCGGTGAGGAGCCGGGCGCCGAGCCCGGTGCCCCACTGGTCACGGACGACGGCGATGGTCTGCACGTCGGCCCCCACGCCGGAGCCGCCTTCGTAGTCCGTGCCGGACGCGGCGAGGCCCGCGTACCCGACGAGCCGGTCGCCGTCGTGGGCGACGACATAGCGGCGGGTCGACCCGGCGCCGCGCGCGTGCGCGAGCTCGGACCAGAACATGCCGCGGGACCACGCGTCGTCCGGGAAGAGATCCTTCTCGAGCGCGTGCACGGATTCGATGTCCCACCAGCGCATCTCGCGCAGAGCAGCGCTCACTTCGGAGTGACCACCTTGTAGTTCTTGGGCACCTGCGCGTCGGGCCGGCGCAGATACAGGGGGCGCGGCGCCTGGAGCTCCTCGCCGGCGGCGAGCTTCTCGGCGGCGAGGGCGGCGAGGGCGGCCGCCGACACGTTCTCGGGGGCGCGCGCGTCCGGGAACGTGTCCGGGTACAGCACGGCGCCGGCGCCGACCGCGGGAAGGCCCGCGACCTGCTCGGCGATGTCGGCGGGGCGGTCGACGGCGGGCTCGGTGACGCGGGTGCGCGCGTCCTCGTAGCGCGCCCAGTAGACCTCCTTGCGCCGCGCGTCCGTGGCGACGACGAAGGGGCCGTCGACCTCGGCGGCGTAGGCGAGCCCGTCCAGCGTGCACAGACCGTGGACGGGCACACCGAGGGCGAGCCCGAAGGTGTCGGCGGTCATCAGACCGACGCGGAGGCCGGTGTAGGGGCCGGGGCCCACGCCGACGACGATGCCGGTGACGGCGTCGAGTCTGACGCCGGCCTCGGCAAGCACCCGGTCGACGGCGGGCAGCAGCAGCTCCCCGTGCCGGCGGGCGTCCACCTGGCTCGATGCGGCGACGACGGACGAGCCGTCGTGCAGGGCGACGGTGACGGCGGGGGTGGCGGTATCCAGCGCGAGCAAGAGCACGCAAACAGCCTACGGCTCCGGCGCCCCGCCCACGGCCGCCCCGGTGCGCCGCACGCCTGCTGCTACCGTCACCACAAAGACGTACGGGCACGAGAGGTGGGCACACAGGTGGCACGGAGCAGCTCGGGATTCGTGGCCGGGCTCACCGCGGCGGCGCTCGCCGTGGTCGGCTTCCTCACCTACCAGGCCTCGGCCAGCGCGCCGGACAGCCTGGCCCCGCCGAAGGCCGGGAAGACCCCCTCCGCGGCCGCCTCCCACTCCCCCAAGGACAAGAAGGACCTGACGGCGGTACCCGCGCGGTCAGGCGCCGGTGAGCGGGTCGTCTACTCCGTGGGCGACGACCGGGTGTGGCTGGTCACGGAGGGCGGCAAGGCGCAGCGCACCTTCACGGTGACGCCGAGCACGGTGGACCCGCCCGTGGGCAAGTACGTGGTGACGTCGCGCTCGCGCGCGATCCCCGGGAGCGACGGCGTACCGATCGAGCACGTGGTGCGCTTCGCGAACGTCGAAGGCGTCGCGATCGGCTTCAGCGCGGCGGTCGACGGCTCGATGCCGGAGCCGGACCCGGCCAAGAAGACGGGCGGCATCCGCGAGAAGCGGGCGGACGGCGACGCGATGTGGGAGTTCGCGACGATCGGCAAGAAGATCGTCGTGGTCCAGTAGAACCCGTCACCTGACGCACGACACAAAAACCCTCACGCGGCGTCGCGACGCTCCTCACCGGCACAGGCACCCGCGCTTTCGGCCTCCCCCTCCCCGTCCTCGACGGCAGGCGGCGTGGACACGGCCGAGGCGGCGGCACAGGACGCGAGCAGATCGCTCATGGACAGCCCCGAGGCGGCGATCCCGGACATGTCCCCGTGACCCGGCGCCACGCGGGGCTGCTGCGGCACGTCACGTTCTGAAGCCGACATGGATGCCTCCTGGGCTCCGGGGCAGCAAAGTTAGGTAGACCTAACCAGGACTGGTCTCCATGTGACCATGCCGAGCGCACGCCGCGCAACATTTTACCGACGCCATGTCGGAACGTTCGGGTGAAGGTACGAGCGTCAGGCGGCCAGAGCCTCCAGGCCGGCGCCGGCCCAGCGCGCCCCGAGGCCACGCAGCGTCACGGAGCGCACCTCGTCGTCCGTGTCCCCCGTGGCGCGGTGAATCACCACATGGAGCCGGTCGTCGGCGAGGTCCTCGACCTTGCCGTCGCCCCACTCGACGACGATCACGGAGTCGGGCAGCGAGACGTCGAGGTCGAGGTCCTCCATCTCGTCGAGCCCGCCGCCGAGCCGGTACGCGTCCACGTGCACCAGGGCGGGCCCGCCGCCGAGGGACGGGTGGACGCGGGCGATGACAAAGGTCGGAGAGGTCACGGCGCCCCGCACACCGAGGCCCTCGCCGAGCCCGCGGGTCAGCGTGGTCTTGCCCGCGCCCAGCTCGCCGGTGAGCATGACGAGGTCGCCCGGGCGCAGCAGCTTGGCGAGGCGGCGGCCCAAATCCCCCATATGGGTGGGCGAGTTGACGGTGATCGAGGCGGTGGCGGCGTCAGCTGCCGGGCTGTGCGGTGTCTCCATAACTTCCCACGGTAGCCCCTGCGGGGACGGCTCCCGTGCGCGAGAGGAGGTCGGCCAGCCGGTCGGTGACGGCCTCGGGGTGCTCCAGCATCACCAGGTGCCCGGCGTCGGGCACGAGCACCAGCTCGGCGTCGGGGAGCAGCCCGGCGATGGCCTCGCTGTGCTCACTGGGGGTGACGAGATCCTGGTCTCCGGCCAGTACGAGGACGGGAAGCTGCGCGAACCGCTCGATGACCGCGCTCTTCTCGTGCTCCTGGAAGGCGGGGTAGAACTCGGCGACGACGTCGATCGGCGTGCTCTCGATCATGCGCTCGGCGAAGCGGGCGACGGCGGGATCGACGTCACGTGAGGCGAACGAGTAGCGCTTGATGATGCCGGCGAACAGGTCGGCGGTCGCACGGCGCCCCTTCTCCACGAGGTCGGCGCGCTGGCCCAGGGCCTTCAGGACGCCGGGGAGCACGCGCCGGACGGCGTTGACGCCGACCACGGGCAGCCCGTAGCTGACCTCGCCGAGCTTGCCGGAGGAGGTCCCGACGAGGGCGACGCCGACGACGCGCTCGGCCACGACCTCGGGAAACTGGTCGGCGAACGCCATCACGGTCATGCCGCCCATGGAGTGCCCGACGAGGACGAGCGGCCCTTCGGGGGCGGCGGCGTCGATGACGGCCTTCAGATCGCGCCCGAGCTGGTCGATGGTGACGTCGGGCCCGCCGTCGGCCTGCTGGACCCCGCGCCCGGACCGCCCATGGCTGCGCTGATCCCAGTAGACGGAGCGCACCACGCCCCGCAGGGCGGCGCGCTGGAAATGCCAGGAGTCCTGATTGAGGCAGTACCCGTGACAGAAGACCACGGTGACCGGCGCGGGGGCCTTACGGCCGAAAAGACGACGCCTGCGAGGGCCGACACCGCCCTCGGTCTCCACTTCCTCGACCTCGTAGTGGAGCTCGGTGCCGTCCTCGGCACAGGCCTTGCCGGGAGTGCCGCGCAGGGACCCGTAGGGGCCGGAGGCATCCAGCGCGAGCCGCGCCTTTCTGCGCATGCCGCGGCCGACGGTGAGCCGCTCCACGGCGACACCGGCAGCGGCACCGGCCGCGACGACACCTATCGCGGCGCCGGCGAGCCCGGCCCGCCGCCAGCTCGCGACGGCCGCCGTGACCTCGGCGCTGCTCTCACTCACGTGCCGCTCCTCCGTCGTCCACATAGACGCGCGGAACACGCGCCCCGATCCGGGTGACGATCTCGTACGCGATGGTGCCGGCGGCCTGCGCCCAGTCCTCGGCGGTCGGCTCGCCCCGGTCGCCGGGCCCGAACAGCACGGCCTCGTCCCCGGCCGCCAGCTCGTCTCCGCCGAGATCGACGACGAACTGGTCCATGGCGACGCGCCCGGCGACGGTACGCAGCTTGCCCCCGATGAGTACGGGCCCGGTCCCAGAGGCATGCCGGGGGATCCCGTCCCCGTACCCGAGGGGCACGAGCCCCAGGGTGGTCTCGCCCGGGGTGACGTAGTGATGCCCGTAACTGACGCCGAGCCCGCCCGGGGCGTGCTTCACCAGGGCGAGCGAGGCGGACAGGGTCATGACGGGCCGCAGCCCGAAGTCCGCCGGCGTGCCGATCTCGGGGCTGGGCGAGATCCCGTACATGGCGATGCCGGGCCGCACCAGATCGAAGTGGGTCTCAGGCAGAGTCAGGGTCCCCGGCGAATTGGCAATATGCCGGACCTCAGGCCGGACCCCGGCCCCCTCCGCAAAGGAGACCATCTCGCGAAAACGATCCAACTGAGCGGCAATCGACGGATGCCCCGGCTCATCGGCACAGGCGAAGTGGGACCAGAGCCCCGTAACGACAACAAGCCCCTCGCGCTCCGCGGCAACGGCAGAACGCACAAGCTCGGGCCAGTCACCGGGCAGACACCCATTACGTCCGAGCCCCGTATCGGCCTTCAACTGAATACGAGCGGGACGCCCCACCACCCGAGCCGCAGCAACAACCTCATCCAGAGCCCACATGCCGCTCACGGACATGTCGAGATCAGCCTCGATGCCCTCGCGCCAGGGCCCGCCGGGCGTCCAGAGCCAGCACATGACGCGCCCCTCGATCCCCGCGGCACGCACCGCGAGTGCCTCCTCGGGCGTGGCCGTACCGATCCAGGTGGCACCGGCCTCCCGCGCGGCGCGCGCGCAGGGGATCATGCCGTGGCCGTAGGCATCAGCCTTGACCACAGCCATGAAGGCGGCCCCAGGCGCACGATCGCGCAGGGATCGCACATTGGCCCGCAGAGCGGCCAGATCGATCTCGGCCCGGGCACGGCCCACGGCAGGTGCTCTCTCAGTCATCGTGCGCCCAGTGTCTCAGAGCCCCCCGACACCCCCACGTGACCACCACCCACCAAACCACCCACACCAACCCAAATCGCCAGGCCGGCAGCAGCACAGCCAACCAGGTGGGAGGACGAATCCCCCACGGCCCGGCAGCCGCACGACAACAAGAGGGGACGCACCGGGATGTGCGCGCGGAGCCACCTCCACCCCGTTACCGGCGCTTCACCAGCAGGGGCCGGGCCCGTAGAACAGCGAGCACGTACATCCCGGGGCGGCCCCGCCCCAAAGACGGCGAAGCGCCCACGACGGCGAAGCGGAACCCCACCGCCCCGAACCCAAGCCCCCCACACCCACGCCCAAGCCCAACCCCAAGCCCCACACCCACGCCCAAGCCCAACCCCTACACCCCGCGCCGAACATCCCCCCAGGCCCCAGCAATCCCCCCAGCCACATCCTGAGCAACAACAGGCGCCCCACCAGACACACGCCGAGCAGCAAGCCCATGCAGATAGGCCCCCACAGACCCGGCATCGAGCGCTCCAAGCCCCGCAGCGAGCAGCGACCCGCAAAGCCCGGACAACACGTCGCCACTCCCCGCGGTGGCCAGCCAGGCGGTACCCGTGGAATTGACCCGAGCCGGACGCACCGCACCCTCCCCCCGCCCCCCGGCAACCAAGGTGGTGGACCCCTTCAAGAGCACCGTGGCGGAGAACCGGTCAGCCAACTCCCGCACAGCCGCAAGCCGCTCCGCCTCCACCTCCTCCCGGGCAACCCCCAACAACGCGGCGGCCTCCCCCGCATGAGGCGTGAGCAACGTAGGCGCGGCCCGCCCCCGAACGGCCTCAGGGTCGGCGAGCCGCAGCCCATCGGCGTCGATCAGAACGGGCACCTCCGCACCCAGGACATCCGCGAGCCCGGAGGCGTCGTCACCCAGTCCGGGCCCGGCCACCCACGCCTGCACCCGCCCCGCCTTCCCGGGAGCGCCTTCGGACACCAGGGTCTCGGGGAACCGCGAGACGACGGCGCCGGCCGCAGGCCCGACGTACCGAACGGCCCCGGCCCCACCCCGTAGAGCCCCGGCGACGGCAAGCACGGCGGCACCGGGATACCGGGCGGACCCGGCGACGATGCCCACGACGCCACGCCGGTACTTGTCGCTCTCTCCGGTGGGTTCAGGCAGCAGCCGGGCCACGTCACCGTGCTGAAGGGCCTCCAGATCCCCCTCGCCACGCCCCAGTTCAAGCCCGATGTCGACGAGCCGAACGGCACCGGCGTACTCCCGCCCGGGATCGACGAGAAGCCCAGGCTTGTACGCACCGAAGGTGACGGTCACATCGGCGCGGACGGCCTCCCCGGCGACCTGCCCGGTATCGGCGTCGACGCCACTGGGCAAATCCACCGAGACGACAACGGCACGGGATTCCAAGGCAGCACGGACAACGGGCAAGGCAGCCGCGCGAAGCCCACCCCGCCCCCCGATGCCCACGATCCCGTCGACGACGAGATCGGCGCCGGCAAGAGCACGCTCACCGGAGTCGGCGACGCGCCCCCCGGCGGAGAGGAACGCGGCAAGCCCGGCACGGTGCACACGCTCGGAGTCCAGGAGCACGGCGGCAACCCCGGCGCCACGACGGGCGAGCCGGGCGCCGGCGTAGAGGGCGTCACCCCCGTTGTCCCCGGACCCGACGAGGAGCACGACCCGGGCCCCGTACACCTTGCCGAGCAGCCCGGCGCAGACGACGGCGAGCCCGGCGGCGGCCCGCTGCATCAGGGCGCCTTCGGGAAGCCGCGCCATGAGGGCACGCTCGGCGGTCCGTACGGTGTCCACGCTGTAGGCGGTACGCATGGAACCGAGTCTCCCGCACAGAGGAGCACCTCGCCCCCGGCCGAAGCCAAAAGCCAAAGCCCAAGCCGACGAGAGGCCGCAGCCCCCAGCCCCTACCCCTCAGCCCTTACCCCTGACCCCATACCCCTGAGCCCCTGAGCCCCTGAGCCCCTGAGCCCCTACCCCTCAGCGATCACAACCGCCGACGCAACCCCGGCATCATGGCTGAGCGACACATGCCACGACCGCACACCCATCTCCGCGGCACGCGCAGCAACGGTCCCGGTGACCCGCAGTCGCGGCTGCCCACTGTCCTCGACACAGACCTCCGCATCGGTCCACCGCAACCCGGCCGGCGCCCCCAGCGCCTTGGCCAGTGCCTCCTTGGCCGCGAACCGCGCGGCCAGCGAGGCAACGCCGCGCCGCTCCCCGCTGGGAAGCAGCAACTCCCGGTCGCAGAAGAGCCGTTCGGCCATTCCGGGCGTACGCGCAAGCGACGCCTCGAACCGCTCGATCTCGGCGACGTCGATCCCGACCCCAATAATCAAATCCAGCCCCTAGTAATCAGATCCAGCGCCTCACTCCACCGTCACGGACTTGGCGAGGTTGCGAGGCTGGTCGACCTCGTTCCCCCGGGCCGTGGCCAGCTCGCAAGCAAACACCTGCAACGGCACCGCCGCAACCAGCGGCTGAAGGAGCGTAGGGGTGGCGGGGATCCGTACGAGATGGTCGGCGTAGGGGACGACCGCCTCGTCCCCCTCCTCGGCGATCACGATGGTGCGCGCCCCGCGGGCCCGGATCTCCTGGATATTGGACACGATCTTGTCGTGGAGGACGGACCGTCCCTTGGGCGACGGCACGACGACCACCACAGGCACGTCGTCCTCGATCAACGCGATGGGCCCGTGCTTGAGTTCACCGGCGGCGAAGCCCTCCGCGTGCATATAGGCGAGCTCCTTGAGCTTCAGGGCGCCTTCAAGGGCGACGGGATAGCCCACGTGCCGCCCCAGGAAGAGCACGGTCCGCTTGTCGGAGAGCGACCGGGCCAGCGCCCGCACGGGCTCCATGGTCTCCAGAACGCGCTCGACCTCACCGGAGATGTCGGCCAGGTCCCGGATCACCGCGCGGATCTCGTCCCCCCACTTCGTGCCGCGCACCTGCCCCAGGTACAGGGCCACGAGATAGCAGGCGACGAGCTGCGTGAGGAACGCCTTGGTGGAGGCGACGGCGACCTCGGGCCCGGCATGCGTGTAGAGAACGGCGTCGGACTCGCGGGGAATGGTCGACCCGTTCGTGTTGCAGATGGCGAGGACGGTCGCCCCCTGGTCGCGGGCGTGCCGCAGCGCCATCAGCGTGTCCATGGTCTCGCCGGACTGCGAGATGGCGATGACGAGCGAGCGCCCGCCGAGAATGGGATCCCGGTACCGGAACTCACTCGCGAGCTCCACCTCGCAAGGAATCCGGGTCCAGTGCTCGATGGCGTACTTGGCGATGAGACCGGCGTGGAACGCGGTCCCGCACGCCACGATCACGACCTTGTCGACTTCCTTCAACACGGCTGCGGGGATCCGGAGTTCGTCGAGCGTCAGCGCCCCGTCGACGCCGATGCGCCCGAGCAGCGTGTCGGCGACCGCCTTCGGCTGCTCGGCGATCTCCTTGAGCATGAAGTAGTCGTAGCCGCCCTTCTCGGCGGCGGAGGCGTCCCAGTCGACGTGATACGACCGCACCTCGGCGGGCCGCCCGTCGAAGTCGGTGACGGTCACCCCGTCCCGTACGCCGTCCCGCCGCAGCTCGACGACCTGGTCCTGGCCCAGTTCGATCGCCGAGCGCGTATGCGCGATGAAGGCGGCGACGTCGGAGGCGAGGAACGCCTCGTCCTCCCCCACGCCGACGACAAGAGGCGAGTTGCGCCGGGCGCCCACGACGACGTCGGGCTCGTCGGCGTGCACGGCGACGAGCGTGAACGCCCCTTCGAGGCGCCGGCAGACGAGCCGCATGGCCTCGGCGAGGTCGGCGCACACGGAGAACTCCTCGGCGAGCAGATGCGCGACGACCTCGGTGTCGGTCTCGGACTCCAGGACGTGCCCGCGCTCGGCGAGCTCGGCGCGCAGCTCGGCGAAGTTCTCGATGATGCCGTTGTGGACGACAGCAACGCGGCCGGCGTTGTCGAGGTGCGGATGCGCGTTCCCATCGGTCGGGCCGCCGTGGGTGGCCCAGCGGGTGTGGCCGATGCCCGTGGCCCCGGCCGGCAGCGGCCGCTCCACGAGCTCCTTCTCCAGGTTGGCGAGCTTGCCCGCCTTCCTGGCCGAGGCGAGGCCGCCGTCGGCGAGCACCGCGACCCCGGCCGAGTCGTAACCCCGGTATTCGAGCCGCTTCAGTCCGGCGAGCACGACGTCGAGCGCCGACTGAGATCCGACGTATCCCACGATTCCGCACATAGCGGCAGCCTAAGGCCGCGCGGTCAGCAGCCCCAGACGATCCGGTCCCGCGCGTCCTCGAGGAGACGCAGATACTCCACTTCCTCGCAGCGCGGCTTGCTGCCCATCTCGTAGAGGTCGAGACAGTCGTCGAGATCCTCGCGCAGGTCCTCGTCGGGCAGGTCGAGGGCGAGCTCGCTGCGCACCTGACCGGCGAAGTCGTCCTCGATGAGCCCGGATCTGCGCCGGACGAGGTCACGCAATCGGGGCACGGCCATGACGGTTCCCTCCCACCCGGACGGCGCGGCTCGGCGCCGGGTGCCGGGAACGTATCCCCGTTCCCCCGCCCGGTCCAGACCTGCGACCGCAGAACTCCCGGAATCGAGCACGCATCAGGCACGCATCAGGCACGAACCGTGCACGAAAACCCCACTCCGACGCACCCCGCCGACCCCAAGGTGACGCACCCCACCCCCCACCCCGTCCACACAGCCGTAACAATGGACTGTGATCTCTTCGGTCTCCGTGCCCCCGACGGCACCCCGGAGCGCCCACCGGCACAAGCCGGAGGCGACTCCCTACGTCGACCTCACCCGCACCGAGTGGAGCGCGCTGCGCAACAAGACGCCGCTCCCCCTCACCGCCGATGAGCTGGAGAAACTGCGCGGCCTCGGCGATGTCATCGACCTGGACGAGGTCCGGGACATCTACCTCCCGCTCTCACGCCTCCTCAACCTCTACGTCGGCGCCACCGACACCCTGCGCGGCGCCCTCAACACCTTCCTCGGCGAGACCGTCGAGAAGGCGTCCCAGTCGGGCACGCCCTTCGTCATAGGGGTCGCCGGTTCGGTGGCGGTGGGCAAGTCGACCGTCGCCCGCCTCCTCCAGGCGCTCCTGTCCCGCTGGCCCGAGCACCCGCGCGTGGAGCTGGTCACCACGGACGGCTTCCTGCTGCCGACGAAGGAGCTGGAGCGGCGCGGCCTGATGTCGCGCAAGGGCTTCCCCGAGTCGTACGACCGCCGCGCCCTGACCCGCTTCGTCGCCGACATCAAGGCGGGCAAGGACGAGGTGTCGGCGCCCGTCTACTCCCACCTGATCTACGACATCGTGCCCGGCCAGAAACTCACGGTCCGCCGCCCCGACATCCTCATCGTCGAGGGCCTGAACGTGCTCCAGCCGGCCATGCCCGGCAAGGACGGCCGCACCCGCGTCGGCCTCGCCGACTACTTCGACTTCAGCGTGTACGTGGACGCGCGCGCCGAGGACATCGAGAGCTGGTACCTCAACCGGTTCAAGAAGCTCCGCCAGACGGCCTTCCAGAACCCGTCCTCGTACTTCCGCAAGTACACGCAGGTCTCCGAGGAGGAGGCGCTCGACTACGCGCGGACGACCTGGCGGACCATCAACAAGCCGAACCTGCTGGAGAATGTGGCGCCCACGCGCGGCCGCGCGACGCTCGTCGTGCGCAAGGGCCCCGACCACAAGGTGCAGCGGCTGAGCCTGCGGAAGCTGTAGAAAGCCGGAAAGCTACGCTTCGCGCATGCTGCACCTGCGACTGATCACCCCGGCCGACAAGACCGACGCGGTGGCCCGCCTGATCGAGAGGACCGTCGGCACCACGCATCTCGTGGTGATGCCGGGCGCGGCCCGCGACCCGAAGGGCGACGTCGTGATGTGCGACGTCGCTCGGGAGGCCGGCGACGAGCTGATCAGCGGGCTGCGCGGCCTCCACATCGACACGACGGGCTCGATCGCCGTCGAGAACATCGACCTGTCGCTGTCGAGGCTGGCCGACAGGGCGGAGGACGAGGCGCCGGGCGAGGGCGCGGACGCGGTCCTGTGGGAGCAGCTGACGGACGCGACGCACGAGGAGTCCACGCTCACCGTCACCTACGTGGCGTTCCTGGCCGTCGCGACGATGCTCGCGGCCTGCGGTGTGATGCTGGACAACGCGATCCTGATCGTCGGCGCGATGGCCGTCGGCCCCGAGTTCGGGCCGCTCGCCGGGATCTCCACGGCGCTGGTGCAGCGCGCCCCGCGCCTGGTGTGGCGATCGCTGTGGGCGCTGCTGGCGGGATTCGCCGCCGCGATGGTGCTCACGGCCGGATTCAGCTGGCTCCTGGACCTGTTCGGCCTGTTCACGCGCTCGATGATCGAGGCGGACCGGCCGAACACGTCGTTCATCTGGAAGCCGGACTGGATGTCGTTCGTCGTGGCGTTCCTCGCGGGCATCGCCGGGACGCTGTCCCTCACGTCGGCGAAGTCGGGCGCGCTGATCGGTGTCGCCATCTCGGTGACGACGGTCCCGGCGGCGGCGAACGCGGCGGTGGCGTTCGCGTACAGCGACTACGCCCAGACCTGGGGATCGACCGGCCAGCTCCTCGCGAACCTCGGCGGCATCGTCCTGGCCGGCACGCTCACGCTGCTCGCCCAGAAGTGGTTCTGGGCGACACAGCGCAAGCGTGCCACTCCTGCGGCCGGACCGGCCTAGGTCCTCTGAACTGCCTTATCCGAGCGTGGACTTGACGACATCGGCGAGGCGACCGGCGATCGAGCGGGCCTGCTCGATGTCGGCGGCCTCGACCATGACGCGGACCAGCGGCTCCGTGCCGGACGAACGCAGCAGCACCCGGCCCGTCGCGCCCAGCTCGCGCTCGGCGTCGGTGACGGCGGCGGCCAGTTCGGCGGACGTCGTGACGCGGGACTTGTCGACGTCGCGCACATTGACCAGAACCTGAGGCAGGCGCTCCATGACGGAGGCGAGGTCCTGGAGGGTGCGGCCGGTCTGGGCGACGCGGGCCGCGAGCAGCAGACCCGTGAGCGTGCCGTCGCCGGTCGTCGCGTGGTCGAGGATGATCACGTGCCCGGACTGCTCGCCGCCGAGCGCGTACCCGTGCTCCTTCATCGACTCCAGGACGTACCGGTCGCCGACGGCGGTCGCCACGAACTCGATGCCCTCGCGCTCCATGGCCAGCTTGAAGCCGAGGTTCGACATGACGGTCGCGACAACGGTGTCCTGGCGCAGGGCACCGTGCTCCCGCATCGACAGGGCGAGCACGGCGAGGATCTGGTCCCCGTCGATCTCGGCGCCCGTGTGGTCGACGGCCAGGCAGCGGTCGGCGTCACCGTCGTGCGCGATGCCGAGGTCGGCGCCGTGCTCGACGACGGCGGCCTTCAGCAGGTCGAGGTGGGTGGAGCCGCAGCCGTCGTTGATGTTCAGGCCGTCCGGGTCGGCGCCGATCGTGACGATCTGGGCACCGGCCCGCGTGAACGCCTCGGGCGAGACCCGGGCCGCCGCGCCGTGCGCCTCGTCCAGGACGATCCGCAGGCCCTCGAGGCGGTTGGGCAGCACACCGATGAGGTGGGCGACGTACTGGTCGGCACCCGCGTCGTACGAGTTCACGCGGCCGACGCCGGCACCGGTCGGGCGGTCCCACGGCGCACCGGTGCGGTGCTGCTCGTAGACCTGCTCGATACGGTCCTCCAGCTCGTCGGCGAGCTTGTGACCGCCGCGCGCGAAGAACTTGATGCCGTTGTCCGGCATCGCGTTGTGACTGGCGGACAGCATCACGCCGAGGTCGGCGCCCAGCGCGCCGGTGAGATGCGCCACCGCGGGGGTGGGCAGCACGCCGACCCGCAGGACGTCGACGCCCGCGCTCGCCAGACCCGCGACGACCGCGGCCTCCAGGAACTCGCCCGAAGCCCGCGGGTCACGACCGACCACGGCCACCGGACGGTGCCCCTCGAACGTCCCCGCCTCGCCGAGCACATGAGCCGCCGCCACGGAGAGTCCGAGCGCGAGCTCGGCCGTCAGATCCGCGTTGGCGACACCTCGTACGCCGTCCGTGCCGAACAGTCGTCCCACTGGTGTCCTCCGAACTTTCGCAATTCTCGAAGAAGCGTCGGAAATCATCCGAGCATGCAAACTTATGAGCACCTTGTGTCGTTATTATGAGCACCTTGTGCCCATATACGCCCAGGCCCGCTATATACGAACGCCCCGGCGGCACACAGCGTGCCGCCGGGGCGAACGAAACGAACAAGCAGCAGCGATTTAGCGCTTGCTGTACTGCGGGGCCTTACGGGCCTTCTTGAGACCGGCCTTCTTGCGCTCGACCGCACGGTCGTCACGCTTGAGGTAACCGGCCTTCTTGAGGGCGCCGCGGTTGTTGTCGACGTCGGCCTCGTTCAGCGCACGGGCGACACCGAGACGGAGCGCACCGGCCTGACCGGAGACGCCGCCACCCGAGATGCGGGCGATGACGTCGTAGCGGTTGTCGAGCTCGAGCACCTTGAAGGGCTCGTTGACTTCCTGCTGGTGGACCTTGTTCGGGAAGTAGTCCTCGAGCGTGCGCCCGTTGACCTTCCACTTGCCGGTGCCGGGCACGATGCGAACGCGCGCGATGGCGTTCTTGCGACGGCCCAGGCCGGCGGCCGGCTGCGGGTCGCCGAAGCGCGCGGCGTTCGACTCCGAGGTGTACTCGCCCTCGACGGGCACCTCGGACTCGGTGGTGTACTGCTCGACGTCGACAATCTCGGTCTCTTCGACCGGCTGCTCAACGGTGGTCTCGGCCACGATTCTCCTCAGATTCTTTTCTGTCTTTGGGGGTGTGGCCGGAACTACTGCGCGACCTGGGTGATCTCGAACGGCACCGGCTGCTGGGCAGCGTGGGGGTGCTGGTCGCCCGAGTAGACCTTCAGCTTCGAGAGCACCTGACGGCCCAGGGTGTTCTTGGGGATCATGCCCTTGATGGCCTTCTCGACGGCCTTCTCGGGGTTCTTGGCGAGCAGCTCGTCGTAACGAACGGAACGCAGACCACCCGGGTAGCCGGAGTGGCGGTACGCCAGCTTCTGGGTCTTCTTGTTGCCGGAGAGGTGCACCTTGTCCGCGTTGATGATGATGACGAAGTCACCAGCGTCGACGTGAGGGGCGTAGATCGGCTTGTGCTTGCCCCGCAGGATGTTCGCGGCAGTGGTCGCCAGACGACCCAGGACGACATCCTGGGCGTCGATGACGTACCACTGGCGAGTGATGTCGCCGGGCTTGGGGCTGTACGTACGCACTTAGCAGCCTTCTTCTTCTTCAGTGGATGGGTGCTGAAAGTGGCATCACTGAAGCGATCGTGCAGCTGGGGACGACAGTGCCGGGTTCAGCGCCCGTATGCCGCCCACTGGTAACTGCTCCAGGGAACCTGTGCATGGCCCCTCACGCGAGAGCGAGCAAGCCAATACACACAACGACTACGCAGGATACCCGCGCTTCCCCGTACGGGTCAAAACGCGGACCTGGACACCGGCATCGCCGGATCCGCCGCGTCGGGCGGCCCTGCCATCTCCAGGGTAACCGCACGTCGCCGCAGGCAGCGCCGTACTGGCGTGACCCCCGGCACACAGCGGCCACACACAAGGCGCACACAAGACCGGCCCGACCCTGCGCAGCCCCTTCCCCACCACGCCGCAGCACGCCCTGCGCGTCGGTCTAAGATGCGCCCCATGAGCTTTGGGCAGGGGGGACCCCAATGGGGTTCCGGGGGCAGTGGTGGTTCACAGGGACCGGACTGGGCGGCGCTCGCCGAAGCGTCCGAGGCACGCGCGCGGCGACGCCGCTGGCTGATGATCGGCGGTGGCGTGCTCGCCACGGTCGCCGTCGGCTCGGCCGTCGCGTTCGCGATCGTCTCCGCCAACGGCAACAGCTCGGCCGCCAACAAGCCCGCCGACCAGCTGCCGACGACGGCGGACATCCCGAGCGGCTCCCCCACCGCGGAGCCGACCTTCGCGGAGACGACACCGCCGCCCCCGCTCGACCCCAAGGACTTCATCTCCAGCGCCAAGAAGGACAAGGCCCCGCTCAGCGCGGACACCCTCTTCCCCGGCACCAAGCTCACCGTCGGCGACCGCGTCTACAAGAAGGGCGCCACGTCCAGCACCAAGAGCTGCGCCTCGGCCACCCAGGGCGCGCTCGGCGGCGTCCTGACCGGCAACGACTGCACCCGCCTGATCCGCGCCACCTACGCGAAGGACGGCGTCGCGGTCACCGTCGGCGTCGCCGTCTTCGACACGGAGGCCCAGGCCACCAAGGCCAAGACCCAGTACACCAAGGGCACCGTGACCTCCCTGTCCGGCTCGGGCGTCCCCGCGTTCTGCCGTACGACGATCTGCCGCTCGACCACCAACTCGTACGGCCGCTACGCGTACTTCACGACCGCCGGGTTCACCAGCGGCGGCCGGGACGTCACCACCAAGGACCGCGCCGTCTTCACCACCGGTGACGACCTCGCCGAGTTCACGTTCCGTCAGATCACCAGGCGCGGCGAGGCGCAGGCCTCCTCTGCGGCCGAGGCGCCCCAGTAGGGGCTCAGCAGCACCCCGGCTCCGAGAAGGGCGCTCCCGGCAGCGTCCGCTTGTTCCTGGCCTCCTTGCTGCGCGCCGCGAGCAACTCGTCGGCGGGGTAACCGACTTCCTCCAGCGTCAGGCCGTGCGGCCGCACCACGTGCACCGCCGAGTCCCGTACGCCGGTTGCCAGGACCTTCGCGGGCCAGTCCGGCGGCCGGTGCCCGTCACCGACGAACAGCATCGCGCCGACCAGCGAGCGCACCATGTTGTGGCAGAACGCGTCGGCCCGGACGGTCGCTTCGAGGATCCCGTCGGGTGACCGCTCCCACCGCAGCTCCTGGAGCGTACGGATCGTCGTCGCGCCCTCGCGCCGCTTGCAGTACGCGGCGAAGTCGTGCTCCCCGATCAGCCGCTCCGCCGCCGCGTTCATGGCGTCCATGTCCAACACCCAGTCGTGCCACAGGACATGACTGCGCAACAGCGGATCGACGCCGCCGGGGTCGTCGGTCACCCGGTACACGTACCGGCGCCACACGGCCGCGAAGCGCGCGTTGAACCCGCTCGGCGCCTGAGCCACCTTCCACACCCGCACATCGTGCGGCAGCCGCCCCGCGAGCCGGCGCAGGAGCTTGTCCTGGTGCTCGGCCCAGACGTCCTCCGGAAGATCGACATGCGCGACCTGCCCGCGCGCGTGCACCCCCGCGTCGGTCCGCCCGGCCACGGTCAGCTCGTACGTCTGCGCGGACCGGGTCACGGTCTTCAGCGCGTCCTCGATCTCACCCTGCACGGTCCGCCGGCCGCTGGCCTGCTTCGCCCACCCGGAGAAGTCCTTGCCGTCGTACGACAGATCCAGCCGCACCCGCACGAACCCGGGCTCTACCTCGTCACTCACACACAGATCCTCTCAGGCGAAGGCAATACGAAAGCGGGCCCGCCCCGAAGGGCGGACCCGCTCACATCAAGGCAGAGCCTCAGGCGTCCTTGGACTCCTCAGCGGCCTCGACCGCTGCGGCGTCCTCGACGACCTCGGCGGCCGGAGCGGCAGCCTCGGTGTCCTTGGCGGCACGCTTGGTGGCGGCCTCGGCCTCACCGGTGGCCTGCTGCGCAACCGTCAGCGCCTCGACCAGCTCGATGACAGCCATGGGCGCGTTGTCGCCACGGCGGTTACCGATCTTGGTGATACGGGTGTAACCACCCGGACGGTTCTCGTAGCGCGGGGCGATCTCCGTGAAGAGCGTGTGGATGACGCTCTTGTCGGTGATGACCTGGAGCACCTGACGGCGGTTGTGAAGGTCGCCCTTCTTCGCCTTGGTGACCAGACGCTCCGCGTACGGACGCAGACGACGGGCCTTGGCCTCGGTCGTCGTGATCTTGCCGTGCTCGAAGAGCGACTTCGCGAGGTTCGCGAGAAGCAGCTTCTCGTGCGCAGCGCTGCCGCCCAGACGGGCACCCTTGGCGGGCTTCGGCATGGTTTCTCCTAGGTGTCTGCCCCGGCCGTATCAGGTACCGAGGTCAGTGTCCGAGCGGGCGGATGCCCGTCGAAGACCCGCGCCCCGCAAGGGGGCGCGGGGAACTGCGCGACCAGCCGAAGCCGACCCGCAGCCGAAATCCGGCGTCCTCGCGGAGCGCCTAGTACTGCTCGGTCTCGACAAAGCCGGCATCCGCGTCATCGTCCGCGCCAAAGGCATCGGCCGCGGCGGTCGGGTCGAAGCCGGGAGGCGAGTCCTTCAGCGCGAGGCCCATACCGGCCAGCTTCGCCTTGACCTCGTCGATCGACTTCGCACCGAAGTTGCGGATGTCGAGCAGGTCCGCCTCGGAGCGGGCGACGAGCTCACCCACGGAGTGGATGCCCTCGCGCTTGAGGCAGTTGTACGACCGAACGGTGAGCTCGAGCTCCTCGATCGGCAGCGCCAGATCGGCGGCCAGGGCGGCGTCCGTGGGGGACGGGCCCATGTCAATGCCCTCGGCGTCGATGTTCAGCTCGCGGGCGAGACCGAACAGCTCGACCAGGGTCTTACCGGCCGACGCCATGGCGTCACGCGGACGCATGGCCTGCTTCGTCTCGACGTCGACGATCAGCTTGTCGAAGTCGGTGCGCTGCTCGACACGGGTCGCCTCGACCTTGTACGTGACCTTCAGGACCGGCGAGTAGATCGAGTCGACCGGGATGCGCCCGATCTCCTGACCGACCTGCTTGTTCTGGACGGCGGAGACGTAGCCGCGACCGCGCTCGACGGTCAGCTCCATCTCCAGCTTGCCCTTGCCGTTGAGCGTGGCGAGGACGAGGTCGGGGTTGTGCACCTCGACACCGGCCGGGGGCGCGATGTCGGCGGCGGTGACCAGACCCGGGCCCTGCTTGCGCAGGTACATCACGACCGGCTCGTCGTGCTCCGAGGAGACGACCAGCTGCTTGATGTTCAGGATGAGGTCGGTGACGTCTTCCTTGACGCCCGGCACGGTGGTGAACTCGTGCAGGACACCGTCGATACGGATGGACGTGACCGCCGCACCCGGGATCGAGGAGAGAAGGGTCCGGCGCAGGGAGTTGCCGAGGGTGTAACCGAAGCCCGGCTCCAGCGGCTCGATCACGAACCGGGAGCGGAACTCGTCGACGACTTCTTCGGTCAACGAGGGACGCTGAGCGATCAGCATGAAGTGATTCCTTCAGACAGGGGCACCCACTATTTGATGCCCTGATGCCACCGGGTGGTAGCCCGATGTTGATGCAGTAACAAGGGTACGGGCGATACGGCCCCTAAGAGCCGTACCGCCCGAAAACCTCAGACCAAGCAGTCGTACGTCAGGTCAGACGCGGCGACGCTTGGGCGGACGGCAGCCGTTGTGCGGGGTCGGCGTGACGTCCTGGATCGAACCGACCTCGAGGCCCGTGGCCTGGAGGGAGCGGATAGCGGTCTCACGGCCGGAGCCCGGACCCTTGACGAAGACGTCAACCTTGCGCATGCCGTGCTCCTGGGCGCGACGCGCGGCCGACTCGGCAGCCATCTGCGCGGCGAACGGAGTGGACTTGCGCGAGCCCTTGAAGCCGACGTGGCCGGCGGAGGCCCAGGAGATCACGTTGCCCGAGGGGTCGGTGATCGAAACGATCGTGTTGTTGAACGTGCTCTTGATGTGGGCGTGCCCGTGAGCGACGTTCTTCTTTTCCTTGCGGCGCACCTTCTTGGCAGCGCCCTGACGACCCTTGGGGGGCATCTATTACTCCTACGGGAGGTGGTCGGTCCTGCAGCGACAGCTGTCGATAGACCGCTGAGCGAGGACTACTTCTTGCCCGGCTTCTTCTTACCGGCGATGGCGCGACGCGGGCCCTTGCGGGTACGAGCGTTCGTGCTGGTGCGCTGACCGCGGACGGGCAGGCCACGACGGTGGCGAAGACCCTGGTAGCAGCCGATCTCGACCTTGCGGCGGATGTCGGCCTGGATCTCGCGACGGAGGTCACCCTCGGTCTGGATGTTCGCGTCCACGTACTCGCGGATCTTGATCAGGTCCTCTTCGGACAGATCACGAACGCGGATGTTGCGGTCCACACCGGTGGCGTCCAGCGTCTGCTGGGACAGCGTGCGGCCAATGCCGAACACGTAGGTGAGGGCAACCTCTACGCGCTTGTCGCGCGGGAGGTCAACGCCTTCAAGGCGTGCCATTCAAGGCTCCTGTTGATACTCGGAGGTCTTCAGCAGAACCGTTCCCAGGTGCCGTACGAGGTACATCCTGGGTCCCCGGCCTCCGACCGGGGGTGTCGCCCTCCATTACCAATGGATCTGAAGAGGGACGGGTCCTGCATGTGTGCTTACTTGCGTCGCGCGAAAATCTGCGAACTGCAGTCGTGCGTCAGCCCTGGCGCTGCTTGTGGCGCGGGTTGTCGCAGATAACCATGACCCGGCCGTGACGGCGGATCACCCTGCACTTGTCGCAGATCTTCTTGACGCTCGGCTTGACCTTCATTGGGTGAGGTTCTCCGGGTCAGTGCCACCACCCCGCGCGAGGCAGGGTGCGGGCAAGATCTACTTGTACCGGTAGACGATCCGGCCACGCGTCAGGTCGTACGGAGACAGCTCCACCACGACCCGGTCGTCAGGGAGGATACGGATGTAGTGCATACGCATCTTGCCGCTGATGTGAGCCAGGACCTGGTGGCCGTTCTGGAGCTCCACCTTGAACATGGCGTTCGGGAGAGACTCGACGACAGTGCCTTCGATCTCGATGGCACCTTGCTTCTTGGCCACGCTTTGCCCTTCGAATCGACTACCTTGATCGACTCAGCACATACATGCAGGCATGCGTGTGCACGAGAGCCGACGAGTCAGTCTACGTCAGGGCATCCCGAAAGACGAATCGGGGAAGTTTGCCCCACACTAAAGATCATTATGCAAGGGGATCCGGAGCCGCAGTGACACCGAGCTCGGCCAGCTTCGCCTTGCCGCCATCGGGCGACGTGAGGACCAGCGGGCCCTGCTCGGTCAGCGCGATGGAGTGCTCCCAGTGCGAGGACCAGGTGCCGTCCGTCGTGATGACCGTCCAGTCGTCCTCGAGAACCTCGGTGCGCGGGGTGCCGAGGGAGACCATCGGCTCGATCGCGAGGCAGAAGCCGGGGACGAGCTTGGGGCCCTTGCCACGGCGGCGCTCGACGTAGTTCAGGAGGTGCGGGTCCATGTGCATCTCGGTGCCGATGCCGTGGCCGCCGTAGTCCTCGACGATGCCGTACTTGCCACCGCCCGGCTTGGGCTGGCGGCGGATGTAGGACTCGATGGCGCGGGAGATGTCGACGAGCCGGTTGCCGTTCTTCATCGCGGCGATGCCGGCCCACATCGACTCCTCGGTCACCCGGGAGAGCTCGACGAGCTCCGGAGCGTGACCAGTGCCCACGAACGCGGTGTACGCGGCGTCGCCGTGCCAGCCGTCGATGATCGCGCCGCAGTCGATGGAGATGATGTCGCCGTCCTTGAGGACGGTCTTGTCGTCCGGGATGCCGTGGACGACGACCTCGTTGACCGAGGTGCAGATGGTCGCGGGGAATCCCCCGTAGCCGAGGAAGTTCGACTTGGCCCCGTGCTCGTCGAGCACCTTGCGCGCGACCTCGTCCAGGTCCCGGGTGGTGGCACCGGGCACCGCGGCCTCACGCGTCGCCGCGTGGATCGCGGCGACGACCAGCCCCGCCTCACGCATCTTGGCGATCTGCTCGGGGGTCTTGATCTGCACCATGGGCGCCTGCGCTCTCCGTCTTCCGTACTACGGGTTTACCTACACAACACTACGGCCGCGGCACCCTGTACGGGCACCGCGGCCGGAGCAGCGTAACAACGACTTACTTGTCGCGCTTGAGGGCGTCCATGGCCCGCGCGGTCACCTCGTCGACCTTGCCGAGCGCCGAGATCGTCCGCACCAGGCCCTGGGCCCGGTAGTAGTCGATGATCGGCTCGGTCTGCGTGTGGTAGACCTCGAGCCGCTTGCGGACGGTGTCCTCACTGTCGTCCTCGCGCTGGTACAGCTCGCCGCCGCAGACGTCACAGACGCCTTCCTGCTTCGGCTGCTTGTACGACACGTGGAAGACGTGCGCGGAGTCCTTACGGCAGATGCGGCGGCCGGCGATGCGCTTGACCACCTCGTCCTCGGGGACCTCGAGGTCCAGGACCGCGTCGAGCTTCACTTCGTCCGCCTTGAGGGCGACGTCGAGCGCCTCGGCCTGCGAGACGTTGCGAGGGAAGCCGTCGAGCAGGAAGCCGTTCACGGCGTCCGGCTGCTCCATGCGGTCCTTGGCCATCCCGATGGTGACCTCGTCCGGAACCAGGTTGCCGGCGTCCATGAACGCCTTTGCCTGCTTGCCCAGCTCCGTGCCCTGGCTGATGTTGGCACGGAAGAGGTCGCCCGTGGAGATGTGCGGAATCGACAGGTTCTTGGCAAGGAACGCGGCCTGCGTTCCCTTGCCCGCACCGGGCGGCCCGACGAGGACGATACGCATCAGCGGAGGAACCCTTCGTAATTGCGCTGCTGAAGCTGGCTCTCGATCTGCTTCACCGTCTCCAGACCGACACCCACGATGATGAGGATGCTTGTCCCACCGAACGGGAAGTTCTGGCTTGCCCCGAAGCCAACCAACGCCATCGTTGGTACGAGAGCGATCAGACCCAGATACAGCGAACCCGGCCAGGTAATCCGGTTGAGTACGTAGCTCAGGTACTCAGCGGTCGGCCGGCCAGCCCGGATGCCCGGGATGAAGCCACCATACTTCTTCATGTTGTCCGCGACTTCCTCGGGGTTGAACGAGATCGCCACGTAGAAGAACGCGAAGAAAACGATCAGCAGGAAGTACGAAACGATGTAATAGGGGTGATTTCCCTTGGTCAGATGGTCGTTGATCCAGGTCTTCCACCCGGAATTGCCTCCCGCGAACTGCGCGACGAGGGCCGGGATGTAGAGCAGCGACGAGGCGAAGATGACAGGGATCACACCCGCCTGATTGACCTTCAGCGGGATGTAGGTGGACGTACCGCCGTAAGACCGGCGACCGATCATGCGCTTCGCATACTGGACAGGGATGCGGCGCTGCGCCTGCTCGACGAACACCACCAGGCCGACCATGACGAGGCCCACCAGGATCACGGCGCCGAACTCGATCCAGCCGCCGGCGAGGTCACCGGTCGTCTTGATGGTCCACAGGGCGCTCGGGAAGGTGGCGGCGATCGAGATGAACATCAGGATCGACATGCCGTTGCCGATGCCGCGGTCGGTGATGAGCTCACCGAGCCACATGACGATGGCGGTGCCGGCGGTCATCGTGATGACCATCGTGATCGTCACGAAGATCGACTGGTCCGGGACGATCTGGTTCGCGACGGGGCAGCCCTGGAAGAGGGCGCCGCTGCGAGCGGTCGCGACGAGGCCGGTGCCCTGGAGGATGGCGAGCGCCACGGTCAGGTATCGCGTGTACTGCGTGATCTTCGCGGTACCCGCCTGACCCTCCTTCTTCAGGGCCTCGAGCCGCGGGATCACGACGGTGAGCAGCTGCAGGATGATGCTCGCGGTGATGTACGGCATGATGCCGAGCGCGAAGATCGTGATCTGCAGGAGCGCGCCACCACTGAACATGTTGACGAGACCGAACAGCCCCTGCGTGCCTTTGTTCGCGTCCACGCATGTCTGGACGTTCGAGTAGCTGACTCCCGGGATCGGTACGTGTGTACCGATGCGGTAGATCACGATGATGCCGAGCGTGAAGAGCAGCTTCTTGCGCAGGTCGGGCGTCTTGAACGCCCGGGCGAACGCGGTGAGCACGGTGCCTCCTGCGACCCCCGCGCACGTGCGTCAGAGGTGACGGTCTTGAGGTTCGATGAATGAAGGAATGCGTAACAGTCAAGCACCGGGTGAAGATCCGTCAGACACGTCGCCTTCAGGACACGCCGCCCGGCCCGAGGCATCAGCCCCAGACGGATACAGCACAGTGCAGGCCACCATACCGGCGACCATGCCCCCCTTGGAACGACCAACCGGGGATGCCCCAAATATGGGGCATCCCCGGTTGGGAATCGCTCATGTCATCGAGACGCCTGAAAAGGTCAGACGAGCTCGGTGACGGTACCGCCGGCGGCGGTGATCTTCTCCTTGGCGGAGTTGGAGACGGCGTCAACCGTCACCTGCAGCGCCACGGTGAGCTCACCCTGGCCGAGCACCTTGACGAGGCTGTTCTTGCGAACGGCACCCTTGGCGACGAGACCCTCAACGGTGACCTCGCCACCTTCCGGGTACAGCGCGCTCAGCTTGTCGAGGTTCACGACCTGGAACTCGGTCTTGAACGGGTTCTTGAAGCCCTTGAGCTTCGGGAGACGCATGTGGAGGGGCATCTGGCCACCCTCGAAGCGCTCCGGAACCTGGTAACGGGCCTTCGTGCCCTTGGTACCACGACCGGCCGTCTTACCCTTCGACGCCTCACCGCGACCCACACGGGTCTTCGCGGTCTTGGCGCCCGGGGCGGGACGGAGGTTGTGGATCTTGAGCGGGTTGTTCTCCGCCATGATCAGTCGACCTCCTCGACCGTCACGAGGTGCCGCACGGTGTTAGCCATGCCGCGGAACTCGGGACGATCCTCCTTGACGACCACGTCGTTCAGGCGCTTGAGCCCGAGCGAACGCAGGGTGTCGCGGTGGTTCTGCTTGCTGCCGATGTACGACTTCGTCTGCGTGATCTTGAGGCGAGCCATTACGCACCCGCTCCCGCACGTGCACGAAGCAGAGCCGCGGGGGCGACGTCCTCGAGGGGCAGACCACGGCGAGCCGCGATCTCCTCGGGACGCTGCAGGCCCTTGAGGGCCGCCACGGTCGCGTGCACGATGTTGATCGCGTTCGACGAGCCGAGAGACTTCGACAGGATGTCGTGAACGCCGGCGCACTCGAGCACGGCACGCACCGGGCCACCGGCGATAACGCCGGTACCGGGAGCAGCCGGCTTGAGCAGGACAACGCCCGCAGCCTTCTCGCCCGTGATCGGGTGCGGGATGGTGCCCTGGATACGGGGGACCTTGAAGAAGTGCTTCTTGGCCTCCTCAACACCCTTGGCGATGGCGGCCGGCACCTCCTTGGCCTTGCCGTAACCGACACCTACCGTGCCATCGCCATCGCCCACCACGACGAGCGCAGTGAAGCTGAAGCGACGGCCACCCTTGACAACCTTGGCGACGCGGTTGATCGCGACAACGCGCTCAACGTATGCGGTCTTCTCGGCGGCAGGGCCACCGTCGCGACCCTTCCGGTCCCGCCGCTCGCCGCCACCGGCACCGCTTCCGCGGCGCTGGGGTCCAGCCATTGGAATTACCTCTCTTCGTTTTCCGCTAGCTACGGAACCGGATCAGAACTTCAGACCGGCTTCGCGGGCGGCGTCCGCCAGAGCGGCGATGCGCCCGGCGTACTGGTTACCACCACGGTCGAACACGACAGCCTCGACGCCCGCGGCCTTGGCACGCTCGGCGACCAGGGCGCCGACCTTGCCGGCCTGCGCGGACTTGTCGGCCTCGACACCACGGATCGAGGTGTCCAGGGTCGACGCCGACGCGAGGGTGTGACCCTTAACGTCGTCGATGACCTGGGCCACGATGTGGCGGTTCGAACGCGTCACGACCAGGCGCGGACGCTCGGCCGTACCCGAAACATGCTTACGGATACGAATGTGACGGCGCTTGATGGCAGCACGCTTGTAAGCGTCGCCCTTAGCAATCTTGACACCGTATGCCATGGCTTACTTACCCGCCTTTCCGACCTTGCGGCGGATGACTTCGCCTTCGTACTTGACGCCCTTGGCCTTGTACGGGTCGGGCTTGCGCAGCTTGCGGATGTTGGCCGCAACCTCGCCGACCTTCTGCTTGTCGATGCCCTCGACCGAGAACTTGGTCGGCGACTCGACCTTGAAGGAGATGCCCTCGGGCGCCTCGATCAGGATCGAGTGGCTGTAGCCGAGCGAGAACTCCAGGTTGGAGCCCTTCGCCAGGACGCGGTAACCGACACCGCTGATCTCGAGCTTCTTCACGTAACCCTGGGTCACGCCGGTGATCATGTTGGCCACCAGCGTGCGGGACAGGCCGTGCAGAGCCTTGTTCTGACGCTCATCATTGGGACGGGCGACGTTCAGCACGCCGTCCTCGTCCTTCGTGATGACGATCGGAGCGACGATCGTGTGGCTGAGGGAACCCTTGGGGCCCTTAACCGAGACCGTACGACCGTCGATGGTGACGTCCACGCCGGCGGGAACCGTGATGGGGAGCTTGCCAATACGCGACATTAGCTATTCCTCCGTTCCCGACTACCAGACGTAGGCGAGGACTTCCCCACCTACGCCCTTCTTGCCTGCCTGCTGGCCGGTCAGAAGACCGTGCGACGTGGAGATGATCGCCACGCCGAGGCCGCCGAGGACCTTGGGCAGGTTGGTGGACTTCGCGTAAACCCGGAGACCGGGCTTGGAGATCCGCTTGATGCCCGCAATGGAGCGCTCACGGTTCGGGCCGAACTTGAGCTCGAGGACGAGGTTCTTGCCAACCTCGGCGTCCTCGGTCTTCCAGCCCGTGATGAAGCCCTCCTGCTGGAGGATCTCCGCGATGTGAGACTTGATCTTGCTGTGCGGCATTGCCACGGTGTCGTGGTATGCCGAGTTCGCGTTACGCAGACGAGTCAGCATGTCCGCGATCGGATCAGTCATGGTCATGAAGTGGCCTTCGGCCTCTCTCGCCGGGGTTTCCTGTATGCGCCATCCCTCTCCCCACACAGAGGCGGGACGGGTGCGGTGCGGGGACCTACGGCGTAGTAAGTCGGTATGGGCGGCGGGCGCCCAACCCCACAAGCCTACGGCATGTGAAGGGGGGCTCCCGCCGTCCAAATACTTACCGAGAGCGTCCGGTAATTCCCAAGTCCTTAAGGACAGAAGGGGATTACCAGGAGCTCTTGGTCACGCCCGGCAGCTCGCCACGGTGAGCCATCTCACGAAGGCACACGCGGCACAGGCCGAACTTGCGGTACACGGAGTGCGGGCGGCCGCAGCGCTGGCAGCGGGTGTAGCCACGCACACCGAACTTCGGCTTACGAGCAGCCTTGGCAATAAGAGCCTTCTTCGCCATCTCGGTTACGCCTCCTTGAAGGGGAAGCCGAGGTGACGAAGGAGCGCGCGGCCCTCAGCGTCGTTGGTCGCCGTGGTGACCACGGTGATGTCCATACCCCGGACGCGGTCGATCTTGTCCTGGTCGATCTCGTGGAACATGACCTGCTCCGTGAGACCGAAGGTGTAGTTGCCACGGCCGTCGAACTGCTTGGGAGACAGACCACGGAAGTCGCGGATGCGCGGAAGCGCGAGCGACAGGGTGCGGTCCAGGAACTCCCACATGCGGTCGCCACGGAGCGTGACGTGGGCACCGATCGGCTGACCCTCACGCAGCTTGAACTGCGCGATGGACTTGCGGGCCTTGGTGATGGCCGGCTTCTGACCGGTGATCGTGGTCAGGTCACGGACGGCACCGTCCATGAGCTTGGAGTCACGGGCGGCGTCGCCGACACCCATGTTGACCACAATCTTGACGAGGCCCGGGGTCTGCATGACGTTCTCGTAGGAGAACTCTTCCTGCAGCTTGCCCGCGATCTCCTCGCGGTACTTCGTCTTGAGACGCGGAGTCGTGGTGGTAGCCATCAGATGTCCTCACCCGTCCGCTTGGCAACGCGAACCTTGTTGCCCTCGTCGTCGAAGCGGTAACCGACACGCGTGACGACCTTGTTGCCGTCCTTCTCCACCACGAGCTGAACGTTGCTCACGTGGACAGGGGCCTCGGTCGTGACGATGCCACCGGCCTGCGAACCGCTGGCGGTGGGGCCGGCCTTGGTGTGCTTCTTGACCCGGTTGACACCCTCGACCAGGACGCGGTCCTCGCGGGGGAAGGCCGCGATGACCTTGCCCTGCTTGCCCTTGTCCTTACCGGTGATGACCTGTACCAGGTCGCCCTTCTTGATCTTCATGCTTACAGCACCTCCGGCGCGAGCGAGATGATCTTCATGAACTTCTTCTCGCGCAGCTCACGGCCCACCGGGCCGAAGATACGGGTGCCACGAGGGTCGCCGTCGTTCTTCAGAATGACGGCGGCGTTCTCGTCGAAGCGGATGTACGAGCCGTCCGGACGGCGGCGCTCCTTGACGGTGCGAACGATGACAGCCTTGACGACGTCACCCTTCTTCACGTTGCCGCCGGGGATCGCGTCCTTGACGGTGGCGACGATGACGTCACCGATGCCCGCGTAGCGGCGACCCGAGCCACCGAGAACACGGATGGTGAGAATTTCCTTCGCACCCGTGTTGTCGGCGACGCGCAGTCGCGACTCCTGCTGGATCACGTCTATCTCCTGATTGTCTGCCGGTTCCCCCGGGGCAGTTCAGTGAACTGCCCCGGGAGCCTGGCGGAACGAACTCTGAGGGATACCCCTCAGAGCTGTATTTGTTGGAATTCCCTTGCGGGAATTACCTACTTGGCCTTCTCGAGGATCTCGACGATGCGCCAGCGCTTGGTCGCCGACAGCGGACGCGTCTCCATGATGAGGACGCGGTCGCCGACGCCGGCAGCGTTCTGCTCGTCGTGCGCCTTGAGCTTGTTCGTACGGCGGATGACCTTGCCGTACAGCGCGTGCTTGACGCGGTCCTCGACAGCGACGACGACGGTCTTGTCCATCTTGTCGCTGACGACCAGACCCTCACGGGTCTTGCGGAAGCCGCGGGCGGCAGTCTCTTCAGTCACGTTGCTCTCGCTCATCAGGCGTTCTCCACCGTCTCGATGCCCAGCTCGCGCTCACGCATGAGGGTGTAGATCCGCGCGATGTCCTTGCGGACGGCCTTCAGCCGACCGTGGTTCTCGAGCTGACCGGTCGCCGCCTGGAAACGGAGGTTGAACAGCTCTTCCTTGGCCTCGCGGAGCTTGTTGAGGAGCTCCTCGTTGCCCAGTTCGCGCAGCTCGGACGCCTTGGTACCGGCCGACATCACGACTCACCTGCCTCGCGCCGAACAATCCGGCACTTCATCGGAAGCTTGTGAGCAGCGCGGGTAAGCGCCTCACGCGCAATCTTCTCGTTCGGGTAGGACAGCTCGAACATCACCCGACCCGGGTGAACGTTCGCGACCCACCACTCGGGGGAACCCTTACCGGAACCCATGCGGGTCTCGGCGGGCTTCTTCGTAAGCGGGCGGTCCGGGTAGATGTTGATCCAGACCTTGCCGCCACGCTTGATGTGGCGGGTCATCGCGATACGAGCCGCCTCGATCTGGCGGTTGGTCACGTATGCCGGCGTGAGGGCCTGAATGCCGTACTCGCCGAACGCAACCGTCGTACCACCCTTGGCCTGACCGCGGCGCTTGGGGTGGTGCTGCTTGCGGTGCTTGACCCTACGGGGGATCAGCATTTCGGTCAGGCCTCCGTTCCGGTGCTCTCAGCCGGAGCGGCAGCGGCGGGCGCGTCAGCCTTGGGGGCCTCGGCGGCCGGAGCCGACTGCTGCTGCGGCTTGCGGCCGCGGCCGCCACGCTCGCCACCACGGCCACCGCCGCGGGCCGGACGGTCGTTGCCGCCACCACGGGCCGGGCGGTTACCCGCACGGGCCGCAGCGTTCTCGGCGCGGACCTCGGCGATGTTCTTGACGTCGCCCTTGTAGATCCAGACCTTCACACCGATACGGCCGAAGGTCGTCTTGGCCTCGAAGAAGCCGTAGTCGACGTTCGCGCGGAGCGTGTGCAGGGGCACACGGCCCTCGCGGTAGAACTCCGAGCGGGACATCTCGGCGCCGCCGAGACGGCCACCACACTGGATCTTGATGCCCTTGGCGCCGGCCTTCATCGCCGTCTGCATGCTCTTACGCATGGCGCGACGGAAGGAGACGCGGGAGGACAGCTGCTCGGCAACGGCCTGAGCAACCAGCTGAGCGTCGGTCTCGGGGTTCTTGACCTCGAGGATGTTCAGCTGGACCTGCTTGCCCGTGAGCTTCTCGAGGTCACCGCGGATGCGGTCGGCCTCGGCGCCACGGCGGCCGATGACGATGCCCGGACGAGCGGTGTGGATGTCCACACGCACGCGGTCACGGGTGCGCTCGATCTCAACCTTCGAGATACCGGCGCGCTCCATGCCGGAGGTCATCATGCGACGGATGGCTACGTCTTCCTTGACGTAGTCCTTGTACAGCTTGTCGGCGTACCAACGGGACTTGAAGTCCGTGGTGATACCGAGCCGGAACCCGTGCGGGTTTACCTTCTGGCCCATTACCGGGTTCCTTCCTTGCTGCTGACGACCACGGTGATGTGGCTGGTCCGCTTACGGATCCGGTAGGCACGGCCCTGAGCACGCGGACGGAACCGCTTCAGGGTCGGGCCCTCATCCACGTACGCCTCGCTGATGACCAGCGAATTGGCGTCGGTGTGGTCGTAGTTGTGTGCAGCGTTGGCAATGGCGCTGTCCAGCACCTTGCCAACCGGCACGCTCGCGGCCTGCGGGGCGAAACGCAGGACCGCCTGAGCCTCCGTGGCATCCATGCCACGGATGAGGTCCACCACTCGGCGGGCCTTCATGGGCGTGACGCGGATGTACCGCGCCTGGGCCCTGGCTTCCATGGTTGTCCCTTCAGTGTTCGTCATAGTCGATTCCACCCCGCCTTAGCGGCGCTTCGACTTCCGGTCGTCCTTGACGTGACCCCGGAAGGTGCGCGTCGGCGAGAACTCGCCGAGCTTGTGGCCGACCATCGACTCGGTGACGAACACCGGGATGTGGATCTTGCCATTGTGCACCGCGATGGTGTGACCCAGCATGCTGGGGATGATCATCGAGCGACGGGACCAGGTCTTGATGACGTTCTTGGTACCGGCTTCGTTCTGTACGTCCACCTTCTTTACGAGGTGTCCGTCGACGAAGGGTCCCTTCTTGAGACTGCGCGGCATCTAAACCCGCTCCTAGCGCTTCTTGTTCGTCTTGCGGCGGCGGACGATGTACTTGTTCGAAGCCTTCTTCGGCGAACGAGTACGACCCTCCTTCTGACCCCACGGGGAGACCGGGTGGCGACCACCGGAGGTCTTGCCCTCACCACCACCGTGCGGGTGGTCAACCGGGTTCATCGCCACACCGCGGACGGTCGGACGAACGCCGAGCCAGCGCTTGCGGCCGGCCTTGCCCCAGTTGATGTTCGACTGCTCGGCGTTGCCGACCTCGCCGATGGTGGCGCGGCAGCGAACGTCGACCAGGCGAATCTCGCCGGACGGCATGCGCAGGTGGGCCATCTGGCCCTCCTTCGCCAGCAGCTGCACGGAGGCACCTGCGGAGCGAGCGAACTTGGCACCGCCACCGGGACGGAGCTCGATCGCGTGGATCGTGGTACCGACCGGGATGTTGCGGAGCGCCAGGTTGTTGCCCGGCTTGATGTCGGCCCCAGGACCGTTCTCGATGCGGTCGCCCTGCGACAGGCCACGCGGAGCGACGATGTAACGCTTCTCGCCGTCGGCGTAGTGCAGCAGCGCGATGCGCGCGGTGCGGTTGGGGTCGTACTCGATGTGCGCGACCTTCGCCGGCACGCCGTCCTTGTCGTGACGACGGAAGTCGATCACTCGGTAGGCGCGCTTGTGTCCGCCACCCTGGTGGCGAACGGTCACACGACCGGCGTTGTTACGGCCGCCCTTGCTGTGCAGCGGGCGGACCAGCGACTTCTCCGGCGTGGACCGCGTGACCTCGACGAAGTCGGCGACGGAGGAGCCACGGCGGCCCGGCGTCGTCGGCTTGTACTTGCGGATACCCATTTCTCAGTCCTCGTCCGATATTCGGACCAGGGCGCTCCGTTAGGAGGCCTGGCCGAAGATGTCGATACGGTCGCCCTCAGCGAGGGTCACGATCGCGCGCTTGCTGTCGGCACGCTTGCCGAAGCCCGTGCGGGTCCGCTTGCGCTTGCCCTGGCGGTTGATCGTGTTGACTCCGGTGACCTTGACCGAGAAGACCGCCTGGACGGCCTGCTTGATCTGGGTCTTGTTGGCACGCGGGTCAACGATGAAGGTGTACTTGCCCTCATCGAGGAGCGCGTAGCTCTTCTCGGAGACGACCGGCTTGAGGAGGACGTCACGGGGGTCCGTGAAGCTCTTGCTCAGCGGCGTCTCAACGGTGTTCTTGCCCTCGGCCTCGTGGCGCTTCGCCTTGGCGATGCGCGCGGCCTTGGCGGCCTTGGCCGCCTTGGGGGCGATGCTCGGGTGACGCGTAGCCATCAGGCTTCGCTCCCTTCGGTGTCAGTGGCCTGCGGGCCGGACACGAAGGACTCGAAGGCGGCCTGGGTGAAGACCACGTCGTCCGAGACGAGAACGTCGTACGTGTTCAGCTGGCCCGGCTCCAGGATGTGGACCTGGGGCAGGTTGCGAGCGGAGAGCAGCGCGGCCTCGTCGGCACGGTCGATCACCAGGAGCAGGTTCTTGCGCTCCGAGATCTTGGCGAGCAGCGACTTGGCGGCCTTGGTGGAGACTCCGCCGTCGACCACGCCGGTGACGACGTGGATGCGAGCGTTGCGGGCCCGGTCGGTGAGGGCGTGGCGCAGGGCCGCGGCCTTCATCTTCTTCGGGGTCCGCTGCGAGTAGTCACGCGGCTGCGGGCCGTGGACGACGCCACCGCCGGCGAACTGCGGCGCACGGGTCGAACCCTGGCGCGCGCGGCCGGTGCCCTTCTGGCGGTAAGGCTTGCGCCCACCACCGCGGACCTCGCCGCGACGCTTGGTCTTGTGCGTGCCCTGACGGGCAGCGGCCAGCTGAGCGACGACGACCTGGTGGAGAAGCGGGATGCTGATCTTCTCTACGTCGAAGATCTCCGCGGGGAGCTCGACCGTCCCGGCCTTGTCGCCTGCAGGCGAAAGGATGTCAATGGTGCTCATCGGTTCCTCAAACCCCCTTGGCCGCGGTGCGGACCAGGACGAGGCCACCGTTCGGACCGGGAACTGCGCCCTTGATGAGGAGCAGACCCTTCTCCGCGTCAACGGCGTGAACGGTCAGGTTCTGGGTGGTGACCCGCTCGTTGCCCATGCGACCCGCCATGCGCATGCCCTTGAAGACACGGCCGGGAGTGGCACAGCCACCGATGGAACCGGGCATGCGGTGCACACGGTGGGCACCGTGGGACGCCTTGCCACCCTTGAAGTTGTGGCGCTTCATGACACCGGCGAAGCCCTTGCCCTTGCTCTTCGCGGTGACGTCAACCTTGACGCCGGCCTCGAAGACCTCGGCAGTGATCTCCTGGCCCAGCGTGTACTCGCTGGCGCCGGGGGTACGGAGCTCCACCAGGTGGCGGCGCGGGGTTACATCGGCCTTGGCGAAGTGGCCCTTGAGGGGCTTGTTCACCTTGCGCGGGTCGATCTCGCCGAAGGCGATCTGGACCGACTCGTAGCCGTCAGTGTCGTTCGTACGGACCTGGGTCACGACGTTCGGACCGGCCTTGACCACGGTGACCGGGACGACACGGTTGTTGTCGTCCCAGACCTGGGTCATGCCGAGCTTCTCGCCCAGGATGCCCTTGATCTGCTTAGCCATCTCTTCCGCGCCTCTCAGAGCTTGATCTCGATGTCAACGCCGGCCGGAAGGTCCAGGCGCATCAACGAGTCAACGGTCTTGGGCGTCGGGTCGAGAATGTCGATCAGGCGCTTGTGCGTGCGCATCTCGAAGTGCTCGCGAGAGTCCTTGTACTTGTGCGGCGACTTGATGACGCAGTACACGTTCTTCTCAGTGGGCAGCGGCACCGGGCCTGCGACCGACGCACCAGTGCGGGTCACCGTCTCGACGATCTTCTTCGCCGAGCTGTCGATGACCTCGTGGTCGTAGGCCTTGAGCCGGATGCGGATCTTCTGTCCCGCCATGGCTACTAGTAGTCCTGTCTCTCGAAACGCTCTGGAACCTGGCGGGTCCTATTCCGTCCTCCTCCGACCCACGCGGTCGGGCGTGTCGCAGTCTCACTGACAGAAATATCCATACGGATTTCCCTGCTCGGGAGCTGCAGCCCTGGGACCGCGAAGCCGGGGGAAGAAACCCACCGGGCGCCTGGCTGAACGACCTCGCTGCACTTCCCGAAAGATTCCCGTACGTCCGCCCTAGCGCTGCCTGCGGATCTTTCGACCTTCTGGCAGATGGGGCGACGAGTACTGTGGGACTCGCTTCCGGTCCTCCCGGCGGGAGGCGCGCAGCATCGGCACTCAACCGAGCAACCCCGACAGTCTGCCACAGAGCGGCTGCGCCTGGCCAATCGAGCCGTAGAGAGTACCCCTGGGGTGACGAAGGTCAAACCGGGGTGGGTGTTGCGGGGCGGCGTGGTCGTGCCGGACGGTCGCCGGCATCTCCCGGCAGGAGATCGGAGGGCATCCGCACCGATGACAGACCTCGCACGCCCGGACGACGACCGCGGCTGTCTGCGGGTGGTACTCGCCCTGCCGTTCGGCGTGCTCACGCTCATCGCTGCGTACTTCTGCTGGACGGCCATGTCCATCCGCCCGTACGGGAGTTGGGACGACGACGCGTACGCGGGCATCGCCCTGTCGTGTGCCGTCACCATTGCGGCCGCCGCATCGGTGGCAGTGCTCTGGCTGCTGCCGTCCGTGCGGCGTGTCATGGGGTGGGCGTGGGTCGCGCCCGCTCTGGTGCTCGGTGTCGCGGCGGCGGTGCGGTGGGGCGTCAGCGGCTGACCTGCGAAACCCGCACCCCGCGAAGAACGCCGGTTCGAGTGAACAGAACATGTCCTTGCATGGAACCTGACCCCACTGACGAGCCTCTTCTCGGCTGAAGCACCGAGAAGCAGCGCACATTCCGACCGCTGCGTACGGCGGACGGAGGACGACGCGTGCGACGTGGACGTGGGCAGGACAAACGTGATCAGAACGCGGAGGACGGCACCGGCGGGCGAATAGCCGACGGGGGCGAGGGCTTCCCTGCGGCGCCCGGCGTTCACGGGCGCCGGACCGTGCTCATCGGGGGCGCCGCCGTCGCCGCCGCCACCGCGGCCGCCCTCGTGGGCCACACGGCCACGACCGCGCCCCCGGCCCGCACCACCGCCCCCTCCCCCGCCTCCGGCCGCCCCGCCGCCGAGGGCGATCACGCCCTGCTGCTCCAGGTCCTCGCCCACCCCGACGACGACCTGTACTTCATGAACCCGGACACCAGCCAGGCCGTCGCCGCCGGCATCCCGCTGGTCTGCGTGTACGTCACCGCGGGCGAGGCCGACGGCGTCAACAAGATCCCCGGCCGCCCGCACCCCCCGGCCGACAAGTCCGCGTACGCCTCCGCCCGTCACCAGGGGCTCCGCCAGTCCTACGCGACCCAGCTCGGCCTGCCGGTCTTCAGCAGCTGGCGCACCGAGGTCACCACGCTCGCGGGCGGGCACCAGGCCGAGGTGAACACCCTGGAGCACCGGGGCCGCCGCGTCGAGCTGGTCTTCCTCGACCTCGCGATGCACACCCCGGCGGGCCACATGGGCGCCCCGGCGCTGTGGCGGGAGCGCGGACTGCCGCTGCGTACGGTCGTCGTCGACGGGTCACCAGTGCGCCGGGCACAGATGTACGACTACGACGGCCTCGTCGACGTACTCGTGGCCCTCTTCGAGCGCTACCGGCCCACCCTCGTGCACACGCTCGACCCGGACCCCGACATCCAGCACAGCGATCTGCGTACGCGCATACGTGACAGCGAGCAGCCCGGTTTCTCCGACCACGCCGACCACACGGCCGTGGCCGCGTTCACCTGGGCGGCGCTGATCCGCTGGTCGCAGACCGCGGCGGGCGGGCCGCCCCCGTTCGCGGCCACCGCCTTCCGCGGCTACTACAACCACCACTGGCCCGAGAACCTCCCCGAGGCCGTGCTGCACGCCAAGGCCGCCCACCTGATGCCGTACGGCGCGGCCCCGGACTGGCAGTGCGGCAACCCCTCCGGCTGCGGCGACTACAACGTCGGCGGGGACCGCCCCCTCACCAACCGCAAGGGCTGGGTCCGCTCGACGCACTACCGCTACCCGGGCCCACGGATCGCGCTGGCCCAGGAACCAGACGGCAAGCTGACCGGCTACGGCGTGCTCGGCATGCGTGCCGTCCGCTGGCGCGAGACCCCACAAGGGGTCTTCGGCCGGCCCACGGACCTGGGCGGCGGCCCGCTCGCGCCGGCCCTCGGCTCCGCGACCCTCCGCGACGGACGGCAACTGCTGCTCGGCCTGCGCCTCGCGGCCCTCGAAGGGCGCGGCGGCTCCGACCTGCGCGAGATCGTGGTCCTCGAACAGCGCGCCCCCGGCGGGGAGTTCGGCGCCTGGACCGGTCTCGGCAACCCGGAGACCGATCCCGTGCGCGGCCGCCGCATCGGCGTCCCCGTCGCCGTCACCGCCCGCGACGGGCAGGTCCATCTCTTCGTACGGGACGCGGACCAGGGCATCAGCACACGGGTACGCGGCCTCGACGGGCGCTGGTCGCCGTGGCGCGGTCTCGGCGGCGGGCCCGTGCAGGACGGTCTGACCGCGGTCGTCGGCGAGGACGGCGGCGTCCATGTGTACGCGCCGGGACGCGACACGGTGCACCAGTGGACGCCGGAGGGGCCCGCGCCGCTCGCCGGCCTGCCGGTACCCGCCGACGCCGTCGCCGCCGCGGGCGGCCGGCTCTACTACCGGGCCCCCGCCTCGTCGGCGCTGACGGCGACGGCCGGACGCCCGGCCGACTTCCCCGGCTACGGCCCCGTGACCGCCGACGGGCCGTACCTCCTGGGCCGGGACACCGGCGGCACTCTCCAGCTGCTGCACCGCGGCCGGATCCAGCGGGCCGCGCGTGACCTGGTCACCCTCGACGGACCCGCCCTGCGCGCCACCCCGCGCGGCCCCGTGGCCGCGGGCCTCTCCCCCGCCGCCCGGCCGTGGCTGTGGCGCCCGGACAGCTCCACCGGCACCGGGACCGCCCGCAAGATCTGAGCCCGGGCCCCGCATAAGCGGGCATGCGAAAGGGCCCGTACGACCGAAGTCGTACGGGCCCCTTCTGGTGCTCGCTGGAGCTACCAGGTCAAACCGTCAAGGAAATTACTTGACGATCTTGGTGACCTGGCCGGCGCCCACGGTCCGGCCACCCTCACGGATGGCGAACTTCAGGCCCTCTTCCATGGCGACGGGCTGGATGAGTTCGACCTTCATCTCAGTGTTGTCGCCCGGCATGACCATCTCGGTGCCCTCGGGGAGGGTCACAACGCCGGTCACGTCCGTGGTGCGGAAGTAGAACTGCGGGCGGTAGTTGTTGAAGAAGGGGGTGTGACGGCCACCCTCGTCCTTCGACAGGATGTAGGCCTGGGCCTCGAACTCGGTGTGCGGCGTGACCGAACCGGGCTTGATGATGACCTGGCCGCGCTCGACGTCCTCGCGCTTGATGCCACGGAGGAGCAGACCGACGTTCTCACCGGCCTGGCCCTCGTCGAGCAGCTTGCGGAACATCTCGATGCCGGTGACCGTGGTGGTGGTCTTCTCGGTCTTGATACCGACGATGTCGACGGTCTCGTTGACCTTGAGGACACCACGCTCGATACGGCCGGTGACGACCGTACCGCGACCGGTGATCGTGAAGACGTCCTCGATCGGCATGAGGAACGGCTTGTCGACGTCACGCTCGGGCTGCGGGATGGACTCGTCGACGGCGGCCATGAGGTTCAGGATCGACTGACCCCACTCCTTGTCGCCCTCGAGCGCCTTGAGCGCCGAGACCTTGACGACCGGCAGGTCGTCGCCCGGGAACTCGTACTCGGAGAGGAGCTCACGGACCTCGAGCTCGACGAGCTCCAGGATCTCCTCGTCGTCCACCATGTCGGCCTTGTTCAGGGCGACGACGATGTACGGAACGCCGACCTGGCGGGCCAGGAGCACGTGCTCCTTGGTCTGCGGCATCGGGCCGTCGGTGGCGGCGACCACGAGGATGGCGCCGTCCATCTGCGCGGCACCCGTGATCATGTTCTTGATGTAGTCCGCGTGACCGGGGCAGTCGACGTGCGCGTAGTGACGCGTCTCCGTCTGGTACTCGACGTGCGCGATCGAGATCGTGATACCGCGCTGGCGCTCCTCAGGAGCCTTGTCGATCTGGTCGAAGGCCGAGGCCTCGTTCAGGTCCGGGTACGCGTCGTGCAGCACCTTGGTAATGGCGGCCGTGAGGGTCGTCTTACCGTGGTCAATGTGACCGATGGTGCCGATGTTGACGTGCGGCTTAGTCCGCTCGAACTTCGCCTTCGCCACTGGGTCCTCCTGTGGAGTGGTTCTGTACGCCTTGCTTCATCGGCGCCAGGTGATCTTTGCTGGGAAACCCGCCGCCGGGGTCCGGGGTTACGGACCCCAGCGGTCGGTGTCAAGCCTAAAGCGTGAGCTCGGGTGAGTTACTCGCCCTTGGCCTTCGCGATGATCTCCTCGGCGACGTTCCGCGGAACCTCGGCGTAGGAGTCGAACTGCATCGAGTAGCTTGCGCGACCCGACGTCTTGCTGCGGAGGTCTCCGACGTAGCCGAACATCTCCGAGAGGGGCACGAGGCCCTTCACGACACGGGCGCCACTGCGCTCCTCCATGGCCTGGATCTGGCCACGGCGGGAGTTGATGTCGCCGATGACATCGCCCATGTAGTCCTCGGGCGTGGTGACCTCAACGGCCATCATCGGCTCGAGCAGCACGGGCTTGGCCTTGCGCGCGGCCTCCTTGAAGGCCTGCGAACCGGCGATCTTGAAGGCGAGCTCGGAGGAGTCGACCTCGTGGTAGCCACCGTCGAGAAGGATGACGCGGACGCCAGTCATCTCGTAGCCGGCCAGGATGCCGAACTGCATGGCCTCCTGCGCACCGGCGTCCACCGACGGGATGTACTCCCGCGGGATACGGCCACCGGTGACCTTGTTCACGAACTCGTACGACGACTCGCCGCTCTCGATCGGCTCGATCGCGATCTGCACCTTGGCGAACTGACCGGTACCACCGGTCTGCTTCTTGTGGGTGTAGTCGTGACGCTCGACGGCCTGACGGATCGTCTCGCGGTAAGCGACCTGCGGCTTACCGACGTTCGCCTCGACGCGGAACTCGCGCTTCATGCGGTCGACGAGCACCTCGAGGTGAAGCTCGCCCATACCACCGATGATGGTCTGGCCGGTCTCCTCGTCCGAGTGGACCTGGAAGGAGGGGTCCTCCTCCGAGAGGCGCTGGATGGCGACACCCAGCTTCTCCTGGTCGCCCTTGGACTTCGGCTCGATGGCGACCTGGATGACCGGCGCCGGGAAGTCCATGGACTCCAGGATCACCGGCTGCTTGTCGTCACAGAGCGTCTCACCCGTGGTGGTCTGCTTCAGACCCATGACGGCGACGATGTCACCGGCACCCACCGACTCGATCTCCTCACGCTTGTTCGCGTGCATACGGTAGATCTTGCCGATGCGCTCCTTCTTGCCCTTGACGGAGTTCAGCACGGCAGTGCCGGACTCCAGGCGGCCCGAGTAAACCCGGACGAAGGTGAGCTTGCCGAGGTGCGGGTCGCTCATGATCTTGAACGCCAGCGCCGAGAGGGGCTCCTCGTCGGACGGCTTGCGCTTGACGACCGTCTCCGGGTCCTTGACGTCGTGGCCCTCGATGGCCTCGACGTCCAGGGGGGACGGCAGGTAGCGCACGACGGCGTCGAGCAGGGGCTGAACGCCCTTGTTCTTGAACGCGGTGCCGCAGAACACGGGGGTGACGGTGGTGTCGCCGCCCTTGCCGGAGGCGATGGTGATGCGACGGATCGCCGCGTACAGCTGGTCCACCGAAGGCTCGGTGCCCTCGAGGTACAGCTCCATCATCTCTTCGTCGTTCTCCGCGACGACCTCGAGCAGCTTGCCGCGCCACTCGTCGGCGGCCTCGGTGTGCGTGGCCGGGATGTCGACGACGTCGTACGCCTCGCCCTTGGCCGCCTCGGCGGACCAGACGAACGCCTTCATCGTGACGAGGTCGACGACACCCTGGAAGTCCATCTCGGCGCCGATGGGCAGCTGCATGACGATCGGGGTCGCACCGAGGCGGTTGACAATCATGTCAACGCAGCGGTGGAACTCGGCGCCCGTACGGTCGAGCTTGTTGACGAAGCAGATACGCGGCACGCCGTAGCGGTCCGCCTGACGCCAGACAGTCTCGGACTGGGGCTCAACGCCGGCAACGCCGTCGAACACCGTCACGGCACCGTCGAGGACGCGGAGCGAACGCTCCACCTCGACGGTGAAGTCCACGTGGCCCGGGGTGTCGATGATGTTGATGGTGTGGTCGACATCGTTCAGCGGCCAGTGACAGGTGGTGGCAGCAGAGGTGATCGTGATGCCACGCTCCTGCTCCTGCTCCATCCAGTCCATGGTCGCGGCGCCGTCGTGGACCTCACCGATCTTGTACGAAACACCGGTGTAGAACAGGATCCGCTCGGTGGTCGTCGTCTTGCCCGCGTCGATGTGGGCCATGATGCCGATGTTGCGCACATGGGCCAGGTCAAGTGAAGTGGTAGCCATCTCGGCTCAGTCTTCTCTCGGTCTCGATGTGGGTAGCGACTACCAGCGGTAGTGCGCGAAGGCCTTGTTGGACTCGGCCATCTTGTGGGTGTCCTCACGCTTCTTGACGGCAGCGCCAAGACCGTTCGAGGCGTCGAGCAGCTCGTTCATGAGGCGCTCGGTCATGGTCTTCTCGCGGCGGGCGCGGGAGTAACCCACGAGCCAGCGCAGCGCGAGCGTGTTGGCGCGACCGGGCTTGACCTCGATCGGCACCTGGTAGGTGGCGCCACCGACACGGCGGGACTTGACCTCGAGGGTCGGCTTGATGTTCTCCAGCGCGCGCTTCAGCGTGATGACCGGGTCGTTGCCCGACTTCTCACGCAGACCCTCCATGGCGCCGTACACGATGCGCTCGGCGGTGGAGCGCTTGCCGTTCAGCAGCACCTTGTTGATGAGGGAGGTCACCAGAGGAGAACCGTAGACCGGGTCGATGATGACCGGGCGCTTCGGGGCGGGGCCCTTACGAGGCATTCTTACTTCTCCTTCTTGGCGCCGTAGCGGCTGCGGGCCTGCTTGCGGTTCTTGACACCCTGGGTGTCAAGCGAACCGCGGATGATCTTGTAACGAACACCAGGCAGGTCCTTCACACGGCCGCCACGCACGAGCACGATGGAGTGCTCCTGCAGGTTGTGTCCCTCACCCGGAATGTAGGCCGTGACCTCGATGCCGCTGGTCAGACGCACACGCGCGACCTTACGGAGGGCCGAGTTCGGCTTCTTCGGGGTGGTCGTGAACACACGCGTGCAGACGCCGCGACGCTGGGGCGAACCCTCGAGTGCGGGCGTCTTGTTCTTCTCGACCTTGTCCTGCCGGCCCTTCCGGACCAGCTGCTGGATCGTAGGCACTACTTCTCCGGTTTCTGTGTGCCGAATAGTAAAACTAACCTGGAACATCTCCCGACCCACGCGGTCGGGTGTGTCGAATACTGTGAACTCCCGCCGCCAAGCGGGAAGGGCGCAGATTACGGCGGCCCATCGCGGACTCCCGTAGCGGCTGACGACACGCACAGGAGCCCAGGCACACCCCAGGCACAAGGTCTGAGCGTACCTACCTCATCGGGTTCGGTCAAAACAAATGCAGTCCACCGCGACACGCCGGACTTCTCGCACCCCCGAACCATCCGTTCGTGGCCCGATCCTGGCCATTCCATGTTCATGCACCACTCGGCTTGAGTAGCTTGATCGCTCGCTGGAACGATCGGGGGGCACATGACAGGGGCGCATTTACCGGTGACGGAGGTCTCGACGACCGCGTCCCCTTCCTGGCCCGCCTGGAGAGCGCGGACCGCTCGGTCCTCCTCGCGCTCGGCCGCGAACTGAGCTTCGCGCCCCGCATCGAGCTCCTGCACCAGCACGAGCCGTCGTCGCACGTCCTGTTCATCGTGCACGGCTGGACCAAGGTGACCGCGTCGGCCGCCAATGGTTACGAGGCCCTGCTCGCCCTGCGCGGTCCCGGCGACATCATCGGGGAGTCCGCCGCACTGACGGGCCGGCCCCGCTCGGCGACCGTGACCGCCCTCGAACCCGTACGGGCCGTCGCCGTGGAGCACGAGCGGTTCACCGACTTCCTCGGCCGCTCCCCCGCCGTCTCCTTCGCCCTGCTCGGGCTCACCGCCGACCGCACCCGGGCCGCCGACCGGCGCCGCCTGGAGTTCGCCTCCATGAGCGTGCGGGAGCGCTTCGCCGTCCTGCTGCTCGATCTGGCCCGCACCCATGGGCGGCGTACGGACGAGGGCATCGAGCTCGACGTGCCGCTGAGCAAGCAGGAGCTCGCCGGGTCCGTGGGCGCCTCGCGGGAGATGGTGCAGCGGCTGCTCAAGGAGCTCCGGGAGCGCGACGCGGTGGCCACCGGGCGGCGGGCGCTGCTGATCATGCGCCCGGACATCCTGCGCCGAATAGCGCGGGCCGAGCGCCCCTGACCCCGGTCACGGACAGCGACCCCGGCAACCCCGAGAGCGACTCTGTGCACACGGTCACACTCCGAGTGCGTCATCCTCCCTCACCACTCGCACGCGGTCGTCGCCACTCTCTTGGGCAGCACCACTCCCCCACCGAAGGGCGAACATGAGCGACCCCGTGAGCCGCACCATCCTGCTGCTCGACATCGAGAAGTACAGCGACCGGGACGACGTCGAGCAGGCGTATCTGCGCCGGATGCTCTACGACATCACCGACCGGGCCCTCGAGAGCGCCGGCGTCGACGAGACGCTGCGTCTGCGCGCCGACCGGGGCGACTCCGTCATGGAGCTGATCGACGCCAACGCCTCCGTGACCGCTCTCCTGCGGGCGCTGCTCACCGACGTGCCGGCCGAGCTGCGGGCGGTGAACCGGATGGCGTCGCGCTCGGCGCAGATCCGGCTGCGGGCCGTGCTCGCCACCGGGTACGTCGCGGTCGACGAGCTCGACGGCTGGGTCGGCTCCGACCTCAACCACGCCTGCCGGCTCCTGGACGGCGAGGTGCTGCGCGCGGCCCTGCGGGACAGCGGGGACGACTTCGCGCTCTGCGTGTCGGAGAGCGTGTACGCGGGGATCGTGCGGCACGACAGGACCGGCGTACCGGCGGCCGACTTCCACGCCGTGACGGTGGACAGCAAGAACGGGCCCCTGCGGGCCTGGCTGCACGGGACCGCGCCCGGCGGCGCCGACGACCACAGGGATGTCCGGAACCACAGTGAGCGGGGGCCCGGGGTGAGCCCGGTGCCGGACGGCGGCTCGGGGGAGCGTCCGGCGCCGGGTGGGTCCCAGGGGAATGCCGCCCCTCAGGGAGCCGCTCAGGGGGGCGCTCAGGGGGGCGTCGTCATCACCTTCAACGGCGGCTCCCCCAGCTTCGGCGGCAGCTTCGTCGCCGGGGACCAGCACGGGGTCTCCGGCGGCCGGGTCACGGGAGACGTGCACCTGGGCGGGTCGGGCTCAGGGCTGGGTTCGGGATCCGGGTCCGGGGGTGAGTCGGCGTGACCGTGCCCCCGCCTTCGGCGCCCGCCCCCGACGACGTACCGCACGTAGAGCCCCGCACGGACTTCGAGGACGCCGACGGGACCGAGGAGGGGACGCAGGAGGCGCGCGCCGCGCAGCGCGAACTCTTCTCGCACACCCCGGCTTTCATCCTCGACAGGGCCGGCTTCGGGGGCAGCCTGGTGGGCGGCGCCCAGCACGGGGTGTCCGGCGGTGAGGTCGCCGGTGACGTGTTCCTCGGCGGCAAGACGGAGAACCACTACTACAACGGTCCGGCCGCCGCGGCCACGCACACCTCCGGGGAGATCCCCCAAGGGGACCTCGACGCGCTGGCCGCGGTCTTCGTCGAGGGCCCGGCCTTCGCGTCCGCGCTGGCACGGCTGCGCGAGGAGCGCGTCCTGGTCCTGGCGGGCGCCCACGCCGGCGGCCGGTACGCCGCCGCGTGCATGCTGCTGCACCGCCTCGGCGTACCGGCCGTGCACGCCCTGTCCCCGGAGACGAGCTCCTCGGCCCTCACTGCCCAGCTCTCGGCGCCCGGCGGTCACGTCCTGCGCGACCTGCCGCTGAGCCGCAACCGGCCCCTGCGGGACACCCATCTGTACGCGGCCCGCGACCGGCTCAAGAAGGTCGACGGGTATCTGGTGGTGACCGTCGAGAACTCGCCGTTCCTGATCGGCGCCACCCCTTCGGTCTGGAAGCCGCCGGAGGCCGGGGCGGTGGTGCGCGCGCACGTGAGCCGGCGTCGCGGCGCGGACGCCGACGAGCTGCTCTCCCTCGCCCCCGTGCGGGACTTCCTCTCCCGCGGGCACCACCACCCCGCCGAGGCCACCAGGTTCGCGCAGCAGCTGACCGGCTACGACGGGAGCGAGCAGGCCCTGGCCCGCCTCGCGGACTTCGGGCAGGCCGCGGTCGAACGGCAGTGCCGTGGGTGGCTGAGCGACCCCGAGTCCACCCTGCGCGACAAGGCCTTCCTGATCTCGCTCGCCGTCTTCGACCAGGCGCCGTACGTCCTCGCGGCCGAGCTCGCGGACAAGCTCTACGTCCATTTCCAGCGGTTGCAGCATCCCGAACAGCCGCCGGAGATCCCGGTGTTCGGGCCCGCCGCCGAGGCCCGGCTCGAGCAGGCGCGGGCCGACGGAGAGGTACGGGACGAGGAGACCGAGTGGGGTCCCGTGCCGCAGTTCACCGCGTACTTCCGCAAGGAGGACACCCCGCGCGTCCTGCTCACCGAGGTGTGGACCGGCCATCCGTCGGCCCGGCCCGCGCTCGTCGCCTGGCTGAAGGAGCTGGCCAGGGACGGCCGCCCCGTCGTACGGACCCGGGCCGCCGCGGCCACCGCGCTGCTCGCCCGCGCCGACCTGCCCTCGGCGGTGGCGCTGCTGATCGACGGCTGGGCCGTCTCGAAGTTCTTCGGCCCCCGCGTCACCGCCGCGAACGCGCTGACGCTCGCCCAGATCCTCGACGCCCCCGCCGTCCTGCGGCTGCTCACCCAGTGGTGCACGGACCCCCACTGGGCCCGCCGCTGGACCGCGATCCGCGCGTTCGGGCTGCTCACACCACTCCGCCCGGACCTGGTCGGCCCAGCACTGAGCGCGCTCGCCGCGCGCGCCCGCGCCGACAGCAGCAGCAAGGCCGAGAGCGCCAACCTCATCGAGTCGACGGCCCTGCTGCTCTCCGTGGGCAACCGCCGCGGCGAGATGCTCTCCGAACTCGCCCGCCTGCTCCACCACGACACCCCGGCCGTCCGGGCGCTCGCACTCAACGCCTTCGTACGCGCCTGCGACAACCCCGAGGACGGCGCGCTCGTCGAGTGGTACGCCGACACCGGCATGTACGAGGCGGACTCGGCCGGTGACCTCGCCACGCTCTGGCGCACCGCGCTCGGCGACCGCGCCCACACCCGGCCCGCCCTGAACGCCCTGCACACCTGGGTGTACGCGGCCGAACGCAGCGCCGCCGTGTCCACCGCCCTGGAGCTTCTGCTGCCCGCGCTCGTCGTGACGGCGGACGACCACAAGCGGCTCAGCCACGAGCTGCGCGGCCTGCGCTCCCCGGACGGCGGCCTGCGCCCGCCCACCGCCGACCGCCTGCTCGCAGTGCTGCATCCGAACGCCAACACCCCCGGATCCACGAGGAGTTGAACCATGGCGGACTTCCGCCGTCAGCCGGAGTGGCAGCAAGGAGCCCACCGGCACAGCACACTGATCGACCCCGTACTCACCGTCCGCCCCATCGCGCGTTTCGACTACACGGCCCGACGCGCGGTCACCGCGATCGACCACGCGCTGGTCTTCGTCACGGCGAAGGGCGCGTACGACGTCTACGTCCCGCCGCACCGGCCGAGCCGCTCGGACGCCGCGAGCCGCCGCTACACCTCGGTCTACGAGGTCGACATGGGCAGTCATCCCGTACAGCTCGAACTGTCGCTGCCCAGCGACGACGACGCGTTCTCGTTCGGCGCCACGGCCGATCTGACCTGGCGGGTCGCGGATCCGATCGCCTATGTGGCGAGCGGGGAGCGCGACGTCCCGACGCGGCTGACCCGTGAACTCCATCAGCTCGGGCGGCCGGTCAGCCGCGGCTTCTCGATCGAGGACAGCCCACGCGCCGAGCGCGCGGTCCAGGAAGCGGTGGAGGCCGGCGGCTTCGCGGTGGGCATCGGCCTGGCCGTCACCTGCGTCCTGCGGCTGCGCCTGGACGACGAGGCGATCGCGCACCGGCGCAAGCAGCGGAGCCTGCGCTACGAGACCGACCTGCTCGACCCCGCGCACGAGTTCCGGCTCCGCCAGGCCCGGCAGCAGCACGAGCTGGAGGTCCTGCGCCAGCAGCAGGACCAGGAACTGGTCTCCGCGAAAATCGACTTCTACCGGTACTGGCTCCAGCACGGCGGCGTCGGAGCGTGGGCCCTTCACCTCGCCCAGCACCCCGAAGACACGCGGCTGGTCGTGAGCAGCATCCAGAAGGACCAGCTCTCGCTCATCAAGGACGAGTTGGAACTGATCGCCGGGGACTCGCTGGAGGACTTCCAGAAGGCGGAGTCCGCCCGCGCACTGCTGCCGGCGGTCAACGACTTGATCGAGCAGCAGCCTCCCGCTCCGGCTCCGGCTCCGGCTCCGGCGGGGCAGGAAGCGGTGCCGGGGCACCCGTACGCGCCGCCCACGTCCGGCACGCCGTACGTCCCCCAGCAGGCGCCCGGGACCCCCTACGGGCCGCCCTACGCGGCCACCGGGCCGACCCCCGCGGTGCCCCCGGCTCCCGGCTCGGGCGCGGCCGGACCTGAAGCGGGCCACGCATGAGCACTCCCGACGCCCCGCCCGAACCCGCCGTCACCCTCGGCTCCCGCGCCGGCGAGCGGCTGCTCGGCGAGTTACGGGGCGAGATCGCCCGCGCGGACAGCAAGGCGTCCGTGCTGGTGGCGGCGCTCGGAATGACGGCCGGAGCGTTCAGCGGACTGCTGGCAGGACGGGACTGGAACCCCACCGCACTGTCGGGACCTGGATCCGTCCTGTGGTGGGCCGGGGCCGCGGCCCTGGCGCTCTCCCTGTTCGCGCTGCTCCTCGCCGTACTCCCCCGGTACCGCACCGACTCCTGGGCCCCGGGCCAACCGCTGTGCTACTTCGGCGACATCCGGCAAGCCATACACAACGGCCTGTTGGCGTCCGCGCTCGCCGACACCGACCGCGATCCCGCCGCCGCGCTCACGGCGGCCCTCACCGAAACCAGCCGCATCGCCGCCCGCAAGCACCAGTGGATCCGCACCGGCCTGATCGCCTTCTGCACCGGCACGGCCCTGCTCCCCACCGCCCTGCTCATTGGCTGACGCCCCCACACCAGAAGGAACCGTCCCCATGCCGCAGCCCCCGGACCAGACATCCCCGGACCCCCAACAGCCCGTGACCGCCACTCCCCCACCCCAGTACCCGGGCGCGGCCACGGCACCACCGCAGTACCCAGGTCCAGCCACAGCGCCACCGCAGTACCCAGGTACAGCCACAGCGCCACCGCAGTACCCAGGTACAGCCACAGCACCACCGCAGTACCCAGGTACGCCCACACCACCCCCGCAGTACCCCGGCACGCCGACGTCCCCACCCGCGTATCCCGGTGCGGCCGCGCCCCCGCCCCAGTACCCAGGCGCCACCACCCCCCAGGCCCCCTACGTACCGCCCCAGTACCCGAACCCGGCCGCCCCACAGCCTGGATACCCGGCCGCCCCACAGCCCGGCTACGGCTACGGCCACGGCCACGGCCACCCCAGCGCGTACCCCCAGTACCCCGGCACCCCCGCCCCGCAACACCAAGCCCCCACCCACCCCTTCGGCCCCCAACCCTCCGCCCCGGACGACCTCCACTACCGTCACCTCGGCTCACGCGTTCACGTCGCGGCGCATCAGCGTGGGGCCGATGCCACCGCGATCGGGCAGCTGGCGACCCAGGTTCCGGGGTTCCTCGTGAGCCTCGCCGTGGTCAGCGCGATCTCCGTGGCGATGTTCGGCAGCACCGCCGGCTGGATCGTGATCCTGGCCTGGCTCGCCTCCGGGGCGCTCGTCTTCCACCGGCCCACCGAACTGGCCTTCGCCCGGCACGTGCTGAAGCTCCGGCGGCCTCTGGCCGAGGAACGCGCGCGCCTGGAGCCCATCTGGCGCGAGGTCACGGCCCGCGCGGGCGTGGAGGCGGACACGTATGAGCTGATGATCGAGAACAGCACCGACCTGAACGCGATGGCGGCCGCCGGACACGTCGTCGGCGTCACCACGTACGCGCTCAACAGGATCCCCAGCAGCAACCTGGCCGCGGTACTCGCCCATGAGCTCGGCCACCACACCGGCGGCCACGCCTGGGCCGGCCTGCTCGGCTACTGGTACTCGCTGCCGGGCAGGATCGCCTGGGCCGTGACCCGGGGCCTTGCCAGGGTCGCGCTCGCCGTCGCCCGCGTCTTCTCGTTCGCCGGGACCGGCCTCATGTACCTCTTCATGGGCGCCTTCGTGGTGTTCGGCTTCATCGCCGCCTGGTACATCACCATCCCGCTCGTGCTCGCCCCGTACCTGCTCGCGGCCGCGGGCCGGCGCGGTGAGCTGCGGGCCGACCAGCAGTCCGCGGCCCTCGGCTTCGCGCCCGAGATGGCGCAGGTCCTGCACCACTTCCAGGCCGAACAGGACGCGGCGAAGGCCCACGCCGCCGCGCAGGGCAGGAAGCTCCGCGAGCCGGGCGGGCTGGCCAAGCTCCTCTCCAGCCACCCCGACAACTACACCCGGCTGCGTGCCCTGGAGCCCTACCTCCAGACCGTCCGCTGACCGCGGCCGACTACTCCTGGAAACGCCGAAGGGCGCCCACCCCGTAAAAACGGAGTGGGCGCCCTTCGTCAGACGTACGCCTTACTGGTTGTACGGACCGTAGTCGTAGTCCTCCAGCGGAACGGCCTGGCCGGAGCCCGTGCCGAACGGCGAGTAGTCGATGTCGTCGTAACCGACGGCCGAGTACATCGCGGCCTTGGCCTCTTCGGTCGGCTCGACCCGGATGTTGCGGTAGCGGGACAGACCCGTACCGGCCGGGATGAGCTTACCGATGATGACGTTCTCCTTGAGGCCGATGAGGCTGTCGGACTTGGCGTTGATCGCCGCATCCGTCAGGACTCGGGTCGTCTCCTGGAAGGAGGCGGCCGACAGCCAGGATTCCGTCGCCAGCGAGGCCTTGGTGATACCCATCAGCTGCGGACGGCCGGAGGCGGGGTGACCGCCCTCGGTGACCACACGACGGTTCTCGGTCTCGAACTTCGAGCGCTCGACGAGCTCGCCCGGCAGCAGCTCCGCGTCGCCGGACTCGATGATCGTCACGCGGCGCAGCATCTGCCGGATGATGATCTCGATGTGCTTGTCGTGGATCGACACACCCTGCGAGTTGTAGACCTTCTGGACTTCGCCGACCAGGTGGACCTGGACCGCACGCTGACCGAGGATCCGCAGCACGTCGTGCGGGTTCGTGGCACCGACGGTGAGCTTCTGGCCCACCTCGACCGCGTCGCCCTCGCCGACCAGGAGACGGGCACGCTTCGAGATCGGGAACGCCGTCTCGTCGCTGCCGTCGTCCGGGGTGACGACGAGCTTCTTGGTCTTCTCGGTCTCCTCGATACGGACGCGGCCCTTGGCCTCCGAGATCGGGGCGACACCCTTCGGCGTACGAGCCTCGAAGAGCTCGACGACACGGGGCAGACCCTGGGTGATGTCGTCACCGGCCACACCACCGGTGTGGAAGGTACGCATCGTCAGCTGGGTACCGGGCTCACCGATGGACTGGGCGGCGATGATGCCGACCGCCTCACCGATGTCGACCAGCTTGCCGGTGGCCAGCGAGCGTCCGTAGCAGAAGGCACAGGTGCCGACCGTGGACTCGCAGGTGAGGATCGAGCGGGTCTTGACCTGCTCGACACCGTGCTGGATCAGCTGGTCGATGAGCACGTCGCCCAGGTCGACGTTGGCCGGCGCGATCACCTTGCCGTCGATGACGACGTCCTCGGCGAGCATACGGGCGTAGACGCTGGTCTCGACGTCGTCCGTCTTACGAAGGACGCCGTCCTCGCCGCGCGCACCGATCTGCAGCTTGAGGCCGCGCTCGGTACCGCAGTCCTCCTCGCGGATGATGACGTCCTGCGAGACGTCCACCAGACGACGGGTCAGGTAACCCGAGTCGGCGGTACGCAGGGCGGTGTCCGCGAGACCCTTACGGGCACCGTGCGTGGAGATGAAGTACTCAAGCACGGTCAGGCCCTCACGGAAGGAGGCCTTGATCGGACGCGGGATGGTCTCGTTCTTCGCGTTCGACACCAGACCACGCATACCGGCGATCTGACGCATCTGCATCATGTTTCCTCGGGCACCCGAGTCAACCATCATGAAGATGGGGTTCGTCTTGGGGAAGTTCGCGTTCATCGCCTCGGCAACCTCGTTGGTCGCCTTGGTCCAGATCGCGATGAGCTCCTGCGTGCGCTCGTCCTTGGTGATCAGACCGCGCTCGTACTGCTTCTGGACCTTCTCGTCCTGCGCCTCGTAGCCCGCGACGATCTCCTTCTTGGCCGCGGGGACCACGACGTCGGAGATGGCCACGGTGACACCGGAACGGGTCGCCCAGAAGAAGCCGGCCGCCTTCAGGTTGTCGAGCGTCGCCGCCACGATGACCTTGGGGTAGCGCTCGGCCAGGTCGTTGACGATCTCGGAGAGCTGCTTCTTGCCCACCGAGTAGTCGACGAACGGGTAGTCCTCGGGCAGCAGCTCGTTGAAGAGCGCGCGGCCCAGGGTCGTACGCAGCCGGAAGCTGTCGCCCGACTGGTACTCCGGCTCGCCTTCCTCGACGGCCGGCGGGGTCCAGCCACGCGGCGGGATGGTGCCCACCGGGAAGCGGATGTCGACGGACGACTGGAGCGCGAGCTCGCCGGCGTCGAACGCCATGATCGCCTCGGCGGTGGAGCCGAACGCACGGCCCTCGCCCTTGACGTCACGCAGCTCACCGTCGGTGGTGAGGAAGAACAGACCGAGGACCATGTCCTGGGTCGGCATCGTCACCGGACGGCCGTCGGCGGGCTTGAGGATGTTGTTCGAGGACAGCATCAGGATGCGGGCCTCGGCCTGCGCCTCCGCGGAGAGCGGCAGGTGCACGGCCATCTGGTCACCGTCGAAGTCCGCGTTGAACGCGGTGCAGACGAGCGGGTGGATCTGGATGGCCTTGCCCTCGACCAGCTGCGGCTCGAAGGCCTGGATGCCGAGGCGGTGCAGCGTCGGCGCACGGTTCAGCAGAACCGGGTGCTCGGCGATGACCTCTTCCAGGACGTCGTACACGACCGTGCGGCCGCGCTCGACCATGCGCTTGGCGCTCTTGATGTTCTGCGCGTGGTTCAGGTCGACCAGGCGCTTCATCACGAACGGCTTGAAGAGCTCCAGCGCCATGGCCTTCGGGAGACCACACTGGTGCAGCTTCAGCTGCGGGCCGACGACGATGACTGAACGCGCCGAGTAGTCGACTCGCTTACCGAGCAGGTTCTGACGGAAACGACCCTGCTTGCCCTTGAGCATGTCGGACAGCGACTTCAGCGGACGGTTGCCGGGGCCCGTGACCGGGCGACCACGACGGCCGTTGTCGAAGAGCGCGTCGACGGCCTCCTGAAGCATGCGCTTCTCGTTGTTCACGATGATCTCGGGGGCACCGAGGTCAAGGAGTCGCTTCAGGCGGTTGTTGCGGTTGATCACGCGGCGGTACAGGTCGTTCAGGTCGGAGGTCGCGAAGCGGCCACCGTCCAGCTGCACCATCGGACGCAGGTCCGGCGGGATGACCGGCACGCAGTCGAGCACCATGCCCTTGGGGCTGTTGCTGGTCTGCAGGAACGCGGAGACGACCTTGAGGCGCTTGAGCGCACGGGTCTTCTTCTGGCCCTTGCCGGTACGGATGATCTCGCGGAGGCGCTCGGCCTCCTCCTCGAGGTCGAAGGACTCCAGGCGCTTCTGCAGGGCAGCGGCACCCATGGAGCCGTCGAAGTACGTGCCGAAGCGGTCACGCAGCTCACGGTAGAGCAGCTCGTCACCTTCGAGGTCCTGGACCTTGAGGTTCTTGAAGCGGTTCCACACCTCGTCGAGGCGGTCGATCTCGCGCTGCGCACGGTCGCGCAGCTGCTTCATCTCGCGCTCCGCGCCTTCGCGCACCTTGCGGCGCACGTCGGCCTTGGCACCCTCGGCCTCGAGCTCGGCCAGGTCGGTCTCGAGCTTCTTGGCGCGGGCCTCCAGGTCGGAGTCGCGACGGTTCTCGATCTGCTGACGCTCCACCTGGACGTGCGCCTCGAGGGAGGGCAGGTCGCGGGTGCGGCGCTCCTCGTCCACGAACGTGATCATGTACGCCGCGAAGTAGATGACCTTCTCGAGGTCCTTCGGGGCGAGATCAAGCAGGTAGCCGAGGCGCGACGGAACGCCCTTGAAGTACCAGATGTGCGTGACAGGGGCGGCCAGCTCAATGTGGCCCATCCGCTCACGACGCACCTTGGCGCGAGTGACCTCGACGCCGCAGCGCTCGCAGATGATGCCCTTGAAGCGGACACGCTTGTACTTACCGCAGTAGCACTCCCAGTCCCGGGTCGGACCGAAGATCTTCTCGCAGAAGAGTCCGTCCTTCTCGGGCTTGAGGGTGCGGTAGTTGATGGTCTCGGGCTTCTTGACCTCGCCGTGAGACCAGGTCCGGATGTCGTCCGCGGTGGCAAGGCCGATCCGCAGCTCGTCGAAGAAGTTGACGTCGAGCACTGTGCGTCAATCCCTCTTTCGGGGTTGTGCCCCTCGCGTTAGCGAGAAATAAGGCGCTTCATCATGGTCTGAACGGTCCCGGGGATGGCCGGGGGCTCCTTGTGGGAGCCCCCGACCAGGCCCGTCAGACCTCTTCGACGCTGCTCGGCTCGCGCCGGGACAGGTCGATACCGAGCTCCTCCGCCGCGCGGAAGACGTCCTCGTCGGTGTCGCGCATCTCGATGGACATGCCGTCCGAGGACAGCACCTCCACGTTGAGGCAGAGCGACTGCATTTCCTTGATGAGCACCTTGAAGGACTCGGGAATGCCCGGCTCGGGAATGTTTTCGCCCTTGACGATGGCCTCGTAGACCTTCACGCGGCCGGTCACGTCGTCGGACTTGATCGTCAGGAGCTCCTGGAGGGCGTACGCGGCACCGTAAGCCTCAAGCGCCCACACCTCCATCTCACCGAATCGCTGGCCACCGAACTGAGCCTTACCACCCAGCGGCTGCTGGGTGATCATGGAGTACGGACCGGTCGAACGGGCGTGGAGCTTGTCGTCGACCAGGTGGTGCAGCTTGAGGATGTACATGTACCCGATCGAGATCGGGTCCGGGAACGGCTCACCGGAGCGGCCGTCGAACAGGTTGGCCTTGCCGGACGGCTGGACCAGACGGTCACCGTCGCGGTTCGGGATCGTGGCCTCGAAGAGACCGGAGATCTCGTCCTCACGGGCACCGTCGAAGACCGGGGTCGCGACGTTGGTACCGGGGGCGACCTGGTCGGCGCCGATGGCCTGCAGGCGCTGGGCCCACTCGTCACCGAGGCCGGAGACGTCCCAGCCGCGGCTGGCGAGCCAGCCGAGGTGGATCTCCAGGACCTGTCCCGGGTTCATTCGGGACGGCACACCCAGCGGGTTGAGGATGATGTCGACCGGAGTTCCGTCCTCGAGGAACGGCATGTCCTCGATCGGAAGGATCTTCGAGATAACACCCTTGTTGCCGTGGCGGCCGGCGAGCTTGTCACCGTCCGTGATCTTGCGCTTCTGCGCCACGTAGACACGAACCAGCTGGTTCACGCCCGGCGGCAGCTCGTCGCCCTCTTCACGGTCGAAGACGCGGACGCCGATGACCTTGCCGATCTCACCGTGCGGCACCTTCAGCGAGGTGTCGCGCACCTCGCGCGCCTTCTCACCGAAGATCGCGCGGAGCAGGCGCTCCTCGGGCGTCAGCTCGGTCTCACCCTTGGGCGTGACCTTGCCGACGAGGATGTCGCCGGCGACGACCTCGGCACCGATACGGATGATGCCGCGCTCGTCGAGGTCGGCGAGGACCTCTTCGGAGACGTTCGGGATGTCCCGGGTGATCTCCTCCGGGCCGAGCTTGGTGTCACGGGCGTCGACCTCGTGCTCCTCGATGTGGATCGAGGAGAGGACGTCGTCCTGCACGAGGCGCTGCGACAGGATGATCGCGTCCTCGTAGTTGTGACCCTCCCACGGCATGAACGCCACGAGCAGGTTCTTGCCGAGCGCCATCTCGCCGTTCTCGGTCGCGGGACCGTCGGCCAGGACCTGGCCCTCGATCACGCGGGCGCCCTCGTCCACGACAACCTTCTGGTTGACGGAGGTGCCCTGGTTGGAGCGCGAGAACTTCGCGAGGCGGTACGTGGTGTACGTGCCGTCGTCGTTGGCGGTGGTGATGTAGTCCGCGGAAACCTCCTGGACCACACCGTCCTTCTCCGCCTTGAGCACGTCGCCCGCGTCAGTGGCGCAGCGGTACTCCATGCCCGTGCCGACGAGCGGCGCCTCGGACTTGATGAGCGGAACGGCCTGACGCATCATGTTCGCGCCCATGAGGGCACGGTTGGCGTCGTCGTGCTCGAGGAACGGGATCATCGCGGTCGCGACCGACACCATCTGGCGCGGCGAGACGTCCATGTAGTCGACGTCGTCGCCCGGGATGTAGTCGATCTCGCCGCCACGGCGGCGGACCAGGACGCGGTTCTCCGTGAACCGCATGTCCTCGCCGAGGCCGGCGTTGGCCTGGGCGATCACGAAGCGGTCTTCCTCGTCGGCCGTCAGGTAGTCGACGTCGTCGGTGACGACGCCCTCGACGACCTTGCGGTACGGCGTCTCGACGAAGCCGAACGCGTTGACGCGGCCGTACGAGGCGAGCGAACCGATCAGACCGATGTTCGGGCCTTCAGGGGTCTCAATCGGGCACATGCGGCCGTAGTGAGACGGGTGCACGTCACGGACCTCGAAGCCGGCCCGCTCACGGGAGAGACCACCCGGGCCAAGAGCCGACAGGCGGCGCTTGTGGGTGAGACCCGACAGCGGGTTGTTCTGGTCCATGAACTGCGACAGCTGGCTGGTGCCGAAGAACTCCTTGATGGAGGCGACGACCGGCCGGATGTTGATCAGGGTCTGCGGCGTGATCGCCTCGACGTCCTGAGTCGTCATGCGCTCGCGGACGACGCGCTCCATACGAGCCAGACCCGTGCGGACCTGGTTCTGGATGAGCTCGCCGACGTTGCGCAGACGACGGTTGCCGAAGTGGTCGATGTCGTCGGTCTCGACGACGATCGACGTGCCGTTGTCGCCAACGGTCTCGGTCTCACCGGCGTGCAGCTTCACCAGGTACTTGATCGACGAGATGATGTCCTCGACGGTCAGGACGCCGGCGTCCAGCGGGGCTTCGCCGCCCAGCTTCTTGTTGACCTTGTAGCGGCCGACCTTCGCGAGGTCGTAGCGCTTCGGGTTGAAGTAGAGGTTCTCGAGCAGCGTCTGCGCGGCCTCACGCGTCGGCGGCTCGCCCGGACGCAGCTTGCGGTAGATGTCGAGGAGCGCGTCGTCCTGGCCCTGGGTGTGGTCCTTCTCCAGGGTGGCGCGCATGGACTCGTACTCGCCGAACTCCTCGAGGATCTGCTCGGTCGTCCAACCGAGAGCCTTCAGGAGAACGGTGACGGACTGCTTGCGCTTGCGGTCGATGCGGACACCGACCATGTCGCGCTTGTCGATCTCCATCTCGAGCCAGGCACCCCGGGACGGGATGACCTTGGCCGAGAAGATGTCCTTGTCGGACGTCTTGTCGATCGAGGAGTCGAAGTAGACGCCCGGCGAGCGGACAAGCTGCGACACAACGACACGCTCGGTGCCGTTGATGACGAAGGTGCCCTTGTTGGTCATGAGCGGGAAGTCGCCCATGAAGACCGTCTGGGACTTGATCTCGCCGGTCTCGTTGTTGGTGAACTCGGCGGTGACGAAGAGCGGGGCGCCGAACGTGAAGTCGCGCTCCTTGCACTCGTCGATCGAGTTCTTCGGCGGCTCGAAACGGTGGTCGCGGAACGTCAGGGACATCGACCCTGAGAAGTCCTCGATCGGGGAGATCTCCTCGAAGATCTCCTCCAGACCGGACTTCCTGGGGACGTCCTGTCCGCTTTCCAGAGCCGCCTCGACACGAGCCTTCCACGCGTCGTTGCCGAGCAGCCAGTCGAAGCTTTCGGTCTGCAGCGCAAGAAGGTTCGGAACCTCGAGGGGCTCCTTGATCTTTGCAAAGGAAATGCGCAGCGGGGCGGTGCTGGCGCCGTTGTTCGTATTCGCGGTCGAGGCAGTGCGCGAGGCGGCCAAGAGGGGGTCCTTCCGAGGGCTCGGACTCACTACGCGCGTACCGGTCCCAAGCTGGCACGGAGGCAGAAGCTTCCCGAATCGGCCGGTGAGGGCCAGGTCAGGACGGCTTCAGTCCACGGTGCTGGAGCGAGGGCATGCCCCTGGTGACGGGCAGGAGGCAGCTAACAGGCAGCGCAAAGGGTCAGTGTAGCCACTTGGCTCACTGATGTCCAGTGCGGGTTTTTTGAGACCCTCGTTGTCCTCAACGACCCTCGTCAGACCCTCGTTGTTCTCAACAGCTGCAACACGTCACCACGTCACTCGTGGCGCGCACATCCTTACTGCCCTCTTCGTCGTCGATCCATGCCTCGGATCCGGATCGTTGTGACGACGCGTCCTGAGAATTGCGCGCTGCGTGCGGTTCGTCAAGGCCCCCTCCTGTACGAACGGGGCTGCCCCGACCCCCGCACTCACCAGCAGGCACCCGCCGCCACTCGCTCCAGGCGCCGGCTCCAGGCACAACGAAGATCACCATACTCGTCGGGACCGTCAGTGCAAGGCAGCCGAACTGGAACGCCGAGCGGCCGTCCGGAAAGCCTGAAGGGCGACCACCCAGTTGGGTGATCGCCCTTCAGTACGTTCGCGTTACAGCCCTACGCGAGAGCCGCTCAGCAAGGAGTCAGCAGACTCCCGAGGTCACTTGACCTCGACGGAGGCGCCGGCGCCCTTGAGGGACTCGGCAGCCTTCTCCGCGGCGTCCTTCGCGACCTTCTCGAGGACGGGCTTCGGGGCGCCGTCGACGAGGTCCTTGGCCTCCTTGAGGCCCAGGGAGGTGAGCTCGCGCACGACCTTGATGACCTGGATCTTCTTCTCGCCGGCGCCGGTGAGGATGACGTCGAACTCGTCCTGCTCCTCGACCTCGGCAGCAGCGACACCGGCGCCACCGGCGGCGGCAACGGCGACGGCCGCGGCGGCGGTGACGTCGAACTTCTCCTCGAAGGCCTTCACGAACTCGGAGAGCTCGATGAGGGTCATCTCTTCGAACTGCGCGAGCAGGTCGTCCTGGGACAGCTTCGCCATGATGGCGTCCTTCCACTAATTCGGCAGGTGCCGGATGTAAATGTCGGCGGGCGTACGATCGGCCCGCTGCGACCGTCTCCCTAGTGGGTGACGGTCAATGCGCGAGCCGAGTTACTCGGCACCGCCCTGCTCGTCGCGCTTGACGCGAAGCGCCTCCGCAGTGCGGATGAACTTCGACGGGAGCGCCTGGAAGACCTGAGCAGCCTGAGTCTGCTTGCCCTTCATGGCGCCCGCCAGCTTGGCGAGCAGAACCTCGCGGGACTCGAGGTCCGCGAGCTTCTTGATCTCATCGGCGGACAGCGCCTTACCGTCAAGGACACCGCCCTTGATGATGAGGTTGGGGTTGTCCTTGGCGAAGTCACGAAGACCCTTCGCCGACTCCACCGGGTCACCGGTGACGAAGGCAACCGCTGTCGGACCCGTGAACAGGTCGTCCAGCGTGTTGATCCCGGCCTCGTTGGCCGCGATCTTGGTCAGCGTGTTCTTCACCACGGCGTACTCGGAGTTCTCACCGAGGGAACGGCGCAGCTGCTTGAGCTGGGCCACGGTGAGACCCCGGTACTCGGTCAGCACGGCGGCGTTCGAGCTGCGGAACTTGTCCGTGAGCTCGGCTACCGCGGCAGCCTTGTCGGGCGTCGGCATAGAGCGTCGGCCTCCTTCCGGGTGATGAGGACCGCTCAGAAGGGGCTGTACAAAACAAAACGCCCCGGCGCAGGCGCACGGGGCTTAGCTCGACCGGAACGAATCCGGGAACTATCCACAGTCACCTGCGCAGGTCGTCCGCTTTCAGCAGATCCTTCGGTCACCGGTTCCTCTTGCGAGGGCACGGCAACGACCAGCGGTCTTTGGCTTCTCAAGGAGATTACGTGACGGGGTCCGCCTCAGGCAAATCCGCCCTTGTCGGCCCCCGCCGGGGACGCTCAACCGCTGGTCGCGCCCTTCATCATCTGCGCCAGATCCACCACGTCCTTGGCGGCCGGAGCCCGTACGGTGACCGGCTTGTCGTAGTCGAAGAAGGTCATCGTCATGTCGAAGCGGCCCTTGTCCGCCGCGCCGCGGGTACGGAAGCGCTTGGTGCGGTCGTCCTGGTCGATCCACAGGTCCACCGCGAGCTTGTCGACGCCCAGGCCCTCGTACATCGAGAGGTTCTTGTCGCGGCGCTTCCTGGTGGCCGCGTCCTCGTCCTCGTAGCTCTCGCGCATCTGGTCGAGCGTGACGGTGCCCTTGTAGTGCGCGGTCTTCTCGCCCTCCACGGTCTCCTCGCCCACGCGCTCGAGGTCCCTGGAGCCGTTGAGGAACGTGACCTGCTCGGCCGGGTTCTGGTCCGCCTGGCCGGCCAGCGGGTTCGTCGCCGCGGCCTCCTGCGACGCGGGCCCGGAGATGTCGAACTTGAGCCAGCTCCTGCCGTCCGTCTTCTTGGCCGCGCCCTTGCCGCCACCCATGTACAGGGCGCCGCCGGTGACGCGCATCTCGAGGGTGCCGTCGGAGCCCTGGTCGGGCGAGGTCATTCTCATCCGCATCGCCATCGGCTTCACGCTGATCGCGGCCTCGCCGTCGATCCGGCCCGAGCCGGGGACCTCGCCGGTCATCCGGTAGCCGAACGACGTCAGCCGCTCCCCGTTCTCCGTGGCCTTGAGGACGGCGGCGGCCGCCGCCGTCCGCGGCGAAGAACCCGCCTTCCCGTCGCCCCCCGACGACGTACAGGCGGTGGCCCCGCCACACAGCACCGCGGCGGCCACCACGGCCCCCGCCGCTCTGTTCACTGCCATGACCCCACCCCTAGGAACACGTGATCGATACACGTAGGTGGGCGCACGATACCGAAGGCTCAGGCGGCGGGCTTTCGATTAACGACATCCCTGAAGTCGACGGTGTCCCTCGCCGGCGGGCGCTCGGCCGAGGCGCGGGCGCCGTAGTCGGCGTAATGCACCGTCCCGGAGAAGGCGCCGGAGGCCGTATCGGCCCGCTGGACGCGCTTGACCAGGAGGTGTCCGCGGTCGATCCACACATCGACGCGCTGCCCGTGGGCCGAGCCCGTGTAGTGCGTGGCGCGGACGCCGCGCACGGTCTCCCGGCCCACCTCGCGCGCGTTCCCCGAGGAGAGCAGCAGCCTCAGGGAGGCCGCCGGTGAGAGGTCGGCCCCGGTGTCGTACGGGTATCGGATCCAGTGCTTGCCGTCCGACAGCGCGGCGAACTTGTCGGTCATGCGCGTGTAGTACGCGTCCGGCAGGAAGCGGGACTGGGACGGGGAGCCGCCCATGAGCCGGGTCGTCGAGGCCATCGAGCCGCCGGTCGTGGTCACCCTCAGGGTGCCGCGCAGCCCGCCCGACCAGCGCAGGACGCCCGCGCTCTGCGAGGACAGGCTGGTGCCCGTACTGCTCGTCGCCTCGATCCTCGCGGACCCGGCGGCGGCGACCTCGGAGCGGGCGGCCTTCAGCGCCCCGGTGACGCTCTCGTCGCTCTTGGGCGCCTCGTGCGTGCCGCAGGACGCCAGGCCGACCATCGCCAGGCAGACCGTCGCGTACCGCACCCATGTCCTGCCGTTCATACGCTCCCCCCGCCGAGCCCCAGGTCGACCCCGCACGCTAGCGGAGCCCACCGGTGCCCGGAGGGGTTAGCGGAAAAACGGGAACGGGCCCCGCACCTCGAAAGGTGCGGGGCCCGAGCCGACTTGGCTGAGCTGTCAGGCTCAGACCGCAGCCGGGTCCTCCTCGACGAGGAGGTTGCGGGTGCGGTTCGGGTCGAGCGGAACGCCGGGGCCCATCGTGGTGGCGATGGCGGCCTTCTTGATGTAGCGACCCTTGGCGGCGGACGGCTTCAGACGAAGGATCTCGTCCAGGGCCGCGCCGTAGTTCTCCACCAGCTGGGTGTCGTCGAAGGACACCTTGCCGATGATGAAGTGGAGGTTCGAGTGCTTGTCGACGCGGAACTCGATCTTGCCGCCCTTGATCTCGTTCACGGCCTTGACCACGTCCGGGGTCACCGTGCCGGTCTTCGGGTTCGGCATGAGGCCACGGGGGCCGAGCACGCGGCCGAGGCGGCCGACCTTGCCCATGAGGTCCGGGGTGGCGACAACGGCGTCGAACTCGTTCAGGCGGTTGCCCTTGGAGATCTCGTCGATGAGCTCGTCGGAGCCGACGATGTCGGCGCCCGCGGCTTCCGCGGCCGCAGCACGGTCACCGGTCGCGAAGACCAGGACCCGGGCGGTCTTGCCGGTGCCGTGCGGGAGGTTCACGGTGCCACGGACCATCTGGTCGGCCTTGCGCGGGTCGACACCCAGACGCATGGCGACCTCGACGGTGCCGTCGAACTTCGTCGCGGAGGTCTCCTTGGCGATACGGACGGCCTCGAGCGGGGCGTAGAGCTTGTCCCGGTCGATCTTCGCGTCCGCAGCGCGGAGAGTCTTGCTGCGCTTCACTTCTACTCCTGGAGTTCAGGTATGGAGTTCGTGGTGCGGACCAGCGCTGGCCCTACCACTGAAAGGTCAAACGGGGTGAGGATCAGCCCTCGACCGTGACGCCCATGGAACGCGCGGTACCGGCGATGATCTTCGCGGCGGCGTCCAGGTCGTTGGCGTTCAGGTCGGCCATCTTGGTGGTGGCGATCTCGCGGACCTGCGCGTCGGTGATCTTCGCGACCTTGGTCTTGTGAGGCTCGCCGGAGCCCTTCTCGATGCCCGCGGCCTTGAGGATCATCTTGGCGGCCGGGGGCGTCTTGGTGATGAAGGTGAAGGAGCGGTCTTCGTAGACCGTGATCTCCACCGGGATGACCCAGCCACGCTGCGACTCGGTCGCGGCGTTGTAGGCCTTGCAGAACTCCATGATGTTGACGCCGTGCTGGCCCAGCGCGGGACCAACCGGCGGGGCCGGGTTGGCGGCACCGGCCTGGATCTGGAGCTTGATAAGCCCCGTGACCTTCTTCTTCTTGGGAGGCATTGCTCTCTCCGGGTCCTAGTGAGAGTTTTCAGCCGACCACCCGGTCATCCGGATGGAGGCATACCGCACAACGATAACGGGTATCTGTGTGCAGCTAAAAACCGAGCAGGTCAGACCGGCTTTGAGAGCCCGTCTGACCTGTTCGGAAGTGCTTGTTCCAGAAGGTGCCGGAAGGGCTAGTTCTTCTGGATCTGGTCGAAGCTGAGCTCGACCGGAGTCTCGCGGCCGAAGATCTCGACGAGGCCCTTGACCTTCTTCGAGTCGGCGTTGATCTCGTTGATCGTCGCCTGCAGCGTCGCGAACGGACCGTCGGTGACGGTGACCGAGTCGCCGACCTCGAAGTCCAGGACCTGGACCTCGACCTTGCGGGACGGAGCCGGCCTGCCCTCGGCCTCGGCGGCCTCACGAGCGGCCTTCTCCTCGGCCTCCGGGGCGAGCATCTTGACGATCTCGTCCAGGGTCAGCGGGTACGGGTCGTAGGCGTTGCCCACGAAGCCGGTGACGCCGGGAGTGTTGCGGACGACGCCCCAGGACTCGTTCGTCAGGTCCATGCGCACCAGCACGTAGCCGGGGAGCTTGTTCTGACGGACGGTCTTGCGCTCGCCGTTCTTGATCTGCGCGACCTCTTCCTGCGGCACCTCGGCCTGGAAGATGAAGTCCTCGACGTTCAGCGAGACGGCGCGCTGCTCGAGGTTGGTCTTCACGCGGTTCTCGTAACCGGCGTACGTGTGGATGACGTACCACTCGCCGGGCAGCGTGCGCAGTTCCTCGCGCAGGGCGACGATCGGGTCGACCGGCTCGGACTCCTCGGCGGCTTCTTCGACGGACTCGTCGTCGGCCTCGGCCTCGGGGGCGTCCTCGTCGGACAGCTCGGCGGCGTCGTCCTCGGCGTCGTGCCCGAGGGACTCCTCGGCGGCTTCGACCTCGTCCTCGGCGTGCTCGTCAGCCTCAGTGGCTGCCTCGTCGGCAGCCTCGGCCTGGACCGTGTCCTCGGCGTTCTCGGCGTCCGCCGCCTCGACAATGTCGAGCTCGTCCTCAGCGGACTCGACGGGCTCGATCGCCTCGTTCAGGTTCGGGTCAGACACTGTGGCTGCTTCTTCCTGGATACATAGGGGTGGAACACGCGAAAGGGGCGCCGGGTACGGCGCCCTTCGCTATCGGCTCAGCCGAAGATGTACTTGACGGCGTGGTTGAAGCCATAGTCAATCACGGTCACCAGACCGATCATGATGACGACGAACACAATCACCACACTGGTGTACGTGGTGAGCTGGTTGCGAGTCGGCCAGACAACCTTGCGGAGTTCCGCGACGATCTGGCGGTAGAAGAGCGCGAGACGGCCGAAGGGGCCCTTCTTTCCGCGCTTGCCACCCTTACGGGGCTTCTTCTGGGACTCCGGCGCCTCATCCTGGGCATCAGGCATGTCGATGGAGCCCACGGCGTCCGTCACGCGTCCTCACCTGAATTCCGGGTCGTGGCCGTGCCGCGCCCGGTTGAGCCGCACGGCGGTGCATTTGCAGTACGTACATGCGCACACGTCCTGGCGAAGGAGTGTGTAGCAGGGCCGGAGGGACTTGAACCCCCAACCGCTGGTTTTGGAGACCAGTGCTCTACCAATTGAGCTACGACCCTTTGTCTGCCCCAACGTACCGCATCCCTCCGACTGCACGTCGTGTGCCGGAAGAAGGCGGCCGGTGAAGGCCAACGAGCAGTGAGTGTACGTGTTCCGCGGCCCTCCGTCGAACAGAAAGAAGCGGGCCAGTCGTAGATCGTCCGTGAAACCCGTGTGCCGGCCGGGTTTCCGGTCTGGAACGATGGGGTTATGAGCGCTGCTGCTACTCCTTCCTCTTCGCCCACCGAGCGCCGGGTCTCCGCCCGTATCGGCGCGATCTCCGAGTCCGCGACCCTCGCCGTCGACGCCAAGGCCAAGGCCCTCAAGGCCGCCGGGCGTCCGGTCATCGGTTTCGGCGCGGGCGAGCCCGACTTCCCGACCCCGGACTACATCGTCGAAGCGGCCATCGAGGCCTGCAAGAACCCGAAGTACCACCGGTACACGCCCGCCGGCGGTCTGCCCGAGCTGAAGGCCGCGATCGCCGCGAAGACGCTGCGCGACTCCGGCTACGAGGTCGAGGCCTCGCAGGTCCTGGTGACCAACGGCGGCAAGCAGGCCATCTACGAGGCCTTCGCCGCGATCCTCGACCCGGGCGACGAGGTCATCGTCCCGGCGCCGTACTGGACGACGTACCCCGAGTCGATCCGTCTCGCCGGTGGTGTCCCGGTCGCGGTCGTGGCCGACGAGACGACCGGGTACCGCGTGTCCGTGGAGCAGCTGGAGGCGGCGCGCACCGAGCGCACCAAGGTCGTCCTGTTCGTGTCGCCGTCGAACCCGACGGGCGCGGTCTACAGCGAGGCCGACGCCGAGGCGATCGGCCGCTGGGCCGTCGAGCACGGCCTGTGGGTCCTCACGGACGAGATCTACGAGCACCTGGTCTACGGGGACGCCAAGTTCACGTCCCTGCCGGCGCTCCTGCCCGAGCTGCGCGACAAGTGCATCGTCGTGAACGGCGTCGCCAAGACGTACGCGATGACCGGCTGGCGCGTCGGGTGGATCATCGGCCCGAAGGACGTCGTGAAGGCCGCGACCAACCTGCAGTCGCACGCCACGTCGAACGTGTCGAACGTCGCGCAGATCGCCGCGCTCGCCGCCGTGTCCGGCGACCTGACGGCCGTCGCGAAGATGCGCGAGGCCTTCGACCGCCGCCGCAAGACCATCGTGCGCATGCTGAACGAGATCGACGGCGTGTTCTGCCCCGAGCCCGAGGGCGCCTTCTACGCGTACCCGTCGGTGAAGGAGCTGCTCGGCAAGGAGATCCGCGGCAAGCGTCCGCAGGACTCCGTCGAGCTGGCCGCGCTGATCCTGGAGGAGGCCGAGGTCGCGGTCGTCCCGGGTGAGGCCTTCGGCACGCCGGGCTACCTGCGTCTGTCGTACGCCCTGGGCGACGAGGACCTGGTCGAGGGTGTCTCGCGGATCCAGAAGCTGCTCGCCGAGGCCAGGGACTGACATGTACGACGCACAAGCGGGCCTCCGGTCGGACCGGGGGCCCGCTTGTGCGTTCAGGCACGCGCTCGTTCGGTGAACTCGGCTGCCTGGGCCAGGATTTCTGCGGCAAGATCCTGGAGTGACTCCTCCCCGCGAGGGGCTTCTCACTCGGCCGTGACGGCCTCATGACGGACAAGCCCTGCCCGGCGCCTTCCGGCACAGAGCAGAGCCTAGCGATTACGGAGCGTTGATGGGTGTGGTTCGTGATATCCGGCAGTTGCCCAAGGCCCATCTTCATCTGCACTTCACCGGGTCGATGCGGCCCACGACCCTGCTCGAACTCGCCGACAAGTACGGCGTCAGGCTGCCCGACGCCCTGACCGGGGCCGAGCCGCCGAAGCTGCGGGCCACCGACGAGCGCGGCTGGTTCCGTTTCCAGCGGCTCTACGACGCCGCGCGGTCCTGCCTGCGCGAGCCCGAGGACATTCAGCGGCTGGTGCGCGAGGCCGCGCTGGAGGATCTCGCGGACGGGTCGGGGTGGCTGGAGATCCAGGTCGACCCGACGTCGTACGCGCCGCGGCTCGGGGGCCTGATCCCGGCTCTGGAAGTCATCCTGGACGCCGTCGAGACCGCCTCGCGCGACACGGGCCTCGGCATGCGGGTCCTGGTGGCCGCGAACCGTATGAAGCATCCGCTGGACGCGCGCACGCTGGCCCGCCTCGCCGTGCGGTACGCGGACCGCGGCATCGTCGGCTTCGGGCTCTCCAACGACGAACGACGGGGCATGGCGCGGGACTTCGACCGCGCGTTCGCCATCGCCAGGGAGGGCGGCCTCCTTGCCGCGCCGCACGGCGGCGAGCTGACCGGCCCCGCCTCCGTACGCGACTGCCTGGACGACCTGGAGGCGGCGCGGATCGGGCACGGGGTGCGGGCCGCCGAGGACCCGCGACTCCTGAAGCGTCTCGCGGACCGGGGGGTGACCTGCGAGGTCTGCCCCGCCTCCAATGTCGCGCTCGGCGTCTACGAGAAGCCCGAGGACGTACCCCTGCGCACTTTGTTCGAGGCCGGGGTGCCGATGGCGCTCGGCGCCGACGACCCGCTCCTGTTCGGCTCGCGCCTGGCCGCCCAGTACGAGATCGCGCGCCGGCACCACGACTTCGACGACGCCGAACTGGCCGAGCTGGCAAGGCAGTCGGTGCGCGGCTCGGCGGCGCCGCAGGACATCAAGGCGAAGCTGCTGTCAGGGGTCGACGACTGGCTGACCGCCGCCCTCTGATCAGGTCCGGTGCGTCTGTCACTGCGGCAGGGTTGACGTCCCGACCACCAGCGGAACGTACTTGGGGTCGAACATCAGGCTCCGCCGGTCCTCCTTGAGGAGGGTGCCGTTCACCGCGAAGGCCGGGGTGCCGGACGCCTTGTCGGCCTCGAATGCCTTCTCGGAGGCGGTGACGAAGGAGCGGTACTTCATGCCTTTCACCGCCGCGTCGAACTCGGCGCCGCGCAGGCCCTTCACACGTGAGGCCATGCGGAGCAGGAACGCGTCGGTGTAGCCGTCGACGGCCTCCTCGGGCTGCTCCTGGAAGAGGAGGTCGTGGTACTCGACGAACTTCCCCTGTTCCAGGGCGGCCCGCAGCGCGTTGGCCGCCTTCTTCGAGCCCTTGCCGCCCAGCCGGTCGTCGAGGAACGACGCCAGGGTGTACTCGGTCCTGACCTCGCCGTGGAGGGTCATCTTCCGCAGCGCGCCCGCGCCGCCGTCCTCCTCGAAGTCACGGCAGACGGGGCAGCGCAGGTCTTCGTAGAGCCGTACGACGGTGTCCGCCTTCATGACCCGACGACGACCGTCGTGCCGTCGGCCGCGAGGTGTTCGGGCAGTTGCCCGGAGCTCGGGTACCGCTCGGGCTTCTTGTCGACGGTCGCGTCCCCGCTGGACGATCCCCGGCCGCACCCCACGGCGAGCACGCCCGTCAGCGCCGCCACCAGCACCGACATGGTGGCCCGGCGCCCTCTACCACGCGGCATGATCTTGCCCTCCCCAGAAAGAACGGGGACTCTATGCGATCCCTGTGAGCAGGGTTCGGGCGAGGCCCGCGGCGAACTCGTCCAGCGGCTGCGGGGGCTTGCGGTCGGGGGCCATGTCGTACGCGAACGCGCGCTGGGCGCAGGCTCCGAGGAGGAGGGACGCAGCGGCGTAGGTGTCGGCGTCGCGGCTGATGCGGCCCGCGTCCTGCTCGGATCTGAGGTAGGCGTCCAGGCCCTGGATCGGGCGGTGGGGGCCCGCACCCATCTCCCGCAGCGCCTCCTCGTGACGGCGCTTGAGCTGGGGTTCCGCGTACAGGGAGGCGGCCATCGGGAAGGTCTGCTCGTAGAAGAGGGCGGCCTCGCGGGCGATCTCCGTGAGGTTCTCCTCGACGCTCTTCGCGCCCGGCTCCTTGGACAGCTCGGTCAGGAGCGGTCCGAGCTTGGGCAGCCGCTCGCTGAGAACGGTCACGAACAGCTCTTCCTTGTTCGCGAAGTACTTGTAGAGCGCCGCTTCCGAACAGTCCGCCGCCTTGGCGATCTCCTTGGTGGTGGCGCGGGCGAGGCCGATGCTCAGCATGAGTTCATGGGCGGCGTCGACGATGCGGACCCGGGCCGGCTTCTGATGCATGCGGGCTCCAACCGAGCTTGACGAGCGGGTGAGTATCCACTCACTCTAGAGGGTGAGTGAACACTTACCCACCCTAGGAGGGTGTGCCATGAGGATCACTGTTTTCGGAGCGACCGGCGGCATCGGCCAGGAGATCGTCCGGCAGGCACTGGCATCGGGCCATCAGGTCACCGCGGTGGTCCGTGACCCCGCGCGGTTCACGGTGACGGGCGCGGGCCTGGAGGTGTTCCGGGCGGATGTGCGGGACCCCGAGGCGCTGCGCCCCGCGGTCGCCGGGCGCGACGCGGTCCTGTCCGGGCTCGGCGCCCGCAGGCGCGCCGACGCGGGCATCGCGGCCGAGCTGACCCGGTCGGTGCTGGGCGCGGTGGAGGCCGAGGACGTACGGCGTCTGCTCGTCGTGAGCGCGGCGCCGGTCGGCCCCGAACCCGAGCGCTCACCGCTCGTCGACCGCGCCATGCTCGGCGTCATCAACTCGCTGCTCAAGCCCGTCTACGACGATCTGCGGGCCATGGAGGGCGAGCTCGCGGCCAGCGCCACGGACTGGACCTCCGTACGCCCGCCGAAGCTCACGAACAAGCCGCTCACGGGCACGTATCGGACCGTGGTCGGCAGGAATCCGCGCAGCGGCCGGAGCATCTCGCGGGCCGACGTGGCCCACGCGATGCTGGCGATGATCGACGACCCCGCGACGGTGAAGCAGGGCGTGGGGGTCGCCTACTAGCGGGTCAGAGGGCAGGTCAGCGGGCGGGTCAGAGGGTCACGCCCACCGTGACCGGCTCGTTGACCAGCGTCACGCCGAAGGCGTCGTGGACGCCGGCCACGACCTCGCGGGCGAGCGCGAGGAGGTCGTCGGTGGTCGCCTCGCCGCGGTTGGTGAGGGCGAGCGTGTGCTTGGTGGAGATACGGGCGGGCCCGCTGCCGTAGCCCTTGGTGAAGCCCGCCTTGTCGATGAGCCAGGCCGCCGAGGTCTTCACGCGGGCCTCGCCGGCCGGGAAGGCGGGCGGGGCGGTGTCGGGGCCGAGGCGGTCCGCCACGCGCGCGTGGAAGGCGGCGAACTCCTCCTCGGTGAGGATCGGGTTGGTGAAGAACGACCCGGCCGACCAGGTGTCGTGGTCCTCGGGATCGAGCACCATGCCCTTGCCCGCGCGCAGCTTCAGGACGGTCTCGCGGGCGAGGGCCACGGGGACCCGGTCGCCCGCCTCGACGCCGAGGGTGCGGGCCGTCTCGGGGTACTTGATGGGGGCGCTCATGCCGCCCGCGTCCTCGAGCCCGAACCGCACGCGCAGCACCACGAAGCGGTCGGGAGCGGCTTTGAAACGGCTGTGCCGGTACGAGAACGCGCACTCCTCGTTCGGAATCGTGACCGTCTCGCACGTCTTCCGGTCGTACGCGATCACTTCGGTGATCGTCGACGAGACCTCCTGGCCGTAGGCGCCCACGTTCTGGATCGGCGTGGCGCCGGCGGCGCCGGGGATTCCGGCGAGGCACTCGATGCCCGCGAGGCCGGCCTCGACGGTGCGGGCGACCGCGTCGGTCCACACCTCGCCGGCCGCGAGCTCAAGGCTCGTACCGTCGAGCGAGAAGCCCTTCGTGGCGATCCGCAGGGCCGTACCCGCGAAGCCCTTGTCGCCGATGACCAGGTTGCTGCCACCGCCGACGATCAGCAGCGGGGTGCCCGCCGCATCGGCCTCACGGACGGCGGCGATCACCTCGTCGTCGGTTGTCGCCGTCAGCAGCCGTGCCGCGGGGCCGCCGAGACGGAAGGTGGTCAGGGGGGCGAGGGGGGCGTCGTGGAGTTCCTGCACGCGCTCAAGAGTACGAGAACGGCCCCACCGGTCGTGGCGGGGCCGTTCTCGCGGTCGTGGCAGGGCCGTTCTCGTACGCACTTGGGGTCCTGCTTGCCTGTGGTCCTGCGCGGCACGCGGATCACGTCAGGCGCCGCAGCGCCTCCGCCCAGTCGAGCGGCAGCTCGTCCGTGGTGGTCTGCCAGCGCACGAACTTCGCGTCCTTCATCTGTGAGCGCAGACCACCGGCCGTGGGGCCGTGGGGCGCCGAGCCCGCGAAGCGCTTCAGCGCGTCGGGCGACTCCCAGGCGGACAGGGTCCAGAAGGTCCGCCGCAGGGGCGCCGCCTTCACGGAGGCCCCGTACGCGCCGGGTGCCTTGCTCACCTGGCGCCAGACAGAGGGGGTCTTCGCGAAGAAACGGAGGGCCCCCCACAGGGTGCGGGTCTCGAAGCGGGAGGCCATGACGTGGGCCTCGGCGCCGGCCGGCGGGGTGTTCGGGACGGTCCAGGGCAACGTGGGCATGATGTGCTCCTTCGGGGAGTGCCGGTTCGATGCAGGGCGTTCTCAGTGCGAGAGGGTCTCCAGGACCTGGGCGGACTCGGGCTCGGGCTCGGGCTCGCTCTTGAGTCCCTCGGCCGCACGCCGGCGGGAGGGGATGAGCAGGGCCGCGGCTCCCGCGACGGCCACCGTGGCCGCGCCCACCCACAGCGCGGGCTGGATGCCGTCCACGAAGTTCTGCGCGGGCTCGTAGCCGCCCTGCGCCGCGAAGATCGACGACATCACGGCGATACCGAGCGCTCCGCCCACCTCGCGCAGCGCGTTGTTCGTGCCGGACGCGATGCCCTGTTCCTGCGGACGGACGCTGGACATGACCAGGTTGGAGGCGGGGGCGAAGTAGAGCGACATCCCGATGCCGTTGATGATCAGGGCGGGCAGCTGGGCGGTGTACGAGGCGTCGACGGCGATCACGGAGGCGTAGTAGGCGAGGCCCGCGGCCTGGAGGAAGAGGCCGGTGGCGACGACCAGGCGGCCGCCGATCCGGTCGGAGAGGTACCCCGCGATCGGCGAGACGAGCATCGGCATGCCGGTCCAGGGCAGCATCCGCAGGCCCGCCTCGGTGGGCGAGTAGCCGAGGACGCCCTGCATGTACTGGCTGAGCAGGAAGATCGAGCCGAACATCCCGAGGAACATCAGCAGGCTGGCCGCGTTGATCCCGGCGAAGGCGCGGGAGCGGAAGAGGCGCATCGGCAGCATCGCGTTCCTGGCGCGGGTGCCGTGCAGGGCGAAGGCGACGAGCAGGGCGCCGCCGGCGAACAGACCCAGCAGGACGAGCCCGCTGGTCCAGCCGTCGCGGGGCGCGCGGACCAGGGCGTACACAATGCCGAAGAGGCCGCTGCTGGCGAGCAGGGTGCCGACCAGGTCGAGCCGCGCACCGGTCCCGTACGACTCGTTCAGGCGCAGCCGGGCGAGCGGGAGCAGGGCGAGGCCGAGCGGGACGTTCAGCCAGAAGATCCAGTGCCAGGAGACGTGCTCGGTGAGGCTGCCGCCGATCAGCGGCCCGCTCGCGACCGCGAGCCCGTTGACGGCGCCCCAGATCCCGTACGCCATCCCGCGCTTCGCCGCCGGGACGGCCGCGGTCAGCAGGGTGAGCGTCAGCGGCATCATGATCGCGGCGCCTACGCCCTGGACCGCGCGGGCGGCGATCAGCGAGTCGATGCCGGGTGCCATGGCCGCGGCGGCGGACGCGCCGGTGAAGACGGTGAGGCCGACGAGGAAGAGCCGGCGGCGGCCGAACCGGTCCCCCAGGGCCGCGCCGAACATCAGCAGCACGGCGAAGGTGAGCGTGTAGGCGCTGACCGTCCACTCCAGGTCGTCGAGCGCTCCGCCGAGGTCGTTGCGGATGGAGGGCAGAGCGGTGGTGACGACGAGGTTGTCGAGGGCCGCCATGAATCCGGCGACGCCGGTGATGACGAGGGCCCAGACGGCTCCCCCGCGCTGTGGTGTTGCTGTCCGCTGTGACATCGCTTCCCCCTGAGATCCCTTGGGTTAGTTATTGATGACTAACTTTCGCGGGCACAAAAGTGCGCACCCCCGTGACACACGCGCTGCACTACGACGACCGCTGAGGCTGCGCCGACTCGTAGAAGCCGGCCCAGACCCGGTGGTCAGGCTGGAAACCCATGGACACCAGGACGTTGATGAGCATCCCGTAGGCGATGAACTGCGTCGTGTCACCGACATCCGCGCCCAGCGCCAGCCGCGCCGTGTCGTACATCTCCATCCAGCCGGCCCGCAGCGTCTCACCGAACTCCCGGTCGCCTGCCGCCTCCGCGGAGGCGACGGCGACGTACATCTGCATCTGCATGAGCAGCACGTCCGGGTCGTCCGCGATGAGCGCCTGGTAGGCCGCCCCCATCTCGCGCAGGGCCGCTTCGCCTTCGAGGCCCTCCGACGCCTTGCGGAACACCTCGGTGGTCCGCTCGCAGCAACGGCGGGCCGCCGCAAGGAAGATGGCCTCCTTGCCCGGGAAGAGCCGGAAGAGATACGGCTGCGAGACGCCCACCCGCTTGGCGATCGCCTCGGTGGACGTGCCCTTGTAGCCGCCGCGGGCGAATTCGATCATCGCCGCACGAATGACGCTCTCGCGTCGCTCCTCCGCACTCATCCTGACCATGTGACTAAGTTAGTGGCCAATCACTACCTAAGTCAACCCCGAATATGGGCAAGGACACGCGTAAGGGGCGCCCTCCATGGAGGGCGCCCCTTACGCACAGCTACGTAGATGCCGATCAGTAGATGCCGATCAGGCGAGCTGAACGACCGCCCGCGACATCCCGAGCACCTTCTGCCCCGCGCTCGTCGCGACGAGGTCGACGCGGACGCGGCCGTCGTCGAGCTTGGCGGCGACCTTGCCGCTGACCTCGATCGTCGCGCCCTTGTCGTCGTTCGGGACGATGACGGGCTTGGTGAAGCGCACGCCGTACTCCACGACAGCGGCCGGGTCACCGACCCAGTCGGTCACGACGCGGATCGCCTCGGCCATGGTGAACATGCCGTGGGCGATGACGTCCGGGAGCCCGACCTCGACCGCGAACTTCTCGTTCCAGTGGATCGGGTTGAAGTCCCCGGAGGCGCCCGCGTACTGCACGAGCGTCGCGCGGGTCACGTGGAACGCCTGGGCCGGCAGCTCCGTGCCGATCTCCACGTCCGCGTACTGAATCGTCGTCGTCATGATCACGCCCCCTCGGCCGCGCGCGACACGAGCTTGGTGTAGGCGGTCACGACGTGCTCGCCGGCCTCGTCGTGGACCTCGCCGCGGATGTCCAGGATGTCGTTGCCCGCAAGGGACTTGATCGCCTCGATCGTCGAGGTCACGGTGAGCCGGTCACCGGCGCGCACCGGGCGTGTGTACGCGAACTTCTGGTCGCCGTGCACGACGCGGCTGTAGTCGAGACCCAGCTGCGGGTCCTCGATCACCTGGCCCGCGGCCTTGAACGTGATGGCGAACACGAAGGTCGGCGGAGCGATCACATCGGAGTGGCCGAGCGCCTTGGCCGCCTCCGGATCGACGTAGGCGGGATTGGCGTCCCGCACCGCCTCCGCGAATTCACGGATCTTCTCCCGGCCGACCTCATAGGGGTCGGTGGGCGGGTAGGACCGTCCCACGAAGGACTGGTCGAGCGCCATGGACTCGGCACCTCCTGGATTTGCGCTGTTGCCGGATGTTGCCGGATCTTACGGCCGGCCGCACACACGCGATAACGACATGAGGCCGCCCCCTCAGTAAGGGGACGGCCTCATGTACGAGCCTGAGCTAGCGCGTTTCGCGGTGCGCCGTGTGCTGGTTGCAGCGCGGGCAGTGCTTCTTCATCTCAAGACGGTCCGGGTCGTTACGCCGGTTCTTCTTGGTGATGTAGTTCCGCTCCTTGCACTCCACGCAGGCCAGCGTGATCTTCGGGCGGACGTCGGTGGCAGCCACGTGAGTGCTCCTTGGACGGACGGTTGACGGATGAACGCATGAATAGTAGCCGACCGGAGGACCGACCCCACAATCGGCTACTGTGTGTAGCGGTGACCGGACTTGAACCGGTGACACAGCGATTATGAGCCGCTTGCTCTACCGACTGAGCTACACCGCTTTGATGCGATGCCCCTCACCCGAAGGTGAGGGAACTTCACACCAGAGCCCCAATACGGAATCGAACCGTAGACCTTCTCCTTACCATGGAGACGCTCTACCGACTGAGCTATTGGGGCGAGCGATGAAGACATTACACGCTCGCCCGCCGATCGCCCAAATCCGTTTCGCGGCCGCCGCCCAGGGGCAGGACCACGGCCCTTCCGGCGCCGCAACAGCCGCCCACGGCCGCCTCATCGGCACCGCGCACCACAGCAGTACGACTATTGCGCTCCTCCGCGAAGCGGGCATGCCGCAGCTCTAGGCTCGACCCGCGCTGCGTGATCTTGTACGTCCCTTCCGGCCCGCCCCGGTCCGGGGCGGCCCCCGCCCACGCGGCCGCCGCCCCCGAACCCCAGGAGCGCGATGCCCGACAGCCAGCCGCAGCACCCCCACTCCCCCGGCAACGACTCCACCGCCGAGAGCGCCGCCCTCCTCCTGTGCGGCGCCAGGCTCACCGACGGCCGGACCGTGGACGTGCGGCTGGACAACGGGCGCATCGAGGCCGTCGGCACGGCCGGCAGCCTCACTGCCCACGCCAAGCGCGTGGACCTCCGCGGCTACGTCCTGCTCCCCGCCCCCGCCGAACCCCACACCCATGGCGACACGGCGCTGTCCGCGGAGACGGAGGGGCCGGTGTCGTACGACGGGCCCGACGTGCAGCGGCGGGCCACCGAGGCCGCGCTGCTCCAGCTCGGGCACGGGGCCACCGCGCAGCGCGCGCATGTGCGGATCGGGGATGTGCAGGGCCTCGACCCGATGGAGGCGGTGCTCCAGGCGCGGCGGTCGCTGCGCGGCCTGACCGATCTGCGGACCGTGGCGATGCCCCGGCTCCTGACGGGCCTCGCGGGGGCCGACGGCCTGTCGATGCTGCGGGACGCGGTGAAGATGGGCGCGTCCGTGGTGGGCGGTTGCCCGGATCTCGACCCCGACCCGACCGGCTACGTGGAGGCAGTCCTGGAGGTCGCGGCGGAGCACGGCTGCGCCGTGGATCTGCATACGGACGGCGGCGATCCGGCCCGGCTCGGGCGGATCGCAACGATGACCGGAGGGCTGCGTCCCGGCGTCACGATCGGGCCGTGCGGCGGGCTCGGGCGGCTGCCGCGCGAGGTCGCCGCCCGCACCGCCGACCAGCTCGCCGCCGCGGGCGTCACGGTGGTCTGCCTGCCGCAGGGCGGCTGCGCGGGCGTCGACCGGCGCGGCACGGCTCCCGTACGGCTCCTGCGGGCGGCCGGGGTGCGGGTCGCCGCGGGCAGCGGGGCGCTGCGCGACATGGCGAACCCGGTGGGCCGCGGCGATCCCCTGGAGGCCGCGTACCTGCTGGCCTCACGCTACGGGCTGCGCCCCGAGGAGGCGTACGACTGCGTCAGCGGGGCGGCGCGGGCCGCGCTCGGGCTGCCCGAGGTGCGGGTGGAGGCGGGCTTCCCCGCGGAGCTCATCGCCGTACGCGGCAATGAGCTCGCGGGTGCCCTCTCGCTGGCGTACAGCCGGATCGTGGTGCATTGGGGGCGGGTGGTGGCGCGCACCAGTGCGGTGCGGGAGTACTGCGACTCGGCGTCGCTCGATCTGCCGCGGCAGGGGCGGGCGGGGAAGCCGCTGGAGGGCGGGGGCGGCGGGCAGAGCTGAACAGACCCGCCCGCACGCGGGACCCCTTCGGTTTCCTGCCGGCCCCTCTGCCGCTTCAGCTCCTGTCGGCCCATCTGCCGCCCCCACGCGCGGCATTGACGAACTGTCGAACTGTCAGAAGCCGCCCATAGGGGCACCCGACATGAACGGGTTGCCGCCGGCGAGCTCGCCGAGCGGGACCTCGGTCGCGCCGGACGGTGCGCTGATGTCGCCCGCCTTGCCGAACTTGAGCACCAGCGGGACCTTCGCGCCCTTCTTGCCGTCGGCGAGGGCCGCGAGGTCGAAGGAGATCTTCGACAGCGTGCCGTTGGTGATCGAGAAGTCGACGGCGACCTTCTTGGCCGGGGCGCCCTTGAGGTCCTTGGCGGTGGGGAATCCGGCGCCGGGCGGCAGCTCGTCCTTCAGGGGGCCGAGCTTGTCGAAGAGGTCCGTCAGGAGCTCACGGAAGGACGCCTTGGCGACGATGCGCTCCGTGCCGTCCTCGGTGCCGGCGCTGCGGAGGGTGACGTCGTCGGCGATGACGCCGCGCAGGGCCTTGAGGACCTTCCGCTGGGTCTTCTCGTCGAGCCCGCCGGAGCCCTTGGAATCGTCGGAGCCCTTGCCCGAGGTGTTCTTCCTGACGTCCGAGAGGTCCACCTTGACCCACTCGCCTTCGAGGGCCTTCGCGAGCCCCTTCTCGCCCTTCGGCAGGTCCTTCGGCGAGGGGACGGGGAAGCCCATGAGCTCCGACGTCTTCTGCATGTCGAGGCGGAAGTAGACGAAGTCTCCGGCGAGCCGGTACTCGGCCAGGGTGCCGCCCGGGACCGACACCTTCATGCCCATCCCGACGAAGTCCTTCTCGCCCGACTCGGACAGCGGCTTCTTCGACCGTACGGAGAAGGTGACGTGGGCACCGGCGAAGGTCTTGGCGATCGTCGGCGGCATGGCCTCGTCGCCCTGTCCGCCGGCCAGCTCCATGAGCGCGTCCGGCTTCGCGTCGAGGCCCAACTCGAAGGAGAGCGACTTCTGTTCGCCGAGCCTGTCGGCGGCCTTGTCGATCTTCTGACCTGCCGTCAGGTTCTCGACGGTGCCGCAGGCCGAGGTGGTCGCGAGCAGCAGTGCGGCACAGCCGGCCGCGGTGAGGGTGGTGGTGCGTATGGCGCTGATGTCCGACTCCCCGCAGAGGTCCGATGAGAGACCCGGCGGCCGTCGGCGGCACGGGTCGCTGAGGAGACCCGCGAGGCGCGTACAAGGTTGCGCGGCGAATGGGGGCGCCCCGGCGTACGGTCGGAAGCATGCGCATTGTCATCGCTGGGGGTCATGGTCAGATCGCGCTGCGGCTCGAGCGTCTGCTCGCCGCACGCGGAGACGAGGTCGCGGGCATCATCCGCCGTGCCGAGCAGGCGGACGACCTGCGGGAGGCCGGGGCCGAGCCCCTTGTGTGCGACCTGGAATCGGCGTCCGTGGAGGAGGTCGCCGGGCTTCTGGAGGGCGCGGACGCGGCGGTGTTCGCGGCCGGCGCGGGGCCCGGCAGCACGGCCGGACGCAAGGACACGGTGGACCGCGGCGCGGCCGTGCTGTTCGCGGACGCGGCGGAGCGGGCCGGGGTGCGGCGGTACATCGTGGTGTCGTCGATGGGCGCGGACCCGGCCCACCAGGGGGACGACGTCTTCGACGCGTATCTGCGGGCGAAGGGCGAGGCGGACGCGTCCGTACGGGCCCGGACCGGCCTCGACTGGACGATCCTGCGTCCCGGGATGCTCACGAACGACGCGGGCACCGGACTCGTACGCCTGGAGGCGTCCACCGGGCGGGGTCCGGTGCCGCGGGACGACGTGGCGGCGGTGCTCGCGGAGCTGGTGGATACGCCCGCCACCGCGGGGCTGACGCTGGAGCTGATCTCCGGGTCGGCGCCGGTGACGGTGGCAATCAAGTCCGTCGCGGGGAACTGAGCGCGGTTCAGAAGAGCGGGAGCTGGCCGGGCGCGACCGGGACCACGTACCCGTCGAGGGACGGCTGCGCGGCGCCGAGCTGCGCGGGCCTGCGGGAGCCGGGGCAGGACACGAGCTCGCCCGCGCCGCGGGCCCCGGGCGGGTCGTGGCGGGCGAAGCGGCCGGCCACGACGGCGATGTCGCGGCGGCACTCGGGGCAGTTTCTGCGGCGAGACGCCGACGGTACGGACATGCGATCAGTCTGCGTCACGGGCCTCGTCCACGCCCCGTCCGGACACATCCCGCGCCCCCTGATCCGCCGGACACCCCCAGTAGGGTGGGCGCGACAGCACCTCATGAACCGGAGCAAGGAGCAGACGTGAGCGAGGCGGCGTCCAACGACCTGCAGCAGGAGATCGCCCGGGAACTCCAGGTCGCCGAGACCTTCGAGGCCGAGCGTGAGATCGAACGCCGGGTGGCCTTCCTCACTGAACGGCTGACCTCCACCGGGCTGCGCTCCCTCGTGCTCGGTATCAGCGGCGGCGTCGACTCCACCACCGCCGGCCGGCTGTGCCAGCTCGCCGTCGAGCGGGCCCGGGCCGCCGGACACGAGGCGCGGTTCTACGCGATGCGGCTGCCCTACGGGGTCCAGGCCGACGAGCACGACGCCCAGCTCGCGCTCTCCTTCATCCGGGCCGACCACGTGCTGACCGTGGACATCAAGCCCGCCAGCGACGCCGCGCTCGAGGCCTCACTGGCCGCGGACGTGAACTTCCGCGACGAGGGTCACCAGGACTTCGTGCACGGCAACATCAAGGCGCGGCAGCGCATGGTCGCCCAGTACGCGGTGGCCGGCGCGCACAACGGCCTGGTCATCGGCACGGACCACGCCGCCGAGGCGGTCTCCGGCTTCTTCACCAAGTTCGGCGACGGCGCCGCCGACCTCGTCCCGCTGACCGGCCTGACCAAGCGCCGGGTGCGCGCCGTCGCGGACGCGCTGGGTGCGCCCGCCGAGCTGGTGTGGAAGGTCCCGACGGCCGACCTGGAGACCCTCGACCCGGGCAAGGCCGACGAGGACGCGCTCGGGGTCACCTACGACGACATCGACGACTTCCTGGAGGGCAAGCCGGTGGACGGGCGGGCCCTCGAGACGATCGTCCACCGCTACCGCCTCACCGACCACAAGCGCCAACTCCCCATCGCGCCCTAGAGGGCACTGCGTGGGGCCGTAGGTACGAGACCGCCTGTCCGAGGCGGTCTCGTACCCCCGCGCACGGGCCCCGGAATACAAAGAACCCCCTCCGAACTGCGTTTCCGCAGTTCGGAGGGGGTTCTCCACCATGTGGCGGCGCCAGGATTCGAACCTGGGAAGGCTGAGCCGGCAGATTTACAGTCCCCACAGGCGAGCGGGTCTGAACTGGCCCTTTTCTGAGGGACTAGCGCATTGCCCCACGCTGGCCCCAGTAGGGCCCTGATCTCGCGAAAGTGGAAGCGTCCACGACTCTCCGGAGCGGAGTCACGGAGCCCGTCGACATGGGGCACGGACGCTTCAGACCTGTGACTGAGCGCTTCAGTTGGCCCGATCGGCCAACTGAAGCGCTCAGTCTGTACAACATCGGATACGCGCGTCTCAGGCCACGAAGGCCGGTGCTGTAGGCGTTGACCAGTGCTCGCCCACCCATGCTTCCAGGGACGTCAGCCCGGGGTGCTGTGCACGCAGCGTCGCCAGGTCAGCCTTGAAGCCGACCGTGTTGAACCAGTCGAACATGGCGGCCAACTCTTCGCTGTGGGCGCGTACCTCCTCGATCGGCTGGGAGATGAAGCGCACCGGACGGGCCGCGGCGCGAGCGAAGGCTTCGGCCAACTGCGGGCCGGTCAGCTCGTCTGCGGCGATCTCGACGGTGCGCCCCAAGTAGTCGGCCGGGTCATTGAGGGCGTCGGCGGCGATGCCGCCGATGTCGTCTGGGGTGATCATCTGCAGCTTCGTGTCCGGGGCCAACGCCATCGACAGGGTGAGCTCGCCGTCCACCCACTGGGGGCCCAGGTGCTCGAAGTTGGTGATGAAGAACGTCGGTCGAAGGATTGTCGCGGGCAGACCGAGCGCCGCGATGTGGCGCTCGACTTCGCCCTTGCTGGCGAAGTGCTGCACCTGGCCCGGGTGGTCGGCCCCGTCGACGGAGCTGTAGACGAAGTGAGCGACGCCCGCGCGGGCAGCCGCCTCCGCGACGGCCTTGCCCTGACGGATCTCGCCGGCAAAGCCGTCCGGTCCTGCAAAGGTCTGCACGCTGAACACTCCGTACGCGCCGCGCAGAGCCGTGTCCAGCGATGCCACATCGTCCAGGTCGCCGCGGACAAGGACGGCGCCGGCTCCCTTCAGCGCCAGCGCCTCGGGCTTGTTCGGGTCACGGACCAGCGCGTGCACGGTCCAGCCGCGAGACAGCAGTGCGCGCGCGGTGGCGCCACCCTGCCGTCCGGTCGCACCAGTCACCAAAATGACGCGGTTGTCAGACATCTAAGGCTCCTCGATAGCGCAGGTCCTGGGCGCCTTAAGTGGCTCCCCTCGGTGCTCAGAACACTGGTCCCTCAACCAAAGTTGAGGTCAAGCCCTTGTGATCCACGTCACGGCCGCCAGGCTGCTCGTTGCGTGCCCCATGGCTGAGCTCCGGAGTCGAGCCACAGGCGGTCGCGCAGAGAGCGGGACACAGCGTGGCCGTCCTGTTCCGCGTCTACGCGAAGTGCCTGGACGGTGCGGCGGCCACAGCCAACGCTCGGATCGAGGCCGCGTTGAAGGGCTAGTGCCGCATCAGGCAACGTTCGCCCTGGTGAGGAACCAAGCCAACACAGTCACGCCGATGGGCAACGCAACAAGGTAGCCGACGAGGATACCGACGCCCGGATCAGCCAGCGCAGGAAAGGCCCAGTTCACTGCTGCAGCCACGAGCAGTCTCACCGTTGCCAGCGCAAGGAGAGCGGCGACAACAGCAAGCCGACGCGGCGGGTCCGCCCCGCGGTACAACTCAGCCGCAGGCCCGATCGCGATCAGGCCCGTCACGAGGAGGACGAAACCGGTGTCGGGCAGCCACCCGAACGGCCACCCCACCAGAGCGACCAACCCGGAGACAGCGAGGCCGCCCAGTTCCAGCGCGACGGTGGCCACTACCGGGTGGTCCCACGAGGGGCGTCGGATCGAGCCGCTCCCACTGTCCTTCTCATCGGCCACGTCGTCAGAGTAGCCATCGACAGGGCGAACGTCGCCTGATGCGGCACTAGTAGCCCGTGGGGCGCCCCACGGCTGCCCCACACACGCTGGTCAGCATGCGAAACAGGTTGAGACACAGTGGGGCAATACGCCTAAAGCGGATCTACCGCCCGAGGAAACGACGAGAGGGCCCGCTCCCAGCGTATTCGCTGGTCACGGACCCTCTCGGTCGTGTGGCGGCGCCAGGATTCGAACCTGGGAAGGCTGAGCCGGCAGATTTACAGTCTGCTCCCTTTGGCCGCTCGGGCACACCGCCATGGGTTTGCTGCTTCGGATCTCCGCTGTGGGGCGGTGCTCCGTGGCAACGACGTAAACGATACCTGATGGACGGGGGTGCTTCGCCACCCGATTGATCGGCACCCGGGGGCGGGGTGGTGGCTAGGCTTTGCGGATGCGGCCCGGGGACCGAGGGCCGTGGATGACGCATTCAGACGCAAGCCGTTTCACAACCCGATACAAGGAGCCACAGGACATGGCCGACTCCAGTTTCGACATCGTCTCGAAGGTCGAGCGGCAGGAGGTCGACAACGCCCTCAACCAGGCCGCCAAGGAGATCTCGCAGCGCTACGACTTCAAGAACGTCGGCGCCTCGATCTCGTGGTCCGGCGAGAAGATCCTGATGGAGGCGAACTCCGAGGACCGCGTCAACGCGATCCTCGACGTCTTCCAGACCAAGCTGGTCAAGCGCGGGATCTCGCTGAAGGCGCTGGACGCGGGAGAGCCGCAGCTCTCCGGCAAGGAGTACAAGATCTTCGCCTCCATCGAGGAGGGCATCTCACAGGACAACGCCAAGAAGGTCGCCAAGATCATTCGCGACGAGGGCCCCAAGGGCGTCAAGGCGCAGGTCCAGGGCGAGGAGCTGCGGGTCAGCTCGAAGAGCCGCGACGATCTCCAGGCCGTGCAGGCGCTGCTGAAGGGCCAGGACTTCGACTTCGCGCTGCAGTTCGTGAACTACCGGTAGGGACAGCGGGTGACCGCAACTGTCGCTGAAGCAGGGGCAATTGCCCTGACGTGATGGTCTGCCGCCGCTCCCGGTGCGAGGCTGGTGGGACTAGATTCCCGCTGCCCACAGGGCACTGGAGGTTGTTGTGGCGGCAGAACCCACGGTCGGCGCAGGTTCCACCCTCGAACTGGCGTTGCACGGACCGGATCCGGGGCCCGAACTGGCCACCCTCCACGAGGCGCTGACGGCCGCGGGGGCCGCCAGTGTCGACCAGGTACGACTCACCGCGCCCGCCTCCGACCAGCGGGTCGCCGAGCTGGTCCAGGTCTGCACGCTGCTCGTGGGCGGGGCGGTGGACGTGGTGTCGATCGTCGAGGCCGTACGCGGCTGGCTCGCCGGGCGCCGGGAGGCGGCGGCGCGGCAGCCCGCCCCGGCCGGCGCGGACGACGTGGTCCCGTCCGTCGTCATCACCATCGGTGACCAGCGCCTCGAGATCACGTATCCGTCGGACCGCGCGCAGAGCGATGCCATCGCGCGCTTTCTGGACCTGCACCGGCAGGACGGGCGATGACCACCCTCGACGTACGCACCTCGGCGCACGGCCCGGGGCGCACCCAGTACGCGTACGGGCTGAAGTCCGGTGGCGGGTCCGTGGTGGGGCCGCTGGAGCAGGAACACGCCGTCGATGTCAGCCAGGACCTGGTCAAGGACCTGTGCAAGGACATCGACGAGGCGCTCAAGGACGCCCGTGACGACGATCCGACGCTGGGCAGAGTGCTCAGACAGAAGGGGAGACTCCTCTTCAACTCGCTCTTTCCGCGCGCCGGTTCGGGCGAGATGGTGCGCCAGCTGAAGGAGTCGACGGGATCGCTCCTGGTCAGCACGAACGAGTCCCTGGTGCCGTGGGAACTGCTGCACGACGGGGAGAGCTTCCTCGGCCTCGTGCACGAGCTCGGCCGGCGGTCCGTCGTCAGCAGGCCGGTGGTGGGCGGGCGCGAGTGCACACAGGTGCGGCGGGCGCTGATCGTCGGGGACACCCTGGGGGATCTGCCGTCGGCCCGTGAGGAGACCGAGCGGATCAGCGCCTGGCTGGAGGGGCACGGCGTCGCGTGCACCGTCCTCATCGGGCGGGACGCGACCCTGGTCCGGGTGATCCAGGAACTGGCCGAGGACGAGGAGCCGTACGACCTCTTCCACTACTCGGGGCATGTGTCCGGGGTCTCCGGGGCCGCCGGGCTCATGGTGCACAACCGGAAGCTGATCGACATGGACGCCCTCCAGCCCCTGGCCGGGATCGGGGCGCCGCCCGTCGTCTTCATCAACGGCTGCGCGTCCGCCGACCCCGCGCTCGAACCGGCCTCGCGCGCGCTCGCCGAGGCCTCGCTCACCATGAGCGCCTGCATGTCCTTCATGGTCATGGGGGCCAAGACCGTCGTCGGTACCCGGACGCCGGTCGGCGACGCGAGCGCGCTGCGCTTCGCCGAGGCCTTCTACGGCCAGCTCCAGGAGCAGATCACGGCCGGGGCCGCGATGCGGCAGGCGCGGGCCGATCTGGAGCAGCGGGCGGACTGGGCCTGGGCGTCGTTCGTGCTCTACGGGGATCCCGAGGTGCGGATCTCCACCGCGGCCGGGTCCGCCCCACCGCCGCCCACCGCGCCGGAGCGGCCCGAGTTCACCCCCGAGGCCGCCGAACTCCTGCGCAAGACACGGGAGTTCGCCGCTGTACGCGGCCTGGTCACCTCCGTCGATCTACTGATGGCCCTGCTCGAGGACGAGGCGGTACGGGAACGGGCCGCCGCGCGGATCGGGGCCCAGCGCATGGATCTGCTGGCCAAGGTGCTGCGTGAGATCCAGGGGCAGACGCCGCGCGGGAGCGGTACCCAGGCCGGGTCGAGCAGCGCGTCGCTCACCGCGGTGAACGGGCACCGGCCGCGGATCGGGCTGTCGGGCACCGTGACCCGGGTTCTCGACGGGGCCGAGGCGCGGGCCCAGGAGGCCGGGCGGGACATCGGCGTCGACGACATCTCGCTGGCGTTCCTCGCGACGGGCGGCGGGAGCTGCGCCGAGCTGTTGCAGCTCATCGGGGTCGCACCCGAGCGGCTGCTGCTGCCGCACTCGGACGCGCCGGCGCAGGGCGACGACGAGCGCGTGGACATCGCGTCGCTCGACCCGCGCGCGGCCGCCGCCGTTCAGTGCGCGCGGCTGCTCGCCTCGGTACAGCGCAAGAAGATCAGCACGTACATGATGCTGCGCGCGTTCGGGGTCGTCGGGAGCGAGGCGCTGCGCGGGGCGCTCGCCGCGCAGGGCGAGGACGGCGCGGCCGCGTTCCGGAAGCTGGCCGGGCTCGGGAATCCCAAGCCGAGGGAGTTCTCCTCGCGGACGTTGTCCAAGGTGCAGGAGGCCTGCCGGGAGGCGCAGGAGCCCGTCGACGAGCAGACGCTGCTGATAGCGATGCTCACCGACGAGGACTCCACGGCGCGGACGATGCTGCGGCGCCTGGGGGTGGCGCCGGAGCTGGTCATTCAGTCGTTGCAGGCTCCTTCTCCGGAGGCTTCGGCGGCTTCCCAGGCTCCGGCTGCTTCGGATTCTGCGGGGGCGTCGAAGTCTCCGCGGGCTCCGGACTCTCCGTAACCCGGGAGTCCAGGTGGGCCAGGCCCTTCAGCGCCGTCGCGTCGTTCGGGCGGCGGGTGAGGACCTGGTGCCAGTGGTCGCGGGCCTCCTCCGGGTCGTCCAGGAGGAGGCAGGCCAGCGCGAGGGCGCTGCGGGCCTCGGCGTCACCGGGGCACCAGTGGACGACGGCGGCGAAGTGGTCGCGCGCGGTGGCCGTGCGGCCGGACCTGGCCGCCTCAAGACCCGCGTTGAAGAGCTTCGCCGGGTGGGCCCTCAGGCGCGCCCACGCGCGCAGCGGGGTGGCGCAGGACTGACAGGTCTCCGCCGTCGCGCTGTTGACGGCCCGGCAGCGCGGCAGGGGGCAGGCCAGCCGGCCCGGGTCCGACGTCACCAGTTCCCCCCTGCGGACCGGCTCCCGGGGCTGTCGACCGGGATGCCGACGGCCTCGGCCCGTTCGGTGAGCAGGATCTGGCCGAGCTGGCGCAGCCGTGCGACCAGCTTGCCCGCCTCCTGGCCCACCTGCTCCGGGTTCGTGGCGAGGAGGGGCACGAGCTGCTCCAGCCTGCTCCTCACGTCGGTCAGATCGCGTTCCTCCGAGGTCCTGCCGGTGGCCACGGCGACCCGGCTCAGCTCCTCCGCCCGCTGGAACCCGAAGCGCAGCAGGCCCTCGGCGCGCTCCTGCGGGGAGAGCTCCCCGCCCGGGGAGGAGCGCAGCAGCCCCCTCAGATAGGTGAAGTGGCCCTGGAGCTGGGCGATCGCTTCGCCGTACCTGCGCTGGTCACCGGCGGCGTGGGCACGTTCGCCCTCGGCGCGCTGGGCCTCGATCGCGCGGATCACCTCGGGGCCGTCGAACGGCTTGTCGCCCGCCGGTCCCGACTCGGAGAGATGGGCGTGCAGCCGCAGGCAGTCGTCGACCAGGGCGTCGAACTCCCGCTTGGGCGGCTGGAGTTCCTGGTCGGCCTCGCCCAGGACGGCCACGATCTCCTCCAGCTCGCGGAACTCGTGCACCGCCGCCGCCACGTCGCCCCGGTCGCGGGCCTCCTCGAAGGCGCGGCGGGCCTTGGTCCACTTGGCGCGGACCACGGTCTGCGGGCCCGTCGCGAGATAGCCGACGTTCTCCTCGAAGCGGTGGTAGAGCTCCTCGACCACCGACGCGTCGGGCATCGGCGGGTCCACCGGCACTTCGAGCAGGGCGTCGAAGGTGGTGTCCTCGCCGATCGAGCCGCGGACGGTGATGGACGCGTCCTCCTGCATGGCCACGTTCATCCGGATCGCCGTCCCCCGCGGCGTCGACGAGGGGACCACGACCTTGATCACCTGGATCGGTACGGCCTGCTGGAACAGCCGCAGCTCGACCTGCTCCCGACCGGGGTGCCCGAAGTCGAAGTCGGCCTCGAAGGGCAGCTGCTGCATGGCCGGGATCAGTTCGCGGCGGCCGGTGCGCCCGTCGCCCAGGTCCACCTCCAGGAGGACCGACTTGGCCGTGATGGCCGCTCCCCCGCCGCCGCCGCCGGGCCGCGCGCTGTGGGCGAGCGCGCGGCCGGCCGTGGCGACCACGTCGCCCTCGGCGTCGTACACCTCGAAGGTGAGCAGGCTCTCCGCGTCCGGCTGCACCGGGACCTGGGTGAAGGCGAAGGCGCCCTCCTCGGTGAGGTCCGCCTCGTCCTCGAAGCCGGTGGTGGTGAGGTGGACACGGCCGCCGGAGAGGTCGAGGCCGTCGGCGAGCGCCTGGACGGTGCCGCCGACGTGGGTGGCCTCGGAGCCCGTGGCGGCGAAGCCGTGGAAGGAGACGCGTACGGTGCGGGCCTCGTCGTAGACGGCGAGGCCGCCGACGGCCGCCGCGCGCACCGCGGCGCCCAGCGCGACGGCCGTGTCGGCGTGCTCGACGACCGGCGCCTCGCAGGCCGCGCGGACCTGGCGGGCGGAGCCGGGCGCGGGGTTCGCGCAGAGTTCCTGCGTCACCATCTCCCTGACCAGCGGCATATGGGTCGAGCCGCCCGCCAGGATGATGTGGTCGACGTCGGCGAGCGTGATGCCGGCCCGCTCCCCTGCGCGCCGCAGGGCCTCGTCGCAGTAGGCGAAGGTCCGCTCGATCAACGGGCGGGCGATGTCGTCCAGTTCGGGCCGCTCCAGGAGCGCGTCGATGACCACCGGCCGCTTCTCCTGGTCGGTGAGGCGCCCGGTGTCGCGGAGCATGTAGTCGGGCTGGTCCGTGAGCGCCTTCTTCGCGCCCTCCGCGAGGATCTTCAGCTGGCTGAAGCGGAGCCGGTCCTCGGGGTCGTTCTCGGGGTCGAGGTCGAGGGCGTAGCCGTCCGCCTGGAGCATCTTCTGGAGGTGCCGGGCGAAGGCCTCGTCGATGTCGTCGCCGCCCAGGCGGTTGTTGCCGCTGATGCCGAGGACCTCGAAGGTGCCCTCCGTGCAGCGCAGGACGCTGACGTCGAAGGTGCCGCCGCCGAGGTCGTACACGAGGAAGGTGCCGTTACGGGTGGTGGTGCGCCAGCAGTAGTGGCTGGCGGCGGCGGTCGGCTCGTGGAGCAGGCCGAGGACTTCGAGCCCGGCCTGCTCGGCGGCCTTGCGGGTCGCATCGATCTGCGGCTGGTCGAAGTAGGCCGGCACGGTCACCACGGCCCGGTCGACGATCCAGCGGACGTCCGGGCTGTCGAACGCCGCCACGTCCGTCTCGATCCGGCGCTTCATCTCGGCCAGGATCGCGGCCGAGACCTGCGCCGGGGTGTACTCCTCGCCGGCCAGGTCGACGGTCGTACGGCTGCCCATCAGACGTTTCACCGAGGTGACCGGCTCCGGGGTGCTGCCCTTGCGAGCGAATGCCTTGCGGCCCACGACCAGTTCGCCGCCGGCCGGGCTGCGCCAGACGCAGCTGGGCGTCGTGTACGACTTCGAGACCGGATCGCGGTGGATCACGATGTCGCTGTCGGAGGGGTTCATCACGGCTACGGCGCTGTTGGTCGTGCCGAGGTCGATGCCTACGGCCTTGCTGACGATCTGCTGGCTCATGTGGGGTGACCGCTCCTTCTTGGCCTGCTCGTTCAGGTGTCCGTGGGTGCAGGTGTCTGTCCCGGCGGCGGCATCTCGGTGCCGGGCTCGGGCTTCACCTGGGAATCCGGCTCGGGGGGTGCCTCGGGCTCGGGTTCGGGCTTGGGGGCGGAGGCGGGGGCGAGCGCGGGTGCAGAGGCGGGGGCGGGCGCGGGTGCGCCCATGACGACCTGGGCGAAGCGCACCACGGCGCCGTCGTGGAACACCGCGTACTCGTTCGTCTCGGCCACGACCTCGGCGTCGAACTCCGGGCTCTGCAGCCAGTGCACCGGGTCCGCCCAGTCCAGGACCTCGTCGGCGGTCAGGCCCTTCGGGTCGCGCACCTCCACGCCGGCGCCGCGCAGCACGTCGAGCATCCGGTCCTTCACGTTCTTCAGCTCACGGTGCCGGAGCTTCTCGTCCACGGCCTCGCGCGGCACCCCCGCCCTGTTGACCTGCTGCTCCAACGTGCCGATGAGCATGGCCAGTTCGAAGAGCGTGGCGTGCACGCGCGTCGCGGCCGAGGCGGAGGCGCCGCGGGCAGCGGCCAGCTCCTCGTGGCGGCGCTGCAGTACGCCGGCCAGCTCGGCCTCCGGTGCGGTGGTCGCGCCGTGGACCTCGGGGACGGGGCGTTCGGCGAAGTTCTCCCAGCCGGGCCGCACGGCGTCGGGCTCATCCGAAGAGGACATCGCGCACCTCCAGTTCCGGTTCCTCGTCCTGGGCACGGGCTGCCGCAGGGGCCGTACACAGGGCGTCGTCCACCCCCGCGACGGGCGCCGTCGCGAGGGCGCGGACGGTGCGGCGCAGCGCCTCCGGCAGGTCGAAGTCCTCGGGCCGCAGGTTCTGGCCCCCGAGGTCCGCCGGGTAGGTGCGGTGGGTGCGGGCGAACGCGTCCCACCGGCGGTCGCGGTAGTCGGTGCCCGGCGGCTCGGTCACCTCGTACCGCAGCCGGGCCCGCGGGTTGCGGATCAGCTCCCGCATCGCCCAGTCGTAGAGGTCGCGGTCCTGGGCGGTGGACGCGGTCTGGATGCCTTCCTCGGCGCGTTCCACGATGTGCGCCTCGGTGGCGTCGACGGGGAGTCCGAGTACGTGGAAGGGGTTGGGCCGACGGTTCGCCGACGGCAGTGTCGTCATGGGCGCAGCCTTCGCAGGAGGTCTTCGATACGGGTGATGTTGTCCCGGGTGGCGGCTTCCGGGGCGATCCGCTCCGCCCGCCGCAACAGGTTGATGGCCGCCTGCAGTTCACCCTCCACGGCGTTCGGGCCGATGCGGACGGAGCGTTCGAGGTTGCTGAGCGCGGCGTTGCTCATGGCCACCGCGCGGTTGTTCATCCCGGTGGCCACCGCGCGCAGCGCCTTGGCGGCCTCTTCGCGCATCTTGGGGTCGTCGCCGGCGGCCGCGATGCGCTCCGCGTCGCGCACCGAGCGCTCCGCCTCGTCGAGCCGCTCGGCGTCCAGCAGGACGTAGCCGTGGTTGATCAGGGTGCTGGTGCGGAGCCGGTCGAGGGTCTTCTTGGTCGCGTCGGTCCTCGGGACGCGGTCGAGTTCGGCGAGGGCCTTCGGGTAGCGGCGCGCCTTGATGTGTTCGAGAGCGGTGCTGAACAGGGCGTCCTGGCGGTACTGCTCCAGGAGTTGCGGCGCGTTGGTGTTGGCCGGGTTCCACTCCTTGGCCAGTTCGAAGTACGCGATGGCCTTGCCGGTGTCCCGGTCGAGGAGGCCGCGGTCCACGTAGTGGGCGGCGAGCAGCTGGTTCTCGCGCAGGTGCGGGCGTCCCTCGACGGCGCCCTGGGCGAGCAGTTCCGCGTACCGCACGGCCCTGGTCACGACGGTGCGCATGTGGTCCCGGTCGCCCATCTGGTAAAGGCAGTTCTGCCACTCGTTGTGCCAGGCGACGACGGTGCACAGGACGTTCCTGGGTGCGAAGCCGTGGTCGACGGCGTTCGCCAGGCTGCTGATGCCCTCTTCGTAGTCCTTGTCGATGCCGTCCGGCAGGGCGCGGACCCGCTCGGGGTCGTCGATGCGCTTCTCGGCCGCGCGCACCAGGTCGGTGGACCAGTCGTCGAGCAGGGCGCCCGCGCGGTCAGAGACGGCGGCGAAGAGGTCCTCGTCGACGCCCGGCAGCACCCCGGCCAGGGGCCCCTCCGCCAGCAGGGTGCGGGTGACATGGGTGCCCTGGCGCAGGGCGGTCAGGCAGTTCAGATGGAGGCGGGCCTGGTCTTCGCGGTGCTCGGCGAGGGCCCGGGCGCCGTGGCTGCGGTGCAGGGTCAGGAGCTCCTCGGTCAGGGAGGTGCGCAGATACTCGGCGTCGGGACCGGTCGCCGCGTCGGCGCCGGGGCTTCCCGCGTCGCCGGACCCCGAGCGGTCGGCGAACGCCTCCCAGAAACCCGGGTGGCACAGCAGCAGGACCCACAGGACGGTCGCGGTGACCAGGTCCTCGTCGGCGGCTCCCGTGCGGGCCAGCTTCGCCAGGGCCTCTTCGCGGTAGACCACGGCCATCGAGTGCAGTACGGGGATGTCGTTACGGGCGGCCCTGCGCGCGAAGAACCGCGTCAGCTCCCTCTCTATGGCGCCCGCCCGGTCCGCCGCGAGCGCCTGCCACACCGGGTGCTCGGCCATCGCGGCTTCCACGGCCGGGAACCTGCCGGGGCGTTCCCAGGTCTGGGCCGCGTCCGGGAAGAGGTGGCTCAGAAGGGCATCGGAGCGGTCGTTGCGCTCCAGGTCGGCGCGGTGCCGGTGGGCCGGGTGCTCCCCGGGGAGATGACCGGCGGCCCGGCCCAGGAGTTCCAGGGCCCGTGCGGGGTCGCCGTCCGCGTTGGCGGCGACCGCCCGGTGGCACAGGTACTTCCCGTACTCGGCGGCGGCCGTGTCCGCGTTGGCACCGGCATCGGCGTTCAGGACGTCCCGCCACAGCCTGTCGGCGACTTCGTGGTCCCCGACGGCGGCGGCGCACCGGGCGAGGGTGACGGCGTCGAGAGGTACGAGACCGTCCGCTTCCGGTGGGTCTTCGGTGAGGCGGTCCGCCAGGCGGCGTACGACCTCTGCCAGGGCCTGGGCGCGGCCGTCCCGCCGCCTGGCGCGGGCCACCCTGGCGCAGAGCGCGGGCAGGGTCGCGGCCACGTCGACCAGGCCGGTCAGGTCGTGATCGCGCAGGGCCAGGGTGAGCGCCTCGGCGGCCTTCGCGCGCTGGGCCGGGAGGTGACCGGCCGCCTGGACGACGAGGAGCGGGGCGGGCAGGGCGGGGTTGCCGCCGACGGACGGCAGCTCGGCGGGCGGCTTGCCTTCGAGGGCCTGGGCGAGAAAGACGACCACTTGCACGGCGGCGCGATGGGCCTCTTCGGTGCCGCCTGCGCCGTCGGCACCCTCCGTGCCCTCATCCTGTACGTCGCCCTCCGGGCCATCCGTGCCGCCATCCTGTACGTCGCCCACAGCCCGTAGCAGCCGTACCGCATCCGCCCTGTCGCCGGCCTTGAGCGCGGCCGCCGCGAGGGGCAGGGCCAGCAGCGGGTCGTCCCTGACCTCGGGCGCGGCATCCACATCCACATCTGCATCCGCGTCCGCGTCCTTGGCCGTCTCGTCGTGCGGCCCGGCCAGCGAGGCGGCACGACGGGCCTCGCGCGCCACCACCGGCAGCGGCCAGGCCTGCGCGAGAACACCGAGCGCCTCGGTCAACTCGCCCTGCGCAGCCGGGCCTTCGGCCAGCAGGCAGGCCCGCCCCAGAGCCATGGCGAGCACCTCCACGGCACGGGCGTCGCCCACATCAGCGGCGGTCGGCCCATCGGCCTCCCCCGCCCACCCCACCAGCGCCTCCACCAGTACGGGCTCCGCCCCGCGCGGCTCCACCAGCAGCTGTCCGAGCCCGAGCAGCCAGGCCGTACGGGGGTGATGACGGACGATGCGCCACGGTGCGGCGCCCGTACCGTCGGCGGGGCGTGCCGCGCGTTCGGCGAGGAGGCGGACCGCGCGGGCGAGACGTCCGGCGTCGGCGGGGACGGGCGGGAGGGCGCCGGGCCCGGTGACCTGCGCGTCGATGAGCCGCGCGGCCGCCCACCCGGCGCGCTGGACAGCCCGGTCGGTCTCCCCGCCGGCCCACAGCGCCGTGGCCTCGCGCAGCGCCAGTACGCCGCTTTCGTAGCGGGCCCGGGGCGTCGGCAGGCGGTCGAGGCGCCGCCCGGCGACGGCCGTGCGGCCGAGGGCCAGTTCGGTGCGGGCGCGGACGAGTTCGGCCTTGGGGCCGCGTACGCCGTCGAGCAGGTCCGCCGCCCGGTCGGGGTGCCCGGCGTTCAGCTCGGTCACGGCGAGGACAAGGGCGGCGCGGTCATGGCCCTGGCCGCGGGCCTGTTCGAGCAGGGAGTGGGCCCGGTCGCGGTCTTCCGGGAGGGCCGACAGGGCGCGCCACAACAGCTGTTCGGGCAGGGGCAGGCGGCCGAAGAGGGAGAGGGCGGTGAGGTGGCCGACCGCGTTCCGGCGGCCGCCGGCGACCTCGACGCCGAGGAGGGTGCGCAGGGCCTCCAGGAGTTCCGGGACGGTGGCACCCTCGGCGCCGAGCGGGTCCCAGGCCAGGTCGACGCCGGGGTCCCGCCCCTCGACGAGCCTCAGCCGGGCCGTGACGACCGCGGTGAAGGCGTGTGCCGCGCCCTGCATGACCGTACGTTCCTCGTCGGTGGCGCGGTGGCCGGGATCGACGTCCGCCAGGAGGCAGCCGAGCGGCCAGGCGCGCGCGTCGCCGTCGGCGAGCAGCGCGCGGCAGCGGCGTCCCGCCGCCTCGTGTTCGCCGCACAGCAGCTGGGCCCAGGCCGCGTGATAGCCGAGGTCGGGCCGGTCCGGGAACTCGTCGGCGACCACGACGAGGTTCTTGGCGGCCAGGTCGGCGTTGCCTTCGAGGAGCTGGGCGCGGCCCTGGGCGTAGCGGCCCCAGGGACGGCTGTCGCCGCCGTCGCCGATCGTGGCAAGCCGTACGGCCGTCAGCGGGGCCGGGGTGGCGGGGCCCGGGGGTCCGTCGCGGCCGGGGTCCAGTTCGAGCCACTCCAGCATCCGGCACAGGTCGGCCAGTTCGGCGCCGCGCGGTGTGAGGGCCGCTTCCCGTCCGCGTACGGCGGTGAGGGCCTCGGCGTACGCGCCGCTGTGCAGGCGGGCGGCGATGAGACCGCGCAGGGCCTCGCCGTCCGTGGGGTCGGTGGTACAGGCGCGGGTGAAGTGGGCGGCCGCGTCGGCCGTTTCGCGGTGCAGCAGCAGGGCGCCGAGACCGAGCGTCCGGTCGAGGCCGGCGAGGCGCAGGCCCGCCGCGGACAGTTGCGTGGCGAACGCGAAGGCCCGCTCCACGCGGTCCGTCTCGTCGCCGAATCCGGCTCCGAGGAGGCCCACCACCATCTGGTGCACTTCGGGCGGCACGGTCGCGTACCGCCTGAAGATGTCCACGTAGATGGCCAGTTGGTCGTCCTGGTCGGCGCCGAGCCTGGCCAGGGCGGTGGCGGCTATGGAGCGGGACTCCTCGTGGACGAAGGCGCTGCGGTAGAGCCGCGTGTACAGGGACACCGCGAAGTCCCGGTCACCTGCGCCGGACCGGGCCACGGCGGCGTCGGCGAGCGGAACCCAGCTCTGGTGGAGTCCGATGCGCCCCTCGGCCGCCATCCGCTCGCCGACCTGGGCGAGCCGGTCCAGGTCGGCGGCCTCGACGAGGGGCAGGAAGCGGGGGCCGAGGAAGGACTGCTGGAAGGAGGGCCACAGGTCAGCGGTGCGGTCCTGGTACTCCTCGATGCCCGCGAGGACCGCGCGCAGGCTCACGAGGCCGGCGCGCGGATCGGCGTCGGCGAGCGCGCTCGCCCAGGCGTTCTCCAGCCGGCCGCGCCGGGACAGACCTTTCCTCAGGGACCGCTGGGGCTCCACCCGTCACCCCCGGTCCCGCTCGGCGCGGGCGAGGCGCCCGAACCGCTCCGCCTGGAAACGGTTGCCGGCCTTGCGGAACGCCTCCTCCGCGCGGCGGGCGAGCCTGGCGCGGTCCGCTCCGGACGGCATCAGGGCGCGCCCGCGGACGAGTTCACAGGCGTCGGCCCAGGAGTGGGCGGCCGCCAGGTGATCGCCCGCGGACTCGTGGACCTGCCCCAGTTCGGTGAGCAGGCCCAGGCGTAACGGGTCGGGGACGTGGTTGCGTTCGAGGCCCCTGCGGAGCACGGTCGCGGCGGCCGGGCCCTGCCCCGACGTCCTCAGCCGCCGCCCTTCCGCCAGCTCGGCCTCGCCCGGCTGCCGCACGACCGGCCTCTCCAGGGCCACGTCCAGGGCGGCGATCACCTCCTCCGCGCTGCGGAACCGCTGCGCGGGCCGCAGTTCGAGCAGGCGCATCACGAGGGCGTCCAGGGCGGGCGGGACGAGGTTGTTGTGGACCGAGGGGCGTACGGGCGGCGCGCCCCGCTTCTGCTCCTGGAGCCAGTCGCCGTGCGCCGACTCGGGCAGCGCGGGCGGCGGTGTCAGATGCGCGTACGCGTGGCGGCCGGTCAGGCCCTCGTACATCAGGAGCCCCAGCGAGTACAGGTCGGACTCGGGGACGCTGGAGCCGGCCGCGGTCTCCGGCGCCATGTACTGGAGGGTGCCGACCGTGCCCGGGACGTGGCCGAGCTCCAGCATCCGGGCGGCCAGGCCGAAGTCGATGAGCCGGACCCAGTTGTCGCTGCCCAGGAGGACGTTGTCGGGCTTGAGGTCGCGGTGCAGCAGCGGCGGGTCCAGGCGGTGCAGTCCGCGCAGGGCCACGCAGATCTGCCGCGCCCACTTGACCAGCAGCGGTGCCGGGACGCGCCCCATCTCGGCGAACTGGCCGGCGAGGGTGGCCCCGGGGACGTACTCCATGGCGAGGAAGGCGCGGCCACCGAGACCCTTGGCGAGGCCGCCGTCGTACACGTGCACGAGATGGCGGCGGGCCTCGGCGTCCGTCATGGTGTCCATCGCCTCAGCGAGCAGCAGGACGTCCTGGAACAGCTCCGCGGCGTTCTCCTCGGTCAGGCCCGAGCGCCGGGAGAGCTTGAGGGCCACACTGCGCACCGGATGGCCGAGGATGTACTGGTCGGCGCGGAAGACCGCCCCGAAGCCGCCGCCTCCGATCCAGCCGCTCAGTGCGTAGCGGCCGTCGACCACCCGGCCTTCGAGTCCGCGCAGGTCGGACTCATCCGGTGCGGCCTGGTTCATCGTGTGCGTCCCCCTCTCCGCTCCGGCCGGACTTGGTCAACCCGCCTTCCACAGAGGACAGTTCCACCCCGCCCGCCGGTTCCGGCGACAGGAAGCGCACCCGTGTACGGGAACCGCTTCCCGTCCCGTCCCGGCCGGAGAACAGGGCGTCACGCACGCCCGGCGGCGGTGGAGGCGCGAAGTCGACGACGATCCGGTCGCAGGCCCGGAACTCCTCCGCCCGCTCCTCGGCCGCCGCGAGAACGGGGTTCTCGACCAGGTCGGAGAGCACCTTGGCCATGATGCGGCCGCCCTCGCGCCCGCCCGCCTCGGAGTTGAGGCGGTGGCCGAGCGCGCCCGCGTACTGCACCAGCTCCTCGGGGACGGTCAGCTCCTTCTCCCGCTTCTCGCGCCAGAAGGCCGCCTGCCGGTCCAGCACCTTGCGGCCGATGGCGGTCATCGCGTCGCCGCCGAGCGGGCGGAAGACGATGACGCGGCGGACGCGGGCCAGGAACTCGGGGGTGAAGACGGGCGTGCCGTCCCGGCTGCGCTCGGACGCGAGCTTGGCGCGTACGGCGGCGGAGATCTCCTCGTCCGAACTGCCTTCGCCGAGGCGCGAGATGATCTCGTGTCCGGCGTTCGTGGTGAGGATGAAGATGGCGCGGTCGCCGTGCGCCTTGACGCCCCGCTGGTCGGTGATCCAGCCCTCGTCGAAGAGGTTGAGGAAGGGCCGCAGCACCTCGGGGTGCGCCTTCTCCGCCTCGTCGAGGAGGAACACGCAGTACGGGTCGCTGTTGAGCTCGTTGATGAGCCGCCCGCCACGCTCGTGCCCCACGTAGCCGGGCGGCGAGCCGAGGATGCCGGACACGCTGTGCGGCTCCGTGAAGTTCTCCATCGGATACGTCTGCAGCCGCTTGGACGCCGAGTAGAGACCGGCGACCCGCTTGGCCAGCTCGGTCTTGCCGACGCCGGTCAGGCCCGCGAAGAGCAGCACCGACGCGGGCCCCGAACTGACCGCGGCCAGGCCCGCCTTGATGCGCCGCAGCTCGTCCGCGACCACCCGGACCGCCTGGTCCTGCCCGACCACCTCCGCGCCGAGCGCCGTCGCGTAGTCGACCCGCTCACCGCCCGTGCCGGCGATCTGCTCGCGCGGCATCCCGGACAGCTCGGACACCACGTCGGCCACTTCGTCGAGCGTCACGGCGCTGCGCTCGTCGCCGTGCTGCCTGCGCGCGTAGTCGAGGTCCTCGCAGGCGCGGCGCAGCACCTTGACGGCGGACAGCGGCAGCCGCTGGTGCCGGACGAAGTCACCCGCGAGGACCACGGCCCTCGCCACCGCGTGGCGCTCGATCCGGATGCCGGTGAACTCCGTCTCCAGCGCGTCCGCCGCGAGGCGCACCATGGCCCGCGCCGCCTCCCGCTCCGGCTCGGCCATGTCGATACGGCAGGTCAGCTCCTGGAGGACGTGGTCGGCGGCGACCAGGTCCTCGTAGTCGTGCTCGGCAAGCACCCCGATGAGATGGATGCTGCGCTCCTTGAGGGCGCGGCGCAGCTCCAGCAGGTGGTCGGCGCCGTGCCGGCCGCGCAGCAGGGGGCCAAGCCCGTCGACGCAGACGACCAGGTCGGTGCGGCCCGCCACCTGGCCGATCAGGGCCGTCAGCTGCTCGCCGCTGCTTTCCGCGGCGACGTCCTTGCAGTCGACGCGCAGGAACCGCTTGCGGCGCAGGAACGGGATCTCACCCGTGGCGGCCCGCCGGGCGAGCTCGCGCAGCAGGGTGGTGGTGCCGATGCCGGGCAGGCCGGTGATCAGTACGTGGTTGTTCTCCGTACGGTGCAGGGCCCGGCACAGTGGCTCGAAGTAGCCGTCCAGGTGGGCGGCCGGGCCGATGGCCCCCGTCCTCGCGAGCCAGGTGAGGTCCTCGGAGGGTGGCAGGAACGCGGGCAGCCGGAAAGGCACCTCGCGGGGCGCCGTCGAACGGCTCTCGCCGAGTACGTCGCGCACGCTCTCGCGCAGCCGCTTGATGTCGAGGCGCAGCGGCTCGGCGGCCAGGACGGAGGCGAGGCGCTGCGGCGGGCTGTCCAGGAGGGCCGCGAGCAGGTGCGGGGTGTCGATCTGCTCCGCGTCCCAGCGAGCGGCCGTCGTGCGCGCCGCGTGCAGCAGGTCCCGCAGGGACTCGCCGATCCCGTCGCGGTCGAGGCGCGGGGCGGTCCGGCTCCCCCGCTCGGTGATCCGGAACGCCTGGGTGATGATCTCCACGGCCTTCACCAGGCCGACCTGGAGCGGTAGTTGGAGCCGGAAGAGGCGCTCGGCGGGCCCTTCGGTCTCCGACAGGAGAGCCATCAGACAGTGCGGCGGGAGCAGCCGGTCGTAGCCGAGCTCGGCGGCCCGCTGGGCGGCCAGCTCCAGGACGGCCCAGGCGTCGTTCGTGAACTCCTCGGAGCGCAGCCGGCCCGACGCGTCGTCGTACAGCTCGGGCGGCTCGTCGGCGTGGACCCCGACCTGCCTGCGCAGGGCCTCGGCGGCCAGGGGCAGATCGAGGAGCGGGGTCAGGAAGTCCCGCTCGTCCGCGGAGGGGGCGTCGAGCAGACAGGACAGCAGCAGCTCCAGGCGGACCTCGGCGCCCACCGCGTCCCGTGCGCACCGGGACTCGAACTCCTCGAAGGCCGCGGTCAGTTCGTGGCTCACGTGGTCGCGCGCGCCGTCGAACGCGTAGCCGTTCCCCGGCGGCGCATAGACGGCGACTGTCTCCAGGAGGTGATGCGGGGCAGCCCCCTCGGCGAGCGCGCCCTCGAACGCGGGGAGCACCGCGGGGTCGCGGGCGTCGAGCGCCGCGTACAGGATGTCGCCGGGGCGTAAGCGCTCGGTGGCGCGCTCCGCGGCGGACAGCAGGACGGCGGCGGTGCGCTCGTCCCCGAGGGCGTCGGGATCGAGGAAGCCGTCCGTGAAGAGGCGTACGGAACGGCCTTCGGGATGCTCTTCGGAGCCGCCTTCGGGACGGCCATCGGGATCGTTCCCGGGACCGCCTTCGGGGCCGTTCTCTGGACTGTCCGGACTCTTTGCGGAATCGTGCTGCATCTTCGCGCGCAGGCCACGGCTTCACGACGTTTCGGGCCTGCTTGCCCACCTCCCCCGTGCACCGACCATGCTTCCACACGGAGTACGCGGGGTCCCTTTGCTACGCAAAAGAGGGGACAACTCTTTGGCCGTACGGCCGAGTTGAGCCCCTCCTGCTACGACGTCCGGCCGGCGCCTACCGCGATGCGAACGGCTGGTCCGTGCGGACGATTTCGCGGCCGAGCGGCATCAGGGAGACCGGGATCAGCTTGAAGTTGGCGATGCCCAGGGGGATGCCGATGATCGTGATGCACTGCGCGATGCCCGTCACGATGTGGGCGAGAGCGAGCCACCAGCCGGCCAGGACCAGCCACAGCACGTTCCCGACGCAGGACGGGGCGCCCGCGTCCCGGCGCTCGACCGTCGTATAGCCGAACGGCCACAACGCGTACACGCCGATCCTGAACGCCGCGATGCCGAACGGGATTCCGATGATCGTGATGCACAGGATCAGGCCCGCGAGCAGGTAGCCGAGGAACAGCCAGAAGCCGCTCAGCACTAGCCAAATGATGTTGAGGATTGTCTTCACGGGTGACGACCTGCCATCTGCTCTAGCCGGGCGATGCGCTCCGCCATCGGCGGATGCGTGGAGAACATCTTGGACATGCCCTGCCCGGGACGGAAAGGGTTCGCAATCATCATGTGACTTGCGGTCTCGATCCGCGGCTCCGGGGGGAGCGGCAACTGCTTGGTCCCCGCGTCGAGTTTGCGCAGGGCGCTCGCCAGGGCCAGCGGGTCACCGGTGAGCTGGGCGCCCGACGCGTCCGCCTCGTACTCCCGGGATCGGCTGATGGCGAGCTGGATGACCGTGGCCGCGATGGGGCCCAGGATCATGATCATCAGCATGCCGAGCAGGCCGGGGCCGTCGTCGTCGTTCGAACGGCCGACGGGGATCAGCCAGGCGAAGTTGACCAGGAACATGATCACCGAGGCCAGGGCGCCGGCGACCGACGAGATCAGGATGTCGCGGTTGTAGACATGGCTCAGCTCGTGCCCGATGACGCCGCGCAGCTCGCGCTCGTCGAGGATCCGGAGGATGCCCTCGGTGCAGCACACCGCGGCGTTGCGCGGATTGCGGCCCGTCGCGAAGGCGTTGGGCGCTTCCGTCGGCGAGATGTACAGGCGGGGCATGGGCTGGCGGGCCTGCGTCGACAGCTCGCGGACCATGCGGTAGAGCGCGGGGGCCTCGAACTCGCTCACGGGGCGCGCGCGCATCGCGCGCAGGGCCAGCTTGTCGCTGTTCCAGTACGCGTACGCGTTCGTCGCGAGGGCGATGCCGAGGCCCACGATCAGCCCCGTACGACCGAAGAAGCTGCCGATAACGATGATGAGGGCCGACAGCCCCCCGAGGAGTACGGCGGTCTTCAGCCCGTTGTGCCGGCGGTGCACGGTACGCCCTCCATGTGGTGCGGCAGGGGAACCCTCTGCTTGCTGGTGCTTGGTGCTTCCACTGGGTGCTTTCCCTGTCCAGTGGACCCTCCCGTTCTGGTCAACGCCAGACGAGGGGGACGAGTTCCCTTGTGCGCGCGAAGGGCGCGTGTAGGCCGTACGGGTGTGACGCGGCCCCGAGGGGGCGGCTCAGCGCTGCTCGGGGAGCCCGGCGAGCGCGAGGGCCTCGGGGTCGGCCTTGAGCTCGCTGGTGCAGTGGGAGCAGCGGGTCGCGATCGCGGGGATCTGGCTGAAACAGCGCGGGCAGTCGCGCAGGGCGGCCTTGATGTCGACCGGCTTGCCGCGGTCCATGCGGGCCTGGAACTTCATCATCGGGACGACGACGAGGAAGTAGAGCACCGCCGCGGTGATCACGAAGGCGATCGCCGCGGCGACGAACTTGCCGTACGGGAAGTCCGTGCCCTCGACCCGGAAATGCGCCTCGCTGAAGTCGCCGGTCGAGCGCGTGGCGAGGCCGATGAGCGGGGCGATGAACGCCGTGCTGAAGCCCGTCACGACCGCGGTGAAGGCGGAACCGACGGCGAGGCCGATCGCCATGGTCACGATGTTCCCGCGAAGGATGAAGTCCTTGAACCCGCTCAGCACGGCAGTGTCTCCCTGTGTACGACGTTGAGGCAGAGGTCGGTACGAGGGTGCCTAGAAGAGGCCTGTCGAAGCAAAACGGAGAACGATCTGGGGTGCCCCCGACAGGGCCACTCCGATGACCGCGGTGAGCCCGATCGCCGCCGTGAGCGGGGCCGGAACCCGGTGTACCGGCTGCTCTCCCTCGGCGGGGCGGAAGAGCGTCGCGGTCCACCGAAGGTAGTAGTAGAGCGCGATCACCACGTTGACGGCCATGACCACGGCGAGCCAGCCGAGGCCCGCGTCGACGGCCGCCGAGAAGACGGTGACCTTCGCGAAGAGGCCGATGATGCCGGGCGGCAGGCCCGCGAGGGACAGCAGGAAGAAGCCGAGGACCAGCGCTGCGAGCGGCCGGGACGCGTACAGGCCGCGGTAGTCGCTGATGCGGTTCAGGGGCTTCGTGCGGGCCACGAGGGCGGCCACGGCGAAGGCACCGAGGTTCACGGCGGCGTACATGAGGGCGTACGCGACGGTGGAGCCGATGGCCTTGTCGGCGTCCTTGGAGTAGGCGGCCGCGGCGATCGGGACGAGGAGGTAGCCGGCCTGGCCCACCGAGGACCAGGCGAGCAGGCGTACCGCGCTGTACGCGCGCGTGGCCTGCTGGCGCAGGGCCGCCACGTTGCCCACGGTCATGGTGAGCGCGGCGAGCGCGGCCAGCGCCGGGCCCCACACGTCGGCGTAGGACGGGAAGGCGACGACGGTGACGAGGATGATCCCGGAGAAGCCGACCGCCTTCCCGATCACCGACAAGTAGGCGGCGACCGGGAGGGGGGCCCCTACGTAGGTGTCGGGCACCCAGAAGTGGAAGGGGGTGGCGGCGGTCTTGAACGCGAACCCGACGAGGGTGAGGGCGACGCCCGCCTGGGCCAGGGTCTGGAACTGCCCGTCGACGTGCGTCAGGGCGGTGGCGATCTTCGTGAGGTGCAGGGTGCCGGTCGTCGCGTAGACGAAGCTCACACCCAGGAGGGTCACCGTGGTCGCCGTGACCGAGGAGAGGAAGAACTTCAGGGCCGCCTCGGAGGAGCGCCTGTCGTCGCGCTTGATGCCGACGAGGGCGAACGCCGGGAGGGACGCCACTTCCAGGGCGACGACGAGGGTGGCCAGGTCCCGGGACGCGGGCAGCAGCGCGGCGCCCGCGGCGGAGGACAGGAGCAGGAACCAGAACTCTCCCTCGGGGAGCGCCCTGGGCGTGTTCTTCGCGTCCTTGATGCCGGTGATGGACAGGAGCGCGGTCAGCAGGGCGCCGGCCAGGACGAGGAACTGGATGACGAGCGTGAAGTGGTCGGCCGTGTAGCTGCACGCGGCCTGCTCGCCCTTGAGCGTCTTGAGGCAGAAGGTCGAGCGGTCGCCGTCCAGAAGGGGCAGCAGCGCGAGCGCGGCGGCGGCCAGACCCGCGACGGAGACCCAGCCGAGCAGCGCCTTCCTGCGCTCGCCGAGGAACAGGTCCGCGACGAGCACCCCGAGGGCGACGACCGCCGCGATGGTGGGCGGCGCGATCGCGAGCCAGTCGACGGACTGGACGAGGGACGCCACGGACGGCGCGGCGACGGCGGTCACTGGATGCCTCCTGCGAGGAGCTTCTGCACGGCCGGGTCGGTGAGGCCGATCAGGGCCGCGGGCCAGAGCCCGCCGACGACGGTGAGGGCGACGAGCGGGGTCCAGGCGGCGAACTCGTAGCCCTGGACGTCGGCGAGCTTCGGCGCCTCGGCCTCGTGCGGGCCCATGCAGACCCGGCGGACGACGGCGAGCATGTACGCGGCGGTGAGCAGCGTGCCGAACGCGGCGATCGCCATGAACGTGAGGAACGCGGGGCGGCTCAGGTCGGCGGCCGGCTTGAACGCGCCGAACAGGGCGAGCATCTCGCCCCAGAACCCGGCGAGGCCGGGCAGCCCGAGGGAGGCGACGGCGGCGAAGGCGAGGAGCCCGCCGAGGCGGGGCGCCTTGCCGTAGAGCGCCATGCCGCCCTGCTCGGCGAGGGTGTCGAGGTCCGTGCTGCCCGTGCGGTCCTTGAGCGCGCCGACGAGGAAGAACAGCAGGCCGGTGATGAGGCCGTGGGCGATGTTCGCGAAGAGCGCGCCGTTGACGCCGGTCGGCGACATCGTCGAGATGCCGAGCAGGACGAAGCCCATGTGTCCGACGGACGAGTACGCGATGAGGCGCTTGAGGTCGCCCTTGGCTCCGGGCCGCGCGAGGGCGAGGCAGGCCAGGGACCCGTAGATGATCCCGACGACGGCGAAGGCGGCGAGGTACGGCGCGAAGGTGTGCATGCCGTCGGGCGTCACCGGCAGCAGGATCCGCACGAACCCGTACGTGCCCATCTTGAGCAGCACGCCGGCGAGGAGGACCGAGCCGACGGTGGGCGCGGCGGTGTGGGCGTCGGGCAGCCAGCTGTGCAGCGGCCACATCGGCGTCTTGACCGCGAGCCCGATCCCGATCGCCAGAACGGCGGTGACCTGCACGGACGTGCTCAGGCCCCGGCCGTTGTCAGAGGCGAGTGCCACCATGTCGAATGTGCCGGAGTTGAGTCCGATGAGGAGGAGGCCGAGCAGCATCACGACGGAGCCGAGGAGCGTGAAGAGGATGAACTTCCAGGCGGCCTTGGCCCGTTGCTCACCGCCCCAGCGGGCGATGAGGAAGTACATCGGGATGAGGACCATCTCGAAGGCGAGGAAGAAGAGCAGCAGGTCGAGCACGGCGAAGGTCGCGAGGGTGCCGGACTCCAGGACGAGGATCAGCGCGACGAATGCCTTGGGGGACGGGCCCGCAGGCATTTTGAAGTAGGAGTACAGCGCGCAGAGGAAGGTCAGCAGCGCGGTCAGGACCAGGAGGGGGAGCGAGATGCCGTCGATGCCGAGGTGGATCCGCACGTCGAGTGCGGGGATCCAGCTGATGTCGGTCGTGGCCTGCATCTTTGACGGGTGGTCATGGTCGAAGCCGAGCGCGAGGACGATCGCGGCGATGAGGATCACGCCGGTCACGGTCACGCCGTGGCGGAGCACGGCCTGGTCCGGGGACTTCCCCTTCAGCCCGGGCGGGGCCGGGAGAAGAGCGGCGGCGGCGCCCACGAGCGGGCCGACGACGATCAGTGCGAGAAGGAACTGCATCACGGATTCGCTGATATCGATCACGGCTGCTCACGCTCCGGCGGTGGCGACGAGGACGACGGCGATCGCCAGGACGACGGTCCCTGCGAGCAGGGCGCTGAGATAGGTCTGCACGTTGCCGGTCTGGGCACGGCGGACGGCCCGGCCCAGCCAGTTGGGTACGGCGGCGGCGCCGCGCACATAGGTCTCGACGACCTCGCGGTCGAGGAAGCGGACCAGTGAGGCCGCGGCCGTGACCGGCCGGACGAACAGGGCCGCGTAGACGGCGTCCAGGTGGAAGCCGGTGGCCGCGTGGCGGTGCAGCGGGCCGAGCAGGAGACGGCCCGGGTCCGCCGGATCGGGGGCGTAGGCGATGTCCCCGTACGCGGCCGCGTGGGTCGCGATGGCCTCGGCCTCGACGACGCTGCCGTCCGCGTCGGGGTGGGCGGCTACGGCGCCGAGCGGGGCGCCCGCGGCGAGGGCCGTGGTGTGGCGCCAGGCCGCGTAGGTGACGAGCCCGCCGACGAGGGCGACGCCCGTGCCGAGGACGGAGGTGGTGAGGGTCGGGGCCAGCGAACGGCCGTCGAACCAGTCGGGCACGACGCCGACGGTGAGACCGAAGGCGAGCGAGGGGATCGCCAGGACCCACAGGACGGCGTTCATCGCGAGGGGCTGCTTGCCGTGGTCCGGGGCCTCGGCGCCGTGGCCCCGGAAGACCAGGAGCCAAAGGCGCGTGGCGTACGCGGCGGTGAGCAGGGCCGTGAGAAGGCCGGACACGAGAACGATCCAGCCCGCCGAGGACGGGATCGCCTCGGCGTGGCCGGTGGCGGCGTGCTCGGCGGAGCCGAGGACGGCCTCCTTCGAGAAGAAGCCGCTGAACGGCGGGATCGCGGCGAGCGCGAGGAGCGCCACGGTCATCGTCCAGTAGGCGTCGGGGACGCGGTCGCGCAGGCCCTTCATACGGGACATGGCGGCGAGCGAGTTGGTGCCGGCGGCGTGGATGACCACGCCCGCCCCGAGGAACAGCAGCGCCTTGAAGGCGCCGTGCGACAGGAGGTGGAAGACGGCGGCGCCGCGGTCGCCGACGGCGAGGGCGCCGGTCATGTAGCCGAGCTGGCCGATCGTCGAGTACGCGAGGACGCGCTTGATGTCGTCCTGCGCGAGGGCGGCGAGCGCCGAGCCGGTCATCGTGACGGCGGCCATGACGGCGAGGACGACCAGGGCGGCGCCGGAGGCGGCGAAGACGGGGAGGAGCCGGGCGACGAAGTAGACACCGGCGGCGACCATCGTCGCGGCGTGGATCAGCGCGGAGACCGGCGTGGGGCCGGCCATCGCGTCGGGCAGCCAGGTGTGCAGCGGGAACTGCGCGGACTTGCCCGCCACTCCCGCGAGGAGCAGCAGCGCGATCAGCGTGGGGTGGTCGAGGCCGCCGCTCGCGACGGCGCCGAGGACCGTCGTGATGCGGAAGGACCCGGCGTCCACGGCGAGCGCGAACAGGCCGATCAGGAAGGGGACGTCGCCGAGCTTCGTGACCAGGAACGCCTTGAGGGACGCGGCGCGCGCCTCCGGTGTCTCCCAGTAGTGGCCGACGAGGAAGTACGAGCAGATGCCCATGACTTCCCAGCCGACGAGCAGCACCATCAGGTCGCCCGAGTAGACGACGAGAAGCATCGCGGAGGTGAAGAGGGAGACGAGCGCGGCGTACGACGGGTAGCGCGGGTCGTCGCGCAGGTAGGCCGTCGAGTAGATCTGCACGCACGACGCGACGACGCAGACCAGGACGGCGACGAGGGCGGCGAAGCCGTCGATGTGCAGGGCGAGCTCGATGGGGACCGAGCCCGTCGGGGTGAGTTCGGTGGCCGCGTCGATGCTCCGGCCGCCGCCCTGCCGCACGGCGACAAGGACGGTGAGGGCGAGCGCCGCGAGGGTCGGCAGCACGGCGAGGGGCCGTACGAAGCCGGGCGCGGTGCGGCCCAGGAGCAGTCCCGCCGCGGCGGCGAGGAACGGGAGGAGGGGGACGAGTACGGCGAGGGTCGTGGTCGTCACGCGGTGGCCTCGGCCTTCTCGTCCGTAACCGCCTCGGCGCCGGCGTCCGGTGCGGAGCCGTCGGGGGCGGAGCCGTCGGGTCCGCCGTCGTCCGGGGACTCGGCGGTGTCACGGAGCTTGTCGATGTCGGAGGTGCCGCGACCGCGGTACACGGCGAGCACGATCGCGAGGCCGATGCCGATCTCGGCCGCGGCGATGGCGATGGTGAACAGGGTCAGCGCCTGGCCGGAGTGGAGGGTGTCCCGGGCCGCCTTGCTGAGCCAGACATCGAAGGCGACGAGGTTGAGGTTGACGGCGTTGAGCATCAGCTCGACGGACATCAGGACCAGGATCGCGTTGCGGCGGGCCAGCACTCCGTACAGGCCCGTGCAGAAGAGCAGCGAGGAGAGGACGGCGGGGTAGGCGAGGTGCATCAGCGGTTCCCCTCCCGGGCCTTGGTGTTCGTGTCCTGCGCCTTGGTGTTCGCGTCCTGTGCCCTGGTGGTCCTGCGGGACAGGACGATCGCGCCGACGAGGGCCGCGAGCAGCAGGACCGAGAGCGCCTCGAAGGGCAGCACCCAGTGCTGGAAGAGGATCGATCCGGTCACCGCGGTGGTGCCCTGGGGTGCGCCGTCGAGGTCGACCCAGGTGGTGCGGAAGGCGTCCACGACGACCCAGACGAGGGCGGCGGCCGCGGCGACGGCGACGGTCAGCGCGGCCCACCGGTTGCCCGAGTCGGCGTCCGGGGAGCGGCCGATGGGCGCCCTCGTGAGCATCAGTCCGAACAGGAGGAGGACGACGACGGAGCCGACGTAGATGAGGACCTGCATCCAGGCGATGAACTCGGCGGTGAGCAGCAGGTACTCGACGGCGAGGCCGCCGAGGGCGACGACCAGCCACAGGGCCGCGTGCACCAGCTGCTTGGTGGTGACGGTGACGATCGCGGCGCCGAAGGTGACCAGGCCGACGAGGAGGAACGCGATCTCGACGCCGGTCGGCGAGAGGAATCCGTGGGTCTGCGTGGCCGCGGCGGCGGCCGCTGCGATGGGGGTCACGCGGGTCCCTCCTCTCCGGGTGCGGGTTCGCCGGGTGCGGGTTCTTCTGCGGCGGCGGCCTGCGCGGCGGCCAGCTTGTCGGCGGCCTTCCGGGCGGCGGCGAGTTCCTTGGGTTCCTCGGCCGCCGGGTCGAGCGCGGGCGGGGCCGGGACCGTCCACATCCACTCGCGGAGCCGGTCGCGCTCGTGGGTGAGTTCGTGGATGTCCGTCTCCGCGTACTCGAACTCCGGGGACCAGAACAGCGCGTCGAAAGGACACACCTCGATGCAGATACCGCAGTACATGCACAGGGCGAAGTCGATGGCGAAGCGGTCGAGGACGTTGCGGCTGCGCTCGCGGCCGCCCTCGACGGCGGCCGGCACCGTCTCCTTGTGGGAGTCGATGTAGATGCACCAGTCGGGGCACTCGCGGGCGCACAGCATGCAGACCGTGCAGTTCTCCTCGAACAGGCCGATGACGCCACGGGTGCGCGGCGGCAGTTCGGGCTGGACGTCCGGGTACTGCGCGGTGACGGTCTTACGCGTCATGGTGCGGAGGGTGACGGCGAGGCCCTTGGCCAGACCTGAGCCGGGAATGGGAGCCATTAGTTGATCGCCACCTTCACGATTCCGGTGAGCGCGATCTGCGCGAGGGCGAGCGGGACGAGGAAGGTCCAGGAGAGCTTCTGGAGCTGGTCCTCGCGGAGACGGGGGTAGGTGACGCGCAGCCAGATCACGACGAACGCGAGGACGGCCGCCTTCAGCAGCGTCCAGACCCAGCCGAGGCCGTCGGCGCCCCACGGCCCGTGCCAGCCGCCCAGGAACAGGACGGTGGTGAGGCCGCACAGGACGACGATCCCGGCGTACTCGGCGAGCAGGAACAGAGCGAAGCGCAGGCCCGTGTACTCGGTGTACGCGCCGAAGATGATCTCGGAGTCGGCGACCGGCATGTCGAAGGGCGGGCGCTGGAGTTCGGCGAGGCCCGCCACGAAGAAGACGAGGGCGCCGACGATCTGCCACGGCACCCACCACCACTCGAACGCGTCGACGATGCCGGGCAGCGAGACGGTACCGGCGGCCATCGCGACCGAGGCGGCGGCGAGCAGCATCGGCAGTTCGTAGGCGAGAAGCTGCGCGGCGGTGCGCAGGCCGCCCAGGAGGGAGAACTTGTTGGCCGACGCCCAGCCCGCCATGAGCGAGCCGAGCACTCCGACGCCCATGACGGCGAGTACGAAGAAGATGCCGGCGTCGACGACCTGGCCGACCGCGCCCTCGCTCGGGCCGATGGGAATGGCGAGCAGGACGAGGAGGTACGGCAGGAGGGCGACGGCGGGCGCGAGCTGGAAGATGCGGCGGTCCGCGTCGGCGGGGACGACGTCTTCCTTCTGCGCGAACTTCACGCCGTCGGCGACGAGCTGGGCCCACCCGTGGAAGCCGCCCGCGTACATGGGGCCGAGGCGGCCCTGCATGTGCGCCATCACCTTGTGCTCGGTCTGGCCGACGACAAGGGGCAGAACGAGGAAGGCGACGAAGACGACGATGAGCCGCAGAGCGACGTCGAGAACGTCGTTCACTCCGTTCCTCCTGAGGGGGTTTCGGGGGCTTCGGGGGTGGCGTCCGGGGTTCCGGAGGTAGCCGGGGCATCCGGGGTTCCGGAGGTAGCCGGGGCGTCCGGGGTTCCGGAGGTAGCCGGGGCGTCCGGTGCGTCCGGGGTTCCGGAGGTGGCCGGGGCATCCGGCGCGTCCGGGCTTCCGGAGGTAGCCGGGGCATCCGGTGTTTCAGGCGTGGGCTCCTCCGGCGCGGCCGGTTTCGGCTCGTCGAAGGCCGGGCGGGCGTGGTGCCAGGGCGCGTCGCCGGTGGCACCGGACTTGCCCGCGGCGTCCGGCTTCGGCGCCGCGGGAGTCTCGGGCGCCGCGGGAGTCTTAGGCGCCGCGGGAGTCTTAGGCGCCGCAGGGCTCTCAGGTGCCGCAGGGGTCTCAGGTGTTGTCGGCGCCTCAGGAGTTGTCGGCGTCTGCGAAGCCGACCCCTGCGACGCGCTCCGCGAGCGCCTCGGCGGCGCGGCAGCCGCCGCATCCGTGCCGGCCGGGGCGGCCGGGGCGGCCTGACTGGCCGAACCCTCCCCCGCCGTGCGCGTCCGCCGCACCGGACGTTCGCCCGCCGCGCGGCCCGCGCCACGGGCCGGGCGGGCCGGGGCGGGCGGAAGCTGGCCCTTCAGCGGGCCCCACTCGTTCGGGTCCGGAACACCCGGCGGCAGCATCTGCCGCCGCTTCGGCCCCCCGTGCTCGGACTCCCCCGGCTCCTTGGCCCCCGGCCACGCCTTCACGACCCGCGCCGCGAGCACGAAGTCCTTGCGCAGGGGATGGCCCTCGAAGCCGTCGGGGAGGAGGAGCGGCACCAGGTGCGGGTGGCCCTCGAAGCGGACGCCGAACATCTCGTGCGTCTCTCGCTCGTGCCAGCCCGCGCCCGCGTACACGTCGACCGCGGTGGCCAGGACGGGGGCGTCGTGCGGCACGGTCGTGCGCAGGAGCAGTCGGCGTACGGGAGACAGGGCGACGACGTGCGCGCAGACGCGGAAACCGGTGCCGGGCTCGTCGACCGCGCTCAGCCAGTCGAAGTAGGTGCAGCCCAGCGTGGTGCGGGCCGTTTCGAGGGCGGCGATCCACGTGGCCGCGGGAACGTCGACGGTGAGGACCTCGTACGACTCCTCGGCCGTGGCGTCCGGGCCGAAGAGCTCCTCGACGGGTCGGGGCAGCCAGCCGGTCACCGCTCTCCCTCCCCGGAGTCGTCGCGCGTCGGGACCGGCGGCTTCACGAGGCCGCTGCTGAGGGCGGCCGCCGAGGGCCGTCCCGCCGCCGCGTCGGCGCCGTAGCGCTCGCCGAGCGACTCGCGCGCGATCTTCTCCTGAAGCTTGAGGATGCCCTGGAGCAGCGCCTCCGGCCGGGGCGGGCACCCGGGCACGTACACATCGACCGGGATGATCTGGTCGACGCCCTTGGTGACCGAGTACGAGTCCCAGTACGGGCCGCCGCAGTTGGAGCAGGCGCCGAACGAGATCACGTACTTGGGCTCGGGCATCTGCTCGTACAGGCGCTTCACGGCCGGGGCCATCTTGTCCGTGACCGTGCCGGAGACGACCATCAGGTCGGCCTGGCGCGGGCCTGGCGCGAAGGGGATGACGCCGAGGCGGATGAAGTCGTGCCGCGCCATGGACGCCGCGATGAACTCGATGGCGCAGCAGGCCAGGCCGAAGTTGAAGACCCAGAGCGAGTAGCGGCGGCCCCAGTTGAGGATCACCTTCATCGGCTCGGGGGCCAGGCGGGACAGCACACCCAGCTTCTTCGGGCTGACAGGCTCCGGCAGGAGCACCGGCTCCGAGGGGGGCAGGTCCGGGGTCACGTCCATGTCAGGACGCCCTTCTTGTATGCGTACAGCAGGCCCACGGCGAGGAAGCCGAGGAAGATGAACATCTCCACGAGCGTCGCCGCGCCGAACTGCGGATCGGCGAAGACGGTCGCCCACGGGAAGAGGAAGATCGAGTCGACGGCGAAGATGACGTAGAGGAACGCGTAGACGTAGTAGCGGACCTGAGTGTGGGCCCAGCCTTCACCTACGGGGTCGACTCCGCACTCGTACGTCAGGAGTTTCTCGGGGGTCGGGACCACCGGCCTCAGCAGCCGCCCCGCGCCGAAGGCGACGGCCACGAACAGGACGCCCACGACGGCGATTGCGCCGACTACAGAGTACGTCTGGAAGTAGCCCGCGGCGACGATGGTCGATTCCGGCACGTCCGCCCCTCGCTCCGTGGTGTTCGACGATCTGTACGCACGGGAGTCTAGGGCCTGTTAAAGAGACGGTAAGCAGGCGTCCAGGGTTGAGGTGGGGTTATCCCCCGTCGGGTCCGGCAGCCCGCCTCATGGCGCCTCGGCGCCCGGCCGGGCACGCTGGCGCATATGACCGCTCGCATCGTCACCACAGAGCCGGACGTGGACCGTCCGCCGGCCCCGCGCTTCGCCTTCGACCGGCACACCTGGAAGGAGATCGCTTATCTCCTCAGCAATCTGCCGATCGCCGTGCTCGGCTTCGTCTATGTCGTGACGATGCTGGCCACCGGCGTCGGCCTGGCCGTGACGGTGATCGGTCTGCCCGTGCTTGCGGCCGGTCTGCTCGGCGCGCGTCAGCTCGGGAAGGCGGAGCGGGGGCGGGCCCGCGCGCTGCTCGGGCTGCGCATCGAGGAGCCGAGCCCGCTGCCGCGCAGCCGCGACGAGGGCTTCTTCGGCCGGCTGTGGTCCGGCCTGAAGGACCCGGTGGGCTGGCGGGCGGTGCTCTACGAGTTCATACGGCTGCCGTGGGGTGTGCTCACGTTCGCCATCACGCTGACCGGGCTCTTCGTGCTGTGGCCGGTCCTCCCGTTCATCGTGCGGGGCCTGGCCAACGCGGACCGGGCGATGGCGCGGGCACTCCTGTCGCCGTCGGACGAGCTGGAGCGGCGGATCGCCGAGCTGGAGTCGGACCGCGGCGTCGTCGTCGACACGGCCGCCGCCGACCTGCGCCGCATCGAACGCGACCTGCACGACGGCGCACAGGCCCGCCTGGTCAACCTCGCGATGGGCCTCGGCCTCGCGAAGGAGAAGCTCCTCGAGGACCCGGACGCCGCTGCCGCCATGGTCGACGAGGCACACGGCGAGGTGAAGCTGGCGCTTCAGGAACTGCGGGATCTGGCCCGCGGCATCCACCCGGCGGTCCTCACCGACCGCGGCCTGGACGCGGCGCTCTCCTCCGTGGCCTCGCGCTGCACGGTTCCGGTGAAGGTCACGGCGGACCTGCCTCAGCGGCCCGCCGCGGCGATCGAGGGCATCGCGTACTTCACGGTGTCCGAGCTGCTGCAGAACGTCAGCAAGCACAGCGGGGCGCGGTCGGCGTCGGTCGACGTGTGGCGCTCCGCGGACCGGCTGCTGATCCAGGTGCAGGACGACGGACGCGGCGGCGCGAGCCTCGACAAGGGCACGGGCCTGTCGGGCCTCGCGGACCGGCTCGGCGCGGTGGACGGCCTGTTCGTCGTGGACTCGCCGGAGGGCGGCCCGACGACGGTGACCGCGGAGCTGCCCTGGCGCGACCGCACACCTGCCTGAGAGGCACCGCGGGGGTAGGGAAAACCCCCGGTCCAAGACGCCGACCGGCTCCATGGCCGCGAGGCGCCGCCGCGAGGAGTCTGGAAGTACCAGGCGGACGAGCAGAACGGACGGACCCCACCGATGATCACGCCCACGCAGTACGGACAGGGACACGGCTACCGCGACGACGCGGTGGCCGGGGAACGGCGTCACCGTCTCCCGGCCGGGCTGCGCGCGCCGTTCGAGGCCCGTACGTTCCGCGAGCTCGGCTATCTGCTCCTGAGCCTCCCGCTCAGCATCATCACGTTCGTGTACGCGGTGACGATGGTGTCGCTCGGCGCCGGGCTGCTGATCACGTTCCTCGGCATCCCGGTGCTGGCCGCCGCCCTCGCCGGGGCGCGCGGGTTCGCCTCGATGGAGCGGGCCAGGGCGCGCGCGCTCCTCGGCATCGACGTAGGCACGCCGGGTCCGCTGCGGCCCCGCACCCACGGCCCGATGGCGTGGATGGGTGCCCTCCTCAAGAGCGGCGAGTCGTGGCGCAACCTGCTGTACACGGTCGTGCACTTCCCGTGGGCGGTCTTCGCGTTCAACGTCGCGCTGGTCTTCTGGACGGTGGGCTGGTCTCTGCTCACGTATCCGCTGTGGCAGTGGGTCTTCCCCATGTACGCCGGCCAGGGCGGGATCCAGCTCTACGGCGACGGCGCGCACAACATCTACCTGGACAACCCCTTCGAGATCACGGTCACCGCGGCGGTCGGCCTGCTGATCACGCTCGCGACGCCGTGGATCATCAGGGCGCTGGCCTCCGTGGACCGGGCGCTGGTGAGCGGGCTGCTCGGCCCGTCGCGGCTCGGCGCGCGGGTCGTGGAGCTGGAGTCGGACCGCGGCGTCGTCGTCGACACGGCCGCCGCCGACCTGCGCCGCATCGAGCGCGACCTGCACGACGGCGCACAGGCCCGCCTGGTCAACCTCGCGATGGATCTGGGGCTCGCCAAGGAGAAGCTGACGGAGGACCCGCAGGAGGCGGCGCGCATGGTGGACGAGGCGCACGGCGAGGTGAAGACGGCGCTCCAGGAACTGCGGGATCTGGCCCGCGGCATCCACCCGGCCATCCTGACCGACCGCGGCCTGGACGCGGCCCTGTCCTCCGTGGCCTCCCGCTGCACGGTCCCGGTGCAGGTCGAGGTCGATCTGCCCGCGCGGCCCGCGCCGGCCATCGAGGGCATCGCCTACTTCACGGTCGGCGAGCTCCTGCAGAACGTCAGCAAGCACAGCCGGGCGACCCGCGCCACGGTCGACGTGTGGCGGGTCGAGGACCGGCTGATGCTCCAGGTGACGGACAACGGCGTGGGCGGCGCCGACGCCTCCGCCGGCTCCGGGCTCGCCGGGCTCGCCGAGCGGCTCGACGCTGTCGACGGGATCCTCCTGGTGGACTCGCCGACGGCGGGCCCGACCCGGATCACGGCGGAACTGCCGTGGCGGCGCGCCTGACGACCGGCGCCCGCGTGTGCGGTGCACCCCTTCCCGGGGCGCACCGCACACGCGTGTCCTCCCTCTTCCCGGCCAATCCCGGCGCCACGGCCCAGGACCGTCCGGATGCTGGGATGCTGGTGACTGTTGAACGGGTGGGACGGGCTGTGGGGGCCGAGAAACGTGGAGGACAGAGTGCGAGTGGTCATCGCCGAGGATTCAGTGCTGCTCAGGGAGGGCCTGACCCGGTTGCTGACCGACCGCGGGCACGACGTGGTGGCGGGCGTGGGTGACGGGGACGCACTGGTCAAGACCATCACCGACCTGGCCGCGCAGGACGCGCTGCCGGACGTCGTGGTCGCCGACGTGCGGATGCCGCCGACCCACACGGACGAGGGCGTGCGCGCCGCGGTCCTGCTGCGCAAGCAGCACCCGGGGCTCGGGGTGCTGGTCCTTTCGCAGTACGTGGAGGAGCAGTACGCGACCGAACTGCTCGCCGGTTCCAGCCACGGCGTGGGCTATCTGCTCAAGGACCGGGTGGCCGAGGTGCGCGAGTTCGTGGACGCGGTCGTGCGGGTGGCGCAGGGCGGTACGGCGCTCGACCCCGAGGTGGTGGCCCAGCTCCTGGGGCGCAGCCGCAAACAGGACGTGCTGGCGGGGCTGACCCCGCGTGAGCGCGAGGTGCTCGGCCTGATGGCCGAGGGGCGGACGAACTCGGCGATCGCGCGTCAACTGGTCGTGAGCGACGGCGCGGTGGAGAAGCACGTCAGCAATATCTTCCTGAAGCTGGGGCTGTCCCCGAGTGACGGGGATCACCGGCGCGTTCTGGCGGTGCTCACCTACCTGAACTCGTGACGGCCTGACACCCTGTCAGATATGGCGGGAATCGGTCGGCGGACTCCAGGACACTCCGGGTCGGCTTCAGGGCCGACTCCGGGTCGGCTTCAGGGCCCCGCTCCGGGGTCGGCCCCGGGGTCGACCCTGAACCGGCCCTAGAACCAAAGGATGAGTGGGCGCGTCTTCGAACAGGGGGCCATGGGGGTGGGTAAATCATGACAAACAAGGTCATCAGGGTGTCTCATTGTCGCGTCCACCATGCGAACCATCCAGGGAAGGCGACCCTTACCGACGTAGGGTGGGCCATGGAGAGGCCGGTCGGCCGGCCGCTCCCGCAGAGCCGCCTCGAGGGAGGTCCAGTTCAGTGACCAGCCAGGTCAGTAGCCAGGCCGAGCAGGCAGATGACGCAGTGGTCGGAGAGCAGCGCAAACAGGCGAACGGCAAAGACGTACGGCGTCTGGACCGGGTGATCATCCGGTTTGCGGGTGACTCGGGCGATGGTATGCAGCTGACGGGTGACCGGTTCACTTCGGAGACGGCGTCGTTCGGAAACGACCTCTCCACGCTGCCGAACTTCCCCGCCGAGATCCGCGCGCCCGCAGGTACCCTGCCGGGCGTTTCCTCTTTCCAGCTGCACTTCGCCGACCACGACATCCTCACCCCGGGCGACGCGCCGAACGTGCTGGTGGCGATGAACCCGGCCGCCCTGAAGGCGAACATCGCGGATGTGCCGCGCGGCGCGGAGATCATCGTCAACACGGACGAGTTCACCAAACGGGCGATGCAGAAGGTCGGTTACGCGACCTCCCCGCTGGAGGACGGCTCCCTGGACGGCTACAGCGTCCACCCGGTGCCGCTGACGGCCCTGACGGTCGAGGCGCTCAAGGAGTTCGAGCTGTCCCGCAAGGACGCGGGCCGCTCGAAGAACATGTTCGCGCTCGGCCTGCTCTCGTGGATGTACCACCGGCCCACCGAGGGCACGGAGAAGTTCCTCAAGTCGAAGTTCGCGAAGAAGCCGCAGATCGCCGAGGCCAACATCGCCGCCTTCCGCGCGGGCTGGAACTTCGGCGAGACCACCGAGGACTTCGCCGTCTCCTACGAGGTTGCCCCGGCTGCGTCCGCGTTCCCGACGGGTACGTACCGCAACATCTCCGGGAACCTGGCCCTGTCCTACGGCCTGATCGCCGCCTCCCGGCAGGCGGACCTGCCGCTCTACCTGGGCTCGTATCCGATCACCCCGGCCTCGGACATCCTGCACGAGCTGTCCAAGCACAAGAACTTCGGTGTGCGCACGTTCCAGGCCGAGGACGAGATCGCGGGCATCGGCGCGGCGCTGGGCGCGGCGTTCGGCGGTTCCCTGGCGGTGACCACGACATCGGGCCCCGGTGTGGCGCTGAAGTCGGAGACGATCGGCCTGGCCGTGAGTCTCGAACTGCCGCTCCTCGTCGTGGACATCCAGCGCGGCGGCCCGTCCACCGGCCTGCCGACGAAGACGGAGCAGGCGGACCTGCTGCAGGCGATGTACGGCCGCAACGGTGAGGCGCCGGTCCCGGTGGTCGCGCCGAGGACGCCCGCCGACTGCTTCGACGCGGCGATCGAGGCGGCCCGCATCGCGATCACCTACCGCACCCCGGTCTTCCTCCTCTCCGACGGCTACCTGGCCAACGGGTCGGAGCCGTGGCGCATCCCCGAGATCGACCAACTCCCCGACCTGCGCACCCAGTTCGCCTCCGGCCCGAATCACACCGAGGCCGACGGCACCGAGGTGTTCTGGCCCTACAAGCGCGATGCGAAGACTTTGGCCCGTCCGTGGGCGATCCCGGGCACGCCGGGTCTTGAGCACCGTATCGGCGGGATCGAGAAGCAGGACGGCACGGGCAACATTTCCTACGACCCGGCCAACCACGAGTTCATGGTCCGCACCCGGCAGGCGAAGATCGACGGTATCGAGGTCCCGGACCTGGAGGTCGACGACGTCTCCGGTGAGGCCAACACCCTGGTCCTCGGCTGGGGTTCGACGTATGGACCCATCACCGCCGCCGTACGCCGGCTGCGCACCGCCGGCGAGCTCATCGCGCAGGCTCATCTGCGGCATCTGAACCCGTTCCCGCGGAATCTGGGCGAGGTCCTGGGGCGTTACGACAAGGTGGTGATTCCCGAGATGAACCTCGGCCAGCTCGCCACCCTCATCCGGGCCAGGTATCTGGTGGACGCCCGCTCCTACAACCAGGTCAACGGCATGCCGTTCAAGGCTGAGCAGCTCGCCACGGCTCTCAAGGAGGCCATCCATGGCTGACACCGGCACGAAAGGCACGGGCACGATCGAGGCGCTCTCGCTGGTACCCAAGGCCGAGGCCGAGCAGTCCATGAAGGACTTCAAGTCGGACCAGGAGGTGCGCTGGTGCCCGGGTTGTGGTGACTACGCGATCCTGGCCGCCGTGCAGGGCTTCATGCCGGAGCTCGGGCTGGCGAAGGAGAACATCGTCTTCGTCTCGGGCATCGGCTGCTCGTCCCGCTTCCCGTACTACATGAACACCTACGGGATGCACTCCATCCACGGCCGCGCCCCGGCCATCGCGACCGGTCTGGCCTCCAGCCGGCGGGACCTGTCGGTGTGGGTGGTCACCGGTGACGGCGACGCGCTGTCCATCGGCGGCAACCACCTCATCCACGCCCTGCGCCGCAACGTGAACCTGAAGATCCTCCTCTTCAACAACCGGATCTACGGGCTGACCAAGGGCCAGTACTCGCCCACCTCCGAGGTCGGCAAGATCACCAAGTCGACGCCGATGGGCTCCCTCGACGCCCCCTTCAACCCGGTGTCCCTCGCGCTCGGCGCGGAGGCCTCGTTCGTGGCCCGCACCGTCGACTCCGACCGCAAACACCTCACCGACGTGCTGCGGCAGGCGGCCGCCCACCCCGGCACGGCCCTGGTGGAGATCTACCAGAACTGCAACATCTTCAACGACGGCGCCTTCGAAGTCCTCAAAGACAAGCAGCAGGCCGAGGAGGCGGTGATCCGCCTCGAACACGGGCAGCCGATCCGCTTCGGCACCGGCCTCGCCAAGGGCGTCGTGCGGGACTCCCAGACCGGTGACCTGGAGGTCGTCGACGTGAGCGAGGACAACCAGTCACAGATCCTCGTCCACGACGCGCACGCGGCCTCGCCCACCACCGCGTTCGCCCTGTCCCGCCTGGCCGACCCGCACACCCTGCACCACACACCCATCGGCGTCTTCCGCTCCACCGAGCGGCCCGTCTACGACGTGCAGATGTCCGACCAGCTCGACGAAGCGATCGAACAGAACGGGAAGGGCGACCTGGCCGCGCTGCTGGCCGGCGGCGACACCTGGACCGTGGTCGGTTAGGCGGACCGCCCGACGACACAGCCCGCGCCCCTTAGGGGGCGCGGGTTTCGTCGTATGCCGCTCTGGCCTCCGTCACCGCTTCCATGCGGCGCTCCGTCCACATCGCGAGCGTTCTCACCCGTTCCGCCGCCTCGCGGCCGAGATCGGTGAGCGAGTAGTCCACGCGTGGCGGGATGACCGGCTTCGCATCGCGGTGCACCATGCCGTCGCGCTCCAGGGTCTGGAGTGTCTGCGTGAGCATCTTCTCGCTGACGTTCCTCTCGCTGACGCGGCCGATCTCGCGGCGCAGCTCGCTGAAGCGGTACGAGCGCTCCTCCAGGGCGATCAGGACGAGGACGCCCCAGCGGCTGGTGACGTGTTCGAGCACGAGCCGGTACGGGCACAGCTCTTCGCTGTCGGTGCCCCACTTACTTACTGCCATGGCAGTACCTTACTTCAAAGTGGGTACTTTCCAATAGTTAGCGCCCGGCGTAGGCTCAGCGCCATAACCAGTAGCTAAGGGAGATTTCAGACATGAGCATCGTCGTCACCGGAGCCACCGGACACCTCGGCCGTCTCGTCATCGACGGCCTCCTCGCCGCCGGCGTCCCGGCGGAGCGCATCGCCGCCGTCGTCCGCGACAAGGAGAAGGCCGCCGGCCTCGCCGCCCGGGGCGTCGAGCTGCGGATCGCCGACTACAGCGCGCCCGAGACACTGACCGGAGCCTTCGCCGCCGGGGACCGGGTCCTGCTGATCTCCGGCAGCGAGGTCGGGCAGCGCGTGCCGCAGCACCGGGCCGTGATCGACACCGCGAAGGGCGCGGGCGTCGCCCTGCTCGCGTACACGGGCGTCCTCGGCGGGCCCGACGCCGACTTCGATCTGGCGGCCGAGCACAAGGTGACCGAGCAGGCGATCCTCGACTCCGGCCTGCCGTACACGTTCCTGCGCAACGGCTGGTACCACGAGAACTACACCGAGCGCCTGGCCCCGGTCCTGGAGCACGGTGCCGTCGTCGCCTCCGCGGGCGAGGGCCGGATCGCCTCCGCCTCTCGCGCCGACTACGCCGCCGCCGCGGTCGCCGTCCTGACCGGCGAGGGCCACGAGAACAAGGCGTACGAGCTGAGCGGCGACGTCGCCTGGTCCTTCGCCGAGTACGCCGCCGAGCTGTCGAAGCAGACCGGCAGGACGATCGCGTACAACGCCGTCACGCCCGAGCAGAACAGGGAGATCCTGCTCGGCGCGGGTCTGCCCGCGCCGTTCGCCGACATCCTCGTGGGCGTCGACACCGCCATCGAGCAGGGCCTGCTCGCCGCCACCGGCGGCGACCTGTCCCGGCTGACCGGCCGCCCCACCACCCCGCTCGCGGACGCGATCAAGGCCGCGCTCGCCTAGCAGCGGGCGATCTCCCACCCGCACGGATGCCCCGTCATGACCGTATAGAGATACGGACATGACAGCCGGTGCCCCGCGGCGCTACCTTCATGGGTGGCCGCCACGGGGCGTCCGCGCGTGTGGAGGAGGGGCCGTGGAGGCTGGGCAGTCGAGAAGCGAACAGCGCACAGGACTGTTGAACGGCATCGCGGCCTACGGAATGTGGGGCCTGGTGCCCCTGTTCTGGCCCCTGCTCAAGCCCGCCGGCGCCGGTGAGATCCTCGCCCACCGCATGGTGTGGTCGCTGGCCGTGGTCGGCGTCGCCCTGCTCTTCGTACGCCGCTGGGCCTGGGCCGGTGAGCTGATGCGCAACCCGCGCAGGCTGGCACTCGTCACCGTCGCCGCGGCCGTCATCACGGTCAACTGGGGCGTCTACATATGGGCCGTGAACGCGGGCCATGTCGTCGAGGCCTCACTCGGCTACTTCATCAATCCGCTGGTCACCATAGCCATGGGCGTCCTGCTCCTGGGCGAGCGGCTGCGGCCCGCGCAGTGGGCGGCGGTCGGCGTCGGCCTCGCCGCGGTCCTCGTCCTCGCCTTCGGATACGGGCAGCCGCCCTGGATCTCCCTCTGCCTCGCCTTCTCCTTCGCCACGTACGGCCTGGTGAAGAAGAAGGTCAACCTCGGCGGCCTGGAGTCGCTCGCCGCCGAGACCGCGATCCAGTTCGTGCCCGCGCTCGCCTATCTGCTGTGGATCGGCGCGCAGGGCGAGTCCACCTTCGGCAACGGCGCGGGCCACGCCACGCTGCTCGCGGCGACGGGCCTGGTCACCGCGATCCCCCTGGTCTGCTTCGGCGCCGCCGCCATCCGCGTACCGCTGTCGACGCTGGGGCTGCTCCAGTACCTGGCGCCGGTCTTCCAGTTCCTGCTCGGCATCCTGTACTTCCACGAGGCGATGCCCGCCGAACGCTGGGCGGGCTTCGCTCTCGTGTGGGTGGCGCTCACGCTCCTGACGTGGGACGCGCTGCGGACGGCCCGGCGGGGGCGGATCGCGCTTGCCGAGCAGGAGGCGCGGGCGACGGCTCCGGAGACGGTGCCGGAGACGGTGCCGGAGTCGACGACGAATCCCCGGACACAGGCCCAGCCGCAGACCCAGCCGCTGACCCAGCCGCAGTCGGATCCGCAGACGGATCCGCGGCGCGAGCCGGCCGCCTGATCCCGCGCGCCGACACGAGCGCGCCCAGCGTCACCATCACCACTGGCACCACGAGGGCCGCGCGGAAGGCGGAGAGCGTGTCCGCCGCGCCGGCCCCCTTCGAGGCGAGCCCGTACACCGCGGTCACCGCCGAGATGCCGAGCGCCGAACCGAACTGCGTCGAGGTGTGGAGCAGCCCGCCCGCGAGCCCCTGCTCCTCCTCCGCGACCCCGTCCGTCGCCGCGATGGTCAGCGGACCGTAGGCGAGCGCGAACGCGGTCCCGGCGATGATCAAGGTCGGGAACATGGCGGCGTACGTCCAGTCCAGGCCGACCGGCAGGAAGAGCCCGTACGCGAGGATCGCGAGCAGGAAGCCGCCGAGGACGACGCGCGCGTTGCCGAAGCGTTCGACCAGGCGCGGGGTGAGCGTCGGCGCGAGGACCGCGTCGCAGCCCATCACGACGAGCGCGATCGCCGTCTGCAGGGACGACCAGCCCCGCAGCTCCTGGAGGTACAGGGTCAGCACGAACTGGAAACCGAAGAAGGCGCCGACGAACAGCAGCGCCCCCAGGTCGGCGCGGACCACCGTCCCCGTACGGAAGATGCCGAGCCGCACGAGAGGCGCCGCGCTGCGCCGCTCCACGGCCACGAAGACACCCACGAGTGCGAGCCCCAGGGCGACGGCGGCGGCCGTCAGCGGCCAGCCCGCGAGCCCGTGTTCGAGCCGCACGACGCCGTAGGCGACGAGGAGCATGGCGCCCGCGGCGGCGGCCGCTCCGGCCACGTCGAACCCGCCGCCCCGCCGGTCGGGCGCGGCCTGCGCGGGGATCAGCCGCACCGCGGCGGCCAGGATCGCCCCGGCGAGCAGTACGGGCGCGAAGAACACCCACCGCCAGCCGAGTTCGGTCAGCAGCCCGCCGATGACGAGCCCGAGGGAGAAGCCGCCCGCGGCCGTTCCCGCGAAGACGAGGAGCGCCTTGTTGCGCTGCGGCCCCTCGGCGTACGAGGTGGTGATGAGCGACAGCGCGGCCGGCGTCATGAACGCGGCGGAGACCCCGGTGACGAAGCGCGCGACGATCAGCATCCACCCCTCGGTCGCGAAGCCGCCGAGCCCGGAGAAGGCCAGGAAGACGGCCAGCCAGAACAGGAACATCCTGCGCCGCCCGAGCAGATCGGCCGCCCGGCCGCCGAGCAGCGTGAATCCGGCGTAGCCGAGGACGTACGCGCTCATGACCCACGCGGCCGTGTCGGTGCCGAGCGCCAGATCGGACCGGATCGAGGGGATCGCGACGGCGAGCATGGCGACGTCGATGCCCTCCAGGAAGATCGTTCCGCAGAGGACCAGCAGCAGTGCCCAGGCGCGAGTGCCCATGACGGGTCGGCTCCTCAAGTCGCTTGAAGGGAAGGGTGGTTACGCGACGGAGGGTCGGTTCCCTCTTGTAACCACCCCGATCCTGCGGCAGCATCGACGGGCATGGAAGAAGGCACTTCGAAGTCACCGAGTAACTGCGCGAGCACCGTCTCCGGCACCGAACACGGCGACCCGGACCCCTTCCAGTGGGACACCCGCGAGGGCTGTGAGGTGCGCCAGATCCTCGACCGGGTCGCCGACAAGTGGTCCCTGCTCGTCATCGCGCTCCTCGAACACCGCCGGCTGCGTTTCACGCAGCTGCGCCGCGAGATCGACGGGATCAGTCAGCGGATGCTGACGGTCACGCTGCGGCAGCTGGAGCGGGACGGCCTGGTGGAGCGGACGGTGTACCCGGTGGTGCCGCCCCGGGTCGAGTACGAGCTGACGGCACTTGGTGGCACGCTGCACGAGACGATCCGGTCCCTGGTGACCTGGACCGAGCGCCACCAGGGCGAGATCGCCGCGGCCCGCGCCGCGTACGACACCCGGGCGGAGGAGGAGGCGGCCGGAGCGGCGGTCGGCGCGAGCACGCCGTGACCCCCCGGGCCCCGGCGAACCCCCTGGACGGAATTACTTGCGTGTGCATAAACTGCACGTGCAGGTAATCGGCGCGACCAACCGACCCCGGAGTGCCCCATGTCCCGCACGTTCCTCTTCCTGCTCGGCAGCAGCCGCGGCGAAGGCAACACCGAGATCCTGGCCCGCAAGGCCGCCGAGCAGCTCTCCCCCGAGGTCGGGCAGCGCTGGATCGACCTCACCGCGCACCCCCTCCCCGACTTCGAGGACCTGCGCCACGACAGCGACCACACCCGGCCCACCGGCGACAACACGGCGCTGCTCCTGGACGCGACCCTCGAAGCCACCGACATCGTCATCGCGTCGCCGCTGTACTGGTACTCCCTCTCGGCCCCCACCAAGCGCTACCTCGACTACTGGTCGGGCTGGCTGCGTACCCCCGGCATCGACTTCAAGGCGAGCCTCGAAGGGCGCACCCTGTGGGGCGTGACGGCGCTCGCCCACGAGGAGCAAGTCGTCGCGGACCCCCTGGTCGGCACGCTGCGCAACTCGGCCGCGTACATGGGCATGCGCTTCGGCGGCGTCCTGCTCGGCAACGGCAGCAAGCCCGGCGACGTGCTCAAGGACGAGGAGGCGCTACTGCGCGCCAAGACGTTCTTCGCACCCGAACGGCAGCCGGAGATCGCCCGCTTCCCGTACGAGGTGCAGTAGCACGGCAGTTGGTCACGCCGTGATGTCCTTCGCCGCGAAGCGCGCCCACGCCGCCGAGCCGAACACAGCCGCGTACAGCCCCTGGAGGCCCAGGTTCTTGAACAGATCGTCCCAGTAGACCGGCTCGCGCATCATGGCCCGATGGATTGGGCGGTAGACATGGAGGACAATGGGAAGGCGATCTTCCGTCGACGCCAGGCAATCCCCTGACCGGAATGATCCGTATATACGGATATGAAGTGTTCCGGGCTCCCAGTAGGCCGCCTTCCGGACGAGGCTCTGCTGTCCGGACTGGCTACCGGCGACCCAGAACTCGCGGTTGCTTTCGTACGGCGGTTCCAGCACACGGTTTTCGGCGTCGCCGTCGCTGTCCTCGGTGATCCGCAGCTCGCCGAGGACATCGCCCAGCAGACGTTCGAGCGCGCGTGGCGGCACGCACAGATCTATGACTCCCGCCGCGGTTCGGTGACGACCTGGCTGACGACCATTGCGCACAACCTCGCCATCGACGCCGTCCGGTCGCGTCGGCCGGAGCCGCTCGCACCCGAAGATCTCGACGCGCTCCTCGGTGTCGTGACCCAGACTCCCGAGCAGTTCGCGCTCGCGGATGAGGCGTCGTCCAGGCTGCGGGCCGCCGTGGCACGACTGCCGCGCGAGCAGGGCCGTGCCCTGGTGATGGCGGGCATCTACGGAATGACGGCTCAGCAAATCGCCGACAAGGAGAAGATCCCTCTGGGCACGGCCAAGACGCGGATCAGGACAGCGATGGGGAGACTGCGGACCACGCTCACGTCTCCGAAGCGAGGCGACGATGTCTAAGGACGTGACCTGCGAAAAGCTGCAGGAGATCGGTGCCGAGCTGGCTCTGGGCGTTCTCCCGGGCCGGGAGCGGGCCGAGGCTGTCGCGCATCTGGACCGGTGCGCGGACTGCCGGGAGTACATCGGGCAGCTGACCCTCGTCGGCGACGGGCTGGTCGGCCTGCTGCCGGGCAGCGAGCCGCCGGTCGGGTTCGAGACCCGGGTGGCGCGGTCGCTGGCCCAGGCCGCGGCGGCGCACGACGGTCGTCGGCACGCGCGCAGGCAAGGCCGCGTGCGCAAGGGGTTCCGCGGACGGGTTCGGCTGCGGGTCGCGTCCGCCGCTGCCGCCCTCGCGCTCGCCGCCGGGTTCGGCGGCTGGGCCGTCGGCACGGTCGTCGAGAACGCGGCCGCCCCGTCGCGGCCCGCCGCGGTCGGGACGGGAGTGATGGCCGCGGATCTGATGACACCCGGCGCCCAGGGCCACTCGGCCGGTAAGGTCTTCGCCCGTTCCGGATCGCCGGGCTGGGTGTATATGGCCCTCGATCTCAACGACGCCGGGATCACGTACAGCGGGAAGGTCACCTGTCTGCTGGAGCGGACGGACGGCACAACCGTGCGCGTGGGCACTTTCGCCCTGCACGACGGCTACGCCTCCTGGGAAGTCCCGATACCGGTGGACCCGTCCACGCTGTCCGGCGCTCGCCTGACCTCCGCCGACGGCACCGTCCTGGCCACCGCGCACTTCGAAGAGGCGACATAGTCCTGGCTGCGCCCCGTCGGACCGGTGACGTGACGGCCCCGGCGCGCCCCCGCAGATCCGTCATGCCTGTGGCACATGGCGTCGCTGCCACGGCAGAGCCGCGTCGAAGGCGTCGGCGAGTTCCCCGATGGTGGGCCGGGCTGCCGGATCGGGCCGCAGGCAGCCGTCGATGACCGTGGCGAGGTCCCGCGGCAGGCGTCGGCGGGACCCGATCGGCGGGGCAGGTTCCTCGAGCTGCGGATACCAGTCGTCCCGGCCGGTCGTGTCGTCCCCGGTCCCGGTCCCGTATCCAGCCTCTGCCCCCGTCTCTGCCCCCTCCTCGTCCACGGTCTCACCGCAGTCGTATGGCAGGTCGCCGGTGGCGACCTCGTACAACGTGACACCGATGCCCCATGCGTCGGCGGCGGCCGTCAGCGGCCCGCCGCGCGCCTGCTCGGGTGCGAGATAGCAGAACGTGCCGACGCCCGCGGGAGCGATGCCGGGCGGCCGTGCGACGCTCAGGTCGAGCACCTTGGCGTGCCCGCAGTCGACCACGACGTTGGACGGCTTGAGGTCGAGGTGCAGCAGGCCCTGACCATGGAGGTAGTGCATCGCGGAACACAGGTGCACGCCGAGGAGGGCCACGTCCTCGGCGGCCGGCCGGCGCCGCAACCGGTGGATGAGGTGGGACAGCGTCTCACCGGTCAGGGTTTCCAGTACGACGAGCGGCTCGGGGAACTCGAATGTGTCGTACGCGCGGACCAGGTGCGGATGGGTGAAGGCCCGAAGCCAGCGGCCCTCACGCAGCAGCCGGTCACCCAGTCGTTCCTCGTGGCGGCGGTCGGGGCGGACGACCTTGACGACGCACCGGCAGTCCCGTTCCTCGCTCCAGGCGTCGTACAGGTCGAGCCAGCCGGTCCGCGCCAGGTGCGCCAGGATCTCGTAGCCCGGCGCGGGTTTCGTCCCGGGGATCAGGGGCGGAGGCGGTGGTGCGGTGGCCCGGCTCATGACCGCACCTTCCCGGTGCGCGGGGAGGCGGCGAAGGCGCTGTGGTCGGCCACCGCGTTCAGGCGGTGCAGCTGGGCGTAGGTCCCGCCGTGCGCCAGCAGGTCTTCGTGTGTGCCGCGCTCGACCACCCGCCCGTTGTCGAGCACGACGATGCGGGTGGCGTCGCGCACGGTGAGCAGATTGTGCGAGATGACGATGGTGGTCCGCCCGGCCATGAGCCGGCGCAGCGGTTCCATGATCCGCCGACCCGACCGGGCGTCCAGCCCGGTGGTCGGTTCGTCGAGCAGGAGCACGGGAGCGTTCCTGATCATCGCGCGGGCGATCGCGAGGCGCTGGCACTGCCCACCGGACAGCGTCCGGCCGTGCTGGCCCACCACGGTGTCGTAGCCCTCCGGAAGCAGCCGGATGAACTCGTCGGCGTCGGCGGCGCGGGCCGCGGCGACGATGTCCGCCTTCGTCGCCTCCGGGCGGCCGTAGGCGATGTTCTCCCGCACGGTGCCGTGGAAGACCAGCGTCTCCTGCAGGACCACCGCGACGCTTTCCCGCACCTCGGACAGCCACAGGTCTCTGAGGTCGGTTCCGTCGATGCGGACCGTGCCCTGATCCGGGTCGTAGAAGCGCAGCTGCAGCTTCGCGACGGTGGACTTGCCGGCGCCGCTCGCCCCGACCAGCGCCAGCGTCTCGCCGGGCGCCGCTCGGAACGACACGCCTGCGAGTGCCCACCGGGACGTGCCCGGATAGCGGAAGGAGACGCCCTCGAACTCCACATCTCCGCGGGCACGCCCGAGCCGCCGGGCTCCGGCGGCCTCGACGACCTGGGGGCGCTGGTCGAGCAACTCGATGATCCGCTCGGCGGAGGCGGACGCCGCGTAGAACGTGTTGCTGAGGCGGGACAGATCGCGGAGCGGACCGTAGAGCTTGCTGATCAGCGCGAGGAAGACCAGCAAGCCACCCAGCGTGAGCTGCCCCTGCGCCAGCTTCCACGTACCCAGCGCCATGACGGCCAGCGCGCCGGTCACCTCGATGATCTCGACGATCGGCCCGTAGACGGCGCGGATCCGTGCCGACGTCATCGCCGCCCGGAACTTGCCCACGCTCTCGCGCTCGAACCGGCGCTCCTCCCAGCCCTGCCGGTTGTACGCCTGTACCAATGCAACGTTGCCGAGCGACTCCTCGGCGATCGCGCTGAGCGAACCGCTCCGGCGTCTGCGCTCCCGTGACGCGCCTTTGATCAGCCGGGAGAAGTGGCGGGCCGCACTCCAGAACAGCGGCACGATGACGAGCGCGAGGAGGGTCAGATCCCACTGCAGGTAGAAGAGCAGACCGAGGAAGACGCCCACCTCGACCACGTAATAGAGGGCGTTCGCCACGCCCGACAGGAGGAACGTCTCGACCGCGTCGACATCGCCCGTGACACGCGACAGCACATCCCCCAGCCGCCGTCGTTCGAAGAACCCCAGCGAGAGGCTCTGGACATGCCGGAACACGTCCGCCCGCAGAGCCAGCAGGAATCGCTCACTGACCCAGGTGGACGTCACGTCGTCGGCGAAGCCCAGCACGCCGGAACCGATGATGAGCCCCAGGTAGGCGAGCGCGATCCAGAGGAACGGGCTCAGATCGTGCGGGACGAGCACGTCGTCCACCACGATCTTGAAAATCCAGACCTCGGCCCCGTCGAGCACGGGCCCGATCAGGCTGAAGCACAGGAGGACGACCAGCCAGCGCCTGCCCCCGCGTGTATACGGCCAGAAACGCCGGAAGACCCCGCTCAGGGGCACCGGTGGTGCGGCAGCGACGACGGCATCGGAATCCTCACCCACCGACAGCAGACGCCGCAGGACATGCCGGGGGACACGCGCCATGGCAATGGGTTCCTAGAAGATCGCGGACTCAGCGGACCGGAGTTGCCGGCTCCGGCCCACTCAGCCGTGTGCGGTTACCAGTGACGATGGTCACCGGTACGGCGGCGGCGGTGACGACGATGACGGCGCTTGCCGCTGGTGTCGTCGTGCCTTGAGGTCGTGTCCCTCTTGTGGTCACGGCGCTTTGCGGGAATGAGGTGACTGAAGATCGCCATAGGTTTCCTCCTGGATGCATCCCCCAACAGGGATACGTCCGAGAGCGCGCACGGGATGGCGCCTCCAGGAAATTTCTTGTCAGACGCTGGTCAGCTGGGGCCGGGCCGTTGCTTCCTCGCTTGCCAGGGTCAGGCCGAGGCTGATCTGCAGGATGGCGGTAGTTGGCTACGCCGTGATGTCCTTCGCCGTGAAGCGCGCCCACGCCGCCGAGCCGAACACGGCCGCGTACAGGCCCTGGAGGCCCAGGTTCTTGAGCAGGTCGTCCCAGTAGACCGGCTCGCGCATCAGGTCGGCGAAGGACAGCCAGCGGTGCGAGAACAGGTACGGCTGGATCGCGTGCAGCTGAGGGATCTGGTCGAGGATCTGGACGGTGATGAGCAGGCCCACCGTCGTCGCCATCGCCGCGATCCCGCTGTTGGTGAGGGTCGAGACGAACAGTCCGAGCGCGGCGATGCCGACGAGTGACGCGGCCACGACGAGGGCGATCAGCAGGGCCCGTACGAGTCCCTCGCCGAAGCCGATCCGGGTGCCGGAGATCGTGACGAGGTCGCCGAGCGGGAAGAGCAGGGCGCCCGTGGCGAGCGCCGTCACCGCCACGACCAACGTCGCGACCAGGCAGAACGTCATCGTCGTCGCGTACTTGGTGAGCAGCAGACGCGTGCGGCCCGCGGGGGCGACGAGCAGATAGCGCAGCGTCCCCGCGTTCGCCTCGCCGGCGATCGCGTCGCCCGCGATCACCCCGACAGCCATCGGCAGGAAGAACGGGAGCGTCGCGGCGAGCGACGTGAAGACCAGGAACAGGCCGTTGTTGGTGATCTGCGCGATGAACGCGGGTCCTCCCCCGCCGCCGCCCGCGGCCGGTGAACCCCCGCTCGTCTCGATCTTCACGGCGATCCCGACGAGGATGGGCACCCCGGCCAGGACGGCGAGCAGGGCGATCGTGCGCCAGCGGCGGAACGTGGTGACCAGCTCGCTGCGGAACAGGCCGAGCGTCCAGATCCTCTTCCGCACGGGCGAGGCGTCCGTCACGACGGTGGCGGTGGTGCCGGCGGCCGTGGCCTCAGCCTGCGACATCGAATCCCTCTCCCGTCAGGGCCACGAACGCGTCCTCCAGCGAAGCCCGTTCGAGTCCGAAGCCGCGGACACGGACGCCCGCGGTGACCAGCGCGGCGTTCAGCTCGGCGAGGTCGGTGCCCGGACCGGGCGGCTCGCCCGTCACCTGGTCGTCCGTCACGGTCAGGTCCGCGATGCCGCGCTCCTTCAGGACGCGCGCCGCGTCGCCCGGATCGGGGGTCGTGACCACGAGCCGGCCGCGGGCGCCCGCCGCCAGCTCGGCGACCGGACCCTGCGTGATGAGCCGGCCCCGCGCCATCACGGCCGCGTGCGTGCAGACCTGCTCGATCTCGTCGAGGAGGTGCGAGGAGAGGAAGACCGTCGTGCCGTCCGACGCCAGCTCCCGCACCAGGGAACGGATCTCGCGCATGCCCTGCGGGTCGAGACCGTTCGTCGGCTCGTCGAGCACGAGGAGTCTGCGGGGCTGGAGCAGCGCGGCCGCGAGCCCGAGGCGCTGCTTCATGCCGAGCGAGTACGCCTTCGCCTTCTTGCCCGCGGCGGCCGTCAGGCCCACCCGGTCGAGCGCGGTGGCGACACGGGCGCGGCGGGTGCGGGGGTCGGCGGCCGGATCCGCGGAGTCGTACCGGATGAGGTTGTCGCGGCCGGACAGGAACCCGTACAGGGCGGGGCCCTCGATGAGCGCGCCGACGTGCGGGAGGACCGTGCGCGTGGCGCGGGGCATGGGGAGGCCGAGGACGCTGGCCGCGCCGGACGTCGGCTCGATCAGGCCCATCAGCATGCGGATGGTGGTGGTCTTGCCCGAGCCGTTCGGCCCGAGGAAGCCGAAGACGCTGCCGGCGGGGACGGTGAGGTCGAGGCCGTCGACCGCCAACTGGTCGCCGCCGTAGCGCTTGGTGAGGGCCCTCGTCTCGATCACGGACTCCTCGCCAGTGCTCGCCGCCATCTCGCTCCCGTCGTGCCCGTCGGTCCTGGTGGAGTGCGGGAGTGGAGGCACCGGGACCGGCGCCTCCACTCCTGCCTGCCAACTCTCGTGCCGCGTACGGCTACTGCGCCGCGTTCGCCGCCTTCACGAGCGCGTCCTTGGTGACCGCGCCCGCGTAGACCTTGCCGTCGTCCGTGATGAGCGCGTTGACCAGGCGCGTCGAGAAGACCGTGCCCGAGCCGAACTTGCCCGTCACATGGTCGCCGAGCGCGTCCATGAACTTCTGCGCCTCCGGCGGGACGTCGCCCGAGGACGAGCCGCCCGTCGGCAGGCCCTGCCCGCCGGGCAGCTTCAGCTCGGCGATGGACGTCCAGCCCTCACCGATGACCTTCAGGTCGTTCATGCCGCCGCCCTGGGCGTCCCTCAGCTCCTTCGGCATGCCCTTGGGCAGGTCCTTGGGCAGGTCCTTGGGCAGGTCCTTCGGCGCGTGGGACTTGTCCCGCGCCTTGAGGTCGTCGCCCTCGGTGACCTTGGTGCCCTTCGGCGGGGTGAAGTCGAACGTCGAAGCGGCCGGCTTGGAGAAGTCCACCTTGGTGAAGCCCGCGTCCACGACCGCCTTGCCGCCGCCCGCGGGCGTCAGCGTGAACTTCAGCGGCACACCGGTCTTCGCGTCCACCGAGATGGTGATCCCGCCGACCGTCGAACCGGCCTGCTTCGGCTTGACGAGCAGCTTGTACGCATCACGCCCCGCGACCTGCGAGGTGCCTTCCACGGAGATCGACGTCGTCTTGCCGGACGCCTTCAGGACCTCGTCCGCGAGCTCCTTCGGCGTGGCCGGGACACCCTTCGGCGTCTCGCCCTTGCGGTGCTTCGCGGCCCGGTCACCTGCGGCAGCGGCGTCCTTGGCGTGGTACGCCTCGTTCGACGCGCTGTCGTAGGCCCAGACCTCGTCGCCGTTGTGGATCACGCTGTACTCGGCTGCGTCGTCCAGGACGGACAGCTTGTGCCGGTCGGGGCCGTCCGCCGCGATACGCAGCGTGTGCGTGCCGGTGGCCAGCTCCATCAGCTTGGACTGCGGGTCGGCGGAGGAGCCCGCCTTGCCGTCCGAGGAGCCGCCGGCGCCCGGGGTGAAGCCGCCCGCCATACCGCCCAGGGACGGGAGTCCGAGATCCGTGGAGATCTTCACCGTGCCGGACATCTGCTGCACGTCCGACTTGGCGATCTTCTCGATGAGCTGCTGTGCGCTGATCTTCGGCAGATCGGGATTGCCGGAGTCGGCCAGCGCGGGGACGAGCCCGATCGTCGCCGCGGCCACCCCCACCACCGCGACCGGGACCACATAGCGGGTCGCCTTGCGACGACCGGCGCTTTCGGATTCGTACGGTGCCATGTTGTTGCCCTACCTCCGTGTTGGGCGGCGGCCTACCGTCCTTGCTCGTCTGTCCACCCCAAGCCGCCATTCTCACCCGAACTGGTCGGGAGTGGTGCTATCAATCTGACCAAATCGGCCGCACGGAAGCGTCAGACCCCAGGATCAACTCCGCGTACTCCCGCGGTATGACACGGGAGGGCGACGCCTCCGCCATCCCGTAGGGGAGACGCCACCGGTCCCTCGTATCGATCAGCGCTGTACGAACACGTGGTCGGCCCGGTAGGGCACGCCGACGACCGTGCCGGGGTCTCAGCAGTGCGATCCGCATCGCACCAACACTCCATCGAGCAGAACCCCGCACAAATCCGTACTTCTGGGTGGCAGACATCCGCATCCGACAAAGGGGTCGCCATGCTCGCCACCAGGAGGAACACCCGCATCACCGGTTACGTCGCCGTGGGCGCCGCCGTCTTCGCGCTCGCGCTCGGCGGATGCGGCAGCAGCGGCGGCGGGAGCAAGAGCAGCGACACCAAGAGCGGCAGTGCCACCACCAGTTCCGCCACCCTGACCGCGGCCAAGGTCGACAAGGTCGGCACCGTCGTCACCGACAGCAAGGGCTACGTCCTGTACCGCTTCGACGAGGACTCGGCCAAGCCCACCAAGGTGACCTGCTACGGCAACTGCGCCAAGCTCTGGCCGGCCGCCACGACCACCGACGCCAAGAACGTCACGGTCAAGGGCATCGACACGAAGCTGGTCTCGACGGTGAAACGGTCGGACGGCACGACCCAGATCACCCTCGCGGGCCGGCCGCTCTACCGCTACGCCAGGGACGACGAGCCGAAGGAGGCGTACGGGCAGGGCGTGGACGGCACATGGTTCGCGGCGACACCCACCGGCGCCAGGGCACAGGGCAGCGCGGGGTCGAGCGGCAACGGCTACTGACCGGGCCGACCCGCGCGTGGCGGCCCGGTGAGGCGGGAGGGCGTCAGCCCGCCCGGTGCACCACCGCGTCGCACAGCTCCAGAAGGGCCGCCTTCGCGTCGCACTCGGGCAGCGGCGCGAGGGTCGCCCGCGCCTCCTCCGCGTACCGCACGGTGTCCCTGCGGGCCTGCTCCAGGGACGGGTGGACGCGCAGCCGCTCGAGCGCCTCGGCGTGGCGCGCGTCGTCCGTCAGGTCGGAGTCGAGGAGCTCGCACAGGGCGCGGTCCTCGGGCAGGCCGAGCTGCTCGGCGCGCTCGCGCAGGCGAAGCACCGGCAGCGTGGGGATGCCCTCGCGCAGGTCGGTGCCGGGGGTCTTGCCGGACTCGTGCGAGTCGGAGGCGATGTCCAGGACGTCGTCGGCGAGCTGGAAGGCGACGCCGAGCCGCTCGCCGTACTGCGCGAGGACGTCCACGATGCGCTCGTCGGCGCCCGCCATCATCGCGCCGAACCGCACGGCCACGGCGATCAGCGAGCCGGTCTTGCCACCGAGGACGTCGAGGTAGTGGTCGACCGGGTCGCGGCCGTCGCGCGGTCCGGCCGTCTCCAGGATCTGTCCGGTGACGAGGCGCTCGAAGGCCTCCGCCTGGATGCGGACGGCCTCGGGCCCGAGGTCGGCCAGCATGTGGGAGGCGCGCGAGAAGAGGAAGTCGCCGGTCAGGACCGCGACGGAGTTGCCCCAGCGGGTGTTGGCGCTGTCGACGCCGCGGCGCACGTCGGCCTCGTCCATCACGTCGTCGTGGTAGAGCGTCGCGAGATGCGTCAGCTCGACGACGACGGCGGCGGGCACGACACCCGGCGCGTACGGGTCGCCGAACTGCGCGGCGAGCATCGCGAGGAGGGGCCTGAAGCGCTTGCCGCCCGCGCGCACGAGATGCTGCGCGGCCTCCGTGATGAAGGGGACCTCGCTCTTCGTTGCCTCGAGCAGACCCTCCTCGACAGCCGCCAACCCGGCCTGGACATCGGCTTCGAGAGCCTGGTCCCGCACGCTAAGACCGAAAGTCCCGACGACGGTCACGAGAGGTTCTCCTGTCTGCTGACGATCACATGGCGAACTCGGTCGATCATTTGGTCGATGACACGGTTTGTCGATGTGTCGCTGCCATCACTCAAGTCAGCGTATCCGGTCGCGTTTCGATCACAGTGGGGGCCTGCCCGCACAGACCAGGCCGAGCGGCACACGAACACCCCCGGTATGTTCTTGATCAGCTCATACGACCGAGTAGACCGGGAGTCTCCCCTTTGTCCCGCACCACGGCCGCGACCGAGCCGAACGATCCGGAGAGCGAGCAGCCGCCGCCGGGCGACGACCACGCGTTCTTCGGCCAGCCGCGCGGCCTGCTCACGCTGTCGGGCCTCGAGGTCTGGGAGCGTTTCTCGTTCCTCGGCATGCAGGCCATCCTCGTCCTCTACTTCGCGGACACGGTGGCACACGGTGGCCTGGGCATGTCCGCAGGGACGGCGGCGTCCGTATCGGCAGCGTACGGAACGCTCGTCTATCTCGTCTCGGTGGGGGGCGGCTGGCTCGCCGACCGGATCCTCGGCTCGTACCGCGCAGTCCTGTACGGCGGCATCCTGATCGCCTGCGGCCACTACGCCATGGCGGTGCCGACGGCGGCCATGACCTGGGTCGGCCTCGGCCTGATCAGCGCGGGAACCGGCCTGGTCAAACCCAATGTCGCCACCATGGTCGGCAAGCTCTACCGCACCGACGACGAGCGCCGCGACGCCGGTTTTGCGCTCTACTACATGGGCATCAACATCGGCGCCTTCGCGGGCCCGTTGATCACTGGCTGGCTCGGCGAGCACAAGGGCTGGCACTGGGGCTTCTCGGCCGCCGCGATCGGCATGACGTTCGGTCTCATCCAGTACGTCGCCGGGCGGCGTCACCTGGCCGGACGCAAGCACGCCGCCGAGTACGCCCTGCCGCCCGAGGGGATGCGGCGCGCGGTCCGGCTGATGATCGCGGGCGCGATCGCCGTCGCCGTACTCGCCGTGGTCCTCGTGTGGGCCGGCTGGCTGACGATGGACCGCTTCGTGGACGTCCTCACGGTCATCTCGGTGATCGCGCCGGTCGTGTACTTCGCGGTGATGTTCCGCAGCCCCCGCGTGACCGCCGAGGAGCGCGGCAGGCTCAAGCCGTACGTCGTGCTCTTCCTGGCCTCGGTGGTCTTCAACTTCATCCTGTTCCAGGCGTACTCGACGATGATCCTGCTGGCCTCGACGAACGCCAGGACCGAGATCCTCGGCTTCCACTTCCCTGCCAGCTGGTACGCGTCCGCGCTCGGCGCCTTCGAGGTCGCGCTCGCCCCCGTGGTGGCCGGTCTGTGGGCCCGGATGGGGCCGCGTCAGCCGCATGCCTCCAACAAGATCGCGTTCGGTGTGATCCTGGGCGGTCTGTCGTTCCTGCTCATGGTCATCCCGACCTCGGGGCACAGCGGGGACACGTACAAGATGGCCGCCTGGTGGATCGTCGGCTCGTATCTGTTGCTCGGCCTCGGCGACATCCTCCTGGAGACCTCGGGCATGTCGGCGACGACGAAGCTCGCGCCGAAGGCCTTCTCCAGCCAGACCATGTCGCTCTGGTTCCTGTCGCTCGCCCTCGCCAACGGCATCCAGGCACAGACCGTGAAGCTCTACGGCGAGGTCTCCAATCCCGTGTACTTCGGCGTCAACGGCGCCATCGCCGTCGCCATCGGCCTGGTCGTGGTCGCGCTCGCGCCGTGGCTGCGCAGGACCATGCACCCCGTTCACTGAGGTGACTCCCATGTCAGAAACCCCGGCCATCACCATCCGCACCTCCTTCCCCTACGAGACGACCCGCGAAGACATTCGCGTACCCCTGCCGGACGGCACCACGCTGTTCGCCCGCATCTGGCGTCCGGTGACCGACGAGCCGGTGCCGGCCCTCCTCGAATACCTCCCGTACCGCCTCAGCGACTGGACGGCGCCGCGCGACTGGCAGCGCCACCCCTGGTACGCGGGCCACGGCTACGCCTCCGTACGCGTCGACGTGCGCGGGCACGGCAACTCGGACGGCCTGCCCGGCGACGAGTACGACACGACGGAGCTCGCGGACGGGGTCGCCGTCGTCAACTGGCTGGCCGCTCAGCCCTGGTGCAGCGGCAAGGTCGGCATGTTCGGCATCTCCTGGGGCGGCTTCAACTCCCTCCAGATCGCGGCCCTCGCGCCCGAGCCGCTCAAGGCGGTCGTCACGGTCTGCTCGACGGACGACCGCTATGACAACGACGTGCACTACATGGGAGGTTCCGTCCTCGCGGTGGACATGCACGCGTGGGCGGCGACCATGCTCGCCTTCGTGTCGCGGCCGCCCGACCCCCAGTTCGTCGGCGACGGCTGGCGCGCGATGTGGCTGAAGCGCCTCGAAGCGGTCGACCCGTTCATCCACACCTGGCTCGGCCACCAGACGCGCGACGCCTACTGGCAGCACGGCAGCGTCTGCGAGGACTACACCGCCGTGCGGGCGGCCGTCCTCGCGGTGGGCGGCTGGCACGACCCGTACCGCGACACCGTCCTGCGCCTGGTCGAGCACCTGCCCGACCAGCAGGTACGCGGGATCATCGGCCCCTGGTCGCACCAGTACCCGGACCGCGGCCTGCCGCCGGGCCCCGCGATCGGCTTCCTCCAGGAGACCCTCCGCTGGTGGGACCACCACCTCAAGGGCGTGGACAACGGCGTCATGGCGGAGCCCAAACTCCGCTCCTGGATCAGCGACTCGCACCCGCCCGCCACCGTCTACCCGACGCTGCCGGGCCACTGGGTCGGCGACCCGTCCTGGCCGTCCCCGAACGTCGCGCCCCTCGCGTACGCCCTTCAGGGCCCGCCCGTGATCGTGAAGTCACCCCAGCAGACGGGCCTGGACGCGGGCCGTTTCTTCCCCTTCGGGAACGACGCGGACCTGCCGCCGGACCAGCGGGACGAGGACGCGAAGTCGGCGTGCTTCGAGTTCGAGGTGCCCTCGGAACTGCAGGTCCTCGGCCGGCCGCAGGTGACGCTGCGGATCACCAGCGAGGTACCGCGGGGGCAGGTCGCCGCCCGGGTGTGCGACGTGGCACCGGACGGCTCCTCGACGCTCGTCACGCGCGGCGTCCTGAGCCTCTCCTCGCGCGAGGGCCGCGACAAGGCTGTCGCCTGGCCCCCCGGCACCACGGACGAGGTCTCCTTCGAGCTGAACGGGATCGGCCACACCTTCCCGGCCGGGCACCGCATCCGCCTCGCGGTGTCGTCCGCGTACTGGCCGTGGATCTGGCCGCAGCCCGGATCCGAGGCCGGCTTCACCCTCGAACCGGCGGGCAGCACCCTCGAACTGCCGGTCAGGATGGTCGACGCCGAGAACGGCGCCGACATCGGCTTCGAGCGGCCCGAACAGTCCGAGCCGATGGGTGTCGTCCACCCGGCCACCCTGGACGAACAGCGCCCCGAGCGGCTCTGCGTCCGCGACATCGCCAAGGGTGAATGGCGCCTCGAGGTCGACCCGCGCTACGGCGGCACCCGCGTCTACCCCGACGGCCTCGAATTCACCGAGGACGCCGTGGAGACGTACGTCATCCAGGAATCGGACCCGCTGAGCGCGCGCACCCGCTCCGACTGGTCGATCCGCCTGCACCGGCCCGAGCTGGCGTGGGATGTGACGATCAAGACCCGCTCCGAAATCGCCTGCGACGCGACGGACTTCATCACCAGCAACGAGGTGGTGTGCCAGGACGGCGGCGAGGTGGTCTTCCACCGGACGTGGGAGCAGCGGATTCCGCGTACGGCGGGGTGAGGCAGCGGGGCGGGGGCGGGTCGGCGGGGCGCGTGGCTAGCGTCGTGCGAAGTGGCGTTCGAGGATCACGGCGACGCCGTCCTCCTCGTTCGACAGGGTCACCTCGTCGGCCGCCGCCCTGAGTTCGGCGTGGGCGTTGGCCATCGCGACGCCGCGGCCGGCCCACGCGAACATCGGCAGGTCGTTCGGCATGTCGCCGAAGGCCATCGTGCGCTCCGGTGTCAGACCGAGCCGCTCGGCGGCCAGCGCGAGCCCTGTCGCCTTGGTGACGCCGCACGGCTGGAGCTCCACGGTGCCGGGGCCCGACATGGTGACCGTCGCCAGGTCGCCGACGACCGCCCGCGCCGCCGTCGCCAACTCGTCGTCGGTCAGCCGGGGATGACGGAGCAGCACCTTGCTGATGGGCTCGGCCCACAGCTCCTCACGGCGCTCGATGCGCACGGCGGGGAGCGTGGGGTGCGGCATCACATAGCCGGGCTCGATGAGCGTCAGGCCGTCCGTACCGTCCTGATCGACCGCCGCGTCGACCTGGCCGACCTCGGCCTCGATCTTGCCGAGGGCCTGTTCGGCGAGGTCACGGTCGAGGGTCAGGGACCACACGATGCGGTCCGTCGCCGCGTCGTACAGCTGGGCGCCCTGGGCGCAGACCGCGAGCCCGGTGCCGCCGAGCTCGTCGAGCAGCGGCCGCACGCGCGGCGCGGGCCGTCCCGTCACCACGAGGTGGCGGGCCCCCGCGGCGGCCGCGGCCGCGAGGGCACCACGCGTCCGGTCGGAAACCGTGTCGTCGCCGCGCAGCAGCGTCCCGTCCAGGTCTGTGGCGATGAGTTCGAACGGGGCGGAGCGAAACGGAACGGGCATGATCGAGAGAATACGGACCGTTCCCCCGGGTCACTCCGCCCGGTCACCCCCTCCGTTGACCCGTCCACTGCCCCGCTCGTTCACCCTTGCGCGGGGCGCCTCACGCGTGGGCCGCCGCGAGGTGCTTCGCCAGACGTGGCGAGGCGAACTCGGTGCCGCACACGAACCGCATCACCGGCCCGAACGACGAACCGCCCAGCATGCCCGTGAAGTAGAGCCCCGGCACCGAGGACACATAGCCGGCGTTCAGCCGGGGGGTGCCCCGGCTGGCGGATATCCGGGTCCGCAGACCGTCGCCGAGGAAGTCCATCGCGGCGAGGTCGACGCGGTAGCCCGTCGCGGCGATGACATGGTCCGCGGTCAGCTCCTCGCGCCGCCCGCCGGGCGCCCGCACGGTGAGGCTCGCGCCCCCGTCCGCCGCGGCGGACCCCACGATGCCCTCCACCTCACGCACCCGCACCTTGTCCTCGAACCGCTCGCGCAGCCACCACGCCCCGAGCGGCCCGAGCACCCGCCGGACGAGGAAGTGCCTTGCCTGCGGCGGGAGATGGCGGTACGGGTGGGGGTAGTACGTCAGCGCGTACAGCGACCAGGCCCGGCCGAACGGCGTCTCGGGGCGCAGCTTCGGCTGGTCCCACGGCGGCGCGCCGAACCGCACGGAACCCTTGCCACGCGCCACGATCCGTACGCTCGCCCCGGCCTCCGCGGCGAGCGCGGCGGTCTCCAGGGCGGACTGTCCGGCGCCGACCACGATGAGTTCCCTGCCGGAGAACCGGGACAGGTCGTGGTGCTGCGAGCTGTGGGAGACGGGACCTGCGGGGGCGGGCCCGTCGGGCGCCGCCGCGGCGAGCTCGTGCGGCAGGTGGTCGAGGCCCGAAAGGCCGGTGGCCACGACGACCGCGCGGGCCGTGAACTGCTCCCCGGAGTCCAGCTTGACCTCGAAGTTCTCGTGTCCGCGCCGGTCCACCGACACGACCCTGACCCGCTCCAGGTCGGGCACGAGCTTCTGCTGGAACCAGTCCCCGTAGGCGACGAACGTCTCGACGGGGACGATGTCCTCGTCCGTCACCAGGCGCGGGATCCCGGCGGCGTCGCAGTAGTCGACGAGGTCGTGGCCCCGCTGGGGGGCGTCGATGTTCGAGGCGGACGGCACGGACTTCAGGAGCATTCCCGCGGGCATGTGTGAGCGCCAGCTCACCATGGGGTCGCCGAAGGCGCGTACCGGAATGCCGCGCGCCCGCAGATGGGCGGCGGTCGACAGGCCGTACGGGCCCGCTCCGATGACAGCTACCGGATGAATCACGAAGTCCCCTCCCCAGGGAAGAACATGTGCTTCCTACTTCGCGGTGGCACTTGGTGCTTGTGTGGCCGTAACTCGTTTTGCTGGTGCGCTATTTGGTCTCTGGATATGGCTTGGTCTTGGCCTTGGTCTTGGCCTTGGTCTTGGCCTTGGTCTTGGCCTTGGTCTTGGCCTTGGTCTTGGCCTTGGTCTTGGCCTTGGTCTTGGTCTTGGTCTTTGTCGTGCCGCTGCCGCGGCGGTTGGTCCGCCACAGCTGATGGAGGTGGCGGGCGCCCGGGCCCACGAACCGGGCGAGCATCGTGAACAGGGGCCGCAGGTCGTCGGTGGCGAGCCACGCGAGCTCCGTGCCCGTGGCGCGGGCCGGGGCGTGCGGGGTCGTGTAACCGCTGCGGCGGTAGGCGATGAGAGCGGGCAGGTCGATGTTCTCCACCACGTACCGGTGGCCCGCTCGCTGTTCCCCCTCCGGGACGGCGCGGCCGGTCAGGTCGAGATGCATGGCACGGACGACGTCGATCCCGGACTCGCTCTCGAAGAGCCGGAACTGGGCGCCCATGCGCGGATTGAAGTCGAGGAGCTTGTATTGGCCGTCGCGCCGGTCGAAGCGCAGGTCGAGGTCGATGACGCCGGTGAAGCCGATCTGTTTGATGAAACGCGCGGCGAGGTCCGCGAGTTCCTGGTTGTCGACGACGTACGCGTTCGCCGTCATGCCCGCGTGCGGCGGCCAGGAGCGCACCTTGACACCGGTGAAGAGGGCCAGCGGCGTCGAGTCCGCGTCGAAGTACGCGTGCACGATCCAGTCCTCGGCCTGCTCCCTCGGCAGATACTCCTGGAGGATCACGCCGGGCTGCTCGCCCCAGTCACGGGCGAGTTCGAGCAGGCCCTCGGGGGTCGCGATCTTCGTCGTCCCGTTCACCGCGGGCTGTTTGCGGCGGGTGAACGCCTCACGGTTCTTGGCGACCACCGGGAAGCGGGCCGACGCGGCGAACTCCTCGATGTCGGCGTACGACTCGGGAAACGCCGCCGCCGGCGACGCGACGCCGTGCTCCACACACAGCTCGTGCAGCCTCTGCTTGCTGGCGAGCCGGCGCGGCAGGTCCCGCTCGACGCGCGGGAACAGGAACTTCCCGCCGTCGGCCAGCTCCTCCTGGTGCTCCGCGATGAGGACCGCCGCCTCTTCGTCGGTCGGGATCAGGACCGTAGGCCTGCCGATCCGGCGCGCGATGCGCAGCATGCCCTCGATGAGCCGCTCCGGTTCCTCGGCCCCGGTGGTCCGCCAGGGAAAGGCCCGGCGCAGATAGCGCGAGGACGCCGCGGGCGTGTAACGGTCCTCCGTGATCGCATACATGGGCACGCCGAGGCGCCCCAGGCTGCGGATTGCTCCCACTCCTCCGTGGTGCAGTGGATAGTCGCCGAACTTGACGATCAGGCCCGGCACGTCCCGGTCGACTTCGAACGGCACGCAGCTGGCGCTCCTGGCCACGGGTCCCCCCACGTGTCCTGTCCCCCTTCGGACCCGGACCCACCCCGTCCGCGTCCCCCGATAGGACGCTAAGCCGGAATTGACCACTCCAGCAAGGCTTATCCGGACATTGCGAACTCTTTAGGCACTGCCCGAACGCGGCGCTCCCACGTAACGTGTGGCCCACCCATATGGAAAGCGAGGCAGGTACGCATGTCCGAGCAGACCCCGCTCACCCCCCTCGACCTCCCCGAAGGCGACCCCTTCGGACCGCACAACCTCCCGTACGGGGTGTTCTCCCTGCCGGGGGACGCCGTGGAAGCGCGCCGGGTCGGCGTGCGCCTCGGCTCGTACGTGCTGGACGCGGGCGCCGCGGCGGCAGCGCTCGGCTCGCCCTACGTCTCCCTGCTCGCCCGCCCCACCCTGAACCCGCTCATGGCGGCGGGCCGCACCGCCTGGTCGGACGTGCGCCGCGCGCTCACCGCCTGGGTCACGGTCCCGGCCCACCGCGAGACCGTACGGCCCCTGCTGCACCCGCTCACCGATGTCACCCTCCACCTCCCCTTCGAGGTCGCGGACTACGTCGACTTCTACGCCTCGGAGAACCATGCCCGAAACCTGGGCCGGATGTTCCGCCCGGACGAGGAGCCGCTGAAGCCCAACTGGAAGCATCTGCCAGTGGGTTACCACGGTCGCGCCGGGACGGTCGTGGTCTCGGGCACGGACGTGGTCCGCCCCTCCGGCCAGCGGAAGCCCCCGGCCTCCCCGGCCCCCGTCTTCGGCCCCTCGGTGCGGCTCGACATCGAGACGGAGCTCGGCTTCGTCGTCGGGACGCCGTCCGCGCAGGGCACACCGGTGCCGCTGTCCGCGTACCGCGACCACGTGTTCGGGCTCTGTCTCCTCAACGACTGGTCGGCGCGCGACATCCAGTCCTGGGAGACCGTGCCGCTCGGCCCGCACCTCGGCAAGTCGTTCGCCACGTCGGTCTCGGCCTGGATCACTCCGCTGGACGCGCTGGACGAGGCGCGCGTGACGCCCCCGGAGCGCACCTACCCGCTGCTGCCGTATCTGGACGACTCGGCGCCCTTGGCCGACGGCATCGCGGACGAGCCCGGCGGCTACGACCTGCACATCACCGTCACCCTCAACGGCCACGTCATCTCCGAGACCTCCTCCGCCTCCCTCTACTGGACGGCGGCGCAGATGCTGGCGCACATGACGGTGGCCGGCGCCTCCCTGCGCACGGGCGACCTGTACGGCTCCGGCACGATCAGCGGCGCCTCGGAGAACGCACGCGGCTCCCTCATCGAGATCACCTGGAACGGCCGCGACCCCATCGAACTCCCCGACGGCAAGCGGACGTTCCTCGAGGACGGCGACGTGGTCACGATGACGGCGTGGGCCCCGGGCCCGAACAACACCCGCGTGGGCCTCGGCGAGGTGACCGGACGGATCGTGGCCGGCGCCGCGGTGTGAGAGGCCTGAGGGCGGCGCGGGTCAGCGACCTGAGGGCGGCGCCGTCAGTGGCCTGAGGGCGGCGCCACCACCGTCACCAGTCGATGTCCTCGGGCTCCGGCTCGTCCTCGGGCCAGCCGGGGTCCGGCTCCGGCGCCTCCCCGGCGGCGGGGCCGGTCGGGGCCGGGCCGCCGCCGGAACCGGCACCGGAATCGGAACCGGCGCCGTCCAGGCCCGCCAGGACCTCGAGGACACCCTCGCCCCACGTCGCCAGCTTCTTCTCGCCGACGCCGCCGATCGTGCCCAACTGGCCGATGGACGTGGGGTGCTGGAGGGCGATCTCCTTGAGCGTCGCGTCGTGGAAGATGACGTACGCCGGGACCCCGTTCTCCTTCGCCTGCGCGCCGCGCCACGCGCGCAGCGCCTCGAAGACGGGCAGCAGCTGCTCCGGCAGGTCCGCCGCGGGCGACTTCGCCTTGCGGTCGCGCGAGGCCGAGCGGGACGTGGCGGGCCGGGGCGCCTCCTTGCGCAGCCGCACCTCCCGCTGACGCCCGAGGACGCCCCCACTGTCCTCGGTGAGCACCAGCGTCCCGTACTCACCCTCGACCGCGATGAGCCCCTGCGCCAGCAACTGCCGTACCACACCGCGCCATTCGGCCTCGCTCAGATCCTCGCCGATGCCGAAGACGGAGAGCTGGTCGTGGTCGAACTGGATGACCTTGGCCGTGCGCCGGCCCATCAGGATGTCGATGATCTGGCCCGCGCCGAACTTCTGCCTGCGCTCCCGGTCGAGGCGCACCACCGTGGAGAGGATCTTCTGCGCGGCGACGGTGCCGTCCCAGGTCTCCGGCGGCGAGAGGCACGTGTCGCAGTTGCCGCAGCTGGCCGTCTGCGGCTCCTGCCCGAAGTACATGAGCAGCTGGGACCTGCGGCAGTGCGCCGTCTCGCACAGCGCCAGCATCGCGTCGAGGTGGGACCCCGCCCGGCGCCGGAACGCCTCGTCCCCCTCCCCCATATTGATCAGCTTCCGCTGCTGGACGACGTCCTGCAGCCCGTACGCCATCCAGGCCGTGGACGCGAGCCCGTCACGGCCGGCGCGGCCCGTCTCCTGGTAGTAGCCCTCGACGGACTTCGGGAGGTCGAGATGCGCGACGAACCGGACGTCGGGCTTGTCGATGCCCATGCCGAACGCGATGGTCGCGCAGACGACCAGGCCCTCCTCGCGCAGGAAGCGGGACTGGTGCGCCGCGCGGGTGCCCGCGTCGAGACCCGCGTGGTACGGGACCGCCTCGATGCCGTTCCGGCTGAGGAACTCGGCCGTCGCCTCCACCGACTTGCGCGACAGGCAGTACACGATGCCCGCGTCGCCCTCGTGCTCCTGCTTGAGGAAGGTGAGGAGCTGCTTCTTCGGGTCGGCCTTCGGCACGATCCGGTACTGGATGTTGGGCCGGTCGAAGCTCGCCACGAAGTGCTTCGCGTCCGGCATGCCCAGGCGCTGGGTGATCTCCTGGTGCGTGGCGTGCGTCGCGGTCGCCGTGAGCGCGATGCGCGGCACGTCCGGCCAGCGCTGCCCGAGGACGGACAGGGCCAGGTAGTCCGGGCGGAAGTCGTGCCCCCACTGCGCCACACAGTGCGCCTCGTCGATCGCGAAGACGGAGATCCTGCCGCGGGAGAGCAGGTCGAGCGTGGAGTCGAGGCGCAGCCGCTCCGGCGCCAGATAGATGACGTCCAGCTCGCCCGCGAGGAACTCGGCCTCGACGGTGCGGCGCTCGTCGAAGTCCTGCGTCGAGTTCATGAACCCGGCGCGGACGCCGAGCGCGCGCAGCGCGTCCACCTGGTCCTGCATGAGGGCGATGAGGGGCGAGATCACGACGCCCGTGCCGGGCCTGACCAGGGCCGGGATCTGGTAGCACAGGGACTTTCCGCCGCCGGTCGGCATCAGGACGACGGCGTCCCCGCCGTCCACGACGTGATCGATGATCACTTCCTGCTCGCCGCGGAACGCGTCATATCCGAAGACGCGGTGCAGCGTCTCCAGCGCGCCGCCGCGCATCGCCGTCGCCACGCCGGGCTCCGTCACCTCGCTCATGCCACCGATCCCATTCATCGCCCTGTCCCCCGTACGTCCATACTCCGTGGTTCGACCACTGCTGCCACGATAGGGCTCCGCACCGACAGCCCGAAAAGTTATCCACAGGCTGGGGGCGAACTTGCCTCCCTGCTGGGGGTCCGGGGGTCGTCCCCCGGGGAGGCACAGCCCACAGGCTGGGGTCGAAGCCGCCTCCCGGCCGGGGGTCCGGGGAGGCGTCCCCACGGCGGCCCGGAACGCCTCCGCCCGGCACCCCCTCGCGGGGACACCGGGCGGTGACGACCGTACGTGGCGCGGTTACCGCACGAACACGCTCGCCTGGTTCGCCAGGTCCAGGAAGTACTGCGGCGCGAGGCCCAGCACCACCGTGACCGCCACACCCACCGCGATCGTGGTCATGGTGAGCGGCGAGGGCACGGCGACCGTCGGGCCGTCCGCCTTCGGCTCGCTGAAGAACATGAGCACGATCACACGGATGTAGAAGAACGCCGCGATGGCCGACGAGATCACACCGACCACGACGAGCGCGCCGGCGCCGCCCTCCGCCGCCGCCTTGAACACGGCGAACTTTCCGGCGAAGCCCGAGGTCAGCGGGATACCGGCGAAGGCGAGCAGGAACACCGCGAAGACGGCCGCGACCAGCGGCGAGCGGCGCCCGAGCCCCGCCCACTTCGACAGGTGCGTGGCCTCGCCGCCCGCGTCCCTGACCAGCGTCACCACGGCGAACGCACCGACGGTCACGAACGAGTACGCGCCCAGGTAGAAGAGCACGGCCGAGATGCCGTCGGGTGTCGTGGCGATGACACCGGCGAGGATGAATCCGGCGTGCGCGATCGACGAGTACGCGAGGAGCCGCTTGATGTCGGTCTGGGTGATCGCGACGATCGCGCCGCCCAGCATCGTGATGATCGCGATGGCCCACATGACCGGCCGCCAGTCCCAGCGCAGGCCGGGCAGGACGACGTACAGGAGCCGCAGGAGGGCGCCGAAGGCGGCGACCTTCGTGGCGGCCGCCATGAAACCCGTGACCGGCGTGGGCGCGCCCTGGTAGACGTCCGGGGTCCACATGTGGAACGGCACGGCGCCGACCTTGAACAGCAGGCCCATGACGACCATGGCGACGCCGATGAGCAGCAGCGCGTCGTTCCCCATGGTGTCGGCGAGCGCCGGGTCGATGTTCTGGATCGATCCGTCGACGACGTCGGCGATCGTCGCGTACGACACCGAGCCCGCGTACCCGTACAGGAGGGCGATGCCGAACAGGGTGAACGCCGAGGCGAAGGCGCCGAGGAGGAAGTACTTGACCGCTGCCTCCTGCGACAGGAGCCGCTTGCGGCGGGCCACGGCGCACAGGAGGTAGAGCGGCAGGGAGAAGACTTCCAGGGCGATGAACAGCGTCAGCAGGTCGTTCGCCGAGGGGAAGACCAGCATGCCGCCGATCGCGAAGAGCGCGAGCGGGAACACCTCGGTGGTGGTGAACCCGGCCTTCACCGCGGCCTTCTCGCTGTCGCTGCCGGGAACGGACGAGGCCTGCGCGGCGAACGAGTCGACGCGGTTGCCGTGCGCCTCCGGGTCCAGGCGGCGCTCGGCGAAGGTGAAGATCGCGACGAGGCCGGTCAGCAGGATCACGCCCTGGAGGAACAGGGCCGGGCCGTCGACGGCGATCGCGCCCATGGCCGCGATGTGCGCCTTCGTGGTGCCGTACCCGCCGGCCGCGAGCCCGACCACCGCGGCGAACGCGGCGGCCAGGGCGACGACGGCGAGGAACACCTGGACGTAGTAGCGGGACTTGCGCGGCACGAACGCCTCGACAAGGACCCCGAGGACCGCCGCACCGATGACGATCAGGGTGGGCGACAATTGGCCGTATTCGATCTTCGGCGCGTCGATCTTCGAGATTTGTTCCTTGAGCGGCGACGTGGCCGCCGTTGTCCACAGGCTGTGGACGGCTGCTGCGCTCACTTGGCCGCCTCCACCGCTGGCTTCGGGTCCTTCTTGTGTACGTCGGACAGGGTCTGCTTGACCGCCGGGTTCACCAGGTCGGTGACCGGCTTCGGGTAGACGCCCAGGAAGATCAGCGCGGCGATCAGCGGGACGACCACCGCGAGTTCCCGCACCCGCAGGTCCGGCAGGGCCGAGACCTCCGGCTTCACCGGGCCCGTCATCGTCCGCTGGTAGAGGACGAGCGTGTAGAGCGCGGCCAGCACGATGCCGAAGGTCGCGATGATCCCGATCACCGGGTAGCGCGAGAACGTGCCGACCAGGACCAGGAACTCACTCACGAAGGGCGCGAGGCCCGGCAGCGAGAGGGTCGCGAGGCCGCCGATCAGGAACGTGCCGGCGAGCACCGGAGCGACCTTCTGCACGCCTCCGTAGTCCGCGATCAGGCGCGAGCCGCGGCGCGAGATCAGGAAGCCCGCCACCAGCATCAGGGCGGCCGTCGAGATCCCGTGGTTGACCATGTAGAGCGTCGCGCCCGACTGGCCCTGGCTCGTCATCGCGAAGATGCCGAGGACGATGAACCCGAAGTGCGAGATCGACGCGTACGCCACCAGGCGCTTGATGTCCCGCTGGCCGACCGCGAGCAGCGCGCCGTAGACGATGCTGATGAGGGCCAGTACGAGGATGACCGGCGTCGCCCACTTCGACGCCTCCGGGAAGAGCTGGAGGCAGAAGCGGAGCATCGCGAACGTGCCGACCTTGTCGACCACCGCCGTGATGAGGACGGCGACCGGGGCGGTGGCCTCCCCCATCGCGTTCGGCAGCCAGGTGTGCAGCGGCCACAGCGGCGCCTTCACCGCGAAGGCGAAGAAGAAGCCGAGGAAGAGCCAGCGCTCGGTGCTGGTCGCCATGTGCAGCGAACCGTTCGCCCGCGCGGCGGCGATCTCCTGGAGCGAGAAGTTCCCCGCCACTACGTAGAGACCGATCACGGCGGCCAGCATGATGAGGCCGCCGACGAGGTTGTAGAGCAGGAACTTCACGGCGGCGTACGAGCGTTGGGCCGCCGCGTTCTCGTCGCTGCCCGAGTGGGCACGGTCCCCGAAGCCGCCGATGAGGAAGTACATCGGGATGAGCATGGCTTCGAAGAAGATGTAGAAGAGGAAGACGTCGGTGGCCTCGAAGGAGATGATCACCATCGCCTCGACACCGAGGATCAGGGCGAAGAAGCCCTGCGTCGGGCGCCACCTCGAACTTCCCGTTTCCTGCGGGTCGGCGTCGTGCCAGCCCGCGAGGATCACGAACGGGATGAGGAGGGCGGTGAGCGCGATGAGCGCCACCGCGATGCCGTCCACGCCCAGCTCGTACCGCACCCCGAAGTCCTTGATCCAGGAGTGGGATTCGGTGAGCTGGTAGCGGTCACCGCCGGGCTCGAAGCGCACGAGCACGACCGCGGCCAGCACGAGCGTGGCGAGCGAGACGAGCAGCGCGAGCCACTTCGCCGCCGTGCGCCGCGCGGCCGGGACGGCAGCCGTGGCGATGGCTCCCACGGCGGGGAGCACCGCCGTCGCTGTCAGCAGAGGAAAGGACATTGCTATCAGACCGCCCTCATCAGCAGGGTCGCGGCGACGATGAGTGCCGCACCGCCGAACATCGAGACGGCGTACGAGCGGGCGTAGCCGTTCTGGAGCTTGCGCAGCCGGCCGGAGAGCCCGCCGACCGAGGCCGCCGTCCCGTTGACCACGCCGTCGACAAGGGTGTGGTCGACGTAGACCAGGGAGCGGGTGAGGTGCTCGCCGCCGCGGACCAGGACCACGTGGTTGAAGTCGTCCTGGAGCAGGTCACGGCGGGCGGCCCGGGTGAGCAGCGAGCCGCGCGGGGCGACGACGGGGACCGGGCGGCGGCCGTACTGGAGGTAGGCCAGGACCACGCCGATCACCAGGACCACCATGGTGGCCGCGGTGACGGTCGTGGCGCTGATCGGCGCGTTGCCGTGGCTGTGCTCGGTGACCGGCTCCAGCCAGTGCAGGAAGCGGTCGCCGATGCTGAAGAAGCCACCCGCGAAGACGGATCCGAACGCGAGCACGATCATCGGGATCGTCATGGACTTCGGCGACTCGTGCGGGTGCGGCTCGTGGCCCTCGGCGTCGGGCTGCCAGCGCTTCTCACCGAAGAAGGTCAGGATCATCACGCGCGTCATGTAGTACGCGGTGATGGCCGCGCCGAGCAGGGCCACCGAGCCGAGGATCCAGCCCTCCGTGCCGCCCTTCGCGAACGCCGCCTCGATGATCTTGTCCTTGGAGAAGAAGCCGGACAGACCGGGGAAGCCGATGATCGCCAGATAGCCGAGCCCGAACGTGACGAACGTGACCGGCATGTACTTCCTGAGGGCGCCGTACTTCCTCATGTCCACCTCGTCGTTCATGCCGTGCATGACCGAACCGGCGCCGAGGAAGAGGCCCGCCTTGAAGAAGCCGTGCGTCACCAGGTGCATGATCGCGAAGACGTAGCCGATGGGGCCGAGGCCCGCGGCCAGCACCATGTAGCCGATCTGCGACATCGTCGAGCCGGCCAGCGCCTTCTTGATGTCGTCTTTCGCGCAACCGACGATCGCACCGAACAGGAGCGTGACCGAACCGACGATGACGACGACGAGCTGCGCGTCCGGCGACGCGTTGAACACCGCGCCGGAGCGGACGATCAGATAGACACCGGCGGTCACCATGGTCGCGGCGTGGATGAGGGCCGAGACCGGGGTCGGGCCCTCCATCGCGTCACCGAGCCAGGACTGCAGCGGCACCTGGGCGGACTTGCCGCACGCGGCGAGCAGCAGCATCAGGGCGATGCCCGTCAGCGTCGCGCCGCCGCCCTGGTGCTCCTCCGCCGCCTTCAGGACCGGCGCGAAGGCGAACGTCCCGAACGTCGTGAACATCAGCATGATGGCGATCGACAGGCCCATGTCGCCGACGCGGTTGACCAGGAAGGCCTTCTTCGCCGCGGTGGCCGCGCTGGGCTTGTGCTGCCAGAAGCCGATCAGGAGGTACGAGGCGAGGCCCACGCCCTCCCAGCCGACGTACAGGAGCAGGTAGTTGTCGGCGAGGACCAGGAGGAGCATCGCCGCGAGGAACAGGTTCAGGTAGCCGAAGAAGCGGCGGCGCCGCTCGTCGTGCTCCATGTACCCGATCGAGTAGATGTGGATCAGTGTGCCCACACCGGTGATCAGGAGCACGAACGTCATCGACAGCTGGTCGAGCTGGAAGGAGACGTCCGCCTGGAAGCCCTCGACCGGAATCCAGCTGAACAGGTACTGGGTGAAGGTGCGGTCGTCGGCGGCCTTGCCGAGCATGTCGGTAAAGAGGACGACGCCGATCACGAAGGAGACGGCCGCGAGCAGCGTGCCGAGCAGATGGCCGACACGGTCCAACCGGCGCCCGCCGCACAGCAGTACGGCCGCTCCGAGCAGTGGCGCCGCTACCAGCAGCGCAATCAGGTTTTCCACTGTGCAGCGACCCCTTACAGCTTCATCAGGCTGGCGTCGTCGACCGAGGCCGAGTGGCGGGAACGGAACAGCGACACGATGATCGCGAGCCCGACCACGACCTCCGCGGCGGCGACGACCATCGTGAAGAAGGCGATGATCTGGCCGTCGAGATTGCCGTGCATCCGGGAGAACGCGACGAACGCGAGGTTGCACGCGTTGAGCATCAGCTCGACGCACATGAACAGAACGATCGCGTTCCGCCTGATGAGCACGCCGGTGGCGCCGATCGTGAACAACAGGGCAGCGAGATACAGGTAGTTGACCGGATTCACTTCGACGCCTCCTCGGTCCGCTCAAGGCGCTCGGCCGAGCGCTGCTCCAGGGCCTTCAGGTCACCGAGCGCCTCGTCCGACACGTCGCGGATCTGGCCGCGCTGGCGCAGCGTCTGCATGACCGTGAGCTCCGACGGGGTGCCGTCGGGGAGCAGGCCCGCGATGTCGACCGCGTTGTGCCGGGCGTAGACACCCGGGGCGGGCAGCGGCGGCAGCTGCTTGCCTTCACGCACGCGCTGCTCGGCCATCTCGCGCTGCGTCATGGCCCGCTCGGTGCGCTCCCGGTGCGTGAGCACCATCGCGCCGAGGGTGGCCGTGATCAGCAGGGCGCCGGTGATCTCGAAGGCGAAGACGTACTTCGTGAAGAGGAGGGCGGCGAGCCCTTCCACGTTCCCGCCGGCGTTCGCCTTGCCCAGTCCGACGAACTGGTGGAGCGAGGCGTTCCCGATGCCCGCGATGAGCAGGATCCCGAAGCCGAGTCCGCACAGCAGGGCCAGCCAGCGCTGCCCCTTGATGGTCTCCTTCAGGGAGTCCGCCGCGGTGACGCCGACGAGCATGACCACGAAGAGGAACAGCATCATGATCGCGCCGGTGTAGACGATGATCTGGACGACGCCCAGGAAGTACGCGCCGTTGGCCAGGTAGAAGACCGCCAGGATGATCATGGTCCCGGCGAGGCACAGGGCGCTGTGCACCGCCTTCTTCATCAGGACCGTGCACAGGGCGCCGATGACGGCGACCGTGCCGAGGACCCAGAACTGGAAGGCCTCACCGGTGGAGGTGCCGGCAGCAAGAGTGGCTGCGGCGGCGAGCTGGCTCATGCCTCCGCCCCCTCGGGTTCGGGCTTCTCACCCTTGGAGACGGCGACCTGACGCACCGTGCCGGGCGCGGCCTCCGTCACCAGCCCCCGGTAGTAGTCCTGCTCGTCCGTGCCGGGGAAGATCGAGTGGGGCGATTCGACCATGCCCTCCTCGAGCCCGGCGAGCAACTGCTCCTTGGTGTAGATCAGGTTCTCGCGGCTGCTGTCGGCGAGCTCGAACTCGTTCGTCATCGTCAGCGCGCGCGTGGGGCACGCCTCGATGCACAGGCCGCACAGGATGCAGCGGGCGTAGTTGATCTGGTAGACGCGGCCGTACCGCTCACCCGGCGAGTAGCGCTCCTCGTCGGTGTTGTCCGCGCCCTCCACGTAGATGGCGTCCGCGGGACAGGCCCAGGCGCACAACTCGCAGCCGATGCACTTCTCCAGGCCGTCCGGATGACGGTTGAGCTGGTGCCGGCCGTGGAAGCGCGGGGCCGTGGTCTTGGGCTGCTCCGGGTACTGCTCCGTCAGCCGCTTCTTGAACATGGCCTTGAAGGTCACGCCGAAGCCGGCCACGGGATTCTGGAAGCCGGGCTTGGTCTGCCCGCCCTCTGTCGACTCCTCAGCCATGGGACGCCTCCTTTCCGTCACTGGGACCGTCACCGGGTCCGTCACTGGCAGTATCCGGTCCGCCACTGACAATCAACTCCCGCTCCCCGCGCGGGCGTCGGCGCGGCACGGCCGGCGGGGTCTGGCCGGGCAGCGGCGGGACCGGGAAGCCGCCTGCCATCGGGTCGAAGGCCGCGGGCTCCTCGGCCGCCTCCCGGGCCGCACGCTCCTTGCCGCCGCGGTCCCTGAAGATGTCGACAAGGAACGAGAGCAGCAGCAGGGCGAGGACGCCGCCGCCCACGTACAGGGCGATGGAGGCGAAGTCGTAGTTCTCGTTCCGCAGGGTCCGCACGGTGGCGACGAGCATCAGCCAGGCCACGGAGACCGGAATGAGGACCTTCCAGCCGAGCTTCATCAGCTGGTCGTAACGCACGCGCGGGAGCGTGCCGCGCAGCCAGATGAAGAAGAACAGCAGCAGCTGGACCTTGATGACGAACCAGAGCATCGGCCACCAGCCGTGGTTCGCGCCCTCCCAGAAGGTGGACACCGGCCACGGGGCCCGCCAGCCGCCCAGGAAGAGCGTCACCGAAACGGCCGAGACCGTCACCATGTTCACGTACTCGGCGAGCATGAACAGCGCGAACTTGATCGACGAGTACTCGGTGTTGAAGCCGCCGACGAGGTCGCCCTCGGACTCCGGCATGTCGAACGGAGCGCGGTTCGTCTCGCCGACCATCGTCACGATGTAGATCAGGAACGAGACCGGCAGGAGCACGATGTACCAGCGGTCGTGCTGCTGGGCCACGATCTCCGAGGTGGACATCGACCCGGAGTAGAGGAACACCGAGGCAAAGGCCGCGCCCATCGCGATCTCGTACGAGATCATCTGGGCGCAGGACCGCAGACCACCCAGCAAGGGGTAGGTCGATCCGGAACTCCAACCCGCGAGCACGATCCCGTAGATGCCGACCGAGGCGACCGCGAGGATGTAGAGCATCGCGATCGGCAGGTCGGTGAGCTGCATCGTGGTGCGCTGGCCGAAGATCGAGACCTCGTTGCCGGAGGGCCCGAAGGGGATCACGGCGATCGCCATGAAGGCCGGGATGGCGGCGACGACCGGCGCCAGGATGTAGACCACCTTGTCGGCGCGCTTGACGACGACGTCTTCCTTCAGCATCAGCTTGATGCCGTCGGCCAGCGACTGGAGCATGCCCCAGGGGCCGTGCCGGTTGGGGCCGATGCGCAGCTGCATCCAGGCGACGACCTTGCGCTCCCACACGATGGAGAAGAGCACGGTCACCATCAGGAAGGCGAAGCAGAAGACCGCCTTGACCGCGACCAGCCACCAGGGGTCTGTGCCGAACATCGAGAGGTCTTCCAGAGCGAGCGGGTTCATGACTGCACCTCCTTGGCCTCGTCGATGCCCGCGGGACCGATCCGGACGAGTGCGCCGGGCACGGCCCCCGTGTCGGAGGCCACGCCCCCGCCGGTGGAGTTCAGCGGAAGCCACACGACGCGGTCCGGCATCTCCGTGACCTGGAGCGGGAGTTGGGTCGTCCCCGCAGGTCCCGTGACGGCGAGGACGTCGCCGTCCTTGACGCCCGCCTCGGCGGCCGTGGCGGCCGACACCCGCGCGCGTGCCGCGTGCCGCGTGCCGGCGAGCGCGTCGTCGCCTTCCTGGAGGCGGCCCTGGTCGAGCAGCAGCCGGTGCCCCGCGAGAACGGCCTCACCGGACGCGGGCCGCGGCAGCTGCGTGGCCGACTCCAGCGAGTCCGTCGCGCGGGGCCCGCTCCAGCCGCCGAGGCGGTCGAGCTCCCCCCGCGCGGCCCGCAGGTCCGGCAGGCCCAGGTGACCCTGTCCATGAGCGCCTTCGGCGCGGGCCATGGCGTCGGCGAGCATGTGGAGCACCCGCGCGTCGGCGGGCGCCACGGAGCGCGTCATCTGGTCGGGCTTGAGCGCGGCCTCGAAGAGGCGTGCCCGGCCTTCCCAGTTGAGGAACGTGCCCGCCTTCTCGGCGACCGCGGCGACCGGAAGCACGACGTCCGCGTGGTCGGTGACCTCGCTGGGACGCTGCTCCAGGGAGACGACGAACGCCACCTCGTGCAGCGCTTCACGCGCGCGTGCCGGGTCCGGCAGGTCCGCGACCTCGACACCGGCGACGACCAGGGCCCGCAGCTCGCCGCCGGCGGCGGCCTCCACGATCTGGCCCGTGTCGCGCCCGTAGCGGTGCGGGAGTTCGGACACTCCCCAGGCGGCTGCGACCTCTTCCCGCGCGCGCGGGTCGGTGGCCGGGCGTCCGCCCGGAAGCAGCGACGGCAGCGCGCCCGCCTCGATCGCACCGCGCTCCCCGGCCCGGCGCGGAATCCATACCAGCTGGGCGCCGGTCGCCGTGGCGGCCCGTACGACGGCTGTCAGGGCGCCCGGCACGGCCGCGAGCCGCTCGCCGACGACGATGACGGCACCCTCGGCGCGCAGCGCCTGGGACGCCTCGGCTCCGCCGTCCTCCAGGCCGAAGCCGGAGGCGAGCGCGTCGAGCCACTCGGTCTCGGTGCCCGGAGCCGCCGGCAGCAGCGTGCCGCCCGCCTTCTCCAGGCCCCGGGTCGCGAACGGGGCGAGCCCGAACGTCCGCTGGCCGTGCCCGCGCCACGCCTTGCGCAGCTTCAGGAAGACGCCGGGCGCCTCCTCCTCGGCCTCGATCCCGACGAGGAGCACGGCGGGCGCCTTCTCCAGAGACGTGTACGTGACCCCGACACCGTCGAGGTCACGCCCGCGTCCCGCGACCCGCGCCGCGAGGAAGTCGGCCTCCTCGCTGCTGTGCACGCGCGCGCGGAAGTCGATGTCGTTCGTGTCGAGCGCCACGCGCGCGAACTTGCTGTACGCGTACGCGTCCTCGACGGTGAGCCGGCCACCGGTCAGGACCCCGGCGCGGCCGCGGGCCGACGAAAGGCCCCGGGCCGCGACGTCCAGGGCCTCGGGCCAGGACGCGGGCTCCAGCACACCGTCCGCGTTACGCACGAGCGGCGTGGTCAGCCGGTCGGGCTTCTGCGCGTAACGGAACCCGAAGCGGCCCTTGTCGCAGACCCACTCCTCGTTGACCTCGGGGTCGTTGGCCGCGAGGCGGCGCATGACCTTGCCGCGCCGGTGGTCGGTGCGGGTCGCGCAGCCGCCCGCGCAGTGCTCGCACACGCTCGGCGACGAGACCAGGTCGAAGGGCCGGGAGCGGAATCGGTACGCCGCCGAGGTCAGCGCCCCGACCGGGCAGATCTGGATCGTGTTCCCGGAGAAGTACGACTCGAAGGGGTCGCCCTCGCCGGTGCCGACCTGCTGGAGCGCGCCGCGCTCGAGCAGCTCGATCATCGGGTCGCCGGCGATCTGGTTCGAGAACCGGGTGCAGCGCGCGCACAGCACGCACCGCTCACGGTCGAGCAGAATCTGCGTCGAGATGGCGACCGGCTTCTCGAACGTCCGCTTCTTCCCGTCGAAGCGGGAGTCGGACTGGCCGTGCGACATGGCCTGGTTCTGCAGCGGGCACTCGCCGCCCTTGTCGCAGACCGGGCAGTCCAGCGGGTGGTTGATGAGGAGCAGCTCCATCACACCGCGCTGCGCCTTCTCGGCGACGGGCGAGGTGAGCTGGCTCTTGACCACCATGCCGTCGGTGCAGGTGATGGTGCAGGACGCCATCGGCTTGCGCTGGCCCTCGACCTCGACGATGCACTGACGGCAGGCGCCGGCCGGGTCGAGCAGGGGGTGGTCGCAGAAGCGGGGGATCTCGATGCCGAGCTGTTCGGCGGCGCGGATGACCAGGGTGCCCTTGGGCACGCTGATCCCGATGCCGTCGATCGTCAGTGAGACGAGATCTTCCGGCGGCACCGCCGCCTCACCGCCCCCGGAGGGAGCGCCTGTGGTTACCGTCATGCGTTCACCTCCGTGCGCTGGTCCGCCCAAGCGGTCGACTTGGCGGGGTCGAAGGGGCAGCCCTTGCCCGTGATGTGCTGCTCGTACTCCGCGCGGAAGTACTTGAGCGAGGAGAAGATCGGGGACGCGGCGCCGTCGCCGAGCGCGCAGAACGACTTGCCGTTGATGTTGTCGGCGATGTCGTTCAGCTTGTCGAGGTCGTCCATCGAGCCCTTGCCGGCCTCGATGTCGCGCAGCAACTGCACGAGCCAGTACGTCCCTTCACGGCACGGCGTGCACTTGCCGCAGGACTCGTGGGCGTAGAACTCGGTCCAGCGGGTGACCGCCCGCACGACGCAGGTCGTCTCGTCGAAGCACTGGAGCGCCTTCGTGCCGAGCATGGATCCCGCGGCGCCGACGCCCTCGTAGTCGAGGGGCACGTCGAGGTGCTCGTCGGTGAACATCGGAGTCGAACTGCCGCCGGGCGTCCAGAACTTGAGGCGGTGGCCCGGACGCATGCCGCCGCTCATGTCGAGGAGCTGGCGCAGCGTGATGCCGAGCGGCGCCTCGTACTGGCCGGGGTTGGTGACGTGCCCGCTGAGCGAGTACAGCGTGAAGCCCGGGGACTTCTCACTGCCCATCGACTTGAACCAGTCCTTGCCGCGATTCAGGATCGCGGGAACCGACGCGATGGACTCGACGTTGTTGACAACAGTGGGGCACGCGTAGAGCCCCGCGACCGCGGGGAAGGGGGGACGGAGCCGCGGCTGGCCACGGCGGCCTTCCAGCGAGTCGAGCAGTGCGGTCTCCTCGCCACAGATGTACGCGCCCGCGCCCGCGTGCACCGTGAGTTCGAGGTTCAGCCCACTGCCCAGCACGTTCTCGCCGAGGTAGCCCGCCGCGTAGGCCTCCCGTACGGCCTCGTGGAGCCGTCGCAGTACGGGGACGACCTCGCCCCGCAGATAGATGAAGGCATGCGAAGAGCGGATCGCGTAGCACGCGATCACGATCCCCTCGATGAGGGAATGCGGGTTCGCGAAGAGGAGCGGGATGTCCTTGCAGGTCCCCGGCTCCGACTCGTCGGCGTTGACAACTAGATAGTGCGGTTTGCCGTCGCCCTGCGGAATGAACTGCCACTTCATTCCGGTGGGGAAGCCCGCGCCGCCACGGCCGCGCAGGCCGGAGTCCTTCACATAGGCGATCAGGTCGTCCGGCGACATGGCGAGGGCCTTGCGCAGACCCTCGTAGCCGTCGTGCCGCCGGTAGACGTCCAGGGACCAGGACTTGTCCTCGTCCCAGAACGCCGAAAGTACCGGTGCGAGCAGCTTCTCGGGGCTGGTGTCGTTGTCGATCTCGGCTGCCAAGGTCATCACTCCCCCTCCTCGGCTGAGGTGTCCTGCTGCGGCGCGTCCCCGGCGTCCCGCGGATGGACCACACGCGCGGGGGCGGCCTCCCCCTTGGCGAGACGCAGGCCGATCAGCGAGGCAGGTCCCGCGCTGCCGCTCGCCTCGACGGCGCCGGGCCGCTCGTCCGGGAAGCCGGCGAGGATCCGCGCGGTCTCCTTGTACGTGCACAGGGGGGCGCCGCGGGTGGGTTCGACCTGCGCGCCCGCGCGCAGGTCGTCGACCAGCCGCTTCGCGCTGCCCACCGTCTGGTTGTCGAAGAACTCCCAGTTGACCATCACGACGGGCGCGAAGTCGCAGGCCGCGTTGCACTCGATGTGCTCGAGGGTGACCTTGCCGTCCTCGGTGGTCCCGCCGTTGCCGACGCCCAGGTGCTCCTGGAGGGCCTCGAAGATGGCGTCGCCGCCCATCACGGCGCACAGCGTGTTCGTGCAGACCCCGACCTGGTAGTCACCGCTCGGCTTGCGCCGGTACATCGTGTAGAAGGTCGCGACGGCGGTGACCTCGGCCGTGGTCAGGCCCAGCATGTCGGCGCAGAACCGCATGCCCGTGCGCGTCACATAACCCTCTTCTGACTGCACGAGGTGCAGCAGCGGGAGGAGCGCGGAGCGGGAGTCCGGGTAGCGGGCGATGATCTCGCGCGCGTCCGTCTCGAGCCGGGCTCGGACGTCGTCCGGGTAGTCGGGCGCGGGCAGTTGGGGCATGCCCAGGCTGACGCCCTGGCCCTGCTCGGAAGGAGTGGTGGTCACCGGTCGACGCCTCCCATCACGGGGTCGATGGACGCGACGGCGACGATGACGTCGGCGACCTGGCCGCCCTCGCACATCGCCGCCATGGCCTGAAGGTTGGTGAAGGAGGGGTCGCGGTAGTGGACCCGGTAGGGACGGGTGCCGCCGTCGGACACGACGTGCACCCCGAGCTCGCCCTTGGGCGACTCGACGGCGGAGTACGCCTGCCCGGCCGGAACCCGGAAGCCCTCGGTCACCAGCTTGAAGTGGTGGATCAGGGACTCCATGGAGGTGCCCATGATCTGCTTGATGTGGTCGAGCGAGTTGCCGAGGCCGTCCGGGCCGAGCGCGAGCTGCGCCGGCCAGGCGATCTTCTTGTCGCCGACCATGACCGGGCCCGGAGCGAGCCGGTCCAGGCACTGCTCGACGATGCGCAGCGACTGGCGCATCTCCTCCAGGCGGATCAGGAAGCGTCCGTAGGCGTCGCAGGTGTCGGCGGTCGGGACCTCGAAGTCGTAGTTCTCGTAACCGCAGTACGGCTGCGACTTGCGCAGGTCGTGCGGGAGGCCCGCCGAGCGCAGGATCGGTCCGGTGGCGCCGAGGGCCATGCAGCCGGTGAGGTCGAGATAGCCGACGTCCTGCATGCGGGCCTTGAAGATGGGGTTCCCGGTGGCGAGCTTGTCGTACTCGGGAAGGTTCTTCGACATCTTCTTCACGAACTCGCGGATCTGGTCCACCGCGCCGGGCGGCAGGTCCTGGGCGAGTCCGCCGGGCCGGATGTACGCGTGGTTCATGCGCAGGCCGGTGATCAGCTCGTAGATATCGAGAATGAGTTCACGATCGCGGAAGCCGTAGATCATGATCGTCGTCGCGCCGAGCTCCATGCCGCCGGTGGCGATGGCGACCAGGTGCGAGGACATCCGGTTCAGCTCCATCAGGAGCACGCGGATGACCGTCGCCCGGTCCGGGATCTCGTCCGTGATGCCGAGGAGCTTCTCGACGGCGAGGCAGTACGCCGCCTCGTTGTAGAACGGCGTCAGATAGTCCATGCGCGTGACGAAGGTGGTGCCCTGCGTCCAGTTCCGGTATTCGAGGTTCTTCTCGATGCCGGTGTGCAGATAGCCGATGCCGCAGCGGGCCTCGGTGACCGTCTCGCCGTCGATCTCAAGGATCAGCCGGAGCACGCCGTGCGTGGACGGGTGCTGCGGGCCCATGTTGACGATGATGCGCTCGTCGTCGGCCCTGGCCGCGGACTGGACGACCTCGTCCCAGTCGCCGCCGGTGACCGTATATACGGTCCCCTCGGTCGTCTCGCGCGGCGATGCAGAAGGAGTAGACATCAGGAGTACGACCTCCGCTGGTCCGGAGCCGGGATCTGGGCGCCCTTGTACTCGACGGGGATGCCGCCGAGGGGGTAGTCCTTGCGCTGCGGGAAGCCCTGCCAGTCGTCCGGCATCATGATCCGCGTCAGCGCCGGGTGGCCGTCGAAGACCAGACCGAAGAAGTCGTACGTCTCGCGCTCGTGCCAGTCGTTCGTCGGATAGACGGCGACCAGCGAGGGGACGTGCGGATCCGCGTCGGGGGCGCTGACCTCGAGGCGGATCAGGCGATTGTGGGTGATCGAGCGCAGGTGGTAGACGGCGTGCAGCTCCCGGCCCTTGTCGTCCGGGTAGTGCACCCCGCTCACGCCCGTGCAGAGCTCGAAGCGCAGGGCCGGGTCGTCGCGCAGGGTCTGGGCGACGCGCACCAGGTACTCGCGCTCGATATGGAAGGTGAGCTCGTCGCGGTCGACGACGGTCTTGTCGATCGCGTTCTCGGGGACGAGGCCCTGTTCCTCCAGGGCCCCCTCCAGCTCGTCGGCCACCTCGTCGAACCAGCCGCCGTACGGCCGCGAGGCGGCGCCCGGCAGCCGTACGGAGCGGACGAGGCCGCCGTATCCCGACGTGTCGCCGCCGTTGTTGGCGCCGAACATGCCGCGCTGGACGCGGATCTCCTCGCCCTGGTCGCCGCGCTGCCCCGGAAGGTTGGCCGCGCTGAGGTCCTTCTCGGGGTTGACCCCGTTGCTGTCCGCGTCGCTCACCGCAGCAGCCCCTTCATCTCGATCGTCGGGAGCGCCTTGAGCGCCGCTTCCTCCGCCTCGCGGGCCGCCTCCTCGGCGTTCACGCCGAGCTTGGAGGACTGGATCTTCTGATGGAGCTTGAGAATCGCGTCCATCAGCATCTCCGGCCGCGGCGGACAGCCGGGCAGATAGATGTCCACAGGGACTACGTGGTCGACGCCCTGCACGATCGCGTAGTTGTTGAACATCCCGCCCGACGAGGCGCACACGCCCATGGAGATGACCCACTTGGGGTTCGGCATCTGGTCGTAGACCTGCCGCAGGACGGGCGCCATCTTCTGGCTCACGCGCCCGGCCACGATCATCAGGTCTGCCTGCCGCGGCGAGCCGCGGAAGACCTCCATGCCGAAGCGCGCCAGGTCATAGCGGCCGGCGCCCGTCGTCATCATCTCGATGGCGCAGCACGCCAGGCCGAACGTGGCCGGGAAGACGGATGACTTGCGCACCCAGCCCGCGGCCTGCTCGACGGTGGTCAGCAGAAAGCCGCTCGGCAGCTTTTCTTCGAGTCCCATGGCTTAAGGCCCCTCAGTCCCATTCCAGGCCGCCGCGCCGCCATACGTACGCGTACGCGACGAAGACGGTGAGCACGAAGAGCAGCATCTCCACGAGCCCGAAAACACCCAGGGCGTCGAAGGTGACGGCCCAGGGGTAGAGGAAGACGATCTCGATGTCGAAGACGATGAAGAGCATCGCCGTCAGGTAGTACTTGATGGGGAAGCGCCCGCCGCCGGCCGGCGTGGGGGTCGGCTCGATACCGCACTCGTAGGCCTCGAGCTTGGCCCGGTTGTACCGCTTTGGACCGATAAGCGTGGCCATGACCACGGAGAAGATCGCAAAGCCTGCCCCGAGGGCTCCCAGTACGAGGATGGGCGCATACGCGTTCACCGCTCCTCGCTCCTCTCAGTCGGCGCTGACTGCTGGCGGATACGTCGGGCCCGCCCCCGCTCCCCGCGAAGCCACCCCCGACTGCACGAAGATCGCTCACATGTGAAGCAGGTCACAAGCCCAACTGCCCCGCATCCTATGCCTGCCGGTCTGTGATCTGCGACACGGGGTGCGCCAACAGCTTTGTGATCTCCACCACCTGACGAAGGATCATGAAGTCGGATGAGCGGTGATCTTCACACGCGAAGCGCCTGAGTGATCACCAGAGGTGACATCTTGGCTCGTTACCCCAGGTAGAAGCGTTGGCTCACTATCAAGAGGTGGCGCGCGCAGGCAAATTGGCGCTGGACAGAACCGGCTGATAGTGGCCGCCGTTCACACATCCGAGGGAGAGGTGTGGACGTAAGTGGACGCGGGCACGCGTCCACGAGGAGCGCCCGGCGGCAAAGGTGGCCCCTTTGTGACCTGCGTCACGCCGCCCGTTACCTGTTAGAAACCGGGCTTGGCCATCGGTGTCAACGAGTGGTAGGTCGAGGGCAATTCGGGCGTATTGCAGAAAGCCCATGATCACAGGCTTGATCAGCCCTGTCCGGATTGCCCGTTACGGCGTCAATAAAGGCCGCCACGCCCGGGATTCAAACGCTCACACGACAACTGTGGCGCACCACACGTTTCTTGAAGGAACCATGGAGGCCCTGATAGCGGTTGTACTCATGTCCCACACCGCTCACATACCCAGCCACCGGAAGCCCCGTCGCAGCGCGTCGAAAATCGCCCTGCGCGCCGGAGTTGCCGGTGGCGTCCTCAGCACCCTGGCAGTGGCCGGTGCGTCCGGTCCGGCGTTCGCCGCCGAGCCGGTGACCGAGACCATCGAGATGCCGACCATCACGGCGGACCTCTCCACTCAGGTCGCCCAGTCCGCGGACGCCACCCAGCAGGCCGCGAACTCGTACGCGCTGCAGGCCGAGCAGGACCTGGCCGTCGCAAAGGCCGCGAAGCAGGCCAAGGCGGACCAGGCCCTCGCGGAGAAGAAGGCGGAGGCCAAGAAGAAGGCCGAGGCCGAGGCGAAGCGCAAGGCCGAGGAAGCGCGTGCGTCGCGCTCCGCCGAGCGCACCACCCTCTCCACCGCCTCCTCCGCGGCCTCCGACGTCGCGGCCCCCGCCAGCGGCAGCGTCGCGTCCGTCATCGCCTTCCTGAAGGCGCAGGTCGGCGACGCGTACGTCATGGGCGGCACCGGCCCCAACTCCTGGGACTGCTCCGGCCTGACCCAGGCCGCGTTCGCGCAGGCCGGCGTCAGCCTGCCGCGCGTCTCGCAGGACCAGTCGACGGCCGGCACCCCGGTCTCCCTCGACAACCTGCAGGTCGGCGACCTCCTCTACTGGGGCGCCGCCGGCTCGGCGTACCACGTGGGTGTGTACATCGGTAACGGCCAGTACCTGGACGCCGCCAACCCCTCCAAGGGCGTTGTCATCCAGGACCTGTCCGGCTACCCGGCGAGCGGTGCGGTCCGCGTTCTCTGAGTCGCCCATTTCGCGTCATATCTAGCAAAAGGCCACCACTCCCCTGCTCGGGAGTGGTGGCTTTTTGCCATGAATGCCGACAAAGCGACTGTCACACCCAGGTCAGCCCTTCGGAGACAATTCACTCATAGGGCCCCAACTGCCGCCCGGGATCTCCGTGTTGATGATCTCCGGCACGGAGGCGATCAGACCGGACATCGTCTCCAGGCCGGCCTTGAAGTGGTCGGAGCCCACGTGCGCGGCCCCCGCGTCCCCGTCCCGGAAGCCCTCCAGGAGGACGTACTGGTTCGGGTCCTCGACGCTGCGGGACCAGTCGAAGAAGAGGTTGCCGTCCTCGGCGCGCGTGGCGCGGGTGAAATCGGCGGTGTGCTCCAGCCAGGAGTCGGCGTACTCGGGCCGGGCGGTGAACTTCACGGCGATGAAAATCATGCAGCCAGGGTGCTCCGTGCCGCCCCGCACGGGCCAGTTCGGCGCGCGTGATTTTGGGAGCGCCGCAAAAGCCGGGCCTGCGCGGCGCGGGCGGAGCGCCCCAGGAGCGACGTGAGCGCCGTGAGCGCCCGCTGCCTGCCGCGGAACGCGACGGTCGGCAGAGCCCACCGACCGGGCGCGTCCGGGCCGCTCACGCCTTCGGCGCCACCTTGCTCAGGCCGTTGATGATGCGGTCCATCGCGTCGCCGCCCGTCGGGTCGGTCAGGTTGGCGAGCATCTTCAGCGTGAACTTCATGAGCACCGGGTGCGTCAGGCCGCGCTGCGTCGCGATCTTCATGACCTTCGGGTTGCCGATGAGCTTCACGAAGGCGCGGCCGAGCGTGTAGTAGCCGCCGTAGGTGTCCTTGAGGACCTTCGGGTAACGGTGGAGGGCGAGTTCGCGCTGGGCGTCGGTCGCGCGGGCGTGCGCCTGCACGATGACGTCGGCCGCGATCTGGCCGGACTCCATGGCGTACGCGATGCCCTCGCCGTTGAACGGGTTCACCATGCCGCCCGCGTCGCCGACCAGGAGCAGGCCCTTGGTGTAGTGCGGCTGGCGGTTGAAGGCCATGGGCAGGGCGGCGCCGCGGATCGGCATCGTCATGTTGTCCGGGGTGTAGCCCCAGTCCTCCGGCATCGAGGCGCACCAGGCCTTCAGGACCTCGCGCCAGTCGAGCTCCTTGAACGCGGCGGAGGAGTCGAGGATGCCGAGGCCGACGTTCGACGTGCCGTCGCCCATGCCGAAGATCCAGCCGTAGCCGGGCAGCAGCCGGTCCTGGGCGCCGCGGCGGTCCCACAGCTCCAGCCAGGACTCCAGGTAGTCGTCGTCGTGGCGCGGCGAGGTGAAGTACGTGCGGACGGCGACGCCCATCGGGCGGTCGTCGCGCCGGTGCAGGCCCATCGCGAGCGACAGCCGGGTCGAGTTGCCGTCCGCGGCGACGACGAGGGGCGCGTGGAAGGTGACTTCGCGCTTCTCCTCACCGAGCTTGGCGTTGACGCCGGTGATGCGGCCCGTGCGGTCGTCGATGATCGGGGCGCCGACGTTGCAGCGCTCGTACAGGCGCGCGCCCGCCTTCTGGGCGTTCCGGGCGAGCTGCTCGTCGAAGTCGTCGCGCTTGCGGACGAGTCCGTAGTCCGGGTAGGAGGCGAGATCCGGCCAGTCCAGCTGGAGCCGGACGCCGCCGCCGATGATCCGCAGGCCCTTGTTGCGCAGCCAGCCCGCCTCTTCGGAGATGTCGATGCCCATCGACACGAGCTGCTTGGTGGCCCGCGGAGTGAGGCCATCGCCGCACACCTTTTCCCTGGGGAACGCGGTCTTCTCCAGAAGGAGGACGTCGAGTCCGGCCTTGGCCAGGTAGTACGCGGTCGTCGAACCGGCTGGCCCGGCCCCGACGACGATCACATCTGCGCTGTGCTCGGAGAGGGGCTCGGTCACGGCGGGTTCTCCCGAAGACTCGAAATCTGCGTGCCGCGCGGCACCGGATGTGGGCAGTCTATGCAGCGGTACTGATCACCCAGCCGAAGGGCCGCCCTGTGAACCGAGCTCTGCCTGATGTACAGCTGCGTGTCCCCACTGACGAGGACGCCTTCGCCTGGCACCGCGTCTTCGACGACCCGGAGGTCATGGAGTTCCACGGCGGGGCCTCTGCCGAACTGTCCGTGTACGAGGAGCTGACCGCCCGGCAGCGCCGGCACGACGCGGAGCGCGGCTTCTGCCTGTGGACGATGACCGACACGGACGGCGACGTCATCGGCTTCACGGGCGCGCAGCCCTGGCCGCACTCCTGGGGTCCGGCGGGCGAGATCGAGATCGGCTGGCGGCTCGGACGGGCGCACTGGGGCCACGGCTACGCGACGGCGGCTGCCCTGGCGACCGTGGAACGCGTACGGGCCGCGGGTGTACGGAGCGTGGTGGCGATGGTCGACTCGCGCAACGAGCGGTCGGTGGCGGTGACGCGGCGCCTCGGCATGGAACCCGCCGAAACGTTCACCGTCCCGGGTGACCCGCGCACGGGCCTCTGTTTCAGGCTCGCGCTATAGGTCCCTTCAGGCTCGCGCTGTAGGTCTTTTCGGACTCGCCTCGTAAGCCGTGCTGCTTCCGGTCGGGGGTCCGGCGGAGCTACCCTTCGGGTACCGCTGGGGGTGAAGTCTGTGCGTATTACACCCAAGACGCCCGAAGTGCGCGTCCCGAAGTTCGTCGGCCTGATGGCCGTCGACGCGCGCGAGGCCGCGGCGGCGCGCGGCGTGCAGCTGACCGCGCCCGACCGCCCCGACTTCCGTCTCACCGTGGTCGACTACGTCGTGCGCCAGTACCCGCCGCCCGACACCGAGGTGCCCCGCGGCGCCGTCGTCACCGTCTGGTTCGACCTGGCGGACGGCGAGGGCCACGGCGGCTCCGGGGTGAACGAACCCCGTATGCCGGGGCCGCGCGGCGGCGGGCTGCAGCGCGAACTGGAAGAGCCGGGCGAGACGTACACGGTGGTCGGCACGTAGTGGTGGGCACATAGTGGTGAGCACACGCAGCGGCCGGCGCATACGACCGGCCGTGACCGTCGTGGCGCCCGGCCGGAGTCAGTTCGTCAGGCGCCAGGACTCCAGGCCGGTCCGGTACGTCTTCTTCAGGTCGGCCCACACGTCCTGCTGCCCCACGAGGAAGATCGTGTACTCGGTGCCGTCCTCGGCGACGTACGACTGGTCGATGCCGTGCATCGTCCGGCCGCCCTCGTCGCGGTAGGTGTACTCCCAGATCGCGCCGGGCCGCCCCTGGAAGGTGTTCCGGCGCAGGTCGATCCGCTGGTAGTCCTGCTTCTTCTTGTCCTCCCTGGCGTGCTTCTCCATGTTGAGGATGTTGTCGTACGAGGTGTAGCCCGCGTCCGGGATGACGCCGATGAGGTAGTGCTCGGCGCCGGTGCTGCCCGCGTAGGTGATCTGGCTGCCGTTCTCCACGCCCTGGCGCGACCACACGTCGGGGATCACGAAGGAGAAGCCCATGGGGTCGACGGCCTTGCGGTAGCCGGACGGAACGGTCGCGCCCGGGGTCGTGCTCGGCGTGGCGTCCGTGGCCCGGTCCGGCGTCGCACTCGGCGTGGGGCTCGGCGCCGGGGTCGGCGTCTGCGACGGGGCGGGCTGCTCGGTGCTGACGGCGGGCTTGTCGTCGCGGCCCGCCTTGTCGTCCTTGCCGCCGTGGTCCTGGAGCAGCAGCACCCCAGCCGCCACGCCGCCCCCGATGACGAACGCGCCGGCGACGGTGGCGACCCAGATCCCGGCGCGGCGCGGGGACTTGGCGGGGGCGGCGGCCGACTGTACGCCGAGCTGGGCCGACTGCACGCCGAGCTGGAAGGTGTGCGGGTCGTACAGAGCAGCGGGGGCGGGGCCGGGGGTGGGCCCGGGAGGAGGCGTGGGGGTGGGCGCCGGAGCGGCGGTGGCCGTCGGCAGGGCGGCGGCCGCCACGGCGGGGTTCGGCGGGTCGTTGGGGGCGGGCGGTTCGTTGGGGGCGGGCGGTTCGTTGGGCGCTTCCGGCGCGGTAGGCGCCTGAACGGGAGCCGCCGACGCGGGATACGCCTGCACAGGGGCATCCGGCGCAGGCCCGAACGCCCCCGGCGGCACCTGCGGTTCCGGGACGATCCCGGTCCGCGCCCCCGCCATCTGCATCAGATACGGCGCGAGGAACGCCGCCGCGAACACCCACAGCAGCCCGAACAGGAGCGCCTCCGCCATGCCGAGGCCCACGCCGGCGCTGCCCGTGCCGCTGCCGCCGAGGTCGGACGCGGCGCCGGTGGCCTTCACGCCGAGGCCGCCGAGCGCGCCGAGCAGCAGGAACAGACCGAGGAAGATCCCGGCGGAAAGGAGCTGCTCGCGCCGGTCGGCCGACCGTCGGGCCGCCATCACGCCCACGGTCAGCGCGCAGACGGTGCCGAGGGCCAGCGCCCCCACGACCGCCCAGGAGTTGGTGACGTCGCCGAGCTCGGAGAGGCCGAACGACTGGTGCTGGTACCCGCCCCCGTACGTCGAACTGCCGCCCGCCTCGAAGGAGATGGGCGCGCCCCAGCCGAGGCCGAGCGCCATGGCGCCGAGGTTGGGCAGCACGAGCAGGGCGACGACCAGCGGCGACAGGTCGGCCTGGCCGAGGTCGGACACGTCGGAGACATCGCCCAGGTCGTCGATCTGGGCGATGCTGATGAACGCGGCGACCGAGCAGATCACAAGGACGACGGCGAGCGCGCGCAACGCCGTCCCGGTGGCCCGCACCAGCGCCAGCGCCGCCGGCCGGGCGGTGAGCCACTGGGCCAGGTCGTCCCGGTGCAGCATTCCCGCGGCGACGACGAGCGAGACGAGGAGCGCGCCGAGCGCGGCGAGCACGGGTGACGACGAGATCCGCACGCCCTGGATCGAGGGCTGTGCGAACAGGCCGAGTACGAGAACGCCGACGGTCACCAACAGAGCGACACGCAGGGCGGCTTCGAGCCCGGGAGTGCCGGGGACGGGGTGGCCGCCGGGGACGGCCGGGCTCGTCGCGCGGGCCCGGAGGCGTGAGCGCAGGACGCGTACGCCGATCCAGAGCGCCAGGATCCACAGGGCGGTGACGGTGAGAGGGACGAGGGAGAGCGCGGCGCCGCCGCTGAGCTCCGCGCCCATGTCACCGTCACCGGAGCCGAACGGTGAGTCCCCGCCGCCGAAGGGCGAGGAGCCGCCGGAGGCCGACACCTCGAAGCCGCCGCCGAGCGACTGGAGCAGCAGCGCGAGCGAGATCCGCATCCGGTCGCCGAACCCGACGACGACGTCGCTGCCCTGCCCGTACGAAGGGATGGCGAGGGCGACGGCGGCGATCACCAGGAGTCCGACGGGCCACAGCGCGGCCTGCGCCGAGCCGGCCCAGTCGCCGCGGAAGGCGCGCCCGAAGAAGGCGCCGACGGGCGAGGGCCCGCCGGGGGCGAACGCGGGCGGCGGCGGGGCAGCTGGCGGCGCGAGCGGCGGAACGGGCGGCTGACCAGGCGGCGCCGCGGGAGGAGCCGCGGGCCCCTGAGCCGTAGGCTCGCGCTCCGGCGTTCGTTCCCGCCCGCACTTCATGCAGAAGCGGGCCTCGTCGGGAGCCTGGGCTCCGCAGTGCGGGCAGAACGACGCCATGGGAAATGCTCCGTCATCCGGGAAAGTCGTACCGTCACCAGGGGTGACCGGCTGTCACCACGTACTCAACGGACACATCTTTCCCGGTGACCGGTTCCCCGTGGCGGGGATTCGGCACAACGGATGGGCACGGAACGGGAATTGAGGGCCCGCTACCTTGAACCCGCTACTTGACGCCCGCTACTTGACGCCCCGGTGCAGCGCCACGACGCCGCCCGTCAGGTTGCGCCAGGCCACGTCCGACCAGCCGGCCTTCTTCAGGCGGGCCGCGAGCGCCGGCTGGTCGGGCCAGCTGCGGATCGACTCGGCGAGGTAGACGTACGCGTCCGGGTTCGAGGACACGGCGCGGGCCACCGGCGGCAGGGCCCGCATCAGGTACTCGGTGTAGACGGTGCGGAACGGCGCCCACGTCGGCTGCGAGAACTCGCAGATCACGACGCGCCCGCCGGGCTTCGTCACCCGGTACAGCTCGCGCAGCGCCGTGTCCGTGTCCTGCACGTTCCTGAGGCCGAAGGAGATGGTCACGGCGTCGAAGGTGTCGTCCTTGAACGGCAGCTTCGTCGCGTCGCCCGCGGTGAACGGCATCCACGGGTGCCGCTTCTTGCCGACCTGGAGCATCCCGATCGAGAAGTCGCAGGGCACGACATAGGCGCCGGCCTGCGCGAACGGCTGCGAGGACGTCGCCGTACCGGCCGCGAGGTCGAGGACCTTCTGCGCGGGCCGCGCGTCGACGGCCTTCGCGACCTCCTTGCGCCACAGCCGGGCCTGGCCGAGCGAGAGCACGTCGTTGGTGAGGTCGTACCGGTCCGCCACGTCGTCGAACATCGAAGCGACTTCGTGCGGCTGCTTGTCCAGGGATGCGCGGGTCACGCGTCCATTGTGGCAGTACGCCCCCGGGCCGACGTCAGCGGCGCCGGTACACCAGGCGGCCTTCGATGACCGTGGCCACACAGCTGGCCGGGCCGAGCCGCACGAGCGAGGCGCGGTCCGGCACGTCGAACACGGCGAACCTGGCCGGTCCGCCCACGACCAGCGGCGGCAGCAGGACGAGCGGCACCGGCGAGAAGGACACCGGCCCCGGCTGGTTCGGCGGGCGCTGCCCGATCGCGAGTCCGGCCCTGCGCACCGCGTCCACCACGGCGCGGGAGCGCAGCTCCCCGGCCACGGCGACCGTGCCGTGCGCGAACAGCTGCTGGATGCCGCGCCGCGCGCTGGCCCCGACCCGGGACGGATCGGCACGGAAGATCTCCCGGGCGCGCTCCCCGACGACCGGCCGCGTGCCGAACTCGTCGGCCTCGCGCGGGTCCGGGTGGTACGTGCCTTCGAGGATCTCGGGCCCGTACGGGTTGAGCAGGCCGGGCGTGAGGATGCCGGGCCACCGCCGCACCCGCGCCTGCGGGCGGACGGCGGCGAGGTCCTCGTACGGGCCGAGGGCGGCGACGGACGCCCCGTCGACCAGGACCGCGGCCTCGGGCGAGGCCTCGGCCACGTGGATCGTCAGCAAATGAGCCTCAGTTGGTGGAGACGAGCTTCAGCTCGGGGTGTGCCGTGCCGCCCTCGATCGCGGTGGACGAGATGTGCGACTGGACGCGGTCGTCGACCGGGTCGTTCGCCGGGTCGTCGTGCACGACGAGGTGCTCGTACGTCGTGGCGCGCTGCGCGGGGACGCGGCCCGCCTTGCGGATGAGGTCGATGATCTCCAGGCGGTTCGAGCGGTGCTTGGCACCGGCCGAGGAGACGACGTTCTCCTCCAGCATGATCGAACCAAGGTCGTCGGCGCCGTAGTGCAGCGACAGCTGACCGACCTCCTTGCCGGTGGTCAGCCAGGAGCCCTGGATGTGGGCCACGTTGTCGAGGAAGATCCGCGCGATGGCGATCATCCGCAGGTACTCGAAGAGCGTCGCCTGCGTGCGGCCCTTCAGGTGGTTGTTCTCCGGCTGGTACGTGTACGGGATGAAGGCGCGGAAGCCGCCCGTGCGGTCCTGTACGTCGCGGATCATGCTCAGGTGCTCGATGCGCTCGGCGTTGGTCTCGCCGGTGCCCATCAGCATCGTGGACGTCGACTCGACGCCGAGGCGGTGGGCCGCCTCCATGATCTCCAGCCAGCGCTCGCCGGACTCCTTCAGCGGGGCGATCGCCTTGCGGGGGCGGGCCGGGAGGAGCTCGGCGCCGGCGCCCGCGAAGGAGTCGAGGCCGGCCGCGTGGATGCGCTCGATGGCCTCCTCGACGGAGACCTTGGAGATGCGGGCCATGTGCTCGACCTCGGACGCGCCGAGGGAGTGGATGACCAGCTGGGGGAACGCCTGCTTGATGGCGGAGAAGTGCTTCTCGTAGTACTCGACGCCATAGTCCGGGTGGTGGCCGCCCTGGAACATGATCTGCGTGCCGCCGAGTTCGACGGTCTCGGCGCAGCGGCGCAGGATGTCGTCGAGGTCGCGCGTCCAGCCCTTGGCGGTGTCCTTGGGCGCGGCGTAGAAGGCGCAGAACTTGCACGCCGTCACGCAGACGTTCGTGTAGTTGATGTTCCGCTCGATGATGTACGTCGCGATGTGCTCGGTGCCGGCGTACCGGCGGCGCCTGATGGCGTCGGCGGCCGCGCCGAGCGCGTGCAGGGGAGCGTCGCGGTAGAGGTCGAGCGCCTCTTCTGGGGTGATGCGTCCACCCGCGGCGGCACGGTCGAGGACGGTCTGAAGGTCGGCCTTCTCGGTCACCGGGCGTCCCTTTCGTTTCGTTCGTAAGGGTTGTGGACGGGCGGTCTCAGCGTACGCCAGGGGCCTCCTGCCCTCGACGTCAGGCGGCGTACGCACCCATCAGTACGCCGGCCAGCGCGCCCGCGAGCAGGAACGGCCCGAACGGGATCGCCGTCCTGCGGCCGGCCCGCCGTGCGATCACGAGAACCGTGCCGTACAGCGCGGCGAACAGGAACCCGGCGAACGTGCCGATGAACACGAGCCCCCACCCGTACCAGCCGAGCACCGCACCCAGGCCGACGGCCAGCTTCACGTCGCCGAAGCCCATCCCGTTGGGGTGGATGAGGAAGAGCACGAGGTAGCCGCCGCCGAGCGCGAGCGCGCCGAGCAGCGCCGTCGGCCAGTCGCCGCCCGGCTCGGGCAGCAGCGCCGCCAGGCCGAGCAGGGCCGGGGCGGCCGCGGCGAGCGGCAGGGTGAGGACGTCGGGCAGCCGCTTCACCCGGGCGTCGACCACCGCGAGGAGCACCGCGGACGGTGCGAGGAGGAGCCAGGCGCCGAGTTCGGGGCGGGTTCCGGTGGCGGCGGCGAGCGCGGCGCAGACGGCGGCGGTGAGCAGTACGGGCGTCAGGGCGCCGGGGCCGAGCGTGCGGCCGCACACCGCGCACCGCCCGCGGCCCAGCCACCCGCGCACACCGCCCCGCAGCGGATGCCCGTCCGGACAGCTCGCCCGCCACGTCTCGTCCGGCTCCACGGACAGCCGGTACGCGACCCGCGGCACGAACAGCCCGGCGGCGGCGCCCCACACCGCCCCGGCCACGGCCAGCAGCACATCCACCATCCCCGCCCCTTCCCCCATGTCCAACGGCGATTCACGTACCGGCGTCGCCTACCGGCCGAGCACCGCCAGCGCGAACGCGATCCGCCGGTCGAGCCAACCGGCCTGCGGCACATACGACTTGACGCCGTCCACGTACCCCTGCGTCAGTACGGTCTCCTCTGCGGCCCGCCATGTCACGGGCTTCGCCGTGCGCGTGCTGGACCGGTCTCCGCCCTCCGCGCCCAGGCTGAGCACGGAGTCCACGACGCTGCCGACGAGCGCGCCCGCGCCCCGCACCGCGCCGTCCTTGCCGCGCGTCGCGATGTCCTTCGCGCTGCCCTTGGCCCAGTGGTAGCGGGCGACGGCATCGGGGCGGCCCGGCTGCCGCAGCCAAAGGCCGTGCTGGACAGTGCGCTTGACGGCGGGTGTGCGGTGGACGTGGCCGAGTTCGGCGCCCGCCGCGTCGGTGACCACGTGCCCGTCGCCCGCCGGCGTCACCGTGCACACGAGCCGCTGCGCGCCCCCGGCCTCGTACAGCTCATGCGGTCCGCCGTCCTCGCCGCCGCCCACGACGTACGCAGCGGGCGCGAAGTGGCGCACGCCCGCGACCGCCGTGGGGACGCGTACGGCGAGGCGCCCCTTCACCGGCTTGCGCGGGAACGAGGCGGCCCGCTCGACGTCGGTCACGACGAACCAGCTGACGCCCTCCCACGCCACCGGCTCGACCAGCGGCTCGTTCGCTCCCCTGTTCCTGCCGAATCCCATGTCCCCGCTCCCCCTCCATGTCTCCCCGGTCGCGCAAGGCCCGCCTCTGCCACCTCAGCCGGCGGGCCGCATCGTGGCGACGGGGTCGCCCGCGCGCGGGTTGTCCGTCTCGTAGGTGAGGCGGCCGCCCGACTTCGACTTGACCAGGCGGACTTCGTGCCGACCGGTGGTGCACTGCCCGCCGTTCGACTTCTTGGCGATGCCCGTGGCGACGATCCGGTCCTTCTCGACCCTCTTGAGAACGAGGACGTCCTCGCAGACCGCGCCGATCGGGTCGGTCTGGTGGAACGTGCCGAATTCCTCGCCGATCCGGCCCTGTTCGACGGTGACGCGGAACGTGCCCATCGGCAGCGTGCCGCCGAGCCCGGTGCCGGGGCCTTCCCAGGTGCCCACGTAGGAGGCGGGGACCGTGCCCTTCGGGGCGGCGTCGGAGGCCGAGGCCGTCGCCGCGGGCGGATGGCCGCCTGCCGTGTCGCTTCCGCCCTTCGAGGAGCCGGGCAGCAGGTCGAAGAGGAACACCGAACCCAGGGTGACGGCGGCGAGCGCGCCCGCGACACCGAGCGCGACCGTGCAGCTGAGCCTGCGTCCACGCCCGCCGGCGCCGGGCACGGACGTCGCGGCCACACTGACGGAGAGTTTCCCGGCACCCGGCACTTCGGTGCGCGGCGCGGGCACGGCAGCGTCGGCAGGGGCGGGCACGTGCAGGGCGGCCGGCCCGTACGCGGGATCCGCCGGCCCGAACACCCCGGCCGGCGATGCCGCTGCGCCCGACGGCCAGTCGACCGAGGGCTTGCTGAAGCCGACGGGTCCCGAACGCTCAGCGGCACCCGCCGGCGCCGCGCCCTCCAGGTCCAGGAGTGCCACCGCGCTGCGCCCCACCTGCTCCACCAGCGCGCCCGGCAGCCACCCCGCCGCCACGAGCCGGGCCGCGCCCTGCGGAGCGAGAGCGCTCGCCACCTCGTCAGGGGTGGGCCGCGCGGCCGGGTCCTTCGCCAGGCACGCGGCGGCGACGTCGCGCAGCTCCCCGCGCGCCAGGCCGAGTTCGGGCTCCTCGTGCACCACCTTGTAGAGGAGCGCAGCGGACGAGTCGCCGGAGAACGGGGACGTGCCGGTCACCGCGTAGACCAGGACCGCGCCGAGGGAGAAGACGTCGGCGGCGCCCGTGACGCCCTTGCCGAGGATCTGCTCGGGGGCCATGTATCCGGGCGACCCGATCGAGACGCCGGTGGAGGTGAGGGAGGCGGTGCCGTCGGTGGCGCGGGCGATGCCGAAGTCGATCAGGCGCGGGCCGTCCACGGTGAGCAGCACGTTCGACGGCTTCACGTCGCGGTGGACGAGCCCGAGACCGTGCACCGCCGAGAGCGCCTCGGCGAGGCCCGCGCCCAGGACCCGTACGGAGTGGTCGGGCAGGGCGCGTTCCTTCACGGCCTGCGCGAGGGAGGGGCCGGCCACGTACCCGGTCGCCACCCACGGCACGGACGCCTCCGGGTCGGCGTCGAGGACCGGCGCGGTCCAGGCGCCCCCGACGCGGCGCGCGGCGTCGACCTCGCGCCGGAAGCGCGCCCGGAACTCCTCGTCAAGCGCGAAGTGCGGATGGACGACCTTCACGGCGACGGTGCGGCCTCCGGCGCTGCGCCCCAGATAGACGCGGCCCATTCCGCCCGAACCGAGCCTTCCGAGCAGCCGGTAGGGCCCGATCGTGGTCGGTTCGCCGGCTTCCAGCGGCTGCATGACCTGGCCTCCCCCTGTGCCCACGCTCCAGTCGGGCCAGGGTAGTCCTCCCCCGTCACGGCACCCCGGATACCACCGCTCGACGGAACGCATCCCTCCGATATCCGCGGGCCCGGCGTATTCAAAACGTTCACCGGTGAAATTCCTGACGTTCACAGTCGATCGCAACCGAACGGCCCGTTGTTTCCCGGATAGCCGGAATTGCCCCGCAGGCGAGAGGGGCGGCACGCAGAAGGCGTACGCGAATTCCGCGGGGGAATTCCCGTACGCCTTCCGGGGCCGGCGGAGCTACCGCGTCACGGCTGCAGCAGATCGACCCGGACATCGGCCGCGAAGCCGGTCGTCGGACCTACCCGGCGGGCGAACTCCGTGACGCCCTCCAGCTGCCGCGCGCCGAAGCGGAAGTCGAGTGTCGTGAAATAGCGCTCGAGGACCTGCTCGTCGAAGACCTCCCATCGGGAGGCCTGCTCGGCGACCTTGGTGACCTCTTCCAGGGACACGTCCCGGGAGGCGAGGAACGCCTCGTGCACCTTGCGCGTGATGAGCGGCTCGCGCTCCGCGTAGTCCTTGCGGGCGGCCCACACGGCGAAGACGAACGGCAGTCCCGTCCACTCCTTCCACAGGGCGCCCAGGTCGTGCACCTGCAGCCCGAGACGCGGCGCGTCGTGCAGGTTGGCGCGCAGGGCCGCGTCCCCGATGAGCACGGCCGCGTCCGCGTCCTGCATCATCAGGCCCAGGTCGGGCGGGCACGTGTAGTAGTCGGGCTGTACGCCGAAACGGTCGGCGAGCAGCAGCTGCGCGAGGCGCACGGACGTGCGCGAGGTGGAGCCGAGCGCGACCCGCCGCCCGTCGAGCTGGTCGAGAGGTACCTGCGAGACGATCACGCACGACATCACCGGGCCGTCGCAGCCGACCGCGAGGTCGGGGAAGGCGACGAGCTGGTCGGCGGCCTTCAGGAACTCGACGAGGGTGATGGGCGCGATGTCGAGGTCGCCCCGGACGAGGCTCTCGCTGAGCTTCTCCGGGGTGTCCTTCGTGAGCTCGAGGTCGAGGAGCGTTCCCGTCCTGGCAAGTCCCCAGTACAGGGGCATGCAGTTGAGGAACTGGATGTGGCCGACTCGTGGCCGGTTGCGCTGCGGGGTCTCGGGAGAATTGTCCACATCGCGAGGCTAGACCCCATGCGGTACGGTGCAGGCTTCAGGGTCCCCGAGTCGGCCCCGTCAACCCTTTGGCGCCCCGTGTCAAACCTCCGGGTGACGTGATCTTTCCCTCTATTGCATTCCGGTGCCTGCGTGCTAGGCTCGCCCGCAAGTTGCAGTTTGGTTTCCCTTGCAGTACAGAGCCTGCGGAGCATGTGACCGCGGGCTCTCGTCGTTTTCAGACTTTTGCAGTTGTTCGCAAGTGCATTTGCAGGTTCTGGAGCAGGGCGACCCTTTGGCCCAAGGAGGGCTTATGGCTACCGGAACCGTGAAGTGGTTCAACGCTGAAAAGGGCTTTGGCTTCATCGCCCAGGAAGGCGGCGGCCCGGACGTCTTCGTCCACTACTCCGCGATCAACGCAAACGGCTTCCGCTCCCTCGAGGAGAACCAGGCCGTGAGCTTCGACGTCACGCAGGGTCCGAAGGGCCCGCAGGCGGAGAACGTCACCCCCATGTAAGTGGGGCGTCCCCAGGTTTGCCCTTGGGACGTCGTGACTCCGGAACGGATGCAGTACCCAAGGAGCCCCGCTCCGCCAAGTGCCCCGGCACGCGGCGGAGACGGGGCTCCTGCCTTTCGGCTCACGCGTACTGCATGACCAGAACGCACGTCGTGCCCGGCTCCAGGGCGCGGCAGGTGTGCGGGACGTCGCCGGGGTACGACATATAGTCGCCCGGTCCGAGTTCGACCGGGTCGTCCTGGGGTCCCGCGAGGACCCGGCCGGTGCCCACCACGAGGTGCTCGACGGCGCCCGGCATGTGGGGCTCCGATTCACGGGGCGCGCCGGGCTCGACCTGAAGGAAGTAGAGGTCACGGCGGGAGCCCGGCGGGTTCGGCGAGAGCAGCGTCGCCGCGTAGTCGGCCTGCTCCGACGGAACGGCGACGCCCTGGCCCGCCCTGATGACCTGGACGACGGGGCGCGGCGGGTCGAGCAGCAGACTCGGCGGAACGTCGAGTGCGACGCTCAGCGCCCAGAGGGTCTCCAGACTCGGGTTCCCGCTCGCCGACTCCAGTTGCGACAGCGTGGACTTGGCGATCCCCGCGCGCTTGGCCAGCTCGGACAGGGAGATCCCGGCCCGGCCGCGCTCCCGGCGAAGGGCCGCGGCGATGCGGTCGAGGGGGAGGCGGGGGGTCTCGCCGGCCATGCTGCTCCTACTCACCGTTCGTTCGCTGGGGCGGACCAAAACGTTCGCCTTGACGAACGGGCGGTCTCCTGTCCATTCTACGAGTATGCGTTCGCCACACCGAACAGACAGCCCTCTTGAGCGAACGGCGGCCTCGGTCACGCCCTCGGACCCCGCCGCCGTTCCCGCCCGCACCGACCGGCGCCTCCTGCGCGACATCGCGCTCGTCTGCCTCGCCGACGCCGTCGTGGGTGTCTCCTTCGGCGCGATCGCGGTCACCGGCGGGCTGCCCGTCTGGGTTCCCGTGCTGATGTCACTGATCGTCTTCGCCGGGTCGGCGCAGTTCAGCACCGTCGCCGTGCTCGCGGCGGGTGGCGGTCCCGTGGCCGCCGCGGCGACCGGGCTGCTGCTCAACACCCGCACGGCCGCGTTCAGTCTGGCCGTCGCGGACGCGCTCGGCCGGTCCTGGCCCGTGCGTCTCGTCGGCGCGCACCTCGTCACCGACGAGACGGCGGCGTTCGTCCTCGCGCAGCGCGATCCCCGGCGGCGCAGGGCGGCGTTCTGGATATCGGGCCTCGGGCTCTTCGCCGCCTGGAACCTCAGCGTGCTCGCCGGGGCGCTCGCGGGCTCCACGCTCGGGGACACCGCCCGGTTCGGCCTGGACGCGGCGTTCCCGGCGGTGCTCCTTGCACTCGTACTGCCCGCGCTGCGCGGGTCGGCCGGGGTGCGGCGGGCCGCGGCGGCCGGTGCGGTGATCGCGGTCGCCGCGACGCCGGTGCTGCCCGCGGGGGTGCCGGTCCTGCTGGCGCTGACGGGATTGCTCGTGGCCCGCACGCCCCGGCGGGGAACCCCTTCCCGCACGCACTGCCCGGGATCCCCTTCCCGCACGCACCGCCCGGGATCCCCCTCCCGTACGACCTCCCCGGGAGCCTCCTCGTGAACGCCACGCTCGTCGCCGTCCTCGTCCTGGCCGCCGGGACGTACGTCTTCCGGCTCGCCGGGCCCCTGCTGCACGGGAGGGTCGAACTGCCCGCGCGGGTGCAGGAGTTGCTGACCGTCGGGGCGACCGTGCTGCTGGTGGGTCTGCTCGCGACGGGGGCACTGACCGAGGGGCACGGCTTCGCCGGGTGGGCGCGGCCCGCCGGAGTGCTGGCCGGCGGGGTGCTCGCGTGGCGGAAGGCGCCCTTCGCCGTCGTCGTCGTGGGCGCCGCCGCGACGACGGGCCTCCTGCGGCTCGCGGGTGTGTCGTAGCGGCCACGCAGGTGCGGCAATCCGTTCCGGATCGGGCGGACAACGCCTCCAACTCGCTCCCGGCCGGGCCGATTTGGCCATGTACGAACGGATAGCTGCTCCGATCGGTCGCGCGGACCGGCGTCGGGGGAACCGCCGCTACTGTGATCGGCCCGCGTCACCGACCGGACCCCGCGCAGAGGATAGGTACACCGATTTCTGCGCACGCACCGATGCCGGGGACCGCCCGCCCCGGCACATGCTGGCCGCATCCGACCGGAACGCAGCAAGAGGCAGCACGACGGAGGCACCAGAACATGCCGGAGCTCCTGCACACCCGGGCCGTGGGACTCGTCGGCCGGGGCGGCGCCGCGGCCGCGCTCGAAGGGCTGCTGCGCGCGGAGCGCCTGGTGACGGTCGCCGGGCCGGGCGGCGTCGGCAAGAGCGCGCTCGCCGCCGAAGTCGTACGGCGCATGCGCCGCGAGCCCTGGTCCGCGAAGGGCACCGCCGACCTGGCCGCGCTCGACATCCCCGGGCTCGTGCCGCACGCGCTCGCCCGCGCCCTGCGCATCGACGGCGATCCCTCGGTGCTGCAACTCCCCGCGCTGGCCGCCGCGATCGGGCGGCGCCCGGTGCTCCTCGTCGTCGACACCTGCGAGCGGCAGGCCGCGGAGTGTGCCGCCACGCTGCTGCACCTCGTACAGGCGTGCCCGGAGCTGCGCGTCCTCGCCACCAGCAGGTCCCCGCTGGACACCCCGGTCACGTTCCCGCTGCCCCCGCTCACCCCCGGCGGCGCGGCCCGCCTGCTCAGGACGGCCGCGCGGGCACTCGGCGCGCCGCGGGACCCGGACCCCGAGCCGGCCCGCCGCATCTGCGCGGCACTCGGCGGTCTGCCGCTCGCCCTGCGCATCGCGGCGGGCCAGCTGAGACGCCACGACGCCGACGACCTGCTGACGCTCATCGGCCGCCCCGAGCTCCTGCTCGACCTGCCCGCCCCGACGCCCGGACTGCCGCACCGGCTGCGCACACTGCGCGCCTCGCTGCGGTGGAGCCAGCGTCTCTGCCCGCCCGGCGAACGGCTGCTGTGGGCGCGGGCCTCCGTCTTCACGGGGCCTTTCACCCTGTCCGACACGGTGACGGTGTGCGCGGACGACCGGCTGCCGGCCGACGAACTCGCCCGCGCCTTCGAGGGGCTCACGGCCCACTTCCTGTTCACACCCGAGCCGTCGAGCCCCGGCGCCTTCCGCATGACGGCGGCCACACGCGCGTACGGCAAGCATCTGCTGGAACGGCTGGGCGAGGACGCCGAGTTCCGGCGGCGCTGCCTTACGCACTGCCTGCGGAACGCGGCCTCCTCGCCGTCCTAGCCCTTCTTCTTCCCGGGCAGGGCCCAGGCCGCCAGCGCCGCCGTCACGCACAGGAGGCCGCCCGCGACGATCAGGCTCGTCCGCATGCCCCCGAGCGAGAAGCCGTCACCGGCGCCGCCCGCGATCAGCGAGCCGAAGAGGGCGACGGCGAGGGCGCCGCCGGTCTGGCGGAACGCGTTCAGGAGGCCGGAGGCCGTGCCCGCGCGGGCCGCCGGGACGCTGTCCATGAGCAGGGCGGTGAGCGCGGGGACCGCGAACGCGCCGCCCATGCCCGTCGGGACGAGCAGGAGCAGGATCAGCCAGACCGGCGTGTGCGCGGCCAGCGGCAGCAGGCAGAACATGCCGAGGGCGAGGACGGCCTGTCCGGTCACGATGACGGGACGGCGGCCGAAGCGCTCGGCCATCGGCGGGGAGACGAGGTTGGTCGACGTGATGATCGCCGCCAGCGGTACGAACATGAGGCCCGCCTCGGTGCCGGACATGCCGCGCAGCTGCTGGTAGTAGAGGCCGAGCAGGAAGATCGCGCCGTAGAAGGCGACGTTGACGGCGAAGCCGATGGCGAGGGACACGCTCACGTCGCGCCGCCGCAGCAGGGGCAGCGGGACCATGGGCGCGCGGTGGCGCTTCTCGGCGGCGAGGAAGGCGAGCGCTCCGGCGACGGCCACGGCGAGTGCCGCGAGGACGGACGGGGCGGTCCAGCCCGCGTGGCCGCCCTCGATGACCGCGAAGGCGAGCCCGGCGAGCGCGAGGACCGCGGTGACCTGGCCGGCCAGGTCGAGCGGGGCGGGACGGCGCGGGGAGCGCGGGACGCGGGTGAGGAGGGCCAGGATCAGGGCGCCCACCGGCAGGTTCAGGAAGAAGACGGCGCGCCAGCCGGCGGCCTCGGTGAGTATGCCGCCGAGGACGGGACCGACGGCCATGGCGACCGAACCGCCCACCGTCCACAGGGCGATGGCCCGTGCGCGGTGGCGCGCGTCGTCGTAGGCCTGGCGGATCAGCGCGAGCGAGGCCGGCATCACGATGGCCGCGGCGCCGCCCTGGACGACACGGGCCGCGACGAGCGTGCCGATGCCGGGCGCGAGGGCGCAGGCCAGCGAGGCGAGGGTGAACAGTCCGACGCCCCAGGCGTAGGCGCGCCGCGCACCGGCCCGGTCGGCGAGCGCCCCTGCGGAGAGCATGAGCGCGGCGAACATCAGGGTGTACGCGTCGACGATCCACTGGAGCCCGGTGATGCCGCCGTGCAGGGACGTACGGATGGCGGGCAGGGCGATGTTCACTGCGGACACGTCGATGGAGATGACGGTGAACCCGAGGAGCGCGGCGCCGAGGGCGAAGCCGGGCGCCTGCACAGGTGCCGGCGAACCGGCCTCCGAGGGATGGACGCGAGTCGGGTTCCGCTGGTCGGAGCGGGTGGCGGCGGACGGCATCTTCGGGGCTCCTCGGGTGGAGAAACGGGTGGAGAAGCGGGTGGGCGACGTGGTCCGTCGGTTCCTCCCGGTACGGCTTCGTGCGGGCGGCTCCGGCGACCGCGGCCGCGGCCCGGTGTCGTGCACCCCCTGGGTCCGCGGCGGCCGGGCCGCCCGCAACGGGATCAACTCTGCGGGGTGTTGGCGCCAGGTGGCAGGGCGCCGTTCACCGGGGCGCGCTGTTCCTGGTCCTGACACGGCCCCCCACAGACCTCGCCGAGCAGGGACAATGGAGGTATGGCTGGTGGAGCGACGCACGACGGAACGGAACTGGGCAGGTACCTCAAAGCGCGGCGCGCGCTCGTGAGCCCGGCGGACGCGGGGCTGCCCGCGGGCGCGGGGATCCGGCGGACGCCGGGCCTGCGCCGCGAGGAGCTGGCGACGCTCGCCGGCGTCAGCGTCGACTACTACACGCGGCTGGAGCGCGGCCGCGAGACGAACCCCTCCACGGCCGTGATCGACGCGATCAGCCGCGCCCTGCGGCTGTGCGGCGACGCGCACGAGCGGCTGCACGACCTGGCCGAGCTGGCCTCGGGCCGCCTCACCGAGCCGCACCCCACGACCGACCGCACGGTGCGCGACTCGGTCCGGCGGGTCCTGGAGGCGCTGAGTCCGCTGCCCGCGTACGTGGTGAGCCGGCACAACTACGTGCTGGCGGCGAACCCGGCGGGCCGCCGCCTCCTGCCCGGCCTGTGGGACTGGCCGGACGAGGATCGCAATATCACCCGGTATTTGTTCCTGCACCCCGTGGGCCGCACCCTCTACGTCCCCTGGGAGGAGACGGTCGCCCAGTCGGTGGCGCACCTGCGCGCAGTGGGCGGCAAGGACCCGAACTCGCCGGAGCTGGCCGCCCTCGTCGGCGAACTCGTCCTGAAGTCACCGGAGTTCGCGAAGCTCTGGGACCGGTACGAGGTCCTTGAGCGCGGTGGCGGCACCAAGACGTTCGCACACCCCAAGGTCGGCCCGATGACCCTCACCTTCGAGGTCATGCAGCTGGCGCGCACGGGCGGCCAGCGCCTCGTCACGTATCAGGCCGAGCCCGGCAGCCCGGACGAGGCGGCGATGCTCCGCCTGGACCCGGCGGCCCGCCCGGACCGCCGGGAGTCCTGAACTCCCTTACTCCTCAAGCGCGTTCGAGAATCGCGGTGACGCCCTGCCCGCCGGCGGCGCAGATCGAGATCAGTCCGCGGGAGGGGGCGTCGCGTTCGCTCAGGAGTTTCGCCAGGGTGGCCACGATGCGGGCGCCGGTCGCGGCGAAGGGGTGACCGGTCGCGAGGGAGGACCCTGCGATGTTGAGGCGGGCCCGGTCGACGGGCGCGAGCCCCTGCTTCTCCCAGGCGGCCAGCGTCGCGAGGACCTGTGAGGCGAACGCCTCGTGGACCTCGAAGAGGTCGAAGTCCTCGATGCCGAGCCCGGCCCGCTCCAGCATCCGGGGCACGGCGTGGGCGGGCGCCATGAGCAGCCCGTCCCCCTCACCCCCGGTCACGTCCCCGCCGACGAAGTCCACCGCCCCGGTCTCGTACGCCGTGAGATAGGCCAGCGGTTCGAGGCCCCGCCCGGCGGCCCACTCCTCGCTCGCGAGCAGGACCACGGCCGCGCCGTCGGTCAGCGGGGTCGAATTCCCGGCCGTCATGGTCGGGTTCGGGCCGTCCGTGCCGAACACCGGCTTGAGCGTGGCGAGTTTCTCGACGGTCGAGCCCGGGCGCAGGTTCTGGTCGCGGTCGAGCCCTCGGTACGGGACGACGAGGTCGTCCAGGAAGCCCCGCTCGTAGGCGGCCGCGAGCCGCTGGTGACTGGCGGCGGCCAGCTCGTCCTGCGCCTCGCGGGCGATGCCCCAGGCGCGCGCGGTGACGGCGGCGTGCTCGCCCATGGCCAGCCCGGTGCGCGGCTCGGCGTTGCGCGGGATGTCCGGTACGAGGTGCTGGGGGCGCACCCGGGTCAGGGCCTTGAGGCGCGCGGGCAGGGAGCGGGCGCGCCGCGCGTCGAGGAGGATGCGGCGCAGGGAGTCGTTGACGCCGAGCGGCGCGTCGCTCGCGGTGTCGGCGCCGCCGGCGACCGCGCTGTCGAGCTGCCCGAGCGCGATCTTGTTGGCGGCGGCGATCACGGCCTGGAGCCCGGTGCCGCAGGCCTGCTGGATGTCGTACGCCGGGGTGCGCGGGTCGAGTGCGGAGCCGAGGAGCGTCTCGCGCGCGAGGTTGAAGTCGCGGCTGTGCTTGAGGACGGCTCCGGCGACGAACTCGCCGACGGCGCCCGGACCTTGGAGGCCGTAGCGCGCCGCCAGGCCGTCGAGCGCCGCGGTCAGCATGTCCTGGTTCGAGGCGGTCGCGTGGGGGCCGTCGGAGCGGGCGAACGGGATGCGGCTGCCGCCGACGACCGCGACGCGGCGCGGCAGATCCCCGCGCACCGGACGTGCTGGGCGTTCCATCTCGACCAACTCCTGACTGTTGAGTAACCTTACTCAGAAGTAAATTACCGACCGAGCAGGGAGTTGGACAATGGCCGACCGCTATCTGAACTTCACCGGCACGGCCCCGGGCCGCTTCCTGACCCGCCGCCTGGGCCTCCCCCAGCCCGCACAGCTGCACCGCTGGACGCCCGAACGACCGGCGCTGGACGGCCCGTTGCTCCATCTCACGGCGGGTGAATCCGGGCACACGGCGGAGCTCGCGGAGCTGCTGGCGCGCACCGGCCCCGACGTGCGGGCGGCGGCCGGGCGCCCCGCCGCGATCGTCCTCGACGCCACCGCGGTCACGGGCATTGCCACGCTCGCCGAGGTGCACGCGGCCCTGCACCCGGTCGCGCGCTCGGTCGCACCCAGTGGCCGCATCGTGGTGCTCGGCGCCCCGCTCTCCCGCGACGACCACCACCAGGCCGCCGCCCAGCAGGCACTCGAAGGGTTCGTGCGCTCCCTCGGCAAGGAGATCGGCCGCGGCCGCACCGTCACCCTCGTCCGCGTCGAAGGGCCCGTGGCAGCCGCCGAGTCGACGCTCCGTTTCCTCCTGTCGCCCAAGTCCGCGTACGTCAGCGGCCAGGTGATCGAGGTCGCGGCCGGCGACACCACCGCGCCCGCCGACTGGGCGCGCCCCCTGGCCGGCCGCACGGCCCTGGTCACGGGCGCCGCCCGCGGCATCGGCGAGGCGGTGGCGGAGGTCCTCGCGCGGGACGGGGCCCGCCTGATCCTCCTGGACGTGCCGTCCGCGCAGGCAGACCTTGAGGCCCTCGCCGCCCGGCTCGACGCGACCGCGCTGCCCCTCGACATCACGTCCCCCGACGCGGCCGAGCGGATCACGGACGCCGTCCCCGCCCTGGACACCCTCGTCCACAACGCGGGCATCACCCGGGACCGCACCCTCGCCAAGATGCCCGCCGACCGCTGGGCCACGGTCCTCGACGTGAACCTCGCGAGCGTCCTGACCACCACGGACGCCCTACTCAAGTCCGGCACGCTCAGCCGCGGCGGCCGCATCGTCGCCACCGCGTCCATCGCCGGTCTCGCGGGGAACGCGGGCCAGACGAACTACGCGGCGAGCAAGGCGGGCATCGCCGGACTGACCCGGTCCCTCGCCCCCAAGGCGCTCGCCGAACGCGGTGTCACGGTCAACGCGGTGGCGCCCGGCTTCATCGAGACGAAGATGACGGCCGCGGTCCCGCTGTTCATCCGCGAGGCCGGACGCCGCATGAACTCCCTCGGACAGGGCGGGCTCCCGGTGGACGTGGCGGAGACGACGGCCTGGCTCGCGCACCCCGCCTCCGGCGCCGTCAACGGCCAGGTCGTCCGCGTCTGCGGCCAGAGTCTGCTGGGGGCCTGACGACCATGACGACCGTCACGCTCACCGCCGCCCCCTCCCTGCCTCCGCTCCTGGCCCGCGGCGCCCTGCTCTCCCCCCTCAAGCGCCCCGGCCCCGGCGCCGAGGCCCCCGCGACCCGCCTGGTCCTGCCGGCCGCACGCGCCGACCGCGCCCGCCTGGCCGCGTACCGCGAGGTGTGCGGCTTCGCCCCGGACCCGGCCGCACTCCCGGTCACGTATCCGCACGTCCTCGGCTTCCCCCTGGCGATGCGGATCATGGCCGAGCGGCGCTTCCCGCTCCCCCTGCTCGGCCTCGTCCACACCTCCATCACCATCACCCAGGGGCATGACCTGCCGGTCGACGAGGCGTACGAACTCTCCGTATACGTAAAGGAGCTGGCGCCCCACCGGCGCGGTACGGAGGCCACGGTCGTCACCGAGCTGCGGGCGGGCGACACACGCGCGTGGACCTCGACCAGCACCTACCTGGCGCGCCACCGCACCGGCACACCCGCCGGGGCGGCGGCCGAGGAGCGTCCCGAGCCGCTGCCCGCCGTGGCCGAATGGAAGCTGCCCGGCGACCTGGGCCGCCGCTACGGCGCCGCGTCCGGCGACCGCAACCCCATCCATCTGCACCCGCTCACGGCCCGCCTCTTCGGCTTCCCGCGCGCCATCGCGCACGGCATGTGGACGGTCGCCCGCTGCCTCGCCGAACACGGCGCGGAGGGCGAGGTGCAGGTGCGCGCCGCGTTCAAGGCCCCCGTACTCCTGCCGGCGACCGTGACGTACGCGTCCCGGGGGCCCGCCTTCGAGCTCCGCTCGGCGCGCACCCATGTCACGGGCGAGGTGCTACGCGCCGGGGGCGGGTGACCAGCGCCGGCCCTCCATCAGGTTCCCGAGGCCCGACCAGGCGAAGTTCATCAGCGTGGCCGCGGCCTCCTTGGCCGTGACCGACGGGTCCGTGTTGGCCCAGGCGGCCAGCGACTCCGCGGCCCCGACCAGCGCCTGCGCGAGCCCGGCGACCTCGCGGTCGGGCAGCGCGGGATCGCCGTGCGCCTCCCGAGCCGCCTCGACGATCAGCCCGGTCACGAACGCGACGATCTCCTCCCGCATGGCGGCGACCTCGACGACGAACGGTTCACCGCCCGCCCGCGCCTGGCTGTGCAGAACGGCCCAGCCGTCGGGGTTCTGCGCTGTGTGCGTGAAGAAGGCCCGGAGCCCGTCCCGCAGCTGCCGGTCGGCGCCCCCGCCGCCGGAGACTCCCTCGCGTACCGCCGCGATCAGGGCCGCCGACTCGCGCTGGATGCACGCCGAGAAGAGCTCTTCCTTGGAGTTCAGATAGAGGTACACCAGCGGTTTCGACACCCCGGCGAGCTCCGCGATGTCATCCATCGACGCGGCCCGGTACCCACGCTCCCCGAACACCCGCACCGCCGCGTCGAGCATCTGACGCTCCCGCACGGCCCGCGGCATCCGCTTGGCCCTCACTTCGCCCACCCCGGCCGCCCGCCTCTCTCCACACCGCGTCCGCCCGCAAGCGTAGCCACCACAACGCACACACCCCGCACCACGACCGGAGGGAACCGGCGGGTGCGGGGTGCGGACGGGTACGAGCCTGGGGACTCAGGCGGCGGCACCCACCGCCTGAGGCTCGTCCTCGTGCTGGCTCTCGACCACGAGCTCCTCGACGGGAGACGCGGTGGCGTTGTCGTACTTCACGCGGTCCAGGATGTTCTCACGGGCGGCCACGATGACCGGCACGAGCGCCTGTCCGGCCACGTTCGTGGCGGTGCGCATCATGTCCAGGATCGGGTCGATGGCGAGGAGCAGACCCACGCCCTCCATCGGGAGGCCGAGCGTCGACAGGGTCAGCGTCAGCATGACCGTGGCACCGGTCAGCCCGGCGGTCGCGGCGGAGCCGATCACCGAGACGAACGCGATGAGCAGGTACTCCTTGATGCCGAGCTGCACGTCGAAGATCTGCGCGACGAAGATCGCGGAGATCGCCGGGTAGATCGCGGCGCAGCCGTCCATCTTGGTCGTCGCGCCGAACGGCACGGCGAAGGAGGCGTAGTTGCGCGGGACGCCGAGGCGCTCGGCGGACTGCTGGGTGACGGGCATCGTGCCGACGGAGGAGCGGGACACGAAGGCCAGCTGGATCGCGGGCCAGGCGCCCTTGAAGAACTGGAGCGGGTTCAGCTTGGCGACGGTCGCGAGGAGCAGCGGGTAGACGCCGAAGAGGACCAGGGCGCAGCCGACGTAGATGTCGATCGTGAACGTCGCGTAGTTGCCGAGGAGGTCCCAGCCGTACTGGACGATGGCGCGGCCGATGAGGCCGGCGGAGCCGATCGGGGCGAGCAGGATGACCCACCACAGGGCCTTCTGCAGCAGTTCGAGCACCGACTCGGACAGAGAGAGGATCGGCTGGGCCTTCGGGCCGATCTTCAGGATGGCGACACCGGCGACGACCGCCATGAAGACGATCTGCAGGACGTTGAGCTCGGTGAACGGCGTGACGACATCGGTCGGGACGATGCCGGTCAGGAAGTCCAGCCAGGAGCCGGCGTGGTCGGGCTTGGAGCCGTCGGCCGGGGTGAGGTTCGAGCCGTTGCCCGGGTTGGTGATCAGGCCGATCGCGAGGCCGATGACGACCGCGATCAGCGAGGTGATCATGAACCAGAGCAGGGTGCGGCTGGCGAGCCGCGCGGCGTTGTTGACCTTCCGCAGATTGGTGATGGACACCAGGATCGCGAAGAAGACCAGCGGGGCCACGGCCAGCTTCAGGAGCTGGATGAAGATGCCGCCGACCTTGTCGAGGGTCGTGGCGAGCCAGGACACGTCGTAGGTGCGGGCGACGTAGCCGAGCACGAGGCCGACGACGAGGCCGAGCAGGACCTGGGCCCAGAAGGGGATGGGTATTCGGAAGCGGGGCTTCTGCTTCTCGGACGCGGACGCGGTGTTCGCGGACACGGACACACTCCAGTGATGACGCGCGGGTGGGGTTGGACGTAAGGAAGCGGCCACCGCGGGAGGAAGAACCGGGGGCGCCGCTGCATCCGGGGGGGGTCGCGTCAGAGGCGACAGGCCGCGGAGACGCAACGGCAGAGATCGACATGCAGGCGCGCCACGAGCGGTTCGCTCATGGGCATGCGGGCTGCGGATGTCTTCATGACAATCACGTTAACACTCATGCTTTGAGAACATCAAAGGGGTTCTTTGGGACAGAAATGACCTCTCCATGGCCCTTCGGCCTGGAAAACGCAGGTGGCCCCGGCATCGAGCGATGCCGGGGCCACCTGTGCTGTGACGAAGCTTACGAGTCCCTTACACGGGACTTCGGGGACCTTCGGGGGCCTTCGGGGACGAGGCGCGTTACGAGGCGCTCTGCGCGCGGGCCGCGTCGTCCGCGAGGTCTTCCTGCGTGCGATTGCGCTCGTAGTTGGCCTTCGTGCGGTCGACGCGCTCGACGATCTTGACCGAGGCCCGGTCGCGTTCCTTGCGCAGCACGACGTAGCTGATGGGCGCGGAGATGACGAGGCCGAGCAGGGCGATCCACAGGAAGTACGAGCTGCCGGCACCGCGGGGCACGATGCCCGTCGAGGCGAGACCCCAGACGACAAGGAAGCAGCCCGCGAAGATCCCGAAGCGCATCAGCGTATAGCGGAGCATGTCAATCCACTCTTCCGTTCCGAATCGGCCCTACGCACCTCCAGTGAAGCATGCGGCCCCCGAAGGGCATTGAGCGGTACCGCAAGTAATGATTAGAGTGACCCAATGGCCCTTACGTTTCAGTTGGACCCGCAGATCGGACCGGCGCTGCGGGACGACGTCCTCGCGCTCTGGGCCGACGTGTCCAACGCGGGCGGAGCGGTCGGCTTCATCCCGCCCGTCACCACCGAGGACATACGCCCCGAGCTGGTCAGGCACCTCGCCGCGATGGCCGAGGGCCGCACCCGGCTCCTGGTCGGACGCGACGAGGAGGGCACGGTCGCGGCGACGGCCTTCTTCACGTACAACCAGCACCGCCTGCAGAAGCACTACATCTGGCTGTACACGGTGATGGTCCACCCGCGGTACCAGGGCAAGGGGTACGGGCGGGAGCTGATGGCCGCCGCGGCCGACGCCGCCCGCGCCTTCGACGGCATCGAAGCGATCCGCCTCACCTGCCGCGGCGGCACCGGCGCCGACCGCTTCTACGCGGCGTGCGGCTACAAGGAGGTCGGCCGCGTCCCCGGCGCGATCCGGGTGGCCCCCGGCGACGACCGCGACGACGTCCACATGATGCTGCCCCTGAAGGCAGCGGCGAAGCCGCATGCCTTCAGGGGCGCGGGGCTGGGTCGATCAGCGGCTCCGCCGCGGGGCGCGAGCAACCACGAACAACCCGCAGCCGCCGAGAGCGAGAAGCCCCTACGGCGAGAAGGCGTCAGACCCGCATAGCCTGCGGCGTCTCACGGCGCGCCGGGTCCGGGCCGTCGTACTCGCGGATGATCTCGTACCGGGTGTTCCGCTCGACGGGCCGGAAGCCGGCGTCGCGGATCAGGTCGAGCAGGTCCTCGCGGGTCAGCTTGTTCGGCGTCCCGTAGTTGTCCGCGTCGTGCGTGATCTTGTACTCGACGACCGAGCCGTCCATGTCGTCGGCGCCGTGCTGGAGCGCGAGCTGGGTGGTCTGCACGCCGTGCATGACCCAGAAGCACTTCACGTGCGGCACGTTGTCGAACAGGAGCCGGGAGACCGCGAAGGTCTTGAGCGCCTCGGTGCCGGTCGCCATGGTCGTACGCGCCTGGAGGCGGTTACGGACCTTGCCGTCCTTCATGTCGACGAAGTCGTGCTGGTAGCGCAGCGGGATGAAGACCTGGAAACCGCCGGTCTCGTCCTGGAGTTCACGCAGGCGCAGCACGTGGTCGACGCGGTGACGGGGCTCCTCGATGTGCCCGTACAGCATCGTCGACGGGGTCTTGAGACCCTTCTCGTGCGCGAGGCGGTGGATCCGCGACCAGTCCTCCCAGTGGGTGGCGTGGTCGACGATGTGCTGCCGGACCTCCCAGTCGAAGATCTCGGCGCCGCCGCCGGTCAGCGACTCCAGACCGGCGTCGATCAGCTCGTCGAGGATCTCGGAGGCGGAGAGCCCGGAGATCGTCTCGAAGTGGTGGATCTCCGTCGCCGTGAACGCCTTCAGCGCGACGTTCGGCAGCGCCTCCTTGAGGGCCTTCAGGGAGCGCGGGTAGTAGCGCCAGGGCAGCGTCGGGTGCAGGCCGTTGACGATGTGCAGCTCGGTGAGGTTCTCGTTCTCCATCGCCTTGGCGAGGCGGACGGCCTCCTCGATGCGCATCGTGTACGCGTCCTTCTCGCCCGGCTTGCGCTGGAACGAGCAGTACGCGCACGACGCGGTGCACACGTTCGTCATGTTGAGGTGGCGGTTGACGTTGAAGTGGACGACGTCGCCGTTCTTGCGCGTACGCACCTCGTGGGCGAGCCCGCCCAGCCAGGCCAGGTCGTCCGACTCGTACAGCGCGATGCCGTCCTCACGGGACAGCCTCTCGCCGTCCCGCACCTTCTGCTCCAGCTCGCGCTTGAGCCCTACGTCCATTGCCATTGCTCCTCACCAAAGACTGCGGCCAACCGTACTCCCCCACCGTTCGGGCGGAGGGGCCCCCATCTGGCACTTCGTGCCCGCCCTCACTCCTCCTCAGGCAGCTCCCCCACCCGGTTCTCCCACTTGGTGGACAGCACGATCGTGGTGCGCGTGCGCGAGACGCCCTTCGTGCCGCTGAGCCGGCGGATGGTGCGCTCCAGGCCGTCCACGTCGCCGACCCGCACCTTGAGCATGTACGAGTCGTCGCCCGCGATGAACCAGCAGTCCTCGATCTCGTACAGGTCCTTGAGCCGGCGCGCCACGTCCTCGTGGTCGGCGGCGTCGGAGAGCGAGATGCCGATCAGGGCGGTGACCCCGAGACCGAGCGAGGGCGAGTCGACCGTCGCGCGGTAGCCGGTGATGACACCGGCCGCCTCGAGGCGGTTGATGCGGTCGGTGACGCTGGGCCCGGACAGGCCTACGAGGCGTCCCAGCTCGGCATATGAGGCGCGGCCGTTCTCACGCAGGGCCTGAATGAGCTGCCTGTCCACGGCGTCCATAGGTCCATGCCTTTCATTATTCTGAGTTAACACGAGTTTATGTGTAGAATCTAAGGCGTGCAGGGCGTTGACCCTGTGAATCTTCTAGCCGAAACCCGGTTTCACCTTCGGCTTCCCCACCAAGCGATCTTCGACTACCGATCAAAGACGATCATTCAGGAGTGTTGTCACCGTGTACACGATCGAGATGGCCTACGCCCGTATGCGCGAGCTGCAGGACCAGGCCAACCGCTCGCGTGCCCACCAGTCCGCCGTCGAGGCGCGTACCGCTGAGAAGCGGGCCGCGCGCGCCAAGAAGCGCTAACGGTCCGGAGAGCCGCCCCCGAGCTCTCCCTCCCACCGGCGGTAGAGCCGATGCGGCACCCCTGCCGCGTCGAGCGCCCGCCCGGCGACGAAGTCCACCAGATCCTGGATGTGCGTCGCCCCCGCGTAGAACGCCGGAGAGGCGGGCAGCACCACCGCGCCCGCCTCGTCCAGCGCCACCAGATGCTTCAGCGTCTGTCCGTTCAGCGGCGTCTCGCGCACCGCGACGACCAGCCTGCGCCCTTCCTTGAGCGTCACGCTCGCCGCGCGCTGGAGCAGATCCTTCGACAGGCCGAGCGCCACGCCCGCCACGCACGCCGTGGACGCGGGCACGATGATCATGCCCTTCGCCGGATACGACCCGGACGACGGTCCCGCCGCCAGATCCCCGGCGGACCAGTACCTGACCTGGTCGAGAGCGGCGCCCACCGCGAACGTGTCCGGCTTCCCGTCCGCCCCCCGGGCCAGCCACTCCCCCAGGTCCTGACGCCAGTGCGCGTCCCGGAAGGCGATCCCCGTCTCGTCGAGCAGCGTCAGCCGCGAGGCGCGCGAGACCACGAGGTCCACGCTCTCCCCCGCGTCGAGCAGCGCGCGCAGAACCGCGGCGGCATACGGGGTCCCCGATGCGCCGGACACCCCCACGATCCAAGGCCGGCGCCCAATTTCTCCTGCGGTCATGCCATCGAGCCTATCCGGCACCCGGCCGCGGTCAGACAGTCAGGCCGCGCACGAGGAGGTCGAGCAGCGCACACGCGAACAGGGCGATCCCGATGAAGCTGTTGACCTGGAAGAAGGCCCGGTTGAGCCGGGACAGGTCGCGCGGCCGCACGATCGTGTGCTCGTAGAGGAAGGCGCCCGCGACGATGACGAGGCCGAGCCAGAAGAACGCGCCCGCGTCCGTGGCCAGGGCGTACCAGACGAACAGCGCCGTGGTGAGCGTGTGGCAGCCGCGCGCTCCCCAGATCGCCGCCGGGACTCCGAAGCGGGCCGGTACCGACATCACGCCGACCTCGCGGTCGGTCTCCACGTCCTGGCAGGCGTAGATGAGGTCGAAGCCGCCGATCCAGATGCCGACCGCGAGCCCGAGGATCACCGCGTCCCACGACCACTCGCCGGTGATCGCGAGCCAGGCGCCGACCGGGCCCATCGCCTGGGCGAGACCCAGGATGGCCTGCGGGAAGTTCGTGAACCGCTTGCCGTACGGATAGACGACCATCGGGATCACCGCGATGGGCGCGAGCGCCAGGCACAGCGGGTTGAGCAGGGCGGCCGCGCCGAGGAAGACGACGAGCGCGATGAGCGCGCCGGTCCAGGCGGACTTCACGGACATCGCGCCCGTGACGAGTTCGCGGTGGGCGGTCCTCGGGTTACGGGCGTCGATCTCGCGGTCGATGATCCGGTTCACGGCCATCGCGAACGTGCGCAGGCCGACCATCGCGATCGTCACGAGCAGCAGCCGCCACCAGTGGACGTTCCCGTCCATCCGGGACATCGCGGTGAGCGCGGCGATGTACGCGAAGGGCAGTGCGAACACCGAGTGCTCGATCATGACGAGGCGCAGGAACGCCTTGGTCCGGCCCGGCTGCGGGATCGCGGCGGAAGCGCTGGTCACAGGCCGTACTCCTTCCAGCGGCGGTCGACCGTCGCCGCCGTCTGCGGGTCGGACAGCACCATCTCGGGCCAGCCGCCGTCTCGCGTGTAGCCCTCCTCGGGCCACTTCTTCGTCGCGTCGATGCCCGCCTTGCCGCCCCAGAACTGCTGGTACGACGCGTGGTCGAGGTGGTCGACGGGGCCCTCGGCGACGGTCAGGTCACGGGCGTAGTCCGTGTTGCCGAGCGCCCGCCACGCGACCTCGTGCAGGTCGTGCACGTCGCAGTCCGAGTCGACGACCACGATCAGCTTGGTCAGCGACATCATGTGCGCGCCCCACACGGCGTGCATCACCTTCTGCGCGTGTTTCGGGTACTTCTTGTCGATCGAGACGATCGCGCAGTTGTGGAATCCGCCCGACTCGGGCAGGTGGTAGTCCACGATGTCCGGCACGATGATCTTGAGGAGCGGCAGGAAGAAGCGCTCCGTGGCCCGGCCGAGGGGGCCGTCCTCCGTCGGCGGGCGCCCCACCACGATCGACTGGAGCAGCGGGCGCTTGCGCATCGTCACACAGTCGATCGTCAGCGCGGGGAAGGGCTCCTGCGGCGTGTAGAAGCCGGTGTGGTCACCGAACGGGCCCTCGGGGAGCATCTCCCCGGGCTCCAGCCACCCCTCGAGGACGACCTCGGCGTTCGCCGGCACCTGGAGCGGCACCGTCTTGCAGTCGACCATCTCGATCCGCTTGCCCTGGATGAACCCGGCGAAGAGGTACTCGTCGATGTCCCCGGGCAGCGGCGCCGTCGACGCGTACGTCACGGCGGGCGGGCAGCCGAAGGCGATCGCGACCGGCAGCTTCTCGCCCTTCCTGGCGGCCACCTGGTAGTGGTTGCGGCTGTCCTTGTGGATCTGCCAGTGCATGCCGATGGTGCGCCGGTCGTGGCGCTGGAGCCGGTAGAGCCCGAGGTTGCGGATGCCGCTCTCGGGGTCCTTGGTGTGCGTCAGGCCGAGGTTGAAGAAGGAGCCGCCGTCCTCGGGCCAGGTGAACAGGGCCGGGAGCTGGTCCAGGTCCACGTCGTCGCCGCGCAGGACGACCTCCTGCACCGGCGCGTCCTTCACCTTCTTCGGCGGCACGTGGACCATCGAGCCGAGCTTGCCGAACGCCTCGCGCACGCCCACGAAGCCGTGCGGCAGCTCGGGGCGCAGCAGGCCGCCGATCTTGTCGCTGATCTCCTCGTAGGACTTCAGGCCGAGCGCCTTCAGCAGGCGCCGGTCGGTCCCGTACACGTTCATCGCGAGGGGCATCGAGGAGCCGCGCACGTTCTCGAAGAGGAGAGCGGGGCCGCCGGACTTCTGCACCCGGTCGACGATCTCACCGACCTCGAGATAGGGGTCGACCTCGGCCTTGATGCGCTTGAGGTCACCCTCGCGCTCCAGCGCCCGGAGCAGGGAGCGCAGATCGTCGTAAGCCATACGTGCCAGTATCGCTGAGGGGGCACGCTCTTCCTGCGCCCGCCCCTGCCCTTCGGCCGGGGGTCCGGAGGTCGTCTCCCGGGATGGCGCAGCGCGCACCCGCTACCCTGACCCGGTCACCGGGGGCCCGCGTCGTCCCCATGCCGCTCCTTGGGGGATCGCGACACCATGCTTCGCTACTTGCCGTTCCTGCTGGTACTGGCGTTGTGGATCTACGCCTTCATCGACTGCCTGAACACTCCGGAGGAGGAGGTCAGGGGCCTGCCGAAGGTCGTGTGGGTCATCATCATCCTGCTCTTCGGCGAGGTACTCGTCGGCCCGATCGCCTGGCTCGTCGCGGGCCGGGTGCGGCGCGCGCCCGCGGGCGGGTCGACGCCCTCCGAGTGGCACCGCAACCACCGCACCACGTTCGTCGCGCCCGACGACAACCCCGAGTTCCTGCACTCCCTGCGCGAGGAGAACAAAAAGGACGAGTCGCTCCTCAAGGACTGGGAGGCCGATCTGCGCCGCCGCGAGGAGGAGCTCAAGAAGCGCGAGCAGGGCGGGGAGCAGGCTTGAGCGCCTTCGATCCCGAACTGGCGCGGATCTGGCTGGCCACGGCCGTCGAGGAGGCGCGGGCGGGGCTCGCCGAGGGCGGCATCCCGATCGGCGCGGCCCTCTACTCGGCGGACGGGAAGGTCCTCGGGCGCGGGCACAACCGCCGTGTGCAGGACGGGGATCCGTCCGTGCACGGCGAGACGGACGCCTTCCGCAACGCGGGCCGGCAGCGCTCGTACAAGGGCACGACGATGGTGACGACGCTCTCGCCGTGCTGGTACTGCTCCGGTCTGGTGCGGCAGTTCGGGATCTCGCGGGTCGTCGTCGGTGAGGCGCGGACGTTCCACGGCGGCCACGACTGGCTGGCCGAGCACGGCGTGGAGATCGTGGTGCTCGACGACCCCGAGTGCGTCGCCATGATGGAGGAGTTCATCGCGGCCCGGCCCGAGCTGTGGAACGAGGACATCGGCGAATAGCGAGGTCATCGACGAACGGCGCGTATCCGGCCAGGTCCGGCGTCGTTGCCCCGATGCTGCGCCGCGTCCACAGTGGGGTCATGACGGAACCCGCTGCGCCACAGCCCCGTATCCCCACCATCGATCTGCGGCCCTGGCTCACCGGCGGCCCCGCCGCGCGCACCGAGATCGCCCGTACCGTCGACGAGGCGCTGCGGACCGCCGGATTCCTGCTGGTCACCGGGCACGGCGTGGACCCGGGCCTGCGCTCCCGGATCCGGGAGGCGGCGCGCGACTTCTTCTGGCTGCCGCCCGCGGCGAAGGAGCCGTACGCCGTGAAGGTGGGCGGGCGTGGCTGGCTGGGCCCCGGCGCCGAGGCGAACGGCTACGCGGAGGGCACCGAGACCCCGCCCGACCTCAAGGAGTCCCTGTCGTACGCCTCCGAACTGCCCACCGGGGACGCGGAGATCGACGCGGAGTGGTTCCTGCCCAACACCTGGCCCGCCGAGACGCCCGAGCTGCGCGCGCTCGTCGAGACGTATCTCGGGCGGATGCGGGAGCTGTCCGACCTGCTGCTGGAACTCCTCGCGGTCGCGCTCGGCGAGGAGCCGGACTTCTTCACCCGGCACACCACGCACCCCACTTGGGGCTTCAACATCAACTGGTACCCGGGCACGGACGTCGTCGGCGAGCCCGAGGAGGGCCAGTTCCGTATCGGCCCGCACACCGACTTCGGGACCGTCACCGTTCTCGACCGGCAGGCGGGCAAGGGCGGGCTCCAGGTCTACACCGACGAGGGCGGCTGGGAGGACGCGCCGTTCGACCCGGACGCGTTCACCATCAACATCGGTGACCTGATGGCACGTTGGACCGGCGACCGCTGGCGCTCCGGCCGGCACCGCGTCCTGCCGCCCCCGGCCGACCTGCCCGCCGAGGAGCTGATGTCGCTCGTCTACTTCTACGAGTGCGACCCGCGCACGACCGTCGAGTCCGTCCCCGCGCCGAAGGGCCGGGTCGCGTACGAGCCGGTCGATTCGCACACGTATCTGCGGGCGAAGCTGGACGCCATCACGGTGGAGCCTTGATCACTGTGGGGCCTTGAGGTAGCCGTCCCTGAGCTGCTGCCAGCGGGCCGGGGTCCAGGCCGCCCACGCCCGCTCGTCCGTCGGGCGCCCGTCGAGCGCGGCGGCCAGGTGCTCGAGGTGGTCGTGCCAGGCGGCCAGGTAGTCCAGGCGCGCCGCGTCGTCGCCCTCGATCTCGCCGGTGAACCGCAGGGTCGTCGCGTCGGGGGCCGTCGGCTCCAGGTGGAAGCGCATGCGGCCGCGGGCCCCTTCGAGCGTGTACTCGGCGACGCGTTCGCCGTCCCACGCGGTGACGCGGCCCGGGTGGGCCCGCCCGTTGTTGAGCCACCGCAGCGTGACCGCCCCGCCGAGCCGTGGTTCGAGCACATCGGCGGCGGCCAGCCACCCCGGCAGGCCCTCCGGGGTGGCCACCGCCGCCCAGACCTCCTCCACAGGGTGCGGAAGAGGGATCGTGAAGTGCAGGATGTGGGTGTGACCCTCGGTCCGGCTCGTGCCGGGCGCGACGGGTGTGGCGGATGCCGCGGGCTCGGTGGGGTGGCTGGATTCGGTCATACCTCCAGGCTTGCGCGCCCCCGTGCTTCGCGCACCCTTAGGCGCCGGGATCCGTGTCCCGCCTGTCCGTACGCCGACGGCCGACCCCTTGTGATGTGAGTCACAAGGGGTCGGCCGTCGATGGATGCCGCGGTGTCAGACGCCGGCGTAGGAGTGCTTGCCGGTGACGAAGATATTTACGCCGTAGTAGTTGAACAGCCAGCAGGCGAACGCGATGAGGGCCAGGTAGGCGGCCTTGCGGCCCTTCCATCCGGCGGTCGCGCGGGCGTGCAGGTAGCAGGCGTAGGCGACCCAGGTGATGAACGACCAGGTCTCCTTGGGGTCCCAGCCCCAGTAGCGGCCCCAGGCGTCGCCGGCCCAGATCGCGCCCGCGATGATCGTGAACGTCCACAGCGGGAAGACGGCCGCGTTCACGCGGTAGGAGAACTTGTCGAGCGAGGCCGCGGCGGGCAGGCGCTCCATGACGGAGGTCGCGAACTTCCCGGGCTGCCCGCCGTTCGCCAGCTTGGTCTCGTACGCGTCGCGGAAGAGGTAGAGCAGCGTGCTGACCGCGCCCACGTAGAACACCGCGCCGCAGAAGATCGCGGTGGAGACGTGGATGTACAGCCAGTACGAGTGAAGGGCGGGAACCAACTGGTCGCTGGCGGTGTACAAGACAGTGACAGCGAGGCCGAGATCGAGGAGGACCGTGGTGACCAGCGGGAGGCCGAGCCAGCCGATGTTCTTCTTCGCCAGCATGAGGCCGAGGTACACAGCGACGGCGACGGTGGAGAAGGTGATGTTGAACTCGTACATGTTGCCCCACGGCGCGCGCTGCACGGAGAGCGCGCGGGTGAGAACACCGCTCGCCTCGACGAGGAACGCGAGCACGGTGAGGGACACCGCGATACGGCCGTAGAGGTCGCCCTGCTCGTCGCCGCCGGAGGCGCCGGGGCCGTCCGGCACGTCACGCGTGCCGGAGACGGCGCGGGTCACGACGCTGGGCCGCTCCAGGACGGCGGTGCCGCCGTTCTTCTCCTTGACCTGCACCTTCACGGAGCCGGCCGCGGCCTGCGCGGTGGCCTTCTGTGTCAGCGCGGCGGCGGTGCGGCCGACCTTGCTGCGGCTGCCGAAGAGCCACTCGGCCATGTGCGCGAAGAAGGCCAGGAGGTACACGGCCATCGACGAGTAGATCAGCACATTGCTGATGTGCGCGAGATTCTCGTTGGTTGCGGCGGCGAGATTCACTTCTCAGCCCCTTCGGCAGGAACAGCAGGTTGGGGATCGGCGGCGCTGGGCGCCCGTTCGTGGAGGTGTGCGGCCAGGTCGCCGAGTTCTTCGGCCACCTTCGAGGACTCGCTGCGGCCGAGACCGCCCATCTCGACGACGGTGACTCCGTCGGCTCCGGGGGTCGCCCGGACCCAGACGCGGCGGCGCTGGATGAACAGGGAGCCGGCGAGGCCCGCGATGGCGGCGAGCGCTCCGGCGAGGGCCCAGCCGTCGCCGGGCTGGTGGGTGATCTGGAAGCTCGCCCACTGCTTGATGTCCTTGTCGAACGTGATCGACCCGGCGCCGTTCGGAAGCTTCATGGTCTCGCCGGGCCGCAGCCGCGTCTTGAGCAGCTCCCCCTTCGAGTCCGTGAACTTCTTCATCTTGGAGGTGTCCAGTTGGTACACGTTCTGCGGGATACCGGAGTCGACACCCAGGCTTCCGTGGTACGCGGACAGCGCGAGGACGGGGTAGTCGAGCGCGGGGAACTGGGAGAACATGTTGCCCTTCCCGGACCCCGCGAAGGTCGGCACGAAGAAGGCGTTGAAGCCGAGCTGTTCCCGCTTGCCGTTCTTGTCGCGGTAGCCGTCCATGACCTTGATGGCACCGGTGGAGGTGACGTTCGAGTCGATGGGCAGCAGCGGCACGGCCTGCCGGGAGACGATCTTGCCGCGGCCGTCCCGGACGGTGACGGTGGGCGCGTAGCCGTGGCCGTTGAGGTAGACCTTGGTGCCGTCGATCTCGAGGGGGTCGTTGACCTGGATCGCGGTCTTCTGCTCCTTGCCGGTCGCGCCGACGCTGTAGGTCACGTTGGCGCGGTAGACGCGCGGGCTCCCCTTGTTCGGCCCGTTGCGCTCGTACGTCCCGTCGAACTTGTCGAGCTGGAAGCTGAACGGCGTCAGGTCGGTGTCGGAGTTGAAGAGGTTGCCCGACTTGAAGTCGTCGTACATCGGCAGGGCGTTGGAGAAGCCTCCGTCGCCCTCGACCATCAGCTTGCCGCCCTCGGACTTGAAGAGCTGGCCCCAGGCGAAGGCGATCAGCATCACGATCAGCGCGATGTGGAAGATCAGGTTGCCGGCCTCGCGCAGATAGCCCTTCTCGGAGGCGACGGCGTCACCGGCGATGTGGGCGCGGAAGCGGCGCTTACGGAGGATTTCGAGGGCCGCCGCGCGGACCTGCTCCGGCTCGGCGTCGGTGCGCCAGGTCGCGGACGCGGGCAGATGCGTGAAGCGCTTGGGGGCGCCCGGGGCACGGCCGCGCAGCTGCCCGACGAACTGCCAGGTGCGCGGGACGATGCAGCCGATGAGGGAGATGAACAGCAGGATGTAGATCGCGGAGAACCACACCGAGCTGTAGACGTGGAACAGGCCCAGCTTGTCGTAGACCGGCGAGACCGTCGTGTGCGCGTCCTTGAACGTCTGCACCTTCATCTCGTCGACCCCGGACTGCGGGATCAGCGAGCCGGGGATCGCCCCGAGCGAGAGCATGAAGAGCAGGATCAGCGCGACGCGCATCGAGGTGAGCTGCCGCCAGAACCAGCGGACCCAGCCGATGACGCCAAGGCGGGGCAGGGTCGGGCCGCGGTCCTCCTGCGGAGCGGTGGACAGGTGCGAGCCGGCGGCGCCGAGCTCGTCGCCGCTCACCTCGCCGGTCTTGCCGGATTCAGTCGTGCTCATGGATCAGATTCCCACCGTGAAGCCGTTGGACCAGGTCTGCATCTGCTGGACGAGGGTGTCCCAGGCTCCTGTGAGCAGCAGCACTCCGGTAAAGATCATCATGATGCCGCCGATCCGCATCACCCAGGCGTAGTGCTTCTTGACCCAGCCGAAGGCGCCGAGCGCCTTGCGGAAGGCGACCGCGGCGAGCACGAAGGGGACACCGAGCCCGGCGCAGTACGCAACGGTCAGTATGGCCCCACGCCCCGCGCTCGCCTCGTTGAACGACAGGGCGGTCACGGAGGCGAGCGTCGGACCGATGCAGGGGGTCCAGCCGATACCGAACAGGGCGCCGAGCACCGGTGCGCCGATCAGCCCGGTCACCGGCCGCTTGTGGAAGCGGAATTCGCGCTGGGTGAGCCAGGGCATCATGCCCATGAAGAAGATCCCCATGAGGACCATCAGGACACCGAGGATCTTGGTGAGGGTGTCCTGGTACTCCTGGAGCGTCTCGCCGAAGTAGCCGAAGAGGGCCCCGCCGGAGACGAAGACGGCGGTGAAGCCGAGGACGAAGAGTCCGGCGCCGAGCGCCATCCGGCCCCGCCGCGCGTCGGCCAGGTCGGTGCCGCTGACCCCCGTCACGTACGACAGATAGCCGGGCACGAGAGGCAGGACGCAGGGCGAGAAGAACGAGAGGAGACCGCCGAGCACGGCGATCGGCAGAGCGAGCAGGAGCGCACCGCTCTCGACGGTGTTGCTCACTCCGCCTTCAGCGGCGAGAGCGGTGAGCGTGGCGTGCACCGTCGCTCACTTCTCCGCGATCACGGGGTCGACCATCTTGCGCAGCTTGTCCTCGCTGAGCGCGCGCAGCGAGCGGGCGGCGATCTTGCCGTCGCGGTCGAGGACGAGCGTGGACGGGATGGACTGCGGGTTGAGGGTGCCCTTCTCGAACCGCAGCATCAGCTTGCCCGAGGGGTCGTAGAAGCTCGGGTACGGGATGTTGTGGTCCTTCTCGAACTGGAGGGCCGGTTCGGTCTGCGGATCACGGGTGTTGATCCCGATGAACTGGACGTCCTTGCCCTTGGTCTCGTTCGCGACCTTGGCGAAGTAGTTGGCCTCGGCGCGGCACGGCGGGCACCAGGAGCCCCACACGTTCAGGACGATGACCTTGCCCTTGTAGTCGGCGAGGTCGAGGGGCTTGCCCTCCAGGTCCTTGCCGTCCAGCTTCGGCGCGTCGTGCCGGTCACCCTTGTCGACGGTGGAGATGCCGCCGGAGTTCGTCACGAAGTTGGTGTTGTTGCCGCCGCCCCGCGTCCCGCCGGAGCTGCATGCGGAGAGCGTCAGCGCAGCGACCGCGGCTCCCGCGGCGAGGAGGGCGGTACGGCGCTTGGATGCAGCGAGGGGGGAAACGCGGCAGTCGGCACTCATGTGAAAAGTTTCGCATGTCTGTTTAGGGGATCTTCCGCACCCCCCTTGCGTACGGAAAACCCCATTTCAGGAGGGGTCATTCAGGGTGCGGCGCGATGCTCACGCCGCGGCTTTGAGGTAGCTGTTCCAGCCGCCGTCGGGGCGCACTCCGACGTCGAGCGAACGCAGCTTGTCGAGGACCTTCGGGTCCTGGACGTCCAGCCAGTCGACGAACTGCCGGAAGGAGACGAGGCGTACGTCCTTCTGGCCGGCTATGTGCTTGAGCGCCTCTTCGACGGAGTCCATATAGATCCCGCCGTTCCACTCCTCGAAGTGGTTGCCTATGAAGAACGGCGCCCGGTTCGTCTCGTATGCCCGGTTGAAGCCGGCTATGTAGGCCTCGGCCGACTGCTTGCGCCAGCGCGGGTAGTTGTAGGCGGGCGCCCTGGTGGTGTTCACCGACTGGTTGGCCAGCATGTTGTAGTCCATCGAGAGGACCTCGAAGCTGTGCCCGGGGAACGGCACGGCCTGGAGCGGCAGATCCCACACCCCGCCCCGCTTGGAGGGCCAGCGCTGCCGGCCGCCCGGCGACGAGGCGTCGTAGCGCCAGCCGAGCTCGCGGGCCGTGGGCAGCAGGTTGTCCTGGCCGAGCAGACAGGGCGTGCGGCCGCCGACGAGTTCCTTCTCGTAGTCGAAGGGCAGCGAGGGCAGGTCGTGCCAGCCCGTATTCGTGCGCCACTCCTTGACGAACGACTTGGCCTGGTCGATCTCGCTGCGCCACTGCGCCGGGGTCCAGTTGGCGACGGTGCCGGTGCCCGCGCAGAAGTGGCCGTTGAAGTGCGTGCCGATCTCATGGCCTTCCAGCCAGGCCTGGCGGACGTACTTCAGCGTCTCCTTGATGTGGGCGTCGGTGAGGTAGCCGATGTCGGAGGCGCCGACCCCGTTGTTCGGCGGGCGGTACAGCCGCTTCTTCGACTCCGGCAGCAGATAGAGGCCGGAAAGGAAGAACGTCATGTGCGCGCCGTGGTTCTCGGCCAGTTCGAGGAAGCGCGGGAAGAGACCGTTGCCGACCTCGCCCGCGCCGTCCCAGGAAAAAATCACGAACTGCGGCGGCCGCTGGCCGGGTTCGAGGGGGACGGGCGTGCCCGGCTGGTTCGGCTGCTTGCCGGTGTACGACGTCGAGCCGTCGCCGATCGGCCGGGCCGCGGGCTTGTCGGGCTTACCGGGCCCGCCCTTGGACCTGTCGCCCGGCGGCACGGACGTCCCGCCGCTCTGCCCGTTGCTGGTACCGCACCCGGCGAGCGCGGCGGCCGCCGCCCCCGCTCCGAGCCCGATCAGTCCCCTTCGTGTGATGTCCGGCATGCCCTGGTCCCCATTCGTCGCGCCCCGTTCCCGTACGAGACGGGCACCCCCTTAGAGGGCACGACGAACACTGCGGTTCCGGCAGGGAGAACAAAATTGGGCAATGCCGACGGCCATACGCCGGATACGCCGAGTGCCGAAGGCGCTACGCGCCGAACGCCTTGTCCTTCCCCTTCACGGCCCCTTTTCCAAGACGAGGCTGCGCGCCCGCGAGAAGATGGGCGGGCACGAGATCGCGCGCGGGCTCCGTGTAGCCGACGGACACGATCTTGTCGCCGCGATAGGTGAACGTCGTGAGCGAGGCGAGCGTGCACTGCCGCTTGCGCGGGTCGTGCCACAGCCGACGCTTCTCCACGAAGCTGCGCACGATCCAGATCGGCAGCTGATGGCTGACGCACACCGCCTCGTGACCCCGCGCCGCGTCCTTCGCCGCGTCGAGGGCGCCCATCATCCGCACGACCTGCTCGACGTACGGCTCGCCCCACGACGGCTTGAACGGGTTGACGAGGTGCTTCCAGTTCTCCGGCTTGCGCAGCGCGCCGTCGCCGACGCCGAACGTCTTGCCCTGGAAGACGTTGCCCGCCTCGATGAGCCGGTCGTCGGTCGCCAGGTCGAGCCCGTGCGCCTTCGCGATCGGCGTCGCCGTCTCCTGCGCCCGGTCCAGCGGCGAGGCCACGACATGGGTCACGTCACGCGAGGACAGGTGCTCGGCGACCCGGTCGGCCATCTGCCGGCCGAGCTCGGAGAGGTGGTAGTCGGGCAGCCGCCCGTACAGGATCCCCTCCGGGTTGTGCACCTCTCCGTGCCGCATCACGTGGACGACGGTGATGTCCTGGTCGGACTTGCCGGCAGTGGTCATGCTTGCGTGGCCTCCGCAGCCGCGCGCGCGGCACCGGGGAGCGCGGCGGCGATGCGCTCGACCGCCCGCTCGTCATGGGCAGTGGAGACGAACCAGGACTCGAAGGCCGACGGCGGCAGATAGACGCCCTGCGCCAGCATCGAGTGGAAGAACGCGGTGAAGCGGAAGGACTCTTGGCGCTTCGCGTCCTCGTAGTTGCGGACCTCGTTCTCCGTGAAGAACACGGAGAACATGTTCGAGGCGCTCTGCACGCGGTGCGCGACGCCCTCCTTGGTGAGCGCGGCGCCCACCAGGGTGCGCAGCTCCTCGGAGACCGCGTCGATCTTCGCGTACGCGGCGTCGTCGAGCAGCCGCAGCTGCGCGACACCGGCCGCCGTCGCGATCGGGTTCCCGGACAGCGTGCCCGCCTGATAGACGGGGCCCGCCGGGGCGAGGTGCCCCATGACGTCCGCGCGGCCACCGAACGCGGCGGCCGGGAAGCCACCGCCCATGACCTTGCCGAACGTCATCAGGTCGGGCGCCACCCCGTCGACGCCGTACCAGCCGGCCTTCGACGTGCGGAAGCCGGTCATGACCTCGTCGGAGATGTACAGCGCGCCGTTCTCGCGGCACAGGTCCGCGAGGCCCTGGTTGAAGCCTTCGAGCGGCGGCACGACGCCCATGTTGCCCGGCGACGCCTCGGTGATGACACAGGCGACCTGGCCCTCGTTCGCGGCGAACGCGGCCCGCACGGCGTCGAGGTCGTTGTACGGGACGACGATGGTGTCGCCCGCCTGGGCGCCGGTCACACCCGGGGTGTCCGGCAGCCCGAAGGTCGCCACACCCGAACCCGCGGCGGCGAGCAGCGCGTCCACGTGCCCGTGGTAGCAGCCGGCGAACTTGATCACCTTGGCGCGCCCGGTGAACCCGCGGGCGAGCCGGATCGCGGACATGGTCGCCTCGGTCCCGCTGGACACCAGCCGCACCTGCTCGACCGGCGCGATCCGCGCGACGATCTCCTCGGCCAGGGCGACCTCGCCCTCACCCGGCGTACCGAAGGACGTGCCGCGCGCGACGGCGTCCTGGACGGCCGCGATGACCTCGGGACGGGAATGGCCGAGGATCATCGGCCCCCAGGAGCAGACGAGGTCGACGTACTCGCGACCGTCGGCATCCGTGAGGTACGGACCAGTACCGGACACCATGAACCGGGGCGTACCGCCCACGGCACGGAACGCGCGTACGGGCGAGTTCACGCCGCCCGGCGTCACGAGGGCCGCGCGGTCGAAGAGACCCTGCGAGACCGGTGCTTCATAGGGGTACGGTGCGGTCGTGCCCGACGGCGCCGCCGCGGACCCGGGGATGTTGTTCGCCTCTGCCATGCCTCTCAGCGTACGGGCAGGCTCCCCGGAGCCCGGCTCATCCCCTGCTTCTCTGGCCACAGCGGGAACCGACTACCTAAACTCCCAGGGGATGGGCCGCTCGCGGACAGTTCACGCTGCACGCCGGCGCGGGGTTCGCTCCCCGGCCCGCGCAGGTGTTTCACCGCACGTTTCGGCGAGTGACCGTGGGGGAGGTCACTGACACGATGATCGGGTTGCGCGGTGGTGGCCGCGCGGCCTAGAAAAGGGGCGAGGCGCCCTGGAAAAGCAGTCGGGTGGAGATATGCATCGCGGTGGCGGACTGGGCGAGGGGACCGACGATCTGGGCCCCCGGCGTGCCCGGCGGGGAAAGCACCGGCGCGACGCGGAGGCGGCAGCGGCACCGGCGGAAGAAGCGGACGCCGGGCAGGCACTGGGCGGGACCGGGAGCAGGAATGGTGGCCGGGTGGGGGTGACGTACAAATACTTCGGCGCGCCCGACGGCGCCACGGCGGCCCGTGTCCCCATCTCGATGCGCCCCGAGGAGCTCGGCGGCGACGAGCTCGGCATGGGCGGCATGTTCACCAAGATCAAGCCGGAGACGATGGCCGCGATGGTCCTCACCGGCATAGAGGGCATACCCCTGCACAAGGTCCCCCCGCTGGAACTGGTCGTCCTGCACCCCGACTACGCGGTCGTGAAGCTGCCCATGACGGTCGTCGACCCGCTGCGCGGCGTCGGCGAGGAGGCCGTGGGCGCCGCGGCGTTCATCTGGTCGACGGTCCCGGACCGCGGCGGCCCGCGCGACGCGTTCAACGTGTACCAACTGCTGCACGAATGGCAGGACTTCAGCCACCGGCTGCACGACGCGGGACACCAGGCCTACTGCCTCGTCTGGCCCTGACCGCCCACGCCACGCCCGCCGGCCTCAGTCCCGCTCCTGCGGCACCCCCCGCACCGTGAACCCGATCGCCGCTCCCCCGCCGTCTCGCCCCTTCGCGAACGGCACGCCCCCGTGGGCCGCCGCCACCTCCTGGACGATCGACAGTCCGAGGCCGGATCCGGGCAGGCTGCGGGCGGCCGGCGCGCGGTAGAAGCGGTCGAAGACCCGGTCCAGGTCCGAGGCCGCGATGCCGGGACCCCGGTCGAGCACCTCGACGCGCACGCCGTCCGGGAGGCCTCCCGTGACCACGATCTCGATCGGCTCGGTGCCGTCGCTGTCGAACTTGGCGGCGTTCTCCACCAGGTTCGACACCGCCCTCTGGAGCGAGGCCGGGCGGCCCAGGATCGCCGTGTCGCCCCGCGAACGCACGGTGACCGTGCGGCCCGTGCGGCGGCGCGCGAGGACCGCCGTGTCCTCGGCCGTCTCGGCGAGCATCACCTCGACGACCGGCTCGTCGTCCTCCTTGCCCGCGGCGAGCTCCACCAACTCGTTGACCAGATCGGTCAGTTCACGCGACTCCTGCGCGAGGTCGGCGATCAGCTCCTCGCGGGCGGCGGGCGGCAGGTCCTCTATACGACGCAGCAGCGAGATGTTCGTACGCAGCGAGGTGAGCGGCGTACGCAGTTCATGGCCGGCGTCCTGCACCAGGCGGCGCTGGTCCTCCATGGAGCGCGCAAGGCGCCCCAGCATCCGGTCGAAGGAGCGCCCCAGGCTGCCCACCTCGTCGCCGCCGGTGACCGGCACCCGCACATCGAGGTGCCCCGTGCCCGCCACGTCCTCCGCCGCCTCGGCCAGCCTGACCAGACGCCCCGTGATCCGGCGCGCCAGCCACCAGCCGACGAGTCCCGCCGCGATGATCACGGAACCGGCCAACAGGCCCGTGCGCTGCTGGAGTTCACGCAGCAGGTCCTCCGTGTCGCTGAACTCCTGCGCGACCTGGACCGCGCCGCGCCCACCGCCCAGCGACACGGCCGTCATCCGGTACTCGTCCCCGCCGATCTCCACATCGCGCCGCGACCCGCCCGTCTCCGCCCCGTCGGCCTCCTCCGTCACACCGGCGTGCGCCTCGTCGGCGGTGCGCCGGTCGGCCGCGTTCACCGGCAGCTGCGGGCTGCCGCGGTCGACGATCCGGCCGCCCGGCCCGAGGACCTGGACATCCGTACGAGCCGGCCGGATCAGGTCGTCGCGCGGCCCGTCGTGGTCCGGGTCGCCGGACGCGAAGTCGTACGGGGTGAGCTTGGTCTCCTTCACCTGCTGCCGCAGGTCGTGGACGACCTCGTCGAACACGGCCTGCTGGTCGACACGGACGAGGCGCGCCGCGGCGTCGTAGGAGAGGAAGCCGACCAGGACGGTGACGGCCGCAGCGACGGCCGCGAACGACACGGCGAACGTGGTCCGCAGGGACCGGGCGCGCGGCCGCCCGTGCAGGAACGCGCGCAGGCGGCGACGCGGCATCCTCAGTCCTCCCGCAGCACGTAGCCGACGCCGCGCACGGTGTGGATCAGGGAGGGGGCGCCGGGTTCGTCGACCTTGCGGCGCAGATAGCCGACGTAGACGGCGAGGTTCTTCGAGCCGGGGCCGAAGTCGTAGCCCCAGATGCGGTCGTAGATCGTGGCGTGGTCGAGGACGATGCCCGCGTTGCGCACGAGCAGCTCCAGGAGGTCGAACTCGGTGCGGGTGAGCTCCAGTTCGCGCTCACCGCGCCAGGCCCGCCTCGCCTGCGGGTCCATCCGGAGGTCGGCCGCGGCGACCTGGCCGTCCGGCCCGGTCGGTGCTGCGTCGCGCCCGTCGCCCGAGGCGGCGCCGTTGGTGCGGCGCAGCAGGGCACGGAGCCGCGCGAAGACCTCGTCCACGTCGAACGGCTTCACGACGTAGTCGTCCGCGCCCGCGTCCAGACCCGCGATCCGGTCGGGTGTCTCGACGAGCGCCGTCAGCATCAGGATCGGCGTGCGGTCGCCCTCGGCGCGCAGCACCCGGCACACCTGAAGGCCGTCGATGCCCGGCATCATCACGTCCAGGACGAGTATGTCGGGCGCGCTGCGGTGGGCCTGGGCGATCGCCTCCACCCCGTCGGCGACGGCCGTGACCTCGTAACCCTCCAGGGTCAGGGCCCGCTCCAGGGCATGGCGGATGGCACGGTCGTCCTCGGCGAGCAGCACGGTCGGGGACGCGGCGCGGGGCGTGGCGGACGCAGCGGTTGGGGACACGCGTTCCAGTGTGCCCCCCGCGCCTGGGGGCGTACCCCCTGACCAGGGGCCCGCCGGACGCCTTCTTACCCGCCTCTCACCCGGGCGCGAACGGCGGCTTACCTCGCTGGACCAGGCTGCCGCCGTATGTTGCGGGCACAGGGCCCGCCGGGAGGGCTGTCCATGAAGATCGTGTTCCTGCTGCACAACGCGTACGCGATCGGAGGGACCGTACGGACCACGCTCAACCTCGCCGCGGCGCTCGCCGGGTGCGGAGGCCACGAGGTGGAGATCGTCTCGATGTCCCGGCACCGCGAGGAGCCGCGCTTCACGGTCGACCCCGCCGTCTCACTGGTCCCGCTCGTCGACACGCGCATCGGCGGCGTCGACACGCGGTACGCGGCGTACGGGGAACCCGCGCAGGATTTTCCCGCCGCCGAGAAGCGCCACAAGCAGTACACCCGTCTGCACGATCTGCGCGTGCGTGAGTACCTGGAGCACTGCGACGCTGACGTCGTGATCGGTACGCGCCCCGGCATCAACGTCTATCTGGCGATGTACGGCCCGCGCACCGCGCTGCGCATCGGGCAGGAGCACCTGCGCCACGACGCCCACAGCAAGAAGCTCCGGGCGGTACTCGCCCGCCACTACCGCTCCCTCGACGCCGTCGTCACCATGACCGCGGCGGACGCCGAGGTGTACCGGGCGCGCATGACCCTGCCGGGTGTACGGGTTCTGTCGGTCCCGAACATCGTGCCGGAGGCGCCCTGTCCCCCGTCCGAGGGAACTTCCAAGATCATCGCGAGCGCCGGGCGTCTCGCGCCGGGCAAGCGCTTCGACCTGCTCCTGGAGGCCTTCGCGGCCGTCGCCGCGCAGGAACCCGAGTGGCAGCTGCGGATCTACGGCGGCGGGCCCGAGGAAGCGAAGCTGCGCGATCTCATCGCCGGGCTCGGGCTGACCGGGCGCGCCCAGCTGATGGGGGCGCGCTCACCCATCGAGCCGGAGTTCGCCAAGGCCTCGATCGTGGTGTCCGCCTCCGACGCGGAGTCCTTCGGGATGACGCTCGTCGAGGCCATGCGGTGCGGGGTTCCGGCCGTCAGCACCAACGCGCCGCTCGGCCCCGCCGAGATCATCACGGACGGCGTCGACGGCCGGCTCGTACCGGTCGGGGACGCGCGCGCCCTCGCCGAGGCCGTGGTCGACCTCATCCAGGACGCGCCGCACCGGCACGCCATGGCCCGCGCCGCGTTCGCGTCGGCCCGCCGCTACGACCCCGATCCGATCGTCGCCCGCTACGAGCTCCTGTTCGCCAAACTCCGTGAGACGCGGCGCCTGCGCTCATGGCAGCGGCTGCGCCACCGGGCGGCCAACTGGGCGCGGCGCAAGACCCGTTCGACCCGCGGCCCGGCCCGCACCGCGCCCGCGCGCGGTGCCCGCTCGGACCCACGCCCCACGTGACGCACGAGCGGGAAGGCACATGACGACCAACGACGCACACCTCGGCACCCCCACCCCAGAACCGGCCCGCCCGCAAGGCCCCAAGGCCCCCGGAGCCAAGCGGGACCGAGCCACCGAGGGCCGGGGAAGGCGGGCCGATCAAAACCGGCGGCGACCCGCCCCCCGGCCCGACCCCCACCCGAAGCCCGGACCGTCCGCATCCGGGCCCGGACCGTCCGCATCCGGGTCCGGACCATCCCTGTCCGGACCACCCCTGTCCGGACCGTCCCTGTCCGGGCCCGAGCCGTCCGCGTCCCGGCCCGACGCCCAGCCGGGTACGGCAGCCACCACTGCCCGACCGGAGACCGGAACCACGGCACGGAGGTGGGCCGAGCGCCCTTCCGCGCCGGGCCACTCGACGCCTCGGCGGCATCTCGCCCAGCCGCCCGGCCCGACAGCCACCGCCCACCCGGACACGGACCCGACAGCCTCCACCACCCGACCGGACACGGGCCGACCGGACACGGGCCGGCCGGAGACGGACCGACCGGAGGCCGGGGCCACCCGCCCGGGGGCCGACGCCGCAGCCATCACCACCCCCCGCCGCCACACCGGGCCCACCCCCGGCCGCCCAGCCACCACCGCCGCCCCCGGTGCCACATCCGGCGCCCCCGGAAGGCGTCCCCGCGCCACCCCGTGGCTCGCCCTCGTAGCCCTCGCCTACGCCCTCGTTCAGTGCTTGCTCGTCGTGCCGCCGCTTGCGCACGCGCTCGGGTGGGACGAGACCGTGTACGTGTCGCAGTACGACCCGCGTGTCCCCGCCGCCTTCTTCAGCGCGCCGCGCTCCCGCGGCATCAGCTTCCTGACCGCGCCGTTCATCGCGGCCACCCCGTCCGTGCCCGTCCTGCGCATCGGGCTCACGCTGCTCTCGTCGGCCGCCCTGTACGCCGCGTTCCGCGTATGGCGTCCTGTCGTCGGGGCCCGCACCACCGCCGTCGCCGCGCTGCTGTTCGCGGGGCTGTGGATCACCCAGATCTCCGGGCCTCAGGCCATGCCCAACCTCTGGGTCGCGTTCGGCGCGGTCGCCGCCACCGGCTGGTTCCTGCGCGCGCTGACCGGGCGCGAACCCCGCGCCCACTGGTGGCTCGCGGGCTGTGTCGCCGTGACCGCCCTGTTCCGCGCCCCGGACGCGGTCTGGCTCGCCCTGCCCCTGATCGCCACGGCCCTCTTCCGCAACCGCCGCACCTTGCCCTACCTGGTCGGCGGACTCGCGGTCGGCCTCGCCCAGTGGGTCGCGGAGGCGTACATCCGCTTCGGCTCAGTACAGGACCGGCTGCACGTGTCGAGCGCCACCGAGGGCGACATGGGCCTGCACCTCAACTTCGACAACGCCTGGTCCAGCCTCAACGGCCCCCTGCTGTGCCGCCCGTGCACGGCGACCCTGGACTCCCCCGGCCTCACCCTGTGGTGGCTGGCCCTGCCCCTGCTCGCCGCTGCCGCGCTCGCCTGCGCCATGCGCGAGCGCCGGCTCCTGCCGACCGCGCTCCCCATGGCCGTCGCCGCCGCGCTCTCCGTGCCGTATCTGCTCATGATCGACTACTCGGCCCCGCGCTTCCTGCTCCCGGCCTACGCGCTCCTCGCACTGCCGGTCGCGGGCCTGGTCACGCGCCTGAACTCGCGCCGCGCCCTCGTCCTCGCAGGACTGCTCATCGCGGCGCAGCTCGTCTCGCAGGCCACTGTCCTGACGCAGGTCACCGCGTCCACCGCCCTCACGAACGAGCGCTACCGCGCCGCCGCCGACGGACTGCGCACCCTCGGCCTGCGCCCGCCCTGCCTGGTCTCGGGCCCGCGCGCCCTCCCCATCGCCTACGACGCGGGCTGCGCCTCCGCCCAGGTGGACGGCAACAACATCTCGACGACCGTCGCGGGCCTCCTCGGCCGCGCCGCCAAGGTGCCGACCGCCGTCCTCACGGAAAAGGGACAGCGCCCACCGCACTATGCGCGCGACTGGACGCCGTATCCCCTGCACCACACTCCCGGCTGGACGGCCTGGCTCGCCCCGGCCGGCCCGCAGGGCCCGTAACCCGACGGACGACGCCTACTCCGCCCGCAGCGCGGCAAGCTGCCGCTCGAAGGGGATGACGTCGTCGCCCCACTCCACCGGCGCCGGGCGGGCCGCCGCGAGCCCGGTCATGAGCCGGGCGAGCTCGCCGCCCGCCCGTTCGACGCGCTGCTCGAGACCCTCCGCTCCCCAGTCCTGCGACGCCGCGTACACGGCGGTCGGCACGACCACGGCCCGCAGGTACGCGAACAGCGGACGCATCGCGTGCTCCAGGACGAGCGAGTGCCGCGGCGTGCCGCCGGTCGCCCCGACGAGCACCGGCTTCCCGGTGAGCGCGTCCTTGTCAAGCACGTCGAAGAACGACTTGAACAGACCGCTGTACGAGGCCGAGAACACCGGCGACACGGCGATCAGGCCGTCCGCCCCGGCCACCGCGTCGAGCGCCTCCCTGAGGGCGGGCCCGGGGAACCCTGTGACCAGGTTGTGGGCGATCTCGACGGCGAGGTCACGCAGCTCGACGAAGGTCACGTCCACGTCGGCGCCCGCAACCTGCGAGGTCACCGCCTGCGTGAGCCGGTCCGCGAGGATCCTGCTGGACGACGGGGCGCTGAGTCCCGCCGTCACGACGACGAGCTTCATGCCGCACTCCCTTCCGATACGTCGGCCTGGGCGGCGACGCGCGACGCGTGCGTCGGCGCGTCCGGCACGTTCGCCGGACGGTTCTTCGCGAACTCCTTTCGCAGCACCGGCACGACCTCCTCGCCGAGGATGTCGAGCTGCTCCAGGACGGTCTTCAGCGGCAGACCGGCGTGGTCCATCAGGAACAGCTGGCGCTGGTAGTCACCGACGTGCTCCCGGAAGCCGAGGGTCCGCTCGATCACCTGCTGCGGGGATCCCACGGTCAGCGGGGTCTGCGAGGTGAAGTCCTCCAGGGAGGGGCCGTGTCCGTAGACGGGCGCGTTGTCGAAGTACGGGCGGAACTCCCGCACCGCGTCCTGCGAGTTCTTGCGCATGAACACCTGGCCGCCGAGCCCGACGATCGCCTGCTCCGGCGCACCGTGCCCGTAGTGGGCGAAGCGGCGCCGGTAGAGGTTCACCATCTGCTTGGTGTGCTCCATCGGCCAGAAGATGTTGTTGTGGAAGAACCCGTCGCCGTAGAACGCGGCCTGCTCGGCAATCTCGGGGGAGCGGATCGAGCCGTGCCACACGAAGGGCGCAACCCCGTCGAGCGGGCGCGGCGTCGAGGTGAAGGACTGCAGCGGCGTACGGAACTTGCCCTCCCACGTCACGACGTCCTCGTCCCACAGGCGGCGCAGCAGGGCGTAGTTCTCGACGGCGAGGTTGATGCCCTCGCGGATGTCCTTGCCGAACCAGGGGTAGACGGGGCCGGTGTTGCCGCGGCCCATCATCAGGTCGACGCGGCCGTCCGCGACGTGCTGGAGCATCGCGAAGTCCTCGGCGATCTTCACCGGGTCGTTCGTGGTGATCAGCGTCGTGGAGGTGGAGAGGATCAGGTTCTCGGTGCGGGCGGCGATGTAGCCGAGCATCGTGGTCGGCGACGACGGCACGAAGGGCGGGTTGTGGTGCTCGCCGGTGGCGAAGACGTCGAGCCCGACCTCCTCGGCCTTCAGGGCGATGGCGAGCATGGCCTTGATGCGCTCGTGCTCACTCGGCGTACGGCCCGTCGTCGGATCGGCTGTGACGTCACCGACGCTGAAGATCCCGAACTGCATGGTGCTCACCCTTCGAGGTTGTTGACGATTCAACTATACCCTCGAACGGTGACGGCCCCGCCTCTATTCCTCGGGGGTCCTCAGCTCACCGGCGCCGCCCACCGCGGATCCCGCCCCGTCGCCGCGAGCAGCCGCTCGAACGCCGACGCCCCCGCGGGCTCCGGCACCGCCTCCCCGAACACCCCCATCGACCGCGCCGTCGGCGCCAGCTCCGCGACGGTCCCGGCCAGCCGCTCCACGACGGCGAGCGCCTCCCCCTCGGGCACGTACGCCTGCCCCGTCGCCCGCGCCAGGTCCCAGACATGCACGGTCAGATCGAGCAGCACCATGGAGCCGACCGTGGCCGCCGGCATGTTCATCGCGCCGGTCGTCCCCTCCTCGGCACCCGGCGCCGACCAGGCCGCCACCAGCTTGTGGGCCTCCTCACCGAACCGCTCACGCCAGTCGGGCCCCTCCGCCACCCGGTCCGCGGACTCCGTGAAGGCCGAGAAGTCGACGTCCTGCTTCGCGGCCAGCCGCTGGAACTGCTCCATCACCTGGAAGAGGTGGTTGACCAGGGCCTTCACGTCGAATTCCGCGCACGGCGTCGCCGCTTCGAGACGGCTGTCGGGCAGGGCGCGGACGACCGGGACGGCCCGCTCCACGGCCACGTCCAGCAGATCGCCGATACCGCGCGGGTCCCCGGCACTCCCGTTGTTCCCGTGGATGTCATTCATGGCGCCAAGCTACGAGCCCGAACCCGGCCCGTCTTGAAGAAAGGCGACATACGATCCGGCCATGGCCGCACCCAGCCGTGGCACCCGCGGCATCGTCGACCCGAACGAGCTCCTGACCCGCGTACGGTTCCGCCGCCACGAGCCCGCCGAGCCGCTGCGCCACTACGTCGAGAACTACTGGTTCATCGACTGGGACCTCTCCGAGCCCTACGCGTCCCACATCGTCCCGCACCCCTCGGTCAACCTGACCTTCGAGCACTACGACGACGAGGGCGGCGCCGAAGGCCCCGGCGGACCGCCCGTCGGCGTGGTCACCGGCGTCGCGCTCGGCCTGTTCACCAAGAAGCTGACGGGCCGCGGCCGGGTGTGCGGGGTGAAGTTCCGCAGCGGAGGCTTCCGGCCCTACGCCCCTGACGTGCCGGTCATCCACTGGACCGGCCAGGAGCTGCCCGTGGGCGACGTGTTCACCGGCGCCCCGCCCGACATCGCGCGAGCGGTCACCGGCCCCGACGACGAGCACGCGCGCGTGGCCGCGCTCGACGCCTTCCTGCTCGCCCGCGCCGCCGCCGACGACCCGCAGGCCGACCTCGCCATGGGCCTCGTCGACCGCATCCGCACCGACGCCACCGTGCACCGCGTCGGCGAGTTCGCGGCCGCACAGGGCCTCTCCGTACGGGCCCTGCAACGCCTCTTCTCCGCCTACGTCGGCGTCGGACCGAAGTGGATCATCCTGCGCCACCGCATCCACCAGGCTCTGGAACGCGCCGACTCGGACGCCGCCGTCGACTGGTCCGCCCTCGCCGCCGACCTCGGATACGCCGACCAGGCCCACCTCGTCAGAGATTTCACCGGGACCGTGGGCGTGCCGCCGACGGCCTACGCACCGAGGAACCGATGAGCCGATGAGCCGAAGACGCACAGCACCGAACGCAGGACGGCCGGGGAAAGATGGCGCACATAGGCCTCGCGCCCTGGGCGACCTGCGGCCCCTCAGCCGAGCTTCTTCGTGAAGTGGAACGCCGTGATGTCCATGCGCTCCCGCAGATAGAAGCGGTGCGCGTCCGTCCGGCGCGTCCCCGAGTCCAACTGGAGCGTGCGGCAGCCCAGTTCACGCGCCCGCTCCTCCAGGTAAGCGAGCAGCGCCCGGCCCACACCGCCCGACCTGGCCCGCTCGGCGGTCACCAGGTCGTCGACGTACAGCTTGCGCAGCGCGCTCGTGTTGGCGACCACGCGCCACCCCGCGACGCCCGCGCACGACCCGTCGTCGGTGTACGCGGCCGTGAACCGCAGCCCCTGCGGGTACCCCTCCGCGTACACCTCGCAGAACAGCTCGCCGGTCAGGTGCGGGCGCAGCTCCTGGAGCACGGGCAGGACCTCGGCGCCGAGGCGTGGATCGCCGGGCTCCATGTCAGTGATCTTCATGCCCGAACGATAGGAGCCCCGCCCGGGGCTGCACACCCCCGTCTCAGTAGGAGTCGCCCAGCTCACAGGAGTCAGAAGTAGTAGACGTCCCCGGTGTCCAGGGCCAGCACCTTGTGGGTGCTGTTCTGCGGATTGTGGTCTGCGGTGCCTCCGCTCCACATCGTGTCGATCCGCACCGTCACCTCCGAAGGCGCCCCGGCCAGCCGCACCGACACCCGGATCCGCCTGCCCCAGCTGTCCGCCGGCAGCGCGCCGGTCCGGCACAGGACCGTCTGTGCGCCCGCCCGCACACACATCGGCGGCAGCCCCCGCATGGCCGTGACCGGCGCCGACCAGCGCAGCCGCAGCGTGGCGTCCGCCACCGACGACGGACCGTGGTTCTGCGGGATCAGCCGGGTCTCCACCCGGCCCCCGGACATGGCGACCTGCCCGTGATACGCCAGATCGACCTCCTGAACGGGCCGCGGCCTGGGCCCGTCGGCAACGGCGGGACCGGCCCCCAGCACCACGGCGGCACTCAGCCCGACAACCCCGAGCCCACGCCCGACCCCACGCCCCACACCACGCCTCACACCACGCCTCACCAGCATGTTCTCTCCGCCCTCTCGTCCTCCGCCACAGATCACCGACCACGAATCACCGGTCACGGCCAGGCGGGTCTCCTGATGTATCCCACGCATCCCGCCCCGCAGGCGCCGTCCAACAGGTGACGGTGCGACCGCCGCACAGAACCGGCATGGCAGCCTGTCCCGCATGCTTGTCGCCCGCTCCGCCCTCCTCTTCGTCGTCGCCGCCCTCTTCGAGATCGGCGGCGCCTGGCTCGTCTGGCAGGGCGTGCGCGAACACAAGGGATGGGCGTGGATCGGCGCGGGCGCCATCGCCCTCGGCATCTACGGCTTCGTGGCCACGCTCCAGCCCGACGCCGAGTTCGGCCGCATCCTCGCCGCCTACGGAGGCGTGTTCGTCGCCGGTTCGCTCGCCTGGGGCATGGTCGCCGACGGCTACCGGCCCGACCGCTGGGACGTCACCGGAGCCCTCATCTGCCTGGCCGGCATGGCCGTGATCATGTACGCGCCCCGCGGCGGCCGGTGACACCACCGCGCGCCGCCTGCCTATCCTGGCGGGAGTCGATCGCACGTCCGACTCACGTCCGAGGAGCAAGTCCATGACCGCCGCCGCGCCCGCAGCCGCCTCCCGCATCGCCGTCATCACCGGCGCGAGCAGCGGAATCGGCGCAGCCACCGCACGACAGCTCGCGGCGGCCGGATACCGGGTCGTGCTCACCGCGCGCCGCAAGGACCGCATCGAGGCGCTGGCCGCCGAGATCAACGACGCGGGCCACCAGGCGGCGGCCTACGCGCTCGACATCACGGACCGCGCCGCGGTCGACGAGTTCGCCACGGCCTTCAAGACCATCGGCGTCCTCGTGAACAACGCGGGCGGCGCGCTCGGCGCGGACCCCGTGGCGACGGGCGACCCCGCCGAGTGGCGCCAGATGTACGAGACGAACGTCATCGGCACGCTGAACGTCACCCAGGCCCTGCTCCCCGCGCTCACCGCGAGCGGCGACGGCACGGTCGTCGTCCTCTCCTCCACGGCCGGGCACGGCACGTACGAGGGCGGCGCCGGCTACGTGGCGGCCAAGCACGCCGAGCACGTCCTCGCCGAGACCCTGCGTCTGGAGATCGTCGGCACCCCGGTCCGCGTCATCGAGGTCGCGCCCGGCATGGTCAAGACCGAGGAGTTCGCCCTGACCCGCTTCGGCGGCGACACCGAGAAGGCCGAGAAGGTCTACGCGGGCGTCGCCGAACCGCTCTCGGCGGACGACGTGGCCGACACCATCACCTGGGCGGTCACCCGCCCCAGCCACGTGAACATCGACCTGCTCGTCGTCCGCCCCCGCGCCCAGGCCTCCAACACCAAGGTCCACAGGGAGCTGTGATGCCCCACGACCACCAGGAGTCCACCGACCCCCTGGAAGCCCTGGAACGCGAACACGACGAGCGCCGCCGCGAAGAGGAAAAACGCGGCGAGCGCCACATGTGGTGGTACCTGGCCTACTTCCTCTTCGGCATCCACCTGGTGGCCCTGGTCATGATCTACGCGGTCACCCACGCGAAGTAGCTGAGTAGCTGACTAGCGAAGCAGGTGCGCGCCGAGGGCGGTTCAGCCCTTCACGCAGATGACCTGCTTCAGCTTCGCGACGACCTCGACCAGGTCGCGCTGCTGGTCGATGACCTTCTCGATCGGCTTGTAGGCTCCCGGGATCTCGTCGACGACGCCGGAGTCCTTACGGCACTCCACGCCCCGCGTCTGCTCCTCCAGGTCCTTCGTCGAGAACTGCTTCTTCGCGGCGTTCCGGCTCATCCTGCGGCCGGCACCGTGCGACGCCGAGTTGAACGACGCCACGTTCCCGAGGCCCTTCACGATGTACGAGCCCGTGCCCATCGAGCCCGGGATGATCCCGTACTCACCGGAACCCGCACGGATCGCGCCCTTCCGGGTGACGAGCAGGTCCATGCCGTCGTAGCGCTCCTCCGACACGTAGTTGTGGTGGCAGGAGATGACCGGCTCGAACGTCGGCTTCGCCTTCTTGAACTCGCGGCGAATCACGTCCAGGGAGAGCGCCATCATGACCGCGCGGTTGTACTTCGCGTATTCCTGCGCCCAGAACAGGTCGTTGCGGTACGCCGCCATCTGCGGGGTCTGCGCGATGAACACCGCGAGGTCCCGGTCGACCAGGCCCTGATTGTGCGACAGCTTCTGCGCGACGCCGATGTGGTGGTCGGCCAGTTCCTTGCCGATGTTCCGCGACCCCGAATGGAGCATGACCCAGACCGAATTGTCGGTATCGAGGCAAAACTCCCAGAAATGATTCCCGCTGCCGAGCGTCCCCATCTGCTTCGCGGCCCGTTCCTCCCGGAACTTCACCGCGTCCGCGACCCCCTCGAACCGCCCCCAGAAGTCGTCCCAGGCCCCCGTGCCGAAGCCGTGCAGCCGCCCCGGATCCACCGGGGCGTCGTGCATACCGCGGCCCACCGGGATCGCCTGCTCGATCTTCGAGCGCAGCCGGGACAGGTCCCCGGGAAGGTCGTTCGCCGTCAGGGACGTCTTCACCGCCGACATGCCGCAGCCGATGTCCACGCCCACCGCCGCCGGGCAGACCGCGCCGTGCATCGCGATGACCGAGCCGACCGTCGCGCCCTTGCCGAAGTGCACATCGGGCATCACGGCCAGACCCTTGATCCACGGCAACGTCGAGACATTGCGCAGCTGCTGCATCGCCACGTCCTCGACCGACGCCGGATCCGTCCACATCCGGATCGGCACCTTCGCCCCCGGAACCTCTACATACGACACAGTGTCCTCGTTTCCCCCGTACGCTCCCGTACGTTCGCGTACTTGATCAAAAGTCGGTAATCGCAAATACCGGCGCCAAGGTCAACGAATGGGATATCGGACCGGCGTCCACAGCAGTGCGTGCGATACACATTGTGTCCATCGGCCGTCCTGCGACGGCAACCGAATAAGCACGTCCGACGACGTGTCACCTTGTCGAGAGGGGCCATCACCGTGCAGCGGAAGGCGTACGTACCCGGCGTCGCCGCGCTCCTCGCAGCGCTGCTCACCGGCTGCACCGGAGGTTCCGGGGCCACCGGTGACGCGACCGACTCCAAGCCCGGCGACGTCGGCACCAGCGCCGTGGCCGCCCGGCCCGGCAAGTACCGAACCCTGCCCGAGCCGTGCCGGCAGCTCGACAAGGGCACCCTCGACAAGATGCTGCCCGGCATCAAGGAGCTCCCCGAGGGCGAGCAGCGCGACAAGGCGTACGAGGGCGCGGCCACGGTCACGTACGACACGGACCGGCGCGTGGGCTGCCGCTGGAAGGACGACGGGGCGGACGCGACGCATCGTCTGCTGATCGACTTCGAGCGGGTCGTGTCCTACGACAACACGGTGAGCGACGACACGGAGGCCCGCCAGGTCTTCACGTCGAAGCGGACCGAAGCGCATCTGCCGGAGCCGGTCCCGACGGACACGACGTCGCCGACCACCTCCCACTCCTCCTCCGCCGGCACCGACAAGGACACCGCGGACGCCGAGAACGGCACCGAGAAGGGCGCGGCGGACGAAGGGGAGAACTCGGACAAGACGGATGAAGAGGGCTCTGAAGAGGCGTCGGTCGACGCCTCGTCGAGCCCGTCGGACGACTCCGTGCCCGGCGCCGACCTGCAGCCCCGCGTTCTCGAAGGACTGGCCGACGACGCGTTCCTGGACGACCAGCTGACGGCGTCCGCGTCGGCGGGCGGCCACCGCACGGTGACTGTGGTGTTCCGCACGTCCAACGTCATCGTGACCATCGAGTACGAGCAGCAGCCCGGCCCCGCCGCGGAGGTGCCGGACAGCAAGGAAATGCAGGACAGGGCGCAGGAACTGGCCCGGAAGCTGGCCGGGACGCTGGGCGGGTAACCGGTGGTACCGCGGGTGCGCGGGTCCGCGGAAGCGGAGCCGTGCTGCCCGGCTTGGGCGTACGGTGGCCCATCGGACCCGGGCCGCACCTCTCGGGTACGTACCAGGCAAACCCGGAGAATAAGGAACCATGCACCGACCGACCAAGCGACTCACCCGCATATTTGTCTGCGCAGCCGCCGTGCCGGTGATCCTCGTGGCATCCGGCTGCTCCTCCGGCTCGGACTCCGGCGACGGGGCCGACAAGGGCTCTTCGAAGGCGTCGGCGTCCGCGAGTGACGCGGCCGCCAAGGTGAAGGCGGCGGCGTACGACTCGCTGCCGCAGCCGTGCGCCGCGATCTCGAAGAAGACGCTCGACGATCTCGTCCCTGAGGCGAAGTCGGGCAAGGCGGGCTCCTCCGACGACGAGTCGGTGCGGGGCACCTGCTCCTGGTCGAGCCTCGACAACAAGGGCGTGCAGGGGTCGCAGTTCCGCTGGCTGAACGCGTCGCTGATGCGTTTCGACTCAGACGCGGCGCGCGGCAGCGGCAACAAGCTGGCGCACGAGTACTTCACCAAGCAGGTGACCGACGCGCAGTCCACGGACGGCGCGAAGTCCCCGAAGTCGGAGCCGGTCAGCGGCACGGGCGACGAGGCGACGGCGGTGACGTACGAGCTGAAGAAGAAGGAAGGCACCTTCAAGCAGCAGACGGTCGTCACGCGCGTCGAGAACGTCGTCGTCACGATCGACTACAACGGCGCGGGTCTCGCGGGCGAGAAGGCGCCGGGCGCCGACGAGCTGGTGAAGGACGCCGAGAAGGCGGCGAAGGACGCCGTCGCGGCGGTCGTCGCGGCGAACGGGGCGGGTGGCTCGGACACCGCCGGTTCCGCATCGGCGAAGCCGTCGGACAAGGCCTCCTCGAAGCCGTCGGGCAAGACGTCCGACAAGTCTTCCGCGAAGCCGTCCGAGAAGTCGTCCTCGAAGACCTCGGCCACGCCGTCGGACAAGGCGTCCTCGAAGTCGTAACCACGTAGGCAGTCGGCCGCCAAGTGGCCCTCCGTGGCCTCCGGTCGGCGCCGAGCAGGCCTCAACTCACTTGCCGGTCACGCCTTTTGCGGAGCCCGGTCCCTTATGGGGCCGGGCTCCCGCCGTACCGGGCCACGGGCCCCCGCGCCGATGTGCGAGGCTGTTGCGCGCAACAAGGCGTACAGGGAGGGGAGCACGGGTGGCTGTGCCACAGCTGACGCGGACGCACCGCATACTCATCGGCGTGGTCGTCGCCGGAGTGGTGGTCATCGCCGGCATCGGTTTCGCGGGTTCCTACGCGGCCGTGCGCTCGCTCGCGCTGCAGAAGGGCTTCGGGAACTTCAGTTACGTGTTCCCGATCGGCATCGACGCGGGCATCTGCGTGCTCCTCGCGCTGGACCTGCTGCTGACCTGGATCCGGATCCCGTTCCCGCTGCTGCGCCAGACGGCGTGGCTGCTCACGGCGGCGACGATCGCGTTCAACGGCGCGGCCGCCTGGCCGGACCCGCTGGGTGTGGGCATGCACGCGGTGATCCCGATCCTGTTCGTCGTCGGGGTCGAGGCCGCGCGGCACGCGATCGGCCGCATCGCGGACATCACCGCCGACAAGCACATGGAGGGCGTGCGCCTGACGCGCTGGCTGCTCTCCCCGCTGCCCACGTTCCTGCTGTGGCGCCGCATGAAGCTGTGGGAGCTGCGCAGTTACGAGGCCGTCATCAAGCTGGAGCAGGAGCGCCTGGTCTACCAGGCGCGGCTGCGGTCCCGCTTCGGCCGCGCCTGGCGCCGCAAGGCTCCCGTCGAGTCCCTGATGCCGCTGCGCCTCGCGCGCTACGGCGTCCCGCTCGCGGAGACCGCCCCCTCGGGCCTGGCGGCCGCCGGCATCGAGCCCGCGCTGCTGCCCCCGGCCCCGGCACCGGCCGCCCCCGTGCCCGTGCCCGAGCTGGAACGTCCCGCTCCGGCGGCCACCGGACCGCAGCCGGTCCCCGCCCGGCCCAGCACTCCGGCCGAGGCTGCGGCTGCCGCTACCGCCGGTGAGGAGTCGAGCCCGTGGTTCGCGACCCCACCGCAGGCGATGTCGTACGACGGCGGCTACGACCCGACGTACAACCCCGAGCAGCAGTACGAGCAGTGGTACGAAGAGCAGCAGGAGGACCTGGCTCCCGGCCAGGTCCAAGAGCAGTTCCCGGCCGAGGCCTTCATCCCCGCGCAGATGCAGGCACAGGCGCAGATGCAGGCACAGGCGCAGGCTCAGATGCAGGCGCAGGAGCCGGAGTTCCCCGTTCCGTCCGGGCCCAACCGCACCCGCCAGCTCGGTGAGGGCATCGAGACCGGCGAGGAGCCGCCGACGGAGGAGGACCTGTACCAGGTGTTCCGCAAGTCCATAGACGGCGAGGGCGGGCCCACCCCGGGCACGTTCCACGCGAACGTCGAGGCGACGTTCGGAACCAGCCTTGAACCGCGTGAACTGCAGCGCTACATGGACCTGTTCATGCAGCGGCTGAACAGCGAGTTCATCGAGGACCACATCGCCTGACCCGCCACAGACGCGAAAGGGCCGCACCGGAGCATCCGGTGCGGCCCTTTCCCTGTCTCAGGCTCCGAGCAACTTGCGCACCCGGTCCGCGCCCACGGCGAGCAGCAGCGTGGGAAGCCGCGGCCCGGTGTCACGGCCGACGAGCAGGTCGTACAGGAGCGCGAAGAACGACCGCTGGGCCGTCTTGATCTCCGGCGGCAGCTCCTTCGGCGTCGCGTCCGGCGAGAAGCCCGCCTGGACCTTCGGCACGCCGTAGACGAGGTGCGTCAGGCCGTCGAGGGACCAGTGCGAGTCCAGACCGTCGAGGAGGAGCCGCAGCGACTCGCGGGCCTCGTCGTCGAGCGCGGCCAGCGCCTGCGTGTCCGGCTCGGCACGCACCAGGGTGCGGGACTCGGCCGGCGTGTACTTGCTGATCCACGTCTCGGCCCGGTCGAGCCGCGGCCGCACCTCGTCGAGCGTGGTGACCGGGTTCTCCGGGTCGAGCTCGCTGAGGATGCGGAGGGTCTGGTCCTCGTGGCCGGCGGTGATGTCGGCGACGGAGGCCAGCGTCCGGTACGGCAACGGCCGCGGCGTGCGCGGCAGTTCACCGGCCGCGGTGCCCACGGCGCGCGTGTACGCGGCGGCGTCCGCCGGCAGCACGGAGCCGTCGGCGACCTTCGCGGCGAGCTTGTCCCACTCGTCGTAGAGCCGCTGGATCTCCTGGTCGAAGGCGATCTTGAAGGACTGGTTGGGCCGGCGGCGGGCGTACAGCCAGCGAAGGAGCTGCGGCTCCATGATCTGGAGCGCGTCGGCCGGGGTCGGGACCCCGCCCTTGCTGGAGGACATCTTCGCCATGCCGCTGATGCCGACGAACGCGTACATCGGGCCGATCGGCTGCTTGCCGCCGAAGATCCCGACGATCTGCCCGCCGACCTGGAACGACGAGCCCGGGGACGAGTGGTCGACACCGGACGGCTCGAAGATCACGCCCTCGAACGCCCAGCGCATCGGCCAGTCGACCTTCCAGACCAGCTTGCCGCGGTTGAACTCCGTCAGCCGGACCGTCTCGCTGTGGCCGTCGAGCGTGCAGGTGTAGGACAGCTCCGTCGTCTCGTCGTCGTACGACGTGACGGTGGTGAGGTCCTTGCCGCACTCGCCGCAGAACGGCTTGTACGGGTAGTAGCCGCCCGCGCCGCCGCTGCCGTCGTCCTCGTTCGCCGCGCCGGAGCCCTCGGCGGCCTCCAGCTCGGCCTCGTCGACCGGCTTCTGCTGCTTCTGCTGCTGCGGCTTCTTGTCGGGGTTCTTCTTGGTCCGGTACTGGTCGAGGATCGCGTCGATGTCGCCGCGGTGCTTCATCGCGTGCAGGATCTGCTCGCGGTAGACGCCCGACGTGTACTGCTCGGTCTGGCTGATGCCGTCGAACTCGACGCCCAGCTCACCGAGCGCCCCGGTCATCGCGGCCTTGAAGTGCTCCGCCCAGTTCGGGTACGCCGATCCGGCGGGCGCCGGGACCGAGGTGAGCGGCTTGCCGATGTGCTCGGCCCAGGACTCGTCGACGCCGGGGACACCGGCCGGGACCTTGCGGTACCGGTCGTAGTCGTCCCACGAGATCAGGTGCCGGACCTCGTACCCGCGGCGGCGGACCTCGTCGGCGACCAGGTGCGGGGTCATGACCTCGCGCAGGTTCCCCAGGTGGATGGGGCCGGACGGGGAGAGTCCGGACGCGACGACAACGGGTTTGCCCGGGGCACGACGCTCCGACTCGGCAATGACCTCGTCCGCGTAACGGGAGACCCAGTCGGTGGTCTCTGTGCTCTGAGCCACGATCGGCACGTCCTTCTTCCTCATACGTGGAGTGCGTCAGGGACGCCTGACCGTTCCATTCTCCCAGCTGCGCCCCCATCCGCGAAAACCGCTTTTCACCGCGTGGGATACTGAGCTTCTCTGTATATGGAGAAACCCAGGCACCCGAGCAGAACGGCACCTCACCCATGGCCTCGGTCACGTCCCTCACCGCTTCCGTCCACCAGCGTCTCGCGGACGCCCTCTCGGCCGCCCTGCCGGAGGCCGGCGCCGCGGACCCGCTGCTGCGACGAAGTGACCGGGCCGACTTCCAGGCCAACGGGATCCTGGCCCTCGCCAAGAAGGCGAAGGCGAACCCGCGCGAGCTCGCGGCGACCGTCCTGGACGCCCTCCCGGCCAACGACGTGATCAAGGACGTCGAGGTCTCGGGCCCCGGCTTCCTGAACATCACGATCGCCGACAAGGCCATCATCGAGACCCTGGCCGCCCGCGCCGCCGACGACCGCCTCGGCGTGCCGTTCCAGCAGGACGCGGGCACGACGGTCATCGACTACGCCCAGCCGAACGTGGCGAAGGAGATGCACGTCGGCCACCTGCGGTCCGCCGTGATCGGCGCCGCGATGGTCGAGATCCTGGAGTTCACCGGCGAGAAGGTCGTCCGGCGCCACCACATCGGCGACTGGGGCACCCAGTTCGGCATGCTCATCCAGTACCTCCTGGAGCACCCGCACGAGCTGGACCACGAGGGCGGCAAGGTGGACGGCGAGGCGGCGATGTCGTCGCTGAACCGGCTCTACAAGGCCTCGCGCGCGCTCTTCGACTCCGACGAGGAGTTCAAGGCCCGCTCCCGGGACCGCGTCGTGGCCCTCCAGGCCGGGGACGCGGAGACCATCGCCCTGTGGCAGCGGTTCGTCGACGAGTCGAAGATCTACTTCTACTCGGTCTTCAACAAGCTCGACATGCAGATCGACGACCCGGACGTGGTCGGCGAGTCCGGCTACAACGACATGCTCGAGGAGACCTGCCGGATCCTGGAGGAGTCGGGCGTCGCCGTCCGCTCCGAGGGTGCGCTGTGCGTCTTCTTCGACGACGTGCTGGGCCCCGACGGCAACAAGGTCCCCCTGATCGTCAAGAAGTCGAACGGCGGCTACGGCTACGCCGCGACCGACCTCTCCGCGATCCGGGACCGCGTCCAGAATCTCAAGGCGTCGACGCTCCTCTACGTCGTGGACGCCCGGCAGTCGCTCCACTTCAAGATGGTCTTCGAGACGGCCCGCCGCGCCGGCTGGCTGAACGAGGACGTGAAGGCGCACCAGCTGGCCTTCGGCACGGTCCTCGGCAAGGACGGCAAGCCGTTCAAGACCCGTGAGGGCGAGACGGTACGCCTGGTGGACCTCCTCGACGAGGCGATCGACCGTGCCACGTCCGTCGTGCGCGAGAAGGCCGAGAAGGTGGGCCTGGCCGAGGAAGAGATCGTCGAGAACGGCGTGTACGTCGGCATCGGCGCGGTGAAGTACGCCGACCTGTCGACCTCCGCCGTGCGGGACTACAAGTTCGACCTGGACCAGATGGTGTCGCTGAACGGCGACACGAGCGTGTACCTCCAGTACGCGTACGCCCGTATCCGCTCGATCTTCGGCAAGGCGGGCGACCGCAGGCCTCTCGCGCACCCGGAGCTGGAGCTGGCCCCGGCCGAGCGGGCCCTCGGCCTGCACCTGGACCAGTTCGGCGAGACGCTGGCCGAGGTCGCGTCGTCGTACGAGCCGCACAAGCTGGCCGCGTACCTGTACCAGCTGGCGTCGCTGTACACGACGTTCTACGACCAGTGCCCGGTCGTGAAGCCGGCGCCCGCGCCGGAGGTCGCCGAGAACCGGCTGTTCCTGTGCGACCTGACGGCCCGCACGCTGCACCAGGGCATGGCGCTCCTGGGCATCAGGACGCCCGAGAAGCTCTGACCCAGCCCGATACGACTGTGGCCCGCGGGAGAAATCCGGCGGGCCACAGTCGTCTCGGTGGGCTACTGGCGCTTGCCCCAGCTGCCCGCCCCGATCGGGTAGTCGTAGCCGGGGCGGCCGACGTCGGCGCTGGTGCGGAAGGCCCGCCCCTGGTCGTCGACCTTCAGAACACCGTGGCGGGAGCCGCTCGACCACTTCAGCTCCAGGACCCAACTGACGTCGTGGGCCTTGGTGTTCGCTTTGATGTAGAAGACCTCGGGGTCGCTCTCGCTGACCTTGTACGGGAAGTCGCGCTGCCCGTTCTTCGGCGCCGAGACCGGGCGGGGCGCGTCGAGATCCACGCCGAACGACTTCGTGTCGACGTTGCCCCCGCAGCCCACACCCATCGAGTAGTCGTTCCACGCGAGCGGCGCACCGGACTTCATGACGCGGACGTTCATGTCCTCCAGGACCACGGTGTCACTGCCGGTCCCCTGGACGGTGAGCTTGATGAACTGCTCCCCCGAAGCGACCGCGCCGATCGCACCGACCCAGTTCGGGGCGTCCTGTTCGAGGGGCGGCGGGGGCACCTCGGCCGGCGGCCGGTCGATCAGGAAGTGCTGACTGCAGGGGCTCTCGTAGACGTACGGGGTGGTGGCGACGGTCAGCGGGGTGCCGGTGCCTTCGCCTGCCGCCGGGGCGGACGGGGTGCCCGGTGCGGCACCGGCCGGGGCGCCGCTGCGGGACGGGTCCGCGGAGGGCTTGTGCTTGCGGCCCGGTGACGGGGACGCCGTACCGGACGGGTCCGCGGAACGGGCTCCCGGCGTGACGGACGAGGTGGCCCCGGCGCGGTCCTTCCGGCCGCCGCCGTCACCGCTTCCGCCTCCGCTTCCGCCTCCGGCGAGGTGCACGGCGAACGCGCCGGCTCCCCCGGCCACGACGACGGCCAGGGCGGCGGCGAGCACGACCGCGCGACGGGAGCGGCGCTTCTCGGGGGCGGGCACGGGCGCCGCGTCGGGCGCAGGCGCCGCGTCGGGCACAGGCTCCGCATCGGGCGCGGGTGCCACCGCCGGGGGCTCCTCCACCGCCGCCACCGGCTTCGTCCTGCGCGCCGCGTCCGCGAGGACCCACAGCCGGTGCAGCTCGACGAGCTCCTCGGGACCGGCCTTGCACACCCGCGCCAGCCGCTCGACCGGCGCGTAGTCGACCGGCACCGCGTCCCCGTTGCAGTACCGGTGCAGCGTCGACGTACTCATGTGCAGCCGCTTCGCGAGTACGCCGTAACTCAGACCCGAGCGCTCCTTCAGCCCTCGCAGCAGCGTCGCGAACTCGGCCGTCCCGTCAGCCTCAGCCACCGTTCCCCAACCCCCTCATCCCATTCCGGCATTCCAGGGCATGGTCGTTTCCCCAGGTCAGAGCCGGTACGAACGTTCCAGCGTCCCAAGTGGTCCTGCAGCGCTGGCGATTGGGACAGATCACCGCACAAGCTCTGGTCATCCAAGCACGCCGCTTCCGAAGGGGATCACCAGTGTCCATCGCCGCACCCACCCGCTCCCGTGTCCGCCTCCTCACGGCCGCCGCCACGGTCGCCCTGGCCGCGCTCTCCCTGACCGCCTGCAACAACGGGGACGGGGTCCGCGACGAGGGCGCGTCGCAGCAGCCGTCGAAGTCGGCGCCGGCCGACGGCGACAGCGGCAAGGACACGAGCGCCGGATCCACGACGGGCGACAAGACCGGCTCCGGGACGGGCGCCGGCAGCGGAAACGGCACCGGCGCCACCACCAAGCCGAAGCCCCAGCCCGCCTCCACCGGCAAGAACAACCCCACCGCCTCCACCGCCCGCGTCACGTGCAACGGCTCCACGGTCAAGGTCACCGCCCAGTCCGTCTCGCGCCCCGTCAACCACATGCTCCTGACGGTGACCAACACCGGCTCGAAGCGATGCGACCTGTACGGCTACCCGGCCGTCCGTTTCGGCGAGGCCCAGTCGGTCCCGCCGGTGATCGACGACTCGCAGCCGCAGGCGGTGGTCTCCCTGCCGCCGGGCCAGTCCGCCTACGCGGGCGTCGCACTCTCCGGCGGCGACGACGGCGGCGGCTCCAACGGGCGTACGGAGAAGACACTTGAGGTGTTCTTCCAGGGCCGCAACACGAACGACGGCGGCCCCGGCGCCAAGGCCGCGCTGCCCGCGAAGGGCGTCTACATCGACGACTCGCTCAAGGTCACGTACTGGCAGCAGTCGATGAGCGACGCCCTGACCTGGTAAGCGGCAGAACGTAAAAAGCTGCCCCGCCGGTCATGTACCGGCGGGGCAGCGGGAGTTCAGGGGTCGGGCGCGGTCACAGGCCGCGTGCGACCTCCGTCGCCCAGTACGTGAGGATCATGTTCGCGCCGGCCCGCTTGATGCCGAGGAGCGTCTCCAGGATGGCCCGGTCGCGCTCGATCCAGCCGCGCTGCGCGGCGGCCTCGATCATCGCGTACTCGCCGCTGATCTGGTACGCGGCGACCGGCACGTCCACCGACTCGGCGACCTTGGCGAGGATGTCGAGGTAGGGACCGGCCGGCTTGACCATCACCATGTCGGCGCCCTCTTCGAGGTCGAGCGCCAGCTCCCGCAGGGACTCCCGGACGTTGGCCGGGTCCTGCTGGTACGTCTTGCGGTCGCCGGTCAGCGAGGAGCCGACGGCCTCACGGAACGGCCCGTAGAACGCCGACGAGTACTTCGCGGTGTAGGCGAGGATCGAGACGTCCTCCTTGCCGATGGTGTCGAGCGCGTCGCGGACCACCCCGACCTGCCCGTCCATCATGCCGCTGGGGCCCACGACATGGGCGCCCGCGTCGGCCTGGACCTGCGCCATCTCGGCGTACCGCTCCAGCGTCGCGTCGTTGTCGACGCGCCCCTCGGCGTCCAGGACACCGCAGTGCCCGTGGTCCGTGAACTCGTCGAGGCACAGGTCGGACATGACGATGAGGTCGTCGCCGACCTCGGCGCGCACATCGCGCAGTGCCACCTGAAGGATGCCGTCGGGGTCCGTACCGGCCGTCCCGAGGGCGTCCTTCTTCGCGTCGTCCGGCACGCCGAAGAGCATGATCCCGGAGACCCCGGCCTCCAGCGCCTCGACAGCCGCCTTCTTCAGGGTGTCCCGGGTGTGCTGGACGACACCGGGCATGGACCCGATCTCGACCGGCTCGCCGATGCCCTCCCGCACGAAGGCGGGAAGGATCAGGTCGGCCGGGTGCAGTCGCGTCTCGGCGACCATGCGCCGCATGGCGGGGGTGGTGCGCAGCCGCCGCGGCCGCGCACCCGGGAAGGATCCGTACTCAGTCACACCAACACTCCGTGTCTCACTGTCCCGTTGCCCCCGCTGTCCCCCATTGTTCCCTGCGTCAGCAGCCGCCTTACGGCGCCGCCCGACGCCTCCGCGCACCGGGCCGCCGCTCGCTCGGCCGGGACACAGGATCCCCCGCCTCGAGCGCGGCGGTACGCCGCCTCGCACCGAAGTCGGCCAGCGCCTGCGCCAGCCGGTGCACGGACGGCTCCGGAGACATGACGTCCACGCGCAGCCCATGCTCCTCGGCGGTCTTGGCGGTCGCGGGGCCGATGCACGCGATCACGGTCACATTGTGCGGCTTCCCGGCAATACCGACCAGGTTCCGCACGGTCGACGACGACGTGAACAGCACGGCGTCGAACCCGCCGCCCTTGATCGCCTCGCGCGTCTCCGCCGGCGGCGGCGACGCCCGCACCGTCCGGTAGGCGGTCACGTCGTCGACCTCCCACCCGAGTTCGATGAGCCCGGCGACGAGCGTCTCGGTGGCGATGTCGGCGCGCGGCAGGAAGACGCGGTCGATCGGGTCGAAGACCGGGTCGTACGGCGGCCAGTCCTCGAGGAGACCGGCGGCGGACTGCTCACCGCTCGGCACGAGGTCGGGCTTCACGCCGAACGCGATGAGCGCGTTCGCGGTCTGCTCGCCCACCGCGGCGACCTTGATCCCGGCGAAGGCACGGGCGTCGAGCCCGTACTCCTCGAACTTCTCGCGCACGGCCTTGACCGCGTTCACCGAGGTGAAGGCGATCCACTCGTAGCGTCCGGTGACGAGGCCCTTGACCGCGCGCTCCATCTGCTGGGGCGTGCGCGGCGGTTCGACGGCGATCGTCGGCACCTCGTGCGGCACGGCGCCGTACGACGTGAGCTGGTCGGAGAGCGACGCCGCCTGCTCCTTGGTCCGCGGTACGAGCACCTTCCAGCCGAACAGCGGCTTGGACTCGAACCACGAGAGCTGGTCGCGCTGGGCGGCCGCGGAGCGCTCGCCGACCACGGCTATGACGGGGCGACCGCCCTCCGGGGAGGGCAGCACCTTCGCCTGCTTGAAGGTCTGGGCGATCGTGCCGAGCGTCGCGGACCAGGTCCGCTGGCGGGTCGTCGTACCGGCGACCGTGACGGTCAGCGGGGTGTCCGGCTTGCGGCCCGCCGCGACCAGCTCGCCGGCGGCCGCGGCCACCGCGTCGAGCGTCGTCGAGACGACGACCGTGCCGTCGGACGCGCCGACCTCGGTCCAGCAGCGCTCGGAGGCGGTACGGGCGTCGACGAACCGCACGTCCGCGCCCTGCGCGTCCCGCAGCGGAACACCGGCGTACGCGGGCACACCGACAGCCGCCGCGATGCCGGGCACGACCTCGAAGGAGACCCCGCCGGCCGCGCAGGCCAGCATCTCCCCGGCCGCGTCGGTGTCGAGTCCGGGGTCGCCGCTGACGGCACGTACGACCCGCTTGCCGCCCCGCGCGGCCTCCATGACAAGATTGGCGCAGTCCCTCAACGCGGGGACCGCGACGGCAGTTGACGCATCGTCAGCAGCCGTCTGCCCCGGTGTGCCCGGGCTCTCCGCGCCGAGGACGGTCACGCCCGCCTTCGCGTGTGTGCGGACGACGTCGAGCACTTCGGGCTCGGCGATCAGCACATCCGCTCGGGCGAGCGCCTCCACGGCGCGCAGTGTCAGTAGTCCTGGATCTCCGGGACCGGCACCGAGGAAGGTGACGTGCCCGGTTGCCCAGGTGGCCGAAGGGTCAGAGGTGGTGGGGCTCAAAGTGCTCGCTCCCCCATCAGACCGGCCGCGCCCTTGGCGAGCATCTCGGTAGCGAGTTCGCGACCGAGCGCCAGCGCCTGGTCTTCCGTCTCGGGCACGGGACCGGTGGTGGACAGCTGCACCAGCTCGGAGCCGTCGGTCGTACCGACGACGCCGCGCAGGCGCATTTCGTTGGCAATCTGCCCGTCGGCCAGCAGGTCGGCCAGCGCACCCACAGGTGCACTGCAGCCGGCCTCCAGGGCGGCGAGCAGGGATCGCTCGGCGGTCACGGCGATTCGTGTGAACGAGTCGTCGAGCTCTCCGAGCATGGCGGCGAGGTCCGCGTTGGACGCGGCGCACTCGATCGCCAGGGCCCCCTGGCCGGGGGCGGGCAGAACAGTGTCGACCGCGAGGAAGTCCGTCACTTCCCCGATGCGGCCGATCCGGTTCAGTCCGGCGGCGGCGAGCACGACGGCGTCGAGCTCCCCGTTGTGCACGTATCCGACGCGGGTGTCGATGTTCCCCCGGATCGGCACGGTCTGTATGCGCATGCCGTGGCTGCGCGCGTACGCGTTCAGCTGCGACATGCGGCGCGGCGAACCGGTCCCCACGCGAGCCCCGTCGGGGAGCTCGGCGAAGGTCAGTCCGTCGCGGGCGACGAGTACGTCGCGCGGGTCCTCGCGCAGCGGCACGGCCGCCAGCGTGAGGTCGGGGTGGGGCGTGGTCGGCAGGTCCTTGAGGGAGTGCACGGCGAAGTCGACGTCGCCGCGAAGCAGCGCCTCGCGCAGCGCCACGACGAACACGCCGGTACCGCCGATCTGCGCCAGGTGCTCGCGGGACGTGTCGCCGTACGTGGTGATCTCGACCAGCTCGACGGGCCGTCCCGTCACCTGCCGTACGGCCTCAGCCACGAGCCCCGACTGGGCCATGGCGAGCTTGCTGCGCCTGGTCCCGAGCCTGAGTGCCCTGTCCTTCGTCATGATGCCCGGCCTCGATTCTTGGCTACCGGCTCGTTCAGCTCGTTCAGATCGGCCCGTGAGACGGCGGCCACCGCCTCCGGGTCGAGGTCGAAAAGGGTCCGCAGCGCGTCCGCGTACCCGGCACCGCCCGGCTCGGCCGCCAGCTGCTTGACCCGTACGGTCGGCGCGTGCAGGAGCTTGTCCACGACGCGCCGCACAGTCTGGGTGATCTCCGCGCGCTGCTTCTCGTCGAGCTCCGGCAGGCGCCCGTCGAGCCGCGCGATCTCGCCGGTGACCACGTCGGCGGCCATCGTGCGCAGGGCGACGACGGTCGGCGTGATGGTCGCGGCGCGCTGGGCGGCGCCGAACGCGGCGACCTCGTCGGAGACGATGCCCCGCACCTGGTCCACGTCGGCGGCCATCGGCGCGTCGGCCGAGGCCTCCGCGAGCGACTCGATGTCGACGAAGCGCACGCCGCCGATGCGGTGCGCGGCGCCGTCGATGTCGCGCGGCATCGCGAGGTCGAGGAGCGAGAGCCCGCCCGTACGCCCCTCGGTGGCGCGCAGGATCTGGGCCTCGGTCAGGACGAGGCCGGTCGCTCCGGTGCAGGAGACGACGACATCGGCACGTGTCAGTTCGTCGCCGACGCCGTCCATGGGGACGGCGCGCGCAGTCACTCCCGTGCCGCCGGGCTCGCTCAGACTGTGTCCGTGCTGCTCTCCGAGCAGGTGGGCGAGACGCTCGGCGCGCTCCAGCGTGCGGTTGGCGACGACGACCTCGGCGACCCCGGTGCGCGCGAGCGTCGCCGCGGCCAGCGACGACATCGAGCCCGCACCGATCACCAGGGCGCGCTTGTCCTTGGCCCATACGTCGACGGGGCGCCCCGCGGCCAGCTGCTCCAGACCGAACGTGACCAGGGACTGGCCCGCACGGTCGATCCCGGTCTCCGAGTGGGCCCGCTTGCCGACCCGCAGGGCCTGCTGGAACAGGTCGTTGAGGAGACGGCCCGCGGTGTGCAGCTCCTGGGAGCGCGCGAGGCCGTCCTTGATCTGGCCGAGGATCTGGCCCTCGCCCACGACCATCGAGTCGAGCCCGCACGCCACCGAGAAGAGGTGGTGGACTGCCCGGTCCTCGTAGTGCACATAAAGATAAGGAGTGAGCTCCTCGAGACCGACGCCGCTGTGCTGGGCGAGCAGCGTCGAGAGCTCGGCGACACCCGCGTGGAACTTGTCCACGTCGGCGTACAGCTCGATGCGGTTGCACGTCGAGAGCACCGACGCCTCGACGGCGGGCTCCGCGGCAAGCGTGTCGTGGAGCAGCTTCGCCTGGGCGTCCGCGGAGAGCGCGGCGCGCTCGAGGACGCTCACGGGGGCGCTGCGGTGGCTCAGGCCTACGACGAGGAGACTCATGCCGGCATCACGGCGGGGACGTCCCCGTCGGGTCCCTTGCGGGCCGGCTTCGCCGCGGCGGCCGGGGTCTCGGTGCCGGCTTCCTCCGCCGTGTCGTCCTGGCCCTCGCCGGCCTTGCGCTGCTCGTGGAAGGCGAGGATCTGGAGCTCGATGGAGAGGTCGACCTTGCGCACGTCGACGCCGTCCGGCACGGACAGGACGGTCGGCGCGAAGTTGAGGATCGAGGTGACACCGGCGGCGACGAGCCGGTCGCAGACCTGCTGGGCCGCGCCCGCGGGCGTCGCGATGACGCCGATGGACACGCCGTTGTCGTCGATGATCTTCTCGAGGTCGTCGGCGTGCTGCACGGCCATGCCCGCGACGGACTTGCCGGTCATCGCCGGGTCGGCGTCGATCAGGGCGGCGACGCGGAAGCCACGGGAGGCGAACCCGCCGTAATTGGCCAGAGCGGCGCCGAGGTTACCGATACCGACCATCACGATCGGCCAGTCCTGGGTGAGGCCGAGTTCGCGGGAGATCTGGTAGACGAGGTACTCGACGTCGTAGCCCACACCGCGGGTGCCGTACGAGCCGAGGTACGAGAAGTCCTTGCGCAGCTTCGCGGAGTTGACCCCCGCGGCGGCCGCGAGCTCCTCGGACGAGACCGTGGGAACCGAGCGCTCCGACAGGCCGGTGAGGGCCCGGAGGTACAGCGGAAGGCGGGCGACGGTGGCCTCGGGAATTCCTCGGCTGCGGGTCGCCGGTCGGTGAGTTCGGCCAGTTGCCACGGTGCTCCTGCGGGTAGAGCGGGGCTGCGGGCGGTCGTACGTCCCAGGACCGCCCCGTCGAATGCAGGCTATGTCTTTGTGAACGCGTGCACAAAGATGGTGTCCGATTTGCCCGGGCAACGTGACCGGGGTCACGCGCCCCTGGCGCGCGCATATGGAACCGGCGCGCAAGCCGCTTCGTTGCCTGCTTGAAGGGGGCAAAACCGCACACTCTCCTCTACGATCCGCGCCCCCGAGACCAAACCGCCCCCGATCCTAAGCGACTTTCCGGACCACTTGGACTGCTCGGTCAGTGACGGTCGCTACTCCCCCGCGGACCACCGGCGGATCAGCCCGTCAGCGCACGCCGAAGTCGATCTTCGTTCACCTTCCAGAAGTCATGCTGTGCTCCGTCCACGAGCACCACGGGGATCTGCTCCCAGTACAAGCGGTACAGCTCCTCGTCCTGGGTGATGTCCTTCTTCTCCCAGGACGCACCGAGCTCGCCGCACACCCTCTCGATCACCTCCTGCGCGTCGTCGCACAGATGGCAGCCGGGCTTCCCGACCAGGGTGACCAGGCGCTCCTCGGGGCTCTTCTTCTCGCTCCGGCGAAAAATGGGGCTCATACCGGCCATTCTCGCTCCGCCGACGCCTCCCGGCGCACCTCTCCCGCCAGTTGTTTAACGGCTCGGTCGCGGAGAGTTCACAACGCCGAATCCTCACGACTCCGGAACCACCGAACAGACTGGCTATGCTCACGACATGGCCGCTCTCGGATGGCTCACACCCCGTAGGCGCTCCGCCACCGCGCGGAGCGTATTGGCTGGCGAGGCCTCGGCCGAGGCCGCCCGCAAGTCGTCGCAAGAGCTGGAACAGCTCGGCGAGGCGACACAGCCCGACGAAGGCACCCCGGAAACGGAGTTCCCTGTCGTCGGCGACGACAGGGCCGCCGCCTTCTTCGACCTCGACAACACCGTCATGCAGGGCGCCGCGATCTTCCACTTCGGGCGCGGCCTCTACAAACGGAAGTTCTTCCAGCGCCGCGAGCTGGTCAAGTTCGGCTGGCAGCAGGCCTGGTTCAGAATCGCCGGGGTCGAGGACCCCGAGCACATGCAGGACGCCCGCGACAGCGCGCTGTCCATCGTCAAGGGCCACCGCGTCGCCGAGCTGATGTCCATCGGCGAAGAGATCTACGACGAGTACATGGCCGAGCGCATCTGGCCCGGCACCCGCGCCCTCGCCCAGGCCCACCTGGACGCGGGCCAGAAGGTGTGGCTCGTCACCGCGGCCCCCGTGGAGACCGCGACGATCATCGCCCGCCGCCTCGGCCTGACCGGCGCCCTCGGCACGGTCGCCGAGTCCGTCGGCGGCGTCTACACGGGCAAGCTCGTCGGCGAACCCCTGCACGGCCCCGCGAAGGCCGAGGCCGTCCGCGCGCTCGCCGCCGCCGAGGGCCTCGACCTGCGCCGCTGCGCCGCGTACAGCGACTCGCACAACGACATCCCGATGCTGTCGCTCGTAGGACATCCGTACGCGATCAATCCGGATACCAAACTGCGCAAGCACGCACGCGAACGTGACTGGCGGCTGCGCGACTACCGCACGGGCCGCAAGGCCGCGAAGGTCGGCATCCCGGCCGCGGCGGGAGTCGGCGCCCTGGCCGGCGGCACGGCCGCGGCGGTCGCCCTGCACCGGCGTCGCCGCTGACCCGCGGCGCTCCCGGGCGGGAGCGCCAATCGCATCCCCTTACCCCCGCACGGCTCCCGCCAGTCCCGTTGGTTCAACTCGGCCACAACACGCCCCGCGCTCAGACGGAACATGACCTAATCCGATCAACAAGCGGTCACTCTCCGGTACTTGAACCGACTCCGTTCAGTTACGGAAGCGACGTAATCGGTGATTTGAGCAACTGGGTGTAGCGCTCCCTGCACGAAGCGTTATTCTCCTCAGACGCAAACCGGTACCCACACGTCAACACGACGAGTGAACGGTCCCGCACTGCACGTGATGGAAGCTCTGCCTCTGGGAGTCCCGTGTACCCACACGTCGGGGTTGACGCCTCGGGCCTGGCTACGCTGCGCGCAACGGTCTCCGACCGCTTGCGCGGCTTCGTCCCCACCGCGTACGCCGTCCCCGCCCTCGCCGTCGCGGCACCCGCCGCGAACGGCCCTACCGGTCCTTGCTATGCCCTTGCTGACGGGAGCACCACGGTCGGAAGACGAGCCCGCTCCGGTTCCGCCGGTACGTCCACTGCACGCCGCCCCGCCGCGGACAGCGACAGCGCCCGCATGATGGATCTCGTCGAGCGCGCCCAGGCGGGCGAGGCCGACGCGTTCGGCCGTCTCTACGACCAGTACAGCGACACCGTCTACCGCTACATCTACTACCGCGTCGGCGGGAAGGCGACGGCCGAGGATCTCACCAGCGAGACCTTCCTGCGGGCCCTGCGCCGCATCGGCACGTTCACCTGGCAGGGGCGCGACTTCGGCGCCTGGCTGGTCACGATCGCGCGGAACCTGGTCGCCGACCACTTCAAGTCGAGCCGTTTCCGCCTCGAAGTGACCACCGGCGAAATGCTCGACGCGAACGAGGTCGAGCGCAGCCCCGAGGACTCCGTCCTGGAGTCCCTGTCGAACGCCGCCCTGCTCGACGCGGTGCACCGGCTCAACCCCCAGCAGCAGGAGTGCGTGACCCTGCGCTTCCTGCAGGGCCTCTCGGTCGCCGAGACCGCCAAGGTCATGGGCAAGAACGAGGGCGCGATCAAGACGCTCCAGTACCGCGCCGTACGCACCCTGGCGCGCCTGCTCCCGGACGACGCCCGTTAGCGACCGGTGGGGCCCACCCCACCCGACGCGTCGCTCCGTAGCCGTCAACTCACCTTCTGTGAGGGGCAGATGGGATCGCGGTCCGATCATCCGCCGTCCGTAACCCAAGTGCCGCGTCGCTCGTTATGCGGGATGCAGGCTCCCTGTGGTCACTCCCCGACTGCTTCCACTCACTCGATCGTGTGGAAGCGCTCAGGGTGTGCAACCCTCAGGACCCCCTGGGGAGTCGACCGTCATGACGAGAGGAGGTGCCGCCAGTGATCGCGAACGTATCGGCACACCGGCGGGCGAACGCCTTCGCCCAGGCCCTGGAGGAGCAGTCCGACCGGGAAGCTGCGGCCGTACAGCAAGAAGAGCCCCCCGCCGAACAAGGCGAGCAGGGCAAGCTGTTGGCTCTGGCGACCGGACTGGACGAGCTGCCCAAGCCTGAGCTTGACCCCGAGGTCAAGGTGGTTCAACGAGCCCAGCTCGTGGCCGCCATGGAGGCCATGCTGCTCGAAGGCACGGCTGCGGGGGGTGCGGGCCCAGGCCCTTCCGTGCCCGAGCAGCGCGCGCGCAAGGGCGCTCACCGGGCGAGCCCACTGCGGAAGTTGCGACCCCGCTCACGCCTGTCCAAGGGCATCGCGGCCGGCGGCCTCACCGTCGGTGTCGCCGCGGGAGCCTTCGGCGGCGTCGCCGCTGCCAGCTCCGACGCCCTCCCCGGTGACCACCTCTACGGACTGAAACGCGGGATGGAGGACCTGAAACTCGGCATGGCCGACGGCGACTCCGACCGCGGCCGGATCTATCTCGACCAGGCCTCCACCCGCCTGAGCGAAGCGCGCCGGCTCATGGAGCGCGGCCGCAGCGGACAGCTCGACCACGAATCCCTCGGCGAAGTCAGGCGCACGCTCTCCGGCGTCCAGTACGACGCCTCCGAGGGCCACCGCCTGCTCCTCGAGGCCTACCGCAGGGACGGCTCGCTCGGCCCCATCCAGGCCCTGTCGTCGTTCACCCAGTCCCACCGCGAGAACTGGGACGCGCTGCGCGACCGCCTGCCCGTACAACTCGGCGACGTGGGCGCACAGGTCAGCTCGGTCTTCGACGCCATAGACCAAGAGGTCGACCCGCTGCGGTCCCTGCTCCCACAGGCCCCCGAAAAGGACGGCCGCACCGGCGGACAGCCCGGCATCCACGACAGGACGCCCGGCTCCTCCGGCGACGACCGCTCCACCCCGACGGCCGGCGGAGGCTCGCACGGCCACCAGGACAGCTCGGGCAAACCCCGCCCGTCCTCCTCCGGAACCCACGACGACGGCCTCCTCGGCGACACCACCGGCGGCCTCCTCGACCCGCCCAAGGACGACACCAGCCCCACCCCGTCCGAAGGCAAACACACCACCCCGAAGCCCGACGTCACACTCCCGCCCCTCCTCCCAGGCCTGCTGCCCGGCCTGGGAATCGACAGCGAGGACGCGAACTAGTCACTCCGTCACGTGTTACGTGAAGGGGGCGGCCACCGAAATCCGGTGACCGCCCCCTTCACGTATGTCCCTATGCCCTATGTCCCTACGGGCACTTCCCCCGGACCACAGCCGGCGTCAGAAGAACACAGACCTCCGCTGCACCAGCAGCTTGTACAGCGTGTGCTGGATCTGCTCCCTGACCTGGTCCGTCAGGTTGAACATCAGCATCGGATCCTCGGCCGCCTCCGGCGGGTAGCCGTCCGTCGGGATCGGCTCGCCGAACTGAATCGTCCACTTCGTCGGCAACGGCACCGCACCCAACGGACCGAGCCACGGGAACGTCGGCGTGATCGGGAAGTACGGGAAGCCAAGGAGCCGCGCCAGCGTCTTCGCGTTGCCGATCATCGGGTAGATCTCCTCCGCCCCGACGATCGAGCACGGCACGATCGGCGTCCCGGCGCGCAACGCCGTCGAGACGAACCCGCCACGCCCGAACCGCTGGAGCTTGTACCGCTCGCTGAACGGCTTGCCGATGCCCTTGAACCCCTCCGGCATCACGCCGACCAGCTCGCCCCGCTCCAGAAGCCGCTGCGCGTCCTCCGCACAGGCCAACGTGTGGCCGGCCTTGCGCGCCAGCTCGTTGACCACCGGCAGCATGAACACGAGGTCCGCGGCCAGGAGCCGCAGATGCCGGTTCTGCGGATGGTTGTCGTGCACGGCGACCTGCATCATCACGCCGTCCAGCGGCAGCGTCCCCGAGTGATTGGCGACGATCAGCGCACCGCCGTCCGCCGGGATGTTCTCGATGCCCTTCACCTCGACCCGGAAGTACTTCTCGTACAGGGGCCGCACCAGGGACATCAGGACCTGGTCGGTGAGTTCCTTGTCGTAGCCGAACTCGTCGACGTCGTAATCGCCCGTCAGGCGCCGCCGCAGGAAAGCGAGGCCGCCCGCGATGCGCCGGTCCAGGCCGCCGCCGGCCTGCGGCCGCTCCCGCGGATCCGGCTCCCGCGCGGCGGCGGGCGGTGACGGCTCGTGGTTTTGCTGCTCGGGCAGCGGCGCGACCTCGCGTACGGCCGCGGGCTCGCCCTTGCGCCGGCCGCTCGCGCCACGGCGGCGCGGAACCACCTTGCCGGCGCCGGCCCGTGACCGGTCGTCGTCGAACGGAATGACCTTGGCATCCGCCATCGTTGATGCGCTCCTCAGCTGGCGCTCTGCGTCGGGGGGTGGCCGCCGCCCAGGAAGGGCAGCGAGGCGATCCGGTCAACGGCCCCCGCGAGGGCCTCCGGCGGCAGAAGTCCGGGCCCGCGGCCACGGACGAACTCCGCGAAGGTCTCCGCCGTCGTGTACTCGGGCCGATAGCCCAGTGTCTCGCGCATCTGGGCCGTCGACACGACCCGCCCGTGCGTGAGCAGCCTGATCTGCTCGGGCGAGAAGTCCGTCGCGCCCAGCGTACGCAGGGCCGATCCCACCCAGGTCACGGCCGGCAGGAACACCGGCACCGTCGGCCGCCCGAGCCGGCGCGAGCACTGCGACAGAAGCAGCACGCCGTCACCGGCGACATTGAACGTGCCGCTGTTGAGCGTCCCCCGCGCCGGCTCGTGCGACGCGATCCGCAGCACCTCGATGACATCGTCCTCGTGCACGAACTGCAGGCGCGGGTCATAGCCGAGGACGGTCGGCAGGACCGGCAGCGAGAAGTACTCGGCGAGCGGCGAATCGGCGGCGGGACCGAGGATGTTCGCGAACCGCAGCACGCACACCGCGACGTCGGGCCGGCGCCGGGCGAACCCGCGCACATACCCCTCGACCTCCACGGTGTCCTTGGCGAAGCCGCCGCTGGGCAGCGACTTGGGCGGCGTCGTCTCGGTGAATACGGCCGGGTCGCGTGGCGCGGACCCGTACACGTTCGTACTGGACTTCACCACGAGCCGCTTGACCGCCGGCGACTTCTGGCACGCGCCGAGCAACTGCATCGTGCCGATGACGTTGGTCTCCTTGACGGAGCCCCGGCCGCCGCTGGCCAGCGGGGTGCCCGTGACGTCCAGGTGGACGACCGTGTCGACGGAGTGCTCCGCGAGCACCCGGGCGATCGCCGGCTGCCGTATGTCCGCCTGGAGGAAGTCGGCACCCCCCAGATGATGCGCGGGCGCCACCGCGTCCACAGCGATCACCCGGTCCACCTCGGGATCACGCTGGATGCGTCGTACGAAACGACCCCCGAGCTGCCGGGCCACCCCGGTCACGAGCACGACCTTGCCCAAGATCAGCGCCTACCTTCCGTCGCAGCCCTGCCGCGCCCCAGTTCCGCACCGCCTGGCTCTCGCCGCCACGTTAGCGGGTCGATGTTGCGCTGTGATGACCACGCGATGCAGGAAGTGACGACAGCCACAGACGTACGTACAGACCGAGGTCGCCGGGACGTGGCCCTACGCTCCCACACAACCCCGCGAAAGCGGCCTCATAAGGCCCGTGGAACGACTGTGGCCCCTCCACCGGACGGTGGAGGGGCCACAGAGCGCGCTTGTTGCAGCGGTCGCCTACTTCTTGTTGCGACGCTGCACGCGGGTGCGCTTCAGCAGCTTGCGGTGCTTCTTCTTGGCCATCCGCTTACGCCGCTTCTTGATAACAGAGCCCACGACTACCCTCGCTCACTTCTCTTCACTCGGTGCGGGGCGTCTGGGCCCACACGACCTACGTCGGCCTAGCCTACCCGGCCCAGCGCTGAGCCTGTAATCGAGGGATCCCGGAGGATGCCGTCAGGCTGTCCCCACCCCCACGTAGGACTCGCGGAGGTACTCGTGAACCGCTTGTTCCGGGACTCGGAAAGACCTTCCGACCCGGATCGCGGGCAGATGACCACTGTGCACCAGCCGGTACACGGTCATCTTCGAGACTCGCATCACCGAGGCGACTTCCGCCACGGTCAGGAACTGCACCTCGTTCAGAGGCCTACTCTCACCAGCAGCCATGACACACCTGAACCTTCCGCACTCGACGGCCACCGGCTTCCCCTTCCGGTGACTCAACGTCGTTGCGTGCTCACTCCCCAGACTAGGGGCGTGTGGTGCGAGTGGGGAAGAGGAGCAGCGGATGGCCGCCTACTGTGACAGACACGCTCGATTGAGTACATAGCGAGTAAGCGGTCGGTAGTAATCAGACCGCACAGCGTCATCAAGCGGAACGACTACGGACACCTGCCCCTCGGCCTCCCCCACGAACAGCGCGGGATCATCCGTATCCGCGAGCCCGATGGCATCGAACCCCAACTGACCTGCGCCGCAGACCCATCCATGGTCACCCACGACCAGCTCCGGCAGCAGCCCGCCGGCCTGCGCGGCGGCCGCGAGCACCGTGCGAACCGGGAGGGGTGAGTGGGTGTGTGCGCCGGTCTCACTCCCCGGCTCACGCGCGCCGGGTTCCCGCACCAGCGCGACTCCATGGACGTAGTCGAGGTCGTACGTGCGTAGACCGAACCGGGTCGTTATGTCGACACTCCCACCCTGCGCGGGAGTGAGGACGGGACATCCCGCCGCCGACAGAGCGTCCGCCAACGCGGCGTAGAAACCGAGGAGTCGATGCGGGTGACCCGTCCCGAACAGCACCGGGACCCGACCCCGCGCGGCCTCACCGAGCCGCGCCGCGAACGCGTCGAGCGCGGCCAGCGTCCGCTCCGGATCGATCACGTCGAACCCCGAGGTGTCCCCCGGATCGCCCGACACCCCGCACTTGTCGGCCATCAGCGCGAGCAGATCCCGCTGCCCCCAGCTCCACTCCGGGTCGAGGCCCAGAAGTATCCGGGGATCCCTGGCCGCGAAGAGCCGATAGCTGCGCAGACTCACCTCACGGGAGGTCGCAACGGGCCCGGCCAGATGGGCGGCCAGCAGATGCGCACGCAGCGCTCCGGTGCTCAACACCCGTGTGATGCTGGCGCATTGGGGTCCCTGCCACCCCTAAAACCCCGAAAACACCCCACACTTGGCGTAACGCCCCGTACCCTCACGGGCCGCCCGCCCCCACACCGCTACGGCAACAGTCCGCGCAGCGGGAACACCGCACGCCGAGTCGCCAGAACCGCCTGGTCGAGCCGGTCCGCCGGGTCGTACCCCGACTCCCACTCCTTGTACGAGACCGGCCACCGCCCGTCCGTCATCCGCGTGGGAGCCAACTGCCGAGTTCTGGCGAACACTTCCTGCCGCCAGTTCTCCGGAATCACCGTCCCGGGCGCGACCTCGTGCCCGGCGGCGATCCCCACCAGATGCGACCAGGACCGCGGCACCACGTCCACCACGGCGTACCCGCCACCGCCCAGCGCGACCCACCGTCCGTCCGCATGCTCGTGCGCCAGCTCATGACAGGCGACCTGCACGGCGCGCTGCGCGTCGAGCGACACCGCCAGATGCGCCAGCGGGTCCTCGAAGTGCGTATCGGCCCCGTGCTGCGTCACGAGGACCTGCGGCCTGAACTCCGCCAGCAACTCGGGCACGACGGCGTGAAAAGCCCGCAGCCATCCCGCGTCCCCGGTCCCCGCCGGCAACGCCACATTGACCGCCGCCCCCTCCGCCGGACCGTCGGCCCCCGTCTCCTCGGGCCACCCGGTCTGCGGAAACAGCGTCCGCGGATGCTCGTGCAGCGAAATGGTGAGCACCCGCGGGTCCTCCCAGAACGCCGCCTGCACCCCGTCCCCGTGGTGCACGTCCACATCCACGTACGCGACCCGCTCGGCACCCAGCTCAAGGAGACGAGCGATGGCCAGCGCCGCGTCGTTGTAGATACAGAACCCGGAAGCACCCCCGGGCATCGCATGGTGCAGCCCGCCCGCGAAGTTCACCGCGTGCAGCGCCTCACCCCGCCACACGGCCTCCGCCGCGCCCACGGACTGCCCAGCGATCAGCGCCGACACATCGTGCATACCGGCGAAGGCAGGATCGTCGACCGTCCCCAGCCCATAGGTCCCGTCCGCCGAAGCCGGATCGGCGGACGCGGCCTTGACCGCCTCCACATAGTCCTCGCGGTGCACAAGCCGCAGCGTCGACTCACCCGCCCGCTTGGCGGCGACGACGTCCACCTCACGATCGAGCCCAAGAGCCCCGACGAGACTTCTCGTCAGGGCCAGCCGGACCGGATCCATCGGGTGATCCGGGCCGAAGTCATAGCCCGTTACTGCCTCGTCCCACATCAGCTGTGCGCGGCCGCTCATGCCCGTCACCGTATCGGTCCGCTGCAGGGGCGAAGGACCGGGCGTACACGAGTGTCACGAGCACCAACACCATGGGAACGAGCATCGCCCCCCGGTAGTTCCACGCATCGCCCAGAGCCCCCACAAGGGGCGAACCGATCAGAAATCCCACATAGTTGAAGACATTCAGCCGGGCAATCGCCGAATCCGAAGCGTTCGGACCGTAATTCTCAAAAGCGTGCCTGCCCGCAGCGGCGAACGTCTGCGGCACGATCACGCACAACCCGAGCCCCAGCAGCGTGAACCCGAGCATCCCTACCCAGGGCCCTGGCGCCACCGCCACGACAGCGAACCCGAGCGCCGCGACCACGGCCCCGAACCGCACCACCACGACCGCCCCGAACCGCCGCACCCCAAGGTCCCCGAGCGCCCGCCCCACCAGCGTCATCACCATGTAGACGTTGTACGGAACCGTCGACAGCTGCTCCGAACTGCCCAGCACGTCCTGGAGGTACTTCGCACTCCAGTTGGAGACCGTCGAATCCCCGATGTACGCGAACGTCATCACCAGACACAGCGGCAACAGCAGCTTGAACACCACCGGGCCACCCGAGGCGCCCTGAGCACCCTCACCGGCGCCGCTCTCCCCGTCGACGTACCAGCGACTCCCCACGAACGCCGCCGGCAACAACAGCACGACCACCGGCAGATACGACACGAACAGCGAGAGTTCCCAGTGCGCCCCCACCCACGCGAGCGACGCCCCCACGATCCCGCCCAGGCTGTACGCCGCATGAAACCCGAGCATGATGCTGCGCCCGTACGCCCTCTGCAGGCTCACCCCGAGCATGTTCATGGACGCATCCAGCGCGCCCACCGCGATCCCGAACGCCCCCAGCGCCAGGGCCGCTTGCCACAGCGAGCCCCCCGCCCCGACCCCGAGCAGAGCCAGCAGCACGACCGGCTGCGACCACCGCAGGACCCGGCTGGGCCGCACCCTCTTGACCAGCTTCTCGGTACACACGCTCCCGACGCCGGCCAGGATCGGCACCGCAGCGAGAAAGACGGGCAACAGCCCATCCGATATGCCGTACTGATCCTGGATAGCCGGTATTCGAGTCACCAGGAGCGCGAACGTGGCACCCTGCACCAAGAAACTGAACGCCAGCGAGCCTCTGCCACGCCGCAGCACTTCTGTCATGGCCGCACAGCGTAGGCCCCAGAGCTACCCGTGGGTAGATGGATCTCGATGCATCTCGAACGAAAGTTCCCGGCCGCCGTCATCGGGCGACCGGGAAGAGGGTGTGCGCTGCGGACGTACCGGGACCGTGTCAGGCGACGCGCTCCACCTGAGCCAGGCCACTCGCCAGTTCCTCCTCGACCATCCGCTCCATCGGCCCCACGGCCAGACGCCCGCCGAACCGGATGGCCAGGACCACGGCGCCCGCCATGATCACATTGCCGAGCCAGACCATCGTGTCGACCGGCAGTGTGTACGCCCCCACGATCCGCACCACGCACTCCGTGACCAGCGCCAGGCCCCACACCGCCGTGAACACCCGCTCGGCCCGCACAAAGCGACCTGGCCCCGCCGACAGCCGCTCCCAGACCGCGGTCCGCCCGGCATCCCCCTTGGTCACGAAGGGCTTCAGCGCGGACGTGAGGAGCGGCTTGCCGACCACGACCGACACCAGCATCGAGATGCCCACGACACTGCTGATCCCACTGTCCTTGGCCAGCATCAGCCGAGGATCGCCCGTCACCGTGCTCAGCAGCAGCCCCACCATGTTGACGACGAGGATGACTCCGGCCAGCACATTGAGCCGCCGATCCCGCAGCACCCCCCACACGGTCCGCAGCGCCGGCAGCACACTGCTCCACCCCAGGGCGGCCAGCGTGCTCATGCCGAACCCCTTGCTCAGCACGTAGTACGACGCCATCGGCACGACCACGTCCACGACCAGCGGCTTGAGGCTTCCCAGGAGGGCCGCGCGGTCGCTCTGCGGGGCGGCAGCCGCGTCAGCGGACTTGACCGGTGTCTGTACAACGAGCTGGCTCATGATCGGGTTCCCTCCGTCGTCACTGTGTACGTCCCGTTCTCGATGTACTCAGCTTCGTGGAGGACCCCCTCCGCCCAACAGAAACGATCGTCCGGAGCTCGCGATGACAAATGTCAGGGCGCCTCGTACGGAGATGTCATGTGAGCAGGTCAGGCAACTCCCGCATGTCGCCGAAGAGTTCGGTGGCCGCGCTCAGCCGGCTCGCGGGCGTCATGGCCGTGAACCCGTACACGTCCATACCGGCGGCCACGGCGGCCTGAACGCCGAGCGGACTGTCCTCCACGACCGCGCACCTCTCCGGCGCCACGCCCATTCGCTGCGCCGCGTACAGGAAGAGATCCGGCGCCGGCTTCCCCCGCCCGACATCCTGCGAACTGAAGATCCGGCCGTCATCGAACCACTTGTCGTGCCCGGTCTTGCGATGCCCGACGCGGATCCGCTCGTGACTCCCCGAGGAGGCCACGCAGTACGGCACTCCATCGGTGGCCAGCTTCTCCAGGACCTCCACGGCCCCGGACACGGGCTCCAGCTCCCGCTCGAAGGCGGCGAATACCCGCCCGTGAAAAACATCGTCGAAATCCTCGGGCAGCCGCTGCCCGGTCCGCTCCTCGACAAGATCGTGCACGCGGTGCATGGCAGAACCCATGTAGTCCCTGAGGGATTCCTCGTACGAGGTGGGGTGCCCGAGTTCGGTGAGATAGCCGGCGAGAAGCTTGTTGGAGATCGGCTCGCTGTCGACGAGAACGCCGTCGTTGTCGAAGATGACCAGGTCGTATCGCATAGCTCGACCCTAAACGCAGAAAACCCCCGTAACAGGATTCTCATCCGTTACGGGGGTTTCTTCAAAAATAGTTCGGCGGCGTCCTACTCTCCCACAGGGTCCCCCCTGCAGTACCATCGGCGCTGTGAGGCTTAGCTTCCGGGTTCGGAATGTAACCGGGCGTTTCCCTCACGCTATGACCACCGAAACACTATGAAACTGTCAACCGCACCACGCTCTGTGACAAACGTGGGGTTGTTCGTGGTTTCAGAACCAACACAGTGGACGCGAGCAACTGAGGACAAGCCCTCGGCCTATTAGTACCAGTCACCTCCACCCGTTACCGGGCTTCCAGATCTGGCCTATCAACCCAGTCGTCTACTGGGAGCCTTAACCCCTCAAAGGGGGTGGGAATACTCATCTCGAAGCAGGCTTCCCGCTTAGATGCTTTCAGCGGTTATCCTTTCCGAACGTAGCCAACCAGCCATGCCCTTGGCAGGACAACTGGCACACCAGAGGTTCGTCCGTCCCGGTCCTCTCGTACTAGGGACAGCCCTTCTCAATATTCCTACGCGCACAGCGGATAGGGACCGAACTGTCTCACGACGTTCTAAACCCAGCTCGCGTACCGCTTTAATGGGCGAACAGCCCAACCCTTGGGACCGACTCCAGCCCCAGGATGCGACGAGCCGACATCGAGGTGCCAAACCATCCCGTCGATATGGACTCTTGGGGAAGATCAGCCTGTTATCCCCGGGGTACCTTTTATCCGTTGAGCGACGGCGCTTCCACAAGCCACCGCCGGATCACTAGTCCCGACTTTCGTCCCTGCTCGACCCGTCGGTCTCACAGTCAAGCTCCCTTGTGCACTTACACTCAACACCTGATTACCAACCAGGCTGAGGGAACCTTTGGGCGCCTCCGTTACTCTTTAGGAGGCAACCGCCCCAGTTAAACTACCCATCAGACACTGTCCCTGATCCGGATCACGGACCCAGGTTAGACATCCAGCACGACCAGAGTGGTATTTCAACGACGACTCCCCCTGAACTGGCGTCCAGAGTTCAAAGTCTCCCACCTATCCTACACAAGCCGAACCGAACACCAATATCAAACTGTAGTAAAGGTCCCGGGGTCTTTCCGTCCTGCTGCGCGAAACGAGCATCTTTACTCGTAGTGCAATTTCACCGGGCCTATGGTTGAGACAGTCGAGAAGTCGTTACGCCATTCGTGCAGGTCGGAACTTACCCGACAAGGAATTTCGCTACCTTAGGATGGTTATAGTTACCACCGCCGTTTACTGGCGCTTAAGTTCTCAGCTTCGCACACCCGAAAGTGCACTAACCGGTCCCCTTAACGTTCCAGCACCGGGCAGGCGTCAGTCCGTATACATCGCCTTACGGCTTCGCACGGACCTGTGTTTTTAGTAAACAGTCGCTTCTCGCTGGTCTCTGCGGCCACCCCCAGCTCATGAAGTAAATTCAATCACCGGTGATGGCCCCCCTTCTCCCGAAGTTACGGGGGCATTTTGCCGAGTTCCTTAACCATAGTTCACCCGAACGCCTCGGTATTCTCTACCTGACCACCTGAGTCGGTTTAGGGTACGGGCCGCCATGAAACTCGCTAGAGGCTTTTCTCGACAGCATAGGATCATCCACTTCACCACAATCGGCTCGGCATCAGGTCTCAGGCTCATGCTGTCCGGATTTACCTAGACAGCGCCCTACACCCTTACCCCGGGACAACCACCGCCCGGGCTGGACTACCTTCCTGCGTCACCCCATCACTCACCTACTACAAGTCTGGTCCGTCGGCTCCACCACTTTCCTTTCCCCGAAGGGTCCGGAACGGCTTCACGGACTTAGCATCGCCTGATTCAATGTTTGACGCTTCACAGCGGGTACCGGAATATCAACCGGTTATCCATCGACTACGCCTGTCGGCCTCGCCTTAGGTCCCGACTTACCCTGGGCAGATCAGCTTGACCCAGGAACCCTTAGTCAATCGGCGCACACGTTTCTCACGTGTGTATCGCTACTCATGCCTGCATTCTCACTCGTGAACCGTCCACAACTCGCTTCCGCGGCTGCTTCACCCGGCACACGACGCTCCCCTACCCATCCATACTCCCGTTGGGGATATGTGTATGAATGACACGACTTCGGCGGTACGCTTGAGCCCCGCTACATTGTCGGCGCGGAATCACTAGACCAGTGAGCTATTACGCACTCTTTCAAGGGTGGCTGCTTCTAAGCCAACCTCCTGGTTGTCTGTGCGACTCCACATCCTTTCCCACTTAGCGTACGCTTAGGGGCCTTAGTCGATGCTCTGGGCTGTTTCCCTCTCGACCATGGAGCTTATCCCCCACAGTCTCACTGCCGTGCTCTCACTTACCGGCATTCGGAGTTTGGCTAAGGTCAGTAACCCGGTAGGGCCCATCGCCTATCCAGTGCTCTACCTCCGGCAAGAAACACACGACGCTGCACCTAAATGCATTTCGGGGAGAACCAGCTATCACGGAGTTTGATTGGCCTTTCACCCCTAACCACAGGTCATCCCCCAGGTTTTCAACCCTGGTGGGTTCGGTCCTCCACGAAGTCTTACCTCCGCTTCAACCTGCCCATGGCTAGATCACTCCGCTTCGGGTCTTGAGCGCGCTACTGAATCGCCCTATTCGGACTCGCTTTCGCTACGGCTTCCCCACACGGGTTAACCTCGCAACGCACCGCAAACTCGCAGGCTCATTCTTCAAAAGGCACGCAGTCACGACTGTATGTGCAAGCACATACAGCGACGCTCCCACGGCTTGTAGGCACACGGTTTCAGGTACTATTTCACTCCGCTCCCGCGGTACTTTTCACCATTCCCTCACGGTACTATCCGCTATCGGTCACCAGGGAATATTTAGGCTTAGCGGGTGGTCCCGCCAGATTCACACGGGATTTCTCGGGCCCCGTGCTACTTGGGTGTCTCTCAAACGAGCCGCTGATGTTTCGACTACGGGGGTCTTACCCTCTACGCCGGACCTTTCGCATGTCCTTCGCCTACATCAACGGTTTCTGACTCGTCTCACAGCCGGCAGACTGTAAAAGAGAGATCCCACAACCCCACATGCGCAACCCCTGCCGGGTATCACACGCATATGGTTTGGCCTCATCCAGTTTCGCTCGCCACTACTCCCGGAATCACGGTTGTTTTCTCTTCCTGCGGGTACTGAGATGTTTCACTTCCCCGCGTTCCCTCCACATACCCTATGTGTTCAGGTATGGGTGACAGCCCATGACGACTGCCGGGTTTCCCCATTCGGAAACCCCCGGATCAAAGCCTGGTTGACGGCTCCCCGGGGACTATCGTGGCCTCCCACGTCCTTCATCGGTTCCTGGTGCCAAGGCATCCACCGTGCGCCCTTAAAAACTTGGCCACAGATGCTCGCGTCCACTGTGCAGTTCTCAAACAACGACCAACCACCCATCACCCCGAACCAGTAGTCCGAGTGCACTGGGGTCGGCACTGAAGGCGACCGTTTCGGCCGTACCTTCAGACACCCAACAGCGTGCCCGACCCGGCTCCGCCCGGAGATCATGCTTTCCACGCCCCGAAGAGCAGTACTCACAGCCTCCGACCCGTAAACCCGGTCGAATAGTCAACGTTCCACCCTTGAGCAACCACCGTCGAACATTTGCCGACGAAATGGCTCTTGGACCACCAAGTAAAACCTGGCAGCCAAAGTGCTCCTTAGAAAGGAGGTGATCCAGCCGCACCTTCCGGTACGGCTACCTTGTTACGACTTCGTCCCAATCGCCAGTCCCACCTTCGACAGCTCCCTCCCCACAAGGGGGTTGGGCCACCGGCTTCGGGTGTTACCGACTTTCGTGACGTGACGGGCGGTGTGTACAAGGCCCGGGAACGTATTCACCGCAGCAATGCTGATCTGCGATTACTAGCAACTCCGACTTCATGGGGTCGAGTTGCAGACCCCAATCCGAACTGAGACAGGCTTTTTGAGATTCGCTCCGCCTCGCGGCATCGCAGCTCATTGTACCTGCCATTGTAGCACGTGTGCAGCCCAAGACATAAGGGGCATGATGACTTGACGTCGTCCCCACCTTCCTCCGAGTTGACCCCGGCAGTCTCCTGTGAGTCCCCATCACCCCGAAGGGCATGCTGGCAACACAGAACAAGGGTTGCGCTCGTTGCGGGACTTAACCCAACATCTCACGACACGAGCTGACGACAGCCATGCACCACCTGTATACCGACCACAAGGGGGGCACCATCTCTGATGCTTTCCGGTATATGTCAAGCCTTGGTAAGGTTCTTCGCGTTGCGTCGAATTAAGCCACATGCTCCGCTGCTTGTGCGGGCCCCCGTCAATTCCTTTGAGTTTTAGCCTTGCGGCCGTACTCCCCAGGCGGGGAACTTAATGCGTTAGCTGCGGCACCGACGACGTGGAATGTCGCCAACACCTAGTTCCCACCGTTTACGGCGTGGACTACCAGGGTATCTAATCCTGTTCGCTCCCCACGCTTTCGCTCCTCAGCGTCAGTAATGGCCCAGAGATCCGCCTTCGCCACCGGTGTTCCTCCTGATATCTGCGCATTTCACCGCTACACCAGGAATTCCGATCTCCCCTACCACACTCTAGCCTGCCCGTATCGACTGCAGACCCGGGGTTAAGCCCCGGGCTTTCACAACCGACGTGACAAGCCGCCTACGAGCTCTTTACGCCCAATAATTCCGGACAACGCTTGCGCCCTACGTATTACCGCGGCTGCTGGCACGTAGTTAGCCGGCGCTTCTTCTGCAGGTACCGTCACTTTCGCTTCTTCCCTGCTGAAAGAGGTTTACAACCCGAAGGCCGTCATCCCTCACGCGGCGTCGCTGCATCAGGCTTTCGCCCATTGTGCAATATTCCCCACTGCTGCCTCCCGTAGGAGTCTGGGCCGTGTCTCAGTCCCAGTGTGGCCGGTCGCCCTCTCAGGCCGGCTACCCGTCGTCGCCTTGGTGAGCTTCTACCTCACCAACAAGCTGATAGGCCGCGGGCTCATCCTGCACCGCCGGAGCTTTCAACCCCCTCCCATGCGAGAGAGGGTGTTATCCGGTATTAGACCCCGTTTCCAGGGCTTGTCCCAGAGTGCAGGGCAGATTGCCCACGTGTTACTCACCCGTTCGCCACTAATCCACCCCGAAGGGCTTCATCGTTCGACTTGCATGTGTTAAGCACGCCGCCAGCGTTCGTCCTGAGCCAGGATCAAACTCTCCGTGAATGTTTCCGGGTAATCCCGGTGAACACCACGAGAGCGGAACCGTCGGGAGGAATAATCCCCACGATTCACTGCGTCCTCGCTAGTGCGCCTCACCCCGGTGTGGGAGTGAGGACTTTTTCAAAGGAACCTCCAACCCACCAAAGGTGGGCCGGGGTTGTCAATCTGGCGTTGACTTTTGGCACGCTGTTGAGTTCTCAAGGAACGGACGCTTCCTTTGTACTCACCCGAGAGACTCTCTCAGGCTTTCCTCCGGGCAGTTTCCCTTCGGTCTTGCGTTTCCGACTCTATCAGACTCTTTCGTGTCCGATTTCCTCGGTGCCTTTCAGGTTTCCGCTCCGGCCTTTCGGCTTTTCGCGTTTCCCTTTCCGGCGGTTCCGACTCTATCAGATCCTTTCGGGCCTGACTCCCAGTCAGCGGGGCTTGTCTTCGCGGCTGTTGGGCCGTTCCGACGAGTGAGACTTTAGCGGAGTCCTGGCTCCCGAGCTAATCGGGGGCGTCCTTTCGAACGCGGATTCCTCATTTCGCAAAGACGCATGAAAACGAGCCGTGGCGCATCTCAGAGAGACGCGACATCGATCGTTGAATGGTTCTTGCGGAATGGCCACCCGGGGACCGGTCAAGGACCGGAGCTCACGTCGGGCAACTCGGAGAACACTACGTACCGGGCCCAGGGGTGTCAACTTCACGCCTGTGAGGTCTACTCTTGGGCTCGTGACTACGCATGCGCACACCCAGCAGTGGTGGGCCGCCTGACGGCGGCCGGCAGAAGCATGCACCCAACGGCCGCCGCCTCGGCGGCCGTTCTTGTATCTCCCTCCTGGAGACCACGGAGCCCGGCAGCCGGGCCGCGGCGGTCCTGACCAGGAGGTGGAGTAATGACGCGAATCTTCAGCGGGGTCAAGCCGACCGGGCATCTGACGCTGGGGAACTATCTGGGCGCCGTACGTCAGTGGGCTGAAGTCGATCAGCACAGAGCTGACGCGCTGTTCAGCGTCGTCGATCTGCACGCGTTGACCGTGGACCACGATCCCGGGCGGGTGCGGCGACTCAGTAAGCAGGCAGCGACGCTGTTGCTTGCCTCGGGGCTCGATCCCGAGGTGTGCACCGTGTTCGTGCAGAGTCATGTGGACGAGCACGCCCGGCTGTCGTATCTGCTCGAGTGCGTCGCCACGGACGGCGAGATGCGGCGGATGATCCAGTACAAGGAGAAATCCGCCCGCGAGCAGGAGCGGGGCGGGAGTGTGCGGCTGTCGCTCCTGACGTACCCCGTGCTGATGGCGGCGGACATCCTCGCTTACGGGGCGGACGAGGTTCCTGTGGGTGATGACCAGACGCAGCACGTCGAGCTCTCCCGGGATCTGGCGGTGCGGTTCAACCAGCGGTACGGGCACACCTTCGTGGTGCCGCGGGCGACGCCGCCCGCTGTCGCGGCGCGAGTCATGGACCTCCAGGACCCGACTTCCAAGATGGGGAAGTCGCACGAGAGCGGGGCCGGGATCGTCTATCTCCTCGACGAGCCGGACGTCGTGCGGAAGAAGATCCTGCGGGCGGTCACGGACAGCGGCACGGAGGTCGAGTACGACCGCGAGGCCAAGCCCGGGGTGTCGAATCTGCTGGAGATTCTGGCCGCTTGTGAGGGTGGGAACCCAGACGGCTTGAGCGGTGTATATGAGTCGTATGGCGCGCTGAAGAGGGCGACCGCGGAGGCCGTGGTGGAGCTTCTTGCGCCACTGCAGAAGAGGCACAAGGAGCTGGTTGCGGATCCCGCGTATGTAGAGGAGGTGCTGCGGCGGGGAGCTGAGCGGGCGAGGGAGATGGCGAAGCCGACCGTGGACGCCGCCTATCGGGCGATCGGGCTGCTTCCCCCTACCTGAGCGTTCCTATCTGAGCGTCCCTATCTGAGCGTCCCTATCTGAGCGTGCCCATAAGGCGGCACGTTCCTGGATGGGCGTTCCTGGGAGACGCGTTCCTAGGAGGGGGTGAAGGGCCGCTGGGCGAAGGAGGCCCGGTAGGAGCGTGGGCTGGTGGCGAGGCGCGATGCGAAGTGCTGGCGCATCGTGACCTCGCTGCCGAAGCCCGCGCGGCGTGCGACCTCGGGCATGGGGAGGTCGGTGCGTTCGAGCAGCTTCTGCGCTGCCGCCATGCGCTGATCCAGGAGCCAGCGCAGAGGGGTGGTGCCAGTGGCTGCGGTGAAGTGACGGGCGAAGGAGCGTGGGGACATGCCGGCGCGGGCGGCGAGGCCGGCGACGGTGAGCGGTTCGTGGAGGTGCTGGAGGGCGTATGCGCGTACGGAGGTGAGGGCATCGGCGTCGCGGTCGGCTCGTGGCGTGGGGTGCTCGATGAACTGGGCCTGCGTTCCGGTGCGGAAGGGGGCCGTGACCATCGATCGGGCGATGGTGGCGGCGGTCTCCGCGCCGTGGGTCCTGCGGACGAGGTGCAGGCAGAGATCGATGCCGGCGGCCGTGCCGGCGGCGGTCCAGATGTTGTCGTCCTCGATGAAGAGGGCGTCGGGTTCGACGGTGACGAGGGGGTGATGGGCGCGGAGCAGGTCGACGAGGTTCCAGTGGGTGATCGCGCGGCGGCCGTCCAGTAGGCCGGCTTGGGCGAGTGTGAAGGCGCCTCCGCAGAGCGCCGCGATGGTGACTCCGCGGGCGTGGGCTCGGCGCAGGGACTCGAGGACCGGTTCGGGCGCGGGGGTGAGGTGGTCGTCGAGGCCGGGGACGACGAGCAGGTCGGTGGCTGGCGCGAGGCGTGTCAGCCAGGTGAGGGTGCGATCGGGGGTGAGGGTGAGTCCACCTCGCATGGGGACGGGTGTCGGGTCTTCGGCGATGCGCCGCAGGTCGAAGGCGGGGACGCCACGGTCGGTGCGGTCGGTGCCCCAGACCTCGGTGATGACGGAGACGTCGAAAGCCCGGATGCCGGGGAAGGCGAGGAGGGCGATGCGCTGAGTGGGGCGCGGCAGTGTGTGCGGATCTGGGTGCGGGTCTGGGTGCGGCACGGTGGCAGTAAACCATCGATCGCTGTCTTTTGTGTCTCTGGGGCAGATGCGCTCCCGACGGGAGCATCGTGGGCATGGAGATCGCAGAGAACGCAGCGCTGATCGTGGTGGACGTGCAGAAGGGGTTCGAGGAGGAGGGGTTCTGGGGACCGCGGAACAACCCTGGGGCTGACGAGAACATCGCGTCGCTGATCGACGCGTGGCAGTCGACGGGGCGACCGGTCGTCTTCGTGCGGCATGACTCGCCGAAGCCTCAGTCGCCGTTGCGGCCGGGGTATGCCGGGAACGGCTTCAAGGAGTACGTGGAGGAGCGGCGTGGGAAGGGGGACGGGGCGGAGCTCCTGGTGACGAAGTCCGTGAACTCGGCGTTCTACGGGACGCCGGACCTGGACGCGTGGCTCAGGGCGGCCGGCATCGGGCAGTTCGTGGTGGCCGGGATCCAGACCAACATGTGCGCGGAGACCACAGCACGCATGGGCGGGAATCTGGGGTACGAGGTGCTGTTCGCATTGGACGCGACGCACACCTTCGACCTGGAGGGCCCGTTCGGCTGGCGCCGCACAGGGGAGGAGCTGGCCCAGGCCTCAGCGGTGTCACTGCACGGGGGTGGCTTCGCCCGGGTGGTCACGACGGCGGAGGTTGTGGCTGCGGCGGAGGCGGGGGCGCTTCGCGGGTGACGGTCGGTACTGGTTCGGTGTCGCCGACACGCGTGCGGGGGGCGTGGGCACCGGGGCAGCCGGGTGGCGTGGGCAGCCGCGTCCACGTCGGGTGTGAGCCGTCGCGGCGTCGGTGCGGCATCACCGTGCCGCGTGGTTCGTGGGGCGCCGGGATGACCGGATCGGCCGCCCCGCGGGGTGAGCTGCCGCGTTCCAAGTCGGTGCAGGTCGTCGCGGCGCTGGGGTGGGTCGTCCGTGCAGGGCCTGGCTCACGCGGGCGAGTGGATTGGCGCACGAGGGGGCGACGGTGCGCCACCGTGCTGGGTCGACCGGGTCGGCAGCCAGGTGCGGCGAGCCGCTGCGGCCCGCCGCATCCCGGCCCTGCCCGGGTCGGATCGGGTCGGGTCGGGTCAGGTCAGGTCAGGCCGGGTCGGGTCGGGTCGGGTCAGGTCAGGCCGGGTCGGGTCGGGTCGGGTCAGGTCGGGTCAGGATGCGGCGGGCGAGGTGAAGCTCGCCGCCCCGTCGGGCCAGCCCCCGGTTCCGGGTAAGCCGCGTGGGGGCGGGACGGGCCGAGCTTCAGCAAGGGCCAGGATCAGCCGGTCCGGAGATGGCCAGGGAGGCCGGGGCGGCCGGCCGGGGTAGCCAGGCCTCGCATCGCCCCAGGCCGGGGTAGCCAGGCCAGGCGTCGCCCAGGTGGGAAATCAGCCACGTGGGTGTTGAGGCCCGTGTGGGCGTACGTCCGTGGGGGCCATAGGTCCGGGGGGCGTACGTCGGGGGGGGGCGTACGTCGGGGGGGCGTACGTCGGTGGGTCAGTTGTTGCCGGAGGCCAGTTCGCGGCTGCGGTCTCGGGCGGCTTCCAGGGCGGCGATGAGGGCGGCGCGGACTCCGTGGTTTTCGAGTTCGCGGATGGCGTTGATGGTGGTGCCGGCGGGGGAGGTGACGTTTTCGCGGAGCTTGACGGGGTGTTCGCCGCTGTCGCGGAGCATCACGGCGGCGCCGATCGCGGACTGGACGATCAGGTCGTGGGCCTTGTCGCGGGGCAGGCCGAGCAGGATTCCCGCGTCGGTCATGGCTTCGACCAGGTAGAAGAAGTACGCCGGGCCGGAGCCGGAGAGGGCGGTGCAGGCGTCCTGCTGGGACTCGGGGACGCGGAGCGTCTTGCCGACGGCGCCGAAGATCTCCTCGGCGTGGGCGAGGTGGGCGGCCGTGGCGTGGGAGCCGGCGGAGATGACGGACATGGCCTCGTCGACGAGGGCGGGCGTGTTCGTCATGACGCGCACGACGGGGGTGCCTTCGGGGAGGCGCTCCTCGAAGAAGGTGGTGGGGATGCCCGCCGCGCCGCTGATGATCAGGCGGTCGGCGGGGAGGTGCGGGGCGAGTTCGGTGAGGAGGGTGCCCATGTCCTGGGGCTTGACCGTGAGGATCAGGGTGTCGGCCTGCTTGGCGGCTTCCGCGTTGGTGACGGGGGTGACGCCGTAGCGGGTGCGGAGCTCTTCGGCGCGTTCGGGGCGGCGGGCCGTGACCAGGAGGTTGGCAGGGGCCCAGCCCGCTCGGATCATTCCGCTGAGCAGGGCTTCGCCGATCTTTCCGGTGCCGAGGACTGCGACGTGCTGCTGGGGCATGGAGGCCACCCTTCGGGGCGCGAGGTTCGGTGCGGTTGCGTCCGTCGGGGTCATCCTCGCATCGGCGGCGGTCAGGCCGTACGGCGGCGGAGCGTTGCGGCGCCGAGGGCCAGGACGAGGACGGCGCAGCCGGCGACGACGGCCGCGTCGCGGATGAAGTCGGCGGTGAGGTCGGTGTGGCGGAGGACTTCGTTCATGCCGTCGACGGCGTACGACATGGGGAGGACGTTGGAAATCCCTTCGAGGACGGGCTGCATCTTGTCGCGCGAGATGAACAGGCCGCACAGGAGCAGCTGGGGAAAGATCACCGCCGGCATGAACTGGACGGCCTGGAACTCGGAGGCCGCGAAGGCGGAGACGAACAGGCCGAGGGCGGTGCCGAGCAAGGCGTCGAGGAGGGCGACCAGGAGCAGGAGCCAGGCGGAGCCGGTGACGTCGAGGCCGAGGCCCCACAGGGCGAGGGCCGTCGCCAGTACGGACTGGACTACCGCGAGAGCGCCGAAGGCGAGGGCGTAACCGGCGATGAGGTCGCCCTTGCCGAGGGGCATGGCGAGGAGGCGTTCGAGGGTGCCCGAGGTGCGTTCGCGCAGGGTGGCGATGGACGTGACCAGGAACATCGTGATGAGCGGGAAGATGCCGAGGAGGGAGGCGCCGATGGAGTCGAAGGTGCCGGGGCTGCCGTCGAAGACGTAGCGGAGCAGGAAGAGCATCACGCATGGGACGAGCAGCATCAGGGCGATGGAGCGCGGGTCGTGGCGGAGCTGGCGCAGGACTCGGGCTGCGGTGGCGAGGGTGCGGGCTGCGTTCATCGGGGGCTCCGCTGGAGGGTGTTGGCCTGGTCGACAAGGTGGAGGAAGGCGTCTTCGACGGTCGCGGCGCCGGTGCCGGCTCGTAGGGCGTCGGGGCTGTCGTCGGCGAGGATCTCGCCTTCGCGCATGAGGAGGAGGCGGTGGCAGCGCTCGGCCTCGTCCATGACGTGCGAGGAGACGAGGAGCGTGGCGCCGCGCTCGGCGGCGATGGAGTGGAAGAGGTTCCACAGGTCGCGGCGCAGGACGGGGTCGAGGCCGACGGTGGGTTCGTCGAGGACGAGGAGTTCGGGGGTGCCGAGGAGGGCGACGGCGAGGGAGACCCGGCTGAGCTGGCCGCCCGAGAGGTTGCCGGCGAGAGCGTCGGCGTGGGAGGTGAGGTCCACTTCAGTGATGACGCGGGCGACGTCGTCCCGGCGGTGGGAGGCGGCGGCGCGGCCCGGCTGGAGTACTGCCGAGAAGTAGTCCAGGTTCTGGCGGACCGTCAGGTCTGCGTATACGGAGGGGGCTTGGGTGACGTATCCGATGCGGGAGCGGAGTTCGGCGGAGCCTGCCGGGTGGCCGAGGACGGTGAGCGTGCCGGTGACCTTGGCCTGGGTTCCGACGATCGCGCGCATGAGCGTGGACTTGCCGCAGCCCGAGGGGCCGAGGAGACCGGTGATCTGACGTCGGGGGACGGTGAAGTCCAGGGCGTGCAGGACGGGGCGGGGGCCTCGGACGACCGTGAGGTCCGTGGCGCGGACGGCGGCAGCCGGTGGTTCCGGCGAAGAGGGGGGCGAGGAGGAGGGCGAAGCAGCGGGAGAGGGGGAGGGAGGGAGTTCCGGGGAGGATGACCCTTCGGGGATATTCATCATGTGATGAATATCCCTCCGGTGAGGCCGGGCGTCAAGCGCCAGGGGGCGCTTTGGCGGCGCCGGCGCTCGTGGGAGCGATCGGAAGCGGGGCGTCCGGGGGCGGGTGACTCCGCGCTTCCGAGGACATCGGGATGTAACCGCAGTTCGGCCCGCCCTCAACTCCCTTACGTGACAATGGATTTCAGTGCCGGGGTCTCCCCCACTGCCGGCGCCCACGCATCTCCCCCGGAGGTGCGCCCCAGATGCGTCATGCAGCTATTTCCCGCTCCCTCGCCCGTCTCTCGCTCACCCCTGACTCCCCCGCCCGTCGCCTCCCCCGTCGCCTCATCCGTTGCCTCCCCCGTCGCTTCTCCCGTGCCGATCTGGGCGCGTCCCTCGTCGTCTTTCTTGTCGCGCTCCCCTTGTGTGTCGGCGTCGCCGTCGCCTCCGGGGTGCCGGCCGAGCTCGGGCTGATCACGGGCATCGTCGGCGGTCTCGTCGCCGGGGCGCTGCCCGGCAGCAGCCTGCAGGTCAGCGGGCCCGCGGCCGGGCTGACCGTCCTCGTCTACGAGGCCGTGCACACCCACGGCCCCGCCGCGCTCGGCGTCCTGGTGGCGGCCGCCGGACTCGTGCAGATCGGGCTGGGGGTGCTGCGGATCGGGCGGTGGTTCCGGGCTGTGTCCGTCGCCGTCGTGCAGGGGATGCTCGCGGGGATCGGCCTCGTACTCGTCGCAGGTCAGGTGTACGCGATGGGGGACGCCGCGCCCGTGCCCGCGAGCGGGGTGGGCAAGGTGCTCGGGCTCGCGGCGCTGCCCGGTGCGTCGGATCCCGTCGCGCTCGCGGTCGGCGTCGGGACCGTTGTCGTACTGGTGCTGTGGCCTCGCTGGCGGTCTGCGGCGCGGCTGCTGCCCGCGCCGCTGGCAGCGATCGGGCTGGCGGCCGCGGTGACCGGGGCGTTCGGGTTACCGGTGCGCAGGGTGGAGGTGCGCGGACTGTTCGACGCGGTGCAGCTGCCCTCGCCGGCGAGTGCGGGGCTGCTGACGCAGGCCGGGGTCGTCGGGACCGTCCTCGCGTTCGCGCTCATCGCGTCCGCGGAGTCCCTGTTCAGCGCGGCGGCCGTGGACCGGTTGCACGGCGGACCGCGAACGGACTACGACAAGGAGCTGATCGCCCAGGGCGCCGGGAACACGGTGTGCGGGGTGCTCGGGGCGCTGCCCATGACCGCCGTGATCGTGCGGAGCGCGGCCAATGTGGGGGCCGGGGCGCGGACCAAGGCGTCGCGGATCCTTCACGGGGTGTGGCTGCTGCTGTTCGCGGCCGTGCTGCCCGCCGCGCTGGGGCTGATTCCGGTGGCGGCACTCGCGGGGCTCCTGGTGCACGCGGGCTGCAAGCTGGTGCCGGTGCGGGAGTTGGTGCCGCTGTGGCGTGAGCATCGGGGCGAGGCGGTGGTGCTCGCGGTGACGGCGTTCGCCATCGTCGCGACGAATCTCTTCGAGGGGGTGCTGGCGGGGCTCGCGCTGGCCGTCGCGAAGACGGCGTGGGACATCAGCCACGTACAGGTGCGGACCGAGGACCGGGGGGCTGCGGGGCTGGTCGTACGGGTGGCCGGCAATGCCACGTTTCTGCGGCTGCCGAAGCTGCTCGACGCGCTGGAGGCGTTGCCTGCCGACCGGGACGTGCGGCTGGAGCTGAGTGGGCTGAGGCATCTTGATCACGCGTGCGCCACGGCGTTGGAGGGGTGGGTGGCGGGGCGGGTGCGGACGACGGTGTCGTGAGGTTGTGGGGGGCGGCGGCCGATTTCGTGAGGTGACGGGTGCGGACGACGGTGTCATGAGGTTGTGGGGGGCGGCGGCCGATTTCGTGAGGTGACGGGGGCGGCCGCCGGTGTCGTAGTGGCTGTGGGTCAGGTGCGGGTGGCTACCAGGAGTTCGACCACGTAGGTCTCCTCCACCGTGCCGTCCGGGAAGAGTTCGCCGACCCGGGCGCGCTCCTCGGCGAGGAAGGCCTGCGCGTCGCCCTCTTGGAGGACGAGGAACGCCGAGTGGCTGCCGATGTTGGCGAGGTGCGTGTCCAGCGGGACAAGCCGGCTCCAGCGCACATGTCGAAGGGTGACCTCGCCGCGTCCCGGCAGGTCCGTGAGGCCCGACAGTTCGGTGGCGCGGGCCTCGTCGGGGCGCTGCCTGGCGCCCGTCTCCACGCCTACGTGGCGCGCGATGCGCTCGTGCTGCGCGGCGATCCACGGGACGTCGAGGGCAACGGTGTTCCACCACAGCGCGAGCGCGCCGCCCGGGCGCAGGACCCGCATCGCCTCGGGGGCCGAGCGGGCCGACTCGGTCCAGTGCCACGACTGGGCGTAGGTGAGGAGGTCCAGGGAGGCGTCGGCGAGGGGGAGGGCATTGCCGTCGCCCCGCACGATCGGTACGCCGGGCAGCGCCCGGCGGAATTCGACCGCCATGCCCTCGCCCGGCTCGACGGCGACCACGCGGGCGCCGCGCGCGTGCAGGAGGGCGGTCGAGATGCCGGTTCCCGCGCCTACGTCGGCCACGCGGGCGCCGGCGAGGGGCCGTCCGGCGGCGTCCTCGACGGCGTCCAGGAGGGCGGGCGGGTAGGACGGGCGGCTCGCGGCGTACTGGGCGGCCGCAGCGTTGAACGAGTGGGCGCGCGAGACGGTGGGCATGCCGCCATCCTGTCCTGTGCGGGGGACTCTCGTCAGTACGTGGTGTGTGGCTCGGGCGGTGCCTCGTCGCCCGTCCGTGCGTGGGGGGCTGTGTTTGCGCCTGGGGGTGCGTCAGCCCTTGCGCTTCTTCTTCGACGGGTTGCCGGTGCGGCGCGTGCTGCGGCGTTCGTACTGTTCGCGGGCGGTCGCGTACTCCTGCCTGCGGAGCTTCTCGCCCGGGGCCTCGGAGAAGCAGCGCAGGCAGTAGGCGAGCAGCACGCCGACGAAACCGATCGACATGAAGCCGCGCAGGGACGCCTGCGCCTCGGGGTCCGGACGCTTGGAGAAGCCGTCCCACGTGCGGCGGAAGGCGAGGGCGCTGCAGATCGCGAACATCAGGACCACTAGTACGTTCACGAAGGAACCGACGTCGGCGATGGCCAGGCCCTCGTACGCGAAGCGCAGCACGAAGCAGCCGGCCGCCGCGCCGACGAGCGCGCCCGCGGCGACCGCGACGCGGCGCCAGGTGTAGCCGCCGTCGTGCTCGACCCAGGTCCTGCCGAAGAAACGGATCTCCTCGGGCTGGGGGCCCGCGGGGGTGCCGCCGGCTGCTTCCGGGGTCTCGGGGGCGGGGCGGGGGGTGCCGGATTCGTCGCTCACGTGTCGATTATGGCTGGCGCCCCCGGCTGCTCCGGGGTCGGAGGTGGGGCTGGGGTGAGGCCTATGTGGGGCCTGGGTGGGGCTTGGGTGGCGCGAGGCAGGTCCGGGGATTGTCGTACCCCTCCCCTACATTGCCCGCATGACGGAATACGTACTAGTCGCAGGCGCGTGGCTCGGGGCGTGGGCGTGGGACGACGTGGTGCCGGAGCTGCGCGCGGCCGGGCATGGCGCGCACGCCGTGACGCTCTCCGGGGTCGCCGACAAGCAGGGCGTTCCGGCCGGGCAGAAGACCCATGTCCAGGACATCGTCGACGAGGTGGAGCGCCTCGGACTGCGCGATGTCGTCCTGGTCGGGCACAGCTACTCGGGCATCCCGGTCGGTCAGGCCGCCGAGCGGATCGGTGACCGGCTGAAGCGCGTGGTGTTCGTCGACTCGAGTGTTCCGGCGGACGGGGAGTCGTTCGTGTCCGCGTGGTGGCAGGGGCCGGCGGCGCTGGCGGCCGTACTCGCGGCGAACGATGGTTACTGGCCGCCGCTGACTGCGCCCGAGTGCGAGGGGCAGGGGCTCGACGACACGCAGGTCGCGCGGTTCGTGGGCGGGTCCACGCCGCACCCGGGGGCGTCCCTGTCGGAGCCGGCCGTGCTGTCCCGCCCGCCGGGCGAGCTTCCGGCGACGTACATCAAGTGCCTGCTCGACGGGCCCGAGCCGACGGACGACGTGGCCGAGCTTCTGCGCGGCGAGAACTGGCGGCTGCGGGAGATGGACACGGGGCACTGGCCGATGTTCTCCCGGCCGGAGGAGCTGGCGCGGATTCTTCTTGAGGAGGCAGGGGGTTGAGGGCCGGGGTAAGGGCGGCCCGGGGCCCGCGGTGAAGTGACGGGGCCGGTCGCGCACGTCGGAGTACGCGACCGGCCCCCGCCATCCGCTATGCGCAGCGCGGCGCCACGTAGCCGTCGCTGCCTGTCTTCACGTAGGCGTCGGAGACGTACTCACCGACGCCGATGTTGTCCCAGATCTTGGTCGTGCCGTAAGGGCCGCTGACGGTCTCCCCCGGGCGCTGGCAGAAGATCGGCACTGTGGCGCCCTCCGGCAGCACGCGGACCAGTCGGTAGTGCGTGCCGGGACCACTGCGGACGTTCAGCGTCGTGCCGGGCGCGACCGCGTAATAGCGCTGCGCCGCGGCCGCCACGGCCTCTCCTGCACCCTCTATTTCCTCAACCGCCATGCGGGCCTCCCCCGTTGAACTCCTGAGCCTTCTTGGCGCCGAACCCTCTGGAGCTCCGCCGGGGCCTCGTTCAGAGATCGTTGAGCCCCCGTTGAAACCAGTGTGTTCAGCTGATGCACGCGGAGGCTAGCAAGCCTCGTCCGTCTCGTACGAATCATCGACTAGGCTCCGTGCGTCGCTCGTGCGAACGGCTGCACGCGGGGGCGCTCACGGATGACAGCCACGGGGGTGGACCATGCCGCCAGGCCGCAGCGCCGGGCCCGGTGCGGAAGCGGAACTTCCTGAGTACGCCGGCCATTACCGCCTGGAAGGGCGTCTGGGTTCCGGCGGCATGGGAGTCGTACATCTGGCGCGGTCCGCCTCGGGAATGCAACTCGCGGTGAAGGTCGTGCATGCCGAATTCGCCAGGGACCCCGAGTTCAGGGGACGCTTCCGGCAGGAGATCGCGGCCGCACGACGGGTGAGCGGCGCTTTCACGGCGCCCGTCGTGGATGCCGATCCCGATGCCGAACGGCCGTGGATGGCCACGCTGTTCATTCCCGGCCTAACCCTCGCCGAGCATGTGAAGCAGCACGGCCCGCTGCGGCCTGCCCGGCTGCGCCAGGTGATGGCCGGGCTCGCCGAGGCTCTGCGGGACATCCACCGCGCCGGGGTCGTGCACCGCGATCTGAAGCCGAGCAACGTACTGCTGGCCGAGGACAGCCCGAAGGTGATCGACTTCGGAATCTCCCGGCCGAAGGACAGCGAACTGCGGACCGAGACAGGCAAATTGATCGGTACGCCGCCGTTCATGGCACCGGAGCAGTTCCGCCGGCCGCGCGAGGTGGGACCGGCGGCCGATGTCTTCGCGCTCGGTTCGGTCCTGGTGCACGCGGCGACCGGACGTGGCCCCTTCGACTCCGACAGCCCCTACCTGGTCGCGTACCAAGTGGTCCATGACGAGCCCGACCTGACGGACGTCCCGGACGATCTGGGCCCGCTGATCAAGCGCTGTCTCGCCAAGGAGCCCGAGCACCGGCCGACCCCCGACGAGCTGATGAAGGAGCTGCGCCGGGTCTCCGCCCAGTACGACACCCAGGCGTTCATACCCCAACAGCGGAGGGCCGGAGCCGGAGTCGGGGACCGTGAGCCGTCCCACGACGCTGCCGAGGAGACGCACAGCCGCTCGTCCGGTGCACCGACCGAAGAAGCGGGCGCGAGCCGCTCCCCCGACGGTCCCGCCGCCCACACGCCGGAGGCTCCCGGCAGCCGGGCAACCGGCGTCATCCGTCGGCGGCGTGCTCTGATCGTCGGCGGTGCCCTGGCCGTCGTCCTCTCGATCGCAGCGGCGACCGTCGTCCTCACCTCGCTGAGTGACAGCGGGCCCTCAAGCGCGCGTTCGACCTCCACGGCCGGTCGTGCCGTGCACGGCTTCAAGCCCTGGGCCCGCGAGTTGGGCGGCGGATCGGGCGACTCGGCCGCAATGATGCCGACTTGCTCGTACGGTGGCGGAGCCCTGCGCTGTGCGGTGGCCGGCGTGCTCGCCGCCTCCGTCGATCCGCGCAACGGAGGCGTGCTGTGGAGCCACAGATCCACCGGCGCCGACAGTGATTCGGGCGCCTCGCCCACGACGGCCCCCGTGTTCTCCGGCGGCCTCGTCCACGCGATCAGTTCCGACGGCATGCGTCTGCGCGCGCTCGATCCCTCTACGGGCAAGCCCCGCTGGGACATGGACATCGCCGCGTACAACGGCCGCGTGCTGCACGCCGGCGGGACAGTGCTGCTCACCTCGGCCGACGGGACGGTCACCGGGGTCGACGGCGCCACGGGTCGCAAGCTCTGGAGCCACCGCCTGCCGGCTCAGACGCAGCCCACCCTCGCGTACTTCGGCAAGGGCCTCGCCTACGCGACGACCATGTCCCCGGACGGGTCGAGTACGCAGGTCAGCGCCATGGACCCGGAGTCCGGGGCCGTCCGGTGGCAACGGCGGATCAGCGGGAATCTGACCCCGGTCGGCGCCTCGAAGGGCGCGGTCTGCTTCACCGAGCGCAACATGGCCAGCGAGACCGTCGCCCTGGTCCGCTACGTCCCGGCGAGCGGCAGCGTGCACCGGTCGCAGCTGACGACTGCCCTTCCTCAGGCGACGGCAACCCTGCACGGCGACTCCGTGTATCTCCTCGCCGTGGGCGGGGCGCTCGTGGCCGTGGACACGACGACCGGCACACAGCGGTGGCGGGTGGAAACCTCCATCAGCAGGGGCTCGGCACCCGCGGCCGACGACCGCCACGTCTACCTCACCGCCCCCGACGGCCGCCTGCTCGCCACCGACATCCGCACCGGCAAGCCCCTCGGCCAGACGCGCCCCCGGCTCGGGAGTGAACCCGGGCGGGTGGTCGGGGAGTTGCCCGCGCCCGTCGTGGGTGAGGGAGGACGCGTCTACGGGACCGCGCCCGACGGAAGTGTGTTCGGGGTGGACGGGCGGGAGCCTGGGCGCTGGTGACGTGGGGCCGTACGGGCCCTGGTCCCGCGGCCGGGCCGGGCCCTGGCGCCCTCGGCCGGGCCGGGCCCCGATGGCCTCGGCCGGGACAACACGCATGCCTGACCCCGTCCTCGTACAGACGTGAGCCCGCCCGGCAGCGAATTCGCCGCCGGGCGGGCTCACGCCTCAGGCAGAACCAGAACCAGAACCAGAACCAGAACCAGAACCAGGGTCAGGCCACCGGTTCGACCGGAGGCAGCCGGCCGGTCCTCAGCCCAGCTTCGAGACGTCCCGCACCGCGCCCTTGTCCGCGCTCGTCGCCATCGCGGCGTACGCGCGCAGGGCGGCCGAGACCTTGCGATCCCGGGCGACCGGGGCGTAGACGCCGTTCAGGGCGGTGCGGCGGGTGGCCAGCTCGTCGTCGGAGACGAGGAGTTCGATCGAGCGGTTCGGGATGTCGATGCGGATGCGGTCACCGTCCTGGACGAGGGCGATCGTGCCGCCGGACGCCGCCTCGGGCGAGGCGTGGCCGATGGACAGGCCCGACGTGCCGCCGGAGAAGCGGCCGTCCGTGACCAGGGCGCAGGTCTTGCCGAGGCCGCGGCCCTTGAGGAACGACGTCGGGTAGAGCATCTCCTGCATGCCGGGGCCGCCCTTGGGGCCCTCGTAGCGGATGACCACGACGTCGCCGTGCGTGATCTCCTTCTTGAGGATCTTGTCGACGGCGTCCTCCTGCGATTCGCAGACGACCGCCGGACCCTCGAACGTCCAGATCGACTCGTCGACGCCCGCCGTCTTCACGACGCAGCCGTCGACCGCCAGGTTGCCCCTGAGGACCGCGAGGCCGCCGTCCTTCGAGTACGCGTGTTCGGCGGACCGGATGCAGCCGTTCTCGGCGTCCAGGTCGAGGGCCTCCCAGCGCTCCGACTGGGAGAACGCCTCCGCCGAGCGGACGCAGCCGGGGGCCGCGTGCCACATCTCGACGGCCTCCGCGGACGGGGAGCCCGCACGCACGTCCCACGTCTTCATCCAGTCGGAGAGCGACGGGCTGTGGACGGAGTGGACGTCCTCGTTCAGGAGGCCGGCGCGGTACAGCTCGCCCAGCAGGGCGGGGATGCCGCCGGCGCGGTGCACGTCCTCCATGTAGTACGTGCGGTCCTTCGCCACGTTCGGCGCGACCTTGGCGAGGCACGGCACGCGGCGCGAGACCTCGTTGATCTCGTCCAGACCGAAGGCGACGCCCGCCTCCTGAGCGGCGGCCAGCAGGTGCAGGATCGTGTTGGTGGAGCCGCCCATGGCGATGTCGAGGGCCATGGCGTTCTGGAAGGCGGCGAAGGTGGCGACGTTACGCGGCAGGACCGACTCGTCGTCCTCCTCGTAGTACCGGCGCGTGATGTCCATGACGGTGCGGGCCGCGTTCTCGTACAGCGCCTTGCGGGCCGTGTGCGTCGCGAGGACCGTGCCGTTGCCGGGGAGGGAGAGGCCGATGGCCTCCGTCAGGCAGTTCATCGAGTTGGCCGTGAACATACCGGAACAGGAGCCGCAGGTCGGACAGGCGTTCTCCTCGATACGGAGGATGTCCTCGTCCGAGATCTTGTCGTTCACGGCGTCGGAGATCGCGTCGACCAGGTCGAGCGTGCGGACGGTGCCGTCGACCAGGGTGGCGCGGCCGGACTCCATCGGGCCGCCGGAGACGAAGACCGTCGGGATGTTCAGGCGCAGGGCCGCCATCAGCATGCCGGGGGTGATCTTGTCGCAGTTCGAGATGCAGATCAGGGCGTCGGCGCAGTGCGCCTCGACCATGTACTCGACGCTGTCCGCGATCAGGTCGCGGGAGGGGAGCGAGTAGAGCATGCCGCCGTGGCCCATCGCGATGCCGTCGTCGACGGCGATCGTGTTGAACTCGCGCGCGATGCCGCCCGCCGCCGTGATCGCGTCGGAGACGATGCGGCCGACCGGCTGGAGGTGGGTGTGGCCGGGCACGAACTCGGTGAACGAGTTGGCCACGGCGATGATCGGCTTCCGGCCGATGTCCGCACCGGGTACCCCGGAGGCGCGCATAAGGGCGCGTGCACCCGCCATGTTGCGTCCGTGGGTGACTGTGCGGGACCTCAGCTCGGGCATCGTCGCTCGCTCCTTCAAGGGCCCGTTCAGGGGCCCGTGCGGCAGATAGGGCTGCTATCGAGCGTACGCCGCCAATCCAAGATCCGGACAAGGTGTCCGGAATACGGGACGCGCGTCTCGCTGTACGTGCCCCCGACCGTGGTGTCCCATCCGGGTACCCCGGCCCTCGCGTCCCGTCCGGGCACTCGGCGGCCGGGTCTCGCGACGGTTCGGGTGGGGCATGCCAGGCGGGGCGTGCGTCACTCCCCCGTCAGATGCCACGTGGGGGCGTGCGTCACTCCCCCGTCAGATGCCCCTGCACCACCGGTGCCACCCGCTCGACGATCCGCTCCATGTCCGCCGACGCCAGCGGTTCCACCTTGATCACGTAACGCAGCATCGCGACCCCCACGAGCTGCGCCGCCGCCAGCTCCGCCCTGAGCTCGGCCTCCTCGGGCGGCAGGTCCAGCTGCCGGGCGATCTTCCGCAGCAGCTGTACGGCGACCAGGCGCCGGAAGACGGCCGCCGCGGTCTCGTTGTTCACGGCCGAGCGGACGATCGCGAGGAGCGGGGCGCGGGTCGCCGGGTTCTCCCACACGGAGAAGATGAAGCGGGTGAGGCGCTCGCCGACGCCGTCCAGCGGGCCGTCCTCGATCGCGGCCGGTGCGTCCAGGGCGGGGGCGAAGGCGACCTCGATGGATGCCTCGAAGACCTGCTCCTTCGTACCGAAGTAGTGGTGCACCAGCGCCGCGTCCACGCCCGCCGCCTTGGCGATGCCACGTACCGACGTCTTCTCGTAGCCGCGCTCGGAGAACTCCGCGCGGGCGGCCTCCAGGATGCGGTCGCGGGTCGCGGGGCCGGCCGCCTCCGCCTGTGTACGGGAGGGCCGCCCCCTGCGGCGTACGGGCGGGACCTCCGGGTCCGTCATGAGCGGGGGACCCGGACCGCCGACGCGAGGTGCAGTCGGGTGAAGGCGAGGGCCTCGGCGAGGTCGGCCTCACGTTCGGCGCTGGACATGGCGCGGCGGGTGTTGACCTCGATCACGACGTGCCCGTCGAAGCCGGTCAGGGCGAGGCGCTCCAGGAGCTCGGCGCAGGGCTGCGTGCCGCGGCCGGGGACCAGGTGCTCGTCCTTCGCCGATCCCCTGCCGTCCGCGAGGTGGACGTGGCCGAGGCGGTCGCCCATGCGGTCGATCATTGACATCGCGTCGGTGCGGGCCGTCGCGGTGTGGCTGAGGTCGATCGTGAAGTGCCGGTAGTCGTCCTTGGTGACGTCCCAGTCGGGGGCGTACGCGAGCATCTCGCGGTCGCGGTAGCGCCAGGGGTACATGTTCTCGACAGCGAAGCGGACGTCCGTCTCGTCGGCCATACGCCAGATGCCGTCGACGAAGTCGCGCGCGTACTGGCGCTGCCAGCGGAAGGGCGGGTGGACGACGACCGTGGACGCGCCCAGCTTCTCGGCCGCCGACTTCGCGCGCTGGAGCTTGGTCCACGGGTCCGTGGACCAGACGCGCTGCGTGATCAGCAGACAGGGCGCGTGCACGGCGAGGATCGGGACCTGGTGGTAGTCGGAGAGCCGGCGCAGGGCCTCGATGTCCTGGCTGACGGGGTCGGTCCAGACCATGACCTCGACGCCGTCGTAGCCCAGGCGTGCCGCGATCTCGAAGGCCGTCGCCGTCGACTCCGGATAGACCGAGGCCGTCGACAGGGCGACCTTCGCATCCGGGATGCGCACCACTGGTTCTGCCACGGAGACAGAGTACGGGCCCCGGCTGAGCCCCGGGGAGGTGGTCGGCCCGCGGGTGCTGTGGGGTGCGCCTCAGTACGGCGGCGCCCTGCCGGGCGGGCCCGCCGCCCGGGTCCGCCCTCCCCCGGGCGGTGACGGGAGCCGCCGCCCGGGTGCCAGTGATCGCGACTCGGCCTCCGGCGCGGTACGTCCCGTCAGACCGTCGGCATGTGGTCGAGCCGCCTGAGGATCACGCCCTCCCGGAGCGCCCAGGGGCAGACCTCCAGGGTCTCCACCCCGAACAGGTCCATGGCCCCCTCGGCCACCAGCGCGCCCGCGAGCAGCTGGCCCGCGCGGCCGTCCGAGACCCCGGGGAGCTCGGCGCGCTCCGCCTCCGTCATCGCGGCCAGGCGCGGCACCCAGTCCTCCAGGGACTTGCGCTTCAGCTCCCGCTGGACGTACAGCCCCTCGGTGGAGCGGGCCGCTCCGGCCAGGCGCGCGAGCTGCTTGAACGTCTTGGACGTGGCGACGACGTGATCGGGCTTGCCGAAGCGCGTGAACTCGCCGACCGAGCGCGCGATCTGCGCCCGTACGTGCCTGCGCAGCGCCTTGATGTCCGCGGGGTCCGGCGGGTCGCCCGGCAGCCAGGCCGCCGTCAGGCGCCCCGCCCCGAGCGGCAGCGACACCGCGGCGTCGGGCTCCTCGTCGATGCCGTACGCGATCTCGAGGGAGCCGCCGCCGATGTCCAGGACGAGCAGCTTCCCGGCCGACCAGCCGAACCAGCGGCGGGCCGCGAGGAAGGTGAGCCGGGCCTCCTCCTCACCGGTGAGGACGCGCAGCTCGACGCCGGTGTCCTCCTTGACCCGCGCGAGTACCTCGTCGGCGTTGCTGGCCTCGCGTACGGCCGAGGTGGCGAAGGGCACGAGGTCCTCGACGCCCTTGTCCTCGGCCGCCTCCAGGGCGTCCCGCACGGTGGCGGTCAGCCGGGCCACGCCGTCGGGGCTGATGGCGCCGCGGTCGTCGAGGAGTTGCGCGAGCCGCAGCTCCGCCTTGTGCGAGTGCGCGGGCAGCGGGCGCGCGCCCGGGTGCGCGTCCACCACAAGCAAGTGCACCGTGTTCGAACCCACGTCGAGGACACCGAGTCTCATATACGGAACGCTACTGCGCGTGGGGCGGGCGTCAGTCCCCGAGGGCACCGCAGCGCGCTTACCCTGGAACCGTGCCAAAGACGAAAAAGGCTAACGCCGACAAGCGCGACAAGCGCGGTAAGAGCGACAAGGAAGCCAAGTCGGCCACTAAGCCGTCGAAGGCGCCGAAGTCCAAGGAATCAGGGACGAAGCAGTCCGGGACGAAGGGTTCATCGCCGAAGGTGTCATCGCCGAAAGGTTCCGCCCCTGACGAGAAGGGTCTGGACTTCGCCCGTGCCTGGGTCGAGTTCCCCGACCCCGCGGACGACGAGCAGATCTTCCGCTGCGACCTGACGTGGCTGACCTCGCGCTGGAGCTGCATCTTCGGGAGCGGCTGCCAGGGCATCCAGGCGGGCCGCGCGGACGACGGCTGCTGCACGCTCGGTGCCCACTTCTCCGACGAGGACGACGAGAAGCGCGTGGCCGGGTTCGTGGCGCGGCTCACGCCCGACATCTGGCAGCACCACGAGGTCGGTACGCAGACGGGCTGGGTCTCCAAGGACGAGGACGGCGAGCGCCAGACCCGCCCGTACAACGGCTCGTGCATCTTCCAGAACCGGCCCGGCTTCAAGGGCGGCGCGGGCTGCTCGCTGCACATCCTGGCGATCAAGGAGGGCCGCGAGCCCCTGGAGACCAAGCCGGACGTGTGCTGGCAGCTGCCGGTCCGCCGGACCTACGAGTGGATCGACCGGCCCGACGACACCCGTGTGCTCCAGGTGTCCATCGGTGAGTACGACCGCCGCGGCTGGGGCCCGGGCGGCCACGATCTGCACTGGTGGTGCACCTCGGCGACGTCGGCCCATGGGGCGGGCGACCCGGTGTACGTCTCCTACCGGCCCGAGCTGACCGAGCTCATGGGCAAGGAGGGCTACGACCGTCTCGCCGAGCTGTGCGAGGAGCGCCTGGCCTCCCAGCTGCCGCTGCTCGCGCCGCATCCGGCCGATCCCACCACCGCTTCCTGAGACCGCCCCTGCCGGCTCCCGCCGGCCCGCGCTAGCCGCCGCTCGGGCTCGCACCGCCGCCGTCACTCGGCGGCGGTGACGAGTCCGTGGGGGCCGACGGGCTCGGTGACGGATCGGACGGCGTGGGGCTCGGGTCGGACGGTGTGGGATCCGGGTCGGACGGGCCCGGGTCGGACGGCGTGGGGTCGGACGGGCCGGGGCCCGGGTTTCCCGTGTTCGACGGGTCGGGGCCCGGGTCCGAGGTGCCGGGCTGCGAGGGGCCCGAACTCCCGTGTCCCTCTATTGAGATGACTGCCCCTGAGGGGTCGATACCGATGCGCGCCGACCAGTGACCGGTGGGCTCCCGGTCGTGATCGACGTACACCCGGATCGTGAACGACTCGCCGGGGAGCAGGGTTCCCGACGTGCTCGTCAGATAGAGCCAGCTCGCTCCCGTGTGTGCGGACCAGTGGACCGGTGAACTCCCGGACGCCGTCAGCGTGATGAGGGTCGCGGAGCCGCTCGGCTGTGCCTCCACGGTGAGCCGGCCCGGGCCGGAGTGCGAGGGCCCGTCGGGGCTGATGACCTCCACGGAGACGTCCGGGGAGCGGCTGCCCGCGGTGAAGCGCGGGTCGGGGGTCGTGCGTGCGTTGCCCGCGTTCTCGTAAGCGCCGTCCGCGCGGTTGCCGTCGAGCCCGCCCGGGTCGCCGGCTTCGCTCGCGCTGATCGAGCGCCCGTCCTGACCCTCGCCCGTCTGCGGCGCTCCCCGGTACGCCGCCCACAGCGCCAGCACCGGGGCGGCCACGACGGTGGCGACGACCGTCGTCGTGACGGCACGCGCGCGTAGCCGGTCCCGGCGGGCCGCCCTGTCCTTGGGGTCCATCGGGAAGCCGCGCCGGTCGAAGCGGGGGGCCGCGCCTCGCTGGGGGCGGTTGCCGTGGGCCATCGCCCGGTGCAGGGCCGCGCGCGGGGCCGTCGCGAGAGGCAGGGCGGCCGGGGTGATCGCCGTGCCGGGCCAGGCGCCGGGGGCGGCGCGCTCGGCGGTGCGGCGGCAGCGGGGGCAGTCGTCGACGTGCCGGACCAGTTCGCGGCGCAGGGCGGAGCTCAGCAGCAGCTGGTTGTCTCCGGTGAGGCGGGCGACGCTGGGGCAGGTGCCCGTTTCCACCACGGCGAGGGCGGCGCGAGTGCGTTCCACCTCGCAGGCGGCGGAGGCGAGCAGTTCCCGGGTGAGCCCCGGGTCCGTACCCAGTGCGGCGGCGACCTCCCGGGGCGACAGCTGATGCCGTACGGCCAGCTCCAGCGCCTCGCGCTGCTCGGGTGCCGTACCGGCGGCCTCCGGCCAGGCCAGGAGCGCGAGCTCTCGGCGGCGCTGCGCCTGGATCTCCTCGGAAGGGGCCTCTTTGGCGTGCGGGGCTTCGGGGTGGGGCCGGCCCGAGGCATGCGTCCCCTGTCTGCGGCGCTTCGCCTCCGCCAGCGCCCGCAGGCACGACCAGCGCGCGAGCGCGTACAGCCACGCCTTACGGTCGCTCTCGGTTTCGGGGCCGCGGGAGCCGCGGCGTTCGGCGAGCGCCAGGGCGTCGCCCAGCGCCGCGATGGCGTCGTCGTGATCGCACAGGACGGACAGGCAGTACGTGAACAGGCCGTCCAGATAGGGCTCGTAGCGCGATGTCGGGCGCTGGGGTACGGTCCGCGGCGCAGGTCGCCCGCGCCCGTCGCGGTGCGCCCGGTGTGCGCCGGTGGTCTGCGTGGGGGTTTCCGGCCTGCTGGTCATCACCCGTGCGACCGTAGGCGGATGGTGCCGCACCCTTCCTCCCCCTTGGGGACATTTAATCCGTACGGGTGAAACGATCCCTCAAAAGGGGACGGGAATACCAAATTCCGTACAGGGGAACATGTGCTCGGCGCATATATGTGCGCCGGGGCGCACGGGCGCACACCCGGCGCGGGGGCCCTCCGGGCGGCGGCGGGAGGGGGCAGGTGGTGGCGGCGGGAGGCGGCGGATGGTGGTCGGCGCCGGGCTGTCAGTGGTCTCGGTTACGGTTCGGTGCATGGCTGCCCGTACGAAATCCGGCAAAGACCGGCCGTCCTACCGCTGCACCGAGTGCGGCTGGCAGACGGCGAAATGGCTGGGTCGCTGCGGCGAGTGCCAGGCGTGGGGGACGGTCGAGGAGTACGGCGCGCCCGCCGTGCGGACGACCGCGCCCGGCCGGGTCACGACGTCCGCCGTCCCGATCGGCCAGGTCGACGCCCGGCAGGCCACCGCCCGCTCCACCGGCGTGCCCGAGCTCGACCGGGTCCTCGGCGGGGGCCTCGTCCCCGGCGCCGTCGTCCTGGTCGCGGGCGAGCCCGGCGTCGGTAAGTCCACCCTCCTGCTCGACGTCGCCGCCAAGGCCGCCAGCGACGAGCACCGCACCCTGTACGTCACGGGCGAGGAGTCGGCCAGCCAGGTCCGGATGCGCGCCGACCGCATCAAGGCGATCGACGACCATCTGTATCTCGCCGCCGAGACCGATCTGTCCGCGGTCCTCGGCCACTTGGACGCCGTCAAGCCCAGCCTCCTGATCATGGACTCCGTACAGACCGTCGCCTCCCCCGAGATCGACGGCGCCCCCGGCGGCATGGCCCAGGTCCGCGAGGTGGCCGGCGCCCTGATCCGCGCCTCCAAGGAGCGCGGCATGGCCACCCTCCTCGTGGGTCACGTCACCAAGGACGGCGCCATCGCCGGACCCCGCCTCCTCGAGCACCTCGTGGACGTCGTCCTCTCCTTCGAAGGCGACCGGCACGCGCGCCTGCGCCTCGTACGCGGCGTGAAGAACCGGTACGGGACGACCGACGAGGTCGGCTGCTTCGAGCTGCACGACGAAGGCATCACCGGACTCGCCGACCCCAGCGGGCTGTTCCTCACCCGCCGCGCCGAACCCGTCCCGGGCACCTGTCTGACCGTCACCCTGGAGGGGCGGCGGCCTCTCGTCGCCGAGGTTCAGGCCCTCACCGTCGACTCCCAGATCCCGTCCCCTCGGCGCACCACGTCCGGTCTGGAGACGTCTCGCGTCTCGATGATGCTCGCCGTGCTCGAGCAGCGCGGGCGGATCAGTGCGCTCGGAAAGCGGGACATCTACTCCGCGACCGTCGGCGGTGTGAAGCTCTCCGAGCCCGCCGCCGACCTCGCCATCGCCCTCGCCCTCGCCAGTGCCGCCAGCGACACCCCGCTCCCCAAGAACCTCGTCGCGATCGGTGAAGTCGGCCTCGCGGGCGAGGTCAGACGGGTGACCGGCGTGCAGCGCCGGCTCGCCGAGGCGCACCGGCTCGGCTTCACCCACGCCCTCGTGCCGAGCGATCCGGGCAAGGTGCCCGCCGGTATGAAGGTCACCGAAGTCGCCGACATGGGGGATGCTCTGCGCGTACTGCCCAGGAGCCGTCGCCGAGAGGCCCCACGGGAGACGGAGGAGCGCCGGTAGACTTTGCCCTGGTCTCGCCCGTGCGTACGAACCCTGGGCATTCAAGATCTGCGCGTTCCGCAAGATCTGGGACTTCTGCGATATCTGCGACATCTGCGACCGGAGGAGTGCAGTGGCAGCCAACGACCGGGCAGCAGCTCCCGGCAAGTCCGGCGGGAGCTCCGGTGCCGATGGGCTGATGCGCGCCTCACTGAGCGCGGTCGCGCCCGGTACGGCGCTGCGTGACGGCCTCGAGCGAATCCTCCGCGGCAACACCGGCGGACTCATCGTTCTCGGCTGGGACAAGACCGTCGAGTCGATGTGTACCGGCGGTTTCATCCTGGACGTCGAGTTCACCGCGACGCGCCTGCGCGAGCTGTGCAAGCTCGACGGCGGCATCGTCATCGACAAGGACATCACCAAGATCCTGCGGGCGGGCGTCCAGTTGGTGCCCGACCCCACGATCCCCACGGAGGAGACGGGCACGCGGCACCGCACCGCGGACCGGGTGAGCAAGCAGGTCAGCTTCCCCGTGGTCTCGGTGTCGCAGTCGATGCGGCTCATCGCCCTTTACGTGGACGGGCAGCGGCGCGTTCTCGAGGACTCGGCCGCGATTCTCTCGCGTGCGAATCAGGCTCTCGCCACTCTTGAGCGGTACAAGCTCCGCTTGGACGAGGTGGCCGGGACGCTCTCCGCGCTCGAGATCGAGGATCTCGTGACCGTGCGGGATGTGACCGCGGTCGCGCAGCGGCTGGAGATGGTGCGGCGCATCGCCACCGAGATCGCCGAGTACGTGGTGGAGCTCGGGACGGATGGGCGACTGCTCGCCCTTCAGCTCGACGAGTTGATCGCCGGGGTGGAGCCCGAGCGGGAGCTCGTCGTTCGGGACTACGTGCCCGAACCTACGGCCAAGCGGTCCCGGACCGTTGATGAGGCGCTCTTCGAACTCGACGCTCTGACGCATGCCGAGCTTCTCGAACTGCCTACTGTGGCACGTGCGTTGGGGTACACCGGGTCTCCGGAGACCTTGGACTCGGCTGTTTCGCCTCGTGGGTTCCGGCTGTTGGCGAAGGTGCCTCGGCTGCCCGGGGCCATCATTGACCGGCTTGTCGAGCACTTCGGGGGGCTGCAGAAGCTGCTCGCCGCCAGCGTCGATGATCTGCAGACGGTGGACGGCGTCGGGGAGGCCCGTGCCCGGAGCGTGCGGGAAGGGCTCTCGCGGTTGGCCGAGTCGTCGATCCTGGAGCGGTACGTCTAGGGGCTTCTAGGGGTGCCTGGGGGCGCCTCTTGGGGGCGGCTGCTTGAGGGCTGCTTGTGGGGGCTGCTTGTGAGCCTGGGGTGGGGTCCCGAGTGCGGCTCGGTGGGCTCGCCCCGCCGTCTTCGGGTGCGGGACCGCGCCGGGATGTACGTGCTCGCTGTTCTACGGGGCCTCGTCACCCAGCTGATTACCTGTACGTGGTGCTGGTGGCTCCGCGCGCACATCCCGCCACGGCCCCTCCCGTTTCGTACGCGACTGATCGCCGGTGGGGCGCTCGTTGACCCGTCCCGTTTTGTGCTCGGCTGATGCCGGTGGGGCGCTCGTTCGCCCATCCCTCTCGCATGCGGCCGCTGGGGCTCGTTGGCCCGTCTCTCTCGTACGGGACTGATCGGCGGTGGGCGGCTCGGGGCTCGGGTGGGTTCGCCCGCCAGAGGGCTGGTGGTGTTAGTCCTTGGCCAGTACGAAGGATGCCTGGGCCTTGGGGAGTTGGGGTGCCTTTGCCTCTACTAGGTAGGTGCCTGGCGTTGCCGCGTCCGTCTTCGGGGTTGCGCACTCGGGGGCGCTGGCCTTGCGGTCCCACTCGATCGCGTGCGTGATGTGGGCGCCTGCCGGTACGCGCAGCAGGAGGCTGCCGGCACCCTTGGGGCAGTCGTCGGAGGACCAGATCTCGGTGTCGCTGGATGCCTGAGTGATCGTCAGGACTGCGCTCTTCGGGCCCAGATCGACCTTGCAGTCCTTCGCCGTCGTGTTCTTGGCGGTCAGCTCGAACTTCGGCTTCTCGCCCGGCGCGTACGAGTTGTGGACGCTGCGCAGCGTCAGCGTCACGCCGCCTGCCGTGCAGTCGGGGAGGCTTGAGCCCGCGGGGAGTTGGTCGCCCGCGCCTGTGCCGCCCTTCGCGCCGTCATCGGATCCCGCCCCTGAGCCGGCCGTGTCGGAGCCCGAGCCCGAAGTGTCACCGTTGGCGCCGTCGGAGGAACCGTCGTCACCGCCGCCGCCCGACTCGTCGCGGCCGCCCGGGTGTTCGCTGATCGCCGGTCCGGACCCGGAGGGGCCGGGCGTGATGGAGGAGGGCGCGGTGTCCTTGCCGTTCGAGCCACCGGCGCCGGTCTTGCTGCCTCCGCCACCGGAGTTGACGGCCCATACGATCAGCAGCGCGAGCAGCGCCACCATGGACAGCAGAACGGCCCTCCGTCGCCAGTAAATGGTGGAGGGAAGCGGCCCGATCGGATTGCGCAGAGATCCCACGGCGCAAACTGTACGAGAGATCAGCCCGTTCTCCCGCCCCCACCCGCCGCCTCGGCCCGCGAGTTTTGCGGATCATAGTCCCGGGTGGCGGTTTCGGCGCGGGGACAACCCCTGTCTTTCGTCAGGTACGGGACGAGACCATCGCGGGATGTGATGGTGCTGGGGCATTACGTACCGTCCGTGTCATGGGAATCTTCGACTCCGACCTCTATCGCGACATCACCGGCTTCGCCCATGACACCCCGTCGTGGTTCCAGCACCTCATGGAGGTGTTCACCGAGCTGGGGCTGTTGGTCTTCGCCGTGCTCTTCGTCGCCGCCTGGTGGCGGGCCCGGGGCGGTGATCCACGAGCCCTGGCCGTCGCGGTGCTCGCCCCGCTGGCCACCGGCGTCGCCTATGTGTGCAGCGAGCTGGTCAAGTCCGGTGTCGACGAAGAGCGTCCCTGCCGGGCCGTCTCCGGCGCCCTGACCTCTCTTGTCGCGTGTCCCCCTCATGGTGACTGGTCGTTCCCCAGCAACCACGCCACCATCGCTGCCGCCTCCGCCGTCGGCCTCACCCTCGCCTGGCCCGCCATCGGCCGGCTCACCGTCCCCCTCGCCCTCCTCATGGCCTTCTCCCGCGTCTTCGTCGGCGTCCACTACCCGCACGACGTGGCGGTGGGGCTGGGGGTCGGGGCTCTTGTCTCGTTCGTCGTGGTGCGGCTCTGTGTGGGGAGTGGGATTCGGGTCGTCGTGGCCATGCGAGGGTCCGGGAGTGGGGTTGTTCGCTGGTTCGCCGGGCCGGGGGTGGTGAGCGGGTATGCGGCCGTTTGCGGTCATCGGCGGTGATCAGACCAGGCCCGCCTCGTACGCCACGATGGCCGCCTGCACTCTGTTCCTGACCTCCAGACGGTCCAGGACCGCGCTCACGTAGGCCTTCACCGTGCCCTCCACCAGGTGCAGGCGGCGCCCGATCTCCGGGTTCGAGAGGCCCGCGCCCACCAGGCCCAGCACCTCCCGTTCACGTGGGGTGAGCGTGGCCACGCGGGCCCTGGCCGCTGCCTATCGGCCCAGGCGCTGTGCCCCGAAGCCGTCGATGACGTGGCGCGCCACCTCGGGTGACAGGAACGCGGCGCCGTCCGCCACCGCCGTGCCCGGCACGGCTCGTACTGTCTCCTCGCCGTGCAGGCGGTCCGTCTGTCTCCTCGCCGTGCAGGCGGTCCGTCGCGTCCGGCGCCGCCGCGCGCAGTTCGGCCGCCGCCGTGCGGTGCGCCTCGGCCATGCCCGGTGCTACCTGGAGCGCGCCCGCGCGCAGTGCGATGAGGCTCAGTTCGTGGCCCAGTGAGTCGTGCATGTCCTGGGCGACCCAGGCGCGCTCCCGCAGCATCGCGCGGTCGGCGATGATCCGGTGCCCGCCGCGAACGAGAGCGGCGCGACACCCGTCGCCGTGCCGCGCAGGCCCAGCAGGAAGGCGAAGACCGCCGGCGCGCAGCCGTACGAGAGCGTGAAGAGGGAGGGGGACGTCGCGATGCCCGGTGCGACCGCGAGCAGGAACGCCGTCGCGGGCCAGGTGCGGTGCAGGGCTGTTGCGGCGGCCGGCTCCGCGAGGCCGGTGAGCTGCGCCCACAGCGGGCTTCGCTCCAGGCCGAGGCGCTCTGCGGCGGCGACGGGGACGGCCAGGGCGGCCCAGAGCAAGGGGCCCGTGCTGCGGGCTGGAGGTCTCACGTCTTCCGAAGGTACGAGCGCCGGCCGGGTCGCCGTCCCTGCCGATCGTCAGGGTGGGCGTCAAGCGAGCGAGGCCGAGCCAACCCGTTTGCGTCACAACGTGGCCGCGCTGTCCCCGCTCCCCATGGCAGGATCGTCCTGCCATGACTGCGCCCACGAACACCAGCACCGAGTCCCTGCACGCTCCCGTCATCGACTGGTTCGCGGAGAACGCCCGCGACCTGCCGTGGCGCCGCCCCGACGCGGGTCCCTGGGGCGTGATGGTCAGCGAGTTCATGCTCCAGCAGACGCCGGTGAGCCGCGTCCTTCCCGTGTACGAGCAGTGGCTCGCGCGGTGGCCGCGCCCCGCCGATCTGGCCAAGGAGGCGCCCGGCGAGGCCGTGCGCGCCTGGGGCAGGCTCGGCTATCCCCGCCGCGCGCTGCGGCTGCACGGCGCCGCCGTCGCCATAACGGAGCGGCACAGCGGCGACGTACCCACCGCTCACTCCCAGCTGCTCGCGCTGCCCGGCATCGGCGAGTACACGGCCGCTGCCGTGGCCTCCTTCGCGTACGGGCAGCGGCACGCCGTCCTCGACACGAACGTGCGGCGCGTGTTCGCGCGGGCGGTGAGCGGTGTGCAGTACCCGCCGAACGCCACGACCGCGGCCGAACGCAAGCTCGCCCGCGCCCTGTTGCCCGAGCAGGAGTCGACGGCCTCGCGCTGGGCCGCTGCCTCCATGGAGCTCGGCGCCCTCATCTGCACGGCGAAGAACGAGAGTTGCCACCGCTGTCCCATCGCCGCCCAGTGCGCGTGGCGGCTCGCCGGCAAGCCCGACCACGTCGGTCCGCCGCGCCGCGGGCAGACATACGCGGGCACGGACCGGCAGGTGCGCGGGAAGCTGCTCGCCGTGCTGCGGGAGGCCGTCTCGCCCGTTCCCCAGGCGGCGTTGGACCGCGTGTGGGACGAGCCGGTGCAGCGGGCGCGCGCCCTGGACGGGCTCGTCGCGGACGGGCTCGTGGAGCCGATGCCGGACGGCTTCTACCGGCTGCCGCTGAGCTGACGGGCGTACAGGTTTACCCACGTCTTACGTCTGTTACACAACCGACGGACAGCCGTGCGCCCGCCGCAGGCTGAAGCGGACAACCCCGTGACAACGCCTCCGTAGCTTCTTCCGTGTACCGATCACCCACAGGTGACGGACAGGGAAAGCGCGAACGGTTCGCGAACGGGAGGCGGTTGGCATGGCGCACGGCGAGGTGCTCGAGTTCGAGGAGTACGTCCGCACTCGGCAGGACGCCCTGCTGCGCAGTGCCCGGCGCCTCGTGCCGGACCCCGTCGACGCCCAGGACCTGCTCCAGACGGCGCTGGTGCGGACGTTCGGCCGCTGGGACGGCATAGCCGACAAGCGCCTCGCCGACGCCTATCTGCGCCGCGTCATGATCAATACGCGTACGGAGTGGTGGCGCGCCCGCAAGCTCGAAGAGGTGCCCACCGAGCAGCTGCCCGACGCGAGCATCGACGACTCGACCGAGCAGCACGCCGACCGCGCGCTCCTCATGGACGTCCTGAAGGTGCTGGCTCCGAAGCAGCGCAGTGTCGTGGTGCTGCGACACTGGGAGCAGATGTCCACAGAGGAGACGGCCGCCGCCCTCGGCATGTCGGCCGGAACCGTGAAGAGCACGCTGCACCGGGCGCTGGCCCGGCTCCGTGAGGAGCTGGAGAGCCGGGACCGCCACGAGTCCGGCCACCGCGTGCTCGAACGGGAGGAGACGGAGCGTTGCGCGGCCTAGGCATACGTGCCGGTCGGGTCCTGAAGGCGGGGAGTACGGCGGTGGCCGCGCTCGCCGCCATCGGCCTTTTCCTCGGCGCCCTCACGGCCTGCTCGGCCGGCGGCACCGGCGCCCGCGATGAAGGGCCCGCCCGCTCCGACCCGGGGCCCTCGGCCGCCCCGAAAGCCGTGTCGTCCTCCCCGGCCTCCCCTGCGCCCAAGACGGTGAACGCGGTCCGGCTCGTCAAGGACGACCCGGCGGTGAGCACGGAGGTCAAGCGTGACCTCAAGCCCTGCGTGGGGCACGAGTACCCGGTCGACGTGTCCTACGGGAACCTGACGGGGAACACGTCGAGCGACGTCGTGGTCAACGTCATGACCTGCGGAGACGCCGTCAGCATCGGCAGCTACGTGTACCGCGACACCGGCGGGAAGTACGAGAACGTCTTCAAGGCCGAGGAGCCTCCGGTGTACGCGGAGATAGACCGGGGCGACCTCGTCGTCACCAAGCAGGTGTACGAGAAGGGCGACTCCGTGGCATATCCCTCGGGTGAGGACGTCCTGACGTACCGCTGGACCACCGGCCGGTTCGTCGAGCAGGCCAGGACGCACAACGACTACAGCAACGCGGTGAACGGGGACACGCCCGAGCCGTCCGACAACTGAGCGGCGGGCCGGGCAGCCCCGACCATGCAGATGACGGACCAGACCACTTTTCGGACGACGTATCAGGAGCAGCGGATTCGGATGGCAGAGCACACCCACGTCCTCTTCGTCGAGGACGACGACGTCATCCGCGAGGCCACCCAGCTCGCCCTCGAGCGGGACGGCTTCGTGGTCACGGCCATGCCGGACGGCCTCGCGGGCCTGGAGGCGTTCCGCGCGAACCGGCCCGACATCGCGCTGCTCGACGTGATGGTGCCGGGCCTGGACGGCGTGAGCCTGTGCCGCCGCATCCGTGACGAGTCCACCGTCCCCGTGATCATGCTGTCGGCGCGGGCCGACTCGATCGACGTGGTGCTCGGCCTGGAGGCCGGCGCGGACGACTACGTGACCAAGCCGTTCGACGGGGCCGTCCTCGTGGCGCGGATCCGGGCCGTCCTGCGGCGCTTCGGGCACGCGAGCGGGTCGGCGTCCGGCGCGGCGCCGGCCGTCCCTGACGACTCCGGCGCGACCGGCAGTGTCCTGCACTTCGGCGATCTCGAGATCGACACCGAGGGCATGGAGGTCCGCAAGGACGGGGCCACGGTCGCACTGACACCGACCGAGATGCGGCTGCTCCTGGAGTTCTCTTCCGCGCCCGGCACGGTCCTCTCCCGCGACAAGCTCCTCGAACGCGTGTGGGACTACGGCTGGGGCGGGGACACCCGCGTCGTCGACGTCCATGTGCAGCGGCTGCGCACGAAGATCGGCCAGGACCGGATCGAAACGGTCCGCGGCTTCGGCTACAAGCTCAAGGCCTGACGGGCCGTGCCTGGGCGGGGTGTCGTGTCGGGACTGGGTGGCATGTCGGGGCTGGGTGGCATGTCGGGACCGGATGGCTTGTCCGGGCCGGGTGTCCGGGGAACCGTTTGCCCGGTCGGTACGTGTGCCGGCCGGGTCATTCGCTGTCTGACGAGGAACGGAATCGGGATATGAGGGGGGCCGCCGCGACCGTGCGCGCCCGGCTCGGGCAGCCGCTGCGGCTGCCGCTGAGACGGCTGCGCCCGGTGCTGCACACCGGGGTCCGCTGGAAGATCAGCGTCGCCATCGCCCTGGTGGGGGCGCTCGTCGCCGTCGCCCTGAGCCTGGTCGTGCACAACGCGGCGCGCGTCTCGATGCTGGACAACGCGCGCGACGTGCAGGACGAACGCATCCAGTTCGTGGCGCGCCAGTACGAGGCCACCGGGCGCGGCCTCCCCGTCGGCTTCAAGGTCGACGACCCGGGCATACCCCCCGACCTGCGCAAGAAGGCGATGGCCGGGCGGCGCGCCACTTTCGTCTCCGAACAGGCCGGCGGCGTACCCGACATCTGGGCCGCGGTCCCGCTCGGCGACGGGCGCCTGCTGTCCGTGCACACCCGCTTCACCGACCGCAGCGCCACCGTCATGAAGGACCTCGACCAGGCCCTGATCATCGGCTCGATCTCGGTGGTCTTCGGCGGGTGCGCCCTCGGCGTGCTCATCGGCGGCCAGGTGTCACGGCGCCTGCGCAAGGCGGCGTCCGCGGCCAGGGAGGTCGCGCAGGGGCGGACCGACGTACGGGTCGGGGACGCCATCGGCGGCGTCGTACGCGACGAGACCGACGATCTCGCACAGGCCGTCGACGCGATGGCCGACGCCCTGAAGCAGCGCCTCGAGGCCGAGCGCCGGGTCACCGCGGACATCGCGCACGAGCTGCGTACGCCGGTGACCGGACTGCTCACCGCGGCCGAGCTGCTGCCGCCCGGACGCCCGAGCGAGCTGGTCAAGGACCGGGCCCAGGCGATGCGCACCCTCGTCGAGGACGTGCTCGAAGTGGCGCGTCTGGACAGCGCGGCCGAGCGCGCCGAGCTCCAGGACCTGCTGCTGGGCGAGTTCGTGACGCGGCGGGTCGGCGCGCGCCACGCGGACGTACGGGTGAGCGTGGTGCACGAGTCGGAGGTCACCACCGACCCGCGCCGCCTCGAACGCATCCTCTTCAACCTCCTGGCCAACGCCGCGAAGCACGGCAAGCCGCCGGTCGAGGTCAGCGTCGAGGGCCGGGTGGTGCGCGTGCGCGATCACGGACCCGGGTTCCCTGAGGAGTTGCTCGACGAGGGGCCGAGCCGCTTCCGTACGGGCGCGGCGGACCGCGCGGGCCATGGGCACGGTCTCGGTCTGACGATCGCCGCGGGTCAGGCGCGCGTGCTCGGCGCCCGCCTCACGTTCCGCAACGTGCGCCCGCCGGGTGCTCCTTCGGAGACTCCGTCCGAGGGCGCGGTTGCGGTGCTGTGGCTGCCGGAGCACGCACCGACGAACACGGGAAGCTTCCCGATGCTGCGCCTGCCGGACTGAGGGGCTCCGAACGAGAGGCCCTAGCTGGTGGCCCACTCCTTGTCGAGGTCGAGCCCCTCGTTCCGCTGCGTGAACGAGAACCAGTTCCCGGAGTCGTCGCGGAAGATCGCCTCGGTCCCGTACGGGCGCTCCTGCGGCTCCTGGAGGAACTGCACCCCGCGCGCCTTGAGCCGCTCGTAGTCCCCGTGGATGTCGTCCGTGACCAGGACGCCGGCCCCGAGAATGCCCTTGGAGACCAGCTTCTTCACCGCCTCGGCCGACTCGGGGTCCATCGCGGGCACCCCGGGCACCATCAGCGTCAGCTCGACGTCCGGCTGGTCCTTGGCGCCCACGGTCAGCCAGCGCATACCGCCCTCGCCCATGGTCATGTCCGTACGCACCTCGAGGCCCAGCTTCTCGGTGTAGAACGCCTTGGCCCGGTCCTGGTCGAGAACCCAGACGGTGGAAATGGCGAGTCCCTTGATCATGATGCGCTCCGCTGTGGTCGGGCCACGCGCCGGGGAATCCGGCCGTGCCCTGTCACCGTAGGCAGTCACCCCCCGCCTCCGCTTCTCCAGAATTGCGCTCCTCGCCGTCCCCCTGACCCGCACTCCCGGACGGCCCCCTGCCGGGGAAGCCGCCGGCCCACAACATCGCGTAACACCCGGGGATGAGCGCCGCCCCGCGCCCCACGTGCTTCGCCCGGTACTCGCTCGGTGTCAGGCCCGTCTGTCTCTTGAACCGGGACGAGAACGTGCCCAGGCTGCTGAACCCCACGAGGCCGCAGATCTCCGTGACCGACAGGTCCGCCGATCTCAGCATGTCCTCGGCCCGCTCGATCCGACGGCGCGTCAGATACTGCCCCGGTGTCTCCCCGTACGCCTCCTTGAAGCACCGCACGAAGTGGTAGCGCGAATAACCGGCATGGGCCGCCACCGCGTCCAGATCGAGCTCCGCCTCGGCCCAGTCGCGGTCCATCGCGTCCTTGGCGAGCCGCAGCTGCCGCAATTTCTCCACGTCACCGATGCTGGCACGCCCCACTGACAACGGCCTCGGCACGGCGAAGGCCCCCGGTGCACATCAGCGCACCGGGGGCCTTCACAGAAGCCGAGGAGGATCGGGACGACCCGCTCAGACGGTCTCGGAGACCGTCCTGCCGTCCGCCGCGGCGTCCCCGGCCGCGACCCCCTCGACCGGCTTCGCGTCGGCCGTGGCCGTACCGTTCGCAGCCGCGTCGGCCGTAGCCGTACCGGCCTTGGCCATGTCGACCGGCTGCGCGTCCGCCGGACCCGCGGCCTCGGGAGAGCTCGACGCCTCCTTGGCGGGGCCCGCGCCCCGCAGCGGCACCTCCTTCACGAAGACCGCCGCGATCAGCGCCACCACCGCGATGATCGAACCGAGCAGGAACGCCGAGTGCGTACCGGCCGACACCGCGTGCAGGTAGGCGTCGCGCACCACGTCCGGCAGCTTGGCCAGGCCCTCGGCCGTCAGCTGCGTGGAATGCTCCGCGACCTTGCCGCCCATCGCCCCGGCCCGCTCGGCCATCACGTCCTGGACGCGGTTGTTGAAGATCGCGCCCATGATCGCGACGCCGAAGGAGGAGCCGAGCGTACGGAACAGGGTCGTGGAGGACGAGGCGACGCCCATGTCCTTCATGTCGACGCTGTTCTGCGCGACCAGCATCGTGATCTGCATCAGGCAGCCCATGCCCGCGCCGAGCACGGCCATGAACAGGCCGGACGTGAGCCGCGTGGTCTCCGTGTCCATCTGCGCGAGCAGGAAGAGTCCGGCCACCATCAGGACGCTGCCGACCAGCGGGAACACCTTGTACCGGCCGGTGTTGGTGGTGACCCGGCCCGCGATCAGCGAGACGACCATCATCGAGAGCAGCATCGGCAGGAGCAGCAGACCGGAGTTGGTCGCGTTCGCGCCCTGCACGGTCTGCTGGTACAGCGGCAGGAAGAGCACGGCGCCGAACATCACGAAGCCGGTGACGAAGCCGATGAGGGACATGACCGTGAAGTTGCGGCTGCGGAAGATGTGCAACGGCATGATCGGCTCGGCCGCCTTCGTCTGCACGAAGAGGAAGCCGACGAGCGCGGCGACACCGATCGCGGCGAGCTCCATGATCACGGCGGAGCCCCAGGCGTACTGCGAGCCGCCCCAGGTCGTCACGAGCACGATCGACGTGATGCCGACGGTGAGCAGCGCGGCGCCCAGGTAGTCGATCTTCCCCTTGGAGCGCTTCTTCGGCAGGTGCAGGACCGCGGTGACCATGGCGAGGGCGACGAGGCCGAGCGGCAGGTTTATGTAGAAGGACCAGCGCCAGCCCCAGTTGTCGGTGATGGCGCCGCCGACGAGCGGTCCGCCGATCATGGCGAGCGCCATGACGCCGGCCATCATGCCCTGGTACTTGCCGCGCTCCCGCGGCGGAATCAGGTCACCGATGATGGCCATGACGCCGACCATCAGGCCACCGGCGCCGAGACCCTGGATCGCGCGGAACGCGATGAGCTGGTTCATGTCCTGGGCCATGCCGCTGAGCCCGGAGCCGATCAGGAAGATCACGATCGAGGTCAGGAAGGCGCCCTTCCTGCCATACATGTCGCCGACCTTGCCCCAGATGGGGGTCGAGGCGGCGGTCGCGAGCGTGTACGCGGTCACGACCCACGAGAGGTGTTCGAGGCCGCCCAGGTCGCCGACGATCGTGGGCATCGCGGTGCCGACGATCATGTTGTCGAGCATCGCGAGCAGCATCGCGATCATCAACGCCATCAGGACTACGCGCACGCTGCGCGGCTGCCGCTCCTTGGTGGCCGCCCTGCCGCCCCCGCCGGTGTCCACCGCCACTGTTCCGGTCTCCGCCATGATCCCCACTCCCCAGTTACTCACTTGCCGCTACTTACTTGCCGCCCGGCAAGTTGACTACACTGAGGGAAGATAGAGCGCTAACTAGCCGGGCGTCAAGTAAGTTTTCGCCCAAGGCCCGCCACCAGCACGAAGGAGCAGCCACAGATGGGCAGCAGCAAGCAGCGCCGCGGGAACACACGGCAGCGCATCCAGGACGTGGCGCTGGAACTGTTCGCCGAGCAGGGCTACGAGAAGACCTCGCTGCGCGAGATCGCCGAGCACCTCGACGTCACCAAGGCGGCGCTCTACTACCACTTCAAGACCAAGGAAGACATCGTCGTCAGCCTCTTCGAGGACCTGACGCGGCCCATCGACGAGCTGATCGAGTGGGGCCGGGAGCAGCCCAGCACCCTGGAGACCAAGCAGGAGCTCATGGAGCGCTACAGCCTGGCACTGCACGGGGCGGGGCCGCTGTTCCGCTTCATGCAGGAGAACCAGGCGACCATGCGCGAGCTGAGCATCGGCGAGCTCTTCAAGGACCGCATGAAGGCGCTCCTCGACCAGCTCCTGCCGGAGGACGCCACCCTGACCGAGCGGGTCCGCTGCTTCAGCGCGATCTTCTCGATGCACGCGGGCCTGTTCGTCCTCAAGGACGTCGAAGGCGACCCCGAGGAAAAGCGCAAGGCCATCCTCGAGGTCGCCACCGATCTCGTCACCCAGGCGCAGCGGGGCGCCTGAGTTCCGTCATGCAGTTGTGCTCTTCGTGCAGGTGAGCTCATTTACGCAGATGAGCTCGCTTGTGCAGGTCAGACGCTGACGCCGACCGAGCGCAGGAAGTTGACCGGGTTGACCGCGGAACCGTAGTTCGGGGTCGTGCGGATCTCGAAGTGCAGGTGCGGGCCGCTGGAGTTACCGGTGTTGCCGGAGAGCGCGATGTGCTGACCGGTGGCGACCGCCTGGCCGACGTGCACGTCGACGCGGGACAGGTGCGCGTACTGCGAGTACGTGCCGTTGCTGTGCTTGATCACGACGGCGTTGCCGTACGCCGGGCCGTCACCGGCGCCGTTGCCGCCGGCCTTGACGACCGTGCCGCCGTGGACGGCCATGACGTTCGTGCCGATCGGCACGGCGAAGTCCTGGCCGGAGTGCTTGTGCGACCACATGTTGCCGCCGAGGCCGAAGCTCGCGGACAGCTTGTAGCTCTTGACCGGGTCTATCCAGCTGACGGCCTTCTTCGCCGCGGCCTTCTTGACCTGCGCGGCGTGCACCTTGGCCTGCTCGGCGTGCACCTTGGCCTGCTCGGCGGCCTTGGCCTGGGCCTTGGCCTGCGCCTGGACCGAAGCGGCAGCGACGCTGGGCAGCGCGATGGCTCCCTGAGTGCTTTCGGCGGCAACCGCGGCCCCTGCACCCAGCAGCGCCGTGGCTCCCATGGCGACGGTCACGACGGCCGCCCGAGTACGGAGCAGGGACGAGCCGGAAGAAGGAGTCATGGAGCGCTTCGACATTCGGGGATTACCTCCGCGTTGATGACAGGAACAGACCGGCACTCGTTGGTGACGTGCCGGGCTGGCTGTTCATTGGTAACCCGGGACCCCATCTCGACTCAAAGCCCCCATCTACTATCCAAAGCCGTACCAAAAGGTCAGGACTTCAATCTCTTGACGGCCCCCGAAGACCCCCTGCGATCTATCGGTTTTATGCCCTGATTCCGGGTTTAGGGCCACTTCACACCCTTGCGTTCCGGCGTCCCACCGGCCGCACGTCCTGCCGATCCAAGAAACGGACATTTCGGTATAACCCGTCGATGCCGTAACAACCCCCCACCTCCGCAATGCATCCACTATTGCGGCTAGTACCGGACAAAACGCCTGTGCGCCATGTCACCGGGAGGCAAGATCCAAAGACCCGCGAATGTGACGCGGGCTACGCTGAAGCGCCTGGTTTCACGGCCTTTCGGGGGGAAGCGCAGATGGATCCCGCAGTCCTCGGCACACGACTGGCGTCGAGCGTGCTCTCGCCTCTGGTGAAGCAGCTCCTCACCCGTGACGGCCCCGGCGCGGGCCTGGTGGACAAGCCCGTACGCCTCTCGGGCCTCGTCACCTTCCGCGGCGAGAAGCGGACCCTCGGGGAGAAGGAGGTCGGGCACCTCGCCGCCCGTCTGGTGCGGGAGGCCGTGCAGTCCCCGGGCGAGCCGCCGTTCCCCGCGGACGAGCAGGAGGCGGTCACGGCCGCCCTCGCCCGCAGGCTCCTCGCCCTCGGCGACCTGGACATGGACGACGTCCAGGCGGTCCGCCTCGGCCACCGGCAGCTGGCCCGCACCCTGCGCGAGGCGGCCCCCGCGCCCGGCCTCACCACCGACGCCGCCTACTTCCTCGACTCGGTCACCGAGTGGGCCTGCCTGCACATCCTGCACTTCTTCACCCAGCGCTCCACGTTCGTGGCCCGCACCCTGGTCGAGCAGAGCCGCGCCCAGTCCGAGCTGATCGCCAAGGTGGACGCGCTGATCACGCGCACCCCGCCGCGCGACGGACAGGACACCGCCTTCGAGGCCCGCTACCGCGCCCACCTCGCGGAGCGCCACAACCGCGTCACCATCTTCGGCCTCGACCTGCGCGGCTCCCCCGACGTGTGGCCACTCGACGTCGCCTACCTGAGCCTCGAAGCCACCCGCGAGGCCGGCCCCGAGGACGCGCACGGCGAACCCCAGGGAGCGACGACGGTCCAGGTCAGGGCCGAGGACGCGTTCGACGGCCACGACCGGGTCCTGCTGCGCGGTGAGGCGGGCTCCGGCAAGACGACCCTCATCCAATGGCTGGCGATCACCACCACGGGCCGTATCCCCTACGTGCTGCCGCTGCGCACCCTGATCCGCGCCGCGGGGCTCCCCTCCCCCGCCGCTTTCCTCGCCTCCGCCGACTGCCCGCACACCCCGCCCGACGACTGGGCCGAGCGCGTCCTGACGGCGGGGCGCGGCCTCGTGATGGTCGACGGCCTGGACGAGGTCCCCTCGGCCGACCGGCCCCGCGTGCGCGACTGGCTGCTCGGCCTCGTCCGCGCCTTCCCCGGCAACCGCTGGCTGCTCACCGCCCGCCCCACCGCCGTACGCTCCGACTGGCTGGCCGGGGGCGGGTTCGCCGAGCTGTCCCTCGCCCCCATGGGCCGCCGGACGGTCGGCGCGTTCGTACGGCGCTGGCACGCGGCCGCCGGCGCGGCCGAGCACGAGGAACAGCTCCTGGACGCCCTGCGCGCCAAGCCGGACCTGTCGCTCCTGGCGACCAACCCCCTCATGTGCGGGATGATCTGCGCCCTCCACCGCGCGCGCCGCGGCTACCTCCCGCCGCGCCGCAAGGCCCTGTACGACGCCGCGCTCCAGATGATCCTCACCGACCGCGACCGCCAGCGCGGCATGGGCGGCCTCGACGGCATCGAACTCGACACCGAGGACCAGACCGAACTCCTCCAGCGCCTCGCCTACGCCCTGGTGCTCGCGGGCCGCACCGAGATGGACGAGGCCACCGCGCTCACCCTCCTCGAACGCGCCCTGCCCTCCGTCCCCGACGCCGCACGCCAGGGCGACGCCCCCACGATCCTGCGCCATCTCCTGCTGCGCAGCGGCGTCCTGCGCAGCCCCGCCCCGCAGGTGGTCGACTTCGCGCACCGGACGTTCCTCGACCACCTGGGCGCGCGCTACGCGGTCGAGGAGGGCCACCTCGACGTCCTGCTCGGCCACGCCGGCGACACGCAGTGGGAGGACGTCGTACGGATGGCCGTGGCCCACGCCCGTACCCGCGAGCGGACGACGCTGCTGCGGGGCCTGCTGGCCGTGGACAGCCCGCGCGTGACCCTCCTCGCGCTGGCGAGCCTTCAGGACGCCTCGGCGGTCGAACAGGAGGTCCTCGAAGAGGTACGGGAACGGGCCGCCGCCCTCATCCCGCCCCGGACACCCCAGGAGGCCGAAGAGCTCGCGCAGGCGGGCCCGTTCGTCCTCGAACTCCTCCCCGGCCCAAAGGGCCTGACGGACGATGAGGCCCACGCGGTGGTGACCACGGCCTCCCGCCTGGGCCACGAGGGCTCCCTGCCGGTCCTGAAGCGCTTCCGCGCCCACACATCACTCGACGTACGACGCCAACTCGTCGGCACCTGGCGGAGGTTCGACGCCCAGGAGTACGCGGACGAGGTGCTCGCGCATGTGGGGCGGGAGGGGCTCGACCTGACCGTCACGAGCGAGGAGCAGGTACGGGCGATGTGGACGATGCCGCCGTGGCGGCGGGTCGACCTCAGCGGGGAGTATCCGCTCGACACGTTCATGGGAGCGCTGGACCCCGACACCGCCCAGCACTTGACCCTCCGCAGCAACCCCCACATACAGGACCTGCGGGCCCTGCACGCGCTGCCCTCGCTCAGCTTCCTGTCCCTGATGTACTGCCCACAGGTCCGCGACCTGGCGCCCCTCGCCGAGATGCGGCTACGGCATCTGTCGGTGATCGACCTGCCCGCGCTGCCGGCCCTCACCGGCCTGTCCCGGGTGACCAGCCTCTCCTCGCTCAGCGTCGTCCAGCCGGTCCCCGGCGGCTCGCTCGCCGCGTTCCTGCCGGTCGGGGCGCCGCTCGACCAGCTCATCCTCGGCCGAGGCGCCACGGAGACCACCGGACTCAACGGCCTGGACGCGTTCCCCGAGCTGACCTGGCTGAACCTGTCCAGCGATGCGGCCGCGCTCGGCCCACGCGACTGGGAACAGCTCGCCCGGCACCCCGCGCTCACCCGCCTCTCCCTGGGCGGCCGGCTCCTGCCACCGCACGGCCCGGCCACCGAGCTGACGGGCGTCCGCATCCTCTCCCTCCATCTGGAGGGAGGAACCGAGGAGCACGTCTCCCGCTTCGCCCCCGCCGTCCCGTACGCGGACGACGTACGCCTCTTCTTCGCCGAGGACGCCGCACCGGCCGCCGACGAGGTGTACGCCGGCCTCTTCCCGCAAGCCGAGGTCACCGTCCACCGCTGGGGTCGCTGAATCACGGGAGCACGACAAAGGGGCTGCCCCAGGACCGAAGTCCTGGGGCAGCCCCTTTGTCTCAGCGCATCCCCGAAGGGTTACGCCTCCTTGCTCAGATTCGGCCCGGCTCCGCCGGCCGCCTGCTCGATCGGCGGGACGTCCGGCAGCGGGGACTTCTCCTCGCCGCGGAAGGTGAACGTCTTGGCGTCACCCTCGCCCTCCGTGTCGACGACCACGATGTGGCCCGGACGCAGCTCGCCGAAGAGGATCTTCTCGGAGAGTGAGTCCTCGATCTCGCGCTGGATCGTGCGTCGCAGCGGACGCGCGCCGAGCACGGGGTCGTAACCCTTCTTGGCCAGGAGCTCCTTCGCGGACTGGCTGAGCTCGATGCCCATGTCCCGGTCCTTGAGGCGCTCGTCGACCTTGCCGATCATCAGGTCGACGATCTGGAGGATGTCGGCCTGGGTCAGCTGCGGGAAGACGACGACGTCGTCCACGCGGTTGAGGAACTCGGGGCGGAAGTGCTGCTTGAGCTCGTCCGAGACCTTGTTCTTCATGCGCTCGTAGTTGGACTTCGTGTCGCCCTGGGCCGCGAAGCCGAGGTTGAAGCCCTTCGAGATGTCCCGCGTGCCGAGGTTGGTCGTCATGATGATGACCGTGTTCTTGAAGTCCACGACCCGGCCCTGGGAGTCGGTCAGGCGACCGTCCTCCAGGATCTGCAGCAACGAGTTGAAGATGTCCGGGTGGGCCTTCTCGACCTCGTCGAAGAGAACCACCGAGAACGGCTTGCGCCGCACCTTCTCCGTCAGCTGGCCGCCCTCTTCGTAGCCCACGTAACCGGGGGGCGAACCGAAGAGACGCGAGACCGTGTGCTTCTCGCTGAACTCCGACATGTCGAGGGAGATCAGCGCGTCCTCGTCACCGAAGAGGAACTCGGCGAGCGCCTTGGACAGCTCGGTCTTACCGACACCGGACGGGCCCGCGAAGATGAACGAGCCACCGGGGCGCTTCGGGTCCTTCAGACCGGCACGCGTACGGCGGATCGCCTTCGACAGCGCCTTGACGGCGTCCTTCTGACCGATGACGCGCTTGTGGAGCTCGTCCTCCATGCGCAGCAGACGCGAGGACTCCTCCTCGGTCAGCTTGAAGACGGGAATGCCGGTCGCGGTCGCGAGGACCTCGGCGATCAGCTCGCCGTCGACCTCGGCGACGACGTCCATGTCGCCGGCCTTCCACTCCTTCTCGCGCTTGGCCTTCGCCGCCAGCAGCTGCTTCTCCTTGTCGCGGAGCGAAGCTGCCTTCTCGAAGTCCTGGGAGTCGATGGCCGACTCCTTGTCGCGGCGCACGCCCGCGATCTTCTCGTCGAACTCGCGGAGGTCCGGCGGCGCGGTCATCCGGCGGATGCGCATCCGGGAACCGGCCTCGTCGATCAGGTCGATCGCCTTGTCCGGCAGGAAGCGGTCCGAGATGTACCGGTCGGCCAGCGTCGCCGCCTGGACGAGGGCCTCGTCCGTGATGGAGACGCGGTGGTGGGCCTCGTAGCGGTCGCGCAGACCCTTGAGGATCTCGATCGTGTGCGGCAGCGACGGCTCCGCGACCTGGATCGGCTGGAAGCGGCGCTCGAGAGCGGCGTCCTTCTCCAGGTGCTTGCGGTACTCGTCGAGCGTGGTCGCACCGATGGTCTGGAGCTCACCGCGGGCCAGCATCGGCTTCAGGATCGAAGCGGCGTCGATGGCGCCCTCGGCGGCACCCGCACCGACCAGCGTGTGCAGCTCGTCGATGAACAGGATGATGTCGCCGCGGGTGCGGATCTCCTTGAGGACCTTCTTCAGGCGCTCCTCGAAGTCACCGCGGTAGCGGGAACCGGCGACCAGCGCGCCCAGGTCGAGGGTGTAGAGGTGCTTGTCCTTGAGGGTCTCGGGCACCTCGCCCTTGACGATGGCCTGCGCCAGGCCCTCGACGACGGCGGTCTTGCCGACGCCGGGCTCGCCGATGAGGACCGGGTTGTTCTTCGTACGGCGGGACAGCACCTGCATGACCCGCTCGATCTCCTTCTCGCGCCCGATGACCGGGTCGAGCTTGGATTCGCGGGCGGCCTGCGTGAGGTTCCTGCCGAACTGGTCGAGGACCAGGGACGTGGAGGGGGTGCCCTCGGCAGGACCGCCACTGGCGCCGGCGGTCTCCTTGCCCTGGTAGCCGGAGAGCAGCTGGATGACCTGCTGCCGCACCCGGTTGAGATCGGCGCCCAGCTTGACCAGGACCTGGGCGGCGACGCCCTCGCCCTCTCGGATCAGGCCGAGCAGGATGTGCTCCGTGCCGATGTAGTTGTGACCCAGTTGAAGAGCCTCGCGGAGCGACAGCTCCAGGACCTTCTTGGCACGGGGGGTGAAGGGGATGTGCCCGGACGGGGCCTGCTGGCCCTGGCCGATGATCTCCTCCACCTGCTGGCGGACCGCCTCGAGCGAAATCCCGAGGCTCTCCAGGGCCTTAGCGGCGACACCCTCACCCTCATGGATCAGGCCCAGGAGGATGTGCTCGGTGCCGATGTAGTTGTGGTTGAGCATCCGGGCTTCTTCCTGAGCCAGGACGACAACCCGCCGCGCGCGGTCGGTGAACCTCTCGAACATCGTTAATCGCTCCTCAGAGCGGTCAGGCAGTAAGGGGACGCTCCCCTCCCTGTCCTTCCGCAGCTTAGTCCCGCAAGCGGGGACCGCTCATTCCAACTGCCGACACCCGTCGATGGCCTCCTGACCCGAACGCCGACAACTGCTCCAACACCGATGGTGCGAGACGATGTTCCCGCAGGCCAGGCAGTTACCCCCACCATCAGTACGCCGATGGCGAACGCAAGACGGCCAGAACCCACGTGTCGCCCCTCCTCACTAGGGATGTCTTACCCGCCAGGAGTGACAGTCCATGCGGCGCGCCCCGGTTCCCTCCGCTACGGGCGAACACCTTTGCGCCGCCCAACGCCTCCGCACGCCCCCATTTGAGAAACTCTGCGCACTCACCTGACAACTCTGCGTAACTCACGAGGGTTCCCGGCGGTTGCTCCGGACATGGTCTCCATCGTGCCCACCGTGCCCCTGCCCCGTCGGCCGCTCGACGCGGGCGACCCGGTGCGGGAGTGGTACGAGAACGCGCTCGGCTGGGCCACAGCGCCGGGCCCCGAGGGCCTTCAGCTGCTGACGGGGCTGCGCTTCGACGTACTGGAGCTGCCCGCCGAGGCGGGACGTGCCGTGCTGCGGCGGCTGGACCCCGGGTGTCCGGTGGCCCTGCAAGGGGAGACGATGCGCCTGCTGGTGGCCGCGGGCAGCGCGGAGGAGCTGCCGGGGCTGCTCGACTGGCTGGAGTGGGGGGCGCTGCCCCTCGATCTCACCGTGGTCGGTGCAGGCGGGCGGATCGACGCGCCCGCGCCCCCGGGAGTGCCGGACCCGCAGGAGGCCGCTGTCTGGGTGCGGCCCCCCGAGCCCGGATGCGACGTCGAGCCGACGCTTCCGGCTCTGACGGCGCTGTCGGCCGTAGGGGGCGGTGGGGGCGCCCCCGGTCTCGTACGGCTGGTGGAAACGGCGGCGACTCAGTGCCACCGGATCCGGCTGCGACGTGCCTGCGCTCAGCCGTTGGCCTTCTCGTAGGCCTCACGGATGGACGCGGGGACACGGCCGCGGTCGTTGACCTCGTAACCGTTCTCCTTGGCCCAGGCACGGATCTGCGCCGTGTCCTGGCTGCCGCCGGCCACCGCGGCGCGCGCCTTGCCGCGTCCGCCGGCGGCACGGCCTCCGGTGCGACGGCCACCCTTGAGATACGGCTCAAGAAGTCCGCGGAGCTTGTCCGCGTTGGCGGTGGTGAGGTCGATCTCGTAAGTCTTGCCGTCCAACGCGAACGTCACGGTCTCGTCCGCCTCGCCACCGTCGAGGTCGTCGACAAGAAGGACCTGAACCTTCTGTGCCACCGGATTTCCTTTCATCGATATCTGTAGGGCCGGACTCCACGACCTCAGTCGTTGATTCGCCGTCCCCTTGTTATATGCAGTACGCAGTACGTCGGAAAGCAAACCGCTTTTGCTGGAAAAACACAAACCCCTGGGAGAGATCCAGGAGAGACCAAGGACCCCGAGAAGCCCGGAAAGATGCGCGTTTCGGACATAGGGCACCTGGGCAGGGAGCTGCTCAGGAATACCGGCGGGGGGCGATCACAGATGCAGAAGCATCCGGCTGTTGCCCAAGGTGTTCGGTTTCACTCGTTCGAGACCGAGGAACTCCGCGACACCCTCGTCATAGGAACGCAAGAGCTCGCTGTAGACATCGGTGTCGATCGTATCGACGGGTGCCTCTCCGATCTCCACGAAGCCGTGGTTCGCGAAGAACTCCACTTCGAAGGTGAGACAGAAAACCCGGCGAACACCGATCCAGCGCGCGGTCTGCAGCAACTTCTGAAGCAGCTGATGACCGACACCCGCGCCCCTGACCACCGGATTCACGGCGAGGGTGCGGACTTCCGCGAGGTCTTCCCACATCACATGCAGGGCGCCGCAGCCGACGACCATTGCGTCTGAGCCGGCGCCCCGTTCCGCGACCCAGAACTCCTGGATGTCCTCGTAAAGCGTCACGGTGGCTTTGTCGAGCAGGATCCCCTCGCGGCTGTACACGTCGAGGAGTCGGCGCACGGCCGGCACATCGGCCGTCCTCGCCCTGCGCACGGTGACTGCTTTTGCGGTGACTTCGGGGAGCTGTGCTGGCATGAGCGGACGCTATCGCCCGTCGTCCGTTGCCGGCTCCCCGGGTCCTTCAGGTTCCTCGGGCCCTTCCGATGCTTCAGACCCTTCGGGCTGTTCGGAGTCCTGTGGCTCTTCACGCCCTTCGTCGGCTCCAGATCCTTCCGGCTCTTGAGTCGTGAGGGTCCGCGCCTGAGGTCCCTGCACCATGCGCACGGCATCGCTCAGTGCTTCGCGTTGTTCCGGCGACATCATGCCGAAGAAGGCGACGAGAGCCGCCGCTGGGTTGTCACTCTGGGACCATGCGTCGTTCATCAGCGCGGCGGAGTAGGCGGCGCGGGTGGAGACGGCCTCATATCGATAGGCCCGGCCTTCCGCCTCGCGGCGCACCCAGCCCTTCTGGTGGAGATTGTCCAAAACGGTCATGACCGTGGTGTAGGCGATGGACCGTTCCTGCTGGAGGTCTTCCAGGACTTCGCGAACCGTCACGGGGCGGTTCCACTTCCACACCCGTGTCATCACTGCGTCTTCGAGTTCTCCCAATGGGCGCGGCACGAGCAGCACACTAGTGGCAGAAGTCGGCAATAGGGCGCCGGACGTGGCGAACGGCGCCTAATAACGACAAAAAGGGCGCCCGATGGGGCGCCCTTCTCAGATGTCGCTCAGCTGCGGGCCGGCCTGGCGAGCTGCCTCGGCGCGGGCGATCGCCGCGTCGACGGCCGCGTCCTCCTTGGCCTTCTTGTCGCCGCCCTGGGACTTCACGATCGTCACGATGAGACCGATGAAGAAGACGGCCATCACTACGGGGGGCACGAGCGCGGAGACGTAGTCCATGCCCCCAGAGTAGCTATCCGACGGCGAGCTCCTGCGGCGGGGCCGCAGGGGGCGCGGGGCGGCGCTTGGGCGGGAAGACCTCGGCCGGGGTGGGCATGGGGCGCGGCGGGGCCGGGGGGTTCGCCGGGGGCCTGGGGTCGGATGCCGGCTTCCCGGTGGCGGCGAGGCCCCCGGGCAGGGCGAGCAGCCGGGTACGGGAGGCCGGGACGCGGGGCTGTGCGCCGCGCGTTTCCGCGCGCGCCGGTGCCCAGCCCTCGAGTCTGGCCCGCACGTCGCGCTCGGCGAGCGTGCGGCAGCGTTCGAGGAGGATGGCGGCGGAGGGGTTGGCGCGCAGGGCGCGCAGGGCGGCGAGGTCGTCGGCGTCGGGCCGGTAGCCCGCCGCGAGCGCCTCGTCGAGCAGTTCCAGGTAGCCGGTGGTGGTGCCGGGCAGGGCGGCCCGGTACCGGGCGAGGTCAGCCAGCAGGAAGGCGCGGATGCGGGCGCCTTCGTCGGCTGCCTCGTCGACCGATTCGGCGAGCCGGAGGCAGTCCTGGATGTCCTCGGCGGAGACGGGACTCGGGTGAAGGGCAAGGGCGAGGGCGCGTCGGAGCACACGCAGCTCTTCAGCGCCGAACGCCATGCCGCCGCGGTTTCCGTAGGGCGTGGGCATGGGCCGACGATACGCAGCACGACGGACAAAATCCGCTTAACCGCCAATTTGCGGCGTGGCTCACCGCCGGGCCGCCCACCCGGGTCACTCGCCCCGGGTCACTCGCCCCCGGGGCACCCCGCCCAGGTCACTCCGCCCGGCGGCGCGACATGGCGAACACGATCGCGCCCACGCCGAGCGCCGCCGCGGCCGCCGCGGCCAGCCACGGCAGGAACCCCGCACCCGTCGCCGCCATGGACCCGGACGTGCCCGACGTCCCCGAGCCGCCCGACGTCACGGAGGCCGTGGCGGAAGCGGAGGGCGAGGGGGTCGCTGTGCCGCCCGAGGCCGACGGGGACGGCGACGGGGAGGAGGACGCGTCGCCGACAGTGATCGCCGCCTCGTCGTTCGACTGGTCCGGGTCGTTCAGGACGATCCCGTCGCCGGGGCGCACGGTGACCGTGCCGCGGGCGGCGCCGGCGGCGAGGTCCTTCTCGTAGCCGACCTGGAAGCGATACATCTGGCCGTCGCCGCTCTCCTCGGAGACGGTGTCCGGGCAGAGGTAGCGGCGATGGCCCGGCTCGAAGGGCGAGGTCTTGCCGCCGGTGTACGTGTAGCAGTTGCCGCTCGCCTGGTCGTCGGGCTCCTCGTCGACGCGCACGCTCTTGGCGACGACGCCCTTGGGGAGCGTCACCTCGGCGTAGGCCACGGGCTTGCTCCCGGGGTGGGCGACCACGGCGGGGCCCGCGTTGCGCAGGCCGAAGGCGAGCGGGTGGGTGGAGCCCTTCTTGCCGGGCACGAGGACGGCGCCGACCGCGAGGAAGTCGGCGGCGTTGTCGGCGGCGTACGTCACCCGGTGGCTGTCGGCGAAGTCCTTGCCCGTGGCGGGGGTCAGGGTGAGCGCTGCGCCCTTGCCGGGGGTGCCGCCGGTGTCCGTACCGGAGGAGGCTGGGAGGGCCTCGGCGGTGATGTCGGTCCAGGTGTGGAAGGCGTCCTTGCCGAGGGACCCTTCGAGCGGGTCGGAGAATCCAACCGTGTCACCCGGGGCGATCGCCGTCTTGAAGACGCAGGTCACGTCGGCGTCATCTCTGCCGAAGTCGCCCGGCAGATAGAGGCAGTTGCTGTGCTTCCCGGCGAACGTGACCCCCGGGCTGCCGGTGAGGCGGACGGTGATCTGTTCGGTGGGCAGGTCGCCGGTGTTGCGCAGGACCACGGGGTAGTCGACGGACTGGCCGGGCGTCAGGCCGGACCTGGCGGGCAGTGCGGCGACCTGGATCTTCGGGGAGCCGATGACGACCTTGGAGGTCTCGGTGTCGGGGGTCGCCTTGTCCGCCGTGACCTCGTAACGCAGCGTTCCGGTGTCGCCGGGCTTCGTGCCGGCGACCGCGCTGAGCGTGAAGGGCTCGAACGGGCCGTGCAGATTGCCGTTGTCCAGGCACGTGACGACGGCGCCGTCTGTTGTGCACTGGTCGTTCTTGGCCTTGATCGTGGCGATGCCCTTGAGGCCGCTCGCGTCGATCACCAGCTTGGCATTCTCCGGCAGCGGGAGCCCGTCCACGCCGTCGTCGGCGAAGCTGTAGCCCGCGTCGGGCGCGATGGCCGTGCCCGACGCCGAAACGGCTATCTGCGCGGGCGCGGTGATGACCGCGTAGGACTGCGTGGGGGGCGTGGGGCCGTCAGCGGCCCGGGCCGTGGCGCTCGTGAGACCGACCCCGGTCAGCGCGATCGCCGCCGTCGCAGCCGCCAACTGTCTGCCCTTACGCCACATTTCGCCCCACGTCCCTCGCATGCCGACTCGTACCCCGTCTCTGCGGAGACGAGCGAAGCGTACGAACGGTTGCGCCCTTCGCGCACGCCTTGTCGAAAGTCCGTGCGCGAAGGGGCAGTTGAGGCGCCACCAAAAAAGGCATGCTGCCGAAAAGGCCGGCCGCCGAAAATAACCGGTCGCCGAAAGGGCGTGCTGCCGAAGCGGCGTCAGGAGCGGGAGACGTTCCGCTCGTAGACCAGGCGCAGGCCGATCAGCGTCAGCCACGGCTCGTGCTCGTCGATCACCGCGGCCTCACCGAGCACCATGGGCGCCAGGCCTCCGGTGGCGATGACGGTCACGTCGTCCGGGTCGTCGGCGAGTTCGCGCGCCATGCGGGTCACGACGCCGTCGACCTGGCCCGCGAAGCCGTACAGGATGCCGGACTGCATGGCCTCGACGGTGTTCTTGCCGATGACGCTGCGCGGGCGGGCGATCTCGATCTTGCGGAGCTGGGCGCCCTTGACGCCCAGGGCCTCCACGGAGATCTCGATGCCGGGGGCGATGACGCCGCCGGCGTACTCCCCGCGCGCGGAGACCGCGTCGAAGGTGGTCGCCGTGCCGAAGTCGACGACGATGGCGGGCCCCCCGTAGAGCTCGACCGCCGCCACCGCGTTGATGATGCGGTCGGCGCCGACCTCCTTGGGGTTGTCCATGAGGATCGGGACGCCGGTCTTGATGCCGGGCTCCACGAGGACCGAGGGCACGTCTCCGTAGTAGCGCCGGGTGACCTCGCGCAGCTCGTGCAGGACCGATGGGACGGTGGAGCAGATCGCGATGCCGTCGATGCCGTCGCCGAGTTCGTCGCCGAGCAGCGGGTGCATGCCCATCAGGCCCTGGAGGAGCACAGCGAGTTCGTCGGCGGTGCGGCGGGCGTCGGTGGAGATGCGCCAGTGCTCGACGATCTCCTCCCCGTCGAACAGGCCGAGGACGGTGTGCGTGTTGCCTACGTCGATGGTGAGCAGCATGGCGACTACTCCGCCGCGCGCAGGTCGAGGCCGATGTCCAGGATCGGCGACGAGTGGGTCAGCGCGCCCACCGCGAGGAAGTCGACGCCCGTCGCGGCGTACTCGCGCGCGTTCACCAGGGTCAGCCGGCCCGAGGACTCCAGGAGGGCGCGGCCGCCCACGATCGCGACCGCCTCCTGGGTCCGGGCGGGCGTGAAGTTGTCCAGGAGGATCAGGTCGGCGCCCGCCTCGACGACCTCGCGCAGCTGGTCCAGGGTGTCGACCTCGACCTCGACGGCGAGGCCGGGGAAGGACTCCCGTACGGCCTTGAAGGCCTGCGCCACGCCGCCGGCGGCGACCACGTGGTTGTCCTTGACCAGGGCCGCGTCGGAGAGCGACATGCGGTGGTTGACGCCGCCGCCCATGCGGACGGCGAACTTCTCCAGGGAGCGCAGGCCGGGCGTCGTCTTGCGGGTGTCGCGGACCTTCGCCGTGGTCCCCTCCAGCGCGTCCGCCCACGCGCGCGTGGCGGTCGCGATGCCGGACAGGCGGCACAGGATGTTGAGGGCGCTGCGCTCGGCGGTCAGCAGGTCGCGGGTGCGGGTGGTGACGCTGAGGAGCTTCTGCCCGGCGGTGATCCGGTCGCCGTCCTCTGCGTGCCGCTCGACCTCGAACTCGTCCGTGCAGACCACGGAGAGCACGGCCTCGGCGACGCGCAGGCCCGCCACGACGCCGTCCTCGCGGGCGATGAAGTCGGCGGTGGCGACGGCGTCCTCGGGGATGGTGGCGACTGTGGTGACGTCCACGCCGCCGGTAGCCATGTCGAGGTCTTCGGCGATGGCCATGTGCGCGATGTCCTCGACCTCCACGGGGTCGAGCCCCGCGTCGGCCAGGAGCTGGGAGAGGGCGGGGTCGAGGCCGCACTCCATCATGTCGGCGTCGGCTCCGCCGCAGCCGCAGCCGTCGCCGCAGCCGCCGCTCTCGGCGAGGGGGAGGTCGGGGGTACTCACGTCTCTCACTGCTCCTGCTGGTTTGTACGGCACTCGGGGCGGGTCGGGGGGAATTCTGCGGTGGGCGTGGTGTGCGCGGCCAGGGTCCGGTCGGGATTCAGCCGTACGACGATGTGGCAGCGCCATGCCGCGTCATCGCGGTCGGCGTGGTCCTCGCGCCAGTGGCAGCCGCGGGTCTCCTCGCGGCGGCGGGCCGCGGCGACGAGGACGCGGGCGACGCACAGGAGGTTGGTGGCCTCCCAGGTGTCGACGCCGGGCTCCGCGGTCTTGCCGTTCTCCGCGAGGGCGCCCGCCGCTTCGGCGTGGATGCGGCCGAGTCCCGCGGCGGCGTCGGCGAGGGAGTCCGCGGAACGCAGCACGCCGGCGCCCTGCGTCATGACGCGCTGGATGGCGAACCGCGCCTCGGGCGGCATCAGGGGATGGGTCGGGGTCTCCGGGTGCGGGACGGGCGCGGGCACGCGCGCGTGGAGACCGTTCTCCCGGTGGCTCGCGGCGATGTCGTCCGCGATGCGCTCGGCGTAGACCAGGCCCTCCAGAAGGGAGTTGGAGGCGAGGCGGTTCGCGCCGTGGACGCCGGTGCAGGCGACCTCTCCGCACGCGTACAGGCCCGGGACCGTCGTGCGGCCCTGGAGGTCCGTGCGGACGCCTCCGGAGGCGTAGTGCGCGGCGGGCGCCACGGGGATGGGCTCGGTGACCGGGTCGATGCCGTGGGTGCGGCAGGCGGCGAGGATCGTGGGGAACCGGGTCTCCCACATCTCGGCGCCGAAGTGCCGGGCGTCCAGGTACATGTGCTCGGCGCCCAGCTCCTGCATGCGGCGCGTGATGCCCTTGGCGACGATGTCGCGGGGCGCCAGCTCGGCCAGTTCGTGCTGGCCGACCATGAAGCGGACCCCGTCGGCGTCGACGAGGTGGGCGCCCTCGCCGCGTACGGCCTCGGAGACCAGCGGCTGCTGGCCCTCCGCGTCCGCGCCGAGGAAGAGCACGGTCGGGTGGAACTGCACGAACTCCAGGTCGGAGACCTCCGCGCCCGCGCGCAGGGCGAGCGCGACGCCGTCGCCGGTGGAGACGTGCGGATTGGTCGTGGCGGAGAAGACCTGGCCCATGCCGCCGGTCGCGAGGACCACGGCGGGCGCGAGCGCGGCGCCGACGCCGTCGTGCTGGCCCTCCCCCATGACGTGCAGGGAGACGCCCGCCGTGCGGCCGTCGGCGTCCGTGAGGAGGTCGAGGACCAAGGCGTTCTCGACGGTCCTGATGCCACGCGCGCGTACCGCCTCGACGAGGGCGCGGGAGATCTCGGCGCCGGTGGCGTCGCCGCCCGCGTGCGCGATGCGGCGGCGGTGGTGGCCGCCCTCCCGGGTGAGCGCGAGGGCGCCTTCGGCCGACTCGTCGAAGTGGGCGCCGGTCGCGATGAGCCGCCGTACGGCGTCGGGGCCCTCCGTGACGAGGGTGCGGACCGCTTCCTCGTCGCACAGGCCCGCTCCCGCGACGAGCGTGTCGTCGAGATGCTGCTCGGGGGTGTCGCCCTCGCCGAGCGCCGCGGCGACGCCGCCCTGTGCCCAGCGCGTGGAGCCGTCGTCGAGACGGGCCTTGGTGACGACGACGGTCCGCAATCCGGCCGCCTGGCAGCGCAGGGCCGCGGTGAGCCCGGCGACACCCGAGCCGACGATCACGACATCGGCGGTGACGGACCAGCCGGGCGCGGGCGCGTGCAGGCGTATGCCGGTCGCTGTACCGGTGGCTGTGGTCCCTGTGGCACTCATACGGGAGCTCCGAAGGTCAGGGGGATGTTGTCGATCAGCCGCGTCGCACCGACCCTGGCGGCGACGGCGAGCACGGCTTCTCCGGTGTAGCCGCGCTTCACGTCGGTGAAGTCGGCCGGGTCCACGAGGGCGAGGTAGTCCAGCGTGAGCGGCGGCCGGACGCGGGCGGCCTCGTCGAGGACCTGACGGGCCGCGGCGCGGACGGCTTCGGGGCCGCCGGGCGATGCCTTCGCGACGGCGTGCGCGTCGGCCGCGGCACGGGCCTCGCCGATCGCGTTCAGGGCATCGGCACGCGCGTGCGTGGAGGGCGCCTCGTGGGCACGCGCGCGCAGGGCCTCCTGGGCGGCGTGCCGGTCGCGGCCGGCGAAGAGCGCCTGGGACAGGGCGAGCGCGGTGCGCCGCTCTTCGGCGGAGAGGTAGCGGTTGCGGCTGGAGAGGGCCAGGCCGTCGTCCTCGCGCACGGTGGGTACGCCGACGATCTCCACGGGGAAGTTCAGGTCGCGCACCATGCGGCGGACCAGGGCGAGCTGCTGGGCGTCCTTCTGCCCGAACAGCGCGATGTCGGCCGCGGTCAGGTGCAGCAGCTTGGCGACGACGGTGAGCATGCCGTCGAAGTGGCCGGGTCGCGAGGCGCCTTCGAGGCGTTCGCCCATGGGGCCCGCGGCGACGCGGACCTGGGGCTCGCCGCCGGGGTAGACCTCGTCCGCGGAGGGCGCGAACACGACGTCGGCGCCCGCCTGTTCGGCGATCTTGACGTCGGAGTCGAGGGTGCGCGGATAGCGGTCGAGGTCCTCGCCCGCGCCGAACTGGAGCGGGTTCACGAAGACCGTCGTCACCACTTCGCCGTCGGCGCCCGCGATCGAGCGGGCCGTGCGGATCAGTTCGGCGTGGCCGTCGTGCAGGGCGCCCATCGTCATGACGACGGCGCGCCGGCCCGCACGCGTGCGCGTGCGCAGTTCATCGGCGGTGTGCAGCAATGTGGTCATCGCTTGTCTCCCTCGGCGCCGTCGGCCAGGACCCCCAGCAGGTCCTCGGCGAGTTCGGGCTTGAGCAGGCCGTGCGCGAGGGCACGGTCGGCGGTGGCGCGGGCCATCGCCAGATACCCGGCGACGGTCCCGGGCGCGTGCTTGCGCAGCTCGGCGACATGGGCGGCGACCGTGCCCGCGTCCCCGCGCGCGACGGGCCCGGTGAGCGCCGCGTCACCGGACCTGAGGACGTTGTCGAGGGCCGCGCCGAGCAGCGGGCCGAGCATCCGGTCGGGGGCTTCGACACCCGCGGTCCGGAGCAGTTCCATGGACTCGGCGACCAGCGTGACCAGGTGGTTCGCGCCGAGGGCGAGCGCCGCGTGGTACAGCGGGCGCGACTCCTCGCGGATCCACTCGGGCTCGCCGCCCATCTCGATGACGAGCGCCTCCGCGGCGAGCCGCAGCTCCTCGGGCGCAGTCACGCCGAAGGCGCAGCCGGCCAGCCGCTGTACGTCTACGGGGGTGCCGGTGAACGTCATGGCGGGGTGCAGCGCGAGCGGCAGGGCGCCGGCCCGCAGCGCGGGGTCGAGCACCTTCGTGCCGTAGCGCCCCGAGGTGTGCACGATCAGCTGTCCCGGGCGTACGGAACCGGTCTCGACGAGCCCTTCCACGAGGCCGGGCAGCGCGTCGTCGGGCACCGTGAGGAGCACGAGTTCGGCGCGTGCGAGGACCTCGGCGGGCGTCACGACGGGGACGTCGGGCAGCATGAGTGCGGCCCGGCGCACGGATGCCTCGGAGACCCCGGAGACGGCGACCGGGCGGTGCCCCGCGAGGGCCAGGGAGGCCGCGAGGGCGGGGCCGACACGGCCCGCGCCGACCACTCCGACGGTGAGCCGGGCGGGGCGGTCCCTTGGGTCGGTGGGTTCGGGTCGAGGAGGTGCGTTCACAGGACGACGGCCTTCCGTTCCAGTCCGCTCGGGGTACCGGACGATTTCTCGTCATGTTAACGCGATCTGCTCCACGGGCTCCGGCCCCGTGGCCGGAGCCCGTGGAGCCAGTCACAGGCTGTGGGCAACCGCACGCGCGTACGACATCATCGGCAGATGACGGAAAGCGAAGAGCGGGAGAACCCCGCGGCGGACGACGCGACGAAGGCGCGGGAGCGCCGCGCCGCGGCCGTGCGGGGCGCCGAGCGGATCCTGGGCGTGCACGGCCTCGACGCCACCATGGGTGAGCGTCTGACGGCCCTCACGGAGGCCGCGTGGTCGGTCGCCGACCCGGGCAGGACCGGCGATCTGTACGGCGACGGCATCGTCGCCGACCTGGAGGAGCGCGTGGCGGGGCTCCTCGGTACTGAGGCGGCCGCCTACTTCCCCACCGGCACGATGGCGCAGCAGGTCGCCCTGCGCTGCTGGGCGGGCCGTACGGGGAGCACGACGGTCGCCCTGCACCCGATGGCACACCCGGAGCGGCACGAGCGCGGCGCCTTCAGCGCGCTGAGCGGCCTGCGCACCGTCCACCCGACGACCGAGCCGCGGCTGCCCGATGCCGACGAGGTGCGCGACTTCGCCGAGCCCTTCGGCGCGCTGATGCTCGAACTGCCGCTCCGGGACGCCGGTTACGTACTGCCCACCTGGGACGAGCTGGTCGCCGTCACCGAGGCTGCCAGGGAACGGGACGCCGTCGTGCACTTCGACGGGGCGCGCCTGTGGGAGTGCACCACCCACTTCGGGCGCTCCCTGGCCGAGATCGCCGACCTCGCCGACAGCGTGTACGTGTCGTTCTACAAGACCCTCGGCGGCCTCAGCGGAGCGGCGCTCGCCGGGCCCCGGTCGTTCATCGAGGAGGCGAAGACCTGGCGCCACCGCTACGGCGGCCAGCTCTTCCAGCAGTTCCCCGCGGTGCTCTCGGCCCTGGTCGGCCTGGAGCGGGAGCTGCCGCGTGTGCCCGAGTACGTGGCCCACGCGCGCGTGGTCGCCGAGGCGCTGCGCGAAGGCTTCACCGAGGCCGGGGTGCCGTGGGTGCGGGTGCACCCCGAGGTGCCGCATACGCACGAGTTCCAGGTCTGGCTGCCGTACGCCTCCGAACGGCTCGACGAGGCGTCGGTGACGCAGGCCGAGCAGACGCGGACGTCGCTGTTCCGGCGCTGGCACGAGCAGGGTCCTCCGGGGCTTTCGTTCACCGAGGTCACGGTCTCCGCGCGCGGGCTCGAATGGACCGCCGACGACGTCCGCGCGGCCGTCGCGGACTTCGTGGCACTGATCCCCCCGGAGACCGCCGCCCAGGACGCCTGACCGGCGTCCGTCAGGGACCGGCGGGTCAGCAGCCCGCCGCGCCGCGGTGCGGGTGGATCAGGCGGGACAGGGCCGCCCGGATCCGGCCGTGCGCCGGGCGGCCGGCGATGACCGCGCGGAAGCGGCGGTAGTCGCGCAGCTCGCGGATGGTGCTCCAGTCGTGGACGCCCGGCGCCGGCGGGGCGGGCTCTCCGTGCAGGGAGGCGCGGTAGACATCCAGTGCGTACTGCTGATTGATGCTCATGACGTACCCCTCACTGGTCTTCTCATTGTCACGTCATGACCAGGAATACGGCCATTCGGAGAGCTTTATTTGCTTTGCAGGGCTTTATTGGCACTGTTTGGCATTCATCGCTCTTTGCCGCTTCGGTCCGACCTAAAGGAGACTCCGCCCGGCGGCCCCGCCTGGTCACGTGGATTGACGGGAGCCGTCAATCGAGAACTCGGTTGTCCGACCCTGCGTGCACCATGGGGTCATGAGCGTGAGCATCGACATCAGCAGGCTGGCCCCGGAGCGGATCAGTGTCGTGCCCTCACCCCTGGCCGAGCTGGGCATGGCGCTGCACGCGCTGGCCGAGCCCGCGCACCACCCGGGGCTCCAGGGCTGGACGACCGCGGTGTCCGCGCGCCTCGACCCGTGCCTCGCGGACCGGCTCTGCGAGGCGGACTTCCTGTGGCGGGCGACGTTCTCGGACGTGTTCGCGCCGTTCGCCGGGATCCCGGGCCGGGCCACCCTGCCCGGCGCCACCCTCGCCGAGGAGCTCGACCTGCTCGACAAGCTGACCGACCGTCAGTTCGTGGACGCGGCACTCGAGTTCACCTGCCAGAACAGCTACGCGCTGCGCGGGGCCAACCCGCTGGACGACCCGGACATGCGCCGTCGCGCCCTGGACCTCGCGGCCACGCGCGGGCTGCCCCAGATCCAGTTCACCCAGCGGCTCCTGGACGACCCGCCCGCCGTGCGCGCCTGGTTCCGCCGGCTCGTGGAGGACTGCGAGGAGGCGTTCTTCGCGGACATCTGGGCCCGCGTCCACCACGAGCTGGCGGCCGACGCCCGGCACAAGACCGAGCTCCTGAGGCGCAAGGGCCTGGCCGAGGCACTGACGGCGGTGTCGTCGGTCGTCACGCTCGACGAGACGGCGAAGCTGATCACCGTCGACAAGATCACCGTGGGCCGCACGACCACGGAGGACGGCGGCCTCGTCCTCGTGCCGACCACCCTCGGCTGGCCGCACCTCATGGTGCTGCACCGCTTCGGATGGCAGCCGGCGATCACGTATCCCGTCGGCTCACCCGGCCTCACCACACCGGCGACCGTCGAGCAGCTCACGCGCCGGATGACGGCCCTCGCGCACCCCGTACGCATGCGCCTGTGCCGCCACCTCGCACGCGGCGCGTACACGACGAGCGAGCTCTCCGACGCGCACGGGATGACGGCACCGGAGATATCCCGGCACCTGACCGTGCTCAAGAAGGCGGGCCTGATCACCACGCGCCGCCGGGGCCGCTACGTCCAGCACCAGCTGGATCTGACGGCCGTCGCCCGCCTGGGCAGCGACTTCATCGAGGGCGTACTGCGCTGACCGCCCGGGAAGGTCAGACGGCTCCTCCGCCGGCCCGGACGAGCCCCGTCTCGTAGGCGAGTACGACGACCTGGACGCGGTCGCGCAGGTTCAGCTTGGTGAGGATGCGGCCCACGTGCGTCTTCACGGTCGCCTCCGACAGGACGAGCCGGGCGGCGATCTCGCCGTTCGACAGGCCCTGCGCGACGAGGATCATGACCTCGCGCTCGCGCTCGGTGAGCCGGCCGAGCTCGGCGAGCTGCGGCTCCTTCCCGGAGCTGGGCAGCATCGGCGCGAAGCGGTCGAGCAGCCGCCGCGTCGTCGACGGCGCGACCACCGCGTCGCCGCTGTGCACGGCCCTGATCGCGCCGAGCAGCTCGCCGGGCGGCACGTCCTTGAGCATGAACCCCGACGCCCCGGCCTTCAGCCCCGAGAAGGCGTACTCGTCGAGGTCGAACGTCGTCAGGATGAGCACCTTCGGCGGGTTCTCCTCCAGGCAGATCCGCCGGGTCGTCTCCACGCCGTCCAGCTTCGGCATGCGGACGTCCATCAGGACCACGTCGACCGCCGTGCCGCGCAGCACCTCCAGAGCCTCGACCCCGTCGCCCGCCTCGGCGACGACCTCCATGTCCGGCTGGGCGTCGAGCACCATCCGGAAGCCGGTGCGCAGCAGCACCTGGTCGTCGACGAGCATCACGCGGATCGCCATGAAGGGGGTCCCTTTCGGTACGTGTACGGGGTCGGGTTCAGTACGTGTACGGCGTCAGTGGGCGGGCTTGAGCGGCAGCAGCGCGCTGATCCGGAATCCGCCGCCGGGGCGCGGTCCCGCGTCGAGCGTCCCGCCGACCATACCGACGCGCTCCCGCATGCCGATGAGTCCGTGCCCGCGGCCGTCGGCGCCCCCGTCCTCGTACAGCTCGTGCGGGGCGCCCTTGCCGTCGTCCTCGACGAGCAGGCCGAGGCCGTCGTCGAAGTAGACGAGCCGGACGCTCGCGCCCGCGTTCGAGCCGCCGTGCTTACGGGTGTTGGTGAGCGCCTCCTGCACGATGCGGTACGCGGTCAGCTCGACTCCGCTGGGCAGCGGGCGCGGGGTGCCCTCGACCTTGAAGTCGACGGGCAGGCCCGCGGTGCGCACCTGCTCGATCAGCTCGTCGAGCTGCTCGACGTCGGGCTGCGGCACGTACTCGCCGCTCTCCTGGTGCTCACCGGTGCGCAGCACTCCGAGCAGGCGCCGCATCTCGGCGAGCGCCTGCCGGCCGGTCCCGGAAATCGTCTCCAGGGCCTTCCTCGCCTGCTCGGGAGCCGTGTCCATGACGTACGCGGCGCCGTCCGCCTGCACCACCATCACCGACACGTTGTGGGCGACGACGTCGTGCAGCTCGCGCGCGATCCGGGCCCGCTCGGCGGCGACGGCGACCTTCGACTGGGCCTCGCGCTCCTTCTCCAGACGCGCGGCGCGCTCCTCCAGCTGCGCCAGGTAGGCGCGGCGCGTGCGGACGGAGTCACCGAGCACCCAGGCCAGCGCGAACGGCACTATCTGGAAGACCGTGATCAGCACGTTGCCCGCGGTGCTCGTCTCGTGCATCGGCCAGCGCAGCTGCGAGAGAGGCGCCGCGCACAGGCCGCCGATGAGCGCGAATCTGGACGCCCAGCGCGGGCTGTCCGCCGCCACTGTGTAGATGATCACCAGCATGGCGAAGTCGGCCGGCTGCACGCGGACGTCCGCGACGAGCTGGAAGACGCCCACGACGGCGATGAGGACCAGCATCCGCTCGGGAACGCGCCTGCGCAGGGCGACGGCCAGGCTCAGCGCCAGGACGACGGGGATGCCCAGGAGGCGGGCGTCGCCCTGCATGTTCTCCTGCCCCGCGATCAGACTCATGCCGGAGACCCCGAGGAGGACGACGGCCCAGAAGCTGTCGACCCACGTCGGGTGTCGGCGGAAGAAGTCGTAGAGGCGCTGCACGTAACCCAGCGTAAAGAAGCGTGCAGTGTGCAGAGGTCAACCGGAGGATCGATCCGAGTACCGCCGGCGTACTCCCCAAGGTGGAGGCCGCCCCCTTCTCCACGCCTAGGCCTCTCGTTCTTCTCCACACCTAGGCCTCTCGTTCGGATCGGGCTGGATCAGGGAGCGGGGTCCGCTGCAGATGCGCGTGCCGGACCCCGCGTGCCCAGCCCGGTCCAAACGAGAGGCCCTAGCCTTTTCCCTGTGACGAACGAGCGGTGGGGTGCGGGGCGTGGGTGGCGCGAGGCGACGGAGGAGGCGCTGTACGGGCCGTGCGGCTTCTATCGCAGGCCCGAGGGGCCCGCGGGGCATTTCCGCACGTCGGTGCATGCGTCGCCGCTGTTCGCCGGAGCCGTCGCGCGGCTTCTGTGCCGGGTGGACGAGGCGCTCGGGGGCCCGCCGGAACTCGCCTTCGTCGACATGGGCGCGGGCCGCGGCGAGCTGGTGACCGGCGTCCTGGGGGCGCTGCCCGCCGACGTGGCGGCCCGCACGCGCGCGTACGCGGTGGAACGGGCGGAGCGTCCCGCCGGCCTCGACCACCGCATCGAGTGGTGCGCACACCCCCCGAAGGAGGTCACCGGACTCCTCTTCGCGAACGAGTGGCTCGACAACGTCCCCCTGGACGTCGTCGAGGCCGACGCTTTTGGGGTGCCGCGCCACGTCCTCGTGCAGAAGGACGGGACCGAGGCGCTCGGGGAGCCCGTGGTGGACGGGCCGGAGGCGGAGTGGCTGGCCCGGTGGTGGCCGCTCGCCGGTGAACCGGGGCTCCGCGCGGAGATCGGCCTCCCCAGGGACGCCGCCTGGGCCGCGGCCGCGGGGACGCTGGAGCGCGGTGCGGCGGTCGCCGTCGACTACGCGCACTCCCGGGATGCCCGGCCCCCTTTCGGGACGCTCACGGGCTTCCGCGAGGGCCGTGAGACGCCGCCCGTGCCGGACGGCTCGTGCGACATCACGGCCCATGTGGCGCTCGACGCGTGCGCGCTCCCGGGCGCCCTGCTGCCCACGCAGCGCGCGGCCCTGCACGCCCTCGGGGTGAGCGGCGGCCGTCCGCCGCTGTCGCTCGCCTCCAGCGATCCGGCGGCCTACGTGCGGGCCCTGTCCAAGGCGGGCGAAGCCGCCGAGCTGACCGCGGCGGGCGGGCTCGGCGACTTCGGCTGGCTGGTGCAGCCCGTGGGCGTACGGGCGCGGGACCTGCTACTTGTCGATGTCGCCGACGACGAAGAACAGTGACCCGAGGATCGCCACCATGTCCGAGACGAGCGTGCCGGGCAGCAGTTCGGTGAGCGCCTGGATGTTGTTGTACGAGGCGGACCGCAGCTTGAGCCGGTACGGCGTCTTCTCGCCCTTGCTGACCAGGTAGTAGCCGTTGATCCCGAGCGGGTTCTCGGTCCACGCGTACGTGTGGCCCTCGGGCGCCTTGAGGACCTTCGGGAGGCGCTGGTTGACGGGGCCGGGCGGCAGCTCGGCGAGCCGGTCCAGGCAGGCGTCGGCGAGGTCCAGGGCGTTGTGGGTCTGCCCCAGGAGGACCTCGAAGCGGGCCAGGCAGTCACCCTCGCGCCGCGTGACGACCTTCAGGGTGTCCTGGAGCTCCCCGTACGCGAGGTACGGCTCGTCGCGGCGCAGGTCGAAGTCGACGCCGGAGGCCCGGGCGATCGGACCGCTCACTCCGTAGGAGTGCACCGCCTCCGGGGACAGCACGCCCACGTTGCGCGTGCGGCCGCGGAAGATCTCGTTGCCGAGGACCAGGTCGTCGTACACGTCCATGCGCGAGCGCACCGAGGCGACCGCCGCGCGTGCGCGGGTGGTCCAGCCGGCCGGCACGTCCTCCTTGAGGCCACCGACGCGGTTGAACATGTAGTGCATGCGGCCGCCGGACATCTCCTCCATGACGTTCTGGAGTTCCTCGCGCTCCCGGAAGGCATAGAACACCGGGGTGATTCCGCCCAGTTCGAGCGGGTACGAACCAAGGAACATCAGGTGGTTGAGGACCCGGTTCAGCTCCGCGAGCAGGGTGCGCAGCCACACCGCGCGCTCAGGGACCTCCATGCCGAGCATCCGCTCGACGGCGAGGACGACCCCGAGTTCGCTCGAGAAGGCGGAGAGCCAGTCGTGGCGGTTGGCCAGCATCACGATCTGCCGGTAGTCGCGGGCCTCGAAGAGCTTCTCCGCGCCGCGGTGCATATAGCCGATGACCGGCTCGGCCTGCTGGATGCGCTCGCCGTCGAGCACGAGGCGCAGGCGCAGCACCCCGTGCGTGGACGGGTGCTGCGGGCCGATGTTGAGCACCATGTCGGTGGTCTCGGCGGCGCCGCCGATGCCGACCGTGGTCTCCGTCGTGGGCGTCATGGGAACAGTGTCTCGTACGTAGGGTGGGTGCATGGAAACGGGGACTGAGGGGACGGCGGCTCCGAGGGCGGGAGCCGGGGCGGAGCCGGTGTGGACCGGGCTTCCCAGGGGGCTGCTGAAGGTGCGCAGGCTGCTGCTCGTGCTGTGGCTCGTGCCGCTGACGGTGGCGGTGGGGGTGCTGCTCGGGGTGTTCGCCGGCGGCGTGTGGGCGGCGTTCGCGCTGCTGCCGCTCGCCGGGCTGCTGTGGGGATGGCCGATGCTCGGGCGCAACTGGCGCTCGTGGCGCTACGCAGAGCGCGCCGACGACCTGCTGATCAGCCGGGGCGTGCTGTGGCATGAGGAAACGATCGTGCCGTACGGGCGCATGCAGCTCGTCGAGGTCACGTCCGGGCCGCTCGAGCGGAAGTTCGGGCTCGCGAGCCTCCAGCTGCACACGGCGGCCGCGGCGACCGACGCCACGATCCCCGGCCTGACGCCCGCCGAGGCCGAGCGCCTGCGCGACCGGCTCACCGAACTCGGCGAGGCCCGATCGGCGGGGCTGTGACCGCCCCGGACGTCCACGAGGACGTACGGGACCAGGATCTGACCGCCGAGGCGCGCGAGCGGCGTCTGCACCCCGTCACGCCGCTGCGCCGGGCCTGGGCGCCCGTCGCGATCGTCCTCGGCTGGGCCGTCCACGACCTGAACGAGGCGCAGCGCAGGCTCGCCCAGCTCACCGCGACCACCCTCCTCATCGGCATCGCCGTACTGATCCCGGCCGCCGCCCTCTACGGGTTCCTGACCTGGTGGTTCACGCACTTCTCCGTCACCGACGCCGAACTGCGCATCCGTACGGGCCTGCTGTTCCGCCGCACCGCCCACATCCGGCTCGACCGGATCCAGGCCGTGGACGTCACCCAGCCGCTGCTCGCCCGCTTCGTGGGCGTCGCCAAGCTCAAACTGGACGTCATAGGCGCGGACAAGAAGGACGAACTCGCCTATCTCGGCGAGCGCGAGGCCCGCGAGCTGCGCGCCGAACTGCTCGCCCGCGCGGCCGGGTTCGCGCCCGAGACCGTGCGCGACGTCGGCGAGGCACCGGCCGAGCAGATCCTGCACGTGCCGCCCCGCATGCTCGCCGTCGCGCTCCTGCTCACCGGCGCGCCCTGGGCGATGCTGCTCGCCGCGGTCGTCGTGCCGACGCTGCTGTGGTTCGCCACCCACAACCTGTGGACGGTGCTCGCCGTGGCCGTCCCGCTCGCGGGCGGCGCCGGCACGAACAGCGTGGGCCGCTTCATCAAGGAGTACGACTGGACGGTGGGCGAGTCGCCGGACGGCCTGCGCATCGACCACGGCCTCCTCGACCGCGACCACGAGACGGTGCCACCGGGACGGGTGCAGACCGTACGGATCGTGGAGCCGCTGCTGTGGCGGCGGCGTGGCTGGGTGCGCGTGGAGCTGGCCGTGGCAGGCTCGTCGAACTCCGTCCTCGTGCCAGTCGCGCCGCGCGAGATCGCGGAGGGTGTGGTGGAGCGGGTGCTTCCGGGGGTGACGGTGCCCGGCCCGGAGGCGCTGACCCGGCCGCCGAAGCGCGCGGCGTGGTGCGTGCCCGTGTGGTGGCGGGGCTACGGGCTCGTGACGACCGACGCGGTGTTCGCGTCCCGGCACGGTCTGATGCGGCGGCGGCTCGCGCTGGTGCCGCACGCGAAGGTGCAGAGTGTGCGGCTCACGCAGGGACCCTGGGAGCGGTTCCGGGGCGTGGCCGACGTCCATGTGGACACGGGCGCCAACAAGACGGTGACGGCCCGGCTGCGGGACGCCGGGGAGGCGGCGGAACTCCTGCGCGCCCAGGCGGACCGCTCACGGACGGGACGGAAGGTGGCACGGCCCGACCGCTGGATGGCCCCGTGAGGGCGGCGGCATGACGATGGGGCGGGGCCCCGGTGTGACACACACCGAGGCCCCGCCCCATTTACGTCGTACGTGCTTACGTCTCCTCCGTACGTGCGTCTCCGCCGTACGTGCTTACGTTCTCCCTCGCCGGAACCTACGCCCGCATCGCTGACCGCAGCTCTGCCACGTCGATCTGTTCCGTCTCGTCGTGAGCGGTCAGGTCGATGACCTGACTGACGCCCTCGGCCGAGGTCGCGGCGTCGGCCTGCTTGAACTCGGCCTCCGCGTCCGCCTTGTGGAGTGCGAGCGCCTCCTCGCCGACGACATCCGCGAGGTCCGTGTTCTGCACGGCCTCCAGGGCCGCGGGCGCCACGCCCTTCGTACCGAAGAAGTCGAATCCGCCCTCGACCAGAGGCCGCCGCACCGCCGCGGGCGGCACGACCGCCGCCGCGGCCGGCACGGTGAAGTGGCCGGGGACGCCGGACGGCAGGGCGGCCACGTGCTCGTGCTCCGGTGCGCGGGCCGCCTCGGGCTTCCCCTGCGGCTCACCGCCCTCGGGAGCCTCGGCCTTCGGGCCCTCGCCCCGCGGGGGGTTCGCGGCGCGCGCCATACGGTCGAGCGCGGCGTTCGCCCGCAGATAGAGCACCGGAGAAGTCACCGGTGCGCCGGCCGATGTGGCGCGCTGCCCCGGGACGAGCTCGGCGCCGGGTGCCGGGGAGGCGGCCGCGGGCAGCGCACGCGCCGGGGCCGATGCCTCTATCGCGAGCTGCCTGCGGCCTTCCAGGGCGCTGGCACGCTCCGTCTCCGCGGTCGCGTAGCGCCGCAGCAGGGCCGCGTGCTCGTTGCGCAGGGCCGCCAGCTCCGTGCGCTTGCCGCGCAGCTTCGCCTCCATCTTGAAGCGCAGCTCACGCGACTCCTCGAGGTCCGTCTCGAGCTCGGCGACCCGCTCGTCGTGGCGCCATTCGTCGCTCACCCGCGACCGGTTCAGCTCGGCGACGCGCTTGCCCGCCAGCCGGTCCCAGCGGCGCATGACGACCGCGCCCACCACGGCGGCGCAGGCGACAGCACCGACCAGGCCGCGCAGCACGAGCGGCTCCGCGGTCAGCCAGGCGCCGGCCGCGCAGACGAGCGGGACGCCTGCGATCGCCGAGGGGGGAAGCAGCCTGTGCAGGGGTGGGGAATGGCGGTGACGTCCACGTGGCATGGCCAGAAACTTACCGCGCGTAGGCGAATCGTGGTGCCCCGGCAGCCAAAATCCCGTGGTCTTCTGTCCCGCCACTCCCATTCACCCCTGAAATCAGCGCCTTTGCCGATCAGTCCCTCAGCGGACCGTTCAGTTCTTCAGGAGGCCCTTCGACTGGAGATACTCCTTGGCCACATCGGCCTCCTTCTGGCGATCCGCGTCGACCTTCCGGTTGAGCTCGACGAGATCGCCGGTCGTCAGCGTCTTGGTCAGCTTCCCGAGTACGGCGGCTATCTCCTTGTCGCCCGCGTCCTTGGTGTTCACGACCGGAACGATGTTGTCCGCGTTCTGGAGCTTCTTGTCGTCCTCCAGGAGCACCAGGCCGAAGTTCTTCAGCGTGGCGTCCGTGGTGGTCGTCAGAACCAGCTGGTCCTCACCGTTCTTGACGGCCTGCTTGGCCTGCGTGGTGCCGACGCCCTTGGGGTCGATCCCGCTGACCTTGATGCCGTACGTCTTCTCGAGACCCGGGGCGCAGAAGGGCCGCTTCTCGCATTCGTCACCGGCCGCGATCTTGACCTTCTGGCCGGACTTGCCGAGGTCCGAAAGGGTCTTCAGGTGGTGCTGCTTCGCGTAATCCGCGCTCACTGCGAAGGCGTTCTGGTCGACGGCCTCTCCGGCGTCGAGCACGGTCAGTCCCTCGGGCCCGGCGAGTCCGCGCAGCGCCGTGACCGTCGCATCAAGATCACTTGAGGCGACGGGCTTGGCGTCCGCGCCGTTCTTCTTGAGATTGAGGAATTCCGCGAGCGTCGCCGCGTATTCGGGAACGACATCGATGGCGCCCTTGGCGAGCTGGGGCTCGTAGATCTCGCGGTTCTCGACGGTCTTGACCGAGGCGGAGTATCCGGCGTCGGCCAGAGCCTGCTTGTAGAGCTCCGCCATCACCTTCGACTCGGTGAACCCGGCGGCGCCGACGACGACCGTGCCCTTCTTGCCGCTCCCCGCCGAGCCGGAGCCGGCCTTGTCGCTCTTGCCGCCCTCCAGGCTGTCCCCGCCGCACGCGGTGAGTCCGGTGGTGAGCGCGCCGACGGCGACCGCCGCCACGGCGATCCGTCGCGTTCTGCTGTTCATCGTTGTCCACCCAATCGAAAGCCGGAATGATCGAAAAGCCGTAACGAGATATCAAGTTGGCGTCCCGCCCGCCGCGGCGCCCGTCGGGGGTTCAGCCCGCCGCGCCGCCCGGCCGGGTCTCAGCGCGCCGCGCCGGAGCGGCCCGGATTGGGGCCTCCCCTGCTCGAGCGGAGCCGAGAGCTTGGGGAAGGATTCAGAACCCGCCCCGCGCCCGCCAGGACGCCCTCCACGAGCAGTGCGAGCAACGCCACCAGGACCGCGCCGGCGACCACCTGAGGAGTGTCCTGGAGGTTGAACCCGGCCGTGATGATCCGCCCGAGCCCGCCCTTGCCGGCCATCGCGGCGAGCGTCGCCGTGGCGATCACCTGCACCGCCGCCAGCCGGATCCCGGTCATGACCATCGGATACGCCAGCGGGAGTTCGACCCGCCGGAACACCTGTCCCCCGCTCATCCCCATCCCCCGCGCCGCCTCCACGACAGCCCGGTCGACCTCGCGCATCCCGATGTAGGCGTTGGTCAGCAGCGGCGGCACCGCGAACAGCACGAGCGCGATGAACGTCGGCAGGTCCCCGTGCCGGCCCAGCGGCGTCAGCGTGAGCAGGACGAGCACCGCGAGCGTGGGCACCGCGCGGCCCGCGTTCGAGATGTTGACCGCGAGGCCGCCGCCCTTGCCGATGTGCCCGAGCCACAGCGCGAGCGGCAGGGCGATCAGGCAGGACACGGCGAGGGTGACGCCGCTGAAGTACAGATGCTCGGCCAGGCGGTGCCACACCCCCTTCTCGCCCTGCCAGTTGGCCCCTGTCGTCAGCCAGTCGTAGGCCCCCGATATCGCGCTCATGCCGCCTGCGCCGCCTTCTCCTTACGTCGCTCCGTGTCGCCGGAGCCGCCACCCGGGCGGTCCGGACTGCCGGAGCGGTCCGTGCGTCTGCGTATGCGGGACGTCCCGGACGCGACGCGGGTCCAGGGGGTCAGCCACCGCTGGAGGCCGAGCAGCAGCAGATCGGCGCCCACGGCGAGGAGCACGCACAGCACGGACGCCGTGAACACCTGCGCCTTGAAGTCGGTTCTCTGCCCTACGAGGATCAGCGTGCCCAGGCCGCCGTAGTCGACGATCGCGCCGACCGTCGTCAGCGCGACCGTGGAGACCGTGGCGATCCGCACGCCCGCGAGCATGGCGGGCAGCGCCAGCGGCAGTTCGACCTCCCACAACAGCCGGACCGGCCCGTACCCCATGCCGCGGGCCGCTTCCCTGGCCTCGTCCGGCACGGCCTGGAGGCCCGCCAGGAAATTCCGCACCAGGATCGTCAGGGTGTAGAGGACGAGTCCGGTGATCACGAGCGAGGCGGAGAGCCCGAACAGCGGGAGCAGCAGCGAGAACATGGCCAGCGACGGGATCGTGTAGAGCACCGTCGTCAGGCCGAGCACCGGGCCCGCGAAGGCGCGCCGGTGGCGGGCCAGGAGGGCCAGCGGGAAGGCGATCAGCACGCCGATCACAACGGAAGCGGCCGTGATGCCGATGTGCTGGACGACCGCGTCGACCAGCTCCGGCCTGCGGGTGCGCAGGTATTCCCCGCACACCCACTCATTGGTCACCATGCAATTGGGACTGCTCACCCGCCCCACCTCCCCCGAATCCCCGTACATATGTCCTGAAACCGCTCGCGCGAGCGCCTGATTCCGACTGCGGACGACCCTAGCCCCCACCACTGACAATCGCCGAGACCCCTCGTCACGACGCAACATGGCCTTCACACAGCGGCCGCCCGCAGGCGGCGACTGCCCGGCACAATGGGGACCCATGATCCGGTTCGAGCACGTCACCAAGCGCTACGCCGACGGGACAACGGCCGTCGACGACCTGTCCTTCGAGGTGAACGAGGGGGAACTCGTCACGCTCGTCGGCCCGTCGGGCTGCGGCAAGACCACCACGATGAAGATGGTCAACCGGCTCATCGAACCGAGCGAGGGCCGGATATTGCTCGACGGCGACGACATATCCGGCATCGACCCCGTCCAACTCCGGCGCCGCATCGGCTATGTGATCCAGCAGGTCGGCCTCTTCCCGCACAAGACGGTCCTCGACAACACGGCGACCGTCCCGCACCTCCTCGGCGTCAAGCGCGCCAAGGCCCGCGAGCGCGCCGCCGAACTCCTCGACCTCGTCGGACTCGACCCGCGCACCTTCGGCGACCGCTACCCCGACCAGCTCTCCGGCGGACAGCGCCAACGCGTCGGCGTGGCAAGGGCGTTGGCGGCGGATCCGCCCGTACTCCTGATGGACGAGCCGTTCGGCGCGGTCGACCCGGTCGTGCGCGAACACCTGCAGAACGAGTTCCTGCGCCTCCAGCAGGCCGTGCGCAAGACGGTCCTGTTCGTCACCCACGACATCGAGGAGGCCGTCCGGCTCGGCGACCGGATCGCCGTGTACGGGCAGGGCCGGATCGAGCAGTTCGACACCCCGTCGACCGTCCTCGGCGCCCCCGCGACCGAGTACGTGGCCGACTTCGTCGGCGCGGACCGCGGCCTCAAGCGCCTGTCCGTCACGCCCATCGAGGAGAGCGACCTGGAGCAGCCGCCCGTCGTGCATCTCGACGACCCGCTGCCGGCGAAGCTCGACGCCCCCTGGGCGGTGGTCCTCGACGGCGACAACAACCTGCACGGCTGGATCTCCGCGGAGCACGCGCGCGTGCACAGCGGCACGGTCCGCGAGCATGCCCGCCGTATGGAGGCGTGGCTGCCGGTCGGCGCCACCCTCAAGCAGGCGTTCGCCACGATGCTCCAGCACGACGCGGGCTGGATCGCCGTCATCGACGAGCACAGCGAGGGCCGCTTCCTCGGCGTCCTCACCCCCGCGCGGCTGCACGAGGCGCTGCGCCGCTCGACGGCGGCGGACGCCCGGGACATCCCGCGCGCGGAGGTCGAACTGGAGACGGTGACGGGGGCCTGACGGTTCGTGAGCCCCGAAGCGTGAGCCCCCGGAGCCCCCAGCCACTACTCCGTGATGCGCGCGCTCACCCACGCCAGCGTGGCCGGGATCTCGCGGCGCCAGGTGTTGAAGTTGTGGCCGCCGCTGTCCAGGACGATCGACGAGATACCGGTGGGCGGCTTCACCTCGCGGATGAACCTCATCGTGTTCCCGTAGTTGCTCTCGCCGTGCCTGCTCGTGGTGACCAGCAGCGACGTGGCGGGCGGCCTCCCGTGTTCCAGGGTCCACATCAGGTCGGCGTGGCGCTCCAGTTCCTCGTCGCCGTGGAAGAGGTCGCCCGTGGTGGGGTCGATGGGCGCCTTGTAGTACGCGGACAGGCCCGCCCCCGCGCCGTAGACCCGGGGGTGGTGCATGGCGAGTTTCAGGGCGCAGTAGCCGCCCGTGGAGTCGCCCACGATGCCCCAGCCGCCGGACTTCCTGTTGACCCTGTAGTGCGCAGAGATGACCTGAGGCAGGTCTTTGGCGAAGAACGTCTCCGTCTGCGGGCCGCGCGGCACGTCCACGCACTCCGTGTCCCGCGGCGGCGCCACGGTCGGGCGCATCATCACCAGGATCATCGGCCGCATCGCGCCCGCCCTGGCCTGCTCGTGGGCGGTGGTCGGGTAGCGCAGTCCCTTGATGAGCGCCTCGGCGGTGCCGGGGTAGCCAGTGAGGACGACCGAGGCGGGGAAAGTGTGGTCCCTGTAGCGGCCCTTGAAGTACTCGGGCGGCAGATAGACGTACGCGGACGTGGCGATGTGCGAGCGCTTCCCGACGATGTCGACCTTCTGGATCTGGCCGCCGACCTTGGGCCGTGAGCCGCCCGGCACGTTCACGTACCGCGTGCCGACCACCTGCAGGGGCCCCCGGGTGCTCACTGCGCCGAGGTCGGTGACCACGCCCTGGCCCTGCTCCCGCCCGAGGAGGTCGTCCCACGTGGCGTAGAACCCGAACGCCTGGTTGACACCGAGGCCGGCCGAGAGGAACAGCGCCAGCTGCGTCGCGAGCAGCAGGCCCACCCGCCCGGCGACGGATCCCCAGGTGCGGCACGCCAGGCGTGGCCACAGCCAGACCGTGCCGGCGAAGAGGAGCACGGCCAGAATGACCGCAAGCGCAACGACCTTGCTGCTCGTGAGACCCATCGTGCTGTACCCGCCTGCGCTTTCTGGCTTCTGAACCTTTTCCGCCGGTTTACCTGGCCGAGTGAACCCGCCTCCCACAAGTCCCGTCCTAGAGGGCGCAATGTGGCCGGATGCCGGAAATGGCACCGGCTTCGAGCTCTCTCGCGGAACTACGGGATGCGATGTCTGTCAGGATAGATGCCGATATGTCAGGCGAGGTTCCGGGCAGAACGCAGCATCTGCGCCGGATACTGCGGGGCCCCCGGCCCGAGGCCGTCCCCACCCTGATCGCCCGGGCCTGCATCCTCGTCGGACTCCTCGACATAGCGGCGGGCGTCTTCCCGCGGTTCCGGCACAGCCGCATGTACGCGCTGGCCGAGGTCCTGCCCGGCGCCCTCGGCCCGTTCGCGGCCGCACTCGCCATCAGTACGGGCGTCCTGCTGCTCCTCCTCGCGCACGGGCTGCGCCGCCGAAAGCGGCGGGCCTGGCGCGCGGCCGTGGTGCTCCTGCCACTCGGCGCGCTCGCGCAGTTCGCGTACCGGCACTCCCTGTTCGGTGTGCTGATCCCGCTCGTACTGCTCACGATGCTGCTGCGCCACCGGAGTGAGTTCGCGGCGCTGCCCGACCCGCGCAGCCGCTGGCGGGCGCTGGCGAACTTCGTGCTCATGGGCGCCGGTTCCATCGTCATCGGCCTCGCCATCGTGAGCGCCCACCCCAAGAAGCTGGTGGGCGACCCGAGCCTGTCCGACCGTCTGGAACACGTCCTGTACGGCCTGTTCGGCATGGACGGGCCCGTCGACTACGCGGGCCGCACCTCCTGGACCGTGGCCTGCTCGCTCGGCGCGCTCGGCCTGCTCACCGCGCTGACGACCATCTATCTGGCGTTCCGCCCCGAACACCCGGCCGCACGTCTCACCGAGGACGACGAGGCGCGGCTGCGCTCCCTCCTGGACAAGCACGGCGCCCGGGACTCCCTCGGCCACTTCGCGCTCCGCCGCGACAAGGGGGTCGTCTTCTCGCCCAGCGGCAAGGCTGCCGTCTGCTACCGCGTCGTGTCGGGCGTGATGCTCGCGAGCGGCGACCCCGTCGGGGACGTCGAGGCGTGGCCCGGAGCCATCGAGCGGTTCATGGACGAGGCCAAGGCCCACTCGTGGACCCCGGCCGTCATGGGCTGCTCCGAGACGGGCGGCGAGGTCTGGACCCGCGAGACCGGCCTCGACGCACTCGAACTGGGCGACGAGGCGGTGGTGGACACCGCGGATTTCTCCCTGGCCGGGCGTGCGATGCGCAACGTACGCCAGATGGTCAAGAGGATCGAGCGCAATGGCTACGAGACCCGGGTGCGGCGCATCCGTGACCTCGGCGACCAGGAGCTGGAGCGGATCAGGCGCGCCGCCGACGACTGGCGCGGCACCGACACCGAACGCGGCTTCTCCATGGCGCTCGGCCGCATCGGCGACGCCGCGGACGGCAACTGTCTGGTCGCCACGGCTCACAAGGCCGACGACCCGGCCGGACGCCACGGCGACCTGAAGGCCGTACTCCACTTCGTCCCCTGGGGCACCGACGGCGTCTCCCTCGACCTGATGCGCCGCGACCGCGCCGCCGACCCCGGCATGAACGAACTCCTCATCGTGGCCGCCCTCCAGGCCGCCCCGAAGCTCGGCATCACGCGGATCTCGCTGAACTTCGCGATGTTCCGTGCCGCCCTCGCGCGCGGCGAGAAGATCGGCGCGGGCCCGGTCCTGCGGGCCTGGCGCGGGCTGCTCGTCTTTCTGTCCCGCTGGTTCCAGATCGAGTCGCTGTACCGGTTCAACGCGAAGTTCCGGCCGCGCTGGGAGCCCCGCTTCGTGGTCTACCGCTCCCCGCGCGACCTGCCCCGGATCGGCTTCGCCGCCATGCAGGCGGAGGGCTTCGTGAACCTCGGCATGCCGCGCGTCCTGCGGCGGCGTACGGCCGCGCCCCGGCCCTGCGCCCACGACGGCGCGCCCGACGGCGGTCCGCGCGGGGTACGGGCCGCCTGAGGCCGGTCCGGTATCCCTCCGTGGCACGGCCACCGGGCCGCCGGGCCTAGGCTTGAAGGCATGAGCACGTCGCAGGGCCGTCGCGGCCACGTCATAGGCCTTCCCGAATGGGACCGCTGCGCGGTCATGGGAGTCGTCAATGTGACGCCCGATTCCTTCTCCGACGGGGGCCGCTGGTTCGACACGACGGCCGCCGTGAAACACGGCCTCGACCTGGTCGCACAGGGCGCCGACCTCATCGACGTCGGCGGCGAGTCGACCCGCCCCGGCGCCACCCGCGTCGACGAGGACGAGGAGCTCAAGCGCGTCATCCCCGTCGTGCAGGGCCTGTCCTCCGAGGGCGTCGCCGTGTCCGTCGACACGATGCGCGCCTCCGTGGCCGAGCGCTCCCTGGCGGCCGGCGCCTCCCTCGTCAACGACGTCAGCGGCGGCCTCGCCGACCCGGCGATGATCCCCGTCGTCGCCGCGGCGGGCGCCCCCTTCGTCGTCATGCACTGGCGCGGCTTCCTGGAGGGCGGCAACGTCAAGGGCACCTACGAGGACGTGGTCTCAGAAGTCGTCGCCGAGCTCCACGCGCGCGTGGAGGCCGTCATCGAGGGCGGCATCGCCCCCGAGCGCATCGTCGTCGACCCTGGCCTCGGCTTCTCCAAGGAGGCCGCCCACGACCTGAAGCTCCTGGCCCACCTGGAGGAGCTGCGCGCGCTCGGCCACCCCCTGCTGGTCGCCGCCTCCCGCAAGCGGTTCCTCGGCCATGTGCTGGCCGGCGACCAGGGCGCCCCGCCCCCGGCCCGCGAGCGCGACGCCGCCACGGCCGCCGTCTCCGCGATCGCGGCCCATCAGGGCGCCTGGGCGGTCCGCGTCCACGAGGTCCGCGCCACGGCGGACGCGGTCCGTGTCGCCCGCGCCGTAGAGGGAGCCCAGTGACCCCACCGAGGGAGCCCGAGGAGCCGCGCGGTGCGGCAGCCCGGCGCACCGACGCGGAGGCCGTGGACCGCGCAAACCGCGCCTTCTACGAGGCACTGGAGCGGGGCGACTTCGAACTGCTGACGGCGCTCTGGCTCGCCCCCGAGGACGTCTCGTACAGCGAGGACTCCGACGAGGTCGAGGACACGTCCATCAGCTGCGTGCACCCCGGCTGGCCCGTGCTCACCGGCCGCGGCGAGGTCCTGCGCTCGTACGCGCTGATCATGGCGAACACCGAGTACATCCAGTTCTTCCTCACGGATGTGCACATCAGCATCGTCGCCGACACCGCTCTGATCACCTGCACCGAGAACATCCTCAGCGGCGGCCCGGCCCCCGAGGAGGGCGACGAACTCGGCCCGCTCGTCGGCCAGCGCGTCGTCGCCACAAATGTGCTCCGTCGCACACGTGACGGCTGGAAACTGTGGTCACACCACGCGTCGCCCGTACTCGCCGAGTCCGAGACCGAGGGCGACGCCGACGAGGAAAGCGACGAGACACCCTCCTGAGTGGCTCCTGACGGGGTAGGCGGGTACACGTGGCCCCCACGTGATTGCCGGAGCGCGCTGGTGGGTAGGGGCGGCTACCAGCGGTGAGCCGCCCTGTCCATAGCCCCCGCGGGCGAGCGCTGTCGGTGCTCGCAGGTAGATTCGATCGAGGCTGGTGTGCCGACCGCACTCGGTACGAACCCGCCGCTACCGACGATTGCAGGAGTGATTCGCGTGGATCGTGTCGCGCTGCGCGGCCTCAAGGCCCGCGGGCACCATGGCGTCTTCCCCAAGGAACGTGAGGAAGGCCAGACCTTCATCGTGGACCTGGTGCTCGGACTGGACACACGCGCGGCCGCGGCCGACGACGACCTGGCGAAGACCGTGCACTACGGCATCGTGGCGGAGGAGGTCGTGGCCGTCGTCGAAGGCGATCCGGTCGATCTCATCGAGACGCTCGCCGAGCGCATCGCCGGGACGTGCCTGAAGCACGAAGGAGTCCTGGAGGTCGAGGTCTGCGTCCACAAGCCGGACGCCCCGATCACCGTCCCCTTCGACGATGTGACCGTCACCATCACCCGGAGCCGAGTATGACTGCATCTTTCACCGAGGGATCTTTCACCGAGGGTCAGAGCGACCCGACGGTACAGCCGGTGCCCGCCTCCGTGGTCGAGCAGGTGGATGCGGCCGACACCACACTCTCCAACCCCAAACGCGCGGTGCTCGCCCTCGGCTCGAACCTGGGGAACCGCCTCGAGACGCTCCAGGGCGCCATCGACGCGCTGGAGGACACCCCCGGCGTCCGCGTGAAGGCCGTCTCGCCCGTCTACGAGACCGAGCCGTGGGGCGTCGAGCCGGGCAGCCAGCCCGCGTACTTCAACGCGGTGATCGTGCTCCGCACGACCCTTCCCCCGTCCTCCCTCCTGGAGCGGGCGCACGCCGTCGAGGAGGCCTTCCACCGCGTCCGTGACGAGCGCTGGGGCGCCCGCACGATCGACGTCGACATCGTCACGTACGCCGACGTCGTCTCCGACGACCCGGTCCTCACGCTCCCCCACCCGCGCGCGCACCAGCGGGCCTTCGTCCTCGCACCCTGGTTCGACGTGGAGCCGGAGGCGCAGCTGCCGGGCCACGGGCCGGTCGCCGAGCTGCTCGCCGCGGTCACCCGCGAAGGCGTCGCGCCGCGCGCCGACCTGGAACTCCAGCTGCCCGAATAGTCGTTAGGGTCATGCGGGCACACGAAGACAGCGCGGGGACTGAGGGGCGACCACCGGAATGAAGCAACTGCGCATCAGGACGCTGGCCGGCCTCTTCCTGGTCGCCGGTGTACTGAGCTGGGCGGGCGCCCGCCTGTGGGATTCGATCGGCACGCTGCCGAGGGTCCCGCTGGCGGCGCCGATCGTCCTCGCCGTGATCGCCGTCATCCTGCTGGCGACCGCGCTCTCCATCCGGGCCCGGCTGCGCGCCCAGCGCGAGCGGCGCCCCGGCGCCAAGGGCGTCGACCCGCTGATGGCGGCCCGCGCCCTCGTCTTCGGCCAGGCCAGCGCCCTGGTCGCCGCCCTGGTCGCCGGGATGTACGGCGGCACGGGCGCCTTCCTGCTCGAGCACCTCGACGTCCCGGCCCGCCGCGACCAGGCGATCTACGCCGGTTTCTCGGTCCTCACCGGCATCGCCGTGATAGCGGCCGCCCTCTTCCTGGAGCGCGTCTGCAAGCTCCCTGAGGACGACGACGAGGACCACGGCGGGGCCGCACCGGCGGCCTGACCCGCCGAGGGCGCCCGCCGAGGGCCCGGGGGCCACCGGGGTCCCGCAACGCGCCTGCCGCGTCCCCGCAGGGGCTCAGCGCGCGATGATCAGGCTCATCGCCTCGTTGCGCGTCGCCGGGTCGCGCAGCTGGCCGCGCACCGCGGACGTGATGGTCTTCGCGCCCTGCTTGCGCACCCCGCGCATCGTCATGCACATGTGCTCGCACTCGACGACCACGATCACACCGCGCGGCTCCAGGATCTCCATCAGGGAGTCGGCGATCTGCGTGGTCAGACGCTCCTGGACCTGCGGGCGCCGGGCGTAGACGTCCACGAGGCGGGCCAGCTTCGACAGGCCCGTGATCTTGCCGTCGCTCGACGGGATGTAGCCGACGTGGGCGACGCCGACGAACGGCACCAGATGGTGCTCACAGCTGCTCTGGACCTCGATGTCCTTCACCAGGACCATCTCGTCGTGACCGAGGTCGAACGTCGTCGTCAGGACGTCCTCTGGCTTCTGCCACAGGCCCCCGAATATCTCCTTGTACGCCCGCGCCACCCGCGCCGGCGTCTGCTTGAGGCCCTCGCGGTCCGGGTCCTCCCCGACAGCGATGAGCAGCTCACGCACGGCGTTCTCGGCGCGCTTCTCGTCGAACTCGCCGATCGGACCCTCGCCGTCCAGCGTCACCGGGTCGGTCATCTGTGCCTCTTCCTTGAACAAAGAACCGCGTCCCCCACACCGTAAGGCGTGGGGGACGCGGTTATCCATTCCGGGTGATCAGGCCTCGGGGCTGTCCGTAGGAGCGATGTCCAGCCCGGACTCGACGCCCGTTGCCGCGCCGTTCGAACCGTTCGTCAGTGACAGCTCCCTGGGGGAGAGCACCGGCGGGCGGGTCGAGGGGGTGCGGCGGGAGGAGCCGGTCCACGCGGGGCGGGCCGGGCGCTTCACGATCGGAGCGAAGATCTCGGCGATCTGCTCCTTGTTCAGCGTTTCCTTCTCCAGGAGCTGGAGCACCAGCTGGTCGAGGACGTCGCGGTTCTCGACCAGGATCTCCCAGGCCTCGTTGTGCGCGTTCTCGATGAGCTTCTTGACCTCTTCGTCGACGAGCGCGGCGACCTCTTCCGAGTAGTCGCGCGGGTGCGACATCTCCCGGCCCAGGAAGGGCTCGGTGTTGTCGCCGCCGAACTTGATCGCGCCGAGCCGCTCGGTCATGCCGTACTGCGTGACCATGGCCCGCGCGGTCGTGGTCGCCTTCTCGATGTCGTTCGCCGCGCCCGTGGTCGGGTCGTGGAAGACCAGCTCCTCGGCCGCGCGCCCGCCCAGCATGTAGGCGAGCTGGTCGAGCATCTCGTTGCGCGTGGTGGAGTACTTGTCCTCGTCGGGCAGGACCATCGTGTAACCGAGGGCCCGTCCACGGGACAGGATCGTGATCTTGTGCACCGGGTCGGAGTTGGGCGAAGCCGCCGCGACCAGGGCGTGTCCGCCCTCGTGGTACGCGGTGATCTTCTTCTCCTTGTCGGACATGATCCGGGTCCGCTTCTGCGGGCCCGCCACTACGCGGTCGATCGCCTCGTCCAGCATCGAGTTGTCGACGAGCTTGAGGTCGCTGCGCGCCGTGAGGAGCGCCGCTTCGTTCAGCACGTTCGCCAGATCGGCGCCGGTGAAGCCCGGGGTACGCCGGGCGACGGCGGAGAGGTCGACATCGGGTGCGACCGGCTTGCCCTTCTGGTGAACCTTGAGGATCTCCAGACGGCCCTGCATGTCCGGGCGGTCGACCGCGATCTGCCGGTCGAAACGTCCCGGGCGCAGCAGTGCCGGGTCGAGGATGTCGGGCCGGTTCGTGGCGGCGATCAGGATGACGCCGCCCTTCACGTCGAAGCCGTCCATCTCGACGAGCAGCTGGTTGAGCGTCTGCTCGCGCTCGTCGTGACCGCCGCCGAGACCCGCACCGCGGTGCCGGCCGACAGCGTCGATCTCGTCGACGAAGACGATCGCCGGGGCGTTCGCCTTGGCCTGCTCGAACAGGTCACGGACTCGGGAGGCACCGACACCGACGAACATCTCGACGAAGTCGGAACCCGAGATCGAGTAGAAGGGAACCCCCGCCTCACCGGCTACGGCGCGCGCGAGCAGCGTCTTACCGGTTCCGGGCGGGCCGTAGAGCAGCACACCCTTGGGGATCTTGGCGCCGACGGCCTGGAACTTCGCCGGCTCCTGGAGGAACTCCTTGATCTCGTGGAGCTCCTCGACTGCCTCGTCCGAGCCCGCCACATCGGCGAACGTCGTCTTCGGGGTGTCCTTGGTGATGAGCTTCGCCTTGGACTTCCCGAACTGCATGACTCGGGAGCCGCCGCCCTGCATCTGATTCATCAGGAACAGGAAGACGACGACGATCAGGACGAAGGGGAGCAGGGAGAGCAGGATCCCCACGAAGGCGTTCTGCTTCGTCGGAGCGACGGTGTACCCGTCGGGGATCTTCTTGTCCTCGAACTTGGCCTGCAGATCCTTGGCCACCTCGACGCCCTGGTCGCCGATGTAGCTCGCCTGGATCTTGCTGCTGCCCTGGACCTTCTGGCCGTCCTTGAGCTCGACCTTGATGTTGTTTTCGTCGCCGGTGGTCAGCTTGGCCGACTGCACCTTGTTGTCGTCGATGGCCTGAATGACCTGGCCGGTGTCCACTGTCTTGTAGCCACCGGACGAACCGACGACCTGCATCAACACGACCACGGCAAGGACGGCCAGCACGATCCACATGACCGGCCCACGGAAGTATCGCTTCACGTCCATCCATACGGAGCGATGCCGCCCCGTCCCTCCTGCCATAGTGAGTTTGATAAAGGCTGTTTTGAAGACTGTTCTTCGGACGGTACCCCAGCATTGTCACCCGAAGCCGCAGGGGACGGCTGAGAATCTCGCCCACGCATGCTCCAACGGCGGGGAACCCGCAGGGGTTCCCGACCGTCTCACATGGCTTCGGCGGCCGCTCAGCCGCCGTAGACGTGGGGAGCCAGAGTGCCGACGAACGGCAGGTTCCGGTACTTCTCCGCGTAGTCCAGGCCGTACCCGACGACGAACTCGTTCGGGATCTCGAACCCGGTCCACTTCACGTCGATGGCCACCTTCGCCGCCTCCGGCTTGCGCAGCAGCGTGCAGACCTCGAGGCTCGCGGGCTCGCGGGTGCCGAGGTTGGTGAGCAGCCACGACAGCGTCAGGCCGGAGTCGATGATGTCCTCGACGATCAGGACGTGCTTGCCCTTGATGTCGGTGTCGAGGTCCTTGAGGATCCGCACGACGCCGGACGACTGGGTGCCCGCGCCGTACGAGGACACCGCCATCCAGTCCATCGTGACGGGGGTGGACAGCGCACGCGCCAGGTCCGCCATGACCATCACGGCGCCCTTGAGGACACCGACGATCAGCAGGTCCTTGCCCGCGTATTCCGCATCGATCTTCGCGGCCAGCTCGGCCAGCTTCGCGTCGATCTCTTCCTTGGTGATGAGCACCGACTGAAGGTCGGTGCCCATGTCTTTCGCGTCCACCCGCATCACTTTCGGTCGTCCCACCGGCCGCTGAAGGACTCGCGCCCCTCGTCAGCCTTGCCGGATGACCAGTCTGCCACCCTGCCGCTGAGCCACGACCTTGCCGGGGAGGTTGATCTCCCCCTGGCCGCGCCAACCGGTGATCAAACGGTCGACCTCTTCGATGTGCCGGGCGAACAGAGCACCCGCCGGGGCGCCGGCCTCGATGGCCGCGCGGCGCAGTACACGGCGGCGTACGGCGGGCGGCAGCGCGTAGAGCTTGGCGCACTCCAGGAGGCCCGCGGGGTCCCGCACCATGGCTTCGGCCTGCGCGGCCCACGTGTCCAGGGCGTCGGCGTCGTCACGGGACAACTGGGCCGTACGGGCGAGCGCCTCGACGACGCCCTTGCCGAGCGCCTTCTCCAGGGCGGGCAGCCCCTCGTGGCGCAGCCGGGAACGTGTGTACGCCGGATCGGCGTTGTGGGGGTCGTCCCAGACGGGCAGCGACTGGGCCATGCACGCCTTGCGGGCGGTCTGGCGGTCGACGTGCAGGAAGGGCCTGCGGTAACGGCCGTCGACCCCCGAGGTCGCGGCCATTCCCGACAGAGAGCGGATGCCGGAGCCGCGGGCGAGGCCGAGCAGGACCGTCTCTGCCTGATCGTCGCGGGTGTGGCCCAGCAGGATCGCGGCGGCGCCGTGCTGTTCCGCGGCGGCGTCGAGCGCGGCGTATCTGGCGTCCCTCGCGGCGGCTTCGGGCCCGCCGTCGCGGCCGACGTGCACGGCCGCGGACTCGACGGGGTCGAGGCGCAGGGCGGTCAGCCGCGCGACGACTTCGGCGGCGCGGAGATCGGAGCCGGGCTGCAGACCGTGGTCGACCGTCACACCACCGGCGCGGATGCCGAGCTTGGGGGCCTCGAAGGCGAGGGCGGAGGCGAGCGCCATGGAGTCGGCACCGCCGGAGCAGGCGACAAGCACCAGGGGCGGGGTGCGCGGGGCTTCTGGCACCGTGTGGGGGGCGCTGGCGCCGTGGTCGTTGAGTACGTCGTGGAGTACGCGGCGGACCGCCAGGCGTATCGCCGCGACCGCAGGATGGGGACCCATGTCCGGTTCCCTTCATGAAGTTTTCGGTGGGGGTGTGGCTCGGACTAGTCACTCAACAGTGACTCGGTGATTTCAGTCACTCAGAGTGTGTCGATGGTGACAGAGCCGAGCCATTCCCCGAGCATTGCACGCCTACCCACGGCCCACGGTCCCTCGGATGGGTGATTACGGGGGCGTCCTCCTGCCGTTGGCCGTATTTGTTTCACGACCCTGCCTTACGGTGCACCCTCCGACTTGCGGTGCACCCGCGCGACCCAGTCCGCCGGTTTGGCGATCTCCGCCTTGGTGGGGAGCGTGTTCGGCGATGTCCATACGCGATTGAATCCGTCCATACCCACCTCGTTCACCACGGCCCTGACGAACCGCTCGCCGTCGCGGTACTGGCGCAGCTTCGCGTCGAGGCCCAGGAGCTTGCGCAGCGCCAGGTCCAGGCGGGACGCACCCTTCTGACGGCGCTCCTTGAACTTCTCCCTGATCTCGGCCACCGACGGCACCACCGCGGGCCCGACCCCGTCCATCACGAAGTCCGCGTGCCCTTCGAGCAGCGACATCACGGAGGTGAGCCGGGCGAGGATCTCGCGCTGGGCCGGGGACTGCACGAGCTCGACCAGGGAGCGGCCCCCGTCGTCACCCTCGCCCTGCTCGCCCTCGGGGCGTGCGCCCGCCAGGGACTGGGCTGCCTCCCGGATGCGCTCCAGGAACGTCATCGGGTCGACGTCGGTCTCGGCGAGGAATGACTGGATCTCGCCCTCGAGGTGGTCACGCAGCCAGGGCACGGCCGTGAACTGCGTGCGGTGCGTCTCCTCGTGCAGGCACACCCAGAGCCTGAAGTCGTGCGGATCCACGTCGAGTTCGCGCTCCACGTGCACGATGTTCGGCGCGACGAGGAGCAGTCTTCCGCCGCCGTTCGGCGCGGCCGGCAGGTCCCGGGTGGCGGGGGCGAAGGTCTCGTACTGCCCGAGGACGCGGGAGGACAGGAACGACAGCAGCATGCCGAGCTCGACGCCCGTGACCTTGCCGCCGACGGCGCCGAGGACCGCTCCGCCGGGGCCGGAGCCGCGCCGCTCCTCCATCTTGTCCAGGAGGGGCTTGAGGAGCTCCCTGAACCCCGCCACGTTCGCCCGGACCCAGCCGGGGCGGTCGACGACGAGGACGGGCGTGTCGTGCACCTCGTCGGTCGCCATCCGTGTGAAGCCGCGGACGTGTTCCTCGGAGGCCTTGGCGTGCCGGCGCAGCTCCGCGACGATGGCTCGCGCCTCGTCCCGGGTCACCTCCGGACCCGGCCGCACGAGTCGGGTCGCGGTCGCCACCGCGAGATTCCAGTCGACCATCCCAGAAGCACCACCGATGCTCGTCATGCGTCAACCGTACGTGCTCGGGTCCTGGTGCACAGGGGCTTGGCCCCGGACAGCGCCCCGGTTGTGCCCCCTAGGGGACACGGCCGGGACGGACGGGGCCGGGGTGCTGGGCGGGTCAGCGGCAGCCGCAGTTCGCGACCGTCGACGCGAGCCGGTCCAGGGCCGCCTGAGCCTGTCCCGGGTTCACGGTGCCGTCCGTCATGAACGCGAAGACCAGGAGCCGACCGTCCGCGTCGACGACCGTTCCGGCCAGCGTGTTCACCCCGGTCAGCGTGCCGGTCTTGGCCCGTACGAGGCCGATGCCCGCCGCGTCGGCCGCGTCGGTGTACCGCTTGCTCAGCGTGCCCGTGAAGCCGGCGACGGGCAGTCCGGTGAGGACCGGGCGCAGCCCGGGGCGCTCGCGTTCGACGGCGTGCGCGAGGACCTGGGTGAGCAGGTCGGCGGAGACCTTGTCGGCGCGGTCGAGGCCGCTGCCGTCCGCGAAGTGGCTTCCGGAGAGCGGGAGTCGGAGCTTGTCCAGCTCCTTGCGGATCGCCGCGCCCCCGCCGTCGAAGCTCGCGGCCTCGTCCGTGGTGAGCGCCACCTGGCGGGCCAGGGCCTCCGCGATGTCGTTGTCACTGTGCGTCAGCATGCGCTCGACCAGGGCCGACACGGGCGGCGACGACACCTTGGCCAGCTTCTCGGCGTTGCCCGACGCCTTGCCCGGGCCCGGCTCGCCCTTCGTCTTGATGCCGCGGTCGTGCAGCAGATCCGCGAACTTCCGCGCGGCGGCGGCCGCCGGGTCGGACTCGCGGGGCGCCGGGCCGCTCGACGAGTCGTCCATGCGCGCCTCGTCGGCCATGAGGGCGCTGACCGGCGCGATGTTCTCGTTGGGCCCGATGGGGTGCAGGAGCGGCCCCGAGTAGAGCGAGGTGTCGTACGAGAGCGTGATCTCGTCCGTGTCCCGGTCCTTGAGTTCCTTCGCGGTGGCGTCGGCGAGGGCGCGCAGGCTCGCGTTCGGTCCGGCGTCCTTGCGGGCGGTGAGCGTGGGGTCGCCGCCGCCGACGAGGACGACCTGGTGCGCCGACGAGTCGGGCTCGATGACGGTCTTCGTGTCGATGCGGTGGTCGGATCCCGGCATCGACAGGGCGGCGACCGCCGTGGCGAGCTTGGTGGTCGACGCGGGCGTCAGGGCGTCGCCGGAGCTCTTGCCGTACAGCCGCTCGCCGGTGGCCGCGTCGACGACGGCCGCGGTGCGCCGCTTGCCGAGGGCCGGGTCGTTCAGGAGCGGGTCGAGCACGTCGGCGAGCGCGCCCTTGGTGGGGCCGGGGACCGAGCCGCCCGGCGGCGCGAGGACGGCACGGGCGCTCGGGGCGGCGTCCGGCTCGTCGGAGCGCCCGCCGCGGCCGTGATCTGTGCCACCCCCGGCCTCCTGGGACACAGCCCGGCGCGCCTCCGCCGTACGCTGACCGCTGGAGTCCCACGGACCGGCCGAGGCCACCGCCACGGCCGAGAGCGCCAGGCCCAGGGTGGCAGCGCCCGCTGTGAGCTGCCAGGTCTTGACCTTCGTAAGCACCTTCACTGCCTGTGAAACTGCCTGCGAAGCCTTGAGCTCGGGCACCACGGACCAGCCCCTTTCGCGATCACACACCTGCGTGAGGGACACTTAACCACCAGTCGTATGTGTTGATCATGGAGGAGCCACCGGTGGAGTTCGACGTCACGATCGAGATTCCGAAGGGTTCGCGGAACAAGTACGAGGTGGACCACGAGACCGGTCGGATCCGCCTGGACCGTCGACTCTTCACCTCGACCAGCTACCCGGCCGACTACGGATTCGTCGAGAACACGCTCGGTGAGGACGGGGACCCGCTGGACGCGCTGGTCATCCTGGAGGAGCCGACCTTCCCCGGCTGCCTCATCAAGTGCCGCGCCATCGGCATGTTCCGGATGACGGACGAGGCCGGCGGCGACGACAAGCTGCTGTGCGTCCCCGCCTCGGACCCCCGCGTGGAGCACCTGCGCGACATTCACCACGTGTCCGAGTTCGACCGCCTGGAGATCCAGCACTTCTTCGAGGTCTACAAGGACCTGGAGCCCGGCAAGTCCGTCGAGGGCGCCGACTGGGTCGGCCGCACCGAGGCCGAGGCCGAGATCGAGCGGTCCTACAAGCGCTTCAAGGACGAGGGCGGTCACTGACCTCCCCCCGCCACGCACGGGCCGTCCGACTCCTTTCGGGGGTGGGGCGGCCCGTTCGCGTATCTGTGCTCATACTGAGGCGTACCGGGAGGTGCGCAGGCGTCATACGAAGGGCGAGTTGGTGACGGAGCGGGAGCCGGAGGCGGCCGAAGACCGCAAACCGCAGTCGGACGAGGCACGCAGCGCCTTCACCCCGCCGCCCGGGGTGGTGCCGCAGACCCCGGCGCCCGAGCAGGACGAGTCACAGACGACGTCCGAGTTCGCGCTCCCCGACGGGCTCAGCACCCCGGCCGCCGCACCCGCCGACACCGGCGGTTCGGCCTTCACGCCCCCGCAGACCTACAGCTCCCGGCACGCGCCGCCCGCGTTCACACCCGCGCACGGCATCCCCATGGTCAAGCTGACCAAGGAGGCGCCCTGGCAGGACCGGATGCGCACGATGCTGCGCATGCCGGTGGCCGAGCGTCCCGCGGCCGAGCCCGTGCAGAAGCACGACGAGGAGGGCCCGGCCGTTCCGCGCGTCCTCGACCTGACCCTGCGTATCGGCGAGCTGCTCCTCGCGGGCGGTGAGGGCGCCGAGGACGTGGAGGCGGCGATGTTCGCCGTGTGCCGCTCCTACGGCCTCGACCGGTGCGAGCCGACGGTGACGTTCACGCTGCTCTCGATCTCGTACCAGCCGTCGCTGGTCGACGACCCGGTGACCGCGTCACGGACCGTGCGGCGGCGCGGCACCGACTACACGCGCCTCGCGGCCGTGTTCCAGCTGGTGTACGACATCAGCGACCCGGAGGTCGAAGTCTCCCTGGAGGAGGCCTACCGGCGTCTCGCCGAGATCCGCCGCAACCGCCACCCCTACCCCGGCTGGGTGCTCTCCGCGGCCACCGGGCTCCTGGCGGGCGGCGCCTCGATCCTCGTCGGCGGTGACCTCATCGTCTTCGTCGCGGCGGCGCTCGGCGCGATCCTCGGCGACCGGCTGGCCTGGCTGTGCGCGGGCCGCGGGCTGCCGGAGTTCTACCAGTTCACCGTCGCCGCGATGCCGCCCGCCGCCATAGGGATCCTGCTGACCCTCGCGCACAACCTCGTGGACGTACGCGCCTCCGCGGTGATCACCGGTGGGCTGTTCGCGCTGCTGCCGGGGCGGGCCCTCGTGGCGGGCGTGCAGGACGGTCTGACCGGCTACTACATCACCGCGGCCGCGCGCCTGCTCGAAGTCATGTACTTCTTCGTCGGCATCGTCATCGGTGTCCTGGTCGTGCTCTATCTCGGCGTCCAGCTGCACGCGCAGCTGAACCCGGAGGCGGCCCTCCAGGTCATCGACCGCCCCTACTGGCAGATCGCGGCCTCGATGGCGCTCTCGCTCGCCTTCGCCGTCCTGCTCCAGCAGGAACGCTCCACCGTGCTCGCGGTGACGCTGAACGGCGGTGTGGCGTGGGTCGTGTACGGGGCCATGCACGTCGTCGGCGGGATCTCGCCGGTCGCCTCGACCGCGGCGGCTGCCGGGCTCGTCGGCCTGTTCGGGCAGCTCTTCTCGCGCTACCGGTTCGCGTCCGCGCTGCCGTACGTGACGGCGGCGATCGGGCCGCTGCTGCCGGGTTCCGCGACGTACTTCGGTCTCCTTGCCATCGCGCAGAACGATGTGGACGCGGGTCTGGTGTCGCTGACGAAGGCGGCGGCTCTCGCCATGGCCATCGCGATCGGGGTCAACCTCGGGTCTGAGATCGCGCGGCTGTTCCTGCGCTCGCCCGGCGCGGCGGGGCGCCGGGCGGCGAAGCGGACCCGAGGGTTCTAGCACTCCGCTTTTTCTCTGGAACTAGGACGCTGCGAGGCGCCCTGGCGGTCTAGCGCTTCGCGTGGCGGCCGCGCTGGCCCTGCGGCGGCGTCTGCTGCTGGGGCATCGCCGCCTCGGCCTTCTTCGACTTGCTGCGCGCCCTCAGGAACTCGATCCCGATGGGGACCACCGAGACGAGGACGATCAGGATCAGGATCGCCTCGATGTTCTTGTGGACGAACTCGATGTTGCCCAGCCAGGAGCCGAGGAGCGTGACGCCCGCGCCCCAGAGCACGCCGCCGATGATGTTGAACGTGATGAACGAGCGGTACTTCATGCCGCTGACGCCCGCGATGATCGGCGTAAAGGTGCGGACGATGGGCACGAAGCGGGCCAGGACCAGGGACTTCGGGCCGTACTTCTCGAAGAACTCGTGGGCCTTGACCACGTTCTCCTGCTTGAAGAGGCGGGAGTCCGGGCGGTTGAACAGCGAGGGGCCGACCTTCTTGCCGAAGAGGTAACCCGCCTGGTCACCGAGGATCGCGGCGACGCAGATCAGGCCGACGGCGCCCCACAGGGGGAAGTCCAGCGTGCCGGCGGTGATCAGCAGTCCGCAGGTGAACAGCAGGGAGTCGCCCGGCAGGAAGAAGCCGATGAGCAGGCCGGACTCCGCGAACACGATCAGGAGCAGGCCCCAGATGCCGAACGTGTTGAGCAGGTGGTCCGGGTCCAGCCAGCTTGGTCCGAGAGCAAGCGTCGTCACGGTTCCGGACTCCTGAGGGGTGGTGAAGCGAGGGCAATGGCGGTGCAAAGTTATCAACGCCGGATGACGGCACCAGGTTCCAGCGGCCCTCCCAGGATGCACTGTGCGTCAACTGTGGCAAACCTGTGTGTATGGGTATCGAAGACTTCGGCGGCGGCCAGAATCCGCAGACGGATGTGCTCGTCGTCACCACGAACGACGTGCCGGGCTACCGGGTGGAGAAGGTGATCGGCGAGGTCTTCGGCCTCACCGTCCGCTCCAGGCACCTGGGCAGTCAGATCGGCGCCGGCCTCAAATCGATGATCGGCGGCGAGCTGAAAGGCCTCACCAAGACGCTGGTGGAGACCCGTAACCAGGCGATGGAGCGGCTCGTCGAGCAGGCCCGCACGCGGGGCGCCAACGGGGTGCTGATGTTCCGCTTCGACGTGACGGAGGCGGCGGACGTCGGCACGGAGGTATGCGCGTACGGGACGGCGGTGGTGATCGCGCCGATGTAGCGCGGCTACGCGTTGCGGGCGGCGTTCGCGTGGATCGCGTCCCGCAGGTGCTCGGCGACGCCCTCACCCATGGAGTCGTAGAACGCCTTGAAGCGTTCGTCGGCCACGTACATGTCGCCGAAGCAGACGTGCATCTCGTAGGAGACCTCGAAGTAGTTCTGGCTGACGTGCTGCCGGTGCTCCTCGGCGAGGGCCATCGCCGCCTCGCCGGACGGCTGCTCGCCGGCCGCCACGAGCGCCGCGTACCGCCGGCCCCAGTCGTCGACCTCCGCCTGGATGCGCTGCCAGTCCTCCTTGGTGTACGTGGCCGCGCGGCGCTGGGACTCGGCCCAGGCCTCGGTGTTCCCCCAGCGCTGCTCGGCCTCCTCCTGGTACTGCTCGGGGTCCTTGTCCCCGAAGACCTCGAAGCGCTCTTCCGGTGTGAGCTGGATTCCCATCTTCTGTGCCTCCATGGCGTGTTCGACAGCGTCGGCCATCTTCTGCAGCTTCTCGATACGGGCGGTCAGCACCCGGTGCTGGCGCCGGAGGTGTTCGCGCGGGTCGGTCGCCGGGTCGTCGAGCAGGGCCTGGACTTCGTCCAACGGGAAGCCGAGCTCCCGGTAGAACAGGATCTGCTGGAGCCGGTCCAGGTCGGCGTCGCTGTAGCGCCGGTGACCCGCGTGACTGCGCCCGACCGGCGCGAGCAGGCCGATCTCGTCGTAGTGGTGCAACGTGCGCACCGTGACGCCGGCGAACCCGGCGACCTGCCCCACGGAGTAGCTCACGGCTCCCGCCCCCTCCCTGTCGTTGTCGGTACGGGTCCCAGCGTGCAGCCTCACGTCACGTGAGGTGCAAGCGGCATTTCCTCCGGGTGTTGTGCGGCTTTCGTCCGCTTATGGTGTGCCGGTGACCACCGACGCGCAGGCCGCGCCCCAGGAGAGCACCCCGGCACGGACGTTGCTCCCGCTGGTCGTCCCCGCGCTCGTCGTGGGCGTCGCGTGCAGCCTGCTGTTCCTCGGCGTGAGCGAGCTCGCCGAGAAGCTCCAGCACGTGCTGTGGAAGGACCTGCCCGACGCGCTCGGCATCGGCGGGTACTCCTCGCTCTGGATGATCGTCATGCTGACCGCGACCGGCATCCTCGTGGGCCTCGTCGTCTGGAAGGCGCCCGGTCACGCGGGCCCCGACCCGGCCACCATCGGGCTCGCGAGCGCGCCGCTGCCGCCGTTCGTGCTGCCCGGGCTGCTCGTCGCGACCGCGCTGATGCTGGCCGGCGGGCCCAGCCTCGGCCCCGAGAACCCGATCATCGCCGCCAACATCGCCCTCGTGTTCTGGCTCGGCGCGAAAGCCCTGCCGGCCGTGGCCCCCGCGCTGTGGGCCTCGCTGGCCGAGGCGGCGACGCTCGGCGCGCTGTTCGGCACGCCCGTCGCCGCCGCCCTCGTCATCTCCGAGGCCCTCGCGGGCAGGAAGATCAGGGGCTCGCTGTGGGACGCCCTGTTCGCGCCGCTCACCGCGGCCGCCACCGGCGCGATGACCACGGCCCTCGTCGCACACCCCACCTTCGACCTCGGCCTGCCCTCCGTCCCCCGGCCGGACTGGGGCGACCTCCTCGCCTCCCTGGTGATCGCCTCTGCGGCCGCGGTCCTCGGCATGGCGGCCGTCTACGCCTTCCCTCACACGCACGCCGCGTTCGGACGCCTCAAGCACCCCATGCTGATGCTGCCCGCGGGCGGGCTCGTGCTCGGCCTGCTCGGCGCGCTCGGCGGACATCTCACGCTCTTCAAGGGCCTCGACGAGGTCGCCGAGCTGGCCCGGCACCCCGACGGCTGGTCGGCCGGCCAGTTCGCCCTGATGACGGTGGTGAAGCTGGCGGCCCTCCTGGTCGCCGCCTCCTGCGGCTTCCGCGGCGGCCGGATCTTCCCCGCGGTCTTCATCGGGTCGGCCTTCGGCCTCCTCGCCCACGCGCTCGTGCCGGGCGTGCACCCCGCCGTCGGAGTCTCGGCGGGCGTCCTCGGCATCCTGCTCGCCATCACCCGGCAGGGCTGGATCAGCCTGTTCACCGCGGCCGTCCTCGTCGCGTCCCCGGCGATCATCGCCCTGCTGTGCATCGCCTCGCTGCCGGCCTGGCTCCTGGTCACCGGACGCCCCCAGATGCAGCTGCGCGACGACGGCACGTCCGTGCGCTGAGCGGTACCGCCGAACGGCGCGGCCGCGCTCTCTCGCCGGGCGGTACGCCCCACCCCTCCGTATCCTCGCGATGAGGTCACGACCCCGTATCGAGGGAGCCCGCGACGATGCCGCTGCACCACGGTCCCCACCAGCACGACGAGCACCCGATGGCCGTCAACCCCTTCTACGGCGAGGCCAATCCGGTCGGCGGCATGACCGACGCCCCGCCCAAGCACCGGCTGCCCGACGACCCCATGCCACCCTCGACGGCGTACCAGCTGGTCCACGACGAGCTGATGCTCGACGGCAACGCACGGCTCAACCTCGCCACCTTCGTCACCACTTGGATGGAACCGCAGGCCGGCGTCCTGATGGCCGAGTGCCGCGACAAGAACATGATCGACAAGGACGAGTACCCGCGCACCGCCGAGCTGGAGCGGCGCTGCGTGTCGATGCTCGCCCACCTGTGGAACGCGCCCGACCCGGACGGCTCCGTCGGCTGTTCGACCACCGGGTCGAGCGAGGCGTGCATGCTCGCCGGGATGGCCCTCAAGCGCCGCTGGATGAAGCGGAACGCCGACCGCTACCCCTCCAAGCACGCCCGCCCGAACCTCGTCATGGGCATCAACGTCCAGGTCTGCTGGGAGAAGTTCTGCAACTTCTGGGAGGTCGAGGCGCGCCAGGTCCCCATGGAGGGCGACCGCTTCCACCTCGACCCGCAGGCCGCCGCCGAGCTGTGCGACGAGAACACCATCGGCGTCGTCGGCATCCTCGGCTCGACGTTCGACGGCTCGTACGAGCCGATCGAGGAGCTGTGCGCCGCCCTCGACACCCTCCAGGAGAAGACCGGGCTCGACATCCCCGTCCATGTCGACGGCGCCTCCGGGGCCATGATCGCGCCCTTCATCGACCCCGAGCTGGTCTGGGACTTCCGTCTGCCGCGGGTGTCGTCCATCAACACGTCGGGCCACAAGTACGGCCTCGTCTACCCCGGGGTCGGCTGGGCCCTGTGGCGTACGGCGGACGACCTGCCGGAGGATCTGGTCTTCCGGGTCAACTACCTGGGCGGCGACATGCCTACCTTCGCCCTCAACTTCTCCCGGCCCGGCGCGCAGGTCGTCGCGCAGTACTACACGTTCCTGCGCCTGGGCCGCGAGGGCTACCGAGCGGTCCAGCAGTCGACCCGGAACGTCGCCCGGGGCCTCGCCGAACGCATCGAGACCCTCGGCGACTTCCAGCTCATCACGCGCGGCGACCAACTACCGGTCGTCACCTTCACGACAGCACCCGAGGTGAAGGCGTACGACGTCTTCGACGTGTCACGCCGCCTGCGCGAATTCGGCTGGCTCGTGCCCGCGTACACCTTCCCCGCGCACCGCCAGGACCTGGCGGTGCTGCGACTGGTGTGCCGCAACGGCTTCTCGGCAGACCTGGCCGCGCTCTTCCTCTCCGACCTCAACCGCCTGCTGCCCGAACTGCGCCAGCAGGCGCACCCGCTGACCCGCGACAAGGAAGCGGCGACCGGCTTCCACCACTGACACTGTTTACGGGCCCCATCCGCTGAGCCCTGTTTGCTGAGCGCCGCACATGCTGAGCCCTATTTGCTGAGCGCCGCGAACTTCCGTACCGCCAGCGGGAAGAACACCGCGAGCAGCGCGAGCGGCCAGAGCACCGCGGCCCACAGGTGCCCCGGCTCCCCACCAGGGCCGCCGAACAGGTCCCGTACGGCCGTCGCCGTGTGCGACATCGGGTTCCATTCGACGACCGTGCCCAGCCAGCCGGGCATCGAGCCGGGCTCGGCGAGCGCGTTCGACAGGAACCCGACCGGCCAGACCAGGATCTGCACGGCCTGCACCAGCTCCGGCTTCCCCGCCACCATCGCCAGGTGGATGCCGATCCACAGCATCGCGAACCGGAAGAGGAGCAGCAGGCCGAGCGCGCCCAGGAGGGCCCCGGTCGAACCGTGCGGACGCCAGCCGATCACATAACCGACGCCGGTCATCACGACAAGCGCGGCGGCCGACTGGAGCATGTCGGCGGCCGAACGGCCCACCAGCACCGCTCCGTTGACCATCGGCATCGATCTGAACCGGTCGATCACACCCTTGTTGAGATCCTGCGTCACCGCCAGCATCGTCGCCTCGAGCCCGAATGCCATGGTGAGCGCGAGCATGCCCGGCACCAGATAGTCGACGTACTCGCCCTCGACGCCCTTGCCGCCGCCGATCAGGAAGCCGAACATCAGCAGCAGCATCACCGGGAAGACCAGACCCACCACGATCTGCGTGGGCTGCCGCGCCCAGTGCGCGAGCTCGCGCCGCGTCATGGTCCACGAGTCGGCGACGGCCCAGCTCATCGGCGTACTCATGCGGTCACCTCCGGCCGGTCCGCCACGTGTCCACGTTCCGCCGTGTCCTTCTGTCCCGGTCCCGTCAGATGCAGGAACACCTCGTCCAGGGTCGGTCTGCGCACCGCGATGTCCTCCGCCTCCACACCCGCGTCCTGAAGCGCGCGCACGGCCCTGGTGAGCGCGGCCATCCGGTCGGCGACGGGCGCGCTGACCAGCCGGCGGTCCGCGTCGACCGTGGCGCCGTCCGGCAACAGCCGTGCTACTACGTCCAGTTGGGCCCCGTTCCGCACGACGACGTCGATCCGGTCACCGCCGAGCCGCGCCTTCAGCTCGTCGGCCGTCCCCTCGGCGACGACCCGGCCCCGGTCCACGACCGAGATGCAGTCGGCGAGCTGGTCTGCCTCCTCCAGATACTGCGTCGTGAGCAGCACCGTCGTACCGCCCCCGACCAGCGAGCGCACCGCGCCCCACACCTCGGCGCGCCCGCGCGGATCGAGGCCCGTCGTCGGCTCGTCCAGGAAGAGCACCTCGGGGTCCGTGATGAGCGAGGCGGCCAGGTCGAGCCGACGCCGCATGCCGCCGCTGTACTGCCTGACCGCCTTGCGCCCGGTCCCGGCGAGGCCGAAGCGCTCAAGAAGTTCACCGGCCCGCACCCGCGCGCGCCGAGCGCCCAGGTGGTGGAGGCGTCCGAACATCTCCAGGTTCTGCCACCCGCCGAGCTCCTCGTCCACCGCCGCGTGCTGGCCGAGGAGCCCGATGCGCCGCCGCACCTCGCCCGCCTGCCGCCGCACGTCGTAACCCGCCACCTCGACCCGGCCCTCGTCGGCCCGCAGCAGCGTCGTCATGGTGCGGACGGCCGTCGTCTTGCCCGCGCCGTTCGGCCCGAGCAGCCCGTGGACGGTGCCGCGGGCGACCGTGAGGTCGAGCCCGTCCAGCGCCCACTTGTCCCCGTACCGCTTCCGTACGCCCTCGACGATGATCGCGTCGGTCATCCGGCTCCTCTCACCGAAACCCCCAGTAATCAAATTTGACTACCCCGGGAAAGGTATCCCCGCCCTCACCATTGGTCAAACTTGATTAACGCGGGTCCTCGGGGTGCGGCTCACCCGTGGCGTAGGGGTTCTCCTGCCCCTCGGCGAGCACCCCGACAAAGGGCTCACCCTCCCCCGCGAACGTGTACGCGCCGCCCTCGATCCGGCCGATCAGCCCCCGCGTCCACTCCGCGCCCGTGTCGGCCGAGTGCACCCAGAAATTCATGATCTCGCCGATGTGGCCGAGCCGTTCGGGCCCGTCCTCGGGGGTGTAGTACTCGGTGACCGCGCGCCGCCACTCCTCGATGCCGTCCACGCGCCGCCGCAGCAGCTCCACCGCTTCCCGCCGCGGCAGATCGACGATGAAGCCGAGCGCGGCCGAGAGGATGTCCGGCTTCTGGTCGTACGTCACGAGCGCCTCCCGCAGCAGCGTGAGGAACTCCTCGGTGCCCTTGTCCGTGATCTCGTACTCGGTGCGCGGCGGGCCGCCGGCCGTGGAGGGCGCGATCTCGTGCGCGACGAGGAATCCCTGCTTCGCCATCTGCTTGAGCGCGTGATAGATCGACCCGGGCTTGGCGTTCGACCACTCGTGCGCGCCCCAGTACTCGAGGTCGTTGCGCACCTGGTAACCATGCGCGCGGCCGTGCTGGCGTACGGCCCCGAGGACCAGGAGGCGGATCGCTGACATGGGCCCCAGCGTAGGACGTCACTCCCGCGCCATCGCCACCAGCTCGTACGCCGTCTTCCCGTCCAGGGACTCGCGGATGATGTCCGCGTGCCCCGCGTGCCGGGCCGCCTCCCGGATCAGATGGAGCAGCAGCCACCGCACGGACACCTCTTCCTCGTCCGGCGACCAGTGATGGCGGGGCAGCGGGAACGTGTCGTCGAGGCTCGGCACCGACCGGACGAACTCCTCGGTGGCCAGCGCCACCTTGTCCCAGTAGGCGAGGACCGACTCGACGGACTCGTCGCCCACGAGCCGGAAGCTGTCGGCCCAGTCCGCCTCGGTGCGCTGCATGTCGGGCGCGACCTGCCGGGCCCGCGCCACCCAGCCCTGCTCGGTCTCCGCGACGTGCTTGACCAGCCCGGACAGCGACAGGGCGCTGACGCTCGGCGTCGTCGCGGCCTGCTCGTCGGTCAGCCCGAGCACGGCCCGGCGGACGGCGCCGCGCTGCCCGGCCAGGAAGATCAGGAGCGTGCCGCGTTCGTCGCCGCGGATCTCCGCGTTCCCTTGCGTCGCCATCGTGGGCCGCCTTCCGTCGGTTCCGCCGCCTGTACGGACGAAGGTAGAGGGAATTGCGGTCGACTTCTGTCCCCAAGCGGCACCACTCGGGAACGCATCGCGTAGGAATTTTCCAACCTTTGACGCGTAGGGAAATTCCTACCTATAGTCGGGGCATGAGCAGCCACACGAACATCACGCACGCCTCCTTCATCACCCTCCCCGTCGCCGACCAGGACCGCGCTCTGCGCTTCTACGTCGACGCACTCGGCTTCGACGTCACGGCCGACCGTGAGATGCCGCAGGGCCGCTGGCTCCAGGTCGCGCCTGCGGGCGCGCAGACCGTCTTCACGCTGGCCGGACCGGGCATGGGGGATTTCACCCCGGGTTCGGCGCGGGGGATCATGTTGGTGACGACCGACGTCGACGCCGACTGCGCGCGGCTCACCACCGCCGGAGCCGAGGTCACGGGCCCCGACGACGTGCCGTGGGGGCGCATGGCCTCCTTCAGCGACCCGGACGGCAACGCACTGATGCTCATCACGGAGAAGGAAGGCTTCTGACGCCGATGGCGACCACGAGCGCGACCGACACCGCCGGCCAGGACCGGCTGTTCGCCGCGCTCGCCAACGGGACGCGTCGCGAGGTGCTCCGCCTCCTCAGGGACGAGGGCCCACAGCCCGTCCAGGCCCTCGCCGACCACTTCGCGATGCGCCGGCCCAGCCTCTCGGAGCACCTCAAGGTGCTGCGCGAGGCCGGCCTCGTATCGGAGGAGCGCGCGGGGCGGCAGCGCATCTACCGGCTCGAGGCCACCCCCCTGGCCGAGGTGCAGGAGTGGCTCCATCCGTACGAGCGGTTCTGGCGCGGCCGCCTGAAGGGGCTCGCCGAACTCCTCGACCGCATGCCCGACGATGACGGGTCATGAGCCTCACGAGCATCACCGTCGACCAGTTCCTCCCCCACCCATCCCCAAGCTCTCGACTTCGCTCGAGCAGGGGAGACCCCATTCCAAGGTCTGGCGCGCCCTCACCGAACCCGAGCTGATCGCCCAGTGGCTGATGCCGGGCAGTGAGGACTTCCGCCTCGAGGTGGGCCACCGGTACGTGATGACGACCGTGCCGCGACCCAACACCGGCTTCTTCGGCACCGTCGACGTCGAGGTCATCGCGTACGAGGAGGAGCGGATGCTCAGCGTCCGGTGGCAGGACCGGGATCCGGCCAATTCTGCAGACTGGACCATTACGTGGAACCTGGAGCCAGAAGGCCGTGGCACGCGTCTCTTCCTAGTGCACGACGGATTCGATCCGGACGATCCGGCACAGATGATGGCGCGGAAGATCATGGACGGGGGCTGGCGTTCGCATGTCATGCGGGCGCTGGGGCAGACGCTCGCAGAGCTGTAACCGTGGGAACACCCCCCGTGCACGTGCATCTGCCCATGCATCGGCATGTGAACGCAGCTATGATCCAGGACAGTTGACCACTACACCTGACTCACTGGCCACATGAGCCTCATAGGCCACAGCACGACCGGGGAGCGACCTGTGCACCACGTGTACAACGGCATGGCGGCCACGGAACTTCACGGTGTGGTCTGGCAGAAGAGCAGGCACAGCAACTCGCAGGGCTCCTGCGTGGAGTTCGCGAAATTGCCGGGGGGACGGGTGGCGATGCGCAACTCGAACTTCCCGGAGGGCCCGGCCCTCGTCTACACGCCCGCCGAAATCGAGGCGATGCTGCTGGGCGTCAAGGACGGGGAGTTCGACCACCTGATAGCCGACGGGTGACAGTTGCCGGCGACAGTTGCTGGGTGACACCTGACGGATGACAACTGACGGGTGACAACTGGCAGATGACAGATGACAGATGACAGATGACAGATGACAGATGACGATATCTGTCAGCTGATCATCGTCGGATGACAGGTGACAGCCGTCAGTCACCAGTCGCCAACTCTCAAATAGCGACGGTCAGTTGCCGGGCCTCACAGCCGGAACAGCGCCCACACCACTTTCCCGTTCAGCGTGCCGGCCAGCGGATGCCAGCCCCAACTGTCGCTGAACGAGTCGACCAGGAACAGGCCGCGGCCTGATTCGGCGTTGAAGTCGTCCTCGGCCTCGCGGGCGACGGGGCTCTCGTCGCTGGGGTCGCGCACCGCGCACACCAGGCGTGAGGTCCAGCGCATCAGGTGCAGCCGCACCGGTGGGTCCTGCGGGCGCGGGGTGTCCGAGGGCAGTGCGTGCCGCAGGGCGTTGGTGACGAGTTCGGAGACGACGAGACAGACGTCGTCGAATCTCTCCGCCACGTCCCAGCCGTCGAGCGTCCCGCGCGTGAACTTACGGGCGCTGCCCACCGCTTCGTACCGTGCGGGAAGTGCGCAGGAGGCGGAGCTGGAAACGGCCGAAGGGTCGAGTGGCGGAAGCCCCTGCCTTAACGGCTCGAGCATGGCCGGTCCATTCGTCCCCATCCGAGGCACTCCCGGGATTCGCGGTACATAGCGAGTGGAGCGGTGGTGCGTGGGCCATCGTTCCGAATGCGTACAGCAGATGCAAGGGCAGATGCACGTGCACGCGCCCGGCCTGTCCCCCCGCGTACCACTTGTTGCTCATTTCTTCCCGCGACTTCTTGTGGAGACCTTTCGCAACCTTTCCGTTTCTGTAACCGAACGAGTACGGGCCGGAGCGTTTTAATGGCAGACTTCGGCTGCTGGAGCGATCGGGAGGGTGGAGCGACGTGAGTGCGGGAGAGTCGAGCGGCTCGGTGGTGCGACGCATCCTGCTGGGCTCGCAACTGAGGCGCCTGCGCGAATCGCGTGGCATCACCCGGGAGGCGGCCGGCTACTCGATCCGCGCATCCGAATCGAAGATCAGCCGCATGGAGTTGGGACGGGTGAGCTTCAAGGCCAGGGACGTCGAGGACCTGCTGACCCTGTACGGAGTCGCCGACGAGGCGGAGCGCGGCGCGCTCCTCTCCCTCGTCAAGGAGGCCAACGTCGCGGGCTGGTGGCATACGTACTCGGACGTCCTGCCCGGCTGGTTCCCCACCTATGTCGGCCTGGAGGGCGCCGCGTCGCTCATCCGCGCCTACGAGGTGCAGTTCGTGCACGGGCTCCTGCAGACCGAGGGGTACGCGCACGCGGTCGTCGCCCGGGGCATGAAGGACGCACCGAAGGCGGACATCGACCGGCGCGTGGCACTGCGCCTCGAGCGGCAGAAGCTCCTCGTCTCCGAGCGCGCCCCCGAGTTCCACGTGGTGCTCGACGAGGCGGCGCTGCAACGCCCCTACGGCGGACCGAAGGTGATGCAGGGTCAGCTCCAGCATCTGATCGACATCTCCGAGCGGTCCAACGTCACACTTCAGGTCATGCCGTTCGGCTTCGGTGGCCACTCGGGTGAGACCGGCGCCTTCGCGATGCTCAGCTTCCCGGAGTCCGACCTCTCGGACATCGTCTACATGGAGCAGCTCACCAGCGCCCTGTACCTCGACAAGCGCGAGGACGTCACGCAGTACGCCCGGGCGATGGAGCAGCTTCAGTCGGAGTGCCCGACGCCCGCGGAGAGCGTGGACATCATCCGGGGCCTGCTGGCGAAGGCCGCCTGACCAGTACCTGCTGTCCAGTACCCGCTGTCCAATACCCGCTGTCCAATACCCACCGACCAAGGCTGGCCGAGAACCGCTCCTTCCGGCCCGATTTCCGATCGGCGGCGATCGGCCAGGCGTCCTAACCAGGCCACAACTCGACTGGTACAGACGTAAGATGACGAGCCATTAGGTGTCTGCCGGCAGCAGCAAGGGATCTCATGTCCTACTTCACCGAACTGGCCCAGCAATACATCGACGGTTCATGGCGTCCCGGCCGCGGGGCGTGGGACATCATCGACTTCAACCCGTACAACGGCGAGAAGCTGGCCTCCATCACCGTGGCGTCGGCCGACGAGGTCGACGAGGCCTACCGCGCGGCCGAGCGGGCGCAGAAGAGCTGGGCGGACACCAACGCCTACACGCGACGCCTGGTATTCGAGCGGGCGCTGCGCCTGGTCGAGGAGCGCGAGGACGAGATATCCGACGCGATCGTCGACGAGCTCGGCGGTACGCGGCTGAAGGCCGGGTTCGAGCTGCATCTCGCCAAGGAGTTCCTGCGCGAGTCGATCCAGCTGGCGCTGCGCCCGCAGGGGCGGGTCATCCCGTCGCCCGTCGACGGCAAGGAGAACCGGGTCTACCGCGTTCCCGTCGGCGTCGTGGGCGTCATCAGCCCCTTCAACTTCCCGTTCCTGCTGTCGCTGAAGTCGGTCGCGCCCGCGCTGGCCCTCGGCAACGGCGTGGTCCTCAAGCCGCACCAGAACACTCCGATCTGCGGTGGCTCCCTGGTCGCGAAGATCTTCGAGGACGCGGGGCTGCCGGCCGGCCTGCTCAACGTCGTCATCACCGACATCGCCGAGATAGGCGACGCGCTCCTCACCCACCCTGTGCCGAAGGTCATCTCCTTCACCGGCTCCGACACGGTGGGCCAGCACGTCGCGACGGTGTGCGCCTCGCAGTTCAAGCACGCCGTCCTGGAGCTGGGCGGCAACAGCGCACTGACCGTGCTCGACGACGCGGACGTCGACTACGCCGTCGACGCGGCGGTCTTCAGCCGGTACGTGCACCAGGGCCAGGTCTGCATGGCCGCCAACCGGATCCTGGTGGACCGCAAGGTGGAGAAGGAGTTCACCGAGAAGTTCGTCGCCAAGGTCAGGTCCCTCAAGGTGGGCGACCCCCGCGACCCGTCGACCGTCATCGGCCCGGTCATCAACTCCACGCAGGCGGAAGCCGTTTCGGGCGTCGTCGACCAGGCGCTCGCGGAAGGCGCGACCGCGCTGCTGCACGGCAAGGCCGTCGGCAATCTGGTCGAGCCGAGCGTCCTGACGGGCCTGCCGGCCGACTCCCCGGTGCTGCGGCAGGAGATCTTCGGTCCTGTCGCGCTCCTCATCCCCTTCGACGGGGACGAGGAGGCGGTGGCCGTCGCGAACGACACCCCGTACGGGCTGAGCGGGGCCGTGCACACGCGGGACGTGGAGCGGGGCGTCGCGTTCGCGCGGCGCATCGACACCGGGATGATCCACGTCAACGACGGGACGGTGCACGACGAGCCGCTCGTCGCGTTCGGCGGCGAGAAGCGGTCCGGGCTCGGCCGGCTGAACGGCGAGGCAACCATCGAGGCGTTCACCACGCAGAAGTGGATCTCCGTGCAGCACGGCCGGAGCCAGTTCCCGTTCTGACGCCCCCGCTCGCGTTCAGACCTCCAGGAGCGGGCCGAACGCGCGGGGCGGGCCCTCCAGGACCGCCTCGCCGGTGGCGCGGATCCCGGTGGCGAGCAGACCCTCGTCGGCGGCCCGGCGCGCTTGCGCGTGCAGGCCGCCGACGATCACTACGGGCAGCCGGGTCACCGACCGCCGCGCTTCCCGAAGCGCCGCTCGAAGCGCTCCACGCGCCCGGCGGTGTCGAGTACGCGCGCGTTGCCCGTGTAGAAGGGGTGGCTCACGTTCGAGATCTCGACGTCGATGACGGGGTAGGTGTGGCCGTCCTCCCACTCGACGGTCTTGTCACTGGTGGCGGTCGAGCAGGTCAGGAAGGCGTGGTTCGCGGCACGGTCACGGAAGACGACCGGGCCGTAGGAGGGGTGGATGTCCTTTCGCACGGGGCTCAGCGCTCCTCTCGGAAGTCGACGTGGTGGCCTGCGACCGGGTCGTACTTGCGCAGGGTCACGCGGTCGGGGTCGTTACGGCGGTTCTTGCGGGTGACGTAGGTGTAGCCCGTACCCGCGGTGGACCTGAGCTTGATCACTGGGCGGAGTTCGTTGCGTGCCATGTGGCTAGTATATGAAAATGAATCCCGTTTCCAAAATGATCCGGGTCACAGCACCGGCTTGCGGGGCCACAGCCACCGAGAGAGGTACGTCGTCATGTCCGCGCACTGCATGCTGACCGGGGCCGCCCCCGCCTTCGGCAACCGCATCTCCCACTCCCACCGGCGCACGTCACGCCGCTTCGACCCCAACGCCAAGCGCAAGCGCTACTGGCTGCCGAGCGAGGGCCGGCACGTACGGCTGCGGCTGAGCGCCAGGGCGATCAGGACCGTCGACGCGATCGGCGTCGAGGCCGCCGTCGCCAGGATTCGTGCCCGTGGAGTGAGGATCTGATGGCCAGGAAGAGCAAGATCGCGAAGAATGAGAAGCGCCGGAGGGTCGTCGCACGCTGCGCCGCGCGCCGGGCCGAGCTCAACGAGATCGTCCGCCGACTGTCGTCCACCGAGACGGAACGGATCGCCGTACAAAGGGAGTTGGCACGTCAGCCGAGGGACGCGAGCGCCACGCGCGTACGCAACCGCGACAGTGTCGACGGCCGGCCGCGCGGATACCTGCGCGCCTTCGGTCTCTCCCGGGTGAACCTGCGCGAGCAGGCGCACGCGGGCTTCCTGCCCGGAGTGCGGAAGCCTTCCTGGTGAAATGAGGGGCGGCTGGTAGCTTGCTGCGGGCCGGGCCACGTACCGGCAGTCACATCCGCAACGTAGGGGGATCTTGTGCTCAAGCGCGTACGGATCGGTGCCGCCGCGGCGGGAGTTGCCGCGACGCTCGTGATCACCGGATGCAGCAGCGACAGCGGTGACGGGGGCGACGGGAGCGGCGGCGGCAAGTCCAAGGAGACGCCGCAGGCCTCGGACAGCGCGTCCGCGGGAGCCGACACCGGCGGTTCCGGCTCCGGTTCCAGCGGGAAGTCCGGGAGCCTTCAGGGGAGTTGGGTCACCACGTCCCAGGGCAAGAGCGTCGCCCTGCTCGTCAGCGGCAAGAAGGCGGCCCTGGTCGGCGAGCACGTGTGCAGCGGGACCGCCGGCGACGAGACGGGCATGCAGATGCTCACCCTGAAGTGCGCCGACGGGAACACCGACCGGAACATGGGGCAGGTCAAGTCCGTCGACGCCACGACCATGAAGGTGTCGTGGGAAGGCTTCGGGGACGACACGTTCCGCAAGACGGACGACGGGAAGCTGCCGTCGGGGTTCCCGACGATGGGGCTGCCCAAGTCCTGACGCGGGGCTGACCCGGCCGAGTCGGGCGACTCGGGATACTCGGGCGACTCGGGCGACTCGGGCGGTTTCTTCGTCGTTGCTCCCCGTTATTGGGCCGCTCGATCCTCCGGACCGGGCGGCCCTTCGGGTTTCCGCGCGCCGAGCTTCGGGGCGCCGGGCTTCGAGGCGCCGGGCTTCGGGGCGCCGGGCTTCAGGGCGCCGGGCTTCGGGGCGTCAGGCTTCGGGGCGCCGGGCTTCGGGATTGTCGGGCTTCGGATTGTCGTGCGTGTGCGGGCCGTCGGGCTTCAGGGTGATCGGGGGTACGTCGGTGTCGAGTGCGTCCGAGAGATCCTCCAGGGCCTCGAGGAGCAGGCCCGCGCCCCTGCGTACGACCCGGTCCGGTACGCCCTCGCCGTCCCAGTCCGCGAGAGCGTCCCGTACCGCCTGCCAGCGCGGCACCCGGCGCTCGCGCACCGCACGCGCGCCGTCCTCCGTGGCGGTGCGCAGCGCCTTCGCCAGGCGGGCGGCCGCGGGGACCGGGGTCGCGTCACGTTCGGGGAGGTGCGCCTCCATCAGCATCTCGACCCGGCCGATGTGCCGCAGGGCGTGTTCGGCGTCGTCGGCCGCGGCGCGGGAGAGGCCGCGGTGGCGCACCGGTTCGGTCCGCGCCCTGGACGCGGCCTCCTGCCAGGCGAGTTCGGCCGTGCGGGCGGCGAGCAGGGCCTCGCGCACATCGGGCAGGTTCCCGCCGCCGGGCTCCGCGTAGCGGCCGATCACGGCGGCGCCGTACCGGCCGAGGGCGAGCAGCCAGTCCGCGAGGCGCGTGCGCAGGCGGGGCGTCTCCCAGGCCGGGTACACCGCGTACGCCAGCATCGCGAGGAGGCCGCCGACGAGCGTGAGGACGACCCGCTCGGGGACCGTCTGGTCCCACGCCTCGCCGCCCATGCCGAGCAGGAACACGACGTACGCGGCGACACAGGCCTGCGCGGCGAGCTGGCCCGTGCGCATCACGAGGTACATCAGGCCCGCGCAGATCACGGCGAGCGTCGCGGAGAGGCCGGTGTCCGGGTGGGCGACCTGGACGAGCCCGGTGGCGAGGGCGACTCCGATGAGTGTGCCGCCGAAACGGGCCACCGCGCGCGAGTACGTCTGCGAGAAGTCGGGGCGCATGACCATGACGGCGGCCATCGGCGCCCAGTAACCGTGGCCGAAGGGGAGGGCGGTGCCGATGAGGTAGCCGACCGCCGCGACGGCCGACACCCGGATGGCGTGCCTGAGGATGGGCGACCCGCGGTACAGCTCCCTGCGCATCGCTCCCGCCACGATGGGGAGCAGCCGGCCGAGGGTGGGGCGGCTGAGCTGGGCGTTCTCGTTGCGGGGCTCGGGGTGCTGGGTGTCCGTCCGTGCCCCCGCGGTCTCCAGTACGTCCGTCAGGAGCGAGCCGAGGCGTGCCGCGGCTCGCTTCGCCGGGCCGGAGAGGATCGCCTCCGTGTCGGGCGTCTTGAACGTGGCGACCGCCGCCGGGGGCACCTTGACCGGGGCGCCGTGGCGGATCGCCCGCGCCGCCGCGTCCAGGATCGAGCCTGTCGCGCCCAGGAGTTCCAGGACGCGCTCGCGTTCGGGCCCCTCGTCCGGGACGCCGACCGCCGGGTCCGCGAGCGAGGCGAGGACCGGGCGGATGCGTTCGGCGATGCCGCGGGCGCCGCGCAGCTGGGCCGGGCGGGTGCGGGCCTGGCGCGGGGTGAGCGCGGCGGCGTTGCGCGCCAGCATCAGCGGTTCGCCGTCGAACGGGGCGACCGGGTCGTGGCGCAGCCGGCGCGCGTAGTCGGCCTCCGCGGCGAGCGCGTCGGCCAGGGCGTCGCGGTGCGCGCCCCATCTGCGTACCGGGAAGAGGATCACGAGGGCGGCCTGGACGAGACCGCCGAAGACCATCATCGCGGCGTGCCCGGCGGCGTTCGCGACCGACGTCGGCAAGGTGATCGTGACCAGCATCATCGCGACGTTCGACGACGCGATGATCCCGGTCGTCGGGCCCGCCGCCCAGGCCAGGCCGGCCAGGAACGTCCACAGGACCAGGAGCGCGAGGAAGAGGGCGAGGTGGCCACCGGTGAGGTAGCCGAGGAAGGTCGAGACGGCGAGGCTCGCGCCGGAGGCCACGGCCAGCTCGGGGCGGGGGCGCCAGCTGCGCTGGAACGTGGCGATCGCCGCCTGGAACGCACCGAACGCGGAGCTCGCCGCGACCGCCGGGCCGAAGAACGTGAGGCTGACCGTGATCACGATGGCCAGACCGGCGGCGCCACGCAGCGCGACCAGGGGTTCCAGGCGTTTCCGCTCGACACTCAGGCCCGAGCGGGCGGTGTCCTTCAGCGCCCGGAACCAGCTCACTCCGTCAGGATACGGGCGAGTCGGGCATATAGGTCGGGGTGGTTCGGTTCACCAGGGCGTGCCGCCACCGCGCACCTCGGCGCGGCCGGAGACGCGGGAGCCGTCCGTGATGTGGGCACCGTTGGTGACGCGGGCGCCGTCCGAATGACGCGGGCGCCGTTGGTGACCCGGGCACCGTCCGTGACGCGGGCGCGGTTGGTGACGCGGGAGCGTTCAGTTCAGCGCGGCGTGCCGCCGCCGCGCACCTCGGCGCGGCCAGAGACGCCGGCGCGGTCCGGGGCGCGGTCCGAGACGTGGGCGCGGTCGGCGGCCGCCACGCCCTCCGCCCAGCCGACGCCGTCGCTGACGCCCCGGACCCGGGTCGTCACGGTCTGCGGGAACATGTCGTCGGTCCGGCCGGCCACCGCGACATCGCGCGCCGCCAGGACCGGCAGCAGCCCGCCCTCCTGGCTCCGGCCTGTCACCTCCTCCGCCACGGCCGCGAGCCGGTCGCCGATGCGGTGCGCGTACGCGGCGAGGAACGCCTGCCGGAAGGTCTTGGTCCGCTTTCGTCCCCCGGCGCGCTGCTCGGCCTCGGCCCGCGTCATCGCCGCCGTGCCCTGCACCAGCAGCGACGTATGGAGCAGCTCCACCGCCTCCAGGTCGGACTCGAAGCCGACGACCGTGGAGAAGCCGAAGCCGCTGTTCCACACCGCGCGGCAGCGGTTCGCCGACGCGACCGCGTCCAGGAGGGCCGCCTTCGCCGTCTCGTACGGGGCGTCCACGCCGATCCGGCACGCGACGGGCGTGTCCTTCGCGTGCGTACGGGCCGCGAGAAGCGCCGCGTCGACGCTGTGCCTGGTCATCAGCTCCTGCGCCTTCGCAGCCATCGCCTCGGCCTCCGGCGGGTAGGCGGTCGCCTCGGCCTTCGCAAGCAGCGCGCGGATCCGGGCGAGCTCGCGCGGCTCCCCCGCGACGGGCCGCGCCACGGACTCGCCCGGCACCGGCCCCACGGCCTCGATCGGCGGGAGCCGCAGGAGCAGGCGGTACAGCTCCAGGACGGCGGTGGCGTACGAGAAGCGGTCCAGACGCGGGCCCCCACCAGCACTCGTGTCCTGCGGCAGGTCGGCGAGCTGCACGTCCCAGCGCGGTGGCAGGTACTCGTAACGTGCGGTCTCGGCTCGGATCAGGCGGGCCGCGACGTGTCCGTGCGGGGCCTCTTCGAGGTCGCGTACGACGATGCGTATGACGTCGGCGGGCTGCCAGCCGCGCTCCCAGGCCCGGCGCATGAACTCCTGCCCACGCAGCGCGAGTTGGGTGTCGGCGGACGGGTCGGCGGCGAGCAGGGACGCGCCCGTGTCGAGCCCGGCCTCCGCGCCCTCCCCGTACAGGGCGGCGGCGAAGGCCTGCTCGACCGCGGTCCGCGTCGTACGTTCCGTCATGCGGGGACGCCGCCTCCTTGCCTGTCTGGTCTGCCGTGCGGCTTGCCATGCGGTCCGCCGTGCGGTCCGCCGTGCCGTCTGCCGTGTCTTCTCTTCCATGGTCTCAGGCGGATACGGTGGGTAGGGCTGGCCATACCCCCGGGACGCCCCCCAGTGGTCGTGTTCGCGGGGCGCCGCGGCGGTTGGGTTGAGGCATGACCACACCTGCTGTGCGGCTCACCGCCGTACGTCGCGAGTACCGCGGCGTCACCGCCCTCGACGGGGTCGACCTCGACTTCCTCGCCGGGACCTTCACCGCCGTGATGGGGCCCTCCGGGTCCGGGAAGTCGACGCTGCTCCAGTGCGCCGCGGGCCTGGACCGTCCGACGTCGGGCACGGTCACCGTCGCCGGGACCGACCTCACCGGACTCGGCGAACGGGCGCTCACACTCCTGCGCCGGGACCGGATCGGTTTCGTGTTCCAGTCCTTCAACCTGCTGCCGTCGCTCACTGCCGCGCAGAACGTGGCACTCCCCCTGCGGCTCGCCGGTCGGCGACCCTCGCACGCGGAGGTGCGCGAGGCGCTGGGCCGCGTAGGTCTCGCCGAGCGCGCGGGGCATCGCCCTTCACAGCTCTCCGGCGGCCAGCAGCAGCGGGTGGCCCTGGCCCGCGCACTGATCACCCGGCCGGCCGTCCTCTTCGGCGACGAGCCGACGGGTGCGCTCGACACAACGACCGGCCGTCAAGTCCTGACCCTGCTACGGGAGTTGGTCGACCGGGAGGGTCAGACGACGGTGATGGTGACACACGACCCGGTGGCCGCGGCCCGCGCGGACCGGGTGGTGTTCCTGGTCGACGGGAGGGTCGTGGACGAGCTCCTGACACCGGACGCGGAGACGGTCGCGGCGCGGATGACGGGGCTTGAGGGGGGTTCAGGGGGTTCGGGGGGTTCAGGGGGTTCAGGGGGTTCGGGGGGTTCGGACGGGGGTGCGGGGGGTTCGGGGTGTTCTAGGGATTCGGAAGCGGGTGTGGGTGTGGGTGTGGGTGTGGGTGTGGGTGTGGGTGTGGGTGTGGGTGTGGGTGTGGGTGCGGGTGCTGGTGCTGGTTCGGGTGCGGGTGCTGGTTCGGGTGCGGATGACACGTCCGCCGCCGCTCGCTCCCTGTCCGGCGGCAACGCGCCCGGCAAGGGGGTCGACGCATGCTGACCACACTCACCTCCGCCTGGGCGAACCTGCGGACGCGCCGGCATCTCTTCGCGGGGGCGTTCGTCGCCGTCGCGCTCGGGGTGGCCCTGGTCACGAGCATGGGGCTCGGGCTCGCGGCGGCCGACGACCCACCTGCGGGCAAGCCTCAGCGGTTCGCCGCACAACCCGTCGTGGTCATGCCACACGACACCCTGACCGTTGAGGTCGACCGTGGCCCGCACCGCGCCCACGACTCGAAGAAGATTCCCCATCCACAGCCTGTGGATAAAGAACTGCTGCGCGAGCTCGCCGAGCTGGGTACCGTCCACCGTGATCATCTCGCGCCGGACGCAGTCGGTGTCGACGCCTCGGCCGCCGCCGTACGCGACGTGGTCGGCGACCGGGCGCAGGTCCTGACCGGCGCGGCACGGCATCTGGCCGACCCGGGCGCGGAGCGCGACGCGCAGGCGGTCGTCGCGGTGCGGGCGATGCTGGGCACGGCCGGCGGGGTCTCCGCGTTCGTCGCCGTCTTCGTCACGGCGTCGACGTTCGCGTTCGTGGTCGCCCTGCGCAGGCGGGAGTTCGGGCTGCTGCGGCTCGCGGGCGCCACTCCGGGACGCGTACGGCGTCAGCTCTTCACCGAGGCCCTCGCGGTGGGTGTCGCGGCGAGCGCCACAGGCTGCGCCCTCGGCTCCTGGGCCGCGCCGCTGCTCGCCCGGGCGCTGATCGACAACGGCATCGCGCCCCCGTGGTTCACAGTGAGCGGCACCGGTACGTCACAGTCGACCTCCTGGACCTCCTGGACCTCCTGGACCTCCTGGACCTCCTGGACCTCCTGGACCTCCTGGAGCTCCTGGACCTCCTGGAGCTCTTGGAGCTCTTGGAGCTCTTGGAGCTCTTGGACCTACTGGACCTCATGGCCGCTTCAACTCGCCTTCTGGACCGGCCTGTTCGTGGCGGTCGCGGGAGCATGGGCCGCGTCGCGGCGTGCCGGACGCATCGGCCCGGTGGAAGCGCTGCGGGACGCCGACGTGGACACGGACGTCATGCCGTGGAGCCGCCGGATCGTCGGCGCGGCGCTCCTCGCCCTGGGGCTCGGCCTGACGATCCACACCCTTTGGACCGACCCGTCGGCGCTCCTGAAACGCAAGACGTACACCACCCAGCCGATGATCCTCATCACCGCGGCGGCCGCACTCGCCCCGCCCCTTGTCCGCCCGGTGCTGCGGCTGATCCGGCTGCCGGGAGCCGTCGGTCTCCTCATCCGCGAGAACGCCGCCGCCTCCGTCCGCCGCACCGCCGCGGTCGCCGCACCCGTACTGGTGACAGTGGCACTCGCGGGCTCCCTGATGGGCTCGGCGGAGTCGGTGAGCGCGGCGAAGGCACTGGAGGCGAGCGAGCAGACGAACGCCCAACTCATCGCCACGGGTGATGACTTGAGCCTTACGCGGCGGCCGGGGCCGGGCGTGGCGGCCGTGTCCCCGTCCGCCTCCACCGCGGTCTTCGTACGGGAGGAGGGCACCGCCCTCCTCCGCTCAGAGGCGCGAGCCGTGAGCGACCCCGTGGCCCTCGCCGCGACGAGCCGCCTCCCCGTCGTCTCCGGCGACATACGCCACCTCGACGACCGCTCCATCGTCGTCAACGAGGAGTGGGAACACCACCGCGTCGGCGACTGCCTGACCGTCTGGCTCGGCGACGGCCGCCGCACCACACTCCGGGTCGCAGCCGTCCTGGCGCGCGGCACCGGCGACAACGGCGCATACGTCACCACGGCCAACGCCGGCGCGGCACCGGTCGACCGGATCGACGTACGCCTGGCACCGGGCGCCTCACCCGCGGCGGTGACGGATGCGCTGCGAGCGGCCACGTCCGGGCACGACGTGCGCGTACGCACCGCAGCCGCCTGGCTCGACGCCACCCACCCCAGGGTCAAACCCCAGACCCGGCAAGGGATGCTGCTGCTCCTGGGCATCGCCCTGACCTATACGGCGATCTCGCTCGCCGGAACACAGTTGATGGCCGCGTCCGTAAGGGACGGGGAACTGCGCGCCCTGCGCCGGGCGGGGGCCACCCGGGCGCAGGTCAGGTGGATGCTCGCCGGCGAGGCACTGGTCGCGGTCGCGGCGGGCACGGCCCTCGGACTGACCGTCACCGCGCTCAACCTGGGCGGACTCGCGGCCGCGCTCGGCCTCCTCTCGTCGGAGTCTGGTGCGGGGGCGGGGGCGGGACTTGGGGCTGGGGTCGTGGTGCCGTGGAACGTCGTCGGTTCGGCCGTGGGCGTGTGCGCGGTGGTTGCTGTGGGGGCGGGGGTGCTCGGCGCGGGATGGGGGCGCCGGAATGGTGTGGGTGGGTGAGGGGGCGGGGTAACGGGCGCAGGTGAGAGGGCGCGGGTGGGACCGAGGGTGGCGGGTGCGAGTCGCGCCACCCGCAACCCGCAGTCCGCCGCCCCGTGTCCGCCGCCCCGCGTCTGCCGGCGCAGCAGCCGCAGATTCCATGCCCGCCTCGGCCCCATACCTGCCTCGGAATCCATGACCGTCTCGGACGGGTGGTCTTTCGGACAGGCCGAACTGTTCGAAGGGCGGGGCGGCCCGCCCCCGGCGACGATCGACTCTGGAGAACGTAACTCTGGAGAGCGTGGGAGAACGTACGAGATCGCCAGGGACTCCAGAGAACACCAGCAGGACCAGCCCCCGCCTGGTTCGACGGAGCAGTGAGAGGCAGACACCGGCATGGAAGCCATCGTTTTCGAGGAGTTCGGCGGACCCGAGGTACTGCGCTTCAAGGACGACGTCGCGGAGCCGCACGCGGGTCCCGGCCAGGTCCGGGTGAAGGTCGCGGCCGTCGGGGTCAACCCCATCGAGTACAAGATCAGGAACGGTTGGATGGAGCAGGTCTTCCCGACCGTCCTGCCTGCCGTACCCGGCAACGAGTTCGCCGGGACCATCGACGAGGTCGGCGAGGGCGTCACCGGCCTCGCCGTCGGCGACGAAGTCCTCGGCTGGACCGAGACCGGCGCCTACGCGGCCTATGCCCTGGCCCAGGCCTCCGCCGTCGCCCCACGGCCCACCGGACTCGAACCCGCCGAGGCGGCGACCCTCCCCATCGCAGGCGAGACGGCCCAGCGCGTACTCGACCTGCTCGGCGTACGCAGCGGCGAGACGCTGCTGATCCACGGCGCCGCGGGCGCGGTCGGCTCCATGGGCGTACAGCTGGCCGTGGCGCTCGGCGCGACGGTGATCGGCACGGCCTCCCCCGCCAACCACGAGTACCTGCGCTCCATCGGCGCCATCCCCGTCACGTATGGGGACGGGCTCGTGGAACGGGTGCGCGCGGTGGCCCCGCAGGGGGTGGACGCGGTGTTCGACGCGGCGGGCAAGGGCGCGCTGGCGGACTCGGTCGAACTGCGCGGCGGCACGCCGGACCGGGTCGTCACCATCGCCGACCCCGACGCGGCCAAATACAACGTGGCCTTCGCGTCCGGCGGCAGCGACCGCGCCAAGGCCCGCGAGGGCCTCACCCACCAGGCCGCACTCGCCGCGAACGGCAAGCTCCACATCTCGATCGCCGACACGTACCCCCTCCGCGACGCGGCCAAGGCGCAGACGCTGAGCGAGTCGGGCCACGTGCGGGGCAAGCTGGTGCTTCTGGTGGGGTGACGCGACTGGTGATCCCGGTGGTCCAAGTAGTCCTGGTGGGCCTGGTCGTCCTGGCGGTCCCGGTCGTCCTGGTGGGCCAAGTGCTCCCAATGGTCCCGGTGGGCCAAGTGGTCCCGGTGGCCCCCATGACCCTGATGGCCCTGGTGGCACTGATGGCCCTGGGGGGTGTGGCCTCCCTGCTGCCCCGGGATAGGCCGGCGCACCCGCCCCAGCCGCCCACGGGGACCCGCCTCCGCCAACCGGGACGCCACCCGCCCCTGCGGATGCCGACTCCGCCGGACGCTGCCACGCTCGGGGGATGAGAGTGGCGCTTGCGCAGACCGACTGTGTGCTCGGCGACGTGGACGCGAATCTGGCCGTCGCCCGGGAGCAGACCGAGCAGGCGGCGGCCCAGGGCGCCGACCTCGTGGTGTTCCCCGAACTGAGCCTGCACGGCTATCACCTCGGCGCCCTGCACCAGGACGCCTCCCTCCCGGTGACGGACCCGCGACTGGCCGCCCTCTCGACGCTCGGCGCGGATGTCGTGATCGGCCTGCACGAACACACCAGCCTGCGCGCCTACAACACCTCCGCCTACTACGCGAATGGCCAACTCCGCCACGCCCACCGCAAGTTGTACCTGCCGAACTACCTGGCCTGGGAGGAACGCAAGCACGTCAGCCCCGGCCAGCATCTGCGCGCGTACGACCTGCCACACGGGCACGGCCGCGCCGCGACCCTCGTCTGCAACGACGCCTGGCAGCCGGTCCTGCCGTGGCTCGCCGTGCAGGACGGCGCTGAGGTCGTCATCGTCCCCGCGAACAGCGCGGCGACGCTCGACCCTGAGGCCATGGACACGGGCCTGTACTGGGACACGCTCCTCGCCTACACCGCGAAGATGCTCCAGTGCTGGGTCGTCTTCGTGAACCGCGTCGGTAACGAACATGGTGCCTCCTTCTGGGGTGGCTCCCGCGTGGTCGACCCACGCGGGACGGTCGTGACCCAGGCCCCCAAGTGGGAACCAGCACTGGTGACAATCGACATCGACCTCCACGAGGCCCGCCGGCAGCGCAGAGCCGTCCCTCTGGTCGCAGAGGCCCGCCTCGGCCTGATCGAACGCGAGGTCCGCCGCCTGATCGACGAGGGCGGCGACAGCTGACCCGCACCCAGGCCCGGTCCCCCGCCCAGGCGGGCTCCCGACGCACCCGGCGCTGTCAGTGCCGGGTGTAAGACTCACCGGCATGACCGAGAAGTGGGCCATCGCAGCCACCGAGGACGGCGGATCCCAGCTCGCGCCGCTCGGTGCCGACGGCACACCCGCCGCCCCGGTCCGCCAGGAGCCCAGCCTCGCGGAAGCGGTCCGCTCCCGTCCTGACGTCACACGCTGGATCTGGCGATCTACAGCGGCCGTCTACCCCAGTCTGCTCGCCGCGGGCGTCCGTGTGCCGCGCTGCTACGACATCGAGGACGCCGAGACCCTCCTCCTCGGTCACGCCGGCCGCTTCGGGGAACCCCGCTCCGCGGCCGCCGCCCTGGCCAGAATCCGCGGGACGGCCGTCCCCCTGGACCCCCCGCAACGCGCCGCGACCCCCGGCTCCCAGTCCTCCCTCTTCGAACCACAACCCGTTCATGTCCCCCTCGAAGACCTCATAGAGGTGTACGCCGATCAGCAGCGCCGCCACGACGCCACGGCCCGCCCGGGCCGGATGCGGCTGCTCACCGCCGCCGAGTCCGCCGCCATGCTCGTAGCGGCCGAGATGAACGCGGCGGGCCTCCCCTGGAGCGCCGACGTGCACCGCTCCGTACTGCACGAACTGCTCGGCGAGCGCTACGCGGGCGGTGGCGAACCTCGCCGCCTCGCGGAACTGGCCGACGAGGTGTCCGAGGCCTTCGGCCGGCGCGTACGCCCCGATCTGCCCGCCGACGTGGTGAAGGCGTTCGCCCAGGCCGGCGTGAAGATCACGTCCACGCGCCGCTGGGAGATCGAGTCGATCGACCATCCGGCGGTGCGGCCCCTGATCGAGTACAAGAAGCTGTACCGGATCTACACCGCGCACGGCTGGTCCTGGCTCCAGGACTGGGTCCGCGACGGCCGTTTCCGGCCCGAGTACCTGCCCGGCGGTACCGTCACGGGACGCTGGGTCACCAATGGCGGCGGCGCACTCCAGATCCCCAAGGTCATCCGGCGTGCCGTCGTCGCCGACCCGGGCTGGCGGCTCGTCGTCGCCGACGCGGACCAGATGGAACCCCGCGTCCTCGCCGCCATCTCCCGCGACCCCGGCCTGATGGAAGTCGCCGGGCGGGAGACCGACCTCTACCAGTCCGTCTCCGACCGGGCCTTCTCCGGTGACCGCGCCAAGGCAAAGCTGGCGGTGCTCGGCGCGGTGTACGGCCAGACGTCAGGTGACGGCCTCAAGAACCTCGCCGCCCTCCGCCGCCGCTTCCCGCAAGCTGTCGCCTACGTCGATGACGCTGCCCGCGCGGGCGAGGAGGGCCGCCTCGTGCGGACCTGGCTCGGCCGCACCTGCCCACCGGTCGCCGGCGCCGGCGACCAGGAGGAAGCAGGCATCCCCCAGGACGACCCGATGCCCGAACAGACCTCGGGAGACACCGAGTTCACCCCCGGCTACGCCTCCTCGAACTCCCGCGCCCGCGGCCGCTTCGCCCGCAACTTCGTCGTCCAGGGCAGCGCCGCCGACTGGGCCGACCTGATGCTCGCCGCCCTGCGCCAGTCCTGCACCGGGATGGCGGCGGAACTGGTCTTCTTCCAGCACGACGAGGTGATCGTGCACTGCCCGGAAGAGGAAGCGGAAGCAGTGACCGCGGCGATCCGCGAGGCCGCAGAGCTGGCCGGCCACCTCACGTTCGGCGACACCCCGGTCCACTTCCCTTTCACCACCGCAGTGGTGAAGTGCTATGCCGACGCGAAGTGACGTCCGTCGGTAGAGCCACTCACAACCCACCTGAACCCACAGCCGACGACCGCTGATCGCTGATCGCCGGGCACCAATCCCTGGTCAGCACATACTGCTCACCGGTCGCCGGGCACCAGCCCCGAGCCCAAGAGTGTCCCCCGGCGCCCTACCCCCGCCACTTCCCACTCGTGGCTATCGCCTTGAGTTGTGTCATGGTCAGCGCGGGTGTGGTCCTTGTGGCCGCGGTGTTCTGCGCGCCTGAGTTGAACGCCGATATCACCACGCGGAACCCGTCCTTGCGGATCGTGTCCACGGTCCACATCACCACGCCCTGACCCCCCTTCTCGCCGGGTCCCTGATGCGTGACGACCTTCGTGCCGTCAGGCAGGGTCTGCGCGCCGGAGCCGAAGAGCTCACCCTCCACATCCGACATGTTCGGCTGCACATTGATCTGGACGAGGCTCGCTCCCTTGCCGTCGTTCACCACGACGTACGCGAATCCGTCATCGCCCTGGCGGGTCGTCACCTTGGCACTCTTCGGCAGCAGCGAGGTGAGGTTCTTGAGGATGGTGTCGTCGCTCGCAGCCTGCGGGACCGGCTGCTGCACGGGCTCGTCCTGCGGCTTCGGCAGCGCCCGCAGTATCGGACGCCACTCCTTGGAGGTCACCAGGGCCTTCAACTGCGCGGTACTGAGGGGCGGTTCGTCCCGGGAGACGGGCTCGCCCTTCTCCGCCGGTGCGTTCCATTCGCTGGCGTCGACGGTGTAGCCCTCCGGCGTCACCACGTACGCGTGCCACCACTTGGTGTCCGCGCGCTTGTCCGGGTACTCGTAGCCCTGCAGGAGCAGCAGCCGGGAGCCGTCGGCCAGCGTCTTGCTCGAGCAGGAGTCGTACGGCGTGTAGACCTTCTCGGGACAGGCGAGCTGCTCCGCGACCCTCGTGCTCTCAGGGTCGACCCGGCCCAGACTCAGGCCGATCGCCGCCTTGCCCCTGCCGTCGTCGAAGACGACCGAGGCGAGCGGCCCGAGCCTGTCCTCCGTACCGCGGCCCGACTCGCTGCTGAACTTGCCGTCGGGCAGCAGCCCTTCGAGGGTCTTGATCAGATGGCTGGCGGAGAACTGCGGCCCCTCGCCCGGCACGCTCGTCTTCCCCTGCGTCGTGCTGCCCGGCTCGGGCTGCGCGGCCACCGGGCTGCCGTGCCCGGTCTCGGCCCCAAAAGCCCCGGCTGCGTATGACGCGCCGAATCCGACCGCGGCGAGCGCGGCGAAGCTCCCGGTGACCGTCGCGGCCCGCCGGCGCCGCAGCCTGCGTCGGCCGCGCGCCATGCCGCCGTCGACCAGCGGCCCACCCGTGGCGTTGAACGTCTCACCGGTTATCCGCAGGGCCTCCCCGAGGCCCCCCACGAAGGCTTCCTGGTCACGGTCTTCGTCCGTTCCTGACATACCGAACCACCACTCCTCACACCGAATCGGGTCAAACTCATTACGCGGCGAACTCGGCCACGCTGCCGCCCAGTTGTTCCCTCAGCCGGGCGAGCGCCCGCGTGCTCCGCGTACGCACCGCCGCCGAGCTGACGTTCAGAATCTCCGCGGTCTCCATCACGGATCGGTCCTCCCAGTACCGCAGCACGATCACCGCCCGGTCCTTCGGTGGCAGCTGCCGCAGCGCGTCGAGAAGAGTGATCCGCAGCGAGGCGTCGCCCGGCGCAATGTCCGAGGTCTCCGGAAGCTCGTCGCTGGGCCGCTCCTGCGCGGAACGCCGCCGCTGGTGCGCGAGAAAGGCACGTATGAGAACGGTCTGGGCGTACGCCGCCGGGTTCCCGACCCGTGACGACCGCCCCCACACCACGTACATCCGCCCCAGCGTCTCCTGCACCAGATCCTCGGCGAAGTGCGTGTCGCCACTGGTCAACAGGCATGCCGAACGGAACAGGTGTCCTGTCCGGGCCTCCGCGAACTCCCGGAACCCGCTCTCCTTGGACCGCCTCATCAGACGCCCTCCCCCTCATCGCCCCACACCTTTTAGATGCGGTGAGGCGGACGGGATGTTTCAGCGACGCCGCGATCCCCCGAGAGCCTGCGGCGCGCACTCTACGATCGCCGCAAGATACGACGCGGCCCGGTCCGCCCACCCACCTCAAGCCGAGGCGAGCGGGCCGGGCCGGGCCGTGCAATGGAGTCAGAACTCGCGTACCGAACCCTGAACACACGTACCTGAACTCACGTACCTGAACTCACGTAGCTGAACACACGTACCTGAACTCATCTAACAGAGCCAGGAATCACGTAATGACGAAGCGCGCCAAGGCGGAACGCGGCAGCCCGCTCTACCAACTCGCGCCCGCCGGCTGCCGCGTGGTCACGTTGAACCGGTTGAAGAGATTGGTGACGCCGATCATGAGCGTCAGCGCCGCGAGCCCGCGCTCGTCGTAGTGACGGGCAGCCTCGTCCCAGACCGCGTCCGGCACCGGGTCCGGAGAGTCGGCGAGCCGGGTCGCCGACTCGGCAAGGGCCAGCGCGGCCCGCTCGGCGTCGGTGAAGTACGGCGCCTCACGCCACGCGGCGATGGCGAACAGCCGGTCGTCGCTCTCCCCGCCCTTACGCGCACTGCGCACACCGGCGTCGACGCAGTAACTGCACCCGTTGATCTGACTGGCCCGCAGGTGCACCAGTTCGAGCGTGCTCTCCGGCACACCGCCCTCACGGGTGGCCTTGAGAAGCGCCAGCACGGGCTGCGTAACCCCGGGAATCAGCTGGGCCGGGTTCTGTATGCGCGCCTGGATAGTCATGCCTTGCCCTCCGTCAGCTCTGTCTCTCTGCCTTCGATGAACTGACGGATCCCGAGACAGGAGTGTGACGACCTGAACGAAGAATCCTCCTTCGGCCGGCTGCGGCCAGGCCACCACACGCAACCGGTCCCCGCTCCGCCCTGCGGCGAGGCACTGGGCGATGCCATGCAGAAGGCCCTCCGCGATCTTCATCCCGCGGAGGGCCACCACACCAGAACAAGCAAAAGCCCCAGATCACGGCGAGTGAGTTCTGGGGCTTCCACAGAGCCGCCTTCGGGATTCGAACCCGAGACCTACGCATTACGAGTTGTCGGATCTCGTTCCGCAGGCGTCCAGGGCAGTCCGCTCGGTGGCTTTCATCGCAGCTCAGAGGCGTTATCGCACCGCAGCGGAGGAGTGCGGACAGTCCTGGACCGAAGTGCTGGTGAGACCGCAACTGAGACCGCCAGCGCTCCTGTGACGTTTCGATTCGACACCAGTTGGATGAGCTGTCGCCGGTGGTCCCTGTCGAGACCGACGCACGCCCAAGCCTTGATCTCTTGCGGGGGCAAGCCCGAGCGGAGTGACCTCACGCGGAGCTCCTTGCTCTTGGGCTCGACGATTGCGGGGCTACTCGCCCGAGAAACCTCCCTCCGAACCAAACCCCTGGTCCTCAAACGTGGTGTCGTACTGCGCACCGGTGTCCTGACCCTGAGGAACCGTCTCCTGCACAATCTCGTGGGTGGGAGTCACGGACTCCGTGGGGCCCTGCAAACCGGTGTCCTGACCCTGAGGAGCCGTCACCTGCCCAGTCTCGTGGGTGGGAGTCACGGACTCCGTGGGGCCCTGCAAACCGGTGCCCGAGCCCTGTCCAGTCTCGGTGGGTGTCGTGGGCTCCGTGGTGCCCTGCGAGCTGGTGTCCGGGCTCTGCCCGGTCTGGGTGGGAGTCGTGGACACGGTGGTGCCCTGCGAACCGGTGTCGTGGCTCTGCCCGGTCTGGGTGGGAGTCGTGGACACCGTGCTGCCCTGCGAGCTGGTGTTCGGAACCTGAGGAGCCGTCCCCTGCCCGGTCTGAGTGGGAGTCGTCAAGGCTGGCAGCACGGGCTGATCCTTAGGCAGTGGCTCGATCCTTACATCGGCGTCTATTGCGGCCTGTCTTGCCTCCATGTACTGCAGCGCCGCAGCATTTATTGACTGGCGTACCCCATATGTCCCAGGGGATTCACCCAGTGCGTACCCGTCAACGAAGCCCGCGTAGTAATTCCCCTGACCGACAGTGTGGCCTGTGGCAGGGGGGAGCGGAATGGCGCTGCGGGGCTTGCCAGCTTCAGCTGCCGCTATGCCAGCATGGAGGCCGTTGCTGTAGCCGGAAGGGTAAGGGGCGGGAGGGGCCGCTTGCCCGACGGGGCCGGAGATACTCGGGGCTGCCACTGCTACCCGCGCCGGAGCCGGGGCGGCCGATGCCGCTGCGGCGATGCCCGGCGAGAGCACCAGGGAGGCCACGAGTCCCGGACCGAGCACGATGAACACTCGCTTGGCACGCATGGCGGTCTCCTTCCAGGACATGCGTCCATCGAAGGCGGTGCGTCCAACCAAGCCGTGTCGCTGAATGATTCCTCTGTGACCTACATGATCAATTGAGGGCGGCACACGTATTTGTCACTGCAAGACCGGCAACGCACTGCCGAGCCGCTGCTCAATCCACCAGTCGCCCGGTTTAACCACCAAAAAGGTGTCCGGTTCAACTAGCCATAGAATTCCATGCTCTACTGCTCAACCCTACGCACGACCGTGCGCAAAGCAAGGCCCGGAGCAGTCCAACGCGGCGCAGTCCACTACGGCGCGAACCGCCACGCTTTCCATGTCGAGACGGGAGGGCTGACAGTCGGGCTACCGCTTTCCTGTCTGCCGTGCGTGGTGCACGGCAGATCCTCGGAGTACGGCAACGTGCACCGGCGTTGCCGTCAAAGAGTGCCGTCTGCCCAAGGGGTCGGATCTGCGCCTTCTCCGCCTATCGGTGTTGAGCCGACTGCTCGCCCCGCGCACGTTGCCGTCGTCGCGTTCGGTCTTCGAAATTCCAGCCTGAGACCTAACGCATTACGAGTTATCGGATCTTGGTCCGGGGGCATCCACTGGCATCTGCCGGGTGACTCGCAGGACTGGTCAGGAGGCCTGCATGACTCCGATGGATGTCAGTGGACCGCCTCGGATTGAGCGGCGATTGAGACCACCACTGAGACCGCAAGTCCTTGGTCCTGGCGCAACTCGGGTGGGGCTGTTCCTTGGAGTGGAAGTCGATCGCGTGCACGCTTTCCAAGTCTCCTCGCCGTGATCAGCGCCCCCGGCAGGATTCGAACCTGCGACACCCGCTTTAGGAGTTCGATTCATGGGCCGTGCGGGCTGCTTGGGCCCTGCTTGCCGGGCGAATCGGAATCCACCTTTGGACGTTGGGATCCGTCGTCGTCTGGCGACGTTGATGTCCGCTGGTGATGTCAGACCGTTGGGTGCTCGTCGGGCGGGGGGCACCGACGACCTCGTCCCCGCCATTCCCCGTGGTTCCCCGCACGACCTGGCACGGTTCTGGCACAGCCTTTTCGTCCCGAATTACTGGCCGGGACGTCATTGAGGTCTGGTGTGCTGTGGTCGCTCGGCCATCGAGGGCCGGAGTCAGTTGTCTGCGGTCACGGCGGTTGTTGCACTCCGCTCCTGCAAGCCTCTTGCGCGTCGCGGACCGCTAGGGGTCTGGGCGAGCATCATTGAGCGCTGTGGGCGATACACACGGCAATGTTCTCGAAGTGTGCTGCGTCGGTCCGTACCGACGAACCAGGGGCTATGCACTGCCAGCGTTCCAGCAGTCGCAACTGTAGTGACTTGGCTAAACGTGCTGGTACGTCGGGACCCGCACCATCTAACATTCGCAGTCGGTGGTCGTGCCGCTGTCAGTCATCACGCCGCTGTCAGTCATCACGCCGCTGTCAGTCATCACGCCGTTGTCAGTCGGCACGCCGCTGTCAGTCGGCACGCCGCTGTCAGTCGTCACGCCGCTGTCAGTCGTCACGCCGCTGTCAGTCGTGACGCCGCTGTCAGTCGGCACGCCGCTGTCAGTCGGCACGCCGTTGTCAGTCGGCACGCCGCTGTCAGTCGTGACGCCGCTGTCAGTCGGCACGCCGCTGTCAGTCGGCACGCCGTTGTCAGTCGTGACGCCGCTGTCAGTCGGCACGCCGCTGTCAGTCGGCACGCCGCTGTCAGTGGGTGGACACATGTCGGACGGCGCCATTTGGGGCGCGGACTTGCCGCCGCCGCCAGTGTTCATGTTGCCGCAGTTGTTGGTCGGCGAGTTACTGTTGCTTTGATTGCTGTTGCTCTGCGTGTTGCTGTTGCTCTGGTTGCTGTTGCTCTGGTTGCTGTTGCTATTGCCATTTCCCGGTACAGCAGGTACTTGGGACGGCAGTGTTTGCTCCTGCAGTGGGATGGGGTTCGACCCGTGACGCAACCAGGAGAGGAACCCGTAGCTCTCGCAGTTCTTTTTCCAACCGGCCGAGTATCCCGCGCTGTAGTGGCTCATGTAAGCGTCGCCGCTGATACCATTCGTGTCTGCGGTGTCTAGCCCCCGTGATGGCTTGGTCTTTGAAGTGTCACATGTGAGGCCAGCTTGGTAACCGGCCGCATAAGCCGGGTCATCACCCTGTGATGGGACTATCGTTGTTGAACTTGTTAGGGCCGGGGTGGTCTGCGCCAGGGCTGTGCCGGCACAGCCGAAAAGCGCGCCAGTGGCAATCACGGCAGCCGCGGCTCGCTTGATTCCCTGGCGCTTAGCGCCTTTGCTGGACATTTCAACATCCTTGTTGGCAACCCGAGATGTCTGTGATCTGTGGCTCGCAGTGCTGCGAACTATCTCAACGTTACTCGGCCCGCGGGTCGGGGATTTGGGTCAAATGGCCTAATCCGATTGAATCGACAACATCGCGCGTGATCAAGGACGTTAGTTAAGCAGACTTGAACTGGACTCGATTGAACAAGTCAGGAGCCCGGCCGCAGGTCCCATCAGAGTCTTGTCCTGGTGTCCGGCCGGCCGCGTGCGATCCCTGGTGCCACACCGGGCGCGCGTCAGCGCAGCGCGGGCGGAGCGGGCCGAAGGCAGGAGCGGCGCCCGCAGCAGAGCCGGGAAGCGCGCCCGGCGGAGCGGAGCGCAGCCGGGGCTTGATGACGTAGGGAAAGTTGTACCGCGCCCGCGCCACCGACCAGGCCTCAAGAGCGTTGCGCCGACGCGCTCCTGCGTCAGGCGCCCCTGACCCTCAGATGGCTTATGAGGTCGTGGAAGAGCAGCCTCATGCGACGCGGCCTGGGATCAGTCGGCTCGTGAATCCTTCAGCCCTGAGGCGTTCGAACGCCTCCATAACGGTATGTGGGATCTCTTGGCAGATCATGAACCCTTGCTCGGGATAGACCACGAGTCGCTGTTGCGCCCCGACGAGCATGTCGATGACGAGCCGCGCGTCTTGGATCGAGTCGACGTACTCCGCGAACGTCATGCGCGCAGAGGCGCTCACCCACGTCACGTCCGGCCAGATCTTGCACGCGGTGGCGTAGGCCCGCCGCTCCTCGTAGGGCTTGCTGACGAGGAGCGCCGATTCGACGGACACCCCTCGCTCCTCGAGCAACGCCCGGGACAGCGCGATGTTCTCGCCCGTGTTGCGAGCCTGCGGCTCAACGAGAATCGCGTCGGCCGGCACTCCGAGTTCCAACGCCCGCTCGCGGTAGTGCTGGGCCTCACCCTTCGGCATCGCCTCACGCGTCGTCCGGCTGGTCGCCCCGGTGAACACAATCAGAGGCGTCAGGCCGCGGTGATACAGGTCCACCGTGACGTCAGCTACGCCGAGATCATGACTGCCGAGCCCGATGGCTACCGAGCACGGCTGGAGTTCGTGGCCCATCTGCTGGAAGGCCCACAGTTCCTGGGCGTCGGCCCATGCCTGGGTAGAGATCACGCCTTGTCGCCTTCCTCCTGCGCCGAGTCGGGCACCTTGAAGTCGTAGGACCATGCGAAGCGCGTAGCCGCATGGACGCCGATTGCGAACTCCACCACCGTGTTGTCCTCTGTGTAGGTCGTGCGATGCAGCTCGACTACCCACTCTCCTGGCGGGAGTTGTAGGAGCTTGGCCTCGTCCGCGCTCGGGGTCCGGGCGAAGATCTCCTCTCGCATGTGGTCGATCTCGTAGCCCGCGTCATAGAGCACCCGGTACCCGCCACCGCGGCCAGCGGGACCCGGCGTCGGGTCGACGATGCGAGTGCCCTCGACATGTTCAGGGCGGTAATAGCTGGTGAGGGTGTGCGTGGGGCGCTCCCCCTCCTTCACCAGTCGGGCGCGCGCATAGACGTCCGCACCCTCGGGCAACCCGAGGGCCGTAGCAACGATCCGCGGTGCCTCCAGACGACTGACCGTCTGCGTCTGCTCGTTCCTCTGGTACGCGCGACCGGAAGCGACTCGGTCCGCGATGAACGCGACCTCATCGCCGTCACGCCACTTCGCCTTGTCGTAGCGCGCGATGCCGAGACGCCTCAAGGGGATCTGCTCACGGACAACCGTGCCGTGCCCTCGCGATGAGGTGACCAGCCCTTCGGCTTCGAGCGCCTTGTAGGCCGCATGGACTGTGGACTTAGAGCCCTCGCCCGCGTCCACCAGGTCACGGATGTGCGGCAAGCGCGCGCCCGGTTCGAGTTCGCCGTTCCTGATCCGCTCGGCCAGTCGATCTGCCAGTTCTCGCCACTTCGGCGCCATTCCGAGCCCCTTTCGACGTGGTCCCAGTGAAACACAGTCCCAGGACTGTTGACAGTCCTGGGACTGTGAGCCATGGTCTAACTCAAGCGCTTCGCAGTCCTAGGACAGCGAGTGGAGGGGTCTTCTTTGGGCTGCTTCTGGTGCGCCGAGGTTCGGGATAGCTCGTGATCGTTGCGGGCCCCCTGCCGGTCGTCCCTTGAGAACTGAACAGGGTTACGAGGTTGTCGCCTCCTACGTAAAGGCGGCCAGCGCGGCTCAGGTCCGCGCGTTTCTCAACATCGCCGCCGCGCACGTGTGGCGGCCGGTTGCCTCCGCTGCTCGTCTCCTACGAGCGGCGCTGAGGGGAGCCGGGATCGTCCCGAATCTCCATTCCCGAGGGGAAGGTCATGCCTGTCCAGGACATTCACTTCCACTGCCCGACGTGCCACCCACAGCTTGTCGTCGGCTCCACTCAGGCCATCTGCGGGCGCACCATCCAGTACCTCGTCAAGGGCGAGGGCAGGGAACGCAAGTGCCCCGACTGCAGGCGCTCACGGAGTGGACACGAGCGCGGCCACCGCTGACGGCCCAAGTTCTGCGCTTCCCCATCAATGACGTGCGGCCCCGGTGCTCGAACACCGGGGCCGCTTTCGAGCCGCATACCTACTAGGGAGAACACGACTCATGAGCAACATCGCTGCACTTCAGGCGCCCGTTACGGCCGACGAGTTCGACCGCGAGCCGACGGCTGCGGAGCTGGACGCCATCGAGACCGAGATGCCCGTCATCCTGGCCCGCGTCGAGCTGCTGGACGCGCAGATCGTCACCCTGGACCGCACCCCGACCGAGCTGGACGAGCGCCGTATCCGCCGGGCCCGCCGCCGGGTCCTGGCCGCGCGCCGCGAGCTCGCCAATCAGGCCGCCGCCGCGGTGACGGGTGGTGCCGCATGAGCACGAACCCCACGCCCAGCACGCTTGCTGTCGCCGTGATCTGCGCCGGTTCGCTCCTCATGATGGGCGCGACCGCTTGCCTGCTCGCGCTGCACGAACCGGCCTGGCGCGGCGTCGTGCTCGCCGGAGCCGTCATTCACACGGCCGGCTTGCTGCTCCACCGCCGCAACCGGCCGGCTACCACTCCGGCTGTCAGCGATGAGGACGCGGACGACGAGTGCGAGTCCTTCGCGTGGGAGCACGGTGACCTGCGCGATGGCGGGGAGGCGAACCGATGAACCTCCACCGCAAGGGACGCACCGCCCTCGTGCTCGCCCTGGTTGTCGTCGTCGCAATGGCGTTCCGGGTGTCCTGGAACGCGCTGCGCGACATCGCGGGCGCGGTCGGCGCCGATCACACGGCGGCGACGCTGTATCCGTTCGTGGTCGACGGCCTGATGGCCCTGGCCCTGATCGCCACGCTCGTCCTAGCCGGGAAGGATCGGACGTTCGCGCTGCGGGTGCTGGGCACCTACACGATCGCCTCGCTGGTCCTGAACTACGTGCACGGCCTCGTCCCGGAGCTGCACGGCCGATCGGTCGACTGGGGTCGACTCGCCGATTGGGACCCCGCCAACTGGGCGCTGGTGCTGCTCGCCACGTCGCTTCCGGTCGGGTCGATCTACTTCGGATCCGATCTGGTCGCGAAGGTGCTGCATCACCGGCCCCTCCTGATTCCCGCCGCAGACGCGAATGCGGTGGAATCTATCGAGACCATGAGGAATCGGTCTACGCCTGACCTCGTGGAATCGACCCCGGAGCCAGTGCCCGCGAACCCGGTAGCGCTGCCCCGGGCGGTCGAGGTCGGGTTCCTGAAGTCGACCGTTCCCCTTAAGCCCGTCCCCGCAGTCGAGCCGATCCCGGTACCGGTTGCGATCGGGCGCACGGTGCCTGCCGAGTCGACCCGCCCGCGTCGGGCGACGGGCCGGGTGCCGGAGGTTGCTCGATCGCCACGGCCCAAGCGGACTGCCGCCGAACTGCTCGTTGAGGCCCGCACCGTCACGGCAGATTGGCCGGATGGGCGGCTGACGGCCGAGGGCATTCGGCGTGAGGTCCGCACGTCCCCGGCGAGGGCCCGCACGCTGCGGGACACCCTGCGCTCCGAGCGCGGACTCCAGGTCGCCTGATGGCCACGCTGCCCGTGTTCCGGTGGTGGCTCGCCCCGGACGGCTACGCCACCTACCGCCAACTCCGCGCCCTGGGGCTCCGCCCCGGCGGCCAGGGCGTAGCGGCGCAGTTGGAGCGGCCTCGCCGACGGCGCGGCCCGCTGATCGCCTACCTGTACCGCATCGACCGCGCCATGCCGGTGCGGCCGATGACCCCGGCCCGGTGGGCGGCTCTCACCAAGGCCAACGCCGCCCGCCGACTGTGCCCCGAGTGCCGGCGCGACGCCGGATACGTCATTCCGACCTCGCTCGGCATGTGCGTGACCTGCGCCTACCCCAATCCTTCCGACTCCTTGAGGAGTGCCTGACATGGGTAAGCCCGATACCCGCCGCATGGACCGCGCCATCCAGCAGGCGAACCAGAAGCTCCAAGCCGTGCAGAACCGCGAGATGTGGCCGCTGGACGGCCGCGAGCGCCGCGCGGTCGCCGCCGGTATCGCCGGCGGCTCTTACCGGGTCGTGCGGCACAAGAGCACCGACCGCGCGGAACGGAAGGTGGAGACCGCGTGGAGCGCGGCCGAGACCCGGCTCATCGCGGAGATCGCCGCGCTCACGACCGAGCGTCAGCGGATCGTGAACGAGTCCGCCAAGGCCAAGGCCGCCAAGAAGTCGTCGGGCTGGTGGTGACCATGCCCGGCAAGGACACGTCTCCCGGCCAGTGCCCGCAGTGCTGGCAGCACGCCCACGACCGGCGGGCACACCGCCACCTCAGGCCCCGACAGGACTGCCCGCAGTGCGTTGACCACATGGTCAACGGCTGCCCGTCCCTCGCATCGAAGAAGAAGTCGAGCTGGTGGTGAGCATGGACCACCACCGTTGCCCCGCCGCGCATCCGCAAGACCCCACGTCCTGTGTCGGTCCTGTCGTCGTGACCGTGCTGGACGCGGTCAACGCGGGGGCGAACGGGTGCGAACACCACGGCGCCCGACTGTTGGCCTCCCTCGACCGCGGACGCGTCTACGCCCTTCCCGACGCCCCATCCGGCGCCGCCATCCGCACCTTCAAGGCTGCCGCCGGTCTCCGCCCGTTCTGCTGGGTTGACGGCCCACGCATCGAGCCGTCGTAGCTCAACCACATCGAGAACCGCGCCCATCAGAGGCGCTGAATCTCGCCGCTGGGGTGGCCGCTTATCCCACATGCCTGGCCACCCCGGCACCCCTCAACTTCCGCCCCGATCAGGGCAGTCAGGAGTCATTCCCGCATGTCCGAGAACGTCGTTCATCTGCACAAGAACACCGAACCGACCACCGAGGCGGCGACGGTGACCACGCTGACCGTGGTCCCCGAACCGGCACCGGCCAAGCCCGTGCCGCTGTGGGTCCGCTCCGGCCGCGCCATCCGTACGGCCGTCACCCACGAGACCACGAAGACGACCGCCCGCGCGGTGGCCCGCCACAGCCTCTACACCGTCAACGGGGGCCGGATCGTGGCCCGCCGCGCGTGGGACGGGAAGACCGGTGCCCGCTACGAGCGGATGTTGCGAGCCGCTGAGGCGGCCGGCAACTTCGAGGTCGCAGAGGAGTGGGAAGACCGCCTGCAGCGCTTCCGCGAGGCCAGGCACCGCCGCCGCATGGACCTGCTGCACTCCCCGGTCGATGCCGCCAAGGGCGTCGGGGTCGGCGCCGGTATGAGCGTCGGGGTGCTGGTCGCGCTCGGGATCGTGATGGCCATCAACAATCACGACATCGGCGACGTCATCACCCCGCTCACTGCCGTCATCGACTTCATCGGCTTGCTGATCCGGATCGTGCAGATCGTCTGGGGTCCCGCCCTCACGATCGGCCCCTTCCTCGCGCTGCTCGCGCTGTGGACGGTCGGCAGCAAGCAGCAGGCCGCCCCGGCATGGGCCCTGCCGGACAACATCCGCTCGGACGAGGGTGAGCCGATCACGCCGTCGATCGTGGTCAAGGCCCTGCGTGACCTCGGCGTTCCCGCGCTGCGCAACGCCATCAAGGAGATGGGCGACGCCGGTGCGGGCATGCTCGGGCCGATCCGGATCGCCGGATGCGGCGTAGAAGTCGACGTCATGCTTCCGTCTGGGGTGTCGACGATCGAGGTGCAGAACCGACGCAGGAAGCTCGCCGAGAACCTGACCCGGCACGAGCACGAAGTGTTCATCACCATCCCCCAGGCCGCCCGCACAGTACGCCTGTGGATCGCCGACAGCGGTGCGCTCGATGAGCCGATCGGCCCGTCTCCGCTGGTCACGGACGAGACGATGACCGCCGACTATGCCAAGGGACGGGCCCCGTGGGGCCAGGACCTGCGCGGCGACGTCGCCGCGCTGAGCCTCTATCAGCGCCACCTGCTCATCACGGGCCTGTCCAACCAGGGCAAGACCGTGGCCCTGCGCTCCCTCGCCCTGTGGCTGGCCCTGGACAAGTCGGTGCAGTTCCTCATGGGGGACCTCAAGGGCGTGGGCGACTGGGCCATGTTCGACGGCCTCGCCACCGCCCTCATCCAGGGGCCCACCGACGAGCACGTCATCCAGGTCACCGAGATGGTCGAGGGCGCCGTCGACGAGATGAACCGCCGTCTGATGGCCCCGCCCGGCACCGTGTTCCCCGCGCTCATCGTCCTGGTCGACGAGGCGCAGGTCGCGTTCATGTGCCCGCTCAAGGACGAGGACGGCCGCTTCTACGGCGGCTCCAAGGCCACATCCCGGTACTTCATGGCCGTCCGCAAGATTCACAACCAGGGGCGTGCGGTGAACGTCCTGATGTGGCAGGGCACCCAGGACCCGACGGATCAGAACCTTCCCAAGCTGGTCCGCGAGGGTGCCCACACCCGCGCCTCGCTGGCGCTCGGCACGGAGTCGCAGGCCCGCATGGCGCTCGGGGACAAGGCGGTTGACGGTGGCGCCGCTCCGAACCTGCTGCGTCCGGGCCTGGATCAGGGCACGCTCGTGGTCGCGTCGTCCGGCATCGACATCCCCAAGGGCCAGTCGTCCATCACCGTGCGCACGCACTACGTCGACGACGACGGAGCGGAGGCCATCACCGACCGCGCCAAAGCCATGCGGGACGGGGTCACCACCCTGCACGTCATCGAGCGGGGCGAGGAGCGTGACCCGCTGCGTGACATCTTCTCCGTGCTCGGGGACGCCTCGCGGGTGCTCACACAGGACGTCCTCAAGCGGCTCGCCTCTCTCAACCAGGACGCCTACGGCAAGTGGTCGTTCATCGACCTCAAGCGCGTCCTCGACGGCACCGGCGCCGAGCCGTACAAGTCCGACGGGCGCATGGTCGTCGGCCGCGAGCGCGTCGCCCGCGCCCTAACCAACCAGGGCGACGAGGGTTCCGCTTCTGCCTCTGAGTAGAGGGAGCCGCGCCCCGCACGGGTCAGGGAGGCAGGGAGAACTCCCTGAACCCCTCCCTGCCCCGCCTCCCTGGCCCTGACCAGCACGAATGATCCATCAGGGAGTCAGGGAGGCCCGCAGGTCAGCACCCCTGAAACCCCCTCCACACGCATTCCGGCAGGGGGTGCTTCCGCCTCCCTGCCCCGCCCCTCGAAGGGATTCCGGATGTACCCCGAGACCCCCGGTCAACTGCCCGCCGAACGGGCCGTGACCATCCACCGGCCCACCCCCATCACACCCATACAGGCGGCACCGCTCATACCCGTGCAGCTGGGCACCGTGCCTGCCGTGGCGAGCATCGTCCTGCCCGACGGGCGCGTCGTCACCGGCTACGCCATCGAACCCGCCAAGCCCGAACCCGCCGTGGCCAAGCCGCTCGTCTCCCGCACGGCCGTGAACATCGCCCTCGGAGGGATCGGGTTCGGCGCAGTGTGCGGCGGACTGGTCCTGCTCACCACGTTCATCGCCGCTCTCGCTGCCCTGATCCAGCAACTCATCATCCTGGCGGCCGTCGTCTTCGGTGGATTCATCGGCGTGCAGGTCCTCGGCAGCTCGCGCGGCGGCACCACGGTCAACATCCGAAAGGCCGTGTTCAAGCGCAACAAGTTCCACGGCTGAACGGCCATGGCGCTCCTGAACTGGCGGAACGCCCGCCACTTCGACGCCACCCGCGACCTGCCCTGCGCTCTGTGCGGCAGGCCCACCCCGATGCGCTCGCACGACCGCGAACCGGTCCAAAAGGTGTGCGCCGAGGACTGGTGCGACCGGAACCCCAACTCCACCCGCTTCCACAGCTGACAAGGAGGTTCACGTGACCTACCGAACCCGCACCCGCGCTGGCGCGGTCGCCGTGACCGTAAGCGCTCTGGCGCTGCTCGCTGGATGCGGCCTGCCCGACGGCCCGGCCGGCGTCGTCATCGCCCGGGACTACCGCTGGTCGTCGGCGACCAAGAGCGGCCATTTCTTCCTGACCGTGCGCACCGCCAAGGGCGAGCGCAAGGAGTTCGAGGCCCACGTCCACGACTACAACCGCTGCACCAAGGGCGAGGGCCACCCCGCCTGCAAGCCGTAGCTACGCCAAGGGCGGCCCCCTCTCACGCCAATGATCCGGGGCCGCCCTTGCCAGCCAGCACCCACAAAGGAACTGGAGACATTCAGCATGACTCAACCCGTCATCATCAGGCGAGCCCTCAGCCTCGCGGCCCACGGCGTGCCCGCGCTGCCGTTACGAGCGGGGAAGGTGCCGTTCGGGAACTGCCCGGCATGCGCCAAGAACGCCTGCGGCGGCCGGCCGAACATGAAGACCCCCGGCCCCTGCACCTGCCCGCACCCGTGCCACGGATGGGCTGCAGCCACCACCGACCCCCGCGTCATCAACTCGCCCGCGTGGCGACGGGCGTGGCGGGAAGCGGCCGGGGTGGCCTACCACCCTGGCGGTGCCGGCTTAACCGTCGTGGACCTCGACAATGCAGAGGCCATCACGTGGGCCCGCACGAGCCTGCCCGCCACCCGGATCGTGCCGACGACCCGGGGCGAGCACTGGCTCTACCGGGGCGCCATGCGGGGCGCCAACGCCGTACGGCCCGGCGTCGACATCAAGTCGACGATGGCCTATGCCCGTTGGCTCGGTCCCGGTATCGGCACCATGACGACCCTGCCAGATGTCGTGCGCGCCTTGACCGCGAAGGAGCCGGCCACGACCCGACCGGTGGCCGTCACGATTCCCTCACCGGGCGGGGGCGGTGCGTGCCCGCACCGCACGCCCACCTATCTGGACCGTGGAATCGCCATGGCGGAGCAGCGCATCACGGAGGCCCAGGGGGAGGTGCACGCCACCGTCTACCGGACCTTCCTCGCAGTGCTGTCCACGCACGGCCGGTGCGGCTGCCTCACCGACGCCCACACCGCCCGGTTGTTCGCCGCCGCGCAGGCCAAGGGTGAGTCGCCCCGGCACTGCACCGACGCGTGGACCAACGCCCTGACCACGTTGGGACTGAGCCATGTCTGAGGACGAAAAGAACCCCGCCCGCCAGATCATCGCGGACTACGCACAGGCCCACTTCCGGTACTTCCGCACCGCCGACGGGACCGTGTACGCGCAGCGCAACGGCCACCCCGTCGCCCGCCCGATGCGCTCGCAGGGCACAACGGGCAGCCACCGACAGGAACTCATGGTCGGCCTGTTCAAGGACGGGCGCGGAGTGTTCAACGGGTCGGCGATGAAAGAGGCGCTGGACTTGATCGAAGCCCTCGCGTTGGACGCGGACACGCACGCCGTGAACATCCGCGTGGCCCCCGGGTTCGACGGGGCGACGTGGCTGGACCTGGGCCGCGACGACGGACAGTCCGTCCGCATTCACCCCTCGGGCTGGGACGTCCTCACCCCCGACCCGCGCGAGGTGTGCTGGAGGCGCACGCAGCTCACCGGGGAGTTGCCCCTGCCGGTCAAGGACACCGACGGCAAGGGCATCGATCTTCTGATGCGGCTGTGCAACTTCGCCAACGCGGAGACCGAGTGCCTGGCCGTTGCATGGCTGATCGGCTGCCTCGGTCCGTCCGTGCCAGTACCCGCGCCGTTCCTCACAGGTCCGCAGGGAGCGGGCAAGTCCACCGGGGGCCGGATGCTCACGAGGATCATCGAGGGGATGAGCGGCGACCTGCGGCGGGCGCCGAAGGATGAGGAGAACCTGATCGCGGCAGTGGCGGCCGGATGGATCACCGCCCTGGACAACCTGTCCCACATGACGCCGGACCTGTCCGACGCGATGTGCTGCATCGTGACCGGAGCCGAGAGCGTCAAACGGGCCCTGTTCACCGACGGGGACGTGTTCCGCGTCGGCTACCGCCGGCCCCTGCTCCTCACCGGCATCGACGTCGGTGTCATCCGACCCGACCTTGCTGAACGGCTCCTGCCGCTGCGCCTGGAGCGGCCCCGCGTCCGGCGCACAGAGGCCGAACTGTGGGCGGACTACGCGGAAGTGCTCCCCGTCGTGCTCGGCTCGCTCCTGGACCTCACGGTCAAGGTCCGTGCCGTGGAGGCGGAGACTCCTACCGACCTGCGGATGGCGGACTTCGCGCACCTGTGCGCGCAGTTCGACGCGGCGACCGGCCTCGGGGCTCTTGCCGCGTACCGGGCGAGTCTGGACGACCTAAACGACGATGTGATCGAGGGTGATCTCCTCGCGCAGACCGTCCTCAGGCACGCCGACACCATCGAGCCGGGCGCCGCGCAGCAGATGACGTCCACCGAGTGGCTGTCGTGCCTCAGCCGTCTCTACAGCGGCGACGAGTGCCGTCCCCTGCCCAAGGGATGGCCGACCACCGGCAAAGTCCTCTCTGACCGCCTCAAGCGCCTCCAGCCGACGCTGGCCGCCCGAGGCGTCCTTATCGACTCGGGCCGCACCAAGGCGGGCCGCTATCTCGAAATGACCCGCACGCTCCCCCCGGCCCCGCACGAGCAATCGCGGGCGTTCTGACCCCGTGACCCCACGCGCCTGGACAAGCAAGAGGAGCACCACCGGCCAGGCGTGCTCCTCTTGCTGTTCGGCGGAACGCCGCCCCCAGGCCGCGCCGCGCAGCGGCTCCTTCTTCGCTCTGTAAGGCGCGCCCAAGTACCACAGGCAGCCCCTTCTTTGTCCTAAGTAGGAAGACGCTGCGTCACCTGCGTCACCCGGGCCGGAAAACGGCCGCTGATCTGCGCGAACAGCGGTGACGCAGACGGCTGGCTCTGCGTCATCCTGCGTCACCTGCGTCACCCGGTGACGCAGATGGTGACGCACTGGTGACGCAGGACCGATCCGTCGCGTCACCGAAAGCCGCAGGTCAGAGCTCTAAATGACGCAGGTGACGCGGTGACGCAGAAATCCGAGCTTCGGACACACACCGGTCTAGGACCCGCGCACAACTCCCCTTGGCATTGCCGAACTGCCCTGGAGGCACCCCGGATGAGCACCGCGATTGCCGCCCCGGTCGACCGACTCCTGTACAAGCCCGAGGAAGCGGCCGAAGCACTCGCCATCGGCCGATCCACCGTCTACGAGCTGATGGCCGAAGGCTCCCTGAAGTACATCAAGTTGGGCCGTATCCGCCGGATTCGACGCACCGACCTTGAGGCGTACGTGGAGAACCTCGCCCTGCTGCCCAACTGACCAGACGCCGCCCCGAGGCGCCCCGAGCACTCCGCTCGGGGCGCCTCTCGCATGGAGGAGCACATGAGTCCCCGCAAGCCCAACATGGATTCGTCTATCTACTTCGGTGCCGACGGCTGGTGGCACGGTCGCGTCACGATGGGCGTGAAGAACGATGGTGGCCCCGACCGCCGCCACCGCCGTGCCAAGACCGAACCCGAAATTCAGCGCAAGGTGAAGGAGTTGGAGCGGCAGCGCGACGAGGGACGCGCCACTAAGGCGGGCCGCAAGCCGACCGTTTCCCAGTGGATGGGGACCTACCTCACCGATATCGCGAGCCTGAAGCTCAAGCCGCGATCGTTGGATGACTACTGGTCGAAGACGCGCAACGACATCATTCCGGGCGTCGGGAAGCATCGGATCGACAAGCTTCAGCCGGAACACCTGGAACGGATGTACCGGGCGATGCTCGATGCCGGCCACGCCCCCTCGCACGTACTGAAGGTGCACCGCATCCTGTCGCGGGCCCTGAAGATTGCCCATCGGCGCCGGATGATCGTGGAGAACGTCGCCACGCTCGTGGACCCGCCAACGGTCGACGAGACCGAGGCGAATCCATTCACGATGAGCGAGGCCAAGGCGTTCCTTCTGGCTGCGGCGAAGCGCCCCACGTTCATGCGGTGGGTGGTCGGCGTCGGCATGGGATTCCGGCAGGGCGAAACCCTGGGCCTGCGCTGGAAGTACGTCGACCTCGACGCAGAGCTGTTCCACCCACAGTGGCAGCTCCAACGCCTCACATGGCGTCATGGATGTGAGGACCCGCATAAATGCGGCCGGCGCCTGCACCGGTTCAAGCCGTGCCCGCCGAAATGCACGACGCACCGGAACTACACGCGAGGGTGCCCGCAGCCCTGCACTCAGGACTGCACACGGCACGCGAGCGCGTGCCCTGAACGCAAGGGCGGAGGCCTCGCCTTCACTCGCCCCAAGACCAAGAAGAGCCGGAACGAGGTGCCGATCCCGCCGCCGTTCATCCCTTACCTGCTTGAGCACAAGGCTCAGCAGGACGAAGCCCGGGCCGCAGCGGATGAGCTGTGGCAGGAGCACGACGCGGTGTTCACGCGGCCGGACGGTCGGCCGCTCGACCCCCGGGCGGACTGGGAGGAGTTCAAGGAGCTACTCGAAGAGGCGGGTATCAGCGACCGGCGCCTCTACGACGGGAGCCGCCACACCGCGGGCACGATCCTGAACGAGTTGGGGGTGGACATGCCGACGATCATGGAGATCCTCCGGCACACGCAGATCAGCCAGACCCGGCGCTACGTGAAGGGTCGGTCCACCCTCTCGAAGGACGCCATGCGCCGCATCGGGGACGTCTTCATGCCCGAACCGGAACCCACTACTGAGACCAGAACTGAGACCCTAGACAGCAAGGCGGCCCGCGCCCGGCGTCGGCGCCGCGTCCGGTAAAAGCAAAAGCCCCAGGTCACGGCGAGTGAGTCCTGGGGCTTCCACAGAGCCGCCTTCGGGATTCGAACCCGAGACCTACGCATTACGAGTGCGTTGCTCTGGCCATCTGAGCTAAGGCGGCGCGCTGTCTGCACCATGGTGCGGTCAGCAACGTCGCCAAGTCTACACAGTTTTCGGGGGTGCTCCGCACACCCCATGCGGAGGCCCCGGGAGGCGCATCCCGGGGTGTCGAAAAGTGCCCCCGCACCCCTTATGAGCAGCGCTTTCCGTCCTTGGGCGGGGTGCCGTCCAAGAGGTACGCGTTGATCGCGGAGTCGATGCAGGCGCTGCCGCGGCCGTACGCGGTGTGGCCGTCGCCCTCGTAGGTGAGGAGCGTGCCGGAGTCGAGCTGGCCGGCGAGGGCCTGCGCCCAGCGGTACGGGGTGGCCGGGTCGCGGGTCGTGCCGACGACGACGATCGGGGCGGCACCCTTCGCCTCGATGCGGTGGGCCTCGCCGGTCGCCTTCACCGGCCAGTACGTGCAGTTCAGCGCCGACCACGCGAGGCCGTCACCGAAGACCGGGGACGCCTTCTCGAAGGACGGCAGGGCCGTCTTCACGTCGTCGGAGCTCTTGAAGGACGGGGGCAGGTCGAGGCAGTTCACGGCCGCGTTGGCCGCCATCAGGTTCGCGTACGTGCCGTTGCCGTCGCGCTCGTAGTAGCTGTCGGAGAGGGCGAGCAGGCCCGCGCCGTCCTTGTTCTTGATCGCCGAGCTGAGCGCGGAGCGCAGCTGCGCCCACTGCCCCTCGTCGTACATCGCCGCGATCACGCCGGTCGTGGCGAGGGCCTCGCCGAGCTTGCGGCCCGCGGGGTCACCGGTGGGGATGGGGGTGCGGTCCAGGTCGGTGAAGAAGGACTTGAGGCGCTTGCTCGCGTCGGCGGCGCTCCCGGTGCCCAGGGGACAGTCGGAGCGCCGTACGCAGTCCTTCGCGAACGACTGGAACGCCGTCTCGAAGCCGGCCGTCTGGTCGCGGTTCATCTCCTGCGCCGACAGGGACGGGTCCATCGCGCCGTCCAGGACGAGGCGGCCGACCCGATTCGGATAGAGCCCCGCGTAGGTCGCCCCGAGCAACGTGCCGTACGACGCCCCGACATACGTCAGCTTGTCGTCGCCAAGCGCCGAGCGCAGGATGTCCATGTCGCGGGCCGCCTCGACCGTGGAGACGTGCGGCAGCACCTCGCCGGACCTCGTCTCGCAGCCGGCCGCGAACTTCTTGAAGGCCGCCGACAGTTCGTTCGCCTCCGCCTGGTCGTCGGGCGTGACGTCGGTCTGCGTGTACGTGTCCATCTGCTTGCCGTCGAGGCACTCGACCGGTTCGCTGCGGGCGACGCCGCGCGGGTCGATCGCGACCATGTCGTAGCGGGCGCGAACCGCCGCCGGGTAGCCGAGGGCGGCGTACGACTGGAGGTAGCCGATCGCCGAGCCGCCGGGTCCGCCGGGGTTGACCAGAAGCGAGCCGAGGCGCTTGCCCGGGCCGGTGGCCTTCTTGCGGGCGACGGCCAGCTTGACGTCACCGGCGTCCGGCTCCGCGTAGTCCAGCGGCGCCTTCATCGTGGTGCATTCGAAGCCGGGGACACCGCACTCGCGCCAGCTCAGCGACTGCCCGTAGTAGGCGGACAGGTTGGCGGGGGTTGCCCTGGGCAGCGCGGCCAGCGAGACGTCCGCCGTCCGTGTGCTTCCCGAACTCCCTGGTGAGCAGGCGGACATGAGGAGCCCGGCGGCGGCGAGCAGGGTTCCACAGGCCCGGAGGCCTCGGACAGGGGAATGGAGACGCCTGAAGTACATCAGTCGAGCGTAACTGTCCGCGTTCGGTCAGTCGCGATGTGTGGCTACCGCGCCCCGTACGAGTTAACCGAAGGGCGTGTCAGCCCGCCCGCAGCGCCATCGTCATCGCCTCCACCGCGAGCAGCGGCGCCACATTGCGGTCGAGCGCGTCACGGCATTCGGCGATCGCCTCGATGCGGCGGAGCGTGGCCTCGGGCGAGGCCGCGCGGGCGAGGCGCTCCAGGGTGTCCTGCGCGTCGGTGTTCGCGAGGGCGACGCGGGAGCCGAGCTGCAGGGCGAGCACATCGCGGTAGAAGCCCGTGAGGTCCGTGAGGGCCAGGTCGAGGCTGTCTCGCTGCGTACGCGTTCTGCGGCGCTTCTGGCGGTCCTCCAGGTCCTTCATGGCGCCCGCCGTGCCGCGCGGCATCCGGCTGCCGCTCTGTCCGCCGAGCGCAGCCCTCAGCTCCTCGGTCTCCTTGGTGTCGACCTCTTCGGCGAGCTGCTTGGTGTCCTCCGCCGCCGTGTCGATCAGCTCCTGCGCGGCCTTGAGGCACCCGCCGATGTCGTCGACCCGCAGGGGCAGCTTCAGCACCGCCGCTCTGCGCGCCCGCGCGCGGGGATCCGTGGCCAGGCGCCGCGCGCGGTCGATGTGGCCCTGCGTGGCGCGGGCCGCTTCGGCGGCGACGGCCGGCTCGATGCCGTCGCGTCGTACGAGCATGTCGGCCACCGCCTCGACCGCGGGTGTACGCAGCGTCAGGTGGCGGCAGCGGGAGCGGATCGTGGGCAGCACGTCTTCGAGGGAGGGCGAGCAGAGCAGCCAGACGGTCCGCGGGGCGGGCTCCTCCACGGCCTTCAGAAGTACGTTCCCCGCGCCCTCCGTGAGACGGTCCGCGTCCTCCAGGACGATGACCTGCCAGCGGCCCACGGCGGGCGACAGCTGTGCTCTGCGGACGAGCTCGCGGGTCTCCTTCACACCGATGGAGAGCAGATCCGTACGGACGATCTCCACGTCGGCGTGCGTGCCGACGAGGCTCGTGTGACAGCCGTCGCAGAATCCGCAGCCGGGGGCTCCGCCCAGTGCTCGGTCCGGGCTGACGCACTGGAGCGCCGCGGCGAACGCGCGCGCCGCCGTCGCCCGCCCCGCACCAGGCGGACCGGTGAAGAGCCAGGCGTGCGTCATCTTGGAGGCCTCGGGCAGCGGCGCCTTCGTCGCCGTGGCCGTGACGAGCGCGTCGGCGTCCCGCGCGGCGGCGTCGAGCTGCGCGGCCACGCGCTCCTGACCCACCAGGTCGTCCCATACGGGCATGGACTACCGCCTCACCGTCGAACTCCGGCACTTCGCTCTACCGGATTCATTGTGCGGGACGGCACTGACAACGCCGTCCGGCGACCGATCCGGCGACCCACCCAGCGATCGGGCCGGCAATCGGTCGCCGGACGGCGACAGGTCCTCGGCCGGCTCGGCGCCGGCCCCGGTCGGCTCAGCGCCGCCCCCGGCGCCTGCCGCCGGCGCCCTCGTCGCCGTCGTCGTCGTGCCCGCCGAGCAGTTCGTCCGCCAGCGTCGGCAGGTCGTCCAGCGGAGTCTCCTCCGCCCAGTCGGGCCTCGGCCGCTGACGGGGCCGGCCCTCCTCGTCGACCTGGGGCAGCTCACGCGTCCGGTCATTCGAACCACGACCGGCACCCGCACCGGCACCCGCACCCCCGGCCGACGGCGCCGAAGTCCGGCGCTCATCACGGAAGTACCCCGGCGGAACCCGATCCGCCGACCCGCCATCGCCAGCACCAGCACCAGCACCGCTACCACTACCGACGGAGTCATCACGCACCGGCGGCAGCACCGCCGTCTCGTCGGCGGCCCCGGCCTGCTGTGCGGGATTCGGCGGCATCGGCAGCTGAGTGGTCTCGTCGTTGTCCCCACCCTGCCAAGCACCACGCCCAGCACCAGAGGCAGTCCCAGCCCCGGAACCCGTACCTGCGTCCCTGACCGGCGGCAGGACGGCCGTTTCGTCGGCCGCGCCACCCGTGGGATTCATCACGGGCGTGGGAACGGTGGTCTCGTTGTCGGCCCTCGAGGGCCGGCCGGCGCCCTCGGACCCGGCCCCAGCCGCAGAAGCCGCCGCTGACTCGGACGCAGCCGAAGCCGCCGCCGCAGAGGCAGCCGCCGCAGACGCCGCCGCCAGCCGACGAGCCTCCTCCGCCCGCAGCAGCGCCTCCTCCGCCTTGCGCTGCTTCTCCAGGCGTCGTTCCTCGGCCTCCGCGCGCAGGCGCGCCTCCTCCTCCGCCTGACGGCGGCGGCGCTCCTCCTCGGCGGCCCGGGTCTGTTCCTCGGCGAGGAGCCTGGCGCGCTCCTCCTCGGCACGGCGACGCGACTCCTCGGCGCGTTGGCGGGCCTCTTCGGCCTGGCGCTCGGCCTCGCGCCGCTGCGCCTCCTCCAGCTCGCGCTGCTTGCGCTCCTCCTCCTCGGCGCGCAGCTTGGCGAGCTGTGCCAGCCGCTCGCGTTCGACGCGCTCCTCCTCGGCCTTGCGGGCGGCCTCGGCCTCGGCCTTCCTGCGGGCCTCCTCCTCGGCGGCCTTACGGGCCTCTTCCTGGGCCTTCACCTCGGCGTCGGAGAGCGGCAGCACCATGTCGAGCCGGTGCCGGACCACGGTCGTGACGGCTTCCGGCTCCTGGGCCGCGTCGACGACGAGGTAGCGGCCGGGGTCGGCGGCGGCGAGCGTGAGGAAACCGGAGCGCACGCGCGCGTGGAACTCGGCCGGCTCCGATTCGAGCCGGTCGGGCGCCTCCGTGAACCGCTCACGTGCCGCCTGCGGGTCGACGTCGAGCAGAACGGTCAGATGCGGTACGAGTCCGCCGGTCGCCCAGCGGTTGATGCGGGCGACCTCGGTCGGCGACAGGTCGCGACCGGCGCCCTGGTAGGCGACGGACGAGTCGATGTAGCGGTCGGAGATGACGACGGCGCCGCGCTCGAGGGCGGGCCGTACGACGGTGTCCACGTGCTCCGCGCGGTCGGCGGCGTACAGGAGGGCCTCGGCCCGGTGCGAGAGGCCGGCCGACGACACGTCGAGGAGGATCGAGCGCAGCCGCTTGCCGACCGGGGTCGCGCCGGGTTCGCGCGTGACGACGACCTCGTGGCCCTTGCCGCGGATCCACTCGGCGAGTGCCTCGGCCTGGGTCGACTTCCCGGCGCCGTCACCGCCCTCCAGGGCGATGAAGAAGCCGGTGGCGGCGGGGGCCTGCGCCGGATCGTTCCCGCCCAGCAGCGCGTCGCGCAGGTCGTGCCGCAGGGGCACTCCGCTGCGGTCGTCGGCCTTGGCGAGTACGAGGGCGGCCACGGGCAGCAGCAGGGCGCCGACGAGCATCAGCGTGAAGGCGGCGCCGCCGTGCGCGAACACGAACTTGCCGTTGACCAGCCGGTGCGGGCCGATCGCGGCCGCGAGCAGGGGCGCGGCGACGGCGGCGACCGCGATGGACACGCGGACGACGGCCTGGAGGTGCTCGGTCGTGCGGGCGCGCCGGTAGTCCTCGGACTCCTGGTCGAGGAGGGTGTGCCCGGTGTTGGCGGCGATGCCCGCGGTGACGCCGGCGAGGGTGACGATCAGCAGGACGCTGGTGACGTCGGGGACCAGGCCGGCAGCGAGCAGGGCGATGCCGGTCAGGGCGATCGCCAGCGCGAGGAGCCTGCGGCGCGACAGCGACGGCAGCACGGAGGGCGCCGAGCGGATGCCGACGACCGTGCCGCCCGTGAGCCCGAGCACGAGCAGCCCGAACATCACCGGGCCGCCTGACAGGTCCTTGGCGTGCAGTACGGAGACGGCGACGGCCGCCGAGATCGCCCCGGCGACGGCGGCGCAGGCGAGGACGAGGAGCGGGATGGCTCCCGTGCGTCCCTTGTCGACACCGCTGCCGGTCTTGGGGCGGCGCATGCCCTCGAGCGGGGACCGCGCGCGCGGGGTCTGCGTGTCGGGCAGTTCGAGGAAGAAGACGACGGAGAGCGAGGCGGCGAACAGACCGGCCGCTACGTAGGAGGCCAGTGCAGCCTGGTGCAGGCCGAACCAGTCGACCCCGGCCCCGATCAGGTTCCCCACGAGAGTGACGACGACGAGCGCGGCTGCCGCGAGGGGCAGCGCCACGAAACCGGTGCGCAGGGAGAGGCGCCGCAGCGCGTCCATGTGGTCGGGCAGCGGGCGTACGGCCGCGCCTTCGAGGGGCGGCGCGGGCAGCAGCGCGGGCGCCGCGCTCTCGCGCGACACGGTCCAGAAGCGCTCGGCGACGCCGGCCACGAAGGCGGTGACGAGCAGAACCGCCAGAGCGTTGTCCGGGGTCCAGTCGATCCACAGGGGCGCGACGATGAGGAGCGCGGCCCGCACGCCGTCCGCGCCGACCATCGTCCAGCGTCGGTCGAGGGGGCCGTCCTTGGAGGTCAGCGACGTCAGCGGGCCGAGGAGTACGGCTCCGAAGAGCAGCGTCGACAGGACGCGCGCGCCGAACACGGCGGCGACGGCGAAGGCCACGCCCCGGTACCCGCCCCCGAACGAGCCCTCGGAGACGGCTACCTGAAGGGCCAGCACCACGAGCACGAGAAGCCCGAGCGCGTCACCGATGCCGCCAACGAGTTGGGCGCTCCACAGTCGTTTCAGCTGCGGGACCCGCAGCAGGGCGCGGACGGCGCGCTCCCGGGAATCTGCGACCAGGGCGTCGTCGGGGGCCGGATTCTTGGCCGTTGGCTGCTCGGCTCGCGTCATTCGTCCAGCCTATCCGGACCCACTGACTCCCCGAAGGTCCACCCGAACATACGGCCGCCGGGGCACTCGCCCCGGCGGCCGTATGACATTCACGCGCGCGTGCACACTCCCGTGTGCCTACTCCTCCGCAGAAGGACCCCCGTAGAAGGACCTCCGTAGAAGGACCTCCGTAGAGGACGACTACACGACGACTACACGACGACTACAGGAGGACTACTCCTCCGTAGAGGTCGATTTCGAAGCCGTCGCCTTCTTGGCCGTCGTCTTCTTCGCGGCGGTCGTCTTCTTCGCAGCCGTCGTCTTCGAAGCGGCGGTCTTCTTGGCAGCCGTCTTCTTGGCAGGCGCCTTCTTCGCCGGAGCCTTCTTGGCCGTCTTCTTGGCGGGGCCCTTCGCCCGCTTCTCGGCGAGCAGTTCGTAGCCGCGCTCGGGCGTGATCTCCTCGACGGAGTCGGACGACCTGAGCGTCGCGTTCGTCTCGCCGTCCGTGACGTACGCGCCGAAGCGGCCGTCCTTGACGACGACGGGCTTCCCGCTGACCGGGTCCTCGCCGAGTTCCTTCAGCGGCGGCTTGGCGGCCGCGCGCCCGCGCTGCTTGGGCTGCGCGTAGATCGCGAGGGCCTCCTCCAGCGTGATGCTGAAGAGCTGGTCCTCGGTCTCCAGGGAGCGCGAATCGGTGCCCTTCTTCAGGTAAGGCCCGTACCGCCCGTTCTGCGCGCTGATCTCGACGCCCTCGGCGTCGGCGCCGACCACGCGCGGCAGGGACATCAGCTTGAGTGCGTCGTCCAGGGTGACCGTGTCGAGGGACATCGACTTGAAGAGCGACGCCGTACGCGGCTTAACCGCCTTCTTGCCGGTCTTCGGGGTGCCCTCGGGGAGCACCTCGGTGACGTACGGCCCGTAGCGACCGTCCTTCGCGATGATCTGGTTCCCGGAGACGGGGTCGGCGCCCAGCTCGAAGTCACCGCTCGGCTTGGCGAGGAGCTCCTCGGCGTACTCGATCGTCAGCTCGTCCGGCGGCAGGTCGTCGGGCACGTCGGCGCGCTGGTGGCCCTCCGCGTCCTTCTCACCTCGCTCGACGTACGGGCCGTAGCGGCCGACCCGCAGGACGATGCCTTCACCGACGGGGAAGGACGACACCTCACGGGCGTCGATCGCGCCCAGGTCGGTGACGAGCTCCTTGAGGCCGCCGAGGTGGTCGCCGTCGCCGTTGCCCGCTTCGGCGGCTCCTCCGGAGCCCTCGCCCTCGCCGAAGTAGAAGCGCCGCAGCCACGGCACGGCCTGCGCCTCACCGCGGGCGATGCGGTCGAGGTCGTCCTCCATCCTGGCGGTGAAGTCGTAGTCGACGAGCCGCCCGAAGTGCTTCTCCAGGAGGTTGACCACGGCGAAGGACAGGAAGGAGGGCACAAGGGCCGTCCCCTTCTTGAACACATAACCGCGGTCGAGGATGGTCCCGATGATCGACGCGTACGTCGACGGGCGGCCGATCTCCCGCTCTTCCAGCTCCTTGACCAGGCTGGCCTCGGTGTAGCGGGCCGGCGGCTTGGTCGCGTGGCCGTCGACGGTGATCTCCTCGGCGGACAGCGCGTCGCCCTCGGAGACCTGCGGCAGCCGGCGCTCACGGTCGTCGAGCTCGGCGTTCGGGTCGTCCGCGCCCTCGACGTAGGCCTTGAGGAAGCCGTGGAAGGTGATCGTCTTGCCGGAGGCGGAGAACTCGACGCCCCGGCCGTCGGCGGAGGTGCCGCCGATCTTGACCGTGACGGAGTTTCCGACCGCGTCCTTCATCTGGGAGGCGACGGTCCGCTTCCAGATCAGCTCGTAGAGCCGGAACTGGTCGCCGGTCAGGCCGGTCTCGGCGGGGGTGCGGAAACGATCACCCGACGGGCGGATCGCCTCGTGCGCCTCCTGCGCGTTCTTGACCTTGCCGGCGTACGTGCGCGGCTTGTCCGGCAGGTAGTCGGCCCCGTACAGCTGCGTGACCTGCGCACGGGCGGCCGAGACCGCCGTGTCGGACAGGGTCGTGGAGTCCGTACGCATATAGGTGATGAAGCCGTTCTCGTACAGCTTCTGGGCCACCTGCATGGTGGCCTTCGCGCCGAAGCCGAGCTTGCGGCTCGCCTCCTGCTGCAGCGTCGTCGTACGGAACGGGGCGTACGGCGAGCGGCGGTACGGCTTCGACTCGACGGACCGTACGGCGAAGTTCGTGTTCTCCAGGGCGGCGGCGAGCGCGCGGGCGTTCGTCTCGTCCAGGGCCAGCACGTTCGCGGACTTCAGCTGGCCGAGCGAGTCGAAGTCGCGGCCCTGCGCGATGCGCTTGCCGTCGACCGCGCTCAGGCGGGCCACGAGGTTCGACGGGTCGCTGGCGTCGCCGGAGCGGCCGGTCGCGAAGGTGCCCGTCAGGTCCCAGTACTCGGCGGAGCGGAAGGCGATGCGCTCGCGCTCCCGCTCGACGACGAGGCGGGTGGCCACGGACTGGACGCGGCCCGCCGACAGACGCGGCATGACCTTCTTCCACAGGACCGGCGATACCTCGTAGCCGTAGAGGCGGTCGAGGATGCGGCGGGTCTCCTGGGCGTCGACCATGCGCTTGTTGAGCTCGCGCGGGTTGGCGACGGCGCTGCGGATCGCGTCCTTGGTGATCTCGTGGAAGACCATCCGGTGGACGGGGACCTTGGGCTTCAGGACCTCGAGGAGGTGCCACGCGATGGCTTCGCCTTCGCGGTCCTCATCGGTGGCGAGGAAGAGTTCGTCGGAGTCCTTCAGCAGGTCCTTGAGCTTCTTGACCTGCGCCTTCTTGTCCGCGTTGACCACATAGATCGGCTGGAAGTCGTGTTCGACGTCCACACCGAGCCGGCGCACCTCGCCGGTGTACTTCTCGGGCACCTCGGCGGCGCCGCTCGGGAGGTCGCGGATGTGCCCGACGCTCGCTTCGACGACGTATCCAGGACCGAGGTAGCCCTTGATCGTCTTCGCCTTGGCAGGCGACTCGACGATGACGAGTCGGCGGCCGCCGTGTGCGGTCTCGCTGGTCGGGGACAACTTCGCTCTTCTCTCCGGTCGGCGCTGGGGATCCCCCGCGCCCTCAGGACGTGGGGGTCGGCACTGCGGTACGTGCGGTGTCGCTGCGGAGTGTGACGGTACCTCCCGCCCCCGTGTCAAACGGGAAAAGCTCGCAACGGCCACTCGAACGGTAACCCGACTACCGACGATCCTGCCGCCCGGAGTGCCCACAGGGTGTCCGGGACGTCCACCGGGCCCTCACCCGGGACACCCCCTGCGGGCCGCCGCTCAGAACCGGCCGAAGCACCACACCCCGAGCACCAGGGAGGCCACTGCGGCCAGGCCGGCGAGCGTCGCCGATGCGACAGGGCTCACACCGTCGGCGACGGGTGCGCGGTGCAGGACACGCGCCGCGGTCCACAGCAGCAGTCCCGCCCCGAACAGCGTGAACACGGTCCCGGCGAAGATCGCTGGTCCGCTTTCCATGGCTTTTCCTCCCGGTGCTGGGGTCCCAGGCCGGTGAGGCTGACACGCGCGGGAGACGACAGGGCGAACCTCGGGTGAACGACCGCCATGGTGTGCCTTTGGCAACGATGTCACGGGGCGCCGTCGGAGATCCTTTGAGGTCTTTCGGAAGATCTCCCGAGATCTTCCGAAAGAAAAGCGGAATCGCGTCAGCCCCCGCGTCAGACCTGAGCCAGCTCCAGGAACCCCTGCTCGACGAGCATCCTGATCTGCGCGGGCGTGCGGTCCCGCAGCAAGACCGGGTCTTCCCCCACGAGTTGTGCGATGGCGTCGAGGATCCGGCCGGCGCTGAGGGTGCCGTCGCAGACGCCCGCGAACCCGGCGCCGATCGTGTCCACCTTCGTGGCCCGGCGCATCCCGCGGTGCTGGCGCAGCACCACATGCTCCGGGTCCTCGGCCCCCGGCAGCCCGACCTGCTCCTGCACGACCTCGCCCGCGAGCCTGAAGTGGGCGCCGAGCAGGGCGGCGTCGTCGTGCGTGCGCAGATAGTCGAGGCGCACGAAGTGCGCCCGCACCGTGTCCCCGAGGGGTTGTTCGACGGAGTGCGGCCACTCCTCCACCGTGACGGACGGCTCGACGCCCTCCGGGGCCTTGCGCAGGGTGATCCAGCCGAACCCGACGCCCCGCACCTTGCGCGCCTCGAACTCGTCGAGCCACGCGTCGTACAGCGCCGCGTACTCCGCCGGGTCAGTGCGGTGATCCCCGGCGTCCCGCAGCCACAACTCGGCGTACTGCGTGATGTCCTGCACCTCGCGCTGCACGACCCACGCGTCACACCCGCGCGGCACCCAGGACCGGAGCCGGTCGGTCCACTCCTCCCCGTCGACGTGCTGCCAGTTGGCGAGAAACTGCGCGTACCCGCCCTCGTTCAGTCGTGCCCCCGCTTCCTGAACGAGCGTGCGGCACAGATCGTCCCCGGCCATCCCGCCGTCGCGGTACGTCAGCCGCACACCCGGCGAGATGACGAAGGGCGGATTCGACACGATCAGGTCGTACGTCTCGTCGCCCACGGGCTCGAACAGTGAGCCCTCGTGCAGGTCGGCGCGGCCGGTACCGGAGAGGGCGAGGGTCAGCGCCGTCATGTGGAGGGCGCGCGGGTTGAGGTCGGTGGCGACGACACGCGTGGCGTGCCGGGTGGCGTGCAGGGCCTGGATCCCGGAACCCGTACCGAGGTCGAGTGCGCTCTCCACGGGCGTCCGCACGGTGATCCCGGACAGCGTCGTGGACGCACCGCCGACGCCCAGGACGACGCCCTCGGCGCGGCTGCCGATGCCTCCGGCGCCGCCTACGGCGCACCCGAGGTCGGACACGATGAACCAGTCCTCGCCGTCGGGCCCGCCGTACGGCCGTACGTCGACGGACGCGGCGACCTCGTCGTCACCGGCGCGCGTCAGCCACCCGCTCTCCAGGCACTCCTCGACCGGCAGAACGGCCGCCACGCGCGCGTACTCCGCGGGTTGCTGCAACAGGAACAGCCGTACGAGCGTCTCCAGCGGGCTGTCCCCGCGGGTCGCCCGCAGGGCGGGGACGGTCTCGCTCCGCGCGAGCGCCGCGTAGGCAGGCGCCCCGAGCAGCTCGAGCAGGCCGTCGGCGGTGAACTCGGCCCCCAACAGGGACTCACGCAGCCGGGCGGCGACATCGTCACGGTCAATGGACGGCAACTTGGACAGACTGGAGCTACTCACGCCCCCATTGTCACCCCGGACCCCCGATGGCCACCCACATACGACGTGTCCCCGGCACCGCGTGAAGACGGCACCGGGGACACGGGGGAAACGTCAGCCCTCTGAGTCAGCTCGCCCCAGAGCCAGCACCCGGAGTCCGCTCACCGCCAGCTCTACGTAGAGCCGACTCGCCCCAGAGCCGACTCACGGAGTCAGCTCACCTGAGCCCGCACCCGAAGCCAGACCCTGAAGTCAGCTCGCCTGAGCCCGCACCCGAAGCCAGACCCTGAAGTCAGCTCGCCTGAGCCAGCTCCCGAAGCCAACCCCCGGAGTCAGCTCGCCTGAGTCAACTCCCGAAGCCAACCCCCGGAGTCAGCTCGCCTGAGCCAACTCCCGGGATCGGCTCACCCGCGTCAGCTCTTGGAGGGAGCCGGGGAAGCGGACGCGCTCTTGCAGCTGTCCTGCTTCGCCATCGCCTTGCCGACGTCGCCCTCCTCCAGCTTCTTGAGCGCGTCGCTCCCGCTCTGGCTCAGCTTGTCGAGCTCGCCCGCGATGCCCTTGAGGCCGTCGGCGAACTTCGCCTGGTCCTTCGTGTCGAGCTTGTCGACCTGCTTCTTCAGGTCCGCGTACGAGGCCGAGATCGCGTTGAGCTCCTTAACCGCGTCCTTCTGCTTCTTGTCGCCGCCGTCGACCGGCGGGGCGCCCGCGTTGTCCACGGCCGAACCGATCGCCTTGTAGGCGTCGGACATGTCCTGGAAGGCCTTCGAGTCGGTGCTCTGGACGTCCGCGGGCTTGCTGTTGTCCGAGGTCTCCTTCTGGATCGCGGCGTTGGCGTCCTCGATCTTCTTGGCCTGCGGCTGGACCGAGTCACAGACCGTCTTGGCCCAGGAGTCCAGCTTCTCGTTGCCGTCGTCGCTGCTGCATCCCGACAGCGCAAGCACCAGTACCGCACCGCCGGACAGTGCGGCTGCAAGCTTCTTGTTCACCGGATTGGTCCCTTCCATGGCTCTCGGCCCCGGAACATACACGCCAAGTGGGCGACAATCGCATGCCGGACGTCCGCTACGAGTGCTTTATCGGCTTTTTGTAGCCATTTGCACCAAGAGAGATAAGCCTCACTGAAGAACCGTCACCTGACACGGGCGGGCGGGCAGCGCGTCAATACGCGCTGCCCGCCCGCCCGTTGAGCTCGCGGCCGTGCCTGACCAGGTGAAACCCGGGGTCAGGAAACCACCGCCGGATCCGCCTCCCGCTTCGATACGTGGTCGGAGTTGTCGTCGTCGCCGACCGTGATGCCGCGCCTCTTGGAGACGTAAACGGAACCGACGATCACGCCGATCGACAGCACGGCGACGACGATCCGTACGCCCAGGCTCGCGTCCGCCCCGAAGCTGAACTTGACGACCGCGGGCGCGATAAGAAGCGCCACCAGGTTCATCACCTTCAGAAGCGGGTTGATCGCGGGCCCGGCCGTGTCCTTGAACGGGTCGCCGACCGTGTCACCGATGACGGTCGCGGCGTGGGCCTCACTGCCCTTGCCGCCGTGGTGCCCGTCCTCGACGAGTTTCTTCGCGTTGTCCCACGCGCCACCGGAGTTGGCGAGGAAGACCGCCATCAGCGTGCCGGTGCCGATCGCCCCGGCGAGGAACGAACCGAGGGCACCGACGCCGAGCGTGAAACCGATCGCGATGGGCGCGAGAACGGCGAGCAGACCCGGCGTGGCCAACTCCCGCAACGCGTCCTTCGTGCAGATGTCGACGACGCGCCCGTACTCCGGCTTCTCCGTGTAGTCCATGATCCCGGGGTGTTCGCGGAACTGCCGCCGCACCTCGTAGACCACGGCACCCGCGGACCGCGACACCGCGTTGATCGCGAGTCCGGAGAAGAGGAAGACGACCGCGGCGCCGGCGATCAGGCCCACCAGGTTGTTGGGCTGCGAGATGTCCATCACGAGGTTCATCGGGCCGCCGTCGCCGACCTTCTCGCCGACGTCCTTGGCGGCGGAGACGATCGCGTCACGATAGGACCCGAAGAGCGCCGAGGCCGCGAGTACGGCCGTGGCGATGGCGATTCCCTTGGTGATGGCCTTGGTGGTGTTGCCCACGGCGTCCAGGTCGGTGAGGACCTGCGCGCCCGAGCCCGTCACGTCACCGGACATCTCGGCGATGCCCTGCGCGTTGTCGGAGACGGGTCCGAAGGTGTCCATGGCGACGATGACGCCGACCGTGGTGAGCAGGCCCGTGCCCGCGAGGGCGACGGCGAACAGCGCCAGCATGATCGACGTGCCGCCGAGCAGGAACGCCCCGTACACGCCGAGACCGATCAACAGGGCGGTGTAGACGGCCGATTCGAGACCGACGGAGATTCCGGCGAGCACCACGGTGGCAGGTCCGGTGAGCGACGACTTGCCGATGTCGCGGACCGGGCGCCGACTGGTCTCGGTGAAGTAGCCCGTGAGCTGCTGGATCAGCGCGGCGAGCACGATACCGATGGCCACGGCGACGAGGGCCAGGATCCGCGGATCGCCGTCCTTCACCTTGATCGCCGCGTCGGTGATGCCGTTGAGCTCGGCATACGTCCCCGGCAGATAGGTGTAGACGGCTACGGCCACAAGGGCGAGCGAGATGACCGCGGAGATGAAGAACCCGCGGTTGATCGCGCTCATCCCGCTGCGGTCGGTCCGGCGTGGCGCCACGGCGAAGATTCCGATCATGGCCGTCACTACGCCGATCGCGGGAACGATCAGCGGGAAGGCGAGCCCGGAGTCGCCGAAGGCCGCCTTGCCGAGGATCAGCGCGGCGACCAGCGTGACGGCGTACGACTCGAAGAGGTCGGCGGCCATACCGGCACAGTCGCCGACGTTGTCGCCCACGTTGTCGGCGATGGTCGCGGCATTACGCGGATCATCCTCCGGAATGCCCTTTTCGACCTTGCCGACCAGGTCGGCGCCGACGTCGGCGGCCTTGGTGAAGATGCCGCCTCCGACACGCATGAACATCGCGATGAGCGCCGCGCCGAGGCCAAATCCTTCGAGGACCTTGGGCGCGTCGGCCGCGTAGACCAGCACGACACAGGAGGCGCCGAGCAGGCCCAGCCCCACCGTGAACATGCCGACTACGCCACCCGTGCGAAAAGCGATCTTCATGGCCTTGTGCGAGACGGCGGTGAGATCCTTTTCCGGCTCGCCTTCCGCCGGGGTTGCTTCCCTGGCCGCGGCGGCGACGCGCACATTGCTGCGCACCGCGAGCCACATTCCGATGTATCCGGTGGTCGCCGAGAACACCGCGCCGATCAGGAAGAAGATCGAACGCCCGGCTCGCTGATTCCAATCGTCCGCGGGCAGCAGCATGAGCAGGAAGAACACCACGACGGCGAATACCGCGAGGGTCCGCAGCTGCCGCCCGAGATAGGCATTCGCGCCTTCCTGGACCGCTGCCGCGATCTTCTTCATGCTGTCGGTGCCCTCGCCTGCCGCCAGTACCTGGCGTACGAGCACTGCAGCCACCACGAGGGCGGCGAGCGCGACGATCCCGATCACCATGACGATGAGGCGGTTGTCGTCGGTCAGGACCGCGGCTGCGAAGGTTGAGGGGTGGTCAAACGCTTGAGGGGTAGAAAGCCCCGCCATTCGTCCTCCTTGACGCTTGGGCTGAGCTCAAGATGTGGACGGATTGTAGGGAGCGGCGCCTGATCAAAACAGTGCGCGAGAAACGGAATTTGCCATCCGTTACTACCCGGCGAATGATCGTCCAACACGATGGGCGCACAAGAAGCAGTAATGCCCTGAAAGCATTGAGGCTTGATCCAATTATGATCGACGATCTAGGAAATGCAAAAGGGCCCTGCTCACCGGGGTGACTGCAGGGCCTCGAGCCAGAAACGATCACATGGGGGAACCATCGGGCGGAGCCACGGGCGGGCGAATCAGGGGGCGTTGCGTGGACGCCGGGGGGACCGCGTCAGGACGGAAGAGTCGCCGGCGTGGTCGGCCAAGTCATCCGAATGAGTCCACCGGACTCGTCCGCGGTGACCTCCACGTCGTCGACGAGGCCACTGATGACGGCGAGGCCCATGTCGTCCTCACCCTCCGCCTCCAGATCGTCCGACCCGCCGGGCGCGCCGGACGACTGATCGCCCGGAACACTCCGCGGAGCCTCGTCCCCGACCTCGATGGAGAACTGCTTCTCCTCCTCGGTGAGAAGTACCCGAACGGGTGCAGCGATACCGCTGCTCCGGTGAAGACCGACGGCGCGGCTGCAGGCCTCGCCGACAGCGAGCCTGACCTCGTCGAGCACGGCCTCGTCCACTCCGGCCCTGCGCGCCACCGCGGCCGCCACCAGGCGGGCGGTTCTGACGTGCTCGGGCTGCGCGCTGAATCGGAGTTCGACGGTGGCCATGCATCCCCCTCGGATGTACGGGCGTGCTCTGAAGGGACCGGGCCATCGGCCCGGCCCCCACTTCCGCTCAGCCACCGGCCTGTGGGCCGGTGACCGATCAGTCGGTAGCCGCTACGGCTTCCTCGACCGAGGTGTGGATGGGGAACACCTTGGTCAGGCCGGTGATACGGAAGATCTTGAGAATGCGCTCCTGGTTGCAGACCAGTCGCAGCGAGCCCTCATGGGCCCGCACTCGCTTCAGACCGCCCACCAGCACGCCGAGCCCGGTGGAGTCGAGGAAATCGACTCCCTCCATGTCGACGACAAGGTGGAAGCTGCCGTCGTTCACCAGCTCGACCAGCTGCTCTCGCAGCTTGGGCGCGGTATATACATCGATTTCGCCACCGACCTCGACGACCGTACGATCGCCGACGGTACGGGTCGACAGGGACAGGTCCACGGATCCTCCAGCACCTTGCTATCGAGCGGTCGTCCCTCGGGACACCTCGGCAGAGCCCCCGGGACGGATCGCCAGCCGCGATGGCATTCAATCACTTACCGGCAGGCGTGCACGACGCCTTAGGAGCATTGTCCGTCACGCCAGTGACACACTCGGTGCCGATGGCCAAGAATCACCGTCGCGGACAACCCGCGGCGGACACCGCTTCCCGCCCCTCTCCAGGGGCGATTCTCGACCGGCTCGCCTCGGGTCCGAGCCGGGCTTCGCGCATCACTCATACGGAGCACTTGCCCCCGCGACCGGGTCGTCATGCCGTATGGCCCGACCGCATCCGATCCGAGGTCATCGCCGCCGTCCAGTCGGCCGGAATCGAGCACCCCTGGGCCCACCAGGCGCTCGCCGCCGAGCACGCGATGGACGGCGAGTCGGTCGTCGTCTCCACCGGAACGGCCTCCGGAAAGTCCCTGGCGTACCTCGTCCCGGTGCTCTCCCGGCTCCTCGACGGCTCCGAGGCACCGAACGGGCGTGGCGCGACCGCGCTCTACCTCGCGCCGACGAAAGCCCTCGCCGCGGACCAGTGCCGATCGGTGAAGGAACTTTCACAACCGCTCGGCACGGCGATCCGCCCCGCGGTCTACGACGGCGACACCCCCGTCGAGGAACGCGAGTGGGTGCGGCAGTACGCCAACTACGTCCTGACCAACCCCGACATGCTGCACCGCGGGATATTGCCCTCACACCCCCGCTGGTCCTCCTTCCTCAAGTCGCTCAAGTACGTCGTCATCGACGAGTGCCACACCTATCGCGGCGTCTTCGGGTCCCACGTCGCCCAGGTCCTGCGCCGTCTGCGCCGCCTGTGCGCCCGCTACGGCTCGGAACCCGTGTTCCTGCTGGCGTCCGCCACCGCCGCCGACCCGGCCGTCGCTGCAGAGCGCCTGACGGGTCTCCCGGTCCTCGAGATCGCCGACGACGCCTCGCCCCGCGGAGAGCTCGTCTTCGCCCTCTGGGAGCCCCCTCTCACCGATCTCCACGGCGAGAAGGGCGCCCCCGTCCGCCGCACCGCCACCGCCGAGACGGCGGACCTGCTGACCGACCTGACCGTGCAGGGCGTCCACTCCGTGGCCTTCGTACGCTCCCGGCGCGGCGCCGAGCTGATCTCGGTGATCGCCCAGGAACGCCTCGCCGAGATCGACCGCTCCCTCGCCCGCCGCGTCGCCGCCTACCGCGGCGGCTACCTGCCCGAGGAACGCCGCGCCCTCGAACGCGCCCTGCACTCCGGCGAACTCCTCGGCCTCGCCGCCACCACCGCCCTCGAACTCGGTATCGACGTCTCAGGGTTGGACGCTGTCGTCATCGCCGGCTATCCGGGCACCAGGGCATCGCTGTGGCAGCAGGCAGGCCGCGCGGGACGGTCGGGGCAGGGTGCGCTCGCCGTTCTCGTCGCCCGCGACGACCCACTGGACACATACCTCGTCCACCACCCCGAAGCCCTCTTCGACCAGCCGGTGGAGTCCACGGTCCTGGACCCCGACAACCCGTACGTCCTCGCCCCCCACCTGTGCGCGGCCGCCGCTGAACTCCCGCTCACTGACGACGACTTGCCTCTCTTCGGCCCGACCACCGCCGAGCTGCTCCCCCAGCTGGAGGACGCCAAGCTGTTGCGCCGCCGCACCAAGGCCTGGCACTGGACCCGCCGCGAACGCGCCGCCGATCTGACGGACATCCGAGGCGACGGCGGCAGCCCCGTACAGATCGTCGAGGCGGGTACGGGGCGCCTCCTGGGCACCGTGGACGCCGGCTCGGCGCACACGACCGTCCACGACGGCGCGGTCCACCTCCACCAGGGCCGCACCTACCTCGTGAAGCACCTGGACCTGGAGGACTCGGTCGCCCTCGTCGAGGAGGCCAACCCGACCTACTCGACCACCGCCCGCGACACCACCGCCATCTCCGTCCTGGAGACGGACATCGAAGTCCCTTGGGGTGACGGCCGGTTGTGCTACGGCTCCGTCGAAGTCACCAACCAGGTCGTCTCCTTCCTGCGCCGTCGCCTCATCACCGGCGAAGTCCTCGGCGAGACCAAACTCGACCTCCCTCCCCGCACCCTCCGCACCCGCGCCGTGTGGTGGACGGTGACGGAGGACCAACTCGACGCGGCCCGCGTGAACCCGGAGATCCTCGGCGGCGCGCTCCATGCCGCCGAACACGCCTCCATCGGCATGCTGCCGCTGTTCGCCACCTGCGACCGCTGGGACATCGGCGGCGTCTCCATCCCGCTCCACCCGGACACCCTGCTGCCCACGGTCTTCGTGTACGACGGCCATCCCGGCGGGGCGGGATTCGCGGAGCGCGCGTTCCACACGGCCCGCGAGTGGCTCACGGCCACCCTCGAAGCGATCGCCTCCTGCGAGTGCGAGGCGGGCTGCCCGTCCTGCATCCAGTCCCCCAAGTGCGGCAACGGCAACGACCCTCTCCACAAGCGTGGCGCGGTACGGCTGCTGAAGGTCCTCCTGAGGGACGCGCCACCGGCAGGGGCGCCGTCGGCTACGGCGGCACCTGCGGCGCAGGCCTCGCCCAAGGGGCGGCCGACATCGCAGCATCGGGAACCCGGTCAGGACGCTGACTGCTGATCTTGCGAGGTCCCTCACCCTGGATCGAGGCCCCTCACCCGGGATCAGCGTGGCCGACCGGATCAGCCGGGCCTGCTGGGTCGGTCGCGGCCTCAGGTGACACCGGACCCGCAGGCCCCGCCCGGGCCCTGACCTCCGTCGTCAGTGGCGCCACGCCGGCCGCCGCGGTGACATCGGAGACCTCTCCGTACACCGCACACCGCACGAGCCGCGTGTCCTGGGCGGCCGCCACCCTCGCCGCGTGGGCGCAGGCCTCCTTCCGGCCCTCCATCCAGTGATCGGCGGCCGCGAGAGCCGCCAAGTCGGCTGCCCCGCCTGCCTGGTGGCGTACGACGACGGCCTGCCCCAGGGTCAGTACACACCCGAAGACCAGCCCGAGCGCGGCCATCGCCATCACGGCCCACACGGTCGCGGAACCCCGGTCCTCAGACTCCCTCCGCCTCTTCATGACTCACTCACCACCTCCGCTGTCCCGGCTACCTCGTCTGCCTCAGCCCTCCCCACCGTCTCCTCAGCCGTCCCCACCGTCTCCTCCGCCAACGCCACCGCGTCGGCCCGCAGATGGACGTTCAGCACCCCCGGTCCGGGCGCGGCGGCCTCGACGGCGACGCGGACCAGGTCGCCCTCCCGGCTCACGGCGACCTTCGCGCCACGCGGCGCGACCCTCTTCGCCGACTCCACGGCCGACCCCTGCGGGTCCTGGCGGGCGAGCGCCCTGGCGCCCGCCCTGGCTGCGTCCACGCACTGGATCTGCGCGGACGCGGCCATCAGCGCCCAGACCAGCGCCAGCGTGAAGGTCACGAGCACCGGCAGCACCACGGCCGCCTCCGCCGTCACGAATCCCCGGTCACCGGCGCGCCGCTCACCGGCCCGTCGCCTGCGCGGGCCCGCCCTACCCATGGAGCGCCCTCTCGACGATCCCCTGAAGCGCGGCCTGCACCTGTCCGCTGGTCAGCACCTTCAGCAGCAGCCCGGCGAACCCGACCGCCGCGATCAGCCCCATCGCGTACTCCGACGTGACCATCCCCGCGTCCCGCCTCGCCGCACGCATCCGACGCACCCACATCCCGGCACGCGCCCGCATCACTCCGTACATCCCAACCCCCATGAAATTCCTCGAAGTTCCTCTGACGTTCCCCACCGGCTGACGCCCACATGACGTCCACCGAACTCGGGCCGCGCCACGCACCGGCCCGGGCCGCCCCCGCGGCCTCTCACCGACCTCCCAACAGCCCGCCGGCCACCCCGATCACCACGGGCAGCACTCCGATGGCCACGAACGCGGGCAGGAAGCACAGGCCCACTGGCGCCGTGATCAGCACGGCCGCCCGGCGCGCCACCGCGGCGGTCGCTCGCCCTCGCTCGGCCCGGGCCTCCGCGGCCAGCCGCGCCACCGGCTCCGCGGCCGGGGCGCCCGAATCACCGGCCCGCTCAAGAAGCCCGGCCAGCGCACCGGCCCCCGGTATCGACGCCAACTGCCGCCACGCAGCGCGCGGTTCACCGCCAAGCCGCACCTGGGCCGCGCCCCGCGCCAGAACCTCCCCGACCGGCCCGCCCAGCGACTCCCCCACAGCCCTCGCCGCCCTCACGGGATCGGCGCCGGCTGCGATGCACGCGGCCAGCAGATCCGCGGCCAAGGGCAGCTGCCGACGCGCCTGTGCGTGCGCGGCCTCCGAGGACGACGCCACGTCGGCCGCCGCACGGGCCCTTCGCCTCCACCGCCACACCCCGAACGCCGCGACCAGCCCCAGACCCAGCCCGGCAGCCCCGCCCACCAGCACGTATCCGGCACACACCGCCCCCATTGACGGCCCCCACCGGCCGACGGCGCCCCGCACATCCACACTCCGCCCCGCGGGCTTCTCAGCCACGGCCTCCAGCAGGGCATTCAACCTCCGCAGCAGCGCCCGTTCCCTGCGACGTACCGCCACCTCGTGCATGACCCACCCCAGGGCCGCCACGACGCACAGCACGAGCCCCAGCCTGTGGACAACGTTCATCGCTCCTCCGCTCCCCGTACGATCCGCAGCGCCCACCACAGCCCCACTCCCTCCAACACCCCACCCACCAGCAGGCACCCGAACCCCGCACCCGTGTGCAACAGCACCCTCAACGGCCGGGCTCCGAGCACACTCCCCAGCAGCAGCCCCAGAACGGGAAGCCCCGCGAGCATCACCGCCGTCGACCGCGACCCGGCCAACTGGGCGCGCAGATCCGCCCTTTGGTCCCGTTCGGCCCGCAGGGCGCCCGCGAGACGCTCCAGCCCAGCCGCGAGCCCTGCACCCCGGTCCACCGCCACCCGCCAGCACGCCGCGAGCCCCAACAGCCCCTCGGCCCCCGGCTCCCGCGCCGCCTCCCGGAGGGCCCCCGGCACGTCCCCACCGAACCGGGCAGCAGCCACCACCGCCCCATCACCGGCGCCCGAGCCGCCCACGCCCGCTGTCATCTCCCCCTCCTCACGAACCGCCACGATCAGCGCCTCTCCCGGCTGCCGCCCCGCGCGCACCTCCCCCGCCAACACCCCGCACAGCGAGATCACCGCGTCCGCCCGACGCTCCCGCACCCGTCGCGCCTCCCGGTCCCGCCGCACCCGCGCCGCCAGAGGCACCCCCGCCGCGCCCACCACCAGCGGCACCACGGAAGCCCCGAGGGCCGCGAGCACGGCCCCTACGACCAGCACCCACCACTCCCACCGCTCCCGCAACCGCGCCCAACCCTCACGCCACGCCTGCGCACCCCACGGCACACCACCGCCGGAACCCAGCAGCTCTCTCGCCCGCCGCACCTCACGCCCGTGCCCACCACCGGCAACCCAGGCCGCGGCCCCCACACAGACCAGAGCCGCACAACCACCGGGCCCCACCCCGACTCCCACCGCCCCAACCCCAGTGCCAATTCCAGCCACAACAACCGCCCCCTCCACGGACATCACCTCTCACCAACCCACGCCCCGTCCAAAGAGCCGCGCCGCCCAACCACCCCGACCGCCCCCCACACACCAGCCCCAGCCCCACCCCACGCCAGCCCCAACACGCCTAACTCCCCTCCGCGAACTCCCCGAGCAACCCTCGCAACCGCCCCCACCCCCGCTCCCGTACGAACTCCCCCTCGCCCCACCGCAGCGCCGGCACTGTGACCACCCAGCCGGCTGCGTCACGTTCCAGAACATGGACCTCGGCGATGCGACGGCGGCCCCTCCGGTCCCGTACGAGGTGAAGAACCACCGACAGGGCCGCCGCCAACTGGCTGTGCAGCGCGCCGCGATCGAGGCCGGCCGCCGTCCCCAGGGCCTCGAGGCGGGCGGGCACATCATGGGCGGCGTTCGCATGGACCGTGCCGCAGCCACCTTCGTGTCCCGTGTTCAGCGCGGCGAGGAGCGCCACCACCTCCGGGCCCCGCACCTCGCCCACCACAAGGCGGTCCGGCCGCATGCGCAGTGCCTGACGCACCAGGTCGTCCAGGGCCACGAGCCCCGCCCCTTCCTGGTTGGCCGGCCGTGCCTCGAGCCGCACGACATGCGGATGGTCGGGCCGCAGCTCGGCGGAGTCCTCGGCGAGCACCACGCGCTCCCCCGGCCCCACCAGGCCGAGCAACGCGCTCAGGAGCGTCGTCTTCCCAGACCCCGTACCGCCGCTGATCAGGAAGGACAGCCGGGCGTCGAGAAGAGCCCGAAGCACCCGGTCCCCGCCGGGCGGCACCGTCCCCGCCGTCACGAGCTCCTCCAGCGTGAAGGCACGTGGCCGCACCACCCGCAGCGACAGGCACGCACAGCCGACGGCGACGGGCGGCAGGACAGCGTGCAGCCGGGTCCCGTCCGGCAGCCGGGCATCGACCCACGGCCTCGCGTCGTCCAGGCGCCGCCCGGCGACCGCCGCGAGCCGTTGCGCGAGCCTGCGCACGGATGAGGTGCTCTCGAACGCCACGCCCGTCAGCTCCAGGCCACCGCCCCGGTCCACCCACACCCGGTCGGGTGCGGACACCAGCACGTCGGTCACCGAGGCGTCGGCGAGCAGAGGTTCAAGCGGTCCCGTGCCCACGAGTTCGGAGCGCAACTGACCGGCCGCGCCCAGCACTTCGGCGTCCCCGAGGAGCTTCCCTTGGGCCCTGAGCGCCTCCGCCACCCGCGCCGGGGTCGCCTCCGCACCGTTCTCCGCGAGCCACTGCCGCACCCCGTCCAACATGCGCGCGCCCACGACCCCGCTCACGCGCCGCCCACCGTCATCACCGACCACACCCGTACTCACAGCCCACCCCCGTCGACCCGCCACACCCGCACCCGCACCCACGCCCACATGCCAACCCCCACACCCCCGCTCCCACGCCCCGCTCTCACGCCCCACCCCCCTCAGCCGCCACAACCGGCACCCGCTCCCAAAAGGCCGTGCAGAACCGCGCGAGCGGCCCCCGCGCCGCACCACCCGGCGGCAGTCCGCCGCCATCGGCCGCCAACAGCGCGCCCTCCGCCGGAAGTTCACCGACGAGGGGAAGCCCGAGAAGCCGTGCGACCTCCTCCGGATCGAGCAGGCCGGCCGCACCCCCGCGCGAAGGCCCCACGACCACGCGCAGGTCACGCAGCACCATCCCCACGCCGGAGGCGACCCGTTTCGCCGCAGCGACGGCCCTCAGCTCCGGCGGCACCACGAGCAGCCCCAGATCCAGCTGGGCCAGCGCCTCGGCCGCCCCTTCGTCGACCCGGCGCGGCAGATCCACCACCACCGCGCCGCCCCGCCGCCGCGCCGCGGCCAGCACCGCCCGTACGGCTTCGGGCGGGACCGCCACCGTGTCGCCCCGGTCCCAGCTCAGCACCCGCAGGGCATGCAGCTCGGGCAGCGACTCCTCCAGCGCGCCCCCCGCGACCCGCCCCCGCGACTCCGCGAACGCGGGCCACCTCATCCCTTCCGCGGCCTCCCCGCCGAGCAGCACGTCGAGCCCGCCGCCCAGGGGATCCGCGTCGACGAGGAGTGTGCGCCGCCCGGTTCCCGCCGACGTCACGGCGAGCGCGCACGCCAGCGTGGACGCCCCGGCACCGCCTCGCCCGCCGATCACCCCGACGGTGAGCGCGGGCCTCCCCACGCCTTCGGCCACGTCGGCGATCCGGTCCATCAGCCACTGCTCGCCGTCCGGCAGCATCAGCACATGGTCGGCGCCGATCTCGACGGCCCGCCGCCACACCCCCGAATCGTCCTGGTCACGCCCCACCAGCACGACGCCACGCCGCCGCGCCACACCCCGTACCCGCTCGACCGCGTCGTCCCCGACGAGCACCAGCGGCGCCGATTCCCAGCTCCCTCTGCGCTCCGGCACCCCGTGATGGACCTCGGGCCGCGCGCCGGCCGCGGCACACAGCCGCAGCAGGTCGTCCAGCAGATCCACGTCCTCGGTCACGATCAGCGGTGTGCGCCGCCGCCCGTCGGCGACCGGCGCCCGGTCGCATGTGATGGCTCCCGCCACGATTTCCGCCCCCTCGCTCGCTGTCCCGCTCGCACCTGCGAGCCGGCCACTCCCCTCGCGCAGCCTGACCCGGCCGACATCCCTACCGACTGCCCGACCGGCAAACGGAACCGGTAATGAACACCGGTCCCGACTTCGCGAGTGGAATCACCGTGCAGCGATCCCGGAAATCGTGTGGATCTTGGTCAATTACTGTGGACAAGAGAGTGCTTGTGAATATCCCCATCACCCATACCGGTGACATCACTTGTGCCATCTAGGGCGGCCCCTCAACTACCCCGTCCACACCTTCCACAGAGCAGCCCCTCGACTACACACGGTGACGTAGATTGGGTGCGAGGCGGCGTCCGCCGGAAGCACGGCGCGGGGCGACACAAGGCTGGAGAACGCAAAAGTCCGGACCCAAAGTGGGTCCGGACATGCGACGACCCCCGCCGGGGGGGAGAGCGGGGGTCGTCCCCACGGTCCGACTCGGGGGGGGAGGAGCCAGACCGGGTTAGCACGGTCGCGAACGATCCGTGACTTCCATGGTGTACCCGAGAGCCTTCTCAGGCAAACCCACGCGCCACAGCTTACGCCGAATGGTGGGCGCCTATGCTCGGGCTCGTGGAAAACCACTCCTTGACCCACTCGATGCCCCGCACTGCCGCGTTCTTTGACCTGGACAAGACGGTCATTGCGAAGTCGAGCACGCTCACCTTCAGCAAGTCGTTCTACCAAGGCGGGCTGATCAACCGCAGGGCGGTACTGCGGACCGCGTACGCGCAGTTCGTCTTCCTCGCCGGCGGCGCCGACCACGACCAGATGGAGCGGATGCGCGAGTACCTCTCGGCGCTGTGCCGCGGATGGAACGTGCAGCAGGTGAAAGAGATCGTCGCCGAGACGCTCCACGACCTGATCGACCCGATCATCTACGACGAGGCCGCGTCGCTCATCGAGGAGCACCACACCGCGGGGCGCGACGTAGTGATCGTCTCCACATCCGGCGCGGAGGTCGTCGAGCCGATCGGTGAACTCCTCGGCGCGGACCGCGTGGTGGCCACGCGCATGGTGGTGGGCGACGACGGCTGCTTCACGGGTGAGGTGGAGTACTACGCGTACGGGCCGACGAAGGCGGAGGCGATCGAGGAGCTCGCCCGGTCCGAGGGGTACGACCTCTCGCGCTGCTACGCGTACAGCGACTCGGCGACCGATGTGCCGATGCTGAAGGCAGTCGGCCACCCCTTCGCGGTCAATCCGGACCGGGCGCTCCGCCGTGAGGCGCTCGCGCGCGAATGGCCGATTCTCGACTTCAACCGGCCCGTCCGACTCAAGCAGCGGCTGCCCACTCTGTCCGCTCCGTCGCGGCCCGCCCTCGTCGCGGCCGCCGCCGTCGGCGCCGCGGCGGCCACCGCGGGCCTGGTCTGGTACGCGAGCCGCCGGCGCGCCACGGCCAGCTGACCGGCCCCTTTGAGCAGGCCCGCCACACGGCCGCCGAACAGGGTCACCCCCGGGCGCCCGTTTCGCCCCTAATTGAACCTAAAAGTAAAGAAGTACGGCCAGGGGTTTCGCTTCCTCCACACCTGGAGTACAAATAAAGCAACGGCCCGCGAGACCAAGGGACATCCGAGAGGATCACCTTTAAACGCAACCAAGGCCCCACGGACCGAGCATGAACGCCAGCTACCCACGCGACGTCGACCCGTCGATTACGGGCCAGCCGCACCAGGCCACGGGCTAAGTTCCCGACCTGATGGGCAATTTTCGAGGACGCTTGGTAACCAGGTGAACATGCCAGCGGCGGTACGAGGACTCGTACCGCCGCAACCCTTTTCAGGGACTGCCCAGGAACCCGTTACGGCGTCTACGCCGCGCCGCGCTGGAGCGCCTCGCACACCGCCGTCGACTCCCTGGCGCCGAACTCCACGGACCGCCCGCAGTGCGCGATCCACGCGGCAACCCCTTCCGGAGTGCCCGACACATAGCCTTCGAGCGCGGCCAGATACTCCGCGCGCCCCTGCTCCGCGTGTCCCACCTCGGCGGGACAGATCGACTTGGGGTCGAGACCGCTGCCCACCAGGACGATGCGCTCGGCCGTGCGCGCGACCAGGCCGTTGTACGACCCGAAGGGCCGCAGCGCGAGCAGTTCGCCGTGCACGACAGCCGCGGTGACCAGGGCCGGAGCCGAGCCGCCCGCAATGATCAAGCCGGAGAGCCCTTCCAGCCGGCCCGCCACTTCCTGCGCGTCCGGCAGCGGCAGCTCGACCAGCGGCTCGTCGACCGGCTCGCCTCCCTGACGGGGGCGCCCCACCGTATCGCCGCTGTCGGCCGCCGCCACGAGGTGCAGGCGTGCGAGCACCCGCAGCGGGGACTGCCGCCAGATCGACAGGAGCTGGCCCGCCTCCGCCGTCAGCCGCAGGGCAGCGCCGACGGTGCGCGCCTCCTCGTCCCCGCCCGCGCCACTGAAGTCGGAGCGCCTGCGCACCTCTTCGAGCGGCCAGTCGGCGCCGGACAGCGCCGCGCTGCCCCGCGCGCCGCGCAGCGCGGCCTCGGAGGTGACCGCAGTGCTGCGACGCCGCATGACCCGATGGCCGTAGACCCGGTCCACGGCCTTGCGCACGGAGTCCACGGAGTCGGCCACGCCCGGAAGGGCCCCGAGGGCGGCAAGGGGGTCGGCTGTCGTACTCATGGGTACGACCCTACGCAGTTCAGGGCCCCGCCCCACGAAGGAGTGGTCTTCTTCACGCTGCACGGACACGAACAGCGACTACCCCACTACCCTTGGTGAACATGAAGATCGCTTTCGTGGGGAAGGGCGGCAGCGGGAAGACCACGCTGTCCTCGCTCTTCATCCGTCACCTCGCCGCCATGGGCGCCCCGGTCATCGCGGTGGACGCCGACATCAACCAGCACCTGGGGCCCGCGCTCGGTCTCGACGACGACCAGGCGGCCGAACTGCCCGCCATGGGCGCACGCCTCCCCCTCATCAAGGACTACCTGCGCGGCTCGAATCCACGGATCGCCTCCGCGGACACGATGATCAAGACGACCCCGCCCGGCGAGGGCTCGCGCCTTCTGCGGGTACGCGAGAACAACCCGGTGTACGACGCGTGTGCCCGACCCGTGGAACTCGACGGCGGGGCCGTGCGTTTGATGGTCACGGGCCCCTTCACCGAAGCCGACCTCGGTGTCTCCTGCTACCACTCCAAGACCGGAGCGGTGGAGCTGTGTCTGAACCATCTCGTCGACGGCCGCGACGAGTACGTGGTCGTCGACATGACCGCGGGTTCGGACTCCTTCGCCTCCGGCATGTTCACCCGCTTCGACATGACGTTCCTCGTCGCCGAGCCGACTCGTAAGGGGGTCTCGGTCTACCGCCAGTACAAGGAGTACGCACGGGACTTCGGCATCACGCTGAAGGTCGTGGGGAACAAGGTGCAGGGCCAGGACGACCTCGACTTCCTCCGCGCACAGGTGGGGGACGACCTGCTCGTCACCGTCGGGCACTCCGACTGGGTACGCGCCATGGAGAAGGGCCGCCCGCCCCGGTTCGATCTCCTGGAGGAGCCCAACGCGGCCGCCCTGCGCACGCTCAGGTCCGCCGCGGACGCCGCCTACGCGGGCCGCGACTGGGAGCGCTACACACGCCAGATGATCCACTTCCACCTGAAGAACGCGCAGAGTTGGGGCAACGCGAAGACGGGCGCCGACCTGGCGGCCCAGGTCGACCCCACCTTCGTCCTCCAGGAGAGTGTGGCCGCCACCGCCTGACCGGCGCGGCCACGCCCGACCGGCTCGGCTACTGCTTGACCGCCGGCGCTCCCGGTACCCCCTTGGGTGCCGGGGCGGGGCTGGTCGACATGAAGGATGCCCAGCCCTGCGCGGGGGCCTCTCCGACGCCCAGTGTGGTGAGCCGTTTCAGGGTCTGCGGGTCCTGGGCGTCCAGCCAGTCGGCGAGCTGGCGGAAGGAGACGCAGCGCACCTCGGGCTTGTTGCACACGGTGTGGACGGTCTCGTCGACGGCGCGCATGTAGTTGCCGCCGTTCCAGGACTCGAAGTGGTTGCCGATGACCAGCGGCGCGCGGTTGCCGTTGTAGGCGCGGTCGAAGCCCTGGACGAGGCTGTCGCGCATCTCGTCACCCCAGAACTCCTGCTTGTCGGGGTCGCCCTGGGTCGCGGTGCCCGACTGGTTGACCATGAAGTTGTAGTCCATGGTGAGCTGCTCGTCCTTGTGCCCGGGGAAGGGCACGAGCTGCATCGACAGATCCCACAGCCCGTCGTTCTTGTTGGGCCAGATCTGGTCGTTGACACCGCTGGTGTCGTAGCGGAAACCGAGGTCGTGGGCCGCTCGCCGGAAGTTCTTCTGACCCTCCAGGCACGGAGTGCGGGCGCCGATGAGCTCCTTGTCGTAGTCGAAGGGGAGCGGGGCGGCGTTCTTCATGCCCGTGTTCGTCTTCCAGGACTTCACGAAGGACCTGGCCTGGCCGATCTCGTCCTCCCAGTCGGCCACCGACCACTCGCCGACGCCGCCGCCCTTGCCGCAGAAGTGGCCGTTGAAGTGCGTGCCGATCTCGTTGCCCTCGAGCCAGGCGCCGCGGAGCTGGTCCACGGTGTCCTTGATTCCCTGCTCGTCATTGAAGCCGATGTCCGAGCTGCCCGGTGAGTGCTGCGGCGGCCGGTAGAGGCCGCGCTTCTCCTCCGGGAGCATGTACACGCCGCTGAGGAAGTACGTCATCGTCGCGTTGTTCCGCTTGGCGACCTTGCGGAAGTGCGAGAACAGCTTCTGGCCGTCCTCCCCCGCACCGTCCCAGGAGAACACCACGAACTGCGGCGGCTTCTGGCCGGCCTTCAGGCGCTCGGGCCTGGGCAGATGCGGCTGGCTTCCGGTGAACGCGGTCGAGCCGTCCCCGATCAGCCGCATCACGCTTCCCGGCGCGGGGGCGGGGGCGGGGGCCGCCTCCTTCGGGCCGGAAGCGCCCTTCTGGGGTCCGGTCGCCTGGTGGTCACCGGTCGCGCAACCGGACAGGGCCGCGGCACACGCCGCGACGGCGGTGAAGCTCGCGGCGAGCTTCTTGGTGGCGGCCATGTCCGCCCACCTTCTTCCTTGGTCTCTTCGGCTTGGATCTCACCGCGCCAGGACAGATGTAATGCGGTGAAATGCCGCATTTGCCGACGGCGCCGCCAACGTCACACGAGGCCCGAGGAAGAATTAATACGACAAGCCGAAGAAAGGCCCCATTCACCCATCAGGGTGAACAATTGCCCCATTTGACCCGAAAATACGTCCACAACCTTTACTCTGCATTACGATCCATTTACCGAACGTTGATTCATCCCGCCGCTGCACGCCGTGATCCACGGCCGCGACCCTGCCCCGCCACAGACGGGGCCCCTCGTTCCGCGACCGCGCTGCCCCGGAGGAGACGGGAAACATGTCAGCCTGCGTCCCCACACGCCCCGCCGATCCGACACGGACCGACGAAACCAGCCGCACCCATCCACCCCACAGCCCGCCGCCGAAGCCGCCCCGCCGCTTCCGCATCTCGGGCGCCGACCTGTCCGCGTCCGGGGCGGTCTTCCTGATCGCCCTGCCGCTGTCCCTCGGAATCGCCCTGGCCACCGGGGCCCCGCTCCAGGCGGGACTCGTCGCCGCCGCCGTCGGCGGACTCGTGGCCGGCCGCCTCGGCGGCTCACCCCTCCAGGTCAGCGGCCCCGCCGCCGGCCTCACCGTCGTCACCGCCGACCTCATCCACCGTTACGGCTGGCGGACGACCTGCGCGATCACCGTCATCGCCGGAATCGCCCAACTCGGCCTCGGCTGCCTCCGCGTGGCCCGCACCGCGCTCGCCGTGTCCCCCGCCGTCGTCCACGGCATGCTCGCCGGAATCGGCGTCACCATCGCGGTCGCACAGGTGCACATCGTGCTCGGCGGCACCCCCCAGAGCGCCGTTCTCGACAATCTCCGTGCGCTGCCCGCCGAGTTGACCCACGTGGACCCGGCCGCGCTGCTCCTGAGCATGCTGACGCTCGCGGTCCTGTTCGCCTGGCCCCGGATCCCCGGACGCGCCGGGCGGGCCCTGCGAAGAGTGCCCGCTGCGCTCGTCGCCGTCGCCTGTGCCACCGCGACCGCCGCGTTCGCCGGGATCACCGTGACCAAGGTCGACCTGCCGTCCTGGAGCAGCCACGCCCTGGCCGGCCTGCCCGAAGGGCCCGTAATGGGCCTCGTGGCGGCCGTCCTGACCGTGACGCTCGTATGCAGCGTGCAGTCACTGCTCGGCGCCGTCGCCGTGGACAAGCTCGCGTCCTCGAAGCCCGCCCTGCGGCCGGCGGCACGCCGCTCCGACCTCGACCGGGAACTGCTCGGTCAGGGAGCGGCCAACATCGTCTCCGGCACCCTCGGCGGACTCCCCGTCGCCGGGGTCGCCGTCCGCAGCGCCGCGAATGTGAACGCGGGCGGCGAGAGCAGGAACTCCACGATGCTGCACGGCGTTTGGGTAGTAGTGGCCGCGCTCCTGATGGTCCCGGTGCTTGAGCAGATCCCCCTCGCCTCACTCGCCGCCCTGGTGATGGCCGTCGGCATCCAGATGGTGTCCCTGCACCACATCCGTACGGTCACGCGCCACCGCGAGGTCCTCGTCTACGCCGTGACGACACTCGGCGTGGTCGTCCTCGGCGTACTCGAGGGCGTGGCCCTCGGCATCGCGGTCGCCGTCGGGGTCGCCCTGCACCGGCTCACCCGCACCCGGATCACCCACTCCGTGGACGAGACGGGCACCGCAGGCCAAGGCGGCACGCATCACGTACGGGTGCGCGGGCAGCTGACGTTCCTCGCCGTGCCCCGCCTCAGTCGCGTTCTGCACCAAGTGCCCCAAGGAGCCGGCTGCGTCGTGGAGTTGGACGGGTCCTTCATGGACCACGCCGCTTTCGAGTCCCTGCAGGACTGGCAGAAGTCGCATGTCGCGCAGGGCGGCAAGGTCGAGGTGACCGGGCGGGCGGGTACCCGTATCGCCGAGCCCGCGTCGACGTCGAACTCCTGCTGCCGGCCCTGGACAGCCTGGCGCAACCACCACTGCGACCGCCCGCAGACCGAGACCACCGAGCCCTCCGCGGGTGGTGGCGGGTATCAACTGGCCAGCGGAATCAGCGCGTTCCAGCGGAACACGGCGCCGCATGTGCGGGACGAACTGGCCCGGCTCGCCCGTGAGGGGCAGCGTCCCACCCAGCTGTTCCTGACCTGCGCCGACTCCCGGCTCGTGACGTCGATGATCACCTCCAGCGGCCCCGGCGACCTCTTCGTCGTCAGGAACGTGGGGAATCTGGTGCCGCTACCGGGCGCCGAGAGCGGTGACGACTCGGTCGCCGCGGCCATCGAGTACGCCGTCGACGTACTGAAGGTCCAGTCGATCACCGTGTGCGGGCACTCCGGCTGCGGCGCGATGCAGGCGCTGCTCAACAGTCCGCCCGAGGGCGGCGCGCAGACACCCCTGAAGCGGTGGCTGCGGCACGGCCTGCCGAGCCTCGCCCGCATGGCGGTCGCGAACCAGCCATGGGTGCGGCTCGCCGGGCGCGCCCCCGCCGACGCGGTCGAGCAGCTCTGCCTGACCAATGTCGTCCAGCAGTTGGAGCATCTGCGGGCCCACGAGTCGGTGGCCCGCCGCCTCCAGGAGGGCTCGCTCGAGCTCCACGGGATGTACTTCCACGTGGGCGAGGCGCAGGCCTATCTGCTCACCGAGCAGCCCGACGAGGTGTTCGACCAGGTGGAACCGGAGGGCGAACTGCGCCCGGCCTGAACCCGTCCGTGAGAGCGTGCGTGCCGGTGAGTGACGCCATCGGCACGCACGCGTAAAGCCCAACAGGTCTAAACCATTATTCGGACCCCCCTTGTCACCGAGGGGGGCCGTCTGATGAGCTGTGGCCTGGGACACAACGGTCGCGCCCCGGCAAAGCACCGTAAGGGAGATGTCGTGAGCAACGAAAGCCTGGCCAACCTTCTTAAGGAAGAGCGAAGGTTTGCGCCGCCGGCCGACCTGGCGGCCGCCGCCAACGTCACCGCGGAGGCGTACGAACAGGCCAAGGCTGACAGGCTCGGCTTCTGGGCCGAGCAGGCCCGTCGGCTGACCTGGGCCACCGACCCGACCGAGACCCTCGACTGGTCGAACCCGCCGTTCGCCAAGTGGTTCGCGGACGGGAAGCTGAACGTCGCGTACAACTGCGTGGACCGCCACGTCGAGGCCGGGAACGGCGACCGGGTCGCCATCCACTTCGAGGGTGAGCCGGGCGACAGCCGGGCCATCACCTACGCGGAGCTCAAGGACGAGGTCAGCCGCGCGGCCAACGCGCTGACCGAGCTGGGCGTGCGTAAGGGCGACCGCGTCGCCGTCTACCTGCCGATGATCCCCGAGGCCGTCGTCGCGATGCTGGCGTGCGCGCGCATCGGCGCCGCGCACTCGGTCGTCTTCGGCGGATTCTCGGCCGACGCCATCGCGGCCCGCATCCAGGACGCCGACGCCAAGGTCGTCATCACGGCCGACGGCGGCTACCGGCGCGGCAAGCCGTCCGCGCTCAAGCCCGCCGTCGACGACGCCGTCAGCCGCGTCGACGGGGTCGAAAAGGTCCTTGTCGTCCAGCGCACCAAGCAGGACGTCGCCTGGACCGAGGGCCGCGACGTGTGGTGGCACGAGATCACACAGAAGCAGTCGGCGGAGCACACGCCCGAGGCGTTCGACGCCGAGCAGCCGCTGTTCATCCTCTACACGTCCGGCACGACGGGTAAGCCCAAGGGCATCCTGCACACCTCCGGCGGCTACCTCACGCAGGCCTCGTACACCCACCACGCGGTGTTCGACCTCAAGCCGGAGACCGACGTCTACTGGTGCACGGCCGACATCGGCTGGGTCACCGGACACTCGTACATCACCTACGGCCCGCTCTCGAACGGTGCGACGCAGGTCATCTACGAGGGCACCCCGGACACTCCGCACCAGGGCCGCTTCTGGGAGATCGTGCAGAAGTACGGGGTGACGATCCTGTACACGGCGCCGACGGCGATCCGCACGTTCATGAAGTGGGGGGACGACATCCCCGCCAAGTTCGACCTGAGCAGTCTGCGGGTCCTCGGTTCGGTCGGTGAGCCGATCAACCCCGAGGCCTGGATGTGGTACCGGAAGAACATCGGTGCCGACAAGTGCCCCATCGTGGACACCTGGTGGCAGACCGAGACCGGCGCGATGATGATCTCGCCGCTGCCCGGTGTCACCGAGACCAAGCCGGGCTCCGCCCAGCGCGCCCTGCCCGGCATCTCGGCGACGGTCGTGGACGACGAGGCGCGGGAAGTCCCCGACGGGGGCGGCGGTTACCTCGTCCTGACCGAGCCGTGGCCGTCGATGCTGCGCACCATCTGGGGCGACGACCAGCGGTTCATCGACACGTACTGGGCCCGCTTCGAGGGCAAGTACTTCGCCGGTGACGGTGCCAAGAAGGACGACGACGGCGACATCTGGCTGCTCGGCCGGGTGGATGACGTGATGCTGGTCTCCGGCCACAACATCTCGACCACCGAGGTCGAGTCGGCGCTCGTCTCGCACCCCTCGGTCGCCGAGGCGGCGGTCGTGGGCGCGGCCGACGAGACGACGGGCCAGGCCATCGTGGCCTTCGTGATCCTGCGCGGCACGGCGTCCGCCGACGACGAGGGTCTCGTCGCCGACCTGCGCAACCACGTGGGCGCGACACTCGGCCCGATCGCCAAGCCGAAGCGGGTCCTGCCCGTGGCCGAGCTGCCCAAGACCCGCTCCGGGAAGATCATGCGGCGCCTGCTGCGTGACGTCGCGGAGAACAGGGAGCTGGGAGACGTCACGACCCTGACGGACTCGTCCGTCATGGACCTCATCCAGACCAAGCTCCCGGCCGCGTCGAGCGAGGACTGACCGCACCGCACACCACGAAATGGGCACCCGGCGCCGAACGCGCCGGGTGCCCGTTTCGTGCGTAAGGTGACGATCACCAGGTACGGCCCGCGTACACCCGGTAGGGTGAATACCTCAAATGGTGTGCCGGGAAGTCTGGTCGGCAACGCCGTCGGCGACCCCTCGTCGGCGCGTTCGCGAAAGCCGAACCCGACCGGAGGTCTTCACCCGTGGCCGCGCCCGCCCCCAGCAAGAACAGCCTTAAGGCACTCGGCCGCCTCTCCCTTCCCGAGCGTACGTTCGTGGCGGACGCCCTGCGTGCCGAGACCGTCGGCGGAGTCCTGCTCCTCGTCGCCGCGATCGCCGCCCTGATCTGGGCCAACACCCCGCTCAGCCACAGTTACGAGTCCGTGAGCGACTTCCACATCGGACCGGCGGCACTCGGCCTCAACCTGTCCCTCGAGCACTGGGCCGCCGACGGACTGCTCGCCGTGTTCTTCTTCGTCGCCGGTATCGAGCTCAAGCGGGAACTCGTCGCGGGCGACCTGCGCGACCCCAAGGCGGCCATGCTGCCCGTCGCCGCCGCGCTCTGCGGCATGGCGGTCCCCGCGCTCGTCTACTTCCTCGTCAACGTCACGGGCGGCGGCTCGCTCGACGGCTGGGCCGTGCCGACCGCCACCGACATCGCCTTCGCGCTCGCCGTCCTCGCCGTCATCGGCACCTCGCTGCCGTCCTCGCTGCGCGCGTTCCTGCTCACGCTCGCCGTCGTCGACGACCTCTTCGCGATCCTGATCATCGCCGTCTTCTTCACCAGCGACATCAACTTCGCGGCGCTCGCGGGCGCCGTCGTCGGCCTCGGCGTCTTCTGGCTGCTCCTGCGGAAGGGCGTACGCGGCTGGTACATCTACGTGCCGATCGCCCTCGTCATCTGGGGCCTGATGTACAACAGCGGCATCCACGCCACCATCGCCGGTGTCGCCATGGGGCTCATGCTGCGCTGCACCCGGCGGGACGGCGAGGAGCACTCGCCCGGCGAGCACATCGAGCACCTGGTGCGCCCGTTCTCGGCGGGGCTCGCCGTGCCGCTGTTCGCCCTGTTCAGCGCGGGTGTGGCGGTGTCGGGCGGCGCCCTGACCGACGTATTCACCAAGCCCGAGACCCTCGGTGTGGTGCTCGGGCTCGTCGTCGGCAAGGCGGTCGGCATCTTCGGCGGGACCTGGCTCACGGCCCGCTTCACCAGAGCCTCGCTCTCCGACGAACTGGCCTGGCCCGACGTGTTCGCGGTCGCGTCCCTCGCCGGCATCGGCTTCACCGTCTCGCTCCTCATCGGCGAACTCGCCTTCACCGAGAACCCCCTGCTGACCGACGAGATCAAGGCCGCCGTCCTGATGGGCTCCCTCATCGCGGCGGTCCTGTCGAGCGTCCTGCTCAAGATCCGTAACGCCAAGTACCGCGCGATGTGCGCCGAAGAGGAGCGCGACGAAGACCTCGACGGCATCCCCGACATCTACGAGGAGGACAAGCCGGAGTACCACTTGCGGATGGCGGAGATCTACGAGAAGAAGGCCGCCGAACACCGCAGGCTTGCCGAAGTGACGGGCGGGGCAAGCGACGGGAGCAGTCGTCCGGCATGATCTGACAGCGGGTCCGCTCACGAGCGCGGGCCCGCGGCAGACGCCACGCCCGATACACAGCCCGCTTCACAAGCCCGCGAAGAGACGAGGGAGTACGCGATGAGCGCACCCGACGGCACACCGGTCGGCGCCGAGCGCAGCATCGGCCAGCTGGTCGCCACGGCCACGACCGAGATGTCCGCGCTGGTGCACGACGAGATCGCCCTGGCGAAGGCCCAGCTCAAGCAGGACGTGAAGCGCGGCGCGATCAGCGGCGGTGCCCTGGCGGCGGCCGGCGTGATCCTGCTCTTCTCGCTGCCGATGCTGAGCTTCGCGCTCGCGTACGGGATCAACGCATGGACCGGCGGGCACAACGGCGAGGGCGGCTGGAACCTCGCGTGGTGCTTCCTGCTCTCGTTCGCGGCGAACGTGCTGGTGTTCCTGCTGCTCGTCCTGATCGGCCTCGTCTTCTTCAAGAAGGCCAAAAAGGGCAAGGGCCCGCAGAAGGTCGCCGCCTCGGTCAAGGAGACGGCAGGCGTACTGGGGAACGCCAAACCGCACCCCCGTCAGGTGGCCCCGGCGAACCGAGTCGGTGACACGGTCGAGGCTGTGGCACGCTCGTCTTCATGACGGACCCCGCCACCCCTTCGGCCCAGCCCGCCTCGGTCGTACGCATCGGCGTCCCGGGCGGCGGCGAGCTGACCCACCGGGACGTCGCCGCCAACGGCGCGCGCTTCCACATCGCCGAGATGGGCGACGGGCCACTGGTCCTGCTCCTGCACGGCTTCCCCCAGTTCTGGTGGACATGGCGGCACCAGATGGTGGCGCTCGCCGACGCCGGGTTCCGGGCCGTGGCCATGGACCTGCGCGGCGTCGGCGGCAGCGACCGGACCCCCCGCGGCTACGACCCGGCGAACCTCGCCCTCGACATCACGGGCGTCGTACGGTCCCTCGGCGAGCCCGACGCGGCACTCGTGGGGCACGACCTGGGCGGCTATCTCGCGTGGACCGCGGCCGTCATGCGGCCCAAGCTGGTGCGCCGGCTCGTGGTCTCCTCGATGCCGCACCCCCGGCGCTGGCGCTCGGCGATGCTGTCCGACGTCAAGCAGACCGCCGCGGGCTCGTACGTCTGGGGCTTCCAGCGGCCGTGGGTGCCGGAGCGTCAGCTCGTCGCGGACGACGGCGCCTTGGTCGGTCGGCTGATCCGGGACTGGTCCGGGCCGCGCCTCCCCGACGACGAGGTCGTGGACGTGTACCGGCGCGCCATGTGCATCCCGTCCACGGCGCACTGCTCGGTCGAGCCGTACCGCTGGATGGTGCGGTCGATGGCCCGCCCGGACGGCATCCAGTTCAACCGGCGCATGAAGCGTCCGGTGCGGGTGCCGACGCTGCATCTGCACGGCTCGCTCGACCCCGTGATGCGTACGCGCAGCGCGGCGGGCTCCGGCGAGTACGTCGAAGCGCCGTACCGCTGGAGGCTGTTCGACGGTCTGGGTCACTTCCCGCACGAGGAGGACCCGGTCGCGTTCTCCAACGAACTGGTCAGCTGGCTGAAGGACCCGGAACCGGACCGCTAGGCGCGCCCCCGCCGCCGCCCCCGGCTGGGGGTCCGGGGGCCATCCCCCGGGAAGACACAGCCCGCACGAGGAGGACCCGGTCGCGTTCTCCAACGAACTGGTCAGCTGGCTGAAGGACCCCGAGCCCGACCGGTGACGGCCGCGCGGCCGCCCTCGCACGATCGGGTGACGCGTTCGAGCCATGTCCGGGAACAACTGTCCTTCGAACTGCCAATTGCCTGGCGCATAGGCCAATTGGGGGGCGTGCGCGCGATTACCGACCTTGGGGCACGGGCACACGTCGGGGTATGGGCTGGACGCACGACTACAGTGACGCAGCACGCAACCGCCGCTCAGCCACGGTGCTGAGCCGTCACCCGGGGGGTGGCCCGCAGGAACCGGGCCATGACCAAACCCCTCCGGGGATCAACATTCCCCGCATCCTGCGCCGCCGGGCCCGCTGGGTCTCGGCCCGGCTGCGGCACACGCGCGACTGACGCGTCACCGGCCGGGCCTGCGCCGCCTCCTGAACCTCACAGGGCGCAGCTGTCGCTGTCCACCTGCTGGTTGGCCGTGCGGCCGCGGGCGATGTCCGGGCTGATCTCGTCGCGGGTGAGCGCGTACCCGGTCTGAGCGCTGTCGAGTGACTTCGCGAAGACCACGCCGTACACCTTGCCTTCGGGCGTGAGCAGCGGGCCGCCGGAGTTGCCCTGGCGGACGGTCGCGTAGAGCGAGTACACATCGCGTCGCACGGTGCCGCGGTGGTAGATGTCCGGGCCGTTGGCCGTGATGCGGCCGCGCACGCGCGCGGGGCGGACGTCGTACGCGCCGTTCTCCGGGAAGCCGGCGACGATCGCGCTGTCGCCGCGCTCGGCGTCCGTGGACGTGAACTGGAGCGGGGGCGCCTTCAGCGTCGGCACGTCGAGTACGGCGATGTCGCGCTTCCAGTCGTAGAGGACGACCTTCGCCGCGTACATCCGGCCCTCGCCGCCGATCTGCACGTTCGGCTCGTCCACGCCGCCGACCACGTGCGCGTTCGTCATGACGCGGCGGTCGGCGAAGACGAAGCCGGAGCCTTCGAGGACCTTGCCGCAACTGGGGGCCTGGCCGGTCACCTTGACGATGGAGCGCTTGGCCGTCGTCACGACCGAACTGTTCGCCAGCTTCGGGTCGGGGGGCTGGACCTCGGTGATCGGCTCGTTCGAGAACGGGCTGAAGACCTGCGGGAAGCCGTTCTGCGCGAGCGCCGAGGAGAAGTCCGCGAACCAGGTGTTGGCCTGCGCGGGCAGGGCTCTGGACACGCCGAGCAGGACCTTGGAGTTGCGCACTTCCTTGCCGAGCGTGGGCAGCGTCGTGCCGGCCAGGGCCGAGCCGATGAGCCAGGCGACCAGGAGCATCGCCACCACGTTCACCACGGCGCCGCCCGTGGCGTCCAGGGCTCGGGCCGGGGACCAGGTGATGTAGCGGCGCAGCTTGTTCCCCAGGTGCGTGGTGAACGCCTGTCCCACGGAGGCACAGACGATGACCACAATGACGGCGACCACGGCCGCCGTCGTACTCACCTTGGCCCCGTCCGTCACCGCGCTCCAGATGGCGGGCAGGACGTAGACCGCGACGAGGCCGCCTCCCAGGAAGCCGATCACCGACAGGATGCCGACGACGAAGCCCTGGCGGTAGCCCACGATCGCGAACCACACGGCGGCTACGAGCAGCAGGATGTCCAGCACATTCACGTGGGCCACCCTGTCATGAGCGCCAGTCGAGTGGGACCTGCTTACTGCGGTCCCAGGGGCGCTCCCATCCCGAGTAGTGCAGGATCCGGTCGATCACTCCGGCCGTAAAGCCCCAGACCAGAGCCGATTCGACGAGGAACGCCGGGCCCTGGTGGCCTCTCGGGTGGACCGCCGTCGCACGGTGGCGCGGATCCGTGAGATCCGCCACGGGCACCGTGAAGACGCGGGCCGTCTCCGCCGGGTCGACCGCCTGCACCGGCGTCGGTGTGCGCCACCAGCCGAGGACCGGCGTCACCACGAAGCTGCTCACCGGGATGTACAGCTTCGGCAGGACGCCGAAGAGCTGGACGCCGCGCGGATCGAGCCCGGTCTCCTCCTCCGCCTCGCGCAGGGCGGCGCGCAGCGGCCCGTCCGTACGCGGATCGCCGTCCTCCGGGTCGAGGGCGCCGCCCGGGAAGGACGGCTGGCCCGCGTGCGAGCGCAGCGATGTGGCCCGCTCCATGAGCAGCAGCTCCGGGCCGCGCTCGCCCTCGCCGAAGAGGATCAGGACGGCGGACTGCCGCCCGGCGCCGCTCTCTGGCGGCAGGAAGCGGCTCATCTGGAGCGGCTCGACCGAGTCCGCGGCCTTCACGACCGGGTCGAGCCAATCGGGCAGCCCCTCCCGGCTCAGCCGCACCGGCTCGTCCTTCGTGACGCGCTCCTCGTGCGCCTCACTGTGTGCATGTGTCATAGGCACCCCCGTCCAACTGAACACAACGCCTGCGTCCCCGCCGTTCGTTCCGCGATGCGTCACTCCCCCGTGGCGGGCGGCGCGGTGGCGCCGAGCGGGGGCGCCGGGATACCGCCGGCGTCCAGGTATGACTGCGGGGGCTTCAGGCGCTGGCCGGGGAAGCCGCCCTTCTCGTACTTCAGGAGCTTCTTCGCCTTCTCCGGGTCGGTCTCGCCCTCCCCGTACGCCGGGCAGAGCGGGGCGATCGGGCAGGCGCCGCAGGCGGGCTTGCGGGCGTGGCAGATCCGGCGGCCGTGGAAGATCACGCGGTGCGAGAGCATCGTCCAGTCGCTCTTCGGGAAGAGCTCGCCGACGGCCTTCTCGACCTTGTCCGGATCGGTCTCCTCCGTCCACTTCCAGCGCCGCACGAGCCGCCCGAAGTGCGTGTCCACGGTGATCCCGGGCCGCCCGAAGGCGTTGCCCATCACGACGAAGGCGGTCTTGCGGCCGACGCCGGGCAGCTTGACGAGGTCTTCGAGACGCCCCGGGACCTCGCCCCCGAACTCGTCCCGCAGGGCCGCCGCGAGCCCCATGATCGACTTCGTCTTGGCGCGGAAGAACCCGGTGGGCCGGATCAACTCCTCGACGTCCTCGGGATTCGCGGCCGCGAGGTCCTCCGGGGTCGGGTACTTGGCGAAGAGAGCGGGCGTCGTCTGATTGACCCGCAGGTCGGTGGTCTGGGCGGACAGCACCGTGGCGACGAGCAGCTGAAAGGGGTTCTCGAAGTCCAGCTCGGGGTGGGCGTACGGATACACCTCGGCGAGCTCACGGTTGATGCGCCGGGCACGCCGGACGAGGGCGGTACGGGACTCGGGCTTGGCGGCGGCCTTCGTCACGGACTTGGCCGACTTCGCGGCAGCGGCCTTCTTCACCGGCTTGGCCGGCTTCGCGGCAGCGGCCTTCGTCACGGGCTTGGCTGCGACGGCTTTCTTCACGGGCTTGGCTGCGACGGCCTTCTTCACCGGCTTCGCGGCGCCGGACTTCTTCGCGGCAGCACGCTTCCCTCCGGAACCTGCGGCACCACTGGAACCCGCAGCACCCCCGGCACCACCAGCACCCTTCCCCTCGGAAGCCGCACCATCGCCGGCACCCCGAGTCCCTTTTGCCCCTTTTGCCGCTTTCTCGGGCGCGGCCGAGGCCTGTTCGCCCACAGCGGAATTACGTCCTGCGGTCACCGTCCCAGCCCCCTTGGCCTGTGCTCTCACCGGCGTTTTGGACACTCGGCCAGCCTAAAGGCAGCCGCTGACATCCGCCGTGGACCCCGCAGATCAGTCCTCGATTGGCCCCCTCCCCCACAGCTTGCGACGCCGGTGCGGCAGACTTGTGCCTGAGTGACTGATCACACCGTTTGGACCGTCCGGCAAAATGGGGAGCGGGAACACGGTCCCCGGATGCAGGTCGACATAGGAGAGAAACTCGTGGACGACGTTCTGCGGCGCGCCCCGCTTTTCGCGGCGCTCGATGATGAGCAGGCCGCGGAGCTCCGCGCCTCCATGAGTGAGGTGACCCTCGCACGCGGCGACGCCCTCTTCCACGAGGGCGACCCCGGAGACCGCCTGTACGTGGTCACCGAGGGCAAGGTGAAGCTCCACCGCACCTCCCCCGACGGCCGCGAGAACATGCTCGCGGTGCTCGGCCCCGGCGAGCTGATCGGCGAGCTCTCGCTGTTCGACCCGGGCCCGCGCACGGCGACCGCCTCCGCGCTCACCGAGGTCAAGCTCCTCGGCCTCGGCCACGGCGACCTCCTGCCCTGGCTGAACGCGCGCCCCGAGGTGGCCTCCGCCCTGCTGCGCGCCGTCGCCCGGCGCCTGCGCAAGACCAACGACCAGATGTCCGACCTGGTCTTCTCGGACGTGCCGGGCCGCGTGGCCCGCGCGCTCCTGGACCTCTCCCGCCGCTTCGGCGTGCAGTCGGAGGAGGGCATCCACGTCGTGCACGACCTGACGCAGGAGGAGCTGGCCCAGCTGGTCGGCGCCTCCCGCGAGACGGTGAACAAGGCGCTCGCGGACTTCGCGGGCCGCGGCTGGCTCCGCCTGGAGGCCCGCGCCGTGATCCTGCTCGACGTGGAGCGCCTCGCGAAGCGCTCGCGCTGACACCTTCGTACACCGGGTCCCGTCTCCCTCCGGGGAGGCGGGATCACCCGTTCACCGCCGCGGAAAATACCGGGACCGCACCCGCCCGACCCGGCACAGTGGACCCATGGCGACCATCACCCGCGGCCTCGACGACCGCGGATTCATCGAGCGCGAAGGCTCCCTGAGCCGGATCCAGCCGGACTTCCGCCCCGTGGTGTCCGCGGCGCGCGACAGTCTGCTCGCCGCCTTCGGGCCGCGGATGACGAGCGCGTATCTCTACGGCTCCGTGCCGCGCGGCACGGCCCGCCCCGGCCGCAGCGACCTCGACCTCCTCCTCGCACTGCGCGACGAGCCGACGGACGAGAACAGGGCGGAAGCCAAAGCCCTGGCCGACGTCCTGGACAAGGACTTCGCCCAGATCGACGGCGTAGGCCTGATCATCCTCAGCCGAACCCAGGTCCTCAGCGACCTCGAACGGCACGACCTCGGCTGGTTCGTGGCCTGCCTCTGCACGCCGCTCCTGGGCGAGGACCTGGCCGAGTACCTGCCGCGCTACCGCCCCGACTCCCTCCTGGCCCGGGAGACCAACGGAGACCTGCGCCTGTTCCTGACGCGCTGGCGCGAACGCATCGCGCGAGGCGACGACCCGCGCACCCTGGACCGCCAGATCTCCCGTCACCTCGTCCGCACCGGCTTCACGCTCGTCATGCCCCGCTGGAACGGCTGGACCAGTGATCTGACGCAGATGGCCGAGGTGTTCGGCACGTACTACCCGCAGTGGGCGGACGCGATGCGACAGGCGGCGCAGGCGGCGTACGAACCGATGGGCGCACCGCACACCCTCAGGGCGTACACCGAAGACCTGGGCCCGTGGCTGGCGGCAGAATACGAAGCCGTGCACGGAGTGAAGGCCCCCCGCCCATGACCCGGGAAGCAGGACACCGATGAGCTCAGCGTCGACGGACTCCCTGGCCGAGCGGTTCGAGGAGTCACGGGGTCACCTGCGCGCCGTGGCCTACCGGATGCTCGGTTCGCTCAGCGAGGCGGAGGACGCCGTACAGGAGACGTGGCTGCGGCTCCAGCGGTCCGACATATCGGCCGTCGAGAACCTGGGCGGCTGGCTCACCACCGTCACCGGCCGGATCTGCCTGGACCTGCTGCGCTCGCGCAAGGCGAGGGGCGAAGAGCCCCTGGAGACGCACGTACCCGACCCCTTGGTCACGAGCCTGGACACCCCGGATCCCGAACAACAGGCGCTCCAGGCCGACTCGGTGGGCCTGGCGCTGCTCGTGGTCCTCGACTCGCTGGCGCCGGTGGAGCGGCTGGCGTTCGTGCTGCACGACCTGTTCGCGGTGCCGTTCGACGACATCGCGCCGATCGTGGAGCGCACGCCGGCGGCGACCCGGCAGCTGGCGAGCCGCGCGCGCCGCCGCGTCCAGGGAGCGCCGCCGCCGGAGACGGATCCCGTACGGCAGCGCGAGATCGTGGAGGCGTTCCTCTCGGCGGCCCGCGAAGGCGACTTCGAACGCCTGGTCGCGGTCCTGGACCCGGACGTACTGCTACGGGCGGACGCCGGCGCGACGGGGCTCTCGCGCCTGGTCCGAGGCGCTCACACGGTGGCGTCCGGGGCGATCACGTTCCAGCGCATGGCACCGCACGTACGCGTCGTACTGGTGAACGGCGCGATCGGCCTGCTCGCCCTGCCGGAGGGCCGCCCGGCATCGCTGATGTCGTTCACGATCACAGGCGCCAAAATCACAGAACTGAACATCCTCTCGGACGAGGACCGCCTGAAAACCCTGACCCGGGCGGCCCTCTAGATCAGCCCATGCTCCTTCAAGTAGTCGAGCTGAGCCAGAACCGACAACTCGGCGGCTGGCCACAGAGACCGGTCCACAGCCGCGTACACATGGGCGACGATCTCTGACGCCGAGACATAACCGCTCTCGACGGCGGTCTCGACCTGGGCGAGCCGGTTGGCGCGGTGGGCGAGGTAGAACTCGACGGCGCCCTGGGCGTCTTCGAGTACGGGCCCGTGCCCTGGCAGCACGGTGTCGACCCCGTCGTCGACGGTGAGGGACCGCAGCCGCCGCAGCGAGTCGAGATAGTCCCCGAGCCGCCCGTCGGGATGAGCGACGACGGTGGTCCCGCGCCCGAGCACGGTGTCACCGGTCAGCACGGCCCGATCGGCAGGCAGATGGAAACAGAGCGAATCAGCGGTATGCCCAGGAGCTGCCACAACACGCAACTCAAGCCCGCCGACAGTCACCACGTCCCCACCCGCCATCCCCTCGTCCCCAAGCCGCAGATCAGGATCGAGAGCCCGCACGTCGGTCCGGGTCAGCTCGGCGAACCGGCCGGCACCCTCCGCGTGATCGGGATGCCCATGAGTGAGAAGCGTCAGGGCAACGCGCTTGCCGGCAGCCTCGGCGACCGCGACGACATGCTCCAGATGCACGTCGTCGAGCGGCCCGGGATCGATCACAACGGCAAGCTCGGAATCAGGCTCGGAAACAATCCACGTATTGGTCCCGTCCAGGGTCATCGCGGAGGCGTTCGGAGCCAGCACGTTGACCGCGCGCGCGGTGGCGGGCCCCGACAGCACCCCGCCGCGGGGCTGTCCGGGAAGGGCTGCGGCTTCGGTCATGCGGAGGCTCCCCCGGACGCGGTCGGAATGTGCTTGGTGAACTCATCATGACCGGGCCAGGACAGAACAATCTCCCCACCCTCCAGCCGGGCCTGAGCGAGCACAGGGGAGAGGTCCTGCGCCGCGGCCCCCGCAAGGGCCCCCTCGGCGCTGTCGAAACCGGCCAGCGCCCGCAGCGTCGCGATCGTGGGCGGCATCATCATGAGCTCGCCCTTGTCGTACCCCTCGGCAGCCTGCTCGGGCCGGATCCACACGGTCCGATCAGCTTCGGTGGAGGCGTTACGGGTGCGCTGCCCCTCAGGCAGGGCGGCGACGAAGAACCAGGTGTCGTACCGCCGGGGCTCGAACTCGGGCGTGATCCACCGCGCCCAGGCCCCCAGCAGATCGGACCGCAGAACCAGCCCGCGCCGCCCGAGAAACTCCCCGAACGACAACTCCCGCTGGACGAGCGCCTCCCGGTCGGCCTCCCACGACTCCCCGGTCGTATCCCCCACCACGGACGCCGCATCGGGCCCGGCGAGCAGCACGCCCGCCTCCTCGTACGTCTCCCGCACGGCGGCACACACGATCGCCTGCGCCGACTTCTCGTCCACGCCGAGCCGCGCCGCCCACGCCGCACGCGAGGGCCCGCCCCACCGCACGACCGACTCGTCGTCACGGGGATCCACACCCCCGCCCGGATACGCGTACGCGCCCCCGGCGAAAGCCATGGAGGCGCGTCGACGCAACATATGCACTTCGGGACCGGCGACCGCGTCCCGCAGAAGCATGACGGTCGCGGCCCGCCGCGGCACGGCGGCCGCCAGCTCACCCGCCGCGAGCGCACGAATCCGCTCGGGCCACTCCGGGGGATACCACTGCCCATTCGCCATGGCCGGAGGCTATCCGCTACCAAGCGGATGTTCGAGAGCCACAGACGATCAAGTACGACAGAGCCCCGAAGAACCCCCACCGCCCGGCAGCCGCACACGAGACAGCCGAACCGGCAGATCACCCACCGCCCGGCAGCCGCGCACGAGAGAGCCGAACCGGAAACAAGACCACCCGCCGACCGGCAGCCGCGTACGAAACGAGAGGGGCCGTGGCGGGATGTGCGCGCGGAGCCACCAGCACCATATGCGGGTAACTGGGCCGGCAACGAGGCCCCGTAGAACAGCGAGCACGTACATCCCGGCGCGGCCCCGCCCCTACTGGACGGAGCGCACCAGAACAGCCCCGGACCGGCCCCAGGACCTCAACCGACCCCGACCTCAACCGACCTCGGCCGAACCACGAACCCGACCCCGAACCCCGACCCTCACCGGAGCGAATCACTCAAGCCGAAACGAGCTCGACCTGAACCTCGACCTCAACAGGCGCGTCCAGCGGCAGAACGGCCACACCCACGGCGGACCGAGCGTGCACACCCTTCTCGCCGAGAACCTCGGCGAAGAGCTCACTGGCCCCGTTCACCACACCCGGTTGCCCGGTGAAGTCGGGCGCGGAGGCGACAAACCCGACGACCTTCACAACACGGGCGACCCGATCGAGATCGCCGGCAACGGACTTCACCGCGGCGAGCGCGTTCAGCGCACACGTACGGGCCAGCTCCTTGGCCTGCTCGGCGGTGACCTCGGCCCCCACCTTCCCGGTGAGCGGAAGCTTCCCGTCCACCATCGGCAGCTGACCGGCCGTGTACACGTACACACCGGACTGCACGGCCGGCTGGTAAGAGGCGAGCGGCGGCACGACCTCGGGCAGAGTCAGCCCGAGCTCGGCGAGGCGCGCGTCGACGACCCCGCTCATGCCTTCTCCCGCTTCAGGTAGGCCACGAGCTGCTCGGGGTTGTTCGGCCCGGGCACGACCTGGACGAGCTCCCAGCCGTCCTCGCCCCAGGTGTCCAGAATCTGCTTGGTCGCGTGCACGAGAAGGGGCACGGTCGCGTATTCCCACTTGGTCATACGGCCGACTGTAGCCGCTGGACCGGCGATGACCGACAGCCTCCTGCGTAGCCCGCGCGCGGACTGGTTAGGCTCGAAGACGTGAGCAGGCTCCAGGTCGTCAGCGGCAAGGGCGGTACCGGAAAGACCACGGTCGCCGCCGCACTGGCGCTCGCCCTCGCGACCGAGGGCAAGCGCACTCTCCTGGTGGAGGTGGAAGGACGCCAGGGCATCGCACAGCTCTTCGAGACGGAAGCGCTGCCGTACGAGGAACGGAAGATCGCGGTAGCCCCGGGGGGCGGCGAGGTGTTCGCACTCGCCATCGACCCAGAGCTGGCGCTGCTGGACTACCTCCAGATGTTCTACAAGCTGGGCGGCGCGGGCAGGGCGCTCAAAAAGCTGGGCGCGATCGACTTCGCGACAACGGTGGCGCCGGGCCTGAGGGACGTACTCCTGACGGGCAAGGCCTGCGAGGCGGTGCGCCGCAAGACGAAACAGAACAAATACACCTACGACTACGTGGTGATGGACGCCCCGCCGACGGGCCGCATCACGCGGTTCCTGAACGTGAACGACGAGGTCGCGGGCCTGGCCAAGATCGGCCCGATACACAACCAGGCGCAGGCGGTCATGCGGGTCCTCAAGTCGTCGGAGACGGCAGTGCACTTGGTGACGCTGCTGGAGGAGATGCCGGTCCAGGAGACGTCGGACGGCATCGCGGAGCTGCAGGCCGCGAGCCTCCCCGTGGGCCGGCTCATCGTGAACATGGTGCGCCCGGCAGTCCTCGACGAGGCCGAACTGGCGCTGGCGCAGGGCGGCGTGCCCCGGACGGCCATCGCCAAGTCCCTGTCCGCGGCGGGCCTGGGCGGCGCCCGCAGAGGCGGCAACGCCGAACGCCTGGTGACCCCGCTCCTCGACCAGGCGGCGGAGTACGCGGAACGGCACGAGCTGGAACACAGCCAGCGCGCGGTGCTGGCCGATTCGGGCCTGCCCCTGCACGAACTGCCGCTGCTGACCGAGGGGATGGACCTGGCGGGCCTGTACCGGCTGGCCACGGAACTGCGGAAGCAAGGGATCTAGAGACACATGACGTCGTCCCTGAGCCTGAACGCGACAGACACCCACGTACTCGACGTGGACCCACTCATCGACGACCCCAGGACGCGCATCGTGGTGTGCTGCGGCTCCGGCGGCGTCGGCAAGACGACGACGGCGGCGGCGCTCGGCCTGCGCGCCGCGGAGCGCGGCCGCAAGGTCGTCGTGCTGACGATCGACCCGGCCCGCAGGCTGGCCCAGTCGATGGGCATCGACTCGCTGGACAACACACCGCGCCGCGTGAAGGGCATCGCCACCATCGAAGGAGCAGAGGGCGGCGAACTGCACGCGATGATGCTCGACATGAAGCGGACGTTCGACGAGATCGTCGAGGCGCACGCGGACGGCCAGCGGGCCGAGGCGATTCTGGGCAACCCCTTCTACCAGTCGCTCTCGGCGGGCTTCGCGGGCACGCAGGAGTACATGGCGATGGAGAAGCTGGGCCAGCTGCGGGCCCAGGACGAGTGGGACCTGATCGTCGTCGACACGCCTCCGTCCCGCTCGGCGCTCGACTTCCTGGACGCGCCGAAACGTCTCGGCTCGTTCCTGGACGGCAAGCTGATCCGGGTCCTGATGGCGCCGGCGAAGGTCGGCGGCCGGGCCGGCATGAAGTTCCTGAACGTCGGGATGTCGATGATGACGGGCGCACTGGGGAAGCTGCTGGGTGGCCAACTCCTGCGCGACGTCCAGACGTTCGTGGCGGCGATGGACACGATGTTCGGCGGCTTCCGCACGCGCGCCGACGCGACGTACAAGCTGCTCCAAGCCCCCGGTACGGCGTTCCTGGTGGTGGCGGCGCCGGAGCGGGACGCGCTGCGCGAGGCGGCGTACTTCGTGGAGCGCCTCGCCGCGGAGGACATGCCGCTGGCCGGGCTCGTGCTGAACCGGGTGCACGGCAGCGGTGCCGCGCAGCTGTCGGCCGAGCGTGCGCTGGCCGCCGCAGAAAATCTTGACGAGCGCGGCATTGTGGATCAGGGGGGCGGGAATGTAGAGCTGCGTACCTCTCCCGAAGCAGGCTCCCCCGCCCCAGCAAGGGACACGCCCGACGGGCACGCCCAGACGCTGGACAAAACCCCACATAGCGCACCCGCAACGACACCCGCGCCCAACTCGCCGGCCACAAGCACGCCCGCCGACGCGACCACTGACGACGCACCCGCAGACCACGCAACCACGGATCGCACGGCCACAGACCAACTCACGGCAGGTCTACTGCGATTGCACGCGGAACGCATGCAACTGCTGGCACGCGAACAACGCACACGCGACCGCTTCGCGGCGCTCCACCCGGAGGTGGCGGTCACCGAAGTCGGCGCCCTGCCCGGCGATGTGCACGACCTGGCAGGCCTCAGGACCATCGGGGACCGGCTCGCGGCCGGTGCAAACCCGGCCGGAGCTGCGTGAGCCGTACGGGCGTCTCCCGAGGCGCGGGCCACCACACGGCTCGCACCCCTCGGGCGCCCTTGAGGGAGCTCAGCCCTCTCACCCCACGGCGGCGTACCTCTCGTACGTCTCGTCGTCATCGATGTCCACAGGCAGCAGGCCCGCACCGCGCTCGTACTCCGTACGAGCCGTCTCGAGCAGCCGGCGCCACGAGGTGACGGTGGGACGCCTGCGCAGAAGTGCGCGGCGTTCCCGCTCAGTCATGCCACCCCACACGCCGAACTCGACGCGGTTGTCCAGCGCGTCGGCCAGGCACTCGGTCCGCACCGGACATCCGGTGCACACCGCCTTCGCCCGGTTCTGCGCTGCTCCTTGAACGAACAGTTCATCTGGATCGGTAGTGCGGCAGGCCGCCTGCGCACTCCAGTCGGTTACCCAGCCCATACCGGCGCCGTCCTCTCCCGAATCGAGGCTCCCCCACGGCGGCAGCGGCATATTCACCGCCGCCAGTTGAGGACGTTACGGAAGGTGGGCACAGCGCAACACCCCCTTCGGGCCCAATCTTGAATGGCCCGAACGGACTATGCGTAAGCGGCAGATCACCCGACGGAGTGAGCCGAGGGCATGCGCGACAAACCCGGCAAACCGGGGGGTTTCAGTTGAGTCACAGCGGACACCGGGTGACACTCAAGGCGGTTTCGGACACGCCCACACCGGCCACGGAATGACCGCGGCGGAGTGGTGAGATGACTACCGGAACGATTCGGGTTCGCCGGACGTCTTGATACGTGACCGCACTGCTGTGACAGTTGAGTGCAGCTTAGGCCAAGGCATATACGCCTGTCCGGAGAATCAGAACGTAGGCTGCCCTCATGGGAAAGAAGCGCTCGGGCGGTGGACTGTCACCGACTCAGCAGGCCGCCAAGTTCCTTGGTGTCAGTGTCCTGGCGGGAGCCGTCCTCGCCGGAATCGCGCTGCCCGCAGTGGGTGCGCTCGGCCTCGCGGCGAAGGGCTCGGTCGAGGGATTCGACGAGATCCCGGCCAACCTCAAGCAGCCGCCGCTCAGTCAGCGCACCACGATCCTGGACAACAAGGGCGGCGCGATCGCGACGGTCTACTCGCGCGACCGCACAGTGGTGCCCCTCAAGGACATCTCGCCGTACATGCAGAAGGCGCTCGTCGCGATCGAGGACTCGCGGTTCTACGAGCACGGCGCCGTCGACATGAAGGGCATCCTGCGCGCGATCAACGAGAACGCGCAGAGCGGCGGTGTCGCGCAGGGCGCGTCCACGCTCACCCAGCAGTACGTGAAGAACGTCTTCATGGAGGAGGCCGGCGACGACCCGACGAAGCTCGCCCAGGCCACCCAGCAGACGATCGGCCGCAAGATCCGCGAACTGAAGTACGCGATCCAGCTCGAGGACAAGCTCGGCAAGAAGCGCATCCTCGCCAACTACCTGAACATCACGTACTTCGGTGAGCAGGCGTACGGCGTCGAGGCGGCCTCGCAGCGGTACTTCTCCAAGTCGGCGAAGGACCTGACGATGGAGGAGTCGGCGATGCTGGCCGGCATCGTCCAGTCCCCGAGCCGCTACGACCCCGTCAACGACGAGGCGGAGGCCACCAAGCGACGGAACGTCGTGCTCCAGCGGATGGCCGAGACGCACGACATCTCCCAGGCCGAGGCGGACCGCGCCAAGGAGAAGCCGCTCGGCCTGAAGATCAGCAGGCCGCAGAACGGCTGCATCACGGCGGTCAAGGGCGCGGGCTTCTTCTGCGACTACGTGCGCGAGGTGTTCCTCACCGACCCCGTCTTCGGCAAGACGAAGGAAGCGCGGGCGAAGCTCTGGAACCGCGGCGGTCTGAGGGTGCAGACCACCCTCGACCCGCAGACGCAGGAATCGGTGCAGGCGTCGATAAAGAATCACGTCTACCAGACGGACAAGGTCGCGTCGGCGGCCACGTTCGTCGAGCCGGGCACCGGCAAGATCCTCGGCATGGGCCAGTCGAAGCCGTACGGCTTCGGCAAGAACGAGACGCAGATCAACTACTCGGTCGACCGCAAGATGAGCGGGTCGAACTACGGCTTCCCGACGGGTTCCACGTTCAAGCCGTTCCTCGCCGCGGCCGCCCTGGAGCAGGGCACCCCGGTGACCAAGTCGTATCCGGCGCCGTACCAGATGCCGTATCCGAAGTCGGTCCAGACGTGCAGCGGCAAGCCGTGGGTGAACAACGGCGGCTTCACCGTGGAGAACGAGAACGAGTCCGAGGTCGGTCCGTACGCGCTGAAGGAGGCGATGGCCAAGTCCATCAACACCTACTTCGTGCAGATGATCGGCGACACCGGGATGTGCCCGGTGATGGACATGGCCGACAAGCTGGGTGTCGTCCAGGGCAACGGCGACAAGCTCCCCGAGGTCCCGGCCATCGTCCTCGGCTCCAAGGGCATCTCGCCGCTGACCATGGCGAGCGCGTACGCCGCCTTCGCCAACCGCGGCACGTACTGCACGCCGGTCGCCATCGAGTCGATCACGGCCCCCGGCGACAAGTCGCTGCCGGTGCCGAAGTCGTCGTGCTCGCGCGCGATGACCACGAAGACCGCCGACAGCATCAACACCCTGCTGAGCGGCGTGATCGACTCCGGTACGGGCAGGGAGGCCGGTCTGACCGACCGGGCCAACGCGGGCAAGACCGGTACGACCGACAGCCGTAAGAACGCCTGGTTCGTGGGGTACACGCCGAACCTGTCCGGCGCGGTCTGGGTCGGCAGCGCCCTGCAGAACGTCGAGATGGAGAACATCACCATCGGCGGCCAGTACCAGCCGAAGGTCTTCGGCGGCCAGGTCCCCGGACCGATCTGGAAGGACGCCATGGTCGGCGCCCTCTCCGGCAAGCCGTCCCCCGGCTTCAACCTGATCGACATCCCCGACCCCGAGAAGGACAAGAGGGACAAGGGCCGGGACGGGGACCCGGACGAGGACCCGGACCAGGGCGACGGAAGCCCGGGCAGCAAGGGCAAGAGCCCCTGGCCGGGCATCTCCCTCCCGCCGGACATCCTCGGCGGCGGCAACGGGCACGGGGGCGGACGCCGCTGAGTCCTCCGCTGAGGCGAGTGCCGCTCGGACGGTGACGGTACGCCGATGGGGCGCCCCCTTTGCTGGGGGCGCCCCATCGGCGTATGTGTGGTGAGGGGTGAGCGCGGCGACGCCCCGCAGGGCCGGCCCGCTCAGCCGGCGAGCAGCTGCTTCACGACGGCGGCCACACGGCCGCCCTCCGCGAGGCCCGCGACCTTCGGGTTCACGATCTTCATGACCTGGCCCATGGCGCGCGGCCCCTCGGCGCCGGCCGCCTTCGCCTCCCCGACCGCCTGGGCGACGATCTGGTGCAGCTCGTCGTCGGAGAGCTGCTTGGGCAGGTACTCGGCGAGCACCTCACCCTCCGCCTTCTCCCGCTCGGCCTGCTCGGTGCGGCCGCCCTGCGCGAACGCCTCGGCGGCCTCGCGGCGCTTCTTCGCCTCGCGGGTGATCACCTTCTGCACCTCGTCGTCGGAGAGCTCGCGCGCCGTCTTGCCCGCGACCTCCTCCTTCGTGATGGCGGAGAGGGTGAGCCGGAGCGTCGAGGAGCGCAGCTCGTTACGCCCCCGGATCGCGGCGGTGAGGTCTTCCTGCAGCTTCGACTTGAGCGTGGTCATGCCGCGATTGTCGCAGGTACGCAATGCCCTACGCCCCTTGATTTCCGGGACCTGCCGGGTCTGACACGATGGGCGTATGCGCGCGCGATACGGGATTCCCCTGAAAGTGACAGCAGGCATCACGGCGGCGGGCGCCGCCGGACTGATCTACGCGGCGGGGTTCGAAGCCCGTTCGTTCCGCCTCCGACGGGTCACGGTCCCGGTGCTTCCCGCGGGGATGCGCCCGCTGCGCGTCCTCCAGGTGTCCGACATCCACATGGTCGGCGGCCAGCGCAAGAAGCAGCGCTGGCTGCGCTCCCTGGCCGGTCTGCGCCCCGACTTCGTGATCAACACGGGCGACAACCTGTCCGACCCGGAGGGCGTGCCGGAGGTCCTGGACGCGCTGGGCCCGCTGATGGACTTCCCGGGGGCGTACGTCTTCGGCTCGAACGACTACTACGGCCCCAAGCTCAAAAACCCGGCCCGCTATCTCTTCGAGAAGGCCCGCGGCGCCCACGGCCTCAACGGCAACGCCCCCGCGGTCGGCGTCGTCCACAACCCGTGGGAAGACCTGCGCGACGGCTTCGACGGGGCGGGCTGGCTGAACCTCACCAATACGCGGGGCGCCCTCAAGATCGAGGGCCTGGAGATCGGGTTCACGGGCCTGGACGACCCGCACATCAAGCGCGACCGGTACGCGCACGTGGCGGGCGGCCCGGACTCGGGCGCCGACTTCTCGATGGGCATCGTGCACGCGCCGTACCTGCGGGCCCTGGACGCGTTCACCGCGGACGGCTACCCGCTGGTACTGGCGGGGCACACCCACGGCGGCCAGCTCTGCATCCCCTTCTACGGGGCGCTGGTCACCAACTGCGACCTGGACACGGACCGTGTGAAGGGCCTGTCGACCCACGAGGCCGAAGGCCACCGCTCCTACCTGCACGTCTCAGCCGGCTGCGGCGCCAACCGGTACACCCCGGTCCGCTTCGCCTGCCCTCCGGAGGCGACCCTCCTGACCCTGACCCCCAGGCCCTGAGAAAACCGGATTTCGTCTACGGCCGCCGGTCCGCTAAAGTAATCGATGTCGCCACGACCTGCGGAACCGCAGGACAGTGGAGCAACGACATCGGGGTGTAGCGCAGCTTGGCAGCGCGCTTCGTTCGGGACGAAGAGGTCGTGGGTTCAAATCCCGCCACCCCGACAGTGAAGTACCAGGTCAGGGGCCTGATCCGCTTAGCGGGTCGGGCCTCTGAGTGGTTTCCGGGGCCTCTTGGGAGAAATCTGGGAGAAGATCTTGGAATTCCACTCCCCGACAGGGCCTACCGACGCGCTCTCAGACGCTCCCGCAAGAGGTCGTTGAGCACGGCCACCGGAGACGTGGGGCACATCGCTAGTCGCGCATCGAGCGCCGCCTCCCACTCCCCGGTGAGGTTGGCCACCAGGTCGTCGCGCATCTCCCGAGTGATGTGCGAGTAGCGCGCCTGCACCGATCCGTCGATGTGTCCCATGCTGGGCGCGAGCGCTCGCCGATGCGTAACGCTGAGGCCCGCGTCACGCTGGGAGTGACGGCAGCGCGGGAGGGCGACTTGGAGCAGGCGCTCACGATGGGGCCCGCGCTCTCGAAGGCGACCGTCAATCGGTGCCATCACTCATCATGACCAACCGTGAACTCGCTGCCGAAATGAGGCGCCTGTACAACTCCGAGCCAGCAGCACAAGACTACCTCGCTCGGCTTCACTCGCTGGCAGAACAGAAGCCCGGTTTCATGCCTCGATGAGGATAACCAAGAACAGCAATCAGCTTTCCACGCGATAAAGTCGAGTACGGAATAAACTCCCAGTCCGGAAGGCTGGGAGTCACTTATTATCCGGCGCAGGAGCCGTAATTTCCGGGCACTCTCTCTTCGCACGCTTCGGGTCGTGCAAATACCAATAACGGCAATTCCTCAAGTGGGTCAATTCATGACTCGCCTCCTTCACCGCATCTGACGCATCCTGAAAACTCTTCGAATTGTCTCGAAGCAAGTCACCGGCCTCATCAAGCGCATTGCTGACAGAAATTGTAACGTAACCTACCAATATGGCAGCCACTATCGGCAGAACCACTTGCCCCACGCGAAACAGACGCCTTGTGGTTGTTTCAAAATCCGCCTGACTACCTTCCTTCACAGGAGTTTCAAGGATCGAAGCAACTTTAGGCTTGACGTCCTGCTCAGGCCCCTCCACCAATACCAAGAACGTTATCATCTGGCCTTTTTGCGATCAGCCCAGGATGGATTCGCAGCTCGCTTCCAGTGTGCGACGTTACGGAAGGAGCAGCAGTAGGCGGCTGAACTGCGGAATTCAATACAGCGACCACGGGAACGCCAAAATCAAATACCAGCGAATTATCGGCGTTTACAAAATCGGAACTCTGCAAGTCCCGGCGCCCCGCATTCTTGACGAGCAGCTCCACAAGCCTCGGTTCACTCACAACACTTTGGCCGTAGCTCACACCGATTGCCGTCGCCGCACCAGCATCCCGAAATAGATTACTGTTAACATGTTGACGCCACACTAGACGACGCCTCGGGTTCACGCTACGCAACGTCGCCCAAGCGGCCAGAAGTGCCGCAACAACGGTAACGAATACCGTAATTACCGTGTTCCAGAAGTCGCTGGACCCAATATAGCTCTCTGCGGAAATCAATGTTTCGCCCCGAGGGAATACGTGCGGGTTACGGCCGCGGGCAGATAAGCTGTCAGGTGATTTAAGCAAGGCCACCAGAAAGATCACTGTCAAATGTCAGGTGTTGTGGCCAAGTTGAGACCTTGCTTGCACACTGCACTATCTGGCGAGTCGTCGGACATGGGGCATTGCTGTGGTACTGGGCGGCCTTGTCGAAGGTCGGAGGCCGACCGCCGGAGCGTCCGCGGTGCCTGCGGTGCCTGCGGTGCCCGTTGGTCGTCGGCTGCGCGGTTGTAGCGGCTGGAGTACGCCCCACCGCGGCGTCTTTGTGACAGCAGATGGCGCTGTTGGTGTCAGGCGTTGCTGTCAACTCTGCTCGCCTGCGGATGTGCCGTCGTTGCCGTTATCACGACGCACCAATGCGCGCCCAGCAGAGCCTTCGGGCTCTGCTGGGCGCGATTCGTACTGGATTTTGCTGCGGTGTCAGAAGGCAGCGACCCCGAGCGGGTTGTTGCCGACGGTGATGGGGGTGACCGCGTTGTTGGTGGTGTCGATCATCGACACGGTGTTGACGTTGAAGTTGGTCACGTAGGCGCGGTCGCGGGGCGGATCTACCGCCACCCTGATCGGGCCGTCGCCGACGGTGATGCGGGGCAGGATCTCCGTGTTGTTGCTGGTGTCGATCACCGACACGTTGTTGTCGGTGAAGTTGGTCACGTAGGCGCGGTCAGTGGACGGGTCCACCGCCACCCCGGTCGGACCGGTGCCGACGGGGATGGTGGCGATGACCGTGTTGGCATCGTTGTTGATGTCGATCACCGACACGTTGTTGTCGACGCCGTTGGCCACGTAGGCACGGGCAGTGGACGGTTCCACCGCCACCCCGGTCGGACCGGTGCCGACGGTAATGGTGGTGAGCAGCGTGTTGTTGCTGGTGTCGATCACCGACACGTTGTTGCCGTTCGGGTGGGTCACGTAGGCGCGGGCACGGGACGGGTCCACCGCCACCTGCTCGGGGTTGGTGCCGACGGTAATGGTGGCGATCACCCGGTTGTTTCTGGTGTTGATCACCGACACAGTGCCGACGTTGAAGTTGACCACATAGGCGCGGGCACGGGGCGAGTCCACCGCCACCCCGAACGGTCCGCCGCCGACGGTAATGGGCCGTCCGACGACCCGGTTGTTTCTGGTGTTGATCACCGACACAGTGCCGTCGCTGGTGTTGGTCACGTAGGCACGGGCACGGGGCGGGTCCACTGCCACCCCGAACGGGTCGTTGCCGACGGGAATGGTGGCCGTGACCGCGTTGGTGGTGGAGTCGATCACCGACACGGTGTCGTCGCCGGCGTTGGTCACATAGGCGGTGTTGGAGCAGTGCCGGTCTGCGTGCTCGTCTGCTGCCGAGGCGTGCGGGGTGACGCCGGGCAGCAGTGCGGTACACAGTGCGGCCAGGGCCCCAACCAGCCATACGCGTCGCCCGTGACGGGTCTGCTTCGCACTCCTGTTCGTGCGTCTTTCCGGGGCGCGAGTGGCGCACTCGTCCGGAGTGATGTGCATCGGCATCTCCTGGCTGCTACGTCTCGTGATTCAAGAGGCCTGAGATCGGATACGGCCGCTGAGCTGTGCTCGGCTGCAATTGATCAGCTCGTAGCAGCGTGCTTGAGCCGGCTTCGATGACCTAGTAGGCAGGCCCGGCCGAACGGGTTGCCCACTCTGCAGACGGCCCAGTCCTCGGCGCTGTGAGTAGGCCGCAGTGGGTCACTGGTCATGAACCACTTCCGCCACGCGATCGCCAAAGACGACCGATAACGCTGCTCCTAGGCGCGCATGACCGCGTGCCTACGCCTCCAGCGCTCGTCGAGCGGCGCCGAGCCGCAAGTTCTCAGCCGAAGCAAGGTCGGCGGAGTCTGATCGATTCCGACACGATGATCGGAATTTGACGATCAACCGGTGATCGGGCGGCTGGGAGAAATCTGGGAGAAGATCTTCTCCCAGCGCCTCCCGAGCACTTCAGCAGAGCAACTCATATCAACGCCCTGACCTGCACAGATATCACAACGATGAGGGCTGGATCTTGCCCTGACCTTATTCGGGACGAAGAGGTCGTGGGTTCAAATCCCGCCACCCCGACACAGGCCAGAGGCCCATTCGCTTGATCGCGAATGGGCCTCTGACGTGCTCGGGGGCCAAACAGGGGGCCAAGGGATTCTGATCAAGCCTCGCGAGCGGTCGCCTCGCGTCGCTGGGCAGAGATCTCGTCCATGGCTTGCCCCCTGTGTGATGACCGGGCGGCAGGCAGACAGTCAACGTCCGCCGCCACCGCCACCGCCGCCGCCACCCCCGCCGCCGCCGTAGCCGCCGCCACCGCCGCCGTCGCCACCCCCGCCGCCGCCGTAGCCGCCGCCACCGCCGCCGTCGCCCCCGCCGCCGTAGCCGCCACCGCCACCGCCGTAGCCGCCACCGCCGCCGCCGTAGCCACCGCCGTGGTCACCGCCACCGTAGCCACCGCCGTGGTCACCGCCGCCGTAGCCACCGCCACCGTAACCACCGCGACCGTAGTCGTTGTAGTTGTAGTTGTTGTAGTAGCCGCGACCGTAGTTGTTGTAGTTGTAGTAGCCGCGGCCGTAGTCGTAGTGCCTGTACTTGTGACCGCTGTACCAGCAGACGCCGTCGTTCCAGTCCCAGTGCCAGTTCCAGCCACGGTTGTAGCAATCCCAGTAGCGGGAGTCGTGGTGGTTCGAGCCCGAGGCCGAGGCTGTCCCGGCTGAGCCGATCGCGGCGCCACCAGCCATCAGAATTCCGGTGGCTGTCACCGCGAAGATGCGCTTCACGCGAAGTGCCCGCATGAGATCTTTCTCCTTTCCATCATCTCGCGCACCCGAGCGCAAGATGGATGGCCGCGCACACCAGTAGGACAGGGCGCGCGGTCGAAATGTCACCGCTTTGGAAATTGAGAGACACGCCGTGGCCATCCACCGGCCGTGCCGGCCGTGTACGGCTCCACGCGCGAACCCCGCAGCAGCAGTCGCGCTGCCCACCGCGAGAAGACTTCGCCAATGTGGCGCGTCCGGGTTGCGGTCTCAGTAGTAAACGCTACTCCCTATCCGCTCCACGTCATCTTGAGCGGGCGCTCAACCCGTCAGCCTCTGGTAGATCTACCGCGTTCGGGACGAAGAGGTCGTGGGTTCAAATCCCGCCACCCCGACAGCTGAAACACCAGGGCAGAGGCGCGCCCAACCCCTATGGCGATCAGTCGGCCGCCTGTTTTGCTTCGCGCATGAATACGGCGGTCTGCGTCTTCGTCGGCATGGTGATCGGGGCGCTGCTCGCGGCACGGCGAGCGCGGCGGACCGCTGCTCGGGCCGAGGCCGGGGAAGCGGTCCTGTTCCGGGTCGGGATCGGCGTGCAGGCGATCGAGTGTGAATCGCCTGCAGGACCCATACGGCTTTGGGCCCGCAGGGAGCATGCGGTGCTCGTTGTGGAGACGATCCGGCGTACAGGTACCCCGAACTTGTCGATGCCCTAGCAGGGTAGGGCTGGTCTGCCTGCGGGGGCGTGGAAAAGCCACGCCCCTCACGTGGTCGACAGGCCGGGGAACACACGGGCGACCACGGCAACCGGCGAAGACGGCCAAGCGCAGTTCCGCGGCCCGCCGTAGCCGGCCGGCCTCTGGGTACAGTGCGGGCCCCAACGGCCGCGGGGAGGCGGGCAGATGACAGGTATCGCGTGCACGGCATGCAGGTGCGTCCACGGGGACGAGCCGCTTCCGGGTGGGACGCTTCTCAGGACGGCGAACTGGGTCGTGCAGCATTCGAAGGGCCCTCTGGGCCTGGGCACGCTGGCGGTCATGCCGATCAGGCACGTCCTGCATGTGTCCGACCTGACCGTCAGTGAATCCGCAGAGCTGGGCCCCCTGCTCCAGCGAACGAGCGCAGCGGTGACCGCCGCCATGAACCCTGAACAGGTCTATGTCTGCCTGTGGTCACACGCCGACGCTGTTCCCGGCCACCTTCACTTCGTGGTGCAGCCCGCGTGCCGATCGACATGACCAGGTACAACGCCTATGGGCCGGTCCTGCAGTTGGCCATGTTCGAGGCCGATCGGGTGCCGAGCGAGGCAGCCGTCGAAGCGGTGTGCGCTCGGCTACGGGCCGAGCTCGGCGCCTCCCGGTGAAGTTCGCGGTCCCGCCCCCGTCGTTGCGCGGCTGCGCCGGTCACTGCCCGGCGGGTCGTCTGGGGGTGAGCAGTTCCAGCGCCTCCTCCCAGCGGAAGAGGGCGGCCCCTCCGTCGGCTTTCTGCCGGTGAGGTTCCTGCGTGCCGATCAGGATGCCCATGTCGCGCAACCGGTCCAGGCTCTGGCGGTACGCGGGGTGGGCGGCCTGGGCGGCGTTGAGGTACGGCAGGACGGCGGTGGGAATGCCGAAGCCGTACGCCTCGCACAGGATGCCCAGCGCCAGGGTGTCGGAGATGCCGGCCGCCCACTTGTTGATCGTGTTGAAGGTGGCCGGCGCGACCGCGATCGCGTCGGCGGGCGGCAGCGGGCGCGGGTCACCGGGTGCGCGCCAGGCCGAACGTATGGGGTAGCCGGTCTGGGCCTCGACCGCCTCGGCGTCCATGAAGCCGAGGCCCTGCGGGGTGGCGACGACGCCCACGTCCCAGTTCGCCTCCTGGGCCGCCGTGATCAGCTTGCCGACCTCGCCCGCTATGCCGGACGCGCAGACAACGACGTACAGGAAAGGGTTCTTGGGCTGCTGGGCCGGCTGGTTTGCATGGTCACTCACTTGGGGCCTCCCCGTTCGCAGCTGAAGCGGTGCCGTTCGGGCAGCGTACGGGGGTGGGCCTGGTGGCTTGGACCATTGCTGCGTGCATGCCGTCGGCTACGGCGCGGGTCGGGACGAGATCAGCACGCTGACCAGCGGCGACCGCCCGGCCGCCCCGGGCCATGTCCCGTCAGCGCAGTGATCACCGCGGAGAGCGCCGAGGTCACGACCAGGCTCCCCACCATGACGAGGCCCACGCCGATCACGAAGAGGCCGCTCGCGTCGTCCGACCAGTCCACGTAGGCGGCCACCGTGAGACCGGCCGTCGGGCCGAGCACCGCGGCTGTGGCGTAGCGCCGGGATGCCGCCCAGTACACCGGTGGCAGCAGGGTCAGTACGAGGCCGATCACCTGCCACGCCTCGTACGGGCCGGTCGTCGAGCCGTCGGGGTGCACGTCACGCTGCTGGTCCCAGCCCAGCCAGCCGGCCCACGCCGCCAGTGCCACCCCGGCCAGTGCGATGGTCGCCAGCAGGTGGAACGTTCGCTTCGGCAGTCGCTCATTCGTGTCCATGGGTCCAGGGTTCCGGCTCACTCCATGACCGACCAGAGCGCTGGTACTCAGCTGTGGCCGAGTACAGGCCGAGTACGACCGGCACCCGCCCGTCCCCCTGAAGTCCCTCCCCATCGGCCCCTGTCAGGTGCTGTCAGGGGCCGTCAGCCTCCCGTCCGCCGTCTGTCAGCGGCTCTCGGCATCGTCGTAGTCACCGAGAACGACGACGCGGAACCACAGCGAAACCCACAGCGAAACAGACAGCGAAACCGACAGCAAGACGGACGGGAAAGGGAGAAGCGATGTCATACGCCATCCGGGCCGAAGGGCTCGTCAAGCGGTACGGGGACATGGTCGCGCTGGACGGGGTCGACCTGGAGGTGCCCGCCGGGAAGGTGATCGGCGTCCTCGGGCCGAACGGCGCCGGCAAGACCACCACCGTGCGGATCCTGTCCACGCTGATGCGGCCCGACGCCGGGCGCGCCACGGTCGGCGGGTTCGACGTGGTGAAGGACCCCGTACGGGTGCGGGGGCTGATCGGGCTCACAGGCCAGTACGCCTCTGTGGACGAGGGTCTGTCCGGCGTCGAGAACCTCGTACTGCTCGGGCGGCTGCTCGGTCTTTCGCGGCGGGACGCCAGGGCGCGGGCCGCCGAGTTGCTGGAGCAGTTCGAGCTCACCGACGCCGCCACCCGCCCCATCAGCACCTTCTCGGGAGGCATGCGCCGCAGGCTGGACCTCGCGGCGAGCCTCGCCGGCCGGCCGCAGGTGCTGTATCTGGACGAGCCGACCACCGGCCTCGACCCGCACGCCCGCCAGGAGGTCTGGGGCGTGGTGCGGCGGCTCGTCGCGGACGGCGCCACCGTGCTGCTCACCACGCAGTACCTGGAGGAGGCCGATCAACTCGCCGACGGCATCACCGTGTTCGACCACGGCCGCGTCGTCGCCGAGGGCCGGCCGGACGAGCTGAAGCGGCGGGTCGGCGGCCAGACGCTCCAGGTCCGCCCGACCGTGCTCGCCGATCTCGGCCAAGTCGGCCGGATCCTGGCCGAGTTGACCGGCACCGCCCCCGTGCACGACGCGAACACCGGCCTGCTCACCGTGCCGGTCGCCGATCCGATGCTCGTGTCCGCGCTCGTCCGCCGGCTCGACGGTGCCGGGATCGCGGCCGACGAACTGGGCCTGCGCCTGCCCAGCCTGGACGAGGTCTTCCTCGCCCTGACCGGCCAGGGCACGACACCGATCACCCCCTCAGACGAGAGCACTCAGAACACCCTTCCCGAGAGGAACGCGGCATGAGCACGAGCGTGAGCACCCGCCCCGGCACCACCACCTGCGCGGCGCCCCCGGCCGACGTGTCCCCCCTCCGCATCGGCCCCGCCCTGGCCGCCCGGCACGGCCTCTCCCTCGCCTGGCGCGGCATCGTGAAAATCCGCAAGGCCCCGGCACAGCTCGTGGACGTGATCCTGACGCCGATCGTCTTCCTGCTGATGTTCGTCTACCTCTTCGGCGGTGCCATCGGCGGCGGTGACGTCGACGGATACCTCCGCACGATCACGCCCGGCATCATGGTGATGACGATCTTCCAGGCCTGCGTCGTCGTGGGTGTCTCCCTCAACGCCGACGCGAGTACGGGCGTCTTCGACCGCTTCCGCAGCATGCCGATCGCCCGCTCCGCACCGCTCGTCGGCGCCGTGCTCGCCGATGTCGTGCGCTACGTCGTCTGCCTCGTCACCCTCTTCGCCCTGGCTACGGTGATGGGCTACCGGGTGGAGACCGGCCCGGCCGCGGCGCTCGCCGCGTTCGCCCTGCTGATCGCGTTCGGACTGTGCTTCTGCTGGATGTCGGTGTACGTCGGCATGCTGGTCAAGACGCCGGGTTCGGTGCAGGGCCTGATGACGGTGCTGGTCATCCCGCTCACCTTCGCCAGCAACGTGTTCGTACCGTCGGGCACGATGCCGGGCTGGCTGCGGGCCTGGTCGGACATCAACCCGGTGAGCCTGATGGCGGGTGCGCTGCGCGGCCTGCTGAACGGCGGAGAGGTCGCGGGCCCGCTCCTCGGCAGCCTCGGCTGGATGGCCGGCGTGGTCGCGGTGTTCTTCCCGCTGGCCCTTCGCGCCTACCGCAGGCACGCCGCCTGAACCCGGCCACGTACCGGAAGAGGAACACCCGCAGCCCCCAGCCACACCGACAGCGGCCGACCGGACTCCCCGGTCGGCCGCTTTCACGCGCCCCGACCCCCGTCACCCCCCGAGCCGCCCCAGCGCCTCCTCCCGAGACAGGCCGGCCCCCACCTCATACGCCTCCCGGAACGCCCCCTCCCCCAGCCGCCCCACGAGCCGGGCCGTTAGATCCCGCAGCTCCGGCTCGCCCTCGTCGAAGGCACCCCGGATCGCCGCACTCATACCGAGCGCGGTGGCCGCGCCCACCGGTTCGTCCTCCAACAGCAGGAGCTGGGACAGAAGTTCGGCCGCGCGGGCGATCTCCGCGACCTCGAACCGGGCGAGCAGGCCGCCCACCGCCCTCGGCAGCAGCTCGCGCGCCCGCGTGGCCGCGCCCTCCGCGAGCGCGTTCGCCATCCGGGAGGCCGCGATCAGGTCGAGGGCCGTCTCCTCGGGGAGCGGCAACCGGTGGACGAGAGCTTCGAGCTGGTCGAGGGTACGGCCGGCCTCCGGTACGTCGCCCGAGCGGCGGTGCCATTCGGCGAGGCCGAACAGGAGCTCGGCCTCCATGCGCCGGTAGCCCCGGTCCTTGGCCTGCCGGCGCGCGGCGTGGAGGTCGCGCAGGGCACCGTCCAGGTCGCCGCTGCGCATCCGTTCCGCGGTGAGGCGGGCGCGGCTGTGGAAGAGGTCGTCCTCCGAGCCGAGTTCGGAGGAGATCGCGACCCCGCGCTCGAACGCCGCGATGGCCGCCGCGTGTTCGCCTCGCAGCGAGTGGTCCCGGCCCACGGCGAGCAGCGCGAGCCCGAGGCCCCACCGGTCGCCCACCGCCTCGAAGCCACGCAGCGCCTCCGCCCGCGAGTCCGCCCCCGCCCGCAGGTCACCGCGCTCGGTGTGGACGAAGTCCCGCGCCCAGTGCGCGCTGGCCCGCACCCAGGGATCCGGCCGGTCGAGCGACTGCCGCAGCAGGCGTTCCCCCAGGTCGTCGTTGCCCGACGAGAACGCGAGGAGCGGGATCCACAGCAGCAGCGAGGGATGGAAGTCGAGTGCTCCGACCGGTTCGCACGCCTCGATGAGGGGCCGTACGGGGACGTCCGGGGCGAGGGAGCTGCCCGCCATGAGCTGTACGACGCCGAGTGCGGCCCGCGTCTGGCCGGGCAGCTCGTCGCCGAACCGGAGGACGTCGGCGACGGCCGTCTCGAACTGGCTGCTCATCCCCCTGATCCCCCAGTACCAGAACAGGGCGCCGACGAAGCGGGCCGCCGTGGCCGCGTCGCCCCGCTCGACGGCCACCCGCAGCGCCGCGGTCAGGTTGTCGTGCTCGGCGTCGAACACCGCGATGGAACGCAGCTGTTCACGCGTACGCAGCGCGGGTTCATGCTCCTCGGCGAGCGCCAGAAAGCAGTCGCCGAACCGCTCCCGCACACCACAGCCGTCCCCGCCCTCATCGAGCCGCGTGGCCGCATACGCCCGTACGGTCTCCAGCATCCGGTAGCGCGGCTCGTCATCGCCCGACGCCTCGACGAGGGACTTCTCGACGAGCGAGCCGACCACGTAGAGGACGTCGTCCACGGGCAGGACCTCGTCCGCGCACACGGCCTCCAGCGCGGCGAGCGTCGCACCGCCGGGGAACACGGACAGCCTGCGGGCCAGTACGCGTTCGGGCTCCTCCAGAAGGTCCCAGCTCCACTCGACCAGCGCGAGCAGCGTGCGCTGGCGCGGCAGTGCGGCCCTGCTCCCGGACGTCAGCAGCCGGAACCGGTCGTCGAGGCGCCGCGCGATCTGGTCGACGCCCATCGAGCGGAGCTTGGCGGCGGCCAGCTCCAGTGCGAGCGGCATCCCGTCGAGCCGGCGGCAGATCTCCACGACGGCGTCCACGGTGGAGCCGTCGAGGGTGAATCCGGGCCGGATCCCGGTGGCCCTGTCGACGAAGAGGCGCACCGCGGCGGCGCCCGCCGCCTCGGCGGGATCCGGTGTCCCCGCGGGCACGTCGAGCGGCCCGAGGTGGCACAGCGCCTCGCCCGTGACGGCGAGGGCTTCCCTGCTGGTGGCGAGGATCCGCAGCTGCGGCAGCTCCTCGAGGAGCGCGTACGCGAACTCGGCGGCGGCCTCGACGAGATGCTCGCAGTTGTCGAGGACGAGCAGCGCCTCACCGGCCCCGATCAGCTCGGCCACCCGGCCCGCCGGTGTGCTCTTCTGCGCCTGCCGTACGTCGGACACTACGTCGGACACATGGAGGTCCCAGGAGCCGAGCGCGCCGAGTACGGCGTCGCCGAGCTGGTCGGGTGTGCCGACGCCGGCGAGCGGCACGAACCAGGCCCGCCCGCGCCGGTACGCCTCCTGCCGGGTCACCGCCTCCACGGCCAGCCTGGTCTTCCCGGCGCCGCCGGGTCCGACGAGCGTGACGAGACGGGACCCGGTGAGCTGCGCGGCCAGCCCTTCGAGCTCGCCGTCCCGGCCCACGAAACTGGTGAGCGGCGCGGGAATCCTGCTCGGCGCGGCCTCGGGCCGGGCAACGGGCGGCTCCAACTCGCCCCGCAACAACGCCAGATGGATCTCGCGCAGCTCCGCCGACGGATCGACGCCGAGTTCCTCGCCGAGCCTGCCGCGTGTCTCCTCGTACACAGCGAGCGCGTCGGACTGGCGGCCCGCAGCGGCCAGCGCCCGCATCCGCAGCCCGGCCAGCCGTTCGCTCAACGGCCGTTCCCCGCCCGCCACTTCGAGGTCGGCGAGCACATCGGCATGCCGCCCGAGCCGCAGCTCCGCGTCGAACCGGTCCTCGGTGGCCGCGGCCCGCACCTCGTCCATCCGCGAGGCGAACCCCCGCGCGAACGGCGCCTCCAGTACGTCCGCCAGGGCGGCGCCCCGCCACAGCGCCAGCGCGGTCCCGAGCACCGACGCCGCCTCCTCGGCCCGCCCGGCGGCCAGTTCCCGCCTGCCCCGCCCGGCTAGCTGCTCGAACCGGTACGCGTCCACGTCCCCGGCCTCGACGGCCAGCCGGTATCCCCCGGGCACGGAGTCCACGGTCCCGGCCCCGCGCAGCGCCTTGCGCAGCCGGGACACCAGCGCCTGAAGGGCGTTGGCCGCGTCCGCCGGGGGCCGCTCGCCCCACAGGCCGTCCACGAGCGCGTCGACGGACACCGGACGCCCGGCCTCGACGGCCAGCCGGGCGAGCAGCATCCGCAGCCTGGCTCCCCCTATGTCGACCGGCGCCGCGCCTTCGGCCGCGCAGGCCTGCACCGAACCCAGCAGAGCGACTCGCACAAGTCCCGCCTCCCCCATGTCCCGCCCCTGGCCCGCGTGCGGAGAGGCCGGTGGCGTACAGATCTACCACGCGCCCCGCGCCCGCCCCAGGACGGGCGATTCCGTACGACTTCGGTACGCCTCTCGGGTGGGCGGGCCGTCGCGCCCGTTTCCCCCGGCGTCCGTCGGCCGTTGCTGTAGGCATGATCTCCACACGACGTGTTCTCGCCGCGGTCGCTCTGGCCGCCGGCGCCTCCGCTCTCGCCATGCCCGCGGCCGAGGCCGCTCCCGTCGGTCCCCTCGGCGGCATGAAGCCGATCAGCCTCGACGACATCGCCACCAGCGCCGTTCCGGCCGAGCACAAGGCCGAGATCCCCACGGTGAACGAGCAGCTCGGCGGCCTGAACCGGCTGAACGAACTGCACCAGGTCACCGACCTGGTGGCCCCGGTGACGGGACTCCTCCCCTCGGTCAGCTAGGGAACCGGACGGCTGCCGGACAGCGAAGAACGGGCACGGAAAAGCGGGGGCAACCGGACACCGGTTGCCCCCGCTTTCGCGGCTACTAGCTGTTGCTGGTGCCGTTGCCCGCGAGGACCGGGATGTCGTTCAGGATGTGCGAGAGCGGCTCGTCGCCCTTGGCCTGCGTGGAGTTCTCGACACACTGCTGGTTCTGCGGAGCCGACAGGACCGGGATGTCCTGCACGGAGATCGGCACGACGCCGACCAGCGAACCGACGTCGCCCTTGACCGGCAGGCCGACGCAGGGCTTGTTCAGCGAGCCCTGGACGAGCCCGAGCTGCGGGCTCATGTCACCTTCCGTCGAGGAGTTGCCGAACGCCTGCTGGGCGTTGTTGCCGCTGTTCGACGTGGTGCCCGTGTCGTCCCCGAAGGCGAGGGCCTGGGGGGCGGCGACTGCCGACATACCAGCGACGGAGGCAGCGATGGCCGCGGTTGCCCACAGCTTCTTCATGGTGAATCCCTTCAATCGGCGGGCTCCGGTCACGGAGCCGCATGGTCATCAACTGAGCCGGGCTGATGCGGTTTCGCGGTGCAACCCGATTGGCCCAGCGCACTTACGGTCAGGAACAGGCCAGCGTGTTCCCGCGCACCGCCTTCTCGCCCCCGATGCGCGGGGGGTCGGAGGGCTTCACGGTCGAGTTGCGCGGGGTGAGGGTCCGGTCCTTGTTGAGCGTGGCGAACAGCTTCTTCGCCGCCGCCTTGTCCCACTTCAGCGTCTCTCCGACGCCTTCGATGACCGGGTTGAACCCGGCGATGGGCACGGTGGTGAACTCGGCCCGCGAAGGGGACAGCCGGCTCAGATCGGTGCCGAAGGAGACGAGATCCTTCGGCGTGAACCCCTGGTCTACCTTCGTCGCACCGAGCACCGTCCGCGCCAGGTCGATCGCCCTGCCCGGATCGGCGAGGATCCCGCCGGTGACGAGTCGGTGCATGACGCTGATCAGGAAACGGTGCTGGCGCTGGATCCGCCCCAGGTCGGCGCTTGCGTCCACATGGCGCGAGCGGACGTACTGCAAGGCCTTACCGCCCCCGAGGCGGTGCCGGCCGGGCCGGAGGTCGAGCTTGGTGGCCGAGTCGGACAGCCGCCTGGAAGTGCAGACGTCCACCCCCTCGACCGCGTTCACGCTGTCCATGAACCGTCTGAAGTCGATCTGCAGATAGTGGTCGACCCTGACGTTCGTCATGGCCTCCACCGTGCGGACCGAGAGCGCGGGACCACCCTCCGCGAAGGCCGCGTTGATCTTCGCGGGGTGGGCGGGGAACTGCTCCCCGGTGCCCGGGTCACGGTGCGCGGGGATCTGCGCCAACGAGTCCCTGGGGAGGCTGACCACGCTGACCTGGTCACGCCTCTGCGAGAGATGGATCAGCATCAGCGAATCGGTGCAGTCGCAGGCGACGCCACCGGCGTGGAACTTCTTCTTCTCCCGGCTCGAGATGGTGTCCCGGCCATCCGTCCCCATGAGCAGAATATTCGTGCCGTGGCCCGCGGCAGGGCGGTTCACGGCGCCGCTGAACGCATCGACCCGCTGAATCCTGTACGGCAGCGCGGATACGGAATTACCCACAACGGAAACCGCCGTCGCGATAAGTACACCCAGGGCTGCCGCGCCCAGGCGGACGTTTCTCCGACGGCTCGTTCGTGAAGGGCGTTTCGTCACCGGATTCACTCCACAGCAGAGGGACAGATCTGACGGCACCGTATGCCAGCCGAATAGCTTGAACAGTGACCGCCCCGCGTGCCGCCGGGAAGTAACTCTTTCGCCCTAAAGGGAACTGTTTCGGCTTCCCGAGAAGATGGAACAGAAGCCAGAGATCGCCACGAGGAAGGCGAAGTGCTGTGCCGGAGAACAAGAACCGCCGACCGTCCAAGGCATTTATTCCGCAGAGCCGGGAGTCGCCCGAATACCGAATCGACGAACCCCTTTACGGGGCGCTGCTCGACAACTGGAGGCAGCGGGGGAGAACGCTTCCCGGGCTGCCCGACCGGGAGTGGGACGAGATCGTCGCCCGGGACATCTGGCCCCGCGACGGCCGAGGCCGTTGGGCCGCCGGACAGGCGGACGGCCCAACGGAATGACGCCGCGGCTCAGTCGTTGGCCGTGCCGTTGGCCGACAGGACCGGGATGTCGTCCAGGATGTGCGAGAGCGGCTCGTCGCCCTTGGCCTGCGTGGAGTTCTCGACACACTGCTGGTTCTGCGGGGCGGACAGAACCGGGATGTCCTGCACGGAGATCGGCACGACGCCGACCAGCGAACCGACGTCGGCCTTGGCCGGCAGGCCGATGCAGGGCTTGTTCAGCGAGCCCTGGATGAGCGCCATCTGCGGGCTCATGTCACCGGTCGTGTAGGAGTTGCCGTAGGCCTGCTCGGCGCCGTTGCCGCTGAAGGACGTGGTGCCACCGTCGTTGTCGATCGCCATGGCCTGGGGGGCTGCGACCGCCGAGATACCGGCGACCGAGGCGGCGACTGCGGCAGCCGCCATGACCTTCTTCATCATGATGAATTCCCTTCTCGTTGCCCCCGACCCGGGAGCCCCCTGCCCAACTCCGATTTACGCACATGGTTGTCCGGGTTCACTCTGACGGGTTCGCCCGGGCATTGCCGAATAAATGACTATCAGCCGATCGCTCTCTGCACGTGCAGCCCGACCGAGTGAAGTGCCGCAACCATTTCAGCCGAGGCCCTGTTGTCCGGGCAGCGTTAACTGGCGTCTGTGCGAAAAGGAACTGGAAATGCTTAAGAAGGCAATGGCAGCGGCTGCGGTCGCCGTTTCGGTCGTAGGCGTCTCGGCTGTGGCCGCCCCTCAGGCGCTGGCCCTCGGTGACGACGGCAGCACGACGTCCACGAGCGGCGTCGGCGCCCAGCAGGCGTACGGCAACTCCACGACCGACGGTGACCAGAGCCCGCAGCTCGGCGCGGTCCAGGGCTCGCTGAACAAGCCCTGCATCGGTCTGCCGGCCAAGGGCGACGTCGGTTCGCTGATCGGCGTCGTGCCGATCACCGTTCAGGACATCTCGGTCCTGTCGGCACCGCAGAACCAGCAGTGCGCGGAGAACTCCACGCAGGCCAAGGGTGACGAGCCGCTCTCGCACATCGTGGACGACGTCCCGGTCCTGTCCGCGAACGGCACGGCCAACGGCTGATCCACCAGCCCCGGGAACCCGGGCCGCCCGCCTTCTCCGGCGCGGCGGCCCGGTTTTCTTTGCCTTGAGAGCCCTTTCTTTAACGCGGACGGCTCAGTTCCCTTCCGCCTCACGGCTCGTTTTCACACCGAGGTAATGACCTCAGTCATGAACGACGAGAGAAGGGTAAGAGAGTGAATCTCAAGAAGAGCGCGACGATCCTCGCCGGCGTTGTGCTGGCCCTGGGCATGGCCGCTCCGGCGTTCGCCGATACCGGTGCCAGTGCCGAGGGTGCCGCCCTCACTTCGCCGGGTGTCATCTCCGGCAACGTGGTGCAGGTCCCGGTCAACATCCCGGTCAACCTGTGCGGCAACACCGTCGACGTGATCGGCGCGCTGAACCCGACGCTCGGCGACGGCTGCGCCAACGACGACTGATTACTGATTCAACGCCCCGGCCGTCGGGCCGCGGCTCCGCCGGCCTTGGACGCGTCCAGCACTCCAAGGCCGGCTTTCATCTGCGAGCAGGAAGACAACTAGATGCGACAGGCCCTGAACTTGGGAATGGTCGCGGCTGCGGCCGCGACGAGCATTCTGTCCCTGCCGGGCTCCAGTGCGTTCGCCGCGTCGGGCGCAGACGGGCAGGCGGCGGGCTCCCCCGGCATTCTGTCGGGCAACACGGTCCAGGCACCCCTGGATGTGCCGGTGAACGCGTGCGGAAACACGGTCGACGTCGTCGCCGGACTCAATCCGGCTTTCGGCAACTCCTGTGAGAACGACGGGGGTTCGCACCCGTCGTCCACTCACGGCGGCGGCTCCGACCGCGCCGCCGGCGGTACGGCCCACGGGACCGGGGACGACGGATACCGCGGCGGTGACGACATGTCCGGGGGCGGTGCCCACGCCGGGAGTGACGTACAGCAGTCGCCCGGCATCCTGTCGGGCAACTCCGTACAGGCTCCGGTGGACGCCCCCGTCAACGTGTGCGGGAACTCCGGGAACGTGGTCGGTGCGGTCAACCCGGCCACGGGGAACCACTGTTCCTCCGGGGTGGCCACCCCGGAGGAGATCTCCTCCGGAGTGGCCACCCCGGAGGAGATCTCCGAGGTGCCTCCGCCCACCGTCCGTGCCGTCGAGCCCCCTGTCACGGTCCAGCCGCCGGCGGTGCAGAGGCTGACTCCCCCGCACGCGAAGGTCCCCGTACAGCACGTCCATGTCGCGGGCAGGCGCACGCAGTTGGCGCAGACCGGGGCGGAGCAGAATCTGCTGGCCGCCGCGGCGGCGAGTGCAGGGCTGCTGATCGGTGGCGGGATCCTCTACCGGCGGGGACGTACCGCCGCCCGGTGACGCGATCGCCGCACGCCAGGCCGGGAAGAACCCACGTTCGTGTTCTTCCCGGCCGGCGGAGAGGGCCGTTCAACCGCTTGCTGCCAACCCACGGCGTAATCGCCGACGGCTGACGGGGGAGGCAGCCGGGCCCCTCTCACAACCGGGCCAGTCCACCACCGGGCGGCCCCCGCTGCGGAACCGATTCACCCGTTCGCCCGCACCGTCACTCCAAAGGACGTCACGGGCGCGAACGCACCCGCGGCGGTCCCGGTCACCTGTCCGACCGTTCAGCGGTCGGCCGTCGCCGACGGGTCGTGTACCGACCTGCTGCCCGGCAACGTGAGGCCCCCCGAGGGGCGCCCGCCGCACAGTCGCCGTACGACCCCGGCCACGAGATGCGGCGCGGTGAACGACGCGCCGTGCACGAAGCGCATCGACGGGCCGAAGTCCGCCGCGGTCATCAGGCCCGCGAGGAAGAGCCCCGGCCTGCGCGACTCGAAGCCCGACCCGACGCGAGGCGTCACGTGCGGGTCCGCACCGCGTCCCGCACGCAGCGCGGGCAGCTGCACCTTGTCGGCGACGCGTTCGGTGAGGCCGACGGGCTGGTCCGGCAGGAGGTGGCGGGTGAGGAGTTCCTCCCACAGCCGACTCACCGCAATGGCTCCCGCGTCGTCCATGGGAATGAGGACGACGGGTCCCGCACCCGCTCACCGAGACCCGGCGCAGCGTGGCGCCGGTCTCCTCCAGGGAGGCGTCCGGGCCCGGCGGCGGATGCTCCCCGCTCACCAAACTGGACCGCCGTACGGGACTGCCCTGCGAGGCGGCCACCACGCAGCCGCACGGCGGGAACGCTGTTGTCTAGCACGCGGGGAGATTCCTGGTGATAGCCCGAACGGGCGACGAAAGAGGCGTGCGGGCCGGTCCCCGGTTGGCGCATAACCCATACGTGTGACTGAGTGTCAGCAATGAAAGAAGTGCGGCACGAGGAGTAGGCATGTCCCCACAACGCCGAAGGGCCACGAGCCGGCGCATCCCCTTGATGACGGCCGGGATCTTCGCGTCAGCGGTGATCGCGTCCGGTTCGGTCTCCGTCGGCACGGCCGGGGCCGCCGCGCCCGGCGACACGCCACCGCCCGAATCCGCCTCCCCCGTCCCCGGGGTGGCACAGCCGTCGGCCGCACCCGCCCAGACCCCCGCACCGGCACCGGTCGACACGCCCGCCCCCACCACGGCACCCACTCCGGCGCCCACCCCCACAGGCGGCGTCACGGATGCCCAGGCGAACACCTCGACGTTCCCCGCGTTCGGTGCCTACCTCGACTACGGGCCGAGCGGCGTGCAGCGCATGGGACGGCTCAGCAAGTGGCTCGGCGGCTCCGAACTGCGCGTCGGGCACACCTACCTGCCGGGCGACGTGTGGAGCAACATCGAGGGCGCCCCCGGGTTCCTGGAGGACTGGGCGAGGTGGCGGCGCGAGCGGGACGACCGGCTCTTCGTGCTCAACGTCCCGATGCTGGAGCGCAACGAGGAGCACGTCGGTGACGCGGAGGTCCGCTCGCTCCTGCGGCAGGGCGCGGCCGGCGACTTCGACGAGCACTTCCGCCGCCTCGCCCAGCGCCTCGTCGACCTGAAGGTCCCGGACACGGTGCTCGTGCCCGGCTGGGAGATGAACGGGACTACGTACACGCACCGGTGCGGGCCCGACCCGGAGGCCTGGAAGGCGTACTGGAAGCGGATCGTCACGACGATGCGGTCGGTGCCGGGGCAGAAGTTCCGCTTCGACTTCACGCCCAGCCGGGGCCTCGACGCCGTGCCCTGGACCAAGTGCTATCCGGGCGACGACGTCGTCGACGTGATCGGCATGGACGCGTACGACCAGCCCGAGGGCAAGTCGTTCTCCGAGCAGATCTCGGAGCCGTACGGGCTTCAGGAGCACGTCGACTTCGCCAAGGCGCACAACAAGCCCATCTCGTACCCGGAGTGGGGCCTGTTCCGTAACGGGGACAACCCGGAGTACATGCGGCGCATGATCGGGTGGATCGACCGGCACAGGCCCCTCTACAACACGATCACGGACTACTGCCCCCACGGTGTCTGGCAGTGCGACGAAAACCCCCAGGCGTCGCAGGTGTACCGCTCGATGCTCTCCGGCCGCCTGGAGCCGTCGCTGCCGAAGCCCACGGAGCCCACGCAGCCGACGACACCCGAGACACCGCCGGTCACGCCTCCGGTGACGCCGCCGGTGACGCCGCCCAACTGCGCGCCGCTCGACCTCGGCGACTGGGTGGAGTACTGGCTCGGCGGGAAACTGTGCCTCCGGTTCGACTGGTGGTCGCGGTCCTCCTGACGCGCCGGTGTCCCGGCCGGTGGCGGCGCGGTCGTCACGATGTGTCGCCACTCCGGGCCTTCCATGCGCGCAGCGCTCTCTTGCCGAGGCGGCGTGCCGTCACGTCGCCGACGGCGAGGGCGAGCCCCGCCGACGTGCCGGGCCGGGCCAGCACGAAACGCTGGTTGACGACGCTGTGGGGACGCCAGTGGTGCTTGTGCGGCTCGTCGCCGCGCAGCAGGCTCAGGGAGCCGGACGCGCGCTCCTGGACGTGCTCGCTGCACGAGCGCAGCAGCATCGTGGTGATGTCGGCCTTGCGTTCGCGCAGGTCCGGATGGGCGCCGTACAGATAGCCGCCGACCAGGCGCGGCGACAGGAAGGTCAGGTCGGCGGCGAGCACCGTCTCGTCGATGCGGAACTCGGTCACGACCGCGTCGCCCGACCTCGCCATGCGGGAGACCGAGCGGGTGAGGTGCTCGGAGAAGCGCGGCCTGAGGTGTTCCGTCGTCACCTTGCGGCCCTCCCACTGCAGTTGGTGGAGCTCGACCAGACGCCGCACCGAGCCGTCGACCTCGTTCTGCGGGACGATGCGGCGCTCGATCCCGAGGGCGTCCAGCTTGCGGATCTTGGCGCGGGCGCGCTGCCCGCGGGACCCCGGCAGCCGGCCCACGATGTCGTCCATCGGGACGGGCGGCAGCTCCAGGCAGAGGGAGTCGTCGAGGCGGCGTCTCGGCCCCGGCCACCGTTCGTAGAGGCGCTCGACGGCGCTTCCCGGGCGGGCCTCACGGAAGTCGATCACATGGGTGCGGGCGAGCCGCCACAGGACGTCGCCCAGCACGCGGGCCCCGGCGCCTTCTCCCCCACCGCCACCGCCGCCGTCGTCGACGAGGACGTCGCAGAAGTCGGAGATGCTCCCGCCGAGCGGCACCAGGACCGGCAGGGGCCGCCACCGCCGCATCAGCGGCGCCACGGCGACGAGCCGCCCGCCGTCACGGACCAGGACCACGCACAGGCCGCGCCCGGACCCGTACGAGAGCCACCAGGAGTGCAGCCAGGCATGGCTCTGGAACGGGGTGGCGGTGCGTGAACTGCGGTACAGCGCCTCCCACTCCTGGCCCAGCTCGCCGAACCGGACGCTGTCGGTGCACACCTCGACCGACAGGTCCCCGCCCCCGGGCCGCATCAGACACTCCCGTGCAGATCCGCGGCCGCGGCGGGCCCGGGGACGGTCGCGTTCGTCTCCGTCCGCTCGCGCCGGGGCCGGACCAGCATCACGAGCCCGCCGAGGAGGCCGCCCGCGCTGGCGCCCACGAGCGCGGTCACCTGGGGGGACGCCGAGGACGGCGCGGTGGGCTTCATCGCGCGCGAGAACTGGAGGAGCTTCACCTTGGTGCTGTCCTGCGTGTGGTTGGCGTCGGCGGTCAGCGCCCGCGCCACCGCGTTGGCCATGGCGGCGGCCTCGCGGGGCTTCGCGGACGTCGCCGACACCGCGACCATCGGCGCGTCCGGCGACGTCTCCGCCCGCACGCTGCTCTGGAGCTTCTTCACGGGAACCCGCGCCCGCACCTGGGCGTCGCCGAGCACCGCGATCTGGGTGGCGACACGTCCGTAGGCCTGGGCGAAGCCGAGCGCGGCCGACGGGTCGGACTTTCCGTCCGGCACCGCGATCACATAGCTCGTGGCGGAGTACTGCGGCGTCTTCAGGACGCCGTACGCGCCGCCCGCGACACCGCCCAGGAGGACCCCGGCCGCGATCAGCGACCACAGGGGCAGGCGCTTCACGCGGGCGGCCGTCCGGGCGAGGGGACCGGCCGGGCCGACCCGCCGGTGAGGAGCATCGGTCATCACTTACTCACTCTCGAACTCTCGAATCCGAACCGCCCAGGGCCGCCGCGTACAGCCGCAGGTGCTGTTCGGCGCTTCGGGCGATGCTGTAGTGGTGGGCTGCCGGGGACGGGGTGCGGCCGGAAGGGCGGGCCGCCACGATCCGCAGCGCCTGTCGTGCGAACGACTCCGGGTCGCCGGGGACGCGGACCGCCGCGGACTCCAGGTGCGGCGGCAGGTCCTCGACCGCGGGGCAGCTGACGTAGAGGACGGGCAGCCCTGAGGCGAGTCCCTCCACGACGGCGAGGCCGAACGCCTCCTCGTCCGACGGGGAGGCGAGCAGGTCCATCGCGCTCATGAGGGCCGGCAGATCGGGGTCGCCCACGCGGCCCGAAGGCGACGCGTAGGGGCGCTCGCCGGCGAACACGACGCGGCGCACGACGCCCAGCTCCTGGGCGAGCCTGCGCAGCCGCTGCTCCTCGGGACCGTCCCCGACGAGGAGCAGCCGTACGTAGTCCGGCAGTTGGGCCAGGGCCCGCAGGAGGACGTCGAAGCGCTTGCCGGGGACGAGACGGCCGACTCCCCCGATGACGAAGTCGTCCCGGTGCAGGCCGAACACGTGGCGGGTGGCGTCGCGCAGCGCAGGGTCGTGGGCGAAGCGCTCCACGTCGATGCCGTTGGGCACGACGTGGATACGGTGCCGGGGCACCCCCCACCGCGCGAGGCGCCCGGCCACCGACGGGGAGACCGCCAGGGTGGCCCGGCCCACCCGCTCGCCCGCCAGATAGAGCGCGCGGACACCGGCGGACAGCGGGCGCCCCTCCATCCGGCTCTCGCCCAGCGAGTGCTCGGTGGCGACCACGGCGCGGACCCCGGCGAGGCGCGCGGCGAACCGGCCGTAGACGCAGGCGCGGTACAGGTGCGTGTGCACGAGGTCGTAGCGGCCGTCGCGCACGAACCTGGTGAGCCGGGGCAGCGCGCCCAGGTCGCGGTTCCCGGTCATGCCGAGGTGCACGACGCGGATGCCGTCGGCGGTCAGGCCGCGGGCGACCGTGCCCGGGTTGGTCAGGGTCACCACGTCGCTGTGGACGGGCAGATGGCGCAGCAGGAGCCGCAGCTGCTGTTCGGCTCCCCCGGCGCCGAGGCCCGTGATGACGTGCAGGGTCCTCATGTACGGGCCTCCGGCGCGGTGGACGGGCGGCGGCGCAGGCGGTGCAGGCGCAGCTTCAGTTCGAGGCGCCAGGCCGCGTCCTCCTGGCCGACGTGGACGCGCGGCAGGGCGAATTCACCGGTGAGGTCGCCCGGCGAGATGGCGCAGGCGTAGCGGTATCCGGCATGGCGGACGGCGTCCGCGACACGGCGGTCGACGGTGCCGTAGGGGTAGCAGAAGCCGGGGACCTCGCGTCCGGTGAGTTCCTCCAGGCGTCTTCGGCTGTCCTCGGTCTCCGCGCGCAGGACGCGGTCGTCGACGTGGGTGAGGTCGACGTGCGTCAGGCCGTGCGAGCCGATCTCGATGCCCGCGGACGCGGCGGACCGGATGCCGCGTTCCGACAGGAGCGGCTTGCGCGGGCCCAGCGGGTCCCACTCGTTGACGCCGTCGAGGCGTCCGGGCAGGACGAACAGGGTGGCGCCACAGCCGTAGTGGCGCAGCAGCGGCAGGGCGTTGTCGACGAAGTCGCAGTAGCCGTCGTCGAAGGTGAGCCCCACCAGGCCGCGGTCCGTGCCGAGCGCGCGGGCCTGAAGGAGCGCCGCCATGCCCACCCCGCGCAGCCCGCGCCTGCGCAGCCAGCGGAGCTGTTCCTGGAGGCGCTCGGGGGAGACGGTGACGCGGTACGGGTCGTCGCGGCAGTCGTCCACGGAGTGGTACATCGCGACCCACATCGGCGCGTCCGGGAGCAGCCGGCGAGTGCGGTCCGGGAGCCACGGCCGGGCGCGCGGAACGTCTCCTGTCGCGGTACGTCCTGTGTCAACGGGCATGCCGGAGCCTCCTGGTCGCGGAGCGGACAACGGGAACGAGGGGCGCGAGGGACTCGGCCCTCAGCGCCCACAGGAGGACGACGAACACGGCCGTCACGGCGAGACACCCGGCGGCACCCGCCGCGAGCGGCGACGTGAAGGAGGCCGCGGCCATCAGCCCCGCCACGGTCGCGCCCGCGGCGGCGAGCAGCGGCTTGCCCATCTCGGCCAGGACCCTGGAGACGTCGACCGGGACGCTGCGCCGGTCCATCGCGGCGAGCAGGAGTACGGCCGTGAGGGTGATCCCGAACGCGTTGGCCCCGGCGATGCCCCGTACGCCCCACAGGTCGACCGCCCAGGAGCCCACGCCGGCGGTGGCGCCCATGCCCACGGCCATCGCGCCCACCGGGTACCAGGTGGGGCGGCCCGCCGAGAAGTAGGAGCGGACCAGGGCGCCCACCATGGAGTGGCCGAGGAGGCCGAGGGCGTAGACGCGCATGACGGACGCCGTGGCGGCGGTGTCGTCGGCGGTGAACGCCCCGCGCTGGAACAGGACATGGATGATCTGCGGGGCGCAGGCGAAGATCGCGGCGGCGCCGAGGAGGACCACGCAGGCGGCGAGGCCGAGGTCACGCTCGACGCGGGCGCGGGCCGCCGCGATGTCGCCGCGCGCGACGGCCTGCGCCACGACCGGGAACGTGACGGTGCACAGCATCAGGGAGAGCACCATCGGCAACTGAGACACCTTCTGCGCGTAGTTCAGGTGCGAGATGGAGCCCGCGGCGAGCGACGAGGCGAGGAAGCGCTCGATGAACACCTGCGACTGCTTGCACAGGGCGAAGGTCAGGACGGCGGCGATGAGCCCGAGGCGCATGGCCCGCCCCTGGGCCGCGGCCTCGCCCCCGGCCTCGCCCGCAAGCCTCTCGGCGGCCTTCGCGGAGCTCAACCTCCGGTGGAACGCGGGCAGTTGGACCGCCACCATCAGACAGCCGCCGACGGCCACACCCATCGCGGCGGACCGCACACCGAAGCGCGTCCCGCACACGAGCATCGTGGCGATGATGCCGATGTTGTACGCGACGTAGATCGCGGCGGGTGGCAGATAGCAGCCGTGGGCCCGCAGCGCCGCGCTGCAGTATCCGGTCAGGCCGAACGTGAGGGCGCAGGTGGCGGTCAACCGTGTGCAGTCGACGGCCAGTCGGGGGTCGGGCAGGCCGGGCGCCAGGACGTGCACGAGGAAGGGGGCACCGGCGATGAGCAGCGCGGCCGCGGCCAGGAACGCGAGGCCGAAGCGGGGCAGTGAGGACGACACGAGGGACCGTACGGGATCGGTGCCTTCGGCCTGCGCGCGGCGGGCGACGGCCGCGCTGAACGCGGGCACGAGCACGAACGCCAGGCCGTCCTCGATGAGGAGCGTGGAGGCGAACTCCGGGACCGTCCAGGCGACCAGGAACGCGTCGGTCTCGCTGCCCGCGCCGAAGAGGTGCGCGAGGGACTGGTCGCGGCCGAGACCGAGGATCGCCCCGGCGGCCGAGAGGAGGGCCGTGAGCAGCGCGGCCCGCGCGAGGCGGCTGTTCGACGCTCCGGAGGGCTCGGTGGCGGGTGGCCCGGTCCGGAGCTGGGCGGGCAGGCCCACGGCCGTCCGGGTGTCGCCGTCCGCGGTGGGGATGGTCACGGCGTCGCCGCCTCCTTCAGGGGCGCCTGCGGCGCCAGGCCCCACCAGGCGGCGAGGCCGATGACGAGGGCGGTCAGGACGGTCGACGGACCGCCGATGTCGGCGTACACGAAGTCCACGAGCTGCCAGCCGAGCAGGCCGCACGCGACGAGGCCGCAGTCCGGGCCGGGCCGGGTGCCCGCGCCGCGGCCGAGGCGGCGCAGGGCGAGCAGCAGCAGCGCGACCCAGCCGCCCGCGAGGGCGACCAGGCCGAGCAGGCCCTGCTCGCTGAGGATCAGCAGGTACATGTTGTGCGGGGACAGCAGCGGCTGGCGCTTGAACGCGGCGCCCGCGCCCGCCGTGTCGCTGCCCGAGGAGAGCGCGAGCGAGGCGTGGCTGTCGCGTTGGGCGGTGAACCCCTTGAGGCCGACGCCCGTCGCCGGGTGCTCGCTCCACATGTCGACGGCCGCGGCCCACATCGTGTACCGGTCCGTGACGGACTGGTCGGGGGCGTCGGCGACCTGCGTGATGCTGCTCATGCGTTCCTGGAGCAGCTGCGACCCGACGCCGAAGCCGCCCACCAGGACGACGGCGACCGCGGCGGTCACGGCGAACAGGCGGACGGCGCGCCGCACCCCGGCGAGCAGCACCTGCGCGCCGCAGGCCACGACGGTCGCGATCCACGCGCCCCGGCTGAAGGACAGCGCGAGCGGCAGGAGCAGCGCGAGCGCGCACAGCAGGGCGGGCGTGCGCCGGGCGGCGGTGCGGGCGCCGAGGGCCAGGCCGACGGCGGCCACGAGCCCGTACGACACCACCGTCGCCATTCCCATGACGTCCGTGGGGCCGAAGGTGCCGACGGCGCGGATGTCCTCGCCCATGTACGAGGCACCGGTCCCGGTCAGGTACTGGTGGACGCCGATGCCGCCCTGCCACAGCGCGAGCCCCACGAACGACCGGGCGAGCAGCCGGAAGTCGCGGCGGTCGCGGACCAGGACCAGGACGGACACGGGGACGAGGACGAAGATCTGGCAGTAGCGGACCATGCCGACGAGCGCGGTCGACGGCGAGTCGGCGCCCGCCGCGGCGACGGCGATCCCGACGACGGGCATCCCGAGGGTGATCGCGGCGGTACGTGTCAGGGGGCGCTCGGCGCGGCGCAGGGTGACGGCCACGCAGACGGCGACGACCAGGCCGGAGACCGCGTCGGCGAGGCTGCCGCCGCCGGATCCCGCCGAGCCGGGCGTCAGCGGCAGGCCGAGCACGGCGACCATGAGGAGAACGGGGAGCACGGGCGCGTACCGGCCGAGGACGGCGACGAGCGCGACGGCCGGAGCGGGCCGCGCACCTGTCGGACCTGGAGCCGTACGCAGTCCGGCGTCCGCGGGAGAGGCAGTCACCCGGTCAACTCCCCGTGGAACGTACGAGCGCGGCCGCGGTGCGCACCAGGATGCTGATGTCCTGCCACAGCGACCAGCTGTCGATGTACGCGTTGTCGAAGCGGGCGCGGTCCTCGATGGAGGTGTCGCCGCGCAGGCCGTGGATCTGGGCGAGGCCGGTGATGCCGGTCGGCATGCGGTGCCGCTCGGCGTATCCGGGGTGGGCCTGGCTGAACTGCATGACGAAGTAGGGGCGTTCGGGGCGCGGGCCGACGAGGCTCATGTCGCCGCGGAACACGTTCCACAGCTGGAGCAGCTCGTCCAGGGAGGTGCGCCGCAGGAACCGGCAGAACCACGCCATGCGCTTCTCGTTCGCGACGCTCCACCGGGTGGCGGACTCCATCGCGTCGCTCGGGCGGTGCGTGCGGAACTTCAGCAGTGTGAAGGGCTTCCCGTCCTTCCCGACGCGCTCCTGCCGGAAGACGACGCCGGGCCCCTCGGCCAGGCGCAGCCACACGGCGCACACCAGCAGGACCGGGCTGGTCAGGACGAGGAGGGTGCCGGAGACGACGAGGTCGAGCGCGCGCTTGCCGGCGCTGCCGCGGCGGCGGGCGGGCGGCCGCGGACGGTAGCGGAACCCCGCGAGGTGCCGGGCCGCGTCACCGGAGCGCGCCGGGTACGGGGCGGCCGACGGGTCGAACTCCCAGACGCCGCAGCCGTATTCGCCGAGCACCGCCAGCCAGGCCGCCCGGTCGTGCGCCGCACCCTCCAGAAGGAGCGCCCGCCGCACCCCGTTCTGGATGATCGCGCGGCGCAGTTCGTCGGCCGTGCCGAGGACGGGGAGGACGGGAAGGTCAGCCCCGTCGTGGTCGGGCGGATGTTCGGGCTCCTTGTCCGCCAGGATGCCGACCGGGCGCACGCCCGACCGCGGGTGGCGCAGCAGGGCGGCGGCGACCGGCCGGGCGAGGGTCTCGGGGCCGATGAGGAGGGTCGGGCAGGGACGGCGCGCGGCGGCCTCGCGGCGCCGCCAGTAGACGAGGCCGCGGCCCGCGCCCGCGAGGAGGCAGTGCAGGGCGGCGCCCGCCGCGAGCGCGCCGGCGGGCAGCGGATCGAGCTGCGGGAACCCGGCGAGGGCGGCCGCCATGACGCACCAGATCACCACGACGCGGCCGCCGATCGCGGGCCAGTCGTCGAGCAGGAGACGGGGCGCGTCGCCGCGGTAGAGGCCCGCGCGCGCGTTCGCCGCCGCGACACCGGCGGCCAGCGCGATCACGAGCAGGGGGTAGCGCTGGACCGGCGTGATCATGAGGGTGCTCAGCACGGCGGCCGTACCGTCGGCCGCCAGGAGGGACGTGCAGGAGGGGTGCCGCGCGGCCGTGCGTCTGCCCGCCGGTGACGGGCGGCCGCCCGCCTCGGCGCGTGGCGGGATGACCGAGGCGAGGAGGGTGCTCGGTGCAGTGGCGCGTGGCTGCCCCGCGGGGGAGGCAACGGTACGTTCCCCGGTCACGTGTTGATGGGCTCCCTGCACTCGGTGGGCTCCGCGCCCAGTAGTTCGCGGTACACGTCTGCGACCGCGTCGGCGGTGCGCCGCACGTCGTGGTGCGCCCGCGCGTGCCGTAGGGCGAGGCCGCCGAGAGCGCCGAGCCGGTGGGGATCGCGCAGCAGACCGGTCAGCGCGCGGGCGAGCGCGGCGGGGTCGTCCGGCGGTACGACGCAGTCGGACACGAGGCCGGCGGGCAGGCTCTCGCGGGCGCCGTCCACGTCGGTGACGACGACGGGCCGCCCGCAGGCCATGGCCTCCAGGGGCGCGAGCGCCATGCCCTCCCAGCGGGACGGCAGCACCACGAGGTCGGCCTGCCGGTACCAGGGCACGGGGTCGTCGGCCCCCACGAACCGCACGGAGGCGGTGGCCTGCCGGCGCAGCGCCGCCGCGTCGGGCCCGTCCCCGACCAGCACGAGCCGCGCCCGGGGGAACCTCTCCTGTACGAGGGGCCAGGCGCGCACCAGGACGTCCTGGCCCTTCTGGCGGCAGATGCGCCCGACGCAGACCACCAGCGGATCGGCGGTGGCCTCGCGCGGTTCGGGGGCGGGCACGAAGCGGGTGAGGTCCACGCCGTTGGGGATGACGTCCCAGCGCGCGGTGATCCCGGCGCGCTCGCCCGTCGCGCGCTCCGCCTCGCTGACGCAGACGACCCGGGAGGCCCAGCGCGCGCCCCGGCGCTCCCACTCGAGGGCGAGCCGGGCGGTGGGGCCGTCGACCGCCTCGAAGGACCAGGCGTGCGGCTGGAACACGGTGGGGACCCGGCCGCGCACGGCGAGGCGGGCGGCGAGTCCGGCCTTGGCGCTGTGCGCGTGGACGAGGGTCGGCCGCACCTGCGCCACGAGCCTCGCCAGGCCACGGACTTCGCGGGCGATGCCGGGCCCGGGCGAGCGGGTCGCCTGCCACGGCAGGACGTCACAGCCGATGCGGCGCAGCGACCCGGCCAGGGGCCCGTCGGGCGGACAGGCCACGCTGATCCGCATGCCCGCGGAGAGCTGTGCCTCGGTCAGATCACGGACGACGCGGGCCACTCCGCCGTCGACGGGCTGGGTGACATGGAGGACACGCGGTCGAGGGGGTGTCGCTGTCGGTTGCATGCGCGTTTCCCTTCGTGATGGAGGAGGGAAACGCGCGAGGGCCTGGCGTCGACCGCTGCGAAGAGCACGCCGGTCCAGGCCGTGTCCCGCCGCGATGTCATCCGGAGGTCGGGCCCCGACCCCCGCTGTCTGATGCTCCGGCCGAGCGCGAAGACGTCCGAGTCGTAGCCGAGGGTGTTGGCGTACGCGGGGACCCTTCGCGGCTGCGCGCGTCCCGGTTCACTGATGCTCGAATTGAGCACGTCGTCGGCCGGGTTGGCCGCCCGGACCACTCCGCCGTGCTGGAGCGCCCGGTAGCACTGGGTGAAACCGATGCGCTCCGCCTCCCGCGCGGGCGGCGCGGCCGCGGCGCCACACGTCGCGGAATTCGCGGCAGGAGAAATGACGCCCACCGCCGTACGGCGCAGGAGCGAGCCCAGGTGATGGCGCATGACCGATTCCCTTTCAGGGACAAAGAGCTTCTGAATCACGGAATGAGGATGCGAAAGTCACATTGGACGGGAAGCACTTCTGCGCCCCCCTCGCCGGGCTGGGAGGTGAATCACTGTAGCCACAGATGAGCATTTATCTGTGAAACCCGACATGTGTGTCGGAATGGTGAAAGGGGTGAAGTCTCCGCCGCGCAGTCACCCGAACGGGGGCGCAACCCCGCACGGGTGGCGCGCGTTGATCCACGAGCCGGGCGCCTGCCCCGGAGACGTATCAACCGACCGAGGAGCACTCCCCCATGTCGCGTACCGCGAGGGCCTTTGTCTTTTCCACCGTCGCCGCCGCCGCTCTGGCCGGCTCCGCCGGCGTCGCCGCCGCCAGCAGTGACGCGCAGGGTGCCGCCGCCCACTCCCCCGGCGTGGTCTCGGGCAACACCGTCCAGGTTCCCGTCCACGTCCCCGTGAACCTCTGCGGCAACACGGTCAGCGTGATCGGCCTGCTGAACCCGACGTTCGGCAACCACTGCGCCAACTGATCCGGTTCCCCCGGACCCTTCCGCGGCCGCCCCGTTCGGGGCGGCCGTTCCTGCGTTCGTTGCGCCGTATGGGGGGAGGGCCCCAAAGACACCCCGAACGGGCGCCCCACCTGGCACGACACGCCGAGAGACGAGGGTGATCGCGCACGGCGTGTCGCCGCTCGGTTGCGTAGTGCGATCAGTCATCCCACGGTGGTCACAAGATCGGACACACACCACCGAAAGGGAACACACATGCCCCATCAGCCCGTACGGCGCATTGCTACCACCGCTCTTTGCGCGATGATCCTCCTCGGCACCGCCGCTCCCGCGATAGCCGCCGAAAGCGACCCGGGAAGCTCCAACAGCGTCGAGGCACTGCGCGCACCGGTTCCCGGAGCGGATGCGCTGCTGGGCCAGGTAGGCGCACTCGGCAGCCTGAGTTCCGTCGTGACCCCGGTCACGGACCTGCTCACCGAGATCCTCAAGGCCGACGACGGAAAGCTGTCCGCCGAGGCGGCACAGAAGCACGCGGACGCGATCAAGGCGGCGATCGACGCCGCCAAGGCCACCGTCCCCGCGACCACCACGACACCGAAGTCGACCACCCCCGACGACGCCAAGGCGGCCCGGAAGGACGTGAAGGGCGACGCCCTGACCGCGCTCCAGACCGCCGTCGACGCGCTGCTCAAGGCGTCGACCGCGGGTGACGTCGCGGGCGTCGCCACCGCGGCCACGACCGTCGTCACCGCCCTGGTGAACCTCCTCGCGGCCACCCTGCTCGGCGCCGGGCTGCCCGCGCCGACGCTGCCCGGCCTGCCCAAGCTCCCCGCGCTCCCCGGACTCCCGCTCCCGTCCACGGCGTCCGTGCCGTCCACCTCCACGCTCCCGAAGACGCCGGCGCTCCCGAAGACGCCGGCGCTTCCCCAGACTCCCGCCCTGCCCAACTGACGGGGGCGCGCCCGCGTCGAAGCGGGCACCCCCACCCACCCGCCGCGCCGGTCCCGTACCGGCGCGGCGGGCTTTTCACGTCCCAGCCGTGCCTGATCGGGCGCCCTGCGCCGACAATTCGCCTCTGCCCAAATCTCATATGAGAACTCCACGGCCCTTCATTCGAGTGGGTTCGGCAAATCCCCTGACCTCAGAGTTTCCGTTGCCGGGGACGCTCGTTGGATATTCCGTCGCTGGTGACAAATCGTCACCCCAAGGAAGGAACATGATGAAGCCCCTGAAGGCCGCCGCCGTCGTCGCCGGATCCATGGTCATCGCCGGTGCAGCCGCACCCGCGTTCGCCTCCGACCTCACGCCGACGAGCCTCAACGGCGCGATCGACACCCTGAGCCGCCAGTCGGTGCTCGACGCCCAGCCGCTGCACACCAACATGCTCGACACGGAGCAGGGCGGATCGGTCCTCAACACGGTGCAGAACACGGCGGACAACGTGAACGACGCCGGCGCGGGCGCCCCGGCCGGACTTCTCGGCGGCCTTCCCCTCGGCAAGTAGCGATCTGCGCGGGCGTGTTCCTGCCACCCGCCGCACAACCAGCTTCATAAGCTGCAAAAACCCCTATTGGGAAGGTTTCAGTGATGAATACTGCCAAGAAGGCTGCTCTGGTCATGGCCGCCGCCGGTCTCGCTGCGGGCGCCGCTTCGGGCAGCGCCTTCGCCCACGGCGGCGCCGACGCACACGGTGCGGCGGCCGGCTCCCCCGGCGTCGGTTCGGGCAACGTCGCCCAGGTGCCGATCGACGTTCCGGTCAACGTCGTCGGGAACACCGTCAACGGCATCGCCGGCCTCAACCCGGCCTTCGGCAACAGCGGCCACAACGGCTGACGCACCCCTTCGCGCACTCTTCGCGCGAAGCGGCACAGGCCGACGAGAGGCTGGTCCCACCGCACCTAGCGGCCCCGGACCGGCCTCTCGGCATGTCCGGCGCGGCCCCAATTCTCGTTCGAGTGGGGGCCGTTCCCCCAAGCGGGTGAAAGGTCGCCGGGGCACCCGTCGAGCGTGGCTACGCTGCCGTGGTGACTTCAACGCCGACTGAGAACCGCGCCTTCCGCGCCATCGATCTGGGCACCCTCGCCGTCATCGCGTGGAGCGGCGAACACCCGGACGAGGCAGGGGACATGCCCTTCCTGCTGGCCTACTCCCTGGGGGACGGCGCGGGCGGGCAGGAGGCATCGACCGAAGCGGTACGGGCCCTGCTGGAGAACAACGGCCTGCCGGTCGGCAAGGTCGTGGACGCCACGCGCAAGCCCGGCTTCCCCGTCTCGCTGCTCGTCGAGGCCGGCCAGGCCGTCGTCAACATGCCGTATCTCAACGCCCAGTGCGTCGCGCCCCCCGAGTGGCTGGCCGCCGCGGCCGAACGCGGTTACGCGTACTTCGTGTTCACCACGCGCCCCTGGACCTCGGCAGTGCCCGGCAGCCCGGTCGCCGAGGAGGATCTCGCCTCGTTCGCGGGCGACGAGGCGACGCTGACCGGCGCGGCCCACTGCCTGCTCCCCGTACGCAAGCTGCGCGTCTGACCAGAAGGAAGTGGCCCATGGGAACCACGAACACCGAGGGACGCCCGGCCCGGATGCCGCGCCAGTCCGGCCCAACTCGGCACAGTGACAGCTCGGTTGAGTCGTTGCGTGCCGCCCCGGAGTCCCGTTCCCTGGGTTTCGCCCTGCTTCTGGTGATCACCGGTGCGGCGGGGCTGCTCGCGGCGTGGGTCATCACGATCGACAAGTTCAAGCTGCTGGAGGACCCGAACTTCACGCCGGGATGCAGTCTCAACCCGGTGGTGTCCTGCGGGAACATCATGAAGAGCGACCAGGCGTCGGCGTTCGGGTTCCCGAACCCGATGCTGGGTCTCGCGGCCTACGCCGTCGTGATCTGTGTGGGGATGAGTCTGCTGGGGCGGGCGAGGTTCCCGCGCTGGTACTGGCTGACGTTCAACGCGGGCACGCTGTTCGGGGTCGGATTCTGCACGTGGCTGCAGTTCCAGTCGCTGTACCGGATCAACTCGCTGTGCCTGTGGTGCTGTCTGGCGTGGGTCGCCACGATCGTCATGTTCTGGTACGTGACGTCGTTCAACGTGCGCAACGGGTTCCTGCCCGCGCCCTCCTGGCTGCGGTCGTTCTTCGGTGAGTTCACGTGGGTCCTGCCCGTGCTGCACGTCGGGATCATCGGGATGCTGATCCTGACGCGCTGGTGGGACTTCTGGACCAGCTGATACACACATCGGTCGAATGCACCGGTCGGGGGAAGTTTGCACTGATACCACCCGCCCGGTCGTTACTCCTTTCGCGGTGACAAGTACCGCGAAGCCCGAAAGGAACCGTGTCCGACATGAAGTCAACTGCCAGAGGGACGCTCACTGTACTGGCCGGCTGCCTCGCCGCCGTGGGCGCGGGCGCCGCTCCCGCCGCCGCGGGCGAGCAGGTACCCGTAGCAATTCCGCTGACCGGTGTGGAGAACGCGCTGCACGTGAAGGCGCCCGAGCTGTCGACCGGGGTGCCGATCCCGGTGCCGGGCGGACCCGACGCCCCGCGCTTCGCGGCCGGGCGGATGCTTCCCGAGCCACTGCTGCCGGCGGTTCCGCTCAGCAGCGAGCTGCCCGACACGCGGGTCGAGGCGCCGCTTTCCCAGGCGACGGGAGACCACAAGATCGATCACGTGGGCCTGACCACCGCGGGGTCCGACGTGCGGACGGCCACCCCCGGGGCGTCGGTGAACCCGCCCCTCACCGGCCCGGTCGGCGACCGGTTCGGGCTGCCGGACGTGGCACTGCCCGAGGCCGGGCTCGTCACGCCGCTTCTGACGACGGCGCCGGGAGCGGCGCTCGACATCGCGTGACCCGCACGCGGAGATCCTGAGGTCCGGAAGAGGAGATGCCAGTGGAAGCCGGTACCCCGCCTGTCAGTCTCGGTCCCGCCGGCCAGGGGCTCGTGACGCGCCGGACCGTGGTGCGGCGGCTGATCGGGGTCGCGCTCGCCGCCGCCGTGGTGCCGGGCGCCGCCCTCGTCGGCCGGGCCTTCCGCCACCCGCACGACGACCTGAAGGACGCAGCCGGCGGGGACTTCGAGGAGACCTACCGCGGCCGCCACATCCGCGGGACGCGAGGGCAGGGCTCGATGACGCCCGCGCACATCGGGCAGCGGTCCGGGCGCTGGGACGTCACGGTGGACGGCCGGCCGCTGCATCTGATGCGCCGCGCCGACGGCAGTTATCTGAGCATGGTCGACCACTACCAGTCGTATCCCACCCCCCTGGCCGCGGCGAGGGGGGCCGTGGACGAGCTCGGCGACCAGATGCTGCGCCGGCGCGCGCTCTGAGCGCCGCGGCACAGCCGAAGCTGAAGGAGGGGGACGGAGTTGGTCTACACGCGGCAGAACCAGAGCGCGCTCACTGCGGCGCAGAGGAAGCGGTTCGTGTCCGCGCTGCTCGCGGTCAAACGCAAGGGGCAGTACGACGAATTCGTGCGCATGCACATGGAGTTCTATGCCGGCGACGGAGACGGCGGGCAGCCGGTCGCGCACATGGCGCCGACGTTTCTGCCCTGGCACCGGCAGTTCCTCCTCGAGTTCGAAGGCGCGCTGCAGCGAGTGGATCCCGGAGTCTCCGTCCCTTACTGGGATTGGACGGTGGACCGCTCCCCGACGTCGTCGCTGTGGGGCGAGGGATTCCTCGGCGGGAACGGCCGACGCTCCGACCGAAGGGTGATGACGGGCCCTTTCGCCTACGGGAGCGGGCACTGGACCATCAAGGAGGGTGTGACGGAGGGCGAGTTCCTGACCCGGGACTTCGGCCGCCCCCACGATCCGATCGAGCTGCCCACGAAGGACGAACTGGCCTGGGCGATGCGGGATTCGCTGTACGACTCCGCACCGTGGAACTCGACGTCGTCGCGCGGGTTCCGCAACAAGGTCGAGGGCTGGACGTCGGGGGTGGGGAACGGCAAGTTCCGTAACCACAACCGGGTGCACCGGTGGGTCGGCGGGCACATGCTCGGGGCGGACTCCGTGAACGATCCGGTCTTCTGGTTCAACCACGCGTTCGTCGATCTGCTCTGGTCACGCTGGCACCGGAAATACCCCGACTCGGCCCCCTATCTGCCGGCCGGAGGGACGACGGGGACGGGACGTGTCGTGACTCTGGACGAGCCGATGCCGCCCTGGAAAGTGAAGCCGAGTTCGATGATCGAGCACGAGCATTTGTATCGGTACGCATAATCCGCGTCACTCATGAGAAAAGGCCCCCGCGCATCCGCGCCGGGGGCCTTTGTCGGGGTGTCAGCCGCCGTAGCCGCCTCCGTAGCCGCCGCCGTCGTGGCCCCCGTCGTGGCCCACACCGTTGGCGCAGGCGGTGCCGAAGGCCGGGTTCAGCAGAGCGATGACGTCCACGGTGTTGCCGCAGACGTTGACCGGGACGTGGACCGGGACCTGGACAGCGTCGCCCGAGATGACGCCGGGCGAGCCGACAGCCTCACCCTGGGCGCCGGCGTTGGCCATGGCCAGGCCGGCACCGCTGATCACCACGGCGCCGGTGCCGAGCGCGACAGCGGCGGCCTTCGCGATGCGAGACATCACGTTCTCCTTTTGCTGGACGGATACGGCCGCAAGATCGCGTCCGCATACCGGGTTCAACGGACTCGCCCCGCCCAGGTAACGGCCTTAACGACACCCATCCGACGGACCCCGATTTATGGGTATTCCAGCGGAATGGGGCGGCCGAGTTCTGTCGTGCACGGCTGCCTGCGCCGAAAATCGTCGGTAATTCGTGGCGCGGATTATGACGGGGCGGAGGGCACGAATGGTGGCGCGGTGCCGGACGGATCTTCGTGGCGGTGGCGCAGGAGAAGCATCGCCGCGTCGTCGTGCAGGGGGCCCGCCGCGTGGTGGACCAGGTCGGCGCGCAGCTCCTTGAGGGCGGCCTCCGGGTCGGGGTCCTTGAGGAGCGAGGCACGGTCGCCGAGCGGGTAGAAGTCTCCGGCCCGGTCCCGCGCCTCCGTGACGCCGTCGGTGTACAGGAGGATCTGGTCGCCGGGCGCGAAGTCCACCGTGTACGGCTCGGGCCCTTCCGCGCCGTGCACGCCGAGGCCGAGCGGCAGCGCGTACTGCGGCGGGCGCGGGAAGTGGGCCGAGCCGTCGGGGCGTACGAGCATGGGGGCCGGGTGTCCGAAGTTCAGGAACGTCACCTCGCTGCCGCCGCCCCGCACCTCGGCGAGCAGCGCCGTCACGAACTTCTCGCCGTGCAGGTCCCGGTCGACGGCGCGCTCCAGGCGGCGGCTCAGGCCGAGCAGTTCGGGCTCGTCGTGCGCGGCCTCGCGGAACGCGCCGAGGACGAGCGCCGCCGTCTCGACGGCGTCGAGCCCCTTGCCCTGCACATCGCCGATGATCACGCGTATGCCGCCCGGCGAGGCCACGACCTCGTACAGATCACCGCCGATACGGGCCTCCGCCACCGCCGACGTGTACGACACCGCCACCCGCAGCGGGCCGGCGCTGCGCGGCACCGGGCGCAGCAGTACGCGCTGGGCCACCTCCGCTATCGACCGCACGCTCGCCAGCTCCGCGTCCCTGCGGCCGCGCATCACGGCGGCGGCGATGCCCGTGGCGGTCACACCGAGGACGCAGATGAGCGCCGTGTATCCCCGGCGCTCCCCCAACTGCCCGTCGTCGACGGCGAGGAGTGAGCACAGGGCCATGGCGATGCCACCGATCCACGCCGTGCGCCGCCAGCTGCCGACGAGGCCCGCGAAGGCGGGGCCGAGCGACGCGAGCGGTAACAGGCCCCCGCCCGGCCCGGAGGCGACGTCGGCGAGCGCGACCAGGGCCATGACCGCGTAGGGCAGGGCGGACAGCACGCCGTACGCCCTGCCTCTCCCCCGGTTTCTTTCCTGGCCCTTCGCCTCGGTCATACGTCACCCCGGCTTGACCAACGGCCGGTGCAGTGGCGAAAGTTCCCGCAACGGCCTCGCAAAGGGAGGCAAAATCCGGCATCAATGAACAGTAAAGATTGCCGGGATATGGCAATGCGCGCGCTCCGTTCGTGGTGCGAGGATGTGGCCATCACCGAAGGGGGCGGCCGGTACGGGTACGGCCGGAAGGGGGATGCGGTGAAGGGTTTTTCTGGGGCTCGGCATCGCGGGGCTCGTTCTGCTGGTGCTGGCTCTCGTCTGGGAAGAGATCGCGATCGCGCAGCGGACCTTCTACGTCAACCACCCGGGACTGTCGCGTACGGTCGCCGACAACGTCGCGCAGGGCCTCGAACTCCTCAGTTCCACCACGGGGGTCGACCTGGCGTCGCTCCTGAAGGGGCTCACGTCGGGATTGGGGTCGGGATCGGCGTCGGGATCGGGGTCGGGGTCGGGGGCTTCGGCCAAGGGGCAGGTGTCTGCTTCTGTGTCCGCGGCCGGTTCCGCGGCCGCCGCGGGGAACAACGGGCGGATCGAGGTCGCCGGGGAGTAACTCCGCCGGCAGCAGCATCAGCAGGGCGGCGTCCGCCGTATGCAGGCCCGCGGGGGTCCGGTCCTCGGGTTCCGGCCCTGAGGATTCCGGTCCTCGGGCTTCCGGTCCTCGGGCGGGTCTACGGGTATGGGGCGCCGCCCTGTTTCGTCGCGCCCCTCCCCGTCACCGTGTCGACAGCAGGGGCCGTAGGCGGGTCGTTCTCAGGCGGTCCACCTGTGGGGCGGCCCGGGTCGCGAGTGGGGTGAGCAGGAGGGCCAGGGTGGCGCCTACGGCCAGGCCCACCGCCACGTCGTGCGGGTAGTGCGCACCGATCCACACCCGGGAGGCGCCCATGAGGACCGCCGCCGGGACCGCGATCAGGCCGATCCGGCGGTCGGCGAGCAGCAGCGTGACGGCCGCAGCGGCGGCGATCACCGCGTGGTTGCTGGGGAACGACCAGTCCCCGAGTGCCGGGCACGCCTCCACGGTGACCGTGTGGAGCGTGCGGCACGGGCGCTGTTCGTCGACGACCGACTTGAGTACGGAGTTCGCCGCGTAGGCGACCACGACGATGACCGGGGACGCGAGGACCCGGGCCATCCGGACGCCGCCCTCGCCTCTCGCGCGCCACCACGCCGCGATCATCAGCACGGCGAAGAGCGCGAGCCCGTAGTCCGACCAGCCGGACACGACGGCGTCCACCGCGTGCGGGGTGCTGTGCGCCAGGTCGGTCACCCACGTGTAGAGACCGCCGTCCACGGACGCGCCGCCGAAGGCGAGAGGTGCGGTCATGTTGTGCCCTCCTCCGCGGCGCGGCGCTCGCGTGACCTGGCGCGGGAGCGCCACACCTCCAGGGCCAGCGGGATCAGGGAGACGATGACGACGAGGGCGACGATCGGCAGGAGGTAACGGTCGACGTTCGGCACCGACGAGCCGAGTCCGTAGCCCGCGAGGACCAGGCCGACCGTCCAGACGAGGCCGCCGGCGATCTGCCACACCGTGAAGACCCGCGCCGGCACCCCGAGCGCTCCGGCCAGCGGGTTGAGCACCGTACGGACGACGGGGACGAAGCGGGCCAGGACGATCGCCTTGGCATGCCCGTACCGATCGAGCAGCTCCTCGGCGCGGGCCGCCCCCTCCTGCAGCCGCTTGGCTCTGCTGCGGGCGAGGAGGGCGCGGCCGCCGCGCCGCCCGATCCAGTACCCCGCCTGCGCCCCGGCCAGCGCGCCCACGACGGCGGCGGCCAGGACCTGCGGCAGCGAGAGGTGGACGGGCCCGTGCGAGCCGCCCGCGCACAGCAGGCCGGCCGTGAAGAGCAGCGAGTCGCCCGGCAGGAAGAACCCGACGAGCAGTCCGGTCTCCGCGAACAGGACGACGGCCACGCCGAGGGCGCCGAAGGAGGCCAGGAGGGAACCCGCGTCCAGCACGTTCACCGCTTGGGCGGCGGCGAGGGGGTCTACGGCCATGGGGCCGCTCCTCTCTCAGTCGTCTCATAATGGGCTGAACGGCGGCCGCGAGTCGGCGCACCGACCGTATGACTACAGTCGTGTAGACGGTCTACTCAACTGTAGACGAAGAAGAGCGGAGGATCGTTCCCATGGCCGAGGAGCAGGAACGGCGTCCCGCGGGCGAGCTCGAGGCGAGCGTCCTCGCCGCGCTCTGGGCCGCCGAGACACCGCTCACCCCGGGCGAGGTGCAGCGGGCGCTCGCCGACGACCTGGCCCGCACCACCGTGACCACGATCCTGACCCGGCTCCACGCCAAGGGGACGGTCACCCGTGACCGCGCGGGCCGCGGCTACGCGTACCGGCCCGCGCAGGACTCGCACGGGCTCACGGCCCGCCGCATGCACGCCGAGCTCGACAAGGACGAGGACCGCGGCACGGTCCTGGCCCGATTCGTCTCCGAGCTGAGCACCGAGGACGAGCAGATGCTGCGCACGCTGCTCGACGGCGGAGCCGACAGCGGCGCCGAGGGCGGTACGGGCGACGACCGCGGAGGTACCGGCCGATGATCTTCGCCGTCTGGATCCCGCTGCTCATGCCGCTGCTCGCCGTGCCCGCCGCGCGCCGCGCCGCCGAGTGGCTGCCGCCCCGCGCGGCGGCCTGGACGCTGGCGGGCTTCTCCGTCGTCCTCGCCGGATCCAGCACGGCCGCGCTCGGCCTCCTCGCCTCCGCCGGGGCACTGCGGCTGCCTCCCGTGGCCGCCCTCGGGCATCTGTCGCCACCGCTCCTCGGCGACGGCTCCCCGGCGCTCGTTCCCGCGTCGGTCCTCGCCGCGCTCGCGCTGACGGCGGGCGCGTTCGCGCTGGTCCGTACGGGGCTGCGGCAGCGGCGCGAGATGCGGGCGGCCCGCACCGGGTCCGCCGCCACCGACGAACTCTCCGTACGGCCGGACGAACTCCCGTACGCCTACGCCCTTCCGGGGCGCCCGGACCGGATCGTCGTGACGACGGGGATGTTGCGGGCCCTCGACGCGCGGGAGCGCGAGGTGCTCTTCGCGCACGAGCGCGCGCACCTCGCGGGCCGCCACCATCTGTTCCTCGCGACGGCCGAACTGGCCGTCACCCTGCACCCGATGCTGCGCGGACTGCGCGAACCGCTCGCCTACGCGCTCGAGCGCTGGGCGGACGAGTCGGCCGCCACCGCGACGGGCGACCGAGCGCTCACCGCGCGGGCGATCGGCCGGGCCGCCCTCGCCGCGGCCCGCGTCCCGGGGGCCGGGTCACGGCCCCGTACGGCGCTCGCCGTCACGGCGGGTCCTGTGCCGCGGCGCGTCACCGCCCTGCTGAGCACGAGTGCTGCGGCGCCCCGCCCGCGCAGGGCGCTGCGGCGCGCGCTGGCCGGCGCGCTCCTGGTGTGCGCGGCGCTCTCGGCCGGGGCGGTCGCCGACGCGGCCCACGACCTGCACGCGGGCGTGGAGGTCGCGCAGGGCGAGACCGGCCACTGAACCGGCCCCCACGCGCGCGGCCCGTCACTTGCCCGTCTTCACCGTCCAGCTGACGCTGTTGGACGCCGCCCGGATCGCGGCCGGGTCCCGTAGCGACGCGCTGTTGTCGACGGCGGTCGCGGTGACGGTGTGCGTGCCCTTGCGCGCGCCGAGCTCCTTTCCGGTGACGGCGCGCTCGGCGGCGGCGCGGCGCACCTCGACCCCGTCGACGGACCAGTGCACGCGCACGTCGGACAGGCCCTTGGCGAGCGGTGCGAGGTCCACGCGGATGCGGTCCTGGGGGCGCAGGGTGCGGGTGGTGGGGGTGCGGGCCGTGAGCACGTCGGCGTCGCGGTAGAAGCCGGCGATCATCGCCTCGCGGCCCACGAGGTTGAACTGCTCGGTGTCCAGGGCACGCATGATCGAGTTCTGGGTCGGGCGGTAGATCCCGTACTCGTAGTAGCCGCCGCCCTCGTACGCGCCCACGGTCCCGCCCGCCGGGTCGCTCTCGCCGAGCCAGCGGTACCACTTGGCCTTGGCGCCGGACATGCCGTCCGCCGTCAGGATGCTGGTGTTGGGCTCGACGGGCTCCGCGCCGGGGTACCTGCCGTAACCCGCGTACTGGTACTCGTCGGCCAGCAGGCCTATGGAGTGGCCCAGTTCGTGGGCACCGATCAGGTACGAGCGGTCGTTGTCGGAGGACATCGTGGCGATGCCGGTGTGCCCGGCGGTCGACTGGACGCCGCTGTAACCGGCGCCGCCGTACTTGGTGGCGTTCGAGACGACGAAGACGATGTCGGAGTCCGGGGCCTGCTGCGCGTACGAGTCGACCTTCTTCTCGTCGATGCAGAGCAGCCGCTCGATGTCGTCGCAGAAGAAGTAACTACTGAGCGCGGTGTCCTTGACGACGTCCTGGGTGGGGTCTCCGGAGACACCCGATTCGTTCGAGACCGTGTTGACGAGCCAGAAGTTGAAGAGGCCCTTGTAGCTCTTGTACGGCTCGATCGCGAAGATCGAATCGAGCTTGGACTCGGCGTCCTGCCTGAAGTCCTCCTGCTGGTCCGCCGTGTAGCCGTCGCCCATGATCACGAGGTCGAGGCGCCCCTCGGTGGGGCCCGTCTTCTGCAGCGCGGTGACCTCGCCGTCCGGGGCGGCCGTCGCGGGCGCGCGCTTCTCCTTGCGGATCTCCGCCGGCACGGCTGCGGGGACCTGGACGTGCCGGCCCTCTCCGTGGGAGTCGGCGAAGTACTCGACCGTACGGGTCCCCGTGTCGGACCCGCCCGCGGCTTCGGCGGCGTCGGCGTGACCGGCGAGGCCCGCGCCACCGAGGGCGGCGGCCGCGAGTACACCGGCGAGGAGCGCGGCGGGCAGGGGACGGCGCGGGGACTTGGGTATCGGCACGAGGACCTCGGGTACTCAAGTAGGAGACATAAGTGCTGGGTTAATCAGACTTAATCGATCGATCAACCTAGGGGGTGGCGTGACGGCTGACAAGGGGTGAGACTCAAGTCCCCTGCGGCGAGCGACAGTTGCGGGAGCAGGACCACGGAGCGGGACAGGAAGGGCGGCGCGCCGCACGATGACGCACGACAGCACCCCGGAGGCGGGTGGCCCCGGCCCCGTACCGGACGGTGAACCCGGCCTCGCACCGGACGCCAAGCCATCCCCATCCGCCGAACCCGCCGAACCCGCCGAACCCGCCGAACCCGCCGAGCCCGCCGAGCCCGCCGACGAACCCATAGGCCGCCGCGTCCTCCGCCTGCGCACCGAACGTGGCTTGACCCAGCGTCAGGTCGCCGAGCCCGCCTACACGCCCGCCTACATCTCCACCCTGGAAGCAGGCCGCGTCCGCCCCTCCGAGGCCGCCCTGCGGCACGTCGCCGAGCGGCTCGGCGTGACGTACCAGGAGCTCACGACAGGGCAGCCCGCCCACCTCGCCACCCGGCTGCGCCTGCGCCTCACCGAGGCTCAGCGCGGGCTCACGACGGGCGCCGCCGGGGAGGCCGCCGTCCTGTACGAGGAGCTGCGCGCCGAAGCGGAACGGCACGGCCTCGCCGCCGAACAGGCCGCCGCCGAACTCGGCCTCGGCGAGTGCGCGCTGGAGGCCGGCGAACTCCCCGACGCCCACCGCCACTTCGAAGCCGCCGAGGCACTGCTCGTCGCGGCCGGCGCGCCACTCCCCCAGCGCGCCCCCGTCGTACGCGCGCGTGCCGTCGCGCACTACCTCTCCGGAGAACTGCGGTACGCGTGCTACCTCCTGGAGTCCGCGCTCGACGAGCTGAACACCAGCGGCCTGCACGACCCGGACGCCCTGCTGCTGCTCTACACGGCGGCCATCGCCCCGTACATGGACATGGGCGCCCACGCGCGCGCCGCGCAGGCCGCCGAGCTCGCACTGTCGCTGGCCCCGCAGGCCGGGGACCCCGTGCTCGTCGCCAAGATGCACCGCTCGGTGGCCCGCACACTGCTCGCCGAGGGCCGCGCCGCGGAGGCCGACGCGTCCCTGAGCAAGGCCGCCGAGCTGTACCAGCGGCTCCAGATCCGCACCGAACTCGCGCACTGCCACTGGATGCGCGGTTACGTCCACGCCCAGAACGGCCGACTCGCCGATGCGGAACAGGAGTTGAGGACCGCACGCGACATGCTGTCGGCCAAGCGGGCGGTGCTCTACACGACGCAGGTCGAGGTGGAGCTGGCCGACGTACTGCGCCGCAGGGGCAGCAGCGACGAGGCGGCCGCGCTGCTGCGGGCCCTGCTCGGCGACCTGAATCCGGAGCGCGGCGCCGTCCACGCGGCGGGCGCGCACCGGCTGCTCGGCATCATCGCGGAGGAGTCGGGGGCCGCCGAGGAAACGGCGGCGGCCGAGGCCGCGGAGGAGCACTACGTCACCGCGCTGAGCCTGCTCGAACGGGCGGGCGCGGCGGGCGACCTGGCCGACCTGTGCCGCCTGCTCGGCGACCTCTACCGCCGCACGGGCCGTATCGACGCCGCCCTCGACACGTACCGCACGGGCCTCGGACACCGCGCCGCGCCCGGCACCACGACCCTCGGCCCGGCCCCTGCCGAGCCGCCCGTGTAACGGGTCAGGCCTTCGTCGCCTTCATCGCCTTCGTCGCCCTGAGGGAGTACGTGGCCGGGAAGTTATCCACAGGCTGGGGAACCTCGCCAGCGGATTGTCGGCCGGTGGAGGCACTATGGGGCCATGACTGAGAGCAACGGGGCCCCTCGGGGGGCGGGCGGCGGATCCATGCCGGACTGGGAGAAGCGCTTCCGTGCGCCGCGGGTGTCCCTGCCCGACTGGGCGGAGGACGCGCCGGACCGCTCCCTGTTCGTGTCGAACGCGACGGGGACGTACGAGCTGTACGCGTGGGACAGGGCGACGGGCGAGCAGCGCAGAGCGACGGACCGGCCGAACGGGACGACGGACGGTGTCCTGTCCCCCGACGGCGAGTGGATCTGGTGGTTCAGCGACAAGGACGGGGACGAGTTCGGGGTGTGGCTGCGCCAGCCCTTCGGCGGGGGCGAAGACGTCCCCGCGGTGGACGGGCTCGAAGCCTCGTACCCGGCGGGCCTGGCCATCGGGAGGGACGGCTCGACGGCGGTCGTGGGCCGCTCCACGGACGAGGACGGCACGACGATCCATGTCGTCCGCGGCGGCGGCGCGCCCCAGGAGATCTACCGGCACCGCGAGTCGGCCGGCGTCGGCGACCTCTCGCACGACGGCACCCTCATCGCCATCGAGCACACGGAGCACGGGGACGCCATGCACTCGGCGCTGCGTGTGGTGCGGCCCGACGGGACGACGGTCGCCGAGCTCGACGACACCAAGGGCGGCTCGCAGGAGCTGGGCCTGGAAGTCCTGGGCTTCGCTCCGGTGGACGGGGACACCCGGCTCCTCGTCGGGCATCAGCGGCGCGGGCGCTGGGAGCCGATGGTGTGGGACGTGGCGTCGGGCGAGGAGACCGATCTCGCCCTCGACCTGCCCGGTGACGTCTCCGCCGAGTGGTATCCGGACGGCTCGGCGCTCCTGGTCGCGCACAGTTTCGAGGCCCGCAGCGACCTGTGGCGTTACGAGTTCGGCTCGGGCGCGCCGACCCGCGTCGAGACGCCGCCGGGCTCGGTGTCGGGGGCGACGGCGCGGCCCGACGGCAGTGTGGAGTACCTGTGGTCGTCGGCCGCCGAGCCGTCGGTCGTCCGGTCCACGTCGGGCGGCGTGGTCCTCGATCCGCCCGGGCTCAAGGCGCCGGTGTCCGTGCCGGTGGAGGACGTGTGGGTCGAGGGGCCCGGCGGCCGCATCCACGCCCTCGTCCAGAAGCCGGCGGGCGCCACGGGGCCGCTGCCCACCGTGTTCGAGGTGCACGGGGGGCCGACCTGGCACGACAGCGACTCGTTCGCGGCGGGACCGGCGGCCTGGGTGGACCACGGGTACGCGGTGGTCCGGGTCAACTACCGGGGCTCGACCGGATACGGGCGCGAGTGGACGGATGCGCTCAAGCACCGCGTCGGCCTCATCGAGCTGGAGGACGTCTCGGCGGTCCGCGAGTGGGCCGTGTCGTCCGGGCTCGCCGACCCGGACCGGCTCGTCCTCGCGGGCGGCTCGTGGGGCGGGTACCTCACGCTCCTCGGCGTCGGCACCCAGCCGGACGTCTGGGCGGTGGGCCTCGCGGCCGTGCCCGTCGCGGACTACGTCACGGCGTACCACGACGAGATGGAGGCCCTCAAGGCGCTGGACCGCACGCTGTTCGGCGGCACCCCGGAAGAGGTCCCCGACCGCTTCGCATCGTCGTCCCCGCTGACGTACGTGGACGAGGTGAAGGCCCCGGTCTACATCTCGGCGGGGGTCAACGACCCGCGGTGCCCGATCCGCCAGATCGACAACTATGTGGACCGGCTCGTGGCGCGCGGCGCCACGCACGAGGTGTACCGGTACGACGCGGGGCACGGTTCACTCGTCGTGGAGGAGCGGATCAAGCAGGTGCGGCTGGAGCTGGACTTCGCGGCGCGGCATCTGAGCTGACGGACACGGCGGTGCTCCCGCGCGGGACCGGGCCCACCCCGCGGCCCGGGTCCTCGTGCGGGAGCCGTACCGTGGGGAGGGTGTACCGGTTCCTCCTGACCCCCCGGTGGTGGGGGATCAACGTGTTCGTCGTGCTCGCCATCCCCTTCTGCATCTTCATGGGCTCCTGGCAGCTCGGCCGCTTCGAGGACCGGGTGCAGGGCCACAAGGACGCCTCCGCGCAGTCGACGGCGAACGAGAAGGCCGCGCCCCGGCCGCTCGGCTCCCTGCTGCCCGTGGACCAGAAGACGTCCGGCAAGCGGGCCACCGCGACCGGGCACTACGGCAAGCAGCTCCTGGTCCCCGACCGTGAACTCGACGGCAGGACCGGCTTCTACGTGGTGACGCTGCTGCGCACGGAGGGGGGCGCCGGCAAGGCGCTGCCCGTCGTACGTGGGTGGGTGCCCGGTGCGGCGAGCGCCGCGAAGGCTCCCGCGGCGCCCCGGGGTGAGGTCACCGTCACCGGTGCGCTCCAGGCCTCCGAGAGCCCGGGCTCGGGCGGGGCGTCCGCCGCGGGGGGCCTGCCGGCCGGACAGCTCGGCGCGATCAGCGCGGCGTCCCTGGTGAACCTCGTCCCGTACGACGTCTACGACGCGTGGGTCACGCTCGACAAGGCGGACTCGGGGATGACGGCGGTACCGGCGACGGCGCCGCAGGGCAGCGGCCTCGACCTGAAGGCGTTCCAGAACCTGGGCTACACCGGCGAGTGGTTCGTCTTCGCGGGATTCGTGATCTTCATGTGGTTCCGCCTGCTGCGCCGCGAGGCGGAGTTCGAGCGGGACGCTGCGCTGGGGCTCACGGAATCCGATGCAACCGGCACGGCCCCGGACCCAGCAGACGCCCCGGACGCCGCAGACTCCCCGGAGCCCGCGAGCCCCGAGACGGCCCGAGGCTAGTCCGGCACCGCTCCGGCACCGCCGGGAAGAGCCGTCGCGGCTGATCACCGCTGCGGCTGATCACCGTCGCGGCGGGAGGAGGAGGTGCCCAGCACCTCCCGCGTCTCCTCGCATCTCACCGCACCGGCATGAACGGGTCCGTCCCTAAGACGCCGGCAAGATCCCCGTGCGGTACACCGTTCCCGCGCACGCGTTGGGGATCGTCGTGCTGGACGAGGGCGTGCCCGGTTCCGCGGTGTGGGAGACCGCGACGCTGCCGTCGGCCGTGGGGCCCTCGCCGGCCAGCTGCGTGGACATGCCACTCTGTTCCGTGGTCGTGCCCGACGTGCCGCCCGAGCCGTCGCCGCCGCCCGACGGAGTCGGGGAGGGCGACGGGTCGCCGGGGCCGCCCGTGGAGGGGCAGCTCGCGGACGGCACCCACGCGAAGCGGACCTCGTACGACATGCCCGGTTCGAGGATCAGCTGGCTGGGCTCCGTCGACGGATCGGGCAGCCCGGTCGCGGCGTCGCCCGCCGTGTGGTCGACGACGTTGACCTTGGTCGGGTCGGCCGCGCCCTGGGCGAGGACGGAGACGGCGCCGGGGGCGTCCACGGAGCAGTTCGCCTGGGAGATGTTCGTGACGCGGAAGGAACCGTAGACCTTGCCGCCCGCGTCGGCCGCGCCGAGGCTCGCCGAGGCGCCGCCGAGGTCGGCCGCCCCGCAGACCGGGGAGCTCGCGGCCGCCGTGCTCGCGGGATCAGGGCCGCCGGTGGCGCCACCGCCCGCGCCCTTGCCCTTGTCGCCGGGCTTGTCCTTCTTGCCGCCCTTGTCCTTGGACTTGGACTTCCCCGCGGACTTGCCCGTGCTGCTCGCGCCGCCGTCGGGCCCCTTCCCGGAGCCCGTACCGCCGTGCGACGCCTCGCTGTTGCCGGCGATGGACGGCCGGTCGTTCGACCCGCTCTGGCCCGCCACATGGACGAGCGCGGGGATCGCCGTGCCGATGAACAGGGCCGCGGCCGCCGCACCGACGACGGCCTGCCGCTTGCGGGCCCGCCGGGCGGGCACGGCGCGGCGCAGATGGTCGAGCGTCCCGTTCTTCGGCTCGATCTCCTCCACGGCCTGGTGCAACAGGCGCCGCAGCGCCAACTCGTCACCGCCGAGGGAGTCCAGAGGGTCGGGAGAGTCCGGGCCGTCGGCGGAGTCCGGGCCGCCGGCAGAGTCCGGGCCGCCGAAGGGATCCTCGGGACCGCCGAAAAGGCCGTCGTCCTGGCCGGGGCCGTGATTCACAGTTCCATCCCCGGATCCCACACGCCTGTTCTGCTCATCCCGATCATTGCGGTGCTTGTCGCTGCTCATGCGGGGGCCTCCATGGCGACGCGGAGCGCCGCTATGCCCCGGGATCCGTACGCCTTCACGGAACCGAGGGAGATGCCCAGGGCGTCCGCCACCTGCGCCTCGGTCATGTCCGCGAAGTAGCGCAGGACGAGGACCTCGCGCTGGCGGCGCTGGAGCCCGCGCAGCGCCTGCTTCAGCGCGTCGCGCTCAAGCAGGTCGTACGCGCCCTCCTCCGCGCTCGCCATGTCGGGCATCGGCTTCGTCAGAAGCTTCAGGCCGAGGATGCGGCGGCGCAGGGCGGAACGCGAGAGGTTCACGACCGTCTGCCGCAGATACGCGAGCGTCTTCTCGGGATCGCGCACTCTCTTGCGCGCGGAGTGGACCCTGATGAACGCCTCCTGCACGACGTCCTCGCAGGAGGCCGTGTCGTCCAGGAGCAGGGCCGCGAGACCGAGGAGCGACCGGTAGTGGGCGCGATAGGTCTCGGTCAGATGGTCGACCGTGGTGCCTGCTGCCATCGTCTCCTCAGCGCCTTCGCGCTGAGCGGGTATGCGGGCAGGCCGCGCTGCTGGCATGGGGGCGATCACCGGCATGCCGCCGGACGAACCGGACATCCGGGGACGCCGGGGCGGGCGAAGGGCTGCACCCCTCGCCTGAACCGCTGTGAAATCGAGTACCTCTGCCACGCCTGTTGGACACGCTTCCCCCCGTCAGGGTTGTACGCGACAGGCGTCCTGTTTGCGGCAGGCATCATCCATGACGCTGCGTCAAGTGCCCTCATGCGTACCCGCTCTTCCCCTATGCCCCAGTTTCCCCTGGCGCCCCTAGGCCCTACGCCCCCGAAAGGCGATCGCAAAGACGCTCCCCGTCCCGTGCGCGGTTGCACGGAACGGGGAGGGATCTTCGACGAATCTTCGGGCGCGCGGACCGCCGCGTTCAAGTGGTTAAGACCACCGATCGCCCACAGGTCCTTCACAGATCTTATAAAGCGCGCCGGATAAAAGAAGACCAAGTCCGGTTTCCGGACGGTGAAGAGGCCGAACTCACGCGGCGGGCGGGAACTCCTGGGCCACCAGCTCGGCGATCTGGGCGGTGTTGAGGGCCGCACCCTTGCGCAGGTTGTCCCCGCACACGAAGAACTCGAGCCCGGCCGGGTCGTCGAGGGAGCGCCGGACGCGGCCGACCCAGGTCGGGTCGGTGCCCACCACATCGGCGGGCGTGGGGAACTCACCGGCGGCCGGGTTGTCGAAGAGCACGACCCCGGGCGCGGTCGCGAGGATCTCGCGCGCCTTGTCGACCGTGACCTCGCTCTGGAAACGGGCGTGGACGGTGAGGGAGTGCGTGGTGACGACGGGGACGCGTACGCACGTCACCGCGACCTTGAGGTCCGGCAGGCCGAGGATCTTGCGGGACTCGTCCCGCACCTTCATCTCCTCGGAGGACCAGCCGTCCTCGCGCAGGGACCCGGCCCACGGCACGACGTTGAGCGCCACGGGCTCGGGGAAGGGGCCGGTGTTCTCGCCGACGGCGCGGCGTACGTCGCCGGGGTTCGTCCCGAGTTCCGTACCAGCCACGAGCGACATCTGCTGGCGCAGGGTGTCGATACCGGCGCGGCCGGCCCCGCTGACGGCCTGGTAGCTGGAGACGACCAGCTCGCGCAGCCCGAACTCGGCGTGCAGCGCCCCGACGGCGACGATCATCGACAGGGTCGTGCAGTTGGGGTTGGCGACGATGCCGCGGGGCCGCACGCGCGCGGCATGCGGATTGACCTCGGGCACGACGAGCGGCACGTCCGGGTCCATGCGGAAGGCGGCCGAGTTGTCGACGACGACCGCCCCCTTGGAGGCGGCGACGGGCGCCCACTGCGCGGAGATCTCGTCGGGTACGTCGAACATCGCGACGTCGACGCCGTCGAAGGCCTCCTCGCTCAGGGCCATGACCTCGACCTCCTCCCCGCGCACGGCTAGCTTGCGGCCGGCCGAGCGCGGGGAGGCGATCAGACGGATCTCGCCCCAGATGTCCGCGTGCTGCGAAAGGATCTGGAGCATGACCGTGCCGACGGCCCCGGTCGCTCCCACGACCGCGAGCGTCGGCCTTCCGGTCTGAGCCATCAGCGGCCGGTGCCTCCGTAGACCACGGCCTCGTCGGAGTCCGAGTCGAGGCCGAAGGCGGTGTGCACGGCGCGCACGGCCTCGTTCACATCGTCTGCGCGCGTGACGACCGAGATGCGGATCTCGGAGGTCGAGATGAGCTCGATGTTGACGCCCGCGTCGCTGAGCGCCTCGAAGAACCCGGCCGTGACACCCGGGTTCGTCTTCATACCGGCGCCCACGAGGGAGATCTTGGCGATCTGGTCGTCGTAGCGCAGGGACTCGAAGCCGACCGCGGTCTTCGTCTTCTCCAGGGCGTCGATGGCCTTGCGGCCCTCGGTCTTCGGGAGAGTGAAGGAGATGTCCGTCAGGCCGGTCGCGGCCGCGGACACGTTCTGCACGATCATGTCGATGTTGACCTGGGAGTCCGCGATGGCCCGGAAGATGTTCGCGGCCTCCCCGGGCTTGTCCGGGACACCGACGACGGTGATCTTCGCCTCGGAGGTGTCGTGAGCGACACCGGAGATGATGGCCTGCTCCACCTTCTGGTCCCCTTGATCAAAGTGCGGTTCATTGCTGACCCAGGTGCCCTGCAGTCCCGAGAAGGACGAGCGGACGTGGATCGGGATGTTGTAGCGGCGTGCGTACTCCACACAGCGGTGGAGCAGCACCTTGGACCCGGAGCTGGCGAGCTCCAGCATGTCCTCGAAGGAGATCCAGTCGATCTTCCGCGCCTTCTTCACGACGCGCGGGTCGGCGGTGAACACGCCGTCGACGTCGGTGTAGATCTCGCACACCTCGGCGTCGAGGGCCGCGGCGAGGGCGACGGCGGTCGTGTCGGACCCGCCACGGCCGAGCGTGGTGATGTCCTTCTTGTCCTGGCTGACGCCCTGGAACCCGGCGACGATGGCGATGTTGCCCTCGTCGAGCGCCGTCCTGATCCGTCCCGGGGTCACATCGATGATCCGGGCTTTGTTGTGGACCGAGTCGGTGATGACGCCGGCCTGACTGCCCGTGAACGACTGGGCCTCGTGGCCCAGGTTTTTGATCGCCATGGCCAGCAGGGCCATGGAGATCCGCTCCCCGGCGGTCAGCAGCATGTCGAATTCGCGCCCGGCAGGGATCGGGGATACCTGCCCGGCGAGATCGATCAACTCATCCGTCGTGTCGCCCATCGCGGACACCACGACAACCACCTGGTTGCCGTTCTTCTTGGCGTCGACGATTCGCTTGGCAACCCGCTTGATGCCTTCGGCATCGGCTACGGAGGAGCCTCCGTACTTCTGCACGACAAGGCCCACGTGCGCTCCTCGCTCAGTTTGTCTCGGTCGGCTCAGTCTAACGAGCGGCCGAAATCAGCCCTGGGAATACCACATCCTGAGATGTCCCGCTCAGAAGGTGATCACCGGGCGCAGGGGCCCGGTGGGGGCTTCACGCTCCGGCCGCTCGGACAGGCGCATGCCCGCGCCCCGGCCCGGCAACCGGAAAAGTGGGGTGGGTCACTTCACCGGCCGGTTCATTTCACCGGCGAGCACCCACGGGTGGGGGTCATTTCACCGGCACGTATCCACAGGTGAGGGGTCATTTCACGGTACGGAGCCCCAGCGGGCCCGCGATCTCCTCCGCCATGACCTTGCCCGCCGCCTCGGCGAGGGCTTCCTCGGCGAGGTCCTCGTCGGTGTCGAGGCCGTCCAGGTCGTCCAGCGGCTGGTTGAGGCGGACGTGCGCGACCAGGGACTGGAGCGCGCGCAGGGCGCCGGAGGCCGTGGAGCCCCAGTTCGAGAAGTAGGAGAACTGCCACCACCACAGGGCCTCGGTGGTGCGGCCCGAGCGGTAGTGGGCCATGCCGTGGCGCAGATCGGCCATGACGTCGGCCAGGTCGTCCGAGATCCGGCAGGCGACCGGCGCCTTGCGGGGCTCGTACGGGTCGAAGACCTCGGAGTAGACGTCGATCGGCTCCAGGAGCGCGGCGAGCTTCTGGCGCAGGTCGTCGACGTCCGGCTCGGGGCCGAGATCGGGCTCGTAGCGCTCGTCGGGGACGATGTCCTCGTGCGCGCCGAGCCGGCCGCCCGCGAGGAGCAGCTGGGAGACCTCGAGGAGCAGGAAGGGCACGGCCGAGTCCGGCTCGTCGCCCTTCGCCACCTCGGCGACCGCGACGAGGAACGACTCGATCTGGTCCGAGATCTGGACCGCGAAGTCGTCCGGATCGTCCTTGACGGTGTTCAGCGTGGCGTCAGACATCTAGGAGTCGTCTCCCCTCGAAGGCGCGGCCGAGGGTGACCTCGTCCGCGTATTCCAGGTCGCCCCCCACCGGGAGCCCGCTGGCCAGGCGGGTGACCTTGAGGCCCATCGGCTTGATCATGCGGGCGAGGTACGTCGCCGTGGCCTCGCCCTCCAGGTTCGGGTCCGTGGCCAGGATCAGCTCGGTGACCGTGCCGTCGGCGAGGCGGGCGAGGAGTTCCCTTATCCGCAGGTCGTCCGGGCCGACGCCCTCGATGGGGCTGATCGCCCCGCCGAGCACGTGGTACTTGCCCCGGAACTCTCGGGTCCGCTCGACCGCGACGACGTCCTTGGGCTCCTCGACGACGCAGATCACCGTCAGGTCGCGGCGCGGGTCGCGGCAGATGTTGCACAGCTCCTCCTGCGCCACATTGCCGCAGGTCGCGCAGAAGCGGACCTTCGCCTTGACCTCCATCAGGGCCTGCGCGAGACGCCGTACGTCCGTCGGCTCCGCCTGCAGGATGTGGAAGGCGATCCGCTGCGCGCTCTTGGGACCGACGCCCGGCAGCCTGCCGAGCTCATCGATGAGGTCCTGGACCACGCCTTCGTACACGGAGTGCCTTCCGACTTCTGCTTGATGGTGCTGTGCCGCTGAGCATGCCAGCCGCTGAGTAGTACGTACGTTAGTTGCGGTGGGGCTTCCTTAGAAGGGAAGCCCCGGGATGCCTCCGCCGCCCAGGCCCTGGGCCAGCGGGCCGAGCTTCTGCTGCTGGAGCGTCTGCGCATTCTCGTTCGCCGCCGCGACCGCCGCGACGACCAGGTCCGCGAGGGTCTCCGTGTCGTCCGGGTCGACCGCCTTCGGGTCGATGACGAGGCCGCGCAGCTCGCCGGAGCCGGTCACCGTCGCCTTGACCAGACCGCCGCCGGCCTGGCCCTCGACCTCGGTCCGCGCCAGCTCTTCCTGAGCCTTGGCGAGGTCCTGCTGCATCTTCTGGGCCTGCTGCAGCAGCTGCTGCATATTGGGCTGGCCACCACCGGGAATCACGATCAGCTCCTGTTGCGTCCTGTTTCGACCTGCGACCACGGGCGGGTTCTCCGCCCTGGAACGAGCCTACGTGGTCGGGGTGTCGCACGCCCCGGCACCTTTCGCTCCACTCTTTCGAGTGAGACGGGCTGCCTGCCTATACCTGATCAAGACCCACTTCCGGGCGGAAATACCGCGAAAACGGGTCCTTGGCCACCCATTGGGCGGTAGGAAGATGCTCTGCACATGAGCCCCATCCGTGACCAGGACCAGTCGTAGGGAGTGCCGGGTGAGCCAGCCGGAGATGCAGCCCGAGGGGCCGCCGCAGGAGGAGCGGGGCGGCCGGGGCGAGCGCAGTGACGGCACGGGTGACGCGGTGCGGCCGGGCGACCTGACCGGGCGGACGTTCCCCGTCGGTGACTGGGGCGAGCCCGCCGAGCGGCTCGACGAGCTCTACCGGTGGGTGGAGCGCGGGGCGCTCGACACGGCGTACTGGTACCTCGCCGACCGGGTGTGGAAGCGGCGCGGGGCGCGGGCGCTGCGCGGCGGTGCGGTCGCCGGGGCCGTGTCGGGCGCGGCGCTGCCGCTGCTCGATCTGACCGGGGCGCTCGGCGGGGTCGCACCCTGGGGGTATCTGGCGCTGCTGCTCGCGGTGGCGTGCGTGGCCTGCGACCGGTACTTCGGGCTCACGTCGGGCTGGATAAGGGACGTGGCCACGGCCCAGGCGGTGCAGCGGCGGCTTCAGGCTCTCCAGTTCGACTGGGCGTCGGAGAGCGTGCGGGAGGTGCTCGGCCCGACGGAGGGCACGGCCAGTGAGGCCGCCGAGCGGTGTCTGTCGGTGCTGCGGCGCTTCACGGACGACGTGACGGAGCTGGTGCGGTCGGAGACGGCGGACTGGATGGTGGAGTTCCGCTCGGGTCCCGCGCCGCTGGTGATGCAGTCCTCCGTCACCCCGGGCACCCGCCCCGTGGAGCCGCCGCCGGGCCGCTTCCCGCTTCCCCCGGGCGCCCGCCCGAACATGCCCCGCCAGCGCCCGCCCGAGCCGCGCTGACCGCTCCGCGTCACGCCCGGGGAGGCGTGATCGCGCGCACGAAGCAGACCCGGTCCTCCCCGGGCCCGTCGTAGTCGCTGTGCACGGGTACGCCGTCGATCTCGCGGTCGCCGCGTTCCAGCGTGAAACCCATGGCCCGGTGGAAGGCGATGGACCCGGTGTTGCCCGGTGAGGTGATCGCGCGGACCTCCCGGCGCCCGGCGCCGGCGGCCTGCCGGAAGAAGGCCTCGTAGAGGCCCCGGGCCACGCCCCGCCCGCGCAGCTCCGGGTCGACCCCCACGAAGTGGATGTAGGCCTCCGTGTCGTTGTCGGCGGAGTGGAAGCCGACGAGAAACGCCCTGATCCCCGCCTCGCCCTCGACGACCAGGCTGGTGCCGGCGAAGAACTGCAGGAACACCTTCGGCAGGAGCCGGGACAGCTCGCGGGCCCGGGCGGGGCTCCGCGAGTCGCCCCACCAGTTCTGCACATGGCGGACGAGCGCGGGGTGGTCGCGGACGTGGGCGGGGCGCACCTCGGGCACGGGGCTCCAGGTCAGCTGAAGATGATCATGGAGCCTTGGGCCAGGCTCCGGGTCGCGGCCGCATGCAGGCCGAGCCAGACATGGCGTTCGCGGGCGAAGGGGCTGTTGTCGAGGGGGGCCGGAGCGGCCGGTTCCTCCAGGGCCGTGGGGCCCTCCGGCGGGACCGGGGGCGCCGGCGGGTTGGCCGGGTCTATGCCGATCGACCGGGCCACGTACTCCAGTTCCCGCAGGAGCGCGTGGGAGGAGCAGAGAGGGCCGCCACCGGCGAGGAGTTCGTCGTTGGACAGCGGGCTCGGGAAGTCCACGGGGACGTACGCGCCCGCGTGGTCGTAGTGCCAGACCAGGTGCGACTGCTGGGCCGTCGTCTCGAACATCTCCAGGAGCTGCTCGTAGTCGCCGCCCAGTTCGTCGACCGGCGTGACGGCGAGGCCGCACATCTGGAGGAGGTACGCGCGGCGCAGGAAGTGCAGCGCGTCGTAGTCGAAGCCGGCGACGGGGGCCACGTCACCGGAGAGTCCCGGCATGTACGAGTAGACCGGCACCGGTGGCAGTCCTGCCTCGTGCAACGCCTTGTCGTAGAGCGCGAGTTCCTCGGCGAAGGGGTTGTCGGGGCTGTGGCACAGCACGTCGACGAGCGGGACCAGCCACAGGTCACAGGCCAAGGCGACTCCTCCGGTGGTGAAGGCCGTAATGAAAGGCGGAAAGGCAGCGTAATGCGCGGGGAGCCGGTTCAGCTCCCCCTCTGCACATTGCTCAGATCCCAGATCCATACGCCTCCGGTCCACGTGCCGGCCTTCCCGACCAGCTGGTCGACCGTCGCCCGCAGCACCCCGTCGTTCTGCTGCGGGGCGAGCACGAGGACGCCGGCGTGCCAGTACGCGAAGTCGCGGCGGGCCTGGGCGCGCCACGCGTCGGTGATCTCGGGGGCCCGGCCCGAGTAGCGGATGTCGCGCAGCAGGTTGGAGGTCCAGCGGGGCGAGGCTCCGTAGATGCCGACGTGGTCGGGGCCGTAGGGGCCGTTGAAGTAGCCGCCGGGGAGGCGGAAGCCGAGGCCGGCCTCGGTCTGCCAGTGCAGGGCCTCCGCGTTGCCCGGGTCGGGCAGCGGCACCGGCACGAGGCTCTCGCCGGGGCCGACGTACCGCTTCCAGGTGCCGTCGGCGACGAACGCCGGGACGTCGGCCCGGTCGACCGCCCTGAGCGGCGCCGGGACGATCGGCAGGAGCGCCGCGGCGACCGCCGCGAAGCCGACGAGCCGGTACGGGACCCGCGCCGCGGCGAGCCGGTCCAGCGCGAGGGCGAGCAGCATCCCGAGCGCGGGCGCGCACACCATCGCCACCCGCGACTCGATGACCGACTCGAACAGGGGCCGGTGGGCGAGCAGCGCCCAGGGGCCCGGCAGCACGACGTCGGTCAGCGGAATGCGGAACTTCGGGCCGAGCGAGAGCAGCGCCGCGGCGACCGCGGTGAACGCGAGCGCCTTCACGGCGGCGCTGCGCCACAGCCGTACGACGATCGCGAAGGCGAGCGCGACGAGCGGCCAGCCGTAGAAGGCGTTCTGCTCGGTCGGGTTGAGGGCGAGCGCGGCGGCGCGCTCGCGGGAGCCGGCGAGGGAGCGCTCGGCGAAGGAGAGGAGGGCGAGGGGGCTGTTGCCCGCGTTGTCGCCGTGCAGCACGCTCTTGTAGCTCTGCGGGCCGAGGAACTGCCAGTACAGGGGGAAGGCGACGAGCGGCAGCGCGACCGCGGCGGCGACCCCGAGCCCGCGCAGGAGCGGGCGCCAGGCCGCCTTCGCCACGTCCCTGCGCACGACGGCGTAGGCGAGCGCGAACAGCACCATGCCCATGACGGCGAGCAGGAGCGGTTCCTCGCCGAGGAAGATCTGGTACGTCGCGAAGAGGCCGAGGACGACTCCGTCGCGCACCACGCGCTTGCCTTCGCACAGCCGCAGCGCCCGCTCGATGATCAGCGGGATCATGAAGAGGACGACGAAGTTCGGGTGCGCGTGCGCGTGGCTGACCATCGGGGGCGCGAACGCGGCGAGGAGCGCGCCGGCCGCGGCGGCCCACCGGGTCCGCACGAGCCGTTTCAGGATCAGCCGGTACCAGGCGAACGCGGTGGCGGCGAGGCCGCCCGTCATCGCCACGTTCAGGGCGACCGCGGGGCCGAAGAGCCAGGTCACGGGGGCGAGCGGGACGGAAAGGCCCAGCATCGCGGTGTTGGCCATCAGGTTCACGCCGTCCGGGAAGCCCTGGAGCGTCGTGAACAAGGGGTTGTGGAGGTGGCGGACGCTGTCCGCCGTCACCGCGAAGAACCACTCCCACTGGTTCTGGTCCTGGAGGGAGTCGGGGAGGTAGCGGTGCGCGGGCGCCGCCCAGCGGCCCGAGTACAGGGCGACGGACAGGACGAGGAAGAGGGCCGCCACGAGGAGGTGGCCCTTCGGCACCGCCCGTGCCCTGAGCGTCACCAGCTCGGCCAGGACCCGTATGTAGTCGAAGGGGCGGACCTTCGAGCCCGCCTGGTGCGACCACCGCACGGGCACCTCGGCGACCGGCCAGCCGGAGCGGCGGAAGTACATCAGTATCTCTACGTCGATGCCCCAGCCGTCCAGGCGTGCCGCGGCGAACGCGGCGCGGGCCCGGTCGCCGTCGAAGAGCTTGAAGCCGCACTGGGTGTCCCTGATGCCGGGGACGCTCGTCGCGCGGATCAGGAAGTTGCCGGTGCGGCCGAGGAGTTCGCGCAGCCGGTGCTGGTGGCGGGCGATCGTCGCGCCGGGCCTGGCGCGGGAGCCGATCGCCGCCGCGTGGCCCTCGCCGAGCGCCTTGTCGAGGGCTTCCAGCTCCTCGATGGGCGCGGCGAGGTCGGCGTCGGTGACCAGGACACGGCGGCCGCGGGAGGCGAGGACGCCCTGGCGCAGGGCGTGGCCCTTGCCGCGGTTGCGGGGGCTCCCGACGAGCCGGATGCGGGGGGTGCGGCCGGGGCCCTCCGGGGCGGCGGCGACCGCGCGCTCCGCGATCTCGCGGGTGCGGTCGGTGGAGCCGTCGTCGACGACGACGATCTCCCAGTCACCCCACCGGTTCCCGCCGTCCCCGTCGTTCAGGTACGCGGTGACCGCGTCCAGCGTGGGGCCGAGCCGGTGCTCCTCGTTGTACGCGGGGACGACGACGGTGAGGTCCACGACGCCCGTGCGCGCGGCGACGGGACGGTCGGTCCGCTCCGTGCTCACCGCTTGGCCAGCCGCTCGACGAGGGCGAGGGAGTCCGCGTTGTACGCGGTGACGATGTCCTGCGCGGCGCGGGCGTCCCGGGCCGCGAGCGCGTCGACGAGGCCGCAGTGCCCGGACCAGAGGTGGCCCCTGAGGTCGTCCACGCGGCGCAGATGCGGGACCGCGCACATCCACGACTGGACGCGCAGGCGGTGGAAGAAGTCGGAGAGGTACGGGTTCCCGAACAGGGCGCTGAGCTCGCGCCAGAACCGCAGGTCGTAGCCGATCAGCACGTTCAGGTCGCCGGCTGCGGCCGCGCGGGCGGCCTCCTCGCCGCGGCGGCGGACCCCGGCGAGGGCGGCGGGGGTGGCGTGGTGCGCGTCGGCGTTCGCGATGAGGCCGCGGAAGATGCCGTCCGTGACGAGGCTGCGGGCCTCGATCATGCCGCGGTAGTCGGCGAGCGAGTACTCGTGGACCGCGAAGCCGCGGTGCTGGGCGGAGTCCAGGAGCCCCTGCCCGGACAGGTCGACCAGAGCCTCGCGGACCGGGGTCGCGGAGACGCCGTACTGCTCGGCGATCTCCTTGACCGTGAACTCCTGGCCCGGTTCGAGCCGCCCCGCGAGGATCTCGTCGCGCAGGGCGTCGGCGATCTGCTGGCGCAGCGTGTTGCGCTGGACGGCAGCTCCGCCGTCGGTTCCGGGCACGTGGTGTCCCTCCCCCGTAGTGCGTCGTCAGCTGGTGAGGCTGTTCCTGGTCAGCTGGTCAGCCTACGCACTACGGGGAGTGACACGGAGTACCTGTTTCTCTACGACGTGTAGCCGTCCGCCACGGTCAGCGCCTCGTCGAGGGCGGCGAGGCCCTCCTTGGCCTCGGCCTCCGTGACGTTGCACGGCGGGACCACGTGGGTGCGGTTCATGTTGATGAAGGGCCACAGGCCGTTCTTCTTGGCGGCTGCGCCGAAGGCGGCCATCGGCGCGTTCGCCGCACCCGCCGCGTTGTACGGGGTCAGCGGCTCGCGGGTGGCCTTGTCCTTCACCAGCTCCAGGGCCCAGAACATGCCGAGTCCGCGGACCTCGCCCACCGACGGGTGGCGCCCGGCCAGCTCGCGCAGCGCCGGGCCGATCAGCGTCTCGCCGAGGTGGGCGGCGTTCTCGACGACACGCTCCTCCTCCATGACGTTGATGGTGGCGACGGCCGCGGCGCAGGCCAGCGGGTGCCCGGAGTAGGTGAGGCCGCCCGGGTAGGGGCGCTTGCCGAACGTGTCGGCGATGGCGCCGGAGATGGCGACGCCGCCGAGCGGGACGTAGCCCGAGTTCACGCCCTTGGCGAAGGTCATCAGGTCGGGCACGACGTCGTAGTGGTCCGCGGCGAACCACTTGCCGGTGCGCCCGAAGCCCGCCATGACCTCGTCGAGGATGAAGACGATGCCGTGCCGGTCGCACAGCTCACGCACACCCTGGAGGTAGCCGGGCGGCGGCGTCATGATGCCGGCGGTGCCGGGCACGGTCTCCAGGATGATCGCGGCGATCGTGGCCGGGCCCTCGAAGACGATGGTGTCCTCGAGGTGCTGGAGCGCGCGCTCGCACTCCTGCTGCTCGGTCTCCGAGTAGAACGGGGAGCGGTACAGGAACGGCGCCCAGAAGTGGACGACGCCCGCCGCGCCCTGGTCGCTCGGCCAGCGGCGCGGGTCGCCGGTCAGGTTGATCGCGGTGGAGGTGGCGCCGTGGTACGAGCGGTAGGCGGAGAGCACCTTGTGGCGGCCCGTGTGCAGACGGGCCATGCGGGTGGCGTTCTCCACCGCCTCGGCGCCGCCGTTGGTGAAGAAGATCTTGTCCAGGTCACCGGGGGTCCGCTCGGCGATGAGGCGTGCGGCCTCGGAGCGGGCCTCGACGGCGAACGCGGGCGCGAAGGTCGTGAGGGAGGCGGCCTGCTCCTGGATCGCGGCGACGACCTTCGGGTGCTGGTACCCGATGTTCGTGAAGACGAGGCCACTGGTGAAGTCGAGGTAGCGGTTGCCGTCGTAGTCCCAGAAGTACGACCCTTCGGCGCCGGCGACGGCGAGCGGGTCGATGAGCTCCTGTGCGGACCAGGAGTGGAACACGTGCGCACGGTCCGCGGCCTTCACGGCTGCGCCGACCTGGGGATTCGGCTGAGGGGTCATGGGCCCGAGGGTAAATGTCCGCATGGTGGAAGGACCATCGGCGTCCTGTCTGTGGGACGGGCGCTAACGCGACACACTGTCGCCCTCGCGCGGAGGCACCGCCCCGGGAAACAGGGTCCGCACCGCGTCTTCCCACGGTCCGGCCGCCAGCTCGGGCCGCAGCGCGGCGAGTCCCCCGCAGTACTTGCCGAACGCGACGGGCGCCACCCCGAACCGTGCAAGGAGCCGGTCCGCGTCCGTCGGCCGCCCCGGCGCGCCCGCCTTGGTCTCCACGAGCACGGACCCGCCGTCCGCCCGCACCGCGTGCCTCTGCCCCGCCCCGCGCACGACGAGCCCCGCGTCGCAGGTGAGCCGCTGCCCGTCGGCGACGAACGTCGCGCGCCGGTATTCGGTGACGACGCGGGCGACCAGCTCCTGCGGCGCCCCGATGCCGTACGTACCGCGCAGGAGACCGGTGACGAAGGCGCGCCGGGTGTCGTCGAGGGGGTGGTCGCCCTCGCCCAGAAGGGTCCGGTGCTTGACCGTCCCGCCGTCCGCGCAGCGCACCTTGAGCTCCAACTGCCGCTTCCCGCTGTCCTCGTAGAGCCGCTCCCTGATGCCGAAGCGGGGCACGCGTTCCTGTGCGTGGTCGTGGAACGTGCGCAGGGCGGGGGTGTCGTAGTGCGTCGAGCGGTATCCGAACCAGCGGCGGCCGCCGACGGACAGGGCGCGGTAGGGGCCGCCCGGCCTGCGGGGGTCGGTGAGCAGGGCGGCGAAGTCCTGGAAGAGCTCGACGGGGACGAGATAGCTGTGGCCGTGGTGGCGCAGCAGCGGGGCCTCGGTGTCGGTCCTGTCGAGTCCGACGGGGCGGGCGGCGAGCGCGGCGCGCGCGAGGGCGCGGACGGCGACTGGCGTCCTGTTCAGCACACGGTCTCCTCGGTCGGGGGAGGTCGTACGTCGTGAAGCGGTACGTCGTCAGGTAGTACGTGCCGGCGCCCTAGATCGTTCCGACTGACGGAAACGAGTTTCCGCAAAGACGCCCCCTAGCCCCCTAGCCCCCTAGCCTCCCATTGACAGCATGCTGCCATAATGTCAGCATGCTGTCATAGACATGGGAGGCAGCCATGACCAGCCGAGCCCACAAGCCCGTACACCTCGCCGTCTACGACACCTTCGCCGACTGGGAGACGGGGCACGCCACGGCGCACCTGGCCCGCGGCGGATACGAGGTCCGCACCGTCGCGCTCCTCGCCGACCGTCCCGTCACCACCATCGGCGGCGTGCGCATCCAGCCCGACCTCGCCCTCGCCGGCCTGCGCCCCGAGGACAGCTCGCTGCTGATCCTCACTGGCGCCGACCTGTGGGACACAACTGACGACCTCGCGCCCTTCGCCCGCAAGGCCCGCGCCTTCCTCGACGCGGGCGTGCCGGTCGCCGCGATCTGCGGGGCCACCGCCGGACTCGCCCGCGAGGGCCTGCTCGACGACCGGGCGCACACCAGCGCCGCCCCCGTGTACCTCGACGCCACCGGCTACAAGGGCGGCGAGCACTACGTCGACGCGGACGCCGTGTCGGACGGCGGCCTGATCACCGCCGGGCCGACCGAACCGGTCGCGTTCGCGCGCGAAGTCCTCGGCGGGCTCGGGGTGTTCGAGGGCGAGCTGCTCGACGCCTGGTACCGCCTGTTCCACGACTCGGACGTGACGGCGTACGAGACCCTCCAGGGAGCGCAGGAGTGAGCAGGGCGCGCCAGGACCTGCTGAGCCGGACCGCGCTCGGCGTCTTCCGGCTCAACGGCCAGTTCCTGTCCGTCTCCGAGGAGCTGTCACGGCCCGCGGGACTCACCGCCGCCCGGTGGCAGGTGCTCGGCGCGGTCCTGACCGAGCCGCTGCCCGTCGCCGGCATCGCGCGCGTCATGGGCATCACCCGCCAGAGCGTGCAGCGCGTCGCCGACCTGCTCGTCACCCAGGGCCTCGCCGCGTACGAGCCGAACCCGGCCCACCGGCGCGCCAAGCTCCTGGCCCCCACCGAGGAGGGCCGCGCGGCGATCGCGCGGATCGGCCCCGGCCACGCGGCCCTCGCGGACCGGCTCGCGGCGGCGCTCGGCGAGGACGAACTCGCCGCGACGGCGCGGATGCTCGAACGGCTGTCGGTGGCACTGGACGAGGTGACGGATCACCCCAGGGATCACCCGACGGCCCACCCCACGGCCCACCCTGTTACGGAACCGTAGACGCCGCCCCGTCCCCAGTGTCACAACCTCCCACTATTCTCGGGATGTTGGTCACACATGGGGGAGGGTGGCGCGACATGGAGAAGCTGGGGGCGGGAGATCCGCAGCGCATCGGTGCGTACCGGCTGCTGGCGCGGCTCGGGGCGGGCGGGATGGGCCAGGTCTATCTGGCACGCTCGGACCGCGGGCGCACGGTCGCGGTGAAGCTGGTGCGCCAGGAGCTCGCCGAGCAGGAGGAGTTCAGGAACCGGTTCCGGCTGGAGGTGCAGGCCGCGCGGCAGGTCGGCGGGGAGTGGACCGCGCCGGTCCTCGACGCGGACACCGAGGCGGACATCCCCTGGGTGGCCACGGGTTACGTGGCGGGGCCCTCGCTCCAGACGGTCGTCTCGCACGACCACGGCGCGCTGCCCGAGCGCTCCGTGCGGATCCTCGCGGCGGGCCTCACGCACGCGCTCAAGGACATCCACACCGCGGGCCTCATCCACCGCGATCTGAAGCCGTCGAACGTCCTGGTGACGATCGACGGGCCCCGCGTCATCGACTTCGGCATCGCCCGCGCCCTGGAGACCGTGACAGACGGCGGCCTCACGAGAACGGGCGCGCTGGTGGGCTCGCCGGGTTTCATGGCCCCTGAGCAGGTGCGCGGCGACCGGATCACCCCGGCCTGCGACGTGTTCTGCCTCGGCTCGGTCCTCGCCTACGCGGCGACGGGCGGGCTGCCGTTCGGTACGGCCAACAGCGGGGTGCACGCCCTGATGTTCCGTATCGCCCAGGAGGAACCCGACCTCTCCGCGCTCCCGGAGGGCCTGCAAGAACTCGTACGGGACTGTCTGCGCAAGGACCCCGCGGACCGCCCGACCCTGGACCAGCTCCTGGAGCGGACCGGCGCCGAGGACACGCTCGGCGACGGCGGACGCACGCGGGACCCGTGGCTGCCGGGGGCCCTGGTGGCCCAACTGGGGCGGCACGCCGTGCAGTTGCTGGACACGGAGGACCCTGACGGCGCGACCGGATCGACCGGCACGCCTCCCGCGCCCGCGCCGCCCAGCCTCTCCAAGGAGAAGCCCGCGCCCGCCACGCCCACAGAGACCGGCGACGGTGGCGGCGAAGCGACCCCTCCGCCGCCCGGCAAGCCCGGCGCCGCCCCCGTCAACCATCTCCCGACGATGGTTTCCCCCTCCGGCCCGTCGACCCCCGCGCTCCCGCCGGCGGCCCCGCCCGCCTCCGCCGCGTACGGGTATCCGCATCCGCACCCCCAGGCACCCGTCTACGGCTATCCGCAGCAGGGCGGCTGGGGCGGCGGGACGCCGCCTTACGGACCCGCCGCCACACCCCCGTACGGCCCGGGCGTCGTCCCCATCGGCGCGCCGCAGCCGGAGCCGCGGCGCAGCGGGCGTTCCACGGCGGCGCTGATCGTGGTGGCGCTCGTCGTGGCGCTCGGCGCGGGCGGATCGGTGTACGCGCTGATGAAGGACGACGGCAGGCCGGCCTCCCAGAGCGAGGACCCCAAGCAGCCGACGTCCGGCGCGCCCACGAGCCAGGGACCCTCGACGGGCGGCCCCAGTTCGCAGGACCCCGAGACCTCGCAGCCGCCCGAGTCCTCCGAACCGCCCGCGGGCGGGGACGTGCCCACCGAGTTCCTCGGCACCTGGACCGCCTCGATCGACAACGCCACGGGCCACAACACCCGCCGTCTGGACATCCAGCAGGGCAGCCCCGGCGACACGGTCCTGTCGATGACGGCGGACGGCCCGCTCAAGGGCGGCGGCACGTACCACTGCGTGTTCCAGGGCACGCTGGTGTCGGCCTCCGGCGGGACGCTGCGCATCGGCGCCACCGACGTCGTCTCCGGCCCCTCCGGTTCGTGTACTCCGGGCAAGCCGAGCACGGTCGAGGTGCTCTCGTCGGGCGAGCTGCGCCGCACGATGAACAACGGCGACGAGCTGACGTACAGCAAGGGGTGATGCGCGCGGCCCGGCCCTGAAATCGGGCTGCGGACAGGCGAGTTGCCCCCTGCGGACCCCCTCCCGCGCCCCCGCGGTTGAACGCACGGCGAACACCGGTCGACACCTCGGCCGCCGTCCGCCGTGCCGCCGCACGAGCCCCTACGGTGACTCCACCATCAGGTTCCGGGGGGAGTTCACACCATGGGCTGGCTCAAGGACGCACAGAACCTCGTCGCCATCGCCACGACGGTGCTGTCCATCGCCGCGTCACTGGCCCTGTGGTACGTCGAGCGGCGCAAGCAGCACAGCAAGCGGATCGGCCACCGCATCCAGATGGACATCCCGCTGAGCCGCGCCATATCGGAGGACCTGCCGGGCCCGGACGGCCTGATCCCGCGCCGCGACATCACCGAGGACACCACCCTGGTCCTCCTGCGGATCGAGAACGACGGCGCGGCCACCATCACCGACAGCGACTACATCTCTCAGCCCGCGGGCCTGACCGTGACGTTCTCCGGGCGCCGCATCACCGACGCGTACCCGGTGCAGCCCGCCCTCACGTCGAACACCGCCCGGCAGATACGGCTCGACGCCCGGCCCGTCTACACGCCCGGCGAGAACAGCCTTCTCCTGCCGCCCGTCGCCCTCAACAGCGGCGACTACTACAAGCTCCTCGTGATGCTCCGCGGCGGCGACGCGGGCACCGAGGCCGTCGTCGAAGGCCGCCTCAACGACGGCACCGTCCACCCCAACCAGGGCGCCCACCCCGACGACAAGCCGCCCCTCTTCAGCCCGCTGGGCCGCTGGACCGTCGGGATCCTCGGCACCGGCATGGCGATCCTGCTGCTCCTCGCCACGCTGCCGGACCCGGTCCCCCAGCCCCGCGGCTGCGCCTCGGGTTCGCTCACCCTCACCGGGTCGTCTGCGTTCCGGCCCGCGATGGAGGCGCTGCGCGACACGTACACGCGCGACTGCGACGACGCGACGATCACCGTCGCGACCAGTTCGAGCGGCACCGGCGTCCGCCAGCTCCTTGAATCCGACCCCTCCGACAACTCCGACAACTCCGACACGGCGGGCGACCACTCCGGTGTCATCGCCTTCTCCGACGGCCCGACCTCCGAGAGCGACCCCGAGGGCAAGCTGCACAGCGAGAAGGTCGCCGCGACGGCGTTCGCCATGATCCTCAACGACGCCGTGGCCGTCGACGGCAAGCCGCTCACCGACCTGACCGTCGCCCAGGTCCGCCGGCTCTATCTCGGCGACATCACCAACTGGAAGGACGTGGGCGGTCCCGACCTGCCTGTGCGCACCGTCCGCAGGACCGGCAGCTCCGGCACGCGCGGCGCCTTCGAGGCCCGCGTCCTCGGCCGCCCCGACTCCTTCTCGACGTCGTCGAGCGACTGCCGCACCAAGGACCTGCTGCCCGCCTCGAAGGTGCTGCGCTGCGAGGAGCACAACACGCCCGACCTCCTCGAACGGGTCGCGCAGGTCGACGGCACGATCGGCTACGCGGCCCCGCCCGAGGGCACCCCGCGCAAGGGCTCCCACACCCTGAAGCTGAACGGCCTCGGCCCCTCCGGCGAGAACATCACGAAGGGCTACCCGTTCCACGCCGTCGAGTACGCGTACACGATCGGCAACCCCGGGGACGGCTCCCTGGCCGACAGCTTCCTCGACTTCCTCACCCAGGGCGCAGCCGACCGCGTCATCGCCCGCGCCGGCCACCTGTCCTGCACCTCCCCCGACGGCTACGCGGCCTGCCGCGGCTGAGCCGCCGGTCTCCCCACACGCGCAGGCGCCCCTGCCCGGCTCGACCGAGCGGGGCAGGGGCGCCTGTTGTTCCGGGGCGCGGGGCCTAGAGGAACGAGTTGACCTCGATGGTCTCGGTGCGGCCGGGGCCGACACCGATCGCGGAGATCGGGGCGCCCGACATCTCCTCCAGGGCCTTCACGTACGCCTGCGCGTTCTTCGGCAGGTCGGAGAAGGTCTTGGCCTTGGTGATGTCCTCGGACCAGCCCGGCAGGTACTCGTAGACCGGCTTCGCGTGGTGGAAGTCGCTCTGCGAGTACGGGAGTTCCTCGACGCGCTTGCCGTCGATCTCGTAGGCGACGCAGACCGGGATCTGCTCCCAGCCCGTGAGCACGTCCAGCTTGGTGAGGAAGAAGTCCGTCAGGCCGTTCACACGGGTCGCGTAGCGGGCGATGACCGCGTCGAACCAGCCGCAGCGGCGGTCACGGCCGGTGGTGACACCGCGCTCTCCGCCGATGCGGCGCAGCGCCTCGCCGTCCTCGTCGAACAGCTCGGTCGGGAACGGGCCCGCGCCGACACGGGTCGTGTACGCCTTGAGGATGCCGATGACGCGGCTGATCTTCGTCGGGCCGACGCCCGCACCCGTGCAGGCGCCGCCCGCGGTCGGGTTCGACGACGTCACGAAGGGATACGTGCCGTGGTCGATGTCGAGCAGCGTGCCCTGGCCGCCCTCGAAGAGGACGACCTTGTCGTCGTCGAGGGCCTTGTTCAGGATCAGGGTGGTGTCGGCGACGTAGCCCTTGATCTGCTCCGCGTAGCCGAGCAGCTCGTCGACGACCTGCTCCGCCTCGATGGCGCGCCGGTTGAAGACCTTGGTGAGGAGCTGGTTCTTGCCCTCGAGCGCCGCTTCGACCTTCTGGGTGAGGATCGACTCGTCGTAGAGGTCCTGGACGCGGATGCCGACGCGGTTGATCTTGTCCGCGTACGTCGGGCCGATACCGCGGCCGGTGGTGCCGATCTTGCGCTTGCCGAGGAAGCGTTCCGTCACCTTGTCGACGGTCACGTTGTACGGCGTGATGATGTGCGCGTTGCCGCTGAGCAGCAGCTTCGACGTGTCGACGCCGCGCTCGTTCAGTCCACTCAGCTCGGAGAGCAGGACCGACGGGTCGACGACGACACCGTTTCCGATGACCGGCGTGCACTCCGGCGAGAGGATCCCGGAAGGGAGGAGGTGGAGCGCATACTTCTGGTCGCCTACGACGACCGTGTGACCGGCGTTGTTGCCGCCCTGGTAGCGCACCACATAGTCCACGGATCCACCGAGCAGGTCGGTGGCCTTTCCCTTGCCTTCGTCACCCCACTGAGCACCGAGCAGCACAAGTGCGGGCACAGGCGTACACCCCTTCCGGGCGGGGCAAGACCAAGGTCAGGGGCCGTAGCCGCCTGTATGGGTGTGCCTTGGTGTGCCCCGGAATAGACGAAGCCCCTGGCGCAATAGCGCAAGGGGCTCTTGCACCAAGATGCTACCCGAGGAAGCGAGGCAGGACCGAGGTGGCGGCTTTTGACCAGCTACTGGTGGTCGTCGATCCGGTCGCCCGGCGTGCGGACGGCGAGTCGGTACGCATCGCGAAGGACGTGCTCGGCGCCGGTGCGACGGTGAAGGTGTGTCTGCCGGACGGGCCGGAGGAATTCGCGAAGGCGCTGGTCAGAAGGGGTTCCCGGCGGCCGGTGGTGATCGGGGACGACCGGGCGCTGCTGCGCGCGGTGGCGCTGCTGCACCGCGAGCGCGAGCTGGCGGGTTCCGTTCTCTCGTTCGTTCCGGTCGGGGCGAGTCTCTCGCTGGCGCGCTCCCTCGGGGTGCCGACCGACGCGGTGGCGGCGGCACGGGCGGCCCTGGAAGGCGTCGCGCGGCGGCTCGATCTGCTCGTCGACGACTCCGACGGGGTGGTGCTCGGGGATCTGCGGATCCCGCCCGTGGCGCACCCGGCGGCGCTGGGCTCCGACCCCGCGCACCACTGGCTGCGCACCTGCCAGTCCCTCGTCCGCACGCTCGCGGCGCGACCGCCGCGTATGACGGCGCCCTCGCCGGGGCCGCAGCGGCTGCGGGTCGAGGCGGACGGGGTGACGCTGGTCGATCTGGACCGGCCGGTCGAGGGCGTGAGCGTGGCCCCGGACGCGGCGGGCCGGGCCAACGTCGAGGTCAGGCCGTCCTCGGTGGGCGCGGAGGCGGGGCCCCTGCGGGTCCTCGCGCACACGGTGACGGTGTCGGGCCCAGACTTTCGCTACCGCGCGGACCAGGTGGTGGGCGGCCCCGTACGCACCCGCACGTGGACGGTACGGGCGGGTGCGTGGGGGCTGACACTGCCGGGGTGAGGGGCGGGCTTGTCAGCGGCCGAAGAGCTCGGCGCGGCGGGCCCGCCAGCGCTCCATCATGCCGTTCAGCTCGCCCTGCATGAACTCGAAGAACGCGAGGGTCTCAGCGAGGCGGCGGCCCGCCGGTGTCGTGTCACCGAGGCTCGCGACGCCCTCGCGGAGGGCGTCCTCCCAGTGCTTGAGCACCGAGTCCCGGTTGGCGAGGGCCTCGTACCACTGGTTGCTGTGCACCCGGAAGAGGTCGCGGCGCGAGCCGGGCTCCCGTTCGCGGGTGACCATGTGCTGCTGGGTGAGGTAGCGGACCGCCCCGGACACCGCTGCCGGGCTGATCCGGAGCCGCTCGCCGAGTTCGGCGGAGGTGAGGGCGCCGGAGTCGGACGCGAGCAGGGCGGCGAAGATCCGTGCGGGCATCCTGGGCATCCCGGCCTCGACCAGCTGCGAGGCGAAGCGTTCGACGAATCGGGACACCGGGTCGTCGCCCTGGTCGCGGATCTCTCCCGTAGGCATGAACTGATCATCCCCCTGTGTCACTGGCCTCTGCGTCACTGGCTCGTTGAGTTTATACGCTTCCTTAACTTCACAAATTTGTGAAACCAGCGTACGTTCTGAAACATGACGAAGGCAATCACCGTCTCCGGACTGCACAAGTCGTTCGGCAAGACGCATGCGCTCGACGGCCTCGACCTGGACGTCGAGACCGGTGAGGTCCACGGCTTCCTCGGCCCGAACGGCGCCGGGAAGTCCACGACCATCCGCGTCCTGCTCGGGCTGCTGCGCGCCGACTCCGGCGCGGTGCAGCTGCTCGGCGGCGACCCCTGGGCCGACGCTGTCGCCCTGCACCGCAGCGTCGCGTACGTGCCCGGCGACGTCACGCTGTGGCGCAACCTCAGCGGCGGCGAAGTCATCGACCTGTACGGGCGTCTGCGCGGCGGTCTCGACAAGGCGCGGCGCGCGGACCTGATCGAGCGGTTCGAACTCGACCCGACGAAGAAGGGCCGCATCTACTCCAAGGGCAACCGGCAGAAGGTCGCCCTGGTCGCCGCGTTCGCGTCCGACGTCGACCTGCTCATCCTCGACGAGCCGACGTCCGGCCTCGACCCGCTGATGGAGGAGGTCTTCCAGGACTACGTGCGCGAGGCGGCGCGGGAGCGCGGGCAGACCGTGCTGCTGTCCTCACACATCCTCAGCGAGGTCGAGTCGCTCTGCGACCGGGTCAGCATCATCCGCAAGGGGCAGACCGTCGAGACGGGCACGCTCAGCGAGCTCCGGCACCTGACCCGCACCAGCGTCACCGCCGAACTCGCCTCCGCGCCCAACGGGTTGGCGGCGCTCCCCGGTGTCCATGACCTCGACGTACAGGGTCTGCGGGTCAAGCTCCAGGTCGACAGCGACAAGCTGGACGCGGTCCTCAAGTCCCTCACGGAGTCCGGCGTACGATCGCTCGCCAGCACGCCGCCCACGCTCGAGGAACTGTTCCTGCGTCACTACCAAGAGGACACAGCCGACGCGGCACACCAGGTCACCGAAGGGGCGATGTCACGATGACCGCCACCGCGGCAGCCGACACGCGCTTCGCGCCACGCGCCGCCGGCTCACGTCAACTCGCGGGCACCGGCACCCTGTTGAGGCTCGCGCTGCGCCGCGACCGGATCATGATCCCGGTCTGGGTCGCCGTCATCCTCATGATGGTCCTGTCGATGCCGGGCTCCCTGAGGAGCGTGTACGGCACGGCCGCCGAGCGCGCGGACATCGCGCAGTCGATGGCCACGAACAGCTCGATGCGGGCCATGTACGGGCCGGTGTTCTCCGACTCCCTCGGCGGGCTCGTCGCCTGGCGCATCGGCGTCTACGCGGGCTTGCTCGCCGCCGTCATGAGCCTGCTCATCGTCGTACGGCACACCCGTGACGAGGAGGAGAGCGGGCGGCAGGAGCTGGTGTCGTCGGCGATGGTGGGGCGGCGCGCGCCGCTGACCGCCGCGCTGCTCGCCGCGCTCGTCGCCAACGCCGCCACCGCGCTCCTCATCGCGGGCGGGCTCGCTTCCCAAGGGGGCGGCGGAGCACTGGCGTTGGGGCTCGTGACCGCCGGGACGGGCATGATGTTCGCGACGATGGCGGCGATCGTCGCACAGCTCACGGAGAGCGCGCGGCTCGCCAAGGGGCTCACGTCGGCGGTGCTCGGCCTGGCGTTCGCGCTGCGGGCCGCGGGCGACTCGGGTACCGGGGGGTCCCCCCAGGCTTTCGGCTCTGAGGGAGGTTCGTCGGTGCTGACGTGGCTGTCGCCGCTGGGCTGGCTGGAGAACACGCGGGCGTTCGCGGACGAACGCTGGTGGGTGCTGCTCCTGTTCGTGGCGGGGGTCGGCGCGCAGGGAGCGGCGGCGTACGCGCTCGCCGGGCGGCGCGACCTCGGGATGAGCTTCCTGCCGAGCCGGCCCGGGCCGGCCGAGGGCCGCCTCGGTACGGCGGGCGCGCTCGCCTGGCGGCTCCAGCGGGGCAGCGTCTTCGGGTGGAGCCTCGGGTTCCTCGTCGCCGGGGTCGCCTTCGGCGGGATGACGCAGGGCGCGACCGACCTGGTCGGCGACAACGCCAAGACCCGCGACATCATCGAGCGGATGGGTGGCCAGTCCGGCGTCACGGACGCGTTCCTCGCCACGATGGTCGGCATGCTCGGGATGGTCGCCGCGCTGTACATCGTCTCGTCGGTGCTGCGCCTCAGCGGCGAGGAGACCTCGCAGCGCGCCGAACCGGTCCTCGCGGGCGCGGTCGGCCGGCTGCGGTGGGCGGGCGGCCATCTCGCCATCGCGTTCGGCGGAGCGGCCCTGATCATGGTCCTCGGCGGGATCGGCCTCGGAATCGGCTACGGCAAGAACTTCGGCCCGGTCCTGGGCGCCTGCCTCACACAGCTCCCGGCCATCTGGGGCGTCGGCGGCCTCGCGGTGCTGCTGTTCGGGGTGTTCCCCAGGGCGGCGGTGGCGGCCTGGGCGGTGGCGGGTGTCGCCCTGCTCCTCGGCTGGATCGGCCCGGCGCTCGACCTCCCGCAGTCGGTCATGAACCTCTCGCCCTACGGCCACCTGCCCAAGCTCCCGGGCGGCGAGATGGCCTGGACCCCGGTGCTCGTCCTGACGGCGGTCGCGGTGGGGTTTGTCGCGGGGGGCCTGGCGGGGCTGCGGCGTCGGGATCTGTCGAGCTGAGGAGCACGATTCGAGGTCAACGGACGTAGTTCTTCAGGGACTCGGTGTCGAGTTCGATGCCGACCGGGTCGGGGACGATCACCTTCTCGCCGAACTTCACGGTGTGGGTGTCGCGGTAGCCCCCGGCCTCCCGGTCCGCGTTGCTGTGCACGGTGACAGTGCAGGACTCCCTGTCGATGAGCAAGTACGCCGGGATCCCGGCCTCACCGTAGGCCGACGGCTTCTCACGGCGGTCCCGGTTGTCGCTGTCGGAGTCGTACGAGGTGACTTCGATGACGAGCAACGCCCCTGCCGGGTCCGCCCATTCCCCGTGTCCCGCGAAGTGGGCCTCGGGCGCCAGCACTCCGTCCGGCCTGGCTCGGCCCTGGCGGTAGGCCCCTACTCGTAGTCCCTGCCCCTGGTACAGATCCAGATCGGGCCTGGACTGCATGCAGCGCCGTGCCAGCCACTGCACGATCGTGTTGTGGTCCCCATCGGCCACCTGCTTGACCTCGATCCGTCCGTTGATGAACTCCAACGTGACGGTCTCGGGGGCGCCGAGGGCGATCTCCTCGAACTCCTCCACGGACATCTGAGACGTGCGCTCGGCCATGACCGTCATGTTGCACCCCTTTCCAGGCTGAAGCCAGTGTGGCCAGCCCGAGCGCCCGTGGAGTCCTTTCACCGGCGGTTCAGCCATGTGAGTGATCGCCAGCCACGCCCGCCGTCCCGCTCAGCCCGGGGTGACCAGCCGCGCCTCGTACGCGAAGACCGCCGCCTGGGTGCGGTCGCGCAGGCCCAGCTTCACGAGGACCCGGCTGACATGGGTCTTGATGGTCGACTCGGCGACGACCAGCCGTTCGGCGATCTCCGCGTTCGACAGGCCCTGGGCGATCAGGACCAGCACCTCCGTCTCGCGCTCCGTCAGCTCGCCGAACGCCCCCGGGTTCGCCACCGCCGGCAGCTTCGGGATCTCGGACAGCTTGGAGAACTCCGTGATCAGGCGGCGGGTGACCGAGGGGGCGAGGAGCGCCTCGCCCTCGGCCACCACCCTTACTCCGTCGGCCAGTTGGCGGGCCGAGGCGTCCTTGAGGAGGAAGCCGGAGGCACCGGCGCGCAGGGCCTGGTAGACGTACTCGTCGAGGTCGAAGGTGGTCAGGACGAGCACCTTCGCGCTGCCGTCCATCGCGGCGATCTCACGGGTGGCCTCGATGCCGTTCAGCTCCGGCATGCGGATGTCCATGAGGACGACGTCCGGGGAGAGCTCACGGACCCGGGCGATCGCCTCGCGGCCGTTGACCGCCTCGCCGACGACCTCGATGTCGGGCATCGCGTTGAGCAGCACCGAGAAGCCCTCGCGGACCATCATCTGGTCGTCGGCGATCAGTACACGGATGGTCATGCGGGGTCTCCCGACTGGTCCGTCGCCGTCGTCGACTGCGGCGCGGGCTCCGGCTCCGGCTCCGGTGTCGCCACCGGCACGAACGCCGCCACCTCGTAGCCGCCGTCCGCCGTGGGGCCCGCCGTCATCTCGCCGCTCAGCATCGCGATGCGCTCCCGCATGCCCGTGATCCCGTGGCCCGCGCCCGGCGAGGGCTTGACCAGACCCGTCGGCGGGCCGTTCACGATGCGCAGGCCAAGACCCCCGAGGACGTACGACACCTCGACGCGCGCCTCGGCGCCGGGCGCGTGCCGCAGCGCGTTGCTCAGCGCCTCCTGCACGATGCGGTACGCCGACAGCTCGACGCCCTGCGGCAGGTCGCGGACCGCGCCGGTGACCGTCTGCCCGACCCGGAGCCCGGCCTCCCGCACGTTCTCCAGGAGCCGGCCGAGGTCGGCGAGCGTCGGCTGCGGGGCGTCGGGCGCCTCGTAATCCTCTGCCCGTACGACGCCGAGGACGCGGCGCAGCTCGGTGAGCGCCGCCACCGCGTTCTCGCGGATCGTGACGAACGCCTGCTCCAGCTCCGGGGGCGGGTTCTCCACGCGGTAGGGCGCGGCCTCCGCCTGGATCGCGACGACCGACATGTGGTGCGCGACCACGTCGTGCAGTTCGCGGGCGATGTTCGTGCGCTCCTCCAGGAGCGTGCGCTTGTCCCGCTCCACTGCCGTGACCTGGCGCTGCGCGGTCATCTCCACCTTCGCCTCGCGCCTGATGTGCACCGACGTGGTGACGAGGAGCGCGAGCGCGGAGACGAAGAGCATCGGCGCGGTGTCCGGGTCCATGCTGTACCAGAAGACCGACGCGAAGAAGCCGAAGGCAGCCGTGCCCGCCCACATCCAGGCCGCCGTGCGGGGCCGGGTCCTGGCCGCGACCACCGTCATCACGACGAGGTGCGCGAAGAACCCGGCGGGCGCCCACGGGGCGCCGAATCCGTCCCCTCCCATGATCGCGACGAACGGCGTCGACACGAGGGATATCCACCATGCCCCGACCGGCCTGATCAGCGTCATCGCCACGGCGAGTGCCGGGATGAACCCGGACAGCGCGTGGATCACGTCGCCGCCCATCGCGTCACCGACGGCGAACGCGATCAGCAGCGTGAACAGGGCGGCGCCCAGGACCACGGCGTGCGGCGTCCACACCGCGTAGCGGCGCACCCGCTCCGGCAGCCGCCCGACCAGCGGGCCGTCCGGCGACCACGGCGGCAGCGGACGGTAGGCGAAGGGATCCTTGAACAGGTCCTGCCGCAGGCCGCTCAGCGCGCCGGCGGCGAGACGGTACTCGGGGCTGCGGCTCTTGGCCCCCGTCGGCATCGTCTGGGTCTGGGTCTGGGTCTCGGTCACGTACAGCACCGTAAGCGGCGGCCCGCCCCGAAGGCGTCCCACGGGAGGAGGGTCCTGGGCCCTCCGTCGCAGGTACTACACGCTCCCGCCGGGGCCGGGCGCCGTCACCACGCCAGCTGGGCGATCTCCTCCGCCACCACGGCGCACGCGTCCGCGGCGGGGTCGATCAGCGGGAAGTGGCCGACGTCCTCCAGGAGCGTGAGCCCCACGACCTCGCCCGCCTTCGCCGCCGCGTCCGCGTAGGCCTCCGCGACCGCGTAGGGCACCGTCGTGTCCGCCCGTCCCTGCACCAGCGTCGTCGCGATGCCCGTGGGCAGCAGCGCGGCGGGGTCCGCGTACGGCAGCCGCTCCTCGAACACGGCCTCGCCGCCCAGGAATTGGGCGGGTGCACCGGAGCAGACGTCGAGGTCGCGGGCCGTCACGAAGTCGGCGATCGGGGCGAGCGCGACGACGCCGCGCAGCGGTGCGGGGGCGGCGGTGTGCCAGGGCGCGTCCTCGGGCAGCAGATGCCGCGCGGCGGCCCACAGGGCGAGCTGCCCGCCGGCCGAGTGCCCCACGACGACGGTGCGCCGCGGATCACCCTGCGGCAGCACGTCCCGTACGAGGCGGGGGAGGGCGTCGAGGGCAGCGGCGATGTCGTCGAACGTCTCCGGCCAGCGCCCCGCCACCGGACCCCTGCCGCCCTGCTGGGGCAGCGAACTCCCGCGCCGGTACTCGACGTTGGCGACCGCGAAGCCGCGCCGTGCCAGGAAGTCGGCGAACGGCGTGAGGTGCTGCCGGTCGTAGGGGGCGCGCCACGCGCCGCCGTGCAGGACCACCACCAGAGGCGCGGAATCCGCACCGTCGCGGGGCGCGTAGAAGTCGACGACCTGGTCCGGGTGATCCCCGTACGCGGCGGTGACGTCGGGCGGGACCACGGGGTGCGAGAAGGCCGATGCCTCTTCGGCCTCGTCGCGGGCGGCGGCGTCGTCCGGCATGCTCCAACCTCTCAGCGTCACGGCGGAATTGGAAAGTATGCGGACGCTACCAGGCCGGTGACGTGGGCGGACACACACCGTAACCGGATAAACGGTTCCCCTGTGCCGTTACCCTGGCCGTATGCCCGAACAAGCAGAGCCCGGGACCGCCCCTTCGGGCCCCGGCACCGTGCAGGCGGAGCCCGGCACCGTCCGTCCCGGTGGGCGCACGGCACGGGTCCGCGCCGCCGTCCTCGACGCCGCCGGTGACGTGCTCGCCGAACAGGGCTTCGCCCATCTCGACCTGGCGGACGTCGCGCGGCGCGCGGAGGTCGGCAAGACGACGGTGTACCGGCGCTGGGGCTCGGTCACGGGGCTCGTCGCCGATCTCCTCGCCGACATGGCCGAGCAGTCGCTGCCGCGCACCGACACCGGCACCCTGCGCGGCGACCTGCGGGCCAACGCCCGCCTGGTGCGGCGCACGCTGGCCGACCCCCGCCAGGGCGCCCTGTTCCGGGCCGTCATCGCGGCCGCGACCTGCGACGAGAAGACGTCGGCGGCCCTGCGCCGCTTCTACGAGGTACGGGTCGCCGAGTGGGCGCCGTGCGTGGAACAGGCCGTGCAGCGCGGCGAGTTGAGGCCCGGCACGGACCCGGCCGCCGTCGTACGCGCCGTGTCCGCACCCCTCTACTACCAGCTCCTGACGGCCGGATCCGCGCCGACCGAAGCCGACGCGGACCAGGCCGCCGACGCCGCCGTCGCGGCGGCGGAAGCGGGCGTCTACACCACCTGAGGCATCCCTACGCCGCCTGAGGCGTCCCTAATACCGCCCGAGGCATCCCTACGCCGCCGCGGCCGCCAGCTGATCCGCGAGGACCCGCGCGGCCCGCTCCACCTCGGCGAACCCGAGGTACAGCGGGGTGAAGCCGAACCGCAGCACGTCAGGGGCCCGGTAGTCGCCGACGACACCCGCCGCGATCAGCCGCTCCATGACCGCGCCCGCGTCATCACACCGCAGCGCCACCTGGCTGCCGCGCTCGGCGTGCGCCGACGGCGTCACCGACTCGACCCGCCCCGCGGGCACATACGCCTCGACGCACTCCAGGAAGAAGTCCGTCAGCGCGAGCGACTTGGCGCGTACCGCGTCGACCGGCACCCCGTCCCAGACGTCGAGCGCCGCCTCCAGGGCGAGCATGGACAGGATGTCGGGAGTGCCGACCCTGCCCCGCACAGCCCCGTCCCCGGCCTCGTACGAGGGCCGCATCCCGAACGGCTCGGCGTGCGAGTTCCACCCCGGCAGCGGCGAGTCGAAGCGGCTCTGGAGATCACTGCGCACATACAGGTACGCGGGTGAACCGGGGCCGCCGTTCAGGTACTTGTACGTGCAGCCGACCGCGAGGTCGACCCCGTGCTCGTCGAGCCCGACCGGCAGGGCGCCCGCGCTGTGGCACAGGTCCCAGACGGATACGGCGCCCGCGCGGCGTACCGCGGCGGTCAGCGCGGGCAGGTCGTGCAGGCGGCCCGTGCGGTAGTCGACGTGGTTGAGGAGCACCGCGGCCGTACGGTCGCCGAGCGCGCCCGGGACCTCCGCGGGGGTCAGCGGACGCAGCGTGCAGCCCGTCATCCGGGCGGCGGACTCGGCGATGTACCCGTCGGTGGGGAACGTCGTCGCGTCGACGAGGATCTCGTCGCGGCCCTCGCCGGCCAGCCGCACCGCGCCCACCAGGGCCTTGAACACATTGACGCTGGTCGAGTCGCCGACCACGATCTGGCCCGGGGCGGCCCCCACCAGCGGGGCTATCCGGTCGCCGATCCGCTCGGGTGCCGTCCACCAGCCCGACTCGGTCCAGGAGCGGATGCGCAGCTCGCCCCACTGCCGGCGCACGACGTCCTCGACGCGCCCCGGCACATGCGCGGGGAGCGCGCCGAGCGAGTTGCCGTCGAGGTACACGGTGTCGCCGGCGTCGTCCAGGACGAACCGCTCGCGCACCTTGCCCAGCTCGTCGGCGGCGTCCAGTTCCAGGGCCTTCGCGGCCAGGGCGGTCACGTCGGAGGCGGTCACGTCAGACATGGGACCTCGCTGTCCACAGCTCGGGGAACACGTTCTTCTGCGCGCGCTTCTCCAGCCAGGCCACGCCCGCGGAGCCGCCCGTGCCCGTCTTGGCGCCCATCGCCCTGCGGGTCGCCACCAGGTGGTCGTTGCGCCATCGCCACACCAGCTCGGCGACGTCGGTGAGGGCCTCGCCGAGGCGGGCCAGCTCGTCGCCCTCGTCACCGGCGTACAGCGCGGTCCACACGGCCTCGACCTCGGGGGACGGCACGTACTTCTGCGCCACGTCCCGCTTGAGCACGGCCTCGGGGACGGCGTGGCCGCGGCGGGCGAGCAGCCGCAGCACCTCGTCGTACAGGCTCGGCTCCTCCAGCGCCTTCTCCAGCTCCGCGTACACGCGCGGCGCGCCCCGGTGCGGGACCAGCATGGAGGAGGACTTCTCGCCGAGCAGGAACTCCATGCGCCGGTACATCGCCGACTGGAAGCCGGAGCCCTCGCCGAGAGCGGCCCGGTAGGAGTTGAACTGCGCGGGGGTCAGCTGGCCGAGCGGGCGCCACGACGCGTTCAGCGCGTCCAGCTCGCGCACGGAGCGCTTCAGGGCGGCCACCGCGGTCGGCACGTCGTCGCCGCGCAGGGCCCGCGCCGCGGTCTCCCACTCGTGGACGATGACCGTGAACCACAGCTCCATCACCTGGGTCGTGACCAGGAAGACCATCTCTCCGGGGTCGTCGGAGCGGGTGTGCTGGAGGTGGGTGAGGACGTCGGCCTGGACGTAGTCCTCGTAAGGGGTGGTCCCCGCAAAGTCGAGATACGGCGTCTCTGGCTCGTTCGACTCGTGAGCCTCGTGGGACATCGCTGTCTCCTTGAACGTACTCCGGGTAGCGGTCCGCCCCTGCCGATTCCGGCACGGGGGCCCCGGTCCCCACGAGCATCCTCCGCAATCGTCCCCCGAAACGGCAAGGCCCGCCCGGTCAGCTCGTCACGGGCGGGCCTGCACAAGTGCGGGAATCTAGCCCAGGGTCTGGGCCGCGGCGGGCGAGGAGTCCTTGAGGAACTGCGCGCAGCGCTCGTACTCCTCCTGCTCGCCGATGGACTGCGCGGCGCGCGCGAGGGCGTGCAGGGCGCGCAGGAAGCCGCGGTTCGGCTCGTGCTCCCACGGCACCGGGCCGTGGCCCTTCCAGCCGCTGCGGCGCAGCGAGTCGAGGCCGCGGTGGTAACCGGTACGGGCGTACGCGTACGACTCGACGACGCTGCCGCGCTCGAACGCCTCGTCGGCGAGGCGCGCCCAGGCGAGGGAGGAGGTCGGGTACTTCGCGGCGACATCGGCGGGCGCCGTGCCGCTCGCGAGCAGCTCGCGCGGCTCCGGGTCGTCGGGCAGCTGGGTCGGGGGCGGTCCCCCGAGAAGGTTCTCGTGAAGGCTCATGGGTTCCAGTCTGCGTCATGACCGGCGGTGCGTTCCATGTCAGCGGCGCCCCCTGGCATGCCGGAGGCCCGGCACCCACGAAGGGTGCCGGGCCCCGGCGTCGTACGAGAAGCGGCGCTTACTTGAGCTTCGTGCCCGTGGAGCGCAGGTTCGCGCAGGCCTCGGAGACGCGCTTGGCCATGCCCGCCTCGGCGGACTTGCCCCAGGTGCGCGGGTCGTACTGCGACTTCACGCCGACCTCGCCGTCGACCTTCAGGACGCCGTCGTAGTGGCGGAACATGTGGTCCGCGACCGGACGCGTGAAGGCGTACTGGGTGTCGGTGTCGAGGTTCATCTTCACGACGCCGTTCTCCAGCGCCGTCGCGATCTCCTGCTCGGTGGAGCCGGAGCCGCCGTGGAAGACGAAGTCGAACGGCTGCGACCCGGCCGTCTTGCCGTACTTGGCGCCGACGCCCTCCTGGAGGCCCTTGAGGAGCTCCGGACGCAGGACGACGTTGCCCGGCTTGTACACGCCGTGCACGTTGCCGAAGGACGCGGCGAGCAGGTAGCGGCCCTTCTCGCCCAGGCCCAGGGCCTCGGCGGTGCGGATCGCGTCGTCGACGGTCGTGTACAGCTCGTCGTTGATCTCGTGGCTGACGCCGTCCTCCTCGCCACCGGTCGGGGTGATCTCGACCTCGAGGATGATCTTCGCGGCGGCGGCCTTCGCGAGCAGCTCCTGGCCGATGGCCAGGTTGTCGGCGAGGGTCTCCGCGGAGCCGTCCCACATGTGGGACTGGAACAGCGGGTTGCGGCCGGCCTTGACGCGCTCGGCGGAGATGTCGAGCAGCGGGCGCACATAGCCGTCCAGCTTGCCCTTGGGGCAGTGGTCGGTGTGCAGCGCGACGGTGACGTCGTACTTCTCGGCGATGATGTGCGCGTACTCGGCGAGGGCCACGGCGCCCGTCACCATGTCCTTGTTGTACTGGCCGCCCAGGAACTCCGCACCACCGGTGGAGATCTGGATGATGCCGTCGCTCTCGGCCTCCGCGAAGCCGCGCAGCGCAGCGTTCAGGGTCTGCGAGGAGGTCACGTTGATGGCCGGGTAGGCGAACTTGCCGGCCTTCGCCCGGTCCAGCATCTCGGCGTAGACCTCGGGGGTTGCGATGGGCATGTGTCCGCTCCTTGGGATGTGCGGGTGTGTGCTGTCAGACCCTGACCTGGGGCCTCTCGTCTGGATCGGCCCCGGATGGCGACGTCATCGTCGCCCCCATCTTTCCAGACTTGCCGGACAGCTCCAGTCCTGGTCGCGTACTGGGTCCGGCCCGTTATCGACCGGCCTCAGTCGAGGCCCAGCTCGTCCTTGCCGTACGCGAACAGGTACGGGACCCCGGCGCCCTCGGTGATCTTCTCGGCGGCACCGGTGGCGCGGTCCACGATCGTGGCGACGCCGACGACCTCGGCACCGGCCTCGCGCACGGCCTCCACGGCGGCGAGCGGGGAGCCGCCGGTGGTGGACGTGTCCTCGACGACGAGGACGCGACGGCCCTTGATGTCCGGGCCCTCGACACGGCGCTGCATGCCGTGCGCCTTGGCGGCCTTGCGGACCACGAACGCGTCGAGGCGCTCGCCCCGGGCGGCGGCCGCGTGCAGCATGGCGCCGGCGACCGGGTCGGCGCCCATCGTCAGGCCGCCCACGGCGTCGAAGTCGAGGTCGGCGGTCAGGTCGAGGAGCACCTGGCCCACCAGCGGGGCGGCCTCGCCGTCGAGAGTGATGCGGCGCAGGTCGATGTAGTAGTCCGCCTCCAGACCGGAGGAGAGCGTCACCTTGCCGTGCACCACGGCCTTGTCCTTGATCTGCTGGAGAAGCGCGTCGCGCACGTCGTTCGTCATGGCTACGAGCTTAGACCGACCCTCTTGGGCTCCGGCTCAGAGCGCTCGCCACGTCCAGGTGGTCGTCGCCTCCAGGGGATTCACCGGGGTGACGAGGCGCGGCAGCGTGTTCAGGCCGTCCGGCGGGCCGGTCTGCGGCTCCACGCACACGGCCGCCTCCTGCTCGTCGTAGACGACGACCCACTGCTCCCGGCTCGCGACCTTGACCTCGAACTGCCGCGGCCAGGTCAGGGTCACGTCCACACCGTCGGGCATGCCGAAGCAGTCGTCCCAGGGGCCGTCCGTGCGGTCGATCCGCTTGCCGGTGGGAAGGTGGTCGTCGCCGCGCTCCTCCTGCCAGGCCGGGGAGAAGTCGACGCGCACGCCGTCGGCGGAGCCGTCGAGGGTCCGGTTGAACCAGGGGTGCCAGCCGACCTGCGCGGGGAACGAGTCGCCGTACGTCTCGATGCCGAGCGTCAGCGTGAGCGAGTCCTCGGTGAGGCGCACCATCTGGGTGACCCGGCCGGGCCAGGGCCAGGGCTCGGCGAGGTCGTACGTGAAGACGGCGTCGTCGGCGCTCGCGCGGGCGGTCGTCCACTCGGCGTCGCGGGCGAAGCCGTGGATGGCGTGGGGCGGCGAGTTCAGGGGCATCCGGTACGTCCGCCCGCCGTCCCGGAACCTGCCTTCCCTGACGCGGCCGCACCACGGCACCATCGGGAAGCAGCCGTACTTCTCCCCCTGCCGGAGGAGTTCGGTGCCGCCGATCCGCAGGCTGCTCACGCGGCAGCCGTTGCCCGGCTGCACGGTCACTTCCGCGTCACCCGCGGTCAGCGTCGTTTCCTGGGTAGTCACGGGCCGACCTTACTTTTCGATCAGCGCCGGCGGCGCAGTACCCGGCCGACGACGATCGCGGACGCGACCACGACGGCGGCGGCGGGCGCGGCCCAGCGCAGCGTGGCGGTGGCCGTCGTGGACTCGGGCGCGGGCACCGGGGCGTAGCGGCCGCGCGGCGGCGCGTGGTCGACCTCCTCGGCGCTGCGGCCGATCATGGTGCGGCGGGCGTGGGCGGCCTCGGCGGGCGGCACGTCGGCGTCGAACCCGGCGTCTTCGCCGGCAGCGTCGGCCGTGTTGGCTTCAGGGTCCAGCTCCGCGAAGGGGGCGAGCGAGGGCGGCGGGATCTCGGTCTCGAAGACGGAGGTGTGGGAGTCGTCGGTGGCGTCCTCCGCGTCCTCTGCGTCCTCGGTGTCCTCAGTACGGGCCGCGTCCTCCGCCCCCGGGTCCGTCCCCGGCTCCGCCGCCGTGCCGAGTGCCTCCGCGAAGCGGGTCAGGAGGCGGCGTACAGCGGACTGCACCGCGTCGTCGGGGAGTTCGGCGACCCGGCCGTCCCCGCTGCCCGACGCCACGAACGTGACCTTCGAGCCGCCGGACGCCGCGGCTACCCGTACCGTCACCGCGAACTTCACGGAACCGGTCCCCCGCGCCTCGGTGCCGTCGCCCTCGACCGCGAACGCCCCGGTCTCCGTCTCGGTGACGCGCAGGGAGCCGCGGTAGGTGATGGTGTGGCCGCCGATGCGGAGCTTCAGCCGGCCGCCGTCGCCGGAGGCCTCCCGCTGAAGCCCGGGCACCGCCCTCGCCACCAACTCGGGGGCCGCCAGCGCGCCCCTCAACGACTCCGCCGGAACCGGAACGAACACCTCATGCTCCATGCCGCCCGAGCCTACCCACGCCCGGCCCCACGCGTCCCGTGTTCGGCCCGTACTCAGTCGGCGTACCGCGGATGAACCAGCGTCGACGGCGCGAGTCCGGTGATCCTCGAGCGCTCCGCCGCCCGCACCCGCTCGCGCGGCACGGCCCCCTGAGGCAGCGGTCGCGGGCCCGCGAGCTCGAACCCCCAGTCGCTCGGCGCCCGCGTCCCGTCGAGCGTCCGGTCGGGCCCGTCGCCGATCCCGGCGAGCCGGTCCCACGCCCCGTGCCGCCGCCCGGCCGGGGCCGGCGGTTCGCCCGTGCCCACCCAGTACGGCACCGTCCGCAGGCCCGCCGCGCGCAGCGTCGTGTCGACCGTCCAGAACACGCGGGGCCGCGACGACAGCGACCCGGCGTGCACGACGAGCCGCCCGTCCGGGGCGAGGACCTGGGCCGCCAGGCCGTAGAACTCCTGCGAGTACAGCTTCGTGGCGGCCGTGATCCCGGGGTCGGGCAGATCGGAGATCACCACGTCGTACGGGGTGTGCGGGCCGCGCAGCCAGCGGAAGGCGTCCGCGGTCACGGCCCGCACGCGCGGGTCCTCGTAGACGTGCCCGTTGAGCGCGCTCAGTGGCGGATCGTTTCTCGCGAGGCGGGCGACGCCCGGGTCGATCTCGACGATGTCCAGGTGCCGCACCCCGGGGAAGCGCAGGACCTCGCGGGCGGCGAGGCCGTCACCGCCGCCGAGGATGAGCACGCGCGCGTGCGGTCCGGCCATCGCGGGCCGCACGAGGGCCTCGTGGTAGCGCTGCTGGTCGCGGCCGCTGACGCGCAGGCGCCCGTCGAGGTAGAGGTTGAGCGGCTCGTGCCTCCCGCCGGTGAGCACGATCTCCTGTACGCCGGTCTGGACGGCGACGCGTACGTCCTTGCCGTACATGGCCTGCCGGGCGGCCCGCTCGAAGTCGTCGACGAGGGCCGCGGCACAGGCGAGCAGGCCGAGCACGACGACGTTCGCCACGAGGAGCGTCCAGCGGCCGCGGCGCGTGAGGTCCCTGCGGAACAGGCCGAGCACGAGGGCGCCGCCCGCGAGCGCGTTGACCGCGCCGGTCAGCAGCGCGCCCGTCAGCTGCCCGAGCATCGGCAGCAGAAGGAACGGGAAGGCGAGCCCGCCGACGAGCGCGCCCACGTAGTCGGCGGCGAACAGGTCGGCGACGGCGCCGCCGGGGTCCTGCCGTCTGATCCGCTGGATGAGCACCATCAGGAGGGGCACTTCGGCGCCGATGAGCACGCCGATGGCGAGGGAGAACCCGACGAGCATGTAGCGCGAGCCGCCCGCCCAGGATCCGCCCCAGTCGCCGGTCCACGCGAACACCGCGTACAGCGCGATCGCGCTGCACCCGCCGACCAGCGCGAGCACGGCCTCGACCGCGCCGAACCCGGCGGCGGCCCGCAGCCGCAGCCGCTTGGCCCCGAGCGAGCCGATGCCCATGGCGAAGACCATCACGGACAGGACGACGGACGCCTGGGTGACCGAGTCGCCGATCAAGTACGAGGCGAGTGCGACCAGTTCGAGTTCGTACACGAGTCCGCAGGCCGCGCAGAGGAAGACGCCCGCGAGCACGAGGAACCGCCCCGTCGCCGGCTTTACGGGGAGGGGTGCCACGGGGAGGGGTGCCCTGCCCTCCTCGCTCCGGGCACGCGGGACGCGGGACGGGACGGGGGTGCGCGGCTCGATCACGTTGGGAACGCTACGTCACCGCGCAACTCCGTCGAGTCACCCACACGTGTGGAAGTGGGCCCGTGCGCGCATGGGCCGCGGCCCATGGCGTCACAGCATCGCGGCCGGGGTCCGCACGCCCACCCGGGTCCGGGTGACGACGAGTTGACCCTCCTGCGGATAGGCGTGCCAGGTGCGCCAGCGCACCTGACCCTCCTGCCGGTGGGCGAGCAGTGCGGTGAAGGCGTGCGGGCTGCCGGGGAACACCCCGGCGAGACCGTTGGGATGGTCGGACACCAGCGCGATGAGTTCCTGTGCGCGGCCCGCGAACGAGCCCTCGGAGAGGGTCTCGACGTGTGCCGCGAATTCGTACTCCCAGTCGCCGACGCGCTTGGCGACGCCGAGCGGCAGCGGGGTGCTGCTGCCCGGGATGCAGGCGACGGTCTCGGAGCAGCTACCCTGCTCCTCCTCCAGGAGTACCTGGTGCGAGGCGCCGAGGAGCCTCAACTGGAGCTTGGCACCGGCGAGTTCGAGATCGAGCATGGCGAGCGCGGGCAGCGGTTCGCGGCCGAGAGCCCAGGCCAGGTCGTCCGCACGCGTGTCGGTGTAGGCGGTGTTCAGGGTCGTGAGCATGGGTCGGCTCCGCTAACACGCAAAAGGAGGTGAGGCCGGCGCTGAAGGGGGAAGGCCGGCACGTGCCCACGCGAACACACGAGGGCCGCTTTGACGGTTAAGAGAGAATCATGAACAGTGGCGCCGCCACAGGGTTTTTACCCAACTTCGCCTGGTTTCCATCCCCTCCGGGGACCCCACAGCTCAACTGTTCAACTTCTCTCGGCAACTTGCGTACCGTTCCCGCGCAACGGACCTTTCCGGGCGCACATAGCGCCCTGTTCGTCGCACGTTTCTCCGGCTGACTCACACATACGTACGGCCCACGCGGACCGGCTGCCCCGTGTCAGCCGCCTCCCTGTGGGCCGTACGTGCCTGGTGGCGCGGTCAGCTTCCGCCGCCGCACCCGCCCCCGCCGCCGCAGGAGGACCCGCCTCCGCAGGAGCTGCCGCCCCCGCACGAGGATCCGCCGCCGCAGGAGTGCCCGTGGTGTCCGCCGGAGCTGCCGGAGCTGCCGGACGAGCAGGAGTACCCGCCCGCCGCACCGCCGCCGGCCCACCAGCTGCTGGAACTGCCCGACCGGCGGCTGCCCGACCGACCCTTGCTCAGTGACGTCTTCCCGCTCCGCGCCTTGCCCGAGCCGCCCGCGGACGACACGGCCACGACGATGCCCACGATCACAAGTACAAAGATGATGGCTCCGATGATCACGGCCCTCACCTTCCTCTCATTCCCCCGAGAACGCCCCCGTCGGGCGTGACTCGGGGATTCCCGGGCCCGCGCCCCGTCAAAGCAGAGTTGAGGAACTCCAGAGGTTCGGCGCAGGATGGCGGCCATGACCTCCAGCGCGCGCCCCCTGCTCAACCGCCGTCTCGCCGAGTTCGGGACCACGATCTTCGCGGAGATGTCCGCGCTGGCCACGGCGACCGGCTCGATCAACCTCGGCCAGGGCTTCCCCGACACGGACGGCCCCGAGGAGATCCGCGAGGCGGCCGTACGGGCGCTGCGCGACGGCCGCGGCAACCAGTACCCGCCGGGCCCCGGCGTCCCCGAGCTGCGCACCGCGATCGCCGCCCACCAGGAGCACCGCTACGGCCTGTCCTTCGACCCGGACCGCGAGGTCCTCGTCACGGCCGGCGCCACCGAGGCCATCGCCGCCTCGCTGCTCGCCCTGGTCGAACCCGGCGACGAGGTCGTCGCGCTGGAGCCGTACTACGACTCGTACGCGGCGAGCATCGCGCTGGCGGGCGGCACCCGCGTCCCCGTCACCCTGCGCCCCGACAGTGCCCGCGGCGGAGCCGCTGAAGGAAACGGTTTCCGGCTCGACCTGGACGAGCTGCGCGCCGCGGTCACCGACCGCACCCGCCTCCTGCTGATCAACACCCCGCACAACCCCACCGGCACCGTCCTCACGCGCGAGGAACTCACCGCGATCGCGGCGCTCGCCGTCGAACGCGACCTCCTGGTGATCACGGACGAGGTGTACGAGCACCTGACGTTCGGCGACGCCGGGCACATCCCGCTCGCCACGCTCCCCGGCATGCGCGAGCGCACGGTGACCATCGGGTCCGCCGGCAAGACTTTCTCGTTCACGGGCTGGAAGGTCGGCTGGGTGACGGCGTCGCCCGAGCTGGTCACCGCGGTCCGCTCGGCCAAGCAGTTCCTCACCTACGTCGCGTCCGGCCCCTTCCAGTACGCGGTCGCCGAGGCACTCGCCCTGCCCGACTCGTACTACGACGCCTTCCGCGCCGACATGAGCGCCAGGCGCGACCTCCTCGCGGACGGTCTCGCGGCGGCCGGCTTCGAGGTGTTCCGGCCCGCGGGCACGTACTTCGTCACCACCGACATCCGCCCGCTCGGCGAGAGCGACGGCTTCGCGTTCTGCCGCGCGCTGCCCGAACGCGCGGGTGTCGTCGCCATCCCGAACGCGGTGTTCTACGACCACCGCGAGGCGGGCGCCCCCTTCGTACGGTTCGCGTTCTGCAAGCGGATCCCGGTGCTCGAAGAGGCGGTCGACCGCCTCAAGAAGCTCGCCTGAGACCCGGGTCCCGAGCGGTACCCCGATGAACGTGTGATCCAAATGGGACGGTTGAGACCGTACCCACATGCGGCTCTTCGTCATACCCTTGCTGGCTCGGGCAGCGACAGTACGACCGCTGCCGCGGGACGCGTGAGGGGGACACGTGGAAGTGGCTCGACCGACTGCGGACATTTATCCGGCGGGTGCCACCCGGTGGCGCAACCGCCGAGACGGCCATGCCTGAGCGCCCGTCCCCGTACCCGGCCTTTCCCGCGAGCGAAGAGCAGCTCGTGGAGGCGCTGATGCGGGTGTCCGTCATGGAGGACCGGCGCAGCCGCCGGATGTGCGTGGACCGGGCGCTGCACCGGCTCGGACAGCGCCTGTCCGTGGCCGAGTTCGCCGACAAGAAACCGCACATCGTCGAAATGGTGCGGGTGTTCGGCGCGGTGCCCCAGGGCTGGCTGCGGCTGGTGGAGGCCGTCCGGTATCTGGCGGACGACGATCTGGCCTCGCTCCAGGCATCCGCCCTCGTGGAGTCGCCGCTGCCGCCGGCCGGCGACCCGGCGCAGCGGGCCGCGCTCGACCCGCTCCTGAGCGGCCTGGACCGCGGCTCCGTGCCGGACCTCGCCGACCTGTTCCGTCATGTGGCCGGGGACAGCTTCGGGCCGCTGCCGAGGACGACCCGCACGGCACGCGAGGCGTACGAGCTCCTGGAGCAGTGCAACGTTCCCTCGGACGGGATACCGAGGAGCGTGCGCTTCCTGCACGAACTGGCCTATCTGGTCGGCCCGGAGCGCGGCGACCCGCTCAGGGTCTGGCTAAGCCGCCACATCCGCTCCCTCGCCGACGCGGGCCCCGGGGGGCAGCGCATGCTCGAAGCCGTCCGCACCTCCACCGGAAGCTGGCGAAGAGACCCCGGCCGTGAAGCCTTCCTGGTGATCCGGCTCCAGCCGTTGACCGAGTCACCCGACCGTGTCGCACTCACCTGCTGGACGAGTACCGGCAACGCGTGGGAGCCGCGCCAGCGGGACGACCGGGAGCTGCGCCTGACGGAGGTGCCCGACTGGGTCGCCACCCTCGTCGACCGGGAGGAGGAGCGGCTGCGCAACCACCACGGCGGCATCGTCGTGGAGTTCATCCTCTCCCTGGCGATGGCGAACACACCGGTGGAGGACTGGACCCGGCCGACCCCCTTCGGGCCGCGGCAGCCCGGCCTCGGCACGTCGGCCCCGTACCGCCCTCCGCTGGGCATGGACTACAAGGTCGTCATACGCAGTCTGGAGCGGATGGAAGCACGCCAGGTCCACCGGGTGTGGAACGCGCGCTGGGAGGTGCTGAGGAGCGGGGGCGCGGGGCGCGTGCACCGGTGCGAAACCGGCGCTGGGTCCCAACAACAGGCTCTCTACGCCAAGTTGAAGCACAATCAGGCCATTGTGCTGATGACTCTGGGGTCGTCACCCGACTCGGAACACGGGCTCAGCGAGCTGACGCTCGGCCTCCAGGCGGGCCTGCCGGTGCTGCTCTGGGCTCACCAGGGACCTCTCGACGACACCGAGCACGCGGAACTCCACCGGCTCGCCGAAACGGGTGCCTGGGACGACTTGTTGGAGACGGTCACGCGCTTGCGCTTCTCTCCCAGAACACGCGACGATGGGCCGGAGGGTTCCATCGACTCTCGTATCGCTGTGCTGTGGGACGATCCGAGCCGCCTTCCCGAAGTACCGGAATCAGCGAGTTGAAGACTTCCAGCCCAACCAGGTGTTCGGGCTACGGCGGTTGGGGAGTACGGACGTGCACCGACCGGGCACGAACCAGGGTGAGGGGGAACGGTCGATGGCCGACAGGGATCCGCACGTTCCGGCACAGACCGACGGCGCCGCGGCCGACCCCGGCGCATGGCGCATCTACCGAGGCACGGCGAGGCCCCGCGGCAAGGAGCCCGTGTCCCGCGAGTTACCCCCGCCCCCGCCCTGGCGCCGCTTCACCGGCGCACCCCTGATCTCCGATCCGCCCCCGGGCGACGAGGACGAGTTCACCCGCCGCCTCGGCCCGCCGGACGGCCCCGTCGCCCGCAAGGCGTCCGAGCAGGAACTCGATCTCGTCAATGCCGCACTGTTCCTGCGCAGGCCGCTGATCGTCGCGGGCCCTCCTGGCATCGGGAAGTCGAGCCTCGCCCACTGCATCAGCCGTGAGCTCTCCCTCGGCCGCGTCCTGCGCTGGTCGATCACCAGCCGCAGCACCCTCAAAGACGGCCTCTACGCCTACGACGCCATCGGCAGAGTGCAGGAAGCGGCCACCCGCGGCGCCCTGCGCGGCTCCGAACCCGGCGCCGCCGGCGATCCGGCACCCGACCCGGACGGCCTGAACAACCTGGGCGACTACGTCCAACTGGGCCCGCTGGGAACGGCGCTGCTGCCCCGCAAGACCCCGCGCGTCCTGCTCGTCGACGAGTTCGACAAGTCCGACACGGACCTCGCGGGCGACCTGCTGAGCGTCTTCGAAGAGGGCGAGTTCCGCATCCCCGAGCTGGCCCGCGTGCGCTCCAGGCTCCCCGACGCCGAGGTGCACACGGACGACCCGGACGGCACGGCGGTCATCCACCACGGAGCGGTGCGCTGCGCCGCGTTCCCCGTCGTCGTGATCACGAGCAACGGCGAGCGCACACTGCCGCCCGCGCTGCTGCGGCGCTGCCTCTACCTCGATCTCCCCGCGCCCGACGCGGGCCAGCTCGCGGCCATGCTGGCGGCGCAGCTCTCGCAGGACGACGAGGGGCGCACGGCGATGATCCGCGACTTCCTCAGCCACGCGAGGACCGGCGGCTCGCTCGCCGCGGACCAGCTCCTCAACTCGGAGTTCCTGCGCACCACGCCCGCGGGCCCCGACGGGGGGTCCATGAGCACGCTGTTGCACGCGCTGTGGCGACGGCTCGACGAGGTCGGCACTGGATGAACCGGTCGCCCTCCCACGGCGGCGTGGCGGGTGACGGTATCGGGCCGGGTGCCGCATCGCTGGCCGAGGCGTCCCCACAGCCGCACTGGTACGAGGCGGGCGAGGTCCTGTGGCTCGCCGCGCAGCGCTGGCTGCGGCTGAAGGACGCCCAGCGCGGCAGGCCACGGCCGGTCCCGCCGGTCGAGCTGCCCGAAGCGCCCGAGGCGGACCGCCCGCGCCCCGAGGACCTGGACGCCCCCGTGCCGGCGCTCACGGAGGAACCCGTGGAGCAGCCCGCACCCCTGACCGGGCCGCCGGCCCCGGAACCGGATCCCGGCGGCCATGTGGACTCGCTCCTCATGAGCCTCGGGAACGGCTTCGCGCTCGACCGCTCGCGGGAGATCGAGAAGGCGCTGAATCCGCTGAAGCGGCGCATCGCCTCCCGGGGCCAGGTCTTCCTGAACGAGGAGGCCACCGCCGAGCTGCACGCCGAGACCGGCATGTGGCTGCCCCAGCTGGAGCCGGGCCAGGAGCGCTGGCTGACCGTGACGCTCCTGGTGGACTCGGGCGACTCGATGCGGCTGTGGTCGCACACCGCGCAGCGCCTCGCCGAGACCCTGCACTGCTCGGGCGCCTTCCGTGACGTACGGACCGTGCGCTGGCAGGAGGACGGCTCCGGCGGCGAGGTCGCCGGCGGCACCGACGGCCGGCATCTGGTCCTCGTCCTCACCGATCTGCACGCCGACCACTGGGGCGACGGCAGCGCCCGGCGCAGGCTCGCCCGGTGGGCCCGCACGATGCCCGTCGCGATCGTCCATGTGCTGCCCGAGCACGTCTGGGCGAGGGCGGGCACGCAGACCAGCAGCCTCCTGCTGACCAGCCCGCGCCCCGCGTCCCCCAACAGCACCTGGACCGCCGAGCCCGTGGGCCTGGTCATGCCCACCGCCGACCTCTCGGAGGCCGACGCAGGCGACGGGGTCCGGCTGCCCGTGGTGACGCTCACCCCCGAAGGGATCGGCGGCCTCGCCCGCTTCCTCGCGCACGACAGCAGGGGCGGCTACACCGTGCGCGTCCTGGACCGGACGCCCGGCGACGAGAGCGCCGTCGTACGCAGGCCCGCCGCCACGCTGCCCGCCGACGTCCAGGTCAAGACCGTACGGGCCCAGCTCTCCCCCACCGCCTACCACCTGGCCCGCCTCTCCGCGGCCGTCCCGCTCAACCTCGACGTGCTGCGCCTGCTCCAGGAGGGGCTGATCCCCGGGGCGCGGAACTGGCACGTGGCGGAGCTGCTCCTGAGCGGGCTGCTGCGGCGCACGGAGGCCGAGCCGGGCGGGACCGCCGGGCCGGGTGTCGAGCTCGAATTCGGCGACGGCGTACGGCGGGAGCTGCTCTCGGACGGGACGCGCGGCGAGACGGCCCGCGCGCTGATGCTCGCCTTGGACCATTTGGCGGTCGCCGTTCCGGCGTACGGGGAAGGCGTCGCCCTTCTGCGCGAGCCGGATCGCGCGCGGAGTGTCTCCATGGAAGGTTTACGGCCATGGATTTCGTCTATTCTGCCCGCTTTCGCGGCCATGGCCGGACCACATGCCACCGCCGCCAGAGAGCTTGAGGCACGCCTCGACGAACCTCCACCTCCGGTGGCCACAACCTCCGGAGAACCCAGTCAGTCAGGCGGTGGGGCCGAGCCCACCGCCCCGCCGGGCACCGGCAACGAAGAAAGGGTCGAAGAAGTGAGCGGCTTGCAGTCCACCCAGGCCGGGTCAAGGGGTGACGCGCTGCAGAAGCCGCCCCCCGTCTGGGGCAACGTCCCTCCCCGAAACCGTGCCTTCACCGGCCGCGTCCAGCTCCTGGACGACCTGCACCGCAGGCTCCAGGAAGGAACCACGGCGGTGCTCCCCGAGGCGCTCCAGGGCATGGGCGGCGTCGGGAAGTCCCAGCTCGCGGTCGAGTACGTGTACCGGCATCTGCACGAGTACCAGATCGTGTGGTGGATCCCCGCCGAACAGCCGCAGCAGATCCGGCAGTTCCTCGTCCAGCTGGCCAACCGACTCGGTCTGAACGTCGGCAGCGGCGAGGCGAACACAGCGGTGCCGGCCGTCATCGAGGCCCTGCGCGTCGGCGAGCCGTTCAAGAACTGGCTCCTCATCTTCGACAACGCGGAAGACCCGGATTCCGTGCGGGAGTTCTTCCCGACCAACGGTCCCGGCCGCATCCTCGTCACCTCACGGAACTCCCAGTGGGCCTCGTCGGCCCGTCCCCTGGAGATCGACGTGTTCACCCGCCCGGAAAGCCGTTCGTTGCTCCAACTGAGGGCCCCGAACCTCGACGACGCGACCGCGGACCGGCTCGCCGAGACCCTGGGCGACCTGCCGCTCGGCATCGAGCAGGCCGCCGTGTGGCTGGCCGAGACGGGCATGCCGGCCGACGAGTACCTGCGCATGTTCGAGCAGCAGGCCAACGAGCTGATGCTCAGCGACCCGCCGGTGGACTATCCGCTGTCCGTCGCCGCCGCCTGGAACGTCTCCCTCGACCGGCTGCGCAAGAACCATCCCGCAGCCCTCCAACTCCTGCAGGTATGTGCCTTCTTCGCGCCCGAGCCGATCTCCCGGCGCCTGCTCACCGGCGTCCGCGACGCCCCCGTACCCCCCGAGCTCAACGCGGCACTGAGTGACCCGATCCGGCTCGGCCGCGCCATCCGCGAGATCAACCGGTACGCCCTGGCGCGCATCAACCACAACACCAACACCATCCAGCTGCACCGACTGGTCCAGCGCGTCCTCATCACCCAGATGGCGGAGCCGCTGAAGTCACAGATGCGCGGCGGCGCCCACCGGCTGCTCGCCAAGTACGACCCCGACGAGCCCACGGCGTCCCACCAGTGGAAGCAGTACGGCGACCTGCTGCCGCACGTCCTCAACAGCAGGGCCGTCGAGTCGAAGGACCCCTGGGTACGTCAACTCGTCCTGAACGAGATCCAGTACATGTACTCCTGGGGCGACCACCAGGGATCCCTGGACCTGGCCAGGGAGACGTACACCACCTGGCGCGCGGCCGACGGGGACACCGCGGAGCACGTACTCAACGCGGCCAGGCTCTACACGAGCGCGCTGCGCATCCTGGGCCGCTACGCGGAGGCGTACGAGCTCGACCAGCGCACCCTGGCCGGCATGACCGAGGTCCTCGGTCCCGAGCACGAGTCGACGATCGACATCACCTGCATGGTCGCCTGGGACCTGCGGCTGCGCGGCGACTTCCAGGGCGCGCTCGAACTCGACAAGCAGGCCTACGACACCTGCGTGCGACTCTTCGGGCCCAATGACCCGACCACCCTCCTCAGCGCCCACCGGCACGCGCTGAACCTGCGGTGCATCGGGCACTTCCGGGAAGCCCTCGCGCTCGACCGCGTGACGCACCGGCGCAAGGCCGAGGAACTCGGCGAGAACGCGGGGTCTACGCTGTCGACCATGGCGTCCGTGGCGCTCGACCTCCAGGAGGGCGGCGAGTACCTGGCGGCCCGCGACCAGATGCGGGACGTCACGGAGCGCTTCCGCAGCACCGTCGGCGACACCCACCCGAACACGGCGTCCGCGTCCCGGATCCAGTCGGTCACCGAGCGGCACGCCGGTGACCACGAGGTGGCCCTCGACCTCTCCGGCCGGGCCCTCACGATGTTCCGCACCCGCTACGGCAACATGTACCCGCAGACGGTGAACGCACTGGTCTCGCACGCACTCGACGTAGCGAACACCGGCGACCTCGACCGGGCGCTCGAACTCGGGCAGCAGGGGTACGAGGGATTCGAGGCGCTGCTCGGCGCGCGGCATCCACACACCGTCGCGGCGCGCATCAACCACGCGATCTGCCTGCGCCTGGCAGGGCGGACCGAGGAGGCCCGCGCGAGCAACGTGGCCTCGCGGGAGCAGCTGACCGAGCTGCTCGGCGAAGGGCACCCCAACACCCTGGCCTGCACCTCGAATCTCGTCGCCGACCTGTACGAGCTGGGCGAGGTGCAGGCGTCGACGGAGCTCGCCACGAAGTCGCTCGGCCAGTGCCGCACCCTCCTCGGCGAGGACCACCCCTTCACCCTCGCCACCGCCCTCAATCTCTCGCTCGGGCTGCGGCAGCTACGGCGTGCCGACGAGGCGGACGAGCTGTACGCCAACACGGCCGAGCGCTACCGGTTCACGCTCGGCGAGGACCATCCGGTGACAGTGGCCGCCGCGGACGGCAGGACGGCGAACTGCGACATCGACCCCCTGATGCTCTGACCTCGCCGGTGAGTCCGGGCAGGCGGGCGGTCCAGTGGGCCAGGTCCAGGGGGTCGGGCAGCCGCCCGTCCCGGGTCCGGGCGTCGAGGGCCAGGGCCCGTACCAGCTCCGGGCGGTGCAGCAGGGCGGTGGCGGGGGTGTGCTCGCCCGCTGCCGCGAGGGCCAGGCCGAGGCCGACCCAGGCCGCGCGGGTCCCGGGGGCCGCGGTGAGGACCGCGCGGTAGCGCTCCACCGCCCGTGCCGCGTTCGCCGGGCCGCCGAGAAGCAGGCACATGTCCGCTTCCAGGAGATCCGGGGCCCGTTCCACGCCGGACAGGCGCGCGCGGGTGTCCGGGGCGAAGGTGCCGCCGTCGGCGAGGAGCGTCCGCCGTAGTTCGCACCGGAGTTCCGGCGGGCGGGGCGGGCGGTCGGCGCGCATCCGGGACGGCGGGGCGGTCGCCTCGTCGCCCGGTCCGCCGTCGAGCCGGAGCTCGGTGAGCCGCCGCGTCGCGGCCGGGTCCGGTACGAGGTTGTGGCTGCACCACGTGGCCCGCAGGTCGGCCAGTTCGTCCAGGGCCGGGGCGAGGGCGCCCGCCGGCACCTGCTCGTCGGCACATGGAGCGGTCTGGCGCGCCATCCCGTCGACGAAGCGGCGGCCCCACGGGGTGAGTCCGGGCTGGTCTTCCAGCGTGCGCAGGGCGATGGCCACCGCGTCGCGCCACACGGCGAACTCGAAGTGCGCGAGGTCCGCGCGGGGGCCGGTGAGGGCGTGCCGTTCGGTGCGCCAGAAGTCGGCGACGCCCGTGAACGCGTACGTGCCGTGCAGCAGGCCCCACGGCGGGCGCGGGTCAGTGCGCCAGGGCGCGTAGAGCAGCGTGTCCTGCCGTGGTGTGCGCGCCTCCCGGTCGACGAGCTGGATCTGGTGGCTGAGGGCGTTGAGCACGGAGTGCCGTGACTCGTGGACGAGGGTGACCGCGAAGTCGACGGCGTCGCGCGGCACGGAGACGAGGACGCTGCCGAACGCCTCGGCGTACGAGGCACTGGAGGTGCGGAAGCGGGGCATGCCCGGCAGCGGTACGAGCGAGTTCAGGACGTGCGGTACCGCGCGGGCCGCGTCCGGGTGCCGGGCCCTGAGCAGGTGCGCCGCGTCGTGCAGATGCCGCTGCCAGGTGTCCGACTCGGCGTCGGTGAGCGGGGCCGGGGGCGGCCAGGGGGACCGGAAGTCGCGGTAGGGGTCGGCGTCGTCGAGCAGGACGCCGGGTCCCGGCTCGCGCGGGGTCCAGCTCAGCAGGCGCGCGGGGTGCCAGCCGGGGGCGGGCAGGTGCGGGGCGGCGGGCAGTTCGACGGCGTGCGGGCCGAGCGTGACGCGGGCTGTGCCGCGCCCGTCCGTCTCCAGGGTGGCGACGTCGTGGTCGCCGGGGGCGTCGTCCAGTACGGCGTGCCCCACCGTCGGCAGGATCACCCTGCCCGCGCGGGCGGGTACGCGGACGCGCGCGGGAAGTCCCGCCCGCAGCGCGGCCGCCGCGGCGAGCGCGTGCGCGTAGCCGGCCTCCCGCCACAGCGGGGGTTCGCCGGGGCCGGGCTCGACACCCTTGCGCAGCCGCCCGAGCAGGCGGACCGCCCAGACCCCGACGGGCGGGTGTCCGAGCACGCTCGCCACGGCTTGTGGCCGGTGGGCCTCCGCACGGGCCAGCAGGTCGAAGGCGTGCGCCAGCGGGGGCAGCGGTCCCGCGCCCTCGCCCGCCTCGCGCTCGGCGGCGGCCAGGGCCCGCAGCATGAGCATGCGGCGGCTGCGTTCGGCCGCCGCGATACGGGTCCCGGTGGGCGCGGTGATGCGCCCGGTCGCGATGTCCTCGAGGTCGGCGACCGGCACGTGGTGCCGGGTCAGCACGGCAAGGAGGGTACGTCGGGCCGGGCGGTGGGGGCCGGGGTGCGGGGTCCCGGCGGCCCGTGTTCGTGGCGCGGGCAAACGGAGGGCCGTGCCGTCGTGCGGACTCCGTCCCCGTTGCCCACGACCTGCCCGACGGCGTCCTCGGTCAGATGCTCGAGCAGCGCGTCCTGTGCCTCCGACACCAACGGGTCCCTCAGTGCCATGGCCTCCTGGAGGCCCCAACGGCTGAGATCGACAAGTCCGGTCTCGATGTCAGTCGTAGAAGTCCTCACGTCAAACTTCCCCCTGTCGGCTCCCGCTCGCGGCCCCGCGGCGCAGACCCACCTCCTTCCCATAGTGGCCCGTGGTCAGCCGTGCCGAAAGGGGTTCCGGTGGCCATCAAGGCTTGAATTGTTCGATTCATGGCCGGGGGAGGCGGCATCCGGTGCCGCGGAACGCCGTTGACCGGATTCTCAACTGGCGTGTCCCGTGGGGCAATTGATGCGTTCCGAAGATACGCGTCCCCGGCTCGGCCACGGAGACGGTTCCTCTCGTCGCCGGGGCACGGTTTCTGACGGTCCGACATGGACTTCCCGGCGCCCGTTGTCACGCAGCCGCGCCGACCGCCCCCCATTCGCACCCGAGCGGACCCTCCCGGCTCGCGCACCCCGCGAGGTGCCCGCAGTGTGCGGAGATGTGACCCAGCAGCAACTCGGCCCGGCCCCCGCCACCGTCCCCGTCGCGGAGCCCGGCGCCGGACCACGTTCCCGCCCGGCCCGGCTCAGGGCTGCCGCCCCCCTGCTCACCGCACTCGGCCTGTTCGCCGCGGTCCGGCTCACCGGTGTCGTCGCGATGACGGTCGCCGCCTCGCTGACCGGAAAGCGTTCCGGCGCCGCCCTGCTCGGCCGGTCCTGGGACTCGCTCTGGTACCTCAGGATCGCCGCGGACGGCTACGGCCGCTCCATCCCCTACAAACCGGGCATCATCTTCAACGACCTCGCGTTCTTCCCGCTCTACCCCGGCCTGGTCCGCGCGGTGCGGACCGTGCTCCCGCTCAGCGGCGGCGTCACGGGGATGCTCATCGCCTGGACCGCGTCCCTGGCCGCGGCGGCCGGGATCTACGCGATCGGGGTGCGCCTGCACTCCCGGCCGGTCGCCGTCTTCCTGGTCCTGCTGTGGGGGCTGCTGCCGCACTCCGTGATCCTCACGATGGCGTACACCGAGCCGCTGCTCACCGCCTTCGCCGCCTGGTCCCTGTACGCGGTCCTGACCGGCCGGTGGATCTGGGCGGGCACGCTCGCCTCGCTGGCCGGGGTGTCCCGCCCCAACGGCTTCGCGGTCGCCGCCGCGGTCCTCGTCACGGCGGCGTACGAGGTGATCCACAAGCGCGGCAGAAACGTTTCCCACAGGCTGTGGACAGGCGCCGCGATCGCCCCGCTCGGCTGGACCGGCTACGTCCTGTGGGTCGGCGTCCAAAGAGGCGATCCGCTCGGCGGCTACTTCGGCGTGCAGCGGGACTGGGGCTCGCGCTTCGACTACGGCGTCGGCGCGCTGAGCGTCGTACGGCATCTGCTGCTCAAGGGCGACCGCTTCGTCTTCCCCGTGACGCTCGTGATCGTCGCCGCCGCGGTGCTGCTGTTCGCGCTGCTCGTCGCCGAGCGGGCGGCCCCGCTGCCGCTCATCGTCTACAGCGGCGTACTCCTGCTCATCGCGCTCGGCGGCGCGGGCTTCTTCCCGTCCAAGCCGCGCTTCCTGCTGCCCGCGTTCCCGCTGCTGCTGCCGCTGGCCCTCGCGCTGGCGCGAACGGCGAAAGCCCGGCCGCGCAGCGCCCTTCTGGTGATGGGCGCCCTGGCCGGGCTCTCACTTTCGTACGGGACGTATCTGGTCGCGTTCGCGCACAGGCCCCTGTGATCAGTTACTGACGTGCCTACTCGTCGTCGGACGGCTTCTCGTCGTCGGCGGCGGAGTCCACGGCCTGCTCCAGGCCGAGCTGCTCGACCAGCCAGCGGTCGAACTCGATGGCGGCGCGCACCCAGCTGACCGTCGACGACACGAAGTGCTCCAGGCTGACACCCGTGCCGATGAGCATCTGCGCCTCACCGATGAGGCGGACCGTGCCGTCGTCGTGGGTGTGGCTGTAGACCTTGGGCCACAGGGTGCGGCGGTTCCAGTCGTCGATGGTCTCCAGGAGCGCCGGCTTGGTCTCGAGGTCATGCGGGCGGTCGTAGAACGTCCGCACCGAGAAGACCTGCTGGTCGTCCTCGCCGCGGAACATGAAGTACGTGCGGAACTCCTCCCACGGAGCCGCGAGGTCACCCTCTTCGTCGGTGACGTACTTGAGCTCCATCTGCTCCAGGAGCTGCTTGACGAGGTCCTGATCGGGGACGACGGGGCCCGCCGGTCCTGAGCCCTGCGGCTGCTCGGGCTGTCCCCCGAAGTTCGGAATCGAGGACGGGTCGATGCTCACGTGCTTGGTCCCTTCGTACGGATTCCGCCATCCTCCCCCATGCCGGGTGGGAAGTGACAACCCCCAACCGGTTGGATCGGACCGAGTTCCTGCCCCGGCGTGACCGGATCACCCCCACAGAGCAACGGCCCTGCCGCTCGTCCTCCCGAGCGGCAGGGCCCCGACCCGGTCCGGCACCGGCGTCCGCCTCGCGGTTACAGCGTCTTTCCGGTGGCCGGGCCCACGCTCAGGCCGTCCCCGGAGGTATCCACGCGGACCGTGTCGCCGTCGGTGACCCCGCCGGAGAGGATCTCCTTCGCGAGCCGGTCGCCGATCGCGGTCTGCACGAGGCGGCGCAGCGGCCGCGCGCCGTACGCGGGGTCGTTGCCCTCGTCGGCGAGCCAGGCCAGGGCCGCGTCGGAGACGTCCAAAGTGAGCCGCCGCTCGGCGAGCCGCTTCGCGAGCCTGCCGATCTGCAGCTTCGCGATCCGCTCCAGCTCCGCCTTGTTCAGCGCGGAGAAGACGACGATGTCGTCGAGCCGGTTGAGGAACTCGGGCTTGAACGACGCCCGTACGACCTCCAGGACCTGCTGCTTCTTCTGCTCCTCACTCGCCGCCGGCTCCACCAGGCTGTGTCCGCTCAAGAACTGACTGCCGAGGTTCGAGGTGAGTACGAGGATCGTGTTGCGGAAGTCGACCGTGCGGCCCTGGCCGTCCGTGAGGCGGCCGTCGTCGAGCACCTGGAGCAGGACGTCGAAGACCTCCGGGTGCGCCTTCTCGACCTCGTCGAGCAGGACGACGCTGTACGGGCGCCTGCGCACCGCCTCGGTGAGCTGACCGCCCTCCTCGTACCCGACGTAGCCGGGAGGGGCGCCGACGAGACGCGCCACGGAGTGCTTCTCGCCGTACTCGCTCATGTCGATGCGGATCATGGCCCGCTCGTCGTCGAACAGGAAGTCGGCGAGCGCCTTGGCCAGTTCGGTCTTGCCGACGCCGGTCGGGCCGAGGAACAGGAAGGAACCGGTCGGCCGGTCGGGGTCGGCGATCCCGGCGCGGGTGCGGCGCACGGCGTCGGACACCGCCCGTACGGCCTCGGTCTGCCCGATCAGGCGCTTGCCGAGCTCGTCCTCCATGCGCAGCAGCTTCTGCGTCTCGCCCTCCAGGAGCCGCCCGGCCGGGATGCCGGTCCAGGCCGCCACCACGTCCGCGATGTCGTCCGGGCCGACCTCGTCCTTGACCATCGTGTCGGCCTTGGACGCCTCCTCCTCTTCCTCCGTGGCGGCCTCCAAGTCCCTTTCCAGGGTGGGGATCTCGCCGTAGAGGAGCTTGGAGGCGGTGTCGAAGTCGCCGTCGCGCTGGGCGCGCTCGGCCTGGCCGCGCAGCTCGTCGAGCTTCTCCTTCAGCTCACCGACGCGGTTGAGGGACTGCTTCTCCTTCTCCCAGCGGACGGTGAGGCCGCGCAGCTCCTCCTCCTTGTCGGCGAGGTCGCGCCGCAGCTTCTCCAGGCGCTGCTTGCTGGCCGGATCCGTCTCCTTGGAGAGGGCCAGCTCCTCCATCTTCAGCCGGTCGACGGCGCGCTGGAGCTCGTCGATCTCGACGGGCGACGAGTCGATCTCCATGCGCAGCCGGGACGCGGCCTCGTCCACGAGGTCGATGGCCTTGTCCGGCAGGAAGCGGGAGGTGATGTACCGGTCGGAGAGCGACGCGGCGGCGACGAGCGCGCTGTCGGCGATCTGGACCTTGTGGTGAGCCTCGTACCGGCCCTTGAGCCCGCGCAGGATCGCGATCGAGTCCTCGACCGTCGGCTCGGCGACCAGCACCTGCTGGAAGCGGCGCTCCAGGGCCGGGTCCTTCTCGATCCGCTCGCGGTACTCGTCGAGCGTGGTCGCGCCGACCATGCGCAGCTCGCCGCGCGCGAGCATCGGCTTCAGCATGTTGCCCGCGTCCATGGACGAGTCGCCGCCTGCGCCGGCCCCCACGACCGTGTGCAGCTCGTCGATGAAGGTGATGACCTGCCCGTCGCTCTCCTTGATCTCGGAGAGGACGGTCTTGAGGCGCTCCTCGAACTCGCCGCGGTACTTCGCGCCGGCGACCATCGCGCTCAGGTCCAGCGAGACGAGCCGCTTGTCCTTGAGCGACTCCGGCACGTCCCCCTTCACGATGCGCTGGGCGAGCCCCTCGACGACGGCGGTCTTGCCGACGCCGGGCTCACCGATCAGGACGGGGTTGTTCTTCGTACGGCGGGACAGCACCTGCACCACACGCCGGATCTCCTGATCGCGCCCGATGACGGGGTCGAGCTTGCCCTCGCGTGCGGCGGCGGTGAAATCGGTGCCGAACTTCTCCAGGGCCTTGTACTGGCCCTCGGGGTCGGGTGTGGTCACCCGGCGCCCTCCCCTGCTCTTCTCGAAGGCGGCGAGCAGCTTCTTGGCGCTCGCCCCCTGTTCCGTCAGTACGTCGGCGACAGTGCCGCCCTTCGCGGCGATGCCGATGAGCAGATGCTCGGTGGAGAGGTACTCGTCCCCGAGCTCCTTGGCGCGCTGCGCCGCGTCGGCGATGACCGCCAGCAGGTCCCGGTTGGGTCCGGGCGGCGCGACGGTCGAGCCGGTCACGCTGGGCAGCGCGCCGAGGACGCGCTCAGCCCCGGACCGCACGGCGGCCTGATCGGCCTCGACGGCCGTCAGCAGGTCCGTGATGTTCTCGTTCTCCTGGCCCTCGAGAAGCGCCAGGAGCAAATGCGCGGGAGTCAGATCCGCGTGCCCTCCGGACACGGCCCGACTGGTGGCCGCGTTGATCGCGTCCCGGCTCCGGTTCGTCAGCTCGGCGTCCACGTGCGCACTCTCCTCCTTGCGTCTGCCTCTCCAGCACACTGACCCTGTCAGCATACACAAAGTTGAGTCGATTCGACTCAAGGGTGCGGGCCGGGTACCCCCCGGCGGGATATGTCCTGGAACGGGGATATCTTCCGGAGCATGGCCAAGCGGAACGACCCCCTGAACCCCGACCCGACCTTCCTCGGCTTCTGGCGGGAACGGCACCTGTGCACGCTGACGACCCTGCGCCCCGACGGCACCCCGCACGTGGTGCCGGTCGGCGTCACGTACGACCCCGAGGCGGGTCTCGCGCGGGTGATCGCGAACAAGTCGAGCGCGAAGGTGTCGCACGTGCTCGCGGGGTCGGGAACGGGATCGGGAACGGAGGCGGGCGGGGCCCGGGTCGCGGTCTGCCAGGTCGACGGCCGGCGCTGGGCGACCCTTGAGGGGCTCGCGGTGGTCCGCACGGAGCCGGACCGCGTCGCGGAGGCGGTACGCCGGTACGCGGAGCGCTACGAGCGCGTGCCCGCGCCGAACCCGGACCGGGTCGCCATCGAGATCACGCTGACGCGGGCGACGGGCAACGGGTCTCCGTCGTGACAGCCGCACAAACGTGACAGCCGCACAAAGCTGCAGCGGCGCCACCGTGTTCAGGTCCACGGTGGCGCCGCTGCGGGGGGAAGCACCTGCGCGATCTACAACGACGGGGGAATCGCGTCAGGCACTGCGGGGGGTGGCTGAGGCAGTACGCGGAACTTCTGGTCCCGCCTCCCGATCCAGCTGGTGGTCACGCTGGTCGAGGTTGACGAAGACCATTCCGTATCTGATGGCACACCGCACGGGCTGCGGGGCGCCCCGAGGGCGGCGGAGACACCGGTAGGCCCGGATCTCCTCGTCGTCGAACTCGTCCCGCACGACGACGATCGGCTCACCGAACAGGGTGACCATCAACGAATCGCCGCGATGAGGAATCGCCGTGGCGAGGTCGATGAAATGCCACCCGGACCGGTAGGCGGTCGCCATCTCACGGCGGAATGTTCTGTCGTCGGGGGGAGTGCTCATACCGGGGCGCCCATCGCCTTGCTGCCCCAGTGCAGGTCCGGCGGGGCTATCGCCTGGACGCTGACGCTGGACGTACTGTCCACGGCAGGCGCGCCGCCCCAGTGCAGGTCCAGGGCACTCACCGCACTCAGCAGCATCCCGGCGGAGAAGGCAACGGCAAGAGCCGAGCGAATCAGTGTCTTGCGCATAGTGGGCCTCTTCCTCACTTCCATGGCTAACTCCCCCGGCAAGAATGACGATGGCTCATTCAGCCACTCAAACACCACAGGGTCGATGCATCATGTTCCTGCACGTTCAGGACCCTGGGGGGTGGAGCAATGACAATCAACAGCCCATATCGGGCACATTCTCACGCCATGACTGAACTGTGTGACGATGGCAGACGGCTCTACAGCAGCGCATTGCGCTCAGGGCGCATCGCCCGTGACGAGGTCGAGGCCGCTCCCTGCCTGATGGAGTTCGCACTTCTCCACCCAGACCCGGACGACGCCGACTGGCTCAGGCCGGTTCCGCCGACGGCCGCACTCACCCGGCGTCTTCAGCCCCTCGAGCGCGAAATCCAGGAGCGCCGGACCCTCGCAGTCGAACTGACCGAAGTTTTTGAGCCATTCATGGCCATCAGCGCGCAGAGCCGGCCGACCACCCACTCGGTCACGGTCCTGGAGGGTTTCGCGCGGATCAACGGGGCGATAGAACTCGCCACCTCCGAGTGCCAGTCGGAGATCCTCACGGTGCAGCCCGGCGGCGGCCGCAGCGAACACGCCCTGACCGAGGCGCTCAAGCTCGGCCGTGGCGTCCTGGAGCGCGGCATCACCATGCGCACCCTCTACCAGCACACCGCGCGGCACAGCCAGGGAACTCTCGCCTACGCGGAGGTCATGGCGGAGGGCAACGTGGAGATACGTACGCTCGAAGAACTCATCGAGCGACTGATGATCTTCGACAGGACCGTCGCCTTCATCCCCGCCCACGACGACCGCCAGGGAAACCAGCAGGTCGCCCTGGAGCTGAGGCACCCGAGCCTCGTCGACTACCTCGCCAAGGTCTTCGAGCAACTCTGGATGCGCGCGGTTCCCATCCTCGAGGACGCGGCTCCCTACGCTCCCCCGATCGACGGCATCACCGGCGTCCAACGCTCCATCGCGCGGCTCCTCATCGAAGGCCACGTCGACGAGGCCATAGCCAGACGTCTCGGGATGAACGTGCGAACCTGCCGGGCCCACATAGCAAAGATCGCGGCCGCGCTCGGCAGCGGAAGCCGCGCGCAACTCGGCTTTCTGATAGCGCAGTCGGGAATCCTCGACCAGGATCGCTGAATGTCGACCGAGGAGAGCCACACGTGACCGCCGAGGCCCACACTCACGGAGCCGAGGAGTTGTGCGCCGCCGGTACGGCGCTCTACTCCCGGGCCCTGCGCGAGGGCCGCGTGAAGGACGAGGACGCCGCGGCCGTGCCGTGTCTCCTCGACTTCGGGCTGCTGCGCGCGGATCCGGACGACGGACAGTGGCTGTGCCCCGTATCCCCCGCGCTGGTGCTGCCCGGTCTGCTGAGCAGGATCGAGGACGAGATCGCGCACCAGCGCCGCCGCGAGTCGAAACTCGCGGACACGTTCGGCCCGCTCATGGACCTCGACGCCCAGCGCGCGGCCGTACACAGCACCCCCATGCTCTCGGTCCTCATGGGGTTCCAGCGGATCAACAACGCCATCACCGACGCCATGGCCGCCTCCTCGCAGGAGCTGCTGACCGTCCAGCCGGGCCAGCGCCCGCCCACCCTGCTGGCCTCGGTCCTCTCCCAGGAGCAGGAACTCCTCTCCCGTGGCTGCCGGATGCGCACGCTGTACCAGCACACAGCGCGTCACTCCACCGCCGCCGTCGCCCACTACGAGCAACTACGCGGCGACGTGGCGGTCCGCACCCTCGACGAGGTCACCGAGCGTCTCGTCCTGCTCGACCGGACCGTCGCGTTCATCCCGGCCAACACGGACCGCACCGTGGCCCTGGAGATCCGCCACCCCGCCCTCATCTCCTACCTCGTGACGACGTTCGAGCGCCTGTGGCGGCTGGCCACGCCCATGTTCCCCGTCGCCGCGCACCGGCCCCCGGCGAAGGACGGCGTCACCTCCCGACAGCGCACGATCGCCGCGCTCCTCATCGAGGGACACACGGACGCCGTCATCGCGGAACGCCTCGGCATGAACATCCGCACGGTCCGCGTGCACATCGCCAAGCTCGCCAGCACGCTCGGCAGCGACAGCCGCGCCCAACTGGGCTATCTCATCGGCCAGTCCGGGATGCTGGAACGAGAACCGGAACAGGGACCGGAACAGGGACCGGAACCGGAACCGGGACCGGGCGAGAGTCACTGACCTCCCCGGAAGGCCGCCACGCCCGAAACGATCTCCGTACAACCAACTCCCGCCCCTGCACGTCCAACTCCCGTCCCCGCACCTCACCCCAGGGAGAGACGCTCACCATGCAGGCAGCTCAGGCCACCCGTGCACCGCAGGCCTCTCAGGAACCGTTCGCCGGTCGCAGACGGCGGCGGCACGCCTCGCTCGCCCTCGTCGCGGGTGCCGTCCTCGCGCTCGGTTCCGTCGCTCCCGCGAGCGCCGACGAGCAGGAGACGGACGCGCTCTGGATCGCGGCGCCGTACGACCTCGTCCTGCCGACCGCCGACGCGCAGGGCAACGCGGTCGGCAACACCGTCGACGTGAAGCTCGGCCACGACAACACGCACAACACCATCACCGGCGGCAAGCTCACCGTCGACGCGACCGAGCTCGCGAACGTGGCCGACGTGACCTGGCCCTCGGACTGCGTCCCGGCCGCCGACGCGCTCACGGCGACCTGCGACTTCGGTTCGCTGAACACCGGCCCGTACGAGACCGTCGCCGAGATCGGCCTGCGCGCCAAGGCCGGGGCCCCCGCGGACGCCACCGGCACGCTGCACCTCACCGCCGACGCGGACAGCTCGTTCGGCCCGCTCACCGGCTACCCCGCCGACACGCAGATCAGCCTGGGCGACGGCCCCGACCTCGGCGTGAACCAGCTCCCGTACCGCACCGACGTCCAGCCCGGCACGGACCTCGCGCAGCCGATCCGGCTGACGAACCACGGCAACCGGACCGCCGACCGCACCCTCCTGACCCTCTTCGCCTCGCACGGCCTGGACCTCGCGCAGCGCTTCGGCAACTGCACCTACCTGGACGCCGACGCCACGACCAACCAGAGCGGCACCACCGCCGTCTGCGTGCTCGACAAGCCCGTCGAGCCGGGGCAGGAGTACGACCTGTCGGCGGCCGGCGCGGTCCGCGCGACGGACGCGGCGCTGTACGAGCGGTTCGACTACTCCGTGGACCCGTACTCGGACGAGGCGTACCAGCAGGCGATCTCCGGGCGGCCGTTCGTGCAGGGCACGGGGGCCGACCTGGTCCCCGCCGCCGTGCCCGCCGCGCGCACCCTGAGCGCCGCGGCCGAGCCCGACCTGAACACCGGTGACAACTACCGCTCCACGCAGATCACGGCCACGAACAAGGCCGACCTCGTCACCCTCGCGAGCGACATCACGTCCGCCGCGCCCGGCGACACCGTCACGGCCCGCGTCGGCGTGAAGAACAACGGCCCGGCGTGGGTGGCCTCGCTCGGCGCGGGCGCCTCCGTCGCCACCCTCGACGTCCGCCTCCCGGAGGGCACGACCGTCACCGCCGCGCCCGCCGGCTGCGACCAGGCAGGACCGAACCGCTACACGTGCCGGACCCCGATCCTGCTGTGGGAGAAGGCCCGTTCCACGTTCGACTTCACCCTGCGCGTCGACAGCGTCGTGCCGGGCGGCGCGAAGGGTTCGGTCGCGACACTGAACGACGACCCGGAGCTGCGCATCTCGGCGTTCGACCCCCAACTGGCCAACAACACGGCCGAGTTCACGCTCTCGGGCAGCTAGGGCCTGTCCGAATCCCCGCCCGAATGCCCGCCCCCGCCGACCGGCCTCATGGCCCCGGCGGGGGCGGCGCTCGACACTGTTCCCTCTCTGTCCGCCCGGCCTCCCGATAGGCGTTCACCACGTGTCCACCGTGCGACGCTCCACCCCGTTGAGCCGCGCCCTCGCGTCCGCCGCGGTCCTGTCCGCGGTCGCCGCCGTCGGCTGCGCCGTACTGCGCCACGGCGCGCCCCGGCCCCGCTGGGACGTCCTCGGCTGCGCCCTCGCGGCCCTGGCGCTCGCCGCCGCCTGGCGCACGGCGGCCCGCCTCGCGCCGCCGTGCGCCACGGATCCGGCCGGCGTCCCCGCGCCGCCCGCGCGCTTCGCCCGGCCCGTGCTCGGCTGGGTCCCGGCGCTCGCGGTCCCCGCGATGCTGCTGCTCCCGTGGGCGGCCGTCGTGTTCATGAAGGTGCCGGGCGGTGCGGAACACGGGGAGCAGGTCGCGGCGATCCAGCGGGCCGGGGCGGCGTACGCGAGCGGCTTCGTCGTGGACCTGGAGGACCCGGACTACTCGGAGAGCGGCGAGAGCGCCGAGTGGTACGCGGACACGGAGAAGGCCGATCCCTCCGCCCGGTTCGTGGTGGAGTTCCAGCCTCCCGGGCGGGACGACTACGTCCAGGCCCCGGCCTCGGTCGTCGCGCCCGGCCGTCATGTGACGGACCGGGACTTCCTCGCGCTCCTCTACGCGCCGGACCGCACCGACCTCGGCTTCTATGCCCTCGACCTGACCCCCGACAACATGAAGGACCTCAAGGGCCTCGTCGCACACGGCGGCCTCGACGACTGGATTCCCCCAAGGACGGCCCAGCAGGCGGTCGTGGTGCTGCCGGTGGTGTTCGTCCTGATCCTGGTCCTGGTGCCCCGGCGGCTCGACGCTCAGGAGCGGCGCCTCGAACAGGACGCCGCGCGCGGGACGGTACGGGCCCTGCGGGTGCGCGTCGGCGCACCGGTGTGGGACGGCGGCCCCCGCGTCGAGCTCCACACGGAGGACGGCGCCACCCTGGCGCTGCTGCCGCGCCGGCGCTGTCCGGCCACGCCCGCCGCGCACCAGTGGACCCACCGGTCACTCCTGCGCACGGCCCGCGCGTTCCGCGACCAGGAGGGGTGGCTGTGCCTGCCCGTGGACGTGGAGCCGGGCGAGACGCCTCAGAAGAAACAGGCGCTTCAGAAGCCGCCGGTGAGTACGGCCCTCCCCGCCGCCCTCGTCACCGACACCGGCCACACCATCTGGGGCAGCACCCCACGCCTGGGCGACACCGGCTCCGGCACACGCCTGGTCGCCACCGACGCCGCCCGCCGCGCCCTGCCCGCCGCCTGGCACGCGCCCTCCGACCGCACGCTGTTCCGGACGTCGCTGCTGCTCGCGGCGGTCGGCGTCGCCGCGAGCGCGCCGCAGCTCGTGGGCTACCCGGACCCCTGGCTCGCCTGCGCGCTCAGCGTCGTCGCGATGCTCGCCCTGTTCGCGTTCCTGACGGCCCACGTGCGGGTGGACCGCGCCGCGTGGGTGCGGCGCTCACCGGTCGTGCTCCCGGCGCGCGAGGTCATCGTGCTGCTGTCCCTCATGCTGAACCAGTTCACCAGGGTGATCGACCCGGACACGGTCCAGGAGGGGGTCGCGGTCATCGTGGCGTACGGCGTACTCGCCGTGGCCCTGCTGGGCGCCGCCGCCCGCAACCGCAAGGCCGCCGCGAAACCCGCACCCGTACCGGCATCCGTACCCCCACCCGCATCCACCCCGGGTCCCAGCCCCGACCCCGGACCTACCTCAGGCCGATCCGAGCACAGTCCGCCGCGAACTTAGCCGTGCAGATGTCCCCGACCTTGTAGATCCCGTCCTTGACCACGGTCGACTTGATGCTGCTCTGCGTCATCGGGACGACCTGCACGAGGAGCGAGGGCACGTCCGGCGTGGTCGGGCTGTCGACGCGGTCCTTGGTGAGGGCGTTGAACTCAATGTCGCGCTGCTGCGCGATGAGGACGGCCATCTGCGCGGCGGTGGAGGCCTCTTCGGGGTACGGCTTGTACACGGTCATGTACTGGTCGCCGGACACGATGCGCTGCACGGCGGCGAGTTCGGCGTCCTGGCCGGTGACCGGCGGGAGGTGGGTCACGCCGGCTGCCTTGAGGGCGGTGATGATGCCGCCCGCCATGCCGTCGTTGGCGGAGTAGACACCGGCGATGTTCTGCGCGCCGACGGCCTGGATGGCGGCCGCCATGTTGGCCCGGGCGTTCTCCGGCTTCCAGTCCTTGGTGTCGTACGACTTCGAGATCGTCACCTGCTCCTTGAGCTCGGCCAGGGCGCCCTCCTTGTAGAGCGCGGCGTTCGGGTCGGTGACCGAGCCGTTCATCATGACGATCCGGCTGTTCTTGGAGGCCTTGCTGCCCAGCGCCTTGAGGAGCGCCATGCCCTGCACATGGCCGACCTGGTCGCTGTCGAACGACACATAGCCGTCGACGGGGCCCTCGGCGAGGCGGTCGTAGGCGATGACGGGGATGCCCGCGTCCTTGGCCTTCTTGACCGATCCCGCGATGGACTTGGAGTCGACCGCGTCGAGGATCAGTACGTCGACCCGGTCGGCGATCATCTGGTCGACCTGTCTCTCCTGGCGCTTCGCGTTCTGTTCCGCGTTGGCGTAGACGACTCTGCCCTTGCCGCTGGTCAGGTCCTCGACTTCCTTCTTGATGTGCGGATAGTCGAACTTCTCGTAGCGCGCGGTCTCCTTCTCCGGCAGGAGCACGCCTATCTTCAGGTCCTGGTTCTGCCGGGCGGACGCCTTGCCCGCCGAGTCGTTCGACGGCTCGATCCAGCTGCTGCCGCACCCGGTGAGCGAGAGGGCCATGGCGGACGCCGCGCCGACAAGGGCGGCGCGCTTCGTACGCGGATTCACTTTCTGTACCTCCCTGACGTGACCGCGTCGCTGCGGCCGAGGTGGCTGGAAGCCAACTCGCCCGGACACGCAGCGTCAAGAGGTGAATCCCGAACGAGACGGAATCGGGTCCATGCCTTCCGGAGGTGAATCCAGGCGTACCCGAGGTAACCCCAGTAGCCGCACCAGCCCCGGCCCGTGCACCCCTGCCGTCGCCGCCCACCCGGTGAGCAAACTCACGATTCGGCCACGCCTCCGCCACGTCTCCTTCGCCGGGCCTTCACCGGGGCGCCCCGTCACTGCCCGCGTCACGCCCCGCAAGACTGCCTGACCTCGTACAACCAACCGCGGCCCCCGCAGGTCTTGATCGTCATGACACCCGCCAGACCCTCAAGTGCTCCGCGCGGCCGCCGCCGTGCGCGAGCCCTCTCCGCGACCGTGGTGGCCGCCACGGCCGGGAGCCTGATCACCGTCACGGCCCCGGCCGCCGAGGCTGCGGTCACGTGCGCCTCGCCCGTCTTCCAACGGCAGTTCTTCGCGAACACGACGTTCTCCGGCACGCCGAAGAAGACCGACTGCGACTCGAAGATCGACCAGAACTGGGGCACGGGCGCGCCCGCGACCGGCCTGCCGAGCAACTACTTCGGCGTCCGCTGGACCGTGACCCGCGACTTCGGCTCGGGCGGCCCGTTCGCCCTGCCCGTAGAGACCCGCGACGGCATCCGCGTGTACGTCGACGACGTGCGCAAGGTCGACATCTGGAAGAACGTGTCGACGACGCAGTCGAAGACCGTCAACGTCACGATCCCCGCCGGCAAGCACACGCTGCGGATCGACTTCGTCAACTGGACGGGCTCGGCGAACGTCAAGTTCGCCTACACACCCCGCACTTCGACAACGGTGGACACGACGAAGCCCCTGGTCCCGACCGCTCCCGCACTCACGTACACCTCCTCGTACCAGGCCAAGTTCAGCTGGTCGGCGAACAAGGAGATGGACCTCGCCGGGTACCGCGTCTACCGGCGCCTCAAGTCCGGCTCGTACCCGGCCCAGCCCCTCGCGACGACCACCTCGACGTCGTTCACGGACACGACCGTCCCCGCGACGGGCGACACGTACGCCTACGAGGTCCGCGCCTACGACAAGGCGGGCAACACCTCGGCCGGCACCGCCGACCAGTACGTCGCCACCGCCGACCGCACCGGCCCCGCCGCCCCGACGGGCCTGACGGCCCACGGCGACCTGCCCGGCATGGTCATCGAGTGGAAGCCGGTCACGGGCGCCACCGCCTACGAGCTGTACGAGAAGTCGGCCACGACCGGCGCGTACACGCTCCTGAAGCGGCAGAGCGGCACGTCGTACATCCACTACGTGAGCGCCGACGCCACCCGGCACACCTACGCGGTGCGCGCCTTCGACGCGGCCGGCAACCCGAGCGCCTACTCGGCCACCGTCACCTCGGACGGCATCGACCGCACGGCGCCTGCGTCGCCCACGTCGCTCGAGGCGACGGTCGACACCAGCCAGGTGCGGCTGTCGTGGCAGGTGCCCTCGTCGATGCGCGACGAGCTGGACAACGACGCCCGCTTCGTCGTGTACCGCGCGCAGGGCACCTCGCTTGGCGCAGACCCCGCGGCGATCACCTGCGAGAACGAGTCGAGCACCAGCGACTCGGGCAGCGGCACGTACACGTTCCAGTGCTACGACCGCGCCGCGGTACTCGACACCGTCTACACGTACGGCGTCGCCGTGCGCGACGGCCGGGGCAACGAGTCGGCTGTGTCGGACACGGTCACGGTGACGACCTCCGACCGCGTACCGCCGCGTCCGGTCACCGGCCTCAAGGCCACGCCCCGCGGCGACGGCACGCTCCTGAGCTGGGACAAGCCGGCAGCGGACGAGGACGTCGTCGCGTACCACGCCCAGCGCGGAGTCCGCCAGGCCGACGGCACCGTCAAGTGGCAGGGTCCGTACCTCCCCTGCGTGGACGGGAAGGACGACCCGCTGGCGATCTTGTGCATCGACGTCCCCGACGGCGAGACCTACGTCTACGCGGTGACCGCCGAGGACCAGTGGGGCAACGAACTGCCCATCACAAACTCCTCGGTCCCCAACGTCACGAGCACGGAGCTCAGTCTGGAACCGGCGGACGCGGTCGGCAGCGACCCGGGTCCGATCGCCGGTGGCGGCGGCTGGCAGGCGTCGGAGGCCATCTCCGGCGCGTATTGGCGCTGCACGGACCCGGTGGCGTGCGAGGACATCAAGGAGTTCCGCATCAGCCGCTGGAACCAGCAGACGGGCACGTACGAGCCCCTGGCCACGGTCCCCTCCGACGGCGGCACGACGTCGCAGTACTACAGGGACGAGACCCAGCCGCTGGGCGAGACGTCGTTCTACCAGGTCATCGGCGTACGGGCCGACGGCACAACGACCGCGGCGGGCCACCCGTTCACGGTCCGGCCGGACCTGGTCTGACGCCGCGTACCGAGTGACGACGAGAGAGAGCGCCGCTTCGCCCCGCCGGACTGTCCGGCGGGGCGAAGTGCTGTCGACGCACAGGAACAGAAGCAAGCAGAAGCCCCACGGAGCCAGGCAGATCCCCTTTACGCACTCCGGCCCCACCGGCACACTGACCACGCATCACCCCGTCAGGCGACCGGTGCTTCCCCCCTCCCCGGGCCGACGGACTCCTCCTGCTGGCCCGAGGAACAGAGGAAGCACCATGAGACGCTCCACCCTGCTCACGCGTGCCCTGGGTACCGGGGCGCTGGCCGCCGCTGCGACCTCCCTGGCTCTGGTCTACGTACCTGTCACCACGTCGGCCCCACGTCTCGACATCGTCGGGGCGCTGGCCGCGGGCGCCGTGCTCACAGCCGCCTGGGCGCTGGCGTGCCTCACCGCGCCCCGCCTGACGGCACCGGTCACGTCCCCGCCCGTCGAGCCCGCCGCCCTACCGGCCCAACTTCCGTCGCCTCCCCGTGACTTAGGGCGGGCGACGGGCGCCGCACTGATCGCACTCACCCCCTGCACCCTGGCCTGGCTCGCCATGACAGGTGGCACGTTCATCGGCTCCTTCCTCTTCTTCCTCACCCTGTTCGGCACGCTGAAGATCGCCACGTTCCTGCGCCGCTCGGCGTCGCCGAAAGTCTTCCGGGACAAGGTGCGGGTTCTGATCGAGGACGCCGCCGCCGGCGCCCTCCTCGCATCCCTCCTCTGCCTGCCCGCCCTCCTCCTCGGCACCGACGGCCTGCCGGCCCTGTTCGCCTGGCTGCTGTGCGGCCTGGCGGCGGCCGCCTTCGTGTACGGGGTGCTGCGCGGGGTCGGCGCGAACCCGGACTCCGTCGTCAAGGACACCGAGTGGACGGTGCGGGACGAGCAGGATCCGTCGATCACGTGACATGACGGCGGCGCGGTCAGGCGCGGCGTGGTCCGGCGCGGCGTGGTCCGGCGCGGCGTGGTCCGGCGCGGCGTGGTCCGGCGCGGCGTGGTCCGGTGATCGCCTCATCGAGGGTGAACCCCTTGGCGGGGCCCTCGGGGATGGTCACCTCCGTGCCGTACGGCACCTGGTGCACGCCCACCCAGTCCCCCTTGTCGGAGCGGGGCTCGGTGAGGACAGTGACGGTGCCCTGGGCGTCGTGGTCGTCGATGATCACGTATACGGGGATGCCCGCGCGGGCGTACTCGCGGCGCTTTTTCCTGATGCGGTCGCGTTCCTGGCTGCGCTGGCCGGGAGAGACGACTTCTACGACGAGGCGCACTGCCGCGGCCGTGATACCGAGACCGTCGGCCGTGACGTATCGATCGACATCCCTGGGGACGATGAACAGATCTGGTACCCACGCGCTGCCCCTGTGCACGACGTTGATGTCGTTGCGGGCGACGAAGTCCGTCTCCTTCAGGAAGAAGACCAGCTCGTCGCGGAGCAGATTGGTGATCTGGCCGTGGGAAAAGCGGCCGGTGGGCGACACCTCGATGGCTCCCTCAATGATCTCGGCGTGATAGCCCTCGGGGAGTTCCATGGCCTTCCATGCCTGCCACACAACCCTTTCCAGCTCGGACAGCCCCTCGTCGGACGGAGCGTTCTCTGTCTGGGTCGCGATGTCAGGCATGGTCCTGGGCCTCTCACCGGCAAGAGCGGTCATCGTGGCGCACCTCCTTTCAGTGTGGGCTCGGCGTACAGGGGACACAAGCGACACGATCAGTGCGGCGTCGGGCGGCAGCCGGGACAGCGGCCCGGTTCCGGGCCCCGGTAGGCGTGGTCGCAGACGTCGCAGTTCCGGAGTGGGTGACGGACCGTGGGTGGTGGTGTGGCAGTAGCGGTTGCCGCGAAGCCGCTGGTGCGGGGCGGGAGTTGGGCCGTCAGGCGGTGCGCGAGGAGAGCCGCCGGGCGGTGGATCGGGCGGTCCTCGGGCAGGTCGCGGGTGAGGGCGTGGCGTACGGCGGAGGGGGCCAGATCCCGTTCCAGCCATGCGGCCACGCCGGGCGCGAGGCGTTCGGCGTCGCGCACGGAGAGGGTGAGACGGGAGTCGGCGCGGTGGAGGGTGGCCAGGAGGTCCGTGGCCGCCTGGAGGATGCCGGGGCCGGGGGTGTGCTCCGGGTGGGGGACGGCGAGGGGCCGGGGCTTCTTCTTCGGCGGGGGCTGGCGCCTTGCGGGGGCTTCGGAGGTGGTGGCGCCCGGCCGATTGCAGGAGACCGTACGCGTACGCACCCGCCCGTCCGGTGTGCGATGCCGTTCGCGCCGCAAGTAGCCGTGGGCCTCCAGTTCACGCAGGGCGGCGGCGATGCGAGTGACGCCCTCCGGGAAGCGGGCTGCGAGGGTACGGACGTCGGCGCGGGCCCCTGCCGGGAGCGACTGGATGTGCACGGCGAGGCCGATCGCGAGGCCGGAGAGTTCGCGGTGCTGGGCGAGGTGGTTGCCGATGACCGTGAAACGGGTGTGATGGCGGGCGTTGTCGTGGACGATGCCGCCCGGGGCGCGCGAGGGCGCGCTAGGGTGCTGGGTATCCATGGGGGAGACCTCGTGTGTCTCTTCCTGTGGTCAGGCCCTCGCACTGGGATTGCAGTCCCGGCGGGGGCCGTCGCATGTCTGGTGTTGTTGTGCTGCTGCTCTCGCTGGTCGTGAGCGTAGAGGGCGCAACCGGCATATGTGCAAGCCCAGTTGGTGACCTTCACCCGTCCGAGTGGCTTCGGCGCCTCCGGCGGGAGGCGGGGTGGGGCTTGGCCTGGGTTCTTTCCCTCTCGACCGTTTCTTTGGTGTTGCCGTCCACGGCACCGGCGTACGGGTTTCCGTGCCACGGTCGCCACATGCCCAGCTTTTGTCCAGGGCTGTACAGGCTGCCCAATCCGCCTTATGGGTACGGCCGTTGGCAAACATGGGCGGGGAGCTCGGCGGACTGGAGATGCGCGCGGATGACTGAGGCGACAGGCAGTGACGGCTGGGAGATCGAACCAGGTGATGAGCAGGGTGCGGCGGTGGTGGCGCTCGTCGGGCGACTGTTGAGGGCCCGCCGGGAGGCAGGGGGACTCAAGGCATCTGAACTGGGTTCAGCCATGGGCTACGGCGAAGGGATCATCTACAAGGTCGAGGCCGGCGCGCGGATTCCCCGGCCGGAGTTCCTCGACAAGGCGGACGAGGTACTGAAGACCGGCGGGCTCTTCGGGGACATGAAGCCGGCCGTGGCGGAGATCCGGTATCCGAAGAAGGTGCGGGACATCGCGCAGATGGAGGCCAAGGCTGTCGAACTGACGGCGTACTGGAACCACAACCTGCACGGCCTCCTGCAGACGGCGGAGTACGCGCAGGCGCTCATCTCCATGTGGCGCCCGGTGCTGGCTCCGGAGACGATCGAGCGGGGTGTGGCCGGACGCGTGGCCCGGAAGTCCGTCTTCGAACGCGACCTGGCGCCCAGCCTCAGCTTCATCCAGGAAGAGGCCACGCTACGGCGCCCGATCGGAGGGAAGATGGTGTTGCGGCGCCAACTCGAACATCTCCTGGAACTCGGCCAGTTGCGCCATGTCGAGATCCAGGTGATGCCGACGGCACGCGAGGATCACGCCGGAATGAGCGGGGAGATGGAGGTGCTGAAGTTCAGGGACGGAACGGCGATCGGTCGCTGCCACGGCCTCTACGCCGGACGCCCGGTCTCCGACCTGAACCAGCTCCGCGTCATCGAACTGCGGTGTGGCATCATCCGGGCTCAGGCGCTCACACCAGAGGAGTCGCTGGCCTTCATCGAGCAAGTGCTGGGAGAACTATGAACCGCGAGACCCCCGCCGGGGACCCGTCCGAACCGGTCTGGTTCAAGAGCAGCTACAGCAGCGGCAGCGACGACCCGAACTGCGTAGAGGTCGCCCACACCCCCGGCACCGTCCACATCCGCGACTCCAAGAACACCCAGGGCCCCCGCCTCACGGTGAACGGCACGGCCTGGGCGGACTTCCTCACGTACGCCGGCGAACGCTGAACCCACCCGACGCGACCGACCCGTTTCATCGATGTGGTGCGCCACTGCAAGGCCGTCCTCCACCGCGGGTCACAGCAATGCCGCCACGACGAAGTAGAGGTAGACCACCGGGTAGGCCGCGGTGAGCAAGCTGATGGGCAGGCCGAGGAGGACGTACGCGAGGAAGAGCAGCACTCGGACAACGGGCCCGGACCGGGAGCTCATGCGCTTCGGGGCGCAGGGATCGTACGTCACCTCGATCCGCTCCGGGTCGGTGGCGACGAGCCTGCCTCCGCCCAGGTGCTCGCGCTCCACACCCTCGGTATCGGTGAAGGTGTACACCTTGGTGGATGTGGTCTCGCCCTCCGATCCCGTGCCGTAGGAGGTCCGTTCGTACGTGGCCACCACGGTGATCCCGCGATGGCGCAGGAGCCACCAGTCCTTCGTCGCCCGGTACACGGCTGCCGTGATCGCGCAGCCGACGAGGAACACCGTGTAGAAGGCCGTCCAGATCACGACCATTTCCCAGTGACCGGTTGCGGACGTCAGCCCGAGCCCCAGGACGAACAGGCCGCCGAAGAACCACCACGCTGCCCTCTCCCCGGCCGTCCGCCCCGGGCCCGGCCGCCGGACTCTCGGCGGCTTCGGCAGGACCGACACGGCCGCGGAACCGTCCCGGCGCGGCTCGGCCGCATCCCGCACGGGCAGGGTGGAGTTGACGGCGGCGGCGAAGGCTGTGGCGGCCGCGGTGCTCGACGGACGCAGGGGGTAGCTGACGGGGACGGACGCGTCCGGGCCCGAGGTCAGAACGATCTCGATGCCACGCCGCCCCTTCGGCCCGCGCGCCCGGACCGTCTCAATGGCGGTCAATGGGATACGCACACGCAGCCCACTACCGAACCGGTCCAGCAGGACGGCATCCCGCTCCAGGCGGGCGGTAGTACGACGGCTGCGCAACACCTGTTCGGCCACGACGGCACGGTAAGGCATGGGCATGACGCCCCGGAAGACGAGGGGAACACCATCAGAAATGCCGAGGGACACGTCGGCATGCACCCGCACCATCAATCCGGCTCAGACCCCCGTTCATGCTCCCGTCCCCCCTCACGCGAACGCCCCCGCGGCGGCCGCGGGCGGTGTGGCATCAGGTCACGGACGTTCGCGTCGCCCGCTCCTACCAGCGGGAGCGGGTGTGTGTCGTCGCCGGCGGGGCGTAAGACCCCGCCCGACTCGTCCTCCCGGTCGGGAAACCGCAGCAGACGGCCCGGTACGGGAATGGGCGGCTCGGCCGGCGGGTGGTCCACCGCACCTGCCCGCTCGCGCAGGTCCGCCGGGGAATCCGTCGCTCGCGCATGCTCATCCCATCCCACCTGGAACCAGTCGATCCGACCCCTGTCGAGCTCGTCGGCCGTGAGGATGCGTACACCGTCGACGCCCGCCTGCTGAACCTTGCGGCCCAGTTCGATCAGAAGGCCCCCCAACAGGTCTGATACGTCGCCCTGTTCGGCCGCAGCCCCCGCGTCCCCGGACTCACTGCGCGTAGATGCCAGTGCCTCCGAGTCTCCCCCCTCGCGCCCCATACGCACATCCCTTCAGGCCCCTCCCCCAGGGGCTACCGTTCTCTCAGCCGCCGTCCGGCAGAAATTGCTTCGCGACCTTGACGAAGGTCTCCAGCAGCTCAGGCGGCACCCCCATTCTCCGCGCCGCCTCCTCCGGACTGAGGCGCTGGTCCTCTGCACCCCTTTTCCCTTCGTACGTTCCGGTAATCGGCAGGTCGCTCTCCGAGACGCGTCCGGAACGGATCAGCATGTCGCGCAGGGGGACGTCGAGTACGCCGGCCAGGCGTCGCATCGTCTCCAGGTCCGGCATGCTCTGACGCTGCAACAGACGGCTGACTGCGGCGCGATGGACTCCGGCGTCGTCCGCCAGTTTCGACTTCCCGCCCCCGCGCGGACTGTCGATGTCGTAGCCCCGCCCGCGCAGCAGACCCTCGATCCAGGACGCGAACTCCTCAAGCCCGTCCGCCCCCTTGGGGCGACTGCGCGCCCCCTCGTCCCGGTAGCTCTGGTCGTTGTGGGCATTGGCCCACGAGCTCGTGCCCATGTGGTCGGTCTCCCCTCGTCGCGGGGACAGGGTACCGATCGCGCGCGCACCAAAGGTGTGCGCGCTCGCGCGCAGTTGTAGAGATTCGCCCAACTTGCTTGGTCAGCACGGCCGTTGGCTCACCCCTCACACGTCACAGCAGACACTTCAATCGCTTGCGCTCGCGCTCGCACCATGCGACGCTGGGCGCGCGTTCGCAATTGTCGAACATATGTTCCCATACGTGGGGAGGCGCTGCACGTGTCCGGTCTGACGACTTCTTTCACTGCCGCTTTGACCTTGGCTTTCCTTGATTCCGACGATCAGCTCGACTGGCGCAGGACAGCCGCCTGCGCCCACCTTCCTCAACGTTCCGTGTTCACCCGGAACCCCTCCGAAGCCGAACCGGCGTTGCGAGCCTGCAATCACTGCCCGATACGGGAAGAGTGCGAGGCCGTGGTCGATCCCGCGCACACCTGGTTCGACGGCGTGAGTGGGGGGCGACTGTGGCGCAATGGGCGCGCGGTCGTCGACGGGAGGGCGGGACTATGAGCAGCCGCATCCCGGACGTGGCGGATGTCGAGACCTCCTCCGCTGCTGCCGCCGTCTGGCTCCGCAGCCTCGCTCTTCGATTTCCGGAGCTGATCGAGGAGCTGGCGCCCTCAATGGGCAGGACCACGGGGGAGCGGCGCGGGGGCGCTCCCACCGGTGGCTCGGCACCTGTCCGACTCTTCGTCTCCGACACCCTTCGTGACGTCACCGACGGGGTCGTGGAACTGGAGGAGGCCGTACGCGAACGGCTCGGGCTGCGGCCTGCGCGGCCCGCCCCCGTCCCCGTACGCCTGCGCCGGATCGCGTCACTCTTCGACCGCTTCGCCCAACTCCCGGACCTGGCCGCCCATGTGGCGTCGGAGTCCCGCCGCATGGCCGAGCGCTGCGGGCGGGCGCTGGGCGAGCCCGAGCAGCTCGTACGTATCGCCGGACGCTGCCCCGCGTGCGACTCCGTCTCGTTGCGGGCACTGCCGGAGCGGGCGGTCGTGATGTGCATCAACCCCGCCTGCCGCCACATCCTGGAGGACGCGTCGTGACCTGCCCTCCGGCCACCGCCCCCCTCACCTCCGCCGGCCCGCTCATCACCGGCGACCTCGCCGCGGCCGAGACCGGCGTCGCCCCCGCCACCATCCGCAAGTGGGTACAGCGCGGTTACCTGGCGGCGGCCGGACAGCAGGGACGCGCCCTGCTCTATCGCCTCGAGGACGTGTTCGCCGCCGAACGCGCGGTGAATCTGCGAACCGACCCCGCCTCATCCCGGTCCATCGACTAGGACTGCCACTACCGGGCCTCCGAAGGCCGTGTCCGCGCATCACGCGGACACGGCCTTCTCGCATGCGGGAGCGCCAACAGCCTTGCAAACACATCCAGTTGCGAGATCAGGGCCTCTGCGTCACAGTTGAAGCAGCGGCAGAGCTGCGCCCACGGACCGAACGGATCCGGGGCGACGGTCCTGCCGCTTTGTGTTGCCCAGACGAGCCCGGACCTCCTCGTCGCCGTCGCGGCCGGGCCCCGTACCGATCCTGCTCTCCGTCCTTCCGAACCCTCCGAAGGGAGCGTTCATGTGTCTGTACTGAACTTTCCCGACGTCGAACGCCTCGTCGTCGACTTCCTGAAGAACCGCACCGAGCTGGCCGGGACCACCGTCGACAACCGGCCGCCCAGCGGCTTCGACGGCACCCAGCAGGTCGTCCTCGTCTCGCGTACCGGCGGCACGTGGATCGACGACCTCTACCTCGACCATCCGATCGTCGACCTCGAGGTCTACGCCGCCGACAAGACGACGGCCCACACGATCTCGCTCGCCGCCCGTGCCTGTGTCCACGAACTCCAGGGCACCGCCTACGGAACGGCGATCGTCACCGACGTGTCGGAGGTGGAGGGTCCGCGCTGGTACCCCGACTACAACCGCCCGGCGAGCAACCGCTATCTCACCCGGCTGCAGCTCTCCGTCCGTCCTGCCTGACCCGGCCCACGCCTCAGACCTCGGACCTCAGACCTCAGACTCATGAAGGAGTCGTTCCATGGCCTCTCCCAACACCAGCTCGCAGATCCGCGTCCCGGGGACCGGCAAGGTGCTCGTCGCCCAGTACAACCCGACCACGCCGGTCGCCGGCCCCGCCGACACCAGCGTGGCCTGGCCGGCCGGGTGGACCGAGCTGGGCTACACCTCCACCGACGGCGTCAAGCTCGCCAAGAAGGACAAGATCGACCAGGTGGACGGCTGGCAGTCGGTGAGCGCGCTGCGCTACATCTACTCCGACCGTGAGCTCACGCTGAAGTTCCAGCTGCTGCAGTTCAACAAGACCACCCTGCCGTTCTTCATGGGCGGCGGCGCCACGGCGACCGCGCCGACCCCGGCCGGGGCCGGCACCTACAAGTACGACCTCACCACCAACCCGGCCGCCGACGAGCGCGCGCTGGGCTTCGAGTTCGCGGACAGCCAGAACGGCACCTCGGTCGTCTACCGCCTGATCGTCCCGCGCGGCCAGGTCACCGACACCGAGGAGATCTCGATGACCCGCACCGGCGCCATGAAGCTCGGCATCACCTTCACCGCGTTCGCCCAGGACGACACGACGAAGCCGCTGGCCACGTGGCTGATGAAGGACGGCGCGTACGCGTAACGGGCCCCGCCCCGCACCAGGAGGCCCGGCGCGCGCCCCATGGGCGCCGGGCCTCGGTCGTCCCCTGACTTCACCAACTCACATGCTTGGAGAACCCCATGGCCGGATTCAACGTCAACGCGGCCCGCGCCCAGCGCCTCGAAGCGCTCGGCCGCGCCTGGACATTCGAGCTCGACAACGACTCGTTCGAGCTGCCGACCGAACTCAGCCGCGCCGTCGCGCGTAAGCTGCGCGACCTCGACGACAACGACGTCGACGGACTCCTGCGACTCCTCCTCGGAGAGCAGCAGTTCACCCGCTTCGACCGGCACGACGTCACGATGCAGGACATCGCCGCGATCCTGGAGGCCTACGGCAAGGAGACGGGGCTGGGCCTGGGGGAAGACTGAGCCTCGACGCGCTCGTCGAAGAGCACGCCGAGGCCATCGAGGCCGATCTGCTGCGCCATTACGGCGTGGATCTGCTGGACTGGTACCGGGGACGGCTGTCGTCACGGCGGCTGGCAGTGCTGGTGCGGCACATGCCGCGCGACAGCGCGCTGGCACAAGGACTCCACGGCAACACGGCCGAGTGGACGACGACCGACCACCTGCTCGCCGCAGTGGTCGACTATCTGGCCGAGGCCAACTGGATGTTCGCCACCGTCAACCGGGACGAGGACGCCGAGCCGTTGGAGCCGCCCGCGCCGGTGCCGCGCCCTGGTGCGGCGGCTGAGGACGAGGCCTCCGCCGCATCCGTCCCGGACTCGCTGCCGGCCCTGGAGGAACTGTCCAGGTTCTTCTCCTGACGGCCATGCGACAGCTGTAACATGTGCCCCTCTTCGAGGGGACCTACCATATGAATTCTGGAAAACTCTGGGTGGCTCTGATCATCTGCGGGGTCATGTCGGTCATCTTCATTCGCGGAACTATATTCCTCTACCGCAACGGGAACGGCGGATTCAGACTCAGACGTCGCGGCGTTGCCACCACGGCGATGTGCACCGACATCCAGGCTCTGGACGGCGCGTTTTCTCTTCATTACGAGTACGAGGTGGACGGAGCGAGCTACACAGGCAGCTCTTCCGCCATCACCACGACGAGCATCACGCCGGGGGAGGATATAGCGGTCACGTACGACCCCCGTCGGCCCTCCCGATCCGACGCGACCGAGTGCGTCGGGAAGCACCGGATTCTCTTCCTGGCCCTCCTCGCCCTTCTGGCTCCCGCGACCGTCGCACTGTGCGTCTTCGAGCTGCTCCTCATAGAGGTCATGCTCTTCGACTGAGAAATACCGCCCCGCACCCGGCCCGGCACCTGTCAGGCCGGGCTTTTGTGTTCCTGATTCACCTTCAGGAGATTCGCATGTCAGTGGACCCATCCATAGAACTCGCCATCAACAGCACCGTCAGGACCATCCTCGACCACGTCAAGCCCCAATGGGTCAAGGACGTCCAGGCAACGCTCCTGAAGAGCGATTTCCAGGCCGCCACACTAAGCGCCCAGTTCTTCAAAATGGACCACTCCCTCTTCAAGTGGGACGAGAAAGGTTTCACCTTCGCCGGGAAGCCCGTCGGCCAGAAGAAGCAGAACGAGGAGGACAAGAAGGAGAAGCTGTCCGGACTCTTCAGGGACGTCGGCACACTGAAAGAAGAGATCGGCAGGGCGGGCATCGACCTCACTGAGTTCAAGACCGACCTGAACAGCCAAGTGGAACGTGTTCGCACGCGGGCCAGGGTCGCGCAGGACGATGCCGCCGATGCGAAGCAGAAGGCCAACTCGGCCCGGAATCTGGTGAGCTCCGTGGAGAGGTCTACCAAACTCGCGGCCGCAAGTGCCGAGCGCGCGAGCAAGAGCTTCTCGACTCTTGATCAGCGCATCTCCGAGCTCGAATCCCGCTTCTGAAGAAAGCGCCAGGAGGAGCCATGGCTCTCGTACAAAAGCTCCAGAGCGCCCATGGAGCTTTTTCCAAGTTCTCTGCGGCCGCCAACAAGGCCGGTACATCCGTCTCGCGCGCCACCGGCGGCGTGAACAAGTTCCAGACTTCTGTCGGAACGCTCAAGACCTCCGCGGGACAGGCCGGGACGTCCCTCGGCAAGTCCAGGCAGTCGTCCGACAAGCTCAAGTCCTCCCTAGACAAGCTCAAGTCCTCCTCCACCAAAGCCAACACCGCCCTCCGCGATGTAAAACGCCAGTCCGACGCGGTCGAGAAGTCCGTCGGCAAGGCCGGCAAGTCCGCCACCGGCGGCGGTAAGTCCATGGGCGGGCTCGGTAAGGGGCTCAAGGGTGCGACGCTCGCCCAGAAGGGCCTCAACACCGCCATGAAGGCCAACGCCTTCGGGCTGATCATGGCGCTGCTCGCGCCGATCATCGGGCAGTTCATCAACATGGACAAGGTGTCGAAGGCCCTTGCCGCAGGCGTGAAGTGGGCCTGGAACGCCATCTCCGGGGCCATCAAGTCCCACGCGGGCCCCATCAAGGGCGTGATGAAGGGCATCGTCAACAGCTTCACCGCGCTGCCCCGCGCCTTCATCAGCGGCATCAACGCCATGATCGGGGGACTCAACCGGGTCCACGTCAAGATCCCGGGCTGGGTCCCGGTCTTCGGCGGCAAGGAATTCGGGATCCACATCCCGAAGATCCCCAACATTCCGACCCTCGCCGAGGGCGGCGTCATCGGCGCCCGCGCCGGCGGACGCCTCGCCGTCATCGGGGAAGGCGGCGAGGACGAAGCCGTCATCCCGCTGTCCAAGCTCAGCCGCATGCTCGGCCACCACCCCGGCGGCGGAGCCGCCCTGCACCGGCTCGCTGCCGCCGTCGAGGCGCTCGCGGACCGGCCCGTGCACATCGCGGTGGACTCCCAGGTCATCGCCCGCGCCGTCCTCGTGGGACAGCGCCAGCTCGCCCGGAGGTGAGGAAAGCACATGACCAGAAATCTGTGGATCGGCAAGCCCGGACTGCTGCGCGAGATGGACCAGGCCGCCAAGAGCTGGGACCGCAGCGCCGAGTTGAACGTCACCGAGTTCAAGTCCCTCGAGGGGACCGTCACCACCGTCGCCCCAGCCCGCACCATCCGTCGTCTCAAGCTGTCCTGGGACGCGCTGGAGCCTGGGGACGCACAACACCTGTCCCGGCTGGCCAGAAGGGTCAACGGCCCGGGTATGCAGGGGAGTCCGCAGAACGCGTACGGGCCGCTCGTCGTCCTCGACCCCGCCTCCGTGAACCTGCTGGACCCCTACCAGGCCGCCGCCCAGAGCAGCGTGGCCAGCGGCGGCGACCACTGGTTCACCGTGCAGGGCACCATCCTCATCAGCCCCTTCATCGGTGACACGGTCATCGGCGACTGCCAGAACGCGAACACCCGGATCGGCTGGCGGCACGGTGTGTGGTCCGGCTGGCCCGTGGCACCGGGCATGAAGGTGTCGTGGCTCGTGCCACCTGACTGGAGCCCTGCGACGGCCACCGCCCAGCTGGACTGGAAGGACGCCGACGGGGGGTACCTGAGTACGACTGCGGTGACTGGTGCGAGCATCACCGGGACCGCCCCTGCCGGCGCCGCCTTCGTCACCCCCGTCGGCGGGCCCGGAGCCACCGGCATGACGGGGCTCGCGGGAGCCTGTCTGACCATCGGCGAGGCCCCTGTCGCGTTCGCGCTCGGCGACGGCTGCCCCGCGATGACCGTGACCGCGTACAGCGATGTGCCCTCCACCGTCCTGCCCTACCGGAACATCAGCATCGACCTGGTGGAGGTGCGCAGTGCAGAACTCTGAGCAGGGGGGCGTGCTCGATGCCGCCCTCGCCGCACCGGACCGTACCCCGGCCCACACCACCCGCCTCGGCGGCCGGGAACTCGGCTCGCAGGTGCAGACCTGGAAGGTCGAACGCGCCTACAGCACCGATCTGCCGGAGGCCATGCGCGCCTTCTCGGGAAGTTCGTCCGCTCAGCTGGAGCTGACGCTCGGCGGTGCGGGAGGCATACCCGCTCCCCGCCTCTATTCGGCATGGGCCGCGCGTGGCACCGGTGATGTCGTACGCCCCGGGCAGTCCGTCGTCCATGAGGCGGGCCTCAGTGGGGCAACCCTGCCGGCGTTCCGCGGCACCGTGCGCTCGCGCACCGCCGCATCCGGCAGCGACACGGTCACCGTGCAGGCGCTCGATGGCGCGGAACGCTTGCGCGGGGCCGCACTGGTGCCGCGGCCGTACCAGGGCATGCTCTACGCGAAGCCCGTTGCGACCGCGACCTGGTGTGTGGACGAACTGCTGCGGCAGGGCGGCATCCACAGTTGCCCGCCGCCGCGCGCACCCCTGGCGCCGAAGCGGGACACGAACGGCAACGTCGACATCACCCTGCCCTTCACCGTGCTGTACGCCTCCTTGCACGGCGGCTTCAACGCCACTTACGGGCAGCCCGAGACAATCCCGGACACGGGCTCGTTCTCCTGGATACGCGACGGTGCGCCTTACGAGATGGCGTTGATGCCGAAGGCCCCGGGGCTGGCCATGGCGTGGCGTCCGCGGTCCCGTTTCGTCGTCGCCGGCAAGGTGTTCCAGGCCGAGGTTCAGGTGAACACCGCCCTGGCCGTCGGTAACGAGCTGGAACTCAAGCTGGTCTTCGACCGTAGCGCGGGTGTGTTCGGGAACTACGCGCTGAACATCGATTTCGCGGCCGGCACCGTGAAGATCACTTCTGGGACGGTGAACGGTTCAGGTCAGGTCATTAGCTGGACCGTCGCGAAGCTCTCGTCACTCAAGGGGGTATGGCACATCGGGTTCGCCGTGGACACCAGGGCGGGCAGTGTCACCAGCAACGTGCAAGCGACTGTCGCCGCCCGCCTCACCGCACCCGATGGGGAGTACATCGTTCCGGGGACCTACACCTTCTCCGATGTGTCCACCGCCCAGCCCCCTTCGGAGCTGAGCCAGGTCAACCTCAGGACGGACGTGGCCGTCGAGTGCGTCCAGGTCACCGACCGGGTGTGGCCCGACCTCAGCTCGTACACCGCCGATGAGTGGGAACAGAAGGGCCGATGGGCCAAGGGCGCCGTACTCGACGAAGCGGCCGTGCCGCTGTTCGACGTCCCGAAGGTCTCCGGATCGCAGTGGGACGCCATCACCGAGATCGCCCGCGCGACGTTGTCGACGGCCGAGTTCGACGAGCAAGGTGTCTTCCGGTGGCGGGGGCCCGGACGCTTCCAGTCGGTTCCCGCACGCCCAGACGTCACCGTCACGACGCGGCGCAGCATCGCGGCGCTCACCGTCTCCGAGGAGATCGACGCCTGCCGCAACCACTGCGAGCAGGTGTACCAGGACTGGACCGGTGTCGGGCGCACCAACGGAGACACGATCGTCGACACCGTCATACGTGAGGTCAAGCCGGGTCAGGCTCTTGATGTCACGTACGCCATGGCCGAGGACGAGAACGACATCGGTCCGCTGGAGATCGAGGACGACGTGGCCCCGGCTCCCGCCAGTCACCGGGTCCGCTTCGGCAGCACCGCGACGGGGGGCACATCCGTCAAGGGGCGCGTGAGCGTCAGCTCTTGGCGCGACGGCGCGACCTATGTCGTCCGGTTCACCAACTACGGGACGGCGAGCGTCTGGACGGTCACCAAGGACGGCAAGCCGTCGGTGCAGATCATTCCGCAGAAACGGGCCGGGGACCCCAAGCAGCGCACCACCGCCTGGTACCAGTCCCAGAGCCAGTCCTACTACGGCAAGCAGGTCTACCAGGCGCCCGCGAGCGACTGGGTGCAGACGCGGCAGGCCGCATCCGACCTGTCGTACGTCATGATCATGGCCGGGATGTTCCCCGTGCCCGTGCTCGGTGAGGTGGAGGTGCTGCACGATCCGCGCATCCAGCTCGGCGACGCGGTCCAGGTGGTGGACAGCAGCGGTGCCGAACTGGACACGCTCGCCTGGGTCGTCGGCATCCGCACCACCTGCCAGGCCGGTGCCGCCCCGCAGCAGACCTTGACCCTGCGCGGCACCACGTACAACGGCGCCCCGCTCGACACCGGACTCACCCCCGATCCACCGCTCGATCCGGCCTACGGCATCCAGCGCACCTTCGCCCAGATCACCGCTGGGTTCCCGACCCTCGACGACCTCACCCTCAGCAAGCTCACCTACCGCGATCTGCTCAAGGCACCGGGAGGTGCGGCGTGAGTGAACTTCCCCCGGAGGAGCCCCCTGCGCAGGAGCCGGCCCTGGTGGACTCGGACGCGGCGGGCAACGTGGCCCTCCCCATTCCCATCGACGGTCCCACCGCCCGTGACGGGGCCTACAGCACGCCGCTCGACTCTCTGCCGCCGGCCATGGGTGCGTGACCACCGGCCCGGCCCGCGCCCGCTCGTACCCTCTCGTACTTCCTGTACGAGGTCCCAGCGCGACTCCAGGAGGAAGTCCTCATGGCCCTTCTCACCCCGCTCGGCAGCCTCCCTTACCCGCAGCCCAGCGACGCGGCGAACATCCCGCAGCACATGCAGTCCCTCGCCGAGGCCGTCGACGGCCGCACCGTGCTGCGGTTCGCGGACCAGGCCTCTCTGGACGCCAAGATCGCCGCGCCGGTCGGCGGCATGCTGGCCTTTCTCACCACACCCAAGCAGTTCGTGTATCACAACGGCAGCGTGTGGTCGGTGCTCGCCCCACCCCCCGCCCACGGCGCCAACACCGGCTCGGGCAGCACCACGTCCGCCACCTACGTGGAGGCGCTCACCGGCTCCACCGCCACGACCGTCTCGTTCACCGCCCCGCCGTCGGGCACCGTCCTGCTCACCGTCGGCGCCCGCATCTCCAGCTCGGCGGCCACGGCCTGTTACGCCTCGGTGAACGTCAAGAACGGCACCACGACGGTGCTCGCCGCCGCCGACACCCGGGCCGCGATCGCCACTGGCACCAGTGCCCTCTCGGCGACCACCCAGTTCCAGGTCACCGGCCTGGTCGCGAACACGACGTACACCGCGACGCTCGCCTACAAGTCCGCGGTCACCACCAGCACCGCCACCTTCACCAACCGCTACATCACGGTCACCAGCATGTGAGGAGCCGAACCACCCATGGCCGCACCCCTGACCGCTTACGCCCTCGCCCGCGCCCTGCGCGGCGAGGGCGTAAGCATCTCCGAGCACACCAACTGGCAGACCCACAATCGCAACCACAAGGGCCCCTGGGGCCCGGTCCACGGCGTGATGCTGCACCACACCGCGGGCAGCAGCAGCCTCACCCTGTGCCGCGACGGCACGGCCGCGCTCCCCGGCCCGCTCTGCATCGGTCTGGTCGCGAAGGACGGCACCGTGCATCTGGTCGGGTACGGACGCACGAACCACGCCGGCCTCGGTTCATCCGCGGTGCTCGACGCCGTACGCTCCGAGCGCCCGCTGCCGCCGCCCGGCCCCGACGCAGTCGACGGCAACACCCACTTCTACGGCTTTGAGATCGAGAACCTCGGAAACGGCAACGACCCCTACCCCGCCGCCCAACTCGCCGCTGCCGAACGCCTGTCAGCAGCGATCTGCCGGGCCCACGACTGGTCGGCGGCAAGCGTCATCGGCCACAAGGAGTGGACGCGGCGCAAGATCGACCCTTCGTTCTCGATGGCGGGAATGCGGACACGGATCGAGGCGCGGCTCGGCCTCAGACCCGTACCGGCGCCGGGGCCGGAGCCCCAGTCGTACGAGCCGTTTCCGGGCGCCGCGTACTTCACCCCCGGCCGCCGCAGCGCGCTCATCACCGCCGTCGGCAAGCGCCTGGTGGCGGAAGGATGCGGACGCTACCGCGTCGGCCCCGGGCCGGTGTGGGGCGAGGCCGACGTCCTCTCGTACGCCGCGTGGCAGCGCCGGCTCGGCTATGTGGGAGCGGCCGCGGACGGCATTCCGGGGCGTGTCAGCTGGGACAAGCTGCGGGTCCCGCACGCCTGAGGAGGAGGTATCGATGAGTGATACGGGCACCGGGGGTGTCGCCGTCGAGCTGGAGCGGCTGCGGCGCAGTGTGGACGTCGGATTCGCCACGACCCGGGGGGACTTGGCGCTCCTGCTTCAGCGCGCCGACCAGACCGACAAAACCCTGGTCGAACACGAAGAACGCATCGGTGCCCTGGAACGCACGCGCTGGCCGTTGCCCTCCCTGGCGGCGGCCACGTCCTGCACGGCACTCGCGCTCACGGTGTGGCAGTCGCTGGGGCGCTAAAGCTGCATCCGCGGGCCAGGACCGGAACGACGCACGGGCCGGGAGACGCATACGCGCCAATCTCCCGGCCCACTCCCGCCATAGGTCGCCCTGGCCCCCAACTCCCCTGACATGGCTGTGAGTTGTGGATACATTGGCGTTCCTCCACAGCACGCCCACCCCCCGCGTCTGCACCCCCTTCCCCCCACGCATCGTGTGCCACCCACACCGCCAACGGAAAGGGCAGTCAGCCGTGCCTCATGTACCCCCGCATCCCTCCCGGCACCCCCGAGGCAGACGCCTCAGACGCGTGCGCCTTCTCGGTGTCCTCACCTCGCTCGCCCTGGCCGCCGGTCTCACCGGCGCTCTCGGCAGCCCGGCGGCCGCCTCGGACACCACCGCACCCGCCGCCCCGGTCGACACCGCGGCCTCCTACGACTCCTCCGCCCTGACCGCCAAGATCACTTGGGCCAGGGGTGACGGAAAGAAGGTCGTGGGCTACCGCGTCTACCGGCGCCCGCAAGGGCAGGGGCCCGACAGCTACACCGCCGTCAGCAGCACGGATCCGCTGGCCGCGACCACGTACTCCGACAAACCCCCGGCGACCGGAGGTACGTACTCGTACGCCGTGCGTGCCGTCGACAAGACCGGGCAGGAGTCGGCCTACAGCACGGCGGCCGACGTCACCACCGTGGACGAGACGGCGCCCGACGGGCCGATGTGGATCTCCGCATCGTCCGGCAGCGAGGCCAACTCCCTTGCCTGGGACGACGTTTCGGATGCTGCGTACTACGAGGTGTACCGGGCTTCCGAAGAGACCGGTGAGACGGGTGCGTTCACGCGCATCGCCACCGTGGAGTCGACCTCGTACGCCGATGCCGGCGCATGGGTCGACGTGCCGTACGCCTACAAGGTGCGTGCCGTGGACGTGGCCGGCAACCCGTCGGATTTCTCCGACGTCGCCCGTGCCACCCGCGACACCACCGCGCCCCTCGCCCCTCAGGACCTGACCGTGGCGAAGCAGGACGAGCAGGGGGTCACCCTGACGTGGCGCAACGGCGGGTCCGACGCGGTGAAGTACAACGTCTACCGTTCGACTTCCCCCTACACCGCCCCCAACGTGAAGGTGGGCTCCACGAGCACGCTCACCTACCGCGACACCTCGGGTGAGGCCGGGCTCGACTACGTCTATCTCGTCCGGGGCGTGGACGGCGCCGGGAACGAGTCCGCCGGTACCTCATCCGTCCTCGCCACCAAGCAGGTCGGCCCCACCACCGTGCCGGCGTCCCCCAACCTCAATGTCGCCTACGTAGCGGGCAACAAACTGACGCTGAGGTGGCTGCAGAGCCCGTACGTGCCCATCTCCCAGTACCGCGTGTACCGCTCGAAGACTTCGCCCGTCGATACGACCTCTCCTGCGAACGAGTTCGCTGTCACGCAGGAGACCTCCCTCTCCCGCACCGTGGCCGACGACGAGAAGGACTACTACTACTACGCCGTGGTGGCGGAGTCCGGCTACGGAGTCCTGTCGGCACCCTCCGCGTCCCTGCTGCCGGAACTGCGCACGCCCCCGCTGCCGCCCTCCACATCGTTCTGGAACGTCCAGGCGGGCGACGGCCAGGCCACACTGAACTGGTACGACCCACCCTTCAGCATGGACGATCCGCCTTTCGCCGGATACCGCCTGTACCGCTCGACCACCCCCGGCGTCACGCCGGGTAACGCCGAGGCGGTGTTCGACACGACGAGCGACGGCTACGTCGACACCGGCCTGACCAACGGCACGACGTACTACTACGTCGTCACCGTGCTCAACACCGACGGCGTCGAGTCGAACCTGTCCCCCGAGGTCTCGGTCACCCCGACGGCCTGATCCGGTAGCAGGGACGACGAAGGGGCCGGGAGGTATCAAACCTCCCGGCCCCTGACCTCCCGTCAGGGACCGGGCGTCACCACGAACGGATCAGGGAACGGCACAGCCGGGTCCGGGCAACGACGCTCGCCCCGTGCCCGGCGATCCCGACCCGCCCCGCACCCGCAAACTCACGCCTTGGGCCAGCCCTGCAGGATGGCCTCCACCACGCGCACCGCACCGGGGATGCCGGCCGCCAGCGAGGGATCGCCGGCCTGCCGCCGGAACAGGGTGTCCAGCTTCCCGACGGCATCGGCGAGAGTCTCCAACTCCTTCAGCATCTCAGCCAGTTGGGCTTGCGCCTCCGCACCCCGCTCGGCGGCGGTGACCACCGCTCGCCACCGCAGGGCGTCCAGCTTGCGTTCCAGTTTCCAGTGGTCGAAGTAGCCGCCGTCCCGGACCGCCCGTGAGCCGAGGACCGCCTGGCAGCCGAGCAGCACGCGCACGGCCAGCTCGCCCTCAGGGCCGTCCAGGTCACGCCGAAGGACGTAGTGGTGGTGCATCCGGCGCAGCACCTCCGCCTTGGAGGTCATGCCGCGCACTACCGCCTTGCCCCGGCTGGGCACGACGTCCTTCCACAGCGGCGCGTCCTCGAAGCACTCGTCACGTGCGTACTCGACCCGGCGCAGTGGCCTGGACTTCTCGTAGGACAGCGACGGGTCGGTCATCACCGGGTCTTCCAGGTCCCGCTCGTAATTCGACACATACAGCCCGACCAGCTCTTCAAGGGCGCTCCCCGTCTCCGCCGGCACCGGGACGGAGTCCTGCACCCCGCCCTCGGACACGCCCCCGTCCACCGGGAGGCCCTCACCGGCGTCCCCGTCCAGCCGCTCCAGCACGGAGTTCATCAACACCCGCGCCGCGGCCGACAGCTCCCGGGCCCGCACCGCCTCCGGATGCTCGGCCGCCGCCTCCAGCAGGCTCGCGGCCATCCGCCGCACCCCGCGCGCCAGCTCGTCGACTCTCGCCTCGACGTCCTGCGCACTCATACTCCTCCGCCCCCTCCCGGCCTCGCTCCACCGTCAACTCCCGTACCACCGACGGTCTTTGGTTACATCAATGCCTCACAGTGTGGGGCCATGTCCCCGGATCCGCATTGCGATCCATTAAGATCTCGTTCCTCCGGGGGCGGCCGAAGGCAGGTCGCCGCGAGACGGCTGGGGGGTTGTCTTGAGCGGCAAGAGCGAGAGCACCGACGACGGACCGAGACCGGCGCGCCGAAGGAGCCGGACCAGCGGTCCCGGGGCTCGGCGGCGAAGGCGGCGCAGCCTCCAAGTGATCGACTACAACTTCGGGCAACCGCTGGAGGGCCGGCATGGCATCTACCGTGACATCCCTGGCCTGACCTACGACCGTCGGCCGGCACCGCATCGCACACGCTGACCGAGGCCGGGTTCACTGTCGGCCGACACACCAAAGAGGCCCCGGAGTCCAGTGACTCCGGGGCCTCTTCGCGCGCAGTGAGCGCCCACGCCTCAGTCCTGCGACCGCTTGGGCCGCCAAACCACCAGCGCACTGGTCTGCTGGACCTCCTGGTAAGGAACCAGATCCCGCCGGTACGACGCATGCACCGCCGCCTCGCGCTGCTGCATCGCCGCCGCCGCGCCCTCCACCGCCGAGGACAGTTCGGCCACGCGGGACTGAAGCGCCGCGACCTGGTTCTCCAGTTCGATGATGCGCTTGATGCCCGCGAGGTTGATGCCCTCGTCCTGCGACAACTGCTGGACGGTGCGCAGCAGTTCGATGTCGCGGGCCGAGTAGCGCCGGCCGCGCCCGGCCGTGCGGTCCGGGGAGACCAGGCCGAGACGGTCGTACTGGCGCAGGGTCTGCGGATGCAGCCCGCTGAGCTGGGCGGCCACCGAGATGACATAGACCGGAGTCTCGTCGGTCAGCTCATAGGCCCTGCCAACAAAGGAACTCTGTCGTCGACGGCCGTCCATACGCTCATGCTCCCTTCGCGGCCTGGAACAGTTCTGCCCGCGGATCGCTGTCCGCAGTCGCCTTTCGGTACGCCTCGAGGGCGTCCTTCGCGGTGTCGGTCAGATCCGTGGGGACCGAGACCTCCACCGTGACGAGCAGATCGCCACGGGTGCCGTCCTTGCGGACGGCGCCCTTGCCGCGGGCCCGCATCGTCCGCCCGTTCGGCGTGCCCGGGGGCAGCTTGAGCGTGACCGGGGGCCCGCCGAGCGTGGGGACCTTGACCTCGCCCCCGAGCGCGGCCTCCGGGTAGCTGACCGGCACCGTGACCGTGAGGTTGTCGCCCTTGCGGCCGAAGACCGGGTGGGAGTCCACGTGCACGACCACGTACAGGTCGCCCGCGGGGCCCCCGCGCTCGCCCGGTGCGCCCTTGCCGCGCAGCCGGATGCGCTGGTTGTCCGAGACGCCGGCCGGGATGCGGACCTGCATGGTGCGGGACGACTTCGCGCGGCCACTGCCCTTGCAGACCTCGCAGGGGGTTTCCGCGATCAGGCCGCGGCCCTTGCAGTCCACGCACGGGTCGGTGAGCGAGAAACCGCCGCCTCCGCCGCGCGAGACCTGGCCCGTGCCGACGCAGGTCGGGCACACGCGCGGTGTGCCGTTCTTGTCGCCGGTGCCGGAACAGGCCTTGCAGGGCGCCTGCGACGACATGCGCAGCGGCACCGTCGCCCCGTCGACCGCCTCGGTGAAGCTGAGGGTGACCTCGGACTCGATGTCCTGGCCGCGGCGCGGCTGCGTGCGCGTGCCGGTGCCCGCGCCGCCCCGGTTGAACAGGCCGCCGAAGACGTCCCCGAGTCCGCCGCCGAACCCGCCGGCACCACCCGCTGTGCCGCCCTGGGGGGCGCCTCCGAAGAGGTCCCCCAGGTCGAAGTTGAAGGTGCCGCCGCCCGCCCCGCCCGGCCCCGGACGGAATCCGCCGTTGCCGAACAGGGCGCGCGCCTCGTCGTACTCCTTGCGCTTCTTGGAGTCACCGAGGACGTCGTTCGCCTCGGAGATCTCCTTGAAGCGCTCCTCCGCCTTGAGGTTGCCCTTGTTGGCGTCGGGGTGGTTCTCACGGGCGAGCTTGCGGTACGCCTTCTTGATCTCGGCGTCGGTGGCGTCCTTGGGGACGCCGAGGACCTTGTAGTAGTCCTTCTCGATGAAGTCCTTCGTGCTCATCCTCGACGTCCCTCCTCTCGCTGCTTACTGACGTCAGCCCTCGTCCGGGCCACCGCTCTCCTTGTCGTCGGCGGCAGCCGATTCCCCGCCCTTGGAGGACTCGCCCTTGGCCGGCTGGGCCCCGGGCTGCGGCTCGGCCACCGCCACCCGCGCGGGGCGGATGGTGCGCTCGCCGATCCGGTAGCCCGGCTGCAGGATCGCGACGCAGGTCGTCTCGGTGACGTCCGGCGCGTACGAGTGCATCAGGGCCTCGTGGATCGTCGGGTCGAAGGGCTCGCCCTCCTTGCCGAACTGCTGGAGCCCCATCTTGGCGGCGACCATCTCGAGCGACTCGGCGACCGACTTGAAGCCGCCGACCAGCTCTCCGTGCTCACGGGCACGGCCGATGTCGTCGAGTACGGGGAGCATCTCGGTCAGGAGGCCCGCGACCGCGATCTCCTTGACCGTGACCCGGTCCCGCTCCACCCGGCGACGGTAGTTCTGGTACTCGGCCTGGAGCCGCTGGAGGTCCGCGGTGCGCTCGCCGAGCGCCATGCGTACCTGGTCCAGCTGGGCCGTCAGGCCTACGTTCTGAACCGCCGAAGCGGTTCCTGCTGAAGCTGCTGCGTCCCCGGCCGGGGCCGCCCCCTCGCCCTTGTCGGGCGAGGGAGCGGCCTTCGGCTCGGCGTCGTCGGGGGTGGCGCCGGAGGGGACGTCAGGCTTCTCGCTCTCGCTGAAACCCGGGGTCTCCTCCGTCACGCGACACCGTCCTTGCGGTCCTCGTCGACGATCTCGGCGTCGACGACGTCGTCGTCAGCGGCCTTCTGCCCGTCGCCCTGGGCACCGGCCTCGGGACCGCCCGCGGCCTGCGCGCCCTGGGCGTCGGCGTACATGGCCTGGCCCAGCTTCTGCGAGACGGCGGCGACCTTCTCGGTGGCGGTGCGGATCTCGGCCGTGTCCTCGCCCTTGAGCTTCTCCTTCAGCTCGGTGAGCGACTCCTCGACCTCGGTCTTGACCTCGCCGGGGACCTTGTCCTCGTTGTCCTTGAGGAACTTCTCCGTCTGGTAGACGAGCTGCTCGCCCTGGTTGCGCGTCTCGGCGGCCTCGCGGCGACGGTGGTCCTCGTCCGCGTACTGCTCGGCCTCCTGGCGCATCCGGTCGACCTCGTCCTTCGGCAGCGAGGAGCCGCCGGTGACGGTCATCTTCTGCTCCTTGCCCGTGCCCAGGTCCTTCGCGGTCACGTGCATGATGCCGTTGGCGTCGATGTCGAAGGCGACCTCGATCTGCGGGACACCACGCGGGGCCGGCGGCAGACCGGTGAGCTCGAACATCCCGAGCTTCTTGTTGTACGCCGCGATCTCGCGCTCGCCCTGGTAGACCTGGATCTGCACGGACGGCTGGTTGTCCTCGGCCGTCGTGAAGATCTCGGAACGCTTGGTCGGGATCGTGGTGTTGCGCTCGATGAGCTTCGTCATGATCCCTCCCTTGGTCTCGATACCGAGGGACAGCGGGGTCACGTCGAGGAGCAGGACGTCCTTGACCTCACCCTTGAGGACACCGGCCTGCAGGGCGGCGCCGATGGCGACGACCTCGTCCGGGTTCACGCCCTTGTTGGCGTCCTGGCCGCCGGTCAGCTCCTTGACGAGCTCCGCGACGGCGGGCATACGGGTCGAGCCACCGACGAGAACGACGTGGTCGATCTCGGAGAGCTGGATGCCCGCGTCCTTGATGACGTTGTGGAACGGCGTCTTGCAGCGCTCCAGAAGGTCGGACGTGAGCTGCTGGAACTGGGCGCGCGTGAGCTTCTCGTCCAGGTGCAGCGGGCCCTCGGCGGACGCCGTGATGTAGGGCAGGTTGATCGTGGTCTCGGTCGAGGACGAGAGCTCGATCTTCGCCTTCTCGGCGGCCTCGCGCAGGCGCTGGAGCGCCATCTTGTCCTTGGACAGGTCCACACCGTGCCCGTTGTTGAACTGCTTGACCAGGTAGTCGACGACGCGCTGGTCCCAGTCGTCACCACCGAGGTGGTTGTCGCCGTTCGTGGCCTTCACCTCGACGACGCCGTCGCCGATCTCGAGGAGCGACACGTCGAACGTGCCGCCACCGAGGTCGAAGACGAGAATGGTCTGGTCGTCCTTGTCGAGACCGTAGGCCAGGGCGGCGGCCGTCGGCTCGTTGACAATACGCAGGACGTTCAGACCGGCGATCTCGCCGGCCTCCTTCGTCGCCTGGCGCTCGGAGTCGTTGAAGTACGCCGGGACGGTGATGACCGCGTCCGCGACCTTCTCGCCCAGGTACGCCTCGGCGTCGCGCTTCAGCTTCTGCAGGATGAAGGCGCTCATCTGCTGCGGGTTGAAGCTCTTGCCGTCGATCTCGATCTTCCAGTCAGTGCCCATGTGGCGCTTGACCGAACGGATCGTCCTGTCGACGTTGGTGACCGCCTGGCGCTTCGCGACCTCTCCGACGAGCACCTCACCGTTCTTGGCGAAGGCGACGACGGACGGCGTGGTCCTGGCGCCCTCGGCGTTGGTGATGACGGTGGGCTCGCCGCCTTCGAGAACGCTGACGACGGAGTTAGTCGTGCCCAGGTCGATGCCGACCGCACGTGCCATTTCAATTCCTCCAGCATGACTACTTGAGTGGATCTGGCTCAAGGATGCATGACGACCGCTGTTCGGTCAACAGAGCTGAGTCGAGCCGACTCAACTTTTATACGGCCCTTATGGGCAGACAGGGCATCTGTGCAGGTCAGCCACTGCGCCGGGACCTTCGTCACTAACGTGCGACGTCCACCACAGCGGTCCGTACGGGCCGGTGACCGCGCCGCCGCACCCCGTAGACCGGCACCCGCAGCAGCCCGGCGACCGACCCGGCCGCCGCGCAGACCGGCCACAGCGCGGCCAGCGGGCCCAGCGTCCCGTCGTGCAGCAGGAGCGCGGTCACCGCACCGGCCAGCGACGCGATGCCGAGCACCACCGCCACGCCCGTCGGGGTGAGGCCGAGCCGGCGGAGCCGGTGGGCGATGTGGTCCGCGCCGCCCTGGAGAAGAGGCCGCCCCGCGCGCCGCCGCGACACCGCCACCAGGGCCGCGTCCGCGGTCACCACGACCGTCACGGCGAACAGCGAGCCCGCGCCGGGGAGCGCCTCGTGGCCCGCGTTCACCAGGACCGCCGCGGACGCCAGGAGGAAGCCCGTGAACAGGGACCCGCAGCCCCCGAGGTGCATCCGAGCGGGGTACCAGTTGTGCATGAGGAACCCGGTGAGCGCCGCCGCGAGCACCCCGAGGATCGCGGCGAGCGGACCGAGCCCTCCGGCGGCGGCACAGGCGCTCAGGCCGAGCGCGGTCACGACGGCGACGGTGCCGAGCACCCCGTCCGAGGTGTCGATGAGCCGGCAGGCGTTGGTGACGAAGACGATCCACAGGACGGCCAACGCGCCGACGAGAAAGCCGAGTTGAGCGGTGTGCACGACGAAGGTCGCCGCCCCCGCCTCGACGACGACGCGGGCCCGCGCCCCCACCGGGCGCACATCGTCGAGGAACCCGAGCGCGGCGACGACCCCGGCCGCGATCAGCAGCGTGAGCGTGCCGGACCCGAGCGGGGCGAGTCCGGTCGAGGCTCCGAAGGTAGTGACGGCGGCCGTCACCGTGGCGACGGCGGCGCCTCCCAGGCGCGGCGTCCGCCGTCCCGTGCGGCCGATCCGCCGGACGGTGAATCCGGTGCGCAGGGCGACGAGACGCAGCAGGGCGGTGAGGGCGGAGGCCACCAGCAGGGCGGTCGCGGCGGCGGCGATCCCGTAGGACACGGCGGACGTCCCGTCAGCTCGGTTTGCGGTATCGGGGTGACACCGGAGGGGCACGCCCGGCCGGAGACCTTCATAAGCTAGTCGCTTATGTCGCAATATGGGGTGAATAACACGATCTGCTTTCGCTGTCGACCGAGGGTGGCCTCAGCGACGCAGATCACCGCCCGGCTGACTACAGTGCGGCCACACAAGTGGGTACTCTCAGCATGGACTGAAATAAGTTACCGCTTAGTAATCGCTGAATATCCACCCTCGCAGGCCCGAGGAGCCCCCGAATGCAACTCGCCGCGATCATCGTGTCGCTGGTCCTGATCGTGGTCGGCGTCGCACTGTTCGTCCGAGCCATCGCGCAGATCTACCGCTTCATGCGGCTCGGCCAGAACGTCCCCGCCGGCACCCGCACCGACGAACCCGTACAGCGCACCGTGACGGTGGCCAAGGAGTTCCTCGGCCACACCCGGATGAACCGCTGGGGCATCGTCGGTGTGGCGCACTGGTTCGTGGCGGTGGGCTTCTTCTCGCTGCTGCTGACGATCGTGAACGCCATCGGCCAGCTCTTCCAGGCCGACTGGCTGCTCCCGATCATCGGCGAATGGGCCCCGTACAACGTCTTCGTCGAGTTCCTCGGCACGATGACGGCCCTCGGGATCCTGACGCTGATCGTCATCCGGCAGCTGAACCGGCCGGACCGGCCGGGCCGCAAGTCCCGCTTCGCCGGGTCCAACACCGGCCAGGCGTACTTCGTCGAGGCCGTCATCCTCATCGTCGGCATCTGCATCTTCACGCTGCACGCCCTGGAGGGCGCCCAGCACCATGTGGACGCTTACGAGGCCTCGTTCTTCGTCTCGTACCCGGTCGTCTCCTGGTTCCGCGGCATGGACGTCTCCACGCTGCAGAACCTCACGTACTTCTTCGCCGGGCTGAAGATCGCGACCTCCTTCATCTGGATGATCACGGTCGCCCTGAAGACCGACATGGGTGTCGCCTGGCACCGCTTCCTCGCGTTCCCGAACATCTGGTTCAAGCGTGAGGCGGACGGCGGGGTGGCGCTGGGTGCGCTGCAGCCGATGACCAGTGGCGGCAAGGAGATCGACTTCGAGGACCCGGGCGAGGACGACGTCTTCGGTGTCTCCCAGGTCGAGCAGTTCTCCTGGAAGGGTCTGCTGGACTTCTCCACCTGCACCGAGTGCGGCCGCTGCCAGTCGCAGTGCCCCGCCTGGAACACCGGCAAGCCGCTCTCGCCGAAGCTCCTGATCATGTCGCTGCGCGACCACGCGCACGCCAAGGCCCCCTACCTGCTCGCCGGTGGCGGCAAGTCGATGGAGGGCGAGGAGAAGGCGACCGCGGAGCAGCTGGGGGACGTCCCGGCCGCGGCTCTCGCGGAGGCCGAGAGGCCGCTGATCGGCACCCTCGAAGAGAACGGCGTCATCGACCCGGACGTCCTGTGGTCCTGCACCACCTGCGGCGCCTGCGTCGAGCAGTGCCCGGTCGACATCGAGCACATCGACCACATCGTCGACATGCGCCGCTACCAGGTGATGATCGAGTCCGCGTTCCCGTCCGAGGCGGGCACGATGCTCAAGAACCTGGAGAAGAAGGGCAACCCCTGGGGCCTGGCCAAGAAGCAGCGCCTGGAGTGGCTCAAGGAGCTCGACTTCGAGGTCCCGGTCGTCGGCAAGGACATCGAGGACCTCACCGAGGTCGAGTACCTGTACTGGGTCGGCTGCGCCGGCTCGCTCGAGGACCGCGCGAAGAAGACCACCAAGGCCTTCGCGGAGCTGCTGCACATGGCGGGCGTCAAGTTCGCGATCATGGGCGGCGACGAGAAGTGCACCGGTGACTCCGCGCGCCGCCTGGGCAACGAACCGCTGTTCCAGCAGCTCGGCCAGGAGAACGTCATGGCGCTGAACATGGCGTTCGGCGAGGAGCTCGACGACGACGGCAAGGTCGTCCCCGAGTCGGCGAAGCCGAAGTCCGCGAAGAAGATCGTCGCGACCTGCCCGCACTGCCTCAACACCATCGGCAACGAGTACCCGCAGCTCGGCGGCGATTACGAAGTAATCCACCACACCCAGCTGCTCCAGCACCTCATCGACGAGGGCAAGCTCATCCCGGTCACCCCGGTCGAGGGCCTGATCACCTACCACGACCCGTGCTACCTGGGCCGGCACAACAAGATCTACACGCCCCCGCGGCAGATCATGGACGCCGTCCCCGGCCTGCGCCAGCAGGAGATGCACCGCCACAAGGAACGCGGCTTCTGCTGCGGCGCCGGCGGCGCGCGGATGTGGATGGAGGAGCGGATCGGCAAGCGCATCAACAACGAGCGCGTCGACGAGGCCCTCTCGCTGAACCCCGACATCGTCTCCACCGCCTGCCCGTTCTGCCTCGTCATGCTGACCGACTCGGTCAACGGCAAGAAGAACGACGGCCAGGCCAAGGAGTCCATCACGGTCGTGGACGTGGCCCAGCTGCTCCTCGACTCCGTGAAGACGCCGGTCGACCCGGCGGGTTCGGAGGAGACCGAGGACGCGCCGGAGCCGGAGCCGGTGAAGTAGTTCGGCAACCGCTGTCTGTGGAGGGGCTGATCGGGGTGACCCGGTCGGCCCCTCCGGCGTTTCCGCGGTGCGGTCCGGTCGCGGCGCCGCGTGACCAACCCGGCAGCCCCCGCCCCTACCCCCTCCCCGACCCCACCGGCATCATGAACGGGTCAAGTGGCACATGAGGCGGGCGGGGTCTAAGGCGATGGTGGGCATACGGGGCGGCCGGAACGCGGCGATACGCAGGGGCACAGCCGGAGCCGGGTGCGCCCTGCTGCTGCTCGCCGCCGTCACCGGCTGCGGCAACCACGACAAGGCCGCCGCGTCCAAGAAGCACCACCCCGTCGCCATGGCCGGCAAGTCCGGCGCCGCACTCCCCGTCCCGCGCGGCCACGGCAGCAAGGTCGCCGACGACTTCAACGGCGACGGCGCCCCGGACCTCGTACTCGACGATCTCGTGCACAAGGGGCTCGGCGACGACCCCGGCATCGGGATCGTGTACGGGAAGAAGGGGCACGGACTCGTGCCCGGGGCGCGGCAGTTGCTGCGTCCCACGAAGTACGCGGCGCCGACCAAGGGCGAGACGCCCGCCGCGTTCGACTCCGAGGCGAGCTGCGACCTGGACAAGGACGGCTTCACCGATCTGGTCGTGTCGACGGATCCGCCCTTCGACGGGCAGGGGCAGCCGCCGGTGCCGCTGCAGATCCTCTTCGGCGGCCCGGGCGGGCTCACCCACCGGGGCGTGAAACTCGTCGTGCCCGCGCAGGCGCGGTTCGGCAACGACTGGCCTGACCAGCCGGTGTGCGGCGACTTCGACGGGGACGGCTCGGTCGACCTCACGGTTCACGCGAGCGGCGGCCGGCTGAGCTTCCTGCGCGGCCCCTTCACCCGCAAGGGCGCCCCGCGCGCGGCCGGGAAACCACTGACCGCACCCGGCAACGTACCCGTGGGACCCGCCTTCGACGTCGACCGCGACGGGTACGACGACCTGCTCGTGCGCCGTACCTCCGGTGGCTCGTCGCCGTCGCGGATCGTGCTGGGCGGCCCGAAGGGACCGGCCCTGTCCGGCACCGCGCTCCCGTCCGGCCTTGGCCTCGCCGTCGGCCGTTTCACCAAGGGCGGCGGCGCGGACACCGCGCTGCTCACGGCCTCCGGGGTCACCCTCTCCCGGCCGGGCGCCCCCGCCCTCAAGGCCACCGGAACGACCATCACCGCGGGCGACTTCGACGGGGACGGCCTGGGCGAACTCGTCGTGTCCGGCGGTGACGTGACCATCCTGAAGGCGACCGGGCAGGGCACGGCGACCGTCACCCCGAAGGCGACCGGTACCACGCAGGTCCTGAAGGCCGCCGACTTCGACGGGGACGGGCGTACGGACCTCGCGGTCCGCACGTACCGAGGGGAGAGCGCGGACACGGTGGCGGTGTATACGGGGGTCAAGGGCGGCAAGCTGGTGGCGGAGAGGCCCCCAGTGACGTTCTCCACAGCCGAGTTCACGTCCTGATACGTACGGATCCGATGACGGTCGGCCGCCGTTAACCGAACGTCCACCCGAACACAACCATCCCCACACCTCACGAGTCACAGCCCCGGAACCTGTTCCCCCACTCCCGGGAGTACTGCTCGTGCGTATGCGCAAACTCGTCATCGCCGCAAGTGCCGCCGTCGTCGCCGCGGCCGGACTCACCCTGCCGCTGGCCGGGTCCGCGTCCGCCGCCACCACGCTCAAGGACGACTTCAACGGCGACGGCTACCGCGACCTGGCCATCGGGACGCCGGATGCGAACGCCGTCACCGTCACCTTCGGCTCCGCGGACGGCGTCGGCCCGTCCCGCTCCGTAACCGTCACGCAGATGACGGTCGGGGTGCCCGGAGTCACCGAGCCGGAGGACGAGTTCGGCGAGAACGTCACCTCGGGCGACGTCAACAACGACGGCTACGCCGACCTGATCGTCGGCGCGCCCGGCGAGCGGGTGACAGGCAACACCACCGGCTCCGTCAGCATCCTCTGGGGCGGCCCCAAGCCCTTCAACCGGGGCGCCAAGGTCCTCAACTCCCCCACCACCGACACCGCCCGCTTCGGCGAGGCCACGTCCTTCGTGGACATCGACGGGGACGATGCCGCCAACCTCGCCGTGATCAGCGCCGACGGCTGGTGGTACTACGCGGAGAGCGCGGACCCGACCCGCGCCATCGCCCCCGAGGTCGACTTCCTGCCGGAGGGCATCCACCTGGAGGGCATGGAGGCGGGCCACTACCTCTCCAAGGACGGCTACACGTACGTCCTCTACGGCGAGAACGCGGACGGCCATCCCTACGTGGTGTACATGAAGGGCGGCGTCGGCGACATCGGCTACTACTCGGGCGTGATCGCCGAGGACAACCCCCGCGCGACCCGGAACGCGGCCGCGTCCGGGGACGTCAACGGCGACGGCTACACCGACCTCGTCACCGGCAACGGCGCCGACAACTCCTTCACGGTGCACTACGGCGCCCAGGGCTCCTTCGGCCCGGCGACGACGTACACGCAGGACTCCGCCGGGGTGCCGGGCGCCTCCGAGGAGGCCGACTTCTTCGGCGGCTCCGTGAGCGTGGGCGACCTCGACAACGACGGGTACGCGGACGTCGCCGTGGGCGCGCCCGGCGAGACCGTCGGCGCCGTGCAGGCCACTGGCAGCGTCACCGTCCTCAAGGGCTCGGCGGGCGCCCTCGGCGCGGGCCGCGCCTACCACCAGGACACGGCAGGTATACCCGGCGCACCGGAGGCGGGCGACCACTTCGGCTCGTCCCTCCGCTTCAAGGACATCAACAAGAACAGCCGGGCCGACCTGGCGATCGGCGCGAACGGCGAGGACATCGGCACCTCGGCCGACGCGGGCGCCGTCTGGGTCCTGCGCGGCGCCGTCCCGTACGTCACCACGTCGTACGCCACGTCCTTCAACGGCGCGAACTTCGGGAGCACGACGGCCGGCGCGGGGCTCGCCTTCGGCTCGGTCCTGCGCTGAACAGACTGACGCAGTAAGCGAATTGGAGACAGGAGACAGAAGTGCTGCTGGCACGCGGAAAGAAGACAGCCCTGTCCGCCGTAGTGCTGTGCGCAGCCACCGCCCTCGGCACAGCGGACCTGGCGGCGCCCCCGGCGAGAACGGACACTCGGGCGGCATCTGGTACCGCGAGACGGGCGAGGAGCCGCCGTACCCGGACACGGTCGCGGTGACGCCGTCGAAGCTGGGCCTGACGGGGGCGGTCTCGTACGGGGCGGTACTGGCCCGCCAGAACTAGGGCCTGGTGGGCCATCGGCCGGGCGGGAGTACCGGACGGGAGTACCGGGCGGGAGTTCCGCCCGGCCGATGGCCCTTCGGATCAGTCGCCGATCCTCGGCAGCAGGGAGACGAGCTTGCTGCCGCCGTCGCGGGCGATCAGCACGTCCTCGTAGAGCAGGAGTTGGGGCGGGTTCCTGATGCCCGGCCCCGGCCCCAGCCGGGGGATGTCGACGTGACCGCGCCAGACCCGCTCGCCCGTGCGCAGATCGAGGCCGGACAGATCTCCCGTCGAGCCGAAGAAGTACACGACCCCCTGCCCCGCCGACACCACGGGAGACGCGATGTCCAACATCGAGTTCTTGCCGGGCATCTTGACGCCGACCGGGCCCGTCCACAGGGTCTTTCCCGTGGTCAGCGAGTAGGCGGAGGCCTTGCCCTGCCAGGACACGGAGATCAAAAGATCACCGACGACATCCGCACGGGCCGGCGACCCCTCGATCCGATAGGGGTGCGAGGTCCGCTGCCCGGAGCTGCTGACGAAGGTCAACTGCCGGTCCTTGCCGGCCACATCCTTCATCTCGCCCAGGATCATCCGGTCCCCCGAGGTCCCGATGAGCTGCTGCCTGCCGGGGACGGTCGTGACCTTCTTGGCGGTTCCGGTGGCGGGATCGAGTCGGAAGACGTCGGTGTCGTGCGGTTCCTCGGTGTCCCGCGTGCACAGGAGATAGGGCACACCGCTCAGCACCGCTCGCTGGCACACGATGCCCTTGTCCCAGGTGTGGCGCCATTTCTCCTTGCCGGTCAGCGGATCGAGGGCCGACATCGTACGGAGCGACGGGGTGTTCGCGAGGACCGCGCCGTCGATGAGCATGGCGGCCTGGCCGCCGCGGTCGTCCTGCGGCATCTCGACCGCCCACAGCCGCTCGCCGGTGCGGGCGTCCACCGCCATCAGGTCGGTACCGCCCATGTAGTCCCCGTTCGGCTGCTTCTTCGCGGTGTGGTTGCGGTATGCGTAGACCACGCCGTCGCGCACGGCGAACGGGTGGTCGATCCCGTCGCCCTCGCGATTGACCTTGACGGTCCACAGCCGTTCGCCGGTGTTGGCGTCGAGCTTCGCGACGTCGTACTTGGACCCGCCGCAGTACAGCGCGGAACCGTCCACCAGGCAGCCCCGCTCGGCGGCACCCGGGACGTCGCTCTTCCACGGCTTCCAGCCCTCCGGCGACGCCGCCGTCCGGACAGGCCGGTCCCGCTCGGCCGCACCGCCGCCCCCGATGCCGAACACCGCTCCGACGGTGATCGCGGCGACGGCCACCGCCGCCCCCGCGGCCTGCGAGAAACGGCGCCGGCCGCGTCGCCGCACCACTTTCTCGGCCAGGTCCCCGGGCGCCCGCACCCCGTCCAGGGCGACCGCGCGCAGCGTCTCCCGGACCTTCTCCTCCACCCGCTCCGTCGTCATCCCTGGATCCCCTTCGCCTGATAGCTGAGCGGCTTCCCCTGTTCCGTGGGCCCTTCGGGCCCGAGCTCCGGTACGAGCGACCGGAGCTTGGCGAGCGACCGGTACGCCGTACTGCGCACCGTGCCGACCGGGCACCCCAGCAGCGCCGCGACCTCGGCCTCCGGCAGGTCCTCGAAGTAGCGCAGCACGACCACGGCGCGCTGCCGCTTCGTCAGACGACCGAGCGCCGCCCACAGGGCGATCCGCAGCTCGGGGTCCGACCCGGCATCGGTGTCCGTGCCGGGCTCGGGCAGTACGGGCACCGTCGTCTCCGCGCGATGCCTGCGCAGCCGCCAGCGGTTGACCTGCTGGCGGTACAGGACCTGGCGGACATACGCCTCGGGCTGCTCGATACGCGCCCAGCGCCCGTAGGCCTTCATCAGCGCGATCTGCAGCAGATCCTCCGCGGCATGCCGGTCCCCTCCGGCGAGCAGCACCGCGAGCCGCAGCAGCGCGGTGGAGCGCATCGCTACGAACTCCCGGAACCCGTCGTGACTTGAGGCCTCCATCGACCCTCCCCTTCTGGCAGTCATCACGACGCGATGAGCCGCCCGCTGCTATCCCTCAGCGGGCCAGAAAAATAAGTGCGTCCCTCATACAACCCCCAGGCCCCACGAGGAGTCTCCTGTTCGCCAACCGCAGGGCCACGCCTGGGACAACTCCCGGCAAACGCCCGCGGAACGCACCCCATTGACTGCGGATGCCCGCCAGGCATCCCCGCATGCTGCAGGAGAATCCCGCATGCACAAGCACATACGCACCGCCCTCGCGACGGCCGCTGCGGTCGCGCTGACGGGTGGGCTCGTGTCCCTCTCGACCGGCGTCGCAGGTGCCGCCGACTCCACGCATGTCGCCCAGGCCGACTTCAACGGTGACGGCATCGGCGACATTGCCGAGTCCGCAGGCAACGCCACGGTGAGCGGCCGCGGCGGCGCCGGCCAGATCGTCGTCCTCTACGGCACCACCGGCGGCATCAACGCCATCACTCCGCGCCAGACGCTCAGCCAGAACAGCACGGGCGTGCCCGGCACCGCCGAGACCAACGACGGCTTCGGCTGGACGAGCGCGTACGGCGACTTCAACCACGACGGCTACGACGACCTGGCCGTCGGCGCCGCCCACGAGGACGTCGACGGCGACACGGACGGCGGCACCGTCGCCGTCCTGTGGGGCTCGGCCTCCGGCCTGAAGACCGGCGTCACCATCAAGGACCCGGCCGTCTCCTCGCACGACAAGTGGGGCGACTCCCTCGCGGCCGGAGACTTCGACGGCGACGGCAAGGACGACCTCGCGATCGGCTCCACGGCGAGCACGATCTACGTCTACAAGGGCGGCATCACCTCCACCGGCACATCCGGCGGCCGCTACACCGTGAAGCCCCCGGTCCAGTCCGGCGGCGGCTCCGGGCCTCTCATGCTCACCGCCGGCGACGTCAACGGCGACCACCGCACGGACCTCGTCGTCGACGGCTTCGAGCAGTCCACGACGGGCTGGAACATGAACTACTTCATCCCCGGCACGGCCACCGGCCTGAGCGTCTCGGGGGGCCAGCGGCTCAAGCCCGGCGTCATCACCGACATCGGTGACGTCAACGGCGACGGGTACGGCGACATCGTCACGGGCATCGACTGGGACGCCGTCGAAGGCGGTAGAGACCTCCCCGACGCCCACAAGGGCGGTCAGGTCTACGTCACGTACGGCTCGGTCGACGGCCCCGTCGCCACGGACGCAATCAACCAGGATTCGGGCGACATCCCGGGCGCCTCCGAGACGGACGACATGTTCGGCAGCGAACTCTCGCTCGGCGACATCGACGGTGACGGCCTGCTCGACCTGGCCATCGGCGCCCCGGGCGAGGACCTGAACGGCATCAAGGACGCGGGCTCGGTCACCGTCCTGTACGGCACCGCCGGTGGCCAAGGCCTGAGCACCACGGACCGCGTCCAGTACTTCACGCAGAACACCTCGTACGTCCCGAACCAGGACGAGACGAACGACGGCTTCGGCGGCGAGGTCAAGCTGGACGACGTCAACGGCGACGGCAAGGCGGACCTGATCGCCTCGACCCCGTGGGAGAACGCGGGCAACGGCAACCTCACCTACCTCCGCTCCAACGGCACGCAGATCACCACGGACGGCGCCAAGGCGATCGACCCGACCGACGTCGACGTGGACACGGCCGGCTACCCGGACTTCGGCGCCAACGCGGCCAACTGAGCGCCCTATACCGCTACTTGGGCCCGCACCTGCCCGGTGCGGGCCCTTTCCCGAACGCGCACACCCCCTGGAGCGACCACCCCTATGCGCAAGCGCACTCTCCTCCTGGCGACGGCCCTCACCGCTGGGCTGCTCGCCGTTCCGCTGACCACGGCACCGGCCTCCGCGGCGGCCTCCGGCCTCGCGGGCGACTTCAACGGGGACGGCTACCGCGACCTCGCGATCGGTGACCGCGGCGCCACGGTCGACGGCGCGACGAAGGCCGGCGCCGTCGTCGTCCTCTTCGGAGCCGCGGACGGCCTCGACCCCGCCCGGCGCGCGATCGTCTCGCAGAACAGCAGCGGGATTCCCGGTGCGGCGGAGGCGAGCGACGGGTTCGGCACGGACGTCGTCGCGCAGGACATGAACAAGGACGGCTACGCCGACCTGGTGGTCACAGCGCCCGGAGAGAACGACGGCGAGTACAACGGCACGGTCACCGTCCTGTGGGGCTCCGCGACCGGGCTGACCGCGGGCAGCGCATACAAGAACCCCAAGTACAAGGACAAGGGGTTCGCCAAGGACATCGCCGTCGGCGACTTCAACGCGGACGGCAGCAAGGACCTCGTCGCCGTGGACGACGACAACATCTGGTACCTGCGGGGCCCGTTCACCAAATCCGGCACCCGCGGCAGCGCCACCAACTTCGACCCCATCGACGGCGAGAACATCTCCCCCGACCGGGTCGTCGCGGGCAAGGTGACCAACGACGGCACGGCCGACTTCGCGGTCCTGGGCGACGACTGGGACACCGACAGCAACCGCATCTGGTTCTACAAGGGCGGCAGCAGCGGCCCCACGAAGACCAAGAAGGTGAGCCTGCCCGCGTCCGCGTCCCTGATGGAGGCCAGCGTCACCATCGCCGACTACGACAAGAACGGCTACGGAGACCTCACCCTCGGCAGCCCGCGCGCCAGTACGGGCGGCGCCGTCTACGTCCTCCCCGGCACCTCCACCGGCCCCAGCTCCTCGGCCAGGACCATCACGCAGTCCACGTCCGGCGTGCCCGGCTCCCGCGAGTTCGGCGACCGGTTCGGCAGCGACGTATCGGCCGCCGACACCAACGGCGACGGCTACCCGGACCTCGCCGTGGGCGTCAGCGGCGAGATGATCGGCGACGGCCCGTTCTACGCCGGCGGCCTCACACTGCTGCGCGGCGGCTCGTCCGGGCTGACCGGCAGCAACGCCCGCTGGTACGACTACGGGACCTACGGAATCGAGGGCGAGACCACCGACGACGGAGCGCTCGGCGACTCCGTCCAGCTCACCGACGTCACCGGCGACGGCCGCCCCGAACTGGTCGCCTCGGCCCCGGAGGCCGGCTTCCTCGACGGGACGATGGGCCGCGTCTTCGTGCTTCCCGGCACCTCCTCGGGCCCGACCGGAACGGGCTCGCAGGCCTTCACGCCGGCCACGCTCGGGGCAACGTCGATCAAGTACCTCTGGGGCCGGCTGACGGACTGACCCGGCCGGGAGTGGGCACATCGTCGACTCACCAGCCACACAGATTCCCGGGAATCCCGTACAACCCTCCACCCCCACCAGGAGTCTCCTGTTCGCCAACCGCAGGGCCACGCCTGGGACAACTCCCGGTAAATACCCGCGGAACGCACCCCATTGACTGCGGATGCCCGCCAGGCATCCCCGCATGCTGCAGGAGAACCCCGCATGCACAAGCACATACGCACCGCCCTCGCGACGGCCGCTGCGGTCGCGCTGACGGGTGGGCTCATGTCCCTCTCGACCGGCTCGGCGCTCGCCGCCGACTCCGTCCATCACCACGAGGCCGACTTCAACCACGACGGGTACGGCGACGTCGCGTACTCCGCCGGCTGGGCGACCGTCGGCGGCAAGAAGGGCGCCGGCCAGATCGTCGCCCTGTACGGCTCCGCGAACGGCATGAACGCCGCCGCCCGCAAGACGGTCAGCCAGAACACCACCGGCGTGCCGGGCACCGCCGAGACCAACGACGGCTTCGGCTGGGTCAGCGCGTACGGCGACTTCAACTCCGACGGGTTCGACGACCTGGCCGTCAGCGCCGACCACGAGGACGTGGACGGCGACACGGACGGCGGCACCGTCCTGATCATGTGGGGCTCGCAGTCCGGCCTCACCGGCGGTACGACGATCAAGGACCCGGCCGTCTCCTCGCACGACCGCTGGGGCAGGACGCTCGCCGCGGGCGACTTCGACGGAGACGGCAAGGACGACCTCGCCATCGGCTCGTCGGCGAGCACGATCTACGTCTACAAGGGCGGCATCACGTCCGCGGGCACGTCCGGCGGCCGCTACACGCTCAAGCCGCCGATCATGTCCGGCGGCGGCGCCGGCCCGATCACCCTCACCGCGGGCGACGTCAACAACGACGGCAAGACCGACCTCGTCGTCGACGGCTACGAGACCGACAGCGACTACGGCTGGAACACCAACTACTACGTGCCCGGTTCCGCCTCCGGCCTCGACGGCTCGTCCGCGACGGAACTGAAGCGCGGCGTCATCACCGGGATCGGCGACGTGAACGGCGACGGCTTCGGCGACATCGTGACCGGGCAGTCCTGGGACCCGTCCAAGGACGGCAGCCCCTCCGTTCCCGAGTCCGTCACGGGCGGCAAGATCAACATCATCTACGGCTCGGCCGGCGGCCCCGCCACGACGGCCGAGATCAGCCAGGACACCGGCAGCGTCCCCGGCTCCTCCGAGCGCGGCGACGCGTTCGGCAGCGAGCTCACACTCGGCGACATCAACGGCGACGGTTACCAGGACCTGGCGATCGGTGCGGCCGGCGAGAACCTGAACGGCGTCGTCAACGCGGGTGCGGTCACCGTCCTCTACGGGTCCCCCGAGGGCCTGAACACCGGCTCCGGGTCGCAGTACTTCGCCCAGTCCACGGCCGGCGTCCCCGGCACGGACGAGAAGGACGACCAGTTCGGCACCGAGGTCAAGCTCACCGACGTCACCGGCGACGGCAAGTCCGACCTGACGGTCGGCGCGTGGGGCGAGAACGACTTCAACGGCTCGCTCACCTACCTGCCCTCCAACGGCACCAAGCTCACGACGACCGGAGCGCGCTCCCTGTCGGCGACCTCGGTCGGCGTCTCGACGGACGGCTACCCGCAGCTGGGCGGAAACGCGGCGAACTGACGTCCCTTTTCGGCTCGTTGGGCCCGCACCGCTCCGGTGCGGGCCCATTCCCGACCGCGCACACCCCCTGGAGCGGCCACCCCATGCGCAAGCGCACCCTCCTCCTGGCTACGGCCCTCACCACGGGCCTGCTCGCCCTGCCCCTCACCACCACCCCGGCCTCCGCCGCGCCCTCCGGGCTCCAGGGGGACTTCAACGGGGACGGGTACCGCGACATCGCCCTCACCGCGGGCACCGCGACCGTGTCCGGCAAGTACATGGCCGGCCGCGCGGCCGTCGTCTACGGCTCCTCCAGCGGTCTGAACACCGCCAAGCGGACCGTGCTCAGCCAGAGCAGCACCGGCATCCCCGGCACCCCGGAGGCCGAGGACACCTTCGGTGACTCGCTCGCCACCGGTGACCTCAACGGTGACGGATACGCCGACCTCGTCGTCGGCGCCCCGAACGAGAAGACCGGCACCGACACCCACGCCGGAGCGGTCACCATCGTGTGGGGCTCGGCGAGCGGCCTGTCCGGCGGGACCACGGTCACCGACCCGCGCCCCACCAAGCACGACTACTTCGGCGCGACGCTCGCCGTGGGCGACTTCGACGGCGACGGGCACGACGACCTGGCGGTCGGCTCGATCGGACCCACCGTGGACATCATCCGCGGCGGCTTCACCAAGTCGGGCACCTATGCCGGATCTTCGACCATCGCCACCGCCCTCGACCCCGACGCCACGTCCGGCAGCCTCACCGCGGGCGACACCAACGCGGACGGGGTCGACGACCTCGTCGTACAGGGTTACGCGCCCTACGCGGACGGCGCCGACGACCAGTACGCGGCGACGTACCTCTTCCTCGCGCCGGTCACCGCCCCCTCTGCCATCACCCTTCCCGGCGCGTACGCGGCGGCCATCGGCGACCTGAACAAGGACGGCTACGGCGACATCGTCCTGGGCAACCCCCTGGACGAGACGTCCGACCCGGGCGGCGCCCTCGGCGGCAAGGTCACCGTGCTCCCCGGCAGCGCGTCGGGACCGGCCCTGGGAGCCACGAAGAGCTACACGCAGGCGACCTCGGGCGTCCCCGGGACCGCGGAGGCATGGGACTCCTTCGGCTCCGCCCTCTCCGTGGGCGACGCCGACGCCGACGGATACGGCGACCTCGCGATCGGCTCGCCCGGCGAGACGATCGGCTCCGCCGCCGGCACGGGAACCGTCGTCCTGCTGCGTGGCTCCGCCACCGGGCTCACCACCACCGGCGCCAAGGCCTTCTCGCAGAGCACGTCCGGCGTGCCCGGCACCGCCGAGAAGAACGACGAGTTCGGCACCGACGTACTGCTCGCCGACATCAACAAGAACGGCAGGGCCGACCTGACGACCAGCGCCGCCTTCGAGAACAGCGGCACGGGATCCGTCTGGAACCTGCGCGGCTCCAGCACGGGCCTCACCACGTCGGGCGCCACGAGCTTCAGCCCGTCCACCCTCGGCTTCGACGGCGCCCAGTCGCTGTTCGGCAACCACATCAGCGGCTGACCTCGAAGGGAACCCCACCCATGCGTCTACACACCACCGCGGCCCTCGCGGCACTCGTCGCGGCGGGCCTCACCCCGCTCACCCTGCCGTCCGCCCCCGCCTCCGCGGCCACGGCGAAGTACGGCGACGACTTCAACGGGGACGGGTACCGCGACTACGCCTCCTACGCCGACAGCCCTAACCACGGCGGCGGCGTCCGAGTCACCTTCGGCACCGCCCAGGGCCCCGGCACGGCGACCCAGCACATCGACCAGTCGACCCCTGGCGTGTACGGCGCCGACGAGGAGGACGACGCGTTCGGCGAGGTCCGTGCCGCCGCCGACTTCAACGGCGACGGTTACGGCGACCTGGCTGTAGCCGCCCGCGGCGAGGACGCCGACGGTCGTAAGGACCAGGGCGCGGTCACCATCCTGTGGGGCAGCGCGAGCGGGCTGTCCGGTGGCACCGCGCTCCCCAACAAGGCACCCGAGCAGTACGGCTCCATGGGCCGCGACCTCGCCACCGGCGACTTCAACGGCGACGGGAAGCAGGACCTGGCCGTCGTCAACAACGCCAAGGCATACGTCTACCGGGGCGGCTTCACGCGGTCCGGCACGACCGGTTCGGTGTCGACCCTCGACAAGTCGTCGTCGGCCTTCAACGTCACCGCCCTGATCGCGGGCAAGGTCGACGGCGACGCCAAGACGGACCTCGTCATCATCGGCGACGTGGTCACTAGCTCGTACATCGCGTCCGACGCCTGGTTCGTGAAGGGCGGCTCCACGCTGACCTCCGGCAAGACACTGCGCCTCGAATCCCAGTCGGGCAACGGCGGCCAGGCGTACCGGGGCGGCGACGGCGTCATCGCCGACTTCAACAAGGACGGCTACGGCGACATCGCCATCGGTACGCCGCTGTACTCCGGCTACAAGGGCCGCGTCTCCCTCTGGTACGGATCCTCCACGGGGCCCGGCACCAGCTCCCGCCTCACCCAGTCGACGAGCGGCGTGGCAGGCACACCCGAGGCGGACGACTGGTTCGGCTCGTCCCTCTCCGCGGGCGACGTCAACGGCGACGGCTACCAGGACCTGGCGGTAGGCGCGTACGGCGAGGAGATCGACGGCAAGGAGTACGCGGGCGGCGTACAAGTCTTCAAGGGCCGCGCGAGCGGGATCTCGGGGACCGGGTCCCAGTGGTTCGCCCGCAACAGCCCCGGCGTCCCGGGCGCCCTCACCTCCGACGACGGCATCGGCTGGCTCGTCCGCCTGCGCGACACGAACCACGACGGCACGGCGGACCTGTACTTCACGGGCCAGGCCGGCTCCCTGCGCCTGCCGGGCTCGTCGTCCGGCATTACGACGACGGGCGTGACCTCCGCGAACGACGTCCCTATCGAGGGCTTCCTCCAGTAGCACGCACCCGACGTATCAACCCAGCCAGCGCCTCCGGCCGGGTCCTGAGTACGTCACCCGGGGCGTCGCTCTCCCTCAGGAGGGCGGCCCCTTCGTGTGTGGCGAGTTCTAGGCAGTCGGGCCCGTCCTGACCGCCGGAGTACGAGGACTTCTGCCACACGATCTCCTGGGCCATGAGGGGACCTCTCACATGTCGTGCGCAAGGCGGTGGATGAGTTCTCTCGACTCTACGACCCCCAGCGCGGCCCGCTCCACCTTGTCCAGGAGCCCTCGGTAGCGGCTGAGCTGCGCCTCCGCGTCCACGAACGCACCGCCGTGCGGGGTGTCCATCAGGACGGTGTCGAGCTGGGGAACCGGGCCGTCCGCGTAGAGCATCGGATAGCACAGGCCCGCGAAGCCGTCGGCGTCGAACGGCACCACGCGCAGGGTCACTTGGGGCAGTTCCGACCGGTCCAGGAGGTGCAGCAGCTGCTCCCGGGCAACCTTGCCGTCAGCCGCCCGGATGCGCAGCGCCGCTTCATGAATCACAACGTCGTACCTGGTCGGCCGCTCCCCTGTGAGGAACTCCTGGCGTCGCAGCCGGAACTGGACTCGTAGGTCGAGTTCTTCGTCCGGCAACTTCGGTACCGCCGTGCCGAACAGCGCCCGCACCTGCGCCTCCGTCTGCAGGAGGCCCGGGACGCTGACACTCTGGAACGTCCTCAAGTGCACCGCGTGGTCCTCGAGTTCGGCCAGTTCCAGATAGCCCGCGGGCACAAGGCCGCGGTACTCGTCCCACCAGCCCCGCCCGCTCTCCGCCGCCATGGCCGCGAGCGCATCGACAAACGCGTCGTCGTCGCACGCGTACTGACCGGCCAAGTAGCGGACGCGCTCCGCACTCACCCCGGCCCGCGCCGACTCGACGGCAGAAATCCTTGTCTCGGCGAACCCCATGGCCCGAGCCGCCTCCCGGCCGGTCAGACCCGCACGCTCACGGAGCTTTCGCAGCTCGGCCCCGAGCCGCTCCTGACGTGCCGTGATGATGCTTCGCGCCGGCATGTACCCCTGCTTTCCTGCGAGTTGGGACACGCGAGTATCCCAGTCCCGCTTGACGGGGTTCAACTGAACCCCCTACTGTCAGTGACGCATCACACACTCTTCGAAACCGCGGAAGGCACCGCCCTGGCCAGGCGGCAATGCCACCGCGCCCACCGGGAGCCCCACATGCGGAACAGCCACGACACCGGCCCCTCCTCCACCTGGGAATACACCCTCTACGTCCCCCACGACACCCGAGCGGTAGCAGTCGCCCGGCACACCCTCACCCGCATCCTCACCACCCACCACCTCCCCGCCCTCCTCGACGACGCGCAGCTCCTCGCATCGGAACTCCTCGGGAACGCCATCCGGCACACCCAAGGCCCCGCCGCACTCAAGCTCCGGCACAACGGCAGCGCACTCCGGCTCGGCGCCTGGGACACCGACCCCGCGCCACCCACCGATCCCGGCCCCGACAGCTACGGGCTGCACCTCGTCGACACGTACGCCGACGACTGGGGCTGGTTCCAGGTCAACGCCGGCGCGGGCTCGGCCGGCAAATACGTGTGGTGCGAGCTCGGCACGCCCGCCTGACCCCGCAGATTCCCACCCACCCCGTACAACCCTCCACCCCCACCAACCGTCTCCTGTAAGCCGACCGCAGGTCCACGCCCGGGACAACTCCAGGCAAACGCCCGCGGAACGCGGAACGCACCCTTACTGACTGCGGATGCCCCCACATCCCCCGGTTGACGCAGGAGACCCGCGCATGACCAGGCACGCCAAGCACAAGCGCACGCCCGAGCCGTCCCCCGCCCGGATACGGCTCGCCACCGCGACCGCGGCCGCCGCCGCGCTGACCGGTGGGCTCCTCGCCACCTCGGCCGGGGTGGCCGCCGCCGACGAGACGCCCGCCGGCGTGTCCCAGAACGACGCCGACTTCAACGGTGACGGCTACGCGGACACCGTCGCCTCCGCGTCCGGCGCCTACGTGAACGGCCACGCGAACGCGGGCCAGCTCGCCGTCATCTACGGCGGAGCCACCGGCAACCACTACGCCACCATCAGCCAGAACACGGCCGGTATCCCCGGTACCGCCGAGGCCGGCGACGTGTTCGGCGGTGACTCCGCGTACGGCGACTTCGACGGCGACGGCTTCGACGACGTCCTGGTCGCCGCGCCCGGCGAGGACGTCGGCACGGACACCAACGGCGGCACGGCCGCCATCCTGTGGGGCTCGGCGGGCGGGCTGACCAGCGGTACCACCGTCGCCGACCCGCGCCCCACCAGCCACGACCACTTCGGCGGTCCGGTCGAGGCGGGCGACTTCGACGGCGACGGCAAGGACGACCTCGCCATCGGCGCGTTCGGCTCCACCAAGGTCGACGTCTTCTCCGGCGGCTTCACCCGCACCGGGGGCGCCGCGAGCCGCACGACGCTGAGCACCGGCGTCCAGACCGGCGACGGCATCAACAGCCTGCACTCCGGTGACGCGAACGGCGACGGCAAGGACGACCTGATCGTCAACGGCTACGACCCGTCGGACAACCTCAACGCCAACTACTGGATCCCCGGCAGCGACACCGGCCTGGCCACCGCCGGCTCCCAGAAGCTGCCCGCCGGCATCATCACCGACCTCGGCGACACCGACGAGGACGGCTACGACGACATCGTCATCGGCACCTCCTGGGACTCCGGCATCGCGGGCGCGACCACGGGCGGCTCCGTGTACGTCGTGCACGGCACGGCGAGCGGCCCGTCCTCCGGCGACACCGAGAAGTTCACGCAGAACACCTCGGGCGTCCCCGGCTCGAGCGAGACGGGCGACGCCTTCGGCGGCGAGCTCGACCTCGGCGACGTCAACGGCGACGGCCACCTCGACCTGGTCGTCGGCGCCCCCGGCGAGAACCTGACGGGCGGCGCCAACGCGGGCGCGGCCACCGTCCTGTACGGCTCCGCCGACGGCTCGGGCATCACCGGCACGGGCGCCCTCTTCCTCGAGCAGGACAACGCCTACGTCCCCAACACCAGTGAGAAGAACGACGAGTTCGGCTCCGACGTGCACCTGGACGACCTCAACCACGACGGCCGGGACGAGATCCTCATCGGCGCCGACGGCGAGAACGGCTACAACGGCGCCGTCTACCCGGTGAAGGTCAACGCCGACGGCACCCTCGCCGCCTCCTCCGGCATCTACACCTCCACGCTCGGCATCTCCGCATCAGGCACCCCGGTCCTCGGCGGCAACTTCACCGACTGACAGGCCGCTCCGAAGCAGCCGGGCCCGCGCCCCCGTCGCGGGCCCGGCCACCCCACACCCTCCAGGAACCCCCATGCCCATACGCACACGCACACGCATCCGCACCACCCTCGCCCTCGCCGCCGCGACCGCCACCGCGTTCGCCGCCACCGGCCTCACCTCGGCCGTCACCGCGAGCGCCGACGAACTCCCCACCCCCCGCACCGACTTCAACCACGACGGCTACGCCGACCTCGCCGTGGGCCTGCCCAATGCCTCCGTCTCCGGCGTCGCCAAGGCCGGTTACGTGAACATCGTGTGGGGCGGCAAGGGCGGACTCGGCGCGGGCGGCAGCACCCGTATCAGCCAGGCCACCACCGGTGTCCCCGGCGCCCCCGAGTCCGGCGACCGGTTCGGCGCATCCGTCGACACCGCCGACGTGGACGGCGACGGGCACACCGACCTCGTCGTCGGCGCACCAGGCGAGGACGTCACCGGCAAGGGCACCGACGCGGGCACGGTCGCCGTCGTCCACGGCTCGGCCACCGGGTTCGCCGCGGGCACCACCGTCGCCGACGGCCCCGCCGCCTCCGCCGCGTACGGAAAGTCCCTCGTCGCCGACGACTTCACCGGCGACGGCAAGCCGGACGTCGTGATCGGCGCGACCGACAGGGTCCTGCTGCACACGGGCACCACCACCACGGCCTTCATGGGCGACCACATGGGCGGCCGCGCCCCCGTCCTCGCGGCCGGCGACTTCAACCACGACGGCACCGCCGACGTGGCCGTCACGTACTACACGAACAGCCAGCCGTACACGCAGTCCCAGATCCGTCTCGCGGCCTGGAACGCGGGCGAGCAGCGCATGCTCAACTACTGGAACACCAGCAACGGCACCGCGAGCGCCCTCGCCGCCGGTGACTTCGACGGCGACGGCTTCACCGACCTCGCAATGGGCAACTGCCGCGAGAACGCCGACGAGAACATCGACGACCCGTGCGGCCCAGAGAAGTACACCCAGGGCGGCGGCATCCACATCCAGTACGGCGATGGCACCGACCTCTTCTGGGGCCGCCAGCAGACGTTCAACCAGGACACCCCCGACGTCCCGGGCACGGCCGAGACCGGCGACCTCTTCGGCGGCGCCCTCACCGTCGCGGACCTCGACGGCGACGGCTACGACGACCTGATCGTCGGCGCCCCCGGCGAGGCCATCGGCAGCAAGGCGAAGGCGGGCGCCATCACGGCCCTGCGCGGCGGCAAGGACGGCATCGTGAACGCCGACGGCAAGGCCGTGGGCGTCGGCATCCAGCAGGACACCCCCGGCATCCCCGGCGCCGCCGAGGCGGGCGACCTCTTCGGCGCCGCGTTCTCGGCCGACGACTACGACGGCGACGGCCTGCCCGACGTCACGGTCGGCTCCCCCGGCGAGAACGGCTCCCTCGGCGCCGCCTGGCAGCTGCGCGGCGCCGACGACGTCCCGGTCACCGCGTTCTCCCCGCGCACGCTCGGCCTGCCCTCGTCCGTCAACCCGCCGCAGTACGGATCCGTCTTCCCGACAGCCCCGTAAAGCCCCTGACAAGGCCCTGTCCGTCCCCCTAGGGGATGTCACAGCTCGGCCGCAAAGCCGGGCCCGATCCACCGGGCCCGGCACCTCACTCTCCGGGACCAGGTACGTTCGATTACGTGGCTGGATTCAGGATCGGACGCGGCCGGGACAACCGCGCCTCGCAATCGCGACCGTACGCACAGCAGGCCCCCCAGGGGCAGGCCCCGTACGGCTACCCTCCCGCGCCCCCGAACGGGCAACCGCGGCAGAACCAGTACGGAGGGCAGCAACAGCAGCAGCCGTACGGTCAGCAGCAGCAGCAGTGGCCCCAGTCCGGAGGCCACGGTGAGCCGGAGTACTTCGGCGACCCGAACGGCCCGCAGGGGCACGGTCAGCAGGGTCAGGGCTACGACCCGTACGCGGCGAACAACCCGGGGCACACCCAGGCGTTCTCCGTGGGCGAGGACCCGTACAGCCAGGGCGACACGTACCGGGCGGGTTCGGCCCCGGCCGCGCCCGTCGGGCCGCGGCTGCACTGGAAGCAGCTCCTGTCCGGAGTCGTCCTGCGCCCCGGCCAGACGTACCTCCAGATGCGGGACTACGCGATGTGGGGCCCCGCCCTCATCGTGACGCTCCTCTACGGGCTGCTCGCGATCTTCGGCTTCGACTCGGCCCGCGAGGACGTGATCAATGCCACGATCTCGTCGGCGGTCCCGTACGTCCTGACGACCGGCGTCGCGATCACGATCAGCTTCTTCGTCCTGGGCGTGGTCACGCACACGCTGGCCCGCCAGCTCGGCGGTGACGGAGCGTGGCAGCCCACGGTCGGCCTCGCGATGCTGATCACCGCGATCACGGACGCCCCGCGCCTGCTCTTCGCGATGTTCCTGGGCGGCGACGCCCCGTTCGTGCAGATTCTCGGCTGGGCGACGTGGGCCCTGGCCGGTTTCCTGCTGACGCTCATGGTCGGCAGGTCGCACGACCTGCCGTGGCCGAAGGCGCTGGCCGCCTCCGCGATCCAGCTGATCGCGCTCCTGTCGATCATCAAGCTGGGCACGTTCTAGAGACCTGGTGAACGCGAGTGGGGCCCGGCACACACAGTGCCGGGCCCCACTCGCGTCGGTCGTCGCCACCCCGTCGCCGCCAACAGATTGCTGCCGGTGGCGGGTCGAAGCGCCGACCTCCCCCGGCAAACTGCCACGATTCGCCCATGGCACCTGCGGCAGGCACCGCTGAGAGTCCGGCGACGGCGCGACTCGTCCTGCTGACCCTCGCGGCAGGTCAGTTCCTGATGGCTCTCGACAGCTCGGTCATGAACGTCTCGATCGCCACCGTGGCCGAGGACGTGGGCACGACCGTGACGGGGATCCAGGGCGCCATCACGACGTACACCCTCGTGATGGCGATGTTCATGATCCCGGGCGGCAAGGTCGGTGCGCTGATCGGCCGCAAACTCGCCTTCATGATCGGCTGCGGCATCTACGGCTGCGGCTCCCTGATCACGGCGCTCGCACCCAACCTCCCCGTGCTGCTGCTCGGCTGGGCACTCCTCGAAGGGCTCGGAGCCGCTCTCATCCTGCCCGCGATCGTGGCACTCGTGGCAGGCAACTTCGCCGCGGAACGCCGTCCCGCCGCCTACGGACTCGTCGCCGCCGCAGGGGCCGTGGCGATCGCGCTGGGGCCGCTCATCGGAGGCGTCGCGACCACGTACTTCTCCTGGCGCTGGGTGTTCGCCGGTGAGGTCGTGGTGGTGCTCGGCATCCTGGTACTCGCCCGCCCCATCGCCGACGCGCCGGTCGGCGAACGCACCCGCATCGATCTCCTCGGCTGCGTGCTCTCCGCCCTCGGCCTCGGGATCTTCGTCTACGGAGTGCTCCGCTCGGACGAATGGGGCTGGTTCCAGCCCAAACCCGGTGCGCCTTCCTGGCTCGGGATCTCGCTGGTCGTGTGGCTGGCGCTGGCCGGGCTTGGCCTGATCTGGCTCTTCCTCCGCTGGGAGGCCCGCCTGGTGAAGCAGCGCAAGGAGCCGCTCATCGACCCGGCCCTGCTGCAGAACAAGCAGCTCACCGGTGGCCTGACGATGTTCTTCTTCCAGTACCTCGTGCAGATGGGCGTGTTCTTCGTCGTCCCGCTGTATCTGTCGGTCGCCCTGGGCCTGTCCGCGCTCAAGACCGGTGCCCGCATCCTGCCGCTCTCGCTGACGCTGCTGGCGGCCGCGATCCTGATCCCGCGCTTCTTCCCGGATGTCTCGCCGCGCCGGGTGGTGCGGCTCGGGGTCCTCGCGCTGCTCGCGGGCGCGGTGGTCCTGATGGCCGCACTCGACGCGGGAGCCGGTGCGGAAATCGTCACCATCCCCCTCCTGCTGATCGGGCTCGGCATGGGCGCGCTGGCGTCCCAGCTCGGGTCGGTCACCGTGTCCGCGGTGCCGGAGGCACAGAGCGCGGAAGTCGGCGGGGTCCAGAACGCCGTCACCAACCTGGGCGCCTCGCTCGGTACGGCACTCGCCGGGTCGATCCTCATCGCCGCGCTCACGACCTCGTTCGTGACCGCCATCGAGCAGAATCCGGCGGTCCCGGCCGACGTCAAGAGCCAGACCTCCGTCGAGCTCCAGAGCGGCGCGCCCTTCCTCTCGGACGCTCAGCTCAAGACCGCGCTCGACGAATCCGGCACGAGCTCGGAGGTCTCGCAGGCCGCGCTCGACGCGAACAGCGAAGCACGGCTCGACGGCCTGCGCGCCGCACTCGCCGTCCTCGCCCTCACGGCGCTGCTCGCCCTCTTCTTCACCTCACGGATCCCGACGACCCAGCCACGCTCCGCAACGCCATAGCCCACCCGGCAACGCCCTGGTCCACCCGGCAACGCGAGTGGGGCCCGGCACACACAGTGCCGGGCCCCACTCGCGTATACGACTGCTCAGGCGTCCAGAACCTGCCCGGCCCTGCTCACCACGGGCGGCTCGACGGACCACGGGAAGTTGATCCAGTCGTCCGTGCGCTTCCACACGTACTCGCACTTCACGAGCGAGTGCGACTTCTCGTAGATCACGGCGGAGCGCACCTCGGCCACGGCGTCGAGGCAGAAGTCGTGGACCAGCTTCAGGGTCTTCCCGGTGTCGGCGACGTCATCGGTGATGAGCACCTTCTTGTCCGAGAAGTCGATCGCGTTGGGCACGGGCGCCAGCATGACCGGCATCTCGAGCGTCGTCCCCACGCCCGTGTAGAACTCGACGTTCACGAGGTGGATGTTCTTGCAGTCGAGGGCGTACGCGAGCCCGCCGGCCACGAAGACGCCGCCGCGCGCGATGGACAGAACTATGTCCGGCTCGTACCCGTCGTCGGCGATCGACTGCGCGAGCTCGCGCACGGCGGTGCCGAACTTCTCGTACGTAAGGTTCTCGCGTACGTCACTCATGCTGCTGCTCACACCTGCGTTCGATGGAAATTGAGGAAGGAACGGGAGGCCGTGGGCCCGCGCTGACCCTGGTAGCGGGACCCGTAGCGCTCGTTGCCGTAGGGGAACTCGGCGGGCGAGCTCAGCCGGAACATGCACAGCTGCCCGATCTTCATGCCCGGCCACAGCTTGATCGGAAGCGTCGCGAGGTTCGACAGCTCCAGCGTGACGTGCCCGGAGAACCCGGGGTCGATGAAGCCGGCGGTGGAGTGCGTGACGAGCCCGAGCCGGCCGAGGGAGCTCTTGCCCTCGAGGCGCGAAGCGAGATCGTCCGGCAGCGAGATGACCTCGTACGTGGAGGCGAGCACGAACTCGCCGGGGTGGAGGATGAAGGGCTCGTCGCCCTCCGGCTCCACGAGGCGCGTCAGGTCGGCCTGCTCCACCGCGGGGTCGATGTGCGGGTAGCGGTGGTTCTCGAACACCCGGAAGTAGCGGTCGAGCCGCACGTCGATGCTCGAGGGCTGCACCATGGATTCGTCATACGGATCGATGCGGACCCGCCCGGCGTCGATCTCGGCCCGGATGTCCTTGTCTGAGAGAAGCACGTAGCGAGGATACGCAGAGCGCGCGGGCCCGCCACAATCCGGCCATTGCACCGCGACTGTGGCGCACCCGCGCGCCTGTCCTTCGGCTACGCGCCGGCTACCGCTTCTCGAACTCCACAGGAACCGCGTTCCTCAGCCGCGCACACCGCGGACATCGGATCAGCCGGCCGGGTCCGAGCCGGTCGGCCTGCTGCATCGGGAACGAAGCGGTGCTGAACACGTGCCCCTCGGCACAACGGACGAATGTGCGCTCCATCGAGTCCCAGAGTCCCTTCCCCACGAGCCACTCAGCCATTTCTGGCCGACAACGATGGGTCACATTACGGGATGAAAGGGACGCCGCTCCAGGCGGCACTCCGGCTACCGACGGACCCTCGAGGTTCGCCCCACCGTACGCCTCAACTCCCTTCACCCGCAGTCACATCCGGCACGCACAACGCAGCCGGGCCCCACGGCGAAAGCACCGGGGGCCTGGCATGAGGTACAGTGTGCGACGTTACGACTCCGGTTCAACCGGCGTCTTACGCGGGTGTAGTTTAGTGGTAGAACATCAGCTTCCCAAGCTGAGAGTGCGAGTTCGATTCTCGTCACCCGCTCCAGAATTCGCCCCCAGGTCAGCGGCCTGGGGGTTGTTTGTTGTCTAATCCAATTTGAGGGCGGCGCGCCCTCCGTGTGCCCTAAGTCGAAGCGAAGGGTCCAACAGGAGGGTCATCGGGGGCGAATCCGGGTTCCGCAGCGCTGGCGCGGCTCAAATGACGAGATCCATTTTCAGTGACCTGGGTCACATGCTGGGGCAATGGGATCCAAGTCGCGTACGCAAAGGGCTACTTGTTGGGCGGCGGGCAACTGCTCGGCCCGAGGCAGCCGGCTACCCGGCCCGCCCATGGCAACAGCAGCCACTTGCCTGAGTTAATCGCACCGGAACTGGTGCGCCCGCTCCCTGCGGAAGGCATCGGCTCAGTGAATTGATGAGCAGCCGGGCGCGGGGACGGTTGCGGTCTTATCGGCATCGGCGCCCAGCGGCAGGACCTGGCTTTCCAGAGCCTCATCCAGCCGGATCGGACGCTCGCCGATCTGGTCATCGCCCCGTGTGTCGGTGGCTGCCGCGACGGCGTATCCCTGCATCTGCGTCTGGAGCGTTTCGGGGTGCGTCGAGATCGGCCGCGTGTAAGCGCTCGCCATGGGGCTGCCCATCGCGCGGGAGGGCCCGCTCGCGCCCCTTCATCCCTTTGGTCACGCGCTCGCAAGCCTGGCGGGCGTCTTCCGCGCTCCGCGTCAAAGCGGCGACGACGATCGCCTCCTTGCTCGGGAAGAGTCGGAAGAGGTACGGCTGCGTGACACCGACACGCTTGGCCATCGCCTCGGTAGAGATGCCGCGGTAGCCCTTGAGCGCGAACTCGGCGATCGCAGCGCGGGGATGGCGCCCTCGCGTCTCTCCTGCCTGCCCATCCGGCCCTGCCGTCACGCCGGCGGGCACCGGTCAGGTCCACCTGAAGACAGCTGGTGACGCGTGCCCGGGATCAGTTTTGTGCTTGAGCTTGTGCGTGGAAACCGATCGGTTTACAGTGAGGAGAGTTGGAAACCGATCGGTTTCCGACAAGAGTTCGGGAGTGCATGATGACGACAAATCGGCCGGTGGCCCTGGTGACGGGGGCGTCCTCCGGCATCGGCAAGGAGACCGCGCTCGCGCTGGTCACGGCGGGTTTCGAGGTGGCCGGCACAGGCCGGGACACCTCACGCGTCACCCCGCTCCAGGGTGTGACGTTCTTCGACCTCGACGTGGTCAGTGACAAGTCGGTCACCACCGTGGTCCAGCAGGTGATCGACCGGTTCGGGCGGATCGACGTCCTGGTCAACAACGCCGGCATCGGCTCGATAGGTGCGGCGGAGGAAACCTCTGTCGCGCAGGCCGCGGGCGTCTTCGACATCAACGTCTTCGGGGTCATGCGCATGGTGAAGGAGGTCCTGCCGCACATGCGCGCCCGGGGACGCGGGCGCATCATCAACCTCTCGTCAGTGCAGGGGTTCATCCCCGCTCCCTACATGGCCGTCTACGGTGCCTCCAAGCACGCGATCGAGGGCTACTCCCAGTCCCTGGACCACGAGGTGCGGCAGTACGGCGTCCGCGCGCTTCTCGTCGAACCCGCCTACACCAGGACCGGATTCGAGGCCAACAGCGCGAAGCCCGACACCCCCCTGCAGGTCTACGCGGACCAGCGGCACGTCTTCGACCGCCTGATGACGGAGGCGATCAAGGGCGGTGACGACCCCGCTGTGGTCGCCAAGGCGATCGTCGCGGCAGCGACCGACGCGAAGCCGAAACTGCGCTATGCCGCCGGCCCCATGGCCGGACGCGCGCGCCTACTCCGCTTTGTTCCTGCCTGGGTCTTGGACAAGCAGATCCGCACGATGAACAAGCTGGCCGGCTGACCCCCGCCACCCCACGCACTCCATCGCGCCGTTGATACCGGGAGAGACCCATGTCCGAGACCCCGCACTCCGCCGCCGCTACCGTCGCGAGCTGGCGCGCCGCCTCAGAACGCGGTGACGTCGACGCCGCAGTCGCGTGCCTGAGCCGGGACGTCGTGCTCAGCTCGCCGCTCACCGAGCAGTACCGCTTCGAGGGACCTGACCAACTGCGCGACTTCCTGACCTCGGCGTTCACGGCGGTCGAAGACATCCGCTTCCACACTCAGACCGGCGAGGGCGACGCGTACTCGCTGTTCTACCGGGCGCGGGTGGGATCCCAGCCGTTCGAGGAAGCGCAACTGCTGCGGCTCGACGGCGAGGCACGCATCAAGGAGATCACGCTCTTCGGGCGTCCGATGCCGGCCCTCACCGCCCTGATGATCAGCGCGGGGTCGGAGCTCGCCCGCCGGCAGGGCCGCCGGGGCGTCGCGGCGCTCATGCGCGCCAGCGCCGCACCCGTGCACGCGATGGTCACCTTCGGGGACCGCCGCGTGGTCCCGCTGACCCGGCCGGCAGCCCGGCGGACCTGAGAGCACCAGGTCCACCGGCCGTTTGGCCCCGTTCCCCTTCCGGGAGTTGGCGGTAGCCGCAGGCGATGTCCTCGGCGGACAGCTTCGGGTCGCAGGAACGCAGGAGGTACTTGCCGTCCAGGTGGGCTTCGGCTCGCCCTGACCACACGGGCGAAGCCGACTCCCCGAGAGCGGCTGCTGGAGGCGGTGTGCTCCACCGGCCACGGCAGCGTCCGGCCGATCCCCCCACGCGCCGAGGTGATGCGGCAACTCGACGCGTTCTCCAGCGCCTTGACCCAACAGGAGACGCTCGCGTGAAACGACGTACGTTCCTTACAGCGGCCACCGCGTCGCTGGCCGCCACCCAACTCGCCGGGCCTCCGCATCTGGTTCAACAGCCAGAAACTACGAGGTCGTTGCCCGCTTCTGGGGCGCGATGCCGACGGGCGTCACCGTCTCGCGCCGCGGCCGGGTCTTCGTCAATTTTCCCCGCTGGGGCGACGACGTCCCGTTCGCCGTCGCCGAACTGCGGGGCGGGAAGCCGGTGACCTACCCCGACGCCGAGGTGAACCGCCAGGACGCCTCCGACCTGGCCGGACACTTCCAGTCGGTACAGAGCGTCGTCGACCCGGCCGACCGGCTGTGGATCCTCGACACCGGAAGTCCGCTGTTCGCCGGGTCCTCCTACGGCGGTCCGAAGCTCGTGACGGTCGACCTGCGCACCGACCGGATCGTACGGAAGATCCTCTTCCTGCCCGAGGTGGTGCCGGCGAACAGCTACCCCAACGACGTGCGCTTCGACCTGCGGCGCGGCGCCGAGGGCATGGCGTTCATCACCGACTCGGGAGGCTCCAACGGGGTGATCGTGGTCGACCTCGCCACGGGCCGCTCCTGGCGGCGGCTGGCCGGGCATCCCTCGGCGCTCGCGGACGAGCAGTTCCTTCCGGTCATCGAGGGCGAGCCCTTCATGGTCCGCCCCGCGGGCGGCGAGCCCACGTACTACGAGACGGGCTCCGACGGCATCGCTCTCAGCGCCGACGGCACGCGCCTCTACTACTGCCCGCTCTCCAGCCGCCGGCTGCACAGCATGTCCACCGACGCCCTCGCCGACCCGGACGCCACGGACGGCGAGGTGGCGGCGACGGTCGAGGACCTCGGGTTCAAGCCGATGGCCGACGGCCTGGAGAGCGACGACAAGGGGCGGCTCTACGGCGGCGACCTGGAACACAACTCGCTCTGGCGCAGGAGCCCGAACGGCACCTACCGGACCCTCGCCCGGGGGAGCGACCTGCTCTGGGTCGACACCCTGTCCGTCGCCTCGGACCGGCACCTGTACGCCACCGCCAACCAGCTCAACCGGCTATCGCCCTTCCACGAGGGCAAGGACCTGCGCCGCAAGCCCTACCTCCTGGTCCGCCTGCCGATCGACGCCGGGCCTGTCAGGCTCGTGTGACCTCTCCGGCTCGCGTCATCTGGCTGCCTGGTCGCTTCCCGGTGCGCACTCCAACCGTGCAGCGGTCGACCCCGACCCGGGCGCTGCCCTGAACGCGGACCCGGGCGGGCCAGGACTTGCCGGTGCAGTGCGCGGCGATGCGGTCGATCTCGGCCAGGCCCTCGCCCTCGCCCTCGCCCTCGCCCTCGCCCTCGCGAGCGTCGACACTCCGGACGGCCGGCGGACCTGCTTCCAGGCCACGGTGCAGCGAGAGAAGGGGAACAAACCGCTGGTCGCCCGCTTCGGCGGGATCCGGCGCTCGGCCATCGCTCACACGTCCAGCACCAACCGCTCTCCCTCCGGTGCACGCGAGACGCAGGGCAGCATGGCGCCGGCCGCACGTTCGGTGGCCGTGAGCCGACAGTCACGATGATCGACATGGCCATGGGCCACCCGTACCCGGCAGGTACCGCAAAACCCCTGGCGGCAGGAGAACGGCAGGTCCGGCAGGGCCTCGTGGAGGACATCCAGGGCGGAGCGGTCGTGCGGCACTGGCAGAACCCGTCCGGTGTCGCCCAGCTGGAGTTCGAAGGGACGACCGTCCGTGATCGGGGCCGGGGCGAAACGCTCGAAGTGCAGGGCTGACGCGCGGCTGTCACCGAACGCGCGCCGAACACCGTCGATCATGGGCGCGGGCCCACAGCAGTACACCGCACCCGCCGCCGGGCTCAAGCTCAACAGATCGGCTGCTTCGGGCACGCCGGACTCGTCGTCAGGACGGATGGAGACCCGGCCAGGGGCTGCGGCTGCGAGTTCGGCCAGCTCTGCCGCGAAGGGCATCGAGCCGCGGCTGCGGCCGGTGTGCACGAGCCTCCAGTCCAGCCCGCGTCGGGCGGCTTCCCGAGCCATCGGCAGGATCGGGGTGATTCCAATGCCGCCCGCGATGAGCAGGATGGATGCTTCGGCGGCGAAGGGGAAGGCGTTCCGGGGCCCGGTGATGGCGACCCGCATACCGTCTCCGAGCGCGTCGTGTACCTCGGCCGAGCCGCCTGCGCCGTCGGCGATGCGGCGCACCGCGATTCGGTACCGGTACCGGTCGGCAGGGTCGCCGCACAGAGAGTACTGCCGCTTGCGGCCGGAGGGCAGGTGCAGTTCGATGTGGGCGCCGGGCTGCCAGGGCGGGAGTATTGCCCCGTCGGGTGCTGCCAGCCGCAGGGAGACGACATCCTCGGCCTCTTGGTGCTTGGCGGCGACCACCAGTTCTTGGATCACGGGCATCTCGGTGGCCGGCGGGCGCCTGGGAGGAGTGCTGCGCCGCGCGAGGCGTGTGACCGCGTTGTCGCTGAAAGCCGCCAGCTTCTGCATGAACGAGTCGCCGCGCGGCCTGCCGTACAGGTCCGGCGGCCGAGTGACGGGTGTGCCGATGTCCATGGCATGCCTCACTGGTTGCTGGGTCATCGGGCAGCCGCTCGGGCGGCAGGGGACGCCGCCAGGTAGGCGACCGCCAGCTGGGTCGAGCCCTCCTGGGTCGGGTGGTAGCCGGGGCGGAAGTAGCGCAGCACCGAGCGGGCGAACGAGCCTGGCGGGGGCAACAGGTCCTTGCGGGCCGCGGCCAGGTAGTCGCGGAAGCGGACCTTGACCCGATCGTCGAGTTCGGGGTCGGCGCTCATCAGGAAGCGGACTCCGCGGATCCACAGCCGGGTCAGCACCGGAGCGGTGACGAGCATGCCGACCATTCGGCGCCGGTAGCGGGGATCGAGGTGCACCAGCAGGTCGAACGCGACCGAACGGTGTTCGACCTCCTCTGCGCCGTGCCAGCGGAACAGATCGAGCATCGCGGGGTCCGCGCCGGACTGGTCCAGGTGCCCGTTACTGAGAATCCAGTGCCCCATGTACGCGGTGAAGTGCTCGAAGGCCGCTATGAGGGCGAGCCGTTGGAGGAGGTGTGCGTGTGTGGCGGTCGGCGTCAGCTCCGGCCGGTCTCCGAGCACCCTTCGGAAGATCCATTCGGACTGCAGGATGTACGGAGCCGGGTCCAGCCCCTTGGTGAGCAGGTGCTCCAGGACCTCCTGGTGCGCCTCGGCGTGCATCGCTTCCTGGCCGATGAAGCCGCGTACGTCCTCGCGCAGCCGGTCGTCGGTGATCAGTGGCAGTGCCTGCTCGAAGGTGCGCACGAACCAGCGTTCGAGTTCGGGGAGCATGAGGTGGAGCACATCGAAGGTGTGGGTCGCGAAGGGCTCACCCGGCAGCCAATGCAGCGGGGTGGTGCTCCAGTCGAAGGTGACGTCCCGGGGCTGCAGCACCAGGTCGTGGTGGTCGATGGGCTCGGACGGACGCTCCGGGTGGGCATGTGCGGCTCGGAACACGGCAGGTTCCTCCGTCGGCGATCGGTGTGTGCGAAGGGGCGGTCAGGCAGTCGTCCACTGCTGGTCTGTTGGGCTGTCAGATCGGGTGCGCGGTGTGGTCCGGAGTGCGGCGGGAGCCGTCTTCGATGCGGTTGGCGAATTCCGCGATCCGGGACGCGACCTCCTCGGGGTGGCTGAGCTGTACCCAGTGCCCGGCGTCGATCGGGCGCCGTTGTACCTGGCGCGTCCAGTGCTCCACTCCGTACGACAGCACCGGGGTGACGCAGAAGTCGCGGGTGGGGATGATGAGCTGAATCGGGACGGTGGTCGGCCGGTCCCGGGGACGCAGCAGGCGGGGCAGCATGTTGGCGCGGTACAGCGCGATGCCGGACACGGCGTCGCGGGCCAGCGTCGGCGCGGGGTAGGTGGTGTTGCCGGGCACGCCTTGGGAGCCGGTGAGGAAGGCGCGCCAGCGGTGTCCCAGTGCTCGCCAGGTCAGGGCGGGCAGGAGCGGAAGATGGAAGTAGGCGATATACCAGGACCGTGCGGCCTGCCGCAGCAGCTTCGGCAGATCCGGATGCCGCGGCCGAAGACGGGCACGGATCAGGTGGCCGACGTGGTCCAGGCAGGGCCCTGAGATGGAGGTGAACGAAGCGATCCGCCCGGCCAGGCGGGTGCCGGTGACCGACTCCCAGGAGTGGATCGATCCCCAGTCGTGTCCGACCAGGTGCACCGGACGGTCGGGGCTCACGGCGTCGAGAACCGCCTCCAGGTCGGCTTCCAGACGGGACATCCGGTAGGCGCGCAGACCCCTGGGCCGGTGGGAGGCACCGGCTCCCCGCACGTCGAAGGCGGTGACGTGGAAGCGGTCAGCCAGGCGCTCGGCGACGGGGCGCCACACGGCGCTGGTGTCCGGATAGCCGTGGACCAGCACCACCGCAGGAGCCGTGGACGCTCCCCATTGGTAGGCGGCCAACTCCACGCCGTCCGCGGCGATCCGGCGGGCGGCCGGGCCGGTCATCGGCCGCCACCGGCAGGGGTCAGTTCGCCGTAGTTCAGACCGCCGTGGAAGAAACTGGGCAGCACCGGCCAGTGCCGCTTGAAGGGGGCCAGCTCCGAGGAGGGCAGGATCTGCAGCCAGCGCGGATCGCGCCGGCTGGGGTCGGCGAGGGTCTTCTCCTTGACCATGGAGTCGTACTGGTCGAGAGAGTCCTCCAGAGTGTTGGCGTTGGGCACCACCTCATGGCCGTAGAACGCGGCGTGGCGGCGCACCCCGGGGATGCGGGAGAGCTCGGGCTGCCAGTTGTCGGCCGAGATGCCGTTCTCGGAGGAGACCCACACCCCGTCGGGGGTGTTCAGCACCAGGGAGTGGTTGCCGTCCGTATGACCGGGGGTCCACAGCAGGCTGACGCCGACACCGAGTTCGACATCGCCGTCGAAGGCGGTGATGCGCTCGTCCGGTACCCCGTCCATGCCTCCGTCGACGTACCAGGCCCACTGCATCGGATGCACCGATTCGAAGGTGCCCAGCTCCCTGCGGTGCACCAACAGCCTGGCGCGCGGGAACAGCGCATCGCGGGGCGCCCGTTCGCCCGGAATCGTGCTGGTACTTCCCATGATCATGCGCACGTCCTGGACGTGCAGGTGGTCGAAGCTGACGAAGTCCACGTCCTCGGGTCGCAGACCGCAGGAGGGCAGGACGGTGTTCGGGTCCTGGTAGAAGCGGGCGAAGACGTGCTCGGTGAGAAAGTCCCCCGCCAGCCGCTTGAGCTGGGCGTAGAACGGCGCTTGAGCCGTTCCGGCGGCGACGGTCGGCTCCCACACCAGTGTTTTCGGCTCACCGTCGAAGCCGTCGAACTGCACGACGAGCATCCGGTTGACAATGCTCACGAACGGGTTGACGGCGAGCGCGGCGCCGTGGAAGCCGAACCGGGTCGGGTACGGGGCGGCGGCGATGTCGAAACTGCGGACGGCGTGGATGCGGCCCTGCTGGACGAACCGCTCACGGTAGGTGGCCGCGGCGCTGCGCACGGCGCGCAGCCGGTCACCGCGGGGCCATACGTCGTGGACACCTTCGAATTCGGGGATGGGACGCGGAGCGGCGGCGTCCTGGGCCTTCTTCGCGCTGGGCGCCGGCTTGGGCGTGGTGGTCACGGGCTCATCCTTCGGGCAGGCGGGCGGTCCGGGTGCGCTGCTCGTAGGCCGCGCGGACCGACCGGTCGGACAGGGCGGCGAGCTGGTCGGGGACAAGGAGGTGATGCAGGGCGTCGCGGGCACGGCCCGGCAGCAGCGCGGCCAACCGGGTCAGGGCGGCTACCTGGCGTGGAACGAAGACCTCGAACCGCGGGCGCAGCACGACGTCGAGCACCGCGTCGGCCACCTGATCTGTCGTCAGGCGTCGGGTGGGGCCGGTCGCGGTGCCCACGGCCAGCTCGGTGTCCACGACTCCGGGCATCACCAGGGACACGTGCACGCCGGTGCCGCGCAGTTCGGCGCGGACGGCTGTGCTGTAACCGTGGAGGGCGTGCTTCGTCGCCGCGTAGGTCGCCTCGCCGGCCGGGGCGACCTTGCTGGCGGCGGAGGCGATGTTCACCACGTGGCCGCGACCGCGTTTCCGCATCCCCGGGATCACGAGTTTCATCCCACGCACTGCGCCGTGGACGTTGACGTCGAACTGGCGCAGGGCGGCTTCCTCCGGTTCCTCCTCGAAGGGGCCCACCCACATGATTCCGGCGTTGTTGATCAGTACGTCGATCGGCCCCAGCTCGGTCTCGACGGTGCGCAGGAAGTCATCGAAGGAATGTGTGTCGGTGACGTCGAGAGACAGCCCGAGCAGTCGGCCACCGGGATGCGCGCCGATGGCACCGGCCGTCTCCCTGGCAAGCTCCGCGTCGAGATCGCCGATCGCCACGGCGGCTCCGACTGCGGCGAGCCGGGCTGCGACGGCACGCCCGATCCCGCGGCCCGCCCCGGTGACCGCGATCACTCGGCCGGTCAGCGGTTCTGTGCGGGAGAGCCCGTCGCGGTCTCTCCGGCTGAACGTGTACGGGTATTTGGGCGGTGCTGCCACGGTCGAGCCCCTTCCTTGCCCTGAGTACGAGCGGACCGCTGAGCGGCAAGCGGCCCCCACGCATTTCTGACACGATTCCATGTCAGATGAACTGACAAGCTAGAGTGTCAGTTTGGAGCACACCGATGTCAACACCTCTGCGAAGGGGAAAAATGACCGGCACGCAGACCGCCGGGCGGCGCTACGGCGGACGCGATGCGGCGCAACGACAGCAGGAGCGCCGCACCCGCCTCATCCAGGCGGGCCTCGACATGTTCGGCACGGTCGGATACGCCTCGGCCTCCGTCAAGCAGGTGTGTTCGCATGCCGGACTGACCGAGCGCTACTTCTACGAGTCGTTCCGCGACCGCGAAGACCTGCTCGCCGGGGTCTACAACGAGCTGATCGCTACGATCAGCGCCGAAACCGCGCAGGCCGCAGCCGCTGCCGCACCCGATGTCGACGCCCAGCTGCGCGCCGGCCTCGAGGTGTTCATCCGCACACTGGCCGGCGACGCCCGCATGGCCCGTCTGGTGCTCATCGAGGTCGTGGGCGCCAGCCCCCGCCTCGAAGTGCGCCGCCGTGAGGTCCTGCACGAATTCGCCGCAATGGTCGCCGCCGTCGTCGCACCGCTCCCCGGCCCGGAAGCCTCCTCCAGCCGGCTCACCATGACCGCGATGAGCCTGGTCGGCGGAGTCAACGAACTGCTCGTGGACTGGACGCTCGGCCACCAGAACGCCACCGTCGAAGAACTGATCGACCTGTGCTACACCCTGTTCATCGCGGCCTACCGAGCCATCAGCGATCAGCCCTGATCACGCAGGCCCGGATTCCTTCAGGAGCTTTCCGCACCGGACGGCAGCCCACGCCCCTCGTTCAACGGCCCGGCGCACTCGGCGGCCCTGTTTCGATCAGGCAGGCCGGCGAGAACCATTGCACGATGAACGCAGGTGCGGCGCACCTGCCGGCTATCGACTGCCGGACGGGTTCACCGGGATCCGTACGGCCAATGCGTTGTCACGCTTCGTCGGCCGCCGGTGCTCGGCGTCTGACTCCAGCAGTTGCTGACGCACCTCGGCATCGATGCCCTGGGCGAGCCTTCGCTGATGCTTCGACTTCGAGTGCTGATAGATCAGCTGGGCCCGCTCCGAGGACTGACCGGCGCGGACCATGAGGTCCTTCAGCTTGGCGCCGGTGTCGGCGGCGAGGGTGTTGCCGGTGTGGCGGAGGTCGTAGAAGCGGAAGTTGTCCGGCATGCCCACCTTGGTCCTCGCCTTGCGCCACTTGCGGCCGAAGGTCGAGCGACGGAAGGGGGCTCCCTTTTCGCCGACGAAGAGGAGGTGCCTTGCCGATGCCACGGCTGCCGCCGGTGACGAACACGTTGGCGCCCTTCAGAGCGGTCTTGACTGCCTCCACAAAATGAGAAACCGATCGGTTTCCACAACGGTAAACCGATCGGTTTCCAGGCGCAAGCCTGCCAGGGTCCCCGGCTTCAGCGGGGCGTTCCGTACCCGTGGATCCCTGGGATAACGAGCTCTCCACCTGTCTGTCCCGCCTGGTCGATGTCAGCGTCGTCCAGGCCGAGCTGGAGCTTGAGGCCCAGCTTCCCGAGCGTGTCGTAGAGCCACTCCGGGACGGTGTCGGGCGTGAGGTGGAGGCGAAGGGCCGGGGGCAGGGGAATGCCTTCGACGCCGGAGAGGGTGCCCGTCAGGCTCTCGACGTACATGGTGATGTGGTCGCCTCGCAGCGTGGACGTCGAGCCGGGCGCTCCGTCGATGTGCTGGATCTGCGGGCCGACGGGTACGGCCATCTTCAGGTCGCGGATCGTGACGGCCGCCGCGGAGAACTTGAGCACCCGCTTGGGCCCGGCGGCCGTGTCCACGGTCACCACGCCGCCGAAGACGAGGTCGCGCAGTTCGAGGCGGCTTCCCTTCATGTTCCAGGACTCGGCGGCGAATCGACCGGCGCTCTTGTCCTCGGGCGCCTTGAGATCGCTGATGTCACAGGTGCGGGCGGCCCCGGTGGCGGGCCCCGACCGGGATGACGGCTCAGTGGTCCGATGGCCGGGGGTGGGTGACGCGTGAGGTGCGGCCGGTGGCGCGTCGGATGGTTCCGTGGCCGTCGGCGTCGGAGCGGCCAGGCTCGGCGAGGGGCTCGTGTCGGGTGCCGGACTCTGCTGCTCGGTGTCGCCCTGGAAGAGGGAACCGAGGATGTCCGCAAGGCCGGTGGTGGCAGCGGTCGCGCTCGGTGAGGCGGTCGGAGCCGGGGCGAGGCCCGTTTCCTGGTCAGCCACGTGCTCGGACGGTTTGACCGACTCACCGCTCGTGGGGGCACTTGGCGTGCTGGGAGCAGCGGAAGGAGTGGGTGCCGTGGCAGGGGGTGCCGTGTCGTCGGGACGGGCACAGTCGACACCGTCGCCGGGCGCCTCTTCGGGAGCGGAATGAGCCGCGGTGGCACCTGTGTCGACCGCGGGCGGACGCTGACTTCCCAGGACGAGGACGGTCGGCAGCGCGGTCAGTGCGAGAGCCTTCCCGAGCGGCAGGCGCAGGCGGGTCAGCGCGGACGTACGGGGAACGGCGTGGCGGCCTCTCGTCGGCCGGGCGCAGTGGGGTCCTACGGTCTCGCTGCGGAGGTCGGGCGACTGGTCGGTCATTCCCCGGCCCTCCCCGACAGCCCCTCGGTGTCGTCGGACGTGTTCACCGGGCCCCACGCCAGGGCCAGAAGTCCACCCGTGGCCGCGCACAGCGTGCCGACGAAGAATCCGCCGAAGTTGGAGATGGGAAGCGACAGCACACCGAGGAAGACGGCCACGCATCCGGCGAAGAACCTGATGACCGGCTGGAACCACAGAAGTCCGCCAAGGACGATCAGTGTCAGGCCGATGACCAGGGACCCCGCCCCCGCTGTGGTGGACATCGCCACGGACAGGGCGCCCAGGGAGAGGTTGAAGTACGGGAAGTAGATGATCGGCGCGGCGGCCAGGAGTACCAGCAGGCCCGCCCAGAAGGGGCGGGTGCGCCGCCAGGCCCGGAAGTCCCGGCGAACGCGGGCGAAGCCGCTGCCACTGTGGGGGTGCGCGGATGCGCCGGCACTCGTCATGTGGAAGTTCCCAAATCGTCAGCGGGCGGGGGAGGTTGGGGCGTGATCAGAAGCAGTCGTGGCGGCCGGCCGCGATGTTCATGTGCAGGCCCGCCAGTTCGAACGTTCCGGCAGTCGTGGCCCAGACCTTCTGGTGGGCATCAATGATTTCGACCGCGTCCGCCTGCTGGGCGTAGCCGTTGGGATCGACGTGGTCCTTCGGGTTGACCTGGCCCTTGGTCATGGAACCGGTGGCGACGCCGATGTCGACGTTGGTGAAGGTGCCCTTCTTCGCCTGGAGATCGGTCATGTCGATGTACAGGTCCTTGGCCTTGACCGGCGTACCCGACCCTCCGGCCTTGAGCGACATCGTGTAGGTCCCGAGGACGGGAATGTCCACCGGGACGGACTGGCACATGTCGGTGACCGTCGCGTTCTTGATGGACGAGACGGAGACGGGCACGTGCTTGCCGTTCTTGGCGACGTCCACCGTGGCGTAGTTGGCGAATCCGGTGCCGCTCAACTTGCCGGCCGAGACCTGGAAGGCGGAACCGGAGATGCTGAACGAAGCGGCCAGGGCGCCCTGGGCCATGGAAATGGCGACCGCAGCCGTGGCGGCCACGGTCGGCACCGCACCGATGGCGAAACGCTTCCAGTGGGTTCTGCCGATTCGCTGGGACATGCGTGGCCCTCCGTTGTCGAGGTGTACGAGGTGAGTCGAGGCCGGGCGCACAAAGAAGGCACACCGGAGAAGCACTCGATAGCTCCACTACCGAGTGCCTGATAGTGGCACTATCGAGCTCGGTGGGGCAACCCCCGGTAACGCGATACTGGAGGGACAGTTGAGCGTGAGGGAGCGCATGAGGATTTCAGAGCTCAGCCGACGGTCCGGGGTGCCGGTGGCGACCATCAAGTACTACCGCCGGGAGGGGCTGCTCCCCGAGGGCCGCGCGCTGAACCCGACCACAGTCGAGTACGACGAGGAGCACATCCAGCGGCTGCGTCTGATCCGTTCCCTCATCCAGCTCGGTGGGCTGTCCGTCGCCCGCACCCGGGAAGTGCTCGAAGCCGTCGAGCAGCCGCTGGACGCGTTCGAGACCCTGGCGGTTGTCCATCACGCCCTGCCCGTTCCGTCCGCGGAGACGAGCGGGAAGGACGGCGAGGACCATGAGGGTGCCGCCGACGAGGCGGCATCCGGCGGAGCCGCCGCGAGGGTCGAGGCTCTCATCGAGAACATGGGCTGGCAGATCTCCGGGGCGTCACCGCACCGCCCGGCACTCGCCGAGAGTCTCGCGGCGCTGAGCCGCCTCGGTACGGACTACACGGCCGACGAACTCATCCCCTACGCGCGACTCGCCACCTCCACCGCGGACCTGGATTTTGCGCAGCTCGAAGGGATCGAGGACCAGATCGCCCTCGCCGAGCGGGCGGTGGTCCTCAGTGTGCTGTTCGAGCCGGTCGTCAGGCTGCTGCAGCGTCTGGCCCAGGAGGACGCGAACCATCGTCGCCACGATCGCCGTACGTGCGAGCGGGGGGAGCAGCTGGCGGAGTGAGTCCCCGGTGGGGTACCGACGGGTCACCGGCACCCTGCTCGCAGGGCTCAGCCCGCGGCGACGGGTACCGGCTCGCCGGCGGGGTCGTCGGCCGGCATGTCGGATTCCTTGATGCCGAGCCGGTCGTAGCAGCGGGCGTGCGGGCCCGGAGCCCACCAGGCCGCTCTTCCCAGCAGTCTCATGACGGCCGCTCCCAGCAGGATGCGCACCATCAGCACGTCCACCAGGACCGCGAACACCATGCCGACGCCGAAGAGCTTGACGGTCAGCACATCGCTCATCCCGATCGCCGCTAGTGGCACTCACATCAGCAGCGCCGCGCTCACGACCAGGTGGCCGATGACCTGCGGCCCGGCCGCCACGGCTGCCGTGCTGAAGATGGCCTTCAGCGGCAGCAGCACCGAGCCGAGCGCGTCCAGGGTGTCGCCGTAGACCGCCGACCCACCGGCCAAGTACGCCCGGGCGTCCTGCGGTCTTGGCGGTACGGCACAAGTTGTCGGCGCCGACATGGACGCTCCGTCGGCAGAACGTCCGTGCCGCGACGCCGAGCAACCAGTCCCTTGTCGAGGCAGCGTCGTCGGCCTACGCGGACTTCGACCCTGTCGGGGCAGTCCCGGGCCAGAAGCGACCCGTTCACTTGCACCTAGGAAACCGATCTGTTTTCCTGAGTGGAAACAGATCGGTTTCCGACCGATGGTCGGCCCATGACCAGCGACTAAGGGGAAAAGTGAGTACCACCTTCGACCGCGGAGCGCCCGCCTCCGGGAAAACAGACTCGGGCCGCCGCGGCTCACATGCCGTGCGCTGGTGGGTGCTCGTCGTGCTGGGCGTGGCACAGCTCATGGTCACGCTCGATGCGACCGTCGTGAACATCGCGCTACCCGAAGCGCAACATGACCTCGGTTTCAGTGACGGCAGCCGACAGTGGGTCATCACGGGGTACGCCTTGGCGTTCGGCAGCCTGCTGCTGCTCGGGGGCCGACTCGGCGACCTGTTCGGCCGACGTACGACCTTCGTGACCGGCCTGATCGGTTTCGCGGCCGCATCCGTCGTCGGCGGCGCGGCCACCAGCTTCGAAATACTCGTCGCGGCACGCGTGGCCCAGGGCCTCTTCGCCGCGCTGCTCGCGCCCGCGGCGCTCTCACTGCTCAGCGTGACCTTCACCCAGCCGGCCGAAAGGCCGAAAGCCTTCGGCATCTTCAGTGCGTTGTCCGGTGCGGGCGCCGCGGTCGGACTCCTGCTCGGCGGCATGCTCACCGAATGGGCGTCGTGGCGCTGGGTGATGTACGTGAACGTCGTTTTCGCGGGCGTCGCGCTGGCCGGTGCGCTGCTGTTGCTGGCCAAGCCCACGGTCACCGAGCGACCCAAAATCGACATTCCTGGCACCGTCGTGGTGAGCGCCGCGCTGTTCGGCATCGTCTACGGGTTCGCGCACGTCGAATCCACCAGTTGGACCGACCCGGTCGCCCTCGGCTCCATGATCAGCGGCGTGGTGCTGATCGCGGTATTCGCCTGGCTGGAGCTCAGGGTCGCGCATCCGCTGCTGCCGCTGCGAGTCGTGCTGGACCGGACCCGAGGTGGTTCGTTCCTGGCCGTGTTCGTCCTGGGCATGGGGATGTTCTCGATCTTCCTGTTCCTGACCTATTACCTGGAGGCCAGCATCGGCTACTCACCGATCGAGGCCGGTCTGTCCTTCCTGCCGATGGTCGGGGGCATCGTTGCCTCGTCGACCACGGTGCCTTCGCTACTGCTGCCCAGGGTCGGCCCGAAGGTCGTGGTCAGCGCCGGCTTCCTGGTCTCCGCGTCCGGTATGGCCCTGCTGACCCGGCTCACGCTGGACAGCGGCTACGTCGCCAACATCATGCCGGGCATGATCCTGTTGGGTCTCGGTATCGGTGGGGTGATGACCACCGCGTTCCAGGGTGCGACCGCAGGCGTGCGCCATGAGGACGCGGGCGTCGCCTCGGCGCTGATCAACACCAGCCAGCAGGTGGGCGGCTCGATCAGTACGGCACTGCTGACCACCGTTGCCTCATCGGCCGCGACCGACTACCTGTCCTCGCACAAGCCGGGCGCACTGACCATGGCCCAGGCCGGGGTCGAGAGCTACACGGCCACCCTGGCGTGGGGCGCCGGGATCTTCGTGGTCGGTGCGGTGCTCACGGCGCTCCTGATGCCGAATTCAGCTCTGGCGCCGTCGGAGGGCGAGCCTGTGATCGCCCACTGAGTCTGAATCCACCGTGGCGAGAAATGTCCTGCGCTCCGATCATCGCCGGTAGAAGGCACGGAAGATGTGGGCTGAATTTCCGAGGCCGGTGGACACGCCGGCCACCGGGCGAAGTCACAGCAGCTCACAGCAGCGGCAGGCGAGCGATGCCGGGCGCTCGGAGCGCGGCAAGGAGGGTGAGCTCACCGATTCTGGAGACCGCGATGGGGGTGCCGACGTCCGGACGGCACCCCCATCAAGGCGCCGCCCGGCTTCTACCGCTTCCTCGCAGCATTCACCGTAAACCGATCGGTTTCCAATCGGCCGGAATCGAGTTAACCTCGCAATATGACCACCGAAGCAATGCCAAGCTCCCGAGAGCGGCTGCTGGAGGCAGCGGCCACGCTCACCTACCGAGACGGCGTCAACATCGGCATCGACGCGCTGTGCAAGGCGGCGGGGGTGTCCAAGCGCTCCATGTACAAGCTGTTCGAGAGCAAAGGCGAACTGCTGGCGGCGAGCCTGGAGGAACGCGCCTCCGCCTATGTGACGGCACTCCTTCCCGCGGCGGACGACAACCGTCCACCCCGCGAGCGGATCCTGCACGTCTTCGAACAGGCGGAGGCACAGGCGGGTGCACCCGACTTCCAGGGCTGCCGGTACCTCGTCGTGCAGATCGAGCTCAAGGACCCGAGCCACCCCGCGAGCCGGGTGGCCCACCGCGCCAAGGAGAACCTGACAGCCTTCTTCCGCGCCGAGGCCGAACAGGGCGGGGCGAGCGACCCGGACCTGCTGGCCCGGCAGCTGATCCTGGTCTTCGACGGCGCCAGCGCCCGTGCGGGAATCAAAGCTGACACGCAGGCCGGGCTCATCGCCCCCACCGTGGCCGCCCTGCTCGATGCGGCTGACATGCGCTGACGCATCGCGTGACGAGCAGCGGCGGCGAGCGATGCGCTCGGCGAGTCGCAGCCGACCCCCGGCGACCGAGCAACTCCCATGGGGTCCCCCACGCCCGCTGCCAGCCGAGGACCAGCGCCCCGGCCTGACTCGCGGGCCGAGCCCTGATCGCCTGACGATCGATCGCCGACGCCCGCGAGGAACTTGATCGACAGTCCGAAGGAGAGTCTCACCCGCTTGGGCTTGCGCGCGAAAACCGATCGGTTTACGGTGGTGAAACTGATCGGTTTCTCGCCCGTGGTGGCGAGCCTCGTACCCGCATCCCTAGGAGCACGGATGACTGCCGCGCGCGACGCCGAGGGGCAACCCACTCATCCCAGGCTTCCGGCGAAGCTGGCCGCCCACCCGTCGGTACAGGCCGTACTCGCCCGGCGCGGGTCAGCTGACGCGGTCAGCCCGCCGGCGGTGATCGACGCGGCCTGGCTGCGTGAGCTGTGCCTGGCGGCCGGTGCGGACGACGCCGCCGCGGTCGGCCTGGACCACCCCGACCTGGCCGGTGAGCGCGAGCACGCACAGTCCGCGCTGCCCGGTACCCGCACCCTGATCGCGATGGCGGTCCGGATGAACCGCGACAACTGCCGCTCCCCGGCCCGCAGCCTGGCCAACCAGGAGTTCCACCAGACCGACGAACAGGCCAACCACGCCGCCCGCAGCGTCACCCAGGCCCTCCAGGACGCCGGATACCGCGCGCTCAATCCATCCGTCGGCTTCCCGCAGGAGATGGACCGCTTCCCCCGCGAGCGGATCTGGGTGGTGGCGCACAAGACGGTCGCGGTGGCCGCCGGGCTCGGCGTGATGGGCCTGCACCGCAACGTCATCCACCCGAAGTTCGGCAGCTTCATCCTGCTCGTGACCGTCCTGGTGGACGCCGAGGTCAGCGCGTACGGACAGGCGCTGGACTACAACCCCTGCATCGACTGCAAGTTGTGCGTCGCCGCCTGCCCGGTCGGCGCCATCGCCAAGGACGGCGCATTCGACGCGCTGGCCTGCACCACGCACAACTACCGCGAGTTCATGAGCGGGTTCACCGACTGGGCGCAGACCGTCGCCGACAGCGAGGACGCCGCCGACTACCGCTCCCGGGTCACCGATTCCGAGAGCGCCTCCATGTGGCAGAGCCTGACCTCGCCCCCCGGCTACAAGTCCGGCTACTGCGTGGCCGTCTGTCCCGGCGGCGAGGACGTCCTGGGCCCGTACCTGGATGACCGCAAGACGCTCATGGACACCGTGCTGCGACCGCTCCAGGACAAGAAGGAGACCCTGTACGTCCTGCCGGGCTCCCACGCCCAGGAGTACGCCCGGCGCCGCTTCCCCCACAAACCCGTCAAGGAAGTCACCGGCGGCTGGCAGCCCCCGGCGAAACGTGCCGCAGCCTCCTGACCCGGTGTCCTCAACCCGCTTGCCCTGCACAGAGGTTGTCACTCATGCCCGCTGCCGAACGGCCGCACCCGCACGCCATCGAGAACGCCCTCGCCGTCGTCGGCGACTACTGGACCCTCCTCGTGCTGCAGGAGGTGTCCTTCGGCGCTCGACGCTTCCGCCGGATCATGACGAACACCGGCATCAGCTCGAACGTGCTGGCCGTCCGGCTGAGGAAACTCATCGAGCGTGGCGTCCTGTCCAAGGAGCTGTATGAGTCTCGCCCTCCTCGCTACGAGTACACGCTGACGGAAGCCGGGCACGAACTGCAGCCGGTCCTGCTCGCCCTGGCGGAGTGGGGGAACCGCCACGCATCCCAGGGAGAGTCGCCGACGGAGCGCCACCACGACCGCGGGCGAACTGCCGATGGCCTTTATTCACCGAATCCGGAGTAAGTCATGAGTGGGATTCCGCCCTTCCGCATACTGCGCGCCAAACCCCTGTGGATCGCCAACGGGGTCATCACGGGCGTACTCGCGCTGCTGTTCGCCGTGTTCTACGTCGGCGCCAACATCGACCCGGTCGATCACATGAGCAAGCTGCCCGTCGGTCTGGTCAACGCCGACAAGGGAGCCGCGGCCGGCGGCAAACAGGTCAGTCTGGGGGCGCAGATCACCGAGTCGATCAGGAAGTCCACCGCGAGCGGGGGCAGGATCGACTGGAAAGTGATGGACGAGAAGGAGATGAAGGAGGAGCTCGGCAAGGGCAAGCTGTACGGCGCACTCGTCGTCCCCGCCGACTTCACCTCCTCCACCACGGAACTGGCCGGCACCGCGACCACCGGAACCCCTGCCCGCCCGACGCTGACCGTGCTGACCAACCAGTCCGCCGGCAGTCTGGGTTCCAGCCTGGCCCGGACGGCGACGACCCAGGCGGCCGCGAATGCCTCGCTTCAGCTGGGCAAGCAACTGACCGCGGAAACCGGCGCCCAGCAGGCGAAGCTGCCCGCCGCGGCACGCGTCCTGCTCGCCGACCCGGCCGCCGTCACGGTCGAGGACGGCCATCCCCTCGGCTCGCACAGCGGCCTGGGCCTGACGGCGTTCTACTACGCGCTCACCCTGGCGGTCATCGGCATGCTCTCCGCCAACGTCATCAGCGGCCAGGTCGACCACGCCCTCGGCTACACCCACAACGACATGGGACCGCTGCGCCTGCACCGCCCGCTGATCCGGGCGACCCGGGTGCAGACCCTCGCCATCAGCAGCACGCTCATGGCCGGCCTGTCCCTTCTGATGGGCACCCTGGTCATGGTGGGCGCCGTCGGCATCATGGGCATGGACGCCTCTCATCTGCCGCTGCTGTGGCTGTACTCGGTGTGCGCCATCGCCGTAACCGGGATCGGCGCGATAACGCTCCTCGCGGTCTTCGGCACACCCGGCATGCTGGTGGTCACCCTGGTCTTCATCGGAATGGCGGTACCGACAGCCGGCGCCACCACCCCTCTCCAGGCGCTGCCCGGCTTCTACCGCTTCCTCGCCGAGTTCGAGCCACTGCGCCAGATCACTGGCGGTATCCGCTCGATCCTCTACTACGACGCCCAGGGCGACGCGGGTCTGACGCGGGGCTGGGTCATGCTGGCGGCCGGACTCGTGGCGGCCGCACTGTTCGGCTTCGGGGTACTGGGGTGGTACGACCGCAAGGGACTGCACCGCATCCCGGCGGAGACGAAGCCCGAGAAGACCGCCGTCCCGGCGTAACGGCAGGTCACCCCAGACGGGCCATTACTCGGAGTGGCCCCGGTGTGTGTCGCCCTGCCGGGGACGACAGGCGCGCACACCATCATGGCTCGGCGACGGTCTTTCCCCCAGGCCGTCGCCGAGCCTCTGCCTGGAGCCCCTGAAAACCGATCGGTTTTCATTTCGTCTGCTTCGGGTTAACCTCGCGGTATGACCACCGAAGTGAAGCTGAGCCCCAGGGAGCGGTTGCTGGAGGCGGCGGCCACGCTCACCTATCAAGACGGCGTCAGCATCGGCGTCGAGGCGCTGTGCAAGGCGGCGGGGGTGTCGAAGCGCTCCATGTATCAGCTGTTCGAAAGCAAGGACGAACTCCTGGCAGCAAGCCTGAAGGAGCGCGCCTCCGCCTACGTGGCAACTCTCCTGCCCGCGGCGGACGACGGCCGGTCACCCCGCGAGCGGATCCTGCACGTCTTCGAGCAGGTGGAATCGCAAGCAGGGGCGCCCGAGTTCCGAGGTTGCCGGTACCTGGCCGTGCAGATCGAACTCAAGGACCAGAGTCACCCCGCGAGCCGGGTCGCCCATCAGGTCAAGGACAACCTGACGGCCTTCTTCCGCGCCGAGGCCGAACAGGGCGGAGCAAGCGATCCCGACCTGCTGGCCCGGCAGCTCAGCCTGGTCTTCGACGGTGCCAGCGCCCGCGCGGGGATCGGAGCCGACAGACTGACGGGGCTCATCGCGCCCACGGTGACCACCCTGCTCCACGCGGCAGGTATGCGCTGACACATCGCCCCTCCAGGAAACTCCCTTACTTCCGGGCACTCACGGGAAGCCCGATGGCCGTAAGTGTGTTGCCGAGCATGCCGCAGGCGAAGAAGCTCGCCGTCTCGTCGGCATCGGCACCCAGCGACAGGTGCACGGTTTCCCAGATTCTCATCCAGCCGGCCCGGACGACCTCACCGATCAGGTCGTCGCCCTGCGCCGCGGCGGCCGCCACGGTGACGTATCCCTGCATCTGCATCAGAAGCGTTTCGGGGCGCGTCGACATCAGCCGCGCGTAAGCGTTCGTCATTGCCTGGAGGGCCTGCCCGCCGCCTGCCACCCCTTCGGCCGCAGCCTCGAAAGCCAGGCGGGTGTCTTCCATGCTCCGCACCAGAGCAGCGACGAAGATCGCCTTCTTGTCCGGGAAGAGCCGGAAGAGATACGGCTGCGTGACGCCGACCCGTTTGGCGATCGCCGCGGTAGAGGTGCCGCGGTAGCCGGCGATCGCGAACTCGGCGATCGCCGCGCGGATGACGCTCTCACGCCTCTCCTGTGCACTGATCCTGCCCATGACGCCACCCCCTGCTTGAACTTGCGCACGGAAACCGATCGGTTTACTGTAGCGGAAACCGATCGGTTTCAAATGAGCACGGGAGTCCATGATGACGACAGATCGGCCGGTGGCACTCGTGACGGGCGCGTCATCCGGCATCGGGAAGGAAGCGGCGCTCGCGCTGGTCGCGGCGGATTTCAAGGTGGTGGGCACAAGCCGTGACACCTCGCGCGTCACCCCGCTCGACGGCGTGACGTTCCTCGGGCTCGACGTCGCCAGTGACGCCTCGGTCGCCGCCGCGGTCCAGGAGGTGATCGAGCGGTTCGGGCGGATCGACGTCCTGGTCAACAACGCCGGCGTCGGCTCGATGGGCGCGGCGGAGGAAACCTCCGTCGAGCAGGCCCGGGCCGTCTTCGACACCAACGTCTTCGGGGTCATGCGCATGGTGAACGAGGTCCTGCCGCACATGCGCGCTCAGCGACGTGGGCGCATCATCAACATCTCGTCCGTGCTCGGCTTCCTGCCCCAGCCTTTCATGGCCGCCTACGCCGCCTCCAAGCACGCCATCGAGGGCTACACCGAGTCCCTGGACCACGAGGTCCGTGACCACGGTGTCCGGGCTCTCATCGTCGAACCCGCCTACACCAGGACCGGGTTCGAGGCCAACAGCGCGAAACCCGACATCCCCCTGCACGTGTACGCGAAGCAGCGGCAGACCGTCGACCGCGTGATGGCGGAGGCGGTCAGGGGCGGCGACGCCCCCGCCGTCGTCGCCAAGGCGATCCTCGCGGCAGCGACCGACACGAAGCCGAAGCCGCGCTACACCGCCGGCCCCCTGGCCGGACGCGCACGCGTACTGCGCCGCCTCGCTCCCGCCGGGGTCTTCGACAAGCAGATCCGCAAGATGAACAAGCTGGCCGACTGACGCGCAGGTAGCCCCAGGGCTTTCTGAACAGCCGCCCCACCCGCACCAGACAGAGGACACCTTGATGCCAGAGCGCAATCCCATCCTGATCACCGGTGCCGCCGGCGAAATCGGCGGTGTGAGCCGGACGATGGTCGACATGCTGCTTGAACAAGGGCACCCGGTACGGGCGTTCGTGCGCCAGGACGACGAACGCGCCCACTCACTCCGCCAGGCCGGGGCCGAGGTCTTCGTCGGTGACCTGCTCACCATCGCCGTCGTGACCGCCGCACTGAAGGGCGTCCGGCGCATCTACTTCAGCATGAGCCTGTCGCCGTACTACACCGACGCCGTCAGCCTGATGGCCGCGGCGGCACGGGCCCAGGGCGACATCGAAGTGTTCGTCAACATCTCCGAGTACGAACAGTCGTTCATGACGTTCGACAAGATGACCGCGCCTGAGGAGGAACGGCGCGCGTGGCTCGGCGGACTCATCGCCAACTGGTCGCCCCAGCAACGGGCCCACTGGGTCGCCGAGCAGGTGCTGGACTGGTCCGGCCTCCCGACCGTCAACATCCGGGGAGCCATGTTCGTCGAGAACCCCCTGATGACCTGGCTGGCACTGGAGCCGCTGAGCAGGGGTGAACTGCGCCTGCCCTTCGGTGACCACCGGCTCGCGCCCATCGCGGGTTACGACGTGGCGGAACTGTGCGTGAAGATCCTGACCGACCCGGAGCCGCACATCTCGAAGTCCTACGAGCTCAACGGCCCTGAGCTGAAGGACATGCACGGGTTCGCGGAGGACTACGCGGCCGTGCTGGGACGCGAGGTCACCTACGTTCCCGAAGACGTCGAAACCTGGAACGAGACCTACGTCGACACCGCCCTGGCCGCGCTCCCGCACACCGCGGAGCACCTGAAGACCCTGACCCGGCTGATGGGCGGCGGGGGCTACCGCGGCGCCACCGACCAGCTGGAAACCCTGCTCGGACGCCCGCCGAAGACCGTGCGGTGGGCACTGGAGAACCATCCGCGCATCCGGAAGCTGGCGGCTGCCTGATCCGCTGAGAGGCCCGGAGCAGGAGATGCACACCACGACGGAGTCCACAGGCCGAAGACGAGTCCATGTGCACTCGCAAGGACTCCGCGTGGTCTGCCCCGGCACCGACAGACTCCGTGTAGAAAGCGGGCCACTTCAGCCCGACACCTGCCCGTCCTGGAGCGTCGTGCCCATAGCGTGCCCTTAAGGGCGGACAACCACGGTCAACAACGGTGCCGCCACACTCCCACAGCGGTAGCCCCTCAATGGATCTGCGCAGGTCAGATGGCATAGGGCCCCGCAAGCGCCGTCGCTTCCCAAGCTGAGAGTGCGAGTTCGATTCTCGTCACCCGCTCCACAGTTTCACCGTAGTTGAGGCCCAGGTCAGCGACCTGGGTCTTGTTTGTTGTCTGGGCCTGTTCAGCTGTCACGACGGACGCGCCGACGAGCCCCAGATAGGCAGCAGAAACAGCATTGGCGAAGGTCAGACGTGACAGGGTGCGAGCGTTCATCGATTCCCCCCGGAGATGTGGTGCTCCCCATGCTCCTGGCGGAACCATGACTCCGGCGTGAGTATCCGTACTCGATTCGACTCGCCTCGACCCCAGTAGGCAGTCAAACCACCCACTCCAACCTCAGGGGACGTGCGTGCCCCTCGTGACGGGGCACGGCGCGGCCTCAGCCGGCCGGTTCGCTCTGCGCAGGTACCAGTGCGCGGGGTGCCGGGGACGCGTCGGCCATTCCTCCGGATCCCGAGCCCCGAACGGTGCGTCGCCACAGCCGTCCCAGAGTCCGGTAGAAGCGGTCCGGAAGGAACGCGGCGTCCGCGACGATCATGGCGCCGGAGAAGAGCGGCAGGCCCAGGAACACCGCGATACCCACGTGCATGCCCAACAGCATTGTCAATACGGGGTACTTGAGCCTGCCGAACAGGACGAACGGGAAGGCCACCTGCAACAGCACGGTCAGGTAGCAGGCGATGGCGAGCAGTACGTCGTGTTCGTCTGCCATGGCGGAGAGCCCAGGCCAGGGCTGGAACACGTCGAGGTTCAGGGCGTAGTGGAGAGCGGTGCCGTTGTCCCAGGCGGCGCCCTGCACCTTGTACAGGCCTGCGGATCCGTAGAGGAAGCAGACCTGGGCGGCGATGACAAGCATGCCGCAGTTGTGCATCACGGTGATCACTGTCAGGCGCGCGTCGCGGAGGTGGCGTCGCAGCTCGCCGGACGCCTGGTCCAGCGGAGGCCGGACTGTCTTGCCGGCGGATGCTCGGAGCCGCGTCCTGCGCGCGTCGAGGGACCAGCGTCGGCCGCATGCGGTGACGACGAGGTAGAGGACCATGAGGAGGATGAGGGTGTCCCCTCCGTCCGTCATGTAGATCGCCCTGGCGTGGAACGACGTCACTACGACCGCGAACAGCACGGACACCGCCCTGGTCCGCCAGCCCAGCATGAACAGTGCGGAGGTGACGACGGCTGCCGTGTAACAGACCTCGAAGTAGGCCCGGCTGTCGGACAGCGTGAGGATGCTGGCCCACCCGGTCTGGTCGAAGAATTGCTTGGCCAGTGCCGGCGTCCACGGTGAGCCGGGGCCCCAGATCTCGTTGCGATGGGGAAACTCGCGTAGCAGGAAGGCGAGGTAGAGGAACCCGTAGCCGATGCGCAGAACCGCCGCAGCGTACAGGGAGATGGGCCGCTCCAGCAGGAGAGTGAGGAGCGTACCGATGCGGACGGGCATTCGCTGCGGCGCGCGTGCGCTCGCCCGCTCGGTGCCGTGTCCGGGTCGCGACGGCGATGTTGCCGAAGTCGATGTCTGCTCAGCCTGTTGCATGGCGGGCCACCTTCCACCAGGGCAGGTAACGGGTGCCGGATGGCCTTGGTGCGGCCGCGCCGGGACCGGGGCCGCCCGCTGCGGGAGGCTCGGCGATGGGCAGGATGATCACCCGCAGTTGGATGGACTCGAATGCGCCGTGACGATGGGCGGCGACGCGATCCGCTGCGATGTTGCGCAGGTATTGCTGGATCATCAGAGCGCGTTGCGAGCGCGGGTGGTCGTCGCTGCCGTGCGTCTTGAGGTAGGAATTCCAGGCCCGGCGCAGCATGTTCTGCGCTGAGTGGCTCGGGAAGGGGTCGTGTTTCACTGCGGCTGTGTCGACGGCGGTCAGGTCGAACCAGCCGCTGACCTGGGTGGTGCCGTTCGGGGCGGTGTGCATGGTCCTTGCCGAAATCTGCCGGTTGACCGACTCCGGGTCCGGGGCGAAGAGCTGCCAGTTCTGCTCGAACAACGGAAAGACCCAGGCGTTGACCTGCCGGCTGTACTGCCGGGAGAGCGGATTCGGCGGTGCCACCTGCAGGAATACCAGGAGCACGTGCGTCAGGGCGGTCGCCAGACACAGGACCACGGCGATGCGAACTCCGGCCTTCAGGGCGACGGGCGGCTCTGCAGGCCCTTGGAACGCAAGGGGGCTCCCGCCCCCGTTCTGTGCGGCCGGCTCGGCGCCGGTCCGGTCCGATTCGTCTGCATCCGCTGATGCCACGCCACCCTGTACGGGCCCATCCGGCCTGTCCGTCTCGACTTCTCTCACCTGCTTCTCCTGAACTTTTACCGGCGGCGCGCGACGGAATCGATGACGATCCGCGCCGCGCGCCGCCCGTCCTACTCCCGCACGCGGGCGGCTGCCCCCGAGCAGGCACCCCCGCCGGACGGTTCCATCACGTGATGCAGCTACGCCTTCGCGAACCGCAGGTCGTGCGGGAATCGCTCGGTGCCGCGCCGACCATCGCGCTAGGCAGCATCACAGCCGTAGCCATCGTCCTTGCCGCCATAGCCGCTGTCGCCATACCCGTTGTGCTTATCGGGCTTGCAGTCGTGGTCGTGGCCACCTGTGGTTTCGCCGGGCGCTTCGCCGGTGGTCTCGCCGGGCGCTTCGCCGGTGGTCTCGCCGGGCGTCGTGCCGGTGGTCTCACCGGGCGTCGTGCCGGTGGTCTCACCAGGCGTCGTGCCGGTGGTCTCACCAGGCGTCGTGCCGGTGGTCTCACCAGGCGTCGTGCCGGTGGTCTCACCAGGCGTCGTGCCGGTGGTCTCACCAGGCGTCGTGCCGGTGGTCTCACCAGGCGTCGTGCCGGTGGTCTCACCAGGCGTCGTGCCGGTGGTCTCACCAGGCGTCGTGCCGGTGGTCTCACCAGGCGTCGTGCCGGTGGTCTCACCAGGCGTCGTGCCGGTGGTCTCACCAGGCGTCGTGCCGGTGGTCTCACCAGGCGACCCAGACCCGCAATCCGACAGGCCGATCGTGTTGGAGTCCAGCGTCACGGCGCCGTCACCGCTGGGGCCCGCACCGGCGAGCAGCCGGCCGTTGATGGTCGCCCCCGTAGTGGCGGTGATCGAGGTGTGGGCCATGATGGTGCCCACGAACGTGGAGTTGGTACCGAGCGTGGCCGAGCTGCCGACCTGCCAGTACACATTGCACGGCGAGGCGCCATTGATGAAGCTCACTGAGCTGGCGGATGCCGTCGTCAGCGTCGAACCGATCTGGAACACCCAGACGGCATTGGAGTTGCCCCGGGCATCCAGGGTGAGCGTGTCGGTGATCCTGGCGGAGCTGTTCGCCTTGTAGAGGCCCGGCGTCAGCGTCTGGCCACCGAACTCGTGGGGAGTGATGTACACCGCATCCGTCAGAGTCTGTCCGGCGGCCTGGTTGTACGCCGTATTCAGGTCGGCCTTGGCTTGGCCCGCGACGGCATCGGCAGAGTGCAGAACCCCGGGCAAGGTCACCCTGCCGGGCCCTCCGTCGGACGTCTGGAACCCGGTGATGGCCGTCTTGGGGCTCACGCCGACGTTGAGACCGTTGACCACCGTGGGACCGGTGTTGGTGACTGTGGAGCCGGCCAGTACTCCGAAACTGGCCGCAGTGCCCAGTCCCACAGGGCTGGCAACAGCCTGTGCGCGTGTCGGCGACATCGCGAGGACGGCAGCGGCGATCACCACGGCCGTCACCGCCGCGAGCCACACCGAAAATGTGCGCCGAAGAGGCGCGTCAGGGATATTCAGCGTCATTGAGGGGACAACTCCTTGGGGAGGATGATCATGGAGATTCCCAGCCGCGCAGAATAGGATTCTGCGGCTGGCATATTACGCGGAAAGGCAATCGGATTACGGCTTCTCCGGGCGGTCTCACCGAAATGGAAGAATTCGGCGCGCGATCTATATAAATGATTAATGGGCCGAATGGCCCTGCTTTTTATCCGGCTCGACGATGGGTGAACCGCTCAGGATTCCCTGGCAGGCCGGTCCAACAGGTGGTCGCCGGTCACCGCGGTCCGCAGCCGGCATCGAGCCGGGGGGCGCACATCAGATCGTGCGAACGGAGCAACCGCGCGCCGTCCAACGGGCCGGCCGAATGTCCGGCGGCCTCAGACCGGACCGGCGGCGGAATACGGAGGCCAGGGGTCCCTGTCAGTCGCGCCTCGGACAGCCACTCAGCTTGCCCCTGATCGGTCAAGAACCCGCTCCAAGCAAACAGCCATGTCAGGGCAAAGAGCTCTTCGAGGCGGCGAGCGGGTCCAGTCCTGAGATGGGAGCGAATCGCGCACAACCTTGAGGGCTTCTCGTGTGTCCAGTGGGGCGACTGAGCTTCAGGTGCTGTCACTCCAGTCATTCCGCGGTCCCTGCAGTCCCCGTCCTTCCGTCAAGGAGTTCCGTTGCGCAGAGCAGCCACGGCCGCCGCCGCCGTGCTCGCACCCCTCATCGCCTTCGCCCTCACCCCGACGACGGCTTCCGCCACCAGCCCTTACAAGGGAGCCAACACCGCAGCCGTCCAGGACGACTTCAACGGTGACGGCTACCGGGACCTGGCTGTCGGCGCGCCCTACGCCGCCAATGGCAGCGTGGAGGAAGCCGGTGCCGTCGTCGTCCTGTACGGGTCGGCCTCATCAGTGAGCACCGCGCGCCGGACGGTCATCACGCAGGCGACCTCCGGTGTCCCCGGCGACCCCGAGGAATGGGACGCCTTCGGCACGACGGTCTCCAGCGCCGATCTGGATCGGGACGGATACGCGGATCTGATCGTCGGTACCCCGAGGGAGCAGGTCGGCGACAAGGAGCTCCGGGGCTCCGCGACCGTCGTATGGGGCGGGCCCAGCGGGCTGACAGGCGGTGCGACCATCTCTCCGCCGGCCGGATACGGGGACGGACGCACGTACTGCGGCTTCGGGAACTCCCTGGCCACAGGCGACATGAACGGGGACGGCGCCCCGGAGGTGACCATCGGCTCGCGCTGCGAGGGCGCCTCCTACACCGGCCCCTTCACCCGCACCGGAAAGGCCGCCTCCAACTACCGGGAAAGCCGCCTCGGCGAGACCCGTGGCGTAGTGATGGGTGACGTGAACGGCGACGGCAGAGCGGAGCGTTTCTGGCTGGTCGGGCCCGCGGACGACGACCTTCGTGGGCCTGTGTACGTCGACAACGGTCCTCCGACTGACGACTATTTCGCCAACTGGCCCACCGAACTTCCTTACGCCGACGGCCACGCCGGCCAGATCGGTGACATCAACGGTGACGGCTACGGCGACCTCGTCACTGGTATCGCGGATGACGATTCCGTCATGAACGCAACCGGAGCAGCGCACCGCGGTGGCGAGATCCAGGTCCTCTACGGCAGCGCGCAGGGCATCACCGTCGACCAGCAGCCACAGGTCTTCCACCAGGACACGGCCGGAGTCCCGGGAACCGCCGAGGACGGCGACCAGTTCGGACAGTCGCTCAGCGTCGGCGACGTCAACGCCGACGGGTACGCCGACGTCCTCGTCGGCTCTCCCGGTGAGGCGGTCGGCACGCTCAAATTGGCAGGCACGGCCGTTTTGCTGCGTGGCTCCGCCTCCGGCCTGACCACAACCAAGGCGGTCGGGTACACCCAGAGCACGGCTGACGTACCCGGTGCCGCAGAGGCCGGCGACTGGTTCGGCGCGACCGTCCACCTCGCCGACCTCAATAAGGACGGCAAGGCCGAGACGGTCGTCGGTGTACCCACGGAGAACAGCGACGGTTGCCTGTGGACCGCCCGCGGCTCGGCCTCCGGCCCGGTCCTGAGCGGTTCGGTCAACCTGTGCGGCAAGAGCGCCGGAATCACCGTTCGCAACACCAAGGGCTACTTCGGAGCCGCCCTGCCGAGCCCTCATGTCTCCAACTAGGCAGGGCGCGCACAACCACCCGGCACCAAGGCCCCGCACCACAGCCGCACCGGATCGAGCGGGGAACTACGGGGAATCACGGTTCGGCCACACGCGGCGACGCGGGCCGTGATTCCCTCGTTCCACCAGCTCAGCCGCCGAATCAGCCCTAGATCACCTCAGCTTCCCAAGCTGAGAGTGCGAGTTCGATTCTCGTCACCCGCTCCATATTTGAGGCCCAGGTCAGCGACCTGGGCCTTGTTTGTTGTCTGGACCTGTTCAGCTGTCCCGAGTTGGCTCAGTAGCCGACGTAGCCGCCGGGTACGCCCACCACGACAATGGCTACGCCGCCGTAGACGTTGTCGTAGCCGTACCCGTTGTCGTAGCCGTAGCCGTACCCGTTGTCGTAGCCGTAGCTGTACCCGTTGTCGTAGCCGTACCCGTACCCGTACCCGTTGTCGTAGCCGTAGCCATACCCGTTGCAGTCATCCCACCTGCCGCACCGGTCGTAGGAGTGGCTGGCCGCGGAGGTCGCGTGTGCGGGGGCGGCCGCAGCCGCCCCTGCGGCACCAACAGCGGCGCCACCAGCCAGCATCACACCGGTGGCGGCTACAGCGAGGGAACGCTTGATATGAGGTGCTCGCATGAGTCTCTACCTTTCCTTCCGCCACCGGAGATCGAAGGCGGGTGGCCACAGCGCATGCAAGACATACGGTGTGGTTCGCAGAGGTCACAGCTCGAAGCGGGAGCACGTCTCGCCGCTCATTGGTTCCGGTCCTTCCGGAATCTTGCCGCCCAGGGCGTGCCCCGGTTGCGACTCTCACAAGCATCACGCTAGTAGCACATACCCTCTCCAGCATCTTGAGCAGAAGTCTGCTCAATTCCGCAGGTCAGCGGTCGGCGGTCAGGCCCGAGCCATGACGTCCCCTCTGACGCCGTCCCTCTTCGACGGTGACGCCCCAAAGGCCCACACCACCCGCATGGAGTATGGGCAGAGAAGTGGAGAGACAAGACGGTCGGCGGGCCGAGGGCGGACCAGACGGTTCAGACCGTCGAGCAGGCGTCTTTAGCCGTCCATATGAGCGTCGCAACTGCGCTGGAGATCCAGTGGCATGCGAGAGGGCCAGGGCCGGACCCACCGGGAATTTCCGCGAATCCCGGCCATATAAAGCACCATGACACTTCGTCATGTCCGGCGACTATGGACCGATTTGCCAATTCGCCGTGGGATACACGGCTGGGCACTGCTGACCGCTGTCGCGCTGCTGCTCCTGTGGGAACTGGGGAAGCTCCTGACCCGCCGGTCGAGGGCGGCCGGGTGAACGCGCACCGACGTGCGGGGGCACTGGTCCGGTGATGCAATGGGTCCACGGGGAGAGCCACGAACACCGGGTTACGAACCGGGTTTATGAACATCAGGGGCTTACGAACACCAGGGCTTACGAACACAGGGGTTGCGCCGTGAACTACGAAGTCGAAGAACTGGGGCCGATCGACTATCTGGTCGTGGAGTTCCCCGGCAACCGAATGACGGGCGAGGGCTTTCCCCTCCTCGTCGATCTCGTGGACCGCGGCCTCATTCGCATCCTCGACCTGACGTTCGTCAGGAAGGACGAGGACGGCTCCGTGAGCGGCCTGGAGATCGCCGACCTCGACGGCGACGGCAAACTCGACCTGGCCGTCTTCGAAGGCGCGTCCTCCGGCCTCCTGGGCCAGGACGACCTCGAGGAGGCCGCAGGCGCCCTGGAGCCCGGCAGTTCCGCCGGCATCCTGGTCTACGAGAACCGCTGGGCCGCGCCCTTCGCCGCAGCCCTGCACCGTGGCGGCGCCAGGATGGTCGCCTCCGGGCGGATCCCGGTGCCCGCGCTCCTGGCCGCGCTCGACAGCACCGAAGCCGCTCGCTGAACGGCGGCTGACAACAGCCGGCGAGCAGAAGGGAAACCGCCATGCCAGGTCTACTCCGTGGAGTCGCGCGCACGGCAGTGGTCGCCGGAACGGCGACCGCCGTGTCGAACCGTGTGAGCCGCCGCCAGCAGGGGCGATGGGCTGCCCAGGAGGCGTACGAAGCCCCGGCAGCCCCTGCCGCACCTCCCGCCGCCCCGCCGGCCCCTCCCGTCGTTCCCGACATGACGAGCAAGATCGAACAGCTCAAGCAGCTCGGCGACCTCAGGGACCAGGGCGTGCTCACCGACAGCGAGTTCGAGGAGCAGAAGCGCAGGATTCTTCAGTCCTGACCGAACCGCCGGTCGCCCTCCGAACCGCCGGTCGTCCTGACCGAACCGCCGGTCGCGGTACTCAGACTCTTGGCTGTCACCCCATGCAGGCCGCCGCGATGCGGAGTTGACGTCTCCATCCGTCACCCCGAAGCGAGTGTCGGCCGTCTCCTGCGTATGGTCTCCGAAACTTCGTTGCTTCGTTGGCCACTCTTCTCAGGAGTCCCGCATGGAACACAACTCCCGTACGCCCCTGACCCGTCGTGGGCTGCTGCGGACCGGGACCGGGGTCGGGCTTGCCGCGCTCGGGCTCGGGTACGGGGCCGCGAGTGCTTCCGCCTCGGTGGGCACCACCTCGCGGTTCGATCTGTCGCAGCCGTCGTACGACCTGTTCCGCGACAAGAACCTGCACAGCAACCGCGTCCAGCAGAGCTTCGCCTTCGACTCGGTCAACAAGCGCCTGTTCGTCGCCGCCAAGCGGCTGGACAGCCCCGAGTCGGCCGGTGACCTGTGCATCAGCGAGCTCGACTTCGCCGGCAACTACATCTCGTACATGCACCTCAACGGCTTCGGCCACGGTGTCGCCTTCGGTATCCGCCCGATAGGCAGCGCCAGCCACCTGTGGATCGAGACCGACACCAACGGCACTACCGGCTACGGCACCAAGCTCGGCTTCCTCCCGTACAGCCCCGGCGCCACCGTCGTGGCCTCGGACCCCGGCATCGGCAAGTTCGTGCCGGTCGCCGGCGCCAGCGAGTTCACCTGCTCCATGGACCCGGTCTACGACCGCATGATCGTCCGCTACCACAAGGACGGCGCCAAGCACATCGCCGTCTACAACAACTCGGACACCGACAACGCGGACTTCAGCTCGCCCGTCGCCATGTTCACCCCGCCCGCCATCTCCGGCACGCCGCAGGGATACACGCTCTACGGCTCGTACATGTACTTCCAGACGGGCGACGCCTACTCGGCCTCCAACCCCGACCCGGGCAACACGTACCTCACCAGCATCAACATCAACACCGGTGCCATAGCCCAGGGCCCGACCCTCACCAAGGCGGGTTCCACCCTGGAGTACCGGGAGCCCGAGGGGCTCGCGATCTACCGCACCGACGCGGGTGAGTCGCGTCTCTTCCTCGGCTTCGCCTCCGGCCTGGAAGGCGACCGGCGCTCCAGCATCTTCTACAAGAACGCGCTGGTCTGACGCGGGGGAAAGTGAGTTTGTGAGCTGATGGGGCCCGGCCGCTGCTGTACGCGGTCCGGGCCCCTTCCGTCACATCGGTCACAGCGGTTACACATCTTCGCAAGAGCATCACACCCTGTGCGCATCGCCTTCGGAAAGCGTCGATAGCGTTGCTGGCCGCTCGATCTCGCGTGCGAACGTGACCAAATGCCCGGCGTCCCGGCGGCGCAGTCAGCCACAGAAAGATCGAAATGGACTACTGCTCCTCCTGCCGTCGGACCCTCAACGGGGCGCTGGTGTGCCCGGGTTGCGGCGCCTACGCCCCCGACATCGCCCCGCCCGCGACGGCGTCCACGACCTCGACGGTCATGACGGCCTCCACGGCGTCCACGACCTCGACGGCCTCCACATCGTCGTACTTCGGGATATCCCAGGCCGCCTCGGATCGTGGCGGCTCGGCGGTCGGTACCTCCGGCTCGTACGCCGCTTCCGACTCGTTCGACGACTTCGACCCCTTCGATGCGGGCAAGGCCTTCGACGTGGCCGACTCGGGCGGCGAGGCCGTCTCCGGTGCGGCCTCCGGTTCCGCGGACGCCCCGTCGTCCGCGTCGGCTTCGCAGGGCGGCCGGGCCGCCCGGCGGCGGAAGCTCGCGCAGTGGAAGAAGAACAAGCGCCGGGCCGTGGCCGCGACGGCCGTCGCCATCGTCGGTGGCGGGCTCACCATCGCCGCGCTGCCGAACAGCGACTCCCACGACCGCGCGCAGGCGTCGGCCGCCCCGGACCCGGTGACCACCTCGCCGGCCCTGGCCAACACGGACTCCGCGACGGACACGCCGGACACCCGGGCCTCGCGGAGCCAGAGCGACCGTTCGCACAAGGCCTCCGGCCCGCGCCACGCCCGCCCGGCCGCCTCCACGCCTCCGTCGGCCGCGCCGACCGCGGTACCGCACACACCCACCACCGCCCGCAGCGCCGCCCCGCGCCACGCCGCCCCGGCGCCGACTGCCGCCGGTGCGCACACCGCCGCGCCCGCCGCCCCTGCGCCGCAGGCCTCTTCGCCCGCTCCCGCCACCAACCAGTCCGGCTCGGGTACGAATACGGGCTCGGGTACGGGTACGGGGTCTTCGGGCGGGAACCAGGCGACGACGCCCGCGCCCGCTCCCAGCACGGCGTCACCCGAGCCCGTCTGCGTGCTCGGCCTTCTCTGCATCAGCTGAGTTCCGCCGCAACGACCGAGGCCCGGCCCGGGGTTCTGACCCCCGGGCCGGGCCTCTGCGCGTACTGACGCGCGTACCGACGTAAGTGACTGCTACGCCGCCACCACCAGTGGTGCCGGCGCCGTGAACTTGTGGGCCGGTACACCCGGCAGCGCCCTGCGGGCCAGGCCCGCGAGCGTGCCGCCGGGGCCGATGTCCAGGAACGCGGTGCAGTCGAGTTCTTCGTGGAGCGTGTTCAGGGACTCGACCCAGCGGACCCTGCTGACGAGCTGGCGGGTGCTGAGTTCCTGCCACTGGCTGCCGCCGTAGTGCGCGCGGGCGTCCACGTTCGCGACGACCGGCAGCACGCCCGCCGCGAAGTGCGTCAGTTCGAGGGCCCGGCGCAGGGCCGCGCTCGCGGGCTCCATGTAAGGGCTGTGGCAGGCGGCCGTCACCGGCAGGACGCTGTAGCGCAGGCCGGCATCCGCCGCGCGTGACGCCGCCGCGTCGATCGCCGTACGGCTGCCCGCGATCACCGTCTGCTGGGGGCTGTTGTGGTTGGCCACCCACAGGTCCGCGCCCTCCTCCCGGAAGGTGTCGACGAGGGCGGCGACCTCGTCGACGTCACCGCCCATGACGGCGGCCATCGCTCCCGGCCGGCGGCGGGCGACCTCGGCCATGGCGCGGCCGCGCTCACCCACCAGCCAGGCTCCGTCGGCGACGGAGAGGACACCGGCCGCGACCAGCGCCGTGTACTCGCCGAGGCTGTGGCCCGCGACCGCCACGACCCGGGCGTCCGACTCGCGCCTGCGCAGCTCCGACCACGCGAGCAGGGAGGCCGTGAACACCGATATCTGCGCGTGGTCGGTGCGCGACAGCGTCTCCTGGTCGGCCGTGAGCAGCAGCTCGGCGACGTCGAAGCCGGAGGCGCGCGAGACGGACTCGACGAGTTCCCAGGACTCGGTGGCGCGCCAGGGTTCACCCATCCCGGGCCGCTGAACTCCCTGTCCGGGAAAGAGGACGGCGTAGCGCGGCGAGGAGTCGGACGACTCGTGGAGGTGCGTGGTCATGATCTTCCCTTCCGGTGGCGGTCGGTATGCATCGTGCGGCCTGCCCGCTCAAGCCGTGGAAAAGGAATGCTGTTTTTCCCGGCCTTGAGTCGCGCATTGCCGCCCGCCCCGAATCCTTTTCCCCGGGTGGCGCCATTCGGGTGCCGGTCGGATGGGAGGACATGGCATGACCACTGTGGTCGAGAAACCCGTCGCACAAAGCCCGGACATCTCCGGGGAGAGTGAGCCGGAGCGGCCCGACAGCGTGCATGTGCGCGTCGAGGAGCTGCGCCGGCTGCGCGCCGAGGTCCACGCGGGACCCGGGGTGCGGGCGACCCAGGCGCAGCACGACCGGGGCAAGCTCACGGCCCGCGAGCGCATCGAACTCCTCCTGGACGAGGGCTCGTTCACGGAGCTGGAGCCGCTGCGCAGGCATCGCGCGACCGGCTTCGGCCTGGAGAAGCGCAGGCCGCACACCGACGGTGTGATCACGGGCTGGGGCACGGTCGAGGGCCGTCAGGTCTTCGTCTACGCGCATGACTTCCGTATCTTCGGCGGCGCGCTCGGCGAGTCCCACGCGGCGAAGATCCACAAGCTGATGGACCTCGCCGAGGCGTCCGGCGCCCCGCTGGTCAGCCTCTGCGACGGTGCCGGCGCCCGTATCCAGGAGGGCGTCACGGCGCTCGCCGGATACGGCGGGATCTTCAGCCGCAACGCCCTGTCCTCGGGGGTGATCCCGCAGATCAGCGTGATCCTCGGGCCGTGTGCAGGTGGGGCCGCGTATTCGCCGGCGCTGACCGACTTCACGTTCATGGTGCGGGGCGTGGCGCAGATGTTCATCACAGGGCCGGACGTCGTGCAGGCGGTCACGGGTGAGCGCGTGAGCATGGACGAGCTGGGCGGGGCGGACGTGCACGCGTCGGTCTCGGGTGTGTCGGCGTTCGCGTACGACGACGAGGTGTCCTGCCTGGAGGACGTGCGCTATCTGCTCTCCTTCCTGCCGTCGAACAACCGGCAGGCGCCGCCCGCGGTGGCGACCGACGATCCGCCGGACCGGCGCACCGACGCGCTCGCCGACCTGGTGCCCGCCGACCCGGCCCGCGGCTACGACGTGAAGGCCGTGATCGAGGAGATCGTCGACGACGGCGAGTACTTCGAGATCCAGCCCGACTGGGCGAACAACGTGGTGTGCGCGCTGACCAGGATCGACGGACACGTCGTCGGCGTCGTCGCGAACCAGCCGATGTCCAGCGCCGGCGTCCTCGACATCAAGGCCAGCGAGAAGGCCGCGCGGTTCGTGTCGCTGTGCGACGCCTTCAACATCCCGCTGGTCACGATGCTCGACGTGCCCGGCTTCCTGCCGGGTGTCGACCAGGAGCACAACGGCATCATCCGGCACGGCGCGAAGCTGCTGTACGCGTACTGCAACGCCACCGTCCCGCGCATCCAGCTGATCCTGCGCAAGGCGTACGGCGGCGCGTACATCGTGATGGACTCGCGCTCCGTGGGCGCGGACCTCTCCTTCGCCTGGCCCACGAACGAGGTGGCGGTGATGGGCGCCGAGGGCGCCGCCAACGTCATCTTCCGGCGGCAGATCGCCGCGGCCGACGAGCCCGCCGCGATGCGCGAGCAGATGGTCAAGGAGTACAAGGCCGAGCTGATGCACCCGTACTACGCGGCCGAACGCGGCCTCGTGGACGACGTCATCGAGCCGGGCGAGACCCGGGCCGTGCTCGCCAGGTCGCTGGCCATGCTGCGCACCAAGCACCGCGCGCTGCCGCAGCGCAAGCACGGGATCACCCCGCTGTGAGCGCGACCGGCTCCGCCGTGAGCCCAGCGAGCGGCTCCGACGTGCTGCGGGAGGCCGCGTTCCACGTGGTGCGCGGCAACCCGACCCCGGCCGAACTCGCCGCGCTCGTCGCGGTGTTGACCGCGACCTTGCGTGCGCGCGCCGACTCCGGCGTGGACGACGCCCCCGCGGTGCCCGCCCGCGCGGAGTGGGACCGGCCCGCCGACAGCTACCGCAGCCCTCTCGCCTGGGCGGCCTGAGTACACCCGAAAGCGCCTTGAGGCCGCCTTTAGTGAACGCTTTGCGACCCCCCTCGACAATGAATTCAAGCGCATCAGGAGGACGAATATGAACCCCGAGACCCTGAACCCCGAGACCGCCGAATCCCCCGCAGTCAAGACCTGCCTGCCGGGCGCCGCGAACCTCGAATTCATGCGCACCGTGGACCGTTCCCTTCTCCACCGCTGGGCGCTTTCCGAGGTCTTTCTGACGGACAGCCGGCAGACCGGCGAGGACGACTACCTCGCCGCGGCCCAGCTCCCCCCGTCCCACGCCTACTACACCGAGCACACCTCGCGGCTCGGCGCCCCCGACCCGATGCTGCTCCTGGAGTGCTGCCGGCAGGCCGAGACGTACGGCGGGCACGAGTTCGCCGGGGTGTCGCGCAAGAGCAAGTTCCTGCTGCGGTCCTGGTCCATGGAGCTGCCGGGCCTGCTCACCCTGCCCGAGGAGGAGACGCCGGGCGAGCTGCGGATCTCGGTGCGCACCAGCAACCGCCGCGGCACGCCGGGCGATGTGCGCCGGCTGACCTTCGGCATCGACATGAAGCTGGCCAAGCGCTGCCTCGGCTTCGTGAAGATGGACGTCGGCTACATACCCGCCGAGGTCTACGACGCCGTACGCGTCCAGGGCCGCGGCAAGCCACTCGTCCCCTTCAAGGACATCCCGCGCGAGAACGCCTACGTGGCGCCGCACCTGGTCGGCCGCAGCTCCCCGTCGAACGTGGTGCTCGCCTCGGCCACCGTCAACACCGACAACGCGTACGCCACCGTGCGGATCCCGCTGGACAACCGCAGCATGTTCGACCACGGCCAGGACCACGTGCCCGGCATGGTCCTCATGGAGGCCGCCCGCCAGCTCTGCCTGCTCGGCGTCTCCGACCTGTGGGGCGCCTCCGTCAGCCGCACCACGGTCGCCGGCTTCGACTTCGACTTCATGCGCTACGCCGAACTCGACGCGCCCACCACGGTCCACATCCGCAAGACCGAGCCGTACGCGCACGAGGACAACCTCAGCCTGATGCTGCCGGACCTGCGGACCTTCTACATCGACTTCGTGCAGGACGGCGACGTCATCGCCTCCGGCCGGATGCACACCACGACGTCCGCGGCGGTCACCGCGCTGCCCGAGGGGGAGGAGTGCCTGTGATCCCCGGCCATGTGTGGCTGTCGGCCGCCCAGTGGCTGCCGCCCGCCGCGGAGAAGACGGTCGACGCAGCTGCCGACGGCCGGGTGACGGCCGCCGAGGCTGACGCCATGGGGTACGAGCAACTGCCCGTGTCCGCCGAGGAGTCGGCGCCGCAGATGGCCGTACGGGCCGCGCACCGCGCCCTGTCGCGGGTCGGTGCGAAGGCCGGGGACCTGTCGGCCACCCTGCACGCCTGGACCTACTACCAGGGCCACGACTTCTGGTCACCCGCCCACTACATCGCCGCCGAGACGGGCGCCCACCAGGCGATTCCCACCGGCATCCAGCAGATGTGCAACGGAGCGGCGGCCGCCCTGAGCACCGCAGTGGACCGCATCGCGGCCGACGGCGGCGGCGCACCGGTCCTCGTGACCACGGCGGACCGCTTCGCCCGGCCGGGCTTCGACCGCTGGGCCGGTGACTACGGCGTCTGGTACGGCGACGGCGCCACCGCGGCCGTCGTCGCACGGGCCGCCACCGCCGACGACGTACCGGAGGGCGCGCTCACCCTGCGCGCCCTGCGGACCCGGGCCGTCCCCGCACTGGAGGTGGCCCACCGCGACGTCGGCGCGTTCCACCCGGCGCCGCACACGAGCAGTACCGCCGTGGACGTGCGCCGCACCAAGAAGGCCTTCCTCGCCACGCAGGGCAAACCGGAGTTCCTCGGCCGGCTGCGGCGCGAGACCAGCGAGGTCCTCGCCGACGCACTGCGCGACGCGGGCATCGGCCAGGGCGGCCGGGAGCTGCGCACCGTGCTGCTTCCGAGGCTCGGCCGGGCCACCGCCCGCGACGTGTACGGGCCGGCCGTCGCCGAGGTCACGAACGCGCCGGTCGCCGACCTCGGCGACCGCACCGGACACCTCGGCGCCGGTGACCTCCTGTCCAACCTGACCGCACTGTCCGCGGGCGCGAGCCCGCACCGCCTCGAACGCGGCGAGTACGCCGCCGTACTGAGCGCCGGCGCGGGATTCACCTGGAGCGCCGTCGTGGTGCACCGCCCCTGACCGCCGTAGCCACCGACTCGACGAAAGGCACACCTGTCATGACGATCCCTCTGCGCGAGGGCCCCGGCGGACGACGTCCCGTCCTCGTCGTGGGCGCGGGCCCCGTGGGCCTGGTGCTCGCCACCGAACTGCTCAGCCAGGGCGTCCCGGTGAGACTGATCGACAACTCGGCCGCCGGGCCCGTCCAGCACTCCCGGGCCAGCGTGGTCTGGCCGCGCAGCCTGGAGCTCCTCGGCCGGATCGGCGCCGCCCAGGGCGTCGTCGACGCGGGCAACCGCCTCGACTCCGTGCAGTACTACTCCGACAAGCGGGCCATCGGCGCCATCGAGATGAGCCGGCTGACCGACACCCCGTACCCGTTCGGCGTGGTCATCCCGCAGGACACCACCGAGGAGGTCATCCGCACCCGGCTCGCCGCGTACGGCGGCGAGATCGAGTTCGGGACGCTCACCGGCCTCGACACGTCCGGGCCGCGCCCGGTCGCCGAGGTGGAGGGCGCCGAGGGGCGCGTCGAGCAGATCGAGGCGGACTGGGTGATCGGCGCGGACGGCGCCCGCAGCGCGGTCCGCGAGTTCGCCGGCATCGAGCTCCTCGGCACCGGCAACGACGTGCTCTTCGCCATCGGTGACGGTCCGGTCGACGGCGACATGGACCCCCACTCGCTCGTCTACTGCTACTCACGCACCGGGGCCCTCGGCATCGCGCCGTTCGGCAACGGGCAGTTCCGGCTCGCGATCAGCGTGCCGGACTGGGACAAGGAGCAGGGCCCGCCGCGCGAGCTGTTCCAGCACTTCCTCGACGAGCGCTCGCCGCGCCCCGGCCTGGTCGGCAAGCTGGACTGGTCGACGATCTTCCGGGCCCGGCGCAGGGTCGCCGAGACGATGCGCGCGGGGCGCGTGTTCCTCGCGGGCGACGCCGCCCATGTGTTCAGCGCGGCCGGCGCGCAGGGCATGAACACCGGTATCCAGGACGCGGTCAACCTCGCCTGGAAGCTCGCCGGTGTCGTCAACGGCCTGTTCGAGCCGGGCATCCTCGACACGTACGACTCCGACCGGCACCTGGCCGCCGAGCGCATCGTCCTGACCACCGCCAAGCAGACGAGCTGGGGCCTGTTCAAGCGGCGCCACGAGATAGCGGCCCGCGACGGCGCCCTGCGCCTGGCCTCGCGCACCGGTCTCCTCCAGCGCTTCGGCGCCCCGCTGATGGCGCAGCACGACGTCAGCTACCGGCCCGCCGAGTCCCTGCGCGACACCCTGCCCGGCCTCACCCGCAAGGTCCGCGCCGGTGACCGCCTCCCCGTGTTCGCCGCGCACGGCACCCCCCAGCAGGGCGCCGAACGCTGGCCCTCGATCGACCCGGCGCGGCTGACGCTGCTGCTGTGGGCGGGCGAGCGCCAGGACTCCGGCTGGGTGGCGGCCCGGGCAGCGCTGACGGCCGCCGCGCCCGAGGGCGTTCTTGTGCAGGACATCTCCGCCTGGCCGGGTTTCGCCCCGCTCCTCGGCAAGGACCCCAAGGCCGTACTCGTACGGCCCGACGGGCACATCGCGGCACTGACCGCGCCCGAACCGGCCGAGGTGCGCTCGGCGCTGCGCCGGGCGGGCAGCTCCTTCAAGGCCATGGCGCGTCCCGTACGGACCGTGCCCGCGCAGCCCGCGCCGGCCGCCCACGAGGTCGAGGAGCTGGCCTCATGAGCCGCGCCGCCGTGGTCTGCGGTCTGGGCGGCGCGCTGCCCGCGACCGCCGTCACCAACGAGGAGCTCGCCGCCCAGCTCGACACGTCCGACCAGTGGATCCGTACGCGTACGGGCATCGGCCTGCGCTACGTCGTCGCGCCGGGCGAGTCCACCTCGGACCTGGCCGTCGCGGCTGGGGAGCGCGCCCTGGAGTCGGCCCGCAGGACGGGCAATGACAACGACGCTGACGCCGACGTGGACCTGGTGGTCCTCGCGACCAGCACGCCCGACCGGCCCTGCCCCGGCACCGCGCCGGGCGTCGCCCACCGGCTCGGGCTCGGCACGGTCCCCGCGTTCGACGTCGCGGCGGTCTGCACCGGGTTCGTGTACGCCCTGGCCACCGCCGCCTCCATGATCACGGCGGGGATCGCCCGGCGGGCCCTGGTGATCGGCGCGGACACCTTCTCGACGATCCTCGACCCCGTCGACCGCACCACCCGCGCCATCTTCGGCGACGGCGCGGGAGCCGTGGTCCTGCGGGCCGGCGAGTCCGGGGAACCCGGGGCGCTCCTCGGTTTCGACCTGGGCAGCGACGGCGGCGGCGCCGACCTCATCACGGTGCGCGCCGGCGGTTCCCGCCAGCGCTCGACGGGTGAACCGCCCGCCGAGGGCGACCAGTACTTCGCCATGGAGGGCCGGCCCGTCTTCACCGAGGCCGTGATCAACATGAGCGAGTCCTCGCAGCGCCTCCTCGACCGCGTCGGCTGGACGCCGGGCGACCTGGACAAGGTCGTGGCGCACCAGGCCAACGTCCGCATCCTGCACGCCGTCGGCGAGCAGCTGGGCCTGGAGGAGAAGCAGATCGTGGTGAACCTGGACCGGGTCGGCAACACCGTCGCCGCCTCGATCCCGCTCGCCCTGTCGGACGCGGCCGCCGCAGGCGACCTCGTACCGGGCCACCGCGTGGTCCTCACGGGCTTCGGCGGCGGCCTCACCTGGGGCTCGGCCGCGCTGATCTGGCCGGACATCGAACCGGTCACGCAGGCGTAGCCGCTCAGCCCCCCAAGCCTCAACTCACCTCACACACAACCCATTTCACAGGCACCTCGTTTCACAGGCGCCTCATTTCACAGACAACAGGAGTCAGTCATGACCGCTCTTTCCGTCGAGTTCTCCCTCAAGCACCAGGTTTCCGGCCTCATCAGCGACAAGTTCGGCCTCGACGAGGCGGAGCTGCTTTCGGGCGCCACGTTCGACGAGCTCGACATCGACTCGCTGATACTCGTCGAGCTCAGCCTGATCCTCCGCAAGGAGATGGGCATCGTCCTGGTCGAGGGCGAGCTCAAGTCGTCCTTCACCCTCGACGAAGCCGTCGCCGTGATCGCCGCGAAGGCGGACCAGGCATGAGCGGGGTGGCCCGGGGCCGCGGAGTCGCGGTCACCGGTATAGGCCTCGTCACCCCCGCCGGCATCGGCGTCGACGAGAACTGGCGGCGCGTCCTGTCGGGCGTGTCCGCCGCCACCACCGACCCGGAGCTCAAGGGCGAACGGGTCGACATCTCCTGCCGCGTCCCCGGCTTCGACGCCACGGCCGAACTGGGCCGGCGCAACGCCTGGAAGCTCGACCGGTTCGCGCAGCTCGCCATCGTCAGCGCGCGGCAGGCCGTCACGGACGCGGGGCTCGACTGCGGGTCCTGGGACGGCACCCGCGTCGGCGTCGTCATCGGGAACTCGCTGGGCGGCGTCGCCACCCTGGAGAAGCAGCTGCGGACGTACTTCGAGGGCACGCCCGACGACGTGTCCGCGCTGATGATCCCGATGGGGATGGTCAACATGGTCGCCGGGTACGTGGCCATGGACCAGAAGATCCACGGACCCAGCCTCGTCACGGCGACCGCCTGCGCCTCCGGGGCGTCCGCCATCGGCACCGCCCGCGAGTGGCTGCTGTCCGGCCTGTGCGACGTGGTCCTCGCCGGCGGCACCGAGTCGGCGATCAGCCCGGGCACCCTCAACGGCCTGTCCCGCATGGGCGCCCTGTCGGCCCGCACGGACGACCCGGCCGCGGCGTCCCGTCCCTTCGCGCACGACCGGGACGGCTTCGTGGCCGGTGAGGGCGCGGCCATCCTCGTACTCGAACGCTGCGAGGACGCCACCGCCCGTAACGCGCGGCGCTACGCCGACATCGCCGGGTTCTCCGCGACGTCGGACGCGCACCACGCGACCGCGCCGCACCCGCAGGGCGCGGGCCTGGCCCGGGCCCTGCGGGACGCCCTCAGCGACGCGGGGGTGCTCCCCGACGAAGTGGAGCACGTGAACGCGCACGGCACGTCGACCCCGATGAACGACCTGACCGAGGCCCGCGCGCTGCACTCGGTGCTCGGCGACCGGGCGGCGGTGACCTCCACCAAGGGGGTCACCGGGCACACGCTGGCCGCGGCCGGTGCGGTCGAGGCCGCGTACACGGCGCTGGCGCTGCACCACGGCGCGCTGCCGCCCACCGCCAACGTGGACTCGCTCGACCCCTCGATCGACGTCGACATCGACGTGGTGACGGGCCGGGCGCGGCAGAAGAGGATCCAGGTCGCCGCGAGTACGTCGCTGGGGTTCGGGGGGCACAACGCCGCCCTCGTCCTGACCGCCGCCTGAACGGGCCGGGGCACCGGCGCCCCGGCCCGGCACCACCCCCCACTTACCTCAATTACCGCTACTGACAAGGGAGTTCGCGTGGAAACGCGTCAGCTCGGCACGACTGGCCTCGAAGTCACCCCCGTCGGCCTCGGCTGCATGGGAATGAGCTGGGGCTACGCCGAGTCGCTGCGCGACGACGCGGCCTCGGTGGACGTGATCCGGCGCGCCCTCGACGCCGGCCCCCTCCTCGTCGACACCGCCGACGCCTACGGGGCGGGCCACAACGAGACCCTCGTCGGGCGGGCACTCGCCGGGCGCCGCGACGACGCGGTCGTGGCCACCAAGACCGGCATCGTCGTGGACGAACTCGCCACCCGCACCCTGAGCCGCAACGGCTCCCCCGAGCACATCAGGCGCTCGGCCGACGCATCGCTGCGCCGCCTCGGCGTCGACGTCATCGATCTGTACTACCTGCACCGCGTCGACCCCGAAGTCCCGCTCGCCGAGTCCTGGGGCGCCCTGGCCGACCTGGTGCGACAGGGCAAGGTCCGCCATCTCGGCCTCTCCGAGGTCACCACCGCGGAGGCGGCCGCCGCCCACGCGGCGCATCCCGTCGCGGCCGTCCAGTCCGAACTGTCCCTGTGGACCCGCGAACCGCTCGACCCGCACACCGGAATCGCCACGTGGTGCGCCGCCAACGGCGCCGCGTTCGTGCCCTTCGCACCCCTGGGCAGGGGCTTCCTCACCGGCCGCTACACCCGGCCCGACGACTTCGAGGACGGCGACTTCCGCGCCACCAACCCGCGCTTCCAGAGCGAGGCGTTCACCGCGAACCTGCGCATCGTGAAGGCGGTCGAAGAGGTCGCCGCCCGGCACGGCGCCACCGCCGCCCAGGTCGCGCTCGCCTGGACGCTCGCCCAGGGCGACCACGTCGTCCCCATCCCCGGCACCAAGCAGCTGCGCTATCTGACGGCGAACCTGGCCGCGGCCGGCCTGCGCCTCACCTTCCAGGACCTGCGCGACCTGGACGCCGCGCCCGCCGCCACCGGCAGCCGCTACTGATGCCCCCACCCGCGAAGGCAGGAGCAGCACCATGGCCGACCACACCCGCACCACTCCCACCACCGACTCCATTCCCACCACCGACTCCGTTCCCTCCGCCGAGGGCGCGCCGCCGCCCTTCACCGTGGCCGTTGTCGGCCTGGGCGGCACCGGGCTCGCCCTCGCGCGCCGCCTGACCCGCGCAGGGCTTCGCGTCATAGGCATCGACGACGACCCCGCGGCCCTGGTCAGGGCCCTGCGACTGAGCCCCGGGGAGCGCCCGCGCACTCTGACCCGCTTCCCGGCCGGCGTCGCCTCGGCCGACCTGGTCATCGAGGCCGTGCCGGAACCCGCGGCCCTGAAACGGGCGGTGCTCGCCTCCTTGCGCGAGCAGCGCCGGCCCGGGACGCCCGTCCTCACCACCGCGCTCACCACCCCGCTCGGGGACCTCGAGGACGCCGCGGGACCCGACCTGTTCGCGCTGCGCTTCCTGCGCTCCGACGCGCTCGACGCCGTGGAGCTGGCCCGCGCCCCGCGTGCCGGGGACGCCGCGGCCGCCAGGGTCGTGGAGGTCCTCACGGCGGCTGGGATCAAGGCCCATCAGGTCGGCGACCGGCCCGGCTCCCTCGCGCCGGGGCTGCTCCTCGGCCTCCTCAACGAGGCCGCGTGGATGGTCCACGACGGGTACGCGAGCGCCGAGGACGTCGACACGGCGGTGCGGCTCGGCTGCGGCTGGAGCGACGGGCCGCTGGCCGCGCTCGACGCGATCGGCCTGGACACGGCGCGCGATGTCCTCGCCCGCCTCGGCGACCTCGGCGGCGGCCTGCGCGCCCCGGCCCCGATCCTCGACGAGCTGGTCGCACAGGGCGCGCTCGGCGCCAAGTCGGGCCGCGGCTTCCACCGTTACGAGGAAGGGGCCGCCCAGCAGCGGACCGTCCACCCCACGGCCCCGCCCGGACGCAACGTCGTCGTCATCGGCTCGGGCACGATGGCCACCGGGATCGCCGAGGCGTGTGCGCGCGGCGGGTTCCGCACGACGCTGCTCGCCCGGTCCGAGGAGAAGGCCGCGGCCGCAGCCGAACGCATAGACTTCGCGCTCCAGCGCAACTCCGCGTCCACAGACGTCAGTTCCGACAACACCGGGCCCGCCTCCTGGACCGCGACGAGCGACCGTTCCGTGCTCGCCTCGGCGGACATCGTCGTCGAGGCCGTCGTGGAGGACCTGGAGGTCAAGCGGCGGCTGTTCGCCGAGCTGGGCAAGGTGTGCCCGCCGAACACGCTGCTCGCCACGTCGACGTCGAGCCTGCCGGTGGGCGCCTGCACGGAGACCGCGGGCCGCCCCGCGCACGTCCTCGGTCTGCACTTCTTCAACCCGGCGCCCCTGATGCCGCTGGTGGAGCTGGTCCCCGGCGAGCGCACCAGCGCGCACACCCTCGCGCGGGCCCGCGCCGTGGCCGAGCGGCTCGGCAAGCAGACGGTGGAGTGCGGCGACCGGGCCGGGTTCATCGTCAACGCCCTGCTCTTCCCGTATCTGAACGAGGCCCTGGGCCTCCTCGACGCCGGTGAGGCCACGACGGCGACGCTCGACCTGGCCCTGAAGTCGGTGGGCGGCCAGCCGCTCGGTCCCGTACGTCTGCTCGACACCGTGGGCGCCGATGTGGCCCTGGAGGTGCAGCGGCGGCTCCACGCGGAACCGTCGCTGTGGACACCTGCGCCCGCCGCACTGCTCGAACAGCTCGTTGCCGCACGGCACTTGGGCCGCAAGACGGCCGGCAAGGGAGTGCGCGCGTATCTGACGGCGCGCGCCGCGGCCACCGTTCCCGCCGCGGTCGCGGCCTGACCGGTGGCTGACATCCATCCCGCCCCTGCCCCCGTACGGAAGGCGACTCACATGTCAGAAGTCTCCAACTCACCCCGCACTGCAACCGGTTCGTCTGTCGCCATCGCGTTCTTCGACGTCGACGAGACCCTGATCACCGTCAAAAGCATGTTCCGCTTCCTCGAGTTCCACTACCGCGAGCGCGGGCTGCCGCCCTCCGCGTACACGGTGGCGGCGGGGGAGCTGCGGGACCGGGCGGCGGCCGGTGTCTCGCGGGTGCGGACGAACCGCGAGTACTACCGGCTCTTCACCGGCCGGCCGCAGGAGGAACTGTTCGCGCACGGCCGCGCCTGGTTCGACGCGGAGCTCGCGAGCGGCACGCTGCTGCACCGTCCCGCCGTCGACGCGCTGCGGCGCCACCGACGGGACGGCTCGCTGATCGCCCTGGTGTCGGGCTCGTTCCGGCCCTGCCTGGAGCCGGTGGCCGAGCACCTGGGCGCGGACTTCGTGCTGTGCAGCGAGCCCGAGAGCGTCGGCGGGTTCTGCACCGGCCATCTCGAACGCCCGGTCATCGGCCCGGAGAAGGGCCGGCTCGCGCGCGAACTGATGGCCCGGCACTCGATTCCCGCGTCCCGGGCCGCCGCCTACGGCGACCACGCCTCCGACCTGGACCTCCTGCGGTCGGTGGGGCACCCGGTGGCCGTCGGGGACGACCTGGTCCTCGGGGCCCATGTCACCGGGGCGGGCGGCGGCACGCTGCCCGGGATCGTCAGGCCGTCTTCGCGACCGACACCAGCGCGGTGAAGCAGAGCTTGTCCTCCTGGTGCATCGTCACCAGGATGCGGGCACGGCCCTGCTGGTCGTCCGGCAGGGGCTGCGCGTCCACCCGGCAGGGGCTGTCCAGCTCGACGTAACGGTGGAAGACGGTCTCCATCGCCTCAGTGATCCCCGCCCTCGGGTGCCGCACGGCGCGGGCCGCCTGCTTGGCCGCCTCCAGGAGCAGGATGCCCGGGGCGTGGTCGCTGGGGTGGTCGAAGTACATCGGGTGGTGGGTGTCGATCCGCAGCTGCCAGCGGTCGCGCTCGTCGGTGGGTGACAGGACGGCGTCGCGGAACTCCTCGCTCGCCCCGGAGACCGGGGGCGGCAGCGGGCGGCTGCGGGCCAGCTCCAGCATCTCCAGGGCGTCGCCGCGGGCGCCGCGCAGGCGCCGGTAGATCGCGGCGGGCTGGATGGCGAACCGGGTGTGGGCGGTGGCCAGTTGCTCGCCGTCGCGCAGGACCGTGATGTCGAGGGAGAGCGCGGAGACGACGCCCCGGCGGCGCACGATGTCGTAGCACTTGATGTGCAGCTGGGGCCTGCCGCCCGCGCCGCTGCGGCCGAGCGCCTCGAGGCCGAGCGCGTAGCGGTACTCGTCCCACAGCAGGTGGTGGCCGAACGGGACCTCGTAACCCGCGTGGGCGAGCAGCGGGAAGGTCTGCCGGATCGTCTCGGTGAGCAGCACCGCGTCGTCGCGGCGGCTGTCCTGGGTGCTCATCAGGCGGCTGGTGTCCGTCCAGTCCGCGGTGATCAGGAACTCGTCGTCGCCGATGCGCCTGAGGTCCGTGAGGAGAACCTGGGAGGCGTCGTGCTTGTGGACAAGTTCCTTGGTGACGCGAGCAGGTATCGAAGTGACCGTCGAAGCCATGTCGTTCATCAGTGATCCCCCTGTGAGTGAGCGCTGTCATGCGCTGCCCCCGACGCGGTAGCGGATCCGCGCCACAGCCAGTAACATAGAGGGCGTTCTTTTTTTTGTCGAGACCGGGACGTGGCATGGCAGCACCGAAGCAGGAACGCGCAGTTCAGACCCGGGAGCAGCTCCTGAGGGCCGCGGCCGAGGTCTTCGACGAGTACGGCTATGCCGGTGCGGGGATCAACAAGATTCTCCAGCGCGCGGGCGTGACGGCGGGGGCTCTTTACTTCCACTTCAAGAACAAGCAGGACCTCGCACTGGAAGTCATGCACGCCCAGCGCACCACCATCGAGCCGCATGTGCCGTCCACCGGGCTCCAGCGCCTGGTGGACATCACCCTCATCTGGTCGCACTCGCTCCAGGCCGACCCGCTGCTGCGGGCGGGCGTGCGCCTCACGGGCGAACAGGCCAGCTTCGGCCTCCAGGACGCGTCCCCGTACGCGGTCTGGGCGCGCAGCTTCGAGGAGTGTCTCGAAGTGGCCCGCGACAGCGGCGAGTTGCGTGAGCACGTGGCACTCGGCGAGCTCGCCGAGTTCGTCGTCGGCGCGTGCACCGGCATGCAGGAGTACGCGCAGGTCGTCTCCAAGCGGGCCGACCTGCCGCGGCGCACGGTGAACATGTGGAAGCTGCTGCTGCCCGGCATCGCCACCGACCGGACCCTCGGCACGATCGAGAACAGCCAGGAGCGCGCGAAGTCCCTGTGGACCACCCTGGGCGCGCACGACAAGGGGAGCGAAGATGACTGACCTGCCTCGCCGGCTGCGGCTCGCCGCCGTCAACATCGACGGCGTGCTGCTCAACGACACGTTCAGTCCGCTGATCCACCGGTTCGTCACCGGCCGCGGCGGTGTCTACTCGGCCGATGTCGAGCGCCGGATCTTCTCCCAGCGCCAGGCCGTCGCGGGGCAGGCCATGGCGGAGTCGGTGCCTCAGGACATGACGGGCCCGCAGGCTCTGGAGGCGTACTTCGAGGAGCGCGCCGACTATCTCGCCGACCACCCCGTGGAGATCATGGACGGCGCGCTCGGCCTCCTCGGCCGGCTGCGCGCCGCGGGCCTGCCCTTCGTCTGCTACGGCGGGCTCGACAAGTCGCACTTCGACGAGCATCTGGGCGCGTACGCCCACCTGTTCGCCGAACCGCAGTACATCTGCACGAACGAGGTGCGGCCCGGCCTCAAGGAGATCACCGCGCACTTCGGCCTCGACCACGGCGAGGTGCTGTTCATCGACGACGTGGCGCGGGTCGCCGAGGCTGCCAGGGCGCTGGACGCGCCGTTCATCGGCCACCCCAGCACCTTCGAACACAGCCATCAGACGGAGCTCATGCGGGAGACCGGGGTACGCCACCTCGTCGGCTCCCTGCACGAGATCGACGACGCCCTGCTGCGCACGCTGGACACGGAGGCGGCGGGCGGCACGGTGTGGCGGAGCGGCGGCGCGGACGCGGGTGACGCGGGTGACATGTCCAGGGGGCTTGCGGGCGCGGGGGTCTGAGCGGTCCGGCGCCCTGATGCGAGCGCTCCGGCCGGCCCAGGGACCGGCCGGAGCACGGGCGTTCAGGGATCAGACGGCCAGGACCCCGCCGTCCACCGGCACGGTCGCCCCGGTGACGAAGGACGACGCGTCGCTGCACAGCCACATCGCCGCCTCGGCGACCTCGGACGGTGCGGCGAAGCGCTGCTGGACGGCCCGCGCGAAGAACGTCTTCTCGATGCCGGGCGCCTGGTCGATGACGGACTCCATCATCTCGGTCAGCGTGCTGCCCACGGCGAGCGCGTTGACGCGTATGCCGCGCGTGCCGTACTCGGCGGCGGCCGCCTTCGTCAGGCCGATCACCGCGTGCTTGGCGGCGACATAGGGGGCGCCGACGCCGGTGGCGATGAGGCCCGCCGTGCTCGCCGTGTTCACGATGGAGCCGCCGCCGGTGGGGAGCATGGCGCCGATCTGGTGGCGCAGGCAGTTCCACACGCCCCGCACGTTGATGTCCATCACGGCGTCGAAGTCGTCGTCCGGCGTCTCGTGCAGGTCCTTGCCGAGCGTGGCGTGACCGGCGTTGTTGAAGGCGGCGTCCAGCCTGCCGAAGCGTTCCACGGCGGTGGCGACGGCCCGCTCCACGTCCTCGCCGCGGCGCACGTCACCGACGACGGCCACCGCCCTTCCCCCGTCCGCCTCTATCTCCCCCACGAGCGCGTCGAGTTGCTGCTGTCTGCGGGCCATGAGCACCACAGGGGCGTTCCTTCCGGCGAACAGGCGCGCCGCCGCCGCGCCGATGCCCGACGAAGCCCCCGTGATCATCACTACCCGGCCGTCCATGTCGCGTACGTCCTTGATCATGACGGGCAGTCAAGCAGGTGATCCTGAACGCCGGGAGAGGGCATCTCAGCCCTCGGGCCCGACCGACCTGCCAAGAACGTTCCGGGCTGCCGCCCATGGGGTGTTCTTGGGAAAGTCTTGACCTACGGTAGATCTATGGCACGCCAGGAGAGAGCAGAACTGACCCGGCGCCGGCTCATCGAGGCCGCTGCCGCCGAGTTCGCCGCGCACGGGTACGCCGGCACCTCCCTGCTCGGGATCGTGAAGTCGGCCGGGGTCACCATGGGCGCCCTGACCTTCCACTTCTCGTCTAAGTCCGCCCTGGCGGACGCCGTTCAGGAAGCCGGGGCCGCCGCCACGCGCGCGGTGCTGCACGGCGACGAGGCCGGCCCGGGACTGCAGGCTGCACTCGTCGACACCCTGGCGCTCGCCGAGGCCCTGGAGACCACCCCGAGCATCAGGGCCGCCGCGCGCTTCACCCGCGAGGGCCGCGACGCCGAGTCCAACTGGTACGCGGCCTGGGTCCCGCACCTGCGCGACAGCCTGGAGCGCGGCTGGCCCGACGAGCGCCCCGGCGCCGGACTGACCCCGGTCTCCGCCGCCGCGCTGCTCACGTACGTCATGGCCGGCGTCGAGGCCACCACCTCGGCCCGCGGCGCCCTGCGGGACGCGTACGGCGCCGACCCCCAGGACGAGCTGACCCAGGCGCTCCAGGCACTGAGCGCGCTCGCGTCCCCGGCCAAGCCCCTCTGACGGGACCGGCGTTCACCGGCCGGCGCCCTCAACTCACGTACGGAACAGGGTTCCTCGGGCGCTCGTGCCTCAACTGAATGCACCGTTCCGGGCACGGATCGTACGCGCGGCGACACCCGGCGACGAGCCGGACCACGCCCGCACCCACATATTCAACTTCCCCTCCGCGCACCCCTGATCGCGCTCTCTCCCCAGCTCAGAACCCCTGCCGCGGGACCGCGGCGCACGCTCCCCCCGCGCTTTCCCCTGCCCTCCCCGAGAACTGGGCTAGAAAAATAGAGAACGTTCGCTATATTTTCTGTGTGGCCACGCCGAGGGAGAGGAGCCCACCCATGGACCGGACGATCGACGACGGCGCACGGACCACCGGCGCGGCCCCCGCGCCGCCCGTGCACCGCCTCTTCGCCCACCTGCCGCGCGCCGACCAGCGCCGGTGGGCCGAGGTCTATGTGAAGGGGCTGCTCACCACCCCGGGCAAGAAGTCGCTGCGGCGGATGGCGGCCTCCGTCACCCCGTCCCCGACGGCCTCGCAGTCGCTCCAGCAGTTCGTCAACGTCAGCCCCTGGGAATGGCGTCCGGTCCGCGCCGAGCTCACCCGCTGGGTCGCCGGACACACACCGGTGCGCGCCTGGACCGTGGCCCCCGTGGTGATACCCAAGCGGGGCAGCCTCGCCGCCGGGGTCCACCGGCGCTTCGTGCCCGGCCTCGGACGCACCGTCAACTGCCAGCTGGCGCTCGGGGCGTTCCTGACCTCCGGGCTCGGCGACGTCTCCGTGGACTGGCAGCTCTACCTGCCGCGCGAATGGACCGCGGACGGCCGGCTGCGCGAGCAGGCCCGCATCCCCGGCTCCACCGGCTACACCGACACCGCCGGGCTCTGCCTCGCGCTGCTCGACCGGCTCGCGCGGACCACCATCCGCCGGGCGCCCGTCGTCATCGACCCCGAAGGCCACCTGGATGCCGAATCACTCATCGAGGGCCTGGAGGCACGCGGCCACGACTGGATCGTCGCCGTGCCCGACACCCTCCGCCTCGCCCTCGCGCCCGCCCAGAGCGCCGCCCCCCGGCCGCCGCTCGAGACCGTACGCACCCTGGTCCGCCGGCACGCGTCACCGCGTACCGCCGCCCGGACGGAACGCGACAGTCCCCGCCTCGGCGCACTGTCCACGCTGGTGCCGCTGCCCGGCGGCGACCGGCCCTGCCTGCTCGTCGGGGAATGGACATCGTCGTCCGTCCGGCCCGACCGGACCTGGCTGACCAACCTGCACCCCGACCGCCACTTCCAGGCGGGCGCGCTCATCGCGGAGCGCGCCGCCGCACGCGCCGGAGCCGCCGAGACCGAGCTCGGACTGCACGACTTCGCCGGCCGCTCCTACGCCGGCTGGCACCGCCACGCGACGCTGGTCTCCGCCGCGTCCGCGCAGCGCAGGCTCGGCCACGGCGGGTGTCCGCACACCCCGCACCGCACCGCACCGTAGGGACCACGACCTGTCAGTCCAGCCACTCGCCGTCCGCCGACACGGACAGCGCGTCCATCACGAGGGAGGGGCAATGGAGTTCCGACTCCTTGGTCCGATAGACGTATCCGAGCAGGGGCGCGACATCACGCCCACCGCACCCAAACAACGGCAGGTACTCGCCCTGCTCCTGGCCAGAGCCAACCGCCGGGTGTCCGTACCGACCCTGCTCAACGAGGTGTGGGGCTACGAGCCGCCCCGCACCGCCACCACCGCGCTGCAGACCTACATAGGGTCCCTGCGCAAGACGTTCGCCACCGCGACCGGCACCACCGCGCGCCACATCGCCGAACACCGCCTCGTCACCGACGGGAACGGCTACGCCCTGAAGCTCGCCGACACCGAATGGGACCGGCCCCGCTTCGAGCAGCTGGTCCTCGAGGCGCGCGGCCTGATGGAGGAGCGCGAGTCGCAGCGCGCCACCGAGGTACTCGGCGAGGCCCTCGCGATGTGGCGCGGCACCCCGTTCTGCAACGTCAAGGCGGGCAGCCAACTCACCGCCCAGTCACGGGTATTGAACGAGGCCCATCTCGCGGCCTGCGAGGTGCGGGTCGACGCGCTGCTGTCGGCCGGGCGCTTCCAGGAGGCCGTGGGTGACGCCGTCGCCCTCGTCGAGGAGCACCCGTACCACGAGAACGTGCACGCCCAGCTGATGCGCGCCCTGTACGCGTCCGGCCGCCGGGCCGCCGCGCTCGAGGTCTACCAGTCGCTGCGCCGCCGCATGAGCGACGACCTCGGCATCACGCCGTCGCCCACCACCAGGTCCCTGCACCACGCAATGCTCCAGGACCGCCCCGACCAGCGCTATCTGTCCGCCGCGGGAGCCGTCCGCTGACCCTGCCCCGCACCACCGTCCGCGGCCCTGACGTCCCTCAGGCGCCGCCCTCGGACTCCCACAGGGTCTCCAGCGCCCTGGTGGGCCCGCCCAGCGAGCGCACATGCTCCAGCGCGGCACCCACGAACGCCCGCAGCCGGCCCGTCTCGTGGTCGGCGGGCCAGATGAACGCGTACTCGATGCGGGGGGCATCACTGAACGGCCGGAACACCAGGCCGGGGCGCGCGTAGTACCGCACACCTGCGGCCGCGACCGGCGTCACCCCCTTGCCCGCGAGGACCAGCGACAGCGCGTCCTCCCAGTGCGTGATCGCCTGGCCGTGCGGAATGGGCCGCCCCGACGGCGTCTGCCGCGGGAAGTGATGGTCCAGCCAGTGGGCCGGCACCGGCCTCGTCACCGTCAGCAGCGTCGCCTCCGCCAGATCCTCCACGCTCAGCGTCTCGCGCCGCGCGAACGGGTGCGTGGACGGCATCAGGAGCACCCGCGGCTGCGACAGCAGCACCGGCCCCGTCGTCAAGTCGGCCTCCGCCACCGGGAGTTCGGTGACCTGAAGGTCGATGTCCCCGGCGCGCAGCGGCCCGTACGGGTCGGATATCTGCACCTGGCGGATCTGCACGTCCACGCCCGGGTGACGGCGCGCGAACACCGCGGCGACGCTGTGCAGCAGATGGCCGGTGAACGCCCCCGAGAAGCCGATGCGCAGCGTGCCGGTGATCCCCCGGCCGGCCGCCGTGGCTTTGGCGATCTCCTCCTCGATACGGCGCTGAGCAGGGCCGATCCCGTCCCTCAACTGCTCCCCGATGGCCGTCATCGTCACGCGCCGGCTGCTGCGCTCGAACAGCTTCGCGCCGATGCGGCGCTCGACGCGCGCGATGGTCTGGCTGACACGGCTCTGCGAGACACCCACACGTTCGGCGGTCCGGCCGAAGTGCAGTTCCTCCGCCAGCGTCAGAAAGATCTCGATCTCCTGGCGTTCCATGTCCTCCCCGTCCTCGGCGTCCTCGGCCTCGTACCCCTCACCAACCCGCTCACCTCGAACGATGAGCCCGGCGAATCGATCGTTGCACAGATCGTTCTTGTTGCGCAGGTGCCCCGATTCGATGCTGGTCAGGCCCGATCACATACGAAAGGACACCCCTGATGGCTGTCACCGAGTCCTCTCCCCCCACCGAGACCGACGTCCTCGCCCCGCCACCGCCGGTCGCCGACGTCGGCCCCGCCGACAGCTCGTTCAGCACACGGGGCTGGCTCGTCCTGATCACCCTGTGCTGCGCGACGTTCATGTGCGGCCTGGACTTCTCCATCGTCACCGTCGCCCTGCCCGACATCGGCAGCAGCCTCGGCTTCTCCTCGCCCGGCACGCTCCAGTGGGTCGCCACCGCGAGCCTGCTGCCCTCCGCGAGCCTGCTGCCGCTGTTCGCCCGCGTCGCCGACCTCGTGGGCCGCAAGAAGCTCTTCACGTTCGGCGTGGCCCTGTTCACCCTGTTCTCGCTGGGCGCCGCCCTCGCGGGCAGCCCCGGCGTCCTGATCGCCACCCGCGTCGGCCAGGGCACGGCCGCCGCGATGATCGCCCCCGCCGCCATCGCCCTGATGACGGGCTACTTCCCCGAGGGCCCGCAGCGCGCCCGCGCCCTGGGCCTCAACGGTGCCGTCATGTCGCTCGGCTTCGTGCTCGGCGCGCTCGGCGGCGGCGTCATCACCAGCGGCTTCAGCTGGCGCTGGACGATGGTCGTGCTGTGCGTCATGGGCGCCGTCGCCCTGGCCGGCGCACTCGCGCTGCCCGTTATCGGCGAGTCCACGGCCGCCAAGCGCATGGACATCCCCGGCGCGGTCCTCGCCACGCTCGGCCTGTTCGGTCTCGTCTTCGGCATCTCCACCGGCGGCGACAAGGGCTGGGTCCGCGCGGACTCGCTCGGCTCCATCGTCGGCGGCCTCGTCCTGCTCGGCGCGTTCCTGCTCGTCGAGCGCCGTCACCCCGAGCCGCTGATCCCGCTCTCCGTCCTCGGCCGCCCCACGATCAAGTGGTCGGGCCTGTTCGGTGTCGTCACCTTCGGCATGTGCGCCGGCACGACCGTGCTGCTCAGCCTCTACATGCAGGACGTCCTCGGCTTCACCCCGCTCCAGGCCGGTCTGAGCTACCTCGGTGAGGGCGCGGCCGCGATGCTCGGCGGCATGTACGTCGCCAAGCTGCTCGGCCGGTTCGGCGGCGAGCGGGTCCTCGCGGCCGGTCTGCTGATCCAGGGCGCCGGCACCGTCGCCATGTTCACCCTGCCGCAGAGCGGCAACATCGCGCCGCTCATCATCACGTCCTCGGTCATGGGCCTCGGCCACGTCTTCAGCGTCGTCTCCTTCATCACCGTGATGACGACGGGCGTCAGCGAGGAGGACCAGGGCGTCGTCGGCGGCCTGTCGCAGCTCCCGCAGTACGTCGCCGCGATCGGCGTCGCCGGTCTCAGCGCGATCGCTGCCGCTCGGACCAATGCGCTCTCGGGCGGGTCGGCTCCTGACGCGGCCGCCACGCTCGGCGGGCTGCACGCCGGCATGGTCACCGCGGGTGTTGTCGCCCTGGTGGGTGCGGGGCTTGCGGCGACTGTGCTGCGCAAGCGCGCCTAGCCGCGACGCGGGGTGCGGGAATTTGGTCGCGGGGAACGTGCGTGCCGTTCGCGCAGTTCCCCGCGCCCCTTATCCGGGGTGCCGGCGTTGTCGTTGCTCTGCGGGCGCGCCCACGCGGCGGAGCCGCAAATCGACACAGCCCCGCGCCCCTTTACGGCGCTTCTCAGCGCCCTTTGGACATTCACCGAGGAGACCGACCCGTGAACGACAGGCGACTGCGCAGGCCATCTGCGGTGTGTTCCGTGCAGGTGGGTGATCTGAAGGTCAGTTACGTACCTGACGGCGCCATGCTGTTCAAGCCGCCCAAGCCGCCGCGGGCCGACGTCGGTGCCGCCTATCTCAACGACACCGCCCATCTGGTCGCCAACACCGGCGGCCTGCTCGTCCAGTCCGACGGGCGGGCGCTGCTCATCGACGCGGGGTTCGGCCCGCACTCCGTACCGGAGGACCCCGACCACCCGTACATCGGTGCGGTGCACGGCGGTTCGCTGCTCGACAATCTGGCCCGGCTCGGGGCGCGGCCCGACGAGATAGAGGTCGTGGCCTTCACCCATCTGCACCGGGACCACATCGGCTGGGCGTGCACGGATCCGCCGGTGTTCACGGCGGCCACGTTCGCCGTGCCGAAGAGCGAGTGGGAGAGCCGCCATCAGGTACCGGGGCCGACCGCCGAGGCGCTCACCGCGCTGGAGCGCCGGCTGCGGCTCGTCGTCCCCGGCGAGGAGATCTTCCCGGGCGTGCAGACGCTGGCGCTGCCCGGCCACACCGCGGGCCACACCGGCTTCACGATCACCTCGCGGGGCCGTCGCCTGCTCGCGTTCGGGGACGCGCTGCACTCGCCGCTCCAGGTGCGCCACCCCGAGTGGTTCACGGTGTCGGAGGGCGACCCGGCCCAGTCGGAGCGCCACCGGCGCAGGCTGATCAGCGAACTCCAGCAGCCGGGCACCCTCGGCTTCGGCATCCACTTCGCGGACGTCGTCTTCGGACAGGTCGTCCCGGACGGGGCGGGGGAGGGCGCCGACTGGCTTCCCGTCTGACCGCCGCGCCGGGACCCGTACAAGACAGGCCAGTACGCGCTTTCCCCTCCGGGCCCGTGGACCACTTGTCGCCCTCGGGCCCATCTGCTTGACTCCGCGCGCCAGCACGCCACCTCACCGGCGGAGGAAGCCATGGAGATCACCCGCAGACGCCTGCTGTCCGCCCTGTCAGCCGCCGGTCTCCTGACGGTGATCCCCACCGGACGGGCGAACGCCGCCGACGCGGCCGCGGACAGCGCCCGGCTCCTCGCCAACACCGTGGGCGTCTTCGCGGGGACCGAGGCCTCCAACTCCCGTACGGAGACGGCCGCCAAGCGCGCCGCGATCGGCAAGGCCGCCCGCGCGAACCTGAAGTCGATGGACGCGGCGGGCCCCGGCGAACTCTTCGCCGGGCTCGTCCTCGGCACCGACGAGGGCAGACTCAACACGGCGTACAAGCAGTTGTACGAGATCGCCCTCGCGACGCGCGCGCCGGGCGCGGCCCCCGACCTGTACGGCAACGAGGCGGTGCAGCGCCGCGTCATCGACGGCCTCGCGTGGCTGCACGAGCGCTACTACGGCGACCAGTCCAAGGGCTACTACGGCAACTGGTTCTACTGGGAGATCGGCCTCTCCCAGTTCATCAGCAAGACCCTCGTCCTCCTCGCCGCCGAGGTGAAGGCCTACCGCCCGGACCTCCTGCGCACCTACGTCGCCTCGATGGACGCGTACCTGCGCAACGGCACCGATGGCGACGTGAACCTCGACTCCCGCTTCCACACGGGCGCCAACCTCGCCGACATCACCACGAACCGCATCCTCCAGGGCGCGCTCCTCATCGGGGACGGCGGCGGTGCCCCCGACGGCGAGGCCCGCATCCGCAAGGCCCTCACCGACCAGCTCACCGTCTTCGCGACGATCGACCCGTACGCGCTCGACCACGGGGTCACGGACGGCTATTACGCCGACGGCTCCTTCATCCAGCACGCGTCCGTCGCCTACACCGGCTCGTATGGGAAGGGCCTGCTCACACGGGTCGTGCAGACCCTCAAGATCCTCGACGGCACGGGCTTCGCGCACGGCGGCGAGCTGGTGCCGACCGTCGTGGGCTGGGTGCGGAACGGCTTCGCGCCGCTCATCTTCGAGGGCTGGATGATGGAGATCGTCAAGGGCCGGGCGGTGTCCCGCCCGGACACCGGCTACACCGACGTCGCGATCGTCGTCGAGGCGGTCGTGGATCTGGCGTCACTCGCCGAAGACACCGCAGGCACCGACGCCACCGCCCTCAAGGGCTACGTCAAACACATCCGGGCCACCTCGCGCGCCGCCCTCGACCCGTCCTCGTTCGTCTCCCCCGTGAGCATCACGCGCTACGCCGACATCACCGGCGACGCGTCCGTCCCCGCCGAGGACCTCAACCCCGCGTCGCGCACGGTCGCGTTCAACGCCATGGACCGGACCGTGCACCGCAGGCCGGGTTACGCCTTCGCGCTCGCCCGGAGTTCGGGCCGCATCAGCAAGTACGAGTACATGAACGGCGAGAACCTCATGCCGTGGTTCCAGGGCGACGGCGCGTACTACCTGTACCTGTCCGGCCAGGACCAGACGCAGGCGTACGGCGTCGACTACTTCACGACGGTCTCGCCGTACGCACTGGCCGGGGTCACCGCGCCGGTCGAGGAGCGCCGCACCGTCCCCGAGCTCTACGGGAAGCCGTACTACGACAACCCGGGCCACCCGCTGAACTTCACGTCGTCGTCCGAGTCGCAGAACACGTACGTCTACTTCCCGTGCGGCACCGGCCCGTACTCGGGCGGCGCCGTGCTCGGCGCGTACGGCGCGGCCGCCATGGTGCAGTCGGACGACGTCCCCTACCGGGACAAGCAGAAGGGCATCCTGCCCGACGACTTCGTGGTCTACCGCAACGCGACGTCGACGAAGTCGTGGTTCCTGTTCGACGACGAGATCGTGGTCCTCGCGGCGGATGTCGGCGACGCGGCCGGGCGGGCCGTGACGACGACCGTCGACTCCCGCACGGCGGCGCCCGACGACCTGACCACGGTCACCGGAGCGCTCCGCGACGGCCGCCCGTGGAGCGGCCCGGGCACCGGCGACCTGCACTGGCTGCGCTACGCCAACGCGACCCGCGGCACGTCGCTCGGCTACGTCTTCCTCGACACCCCGCGCGTGCGGGTCGCCCTCGACGAGGTCACCCGCAGCCGCCGAGTGGTCCGCGCCGCGAACCCGGACACCGCGGTGACCCGCACGGTCCTCGGTGTGACGGTCGACCATGCGGCGGGAGCCGAACCGGCTTGCCTGGCCTATGCGTTGGTGCCGAACGCGGCGGAGGCCGCCCTGCGCTCGTACACCCGCCTCGACGGCCCGCTGACGGTCCACGCGAACACACCGCGACTCCAGGCCGTCACCCACAAGGGGCTCGGCCTGACCGCCGCGAACACCTTCACGCCCGGCCGCCACGAGACCGCGGGCCTGCGCGTCGAGGGCCCCGCGTCGGTGCTCGTGCGGCGCGGGCGGCGCCACGGCGACCCGGTCACCGTCGCGGTCGCGGACCCGACGACACAGCGGGACACCGTGTCCGTCCTGCTCCACGGGCGCCCCCTGGGCAAGGTCACCGCGGACCCGCAGGTGCGGGTGACCCGCGTCCACGGCGGCACCCGCCTGGACGTGGACACCCGCCACACGTACGGGCGGAGCCTCACGGTGACGCTGCGCTAGAGGGACTGGAGGAAGTCGTCACGCTGCCGGGATCCGGTCCAGGAACCCCTGCACCGTACGGATCCGGCCGTCCTTGGCCAGCGAGATCACGTCGGACCCCGCGACGGGCGCGGAGCCGTCCGCGGTGGACACCAGCTCCCAGGTGAACCGGGCGATGTCGTGATGCCCGTCGACCGTCCCGGTCTGCTTGAACGCGAACCCGGGGAACTGCTCGCGGGCGGCCGCGATCACGGCGGCGATGCCCTCGTGCCCCGCCACGTCGGCCAGGGGGTCGGTGTAGGAGCCGTCGTCGCTCCAGGCGGCAGCCACGGCCTCGGCGCGGGCGTCTGCGCCCTCGGCGTTCCAGGCCTCGAAGTAGCGGGCGACGGCGGTCTCGTGAACGGAGATGGCGGACATAGGAAGCGGCCTCCAGCCAGGTCGGACATCGGATGAGGGGCCGGAGCCCGGGAGGAGTGCGCCGCCCGGGTTCCGGATGCCTTCAGCCTGCCGGGCGGGCGGACGGGGGTCGATTACGCCGGAGGTAATGCCGCGCGGGCCCGGTTCACCCATGCTGTGGTCGGACAGAACCTGATCTGTTGTTCATCGTCTGTGCTCGGGAGGCCAGGATGTTCGTCCCGTTCGGGGCCCTTGATTTTCTGGAACGTGCCGCCACCGTCTACGGGGACCGGATCGGCGTCGTCGACGAGCCGGTCCAGCCGGCCGAACCATGGGAGGACCTCACCTACCGCCGGGTGGCCGAGCTGGCGCGCGCCCAGGCCGCCGGGCTCGACGCGCTCGGGGTGCCGCTCGGCGCGCGCGTCGCGGTCGTGTCGCCGAACAGCGCGCGGCTGCTGACCTCTTTCTTCGGGGTGAGCGGCTACGGCCGCGTCCTCGTACCGGTCAACTTCCGCCTCACCGCGGAGGAGGTGAGCTACGTCGTCTCCCACTCGGGCACGGACGTCCTCCTCGTGGACCCCGAACTGACCGACCGCCTGGCCGCAGTCCCCGCCAAGCACCGCTTCACCATCGGAGCGGCCGCCGACTCCGAGCTCTACCGCTTCGACGCGGACCCCAGCGACTGGACGCCCGACGAGAACGCCACCGCCACGATCAACTACACGAGCGGCACGACCGCCCGGCCCAAGGGCGTCCAGATCACCCACCGCAACATCTGGGTCAACGCCGTCACCTTCGCCCTGCACGCGGGCGTCACCGACCGGGACGTCTACCTGCACACGCTGCCGATGTTCCACGCCAACGGCTGGGGCATGCCGTTCGCCATGTCCGCGCTCGGGGTGCGCCAGATCGCCCTGCGCAAGGTCGACGGCGCCGAGATCCTGCGCCGCGTCGACGAGCACGGCGTGACCGTGATGTGCGCCGCGCCCGCCGTCGTCAACGCCGTTCTGGACGCCGCCCGTTCCTGGAAGGGCGCGATCCCCGGGCGCGACCGGGTCCGCATCATCGTCGCCGGGGCGCCGCCGCCCACCCGCACGGTGGCCCGCGTCGAGTCCGAACTCGGCTGGGAGTTCATCCAGATCTACGGCCTCACGGAGACGTCGCCGCTGCTGACGGTGAACCGGTCCCGCGCCGAATGGGACGAGCTCGACGCGTCGCAGCGGGCCGAGAAACTCGTACGGGCGGGGGCGCCCGCGCTCGGCGTGACGCTGCGCACCGACGAGGAGGGCGAGGTGCTCGCCCGGTCGAACGTGATCCTGGAGGGCTACTGGGAGCAGCCCGGGGAGAGCGCGAAGGCCCTCGCGGGCGGCTGGTTCCACACGGGCGACGGCGGCACCGTCGACGAGGACGGCTATCTGACGATCAGCGACCGCAAGAAGGACGTGATCATCACCGGCGGCGAGAACGTCTCGTCGATCGAGGTGGAGGACGCCCTCTTCAGCCACCCCGACGTCGCCGAGGTCGCCGTCATCGGCGTCCCGGACGAGAAGTGGGGCGAGACGATCAAGGCCCTTGTCGTGCGGGCACCGGACGCGACGGTGACCGAGGACGAGCTGATCCGCCACTGCAAGGAACGTCTGGCCGGATACAAGGCGCCCACGTCGGTCGAGTTCCGGGACGAGCTGGCGCGTACGGCGACCGGAAAACTCCAGAAGTACAAGCTGCGGAAGCCGTATTGGGAGGGGCGGGAGCGGGGGGTGAACTGACCCCCCGACTCCCCGACTCCCCGACTCTCCTGGATCCGGCCCCGGACCGCCGCCTGCGTGAAGGCCTCGAAGGCGGCGGTCGTGGCGGGCGAGCGGGGAAGACGGTGTGGTTCGCATGCGAAGCGAGGTCGGGGAATCGGGCGCCGGTGGAAGGAGTTCACGAGGCATGGCTGTCATCCACAACACCACAATGACTCCCGGCAAGCTGGAGCTTCTCGCGGCCTGGCTTCCCGCGCGACCGTGGTACGTCGGCCCGGCGCGCGGGCCGGAACTGACCAAGGCCGGCGGCTTCCGGCTCGATGACCCGCGAGGCGAGGTGGGTATCGAGTTCATGGTGGTCACGGACACGTCCGGCGGCCGGCCGTGTTCGTATCACCTGCCGCTCAGCTACCGGGGGGCACCGCTCGACGGAGCCGATCAGGCACTCATCGGCACGTCCGAGCACGGGGTGCTGGGGCGGCGGTGGGTGTACGACGGGACCCACGACTCCGTTCTCATCGCTCAACTGCTCGCCCTCGTCCAGGGCCGCGCCGAGCCGCAGGCCCAGGGCGCGACCGACACCCCCGATCCTTCCGTCACCAGTTACTTCACCGGAGCCGGCTTCCCGTCCGTCGTCGCGTCGACGGCCGTCCACGACGGCCAGCACGGCACCGACATCGTGGTGGGAACCGGATCCGAGCCGCACAGCGAGTCGGCGGAGCCTCTGACCCTCGAGGTGACGCGCATCCTCCGGCCGGGCCGGCCCACCGACACGACCGAGGCCCGCGGATACGTCACCGCGGGCTGGCGCCTGCCGGACGGCGAGGAGAGCCGTGGCCGGTTCGCAGTCCTCCGGGACGCGGCACGCTGACCGAAAGGCTCATGCACCCGCCCGGACGACCCGGCGTGCTCACCACCCGTCCTCTCGGCAGAGTTACCGGCATGGAACCCCACTACGGCACGGTCTCGCTGATCCCGGGCACCGAAGCCCTGCCCGAGTTGGACATCCCGCGCCCGGGTCGGCAGAACCGGCTCGCCGTCCTGGTGCGGCTGCTGCTGCTCGTGCCGCACTTCGTCGTGCTGGCCGTCCTGTCGATCGTCACGTTCTTCGTGGCGGTCGCCGGCTGGTTCGCGGCGCTGCTGCTCGGGCGGCTGCCCAATCCGGTGGAGCGCTACCTCGCGGGGTTCCTCGGCTACGACACCCGCGTGAACGCCTCCGCGATGCTCCTGACCGGCCGCTACCCGCCCTTCGAGCTCGGCGAACCGATGGGTTACCCGGTGCGGGTGCGCGTGCAGCAGTCCGTGCACCTCAACCGGCTGGCCGTGCTGTTCCGGCTGCTTCTGGTGATCCCCGCGGCGCTCGTCGAGGTGGTCGCCACCGCCGGCTGGTGGGCCTTCTCGGTGCTCGCCTGGCTCGCCGTGCTCGTCCTCGGCCGGATGCCGCTGCCGCTGTTCGAGGCGACGGCGGCGGTCCTGCGTTACCGGATGCGGCTCGGCGCGTACGTGCTGCTGCTGACCCCCGCGTACCCGAAGCGGCTCTTCGGCGACCAGTCGGCGCCGGACGCCGTCGTCGGCACCATCGCGGGCCCGTCCGCGACGCGGCCGCTGTTCCTGGGGAAAGGGGCGAAGGTGCTGGTCGGAGCGTTCCTGGTGCTCGGTCTCGTCGGCGGGGCGGCGAACAGCTCCCGCTACGGCGCGGACGGCTCCGCCGCCGTACAGGCCTTGCTGCCCGGCGCGTGACGGGGACGCGGCCCGTGGGCCGCGTCCATTCGGGTGACGGGTGACGGTCAGGCTGCGAGGCCGTCCATGTCCCTGCAGGGCAGGCCGTCCTTCGCGACGATGGGGCGGCTCCTGGACGCCGAGGGGCGGGCCGTGGGGTACGAGCAGGTGGATGTCTGGGCGTAACCACCCGCCGTCCACGGCGTGTTCGCTCCGCTCGCCCCGCCCGCACTGCCACAGTGACCAGGTACAGAATCACCCGTTTCGCGCGTTTCATAATTTTAGTGCGTTACGCCGGTCTCCCAGGGAGTGTGGTGAGCATGGCCCACGTGCACGTGATCCTCAATCAGAAGGGCGGCGTGGGAAAGTCCACGCTCGCCGTCAACCTCGCCGCCGTGACGGCGGACGTGCTCGGCGCGGGGACCGAGGGCGGGCAGCCGCCCGTCGTCGCCGTCTCCATCGACCCGCAGGGCTCCGCCGTGTGGTGGTCGGAGCGCGTCGGCGACGGCCTCCCCTTCGACTTCGTGCAGGCCCACGACGACCTGGCCGGGCTCGCCGCGCTCTCCCGCATCCCCTCCGCCCAGCACGTCTTCGTCGACACCCCGGGCTGGCTCGACCTCGCCGAGTCCGCCGGCGAGGACCCGCTCGGCAAGGGCGCCGCCGCTGACGCGCTGCGCGCCGTCCTGTCCAACGCCCACGACGTGATCGTGCCGATCGAGCCCGAGCCGCTCGGCTTCCAGCCCACGCAGCGCACCATCGAGCGCGTCGTGAAGCCGCGCGGCCTGCCCTACCGCGTGGTCATCAACAACTGGGACCCGCGCGACGGCAAGGCCGACCTGGAGCAGACGCGCGCCTTCGTCGAGGCCCAGGACTGGCCGCTGGCCCGCACGGTCGTACGGCACTACAAGCTGCACACACGCGCCTCCGCGGACGGCCTCGTCGTCACCCAGTACGGCGCGAACCGGGTCGCGCTCCAGGCCCGCGAGGACTTCTTCCGCCTCGCCCTGGAGGTGGGCCTCGCCGCGATCCCGGCCCCCGCCAAACGCTCCGCGAGCAGCACCCGTACGCCTGCGAGGAAGGGCGCGCAGAAGCAGGACGCGCAGGCCGCGACGGCCAAGAGCACCCAGGCCAACAGCACCAAGGCCAAGAGCGCCAGGAACGCCAAGAAGGTGAACGTCTGATGGGGCGCCGTACCGATCTGTCCTCCCTGCTGTCCTCCGGCGCCGCGGCCCCGGCCACGGAAACAGCCGGCGAAGGCACCCGGCCCGTCGCCCGCGACGCCGCGCACCCCGTCACCGTCGCGCTCGCCGACCTCGCCGAGAACCCCGACAACCCGCGCCACGAGCTGCGCGACCTGGACGGGCTCGCCGAGACGCTGCGCGAGCGCGGGGTGCTCCAGGCGCTCGGGGTGGTCCCCCGCGCCGTGTTCCTCGCGGCGCACCCGCACCACGAGGAGGCCGTGGGCCGGGCCCCGTACGTCGTCCTGCACGGCCACCGGCGGCTCGCCGCGGCCCGGATGGCGGGCCTGGACGAGGTGCCCGTCCTGGTGCGCGAGGACGCGTCCCGCACCGACGAGGACGCCCTGATCGAAAACGTCCAGCGCGACGACCTCACCGAGCTGGAGCAGGCCCAGGCCATCCAGGGCCTGATCAAGAGCTACGGCTACTCGCAGCGCCAGGTCGCCGCCCGGATCGGCAAGACGCAGGGCTTCGTCTCGCAGCGCCTGTCCCTGATGAAGCTGCGCGAGGACCTCCAGGAGGCGCTGGCCGACGGACGCGTCTCGGTCGAGGACGCCCGCCGCATCGCCCGCCTCCCCCAGGAGGAGCAGGCGCTCCCCGGCGACACCGGCACACCCCCGCCGACCGTGCCGAAGGCCCGGCGTGATTACGGCGTAATCAAAATCGACAGCCGGGGCACCCCGGAAGATGTCGTCGAGTCCCTCCGCCGCCATCTCGCCCCCGCGGCCCTCGACCGGATCCTGGAACTCCTCGCCCGCTGAGCGCACCCGCGGGCGGCCGGGAGCCGGGTGTCGGGGGGATTCCTCTACCGTTGCCTGAGAATGCGCCACGGAGAGCAGTCATCGCACATGTCCACTGGACCGGTTCCCACCCTCGACCCCGGCGTCGCGGCGCCCGCGGAGGCCGTCGCACCGCTGATGCGCGGCATCGACGTGCTGCGCAGGCTCACCGACGCCGGCGGCACGCTGAGCCTGAGCGAGCTCGCGCGGGCGACCGCCCTCGCCCGGTCCACGGTCGACCGGATCTGCGCGACCCTCGCGCACATGGGGTGCCTGCGCCTCGACGGGCGTGACGCCACGCTCGCGCCGCCGCTGATGGCCGTGGGCAACGCCTATCTGGGCGCTCTGCGGCTCCCCGCGCTGCTCGGCCCGCGCGCCGAGCGGCTCGCGGACGAGCTCGACGAATCGGTCTCTCTCGCGGTCCCCGACGGGGACGGGATCCGCTTCATCCACCAGGCGACCCGGCGCCGCGCCATGTCGCTGAGCTTCCGTATCGGCGACCTGCTGCCCGCCGAACGCACCGCGCCGGGACCGCTGTTCGCGGGTGCGTGGGACGAGGACCTGTGGGAGCGGTGGCGGGCGCGCCGGGCCGCGGATCCCGAGGACCGCGCGTTCCCCGCGGTGCCGCCCCGTCAGGAGGCGCAGAAGGAGCCGTTCGAGGAGCGCGTGGCGCGCGCCGGGGCCGCCGGCTGGGCCCTCGACGACCAGCTCATCGAGCCCGGCCTCGTCGCGCTCGCCGTGCCCGTGCGCGGCCCCCGGGGTGACGTCGCGTGCGTGGTCAGCGTCGTCAGTCACACCAGCCGGCACACCGCCGCATCGCTGCGCGAGGCGATGCTGGGGCGGCTGCGGGACGCCGTCACGGAGATGGAGGAGGCGCTGCGAAGGCCCGTGCCGGACGCCCCCGCGCCGACGGGACCGGACGCGACGGGACCGGACGCCGCCTGGGCCGCCGAGGCCAAGCAGCGGCTCGGCCGGGACTTCGTCGAGTCGCTGGCGCGCGGCCTCGCCGTGCTGACCGTCTTCGGGCCCGGGCGGGCCGAGCTGAACCTCACCGACATCGCCGCGGCGACGGGCCTGGCGCGGGCCACCGCGCGCCGCGCCCTGATCACCCTGGAGCACCTCGGATACGTCGCCTCGCGCGGCCGGGGCTTCCGGCTCACGCCCCGCGTCCTCGCCCTCGGCTTCCCGCCCCTGTCCCACCTCACGCTGGCCGAGATCGCCACGCCCCACATGCGGGCTCTCTCCGCCCAGCTGCACGACTCGGTGTCCCTGACCGTGCTCGACGGCGACGACATCCGGTACACGGCACGCGTCGCGACGAGCCGTGTGATGAGCGTGAACATCTCGGTCGGGACCCGCTTCCCCGCCTTCGCCACGTCCATGGGGCGGGTCCTGCTCGCGGGTCTCGCCCCGGCCGAGCGTGCCGCGTTCCTCGCCCGCGCCGACCTGGCCCCGCTCACCCCGCGCACCGTCACCGGCGCCGACCGGCTCGGCGCGCTCCTGGACGACGTACGGCACCAGGGCCACGCGCTCGTGGACGGGGAGCTGGAGGAGGGGCTGCGCTCCGTCGCCGTGCCGGTGCGCGACCTGGCCGGGCAGGTCGTCGCCGCGGTGAACGTGGCCACGCACAGCAGCCGCCGCGACCTGGCCCGGGTCACGGACGAGGTCCTTCCCGCGCTGCTCGCCACGGCCTCGCACATCGAGGCCGATCTGCACGTCGCCGGGCGGTTCGCCCGCATCTCCGCGGCATAGAAACCGGCCGCAATGTTGCGGATCGGAGAGCGACGGAGGTCAATGGAAGACGGGGGAAAAGGCAGAAAGGAGCCGTCATGGCTCACGCGGCACCCGCCTCACGAACCTCCGGCCTGCGCTCCATGGCGGCCGGCTCCAGGCTCTCGATGGCGCTCCCTCTCCTGCTCGGCATCGTCTACGGCTTCTGGGCCTCGGGCATCCGGCGCGATGCCGGCCCGATCACCACGGGCAACGTCCTGTTCGGCTTCCTCACGGGCATCATCGTCGCCGTGGTCACCTTCGGGATGCACCGGGCGTCGTCCCGGCTGCCGCGCGAGCTGCGCGCCGTCGCCTGGGCCGCGTGGGCCGGTATCGCGTTCGGCTATCTCTACAGCCTGACCGACGCCACGGTCCTGCGGTCCACGATCATGGCGCTGACGGTCGCCGCCGGTGTGTTCGCGGCGATGTTCTACCGCTACTACACACATGAGTGACGGACCATCAGAGCCACTGGGCACGTGAGTGACCGAGCGGCTCAGCGACACCCGTTCGGCCGAGCCCTCCGCCGCAGACCCCGCCATCTGCCCTGTCCCCGCTGGCGCCCCCTGCCGCGCGCCCGTTGCCTGGGAGGGTGATGCGAAGAGCCCTGTCCGTCGTCCTGCCGGCCCTGGCCTGCCTGCTCGTGCCGCTCGGCACGCTCTCCGTATGGGCGAAGTACGAGGTCGGGGACAGTGACCGGTACGTCGCGACGATGGCTCCGCTCGCCGCGGAACCGGCTGTGCGGGGCGCGGTCGCCGACGCCGTCACGAACGGCATCGTGGCGCAACTCGACGCGGGGCCGCTCCAGTCGACGGTCGACGCGTTCGTGCACGACGCGGTGGAGTCGTTCACCGGCACCGACGCCTTCCAGAAGGCGTGGAACACGGCGAACCGGGCCGCGCACGACGCCGTGCAGCAGGCCATCGACGACGGCACCGACGGCCCGGTCACCATCGACCTCGCGCCCGTCACCGGGCAGGTCAGGCAGCAGCTCAGCGACGACGGCGTGGCCTTCGCCGACCGCATCCCCGTCACGCACACCACGATCACCGTGATGAGCTCGCGCGACCTCGACCGGCTGCGCCAGTCGCTGCGCGTGCTCCAACGGGCGGGCCTGTGGCTGCCGTTCGCCGCGTTCGCCTTCGCCGCCGCCGGGCTCGCGCTCGCCCGGCGCCGGCGCCGGGCCCTCACCGCGACGGCGCTCGGCGTGGCCCTGGCCGCAGCGGCGCTCCTCGTCGCGCTCGCGATGAGCCGCTCCCTCACCCTCGACAACCTGCCCTCGGACCTGGACCGCTCCGCGGCGGGCGCGGCCTACGACGCCCTCAGCTCGTCGGTGCGCACCGCGTCCTGGTGGACGGCCGGCACGGCCCTCGCAGTGGCCGTCTGCGCCTGGCTGTCGGGGCGCCTGAGCCGCAGGCCCCCACCACGCCCTCCGGCTCCTCCCGAAATGCGGCCCGTCGCTTCCGGGGTGAGCATGCCAGTGACACCGAGGAGGACTGAATGAGCGAGACCCCCACCACCCCGACACCGCCCCCCGAGCCCGACGCCGGCCACGGCGTCTGGTCGGACAAGCACCGCTCCGCCGGGCCCGACCCCACCCGGGGCGACGGCGCGGGCAGCGGCTGGGCGTCCGGCGGCACGGTCTTCGCCGGCGTCCTGATGATGGTCAGCGGCATCCTGGGCATCCTGAACGGCATCGCGGGCATCGCCAAGGACGACGTGTACGCCCGCATCGGCAACTACACGTACGCCTTCAACCTCACCACGTGGGGCTGGATCCACCTGATCATCGGCATCATCGTCACGATCACCGGCTACTTCATCCTCACGGACTCCGGCTGGGCGCGCGGCGTCGGCATCGCCATCACCTCGCTGTACGTCATCGCGTACTTCATGTTCCTGCCCTACGAGCCCATCTGGTCGGTCATCGCGATCGGCATCGGCGTCTTCGTCATCTGGGCGCTGGCCAGCAACAGTTCGCACCAGGCCGACCGGGCCTGAAACCGGGCAACCGTTCCCCGCGCCGCCCCGTCTTTGAGGGAGGATTCCGGCATCCGGCGCCGGAGGGTGTCGGAGCGAACGGAAGGCGGGCCCGGGCCTTGGAGCATGTGACGCAAGCGCCCGGCCCACCGCCGGTCCTCCCCTACGACGACCCGGACCGCAGGCCGGGCCGCACCCTGGCCGCCTGGGCCGCGGGCCTGCTCCTCGCCGGAGTCAGCGCGGTCGTGGGCTGCCGGATCGCGGACGTGGACGGGGTCACCCCCGTCCCGCAGCTCCTGGCGTTCCTGCCCTGGCTCCTCGCGCCCACCGGCGCCGCGCTGCTGCTCACGGCGCTGGCACGATGGCGGATCGGCATGGTGTGGGGCGTCGCGGTCCTGGGCGCCCTCGCCTGGTACATCGAGCCGTACGGCAAGAACCCCAAGGACGCCGCGGCGAGCGGGCCGCCCGTCGCGGAGGTGCGGGTCCTCTCCTCGAACGTCCAGTTCGGGCGCGGCACCGAGTCGCTGGTGGGCGCGGTGCGCCGCGAGCGGCCCGGCCTGGTGTTCGTCGAGGAGTGTGATTACGGGTGCCAGGACACCCTGCGCCGTGAGCTGCCGCGCGCCGACTTCCCGTACCGGCAGGCCGTGGAGGCGGGCGGTTCGGAGGGGTCGGTGATTCTGAGCCGGTATCCGCTCAAGGCCGCCGCGGGCGTCCCCGGGACCATGGGCATGCCAGGCGCCGTCGCCGATGTGAAGGGCCACGACGTGCGGGTCCAGCTCGCGCACCCGATGCCCCCGCTGCCCCGGCAGGTCGGCCTGTGGCGCTCCGAGCTGGGCGAACTGCGCGACTTCGCCGCCGCGGGCCGCTCGCAGCCGACCATCCTGGCCGGGGACTTCAACGCCACGCAGGACCACGCCGCGTTCCGCCGCATCCTCGACGCGGGCCTGCACGACAGCGCCGGCCTCACCGGGAAGTCCCGCGCCCCGAGCTGGCCCTCGCGCCTGCGCCCGCCGCTCGGCACCCAGATCGACCACGTGCTGGTGAGCGAGGAGTTCTCCCCGCACACCGCCCGCTTCATCGAGCTGGCCGACACCGACCACCGCGCCCTCCTGGTCGACCTGACGATGCACCGACCGGCAGCGTCCTGAGCGCCGGGCCCGTAGCGTTCAATGGACGGCATGCGCCCCGAGTCCCCGGCCCGCCTTCTCGCACCGCCCGACTGGCTGGTCAGGACCCTGCGTCCGCACCCCGCGCCGATCCCCTGGGCGGCCGTCGCGCGCGCCGGCCTCGCGATGTCGCTGCCGCTCGCGGTCGGGCTCGCCGCCGGGCAGCCCGCGTACGGAGCGCTCGCCTCCATGGGCGCCCTGTCCGGCGTCATCGGCGACACCGCCGACGCCTACCGGATGCGGATCCTCAACATCGCGGTGCCGCAGCTCTTCGGCGCGGCCGGCGTCACGGTCGGCGCGCTCGTGTACGGGCACGGCTGGGTCGCCGTCGCCACCGTCACGGGCGTGGCGCTGGTCTCCGGGATGATCTCGACGATCGGCGCGGTCGCCTCCGTGTCCGGGCTGCTGCTCCTGCTCAACTGCGTGATCGGCGCCGGGCTGCCCCTGCCGGGCGCGTGGTGGCTCGCGCCGCTCCTGATGACGGGCGGCGGACTCCTCGTCCTCGCGCTCGCGCTGCTCGCCTGGCCCCTGCGGTCAGGGGTGCCGGAACGCTCGGCCGTCGCCGCCACGTACCGCTCCGTCGCGAACCTGCTCGCGTCGGCGGGCGACCCCGAGAACTACGTCGAGACCCGCTACGCCGTCACCCAGTCCCTCAACCAGGCCTACGACCTCGTCCTCGCCCGGCGCGCCCTCTCCCACGGCCGCAACCCCGAACTGGTGCGCCTGATCGCCCTGTTGAACGCGCTCACCCCGCTCGCCGAGTCCGCGCCCGCCGCCCACCAGCACGGGGTGCCGCTCCCCGCCGCCGTACCCGACGCCGTACGACGCCTCGCCGACGCGGTCGACACCGGCAGCACCGACGTGGGGCCCCTCGGCCTGCCCGCACCCGAAGGACCCGCCGCCCGCGCCGTCGATCACGCCGTACGGCACGCCGCCCACCTCGTCACCAGCAAGAACACGGACCCCCACCGCGCGATCGACGCCGACCGCCTCGGCCGGCCCGCCGCCCTGCGCGTGCGCGCCGTCCGCGCCGCGCGCAACGTCGTGCTGTCCGGCGCCTCCTGGCGCTACGGGCTGCGCCTGGCCCTGTGCATCGGCATCGCCCAGGTCCTCGTCTCGACGGTGCCGGTCCCGCGCTCCTACTGGGTGGCGCTGACCATCACGTTCGTCCTCAAGCCCGACTTCGGCTCGGTGTTCTCGCGGGCCGTCCTGCGCGCGCTCGGCACGGCGGTCGGGCTCGTGCTCGCCACGGTGGTCCTCTTCGAGGTGCCCCGCGGGTGGTGGGACGTGCCCGTGCTGATGGCCCTCGCCGCGCTCATCCCGGCGCTCACCCCGCGCGGCTACGGCTATCAGACCGCCGCCATCACGCCGGCCATCCTGCTGCTGTCCGACATCCTCAACCACCAGGGCATCGGGCTCGTCCTGCCGCGGCTCCTGGACAGCCTCATGGGCTGCGCCATCGCGCTGGTCGCCGGATATCTGCTGTGGCCCGAGAGCTGGCACACCCGCATCGGCGACCGGCTCGCCGACGCCGTCGCGGACACCGCGACATACGTGGAGCGCGCGTTCGGGGCGTCCGCGGACCCGGACGTCCCGGCCGCCCGCGCGCGGATGCGCCGGCGGCTCTACCGCGACCTGTCCGTCATCCGCTCCGAGTTCCAGCGCGCCCTGACCGAACCGCCGCCCATCGGCCGCCGCGCCGCCGCCTGGTGGCCGCTCGTCGTCGCCGTGGAACGCATCGTGGACGCGACGACCGCGGCGCGGGTCCGGGTCAAGCAGGGGGCGCCGGCGCCGGGACCCGCCGAGGTGGCGCAGGCCGCGGGGCAACTGCGGGAGCTGGCCCAGGGGCTGCGCGCTGCCGACGTCCTGAAGGGGGTGCGCGCCGACTTCAGCGAGGCGGACCCCGACGGGGTGCTGGAACCCGTACGTCAGGAGGTCGCGGCCGCCCGCTCCATCGCCTCACCGCGCTGACACCGATACGGGACGCGGATGCGGGCCGCCCCGGGGAGGGGACGGCCCGCATCGGTGTGGGGGGTGGCTCCAGTACGTCAGCCGCTGACGGTCGGCCGGTGAGGGTCAGCCGGTCTTGGCGGACTTCTCCAGCGACTTCACGGCCTTCGCGAAGCCGTTGGCCCACAGCTGGTCGACGCGGGACTTCTCGTTGGCGTCCGGGTACGGGTTCGTGCAGGACGTGCCCGGGCCGCCGCCCGACATCAGCTCGCTGCACGGCCCCTCGTAGTGGTCGGGGAGCCCGAGGACGTGACCGGTCTCGTGCGCGGTCACACGGGTGGAGTCGTACTCCTGGTTCTGGGCGTAGTCGAGGAAGACGTAGCCGCTGCCGTGCCCGTCCGTGGACGCGTACGAGCCGCGCGGGTCGTTGCCCTCGCGGTAGGAGAAGTCGCCGCCGCCCGAGGACGCCTGGAGCTTCACGTTCGACACGGAGGAGTTCCATATCGACGTGCTGTTGGCTATCTGCTGCGCGAAGGACGGGGCGCCCGACGCGTCGTACGTGACGGTGACCGACGCGGCGTGCGGGTGCGCGGCGCGCTTCTGTGCGACCGACTTCAGGACGGCCTGGAAGAACGCCTTGTTGGCGGCGGCCTCCTCGGCCGAACCCGCGTAGTGGGTGTAGCCGGCGACGACCGGGGCCGGGGCGGCGGACGCGGGGGCCGCGGTGGCGAGCGCGCCGGCGGCCATGCCGATGCCGACCGCGACCGAGGCGTAGCGCAGGGAGAGCTTCATGTGGGGGGCTCCTCCTCGTTCCGTGAGTGGGGGGTTACGTGAACGGTTCGGTACGAGGGAGAGTGTGGAGGCGCCCGGGACCCCTGGGGATGATGGCAATTGGCGATAGGACGGAGCTATCACCCGCCCAACTCGCCCGTTTCGGTTCGCATTTGGACGTCTGGTGCGGCCTCCGTGACCGCCTTACGCTCCATGCCCATGGAGCTCGAGGTGAGGCACCTGCGCGCGCTGTGCGCCATCGACGACACCGGGAGCCTGCACAAGGCGGCACGGCTGCTCGGCATGACCCAGCCGTCCCTGTCCACCCAGCTCAGGCGCATCGAGGACACGCTCGGCGGCGCGCTCTTCGCCCGGGAGCGCACCGGCTGCCGTGCAACCCCCCTGGGCCGCGTCGTCCTCAACCGCGCCCGCCCCCTCGTGGACGGCATGCGCGCTCTCGTCACGGAGACCAGGGCGGCCGGCGCACTCGCCGCGGGCGGCCCCCATCTGCGGATCGGCTCCACGGCGAGCCGGGCCATACCGGGCTGGCTGCGACGGCTGCGGCAGCGCGAGCACCCGCCCGGCGGCGAACCGGCGCTCCGCATGGACGTCTCCGCGAACGCGCTCCTGCGGCTCGTCGGCGACGGACAGCTCGACGTGGCGTTCGTGCACGAGGTCGAGGGCAGCCCGCTGCGCGTCCCGCCGGGTCTGCGCTGCCGCGTCCTGGTCGAACGCGAACCGCAGTACGTGTCCCTGGCCGCCGACCATCCGGCCGCCCGGCGCCGCGTCGTGCGCCTCGCCGACCTCGCGGACGACCGGTGGATGGTCGACCCCACCGTGGACGGCGAGTGGCACGGGCTCCTGCGGGTGCTCCGGGCCGCCGGGCTCAACCCCCGGATCCTGCACGGCGACTACCTCACGGCGGCGTCCCTGGTCGCCACGGGCGAGGTCGTCGCCCTGTGCCAGCCGACCTCACGGGCCCGCCCCGACATGGCCATAAGACCCCTCGACGGCGACCCGATCGGCGTACGCCTCGTCCTCGCCGCCCGCACGGAGGCCGAACTGGACGCGGTCTACGGGGACTTGGAGGGCGCCTACTGGGAAGCGGCCCGGCAGGCACCCGCGTATCGCGAGCGCCTGCCGGACGCGGCATCGGCCTGAGGCGACCGAGGAGCGATGAAGTTGCCCAGTTGGGCGAAGGCCCACGAGTGAAGTGCGGCCCGTTGGGGCTTGCGAAGCCGTACCCTCTGGCGGATGCCCGTGAGGTCCTCCAGGGCAATCCCGCGCGAGGTGCGTTGAGCCTCGGCCGCGATGTATTTCGCGATTTTGTGGTTGACGTCCTTGGCTCGTCGAGCCTCTTTGCGACGCCGCCGGTGTACCCGTCGCCTGGCTGACTTGGTGCCCTTCAGGCTGCGCCGACAGCCCAAAGAGGTCTTTCACCTCGCCATGGACAGCGATCTGCAATGACTTCCTGTCGAACAGCCGCCGCTCGAACGCCACACCGGAGACCCGGTCAGCAGCCGTATTGCAGGCGTGCAGGGCCGCCTTCAATGCCTCTGCCCTGTTCAGGCGTAGGCAGGAGCTTCACCTGCACAACCAGCTTCACGCCGCCAAGCTAGCTCCAATTACCGTGCAGATATGGATGATTCGCGATGTTGACTGCTTTATGCCTTAATCTCCCTGACATTCCATTCAGGGCAGGGCGCATCGGAGTGCGGGAACGGCAGGGTGGGCGACCCTGCCCAAGATCACGGAACGTGGCGGCTAACCTTACGTGTCCGCCCTGGCCAGGGGTTACGGAAACCAACTCATGCGAAGGGTTGCGCACATGGGCATTCGGAATCTCCTGCGGAACGCGTTCGGAAGGCCGCGGAAGTCCTCGCGGGGTGACGAGGCGGCGACCGCCGCACCCGAGGCGACGGTCCCGGCACCGGCCGGCGAGGCGACCCTGCCAAAGGCCGCTCCCGCCGAGTCGGCAAACACGCCCGAGGCCGCTCCCGCCGTGGCAAAGGCGAGGGTGCCCGCACCTTCGACCGAGCCGACGCCCGCGCCGTCGACGCGCGAGGCGGACGACCTGGTGGCCGCGGCATTCGACAACATCAAGGTCCCGAAGCCGTCCGCGCCGGTGGGCGAGAAGGCCGCCGCCGACGCGGAAGCGGAACCGACCACGGAGCACGCGGAGCCGGTGGCGGCGGAGGCTGAGCCGGCAGCGGAGGCGGCCGCAGAGCCTGTCGCCGAGCCGGACGTGAAGACGGAGGCCGAGGCTGACGCAGAGCCTGTCGCAGAGCCGGTGGCGGAGGCGGAGGTGAAGACGGAGGCGGAGGCGTCCCCCGAGGCCGCCGTCGAGCCCGCCGTCAAGACCGAACCGGAGCCCGAGCCCGCCGTCGAGGCCGAGCCCGAGGCCGTCGTCGAGACCGAGCCCGAGGCCGTCGTCGAGACCGAGCCCGAGGCCATCGCCGAGACCGAGCCGGAGGCCATCGTCGAGGCCGAAGCGGAACCGGCTGCCGAGAGCCCTGAGCCCGTCGCCGAGCCCGCGGCGGAGGCGGAGGCTGACGCTGACGCAGAGCCCGTCGCCGAGCCGAAGGTGAAGACGGAGGTGAAGACGGAGGCCGAGGCAGCGCCCGAGGCCGTCGTCGAGACCGAGCCGGAGGCCGAGGCCGAGTCTGCGACCGCCGTCGAGACCAAGCCGGAGGCCGAGCCCGTCGCCGAGAAGCCCGAGGCCGTGGTCGAGCCCGCCGCTGAGCCTGTGGCCGAGCCCGAGCCGGAGGCCATCGCCGAGACCGAGCCCGAGCCCGAGGCCGTCGCCGAGACCGAGCCCGAGCCCGAGGCCGTCGTCGAGCCCGTCGCCGAGACCGAGCCCGAGCCCGAGGCCGTCGTCGAGCCCGTCGCCGCTGCCGCGTCGGAGCCCGAAGTCGTCGCCGACCCCGAGCCCGTCGCCGCCGAGGCCGATGTGGCCGAGTCCGTCGCTGAGCCCGCGCCGCAGGCCGACGTGGCCGAGCCCGTCGTCGAGGTGGCGCCCGAGCCGGAGGCCGACGCCGACGCCGACGCCGAGGCCTCCGCCCCCGCCCTCCCCCTCGCCCGGGTCAAGTCGCGCGCCCCCGGGCTCGCCGCTGCCTACAAGGCCGCCGGGAGTGTGCTCCAGAAGAACGAGCTCTCCGGGGTCCGGGCCACCGTCTACCTCGTGCTCGACCGGTCGGGTTCGATGCGTCCGTATTACAAGGACGGCTCCGCGCAGGCGCTCGGCGAACAGGTGCTCGCCCTGGCCGCGCACACCGACCCCGAGGCGACCGTGCACGTCGTCTTCTTCTCCACCGACATCGACGGCACCGGCGAGCTCACCCTCGACGGGCACGAGGCTCGCGTGGACGAGCTGCACGCATCGCTCGGCCACATGGGCCGTACCAGCTACCACCGCGCGATCGAAGAGGTCGTGGCGCACCACGAGAAGTCGCAGTCGCAGACGCCCGCCCTGGTCGTCTTCCAGACGGACGGCGCCCCGGACGCGAAGGGCCCGGCCAACCAGGCCCTCGCGGACGCGGCCCGGCACCCGCTGTTCTTCCAGTTCGTCGCGTTCGGCGAGCACGAGGCCAAGGGCTTCGACTACCTGCGCAAGCTGAAGGCGCCCAACGCCGCGTTCTTCCACGCGGGCCCCACCCCCCGCGAGCTCACGGACACCGAGCTGTACGAGGGGCTGCTCGCGGACCTGCCGCAGTGGCTGGGCTCGCAGCAGGCCTGACCCCCGCACGACCCGCGCCCCCTGTTCCCGCCCCGGCGGGACGGGGGGCGCCGCCGTTCCCCCCGCGCCGTTCCCCCCGAATCGGGAGAAGCTGGATGAATTCCGGCACCGAGGGAAGGACCGCGCACCATGAAGGCCGCCGTAGTCACCGACTTCACCCGGCCCCTGGAGATCCAGCACCGTGTGATCCCGCGGCCGGCGGCGCACCAGGTCCTCGTCCGCATGGAGGCGAGCGGGCTGTGCCACACGGACATCCACGCCGCAGCCGGTGACTGGCCCGTCAAGCCGGTCCCGCCGTTCGTCCCGGGCCACGAGGGCATCGGGATCGTCGAGGACCTGGGCGAGCGGGTCGGCCACATCAACGTCGGCGACCGCGTCGCCATCGCCTGGCTGGGCGAGGCGTGCGGCTACTGCGACCACTGCGTGTCCGGCTGGGAGACGCTCTGCCTGAGGCAGCGGAACAGCGGCTACTCGGTCGACGGCTCCTTCTCCGAGTACGCCGTCGCGCACGGCGACTACGTCGTGAAGGTCCCCGACGGCCTCGACCCCCTGGACGCCGCTCCGCTGACCTGCGCGGGAGTGACGACGTACAAGGCCGTGAAGGTGTCGGGCGCCGGCCCCGGCAAGCGCGTCCTGATCTCCGGGATCGGCGGCCTCGGCCATCTCGCCCTCCAGTACGCACGGATCGCGGGCGCCGAGACCGTCGCCGTGGACGTCACCGACGACAAGCTGCGCCTCGCGCACGAGCTGGGCGCCGACCATGTCATCGACGCCCGTACCCAGGACGTCGCCGAGGCGGTGCGCGGGCTGGGCGGTGCCGATGTCGCGATCGGGCTCGCCGTGTCGAACGCGTCGCTCCGGGCGGCGTACGGCTCCCTGCGCAGGCACGGCACGCTCGTCCTGGTCGCGCTGCCCGCCGGAGGGAAGCTGGAACTGCCCGTGTTCGAGCACGTGCTCGAAGGCAAGAGCGTGATCGGTTCGATCGTCGGCACCCGGCAGGACCTCGCAGAGGTCTTCCAGCTGCACCGCCTCGGCCGTACCCGCGTCATCCGCGAGCAGCGCAGGCTCAAGGAGGTCAACGAGGCGATCGAGGACATCCTGGCGGGCCGGGTCACGGCCCGGCTGGTCTTCGACTTCCGCTAGGCACCGCACCCGCACCGGCACCCGCACCGCACCCCCAGGGCCGTCCACCCCGTAAATACGGGGAGGGGCGGCCCCGCCGTGTCGGATACGATTCTTTGATTCGACTGACGTACACCGTCACCGCACGCAGCGACTTGGGAGCAGCCCCCGATGGCTCGACACCTCATCACCAGCGCCCTTCCGTACATCAACGGAATCAAGCACCTGGGCAACATGGTGGGGTCCATGCTCCCGGCGGACGTGTACTCCCGGTACCTCCGCCAGCGCGGCCACGACGTCCTGTACATCTGCGCCACCGACGAGCACGGCACGCCCGCCGAGCTGGCCGCGAAGGAGCAGGGCCTGCCGGTCGCCGAGTTCTGCGGGCAGGCGCACGACGCGCAGAAGGCCGTGTACGACGGCTTCGGCCTGGCCTTCGACCACTTCGGCCGCAGCTCGTCCGCGCAGAACGCGGAGCTCACGCAGCACTTCGCGCGCAAGCTGAACGAGAACGGCTTCATCGAGGAGCGCGCGATCCGTCAGGTGTACTCGCCTGCCGACGGCCGCTTCCTGCCGGACCGCTACGTCGAGGGCACCTGTCCGCACTGCGGCTACGACAAGGCGCGCGGCGACCAGTGCGAGAACTGCACGCGCGTCCTGGACCCGACGGACCTGATCAACCCGCGCTCGGCGATCTCCGGCTCCACGGACCTTGAGGTCCGCGAGACGAAGCACCTCTTCCTGCTCCAGTCGAAGCTGCAGGTCGAGGTCGAGGAGTGGATCGCGCAGACCGCGGGCGAGTGGCCGCAGCTGGCCTCCTCCATCGCCCGCAAGTGGCTGACCGAGGGCCTGCACGACCGCGCGATCACCCGTGACCTGGACTGGGGCGTCCCCGTCCCGGCCGACACGTGGCCGGAGCTGGCCGCCGAGGGCAAGGTCTTCTACGTCTGGTTCGACGCCCCGATCGAGTACATCGGCTCGACGAAGGAGTGGTCGGACCAGAGCCCGGCGGACCGCGACTGGAAGTCGTGGTGGTACAAGGCCGACGACGTCCGGTACACGCAGTTCATGGCCAAGGACAACGTCCCGTTCCACAGCGTCATGTTCCCCGCCACGGAGATGGGCGTGCGCGAGCCGTGGAAGAAGGTCGACTACCTCAAGTCCTTCAACTGGCTGACGTACTACGGCGGCAAGTTCTCCACGTCGCAGAAGCGCGGCATCTTCACGGACGCCGCCCTGGAGATCCTCCCGGCCGACTACTGGCGCTACTTCCTCATCGCCAACGCGCCGGAGTCCGACGACTCCTCCTTCACGTGGGAGCACTTCGCGGCCACGGTGAACAAGGACCTCGCCGACACTCTCGGCAACTTCGTGAACCGCGTCCTGTCCTTCTCCCGCAAGCGCTTCGGTGACGACGTGCCCGCGGGCAAGGAGGCCGGCGAGGCGGAGGCGAAGCTGGGCACGGAGATCGCCGCGCTGCTCGCCGAGTACGAGGCCCAGATGGAGGCCCTCCAGTTCCGCAAGGCCGCGTCCGCGCTGCGCGCCCTGTGGTCGGCGGGCAACTCCTACCTGGAGGAGAAGGCCCCCTGGCTGGAGATCAAGACCGACCCGGAGGCCGCGGCCCTCACGCTGCGTACGGCGATGAACCTCATCCACCTGTACGCGGTCGTGTCCGAGCCCTTCATCCCGGCCTCGTCGAAGGCGATGCGCGGCGCGTTCGCGCTGGCCGACGACACGGCCACGTGGGTCACCGCCGAGCAGGCCAAGGCCCTGGACACCGTCCCCGCGGGCACGGCCTTCACGGTCCCGCCGGTGCTCTTCGCGAAGATCACCGAGGAGGACCTGGAGTCCTACCGCGAGCGCTTCGGCGGCGCTCCGGAGTAACGCATTCCGGGGGAAAGGGGTGCGGGGACCTTCCCCCGCACCCCTTTCCCGTACCCCGTTACTGGCATGTTCACGACCGCGATTAGGGTTTCGCCATGCCAGTTCCCGCAACCATCCCGATCGCCCACGAGCCGGACCACCGCACCGCCACCATCGGCCGGTACGCGGACGGCCAGTTCCTGGCCACGGTGACGTACGCCTTCCCGGAGGGCTACCGCCCCGACGACGGCTGGGAGGAGCACAAGCGTCTCTACGCGGTGCTCCACACGTTCGACGCCTCGGGCAGGTACCGCGACTCGGAGATCTGGTGCGCGGGGACCTGGGCCGAGGGTGCCGAACTCGCCCAGGCCCACGCCCACTTGGACAAACTCCTGGCAGCCCTGCCCGGCCGCGCCTACGGCGACATCGCCGTCCGCCCGTTCCGGCTCGCCGTGGACCGCGTGCTGTTCGGCCTGATCGCCGAGGACGACGACGAGGGCGGCTGGGCCGAGCTCTACCCGGACCGCCTCGGCTTCGGCGAACCGTGGGACGGCCGGTACGACACCTGAGCGCAGCCCGCGGCGGCGCCCGTCAGGAAGCCGCCGAGGCGGAAGCGCCCGGCTGCGTGTCCGTGCTGTCGTGTGTCTCGTCGGGTGCCACCGCCATCGTGATCGACCCGATGACGCCCTTCGCGATGCGCCCCTTGCCGTACGTCAGCTTCAGCAGGCCGCCCGTCGTCCCGCTCTGGTCGTAGATCGTGTCCTCGGTGAGCGTCGTGCGCTCGGTCGTGCTCGTCGAGTACGGCGCGACCTTCCCGGAGGCGATGACCGCGGCCTCCTCGAAGAAGAACTGGCCGGTGTGGCAGGTGTGGCCGCCCTCGTAGCCGGCGTCGGTCCACTTGCCGTCCACATGGACCTTGGTGTGGATGTGCACGGCACGGCCCCGGTACCAGCCGGGGAAGATCGTCCTGAACTCGACGCTGCCGTGCTTGTCCGTCTTCCAGGTGCCGCGCAGATAGCGCTCGTCGTCGGTGGGCTCCTCGTGCCCGCCGCCACCGCCACCGCCGGGCGGGGCACCCGTCGGGGTGCCGGACGGCTGGTCGGTCGGGGCTCCGCTCGGGGCGCCGCTCGGGGGCGTGCCGCCACCGCCACCGGTGGAGAGCGACTCGTACCCGGAGTAGATCCCGAGCGCGTCGCAGTGCCAGATGTCGACCGCCGCGTTCCGCACGGGCTTGCACGTCTCGGCGTCGATCACCTTGAGGCGGAGGACCATCGGGATGCCCTCCTTGTCCTCCGTGATGTCACGGCGGAGCTTGTCCGCGTCGATGTAGTACGGGCCCTCGGTGGTCTCCGAGGTGAGCCGGTAGCAGGACTCCGCCTCGGACTTCGTGTCGGCGGCGTCCGTCTCCCCCGCGAACGCGTTGGCGGCGATGGAGCCCCCGACGCCGACGGCCGCCACGGCGGCTCCGCCCGCGAGGATGACCTTCCGACGGGTCATGTCGCGTTTGTGTGCTGGTCCCTGAATCTCTGTCATGGGAAGCGAAGCTAGGACCGCCACCTGTCAGGGACATGGGGATGCGCTGTGAGTCCGCACAGCGAAGGGGCCGGAACCGATCAACGGTTCCGGCCCCTTCGGACGACTGGCGGGTGCTACTTCTTCTCGCCCACCGGCTTGCGCAGCTGGATGTTCAGCTCGCGCAGGCGCGTCTCGTCGAGCTCCGTGGGCGCGCCCATCATCAGGTCCTGCGCGTTGCCGTTGAGCGGGAACGCGATGGTCTCGCGGATGTTCGGCTCGTCGGCGAGGAGCATGACGATGCGGTCGACGCCGGGGGCGATCCCGCCGTGCGGCGGGGCGCCGAAGCGGAACGCGCGGAGCATGCCCGCGAACTGCTCCTCGACGGTGTCACGGTCGTAGCCCGCGATCTCGAAGGCCTTGAGCATGATCTCGGGCTCGTGGTTCCGGATCGCGCCGGAGGACAGCTCCGTGCCGTTGCAGACGATGTCGTACTGCCAGCCCAGGATGTCCAGCGGGTCCTTGGTCTCCAGGGCCTCGAGGCCGCCCTGCGGCATGGAGAACGGGTTGTGCGAGAAGTCGATCTTCCCGGTGTCCTCGTCCTTCTCGTACATCGGGAAGTCGACGATCCAGCAGAAGCGGAAGACGCCCTCCTCGAAGTGCCCGGCGCGCTTGGCGGCCTCGACACGGACGGCGCCCATGATCTTGGAGACCTCGTCGAACTCGCCCGCGCCGAAGAACACGGCGTGGCCGGCCTTCAGGCCGAGGCGCTCGGTGAGGACCTTGACGTTCTCGTCCGTGAGGAACTTCGCGATCGGGCCCGTGAGGGACCCGTCCTCGGCGACGCGGACCCAGGCGAGGCCCTTCGCGCCCTGCTCGACCGCGTAGTCACCGAGGCCGTCGAAGAACTTGCGGGACTGCGACGCGGTGTCCGGGACGGGCAGCGCGCGCACGTGCTTCCCGGCGAACGCCTTGAACTCGGAGCCCTCGAACACGTCCGAGATGTCGACCAGTTCGAGCTGGGCGCGCAGGTCCGGCTTGTCAGAGCCGTACTTGAGCATCGACTCGCGGAACGGGATCCGCGGGAACGGGGACGTGACGTGGCGGCCGCCGCCGAACTCCTCGAAGAGCTCGGTCATCAGCTTCTCGATCGGCTGGAAGACGTCCTCCTGCTCGACGAAGGACATCTCCACGTCGAGCTGGTAGAACTCGCCCGGCGAACGGTCCGCGCGGGCATCCTCGTCGCGGAAGCAGGGCGCGATCTGGAAGTAGCGGTCGAAGCCCGAGATCATCAGCAGCTGCTTGAACTGCTGCGGGGCCTGCGGCAGCGCGTAGAACTTGCCCGGGTTCAGGCGCGAGGGGACCACGAAGTCGCGGGCACCCTCCGGGGAGGTGGCGCTCAGGATCGGCGTCGCCATCTCGTTGAACCCGAGAGCCACCATCTTGGAACGGATGGAGGCGATGACGGACGAGCGCAGCATGATGTTGCGGTGCATGCGCTCGCGGCGCAGGTCGAGGAAGCGGTACTCCAGGCGCCGCTCCTCGTTCACCCCGTCGTCCGCGTTGATCGTGAACGGGATCTGCTGGGCCGCGCCGAGCACCTCGACCTCGGCGGCCTCGATCTCGATCTCGCCCGTGGGCAGCTCGGAGTTCACGTTGTCGGCGCCGCGCGAGACGACCTTGCCGTCGACGCGGACGACCGTCTCCTTGGTCAGCCTGTCGAGGACCTCGGCGGCGGCGGTGCCGGGGCGGGCGACGAGCTGCGTGATCCCGTAGTGGTCGCGCAGATCGATGAAGAGGATGCCGCCCAGGTCGCGCCGATTGTGCAGCCAGCCGCTCAGCCGGACGTCGGATCCGACGTCAGAGGCGCGGAGCTCGCCGCAGGTGTGGGACCTGTACCGATGCATCGTCGTTCATCCAGTCTTTGCGATTGGGGATTGGCCGGGCATGCCCGAAGCCCCAGGGTACCGGCCACCCCAAGATCGCTCTGCGAATAGTCTCGGTGGCCGTCCACGATCACCTCTTCTTAGAGTGGGGCCATGCGCACTGGTGACCCCCTGCCGCCCGTGGGGGACGTTCTCGCCGCCCTCGACACCGGTGTGTGGCGGTGGGACAACCGGGCCGGGCTGGTCACCTTCGACGCGGAGGCAGCCCGGCTGCTCGGCCTGCCCGCATCCCGGGTAACGCTGACGGAGGCCGCCGTACGCTCCCGTTTCCACCCCGTCGACTGGAACGAGATCTACGGCGTGGTGCAGCTCGCCGTCGCCGAGGGCACCCTCGCCGAGGCCCGGATGCGGATCATGGACGATCAGGGCGTGGTCATCAGGACCGTACGCAGCCGCTCCAAGCCGGTCGTGCACGGCGACTCTCACGCGTACGAGCTGATCGGCACGCTCCAGGAGGTCAGCGAGCCCACGCCCGGGTCCGCGGCGCGCACCCCCGTGACCGGCGACTGGCGGCGCTCCCGCGAGGCGTTCCTGCTGGACGCCGGGCGGGCGCTCGCCGAGGCGGGGTCCACCGAGGAGGTCCTGCGGGTCGCGGCCGGGCTCTCCATGCCGGGGTTCTCGCCGGACGGCCTCGCCGTCTTCGGCGTCGGCGGCGACCGGCTCACGGTCATCGGACACCACGGGCACGAGCCGGGCGAGGAGGGGCCCTTCACGGACATGCCCCTCGACACCGACTATCCGGCTGCCGAGGTGGTGCGCACCGGCCGCGCCGTCTATCTGTCGTCGCCCGAGCAGTACCGCCTGCGCTACCAGGCCGCCTGGCCTCTGGCCCAGCGCTTCCAGCGGCAGTCCTGGGCGTTCCTGCCGCTCATCGTGGCCGGCCGCACCATCGGCACCTGGATGGCCGCGTTCGCCTACCCGGTGTCCTTCACTCCCGACGAGCGCTCCGTCCTGACGACGGTGGCGCGCATGCTGGCGCAGGCCCTGTCGCGCGCCGGGATCACCGAGTCGGAACGGGAGCTGACGGACGGACTCCAGCGCTCGATGCTGCCCACGCTCGGCCCCGAGATCCCGGGGATGAGCGTCGCCGCCCGCTATGTGCCGACCGGCGGCGGCCTCCAGGTCGGCGGCGACTGGTACGACATGATCCCGCTGCCCACCGGGCGCATAGCGCTCGTCATCGGCGACGTGCAGGGGCACGACGTGCGGGCCGCGGGCCTGATGGGACAGCTGCGGATCGCGCTGCGGGCGTACGCGTCCGAGGGGCATCGCCCGGACGCCGTCCTCTCCCGCGCCTCGCGCTTCCTGTACGGGGTCACCGACTCCATCACGTACGGCTCCACGGGCGGCCCCGGCAAGGGCATCGAGAAGGGCTCGGAGGCGGGCGACCCGCGCTTCGCGACCTGCCTGTACGTGGAGGCCGACCCGAAGACGGGAATCCTGGAGATCGCCCGCGCGGGCCATCCCGACCCCGCGATACGCATGACCGACGGAACGGTCCTGGTACGGCCCACCGCGGGCGGGCTGCCCCTCGGCGTCGACCCCGACGCCGACTACCCCACGACCCGGCTCACCCTCGAACCCGGCGACACCCTGCTGATCTGCACCGACGGCCTCATCGAGACGGGCGGCCACGACCTCGACACCGGCTGGGCCCGCATCCGCGGCATCCTCGAGGAGCACGGCGGGCACGGGGAGCACTCCACCGACCCCGACCGCCTGGAGGACCTGGCAGACGCACTCGTGCGGGCCGTGCACGGCCCCTCCTCGCACTACACGACGGGCCCGCTCGTCGACCGGCGCGAGGACGACATAGCGGTACTGCTCCTGGCCAGGACGGGCCTGCCCGAGGCGCCCGTGCCCGCGCGCCGGACCGCGATGACCGTCGCCCAGGCCGAGCCGGAGCGGGTCGCCGCCGCCCGCCAGCACCTGCGCGAGCTGCTGCACGACTGGACCGACGAGGACCAGGTCGACTCGGCGGTCCTGATGATCTCGGAGATGCTCACGAACGTCCTCGTCCACACGGACGGTGACGCGCTCCTGGTCGCCGAGGTCGCCGACGGGCCCGCGCGGCGGCTGCGCGCCGAGGTCGCCGACGCCAGTGACGACCTGCCGCACAAGCGCCACCCGGGCGAGCTCGCGTCATCCGGGCGCGGCCTCGTCCTGGTGGAGCTGCTCGCCGACCGCTGGGGCGTGGACCCGAGGGGCGAGGGCAAGAGCATCTGGTTCGAGCTCTACGAGTCTTCGGCCGACGTTTCACGTGAACCCCCAGACGGCGCTGACGGCGCCGCCGGCCCCTCGCCTGCGGAGTAGCGCTTGCGCAGCTCCCCGATCACCCCGAAGGCGGCCGCCGTCACCGGCACCGCGAGCAGCATGCCGAGGATGCCCGCGACGGAGGCGCCCGCCGTGATCGCCAGCATCACCATCGCGGGATGCATCTGCACGGTGCGGGACTGGATCATCGGCTGAAGGATGTGGCCCTCCAGCTGCTGCACGGCCAGGATGACGCCGAGCGCCCACAGGGCGGTCACCCAGCCCCGGTCGGCGAGTGCCACCAGGACGGCCACCGCGCCGGAGATCGTCGCCCCGAGGTAGGGGATGTACGCGGTGACGAAGACCAGGGAGCCGAGCCCGACCGCGCCGGGCACCCGCAGGATGAGCAGGCCGACGGTGATGCAGATCGAGTCGATGAGCGCGATCAGCGTGGTCCCGCGCATGAAGCCCTCGACGGCCTGGAAGGCACGCCGCCCCATTGCCTCCAGCGTGTCCCCGGCGCGGCCGGGCGCGAGGCTGTGCGCGAGGCCCGCTGCGCGGTCGGAGTCCTTGAGGAAGAAGAACGTGAGCAGGAGGGCGAGAACGCTGGTCGTGAGGAGCGAGCCGAGGACGGAGAGCCCGGCGATCACTCCGCTCGCGGCGCTGGCGCCCCACTTGGACAGCAGCTTCTTGAGGCTGCCGGCGGCGGATCCTAGGTCGTCGGCCACGGTGATCCCGAAGTGGCTCTTGATCCAGCCGCCGGCCTCCCGCACCGAGTCGACGATCTGGTCGCCGGTGTCGATGAGGGTCTTGACGACGATGTAGCCGGCGCCGCCGACGACGGCGACGAGGGCGACACACGTGAGGGCGGCGGCGAGCGCCCGGTTGACCTTCCTGCGGATCAGCCAGCCGTGCACCGGCCCGAGCAGGGCCGTGCCGAGCAGGGCGAGCAGCAGGGGCGTGACGGCCGTCTTGAAGACGATGCACAGCCAGACACCGACGGCCGCCACCCCGGTGACGAGCAACGCCAGGGCGCACCAGGCGGCGGTGCGGCGGGCTGGTTCGGGAAGAAGCGGCTTACCTGTACCTGTGTGCACCCCCACAGGGCATCACGCGCGCGTGGCCCCGACCTTCCGGACGGGGCCACGCGAGTGACGGGCAATCAGATACCGCTTACGTGTGCGGGATCCGCTCTCCCGGGATGACCCCGAGCCGGCCCGCCTGGAAGTCGTCGAACGCCTGCTGGAGTTCGTCGCGGGTGTTCATGACGAACGGACCGTAGTGCGCCATCGGCTCCCGGATCGGGCGGCCGCCCAGGAGGACGACCTCGAGGTCCGGGGTGTTGGAGTCCTGCGTCTCGTCCGCGCGGACGGTCAGCGAGGAGCCCGCGCCGAAGACGGCGGTCTGGCCCATGTGGACCGGCCTGCGGTCGGTGCCGACGGTGCCGCGGCCGGCGAGGACGTACGCGAGGCCGTTGAACTCCTCGCGCCACGGCAGCGTCAGCTCGGCGCCGGGGCGGACGGTCGCGTGGACCATCGTGATCGGCGTGTGCGTGATGCCGGGGCCGTCGTGACCGTCGAGCTCACCCGCGATGACGCGCAGCAGGGCGCCGCCGTCGGCGGTGGTGAGGAGCTTGACCTGGCCACCGCGGATGTCCTGGTAGCGGGGGTCCTTCATCTTGTCGGCGGCCGGGAGGTTCACCCACAGCTGGAGGCCGTGGAAGAGCCCGCCGGACATGACGAGCGCCTCCGGCGGCGCCTCGATGTGCAGGAGGCCCGAGCCGGCCGTCATCCACTGGGTGTCGCCGTTGGTGATGGTGCCGCCACCACCGTTGGAGTCCTGGTGAACGAAGGTGCCGTCGATGATGTAGGTGACGGTCTCGAAGCCGCGGTGCGGGTGCCAGGGCGTGCCCTTGGGCTCTCCGGGCGCGTACTCCACCTCACCCATCTGGTCCATCATGATGAACGGGTCGAGGTACTTGTAGTTGATCCCGGCGAACGCTCGGCGCACCGGGAAGCCCTCGCCCTCGAATCCGCTGGGCGCGGTCGTCACGGCCAGCACGGGGCGTGCCACGGCGTCGGCTGACGCGGCCACACGGGGCAGGGTCAGCGGGTTTTCGACGGTCACTGCAGGCATGTCGGGACCTCCTTGTGCTCCGAGTTTAGTTGAACGTAGAACTTTCTGCCACCTGGAACGCGGAACGCCCGGAGGGAATTCCCTCCGGGCGTCCGGTGACGAAGTACTGCGGGGCGGATCAGCCGCCCGCTGAGCAGAGGCGTCTAGCCATACATGCGGCGCATCGCGAAGTCGACCATCTGCTCGACTGCCTTGGCGTCGAAGACCATCCGGTGCTCGCCCTCCATGTCGAGGACGAAGCCGTACCCGGTCGGGAGCAGGTCGATCACCTCGGCGCCGGTGATCACGAAGTACTTGGACTCCTTGCCCGCGTACCTGCGCAGCTCCTTGAGCGAGGTGAACATCGGGATGACCGGCTGCTGGGTGTTGTGCAGCGCGAGGAAGCCGGGGTTGTCGCCGCGCGGGCAGTAGACCTTCGACGTGGCGAAGATCTGCTGGAAGTCCTCGGCGGACATCGAGCCCGTGGTGAACGCGCGGACCGCGTCCGCCAGCGACGGAGGTGACGGCTCCGGATACAGCGGCGGCGCCTGCTGGCCGTACCCGCCCTGCATGCCCTGCTGCGGCGGCGCGTACTGCTGCCCGGGTCCCGCGGTCTGGTCGTAGCCGTACATGGGGGCCAGACTACCGAGCGGGGGCCGAAGCGCGGGCGCCGTTAGACCCTGCTCACATTGGCGGATCAGGGGTTGCGCGTTATTACCGACGGGTAGCATCATCGTAGTCACTTGCTACTTGCGAGTAGTGCGTGTTTACGAAGATCCCGCTTCCAGCCAAACGGAGCCGTCGCCATGGGGCACTACAAGTCGAATCTCCGCGACATCGAGTTCAACCTCTTCGAGGTGCTCGGGCGCGACAAGCTGTACGGCAGCGGCCCGTTCGCGGAGATGGACGTCGACACCGCCAAGAGCATCCTCGACGAGGTGGCCCGCCTCGCCGAGAACGAGCTGGCCGAGTCCTTCACGGACGCCGACCGCAACCCGCCGGTCTTCGACCCGGAGACCAACACCGCTCCGGTACCGGCCAGTTTCAAGAAGTCGTACCAGGCCTTCATGGACTCCGAGTACTGGCGCCTGGGCCTGCCCGAGGAGATCGGCGGCACCACCTCCCCGCGCTCCCTGATCTGGGCCTACGCGGAGCTGCTGCTCGGCTCGAACCCGGCGGTCTGGATGTACTCCTCCGGCCCGGCCTTCGCCGGCATCCTCTTCGAGGAGGGCAACGAGGCGCAGAAGAAGGTCGCCGAGATCGCCGTCGAGAAGCAGTGGGGCTCGACGATGGTCCTGACCGAGCCGGACGCCGGCTCGGACGTGGGCGCCGGCCGCACCAAGGCCGTCCAGCAGGAGGACGGCTCCTGGCACATCGAGGGCGTGAAGCGCTTCATCACGTCCGGTGAGCACGACATGTCGGAGAACATCCTCCACTACGTGCTCGCGCGCCCCGAGGGCCACGGCCCCGGCACCAAGGGCCTCTCCCTCTTCCTGGTCCCGAAGTTCCACTTCGACTGGGAGACCGGCGAGCTGGGCGAGCGCAACGGCGTCTATGCGACGAACGTCGAGCACAAGATGGGCCTCAAGGCGTCCAACACCTGCGAGATGACGTTCGGCGACCAGCACCCCGCCAAGGGCTGGCTCATCGGCGACAAGCACGACGGCATCCGCCAGATGTTCCGCATCATCGAGTTCGCCCGCATGATGGTCGGCACGAAGGCGATCTCCACGCTGTCGACGGGCTACCTGAACGCCCTGGAGTACGCCAAGGAGCGCGTCCAGGGCCCCGACCTGGCCCAGTTCATGGACAAGACCGCCCCCAAGGTCACCATCACGCACCACCCGGACGTGCGCCGCTCGCTCATGACGCAGAAGGCGTACGCGGAGGGCATGCGCGCGCTCGTGCTGCACACCGCCGCCGTCCAGGACGACATCCAGGTCAAGGAGGCGACCGGCGAGGACGCGTCCGCGCTGCACGCCCTGAACGACCTCCTCCTGCCCATCGTGAAGGGCTACGGCTCGGAGAAGGCCTACGAGCAGCTGGCGCAGTCGCTCCAGACGTTCGGCGGCTCGGGTTACCTCCAGGAGTACCCGATCGAGCAGTACATCCGCGACGCCAAGATCGACACCCTCTACGAGGGCACCACCGCGATCCAGGGCCAGGACTTCTTCTTCCGGAAGATCGTCCGCAACCAGGGCGCCGCGCTCAACGGCCTCGCCGAGGAGATCAAGAAGTTCCTCGCGGTCGGCACGGGCGGCGAGGAGCTCGCCCCGGCCCGCGAGGCGCTCGCCAAGGCGGCCGTCGAGCTGGAGGCCATCGTCGGCGTCATGCTGACCGACCTCGCGGCCACCGAGCAGGACACCAAGAACATCTACAAGGTGGGTCTCAACACCACCCGCCTGCTGCTCGCCTCCGGCGACGTGGTCGTCGGCTTCCTGCTGCTGCGCGGCGCTGCCGTCGCCGCCGAGAAGCTGGAGACCGCCTCCGCCAAGGACGTCCCCTTCTACCAGGGCAAGATCGCCGCCGCGAAGTTCTTCGCCGCGAACGTCCTGCCGGGCGTCGGCCTGGAGCGCCGCCTCTCCGAGAAGGTCGAGCTCGACCTGATGGAGCTGGACGAGGCCGCGTTCTAGTCCCCGGCCTGCCCGTAGTCACCGGCGCCGCCATCCGGACACATCCGGGTGGCGGCGCCGTCGTATCGGGATCGACCGAACCCCCCGGCCGCACCCGCGCGGACCCCCCGCGCGCCGGGCCAAAGGCTCGTTAGGCTGGCCCGCATGAGCAACCCCTCCCGCTTCGACCGCGGTCACACCGACGACCTCATGTCCTTCCTCGCGGCCAGCCCCTCGGCGTACCACGCCGTGGCGAACGCCGCCGCGCGCCTGGAGAAGGCCGGATTCCGCCAGGTCGCCGAGACCGACGCGTGGGACGGGACGAAGGGCGGCAAGTACGTGACGCGCGGCGGCGCGATCGTGGCGTGGTACGTCCCCGAGGGCGCCGCGCCGCACACCCCCTTCCGCATCGTCGGCGCGCACACCGACTCGCCGAACCTGCGCGTCAAGCCGCTGCCCGACATGGGCTCGCAGGGCTGGCGGCAGGTCGCCGTCGAGATCTACGGCGGACCGCTCCTCAACTCCTGGCTCGACCGGGACCTCGGACTCGCGGGCCGGCTCACCCTGCGGGACGGCTCGACGCGGCTCGTGAACGTCGACCGGGCCCTGCTGCGCGTGCCCCAGCTCGCCATCCACATGGACCGCTCCGTCCACACCGACGGCCTCAAGCTCGACAAGCAGAAGCACATGCAGCCCATCTGGGGCCTCGGCGACGACGTCCACGAAGGCGACCTCATCCGGTTCCTGGAGGAGGAGTACGGCCTCGCCGAGGGCGACGTCACCGGGTGGGACCTGATGACACACCCCATCGAGGCGCCCTCCTACCTCGGCCGCGACAAGGAGCTCGTCGCCGGACCCCGCATGGACAACCTCCTGTCCGTGCACGCGGGAACGGCCGCCCTCGCCGCCGTGTCCGCCTCCGGCGACCTCCCCTACATCCCGGTCCTCGCCGCCTTCGACCACGAGGAGAACGGGTCGCAGTCCGACACCGGCGCCGACGGACCGCTGCTCGGCGGCGTCCTGGAGCGCTCGGTGTTCGCGCGCGGAGGCTCGTACGAGGACAAGGCCCGCGCCTTCGCCGGGACGGTGTGCCTGTCGTCCGACACCGGGCACGCCGTGCACCCCAACTACGCCGAGCGCCACGACCCCACCCACCACCCGCGCGCCGGCGGCGGCCCCATCCTCAAGGTCAACGTCAACAACCGCTACGCCACCGACGGTTCGGGCCGCGCCGTGTTCGCCGCCGCGTGCGAGAAGGCCGGCGTGCCCTTCCAGTCGTTCGTCTCCAACAACGCCATGCCCTGCGGCACCACGATCGGCCCGATCACGGCGGCCCGCCACGGCATCAAGACCGTCGACATCGGCGTCGCGATCCTCTCCATGCACAGCGTCCGCGAACTGTGTGCCGCCGACGACCCGTTCCTTCTCGCGAACGCTCTCGCCGCGTTCCTGGAGGGCTGACCTCCCCGGCAGGCAGCGCCGCGCAGCCCGCAGACCCCCGGCGGTAAACTCGACCTTTGCCGTGCGGGGGAGGCCAAGGGAGGACACCGGGCGTGGAGTTCAGGATTCTCGGCACCGTCGCGGTCGCGACGGAGACCGGTGAACTGCCGCTGGGCCCCGCCAAACGCTCCGGCCTCCTCGCGATGCTGCTGCTGCGGCCCAACAGCGTGGTCCGCGTCGAGCAGCTGATCGCCGCCCTGTGGGAGGACGAACCGCCCCTCCACGCCAAGGCCGTCCTCCAGAGCCACGTCTCACGCCTGCGGGCCCTGCTCACCGCGCACGACGCCGAGATGTACGGGGTCCGGCTGACCACCCAGGGCTCCGCGTACGCGCTCCAGCTCCCGGAGACCCTCCTCGACGCCCACCGCTTCGAGGAACTGGTCGCCCTCGCCCGGCTCCAGCACCGGCCCGCCGACACCGTCCAGATGCTCCGCGAGGCCCTCTCCCTGTGGCAGGGCCCCGCACTCACCGGCACCGTGCGCAGCGCACCCCTGGAAGCCGCCGCGCTCGCCCTCGAAGAGCTGCGGATCGCCTCCGTCGAAGGGCTCGCGGAGGCGTACGGGCAGCTCGGCGAGCATGCACGGGCGGCGGCCGTCCTGCGCCCCGAATCGGTGGCCCACCCGCTGCGCGAGTCGCTCGCCGCCGCGCTCGTCCTCGCGCTCGGGCGCTCGGGCCGGCAGTCCGACGCCCTCGACCACTACCACCGCACGCGCCAGCTCCTCGCCGACGAACTCGGCGTCGATCCGGGGCCGGTGCTCGCGGGGGCATACCGGACGATTCTGGGGACGCCGTCGGTGCCGGCGCCGCCGCAGGCCGCGTTCGCGTCACAGCCGCGGGCATCGGCCCAGGTGCAGGCGCAGTCATCGGCCGGTCCGGTGGGCGCGGTCCCGCCGTCGCGGCCCGTGTCCGACCAGCCGGCCGACAGCCCCCGGCCCGACCCGTCACCGTCCCCGGAACCCGCCGCGCCACCCGACGCTGGAACGGGAACCCCGAACGCCCCCGAGAGCGCGTCCGAACCGGAACCCGGGAACGGGACCAACCCCGAAGCCGGCCCCGCGCCCCAATACCCCGCCGCCCCCACCCCCGTACACACCCCCACCGAACCCCCCACCCCCAGCCGCACCCCCAACCTCCTGCCCCGCCTCCCGCGTGGCTTCTCCGGGCGCGAGGCCGACCTCGGCGCCCTCGACCACGCGATGTCCGGCGACGACGCACCCGTATGCCTGCTGACCGGACCCGCCGGCGTCGGCAAGACCGCGCTGGCCGTGCACTGGGCCCACCGCCGCCACGCGCGCCACGACCGGTTCCCCGACGGCGTCCTCTTCGCCGACCTGCGCGGCTTCAGCGACACCCCCGCCCCCGAAACACCCACCGTGCTGCGGGAGTTCCTCCTCGCGCTCGGCCTCCCGGCCCGGCGGATCCCCGAGACCACCGCCGCGATGGGCGCCCTCTACCGCTCCCTCGCCGCAGGACGCCGCCTCCTCGTCGTCCTCGACAACGCGAGCACCTCCGCCCAGGTCCGCCCCCTGCTCCCCGGCGGCGACCACTGCGCCACCCTCATCACCAGCCGCGACCGGCTCGGCGGCCTCATCGCCTCCGACGCCGCGACCCCCGTACCCCTGAACCCCCTGCCGCCCGGCGAAGCGGCCGGACTCCTCGCCGCCGTACTCGGCGACGAGCGCGTGTCCGCCGAACCCGCGGCCGTCGAACGCCTCGCGGCCCTGTGCGACGGGCTGCCGCTCGCCCTGCGCGTCACCGCGGCCCGCCTCGCCGAACGCCCCAGCGGCACCCTGGACGCGATGGCCGGTGAACTCGCCGACGAACAGCGCCGGTTGAGCCTCCTCGACATCGAGGACACCGGCGTATCGGCCGCACTGCGGCTCACCGTCCGGCACCTGCCGGAACCAGCCGCCGAACTGTTCGGGCTCATCGGGCTGCACACCGGCTCCGACCTCGACCGCTTCACGGCCGCCGCGCTCACCGACACCACCCCCGACGAGGCGGACAGCGCGCTCGGCCGGCTCGCCGCCGCCCACCTGGTCGCTGAATCGGCCGCAGGCCGCCGCACACCCCATGACCTCGTACGCCTCTACGCGCGTACCCTCGCGCCCGAGCCCGGCACCGAGCCGCTCGGCCGCCTCCTCGACCACTATCTGCGCACCGCCCTCGACGCGGCCGCCGCCGCCCACCCCGAGAGCCGGCCCTGCTGCGACCTGCCCGCCGGCATCCGGGAGCCCGTCGCCGTAAGGGAGTTCCCCGACCGCGCAGCCGCGCTCGCCTGGTACGAGGCCGAACGCGCGGGCCTGGAGGGCGCCGTCGCCGCGGCCTCCGCCGCCGGACTGCACGACCGGGCCTGGCGGATCGCCCTCCTGCTGTGGCCGGTGATCCTGCTGCGGGTCGGCGACGGCTGGGTGCCGCTGCTCGAACAGTGCCTCGCCTCCGCGGAACACGAGGACAACCCCGACGCCCAGTCGCGGGCCCGCGCCCTGCTCGGCTGGATCCTCCACGAGGAAGGCAGGGACGACGAGGCCCTCGTCCACCTCGAACAGGCCCCCGCACTCGCCGCCCGCGCCGGCGACGTGACCAGCGAGGCCATCGCCTGCGTCAACCTCGCCGTGGCACTCAACGGCACCGGAGCGCACGAGCGGGCCGGGCTCCTCCTGTCCCGCGCCGTCACCCTCGCCGTACAGGCCCAGCACCCGCCGACGGAGGCGCTGGCGCTGCACCACCTGGCCCGGCACTGCCTCGACGCCGACGCCCACGAAGCGGCCCTCTCGCACGCCCTGCGTGCCCTGGACATGACCTCGCCCGACGAGGCAGCCCGGCGCGTGCTGCTCCAGACCGCGTGCGGCGAGGCGCTGGCCGCGCTCGGACGCCCCGACGACGCCGCCGGCCTGCTGGAACAGGCCCTGTGGACGGCGGAGTCGGAGGGCTTCGAGGACGGCGCGGCGGCCGCGCGGAAGGTCCTGGAGGGCCTGCCAGCGGATCGTTAGCGGCACGCAAGCCGATCGAGAGAGGCACCCCCGAAGCTGAAGTCAGCACCGAGACAGAGACAACGGTGCGGACCACACACAGCAGACCGCATGCACGGACCGTCTTCACACGGACCTTTCGCATGGTCCTTTCGCACGGCCCATTCGCACGGACCATTCACACGGGGGAGCCCACCATGAACACCCACCGCAACCGTTCCCGCACCGTCCTCGCCGTCGCCGCCCTCGCGGCCCTGAGCCTGTCCCTCACCGCCTGCAACAGCGGTGAGGGCACCAAGGACTCGGGCGCCGCCTCCACGGACAAGGCGGCCACCGACTCCGCCGGTTCCGGCGCCGAGAACACCGGCTCCGACAGCGGCTCGGGCACCGGCTCGGGCACCGGCTCGTCGAAGGCTTCCGGCGGCACGGACGCCGCCGCGGCCGGCGCGAAGCAGACCGGCACCGGCACCGGCACGACCGGCGGCACGGCGGCCAAGAAGGCCCCCGAGTGCAAGGTCGGCTACCTCGACTACTCCCTCAAGCGCGAGAACCCCGAGCAGCAGGGCGACCACCTGCTCATCACGGCCGTCAACCGCTCCGCCACGGCCTGCACCGTGCAGAAGTTCCCCGTCGTGACCCCGGGCGAGGCCAACGGCGACGCGCCGCTCGCCAAGGACGACCAGCAGCCCGCCCAGCCGATCGTCGTGCAGCCCGGCGGCACGGTCTACTCCGCGATCAACGTCTACCAGGAGACCAAGGCCGAGGACGACTACTTCAAGTCGATCCGCCTGTCCCTGGTCAGGAACAACTCCGACGACTCGAGCGAGTCCGTCAAGCTGGTCACCCCCGGCGAGGTGGAGTACGCCGGCAAGCGCGCCGACGGCATCGAGGTGCTCTCCTGGAACACCAAGCGCCCGTACGCCGGCTGACCGGCGCTCCGTCAGCCCCGGTCAGCCCCTGCCAGTCCGGATCAGCCCCGGTCGTCCATGCCCGCGAGCACCAGCGGCAGCCGGTCCGCGCCACCCTCGGTGAGCCGGACCGGCACGCCCCAGTCCTGCTGGTGGACGTGGCAGGCCGGGTACTCGTTGGCCGGGTAGTCGTCACACGAGGCGGCCATCGCCGACACGTGCAGGACGCCCTCCGCCACCTCCGGGTTCAGGACCAGCTCGCGCGACAGGTCCGTGTCCGCCCCGTCGCCCGCGGCCAGCAGCTCCGGCGGGGTGGAGGAGACCAGGAGCCGGGTCGAGGGCCCGTACCGCACATCGAGCTTCTGACCCGCCGGAGCCTGGAAGATCACATCCAACTGCAGCTTGCCCGCGGCGACCTCGGTCGCCGCGCGCTGCGTCCGGTGCGCGACCGACTCGACCCGCACGGCCTCCTCCGGAAGCCGCAGCCGCGTCAGCCGGTGCCGCGCCGACTCCACCACGACGATTTCCGATGAGTCCCCACCCACGAGCACCGCGTCGCTGGGCTCCCGCAGATCCGTCGCCAGCGTGGTGACCTCACCGGTCGCCGGGTCGTAGCGGCGCAGGGCGTGGTTGTACGTGTCCGAGACCGCGACCGAACCGTCCGGCAGAGCCGTCACGCCCAACGGGTGCTGGAACAACGCCTGTTCGGCGGCGCCGTCCCGGTGCCCGAAGTCGAAGAGACCCGTACCGACCGCCGTGTGCACGGCGCCGTCCAGGTCGACGTACCGCAGCGCGGACGTCTCCGAGTCGGCCACCCACAGCCGCTCGCCGGTCGCCGCGAGCCCGGACGGCTGCGCGAACCACGCCTCGGCCCCCGGCCCGTCGACGAGCCCTTCATTCGTCGTGCCCGCCGCGACGGCGACACTCTTCGTCTCCGGGTCGTACGTCCACAGCTGGTGCACGCCCGCCATGGCGATCCACACCTTGCCGCCGAAGACGGCGACGTCCCACGGCGAGGACAGCGACACCTCAAGGGCGGGGCCGCTGGTCGGCGCGCCCTGCCACCACTGCCGGCCGGTACCCGCGAGCGTCGTGATGTCCCCGCTCGCGAGGTCCACGGCCTTCAGCGAGTGGTGCACCGTGTCGGCCACGACGACGGTCGCGTCGTCGAGGAGCGCGAGGCCCTGCGGCTCGTTGAAGTCGCCGGGCGAGCCGATCCGCCGTACGACGCTCTCGCCGTCCTCGGCCAGCTCGACGAGCTGGTGCCGGGTCGTGTCGGAGACCAGGAAGTTCCCGGACGGCAGCACGAGCGCCTTGCCGGGGAAGCGCAGATCCGTCGCGACCGGCTCGGGGGCGACATACGGCCCGTCGCCGCGGCGCAGCGTCCCCTTCGCGCCGTGCTCCGCCTCCAGCTGCTCGACCAGCTTCTCGATGGCGTGGGCGTGCCCCTCGCCGGCGTGCTGCGCGACGACGTACCCCTCGGGGTCGATCACCGCGAGCGTGGGCCAGGCCCGCACGGCGTACTGCTTCCAGGTCGCAAGCTCGGGGTCGTCGAGGACGGGGTGCTCGACGTTGTACCGCTCGACGGCGTCGACCACGGCGGCGTGCTCGGCCTCGTGCACGAACTTCGGCGAGTGCACCCCGACGATCACGACGGTGTCCCGGTGCTTCTCCTCGAGCTCACGCAGCTCGTCGAGGACATGCAGACAATTCACGCAACAAAATGTCCAAAAATCCAGAATGACGATGCGTCCCCGCAAATCGGCCAGGGTGTATTGCTTACCGCCCGTATTGAGCCAGCCACCCTTGCCGATGAGCTCGGGGGCACGGACACGGGCGCGACGGGGTGCGGGATCGACATCGTTCATGGGTCAAGGGTGCCACTGAGCGAGCGCATGCCCCGTAGGGGCATCCACGTGAGCGGGTACGTCGTCCCGTAGCCGCCGCAGGCCCCGGCGGCGCGTCTGCGGGCGGAGCGGGCGGCACGTGGCCGACGCTTGGCAGCTATGAGAGACGACAGCGCACGCGGCGGTCTCACCGGCACCCTGGCCAAGGTCACGCGGTGGGGCGCCACGCGGGCCGGGGAGCTGCGGAAGCGGCTGCCGTTCATCACGCGCCTGACCCGGCAGATGGTGGACGTGAGTCTCCTCGACTCCTCGACGCGGCTGGCCGCGCAGGCCTTCCTGACGGCGGTCCCCGTGCTCTTCATCATCGCCGCGTTCGCCCCGACCGCTGTGCGGGACCGCCTCGTCGAGTCGGCCACGTACGCGCTCGGCCTGTCCGGACCCGCCCTCGACCAGGTCCGGCAGGTGTTCGGCGCACCCGACGACACCGCACGCGATACCTCGGGAGCCGTCGGCGTCCTCGTCACGCTGCTGTCAGCGACCTCGTGCAGCCGCGCGCTGCAACGCGTGTGCGAGCGCTCCTGGCACGTGCCGCCCGCAGGCCTGCGCCTCATCGCGTGGCGGTGGCTGGTGTGGCTGCTGGTGTGGCTGTCCGCGCTGGTGGTCCAGGGGCTGCTGCGTGAGGGGTTCGGGTTGGGCTCCTGGCTCGGCATGCCGCTGTCGTTCGCGTCGAGCACCCTGTTGTGGTGGTGGACGCAGCACATGCTGCTCGGCAGCCGCGTGCCGTGGCTGCCACTGTTGCCGGGCGCCCTCCTGACCGGCACGGGCGTGGTCGTTCTCGCCTGGGCGTCGCGCTTCTACATGCCGGTGACACTGAACCGCTCCGTGGCCGAGTTCGGCCCCCTCGGCCTCGTGTTCACGCTGCTGTCGTGGCTCATCGTGCTGTTCACGGTCGTGTGCGTGGGGATCGCCACGGGGTACGTCCTCGCCCAGGAGCCGTCCCTCGCCCGCCGCCTCGGGACACCGCCGCCCGAGTGAGGGGGGAGAGTCCGCGCGTGCGGGCTGGGCACCCTTCGACGTATGAGATACGAAGTTCGAGAGCGGCTCTTCGCGGTGGGCGAGGACTACTGGATCGAGGACGAGCAGGGCCACAAGGCCTTCCTCGTCGACGGCAAGGCGATGCGCCTGCGGGACACCTTCGAGCTGAAGGGGACCGACGGGCGGGTGCTCATCGACATCCACGAGAAGATGTTCGCCCTGCGCGACACGATGGTCATCGAGCGCGGCGACGAAGCCCTCGCCAAGATCAAGCGCAAGCGCCTGTCCCTGCTGCGCAACCACTACCGGGTCGAACTGGTCGACGGGACCGAGCTCGACGTCAGCGGAAAGATCCTGGACCGCGAGTTCGTCGTCGAGTACGGCGGCGAGATGCTCGCCCACATCTCACGCCGCTGGCTCCGGGTCCGCGACACGTACGGCGTCGACGTCATCCGTGAGGACGCGGACCCGGCGCTGCTCATCGCCATCGCGGTGTGCGTGATCCACCTGGCGGAGAAGGAGCGAGGGTCGGCTGACAAGTGACCACTGACGAGCGACCGCTGACAAGCGACGGCTGACGCTCCCTCACCGTCGAGGCGGCTCCAGCCCCAGTCGCCGGTCCTTGAGCGCCGGGAACCGCTCGCGGGTCGCGGCGACGCCCGCCGCGTCGAACTCGACGGTGAGGACCTCCTCGCCGGCGCCCGCCTCCCCGATGACCTCGCCCCAGGGGTCCACGACGATGCTGTGCCCGGCCTGCGGCACCCCGGCGTGCGTACCGGCGGTGCCGCAGGCCAGTACGTACGCCTGGTTCTCGACGGCGCGCGCCTGGGCGAGCAGCGTCCAGTGCGCGCGGCGCCGCTCGGGCCAGCCGGCGGACACGAGGAGCGTCTCGGCGCCCCGGTCGACGAGGCCCCGGTACAGCTCGGGGAAGCGCAGGTCGTAGCAGGTGGTGACGCCGAGGACGGTTTCCGGCAGGCGTACGGTGACGAGTTCTTCGCCCGCGCTCATCAGCACGGCCTCGCCCTTGTCGAAGCCGAAGCGGTGGATCTTGCGGTAGGCGGCGGCGAGTTCGCCGTCCGGGGAGAAGACGAGCGCGGTGTTGTAGAGCGGCCCGTCCCCCGCGGCGGAGCCGCTGTCAGACACTGTGCGTTCGGGGATCGTGCCCGCGTGCAGCCAGACGCCGGCGTCGCTCGCGGCCTTCGCCATCGCCTCGTACGTCGGGCCCTCCAGGGGCTCCGCCTCGGTCGAAAAGGCCTCGTAGGCGAAGGCGCCGGTGGTCCACAGCTCGGGGAGGACGACGAGGTCGGCGGACCCGGCTTGTTCCCGCACCATCGAAGCGGCCCGCAGCCGACGGGAATTGGGCGATTCGTCATCATCTACACGGATCTGGATGAGCGAGGCGCGCACAGTACCACCGTCCTGGCATTCGAGCCGTCTACACAGGCCTACGATCGTCACACGAAAGCACTGCCGGGGTGCCTGCCCGCAGCGTACTGTGCATTTCCGGGGGTTCCCCCCGGACCCCCGCAGACGCGCTCCAAGACACCCACTGCCCGCGCCACAACCGCCCGAGGGGTCCCGTTCCGTGAGTCTCCACCCCAGTCTTCAGTCCTACGCCGATGCCTGGACCCATTCCATCGAAGCGATATCCGAGCTGGTGACGCCCCTGGTGGAGGGCGAATGGAACCGGGCCACGCCCTGCCCCGGCTGGTCGGTGCGGGACATCGTGTCCCATGTCATCGGCCTCGACTGCGAGATGCTCGGCGACCCGCGGCCCATCCACACGCTGCCGCGCGACCTGTACCACGTACAGAACGAGCACCAGCGGTACATGGAGATGCAGGTCGACGTGCGGCGCCACCACACGGCGCCCGAGATGACGTCCGAGCTGGAGTACACGATCATCCGGCGCTCCCGGCAGCTGCGCAACGAGTCGCGTGAGCCGGGCGCGATGGTGCGCGGGCCGCTCGGCACGGAGGAGACCCTCGAATTCGCCATGCGCAAGCGGGCGTTCGACGTGTGGGTGCACGAGCAGGACCTGCGCGTGGCCGTCGGCCGGCCGGGCAACCTCGACTCGCCGGGCGCGTACGTCACGCGCGACATGCTGCTCGCCGTTCTGCCGAAGGTCGTCGCGAAGGACGCGTCTGCGCCCGCGAACTCGGCGGTGGTCTTCGATGTGCACGGGCCGGTCGAGTTCCTGCGCACGGTGCGTGTGGACGCGGACGGGCGCGGCACGGTCGACGGCGCACCGTCGCTGGGCCCGGCCGCGACGCTCTCCCTCGACTGGGAGACCTACGTCAAGCTGGCCTGCGGCCGCGTGACGCCCGACGCGGTGTCCGACCGGGTCAAGACGGAGGGCGACCTGGACCTCGCCCAGGCGATCCTGAACTCGCTGTCCACGACGCCGTAGCCCTTACGGGGGCCAGGGCGGCGGAGCGGACGGGAAAGGCCCCGGTGCCGGAGACGGCAACCGGGGCCCGTCGCTTACGCGGGGACGTCTTGCGCGGGGAGGTCTTACGCAGGTACGGCTCAGGCCCGGCACGTCTCAGGCGCGGTACGTCTCAGGCGCGGTACGTCTCAGGCGCGGTACGTCTCAGGCCGCCTACGCGTACGTCTGCGCGGAGAAGCCTCACGCAGGAACCGCTTAAGCGGGCACGTGCACCGTCTCCACCCGGCTCGCCACCAGGCGCTCCCGCTCCCGGCGGTCCGCGCGCCGGCGCAGCCGCAGGATCTGGCTCACCCCGAGCGCCTCGAGGACGAACACCGCGGAGAACGCGATGCGGTAGTTGTCGCCGGTCGCATCCAGCAGGACCCCGACCGCGAACAGCGTCGTCATCGACGCGACGAACCCGCCCATGTTGACGATCCCGGAAGCGGTCCCCTGCCGCTCGGGCGGGTTCGCCGGACGCGCGAAGTCGAACCCGATCATGGACGCGGGCCCGCACGCACCGAGCACGACGCACAGCACCACCAGCAGCCACATCGGCGCGTGGTCCCCCGGGTAGGCGATCGTCACGGCCCACATCAGAGCCGTACCGGCGACCGTGCCGAGGGCGAGCGGCAGCCTGGCCATGTGGTGCCGGGCCACGATCTGCCCGTAGACGAGCCCGATCAGCATGTTGGACAGCACGACGAGGGTGAGCAGTTCACCGGCGGTCCCGCGCGAGAGGCCCTGCGCCTCCACCAGGAACGGCAGGCCCCACAACAGCAGGAACACCATCGCCGGGAACTGCGTCGTGAAGTGCACCCACAGACCGAGCCGTGTGCCCGGCTCGCGCCAGGACGCGAGGATCTGTCCGCGGACGAAGGCCCCGCCGGTGTGCCGCACGGGCTCCGGCTCGAAGCCTTCCGGGTGATCCTTGAGGAAGAGCAGCATCAGGACGAGCACGACGACTCCGGCGAGCGCGCTGCCGGCGAACGCGGCCTCCCAGCCGACGCCGTGCAGCAGCCGCGCGATCACGAGGGTCGACACGAGGTTGCCGGCCATGCCGACGAGGCCCGCGAGCTGCGCGACCAGCGGCCCGCGCCGGGCGGGGAACCAGCGGGTACCGAGCCGCAGCACGCTGATGAACGTCATCGCGTCGCCGCAGCCGAGCAGCGCGCGCGAGACGAGGGCCGTCCCGTACGAGGGCGAGAACGCGAAGCCGAGCTGGCCGATGGTGAAGAGGACGACGCCGATCGTCAGGACGCGCTTGGTGCCGAGCCGGTCGACCATCAGGCCGACGGGTATCTGCATGCCCGCGTACACGAGCAGCTGGAGGATCGAGAACGTGGACAGCGCCGAGGCGTTGATGTGGAAGCGCTCGACGGCGTCGAGGCCCGCGACGCCCAGCGAGGTACGGAAGATGACGGCGACGAAGTAGACGGCGACGCCGATGGACCAGACGCCCATGGCCCTGCGGCCGCCGGGCGGGTCCCCGGGCAGCGTCGCGGTGCCTGCGGAGCTCATCGGACCTCGCCCCGCGCCAGGTTCGAGAACCAGCCGACGTGGCGTCGGACTACGGCGACGGCTGCCTCGGCGTCGCCTGCGCGCAGCGCGTCGAGGATCTCCTCGTGCTCGGTGAGCGTCTTGGCGATCCGGTCCGGGTGCGAGTGCATCACGGCGACGCCCATTCTCAGCTGGCGGTCGCGCAGCTGGTCGTAGAGGCGGGAGAGGATCGCGTTGCCTCCGCTGCGCACGATCTCGGCGTGGAAGCAGCGGTCGGTGCCGGCCGCGTCGGCGAACTCGCCCGCGGCGGCCTGGGTCTGCTGGAGCGAGAGCAGCTCTTCCAGGCGGGCGATCAGGCTCGCCGGCGCGGGGACCACCTTGCGTACGGAGTGCTCCTCGACGAGGAGGCGGGTCTCGACGACGTCCGCGATCTCCTGCGCGGAGACGGCCAGGACCAGGGCGCCCTTCTTCGGGTAGAGCTTGATCAGCCCCTCGACCTCCAGCTTGAGCAGCGCCTCGCGCACCGGGGTGCGGGACACCCCTACGGCCTCGGCGAGCTCGCCCTCGGTGAGCAACGTCCCGCCCTCGTAGCGGCGTTCGAGGACGCTGCGCTTGACGTGGTCGTAGACGCGGTCGGCCGCTGGTGGTCGCTTGACGGCGGCGGGGGACGGGGGCGCTGAAGGCATGCGCACATCATAGATACAACACGTACGCATCGCCGGAGGCCGTCCAGGATGCGGACGCAGCACCCCCAAACGGTGGGCGCCGCCTCTCGCCACGAACGGTCCGCACAAATACTCCGCATCCCGGCACATCCATCCGCCACACTCGTGAGTCTCTTCAGCGAGCGGCACCCTCACGTGGCCGCATTCCAGGGGCATTTGGAGCGTTCAACTTGAAAACCCGCATTAAGGGCATCTCAGGCATTCGCCGCGTAACCTTCGCCGCCACCACCGTGACCGCCGGTGCGGTCCTGGCGAGCGGGGTCTTCGCCACCTCCGCGCAGGCCGCCACGCTGCCCACTCCCACGATCGTCGCCGCGGGCGGCTACGTGATGAACAACGGGACCGGTACGAGCCTGTTCACCAAGGCCGCGGACACCCGCCGTTCCACCGGCTCCACCACCAAGATCATGACCGCGAAGGTCGTCCTGGCGCAGTCGAACCTGAACCTGGACTCCAAGGTCACGATCCAGAAGGCGTACAGCGACTACATCGTCGCGAAGAACGCGTCGTCGGCCCGCCTGATCGTCGGCGACAAGGTCACCGTCCGCCAGCTCCTGTACGGGCTCATGCTCCCGTCCGGCTGCGACGCCGCCTACGCCCTGGCCGACAAGTTCGGCTCCGGCACCACCCGCGCCGCCCGCGTGAAGTCCTTCATCGGCAAGATGAACAAGGCCGCCACCGACATGGGCCTGAAGAACACGCACTTCGACTCGTTCGACGGCATCGGCAGCGGCTCGAACTACTCGACGCCGCGCGACCTGACGAAGATCGCGTCGTCCGCGATGAAGAACTCCACGTTCCGCACGGTCGTGAAGACGACGTCGACGAAGCAGAAGGTCACCACGAAGAGCGGCGGCTACCGCTACATGTCGTGGTCCAACACGAACAACCTGCTCGGCAGCTACTCCGGCACCATCGGCGTGAAGACCGGCTCGGGCCCCGAGGCCAAGTACTGCCTGGTCTTCGCCGCCACCCGCAACGGCAAGACGGTCATCGGCACGGTCCTCGCGTCCTCCTCGGTCACCAACCGCACGGCGGACGCGAAGAAGCTCATGGACTACGGGTTCAAGAAGTAGTCCTCGACAGCTCCATGGATGAGGGGCCCGCCGCATGCCGCGGCGGGCCCCTCATCGCGCTCGCCCGGTCCAGACCCTGTTGATCCGCCAGGCGATCACCCCGGACGAGCGCTTCTTACCGCTTGCAAGTGCGCCCCGGATTGTGCGTTCAGGCCACAGGCGCGTCGAACTCGATCGGGTACTGGAACTGCCAGGCGTTCTTCTCGGGCTTCATCAGCTTGAACATCGTCGGCAGCAGGGCGTCGCGGACCACACGGGCGATCGGGCCCGCGGCCTTGCGGGCGTTGGTGCGGGCTGTCTCCTTGATGATCCGCTCCACCCGGGGGCGGCGCAGCTCCTCGTAGCGGGCGAGAGCGTGCGGCAGCGGCAGATCGCGCAGGCAGCGGGCGAGTTCGACGGAGCTCTCCGCCGCCAGCGAGGCGCCTTGGCCGGAGCTGGACGAGGGCGCGTGGGCCGCGTCCCCGGTGAGGACCATCCGGCCGCGGCTCCAACTGGCGAGGCGTGGCATGTTTTCGGTACTGCCGGCGAAGAGCATCGTTTTCGGGTCTGTGCTGGCCAGCATCCGCTTGGCCGGAGTGACGTCTCCGTCGCAGGCCTGCGCCAGGTGCGACAGCCAGTACGCGCCGCCGCGCCCGCGCTGCTCGTTGACCGAGAGCGGTTGCGGGACCGGGAGGTTGATGAACCAGATGCCGGTGCCGTCGGCGAAGACCTGCCAGGCGAAGAAGCACCGCTTGCCGAAGGTCATGTGCATCATGCCGTCTGTGCTCGGGACGCCGGCATCGGCAACCATGGCTCCGAAACCGGCGGTGCCGGCGAACCGCGGCGCGGGAGAGCTCGGGTCGATGAGGCGGCGGACGGTGGAGCGGAGACCGTCGGCGCCGATCAGCACGTCGGCGGTCGCGGTGCTGCCGTCCTCGAAGCGGGCGGTGACGCCGTCGGCTTCCTCGTTCGCGTCGATGATGCGCTTGCCGTACACGGTGGTGATGCCGAGCTCGTCGGCGGCCCGGCGCAGTGCGCCGAACAGTTCGGCGCGGATCACGAAGCGGGTCGGGTCGATGCCCGCCGGCGTGCCGAACTCGGCCAGCTTCTTGCCGTTCCAGCTCTGCAGCACGATGCCGTTCATCGGGGTGCTGACCGCGCGGATCGCGTCCCCGATGCCGATCGCGTCGAAGGCCTGGAAGCCGTTGGGTGCGAGGCCCATGCCGCCGCCGACCTCGTCGGCCGGGCCGTCGTACGCCTCGAAGATCGTCGCCTCGATGCCGGCCTGCTGCAGCGCCATCGCGGTGACGGGGCCGGCGATACCGCCGCCGATGACCAGTGCGGAGCGAACCTTGCCGTTCGTCGTGCCAGTCGAAAACGTCATGACTTGATAGTTACAGCACTACTAGTCTCTAGTCAACTAGTTTGCCTGTGGGTAGCATCGAGGCATGAGCACTGCGCCCCGGAGTTCCCCCCTCGCCCTGACCGTCCTGGCCCTGCTGCACTACAAGCCACTGCATCCGTACGGTGTCCAGCGGTTGCTCAAGGAGTGGGGCAAGGACCAGGTCGTCAACGTCGGCCAGCGGGCCGGCCTGTACCGGACCATGGACCGCCTGCTGGAGGCCGAGCTGATCGCAGTCCGGGAGACCGGGCGGGACGCGCAGTACCCCGAGCGCACGGTGTACGAGGTGACAGACGCGGGCAGCAAGACCGCTCACCGCTGGCTGGACGAGATGCTGGCCACGCCGAAGCAGGAGTTCCCGGCGTTCCCGGCAGCGCTGTCGCTGCTGATGCTGCTGACGCCAGAGGCGATGGCCGACGCCCTCACGCGCCGGGCGGCTGCGCTGGAGGCCGCGCTTGCCACGTACGAGGCAGACCTCGCCCAGGAGGCGGAGAGCGGGCTGCCGCGGATTGCGGCTCTGGAGTCGGAGTATGTGCGCACGATGACCGCTGCGGAGCTGGCATGGGTCCGGGGGGTGCTGACCGATCTTGCCGCGGGGCGGCTGGAGTGGTCACCGGAGGAGCTGTTGGCCATGGCGAACGAGGACGAGTAGGAGACCTCAGGGGTGCGGAGGAGTGCAACTGGTTCCAGTGAGACGGTCCGGAGTTACGCGGTCTCATCCTGCCCGGACCCGGCCGGATGATCCGTCAGATCGACGAAAGTCGAGGACTACCGGGCCGCTACCGACCCGCACCTCGTGGCTCGCTTGGCCGGGGGACTTCATGAGCTGCTCACCCTGGACCTGGACGAGTCCGACTACGCCCTCGCGGTAGCCGAGTTGGGGATGGAGGTCGACCCGCCGGCACCGTACGCGCCGAGCGGCTGGCTCGCGCTGGTCGCCGATCGGCTCGCCGGGCCGCGGGCCGAGTACGGGCCCCCGTCGCAGGGCGATGTGAAGTGACCGCGCCCGCCGATGAGTTTCCTGGAACCGTACTGATCCAGGTCGGCAGGGACTGATCCGGCGGGCGGTCTACGAGTGGTGAGGTGCGCCGCCCGTTCCCTGCCCCACGTGCACCGTGAACGCGGCCCAGGCCGAGGGGGCGACCCGGAGTACGGGCCCGTCCAGGCCCTTGGAGTCACGGACGGCGACGGTGCCGGGGATGTTGCGGGCGACTTCGACGCATTCCTGGCCGGCATCTCCGCCGCTGTAGCTGGACTTGACGAACTCGAACTCGGTCATCAGGCCTACATCTCCTTGCGAATGGCTTCGATCAGGTCGAGAGCGTTGCGCTCCGCCAGCCCCACCCGTGCGATGCGGTCGAAGATCCGACCGTGCTGGGCGGCGTCCTCCTCGCTCTCCAACCAGAGCGTAGAAGAGGGTACGTCCATATGTACGACGTCCAGCGCGCCGGGGTCGGCAAACGAGACGATGCTGAACGCCCCGATCATGCCCGGGTTCGCACCTGCCAGCCACGGGACCACCTGCACCCTGACCGTGTCCATGTGTGCCAGGTCCAGCAGATGCCCCAGTTGTTCCCTCATCACGTCGCGGCCACCGACGAGCTGGCGCAGCGCCCCCTCGTGCATCACGGCCCACAGCTCCAGCGGTCGCTCCGATCGCAGTCGCGCCTGACGGGCCAGCCTCGCCTCCACGAAGGGCTCGATTTCGCTCGGGTCTTCCCACGAGCCGGCTCCGACCGCCACGGCCCGCGCATAGTCCGGTGTCTGCAATAGGCCTGGAATGAAGGAGAGTTGACAGGTACGGATGCTGGTGGCGATGTCCTCCAGGGCCACGTACTCGACCATGGCGGGAAGCTGTGGGTACTGGTTCCACCAGCCGTGGGCCTTGCGTCTCTCTCGATCCGTCCGCGCAAGCGTCAGCAGCCTCCCGACCACCACCTCGTCGGTCTCGCCGTACAGGTGACACAGGGCACGAATGTCCGGGTCGCGGATCGGCACCAACCCGCGCTCCATCTTGGCGATTTTGGCCACCGAGGCCGACAACGCTTCGGCCGCATGTGCCTGACGCAACCCGCGCGCCTCGCGCATGCGCAGCAGCTCACCGCCCAGTCTGCGTGCCAGCACGGTGGACACGGACACGCCGCGATCAGGGCTCCTGCCTGCCATCTTGCCTTTCCTCTCGCCGAGTTGGTCACAGTCTGCGCCGTCGCCACACTGCGAGCAAGCAAGTTCGAGTAGAAATTTATGGCCTCAGACTTGCTGGCCCTCCCTTTCTATCGCTACCGTCAGTACTCAATCGCCCACTCAGCGACACCAGTTGGCGGAAGTGCACCGTGCTGCCCGCATCCGATACGGCACGGCAGAGCCACCTCACCTGGCCCCCACATCGCACAAGGAGGTGCGTTCCGGTGACCGACTCCTGTCCTCCCGGACTCCCCAAGCCCTACGACCGCTACGACCGCTACGACGCCGTCAGCTACACCCCGTTCCCGCAGAACATCCCCCTCGCCCGCAGACACGTGGCCCAGCTCGCCGCCGCGTGGGGCCATCCCGGCGCAGCCGGCGACGCGGCGCTGCTGGCAAGCGAGTTGTGCACGAACGCGCTGCTGCACGGGTGTTTACGGGACCGGCTGTTTCGCGTGGAGACGTCACTCGTCGGCAGCGTGCTGCGCGTCGCCGTCACCGACCCGAAGAGCGAGCGCCTGCCGGAGGTCCGCGCCGCGGAGGACGGCGAACAGTTCGGGCGCGGACTGCTCATCGTCGGCGGTCTCGCCAAGCGATGGGCCGTGGAGAAGCTCACCGTGGGCAAGACGGTCTGGGCGGAACTCGATATTCCGAGGAGCCCGGATGCGTAGGCTGCCGAGCCGTCTCCGAGAGTGCCAGACCGGTACCTTGGCCGCACGGCGAAAGGGGACGCACATGGCAGCCGAGTGGCAGACCGCGGTGGCCGGAGCTCGGGAAACCACAGGTTTCGCGGGCAAGGACATCCACCGCAATGTCGATGCGATCGGCGGGGCCCTGAGACTCGATCACCGGGCCGGCTTCTACGTGGAGTTGGGCCTCCTGTCCGACCCCGAGGGCTTCGACGCCTTCCTCAACCACTGGTGGACCCAGGCACTGGCGGACTCGGCCACGGACGAGAAGACCCGCCGGGCTGCGATCGACTTTGCCGACGTCGCCGTCTCTCTGTACGCGCGCGCCGTCGGCGGCCCGACGTCCACCCAGGAAGAGATCGAGGCCATCGCCGCCGGATCGGAAGCCTCTTGACGTACACCATCGTCTGGGAGAGGACCGCGTCCGAGGGCCTCAAGCGACTCAGGGCCCGCGACGGCGACGCGGTGAAACCACTGCTCAAGGCGATCAACACCCTCGCCGACCACCCGGAACCCTCCGCCAGCAGCAAGCTCGGCGGCACGCCCCTGCGGCGCCTGCGGGTCGGCGCCTACCGGGCCACGTACGAGATCGACGGCGGCACCGTCACGATCAAGATCCTCATGGTCGGCAGCACAGCGGCCTGAGTACGTCACACGGGGCCGCACCGTCAGGTCCGGCCCCGTGTTGTTCGCTCACGCCCAGGCAACTCACGCCCAGGTAATGAGCCTCTTCGGCTGCTCAAGAATCGCCGCGACATCCGCGAGCACCTTCGAGCCGAGCTCACCGTCGACCAGACGGTGGTCGAAGGACAGGGCCAGCGTCGTCACCTGACGCGGCTTGACCTTCCCCTTGTGCACCCACGGCTGGAGCCGAATCGCGCCGACGGCGAGAATCGCCGACTCACCGGGGTTCAGGATCGGGGTGCCCGTGTCGACGCCGAAGACGCCGACGTTGGTGATGGTCACCGTGCCGCCCTGCATGGCGCCCGGCGATGTCTTGCCCTCGCGGGCCGTTGACACCAACTCGCCCAGCGCCACCGCCAGTTCGGGCAGGGTCTTGGCGTGCGCGTCCTTGATGTTCGGCACGATCAGACCGCGGGGCGTGGCCGCGGCGATGCCCAGATTCACGTAGTGCTTCCGGACGATCTCCTGGGCGGCCTCGTCCCAGGCGGCGCTGATCTCCGGGTTCCGCTTGATCGCGACGAGCAGGGCCTTGGCGACGAGCAGCAGCGGGTTGACCCGCAGCCCCTGCATCTCCTTGTCGGCCTTGAGCTCCTCGACGAGCTTCATCGTCCGCGTCACGTCGACCGTCACGAACTCCGTGACGTGCGGCGCGGTGAAGGCGGAGCCCACCATCGCGGCCGCGGTCGCCTTGCGTACGCCCTTGACGGGGATGCGGGTCTCGCGTACGCCATCCTGGACGACGGCCGGCGCGGCGGCGACCGGCTCCTGCACCTGCGACTGTGCCTGCACCTGCGTCACGACCGGCTCGGGAGCCAGGGCGACGGCCGCGTGCACGTCCTCGCGGGTGATGATGCCGTCAGGTCCGGAGGGCGTGAGCGAGGCGAGGTCGACACCCAGATCCTTGGCCAGCTTGCGCACGGGGGGCTTGGCGAGCGGGCGCCCGTTGCCCTTCACCGGGGCTACCGGCTCGGGCGCGGGTGCGGGCGCGGGCTGCGTGACCGCCGCGGGGGCCGCCACCACGTCGCCCTTGCGAGGACGCCGCTTCGTCGACGCCTCGGAAACCCCGTACCCCACAAGCACCGGCTGCCGCCCCTTCGGCTCAGCCTCGGGCTCGGGCTCGGGCGCCGTGGGCTCCGGCACGGAAACGGAAACGGGCGCGGGAGCAGCGGCCGTGGAGCCGGATCCGCCCGCGACGTCCACCGCGATGATCACCTGCCCCACATCCACCGTCGTTCCCTCGGGGAAGCGCAGCTCGCGCACCACACCGTTGAACGGGATCGGCAGCTCGACGGCCGCCTTCGCCGTCTCCACCTCGCACACGACCTGCCCGTCGGTGACCGCGTCACCCGGCTGGACGTACCACTTGAGGATCTCGGCCTCGGTGAGCCCCTCGCCCACGTCGGGCATCTTGAACTCGGCCAGCGCAGCGTCTGTCATCGTCGTCACGGCCCTCTCCTCAGTACGCAAGCGAGCGGTCGACGGCATCGAGCACCCGGTCGAGGCCCGGCAGGTACTCATCCTCGAGGCGCGCCGGCGGGTACGGCACGTGATAGCCGCCGACCCGCAGCACGGGCGCCTCCAGATGGTAGAAGCAGCGCTCGGTGATCCGCGCGGCGATCTCCGCGCCCGTACCGAGGAAGACCGGGGCCTCGTGCACCACGACGAGCCGGCGGGTCTTCTCGACGGACTTCTGCACCGCGTCGAAGTCGATCGGCGACATGGAGCGCAGGTCGAGGACCTCCAGGGACTTGCCCTCCTCCTGGGCGGCCGCGGCCACCTCCAGGCAGACCTTCACCATCGGCCCGTACGCGACGAGCGTCAGATCCGTGCCCTCGCGCACCGTGCGCGCGCCGTGCAGCGGTCCGGGGATCGCCTCGGTGTCGACCTCGCCCTTGTCCCAGTAGCGCCGCTTCGGCTCGAAGAAGATGATCGGGTCGTCGCTCTGGATGGCCTGCTGCATCATCCAGTACGCGTCCGACGAGTTCGACGGGGAGACCACCTTCAGGCCCGCCACGTGCGCGAACAGCGCCTCCGGCGACTCCGAGTGGTGCTCGACCGCGCCGATGCCGCCGCCGTACGGGATCCGCACGACGACCGGCAGCTTGATCTTGCCGAGCGCGCGGGCGTGCATCTTCGCGAGCTGCGTGACGATCTGGTCGTACGCGGGGAAGACGAAACCGTCGAACTGGATCTCCACGACCGGCCGGTACCCGCGCAGCGCGAGGCCGATGGCCGTGCCGACGATGCCGGACTCGGCGAGCGGGGTGTCGATGACCCGGTCCTCGCCGAAGTCCTTCTGCAGCCCGTCCGTGACGCGGAAGACGCCGCCGAGCTTGCCGACGTCCTCGCCCATGATGAGGACCTTGGGGTCGGTGTCGAGCGCCACGCGCAGCGACTCGTTGATCGCTTTCGCGAGCGGAAGCTTCTGTACCGCCATGATCAGTTGCCTCCCGAGCCCGCGACGGGGTCGCTATCGGATTCCGTGGAGAACGACGCCTGGTAGGCGGCGAACTGGGCACGCTCCTCGTCGACGAGCGAGTGCCCGTCCGCGTACGCGTTCTCGAAGATGGCCATCCGGTCCGGGTCCGGCATGGCCCGCACGACCTCGCGTACTCGAAGACCCAACGCTTCGCTCTCGGCCTCGAGTTCCGCGAAAAATCCCTCGTCCGTGTCAGTTTCGGACTCGAGATACGTGCGCAGGCGCAGGATCGGGTCCTTCGCCTCCCACGCCTCGCGCTCCTCGTCGGCCCGGTACTTCGACGGGTCGTCGGAGGTGGTGTGCGCGCCCATGCGGTACGTGAACGCCTCGACCAGCGTCGGCCCCTCGCCCCTGCGGGCCCGCTCCAGGGCCCACTTGGTGACGGCCAGGCAGGCCAGCACGTCGTTGCCGTCGACGCGGACGCCGGGGAAGCCGTAGCCCTGCGCGCGCTGGTAGAGCGGCACCCGGGTCTGCTTCTCGGTCGGCTCCGAGATCGCCCACTGGTTGTTCTGGCAGAAGAACACGACGGGCGCGTTGTAGACCGCGGAGAACGTGAACGACTCCGCGACGTCGCCCTGGCTGGAGGCGCCGTCACCGAAGTACGCGATCACCGCGCTGTCCGCGCCGTCCTTGGCGATGCCCATGGCGTAGCCCGTGGCGTGCAGCGTCTGCGAGCCGATGACGATCGTGTACAGGTGGAAGTTGTTGCTGTTCGGGTCCCAGCCACCGTTGTTCACGCCGCGGAACATGCCGAGCAGGTTCGTCGGGTCGACGCCCCTGCACCAGGCGACGCCGTGCTCGCGGTAGGTGGGGAAGACGTAGTCGTCGTCGCGCGTGGCGCGGCCCGAGCCGATCTGCGCGGCCTCCTGGCCGAGCAGCGAGGCCCACAGGCCCAGCTCGCCCTGTCGCTGCAGCGACGTGGCCTCCGCGTCGAAGCGGCGGGTGAGGACCATGTCGCGGTACAGGCCGCGCAGCTCGTCGGCCGTGATGTCCTCGACGAACGCGGCGTACTCGGCGTGCGCGGGGTCCTCCACGCGCCGGCCCTCGGGGCTCAACAGCTGAACGAGGTCGGGCGCTCCCGCCCCCGGGGACTTCTTCGCAGACTTTTTCGCAGCGGTGCGCTTGCGCGGCGTACGCGCGGCGGCAGTGCTGTCCACGGTCACGTGTGCTCCTCCGTCGGTCCGGCCCCCGGGTTCGCCGGGAAAGCCTGGGGGTCTCCCCCCGGCCTTTTGAGGGCCTGGAGGAGGCTCGCCTGATCCGTCCTGCGCACGGGGTGGGTGCGACTCGGCCGGGTAAAGGCGTGACAGGTGTCCCGGCGAGCGCCCTGCACCATGCACGTTACCCAGTGCCCCACATATCTGCGAAACCCCATCTGACCTGCGATTTTGCTTGGATATCCAAGTAAATCGAGCAACTGCGGAACACTCGCTGGTCAGACGCGGTCAAAGCACCGTTCGGAGCACCGGTCACAAGCCTGGCAGGCGGCCGGAACACGGGCACGTTATCCCGGTCACCTCGGGCACGGGAAGAGCCAGTATGTGAGACTGCCCGCGTGTCCCAAGACGGAAAAATTCGCGTATTTCTACTCGATGACCACGAAGTCGTACGCCGCGGAGTGCACGAGATGCTCTCCGTGGAGGAGGACATCGAAGTCGTCGGAGAGGCCGGCACGGCCGCCGACGCCATCGTCCGCATCCCCGCCACGCGCCCCGATGTCGCCGTCCTGGACGTGCGGCTCCCGGACGGCAGCGGCGTCGAGGTGTGCCGCGAGATCCGCTCCCAGGACGAGTCGATCAAGTGCCTGATGCTGACCTCGTTCGCCGACGACGAGGCACTCTTCGACGCGATCATGGCGGGCGCCTCCGGCTACGTACTGAAGGCCATCAGGGGGAACGAACTCCTGAACGCGGTCCGTGACGTCGCCGCCGGGAAGTCCCTGCTCGACCCCGTCGCCACCGCCCGCGTCCTCGAAAGGCTCCGCGACGGCGGCCGCGGCAAGGAGGACGACCGGCTCGCGAACCTGACCGACCAGGAGCGCAGGATCCTCGACCTGATCGGCGAGGGACTGACCAACCGGGTCATCGGGGAGCGCCTGCATCTCGCCGAGAAAACGATCAAGAATTACGTGTCCAGCCTCCTGTCGAAACTGGGCATGAAACGCCGCTCGCAGGCCGCCGCGTATGTGGCACGACTGCAGGCCGAGAAGCGCCGCTGAATTCGGGACCCACGCCCCTTTCACAGGGGGCCGGTGCCTCTTTTACGGGGCGCTTCCGGAGGCGCACCGTGGAAACATGCCCTCCGAATTCCAGGAAGACCGAGCCCGGGAAAAGCGCGCCGTCGAGCTGATCGACAGCGTGGACCACGGCCGGGTGGCGACCTGATCGAGCCCCGGTTCGTCACCGTGCACGAACCGTGCACGAACTGACGGGCGGCGCCCGTCATCCGAAGCGGGCCTTTCACCACGTTCTGTAGCCACCGGCTACCCAGGGTGCCCTAACATCTGGCGCGTGCCGCGCTCATCTGCTCACTCCGCCCCACCGCTCCACGCCCTGCTGCGGCAGTACGACGCCGGCTCACCGCTGGTCTGCGAACCCGTCGACCAGGGCCTGCTCAACCGCGGCTACCGGCTCGCCACCACGCGCGGCCGCTACTTCCTCAAGCACCACTTCGACCCCGAGACCGCCGACCCGGCCGCCATCGCCCGCCAGCACCGCGCCACCGAACGACTGGCCGCACTCGGCGTCCCCGTCGCCCCGCCCCTGCCCGCCGCCGACGGCCGCACCGTCACCGTCATCGGCGGCGCCAGCTACGCCCTGCACCCCTGGGTCGAGGGTCGCCACCGCAGCGGCGCCCAGCTCACGGCGGCCCAGTGCCGCACGCTCGGGGCGCTCCTGGGACTCGTACACGCGTGTCTGGAGCAGGTCATGGGGGCCGCGCCCGCGCGCGGGCGGGCCAGTGCCGATCCCGCGGACACGCTTGAGCTCATCGACACGCTGCTGGCGCGGGTGCGCCGCCATCGGCCGCACGACGCGTTCGACGAGCTGGCGCGGCACCGGCTCGTGGAGCGCCGCGAGCTCCTGGAGTCCTGCGCGGGGCGCCGGCCACCGCAGGCCTCGGCGACCGGCTGGGTGCACGGGGACTTCCACCCGTTCAACCTGCTCTACCAAGGGGGCGTACCGGCCGCGATCGTCGACTGGGACCGGCTCGGGGTGCAGCCGCGCGCCGAGGAGGCCGTGCGCGCCGCCGTGATCTTCTTCGTGCGTCCCGCCGGCACCCTCGACCTGCCGAAGGTGCGGGCCTACGCGCGCGCGTACCGCCGCGCCTCGGGCGCCGGGGCGGACGAACTCGCGGCCGCCGTCCACCGCGTGTGGTGGGAGCGGCTCAACGACTTCTGGATACTGCGCTGGCGCTACGAACGCGGCGACCACCGCGCCGACCCCCAGTTCCCCGCGGCGTCGGCGCTCGCCGTGTGGTGGACGAAGGAGTACGGGGCGGTGCGCGACGCGTTCGCCGAGTGACCGGCCGCCGTCAGTGAGCCGGGTCGGCCGGATCGGTCGGGTCGGCCTGGTCTGCCGGATCGGCCGGGTCAGCCCGTCGCCGGGTCACCCGTGGAGACCTGGAGCTGGATCGACTCGGGGTTCTTCGGGTCGATCTCGGTGCCCGCCTTGGGGTACTGCACGATGACCGTGCCCTCGCCGAAGGTGTTCTCGTCGACGTCCCTGATGTCGAACTTCCAGCCGGCGGCCTGCAGACAGGCCTTGACCGACTTGATGTTCTTGTACGTGAAGTCCGGGAGCTGGACCTTGTCGGGGTCGTTGTAACCCGTCTCAGGCTCCTTGCACTCGTCCTCTTCCATCGTCTTCGTCAGATCGGGACCCTTGTGACCGGCGACGGCCGAGGGCGACTTCTTCGCGTCGCCGCCGCCCTTCTCGTCGTTGCCGTTCATCGTCAGGGCCGTGATCAGACCGCCGACCGCGATCAGCGCGACGACGATCGAACCGACGATCACCCCGGTGTTCCGCTTGCCACCGCCGCCGCCCGAGACGGACGAACTCGGCGTCGTCTGCGGCGAGATGGTGTACGGCGGGGGTGTCTGCTGGTGCTGTTGCTGCTGATACTGCTGCTGAGGCGCGTACGGAGAGGTGGGCGGCGGGGTCTGGTAGCCCTGCTGCGGATATCCGTAGCCCGGCGTGGCCGGCGCCGGCGTCCCGTAGGGGCCAGGCTGGTACGGCGTCTGCACCGGGCCGGTCGGCACCGGCGTCGACTGGTCGACCGGCGGGAACACCGCGGAACCGACACCCGCGCCGCTGGACGTCTGCGCGCCCGGCACGATGCTGGGCGCCGCGGCCTGCAGCGACTGGGCGACCCGCAGGCACTCGTCGCGCATCGCCTCGGCGCTCGGGAAGCGCTCGTTCGGGTTCTTCTTCAACGCGCGGGCGACCAGCGCGTCCACGGCCGGGGGCACCGACCGGTTGATCGACGAAGGAGCCACCGGCTCCTCCTGGACGTGCGCATACGCTATGGCCAGCGGCGAGTCCGCCTCGAACGGCAGCCGCCCGGTGACCAGTTGGAACAGCATGATGCCGACCGAGTACAGGTCGGAGCGGGCGTCCACGCCACGGCCCAGGGCCTGCTCGGGCGAGAGGTACTGAGGGGTGCCGACGACCATGCCGGTCTGCGTCATCGACGTGACACCGGACTGCATGGCGCGGGCGATGCCGAAGTCCATGACCTTGACGACGTTCCGCTTCGTCATCATGACGTTGCCCGGCTTGATGTCGCGGTGGACCAGACCCATCTCGTGGCTGATCTCGAGCGCCGCGAGCACATCGGCCGTGATCTTCAGGGCCTTGTCGGTCGGCATCGCGCCGTAGTGCGCGACATCCGCGTCGAGCACGGAGCCGAGGGGCTGGCCCTCGACGTACTCCATGACGATGTACGGAGTGGTCATCCCGTCGAGGTCGTCCTCGCCGGTGTCGAAGACCGAGACGATGTTCGTGTGCGTGAGCTTCGCCACGGACTGGGCCTCACGGCGGAAGCGCTCACGGAACGCCTGCTCACGCCCGAGCTCGGTGTGCAGCGTCTTGATCGCCACCTGGCGGTCGAGCACCGCGTCGTACGCGAGGTGGACCGAGGCCATGCCGCCCTCGCCGAGCAGATCACGCAGCTGGTAGCGACCGCCGGCGACGGCACGCCCTGCGTACCGGCCTTGTGCGCCGTCCTGGCTCATGTTTCTACGTCCCCCATCGGCGCGGCCGGTGATCGATTAGCACTATTCCCGGCCAAGTCTGCCCCGTGGCACCGACACGTCAAGCTCGGTGCCCGTTCCGTGACCGTACGGGCAAGAAGCGTCGCGGAAGCGTTACAGGAACCGCCCAGACGATTTGCATCGCATTGCCCGCAGAAGGTTTGATGGCCGGTCCATCTCGGAACGGGGCGCCGGGCGAAGCCTGTAGCGTGGCCCGACGGAGACCGTAACGACCACCGCGCGTACATCCGACAGTGCGGACACGGACGCGGACAGAAACGACGGCGAGGACTGATGGCACAGACGCAGCGCGCTCAGGGCCCGTCCGACCCCGAGGCGGCTGGCGGCGGTATGTCAGATGCGCCGGAGTTGTGGGGGAACGGCGGGCTGGTCGGCGACGGCCGGTACCGGCTGACCCACAGACTCGGCCGGGGCGGCATGGCAGAGGTTTTCGCCGCGGAGGACGTCCGGCTCGGACGCACCGTCGCGGTCAAGCTCCTGCGCTCCGACCTCGCCGAGGACCCGGTCTCCAAGGCCCGCTTCACGCGCGAGGCCCAGTCGGTCGCGGGCCTCAACCACCACGCGGTCGTCGCCGTGTACGACTCCGGCGAGGACACCGTCGGCCGCTCGGTCGTCCCCTACATCGTGATGGAGATCGTCGAGGGCCGCACGATCCGCGACCTCCTCCTGAACGCCGAGGCGCCCGGACCCGAGCAGGCCCTGATCATCGTCTCCGGTGTCCTGGAGGCCCTCGCCTATTCGCACCAGCACGGCATCGTGCACCGCGACATCAAGCCGGCGAACGTGATCATCACCAACACCGGTGCGGTGAAGGTGATGGACTTCGGCATCGCGCGCGCCCTGCACGGCGCGCAGTCGACCATGACGCAGACCGGCATGGTCATGGGAACGCCCCAGTACCTGTCGCCCGAGCAGGCCCTCGGCAAGGCCGTCGACCACCGCTCCGACCTGTACGCGACCGGCTGCCTGCTCTACGAGCTCCTCGCGCTGCGGCCCCCGTTCACCGGCGAGACCCCGCTGTCTGTCGTCTACCAGCACGTCCAGGACACCCCGGTGCCGCCCTCCGAGGTCTCGGACGTGGCGCCGCCGGAGCTCGACGGGCTCGTCATGCGCTCGCTGGCCAAGGACCCGGACGACCGGTTCCAGACCGCCGAGGAGATGCGCGGCCTCGTCCAGTACGGGCTGCAGATGCTGTACGACCAGGGCGGCCACACCAATACCTGGAACACCGGTCCGGTCGCCGCCGACATGCACAGCGGCGGCAACACCCCGGCCATGGGCGTCGCGGGCACGACGGCGCTTCCGCACCCGACCGACGGCGGTACGGCGGCCCAGCCGATGCTGCGGCCCCCGGGCAGCGACGACGGCGGATTCGACGGCGGGCACCGCTCAGGCGGCGGCAGCGGCCGCGGCAAGATGTGGATCCTCGCGGTCCTCGCCGTGATCGCCATCGCGGGCGGCGCGGCCTGGGCGATGACCAGCGGCGGCGATCACAAGGGCGGCACCGACACCACCCAGTCGCCCACGCAGTCGCACTCCCAGAAGGAGAAGGAGCCCAGCCAGAGCTCCGGCGACACGGCCACCGAGGAAGACACGACGGACCCGGGCGCCGGGACCGGCGGGGAGTCCGACTACTCGCCGTCGGAGGAGCCCAGCACGGGTGACGTCACGCCGTCCGACAGCGCGCCCGAGCCGAGCGACGAGCCGTCGAACCCGACGCCGACCAAGAGCCAGTCGGTCCCCGAGGAGTCGCCGAGCGGTGGCGGCGAGGAGTCCCCGCCCGTGGAAACGCCCACTGAGGACCCCCTGGGTGGCACGGGCAACGGCGGTCAGGACACCCCCTGACCCGGTTTTTCCTGTCAGGCGAATTTTCTTGTCAGGCGAACGTGAAGGCGCCCGGCCGGTCACTGTGACCGGCCGGGCGCCTTCGCGTTATGGGTTCGATTCGGGTCGCTGCAGGTACCGGGCTGGGCGTTCCAGGTAGGGGGCGCCCGGCACCCCTACAGGTACGGGCCTCCGGAGCGGCCGGCCACCCGCGGGTCGTCGCCGTCCTCGCCGCCCACGCCGGGCGGCAGCGCGCGGCGCATCTGCTCCAACTGGGCCCGCGCGGCCATCTGCTGCGCGAACAGTGTCGTCTGGATCCCGTGGAAGAGTCCCTCGAGCCAGCCCACCAACTGGGCCTGCGCGATCCGCAGTTCGGCGTCGCTCGGGATCACCTCGTCGGTGAACGGCAAGGAGAGGCGCTCCAGCTCCTCGACGAGCTCCGGCGCGAGACCGTCCTCGAGCTCCTTCACCGAGCTGGCATGGATCTCCTTGAGCCGCACCCGGCTCGCCTCGTCCAGAGGAGCCGCCCGCACCTCCTCGAGCAGCTGCTTGATCATGCTGCCGATGCGCATCACCTTGGCGGGCTGTTCCACCATCTCCGTCACCGGGACCTCGCGGGAGTCGTCGTCTCCACCGCCACCGAGCGCCATTCCGTCCTGGCCCACGACCAGGACCTGGGGGCTCTCCGGCGACCTTTCGTTCCTCGGCATCTCCATGCCGCCATTCTCTCGTACCGCACCATCACACCTGGGTACTGCCCCCTTACGAGGGTGATCCACCGTGTTCGGGCGTGCTCCCACCGTGAGCGACGGCGTTCCCGACGCGTACGGGCCTGAGCGAGGGCGGCGGCGGTTTGCGGGGCGGGCGGGGCGACGAACGCGGGCCACGGGCCGGTCGTGAAGGACGGCCTCGGGCTTGGAAGCAGCGGGAGGCGTGTGCCGTGGGGGCGTATGTCTTTGGGGCGTGTGCCGTGGCGGCGTATTTCATGGGCGGCGCGTATGTCATGGGCGGCAGCGATTTCGGGTTCGGGGCGGATTTCGTGGGCGGCGCGTATGTCATGGGCGGCAGCGATTTCGGGTTCGGGGCGGATTTCGTGGGCGGCGCGTATGTCATGGGCGGCAGCGATTTCGGGTTCGGGGCGGATTTCGTGGGCGGCGCGTATGTCATGGGCGGCACGTATCTCATGGGCGGCGCGTATGTCATGGGCAGCGGAGATTTCGGGTTCGGGGCGGATCTCATGGGCGGCACGTATGCCATGGGCGGGCAGCGATTCATGTGCGGCGCAGGCGCAGGGCCAGGAATCCGACGCCGAGGCCGACCAGGACGAGGCCGGAGCCCAGCGGCAGGACGCCCACGCCGGGGATCACGGGTTCGGCAACGGTCTGCCGCGGGGTGCGGTCGGCGTTGTCCTCGGGGACGCCGGTGGGCCGGACCGACGGCCGGACCGACGGCTGGACCTGCTGCTCGTCGGGGTCTTCCTCCCAGGCCTGCGGCTCTTCCGGGAACACGGGTATCGCGGCGTGGGCCGAGCGGGTGCGGGACGGGTCCGCCGAGGGAGCGTGGGACCGCTTCGGCGCGTCCGCGGCCGCGGGCGCCGAGGCGGAGTGGCTCTCTCGGGCGGAGTGGTCCTTGCGGGAGGGGTCCGCGGAGGAGGCCTTCGGACGGGCGTCGGACGCGTTGGGCCTTCTGGGGGAGGCGCTGGCCGAGGGCTTCCCCGTGTCGGGCGCGGACGGTGCGGCCGTGGAGGGCTCGTGGCGCGGCGGGTGCTTGGGCGGGGGCTCTTTGGGGCGGTCGTGGCCCGACGGCTTCGACTCGGCCCGCCCCGGCGGCGTACGCCCCTCGCCGGGGTGGCTGCCGGCCTGTGGCTCGTCGTCGGCAGAGGCGGGGGCGCGCGTGGGCGAGGGTTCGGCGGCGTACGCGTAGGTGCCGGTGGTGGCCGGCCCTAGGAGAAGGGCCAAGAACAGCAGTGGCCACAGCGGCGGCGGCAGCAGCGACGGCGGCGGCGGCGGCAGCAGCGGGCGGCCGGTGGTACGGAGGCGTGGAGTCATTCCGCGCGCCCCTCCCGGAATCGAGTCACCAAGATCAGAGGAATCCCGGAATCAGCGTCACATGACGCAACAATTCCGGCACCTTGGTGCCCCTCCGCTCACGCCGGCCACGCCGCCGCCCCGCCGCTCGGCCTACTCCACGGTGAGCAGCACCTTCCCGATGTGCCCGCTCTCCTCCAGGACGCGGTGCGCCTGCGCCGCGTCGCTCATCGGCAGCTTCCGGTCGACGACCGGCCGGACTCGGCCCGAGTCGATCAGCGGCCAGATGTGCTCCCGTACCGCCGCGACGATCGCTGCCTTCTCGGCCAGCGGGCGCGCGCGCAGCGAGGTCGCGGTGATGGCGCCGCGCTTGTTGAGGAGCATGGCGATGTTCAGCTCGCCCTGGATGCCGCCCTGCATGCCGATGATCGCGAGGCGGCCGTTGGTGGCCAGCGCCTGGATGTTGCGGTCCAGGTACTTGGCGCCCATGTTGTCGAGGATGACGTCGGCGCCCGCGCCGTCCGTGGCCCGCTTGATCTCCTCCACGAAGTCCTGCTCGCGGTAGTTGATCAGGATGTCGGCGCCGAGCTCGGCGCAGTAGTCGAGCTTCTCCTTGCTGCCCGCCGTCACCGCCACCCTGGCGCCGATCGCCTTGGCCAGCTGGATGGCCATCGTGCCGATGCCGCTGGAGCCGCCGTGGACGAGGAAGGTCTCGCCGGGGCGCAGGTGGGCGATCATGAAGACGTTCGACCAGACGGTCGCGGTCACCTCGGGCAGCGCGGCCGCCGTGACGAGGTCGGTGTTCTCGGGTACGGGCAGGAGCTGGCCGGCCGGGACGGCGACCTTCTCGGCGTAACCGCCGCCGGAGAGCAGCGCGCACACCTCGTCGCCGACGGACCAGCCGGACACTCCGGCGCCGAGGGCGACGATGCGTCCCGCGCACTCGAGGCCGGGGATGGCGGTCGCGCCGGGCGGCGGGTTGTAGAGGCCCTGGCGCTGGAGCAGATCGGCGCGGTTGACGGCCCCGGCCGCCACCTCGACCAGCACTTCGCCGTCACCGGGTACGGGATCGGGAACCTCCGCCCAGACGAGCGCCTCAGGTCCACCGGGTTCCGGAATCGTGATCGCATACATGCCGGCGAGGCTACTCCTCGCGGTGATCCGGGCGGCGGGACGGCACGTGCCCCGACTGCCAGTTCGCGACGCGCCCCAACTCACCGTCCGGGCACGCCCCCAACTCACCGTCCAGGCACGCCCCCAACTCACTGTCCGGGCACGCCCCAACTGTCAGTCCTGTGGTGCCACAACTGTCAGTCCTGCGGCAGCCGTCGCGTGTCCGGGACGGACTGGGTGCCGGGGGTGGCCCGGACGATCGTGATCAGGCGGTCCGTCAACTGGAGCGTGCCGATGGCCCGGTCGTCGTAACCCAGCACCCGGTGCCCGCGCACCACGCTCACGATCAGGTCCTCGGTCTCCCGGACCTTCAACCCCACCTCGGCCTTTATGACCGGCCGTTCGACGAGGTCGAGGCCGCTGCCCTGCTGGATGAGGTCCTCCATGACCATGCCCGCGCTCGGGCTGAGCACGGAGAGTCCCAGCAGCCGGCCCGCCGCGCTGGCGCTGGTGATGACGGCGTCGGCGCCCGACTGCCGCAGCAGGGGGGCGTTCTCCTCCTCACGGACGGCCGCCACGATCTTCGCCGCGCGGTTGAGCTGGCGGGCGGTGAGGGTGACCAGGACCGCGGTGTCGTCGCGCTGGGTCGCGACGATGATCTGCCGCGCCCTCTGCACCTCGGCCCGCAGCAGCACATCACTGCGCGTGGCATCGCCGACGACTCCGGCGAACCCGAGCGCCGTGGCCGCCTCGATGACCTTGCTGCTGGGGTCGACGACCACCACCTGATCCGCCTTCAGCCCTGTCGCGCAGACGGTCTGGATCGCCGACCGGCCCTTCGTGCCGAGTCCGACGACCACGGTGTGGTCACGCAAGTTGGACCTCCAGCGCTTTGACGTAAGTAACCTAAGTTCATGGACAACGACCGTGTGCAGCACGCTCGTTGGGGAGATCTCAAGCCCACAACCGGGCCGGCCTGGTCCGGCTGTCCTTCGAGGTCGACGAGGGTCCCGCTACCACTGGAAGCGACGCTACCGGCAACACCGAGGCCAAGCCCGCGTTCCGGCCCATGACCGGGCGGGACATCAGAAGCCGCGACGAGCAGGAGAAGGACAACCGGTCGTTCGTCGAGTCGCGCGAGCACGGACCGCTGCCGCACGGTGGCGTCCCAAGACCGCCGGCGCGGTCAGGACTCCTTCCCGGCCTGCTGACGCAGGTCGGCGAGCCGCTCCCGAGGGACGTCTTGTACGAGACGGCGGGACAGATCGATCAGGCGCCGCCTCAACCGCGTATTACTGCCCGCGGGAGCCTGCGCGAGGGCGCTGTAGGTGCGGTTCCAGTCGCGCTGGGCCTGCACGATGTCGGGGGAATGCTCGTTGTGCACCATGAGCCCAGTAGAGCATGTGTTCGATTTACCGCGCACGTCGAGACACGCCGTAAGACGTCCTGGCGTGACTGTCCCGTGGCATCGAACCTTGATCATCGCCATCGAAGGTTGATGACCATCAGGTTTGTGCCATCGATTCCTGATGCCGCTTGTCAACCCGTCCCGGTCAGGTTCAGCAAGGGTCAGGTGGGCGACGAGGTGATGGTCACGGTGACGGACCGGTTGCGTAGCCCCTCAGCCAGGTAGACCATTTCCACGGACGTGCCGACCAGGCCGACTTCCATGAGGTCGGCCGCCATCAGCCGCGCTTCGCCCAGCGAGAGGTGCTGCATCTCTCGCAGGGCCAGCAGCACGGGAACGAGGCTTGCTTCTTTGTCCGCAAGGTGAAGCCGAGCGGGCCCGTGTTTGGTCAGCAGGGCCTGCCTGATGTCTTCGGGAGCTGGGCCTGTGTCCATCTCGCACCATGCGTTCGGGCAGGCTTGGCACCGCCCTTCAACGCCCCACCACAACCGACCACGGTCGATGAACTGACCGACGTCACGGACCAGCTCGCCACCACAGCTCTCGCACTGCGATGTGAGCTTCACTCCCTGAGTGGCGGTGATCACCGGTCTCTCCCTGCGGCATCGATCCGGCTGATCCTGCCGCACTCGGCGGGATCTGACGACCAGGTTGTCCGGGAGGCACGGATCGCAGGCAGGGGCATCATGCGGCGACTGTTGGCACCCACCTCCACCGGCGGGTAGATGCTGCTGCCGTCCGGGCGCTGACCTCGTCTTTACTGTTCTGCAATCTTGATCGTGGCTCCACTGTGACGAGTGGCAGGTCAGACTCCTCCGACAGCGTCCCTGCGTCAGGAGCCCACGTGGTTGCACCCCGGTTCGCACTCGCCCTGCTGGGCTGCACAGCCCTACTGCTCACGGGTTGCGCAGGCAATGGCGGGAGCCGGGACGGGACGGCGGGAGATACGGGGGCGAGCCGCCCGGCCCCGCGGGATCGCGACGGTCGCAGCGAGCCCGGCATCGGCGACTTCGACAAGGACGGCTACGACGATTTCGTCACCGTCGCCGCAAACCGTGCCTCCGGCGGGTCATGGGCCTGGCACGTAGTCGTCGTCCCGGGCTCGAAGCGCGGACTGGACGCGGCCCGCGCCACGCGTTACAGCGACGTCTACAGCGGCCCGCTGCTCCGGGGCGACCTCGACGGCGACGGATTCACGGACCTGGTTGCCACCCGTGAACCCACGCGACCGGGCCGGAAGGCCGAGCCGGGCGCCGCCTACCAGGCGGTGGTCATGTTCGGCGGTATGAACGGCCTCGGCAAGCCGGTGACCGTGGCCGCCGAGCGCCAGTTCCTCGCGATGGCCGTGGCCGATGTCAACGGCGATGGGGCCCTCGACCTGATCGACCGCGGCAAGGGGGCGCAGGAGAAGGACCCCTCCCGGATACCAGGGCGGATTGCATACGGCCCGTTCGACCGGGATGGTGCCCCGGCCCGGCTGGTGGGGCAGGACTGGGAGGCCGCTGGAGGCGGGTCCACCGCCGGTGACTTCGACGGCGACGGCTTCGACGACCTGCTCTTCACCGGCAGCCCGCCGTATTCGGACGACGAGGAGCCGAGCTCAGACCCGATCCCGGCAGCCGCCTACTTCCGCGGCAGCCCTGACGGGCCTGTCCCGGCCGCCCCGCCCAAGGGCCTGGACAACAGCCTCGAGGACGGAGTCCTGACGCCGCTGGCCGGCGACGTGGACGGCGACGGCATCACCGACCTCCTCGTCGGAGGAGGAGGTATTTCGTCCCCAGCCGTCGGCCTCGACACGGGACAGCTCACCATCGTCTACGGCGCCGAGGGCGGTCCTGGCACGGCCCGCCGCAACACGGTGTACAACCAGGAGACCCCGGGCATCCCCGGCGATTCGCAGGGCAACGACCAGTTCGGTGCCGTCTCCGGCACCGGCGACGTGAACGGCGACGGGCATCCGGACTTGGTGGTCAACACCCCCGGCGAGGACAAGGCGGGTCGCTTCACGCTGCTGCCCGGCGCAACCGACGGCTCCGGCCCCGACCCGACCCGGGCCACCGCCTTCGACGCGAGGACCTACGGCTGGGAATCGATCAGCGCCACCCTGCCCCCGCTGGACATCAACGGCGACAGGCATGCGGACGTGGTGGCCGAGACGCCGGGCGGCCTCCTGCTCTTCCTTGGAGGAGAAGCAGAATTCCCCTCCGGGGACCCGAAGCTCACCAAAGCCGCGAAGGTGGGGCTGAACGTGCGGGACTGACGCTGCGGGCTCCATTACCTTCGCGCTGCTCAGTCTTCGGTGACACACGATCAACCCTCGATGGCACAGGACAGTGACTTCGAGCTACAGGTGGCCAGGGGCGCTCGGATCCGCCCTGGTCAGCCCTCCGTGACGATTCGTAGTCGGCCACTGTGTCGACCGATAGTTGGCCATCGGGGACCCGAACTGCATGGCCGAGTCTGATTCGGGAGACCGACGCGCTTCGGCCCGGTGCTGGTGTGCAGCGCGGGGGCCGAAGGGGTGTCGTCCTCGCTCCGAATCAGGTCACTGGATTCCGGTGGCTCTGGTCACCATGCGTTGATGACCGGCGCGTCGGGTTCGTGCTGCCGCCAGGCCTCGTTGAGTCGCGCGAGCCGGTCCGCGGCGGCGATGCCGCGCAGGGACGCGACCTTGCCGTCGCTGACTTCGAACACCACGGCACCCACGACCCGGTCGTCGACCACGGCGAGGACGGCCGGGGAGCCGTTGACCAGCGCGATATGCATCGCGGGCGAGCCACCGGCCAGCCGCCGCTTCGCCGGCGTGGGCTTGAAGCCGGCCCGCACGTAGGAGGCGATGCGCTCGCGCGTCTTGTACCGCAGCAGCCGCCTGGCCAGTCCGGCGCCGTCCGAGACCGCGGTCGCGTCGGCGGTGAGCATCGCCACCAGCCGTTCGGTGTTGCCCGACGTGGCGGCGGCGAGGAACTCCTCGACGATCCGGCGCGCGGACGCGGGGTCCACCTCGTCGCCGCGGCGGCGCTCGGCGGCGACCCGGCGTCGGGCCCGGTGGACATGCTGCTGGCTCGCGGACTCGGTGATGTCCAGGATCCCGGCGATCTCGGCGTGGCTGTACGAGAAGGCCTCGCGCAGGACGTAAGCGGCCCGCTCGATCGGCGAGAGGCGCTCCATGAGGGTCAGTACGGCCAAGGACACCGATTCGCGCTGCTCGAAGGTGTCGGCCGGGCCGAGCATCGGGTCGCCCTCGAGGAGTGGTTCGGGCAGCCAGGCACCGGCCGCTCGCTCGTGGCGCGCCTGCGCCGAGCGGAGCCTGTCGAGGCAGAGATTGGTGACGACCTTGGTCAGCCACGCCTCCGGCAGCTCGATACGTTCGCGGTCCGCGGCCTGCCAGCGCAGGAACGCGTCCTGCACGGCGTCCTCGGCGTCGGCCGCCGAGCCGAGCAGACGGTACGCGAGCGAGGCCAGCCGACCCCGGCCGGCCTCGAACCGATCGATGGCTGCGGTGTCCATGCGGAGCAGCCTATGCGGCGACCCCCATACCGTCCCGGTCAGCCGCGGTGGCCAGGCGGCGCTTGCGCTTCGGCATGCCGAAGGTCGGGTGGGCGATGCCCCACCCGGCCCCCTTGAGCACGCCCGACTTGAGCCGCGCGGCGGCCTTGCCGCCCAGGTACCAGGACTTCGACCGGACGTCCCCGTCCACCATCTGGAAGATCGCGTCCCGCCGCCCGAGGCTGATGTGGTTGCCGTAGTACTTCAGTCCGACGGTCGGGACCTCGCCGCCCGTCAGGCGCGCGATGATCGCGGCGGTCGCCTGCATGTTGGTGAAGCCGGCCGAGGCGCAGGACATCGGCAGCGGCCGGCCGTTCTCGCCGATCGCGTAGGCGCAGTCACCGGCGGCGTAGACGTCCGGGTGCGAGACCGAGCGCATGGTGCGGTCGACGACGATCTGGCCGGTCTCGGCGACCTCCAGGCCGCTGGCGGCCGCGATGGGGTGCACGGCGAACCCGGCCGACCACACGGTCACGTCGGCCGGGATGGACGTACCGTCGGCGGCGATCGCCCGTGCCGGCTCGACGGCTTCGATGCCGGTGTGCTCGTGGACGGTGATGCCGAGCCGGTCGAAGGCCTGGCGCAGGTGACGGCGGGCCTTCGGGGAGAGCCAGGCGCCCAGCTCGCCGCGGGCGGCGAGCTGGACCGAGAGGCCGGGCCGGGACTCGGCGAACTCGGTGGCGGTCTCGATGCCGGTCAGCCCCTCACCGACGACCAGCACGGTGCCGCCCTCGCCCAGGCCGGCCAGGCGCTCGCGCAGACGCAGCGCCGAGGACCGGCCGGTCACATCGAAGGCGTACTCGGCCACGCCGGGGACGCCATGGTGGGCTACGGAACTGCCGAGCGCGTAGAGAAGCGTGTCGTACGCGAGCTCGCCGTCGCCGTCCTCGCCGGTCACGGCGACGGTCCTGCGCTCGGGGTCGACGCCGGTGACGCGCGCCAGGCGCAGCCGCACCCCGGTGCCCGCGAATACGTCGGCGAGCTTGCGGAACGCGAGGTCCTGGCCGATCGCGAGCTGGTGGAGCCGCATCCGCTCAACGAAGTCGGGCACGGCGTTGACGACGGTTATCTCGGTGTCGGCGGGGGAAAGCCGACGGGCCAGGTTTCCGGCGGCGAAGGCCCCGGCGTATCCAGCGCCGAGTACGACGATGCGGTGCTTCATGGCGTTGCTCCTGTCTCGTTCGCGTGCCCCTTGAACGAGACGGCGCCCCGATTGCTGACAGGAGCCGGGCGTGACGCGGGTCACTGAATTGAGACGAGCGGCTGAGCCTGAGGAATCAAGACGAGCGGCTGAGCCTGAGACAGATGCTTGGGCCTGTCTTGGGCAGTCGAACGGGGCGATGGCCAACTACGGATCGAGATGGCCAACTATCGGTCGGCGTCACACCTGGAACGGCTTGTCCCATGCCCTCGAAGCTTGTCCCATGCCCTCGAAGGTTGAGCGCGTGTCGCCGAATCTTGACGAGTGCAGGTTCGCGTCATCGAGTTTGATCACGCCTGGCCAGAAGCTTCCGGTACCCGCACCTCGGCCGCACCGTTCCAGATTGAGTGATCGCCCAGCGGAAGGCTCAGCGACCTCGCATCCGGTGCCGTTCACGCACAAGACGATGACGATGGGAGCGTCGGGCGACCCAGCGAGCGCACTCGGTGCCGAACCCCATCAGCAGAAGAACGAGAATCACCGCGGCCAGCACCAGTTGAGATACGGCTGCCACCACCAGTTCCACCCGGTAGAACACGAAGCCGACCACGGCGAAACCAGCAGCTCCGATCGTCAGGACCAGGCACAGGCGCGTTGTCAGAGCACGAGCATGCTCTTCGGACGGCCACTGCCTGATGCCCTCATAGATCGAGTACCCGACAAGTAGCAGCACATCGAGCGTTGTGATCCAGCCCGCCACGAAGGCATCAACGACCCACGGATGCATGAACTCATTGTTCAGCGATGGGCCCTGCCAGGCTTGAGTACAGCTACTCACCCTTCCCTGGCAGTGGCAGCCATCGCCTTGCCCTTTAGATCCACATAGCGCGACGCAGCTCACTCAGCGACGTGCCGGATTCTGTGGCTTCAACACCGGTGTGGCTTCGTCCGGGAACATGGTCACCGTGCTGACTGCCTGGAAGACCGCCGCCGTAGGGGGCAAAGGATGAGAGACGAGAAGCAACCACCGTCCAAGACGGAGCGGTTCTCGATCTACCGGTCCCTCTGGTACCGCTCCCGCACCGAAGCGTTGGACGACGTGGAGGCCGGACGGTCCATCACCATGCCGGCGCAAGGGTCGGTGCCGCCCCTCCAGCAGGTTCTACGACGGCTGGCCATGGCCTTGTTGGTTCTGGCCGTGACCACACTGATCGTCTACTTCGACCGCTCCGGCTACAACGACAACTCCGATGGCAAGGTCGACTTCCTGGACGCGGCCTACTACGCGACCGTCACCCTCTCGACGACTGGATACGGGGACATCACGCCTGTCAGCGACGGCGCCCGGCTCATCAACATCCTTGTCATCACACCTCTGCGCGTGCTCTTCCTGATCATCCTGGTCGGGACGACTCTCGAAGTGCTCACCGAGCGCACACGCCAACAGGTGCGCGTCCACCGTTGGCGCTCTCGCATGCGGAACCACGTGGTCGTTGTCGGCTACGGCACCAAGGGGCGGCACGCCATCCAAACGCTTCTTGGTCAGGGCATCACCAAAGACGAGATCGTGGTCGTCGATCCACAACGGAAGGTGTTGGACGTCGCGAACGGTGACGGGCTGGTGTCGGTCCTCGGAGACGCCACCCGCTCTGAGACGCTCCTCAAGGCCGAGTTGCCGCGCGCAGCGCACATCATCATCGCGCCGCAGCGGGACGACACCGCGACGCTGGTCACCCTCACAGCACGCCAGCTCAACAAGCGCGCGACCATCGTCGCCGCAGTTCGAGAGGACGAGAACGTGCCACTGCTCAGGCAGAGCGGCGCGGACACTGTCGTGACCAGTTCCAGTTCCGCCGGTCGCCTGCTCGGCGTGTCCACGGCGAGCCCGCACCTCGCGGACACTCTCGAAGACCTGATGACTTACGGCAGCGGCCTGGATCTCGTCGAGCGCCTGGTGACCAAGGACGAGGTGGGCCGGTCACCGCGCGAATGCTCCGACCTTGTGGTGGCCGTCGTGCGTGGGAAGAAGGTGTTGGACTACACCGACCCGCAGGCCGCGACTCTCCAGCTCGCGGACCGCGTAATCACGGTCAGCCGGGCGGTCCCCACCTACTGATCAGGCAATACACCTCTGAGCCAGTGTGGTACATCCGGCAAACCATTGGCTCCAGCGGTTCAGTCGCCACTCATCCGGCGTACGCTCGGTGAGCACTTCGAGGGTGGTGCCGACCAGGATGATCAGGAACAGCACACGCAGCGGCGTGACGAGGCGGGCCATTGCGTCATGGCCGGGAAGTTTCACGTGAAACACCTCTCGGCGGAGGCGTCGCCTCCGTCGTCACCCGCCGGGTTCCACGACCACGGCAGGTCGAGGATCTCCACTTCCCGCCCGGCCTTCGCGCCGCCGGGCGCGACGACGGCGAGCCCGTCGGCGGCCGCGATCCCGCGCAGCATGGCCGGACCGTTGTAGCGCAGCGGCACGGCGTCCTCCCCCCGCACCACGACGGGGACGAGCCGCGTGTCATGCGGATGCCCGTGCACAGCCCCCTGGAGCGGCACGGTGTACGGCTCCTGCTCCGGCCGTCCCGCGAGCATCCGCAGCAGCGGCTCGGCAAGCGTGAGGAGCCCGGAAACGGCCGCGAGAGGGTTGCCCGGCAGGCCGACGAGGTGCTGCCCCTCCTTGGTGCGGGCGAGCAGCATCGGGTGCCCCGGCCGCACCGCAACTCCGTCGACAAGCAGCTCGGCGTCGACGCGGCTCAGCGTCGGGTGCACATGGTCGACCGGGCCCGACGCGGTGCCGCCGGTCGTCACGATGAGGTCGGCGTCCGACGCCCGTACGGCCTTGAGCAGCGCCTTCGGATCGTCGCCCAGACGCCGTACGGAGGTGACCTCCGCGCCGAGCGCCCTCAGCCAGGGCGGAAGCATCGGGCCGAGCGCGTCACGGATGAGGCCCTCACGGGGGAGGCCCTCGGTCAGCAACTCGTCGCCCAGGATGAACACTTCGGCCCTCGGGCGCGCCACCGTCAGCAGCTCGTCGTATCCGGCGGCCGCGGCGAGCCCGAGCACCGCCGGCGTCACCAGGGCTCCGGTGGGCAGGAGTTGGTCGCCGGAGCGGCACTCCTGGCCCCGGGGGCGGATGTCCTGGCCGTGGCCGACGTCGCGCAGGGCGAACAGCCTGCCCTTGTCGTCGGTGCGGCCGTGCTCGCTGCGGATGACGGCGGTCGCGTCCCGCGGGACCCGGGCGCCGGTGGCGATCTGGACGGCCTCACCGTCGGACAGCGGCTCGGGCCGGTCCTGCCCGGCGAGGATCCCCTCGGCCCGTACGTCCCAGGGGCCCGGCCCGGCGACGACCCAGCCGTCCATGGCGGACGTGTCGAAGGAGGGGAGGTCGGAGAGCGCGGCGAGGGGCTCGGCCAGCGTCAGGCCGAGCGCCCGGTCGAGCGGCACGCGGCGCTCCGCCGCACGTCCCCGGCGTGCGGCGGCCGCGCGCCCGGCCCGTGCGGCGACGGCTCGCGCGGCGGACCAGGGGGCGGCCTGGTGCCGGGAGCCGGTTCGGTGGTCTGAAGGGGCGCTGTGGCGCGCGGGGTCCGGATGGCCCGGGTGATTCGGATGGCCCGGGTGATCCGTGTGATCCGGGTGATCCGGGTGATCCGTGTGGCTGGTGGGGGTGGCGGGTTCGGTGCGCCGGGAGCGCTCTGCCGCACCGCGTTCCGGGCCAGGGCGTCCCGTGCCGGAGCCTGCCCTGCCGGAGCGTCCGCCAGCGGAGCCCGCCGCGCCGGGAACCCCCGCGCCGCCTGCGCCGCGGCCGTCCGCCGCCCGGGCCTCGTTGACCAGGGCGAGCGCTTCGTCGACGGCGCCGTCCTCGGCCGCGCGCGCCTGCGCGGCCAACGACTCAGCGCTCTGACCGCTCATCCCGCGTCCGGCCGCGCGCCCGCAGAGCCGCCGCGTGAGGCGCCGTCAGAGGAGGCACCGTCAGATGCGGCACCCGTCGTGCCGCTCGCCGACGCTTCCTCATCCGCGGCTTCCTTCGCCCAGCGGTCAGCGAGCGCGGCGGCCTTCGTGCAGGCCTCGGCGACGGCCTCGCGGCCTCCCCCGGCGGTCGCGGCCGCGTATCCGACGAGGAACGTCGTCAGGGGCGCGGCCGGCCTGGCCACACCGTGCGCGGCGTCGCGGGCGAGGTCGAGCAGGACGCCGGTGTCGACGTCGAGCTCGATGCCCAGTTCGTCCTTGGCTGCGGAGATCCATTCATCCAACACGTGCCCATGCTCCCTGATACGTGACCGGGCGGCGGCGATGTCGTCCCAGGTGTCGCAGTCGAAGGACGCGACGGGGTCGGTGATGCGGGTGAGTTCGAGCCGGCCGACGAGCAGCCGCAGAGGCAGCCCGGAGAGGCCGTCGTCGTGAGTGGCGGCGAGTTCGGCGAGGTGGTGGCGCAGGGGTGCGCTGCGGTAGGCCGCGACGAGCGGCTGGTCCCGGCCGTCGGCGTCGGTGAGCAGGACCCCGTCCGCCGTTCCCGCGTTCAGGGCGTCGAGGAGGCACCGTACGGTCTGCTCGCTCAGGAAGGGCAGGTCGGCGGAGAGGACGAGGACCTGGTCGGCCGTGGTGGCGCGCAGGCCGGCGTCGAGCGCAGCCACCGGCCCGCCGCCCGGCGGGTCCTCGCGGGTCCAGCGCACGGGGTGCGCGGTGGGTCTGGGTTCGGCGACGACGACCGTGGTGCCGGCCGTGGCGCAGGCGGCAAGCACCCGGTCGAGCAGCGGCCTGCCGCCGACACGGACCGCGGGCTTGTCCGTGCCGCCGAGCCGTCTGGCGGCGCCGCCGGCGAGCACGACGGCGTCGTGGGCGGGGCGGCTCGGCGCGGGAGCAGCGTTCATCCCCCGAGTATGGGCGCACGAAGGATCATTGCGACCCCGGGAAACGGCCCGCACCCACGACGATTTACGTCACATCGGGGTGGGCGGGGGCGGGCCGCTCGTCCTCACAGGGTGCGCAGGAGCACCGCCGGCTGTTCGACGCAGTCCGCCACGTAGCGCAGGAAGCCGCCCGCTGTGCCGCCGTCGCACACCCGGTGGTCGAAGGTGAGCGACAGCTGGACGACCTGCCGCACCGCCAACTCCCCCTGGTGGACCCAGGGCTTGGGGATGATCCGGCCCACGCCGAGCATGGCGGCCTCGGGGTGGTTGATGATCGGCGTCGAGCCGTCGACGCCGAAGACGCCGTAGTTGTTCAACGTGAACGTGCCGCCCGTGAGTTCCCCGGGCGTGAGCCGCCCGGCCCGCGCCGCCTCCGTGAGGCGGGCGAACTCGGCGCTGAGGGACTCGGCGTCGCGCACGTGCGCGTCCTTCACGACGGGGACGACGAGTCCGCGCTCGGTCTGGGCGGCGAACCCGAGGTGCACGGCGTCGAGCTGCACGACCTCACGGGCCGCCAGGTCGACCCGGGAGTTGAGCTCCGGGTAGCGGGCCAGGGCGGCGGTGCAGATGCGGGCGAGCAGGGCGAGTACGGAGATCTTGTCCCCGCCGGCCGCGTTCATGGCCACGCGCGCGTGCATGAACTCCGTGGCGTCGGCGTCCACCCAGCAGGTCGCGTCGGGGATCTCGCGGCGGCTGCGGGTGAGCTTGTCGGCTACGGCGCCTCGTATGCCGCGCAGGGGGACACGGATGCCGTCCGCCGCGCTCGCGTCCGACGGGGTCGGAGCCTGGGCGGGGGCCTGGGTCGGGGCCGGGGCCACAGCTTCCGCTTCGGCCACGTGGGCCCGTACCTGCACCGTCTCCCGCATGGCGCTCTCGACATCGGCCCGCAGGATGAGGCCATCGGGCCCCGACCCGGGCAACTCGCGCAGATCGACGCCGTGTTCACGGGCGAGCTTGCGCACGAGGGGGGAGATGACCGGCACGGGTCCGCTCCGCGGTGTCGCCTCCGGAGGCGGTACAGGGGAGGCGGAAGGGGCAGTCCGCGTGGGTGCCGCGGGCGCAGCCGCAGGGACGTCGTCCTGCCGGCGGACCCGGCGCCGACGCGCCGGCGCGGCCGTGGTGCCGTATCCCACCAGGACGTTCCCGGACCCCTCGTCGTCGCTCTCGCCCTCGGCCGGTGTGCCCACGGCGACCGTCAGGAGGGGGGAGCCGACGGGGAGTTCGGTGCCCTCCTCGCCGAAGCGGGCTGTAACAACGCCCCCGTAGGGGCACGGCACCTCGACCATCGCCTTCGCGGTCTCCACCTCGACGACCGGCTGGTCCACCGCCACGACGTCGCCGACCTGCACGAGCCAGGTGACGATCGACGCCTCGGTGAGGCCTTCGCCGAGGTCGGGCAGCTTGAACTCGAGAACCTGTGCCATCAGCTGCCCGCCTCCCACTGAAGCCGTGCGACCGCGTCCAGGATCCGGTCGACCCCCGGCAGATGGTGTCGCTCCAGCATCGGCGGCGGATACGGAATGTCGAACCCGGCCACCCGCAGGACCGGCGCCTCCAGGTGGTGGAAACAGCGCTCGGTGACCCGCGCGGCGATCTCACCGCCGGGCCCGCCGAAACCGCCCGACTCGTGCACGACAACGGCCCGCCCGGTGCGGCGCACGGACGCGCTGACCGTCTCGTCGTCGAACGGCACCAGGGAGCGCAGGTCGACGACTTCCAGATCCCAGCCCTCGGCGCGCGCGGCCTCCGCCGCCTCCATGCAGACCGGCACCGACGGCCCGTACGTGATGAGGGTGGCGCTGCTGCCGGGCCGCCGGACCACGGCCCGCCCGATGGGTTCCACGTCCGTCGGGTGCTCGGGGTTCCAGGAGTCCTTCGACCAGTACAGCCGCTTGGGCTCGAGGACGACGACGGGGTCGTCGGAGGCGATGGCGGCGCGCATCAGGCCGTAGGCGTCGGCGACGGTCGCGGGCGTGACGACGTGGAGGCCTGGGGTGGCCATGTAGTAGGCCTCGGAGGAGTCGCTGTGGTGCTCTACGCCGCCGATGCCGCCGCCGTAGGGCACGCGCACGGTGAGGGGCATCGGCATCGCGCCCCTGGTGCGGTTGCGCATCTTCGCCACGTGCGAGATCAGCTGCTCGAAGCCCGGGTAGGCGAACGCGTCGAACTGCATCTCGACGACGGGCCGCAGGCCGTACATGGCCATGCCGACCGCGGTGCCGAGGATGCCCGCCTCGGCGAGCGGCGTGTCTGTGCAGCGGGCGTCACCGAACTCCTTGGCGAGTCCGTCGGTGACCCTGAAGACGCCGCCCAGTGTGCCGACGTCCTCACCGAGGACGTGCACGGAGGGGTCGGCGGCCATGGCGTCGCGCAGGGCGCGGCCGAAGGCCTGCGCCATGGTGGCCGGCTTGGCGGCGACAGTCGTCATCGGTCCGCCCCGTCCGCCTCGGCGTCGAGCTCGGCGCGCAACTGGGCGGCCTGCTCGCGCAGTTGCGTCGTCTGCTCGGCGTAGACATCGCGGAAGAGGTCCATGGGGTCGAGCACCGGATCCTGGTTCATGCGCTCGCGCAGGTCCGCGGCCATCTTCTCGGCGTCGTCGCGCACGGCGCGTATGCCTTCCTCGTCGAGGAGTCCGCGCTCCGTCAACTCCCGCTCCAGGAGCAGGATCGGGTCGTGGTCGCGCCAGGCGTCGACCTCAGCGTCGACGCGGTAGCGCGTGGCGTCGTCCGCGTTCGTGTGCGCCTCCATGCGGTAGGTGATCGCCTCGACGAGGGTCGGGCCACCCCCTTCGCGCGCGTGGCGCACGGCTTCGGCGAGGACCTCGTGCACGGCCGCGGCGTCGTTGCCGTCCACCAGGCGACCGGGCATCCCGTAACCGACGGCCTTGTGGGCCAGGGACGGGGCGGCGGTCTGCTTGGCGAGCGGTACGGAGATCGCGAAGCCGTTGTTCTGGACGAGGAAGACGACCGGGGCCTGCCACACCGCGGCGAAGTTCAGCGCCTCGTGGAAGTCGCCCTCGCTGGTGCCTCCGTCGCCGACCATGGCGAGCGCGACCACGTCGTCACCCTTGAGGCGGGCGGCGTGCGCGAGTCCCACGGCGTGCGGGAGCTGAGTCGCGAGCGGCGTGCACAGGGGGGCGACGCGGTGCTCGCGCGGGTCGTACCCGGAGTGCCAGTCGCCCCTCAGCAGGGTCAGGGCCTGTACGGGGTCGAGGCCGCGGGCGACGGCGGCGAGGGTGTCCCGGTAGCTGGGGAAGAGCCAGTCGCGCTCCTCCAGGACGAGGGCGGCCGCGACCTCGCAGGCCTCCTGTCCGGTGCTGGAGGGGTAGACCGCGAGCCGGCCCTGCTTCGTCAGGGCGGTCGCCTGTGCGTTGTACCTGCGCCCGCGCACCACCTCCGCGTATAGCTGGTGCAGAAGCCGGGCGTCGGCCTTGGCCGCGGCGTCGGTGCCGAGAACCCGGAACGGCTCGGCGTCGGGCAGCAGGGGCGCGGGATCCGTGCGCGGCTGCCAGGCGGGCGGCGGGGTGGGCCGGTAGGCGTCCCGCTGCTCCATGACCGTCATGACGGCACCTCCTCGTTGGAAGCGGCTGAGAGGCGCGACGGGTGTGATGCGCCTCACCTACCGATTGTTCGGTCGTCGGCACATTTTGGCTACAGGCACCTCCAGGCTGTGGACAAACGGTTCTCCACAGCCTGGGATGGACGCAGTACGTCCATGGTAGGGAGGCGGGGGGACATGGCATCTGAACGAATGGCCGACGGCCCGGGAGGCGACCGCCCCGAGTCCTCGCCCCGAGCGCCCGACAGCGGCCCCGGCGGCCGTCCGGACTCCCCGCCCCGGCCGCCCGACGGCCGCCCCGAGTACCAGCCGCGCGCGCTGGACGCGATCGACCGCGACATCCTGCAGATGCTCCAAATGGACGGCCGCGCCTCGATACGCTCCGTCGCCGAGCGCGTCCATGTGTCACGGGCCAACGCCTACGCGCGCATCAACCGGCTCATCGACGACGGCGTCATCCGCGGCTTCGGCGCGCGCGTCAACCACGAGCGGGCCGGGCAGGGCGCCTCCGCATACATCACGCTCAAGATCGTCCAGAACTCCTGGCGCACCGTGCGCGAGCAACTGCGCCGGCTCCCGGAGGCCTCGCACATCGCGCTGGTCAGCGGCGACTTCGATGTGCTCCTGATGGTGCACACGCAGGACAACAGGTCGCTGCGGGAACTGGTGCTCACCAAGCTCCAGGCCATGCCGGAGGTGCTGAGCACGCGGACGCTGCTGGTGTTCGAGGAGGAAGACCTGGAGCCGGACGCCTGACGCGCCCGCGCCCGGGGGCCGTCAGTCCTCCTTGCGCAGCCCTTCGAAGATCAACTGTGCGACGGCGTCGGCGACTTCGCGGTCGTCCATACCCCGGCCGCCCGGCCGGTACCACTCCACGATCGAGTTGATCATGCCGAACACGAGGCGGGTCGCGAGCCGCACCTCGATGTCGCCCCGCACGTCACCGTCGGCCGCGGCCGCCTTCAGGAGCTCGGCCACCTGGTGGTCGAACTCTCTGCGCCGCTCCATCGCCCAGCGCTCCGTGTCGGTGTTCCCGCGCACACGCAGCAGCAGGGTCACGTACGGCAGCTCGGATATCAGGACCTGGACCATGCGCCGGGTGACGTACTCCAGGCGCTCGACGGCGCGCCCCACGCGCGCGTGCTCCTCGCCCAGGATCCCGAAGAGGCCGTCGAGCGCGCGGCTGACGGCGCGGCGCAGCAGCTCCTCCTTGCCGGCGACGTGGTGGTAGATCGACGACTTGGAGATACCGGCCGCCTTGGAGAGATGCTCCATCGAAGTGCCGTCATAGCCACGCTCGTTGAAGACCTGCACGGCGACCGACAGGAGGGTCTCGGGCGTGTAGGTGTCGCGCCTTGCGGTGGTCATGCGGAGCCCTCCCGCTTGTCGGAGGCGTACGAGTGGCGGTAGAGCGCGAGCGAGGGCGCGTAGCGGCCGGACGGGTCGCGCAGGTGCAGATCGTCGAGGAGGGAGTACGCCCAGTTCTTGCCGAGCTTCCTGCTCCACTCGACAGGCCCCAGCGGGTAGTTGACGCCCAGGCGCATCGCCGTGTCGATGTCCTCCCGAGTGGCCACTCCCTTGGCGACGGCGTCGTGCGCCAGGTCGATGAGCCGCGCGACCGTCCGGGCGACGATCATGCCGGGCACGTCCCCGATGACGCTGACGTCCTTACCGATGGCCTGGAAGAGCCCGGTGGCCTCGCGCAGGGTCTGCGGGGACGCTTCCTGAGAGGTCGCGAGAGCGAGGCGGGTGGCGGCTCGGTAGTCGAACGCGAGATCGAAGTAGATGACATCCCGGTACTCGACGGACGTCTGGCCGTCCGCGAGGGCGAGCTGGCCACCACTGGGAAGGACCAGGCGCGTGCCGTTGTCCTCCTCCTCCTCGCGCACCGGGATGCCCGCCTCACGGATCAGCGTGAGGAGCTCGGCGGCAGGCCCCAGGTCGCCCTCGGCGACGACGTAGGCGGGCGCCTGGGCGGGCTGCGCGGTGTGCGGCTCCGGGCGCTCCTCGCCGTCCGCGTACGCGTACCAGCCGCGGCCTGTCTTGCGGCCGTGCATGCCGGCCTCGACCAGGCGCCGCTGGGCCAGGGACGGCCGGAACTTCACGTCCTGGAAGAAGGCCTCCCACACGGAGCGGGTGACCGCTTCGTTGACGTCCTGGCCGATGAGGTCCGTCAGTTCGAAGGCGCCCATCTTGAAGCCGCCGCACTCGCGCAGGACGGCGTCGATGGTGGCGGGCTGGGCGCCCTGCTCCTCGTAGACCGCGAACGCCTCGGCGTAGAAGGGGCGCGCGATGCGGTTGACGATGAATCCGGGGGTGTCGGCGCAGACGACGGGCGTCTTGCCCCATGCGCGGGCCGTCTCGTACGCGCGCGTGGCCGCCGTGACGTCGGTCGCCGCGCCGGAGACCACCTCGACCAGCGGCATCAGGGGCGCGGGGTTGAAGAAGTGCAGGCCGACGAGGCGGCCCGGCAGGCGCAGCGCGCCGCCGACGGCCGTGACGGACAGGGACGAGGTGTTGGTCGCGAGCAGACAGTCGTCCCCGACGATCTCCTCCAGATCCGTGAACAGCTGCTGTTTCACGTCGAGCCGCTCGAGTACGGCCTCGACGACGAGCGCCGCCCCCGCGAACTCATCGAGGGACTCGGCGGGGCTCAGACGCGCGCGGGCGGCGTCGCGCTCGGCCGCGTCGAGCCTGCCCTTGTCGACCAGGCGGTCCAGGCGCGCGGCGATGGCGTCCGCAGCCTCCCGGGCGCGTCCCGGCACGGCGTCGTAGAGCCGGACGGGGTGGCCGGCGGTCAGGGCGACCTGGGCGATGCCCTGGCCCATGGTGCCGGTGCCCACCACGCCCACAAGGCGTTCGGGGCTGCCGAGCTCGAGTGCTGTCATGGTCGCGATCCTCCCGCACGGGACGACGGCCGGGGGCCCGGGGGTCGGGGCGCAGCGGCGGGCGCGAAGTTTTCCACAGGTTCGACGGACCCCCTTGTCCCGACCGATCGTTCGGTTACTCTAGCCGTGTCTGCCTGTTCCTGCCCAGCTGTTCCTGCCCAGCTCGCCGGCTCGACGAAGAGCCGGCTCGACGAGGAGTTGGTCCGCCATGGCCGCCGAAGTCACCGCGCACGACCTGATCGCCAAGCACCGGCCCACCCTTGACCAAGCGCTGGAAGCGATCCGCACGCGCGCGTACTGGTCGCCGCACCCCGAGCACCCCAAGGCATACGGAGAGCACGGAAGCCTGAGCATGCCCGAGGGCAAGGCCGCCTTCGACGCGCTCTCCGGCACCCGGATCGACCTCGGCCAGCCCGGCACGGACGACTGGGTGGGCGGCGAAATGTCGCCGTACGGAGTCGAGTTGGGCGTGACCTACCCGCATCCCGACCTCGATGTCCTGCTCCCCGCGATGCGCGCGGGCATGCGCGCGTGGCGCGAGGCGGGCGCCGAGGCACGCGCCGCCGTATGTCTGGAGATCCTGGCCCGGATCAGCGCGCGTACGCACGAGTTCGCGCACGCCGTGATGCACACCAGCGGCCAGGCCTTCATGATGGCGTTCCAGGCGGGCGGCCCGCACGCGCAGGACCGCGGGCTCGAAGCGGTGGCGTACGCGTACGTCGAGCAGGTACGCACACCGGACGCGGCGGAGTGGACCAAGCCGCAGGGCAAGCGCGACCCCCTCGTCCTCGGCAAGCAGTTCACGCCGGTCGGGCGCGGCATCGCGCTCCTCATCGGCTGCAACACGTTCCCCACGTGGAACGGATATCCGGGCCTCTTCGCCTCCCTCGCCACCGGTAACCCCGTCCTGGTGAAGCCCCACCCGCGCGCGGTGCTGCCCCTCGCCCTGACCGTCCAGGTCGCCCGCGAGGTCCTCGCCGAGGCCGGCTTCGACCCGAATCTGGTGGCACTGGCCGCCGAGAAGCCCGGCGAAGGCATCGCCAAGACGATCGCCCTGCGCCCCGAGATCAAGATCATCGACTACACGGGCTCGACGGCGTTCGGCGACTGGCTGGAGACGCACGCCCGGCAGGCACAGGTCTACACGGAGAAGGCCGGCGTCAACACGGTCGTCATCGACTCGACCGACCGCTACAAGGGAATGCTGGCGAACCTCGCGTTCTCCCTGTCCCTGTACAGCGGCCAGATGTGCACCACCCCGCAGAACCTGCTCATCCCGCGCGACGGCATCAGCACGGACGAGGGCCCCAAGACGTACGACGAGGTGGTCACCGACATCGCGGCCGCGGTCGGCGGCCTCCTCGGCGACGACGCCCGGGCGAACGCGCTGCTCGGTGCCCTGGTGAACCCGGACGTGAAGTCCCGCCTGGAGGCCGCCTCCGGCCTCGGCGAAGTCGCCCTCGCCTCACGGGAGATCAGCAACCCGGAGTTCCCGGGTGCCGTCGTCCGTACGCCGATGATCGTCAAGCAGGACGGTGCGCGGAAGTTCTGGGACGGCGCCGACTCCGAGTCCGCCTACCTCAGCGAGTGCTTCGGCCCGGTCTCCTTCGCCGTCGCCGTCGACTCCACGACGGACGCGCTGGACCTGCTGCGGCGCACGGTGCGCGACAAGGGCGCGATGACGGTCGGCGCGTACACGACCTCCGACGAGGTCGCCGAAGCCGTCGAAGAGGTCTGCCTCGAAGAGTGCGCCCAGCTGTCCATCAACCTCACGGGCGGGGTGTACGTGAACCAGACGGCGGCGTTCTCGGACTTCCACGGCTCCGGCGGCAACCCCGCGGCCAACGCGGCGCTGTGCGACGGAGCGTTCGTGTCGAACCGCTTCCGGGTGGTGGAGGTGCGCAAGGAGGCCTGAGGCCTCCGACCGGCGTCAGCTCAGGCAGCCGGGCGGCCCACGGGACCGCCCGGCGTGCCACAGGTGCTCCAGTGGAAGAGCGTCATGCCGACGCTCGTCGCCAGGTTGTAGCTGGAGACCTGCGCCCGCATCGGCAGCGACACCAAGTGGTCGGCGCGGGCGCGCAGTTCGGGCGACAGGCCGCTGCGCTCCGAGCCGAAGGCGAGCAGCGCGTCGTCCGGCAGCGCAGTCCCCCGGATGTCCTCGCCCTCCGGATCGAGCGCGTACACGGGCCCCGGCGGCAGCTCCTCCACCGCCAGGCGCTCGACCGCCGTCGCGAAGTGCAGGCCCGCACCACCGCGTACGACAGTCGGATGCCAGGGGTCGAGGCTGCCGGTCATGACGACGCCCGTCGCCCCGAAGCCCGCGGCGAGCCGGATGACGGCGCCCGCGTTGCCGAGGTTGCGGGGGTTGTCGAGGACGACGACGGGCGCGGTCCTCGGCAGGTGCGCCACGGCGGCCAGGTTCGCCGCCCGGTCGGGCCGCACCGCCAGCGCGGCCACCCCCGTGGGATGCAGACGCGGCACGAGGGCACGCAGCGTCTCCTCCGTCACCTCCACCAAAAGCCCGTCAAGGGCGTCCCGCACGTCCGGGGCGAGCTCCTCGGCCAGAGCGAGCGCGGCGGCACGGCTGGCCGCCAGGGCCACGGGCACGCGCGCACCGAAACGCAGGGCGTGCTTGAGCGCGTGGAACCCGTCGAGGAGGACGGACGTCTCGGCACGGGCGCGCCATTCGTCGACGCCGGCGATATCCGCCCTGCTCATGCTGCTCGCCCGTTCATGCCGTGCGCCCTGCTCATACTGCCCGCCCGTTCATGCCGTGCGCCCTGCTCATGCTGCTCGCCTGTTCACGCTGTGTGCCTGTGCACGCCGTTCGCCCGACTCATGGCGTGAAGCCTACGTGGGCCTGGTCGGGGCTCTCCGCGGCGCGAGGCCCCGGAACCGTAGAGGCACCGGCCGTACGGGAAAACACGCCTCCACGCGCGCGTTCCACCCATCCACCCAGCCGCTTCAGGAACGGCGTCGGCAGGAACACCGCGTCGGCGGCGATCATCGCGAGGGAGAAGAACGGCAGCCCGAGCAGCACGGCGATCGCCGCGTGCTCGCACATCATGGCGACCAGCAGGACGTTCTTGACGCGCCGGTTGAACAGCGTGAACGGGAAGGCCACCTGCACGGCGACCGTCCCGTACGACACGAGCATCACCATCAGCCCGTGCGAGGCGAGCAGATCACCGAGGGCCGGCCAGGGCGAGAAGTAGTCCAGGTGGAGCGGGTAGTAGACCGCCGTCCCGTCCTGCCAGCGACTGCCCTGGATCTTGTACCAGCCGGCGGTCGCGTAGATCAGACACGCCTCCGCCATGATCACGAGAAGCGCGGCGTTGTGCGCGAGGTTCGCGATCACGTCGAGCAGCTGCCGGGGCTCGCTGTACGGGTCCCTCCGGTTCACCGCCCACCACAGGCCCTGCACGGCCCACAGCCCCCAGAACACGACCAGCCAGCCCCCGCTCACGACCCCCATGAACGTGATCACGGACAGCCCGAGCCCCACGAGCCACCACAGCACCGGCCCCACCACGTCGGGCGGTCCGATGTCGCCCTCACGCGCAAAGTGCTCACGCGCGCGTGCCGCTCGCCGCGCGTCCAGCGACCAGACCTGCCCGCACCGCGTGAACACCAGATAGATCGACATCAGATGGATGACGTTGTCGCCGCCGTCGCCCATGAAGATGCTGCGGTTCTGCAGCGAGAGCACGCCGATCATGAACAGTACGGACATGGTCCGGGTGCGCCAGCCCAGCATCAGCAGTGCGCTGGTCACGACCGCGGCGGCATAAACGATCTCGAACCAGACGCGGCCGTCCGACCACATCAGAGCGGTGAAGGCGCCGTTACCGGCGATGAGCTGCTGCGCCATGTCCCAGCTCCACGGCCCGTCGGGCCCGTACAGCTCGTGACGGTTGGGGAACTCGCGCAGCAGGAACAGCAGCCAGGTAGCGGAGAAGCCGATTCGGATCACTGCGCTCTGGTAGGGCCCGAGGGCAAACCCGGTGACGCGGTCGATGCGGTTCACCGGGCATCCGTCCCGTCAGTGGCGGCACGCGCGCGCGTGCTGTTGCCGTTTTGGCCCTGGCTATGGCTCTGGCTGTTGTTGCTGTCGAGTGCCCTGTCCGCGACCGTCACCGTCCACCAGGGAACCTCCCGGTAGAGGGGCTTGGGATCCACTTTCTCGTCGCTCCACGGGGGCGGCGCCACGTTGGTGGTCCGCGAGCGGACCTGGACACGGGCGATGGTGGGCTGCTTGCCGACGGCCGTCTTGCCGTCGGCCGTCAGCCCGTCCTCGTGGGACAGCCGCAGGACGACGATGCGGCGGATGTAGCGCTCGGAGAGCTGGCCGCGCAGACCGTTCGGGCGGTTCTCACTGTCGTGCGCGGACACATAGAAGTCCCAGGCCCGGCGCAACTCGTTCTGCTGCGTGTGGCTGGGCAGCAGATTCCCGTCGATGTCGGCGCCGTCCCGTGCGGACAGGTCGTACCAGCCGGTCGTGCGCGTACCGCCGTCGGCCGTACGGACCTCCGCGCGGGCCTGCACGGCGATGTTCTGCTGGAGCGGGTTCGGCGCGAACAGTTTCCAGTTCTGCTCGAACTCCGGATAGATCCAGCTGTCGACGGCCCGGCCGTACTGCTTGGAGACGGTGTTGGACGGAGCGACGTGCAGAAACACCATCGCTACGTGCACACACGCCACGAGAGCGACCACGACGAGCGCGCAGGCGGCGGCGATCTGGTAGCGGAGGGAGAGGGCCGACAGGCCTATGCGGGGTGTGGCGGATAGGGGCGAGGGTGAGGGTGTGAGGGGTGGGGATGTGAGGGATGGGGACGGGAGATCCGGCTCAGGTACATGGCCGGCCTCAGGCACCTCGTCCGGGGCAGGGCTCCGCAAAGGATCCGGCCGCGGCTCCGGGTCGGAACGCCGGGCGGTCGAGCCCTTGTCGTACGCGTCCATGCCGCCCCGTTTCCCCGAGTCTCCCGATGCCTCCGGTCCGCGCTTTTGCCGAACCGATTCCTCGCCCCGCGGCCCGCTCCCGCCGCCGCACCGGCACGGTACTCAGCCGCGCACGCGAGGCACAGAGGCATGGGACTTATCCACAGGCCGGACCTCGCAGGGTTGACACCCTACGGCGCCACGTCCCACCATTGAATCCAACGAACCGAACGATCGGTCGGGAGATTCGCTCAAGGTCGAGGGAGACCGGGATGGCGACAGCAGCTGCGCACCAAGCGGCGCGGACACAGGCGGCCCACGCCACGTCCGACGCCACCGGCACCGCCTCGGGCCAAGAGCCGGGCACCGCCGCGTACCAGACAGCATTCGACACCGCCGTCGCGGCGGAGGAGCGCATCGAGCCCCGCGACTGGATGCCGGACGCCTATCGCGCGACGCTCGTGCGCCAGATCGCGCAGCACGCCCACTCCGAGATCATCGGCATGCAGCCGGAGGCCAACTGGATCACGCGCGCCCCCTCGCTGCGACGCAAGGCGATCCTGATGGCCAAGGTCCAGGACGAGGCCGGCCACGGCCTGTACCTGTACAGCGCCGCCGAAACGCTCGGCACGGGCCGCGACGAGCTCCTCGACAAGCTGCACAGCGGCCGTCAGAAGTACTCGTCGATCTTCAACTACCCGACGCTGACCTGGGCGGACGTCGGCGCCATCGGCTGGCTCGTGGACGGCGCGGCGATCACGAACCAGGTCCCCCTGTGCCGCTGCTCGTACGGGCCGTACGCGCGCGCCATGGTGCGGATCTGCAAGGAGGAGTCCTTCCATCAGCGCCAGGGCTACGAGCTGCTCCTCGCCCTGAGCCGCGGCACCGAGGCCCAGCACGCGATGGCGCAGGACGCCGTCGACCGCTGGTGGTGGCCGTCCCTGATGATGTTCGGCCCTCCGGACGACGAGTCGTCGCACTCCGCGCAGTCGATGGAATGGAAGATCAAGCGCCATTCGAACGACGAGCTGCGCCAGCGCTTCGTCGACATCTGCGTCCCGCAGGCCGAGTCCCTCGGGCTCACCCTCCCCGACCCGGACCTCGTGTGGAACGAGGAGCGCGGGCACCACGACTTCGGAGCCATCGACTGGACGGAGTTCTGGGAGGTCCTCAAGGGCAACGGACCGTGCAACGAACAGCGGATCACCCAGCGCAGACAGGCGCACGACGAGGGCGCCTGGGTCAGGGAAGCGGCCGCGGCCCACGCGGCGAAGCACTCCGGGGCACAAGACTCCGGGGCGAACGGGAAGGCGACGGCATGAGCGACGCGAAGGACTGGCCGCTGTGGGAGGTCTTCGTACGCTCCCGGCGCGGACTGTCGCACACCCACGCGGGAAGCCTGCACGCGCCGGACGCCGAGCTCGCCCTGCGTAACGCACGCGATCTGTACACCCGCCGCGGCGAAGGCGTCTCGATCTGGGTCGTCCCGTCCACCTCGATCACCGCCTCCTCGCCCGACGAGAAGGATCCCTTCTTCGAGCCCTCTGCCGACAAGCCGTACCGGCACCCGACGTTCTACGAGATCCCGGAAGGGGTGAAGCACCTGTGACCACGTCCCTGAACCCCGCCTCTTCCGCCGGCGCCGTCACCGCTGCCGCGGCGCTCGCCCTGGGCGACGACGCGCTCGTGCTGTCGCACCGACTGGGGGAGTGGGCCGGACACGCCCCGGTCCTCGAAGAAGAAGTCGCCCTGGCCAACATCGCGCTCGACCTCCTCGGCCAGGCCCGGGTCCTGCTCTCCCTCGTCGGCGACGAGGACGAGCTGGCCTACCTGCGCGAGGAACGCGCCTTCCGCAACGTCCAGTTGGTCGAACAGCCCAACGGCGACTTCGCCCACACCATCGCCCGCCAGCTGTACTTCTCCACGTACCAGCACCTCCTGTACGGCCGCCTCGCCGCGACCGACGGACCGCTCGCCGGCCTCGCCGCCAAGGCGGTCAAGGAAGTCACGTACCACCAGGACCACGCCGAGCAGTGGACCGTACGCCTCGGGGACGGCACCGCCGAAAGCCACGACCGGATGCAGCGGGCCTGCGACGCACTCTGGCGTCACACCGGAGAGATGTTCCAGCCCGTCGACGGCATCGACATCGACTGGCCGGAGATGGAGGCCAGTTGGACCACGTCGGTCACCGCCGTCCTGGAGCGGGCGACCCTGACCGTCCCGGAAGGACCGCGGACCGGGGCCTGGAGCGCCGGCGCCGGACGCCAGGGCCTGCACACGGAACCGTTCGGACGGATGCTCGCCGAGATGCAGCACCTCCACCGCAGCCACCCGGGGGCGTCATGGTGACCAAAGCCCCCGAGGCCTCCCCCCAGGACACCGCCGACCGACCGGAGACGCCGCTCGAAGCTGAGCTGCGCCGCCTCGCCGGCTCCGTGCCCGACCCCGAACTGCCCGTACTCACCCTGGAAGAGCTGGGCGTGCTCCGCGCCGTCCACTGCCTCAACCCCGGCAGCGTCGAGGTGGAGCTGACCCCCACCTACACGGGCTGCCCGGCCGTCGAGGCCATGTCCACGGACATCGAGCGCGTCCTGCACGAGCGCGGAATACCGGACGTCACCGTCCGGCGGGTGCTCGCACCGGCCTGGACCACGGACGACATCACGGACGAGGGCCGCCGCAAGCTCCGGGAGTTCGGCATAGCTCCACCGCGCGCCGTCCGGGAGGACCAGGGGCCGGTGACCGTCGCCCTGGGCCCCACGCGCACCACACCACCCACGCGCACAGCTGCCGACGCGGCCGCCGCCACGCTCCTCGGCGCCCCCGAGGCAGGCGACGCCCCTCTGCGCTGCCCGCACTGCGGATCCACGGACACCGAACTCCTGAGCCGCTTCTCCTCCACCGCCTGCAAGGCCCTGCGGCGCTGCCTCGACTGCCGCGAACCCTTCGACCACTTCAAGGAGTTGTGATGGCCCGCTTCCACCAGCTCCGCGTAGCCGCGGTCGACCGGCTCACCGACGACTCCGTGGCCCTCACCTTCGAGGTCCCCGAATCCCTTCGCGAGGAATTCCGCCACGCGCCGGGCCAGCACCTCGCCCTGCGCCGCCCGGCCGACGACGGCGAGATCCGGCGCACGTACTCGATCTGCTCACCCGCCCCGGGCCCCGAAGGCCCCCGGACCCTCCGCGTCGGCGTCCGCCTCGTCGAAGGCGGCTCCTTCTCGACGTACGCCCTCAAGGAGATCGCCGTCGGCGACGCCCTTGAGGTCATGACCCCCGCCGGCCGCTTCATCCTCGAGCCCACCCCCGGGCTCTACGCCGCCGTGGTCGGCGGCAGCGGCATCACCCCGGTCCTGTCGATCGCGGCCACCCTGCTCGCCCGCGAACCGCACGCCCGCTTCTGCCTCATCCGCAGCGACCGCACCGCCGCGTCGACGATGTTCCTGGACGAGGTGGCCGACCTGAAGGACCGCTACCCAGACCGGTTCCAGCTGGTCACGGTCCTGTCCCGGGAAGAACAGCAGGCCGGCCTCGACTCCGGCCGCCTCGACCAGGAGCGCCTGACGACCCTCCTGCCCGCGCTGCTCCCCGTAGACGAGGTAGCCGGCTGGTACCTGTGCGGGCCCTTCGGACTCGTACAAGAAGCGGAGCGCACGCTGCGCGCCCTCGACGTACGAAGAGCCCGCATCCACGAGGAGATCTTCCACGTCGACGACGGAGCGGCACCCGCCCGCCCCGCGCCGGCCCTCGCGCACTCCACGGTCACCGCCCAGCTCGACGGCCGCTCCGGCACCTGGCCCGTCGACGACGGCGAATCACTCCTGGAGACCGTGCTGCGCAACCGCCCCGACGCGCCGTACGCCTGCAAGGGCGGCGTCTGCGGAACCTGCCGCGCGTTCCTCGTCTCGGGCGAGGTGCGCATGGACCGGAACTTCGCACTCGAACCCGAGGAGACCGACGCCGGCTACGTACTCGCCTGCCAGTCCCACCCGGCCACGGAGACGGTGGAGCTGGACTTCGACCGCTGACGGCTGACGGCTGACGGCTGACGGCTGACGGCTGACGGCTGACGGCTGACGGCTGACGGCTGACGGCTGACGGCTGACGGCTGACGGGCCGAGCACGCCCCACTGCCCTCGCATTCCCTCCGTGCATTCCCTCTGCGTATTCCCTTCTCGTAGAACTTATTCTACCTTGACGCACCGTCAGATCCTGGCGGTCGCCACGACGAACCGGTGCACGGAGGGACAGGGCAGTGGACTTCACCTTCACCGAAGAACAGCAGGCGGCCGTCGAGGCGGCCAAGGCCGTGTTCGGCCCGGTCGCGCCCGACAGCGTGCCGAGCCCGGCCCTCACCCCCGGCGCGGTCGCCGACGACTTCGACCGGGCTCTGTGGTCGAAACTCGCCGACACCGACCTGCTCAGCCTCCTGCTAGCCCCCGAACACGGCGGCGCGGGCCTGGACGCCATCGCGCTCTGCCTGGTCCTACGGGAATCCGCCAAGGCACTCGCCCGCGTGCCGCTCCTGGAGCACACCGCGACCGCCGTCGCCGTACAGACCTACGGCAGCGACGAGTTGAAGGAGCAGATCCTCCCCCGGGCAGCCCGCGGCGAACACGTCCTCACCGCCGCCTCCGCAGGCCGCACCGGCCACGACCCGGCCCAACTCGCCGTCAGCGCACGCCGCGACACTGACACCGGCACCGGCACCGGCACCTGGATCCTCGACGGCACCCAGACCGGCGTGCCCTGGGCGCACAACGCCGACCACGTCGCCGTACCCGCCCACACCCCACAAGGCCGCACCGTCATCGCCGTAGTGCCCCACCCGCACGAAGGACTCACCCTCGCCGAACAGATCTCCACGACCGGCGAACGCCTCGGCGAACTCCACCTCGACTCCGTGCGCCTCGACCCCCACCAGATCATCGAGACCGACGAGGCCTGGGGCCGGCTGCACCAGCTCCTCACCACTGGAACTTGTGCCCTAGCACTGGGCCTCGGCGAACGCGTCCTCCAGATGACCGGCGACTACACGAGCAAGCGCGAACAGTTCGGCTACCCGGTGGCGACATTCCAAGCGGTCGCGGTCCAGGCCGCGGACCGTTACATCGACCTGCGCGCCATGGAGGCCACCCTCTGGCAGGCCGCCTGGCGCATCAGCACCCAGGCAGGCGGAGCGCTCCCCACGGCAGGCGACATCGCGGTCGCCAAGATCTGGGCATCGGAAGGCGTACGACGCGTCGTCCAGACCGCACAGCATCTGCACGGAGGATTCGGCGCCGACACCGACTACCCGCTGCACCGCTACCACGCCTGGGCCAAGCAGCTGGAACTGTCACTCGGCCCGGCAGCCGCCCACGAGGAAACACTCGGCGACCTGCTGGCGGCCCATCCCCTCGGCTGAGCCAGGGGTCAGAGCACGAAGCCCGACTGCCCCTTGTCGTCCACGACGGGCCGTCCGGCGGCGGCCCACACCTGCATGCCACCGTCCACGTTCACCGCGTCGATGCCCTGCTGCACGAGATACATCGTCACCTGCGCGGAACGGCCGCCGGACCGGCAGATCACGTTGACCCGACCGTCCTGGGGAGCGGCCTCGGTCAGCTCGCCGTAACGCGCCACGAACTCACTGATCGGAATGTGCAACGCACCCTCGGCGTGACCCGCCTGCCACTCATCGTCCTCACGGACATCGAGGAGAAAGTCCCCGTCCACGAGCTCGCCGACCTCAACCGTGGGCACACCAGATCCGAAATGCATACCCCCGACGCTACCCGACCCCATCCGGGGCCCTGACCCGCCGGTCACTAGGGCGGTCAGCCGCTCGGACACCAGTCAGCAAGGCGGGGTGGGAGCGACGCCCGCGCTCGGGTCTCGACTCAGCCACCGGCCGGCCAGCCCAGCTGCCCAGCTCAGCCAGCATGCTCGCCAAGCAGCTCAACTACCAACAGCCTGCTCGACCACCGGCTCAGCTATCGGCAGCCTGCTCGCGCATCAGCCGATCCAGCTCAGCCTCTCGCTCGGCGACCTGCGCGAGCAGCTGCTCCGCGATCTCCTCGAGCAACCGGTCGGGGTCGTCCGGCGCCATCCGCAGCATCGCGCCGATCGCGCTCTCCTCCAGCTCCTGAGCAACGGCCGTCAGCAGCTCCTTGCGCTGCGCCAGCCACTCGAGCCGCTCGTACAGCTCCTCGCTCGGGCTGGGCTTGCGCGCCTCGGGCACAGGCCCCGCGGCCCACTCGTCGGACAGCTCCTTCAGCAAAGCCTCGTCGCCCCGGCCGTAGGCCGCGTTGACCCGCACGATGAACTCGTCGCGCCGCGCCCGGTCCTTCTCGTCCTGCGCCAGATCCGGGTGCGCCTTGCGGACGAGTTCCCGGTAGAGCTTGCGGGCCTCGTCGCTCGGCCGCACACGCTGGGGCGGCCGAACGGGCTGGTCGGTGAGCATGGCGGACGCCTCCGGCGAGAGGCCGTCGCCGTCCATCCACTGGTCGAACAGCTCCTCGACTGCGGGCATCGGCATCACGCGCGCTCTGGCCTCGTCCGCCTTACGCCGGTCCTCGGGATCCCCGCTCCGCGCGGCGACCACCTCGGCGATCTGCGCCTCGAGCTCGTCCAGGCGCGTATACATGGGACCGAGTTTCTGGTGGTGCAGCCGAGAGAAGTTCTCCACCTCGACCCGGAACGTCTCCACCGCGATCTCGTACTCGATCAGAGCCTGCTCGGCGGCGAGCACAGCCCGCTCAAGCCGCGCCTCGGGCCGCCCCTCAGCAACAGGCTGCCCCTGCGGCTCAGCGGCAGGGGCCTCGGACGGGGTCGACTCGGCTTCCGGGGTCGTCACCCGTCCAGCCTAGGGCACGGGCCGGGATGCCCTGCTCGACGCCTGATTTCAAGGGTTCTGGGGGGGCTCCCCTCCCCCCTCCCCCTCCCACCCCACCCCAGATCGGCTCAATTCAGCCCAGCCCCACCCCGCACTTCGGGCCCTCCAGCCCAGCCTCAACCTGCACCCTCCAGCCCAGCCCGACACCGCGCCCGGCACCCCGCGCCCCACGCCCCCAAACTCAAACCCGAGCCCCCACCCCCTCACCCCCTCAAACCAACCCCCTCAAACCCCCACCTCAGCCCCCACGCGCCCCTCCCGCACGGCCCTGACCAGGGATGCGTGGTCCTGTTCCGTGCGGTCCGCGTAGGTGACCGCGAACTGGGCGATGGCCTCGTCCAGTTCCTCGTTCTTGCCGCAGTAGCCGGCGATCAGTCGGGGGTCGGCGCTGTGTGCGTGGGCGCGGGCGAGGAGCGCGCCCGTCATGCGGCCGTAGTCGTCCATCTGATCGGCGGCGAGAGCCGCGGGGTCGACACTTCCCTTGCGGTTTCTGAACTGCCGTACCTGAAAGGGGCGTCCGGCCACGGTCGTCCAGCCGAGCAGGATGTCGCTGACGACCTGCATCCGCTTCTGTCCGAGGACCACGCGCCGCCCCTCATGGACGGCCGCCGGTGTCTCGAAGCCGACTGCGGGCAGGTGGGGCAGCAGCGCGGAGGGGCGTGCTTCCTTCACCTGGAGCACGAGTGCCTCTCCCCGGTGGTCGAGGAGCAGCACCACGTACGACCTCGTGCCCACGCTTCCGGTGCCGACGACGCGGAAGGCGACGTCCTGGATCGCGTAGCGGCCGAGCAGGGGCAGGCGGTCTTCGGAGAGTGTCTGCAGATAGTCGCCGAGGGATGCCGCGACCTCGGACGCCTCCCCGTCGGGTACGCGGCGCAGCACGGGTGGTGCGTCGACGAAGCGTCGGGTGCCGTCCTCGGCCAGTTCGGTGGACCTGGCGGCGAATCTTCCGCTGGTGTTGTTGCGGGCCTTCTCTGATACGCGTTCCAGCGTGCCGACAAGGTCGTGGGCGTCGGTGTGGGAGACGAGTTCCTCGTCGGCGATGGCGTTCCACGCGTCGAGGGCGGGCAGTCTGGCCAGCAGGCGCATGGTGCGGCGGTACGCGCCCACCGCGTAGTGCGCGGCTTCCCGGCAGGTGTCCTCGTCGGCTCCGGCTTCGCGGCCCGCGAGGACGAGTGAGGTGGCGAGTCGCTTCACGTCCCATTCCCAGGGGCCGTGCACCGTTTCGTCGAAGTCGTTGAGGTCGATGACGAGGCCGCCGCGGGCGTCGGCGTAGAGGCCGAAGTTCGCCGCGTGGGCGTCTCCGCAGATCTGGGCGCCGATGCCGGTGACGGGGGTCTGTGCGAGGTCGTGGGCCATGAGGCCGGCGGATCCGCGCAGGAACGCGAACGGGGTCGCCGCCATCCTGCCGACGCGTATGGGTGTGAGCTCTTCGATCCGGCCGAGGTTGGACTCCTCGACCGCGGCGACGGCGTCGGGGCGTGCGGGGTGCAGGGTGAGAGCCTGGTGGGCGGAGCGCGGTACGCGGTCGCGCAGGGCCTTGCCCTCCTGCTTGGGTGATCCGGAGGAGGGTCGCGTCGCGAACCCCTCGACGGTCCGCAGTCGTCGAGCCGCCGGTTCCTCACGCTGTACCGGCACCGCTGTGTCGAGCTCGGTCACGCGGACCGCCTCCCCCGTCTCTGAACATCAACTGGCAACGACCGTACCGCCGTCGGCCGAAGCCCGTCAGAGCCTGTGGATAACCCCGCGATTGTGGAAACCCGGGCGCGGAACCGGAGTGCGGAAACCGGAGCACCGAACCCGAGGACCGAACCCGAGCGCGGAACCGCAGGACGGACCCAGAGGACCGAACCCGAGCCCTCGACCGCCGCCACGGCGTCGGGACGTACGGGCGGCGTCGGGACGTACAGGCGGCGTCGGGGTCCCCCTCGCGCAGACCCCGCTACCCCTCAGGCAGATGCGCCTCGGCCCAGAGCCCGAGTTCCTTCAGCGCCGGTTCGAGGGCGGCGCCTGCCTCTGTCAGGCGGTACGCGACGCGGAGCGGGGGTCCTTCGTCGACCTCGCGTACGACGAGGCCGGCGGCGCCGAGTTCGGTGAGGCGGTCCGAGAGCATGCGCTCGCTGATGCCGGGGATGGCTCGGCGCAGGTCGGCGAAGTGGACGGGGTGCTGGAGGAGGACGGAGACGACGAGTCCCGTCCAGCGCTTGCCGAGCAGGCCGAAGACTCGGGTGATGCCGCTGTCGACCCGCTTGCACGCTTCGGGGTTGTGGGCCCCCGCCTCGCGTGCGGCGCCGCTCTCGTGTTCCCCGTTGCCCGCCATGCCTTCAGGGTACTGCCCTCCCGTAGGGGACTAAATAAAAGTAAGTTACTGTTCATACGGTAGCTCCGAACAGAACTGCACCTACCTACCCACCTGCCGACGCGGCCGAACACCCGCACCTTTGGAGACCCCCAATGCCCACCCTTCTGCACGTCGACTCGTCCGTCTGGCCCGGCTCGGCCTCCGCTTCCCGCACCGTCGCCGACGCCTTCCGCAAGACCTGGGAGGAGCAGCACCCAGACGGCACCGTGATCTACCGCGATCTGGCCGTGAACCCGGTCCCGCACCTGGACACGGTCGGCGCCTCCGCCGGTTTCGCCGACCCCGCCACCCACAGCCCCGAGCAGGCCGCGGCCTTCGCCGAGCGTCTGAAGCTCATCGAGGAACTGGAGCAGGCGGACGCGGTGCTGATCGGCGCCCCTATGTACAACTTCTCGATCCCGTCGACCCTGAAGGCCTGGCTGGACCAGGTGATCCTCATGGGGCGTACCGCCGGCGAGACGCCGTCCGCGAAGGGGACGCCGGTCACGGTCGTCGCCAGCCGTGGCGGCTCGTACGCGCCGGGCACCCCACGCGAGCCCTTCGAGTACGTACAGAACTACCTGCGTGACCTTCTCGGCACGATGCTGGGCCTGGACGTGGACTTCATCGTTCCCGAGCTGACCCTGGCACACACGACTCCGGCGATGAGCGAGCTCATCCCGCTCGCCGAGGCGTCCCGCACCAAGGCCCTGGAGGACGCGGACGCCCGGGCCAAGGAGCTCGCCGCACGCTTCTCCGCCGACGCCGCCTGACGCTCCGCGCCGTCACCGACGCGCACGGAAGCACCGCGGTCCCGAGGGTCCCCCCGTCCCGTACGACGCCGGGGGACCCTTCACCAATTACTGTGATTGTCCTCACGGCCGAACCCGCCGGAGCCGGGACCCGCACTCAGGACCCACACCCGCCTGAGCCGGGACCGCACCCGCACCCGCACCCGCACCCGCGCAGGACCGCTCAACGTCCGGGAAACGCAGAAGCCCCGCAGATCTGAGATCTGCGGGGCTTCTGACTTATGTGCGCGAGGGGGGAGTTGAACCCCCACGCCCTTTCGGGCACTGGAACCTGAATCCAGCGCGTCTGCCTATTCCGCCACCCGCGCATTGGGTGTGCCTTCCGGTCCCTCGCCCTTTTGGGGTGAGCGCCTTCCGACATCCAGAAGATTAGCACGCTGCACAGGGTGGATTCACATCCGTTTTCGCGGGCACCTGCTGGGCAGGCCCACCCCCGCTGACCTCGCATCCGATGCAGCCCGCCGGCAGTCCTGAGCACTCCGCCAGCACTCCGCCAGCACTCCGCCAGCAGTCCGCCGGTACTCCGCCGGCCGTCCGAAGCCTCGGAAGGGGATCCACGCCGCCCCACAGCGCCGCTGCTCCGCAACCCCACCGCCGACCCCGCCCGCACCTCCGATCCGACCTCCGCCCCCAAGCCCCGCACCCCCACCTTCCCCGTCCCCTCCCGGCTCCCCCTCCGCGTGCGGGACACTGTCCAGGGAAGTCCAGGGACCCCCTCTACGATCCAGCTGTGAGGGTCGACACTCATCGACAGGGCTGACAGGGGGAACCAGCCGATTTCCCTGCGCGTGGATACGATCAGTAAGCAGTACCAGGACGAAAACGAAGGAGGAGGTGCCCCATGGGAGTCCTGAAGAAGTTCGAGCAGCGTCTCGAGGGTCTGGTCAACGGCACCTTCGCCAAGGTGTTCAAGTCCGAGGTCCAGCCCGTCGAGATCGCCGGCGCCCTCCAGCGCGAGTGCGACAACAACGCGACGATCTGGAACCGCGAGCGGACCGTCGTCCCCAACGACTTCATCGTGGAGCTGAGCGCGCCCGACTTCGAGCGCCTCAGCCCCTACTCGGGGCAGCTCGGCGACGAGCTGTCCGGCATGGTGCGCGACTACGCGAAGCAGCAGCGCTACACCTTCATGGGACCGATCAAGGTCCACCTGGAGAAGGCGGACGACCTGGACACGGGTCTGTACCGGGTACGCAGCCGCACGCTCGCGTCGAGCTCCAGCCAGCAGCAGTCCCAGCCCTCCCAGCAGCCGCCGCAGCCCGGCCGGGGTCCCGCTTCGGCGCCCCCGGCGGCGGGCGGAGGCTACGGCTACCCGCCGGCGGCGAACGCTGCCGCGGGGTACGGCCAACCGCCGGCGAGCGCGCCGCCGATGCCCGCGGGGCCGCCTCCGGGCCGCCCCGGGCAGGCACCGGCGGGAGCTCGGCCGCGTAACCAGGCAGGACCGCTGCCCGGCGCTCAAGTGCGTCACTGGATCGAGATCAATGGCACACGCCATCAGATCTCGCGCCCCACGCTGGTCCTCGGCCGCAGCACCGAAGCCGATGTGCGGATCGACGACCCCGGCGTCTCTCGCCGGCACTGTGAGATTCGGACCGGAACGCCCTCGACGATCCAGGATCTCGGGTCCACCAACGGCATCGTGGTGGACGGGCAGCACACCACCCGCGCTACGCTCCGCGACGGCTCGCGGATCGTCGTGGGCAGTACCACCATCATTTACCGGCAAGCCGAAGGGTGAAGCGGGGGCAATGTCAGAGCTGACCCTGACGGTCATGCGGTTGGGTTTCCTGGCCGTTCTGTGGCTGTTCGTGATCGTGGCCGTCCAGGTCATCCGCAGCGACCTGTTCGGTACGCGCGTCACCCAGCGCGGGTCGCGTCGTGACAGCGGGCGCCAGCAGCAGGCGGCGGCCCGCCAGTCCGCGCCGCCGCAGCAGCGCGCCCAGCAGCAGAACAGCGGTGGAGGCGGCGGGCGGCAGCGCCGCGGCGCCCCCACGAAACTCGTCGTCTCCGAGGGCACCCTCACGGGCACCACGGTGGCGCTGCAGGGCCAGACCATCACGCTGGGCCGTGCGCACGATTCGACGATCGTCCTCGACGACGACTACGCGTCGAGCAAGCATGCCAGGATCTACCCGGACCGGGACGGACAGTGGATCGTGGAGGACCTCGGGTCCACCAACGGCACCTATCTCGACCGGGCCCGGCTGACCACCCCGCAACCGATTCCGCTGGGCGCGCCGATCCGCATCGGCAAGACCGTCATCGAGCTGCGGAAGTAGTACGACAATGAGCGAGCGGAGCGAGCGAGCCGACGCGGTCACCCAAGACCTGAGCGCGCTCCCGACCGGAGGGTGGGCACCGTGCGGATGTACCCGGAGCCGACGGGCGAGGTGCGCATGAGTCTGTCACTGCGCTTCGCCGCCGGATCGCACAAAGGCATGATCCGCGAGGGGAACGAGGACTCGGGCTACGCCGGTCCGCGTCTCCTCGCGATCGCCGACGGCATGGGGGGTCAGGCCGCCGGTGAGGTCGCCTCGTCGGAGGTGATCTCGACGATCGTCGCGCTCGACGACGACGTTCCCGGCTCCGACATCCTCACGTCGCTCGGCACGGCCGTGCAGCGGGCCAACGACCAGCTGCGGATGATGGTCGAGGAGGACCCCCAGCTGGAAGGCATGGGGACGACCCTGACCGCTCTGCTGTGGACGGGGCAGCGCCTCGGTCTCGTGCACGTCGGCGACTCGCGCGCGTATCTGCTGCGCGACGGTGTGCTGACGCAGATCACGCAGGACCACACCTGGGTGCAGCGCCTCGTCGACGAGGGCCGCATCACGGAAGAGGAAGCCACCACTCACCCGCAGAGGTCCCTCCTCATGCGCGCGCTGGGCAGTGGTGATCACGTCGAGCCCGACCTCTCCATCCGTGAAGTGCGGGCCGGCGACCGGTACTTGATCTGTTCCGACGGCCTGTCCGGCGTGGTCTCCCACCAGACGATGGAGGAGACCCTCGCCAGCTACCAGGGCCCGCAGGAGACCGTGCAGGACCTGATCCAGCTGGCGCTGCGCGGCGGTGGCCCGGACAACATCACGGTGATCGTGGCGGACGTCCTGGACATCGACAGCGGTGACACGCTCGCCGGTCAGCTGTCCGACGCTCCGGTCATCGTGGGCGCGGTCGCCGAGAACCAGCAGCACCAGCTGCACGACGGCGGTGCGATGCAGACCCCCGCGGGCCGTGCGTCGGAGCTCGGCCGCGGGTCGGGCAGGCAGGTGCCCGGGCAGGGCGGCGGCGGTGGCGAGTTCGGCCCGCCCGGCAGCGGCGACCCGGCCGGTTACGCTCCCGAGGGAAGCTTCGGCTCGTACGGGGACGACGACTTCGTCAAGCCGCGGCGCGGCCGTAAGTGGCTCAAGAGATCCTTCTTCATCGTCCTGGCGCTGGCCGTCGTGGGCGGTGGCCTGTACGGCGGCTACCGCTGGACGCAGACGCAGTACTACGTCGGTTCGAACGAGTCGCATGTCGCGCTGTACCGCGGCATCAGCCAGGACCTGGCCTGGGTGAGTCTGTCGAAGGTCGAGACGGACCACCCCGAGATCGAACTCAAGTACCTGCCGCCGTACCAGCGCAAGCAGGTCGAGGCGACGATCACCGAGGGCAGCTTCGGTGACGCCAAGGACAAGATCGGCGAGCTGTCGCTGCAGGCCTCGGCCTGCAGGAAGGACGCCGAGCGCCGCCAGGCGGAGAACGAGCAGAACGCGAAGACCGGCGAGGGCGAGGCGGGTGGCACCACAGGCGCCACCAAGACGTCTTTCACCACGTCGCGCGCCTCGGCGAAGACAGCGCCGAGTCCGACACCCACGCCGTCCGGAACGGCCAAGTCCAAGACCGCACCGACGCCCACACCTGGCCCCAGCCTCTCGGAGGATGAGCAGAAGCTGGTCCCGCTGTGCGGTAAGCAGTAAGCAGCCGTTGGGGGCCTTTGCACGCCATGAGCAGTAGCACTACACACACGTCGACCATCGGCGCGATCGGTGCGCCGAGCCGGCGCAACACCGAGCTCGCGCTCCTCGCGTTCGCCGTCGTCATCCCCGTTTTCGCGTACGCGAACGTGGGCCTGGCGATCGACGGTTCGCTGCCCGCCGGGCTCCTGGGCTACGGCCTGGGCCTCGGCCTGCTCGCGGGCGTCGCGCACATCGTCGTACGCCGGTTCGCGCCGTACGCCGATCCGCTGCTCCTGCCGATCGCGACCCTGCTCAACGGGTTGGGTCTGGTCATCATCTGGCGCCTGGACCAGTCGGAGCGCCTGCAGCAGCTGGCCAAGTCGCAGTACGGGTCGTTCAGCCCGGACGCGCCGAACCAGCTGATGTACTCCGCGATCGGCATCGCCCTGTTCGTGGGCGTGCTCATGCTGCTCAAGGACCACCGCATCCTGCAGCGCTACACGTACATCTCGATGGTGGGCGCGCTGATCCTGTTGCTGCTGCCGCTCGTGCCGGGTCTCGGTATGAACGTGTTCGGCGCGAAGATCTGGATCAGCGTCGGCGGGTTCTCCATCCAGCCCGGTGAGTTCGCGAAGATCGTCATCGCGGTGTTCTTCGCGGGCTATCTGATGGTGAAGCGGGACGCGCTCGCGCTGGCCAGCCGCCGCTTCATGGGCCTGTACCTGCCGCGTGGCCGTGACCTCGGACCGATCATCGTCGTCTGGGTGATGTCGATCCTGATCCTGGTCTTCGAGACGGACCTCGGTACGTCACTGCTGTTCTTCGGCATGTTCGTCGTGATGCTGTACATCGCCACGGAGCGCACCAGCTGGATCGTGTTCGGTCTGCTGATGTCGGCGGTCGGCGCGGTCGGTGTCGCCAGCTTCGAGCCGCACATCCAGACACGCGTCCAGGCCTGGCTCGACCCGATGCGTGAATTCATGCTCAGCCGCGCCGGGACCAACGACGGCATCATCCACTCCGAGCAGGCCATGCAGGCCCTGTGGGCGTTCGGCTCCGGTGGCGTGCTGGGCACGGGCCTCGGCCAGGGCCACTCCGACCTGATCAAGTTCGCCGCGAACTCCGACTTCGTCCTCGCCACGTTCGGCGAGGAGCTCGGCCTCGCGGGCATCATGGCGATCCTGCTGCTGTACGGGCTGATCGCGGAGCGCGGTCTGCGTACGGCGCTCGCGGCCCGTGACCCGTTCGGCAAGCTGCTCGCGGCCGGTCTGTCCGGCGCGTTCGCGATCCAGGTGTTCGTCGTCGCCGGCGGTGTCATGGGTCTCATCCCGCTGACCGGTATGACCATGCCGTTCCTCGCGTACGGCGGTTCCTCCGTGATCGCGAACTGGGCGCTGATCGGGATCCTGATCCGTATCAGCGATACCGCGCGCCGCCCGGCGCCGGCCCCCGCCCCCAGCCCCGACGCCGAGATGACCCAGGTGGTCCGACCGTGAACAAGCCCCTGCGCCGGATCGCGATCTTCTGCGGGCTCCTCGTCCTCGCCCTGCTGATCCGCGACAACTGGCTCCAGTACGCCCAGGCCGACAAGCTGCAGTCCGACAAGCAGAACCCGCGCGTCGCCATCGAGCGGTACGCGCAGCCGCGCGGCGACATCATCGTCGACGGCAAGTCGATCACGGGTTCCGTGGCGACGGACGGCACCGACCTCAAGTACAAGCGGACCTGGAAGGACGGGCCCATGTGGTCGCCCGTCACCGGGTACGCCTCGCAGCTGGTCGGCGCGAGCCAGATCGAGTCCATCGAGGACGGCATCCTCACCGGCAACGACGACCGGCTGTTCTTCCGCCGCACCCTCGACATGATCACCGGCAAGAAGAAGGAGGGTGGCAACGTCGTCACCACCCTCAACGCCGCCGCGCAGAAGGCCGCGTACGACGGCCTGAAGAACCGCGGCAAGGGTGCCGCCGTCGCGATCGACCCGAAGACCGGTGCGATCCTCGCGATGGCGTCGACGCCGTCGTACGACCCGTCGTCGTTCGCCGGGATCATGCAGAAGGACGGCGACACGTTCGGCAAGCTCGACAAGAACAAGGACAAGCCGCTCACGAACCGCGCGCTGCGCGAGACGTACCCGCCCGGCTCGACCTTCAAGATCGTGACCGCGGCGGCCGCGCTGGAGCACGGGCTCTACACGGACCCCGACCAGAAGACGAAGACGCCGCTGCCGTGGATCATGCCCGGCACCACGACGCCGCTGAAGAACGAGGGCAACATCCCCTGCGAGGACGCGACGCTGCGAGTGGCGCTGCGCTACTCGTGCAACACCGTCTTCGGCAAGATCGGCGCCGACCTCGGCAACGACAAGATGCTGGAGACCGCGGAGAAGTTCGGCTTCACCAAGGAGCAGTTCACCCCGGTCCGTTCGAACGCGTCCGTGTTCTCCAAGAACATGAACAAGTCGCAGACGGCGCTCTCGTCGATCGGTCAGTACAACACCGCGGCCACGCCGCTGCAGATGGCCATGGTGGCCTCCGCGGTCGCCAATGGCGGCTCTCTCATGGAGCCGTACATGGTCAGCGAGCTCCAGGCGCCGAACCTCGACACCATCGAGCAGCACACGCCGAAGGAGATGAGCCGGCCGCTGTCGGAGAAGAACGCCCAGATCCTTCAGTCGATGATGGAGACGGTCGTCAGCGAGGGCACCGGCACGAACGCGCAGATCCCCGGCTACACGGTCGGCGGCAAGACGGGTACCGCCCAGCACGGCCTCAACAACAGCGAGAAGCCGTATGCGTGGTTCCTGTCGTACGCGAAGGCCAAGGACGGCAGCTCGCCGGTCGCCGTGGCCGTGGTCGTCGAGGACGGCAGCGCGAACCGTGACGACATCTCCGGTGGCGGTCTGGCCGCGCCGATCGCCAAGAGCGTGATGGAAGCGGTACTCAACAGCAAGAAGTGAGCCCGGTCACGTGTTCTTCACATCGGTGCACGTTGCGATACCGGTCCTGTATCGGGTGACGGTCTCGGGCAGGTCAGGCACGACAGGCCGGGTACGGTATGCCCGGACAGCACACCGCCCGACCCCGCACGGGTGACGGTCGGGACCGACGGAGAGGGCTGGTAGGTAACCATGGAAGAGCCGCGTCGCCTCGGCGGCCGGTACGAGCTGGGCCAGGTGCTCGGTCGTGGTGGCATGGCGGAGGTCTATCTCGCCCATGACACCCGGCTCGGTCGCACCGTGGCGGTGAAGACGCTACGCGCGGATCTCGCGCGCGACCCGTCGTTCCAGGCCCGGTTCCGCCGGGAGGCCCAGTCGGCCGCCTCGCTCAACCATCCCGCGATCGTCGCCGTGTACGACACCGGTGAGGACTACATCGACGGGACCTCCATCCCGTACATCGTGATGGAGTACGTCGACGGATCCACGCTGCGTGAGCTGCTGCACTCCGGGCGCAAGCTGCTGCCCGAGCGTGCCATGGAGATGACGATCGGCATCCTCCAGGCGCTCGAGTACTCGCACCGCGCGGGCATCGTCCACCGTGACATCAAGCCGGCCAACGTCATGCTGACGCGGACCGGCCAGGTCAAGGTGATGGACTTCGGCATCGCCCGCGCCATGGGCGACTCCGGCATGACGATGACGCAGACGTCGGCCGTGATCGGCACCGCCCAGTACCTCTCCCCGGAGCAGGCCAAGGGCGAGCAGGTCGACGCGCGGTCCGACCTCTACTCGACGGGCTGTCTCCTCTACGAGCTGCTGACCGTGCGGCCGCCCTTCGTGGGCGACTCCCCGGTCGCGGTCGCGTACCAGCACGTGCGCGAGGAGCCGCAGCCGCCGAGCGTCTTCGACTCCGAGATCACCCCCGAGATGGACGCGATCGTCCTCAAGGCCCTCACCAAGGACCCGGACTACCGCTACCAGTCGGCGGACGAGATGCGCGCCGACATAGAGGCGTGCCTCGACGGGCAGCCGGTCGCGGCGACCGCGGGGATGGGCGCCGTCGGCTACGGCGGCCACCCCGACGACCAGCAGACCGCGATGCTGCACCCGCAGAACGGCGGCGGCCAGACGTCGATGCTGCCGCCGGTCAATCCGGACGACGGCGGCTACGGCTACGACGACCGCCCCGACCGGCGCCGCCAGAGCCAGGGCAAGAACCGTACGTCGACGATCCTGCTCGTCCTCGCGGGCGTCCTCGTCCTGGTCGGCGCGATCCTGATCGGGAAGTTCTTCATGGACGGGAGCGGCGGGAGCAACGCTCCGTTCGCGGCGCCCAAGTTCGTCGGCAAGACGGTCCCCGAGGCCAGGCTCGCCGCCAAGAACAGGAACCTCAAGCTCGACGACTCGAAGAAGGAGCCCTGCGAGAAGTTCCCCAAGGGCCAGATCTGCTCGCAGAGCCCGGCCGCGGGAGCCGACGTCAACAAGGGCGACACCATCACGGTGACGGTGTCGACCGGTGCGCCGAAGGTCGCGGTGCCGAACGTCATCGACCGCCAGGTCGACGAGGCAACGGCGAAGCTCGAGGGTGACGGCTACCAGTTCGTCGTCGAGACCGAGACGAAGGAGTCCAGCGCCGAACCGGGCACGGTCCTCGACCAGGACCCGCGGCCGGGCAAGGAAGTACAGAAGGGGAGCACCGTCACCCTGACTGTCGCCAAGGAGAAGAAGCTCTCCGCCGTGCCGGACGTCTCCAACAAGACGTGCGAAGAGGCTACGAAGCAGCTCGCGGACAACGACCTCAAGGCCAGCTGCACCGAGGAGGAGAACACGTCGGTCGATCCCGGCAAGGTCTTCTCGCAGAGCCCCGTGGCGAGCAGCCAGGCAGAGCCGGGCTCCACGGTCTACCTGAAGGTCGCCAAGGCCGCCGAGCAGATCACGGTGCCCGGTGACATCGCCGGCAAGAAGCTGAAGGACGTACAGAAGCAGCTGACGGACCTCGGTCTCGTCCCCGCTCTGGCGACCGGCTCTTCCAACGACCCGAACGCCACGGTCGTGACGAGCCAGCCCGGCCCCAACTCGCCGGTGAACAAGGGCGACACGGTCACCCTGCTCACCACCCCGCCGAACAACCAGAACGGCGGCGGGGACAACGGCGGCGGGATCTTCGGAGGCGTCACCGGCCGCCAGTAGGCGCCCTCCATGTCATGAGAGAACCCCGGCACCGCAGACGCGGTGCCGGGGTTCTTTCGTTCGGGGGTTTCGTGCGGTGGTTCTTTCGTGCGGTGGTTCGGGGGACTTGCCTGTGGCGGTCGTGCCGTCAGCGCAGCTCCGCCGGAAGCGTCCGATCGCTGTCGACCTTGTCGATCCGCTCCAGCTCGCCCCACACCACATAGCGGTACATGGACGTGTAGACGGGCGTGCACGTAGTCAGCGTGATGTAGCGGCCGGGCTTCTTCACACCCGATTCCTTGGGGACCGGGGCGAGGACCTTCACGTTGTACTTCGACGTCTCGGGGAGGATGTCGTACACCTTGTAGACGTACCACTTGTCCTTCGACTCGAAGACGATCGGGTCGCCCTTCTTGATCTTGTCGATGTTGTGGAACTTCGCCCCGTGCCCGTCCCGGTGCGCGGCGAGCGTGAAGTTGCCCTTCGCGGCGGTCGGCAGCGCGGACTTGACCGGGTCGGTGTAATAGCCGGCGACACCGTCGTTGAGGATCTTCGACGAGGTGCCCTTCTCGACGAGCACCTCACCGTTCTTCATCGACGGCACGTGCAGGAAGCCGATGCCGTTCTTGGTGTCGAGCGCGCCGGGGCCATGGTCGCCCCACTGGTCACGCACCTTGTCGCCCTGCTTGTGCGCGGCGCGGTCCGCGACCACGTTCGTCCACCACAACGAGTAGGCGACGAACAGGCCGAGGACCAGGCCCGCCGTGATGAGGAGTTCACCGAAAAGACTGACGGCGCCGGCGATGCGGCCACGGCCGCGTCGTGGCGCGGGCGGCGCCGCGCCGGCCCGCTCGTCGTGGTCGGTCGTCGCTGCCACTGCTTGTGCCCCGTCCCTGTCCCTGAACCTGTGCCTGTGGCCGTGCCTGTGCCTGTGCCTGTTACTTGCTGCTCGCCCCGCTACTGCACGAGCGCGTCCGGCTTCCCCTTGCTGCGCGGCCGTTCCTCGACCATCTTGCCCCAGACGATCATTCGATACGTACTGGTGAATTCCGGCGTGCACGTGGTCAGCGTGATGTACCGGCCGGGAGCCGTGAACCCGGAGCCCTGGGGGACCGGATTGAGGACGGTCGTGTTGCTCGGCGGGGTCTGCGGAAGGATGCTCGTCATCTTGTACACGTAGTACGTGTCCTGCGTCTCGACGACGATCGGATCGCCCGGCTGGAGCCGGTTGATGTAGCGGAACGGCTCGCCGTGCGTGTTGCGGTGCCCGGCGACGGCGAAGTTGCCGGTCTTGGCGTCCGGCATCGCCGTCTCGATGCTGTCCTTGCCGTAGTGGCCGACCATGCCGCGGTCCAGGACCTTCGTCTTGCTGATGCCCTCGGCGATCGGCACGACGACGTCCAGCTTCGGGATGTGCAGGAGCGCGAAGCCCTGGCCGGGCGCGAACTTGTCCGGCTCGCGCTTGCCGTTCGCCCAGTCGTCCTGGAGGTGGTGCGCCGCGCTGCCCGCCTGCTGGTGGGCCCGGATGTTCGACCACCACAGCTGGTACGTGACGAAGAGCAGCATCAGCACGCCGATGGTGATGAACGTTTCGCCGATCGCCCGGCTGGCGACCTCGCCGGTGCTGGGCTTGCTCGCCCTCGCGGCCCTGCGCGCCTCCAGGCGGCTGCGCGGCGGGGAGGCGGGCTCCGGGGTCTGCGCGGCCGCCACCGAGTGCCTGCCGCCGTGCTTGGCGGCCTTCCTGCGCGCGGCCCGGCCACCGGTCACCACGGGCGCGGCGGCGGAGCGCCCGCCGGAGTCGGAGGCGGTGTCTGTGTACGCGTCTGCGTCTGCGTCTGCGTCTGCGTCTGCGTCTGTGCCGGGTTCGGCTATTCGCCGGGTGTCCGCGGTGTGCAGGGCTACCGTCTCATCGTCCGGGACGGGCCGCGACGGTCTCGCCTCGTACTCGCGGACGGGCGGCACATACGCGGGCTGCGGCGCCTGCTGTACCTGCGGCTGTGGTGCCTGTGGTGCCTGCGGGGCCTGTGGGGCCTGCTGTTCGCCGCCGTACCAGTCCTGCGCGTAGCCCTGCGGGTCGTACCACTCCTGCTCCGGCTGGGGCGACGGCTGGGCCTGGAACGGCTGTTGAGCGTGCGGCTGGGGCTGAGGGTACGGCTGAGGCTCCTCGGACGCGTCCGTGGCGCGGAACCAGGGCGAGGGATGCTGCCCGGGCAGTGGATCGTTCAGTGGGTCGTCGAGACTCTGAACGGCCGCCTCGAACGCACCGGCAGCCTCGTACGGTTCCTGCTCGTACGAGGCTCCCTCGCGCTCGGGGCGCAGGGCGGTCACGCCGAGGCCCTGCCCACGACCGGGGCGAGCCCGGCCGATCGTGCCACCGCGGTCTTGTCGCCGCAGACGGTCAGCCAGTTGGCCAACATCAGGTGACCGTGTTCCGTGAGGACGGACTCGGGGTGGAACTGCACGCCCTCGACGGGCAGTTCGCGGTGGCGCAGGCCCATGATGATGCCGTCCTCGGTGCGCGCCGTGACCTCGAGCTCGTCGGGGACCGTGTCCGGTTCGGCGGCGAGCGAGTGGTAGCGGGTCGCCGTGAACGGGTTCGGCAGCCCCGCGAAGACGCCCTTGCCCTCGTGCCGCACCAGGGACGTCTTGCCGTGCAGCAGCTCGGGGGCACGGTCCACGACGCCGCCGTACGCGACCTGCATGGACTGCATGCCGAGGCAGACGCCGAAGACGGGCACCTCGGTCGCCGCGCAGTGGCGCACCATCTCGACGCAGACACCGGCCTGTTCGGGGGTCCCCGGGCCCGGAGACAGCAGTACGCCGTCGAAGCCGTCCTGCGCGTGCCGCGTCTCGACCTCGTCGTTGCGCAGCACTTCGCACTCTGCGCCCAGCTGGTACAGGTACTGGACGAGGTTGAAGACGAAGCTGTCGTAGTTGTCGACCACGAGAATGCGGCTGCGGCTGCGCTCGCCCACTAGTTGTTCACCGTCACATCGTTGAAGGGCAGCAGGGGCTCGGCCCACGGGAAGACGTACTGGAACAGTACGTAGACCACCACGAGGACGAGCAGTAGCGAGATCAGTGCTCTGATCCACGTGTTTCCCGGCAGATGCCGCCAGATCCAGCCGTACATGCCGTCCCTTCCGTCGCCGTACGGCAACAGACTAACGGCGCAGAGCCTCCGGTTTCCCGGCCTCCGCGGGCTGGGTGGCATCAAGGTGCGCCCAGACGATCAGCCGGTGGCTGTGACCCCACTCCGGCTCGCACGTCGTCAGTGTCAGATAGCGCCCCGGCTCCTTGTATCCGGACTTGCGCGGCACCGGGTCGATGACGGCGACATCGCTGGGCAGCGTCTTGTAGGGCTTGGTGTCGATGCGGTACGTGAACCAGGTCGTACCGTCGGTGAGGACGACCGCGTCACCGGGGCGCAGCTTGGGGAAGTCCTTGAACGGGTCACCGTAGGTGCGGCGGTGGCCGGCGACGGAGAAGTTCCCCTTCTGCCCGAGCTGCGCCGTCCCCGCGTAGTGGCCGAGGCCCTTCTTGAGGATGTCCACGCCCGTGCCCTGGAGCACCGGTTTGTTCCACGTGAAACCGAGCCGCGGGATGTACATGACGGCGAAGGGCTTGCCGTCCTTGTAGGGGGCCGGGGTCTGGGGCTGGCCTTGTTCCTGGTCCTGTTCCTGGGCAGGGCTCTGCTTGTCGCTCTGGCTCTGGCTCGGCGACGGGCCCGGGCGGGGCTGTTCGACCGCCACCGATCCCTTGGACCACTGGTTCTGGAGGGTGTCGATCTGGTGGTCCATGGCGCTGTCGGCCTTCACGCCGGTCCAGAACAGCACGTAGGCGACAAACAGGACAATCAGGGCGCCGACCGTGATGCACAGTTCGCTGAACGTCCTGACGACCACTCGGACCGGCACAGGCTCCCCCAGGCGGCTACTCCACGGGCTTCGCGTAGTGGAGATCCACTGTGCCCGAGTAACCGGGAAGAGTCACCGCCCCGTCGTCCTCGACTTTCCAGCCGAGCCCGTAGGCGTTGACGTAGAGCATGTAGTTCTGGATCTGGGGCGAGACGGCGAGAGCCTGCTTCAGCTTCTCCGGGTCCCCGACCGCGGTGATCTTGTACGGGGGCGAGTAGACGCGGCCCTGGAGGATCAGGGTGTTGCCGACGCAGCGCACGGCGCTGGTGGCGATGAGCCGCTGGTCCATGACCTTGATGCCCTGCGCGCCGCCGTTCCACAGGGCGTTCACGACGGCCTGGAGGTCCTGCTGGTGGATGACCAGGTCGTTCGGCTGGGGTTCGGGGTAGCCGGGGAGCTTGGCGGTGGCGTTCGGCGGGGCGTCCGCGAGCGTGACCGAGACGGCCTGCCCGCGCAGTTTCTTGGTGCCGGACGCCTTCTCCAGGGCGGACAGCTTGGCGTCCTCGGCCTTGGTGCCGGCGCCGCCGCGCTCGGTGAGGGCGTCGACGTCGTCACGGATCGCGCCGTTGGACTCCTCGAGCTGGCCGTTCTTGTGGCTGCGCTCCTGGATGAGATCGGAGAGCTTCAGCAGCGAGGCGTCCGTGCGGATGTTGGTGCCCTTGGCGGTGTTGAAGCTGGTGAAGAAGATCAGCCCGGCCAGGGCGAACACGGCCACCGTCAGAATCCGCACAGGTCGCAGGCGCGCACGGGGGCGGCCCCCGCCGGGGGGCTCACCCTGGGAGTCGGCAGAATTGCTCAACGTACCCTTATCTCCTTCAGCGCCGCGGAAGCACTACGCTAACGGACGCCCGGGGGAGCGCCCAGATTCCCCTTGTACGCTGCCCGGAGCCAGCCCACGTTCCCTGCGCGGCCACGCAGCGCATCGACAGGAGAGACCCTCGTGCCGAAGTCACGTATCCGCAAGAAGGCCGACTACACGCCGCCGCCGGCGTCGAAGCAGACGGCGAATATCAAGCTGACCAACCGAGGCTGGGTAGCCCCGGTGATGCTCGCGATGTTCCTGATCGGGCTTGCCTGGATCGTCGTCTTCTACGTGACCAACGGCACCCTGCCGCTGGACGCGCTCGGCAACTGGAACATCGTCGTGGGCTTCGGCTTCATCGCCGCCGGGTTCGGCGTTTCCACGCAGTGGAAGTAGCTCTGCCCCTAGCTATCCCCTGAGTTATCCACAGCTGTTTTCCACAGTGGGGAAAAGGTCGGAAGATCTGTGGATAACCCACCGGGTGTTGACGCCGGTGTGACTGACGCATCGCGGCTCGCCCACATGTTCGCCCCTTGTCCTGGCTGGGGAAACCCAGGTCAGCGACGAGGGGCACACCTGTTCCCCACCGAGTGCACAGGATCCGGCACCGTCTGTGGACAACGTGGGCGACAGACCGAGCTCAAGTGAGCTGGGACGTCCTCACAAGCACAGTGACGGCCACCACGGCGAGGACGAGCGCACAGGTCCCGTACTGCACCAGCGAGCGGCGCTCCCTGGGGGCGTGGACCATCGCGTACCCGACGACCACACCGGCGACGAGACCGCCGACGTGGGCCTGCCAGGCGATGTTTCCCCACGTGAACGTGAAGAGCAGGTTCAGCGCGAGCAGGCCGATGACGGGGCGCATGTCGTAGTTGAGGCGCCGCACCAGCACCGCGGTCGCGCCCATGAGTCCGAAGACGGCCCCGGACGCACCGAGGGACTGTTCGCTCGGCCCCGCGATCGCGTAGGTCAGCGCACTGCCGGCCAGCCCCGAGACCATGTACAGCGCGATGTAACGGGCCCTGCCGAGCGCCGCCTCCAGCGGGCCGCCGAGCCACCACAGGCCCAGCATGTTGAACGCGATGTGCCACACCTCCTGGTGCGTGAACATCGACGTCACCAGGCGATACCACTCGCCGCCGGCCACGCCCTGGTCCGGGACGTAGGGCGCGGGAGGCCACGCCCCGATCAGAACGAAGTCGGAGAGCAGCCGGTCCCACACATGGACCGCGATGAAGACCGCCACGTTGATCCCGATCAGGATCTTCGTGACCAGGCGCGGATCGGCCGCGATCGTGCCGCCCGTGATCGTCCTCGGCCGGCTGGCCGCCGGACCCTGCCCCGTACCGGAACCTCCCCGCACACAGTCCGGGCACTGGAAGCCCACCGAGGCGCTGACCATGCAGTCCGGGCAGATGGGCTTGTCACAGCGGGCGCAGCGGATCCCGGTCTCGCGGTCGGGGTGCCGGTAGCAGCGGGGCGGACCCTGCGCGTCCTGAGGGCCCTGCGGACTGCCCGGCACCTGATCCATCGGAAATCCCCTCGTACGAAACGCGCGCGATCAACACATGGCCCCGCCCATCCTTACGGATGAGCGGGGCGGATTGGTTCCCGTCGGCCCGGTCGCGTCGGCCCGGTTCGCGTCAGCGGGTCTCGACGACGACCGACTCGATGACCACGTCGTTGACCGGACGGTCCGTGCGGGGGTTGGTCTGTGCGGTCGCGATGGTGTCCACGACCTTCTGGCTGGCCTCGTCGACGACCTCGCCGAAAATCGTGTGCTTACGGGTCAGCCAGGCCGTCGGCGACACCGTGATGAAGAACTGGGAGCCGTTGGTGCCCGGGCCGGCGTTCGCCATGGCCAGCAGGTACGGCTTGTCGAAGGCCAGGTCGGGGTGGAACTCGTCCCCGAACTGGTAGCCGGGGCCGCCCGTGCCGTTCCCCAGCGGGTCACCGCCCTGGATCATGAAACCGCTGATCACCCGGTGGAAGACCGTGCCGTCGTAGAGCTTGTCAGTGGACTTCTCGCCCGTCTCCGGGTTGGTCCACTCCCGCTCGCCCCGAGCGAGCTCGACGAAGTTCTTGACCGTCTTGGGCGCGTGGTTCGGCAGCAGCCGGACTTCGATGTCGCCTTGGTTGGTCTTCAGGGTGGCGTAGAGCTGCTCAGCCACGATCTGCCTTCCGTTGCCTTCTGTGACGATCCGATCCTCGCACGCCCCCGCAGACCCGTCGCCCGGCGGCAGCTGCAGAATTTCCGGCCGAGTCGCCGCCGCGGAGGCGCGTCGTACGGCGATCCGTGGCATTGTCGTCCGCAAGCCCCCATTGCACCGTATTGATCAGCTATTGCCTGGAGCACCTCGGTACGCCCAAAGGCGGCTTATGCCCCGAATGCTCGCCCTCGCATGCATGCCTGCCTGCCGTCCGGCAGGCATGATCCGAAAAAGGGTGGAAAGGTGAAAACCTGTACGCCACCGAGGAGGAGGATCCCGTGACCCGCATCGACAGCGTGCGCGCCGCGACCGGCTCGGCGAAGGACAGCGTGCTGCACGCCGCGGAAGTGGTGGCGCCCTACGCCGAGACGGCCAAGGACCGGGCCGCACTGTATGCGCAAGAAGCGCGCGTACGGCTCGCGCCTGTGATGTCGCAGGCTGCGCAACAAACCCGCGACCAGTACGACACGTACCTCGCGCCGCATCTTGAACAGGCCCGCTCCCATGTGCCGCCGAAGGTCGACCAGGCCGCGCAGGAGGCAGCCGTCCGCACCCGGAAGGCCGCCCGCCAGGCCGCCGTCTACGCCAGGCCGCGGATCGAGCAGGCCGTCGCCGCCGCCCAGCCCGTCCGCGAGGAGGCGACCGCCCGCAGTATCGCGGCGCTCGCCGCCCTGCGCGGACAGGTGTCGCCGAAGGAGATCAAGAAGCTCGCCCGCAAACACGAACGGCGGGCCCGGGCCGGACGTGTCGCCAAGGGCTTGCTCATCGTCGGCGTCCTCGCCGGGGGCGCCTACGCCGCCTGGAAGTGGTGGGACAAGCAGGCCAACCCGGACTGGCTGGTGGAACCGCCGGCCGCGACCGAGGTCCCGGACACCACACCCCTGTCATCGGCGGACGGCAGCGGCCAGAGCGCCCTCGACCCCGAGGTCCAGGCCAAGCAGGCCGAAGCGGAGGCGGAGGCGGACGCCACGGACCGCAACGACCGCGGCTAAGCCTCGAACGAGCAGTAACGCGGTAGGGCGGGAGACCACTGGTCTCCCGCCCTACTGCGTTCACGTGTTTCACGTGGAACCTGTGGAGCCTAGGGGAGTCGAACCCCTGACATCTGCCATGCAAAGACAGCGCTCTACCAACTGAGCTAAGGCCCCGGAAATGATGCGTCGAACCGGAAGAAGTGCGATCCGGTGCGCATCGCAGACCAGAGTACCGGGTCACCCCCCGGATCTCGCAAAAGGATTGGGGGTCCCGGTCCACGACCACTCTCCGTAAGATGCCCCACGTGGTTCGCGGCAGCGAACCGCCGTATTTGGGGAAGCGATGGGGAGACGCAATGGACGCCGCACAGCAGGAAGCTACCGCAAGAGCCCGGGAGCTCCAACGAAACTGGTACGGAGAGCCGCTGGGGGCGCTCTTCCGTCGCCTCATCGATGATCTGGGCCTCAATCAGGCCAGGCTCGCGGGGGTTCTCGGTCTGTCCGCGCCCATGCTGTCCCAGCTGATGAGCGGTCAGCGCGCGAAGATAGGCAATCCGGCCGTCGTCCAGCGTGTCCAGCTGCTCCAGGATCTGGCGGGTCAGGTCGCCGACGGAAGCGTCAGCGCCGCCGAGGCCACCGAGCGTATGGACGAGATCAAGAAGTCACAGGGGGGCTCGGTGCTCACCAACACCGCGCAGACAACAACCAGTTCGGGCGCACCCACGGTCAAGCGTGTGGTCCGCGAGATCCAGTCGCTGCTGCGCTCCGTCTCCGCGGCCGGGGACATCATCGATGCGGCGGACACCCTCGCCCCGAGCCACCCGGAACTGGCAGAGTTCCTCCGGGTCTACGGCGCCGGGCGCACCTCCGACGCCGTAACCCACTATCAGGCGCACCAGAGCTGATCCCGGCTGAACGGTAGCGACATCGGGCCGGCCGCGAGTCCCGCGGCCGGTCCTGGGCCGCGGGACCATCCGAGAGGCCGGACGCGTCGTGACGGCCGAGGGGGGAGCGACGCACCACGATGGGTGAGGTCTTCGCCGGACGCTACGAACTGGCCGACCCGATCGGTCGCGGGGGAACAGGCGCCGTATGGCGCGCCTGGGACCACCGGCGCCGCAGATATGTGGCCGCCAAGGTCCTGCTGCAGAGCGATGCCCACACCCTGCTCCGATTCGTGCGCGAACAGGCACTGCGGATCGACCACCCCCACGTCCTCGCCCCGGCCAGCTGGGCGGCGGACGACGACAAGGTCCTGTTCACCATGGACCTCGTCGCCGGCGGCTCGCTGGCGCATCTGATCGGTGACTACGGGCCCCTGCCACCGTCCTTCGTGTGCCTCCTCCTGGATCAGCTCCTGGCCGGGCTCACCGCGGTGCACGCGGAGGGGGTCGTGCACCGCGACATCAAGCCCGCCAACATCCTTCTGGAGGCGACCGGCACCGCCCGGCCTCACCTGCGCCTCTCGGACTTCGGCATCGCGATGCGCAAGGGCGAGCCCCGGCTCACCGAGACCGACTATGTGGTGGGAACGCCCGGCTACTTCGCCCCCGAACAGGCGATGGGCAGTGAGCCGGACTTCCCGGCAGACCTGTTCGCCGTCGGTCTCGTCGCCCTGTATCTGCTCCAGGGCGCCCGGCCCGACTCCAGGGCACTGATCGAGCACTTCACCGACCACGGCACCCCTGGCGCGCCCCAGGGCATTCCCGGCCCTCTGTGGACCGTCGTGGCCGGTCTCCTGCAGCCTGATCCCGAAGCGCGCTTCCGTACCGCGACAGGCGCGCGCAAGGCCCTCCTGGCGGCCTCCGAACTGCTTCCCGAGCCCGGACCCGACGACGAACTGGTCGAGGTCTTCGACCAACTCGGCTCGCTCCCACCGGGGTTCGCCCCAAATGGCCCGACCACGACCTCCCGGGCGGTCGCCCCCGGCCTCGTACACGACCGGAACCGGAACCATGGCACGACCGGCCGGTCCACGACCCTGAGGCCCGCGCCCACGGCAGGAGAGGCCCTGCCGGCACTCCCCACGGAGCCCCCGACACCGGCGCCGCCACCACCGCCCCCGCTGTATGCACCCGCGGTGCCGGACCCCCCACCGGCAGACCCCTCCATCCCAAGGCCCACCACCCCCGCGCCCCCGGGGCCGGCCTCCACCACGTCGCAGACCGGCATGCACGGGACCAGCATCACGCCCGGGACCGCCCCGTCGGGGACCGTCACGCCCGGGACCACCCCGTCCGGAACCGTCACACCCGGAACCACCCTGTCGGGTGCCGGACTGTCCGGCACCAGCATGTCCGAGACCGGCAGCTTCCACCTGCCGCCGCCCCCTCCCGCGCAGCCCCCCGCACAGCCACTCACGCAAACCCCACTCGAGCCGCGGCCGATCACCCCCACCACCGCTCCCGACGCTCCCGAGTACACCGCCCATCCACACCCCCGTCCCACGGCACCACAAGCACCACCACCAGCCCCACCGACTCGCCCGCACCCCCACGAGCCCTCCCCTCACACCCCGGCCACGACCCCCGCCACGCAGCGCTCCCACGCCGCTCCAGCTCCAGCTCCAGGCCCTGCTCCGGCGCCCGCTCAGCCCGCCTCTATCTCTACGTACACCGCCCAGATCGTTCAGGTTCCACTCGTCGGCCACCCGAATCCCGGCGGCACGGCCCCGAACCCGACCCCTCATCGGCGGGTGCGGAAACGGCGGCCGGGACCGCCCGCGAAGGTGGCGATCCCGGTGCTGTTCTTTGCCTTGGTCAGTTTCGCGGTGGGCATCTGGGCGCTGGCCCAGGCCTGAGAAAGCCTGACGCCCCGCCTACCAACCAGCGGGTGCCCGCCGACGGGCGACGTACGTCCATACGCCGAGACCCAGCACCAGCACGGACCCCGTGCCGATCCCGGCGATCCCGACGACCGTCATGCGGTTCGTCCGACCGGACCCGCCCTGCCCCGCCTGATCGCCGCCCTGACCGCCGCTCTGGCCTCCCGCCGAGGGCAACGATGAGCCTCCGCCCTGCGCGGACCCGCTCTCAGCGGCGGCCCGGTCCGCGTCCGTGACCTGGAATGCGCCCGGATCCCGCACATACGCGGGCGCGGACGCCGCGTCCCCATGGACCGTCAGACGGAGCGTCAGCCCGGACTCCTTGTTCCCGAAGGTCCCCTTCATCTCCGGCGTGAGGGAGACCTTCAGGTAGTACCAGCCGGCGAACCGCACGCCCGCTTCGTCCGCGCGGGACAGATAGCGGTTCTCGTAGGCGACCGGAGGCAGGGAGTCCAGGGCCGCCACGGAGGGCTCCCCTCCGTACGAGGCGTCCTTCGAAGTGACCGGCGTCCGCGCCGGGTTGTACAGCGCCACACTCAGTGCGCTCGGCACAAAGCCCTTACGCTGTGCGTCCCCCGCCGAAGTGCCCAGCTCGGCCTCGGTGAAGAGCTGCTGTCCCCAGTCCAGCGGCACACGGTAGAAAAGCGTCTGCCCCGGGCGGATCCGGTCCTTCCACACGCCTTGTCGCAGGCTCTGCGCGTCGTTGAAGCCCGTGCCGCCCCGGCGTTCGGAAGGGATTCCGGCAGGCGGCCGCGGCGAAGCCGACGACCACGCCCCGGGCTCGGTGGTGGCGGGCGGCGACTTGAGCGCGGGCTCCGAGGAGACGCTCAACTCCAGGTCCCAGCGCTCCCGCGTGGAATCCGGCGCAGTCTTGCGCGCGATAATCACGTAATACGTGCCCGCATCCTGGCAGCGCCCGCCGCCCTCCCGTACGACCCGTTCCACGGTGGCAGCTATCGGCCTCGGGTACTCGGCGGAGCGGAACGCCGCCACCTCGGAGTCACAGCGATTGCCCTGCCGATCCTGCAGGGTCACGGAAATGCTGTCGTTGAACGCCACCTTCACGTCCGCCCCGACCTTCGGCACCGCCACCGCCGAGACATACGTATCGGAGGAGCCGTCCAGGTCGACGCGGTAATAACGCGTGCCGGCCGCTCCCTTCGCGCCCGACCCACTGCCGAGCCCGGTGCCCTTCACCCCCGCCTCGATGGAGCTCCGATACGTCTCCCCGGCCTTGAGTTCCGCCGCATCCGTACTGGTCACCGCACCCTGGACGGTCTTTGCCCCCTGTGCGAAGACGTATGGAGCCGAGTCCTGCGCTGCCGCGATCCCGGGCAGCGCCACCACCGCGACCGGCACGGCCACCGCACACATCGCCGCCCCGAGCGCCGACAGCGCAGACACCGGCCGTCCACGCCCGCGCCCCACCACGCGCCCCACAAGACGCCGCCCTACGCGCCGACTCATCACGCGCCCCTTCGTCGCCCCCGCCATCGCCTCATCGCCGGACGACCATCCTGCCGTCAGGTCCCCATGCGCCCCACCGACATTCACCAAAGCAAGCAAATAATTTACTTAAGCGAATAAACGGCCCAGGGTGGCCTCACGCCCAGCCCCACCCCGAACAGCACAAAGCCCCGACCGCTCATGCGATCGGGGCCCTGAAGAGACTGTCGTCGATACTCACGAACCCGTGGGCACGGAGTCAGTCGCCTCCGTCCACAGATCCTGCTCGGCGCGATCCGCCTGGATCTGGCGGTACACGAGGAGCCCGCCGATGGCGGCCAGTGCGACCAGGAGAAGCTTCTTCACCGCGCGACCTCGTCTTTCTTTGACGTAGGGGACCTCTGGCGCCCGACTATACACACCGACCGATACCGATCGGTGACCTGCACCCGGGCCCAACTCCCGCACCCCGACGACCAGTCGAAGCGGATGACGGAGCTCCGATCACACTTCGCAGAATGTGACATTCGGCGTGATTGGCGGCCTTACGGGGCGATTACGCCCATCCGAGTGGTGTTCATCTGAACATCGACGCGCCACGGGCGTCGGTCCCCCACTCCGGAGCCCGCATACACATCATGAGGAAAGTACGCAAATCGCCCAACCCGAAAGTGAGGGATCATGGCCACCAACAAGGTCATCAAGCTGTGGACCGTCCTCATCACCGCCTTCCTCGCGGTGCTGACCGCGATGGGTCTCACGTCCCCGGCCGCCGCGGCCACGCCCGTACAGCAGACGGAGGGCACCCGCAACGCGGCGGTGAGCACCCCCGCCGCTACCGCCGTCCGGGCCCCCTGGGCCTTCAAACGGTCCCTGCCTCCCACAATGAAGCAGCGCATCCGCGCCGAGGCCCACGGTTCCTCCCCCAGCTGCCGCCACCGCCCGCCGGCCGACACGGAGTCCGGGAACGAGTTCGAAGAGACCGCGGCAGGAATCAACGCGCTCCACTCGCAGTCGTAGCAACAGCAGTACGTAAAGACGAAGCTCCACCAGCAGTGACACCAGCAGTGACAGCAGCGGTGACGAAAGCGGCAACGGCAAGAAGGCCGGCCCTGTGGAACCGCGGCAGACCCTCCGCAGCAAAAGCTCCACCGCAAGAACAGCCCGTGAGGAAGACCGACAGGTACCACCGGCAGGCACCACCGCAGAGAACGTCCGGCAGCACGGTTCATCGGCCCAAGCCGACAGCGCCGCTCAGCAGCCAGTACAAGCACGAGTACGAGCACCACAGACCGACGCACCACCCGCACCACAGCAGCGCGGCACCACCCGCACCACTGCAGCGCGGCACCGCAGAGCCACGGCGGCGGCACCAGGCAGCGCTTCATCAGCGCAGCCACGCCCCGAACCTGCCGGCCGCACTCCAGATCCAGACGGCACCAACCGCAGGCAAAGCGCCCCACTGCTGAACCGCGACAGCACGACAGCACGACACCGATAGACCGCGCTCCCCGCGCCCTCGACCTTCACGACCCCGGCCACCACAGGCTGAGGGTCTTCTCGGCGTGCGCCCACGGACAACGGCCCTGCCCCGCCGCCCCCAGAGACGCCAAAAACCCCCAACCACGATGGGTTGAGGGTTTCTGTCTTGTGGGGCTAACAGGATTTGAACCTGTGGCCTCATCCTTATCAGGGATGCGCTCTAACCAACTGAGCTATAGCCCCGCCGCGCTTTGCGGTGTGTGTCCCGCGCGCTGACCTCTGAAGATTAGCGCACGACCCGGCCAGTCCCAAAATCGATAGCCGGGACCCCGCTCCACCGGCCAAAACGCCTGTGGAACGCACCCCCGTCAGGGAATGCGCTCCACATGTGTCGCAGCGACCGAAGCGGCTGCTGCGCGGCTACTGCCCGGCTGCTACTCGTCCTCGGCGAGGGTCAGCTCGACGCCGCCCACGAAGCCCGCGGAGAGGTTGTAGATGAACGCGCCGAGCGTGGCCAGCGCCGTCGCCAGGACGACGTCGATGACCGCGATGATCGACGTGAAGATCAGGACGCGCGGCAGCGACAGGAACGACTGGAGGTCGAAGCCGTTGGACTCGTTCGAGCCCGTGGCCTCGGAGATCGTGCCGCCCACGGTCGAGAAGACGCCCATGGCGTCCATGACCATCCACAGCACCGCGGCCGCGACGATCGTGCAGATGCCGAGCGCGATGGAGAGCAGGAAGCTGACCTTCATCACCGACCACGGATCGGCCTTGGCGACCCTCAGTCGCGCCTTGCGCGTACGAGGCGTCGTGCGGGCCCCCGTGCGCGGCCTGCGGACCGCTCCGGCCGGCGGAGCCGCCTGGTAGGCCTGCGGCGGGTGGTACGGCTGCGAGGGCTGCGGAGGCTGCTGCCTCTCCCCGGGCAGCGCCCCGTCCGTGTCGGCCGCGTACTGCTGCGTCTGCGGACCTCGGGTGTCCGTCACAGTTCCCCCCTGGGATCCATGAGACTCGTGCGAGTCGTTCGAGTCAGTGGCGGGGCCACGGCCGCCGTCCGATTCCGTACCGGTCGATCCGGCGCCCGTGGCTCCGCTCACGATGACTCACTCCTCGCGCTACTCGGTCGTGGACTCAGTGCCCTCGTCCGTTTCGACAGCCGTCTCGACCTCGGCGGACTCGTCGACGATGACGTCACCGTCGACCTCCTCCGCCTCGCGACCGGCCTCGGCGTTACGAGCGATACCGACCACGGCATCGCGCTTGCCCAGGTTGATCAGTTGGACGCCCATGGTGTCACGGCCCGTCTCCCTGACCTCGTTGACTCGCGTACGAATCACACCGCCCGACAGCGTGATGGCGAGGATCTCGTCCGTCTCCTCGGTCACCAGCGCGCCGACGAGCGAACCGCGGTCCTCCACGATCTTGGCGGCCTTGATGCCGAGGCCACCGCGGCCCTGGACGCGGTACTCGTCGACGGCGGTCCGCTTCGCGTACCCGCCGTCGGTGGCGGTGAACACGAACGTACCCGGCCGGACGACATTCATCGAGAGCAGCTGGTCGCCCTCGCGGAAACTCATGCCCTTCACACCGGATGTGGCACGGCCCATCGGGCGCAGCGCGTCGTCCGTGGCGGTGAAGCGGATGGACTGCGCCTTCTTGCTGATGAGCAGCAGGTCGTCCTCGGCGGAGACCAGCTCGGCGCCGATCAGCTCGTCGTCGGAGCCGTCCTCCGTCTCGCGGAGATTGATGGCGATGACGCCGCCCGAACGGGGCGAGTCGTAGTCCTTGAGGGGGGTCTTCTTTACGAGGCCGCCCTTTGTGGCGAGGACCAGGTAGGGGGCCGCTTCGTAGTCGCGGATCGCGAGGATCTCGGCGATCGACTCGTCCGGCTGGAAGGCCAGCAGGTTGGCCACGTGCTGGCCGCGAGCGTCACGGCCGGCGTCCGGGAGCTCGTACGCCTTCGCGCGGTAGACGCGGCCCTTGTTCGTGAAGAACAGCAGCCAGTGGTGCGTCGTCGACACGAAGAAGTGGTCGACGATGTCGTCTTCCTTGAGCTTCGTGCCGCGTACGCCCTTGCCGCCGCGCTTCTGCGAGCGGTAGTCGACCGTCTTGGTGCGCTTGACGTAGCCGCCGCGCGAGATGGTGACGACGATGTCCTCTTCGGCGATCAGGTCCTCCATGGACATGTCGCCGTCGAAGGGCACCAGCTTGGAGCGCCGGTCGTCGCCGAACTTCTCGACGATCGCCCCGAGTTCCTGGCTGATGATCTGGCGCTGGCGCTCCGGCGAGGCCAGGATCGCGTTGTACTCGTTGATCTTGATCTGCAGTTCGTCGTGCTCGGCGACGATCTTCTGGCGCTCCAGGGCGGCCAGTCGGCGCAGCTGCATCTCGAGGATCGCGTTGGCCTGGATCTCGTCGATCTCCAGGAGGCCCATGAGGCCCTCGCGGGCGATCTCGACGGTGTCACTGCGCCGGATGAGCGCGATGACCTCGTCGATGGCGTCCAGGGCCTTCAGGAGGCCGCGCAGGATGTGGGCGCGCTCCTCGGCCTTGCGCAGGCGGAACTTCGTACGGCGGACGATGACCTCGACCTGGTGGCTCACCCAGTGGCGGATGAAGGCGTCCAGGGAGAGGGTGCGCGGCACGCCGTCGACGAGCGCCAGCATGTTGGCGCCGAAGTTCGTCTGGAGGTCGGTGTGCTTGTAGAGGTTGTTGAGGACGACCTTGGCGACGGCGTCGCGCTTCAGGACGATGACGAGGCGCTGGCCGGTGCGCGACGAGGTCTCGTCGCGGACGTCGGCGATGCCGCCGACGCGGCCGTCCTTCACCAGGTCGGCGATCTTCTGCGCGAGGTTGTCCGGGTTGACCTGGTACGGGAGTTCGGTGACCACCAGGCACTGGCGGTTCTGGATCTCCTCGACCTCGACGACCGCGCGCATCGTGATGGAGCCACGGCCCGTGCGGTACGCCTCCTCGATGCCCTTGCGGCCCACGACCAGGGCGCCGGTCGGGAAGTCCGGGCCCTTGATGCGCTCGATGAGCGCGTCCAGGAGCTCCTCGTGCGAGGCCTCCGGGTTCTCCAGGTACCACTGGGCGCCGGAGGCGACCTCGCGCAGGTTGTGCGGCGGGATGTTGGTGGCCATGCCGACCGCGATGCCCGCCGAGCCGTTGATCAGCAGGTTCGGGAAACGGGCCGGCAGGACGGTCGGCTCCTGGGAGCGGCCGTCGTAGTTGTCCGTGAAGTCGACGGTCTCCTCGTCGATGTCACGGACCATCTCCATGGACAGCGGCGCCATCTTGCACTCGGTGTAGCGCATGGCGGCCGCGGGGTCGTTGCCCGGGGAGCCGAAGTTTCCGTTCGAGTCCACCAGCGGCATACGCATCGACCACGGCTGCGCCAGGCGGACCAGGGCGTCGTAGATCGAGGAGTCGCCGTGCGGGTGGTAGTTGCCCATGACGTCGCCGACGACGCGGGCGCACTTGTAGAAGCCCTTCTCGGGCCGGTAGCCGCCGTCGTACATCGCGTAGAGGACGCGGCGGTGGACGGGCTTGAGGCCGTCCCGTACGTCGGGCAGGGCGCGCGACACGATGACGGACATCGCGTAGTCGAGGTACGAGCGCTGCATCTCGGTCTCGAGCCCGACGGGCTCGATGCGCTGGGCACCCTCTACGGGCACCGTTTCGACCGTGACGCTGATCTCGGCGCCTTCTTCAGGCGTGGGGGGAGTGTTCTCGTCGGTCATTGCTGGTGAAGATCCTTTCTGATGCGGTCAGCTGAGACCGACTCAGATGTCGAGGAAGCGGACGTCCTTGGCGTTGCGCTGGATGAACGAGCGGCGTGCCTCGACGTCCTCGCCCATCAGGACGGAGAACAGGTCGTCCGCCTGGGCGGCGTCGTCGAGGGTGACCTGGCCGAGCACGCGGTGCTCGATGTCCATCGTGGTGATGCGCAGCTCCTCGGCGTTCATCTCGCCGAGACCCTTGAAGCGCTGGATCGAGTCCTCACGGATCCGCTTGCCCTGCTGGCGGCCGAGCTCGGTCAGGGCGTCGCGCTCGCGGTCCGAGTACGCGTACTCGAAGTCCTCACGACCCCACTTGATCTTGTAGAGCGGCGGGCGCGACAGGTACACGTAGCCGGCCTCGACGAGGGGGCGCATGAAGCGGAACAGGAAGGTCAGCAGCAGGGTGTTGATGTGCTGGCCGTCGACGTCGGCGTCCGCCATCAGAATGATCTTGTGATAGCGGAGCTTCTCGATGTCGAAGTCCTCGTGGACTCCGGTGCCGAAGGCGGAGATCAGCGCCTGGATCTCCTGGTTCTGCAGGATCTTGTCGATCCGCGCCTTCTCGACGTTCAGGATCTTGCCTCGGATGGGCAGGATGGCCTGGTACTGCGGGTTGCGGCCGGACTTGGCCGAGCCGCCGGCGGAGTCGCCCTCGACGATGAAGATCTCGCACTTGGTGGGATCGTTCGACTGGCAGTCGGAGAGCTTGCCCGGCAGCGACGCCGTCTCCAGGAGGCCCTTGCGGCGCGTCAGGTCGCGGGCCTTGCGGGCCGCCACGCGCGCGGTGGCCGCCTGGATGGACTTGCGGATGATGTCCGCGGCCTCGTTCGGGTTGCGGTCCAGCCAGTCGTTCAGGTGCTCGTAGACCGCCTTCTGGACGAAGGTCTTCGCCTCCGTGTTGCCCAGCTTGGTCTTGGTCTGGCCCTCGAACTGGGGCTCACTCAGCTTGACCGAGATGATCGCGGTCAGACCCTCGCGGATGTCGTCGCCCGTGAGGTTGTCGTCCTTCTCGCGCAGCAGCTTCTTGTCGCGCGCGTACTTGTTGATCAGCGAGGTCAGCGCAGCGCGGAAGCCTTCCTCGTGCGTGCCGCCCTCGTGGGTGTGGATGATGTTCGCGAAGGAGTACACGCCCTCGCTGTAGCCGCTGTTCCACTGCATCGCGACCTCGAGGGACAGGCTCTTGTCCTTGTCCTCGGCTTCGAGGTCGATGACGGTGGGGTGCACCGCGTCTCCCTTGCGGGAGTTGAGGTACTTCACGAAGTCGACGATGCCGCCCTCGTAGTGGTACGTGACGGTCTTGACCTCGTCCTTCTCGTCCGCACCCGCCTCGTCCGCCCCGGCGGTGGCCTTCGCCGACTCGCGCTCATCAGTGAGTTTGATCGTCAAACCCTTGTTGAGGAACGCCATCTCCTGGAAGCGCCGCGAGAGCGTCTCGAAGGAGTAGTCGGTGGTTTCGAAGATGTCCGAGTCGGCCCAGAAAGTGACCGAGGTGCCGGTCTCGTCAATGGCCTCGTGCTTGACGAGCGGGGCCGTCGGGACGCCCATCTTGTAGTCCTGCGTCCAGCGGTGGCCGTCGGTCTTGACCTCGACGGATACCTTGCTCGACAGGGCGTTCACGACAGAGACGCCGACGCCGTGCAGACCGCCGGAGACCGCGTAGCCGCCGCCGCCGAACTTGCCGCCCGCGTGCAGGACCGTCAGCACGACCTCGACGGCCGGCTTGTTCTCGGAGGGGACGATGCCCACCGGGATGCCGCGGCCGTTGTCGACGACGCGCACACCGCCGTCGGCGAGGATCGTGACGTCGATCGTGTCCGCGTGGCCGGCCAGCGCCTCGTCGACGGAGTTGTCGACGACCTCGTACACGAGGTGATGCAGTCCGCGCTCACCGGTCGAGCCGATGTACATGCCGGGCCGCTTGCGGACCGCGTCCAGACCCTCGAGGACTGTGATGGCGCTGGCGTCGTACGCCGAGGTCACCTCGCCGGAGGACTTTGCCTCCGCGGGGGCCTCGCCGACGGCGTCGGCGGCAGTGGACGGGATGTTCTCGTTGGGGTTGCCGGAATCGGCCACGAAGCGCCCTTTCTGGCACAGCACAAGCCAAGCTCCCGGCGGTGGCCGGAGCGGCTGCGTCGTTCAGCGATAGTCAGCGTTGCTCGGTGTGTCCCACAAGTGGGGCGGGATTAACTCTCAGTCTACCGGTAGCGCTGACAGTGATGGGGGTTTGCCGGTACCTGAGTCCGCATGTGCCGCCCTGAACCGGCCTCTGCCGACTCCCCATATGCGTCCCGGGGCTCCAAGAGGCTCACAGCGGCACTCAGCGCTTCCGGGCGTCAACCGGGTGTCAACGCCCGGCCGGCGGCTCTCCGGACTCACCCGTAGGTGTCGCCGGGGCCCTTGCTTCCGGGGGCGCGCAGGGGGCCGAAGCGGCGGGCGGGGCCGTTGGGCCCAAGGATCTTCAGGAGCCGTACGGTGCCGTGCCCGAGGTCCTCATTGAGCCGCGCCACCAGCGTCGGAGCCAGGTACCGCAGCTGCATCGCCCAGGCCGTCGAGTCGCACTGGACGGTCAGGACACGCTCGTCCTCGTCGTACTTCAGGGGCTCGGAGTGCCTGGCGAGGTCCTCGCCCACGATCTCCGGCCAGCGGCCCATGACACCGCCGACGGCGGCCGGCGCCTCCCAGCCGCGCTCGGTGATCAGCCGGTTGATCGCCGCGCCGAACGCGACCGGGTCGCGGCCGTCGGCACGCGCCCCGGACCTCAGTCCGCCGCCGCGCCGGGCCTGCTTCTTCTGCTGGTCGGCCACTCCACGCGCGCGTGCCTGTTCCTTCGCGGCCCGCAGGGCCACGCGCGCGAGGTCGACGCCGGACGGCTCGGGGGCCTTCGGCGGGACGTCGCCGGATGTGTTCTCGCTCATACCCGCTCCACCGTGCCTTCGGACACCGCGTACCGCGTGCCCGCCAGGACGCCCGGCACGTCGTCGTCCACCGCGGCCGTCACCAGGACCTGCTCGCCGGGGGCGACCAGCTCGGCGAGGCGCTCCCTGCGCCGCGCGTCGAGCTCCGCGAAGACGTCGTCGAGCACGAGCACCGGCTCGTTCCCCTCGGCCCGCAGCAGGTCGTACGAGGCCAGGCGCAGCGCCAGCGCGTACGACCAGGACTCGCCATGGCTGGCGTACCCCTTCGCCGGCAGCTGGCCGAGCCTGAGGACCAGGTCGTCGCGGTGCGGTCCGACGAGGGTCACGCCCCGCTCGATCTCCTGTTTGCGGGCCGCTTCGAGGGCGGCCATCAGCTGCTCGTAGAGCTCTTCGCGCGCGTGGCCGTCGATTTCGGGCGAGGACGGCTTGTACTCCAGGGCGAGCGGCCCGCCGCCGGGCGCCAGCTGTTCGTACGCCTTGTCGGCGAGCGGCTGGAGCGTGGCGATCAGGTCGAACCGCTGGGCGAGCAGCTCGGCGCCTACGCGCGCGAGGTGCTGGTCCCACACGTCGAGGGTCGACAGGTCCATGGACCGGCCGCCGTGCCTGCGGGCGAGCGCGGCCGACTTGAGGAGCGTGTTGCGCTGCTTGAGTACACGGTCGTAGTCGGACCGGACACCAGCCATGCGCGGGGAGCGGGCCGTGATCAGCTCGTCGAGGAAGCGGCGGCGCTCGCCGGGGTCGCCCTTGACGAGCGCGAGGTCCTCCGGCGCGAACAGGACCGTGCGCACGATGCCGAGCACATCACGGGGTCTGACCTGCGAGGACCGGTTGATCCTGGCGCGGTTCGCCTTGCCCGGGTTGAGTTCGAGCTCGATGAGCTGCTGGCGCTCGCCCTGCCGGACCGCGGCCCGGATGACAGCGCGCTCGGCGCCCATGCGGACCAGCGGCGCGTCCGAGGAGACCCGGTGGCTGCCAAGGGTGGCGAGATAGCCGACGGCCTCGACGAGGTTGGTCTTGCCCTGCCCGTTCGGGCCCACGAACGCGGTGACGCCCGGTTCGAGAGGGACCTCGACCCGGGCGTACGAGCGGAAGTCGGCCAGCGACAGATGCGTCACGTGCATGGTCGTTCGCCGACCTCCCCCAAGGTGTGGAGCGGGTGTGGACTACTTCGTCGTGGAGCTTCGTGGATGCGTTGTGCGTTCGCTTTGTGGGTCGCTTTCCGGGCTACTTCTTCTCGACGGCGTGGCCGCCGAACTGATTGCGCAGCGCGGCGATCATCTTCATCTGCGGCGAGTCCTCCTGGCGCGACGCGAAGCGCGCGAAGAGGGACGCGGTGATCGCGGGCAGCGGCACCGCGTTGTCGATGGCCGCCTCGACGGTCCAGCGGCCCTCACCGGAGTCGGCGGCGAAGCCGCGCAGCTTCTCCAGGTGCTCGTCGTCGTCCAGCGCGTTGACCGCCAGGTCGAGCAGCCAGGAACGGATGACCGTGCCCTCCTGCCAGGAGCGGAAGACCTCACGCACATCGGTGACCGAGTCGACCTTCTCCAGCAGCTCCCAGCCCTCGGCGTAGGCCTGCATCATGGCGTACTCGATGCCGTTGTGAACCATCTTCGCGAAGTGGCCCGCGCCGACCTTGCCCGCGTGTACGGCGCCGAATTCGCCCTCCGGCTTGAGGGCGTCGAAGATCGGCTGGACCTTGGCGACGTGCTCCTTGCTGCCGCCGTACATCAGGGCGTAGCCGTTCTCCAGGCCCCAGACGCCGCCGGAGACGCCGCAGTCGACGAAGCCGATGCCCTTGATGCCCAGCTCGACGGCGTGCTTCTCGTCGTCGGTCCAGCGCGAGTTGCCGCCGTCCACGACGACGTCGCCCGGCTCGAGGAGTTCGGCGAGCTCGTCGACGGTGGCCTGGGTCGCGCCGCCGGCGGGGACCATCACCCACACCACGCGCGGGGCCTTGAGCTTGCCCACAAGCTCTCCGAGGCTGTGGACGTCCGCGAGGTCCGGATTGCGGTCGTATCCGATGACGGTGTGGCCTGCGCGGCGGATGCGCTCGCGCATGTTGCCGCCCATCTTGCCGAGACCGACGAGACCGAGCTCCATCAGGTGGTTCCTTAAGTTGCGACGGGGCGTGAGGTGGTGCGTGAGGCACTCCCGCACCTGTGTTCCGAGCCTAAACCTGGGGGTACCACCCACGCCTTTCGGGCAGAGGGGGAGCTCACGCACACCTGTGGGCATAGCCGCTCAGGCGAACGCCCGGCGGCCATGCCCTGTGGAACGTCAGCCGGACAGCCGCACCGGCATGATCAGGTACTTGTACGCGTCGTCCGCCTCGGCGTCCACGGCGGGCCTGCCGCTGAGCAGCGCCGGCTTCGTGGAGGTCGTGAAGGAGAGCTGGGCGACCGGGGAGTCGATCGCGCTCAGGCCGTCCAGGAGGAACGTCGGGTTGAAGGCGATCGAGATGTCGTCGCCGTCGAGCTGGGCGTCGACCCTTTCCACAGCCTGTGCGTCGTCGCTGGAGCCGGCCTCCAGGATCAGCACGCCCTGCTCGAAGCTGAGCCGCACCGGGGTGTTCCGCTCGGCGACGAGGGCCACGCGCTTGACGGCCTCCACGAAGGGGGCGGTCTCGATCACGGCCACGGAGTTGAACTCCGTCGGGAACAGGGTGCGGTACTTCGGCAGGTCGCCCTCGAGCAGACGCGTCGTCGTACGGCGGCCCGCGCCCTCGAAGCCGATGAGACCCTCACCGGCGCCGGAGCCCGACAGGGCCAGGGTGACCGTGTCACCGCTCGTGAGCGCCTTGGCGGTGTCCAGGAGCGTCTTGGCGGGCACCAGGGCGACCGCGGACGCCTCGGGGTCCTCCGGCTTCCACAGGAACTCGCGGACCGCGAAGCGGTAGCGGTCGGTGGACGCGAGGGTGACCGTGTCGCCCTCGATCTCGATGCGTACACCCGTGAGCACCGGCAGCGTGTCGTCACGGCCGGCAGCAATGGCCACCTGGGCCGCGGCGGAGGCGAAGACCTCACCGGGGACGGTGCCCGTCGCGGTCGGCATCTGCGGCAGTGCCGGGTACTCCTCCACAGGCAGGGTGTGGAGTGTGAATCGCGAGGAGCCGCAGACCACGGTCGCTCGTACACCGTCTGTGGAAATCTCCACCGGACGGTTCGGCAGGGCACGGCAGATGTCCGCCAGGAGCCGGCCTGAGACGAGGACGGTGCCCTCCTCGTCGATCTCCGCGTCGACCGAGACCCGCGCCGAGACCTCGTAGTCGAAGCTCGAAAGGCTCAGTGCGCCCTCCTCGGCCTTCAGGAGAAGGCCCGCGAGGACCGGCGCAGGCGGTCGGGCCGGGAGGCTGCGCGCCGCCCAGGCCACTGCCTCCGCGAGTACATCGCGTTCCACCCGGATCTTCACCGTAAGCCGCCTCCTGCTGTTGCTGGCTGCTCTCGCCCTGCGTTGGTCTTCGGTCTTCGTCGTGTGACTCGGTGTCGCTCAGCCGCCACATGGGAAGGACACCGGGGAACAGTCTGACGTACGGCGCTGACAGTCGTTGCCGCTCGGGGTCAAGTCGTGCCGACCCGCTGTCGGGCACCGGGCCCCGAGTTGTGCACAGCCCCCACTTCGATCCTGATTCCCAGCTCTCTCTAGTTGGGAGTAGTAGTAGGGGCTGTGGAAACCGTGGATAACTGCCTTTTCGCAGGTCAGAGTCGGTTTTTTGTCCACCGGGCCTGTGGGCGCGAGCGGTGGACAACCGGGGTTCTCTGTGGACGGGGAAAAGTTCTGCACACCCGATACACAGGACGGGGCTACTTCTCCCCAGGGCTGTCCCCAGCTTTACCCCGGTTCCCCACAGCCCAACCACACCCCTTGATGTGACGCCTTTCACTCGGCACGGTGATTTTGCGCGTTGCATTGCCGAACAGTGGACAGCCGTGTGGAGAAGCCGCCCGCAGCTGTGCACAAGGGCCGCTGAGCTGTGGGTCGACGGTGGACAACGAAACCCACATCCTGTGGAGGAAGATCTTGTCCACACCCTGTGGAGAACTTTTGTCCACGAATCCACAGCCGCCTGACCTGGTCTGATGGTCATTCAGCACGGGGCCCTGTGGACACAGTCTGGACAACTTGGCAGTCCCCAGGGTGTGGACGCAAGAAAGTCCGCACATCTGTGGAGAACACCCGTAACCAGGGACCGGAATCGAACACCGCGTCCGGCCGCGCCGTCCTGCCGCAACGAAGAAGGGCGCCCCAGGAGTTGTCCCGGGGCGCCCTTCGATGGCGTACAGAGGGGTCTGAAGGCTGCTGTCAGCCGTTCTTGATGCGGTTGGTGAGCTCGGTGACCTGGTTGTAGATGGACCGCCGCTCGGCCATCAGCGCGCGGATCTTGCGGTCCGCGTGCATGACGGTCGTGTGGTCGCGGCCGCCGAACTGCGCCCCGATCTTCGGCAGGGACAGGTCGGTGAGCTCACGGCACAGGTACATCGCGATCTGGCGTGCCGTCACCAGGACGCGGCTGCGCGACGATCCGCACAGGTCCTCCACCGTCAGACCGAAGTAGTCGGCCGTCGCCGCCATGATCGCCGGCGCCGTGATCTCGGGGGCCGAGTCCTCGCCGCCGGGAATCAGGTCCTTGAGGACGATCTCCGTCAGACCGAGGTCCACCGGCTGCCGGTTCAGCGACGCGAACGCCGTGACCCGGATCAGCGCCCCCTCCAGCTCGCGGATGTTGCGCGAGATGCGGGACGCGATGAACTCGAGGACCTCCGGCGGAGCGTTCAGCTGCTCCTGCACCGCCTTCTTACGAAGGATGGCGATTCGGGTCTCCAGCTCGGGCGGCTGGACGTCGGTGATCAGACCCCACTCGAAGCGGTTGCGCAGCCGGTCCTCCAGGGTCACCAGCTGCTTGGGCGGCCGGTCACTGGAGAGCACGATCTGCTTGTTCGCGTTGTGGAGCGTGTTGAAGGTGTGGAAGAACTCCTCCTGCGTCGACTCCTTGTCCGCGAGGAACTGGATGTCGTCGACAAGAAGGATGTCCATCTCGCGGTACCGCTTGCGGAAGCTGTCGCCCTTGCCGTCGCGGATCGAGTTGATGAACTCGTTCGTGAACTCCTCCGAGCTCACGTAACGCACACGCGTGCCCGGGTACAGGCTGCGCGCGTAGTGCCCGATCGCGTGCAGCAGGTGGGTCTTGCCGAGCCCCGACTCCCCATAGATGAAGAGGGGGTTGTACGCCTTCGCCGGAGCCTCGGCGACGGCGACCGCGGCCGCGTGGGCGAAACGGTTCGAGGCACCGATGACGAAGGTGTCGAAGAGGTACTTCGGGTTCAGCCGCGCGGTCGGCTCGCCGGGACCCGTCGCGGGCGCGGGCTGCGCGGCGAGCGGTCCGGGGGCACCACTGGGGACACCGCGACCGGTGCGCCCGCCGTCCTGCCCGGGGCGGCCGCCCATGGGACCGTCGTTGAGGTCACGGCGCTCGTGCCGGCCGTGCCGCCCCTGACGGTCGGACATCTGCTGCTCGTACGACGACCGCTCGGACTGCTGCTCGTATCCGGAGCGTTCGACCTGCTGGTCGTAACCGTTGCGGTCCGACTGCTGGTCGTAGGGCGACCGCTCCTGCTGCTCGTAAGGAGAGCGTTCCTGCTGCTGTTCGTAAGGGGAGCGCTCGTTCTGCTGCTCGTACGGGGAGCGTTCCTGCTGCCGGTAGTCGTGCTGCGGCTGCTGGGGCGGGTTCGCGTACGGGTCGCGCTCGGGGAAGCCGAGCCGCGGCTGCTGCCAGCTGTACTCGTCCTGCGACCGCGGCCAGGCGCCCGGCTCCGGACGCTGGTAGTCCGGGTACGCGGGGCGGGCGGTCGGGAGCTGGTCGGCGCGGGCGCCCTGGGACTGGTCGCCTCGGGGGCCCTGCGCATGGTCGTCCGCGCGGCGGCCGTACGGGTCGTACGGCTCATGGGGCTGGTTCTGGCCCTGGCCCTGGGCCGACGGCAGCTCGGGCTCTTCGTAGCGGTGCTGCTGTACGGGGGGTGCGGACGGGACGGGCTGTTCACCGACGGAGTCGTCCACCGTGATCGCGATCCGGATCGGGCGGCCGCACTCGCGGCTCAGCGTCTCGGCCACGACCGGCGCGAGCCGTCCCTCGAGTACGCCCTTCGCGAACTCGTTCGGTACGGCGAGCAGCGCGGTGTCGGCGACCAGTGCGAGAGGTTGGCAGCGCCGGATCCAGTGTTCGTCCTTCGTCTCGACGCCCTGCCCACGGCCCTCCCCGAGGAGCTGCTCCAGAACTCGTGGCCACACTGCGGCAAGATCGGCAGGTACGTCAGCCACAGGGCACGCTCTCTCGCAGGTCCCACGAAGGTGTGGTTCTGGGACGGGTCGGAAGAAAATCGGGGTGGGGCGGTGAGAAGGGAACGAATCGGAGTTCAGCCACGGTAGTCAGGGCAACCGGTGCGGTTCAAGTTGTTGTCCACAGGCTGTGCACAGTGTCCCTCACTCGATGCCGGTTTGACCGGATGGACTAGCCGCGCGTACCGTGACCAGGTCGAGTTGTCGATGGCTGCTGCCGCCTGCCTCCGATGGGCAAAGATCACGATCTGTGATTGTGAAGCGGTGCACTCGGTGCGTATACGCGAGCTTCTCGTGGGCGCACGGTGACAGCCAGGCGATGTCCCGCCACTACACGATCATTTCTGGAGCCCCCGAGTGAGCAAGCGCACCTTCCAGCCGAACAACCGTCGTCGCGCCAAGACCCACGGCTTCCGCCTGCGGATGCGTACCCGTGCCGGCCGCGCGATTCTCGCGAACCGCCGTGGCAAGGGTCGCGCCGAGCTGTCCGCCTGATCGCGTACAGGTCATGACGTGCTGCCTTCCGAGAATCGGCTGAGGCGGCGCGAAGACTTCGCGACCGCGGTACGCCGAGGACGTCGGGCTGGCCGCCCGCTCCTTGTCGTCCATCTACGTAGCGGTGCAACGGACCCGCACGCGCCTGGGGAGAGCGTTCCCCCGACGCGTGCGGGTTTCGTCGTCAGCAAGGCAGTCGGTGGAGCTGTCGTACGTACCGCGGTGAAGCGCAGGCTTCGCCACCTCATGCGCGACCGACTCGCACTTTTGTCCCCCGGTAGCCTGGTAGTCGTACGTGCGTTGCCCGGCTCGGGTGACGCCGACCATGCACAGCTGGCCCGAGACCTGGATGCCGCCCTTCAGCGGCTGCTGGGAGGGGGCGCGCGATGAAATACCCGCTGCTTGCTTTGATCAAGCTCTACCAGTGGACCATCAGCCCTCTGCTGGGGCCTGTGTGCAAGTACTACCCGTCGTGTTCCCACTACGGCTTCACAGCGATCGACCGTCACGGTGCGATCAAGGGAACAGCTCTCACCGCCTGGCGCATCCTCCGGTGCAACCCGTGGTCGCTCGGCGGTGTCGACCACGTTCCGCCGCGCAAGCGTCCGCGGTGGCACGAAATGCTGCGTAACGCCTGGCGCGAACGCAAGGGCGGGCCTTCCGCCGCCGGCGCGCCTTCAGAGTGCGGCCACACCAGCCCCTCGAGCCCCGCCGCCGAGACCCCGTCCCATGCTCAAGGAGCTTGATTAGTGGACACGATTGCCGGTTTTTTCAGTTTCATCACGACACCAGTTTCGTGGGTCATCGTCCAGTTCCACTCGTTGTACGGGGCGATCTTCGGCCCGGACACGGGCTGGGCCTGGGGCCTGTCCATCGTGTCCCTGGTGATCCTGATCCGTATCTGCCTGATCCCGCTCTTCGTGAAGCAGATCAAGGCCACTCGGGCAATGCAGACACTGCAGCCCGAGATGAAGAAGATCCAGGAGCGCTACAAGAACGACAAGCAGCGCCAGTCCGAAGAAATGATGAAGCTGTACAAGGAGACGGGTACCAACCCGCTCTCCTCGTGCCTTCCCATCCTGGCGCAGTCCCCGTTCTTCTTTGCCCTGTACCACGTGCTCAACGGCATCGCGACGGGCACCACGATCGGTGTCATCGACGACAACCTGTTGGCGAGCGCGCGTAAGGCGCACATCTTCGGCGCCCCGCTCGCAGCCAAGTTCACCGACTCCGCGGACAAGGTCGCCTCGCTCGGCGCCACGCTGACCGACGTCCGCGTCGTCACCGCGATCATGATCGTCCTGATGTCGGCGTCGCAGTTCTACACGCAGCGCCAGCTGATGACGAAGAACGTCGACATGACGGTCAAGACGCCGTTCATGCAGCAGCAGAAGATGCTGATGTACGTCTTCCCGGTCATGTTCGCCGTCTTCGGCATCAACTTTCCGGTCGGTGTTCTCGTCTACTGGCTGACCACCAACGTGTGGACCATGGGCCAGCAGATGTACGTCATCCGCCAGAACCCGACCCCGGGCAGCAAGGCCCAGGCCGCCCACCTGGAGCGCCTGCTCAAGCACGTCACGCACGCTGAGAAGACCCGCAACCGTCGGGAGCGCGGCATCGTGAAGGCGATCGTCGCCAAGGGCCGTGACCGCAACGAGTTCGAGCGCAAGTTCATCAACGGCCTGACCAAGGTGAACCTCGCCGCCCAGGCCGACGGAACGGTCATCAAGAGCACGGCCGGCACCCTGACCGAGGACGAGGACGGGACTCAGACGACGGGCGGTACGCCGAAGCGGCAGCAGCCCAAGCGCCAGTCCAAGTCGCAGCGCCAGCACGGCACCGCCCAGGGCGCGGCCAAGGACGAGTCCGACGCGCCGGAGCCCACGTCCCTCGAGAAGAAGGACGAGGCGGAAGACGCCAAGCCCGAGGCCAAGCCGGCCGGTGGCAAGCCCGCTTCCGGCACCCCTGCCCGCAGCAAAGCCAAGTCCGGACAGCGCAAGGGCCCGCAGCGGCCCAAGTCCCCGTCCAAGAAGTAAGAAGGAGTCCATCCCGTGACGGAAGGCATCACCTCCGCCGCTCCTGAGGGCAGCGACACCCTGACTCGCCTCGAGCAGGAAGGCGAGATCGCGGCGGACTACCTCGAGGGTCTGCTGGACATCGCCGACCTCGACGGCGACATCGACATGGACGTCGAGGCCGACCGCGCCGCCGTCTCGATCGTCAGCGACGCGTCCACCCGCGACCTGCAGAAGCTGGTCGGCCGCGACGGTGAGGTTCTCGAGGCCCTCCAAGAGCTGACCCGTCTGGCGGTCCACCGGGAGACCGGGGACCGCAGCCGCCTCATGCTGGACATCGCCGGTTACCGTGCGAAGAAGCGTGCGGAGCTCTCCGAGCTGGGAGCCAAGGCCGCGGCTGAGGTGAAGAGCAACGGCGAGCCGGTCAAGCTCGACCCGATGACGCCCTTCGAGCGCAAGGTCGTCCACGACGCGGTCAAGGCCGCCGGCCTGCGCAGCGAGTCCGAGGGCGAGGAGCCGCAGCGCTTCGTCGTCGTGCTCCCTGCCTGAGCGGTACGTCGCTCTACGGCCCCGTCTGTTCGCAGGCGGGGCCGATCTTTGTCAGCCTGATAGTCAGCCACCCAACGCGGTAGCGCGGTACGGAAGGACGGTCCACGTGACGGAGGCAGCAGAGCTTCCCCCGGCTCCTGAACAGGCCCGAGCGGTATTCGGCGAGCGCTACACGGACGCGGTCCGGTACGCGGAGCTGCTGGCCGACGCGGGGGTGCAGCGTGGTCTCATCGGTCCCCGGGAAGTGCCCCGGCTGTGGGAGCGGCACATCCTGAACTGCGCCGTGCTGTCCGAGGTCGTGCCGGAGGGCGTCACCGTGTGCGACGTGGGCTCCGGTGCCGGCCTGCCCGGTATCCCGCTGGCCCTGGTCAGGCCCGACCTGAAGATCACGCTCCTGGAGCCGCTGCTGCGGCGCACGACCTTCCTCACCGAGGTCGTCGAGCTCCTCGGCCTCGACCATGTGACCGTGGTACGCGGCCGTGCCGAAGAGGTCCTCGGCAAGCTGACTCCCGTCCATGTGGTGACGGCGCGCGCTGTCGCTCCGCTGGACCGTCTCGCGGCGTGGGGAGTCCCGCTGCTGCGGCCGTACGGCGAGATGCTGGCCCTCAAGGGCGACACTGCCGAGGAAGAGGTCAAGAGCGCGGGGGCTGCCCTGAGCAAGCTCGGCGCGGTGGCCACCTCGGTGCTTCACGTCGGAGAGGGCGTGGTGGATCCGCTCTCGACCGTGGTGCGTGTCGAGGTCGGGGAGAGCCCCGGTGGTGTGCGCTTCGCGGCGAAGCGCGCCAAGGCAGCTCGCGTCGGGCGGGTCCGGCGTCGACGCTGACGTTGCTCCTCGTCTTCCAGCGTCTGCTGTGTTCTAGGCGACAATGTGTTTCTCGCGGTGATGGCCGCTCGGGTCCTTGGGACCGGAGCGGCCATTGCTTTTATCCGAGCTGCCTTCGATTTTTAGGTGACGCTTGTCTCGTGGGTCTCCAGCGTCTGGTGTCGGCAGCTCACGCATTGGACGGCACCGAGGGGCGTCGGTGGGTTGCCGCTGATCCGTCCTGACGAGGACCCGTACTCCGTGAAACCTGCCAAACGTATGTATGTCGGGGTGTCGCACGGGTGCCGACCGGCCTGCGGTGCATCGTGTTTCACGTGAAACGTCGCTCACTGCTGCATGGCATCATCAGTCGCGGTCGCGCCGCGGCTGCACCCCGCGACCGTAGGCCTCTCGGATCCCTTGAATCGGGCACGGAGTTGTCCACAGAGGCCGTTTCCTCCACAGAAGACAGGGCCTCGCTGGTTCACGACCCCAAAAGCATGGGAGGCTCTGTTCATTGCGAGCCTGAAGTCGAGGAGAGTGAATCCTTGCGGTCCGACGCCAACATCGCGGGACCGATGACCGATCCGGTCCCCGGTCCCCGTACCGAGTCGGTGGGGGAGGATGTTTCACGTGAAACACCGCCTCCGATGGACGACACCCCTATCGGTCGTGCTGCCCAGCTGGCGGTAGAAGCCCTTGGTCGCGCAGGCGAGGGCCTGCCGCGACCTGAGCAGACCCGCGTCATGGTGGTTGCCAACCAGAAGGGCGGGGTCGGCAAGACCACCACAACGGTCAACCTTGCCGCCTCGCTGGCACTGCACGGTGCCCGCGTGCTGGTGATCGACCTGGATCCGCAGGGCAATGCCTCCACGGCTCTGGGCATCGACCACCACGCCGAAGTCCCTTCGATCTACGACGTGTTGGTCGAGAGCAAGCCGCTCTCCGAAGTCGTACAGCCCGTGGTCGATGTGGAGGGCCTCTTCTGCGCCCCCGCCACCATCGATCTCGCCGGTGCAGAGATCGAGCTGGTCTCGCTGGTGGCACGCGAGAGCAGACTGCAGCGCGCGATCCAGGCGTATGAGCAGCCCTTGGATTACATCCTCATCGACTGCCCTCCGTCGCTCGGCCTGCTGACGGTTAACGCTCTGGTCGCCGGCGCCGAGGTGCTGATCCCGATCCAGTGCGAGTACTACGCGCTGGAGGGCCTGGGGCAGCTCCTGCGCAACGTGGATCTGGTGCGCGGGCATCTGAACCCGGATCTGCATGTGTCGACGATCCTGCTCACGATGTACGACGGCCGTACCCGACTGGCGTCGCAGGTCGCCGACGAGGTCCGAAGCCACTTCGGTGAAGAGGTCCTGCGGACGAGCATCCCGCGCTCCGTGCGCATCTCCGAGGCCCCGAGCTATGGGCAGACGGTGCTCACCTATGATCCGGGGTCGAGCGGCGCACTCTCCTACCTCGAGGCGGCGCGGGAGATGGCGCTGCGCGGGGTCGGCATCCGCTACGACGCTCAGCACGCCCATACGGGCACTCAACTTGACCAGCACAGCACGGTGGAGGGTATCCAGTGAGCGAGCGACGGAGGGGACTGGGCCGTGGCCTCGGCGCACTGATTCCAGCAGCCCCCACCCCCGACAAGACGGCACCAGGCAGCGCGATGGGAGGTGCCTCCGGCTCGCCCTCCGCCGGGCCCGTCCTGACGGCGGAGCGTGGAGTGGCGGCGGCGAAGGTTGCCTCGCTTCCGCAGCCCCATGTTTCACATGAAACAGAGGACTTGTTCGGCGGGCCGGTGGACGCTCCGGAAACGCCGGCGGGAGCGTACTTCGCCGAGCTTCCGATTGACGCCATCACGCCCAACCCGCGTCAGCCGCGCGAGGTGTTCGACGAGGACGCCCTCGCCGAGCTCGTCACCTCAATCAAGGAAGTCGGGCTTCTCCAGCCCGTCGTCGTACGGCAGCTGAGCTCGTCGGGCTTCGAGCTCATCATGGGTGAGCGCCGCTGGCGCGCCTGCCGCGAGGCCGGTCTGGAGCGCATTCCGGCGATCGTCCGGGCGACGGACGACGAGAAGCTTCTCCTCGACGCGCTCCTGGAGAACCTGCACCGCGCTCAGCTGAACCCGCTGGAAGAGGCTGCCGCCTACGACCAGTTGCTGAAGGACTTCAACTGCACGCACGACCAGTTGGCCGATCGGATCGGGCGTTCGCGGCCGCAGGTCTCCAACACGCTGCGGCTCCTGAAGCTCTCTCCGGCCGTTCAGCGCCGGGTGGCCGCGGGCGTGCTGTCGGCCGGCCATGCGCGTGCCCTGCTCTCCGTGGAGGACTCGGAGGAGCAGGACCGTCTCGCTCACCGGATCGTCGCCGAAGGTCTCTCGGTGCGGGCCGTCGAGGAGATCGTGACGCTGATGGGCTCACGTCCTACGAGCACGGCGCGAGCCAAGGGTCCGCGGGCCGGGACTCGTCTCTCGCCGGCGCTCAGCGAGCTCGCCACGCGCCTGTCCGACCGGTTCGAGACGCGGGTGAAGGTCGACCTCGGGCAGAAGAAGGGCAAGATCGTCGTCGAGTTCGCCTCGATGGACGATCTGGAGCGCATCCTCGGTCAGCTCGCTCCGGGTGAGGGACCCGTCCTCCAGCACGGAGCGACGGAGGACGAGGACCAGGAGAACGAGGGCTAGGAGAACGGGGGTTGGTCCCGTTCGACACGACTCGCGAGAGCAGGCCGTGTCCGGTGTGTACCGGAACATGGCCTGCTCTTTGCTTTCTGTCGGTATCGATGGAATCGCTTCGTGGATACGATGCGACAGGGAAGAGCGCACCCCTCAAAGTCACCTCACGCGGGAGGCGGGTCATGCAATCGGTGAGTCGTGCCGGGCTGATGACCGCGGGTCTCGGGCTGGGCGCGGTCGGCGGTTTCGTCGGCAGCCTGCTCAGGGAACGGAGCGCTCTGACAGCCGCCCGTGACGCGGCGGGCGAAGGAAGTGAGGAACTGCCTTCATGGGGCGTCGGCTCGTACCGCTCACACTGGACAACCTTCCGGACCTTCCCAAGCGTTGCCGGTCGTGTGTCTTCTGGGAGCTGGATCCGGTCAGCGGCCAAGCCGCGGTAAAGGCAGGCACTCCGGAGCTGGAGAAGGAGGCCTGGATTTCGGCTGTCCTCCTGGAATGGGGCTCCTGCGGCCGGGTCGTCTACGTGGACGATGTCCCGGTCGGCTTCGTGCTCTATGCGCCGCCGGCGTACGTCCCCCGCTCCACTGCCTTTCCCACGAGTCCGGTCTCCCCCGATGCCGTGCAGCTGATGACGGCGTGGATTATGCCCGGCTATCAGGGCCAGGGGCTCGGCCGGGTGATGGTGCAGACCGTCGCCAAGGATCTGCTGCGCAGGGGGTTCAAGGCGATCGAGGCGTTCGGTGATGCGCGCTGGAAGGAACCGGCCTGCATGCTCCCCGCGGACCATCTGCTGGCCGTTGGCTTCAAGACCGTGCGGCCTCACCCCTCCTATCCGCGCCTCCGCCTTGAGCTGCGTACGACGCTCTCGTGGAAGGAGGACGTCGAGCTCGCCCTGGACCGGCTCCTCGGAGCGGTGCAGAAGGAACCGGCGCTCCGCCCCCTGTGAGTCCCGATCCATCCGTTGCGGCGGTCACGCAAACGGGCCAACCCGGTTGGGTTGGCCCGTTCGTGTTTCACGTGAAACATCGCCGCTCCGCCGTGGAGCCGCATCGCCGATCAGTTGGCGATGAAGTCCTCGAGGTCGCGCACGATGGCGGCCTTCGGCTTGGCGCCGACGATGGTCTTGGCGACCTCGCCGCCCTGGTAGACGTTCAGGGTCGGGATCGACATGACGCCGTACTTCGCGGCGATGGCCGGGTTCTCGTCGATGTTGAGCTTGACGACCTCGATCTTGTCGCCGTACTCGGCGGCGATCGCCTCGAGGGACGGCGCGATCTGGCGGCACGGTCCGCACCAGGCGGCCCAGAAGTCCACCAGTACGGGCTTGTCGCTCTTGAGGACGTCCTCATCGAAGGAAGCGTCGGTCACGTTCTTGAGGTTGCCGGCCACGGCGGGCTCCTTAGCTACTTTGGTGATGCGGTGGGGCGGGTGTGAGTTCTCAGACGGTGGCGGCCGCGGCGGACTCGCTGTCGGTGAGAGAGGCGAGGAAGCGCTCGGCGTCCAGGGCGGCGGAGCAGCCAGTGCCGGCCGCGGTGATCGCCTGGCGGTAGGTGTGGTCGACGACGTCACCGGCACCGAAGACACCGGTCAGGTTCGTCCGGGTCGAAGGGGCCTCGACCTTCAGGTAGCCCTCGTCGTCCAGCTCGAGCTGGCCCTTGAAGAGCTCGGTGCGCGGGTCGTGGCCGATCGCGATGAACAGGCCGGTGACCGGGAGCTCGGAGGTCTCACCCGTCTTGACGTTCCGCAGCGTCAGGTGCGAGAGCTTCTGGTCGCCGTGGACCTCGGCGATCTCGCTGTCCCAGGCGAACTTGATCTTCGGGTCGGCGAAGGCGCGATCCTGCATGGCCTTGGAGGCACGCAGGGTGTCACGGCGGTGCACGATCGTCACGGACTTGGCGAACCGGGAGAGGAAGGTCGCCTCCTCCATCGCGGTGTCACCGCCGCCGATCACGGCGATGTCCTGGTCCTTGAAGAAGAAGCCGTCGCACGTCGCGCACCAGGAGACGCCACGACCGGAGAGCGCGTCCTCGTTCGGCAGGCCGAGCTTGCGGTGCTGGGAGCCGGTCGTGACGATGACGGCCTTCGCGCGGTGCACGGTGCCCGCCGTGTCGGTGACGGTCTTGATCTCGCCCGTCAGGTCGACGGAGATGACGTCGTCCGGGACCAGCTCGGCGCCGAAGCGCTCGGCCTGGGCGCGCATGTTGTCCATGAGCTCGGGGCCCATGATGCCGTCCTGGAAGCCGGGGAAGTTTTCCACCTCGGTGGTGTTCATCAGGGCACCGCCCGCGGTGACAGCGCCCTCGAACACCAGCGGCTTCAGCGACGCGCGCGCGGTGTACAGGGCCGCCGTGTAGCCGGCGGGCCCGGAGCCGATGATGATCACGTTACGGACGTCGCTCACGGCTTGATTCCTCGTCTCTGCGGGACTGCTGCGTACTGCCGGGGGAGTCCGTCTCCGGACTCTCACCCCACCCAACGGATCCTACGGGGCGCGCATTCCCACCGTGTCCGGGAGCACACGCGAAGTGTGTCCCGGTGTGGAGTCAGCGCCGCGCGTAGGAGTGGGTCAGCAGCAGTTTGCCGGGAGCCGAGGACAGCTGCTTCACGCAGGTCGCGTCGATGACGTAGGCCGAGACCTGGGCAGGATCCGACTCGTGGGGCAGCACGACGAGGTAGGCGGTGGTGCCCTTGTAGTCCCCCCGCTCGATGGCGAGGGCAGGGGTCTGACGGCCGGTGCCCCGCTGTATGCAGTCCGGCACCACGACGGTCTTCCCCCGCATCGGGGAGTTCGTCCGGGGGGTCTTCGGCCCCGACTGCTGGATGTCGAGGGACGGCTTGGATGTCGACGAGTCGGAGGGCGCGGAGGATTTCTCCGTCAGAAGGTTCTGCACCTGGCTCTCGAGCTTGTTCTCGGAGAAGGAAAGTGCGGAGCTCGCCTGACGGGGCGTGCCGCTCTCGGGAGCGCCGGTAGGTGTGCCGCCCCCGTTCTGCAGGAAAAAGACTCCCAGGCCGATTGCGGCCGCGGTGAAGACCGCTCCGAGGGCGGCGCCCCGACGGCGCCGAGTGTGCGTCCGGCCGCCGCGCCCCGGACCTGTCGCGGCACGTGGATGACCGGAAGGGCGGTCCGCGGGGGTGGTCGGCGAGTCGGCCGACGTTGTTTCACGTGAAACAGGCGACGCGGACTGTGCCTCGGCTTCGCCCTTGTCCTCGTACTCGGTGTCGGCAGGTGCCTTCGTGTCGAGCAGTGCCTCCGCGGCGAGCGCGGCGTCGATGCGGCCCGCGATGTCGGCAGGCATATGGGGTGGACCGGGGAGCGTGCCGAGCGTGCCGCGGATCTCCTCGAGGGAGGCGTGGACGTCGGCGCACAGCTCGCAGCCGCTCAGGTGCTCCTGTACCTCTTCGGTGCGGGAAGGGGAGAGCAGGCCCTCGGTGAGGTCGGAGATCTCGTCGATCGCGGGGTGCTCGGCCGTGTCGGTCGTGGATGTCACGCTCGCCCACCTCCGCCCTTCACGGCAGCTGAATCACTTGGTCCTGCCCCGTCCCGGGGCTCTGCTGCCGGTGGGACGGGTGTCCCCTGCGTCCGGTTCCTTCCGGGCGCTTCCGGGGGCGGGTTCTTGCCACTCGGGTTCTCGCCGTTGTCGGTCCGCAGATGGGTGACCAACGGCAGGAGTCTGGCTCTGCCGCGCGCGCAGCGGCTCTTGACCGTGCCGGTGGGAACGCCGAGAACGCGGGCCGCCTCGGCCACCGGGTAGCCCTGCATGTCGACCAGGACGAGCGCGGCCCGCTGGTCGACGGGAAGGGTGCCCAGCGCTTCGAAGAGTTCACGGTGCAGATCGTTGCGTTCGGCAGGGGCGGCCGCGGACTCGTGGGGTTCGAGGAGCTGCTCCAGGCGCTCCGTGTCCTCGACCGGAGAAGTCTTCCGCGACGCGGTCTTGCGGGCCCGGTCGAGGCAGGCGTTCACGGTGATGCGGTGCAGCCATGTCGTGACGGCGGACTGCCCGCGGAACGTGTGCGCCGCCCGGTAGGCGGAGACCAGGGCGTCCTGGACGGCGTCAGCGGCTTCCTCCCGGTCTCCCAGGGTGCGCAGCGCGACGGCCCACAGGCGGTCACGATGGCGGCGCACGAGCTCGCCGAAGGCGTCCTTGTCACCCGCGACGTGGCGGGTGAGGAGGTCCTGATCGCTTGCTTCGCCGTAGGCGGCGTCGTCCACTTTCGAACCCCCTCCCCCAGGTGAACCCTCAGCCGGTGAACTTCACGTCGGTGAGAGCCTGCTTGTAACCCGCTCCGTAGTAACCGTCGGATCCGGACTTCGGCAGGGCCGTCATCCACAGGAGCACGTACCGCGTCTTCACCGGCTTGTCGGCCTCGATCTTCGCGGTGGTGCCCGTCGTGGTGTCCGTACCGATGCTCTTCATGGAGTCGATCGACGTCGTGGGTGACAGCGAATCGGCCGCGTACAGGGAGACCGTCGTGTGGTCGCCGCCGTACTGAAGAGCTATCGACGCGGCCGATACGTCCTTGGCCGAGCCGAGGTCGTAGACGATACCGACGCCGGGCTTGTAGGGCGCCAGCTTCGGGCCGTCGTTATAGGTCTTGGTACGCCAGAACGTCTTGCTGTCGCCGTCGTAGGTCTTCGCCACTTCACCCGGGGCCTGTGCCTCGCCCTTGGCGACGTATTCCCTGGCGTCCTCGATGGTCATCGGCTTCGTCGGCTTGCGCTCGTCGCCCTTGTCGTTGCCGTCGGTGTTGTGCGACGTGTTGGAGTCGCCCGACTTGCCGCGGTCCATCAGGGCTTCCGCGAGCTGCCAGCTGCCGAGGCCGAGGGCCACGATGAGCAACGCCGACACGGCCCACTTGAGCGCCTTGCCCGTCCGGCTCTGCAGCGGCGGCGGGGGCGCCGCCGGCATGGGCTGGGCCACCCCGGGACGCGGAGCCTGACGGCCGTACGTGCCCTGCTGGTAGGTCGTCCGCTGGTACTCCGCGGGCGCCGTGAACACGGGCTCCGGGGGACGGATGCGGGGCATCTCGCCGACGGCCTTCACCAGGTCCTCGGTCGTGGTGCACGGAGGATCCTGCCGCGACGCCGTCGCCCCTTCGTTGACGAGGGCACGCATGGCCAGCTCGGACAGCCCGCGATGCACGCCGGCCCGCACCTGGTCGGGCGCGATCAGGCCGATGTCCTTGGGCAGCCCGGACAGGCCGTACGCGTCGTCCTCGTAGGGCCAGCGCTGCGTCAGGGCGGCGTACAGGAGGGCACCGATCGCCTCGGTGTCCGTGCGCTGCGGTGTCTCCGACGTGATGCCGCGCAGGGCGGCGTTGACGGCGAGGCCGCGGATGCGCCACTGGCCGGTCGAGGTGCGCAGCACCGCGCTCGGGGTGAGCCGCAGATGTGCGAGGCCCTCGCGGTGCGCGGCAGCCATCGCCTGGGAGATCTGGTTCACGAGCTGGTATGCCTCGTGCACTTCGAGGGGACCCGAGGCGAGCAGCGCGGTCAGCTCCGTGGCATCGGGCAGCCACTCGTGCACCACGTACACGAGGTCGTTCTCCTCGACCGCGTCCAGGACCTGGACGAAGCGAGGGTCGCCGAGCAGCGCCGACGAGCGTGCCGCCGCGAGGACGGACCGTGCCCGCGGGTGGTCCGCGGGGAGCAGGTGCACCCCGACGGCCCGGCGGAGCTTCTCATCCACCGCGCGCCAGCTGCTGAATCCGTCCAGCCGGGTGACGCACTCCTCCAGGCGATAGCGTCTCGCGAGTTTGTGACCGCTGTGCAGCTCGGGGGGAATGGACGAGCCGGGGCTCGTCGAACCGTCGGTGTCCTCCGCGTCCTCGTTCGCTGCCGTGTCCCGCTCCCGGGTCTGGGCCACCCCGTCGGCCGTGGTCTGCTCCGCCTTCGCGGTCAGTGGCTCGTCACCACTGTTGTCTGCCACGTCGACGGCAGCCGTACTCCGTTCCGCCACCGTCGTTCCTGCCTCCCCATCCGTTGCGCGCTCTGCGACGCCAAAGCCAATTGTGCCCACAGTCCGGCGATAAGCACGACACGCGGCAGCCCGCGATGGTTGTGCGGCCTGCCGGGCCGCTAGCGGCCGAGGCGCCCGCGGACCATTCCGACCATCGAGTTGAGCTCTTCGATCCGCATGCGCCGGGCAGCGACATAAAAGACACCCAGCAGTACGGCCCCGCCCACGACCAGCGCTGCGATCGAACCCGCCGCGCCGCTGCCGAGCGCCCTCATGATCAGGAGACCGACCGCGCCACCGGCGACGGCCCCCGGGATCGAGGCCATGCAGAGGCGGGCGTACGTACGGATGACCTGTGCGCCGTCCAGGTCTCCGCCGAGACGCTTGCGCAGGCGCTGCCAGGCGACGCCCACACCGATCGCGTACGCGAGACCGTACGAGGCGGCCATGCCGACCACGGCCCACTGGGCGGGCAGCAGGAGGTAGGCGATCCCCGACGCGGCCGCGTTGACGGCGGCCACGATGACCGTGTTGTAGAAGGGCGTCCGGGTGTCCTCGTACGCGTAGAAGCCGCGCAGCACGACGTACTGCACGGAGTACGGGATCAGGCCGAGGCCGAACGCCATGAGGATGTAGCCCATGGAGCGGGCGCCGTCGGCGCCGCTGGACCCGAAGAGCAGGGTGCACATCGGCACGCCGAGGGCGACGAACATGAAGGCGACGGGGACGATCGCGACCGCGGAGGTGCGCAGGCCCTGCGAGATGTCGTCACGGACCGCTCCGGGGTCGCCGTCGTGGGCGGCGCGCGAGATCCGCGGCAGCATCGCCGCCATGACGGAGACGGTGATGATGGCCTGCGGCATGCCCCAGATCAGCTGGGCGTTGGAGTAACCCATGATGCCCGCGCCGGACTTGCCGGACGCCTTCCCGGCGGCGGTGGCGAGCTGGGTGACGACGAGGACGCCCGCCTGGTTGGCGAGGACGAACAGGACGGTCCACTTGGCGAGCTTGACCGCCTTGCCGAGGCCGTGGCCCTTCCAGTCGAAGCGCAGCCGGAACCGGAAGCCGGTCTCGCGCAGGTACGGGATCATCGCCAGCGCCTGCACCGTCAGACCGAGCAGGGTGCCGATGCCGAGCAGCCGGACACCGTCCGCGGGGATCGTGTCGACGTGCAGCTGAGAGTCTGCCGCGGTGCCGTAGACGTAGATGAACATGCCGAACGTGAAGATCATGACGATGTTGTTCAGGACCGGGGTCCACATCATCGCGCCGAACTTCCCGCGGGCGTTCAGGATCTGGCCCATGACCACGTGCACGCCCATGAAGAAGATTGTGGGCAGGCAGTAGCGGGCGAAGGTGACGGCGACGTTGTTCGCGTTCGGATCGTTGGCGATCCCCGTCGACATCAGCCGGATCAGGATTGGCGCCGCGAAGACGGCCACGGCGACGATCACGCCGAGCGCGACCATGACGAGTGTCAGCAGGCGGTTGGCGTAGGCCTCGCCGCCGTCCTCGTCCTCCTTCATGGACCGCACGAGCTGCGGCACGAACACCGAGTTGAGGCCGCCGCCGACGGTCAGGATGTAGATCATCGTCGGCAGGGTGTACGCCACCGTCCACGCGTCACCGAGCAGCGCGGAGCCGAGAGCCGCGGTGATGACCACGGTGCGTACGAAACCGGTGAGGCGTGAGACCAGGGTGCCCGCCGCCATGACGGCACTCGACTTCAGGAGGCCCGACGCGCGGCCCCCCTTGGTCGGGGCAGGGACAGGTGCGGGCGTGCCGCCCTGGACGGGAGGCTGAGCCGGTCCGGCGGTGGGCACCGGAACGCCGGAAGCGTCGGCCGGCGGACGGCCCCCGCCGTTGCTCTGCTGGTCACGGAAGAGATGCGCGAAGGCGTCGGGCTCGTGCTGCTCCTCGCTCGCCTGCGTCATCAGATCGTCGACGCCCAGGAACTGCGTGGTCCTGGCGTCGTCGCCGTAGGGAAGGAGCCGCGACGGGCCCTCCGGCTCGGGAGCGGGCGTCTGGGCCCACACGCGGGGGTCCGGGGGGTACTGGGCTGCGGGAGGCGGGTCGTAGAGCGGCTGAGGGGCCTCATAGGCGCCCGGAGGCGGCGGAGGGTGCGCGGCGCGGTCGTAGAGCGCCTCCGTCACCGGATCCTGGGCCGTGAGGTCCTGGGCCCGGTACGGATCCTGGTCGTAGGCGTCCTGGAGGTACGCGTCCTGCGGATACGCGTCCGGGGCTGGGTGGGGCGGCGGGACCTGGCCGGGCGCCCCCTGATGACCGGGGGGCGGGCCCCCGGCCGAGGCTGAGCCGCCCGGGCCCTGGCCACGGTCACTGTCGTACGGCGCGTTCATGGTTACCCCACCTCATCGTCCCCGGGCCCACGGCCACGACATCGCTCAACGGTCCACTCTCTCACCCGTGCCGGACGGGTCCGTGCTTTCCGGAGCGGTGTCCGGTGTCGGGTCACTCGGCTGCTCGGGGTCGCCTTCCCCGGGCTCGGAGCCCGACTCCCCGTTCTGACCGTCGTCAGGTCCCTCCTCGGCTCGTTGCGCCGAGGCGCGCTTGCGCTGTGTGTACATGCGGAACCCGGCGAGGACGAGGAGCAGGACGCCGCCGGCCATGACGAGCATCACGGTCGGGGTGATCTCGGTGACGTTCACGTCGAAGCGGACCTCGGGCCCGTAGGGCTGGCCGTCCTCCGTGTACAGCTGGGCGAAGACCGGGACCCTGCCGTTGGCGTTCGAGGTGGTGGTGAACTTCACCGACTGGCTGTGCCCGCCGGCGACCTTCACCCGACGCTCCGCGTACGGTCCGTCGCCGATCTTGAGGCGGGTGCCGTTCGTCGACGTGAGGCGCAGGACGAGGTGCTCGACGCCCTGCACCAGGTTGTTCTGGACCGTCACCGGGATCGTCGCGCTGCGCCCGGAGAGCTTCGCCTCGGACTTCTCGATGAGCCTGACCCGCTTGGTGAGCGCCGTGAGGTAGTCGGCGACTCCGTCGCGGTACGCCTGCGCCTCCGCGGGGCGGCCCCGCCAGGACGTGGACATCTGCCGGTCCATGGCCCGCCCGAACGGCGTCACCACGCGGGACGGGTCGGAGAGGATCACCTGGAAGTTGGTGAGCTTGGTCTGGGTGTCCTGGATCGCCTGGAAGGCCGACTGGGGCAGCTCCTGCTTGCGCAGGTACGAGGGGTAGGACCGGGAGGAGGGGACCCGGGTCGTCGCTTCGGGGTCGGGCTTCGCCTTCGTGGCTGCGGCCAGGTCCTCGGACTCCGACCAGCTGCTGTCCTGGTCGGCCTTGATCGCCTGAGCCATGGACTGCGCCTGGCTTGCGGACGGCATGCGCTGCGGCGCGACCACGATGTTGCGCTCGTCGTCCGGCTCCTGAAGGTTGATCGTCAGACTCTGCGCGAGGAACTGCTGCACGGCGAGCGTCGAGTTCTCGGCCTTCGTCATGTCGCCCTGGAAGGCTTCCGACAGCCGCGCGTCGGTCACCACGGCCGTCGTGCCGCTGCCGATCGGGCGGGCTGCCGACGGCGTGTACGGCAGGTTGTTCCGCTCCTGGAGGCTGTCGCTGCGGGCGATCACGGTGTCGGCGCCGGCGGACGTCGCGACATTGACGATGCTGGGGTCGATCGCGCCGTCGGCGGGCCAGGCGTAGCTCGTGTCCGGCTTGACGTGCAGGACCGTCTCCACGGTCGTGGTTGCCGCATCGGTGGCGTCCTTGAGGTGCCCGAGGGAGCCGGTCACCTTCGTGCCGTTGTGGGCCAGCGACGCGAGATCCGGGTCGGCGAAGGGGAGGGCGACGACCTTCTGGTCGGCGACGGCGTTCTTCAGGTCGTTCAGCCACTGCTTGGCGACCGCCTGATTCTTGCCGTTGATCTCGGTGCCGTCCGGCTTCTTGATCTTGTACGGCCTCGTCATGGCGTCGACCGAGGCGAGGAGGTCCGGGTCGACCACCCAGGTCACATCGAGGGCGGTGCCGAGGGACAGCATCTGCTGGAGGCGGCCGCCCGGAGCGATCTCCTTGGCGAGGCTGTCGTCATGGAAGATGCGCGTCTGCTGCTCGTCGGATCCCGTCTCGGCCGTGAGATGGGTCTGGGAGATGAGCGGCCACAGGTACGTCGTCTTCGTCTTCGTGTCCGCGGCCTCGGGCTGCCAGGGGAGGAAGGTCCGCTGGATGCCGAGCGTCTGCTGGTACGGCTGCGTCGCCGTCTGGCCGGTCAGGGCGACACCGAGCTGGTAGACGCCGTCGGCGCCGAGGTCCATCTCCTTGACGGGGACGGAGAGGCTGAAGCCCTGTGTCGCGCCGGGGGCCAGCTTGGAGATCTTCTTGGCGTACTTGCCGCCGATCTCCCTGCCGTCCGGCACTCCCCCCGCCGCGTGCCGGGAGGCGTTGTCGATCGAGGCCCGCCCACCGAGGGCAGAACCGAGGCGGAGCGCCACGTGGGCGTTCGTGACGGCCTGCTTGCTGTCGTTCGTGAGTGTGCCGGTGACGGTGACCGTGTCGCCGTCGGACGGTGCGCTCGGAGTGAGCGAGTTCACGGCGACATCGACGGTGCTCGTGCCGATCGCGTCGGCCGCAGGCGCTTGCGGGGAGGCGTATCCGGGGGAGCCGCCGAACAGGGTCAGGGCGGCCAGTAGAGGCGCTCCGGCGAGCAACGCCCCCGTGCGCCGCCGCCTTCGACGGGCAGGTGAGGGAGTCATCCCTTGGAAGTCTGCCGCCTCGGCCACGCGCTCGCCCGTCCCTCGTCGTCGTCAGTGGTCGTCGGATAGTCCACGCATGGTAACGAGGTGCGCTGTGGCGAAGTGCCGCGGACTGCTCCACATGATCGGAAGACAGGGTAGGGGGCATCGGGCAGGGCTCGCGCACACCCGCGGAAAACGAGGCGGAACCCTGGGCTCGGGCCACGTACCCTTTTCTGTTGTGCCGAACGCCAATGAAGACAATCCCAGTGCCCTGAGCCAGGTGCAGCGCCGCGCGGTGAGCGAGCTGCTGCGGGTGGCCCCTGTCGCCGACGACCTCGCCCGTCGATTCCAGGAGGCCGGGTTCTCTCTCGCCCTGGTCGGTGGCTCGGTCAGGGATGCGCTCCTCGGCAGGCTCGGCAACGATCTGGACTTCACCACGGACGCGCGTCCCGAAGATGTGCTCAAGATCGTCAGGCCTTGGGCGGATGCCGTGTGGGAGGTCGGGATCGCCTTCGGGACGGTCGGCTGTCAGAAGGACGGCTACCAGATCGAGGTCACCACGTACCGCTCCGAGGCGTACGACAGGACCTCGCGCAAGCCGGAGGTCTCGTACGGCCACTCCATCGAGGAAGACCTCGTGCGTCGCGACTTCACGGTGAACGCGATGGCCGTGGCCCTGCCGGAGAAGGAGTTCATCGACCCGCACGGCGGGCTCGATGACCTCGCTGAGCGCGTGCTGCGTACGCCCGGAACCCCGGAGGAGTCCTTCTCCGACGATCCGCTGCGGATGATGCGCGCCGCACGGTTCGCCGCGCAGCTGGACTTCGAGGTGGCCCCCGAGGTCGTCAAGGCCATGAAGGACATGGCCGACCGCATCGAGATCGTCTCCGCGGAGCGGGTGCGGGACGAGCTGAACAAGCTGATCCTCTCCGCGCACCCGCGCGAGGGTCTCACCCTCCTTGTGGACACGGGCCTCGCCGGCCATGTCCTTCCCGAGCTGCCCGAGCTGCGCCTTGAGCGGGACGAGCACCACCGGCACAAGGACGTCTACGACCACACGCTGATCGTCCTCGAGCAGGCGATGGCGCTGGAGTCGGACGGCCCGGATCTCGTGCTCCGTCTCTCGGCCCTGCTGCACGACATCGGCAAGCCGAGGACGCGGCGCTTCGAGGACGACGGCCGGGTCTCCTTCCACCACCACGAGGTGGTGGGCGCCAAGATGACGAAGAAGCGCATGACGGCGCTGAAGTACTCGAACGAGCTCGTGAAGGACGTCTCGCGACTGGTCGAGCTGCACCTGCGCTTCCACGGATACGGCACCGGCGAGTGGACCGACTCCGCGGTCCGCCGGTACGTCCGTGACGCGGGTCCGCTGCTGGACCGCCTGCACAAGCTGACCCGCTCCGACTGCACGACGCGCAACAAGCGGAAGGCCAATGCGCTGGAGCGTGCGTACGACGGCCTGGAAGAGCGCATCGCGCGGCTCAAGGAGCAGGAGGAGCTGGACTCGATCCGTCCCGACCTCGACGGCAATCAGATCCAGGAGATCCTGGGCATCAAGCCCGGGCCGGCGATCGGGCAGGCGTACAAGTTCCTGCTGGAACTGCGGCTCGAGAACGGGCCGATGGAGCATGATGCGGCTGTGGCGGCGCTCAAGGAATGGTGGGCGGCGCAGAGCTGAAGCCCAAGAGCGCGGCTCCATGTTTCACGTGAAACATGGAGCCGCGCTCTTGGATCTGAGCGGTGTTGGCGTGGATGGTCTATCCCCACCGAGTGGTGATGGACCATCCGGCCGTCGCGTTGTTCTTCTCCGCTACACGTTCTTAAGGGAGTAGTCGACAAGCCTGCCGTAGATGTTGGCCGTCATCGACTGCTTCTTGTCGATCTGCCAAACGCTCCCTCGGTAGCCCACGCTGCCTTCCCAGACAACCGAGGCAGTCGCGTTGTGGCCGTGGGTGCAAGGATGTCCCCTCCTGCAGAAGCCCCACTGGCCCAGGCCCTTCTTCGGGGTGCCCTTGGAGATGGAAATGACACCGGAGAGGTTCTTCTTGCCGGCGTCTGCGTAGTTCGCTTTGGTGATGTCCCGCCCGTTGCTGTGGAAGTTCACCCACAACTTGAGCTTGATGATCTTCACGCCGTGGATCTTCATGTAGGTGGTGTACGACACCGTGTGATTGCCCCGGGGGAGCGGCCTGCTCGCGGCCGTGGAGAGGCCACTGACGGTGCGCTGGCGGCCAATGGTGACGTCGCCGTTGTGCAGGGACGTCGAGTCGCTGGCGTTGCGGGAATAGGCAGAAATGCCACTTCCCTGATCCGTTGCCCGGTCAAGGAACGTCTTGAGCACGGCGGGGTCGTGGAGATACCCGACGAACTTGTTCTGCTCACTCCGCGTCAGCCGCTGGAAGGCTGTGAGGGCATCAGCGGCCCCCTCTTCATGTGAGTGGCGGAGGTACGTGGTGTACGCGGCAGGGCTGGCGGCCGGGTCGCTCTGCCTGGCCTCGGTCTGGCCGGACTTGGCGGCGGATGCCTGTGATGCTGTGCCGGCAAGAATTGCGAGGGTGCCGAGCGCTGCAGCTATCCCTTGCGTGGTGCGATTCTTCATGCGCGTCCCCGATTTCTGGAGTGTAGATACTCCCTTTTGTCGTGCTCGGATTGGTCATCTCCGTGCACGAGTAGGATCATTTCCTCCAAGCTCGTTGATTTTCAAGGCAGTTGAGGTTTTTCAGAGCAAAGGTGTTCGACGCGTAGGGCGTGGTCCGATCTGACCTCAGCGGGCGTCAGCCCGGGCCAGAACGGCTGCGATTGCTGCGTAGATGATCGCCACTGTGAGCACCAGCGGGACCGACTGTCCGTCAGGAGGCAGCATCAGTGCGGCCACTGCGGCCGCGCCGACGAACGCGACGTTGAACAGCACGTCGTAAACGGAGAAGATCCGGCCACGGAAGCCGTCGTTCACCGAGGACTGCACGACCGTGTCGGTGGCGATCTTCGCGCCCTGGGTCGTCAGGCCCAGGACGAAGGCGGCGGCCATCATGGGGGCAGGTGCGAACGGAAGCCCGAGGGCGGGTTCGAGGACGGCTGCCGCCCCCGCGCAGACGGTGATCCACCCGGCGGGTCCCAGCCGCCCCGCGGCCCAGGGCGTGACCACGGCGGCGGCGAAGAATCCCGCCCCCGAGATCGCCACGGCGACACCCAGCAGGGCCAGTCCGTCGGACTCCGTGGACGACCAGGAGTAGCGGCAGAGCATGAGGACCATGACCGTCAGCGCCCCGTAGCAGAACCGCATCAGCGTTATGGCGGCCAGGGCGCGGGCGGCTGGGGGGCGGGCGGTTAGATGGCGCACGCCCGAGACCAGCCCCTGCGCCGTACCGCTGAGCGCTGTCCGCAAGCCTGGCCGCACCAACTCCGCGTCCGGACCGAGCAGTTCCGCGGACATGGGCAGGGAGGCTAGCGCCGCGCACAGGTAGAGGGCAGCCCCGACCAGCACCACGAGGGCGTCGGAGTCCGAGATGAGCAGACGGACGGCGAACGCGAGTCCGCCGCCCAGCGTGGCGGCGAGGGTGCCCGCGGTCGGCGAGACGGAGTTCGCCATCACCAGGCGCTCGGCGTCGACCAGGCGCGGCATGGCGGCGGAGAGCCCGGAGAGGATGAACCGGTTGACGCCGGTGACGCACAGGGCGGAGGCGTAGAAGAGCCAGTCCGGCGCATCGCTGAGCATCAGGACGGCCGTCAAGGATGCCAGGACGGTCCGCAGGAGGTTGCCGTAGAGGAAGACCTGGCGGCGGCGCCAGCGGTCGAGGAGGACGCCCGCGAACGGGCCGACGACCGAGTACGGGAGAAGCAGTACGGCCATGGCCGAGGCGATGGCGCCGGCCGAAGTCTGTTTCTCCGGCGAGAACACCACGTAGGTGGCCAGCGCGACTTGGTAGACGCCGTCCGCGCCCTGGGAGAGCAGCCGCAGCGCCAACAGGCGCCGGAAGTCCCTCAAGCGCAGGAGTACGCGCAGGTCACGGACGACAGCCATGGGGCCCAGCCTCACATACGGGAAAGATCCCCGGGCGCACGCCATGTGCATCCGGGGACCTCAACAGCCCACAAGGAGAGGCGCGTTACCGCTGGTACGCGCCGCACTGTGTGTGGTTAGCGCTCGACCTCGCCCTTGATGAACTTCTCGACGTTCGCGTAGGCCTCGTCGTCGAAGTACTGAACCGGCGGGGACTTCATGAAGTACGAGGACGCGGAGAGGATCGGGCCGCCGATGCCGCGGTCCTTGGCGATCTTTGCGGCGCGCAGGGCGTCGATGATGACACCCGCGGAGTTCGGGGAGTCCCAGACCTCGAGCTTGTACTCCAGGTTCAGCGGAACGTCACCGAAGGCGCGGCCCTCGAGGCGGACGTAGGCCCACTTGCGGTCGTCGAGCCACTGGACGTAGTCCGACGGGCCGATGTGGACGTTCTTCTCGCCCAGGTCGCGGTCGGGGATCTGCGAGGTGACGGCCTGCGTCTTCGAGATCTTCTTGGACTCCAGGCGCTCGCGCTCGAGCATGTTCTTGAAGTCCATGTTGCCGCCGACGTTCAGCTGCATGGTGCGCTCGAGACGGACACCGCGGTCCTCGAACAGCTTCGCCATGACGCGGTGCGTGATGGTGGCGCCGACCTGGGACTTGATGTCGTCACCGACGATCGGCACGCCCGCCTCGGTGAACTTGTCCGCCCACTCCTTGGTGCCGGCGATGAAGACCGGAAGGGCGTTGACGAACGCGACCTTGGCGTCGATGGCGCACTGCGCGTAGAACTTCGCGGCGTCCTCGGAACCGACGGGCAGGTAGCAGATCAGAACGTCGACCTGCTTGTCCTTCAGGACCTGGACGACGTCGACCGGGGCCTCGGGGGACTCCTCGATGGTCTGGCGGTAGTACTTGCCCAGGCCGTCGTGGGTGTGGCCACGCTGGACGGTCACGCCCGTGTTGGGCACGTCGCAGATCTTGATGGTGTTGTTCTCGCTGGCACCGATGGCGTCGGAGAGGTCGAGGCCGACCTTCTTCGCGTCGACGTCGAAGGCGGCGACGAACTCGATGTCGCGGACGTGGTAGTCGCCGAACTGGACGTGCATCAGGCCCGGGACCTTGGCGTCCGGGTCAGCGTCCTTGTAGTACTCGACGCCCTGGACCAGCGAGGCGGCGCAGTTGCCCACGCCGACGATGGCTACGCGAACCGAACCCATTCCGGTTGCTCCCTGTGTGTATCGGTGAAACCCCGAATGGGCCTCACGTGGCGGTGTCGTCGGACGGATCCGGCCGGGTGCTGTCCCGGTGCCGGGGCAGGCCGCCCGTCTCTCCAGATGTGTCCTGCTGAGCTGCGTCGGAGGGGTCGGATCGCCGCTGATCCCGCCCCGCCCGCTCGCTCTCGATGAGCTCGTTCAGCCAGCGCACTTCGCGCTCCACGGATTCCATTCCGTGCCGCTGGAGCTCAAGGGTGTAGTCGTCAAGGCGTTCCCGGGTGCGGGCGAAGGAGATGCGCATCTTTTCGAGGCGCTCCTCGAGACGGCTGCGACGGCCTTCGAGCACGCGCATGCGTACGTCACGCGAGGTCTGCCCGAAGAAGGCGAACCGCGCGGCGAAGTGCTCGTCCTCGTAGGCGTCGGGACCGGTCTGCGAGAGCAGGTCCTCGAAGTGCTCCTTACCTTCCGCCGTCAACCGATAGACGATCTTGGCGCGACGCCCTGCGAGTGGTGCGGCGAGGGCGTCCTCGGGTGTGCTCCCCGATTCCTCGATCAACCAGCCGCTTACGACCAGCGTCTTGAGGCAGGGGTAGAGGGACCCGTAGCTGAAGGCGCGGAAGACCCCCAGCGATGTATTGAGTCGTTTCCGCAGCTCGTAGCCGTGCATCGGGGACTCGCGGAGCAGTCCGAGGACGGCGAACTCGAGGATGCCGGAACGTCGGCTCATCGTCGCCTCCTCCTCTGCCGCGGTCGGTGTCACGACCTCTTACGGACTCTTTATGCCGAGCTGATGTATCGACTCGATACATCACGACGATAGAACGGCCCCACGGATGGGACAAGAGGGATCACGGTGAACGGCGTCACATCACCGATTCATACCAAGCAAGTTGCCTGATTTGGGGTGAACTTCACCCCTAGGCGGGTTTTGGCGGTGCGTAGTCTGTCCGCCATGCAGACCGCCGGGAACCAAGTGACGCCTGTGGGCGTCGTTGTCCCCGGTGCATTGCGGGTGAGTGCCAGAAGGGGCGCATCCGTATTTCGGGGGGACCGGAAACCAGCCGCCGTTTCCAGGCGCGTATCTCCGCGCCTGCCCGAGGAGTAGTCGTTCGATGAGCGAGCACCGTCGCAAACCGCCGCAGCCACAGGGCGGCGGACGTGCCGCGGCCCGTCGCGGCACGTCCGGCGCATCGCCGGGCCGTCGCGCGGCACCGCGTGACGCCACCGGATCACCTTCTGATGCATATGGAACGCCGGGGTCCACAGGATCGTCCGGCTCGACGGGCGACGACCGCCCGTACGGCGGCCGCGCGGAAGCGCGCCGAGCCGCGCAACGCAGCGCCGGAGGGAGCCGCAGGAAGGCTCCCGACGGCGGTGGCGGCCGCGGAGGCGGCGGCCGCCGTGGCGGAGGAGGCCCCGAGGGGTCGGGTGGACCCGGGCGCGGCAGGGGCCGCGGGCCCTCCCGGCCGCAGAAGAAGAGGTTCATCGACTACCCGCGCTCCGACAAGTACGGAGTGCACCGCTGGCTGCCGTCCTGGCGCCTGGTGACGGGTCTGTTCGTCGGCCTCTGCGGCAGCCTCATGGCCGCGGCGGGCATCGGGTACGCCCTGGTGGACGTCCCGAAAACGGCGGACACGGCCAAGGCCCAGAACAACGTCTACTACTGGGCCAACGGCAAGCAGATGGTCGCGACCGGTGGCGAGACGAACCGGCAGATCATCAAGTACGAACAGATCCCCGAGGCCATGCGGTACGCCGTCATGTCCGCCGAGAACAAGACGTTCGAGACGGACAAGGGCGTCGACCCCATGGGCATCGCCCGCGCGTTCGTCAACATGGCCAAGGGCGGCCAGACGCAGGGCGGCTCGACCATCACCCAGCAGTACGTGAAGAACGCGATGCTCGACGACCAGTCGCAGACGATCTCGCGCAAGGTCAAGGAGCTGTTCGTCTCCATAAAGGTGGGCCGTACGCAGCCCAAGGAGAAGGTGATGGCCGGCTACCTGAACACCGCGTACTACGGACGCGGTGCCTACGGGATCCAGGCGGCTGCCCGCACGTACTTCAACGAGGACGCCTGGAAGCTGAACGCGAGCCAGTGCGCATTCCTGGCATCCGTGCTCAAGGGTGCGACGTACTACGACCCCGCCGGTGCGCCGGAGATCGACCCGGTCGAGGCGACGCCCGCAAAGAACAGGGCGCGCGCGGAGAAGCGCTGGCGCTGGATCCTCAACGAAGAGGTCAAGGACAAGCGTCTTGATGCCGCTAAGCGGGCGACCTTCCAGGACTTCCCCACGCTGCAGAGCCCGCGGTCCAACCCCTCGCTGGGTGGCCAGACCGGCTACCTCGTGGACCTCGCCAAGGCCTACGTCATCAACAACAGTCACGGCAAGATCACTGCCCTCGACCTGCAGAAGGGCGGCTACGAGATCCACACCACCTTCGACAAGAAGAAGGTGGACAAGCTCGAAGCGGCCGTGAAGAAGGTCCGCAAGGAGAACATCAACGACAAGCTCCGCCCGAAGACGGACAAGTACGTCCAGTTCGGCGGCGCCTCGGTGAACCCCACGAGCGGTGCGATCGAGGCCATCTACGGCGGTGTCAACGCGACGACGCACTACACGAACAACGCCGACCAGACCGGTGCGCAGGTGGGCTCGACCTTCAAGCCGTTCGTGCTGGCCGCGGCGATGAGGGACGGGGTTCGCGACCCCAAGGGGGTCGAGAACCAGGGTGAAGGCGAGCGCACCCCGGTCTCCCCGAAGAGTCTCTACAGCGGCCAGAACAAGCTGAAGATCAAGAAGTACAACGGCGAGGTCTGGACGGACAAGGACGGCAAGGAGTGGCTCCAGAAGAACGACGGCGGGCAGTCCTACAACCGGCCGACCTACCAGATCGACCTTCGTGAGGCGATGCGGGAGTCCGTGAACTCCGCCTATGTCCAGCTGGGCATGGACGTGGGTCTGGACAAGGTGAAGCAGGCCGCCAGCGACGCGGGTATCAAGGACAGCAGTTTCGCCAGTGCCAACTACCCGTCCTTCTCCCTGGGCACCTCCGACCCGAGCGCGATCCGTATGGCCGGCGCCTACGGCACGTTCGCGGCCAGCGGGCAGCGGAACGATCCGTTCTCGGTGACGTCGGTCGACCACGCAGGTGAGACGGTCTACCGGCACCCGAAGGCGCCGGTCAGGGCCTTCCAGCCGGCGGTCGCGGACAACGTCACCGACGTCCTGAGGACCGTCGTCGACAAGGGAACGGGTACCAACGCGAAGCTGCCCGACCGCCAGGTCGCGGGCAAGACCGGTACGACCGACGGCAACAAGTCCGCCTGGTTCGTGGGGTACACCCCGCAGCTGTCGACGGCGATCACGATGTACCGGATGGACGACGACGAGAACAGCAAGAAGCGCGAGTTCTTGGAGATGTACGGCACGGGTAACCAGGAGAAGATCCACGGAGCCTCGTTCCCGTCCGAGATCTGGCACGACTACATGATGGAGGCCCTCAAGGGAGTGGCGCCGGAGGCGTTCCCCACTCCCGAGCCCATCGGTTCGATCGTCGGCGCCACCCCGAGCCCGAGCATCACTCCCTCGGCGACTCCTTCTCCCTCGGCGTCGGAATCGGTGGAACCGTCGCCCAGCCAGTCCTCCCCCGGCCCGTCGCCATCGACCAGTGAGTCCTGCAGCAGCTGGTCGTGGAACTGCAACAACAACGGCGGAACGTCGAACGGTGGCACTGGCGGGACGCCCACGGGCGGCACCGACGGAGGTGTCACCAGCTCGCCGTCGTCGCCAACAGGCGGCAACGGCGGCAGCAACGGAAACGGCAACGGAGGGATCTTCGGAGGCCCAGCGGGTTAGCCGAAGCTGATTTCACGCCGCGTGTTTCACGTGAAACGCTGCGTGTTCCACGTGAAACAGTGCGTGATGCACGCCAAGTGAGGGCCGCCGCACCGACCGGGTGCGGCGGCCCTCGCCCCGTTCTCAGGTGCGTACGGCAGGATGTGCGGCATGCCCAGTGCAGAGACGACGCGCACGCATGTGCAACAGGCGGACCCGGTACGGCCGACCAAGGAGGACGCGGTCGCCGCAGCGGGGAGCGAGCTGATCGGCGGACCGATCGGACGATGGGCGCTGCTCGGGAGTTCCTGGTGGACGCCCGTACGCGTCATCGCGCTGGTGATGATCGGCATGTTCGCGCTGGGGATGGTGCAGAAGTTCCCCTGCTACGACGGCGCGTGGTTCTTCGGCGCCAGTTCGCAGTACACGCACGCCTGCTACTCGGACATCCCGCACCTCTACCAGGGGCGGGGCTTCGCCGACGGCCTGGTGCCCTACTTCGACAAGCTGCCCGGCGACATGGACTACCTCGAGTACCCGGTACTGACCGGCGTATTCATGGAGGTCGCGTCCTGGCTGACTCTGGGCGGCGGCTCCATCCAGCACCTGGAGAAGGTCTACTGGATGGTCAACGCGGGGATGCTGATGATCTGCGCGGTGGCGATCGCCATCTGCGTGACCCGCACCCACCGGCGACGCCCCTGGGACGGCCTTCTGGTCGCCCTCGCGCCCGCGTTCGCGCTGACCTCCACCATCAACTGGGATCTGCTCGCCGTGGCCCTCACAGCGGCCGCGATGCTGATGTGGTCGCGCGGCCGGTCGGTCGCCTTCGGTGTCCTGCTGGGCCTGGCCACGGCCGCGAAGTTCTATCCGTTCCTGGTGCTCGGCCCGCTGCTGTTGCTCTGCTGGCGCGCCGGACGCTGGCGGGACTTCGGGAAGGCCCTGGCCGGCTCGGTGGGCGCGTGGCTCGTTGTGAACCTGCCGGTGATGCTGCTCGCCCCCGAGGGTTGGTCGAAGTTCTACCGCTTCAGTCAGGAGCGCGGCGTCGACTTCGGGTCCATCTGGCTGATCATCCAGCAGCGGTGGAACGCGCAGATCAGCCCCGACGATGCCAACACCTACGCGATGGTGCTGATGGTCCTGGCCTGCCTGGGCATCGCCGCACTCGCCCTCACCGCACCACGCCGGCCCCGCCTCGCGCAGCTCGCTTTCCTGGTCATCGCCGCGTTCATCCTCACCAACAAGGTCTACTCGCCGCAGTACGTCCTGTGGCTGATCCCCTTCGCGGCCCTCGCCAGGCCGCGCTGGCGGGACTTCCTGATCTGGCAGGCCTGCGAGGTCGCGTACTTCCTGGGGATCTGGATGTACCTCGCGTACACCACGAGCGGTGACAAGCACCGGGGGCTGCCCACGGACGGCTACCACCTCGTCATCCTCATCCACCTGCTGGGCACGCTCTATCTGTGCGCGGTGATCGTCCGCGACATCCTGATGCCGGAACGGGACGTGGTCAGACGCTCCGGGGACGACGATCCGTCGGGCGGTGTCCTGGACGGAGCGCCGGACGTGTTCGTGCTCGGATACGCCGCCCATCCCCCGCGGCACGCGGTACACAACGAGGAGCGGCCGCAAGTGAGTTGGGGCTGGGGCAAGGACGAGGAGCGTTCGCTCTGAGCGAACGCACGAAAGGGCCGGACACCGTGATGGTGTCCGGCCCTTCCGTTTGTCCGTAGGACTCGACGTGTCCTGAGCCTCGGTCAGCGGTCGAGGATCCGGTCGAACTGCGTGGTGGTGTGCCGCAGATGGGCCACGAGCTCCTCGCCCACCCGGGGCTCGGGGGCGTCGGACGGTACGAAGAGGATCGAGACCTGCATGTGCGGGGGCTCCGCGAACCAGCGCTGCTTGCCGCCCCAGACGAACGGCGACAGGTTCCGGTTGACGGTCGCGAGGCCGGCGCGGGCCACGCCCTTGGCGCGCGGCATGACGCCGTGCAGCGCCTTGGGAGCCTCCAGGCCCACGCCGTGCGACGTACCGCCGGCGACGACCACGAGCCAGCCGTCCGAGGCGACCTTCTGCTGGCGGTAACCGAAGCGGTCGCCCTTGGCGACGCGGGTGACGTCCAGGATCGCGCCGCGGTACTCGGTCGCCTCGTGGTCGCCCAGCCAGAGCCTCGTACCGATGCGCGCCCGGAACCGGGTCTGCGGGAACTGCTGCTGAAGGCGGGCGAGTTCCTGGGCCTTGAGGTGGCTGACAAACATCGTGTGCAGCGGCAGCCTGGCCGCGCGCAGACGGTCCATCCAGCCGATGACCTCCTCGACGGCGTCGGAGCCGTCGGTGCGGTCCAGGGGCAGGTGGATCGCGAAGCCCTCGAGCCGGACGTCCTCTATGGCGGAGTGGAGCAGGGGCAATTCCTGCTCGCTCACGCCGTGCCGCTTCATCGAGGACATCACCTCGACGACGACGCGGGCGCCGACGAGGCCGTGCACGCCGTCGACGGAGGAGACGGAGCGGATCACACGGTCGGGCAGCGGCACGGGCTCCTCGCCCCGCCGGAACGGGGTCAGGACCAGCAGGTCACCGCTGAACCAGTCCTTGATCCGGGCGGCTTCGTAGGTCGTGCCGACGGCGAGGACGTCCGAGCCGAAGCGGGTGGCCTCGTCCGCGAGCCGTTCGTGGCCGAAGCCGTAGCCGTTGCCTTTGCAGACCGGGACGATCCCCGGAAACTGCTCGAGCACGTGCTTGTGGTGTGCCCGCCAGCGCGCGGTGTCGACGTAGAGCGTGAGCGCCATGGCCGGTCCCGGAACCTTTCTCGTGGCTGCGGTGTATCAGAGGTATGAAGAAGCTTTGGAGCTACGTGAATTGTGCAGGGTCCGCCCGGGCCGTGTGGACCAGGCGGACCGGGAGGGGCTCAGCGCCGCGACATGTAGATGTCGAGGGCCTTGTGCAGCAGCTTGTTGAGCGGGAAGTCCCACTCGCCGAGGTACTCGGCAGCCTGCCCACCGGTGCCCACCTTGAACTGGATCAGACCGAAGAGGTGATCCGACTCGTCGAGCGAGTCGCTGATGCCGCGCAGGTCGTAGACCGTCGCGCCGAGCGCGTAGGCGTCGCGGAGCATCCGCCACTGCATCGCGTTCGAGGGCCTGACCTCACGGCCGATGTTGTCGGAGGCTCCGTAGGAGTACCAGACGTGCCCCCCGACCACGAGCATCGTCGCCGCCGACAGGTTCACCCCGTCGTGGCGGGCGAAGTACAGCCGCATGCGGTTGGGGTCCTCGCTGTTGAGGGCCGTCCACATGCGCTGGAAGTACGACAGCGGGCGGGGCCGGAAGTGGTCGCGCACAGCCGTGATCTCGTAGAGACGCTGCCACTCGGCGAGGTCCTGGTAGCCGCCCTGGACGACCTCGACGCCGGCCTTCTCGGCCTTCTTGATGTTGCGGCGCCAGAGCTGGTTGAAGGCCTTGTGTACGTCCTCGAGGGAGCGGTTGGCCAGCGGCACCTGGAAGACGTAGCGGGGCTGGACGTCGCCGAAGCCGGCGCCGCCGTCCTCGCCCTGCTGCCAGCCCATGCGGCGGAGCTTGTCGGCGACCTCGAAGGCACGCGGCTCGATGAAGTCGGCCTCGATGTCGCGCAGGCGCTTGACGTCCGGGTCCTGGATGCCCTTCTTGATCGACGTGGCCTCCCAGCGCCGGATGATCACCGGCGGGCCCATCTTCACGGAGAAGGCGCCCTGCTGCTTGAGGTGCGCCAGCATCGGACGCATCCAGTCGTCGAGGTTCGGAGCGAACCAGTTGATGACCGGGCCCTCGGGCAGATAGGCGAGATAGCGCTTGATCTTGGGCAGCTGCCGGTACAGGACCAGGCCCGCGCCGACCATCTCGCCGGTCCGCTCGTCGAACCATCCCAGGCTCTCGGAGCGCCACTCCGCCTTCACATCAGCCCATGCCGGAACCTGCATGTGGCTAGCCGAGGGCAGGCTCTGGATGTATGCCAGATGCTGCTCTCGGCTGATGGTCCTCAGGGTCAGGCTCATTCGGGGCGCTCCTCGGGCTGGTGTGTCCCCATGGGTACAAGGGCTCCGGCTCTCGCGCCGAAGCCTACTGCGCCCTGGGAGCGCCCCGAATGGGCCTATGGAAGCTTCGCGGGCCGTCAGCCGATGACACCGCCGAACAGGCCGCCGTGGGCCATGCCGATGAAGAAGCCGATCGCCGAGGCGCCGAGGCCCAGGATGAGACCGAAGCGCTCGCGCGTCGTCACCGAGATGAACTGGCCGTACGCGCCGGTCAGGATGCCGATCAGCCCTGCCCAGGAGCTGAGCAGGTGGAGGCCGCTGAAGAGCGAAGAGATGATGGCGATCGCCCCGAGAACCATCGCCACCGCGACAAACGAGTCCTGGAGGGGATGGGGCTTCCCGTCCGTGGCGAAGAGAGATGTCGTGGTGTTGGGTCGCATTGCCTGTGCCATGTGGCACCTCCTGCGGAAGGCGGCGCATAGTAGCGCCATACACACCCGATGTGTACAGATTGTGCCCTCTCGCGGGCGGATTTCAACCGGAAGCCGTGGTGCGGGTAGTCTGTACCGTCTGCACCGGTGTCTGCTCATGCCCTGACCAGGGATCCCCGCCAGCGGGGGCCCGATTGTCAGTGGTCGCCGATACCGTTGCGTACGCATCACGACCCTCCTGCCACGGAACGACCGTGGCCGCTGAGTCCAAAGGAGGTGGGTTCCACATGCGTCACTACGAAGTGATGGTCATCCTCGACCCCGATCTCGAGGAGCGCGCTGTCTCCCCGCTGATCGAGAACTTCCTTTCTGTTGTCCGTGAGGCCAACGGAAAGGTTGAGAAGGTCGACACCTGGGGCCGTCGTCGTCTCTCGTACGAGATCAAGAAGAAGCCCGAGGGCATCTACTCGGTCATCGACCTGCAGGCCGAGCCTGCGGTCGTCAAGGAGCTCGACCGCCAGATGAACCTGAACGAGTCGGTCCTCCGGACCAAGGTCCTCCGTCCCGAGACCCACTGAGCTTCCTAGCTCAGCGGCACTCGGGTTTCGAGTAGCAGCAAGCAGCCAGCAGCAAACCCGCCGAGAGGTTCCCCCATGGCAGGCGAGACCGTCATCACGGTCGTCGGCAATCTTGTCGACGACCCCGAGCTGCGCTTCACCCCTTCCGGTGCGGCGGTCGCGAAGTTCCGTGTCGCGTCCACTCCGCGCACCTTCGACCGTCAGACGAACGAGTGGAAGGACGGCGAGAGCCTGTTCCTGACCTGCTCGGTCTGGCGTCAGGCGGCGGAGAACGTCGCGGAGTCGCTCCAGCGAGGCATGCGCGTCATCGTGCAGGGCCGGCTGAAGCAGCGGTCCTACGAGGACCGTGAGGGCGTCAAGCGCACGGTCTACGAGCTGGACGTCGAGGAAGTCGGCGCCAGCCTGAAGAACGCCACGGCCAAGGTCACCAAGACCACCGGTCGCGGTGGCCAGGGCGGATACGGCGGCGGTGGCGGCGGCCAGCAGGGCGGCGGCAACTGGGGCGGTGGCTCCGGTGGCGGTCAGCAGCAGGGCGGCGGCGGTGCTCCCGCCGACGACCCCTGGGCGACCGGTGCGCCGGCCGGCGGCGGCCAGCAGGGCGGCGGAGGCGGCTGGGGCGGAAACTCCGGCGGTTCCTCCTCCTCTTCCGGCGGCGGCTACTCGGACGAGCCCCCCTTCTAGGCCTCAGGGCCAAGGGGTGGGCCGTACCCACACTTCTTGATCACACAGGAGAAACACCATGGCGAAGCCGCCTGTGCGCAAGCCTAAGAAGAAGGTCTGCGCTTTCTGCAAGGACAAGGTCACGTACGTGGACTACAAGGACACGAACATGCTGCGGAAGTTCATTTCCGACCGCGGCAAGATCCGTGCCCGCCGCGTGACCGGCAACTGCACGCAGCACCAGCGTGACGTCGCCACGGCCGTGAAGAACAGCCGTGAGATGGCGCTGCTGCCCTACACGTCCACCGCGCGATAAGGAAAGGGTGACCGACTAATGAAGATCATCCTGACCCACGAGGTCTCTGGCCTCGGCACCGCCGGCGACGTCGTCGACGTCAAGGACGGGTACGCCCGCAACTACCTGGTCCCGCGTGGTTTCGCGATCCGCTGGACCAAGGGTGGCGAGCAGGACGTGGCGCAGATCCGCCGCGCCCGCAAGATCCACGAGATCGCGACCATCGAGCAGGCCAACGAGATCAAGGCCCGCCTCGAGGGCGTCAAGGTCCGCCTGGCCGTCCGCTCCGGCGACGCCGGTCGTCTCTTCGGTTCCGTCACCCAGGCTGACGTCGCTTCGGCGATCGAGACCGCTGGTGGCCCGAAGGTCGACAAGCGCCGCGTCGAGCTGGGCTCGCCGATCAAGACGCTGGGCGCCCACGAGGCGACCGTGCGTCTGCACCCCGAGGTTGCCGCCAAGGTCAGCGTCGAGGTCGTCTCCGCCTAAGCACTGCGCTTGGCAGAGCTGAAGCAAACGTTGGGCCGCACCCCTCGGGGTGCGGCCCAACGCGTTTCACAGTCACCGTTTCACGTGAAACCGGGTCAGCGCGTGGCGCCTGTGACGATCCAGCGGCCGGAGCGAGAGCGCAGCCACAGGGTCAGCATGCGCACGGTCATCATCAAAGTCATCGCGCCCCACAGAGCGGTGAGCCCACCTCCGAAAACCGGCACCAGCAGGGCGACCGGCGTGAAGACCGCCAGGGTCGCGAGCATCGCCCAGGCGAGATACGGACCGTCTCCCGCTCCCATCAGGACTCCGTCGAGAACGAAGACGATGCCGCAGATGGGCTGGGAGAGCGCGACCATCAGGAGAGCGGGCAGCGCCACGCTCTGCACTGCCTGATCATTCGTGAACAGCGGAATGAAGAGCGGTCGCGAGACGATCACCAGGAGTCCGAGGACGACCCCTGCGGCGATGCCCCACTGCACCATGCGGCGACAGGCATCCCGTGCGCCCTGGGCGTCGTCCGCTCCGAGGTAGCGTCCGATGATGGCCTGGCCCGCGATGGCGATGGCGTCGAGCGCAAAGGCCAGCAGGCTCCACAGGGAGATGATGATCTGGTGCGCGGCGATGTCCGCGTCTCCGAGCCGGGCTGCGACCGCGGTGGCGATCATGAGGATCGCGCGCAGCGAGAGGGTGCGGACGAGCAGCGGTGCGCCTGCCTGGGCGCAGGCTCGTATCCCGGCGGCGTCGGGGCGCAGGGAAGCGCCGTGACGACGGGCCCCGCGTACGACGACGACAAGATAGACGCCGGCCATGGCGAGCTGGGCGGTGACGGTGCCCCAAGCGGACCCTGCGATGCCCAGGCCGGCGCCGTAGACGAGCCCCGCGTTGAGCGCGCCGTTGGCGACGAAGCCTCCGACTGCGACATAGAGCGGAGTCTTGGTGTCCTGGAGGCCACGGAGGACTCCTGTCGCCGCGAGGACGACGAGCATCGCGGGGATGCCGAGCGAGGAGATCCGCAGATAGGTGATCGCATAGGGCGCCGCGGTGTGCGAGGCACCGAACAGTTCGACGAGCGCTGGGGCTGTGGGCAGGACGATGGCGATGACCGCGGCGCCGAGCAGTAGGGCGAGCCAGATCCCGTCCATGCCCTGACGGATCGCGGACTGGAGATCTCCGGCGCCGACGCGGCGGGCCACCGCGGCCGTGGTCGCGTAGGCCAGGAAGACGAAGACGCTGACGGCGGTCATCAGGAGGGGAGAGGCGACAGCGAGACCGGCCAGTTGGGCGGTCCCCAGATGGCCGACGATGGCGCTGTCGGCCATCACAAAAAGAGGCTCGGCGACGAGCGCGCCGAAGGCGGGGACGGCCAGCGCGACGATCTCGCGGTCATGCCGCCGCCGGGCGGCCTTGGACGCCGCGGGAGCCTGTGTCATGAGCACCAATGTAATCTTCCACAGGTAAGAGATGCAACCGCCTTTGAGCCCTTACTTTGCAGCCTCTCGGGCGTGGCGTCACGCACCGTTTACAGGGATCTTGAGCCGACGGGGAAAGTATTTTTCCTGCACAGCCGGTGGACGGGAAAGTCGCAGGTCAGGCACGCTTCTGCGCGTCTCCTGAGGGCTTGTTCACAGGGCTGTCCACCGTGTCGTGCACAGGTTTTGCGGAGTTCTCCACAGCGAGAGGCCCTTCATCCACACCGCCTGTGGATAACCAGATTGGCTGAAGGTGCCGAGGGGCCTACCGTGGTGCGGCGCCCGCCACGATTTCAGGCCTCGGAAACGTCATGAACCGACGCGTCAGAACCGGAGTCGGGTCCCCATATTTGTCAGTGTCGTGCCGTAAGAAAGAGGGCACGGCGAGGTCCGCACGGCGGACTGGAGGAGGTGGCCCGGTGAGTATCTCCGAGCCTTTGGACGACCCCTGGGCCGACAGCGGTCCCAGTGACCGTCTGCCTGCTTCCCGCCAGCGTGGCAGCGGTGGGCGGGGGCGCGAGGAGCAGCACGACCGCGGTGGCGACGGCGGCTGGGACGACGGAGCTCCGTCCTTCGAGCGGGTGCCGCCCCAGGACCTCGATGCCGAGCAGTCCGTCCTCGGTGGCATGCTCCTGTCGAAGGACGCGATCGCCGACGTCGTCGAGGTGATCAAGGGGCACGACTTCTACCGCCCCGCGCACGAGACGATCTTCACCGCGGTTCTCGACCTGTACGCGAAGGGCGAGCCGGCCGACCCGATCACGGTCGCGGCCGAGCTCACCAAGCGTGGCGAGATCACCAAGGTCGGTGGCGCATCGTATCTGCACACCCTCGTCCAGACGGTTCCGACGGCGGCGAACGCCGAGTACTACGCCGAGATCGTCCACGAGCGTGCGGTCCTGCGTCGGCTCGTCGAGGCGGGCACGCGCATCACGCAGATGGGATACGCGGCCGACGGCGACGTCGACGAGATCGTGAACAGTGCGCAGGCCGAGATCTACGCGGTCACCGAGCAGCGCACCAGCGAGGACTACCTGCCGCTCGGCGACATCATGGAGGGCGCGCTCGACGAGATCGAGGCGATCGGCTCCCGTAGCGGTGAGATGACCGGTGTGCCCACCGGATTCACGGACTTCGACTCCCTGACGAACGGCCTGCACCCCGGCCAGATGATCGTCATCGCCGCCCGTCCCGCCATGGGTAAGTCCACACTGGCGCTCGACTTCGCCCGTGCCGCCTCGATCAAGCACAACCTGCCCAGCGTCATCTTCTCCCTGGAAATGGGCCGCAACGAGATCGCGATGCGTCTGCTGTCCGCGGAGGCACGGGTCGCGCTGCACCACATGCGCTCCGGCACCATGACGGACGAGGACTGGACCCGGCTCGCGCGCCGGATGCCCGAGGTCTCGGCGGCACCGCTCTACATCGACGACTCCCCGAACCTGTCGATGATGGAGATCCGCGCGAAGTGCCGGCGCCTCAAACAGCGCAATGACATCAAGCTCGTGATCATCGACTACCTGCAGCTGATGCAGGCCGGTGGTTCGAAGCGTTCCGAGAGCCGTCAGCAGGAAGTCTCGGACATGTCGCGAAACCTGAAGCTCCTCGCCAAGGAGCTGGAAGTGCCGGTCATCGCGCTCTCGCAGCTGAACCGTGGCCCCGAGCAGCGTACGGACAAGAAGCCGATGGTGTCCGACCTGCGTGAATCCGGCTCGATCGAGCAGGACGCGGACATGGTGATCCTGCTGCACCGCGAGGACGCCTACGAGAAGGAGTCGCCCCGCGCCGGCGAGGCGGACATCATCGTGGGCAAGCACCGTAACGGTCCGACGGCGACGATCACGGTTGCCTTCCAGGGTCACTACTCGCGCTTCGTGGACATGGCGCAGACCTGATCCCCCACGACCTGGTCCCACCCGGCCTGGACCTGCGTGCTCTGAACGTGCACGCTCTGGACCTGCTCGGGCCCGGATCTGTCGGCCCAAAAAGCGGTCGACGCCCGGCGCCCGGCGGGGTGGACTTGGGGCATGACAACATCCCCCGAAGAACTTCTGCCCGCGACGCGCCGAGCTCTGTTGCACCGCATCGCCACCGCTCAGGCGGAAGGTCGATCGCCTTCGCTGGTGGCCGCGGTCGTGCGTGACGGTCAGCTGGTGTGGAGCGATGGGCGTACCTGTGTGGACGGGCATGCTCCGGACGAGGACGTGCAGTACCGGATCGGCTCGATCACCAAGACGTTCACGGCCGTGCTGGTGCTGAGGCTGCGGGACGAGGGGGTGCTCGACCTCGGAGACCCACTGGAGAAGCATCTGCCGGGCACCGGCGCCGGTCAGGTCACCATCGCCGAACTCCTGGCGCACACCGGTGGGTTGGCGGCCGAGACCCCCGGGCCGTGGTGGGAGCGTTCGTCGTCCTCGTTGCGTCCCGAGCTTGCCGATGTGCTGGGCGAGGAGCCGTTCCGGCATCCGGTCGGCAAGCAGCATCACTATTCCAACCCCGGCTACACGTTGCTGGGTTCGCTGGTCGAGGCGTTGCGCGGTGCTCCGTGGGAGGACGTCCTGCGCCGCGAGGTCCTGGAGCCGCTCGGTCTGCACCGGACGAGCGGGCAGCCGCAGGCCCCGTACGCCGGTGGCTGGGCCGTGCACCCTTGGGCCGATGTGATGTTGCCGGAGCCCGCGGAGGACCTGGGGCTGATGGCTCCGGCGGGACAACTCTGGTCGACGGCGGCGGACTTGGGGCGGTTCGCTGTGTTCCTGATGGAGGGTGACGACCGGGTTCTGAGTGCGCAGTCCGTACGCGAGATGCGCACGCCCGCGGCACCCACACTGCCGGGGGACTGGGACTCCTCGTACGGCCTCGGTCTGCAGCTGGCACGGAGGAACGGCCGGGTGCTGGTCGGGCACGGCGGTTCGCTGCCCGGGTTCGTGGCGGGGCTGTGGCTGAGCGAGGAGGACAGCCTGGCCGCGGTCACGCTCGCCAACTGCACGTCAGGCGTTCCCGCATCGACGGTCAGTACGGACCTTCTCCGTATCGTCGCCGAGGCCGAGCCGGGCATCCCTGAGCCGTGGCGGCCCCTGCCGGAGGTCGATGCGGCGGTGCTGGAGCTCGCCGGGCCCTGGTACTGGGGGACGCAGAGTACGGTGCTACGGCTGACGGCCGACGGGGGCGTCTCGCTCGGGCCGCTGACGGGTGGGGTGCGGGACTCGCGATTCCGCCCGAACGGCGACGGAACCTGGACGGGACTGGACGGCTACTACGCGGGGGAGCTCCTGCGCGTCGAGCGCCGGCCCGACAGGTCGGTGAGCCATCTCGATCTCGGATCGTTCGTCTTCACGCGTGAGCCGTACGAGAAGGGGGCGCCGGTTCCCGGCGGGGTGGACCCGGAGGGCTGGCGGGGGCTTCCGCGTTCCTAGCTGATCTCGTTCCTGGTCAGCTTCGCTCTCCCGGTCGGCCTCGATCCAGGTCGGCATGGTGAAGGGGCCGGGTGGTCGTCTGTTTCACGTGAAACAGACGACCACCCGGCCCCTCGGTGTTGTCAGAGCTGGAGCTTGAAGCCCACATGTGAGGCCTCGAAACCCAGTCGCTCGTAGAAGCGGTGGGCGTCGGTACGGGTGGCGTCGGACGTCAGCTGCACCAAATGGCAGTTCTGACGGCGGGATTCGTCCACGGCCCACTCGATGAGCAGCGTGCCGAGCCCGCTGCCACGTTCGTCCGCGTGGATGCGGACGCCCTCGATGATCGAGCGCGTGGAGCCCTTGCGTGACAGCCCGGGGATGACGGTGAGCTGAAGGGTGCCGACAGTGCGCCCCTCGCGCACGGCGACGACCAGGTGCTGGTTGGGGTCCCCGGCGATGCGCGCGTGCGCCTCGAGATATGGCGTGAGGTCCTCCGGTGACTCGCGGCTGGCGCCCAGAGGGTCGTCCGCCAGCATCGCCACGATGGCCGGGACGTCGGCGGCCACGGCAGGCCGTATCTCAAGATCTCCCATGGCCCGCAGCCTATGCGGCCATGGCGTCGTCGGTCCCGGACTGCCTTGCGAGCCGTCGGCGTCGCCGAGGCGATGCCTCAGGCCGGGACGCGTACGGCTTCCACCGCGCGGACCAGCGGGGCGAGTTCAGGGTTCTTCGCCGCCTCGTCGAGTGCCTCGCGCAGGGCGGTGTCATTGGTGGGCCGCGCATCGGCGAGCAGAGCCAGGCCTGCCTCGCTCACGTCCGTGTAGATGCCGCGTCGGTCGGTGGGGCAGAGGTAGCGGGCGAGTAGGCCGCGGTCCTCAAGGCGCGTCACCAGGCGCGTGGTGGCGCTCTGGCTGAGGACGACGGCGTCCGCGACCTGCTTCATCTGCAGGTGACCGCCTTCACCGTCGTGCTGACGGCTGAGGACATCGAGCAGCGAGTACTCCCGCACGCTCAGATCGTGCTTGGCCTGCAGAGCGCGCTCGATGTGGGTCTCGATCCTCCCGTGGAGCAGGGAGAGAGCGCACCAGCCCTGGGCCAGGGCGGTGAGTGCGGGGTCTGTGGCGGTCATGGCTCTAGTTCCTCCGTCCCGAAGCGGCTGAACCCAGGATAGTCCACGTGTGAAATTGTCAGCGCTTGCAAGTAATGCGCGTCTGCAAGTATTGTGAACGCACGCAAAGCGCATCTGCAACAGTCTGGGAAGGTGGACCCTATGCCTCTCGCGCTTCTGGCTCTCGCGATCGGGGCCTTCGGGATCGGAACCACGGAATTCGTGATCATGGGGCTGCTCCCCGAGGTCGCGGGCGACTTCGGCGTCTCCATCCCCACGGCCGGATTTCTGGTCACCGGCTACGCCCTCGGCGTCATGTTCGGCGCCCCCCTCATGACGATTCTGGGCACCCGCATCTCGCGTAAGCGGATGCTGCTGCTCCTGATGGGCCTGTTCATCGTGGGCAACGTGCTCTCCGCGGTGGCGCCCGTCTTCCTCGTCATGGTGATCGGCCGCGTGGTCGCCTCACTCGCCCACGGTGCCTTCTTCGGAATCGGCGCGGTCGTCGCGGCCGAGCTGGTCGCCCCCGAGAAGAAGGCCGGAGCCATCGCCATGATGTTCACCGGCCTGACCGTCGCCAACGTCGTCGGCGTACCCCTGGGCACACTCATCGGCCAGAGCATCGGCTGGCGGGTCACCTTCGTGGTCGTCGCGGCGCTCGGAGTCGTCGGACTGCTCGGCATCGCCAAGCTCGTCCCCGACATGCCCAAGGCCGAAGGCGTCCACCTGCGGCACGAGCTCGCGGCCTTCAAGAACGTCCAGGTCCTGCTGGCGATGGCCATGACGGTGCTCGGCTTCGGCGGAGTCTTCGCCGCCATCACCTACATCGCACCGATGATGACGAACGTCGCCGGTTACGCCGACACGTCGGTGACCTGGCTCCTCGTCCTGTTCGGCCTCGGCATGGTCGCGGGCAACCTGATCGGCGGCAAGTTCGCCGACCGCAAGCTGATGCCGATGCTGTACGTCGCCCTGAGCGGGCTGGCCGTCGTGCTGGCCCTGTTCACGCTGACCGCCCACAACAAGGTCCTGGCGGCGATCTCCATCGCGCTGATCGGCGCCCTCGGTTTCGCCACGGTGCCGCCGCTGCAGAAGCGGGTCCTCGACCACGCCCACGGCGCCCCCACGCTGGCCTCCGCGGTCAACATCGGCGCCTTCAACCTCGGCAACGCTCTCTCGGCCTGGCTCGGCGGCCTCGTCATCGCGGCCGGCCTCGGCTACACGGCCCCCAACTGGGTCGGAGCCGTGCTCGCAGCCGCCGCGCTCGTCCTGGCCGTCATGTCCGCGGGCCTCGAGCGCCGGTCCAAGGTCTCGAACCTGGTCGTCGCAAGCGCGGCGCCCGAAGGGACCCGCAAGGCGGAACCCGCTCACAGCTGAGCGTCCCGTAGCACTTCACCTCATCCCCACCCGCAGGGCCGGTGTCGTCCCCGCACCCGTTCCACCGCACACCCCCGCAAGGAGAGACCCCTCATGAGCACCACCACCGCTGTCGCGCCGCTGACCATCCAGGACGCGGAGATCCTCGTGGCCGCCGCCAGCCGTGCAGCCGAGTCCGTCGGAGTGACCGTCAGCGTCACCGTCCTCGACGCCGGCGGACACCTGCTCGCCTTCCGGCGCGACGACCGGGCCGTCCTGATCTCCGGCGAGACCAGCACCCGCAAGGCGTACACCGCCCTCCAGCTGAACGCCCCGACCGCGGACCTCGTCGACCTGGTCAAGCCCGACGGCCCCTTCCACAGCCTGCCCACCGCCCTGGACCGTCCGCTGCTCTTCATCGCGGGCGGCATCCCCGTCCACCGCGACGGCCGCCTCATCGGCGCCATCGGTGTCGGTGGCGGCGCACCGGAGCAGGACCACGGGTTCGCCACGGCAGCCGTGGCAGAGCTCGTCTGACGCTCCACGAGGCGTAAGCGCGCCGGCCTTGCCCATACAAGAGTCCGCCCCGGACACCGTGATCCCACGGTGTCCGGGGCGGACTTCGTCGCATGCGCCGCCCGGTCCCAGGTCAGCCCGCGGCGACCGTGAGAGGCGCGAAACGGCGCGTCCAGTCGCCGGGAAGGTCGGGGGCGCCATGGGTCATCACGGCGTTGAAGGCCAGGGACTCCACCCCTCGTGCCTTGATCCACGCCAGCAGTTCCTCGTGGCGCACGTCGATGTCGGTACGCAGGGGGCGATCCGTACCGGCGGCGAGGGAGGTGACGAGAGCCTTCGCCGTCTCGGTGTCGCGGGCGATCAGCGGGCCGATGACGTGGGTGTCCATGTTGGGCCAGGCGGCCGCGAAGCCGATGAGTTCGCCCCTGTCCTCGGCCACGCGCAACTGGTCGCCAAAGGCCGGGAGGCGGGTCAGGACGTGGGTGCGGTCGGGGCCGAAGACCTCCGCGTCCAGGCGAAGGATGGCCGAGAGATCCTCCGCGGTCGCGGCGCGCGTGGCCACGGACGGTGTCGGTCCGCCGCGGGTGAAGCGTCCCCGCACCATCTCCGCGCGCCCGGTGACCTTGAAGCCCAACCCTTCGTAGAGCGGGCGGCCGTACGGGGTCGCGTGCAGGGTGAGCGGTGTGGTGTCCGCCTGCTCGACCACGTACTGCATGAGGCGGCGGCCGATGCCGCGGCGGGCGTGGCGTTCGGCGACCAGAACCATGCCGATGGCGCTCAGCGTGGGCCGGTTCGGCGGACCGTAGTCGGTCACCACGCAGGCGCTCACCAGGCCCCCGTCGGGGTCGTCGATGCCGTAGCCGGTGCCGGCCGCGAGCAGCAGGCCCCACTTGTGTTCCTCGCGGGGCCAGCCGCGATCCTCGGAGAGGTCGGCGCACGCCGTGAGGTCGCGCGGGGTCAGCCGGCGGATGGGCAGAGCGGAGAGGGGAGGTGTCGACACGCAGGTCAGGCTGTCTGACTCAGCCGGTCCGCGTCCACCGCTTTGCGGGCGGCAAGCCGCTGCTTTCGGCCACGTCGCGTCAGTCCCCATGGCTTGAGTACCGAGATCACCGTCATGAAGAGATAGGCGGTGAGGGAGACGATGGGACCGGCCACCAGGTCGCTCGGATGGGGCAGCGGAGCACCCGTTGCCACCGTTGTGGCCGCGGTGTCGATGCCGGGACGCAGCGCGAAGATCGAAGCGGCGGTGGTGGCGAGCGTGAGCCAGAACTTGGCGTAGACCCAGCGGTGCCGGGCGAGGCCCCACGGGGTGCCCAGTGACAGCAGCAGGCCGCTCAGGAGGGTGAGCAGAGCGAGCGGGATCACCAACCAGTCCGTGAAGACCTTCATTGCGCGGCAGGCGGCCTCGACCATCGGGTCGGAACCCGTGGTGATCGCCGTGACGGCGAGCGCGAGCAGGCCGAGCGTGAGCCCCAGCCAACAAGCGGAGGACGTCACATGGACGACGAGGATGGCCCGGCGGGCGGAACGGCGTAGTTTCACGTGAAACACCGTGCCGGGAGTGGCCCCTCGAGGGCGTCCGACAGAGGGAGTAACCCCGGGTACTAGCCTCGGCGTACATGGCGAGACTGCATCTCTTTGATCTGGACGGAACGCTGCTGCACGGCACGTCGGCGCCCGTGGAAATCTCCCGTCAACTGGGGCTCGAGGCCGAGACCGTGGCCCTGGACCGTGAGATCGGCGCTCAGCGCATCGGTCCGCCGGAGTACGCGCGGCGGGTGCACGCCCTGTGGGCGGGTCTCACGCCCGAGCACGTGACGGCAGCGTTTGAGAGTGCGCCCTGGCTGGCGCGTATCCGGGAGACCTGGGCGGAGATACGGGCGCGCGGCGAGTACTGCGCGGTGGTCTCGCTCTCGCCGTCGTTCTTCGTGGAGCGGCTGACGGGGTGGGGCGCCCATGCGGCGTACGGGTCCCGCTTCCCCGCGGTGCCCTTCACCGAGCCCGTCGACCCCGCGGGCGTTCTCAGCGCCGCGGCGAAGGTGAAGATCACGGACCGGCTCTGTGAAGAGTTCGGGGTGTCCCGGGCCGATTGCCTTGCCTACGGCGACTCGTTCTCCGATGTGGAGCTGTTCGGCGCCGTGCCGGTATCGGTCGCGATCAATGCGGATCAGCACGTCGCGGCTCTGGCGACTCACTCGTATGCCGGCCGCGATCTGTGGGAGGCGTACGAATTGGTGCGGCACGCCCGCTAATTGAGGGATTGCAGGGGCATATCGCCTGTCGAATTCCTTGGTGGGCAAGGGGGACTTGTGCGTTTGGCGGGTGCCGGTAGGGTCGACTCCGGTTCACGGCAGGCGCGCTCAGCGCATCCCGGGCCATGCACGCAGGCCAAGACAGCCTAACGGGACGGAGAGATCGAAGACCTGCTATTTCCGCTATGCGGCTTGCGTGGTCACGCCGGATGGCACGCTGCGGGGAGGAACTGCGGGCAATGTCACATTCCTCCCTTACTTGTCCGTAGCGGACCGGAATGCGGGTTCACTTGGGCCGCCGCATTCTGCCGCGGCAGAACGGGGAAAGAGCGACTTCCGATCGCGGAAGTACGCAGACCGACCGAAAGATGTTCGAGGCGAGGCACAGCATGGACGCTCCGACCACTACGTCGGCCGACTCCGGGTCCGGCGGCGGGGGCGGTTGGTTCACGCCGCGCAAGGCGCCGCCCGCCGGCGCGAGCACGGACCAGGAGACGCCGTCAGAGGGGCGCAAGGTCACGCCGATACGGCCCGTGGGCCGACCCGGGCCAATATCGGACGACCACGCGGAGACGGTGCCCGCGCAGAGCGCCGCCCCAGCCGCGGAAGCCACACCCTCCCCTCAGTACGCGTCAGCCGCTGGCACGCCCCCGCAGCAGCCCGGCCCGCACGCGACCGCGCGCCCCCACGCCGCCCAGCACGGGCAGGGGTCGAGCCCCGCGCACCCGCCGCACTCCGCGCCCCCGGCACAGGCACCAACTGCGCCCAGGGCAGAGACCACCCCCCGCCCCGCTCCCGCGCCCGAGGCCTCCCCCGACGCGCGGCTCATCCGCCGCACGCTGGAGGAAGTCGGCCCCGACGCCGACAAGGTCACCTCGTACTTCTACGCGCTGCTCTTCGTGCGCCACCCCGAACTGCGGCCACTGTTCCCCGCCTCGATGGACACCCAGCGCGACCGGCTCCTCAAGGCGCTGCTGACGGCGGCCGAGCACGCCGACAACAAGAGCGTCCTCGTCCCGTACCTGAAGAACCTGGGCCGCGGACACCGCAAGTACGGCACGCAGCCCGAGCACTACCCCGCGGTCGGCGAGTGCCTGATCGGCGCGCTGACCCGATACGCGACGACGACGTGGGACCAGGAGACGGAGGCGGCCTGGGTGCGCACGTACACGACGATCTCCCAGGTCATGATCGACGCGTCGGCGGCGGACGAACTGCGCGCGCCCGCGTGGTGGTACGGCGAGGTGGTCTCGCACGATCTGAGGACCTCGGACATCGCCGTGGTCACGGTCCGGCCCGACCAGCCGTACCCGTTCCTCGCCGGGCAGTACACGAGCCTGGAGACGCCGTGGTGGCCGCGGATCTGGCGGCACTACTCCTTCGCCTCGGCGCCCCGTTCCGACGGGCTGCTCTCGTTCCACGTGAAGGCCGTCCCGGCGGGGTGGGTCTCCAACGCGCTCGTGCACCGCGCCCGCCCGGGCGATGTGATCCGCCTCGGCCCGCCCTCCGGTTCGATGACGGTGGACCACAGCTCCGACAGCGGGCTGCTCTGTCTCGGCGGAGGCACCGGCATCGCGCCCATCAAGGCCCTCGTCGAGGACGTCGCGGAGCACGGCCAGCGGCGCCCGGTCGAGGTGTTCTACGGGGCTCGCACCGACCACGACCTGTACGACATCGACACGATGCTGCGGCTCCAGCAGACCCACCCCTGGCTGGCGGTCCGCCCGATCGTCGATCAGCAGGCCCATCTGCAACTGCCCGACGCGGTGCGCGAGTACGGCCCCTGGAACGAGTACGACGCCTATCTGTCGGGTCCGCCCGGCATGATCCGCAACGGGGTGGACGCCCTGCGGGACATCGGGATCCCGGTGGACCGGATCCGCCACGACTCCGTGGAGGAACTCGTCGCGACCGGCAACTGAGGCCGGGCCTGAACAAGGCCGACCTCGCCCCGTCAGCCCAGGTCAGGCGCGTGCATCGCCCGTACGCCCTCGATGTTGCCGTCGAGATAGTGCCGCAGGGACAGTGGGACGAGATGGACCGAGGCGATGCCGACGCGGGTGAACGGCACCCGCACGATCTCGTACTCGCCGCACGGCTCCTCGATCTCGGGGCCGTGCCGCTGGCTGAGGTCCATGGACTCGAGGCGGCAGACGAAGAAGTGCTGGACCTTCACGCCGGTGGCGCCGCCGTCCTCGCCGATGTGCTCGACGGTGTCCACGAAGCAGGGCACCACATCGAGGATCTTGGCGCCGAGCTCCTCGTGCACCTCGCGGTGCAGGGCGTCGACGACGGTCTCGTCCTCGGGTTCGACCCCGCCGCCTGGGGTCAGCCAGTACGGATCCATGCCGGGCTTGGTCCGCTTGATCAGGATCAGGTCGTTGCCGTCGAGCAGCACGGCACGTGCGGTGCGCTTGACCACGGGTCGGACGGTCATGGGAGAAATGTGGCCCCGCCGGTTCCACGTGAAACATTCCGTACCGACCTGGCCTCAGGACAGCGCCAATTGATCAGCGCTAGTTGATCACCAAGGATTGATCACCACGGATTAATCGCCACCGACTGATCACCACGAACTGATCAGCACCAATCGACGGCGGCGCGCAGCAGCCACTCGTGCGACCGCGCGATGTGCGGCATGGCCAGCGTGCCCGTACGCACGACGAGGAAGTACGTCCGCAGCGGAGGCACCGGGGGATCGAGCAGCGCTACGACCTCGCCACGCTCGAGAGCCGGCGCGCAGAGGTAGCGCGGGAGCACCGAGAGCCCGGCACCGGCGATGGTGCAGGCGAGCACCGCGCGTAGATCAGGAACGATGACCGTGCCCGAGGTGGCAGGGCGTGAGTCGAAGACGGCGGCCCAGTAGCGGGCGACGAACGGCAGCGACTCGTGCGCCTCGACCAGCGGCAGGTCCTCCAGCGCGGCCGCGCCGTTACGGCGCAAGGTGCCGGGCCCTATGCGGGCGGCCCACCGGGGTGAGGCGAGGAGGACGTGCTCCTCGTCGCAGAGCGGAGTCGCGGTGAGCAGGGCGCCGCGCGGGCGGGCCGTCGTGATGGCCAGATCATGATGTCCGGCGCCAAGACCCTCCAGGACTTCCTCGGCGTTGCCGAAGGAGGCGCGCAGGGCGAAGCTCTGGCCGTCGTCACGGGTGAGCGCGGTGAGGGCGGGCAGCGCGCGCTCGGCGGTGAACTCCGGAGGCCCCGCGAGGTGCAGCGTGCGTACCGGCGACTCCTCGTCGATGCCGGTCTCGGTGATCTCCACGAGGGCGTCGAGGTGCGGAGCGGCCTTGTGGGCGAGTTCGTCACCGATGGAGGTGGGGGTCACGCCACGCGCCTGGCGAAGGAACAGGGGGCGGCCCAATTGCCGCTCCAGGGTGCGGATCTGGGATGTCACCGCGGGCTGCGAAAGGCCTAGGAGCGCGGCGGCCCGCGTGAAGGAGCCTGCCCGGTGCACGGTCACGAAGGTGCGCAGCAGGGCGAGATCCATGGCGGTGTCCTCCCCTCTCGGCCCTCGGGTCGGCCCCAACTATAAATATGTCGATAGGTCTCTGTCGCTACGGTGATTGGACACTGACACAGAGTCAACTAGCCTTATGCGCGCGGTTCTTGGCGCGCAGGAACCGGGGACGGTCCGAGCCACGAGGGGGGAGGCTCGGGCCGTCCGTTGTGCGTAGTCGGTTACTGGGCCGAGGCCACGGCGGGCGCGAAGTGGCCCGCGAGAGGCCCTAGACGGCCGCCTCGTCGAGCGCGCGCAGCACATCGGCCACCAGGTCGTCCGGATCCTCGGCGCCGGCGGAGAAGCGGATGAAGCCCTCCGGGACGTCGTCCCCGCCCCATCGGCGACGGCGCTCGGCGGTGGACCGCACGCCGCCGAAGCTCGTCGCGTCGTCCACGAGCGTCAGGGCCTCCATGAACCGCTCGGCACGCGCGCGTGTGGGCAGCGTGAAGGAGACCACGCACCCGAAGCGCCGCATCTGCTGCGCTGCGATCTTGTGCGAGGGGTCGTCGGGCAGACCCGGATAGCGCAGGCCCTCGATGTCGTCGCGGTCGCGCAGGGCGAGAGCGAGCGCGAGCGCGTTGGCGTTCTGCCGCTCCGCCCTCAACTGGAGTGTGGCGAGCGAGCGATGGGCGAGCCAGGCCTCCATCGGGCCGGGGATCGCGCCGACGATCTTGCGCCAGCCCCGCACCGAGGCGGTCAGCTCGGCGTCGCGGCAGGTCACGTAGCCGAGCAGGATGTCGCCGTGGCCGGTGAGCTGCTTGGTGCCGCTGGCCACGGAGAAGTCGGCGCCGAGCTCCAGGGGGCGCTGGCCGAGCGGCGTGGCGAGCGTGTTGTCGACCGCTACCAGGGCGCCACGCGTGTGTGCCGCCTCGGCGAGCCGCCGCACGTCGCACACGTCGAGGCCGGGGTTCGACGGAGTCTCGATCCACAGGAGCTTCGCGCCGTCCAGCACGTCGAGCTGGGCGTCGCCGCCGGTGGGGGCGGTGCGGACCTCGATGCCGAACGCCGTGAGCTGCTCGCGGACGAGCGGGAACACCTGGTAGCCGTCGCTCGGCAGAACGACCACGTCGCCGGCCTTGAGCTGAGAGAACAGCACAGCCGAGATGGCGGCCATCCCGGAGGCGAAGACGAGGGTGTCGACGTCCTCCTGGCCGGGCGCCTCGAGCTCGCCGATGGCCCGCTCCAGGTGGGTCCACGTCGGGTTGTCGTCGCGGCCGTACGTGTAGGGCCCCGAGACATCACCCGGCAGGTGGAAGTGTGCGGCGAAGACAGGCCCTGGCAGCGTCGGTTCGTTCTTCAAGGCCTCGGGCAGCCCCGCCCTCACTGCCCTCGTGCCGTCCCCGATCTGCGCCGATTGCGTCATGCCGCCCGTCCTTCCAGTGCTGCGCGTACCGCGTCGAGCAGACCGTCGCTCGCCGCCTCCACCATTCTCAGGCACTCCTCGAAGCCATCGATGCCGCCGTAGTACGGGTCCGGTACGTCCAGGTCTGTCCCTGGCGAGGGGTCGTACGAACGCAGCAGGCGGACTTTTTCGGCGTCCCCGGGGGTCGGTGCCAGGCGGCGCAGGGTGCGCAGATGCCCGGCGTCCAGGGTGATCACCAGGTCGAGCCGGGAGAACCACGAGGCGCTGAACTGCCGGGCCCTATGGCCGCTTTCGTAGCCGCCGGCCGCCAGCACGGAGACGGTGCGGTGGTCGGCACCGTCCCCCTCGTGCCAGCCGTCGGTGCCCGCGCTGTCCACCTCCACGAGGCCGTCGAGACCGGCCTCGTGGATGCGCGCGCGGAAGACCGACTCGGCCATGGGCGAGCGGCAGATGTTGCCGGTGCAGACGAAGCACACGCGGAAGGGCATGGGCGGGGCTCAGTCCTTGTCGTCGGGCAGGACGACGTTCAGCGCCCAGGAGACAACCGAGATGATCAGGCCACCGAGGACGGCGGTCCAGAACCCCTCGACGTGGAAGCTCAGGTCGAACTGGTCGGCCAGCCACGAGGTCAGCAGCAGCATCAAGGCGTTGACCACGAGCGTGATCAGGCCGAGCGTCAGGATGAAGAGCGGGAAGGTGAGGACCTTCACTATTGGCTTGACCAGGAAGTTCACCAGGCCGAAGAGCAGCGCCACGATGATCAGCGTGCCGACCTTCTTGCCGGTGCTGTCACCCGTCAGCGTGATTTTGTCGAGCAGCCACACCGCGACGGCCAGGGCCCCGGCGTTGGCGATCGTCTTGACTACAAAATTCTTCATGTGTCTGATCGTGGCAGACGAGACCGGATCATGAGAGTGGCCCAGCGAGGCCATTCACGGGCAAGGGGCGGACAAGAGGGATGAAGGCATTCCGGCTGGACGAACTGGAAGCGGAACGTGCCGCGAACGACGGCGCGTATCTGCAGTTCCTGCGTGAGCGGAACATGTCGGTCGGGCTCTACGCCCTCGATGCGGGGGACCAGGACCCGCAGCAGCCCCATCAGCAGGACGAGGTCTACCTCGTCGTCAGCGGTCGTGGCTCGATCACCGTCGGCATGGAGACGACCCAGGTGGCGCGCGGCAGCGTCGTGTACGTGCCGGCCGGGGTGGCCCACAAGTTCCATCACATCAGCGAGGACCTGCGGGTTCTGGTGGTGTTCTCTCCGCCTGAGAGCTGACGGCGGATCTCGGGGTTCCCTAGGGGGTCGCTCAGGGGACGACAAGGGGTCCGCGGCCCCCACGGAGCGCCTCGGCGTGCCAGCATCGAATGCAGAAGCCGTATCGAAGCGGTACGGCTCGGGAGAGAGGTAAGGACGATGGCAGTGCGAGAGATCTTCGCGGGCATGCCGTGGTGGGTTAAGTGGGTCGCGGTGCCGGTCATCGCCCTGGTCGTCTTCGGCGGGCTGATAGCCAGCGTCGTGGGTTTCGTGATCGGTCTGCTCTTCAAGGTGCTGGTCTTCGTGGCCCTGGTCGGTGGACTCATCTACGTCGTACGGAAGTTCATCATGGGCTCGTCCTCGCGCAGCGACTGGTAGCACCGGGCAACGGTTCGCTCGCGCGGGGGAAGTTTCCCCGCGCGGCCCTCTCGAAGTGGTGGCCAGGGCTAGAGTCCGGAACTCGACGGCCGCACCCCCGTGATTCCCGAGAAGCGGGGGGACCCCACGCGCTTCGGGAGTGAACCTTGGCCACGGCTGAACCGCTTTCCGCCGCCCCGTTGTCTGCCGACATCACGTCCCCCGACACCATGTCTGCCGACGCCATGTCCGCACACGCGGTGGCCCCACCCCACGGCTGTCGCACGCATACCTACGACGACGCCCAGGCCGAGGCTCACCCCGAGAGCCCGGCCGGCGCCCCGCCCACCCTCATCGGTTCCGTCCAGCGCGCGATGCGCCTTCTCGAGGCCGTCGCGTCGCACGTAGAGGGAGCGCCGGCCAAGCAGCTCGCCCGGGAGGCCGGCCTCGCGCTTCCCACGGCGTACCACCTGCTGCGCACGCTCGCCCACGAGGGCTATCTCCGCAAGGAGAAGGGCCTCTTCGTCCTGGGGGCGGCGGCCGAGCGGCTGAGTAACAGCGGAGCGCAGCAGAATCGTCGCGGCATGATCACCGACGCCCTGCAGCACTGGCGCGACGCCATCGGCGTCCCGGTGTACTTCTCGGTCTACCGCGAGGGCGAGATCGAAGTCGTGGCCGTCGCCGACACGCCCGGGAATCCCGCGGTCGCCGAATGGGCCGACTTCCGCGAGACGGGGCACGCCCACGCGATCGGCCAGTGCCTCCTCGCCCAGCTCGACGACGAGAGCCGACGCGATCACCTCGACCGCTATCCCGCGTATTCGATCACCCCGTACACGGTGCGCGACGACCGCGCGCTGCTGCGGCGGCTGAACGGGCAGGGGCGGATGCAGCCGGTCGTGGAGCGTCAGGAGTACGCGTTGGGCACGGTCTGCGCCGCGTTTCCCATCACCGTCGGGTCCACCGCGGCGACGATGGCGGTCTCCCTCCCGTCTCATCAGGCCGGTCGTCTGCTGTCCGCGGCCCGGCAGTTGCAGAACGAAGTCGGGAAACTCGTGGGGACACTCGCCTTCTCTATCAGCATCTGAAAACTCACTCCTTGTGATCCCGCATGTACGTTAAGCAAGATGCGAAGGGTGCCGGGAAGGCTATTCCCGGCCGATCGACGGCAAATTGACGGGGTAGGCGATGCGCGAGTCGGTACAGGCAGTACAAGCAGAGGTCATGATGAGCTTCCTCGTCTCCGAGGAACTCTCGTTCCGCATCCCGGTGGAGTTGCGGTATGCCGCCGCTGATCCCTACGCCGTGCGGCTGACCTTCCACCTCCCCGGGGACGCCCCGGTGACCTGGGCCTTCGGTAGAGAGCTCCTGGTGGACGGGGTGGCCGGTCCCTGCGGCGACGGCGATGTGCGCATCGAGCCGGTGGAACTGGCGGGCAGCCCGGGCGAGATGCCGGGCGAGGTGCACATCCGGCTCCAAGTGGGTGGTGACCAGGCGCTGTTCCGGGCGGGCGTCGCTCCCCTCGTCGCCTTCCTCGACCGCACCGACAAGCTCGTCCCGCTCGGCCAGGAGCGGGCACTCGCCGACTTCGAGACGCATCTCGACGAGGCACTCGACCGGATTCTCGCCGAGGAGCAGAGCGCGGGCTGACGGGCTCCAGGAGTCCGCGGACGATCAACTGATGTAACGCTTCAGCAGACCGGCGCCCTCGGGGTGCCCTCGCAGGGGTTCAGCGCTTCCGACGCCGGCCCCTTCCTCCGCGTGCCGGACCGGCCGCGGCAGCGGACGGGGATCCCGGTCGGTCGGCGGAGACCACCAGAGCCGCGAGCGCGGTCGTCACCGGCACCGAGGCGACCAGCCCGATCGAGCCCACCAGAGTCCGCACGATCTCCACGGCCACCAGTTCACTGTTGGCCACGGTGCCCACACTGCTCTGCGCGATAGAGAAGAGCAGCAACAGCGGCAGTGCCGCGCCCGCGTACGCCAGCACAAGCGTGTTGACCACGGACGCGATGTGGTCGCGGCCGATCCGGATGCCCGCGCGGTACAGACCGCGCCGCCCCATCGTCGGGTCCGCCTGATGCAGCTCCCACACCGCCGACGTCTGCGTGACCGTCACATCGTCGAGCACACCGAGCGAACCGATGATGACGCCGGCGAGCAGCAGACCACTCATGTCGATGGACGGGTAAAGACCGTGGATCAGGCCCGTGTTGTCGTCCGTGTTGCCGGTCAGCGCCGCCCAGCCGATGAACAGCGAGCCGAGCAGACCGATCAGGACCAGCGACACCAGCGTGCCGAGCACCGCGACCGACGTCCGGGCCGTCAGACCGTGACACAGGTAGAGCGCGATCAGCATGATGGCGCTCGCCCCGACCACCGCCACCACCAGCGGATTCGAGCCCTGAAGGATCGCGGGCAGGATGAAGAAGGTCAGCACCATGAAGCTGATCGCCAGCGCGACGAGCGCCATGACGCCCCGCAGCCGGCCCACGACGACCACGGCCAGCGCGAAGATCCCGGCCAGCAGTGCCATCGGGAGCCTGCGGTTCACATCGGTGACGGAGTACTGAAGTTCCTTGGGCGCGTCGGGCGCGTAGGCCACGATCACCTTCTGGCCCTCGTGCAACTGCCGTGGTGAGTCCGGCTGCACGATCTCCGTGAACGTACGGCCGGTGTCCTTGCCGCTGTCGACGCGGACGGTTGCCTTCTCGCATGTGCCCTTCGCCTGCTGCTCGGCGGACTGGCCCTCGGCGGTGGATGTATCGCCGGTGGGGGTCTCGCCCGAGGCGTTCACGGACTTGCAGTCGACCTTGTCGACGCGAGTGACGGTGCCCTGCTGGGTCTGCCGGTCGAAGCCGACGCCCGTACGGGCATGGGAGGGGGCGCCGCCGGGCCAGAGCACCACGAGGCCGACGACGACCGCCACGGAGAACGGGATGAGCACCGCGGCGATGACCTTGCGCAGATGCTTGGAAACAGGCGCGGCAGGGCCGTGACTGTGGGAGTGCCCGTGCCCTCCGCCCCCCTGGTCATGGGGCGGATGCGGCGGCGGGGGCGGGGGCTGCTGCGTGCTGGTCACCGCCCGATCATCGCAAGAACGGCAGGGGCCCTCTGTTCAGCACGCCAGAAATGACGCTAGCGTGGGGGCACCTTTGCACACGCGGGAGCTCGGAGCACCGGGCTGAGAGGGCGCTGACCTCCGCTTCGGCGATGTTTCACATGAAACATCGCCCGACGGAAGCCGCTGCGTCGACCGCCGAACCTGTTACCGGGTAATGCCGGCGTAGGGAGTAGGTCTCATGACCACATCGGACGCACGCACGCCTGCCTCCAACCTGTCCGCAGAGACGGGCGAGGCCGGGAAGTCCATCGGCTGGCACAAGGGGTACGTCACGGGCTCACGCCCCGACCTCCAGGTGCCGGTCCGCCAGGTGCACCTCACCAACGGCACGGCGGTCACGCTCTACGACACGTCCGGGCCGTACACCGATCCGAGTGTCGACACCGACGTCCGCAGGGGCCTCGCGCCGCTGCGGGAGAACTGGATCATCAGCCGTGGCGACACCGAGGAGTATGCGGGCCGCCCGGTCCGCCCCGAGGACGACGGCATCAAGCACACTTCGCCGCGCGGCGGTCTGCGCAACCTCGACGCGGTCTTCCCCGGCCGCCCCCGCCAGCCTCGTCGCGGGCGTGACGGCCAGGCGGTGACCCAACTCGCGTACGCCAGGCGCGGGGAGGTCACGCCCGAGATGGAGTACGTGGCCATCCGGGAGAACGTGGAGCCGGAGGTCCTCCGCGAGGAGATCGCCGCGGGCCGCGCGGTCCTGCCGGCCAACGTCAACCACCCGGAGATCGAGCCGATGATCATCGGCAAGCGGTTCCTGGTGAAGGTCAACGCCAACATCGGCAACTCCGCGGTCACTTCGTCCATCGAGGAGGAGGTGGAGAAGATGACATGGGCGACCCGCTGGGGCGCCGACACCGTCATGGACCTCTCCACCGGCCGCAACATCCACACCACGCGCGAATGGGTCCTGCGCAACTCCCCCGTCCCGATCGGCACGGTCCCGCTCTACCAGGCGCTGGAGAAGGTCGACGGCCGCGCCGAGGAGCTGACCTGGGAGATCTACAAGGACACGGTCATCGAGCAGGCCGAGCAGGGCGTGGACTACATGACGGTCCACGCGGGCGTGCGGCTGCCGTACGTCCCGCTCACCGCCAACCGCAAGACGGGCATCGTCTCGCGCGGCGGTTCGATCATGGCCGCCTGGTGCCTGGCGCACCACAAGGAGAGCTTCCTCTACGAGAATTTCGCGGAGCTCTGCGAGATCCTCGCGGCGTACGACGTCACGTACTCGCTGGGCGACGGCCTGCGGCCGGGCTCGATCGCGGACGCCAACGACGAAGCGCAGTTCGCCGAGCTGAAGACGCTCGGGGAGCTCAACACGATCGCGAAGAGCTTCAACGTCCAGACGATGATCGAGGGCCCCGGGCACGTCCCGATGCACAAGATCAAGGAGAACATCGACCTTCAGCAGGAGGTGTGCGAGGAGGCGCCCTTCTACACACTCGGCCCGCTGACGACCGACATCGCCCCTGCGTACGACCACATCACCTCCGGCATCGGAGCCGCGATGATCGCGTGGTGGGGCACGGCGATGCTCTGCTACGTCACGCCCAAGGAGCACCTGGGCCTGCCCAACCGTGACGACGTGAAGACCGGCGTCATCACCTACAAGATCGCGGCCCACGCGGCGGACCTGGCCAAGGGACACCCGGGTGCCCAGGAGTGGGACGACGCCCTCTCCGACGCGCGCTTCGAGTTCCGCTGGGAGGACCAGTTCAATCTGGCCCTCGACCCGGACACGGCAAGGGAGTTCCACGACGAGACGCTCCCGGCCGAGCCCGCGAAGACGGCCCACTTCTGCTCCATGTGCGGTCCGAAGTTCTGCTCGATGAAGATCTCCCAGGACATCCGCCGCCAGCACGGCGGTACCAAGAGCGAGATCGAGGAGGGCATGGCGGAGAAGTCCAAGGAGTTCGCCGCCGCGGGCAACCGGGTCTATCTGCCGATCGCGGACTGACCTCGCCCGCGCGCCCACAGGCGCCGCGCGCTGTCCACCGGTCGCCCTTCGCGGCCGGTGGACAGGGTGTTCCGGGACCAGGCCTGGCAGGCCCCAGGGCCTCTTGTTTGGAGCGGGCTGGGCTCGCGGGGTCTGGCACGCGTAACTGCGGCGTTGCCGTCAATCACCGACTCCCCCGAGCTCTCGGCTGCGCTCGAGCAGGGGGACCCCCATGACCCCGCTCCCTGATCCAGCCTGATCCAAACGAAAGACCCTAGTCCGGCTGGTGGTCCGGGCCTCCGAAGTCGGGGCTTGTGAAGTCCGGGCTCGAGTACGTCGGGCGCGGGGCCGCAGGGGAGCCGCTGTCGGTGCCCGGGCTGCTGAACCCGGGCCTGTTGTACCCGAGATGCGGCATGCGGCCCGCGGTTCCGGGGCCGCCCCCGCGGTTGGCGGGGGCCGGCGGTGGTTCCGCGAGGGCCTCCCGGAGGAACGGCAGGATGCCGCGCTCCAGGAGCACCAGGCACCAGGCTTCCCTGGCCCGGTCCACCTCCTCGTTCGACTCGCTGTGCGCGCCGGCCTGCAAGGACGTCGCGCCGTTGCGCAGAGCGGTGAGCAGCAGGCCCACGCCGGCGACAAGAATCCCCGCCGCCGTCAGCGCGCCGAACACCCAGCCGGCCGTCAACAGGGTCTGGGCGAACGCCGGTTCCGGATCGAGCATCTTCAGGATGTAGCCGACGAGCAGGAAGATCGCGGCAGCCGTCCCGGCGAGCAGGGGGGCGAGCACCGCGACGACGGCTATGACGCCGGCGCCGGTGGTCTCCGCCACCTCGCCCACAGTGGCGGCCAGGCCGATCGCTCCGCCGCCGGACTCCGCCGCGCTTCCTCCTTCGCGCAGCGGACGTACGGGCCGGGGCGAGGCGCGCAGGTCGGCGCGGACCTTCACGTAGTTCTGGTACTCGGTCGCTGCGGCGGCCGTGATCAGCGCGGTGGCGTTGAGCGCCATGGTGCGCAGTTGTTCGGGGTTGAGCCGCTGCCCCACTGCGGCGAGATCAGGGCGGTCCGGTGCGGTACGCAGCGCCTCATCGAGGATCCGCTCGAACTCGGGGCGGTCCTCGTTCAGCAGGTGCGGAGCGCTGTTCATGTGCATCCCCCGATGCTCCGTAGGGCTTGGGGGCTCGCATGGTTACGAGCCGTCGGGCAGAACCGGAGGGGAGCCTGCTACGGATAAGCCGATGGTAGAGCGGTGACGGCACGCGGTGACAGGGGGTTTCCCGAATTCGGCCCGGTGGCCGGACTGAGCCCCCGTTCGGTGCGCCTGCCCGGGGAACGCCTAGCTATCCATGGGGAGTTGCTGGACCAGCAGCTTTCCGGCCATGGTCACTCCGCCGTCCATCGCGATCGCGAGCCCGCCCGCGTACACGTGCGGGCCCTCGATCTGCGGGCGGCTGTCCTCGGATCCGTCCGCCGCGTCCTCGGTACCTACCTCGCCGAGGAGGTACGGGATGGGGCTGTGGCCGTGGACGACGCGCGTGCCGCCGTAGGCGTCGAGGAGCTCGCGCACGGCTTCGGGTCCGGATTCGTCACGGAACGCGAAGCGCTTGGTGAATTTGCGGAAGAGGTCCCAGCACTCGTCCGCGTCGTTACGCGTGAGGGTCTCGCGGACCGTGTCGTTGACCGCCTCGATCGAGTCGCCGTAGTCGAGGTACGCGGTCGTGTCGGAGTGCATCAGGAGGTGGTCGTCCTCCAGCTCGATGGCGTCGAGCCGGGACATCCACTGCAGATGGACGTCCTGGAGACGGTCCATGTCCGACTTCTGGCCGCCGTTGAGCAGCCAGGCCGCCTGGAAAGTGGCGGTGCCGGCGCCCGAGTTGACCGGGGTGTCGCCGAAGCGCTTGGCGCCGAGCAGGAGCAGTTCGTGGTTGCCCATGAGGGCCTTGCAGTAGCCGCCGGCGGCCGCGGCCTCCGCGGACAGCCGCATCACGAGGTCGATGACGCCGATGCCGTCGGGCCCGCGGTCGGTGAAGTCGCCGAGGAACCAGAGTCGGGCGGTGCCCGCCGACCAGCTGCCCTCGGCGTCGATGAGGCCTTGCTCGTACAGGGCCGCGATCAGTTCGTCGAGGTAGCCGTGCACGTCGCCGACGACGTACAGCGGGCCGAGGCCATCGGTGGGACGGGGCGCCGGCTCGGTGTCGATCTGTACCTGGACCGTGTCCCCGCGGTTGATGACCGGCAGGTCGCGCTGGGTGGGCGTGTACCCGTCGGGCTGGTCGAACGCGGGGTCCTGATGCGCAGGCTCCGCGTAGGAGGGCTGCGAGAGCGACGGCTCCTGGTACGCGGGATCCGGCTCCGCCTGCGGGGGCACGGCAGGGGCGGGCGGAGCGGGGTCGTGGCCGGGCTCCTGGACGTTCGCCGGTACGTCATGGACGTACGCGGGGACGCGGAAGTCGCGCAGCGTCGCCGTGCGCACCTCGGGTCCCTGACCGGCCCCCTGAGTCATCGACCCCTCCACCACCATTGCGCCGCCTCTGCACCCGATCGGACTGCCTGGTCGCAGCGGCCCGCGGTGTCGTGCGCCCATCATAGGAATGCGGCTCGCGCTGTGTGATGCACCAGGGGTGGTGAATCGGATCCGGGCGGCTGTTCACCGTGCTTTTCTCCCGAATTGGTACGGGCTTTTCCGGGTGGTCTTCGGGGTGACCACCCGGAAGCCGTCGTTCAGCCCTGTCCCGGGGAGCGGGGCGGGCTGACCGTCGTGCGGGGCGGACGGCGCTGGGACGAGGTCCGGACGATGAGTTCCGTCGGTATCACCTGCTCGACCGTCTGGTCCGATTCAACCCCTTCGATGGCGTCGATCAGGAGCTGGACGACCGCGGTGCCGATCCGCCGCGGCTTGAGCGAGAGGGTCGTGATGGGCGGTTCCGTGGTGGCGTAGACGGTCGATTCGCTGCAGCAGACGAGCAGCAGGTCCTCGGGGACGCGCAGGCCGTACCGGCGGGCGGCGGCGAGCAGGTCCGTGCCGTTGGGGTCGAAGAGTCCGTACACGGCGTCGGGCCGGTCGGGGCGGGCCAGGAGCCGGTCGGCGGCTACGGCCCCCGCGCACGGGTCGTGCGCGGGATAGGACTCGTACACGGGTTCCTGTCCGATCCGCTCGCACCAGTGCAGGTACGCGGACGTGGACAGATGGGTGTACGTGTCCGTGGTCGTGCCGGTGAGCAGTCCGATGCGGCGGGCCCCCGCGGCGGCGAGGTGGTCGAGGATGCCGAGGACGGCGGCCTCGTGGTCGTTGTCGACCCAGGCGGTGACGGGGAGGGTGCCGGCGGGGCGCCCGTCGGAGACGACGGGCAGGCCCTGGCGGACCAGTTCGGTGACCACCGGGTCGTGGTCGGACGGGTCGATGACGACGGTGCCGTCGAGAGCGACGTTCGACCACACGTCGTGGCGTGAGGTGGCGGGCAGGATGACTAAGGCGTACCCGCGGGCCAGCGCCGCCGAGGTGGCGGCTCTCGCCATTTCCGCGAAGTACGCGAATTCGGTGAAGGTGAAAGGTTCATCTCCGTAGGTCGTGACGGTCAGGCCGATGAGGCCCGACTTTCCGGTACGGAGCGTTCGGGCCGCCGCGGAGGGGCGATAGCCCAACCGGTCGGCGACCTCGCGGACATGGCGTCGGGTGGCGTCCGGGAGCCGGCCCTTACCGTTGAGCGCATCGGAGACAGTCGTGATGGAGACCCCGGCGGCGGCGGCAACGTCTCTGATGCCCGCCCGCACCTGCCGGGTGCCCCGACGGGTGGTCTCCGCCCTGCTCACCTGGTGCTTCCCTGCTGCTGTCATGGCGAGCCGATAGTAGGGCTCATGTGGCGGGGTGGCGTGAGTGCATATGCACGCGTTGACAGGCACGTTTCTGCATGGCCGGACAGAGCCAATGACCTTGGAAAACAAGGATGCTGAGGGCATCGACGCCAGGACGTCACTTGTCGGCGCGCATGGGCCTGCCAAGTCGGCGATGTTGCGAGTAGGTCTCAACTCACCTTCACGGGGGATGCGCGCCACGGCGCGAGCTACCGGCGCGCGCCGCGAAAGGGAGCGCTCCCCCTCCTCCGTACGCCTTCGGGAGGTCCGCGGCCGTCGTCAGGGGTGGTGTCGGACGATCACCCGGGATGTCGGGGGCCCCGGGCCATTGGGCTCTGCCGCGAATCCTCTTAAGGTGAGCAGTATTGAAATGGTGGTCGCGAGGAGGACTGCGGTGAGCGAGACGAGCCCCAAGCTGCGTGCCGAGCTGGAGGGTATCCCCACCTACAAGCCGGGCAAGGCTGCCGCGGCCGGTGGGCCGGTGGCGTACAAGCTGTCCTCTAACGAGAACCCCTATCCGCCGCTTCCCGGCGTGATGGAGAGTGTTGTCGCGGCAGCCGGTTCCTTCAACCGCTACCCGGACATGGCCTGCACCGGGCTGATGAACGAGCTGGCGGAACGATTCGCGGTGCCGGTCACGCACCTGGCCACGGGCACCGGCTCGGTCGGGGTCGCGCAGCAGCTGCTCCAGGCGACCAGTGGCCCCGGTGACGAGGTCATCTACGCCTGGCGGTCCTTCGAGGCGTACCCGATCATCACGCAGATCAGCGGCGCCAAGGCGGTGGAGGTGCCGCTGACGTCCGGCGAGGTCCACGACCTCGACGCGATGGCCGACGCGATCACCGACCGCACGCGCCTGATCTTCGTGTGCAACCCGAACAACCCGACCGGCACGGTGGTGCGCCGGGCCGAGCTCGAGCGGTTCCTGGACCGGGTCCCGAGCGATGTCCTGGTCGTGCTCGACGAGGCGTACCGCGAGTTCATCCGTGACGCCGAGGTGCCGGACGGCGCCCAGATCTACCGGGACCGTCCGAATGTCGCCGTGCTGCGGACGTTCTCCAAGGCGTACGGGCTCGCGGGTCTGCGGGTCGGCTTCGCCATCGCCCATGAGCCGGTGGCGGCCGCGCTGCGCAAGACGGCGGTGCCGTTCGGCGTGAGCCAGCTCGCGCAGGACGCGGCGGTCGCCTCGCTGCGGGCCGAGGACGAGCTGCTCGGCCGGGTCGGCTCGCTGGTGTGTGAGCGCAACCGCGTGGTCGAGGCGCTGCGGGCGCAGGGCTGGACGGTGCCGGAGACGCACGCGAACTTCGTGTGGCTGCGGCTGGGGGAGCGCACGGCGGACTTCGCCGCGGCGTGCGAGCAGGCAGGTGTGGTCGTGCGGCCGTTCGCCGGCGAGGGCATGCGGGCCACGATCGCGGAGGCCGAGGCCAACGACGTCTTCCTGAACACGGCGGCGGCGTTCCGCAAGGAGCTGTAGGCCCGGCGGCTGCGGCCGCTCTGTAGCGCGGTGGGGGTTCCCCGGAGTAAGGGGGGACCCCCCTTCTGCTGTCCTGAGCCGGTAGTACATAATGCTTGTGAATGTGAACGCTTTCACAAGCGCGCCCGGTTGATCCGGAGAGCAGTGGGATTAAAGGGGCAAATTGCCGCTGGACCACGGCGACTTAAGGAGATAACGCAGTGGACCCAACGTTGATGGCTCTGGCGCCGGAAACTCTGGCGCGATGGCAGTTCGGCATCACGACCGTCTATCACTTCCTTTTTGTTCCCCTGACCATCTCGCTCGCCGCGCTGACGGCGATCCTGGAGACGGCCTGGGTGCGCACGGGCAAGGAGCACTACCTCCGGGCGACCAAGTTCTGGGGCAAGCTCTTCCTGATCAACATCGCCATGGGCGTCGTGACCGGCATCGTGCAGGAGTTCCAGTTCGGCATGAACTGGTCGGACTACTCGCGCTTCGTCGGCGACATCTTCGGCGCTCCGCTCGCCTTCGAGGCGCTGATCGCCTTCTTCTTCGAGTCGACCTTCATCGGTCTGTGGATCTTCGGCTGGGACAAGCTCCCGAAGAAGCTGCACTGCGCCACGATCTGGATGGTGTCCATCGGCACGATCCTGTCGGCGTACTTCATCATGGCCGCCAACTCGTTCATGCAGCATCCGGTCGGCTACCGGATCGTGGAGCGGGACGGCACCAAGCGCGCCGAGCTGACCGACTTCGCCGCCGTGCTCTTCCAGGAGACGGTGCTCGTCAACTTCTGGCATGTGATCAGCGCGTCCATCCTGGTCGGCGGCGCGTTCATGACCGGCATAGCGATCTTCCACCTGCGCAAGAAGCAGCACATCCGCACCATGCGGATGTCGCTGCGCCTCGGCCTGGTGACGGCCATGGCCGGCACGCTCCTCACCGTCGTCAGCGCGGACACGCTCGGCAAGGTGATGTACGAGCAGCAGCCGATGAAGATGTCGGCCGCGGAGGCGCTGTGGGACACGGAGAGGCCGGCGCCGTTCTCGATCTTCGCGTACGGCGATGTCTCCAAGGGCCACAACACGGTCGCCATCGAAGTCCCGGGCGTGCTGTCCTTCCTCGCCAAGAACGACTTCAACGCCGAGATCCCCGGGATCAACGACATCAACAAGGCGGAACAGAAGAAGTTCGGGCCCGGTGACTACCGCCCCAACATCCCCACCGCCTACTGGTCGTACCGCTGGATGATCGGCTTCGGCGGGGTCTCGATGGCCCTGTGCACGGCGGGTCTGTGGCTCACCCGCCGCAGGTTCTGGCTGGCGCCGGAGCACCGCACCGGCGAGGACGAAGTGCCGAAGCTGATGCTCACCAAGAACAAGGAGCTGATGCCGAAGCTGGGCATCTGGTGGTGGCGCCTGTCCCAGTGGACGCTGATCTTCCCGATCATCGGCATCTCCTGGGGCTGGATCTTCACCGAAACCGGGCGCCAGCCGTGGGTGGTCTACGGCGTGCTCAGGACCAGGGACGCGGTCTCCCCCGGCGTCTCGCAGGGCGAGGTGCTCACCTCCCTGATCGTGTTCGCGCTGGTCTACGCCGCGCTCGCCGTCATCGAGGTGAAGCTGATGGTCAAGTACATCAAGCAGGGGCCGCCCGAGCTCACCGAGGCCGACCTCAACCCGCCCACCAAGATCGGCGGCCCGGGATCCGGAGCGGATTCCGGCGACGCTTCCGATGCCGACCGGCCCATGGCCTTCTCCTACTGAGACTGAGGAGCTGCTGAGGCATGGAACTTCACGACGTCTGGTTCGTACTCATAGCGGTCCTGTGGATCGGCTACTTCTTCCTGGAGGGATTCGACTTCGGGATCGGGGTCCTGACCAAGGTGCTCGCCCGCGGACGCACCGAGCGGCGCGTCCTGATCAACACCATCGGACCCGTCTGGGACGGCAACGAGGTGTGGCTGCTCACGGCCGGCGGTGCGACCTTCGCCGCCTTCCCGGACTGGTACGCGACGCTCTTCTCGGGCTTCTACCTGCCGCTGCTGGTGATCCTGGTCTGCCTGATCGTGCGGGGTGTCGCCTTCGAGTACCGGGCGAAGCGGCCCGAGGAGAAGTGGCAGACCAACTGGGAGCACGCGATCTTCTGGACCTCGCTGATCCCGGCGGTGCTGTGGGGCGTGGCCTTCGGGAACATCGTGCGCGGCGTGAAGATCGACGCGCACAAGGAGTTCGTGGGCAGCTTCTGGGACCTGCTCAACCCGTACGCGATCCTCGGCGGCCTGGTGACGCTGACGCTGTTCACCTTCCACGGCGCGGTGTTCGCCTCGCTCAAGACGGTGGGCGACATCCGGGTGCGGGCGGGGAAGATGGCGCTGGGGCTCGGTCTGGTGGCTGCGGCCTTCGCGCTCGCCTTCCTGATCTGGACCCAGGCCGACAAGGGCGACGGCTCGTCGCTGATCGCGATGATCGTCACGGTGGCCGCCCTCGTCGGCGCCATCGTCGCCATCAAGGCGGGGCGTGAGGGCTGGTCGTTCGCGCTGTCCGGCATCACGATCGCGGCAGCCGTCGCGATGCTCTTCCTGACGCTGTTCCCGAACGTCATGCCGTCTTCGCTCGACCCGGACTGGAGCCTCACGGTCACCAATGCCTCGTCGAGCCCCTACACCCTGAAGATCATGACCTGGTGCGCGGCGGTGGCGACGCCCATCGTGCTGCTCTACCAGTCGTGGACGTACTGGGTGTTCCGCAAGCGGATCGGCACGCAGCACATCGCCGACGCCGCACACTGAGCCCCTGATGACGAGGGTGTGTTTCACGTGAAACCGATCGACCAGCGTCTGCTCCGGTACGCCAGGGCCACTCGCCTCTTCCTGATCGCGGTGGTGGTCCTCGGCGTGGCCGGGGCGGGCCTGGTCATCGCTCAGGCGATGCTCATCGCCGAAGTGGTGGTGGGGGCCTTCGAGCACGGCCTTGATGTCTCCGCCCTGCGCACACCGCTGTTGCTGCTTGCGCTGGTGGCGGCCGGACGCGGTCTGGTCTCGTGGCTGACCGAGCTGGCCGCTCACCGGGCCAGCGCGGCGGTCAAGTCGGAGCTGCGCGGACGGCTCCTGGAACGCGCCTCCCAGCTGGGCCCGGGGTGGCTCAGTGGGCAGCGGACCGGATCCCTGGTGGCGCTCGCGACGCGGGGCGTGGACGCGCTCGACGATTACTTCTCGCGCTATCTGCCGCAGTTGGGCCTCGCGGTGGTGGTGCCCGTGGCGGTACTCGCGCGCATCGTCACCGAGGACTGGGTGTCCGCGGCGATCATCGTCTGCACCCTGCCCCTGATCCCCGTATTCATGATCCTCATCGGCTGGGCCACCCAGTCCCACATGGACCGTCAGTGGCGGCTCCTGTCCCGGCTTTCGGGGCACTTCCTGGACGTGGTCGCCGGCCTTCCGACGCTGAAGGTGTTCGGCCGGGCCAAGGCGCAGGCCGAGTCGATCCGCCGGATCACCGGCGAGTACCGGCAGGCGACGATGCGGACCCTGCGCATCGCCTTCCTGTCGTCGTTCGCCCTCGAACTCCTCTCCACACTGTCGGTCGCCCTGGTGGCCGTGACCATCGGCATGCGGCTCGTGCACGGCGACATGGACCTCTACGTGGGACTGGTCATCCTCGTCCTCGCGCCCGAGGCCTATCTGCCGCTGCGTCAGGTCGGCGCGCAGTATCACGCGGCGGCCGAGGGACTCGCCGCCGCGGAGGAGATCTTCGCCGTCCTGGAGACCCTGGTGCCGCCGTCCGGCGCCGGCGCGGTGCCCGCGACCACCGGTATCGCCTTCGACGGAGTGACCGTCCGCTATCCCGGCCGGTCCGCGGACGCCGTCTCGGAGGCCGACTTCGAGGTCGCACCCGGGGAGACGGTGGCGCTCGTCGGCCCGAGCGGCGTGGGCAAGTCGACGTTGCTGAGCGCGGCGCTCGGATTCGTCCGTCCCCAGGCCGGCCGGGTTCTCGTCGGAGGTGCCGATCTGGCCGGTCTCGACCGGGCGGCGTGGCACGCGCGCGTGGCCTGGGTGCCTCAGCGTCCTCAGTTGTACGCCGGGTCGATCGCGGACAACGTGCGGCTCGCGCGGCCCGACGCGTCGCCCGCGGAGGTCGAGGAGGCGTTGCGCGAGGCGGGGGCCCAGGACTTCGTCCGCGCGCTGCCCGACGGCGCGGACACCCTGCTCGGCGAGGACGGGGCCGGGCTCTCGGCCGGGCAGCGACAACGGCTCGCCCTGGCGCGGGCGTTCCTCGCCGACCGGCCCGTGGTGCTGCTGGACGAGCCGACGGCCGCGCTCGACGGCGAGACCGAGGCGGGGATCGTCGAGGCGGTCCGCCGACTCGCCGCCGGCCGGACCGTCCTTCTGGTGGTGCACCGTCCCGCGCTGCTGGCCGTCGCCGACCGGGTGGTGCGTCTCGACGTACCGCGTTCCCCTGCGGTGACGGGGGAGCCCGCGGGGAAGCCCGCGGGGGCGGGGGAGCCTGCGGTACGTCCTGTGCCGCCGACCCTGGCGGCCGAACTGCCCGTCTCCGTAGAGGATCGTCACGAATCGGCCCTCTCCGGAGAGAGCCGGGGCAGTGTGCTCTCGCGGGTGCGAGGCGCCACACGGGCGCGGCGGGGGCGGCTGGCTCTTGCGCTGCTGCTCGGTGCGCTCGCCCTCGGCAGCGCCGTCGGGCTCATGGCGACCTCCGGGTGGCTCATCTCGCGGGCCTCGCAGCAGCCGCCCGTGATGTACCTGATGGTCGCCGTCACGGCGACCCGCGCCTTCGGGATCGGGCGCGCCTGCTTCCGGTACGGCGAGCGGGTCGTGTCGCACGACGCCGTGCTGCGGATGCTCGCGGACACCCGGGTCGCCGTCTACCGGCGGCTGGAGCGGCTCGCCCCAGCGGGCCTGCGCGCGACGCGCCGAGGCGATCTGCTCTCCCGGCTCGTCTCCGATGTGGACGCCCTCCAGGACTACTGGCTGCGCTGGCTGCTGCCCGCGTCGGCCGCCGCGGTGGTCGGTGCCGCCTCCGTCGCGTTCACCGCCTGGCTGCTGCCCGCCGCCGGTGCCGTGCTCGCCGTAGGCCTGCTGCTCGCGGGGATCGGCGTGCCGCTGCTCTCCGGAGCCGTCGCCCGCCGCGCCGAGCGCCGGCTGGCCCCCGCGCGCGGGACGCTCGCCACTCGCGTGGCCGAACTCCTCACCGGCACCGCCGAACTGACCGTCGCGGGAGCGCTGCCCGCGCGCACCGCGCAGGCGAAGGCCGCCGACTCCGTGCTGACGCGGATCGCGTCCCGCGCCGCCACCGCCACCGCGCTGGGCGACGGTCTCACCGCGCTGATCACCGGTCTCACCGTGGTCGGTGCCGCGCTCGCCGGGATGCAGGGAGTGCGCGAGGGCCGCCTCGACGGGGTCCAGCTCGCGGTCGTCGTCCTCACGCCGCTGGCCGCGTTCGAGGCCGTCATGGGACTCCCGCTCGCCGTGCAGTACCGCCAGCGGGTCAAGAAGAGCGCCGAACGTGTCCACGAGGTCCTGGATGCGCCGGACCCCGTACGGGAGCCGGAATTGCCCGCGCAGGCGCCGCAGGACCCCTTCCCTCTGCTGGTGCGCGGTCTCGCCGCGCGCCACGACGGGCAGGGCCGGGACGCGCTCCACGGGGTCGATCTCACGCTGGAGCGGGGCCGCAGGGTCGCCGTCGTCGGCCCGTCGGGATCCGGAAAGACGACGCTCGCCCAGGTCCTGCTGCGGTTCCTGGACGCGGGCGAGGGGGCGTACACCCTGGCTGGGCAGGACGCGTACGGGCTCGAAGGGGATGCGGTGCGGCGGCTCGTCGGGCTGTGCGCGCAGGACGCGCACCTCTTCGACAGCTCGGTGCGCGAGAACCTGCTCCTTGCCAAGAAGGACGCCACCGACGACGATCTGCGCGAAGTCCTGGCCGCCGCACGCCTCCTGGAGTGGGCCGATTCGCTGCCCGACGGGCTCGGCACCCTCGTCGGCGAACACGGCGCGCGCCTGTCCGGAGGCCAGCGGCAGCGGCTCGCCCTGGCCCGCGCCCTGCTGGCCGACTTCCCCGTCCTCGTGCTCGACGAGCCCGCCGAGCACCTCGACCTGCCGACGGCGGACGCGCTCACGGCGGACCTCCTGTCCGCGACCGAGGGCCGCACGACGCTGCTGATCACGCACCGGATGGCCGGCCTCGACGCCGTGGACGAGGTGCTCGTCCTCGACGCGGGGCGGGTCGTGCAGCGCGGCAGGTACGAGGATCTGGTGGCGGTCGACGGGCCGTTGCGCGCGCTGTGGCAACGCGAGCGGGAGGCGGAGCTGTTGGTGGCCGGGTAGCTACGTGTACCGGGTAGCTACGTGTACCCGGTGGCCATGCGTACCGGGCGGCCTCGCGTACCGGGTTGCCACGTGTACCGGCCAGCCACACGTACCAGGTGGCGGGGCAGTGGCCCGTAACGCCGACTTTCCTCTCCAAATGGGACTAACTAGTCTCGAGGCATGTCAGCTGCACCGGTGCCCGGCGCCACCCCACCGTCCGACGGCGAGCGGGACTCCTCCGACGCGCTGGAGGCGGCGACGCAGGCGACGCGCGGGCTCCAGGGACTGTCCGCCGAGCTGACCGCGCGGGTGCCGCAGCTGCTCGAAGCGATGCGCTCCGTGGGCACCGGTCTGGAACTGCACTCCACCCTCGACCGCATCTGCGAGACGGCCGCCGAACTCGCCGACGCCCGCTACGCGGCGATCGGCGTCGTCTCCGAGGACGGCGAGGCGCTCTCGGACTTCGTCTTCCACGGAGTCGACGCGGAGACGGCGGAGCTCATCGGACGGCTCCCGGACGGCCACCGCGGGCTCCTCGGAGCGCTCATCCACGACCCGGGCCCGGTACGCCTCTCGAACCTGGCCGACGACTCGCGCTCCTGCGGCTTTCCGGCCCACCACCCGCCGATGCGGACCTTTTTGGGCGTCCCCATCCGCGTCGAGGGGGAGATCTTCGGCAACCTCTATCTGACGGAGAAGCACGGCGGGGTCGAGTTCAACGACTACGACCTGAACATGGTCCGCGTCCTCGCCACGGAGGCCGGCATCGCCATCGGCAACGCGCGCCTGTACGAGGCCGCCAGGCAGCGCGAGCGGTGGATCGACGGGTCGGTGGCCGTCACGACCGCCCTGTTGTCCGGCAGTGACGCCGAGGAAGCCCTCCAGGTCGTCGCCGAACAGGCCAGGCACCTGTCGGGCTCGGCGGCCGGCATCGTCCTCCTGCCGGCCGAGGAGGGCGGCATGGAGATCGTCGCCGTCTCGTCGGACGAGCCGTCGCAGGCCCTCGGCGTGATGATCCCGGCCGAGAGCGAGATCGTCGCCGAACTCCTGGGCGGCGCGACGGTGTTCGTCGACGACGCGTCCACCGACCCGCGCATACTGACCGATCTCGCGCGCGACTACGGTCCCGCGATGATGCTGCCCCTCCAGAGCGACGGCCGCGTCCTCGGCGCACTCGTGACGCCACGCGCGCGTGGCGCCCGGCCCTTCACCGATGCGGAGCGCACCCTCGCCGCCCAGTTCGCCTCGCAGGCCGCACTCGCGCTGATGATGGCGGAGGCGCAGCGCGACCGGGAGCGGCTCGCGGTGTACGAGGACCGCGACCGGATCGCCCGCGATCTCCACGACCTCGTCATCCAGCGCCTGTTCGCCACCGGGATGATGCTGGAGAGCGCCCAGCGCAGGTCCGTCGTGCCCGAGGTGCAGGTCGGTGTCGGCAAGGCCGTCGACGAGCTGGACGTCACCATCCAGGAGATCCGCACGGCCATCTTCGCGCTCCAGCAGGGGCCCGCCGAGGCGCCCTCGGGCCTGCGCACACGCGTCCTGCGCGAGATCAACATGGCGGCCGTGCCGCTCGGCTTCAAGCCCACGCACCACTTCGTCGGCGCCGTCGACACCGTGGTCGGCGAACTCACCGGCAAGAACCTCATCGCGGCCCTGCGTGAGGCGCTGTCCAACGCGTTCCGGCACGCGGAGGCTGCCCGTATCGACGTGGTCGTCGACGCGAACGTGTCGCTCCCCGACGGGCAGCGCGGTGTCCGGCTGACGGTCTCCGACGACGGCGTCGGCATCCCGGAGGGCGGCCGGCGCAGCGGCCTCAAGAACCTCAAGCTGCGGGCCGAGTCCCTGGGCGGCGACAGCTGGTACGGGCCGGGCATCGGCGAGGACGGGGGCGGCACGACGGTGGTCTGGCAGGCGCCTCACTGAGGGCGCGACCCAGGTACCGCGCCGGGCCCTGTTCGAGGGGTACGGATCTGAGCCGTACGGGGCGCCCGCTTCCCCAGGCGCACGAGTTCGGCAGGCCGTCGTCGTAAGCCCCGGGCCACGATCCGAGACATGGGGTGCCGCTTTAAGAGCGGGGACCATGTGCGGGGCGGGGCTATGTGCGGGCCGGACCCACGTGTGGAGGACCGTTTCTGCCAGCGCTTCTAGGAGTCTGCTTCTAGGAGTCGCCCGGTGCGCCGTCCCCGGAGGGCTGACGCGCCGCCAGGATCTGTTCGATGACCGCGGCCACGCCGTCCTCGTTGTTCGGCACCGTGTGGCCCGACGCGGCGGCGAGCACGTCCGGGTGCGCGTTGCCCATTGCGAACGAGGTGCCGGCCCAGCGGAGCATCTCCATGTCGTTGGGCATGTCCCCGAAGGCGACGACCTCGGCCGCCGTGATGCCGCGCTCGGCGCAGCACAGCGCGAGGGTGCTGGCCTTGGAGACGCCGGGGCCGCTGATCTCCAGGAGCGCGCTGGGGCTGGAACGGGTGATCGCCGCGCGGTCGCCGACGGCCGCGCGGGCGAGAGCGAGGAACTCGTCGGGGGCGAGGTCCGCGTGGTACGCGAGCAGCTTGAGGACGGGCTGGTCCGCGCAGGGCGAGCCGTCGGCGAGGAGCTTCTCGGCGGCCGCGACGCTCTCCCCCGCCTCCAGGTGCAGCGGCGGGTACGTCGGCTCGTGGTGGAGGCCGCCGGTCCGCTCGACGGCGAAGGCCGTGCCGGGCGCTGCGGCGCGCAGGATGTGTACGACGTCGAGGGCGATCTCGGGGGCGAGGTCCCTGACCTTCACGAACCGGTGGCGGCCGGGGCCGCCGTGCAGGTCCACAACGGCCGCGCCGTTCCCGCAGATCGCCAGGCCGTGGCCGTGCACGTGGTCGCTGACCACGTCCATCCAGCGGGCCGGTCTGCCGGTCACGAAGAAGACCTCGATGCCCGCCTGCTCGGCGGCGGCGAGCGCGGCGACCGTCCGCGGCGAGACGGACTTGTCGTCGCGCAGCAGCGTGCCGTCCAGGTCCGTGGCGACGAGCCGGGGCGCGGGGGCGTTGGCGGCCGGGGTCCAGGGCCGAGGAGTCGGTGAGGTCACCGCACTATTGTCCCGCATATGCGCGCACGGGCGTGCGGTGGGGCGCGCAGATGAGTACGGTCCTCGCGCAGGCGCCCCACCGGTTCCGCCGGGTTGCCGCGGGGCCTCAGCCGAGCTGGGCGAGGGCCTCCGTGGCGATGCTTTCGAAGACCTTCTGGTCGGCGGCGAACTCCGAGTCGGGGATGGGCCAGTGGATCACGATCTCGGTGATGCCCAGGGCGGCGTGCTTGCCGGCGAAGTCGACGAAGGCGTCCACGGACTCCAGCGGACGGCTGCGGTCCGGGGTGAATCCGGTGAGGAGGACCTTGTCGAGTTCGGCGGCGTCCCGGCCGAGCTCGGCGCAGGCGTCGGCGAGCTTGGCGGCCTGTCCGCGAATGGCTTGAATCGACTCCTCGGGCGTGCCCGTCTCGAACAGCTTCGGGTCGCCCGTCGTCACCCACGCCTGCCCGTGCCGGGCGGCCAGCTTCAGTCCGCGAGGTCCTGTCGCGGCCACCGCGAAGGGCAGCCTGGGCCGCTGTACGCAGCCCGGGATGTTCCGCGCCTCCTGCGCCGAGTAGAACTCACCGTCGTATGTCACCGAGTCCTCGCTCAGCAGCCGGTCGAGCAGCGGGACGAACTCGGCGAAGTGGTCGGCCCGTTCGCGCGGGGTCCACGGCTCCTCGCCGGCCTTCAGGAGCGTCGTCGCGTCGAAGCCGTTGCCGCCCGCGCCGATACCGAGGGTGATCCGGCCACCGGAGATGTCGTCGAGGGAGATCAGTTCCTTGGCGAGCGTGACCGGGTGCCGGAAGTTCGGCGAGGTGACGAGTGTGCCGAGGCGCATCCGCTCCGTGACGGACGCGGCGGCGGTCAGGGTCGGCACGGCGCCGAACCACGGGCCGTCGCGGAAGGTCCGCCAGGCCAGGTGGTCGTAGGTGTACGCGGTGTGGAAGCCCAGCTCCTCGGCGCGCTGCCATGCGGCTCGGCTGCCCTCGTGCCAGCGGCGGTAGGGCAGGATCACGGTGCTCAGGCGCAGGGCGGGCGTGGGCTGACGGGGCTGATCGCTCATGCCCCAGAGCCTAAGCGGCGCGCGCCGGGCGTGGGCCGGGGGTGATGGCGGCGTGGGGGACCGCGCCTCGCGGGACCGGTCGGCTCAGTCGGGAAACCGCAGGTAGCGGGGTGGAACGGCCTCCGTGAGCCAGACGCCGTTGGCGCTGACGCGGAACGTGTGGCCGTCCCGGTGCATCGCTCCCGCGTCGACGGACAGCACGACGGGCCGGCCACGGCGGGCGCCGACGCGGGTGGCGGTCTCGCGGTCGGGCGAGAGATGGACGTCGTGCCGGCTCATGGGCCGCAGTCCTTCGGCGCGGATCGAGTCCAGGGCCGCGGCGACGGTGCCGTGGTAGAGGTACGCGGGCGGGGTCGCCGGGGGCAGTCCGAGGTCGACATCCACGGTGTGGCCCTGGCTGGCGCGGATCCGGGAGCCCTCGATCGCGAAGCGCCGCTTGTCGTTGGCGGCGACGACATGGTCGAGCTCGTCCCGCGTGATGCGGAAGCCGTGGGCGGCGGCCGCGGCGAGCAGCGTCCCGATCTCGACCCAGCCGCCCTCGTCGAGGGTCAGCCCGATCCGCTCCGGCTGGTGCCGCAGATGCTTCGAGAGGTACTTCGACACCTTGACGGTGCGTCTTTCATCCATCCCGTCAGAGTGGCGGGCATCTCACTCCTCGGCACGTGATTTTTCTGTTCGCAGGTTTGATCCACAGCCAAGTCCGGTTATCCACAGGAGATTTGGCGATTCTGTGGACAACCATCATGCCGTTGGCGGCATTTGGCCAACAGAAGCTGAATTGTGATGGTTTGAGGTAAGAGTGTCCAATGCCCTTGCTCGTACTTCCCGTTCGGTCGCCGCGGCGATGAACTCGGCGACGCTCTTGGCGCCAACGAGGCTCTGTACAGCGCGGATCGTGTCGGCGGGAAGAGCAACCGAATGGGACTCCTCCGCATGCGAGGTGACCGGGCCCTCCGACAGGTGTCGGTGGAGGTGCCGAGTGGCGAACAGCTTCATGGCACGCGCCAGTTCGGCGTCGACCGACTGCTGCGCGAGCGGCCGGAGCCTGCGTACGAGCGAGGCCGCCTCGGCCGCTTCCGCGTCCGTGGGGGGCAACGGGCCGAGGTAGCGTGCGAAGACATGCTCGGTCGTGAACTCCAGGAAACGGGTGGCGATGTGCTCGATCTGCCCCCTCAACTCCCGTAGATGAGCGGAGATCGCGGGCAGCGGGACGCCGGATGCGTGCAACTCGGCTGCCACCGCCAGCTCTTGAGGGCTCGGCACCAGGAACTCGTCCTCGTGTCCCGGGATCTGCTCCAGGATCCCGAGCGCCACCGCGTCGGCGATGGCCGCCTCGTCCTCGCTGCCTCCGAACCGTGCCGCGAGATCGGCGCGCGAGATCCGGTCGGCCTCCTCGTCGGTCCACGGCCCGTCGACCTCCGCGACCAGGCCGAGCACACCACCGAGCCCGCGCCCCGCGTCCCACGCCTCGAGCAGCTCCTTGATCGAGGCCAGGGTGTACCCGCGGTCGAGGAGGTCGGCGATCTGCCGCAGCCGGGCCAGATGCGTGTCCCCGTACACATTGGCCCTGCCGCGCCGCTCGGGGCGGGGGAGGAGCCCGCGGTCCTGGTAGGCGCGGATGGTGCGGACCGTGGCGCCGCTGCGGTGCGCCAGGTCCTCGATCCGGTACTCGGCCACAGCCTGCTCCGTCACGCTTCACATCCCTCTGCCGTGCCTGTGGCCGCCGTGCCTGTGGGAAGGCGGCGCCGACCCGTATCCGGACGCCGCCCGCGTGCGGGCCGGACGAAAGTCCCTAGGACAGAGCGGTCCGGCCGATCGCGCCCGCCGCCGTCCTGGCCGCGGGCGACTGCGCCAGATACTCGACGGCCTTGCGCAGCGACCCCTCCTGCGAGGGATGGTACGACCGCCGCAGATAGCGGGGTATCGCCGCACCCAGCTCCCGCCAGCTGGGCAGCAGTCCCTTGCGCACCGCCCTGTTGTGTTCCGCCAGCGAGTAGCGCATCCGTCCGGCGAGCTGCGGGTCGTGACGTATGAGATACGCCGCGCCCCAGGCCCACAGGTACAGCATCACGGGAGCGGTGACGGCCATGCCCGCGAGCCGGCGGGCGTAGCGGGGCAGGCCATCGCCGCCGCAGTGCTGGTACATGTCGAACGCGACCGCGCGGTGCTCGACCTCCTCCGCGCCGTGCCAGCGCAGCAGATCGAGCATGACCTCGTCCGTGCCCGCCGCGTCGAGCCCTTCGGCGTGCAGCACCCAGTTCCCCAGGACCGCGGTGAACTGCTCGATCGCCGCGACGACGGAGAGCCGGAAGCGCAGCCACTCCTGGGTGGAGACCGGGGCGCCCAGCGGCGGCCGCTCGCCGAGGAGCTTCTCGAAGAGGAAGTCGACGTACTTCGTGAAGTCCCCGGTGTCGAGCCGCTGCGCGGCCAGATGGTCGAGCACGTACGCGTGCTGCACGCTGTGCGTGGCCTCCTGCCCCATGAACCCCTTGACGTCCCCCAGCAGTTCGGGATCGTCGACGAGCGGCAGGCCCTCCTTGAAGACCTTCACGAACCACCGCTCCCCCGCCGGGAGCAGCAGGTGCAGCACATTGATGACGTGCGTCGCCGTGGGCTCGTCCGGTATCCAGTGCAGCGGCGTCGTCTCCCAGTCGAAGGAGACGCGGCGCGGGGTGATCGCGTAGTGCCCGGTGGGTTCCGTGTGTCCGGTGTGCCCGGTGCTCTCCTCGGTGCTCACAGCGGCGGCTCCAATCGTGCGACGGCGCGCAGGGCCTTGGGCGTGAAGCGGGACATGAGGTGGGCGCCGCGCGCCTCCGGTGTGACCGGGACGACCGCCTGATTGCGCACGACGGCGGTCAGGATCGCGTCGGCGACCTTCTCCGGCGGGTAGTTACGCAGGCCGTACAGGCGCGAGGACTTCTTCTGGCGGCGCTTCTCCTCCTCGGCGTCGACCCCGGCGAAGCGGGCCGTCGCCGTGATGTTCGTGTTCACGAGGCCTGGACAGATCGCGGAGACACCGATCCCTTGGCCCGCCAGCTCGGCGCGCAGGCACTCGCTGAGCATGAGGACGGCCGCCTTGGACGTGCTGTAGGCGGGCAGCGCCTTGGAGGGCTGGAATGCCGCGGCGGATGCCGTGTTCACGATGTGGCCTCCCTGTCCGCGCTCGGCCATCTGCTTGCCGAACAGGCGGCAGCCGTGGATGACGCCCCACAGATTGACGTCGAGGACCTTCTTCCAGTCCTCCGGTGTGGTGTCGAAGAAGGACCCGGACAGGCCGATGCCCGCGTTGTTCACCAGCACGTCGACGGTGCCGTATTCGGCGGCGACCTTCTCGGCGAGCTTCTCCATGGCCTGTTCGTCGGTGACGTCCACGGTCTCGGCCCATGCCTGGGGGGCGCCTATGAGCTGGGCCATCTCGGCGGTGCGGGCCGCGCTCTCCGTGTCCCGGTCGACGGCCACCACGCGCGCGCCGGCCTCGGCGAATGCGAAGGCGGTGGCCCGCCCGATCCCGCTGCCCGCGCCGGTGACCAGCACGAGCTGGCCGCCGAAGCGCTCGGCGTGCTTGCCCGTGGCCTTCGTGCGCTGTGCGGGCACGCCCGCCTCCCGCTCCTCGTTCGCCAGGACGAACTCGCTGATCCACGCGGACAGTTGATCCGGCCGGGTACGCGGCACCCAGTGCTTGGCCGGCAACGTGCGACGGACCAACCCCGGTGCCCACAGCTCCAGTTCGTCATAGAGCCGCTCGGACAGGAAGATGTCGCCGAGGGGCAGGACGAGCTGGACCGGCACGTGCGCGTACGCGTCAGCGCGTGGCCTGCTCAGCCGCGCCCGTACGTTGTCCCGGTAGAGCCAGGCGCCGTGGGCGGCGTCCGAGGGCAGGGACGGCGTCGGGTAGTCGCCCGCCGGCACCTTCTCCATGCGTTCGAGGATCTTCGGCCAGCGCTTGCCGAGCGGCCCCCGCCAGGCGAGCTCGGGCAGCACGGGCGTGTGCAGCATGTACACGTACCAGGACTTGGCGCCCTGGCCGAGCAGCTGGCCCACCCTGCGGGGCGTCGGCCGCGCCATGCGCTTCTTGATCCAGTGCCCGAAGTGGTCGAGCGAGGGGCCCGACATCGAGGTGAAGGACGCGATCCTGCCCTCGGTGCGCCGGACCGTGGCGAACTCCCAGGACTGCACCGAACCCCAGTCGTGGCCGACCAGATGGACCGGCTCGTCCGGGCTGACCGCGTCGGCGACCGCGAGGAAGTCGTCCGTCAGCTTCTCCAGCGTGAACCCGCCGCGCAGCGGCGTCGGCGCCGTCGACCTGCCGTGGCCCCGCACGTCGTACAGGACCACATGGAAGCGGTCGGCGAGCCGCTCGGCGACCTCCGACCACACCTCCTTGGAGTCCGGGTACCCGTGCACGAGCACCACCGTGGGCCGGGTCGGGTCGCCCAGCTCGGCCACGCACAGCTCGATACCGCCCGTGCTCACCCAGCGCTCCCGCGCTCCGGCCAGCCCCTTGAGTCCCGCCATCAGATGCCCTCCGCCCAGCGCCGCACATGCGGCAGATCGTCGTCCAGCCAGAACGCGCTCTGCTCGGGGTCCTTGGAGTCGGTGACGACCAGGATCTCCTCGAACTTCGCGCCCGTACCCCGGAAGCCGAGGTGCGGCTCCACCGCCCACAGGCCCGGCTGCGGCGGATGGTCGGAGAACTTGTACGGCGACCACAGCGGGGACCAGCCGTCCCGGTGCCCATGGATCGCGTCGCTCGCGAGTCCCTTCAGGGACTGCGTGCCGAAGCCGAACAGCGTCGGGGAGATCCGGCGCTCCTTGACCCGGTCCACCTTGTGCGCGATCACCCCGAACGGGTACGCGCGATGCCGGTTCGCATAGCCCTGGCGGACCATGAGACGGTCCACGTCCTCGTAGATCTCCCGCAGGGAACGGCGCTCACGGACCTCGCGCACTATCAGCTCGCGGTGCACCTCGAGGTCGGCGAGCAGCTTGTCCTGCACGGGATTGAGGCCGAGCGAGCCCGAGTAGCCGATGTCCGCCGTATAGCCCTTGTAGACCGGGGCCATGTCGAGGATGAACGGCATCCCCGCCTCCAGCTTCCGGTTCGTCGGGAAGAACTGGAGCGGGATCCGGAAGCCGGCGAACGCCGTGCGGTCGCCGAACCAGGCGAACGGCAGATGGAACCAGTCGCGCACACCGCGCTCCCGCAGCCACTCCCGCTGCATCCGGGCGGCCTCGCGCTCCGTCACGCCAGGCTTGAGCTGCGCCGCGACCGCCTCCGCGCACTCGTATGCGAGGGACTGGACTTCTCTGAACCCCCGCAGCTCCGCGGAGAGTTCACGTACCACTGCTGGGGTCATGCCACCGTCCGTCCGTGTCCGGTCCGTTGCCGTACGCGCTCGTAACTTGACACTGATGAATGTGACAATGGTTGGCGGCTGCGTCAAGGGGTGTGCACGGGCGCCTGTGGAAAACTCCGGGAGCTCACGGAGGGCGACTCAGGGAGGAACCCCTAGGGACCCGTAGTACTCGAGTCTGAGACGGGGACAAGCCCCTGGTCTGACGATCCGTGTGGTCTGCGCCACTACCTTCGAGTTGTGACTGTGATCGCGACCGAAAGCCTGAGCAAGCGGTTCCCCCGGGTGACCGCGCTTGACCGGCTCTCCATGGACATCGGGCCCGGTGTGACGGGACTCGTCGGAGCCAATGGAGCCGGCAAGTCCACACTGATCAAGATCCTTCTGGGTCTGTCCCCCGCCACGGAGGGCCGCGCCGCCGTGCTCGGCCTCGACGTGGCCACCGAAGGCGCCGCCATCCGCGAGCGCGTCGGCTACATGCCGGAACACGACTGCCTGCCGCCCGACGTCTCGGCCACCGAGTTCGTCGTCCACATGGCGCGCATGTCGGGCCTGCCGCCCACCGCGGCCCGCGAGCGCACCGCCGACACCCTCCGCCACGTCGGCCTCTACGAAGAGCGCTACCGCCCCATCGGCGGCTACTCGACGGGCATGAAGCAGCGCGTGAAGCTCGCGCAGGCTCTTGTCCACGACCCGCAGCTCGTCTTCCTCGACGAACCGACGAACGGTCTCGACCCGGTCGGCCGTGACGACATGCTCGACCTGATCCGCCGCGTCCACACCGACTTCGGCATCTCGGTCCTCGTCACCTCGCACCTCCTGGGCGAGCTCGAGCGCACCTGTGACCACGTCGTCGTGGTCGACGGCGGAAAGCTTCTGCGCTCCAGTTCCACCACGGACTTCACCCAGACCACGACGACTCTGGCGATCGAGGTCACCGACTCCGACGAACACCCGGACGGCACGCGCGCGTTGCGCGAGGCCTTCGCCCTGCGCGGCACCGAGACCGCGACCGGCGGAGAGCTGCCCGGCGCCGGACACACGGTGCTGATCACCACCCAGAGCGACGACACCTACGACCTCGTACGCGACATCGTCGCCGAGCTCGGCCTCGGGCTGATCCGGATGGAACAGCGCAGGCACCACATCGCGGAAGTCTTCCGCTCAGAGACGGACAACGAGCGGAAGGAGGCGGTCACCCATGGCGGTTGAGCAGTCCCTCACCCCCGCCGGTGAGCAGACCCGCATCCACAACATCGGCTACCGCCACTACGACGGCCCGCGCCTCGGCCGCGCCTACGCCCGCCGCTCGCTCTTCTCCCAGAGCCTGCGCGGCGCCTACGGCCTCGGCCGCTCGGCCAAGTCCAAAGTGCTGCCGATGCTGCTCTTCGTAGTGATGTGCGTGCCCGCCCTCATCATGGTCGCGGTCGCCGTCACCACGAAGATGAAGGACCTGCCCGTCGACTACACGCGCTACGCGATCCTCCTGCAGGCCGTCATCGGTCTCTATCTCGCCTCCCAGGCACCCCAGTCCGTCTCGCGCGACCTGCGCTTCAAATCGATCCCGCTGTACTTCTCCCGCCCCATCGAGCGCGGTGACTACGTACTGGCGAAGTACGCGGCCATGACCTCCGCCCTCTTCGCCCTCACGGCGGCCCCGCTGATCGTGCTCTACGTAGGCGCGTTGCTCGCCAAGCTCGACTTCGCCGAACAGACACAGGGATTCGCCCAGGGACTGGTCTCCGTGGCGCTGCTCTCGCTGCTCTTCGCCGGCATCGGCCTCGTCGTCTCGGCGGTCACACCCCGCCGCGGCTTCGGCATCGCCGCCGTCATCGCCGTCATGACCATCTCCTACGGAGCGGTCTCCACCGTCCAGGCCATCGCCGACTCACAGGACAACAGCGGCGCGATCACGTGGCTCGGCCTCTTCTCACCGGTCACCCTCATCGACGGCGTGCAGACCGCCTTCCTCGGCGCCACCTCCGCCTTCCCCGGCGGACACGGCCCCTCGACCGGCCAGGGCATCGTCTATCTGCTCGTCGTGCTCGGACTCATCGCGGGCTGCTACGGCCTCCTGATGCGCCGCTACCGGAAGGTCGGACTGTGACCACGATCAACATCGACCACGTATCGCGCTGGTTCGGCAACGTGGTGGCGGTCAACGACATCACGATGACGATCTCCCCCGGCGTCACCGGCCTCCTCGGCCCGAACGGCGCGGGAAAGTCCACCCTCATCAACATGATGGGCGGCTTCCTCGCCCCGTCGAACGGAACGGTCACCCTCGACGGGGAGCCGATCTGGCGCAACGAACAGGTCTACCGCCACATCGGCATCGTCCCCGAGCGCGAGGCGATGTACGACTTCCTCACCGGCCGCGAATTCGTCGTCGCCAACGCCGAGTTGCAGGGCCTTGGCACGCACGAGGCGCAGAAGGCGCTGGCCACGGTCGAGATGGAGTACGCGCAGGACCGCAAGATCTCGACGTACTCCAAGGGCATGCGGCAGCGCGTGAAGATGGCGTCAGCCCTTGTCCACGAGCCGTCCGTGCTGCTGCTCGACGAGCCGTTCAACGGCATGGACCCGCGCCAGCGCATGCAGCTCATGGACCTCCTGCGCCGCATGGGCGCCGAGGGCCGCACGGTCCTCTTCTCGTCCCACATCCTCGAAGAGGTCGAACAGCTCGCTTCCCACATCGAGGTGATCGTCGCCGGGCGCCACGCGGCCGGCGGGGACTTCCGCAAGATCCGCCGCCTGATGACCGACCGCCCGCACCGCTATCTCATCCGCTCCAGCGACGACCGCGCCCTCGCGGCCGCGCTGATCGCGGACCCGTCCACCGCGGGCATCGAAGTCGACCTCAAGGAGGGCGCGTTGCGCGTCCAGGCCGTCGACTTCGGCCGGTTCACCACCCTGCTGCCCCAGGTCGCCAAGGCCCACGGCATCAGACTGCTCACGGTCTCGCCGTCCGACGAGTCCCTCGAGTCCGTGTTCTCGTATCTGGTCGCGGCGTAGGAGGCCCTGATGTACGACCCCACTGTCGCCCGGCTCACCTACCGAGCCCTGCTCGGCCGCCGCCGGGCCCTCATCCTGTGTGCCCTGCCCGTCCTGCTCATCGCCATCTCTGCGCTCGTGCGCGGCCTCACCGGAGCGGACGACCAGATCGCCGCCGACGTCCTGGGCGGGTTCGCGCTCGCCACGATGGTGCCGATCATCGGCGTCATCGCGGGCACGGGCGCGATCGGCCCGGAGATCGACGACGGCTCCGTCGTCTACCTCCTCGCGAAGCCGATCAAGCGCCCGACGATCATCTTCACCAAGCTGATCGTCGCCGTCGCCGTGACGATGGCGTTCTCCGCAGTCCCCACGCTCATCGCGGGCCTGATCCTGAACGGGAACGGGCAGCAGATCGCCGTCGCCTACACGATCGCGGCCCTCGTCGCCTCCATCGCGTACGCCGCGCTCTTCCTGCTCCTCGGCACGATCACGCGCCACGCGGTGGTCTTCGGCCTCGTCTACGCCCTGGTCTGGGAGGCGCTCTTCGGGTCGCTCGTGGCCGGTGCGCGCACCCTCAGTGTGCAGCAGTGGTCCCTCGCCGTGGCCCACAAGGTGGCGGGCGGCGACCTGATCACCTCGGACGTCGGCCTGCCCCTCGCCACCGTCCTGCTCGCCGGGGTCACCGTGCTCGCCACCTGGTACGCGGGCCAGAAGCTGCGCACGCTGAAGCTCGCCGGCGAGGAGTGACGGCTCTTGACAGCGGCTTCACCCTCCCATCAGGACACTGGTCGGGAGGGTGACCTGTTTTCCAGGAGAGCGATCTGTTCTCCAGGAGAACGAACCGTTTTCCAGGAAGGCGACCCGTTCCAGGAGGAGTGGAGATGTGTGGAGATGGCGGCGGATCCGGAGCATGAGCGGGACGAGACGTGGGAGGACGTGACCTTCGACGAGGACTTCATACGGTCCGCCGAGACCACGGAGCCGTCCGCGCGGGCCCGCATGCTCGCCGCCCGCTGGCGGAACGAGTCCCCCGAGCCCCAGCCGTGGCGGTCCGACAAGCCCCCCGCGGGCTGGTTCTTCAGCCGCGCCTGACGCCGCAAGTGGCGCAGACGCTAGCCGCCTGCCGATCCCGGTTTTATTCGGTGGCGCCCAACTCCCAGTAGGGGCACAGTAGTTCTGTAACCGCGCCGCGCACGGCGCCCGCCTGCTGGGAGAGGAGCGAGACGATGTCGGTCAAGATTCCGTCGAGCTCCCGGCAGGGCAGCCCACGGCAGGCTCCGGAGTAGTTACTCACTCCGTACGAGCCGGCTCACGGGGAGGCTGCCCGGGGCGGCCGCTTCGAGCGCGCATCTTCCGGGTGCGCGGGCCGCCCACCCAGACTTTTCGATGCCGCGCCCCTCAGGGGAACGGCAGCCGCAGACGGCCGCGGCGACGGCAGGCCGTCAGCCCAGCAGGCGTTCCAGGACCACCGCGATGCCGTCGTCCGCGTTCGACGTCGTGACCTCGTCCGCGACTGCCTTGAGCTCCGCGTGGGCGTTGGCCATCGCCACGCCGTGCGCCGCCCAGCCGAACATCGGGATGTCGTTGGGCATGTCGCCGAAAGCGATCGTGTCGGCCGCCTTCGCGCCCAGCCGGCGCGCGGCGAGCGAGAGACCGGTCGCCTTGGACAGACCGAGCGGCAGCAGCTCGACGATGCCCTCGCCCGCCATGGTGACGCCCACCAGATCACCGGCCACGGCCAGCGCCACGGCGGCCAGCTCGTCGTCGGTCATGCCGGGGTGCTGCACGTACACCTTGTTCAGCGGCGCTTTCCAGAGCTCGGTGACATCCGTGAACGGGATGACCGGCAGGGGGCCTTCCTGCACCTGGTAGCCGGGCCCCACGATGACCTCGCCCTCGAGGCCGTCACGGCTCGCGGCCAGGGCCAGCGGCCCGGTCTCCGCCTCGATCTTGGAGAGCGCGAGACCGGCCAGCTGCCGGTCGAGCGTCACCGACGTCAGCAGCCGGTGCTCGCCGGCGTGATAGACCTGCGCGCCCTGCCCGCACACCGCGAGGCCCTCGTAGCCGAGGTCGTCGAGGATGTGCCGGGTCCAGGGCACGGCCCGCCCGGTCACGATGATGTGGGCGGCGCCCGTCGCGGTGACCGCGGTGAGCGCCTCACGCGTCCGCTCGGAGACCGTGTCGTCGGGCCGCAGAAGCGTCCCGTCGAGATCGGTCGCGACGAGTTTGTACGGGAACGGGTGATCGAGTGGAGCAGGGTGGCTCACTTGTTGATCGGCTCCAGACTGCATTTACTTCGGTTCAAGAGTGGCTCGTCCCCCCAAGTACGGACGCAGCACCTCGGGCACCCTCACGGAGCCGTCGGCCTGCTGGTGATTCTCAAGGATGGCCACGATGGTGCGCGGCACCGCACACAGCGTGCCGTTGAGCGTCGCCAGCGGCTGCACCTTCTTGCCGTCGCGCATCCGGATGGACAGGCGACGGGCCTGGAAGCCGTCACAGTTCGACGCCGAGGTCAGCTCGCGGTACTTGCCCTGCGTCGGGATCCACGCCTCGCAGTCGAACTTGCGCGAGGCCGAGGACCCGAGGTCGCCCGTCGCCACATCGATGACCTGGAAGGGCAGCTCGAGGCCGGTCAGCCACTGCTTCTCCCACTCCAGAAGCCGCTTGTGCTCGGACTCGGCGTCCTCGGGAGCGACGTACGAGAACATCTCGACCTTGTCGAACTGGTGCACGCGGAAGATGCCCCGGGTGTCCTTGCCGTACGTACCGGCCTCGCGGCGGAAGCACGGCGAGAAGCCGGCGTAACGCAGCGGCAGCTTGTCCGCGTCGAGGATCTCGTCCATGTGGTAGCCGGCGAGCGCGACCTCGGAGGTGCCGACCAGGTAGTAGTCGTCCTTCTCCAGGTGGTACACGTTCTCCGCGGCCTGGCCGAGGAAGCCCGTGCCCTCCATGGCGCGCGGGCGCACCAGGGCGGGCGTCAGCATCGGGATGAAGCCGGCCTCGGTGGCCTGTGCGATCGCCGCGTTCACCAGGGCGAGCTCGAGGAGGGCGCCGACGCCCGTCAGGTAGTAGAAGCGCGAGCCCGACACCTTGGCGCCGCGCTCGACGTCGATGGCGCCGAGCGCCTCGCCGAGCTCCAGGTGGTCCTTGGGCTCGAAGCCCTCGGCGCCGAAGTCACGGATCGTGCCGTGCGTCTCGAGGACGACGAAGTCCTCCTCGCCGCCGACCGGGACGTCCGTGTGCACGATGTTGCCCAGCAGGAGGGCGAGGCGCTGGGTCTCCTCGTCTGCCTCGCGCTGCTCGGCCTCGGCGCTCTTGACGGCGGCGGAGAGCTCGCCGGCCTTCTTCAGGAGCTCCTGCTTCTCGTCGGCGGGGGCCTTGGGGATCAGCTTGCCGAGCGACTTCTGCTCGGAACGGAGCTCGTCGAAGCGGAGCCCGGACGACCTGCGCCGCTCGTCGGCGGAGAGCAGGGCGTCGACTAGCGCGACGTCCTCTCCACGGGCACGCTGGGAGGCGCGAACACGGTCGGGGTCCTCACGGAGCAGGCGAAGGTCAATCACCCCTCAAGGCTACCGGTGCGCGGTTCCACCGCACGAACCGATATCCCGTGCCTTACCTTATGACCGATATGCCGGAATATGAATTCGGCGATGCGAGGTCGAGCGCGACGAAGCGCGTGGCCGAAATGGATCTTCTCGGGACCGGTCGGACGCTGTGGATGCCGGTCAATGAAAAGGGTCCCATTCCCCGAAATGGGGCAGACGCGGCACGGCCGCTTGACTAAATCCCCTTGTGTGCAGCGGGACTTGGGAACGGGGTTGTCCACAGGAATGTGGCTCTCCGAAAAGTTATCCACAGGCTGTGCGAAAGATCTGTGGACGCCGGAAGAGATCGTTCCGAAAGCCGCATGCGCGGCGAAGGATTCCCGATCCAAACCCATCTCACACGCACTTTCGAGTGGAAATGGTTCGCTCTATAGAGTTGATCAAAGGAAAAGAGTGGACGAGGGGTGACGTGCGCGCCTGTGGACGGACTTGAGGGCTGTAGGGCGATTTGTCGACCATGTAGCGAGATGGTGTCGACTTGTCCCCAGGTCGAGAAGCGCACCTGTGGATAACTTCTGTGGATGGCGAAAATCTGCAGGTAGGACTGGTTCTCGAAACGTCGAAATCCGGCGCCCGAAGACGCCGGAAAGCCCTCAGAACCCGAATGCCCGAAGGCTCCGCGACCTGGAACCCGGAGGCGTCAGAAACGGCCGTCCTGGCAGCGCGCGAGCCAGTCGGACGCCGCAATGAAGTCGCTGTCGGACGTCCCCGTTCGCGGAGTCCGGGCGTCCGCCCTGGTGACCCCGGCCCTCGGATACGAGCCCAGGAAGCGCACCTGCGGGCAGACCCGCTTGAGCCCCATCAGCGCCTCGCCCACGCGGCGGTCCGAGATGTGGCCCTCCGCGTCGATGGCGAAGCAGTAGTTCCCGATGCCCTCACCGGTCGGCCGGGACTGCAGCAGCATCAGGTTGACGCCGCGCACCGCGAACTCCTGGAGCAGTTCGAGCAGCGCGCCGGGGTGGTCGTCGCGCTGCCAGATGACCACGGAGGTCTTGTCCGCACCGGTGGGCGCCGCGGGGCGGGCCGGCTTGCCGACGAGGACGAACCGCGTCTGCGCGTTCTCCGCGTCGTGGATCTCGGTGACCAGCGGCACCAGGCCGTAACGCTCGGCGGCGAACTCGCCCGCGAACGCCGCGTCGTAGCGGCCCTCCTGCACCAGGCGGGCGCCGTCCGCGTTCGACGCCGCCGACTCCCACGTCACGTCCTCGGCGAGATTCGCCTTCATCCAGTTGCGGACCTGCGGCTGAGCCGCCGGGTGGGCCGTCACCGTCTTGATTTCCGACACCTGCATACCGGGTCTGACCAGCAGCGCGAAGGTGATGGAGAGCAGTACCTCGCGGTAGATCATCAGCGGCTCGCCGGCCACCAGCTCGTCGAGCGTGGTCGTGATGCCGCCCTCGACGGAGTTCTCGATCGGCACGAACGCGGCCTCGGCCTCGCCGTTGCGCACGGCGTCGAGTGCAGCGGGCACGGACACCATCGGGACGAGTTCCCGGGTGGCGGTCTCCGGAAGCGTGCGCAGAGCAACCTCGGTGAAGGTGCCCTGAGGGCCGAGATACGCGTAGCTGGCTGACATATTGGTCACCCTAATGGGCCTCCAGCAACGCCTGCCCCACGTACTCGCCCTCGCCTGCCCCGCCGGGCACCGCGAACAGCCCGCTCGACTCGTGACGGATGAAGTCCGACAGGGCGTCTCCCCGGTCGAGCTTGCGCTGCACCGGGACGAAGCCGCGCAGGGGGTCCGCCTGCCAGCAGATGAAGAGCAGCCCGGCGTCCGGCACCCCGTCGTGGCCTATGCCGTCGTGGTACGAGAACGGGCGGCGGACCATCGCGGCGCCGCCGTTCTGGTCGGGCCGGGTGATGCGCGCGTGGGCGTTGATGGGGATGACGAGCTTGCCGTCGGCGCCGGTCTTCTCCAGGTCCGGCTCCGTGGTCTCGGTGCCGCCGGTCAGGGGCGCGCCGTCGGACTTCTTGCGTCCGATGACGTCATCCTGCGCCTTCCCCGACAGCTTCTCCCAGTCGTCGAGCAGCATGCGGATGCGTCGTACGACGGCGTACGAGCCGCCGGCCATCCAGGCGGGGTCGCCCGAAGCGGGCACGAAGATCCGCTTGTCGAAGTCGGCGTCGGCCGGCTTCGGGTTGTTCGTTCCGTCGATCTGGCCCATGAGGTTGCGGGCGGTGAGGGGGTGGGAGGTGGCGCCGGGCGAGCGGTTGAAGCCGTTCATCTGCCAGCGCACCCGGGCCGCTTCCCCCGCGTCCCTCTGGACCGCGCGCAGGGCGTGGAACGCGACGAGCGCGTCGTTCGCGCCGATCTGCACCCACAGGTCGCCGTTGCTGCGGGCCTTGTCGAGGTGGTCGGAGAAGAAGTCGGGCAGCGGGTCGAGGGCTGCGGGGCGCTGCTTCTCCAGCCCCGTACGGGAGAAGAAGCTGTGGCCGAAGCCGAAGGTGAGCGTCAGCGAGGAAGGGCCGGCATCGCGGGCGACGTCGGTGTCGGAGTCGCCGAGCGTCTCGCCGGCCATCAGCCGCTGGGCGGTTGCCGACCAGCGGCGCATCAGGGCCGCCGCTTCCTTGCGCCCGGCGCCCGGCGCGAGATCGAAGGCGATCAAGTGCCCGCGGGACTGCATCGGGGTCGTGATGCCGGGCTGATGTTTCCCGTGAAACATCACGCGGTCCGCGCCGAGGGAGGTCAGCGACGCGGGGGCGTCGGGGGAGTTCGACGACGCGGTCGCGTACCCGGCGGCGCCGCCCACGGCGCCCAGGGCGAGGCCCGTCGCGCCCGCGGTACCGAGGAGTCGCCGTCGGGAGATGCCGGAGTCGGTCCGGTTCTCGGAGTCAGCCATGGTGGGGGTCAGCCGATCTTCGCGTTCTTGTTGACGGTCACTTGGTCGATGTCGGAGGTGCGCACGGTGATCGCGATCTTCCAGTCGCCCGCCACGGGGATCTGTACGCCGCTCGCGCTCCAGTGTCCGGTGGCGATGTGGTCGGGAACGACCGGCAGGGGGCCGAGCTTCTTCGCGGCGAGGGTGAAGGAGACCTTCACCTCGGGGACGTCGAACGCCTTGCCATTGGGGCGCTCCACATAGACGTGCATGTCGTTGCTGCCGGTGCGTCCGGGATCCATGTCCAGGAGGAGCGTGCCCTTGCCGTCCTGGCCGCCCGTGTCGAACGGCAGCTTCAGGGAGAGCGGCCCCGACCGCTGGGAGGCCGCCGCGGTGACGGCCTTGGCCTCCTCCTCGGTGCGGCCCGGCTCGGTGGAGGTGAGCACGGTCGTGACGATGAGCAGGACGACGGCTACACCGGCCTCGGTGAGTACGGAGCGGCGCAGTCCGGAGCGGCCCGGGTCGGCGTCCCGTATGCGCTTGTCACGGGCGGTGGCGAGCGCGGCGCGCTGCCGTGCGAGCTGGGTGGACCGCTTGTCGTCGACACCGGAGCCGGAACCGGAACCCGTATCAGAGCCGGAACCCGAAACCGTATCGGCACCGGAGCCGGGACCCGGACCCGTATCGGCACCGGAGCCGGAACCCGAACCCGTATCGCCCCTGGAGTCCCCCGACGACGACCCCGACGACGACCCCTTCGATGCGCCACCCGTCGGTACCGTCACCGCCTCCTCCGACCGCGTGCGTTCCTCGATCACGGTGGTTGCGGCGGCCTCCGGGGCGAGGCCCTCCGACAGGCGTCCCGTCCACTTCCGCGAGATCCAGGCGACGCCGACCATGACGGCGACGAGCCCGATCTTGAGCAGCAGCAGTTGCCCGTAACGGGTGCCGGTGAGTGCCGACCAGGAGCCGACCTGGCGCCAGGACTGGTAGAGCCCGGTCGCGGCCAGCGTGGAGACCGCGCAGAACGCCACCCGGGAGAACCGCCGGACGGCCGTGGCCTCGATCGAGGGCGCCCGGTACAGGGCGACGAGCAGGGTGGTGAGCCCGCCGAGCCAGGCCGCGACCGAGAGCAGGTGCAGTACGTCGACGGGCATGGCGAGTCCGGCCTGGATGCCGGTGGAGGCGTGCTCGGCCATCGCCCAGGTCGCGGAGAGACCGGCGGCGACGACCGCCCCGCCGATCGCGAGCCCGAAGGTGAGGTCCTTCTTCTCCCTGGGGTCGGTCCGCTTCTCGTACGCGCCGAAGAGCACGGCGATGAAGAGGGCGGCGGCGGCCAGCAGCAGGAGCCGTGACACCAGGGCCGCGCCCGACTTGGTCTGTAGGACCTGCCCGAGGAGGGTGAGGTCGAAGATGTCACCGACCGCGCCGGACCCCGTGTAGGAGCCGCGCATCAGGAGCATGGCGAGGGTCGCGCCGGTGAGGGTGATCCAGCCGCCCACCACGACCCGCTGCACGGGGCGGACACCCGCTCCGCGCGGCCAACAGGCGAGGACGAAGGCCGCGCCGCCGACGGTGAGGATGAAGCCCGCGTAGGAGAGGTACCGCGCGACGCCGTAGAGCCAGCCGACGACGCCGCCGCCCGCGGTCTGGTCGGGCAGGGCCGCGGTGGTCTTGGAAGGGGCGCCGATGGAGAAGGTGAACGCCCCGGAGACGGGGTGGCTGTCGGCCGACACGACCTGGTAGGCGACGGTGAACGTGCCGTCGGGCAGCCCGGAGTGGAGGGGGACGCCGTAGGTCGTGCCGCCGAGGTCGGTCGTCTTGCCGGTGTCGACGCGCTTCCCGGCCGGGTCGAGGACCCGTACGGAGCCGTCGGACATGGCGACCTCTTCGGAGAAGGTCAGGGACACCCGGGTGGGGGCCTGCTCGACCACCGCGCCCTGCTTCGGGTCGCTCCCGGTCAGCGCGGCGTGCGCGGAGACGGGCGCGGCGCCGGCGAGGAGGGCGCCGGTGACGGCGAGGAGCAGCAGCAACAAGTGCCGGAAGCGGGGAGCGATGGTCTTCACGAACGGTCAGCCCCTCAGTGCGACGTGTGCGACGTGTGCGACGTGTGCGACGTGTGCGGCTTGTGCGACGGCATCGACGACATAGACGAGTGCGCCGACTTCGCCGTCGGGTTGTAGGTGGCGGCCTTCACCGGGAAGGTCACCGTGACGGTGCCGGACTTGGCGAAGTGCAACTCCACCGACACCTTGTCGCCCTCCTTGGGCGTCTGCTTCAGGTTTTCGAACATGAGGTGGTTGCCACCGCGGTCGAAGTCGAGCTCGCCGTCGGCCGGGACGGGGAAGGACTTCTGCTCCTTCATCACTCCGCCCTTGGTGCTGTGGAGGGTGACCTGCTGGGCGATGGCACTGGTCACCGAGGTGAGCGTGTCGGCGCCGCCGCTGTTGTGGACGACGAAGAAGCCGGCCGCCATGTCGCCGCCCGCGGGCGCAGGTATGAACGCCGCGCCGACCTTCACCGCGGGCTTGTCGGAGGACGCCGAGGCCGACGAGTCGCCGGAGCCGCAGGCCGTGAGGGCGAGTCCGGCCGCCAGCGCAGTGGCGCCGAGGGCGAGCGGTGTACGCCTCACGGCTGCTCCCCCTTGATGATCTTGGGGAGGTCCTTGGTGTAGTCGTCCACGGTGGCGTCCTCGCCGTACAGGACGTACCCGGCGTCGGTCTTCGGCGAGAAGGCGATGACCTGCGTGCCGTGCATCGAGACGAGCTTGCCGTTCTTGTCCTTCTGCGTCGGCTCGATGGAGATGCCGAGGGTGCGGGCGCTGCCCTGGATGGTGGCGAAGTCGCCGGTCAGGCCGATGAAGTCGGGGTCCTGCGCCTTGAGCCACTTGCCGAGGACGGGCGCGGTGTCACGGTCCGGGTCGGTGGTGACGAAGACGACCTGGAGCTTGTCCTGCTCGGCCTTGGGCAGGGCCTTCTTGGCGACGGCGATGTTGCTCATCGTCAGGGGGCACACGTCGGGGCAGTGGGTGTAGCCGAAGTAGATCAGCGTGGGCTTGCCCTTGGTCTGCTCGCGCAGGTCGAACTTCTTGCCATGGGTGTCCGTGAGGACGACGTCCGGCTTCTTGAAGGGCGAGTCGAGGACGGTCGCGGCCTTGTTCGAGCCGGTCTCGGCGGAGACCTCTGCCACGGGCTTGTTGCTGTCGTCGCCACTGCCGCAGGCGGAGAGGGTGAGCGACGCCGCGGCGATGAGCCCGGCGGCGAGCAGCGTCTTCTTACGGAGGGCCTGGCGAGGAGCTGTGTGCGGGGTCTTACGGGGAGAGCGCATAGAAAAATGTCCCAGATGTGAGGCGGGCCGGTGTGCACCGGGGTCGGCCGGCGGCCGCGGAGGGCCGCCGCCTGCGCCGGCCCCGGTGCACACCCGCGGCTGGTTCAGCTGTTGGTACGACGGCGTCCCGCGAGCACGCCGAAGGCCACGCCGGCGGCGCCGACGACGATGCCGGCGATGCCGAGGGCGCGTGCGGTGGTGTCGCTGCCGGAAGAGCCGTCGGAGGAGCTGTCGGACGAGGACGCGGCCGTGGCCGCCTTGTCGTCACCCGACTTGGCGCTGTCGTCGGCCGCGGCGCCGCCGTGGTGGTCCTCGGTCGCGGCCGAGAGCTCCAGGGTGGGCGCCGGGTTCTCCGGCTCCTCCTGGCCCTTGGCCTGCGGCTCGATCCAGCGCACGACTTCCTTGTTGTCGTACGTCTGGATCGCCTTGAAGACGAGCTCGTCCGTGTCCTCGGGCAGCTGCCCGATGGAGAGCGGGAACTTCTGGAAGAAGCCGGGCTGGATGCCCTTGTCCTTGCCCGAGCCGTCGGCGGTCCACGTGACCTGGGAGACGGCCTGGTCGATCTTCTCGCCGTGCATCTCCAGCGGCTTGTCGAGCTTGGACTTGGTGACCTTGGCGGTCCAGCCGGGGATGGGCTCGGGCATGACCGAGGCCAGCGGGTGGTCGGTCGGGAAGTTGACCTCGACCTTGGTGGTCGCGGCGTCGTCGCGCTCGTTCGGCACCTTGAAGTTCACGACGGCGTATCCGCCCTTGGCGGCGACGCCCTCCGGCTGCACGCTCACGTGTGCGAAGGCGGGGACGGAGAGCGCCAGGACGGCGGACGCGGCGCCGGCGCCGACTACGGCGACGCGGGAAATCTTCTTCATTGCAGAAACCACTCCACTCGGGTTCAGCGGGATCAGGCGAACGGTGAGTGCGTGCACCGGAAAAGGGGCACGCGCGCGTGCCGCACAACACCCCTCCGCGCTGTGCGGGAACCCGTACAAGGGCCCCGCGTGGAGTACGTGTGTCGTGTCAGGCAGCGAGACGGAACGCGTCGCCCGCTGGTGGGCCGCGCCTGATCACCGAGTGCTGAAGTGCCGTAGTGCGCAGGGGCAGTGGCGCGAGGAGCTCGATGGGCACCACGTGGGGCACCGCTTCGGAAGCCCCGGGCAGGCCCGCCCTGAGGGCGCGTACGAGAGCGAGAGCGGCGCGCAGGGAACGGACGAGCGCCCCCTGGGCGACTCCATGCGCCGAGTTCGCCGAGAGACGGACGAGCCGGCCGAGCGCGAGGTCCCCGTGGCGCAGCAGCCAGCCTGCGACGACCGCGGCGAGCAGGTGCCCGAGCAGCATCGGCAGGGACGGCAGCAGCGGCATGGAGGTGGCCGCTTCGGTGACGGCGTGGTGGTGCATGGCCGTTCCGGAACCGGGTTCGACGCCGGCGTCCGACAGGATCTTCTGCGCCTGCGCGGGACTGATCGCCGCCATGCCCGTGCCGCACATGAGCCGGGCCGCGCGCTCCACAACCGAGGGTTCCTGGGCCGTCTGCGCCATCGTCATGGTGCCGTGCTGGCCCACTCCGAAGAGGGTGTGCAGCCCGGTCTGGCCGACCGCGAGAGCGGCGGCGATGCCCGGCAGCGAGCGCTCGCGCCCGGCGAGCGGTGCCGCGACGGCGAACACCGCGAGGAACCCGACACCCAGCGTCCACAGGGGGACGGTGGCACACGAGGCGAGCACATGTCCGGCCGCGGACAACGCGACGCAGACCGCGGTGAACACCGCGGCCCTCAGCAGCCGGACATCCGTTCCGGTGCGCGCCTCGCGCTGGTGGGGGGCAGACATGGCGGGCTCATCATCGCACTGGGCTTACCCGCCTCATACGGCAGGTCCACAAGGTCCGGAATCTTCCGCCCCGCCCCCTTGCGGCCGACTCCGTACACCGCCGCCACCGGTCCGCGCGTCCGCCGTATGGGCGGTATCACGCGAAGCACGCGATTGCACAGGGGCCGTTGCGGCAATACGTATCGGTATGTCGAGCCGTGGCCTGGAGGCTGGAGCATGAGCATCTGGTGGTCTCTGCACTTGCGCCGCGAGGCCGCGAGCGTCCCGCTCGCCCGGCGCCTGCTGATCGACACCATGGAGACCGCGGGCGTGGACCCCGACGTCTCGTACGACCTGTCCGTCGCGCTCACCGAGGCGTGTGCCAATGCCGTCGAGCACGGCGGCGATCCGGACCCCGACGATCCGGCGGGCGCCTACCGGGTCACGGCCTACCTCGAGGGCGAGACCTGCCGCATCGAGGTCGCCGACTCCGGTCCCGGCTTCCCGGCGCTGCGCGGCCGCGGCACCACCCTGCTCAAGCCCGCCCCCGACCACGCCGAGCACGGCCGCGGACTGTGTCTCATCCAGGAGCTCGCGGACCACGTCCACTTCGTCAACAGACCAGGCAGGGGCGGTGCGGTGGTCAGCTTCGACAAGGTGCTCAAGTGGCGCGAGAACGCGCCCCTCGTCTCCGCCTGACCCCCTCCGGACACGACAGCGGCCGGGCACCGTTCTGCCGTGCCCGGCCACTTCGCAAACGCGTCTCTACGCGCGCGTGGTCGCGTCTCTACGCGCGCGTGGTTCAGCCCTTGAGCTGAGCCATCCACGCCTCGACCTCGTCCGAGCGGCGCGGCAGACCGGCGGAGAGGTTCCGGTTGCCGTCCTCGGTCACGAGGATGTCGTCCTCGATCCGGACACCGATGCCGCGGTACTCCTCCGGCACGGTCAGGTCGTCGGCCTGGAAGTACAGACCGGGCTCGACGGTCAGGCACATGCCGGGCTCCAGCGTGCCGTCCACGTACGTCTCCGTGCGCGCGACCGCGCAGTCGTGGACGTCGAGGCCGAGCATGTGACCGGTGCCGTGCAGCGTCCAGCGGCGCTGGAGGCCGAGCTCCAGGACGCGCTCGACCGGGCCCTCGACGAGGCCCCACTCGACGAGCTTCTCGGCGAGCACGCGCTGCGCGGCGTCGTGGAAGTCGCGGTACTTGGCACCCGGCTTGACGGCCGCGATACCGGCCTCCTGGGCCTCGTACACGGCGTCGTAGATCTTCTTCTGGAGCTCGGTGTAGCGGCCGTTGACCGGCAGCGTGCGCGTGATGTCGGCGGTGTAGAGGCTGTGGGTCTCCACGCCCGCGTCCAGGAGGAGCAGGTCGCCGGAGCGGACCGGGCCGTCGTTGCGGACCCAGTGCAGGGTGCAGGCGTGCGGGCCGGAGGCGCAGATCGAGCCGTAGCCGATGTCGTTGCCCTCGACGCGGGCGCGCAGGAAGAACGTGCCCTCGATGTAGCGCTCGCTGGTGGCCTCGGCCTTGTCGAGGACCTTCACGACGTCCTCGAAGCCGCGGGCCGTCGAGTCGACGGCCTTCTGCAGCTCGCCGACCTCGAAAGCGTCCTTCACGAGGCGGGCCTCGGAGAGGAAGACGCGCAGCTCTTCGTCGTGCTCGCGGGTGACCTTGTCGGCGAGGGCGGCCTCGATGCCGGCGTCGTGGCCGCGCACCACGCGGACCGGGCCGGTGGCCTCGGACAGCTTGCCGGCGAGCTCGCGCACGTCGGAGGCGGGGATGCCGTACACCTGCTCGGCCTCGGTGAGGGAGTGGCGGCGGCCGACCCACAGCTCGCCCTGGCCGTCGAGCCAGAACTCGCCGTTCTCGCGGTCGGAGCGCGGCAGCAGGTAGATCGTCGCGTTGTGCCCGGTGGCCGTCGGCTCGAGGACGAGGACGCCGTCCTCCGTCTGGTTGCCGGTCAGGTACACGTACTCGGTCGAGGCGCGGAAGGCGTACTCGGTGTCGTTCGAGCGGGTCTTGAGGTTGCCCGCGGGGACGACGATGCGCTCACCGGGGAAGCGCGCGGAGAGGGCGGCGCGGCGGGCGGCCGTCTCGGATGCCTGCGCGATCGGCTCGAGGCCGTGCAGCTCGGTGTCGGCCCAGCCGGACTTCATGCTCTCGGCGAGCTCGTCGGACACGCCCGGGTACAGGCCGTTCTTGCGCTGCTTGATCGGCTCGTCGCTCTCGGTCTGAGAGATCTCCGGGTTCTCCGGGGTGAGCTCCTCCGACACGTCTTCCTCCTAGATACGGCCCTGGAACGGCCAAGGGTGCGGCCTGGGTACAACGGTGGACCCCCTCCATCGTACGGTCGTACGGAAGGGGGCCCAGGGCCGGAAGACCTGTTACATCGGGGGCTACGGGGCGTACCGCCCCGGTCACCGGAATCACTCGAAGCGCGCGGCGAGCAGCACGACGTCCTCGTTGCTGTCGGCGGCGTCGAGCCCGTCCGGCAGGACGGTGTGCAGGACGTGGTCGGCGATCGCGCCGGGGTCGTCGCGGATGGTGCGGGGGACGCCGGCGGCCGCCGCGTGCAGGCGGGCGAAGGCGCGGTCCATCGGGTCACCGGTGCGGTGCAGCAGGCCGTCCGTGTACAGCAGCACGGTCTCGCCGGGCTCGGGGCTGAGCTCGACACTCGGCGCCTCCCAGCAGGCCAGCATGCCGAGCGGCGCGGACAGCGACGTCTCCACGAACTCGGTGCGTCTCTCGCCGATCACCAGCGGCGGGCTGTGCCCGGCCCCGGCCAGGACGATCTTGCGCAGGGCGGGCTCGCAGTACGCGAAGAGGGCGGTGGCGCTGCGCGCGGGCTCGGTCAGCCGGAGCAGCAGCTCCAGATCGGACAGGACGGCGACGGGGTCCTCGCCCTCCATCACCGCGTACGCCCGCAGGCTGGCTCTGAGCCGGCCCATCGCGGCGACGGCGCTCGCCCCGGAGCCGGTGACGGAGCCGACGGTGAGGCCGAGCGCGCCCTCGGGCAGCGGCAGCGCGTCGTACCAGTCGCCGCCGCCTCGCGGGCCCGTGCGGCGCCGGGCGGCGAGCTGGACGCCCGCGACCCGCGGGAGCCGCGGCGGCAGCAACTCCTCCGCGATGGTGCGGGACTTGGTGCGCGCCCGCTCCAGTTCGAGCAGGCGCGCGAGGTGTTCGGTGGCGTAACGCGTGTACAGACCGACCAGATGGCGCTGGCGTTCCACGGGCTCGGCGGGCTCGTCGTAGAGCCACACCGCGGCGCCGAGCCGGCCCGCCGCCTCCGTCGCGAGGGGCAGCGCGAAGCTCGCCGCGTAGCCGAGCCTGGCGGCGACCTCGCGGTGACGCGGGTCGAGGCCGTCCTCGGACAGCAGATCCGCGTGCACCTCGGGCTCGCCGGTCCCGTCCGTGCGGTCGAGGATCTTGCCGTACGAGGTCGCGCCGCGCGGCACCGTCTCGATGTGGCCGAGGTCGGCGCGGGCGAGGCCGAGCCCCACGGTGGTGTCGGGGCCCAGGCCGTCGGCGGGCTCCAGGACGACGAGTCCGCGGCGCGCGCCGACGAGTGCGGCACCGGCGCGGAGCACCTCGTGCAGGGCGTCGTCCATGACAGCCGTCCTGGCCAGGCGCTCGGTGAGTTCGTGCAGCGTGGTGAGGTCGGAGACCCAGCCGGCGAGCCGGTCCTGGATCAGCGCTCCGGGGGCTCCGGGGGCTCCGGGCGCTCCGGGGGAGGAAGGGGGCGCGGGTGACGCGGGCGCGACAGTGTGTGCCGGTGGGGGAACCGTTGAATCGATTCCAGCCACTTTCGGGAAGTGAGGGGTTGTCATGGCGTCCGGCTTTCCGACCGGTGCGTATTGCTCAATAGCATCGCAAACCCCCATGTGATTCTGCGCCGCCAGCAGTGCCTCCACATCTACACTCACTGATGAGGGGATGTCCAGCATTGTCCTGCTGGGATTCCTGGTGTCCAGGAGGCCCGTGCGGCATTAGTGATCTCTGATCGAACTTGGCCAAAAAGTGCCTCGGGTAAGGGCATATTGCGGTCGACTGGCATTGTTCGACAGAGCGTCACAGCGGTCGTGATGGGTACGTACTCGGAGAAGGCCAGGGACAGTTGGGATCGACCCGGAACCTGGCGACGGACCCGGGCGTCTTAACCACCGACGACCGTGCCCCATCCTCCCGTGGCGGAGACGGCGAGTAACACGCGCGACGGTAAACGCCAGGCGCCGCCACCCCACGCCAGGCTTTTCAAGTACGCGGCCGGCGCTCGGACAATAGGGGTTCCCCCTGCTCAAGGCTGGGGTGCGACGCTCCCAGTACGTACGCTCAGTGAAGTGATCGACACATTGTGTGATGTGGCCCACAGCGTTCTCTTCGGTCTACGGAAAGGAACGAGCGCTCATGCGCGAGATCCTCGGAAGGCGACGCAGGCTCCTGTCCAGGCGAAACAACGGGAAGTCTGATCAGTTCAGCGCGGCCCTGACCTTCGCGACCGCATGGCAGTGGCCCGTGCTCCCGGGCGTGGGGCTCGTAGGGGCGGGGCGCCGTGACGGCGTCAGCTGCGCCTGCCCCGACCCGGAGTGCACGGTGCCGGGCGCGCACCCCTTCGACCCGGGGCTGCTCGCCGCGACCACGGACGAGCGCATGATCCGCTGGTGGTGGACCAACCGTCCGGCCGCGCCGATCGTGCTGGCCACGGGGGCCGGCGCGGGCGCGAGCGGCGGCCGCGCCCCCTGTGCCGTGAGCCTCCCCTCGGTCGCCGGAGCCCGCGCCCTCAAGGCACTCGACCGTACGGACATCAGGCTCGGCCCGGTCGTGGCCACGAGGGATCGTCTCTTCATCTTGGTGGCGCCCTACTCCATGGAGCAGCTGGGCGAGCTCCTCTACGCCCAGGACTGGGTGCCGGGGTCCCTGCGCTTCCACGGCGAGGGCGGCTATCTGGCACTGCCTCCGTCCGACACCGGCCTCGGCCAGGTCCGCTGGGAGCGCGCCCCGCTGCCCGGCTCCGCGGCACCCTGGGTGCCCGATGTGGAGGCCGTGGTGGACGCGGTGGTGGACGCCCTCACTCGTACGGGTGTGAGCGCCCCCGAGTTGTAGGGGAATTGGGCGCGCGGCGAGGGGTGCGAAGGGGCGGCGCCGATATCTTCGGCGCATGCCCTCCTTCCCCAAGCTCTCGACCAGCCTCGAGCAGGGGAGACCCCATTCGCGCCTCCGTCTGCTCGGTCTTCTCGCGGTCGTGGTCCTGACCGTTCTCCTCCCGCTGGCGGGCGCGTCCGCGGGCCCCGTCGGCGACACCGCCGCGGAAGACAGCCTCAACTCCGGCGAACTGCCCACCGGCAACGCCGGCAGCACGAGCAACGCCGACAAGGTCGACGGCAAACCGGGTGCAGGCACGAGCGACCCGGCGGACACCACGGCGTCGGATACGGCAGCGGCGGACACGGCCGGCAAGGGGCGCCGGTCCCACGAGCGACCGCCGGGCACCTCCGTCCTCGCCGGTCTCGGGATCGCCACGAAGGCACGGTGCGGACCCGAACTCGCCTCTCCCGACGGCATCGAGGCGCAGACCTGCGTACTGACCCAGGGGCGGGACACATGGGCGAGGACCTACTACCGGAACGCGACAGGGGGGCCGCTGAGTTCCGTGCTGACCCTGATGGCGCCGGGAGGCCGCACCGTACAGATGCACTGTGCGGTGGGTGCTCAGGACGAGCCGGGGACGTGTGACACGCCGCGGGAGCGCACTTCGGGTGAGGCGAGCGACTACTCGGCGGTGGCGGAGTTCGCGGGAGCCGGGGACGCGGGGCCGCTGCTGCTCAGGTCGGGAAGCGACGCGCCGACGCCGGCCGGACGCTGAGCGAGCGGGACGATTTCCCGGGCGCAGGCCCACGGGGAAGTCCCGGAAAGACAAGGACCCGGTTGCTGGCGACGGGGGATGCACCAGCAACCGGGCTACTCGAACGGTAACAAGAGATCGGCCGTTAGCAAATTCGATCTCGGCTATTCGTATGCGGATTTACCTGCCGCTACGGGGAGTTGTGACCGGAGTCACCCGTTCCGAGGGCTTCCTGTGGCTGACCGGTCGGTCAGCTGAGCGTCACCTGTCGATTGGTGAGGCCGCCGCGCGCCCTGCGCTCGTCGACGGTCAGCGGCGCCTCGGAGGCGAGGGCCGCGGCGAGCCGCTCGGCGAACTCGGCCGCCGGCTTCTCGACATCCTCGGCGCTCACCCCGGTGGGCAGGTCCCAGACGGGAACGGTCAGACCGTGTGCGCGGAACGAGCCGACCAGGCGCGTGCCCTCGCCGAGCGAGGACCTGCCGGCCGCGTGCAGCCGGGCGAGCGCGTCGAGCAGTTGCTCCTCGGGGTGCGGCATGACCCAGCGCAGGTGGTTCTTGTCGGGGGTCTCGCACCAGTACGCGCCGTCGACACCGGACAGCTTCACGGTCGGGATGGCGGCCGCGTTTGCCCGCTCCAGGGAGGCGGCGACCTCCGGGCTCGCGTTCTCCGAGTCGGGCACCCAGAACTCGAATCCCGTGTGCACGACCGGCTCGAAGGCGGCCGCGGGGTCGAGCAGGTCCTGCAGGCGCGGGCCGTCGGCGGGTGCGCGGCGCGCCTGCACCGGCGTACCGGGCTCGGCGGTGAGCGCGCGCTGAAGGGTGTCGGCGAGGTCACGGCTCAGGTCGCCCGACGGGGTGTCGTTCTGCAGGCCGAGCAGGACCGAGCCGTCGTCGCGGCGCAGTGCGGGCCACGCCATCGGGAGCACCGTCGCGAGTGTCACGGACGGAACGCCGTCCGGCAGGCTCTCCTTGAGGGTGAGCCGCACCGTCGCAGCGGGCACCAGCTCGCGCAGCGCGATCCAGTCGCCCTCTCCCGCGAGGTCTTCGAACGGGCGCTGCACCAGCTCGGTCACCGCGTGCGCGGCGGCGCGGCCGTGACAGGCCTTGTACCGGCGGCCGCTCCCGCAGGGGCAGGGCTCACGGGCGCCGACGACCGGGATCTCCCCGCTGCTGACGTGCGACTTGCCCTTGGTCTGGGGGCGCTTCTTGGCCATCTTGGGTGTCTCCCGGTTACGGCTCTCGTACGTACGGGCGCGAGCCTAGCCCCTCGTACGGCCGGGGGCGGGGATCAGGCCGGGTCGCCGGGCCGGAGCGGGTTTCAGCCCAAGTCCTCGAAGGCGTCCGCGAAATCGAGGTCGGACATGCCCGCGGGCGCGCGGCTCGCCACGCGCGTAGCGAAGTTGCCCTGCCCCTGTGTTTCGGCTTCGGAGCGCACATCCTTGTGCACGACCACCCAGACGGTGACTTCACCGGAGGCGTCGTCACGTACGCCCCAGTCGTCGGCGAGCGCCGAGATGATGTTGAGCCCGCGGCCGCCGCGCGCGGTGACCGAGGGTGTGGCCGGAACCGGGCGGGTCGGACCACCACCGTCCGTCACCTCGACGGTGAGACAGCCCCGCACATCGACCCTCCAAGCGGCCCGGACGTCGCCGTCCCCGGCCATGTCGTCGCCCAGCGGCCTGCCGTGCCGACAGGCGTTGCTCAACAGTTCCGACAGGATCAGTACGGCATCGTCGATGACCGCTTCCGAGACCCCGCCGACGCGCAGCTGATCACGCATCCGGTGTCTTGCTTCGCCCACGCCCGCAGGGCCATGGGGTACGGCCATGCTCGACGACGTGGGCACCTCCTGTGCCACCACCAACGCCACCCCCGAGACCTCCTTTGCCCCACGCCACGGTGTGAATGCCCCAATGGACTGGACCGGAAACCGGCCAATCCACGCTCAGTGACGCACTCGTAACGATCGAATACGGAGCGAACGCGCCGGAGCACTCCCTGTGAGGCGATGGCCGGATTTAGCCCCTCCCGAGCTGGCGCAGAACCGCGCGGGGCCGGTTCGTGATGATCGCGTCGACGCCGAGGCCGACGCACAGGTCGACGTCCTCCGGCTCGTTGACCGTCCACACGTGCACCTGGTGGCCCGCCCGCTTGAGCTTCTCCACGTACCCGGGGTGGCTGCGCACGATCCGGATGCCCGGGCCTGCGATCGGCACTCCCCTGGGGAGGCGGCCGTCGCGGTGGCGGGGCGAGACGAACTGCATCAGGTAGACCGTCGGCAGGTGGGGGGACGCGGCCTGGATGCGGTGCAGGGAGCGGGCCGAGAAGCTCATGACGCGCACCGGGGACGGTGCGTCCGGCGCTCCGGTAGGGGCGTCCAGGCCGAACCGTTTGAGGAGCATCAGGAGGCGTTCCTCGACCTGGCCGGCCCAGCGGGTGGGGTGCTTGGTCTCGATGGCGAGCTCCACGCGGCGGCCCGCGTCGGCGACCAGTTCCAGGAGCCGCTCCAGGGTCAGGACGGAGGTGTCCTCCCAGTCGGGGCCCTCCGTGCTGGTGCGGCCGGCCTCGCTGTTCTTCCAGGAGCCGAAGTCGAGCGCGGCGAGATCCGCCAGTTCCAGGGCCGACACCGCTCCGCGTCCGTTCGACGTACGGTTGACGCGGCGGTCGTGCACACAGACGAGATGGCCGTCCGCGGTGAGCCGTACATCGCATTCGAGGGCGTCGGCACCGTCCTCGATGGCCCTTCTGTACGCGGCCAGCGTGTGCTCGGGGGCCTCGTCGGAGGCTCCGCGGTGGGCGACGACCTGGATCTGCTGCTGTCGTGCGAGGGTCACCGCGTCATGGTCCCATTGCGTGGCGCTGGGCCGCCCAGCGGATGCGTCCGTTTCGCCCGGCGTAAAGGATGGCACCGGACACACAGGAACGCCTTATGGTGCCCTGACGTCCCGTGGGAAAAGCTGTCCGCATACAAACAGCAATGCCGATGGAATCAGCTGGTACAGCCGTGGATCGAGGAGAAGAGCTGTGAGCACCGAGAACGAGGGCACTTCGGTACCCCCAGCCCCGTCCGCACCTCCCGTGCCGGTGGAATCTCCCGCTACTCCCGCACCCGCCCCCGCCGGTTCCGCACCGCCTCCGGAGCCTGCCGACGCACCCACCGCGGCGATGCCGCCGGTCGAGGGCGCGGCGCCTGGGGCACACGAGGGTCCCGGCGCGGCCTCGGGGGCTGCACCGGGACCCGGCGGGCAGCACGAGGCCGCGAACGCGGCCTCGGGTGGCTGGCCGCCTCCACCGCTCTCCGTTCCCTCGTACGCGGACGGCGGCGGTGGGCACTCCTGGGGCGCCTCCTACCAGCCTCCGGCGCCCAAGCCGGGCCTCCGGCGCGGCGGGCTGCTGGCCGCGGTGGTCGCGGCGGCCCTGATCGCGGGCGGTGTCGGTGGCGGCATCGGCTACTGGGCGGCCGAGCGCAACGACGACAGTGGTTCGGGCTCGACGACGGTCTCCGCCTCGGACAACCCGGCCGACTTCAAGCGTGACGCGTCCTCGGTCGCCGGCATGGCGGCGAACGCGCTGCCGAGCACGGTCACCATCGAGGCCGAGGGCAGCGACGGCGAGGGCGGCACCGGCAGCGGCTTCGTCTACGACACGCAGGGCCACATACTCACCAACAACCACGTGGTGGCCTCCGCCGCCGACGGAGGAAAGCTTTCGGCCACGTTCTCGAACGGCAAGAAGTACGACGCCGAGGTGGTCGGCCGCGCCCAGGGCTACGACGTCGCGGTCATCAAGCTGAAGAACGCCCCGTCGAACCTGAAGCCGCTGGTGCTCGCCGACTCGGACAAGGTCGCCGTCGGTGACGCGACCATCGCGATCGGCGCGCCCTTCGGCCTGTCGAACACGGTGACCACGGGCATCGTGTCGGCGAAGAACCGCCCGGTGGCGTCCAGTGACAGCTCGGGCAGCAGCAAGGCGTCGTACATGAACGCGCTGCAGACCGATGCCTCGATCAACCCGGGCAACTCGGGTGGCCCGCTGCTCGACGCGCGGGGCGCGGTCATCGGCATCAACTCGGCGATCCAGCCGGCGAGCAGCGGCGGCATCGCGGGCTCCGGCCAGTCGGGCTCCGTCGGCCTCGGCTTCGCCATCCCGATCAACCAGGCGAAGAATGTCGCCAAGCAGCTCATCAAGACCGGCCAGCCGGTCTATCCGGTGATCGGCGCCTCGGTCGCGCTGGACGAGCAGGGTGACGGCGCGAAGATCACCGAGCAGGGCGCGGGCGGTTCGTCCGCGGTCACGGCGAACGGCCCGGCGGACAAGGCCGGCCTGAAGCCCGGCGATGTCATCACCAAGCTCGACGACACGGTGATCGACAGCGGTCCGACCCTGATCGGCCAGATCTGGACGCACAAGCCGGGCGACACGGTCAAGATCACGTACAAGCGCGGCGGCGCGGAGCACACCGTCGACGTAGTCCTCGGTGAGCGCAAGGGCGACAGCTGACCGAACTCCCGGCCGAACCCGCTACCCTGGTCCTCGCTCCGCCGCTCGTCGGCGGGGCGAGGGTGGGTTGCCCGAGCGGCCTAAGGGAACGGTCTTGAAAACCGTCGTGGCGCGAGTCACCGTGGGTTCAAATCCCACACCCACCGCCGGTAGGTAGGTGTTCGTAAGGGGCGTTCGCTATGGCGGGCGCCCCTTACGCGTGTCCTGGGGAGGCGGGTTCGCCCGGGTGCGGGGAGGGCTTGCCCTCCCGGACGTCGCGTCCTACGCCTCCGCGTCGTTGCGCTGGGTCAGGCGGGCCGCTGAGGCGATCGTGGAGCGGGCCTCGCGTTCCGTCAGGCCGGTGCGGGTCGCGGCTTCCACGAGGGCGTTCGTGAGGCTGTCGCCGAGGTCGCTCTCGTAGGCGCGGCAAGCGGCCCAGAACAGGCGGGTGTTGCGCTGTCCCTCATGCGCCGCGAGCACGAACTGGACCAGGCCCTGGCCGTGTTGGCCCGCATGTGCCGGTGACGGGTGGTGCACGCGTGGAGGGGGCGTGAGCAGGCGCAGGAGTGCCGGCGGGCAGGGCGCGACAGGCAGGTGCGCGGTGCCGGGGACCGCGCTGTAGACGCCCTGGGCCGTGCGCGATCCGGGGCCCACGAGGTAGCCGCCCGCGCCGCGGATGTCGATGCCCGGTGCGAGGCGTCCCGCCGAGTTGGGGACCACGATGTCCGGCGGTCCGGAGAGCCACACATGACGGCCGCCGCTGGGGGTGGCCACGACGACGGTGTCCGGGATCGTGAAGAGGTGGCGCAGCGCCAGTTCGCGCAGTGCGGCCGAGGAGTCCGTACCGGACTTGGTGTCGAGGTCCACGCCGATGAGGTGGTGCGGGGGCAGTCCGCACGCGATGCCGTAGCCGGTGGCGCGGGGCGCCGCCGCGAAGAGGTCACGGATGCGGCCCGGGTCGGTCGTGGCGTCGTACACGCCGTGGCCGGGGCGGCCGCATTCGCCGTGGCACGGGGCCGGGTCGGGTTCGTCGCGGTGCGGGGAGCGCAGGGCGGGGAGCTTCGTGCGGGAGAGCGGGATCACGGCCAGTCCACGCTCGGCGGCGGAGAGGGCGTGGGCGAGGGCCAGGGTCGCAAGGGGTACGGCATGCCGGTCGGTGGTGGCCATGCATCCATGTTCGTACGAATGTTCGAGTAAAGGAAGGGGGCTCGCCCGGGTGGAGCGTATTTACCAAAAATGTGCCGAAACGCTTCAGCCCCTGCGGTGGCTGACCCGTCCTGCGCCAGTCGGACGCAATCCGGGCTGAGCTGGGGCTTTAAGAGTGTGAAGCAGGTTTATCGACATGTCCTCACGCTTGCGAGGGAATACGGCCTTCCGCCCTGGTTCGCCGGGGATTCGGTGGGCAATTCTGATCTCGCGACGTCGTGAGCAACGACCGAGGCGGTCGGCCAACTGCCTTGGAGCAACCAGTAGTTACCGGTTCCTGGAGGAATTGACATGGCACACATCCGTACCGCCCGCGCCCTCGCCGCCGTCGCCGCCCTGCCCCTCGCGGCAGCCCTCTTCTCGGGAGTGGCGATGGCCGACAACGGGTCCTTCGCGGACAACGGATCGAACGCGGGTGTGGCGACCGTGAGCGGCAGTGGTGTCGGTGGCAACAACCACGGCAACTCGTCCACCACGCAGCAGCAGGCGGTGGGCTCCGGCGCCTCGAACCAGAACAACACGGCCCAGGTGAACGGCTCCGCGTTCACGGCCATCGACCAGTCGAACGAGAACATCGCGGTGAACTTCACCGAGCTCTGGTGACCCGCAGGCTCCTGTCGGCGGGGGCCATTGCCAGGGGTGCGTGACATCTGTGCGGCGGTGCTTCGGCATCGCCGCACAGGCGTTTTCGCGCACCCGCCAGCCCTTCACGCGCGCGTGCTGATCCCTTGACACCCGTACCGAACCTGGCGGACAGTCGTACCGAATCTGACGGTCAGTCAGAAACAGACGGTCAGAGACCCTTGTTCGTACGAGGTCCGGGAGGGCCGCCGCCGTGCACCTCGCCCCCACCGCGCGCCAGCATGAACTCCGCGCCGAACTGCGCGCCTACTTCCGGGAACTGATGCCGGAAGGGCCGCCGGCCCACGACGATCGAACGGCCCAGCGGCGCCTGCTGCGCCGCATCGGCGCCGACGGCCTCCTCGGGCTCGGCTGGCCCGTCGAGTACGGAGGCCAAGGCCGGGGGCCCGACGAGCAGTTCGTCTTCTTCGACGAGGCGTATCGCGCGGGCGCGCCTGTCTCCATGGTGACCCTGAACACCGTCGGGCCGACCCTGATCAAGTACGGGACCGAGGCACAGAAGGCGTACTTCCTGCCGCGGATTCTCAAGGGCGAGCTGGTCTTCGCGATCGGGTACAGCGAGCCGTCGGCGGGGACCGACCTGGCCTCGCTGCGGACGCGGGCCGTCCGCGACGGCGACGACTGGATCATCGACGGGCAGAAGGTCTTCACGTCGAACGCGCAGAACGCCGACTGGATCTGGCTGGCCTGCCGCACGGACCCCGAAGCCGCCAAGCACCAGGGCATCTCGATCATTCTCGTGCCGACGGACGCCGCCGGCTTCAGCTGGACGCCCATCGAGACCGTCGGCGGGCTGACCACCACCGCCACGTACTACGACGGGATCCGCGTCCCCGCCTCGAATCTCGTCGGGGACGAGAACGGCGGCTGGGGTCTCATCACCAATCAGCTCAACCATGAGCGGGTCGCGCTCGCCGCGATCGGGATGCAGGCGGAGGACTTCTACGCGGCGGTGCTCGAAGCGGTTCGTTCACCCGATCCGGTGACGGGGGAACGCCGGATCGACCTGCCGTGGGTGCGGTCGCGGCTGGCCGAGGTGCATGCCCGTCTGGCGGCAACGCGCCTGCTCAACTGGCGTTTGGTGGGGGATGTCGGGGCGGGGCGCCTCGCGCCGGGCGACGCGAGCGGCGTGAAAGTCATGGGAACCGAATCGGCGGTCGAGGTGTACCGAATGTGTCAGGAGATCGCGGGAGACGCGGCGCTGGTTCGAGCCGGGTCGCCGGGAGCGTTCGGGGGTGGGGCTGGTGGTGGCGCGGGTGGTGGGTCCGGTGGTGGCGGGTCGGGCGGTGGTGCTTGGGGTGGGACGGCGGAGGGGGAGCTGGAGCGGATGAACAGGGCGGCGCAGATCAACACGTTCGGGGGCGGCGTGAGCGAGGTGCAGCGGGAGATCGTCGCGACGATGCGGCTCGGGATGAGGAGGGGGCGGCGGTGACCGGCGACATGACGTACGAGGCGCTGAAGGCCTTCGAAGGGCTGCCCGCGGCCACCGCGGGGGTGGGCAGGGACCGGGTCAACGAGCCGATGATCAGGCACTGGTGCGAGGCGATGGGCGACGCCAATCCCGCGTACGAGGGGCCCGACGCCATAGCGCCGCCGACCATGCTCCAGGCCTGGACGATGGGTGGGCTCTCCGGGCACCAGGGGCGCAGCGGCGCCTACGACGAGCTGTTCGCCCTGCTGGACGGCGCGGGGTACACCTCGGTCGTCGCCACCGACTGCGAGCAGGAGTATCTGCGTCCGCTGCGGCCCGGTGACGCGATCACCTTCGATGCGGTGATCGAGTCGGTGTCCGAGCGCAAGACGACGAAGCTGGGCACGGGGCACTTCGTCACGACGCGCATGGATGTCAGGGCTGATGGCGAGCTCGCAGGGACGCATCGCTTCCGGATCCTCAAGTACGCCCCGGCGGCGCGGGCAGGGCGGGCGGTGGGGCCGGCACGGGAGCAGCAGGCCCGGCGGCCCCGTCCGGTGGTGAACCGGGACAACGCCGGGTTCTGGGAAGGGGTCCGCGAGCACAGCCTCCTCATCCAGCGCTGCGAGGCATGCGGGACGCTGCGCTTCCCCTGGCTGCCGGGGTGCGGCGCGTGCGCCTCGCAGGACTGGAGCACGGTCGAGGCGAGCGGCGAGGGGACCGTCTTCTCGTACGTGGTGATGCACCACCCGTCCTTCCCCGCCTTCGACCCGCCGTACGCGGTGGGCCTGATCGAGCTGGCCGAAGGCGTCCGGATCATCAGCAACGTGGTGGGGGTGCCGTACGACAAGGTCCGAATAGGGATGCCGGTTCGGCTCGAATTCCTGCGGGTGGACAAGGAGTTGGAGCTGCCGGTCTTCCGGGCCGGTGACGGTGCTGCAGTGGGGGTTGCTTCGGGGATTGCTACGGGACGGGAGGGCTGACGTGGACTTCACACCTACGCAGGACCAGGTGGCCGCAGCCGACCTGGCCGCGCGGATCTTCGGTGACCTGTCGACCCCCGAGCGCCTCGCGGCGGCCGGCACGGGAACGGACCCCGAGCTGTGGAAGGCTCTCGGCTCGGCGGGGCTGCCTGGGGCGGTGGAGGAGACCGGGCTGCTCGGGCTCGTGCTGATGCTGGAGGAGCAGGGCCGGACGACGGCACAGGTGCCGTTCGCCGCCAGTTGCGCGTACGGGCTGCTCGCGGTGGCGAGGCATGGCACCTCCGAGCAGCGGAACCGGCTGCTGCCGGGGCTGCGGGACGGGACGGAGGTGGCCACGGGGGCGTTACCCGCGCAGGCCGGGGTGCGGGTCGACAGAGCGGAGGCCGGGGAGACGGGGACGGGCGGGGGCACGGGGCGGCTCACGGGGGTGGTGCCCTGGGTTCCGTGGCTCCGGGACGCGTCCTGGGTTCTGGTGGCGACGGCCGACCGAGGCCTGTGGAGAGTGCGTACGGCCGATGCCGGCTGCGACGCGGTCGAGCTCACCGCGCCCTGGTCGGTGGGCCGGCTGGTTCTCGACGGGGCGCCGGCGGAGAGGGTCGGCGGGCCCGGTGCGTACGACGACGTCCTGGCGATGGCGCGGACCGCGTTCGCGGGGCTTCAGGCCGGGGTCTGCGCGGGGTCGCTGGCGCGTGCCGTGGAGTACACGAACGAGCGGGAGCAGTTCGGCAGACCGCTCGCCGCGAAGCAGGGGGTTCAACTCCGGGCGGCCGACGCCTATTTGGATACGGAGGCCATCCGCGTCACCGCGTACGAGGCGGCATGGCGACGGGACGAGGGGCTGCCGTGCGCGGGCCATGCGCTGACCGCGGCCTGGTGGGCGTCGGAAGCGGGCAGACGGGTCGTGCACGCCGGACAGCATCTGCACGGCGGCATGGGCGCCGACCTGGAGCATCCCGTGCACCGGCATTTCCTGTGGGGCAGACAGCTCGACGCGTATCTGGGATGCGGGGGTGAACTGCTCGCGGAGCTGGGCGACTTGATCGCCTGTGGCGAGGGGAGCGGTACCGAGAGGGCGGGGGCGACGTGGGCAGCGCGGAAGTGAAGGCGGAGGGAATGGATCGGGCGGCAAGGGATCGGGAGGAGGGGGAAGTGGTGATGGTGGATGCCTCGACAGGGATCGGGGCCGGGGTCGGCGCGAAGCTGGCGCCGTTGGAGATCCCGGTCACCCGGACGCTGATCGTCTCCGGGGCCATCGCGTCCCGTGACTACCAGGACGTGCACCACGACGCGGAGCTCGCCAAGGAGAAGGGCTCCCCCGACATCTTCATGAACATCCTGACGACGAACGGACTCGTCGGCCGTTACATCACCGATCACTTCGGTCCCACCGCGGTTCTGCGCAAGGTCGCCATACGGCTGGGGGCACCCAACTACCCAGGGGACACGATGGTGTTGACGGGAACGGTTATCGAGGCCGAGGCCGAGGCCGAAGACGGGGACGGGAGCGGGGGCGAGTCCGCCGGCCGGGGTGCCACGGTGGTGGTGCGGATCGCCGGGGCCAACGGGCTGGGCACGCACGTCACCGGGACGGTGACGGTCACGCTCCCGAGTCTCGCGAGCCCTGTGAACCCCACGAGTACGCCGTCCCGTCCCTCGGTGTCGGGGAGGCCGGCATGAGTGTGCGGGCGAAGGACAGTCTTGGCGGGCGGGCGGCGATCGTCGGGATCGGGGCGACCGAGTTCTCCAAGGACTCCGGGCGCAGTGAGCTGAAGCTCGCGGTGGAAGCGGTGGGCGCGGCGCTCGACGACGCCGGGCTCTCCCCCGCCGACGTCGACGGCATGGTCACGTTCACCATGGACACCAGTCCGGAGATCACCGTCGCGCAGGCGGCCGGGATAGGGGACCTCTCGTTCTTCTCCCGGGTCCACTACGGCGGCGGTGCGGCCTGCGCCACCGTTCAGCAGGCCGCGCTCGCCGTGGCGACCGGGGTGGCCGAAGTGGTCGTCTGCTACCGGGCGTTCAATGAGCGCTCAGGCAGGAGGTTCGGCTCCGGGGTGCAGCATCGGGAGCCGTCGGCGGAGGGGGCGGCGCTCGGCTGGGCACTGCCGTTCGGACTGCTCACGCCCGCGTCGTGGGTGGCGATGGCGGCTCAGCGCTACCTCCACGCGTACGGCCTGGGCCCGGAGGCGTTCGGTCATGTCGCCGTCATGGACCGCGCGTACGCGGCCACCAATCCGGCGGCGTACTTCCATGGGAAGCCGATCACGCTGGAGGACCATGCGGCGTCGCGGTGGATCGTGGAGCCGTTGCGGCTGCTCGACTGCTGTCAGGAGACCGACGGCGGGCAGGCGATCGTCGTCACCAGCGTCGAGCGGGCCCGCGATCTCCCGCACCGTCCCGCCGTGATCACGGCGGCGGCCCAGGGGGCGGGGCGCGGCCAGGAGCAGATGACGAGCTTCTACCGGGACGACATGACGGGCCTGCCCGAAATGGGGGTCGTGGCACGGCAGTTGTGGCGGTCGGCAGGGCTGGCGCCGGGCGAGATCGACGTGGGGATCCTCTACGACCACTTCACGCCGTTCGTGCTGATGCAGCTGGAGGAATTCGGGTTCTGCGGACCGGGTGAGGCGGCGGACTTCGTGGCGGAGCGTCGGCTCCCGCTAAACACGCACGGCGGGCAGCTCGGCGAGGCGTACCTGCACGGGATGAACGGCATAGCGGAGGCGGTCAGACAGGTGCGGGGCACGGCGGTGAACCAGATAGCCGGCGCCGCCACGGCGCTGGTGACTGCGGGGACCGGCGTCCCCACATCGGGTCTGATTCTGGGAGCGGACGGCTGAACGCGGGGTGTGTCCCGGGTCCGGTCCGCACCCCGGCCCCTTCACTCGCCCTATGCACCGCACTCGCCGTAGGCACCGCCGGAAGCTGGTCGTGGGTCTAGCGCTGCTCCTGATGGCGCTGACAGCCCTCCCCGCGTCGGCGCGGGCCGAACCCGGCCTCCCCCAGCCGTCTCCGACGCACGACCCCAACCCCGACCCCCTGGCCAACCCAGACCCCCTGGCCAACCTCAACCCCCTGGCCAACCTCGACCCCCTGGCCAGCCTCTCCCTGCCCGACCTCGCCACCATCCCCGGCTTCGTACTCGGAGACTCCGCACTCGACGGCCCAGCCACAGGCCCGGCCCGGGACCCTGGGGCACCGGGCGCCGCCGGCGGTCCCTCCTCCGAACCCCTGCTCCCCGCCCTCTCCAATCCGCGGATGTTTCACGGGCCGGCGTTCGACACCTGCATGGCGCCGTCGCTCGACACCATGCGGCGCTGGCAGTCGTCGAAGTACGGGGCGGTGGGCGTGTACTACGGGGGCCGTGGGCGGGCCTGTCCTCATCAGCCCCGGCTCGGGCACCGTTGGATGAAGGGGGTGCAGCGGCTGGGGTGGCGGGTGCTGCCGGTGTACGTCGGTTCGCAGTCGCCGTGTGTCGTCGCGGCCTCCAAGAAGCCCTATCGCATCGGCCGTCACGCCTGGCGCCAGGGCGTGCGGGAGGGGCGGGACGCCGTACGCAGGGCGACGGCCGTAGGCATCCGGCCGGGCAGCCCGCTCTATCTCGACATGGAGGCATACAAGTACCGGCAGAAGAAGTGCGCCCGCACGACGCTCACCTTTGTGCGGGGCTGGGACCGGCAGGTGCGCCGGAAGGGGTACGTGCCCGGGTTCTACAGCAGTGCCGACTCCGGAGTGCGGCACATGCGGGCCGCGGCGCGGGCGGGGGCGCGGGATCTGCCGTCGGTGATCTGGTTCGCGCGCTGGCACACGCGGCCCCGGCTGGCCCAGGAGCCCGTGCTGCGGGGGTCCGCCTGGAGTTCGCGGCGCAGGATCCACCAGTACGCGGGGAACGTGAAGGAGCGGCACGGCGGGCGGACCCTCGTCATCGACCGGAATCTGGTGCACGCGCCGGTGGCCCGCATCCGATGAGCCGCCCCGGTCCGCGGGAGCGACAGAGTGGAAGGAAGCCCATGGAATGGCTCTCAGGGATGAACCCTCAGGGGTGCGTACCGCGTCCTCCACCTTCAGGAGGTGGGGATACCACCACTCCTACAACCTGAGGCGGACACCGCTTCGGGACCTGCGGCCGATCCGCGAGGGTAGGGGGCGCTCCTAGCGTGGAGCCATGACCGCAACCATGGCGCCTGTCTGCTCCAGTGCATCGGATGCCGCGACGCGCAGCGCGCCGCGAGCCGCGATGACGCCTCACTCTTCCCACCCGGTGCCGTACGCGCCGGCCGCCCATCCGACGCCGTACGCGCCGCACAAGTCGTACCCGTCGTTCGCGTCGTACGTGCGGGCGCGGCAGCCCGTACTGCTGCGGACCGCCCGGTCGCTGACCGCGAACCCGTGCGACGCCGAGGACCTGCTCCAGACCGCGCTCACCAAGACGTATGTGGCGTGGGACCGCATCGAGGACCACCGGGCGCTCGACGGTTATGTGCGCCGGGCCCTGCTGAACACGCGTACGTCGCAGTGGCGTAAGCGGAAGGTCGACGAGTTCGCCTGCGACGAGCTGCCCGAGCCGGAGACCGTGGCGGCGGCCGATCCGGCCGAGCACCAGGCCCTGCACGACGCGATGTGGCGCGCGATCATGAAGCTGCCCGCCCGGCAGCGCGCGATGGTCGTCCTGCGGTACTACGAGGACCTGAGCGAGGTGCAGACGGCCGAGGTGCTCGGGGTGTCCGTCGGCACGGTCAAGAGCGCGGTCTCGCGGGCCCTCGGCAAGCTCCGCGAGGACCCGGAACTGCGCCCGGCCAAGGGCTGACCGGGACTACTCGCTGATCGATCATTCCCTGGGCTAGTGACATACCGACTGGTATGCGGTGAGAATCGGCGGAACATTACTGCGCCGTAGCGCCCACCGGGAGGACGCCGTGCTGAGCACGATGCAGGACGTACCACTGCTGATCTCGAGGATCCTGACCCATGGGTCGACGATCCACGGCACGTCCCAGGTGACGACCTGGACCGGTGAGAGCGGGCCGCAGCGCCGGAGCTTCGCCGAGATAGGCGACCGCAGCGCCCAGCTCGCGCACGCTCTGCGCGCCGACCTCGGCATCGTGGACGACGACCGCGTCGCGACCCTGATGTGGAACAACGCGGACCACGTCGAGGCCTACTTCGCGATCCCCTCCATGGGCGCCGTACTGCACACCCTGAACCTGCGCCTCCCCGCAGAGCAGCTGGTGTGGATCGTCAACCACGCCGCCGACCGCGTGATCATCGTCAACGGCTCCCTGCTGCCGCTGCTCGCGCCGCTCCTGCCGTCCCTGACGGGTGTCGAGCACATCGTCGTCTCCGGGCCGGGCGACCGTTCGCTCCTCGACGGAGCGCGCCCCCAGGTCCACGAGTACGAGGAGCTCATTGCCGGAAAGCCGGTGACGTACGACTGGCCGCAGCTCGACGAGCGCCAGGCCGCCGCGCTCTGCTACACCTCCGGCACCACCGGCGACCCCAAGGGCGTCGTCTACTCGCACCGTTCGATCTACCTGCACTCCATGCAGGTCAACATGACGCAGTCCATGGGCCTGACCGACGAGGACACCTCGCTCGTCGTGGTGCCGCAGTTCCATGTGAACGCGTGGGGCCTGCCGCACGCCACGTTCATGACCGGCGTGAACATGCTGATGCCTGACCGCTTCCTCCAGCCCGCGCCGCTCGCAGAGATGATCGAGAGCGAGCGCCCCACGCACGCGGCGGCCGTCCCCACCATCTGGCAGGGCCTGCTCGCGGAGCTCACCGCGAAGCCCCGCGAGGTGAGTTCGCTCGGGCAGGTCACCATCGGCGGCTCGGCCTGTCCACCCTCACTCATGAAGGCCTTCGACGAGCTCGGCATGCGGGTCTGCCACGCCTGGGGCATGACGGAGACGTCTCCCCTCGGCACGGTCGCCCGGCCGCCGGCCGCGGCGGTCGGCACCGACGAGGAGTTCGCGTACCGCCTGACCCAGGGCCGGTTCCCGGCCGGCGTCGAGGCGCGCCTCTCGGGTCCGGGCGGCGAACTGCTGGCCTGGGACGGCGAGTCGGCCGGTGAGCTGGAGGTCCGGGGGCCGTGGATCGCCGGCGCGTACTACTCGGGCCCCGACAGCGAACCGCTGCGCCCCTCCGACAAGTTCAGCGACGACGGCTGGCTCAAGACGGGCGACGTCGGCACGATCAGCCCCGACGGCTTCCTCACCCTCACCGACCGCGCCAAGGACGTCATCAAGTCCGGCGGTGAGTGGATCAGCAGCGTCGACCTCGAGAACGCCCTGATGTCCCACCCGGACGTCGCCGAGGCGGCCGTCGTCGCCGTCCCCGACGAGAAGTGGGGCGAGCGCCCGCTCGCCACCGTGGTCCTGAAGGAGGGCGCGAGCGCCGACTTCGGGATCCTGCGCGCGTTCCTCGGCGAGAAGGTCGCCAAGTGGCAGCTCCCGGAGCGCTGGACGGTGATCACGGCGGTGCCGAAGACGAGCGTCGGCAAGTTCGACAAGAAGGTGCTGCGCAAGCAGTACGCGGACGGGGATCTGGACATCACACGGCTCTGAGCCCACAGCTCAGCGACTGTTTCACGTGAAACAGGGGCGGCCCGAACGGGCCGCCCCTGTTTGTCAGTTGTGGGTTTGTCAGTTGCGCCTTCGTCGAGTTGCGCGTTTCTCAGTTGGTACCGATCTTCGCGAGCAGGTCCACGATCCGGCCCTGCACCTCGTCGCTCGTCGACCGTTCCGCCAGGAACAGGACGGTCTCGCCCGCGGCCAGGCGCGGCAGGTCGGCCTCCTCGACAGCGGCGGTGTAGACGACGAGGGGCGTACGGTTCAACTGGCCGTTCGCGCGCAGCCAGTCGACGATTCCGGCGCGCCTGCGACGTACCTGGAGCAGGTCCATCACCACCAGGTTCGGCCGCATCTGCGCGGCCAGCGTCACTGCGTCCGCGTCGGAACTCGCCCGCGCGACCTGCATTCCGCGCCGTTCCAGCGTCGCGGTGAGCGCGAGCGCGATCTCCTCGCGCTCCTCGATGAGCAGGACGCGCGACGGGTGCTGCTCGCTGTCCCGCGGCGCGAGGGCCTTCAGCAGGACGGCGGGATCGGCCCCGTACGCGGCCTCGCGCGTCGCCTGTCCGAGCCCGGCCGTCACCAGGACGGGAACTTCGGCGGCCACGGCGGCCTGGCGCAGCGACTGGAGGGCGGTGCGCGTGATCGGTCCGGTCAGCGGGTCGACGAAGAGCGCGGCGGGGAAGGCCGCGATCTGCGCGTCGACCTCCTCGCGGGAGTGCACGGTCACCGGGCGGTAGCCGCGGTCACTCAGGGCCTGCTGCGTGGTCGCGTCGGGCGCGGGCCAGACCAGGAGACGGCGCGGGTTGTCGAGCGGCTCCGGGGGCAGTTCGTCGTCCATCGGCTGAGGCTGGGGCCGGATCGCCACCTCGACGGCGCCACCGGGCCCGTCCAGCGGCTCGGGTCCCTCGTCGGCGTCCTGGTCGGGGGCGCCGATCGCGTACGAACGTCCGCGGCCCTCCGATGACGACGACAGCAGCGACTGCGGCTGACCGGGCTGGGACTGGCCGGACGGCGTCTGGGGCTGAGCCTTCGGCTGCGCCGGCGACGACTGCGACGGGGACTGCGGGTGCGGGCGGGCCGCGGTCTCCGGCTGGGTGCCGGCGGGGTCCGGCCGGGTGGACAGCCTGCGGCGACGGCCGGAGCCGCCGAGCGTGTGCTGTGTCTGCTCCTGCGGGGCCGCCGCGGGCTGCGGGACCTGAGGGGGCAGCGGGACCTGGAGCGAAGGGTTGCCGCCGGGCGACTGAACGGGCTGCTGCCCGGTCTTCGGGCCGGACGGACCGCCCTGCGCGCCGGACGGCTGCTTCGCCTGCGGACCGGGCTGCTTGCCCGTCGCCGGGCCGGCCTGGTTCGGCTGTGCGGGCGCCTGCGCATTGGGCTGCGGGTTCGCCTGCTGGTTCGGGAGCGCCGGGGTCGGCAGCGGCTGGGCCGTTCCGGGGGCCAGCGGCTGCGGCCGCGGCGGGCGCTGCTGCTCGGCGATCTGACGCCCGAAGGGAACGCCCTGCCCCAGCGTTCGTACGCTTATGGCGCGGCCCTGAGTCGAGTTGGGGTCAGCAGACGGGGCCTCGGCGGGGAGGGGCTGCGCGGCACGGGGCCTGGCACCGTTCTCCGGCGGCAGCGCGGCGCGCGCGCCCGGAACCGTCTGGACAGGGTGGGGCTGCGGCGGAGTGTGGTCGTCGGAGGGGTGACGCTGCGCGGTGTCGTGCCGCTCGCCGTCAGCACCCGTACCCGTACCCGTAGTCGTCTCTGCGTCGGCGTCCGTGGCGGTGCCCGGCTCGGGCGTCGTCCGGTCGGCCTCCGCGGGCGGCAGCGCGAATACGGTGCGCGCGGCGCCGGCCTGCTCGGTCTCCCGCTCCGGGGCACTGCCGAGAGCGCGGCGCGCGCGACGCCCGGCGGGGACGTTCTGCCCGGCCTGGGGTGCATCGGAAGCCCCCGATGCACCCGAAGTCCCCGATGCACCCGAACCACCGGCAGGCAGCGCGGCCTGCTCGGAGTTGCGCCGGGCCCGGCGGCCCGAGGACGCTCCGACCGGCACACCCTGCGGCGGCACGGTCTCGCCCAGGGCGGGGGATCCAGCCGCGTGTTCGGCAGCGGTGACCACGGAACCCTCGGCGGCACCGGGACCGGCATCGGCTCCCGCCGGAACGGCGACCTCAGCCGGGTTGGGCCTCCCGCGCCGACGCCCCGTACCGGTCCCGGCCCCCGCGTCACCCGCAGGCGTTCCGCCGGCCGGAGTCTGCGTGGCCTGCGCCGGCAGTTGCCCCTGAGCACTTCCGGGCGCACCCGCCGCCGCGGACTCCTCGGCCCGCCGCCTGCGCCGCCCGGTCGGAGCGGCAGCCTCCGAGCCACCGCCGCCTTGCCCGGCCTCGTCGGCACCCGGCACCGCACTCGCGGCCGCCGCGACACCGCTCTCCAGGAACGAGTCCACCGACGCGCCCGAAGCACGCCGTGCCCGCCGCCGCCCGCCGCGCGTACCCGACGCCTGCTCGGGCAGCCCCGCGCCGACCTCAGCACCGACCTCAGTACGGGCGGGACCAGCCGACGAAGCGATCTCGACAGCCGTACCGGGAACAGACGTACCAGGACCAGCCGTACCGGGACCGGCCACCTCGACAACACCCGACGGATCGGCAACCGGAACCGCCCCGGCCCCGCCCCCGATCGGCACCTCGAGTACGTACGCGCTGCCGCTCATCCCGGGCACCTCGTGCGTCTGGAGCACACCGCCGTGCGCCCGCACGATGCCGCGCACGATGGGCTCGTGCACCGGGTCGCCGCCCGTGTAGGGCCCGCGTACCTCGATACGGACGCTCTCGCCGCGCAGCGCCGCTGCCACGACGATCGTCGAGTCCACGTATCCGCCGACGCCGCTCGTGGGAACGACGCCCACGCGCGCGTTGCCGGTGGCGTCGATGCCTGCGACGTCCGCGACGAGGTGGGCGAGCGCGGTGGCCAGGCGCGCCGCGTCGACCTCGGCCTCGATGGGAGGGGCGTGCACGGCGAACTGCGCGCGCCCGGGCCCGATCAGCTCGACCGCCCCGTCGACACCTGCGGCGACGACCGCGTCGAGCATCACGTTCGTACGGGTCAGCTGCGCGTCGCCGGAGTCGAGGAGCTGATAGCCGAGCACGTTGTCGACGAGCGTGGTCATGCGGCTGTAGCCGGCCGCGAGGTGGTGCAGGATCTGGTTGGCCTCGGGCCACAGCTGGCCCGCGTCGTCCGCGGCCAGGGTGGTGAGCTGGCCGCGCAATTCGTCGAGGGGGCCGCGCAGCGACTGGCCGAGGACGGCGAGGAGCTGCTCGTGCCGGGCCGCGAGCGCCTCGTAACGGTCCTTCTCGCGCTCGGCGAGAGCGGCGATCCGGTCCTTCTCGGCGGAGAGTTCCTCGGTGTGCTGCTCGGTGATCGTGGCGAGCTCGGCCGCGTGCTCCTCTTCGGTACGCGCGGTCTGCGCCTCATGCTCCTCGACGGTGCGGGCGAGCGTCTCCGCGTGCTCCGTGGCGGCGCGCTCCGTCTCCTTGTCGCGCCGGTCGATCTCCTCCGCGTGCGCCACGACGAGCTCGTCGTAGGGCCGCCGGTCGGTGAACGTCATCACGGCGCCGACCAGTTGGTCACCGTCACGCACGGGCGCCGTCGTCATGTCGACGGGCACCTGCGCGCCGCTCTTCGACCACAGGACCTGCCCGCGCACCCGGTGCTTGCGCCCGGAGCGCAGGGTGTCGGCGAGCGGGGACTCCTCGTACGGGAACGGCTCGCCGTCGGCGCGTGAGTGGAGGACGAGCGCGTGGAGTTCCTGCCCGCCCAGGTCGCTGGCGCGGAAGCCGAGGATCTGCGCGGCGGCCGGGTTGACGAGCACGATCCGGCCGTCGGTGTCGGTGCCGACGACGCCCTCGGCGGCGGCGCGCAGGATCATCTCGGTCTGGCGCTGCGAACGCGCGAGTTCGGCCTCGGTGTCGACGGTCCCCGACAGGTCGCGCACGACGAGCATCAGGAGCTCGGAGGCGCCGCTGCCATAGCTCCCGCTCCCGTACGAGCTGTTGCCGTCGACGGCGTCGCGGCCGTCGGCGAGATTGGCGCTGGTGACCTCGACGGGGAACTCGCTGCCGTCGGTGCGGCGGGCCATCATCCGGGTCGGCTTGGTGCGCCCGCGCTCGTCCGTGGTGTCGGGCCTGCGCATCGATCCGGGGATGAGCCGCGAGTCGAACTCGGGCAGCAGATCGAGCAGTCCGCGCCCCACGAGAGCGGTGCCCGGGGCCTCGAAGGCCTCCAGGGCGATGGTGTTCGCGTTGACGACGGTCCCGTTGGTGTTGACCAGCACCAGCGCATCCGGGAGCGCGTCGAGTATGGCTGCGAGGCGAGCAGCGCCTCGGGATGGCCTGCTGCTCACGACGACGCTTCCTCCCTGATTACCGCACCTTGCCGACCGCGCGAGCCATCTTCCTACGTGGCTCGCGGCATGTCACGGGAGGGAGTCTACGGGCAGAGGTTGCGGTCGCGGCGCCGGATGAGAGGGAGGTCGCACGCGGAAGATGTGCCCGTGGAATGAAGATGCGTCGGTGCGTGGCCCCACCCGGCCGCGTGACGGCGGGGCATGCGCGGGCATATGCCTGGTCACAGGGTGTCCGGAGCCGCGCCGCACCTTGGCACGTTCCCCACACAATGGCCCGCCCTCGTTCACCGACCGGTCGCGGGCAGCACGGGAACGAGCCCCTGCCACCGCGAGATCTCACAGCCGTTGGTCCTCTTGTAGGTCGCGTCGACGGGCCGGCCGTGCCACGTTCCGGTGACGCGGGCCGTCGCGGGGCCTCCGTACTGCATCGTGCACTGGGCGTCCGGCGAGGGCGGCGCGAACGGGTCGCGGCCGTTCGCCGACAGCTCGTCGAGCCGCGCGCACGCGTTCGCGGGTTCCGGATGGGTACCGCCCGAGGGCCCGCACTCCAGCTCGTACGTCCCGTCCCTTCCGTCACCCGTGTCGGTGACGGTGACCCGTAGCTGGTCCTGGGCGGCGGGCTTGGCGAACAACTGGGGGAGGCCGAGCGGTCCCGTGTCGGCGTGGGCGGCGGCGGGGACCGCGCAGAGCGCGGCGGCGGATGCGGCGGTGAGGGCGATGTGGCGCAGCAACATGAGGGGGCTCCACGAATGAGTGAGAAGAAGAAGACTGAGGAACCGCACCGTCCCGAGCGGCTCCACCGCGTCTAACGCCGGGCGGCCCGCGATGTTGCGGTGGGCCCCGGGACACGAGGACGAACAGAAGGGCTTTGCTCTCCGCCCTGGACGCCTAGTACCGTGGGGGCCAATTGGTGACACGGCGCGATGCTGTGTCATCATCTGGACGCACCACTCGCGCTCGCGCGGGGGGTAGTGCTGGAGGCGTCGCCTAGTCCGGTCTATGGCGCCGCACTGCTAATGCGGTTTGGGCCTTAAAGCCCATCGAGGGTTCAAATCCCTCCGCCTCCGCTCCAAGATCCGAAGCCCCGGTCCTGATGGACCGGGGCTTCGGCGTTTCGGACCCGCAAGACGGTGTTTGCCCAGCTCACAAGGGGTGCGGCAAACGGATTTCACATGACGGCGGCAGTCATGTAATGTTCTTCCTGTCGCCGGGAACGGGTCGAAGGGGCCGGGACCGAGGCAAAAACAGAACAAGCACTCGTAGCTTAACGGATAGAGCATCTGACTACGGATCAGAAGGTTGCAGGTTCGAATCCTGCCGAGTGCACATAGATGAGAGGCCCCCGGAGAGATCCGGGGGCCTCTTGCGTTTGCCCGTACAGCAGCGAAGTACAGCAGCGAAGTACAGAAACCGTGTCAGCCGGAGGGGGAGCCGTGACCGAGAGCGCCGAGCCGCTTGAGTTGATCCGCTTGGACGACGGGACGCAGAGCGTCGTCGTACGTGTGCTGTCGACGCAGCCCGGCTATTACGACGCCGAGATCGTCATCCGCAGCGACTTCGTGAACGCCACGGTGCGGACGGACTTCGACGCCGACGACATCGGCGAGTGGGGCGACCTCCTGGATGCGGTCGAGGACGACGACGCGGACACCGAGCAGGATGAGGACGATGTGTTCGCCGGGAACTGGCCGAGAGAGGGACGCGCCGCGTACCTCACGTTCGTGGCCGATGACCCGTACGTGGTCGAGGTTCACGACGCGCCCAGCACACAGATCTGTGTCCGCGTGCCTCTCGACCTCAAGCCCGACTGGATCGCCGAGTCCAGGGTCCGGCTCACGGCCGTCCGACGAGCGCTCGGGGTTTAGCCGCGGGGTCATACGCGCCCCATCGCCACCTTCGGGTGCACCTTCAGGGCGACCAGGAGCGAGCTGCACGTGTGCCGGGTGTTCCGCAGCGGGATCACACGCAGGCTGGCGCGCCGGGCATCACGGGAAGCCTGGATGACGCGGCGGGAGGGACGGAGGGGCGCCGTTCCCGGCCGCGGGCGCATCGTGGCGAGCGTGGGAGCTCCCATCCCGTCCACCATCGACCCAGGCAGAGCCGAGCAGATTCGGCCCATGGCTCCCCACGGTGACGACCATGAGTTGGCAGGCGGCGATGAGCCGAACTGTCAAGGGAAGCTTGATCGGTTGACACCAACACCTGACACCAACAGGTGCGAACAGCGGCGGTCGGCGTCGTACCTCAACGGGGCATCACAGCCCAGAACGCCAGTCGGTCTGCCGACGCCACCGAGTCCGGCCGTCACGGGTGCACTCGCGAGGCGGCACCGGTCGTCGTCGAGTGGTCCGGCAGGGGTTTGCCGGAAGGCCTCCCCGCCCGCCTGTGAAGCGATCATGGACAGCAGGCGCAGGCGCAGGCGCACCGGGGCGCCGGGTCGCCGAGGGCCTTGGAGACTTTGGCCAGCTCAACGGCTTGATCCTCATCCAGGGGGCGGTCAGCAGCCCCCGGGCAGCATGCGTCGGCTTCGTCGGTCTGCCCCAACACCACAAGAAGCTCTTGCTTCGACATACTTCTATGTTGACAATCTTCGATTCAGCGCGCAGTGTTGCATCGACAGATATCAATGCAAGCGGATGGGAGTCTCGCCATGTCCCGCGCTCAGCTCGCCCTGCGTGTCAGTGATCTGGAGGCGTCGATCACCTTCTACTCGAAGCTGTTCGGCACCGAACCGGCCAAGCGGCGCGAGGGGTACGCCAACTTCGCCATCACCGAACCCCCGTTGAAGCTCGTCCTCATCGAGGGCGAGCCCGGCCAGGAAACCCGGCTCGACCACCTCGGTGTCGAGGTCGAGACCACCGACCAGGTCACCGCCGCAACTGGGCGGCTGAAGGACGCCGGCCTGGCAACGTTCGAGGAGAACGACACCTCCTGCTGCTACGCCCTCCAGGACAAGGTCTGGGTCCGCGGCCCTGGGCAGGAGCCCTGGGAGGTGTACGTCGTCAAGGCCGACGCCGGCACCCTCGGCAAGAGCGCCCAGGCCGACGGGAGCGGCGACGGCTGCTGCACCAGCCAGACGGACGAAGACCAGCTTCAGACGGCGAATTCGGGCTGCAGTTGCGGCGGGCACACTCCGATCGCTCGACGCCCATAGGCGTCGTCTTCGCCTTACGTCATGACGGGCTCTGGCAACCCGGCATCACGAACCCCTAGCCTGCGGCGCATGAGGATCCGGCGCCCTGATCGGCAGGCTGTCGAGGACTGGGCGGCATCCTGGGTGCTGCTCACGTTCGTCCTCCGGTTCGGGACCATGGTCATGCACGACAGGCCGATGGGCTGGATCGGCTCCGCGCTTACCGCCGCCGTTGCCAACACGGCCATAAGGGTCGCGGGGCGCTGGGGCGAGAAGCGGCGGGCACGAAAGCGGTAGCGACGAGGACAGCGACGGATCAGTTCACGTCGTGACGGTGTGCCGGGACGTCGGCCGTGCCGCCGTCAGCGTGCGAAGTCGTACACGGCAAAATCGGTGAGTGGGACGTAGCCGATTCTTCGGTAAAGGGCGTTGCTGGTGGAGTTGGCCGGGTCTGCGTAGAGCGCGACCTCCTTGGCGCCTTCGGCCAGGGCGGCTCGGCTCACCTCGACCGTCACCGCGCCCGCGTAGCCGCGACCGCGGACGTGGGCCGGGGTGTAGACGGGGTCCACCCGGATCATGCCGCCGACCAGCGAGGTCATGCCCGCCATGGAGACAGGGGTGCCGTCCGGGGTCTCCCAGAACGTGTAGTGCTTGTCTCCGAAGCGGGTGTCGGCCCAGGTGTCGGCGTCGATGGTGACGTCTTCCCTGACGTCGGCGGCGAACTCGCGGTGCCAGCGGAAGAGTTGCTCGCGGTCCTGTTCGCCCACGCGTCGGCCCCGGCCCGCCGGGACCGGCTCCGGTGGGGTGAGCGTGCCGAGGCGGTACAGACGGATCCGTGTGCTGAGTGTGGGCGTCGCGCCCGTGTGCCGCTGCCAGGCCTCGGCGAAGGCGGTGGCGGTGTCGTGGGCCGCGCTCACGAGGGGCAGGACGAGGCCGAGGCCGGCCAGACGGGCGGCGAGGGCGTCGGCGTCCGCGGGCGTGACGGGGGTGAGGCTCAGGGGGCCGTGCTGGGTGCGGCGGTAGAAGATGGCACGGACCTCGCCCGCTCGCTCCAGGGAGCCGAAGACGGGGGCATCGGCCCTGTATGCCTCCGTGCCGAGCGTTCGCAGTTTCTCGGTCGTTGTCAGCGGTGTGGTGTGCAGGGCGGGGCGTGAGCGCAGGAAGTCTCCGGCTCGGGCGAGAAAGTCGTGGACGTCTTCGGTGAGGTGCCAGTCATCCGGTCGCATGCTTCATGGTTTCCGATGCGCTTCCGCTCCGGCTAGAGCTGGAGCTAGAGCGTCAGGAACCGGACGATGATCCCGATCGGTATGAGTGCGCAGGTCAGGCCGGCGGTCAGGAGTACGGCGGCCAGGGCCTTGAACGCCCTCCGGCGCTGGGCCCGGCAGGCGGCGAAGCCCGTGAAGGCGGCGATCGCGAGGCACGGCAACGCGATGAGGAAGAAGCCCGGCGCTGCCACGGTCCCCACCCCTGATCACGTCCCCGAACAGCAGGAACGTACCGCGGCCCCTGGCGATGTCAGTGCCCGGGAGTAGCGTCCTGAGCATGACGTGGTGGTGCACCGGGGTGCGGTGGCGGGTCGGGGGCGGGCCCGCGCTGGGGTGGTACGGGGAGGGGAAGGGGGAGCGCGAGAGTCCCCTCGCCTTCGGGGACGTGCTGGCTTTCCGGGCCGTGGGCGCGCGCAGATGTCTCGGGGTGTGGCGGGGCGGGCGGCGTACGCCGTGTCCGGCGGGGGCGGTGCTGTCCGGGCGGGGGACGCGCGCACAGTGTGCCGAGTGTGCCGGGATCGACCGGGCGCACTCCGTCGCCGCGGACACGATGGCGGACGACCCGAGGCCGTACCACGTGTATCTCGCCTGGTTCGGGAGCGGGATGGTGAAGGTGGGGATCACCGGGGTCGGGCGCGGTTCCGCCCGGCTCCTCGAACAAGGGGCCGTCGCGTTCACGTGGTTGGGGCGCGGGCCGCTCATGGCGGCGCGGCGGGCGGAGGAGCTGCTGCGCAGCGCGCTCGGCGTTCCGGACCGGATTCCGTACGCGCAGAAGCGGGCCGTACGGGCGGCGCTGCCCCCGGCCGGTGAGCGGGCCGCGGAGCTGGCGACGGCGCATGCCACTGCCGTCGCGCTCGCCGGGTGGCCCGAGTCGCTGGAGCGGCTTCCGTGCGAGGTGGTCGATCACGCGGAGGTCTTCGGGATCGAGGGCGGAACAGGGGCCGGAACCGGGACCGGAACAGGGAGCGGGACAGGGACCGGAACAGGGAGCGGGACAGGGACCGGAACAGGGAGCGGGACAGGGACCGGAACAGGGAGCGGGACAGGGACCGGAACAGGGAGCGGGACAGAGGGCGCGGCAGAGGTTGGGCGGCTCGGGGGCGTGGGGGTCGTCGTGAGCGAGCTGGTCGAGGGCGGGGTGGTCGTGGGGACGCTGGTCGCCGCCGCGGGGCCGGATCTGCATCTCGTGGAGCGAATGGGGTCTCCCCTGGTCGAGCGAAGCCGAGAGCTTGGGGAAGGGCGGCGGCTCGTGGTCGACACCCGGCTGCTCGGCGGGTGGCAGCTCGAGGCGCTGGGGAAGGCGGAGAGAGCGGCGGCGGACGTGGTGTCCTCCGTGCCGGTGAAACCGGTGAAAGAGGCGTCCGCGCTGCAGGGTGGGCTGTTCTGAGCGGCATCGGCCGTTCCGTTCTCCAGCCAGGCGGGGAGGGGCGGCAGGCTTCGTCGACCGAATGGTCAAGTCTCGCTTCCCGTAGGGCAATGGGGGTGGACACCGTCCGTCGCCGGGCCGCATCGTGAGGGACATGAGTGATCACGGAGTAGCGCCTGTCGGACAGGAGGGCGGTGCCGGTCCTGCCAGTACCGTCCGGCCCGTGCCCGTCTTCGAACCGCCTTACTACGCGGCCGTGTTCACCTCGGTGCGCACGCCCGGGGACAACGGATACGGGGCGACCGCCGAGCGGATGTCGGAGCTGGTCAGGGAGATACCCGGGTTCCTGGGGGAGGATTTCGCGGCCTCGGAGAGCGGGCTGAGGATCACCGTCGCCTACTTCCGGCACGAGGAAGGGCTCAAGGAGTGGGCCGGGAACGGGGAGCACCGGGAGGCCCAGCGGCGCGGCCGCGCCGAGTGGTACGAGAGCTACTCGCTCCATGTCGCCAAGGTGGAACGGAGTCACGGATTTGAGCGCGGAGAGTAACGCGGAGAGTGGCGCGGCGAACAGCGTGGAGAGTAACGCGGAGAGCGGCGCGGAGGGCGGTGCGGACACCAACACGGCGGGCGGCGGCGAGGCGGAGCGGGTCGCCCGGTTCCGGGAGCGGCACGGCCTGGCCGGGATCGTCGACGTGCACACGCACTTCATGCCCGAGCGGGTCCTGAAGAAGGTGTGGGAGTACTTCGACGCGGCGGGGCCGCTGACCGGGATGGCCTGGCCCATCGCATACCGGGAGGAAGAGGAGCAACGGCTCGCGCGGCTGCGGGAGTTCGAGGTGCGGGCCTTCACGTCCATGCTCTATCCGCACAAGGCGGGCATGGCCGAGTGGCTCAACGGGTGGGCCGTCGACTTCGCGCGCCGGACCCCCGGCTGTCTGCACACGTCGACGTTCTTCCCCGAGCCGGGCGTCGACCGGTACGTGCGCGAGGCCGTCGAGGCGGGCACGCGCGTCTTCAAGGCGCATGTGCAGGTCGGGGCGTACGACCCGAACGACGAACTGCTCGACCCCGTGTGGGGGATGCTCGCCGAGGCCCGTATCCCCGTGGTCATGCACTGCGGCTCGGGGCCCGCCCCCGGCAAGCACACCGGGCCCGAGCCGGTCGCCCGGCTGCTCGCCCGGCATCCGCGGCTCCCGGTGATCGTGGCCCACATGGGGATGCCCGAGTACACGGACTTCCTCGACCTGGCCGAGCGGTACGGGGAGGTGCGCCTCGACACGACGATGGCGTTCACCGATTTCAGTGAACGGTTTGCCGCGTTCCCCCGCGGCGAGCTGGCCCGGCTAGCCGATCTCGGTGACCGGATCCTGCTCGGCACCGACTTCCCGAACATTCCGTACCCCTATGTCCACCAGCTGGAGGCCCTGGAGCGGCTCGGTCTCGGGGAGGAGTGGCTGCGGGCCGTGTGTCACGGGAACGGGGCACGGCTGTTCGGCCTTGACCCCTTGGCGTAACCCCTTGGACTGACGCTCCTATGAGACCGCTGTGCGTTTCTCAGGGAATTCACAGGTTGTCGAAAGCCGGTTCTCAGAGCGGGCGCGCAAGGTGTGGAACATGACCGCGACCTCGCCCCAGGGGCGTACCGAACTGCTGAGGCCGGACGGGAGCCCCGTCCGGGTTCTCGTCGTGGACGACGAACAGTCGATCACCGAGCTGCTCTCCATGGCCCTGCGCTACGAGGGCTGGCAGATCCGCAGCGCCGCGGACGGGATGGGCGCGGTGCAGACCGCGCGCGAGTTCCGGCCCGACGCCATCGTGCTCGACATGATGCTGCCCGACATGGACGGCCTGTCCGTGCTCGGCCGGCTGCGGCGCGAGCACCAGGACGTGCCGGTGCTGTTCCTGACCGCGAAGGACGCCGTCGAGGACCGGATCGCCGGGCTCACGGCCGGCGGCGACGACTATGTGACCAAGCCCTTCAGCCTGGAGGAGGTCGTCGCCCGGCTGCGCGGGCTCATCCGCCGCTCGGGAGCGACCGACCGGCGCAGCGAGTCCGTGCTCGTCGTGGGTGACCTGACGCTCGACGAGGACAGTCACGAGGTGTCGCGAGGCGGGGACGGCATCCATCTGACCGCCACCGAGTTCGAGCTGCTTCGCTACCTGATGCGCAACCCGCGCCGGGTCCTGAGCAAGGCGCAGATACTGGACCGCGTCTGGAGTTACGACTTCGGCGGCCAGGCCAACGTCGTGGAGCTGTACATCTCGTACCTGCGCCGGAAGATCGACGCCGGGCGCGAGCCGATGATCCACACGCGGCGCGGCGCCGGATATCTCATCAAGCCCGCTGTGCCCGTCGCGTCATGAGCGGGCGGCGGCAGCCGCGCAGCCTGCGCAAGCGGCTCGTCATCACGGCTGTCGCGCTGATCGCCCTGGTGTGCGCGGTCATCGGAACGGTGACCACGATCGCGCTGCACACCTATCTGTACGACCAGCTCGACAAGCAGGTGCGCGGCGCCGTCGTCCAGTCCACGGGCGGTCCCGGTCCGGAGCGACAGGCGCAGAACCTGAGCTTTCTCGGCGGTCCCAGCAGGCCCGGCACCATTGGCGCCCTCGTCGGGTCGGACGGAAGCGTCACCGAGGCCGCGAAGAGTGTCGCCGACCGGGACAAGCCGATCGTCCCGCTGACGGACGCGCAGATCACCGCGCTGGAGAACGTGCCGCAGGACGGGGAGACGTACAGCGTCAGCGTGCCCGGGCTCGGCGACTACCGGATCTCCTCGAAGCCGGGCGGAAACACCATGGTCGGCCTGCCCGAGACCGAGGTGCAGGACACCCTCAGCACCCTCGTCGTCGTCGAGGTCAGCGTCACCGCGGCCGGTCTCGTCGCCGCGTCGCTCGCCGGCGCCGCCATGGTCGGCGTAGCCCTGCGGCCCCTGCGGCGCGTCGCGTCCACCGCGACCCGTGTCTCCGAACTCCCCCTGCACAGCGGCGAAGTGGCCCTCCACGAACGGGTCCCCGACACCGAGGCCGACCCGCGCACCGAGGTAGGCCAGGTCGGCGCCGCCCTCAACCGCATGCTCGACCATGTGAACGGAGCGCTGGAGGCCCGCCAGCAGAGCGAGACGCGCGTGCGCCAGTTCGTCGCGGACGCCAGCCATGAGCTGCGTACGCCCCTCGCCTCGATCCGCGGCTACGCCGAGCTCACCCGGCGCGGCCGTGAGGAGACCGGGCCCGACACCCGGCACGCGCTCGGCCGTATCGAGTCCGAGGCGCACCGCATGACCGGGCTCGTCGAGGACCTGCTGCTGCTCGCGCGGCTCGACTCCGGCCGCCCCCTGTCGTACGAGGCGACCGACCTGTCGCCGCTGGTCGTGGACGCGCTGAGCGATGCCCGCGCGGCCGGCCAGGACCACGCGTGGCGGCTCGAACTGCCGGACGACCCCGCTCTCGTGCTCGCCGACGGGCAGCGCATCCATCAGGTGCTCGTGAACCTCCTGGCCAACGCCCGTACCCACACGCCGCCGGGCACCACCGTGACCGCCCGCGTGCACCGGAACGGGCCGTGGGTCTGCCTGGACGTCCAGGACAACGGCCCCGGCATACCGCCCGAGCTGCTCCCGCACGTCTTCGAACGGTTCGCGCGCGGCGACACCTCCCGCTCCCGGGCCCACGGCTCGACCGGTCTCGGCCTAGCCATCGTGCAGGCCGTCGCGGCCGCGCACGGCGGCGCCGTGACCGTCGACAGCGTGCCCGGCCGGACCGTGTTCACCGTCCATCTGCCGGCGTGTGCCGAACCCGTCACGCACTCACAGGCGGGCCACAGTCTCACCACACCGGTCTGACAGGGCAGTTGGCGAATGTCGGTGTCATGCGAACCGACTCTTCTCCGGGCACCGACCCCTCCCTGGGGGTGCTGCCGGCACGGGAGCACCTCCCGGCCGGCGTGGGCGATGCACCGGTTCTGGACGTAGTGATCCCGGTCTACAACGAGGAGCGAGACCTCGGCCCCTGCGTGCGCAGGCTGCACCGGCACCTCGTCGGGACCTTCCCCTACCGCTTCCGCATCACGATCGCGGACAACGCGTCCACCGACGCGACCCCGGACGTCGCCGCCTCCCTGGCGGCCGCGCTCCCCGAGGTGCGCAACGCCCGCCTGGAGCAGAAGGGCCGCGGGCGCGCCCTGCGCACCGTCTGGTCCGCGTCCGACGCACCCGTCCTCGCCTACATGGACGTCGACCTGTCCACCGACCTCAACGCCCTGCTCCCGCTGGTCGCCCCGCTCATCTCGGGCCACTCGGACCTGGCGATCGGCTCGCGCCTCGCGCGCAGTTCACGCGTCGTGCGCGGGCCGAAGCGCGAGTTCATCTCCCGCGCCTACAACCTGATCCTGCGCGGCTCCCTCCAGGCCCGCTTCTCCGACGCCCAGTGCGGCTTCAAGGCGATCCGGCGCGATGTGGCGCGGGTCCTGCTGCCGCTCGTCGAGGACAGCGGCTGGTTCTTCGACACCGAGATGCTCGTCCTCGCCGAGCGGGCCGGGCTGCGTATCCACGAGGTGCCGGTCGACTGGGTCGACGACCCGGACTCGACGGTGCACATCGTGAAGACGGCCACCGACGACCTCAAGGGCGTGTGGCGCGTGGGCCGGGCGCTCGCGGTCGGCGCGCTCCCCCTCGATCGGCTCGCCCGCCCCTTCGGCGACGACCCGCGCGACCGCCAGGTCCCGGGCGTGCCCCGGGGACTGGCCCGGCAGCTGGTCGGCTTCTGCGTCGTCGGCGCCCTGTCGACCCTCGTCTATCTGCTGCTCTACTCCGGATTCCGTACGTTCACGGGGTCGCAGGTCGCCAACGCGCTGGCCCTGCTCGTCTCGGCCGTCGCCAACACGGCCGCCAACCGGCGTCTCACCTTCGGCGTCCGCGGCCGGGACCGGGCCGTCCGCCACCAGGCGCAGGGCCTCGTCGTGTTCGCGATCGGGCTCGCCCTGACCAGCGGCTCGCTCGCCGCGCTCGGCGCCGCCTCCGCGGACCCGGCGCACTCCACGGAACTCGCGGTGCTCGTCGCCGCCAACCTCGCGGCGACGGTGCTGCGCTTCCTGCTCTTCCGCGCCTGGGTGTTCCCCGAGCCGCCCGCCGCTGCGCCGCTGCCCGTACCCGGTGCCGTACCCGGTGCGCCGGACGCCTCCCGACCTACGTACGACCACGAACTGAGGACCGGACGATGACCCTGCCCCACCTCCCCGCCGACGCACCCGCGCTGCCACCGCCCCCGGCCGCACCGGCCGTTCAGGGCCAGGGCCACGGCCACCCCAAGCAGCCCCCGCTCACCCGGATCTGGCGCGGCCGGTCCGACGACCCGCGCTGGGCGCGCCCCGCGTTCCTCGGCCTGCTGCTCGTCGTGGCGCTCGCCTACCTGTGGAACCTGAGCGCCTCCGGTTACGCCAACTCCTTCTACTCGGCGGCCGTGCAGGCCGGGAGCCAGAGCTGGAAGGCGATGTTCTTCGGGTCGCTCGACTCGGCCAACGCCATCACCGTCGACAAGCCCCCGGCGTCGCTGTGGCCGATGGCGCTCTCGGTGCGGATCTTCGGCCTCAGCTCCTGGGCGATCCTCGTCCCGCAGGTCCTGATGGGCGTGGCGACGGCGGGCGTCCTGTACGCGGCCGTGCGGCGCCGGTTCAGCGCGGCGGCCGGGCTGCTCACCGTGGCGGCGTTCGCGCTCACGCCCGTCGCCGCCCTGATGTTCCGCTTCAACAACCCGGACGCCCTGCTGGCGCTCCTGATGACCGTCACGGTCTACTGCGTCCTGCGCGGCATGGAGAACGGCCGGACGAAGTGGCTGGTGTGGGCGGGTGTCGCCGTCGGCCTCGCGTTCCTCGCGAAGACCCTCCAGGCGTTCCTGATCCTGCCGCCGCTGGCCGTCCTGTACGCGGTGTTCGCGCCGGGCAGGCCGCTCAAGCGGATCGGGCAGCTGCTGCTCTCCGGGCTCGCGATGGTCGTCGCGGGCGGCTGGTGGGTCGCGGTCGTGGAGCTGTGGCCCGCGTCCTCGCGCCCGTACATCGGCGGCTCCCAGAACAACTCGTTCCTCGAGCTGACCTTCGGCTACAACGGGCTCGGCCGGATCAACGGCGAGGAGACCGGCAGCGTCGGCGGCGGCGGTGGCGGCATGGGCGGCGGCGGCAGCCAGTGGGGCGAGACCGGCATCGACCGGATGTTCAACTCCGAGATCGGCAGCCAGATCTCCTGGCTCCTGCCGGCCGCGCTGCTGCTGCTCGTCGCCGGTGTCGTCGTCACCTGGAAGGCGCGGCGCACCGACACGGCACGCGCCGCGTTCCTCGCGTGGGGCGGCTCGCTGGTGATGACCATGGTCGTCTTCAGCTTCATGGCCGGGATCTTCCACCAGTACTACACGGTGGCCCTCGCCCCCTACGCCGCCGCGCTCGTCGGCATGGGCGCGAGCGTGCTGTGGGAGGAGCGGGCCAGGTTCACGGCGTCCGCCGCGCTCGGCGTCACGGTGGCGGTGACGGCCGTGTGGTCGTACGTCCTGCTGAACCGGACGCCCGACTATGTGCCGTGGCTGCGCTGGGTGATCCTCGTCGGCGGCGTCGCGGCGGGCCTCGGCATCGCCGTCGCGGGCCGGCTGAACCGTCAACTGGCGCTCGGCGCCGCCGGGGTGGGCCTTGTGGCCGCGCTGGCCGGGCCGACCGCGTACACCATCAGCACGCTCGACACCGGGCACAGCGGGTCGATTGTGACGGCCGGTCCTGCGGGGGCGAGCATGATGGGCGGCCGGGGCGGCGGCCCCGGTGGCGGCGAAGGCGGCATGCGCGGCGGCGGGATGCAGCCGCCGGGCCAGGGCCAGCAGAACGCCCAGGGTCAGCAGCCCGGCCAGGGCGGGCAGGGTCAGCAGGGTGGCGGCATGGGCCAGCCCCCGACCGGCGGCATGCCCGGCCAGGGTCAGAACCAGGGCCAGGGTCAGAACCAGGGCACAGGCAACGGCAAGCAGCAGGGCGGCACCGGCACCATGCCCGGCGGCGCCGGCATGGGCGAACGCGGTGGCACGGGCGGCGGTGGAATGGGCGGGCTCCTCAACGGCGCCCAGGTCAGCGCGAAGGCCAAGGCCCTCGTCGAGAAGAACGCGGACGACTACACCTGGGCCGCCGCGGCCATCGGCTCGCAGAACGCGGCGAGCTACCAGCTCTCCACCGGCAAGCCCGTCATGGCGATCGGCGGCTTCAACGGAAGTGACCCGTCCCCGACGCTCGCCCAGTTCAAGAGCTACGTCGAGGACGGGAAGATCCACTACTTCATCGGTGGCGGCATGGGCGGGATGGGCGGCGGCAGCGGCTCCGCCTCCAAGATCCAGTCCTGGGTCGAGAAGAACTACACGAAGGTCACCGTGGGCAGCGCGACCTTCTACGACCTGACGCAGCCGAAGTCCTAGGCCTGCCCTAACTCCTGTTCAGCGACAGGCCCTAACTCCTGTTCAGCGACAGATCGGCGACAACCGGGCGGTGGTCCGAGGCGAGAGTCTCGGCCACCGCCGCGTCGCGTACCCGGACGCCCTCGCCCACCGCGACGTAGTCGATCCGCTTGACCGGATCCGCCGCCGGGAAGGTGTACGCCCCCGGGTCGGCCGGTGTCAGCTCCTTCCACAGCGGGGCGAGTTCGGGGGCGCCCGGCTCCGCGTTGAAGTCGCCGAGCAGGATCTGGCGGTCCTTGGGCGACGTACGTTCCCCGGCCATGATCCTTCGGGTGTCGGCGACCTGCGCGGCCCGTACCGACGGGTCGGGCCGGTAGTCGAGGTGCGTCACGAAGACCTGGACCGGCACCCCGCGCACCTTCAGCTCGACCTCCCCGAAGCCGGGGGCGGGCGCCGGGACCGGGTTCGGGTTCTGCGTCGACAGGCGGGTGATCTCATGGTTGACGGCGCCCCGGACCGGATACCGGGACAGGATCGCGACCCCGTACTCGCGGCGCGGCCCTCCCTCCTCGACCGGGTCGAGGCTGTAGATCGGCGCGAACGACACCTGCATCCCGAGCCGGTCCGCCAGCTCTTCGGCGAGATCCCGGTTCTGGCTGCGCGCGTCCCAGTGGACGTCGACCTCCTGGAGCCCGATGACGTCGGCGTGCAGGGCGCGCAGCGCCGCCTCCTGGCGGTCGAGATCGAAGACGTTGTCCATGCCGGAACCGGCGTGGATGTTGTACGTGGCGATGCGCAGCGGGACGGGCGGTGGCCCCCCGGCGGCCTGCGCTTGCGGCGCGGCGGCGAGTCCCCCCAGCAGTCCGGCGGCGAGCAGAACTTGCGGTGTGCGGCGGTGCTTGGACATCCGGCCCCTCACTCGTCAGGTTTCAGGCGGGAGAACGCTAGCGGGTGTCCGGTGCCGAAAAGTGACTTGGCCGCCGCACGGGGACGGCTATACGGTGTACAACGTCACTCGACGTACACCGTATAGGGGAGTCTGAACATGACGGCGACGACCGCCGAGAACTCAACGGCCGCCACCGGCGGCGGCCATCCGCAGCGCTGGCTGATCCTCGGCGTCATCTGTCTCGCCCAGCTCACCGTGCTGCTCGACAACACCGTCCTGAACGTGGCGATCCCCTCCCTCACCCGGGAGCTGGACGCCTCGACCTCCGACATCCAGTGGATGATCAACGCCTACTCGCTGGTCCAGTCGGGTCTCCTGCTCACCGCGGGCAGCTCGGCCGACCGCTACGGACGCAAGAAGATGCTCGCGGCCGGGCTCGTCCTGTTCGGCGCCGGATCGCTGGTCGCCGGACTCGCCCAGTCCACCGGGCAGTTGATCGCCGCGCGCGCCGGCATGGGTGTCGGCGGCGCGCTTCTGATGACCACCACGCTCGCCGTCGTCGTGCAGATCTTCGACGACACGGAGCGCGTCAGGGCGATCGGCCTGTGGGCCACCGTGAACTCCCTCGGCTTCGCCGCGGGCCCGCTCATCGGCGGCGTCATGCTCGACCACTTCTGGTGGGGCGCGATCTTCCTGATCAACATCCCGGTCGCGGTGATCGGCCTGATCGCGGTCCTCGCGCTCGTTCCCGAGTCCAAGAACCCGCTCGGCGACCGCCCCGACCTGGTCGGCGCGCTCCTGTCCACGGTCGGTATGACGGGCGTGGTCTACGCGATCATCTCCGGTCCGCAGCACGGCTGGACGTCCGCGCACGTCGGCTTCTCCGCGCTGGTCGGCCTCGTGGTCCTGGCCGCGTTCGTCGTGTGGGAGCTGCGGATCCCGTACCCGATGCTGGACATGCACTTCTTCCGCAACCAGCAGTTCACCGGGGCCGTCGCCGGCGCGATCCTGGTCGCCTTCGGCATGGGCGGCTCGCTCTTCCTGCTCACCCAGCACCTCCAGTTCGTGCTCGGCTACGGGGCCCTGGAGGCCGGTCTGCGCACGGCGCCCATGGCCCTGACGGTCGTCGTCCTCAACCTCACCGGCGTCGGCGCGCGCATCCTGCCGAAGCTCGGCACCCCCGCGACCATCGCCACCGGCATGTCGTGCCTCGCGGCCGGCCTCGCCGCGATCGCCCTGCTCGGCGGGGACTCGTACGGGGGCATGCTGCTCGGCCTCGTCGTGATGGGCGCGGGCATCTCCGTCGCCATGCCCGCCATGGCGAACGCCATCATGAGCGCGATCCCGCCGGAGAAGGCGGGCGTCGGTGCCGGAGTCAACGGCACGCTCGCCGAGTTCGGCAACGGTCTCGGTGTGGCCGTCCTCGGCGCCGTGCTGAACTCCCGGTTCGCCGCGCTCGTATCCGTCTCCGCGGCCTCGCTCCCGGCGGCGCTCGCCGCGGCGAAGTCGGGGGCGGAGCGGGAGCGGATCGCCGACGCGTTCGCCTCGGGCCTGGAGACCAGCCAGCTGGTCGGCGCGGTCGCCGTGCTCGTGGGCGGCCTCCTCGCCGCGGCGTTGCTCAGGAGGGCGGAGCGGGCAGACTCAGCGGTGAAGGCCGCGGCGTAGCTGCACTTAGCATCGGTGGTGGCGGACCGGGCCATTCCGGTCCGCTGCCGGAACCGGGCCGGTACGAGGACTTTGGGAAGGTGCGCCATGGCGAAGGCTGCCGACCGTGCGGAGCGTCCGGCGCGGACGAGCGTCTGGCTGGAGGGCAAGACGCCCCGTACCCGCAGGAGCGAGGCACCCAGCACGCTCGACCGGGAGCGGATCACCGCGGCCACCGTGAAACTCCTCGACGCCGAGGGCCTCGCCAAGTTCTCGATGCGGCGCCTCGCGGCCGAGCTCGGCGTGACCGCGATGTCCGTCTACTGGTACGTCGACACCAAGGACGACCTCCTGGAGCTGGCCCTCGACCGCGTCTTCGGCGAGATGGAACTGCCCGAGCCCGCGGCGCCGGGCGGCGACTGGCGCACCCCGCTGAGGCAGCTCGCCGGGGTGTACCGCGCGAGCCTGGTGCGCCACCCCTGGACCTCCCCGCTCACGGGCCACTTCCTCAACATCGGCCCGCACTCGCTGGCGTTCTCGCGCCAGGTGCAGCGCATCATCGAGGACACCGGCCTCAACCTGCAGGGCCAGCGGGGCGCGATCGCCGCCGTCTTCCAGTTCGTGTACGGGTACGGGACCATCGAGGGCCACTTCGTACAGCGCTGCGCGGACGCCGGGATGAGCCAGGACGAGTACTACCACCACGCGATGGGCGCCTTCGGCGAGCTGGCCCCGGAGATGGCCGAGGACTACGAGAACGCGCGGGCGCTGATGGCGGGCACCGAGGGCCACAAGGTGGAGGACATCCGCGAGGCCGACTTCCAGGTGGCGCTCGACCTGCTGGTGGCCGGCATCGACACGATGGTCACGGCCCAGCGCCAGCCCCCGCGCTAGAGCGTGTGTCAGGCCGAGTGCGCCGGGAATCCGCCGGTCGCCACGGGCCCCCACCGCTCGGGCGTGATCCGGATGATGGACTTGCCCTGCTTGAGCATCGCCGCCCGGGCCCCTTTTTTCTGCGTCCCTCGCACTGCTTCGCAGGCTTCGGGGCGCTGCGTCGGACTCCGTCCGTCGGCCGTTACTCGCTCGGGGCGAGAGATGCCGGGAATCCGCCGGTCGCCACGGGCCCCCACCGCTCGGGCGTGATCCGGATGATGGACTTGCCCTGCTTGAGCATCGCCGCCCGGTACTCGTCCCAGTCCGGGTGTTCGCCCGAGATGTTGCGGAAGTACTCGACCAGCGGCTCGACCGACTCGGGTGAGTCGATGACCTCCGCGGTGCCGTCGATCTGTACCCACGGGCCGTTCCAGTCGTCGCTCAGGACGACCACGCTCACCCGCGGATTCCGCTTGGCGTTACGGGTCTTGGCGCGTTCCGGATAGGTGGAGACGACGATCCGCCCGGAGTCGTCGACCCCGCAGGTCAGGGGGGAGGCCTGCGGGGTTCCGTCGGCGCGGGCCGTCAGCAGGAGCGCGCGGTGGCGCGGGCGGACGAAGTCGAGCAACTCGTCCAGGGAGACACGGGTGTTGGTCGCGATGCTGGGTGCCATGTCCAGCACCCTACGGCTTCGACTGTGCTCAAACCTGCGGCAGCGCGTCCCCCTGCACGGCCTGGATGTCGAGCTCCACCTTCAGCGTCGTGCCGATCGCGGAGATGCCCGCCTGGACGACCTGGTTGTAGTTCATCGCGAAGTCCTCGCGCTTCAGCTCGGTCGTCGCCCGGAACGCCGCCCGGGTGCCGCCCCACGGGTCCGCGCCCGTGCCGAGGTAGCTGAGGTTCAGGTCCACGGGCCGTACGACGCCGTGCAGCGTCAGCTCGCCGTGCACCGTCCAGCGGTCGGACCCGGCCGGCTCCAGGCCGGTCGAGCGGAACGTGATCTCCGGAAACGTCTCGACGTCCAGGAAGTCGGGCGTCTTCAGGTGCCCGTCCCGCATGCCGTTGCCCGTGTCGATGGAGGACGCCTTGATGACCGCCTCCACCCGCGACTTCTCCACGTCCTGGGCGATCTCGATCCGGCCGCCGAACTCCGTGAACCGGCCGTGCACGCTCGAGATGCCGAGGTGCTGTGCGACCGCGCCCACCGAGGAGTGCACCGGGTCGATCGTCCATGGTCCGGGCGGCGGCAGTTCCGCGCCGCCCTGCCGGGCGAGGACCACCGAGCCGACGTCGGCTCGGCCGCTCGCCGTCACCATCGCCGTGGACGCCGTCGGCGCGTAACCGACCGCCGTCACGATCACCACGTACGGGCCCGGGGTCAGGGTCACCGCGTCGTGCACGGCCCCCTCGTCGTCGGCCTCGGCCCGCAGCACCTGCGCACCCGTCATGTCGGTCACCGTCACGACGGCGTGCGGCAGAGCCCATCCGTCCCTGGTACGGATCCGCGCGCTCAGTCCCATGCTTCTCCCTTGCGCCGAATACCGGCGCCGCTCTCGCGGACGTGGTCGCCCGCCGCTGGGCCCTCAATTGATGGCTGAGGCCCCTTGGTCGATGGCCCGTAAACGGGCCGGACCCCGGTCCGGTGGCGGCCGGCCGTCCCCTGCCGTAGTGCCGCCACCGGTTCCGGGGTCCTTTTCCCACTACCGGGCGGGGCGCGTCTCCGCTCGAAGCGCGCCCCGGCCCGGGGTCGTCACTCGCCGGGGTGGGCGAGCGTGATGTCGTGGCCCTCGGCGCCGCCGCCGTTGACCGTCAGACCGGTGGCCACCGGCGGGTAGCCGGTCGCGATGACCGTGTACTCGCCGCTGTCCAGGTCGGTGAAGGCGTACGCGCCGTCGTGACCGGTCGTCGCCGTGGCGACCACGTTGCCCGCCGCGTCGACGAGCGTCACCCGCGCGTCGTTCAGCGGACCGCCCGCGGCCCGGACCACACCGGCGACCTGCGCACCGGAGTGCAGCCCGATCTCGACCCGGGTGACCCCGGTGCCGCCGACCTCGACGGGCAGCGCGAGCGGACGGTGACCTGCCGCGGTGACCGCCACGGTCACCGCACCCGGGACCAGCTCGGCGAAGGTGAACTCGCCCTGCTCGCCGGAGAGTCCGGTGGCGAGGACGTCACCGCGGACGTCGGTCACGATGACCATGGCGCCGGGAACCGGCAGCTTGCTGTCCACGGACTTCACGACGCCGCTCAGGCCGCTGGTGCCGCTGAGCAGGATGTCGTACGCGACCGGCTCCTCGCCGACGACGACCGTGGAGGCCTGCGGCTGGTAGCCGTCGGCCGAGGCGATCAGGACGTACGAACCCGCGCCGGGGGCGTCGAGGCCGTAGGCGCCGTCGCCCTGGGAGACCGCGCGGCCCAGCTGGCGTCCGCCGAGCGAGATCAGCGTGACCGCGGCCCGCGGGACCGGGGCGCTCTCGGAGCCGCGGACGAAGCCGCGGACCGGGGTGCCGCCACCGGTGGACGCCGTCGCCGGGACGCTGCCCGCCGTCGTGGCGACCGCCTGGAGACGCTGGGTCGCGCCGTCCGAGGTGGGCTCGGAGACCGCAGCGGCCATGGCCGGAACCAGCTCCTCCGCCTGGGGAGCGCCGGCACCCGCGGCCGCAGGCACGTCAGCCTCGGACTCGGCGGCCGGAACAGCCTGGGAGTTCGACGTACGCAGCGGAATCTCCTTGATGAACAGCGTGGCGATGAGCGCGAGCAGCGCGATCGGAGCGGCGATCAGGAACACGTCCGCGATGCCGTGCCCGTACGAGCTCTCCATGATCGTGCGCAGCGGCGCGGGGAGCTTGTCGAGGTCCGGGATGGCGCCGCCGCCGGTGCCGCCGTGGCCCAGGGCAGCGCCCTTGGGGCCGAGGTCGGCGAGGCCGTCCTTGACGTAGTGCGTGATGCGCGTGGCCATGATCGAACCGAGCGCCGAGACACCCATCGCACCACCGAGGGAGCGGAAGAAGGTGACCGTGGAGCTGGCCGAACCGATGTCCTCCGGAGCGACCTGGTTCTGGGTGCAGAGCACGAGGTTCTGCATCATCATGCCGATGCCGAGACCCATGAGGGCCATGTAGATCGCGACGTGCCAGTAGGCGGTGTCGTAGCGGATCGTGCCGAGCAGGCCGAGGCCCGCCGTGATGAGCACGCCGCCGGAGACCAGCCACGCCTTCCACTTGCCGGTCTTGGTGATGATCTGGCCCGCGACGGTCGACGAGATGAACAGGCCGCCGATCATCGGGATCGTCATGACACCGGACATCGTCGGCGACTTGCCGCGCGCCAGCTGGAAGTACTGCGAGAAGAACACGGTGCCCGTGAACATCGCGACACCCACGAAGAGCGAGGCGATCGAGGCGAGCGTGATGGTGCGGTTGCGGAAGAGCCGCAGCGGGATGATCGGCTCCGCGGCCTTGGTCTCCACGAAGATGAAGATCAGCGCGAGGACGAGGGCGCCGCCCACCATCGCGCCGGTCTGCCAGGAGATCCAGTCGTACTTGTCGTCGGCGAAGGTCACCCACAGGAGCAGGGTGCAGACCGCGGCGGTGATGAAGAAGGCACCGGCCCAGTCGACCTTCACGTTGTCCCGCTTGACCACGGGGAGCTTCAGCGTCTTCTGCAGAACGATGAGCGCGATGATCGCGAACGGCACACCGACGTAGAAGCACCAGCGCCAGCCCAGCCACGAGGTGTCGGTGATGACACCGCCGAGCAGCGGGCCGCCGACGGTGGCGACGGCGAAGGTCGCACCGAGGTAGCCGGAGTAACGGCCCCGCTCACGCGGGGAGATCATCGCGGCCATGACGATCTGCGCGAGGGCGGACAGACCGCCGACGCCGATGCCCTGCACCACGCGGCAGGCGATCAGCATGGTCGGGCTCTGCGAGAGCCCCGCCACGACCGAGCCGCCCACGTAGACGACCAGAGCTATCTGGACGAGCGCCTTCTTGCTGAAGATGTCGGCGAGCTTGCCCCACAGGGGGGTCGTCGCGGTCATCGCGAGCAGCGAGGCGGTGACGACCCAGGTGTAGGCGGACTGGCCGCCGCCCAGGTCGCCGACGATCTCGGGCAGAGCGTTGGTGACGATCGTCGACGACAGGATCGCGACGAACATGCCGAGCAGCAGCCCGGACAGCGCCTCCATGATCTGCTTGTGCGTCATCGGAGCGCCGCCGGGGGCTGCGCCTCCATGCTTGGCGTGGCTGCCCCGCACACCTGCTGGTGTGGTTGTTGCCATGGGGTTCCTTTACTTACGCGGGTGTACGGGTGGTCTCTTCGGTGGCATCCGGAAGTGCCTGCGCGAGTCGCGGCGTGTATCGGCAGTCGCCGAAGCTGTCGCGGAGCCGGCTCATCATCGCGATCAGCTGCCCGACCTCGTCGTCGGACCAGTCGCTCAACCGGTAGGCGAGCAGTTCGGTCGACCGCTCGGAGAGCAGCTCGATCTGCTTCACGCCCTGTTCGGTGAGGCTGAGGATGCGGGAGCGCTTGTCTGCGGGGTCGGGCGACCGGTCGATCCAGCCGCGTTCGGCGACGTGCGCCACGTGGCGGCTGGTCACGGACATGTCTACGGCGAGCAGTTCCGCCAGGCGGCTCATCCGCATCTCGCCGTACCGGCCGAGAAGCATGAGAACCGCGGCCGAACCGGCCGGACAGTCGTGCGGCAGGGACCGCTGGAGGTCTCGTTTGACGGCACCGAAGGCACTGAACTGTCGGGCGAGCTCTTCGTACTGACTCTGCTCGGCCACGGCACCTCCTACGTTCGTTGCTTAGGGCAACCATAGAGACAGTTGGTTGCCGCAGGCAAACGAAAAGGGGTGTACAAGCCTAAAAACCCGGTAAAGGGGAGGGGTTGCACATGTAAAGTCGCAGCTCAGCATGGGTGTGGCGTCGCCCGCACGTATTCGCTAGGGTCCTTCCCCATGGCACACAACCCCCAGGGCCCGGCCCCCGAAGGCAACTACGACCCCGCGGGGAGCACCCAGATGTTCCGCGCCTTCGTCGACGAACCGGCCTCGCAGTCGCGCCAGCAGGCCGCCCCGGCGAAGTCGGGACCCGGCGCCGGTCTGATCATCGGCATCGTGCTCGCCGTCGTCATCGTGGCCGGCGTGGCCTGGCTGGCCCTCAAGTAGGTCGCTGCGGCTCTCACCGGAGAGCCGCCCGCTCCCCTTAACCGGGGAGCCGCTCACTTCCTTTACCGGAGAGCGGTTCACTTCCATTCGACGGAGACGTCCCGCGTCTCCACGTGCATGCCGAGCGGCACCCGCCAGGCGTCGACACACACCGTCCAGGTCTTCTTCTTCCGCTTCCCCGCGTCGATCGGCACGGGGAGGTCCCGGGTGGACTCGACGGTGGCCCAGTCGATGCCGAGGGCGCCGATGATGTGCGTCCCGAACGTCACCGTGCCCGAACGCACCGCGGCACCACCGGTGTTGACCATGTTCAGGGTCACGTCCTCGCACCACCGCTTGTCCGCGGCCTTGCGCTCCGGGTCCCCGACCTTCAGGGCGGCGGGCCCGCTCGGGGCGCCGGTGCCGGGGGCGGACGGCGTGGTCGTCGCCCCACCGCCGGAACTGCCGCCGCCGGACCCACCGCCGCCGGACCCGCCCGCGCCGGTGGACGGCTGCCCGGACCCGTCGGGTCCTGATGCGTCGGCTGTCCCGGAGCTACTGCCTGTACGCGCTTCTGCTCCCGCCCCGGCGCCCGCATCACCTGAACTGCCGCCGCCATCCGGGGACTTGTCGCCGCCGCCACCGCCTTCGCCGCTGCCCGTCCCGCCCTCCGACGGACCCGACGGGCCCGGCGGATCCGAGGCGGCCCCGTCCAGCGGCACCAGCTCCACGTCACCGGTCGGCGCCACCGTGCGTCCCGGCGCCCTGTCGGGTGTGGCACCGGCCGCGCCGACCGCCACATAACCGTCCCCGCCGCCGGAACTCCCGCACGCCGCAAGGAGACCGCCCAGGCAGACCACGGCCGCCGTCGCGCCCGTCAGGGCGCCTCGGCGGCCGCGTATCGATCCTCGTCGCATCGCGCCAGTGTGTCTGACGGTCCGTCAATTCGGAACCCCGTCAACGGCACCGGCGCCGCGCGCGGTGCCTCAGTCGGCGATCAGGCCTTCCCTGAGCTGCGACAGGGTCCGCGTGAGCAGGCGCGACACGTGCATCTGCGAGATGCCGACCTCCTCGCCGATCTGCGACTGCGTCATGTTCGCGAAGAAGCGCAGCATGATGATGCGGCGCTCGCGCGGCGGAAGCTTGGCGAGCAGCGGCTTGAGCGACTCGCGGTACTCCACGCCCTCCAGGGCCGTGTCCTCGTAGCCGAGGCGGTCCGCGAGCGAGCCCTCGCCGCCGTCGTCCTCGGGCGCCGGGGAGTCGAGGGAGGAGGCGGTGTAGGCGTTGCCCACCGCGAGCCCGTCGACCACGTCGTCCTCGGAGACGCCGAGCACCGCGGCCAGCTCGGGCACGGTCGGCGAGCGGTCCAGCTTCTGGGCCAGCTCGTCGCTCGCCTTGGTCAGCGCGAGCCGCAGCTCCTGGAGCCGGCGCGGCACCCGCACCGACCAGGACGTGTCGCGGAAGAAGCGCTTGATCTCGCCGACGACGGTCGGCATCGCGAACGTCGGGAATTCCACGCCGCGTTCGCAGTCGAAGCGGTCGATCGCCTTGATCAGGCCGATCGTGCCGACCTGGACGATGTCCTCCATCGGTTCGTTACGGCTGCGGAAGCGCGCCGCCGCGTACCGGACCAGCGGGAGGTTCAGCTCGATGAGGGTGTCCCGCACGTAGGCACGCTCGGGGCTGTTCTCGTCGAGTGCGGCGAGCCGCAGGAAGAGGGAGCGGGACAGGGTGCGGGTGTCGATGGCTTCGGAAGCCCCGGATACAGGCGAGCTGTGAAGCACGTCGGGCGCGGATGCGCTCTTGGTGAGCGTGAGCACCTTCGAGCTGCCCTGGTCTGCGGACATGCCACCCCCTTGAGGTCGCGGACGGTCGCGGCGGGCGCTCCCGTCTGGAAGGAACGCAGCCTCCACCTGAATACCGGAGCCGGGGCTGCGGCAAACGCGGTTCCAGCAGAATGTCACATGTCGGCAACACGCTGTAGTGACATGTCGACATGGATGGGGTGAATCGGTGCAGGAAAAGGGGGGTGTGGCGGGGAACTGACGTATTTCGGCGGGGAAGTGCCGGGAAAGGCACTCCACCCGTTCCGGTTACGCTTCGATCCTGTTTGCGGACCTGAGCCGCGCGAAGCTTCTGGCCAGCAGTCTTGACACATGCATCTGGGAAACGCCCAATTCCGCGCTGATCTGTGACTGCGTCAGATTGCTGTAATAGCGCAGCAGCAGGATCCGCTGCTCACGCTCGGGCAGCTGAACGAGCAGATGCCGTACGAGATCGCGGTGTTCGACGCCGTCGAGCTCCGGGTCCTCGTAGCCGAGCCGGTCGAGCAGGCCGGGCATCCCGTCGCCCTCCTGGGCCGCCTCCAGTGAGGTCGCGTGGTACGAGCGACCGGCCTCGATGCACGCCAGGACCTCGTCCTCGGCGATGCGCAGGCGCTCGGCGATCTCGGCGGTGGTGGGGGTGCGCCCGAACGCCGTGGTGAGGTCCTCGGTCGCGCCGGTCACCTGCACCCACAACTCATGGAGCCGGCGCGGCACGTGGACCGTGCGCACGTTGTCGCGGAAGTAGCGCTTGATCTCGCCGACGACGGTCGGCATCGCGAACGTCGGGAACTGCACGCCCCGCTCGGGGTCGAAGCGGTCGATCGCGTTGATGAGTCCGATCGTGCCGACCTGGACGACGTCCTCCATCGGCTCGTTGCGGCTGCGGAAGCGGGCCGCCGCGTACCGCACGAGCGGCAGGTTGGCCTCGATGAGGGCGGCGCGCACCCTGGTGTGCTCGGGGGTCCCCGGCAGCAGGTCCTTGAGCTGGGCGAAGAGGACCTGGGTGAGCGCACGGGTGTCGGCGCCCCGGCTCTTCGCGGGCGGTGCTTGAGGCGCTGTACTGGCCGGCACGGTCAACGTCACCTCTGTCTCCGTCAGCTCGTCGGTCAACTCATCCGTCAAAAGCGGTCATAGCATCACAAGACAGGTGCACTGTGTGCAAGCACCGCATAACTACGTGTTGAAGGGCAAGTTGGGGCATTAGATACAGAAAGGCCCTTCACCGTTCCGGTGAAGGGCCGCTTTGCCGTGCGATTCGCTCAGAACTCGTAGTCCGCGATCACCCACGTGGCGAACTCGCGCCACTGCGCGACGCCGGCCTGGTGCGCCGGGTGCTCGATGTACCGCTTGAGCGCATCGGTGTCCTCGACCGCCGAGTTGATGGCGAAGTCGTACGCGATGGGGCGGTCGGTGATGTTCCAGTCGCACTCCCAGAACGTCAGTTCCGGGATCTGCCCGCCGAGTGCGCGGAAGGCCTTGACGCCCTCGACGACGCGAGGCTCGTCGCGCCCGACGCCCTCGTTGAGCTTGAAGAGGACCAGATGGCGGATCACGGGCACTCCTTGCAGACGCTTACGAGGTCGCTCAGTTCCCGCCGCCGTTGACGACCCAGGTCATGAAGTCGCCGATGCTCTGAGCAGCGGTCGAGACGCCCTCGAAGCCTATCTGGACGTAGTCCGCGGCCTTGGCCGGGTCCGTGATGATCACGTAGAGGACGAACACGACGACGACGAAGAGACCTATTTTTTTCGTCTGCACCACGCTCTGGCCTCCCCGTGCCCGTGTCCCGTGTGACCCCTGTTGCCGGGCGTGAGTGTATCCCGGACGTCTGTTCATCCGGTTATCCGATTTTCCCGCCAACGGCCCGGCGGGCGGGGCGTTTTGCCCGATCGGTCTGCGTGCGGCTGGACATGGCCGGACATGCAGAACGCCCCTCTTCTCCGGTGACCCGGGGAAGAGGGGCGTTGTCAGCGGTAGCGGAGGGATTTGAACCCTCGGTGAGTTTCCCCACACTCGCTTTCGAGGCGAGCTCCTTCGGCCGCTCGGACACGCTACCGAGAGAGATCCTAGCCCAAGTCGGGCCGTGGTCTGAAATCCGTATCCGGGGGGCCCGTCACAGGCCCGCCCGCGGGGCGTTCCGGCGCCCCGGCTGGCGGTCCCGGAAGAAGGACGTGAGCTGCTGCGCGCACGCGTCCGCGAGTACGCCCTCGATCACTTCGGGGCGGTGGTTGAGGCGCCGGTCGCGGACGACGTCCCACAGGGACCCGGCCGCCCCGGCCTTCTCGTCACGCGCCCCGTAGACGACCCGGTCGACCCGGGACTGCACGAGGGCGCCCGCGCACATCGTGCACGGCTCCAGGGTCACGACGAGCGTGCACCCCGTGAGCCGCCACTCCCCGAGCGCCGCGGCCGCCCGCCGGATCGCGAGCACCTCCGCGTGCGCGGTCGGGTCCCCGGTCGCCTCGCGCTCGTTGTGCCCCGAGGCGAGCACGGTCGTGCCGTCCGGGGCGAGCACGACGGCCCCCACGGGCACGTCACCGCCCTCGGCGGCGAGCCGCGCCTCCCGGACGGCGAGGCGCATGGCCTGCCGCCAGGGATCGCGTACGGGGTCCGGTGCCTGTTCTGCGGTGCTCACGGGCGGAATGTAGCCGACCGCGGCCGGCACCGGCATTGTCGTGGAGAAATGGACAAATGATGGACGGGCAGGACCTATCGGACCGTTTCGAGGACCTCCGCCGCTCCCAGGACCTCGGCGATCTCGCTGAGGGCGTCGTTGGTGTCGAGGGCGAGGAGCTCCTTCTCGGAGACTCCGAGGTCAGCGAGGATCAGCCGGTCCCCGATCGGGCCCGGGGGCACGGCCTCGGCGGTGGCGCCCGCCGCGTCGTCGTCCCCGGCCTCGTCCTCGTCGGCCGGGTCGGGCTCGCCGTCCTCGGTCCCGTCGAGGTCCAGGGCGTCCAGCTCGTCCTGGTCGGGATCCTTTCCGAGCAGTTCGTCGGTGAGCAGGATCTCGCCGTACGAACTCCGGGCGGCCGCGGCCGCGTCGGAGACGTAGATACGAGGATCCTCCTCGCCGTCCACACGGACGACGCCGAACCAGGCGTCCTCCTGTTCGATGAAGACGAGCACTGTGTCGTCCTCGGCACCGGCCGAGGCTTCACGGGCCAGGTCGGTCAGATCCGACAGGGCCTCCACGTCGTCGAGCTCTGTATCGCTCGCTTCCCACCCGTCTTCGGTGCGCGCGAGCAGTGCGGCGAAGTACACCGTGACTCTCCCACTGGTCTCAGGTGTGCCGGTTGGAGTTCCCCCCGGCGGACTCGGGAGGCGGGGTGTGCAGTTCCGAGCCCCGCCCAATCGGAATCGTGGCAGAAACCATCGCTTCAGGAGAGGTCTTCCGCCCGCTGTGTTCGCGCGGCGTCACCAGCGGAACGTGCGCATGCGCATCTGCTGCCGCATTCGTGCCGCCCTGGCACGGCGTGGGCGGACCCGGTCGCGCAGCTCGCGCGCCTCCCGGAGTTCCCGCAGGAACTGGGCGCGGCGCCGCAGGCGCTCGTCCTCGGTCTCCTCCGGCTCCGGGTCCTGTCCCCGGTCGTGCTGTCCCTGATCCGGCATAGGCACACCACCCCAGTCCGCCATTTCCACGTTCCCTCCGATGGCGGGTTTGATGCCAGCACGGGTGCGGCCCGGACCCGGTTACTGTTGAGGACATGCGGATCCATGTCGTCGACCACCCGCTGGTGGCGCACAAACTCACCACGCTGCGCGACAAGCGCACCGACTCCCCGACCTTCCGGCGCCTCGCCGACGAGCTGGTCACCCTGCTCGCGTACGAGGCCACCAGGGACGTGCGCACCGAGCAGGTCGACATCGAGACCCCGGTCTCGGGCACGACCGGCGTGAAGCTCTCCTACCCGCGGCCCCTGGTCGTGCCGATCCTGCGGGCCGGTCTCGGCATGCTCGACGGCATGGTGCGGCTGCTGCCGACCGCCGAGGTGGGCTTCCTCGGCATGGTGCGCGACGAGGAGACGCTCCAGGCGTCCACGTACGCGACGCGCATGCCGGACGACCTGTCCGGGCGTCAGGTCTACGTCCTCGACCCGATGCTGGCCACCGGCGGCACGCTCGTCGCGGCGATCCAGGAGCTGATCAAGCGCGGCGCGGACGACGTGACGGCCGTGGTGCTGCTCGCCGCCCCCGAGGGCGTGGAGATCATGGAGCGCGAGCTCGCCGGCACGCCGGTGACGGTCGTGACGGCCTCGGTCGACGAGCGGCTCAACGAGAACGGGTACATCGTCCCGGGCCTCGGCGACGCGGGCGACCGCATGTACGGGGCGGCCGAGTAGCCACCCCGTACGGGACCACCTCACGGGACCCCTCGGTCGTTCGGTTCAGCAGTTCAGTTCAGCAGTTCGGTTCAGCAGTTCAGCAGTGCTTCTTCGACGTGGCGGGCGTCGGTGAGGACTTGGCCAGTGCGGCCAGGGCCTTGTCGGCGTCCGCCTTCGTCGTGAGCTGCTTGAACGCGGTGCCGATGATCAGGTCGACCTCGGCCGGCTTCGCGCGGGTGTCGGTCTTCAGCTCGGCGCCGGAGAGCTGCGTGCCGAGGACCGGCAGCGCGGCATCGGTGGCGCCCTTGGCGCCGAGCAGCAGCCCGGGGCCCTTGACCTTCTTGTCGTACGCCTTCGTCGCGTTGCCCACGTCGCCGATGGTGAAGCCACGTTTCTTCAGCTCGTCCGCCGTCTGTTTGGCGAGGCCGCTGCGGGGCGTGGCGTTGAAGACGTTGACCGTGACCTGGCCGGGCTTCGGCAGGATCTTCGGGCTCGCGGAGGGCGATGCGGAGGTCTTCGTCCGGCAGTCGCCGGTGGCTCCCGCGGCCGAGGCCTTGTCACCGCCGCCGGTGAAGACGTCGATCAGCTGCAGAGTGCCCCAGCCGATCAGGCCGACCGCCACGACGGAGGCGACGACGGCGAGCACGATCCTGCTGCGCCCGCGGCTCCGGCGCATACGCGGATATTTGTCTCCCGTGATGCGGTACTTGCCGCCCATGCCGGGGGGAGTGAGCATGCTCATGGGCGCAGCGTAGTGCGCCCCGGCGGTGATTCCTACTAAATGATCATTGGCCCGCGCCAGGTACTACCCGAACGGGTCAACGCGGGCCCATGGCCCGCCGCTCAGCCGAGCTCCAGGACGCGGGCGTGCAGCACCTGGCGCTGCTGGAGCGCGGCGCGCACGGCGCGGTGCAGACCGTCCTCGAGGTAGAGATCGCCCTGCCACTTCACGACATGCGCGAAGAGGTCGCCGTAGAACGTCGAGTCCTCGGCGAGGAGCGTCTCGAGGTCGAGCTGGCCCTTGGTCGTCACGAGCTGATCGAGGCGGACCGGGCGCGGCGCGACGTCCGCCCACTGCCGGGTGCTTTCCCGGCCGTGGTCGGGGTACGGCCGGCCGTTTCCGATGCGCTTGAAGATCACACGGAAAGCCTACCGGGCCCGGCTCTCCGGGCGCAGCCATGGAGACGGAGTGCGAGGCTGGGAAATGACGTCCTAAACAGGGGCAAACCGGGAACACTCAATCCGGGGACAGGGGCCAGAAATGAGTGACAGTGAGCCGATCCCGGCTGCGCCGGCGAATGCGGAGCCTTCTTCAGGGGTAGACGGGGGCGCCGAGTTGACGCCCGGAACCACCGCCCCCGAAACCGGAACCATCGCCCCCGAAGCCGTCACGACCGCCGCCGCCCTCCCCGCCCCGGCCCTGGAGATCGCCTCCGGGTACGCCTTCACCGGGCCCGCGCTCGATCTCGGCGCGCTCGTGTGGGACGGGCAGTGCCTGCCGGACGCGCAGATCCGGATTCCGCTGGGGATGCTCAACCGGCACGGCCTCGTCGCGGGCGCCACCGGCACCGGCAAGACCAAGACGCTCCAGCTCATCGCCGAGCAGCTGGCCGCGCAGGGCGTCCCCGTCTTCCTCGCCGACATCAAGGGCGACGTCTCCGGCATCTCCGCCCCGGGTGAGCCGGGCGAGAGGGTGACGCAGCGGTCGGCCGAGGTCGGTCAGGAGTGGCGGGCGACCGGCTGTCCGAGTGAGTTCTACGCGCTCGGCGGCATCGGCCCCGGCATCCCCCTGCGGGCCACCATCACCGGCTTCGGCCCGGTCCTGCTCTCCAAGTGCCTCCAGCTCAACCAGACGCAGGAGCAGTCGCTCGGCCTGATCTTCCACTACGCGGACCAGAAGGGCCTCGAACTCGTCGACCTCAAGGACCTGCGCGCGGTCGTCACGTTCCTCACCTCCGACGAGGGCAAGCAGGAGCTGAAGACCATCGGCGGGCTCTCCACCACGACGGCGGGGGTGATCCTGCGCGCGCTGACCGCGTTCGAGCAGCAGGGCATGGGCGACTTCTTCGGCGAGCCCGAGTTCGACAGCAGCGAACTGCTGCGCACGGCCCCGGACGGCCGCGGCCTGGTCTCCGTACTCGAACTGCCCGCCGTGCAGGACAAGCCGCACCTTTTCTCGACGTTCCTGATGTGGCTGCTCGCGGATCTCTTCCAGGACCTTCCCGAGGTCGGCGATGTGGAGAAGCCGAAGCTGGTCTTCTTCTTCGACGAGGCGCATCTGCTCTTCAGCGGCGCGTCCAAGGCGTTCCTGGAGGCGATCACGCAGACCGTGCGGCTGATCCGGTCCAAGGGCGTGGGCGTGTTCTTCGTGACGCAGACGCCGAAGGACGTGCCGTCCGACGTCCTCGCCCAGCTCGGCAACCGCGTCCAGCACGCGCTGCGCGCCTTCACGCCCGACGACCAGAAGGCGCTGAAGTCGACGGTCAGGACGTTCCCCCACTCCGCGTACGACCTCGAGGAGTTGCTGACCTCGCTCGGTACGGGCGAGGCCGTGGTCACCGTGCTGAGCGAGAAGGGCGCGCCGACGCCCGTCGCCGCGACCCGGCTGCGGGCGCCCGAGTCGCTGATGGGGCCCATCGACGCGGCCGCGCTCGACCGGGCCGTGAAGGAGTCGGTCCTGTACCCGCGCTACGCGAACGCCGTTGACCGTGAGTCTGCGTACGAGAAGCTGACGGCCCAGGAGGCCGAGACGCAGGCGCGCAAGGACGCCGAGGCGCAGGCGGCTCGGGCGGCGAAGGCCGAGAAGGCCGAGAAGGCGGCGGCGCGGGGTTCCGGGGGGCGCGGGAAGTCCAAGGAGGACGCGTCGGTCGTGGAGCAGGTGGTGGGCAGCGGGATCTTCAAGTCGCTTGCCCGGTCGGTCGGTACGCAGCTGGGGCGGGAGATCTCGCGGTCTCTTTTCGGGACGCGGCGGAGGTAAGGCCTTACGCCGCGGGGATGGTCCCGGTCCCGCGGGTGCGGGGCCGGGACCATCGCCGTGAGAGATCAGACGCGGTCCTGCGGGTCCGTGTCCTGGGTCTTGTCGTCGGTCGGTTGCTCGGGGTCCGGGGTCTCGTGTGCGGGGAGTACGGCGCGTCCGTCGCGTGCCGCTTCGGCGCGCAGGAGGGCGCGCAGGACCGCGTAAGGGTCGATGGGCATGAGGGTGTCGTCCTTGTCGTGCGTGGGGGGTGAGCAGGCTCGGTCCGCCGGGAGGGCGGAGCCGTGCTGTCAGCAGCGCAGGACGACGCAGCGCAGGACGTTCAGGGAGTTGAGGGTGGCGCGGGGCGCACGGGGGCGCGCGAGTGGCGTGGAGGGGCGCGCACGGGGCACGGGGGTGGCGCGTTCGGCGGGGAGGCGCGTGGCGTGCCCCGTCGGCAGGCGCAGCGCGGTGTCGGGGGCGTCCTGGTGGAGCTCGCCGGGTTCGGTGGAGGAGGACGGGGTGTGCGCGGCCGCGGCCTCGGTGCATGGGACAGCGGACGCGAACGCCATGCCGAGGAGTGCGACGAGGACGAGCAGCGCCCGGGCCCACGCGGGCCGGCGCGCGGTGCGGCGGCCCGCGCCCGCGGGGGAGGCGCGCGTGCTCATGGACGTAAATGTCCCCCGGCTTCGCCCCGAAGACGATCAACGCAGTTGAGATCCGCCCTCATGGGCTACGGGACGCGGCGTGTGCTGACGCGCGGCGGGACCTGCTTCGGGTCCTACCTCCCCGCGGCCTTGGCCGCCTTCGCCGCCGCCTTCATCTCCTGCTTGTGCGCCCGCACCTTCGTGAGCGAGTCGGGTCCCGTGATGTCCGCGACCGACCGGAAGGACTTCGCCTCGCCGTACGCGCCCGCGGCCTCGCGCCAGCCCTTGGGGCGCACCCCGAGCTGCTTGCCGAGCAGGGCGAGGAAGATCTGGGCCTTCTGCGTGCCGAAGCCGGGCAGGTCGTTGAGTCGCTTGAGCAGTTCCCTGCCGTCCTTGACGCCTTCCCAGACGGCGCTCGCGTCCCCGTCGTAGTGCTCGACGAGGTACTGGCACAGCTGCTGGATCCGCTTGGCCATGGAGCCGGGGTAGCGGTGTACGGCCGGCTTCGCGGACAGCAGCTCGGCGAAGGCCTCGGGGTCGTACGAGGCGATCTCGTGCGCGTCGAGATCGTCGGCGCCGAGGCGCTGGGCGATCGTGTGCGGGCCCGCGAACGCCCACTCCATGGGGACCTGCTGGTCGAGCAGCATGCCGACGAGCGCGGCCAGCGGGCTCCGGCCGAGGAGTGCGTCGGCGTCCGGCTCCTGGGCGAGGTGCAGAGTGACGTCCATGTGTCGATGATCGCGCGGCGTGGGCCCGGGCGCACCCCTTTCCGGCTTAGGTTAGGCTGCCCTAATCTGTAAGGCGGGTGAAGGCGGGGCGGGGAAAGCGTGAGCGTCGAGGTCTACCGGGACGAGTGGGGCATACCTCACCTCCGTGCTGACAGCGTGCGGGAACTGGCCCACGCCCAGGGGCGCAACGCCGCCGCCGACCGGGCCTGGCAGATCGAGGTCGAGCGGCACCGCTCACAGGGCACGTCCGCCGCCTTCCTCGGGCAGGAGGCCGCCGGCTGGGACCGGTTCGCCCGCCAGGCCCGTATCAACGACACGGCCCGGCGCTGCTACCGCGCGCTCGACGAGGAGACGCGAGGCTGGCTCGACGCGTACGTGGCAGGGGTCGACGCCGGACTGCGGGAACTCGGCGGCGCCGCACCGGAGTTCGCCCGCGCCGGCCTCGGACCGGGGCGCTGGCAGCCCTGGACACCCCTCGGCATCTGGCTCTCCACACACATCCTGTTCACCGGCTTCCCCGGCAAGCTCTGGCGTGACGAGGTCGTACGCCGCATCGGGCCCGGAGCCGTCGGCCTCTTCGCCACGGACGGCCCCGGCACCGCAGGCAGCAACGGCTGGCTCGTCACCGGCGACCGCACCGCCACCGGCGGCCCTCTGATCGCGGGCGACCCGCACCGCTACATCGAGGACCCGGGCGTCTACCAGCAAATACGGCTCGCCTGCCCGGAGTACGACGTCGTGGGCCTCGCCGTCCCCGGCGTGCCCGGCATCGGCCACTTCGGCCACACCGGCACCGTCGCCTGGGCGATCACCAACGCGATGGCGGACTACCAGGACCTGTACCGGGAGCGGCTGCGGCGGCTCCCGGACGGTGGCGTGGAGGCGCTCGGGCCCGACGGGTGGCGGCCCGCGTTCCGCAGCATGGAGACCTTCGAGGTGGCGGGCGCGCAGCCGCAGGAGGTCGAGGTCGTCGAGACCGAGCGCGGGACGGTCGTCATCGGCGGTCCCGACGAGGGCGAGGGCATCGCGCTGCGCCAGCCACCGCGCGTACGCGAGGACTTGGGGTTCGCCGCGCTGCCCGCCCTGCTCCGCGCCCGCACCGTCGCCGACGTGGACCGGGCCTTCGACCGCTGGGCCGAGCCCGTCAACGTCGTCCAGGCCGCCGACACCGAGGGCGGTCTCCTGCACCGCGTCGCGGGCGCCGTGCCCGAGCGCGACCCCGAGAACCTGCTCCGCGTCGTCCCCGCCCACGAGCCCCGGCACGCCTGGCGCGGCCTGCGCGAGCTGCCCCGCGAGCCGGTCGGCACCGTCGCGGTCATGGCGAACCAGCGGGGCCTGGCCGCGCCCCTCGGCATCGAGTTCGCGCCGCCGCACCGGGCGGACCGCATACGGGAACTGCTCGACGCGCAGGAGGTGTGGACGGCGCCCGGCATGGCCGCCGTCCACACCGACACCCGCCTCGCCTCCGCCCGCCCGCTGCTCGACCTCGTCGCCCGCCTCGACGGCCTCGGCCCCGAAGCCGAGGCGCTGAGGAAGCGGCTGCTCGCCTGGGACCGGCACATGGACGCGGACAGCACGGACGCCGCCGCGTACGCGCGGGTGCGGGCGGCGGTCGTACGGAAGCTGGCCGCGCACCCCGCGTTCGCGCCGCTCACGGGGATGGGGGAGGCGTACCCGGAGGTCTTCCGGCCGTGGCTGGCCCTCGCGCCGCGCATCGCGTACGCGCTGGAGACATTGCTGACGACCAGTCAATTCCCGGATATCGATCGGGAGATGATCGTCGGCGAGGCGGTCGAGGAAGCCGCCGGGGCTGCCACGGCGACCGGGGAGACCTGGGGCGACCGGCACCGGCTCGCCGCCTGGCGGGCACTGCCCGACGGCGATGAGGCCGGTCCGGGCCTGCCCGGCGACCACGACTGCGTCCTGTCCACGTCGAGCGTCCCCGGCGTCACCGACCGAAGCGCCCGCGGCCCGGCCGCCCGCTACGTGTGGGACGTCGCCGACCGTGCGAACAGCCTGTGGGTCGTTCCGCTCGGCGCCTGCGGAATCCCCGGCTCCCCGCACCGCCGCGACCAGCTCCCCCTGTGGCTGCGGGGCGGCCTGGTCCCCGTGATCACCGACTGGAACCGCCTCACCAAGGAGACCCCCATGCGCGAGAGCGCCGTGTACGAGCAGACCGTCGAAGGGTTCGGCACCGTCCGCGTCGGCCCGGTCGACCCCGCCGCCGACCTCGACGTGATCCACGGCTGGGTGCGCGAGGAGCGCGCCCGGTTCTGGGGCATGGAGGGCGCGAGCCGCGAGCAGGTGCGCGAGACGTACGAACACCTCGACTCGCTCACCACGCACCACGCCCACCTCGTCCGCCTCGACGGCGAACCCGTCGCGCTCTTCCAGACGTACGAGCCCGAGGCCGACCGGGTCAGCGAGTGCTACGAGGTCGAGGACGGCGACATCGGCGTGCACTTCCTGATCGCCCCGGCCACCGGCGGAGCCGTCCGCGGCTTCACCGGAGCGCTCATGACCGTCCTCGTCGCATACGCGCTCGAAGGGCACGGCAAGCGGCGGATCGTGGTCGAGCCCGACGCGCGCAACACGAAGGCCGTCGCGCTCCTGGAGCGCGCGGGCTTCGAACTCGGCCCCGAGATCGTGCTCCCGGAGATCGACCTGCCGGAGGTGTTCCTCCCGGAGAAGCGGGCCCGGATCGCGTTCCTCAAGCGCTGACGGCCCGCAGGCTCAGCCCCGTACGAGCAAGATGATCGAGGCGGTGACGCCGACCACGACGATCACCGCGCGAAGGACCGCCGGGGGCAGCCTGCGGCCGAACTTGGCGCCGGTCAGGCCGCCCAGCGTGGAGCCGACGGCGATCACCGCGGCCGCCACCCAGTCGACGTCGGCGACGGCGATGAAGATGACCGCCGCGACCCCGTTCACGATCGAGGCCAGGACGTTCTTCGCCCCGTTGAGGCGCTGGAGGTCGTCCTGGAGGAAGCTGCCGAACATGCCCATGAGCAGCACGCCCTGCGCGGCGCCGAAATAGCCGCCGTAGACGCCGGTCCCCAGCACCCCGAGCCACATGGGCACGCCGCCGTCGGTGCGCGTCGCCGTGGCCTGGCGCTCCTTCGACCAGCGGCTGAGCCGGGGCTGGAGCACGACGAGGACACAGGCGGCCAGGATGAGGACGGGCACCACCGAGGTGAACGCGTCGGCCGGCAGCTTCAGCAGCAGGAGCGCGCCCGTGATCCCGCCGATCAGCGAGGCCGTACCGAAGCGGAGCAGCCGCTTCTTCTGCCCCTTCAGCTCGCGCCGGTAGCCGTACGCGGCGCTGAGCACGCCCGGTACGAGGCCGATGTTGTTCGACACGTTGGCGAGCACCGGCGGATAGCCGAACGCGAGGAGCGTAGGGAAGGTGATGAGCGTTCCGGAGCCGACCACCGCGTTGATCGCGCCGGCGGCGACACCGGCCGCTCCGACGGCCACTGCTTCAAGTGCATCCACGCCCGAGATCGTTTCGGAGCCCAAGACCCAAGTCAATCCTAGGAATTACTTGAGAAGCACCAAGCTCTGGCTTGGAAGGGCCCGCATGGCTACGTTGGCGCCGTGACCTTCGACGATCTCCGTGTCTACGTCGCCGTGTGCGCGGCGGGCAGCCTCAGCGCCGTCGCCCGCGACCTCTCCTGTACGCAGTCGGCGGTGAGCCAGCACATCCGCCGCCTCGAACGGGAGGTGGGCGTCAGCCTCCTCGAACGGCACGCCCGCGGTGTCCTGCCGACCCCCGCGGGGCGCATCCTGCAGACCGCGGCCGCCGAGGGCATCGGCGGCATCGACGTCGCGCTGCGCCGCCTGCGCGACCTGGCCCGCGGCGAGAGCGGCGCGGTGCGCGTCACCACGGGCGCGACGACCGTGCGCCACTTCATGTCCGAGGCCATCGTCGGCTTCCGGCGCCGCCACCCCCGGGCGAGCCTGGAATTCCAGACGGTCAGCTCCAGCCACAGCGCCTACGAGGCGCTCGCCGCGCACGACCTCGACCTCGCGTGGGTCACCATCGGCGCGCCGGAACGCGGCGTCGAGCAGCGCCCCGTCGTCGAACTCCCCTGGGTCCTCGCGATGCGCCCCGACGATCCGCTGGCCGGCCGGACCCGGATCGGCCCCGACGACCTGGCCGCCGCCCACCTCATCAGGCCGCCCGAACAGTCCACGTCGCGCTCCCATCTCGACCGGCACTTCACCGGGCTCGGAATCGCCAGGACGGCCGGGTCCGACGCGGGCGTCGCCGACTGGGCCACCGCCGTGCACCTCGCCGAACTGGGCCTCGGCCACGCCCTCGTCCCCGAACTGCCCGGCTGGCGCGACCCGGACCGCGCCGGCGGCCCGGTCCTCGTCCCCGTACCGGACCTGCCGCCCCTCGCCGTCGGCTGGGCGGTCCGGCGCTGGGCCACGCTCACCCCGCTGGCGAGGGCCTTCGCCGACCTGGTGGCGGAGCACTGCGGGAGGTAAGGGCTGCACGCGCCTGTGGCGGGGGGCCGGTCCCGGGGGGACGCTGGAAGCATGACCACGACGTACGACCTGAACGCTCTCGCCGACAAGCACGTCGCCGCAGCCCGGACCTCCCCCCACGGCCGCAGCGCGCATCTCCTGCTCCGCGAGGAGACCCTCCGCCAGAGCGTGATCGCCCTGACGGCGGGCCAGGTCCTGGAGGAGCACAACGCGCCGCCCGCCGCGACGCTCCAGATCCTGCGGGGCGAGGTCGTGCTGACGGCGGTCTCGGGCGACGTGACGCTCACGGAGGGCCGGCTCCACTTGCTCCCGCAGGAACGGCACGGCCTGCGCGCGGTCACGGACGCGGCGGTGCTGCTGACGGCGGTCAACGACTGAGGGGCGCCCGCCGCTCCCGGACACTTCGGCGGGCGCCGAACCATTCCGCGCCTAGCGTGCGGTGCATGGTCTTCAAAGCCCTGCACCACGACCCCGACGGCCCCCTCCTCCTCCCCAACGCCTGGGACCACGCCTCCGCCGCCGCGCTCGCCGGGCAGGGGTTCGCCGCGATCGGCACGACGAGCCTCGGCGTGGCCGCCGCGGCCGGGCTCCCCGACGGCCACGCCGCCACGCGCGAGGAGACCCTGCGCCTGGCCCGTCGCCTGGGCGGGGGAGCGTTCCTGCTGTCCGTGGACGCGGAGGGCGGGTTCAGCGACGACCCGGCCGAGGTCGCCGGCCTCGCCCGTGAGCTGGCGCAGGCGGGCGCGGTGGGGATCAACCTGGAGGACGGCAGGGCCGACGGCACCCTCACCCCGGCCCCCGTCCACGCGGCGAAGATCGCCGCGGTCAAGGCCGCCGTACCGGACCTGTTCGTCAACGCCCGCACGGACACGTACTGGCTCCCGGACCCGCGGACCGCGCCGGAGCCGGAGACCCGGCACCGGCTCGACGCCTACCGGCAGGCGGGCGCCGACGGCGTCTTCGTACCGGGCCTCACCGACCCGGCCGCGATCCAGGAACTCGTGGCGTACCTGCGCCCGTCCGGCATCCCCCTCAACATCCTCTACTCCCCCGCAGGCCCCACCGTCCCCGAGCTCGCCGCCCTGGGCGTCCGCCGGGTCAGCCTCGGCTCGCTCCTGTTCCGCGCGGCACTCGGCGCCGCGGTCACGGCGGCGCTTGACGTACGGGCGGGCCGGTACGTCGCAGCCCCCGCGGCGCCGACGTACGGCGAGGTCCAGGAGCTGAGCGGCGGTGGGGACGCCACGGAAATATGATGAAGCCGGGGTTTTCCGTATCCGGAGCGGTCCATGACGCAGCGTCGTCCCAGCCAGCCCGAGAGCGCCGACGACCTGCTGACCAGGCTCGGCCGCCTTGCCGCACAGGCACGCGCCGGGGCGGAACTCCAGCACGCGCGGGTCGAACTGGCGGAAGCCCTCCAGCGCGAGATGCTCCCCGCCTCCCTGCCCGCCCTGCCGGGACTGCGGACCGCCGCCAGATACTCGCCGGCCCGCCACGGACTGGACATCGGCGGGGACTGGTACGACGCCTTCGCCACCCCCGACGGCGCCCTCGGGTTCTCCATCGGGGACGTACAGGGGCACGACGTCGAGGCCGCCGCCTTCATGGGGCAGATCCGCATCGCCCTGCGCGCGGTGGCCGCCTTCGCCCCGGACCCCGGCGAGGCGCTCGCCCAGGCCAACGACCTGCTGCTGTCGATGCACCGCGATCTCTTCGCGACCTGCAGCTTTCTCCGCTTCGACCCGACGACCTGGGTACTGGAGTCCGCCCGCGCGGGCCACGTCCCCGCCATCTGGGCCACGGTCGACGGCCGGTACGGCATCGCGGTGGACGAAGGCGGGCTGCCGCTGGGCATGCTGCCCGGGTCCAGTTACCCGGTCACCCGGCACCGCCTCTCGACGGCGGGCGCGTACGTCCTGGTCACCGACGGCGTCGTCGAAGGCCCCCGGTTCCCGATCGAGGCGGGCCTGGAGCGGGTGGCCCGGGTCGTCGCGGCCGGGGCGGGCGCCGAACCCGCGGAACTGGCCGCCGCGGTGATGAAGGTCGCCGACTGCACCGGCCACCAGGACGACTCCGCGGTACTCGTCCTGCGCCACGACCCGCCACCGGCGGTCCTGCCCGGGTGACAGCGGGCCCCCGGCGGCGCGTGTCACGCTCCACCGCGGGACGGGAGTGATTATGTGATCCAGTGGTGCGCACCGAGGAACTCCGACGCCTCTCCGAGGCCCTGCTGAGGGTCCTCGCCGTCGCCGCCGCCTACTACGCGACCGGACGGCTCGGCCTGTGGCAGCGGATCGTCCTCGAAGGCGCGGTCGTCACCCCGCTCTGGCTCCCGACGGGCGTCGCCGTCACCTGCCTGCTCTGGATGGGCCTGCGGATCTGGCCGGGCATCGCGCTCGGCACCTTCCTGCTCATCTCGTCGATCGGCCCCTTCAGCCTGTCCGACCTCGGGATCGTCGCCGCGAACACCCTCGCTCCGGTGTGTGCCTACCTGCTGCTGCGCAAGGTCGGCTTCCGTATCGAGCTGGACCGGCTGCGGGACGGGGTCGCCCTGGTCTTCCTGGGCGGACTGCTGCCGATACTGCTCAGCGCCACCGTCGGTACGGGAGTGCTGACGCTCACCGGCAAGCTGGCGTGGAGCGCGTTCTGGCCGGTGTGGGCGGCGTGGTGGGCCGGCGACGCGATGGGCGTACTCGTCGGCACCCCGCTGCTGATCGCGCTGAGCAGGGCCCGGCTCCCCTGGAACACCCACCGGTGGCCGGAGGTCGCGGCCCTGGTGGTCACCGCCGTCGTCATCGCCCCCCTGGCCACGAGAAGCCCGCTCGCCCTGCTCTTCCTCGTCTTCCCGCTGCTCACATGGGCGGCGCTGCGCTTCCAGCTCGCGGGGGCGGCGCCGTGCGTGCTGTTCGTGTCCGTACTGGGGATCTCGGCGGCCACCGACCACGTCGGTCCGTTCGCCGACCACACCCTCTTCGAGGTCATGTTCAACCTCCAGGCACTCAACGGCTCGGCTGCGCTCACCGCGCTCCTGCTCGCGGCGATCCTCACCGAACAGAAGAGCGTCCGCCAGAAGATCGAGCAGGCGGTCAGCGACCTGACGAAAGTGGTGGAACACCTGGAGCCACGGCAGGAGGATTGACGCAGCCCTGGTAAGCCGGGGTCAGCCCGGGTCGACCGGGCCGGAGGGGTCTTCGGGGACCCGCCGGTGGTGCTTGCGGCTCCGTCTGCCGACTCCCGGCATGGCATCGCTGAAGGTGTGCGAGGCGATGCGTGCGTCGTGCCGGGCGTTGATCCGGTGGATCAGGCGCATGCCCATGAGGGTCACGAGAACGATGGCGCCGATGAGGATGATCGCCTCCATGGCCGTCACCTCCCGCTTTCCACTGCTTTAACGGTAACTCCGGCCGCCGCCGGTCGCGGCCCGCTGCGACGCGCGTGGGCGGGGCCCCTGGGGTTACCGTGAAGCTACGACGGCATCGCGCCGGTCGACGCCCGCCCCTTCATCGGTACGGCCACACGGTGGGCGTCGGCCGTACGACCGAGGCGGGCGAACCACCATGGCTGAATCCGACACCCCCCACCAGCCCCCACTGCTTCTGCCGGACGCGGCCCAACAAGGCGCGAAACCCGGAACGCCCCTGCTGAGGCTGGAGACCACCCAGTCCCGCGAAGGGCTCCTCGACGGCGCATGGTGGCCCCGGTCCCACAACATCGCGGCCGAGCTGCCCGCTCTGATCACGGAGTTGACCTCACGTCTCGGCCCCATCACACGGGTCGGACTCGACTCCGCCGCCTGGGAGGAACTCCCGACCCGCCTGATCATCGACGACCGAGTGGTGCATCTCGACGCCCACGAGGTCGGCGACGGCACCGCCCTCGTCACCCGCGGCGACGGGGACTACTTCGTCCTGCTGGTCGTGCCTCCCGAGTCGGAGCCCGCGGCGGCCCGCGCCGCGATGGCCCGCGCGGTCCGCGACGACAACATCACCGAGGCCGCACAACTCCCCGTCGCCAACCCCGACGAACCCTGAGCCGGGAAACGCCGTGCGCGCCCCGGTCAGGGGTGACGGGTCGCAAGGACGCAGAACTCGTTCCCCTCCGGGTCGGCGAGTGAGACCCAGCTCACATCGCCCTGCCCGACGTCGACGTGCCGGGCACCCAGGCCGAGCAGGCGGCGGACCTCTTCGTCCTGCTCCCTGTCGGCCGGGTTGACGTCGATGTGGAGCCTGTTCTTGACGACCTTGCCCTCGGGCACGCGCGCGAAGGTCAACGCCGGTGGCACCGGGCCGGGGCGGTCCTTGCCTTCAGGCACCGCCGGGGAGCCGATGATGACAACTCCGTCCTCCTGGTCCTGCACCTCGTAGCCGAGGACCGAGCACCAGAACCGGGCGAGAGCGTCGGGATCGGCACAGTCGATCGCAAGCTCGGTGAACTTACTGGTCATGTCAGGACCTCCCAGTCGAGTGTCCGGCTACGCAACCACAGAACGTCGAAGGGCCCCACCGCAAGCGGTGGGGCCCTTCGACGTATTGCCCGGTGAGAGCAATGGCGGAGGATACGAGATTCGAACTCGTGAGGGGTTGCCCCCAACACGCTTTCCAAGCGTGCGCCCTAGGCCACTAGGCGAATCCTCCGCCGCAAACAATACAAGACGTTGGGGGGTGCTCGCGAACATGATCCGGGGGCGGTGATCGGGCCGGGGACCGGGCTCGTGATTCCGGGTGGGCATCCGCTACTGTGGAGCTCAGCCCCTCACGTGGCGCTATCTGACTGAACTCCCCCAGGGCCGGAAGGCAGCAAGGGTAGGTCGGCTCTGGCGGGTGCGTGGGGGGCGTCTTGCGTTCCGGGGCGGTTCGCCCTCGGCGGCCGTGGTTGTCAGTGGGCGCCTATAACCTCGTATACGTGTCGTCTCTCGCGCTCTACCGCCGCTATCGCCCGGAGTCGTTCGCCGAGGTCATCGGGCAGGAACATGTGACCGACCCGCTGCAGCAGGCGCTGCGGAACAACCGGGTCAATCACGCGTACCTGTTCAGTGGCCCGCGCGGCTGCGGCAAGACGACGAGCGCGCGCATCCTCGCGCGGTGCCTGAACTGCGAGCAGGGGCCCACGCCGACGCCGTGCGGCGAGTGCCAGTCCTGCCGCGACCTGGCGAGGAACGGTCCGGGTTCGATCGACGTCATCGAGATCGACGCCGCCTCGCACGGTGGTGTCGACGACGCCCGTGACCTGCGCGAAAAGGCCTTCTTCGGGCCCGCGAGCAGCCGCTACAAGATCTACATCATCGACGAGGCCCACATGGTCACGCCGGCGGGGTTCAACGCGCTCCTGAAGGTCGTCGAGGAGCCGCCGGAGCACCTCAAGTTCATCTTCGCCACCACCGAGCCCGAGAAGGTCATCGGGACGATCCGGTCGCGCACGCACCACTACCCCTTCCGCCTCGTGCCGCCCGGGACGCTCAGGGACTACCTCGGAGAGGTCTGCGGCAAGGAGGACATCCCCGTCGCGGAGGGTGTGCTGCCGCTGGTCGTGCGGGCCGGTGCCGGTTCCGTGCGTGACTCCATGTCCGTCATGGACCAGCTGCTCGCCGCCGCGACCGAGGACGGTGTGACGTATGCCATGGCGACCTCGCTCCTCGGGTACACGGACGCGTCGCTGCTCGACTCCGTCGTGGAGGCCTTCGCCTCGGGTGACGGCGCCGCGGCCTTCGAGGTCGTCGACCGCGTCATCGAGGGGGGCAACGACCCGCGCCGGTTTGTCGCCGACCTCCTGGAGCGGCTGCGGGACCTGGTGATCCTGGCCGCCGTCCCGGACGCGGCCGAGAAGGGCCTCATCGACGCCCCCGTGGACGTCGTCGAGCGGATGCAGGCCCAGGCCGGAGTCTTCGGCGGCGCCGAGCTCAGCCGCGCCGCCGACCTGGTCAACGAGGGGCTCACGGAGATGCGGGGCGCCACCTCGCCCCGGCTCCAGCTGGAGCTGATCTGCGCGCGCGTGCTGTTGCCCGCCGCGTACGACGACGCCCGTGCCGTGATGGCGAGGCTCGACCGCCTGGAGCGCGGCGGCCACTTCGTACCCGCGGGACAGGGCTCCGGTCCTGCCATGGGGTACGTGCCCGCGCCCGACGCCCACCCCGGTGCGGCCGCGCAGGTCCCTGCGGGCGGCGGTCCTGCCGCTGCCCGGGCGGCGGTGCGGGGGCCCGGACCGGGCGGCGAGAGCGCGCCCGCGCCTGCTGCTCCGGCGCCCACTCCTGCCCCGGCTCCTGCACCTGCTCCTGCCCCGGCTCCCGCTGCTCAGGCCGCGCCCGCTCCTCAGGTGTCCGCGCCTCCGGCCGTGCCCGCCGAACCCGCGCCCGCGGCGCCGCCCGCCGGGGCCGCACCCGGCGCATGGCCCACCGCCGCCCCGGCCGGTGGCGGCAGGCGCCCCGGCGGGTGGCCCACGGCCGCGCCCACCGGCGGAGGCACTGGTGGAGGCACCGGTGGGGGCGCCGGCGGAGGCCAGCCCTCCGCCGCGGCGCCCACGCCGCCCCCCGCCCAGCCCCAGCCGCAGGCACCCGCTCAGCCCCCCGCCGCGGCACCGCCCGCCGCCGGTGGGCTCGACCCGCGCAGCCTGTGGCCGAACATCCTCGAAGTGGTCAAGAACAAGCGCCGCTTCACCTGGATCCTGCTCAGCCAGAACGCGCAGGTGACCGGCTTCGACGGCACGACCCTCCAGCTCGGCTTCCTGAACGCCGGAGCGCGGGACAACTTCGCGAGCAGCGGCAGCGAAGACGTCCTGCGGACGGCGCTGGCCGAGCAGTTCGGCGTCCACTGGAAGGTCGAGGCGGTCGTCGACCCCTCGGGCGGCGGCGGTGGTGGCGGCCAGGCACCGCCCCCCGCCCCGGGCGGCGGCTATCCGGGCCACGGCGGCGGTGGTGCCCCCGCGGCCCCGACCTCTCCGCGCCCGTCGGCCCCGCAGGCCCAGGCCCCGGCCGCGCCGAGACCCCCGGACCGGTCCGCGCCGCAGGCGTCCGCCCCCGCCCCGGCCCCCGCGCCGAGACCGGCCGCCCCGGAGCCGCCCCCGGTCTCCATCGAGGACGATATCCCGGCGGACGACGACCCCGACCTCGACGAGTCGGTCCTCTCCGGCCACGACCTGATCGTCCGCGAGCTCGGCGCGACGGTCGTCGAGGAGTTCACGAACGAGTAGGCGGCGGCAGCAGGGGTCAGGCGGCCATGCCTACGTAGAGCAGCCACTCCCACTGAGCGGCCCCCTCCGTCCCTTCGGAAAGCCGCCGGATCGGCCCCGGCACCCCGCCTCATGGAGAAATGCACGAACCCCCGCCGCCCCCGCGCTCGGCGGCCCGTACAAGAGCACACCGGCCCGCCGCCTATGCTGGCTGGCGTGAAGGTCCTTGTCATCGGCAGCGGCGCCCGCGAACACGCCCTGTGCCGCTCACTGTCCCTCGACCCCGACGTCACCGCGCTGCACTGCGCGCCCGGCAACGCAGGAATCGCCGAGGTCGCCGAGCTGCACCCGGTCGACGCCCTCGACGGCGCCGCCGTGGCCCGGCTGGCCGGTGAGCTGGCCGCGGACCTCGTCGTGGTCGGCCCGGAGGCACCCCTTGTCGCAGGGGTCGCCGACGCCGTACGCGCCGCGGGTATCCCCTGCTTCGGCCCCTCCGGGGAAGCCGCACAGCTGGAGGGTTCCAAGGCGTTCGCCAAGGACGTGATGGCGGGGGCCGGCGTGCCGACCGCCCGCTCGTACGTCTGCACCACCCCGGACGAGGTCGACGAGGCGCTCGACGCCTTCGGTGCCCCGTACGTCGTCAAGGACGACGGGCTCGCGGCCGGCAAGGGCGTCGTCGTGACCGACGACCTCGAGGCCGCCCGCGCGCACGCCAACGCCTGTGACCGCGTCGTCATCGAGGAGTTCCTCGACGGCCCCGAGGTCTCGCTCTTCGCGATCACCGACGGCGTGACCGTCGTCCCCCTCCAGCCCGCGCAGGACTTCAAGCGCGCGCTCGACGGCGACGCGGGCCCCAACACCGGCGGCATGGGCGCCTATTCGCCGCTGCCGTGGGCCGACCCGAAGCTCGTCGACGAGGTCATGGAGACGGTCCTCCAGCCGACCGTCGACGAACTGCGCCGCCGCGGCACGGCCTTCTCGGGGCTGCTGTACGCGGGGCTCGCGATCACCTCGCGCGGCGTACGGGTCATCGAGTTCAACGCCCGGTTCGGCGACCCGGAGACCCAGGTCGTCCTGGCCCGCCTCAAGACCCCGCTCGCGGGTGTCCTCCTCGCCTCGGCCAACGGCACGCTCGCGGACCTGCCGTCCCTGCGCTGGAGCGACGAGGCGGCCGTGACCGTGGTCGTGGCCTCCCACAACTACCCGGAGACGCCGCGCACCGGCGACCCCATCACCGGGCTCGCCGACGTGGCCGCGCAGGATGCGCCCCACGCGTACGTCCTGCACGCCGGGACGAAGCGGGACGGGGACGCCGTCGTCAGCGCCGGCGGCCGCGTGCTCTCGGTGACCGCGACCGGCTCGGACCTCACGCAGGCCCGCGAACGCGCGTACGCGGCGCTGTCGCGCATCGGTCTCGACGGCTCGCAGCACCGCACCGACATCGCGGCGAAGGCGGCCGCGGAGGCCTGACCGGAAGCCTCACCTGCGTGAACCTCAGGCCCTTGATCCGAAGCGGATCAGGGGCCTGAATGTCATCCACCTCTGCCCAAAGCCATTCCATCGAGTGACCGCTCGTCCATCCGGCTGACGATGCCTTGTGCCCCAACTAGGGTGCGGCGCAAGCGTTCCGGCACTTGGCCCACCGGCATTGCGATGTCAGTGACGGGTGCCACAGTGGGGGAGTGGACAACGCCATGGGTGCAGGCAACATAGGCAGCAGGGGGTGACGTCGGTCGTGTCCGGTATGGGTGCGGAGGTGGGCGCGCAGGCCGCGCGCTCCCGGGCTCTCGCGGTGCTGCGCATCCGCGGCAGGGCGCTGGCCGTCGCCCTGCTGCCCGCGGCCTTCGCGGTCGTGCTGGCCGCGGGCGCCGCCACCGGGCACATGGTCGGCGACGGCTGGCGGACGGCGCGGTGGATCGTCACGGTCGTCGCCCTGGTCGTCCTGGCCGCGGCGGCGGGCATCGCCCTCGTGGTGGCCCGCGCCCGCCCGGCGGTCAGCCCGACGGTGCCGATCGCCGAGGAGCGGGCCCCCGATCTCTACCGCCTGGTGCGCGATCTGGCCGACCGGCTCGACGTACCGGCCCCCTCGGCCATAGCGCTCACCCCGGACTGCGACAGCTGGCTGGAGGACCGTACGCATCCCGCGCACGGACCGCCCAGGCCCAAGGACGACGAGGGCCGGATCCCGCGTGACGCCGACGGCCCGGGGATCCGGGGCGGCGCAGGCAGAGGCCGGGTGCCCGCCGCGCCCGTCCTGGTCATCGGCTCCCCCTTCCTGTGGTGGATGCGTGTGGGCGAGCTGCGCGCCGTACTCGCCCCGGTCGTCGCCGGTACGGGGCCGTCGGCGCACCCGGACATAGCGGCCGCGCGCCGCTTCGTGCGGGGCCTGGACGCGGCGGTCGCCGTCGCTGCGGCGCCCGGTCGCGGACCGCTGGGGCGGGCGGTCCTCGGTTGCGTCGGCTGGGTCGCGCGCCTGCTCCTTCGCAGCTGCAGGGGCCACGCCGGCGAGATGGAGCGCGGGGTCGCCGCGGCCGCCGCCGAGCGCGCACAGACTGTGGACTACGGCGTGCGGATCGTCGCCCAGGAGCAGGTGGGCCTGGCCTACGCGGGCTGGGACCGGCTCCTCACCCGGGTCGCGCTGCCCGCCTGGCGCATGGGGCGCTGGCCCTCCCGTCTGGACGTGGGCGTCGTCGCCGCCCTCACCGAGCTGTCCCGGCGCGACCGCCTCGCCGAGGGCTTCGCCTCCCGGCTCGGGGAGCGGCCCGCCTGCGATCTGCTGGAGGAGCCGGGCCTGGTGGACGAGGCGGCGTCGCTGCTCGCGGCCCGGCTGTTCCACGGAGGCCCTGCCGAGCCGGGCCCCGACTGGGCGCCGGTCGACTGGCAGGAGTATCCGGACGAGGTCGTGGACCGTAAGTGGCGCATGGACGCGGCGCGCCTCCACCGCGTCCTCGACGCACTGGGCGTATGCGGCCCCGCGGACCCCACGTCCCCCGAGCCGGAGGGCCCGACACTCGCCCGGGTGATGGACCACCTCGCAACGGCGACGCGCGCCGCGGACTCCGTAGCCCCCGTGGCCCCCGTAGACCCGGAAGATCCCACCGTCCCCGCCAGGGACCTCACCGTCGCCGCCGACACCGGCCCCACCGTCTCCCCCGACGACGACTCCACCGCCCCCGAGGACCCCGAGAACCCCGAAGACGCCGAGGACCGCGAGGACACCCCCGCCGCTCTGCTCGCCGCCGGCCTGAGTGCCGAGTCGGCCCGCGAGGAGAGTGAGCGCCCGGCCCCGCCCGTGCCCGCCGCCGGACAGGGGCCCGACGGTGCGCTGTGGGACGAGGGCATGCTCCCGCTCTTCCCGCTCCAACCACCTCGTACGGGGCGCGAGTTGGTGGCCGATCACGTCACGGCGATGGTGTGCTGCGCCGCCGTGGACACGGCCGGAGCCGCCCCCGGCCTCGACTGGCTGGACGGCCCCTCGCTCCTGGTCGACGGCGAGCGCGCCAAGGACCTGACCCCGCGGGTCCTGAGCCTCGTGGAAGAGGGAGATCCTGAGCCTCTGCGCGCCTGGCTCACCCGCCTCGGCATCCGCCCCGAGAAGCCGGTCCGACTGGTGTAGGCCGCGACAGCAATCGCGGCACACCCGCACCCCGCGCCCCTCGTATCCACACCGCCCAACCCCCAACCTCCGGAGGCCCACGTTCCGTTCACGTCAATTCGCGACGAACAGTGACGGAGTGCGTGCGTAATGTGATGTGCTGGAGCCGGTCGCTGACAGACGGAGCGTACGAGGGCTCGGGGGAGCGAGGGAGGGAAGCGGGCATGGGGCCGGAACGGGAGGGGCAGAAGGCCGGACGGCCGGAGCACGCGCGGTCACCCCGCACCATCCGCCGCTGGGAGTCCGGCGCTCTCGCCCACGCCGTGAGCGACCCCTTCGGCCAGGGCCCCCTGCCGTGGCTGCGCGGCAGCGAGCACTACTTCGACGACACGGGCCAGGTGGTCCCCTGGTACGTCGACCACGCCCCTCAGCCCGGCGCGAGCAACATCGCGACCAGTATCCCCAGCCCCCGCACCGGCGGCCCCCGCATGGCCGACGACGTGCACCGCCAGATCAAGGGCTTCACGTCGACCGGAGCGGCCGCGCCCGGCGAGGCGATCGACTTCCACATCACGGTGGACCCGCCCCAGCAGTTCAGCGTCGACATCTACCGCATCGGCCACTACGGCGGCGACGGCGCCAGCAAGATCATCACCAGCCCGAGGCTCTCCGGCATCGTCCAGCCGCCCCCGCTCACCGCGGACCGCACGGTCTCCTGCCACCACTGGTGGCTGTCCTGGCGCCTGCAGATCCCGTCGTTCTGGAACGTGGGGGCGTACGTGGCCGTCCTCACCACCGTCGACGGCTACCGCTCGCACGTCCCCTTCACGGTCCGCGACAGCCGCCCCGCCGACCTCCTCCTGCTCCTGCCGGACGTGACCTGGCAGGCGTACAACCTCTACCCCGAGGACGGGCACACGGGGGCGAGCCTCTACCACGCGTGGGACGAGGAGGGGCGGCTGCTCGGCGAGGGCGACGCCGCGACGACGGTCTCCTTCGACCGCCCGTACGCCGGCGCGGGCCTCCCCCTGCACGTCGGCCACGCCTACGACTTCATCCGCTGGGCCGAGCGGTACGGCTACGACCTCGCGTACGCCGACGCCCGCGACCTGCACGCGGGCCGCATCGACCCGACCCGCTACCGGGGCCTCGTCTTCCCCGGCCACGACGAGTACTGGTCGACGCCGATGCGCCGCACCACCGAAGTGGCCCGCGAGCACGGCACCTCGCTCGTGTTCCTCTCCGCCAACACCATGTACTGGCAGGTGGAGTTGGGCCCGTCCCCGTCCGGTGTGCCGGACCGGCTGCTCACCTGCCACAAGCGCAGGGCACCCGGGAAGTCCGCCCTGTGGCGCGAGATCGACCGTCCCGAGCAGCAGCTCATGGGCATCCAGTACGCGGGCCGCGTCCCCGAGCCGCACCCCCTCGTCGTGCGGAACGCGGACCACTGGCTGTGGGAGGCCACCGGGGCGCACGAGGGCGACGAGATCGACGGCCTGGTCGCCGGCGAGGCCGACCGCTACTTCCCGCGCACCGCGCTGCCCGAGCACGAGGACCGCATCCTGCTCGCCCACTCGCCCTACCGCGACAGCGAGCGGGCGCCGCGCCACCAGGAGACGTCCCTGTACCGGGCGCCGTCCGGATCGCTGGTCTTCGCGTCCGGCACGTTCGCCTGGTCCCCGGCGCTCGACCGCCCCGGCCACGTCGACCCGCGGATCCAGCGCGCGACGGCCAACCTCCTCGACCGGATCTGCAAACGCGACTGACCCGCCTCGCCCCCACCGCTGCCGCACCCGCCGGACCCGTGGCCAAAACTCATCCCCGTATGAGCGAGAATCAGGTGCACTCGTACATATCCACGGGGAGGAACCGTGTCCGGATTCGTCGAAAAGCCCGAACCCCAGCAGGTGCCGGGCCTGGTACACCTCCACACCGGCAAGGTGCGGGACCTGTACCGGAACGAGGCGGGCGACCTCGTGATGGTCGCCTCCGACCGCATGTCCGCCTATGACTGGGTGCTGCCCACCCCCATCCCCGACAAGGGCCGCGTGCTCACGCAGCTGTCGCTGTGGTGGTTCGACCAGCTCTCCGACCTGGTCCCCAACCACGTCCTGTCGACCGAACTGCCGCCCGGCGCCCCCGCCGACTGGCAGGGACGCACCCTCGTCTGCAAGTCGCTGCGCATGGTCCCCGTCGAGTGCGTGGCCCGCGGCTATCTCACGGGCTCCGGTCTCGTCGAGTACAACGACTCGCGCACGGTCTGCGGCCTCGCCCTGCCCGAAGGCCTGACCGACGGCTCGGAGCTGCCCGCCCCGATCTTCACGCCCGCGACGAAGGCCGAGGTCGGCGAGCACGACGAGAACGTGTCGTACGAGGAGGTGGCCCGCCAGGTCGGTGCGGAGACCGCCGCCGAGCTGCGCCAGATGACGCTCGCCGTGTACGGCCGGGCCCGGGACATCGCACGTGAGCGCGGCGTGATCCTCGCGGACACCAAGTTCGAGTTCGGCTTCGACGGCGAGACGCTGATCCTAGGCGACGAGGTCCTCACCCCGGACTCGTCCCGCTTCTGGCCCGCGGCCGAGTGGGAGCCGGGTCACGCGCAGCCGTCGTTCGACAAGCAGTACGTGCGGAACTGGCTGACGGGCCCCGAGTCGGGCTGGGACCGCAAGAGCGAGCAGCCGCCGCCCGCGCTGCCGCAGCAGGTCGTGGACGCGACGCGCGCCAAGTACATCGAGGCGTACGAGCGCCTGACCGGCGTCAGCTGGTAGCGACGGCGCGACAGACACGCAAAAGCCCCCGGCACCTGAGGTGCCGGGGGCTTTCTGTGGAGCGAACGACGAGGTTCGAACTCGCGACCTCAACCTTGGCAAGGTTGCGCTCTACCAACTGAGCTACGTTCGCACTGCGCCGTGGCGCGAGAGCAACTATACCCAACCTCGCTCCCGTGCGAGCCGCACTGCCGAGTGCCGGTTCTCGGCCCCGAGCTTCGAGACGGCGGACGACAGATAGTTCCGTACGGTCCCCTGCGAGAGCGCGGCGCGCTCGGCGATCTCCGCGACGGGCGCCCCGTCGGCGGCGAATTCGAGCACCTCGGCCTCGCGCGCGGTCAGCGGGGAGTCGCCCGCGGCGATCGCGTCGGCCGCCAACTCCGGGTCCACATAACGGTTTCCCGCGCGCACGGTCCTGATGATCTCGGCGAGCTGCTGGGCGCTCACGGTCTTCGGCACGAACCCGCGCACACCGGCGGACAGGGCCCGCTTCAGATGCCCGGGACGCCCATGGCTGGTCACGATCACGACCCGGCACGCGGGCAGTTCACCGCGCAGCGCTGTGGCGACCTTCACACCGTCGGCGCCCGGCATCTCCAGATCGAGCACGGCCACATCGGGCCGGTGCGCCCGCGCCGCGTGAGCTGCACCGCGAGCTCGCTCTTGAGCGCGATCACGGCGAGATTCCGGCCCTCCCCCAAGTTCTCGGCTGCGCTCGAACAGGGAGGTACCCCCACCGTCATGGAGATCGCGCCCGAACCGCAGCCGTTCCTCGGCGACGGCGAGCCGCGCCCTGGTCTCGCGGGCCTCGTCGAGTTCGTGGACGGCGTTCAGCAGCCAGACGGAGAATCCCGCGGTCAGGGCGAAGATCGCGGTGGTGAACAGCACGGTTGCCGCCGTGATGAGGGCGGCGGGCGCGGGCAGCCCGGACGGCACGGACGCCGCCCCGGCACCGAGGGACGCGCCGAGCGCCGCGCCGATCACCCGCCTGCGGGTGCGCAGCCCGGGCGTGGCACAGCCCGCGCCGACCATGAGGATGCCGACGAACAGGACGAGCGCCGTGCGGGTGCCGGCCTCCTCGTCCGCGGGCACCCGCAGCATCACGCCGAGCGTCCCGACGGAGATCACGGCGGTGCGGACATGCAGAAGGCCCCGGTCCGATGGACCGGGGCCTTCAACTGGAGCGAACGACGAGGTTCGAACTCGCGACCTCAACCTTGGCAAGGTTGCGCTCTACCAACTGAGCTACGTTCGCACTGCCTCCGATCGACTCTCATCGATCGGCGCGAGCACCAGCCTACCGCACTCCGAAGAGTGGTCGGTACGCCATGCAGAGCGGGTGACAGGAATTGCACACTGCGCCTTCCCCCTGGAAGGGGGATGTTCTACTACTGAACTACACCCGCAAGACTCCGTGAGGTCCGGCCTTTCGGCCTCGCCCCTCGGCGTGCTCCAGACTTTAGCTGATCAACAGGGGTGGAGCGCAAGTCGGCTGCTCTGTGGGCTGCCGGAGGGGGTCAGTTGGCCGCCTCGAACGCCTCGTAGACCCGCTTGGGGATGCGGCCGCGCGGCGGGACGTCCATCTTGTGCGAGCGTGCCCAGGCGCGGACGGCCGCCGGATCGGCGGACACCGCGGTGTGCTTGAAGCTCCTGACGGTCTTCCCCGAGGCGCCCTTGCCCGAGCCGGTCTGCTTGCGGCCGGCCTGGAGGAAGGGGGCCAGGGCCGTGCGCAGTTTCTTGGCATTGGCTGGATTCAGGTCGATCTCGTACGACTTGCCGTCGAGACCGAACACGACCGTTTCTGCGGCATCTCCGCCGTCGATGTCGTCGGAGAGAGTGACCACGACACGCTGCGCCACGAATATCGGTCCCTTCGTGCGACATCTGCACCTTGACGTGCGCCGATGTCGACTGTCCGGCTGTTATGGGGCAAAGCAGAGGCGAACTGCCCGCTTTCGCCATTTCCTTTTTACCTTGCCTGGCATTGCATTGTGAAGACCGACTAAATCCCCCCGCGTGTCCGGAGGCAATGGATCTCCGAAATCTTTCCCCCGATTTTCCACGGGGTCACCGTGCTGTTGCAGTAACGTGATCCGGCTCTTGTAGCTTCCTACGGTCTACGCGAGTAGAAATTTTGTCCGGGTAGTCTGAAGGGACCTGCTCAGCACCACACACCGGGAGTGCCAGTGGCACGCGTCGTAGTCGACGTCATGCTCAAGCCGGAGATCCTCGACCCCCAGGGCCAGGCGGTGCAGCGTGCACTGCCGCGCCTCGGTTTCGAGGGCATCTCCGACGTACGTCAGGGAAAGCGATTCGAACTCGAGGTTGACGGGCCCGTCGACGATGCCGTCCTCGCCCGTATCCATGAGTTGGCCGACACGTTCCTCGCCAACACCGTGATCGAGAACTTCACCGTGAAGGTGGAAGAACCTGCGGTGGGGGCAGAAAAGTGACCGCTCGTATTGGAGTCGTCACCTTTCCTGGATCCCTCGACGACCGGGACACGCAGCGCGCGATCCGACTCGCCGGCGCGGAACCCGTAGCCCTCTGGCACAAGGACAAGGATCTGAAGCAGGTCGACGCGGTCGTCCTGCCCGGTGGATTCTCCTACGGCGACTATCTGCGGGCGGGTGCCATCTCCCGGTTCTCGCCGGTGATGGAGAGCGTCGTCGACCAGGCCAAGGCGGGTCTTCCCGTTCTCGGTATCTGCAATGGCTTCCAGGTCCTCACCGAGGCGCACCTGCTCCCCGGCGCGATGCTCGGCAACGACCACCTGCACTTCATCTGCCGTGACCAGAAGCTGCGCGTGGAGAACACGGACACCGCCTGGACCGCCGACTACGCGGCCGGCCAGGAGATCCACATCCCGCTGAAGAACATGGACGGCCGCTACGTCGCCGACGAGCACACGCTGGACATGCTGGAGGCGGAGGGCCGCGTCGCCTTCCGTTACGTGGGCTTCAACCCGAACGGTTCGCTCCGCGACATCGCCGGCATCACGAACGAGGCGGGCAACGTCGTCGGTCTGATGCCGCACCCGGAGCACGCCGTCGAGCCGCTCGTCGGCTCCGGTCGCACCGACGGCCTCCCCTTCTTCACCTCGATCCTCAAGAAGCTGGTCGCCGCCTCATGAGCCTCGACACCGTTGAGAACGCCGCACAGACGCCCGACATCGAGCTCCCCTGGGCCGAACTCGGCCTGAAGAAGGACGAGTACGAGCGCGTCGTGGAGATCCTCGGCCGCCGCCCGACCGGCGCCGAGCTCGCCATGTACTCCGTGATGTGGTCCGAGCACTGCTCGTACAAGTCGTCCAAGATCCACCTGCGCCAGTTCGGCGAGAAGGCGCCGCAGTCCGACGCGCTGCTCGTCGGCATCGGTGAGAACGCCGGTGTCGTCGACGTCGGCCAGGGCTACGCCGTCACCTTCAAGGTCGAGTCGCACAACCACCCGTCGTACGTCGAGCCCTACCAGGGCGCGGCCACCGGCGTCGGCGGCATCGTGCGCGACATCATCGCGATGGGCGCCCGGCCTGTGGCCGTGGTCGACCCGCTGCGCTTTGGTGCCGCCGACCACCCCGACACCAAGCGTGTGCTGCCGGGTGTCGTCGCCGGCATCGGCGGCTACGGCAACTGCCTGGGCCTGCCGAACATCGGCGGCGAGGTCGTCTTCGACGCCTGCTACCAGGGCAACCCGCTGGTCAACGCGGGCGCCATCGGTGTCATGCGGCACGAGGACATCCACCTCGCGAAGGCGTCGGGCCCGGGCAACAAGGTCATCATGTACGGCGCCCGGACGGGCGGCGACGGCATCGGCGGCGCCTCGATCCTGGCCTCCGAGACCTTCGACGACGCGAAGCCCTCGAAGCGTCCCGCCGTCCAGGTCGGTGACCCCTTCCAGGAGAAGCTCCTCATCGAGTGCACCCTGGAGGCGTTCGCCGAGAAGCTCGTCGTCGGTATCCAGGACCTCGGTGCCGCCGGAATCTCCTGCGCCACCAGCGAGCTGGCGTCCAACGGCTCGGGCGGCATGCGCGTCGAGCTGGACGACGTACCGCTGCGCGACTCCACGCTCTCGCCCGAGGAAATCCTCATGAGCGAGTCGCAGGAGCGCATGTGCGCGGTCGTCGAGCCGGAGAAGGTCGCCCGCTTCCTCGAGATCTGCGAGAAGTGGGACGTCATCGCGACCGTCATCGGTGAGGTCACCGACGGCGACCGCCTGGAGATCTTCTGGCACGGCGAGAAGATCGTCGACGTCGACCCGCGCACCGTCGCCCACGAGGGCCCGACCTACGAGCGCCCGTACGCCCGCCCCGCGTGGCAGGACGCGCTCCAGGCCGACGACGCGAACAAGCTGCCGCGGCCCACCTCCAAGGAGGAGCTGAAGGACCAGGTCCTGAAGCTGGTCGCGTCGCCGAACCAGGCGTCGAAGAAGTGGATCACCTCGCAGTACGACCACTTCGTGCAGGGCAACACCGTCCTCGCGCAGCCCGAGGACTCGGGCATGATCCGCATCGACGAGGAGTCGGGGCTCGGCGTCGCCATCGCGACCGACGGCAACGGCCGGTACGCGAAGCTCGACCCGTACCACGGCGCGCAGCTCGCCCTCGCCGAGGCGTACCGGAACGTCGCGACGACCGGCGCCAAGCCGCTCGCGATCTCCGACTGCCTGAACTTCGGTTCGCCTGAGGACCCGGACGTCATGTGGCAGTTCGTCGAGGCCATCCGCGGTCTCGCCGACGCCTGCCAGATCCTCGGCACCCCGGTGACCGGCGGCAACGTCTCGCTGTACAACCAGACGGGTGAGGCGGCGATCCACCCGACCCCGGTCGTGGCCGTGCTCGGCGTCATCGACGATGTCGCCCGCCGCACGCCGGTCGCCTTCAGGGAAGAGGGCCAGCTCCTCTACCTGCTCGGCGACACCCACGAGGAGTTCGGCGGCTCGGCCTGGTCGCAGGTTGTCCACGACCACCTCGGCGGTCTGCCCCCGAAGGTCGACCTGGAGCGGGAGCGGCTCCTCGCCGACATCCTGATCTCGGCGTCCCGCGACGGCATGATCGACGCCGCGCACGACCTGTCCGACGGCGGTCTGATCCAGGCCGTGGTCGAGTCGGCGATGCTCGGCGACAAGGGCGCGCGCCTCATCGTGCCCGACGGCCTGGACGCGTTCACGTTCCTGTTCTCCGAGTCGGCGGGCCGCGCGGTCGTCGCCGTCCCGCGGAGCGAGGAGCTGCGCTTCACCGACATGTGCGGCGCGCGCGGCCTCCCGGCCACCCGCATCGGCGTGGTCGACGGCGACGCGGTGGACGTCCAGGGCAAGTTCGCCCTCTCCCTCACGGAACTCCGCGAGGCCCACGAGGCGACTATTCCGGCGCTGCTGGCGTAAGCCCTGCGGGCCGTACGGTCCGGTTGCGAAGTCCCCGTCTGCTGCGGCAGGCGGGGACTTCGCGTTGTCAGCGGCGGTTGATAGCTTCGGTGGTGCTGGGAGCCACGGGGGACGGGGGAGCGGTGCGGGTACCGGAGGGTGTGCGGAAGACCGTCAATGTGTTGCTGTGCCTGGCCGCTGTCTTCGGCATCGGCTGGGGCGGCAAGGAGATCTGGCAGGTCCTGAGCGCCCGGCATCAGATCGACGCGGCGTGCGCGGGTCTCGTACCGGCGGGCCGCGTGCTTGCCCTGTCCCCGGCGGGCGGCACCGTCACGCACCGGGTTTCCTACGACCCCCTCGACCTCGACGACCTGGCCTCGGGCCAGGAGTGCGAGCTGTTCAGCACGGAGGCAGGGGAGAAGCACGGCAGCGACGGCGGGCGCCTGTTCTTCGTCGGCTCCGTGGGCGTCCTGCCGGCCTCGCGGGAAGTGATCGCCGATGACCCGCTAGACGAACTCGTCAACTATTTCGACGGGCGCGCCCATCCGTCCCAGCCGCTGGGCGGCGGTATCGCGGGCGTGGTCACCGACTCCGGCGTCGTCGTGCGGCTGCAGTGCCCTGCGGGCAAGGTGGGCGCACGGCGGATCAAGGCCCTGTGGGCTCGTGCCCAACTGCTGGACCCGGAGCGGCCGTTCATGGAGAGCGGCCAGCTGAACGCGTCGGACCGCACCGTCCTCGCGGACACCGCCGTGCTCACCGCCAACAACCTCGCCGAGAGGCTGGGCTGCGCCGACCGTCTCCCCGACGCCCCGGACGACGTCCCGGCCCTGCCTGAGGGACCGATACCGGCGGCCCGCGCCGAGGGCACCTGCGCCTGGTACGGCAAGTCGGGCTACGCCTCGCACGGGTCGCGCTATCCGGACCAGGTCGTCGAGAGCCGTACGGACGCGAGACTCTGGGACGAGAAGTGCGGGCTGATCCTCAGCGAAGGCCGGGCGAACGCTCTCTACCCCGCGACCGCGGACGAACATGAATACCTCAACGAACCGGACCACCGCGGCAAGTGGTTCGTCTCCCTGCACACCTACTCCGGTCCGGACGCCACGAAGGTCCTGCTCACCAGCACCTCCTTCGACGAGCGTCCGGAGCCCGCCGAGCCCGGGAAGGCCGGCCGCAGTGCCGAGGACCCCATCTGGTGGGCCTCCTCCGTCTGCGACGGCAGGCCACAGATTCACACGATGACCCTCGCCCTGGGGTACGACCGCGTGGTGACTTCCCGGATGGCGAAGGTCTTCCGCTCCTACGTCACCGACGTAACCGAGCGCCGCGGCTGCTCGAAGGTCAGATTCCCCGCCTCCTCGACCTTCCGCGCGGCATAGGCTCAGCCCATGTCACCGGCCAAGAAGCGTGCCCGCTCCTATGACTCCGCCAGGATCCGGACGGCGGTGCTCGCCCAGTTCGCCCTCGTACGGGAAGCGGTGGCGGGCCTCACGGAAGAGCAGCTGAGCGCGCCGACACGGCTCGGCGACTGGACCGTACGGGAGCTGGCCGCGCACTTCACGATGGCGGTCGGCGCCGTGGCCAGGGGCCTGGAGATGCCGGAGCCGCAGAAGCAAGAAGTCCCGCTCCTGGACTGGCCGTTCGGGACGGCGACCGAGTCCGCCGCCATCGCCGACGGCACCCGTGAACTCGCCGCGAGCGCCGGGCCCGCGGAGCTCTTCGCCCGCACCGCGGCCCGTATCGAGGAGGCACTGGCCAAGGCCCCCGACACCCGCCTCGTGCCCACCCTTCCCCAAGCTCTCGACTGCGCTCGAGCAGGGGAGACCCCAACCGGCGCCATGACCCTCGCCGACTTCCTCGTCACCCGTACCGTCGAACTCGTCGTCCACACCGACGACCTGAACGATGCGCTGCCCGGCCTCGACGTCCCGTACGACCGCCAGGCGCTCGCCGCCTGCACCCGGTTGCTCGCCGACGCCCTCGCCGTGAAGGCGCCCGGCGCGTCGACCGAGGTGCGGATCCCGCCGTTCGCCGTCGTCCAGTGCGTCGAGGGCCCCCGCCACACCCGCGGCACCCCGCCGAACGTCGTCGAGACGGACCCGCTCACCTGGATCCGCCTCGCCACCGGACGCGTCGGGTGGCGCGCAGCCCTGGACGACGCGAAGGTCAGCGCGAGCGGCGAACGGGCCGATCTCAGCAAGCTGCTGCCCCTCATGAGCTGACCCCGATGTCGGATCGGGGAACCGATCCGACCGCCCCGCCCGTCCAACCGCCATGCACAAGCAATCCCGGAACCTCACCGTCCTGGCCGCGCTCCTGCCCCTCGCGGCCGTCGCAGCGTGCGGATCACAGACCGTGTCCGTCGGGGGTACGCCCGTCACCGGGGTCCGCTGGAACGTCGAGAGCGTCACCGTCGACGGCGCCACGACACAGGCCCCCGGGAGCACCTACGTGGAGTTCCCCTCGGCGGACCGGGCGCGCGGCAACAACGGCTGCAACAGGTTCGACGCGGAGGCCGAGATCGACGGCGACACGATCCGTATCGGCAGGAGCACCGTGACGATGTCGATGTGCATGGACAAGAAGCAGCGGGACTTCGAGAAGACCTTCAGCCGCGCCATCGGCGGCAGCAACAAGGCCAGGACCGACGGTGACCACCTCACCCTCACCACCGACGACGGCGACACGATCGCTCTGGTCAAGGAACGTCCGGCTCCGCTGACCGGCACCGAGTGGACCGTCACGAGCCTGCTCTCCGGCGACGTGGCGACCTCGCTGCCGGACGACGCGGCGGGACGGGCCAAGCTGACGTTCGGCAAGGACGGCACCGCCACCGGAAACCTCGGCTGCAACCGCTTCCGTGCCAAGGCCGAGTTCCGCGACGGCCACCTCACGCTCGGCAGGCCCGTCACCACCCGCATGCTCTGCCAGGGCCCGCGCATGGACACCGAACGCGCCCTCCTGAAGCTCTTCGCCCAGAAGCTGTCGTACGAGGTCCAGGGCCGCACCCTCACGCTGACGGCCCCCGACGGAACCGGCGCCGCGGCGGGAGCCGGCCGCGGCTGACTGGACGGCACCCCCGGCCCCCGGCCCTCGGCCCCTGACTCCCTCATCCCCGGCCCCCCCGCCCCCGCACCTCCGCAGCGAATTCCGTCACACTCGCCCCCTCCGTCGCGCCCGGCGCCGCCCCCTCCGGCGCCCACCGCCCCGCACCCGCCGCCGGCGCCGTCCCCGAGCCCGCCCAGCAATGCCCGTAGCACACGAAGAACCAGGTCAGCATCATGATCGCGCCGAAGGACCGGGATGGGCGGAGGGGGGTGAGCGGAGGCCGGCGCACCCCCGGACAGAGGCTTCACGGGCGGGCGCCACCGGCTCGACCAGGCGCGGGATCACGTTCGCCAATTCGGACCAGTGGTCGATCTCGCCTACACTCGGAGGCGTGCCACGTGGTGACGGTCGACTCAATCATGATCTGCTCCCCGGCGAGAAAGGCCCCCAGGACGCATGCGGCGTCTTCGGTGTCTGGGCTCCCGGGGAAGAGGTCGCCAAGCTCACTTACTTCGGGCTCTATGCCCTCCAGCATCGAGGTCAGGAATCCGCGGGAATCGCGGTGAGCAACGGCTCCCAGATTCTCGTCTTCAAGGACATGGGCCTCGTGTCCCAGGTCTTCGACGAGACCTCTCTCAGTTCGCTCCAAGGTCATATCGCGGTCGGTCACGCCCGCTACTCGACCACTGGCGCCTCCGTGTGGGAGAACGCCCAGCCGACGTTCCGTGCCACCGCGCACGGCTCGATCGCGCTCGGCCACAACGGCAACCTGGTCAACACGGCGCAGCTCGCCGAGATGGTCGCGGCCCTCCCCAAGGAGAACGGCCGCAACACCCAGCTCGCGGCGACCAACGACACCGACCTCGTCACCGCGCTCCTCGCGGGCCAGGTCGACGACGACGGCAAGCCGCTGACCATTGAAGACGCCGCCGCCAAGATCCTTCCGGATGTTCAGGGCGCCTTCTCCCTCGTCTTCATGGACGAGCACACCCTCTACGCGGCCCGCGACCCGCAGGGCATCCGCCCGCTGGTCCTCGGCCGGCTCGAGCGCGGCTGGGTCGTCGCCTCCGAGTCCGCCGCCCTCGACATCTGTGGCGCCAGCTACGTGCGCGAGATCGAGCCGGGCGAGTTCGTCGCCATCGACGAGAACGGCCTGCGCACCTCCCGATTCGCAGAAGCGAAGCCCAAGGGCTGTGTCTTCGAGTACGTCTACCTGGCCCGCCCCGACACCGACATCGCCGGGCGGAACGTGTACCTCTCCCGCGTGGAGATGGGCCGCAAACTCGCCAAGGAAGCACCGGTCGAGGCCGACCTGGTCATAGCGACGCCGGAATCGGGCACCCCCGCCGCGATCGGTTACGCGGAGGCCTCCGGCATTCCGTTCGGCGCGGGACTGGTCAAGAACGCGTACGTCGGCCGGACCTTCATCCAGCCCTCGCAGACCATCCGGCAGCTCGGTATCCGGCTGAAGCTCAACCCGCTCAAGGAAGTCATCAAGGGCAAGCGTCTTGTCGTCGTCGACGACTCGATCGTGCGCGGCAACACCCAGCGCGCCCTGGTCCGCATGCTCCGCGAAGCGGGCGCGGCCGAGATCCACATCCGGATCTCCTCTCCCCCCGTGAAGTGGCCGTGCTTCTTCGGCATCGACTTCGCGACGCGCGCCGAGCTGATCGCCAACGGCATGTCGGTCGACGAGATCGGCAAGTCCCTGGGCGCCGATTCCCTCTCCTACATCTCCCTCGAAGGCATGATCGAGGCGACGACCATCGCCAAGCCGAACCTCTGCCGCGCCTGCTTCGACGGTGTGTACCCGATGGACCTCCCCGACCCCGAGCTGCTCGGCAAGCAGCTCCTGGAGACCGAGCTCGCGGCAGGACCGGCGAACACCGCCGCCGCCGACGCCCTCCGTCGCCCGTAAGACCCCCGTCGTAACGACACGAAAGTTCTCAAGCCATGTCTGAGACACCTGGTGCCAGCTATGCGTCTGCGGGCGTCGACATCGAAGCGGGCGACCGCGCCGTCGAACTGATGAAGGAGTGGGTGAAGAAGACGCAGCGCCCCGAGATCGCCGGCCTCGGCGGTCTCGGCGGATTCGCCGGCCTCTTCGACGCCTCCGCCTTCAAGCGTTACGAGCGTCCGCTGCTCGCCTCCGCCACGGACGGAGTCGGCACGAAGGTCGACATCGCCCGCCGCCTCGGCGTGTACGACACCATCGGTCACGACCTCGTCGCGATGGTCATGGACGACATCGTGGTGTGCGGCGCCGAGCCGCTGTTCATGACCGACTACATCTGCGTCGGCAAGGTGCACCCCGAGCGTGTCGCCGCCATCGTGAAGGGCATCGCCGAGGGCTGTGTCCTCGCCGGCTGCTCCCTCGTCGGCGGCGAGACCGCGGAGCACCCGGGCCTGCTCGGCCCGGACGACTTCGACGTCGCGGGCGCCGGCACCGGCGTCGTGGAGGCCGACCGGCTGCTCGGCCCGGATCGTATCCGTACGGGTGACACGGTGATCGCCATGGCGTCCTCCGGCCTTCACTCGAACGGGTACTCGCTGGTCCGCCACGTCCTCTTCGACCGCGCGAACCTGAAGCTCGACCAGCACATCGAGGAGCTCGGCCGCACGCTCGGCGAGGAGCTTCTGGAGCCCACCAAGATCTACTCGCTGGACTGCCTGGCGCTGACCCGCACCACGGACGTCCACGCGTACAGCCACATCACGGGCGGCGGTCTCGCGGCCAACCTGGCCCGGGTCATCCCGGACGGCCTGCACGCCACCGTGGACCGCTCCACGTGGGCGCCCGGCGCGATCTTCGACCTCGTCGGCAAGGCCGGCGCCGTGGAGCGCCTGGAGCTCGAGAAGACGCTGAACATGGGCGTCGGCATGATGGCGATCGTCCCCCAGGACGCGGTGGACTCCGCGCTCGCGACGCTCGCCGACCGCGGCGTGGACTCGTGGGTCGCGGGTGAGATCACCGAGCGCGGCGAGCACACCACGGGCGCGGCGCTCACGGGTGACTACAGCAAGTAAGGCCCGCAGGGCAGCACAAAACCCGGTCCGGCGGTGTGACCACCCCGGACCGGGTGAAGTGCAGTTGCTACGAAAACGAGAACTGCGAAGAACTACTGCTGGACTGCAGACTGCAGGACTGCGAGGTCAAGCGCCGCGGCGCTGCGACGAGGGACCGGACTCGTCCGAGTCCTCGTCATCCTCGTCGTCGTTATACAGATCCGCGTACTGGGCGTACGGGTCGTCTTCCTCGTCGTCGTCCTCGAACGGCTCGCCATTCGGCGGCTGATTCGAGGTCGAAGCGCCCAGCTCATTGGCCAGACGCGAGAGGTCAGTCCCGCCGCTGCTGTACTTCAGCTGGCGGGCGACCTTCGTCTGCTTGGCCTTTGCCCGGCCGCGCCCCATGGCTCGACCCCCTCGGTGACGGGGCTCGACGGCCCCAGAGTCTTGACACGCGTTCATGATCTCGAACGGGCTCTCCGCAGAGAGACCCGTCCTTAGGGCTTCCACGGTACCTGCTCCCGCGGCCATACGGTACGTCGCCCGCAGGACGCGCCTGGGCGCAGGACCAGCAAGGTGCCCTGTCCTCGCTGGTCAGCTGCGATTTTAACCTCTTCTTGGCGAGCGACCCGCCGATGGGCGTGAGTCTTGTCTCCCGCATCCGTCCACGGGCCGCTCCCGGGCACCCCGAACGTCAGCGGCGGCGGGCCTCCGCCATGCGCTGCTCGGCGATCCGGTCGGCCGCCGCGGCCGGCGGAATCCCGTCCGTCTTCGCACGCGCGAATATGGCCAGCGTCGTGTCGAAGATCTTCGACGCCTTGGCCTTGCACCGGTCGAAGTCGAAGCCGTGCAGCTCGTCGGCGACCTGGATCACTCCGCCGGCGTTCACGACGTAGTCGGGCGCGTAGAGGATCCCGCGGTCGGCGAGGTCCTTCTCCACGCCCGGGTGGGCGAGCTGGTTGTTGGCCGCGCCGCAGACGATCTTCGCCGTGAGGACCGGGACGGAGGCGTCGTTGAGCGCGCCGCCCAGAGCGCACGGGGCGTAGATGTCGAGGCCCTCGGTGCTGATGAGCGCCTCGGTGTCCGCCACTGCCTGCACGGACGGGTGCTTGTCCTGAATCCGCCGTACGGACTCCTCGCGCACATCCGTGATCACGACCTCGGCGCCGTCCGTGAGGAGGTGCTCCACGAGGTGGTGGCCGACCTTGCCGACGCCCGCGATGCCGACCTTGCGGCCGCGCAGCGTCGGGTCGCCCCACAGGTGCTGGGCGGAGGCCCGCATGCCCTGGAAGACACCGAAGGCGGTGAGCACGGACGAGTCGCCGGCGCCGCCGTTCTCCGGGGAGCGTCCGGTCGTCCAGCGGCACTCGCGCGCGACGACGTCCATGTCGGCGACGTAGGTGCCGACGTCGCACGCCGTCACGTAGCGCCCGCCGAGCGAGGCGACGAAGCGGCCGTAGGCGAGCAGCAGTTCCTCGCTCTTGATCGTCTCGGGGTCACCGATGATCACGGCCTTGCCGCCGCCGTGGTCGAGGCCGGCCATGGCGTTCTTGTACGACATCCCGCGCGAGAGGTTCAGGGCGTCGGCGACGGCCTCCGCCTCGTTCGCGTACGGGTAGAAGCGGGTGCCGCCGAGGGCGGGGCCCAGGGCGGTGTTGTGGATGGCGATGACGGCCTTGAGGCCACTGGCGCGGTCCTGGCAGAGCACGACTTGCTCATGGCCGCCCTGTTCCGAGTGGAACAGGGTGTGCAGAACATCGGCAGGGGCGCCGGTTACGTCGGTCACTGTGGTGACTCCCGGGTAAGTAGCGGCGGTTGGAGACGGTGCCCGTACGGGTGGCGGGTCCCGTTGGGCAAGAGACTAGAGCCTGCGCCGAGCCGCCAGATGCGCAGTGCCGAGGATCACCCTCTCCTGGAGTACGCGCGTGTCCGGCCAGGTGCGTTCACCTTCGGCCATGGGACGATTTGCAGTGTTTTCCAGGCGCAGTCCGGGGGAGGGAGCAGCCGTGCCCAAGGTGTCTTCGGTGACCGTGCCCTACGCGTCGTACCTACGCGTGTACGAACCCCTCGCGGCGTTCCCCGAGCCCGAGCGGAGCCACTGGGAGCGCTACGCGCAGCGCCGCGAACTCCCCTCCTACCAGGACGAACTGCGCCGCTCGCTGGCCGACTTGCTGCCGACGCCGCCGGTGCCCGTGCCGGTGCACGAGAGCGACGACGCGTTCGTCATGGAGACGGACGGCGTGGTGTGCGTGTGTCCGTGGCGCACGCGGCTGCGCGGCTGGCAGGCGCTGGACGAGCTGCCGGGCCGCCTGCCGACACCGGTGCTGGACGCGGTGCTCCCGCCGGTGGTGCGCCGGCAGTCCGCCGCGGACTACGAGCGCTGGCTCGCCCGCAACCCCGACGCCCGCCCCTGGATCCGCACGTCCACCTGGCAGATCCCGCTGAACTGGTTCGTGCTCGTCTCGGACGAGGAGCGCGAGTACGGCCAGGGGGCCGAGGACCGCGCGGACGGCGAGGCGCCGGTGCTGCGCTACCGGACGCCGATGGTGCAGGCGCGGCGCCGGGTCGCGCGGGGCCTGCGCACGCTGCGGGACGCGATGGACGAGGGGCCGCTGATCGACGGCCTGGTGGATGTGGGGCGCTGGCTCGAAGAGTTCCATCCGCGTTCATTCGTCGAACTCGACTACGGCGGCCTGGTGCACGCTTTGTCCGCGGAGGATCTGGACAGTGATCATTCCGCTGCGGACGTGGCGGAGGGGATCGAGGCGCTGCGGCGCGGTGACGGTGACGGGGCCGAGGCGGCGTACGCGCGGCTAATGGAACGTTGGCGTGCCGTGCGGGACCGGCAGTTCGCGAACTGACCGTACGGGTGTGCGGGGACGTAGGTCCCGATCCGGGCTTTTGCCTCAAGCGTGACGGACCGCACTTACTGCGCCCTTGCGCCCATCACCCCTCCTCGTGCCAAAATAGGACAAGGAGTCCGGGGAGGGCTCCATCCGGCTGCTTTCGTCCGCGTTCAGCCGGAATCTCAGCATTGCACGCTATGGGGGGTCTCGTGACTCCTGGCGCCACTGTGACTGATCGTCACAGTGGCGTGACTGTCCGCTATGGCATGGTCCATCGGCTTCCGTCGCTGATGAACACCTGGGAGGGCAATTCCATCGGTTTGGCCGACGCGGCTGGACGGATGGTGTAGTTGTAGTGCCGAGGACAAGCCGTTCGTCCTATAACCGACTCGACCCGCGTCCGCCATTTCGGGCAACGTGGGTCAAGGTGCAGAATTTAGAGGAATGAACCGAGAAGGTTCGGTTCTCCCGAGGAGGCCGCTCATGACCGCTCGCACCCCTGATGCCGAGCCGCTGCTGACCCCGGCTGAGGTCGCCACGATGTTCCGCGTCGACCCGAAGACGGTGACGCGCTGGGCAAAGGCTGGCAAGCTCACGTCGATTCGCACGCTCGGCGGGCACCGCCGCTACCGCGAGGCAGAGGTCCGCGCACTGCTCGCGGGCATTCCGCAGCAGCGCAGCGAGGCCTGAACAACTGAATAAACCGGGCGTTCCGGGCCCCCCAGCCCTTTTCGCGCCCAACCTATAGCTCCATACGACGCGGGTCCTGCCCCAACAGGCCCACGCCTGCTCATGCTTCAAGGGTGCGTCGTCGATCGCGCTGGACTCCGCCGGGTCCAGCGCGATTTTTTTATGCGCGGATCCGTGTGGGTGGGGCGGTCCGCCCCGTCCGGTGCGTGGCTTTGTGGGCGGCCCTGTGGGTCCCTGATCGAGTGCCGGCGGCGTCCTGCCGGGGGGTGCGGGCGGGTGCTCGGCGGGTCGTCGAGGAGTCCGTCCGGAGGGGTCCCGGGGTGGATCTTCGGGAGTGCCCGGGAGGGCCCTGGGGGTAGTGCAATTGCACATATTAAATTGAGGTGTTGTAGGGCGGGTGTAAGAAACGCTGTTTCCAAAACTGGTCCCGTGACACCCGTCACACGCTCGGACACTTGTTGCTGGCGCGGCCCTTGGGTTAGAGGGGATTCGCGTCGCGGTGTCCGCCGTGCTCCCCCCAGGCTCCCACCAGTTGGGGCCGCCGTCCGGCGCCTTTGGTCAGGCGGTGGGGGGACTTTCGTCCTCCGGGGCCCCGTAGTCCTTCTCGGGGCCTCCTGCGGGCTCTCTGCCGGGCTCCAGGGCGAGGCGCAGGAGTTGGTGGCAGACGGGACAGTGCCGGGTCAGATGGCGGTAGCCGGAGGCGGCGGAGAGGTGGGCGCGCAGCAGGGCGCGCGTCTCGTGCCGGGCGGATGCCGCCATGCGCCACCTCCGGGTCGGGAATCCCTTGCTGCCTGAGTACCGGGGGAGCGGGATGCCGTCAAGACGGCGGGGAGCGGGAGCGGGAGCGGGGAGGCGCGGGGCGGGGCGGGGCCATACGCATGTGCGCGCACGCGACTGAGGCCCGCACCCCCTGCGGGGGTACGGGCCTCAGTTCTACGTGCAGTCCTGACGGGATTTGCTGTGTCTGATCGCGGCTGCGCCGCGGGCGCGGCCTGCGGGTTGCGCGCACACGACTGAGGCCCGCACCCCCTGCGGGGTACGGGCCTCAGTCTTACGTGCGGTCCTGACGGGATTTGAACCCGCGGCCTCCACCTTGACAGGGTGGCGAGCACTCCAAACTGCTCCACAGGACCTTGCTCGCGGCACTTGGTGTTGCTCTGTGCTGCGAGATGAGACTGTACAGCAGCGCAGGCCCGGCGGTCGAACTCACTTAACGTGCCGGGTCCGTTACGGCGCTGCCGCGTCGATCGCCTTCACGATCCGCTTGTCCGAGACCGGGTACGCGGTGCCGAGCGCGTGGGCGAAGTAGCTGACCCGCAGCTCCTCCAGCATCCAGCGGATGTCCAGGACTTCCTGCGGCACGGGCCGCCCCTGCGGCATCTGTTCGAGCAGCCACGCGTACTCGTCCTGCATCTCGTGGACCTTCTCCATGCGCGACGTGTCCCGCTGGACGTTCGTCGGCATCTGGGTCAGGCGCCGGTCGGCGGCGACCAGGTAGCGCACCAGGTCAGGCAGGCGCCGCAGGCCCGTGTCCGTGACGAAGCCGGGGCGGATCAGGGCGGTCAACTGCGCCCGTACGTCCGTGAGGTTGGCGAGCAGCGTCGGGCTCTTCGTCGACTTCAGGCGGCGCTCGCAGGCCTGCCAGGCGGCGAGCACCTGCTGTACCTGGCCCACCGTCCGTACGGTCGTGTCGACGATCTCGGCGCGCACCTTGTCGTAGAGCTTGCGGTACGACTCCTCGTCCCAGGCGGGGCCGCCGAAGTCCGCGATGAGCCTGTCGCAGGAGGCCATGGCGCAGTCGTCGAAGAGCGCCTGGACCGAGCCGTGCGGGTTCGCGGACAGGGCGAGCTTCTGGGGGTTGGTCAGCTTGTCCGAGGCGAACTTGCCGGGGTTGACCGGGATGTTGCGCAGGATCAGCCGGCGCGTGCCCTTCCACATCGCCTGCTGCTGCTCGGCCTCCGTGTCGAAGAGCCGGACCGAGACCGTGTCCCCGTCGTCGACCAGCGCCGGATACGCCTTGACGGGCTGGCCGGCGCGCCGGGTCTCGAAGACGCGGCTCAGCGTGCCGATCGTCCAGTCCGTGAGGCCCGAGCGCTCCACGGACTCGCCGCCCGAGCGCTCGGCCGTGGCCGCTGCCGCCTGCGAGATCGCCTTGCGGGCCTTCGGCTTGAGGCGCAGCTTGAGCGCCTCCAGGTCCTTGTCCTCGGCGAGGGTCCTGCGCCGCTCGTCGACGATCCTGAACGTGATCTTCAGGTGGTCGGGTACGCGGGACAGGTCGAAGTCGTCGGGGGTGACGGGGACGCCGACCATGCGCTGGAGCTCGCGGGCGAGCGTGGTGGGCAGCGGTTCCTGCAGGGGCACGGCCCGCTCCAGGAACGCCTTCGCGTAGTTCGGTGCCGGGACGTAGTGCCGGCGGACCGGCTTGGGCAGGGAGCGGATCAGCTCGATCACGACCTCCTCGCGCAGGCCGGGGATCTGCCAGTCGAAGCCCTCGTCGGTGACCTGGTTGAGGACCTGGAGCGGGACGTGGACGGTCACGCCGTCCGCGTCCGCACCCGGCTCGAACTGGTACGTCACCCGGAACTTCAGCGGGCCCTGGCGCCACGAGTCCGGGTAGTCGTCCTTGGTGATGGCCTCCGCGGACTCGCGGATGAGCATCGAGCGCTCGAAGTCCAGGAGTTCGGGCTCGTCCCGCTTCTTGTGCTTCCACCAGCTGTCGAAGTGGGCGCCCGAGACGACATGCTCCGGGACCCGCTGGTCGTAGAAGTCGAAGAGCGTCTCGTCGTCGACGACGATGTCGCGGCGGCGGGCGCGGTGCTCCAGCTCCTCGACCTCGGTGAGCAGCTTGCGGTTGTCCGAGAAGAACTTGTGGTGGGTGCGCCAGTCGCCCTCGACGAGCGCGTTCCTGATGAACAGCTCGCGGCTCACCTCGGGGTCGATGCGCCCGTAGTTCACCTTGCGCTGGGCGACGAGCGGGACGCCGTACAGCGTGACCTTCTCGTACGCCATCACGGCCGCCTGGTCCTTCTCCCAGTGCGGCTCGCTGTACGTGCGCTTCAGGAGGTGCTCGGCGAGGGGCTCGACCCACTCCGGCTCGATCCTCGCGTTGACGCGGGCCCACAGGCGCGACGTCTCGACGAGCTCGGCGGACATGATGAAGCGCGGGGGCTTCTTGAAGAGGGCGGAGCCGGGGAAGACGGCGAACTTGGCGCCCCGCGCGCCCAGGTACTCGTTCCGTCCGCCGCGCTGCTTGGGGTCCTTGTCCGTGGACTCCTTCACGTCCTTCATCCCGATGTGGGACAGCAGGCCGGCGAGCAGCGAGATGTGGACCTGGTGCTCCGGGGCGTCATCTTCGTTCAGATGGATCCCCATCTGCTTGGCGACCGTGCGCAGCTGCGTATAGATGTCCTGCCACTCGCGGATGCGCAGGAAGTTCAGGTACTCCGACTTGCACATGCGGCGGAACGCGGACGAGCCGAGCGTCTTCTGCTGCTCGCGCACATAGCGCCAGAGGTTGAGGAACGCCAGGAAGTCGGACGTCTCGTCCTTGAAGCGGGCGTGCTGCTGGTCAGCCTGCGCCTGCTTCTCGCTGGGGCGCTCGCGCGGGTCCTGGATGGACAGCGCGGCCGCGATCACCATGACCTCGCGCACACACCCGTTCTTGTCGGCCTCCAGGACCATCCGGGCCAGGCGCGGGTCCACCGGCAGCTGGGCGAGCTTGCGGCCCTGCTCGGTGAGGCGCTTACGGACGTCCTTCTCCGCCGGGTTCAGCGCGCCGAGCTCCTGGAGGAGCTGCACGCCGTCGCGGATGTTGCGGTGGTCCGGCGGGTCGATGAAGGGGAACTTCTCGATGTCGCCGAGCCCGGCCGCGGTCATCTGGAGGATGACGGAGGCGAGATTCGTCCGCAGGATCTCTGCATCCGTGAACTCGGGGCGGGCGAGGAAGTCGTCCTCCGAGTAGAGACGGATGCAGATGCCGTCCGACGTACGGCCGCAGCGGCCCTTGCGCTGGTTGGCGCTGGCCTGGCTGATCGCCTCGATGGGCAGGCGCTGCACCTTCGTGCGGTGCGAGTACCGCGAGATGCGGGCGGTGCCCGGGTCGATCACGTACTTGATGCCGGGGACGGTCAGGGACGTCTCCGCGACGTTCGTCGCGAGGACGACGCGGCGGACCGAGCCGGAGGGGCGCTGGAAGACGCGGTGCTGCTCCGCGTGCGACAGGCGCGCGTAGAGCGGCAGGACCTCGGTGAACCGGAACTTCTTCTTCTCCAGCGCGTCCGCCGTGTCGCGGATCTCGCGCTCCCCGGAAAGGAAGACGAGGATGTCGCCCTTGCCCTCGCCCTGGAGCTCCCCGACGGCGTCCGTGATCGCGGTGATCTGGTCCCGGTCGGCCTCGTCGGATTCCTCTTCGAGCAGGGGTCTGTAGCGCACCTCGACGGGATACGTACGGCCGCTGACCTCGACGATCGGGGCGTCCCCGAAGTGGCGCGAGAAGCGCTCGGGGTCGATCGTCGCGGAGGTGATGACGACCTTCAGGTCCGGGCGCTTGGGCAGCAGCTGCGCCAGATAACCGAGCAGGAAGTCGATGTTCAGGGACCGCTCGTGGGCCTCGTCGATGATGATCGTGTCGTACGCGCGCAGCTCGCGGTCCGTCTGGATCTCGGCCAGCAGGATGCCGTCCGTCATCAGCTTCACGAACGTCGCGTCCGGGTTGACCTGGTCCGTGAAGCGGACCTTCCAGCCGACGGCCTCGCCGAGCGGGGTGTCCATCTCGTCCGCGATCCGCTCGGCGACCGTGCGGGCCGCGAGCCGGCGGGGCTGGGTGTGGCCGATCATGCCGCGCACGCCGCGGCCGAGCTCGAGACAGATCTTGGGGATCTGGGTCGTCTTTCCGGAGCCGGTCTCGCCCGCGACGATCACGACCTGGTGGTCGCGGATCGCGTCGGCGATCTCGCCCTTCTTCTGGCTGACGGGAAGCTGCTCGGGATACGTGATCTCGAGCGCCTCGTACCGGCCGCGGCGCTGCGCCGTCCGGGCCTCGGCCTTCTCGGCCTCCGCCTCGATCTCGGCGAGTACGGCGGCCCGGGCTTCGGGCTTGCGGATGCGGCGCGCGCCTTCGAGCCTGCGGCCGAGCCGGTGCGCATCGCGCAGGGACAGCTCGGACAGGCGCTGGGCGAGGGTGCCGAGGACGGGGGCAGGCTGCGTAGACATACGTCCTCCAGGATCTCACCTCGGAGAAACGGGTGGCGAATGGTTTTGAGGTGGGCCGGTTTCGGCGGAGATCTGGGCGATTGGGGCTGAAGGTCCGTTATGCGTGTTTTAACGTGTCCGTATGCCGGAGCCGAGCGACGACGATCATGAGCACGGCGCCCACGGGCGGGTGCCCACGCGCGGGGAGCGCTGGGAGGACTTCAAGAAGTCGCCGTTCCTGCCCGCGACCGTCCTCGTGTTCATCATCGCGGCCGCCGCGGGCCTCTTCGCGGGCTCGTACACGTACACGATGGCGAACCCGACGCCGCACCGGATTCCCACGGCGGTGGTGGGTGCGGCGAACGCGACGCACGGCGGGGCGTTCCTGGCCGGGATGGAGAAGGCGCTGAACGCGTCCCTCGAAGTGCATCCCTACGACAGCGTCGCGGCGGCCGTCGAGGGCGTGAACCAGCAGAAGGTCTTCGCGATCCTCGACGTGCGGCAGGGTGACCGCGTCGCGCTCGAGGTCTCGGGCGCCTCCGGTGCCTCGGTCGCGCAGGTCCTCGCCGAGACCGCCCCGCAGGTCGGGGCCGGGCTCGGGGTCCCGGTCACCGTGACCGACATCAAGCCGCTCCAGAAGGGCGACCCGCGCGGCCTCGCGATCTTCTACATCTCGCTGGCCGCGGTCATCATCGGCTTCGTCGGCGCGATCCAGCTGAGCGTGCAAGCGCGCGACCTCAATCCGCTGGAGCGCATCGCGTACACCGTGGTGTACGCGATGCTCGGGGGCTTCGTGATCGCGGCGGTCGTGGACTGGTGGCTGGGCGCGCTCGATCTGCCGTTCGCCGAGTCCTGGGCCATCCTCGCGCTGACGATGTTCACGTCGGGGATGGTCTTCACGATGTTCAACACGCTGGTCGGGCGTTGGGCGATGATCCCGACGTGGGGGCTGATGGTGCTCCTGGGCAACCCGTCGTCGGGCGGCGCGGTGTCGTGGCCGCTGCTGCCGTCGGTGCTCGGCCGCATCGGGCGGTGGCTGCCGCCGGGCGGCTCCGTGAACGCACAGCACACGGCCGTGTACTTCGGTGGGTATCAGCACGTGTTCCCGTTCCTGGTCCTCACGGCATGGGCCCTGCTGTCGACCACGATCTTCTGGGTCTGGCGCCACCGCCATCCGGGTGGCCGCACCACGGAACCGGCCCACGCGGTGGCGCCGGGGGCGTGACCCTGTCGGGTGACTGCACCCGGATACGAGGAAAGCCCCGTCGGAGACAGGGCTTTCGGGAAGTGGCCGGGGCGCGGCCTTCGGGCGGCGGGAGACGGCTCGGGCCGTGGTCCGCTGGGGAAACGCAACAGGCCCCGTCCGGGGACGGGGCCTGAATCTTGTGGCTGGGGCCGGGATCGAACCGGCGACCTATCGCTTTTCAGGCGATCGCTCGTACCAACTGAGCTACCCAGCCACGCGGTTCGCGAACGAATCGCAGCGGTCCTGACGGGATTTGAACCCGCGGCCTCCACCTTGACAGGGTGGCGAGCACTCCAAACTGCTCCACAGGACCAAGCTGTTGTGCGACAAGTGTCGCACAGGGTGTTGCGTGCCCCCAACGGGATTCGAACCCGTGCTACCGCCTTGAAAGGGCGGCGTCCTGGGCCACTAGACGATGAGGGCTAATTGGCCCGCCTGGGCGCTTCGCAGCGCGTCGGGGACGTGAGAAGCATATGGGATGCGGGGAGGGATCGCCAAAACGGTTTAGGGAGAGGGCGCGGACGAGCCCGTGGGCGGCGTCGGCGAGGGGGTCGCGCCCGGCTGGTTCTCCTTGGGCAGATGGCGGCTGACCTGTGCCGTCGTCAGGCCTAGGCCGCCCAGTTCGATCTCGTCCCAGGCCTGCAGGCGGCGCGTGTCGCGGTCCAGATAGAGGACCGACGCCTGCACCGGGTCGGGCGAGCTGTCGTCGACCGCGCGCAGGCCGCTGCCGCCGGTCGAGCCCTCGATGCGCAGCCGCGTGCCCAGCTTCATCACCTCGGTCTGCTCGTGATGGATATGGCCCGCGAGGACCAGCGGGACCGTGCCGTCGGTCTCGCGGGCGGCCACCGGGTTGTGGGCGATCGCGATGTCCACCGGCGTGCCCGCCGCCCGCTGGTCGCGCAGCGCGGAGGCGAGCCGGATGCCCGCCATGCGCTCGGCCGGGTCGCCCTGCGCCTTGACCGCCCGGTCCGGCGTGTACTGGGGGTCCCCGGTGCCGGCGAAGCGCAGCCCGGCGACGGTGACCGCCTTGCCGTTGTCGAGTACGCGGACGTTCTTGATGTGTTCGAGGTAGCGCTGGGTGGTCGCCGAGTCGTGGTTGCCGCGGACCCAGATGTACGGGGCGCCGAGGTCCTTGATCGGGTCGAGGAACGGGTTCTCGGCCGCCGAGCCGTGGTCCATCGTGTCGCCGGAGTCGACGATGACCGAGATGTCGTACTGCTCGACGAGCGAGGAGATGATCTTCCAGCTGGCCGGGTTCAGATGGATGTCCGAGACGTGCAGGACGCGGATCGTGGACGGGTCCGGCCGGTACGCGGGGAGCGTCGACGTCACGTCGTAGAGCTTCGTCACATTGGTCACCAGGCGTGCCAACTCCTTTTGGTAGACGTCGAATTCGGTGACTATCGAGCGTGCGCTGCCGACGACCGAGGGGGCCGAGGAGAGCAGGCCGGAGAACTTCGGCTCCAGGACCGACTTGGGATTCCAGGTCGCGTACGCCGCCCCGCCCGAGGCCGCCAGGAGGGCGAGCGCGAGGCCGCCGGCGCCCAGGGCGCGGCTGGGGCGGCGGTAGACCGCGAGGCCGAGCGCGGTGGCGCCGGAGACGACGGCGACGCAGGAGCGCAGGGCGAGGTCGAGGGTGCCGTGCTCGATGTCGCGCGTGACCTCGTCCTGGAGGCCCGAGAGGCGCTCGGGGTGGTTGACCAGGGCCTCGGAGCGGACCGGGTCGAGGCGGTCGACATCCACGTCGAGGCGGATGGGGGCCGTGTGCGACTTCAGCTCCAGGGAGCCGAGCGGCGAGACGTTGATCTTCGTGCCACCGGTCAGGGACGGGCGCAGCGTCATCCGGGTGTCCATCGGGCCGACCGGGACGCGGACGTTCCCCACGACGAGCAGGCCGAGCCACGCGCCCATGAGGACGACGGCGGCGAGGCCCAGGGCGCGGAGGTACGGGCGGGGCTGGAGGGTGAGATCGCCGGTGGGGCGGGGGCGGCGGGCGCGATGGCGGCGGCCGACCGCGGAGGGGATGTTCCGCAGGGCGGACAGGGCGGCGACAGCGGGGACGCGGGCCATTGGTCCCGTATGCCCATGCGGATGGTCCCGTATGCCCGGACGGACAGGCCGATCTGCGGGCGGGTGGCCGACAATGGCCGTGTGCTGGAGATGACGCGCGAGGAGTTCGAGGAACTGGTCGCCGAAGCCCTGGACCGGATTCCGCCGGAGCTGACGCGGCTCATGGACAACGTGGCGGTGTTCGTCGAGGACGAGCCCCCCGCCGAGAACCCTGAGCTGCTCGGCCTCTACGAAGGGACGCCGCTGACCGACAGGGGCGAGTGGTACGCGGGCGTGCTGCCCGACCGCATCACCATCTACCGGGGACCCACGCTGCGGATGTGCGAGTCCCGCGAGGAGGTCGTCGCGGAGACGGAGATCACCGTGGTCCACGAGATCGCCCACCACTTCGGGATCGACGACGCGCGGCTGCACGCCCTCGGATACGGGTGACGGCCGGGCCGTGAGCGGGCGTGTCCTCTTGCGGGGGGCGGGAGTTGGGAACGGTGACGTCGATTTTCCGGCGGTTCCCGTTCCCGTTTCAGCTTCAGCCCCAGCTTTTCAGCGCCCCGGAGGTGCTCGCCCGTGCGCCAGCTGTCCGTACCCCCTCGTCTGGTTCGACTGGCCGCGACGGTGGTGGCCGTCACGGCGGCGACCACCGGCTGCATGAGCGTCGCCCACGAGGGGGGCGGGCCCGCTCCGTCGCACTCGGCGGGGCGGCACGGCGGGCGGGCGGCCCCGGACGGCGGCGCGGTGGTCCCCGGGGGCGGCGGGGCGCAGGCGGGCGGCCGGGAGGGCGCGGACGGGTCGCCGTCGTCGGGGCCGAGCGGCACCGCGTCCGACGCGGCCTCGGGTGCCGCCTCGCCCTCCGCGAGCGCCACCAAGGGCGGGCCGACGGGTCCGGTGAAGCCGTCGGCGAGCGGGCGGACCACGCCGCCGTCCCGGCCGACGCCGACGGGCACCCTGCCGGACACGCCCACGCCGACCCAGGACACCCCCACGCCGACGCCCGACCCGACCACCGCGGAGCCCTCGTCGTCGGCGCACGAGCAGGCGTCGGCCCGGGTGCAGACTGACCGGGAGCCGGCGCCGCAGGCGGGGACGCCCGCGTAGGACCGGCCTCGGGGGCAGGTGTGAGCGGGGTCTCAGGGGATCGGTTTGCGCTGGAGGGTGGTCGGTGACTATGGTGGTAGATCGTTTGATCCCATTTGCCCGGCGCCGTTAAGAGAGCGCCGCGTGGCGCGTTCTCTCCCCAGCCGTGGCTGGACCGCATTGAGGCGGTCGATTGCGAAATTCACGGAGTTGACGGGCGCGTGCCGAGACTCCGGAAGGTTTCGCATTTCGCATGTCCATTTCCAGTTCTGACCACTCCGTCATGCCCGAGAACGACGAGGCCGTGCAGGTTCTCGCCGTCGACGAGGACGTGACTGCCGTTGCCGTCGGAGAGGCCGCTGTCAGCGCCTCGGCCGAGGCCGACAACGACACCCCCGCCGAGCCCACCCTGACCTTCGGCGACCTCGGTCTGCCCGAGGGCATCGTCCGCAAGCTCGCGCAGAACGGCGTGACCGCGCCGTTCCCGATCCAGGCCGCGACCATCCCGGACGCCCTGGCCGGCAAGGACATCCTCGGCCGTGGCCGCACCGGCTCCGGCAAGACCCTCTCCTTCGGCCTGCCGACCCTGGCGCGCCTCGCCGGCGGTCACACCGAGAAGAAGAAGCCCCGCGCGGTCATCCTGACCCCGACCCGCGAGCTGGCGATGCAGGTCGCCGACGCCCTCCAGCCCTACGGCGACGTCCTCGGCCTGAAGATGAAGGTCGTCTGCGGCGGTACGTCCATGGGCAACCAGATCTACGCCCTCGAGCGCGGCGTCGACGTCCTCGTCGCCACCCCGGGCCGTCTGCGCGACATCATCAACCGCGGCGCCTGCTCGCTCGCGAACGTCGAGATCGCCGTTCTGGACGAGGCCGACCAGATGTCTGACCTGGGCTTCCTGCCCGAGGTCACCGAGCTGCTCGACCAGGTCCCGGCCGACGGCCAGCGCATGCTGTTCTCGGCCACGATGGAGAACGAGATCTCCACGCTGGTCAAGCGCTACCTGACCAACCCGGTCACGCACGAGGTCGACGCCGCCCAGGGCGCCGTCACGACCATGACCCACCACATCCTGATCGTGAAGCCCAAGGACAAGGCGCCGGTCACCGCCGCGATCGCCTCCCGCAAGGGCCGCACGATCATCTTCGTCCGCACCCAGCTGGGCGCCGACCGCATCGCCGAGCAGCTCCAGGACGCCGGTGTGAAGGCCGACGCGCTGCACGGTGGCATGACGCAGGGTTCTCGTACCCGCGTCCTCGCCGACTTCAAGGACGGCTACGTCAACACGCTCGTCGCCACCGACGTCGCCGCCCGCGGTATCCACGTCGACGGCATCGACCTGGTCCTGAACGTGGACCCGGCCGGTGACCACAAGGACTACCTGCACCGCTCGGGCCGTACCGCGCGTGCCGGCAAGTCCGGTGTCGTCGTCTCGCTGTCGCTGCCGCACCAGCGCCGCCAGATCTTCCGCCTCATGGAGGACGCGGGCGTCGACGCCTCGCGCCACATCATCCAGGGCGGTGCGGCCTTCGACCCGGAGGTCGCCGAGATCACCGGCGCCCGGTCCATGACCGAGGTCCAGGCCGAGTCCGCGGGCAACGCCGCGCAGCAGGCCGAGCGTGAGGTCACCTCCCTCACCAAGGAGCTGGAGCGTGCCACGCGCCGCGCCGGCGAGCTGCGCGAGGAGGCCGACCGCCTCACCGCGCGTGCCGCCCGTGAGCGTGGCGAGGACGCCGAGGGTGTCGCCGCCGCCGTGGCCGCCGCTGCCGAGAAGGCCGCCGAGGCGTCCGTCCCGGAGCAGGCTGCCGCGCCGGCCGAGCGCCAGGAGCGTTCGTCCTCGTACGAGCAGCGCCCGCAGCGCCGTGACGAGCGGGGCAACTACGAGAAGCGCGACCGTCGCGACGACCGTCCGTCGGGCGGCTTCAACCGTGACCGTCGTGACAACGACCGTCCGTCGGGTGGCTTCCGTCGCGACGACCGTCCGTCCGGTGGCTTCAACCGTGACCGTCGTGACAACGACCGTCCGTCGGGTGGCTTCCGTCGCGACGACCGTCCGTCGGGCGGCTTCAACCGTGACCGTCGTGACGACCGGGGCGGCTTCGACCGTGACCGTCGTGACGACCGCGGTGGCCGTTCCTTCGAGCGTCGTGACAACGACCGTCCGTCCGGTGGCTTCCGCCGCGACAACGACCGTCCCTCCGGTGGCTTCAACCGTGACCGTCGTGACGACCGTCCCTCCGGTGGCGGCTTCAACCGCGACCGTCGTGACGAGCGCCCCTCGGGCGGCGGCTTCCGCCGTGACGACCGCCCCTCCGGCGGCCACCGCGGCAGCGACCGTCCGTTCAACCGTGACCGTCGTGACGACCGTCCCGCCGGCGGCGGCTTCCGCGCCGGTGGCCACGACCGTCCGCAGGGCCGCCGTGACGACCACCGCGGTGCGGGCTCCGGCTCGACCGGCGGTTCCTCGTTCCGCCGGGACGAGAAGCCGCGCTGGAAGCGCAACGGCTGACGGTCGTAAGGCTGAACAGCTTGACGGCTTGAGCTGAGAAGGGCCCGGGAGACGATCACGTCTCCCGGGCCCTTCCTTCATTTCCGCCCCGCACCGGTGTTCACCCGCGGGCATTATTTGGCCAAGGCCCGCGCATGCCCTGCCCCCGGCACGGGAATCGCTGGGGGCATGACAAGTGACCCAGCGGCGCAGCAAACGCCGCCTTCGACCGACGAGGAACGCCTCGCCCAGCTCGGCTACACGCAGGTCCTCGCCCGCAGGATGTCGGCGTTCTCCAACTACGCCGTCTCCTTCACGATCATCTCGGTGCTCTCCGGGTGCCTGACGATGTATCTGTTCGGGATGAACACCGGTGGCCCCGCCCTGATCACCTGGGGGTGGGTCGGGGTCGGGCTGATGACGCTGTTCGTCGGGCTCGCGATGGCGGAGATCTGCTCGGCGTACCCGACCTCCGCCGGCCTCTACTTCTGGGCGCACCGGCTCGCACCCGCGCGGACGGCCGCCGCGTGGGCGTGGTTCACGGGCTGGTTCAACGTCCTCGGACAGGTCGCGGTGACCGCCGGCATCGACTTCGGCGCCGCGTCCTTCCTCGGCGCGTATCTGAACCTCCAGTTCGGCTTCGAGGTGACGCCGGGGCGGACGATCCTGCTGTTCGCGGCGATCCTCGTGCTGCACGGGCTCCTCAACACCTTCGGCGTGCGCATCGTCGGGCTGCTCAACAGCGTCAGCGTCTGGTGGCACGTCGTCGGCGTCGCCGTCATCGTCGGCGCGCTCGCCTTCGCGCCGGACAGCCACCAGTCCGCGTCCTTCGTCTTCACGAAGTTCGTCAACAACACCGGCTGGGGCAGCGGGTTCTACGTCGTCCTGATCGGACTGCTGATGGCCCAGTACACGTTCACCGGCTACGACGCCTCCGCGCACATGACCGAGGAGACCCACGACGCGTCCACCGCGGGGCCGAAGGGCATCGTGCGCTCCATCTGGACGTCCTGGATCGCCGGGTTCGTGCTGCTGCTCGGCTTCACCTTCGCCATCCAGTCGTACCAGGGTGCCCTCGGCTCGGCCACGGGTGCGCCGCCCGCGCAGATCCTGCTCGACGCGCTCGGGGCGACGGCCGGGAAGCTGCTGCTCCTCGTCGTCATCGGCGCGCAGCTCTTCTGCGGCATGGCCTCCGTCACGGCCAACAGCCGTATGATCTACGCCTTTTCGCGTGACGGCGCGCTCCCGTACTCGCACGTCTGGCACACCGTCAGCCCGCGCACCCGCACCCCCGTGGCCGCGGTGTGGCTGGCCGCGTTCGGCGCCCTCGTGCTCGGACTGCCGTACCTCATCAACGTCACGGCGTACGCGGCCGTGACCTCGATCGCCGTCATCGGCCTCTACATCGCGTACGTCGTGCCGACCCTGCTGCGGCTGCGCAAGGGCGACGCCTTCGAGCGCGGGCCCTGGCACCTGGGCAGGTGGTCGCGGCCCATCGGGATCGTGGCCGTGGTGTGGGTCGCCGTCATCACGGTCCTCTTCATGCTGCCGCAGGTCTCGCCGGTCACGTGGGAGACGTTCAACTACGCCCCGATCGCGGTCCTTGTGGTCCTCGGGTTCGCCGGCGTGTGGTGGCTGGTGTCGGCCCGGCACTGGTTCCTCAACCCGGAGCACGCGCGGACCGTCGCGCGTGAGGCGGGGCGCGTGGGAGCGCCGGAACCGGTCGATCCGTGAGCGGCAGGTGCGCCGCCCGGCCGCCCGTGTGACCTCCGACAGGCCGTGGAGGCCGATACCCGATCGGCCTCCCGGCCCCGGCGGGCTATGCTCGGGGATGCGTCGGCGCGAGCCGGCGCGTGGACCCTTAGCTCAATTGGCAGAGCAGTGGACTTTTAATCCATTGGTTGTGGGTTCGAGTCCCACAGGGTCTACCGCGTGAACAGCGGCCCGGACGGCTTCGGCCGGCCGGGCCGCTGCGCTGTTCCCGCCGAACTCCGTTGCCCCTCACGCCTGCCGTACGTACCGCCTCTTCACCGCCGTCAGCGCGACCGCGTACAGGGCGAGGACCGCCGCGAGGAGCGCGTAGTACACGGGTGGCAGGGGAGTCATGCCGAGCGGGTGGGCGGCGGGGGTCAGTGGCAGCACGACGCCGACGACGGCCAGGGACGCGACCGCCCAGCGGACCGGGCCCGGGGTGCGCGGGGCGCGGCCGGTGCGCAGGAGCAGCATCACCAGAGCCTGCGTCAGGAGGTTCTCGGTGAACCAGCCCGAGTGGAACGCCGCCTCGTCGGCCGGGCCCGCCGTGGAGTGCAGGGCGAGCGCGAGGACGCCGAAGGTCGCGAGGTCGGCGGCGGCGTTGAGGACGCCGAACCCGGTGATGAAGCGCAGGAAGTCGCGCGGGCGCAGCGTCGCGGGGCGGCGCAGGGCGGCGGCCGCCGGGCGGTCGAAGGCGAACGACAGCTGGGCCGCGTCGAAGCACAGGTTCTGGGCGAGCACCTGCGCCGGGAGCATCGGCAGGAACGGCAGCAGGAGGCCCGCCGAGAGCATCGCGATCACGTTGCCGAGGTTCGAGGAGAGCGTGACGCGCAGGTACGTGGCGATGTTGCCGCTGCTGTGACGGCCCGCGGTGATCGCGTGGCCGATCGCGGTGAGGTCCTTGCCCGGCCGGTCCGCGGGCTGCGCGAGCACGATGTCCGCCGCGTCGCGCGCCGCCGCGACCGCGTCGCGCGGGCAGATCCCGACGTCGGCGGCGCGCAGCGCGGGCAGGTCGTTCACGCCGTCGCCGAGGAAGCCGACGGTCGTCTCCCCGCTGGCGCGCAGGGCGGTGACGATGCGCGCCTTGTGGGCGGGGGTGCAGCGGGCGAAGACGGTGGTGCGGCGGGCGAGGCGGGCCAGCTCCTCGTCCGTGAGCGCGTCGAGGGCGTCCGCGGTGTGTATGTCGCCGGGGGCGAGGCCCAGATCGCGCAGGGCGCGGGCCGCGGTGCCGGGGTGGTCGCCGGTGATGACCTTGACCGTGACGCCGCGCTCGCCCAGGTCGCGCAGGGCCTGCGCGGCGGTCGGCACGAGGGCGTCGGTGAAGGCGACGAAGCCGGTGAAGGTGAGGCCGCGTTCGTCGGCGGTGCTTCCCTCACTGCCCGAAGGGCGCGGGAGGACCCCCGGGCGGTGCCGGGCGGGGCGTTCGGCGGTCGCCACCGCGAGGAGCCGCAGCCCGTCGCCGGACATTTCCGCGGCCCGGGCGAGCAGGCTCGCGCGCTCGGCGTCGTCGAGGGCACACCGCTCCAGGACGTTCTCCACGGAGCCTTTGGCGGCGAGTGTGACGGTGCCGAGCGTGCCGGGCCGCCGGACGACGGCGGTGGCGAGGCGGCGTACGGGGTCGAAGGGCAGGGCGGTGACGCCGTCGTACGCCTCGGTGAAGGCCGGGTCTTTTGCGAGAGCCTGCGTGATGACCGCCTCGTCGAGCGCGTCCGCGGTCGGCAGGTCGGCGAGCTGGAGCGTCCACCAGGCGGAGACGGCCGCCCAGTGCAGGGCGTCGGGGTCGGTGCGGGCCGGGTCGACGGCCGGGCGGTCCTGGGTCAGGGTGCCCGTCTTGTCGACGCAGAGGATGTCGACGGCGCCGATGTCGTGCAGCGCGGGGAGCCGTCTGACGATGACGCCGTGGGTGCGGGCGAGCAGCGCTGAGCCGCGGGCGAGCGCCGTCGTGACGATGACCGGCAGCATCTCCGGGGTGAGCCCGACGGCCACCGCCACGGCGAACGGCAGGGTCTCGAGTCCCCGGCCGCGCAGCGCGGCGCCGGCCATCAGGACCAGCGGCGGCGTCAGCAGCATGAAGCGGATCAGGGTCCAGGAGATGCCATGCACCGACCGGTCGAACGCGCTCGCCCCGCGCCCTGCGCCGACCGTGCGGTGGGCGGCGGCGAAGCGGGTGCCGGCGCCCGTCGCGAGCACCACGGCGCTCGCGCTCCCGGAGGCCACGCTGCCGCCCTGGAAGCACAGATGCGCCGACTCGCCGTCCGCGGGCAGGTCCACGGGACGCTTGTCGGCCGGCACGGACTCCCCGGTGAACGCCGCCTGTTGCACGGTCAGGCCCTGCGCCCGCAGAAGGCGTACGTCGGCGGGGATCAGGTCGCCGGGGCCGAGCCGCACCACGTCGCCGGGCACCAACTGGCTTACGGGGAGCTCGTGTTCGGCCGGTGAGGCGGTCTCGTCGGCGCCGGGGCGGCGCAGCACGGTCGCCGTCGTCGCGACCAGCTCGCGCAGGCCCGCCATGGCGCTGTCCGCGCGGCGCTCGCCCGCGGAGCGCAGGCAGCAGCTGACGGCGACCAGGACGAGGATCACGCAGGCGGTTCCCCAGGCCGCGACGGTCGCCGAGACGAGGCCGAGGCAGAGCAGGACGAGGGTGAACGGGTCGCGCAGGCTGCGGGCGGCGAGCAGGGGCCAGGACAGGGGGCGCGTACCCGGCAGGACGTTCTCGCCGTGCCGGGCCAGGCGCCGCTCGGCCTCCGCCTCGGTGAGGCCGCGCGGGCCGCTGTCGAGGGAGCGCAGGAGCTGGAGGGTCGTACGGCCTGAGGACGGGGCGGCGACGCGGGCCGGGGCGGTGTCGGTCACTTCCGGGCGCCGTCAGGGCTTCTCGGGTGTCGGCACCGTCGTCTTCTCCCGTTCATCGGACCACGAAAGGCTCCCCAGCAAAGAGTTCAGGCCTTCAGTTTAGGGGCGGAACTTTTGCCGCTCCCCGCTAGTTTCTACAGCGCTGTAGAAGATCAGTACGTGCCGATCGAGGAGAGACATGGCCCTGTGGGATCGCTTCAAGGAGTCCGCGTCGACGATGCAGACGCAGCTCATGGCGAAGAAGAACGACCTGAAGAGCGGCGCCTTCCGTGACGCGAGCATGGCGATGTGCGCGCTGGTCGCCGCGGCCGACAGGAACGTCGACCCGGCCGAGCGCAGCCGCGTGGCCCAGCTCATCTCCACGAACGAGGTGCTGCAGAACTTCCCGGCGGACCAGCTCCAGAGCCGCTTCGACGCGAACCTGAACAAGCTGACCGCCGACTTCGACTTCGGCAAGGTCAGCGTCCTCCAGGAGATCGCCAAGGCGAAGAAGAAGCCCGCCGAGGCGCGCGCGGTCATCCAGATCGGCATCGTCATCGGCGGCGCCGACGGCGACTTCGACAAGACCGAGCAGGCCGTCGTCCGCGAGGCCTGCCTGATGCTCGACCTGCCGCCGCACGAGTTCGACCTGTAGAGGGATACACCGAAGGCCCGGAACCAATGGTTCCGGGCCTTCGGCCTTCAGTAGCGGGGACAGGATTTGAACCTGCGACCTCTGGGTTATGAGCCCAGCGAGCTACCGAGCTGCTCCACCCCGCGTCGGTAAACACGACTCTACGCCATTGCGGCGACAGAATGCGAATCGGTTGCCCAGGGTTCCGTGATCCGCCGCCCGGGACCCCTTTCACCCGGTCGGTCCCGCCAGGTCGCCCGCCGCCTGTCCGGGGTGAACCCTGGGGTGGGTGCCCGATGACGTGCGCAGACGCGGGACCGACGCGGACGGTGGCGGGAGACGAGCGGTGGGGCAGCGAGGTGGACACGGGCGAGAGGCGGAGCAGGGCCTGTCCCGGGCCCGGTTCTTCGTACGTCTGCTGCCCGTGCTGCTCATCATTGCCGGGGCGATCTACGACTACGTCACGCCGTCGACGTTCACCGGCGTGCCCCTGTTCACCGCCGCCCCGCTCGTCGCGGCCCCGTTCTTCTCGCCCCGCGGCACCTTCCTGACCGGCCTCGCGACCGTCGCCGTCGTACTCGGGGTGCATCTCAGATACACCCGCAGTTATGACACCGACGCCATCACCGAACTCGTCACGGTCGCCACCGTCGCCGTACTCGCCTGTGTCATGAACCGCGTCGTGCGGCGCGGCAGTGAGCAGCTCACTTCCGTGCGCCAGATCGCCGAGGCGGCCCAGCGCGCCGTCCTGCCCGAGCCCGCCGAGCGCATCGGCGGCCTGGAGATCGCGGCCCGCTACGAGGCCGCCCAGGCGGGGGCCTTCATCGGGGGCGACCTGTACGCGGTGCAGGACACCCCGCACGGCGTGCGGCTCGTCGTGGGCGACGTGCGCGGAAAGGGCATGGGCGCGGTGTCCGCCGTGGCCGTCGTCATCGGCGCCTTCCGGGAGGCGGCCGAGCAGGAGGCGACCCTGGAGGCGGTCGCGCAGCGCCTGGAGCGGGCGCTCGCGCGGGAGGGGCTGCGGCGCAAGGGCCTCGACGAGTTCGAGGGCTTCACCACGGCTGTGCTCGCCGAGATCCCGCACGGCAACGGCCTCGTACGCGTCATCAACCGCGGCCACCCGGAACCCCTGCTCCTGGGCGGCGACGGGGCGCTCAAGGTCCTGTCGGCGCCGGAGCCCGCGCTGCCGCTCGGGATGGGAGACCTCGGCACCTGGCCCGACCGTGCGTCCGAGACGGAGTTCCCGAGCGGGGCGACGCTGCTGCTCCACACCGACGGTCTCTCGGAGGCGCGCGACGCGCAGGGCACCTTCTACGACCCGGCGGCCCGGCTCGCGGGGCGGATGTTCTCGGGGCCCGATCCGCTGCTGGCCGCGCTCACCGCCGAGGTCCGCCGGCACACCGGCGGCGGCACGACGGACGACATGGCACTGCTCGCGGTGAGGCGGCCGTGAAGCAGCCGTGAAGCAGCGGTGAGTGCCGTCATCACCTTATGTAGTCGAACGGCGTCGCTGCGCATAACATTTGACAAACCGTCAGATGAACGGCCCGTTCCGACGGCAGGTCAACTCGCCCGGTTCCGCCCGCTCGTGCCCCGTTAAGTCCAGGCCAAAGGCGTTAACGATCAGTCGGAACGGCTTGGAATCGGGCACCGGTGTCTATTAACGTTCGATAACGCAGCGCGGTCGTCCCAGCCGTCACAAGAGATGGCTCCGTGCGCACGCGCCTAATCCCGCAAGGGAGCCGGGGAACCACCAACTTGGGGTGAATCGGACGTCTTTCCTTGCGGAAGGCGTCGGTAGGAGACCTTCCTGCTCCGAACCCGTCAGCTAACCCGGTAGGCGAGAAGGAAGGAAAGGAGCGCGCCCCAGTGGCGTCCAACCGGCCTGCCCCAGAGTTCTCCTATGCGCCGATCGACGAAGAGTTCGGCGAAACGGACGAGCGGACCTGGGAGGAGTGGAACCCCACCGAGGAGTCCGTCCGCCCCGTACGCGGCAGGCACCGCGTAGCCAAGCAGCGCGGCGGTCTCGCGCGCAGCTCCACTGTTCTCGGTGTCGGCGTGATCGCGGCCGTCGGCGCGGGCGGCATCGCCACCGCGCAGGGCGGCAAGCCTCCCGTACACATCTCGATGCCCGACCTCTCGGCCGTCAAGGACTCGCTGCCGGACGCCAAGTCGCTGCCCGGCGTGGGCGCGCTGATATCCGACGGCTCCGATGACTCGTCCGGCCCCTCCGCGAGCCCGCTGACCGAAGCCGGTGTCAGCACCGCGGACGCCCAGCAGGGCACGACCGCCGGTGAGGCCCTGCGCGCCCGCATCATGCAGCAGGCCGAGCAGCAGCAGGACCAGGCCGCCGAGGCCGAGGCCGCAGCCGCCGAGCAGGCCGCCGCGAAGAAGGCCGCCGACGACGCCGCCAAGGAGCGGGACGCCGCCACCGCCAAGGCCGCCGCCGACAAGAAGGCGGCGGAGGAGGCCGCGAAGAAGAAGGCCGAGGCCGAGCGCCTCGCCGAGCTCGCCAAGAGCTTCACGCTGCCGGTCGCCTCCTACACGATCACCGGCACCTTCGGTCAGCCCGGCTCGATGTGGTCCTCCGGCTACCACACGGGTCTCGACTTCGCCGCTCCGACGGGTACGCCGCTGAAGGCGATCCACTCCGGCACCGTCAAGGAGGCCGGCTGGGCGGGCGCGTACGGCTACCGCACCGTCCTGGAGCTGCCGGACGGCACCGAGCTCTGGTACTGCCACCAGTCGTCCCTCAACGTCAGCGCGGGCCAGAAGGTGACCAGCGGCGACGTCATCGGCCGTGTCGGCGCCACCGGCAACGTGACCGGGCCGCACCTCCACCTGGAGGTCCACCCCGGCGGCCAGGCGACCGGGGTCGACCCCGCGCCGTGGCTGCGTTCCAACGGCCTGACGATCTGAGACTCGTAACCCTCCGAACCCCGGCGGTCCTGACGGCAACCCCCCGACGTCAGGGCTGCCGGTTCGCCGTGCCCGGAATATCTTGATCCATATCGGTGTTCTGGCAGGACATGACTTCTCTTCGCAAGCTTGGCTCGTCAGACCTCGAGGTGTTCCCGCTCTCCCTCGGCGGCAATGTGTTCGGCTGGACCGCCGACGAGGCGCAGTCCTTCGCCGTGCTCGACGCGTACGTCGCCGCGGGCGGCAACTTCGTCGACACGGCCGACGCGTACTCGGCGTGGGTCCCGGGCAACAAGGGCGGCGAGTCCGAGACCGTCATCGGCAAGTGGCTGGCCGCACGCGGCAACCGCTCCGATGTCGTCATCGCCACCAAGGTCGGCGCCCACCCCGACTTCAAGGGCCTGTCCCCGAACACCATCAAGTCCGCCGCCGAGGAGTCCCTGCGCCGCCTCGGCACCGACTACATCGACCTCTACTACACGCACTTCGACGACCCGTCCGTGCCGGTCGAGGAGATCATCACCGCCCTCGACGAGCTGGTGACGGCCGGCAAGGTGCGCGCCATCGCCGCGTCGAACCTGACCCCGGAGCGCCTCCAGGAGTCCCTGGACTTCTCCGACCGCGAGGGCCTCGCCCGCTACGCGGCGCTCCAGCCGCACTACAACCTCGTCTCGCGCGACACCTACGAGGGCCGGCTCCAGGAGGTCGCCTCGCGGAGCGGTCTCGCGGCCGTCCCGTACTACGCCCTGGCGGCCGGGTTCCTGACGGGCAAGTACCGGCCGGGCACCGAGGTCGACAGCGCGCGGGCCGCGGGCGCGGGCCAGCACCTGCAGACCGAGCGCGGTGTGCGCGTCCTCAAGGCCCTCGACGAGGTGGCGCAGGCGCACGGCGCCGAGGTCGCGACGGTCGCCCTCGCCTGGCTCGCGTCCCGCCCGACGGTGGCCGCCCCGATCGCGTCCGCCCGCACCGTGGAGCAGCTGCCTGCGCTGGTGGCCGTGGCCGACCTGGAGCTGACGGACGCGGAGCTCTCGAAGCTCACGGAGGCGTCCGCCTGATCCGGAGGCGCTCTCAGTAGCGGTACGGATTGTGCGCGTTGTGCGCGTTGTGCGCGGGGAACTGGGCGACCGGCCCCGCGTACACCGGGCCCGCGTACATCGGCGGCACCCACACGGGCGGTGCGGTGGCGCGGGCCGCGTAGGCGAGGGCGGGGCGGGCCGCGTGGCGCCGCGCCCACAGCTCGTCGAGCAGCTCCCGCTCCCGTACGACATAGTCCGTGCCGGCCCGGCCGCGCCGGCCGCGGTGGCGCAGCAGCGCGAGTGACGTCGCGTACTGCTGGTACTGGGCGACGACCTTGGCCGTCTCCTTGCCGCCGTGGTGCTGTGCGAACTCGCGGGCCAGGCGGCGCGCGCGCATCGAGCCGAGGGCGAACGGCTCGTCCGGGCCGACCCAGCCGGCCGCCGCGTACGCGGGCAGCTCGGAGCGCACGGTGCGCAGTTCGCGCTGGCGGGTCCCGATCGCGAGCCAGGTCAGCAGCCCGAACGCGGGCATCATGAACAGCGCGTAGACCCCGAAGAACCCGAACTGGCCGAACGCCGACGAGCCGTTCCACGTGGCGTGCATGCCCATCGCGAGCAGCAGTCCGGCGATGGGCAGCAGGACGCGCCGCACCGGCCCGCGGCCGGGCGCGGTCCACGCCGCGAAGCCGAAGCCGATGCCGGTGAGCACCGTGAACAGGGGGTGCGCGAACGGCGACATGACGATGCGTACGAAGAAGGTGGCGGCGGTCACCGAGGCCATGCCGGTGCCGCTGTTCAACTGGTCGGTGCCGAAGGCGTTGCCCAGATAGAGGATGTTCTCGGTGAACGCGAAGCCGGTGGCGGTGACCCCGGCGATCACGACGCCGTCGACGATCCCGGTGAAGTCCCGTCTGCGGAACAGGAAGATGAGCAGGACGGCGCAGGCCTTGGCGGACTCCTCGACGATGGGCGCTATGACCGTCGCGCCGAGGGTGTCGGCGTTCGCGGGGTCGGCCGAGTTCGTGGCGATCCAGTGGGTCGCGAAGCTGTTGGCGACGATCGCGATGAGCGCGGCGGCGCAGGCGCCCCAGGCGAACGAGAACAGCAGGTTCCGCCAGGGGCCGGGCGCGACCCGGTCCAGCCAGCGGAAAGCGGCTATCAGCAGCGGGACGGGCAGGACCGCGAGGCAGAGCCCGACCAGGAACCCCTTGGTGCCGGTCTGTTCGCGCACGAGGGCGAGGATCACCAGGCCGGAGAGCGCGAGGAGCGAGACGAGCGCCCAGGCGTGCACGGCCTTCCGCTCCCACCAGCGTGGATGCCGCAGCGTGCCGGGCCCGGGAGCGCCTGCTCCGGGCTGAGCGTGCGGAAACGCATTCGGATACGAGGGATAGGTCGCCACAGCGTTGACCCTAACGAGGGGACGGGCCCGGCCGCGATGGGGTATGTCAGTCCGCGGCGGTGACCGGTGGGGACTGCGGTGCGTGCTCCGCGCGCACGAAGAGCAGGTCGTGGACCACATGGCCCTTGTCCAGGCCCTGTCCCTCGAAGCGCGTGAGGGGGCGGAACGCGGGCCGGGGCGCGTATCCGCCGTCGGCCTGCGTGTTCTCGTAGTCCGGGTGTTCGGTCAGGACTTCGAGCATCTGCTCGGCGTACGGCTCCCAGTCGGTCGCGCAGTGCACGAGGGCGCCCGGCTTGAGGGGGACCTTGGCGAGGCTGAGGAACTCCGGCTGGATCAGGCGCCGCTTGTGATGGCGCTTCTTCGGCCAGGGGTCGGGGAAGTAGACGCGCAGCCCGTCGAGGGAGGCCGCGGGGAGCATTTCGCGGAGCAGGATGATCGCGTCGCCGTTCGCCACCCGTACGTTCGTCAGGCTGTTCCGCTCGGCGAGGGCCAGGAGGTTGCCCTGGCCCGGGGTGTGCACGTCGACCGCGAGGATGCCGGTGTCGGGGTCGTCGGCGGCCATCTGCGCCGTCGCCTCGCCCATGCCGAAGCCGATCTCCAGGACGACGCGCTTCCTGCCGTCGAACAGCTCGTCGAGGTCGAGGACGCGCTGACCGTCGATGTCGAGGCCCCACAGGGGCCACAGCCGCTGGAGGGCGTCCGCCTGGCCGGTCGTGACGCGGCTGCGGCGGGGCTGGAAGCTGCGGATGCGCCGCTCGAAGTGCGAACCGGCGGGGTCGGGCGCGGGCCCGTCCGGGAAGCGCGGCTCGCCCTTGGCGCGTACGGGACCGGAGGCTTCGGGACCGGGGGCCTCAGGGGTGTGGGCTTCGGGGGTGTGGGGTGACTCAGACACAGTGAGGCGATTTTAGACGCCGGATCGGGCCGGGGCCCAAGCTCACGACCTGAGCTCAGGACCCGAGCGCGGCCAGGGCCCGCCGGGCGATCTCGCGGCCGATCGGGAGCGAGGCCGTCGCCGCGGGGGACGGGGCGTTCAGCACATGCACCGTGCGCGGGGCCTCGCGGATCAGGAAGTCGTCGACCAGGGTCCCGTCCCGCAGGACCGCCTGCGCCCGGACGCCGGCGGGCGCGGGCACCAGGTCGTCCGCGGTCACCGCGGGCAGCAGCCTGCGCACCGCCGACGTGAAAGCGTCCCGGGACACCGAGCGGCGCAGCTCCCCGGCCCCGTACCGCCAGTGCCGGCGCGCTATCCGCCAGGAGCCGGGCCAGGCCAGCGTGGCGCCGAGCTCGCGCGGTCTGACCGTCGACCAGTCGTAACCCTCGAGGGCCAGCGCCGGCACCGCGTTCGGTCCGACGTGCACGCTCTTGTCGATGCCGCGCGTGAGATGGACGCCGAGGAAGGGGAACGCCGGGTCCGGCACCGGATAGACCAGGCCGCGCACGAGCTCGGGGCGGGCCAGCTCGAAGTACTCACCCCGGAAGGGGACGATCCGCATGCCGGGGTCGTCCCCCGCGAGCCGGGCGATCCGATCGCAGTGCAGCCCCGCGCAGTTCACCAGGACGCGCCCGCGGACGACGTCCCCGGCGGCCGTGCGCACCGCGACGCCACGCTCCGCGCGGCGGTCGATCTGCACCACCTCCGCGCCGTAGCGGATGTCCGCGCCCGAGGCCTCGGCGAGATACCGCGCCACGGACACGTAGTCGGCGACGCCCGTCGTGCCCACGTGGATCGCGGCGAGGCCGCGCACATACGGCTCGTACTCGCCGATCTGGGCGGGGCCGAGCTCCCGCACCGGAATCCCGTTCTCCCGGCCGCGCTGGACCAGGGCGTGCAGGCGGGGCAGCTCGTCGCGCTCGGTGGCCACGATCAGCTTGCCGGTGACCGCGTGCGCGATGCCGTACTCGTCGCAGAACTTGACCATCTCGGCCGCGCCGCGCACCGCGAAGCGGGCCTTGAGCGAGCCGGGGCGGTAGTACACGCCGCTGTGGATGACCCCGCTGTTACGCCCCGTCTGGTGTCTGGCGGGGCCGTGCTCCTTCTCCAGGACGGTCACACGGGTGCCCGGAACCGCGCGCGTGAGGGCGTACGCCGTCGACAGACCGACGATCCCGCCGCCGATCACCAGCACATCGCAGTCGTACCCGCTCGTCATCACCGTGCCTCACCTCCCGCCCCCGATACTGCACTGCGCCACTGACAACGCGTTCAAACCCGGGCGGTAGGCGTTCGGCTGCACCGGTACCTTCACACCGCTGCCCTACGCCGGCGCCATCAAAAGCGGCCTCGCCCTCTCCCGCAGCTCCGCCACGCGCGGCTCGTCCCCGTACGGCTCGAGGCGGTGCAGCAGGTCCTTCACGTACTCGGTGGTCCGGGCCGACGAGATCCGCCCCGCCACCTCCAGCGCGCGCGTGCCCTGCTCGCACGCCGCGTCCAGGTTCCCCGACTCCAGCTCGGCGACCGCCGACACCACGAGGCGTAACCCGTGCGAGCGCACGAACTCCTCCGTGGGCTTCGACAGGGCCTGCTCCGTGAAGCGCCGCACCTGGAGGGGGGCCTTCAGGTCGCGGTAGCACTCGGCGGCGTCGGCGGCGAGGCGGTCGTACGAGTAGAAGCCGAGCCATGACGGGTCGTGGTCCCCGTCGCGCGCCCGCTCCAGCCAGCCCTCCGCGGCCCGCAGCGCGGCCCCCGCGGCGTGCGCGTCACCGGCGCGCGCGTGTGCGCGTGCCTCCACGAGCCGGAAGAAGCTCATCGTCCTGGCGGTGGCGAGCCCGCGATTGCGCTCCAGGGCGGCCTGCGCCAGGTCCACCCCCTCGTCGCCGAACCCGCGGTACGTCGCCTGGAGCGACATCGACGCCAGCACGTAGCCCCCCAGGGGCACGTCCGCCGCTGCGCGCGCGAGCCGCAGCGCCTGGATGTAGTAGCGCTGCGCCGCCTCCTGCTGGCCCGTGTCGAACGCCATCCACCCGGCCAGGCGCGTCAGTTCGGCGCTCGCCCCGAACAGGGCGCGCCCCACGTCGTCCGAGTACGCGCCGAGCAGCAGCGGGGCCGCCTCGACCCGCAGGCACTCGGGGACCATCGACGAACGCCAGTCGCCGCCCCCGTACTTGGAGTCCCAGCGCCGCGCGTCCTCGGCCGCCTCGCGCAGCTTCTGGACGTCGCTGTGGCCGACCTTCTGGGGCGTGTTGTCCCCGCCGCTCTCCAGCGGCTGGGCGTCGCGTGCGACCGACGAGTCGGCCGGCGTTATCAGCCATCTCGACGCGGGCGTCGCGTACGCGCTCACCGCGAAGGATCCGGCCAGCGACTGCCAGATGCCGCCGCCCGTGCGGCGGCCCGCGAGGTCGAGGCGGTACAGCTCCGTCGCCGACTTCACCGCCGCCCCCACGTCGCGCGGGAAGGCGAGGCCCACTTCGGGCGCGGGGTCCGCGTCCGCCAGGCCGATCTCGTGCAGCGGCACGGGCCGGCCCAGCTTCTGGCCGATGGCGGCGGCGATGAGGTGCGGCGCCGCGCCCTGCGGCACCATGCCCTTGGAGACCCAGCGGGCCACCGAGGTCTTGTCGTAGCGAAGCGTCAGACCGCGTTGCGCGCCAAGGTCGTTGACCCGCCGCGCCAGGCCTGCGTTGCTGATTCCCGCGAGGGCGAGAACGGTGCCGAGTTTCTCGTTCGGCCCGCGTTGCTCCCTGGACATGCGCCACCCCTCGACACAGCCGGCTGCCGCGGTGGCATAACCGCGCGGCATTCGTACACCCAGCGTAGTTCGCCGGATCCCAAGCGTTAAGGGGCATAGTTCCGGATGGCGGGAATATTGTCCGTACGGGAGTGCGTGCCCGGGGCGGCGCCGTCACGGTGTGCTCCGCCCGTGTGGCCGTGCGCCTGTGCGTGCGCTCTTCTGCGGCCGTGGGGGGAGCGCTTCCATGATGGTGCGTGGGTCGGCCCGCTGTACTGGATCCAGCGGGCTGGGGGATACCGCCGCCTTCATCCCCGCGGGCGGCGGACCGGTCCGGGAGGTGAAGGGCGCCTCCCGGATCGTGCGTTGCGCGCCGTGGCCGATGTGGTGTGCACAGGTCTGGCCATCCACAGCCGATTTGGCCGAATATCGACGGTGCCGTACGGCGTCACCGATGCCCCCGGGCGGCCCTCGGGGGGTTCAACTACCGCTCAAAAGGGGCGCATTCGGTGGCGCACGTGCCGCCCGGTCGCCTCTCCCGTACGCCTCCTTCGTGGCAGCATGGGGACTCTGTTCCTGTGATTTCCTCTGATTCCTTCTGACGAGGTTCTGTCCACAGCCTGTGGAGGCGGCGATGCGGTGGTTGGTGGGGTGGAGCAGTACCGCCGCCGGGCCCGTGCGGTTCGGGTCCGCGGGCTCGACCGGACCCGACGGGGAGACCGTCCACCCCGTGGGCTCCCAGCTCCTGTGGGGCGACCCCGATCCGCTGTGGGCGGTCGGCGACTGGCGCCCGGACGAGGTCAGGATCGTCAGCGCCGACGAGCAGACCCGTATCGCCGTACTCGGCACCTGCGGCGCCACCGACGAGCAGCTGCGGGTCGGCCTGTTCGCCGCGCGCGGGGGCGCCCTGCGCCACCTCACCGCCTGGTCCGGCAGCTACACCGCCGTCGTCCAGGTCGGCAGGCGCCTCATGATCGCCGGTGATCTCGCGGGCGCACGGCCCGTGTTCTACACACCCTGGGCCGGCGGCACCGCGTACGCGACGGCCGCCCTGCCGCTCGCCGACCTCATCGAGGCCCACCTCGACATCGGCCATCTCGCCGCCCTGCTCGCCGCCCCCGACGTGCCGGAGGCCCTGCACGACTCGACGCCGTACCAGGGCGTACGCCGCATCCCGCCGGGCCACGCGCTGATCCTGCGCGCCGGTGCCCGCGAGATCGCCGGCTACGAACCGGTCGCGTCGCTCGCCGTCGCCGCGCCCTCCGCCGACCCGGCCGGCGCGGTGGACGCCCTGCGCGACGCGCTCGTCGAGGCCGTACGCGCCCGGCTCGCCGCGCCCCGGCACGTCCCCGGCGCCGACATCGACCCTGGGCCCGTCCCCGGCATGGGCCCTGCCGAGCGGCGCGCGGCCCGCGGCATGCCCGTGCCCGGCATCGGCGCCGACCTCTCCGGAGGACCCGCGTCCGGAACACTCGCGCTGCTCGCGGCCGGCCTGCCCGGGCTGCCCGGCACGGTCCTCGGCCACGGCACGGGCGCGGGCGAACGCCTCCTCGCCGTCACCTTCAACGACCTGTCCGCGGGCGCCGAAGGACGCGAGGCCGAACTCCAGCGCGCGGGCGCCATCGCCGCGAACCCCCGGCTGCACCACGTCGTCGTCACCGCGGGCGAAGAGGCGCTCCCCTACGCCGAGTTGGACGGCCCCCTCACCGACGAGCCCGGCCCCTCCCTGATCACCGCCGCCCGCCACCGCGCACGCCTCCTGTCGGGCAGCGCCGACCACTTCACCGGCTACGGCGCCCGCCAGGTCCTCGACGCGCACCCGGCCCGCCTCGCCGACCTCCTCATGGACCGGCGCCGGCGCCACATGGTCAAGCCGGTCGCCGCGCTCGCCAAGGCGGACGGCGGCTCCGTGCTGGTGCCCGCGCGCGTGTACGGCGCGGCGCGCAAGCTGGCCCGCACGCCGTACAGGGCGGGCGTCGAAAGCCTTGCGGAGCGGCTGTTGCAGCGGAACTTCGAGGATCCGGGCGGCGAGGCGGGCGCGGTCGGCGCGTCGCTCGCGGCTCTCGCGTGGGCGAGACCGGGGCCCGCCGCGCGCTGGCTGACGGGCGAGGCCCTCGCTGAAGTATCGGTTCGCCTCCAGGACGGCGTGACGCGTCCGGGGCCAGGACCGGGGCAGCGGCCCGGCGCGTTCCGGGCCCGCGCCGCGCTCGCCCGCCACGCGGCCGACCTGCGCGTCCTCGAACAGGCCGCCGAGGTCCGCTTCCAGCGCCTGCACGCCCCCTTCCTGGACAACCAGGTCGTCCGCGCCTCCCGCGCCCTGCCCGAGGCGCTCCGCGTGCGGCCCGGCGCCCGCGCCGACATCCTGCGCGCCGTCCTCGAAGGCGCCGGCGTCAGCGAACTCCCCGCCGGCTGGGGCGCACCCTCGCACGCGTCGTCCGCCGCGGCGGCCCGCACCGGCCTGCGCGTCTTTGCCGACCACCTCATCCAGCTCTTCGACACCCCGCTCCTCGCCCAGACCGGCCTGATCGAGGCCCGCGTCGTCCGCAAGGCCCTGCGCGCGGCGGCCGACGGCGAACCCCTGCCGCTGGACGGCCTCGCCGACCTGGTCTCCCTCGAACTCTGGCTGCGCCGCCTCATCGCCCGCCGCGGCACCTGCTGGACCGGCACCCCGGCCCGCCAGCGCGCCGTCCCCACGGGGAGCGTCGCACCGCAGCGGGGCGCGCTGGGCGCCGGGCGCTGAAGAGCCGAGCCCCCAGCACCCCCGAACCCCCCAGCACCCCCGAACCCCCAGCACCCCCGAACCGGAATCCGCGCGACTGAGGCCGCCCCCACCCGTGAGAATGGACCCGTGCGGTACCGAATTCTGGGCGTCACCGAGGCGTACGACGAACAAGGCACACCCCTGCCCGTGGGCGGACAGCGGCTGCGCGCCCTGCTCACGTCGCTCGCGCTGCACGCCGGCCGAACCGCCCCCGCGGACGCGCTCATCGACGACGTATGGGCCGACGAGCCACCGGCCGACGCGACCGCCGCCCTCCAGGCCCTCATCGGCCGGCTCCGCCGCGCCCTCGGCAAGGACGCCGTCACATCGGAGGGGGGCGGCGGCTACCGCCTCGCCGCCCGCCCCGAGGACGTAGACCTGTACGTCTTCGAGCGCCTCGTCCGCGAGGGCACGGCCGCCCTCACGGCACGCGACCCGGCGACCGCCTCCCGCGCCCTGGGCGACGCGCTCGCCCTGTGGCGCGGACCCGCACTCGCCGACCTCGCCGACCGCACCGCCGCGACCCGCCCCGAGGCCCAGCGCCTCGAAGCGGCACGCGCGCGCGTGGAGGCCGATCTGCAACTCGGCCGCGCCGCAGACGTCGTACCGGAGCTGACCGAACTCACGCACGCCCACCCGTATGACGAGCCGCTGCACGCCCTACTCATCCGCGCCCTGCGCGACGCGGGCCGCGGCGCCGACGCGCTCGCCTCCTACGAGACGGCCCGCCGCACCCTCGCCGACGGCCTCGGCGCGGACCCCGGACCCGAACTGGCCGCGCTGTACGCCGACTTGCTCGACCCCGTCCCCGGCCGCCCGGCGCCGCCCCGGCAGCCGCAGCGCGACGGCAATCTGCGGCCACGCCTCAACTCGTTCGTCGGACGGGAACCCGAACTCGACGCCATCCGTTCCGACTTGCGAGCGGCCCGCCTCGTCACCCTCACCGGACCCGGCGGCTCCGGCAAGACCCGCCTCGCCGAGGAAGCCGCCGCCGAACACCCCCGCGCCTGGCTCGCCGAGCTCGCCCCGCTGGACCAGCCCGAGGCCGTGGCCGGCGCCGTCGTCAGCGCCCTCGGCCTGCGCGAGACCGTCCTGATGACCAGCGAGCACACAGCGCCGCAGGACGACCCCGTGGCGCTGCTCGTCGAGCACTGCGCCGCGCGCAGCCTGCTCCTGATCCTCGACAACTGCGAACACGTCATCGGCGCAGCGGCCGCGCTCGCCGAGACCCTCCTCACCCACTGCCCCGGCCTCACGGTCCTCGCCACCAGCCGCGAACCCCTGGGCGTGCCCGGCGAGTCCGTGCGCCCCGTCGAACCCCTGCCGCCCGACCCCGCGCACCGCCTGTTCGCGGAGCGCGCCCGCGCCGTGCGCCCCGACTTCGACGTCACCGGCGACCCCGAGGCCGTGGCCGAGATCTGCCGCCGCCTCGACGGCCTGCCGCTCGCCATCGAGCTGGCCGCGGCCCGCCTCAGACTCCTCACCCCCCGCCAGATCGCGGACCGGCTCGACGACCGCTTCCGCCTGCTGACCAGCGGCAGCCGCACCGTACTGCCCCGCCAGCAGACCCTGCGCGCCGTCGTCGACTGGTCCTGGGACCTCCTCGACGAGCAGGAGCGCACGGTCCTGCGCGAGGCGTCCGTGTTCGCCGGCGGCTGGGACCTGGAGGCCGCGGAGGTCGTCTGCACCGGACCCGCATCCGACCTGATCGGCGCGCTCGTCGACAAGTCCCTCCTGGTGGCCACCCCGGGCAACGGCAGCATGCGGTACCGGATGCTGGAGACGATCCACGAGTACGCGACCGAACGCGCCGCCGAGACACCACAGCTGCGTACCGAGGCCGAGCGGCGCCACGTCGCCTGCTTCCGCGCGCTCGTCGAGAAGGCCGACCCGCTCCTGCGCTCCGCCGAGCAACTCCCGTGGATCGAGCGCCTGGAGACGGAGCTCGACAACCTCCGCGCCGCGCTCCACCGCTCCACGGTCACCGGCGACACGGAGTCCGCAGTCGAACTCGCCCTCGCCACCGGCTGGTTCTGGTGGCTGCGCAACTACCGCAGGGAGGGCGCGGAGTGGATCGGCCACATCCTGGAGGAGCTGCTCCCGACGCCCCGCCCGGAGCGCCCGTCCCCGTCCGGCTGCCGGGTTCCCCCGCGCGACGGCCGGACGTTCCCGGTGGTGGGCGATCTGGCGGACGAGGACGACCCCCTGTACTGGCCGCTCATGGAGCTGCGCCTCCTGCACATCTTCTTCGTGGCCCAGTCCGAACCCGAGAGCGCCCTGCGCGGGGAGGCCGACCGGGAGTACCTCGTGCGGGTGCGCGACGCCTTCGCGCGGCCCGGGCCCGCGGGGGCACGCTTCCCCGGCATCATCTGGCCGTTCACCGTGTACTTCCTGGACAACCAGGAAGACGTCAGGGCCGCCCTCGACCGGGCCGTCGCCAACTGCCGGGAGTACGGCGGCGAGTGGGAGACCGGCGTCACCCTCATGTTCCGTACGCACACGGCCGTCGACGGGCCGGGCAACCTCACGGGCGTCGACGACGACGTCGCCGAGCTGCGGACCATCAGCCGCCGCGTCGGGGACCGGTGGATGCGCGCCCAGGTGTGCAGCGCGGCCGGTGAGGCGGCCGTCGCGCGCAGCCGGTTCGACGAGGCGAAGGGCGAGTTCGAGGAGGCGCTGCGCCTCGCCTACGAGGTGGGCGCGTACGCGGAGGCACCGTTCCTCATCGCCCGGCTCGGAGAGATCGCCTACCGCTCCGGCGAACCCGAAGCGGCCCGCAAGCTCCTGTCCGAGGCGAGCGGGGAGGCCGACCGGTACGGGGTGCCGGACCCCCACGCGTACGTGCACCTCCTGAACGCGCTGATGGCGGTGGAGGACGGCGAGGTGGCACGGGCCCGCGCGCTGTGCGACGAGGCGGCCAGGGAGTCGTCGCGCGGAACGCCGCCGCCGCAGTTCACGGCGGCCGTCGGAGGTGTCGACGCGCGGATCACCGCGGCCGAGTCGGGGCCCGCGCGCGGCCTCGCGGTCCTCACCGACGCCCTGCGGTACGCGGTCGAGAACCGCTGCGCGGAGAACGTCAGCGCGGACCTCGCGGGCCGCGGGGCGCTGTTCCTGGCCCAGCTGGGCGACACGGAGGGCGCGGTACGGCTGGTGGCCGCGTCCGACGGCTGGCGCGGCGGTGCCGTACGCCCGCTGCCCGAACGCACCGAGGTCGAGGCGCTGGAGGCGGAGGCGGTCGCCGCGCTGGGCGCCGCCCGGTACGCCGAAGCGCGCGCCGCGGGGGCGGGGCAGTCGGCGGCCGAGGCGGTCACCATGCTGACGGAACGCGTCCGCCGCTTCGACCAGTAGGGCTCACGCTGTGGCCAGGGCCGCTCACCGGCAGGTGAAACGGGACTCCGCCCAATCTCCGACGGCGAGGGAGTCGAACTTCGTCTGCGGCTCCGTGACCAGCCGGATCGCCTTGCGTCCCGCGAGATTCACATGAACCGGAACGGCCGGGTCCCCGCCCCTGAGGACCTGCGACTTCCATAGCCGCACCCCGTCCGCATACACCGAGAACCGCATGGCTCCCGTGCCGAGCGTCATGTCGTCGACACCGGCGAAGGCGTCGTACGCGGTGCAGCTGCGGTTGAGGTCGATGGTCACGGAGGACGTCGCGTGGACGGTGACCCCGTTCGCGTACTGCTTGTCCGCGATCCGCAGGCCATAGCGCTGCCACATCCAGCTGCTCTCGCCGGGCCGGATCTCCGGCTTGGTGCCGTCGCCGAGTCCGGCGTACGACAGCTGATTGAGCTGGTAGACGGCCGGGGCCGGCGGTGGGGGCGGCGGCTTGGGCGTGGGCTTCGGCGTCGGCTTGGGAGCAGGCTTCGGGGGAGGCGTGGGCTTGGGCGTCGGCTTCGGGGTGGGGGTCGGCTTCGGCGCGGGCTTGGGGGGAGGCGTCGGCTGCGGTGGGGCCGGCGGCTCGGGCTTCGGCTTCGGGGGAGGCGTCGGCTTCGGCGGAGTAATGGGCTGCGAGACCGCCGGCTTCTCCTTGTGCGCCTCCGGCTTGGGCTTCTGCGGGTCGCCCGCGAGGGCGATCGCCACCGCCACGGCCACGCCCGCCGCGACCACACCGGCCGCGATGCCCGCCTTCACGGGCGCGCCGAGCCCCTCGGACGCCGCGGCGCCACCGCCCGCGGCCCCTCCGGAGCTGCCGCCCGCCGCGGCCGCCGCACCGGCGCCCGCCGCACTCGCGGCGCCGCCCCCGATGAGCGCGACCACCTTCGCGTACCCGGCGGCACCGAACCAGCCGATGACCGCGACCGGCACGACACCGGGGATCCCGCCGGCGACTTCCTTGATCTGACCGGCGGCGAGCCGGCACTTGGCGCACTCCTCCAGGTGCTTGCGCAGACCGCGTTCGGCCCGGGTGCGCAGGCTGCCGCGGGCGTACGCGCCGAGCCGGTCGGCGTAGCGCGCGCACTCCTCGTCCTGGGTGAGGGTGGTACTCACATGGGCCTGGAGGTACGCCTCCTTGAGGCCCTCGCGGGCGCGCTTGGCCAGCACGCGCGTGCCGTTGGCGTCGAGCCCGAAGAGCGTGGCGACCTCGCTGGGCGACTCGTCCTCGACCTCCGTGTGCCACAGGACGGCCTGCCAGCGCTCGGGCAGGGACCGGAAGGCCTGCATGGCCATGGACTGCTCGGCCTCGTGCATCGCACGGACGTCGGCGCCGAGATCCAGCGTGTCGTCGTCGGAGACCTCGCTGGAGCGGGCGGCCTGCTGGGCGAACACCGCGAAGTCCTCGACCAGGTGCTCACGCTTCGCCGACTTCGTCCAGCCCGCGGCGACGCGGCGCACGGTGGTCAGCAGATAGGCGCGCACCGCGTGCTCGGGCCCGCTGCCGCCGCGCACGGCCTGAAGCATGCGCGCGAACACCTCGGCCGTGAGGTCGTCGGCGGTGTGCCCGTCCCGGCAGCAGGTGCGTGCGTAACGGTGGACGGCGGTCGAGTGCCGGCGGTACAGCTCCTCGTACGCGGTGTCGTCGCCGGACCGCATACGGGCGATCAGGTCGGCGTCCGCCGGAGGCGTTTCCCGCGGGGACGGCAGGACGGAGGTTCCCGCGTCCACGCCGTGCTCCCGCTGCTGCGGCACGCTCGGGTCGGAGAGGTTCTCACCCGGGGCGGCGGAGGGGGCTGCGGGGGCTGAGGGCCCGGAGGGTGCGGAGTCCGGTGCCCCGTCCCGGAGTGGACCTCCCTGGCTCGGCACCTGCGGCGCGGGCAGCCCACCGGTCTCGGTGTCGCCCGCACCACTGCTCTCGAGTGGCTCGTCCCGCCCGTCAACGCTCATCGCGGAAAGCCCCCGACTGCACACTCAGACCCGAACACGCGGGAAAGAGTGCCACACGGGTGGCCCGCACCGCCTGCCAGTGCCCGTCAACCACTCGTCCGGGGAAACTTCGTGCAACGAAGTACTAGCTTTCACTCGTACGGGTAGTGGTCAACGAACGTGCCAAAAACGGGAGTTGGCCGCGCGCGACGCACACACGTCACCCACGGCCGTCCCCACACCTGTCGCGCCCTCGCCGAGCCCAGTCCTACACGGTGCCGCCCGCCCCTACGCGGGCCGCGACCGCAGCCCCTCGAGCAGGATGTCCAGAAGTCGCGACGACGCCGCGGCCTGCTGTGCGGCGTCCGGCAGTGAAGGCGCCGCTGTGGCGATGACCAGCAGCACGTCCGCCACCGTCACGTCCTCGCGGAGCTCCGACGCCGCGCGCGCCCGGTCCACGAGCTGCCCGACGACGTCGAGCAGCGCCGCGGCGCCCGCGTCGTCCGCCGGTACGGCCTCGGTGACCGGGGGCGTGCGCTGATCCACGAGACGCAGGTCGGGCGGGACGACGGCGTGCCGCTGCTGCGGAACCCGCGTCTCGTCCCGGACCGCGCCCGCCGCGTCGGCCTGCTCGTCGGCGACGCCGACGCGCAGCACCTGCGGAGGCAGCAGCCGCCCCGCACCGGAGGCGACGGACGTGCGCAGGAAGCGCGCCAGCGCCGACCACGGCTCGTCTTCCTGGCCGAGGGCGGCCCGCGCCTGGTCGGTCAGCCGGGAGGTCTCCTCCTCGGCTATGCGCCGCACCAGTACGTCCTTGCTCGGGAAGCGCCGGTACACCGTGCCGACACCGACCCGGGCCCGCCGCGCCACGTCCTCCATCGGCGCGCCGTACCCCAGCTCGCCGAAGACCTCGCGCGCCGCGCGCAGGACGTGCTCCAGATTGCGCTGGGCATCCACCCGCAGCGGCGCCGCACGCGAACTGTCGCCCGCGCCGCGACCGTTACCGCCCGCGGTGGCCGGTCCGCCGGCCACGGCCGAAGCGGAAGCCGTCGAAGTCCATTGAGAGTCCTGAATGTGCATATGTGTTCCCCCGGTAATGACGTCTCCCCCCGGAGACTCCCCGCCATCGGCAACCGGAGCGTGAGGAACAGGCCAGTTCCACGGATCCGTCCGACGGATCCGTCAGCGCATCCCCCGACACCCCGACAGCACACGAACATAGTTGAGCCGGAGTCAATTCAGAAGGGGCAGGTTCCGCACGGAGCGCCCCCCGAACGGAGTACGCGGCGATTCCACCCCGATTGCACCCCCGCACCTCACTCGCTACATGCGCGCTGACCTGCGGACATGTCCCGGACTCCGGCAATTCGCCCACCCGGCGGCCGGCGTAAGCGCCGGTCACACAATTTGCCGGGGCTGTGGACAAACTCAAGTGGCCGATGCGTCATGGGGTGGTGCCGATGCCGAAGACTGCTTCTTCCCGGGGGACGGCCCCGGAAGTCCCGCGTACGCGCGTCCTCGTCGTAGGGGGCGGCTATGTCGGGATGTACACCGCCCTGCGCCTCCAGCAGAAACTCAAACCGGAACTGAGAAGCGGCCGGACCGAGATCGTCGTCGTCACCCCCGACCCGTACATGACCTACCAGCCGTTCCTGCCCGAGGCCGCCGCCGGATCCATCTCGCCGCGCCACGTCGTCGTGCCGCTGCGCCGCGTCCTCGGCCGCTGCCGCGTCATCGTCGGCGAGGTCACGTCCGTCGACCACAGCAAGCGCACCGCCACCTTCACCACCCTCGCCACCGAGGAGGAGGGCACGGGCGCCGTCGAGATCACGTACGACGAACTCGTCCTGGCCCCCGGCTCCGTCTCGCGCACCCTGCCCGTGCCGGGACTCGCCGACCACGGCATCGGCTTCAAGACCGTCGAAGAGGCCATCGGGCTGCGCAACCACGTCATCGAACAGCTGGACATCGCCTCCTCGACCCGCGACCCCGCCATCCGCGACGCGGCCCTCACCTTCGTCTTCGTAGGGGGCGGTTACGCCGGTGTGGAGGCACTCGGCGAACTCGAGGACATGGCCCGCTACGCCGCCGGTTACTACCACAACGTCACCGCGGAAGACCTGAAATGGATCCTCGTGGAGGCCAGCGACCGCATCCTCCCCGAGGTCGGCGAGGAGATGGGCCGCTACACCGTCAGCGAACTGCGCCGCCGCAACATCGACGTACGCCTGAGGACCCGGCTCGAATCCTGCGAGGACCGGGTCGCCGTCCTCGACGACGGCTCCCGCTTCCCGACCCGCACCGTCGTGTGGACCGCGGGCGTCAAACCGCACCCCGTGCTCGCCGCGACCGACCTGCCGCGCGACGAACGCGGCCGCCTCACATGCACCGCCCAGCTCGCCGTCGACGGCGCCCCGCACGCGTGGGGCGCGGGCGACGCGGCAGCGGTCCCCGACATCACGGCCGGCGAGGAGGGCAAGGAATGTGCGCCCAACGCCCAGCACGCGGTGCGCCAGGCCAGAGTCCTCGGCGACAACATCGCGGCCTCCCTGCGCGGCGAACCCCTGACGGACTACGAGCACGAATACGCCGGCTCCGTCGCCTCGCTCGGCCTGCACAAGGGTGTCGCCCACGTCTACGGGCGCAGGCTGAAGGGCTACCCTGCCTGGTTCATGCACCGCGTCTACCACCTGAGCCGGGTGCCGACCGTGAACCGGAAGGCCCGTGTCCTGAGCGAATGGATACTCTCCGGGCTCTTCAAACGCGAGATCGTCTCCCTCGGCTCACTCGAACGCCCGCGTGCGGAGTTCGAACTCGCGGCCGGGGGGAACCCGCCCGACAGCCCCCCGGCGAACCCGCCGCGGGACCCGAAGGGGTCGACCTGACCGGACCGGGGAACTCCCCCTCAAGGACCGGCGTCTGACGGATGTCAGTCCGGTCGGTCAGACTGGTCCATGACCCTGGCCGGCCCCAGACCGTGGGCGGACCGACCGCCACGTTGCCCTTCCCCGCTGCTCCCGGCCCCGGCCGGGCAGGGGAGCCCCCACCCGACCTCACGAGGCTTTCCCCACAGTGAACTTCACGCGCTGGAGCGCCCGGCTCCCCGGAACGCAGCGCCGCGCGGCAGCGCGGTCCGACCATGGCGTCTCCCAAAGCCAGCGAGGGGAAGGCGCCGTGCCCGCCGCCCGCCACGAACACGCTTCCGACGGCGATGCGCTCGCGCCCGCCGCCGGCATCGAGGACCTGCCCGCACGCGAGGTCCTCGACCGCATCCCCGCCCTCGTCGCCCTCGTCCACGGCCCCGACCACCGCATCGCGTACGTGAACGACGCGTACGTCGCGGCCTTCGGCGACCGCCCCACCGGCGCACCCGCGCGCGAGGCGCTGCCCGAGCTGGAGGAACTCGGCCTGCTGCCGCTGCTCGACCAGGTCCTGCGCAGCGCCAAGCCGCGCACGGTCAAGTCCCGCAAGGTGGCCGGCGGCCGCTCGTACACGTTCACCTGCACACCCGTGACGGTGCCGGCCGACGGCGCAGAGGGCTCACACGAAGGGGCGGGCGGCTCCGGTGTGCTGGTCTTCGCGGCGGACGTCACCGACCACGCCGAGGCCGCCGAGCGGCTGCGCGCCAGCGAGCGCCGCCAGCGCGAGACCGCCGTCACCCTCCAGCGCTCCCTCCTGCCCCAGGAGCTGGAACAGCCCGACGATCTGCGCATCGCGGCCACCTATCAGCCGGGCGGCACCGAGGCCGCGGTCGGCGGCGACTGGTACGACGTGATCACCCTCGGCGGCGGCCGCACCGCCCTCGTCATCGGCGACGTCATGGGCCGGGGGGTGCGCGCCGCCGCCGTCATGGGCCAGCTGCGCACCGCCGTCCGCGCCTACGCCCGCCTCGACCTGCCGCCGCACGAGGTGCTCCAGCTCCTCGACGGCCTCGCCATCGAGATCGACGCCAACCAGATCGCCACCTGCGTCTACGCGGTCCACGACCCGAACGAAGGCCGCCTCGTGTACGCGTCGGCCGGCCACCTCCCCATCCTCGTACGCGACGAGAGCGGCACGATCCACCGCGCGGAAGAGCCCACCGGACCCCCGCTCGGCACCGGCGGCTGGCTGCACGCCTCGGGATCGGTGCCGCTCGGCCCCGGATCGACCGCCGTCATGTACACCGACGGCCTGGTCGAACGCAGGGACGAGGACATCGACGAAGGCGTCGCGGCCCTGGAGCGCGCGCTCGCCGGCGCCACCGGCACACCCCAGGTGGTGTGCGACCGCCTCATCCGCGCGGCAGGCGTCACCGCGGACCACGACGACGACGTGGCCGTCCTCGTCCTCCAGCACCCGGCGCGCACGGGACCCGACGGAGAGCTGTTCCGCAACGCCGCCCTGGAACTCCTCGGCGGCGTCGAAGCGGCCCCACGCGCGCGTGCCTTCGCCTCCGGGGTACTCGCCAGCTGGCGCTTCCCGCCCGAGCTGCGCGACCTGGGCGTCCTGGCCGCCAGCGAACTCGTGGCCAACTCGCTCCAGCACGGCACCCCGCCCATGCGCCTCAGGCTCCGCCGCACCGACCGCCGACTGATCATCGAGGTCACCGACGGCGACGACCACCTCCCACGCCGCCGCCGCGCCGAACCCGCCGACGAGGCGGGCCGGGGCATCGCCATCGTCGCCACGATCGCCTCGAACTGGGGCTCCCGGCGCACCCCGGGCGGCGGCAAGGCGGTCTGGTGCGAATTCGCCCTGCCGCGCACCCCGTAATCCGGACGGAGCCTCAGACGGACGCGGTCGCGGGCACCGGCTCGACCGGAGCCCCGCCCTCCGCCACGATCCGGCTCTTCGCCAGCGACGGCTGGTCCTGCACGGGCGACAGATGCCGCCCGAGCCGCACCGCGAGGAACGTGATCCCCAGCGAGAACAGCACGAACGTCACGATGTACGGACCGTGCAGCGCGGCCCCCATGGGCCCGCCGACCGCCGGACCGACGGCCAGAGCGAGCTGCTTGACCAGCGCGAACGCCGAGTTGTACTGCCCGACCATCCCGGCCGGCGCCAGATCGGCGACCAGCGGGGCCACGGTCGGCGACAGCATCGCCTCGCCGAGACCGAACAGCGCGTACGTCGAGATGAACGCGGCCGTCGCCATGGCCTGGCTGCCGTGCCCCACACCCGCGTACCCGGCCGCGAGCCACGCGATCGCCCACACGAGCCCGACCGCGGCGATCACCCGGGACCGCCTGCGCCGCTCGACGAACTTCAGGACCGCGAACTGCGCGACCACGATCATCGCGGTGTTGGCGGCGAGCGCGATGCCCAGCGTCGACGGGGAGATCCCGGCCGCCTCCACGCCGTACGCGCTCAGGCCCGACTCGAACTGCCCGTAGCAGGCGAAGAACAGCACGAACCCGAGGACGCACAGCTGCACCATCGCCCGGTGCCGGAACAGCGCCCGCAGCCCGCCGCCCGTCCCGGAGCCACCCTTCGGCACCGCCCCGCCGATCGTCGGCGCGTACGGCATCCGCACGAAACCCACGACCCCGGCGAGCACCAGGAACATCACGGCCTCGATACCGAAGAGCAGCGTGAAGCTCGACGGGCGGCTCTCGTCGACGATCTGGCCGCCGATGAGCCCACCGATGCCCAGGCCGAGGTTCTGCAGGAAGAACTGCATGGCGAAGGCGCGCGTACGGGTGTCCGGCGTGGACGTCCACACGATCATCGTGGCGAGCGCCGGCTGGATCACCGCGGTGCCCGCACCGAGCACCGCCGCCGACAGGATCGCGGTCGTCCGACCGTCGGCGAGCCCGAGCCCGAGGGCACCGACCGCCGCCACCAGCGTGGCGACGACCAGGACGGGCACCGGACCGCGGCGGTCGATGGCCCGCCCCGTGAACGGCAGGACGACCAGAGCGGCCATGGCGAAGGCGGCGAGCACGATGCCCGCCGCTCCTGCCCCCAGACCTCGCACCTCAGCGACGTACACATAGAGGAACGGGACCGTGAACCCGACGCCGAACGAACTCAGCGCGCTGCCCACCTGGATCCGACGCATCGCTGCGCCCATCGCCCTGGTCACTTTCACCTGCCTTAGGAGTTAGAAGTGAAGACTTCGAAGCTAAAGTTAGGATCTAAACAATACACACCGAAGGACTTCAATGCCAAGCGGCCCGTGCCATACTTCGGGCCATGGGCGACAACCCCGGCGACAGTGAGCCGACCCTCGACGAGCAGATCGCCGCGTACCAGCGCGAGTTCCAGGACCTCGACCCCCAGGTCGAGCAGATCGTCTCCGCGCTCGGCCGCCTCAACAGGCGCATGAACGTCGCCTACGGCCGCCAGACCGCGAACCTCGGCATCACCAACGCCGAGTGGGAGGTCCTCAAGGCCCTCGTCCTCTCCGGCGCCCCGTACCGCATGGGCCCCGGCGACCTGGCGAAGCGCCTCGGCCTCACGCCGGCCGCCATGACCCACCGCATCGACCGCATGGTCGGCGAGGGCCTGGTCACCCGCGACCGCGACGAGTCCAACCGGGTACGAGTCATCGTCGAGCTCACCACCGAAGGCCGCGCCAAGTGGCTCGAGGCGATGCGCCTCGCCTCCGGCTTCGAGGAGGACCTTCTCCAGGACCTCTCCTCCGACGAGCGGGGAGTCCTCGGCGAGGTCCTGACCCGCCTGCTGCGCCGCGTGGAGGACGCCCAGCCGGATGCCGGCGGCCGCCTCACGGACCTCGACTGAAAAGAAGTTGCCAGGAGGGTGTTGACATGCCCCTCCTCGATACGTAAGGTTCTTCGAGTTGCCACGGAGCCGTAACGGTTCTGCGACAGCACCTCCGCCGCTGAAGCGGCAACCCAACCACCAGCACGATCTCCCTCCGGGATCGAATTCGGCGTGCCCGAATTCAATTCGATTTCGGTGCGGCGGCCCGATTAGGCGCCGCCGGGGGAATCCGCTAAAGTTTGGGACGTCGGAACGGCCCAACAGCCGCGAAGACACAGCATCAATCTCCGCTAACGCGGGGGCCGCTGACTGGTAATCAGGCCCGAAAGGATCTGATAGAGTCGGAACCGCCGGAAAGGGAAACGCGAAAAGCCGAAAGGCCGGAGCGGAAACCTGAAAGGCACCGAGGAAATCGGACACGAAAGAGTCTGATAGAGTCGGAAACGCAAGACCGAAGGGAAACTGCCCGGAGGAAAGCCTGAGAGAGTCTCTCGGGTGAGTACAAAGGAAGCGTCCGTTCCTTGAGAACTCAACAGCGTGCCAAAAGTCAACGCCAGATTGACAACCCCGGCCCACCTTTGGTGGGTTGGAGGTTCCTTTGAAAAAGTCCTCACTCCCACACCGGGGTGAGGCGCACTAGCGAGGACGCAGTGAATCGTGGGGATTATTCCTCCCGACGGTTCCGCTCTCGTGGTGTTCACCGGGATTACCCGGAAACATTCACGGAGAGTTTGATCCTGGCTCAGGACGAACGCTGGCGGCGTGCTTAACACATGCAAGTCGAACGATGAAGCCCTTCGGGGTGGATTAGTGGCGAACGGGTGAGTAACACGTGGGCAATCTGCCCTGCACTCTGGGACAAGCCCTGGAAACGGGGTCTAATACCGGATAACACCCCCTCTCGCATGGGAGGGGGTTGAAAGCTCCGGCGGTGCAGGATGAGCCCGCGGCCTATCAGCTTGTTGGTGAGGTAGAAGCTCACCAAGGCGACGACGGGTAGCCGGCCTGAGAGGGCGACCGGCCACACTGGGACTGAGACACGGCCCAGACTCCTACGGGAGGCAGCAGTGGGGAATATTGCACAATGGGCGAAAGCCTGATGCAGCGACGCCGCGTGAGGGATGACGGCCTTCGGGTTGTAAACCTCTTTCAGCAGGGAAGAAGCGAAAGTGACGGTACCTGCAGAAGAAGCGCCGGCTAACTACGTGCCAGCAGCCGCGGTAATACGTAGGGCGCAAGCGTTGTCCGGAATTATTGGGCGTAAAGAGCTCGTAGGCGGCTTGTCACGTCGGTTGTGAAAGCCCGGGGCTTAACCCCGGGTCTGCAGTCGATACGGGCAGGCTAGAGTGTGGTAGGGGAGATCGGAATTCCTGGTGTAGCGGTGAAATGCGCAGATATCAGGAGGAACACCGGTGGCGAAGGCGGATCTCTGGGCCATTACTGACGCTGAGGAGCGAAAGCGTGGGGAGCGAACAGGATTAGATACCCTGGTAGTCCACGCCGTAAACGGTGGGAACTAGGTGTTGGCGACATTCCACGTCGTCGGTGCCGCAGCTAACGCATTAAGTTCCCCGCCTGGGGAGTACGGCCGCAAGGCTAAAACTCAAAGGAATTGACGGGGGCCCGCACAAGCAGCGGAGCATGTGGCTTAATTCGACGCAACGCGAAGAACCTTACCAAGGCTTGACATATACCGGAAAGCATCAGAGATGGTGCCCCCCTTGTGGTCGGTATACAGGTGGTGCATGGCTGTCGTCAGCTCGTGTCGTGAGATGTTGGGTTAAGTCCCGCAACGAGCGCAACCCTTGTTCTGTGTTGCCAGCATGCCCTTCGGGGTGATGGGGACTCACAGGAGACTGCCGGGGTCAACTCGGAGGAAGGTGGGGACGACGTCAAGTCATCATGCCCCTTATGTCTTGGGCTGCACACGTGCTACAATGGCAGGTACAATGAGCTGCGATGCCGCGAGGCGGAGCGAATCTCAAAAAGCCTGTCTCAGTTCGGATTGGGGTCTGCAACTCGACCCCATGAAGTCGGAGTTGCTAGTAATCGCAGATCAGCATTGCTGCGGTGAATACGTTCCCGGGCCTTGTACACACCGCCCGTCACGTCACGAAAGTCGGTAACACCCGAAGCCGGTGGCCCAACCCCCTTGTGGGGAGGGAGCTGTCGAAGGTGGGACTGGCGATTGGGACGAAGTCGTAACAAGGTAGCCGTACCGGAAGGTGCGGCTGGATCACCTCCTTTCTAAGGAGCACTTTGACTGCCAGACATTGTCTGGTGGTCCAAGAGCCATTTCGTCGGCAAATGTTCGACGGTGGTTGCTCAAGGGTGGAACGTTGACTATTCGGCACAGTGAGTTAGATGGGTTTGCCAGTACTGCTTCGGCGTGGAACGCGAATCACATCAACTGACTGGGTCGGGCACGCTGTTGGGTGTCTGAAGGTACGGCCGAAACGGTCGCCTTCAGTGCCGACCCCGGTAAAGATCTGCTTCGGTGGGTTGTGACGGGTGGTTGGTCGTTGTTTGAGAACTGCACAGTGGACGCGAGCATCTGTGGCCAAGTTTTTAAGGGCGCACGGTGGATGCCTTGGCACCAGGAACCGATGAAGGACGTGGGAGGCCACGATAGTCCCCGGGGAGCCGTCAACCAGGCTTTGATCCGGGGGTTTCCGAATGGGGAAACCCGGCAGTCGTCATGGGCTGTCACCCATACCTGAACACATAGGGTATGTGGAGGGAACGCGGGGAAGTGAAACATCTCAGTACCCGCAGGAAGAGAAAACAACCGTGATTCCGGGAGTAGTGGCGAGCGAAACTGGATGAGGCCAAACCATATGCGTGTGATACCCGGCAGGGGTTGCGCATGTGGGGTTGTGGGATCTCTCTTTCACAGTCTGCCGGCTGTGAGACGAGTCAGAAACCGTTGATGTAGGCGAAGGACATGCGAAAGGTCCGGCGTAGAGGGTAAGACCCCCGTAGTCGAAACATCAGCGGCTCGTTTGAGAGACACCCAAGTAGCACGGGGCCCGAGAAATCCCGTGTGAATCTGGCGGGACCACCCGCTAAGCCTAAATATTCCCTGGTGACCGATAGCGGATAGTACCGTGAGGGAATGGTGAAAAGTACCGCGGGAGCGGAGTGAAATAGTACCTGAAACCGTGTGCCTACAAGCCGTGGGAGCGTCGCTGTATGTGCTTGCACATACAGTCGTGACTGCGTGCCTTTTGAAGAATGAGCCTGCGAGTTTGCGGTGCGTTGCGAGGTTAACCCGTGTGGGGAAGCCGTAGCGAAAGCGAGTCCGAATAGGGCGATTCAGTAGCGCGCTCAAGACCCGAAGCGGAGTGATCTAGCCATGGGCAGGTTGAAGCGGAGGTAAGACTTCGTGGAGGACCGAACCCACCAGGGTTGAAAACCTGGGGGATGACCTGTGGTTAGGGGTGAAAGGCCAATCAAACTCCGTGATAGCTGGTTCTCCCCGAAATGCATTTAGGTGCAGCGTCGTGTGTTTCTTGCCGGAGGTAGAGCACTGGATAGGCGATGGGCCCTACCGGGTTACTGACCTTAGCCAAACTCCGAATGCCGGTAAGTGAGAGCACGGCAGTGAGACTGTGGGGGATAAGCTCCATGGTCGAGAGGGAAACAGCCCAGAGCATCGACTAAGGCCCCTAAGCGTACGCTAAGTGGGAAAGGATGTGGAGTCGCACAGACAACCAGGAGGTTGGCTTAGAAGCAGCCACCCTTGAAAGAGTGCGTAATAGCTCACTGGTCTAGTGATTCCGCGCCGACAATGTAGCGGGGCTCAAGCGTACCGCCGAAGTCGTGTCATTCATACACATATCCCCAACGGGAGTATGGATGGGTAGGGGAGCGTCGTGTGCCGGGTGAAGCAGCCGCGGAAGCGAGTTGTGGACGGTTCACGAGTGAGAATGCAGGCATGAGTAGCGATACACACGTGAGAAACGTGTGCGCCGATTGACTAAGGGTTCCTGGGTCAAGCTGATCTGCCCAGGGTAAGTCGGGACCTAAGGCGAGGCCGACAGGCGTAGTCGATGGATAACCGGTTGATATTCCGGTACCCGCTGTGAAGCGTCAAACATTGAATCAGGCGATGCTAAGTCCGTGAAGCCGTTCCGGACCCTTCGGGGAAAGGAAAGTGGTGGAGCCGACGGACCAGACTTGTAGTAGGTGAGTGATGGGGTGACGCAGGAAGGTAGTCCAGCCCGGGCGGTGGTTGTCCCGGGGTAAGGGTGTAGGCCGTGCGATAGGTAAATCCGTCGCACATTAAGGCTGAGACCTGATGCCGAGCCGATTGTGGTGAAGTGGATGATCCTATGCTGTCGAGAAAAGCCTCTAGCGAGTTTCATGGCGGCCCGTACCCTAAACCGACTCAGGTGGTCAGGTAGAGAATACCGAGGCGTTCGGGTGAACTATGGTTAAGGAACTCGGCAAAATGCCCCCGTAACTTCGGGAGAAGGGGGGCCATCACCGGTGATTGAATTTACTTCATGAGCTGGGGGTGGCCGCAGAGACCAGCGAGAAGCGACTGTTTACTAAAAACACAGGTCCGTGCGAAGCCGTAAGGCGATGTATACGGACTGACGCCTGCCCGGTGCTGGAACGTTAAGGGGACCGGTTAGTGCACTTTCGGGTGTGCGAAGCTGAGAACTTAAGCGCCAGTAAACGGCGGTGGTAACTATAACCATCCTAAGGTAGCGAAATTCCTTGTCGGGTAAGTTCCGACCTGCACGAATGGCGTAACGACTTCTCGACTGTCTCAACCATAGGCCCGGTGAAATTGCACTACGAGTAAAGATGCTCGTTTCGCGCAGCAGGACGGAAAGACCCCGGGACCTTTACTACAGTTTGATATTGGTGTTCGGTTCGGCTTGTGTAGGATAGGTGGGAGACTTTGAACTCTGGACGCCAGTTCAGGGGGAGTCGTCGTTGAAATACCACTCTGGTCGTGCTGGATGTCTAACCTGGGTCCGTGATCCGGATCAGGGACAGTGTCTGATGGGTAGTTTAACTGGGGCGGTTGCCTCCTAAAGAGTAACGGAGGCGCCCAAAGGTTCCCTCAGCCTGGTTGGTAATCAGGTGTTGAGTGTAAGTGCACAAGGGAGCTTGACTGTGAGACCGACGGGTCGAGCAGGGACGAAAGTCGGGACTAGTGATCCGGCGGTGGCTTGTGGAAGCGCCGTCGCTCAACGGATAAAAGGTACCCCGGGGATAACAGGCTGATCTTCCCCAAGAGTCCATATCGACGGGATGGTTTGGCACCTCGATGTCGGCTCGTCGCATCCTGGGGCTGGAGTCGGTCCCAAGGGTTGGGCTGTTCGCCCATTAAAGCGGTACGCGAGCTGGGTTTAGAACGTCGTGAGACAGTTCGGTCCCTATCCGCTGTGCGCGTAGGAATATTGAGAAGGGCTGTCCCTAGTACGAGAGGACCGGGACGGACGAACCTCTGGTGTGCCAGTTGTCCTGCCAAGGGCATGGCTGGTTGGCTACGTTCGGAAAGGATAACCGCTGAAAGCATCTAAGCGGGAAGCCTGCTTCGAGATGAGTATTCCCACCCCCTTTGAGGGGTTAAGGCTCCCAGTAGACGACTGGGTTGATAGGCCAGATCTGGAAGCCCGGTAACGGGTGGAGGTGACTGGTACTAATAGGCCGAGGGCTTGTCCTCAGTTGCTCGCGTCCACTGTGTTGGTTCTGAAACCACGAACAACCCCATTGTCGGGCCACGACTTTGGTGCGGTTGACAGTTTCATAGTGTTTCGGTGGTCATAGCGTGAGGGAAACGCCCGGTTACATTCCGAACCCGGAAGCTAAGCCTCACAGCGCCGATGGTACTGCAGGGGGGACCCTGTGGGAGAGTAGGACGCCGCCGAACTATTTTTGATAAAAAGCCTCATTCCCCGAGTGAAAACTCGGGGGATGAGGCTTTTTTGCGTTCAGGAAAAGGCGCCTTCGGATTTACGCCGGCTCCACCAGTTTCGCGTCGTACGCCACGATCACCGCCTGCACCCGGTCCCTGGCCCCCGTCTTCGCCAGAATGCGGCTCACATGCGTCTTCACCGTCGATTCGGCGAGATGCAGGCGTGCGGCGATCTCCGAATTCGTCCAGCCCTGGGCGATGACCGTGAGGATCTCGCGCTCCCGGTCCGTGAGGGCGGCGATCCGGGGGTCGGGGCCCTGGGGTGCGTGCGTGGCCGGCAAGTGCTGTACGTATGCGTCGAGGAGACGGCGCGTCAGGCTCGGGGCGACCACCGCGTCGCCTGTCGCCACCGCGCGGATCCCGGAGAGGAGCTCCTCCGGCAGCGCGTCCTTGACGAGGAATCCGGACGCTCCCGCCCGCAGGCCGTCGTACGCGTACTCGTCGAGGTCGAAGGTCGTGAGGATCAGGACCCGGGTGCGGTCGCCGGACGCGACGATGCGGCGTGTGGCCTCGATGCCGTCGAGGCCCGGCATGCGGATGTCCATCAGGACTACGTCCGGGTGGAGGCGCGCCGCGAGGCGGACCGCCTCGGCGCCGTCGCCCGCCTCGCCGGCGACCGTCAGGTCGTCCTGGCTCTCCAGCAGCATGCGGAAACCGAAGCGCTGCATGGGCTGGTCGTCGACGATGAGCACGCTGGTCACGGAGAGGGTTCCTTCGGGAGGTGGAGATGGACGCGCCAGCCGCCCGGGGGCGTGGGCAGCGGGCCTGCCTCAAGTGTGCCGTCGTAGAGGGAAGTTCGCTCGCGCATGCCGGTCAGGCCGCGGCCCGCGCCCGGCTCCGGCGCCGGGCCTCCGCGGCCCGTGTCCGTGACGCTGACGCGTACCCCGTCGTCCCCGTACGTGACGTCGACGGCCGCGGCGGCGCCCGGACCGGCGTGCTTGAGCGTGTTGGTGAGCGCCTCCTGCACGACCCGGTACACCGTCAGTTCCTTTCCGGGGGCGAGGGAGTCGGGGTGGCCACGCAGTGCGAGACGTACGGGCAGGCCCGCCGCGCGGACCCCGTCGACGAGCCGGTCCAGGTCCGTGAGCGCCGGCTGGGGTGCCAACTCGGCTGTGGGCACGGCCTCTTCGCGTAGTACGTCGAGGAGGCGGCGCAGTTCCGCAAGGGCCTGGCGGCTCGTCGTGGCGATGGCCTCCAGCGCCTGTCCTGCGCGTTCGGGGTTCTTGGCCGCCGCGTAGGAGCCGCCGTCGGCGAGGCCTGTGATGACGGAGAGGTTGTGGCCGATGATGTCGTGCATCTCGCGGGCGATGCGGGTGCGTTCCGCCGCCGCGGCGAGCTGGGCCTGCTGGTCGCGCTCGACTTCGAGTCGGCGGGCGCGTTCGACGAGGGACGACGTGTACTCCTGGCGGCTGCGGACCGCGATGCCGAGCAGCGCCACCAGGGTGATCGCCCATACCTGCGGAACGATCTGCTGGTCCCAACTGCCCTTCGGATAGCGGAAGACGCCCACGACGACCGGCACCAGCGTCAGCGCGCAGGCAGCCGCAAGGAGCTTCGGCGGGCGGCGCAGCGCGACGTTGAACACGACGATGAGCTGGACTAGGGCCGCCTGGAGCAGAGCACCCGTCCAGCTGTTGACGACCCCGGCCGCCACCATCACCGCGAGTGCCGCCATCGGGCGCGTGCGGCGCCACAGCAGGGGCACCGTCAGCGCGAGGCTCAGGCACAGGACCAGCGGGCCCGGTACGTCGGTGTTGTGGGCGATGTTGCGCCAGCCGCCGCCCGTGTAGTCGACGAGGGCGGCGATCACGAAGAAGCCCGTCAGGACCAGGTCCCAGCCGAGCGGGCGGCGCCGGTCGAGGGCGCGCACCCGCTCGGTGAGCCGCTGGACGTACGCGGTGAGGGGGAAGGGTGCTCGCTCGGGCCCCTGAGTCCTGTCGTCCGTCACCGGTTCATCCTCGTACGGGAAAGGGTTCCGCGGGGGTCATACGTCGCGGCGCCGCAGGAGCAGGGCCGCGGCCGTGAGGACCGCGGCGGCCCACAGGGTCAGGGAGAGGAGACCCAGGGCGGGGGAGACCGCGCCGGCGAGGTGGGTGGCGGAGCCGAGGGGTTCGGCGGACTGGGTCGGGAAGTAGTTCACGGCGCTGTCCACGGCGTCGTACGGGAGCATGCCGAGGATCTCGGGGAGGATCAGCACGGCGCCGACGAACGCGCCGATCGCGGCCGGGACCGAGCGGAGCAGGGCGCCGAGGCCGAGGGCGATCAGGCTCATGAGGGTGATGCCGGCGGCGTTGCCCGCGAGGGCGCCGAGGACGCCCGGGTCGGTGAGCGAGCTCGCCTTGTCGCCGTCGGAGAGCCAGATCTGCGCGACGAGGAACGTGATCACGTTCGTCAGGAAGCCCAGGGTGAACGCGACGGCCGCGAACACGCCGGCCTTGGACCACAGGACGGGCACCCGGCGCGGGACCGCCGTCAGTGAGGCGCGGATCATGCCCGTCGAGTACTCGCTCGCCGTGACCAGGATGCCGAGGACGGCGATGCAGAGCTGCGAGAGCTGGGTGCCGAGGAGGACGAAGACGATTGTGTCGATCTCGGAGTCGTCGCCGTCGTACGTCGAGCCCATGGTGATGCCGACGGCGATGACGAGGGCGCTCGCGACGGCGAGGGTGGTCCATGTGGAGCGCAGGGTCCAGAACTTGTGCCACTCGGAGCGCAGCACGCGGGGCGTGGTGACGCCGTAGGGGACTGCGGTGGTCATGCTGCTGCTCCCGTCAGGGCGGTGGCCTGGTACTCGACCGAGTCGTGGGTGAGGTCCATGAAGGCCTGCTCCAGTGAGGCGGTCTGCGGGGTGAGTTCGAAGAGGGGGATGCCGTGGGTGGCGGCCGTGCGGCCGATGTGCGGGGCGTCGGTGCCGCGGATGTGCAGGGTGTCGGGGGACTCGCCGGTGACCTCGACGCCGGGGGCGCCGGCGAGGAGCTCGCGCAGGCGTACGGCTTCGGGCGTGACGACCTTGACGTAGGCCGCGCCTGATTCGCGTACGAGGTCGGCGACGGTGGTGTCGGCGAGGAGGCGGCCGCGGCCGATGATGACGAGGTGGTCCGCGGTCAGGGCCATCTCGCTCATCAGGTGCGAGGACACGAGGACCGTACGGCCCTCCGCGGCAAGGGACTTGAGGAGGTTGCGGACCCACAGGACGCCCTCCGGGTCGAGGCCGTTGACCGGCTCGTCCAGGATGACGGTGGCCGGGTCGGCGATGAGCGCGGCCGCGATGCCGAGGCGCTGGCCCATGCCGAGGGAGAAGCCCTTCACGCGCTTTCCCGCGACGTCGGTGAGGCCGGTGAGAGCCAGGACGTGGTCGACGCGGGAGCGCGGCACTCCGTGCGTGTGGGCGAGCGCCATGAGGTGGTGGAACGCGGTGCGGCCCGGGTGGATCGAGCGGGCCTCCAGGAGTGCGCCGACCTCGTGGAGGGGCGCGGCATGTGCGGCGTAGGCGCGGCCGCCGACGGTGGCGTGGCCCGCGGTGGGGGCGTCGAGGCCGAGGAGCATGCGCATGGTCGTGGACTTGCCGGCGCCGTTCGGGCCGAGGAAGCCGGTGACGGTGCCCGGGTTGACCGTGAAGGTGAGGTCCTGGACGACGGTCTTGTCGCCGTAGCGCTTGGTGAGTCCGTGTGCCCTGATCGTCATGCTCAGACAGTAGGAAGAGGGCTGGGGGCGGGGCGTCCGACCGCGGTCCGGAGCTGCCGAAATGGTGTAGTACCCCGGTACGACGGTCCCGTAGGGTCCGGCCCATGGAGCCTGCCGAGAAGTACGTCGTACGTCCCGTCCGGTCGGAGGAGTGGGAGGCGGTGCGGGAGATCCGGCTCGCCGCCCTGCGGGACCCGGCGGCGCCGATCGCCTTCCTGGAGACGTACGAGACCGCGCTCGCGCGGCCCGAGGAGTTCTGGCGGGACCGGGCCGGACGGTTCGAACTCGACGGTTCCGGAAACCAGTTCGTCGCCGAGGGAGCGGACGGCCGGTGGTGGGGGTCCGTGACCGTGCGGGTGGAGGAGGCCGGGGCGTCGCTCGCGTTCGGCGACACGAGCGACGTGCGGCAGGCGCATCTCGTCGGCGTGTACGTGCGGCCCGAGCACCGGGGGAGCGGCGTGACCGAGGCGCTGTTCCTGGCGGCCGTGGAGTGGGCGCGCTCGCTGGAGGGACTGGAGCGGGTGCGGCTGTACGTGCACCAGGACAACGCGCGGGCGCAGGCGTTCTACCGGCGGTTCGGCTTCGGCCGCAGCGGGGCGAGCGTGGCGGTGCCGGGCGACCCGTCGAAGGTCGAGTACGAGATGGTCCTGGGGCACCGGTAACAGGCGTTAAGGGACCGGGAGTTCGGCGTGCGGCCAGCGGGCCCGGCCCTGCTCCCGGGACCGGAGGAGGGCCAGGGTCGGCAGACCCCGGTCCGCTCCGGTGGACAGCAGCTCCGGAAGCTGGGGAAGCGGAGCCACCGCGGCGACGTCGTCGAGGACGAGCGTCATTGGTGGGTCGAGCCGACCGGCAGATGACCGTTCGGCCATGCGCCGGCCGTGCTCGACCACGCTTGAGGCGAGGGCCGTGAGGAGGGGCATCGCGCCCGGGTCCGCCTTGGGATCCTCGATGGCTTCACCCACCACATAAAGCGTGCCCCCTTCGTTCACGAAGGAATCCAGGGTGAGCGCATCAGTTCGGTTTGGGGTGCACGCCTCGCGGATGTGGACGGAGAACAGCGAGGACAGCGCGCGGGCCGTCAACTCCTGTGCCATGTCCCGGCGTTCGGGGTGCGAGGTGAGCGCGGCCTCCAGCTCGCCCGCGGCGCCGGCCGCCGCCTTCGGACTCGTACGCAGGATGCGTACGGCCTCCTGGACCTGGGTGCCCTGCGCCCAGCGGTGCACGTGCCGGAACGGCTTCGCGTCCACGGCGGCGGCGTGCAGAAAGCTCCGCAGCAGTGTCTCCGCCGTGTCGGCGGTGGCCGTGTCGAGTTTGGCTGTGGGCCGGATGGGGGCGAGGAGGGCGGCAGCCCGGGACGCGGCCGTGGGCCTGTCCTCGCAGCCCTGCGCCGGGTTCCAGTGGAGGCGGGCGGGGGTGTCGCACAGGTGGGTGGGGTCGTAGACGAGGACGGGGCCGAGCTTCGACCGGGCGTCCTTGGTCTCCGCCCAGACACTCGCCGACGACGTGACGACGAGGACGGGACCCTCGGCGTCCCTGATGGCCTGAATGGCCCGGGGAGCACGGGTCTCGGCGGGCCCGAGGACGACGGGACCGCGGGGGGTGGGGACGGTCGTGGGGGTGGCCGGGGCGGCTGGGATGGCAGGACTCTCGTGACGCTCCTGCTTCTCCTGCTTCTCCTGCTTCTCGTGGTTCTCGTGGGGCTCCGGCCCGGCTGCCGGGACCTCGGAGACCGTGGCCCGGGGAGCGGGAGCGGGAGCGGGAGCGGGGTCGGCCACGGGCGCCGGCTCGGCCGAAGGAGGAGCAGCCGCCTCCGTCCGGCCCCGACGCCGTACGGCCCGCCACCGCGCCACCGTCCCCGCGACGAACACCGTGAGCACGATCAGCACAAGGACCTGGCCGATGAACAGGCCCCAGAACAGCCCGTACCCGGAGAGCTGCCCGTCCGGGGTGTCCGGCCACGCGCCCGGCAGGTCGTGCGGGCGGCCGATGAGGGAGCGCATCGCCACCGGCGTGTGGCGGATCGTCACGCCGTCCGGCCAGGTGCCCTTGGAGAACAGGCCCGACAGGCCCGTCGCCGTCCACACCATGACGGTCATGCCGAGCAGGAACGCGAGCACGCCGAGGAGCAGCCCGTCGGGAATGCCGCGTTCCCGTTCCCGCGGGGCGGGGCCACCCCGGCCCCGGTCCCCGTACCTGTCGTCCTGCTCGTAGGCGTCGTGCCGCCGCATGCCGCTCTCGCTCTCGCCGAGCCCCACCAGTAAAACTTCCCAAGCCTCAGACCTCAGGCCACCGGCCTCCGACCTCAGACCACCGGCCTCAGAGACTTCAGGCCACCGTCGACTCCGAAGAGTCCTTCAGCCGGTCGCCCAGGTGCTGTTCCACGAACGCGGCCGCCCGCTCCTCCGCCTCCAGGTCGGCGGCGCGCAGGGCGTCGTCGCCGAGCGTCTCGGCGGAGGACTCCGTCATGGCGCGGTCGGTGAAGACCAGGGGCCGTTCCGTCTCGGTGATGAGGTGCTTCACGACCTGGACGTTCCCGTTCACGTCCCAGACCGCGATACCCGGGGTCAGCGAGGGGATGATCTCCACGGCCCAGCGTGGCAGGCCGAGTACGAGACCGGTGGCCCGTGCCTCGTCGGCCTTCTGGGCGTAGATGGTCCTGGTCGAGGCCATCTTCAGGATCGCGGCCGCCTCCTTGGCCGCGGCCCCGTCGACCACGTCACTGAGGTGGTGGACGACGGCCACGAACGACAGACCGAGGCGCCGGCCGAACTTCAGGAGCCGCTGGAACAGCTGCGCCACGAAGGGCGAGTTGATGATGTGCCACGCCTCCTCCACCAGGAAGATGCGCTTCTTGCGGTCCGGCCGGATCCAGGTGTGCTCCAGCCACACACCCACGATCGCCATCAGAATCGGCATCGCGATGGAGTTGCGGTCGATGTGGGAGAGGTCGAAGACGATCAGCGGGGCGTCGAGGTCGATGCCGACCGTCGTCGGACCGTCGAACATGCCGCGCAGGTCACCGTCCACGAGACGGTCGATGACGAGGGCGACATCGAGTCCCCACGCCCGTACGTCGTCTATGGCCACGTTCATCGCTTCCGCCGACTCGGGTTCCGGGTGGCGGAGCTGCTCGACGATGTCGGTCAGGACGGGCTGGCGCTCGACGATGGTCTCGTTGACGTAGGCGTGCGCGACCTTGAGGGCGAAGCCCGAGCGCTCGTCGAGGCCGTGCCCCATGGCGACCTCGATGATCGTCCGGAGCAGGGCGAGCTGCCCGGTCGTCGTGATCGCCGGGTCGAGCGGGTTGAGCCGGATCCCCATGTCCAGAGCGGCCGTCGGGTCCAGCCTGATGGGAGTTATACCCAGCTCCTGGGCGATGAGGTTCCATTCGCCGACCCCGTCCTCACCCTGCGCGTCGAGGACGACGACCTGGCGGTCCTTGAACCTCAGCTGCCGCAGGACGTACGTCTTCTCCAGCGCGGACTTGCCGTTGCCGGACTCGCCGAGGACCAGCCAGTGCGGGGCGGGCAGCTGCTGCCCGTACAGCTGGAACGGGTCGTAGATATAGCCCTTGCCGGAGTACACCTCGCGGCCGATGATGACGCCCGAGTCGCCGAGGCCGGGGGCGGCCGTCGGCAGGTAGACGGCCTGGGCCTGCCCCGTCGACGTACGGACCGGAAGCCGGGTCGTCTCCACCTTCCCGAACAGGAAGGAGGTGAAGGCGTCCGTGGCCATGGACAGCGGATCCCGCATCTCAGAGCCCTGCCTCTACCGTCGGATGCCGGTCGCGAACGGCAATGTGTTGACGAAGGCCCGGTGGTGCTCGCGGTCGCACCACTCCAGCTTCAGATAGGACTTGCCGGCGGAGGCGCGGATCGTGCGCTTGTCGCGCGCGAGGCTCTCCGGCGAGCGGGAGGAGACGGTGATGTAGCCGACGAGGTTGACCCCGGCCGCGCCGCTCGCGAGGTCCTCGCCGCGCTGGTCGAGGCGGGTGTTGGCGGCGACGTCGCGCGGGTCGACGGTGCGGTTCATCTTGGCCTGGCGGCTGGCCTCCGCCTCGTCGTTCGTCTTCTCGGTGAGCATCCGCTCGATGGCGACCTCGGTGGGTTCGAGGTCCATCGTGACGGCGACCGTACGGATCACATCCGGGGTGTGGACGAGGAGCGGCGCCAGGAAGTTCACGCCGACCGGCGTCATCGGCCACTCCTTCACCCAGGCGGTGGCGTGGCACCAGGGCGCGCGCGTCGACGACTCACGCGTCTTGGCCTGGAGATAAGTCGGCTCCATCGCGTCCAGCTCGGCCGGCCAGGCGTTGCGCTTGGTCATGGCCTGAATGTGGTCGATCGGATGATCCGGGTCGTACATGGAGTGCACGAGCGAGGCGAGGCGCCCCTGCCCGAGCGGCTGCCGCACCCGGATGTCGGCCTCCTGGAGGCGCGAGCAGATGTCGGTCAGCTCGCGCGCCATGACGACCGCGAGCCCGGCGTCCCGGTCGACCTTGCGGCCGCTGTGGGGACGGGCCGCGCGGGCCATGGCGTGCGCCTCGGCGGCCAGCTCGCGGGTGTAGTGCATGCAGGCCACGAGGTAGGCGCGGTGCTGCTCGCTGCTCGTCGACACCATCGACTGGAGCTGGTTGTACGACTGCTGCAGCCAGCCCGGCGTCCGGTCGTTCCCGCGTACGGCGACGTCCTTGGCGTGCGCGTCGGGGTCGGCGGGGAGCGTACGGGCGAGCATCTGGAGCCGCGTGACGAAGCCGTCCCCATTGGCGACGTGCTTCAGGAGCGTCCCGAACCGGTCGACCAGCGCCTCCTGGTCCTCACTGTCCCGCAGCCCGACACCCGGGCCCTCGATCTCGATGGCGGCGGTGACGGTCCGCCGGTCGGCGTGCAGCAGCACGGCGATCTCGTCCGGCCCGAACGGCGCGGCCAGCCAGGTCAGCCGGCCGATGCCGGGCGGCGGCCCGATCTCCACCTCACGCCCGTCGAGCCGCACCCCCGCGTCCATGGCCCGCGACCGGTACGTCGTGCCGCGCTTCAGCTGCCGCTTGTAACTGCGGTTGATCTCGAACCACTTGTAGAAGGTGCGGTGCTTGTACGGGATGTAGACGGCCGCGAGCGCGATCAGCGGGAAGCCCAGGAGCAGCATGATGCGCAGGGACAGGGCGGGGACGAGAAGCCCGCACATCATGCCCAGGAAAGCGCCCCCGATGATGAGGGCGATCTCGCCGGTCTCGCGGTTCTTGCCGACGATGGCGTTCGGCCGGGCACGGCCGATCAGATACGTACGGCGGGGCGTGACCGATGGGGACACATGGGACTGGGTCGTCAACGCCCTGCACCTCCTTGCCGATTGCTGTTGCCGGTGTTCCCGCCGCTACGCGTATTGCTCGCGTGCGGCGTGCTCGTGGGACTCGTACGGGGCGGAGGTGCGGCGGAGGGGACAGATCCGCCGCCACCGCCACTGCCCCCGGAGGAGGGGCGTGTGCTGTGTGCGGCCACGCCTCCCGACACGGGGTTCGCGGGGCGGGCCTGGGACTGGCCGCCACCGCTGCCGCCGCCACCGTCCGCGCGGGCGCTGTGCGTCTTGATGCCCTGCGAGACGAGTGCGGCGGGCGAACTGATGACTGCGGCCGCCTTGTTCTCGGCGCCGCGCATGATGCGGTTGTTACGGCCGTTGGCGATCTCGTCGCCGAAGCCGGGTACGAAGCGGTAGATCATGCCGCTGGCGAAGATCGCGAGCAGCACGATGGCGAGACCGGAGACGACGGCGGCCAGCGAGTCGGGCCCTTCGGACCCCGACAGCGCACCCGCGAGTCCCAGCACGATCACGATCACCGGCTTCACCAGGATCACCGCGATCATGACGCCCGCCCACCGGCGGACATGCCCCCACAGGTTCTTGTCGACGAGCCCCGCGTAGACCACGACGCCGAGCAGCGCGCCCACGTACAGCAGCACGGCCCGCAGATACAGCTCCAGGTACAGCACACCGGCGGCGAGGATCGACACGAGCGAGACGACGATCAGCATGATCGGCCCGCCCCCTATGTCGTCGCCCTTCTTCAGCGCACCGGAGAACGTCCCGAAGAACGCGTCCGTCTGATCCCCCGTCGCCTTCGCCAGCACATCCGAGACACCGTCCGTCGCGGATACGACGGTGTAGAGGATCAGCGGCGTGAACGCGGACGCGATGACCGTGAGCCAGAGGAACCCGATGGCCTCGGAGAGGGCGGTACCGAGGGGGACACCCCGGACGGCCCTCTTGGCCACGGCGAGCAGCCACAGCAGCAATGTGAGAATCGCCGACGCCGCGAACACGATGGCGTACTGCTGGAGGAACTTCGGGTTGGTGAAGTCGACGTTGGCGGTCTGCTTGATGGACTTGCTGAGCATGTCCACGGTCCAGGACGCGGCGTCGGCACAGCCCTTGGCGAGGGAGGAGAGGGGGTCCAGGGGGTTGGTGGTGCCGGGGGGTGTGGCGGGACCCCCACCACTGGACTTTCCGTTGCCGCGCTCGCAGTACTGCTTGGCAGGTCCGACGATGAGGTCGCACTTGTCATCGGCGGGCACCGCGTAGGCACGGGTCGCCAGCAGGACGGCTGTGGTCTGGACGGCTGCCGCGGCGGCGGCGAGTTTCAGCAGAGGGCGACTACCGGGCATAGGTGAACCCTCCGTACTGCTCAACGGCCTTGGCGATCTCGTCGGCCGACGAGATCTTGTTGTCGCCGTTCACAGGGGACGGTCCGTCCTTCTGGGAGAAGCTCTCGACCTTCCAGTCGCCGTCCGTCCACCGCAGCTTCAGAGTCATCGTGAACCAGTCGTTCGTGACAGGGTTCTTCGTGCTCTCACCGGCCGTGCCGAAGGCACCCGTGCACCAGACCTCCGCGGTCGCCGTGCCGTCCGAGTACGCGGTGGTCTTGGTCCCGACCGGGACGGTGCGTGACACGTAGGTCTGGCCCGCCGGCGCGTTGCCGTTCGTGTCCAGCCCGAGACGGCTGAGGAAGTCGGTGGAGTACGCCTTGTCGAACTTGGCCTCCAGCCCAGCGACCTTGTCGGCGACGAAGAGCTGCCTGACGATCTCGGTCCGGCGGTCCGGCTTCAGGATGTCGGCGGAAACCAGAGCCACCGCATAATTCGCCGCAGCGCTCTGCGCCCCCTGCTTGTCATGGGCGAACCCCGACGCGACCGCCTTCGTCCCCGTAGGGGCCGTCGCGGACGCGCCCGGCTTCTTCCCGTCGCCGCTCCCCGAAGAGGACTCGTCACCGCGGTTCGCGAAGGCGATCGCCGCGATGAGGAGGACCACCACTCCGACCACCGTGATGAGGCTGCGCGACGACGACCTGGCAGGTCTGCGCCCGTCGCCGTACCCGTCGCCCGGCCCGCCCTCCGGCAGGCGCGTGCGGGTCTGGCCCGTGCCGCCGTAGAGGTCGTCGTCGTTGCCGTCGCCCGGACTCATCCCGCGTACGCCCCCTCAGGCTCGTGCTGAACCGCCACGTACGACGGTAGCCGCGCTGCTTTCCGCGCGGGCGCGGTGTGGTGACTCGACATCAGGGAGTTGCAACCTCAGTGCAGATGAGACCGGAGCGGGCGGAACAGGGGCTAGATCGCCATGCCGTACACGATGGTGAAGAGCGTGCCGAGCGAACCGATGATGAATACGCCGGTCAGGCCCGCGACGATGAGGCCCTTGCCCTGTTCGGCGCTGAACGTGTCGCGCAGGGCCGTCGCGCCGATCCGTTGCTTGGCCGCGCCCCAGATGGCGATGCCCAGGCACAGCAGGATCGCCACCGCCATCACGACCTCGACCATCACCTGTGCTTCTTTGCCCAGGTTCTGGAATGGGCCCCAGTCGGGGGCGATCCCGCCGATGATGGTGTCGATGTTGCCCTTGCCGGCTGCCAGCAGCATGTGTAACTCACCGCCCCATGTGGGTAGTTCTGTCGCCCCCGCCGCAGCGCAGAGGTCAGGCCCATTCTTGCCCAGATTGCCGTGGATGCCTGCCGACTTGGCGCCATTCCTTGGCCGAGTTCGTACGTCGGCACGTGTTTGCGTATACGAGCCGACGTATGGTCACTCTGTGTATCACGGAGAGTCACCTGGGGCAATGAACGTCCGGTCTGCGCCGTGACCTGTTGAGTGACGATTCGTTGGCCACTTTTCCGCTCCGCGGCGGCGGCGGCCCGTGGGGTGAATGGCAGATTCGGGCCGGGCTCGGCGGTGCCGCCCGCTGCTGACCTGCGGTCAACGAACGCTCTGGAGGCCCGAATCCGCCAATCCCGTGGCTACGGGCTCTGCTGGTCGGCGTCCTCGACGAAGTGGTCGAACTCGCCCGCCTGGACGCCGAGCACGAACGCGTCCCACTTCCTCTGCGTAGTCGTGACGACGGTCTCGGGGTCGGAGGTCTCACGCAGATACACGAGGTCGTCCGGACCGAAGGCGATCTCGATCCAGGGGCCGGGCCCCTCGGCCCCTTCGGGCGCGGCCCGCTCCCAACGCAGGTCAGACATGAGGCTCCGCCTTGAGCGACTGGAGGAGGGCGGCGAAGGCGCTGGGGGCGGTGGTGAGTATCGCTCTGCTGGGGTCGGCGCTCTCGGTGACGTGCACTGCGCCGGTGTCCTTGGCGACGTGCACGCAGGAGTTGCCCTCCGCGCAGTAAGACGACTTCTGCCAGTTCGGATCTGTCACCTTGGGCTCCTTCACAGGTCGTGGACGACGGAGTGGATGAAGTCCTGCGACTTCGCGGGTGGGAGCGAGGCCGCCTCCATCCGGTCGAGCAGTACGCGGTACTTGTGCAGCTGTGCCTCGGCGTCGAGGAAGACCGGGCCGTGCGACTGGTCAAGGTTCACGGTGTCGAGGTGGGGCACGGGGCCCTCGGAGTAGTAGATCGACTGTCCGGAACCGGCCAGGACCCCGGTGTCGAACGTGATGACACCGATCGCGATGTGCTCGCGCTCGTTCATGTCCAGCAGGTGCTTGAGCTGTGCGCGGGTCACGTCACGGCCCCCGAGCTTCATCCGCAGGGCTGCCTCATGGATGAAGACCTGCTGTGGGACCGGGGACTCCTGGAAGAGGACGGCCTGCCGCTTGATCCGGAACGAGACCCGGTGCTCGACGTCCGGTGGTGGAAGCTGAGGGACGCTCTGGCGGAAGACCTCGCGTGCGTACTCGGTCGTCTGGAACAGGCCGGGGATGTGTACCGTCACGGCCGAGCGCAGACGCATCGAGTTGGATTCGAGTTCGGCGAGGTCCAGAAGGGTGCCGGGCAGGATGTCGCGGTACTCCTCCCACCAGCCGCGCTTCCGGTCGCCGGTCATCCCCGCGATGGCGTCGACGAGGGCCGGGTCGGAGCAGTCGTACTGGGACGCCAGCGTGCGTACGCGTTCCGCGCTCACCCCGACCCGGCCCGTCTCCATGTTGCTGACCTGTGCCTGCTTCATGCCGAGCTGCTGGGCCGCCGCCGTCGAGCTCAGGCCTGCTCGCTCACGGAGCTTGCGCAGCTCGGCGCCGACTCGGAGTTGACGGCCCGTCGGGTTGGTCCTCACGGTCCCAGCTCCTCTGTCCTGCCAAGTCACTCACAGGAGTGGTCATTCTTAATCTTCCCTGGAATCGAGTGAAGAATATAACTCTGGCCGCTAGCTTGAGTGTCCCCAGAAGAACCCCGCTCGACGGAGCGGCATCGTCACTGGGCCACCCAACTCCCCACACCAACCGGAGACTTCCATGGCCACGGTAACCCCGCCCCCCTGGACCTACGCCCTCCATCTGCCCCACGACCCTCGTGCTCCCGGCATCGCCCGGGCCGCCCTGCGCGTCATCCTCGACGCGCACGGGCTCGCCGACCTCCGTGACGACGCCGAGCTGCTCGCCTCCGAACTCCTCACCAACGCCCACCTCCACACCACCGGCGCGTACGGTCTGCGCCTCGCGCCCCGTTCGCCCGGCGGGGTCCGCGTGTCCGTGTGGGACTCCAACCCCGAGATCCCTCCCGGGTTCCACGCGGGAGGGATCTCGGCCGACGCGGCGGAATCCGGTCGCGGGCTGCACCTCGTGCGGGCCTGCGCCGACGCCTGGGGCGCGTACTCCCTCGGTACGGCCCGTCGCGGCAAGCTGTTGTGGGCCGAGTGCCGAAACGAGCCAACCGGATCGACTCGCCTCGTATCGCCACACCCGCATCTAAACTGACGCGGTGGACTTCGGGGCAGCGAGGGGCGGTTGACGGTGCGTAAGGCGTGGGTCGTCGGGGGAGCGCTCGCCGCCGGGGGGACCGGGTTCGTCACGCTGCTCGTTGTCGGTACGTACATGGCCGCCGGCAGTCTCGCGAGCGGGGTCGGCAAGGGAGCCGTGGGGCTCGCCAAGGGCGCCGTGCCCAGCGCGTACCAGTCGATCGTGCAGGAGTGGGGGAACCTCTGCCCCGCGATCAACCCGGCGCTGCTCGCCGCGCAGTTGTATCAGGAGAGCGGGTTCAACCCGAACGCGAAGAGCCCGGCGAAGGCGCTCGGGATAGCGCAGTTCATCCCGGGGACGTGGGCCGCGCACGGGGTCGACGGGGACGGGGACGGGGACCGGGACATCTGGGACCCGAAGGACGCCATCCCGTCCGCGGCCTCGTACGACTGCTCGCTCGCCAAGTACGTGAAGGACGCGCCGGGCAATCAGACCGAGAACATGCTCGCCGCGTACAACGCGGGTGCGTACGCCGTCATCAAGTACGGGGGCGTACCGCCGTACCGCGAGACGCAGAACTACGTGAAGACGATCACGAACCTGGAGAAGAGCTTCGCGCGGCCGGTCGGCCGGGTGCAGCCGTCGCAGCAGGCGGCGGGGGCTATTTACTACGCGCAGAAGAAGCTCGGGACCCCGTATCTGTGGGGCGGGAACGGGACCGCCGATCAGGGCGGCCGGTTCGACTGCTCGGGGCTGACGCTCGCCGCGTACCGGGAGGTCGGGATCGAGCTGCCGCGTGTCGCGAACGACCAGTACAACGCCGGGCCGCACCCCAAGCGGGACGAGCTCCTGCCGGGGGATCTCGTTTTCTTCTCGGACGATCTCACCGACAGCCGTGCGATCCGGCACGTCGGGATCTACGTGGGCGGTGGCTACATGATCGACGCGCCGCGCCCGGGAGCCGTCATCCGGTTCGACCCGGTCGACACCCTCGACTATTTCGGGGCGACCCGGGTGACCGAAGATGGTGCGAAAGCGGTGCCGAGCACGAGCCCGGACGGAAACCCCGAAGTGTGACGTGGCCGGAACTCTCCGTTAGAGCCCTGCCCTGAGCTGCGGCTTCGTGTCTCTCTTCGATAACGTCTGCGTGATCATTCAGTGGATTGTGGAACGAAGGAGAGGGGACCGTGCGTTCCTTTTCCTGAGCTGATCGCGGATCGACGTGGACCGCGGATCTATGACCACGGGGGTGGACGAGCGGCGCACGACTGTGTGCGCCCACTGAGCAGCAAGACGAAGGGGCCGCGGCGAGATGGCTGGACTGGCTGGACTCTCGGCACTCGGGGCCTCCGGGTCCAACCCCGACGTCGGTCTGCTCTACGACATCAACGGCCTGGCGAAGGACGCCCCCGGCTGGGTCGACAGCACCATGGCGTTCATCGGTGAGTACGGGCTGCTGCTCGCGCTCGTGCTGCTCACGCTGTGGTGCTGGTGGGGCGTGCGGAAGCGGGACTCGCTCGACGACGCCGCCTCGTCCGTCGCCTCCGTCGTGTGGGCGCCGCTCGCCGCCGGGATCGCCGTCCTGGTGAACGTGCCGATCCGCAGTTTCGTCGAACGGCCCAGGCCCTTCACCGACCACGACGGCCTCGACGTCCTGGTCAGCGGCAAGTCGGACTTCTCCTTCGTCAGCGATCACGCGACGCTCGCCATGGCCATCGGAGCCGGCCTCTTCGTCGCCCACCGAAAGTTCGGGCTCATCGGCCTGGGGCTCGCGGTGCTCGAAGGGTTCTGCCGGGTCTTCATGGGCGTGCACTACCCGACGGACGTCGTCGGCGGATTCGCCCTCGGCACGGCAGTGGCGCTGCTCCTGTCGCCGCTCGCGTCCGCGCTGCTCACCCCGCTGGCGCGCACCGTCGGTCGGACGACGCGGCTGCGGTGGCTGGTGTGGTCGCCTAGCCCTGCCTCGTCGGCTCGGGAGACGGTGGAAATTCCTGAGGCTCGGGAGTCGGAAGAGCGGGATCTGGCCGCTTAGCCTCTTCTGCCGCACGTCGGGCAAGGAGGACGGTGCCGCCGGCCGCGCCGGCGAGCGCCACGGCGCCGGACGTGACCGCGAGGGGGCCCGAAGCGGGATGGTCCGAGCCGTCGTCGGTGACGGCGGCGGTCGTGACGCCCAGGGCGAACGCGGCGGCGGCGATCGCGAAGACGGCGGCTATGCGGGGTATCCGGGGCTTGTTCATGGTTCCAGCGGAACGCTGCGCTTTGCTTTGGGCCAGTTGAGGGCGTGTTGGGTTGGGCCGTCCGGGGGCGCTTACCGCCGCAACGGTCGTGCGTCGGCGCCTGCCCGGTGGTGGCTGGGCGCGCTCAGAGTGCCTGCGGGAACGTGAAGAAGCGGTTCGGGTCGTACTGCTTCTTGACCGTCGTCAGGCGCGCGGACGCGTCGCCGTAGTACGCCTTGCGCCAGTCCGTCAGCGTCGGGTCCGTGTAGTTCTGGTACGCCGCCCCCGACGCGTACGGGCGCATCGCCGCGTGCGTGGAATCGAGCCAGCCGCGGGCCGTGGAGCCGGATGTTCCGGCCCGCCAGGACACGATGTACTGCGCGAGCATCCGGGAGCGCCGGTGCACGAAGGCGGTGGCGGTCGGGTCGACGCGGTTGATCGCCCCGCCGAGCGCGGTCAGCGCGATGCTGCCGGCGCCCGAGGTGACGTTCTCCATCTTGGCGAACATGGCGCGGATGCCGGCCGAGGAGATGGAGCGGTCGAAGAAGTCCGAGCGGGCCGCGTACGTCTCGCGCCCCAGAGCCCCTTGCGTGCTGCGCCCCGGGGTCGTGCCTGGCAGATGGCACATCGTGTCCTCGGCGAACGCCGAGCAGCCCGCGTACACCTCCATCGACTCCTCGTAGGAGCGCCGCTTGAGGGAGACGTTCGACGCGGGGCCGGGGCCGCCGGGGCCGTCGGCGAGGCGGTCGACGGCGTTCTGGAGCTCGCGGTACGTGCCGAGGGAGAACGCGGCGATCGAGATGGTCGGCCGGCCGCCCACCGCGTTGGCTATGTGGCAGGACGACCAGATCTCGTCGGGCTGCGAGGGGCCCCACTCCTGCCAGGCCTTGAGGACGGCCGTGGCCTTCGACCAGGGCCAGGTCATGTACGCGGAGACGGCCTGCGGGGCGGGGTGCGTGCGGAAGCGGAGCTCGGTGACCACGCCGAAGTTGCCGTTGCCCGCGCCGCGCAGGGCCCAGAACAGGTCCTTGTTCTCGCTCTTGTTCGCGACGACCTGCTTGCCGTCCGCCGTGATCAGCGTGGCCTGGGTGAGGCTGTCGCAGGTCAGGCCGTAGGCGCGGGAGACGACGCCGTGGCCGCCGCCGAGGGTGAGGCCGGAGACGCCGACGGTGGGGCAGGAGCCGGCCGGGATGGTGACGCCCTTCGCGGCGAGCGCGCGGTACACGTCGATGAGCTTGGCGCCCGCGCCCACCACGGCCTCGCCCCCGGAGGCCCTGATCGCGGAGAGCTTGGACACGTCGAGGATCAGGCGGCCGTCGCCGGACGACCAGCCCGCGTACGAGTGGCCGCCGTTGCGGATCGAGACGGGGACGTGGTGGGCCCGCGCGTAGGCGAGCGTGGTGCGGATGTCGTCGGGGTGGGCGACGTAGGCGACGGCGGTCGGCTTCAGGCTGTCGAAGCGGGTGTTGTAGAGCTGGCGCGCGGCCGCCCACTTGGCCTGGCCGGGGGTGACGAGGGTGCCGTCGAGGTCCTTGGCGAGTGCCTTGAGGTTCGCCGCGGCGGAGGCGCTCGCGCTCTTGGTGCGGATGGGCGCGCTGGTCGTCGCGCTGGGCGTGGTCCGCCCGCCGGCCCCCGCCGCGCCGGTGCTGCATGCCGTGGCCGCGCCTGCCGTGACGGTGGCCGCGCCGACTGCGATGAACGTACGCCGATCCATGGACGCCTCCCGTTGGTTCCCGGGGTACGAGACGTCTTTGGAAAGCGCGGGGTTCCACGCCGGGGGGTTCAGGGGCGGGCCGTGTGCTCCTCGGCGTCGGTTCTCGCCTTCGAGCGGGCTCTGCGAGAGGGGCCGCGCCAGCCGCACGTGCAGCGGGCCAGGCAGAAGCGGCCTTGTTCGGCCGTGGTCGTTCGGTGGGTCCCGGGGAGTTCGGACTGCTCTTGTGCCACAGCTCAACGGTACGCGTGACGGGTGCAGGCAACCGTCGTTATCCGGTCGACAGAGGGGCCGCGGACGCTCGGACAGGGCTTGGGGGCAGACAGGCGATGGTGCAGCACGGACGCGCAGCACGGGCGGTCGCGGCGGCCGCGGCGGTCGGACTGATGGGCCTCGCCTCCGGCTGTTCGGCCGCTGCCGAGGCGGACAACGAGAGCCCGGCCGAGTCCGCCGTCGCCGTGCACGACGCGGCCGACCGCCTGGTCAGGGAGGGCAGTTCCAAGGCCCGTACGTCCATGGAGATGGCGAGCGGCGGGACCCGCGTCACGATCAGGGGCGAGGGCGTCTACGACTACCGGGCGCGCGTCGGGCAGCTGAAGGTCGTACTTCCGCAGGATCCTTCCGGCGCCGAGGAACACCGGCCCATCACCGAACTCCTCGCGCCCGGCGCCCTGTACATGAAGAACCGGGGCGCGGGGGTGCCCGCCGACAAGTGGGTGCGGGTCGACACGGCCACCATGTCGGACGGGAACCTGGTCACGGGCGGGGCCACGGATCCGCTGGCCGCCGCCGAACTGCTGCGGGGCGCGCGCAAGGTGACGTACGTGGGGGAGAGCGAGCTCGCCGGGACGGAGGTCCGGCACTACCGCGGGACCGTCGACATGGCGGCCGCCGCCCGCGCCGCCTCCCCGGCCAGCCGGCAGTCGCTGGCGGCCGCGGCGAAAGGGTTCGCCAAGGACCAGGTGCCGTTCGACGTGTACCTCGACGACCAGGGCCGGATCCGGAAGGTGCGCCACCGGTTCAGCTTCGTGAATACGAAGGCGACGGCTGCGGTGAAGGGGAAGGGGAAGGGCGGGAAGAGGGAGGTCGTCGATGTGGCGTCCACCACTCTTCTCTACGGCTTCGGGATTTCGGCGAATATCGAACTTCCCGACACAAAGGACATCTTCGCCGGGAAGATCGCCGAGAATTAGCCGTCCGGAAATGGTCCGTCCGTGCCATGCGCAGCGCGTAGGCCGCTCCCTACTCTAGGAAGTCGGTTACGGCTGCGGCTTACGGCTGGAAGAGGTGATGAACGTGGCTCCGGTGGGCGGCACGGCGGTTCATGACCACGTCGCCCTCGCCGAGATCGAGCTGTGCGGTGAATTGATCATCGCGGCGTCGGCCGCGGATGAGGACCGGCTCAGTGCGGACCAAATCGACGAGGTGCTCAGGGTCGCCGAGGAGCGGTGGCCCCGGGACGAGGATCCCGGGGAGTCCTGAACCCGTGAGGGGCGCGGCCGGCTGTCGGGCGCGCCCCGGCTCCGGGTCAGGTATCTCACAGGGGCAGGGCGCGCGGTGCGCGTCCCGGGCGTCTCAGGTGCGCAGCATCCGCGCGATCGCCTTCGTCGCCTCCTCGACCTTCGCGTCGATCTCGTCGCCGCCCTTGACCGCCGCGTCGGCGACGCAGTGGCGCAGGTGCTCCTCGAGGAGCTGGAGCGCGAAGGACTGGAGGGCCTTGGTGGAAGCGGAGACCTGCGTGAGTATGTCGATGCAGTAGACGTCCTCGTCGACCATGCGCTGCAGGCCCCGGATCTGGCCCTCGATGCGGCGCAGGCGCTTGAGGTGCTCGGCCTTCTGGTGGTGGTACCCGTGGATTCCACGGTCGTGGTCCGTCACGTTCTCGCCGTCGTGGTCGGTCACGATCTCGGTCGCTTCCGTGGTCATCGCGTCCTCCCGTTGTATACCCCTACTGGGTATATGGTACCGAATTCCGAGGGGGTCCGACGGGTTCGCGGGACCCCGTGCTGATCACTGTGCCTGATGGGCGACACTGGGGTATTGCCGGTTAGCCGTGGCCGGATGATGCGCCTAGCATCAGCCTGACCGAATCCAAAGCACCCCGAGGACCCCACGTGCGCTTTCGTCTGACCCCCAGGGAGACGAGCTTCTACGACATGTTTGCCGCATCCGCGGACAACATCGTCACGGGCTCGAAACTCCTGATGGAACTGCTCGGCGCGGATTCCTCCGCCCGGGCCGAGATCGCGGAGCGGATGCGGGCAGCGGAACACGCCGGTGACGATGCCACCCACGCGATTTTCCACCAGCTGAACTCCTCGTTCATCACGCCCTTCGACCGCGAGGACATCTACAACCTCGCATCGTCCCTCGACGACATCATGGACTTCATGGAGGAGGCCGTCGACCTCGTCGTCCTCTACCAGGTCGAAGAGCTGCCCAAGGGTGTCGAGCAGCAGATCGAGGTTCTGGCGCGCGCGGCCGAGCTGACCGCCGAGGCCATGCCGAACCTGCGGACCATGGACAACCTCACCGAGTACTGGATCGAGGTCAACCGCCTCGAGAACCAGGCCGACCAGATCCACCGCAAGCTGCTCGCGCAGCTCTTCAACGGCAAGTACGACGCCATGGAGGTGCTGAAGCTCAAGCAGATCGTGGATGTGCTCGAAGAGGCGGCGGATGCCTTCGAGCACGTGGCGAACACGGTGGAGACCATCGCCGTCAAGGAGTCCTGAGCCCTCTCATGGACACCTTCGCACTGATCGTGACGATCGGCGTCGCGCTCGGATTCACGTACACGAACGGCTTTCACGACTCGGCGAACGCGATCGCCACGTCGGTCTCCACGCGTGCGCTGACGCCCCGCGCGGCGCTCGCGATGGCCGCGGTGATGAACCTCGCCGGTGCCTTTATGGGCGACGCCGTCGCCAAGACGGTGAGTGAGGGGATCATCGCCACGCCCGTGGGCGACAAGGGGATGGGCATTCTCTTCGCCGCCCTCGTCGGCGCGATCATCTGGAACCTGGTCACCTGGTACTTCGGCCTGCCGTCCTCGTCGTCGCACGCGCTGTTCGGCGGCATGGTCGGCGCGGCGCTCGCCGGCGGTACGGCCGTCCACTGGACCGGCGTGCTCGACAAGATCGTCATCCCGATGCTCACTTCGCCGGTGGTCGGCCTGATCGCCGGCTACCTCGTGATGTGCGTGATCCTGTGGCTGTTCCGGCGGTCCAACCCGCACAAGGCCAAGCGCGGCTTCCGTATCGCGCAGACGGTGTCGGCGGCCGGCATGGCGCTCGGCCACGGTCTGCAGGACGCGCAGAAGACCATGGGCATCGTGGTGATGGCCCTCGTCATCGCCGGGCACGAGTCGTACAGCGACCCGATCCCGGTCTGGGTCAAGCTCGTCTGCGCGCTGATGCTGTCCCTCGGTACGTACGCGGGTGGCTGGCGCATCATGCGCACCCTCGGCCGCAAGATCATCGAGCTGGACCCGCCGCAGGGTTTCGCGGCCGAGACGACCGGCGCGTCGATCATGTTCGGCTCGGCGTTCCTGTTCCACGCGCCGATCTCGACGACGCACGTCATCACCTCGGCGATCATGGGCGTGGGCGCGACCAAGCGCGTGAACGCGGTCCGCTGGGGCGTCGCCAAGAACATCGTCCTGGGCTGGTTCATTACGATGCCGGCCGCGGGTGTCGTGGCTGCGGCGAGTTACTGGGTCGTGAATCTGGCCTTCGGCTGAGAGCCGGCAATCCGTACAGGACACAAAAGAAGGCCCGCCCCCCGGGAGCCAGGGGGCGGGCCCTTTGCCTTGCGGTGGCACCGCCATGCAGCACCGCAAGGAGCAGGTGGTGTCTAGCCGAAGCGGCCCGAGATGTAGTCCTCGGTGGCCTGGACCGACGGGTTGGAGAAGATCCGCTCGGTCTCGTCGATCTCGACGAGCTTGCCGGGCTGGCCGACCGCGGACAGGTTGAAGAACGCCGTGCGGTCCGAGACGCGGGCCGCCTGCTGCATGTTGTGCGTCACGATGACGATCGTGAAGCGCTCCTTGAGCTCGCCGATCAGGTCCTCGATGGCGAGGGTCGAGATCGGGTCGAGGGCCGAGCAGGGCTCGTCCATGAGGAGCACCTGGGGCTCGACCGCGATGGCGCGGGCGATGCACAGACGCTGCTGCTGGCCGCCGGAGAGGCCGGAGCCGGGCTTGTTGAGGCGGTCCTTGACCTCGTTCCAGAGGTTGGCGCCCTTGAGGGACTTCTCGACGACGTCGCCGAGCTCGCTCTTCTTGTACGAGCCGTTCAGGCGCAGGCCCGCCGCCACGTTGTCGAAGATCGACATGGTGGGGAACGGGTTCGGGCGCTGGAACACCATGCCGACCGTGCGGCGCACGGCGACCGGGTCGACGTGGGTGCCGTAGAGGTCCTCGTCGTCCAGGAGCACCTTGCCCTCGACGCGGCCACCAGGGGTGACCTCGTGCATGCGGTTCAGGGTGCGCAGGAAGGTGGACTTGCCGCAGCCGGACGGGCCGATGAAGGCCGTCACGGAGCGGGGTTCCACGGTCATCGAGATGTCTTCGATCGCCTTGTGGGAGCCGTAGTAGGCGGTGAGTCCGCTTACGTCGATTCGCTTGGCCATAACTAACTCACTACTTCCGGGTCGCTGATAGGTCGCGTCAGCGACCGGTCTTCGGGGCCTTCCAGCGGGCGATGCCGCGGGCCACCAGGTTGAGGATCATGATGAAGGCGATGAGGACGAGAGCCGCCGCCCATGCACGGTCGTACGCCGCCGGGCTGCCGCCGCTGTTCTGGTACTGCTGGTAGATGTACAGCGGCAGCGAGGACTGGGGTCCCTGGAACGGGTCCGTGTTGATGAGCGGATTGCCCCAGACCAGCAGCAGTACGGGCGCGGTTTCACCGGCGATACGGGCGATGGCCAGCATCACACCGGTCGTGATGCCGCCGATCGACGTCGGCAGGACGACCTTGAGGATCGTGCGCCACTTCGGTACGCCGAGCGCGAGGGAGGCCTCGCGCAGCTCGTTCGGGACGAGCTTGAGCATTTCCTCGGTGGAGCGGACGACGACCGGGATCATCAGGATGGACAGCGCCATCGATCCGGCGAAGCCGGAGTAGCTGAAGCCGAGGATCAGGATCCAGAAGCTGAGGATGAACAGGCCCGCGACGATCGACGGGATGCCCGTCATGACGTCGACGAAGAAGGTGACCGCCTTGGCGAGCTTGCCCCGGCCGTACTCGACCAGGTAGATCGCGGTGAGCAGGCCGATCGGCACGGAGATCAGGGTGGCGAGGCCGACCTGCTCCAGGGTGCCCATGATGGCGTGGTAGATGCCGCCGCCCGGCTCGTAGTCCGTGACGACGCCCATCGAGTGGGTCAGGAAGAAGACGTCGAGGACCTTCACGCCGCGCGAGACGGTCTCCCAGATCAGGGAGACCAGCGGGATCACGGCGAGGATGAACGCGACCCAGACGACGCTGGTCGCGACGCGGTCCTTGGCCTGGCGCTTGCCCTCGACGGCGGTGGCGATGCCGAACGTGCCGAGCACGAACAGGACCGCGGCGATCAGACCCCACTGGATCTGGCTGTCGAGTCCGGCGCCCAGGCCGATCGCGCAGCCGATCGCGACGGCGCCGACGGCGATGGCGTACGGCGCCCAGCGGGGCAGGCGCGCGGCGCTGAGGGAGTTGGTGCCGGGGGCCGGCGGGGTGATCGTTGCGTTGCTCATGCGTTGGCCCCCGAGTACTCCTTGCGGCGGGCGATGATCGCGCGGGCCGCGCCGTTCACGACCAGCGTGATGATGAACAGGACCAGACCGGAGGCGATGAGCGCGTCACGGCCCTGCTCGGTGGCCTCGCTGAACTTCGCGGCGATGTTCTGCGCGAAGGTGCCGCCGCCCGGGTCGAGCAGGCTGGCGTTGATCTCGAAGCTGGGGGAGAGGACCGTCGCGACGGCCATGGTCTCGCCGAGCGCGCGGCCGAGGCCGAGCATCGAGGCGGAGATGACGCCGGAGCGGCCGAAGGGGATCACCGACATGCGGATGACCTCCCAGCGGGTGGCGCCGAGCGCGAGTGCGGCCTCCTGGTGCATCAGGGGCGCCTGCCGGAAGACCTCACGGCTGACGTTCGTGATGATCGGGAGGATCATGATCGCGAGCAGGATGCCGACGGCGAGGAGGGTGCGCGGGGCGCCGCCCTGCCACTCGAAGATGCCGGTCCAGCCGAAGTAGTCGTCGAGCCAGCTGTAGAAGCCGGTGAGATGCGGCACCAGGAAGAGGGCGCCCCACAGGCCGTACACGATGGACGGTACGGCGGCGAGCAGGTCGACGACGTACGCGATCGCGCCGCCGATCTTCTTCGGCGCGTAGTGCGTGATGAACAGCGCGATGCCGACGGCGACCGGGACGGCGATCGCCATGGCGATGACCGAGGAGACGATCGTGCCGAAGGCGAGGACCGCGATGCCGAAGACCGGCGGGGTCGCGTTGGCGTTCCACTCGAAGGTCGTGAGGAAGTTGCCGTCGTTCTTGGACAGCACCATCGAGGCGCGGTAGGTGAGGAAGGCCGCGATGGCGGCCATGATCACCAGAAGCAGGATGCCGGAGCCGCGCGAGAGACCGAGGAAGATCCGGTCACCGGGGCGGGTGGCGCCGCGGGACGTCTTGAGGGACGGGGCCGGCGGCTCGGCGGGGGCGGGTGGAGCAGTCGTCTTCGTGGATATATCCATGGGGTTCTCCGGTCTGCGGAGCCGCGGTCGGGCGGCTCCAGGCGGCGGTGCACCGGACGGTGCGGCCCGCCCCCTGTGGGGGACGGGCCGCACGCTGGGTCAGCTCAGGCTCGCGATGGTGTCGCGGACCTTGGTGTTGATCTCGGAGGGGATCGGCGCGTAGCCGAGGGCCGCCAGGGAGTCCTGGCCGTCCTGGCTCGCGATGTAGGTGAGGAAGGACTTGGTGGCCGGGAAGGTGTCGGCCTTGTTGCCCTTGTCGCAGACGATCTCGTACGTGACGAGGGTGATCGGGTAGGCGCCGTCGGCCTTCGTCGCGTAGTTCAGCTGGAGGGCGAGGTCCTTGCCCGTGCCGACGACCTTGGCGTCCGAGATGGCCTTGGTGGCGTTTTCGGTGGTGGCCTTGACCGGCGCGGAGGCGCCCGTGTCGAGGTCGACCGTCTTGATGCCGTCCTTGGCGTAGGAGAGCTCGAAGTAGGAGATCGCGCCGGCGGTCTGCTTGACCTGCTGGGCGAGGCCGGAGGAGCCCTGCGCGGACTGGCCGCCCTTGGCCTGCCAGGCCTTGCCGCCCGAGTACTTCCAGTCCGCCGGGGAGGCGGCCTTGAGGTACTTGGTGAAGTTGTCGGTGGTGCCGGACTCGTCCGAGCGGTGGAACGCCTGGATCTTGGTCTTGGGCAGCTTCGCCTTGGGGTTCAGCTTGGCGATGGCCTCGTCGTCCCAGGTGCTGATCTTGCCGTCGAAGATCTGGGCGAGGGTCTTGGCGTCCAGGATCAGGTTGTCGACACCCGGGACGTTGTAACCGATCGCGATCGGGCCGCCGACCATCGGGAGGTCGATGCCCTGGCCGCCGGAGCAGACCTTCTTGGAGGCGGCGACCTCTTCGGGCTTCAGCGCGGAGTCCGAGCCGGCGAAGGCGACCTGGCCCTGGGTGAACGCCGTGACACCGGCGCCCGAACCCTCGGGCTTGTAGTTGATCTGCACACCCTTGCACTCGGCGGTGTACGCCTTGACCCAGGCCTGGATGGCGTTGGCCTGCGCGGAGGAACCGTTCGCGAGGAGCTGGCCCTTGGCGTCGTCGCACTTGATGCTGCCGGCCTTGGCCGACGGGCCGCTGCTCGAACCGCCGGTGGCACTCGTGTCGTCCGAGCCGCACGCCGTGAGGGCCAGGGCGCCGGAGACGGCGATGGCGCCGAGGGAAAGGGCGCGGAGCCGGTTCTTGCGCTGAAGCTTCACTTTCGGATGTTCCTTCCAGGAGCCGCCGGTCGGTGATCCGGGACGGCGTGCGAAGTCTGTTCGTTCCAGGTAGGCGGTGCGGTGTTCGCCCGTGTGGGCGACTCGCACCGTGTAAGGCCGAAATTAGGCAGGACAGGTGAAGCGACCAATGGGCATGAGTGAACGGCGGGTGAACCTCGGCGGTCGGTGCGGTGAGGTACTGTGTGACGTTTTGTGATGACGCGGGCACACGCTGCGACTATGCCAGGTGGAGGGCGCTCAGCAGCGCGTCTACGAGCGTCTTGTCGCGGGGCTGGGTCAGGCGGTGGCGGGCGGCGGCCGGGGAGAGCCAGGCGACGCGGTCGACCTCGCGGTTCGGCGTGAACCCGCCGTCCGTCGCCTCGGCGGCCCAGTAGTCGACGCGCTTGGGGCGACCGCCTGCGACATAGCGGGTGGTGGGGAGGCGGGCACCCGGAGCGCACTGGAAGCCGGTCTCCTCCTCGACCTCGCGCAGCGCGCCCGCAAGTGCCTCCTCGCCGCGCTTCAGCTTGCCCTTGGGGTGCGACCAGTCGTCGTACTTGGGCCGGTGCACGAGGCAGATCTCGAGGCCGTCGTCGTACGGGGAGCGGCGCCACAGCACGCAGCCCGCCGCGCGGATCGTGTCGTCGCCGCTCCTGCTCATGTGGTGTGGACCGTCTCCTTCAGCCAGGCCCGTTGGAACGCGAAACGGGCCGCTTCCACTTCGTGGCGCTGGTCGGCGTGCAGGACGCCGAGCGCGTAGGCCGTCGCCGGGGCGATGCGCGGGGTGCGGGCCGCATGGGCGGCGGCCGCCGCGGCCTCGGCGGCGTCCCGGTGCCGGTCGAGCGCGGCGGCCGCCTCGGTCTCCGCGTCGGCCGGCCCGCCGCCGGTGCCGGGTCCGCACGGCACGACCTCCTGGGCGTAGCGGTGCAGCCGCAGCAGGAGGCGTACGTGGTGCCACGGGGCGTCCTGGGACGGGGGTGCCGTGTCGGCGGTGAGGCCCTGGACGAGAGCCTCCGCGTTGTAGGGGTGGCCCGCCCGGTGGAGGGGCAGCGCGGCGACGGCCTCGGCGAGGCGGGACTCGGCGGAGGCGGCCAGCGCGTCGAGGTCGGCCGGGGTGGCGCGCAGCGGGACCTCGCTGGCGAGTACGGCGACGTTGTCGGCGACCGCGTGGAAGCGGGACGAGCCGAGTGCCTGCAGCGCTGTGGAGTGGGCTCTGGTCCGGGCGAGGGTGAGCTGGCGCTCCAGCAGGGCGCCCGCCTTCGCCGCGCCCACGGTCAGATTCCCCGACGCCGTGTTCTCGGTCCGCGACAGCTGGGCCGTGCCCACCCGCCCGGGGGGAGCCGCGGGGGTCTGGGCCGGTACCGCGTGTGCGCCGGAGAGCCGGTGCAGCGCCGACAGCAGCCGCTCCAGGCGGCCCGCGTACGCGTGCTCCTGCGCCAGCGTGCCCGAGAGCCATGCCAGTTCGGGGCGCAGCGCGTCGGACCACTCGGGGTCGAGCAGGGGACGGAACGTGTGCAGGGTGCCGCTGATGCGGCGGGCCGAGCGGCGCAGGGCGCGCGCCGCCCCGGCCGCCTCCTCGGCGGTTCCCCCGGGCGCGGAGCCACCGCTCTCGCGGTGCTGCCGCAGGGAGCGCAGGAACTCCGTGGCCTGCTCGCGCAGATAGGCCGCGACGACCTCGCCCGCGGAACCCTCCGCTCCCGTCGTCTCAAGGTGTTGCTGTGCCACGCCGGCGCCTCCGGGCGTCTATGAGCATCTCCTGTACGTTCCGCAGGGGCCGGCCCTCCGCGTCCTTGGCGTGCCGGACCCAGTTCCCGTCCGGTCCCAGGTGCCAGGAGGCGGTGGTGTCGGACATCCCCGTCTCCATGAGCCGGTTCAGGGCGCCGCGGTGGGCCGGGTCGGAGACCCTGACCAGGGCCTCGATGCGGCGGTCGAGGTTGCGGTGCATCATGTCCGCGCTGCCGAACCAGACCTCGGGCTCGCCGCCGTTGCCGAAGGCGAAGACCCGGGAGTGCTCCAGGAAGCGGCCGAGCACGGACCGTACGCGGATGTTCTCCGACAGGCCCGCGACGCCCGGCCGCACGGCGCAGATGCCGCGGACCCACACGTCGACGGGTACGCCGGCCTGCGCCGCCCGGTACATCGCGTCGATGACGGCCTCGTCGACCATCGAGTTGACCTTGACGCGGACGTAGGCGGGGCGGCCGGCGCGGTGGTGCTGGACCTCGTTGTTGATCCTCGAAATGAGGCCGTCGCGCAGGGACTTGGGGGCGACGAGGAGACGGCGGTACGTCTCGCGGCGCGAGTAGCCCGACAGCCGGTTGAAGAGGTCGGAGAGGTCGGCGCCCACCTGCGAGTCGGCGGTGAGCAGGCCCAGGTCCTCGTAGAGGCGGGCCGTCTTCGGGTGGTAGTTGCCCGTGCCGACGTGGCAGTAGCGGCGCAGCGTGTCGCCCTCCTGGCGCACCACGAGCGACAGCTTGCAGTGCGTCTTGAGGCCGACGAGGCCGTACACGACATGGCAGCCGGCCTCCTCCAGCTTGCGCGCCCACTTGATGTTGGCCTGCTCGTCGAAGCGGGCCTTGATCTCGACGAGGACGAGGACCTGCTTGCCGGACTCCGCGGCGTCTATCAGCGCGTCGACGATCGGCGAGTCGCCCGAGGTCCGGTACAGCGTCTGCTTGATCGCGAGGACGTCCGGGTCCGAGGCGGCCTGCTCCAGGAACGCCTGCACGGACGTGGAGAACGAGTCGTACGGGTGGTGGAGCAGCACGTCCCGCTCGCGCAGGGCGGCGAAGACGTCGGGCGCGGACGCGGACTCGACCTCGGCCAGGTCGCGGTGGGTGCCCGCGATGAACTTGGGGTACTTCAGCTCGGGCCGGTCGAGGCCGGAGATGCCGAAGAGGCCCGTGAGGTCCAGGGGGCCCGGCAGCGGGTACACCTCGGACTCGCTGATCTTCAGCTCGCGCACGAGGAGGTCGAGGACGTACCGGTCGATGGTCTCCTCGACCTCGAGCCGCACCGGCGGCCCGAAGCGGCGCCGCATGAGCTCCTTCTCCAGCGCCTTGAGGAGGTTCTCCGCGTCGTCCTCCTCGACCTCCAGGTCCTCGTTCCGGGTCAGCCGGAACATGTGGTGCTCCAGGACCTCCATGCCGGGGAACAGCTCGCCCAGGTGCTTGGGCGCCGAGATGACGTCCTCGATGGGGACGTAGCGCTGCGGCGATGCCTCCAGGAAGCGGGAGAGCAGCGGCGGCACCTTGACGCGCGCGAAGTGGCGGTGCCCGGAGACCGGGTTGCGCACGACGACGGCGAGGTTCAGGGACAGGCCGGAGATGTAGGGGAACGGGTGCGCCGGGTCCACGGCCAGTGGGGTGAGCACCGGGAAGATCTGCTGCTTGAACAGCGTGAAGAGCCGGGACTGCTCCTTGTCGGTGAGCTCCTCCCAGCGCACCAGGTGGATGCCCTCGTCGGCGAGCGCGGGGGCGACGTCCTCCTGGTAGCAGGCGGCGTGCCGGGCCATGAGCTCGCGCGAGCGGTTCCAGATGAGCTCGAGGACTTCGCGGGGCTGGAGCCCGGAGGCCGAACGGGTGGCGACGCCCGTCGCGATACGTCGCTTGAGGCCGGCCACGCGGACCATGAAGAACTCGTCCAGGTTGGACGCGAAGATCGCCAGGAAGTTCGCCCGCTCCAGGAGCGGGGTGTCCGGGTCCTCGGCCAGTTCGAGTACGCGCTCGTTGAACGCGAGCCAGCTGCGCTCCCGGTCGAGGAAACGGCCCTGGGGCAGCTCGGCGCTGTAGTCCTCGAACTCGTCGGGGTCGGCGTCGATGTCGGCCGTGAGCTCGGGGAGCTCGGGTTCGAAGTCACCGCCCGCGACCGTGTGCGGGCGGTGCGCGGCTATCGAGCCGACGGACGGCTGCGCTTGCCGCTCGGAGGCCTGGTCCTGGGCGTTCTGCTGGCTCATGGACCCATTCTTCCGCGCCCGGACCACGATGGGCGCGTCGGAGAGCGCGGGCGTGAGGCGGAGTCTCCCGTTCGGGGAGTGCTCCGCCGGGGCCCCGGCGGGGTCGGGCGCGGCGGGCTGCATTCTGAGAGGGTGGCAAGCCCGTCTGAATGGTTGGTTACGGCGACATGACGTGCGGGGCATGGCGGGGCGTCCCCCACACGTCTACGGGGACGCCCCGCCACGCCCCGCACGTCGTCAGGGCCGCTGGTTCCTGCGCAGGAGGGCGAAGGCGGCGGCTGCCACCAGTGCCGTCAGGGCGAGGAGGATGCCGGTCTCGACGAGCTGGAGCGGCCAGAAGTGGGAGGAGGGCTGGAACTCGCGGTAGAAGCCCGTGATGTTGTGCTGGACGAGGCAGCTCTTGTCGTCGACGCACAGGGGGTCGGCGATGTGCGCGCCGCTGCCGGTGACCGCGCCCTCGTCGAGGAGGAGGCCGGCGAAGGCCCGGTAGCCCTCGTGGACGTCGCCGATGACGGTGACGGGGGGCCAGAGGTGGTCGCGGATCTCGCCGAGCGCGACGGTCACGATGCCGACGAGGGCGAGCGAGACACAGATCGACGGGATCACGCGCTTGGAGATGAACGCGACAAGCGCGCCGAGTGCCAGGCCGAGCAGCGGGAGCGCGACGGCGGTCGGGCCCAGCGCGCCGTAGACACCGTTGGTGAACCACTGGTTCGACGGGAGGCCGCTCGCCGCAGAGGCGACCAGGCGGCGCAGGGCCACGAGGATGCCGGTGCCCACGACGAGGAAGGCGGCCGGGAGGGCGAGCTTCGTCGTCAGCCAGCGGGCCGGGGAGACGGACTGCGTCCAGGCGAGGGCGGCCGTGCCGCGCTCCAGCTCGCGGCCGAAGAGGATCCCGCCCGCGAAGGCGGCGGCGAGCGCGGGCACGATCGTGATCAGGCTCGTGGTGAGCCCGAGGAGGAACTCGTACGTGCCCGCGCCCGGCCCTGTGGCGCTGCAGGCGTTCATGACGCCTGCGACGCACTTGCCCGTGATGTGCCACCCGGAGCTGCCCGGTCCCCACAGCCACAGCAGCATCGCCCCGGTCACCGCGACGTACGCGGCCCACAGCCACAGGGCGAGCCGGTGCAGCCGCAGCACCGTCCAGGTCAGGCCGGTCGAGGGGGAGAAGGGGGAGAGGGAGGCGGTGCTCATGCGGCGGTCTCCTTCTTCGGCTGGTACCGGCGCAGGACGAGGAACGCGGCGGCCACGGCGAGCGCGGTCAGGCCGAGCAGGATGCCCGTCTCCGCGAGCTGGCGGGGCCAGTAGTCGGGGGAGGGGAGGTAGCTGCGGGTGAAGCCGGTGATGTGGTGGCGGTCCAGGCACTTCTGGCTCAGGTAGCAGCCGGGGTCGGAGACCTTGGCGCCCGTGGACGTGATCGCCTTGCTGTACACGGGCAGTTCGGGCTGCAGACGCGAGAACGGCGAGTGCTGGAACGGCCAGTTGTTGCCGCGCATCGCGCCGGCCAGGAACTGCACGACACCGGCGGCCGCCAGGGCGGGCAGCGTACGGCGCAGGACGAGGGCGGCGAGCACGCCGACCGCGAGGCCGAACAGGGCGCTCGCCACGGTGGCGGGGCCGAGGGAGAAGGCGAACGAGCGGGGGCCGATGCCCGCCACCAGGAGGTGGTTGTGCGCGTTCCACACCAGCCAGTACAGGACGACGAGCAGGCCCGTGCCGACGGCGACGAACACCGCGGGCACGGCCAGCTTCGCGGTGAGCCAGCGGGCGGGGGACACGGACTGGGTCCAGGCCAGCCCGGCCGTCCCCCGCTCCAGTTCACGCGCGATCAGCGGTCCCGCCGCGAAGACGGCGATGGCGCACGAGGCGATGCCGATCAGCGAGGACGGGCCGTAGAAGCGGGAGTCGAACGAGCCGCCGAAACCGAGAAATGAGAACCCGTCGAGGTACGCGTTCTCCTGCGCACCGCTGTAGCCGAACACGTCGAACGCCTTCTGCGCCGCGCTCGCGCCGGGGCCCCACAGCCACAGCAGCAGGCCCGCGGTGACGGCGACGTACGCGGTCCACACCCACATCGCGGTGCGGTGCAGCCGCAGCACGGTCCAGACGAGGCCGTCGGCGCCGGGAAGGCTGCGGCGCGCGGCGGGGCGGCCGGTGTCCTTGTCCAGGAGGGCGGTCATGCCGTCACCGCCGCGGCGGTGACGGTCGTGCCCGGGGTGATCAGGGCGGGGGCGCCGGGGTTGCGCAGATGGGCGATGACGAGCTCCTCCATGGATGGTTCCTGTGCTTCCCAGGCGCTGTCGAGCGGCCCGTCGCGGCGGATCAGGGCGGTCAGGCCACGCCCCGCGGGGCGGGACTCGATCACGGTGTGCGGGGCGAGGTCGGCGGCCGTGCCGCGCCCGGTGACCAGGCTGTGCGCGGCCGTCAGGTCGTCGATGCCGCCGCCGAGCCGGATGCGGCCGCCACCCAGGAGCAGCAAGTGGTCGCAGGCGTCGGTCAGTTCGGCGACGATGTGCGACGACATCAGGACGGTGGTGCCGTGTTCGGCGGCGTCCGCCATCAGCGTGCCCATCATCTCGTGGCGGGCCAGCGGGTCGAGGTCCGCCATCGGCTCGTCGAGGAGCATCAGCTGGGGGCGCTTGCCGAGCGCGAGGGCGAGCGCGACGCGGGTGCGCTGTCCGCCGGAGAGCGAGCGGACGCGGGCCGCGGGGTCGAGGTCGCCCTGCGCGACGATCGCGGCGGCGTACTTCGCGTCCCAGTGCTCCGGGTTCAGCTCGGCGCCCATGCGCAGGGTGTCCGCGATGGAGAGCTGGGGGTACAGCGGCTTGTCCTGCGAGAGGTACGCGACGCGGTCGCGGTGCACGCCGGGGGCGGCGCCGAGGACGGTGACGCGCCCCGCGGTGGGCCGCATGAGCCCGGCGGCGATCGCGAGCAGGGTGGACTTTCCCGCTCCGTTGGGCCCGGCCAGGGCGCTGATCCGCCCGGCGGGCAGCCGGAAGGAGCACACGTCGAGGGCGGCGTGGCCGTGGCGGCCGTAGCGCTTGCCGAGCCCTGTCGCTTCGATGGCGACGGCCGGGGTGGTGCTGGTGGAACTCACTGATCCCCCTTCGGGAAGTTTTCGTCCAGTACGGCGCCGAACAGGGCGGCCGCGTCCTCGCGGTCGAGGCCCGCGGCGCGGGCCCGCCGGGCCCAGTCCGCGAGTTCGGCCCGCAGCGGCGAGTCGGCCGGGGCCGCGCCGAGCGTCCTGCGGACGAAGGTGCCGAGACCTCTGCGGGCCTCGACCAGACCTTCGCGCTCCAGTTCGCGGTACGCCTTGAGCACGGTGTTCGGGTTGATCGCGGTGGCTTCGACGACCTCGCGGGCCGTGGGCAGCTTGTCGCCGGGTTCCAGCAGTCCGAGGCGCAGGGCCTGCTGGGTCTGCTGGACGATCTGGAGATAGGTGGCGACGCCGCTGCGCCGGTCGATCCGGTACTCGACCACGTTCCTCAACACCACCCTTTCACTAATCAAGTAGTGAAAGGGTGGTGCAAGAGAGGGGCAGTGTCAAGTGACGACTGCCCCTCGGGTGCCTGCCGGCCGCTTTCCGCTCCTGCGGGCTACGACTCCGTGCGGTACATCAGGTCCGTCTCGTGGGTGACGAAGCCGAGGCGCTCGTAGACCGTGACCGCGGGCTTGTTGTCGGCGTCCACGTAGAGCATCGCCGTCGGCATGCCCGACGCCTCCAGATGCCGCAGGCCCACCGCGGTGAGCGCCTTGCCGAGGCCGCCGCCCTGGTGGTCCGGCGCGACCCCGACGACGTACACCTCGCCGAGCTGTTCCTCGGCGTGGACCTTGGTCCAGTGGAAGCCGATGACCTCGCCGTCGCTCTCCCGGACGGCGAGGAAGAAGCCGGCCGGGTCGAACCACGGCTCGGCCTTGCGGTCGTCCAGGTCGCGCTGGTTCAGCGAGCCCTGCTCGGGGTGGTGGGCGAACGCCGCCGCGTTCACCGCGAGCCAGGCCGCGTCGTCATCGCCGGGCACGAAGGTGCGGATGACGACGCCCGCGGGCAGTACCGGCTCGGCGAGCGCGGGACCCTCGGCCAACGGGCGCCGCATCTGGCGCAGTTCGCGGAACAGGGTCAGGCCGAGGACCTGCGAGAGGTGCCGGGCCGCAGAGTGGCCGCCGTGCGCCCAGACCCGCAGCCGCTTGCCGGACGAGCCGAGCAGCGCAGAGCCGAGCGCCCGCCCGTGCCCGTGCCCGCGGTGCGCGGGGTGCACGACGAGCTCGGCGGCCGGCGCCTCGATCGGGTCGGTGTCCTCCAGCTGGCCGTACCCGATCAGCTCGCCGTCGACGGTCAGCAGGAAGTGGCGCACGCCCGCCCTGGGGCCGCCGCGCAGCTGCAGCCTGCCCTGCTCCGACACCGCCTGCTGCCCGTCGGCACGGGCGGCGTCCGAGAGGATCTCCAGGACGGCTTCCGCCTGGTCGGGAGTGAGGGCGGTGAGCGTCTCGATCTGGCGGTCGGGGGCGGTGGGCACGGCATCGCTGGTCATGGACAAGAGGGTACGGCGACGGGCCCGCGCCGGGCCTGCTGCCAGGTGATGGCAATCAGCTCGTAACCGGCAAACACCTGTCGTGCTACGCGCGTTGACCCTAGGCTGCCGACTTGGTCACGACACACCGCCACCACCGTCGTCTCACAGCACCCACACAGGGGGACGTACCCATGACTCCGCTGACTCCGCTGACACCGCACAGGCCCAGACGCCGCGCATCGCGGATACTCGCCGCGGCGGCCGGGTTCGCCACCGTCGGCGCGCTCGTCGCGGCGCTGCCCGCGAACGCCACGCAGGACCGGCACCACGGGGGCAAGGGCGGCCGCACGGTCGACGTGCAGCTGCTCTCCTTCAACGACTTCCACGGCAACCTGGAGCCGCCGGCCGGCTCGTCGGGCCAGGTCACGGAGAACCTGCCGGACGGCACCACGAGGAAGGTCGACGCGGGCGGCGTCGAGTACCTCGCCACGTCCCTGCGGACCGCCAGGAAGAGCCACCCGTACAGCGTCACCGCCGCGGCCGGCGACCTGATCGGGGCCAGCCCGCTGCTGTCGGGGCTCTTCCACGACGAGCCCACCGTCGAGGCGATGAACAAGCTCGACCTGGACGTCACGAGCGTCGGCAACCACGAGTTCGACGAGGGCGCCACGGAGCTGGCGCGCATGCAGAACGGCGGCTGCCACCCCAAGGACGGCTGTTTCGAGGACGGCAAGAAGTTCGAGGGCGCCGACTACCCCTACCTCGCCGCCAACGTGACGAACGAGAAGACCGGCAAGCCGATCCTCGCCCCCTACTGGGTGTGGAAGCACAACGGCGTGAAGATCGGGTTCATCGGCGTGACCCTTGAGGGCACCCCCGACATCGTCTCCGCGGACGGCGTCAAGGGCCTGAAGTTCCACGACGAGATCGAGACCGTCAACAAGTACGCCAAGATCCTCGACAAGCAGGGCGTGAAGTCGATCGTCACGCTCATCCACGAGGGCGGCGTGCCGGCCTCCGGCTCGTACAACTACGACTGCGACTCCCCGAGCGGCGGCGCCGGCATCTCGGGCCCGATCGTCGACATCGCCAAGGGCATCTCGCCGAAGGTCGACGCCCTGGTCACCGGGCACACGCACAACGCGTACGTCTGCACGATCCCCGACCCGTCCGGCAAGCCCCGCATGGTCACTTCGGCGTCCTCGTACGGGAAGCTCTACACGGACACGACGCTGACGTACGACCGCCGCACCAAGGACATCGTGCGTACGTCGGTGAAGTCGGCCAACCACGTGGTGAGCCGCACGCAGGACAAGGCGCCGGACATGACCGCGCTGATCGGCCGCTGGAACAAGCTGGCCGCGCCGGTCGCGAACCAGCCCGTCGGCTACATCTCGGCCGACATCCCGGGCCGCGGCGCCGGTACGCCCGAGGAGCCGCTCGGTGATCTGATCGCGGACGCGCAGCTCGCGCACGCCAAGACCCTCGACCCGAAGACCTCGCTGGCCCTGATGAACCCCGGCGGCGTGCGCTCCGACCTCGTGTACAAGGCGAGCGGCAGCGAGGGCGACGGCGTCGTCACCTACGGCGAGGGCTTCACCGTGCAGCCCTTCAGCAACACCGTGAACCTGGCCGACCTGACCGGCGCCCAGGTCATCACCGCGCTCCAGCAGCAGGTCAGCGGTTCCAACGAGGCCTCGCCGAAGATCCTCCAGCCGTCGGCGGGCCTGACGTACACGCTCGACATGACGAAGACGGGCGCGGCCCGGGTCGTCGTCGACTCCATCAAGCTGAACGGCACCGCGATTGACCCGGCGGCGACGTACCGCGTCGCGATGAACTCGTTCCTCGCGGGCGGCGGCGACGGCTTCGCGGCGCTCGGCCAGGGCAAGAACCCGCTGGTCGGCAGCGACGACCTGAAGGCGTTCAACGACTATCTGACGGCGAACTCGTCGGCCACGTCGCCGATCGCGCCCCCGAAGGCGGACCGGATCACGATCGTGAAGTGACGTATCGCACGGCCGAGTTGGGGACCTAAACCGTCCCTTACTGGGAGTAAAGCTTAGCGGTGGGGTCGGTTCGTATGGTGAAATCTCACGATGCGTTCCCCCCACCGCATAGCCACGTTCACGTCCGAGTCCGCCGAACTGTCTGATGTACGCACGGAGGAATCCGTTCCATCGGGCACTGCGCCGCACAACCCGTACGACGAGCTGGGCGCCCTCGCGGACAGTCCGCTCGACGAGTTCCTGCACGAGGAAGACCCCGAGGCGGGGCCGGACGACCAGCCCTGGTCCAGGCCCAACCACCGCCGCGGCAGCCGCCGCCGCAACCGGTTCGCCGGGCTGCCGCTCGCCACGAAGGCCGTCGTCGGGATCCTCGTCCTCGCCGCCTTCGTCACCCTCGCGGACCGCTGGGCCCTCCTCTACGCCGAGCACCGCGCCGCGGACCGGCTCAAGGACCAGCTGCACCTGAGCGCCGCGCCCGAGGTCGACATCGAGGGCTTCCCGTTCCTCACCCAGCTCGCCGACCGGCGCCTGGACGAGGTGAAGATCACCGTCCCCGACGTCGCAGCGAGCCGCGTCTCCCTCGCCAAGGTCTCCGCGACCATCCGCGACGTACGCATCGACGGCGACGGGCCCACCGATGTGCGCGGCGCCCGCATCGGCGGCATGACCGGCGAGGTCCTGCTCACCTTCGACGACCTGAACCGTGAACTCGGCGCCTCCCAGGTCACGTTCAGCGGACAGGGCCGCGACCGGGTCCTCGCGCGCGGCACACTGCCCGTCGCCGGACACGACCTGAAGGTGCGCGCCGACGCCACGATCCGGCGCATCGGCGACACCGGCATCGCCACCGACATCGGCGGCATGCGGCTCGACATCGGCGACCTCGCCACGTACCGGCCCGGCACGCGTCCCTCCGAGGGCCTGCACCTCAGCCGCCGCTCCGTGGCCCGCCTCGCGACCGAGACCGCGAAGGCGAAGGCCCTGCTGTCCGTGCCGTCCCTCGTGCACCGGCTCGGCGTGCCCGACTCGGCCGTGCGCGCGGCGCTGCGCAGCGACCGGCGCCTGAGCGAACTCACCGGATCGCCGCGCTTCGTGCACCAGCTGATGTCCCTGAACCTGGTCGACCTCGCGCTCGCGCACCCGGCGCTCCTGAAGAAGTTCGGCCTCGACCCGGCACTGCTCCAGGGCCTCACCCGGCTCACCCGCCCCGAACTCGCCGACCGCCTCTCACTGGCGTTCCGGCTGCCGAAACTGCCGGGCGCGGGCATGGGCGACGTCCAGCTGAGTGACGTGCGGGTCGAAAAGGACGGGATCCGGGTCGGCCTGACGGGCTCCGGACTTGCGGTGGGCGGTTCCCGATAATCGCTGTGAATGTGTCCGTGAATTCCCTTTGCCTCGATTAATTGGAATCTCACCAGAATCGGCGATTTCCGCTCCGTGCGGCGCGTAATGTTTTCCGTGTCGAGCCGGACGCGGCGCGACACGGAAAAGGTGTTCGGTAAGTATTCGCTGTTCAGGGAGGAACCCCATGAGCTTCCACAAGATCACCCCGGTCAAAAAGAACCGCAAGCCTGTCGCCCCGAAGGCGAAGCCGGTCGCTCACCGGCAGGCCAAGCAGGCCCCGAAGGTCGCGGCGAAGCGTCGTCCGGTCGGCGGTCAGGGGCACTGAGCCCCTGTATCAAGGGGTGTAGGCGCGGTGTGAACACACGCTGTGTGCAGCCTTGCAAAAGGCGTCAATCGGCTGTCAATCGGCTGTCAATAGGCTGAGTAAATGCCGTTCTCCTGCGTGCATTGCCCGCCCTTTACCTGATCTTGTACTCCCTTGATGTTCGGTGCGTAATGTCGCCGACGTCGAAAGCCGCACTGGCCAAGCGGCCGACGCGTCAGAAGTCACAGAATTCATCTGTGTCAGTCATCTGCATCGCATAAAGAGGGAGAGCCCCATGAGCTTCCGCAAGATCGCCCCGGTGAAGCCCGCTCGCAAGCCCGCGCCGCCGAAGCCCCACGAGCACAAGCACAAGCACCCCGCGAAGCCCGCCCCGAAGCCGGCCGCCAAGAAGGCCCCGCGCCGTCCGGTGGGCCCGCAGCAGGGCTGATCTTCGCCCCATCGCCGACGGCGGGTCCCCGGACGTACTTCCGGGGGCCCGCCGCGGTCGTACTGCCACAGAAGGCCACGGAGTAAAGAGGAGTCCAGTGCCGAGCCTGCACACGTCCGGCGGAGTCGGGCTGACCTTCAGACGGTTCTGGCCGCTGACGCGCGGGGACCGCAAGTGGCTGCTGGTCGTCATCCTGTGCGTGATCGTCGCGGCAGTCGCCGAGACCGCGTCGATCCTGATCTTCTCGAACCTCACCGACCACGCCCTGCAAGCCGGTTCCGTATCCGCCTTCTGGCAGCCGGCGGGCCAGTGGCTCGCAGTCGCCGTGCTCGGCGCGATCGTCGGATACCTGGGCAACTCGCTCGCCACCTGGACCGCGGAGCGCTTCGTCCTGCGCCTGCGCGCCCACGTCTTCCGGCACATCCAGGACCTGCCGCCCGACTTCTTCCAGCGCCACCGCCAGGGCGACCTCGTGGAACGGCTCACCGGCGACGTGGAGTCCATCGAGGCGCTCGTCGTCTCCGGCGTCGTGGGCACGGTCGCGGCGCTCTTCTCCACCGTGTTCTACGCGGGCGCCGCCCTCTGGATGCGCTGGGACCTGGCCCTCGTCACCTTCCTGCTCGCGCCCCTCTTCCTCCTCGCCGCGCGCCGTTTCTCCGGCCGAATCAAGGAGTCCTCACAGGACGAGCGGGCTGCCGACGGCGCGATCACCTCGGTCGTCGAGGAGTCCCTCGGCAACATCGTCCTCACCCAGGCCTACAACCGGCGCCGCGCCGAGGAACAGCGCCTCGACAAGGAGGCCCGCGCCTGGATGCGGGCCTCGGTACGCGGGGCGCGGGCCAGCGAACTGTACGAGCAGCTCGTCGAGGTCGTCGAGACGGTATGCGTGCTCGCGGTCATCGGCTTCGGAGCCTGGGAGATCGCCGAAGGGCGCATGACGTTGGGCGAGTTGCTCGCCTTCGCCGCCTTCCTCGGCTACCTCTACCCGCCGATCCGCAATCTCGGACAGCTCGGCCTCACCTTCACCGCGGCCACCGCGGGCGCCGCACGCCTGCTGGAGATCCTGAGCGCCCGCCCGGCCGTCACCGACCCCGCCACGCCCGCCGAGCCGTGGTGGGTGCAGGGACGGATCTCCTTCGACGACGTCACCTTCCGCTACCCGGGCGCCGCGGACGACTCACTCACCTCGGTCTCCTTCACCGTCGAGCCGGGCGAACTGGTCCTCGTCACCGGCCCGAGCGGCGCGGGCAAGTCCACACTCTCCCGGCTCCTGATCCGGTTCTACGACCCCGACGCGGGCGCCGTACGCCTCGACGGCGTTGCGCTGTCCGACGTCCCGCTCGAATTCCTCCGCGACCATGTCACGCTCCTGCCTCAGGAGACGCTGATCCTGCACGGCACGGTCCGCGAGAACATCGCCTGCGGCCGCTCCTGGGCGAGCGAGGCGGAAATCGAGCAGGCGGCCCGCGCGGCCGCCGCCCACGACTTCATCACGGCACTCCCCGAGGGCTACGACACCCCGATCGACCCCGGCACCGCGGCCCTGTCCGGCGGCCAGCTCCAGCGGATCGCCATCGCCCGCGCGATGCTGCGCGCCGCTCCCGTCCTGGTCCTGGACGAGCCGACGGCCGGCCTCGACGCCGTGGCCGCCCGCCGGGTCGTGGGGCCGCTCCGCCGCCTCATGAACGGCCGTACGACCCTGATGATCACGCACGACCTCGCGCTCGCCCCCGACGCCGACCGGATCCTGGTCGTGGCCGGCGGACGGGTGGTGGAGAGCGGCACGCACGGGGAGCTGCTGCGGCGCGGGGGCGTGTACGCGGGGCTGCACCAGGCGGGCGGCGGCACGGTGCCCGACCAGGCGACGATGACGCTGAAGGCGTTCCGCTCCGCTCACTCCGCGACGTCGTAGCCGCGGGCGCCCTCCCCGTGGGCGCCGCCGCGGCTCTCCGCCACGCGCAGGGCGTCCCGCAGTGACTCGGCGGCCCGGGTGAGCGCGAAACGCAGGGCGTGCTCACCCGCCCTCGCGTCTGCCAGCACGGCGCGTGCCCCGGCCAACACGTCGTACGCACACGTGAGTTGATCCTCTTCTACGTCGTCGGCGAGCCGGGAGAGCGGGCTGTCGGGCTTGTCGGTGCTCAGATAGCAGGGCTTGCCCTCGGGGCTGGTCCAGGGGAGCAGGCGCAGGGTGGCCGGCCGGTTCATCGCGCCGCCACCTCCACGCCGTGGATGCGCCTCGGTCCTACGTCGATGCCGTGCGCGGCGAGCCAGAGGGTGTGGCGGCGCCGCCGTCGCAGGCGCCGCTCGCGGCGGGTGCGGGGCGGGGGAGCTGTCGCGCGGTGGCGTCCGCGCGGCGGGAGTAATGCGGCGAGGAGGAGCAACAAGGGGAGCAGCAGAGCGCGTTGGGGCATGGCGGGGCCTTCCGGGCAGGGCGCTGACGAGCGGTGATTACCGTTCGTGGTTCGATCGTCACCGGCCCGGCGTACGCTGCGGAAGAGGCCTGGTGTTGCCTGTGCGCCAGGCAACGGGGAGGGGTGACATGGTCGAACTGCCGTCCGTTGAGGGCGAGTCGGGGCGCGCCGCGCTGGGCAGGACGTTGCGGTTCCTGCGGGAGAAGGCCGGGCAGACGCTGGGGCAGCTGGCGGAGGAGACGGCGTACGACAAGAGCTATCTGTCGCGCCTTGAGTCAGGGGAGCGGCTGTCCAAGGTGGCTGTGATGGAGGACTTGGGCCGGTATTACGGGGCCGGTGACCTGCTGGTCAGCCTCTGGAAGGCCGCGCGGAACGACGTCTTCAAGGACAAGTACAAGGAGTACATGGGGCTGGAGGAGACGGCTCGGGTCATCCGTCTGTTCTCACTGGGAGTGCCGGGGCTTCTGCAGACGGAGGAGTTCGCCCACTATCTGTTGTCCGGCGCGCAGACAACGGCAGACAGTGACGAAGAGATTGACGAGCAGGTGGCAGCCCGTGTAGGGCGTCAGCAGTTGTTGGAGCGTTCTCCGGCCCCTGAAGTCCGCATCGTCATCGACGAGTTCGCGTTCCGTCGTCCTGCCGCGCTCGCCCAGACCTGGGACGACCAACTGCTGCGCATTGAAGCCGTCGCGATGTGGCGGCATGTGGCACTCCAGGTGCTGCCCTTTGCTGCTGGCGCCCACCACCACATGAGCGGGACGTTGGCCTTGCTGTGGCAGAAGGACGGAACGGCCGTTGCCTACAAGGAGGGCAACGGGTGCAGCGAGTTGATCGAGGATCAGGAGGAGGTCCTGAAGGCTCGCCTGTCCTACGATCGCCTTCGGGATCTGGCATTGTCCCCGCCGGAGTCACTCGCGTTCATCAGGGGCGCACTGGAGGAGCACAGATCATGATGCGGAGTCCTGACCTCAGCACCGCTGTGTGGCGCAAGTCCACTTTCAGCGAGGGCGGCGCCAACGACTGCGTCGAGGTCGCCGACAACTACCCGGGCGTCGTCCCGGTCCGCGACAGCAAGCGCCCCCAGGGCCCGGCCCTGGTGTTCGGCGTGGGCGCCTGGGCCGCCTTCGTCGGTGACGTACGGGAGCCGAGGTGACGCGCCGAGGATGCTCGGCTTTCACTGGCCGGCGTCGGCGCTCCCGCCGTGCCCGCTGTGATCGACATCCGGCGGCGGCGTAGGCGCCCCCGGAAGCCGCAGGGCCGCCACCGTGCCGCCGCCTTCCGCCGCGGCCAGCGCGACCTCGCCGCCGTAGTTCTGCACGGTGCGGGCCACGATCGACAGGCCGAGGCCCGAGCCCGGCAGTGCGCGGGCCGTCGGTGAGCGCCAGAACCGGTCGAAGACGTGCGGGAGTTCGTCGGCGGGGATGCCGGGGCCGTGGTCCCGTACCGTCAACTCTCCCCGCATCAACCGGACTTCCACGGTGGCGCCGGGCGGGCTGAACTTCACCGCATTGTCGAGCAGGTTGACGATCGCGCGCTCAAGAGCCGCCGGCTCGGCCCGTACGTACCAGGGGGCGAGCTCGGACGTGATCGTCAGCTCGGGTCCGCGCAGCCGGGCCCGCTCGATCGCGGTGCGGACCGTGTCGTGCAGCGAGACGACCTTGATCGGGCCGTCCCCGCCGGCCAGTCCCGTACGGGACAGCTCCTGCAAGTCCCCGATGAGCGCGGCCAGTTCGGTCATCTGGGCCTTGAGCGAGGCCATCAGCGCCTTGCGGTCGTCCGGCGGGATCGCCCGGCCCGTCTCGTCGCTGCGGGTGAGCAGCTCGATGTTGGTGCGCATGGAGGTGAGGGGGGTGCGCAGCTCGTGCCCGGCGTCGGCGATGAGCTGGCGCTGGAGGTCACGCGACGAGGCGAGGGAGGCGGTCATGGAGTTGAAGGACGCGGACAGGCGCGCAATCTCGTCGTCGCCCTCCACGGGGATGCGGACGGTGAGATCTTCGGTACGGGCCACGTGTTCGACGGTGTCGGTGAGTTCGTCGACGGGGCGCAGCCCTGTGCGGGCCACCCACAGTCCGGCGGCGCCCGCGCCGACGACGCCGATCCCGCCGATGACCAGGAGGACCAGCGCGAGGCGGTTGAGGGTCTTGTCGGTGTCCGTCAGAGGCACGGCGACCGTGAGTGCCAGGTTCTGCACCACGGCGCGCGCCGGGCCGTCGGTGACGGCGGCGCGGGTCATGACGCGCAGGGGCTTGCCGTCGCTGTCGACGCCGTTGCGGAAGTAGACGCGATCGGCGTCGCCCCGCCGGGCGATGTCCCGGTCGGTGGAGGTGGCCTCGACGGTGCCGAGCGAGTTCAGGGCGACGCACACCCTTCCGTGGCTGTCGACGACCTGGATGTAGTACACCTGCGGGTGGCCGAAGCCGTTGTCCTCGGCGGTCGTCGTCGTGCAGTTGGCGACCAGCTGCGCGTACTGGGACGCGGGCGCGCCCGGGAGGGCGTCACGCAGGTCGTCGTCGAGCTTGCTGTACAGCTGGTCGTGCACGATGAACCAGCAGGTCACCGACACCGCGGCCACGGCGAACGCCACGGCGACGGCGGACAGCACCGAGAGCCGGGACCTGAGGGGCAGCTTCCGGAAGTAGCGGACGACCCGGTTCATTCGCTCCCGCCCGAGCGCAGCACATACCCCACACCCCGCACCGTGTGAACGAGCCTCGGCTCCCCGCCCGCCTCCGTTTTCCGCCGCAGATACATCACATACACGTCCAGGGAGTTGGAGCTGGGCTCGAAGTCGAAGCCCCACACGGCCTTGAGGATCTGCTCGCGGGTGAGGACCTGGCGCGGGTGGGCGAGGAACATCTCCAGGAGCGTGAACTCCGTGCGGGTCAGCTCGACGGTGCGCGTGCCGCGCGTGACCTCGCGGGTCGCGAGATCCATGCGCAGGTCGGCGAAGGACAGGACGTCACCGGCGTCGTCCGCCGGGCCCGTCGCGGAGGCGTAGGCGCTGCGCCGCAGCAGCGCCCGTACTCGCGCGAACAGCTCGTCCAGTTCGAAGGGCTTGACCAGGTAGTCGTCGGCGCCCGCGTCGAGCCCGGTCACGCGGTCGCCGACGGTGTCGCGGGCCGTGAGCATGAGGATCGGGGTGCGGGACCCGCCGGCCCGCAGCCGCCGGGCGGCCGTGAGGCCGTCCATGCGCGGCATCTGGATGTCGAGGACGACCAGGTCGGGCTGGTACGCGGCCGCCTTGTCGAGCGCGTCCGCGCCGTCGACGGCGACCTCCGTGCCGTAGCCCTCGAAGGCGAGGCTGCGCTGGAGCGCCTCGCGGACGGCGGGTTCGTCGTCGACGATGAGAATGCGCTGGGGTTCGCGGTCGCCTTCGGCGGGGCTCATGGGCGGGCTTCCTCGGGGGTGCGGACGGTGGTGGGGGGCCGGTATCAGCCTCGCACGGTGGCGCTGCGGGTGCGTGCGGCGCGGCGGCGCGCGGCCGGGGTCAGCTGCCGGAGGTGCCCCCGCTGCGCAGCGAGTCGAGGTCGGCCTTGACGGTGTTGACGGGGATGGCGAAGCCGAGACCGACACTGCCCGCGCTGGACGATCCGGACCCGCTGTCCGAACTGGCCGAGTACATCGCGGAGTTGATGCCGATGATGTTGCCGTTCATGTCGATGAGGGCGCCGCCGGAGTTGCCGGGGTTGAGGGACGCGTCGGTCTGGATGGCCTTGTACGTCGTCTTCGACGAGCCCGTGTCGCCGTTGAACTGCTGCCCGCCGAACTCGAACGGCCACCGGCCGTCGCTGCCGCCGCCCTGTTGCTGCTGCTGTTCCTCGTCCGTGGAGACGGTGACGTCGCGGTCGAGCGCGGAGACGATGCCGCTGGTGACGGTGCCGGTCAGGCCCTCGGGGGAGCCGATGGCGACGACCTCGTCGCCGACCTTGACGTTGTCGGAGTCGCCGAGGGACGCGGTCTTGAGGCCGGACGCGTTCTTCAGCTTGATGAGGGCGAGGTCCTTCTTGGCGTCGGTGCCGACGACCTCGGCGGTGTAGGTCTTGCCGTCGCTCGTTTGCACCTTGACCGTCGAGGCGCCGGAGACGACATGGTTGTTGGTGACGATCTCGCCGTCGCTCGTGATGACGACGCCGGAGCCGGTGGAGCTGCCCGCGTTCGAGGTGGCGCTGATCTCCACGATGGCGGGGCTGACGGCCTCGGCGACACCGGCGACGGTGCCCTTCTTGCTGGTCGGCACGACGCTCGCGCCGGCGCTGGTGGACGTGGATTCCTTGCCGGTCAGCTCCTGGAAGGCGTACGCGGTGCCGCCGCCCACGGCCGCGGCGGCGATGGCGACCGCGGCGAGAAGCCCGAGCGGGCCCTTGACCCGCCGCCGGCGCGCGGGCGGGGCGGGCGGCGCGGGGGAGCCCTCCGGCGTGGGAGCGGGCCACATCGCCGAACCCGGGGCGGCGTTCACCGGCTGCGGCGGGTCGTACGCGGGCGGGGGCGGAAAGGCGCCGCCCGCCTCGGGGGTCCCCGGATACGAGGACTGCGAGTGCTGCTGCTGGCCCTGGGGGTACTCGCCGCTTCGGCGGAAGCTCTCGGTCATGGCAGCAAGCCTGTGCCGCGTTCATGAGAGCCACCTGAGCGTGCCCTGAGAGTCCCGCGAGAACCCTGTTTGCCCGAAATAAAGACGCCCCCGGAAAACGGCGGGTTGACTGAGGGTGAGGTGCGGGAGGGCGCCGGAACAACTCTCACCTGCCTGCTGTGAAGGTCGTGTGTCGAGGGGCCCGCGGGATCTACGATCCGTGCGCCGGAGGGGGGTCTGCGGTGGTGCCTGGGTCCGAGCCCGAATCCGACTTCTTGTCCGCTCGGTGTCCGGTACCTGCCGTGGTGCGCGCCGTATGCCTCTTCTCGGGCCCTGAAGCCACTCTTCACACCAGGAGCCCTGAGTGATACCTGCCCTGCGCGACCGCTGGAGACGCCCCGTCACGGCGCTGTCCACGGCCGCTCTCGCGCTGGCGCTGAGCTGCGCCGGCGCCCTCGTGGCGCACCCCGCCACCGCGGCCGACGATCCGCCCGGACTGCCCGACGCGAGCGTCGCCCGCACCGCGAATCCGGCCCCTTCCGCCTCCGACGCCGAACTGCGCAAGCGGGTCGTCGAGGCCGCGAAGACCCGGGCGACCCCGGAGACAGAGCCCAGGAAGACGCCGTTCATCATCGGCGGCACCGAGACGTCGATCTCCTCCGCGCCGTGGATGGTCCAGCTCTCGTACTACGACGCCGCGTCCGGCGACGGCTACTTCTGCGGCGGCACCCTCGTCGCCCCGAACAAGGTCCTCACCGCGGCCCACTGCGTCGCCGGTCTGGACTGGGTGAACAACGGCGCGGTCGTGGCCGGCGCCACAGGCCTGCTCGACAGCACCAACGGCACCGTCGCGGGCGTCTGGCGCCAGTGGAACCACCCGCGGTACAACGCCGACACCATCCAGAACGACATCGCGGTCCTCACCCTGGACCGTCCGCTGGAGGACCAGTGGACGAAGCTGGTCCAGAGCAACGACACCGCCTCCTACAAGGCCGGTACCTCCGCCACCGTCTACGGCTGGGGCCTGACCTCCGGCGCCGAGGACGCCGACCTGTCGGCGACCCTGCGCAAGGTGACCCTGCCGCTGGTCTCCGACTCCACCTGCAACACCGCGATGCAGTCCGTGCTCGGCGAGGACGACTTCGTCGAGGGCTCGATGTTCTGCGCAGGCACCCCGGCGACCGGGACCGACGAGGGCACCAAGAGCACCTGCAGCGGTGACTCCGGCGGTCCGGTGGTCGTCGGCGGCCGCGTCGTCGGCATCGTCTCGTGGGGCGTCTCCGGCTGCACCGCGAAGGGCGCCTACCCCGTCTTCACCAAGGTGTCCTCGTACGTCTGGGCGGCCCAGCCGCGCATCGACGACACGGACCTGAGCTTCGACGGCCGGGCCGACCTGCTGGCGCGCACCCCCTCCGGGGGCCTGTTCGAGCAGGACAGCAAGGGCACGTCGCTCGCCACGCGCGCCTACCGGAGCGCCGGCTGGCAGACCGCGAGCTGGGCCCTCCAGGCCGACCTGGACCGGGACTTCTTCCAGGACCTGGTCATCCGCGACAGCACCGACGGCAAGCTGTACCGCAGCTACTACAACCACGCGTCGGACGCCTTCGAGTGGATGCAGATCACCTCGGTGTGGGGCGGCTACAAGTCCTATGCCATCCCCGGCGACATGACCGGTGACGCCCGCCCCGACCTGGTCGCGGTGGACGCCGACGGCTCGACGTACCTCTACCCGGGCAAGGGCAACGGCGAGTTCTACGGCAGGGTCAAGGTCGTCGACAAGGCCTGGAAGGGCGTCAAGATCTTCGGCCGCGGCGACCTGACCGGCGACGGCAAGGCCGACCTCCTGGTCCGCAACAGCTCCGGCGTCCTGTACCTCTACCGGGGCACGCAGGTCGAGAAGACCCCGTTCGCCGCGCGCATCCAGGCGCGTACGGGCTGGAACTTCACCTCGTACGTGACGAGCGGCGACGTGACCGGCGACGGTATCGCCGACGTCATGGCCCGCGACTCGGGCGGCACGCTCTGGCTCTACCCGGGCACCAACAAGGCGTCCGCCGACGTCTTCGGCGCGCGCAAGAGCCTGGGCACCGGGTTCAACCAGTACAACCTGATGTTCTGAGCGACCCGGAACACAGCAGCGCGCCGGTCCGGTGTTCCGGGCCGGCGCGTGCGCTGTGTGAGGTCAGGGGCAGCCGCAGGACTGGCGGACGACCAGCCGCGAGGGGAACACCTTCAGGCGCTCGCGCCGGGACCCGGCGACGCGCAGCGAGTCGTCGAGGACGAGGTCGACGGCGGACCGCGCCATCGCCGAGCGGTCGGACGCGACCGTCGTCAGCGGCGGATCCGTCAGACCCGCCTCCTTCACGTCGTCGAACCCGGCGACGGCCAGCTCGCCCGGCACCTCGATCCGCAGCTCGCGCGCGGCCCGCAGGATGCCGAAGGCCTGGTCGTCCGTGGAGCAGAAGATCGCCGGCGGCCGCTGGGGCCCGGCGAGCAGCTCAAGCCCGATCTTGTACGCGTCGTAGCGGTTGTACGGCGCCTCGAACAGCCGTCCCTCGGTGGAGAGTCCCGCCTCGTGCATGGCCCGGCGCCAGCCCTCGACGTGGTCGGAGACCGGGTCGCCGACGGACGGCGTCTCGGCGGTGCCGCCGACACAGGCGACGTACGGGTGACCGTGCTCAAGCAGATGGCGGGTGGCGAGCTGGGCGCCGCCGATGTCGTCGATCACGACCGCGACGTCGTCGATCGCCTCGGGGCGCTCGTGCAGCAGGACCACGCGCGCGTCCCACGCCTCGATCTCGGCCGCGGCCAGATCGTTCAGGCCGTGGCTGACGAGGATGAGGCCGGAGACCCGCATGCCGAGGAAGGCGCGCAGATAGTGGACCTCGCGCTCCTCGACGTAGTCGGAGTTGCCGACGAGGACCATCTTTCCGCGCTCGGACGCCGCCTGTTCGACGGCGTGCGCCATCTCCGCGAAGAACGGCTGGCGCGCGTCCGGCACGATCATGCCTATGAGGTCGGTCCGCCGCGACGCCATGGCCTGGGCGACCCGGTCGGGCCGGTACCCCAGTTCCTTGATCGCGGCGAGTACACGCTCGCGCGTGGCCGGGGCAACCGGCCTAGGTCCGTTGTTGATGACGTAGCTCACGACCGCGGTCGAAGTACCCGCCAGTCGCGCCACATCATCCCGAGTCACCTTGGCCACGCGCGGAGTCTACGCGGATGGACCTACCGCTGGGCAGGGCGTCCGGTGGCGGCCTGATGAGCGCCCGCCCGGGGCTGCTCGGCCGGCTCCCGCACGGCACGGGAATCCGGCGCGGAGTCCGTGGTGTCGGCGTGTGCCGTGTGCTCCGCCGGTGCCGCGTGCTCTGCTTGGTCCGGCCTCGGAGCCGCCGCCTTGGCCTTCGCCCCGTCCGCCGCCCGCTCGACCTTCTCCGGCGTCACGAAGCGGTAGCCGACGTTGCGCACGGTGCCGATCAGCGACTCGTGCTCGGGCCCGAGCTTCGCGCGCAGGCGCCGCACGTGGACGTCCACGGTGCGGGTGCCGCCGAAGTAGTCGTAGCCCCACACCTCCTGGAGCAGCTGGGCGCGCGTGAAGACACGGCCCGGGTGCTGCGCGAGGTACTTGAGGAGCTCGAACTCCTTGAAGGTCAGGTCGAGGACCCGTCCCTTCAGCTTCGCGCTGTAGGTGGCCTCGTCGACCGACAGGTCGCCGTTGCGGATCTCCATCGGGGAGTCGTCGGTGACGATCTGCTGGCGGCCCATCGCGAGGCGCAGCCGCGCCTCGACCTCGGCCGGTCCCGCCGTGTCGAGAAGTACGTCGTCGATGCCCCAGTCGGCGGTGACCGCCGCGAGGCCGCCCTCCGTCACGACGAGGACCAGCGGACAGCCGGGCCCGGTGGAGCGGAGTAGCTGGCACAGGCTGCGTACCTGCGGGAGGTCGCGGCGCCCGTCGATGAGGATGACGTCGGCACCGGGGGTGTCGACGAGAGCCGGGCCCTCGGCGGGGGCGACCCGCACGTTGTGCAGCAGCAGGCCGAGAGCGGGGAGCACCTCCGTCGACGGCTGAAGGGCATTCGTGAGGAGCAGCAATGAACTCATCGCGGCCCACCTGCCTGGGTCGTCCTACGGTCGTGCACGTTTCGCTCGCCCATAACGTCGGTTCCTCCTCGGTCCCTGCGAGGACGTTTACGGCACTGCTTCGTACTGCTTGTTCGTACTGCTTTGTGGTGCTTCGGGTCCCGCGCCCCGGGGCCCTGTGCGCCTCGCGGCCGGCGTTCGTATACAACGCCGTCCGAAAGCACAAAAGGACCCGGGGGCTTCGCTGCCCGGATCCTCTGCCTAGGAGAATAGCCCACATGAGCTCCGGTCCGGCAGGTCAAGACGCACGATCTTCTGTGCAGCCGATCACTGCCCGCTCACGGCGTGTGATGCTGCGCACGCGGGACGGGGTCCCGATCGAGGCCGCCCACGACCCCGGGCCGGGCCCCGCCGGCGGCCCGGTGATCGTGGTCGCGCACGGGTTCACGGGCGATCTGGAACGGCCGCACGTCCGGCGCGCGGCGGGGGTGTTCGCGCAGCGTGCCGCCGTGGTCACGTTCTCGTTCCGCGGGCACGGGCGGTCGGGCGGACGGTCCACCGTCGGCGACCGGGAGGTACTCGACCTGGTGGCCGCCGTGGAGTGGGCGAGGTCACTCGGGCATGAACAAGTGGTGACCGTCGGCTTCTCGATGGGCGGTTCCGTCGTCCTGCGGCACGCCGCGTTGCACAGGGGGCGCACGGAAGCGCGCTCCGACGCCGTGGTCGCGGTGAGTGCCCCGGCCCGCTGGTACTACCGGGGGACCGCGCCGATGCGGCGGCTGCACTGGCTGGTGACGCGGCCCGCCGGACGGATCGTGGGCCGTGTCGGGCTCCGCACCCGCATTCACCCGCACGAGTGGGACCCGGTGCCGCTCTCGCCGGTCGAGTCCGTGCCGCTGATCGCGCCGACGCCGCTCCTGATCGTGCACGGCGACCGGGATCCGTACTTCCCCCTCGACCACCCGCGGATGCTCGCCGCGGCCGCGTCCGGCGGGGCCGAGCTGTGGCTGGAACCGGGCATGGGGCACGCCGAGCACGCGGCGGACGACGGGCTCCTCGCGCGGATCGGCGACTGGGCCACGGCATCATGGACGACGGCAACCGCCGAATAGACCGCATGGGAGGAACGCCGCACATGGCCAACGGGATCATCCGCTACTGGGCCGCGGCCAAGGCGGCCGCCGGTGTCGCCGAGGAGCCATACGAGGCCGAGACGCTGGCCGACGCGCTGGAGGGCGCGCGTGCGCGACACCCCGGAGACCTGGTGCGCGTCCTGCAGCGTTCCTCGTTCCTGATCGACGGCGATCCCGTCGGCAAGCGCGGGCATGAGACGGTACGGCTTGCCGAGGGCGGCACGGTCGAGGTGCTCCCGCCGTTCGCAGGAGGGTGACCGCGATGAGTAACGAGCCGTACGAAGACGAGTACGGGCAGCAGCAGCCGCCCCAGCAGACCCAGCAGTGGCAGGGCCAGACCTGGGACACCCAGGTCCAGTCGACGTACCCCCAGCCCGGGGGATTCGAGCCCGGCCAGGCCGCGTACGGGCAGGCCGCGTACGGGCAGGGCCCGGTGAGCCAGACCGGCGGCGACCAGCAGGCGTACGGCGACCAGCAGGCTTACGGCGGCGACCAGCAGGCTTACGGCGGTGACCAGCAGGCTTACGGCTACGGGCAGGGGCCGGCGGTGCAGACGCCGGGCGGGCAGACCACGCCGCCGCCCGCGCATGCCGCGTACGGCGAACCGGCAGCGTACGGGCAGGGCCCCCACACTCCCGGTGTCGACCAGCAGACGCAGGCCTTTGGGACGGTGGCGGCAGCCCAGCCGCTGCCCGTCGCCGAGCCGGAGGCCGCCGCTTACGGGCCCGCCACCGTCACCGGCAACCCCCGCGTCACCGACGCGCAGCGCGCCCGTGCCGAGGGGCGGTCGCCGATCATGGAGCCGGGGATGCAGCCCGCCGCGCTGACCGCGCTGCTCGGGCTGCTGCTCGCGGGCGGCGCCGCGGTGGGCCAGTACGCGCTGCTCGTCCCGCTCGTGCTGCTCCAGGCCGTCACGGCCGCCGGCTGGTTCCGGCTCAACGGCATGTGGCCGGCCCGGCAGGGCATCGCGCTCGCCTTCGCGGGCGGCCTCGCCGCCGACGCCGCGCTGCTCGTCACCGGCCGGGAGAATGCGCCCGCAGCGATCCTCGGCACCCTCGGTGTCTGGGTCCTGCTCACCCTCGTCCTCCAGCTCCGCAGCCACGCGGCACCGGACGAGCGCATGTACGGCCTGATGGCGACGGTCGCCTCGACGGCGCTCGCCATCGTCGCGACCGGACACCTGGCGGCCGACCCGGACGCCGTGACCGTCGGCGGCGTGGCCGTCGCCGTCGCCGTCCTCGCACGGGCGCTCCCACTGCCCACGCCCGCTTCCGTGGTCGTCGCGCTGCTCGCCGCCGCGGGCGCCGGAATCGCGGCCGGCGGTATGACGGACATGGGGTCCAAGGGCGCGCTCCTCGGCCTCGGCGCCGGTGTCTGCGCGCTGATCGGCCACCGCGTCGCGAGTTACGACTATCCGTCCCGCTTCGTGCACATGACGGCGGGCGTGGCCCTGCCGCTCGCCGCCGCAGCCCCGGCCGTCTACCTGCTCGGGCGGGTCGTGGGCTGAGCGTCCGGCGGGCGTACGGCCTGTCACAGCTGATCGACAAGAATCGGGCCGGGCCCCCTTCGTGGGGGCCCGGCCCGTACGCTCGCGATCAGGAACTGTCGTCCAGGTGGGGGGAAACACCGGGCCATGCGTGCTCTGCGGATACTTCTGATCGTCGTCGTGATCCTGGGCGGCCTGTTCGTCATCGCCGACCGGGTCGCGGTGAACTACGCGGAGGGCGAGGCGGCCGACCGGGTGCGCACCAGCGAGGGCCTGGCCAGTACGCCCAACGTGTCCATCAAGGGCTTCCCGTTCCTGACTCAGCTCGCGGGCGGCACGCTGGACGACGTAGAGATCGGCATCAAGGACTACGACGCGAAGAGCGGCGGCGAGTCGATCCGGATCGCTGATCTGAACGCCGAGATGCACGGCGTTCAGTTCAACAGCAGCTTCAGCTCCGCCACCGCCGACTCGGCCACCGGCACCGCCCGCATCTCCTACGCCGAGCTGCTCAAGGCCGTCAGGAAGCAGGACGCCGCCCAGGTCGCCCCGGGCATGACGGCGCAGATCGAAGGCCTCTCCTACGGCGGCGGCGACAAGGTCAAGGTCGCGGTCACCGTGCACACGCCGCTGGGCACCCTGCACCCCACCGTCCTCAGCTCGATCAAGGTCACCGACGGCAAGGTCTCGGCGCGTGCCGACAGCCTGCCCAAGGTCGGCGCGTTCGACCTGGCCGAGGGCCGGATCCGCGCCGTCACCGATTTCCAGCAGGCGATCGACGACCTGCCGGCCGGGATCGAGCTGGACCGGGTCGAGGCGGTCAAGGACGGCGTCGAGATCTCGGTGAAGGGTTCGAAGCTCAACCTCGTCGGGTAGGCACCCGGAAACTCGTCGGGCAGGCACCCGGAAGACGGCGCGTCCGCACTGCGAGACGGAGCCGTCCGCACAGCAGTGATCGGCGGAGCCGCAGCGGCCCCGGAGCCTGAGGAAAGAGGCTCCGGGGCCGCACCCGTCTCGTATCGCGGACGATCGTGTCTCACGATGCGACACGCCGGTGACACAGCTGCCCGTGCGTACCTACGATCGGTGGCATGAAGCGACAGGCGGATCTCACGAAGCGGCGGGCAGTAGACCTGTGCCGCGTCGCCGCCATGCTCTGTCGCACCGCCTGAGCGGGACGGCAACTCCCGCTTCCCCAGGCCCCTTTGAGGCCTCCCCGCGCGCGCCGAATGCCGTCCCTGTTCGCATGCAGGGACCGTGCCCGCACCGCACCCGCACTCCCGCACCCCGCCGTAACTGCCCCGGAGGAGAAAAACATGAGCCGCAGCGACGTCCTGGTAGACGCCGACTGGGTCGAGGCGAACCTCGACAACCCGAAGGTCGTCATCGTCGAGGTCGACGAGGACGCTTCGGCGTACGACAAGAACCACATCAAGAACGCCGTCAAGGTCGACTGGCAGCAGGACCTCCAGGACCCGGTCCGCCGCGACTTCATCGACCAGGCCGGCTTCGAGAAGCTCCTGTCCTCGCGCGGCATCGCCAACGACGACACGGTCGTCCTCTACGGCGGCAACAACAACTGGTTCGCGTCCTACGCCTACTGGTACTTCAAGCTCTACGGCCACGACAGCGTCAAGCTCCTCGACGGCGGCCGCAAGAAGTGGGAGCTCGACTCGCGCGACCTCGTCGCCGAGATCGTCCAGCGCCCCGCCACCGAGTACAAGGCCAAGGCCCAGGACACCTCGATCCGCGCCTTCCGTGACGACGTCGTCGCCTCGATCGGCAGCCTGAACCTCGTCGACGTGCGCTCCCCCGACGAGTTCTCCGGCAAGCTCCTCGCGCCGGCGCACCTCCCGCAGGAGCAGTCGCAGCGTCCGGGCCACGTCCCGTCCGCGCGCAACATCCCGTGGTCGAAGAACGCCAACGACGACGGCACGTTCAAGTCGGACGACGAGCTCAAGGCCCTCTACGAGGACGAGCAGGTCGACCTGGCCAAGGACACCATCGCGTACTGCCGCATCGGTGAGCGCTCGGCCCTGACGTGGTTCGTCCTGCACGAGCTGCTCGGCCAGGCCAACGTCAAGAACTACGACGGCTCGTGGACCGAGTACGGCTCCCTCGTCGGTGTGCCGATCGAGCTCGGCGCCAACAAGTAACCCTTCCGGACCCCTCAGACAGACCTGACCGACCTTTTTGGAGAAGCACATGTGTGGAGCGAAGGCCGGCGGCCCCGACGCCTCGACGATCAAGCCCGGTGAGACCACCATCCAGGGCCAGGTGACCCGCGACGGCGAGCCCGTCACCGGTTACGTGCGCCTGCTGGACTCGACCGGCGAGTTCACGGCCGAGGTCCCCACCTCGGCGACGGGCCAGTTCCGTTTCTACGCGGCCGAGGGCACGTGGACGCTGCGCGCCCTGGTCCCCGGCGGCTCGGCGGACCGCACGGTCGTCGCCCAGACCGGTGGTCTCTCCGAGGTCGCCATCGCCGTCTGACGCGGCTCGCCGTGTGACGGCGGCGCAGATACGGCCGAGGGGCCGCACCTCCGGGGGTTGGACGCCTACGGAATCGAGGTGCGGTCCCTCGGCTTTGTGCGGAGCCCGTGCTGAAAGGCGTGTACATGGCGGCATTCTGCTAATTTCTTGAAGGCTGTGACCTGACCCAACTTCCTTGTGCGGAAGGTGCGTCGAGGTCGTGGACTCAAGAAATTCGGGGGAACAGCCATGGCCTCTCCGGAGGGCTACCAGGTCGGGCACAAGGGCATGTCGGGCCAGGCCGGCGAACTCGACGGCGCGGGCAGCGACGTCGGCAAGATCGGCAAGGCCATCGCCAGCACGATGTGCTACTCGCAGGACGCGCTCGGCGGCTCCGACACCGCACCCGCGTTCAACACGTTCGCGGCCGCCTGGGAGGCCGAGACCAAGGTCCTCGAAGCGGCCCTGCACGAACTCGCGGACAAGGTCCGCCTCTCCAGCCGCGCGTACTCCGGCTCCGACATCGGCGTACGCAACGGGGCGAAGTCCGTATCCGTCGGCTCGGCGGCCGAGGAGCGCGTCGGCACGATGCCGGCGTACGCCGAGCGCCCGTCCGCGCTGTCCGCCTACTGACGGGGCCCGCGACCGTGACGGAATCCACGAACGACCGCAGGCAGAAACTCAACGGCCTGCGCGACAAGATCTCTTCGGCCGGCAGCAAGAACGACCTGATCGACGCGATCGAGGACGCCCTCGGCGTCTCGGGCCCGGTGGGCGATCCGAAGGTGATCGAAGCGCTGGGCAAGCGCTACACCGGCCAGACCGACGAGGCCGACGCCGTGAGCGACCGGATCGACAAGATCGCCCGCAAGGGTCTGCCGCAGGTCTGGGTCGGCGACACGAGTGTCCTCGCCTCCGACGTGGTGGGCGCGGCCTCCCGCGACGCCCAGCAGATGATCGAGGCGTTCCAGGGCGGCGGCAAGGCCCTGATCGCACTGTCCGACGCGCTGGAGACCGCGCAGACCCTCGACGGCACGGGGCGCGGCAAGCTTCGCGACGCCCGCGGCATGCTCGGGGGCAAGGACGGCTGGTTCGACGACTGGCACGAGGACGACGACGAGGAAGCCCTCCGTCTGAAGGCCCGCTCGCTGGCCTCCCACGGCGCCGACGACCTGCACAAGGCCGCCGCCGACGCCGACGACGCCGCCCGTGTCGCGGCCCGCGACCTCAACAAGTTCGCCGCCGAGGCCCGCGCCGGCCAGATGGGCACCGACGAGCTGACCGCCGCCGACCGGCTCGCCCTCGCCGACACCGCCAACCCCGGCGGCGACCTCGAACTGAACGAGATCCTCAGCGCCAACGACCTCGAACGCTCGGGCCGCGCCATGGAGGACATGTCGCCCGCCGAACGGGCCCGCATGGAAAAGCTGTTGGCGAACGCGTCGAGCCCGCAGGAGAAGGCGTACCTCATGAAGGCCCTCGCCTCGGGCTACGACGTCGGCGAGGTCGAGAAGTTCGGCGGGAAGATCCACGGCAAGGACGCGGCGTGGCTCTCGGAGCACCTGACGCCGGTCACCACGAACTCTGTCGCGCCCGGCAAGGAGCAGCAGGATTTCCGCGGCGAGCTCTGGGACCAGGACGACGAGACCTGTGTCCCGTCCTCGACGGTCACGGCCCGCGCCCTCGTCGACCCGGTGTACGCCCTCGAACTCACCGGCGGCCCCGATGGCACCGACGACGACCCGGATCACTTCCGCAAGCGCCTGCACGACGAGCAGTTCCGGATGAACGACGAGGGCGACGGCGAGATGGACGGCTGGTGGTGGGACCAACACCCGGCCGGCATGGACTCCGACGGGCAGGAGGAGATCTCCAACAAGGAGCTCGGCCCGCACACCGGTGACAAGTACGACCAGAAGGAGATGGACGGCGCCGACGACCGGCGCGGCGTCCTGCCCGACATCGAGAAGTCCGTCGCCGACGGCAAGCCCGTGCCCATCAACATCACGCGCGTCGACGAGGACGGCAACCGCCACGGCCACAGCCTGATGATCATCGGGCAGGAGGACGGCAAACTCCAGGTCTACAACCCGTGGGGCACCACGTCCTGGATCAGCGAGGACGATTTCATCAACGGTGATCTCGAGTCCGCCGCCGACGACCGCTACTCCAAGGCTCACCACGGCGACGTCAACCGCGTCTACCTCCAGCAGGACTGAACCCACCGTGCGAATGCGAAACACCCTGCGAATGCGAAACATTGTGCGTACTGCGGCCGCTTCGGCCGCCGCCCTCGTCACCCTTTCCGGATGCGGCGGCTCCACCGGGCCCACCGCCTTCGGGCCGGGCGAGCGGAGCGTCTCCGTCGACAAGGGCGACACGTTCACGCTCGAGGTCCCGGCCAGCCCCGCCCTCGGCCAGAACTGGTACTTGGCGAGCCCGCACCCCGACAAGGGCGTCGTCACGTACCAGGGCCGGCGCGAGGAGGAAGACGGGGGCGACGAGGACCTCATCGGCAGCGGTGACGGTGCCCAGTTCTTCGACTTCAAGGCGCGCGCGGCCGGCAGGACGACGGTGAAGCTGCTGTTCTGCCCGCACGGCCTGTGCGGGAGCGCCGCGGAGGTGAGCGCGAGCCCGGTCCCGACCGCCACGAACACGGCGGCCCCGACGAAGTCGGACGACCAGGTCGCCTACTACGTCTACACGATCACCGTCCGCTGACCTGCACGGGAACGGAACGACGGAACGGAACGGAATGACCATGGTCCACGACCGCTCCCCGCGCACCGACGACGAGGTGCTCGCCGCCACCGACGTCTCGACGCTGCTGCGCCACGGCCTCACCCGCGACACCTTCCGCACCGCGCTCTTCGGCGACGGTGCGATCGCCGCCGCCGTCACCCTCGACCGGCTCGGCGTGCTGCCGCGCTCGGTGACGTACGTGGCAAAGATCGTCCGGGCCGGCGGCCTCGCGTACGCGGCCGCGCTGCCCGAGCCGCTGCCGTCAGGTGCGGCGTCCGCCTGCCTGCGGGACTGGCTGGAGACGGCGGCGCAGGTGGCCGAGGCGCCGGGTGACGAGACGCGGGCGGCGCGGTGGCTGGAGACGGTCGCGGAGATCGTCGCGATGCGCCGCGCCGGCCGGCATGATCCAAACGAGAGGCCCTAGGGGTCTTACAGGTCCTGGGGCTCCTTGGGTGGCCTAGGGCCTTTCGTTTGGATCGGGCTGGGCTCGCGGGGTCTGGCACGCACATCTGCCGCGTTGTCGTCAATCACCGACGCTCCGCGTCGCCTCAATCCTCCGCCTTGCAGCTGCACGCTCCCCCAAGCTCTCGGCTTCGCTCGAGCAGGGGGGACCCCCATGACCCCGCTCCCTGATCCAGCCTGATCCAAACGAAAGGCCCTAACGGTCATACGGGTCCTGGGGGCGCTTCTTGCCGTCCAGCTCGTCCCACCACTCGTCGGACTTCGCGTCGCCCGAGGGGTCGTCCCACCAGCGGTCGTCGGGCCCGCGGCGGTTCGCGACGATCGCGGCGACGGGCGGAATCACCATCGCCACGATGCACATCGCCACCGCGGCGGGCACGGACCAGAGGCGCACAACGGCCCAGGCCAGGACGAACAGGCCGATGCAGAGGCCCATCATGGCGAAGTACAGGTGACGACGCCGCGAGTACATGCTTCAAGCGTAGGTCCGCGCCGCGTCAATAGACGAGCGCCTGCGTCCCGTCCGTCATCGCCTCCTGCACGAAGACCTGCGCACCGGCGATCCGGACGCCCTCGATGACGTCCTTCTCCGTGATCTCGCGGCGGGCCGCGCACTGCGTGCACAGCGTGATCCGCCCGGCCGCCAGGATCGACTCGATCAGGTCGGGCAGCGGCGCGGCGTGCGGCAGCTCGAACTCGGCGGCGCGGCCCGGCAGCGCGAACCACGACGACTCACCGGTCAGCCAGAGCGAGACCTCCACGCCGCTGGCCACGGCCACCGCCGCGACCGTGAAGGCCTGCGAGCAGCGTTCGGGGGCATCGGCCCCCGCGGTCACCTTGATCACGAGCTTGTTCGCCATGACTGAATCGTAATCACCTCCCGTACAACCAGGGATGTTGCTGGTGGGTCTCCTGTGCGCGCGGATACGGAATCCGCGCTTCGAGTTCCGTGGGGGGACCCGTTGGATGACGAACGAATACAGCAGGGGGCGCCGGAGCCTTCCGTGCCCGTGGCGCCGGAGAGACCGCGGCGCCGCGGCCGCACCACCCTGCTGATCGCCTGCGCCGCCCTGCTCGGCGCCGTCGCGGGCGTGTGCACCGGCTACGTCGTACAGGCGGACCGGAAGCCGACCGCGCTGCCGCCGCTGTCCCTGGCGGTGGTCGGGCAGGCGAAGGGCGAGGGCCCCAAGACGGCGCCCCGGGCCCAGGACGGCGATCTGCGCAAGCTCCTCGCGCCCAGGCCCGCCGGGACGCAGAAGTCGGACGCGCGGCAGGGCTGGCTGAACCAGTACGACTTCGCGAACGGCTTCCGGGATCCGCGCTGGATGTTCGGGCAGCTCGCCGAGGGCGGCTTCCGCCGGGCCACGATCGAGGCCTGGCGGCGCGGACAGTCCACGACGGAGGTCCAGCTCATCCAGTTCCGGGATGACACCGACTCCGGCTCGCGCAAGTTCCTGGACGGCCAGCAGAGCTACATGGGTGACAGCGACTGGGCGGGCAACGAGGGGGTGCCGCTCACCGGCAGCGGCAACGGCCGCGTCTACGTCTACGACAAGCCGCACACCGAGGCCGGCTACCTCCCGATGTACCAGGCCAGGGCGCTCGCCGCCCGTGGCGACATCGTCATGGACATCCGGCTGTACGACACCAGGCCGATCCCCGAGAAGACCGTGATGGCTCTCGCGAAGCGCCAGTTGGAGCGACTGTGAGCGACCTGGACACACAGCTTCCCGAACCCGGGCCCGCGGCCGGGCCCACCCCGGACCCCGCCCCCGCCGCCCCGGTTTCCGCCCCCGTCGCGGGGAGTGCGGCCCGCCGCTGGCCCGCCGTGGCCGTGGCCTGCGCCGTCGTGCTCGCCGTCGGGGCCGGCACCGGCCTCACCGTCATGAAGGTCAACGCCGCCGACCGCTCGGCGCCCACCAAGGTGTGGGCGAAGCCGAAGGAGCAGAAGAAGGAGGCGAAGCCCGGCCGCGCCAAGGCCCAGGGGCTCAGTGCCCGGCTGCTCCCGGTCCCCAAGGCCTACCGGCCGGGCCCGGACATCGACGAGTACGGCAACGACAAGACCCTCAGCGGCAGCGAAGCCGCCGCCCGCCTCAAGAGGGGCGCGCGCAACCTGCCCTCCCGCCAGCGCGAGGAACAGGGCAAGGCCATCGACAAACTGAAGCTCAGGGGCCTGGCCATGCGCAGCTATCAGCTGAGCGGCTCCATCGGATTCGGGATGGACGACAACCACAAGTCCCTCGTCGTCGAAATGCAGCTCGCCCAGATGCAGAACCGCAGAGCCGGGCGTCAGCTCAAGGAGTTCCGGAGCGAGTTCCTGCGCTCGGTCGGCGTGTTCCCCAAGGGGCCGAAGGTCAAGGGCCATCGCAACGCCGACTGTTTCCTCGCACCCAAGGACAGCAAGGGCAAGCTCGAAATGGTCCTCTGCAGCGCGTACGAGGACGACGTCCTGGTCACCGCCACCGGTTACGGCCCCAAGCCGCTCAACACCGCCGAGGTCGCCGACCTGCTCGCCCAGCAGCTCGACCGTCTGACGTCGCAGGGAGGGCAGCTCGTATGAGCGAGACACTGCAGCCGGCCGAGGAGCCGCAGCAGGCCGAGACACTGCAGCAGGCCCGCACGCCGCAGCCGGGCGACGAGCCGCAGCTGTCTGCGGAGCCGCAGCAGCAGGACGCCGTGGCCGCGGACGTTCCGCAGCAGCAGGACCTCGTTGCCGCCGGCTCCCCGCAGCAGCCGGGTCCCGGCCCTGCCGAGGAGGCACCGCCCGCCCCCAGGGACCGGCGCGTCCTGCGCGCCGTCCTGCGCTGGACCGCCGCCGTCGTCGTCTTCGGCGTGATCGGCGCGGCCACCGCGTACGGCGTCACCGAGCAGAAGCGCACCGACCTGCCGGGCCTGGCCACCGAGAGTGACGGCCGCTGGACCTATCCGGCGATCGAGAAGCCCCCGCTGCCCGACGGCTCCCCGGCCCCCTTCGCCGACGGCAACGACAGCGAGACCCACTACGCCGATCTGCGCAAGCTGGTCCTGCCCCTGCCCCGGGGCGCCAGGCCGGACACGGCACTGGCCGGGAAGGACGGGTGGCTGCCCACGTCCGTGTACCTCGACGCGTACGAGAAGGAGGCGCGCCGGGACCTGGGGCAGCAGCTCAAGGACGACGGGCTGCGGCAGATCGCGGCCCGCGGCTGGACCACGCCCGACGGGACGCATACGCGGATCTACGCGCTGCGCTTCACCTCGGCGGCCTTCACGCGGATCGTCCACGCCGACCTGACGGACAACGTGGCCTCCCCGGCGGACGCGCCGTACGCCGACGAGGAGTACGGCGGCTGGGCGGAGAAGGTCAACGTCCAGTACACGAAGCGGAACGTCTTCACGGAGGCGAAGCCGTACGGGAGGACGGCCGTGCGATACGCCTACATCGAAGCCGGTGACGTCATCGCCCTGGTGATCCAGTCCGGGAAGGCCGCCCTGCCGCCCCGGATCACCTTCCAGCAGACCGTCGTCCTGCAGAGCCAGCTCCTCGGCTGACCGCCCGCACCCCGCTTGGGTGACCTCATCGAGAGAGCCGGGCCCCACCCGACTAAAGTGGGGCCCGGCTCTGTACCGACCACCGCTCACCGAGGAGCACCCCGTGCTTGAGGCCTTCTTCTCCGCTCTGCTCGTCCTGGTCTGCGTCGGCGTTCTCGCGTTCGCCGGGCTGACCGTGAAGAAGCTGTACCAGGGCCAGCGCTGACCCCCACCAGAGAGACGCTTCGCAGACCATGATCGAGATCCCGTCCGACCTGCACCCCGACCTCGTCCCCCTGGTGTTCCTCCTCGGTAACTGGGCGGGCGCGGGTGTCACCGACTTCCCCGGCGCCGAGAAGGCGAACTTCGGGCAGGAGGTCTCCTTCACCCACGACGGGCGGGACTTCCTCGAGTACCACTCGCACACCTGGATCCTCGACGCCGAGGGCAACAAGGTGAAGCCACTGGAGACCGAGTCCGGGTTCTGGCGTATCGACAAGGACCGCAAGGTCGACGTCGTCATGGTCCGCGACGACGGCGTCGTCGAGATCTGGTACGGCGAGCTCGCCGACAAGAAGCCGCAGATCGAACTGGTCACGGACGCCGTCGCGCGCACCGCGACCGCGGCACCGCACAGCGGCGGCAAGCGGCTCTACGGCTATGTGAAGAGCGACCTGATGTGGGTCGGCGAGAAGCAGACCCCCGAGGTCGAGCTGCGCCCCTACATGTCGGCCCAGCTGAAGAAGGTCGTCTCGCCGGATGACGTGGCCGAGATGGCCCGCAACCTCCCGGACCTGCCCGACGACGGCATCGCTTTCTTCAAGTAGTCCTGAAGTCCTCTCGTAGACCTACACTCGGCGGTGTGGTGAGCACCGACTGGAAGAGCGACCTGCGGCAGCGCGGCTACCGGCTGACGCCCCAGCGTCAGCTGGTCCTCGAGGCCGTCGACACCCTCGAGCACGCGACCCCCGACGACATCCTCTGCGAAGTGCGCAAGACGGCGTCGGGGATCAACATCTCGACGGTCTACCGCACCCTCGAGCTGCTCGAGGAGCTGGGGCTCGTCAGCCATGCCCACCTCGGGCACGGTGCGCCGACGTACCACCTCGCCGACCGGCACCACCACATCCACCTGGTGTGCCGGGACTGCACGAACGTGATCGAGGCCGACGTCGAGGTCGCCGCCGAGTTCACGGCGAAGCTGCGCGACACCTTCGGCTTCGACACGGACCTCAAGCACTTCGCGATCTTCGGCCGCTGCACCGACTGCTCCCAGCGGGACGGCCAGGACGCCAAGGAGATCAAGGGCGGCAAGGAATCCGCGGCTCAGCAGGAATAAGCGCGTCCGTGTGCTCGTCGTAGTGTCTGTGAACATGAAGAGCCCCCTCCTGTCCCTGCCCGGCGCCGTTCCCGCCGAGGGCGTGGACGAAGGCGTCGCCGCGCACTACGGCGACCTGTTCCGCGAGCAGCGCACACTCGCCGACGGCAACGGCCTCGTCGACCTCTCCCACCGCGGCGTCATCACCGTCACCGGCGACGACCGGCTCGCGTGGTTGCATCTGCTCCTCACGCAGCACGTCAGCGACCTCCCGGCCGGCCAGGCCACCGAGGCGCTCGTCCTCTCCGCGCACGGCCACATCGAGCACGCCCTCTACATCGTCGACGACGGCTCCACCACGTGGGCGCACGTCGAGCCCGGCACGCAGGAGGCGCTGATCGCCTACCTGGAGTCGATGAAGTTCTTCTACCGGGTCGAAGTCGCCGACCGCACCGAGGAGTTCGCCCTCGTCCAGCTGCCGGCCGGTTCGATCGCGCCGGTCCCGGACGGTGTCGCGGTGCGCGAGACGGCGTACGGCCGCGACGTGTTCCTGCCGCGCGCCGACCTGGAGACGTACGCGGAGCAGAACGGGCCCGCGATCGGGCTCCTCGCCCACGAGGCGCTGCGCGTGGAGAACCACCGGCCGCGCCTCGGCTTCGAGACCGACCACCGCACCATCCCGCACGAGCTCGGCTGGATCGGCACCGCCGTGCACCTCCAGAAGGGCTGCTACCGCGGCCAGGAGACCGTCGCCCGCGTGCAGAACCTCGGCAAGCCCCCGCGCCGCCTCGTCTTCCTGCACCTGGACGGCAGCGATGTGCACCTGCCCCCGCACGGCGCCCCGGTCCGTCTCGCGTCCGACGGCCCCGAGGGCCGCAAGCTGGGCTTCGTGACGACGTCCGTACGCCATCACGAACTGGGCCCGATCGCGCTCGCCCTGGTGAAGCGGAACGTGCCCGTGGACGCGGACCTCATCGTGGACACGACCGCGGCCGCGCAGGAGACCGTCGTCGAGCCCTAGGGCTTTTCCAGGCCGGGCTACATCTCCAGAAGCACCGTGAACGGGCCGTCGTTCGTCAGGGACACCCGCATCTGCGCCCCGAACCGGCCCGTCGCCACGGTCGCCCCAAGGGCCCGCAGCTGCGCCACGACCTCGTCGACCAGCGGCTCCGCCACCGGCCCCGGGGCCGCCGCGTTCCAGGTGGGGCGGCGGCCCTTACGGGCGTCCCCGTAGAGCGTGAACTGGCTGATCACCAGGAGCGGGGCGTCGATGTCGCTGCACGACTTCTCGTCGGCGAGCATCCGTACGGACCAGAGTTTGCGGGCCAGTTGGGCAGCCTTCTCCTTGGTGTCCTCGTGGGTGACCCCCACGAGGACGCACAGGCCCTCGCCCTTGATCTCGCCCACGACCTCTTCGTCCACGACGACGGCCGCGCCGTCCACCCTCTGCACCACTGCACGCATACGGACCATCATGCCGTGCTCCCGAACCGCCCATCCGGGGCGGATTAGGGGCACTCGTGCACAGAGCGGCCACTCGGAGTGGCACGATGCCTCTACGCGGTGCACCGCGTCGGTCCGGTCGAGGGGACGGTAGGGACGCAATGAGCCACACATCGAGCATCGGGCAGCCTCCAGGGGCCCCCGTTTCGTTGACGCACGCCAGTCGCATCACCGGTACGAACCGTCTCAGCACGGCGCGCCCGCCCACGCAGCGGGTCGGCAGCCCCGAGCTGCCACAGGCGCCCGCGCACGACCTGTCCGCGCTGCGGCTTCCCGAGCTGCGGACACTGCGCCGCGACGCCCAGCAGGACGAGGCCGACCTCAGCTACGTACGACGGCTGCTGCAGGGCCGTATCGACATCCTGCGGGCCGAGGTGGCCCGCCGCAGGGACCCCGAGGCGCCGGTCGTGGACCGGCTCTCCGAGATCCTCACCGACAAGGCCGCGCAGCACCGCTCCTCCGCCCGCCATGTCACCCTCGGCACGCCCCGCAGCGAGGAGTACCGGGGCCTCGCCGCCGAGATGCTCGCCGAGGTCGAGCTGTCGGACCTGGACGCCCGAACGGACGATGAGCTGCACACGGCGATGGGCCGCCTCGTGCGCTACGAGCAGCAGGTCTCGCGCCGCCGCCACCTGCTCCAGTCGACGGCCGACGATTGCAGTGCCGAGATCGCCCGCAGGTACCGTGAAGGCGAAGCACAAGTAGACGACCTGCTCGCGTGACGCGGCCGCACCGGTGACCCCGGTGGCCCGCTGCGGGGCGGGTCTGTCCATGGCCCGCCATGGACCCGCCCCGGAAGGCCACCGATGTCCCCCTCCTCCGCCGCCGCCATACCCCCGGTCCTCGCCGAGGTCGTCCGTTCCGGCTTCGTCGAGGGCCATCACCGAGGCAGCCTGGTCGTGCTCGCCGCGGACGGGACCGTGGAGCTCGCCCTGGGGGACGTGACCGCTCCCGTCTTCCCCCGCTCGTCGAACAAGCCGATGCAGGCGGCGGGCGTGCTGCGCGCGGGCCTCGACCTGTCGGGCGAGCGGCTCGCGCTCGCGGCCGCGAGCCACTCCGGTGAGACCTTCCACCGCGATCTCGTCCAGAAGATGCTGTCCGAGCACGAGCTGACCCCGGCCGAGCTCCAGTGCCCGCCCGACCTGCCGCTCGACCCGGTCGAGACCGAGACCTACCTGGCGTCGGGCGCCGCCCGGGACCGGGTCACGATGAACTGCTCCGGCAAGCACGCGGCGATGCTGGCCGCCTGCGACGTGAACGGCTGGCCCAAGGATTCCTACCTGGCCCCCGAGCACCCGCTCCAGAAGCTCATCCACGAGGTCGTGGAGGAGGCCGCGGGCGAGCCCGTCGCCGCGGTCGGTACGGACGGCTGCGGGGCGCCCCTGATGGCGATCAGCCTCACAGGCCTCGCCCGCGCCTTCCGGCACTTCGTGCTCGCCCCCGAGGGCTCGGCGGAGCGCCGGGTCGCCGACGCGATGCGCACGCACCCCGAGTTCGTCGCCGGTACGCGCCGCCCCGACACCTGGCTGATGCGCGAGGTGCCCGGCGTGCTGTCGAAGATGGGCGCGGAGGCGGTCCAGGCAGTGGCGCTCCCGGACGGACGGGCGCTCGCCTTCAAGATCGACGACGGCGCGACGCGCGCGCTCGGCCCGGTCCTGGCCCGCGCGCTGCGGATGCTGGGCGTGGACGGCGAGGTCGTGGCCCGCATCGGCGAGGCGCCGCTGCACGGCGGCGGTGGCGTCGTGGGGGAGATCCGCGCGGTCTTCTAGGCCGTGGCGCCACCCGGGGCGGGGCCATGCGGTAATCGGGTGGCCTCACCCCGCGGACCCCGCTTAGCGTGACGGGATGACCCGCGACGACATCGACGTACGGCCGATCACAGATGACGAGCTTGCAGACTGGTCCCGCGCGCTGAACACCGGCTTCCTGCGGAGTACCCCCGACTCGCGGGAAACCCTCGACAAACGCAGGGAACAGGCCCGCGGCTCACGGATCGTGGGCGCGTTCGACGGCGGGCGCTGCGTCGCCACGTTCCGCTCGTTCCCGCAGGAGCTCACCGTGCCGGGCGGCGCGGCCGTCCCCGCCGACGCGATCTCTAACGTCACGGTCAGCGCCACGCATCGCCGGCGCGGCCTCCTGAGCCGGATGATGGCGGGCGACCTCGCCGACGCGAAGGCCCGCGGTGACGTCGTCGCGACGCTCATCGCCGCCGAGTACCCGATCTATGGCCGGTTCGGCTTCGGACCCGCCACGTCGCTCACCGAGTGGGCGGTGGACGTGCCGCGCGCCGGGCTCGACCCGCGCCGGCCGGTGCCGGACGACGGGGGCCGTATCGATCTCGTCGACGGCGAGGACGTCCGCAAGACGGGCCCGGAACTGCACGAGCGGCTGCGCGCGAGCAGGCCGGGAGTCATCGACCGCGACGGGTTCTGGTGGCGCCGCACCACCGGACGCCTCGAAACCCCGGAAGATCCCTGGAAAGAGCCCTTCTACGCGGTCTACCGCGCGCCGAACGGCGAGGCCGAGGGCCTGATCGTCTACGCCGTCGACGACAACTGGGGCGACACCAAGCAGCCGCACAACACGGCGACCGTGCGCGACCTGATCGCCGTCACCCCGGCCGCCGAGCGCGCGCTGTGGCACTACGTCTGCTCCGTCGACTGGATCGCGACCGTCCGCACGGGTTACCGGGCCCCGGACGACCTGCTGCCGCACCTGCTGCCCGACCCGCGCGCGGCCCGCGTCGTCACGCACGCGGACTGGCTGTGGGTGCGGATCCTGGATGTCGTACGGGCCCTGGAGGCGCGTACGTATGCGGGGACGGGATCGCTGGTCCTCGAGGTCGGCGACGCGGCCGGCCTCTCCGGGGGCCGCTACCGGCTGGACGCGGAGCCCGGGGGTGCGGTGTGCGCACCGACCTCGGAGGAACCCGAACTCACGCTGGACGTGAGCGAGTTGGGGACGCTGTGGCTGGGCGACGAGTCCGCGGTGCGGCTCGCCGCGCTCGGCCGCGTCAGGGAGGAGAGGGCGGGCGCCGCCGCCATTGCCGACGCCCTGCTGCGTACGTCCAGGCGCCCGTGGTGCCCGGACATCTTCTGAGGCGCACTGGCCGAGGTGTGCCGGCGTGCGTCTTCTGAACCGTGCTGTGGTGCTGACGTGCTGGCGTGCTGTGGTGCTCCGGCGCGCTGTGACGCCGTGGCGTGACCGGGCTCCCGGCTCCCCTCCGGAAGGGAGCCCGGTCAGCCGCTCTGGGCCAGCAGCATCACGAGGATCACGGCCCCGATGCCGCTGATGAGGTTGTTCTTGGCCTTGAGGCCGATGGAGAGCGCGACGAACGCGATGATGCCCATCGGCCCGTACTTCCACTGGATCAGCTGCTCGAACCCGATGGCGAGGGCTGCAACGGCGATGGCGATGAACGGCATGTCTGGTCCCCCTTCAGTTCGGGAGCGATGACCAACCGGGCCAACCCTTGGGGATGTCCGACCATGTGGCTCAAGTTGGCAACCAACTCCACTGAACTTATCTCCGCCTGACGCCGACTCATAACCACCTTTCCCTCAACTCCCCAAAGATGGCGGGAAGTTGTAGGGTTCCCTTGTGGGTCCGGAACATGCCGCGGTCAACGGTCACCGGGAGCCACCGGCGACGTATCGCCAGGTGGCCGACGAGCTGCGCGCCCGGATCGGGGCGGGCCGGCTGCGGCCGGGCGAGCGCCTGCCGACCCAGGCCCGCCTCGCCGACGAGTTCGGCGTGGAGCGCGCCGCCGTGCGCCAGGCCCTGCGCATCCTGCGCTCGGAACGCCTGCTCGCTGATGTGTCCAGGGGGACCCCGGCCACCGTCGCGCAGCACGCCGGCCCCGCCTTCACCGGCCCCGGAGCGCCGCCCCAGCCCACGATGGCGGGGCTCGGCCCGCGGGTCACCGCCGCGTTCGGCGCCCGGCACGTCCAGATCGACGCCCTGTGCCTGACCGCGGTCTCGCTGACGCTCGCGATGGGTGAGCCGCTCCGCCAGATCCACGCCGGCCGTTCGAATCCGGCCAAGGTCGACGTCCGCATCCTGCTGCCGAGCCGCGACATCGACCTCGCGTTCCCGACGCGGGTGGGCGCGGCGGACGCCCGGCTCAAGCGGGACTGGCTGGCGCAGCGCAACGCGCAGGGGCAGGTCCTGCGCCACAACCTCCTCGCCCTGCGCTCCACGCACGGGATCGACGTCCACGTCACGTTCAGGGCGCTGCCGTTCACGCCACCGATCAAGCTCTATCTGCTCAACGGCAGCGAGGCGCTGTTCGCGTACTACACACTGACCAGGCGGGGCGAGCACATCGACCAGGAGTACCTGGAGACGTACGGGGTGCAGGGCGCGCGGTCGGTGCTCTTCCCGTTCGAACAGGGGCGGGGACTGCGGGAGACGACGTTCGTCGAGCAGTCCCACCTGTGGTTCGACAGCCTCTGGAACACGATCAGTTCGGACCTGACGCTCACGCCGTGAGGGCGCGCGGACCCGCGCGCCGGCGGTCAGAGCGCGGGTCCGGCGAGCATCAGGGCCAGGAGTACGGCCCCGATGGAGCTGCAGGTGGGGCTCTTCGCCTTGACGCCGATCGTGAGGAGCAGCAGGCCAGTGATCCCGACGGGACCGTAGCGCCACTGGACCAGCTGCTCGAAAGTGATCACGAACACCGCGGAGAAGAAGGTGAGGACGGGCATGGTGGTTCCTCCTTCGGCCATCTTGCTCAAAGTTGGCAACCAACTACTATGAAGTTGTCCCCACTTGGTCAAGGTGAATAAACAACTCTTCAACAACTCCCGCCAAGTGGTGGTTAGTTGTAGCGTTTGGTTGTGACTCAGGAGAGCGTTGCAGTGAACGGCAGCAGAAGGTCCTCACCCCATGAGATCGCCGACGTCCTGCGGGAGCGCATCAAGGCGGGCGAGCTCCGCGCGGGCGAGCGGCTGCCGACACAGGCGGAGCTGGCCGAGGAGTTCGGCGTGGAACGCGGCGCCGTACGGCAGGCCCTGCGCTCCCTCCAGGAGGACGGCCTGCTCAGCAACGTGAGCAAGGGCAGCCCGCCGAGGATCGCCGAGCAGACCCCGGCCCGCGACGAACCGCAGCGCACGATGGTCGGCCTGGCCCCGCGCCTGTCCGAGGCGTTCGCGTCTGCGCAGGTGCGGATCGACGCCGTCTGCCTCACCGCGGAGACCCTGATGCTGGCGCTCGGCGAGCCGCTGCGCTTCATCCACGAGGGCCGCATACGCCCCGACTCGGTCGACGTGCGCATCCTGCTGCCGGGCAGGGACATCAATCTCGCCTTCCCGGTCTCGGCCACGGAGGAGGGCGACGCCGCACTCGTCCACAAGCGCTGGCTCGACCAGCGCAACGCGCAGGGCCAGGTTCTGCGCCACAATCTGCGCTCGCTGCGGTCCTCGCACGGCATCGACGTACGGGTCACGTTCCGCGCGCTGCCCTTCACCCCGCCGGTCAAGCTCTACCTGCTCAACGGGAACGAGGCGCTCCTCTCGTACTACCTGGTCACGCGGCGCGAGGAGGAGATCGAGAGCGGCACGCTCGACATGTACGACACGCTCGGCACGGAGTCACTGCTGTTCTCGTTCGAGAAGCGGGCGGGGCAGCGGGACACGGCGTTCGTGGAGGAATCGCAGAAGTGGTTCGACGCCCTCTGGGAAACCATCACCACGGACCTGACACTCTCCTAGTGACTTCTGATGCAACGAAGCAGACTGTTCCGGTGGCTGAAGAGACAGAAAACCTGCGTGAGCTGATCAAGAATGCACGGTATGTAATCTTCGACTTCGACGGGCCAATCTGCAGACTGTTCGCCCGGCACAAGGCGGAGCGCATCGCGGCCGACCTGGTGGAGTGGCTCGAAGGGCGGGGCCTGCACGGCCTGTTGAGCGACCTGGAGCGCCAGTCGCTCGACCCGCAAGAGGTTCTGCGCGCCGTCGACCGAAGGCATCCCCAGAGCGACCTCGTGGAGGAGCTGGAGGAACGCCTCACCAAGGAAGAACTGCGAGCGGCCTCCTCGGCCTGGCCCACAGAGTACGCCGACCCGCTGATCAGGACGTGGAAGGCGGTCGGCGCACACTTGGCAATCGCCACGAACAACTCTCCGCGCGCGGCCAAGCGTTACCTGACAACGCGCGGCCTGACGGAGTGTTTCAGCCCTCACATCTATGGCCGCACCCAGGACCTGCACCGACTCAAACCGGACCCGCACTGCCTGGTGCGTGCGATGAACGCGCTGGGAGCGGACCCCACTGCAACCCTGATGATCGGTGACACCCCATCGGACTATGTGGCGGCATTTTCGGCAGGGGTCCCGTTTCTGGGCTACGCGCGCCACGAGGCCAAGGCGAAGCTGTTGCGCGAGGCCGGCGCGCAATCGGTCGTCGGTTCGCTTGCATCCGTACGGCGGATCCTGACGGATCAGGCCTGAAGGACCACAGAGCGAGGATCACGGATCCCAGGGTCAACCAATTTCTTGCGGCGCGTCCGCAGGCCGGTAGCGAGCAGGGTCAGTGCGACCAGCCCGATGGCACCCGTACTGCGACTCGCGCTCGTTTTCGGACGCGCGGGCATAAAGGACCGCCTCCGCGTCATCGCGGTCCCTGAATCCCGCTCGAGGCGTGATGCGGCAGAACGGTCAGTAGGGTGTGCTCACTCTCCGAACCCCTCAGTGAATCCAGGAGCAGCCAGTGGGCGCATCCTCCGCCCCCAATCCCTCCTACGGGCATATGTCCGACAAGACATGGGAGCGGCTGGCGAGGCTGAAGGGCGCGCCTCTCAGCGGCTATCACAACCACAACTACGTGCTGTCGCTGACCGGGCCGATGTCCCGTCGGCTCGGCCTGCCGGTGGGTACCCGGGTGACCCTGCGGACCCGCAAGGCCGCGGCCCTGCCGGTGGTCATCAGGACCTGGCAGCGCGAGGCGGGCATTCTCGACGCGATCGGCGGGGTGCTGCCGCACGTGCCCCAGTGCCTGGCCAGGCGGGGCGACGAGTCGATCCACAGTTATGTGGAGGGCGTGCCGCTGTCGGCAGTCTGCCCGAACGGCAAGCGGGTGGGCTCCCGTCTGGTCTCGGCCCTTGCCGAGCTGCTGGCGGACATGACGCGCGTGCCCAGGCGCGCATTACCCGCACTGCCGGAATCCTGGCCGCGCCGGGACGGGGAGGGAGGCGCCTTTCTGAGGGCCCTGGCTCTCGCGGCCGAGGAACAGATCAAGGAGCCCAACTGGCCTGTCTTCGGGAGCCTGTTCACTGCTCTCGGCATCCGCGAGGACGCGCTTACCCGATTCGCGGAATGCTTGCCCACGCTGGGAGAGCGACCCTTCAGCCTCCTTCACGGGGACCTGCACCGGGACAACGTGATCATTTCCCATGGTGCCGCGGAATCCCCGCTGATCTGCGTCGACTGGGAGCTGGCGACTTACGGAGACCCGCTCCATGACCTCGCCACACACCTCGTGCGCATGGACTATCCCGAGTGCCAGTGGGCCGAGGTGATCGGGGAGTGGCGCAGGGCGATGGGCGAGAGGCGCCCCGAGGCTGTCCGCGGGCTCGGTCAGGACCTCCGGCACTACATTGACTTCGAGCACGCCCAGTCCATCTATCCGGATGTCATGCGCCCGGCTCTGTGGCTGCTGCGGAACCAGGGAGAGGCGACCTACGAGCGGGCCGCTGCAGCGATCGGCCGGGCCATTGGGGTCGCGCGTGCCCCGCTGCGACTGGCCGAGGTGCCAGGCCCGGAACGGATCGAGCGGGCCCTGCGTGCCTGGGTGGCGTGTCAGCCGGCCTGAGCGAGTGACTTCGCGCAGGCCGCCACCGGCGCCAGGTTCGCCACCACCGCCTCGGCTCCCAACTCGCGCATCTTGGCCCGCCGTTGGGGCCTCCTCGTGGAGCCGAGGAACGGCACGGACGCCGCATGCGCGGCCTCGAGGTCGCTGAGCTGGTCGCCCACCAGCAGGCAGCGCTCCGGGGCCGTCTCCAGTGAGCGCAGCGCGCGCAGGACTCCGTACGGGTTCGGCTTCATCTTCCGAAGCTCGCCCTCGTCGCGGCCGATCACTGCGTCGAAGTAGGGCAGCAGGCCCTTGCCGCAGAGGTACTTCCGGATGGGCGCCTCGGCGTTGTTGCTCACGACGGCCATGCGGGTGCCAAAATGGGCCAAGTGGCTGAGGAGTTCCTTGATGTGCGGTTCGAGATCGGCATCCTGGACCGCGCGCCACTCATGCTGCGTCACAACGTCCTCGGCCTGCTTCAGTGTGGCCAGTCGGCGGCCGACGGGTGCTTCCTCGGGGAACATGTCCTGCCGCAGCGCCCGGAGAATGCCGTGCGAGTCCTGCGACGTCCCTACCGAGGGCGGCAGTTCGCCCCACCCGGCCCGGACCAGCTCCTGGATCTCTTTGGCGGCGGGCGCGGTCGGGTTTCTGGCGAAGAGGCCGCAAATGGGGCCGTCGAAATCGAAGAGCACCGCTCGCGCTGTCGCGAGAAGGCCGCGCAGGCCTTCTTCGCCGTTGCCGGTCTCTCCGTCCGAGTCCTGATGCGTCCTCATTCGGCCAGTGTGCTACGAGGACGTGCGTGGGCGGTCCAGGCAGCCGCAACCCCTTTCCTGCACCCTTGCTGCGGCCTTCCGGCATCTTTCCGGCCCCCTTTGCCACACCGGCCTTGCACTGTCCCGGCGCGGGGCGGAGTAGCGTACTCCTGCTCTTCAGTGACGCATGTGATTCACCTCGTGAAAGACGGGACGATGACACCCGAATCGGCGACGGCAGCCTGGCGGCGTGCCGTCGTATTCAGTGGTGACGAACAGGTAATCGAAGGGCCACTCAGGGGTTATCACCATGAAACATACGTCATCCCCTCTCTTCATACGAATGCCTTGCTCCCGCCCGGCCGATGGAAGTGTCGGGAACCGCGCAGTGGTCTCCTCTGGTTCGATCGGAGGTGCTTCGAATCCGAGGAATCGCTGCTCAGTGCGCTGACGGAACGGGTCACGCGCATCCCTGAGATCTTCGAGGTCGAGGAGGCCCGGCTGCAGCGATTCATCGAAGGGGAAACTCTCGGGGCCATCTGCGGGGCAGGTGATGAAATTCCTTCGGATTTGATCGGTCAACTCATTACTGTGTTCCGTGAAATGGTTGAGGTGCGCCCTGACTCGCTCTCCATTGCCAGGAACTGCACAAAAGGAGACCAGGCGCCGGAGGGGGACTCTGCCGGATTCCTTGATCGGCTGATCCGGTTCACCGAGAAACAGGTATACGACAAGAACCAGGAAGAGTTCGGCGAGCTGTTCGGCCGGCTCGGAGTGGACAGGGGGACGTTCACGAGCTTGCGCAAGCATGTGCTCGGGCTGGTGGAGAGGCCCTTCTGCCTCCTGCACGCTGATCTCCACCGGGAGAACCTCATCATCGACAACTCGTGGCAACTCTGGGTCATCGACTGGGAGTTGGCAATGTTCGGTGATCCTTTGTATGACCTGGCAACGCACCTGTATCTCATGCGCTACCCGAAGGGGCAGGAGGCTGACGTCGTCAGCTCGTGGTGCAGGACCGTCGAGGACGTCCGGGAGGGCAGTTCCCGGGGCTGGGAGAAGGATCTTCCGCTCCTCATCGACTACAAGAAAGCGCAGTCGGTGTACACCGATGTGATCCGGTCCGCGACGGCTCTGAGGGACGTACCGCCGGGCGAGCATGACGCCGAACTGTCGCGCACGGCACGGAAGCTGCGGCAGCTTCTTTTCGCCGCAGAACGGCCGCTGGGCCTGGACCCCGGCTCGATCCCCACGGCGGACGAGATCGCCGGCGCCCTGCGCCAATGGCTGCGCAGGCGGAGGCCGGACCGGAAGCGGCCTCTCAGGGCCTCCGTGGCCTATGGCCCCACCGGGCACCTTGCTCCATCGCCCGGGTGTGACGACCATGGGCAGCCATAGGATGCGTGAGGGGGACGCATGGCGCGCGCAAGGGGACCCGGCGGCAGAGGTGTGGTCGCCCGGCTGAAGGACTTCTTGGCGAGGTTCGAGCACCTGGCCGTGCGGGGCATGCTGCTGGGAATCTTCGTCACCGGGATGCTCGCCGAATTCGTAAAGCCGGTGGGGGACGCCCTTCAGGGCAGGACCTTCGTGGGCGGCGCGCTACTCAGCCTCGTGGCGTACGTCCTGTACGACGCTGTGAAGGACCTCTCCTCCTCCGTGGAGAGGCCTCCCGTCCGCATGCGGGTGCCCTCCAGCAACCTGGCCGCATATGTACGCGACGCATTCGACGCGCGGAAGGTGGACATCTGCTTTCTCGGCTACACCGGGGAGACGCTGAAGGAAGTGATCTACGAGAGGCTGAATCTGCTGCTTGACGGCACCGGTCACGCCACAGAGGTGAACATCAGGATGCTGGTGCCGGACTTCAGTCGGACGATGGCTGTGCCCTCGCGCGTGGGGGCTGCCGGTGAGCCCGTCGATGATCCCGTATTCCGGGAGCGGCTGGCCGATCGGTGCCAGGAGTACGACAGTCAACTCCGTGAAAAAATCCAGGAGTTCGACCTCGTTCGGGGTGTGAATGTCACCTGCGAATACCGGCTCTACCACGGGGTTCCCCGGGACAAGATCTGCATATTCAACGAGTCGCTCGTGATGCACGGCCTCTACGACGTCTCGGTCACCATGCGGTGGCGAGGAGAGAACTACTACGACCCGAAGGGGTACCAGACGGAGCTCTCCGTGTGGTCGCTGCGGGAGGGTACGGCGGTCGCTGAGGAGTCCGTCGCGATGTGGACCAAGCACTTCAACGACCTGTGGAAGCTCGGTTCGACCCCGCGGTGGCGCCTGCCGTGAGGGCGTCGGGCCCGACCGTCCTCCCGCAGTGCGTACCCTTCATCCGCATGAACACCGGCGACATGGGCCTGCGCGCGCGCAAGAAGAAGCGGATGTATCAGGCGATCTCCGAGGCGGCCATCGGGCTGTTTCTGGAGAAGGGGTTCGACAAGGTGTCCGTCGCCGAGGTCGCGGCCGCCGTCGAGATCTCCAAGCCGACCCTGTTCCGGTACTTCCCCACCAAGGAGGACCTGGTCCTGCACCGGTTCGCCGATCACGAGGACGAGCCCGCACGCGTCGTCGCCGGGCGGGGCGAGGGCGTGACGCCGCTCGCCGCGCTGCGGGCGCACTTTCTCGACGGGCTGGAGCGGCGCGACCCGGTGACCGGGCTGAACGACCACCCGGCGGTGCTCGCCTTTCACCGGCTGCTCTACGGCACCCCTTCGCTGGTCGCGCGGGCCTACGGGTATCAGGAGCGGTCGGAGAAGATCCTGGCCGGCGCGCTCGGCGAGGGGGCCGGGGCGCGGCTCGCGGCCGGGCAGATCGTGGCCGTACAGCGGGTTCTCGCCATGGAGAACTGGCGGCGGATCGCGGAGGGGGAGAGCGCCGACGAGGTGTGGCCGGATGCCGTGGACGCTGCTGAGCTGGGGTTTCGGCAGTTGGAGGGCGGGCTCGGGGCGCTCGGACATTTCGAGGGTTAGTAAAAAATGTTACTCGGTTACGTTATTCTCGTTCGGTGACCGACTCCGCCGATCTCCGTGCCCTCGTCCAGGAACGCCACCACCACGACCTCTGCCGCGCCGCCCTCGCCGCGATGATCGAGGGCGCCGACGAACAGGTCGTCATCGGCGAGAACGCCTCCGCTTCCGGGGCCGACGCCGAAGTGCTCGGGTACCAGCTGCGCAGCAAGGCCAAGGAGCTGCACGAACTGCCCGAGGTCCCGCTCTTCTTCGGGCGCCTCGACTTCGCGGACGGTGACGGCGACCACGCCGGGCAGAGCTACCACGTGGGACGGCGCCGCGTGGTCGAGCACCCGGCCGCCCCGCCCCTCGTCGTCGACTGGCGCGCTCCCGTCTCGCGCGCCTTCTACCAGGCCGGACCCCAGGAACCGCAAGGCGTCGCGGTCCGGCGCCGCTTCGGATGGGCCCCCGCGAGCAAGGGCGACTCCGGCGATCTGACCGGCCTGGAGGACGAATGGCTCACGGTGGAGGGCGTGGCCGCCCCCGCCGCTGCCTCGGGTGAGGGCAGCCGTATCGTCGCCCGCGAGATCGAGCGCCCCCGTGTCGGCCCCATGCGCGACATCGCCGCCACCATCCAGCCCGACCAGGACGACCTCGTCCGCGCCGATCTCGCCACCTCCGTATGCGTGCAGGGCGCCCCCGGCACCGGCAAGACCGCGGTCGGCCTGCACCGGGCCGCGTACCTCCTCTACACCCACCCCCAGCGCGTCCAGCGCGGCGGACTCCTCATCCTCGGGCCCAACCGCACCTTCCTCACCTACATCTCCGAGGTGCTGCCCGCGCTCGGCGAGAGCGGCGTGCGGCAGTCCACCATCGAGGAGATCCTCGTGGAGGAGAGCAGCACGGCGGTGGCCAGGGCGCGGACGTACGAGGACGCCGAGGCCGCGGCCGCCGTGAAGCACGACGGCCGCATGGCCGACGTCCTGCACCGCGCCCTCTACTCCCGCGTGCGCCCCGAGGCCGCCACCGACTCCCTCGCCATCCTCGACGGTTCGTACCGCTGGCGCGTGCCGGCCGGTGTGCTCGGGCGGATCGTGGCGGGCGTACGGGAGGAGGAGCCGCCGTACGCGGTCGGGCGGGAGCGCGTACGCAGCCGGGCCGTGCGGCACCTTCAGGAGCAGGCCGAACGCAGGTCGGGGCCGGTGAACAACCTCTGGCTGCAGAAGGTCGGCAGGTCCCGGCCGATGAGCGCGTACGTGGACGCGGTGTGGCCCAGGGTGCGGCCGGAGGAGGTCGTGGCCGGGCTCCTCGGCGACGCGGACGCGCTCGCCGCCGCGGCGGACGGGATCCTCGACGCCGACGAGCAGCGGGCGATCCTGTGGGCGAAGCCCCCGCGCTCCTTCCGCTCGGCCTCCTGGTCGGCGGCCGATCTCGTACTCCTCGACGAGGTCGCCGGGCTCCTCGAACACCCCGCCGGCTACGGGCACATCGTCATCGACGAGGCCCAGGACCTCTCCCCGATGCAGGCCCGGTCGATCGCGCGCCGCGCCGCGTACGGTTCGCTCACCGTCCTCGGCGACCTCGCGCAGGGCACCACCCCGTGGGCGGCCCGCACCTGGGGCGAGCTGCTCGGCCACCTGGGCAAGCCCGACGCCCTGATCGCGCCCCTGACGACGGGGTTCCGTGTCCCCGGCGCGGTCGTCGCCCTCACCAACCGCCTCCTCGGTCTCCTCGACGTGGACGTGCCGCCCGCCCGTTCCCTGCGTCACGACGGCGAGGTGAGGATCCGTCAGGCACAGGACGTCATCGCCGAGACCGTCGACGCCGTGCGCGAGGCGCTGGCGCACGAGGGGTCCGTGGGTGTCGTCGCGGCCGATGACGAGACCGTGCGGCTGCTGCGAACCGCCTTGACGGATGCGGGGGTTGAGGTGGGCGGTCCGGATGATCCGCGGGCGCGCGTGACCGTCCTCGGGGCGTCCGTCGCCAAGGGCCTCGAGTACGACCATGTCGTCGCCGTCGAGCCGGCCGCCGTGGCCGAGGCCGAGCGCCGCGGCCTGCACCGGCTGTACGTCGTCCTGACCCGCGCCGTGTCCCGCCTCGACGTCGTGCACAGCCGGCCGCTGCCGTTCGCTGCGGCGTCCTGAGCCGCCCGCTCACTTCGGGATGTCGAGCGCCGTCCCGTAGAGCCGGGTCACCTTGAGCCTGATCACCACGCGGCTCTCCTCGACCTGCCGGCCGAGGAACTCCGCCTCCTGCGCGGGATCGTCGAACCCCGGCGTCATGGCGAGGAGTTCGCGCCCGACGGCGTCGCCGGGCGCAGCCGTCACGTCCGACACCTCGGCCTCGCCCTCGGCGACGGCGAACGACCACATGTCGGGGCCGGTGACGTGCAGCGCGGCATGCGGATCGCTCCGCAGCTGACGGGCCTTGAGGCGGTCGGTCGTGGTGGAGACGCGCAGGACGCGCTCGCCGGGACTCCAGTGGTAGAGCACGGTGGACAGGTGCGGGTGCCCGGTGCGCCGGACGCTCGCCAGCGTCCCGAACCCGCCGCGGGACAGCAGTAGTTGGAGCTCTTCGTCGGTGAGGACCCGGGGCGCGGGACCGCTCTTCGCTGCCATGACAACTCCATCGGGATCGAGTTCGAGCTGGTGTGTGATGTGGCTGGTGTGGGACGCGGGACAGGGGATGCGGGTCAGGCTGTCGTCGTACGGGGGCCGCGCAGCACCCCGTACGCGATCACGAACGCGGCGACGAGCAGACCCGTACCGACCGTGAAGGCCAGGTGGTAGCCGCTGGTGAGGGCCTCGGCGCGGGTGCCGCCCTGTGCGGTGAGCGAGCGGGTGCGGGACGCGGCGAGCGTGGAGAGCACGGCGACGCCGACGGCCATGCCGATCTGCTGGGTGGTGTTGAAGAGACCGGAGGCGAGCCCGGCTTCGGCCTCGCTCGCCCCGGACATGCCGAGCGAGGTCAGCGCGGGCAGGGCGAGGCCGAAGCCTGCCGCGAGGAGCATCACCGGGAGGATGTCGGTGGCGTAGTGCGCGTGCACGGGGACCCGGGCGAGGAGTCCGAGTACGCCGATGAGGAGCGCGATCCCGGTGAGCAGCACGTTCCGTTCGCCGAAGCGGGCGTTGAGGCGGGCCGAGACGCCGAGGGAGACCGCGCCGATGACGGCGGCGGCGGGGAGCATGGCGAGGCCGGTCTCCGCGGCGCCGTAGCCGAGGACCTGCTGGAGGTAGAGCGCGACCAGGATCTGGAAGGAGAACAGCGCGGCCACCATCAGCATCTGGACCAGGTTCGCCCCGGCGACGCTGCGCGAGCGCAGGATCCGCAGCGGCATGAGCGGCGTACGGGCCCTTGCCTGCCGGACGAAGAACCCGGCGAGCAGGACCGCGGCGACGGCCCCGGTCCCGAGCGTGCGGGCCGAAGTCCAGCCGTACTCCTCGACCTTGACGACGGAGTAGATCCCGAGCATCAGGCCGCCGGTGACGAGCAGCGCGCCGGTCGTGTCGGCACCCGCCCTGAGTCCGAGGCCTCGGTCGCGGGGCAGGGCGGGCACGGCGACCGCGAGGGCCGCGAGCCCGATGGGCAGGTTGATGAAGAAGATCCAGTGCCAGCTGAGGCCGTCGGTGAGCAGGCCGCCCAGGACCTGCCCTATCGAGGCCCCGGCGGCGCCGGTGAAGCTGAACACGGCGATGGCCCTGGCGCGTTCGCGGGGTTCGGTGAACAGCGTGACGAGGATGCCGAGGCTGACGGCGGAGGCCAGTGCGCTGCCGACGCCCTGGAGGAACCGCGCGGCGATCAGGACCGCGGGGCTCGTGGCCACGCCCGCCAGGAGCGAGGCCGCGGTGAAGACCGCCGTGCCCACGAGGAACAGCCGCTTGCGTCCGACGAGGTCGCCGAGCCGCCCGGCGAGCAGCAGCAGGCTGCCGAACGCGATCAGGTAGGCGTTGACGACCCAGCTGAGGCCCGCCGGGGTGAACCCCAGATCGCTCTGGATGGCCGGCATCGCCACGGTCACGATGCTGCCGTCGAGGACCGTCATCAGCATCCCCGTGGCCAGGACACCGAGGGCCGGCCACCTGGAGCGCTGAGGGGTGAGGAGTGCCGGAAGGGTGCGGAGTGGTGCGGAAACGGCAGGCATTTACGGTCATCTCCTGTCAAAGGGCCACTGCGGGAGCCGCTGTGAGCCAACAGGAATGACCGTAGCAGATAGTTTTGTTGCAGACTATCTTTTACGGGTGCATGCGTGGGTGGGTAGGTGAGCGGGGGCGGGTGGCTAGTGCCGGCGTGCCCTGCGGGGTGCCGGGTGCGGGCTCTCGGGCGGGGTGGCCAGGTGGCCGTCGACCAGGCGGTTCAGCGCGCGCAGCAGAACCTCGCGCTCTGTCTCGGGGAGTGAGCCGAGCGCCGCTTCGTGGACGCGGTCGGCGATCGCCTGGCTCTCCACGGCGACCTGAGCACCCTTCTCCGTGACCGCGATGATCCGCGCCCGCCGGTCCCGCGCGGACGGGCGCCGCTCGGCGAGGCCCGCCTTCTCCAGGGCGTCGACCGTCACCACCATCGTGGTCTTGTCCATGTCGCCGATCTCCGCGAGCTGCGCCTGGGTGCGCTCCTCCTCCAGGGCGTGCACCAGTACGCAGTGCATCCGGGCCGTGAGGCCGATCTCGGAGAGGGCCGCCGCCATCTGCGTACGCAGCACATGGCTGGTGCGGTCGAGCAGGAAGGAGAGGTCCGGTTCGGTGCGGGTGGGCGCCATGGAGGTCATGAGTTCCAGGGTAGCCAATTTGATCCGTTACGGATTATCTGCAACTTGGCGCACCCCTGGGGGCACCCTTGGGCGCACGTCCGGTGCATCCCGTCACCCGCCGACCCGCTCGCCGACGAACGCCTCCCACGTCCGCTCGCCCCTGGCCGCACCCTCGCGCGCCAGGTTCTCCCCGGCCCGGTACGCGCGGCCCGCCTTCCCGGGGATGCGGACCGGCAGCTTCGGCCTGCGCCTGCCCGTGGCCCGGAGGTAGCCGGCGCTCAGTTCGGCCATCCCGTACACCTTGGGGCCGGCCAGGTCCGGTACCAGGCCGGCCGGCTCGCCGAGTGCCAGCTCCACCAGGCGGGCGGCCACGTCGCGCGAGTCGACCGGTTCGAAGCGGAGCCCGCCCGGGACCGGGAGCACCGGCAGCTTCGTCATCTTCTCGACCACGCCGAGGACGAGGTCGTTGAACTGGGCGGCCCGCAGCGTCGTGAACGGTATGCCGGACTCGGCGACGGCCCGCTCGGCGGCCAGCTTGTTCCTGAGCCAGGCCACCGGGACCGTGTCCGCGCCGGTCACCGAGATATAGACGAGGTGCTTCACCCCGGCCTGCTGCGCCGCCCGCACCAGGTTCCGGGTCGCCACGTCGTCGCCCTTGGGGCCGCCCGCGAGGTGGAGGACGATCTCGGTCCCCGTCAGCGCCGTCCGCAGTCCCGGGTCTTCTTCGTCGAGCAGGTCGGCACGCACGTACTCGACGCCGTCGGCGGACTCGCGGCCGTGCCGGCTGAGCACGCGGACCGGGTGGCCGGCCTTGCGCAGCAGGGGGACGACGTGGCCGCCCAGCGTGCCCGTGCCGCCGGTGACCAGGATCGGTGCAGTCATGGCTACTCCCGTTGGTTGTGCGGACCGGGGCTTCGCGCCCCGTCCGGGTCGGTAGGTTCTCGACGTCTGCTTCTTTGACCCGCGCCGAACGAGGAATGTGACCGATGGACGAGAACGCATCGCTGTCCGAGCGTTTCGAGAAGGACAGGATCCGGCTGCGCGCGGTGGCGTACCGGATGCTCGGCTCGGTGACCGAGGCGGACGACGCCGTGCAGGAGACCTGGCTGCGCCTCAGCCGCACGGCCGACGCGCACACGCATCACGAGGACGGGGAGGAGCGGGGAGACGGGGACGCGCCGGCCGGCATCGAGAACCTCACCGGCTGGCTGACCACGGTCGTGTCGCGCGTGTGCCTCAATATGCTGCGCGCCCGCGAGAACCGCCGCGAGGACCCCCTCGACGCGTACGTCCCCGACCCGGACGCCGCCCCGGAGGACGGGCGTGACCCCGAGGAGGAGGCGCTGCTCGCCGATTCGGTCGGCGTCGCCCTCCTCGTCGTACTCGACACGCTGACCCCCGCCGAGCGGCTCGCCTTCGTGCTGCACGACATGTTCGCCGTGCCGTTCGACGAGATCGGGCCGCTGATCGAGCGGACCCCGGCCGCGACCAGGCAGCTCGCCAGCCGCGCCCGCCGCCGCGTCAGGGGCGTCGCCCCGGCGCCCGGCGCCGATCTGCCGCGCAGGCGCCAGGTCGTCGAGGCGTTCCTGGCCGCCACGCGCGGCGGGAACTTCGACGCGCTGGTCGCCCTGCTCCACCCGGACGTGGTACTCCACGCGGACCGTACGGTCGTCCCGACCCCCGAGCCCGTCGTGGTCCGCGGCGCCGCCACGGTGGCCCACGGCGCGATGGCCGCCACGGGCCGCGCCCTGTTCACCGGTCCCGCGCTGATCGACGGCTCGGCCGGCCTCGTGATGGCACCCGGCGGCCGCCTGTTCCTGGTGCTCGTCTTCACGCTCACCGGCGGCCTGATCACGGGCATCGACGTGATCGCGGAACCGGAGCGCCTGCGCCACCTGGACATCACCGTCCTCGACGGTGATCCGAGCGATCCGTACGGGGAATAGGGCTGTACGAGGAACGGGGGCTTGCGGCGAGTGGCCGGACGCGGGCACGGGCCCGGCCGTACGCTGGCAGCGTGACGCTCGATGACCTCGTAAGGCTGCGCCGGGCCCGGGACATGATGGACCGCGACTACGCGCAGCCCCTCGACGTCCCGGCCCTGGCGCGTGCCGCGCACATGTCGCCCGGGCACTTCTCCCGCAGCTTCCGGGCGGCCTTCGGCGAAACCCCGTACAGCTATCTGATGACCCGCCGTGTCGAGCGGGCCAAGGCGCTGCTGCGGCGGGGCGATCTGAGCGTGACGGAGGTCTGCTTCGAGGTCGGCTGTACGTCGCTGGGGTCGTTCAGCTCGCGTTTCACCGAGCTGGTCGGCGAGACCCCGAGCGCGTACCGGGCCCGCAGTCACGAGCCGGGCTCGGTCATACCCGCGTGCGTGGCCAAGATCCTCACCCGCCCCGTCAGGAACGGACCGGCCGGGGGCGGGCGCGTCATCGACGCCCAAGTCCTCGACGGAGAACCGGAAACGGGCCCTCGCGCGTAGGCCTCACGCCGCCTTCCGGGTGGCGTGGCGCACTTTTGCAAGCAGTCGCTTGCAATAGTTAGCACCGGCGAGGCACTATCGAAGCATGGCATCGCTCAACGTCGGCAATCTCGGTGAGTACCTGCGCGAGCAGCGCCGCAGTGCGCAGCTCTCGCTCAGGCAGCTCGCCGATGCCGCCGGGGTGTCCAATCCGTATCTGAGCCAGATCGAGCGCGGTCTTCGCAAGCCGAGCGCGGAGGTCCTCCAGCAGGTGGCCAAGGCCCTGCGGATCTCCGCGGAGACGCTGTACGTGCGGGCCGGGATCCTCGATGCGGAGCGGGATCGGGAAGAGGTGGAGACGCGCGCCGTCATCCTCGCCGACCCCACGCTCAACGAGCGCCAGAAACAAGTGCTGTTGCAGATCTACGAGTCCTTCAGAAAAGAGAACGGGACCGAGGTACAGCACGACAGTCAGGAACACCCCGCCGACGGCCCCCGCACGGCCGGGAGCAGCGGTGCCGAACCCTCAAGCTGAAGCCGATGTGATCCGGGAGGACCACGCCATGGCCATCACCGACGACCTGCGCAAGACCCTCAGCAACCCGACCCCCCTCTACTTCGCCGCCGGCACGGCCGAGCTCGCCTATCAGCAGGCGAAGAAGGTGCCCGGCATCGTGGAGCAGCTGCGCGCCGAGGCCCCGGCCCGGTTCGAGGCCGTGCGCAACACCGACCCGAAGGACGTCCAGGAGAAGGCGGCCGGCCGCGCCAAGGAGGCCCAGGCGGCCATCCAGGCCAAGGTCACCGAGGTGCTCGGCACGCTCGACACCGACCTGAAGAAGATCGGCGAGTCCGCTCAGGACCTCGCGCTGCGCGGTGTCGGCGTCGCCGCCGAGTACGCCGTCAAGGCCCGCGAGACGTACGAGAAGGTCGCCGAGCACGGCGAGGAGACCGTGCGGGCCTGGCGCGGTGAGGCGGCCGACGAGATCCTCGAGGTCGCCGAGGCCGTCGAGCCCGACACGGAGCCCGTCGCCGTGGCCGACGACCGGGCCGCCGCGAAGCCTGGGCCGGCCGAGGCGTCCGCCAAGAAGCCAGTGGCCGTCAAGAAGGCCCCGGCCAAGAAGACGACGACCGTGAAGAAGACCGCGCCCTCCGCCAAGTAGCGGCACGGCCGGGTGAACAAAGCGGTACGGAGCGTACCGAGGGGCGGGCCGGGCACTTACCGAGTGTCCGGCCCGTTCACCGGGTACGGTGACCGCGTAGGACTGATCTGACTCGGGTGGTGGGCGTTGTGCTGATGTCGGCTTTCGGCGGCTTGATGTGGCTGCTCTACACCGCCATGCTCGTGCTCGCGGTGGTTGCTCTGGTGATGGCCGCGTTCTCGCGCGAGGACGCGTTCCGCGCGGCGGACAAGCAGAACAAGATGTTCTGGCTGATCATCCTCGGCATCGCGGTCGCGGTGAATCTGCTCGTCCCGATGCTGTTCCTCCAGCTCGCGGGGCTCGTCGCGACGATCGTCTTCTTCGTGGACGTGCGGCCCGCGCTCCAGCAGGTGTCGGGCGGCGGCCGGGGCCGCCGTGGCGGCGGCTCCAGCAGTGACGGTCCGTACGGGCCGTACAACGGCGGGCGCTGAGCCCTCCGGATCCCGGGGGCGCGGTCGCCCCCCGGACCAGGGGCTAGTTCCCCCGGTCCAGAAGGACGACTGCCACGTCGTCCGTGAGGTCGCCGCCGTTGAGGTCGCGGGCCTCGTTCACCGTCGCGTCGATGAGTTCCTCACCGCGCAGCCCCTCCGTGAGCCTGCGGCGCACCATGTCCACCATGCCGTCCTGGCCCAGGCGCTGCTTGCCGTCGCCGACCCGTCCCTCGATCAGGCCGTCCGTGTAGAGCATCAGGCTCCACGTCGGGCCGAGCTCGACCTGACGGCGCGGCCAGCGGGCGCGCGGCAGCAGGCCGAGCGCAGGGCCGTTGTCCTGGTACGGGAGCAGCTCGGCGCGCCGGCCCGGGCGCGCTATCAGCGGCGACGGGTGACCCGCCAGGCACAGGCCCGCGCTGCGGCCGTCGGGGGAGATGTCGACCGTGCACAGCGTCGCGAAGATCTCGTCGTCCGCCCGCTCGTGTTCGAGGACCTGCTGGAGCGTGGAGAGCAGTTCGTCGCCGCACAGGCCGGCGAACGTCAACGCCCGCCAGGCGATGCGCAGTTCGACACCGAGCGCCGCCTCGTCGGGGCCGTGCCCGCAGACGTCGCCGATCATGGCGTGCACCGTGCCGTCGGGCGTGCGGACGGCGTCGTAGAAGTCGCCGCCGAGCAGCGCGCGGGAGCGGCCGGGGCGGTAGCGGGCCGCGAAGCGCAGCGGGGAGCCGTCCAGGAGCGGCGTCGGGAGGAGGCCGCGCTCCAGGCGGGCGTTCTCCTGGGCGCGCAGCCGGGACTCGGCGAGCTTGCGCTGGGCGACGTCGGCGCGCTTGCGCTCGACGGCGTAGCGGACGGCACGGCCCAGCAGGCGGCCGTCCAGCTCGTCGCGGAACAGATAGTCCTGTGCGCCGACGCGCACGGCCTCGGCGCCGCGCTCCGCGTCGCCGGACGCGGTGAGGGCGAGGACGGCGTGCCGCGGCGCGAGGCGCAGGACGTGCCGGAGTGTCTCCAGCTCGCCGGCGTCCGTGGCCGCGCCGGGCGCGGGCAGGGCGAGGTCGAGCAGGATGCAGTGGACGTCGTCGGTGAGGAGCCGCTCGGCCTCGGTGAGGTTGCGGGCGGTACGGACGCGGATCGGCTTGCCCGCCGAGTCGGTCAGTTCGGGCACGCCGAGGGAGGCGGTGGGGTCGTCCTCGATGACGAGGAGCGTCAGAGGGCCACCTCCGCCGCTCTGGGCGCCGGAGGCCGTGGGCTGCCGGGGCAGCGTGGCGGGCGGTGTCGGCACTGTCGGAGCCTGACCACCTTCCACGGCCGGGATAGCTCTCTGCCGCGGTATGGGTACGGGCATCGCTCGGTTCCTTCCCTCCCCCCGAGGGCGTGGTGGAGCGAAGGGCATCGCACCACCGACGGTGGACCTTAGCGGTAGGCGGCATCGCAACGGAATGGTGAGAAGCAAACCGCCACTGTCATATGCCGCATCAGCTAACGGAATTGGGCACGCCAGCGCCTCCGGCGGGGGTTTCGAGGATGACGAAGGTCACGTGGGAGGACTGCAACCGGAGCCGTTTCAGTGCCGTGGGTCACGTGGCGCAGGTCACCGGACGGCATCTGGCCCGTCCGGCGCGGGGCGCATCGCCCTTCGGGCTCGTCCTCAATCGCCGGACGGGCTGAATATGGGCCCGGTCGCCCCCTGGCGAGGCCCGTCACGCGTCCGGGCGGACGACCCCCAGGATCTGCATCGAGCCCGCGCCCGCGATCGTGACGTTCCGCCCGGGGCGCGGCGCGTGCACGATGGCGCCGTCCCCTATGTACATCCCGACGTGGCTGGCGTCGTCGTGGTAGATGATCAGGTCGCCGGGGCGCATGTCCTTGATGTCGATGTGCTTGAGCTGCTTCCACTGCTCCTGCGAGGTCCGCGGGATCGGCCGTCCGGCCGCCGACCACGCCTGTGAGGTCAGGCCCGAGCAGTCGTAGGAGCCGGGACCCTCGGCGCCCCACACGTACGGCTTGCCGAGCTGGCCGGTGGCGAACGCGACCGCCTTCTTGCCCCGCGCCGACGCGCTGCCCTTGATGTCCTTCAGGACCCCCGAGCTGAGCCAGGCCGTCTGCCGCTTGTACTCGGCCTGCTGCTCCAGCTTCTTCAGCCGCTCCCGCTCCTCCTTCTCGAGCTGTGACTCGAGCTTCTCGGCGGCCGCGATCTTGCTCTTGATCTTCTTCTGTGCCCGGGCCTTCTCCTTGCGGCCGGCCTCGAGCTTCTTCCAGTTCCGCGTGGCGTCCTGGGCGTACGTCTGCAGGTCCTCCTGCGTCCGGGCCATCTCGCCCATGAGCCCCTTGGTGGCGTGCTGCCCCTGCCGCATCCGGTCCGCGCCGTCCAGGAACCGCGAGGGGTCGTCCGAGAGCATCAGCTGCGCCTCCGGCGGCATCCCGCCGTCGCGGTACTGCTGGCGGGCCGCGGCGCCCGCGCGGGCCTTCAGCCGGTCCAGCTTCTTCTGGCCGGCGACGATGTCCTTGGCCAGCTGGACGATCTGCCCCGACTGCTTCTCGGCCTTCTCCTCGGCCGCGTTGTACGCCTCCGTGGCGACGGCCGCGTCGTGGTAGAGCCCGTCGAGCTGGGCGCGGACCTGCTCAAGGTCCGTGCTTCTGTCGGACGTCGACGGCGGCGCGGGCCGCGCGGGACTCGCGTACGCGGCGCCTGGCGCCGTCAGTACGGTCAACGCGCTGACCAGCGCCACGGCCGCCATGACTGTCGTGCTCCGCCTGCTCATCGCGCTCCGCCCCCAAGCCGTGAAGACCCACCAAAACTGATTTACCGTCAGTAACTTACGGATGCCCTGGGGATGGTGCCATGCCGGCGCCGAATGTGACAGAGCCGGGCAACAACTCCCCATCCGCTCCCGGCCCGCCCCATCGGTCCCGCACGCCCCTGCCCCGCACCGTCTGACGTACGGCCCCCGGAGATCGTTCCCTCGGGCTCCGGACACGCCGTCGTCAGTCCCGAGGAGCCAACGCCCCCCAGGCGACCGTCACTTCCCCCTGCCGCCAGCGCGCAGGCCGGTCGAGCACCGGCCAGTCCGCGCTCAGCGCCCGTGCCGTCCGGATCCACCGCTGCCGCGCCCCGTACGAGGCGTAGGGGGCGGCCGCCGCCCAGGCGCGGTCGAAGTCGCGCAGGAACGCGTGGACCGGCTCGCCCGGCACGTTGCGGTGGATCAGCGCCTTGGGGAGGCGCTCGGCGAGGTCGGAGGGGCGGTCGAGGGAGCCGAGGCGGGTCGCGAAGGTGACCGTGCGGGGGCCCTCGGGTCCGAGCGCCACCCACACGTGGCGGCGGCCGATCTCGTCGCAGGTCCCCTCGACCAGGAGCCCGCCGGGCGCGAGCCGTGCGGTCAGCCGCCGCCATACGTCGGCGACCTGGTCCTCGTCGTACTGGCGCAGCACGTTCGCGGCCCTGATCAGGAGCGGGTCGTGGGGGAGGGGCACCTCGAAGCCGCCGTGGCGGAAGGTGAGGCCGTCCTGTTCGTAGGGGAGGGCGGCGGCGACCCGCGCGGGCTCGATCTCGATGCCCACCACGCGCGTGCGTGGCGCCACGGTGCGCAGTCGGTGCAGCAGCTCGACCGCGGTCCAGGGCGCGGCTCCGTAGCCGAGATCGACGGCGACGGGGTGGTCGGCGCGGCGCAGGGCGGCGCCGTGCGTGGCCGCGATCCAGCGGTCCATGCGGCGCAGGCGATTGGGGTTGGTGGTCCCGCGTGTGACCGTTCCCACGGGGCGGGACGGGGGGCGCGGGCTCATGGGTACGAGGGTATGCGCCCGCCCCGGGCGCCCCAGGGTTGAGTCCCTGACAGTAATGATTCGGCAAAACGGAAATGGAGCGGAGACCTCCGGTGTTGGAGGGGCTGAAGGAGGGTTGTGCCCGGGCTCCGCGCCCGCGGTTCCGCGCCCCCCCCCGACGAGTCGTGCCCGCAGCAAGGAGGACCGCCACGTGAGCCAGTACGTGTCCAGGCTCCGCCGTTCCGGGGCCTCGTCCCCGCGGCTCAGGTTCCCCGGCGCGCACCGCAGACCGCGTCGCGTGGCCATGCTGAGCGTGCACACGTCACCGCTCCACCAGCCCGGCACGGGCGACGCGGGCGGCATGAACGTCTACATCGTCGAGCTCGCCAAGCGCCTCGCCGCGATCAACATCGAGGTCGAGATCTTCACGCGCGCCACGACCGGCGCACTGCCCCCCTCCGTCGAGCTGGCGCCCGGCGTCCTCGTCCGGCACGTGGACGCGGGCCCGTACGAGGGTCTCGCCAAGGAGGAGCTGCCGGCCCAGCTGTGCGCCTTCACGCACGGCGTGATGCAGGCGTGGGCGGGCCACCGGCCGGGCTACTACGACCTCGTCCACTCGCACTACTGGCTCTCCGGTCACGTCGGCTGGCTGGCTGCCGAGCGCTGGGGCGTCCCCCTCGTACACGCCATGCACACCATGGCCAAGGTCAAGAACGCCGCTCTCGCCGAGGGCGACACCCCCGAGCCCGCCGCGCGCGTCATCGGCGAGACCCAGATCGTCCGCGCCGCCGACCGGCTCATCGCGAACACCGCGGAGGAGGCCGGCGAGCTCGTACGCCACTACGAGGCGGACCCCGGCAAGGTCGCCGTCGTTCACCCCGGCGTGAACCTGGACCGCTTCCGCCCGGCCGACGGGCGTGCCGCGGCCCGCCAGCGCCTCGGGCTCCCGCAGGACGCCCTGATCCCGCTCTTCGCGGGCCGTATCCAGCCCCTCAAGGCGCCGGACATCCTGCTCAGGGCCGTCGCCGTCCTCCTCGACGAGCGGCCCGAGCTGCGCTCGCGGATGGTCGTGCCGGTGGTGGGCGGCCCCAGCGGCAGCGGTCTGGCCAAGCCGGAGGGGCTGCAGAAGCTCGCCGCCAAGCTCGGCATCGCGGACGTCGTCCGCTTCCGCCCGCCGGTCGGGCAGGACCAGCTCGCGGACTGGTTCCGCGCGGCCTCCGTCCTCGTCATGCCGTCGTACAGCGAGTCCTTCGGGCTCGTCGCCATAGAGGCGCAGGCGGCCGGTACGCCGGTGATCGCGGCCGCGGTCGGCGGTCTGCCCGTCGCCGTGCGCGACGAGACGACCGGCTTCCTGGTCCCGGGCCACGACCCGGCGGCGTACGCGCGCAGGCTGGGCGAGTTCGCCGACCATCCACAGCTTGTGGACAGCATGGGCGCCGCCGCCGCGGCGCACGCGCAGGGCTTCGGCTGGGACATGGCAGCCTCCGCGACGGCCGACGTGTACACGGCGGCCACCTACGAGCACCGCCACCCCCGTCACGTACCCTCGCTGCATGGCTGACAGCACCATGGCCGGCGCGGCGGCGGTCATCGAGCAGGTCCTCACCGAGGCCGAGCTCGAGTGGGAGAGCCCCGAACCCGGCTCGTCGTACGTCGTGAAGCTGCCCGGGACGCGCAAGCTGTCGACGACGCTCTCGCTGCTCGTCGGCAAGCACTCGCTCTCGCTGAACGCGTTCGTGATCCGGCACCCGGACGAGAACGAGCAGGGCGTCCACCGCTGGCTCCTGGAGCGCAACCTCCGTCTGTACGGCGTGAGTTACGCGGTCGACCAGCTCGGCGACATCTACCTCACCGGCAAGCTGCCCCTCGCGGCCGTCACCCCGGACGAGGTCGACCGCCTCCTCGGCTCGGTCCTGGAGGCCGCGGACGGCTCCTTCAACACGCTCCTGGAACTCGGTTTCGCGAGCGCGATCCGTCGCGAGTACGCCTGGCGGGTGTCACGCGGGGAGTCCACGCGCAACCTCGACGCGTTCACGAATCTGACTCAGCGCCCCGCCAAGTAGCGCCCCTCTCCTGCCGGTTGACTGTTGCGTGACCCCTTCCGCCGCAGGGGTCGCCATGGCATGCTCGCGGCCGACGCAGACATGAACGACGTTCATATCTTTGAACTTCCTGGAATGTCTTCGACCTGAATCGTGTGGAGGGTGGCGGCGGTGGAGAACCTCAGCAGGCGCGGGTTGTTGAGCAGCGCGACAGCGGTGGCGGCCGTGGCGGTGACGGGAACCGGCGCGCGGGCCGCCACGCCACCGTCCGGTGAAGTCCCGCCCATCTGGCGCGAGTTCACCCGCACCCCCTACACGCACCCGCAGATCCCGTACGTCGGACGGGCCGGATACCGCGCGGGCCGTCAAGGCTTCGCCCGCCCCCGCGTCGTCGCCGACGTCGTACGCGACTACGGCGCGCGCCCCGACGGCTCGGCCGACGCCGCCCCCGCGATCAACCGTGCCCTCGCCGACGCCGGACGGGCCGGCGGGGGCACGGTCCACCTGCCCCCGGGCACGTACCGCATCGACGACCTCATCCGCATCGGCCACTCCGGCGTCGTCCTGCGCGGCGCGGGCAGCACCCGCACCAAGCTGTACGCGACCCGCAGCCTCACCGAACTCGTCGGCGTCTACGGCTCCCGCTACGGCGGCGACAAGTCCAGCTGGTCCTGGGCGGGCGGCCTGATCTGGCTCTGCCCCGAGGACCGCTTCCGCACCCTCACCGACGCGATCGGGGCGAAGGCCTGGCCCTTCGAGGGCTGGACGGGCAACAAGCGCGACGAGTGGGACACGCTGACGGCGGTCGGGCCCGCCACCCGCGGCTCCTGGTCGGTGACGGTCGCGGACGCGTCCCGCCTCTCCCGCGGCGACCTGGTCCTCCTGCGCCTCGCCGACGACCCCGGCCACACCCTCCTCGAACACATGGCGGGCGGCGGCCCGGGCCCCGAGGCGTACTTCTGGGACGACAAGACCAAGCTGACCTCGTACGTGCCCTACGAATGGCCGGTCCGGATCGCCTCCGTGCACGGCCGCCGCGTCACCTTCGAACGCCCGCTCCCCCTCGACGTACGCCCCGAGTGGGACCCCCGGCTGACCACGCACGTCGGCGCCCTGACCGGCTCGGGCGTCGAGGCGCTGACCCTCGAAGCCGTCGAGACCCCGCAGTCGCAGCACCTTCTCGACAAGGGCTACAACGGCGTCGCGTTCCAGTGCGCGTACGACTGCTGGGCCGACGACGTCACCGTGCGCCACGTCGACAACGGCTTCGGCCTGGTCGCCGCGTCCGCGTGCACGCTGCGCCGCACGCGCGTCGCGGGCCGCGGCTCGCACCACCCGTACTTCTGCCGTGAGGGCTCCCACGACAACCTCGTCGAGTCGTTCACGATCGAGCAGCGCACCGTCCCCGCCCCCGCGGGCACGCAGCTGCACGGCATCAACGTCGAGGGCCTGTCGTCGTACAACGTGTGGTCGCGCGGCGAGATGGAGATGGGCACGTTCGACTCGCACCGCGGCATGCCCTTCGCGAACGTGCGCACCGACATCACCGTGAACAACAACGGCCGCCACGGCGGCGACGCGTCGGCGGGACCGCTCTTCGGGGCGCGCTTCACGCACTGGAACATCCGCGTCACGAACCAGCGCGCCGGTCTGATGCGCCTCGACGGACTCGCGCCGTACAGCGCGACCGTCGCCGTCAACACGGTCCGCGAGTTCGACCAGACCGACGTCCCGGACTTCACCGGGGACCTGCATGCGCGGCTCGAGCTGTACGGCGACGGGGTGTCGGACACGGTCCGGCCGCGGAACCTGTACGACGCGCAGCGGTCGTCGGTCAGTCGGTGAGCGTCAGGCGGTGAGCTCGGGCTCGGCCCCAGTCTTTTCGGGGCTGGGGACGGGAGTGACAGGCTGCTCCTCCGTGGGCAGCCCCCGCATCAGGATCCAGTACCCGGCCGCCGCGACCGTCCCGATCGCCGCGCAGCCCGCCCACAGCCACCCCGCGCCGAACCGGTCGATCGTCACGCCCGACGCGAGCGGCGCGACCAGGGCCGCCACGGACCACGACATGGAGTACATGCCCTGGTAGCGGCCGCGCCCGTGGGTCGGGGCGAGCCGCGCCACCAGGCCGGACTGCGTGGGCGCGTTGACCATCTCGCCGAGCGTCCACACGACGACGATCAGGGCGTAGGCGGCCATCGACCCGGCGAACGCGGTGAGCGCGAAGCCGTAGCCGATGAGGAGGGAGGAGACCGTCAGGAGCCGGCCCGCGTCGCGCTTCTCGATGAAACGGGTCAGCGGGATCTGCAGCGCCACGATGACGATGCCGTTGACGGCGGCGACGAGCCCGACGTCCGAACTGCTCAGCCCCGCCTGCCCCATGACGATGGGCAGCCCGGACGAGGACTGCGTGAAGACGACGGAGATGAGGAACGACAGCCCCACCATCAGCATGTACCGGCCGTCGCGCAGGACGGTCAGCATGGTCACGTCGGCGACGGGCGCCGCGTCGGGCTTCGGCTCGGCGCGCTCGGGCCGCGACTCGGGCACCTTCATGAACACCAGGACCGCGCAGGCCAGCGTCATCGCGGCCTCCAGGAGGAAGCCGGCGGTGTAGCTGGCGGCGACGAGGAAACCGGCGTAGACGGAGGAGACGGCGAAGCCGAGGTTGATGGCCCAGTAGTTGAGGGAGAAGGCCCGCACGCGGTCCTTCGGCGCGACGAGGTCGGCCATCATCGCCTGCACGGCGGGACGCGACGCGTTCGAGGCGACGCCGAGCAGGAAGCCGGTCACCGCGATCCCGGCGGGGTCGCGCACGAAGGCGAGGACGGCGACGGTCGCGGCGGTCGCGAGCTGCGCGGCGAGGAGGGTGGGGCGCCGCCCGATCCGGTCCGCGAGCACCCCGCCGAGCAGCGACGCGATCATGCCGCCGAGCCCGATGAGCGCGGCGACCAGACCCGCGTACGACGCGGAGAAGTGGCGCTCGGTGGTCAGGTACAGCGCCATGAACGTGAGGACGAAGCCGCCCAGGCGGTTGATCAGGGTGCTGGTCCACAGCCACCAGAACTGGCGCGGCAGACCGGACACACTCTCGTGTGCGGCCCGTCTGAGTGCGGTGACGGACATCGGGACGGATCCCCCCTGGGGCGCGTGCGGCGTGGGTGCGGCCTGATGGGCCTGTAAGCGGCGCCGGCCAAGTCCGTAACTTACGTGGGGGAGGGCGGCCGCAGCCACTCAATTGACGCTGGCCGTCAATCGTCGGCGGGACCCGCCTCCGTACCGTCCGGGCCCGTACCGTCCGGCCCGTGGCCGGGCGCGCAGGCCGCCGGAGGCTTGGATTAGGCTCGGAGCCATGGCCGACGCACCGTACAAGCTGATCCTCCTCCGCCACGGCGAGAGCGAATGGAACGCGAAGAACCTGTTCACCGGTTGGGTGGACGTCAACCTCAACGAGAAGGGCGAGAAGGAGGCAGTCCGCGGCGGTGAGCTGCTCAAGGACGCAGGCCTGCTCCCCGACGTCGTCCACACCTCGCTCCAGAAGCGCGCGATCCGCACGGCCCAGCTGTCGCTGGAGGCCGCGGACCGCCACTGGATCCCCGTCCACCGCTCCTGGCGCCTGAACGAGCGGCACTACGGTGCGCTCCAGGGCAAGGACAAGGCGCAGACGCTGGCCGAGTTCGGCGAGGAGCAGTTCATGCTCTGGCGCCGCTCGTACGACACCCCGCCGCCGCCGCTGGCCCGCGACGCGGAGTACTCCCAGTTCGACGACGCGCGCTACGCGAGCCTCCCGCCGGAGCTGCGCCCGCAGACGGAGTGCCTCAAGGACGTCGTCGTCCGCATGCTCCCGTACTGGTTCGACGACATCGTCCCGGACCTCCTGGACGGCAAGACGGTCCTGGTCGCGGCCCACGGCAACAGCCTGCGCGCCCTGGTCAAGCACCTCGACGGCATCTCCGACGCCGACATCGCGGGCCTGAACATCCCGACGGGCATCCCGCTGTCCTACGAGCTCGACGCGGACTTCAAGCCCCTGAACCCGGGCGGCACGTACCTGGACCCGGACGCGGCCGCGGCGGCGATCGAGGCGGTCAAGAACCAGGGCAAGAAGAAGTAGCTTTCACGATCATGCCCCTGAGCTGCGCATACGGCGCGGCTCGGGGGCGTTTTCGTGTCCTGGGCCCTCGCTGGGCCCTCGCTGGGCCCTCAGCCCCTCGGTCCTGCGGTCGCAGCGCTCGCCCGAGAGCCTTCCGGGCGCGGTCCCGGCTGCTGGGCATGAGGTGCGCGTACACCTTCAGGGTCAGGCCCGCGTCCGAGTGCCCGAGGTATTCAGCAAGAGCCTTGATGCAGCTCGCTGCGCTCGCGCGCGACGGCGTTCGGGAGCTCCCGCCCGCCGCGTGCTTCCGGGCCGACTCGGACCTAGCGTGCCCGACGGGTCGGCACAGTCCCTGCGACTCTCCCGGCTACGCTCGCGCGGGACCCCGCGGCGCGTGGCTGCGGGGCGCCTTGTGGGGTTTAGTCGACCATCTCCCCGTTGTGCGTACCGCCCTTACAGAGGTTGTCCGTCAGATCGGGTGTTCCGCCGCCCTGCTTGCACTGAGAAGGGGTGACGTCGGTTGGGGCACCCTGTGCGGGTGCGGTGGCGCTGGCGGCGCCTGTGAGGCCGAGTCCGGCGAGGGCTGCCGTGGCGATGATGGCGGGGAGAATTCGTCGAATGCGCATTTGGTTCCCCTTTCACGGATTATCTCGGTTGGGGCACTATTCAGCTTAATCGCCATGTGGATGGCACGTCATGTTGCGCCATTCGGGTGACAGTGCTGTCGGGTGCGGGGTCGGTGACGCGACCCGTCGGACAGGCCCTAGAACGAAGAGACCACCCCGGCCGGATGGGTGGTCTCTTCGTTGTTCCGGAGGGGGCAGCGTCTGTCGCCCGCAGGACAAGGACGCTTCCGTGCCTGCCGTGGGAACGGAAACCGCGTCTGACCTGCGAGCCGACAAGCGACAAGCCAGACGACAGGCGACGCGACAAGCCACTAGCGGCTCAGGGCGCCAATCCCGGGACCTCTCTGGGACCTCCGAGGACGACCAACAACGACAGACGACGACCACCAACGACCGCCCGATCGCAGGTCAGTTGGGGTATGACATGCGCTGACCAGGCCCAAAAGACGGGCCCGCCAGACCCTGGGCAAGAAGTAGTAGGCAGCGAGCTGCAAGCTCCCCACCTGCGGGTTCTCTGTGTGGTGGGTGGCTTTTCCGCGCTCCGGGCCGTCTGTGGGCCGTCAGGCCTCGCCGCGCCAGAAGCGCACGCAGATGTCGAGCATGATCAGTAGCGCTGGCGGGAAGCGACCTCTGGAGCCGCGTCTTCCCACGGCGCAGTAGCTCCGCCTCCGGCCCGCGGCGGCCCAGTAACGCGCATCTTCACCTGCCCCGGGCGGGCGGCGACCACCGGCGGGTGCCGGCGGTGCTGAGATTCCCCGGAAGGAAACGGCTGACCCCGGGGGCTCGCCGAAGGCCCGGCCGACGCCGGGGCGGCGAAAAGGTTGGTGTGCGGGGCCGACGGAACCAGGTAACGTCTTTGTCATGTTCTTCCAGACGCCGATTTACGAGTGAGAGCGTGATGGGTCCCTGCTGACGTCCTTCGACGTCGCCGCCCGTCCCCCACAGATGAATCCGTAGATCACTTCACATCATTACCGGGAGAACCCGTGACCGTGAGCAAGAACATCAACAACCCCGTGGGCATGGGCGGCGGCCAGCGCAAGAGGCTGTCCCGCGCCGAACGGCAGAACAACGGTCCGCACCGCAACCTCGACCGCCAGGGTGCCGCCGACCAGAAGGCGGAGCTGGTGCGCAAGATGCGCGAGAAGGCAGGCGCAGCTGAGGGCGCCGGGCAGGCGGGCGACGACACCGCACAGAGCTGACGCACCGCCGCCGCAGGGCGGCACCGCACGGGGCAGGGCCCGGACCGCGACGCGCGGTCCGGGCCCTGCTGCCGTATCGGGGCTCTGCTGCCGTACCAGGCGCGGCCGGTCCCGATCAGCTCTCGGCCGACGACCCGCGTCTCAGCTGACCACCCGGGGCAGCCGCAGATTCGGCAGCCCCGTCACGGCCACCACCCCGAGCTGCACCAGCAGCTCAGCGCGTTCCCCGTGCCCAGCCCGGGCGGACACCGCAACTCAGCCCTCCACGCGGACGTAGGGCCGGAGCTGCATGGCCGTCATCCCCAAGGCCGTCCTCACCCTGGACAGGCGATCCTCGGATGGCCGTCGGTCGCTGCCGATGCAGCGGTCCGGCCTCTCGAGAGGTCGAGCTGGAACCTTCCTGGGACTCACTCCGAGAGCTTCTGTCCGCACCGAGCAGGGCAGGCCCCCTCGTCCCCTCCTGCGAGTGAGCTCGTCACCCGTCCGGTCCGCACGGTGCCGCACATGACGGTGTCCGAGTGCGGAGCTACCGGACCGCACGCACGCTGGGACCGTCGGAGTCGTAACCAACGGTGAGGGCCATGATCGTAACGATGGTGTCGATGCCGGACGTGACCGTGACCCGTACGGATGTGTCTGAGGCACGTGAGCGGCTCGCCGCGGCCCGGTTTCTGATCGTCGACGTCGAACTGCCGGAAGAAGCGCCGGCGGATGGCGAGGGTGTGGCCCGTCAGCTCGGCCTGGAGGCTGACGACCTGGACTGGTTCGGCAGGAAGGACGAGCCCGCGCGGGCCGATTTCCTGGGGGAGAAGGCCGGCTTCGTCGTGCCCGTGGTCCACGACGACCAGGTCGCTTACATCCACGCGCTCGTGACCGAGCAGTTCCTGGTCACCGTTCACCGTGGCCAGGCGGGCCTGGCGTCGAACATCTCCGCGCAGCTCCGGCACGAGGGGCCCCCCGACGTCGTGGCCGTGCTCTTCCTGCTGCTCCAGGAGGCGCTGGCGACCTTCCGACGGGCCGCCGTGCAGGACCTGCTGCTGACGGAGGAACTCGAGGACGACATGTTCCAGCAACGGCGCCCCGAGCAGGTCTACCGCCTGTCGAAGCTGCGACGGCGCTCCGCCCTCCTGCACCACTCGCTGCTCCCCTACCTTCAGGTGGTGGACGAGGTCTTCACCCGCCGGATGCTGAACCCCAACTTCCCGGAGGAGCGGCAAAGACTCGCCCAGGAGTTCCAGCACGCGGCGAGGCTGGTCCTTACGGATATCGAGTCCCTCCAGGATGCCGCCCGTCGTGCTTTCGCCAGCTACTCCTCCCTCGCCGCGGGCGAGCAGAACGGCGTGATCAACCGGCTGGCCATCGTGTCGACGATCTTCCTGCCGCTGACGTTCCTGAGCGGATTCTTCGGTATGAACTTCACCTACCTGACCGACGAACTGGAGAGCAAGGTCGTCTTCTGGCTGCTCGCCGTGGGGCTTCAGGTGGCCGTCCTGTTCGTGGCCTTCTACGTGCTGCACCGCACCCGCATCTGGCGGCGGCTGCGGGACGAGGACTAGGTGGGGACCGTCCGGCCGATCATGTGACACCTGCGCAGACGGCGCGGATGGGAGGCATGTTCATGAGCTGGGCCGGGGATTGCGGGTTCGTCACCTCGCCGCGGGCTGGGCCGGCAGGTTGAAGACGTTGTCCGGGGAGATGATCTTGGTGATCGCCTGGCCGAAGAGGGTGCTCGGCTCCGAGTTGTCGTGGTTGATGTCCGTGTTCAGGACCACCACGAGCGTCGCCTTGGCCGACGGCAGGTAGATCGTCAGGGACTCGTAGCCCGGCAGGGAGCCGTTGTGGCCTATCCAGCCCTGGACGTTGAAGATGCCGAGGCCGTAGCCCGCGCCCGGGATCGTGGTCTTCGGGGTGATGAGGCGCTGCTTCTGCGCGGCGGGGCTGATCATCGCGTCACCGTTGGGGAACGTGCCCGTGGCGACCGTGGGTGCCCAGATGCGCAGGTCGTTCAGCGTGGAGATCATCGCGCCTGCCGCCCAGCCCCAGGACGGGTTCCAGTCGACCGTGTCCTCGATCTTCCCGCTCGCGGTCTGGTTCGTGTAGCCCTGCGAGCGCGGCTCCGGGAACTCGTTGCCGGTCGGGAACAGCGTCTGCTTCATGCCGGCCGGGGTGAGGATGTTGTCCTGGATGTAGTCGTGGAGCGGCCGGCCGCTCTCCTTCTCGACGACGAGGCCGAGCAGGATGAGGTTGGTGTTGCAGTAGTAGAACTGCTTGCCCGGCTCGAACAGCACGGGGTGCTTGAACGAGTAGTCGAGCAGCTGCTGCGGGGTGAACGGCCGCTCCGGATTCGACGTCAGCGCCTTGTAGAAGTCTTCGTCCGCCGAGTAGTTGAAGAGTCCGCTGCGCATCTCGGCGAGCTGACGGATCGTGATCTTGTCCCCGTTGGGGACGCCGTCGATGTACTTCCCGATCGGGTCGTCGAGGCCGACCTTCTTCTCGTCGACCAGTTGCAGTATCGACGTGACGGTGAAGGTCTTGGTCTCGCTGCCGATACGCATGTGCAGGTCGGGCGACATCTTCTGGCCGGTGCTCTTGTCGGCGACGCCGAAGGACTTCACGTACTCGCCCTTGTCCGGCGTCCACACACCGACGGTCACGCCCGGAACGTTCGCCTCGGCCATGACCTTCTGCACGGTGGTGTCGAGCTCCTTCTCCACGGCGGGAGTGAGCTTCTGAACCTGGCCCGGGGTTGCCGACCCGGAATCGGACGGTGAGGGCGGGTCGGTGGCGCGGATGACGGAGGCGGAGCTGGAGCCGCCGGAAACGGAGGCCGGCGTGGCGAACGCGGACCCACCCGCTATCGGCACCGCGAGCGTTCCCACCGCTACGGCGGTCACAGCCCCCCTGCGCAATCCCCGGGTCGAATGCGTCATGAGCTGACTCCAACCATGTGAGGAAGAACCCACAGGAAGAACCCAGACCATCGTAGGGCGGGGCCCCACGCCCCGCCTCTCCAGTCACCACAGCCCCTGCAGTCACTGGTCACTGGGGGGGGCAACGCGGGCACCGCCTCCCCAGCAGCCCCCCGTCCATCGCCACCACCACCCGGTGTCCACCACCCGGTGTCCACCGGTCGGTGTCCACCGGTCGGTGTCCGCCGGCCGGGTCAGTCGACCCCGCGCAGGTAGACCCGGCTGCGCTGCGCATCGATCGGATGCACGGCCACTTCAAGGGAGTTCAACTCGCCCGCACAGGGCGCGCACACCGGTCCCCCGCGCACGTCCGCAAGCGTCTCCGGCTCCTTCAGCCCGAGGCGCGCGAACGGCGTCATGGGTTTCACCGACCGAGTCAGGGCCTTGGCGCGGTGGGTGAGCGGCTGCTCGGGGGCGAGCCGTGTCAAGAACGCGCCCACGCGCGCGGTCGGCACCGTGAAGGCCAGAAGAAGCCCGTCGTCCTGGAACCCGTTCTGGTAGGCGGCCCGCCGGTCGGTGGCCTCGTCAGGAAGCGGTACGTGCATCAGCTCACCGACCTCGGCGGGGGTCACGCCCGACTTCCAGGTGGGGACTTGCCGACGAGTATCCGCACCGGCATCACGCCCGGCGCCGGTGCCGCCCCCCGAGCATGCCGTGATCAGGGCGAAGACCGCGAGGCCCAACGCACCGGCGGACATGCCTCGCACGGGGGGCATCGAGGAGGGCCGCACCTTCACCGTGCATCCCCATTGCGTCCGATGTCAGTGCGGGTTCCGTCCCGTCCGGGATCGGCCGGGTCAGGAAGTTTCGCGGGGCCCGACCCCAGGTCGTAGTGCTGCACCGAACCGCTGCCTCGCATGTCGAACTCCCTGGCCAGACCCGTCGTGTGGAGGCGCGCCATGTCCGCGTCGGTCACTTCGGTCGGGCCGATCTCGGTGGACTTTCCCGGGTCCCAGTTGTACCGGTCCCAGACGTTGACCTGGTAGTCGAGCGAAACCTTGGGTTTTCCATCCGCGCCCGGGGTGACGGTCACGGCTCCGGTCGTGTTCGTCGTCGCGCTGCCCACCGCCAGATACCAGTTGCGGTCGCTGTGGGTGTAGCCCTGGGGCGGGGTCTCCACCGGGATGGTGACGGGTTTCCCGCCGGATTTCTCGAAGGCAGCCAGCGCCTGCTGCTTCCACTGTTCCTGTTGCCCCGCGATGGTGCCCTGCGAGGCCAGGCGCAGGGACTCGTCGTCCGTGAGCATCCGGTCGACATCCAGGTCGATGGGGGTGCCGAGCCCCCGAAGATAGTGATCCATGTTCCGAGCGGCGTCGGTGTTCCCGATGAAGTCCCCCGCGTTCGCCATGCCTTCGGCCTGGAGCTGGATCCAGTAGTCGTGCATGCCGGGGTCCTCGACGTCGTACGGACCTGCTCCGTCGTCGGACGCCCCGCGCTTGACCGTGGGGGTCAGCAGACCGGCGGACAGCAGGTCGTCCTTGTGGTGGGTCCACAATTGCGCCCGCGCCTCGGGGCTCAGGGACTCCCAGAGCCGCCGGAGCTCCGCGCGCTGCTTCGGATCGGCGTCATCGCCCAGTTCGGCGAGCTTCTCCGCGCGCGGCATCATGTCCTCGTCGAGCGAGGTGTACGTGGCGTGGCCTGCGTTGAAGGCGTCGGTGCCGCGGCTCTTCTGCAGGGCGCGGACCAGGGCGGCGTCGACCTCGGAGGCGTGCGCGACGAGGCCGGTGATGGTGTCGGCGTACCACTGCATGATGTCGATCTTCTTCTGGCCGCCCGGCTTCTCGTCGACCTTGCACACGGCCTCCATCACCTTGACCGTGCCGTTCTTCTCGTCGATGACGATGAACTCTTCCTTGCGCGCCGCCTCGGTCAGGCGCTTGGCACGGCTCTGCAGTGATTCCAGTTCGCCGTGGGCGTCCTCGACGACACTCCAGATGCTCTTGGCCTCCGCGTGCAGGTCCGAGATCTCCTTCGTGGTCCTGTCCACGAACTCCCGGGTCACGTCGGCGTTGAGGCCCGCCCAGTGCGCCTTGTCGGACTTGGCCTTCAGCCCGTCGCGGGCGTCACCGGAGAGGGTCTGCAGGTGGTCCACCGCCTGCTTCCAGTCGGTCACCGCGGTGCCTAGCTTGCCGAGGTCGACCTCGATCAGATCTGTGTAGTTCACGCGCCGCACGCCCCCGTTCGGTACATGGCAGGAGTCTTCTACTTGAAGTAGCCGTTGAGGCTGGAGACGGAGATGGCGGAGCCGTCCCGGTTGCGCACTTCCGCGGCGATCTTCGCGTCGTCGTGACTGTGCAGCTTCTTCGAGTAGTCGAGGTGGTTGGAGATGTGGGCACAGGCCTGGAGCACGGACTTCACCTGGCTCGTCCACAGCTCCACGGTGGTCTCGAGCTCGCCACCGGCACCGAAGTGATGGCTCTTCAGCTCAGCAGCGGCCTGCATGGTGGAACCGGAGCCGTGTTCGTCCGCGCCGGCACCCGCGATGTCGACCTGCTTGCCCAGCCGGGTGTGCAGCGTGAACGCCTCGTGCCCGACGGCCCCGAGATCGTCCTGCCGCACGATGAGATCGCCTCCGCCACCACCGCCGGGAGGTGCCTGGTTGAGCTGCATACCGGCGTGCCGTCGCTGGGTGGCCTCACCCTTGAGCTGCTCCCACTCGTCCCATGCCATCGATGAACCTGCCTTCCCCCGTGTCGTGTTGGCCGGGTGCGTGGCCTCACCCGCTCAGACACTGGCTGGGACGTCGGCGGTTGCGGGTTGTGGGTTGCGGGTGGGACGCGGGAAAGCGAATGGGCCTCGCCACGGTGGACCCGGCGGGCGGGAGCGGCGCCGTGGCGAGGTGCCGGTCTGGCCGACTGCCAGGAGCCCGGGCGAGGCCGGGGCTCAGGCGAACGCCGTCACGCGGTCGCAGAAGCGGCCGCCGCCGCCGTCTCGGCCTCCGTCGCCGCGGTCCCGCCTCGCATCGCCACCCGGCGCGCCCACACGTAGTACACGGGCGCTGTTACCACCAGGCCCACGAGCCATGACAGGTCCGCGCCGCCGAGCGGGGCGACCAGTGGGCCCGTGTACAGCGACGTGGCGACGAAGGGGAGTTGGACCGCGATGCCGATCGCGTACGAGGTCAGGGCGACCGGGTTGAAGCGGCCGTAGCGCCCGCCGTCGGGCGTGAACAGGTCGCCGAGGGCGTAGCGGCCGCGGTGGACGAGGTAGAAGTCGATGAGGTTGATCGCCGTCCAGGGGACGAGGACGACGAGCAGGACCAGGACGAGGTTCACGAAGCTGGAGACGAAGTCGCTGGACAGCGCCGTCGCGATGAGCAGCGCGCCCACGAGGACCACCGCGGAGACGACGCCGCGGGCCCTCTGGCGCGGGGTCCACGCGGGGCGGAACGTCTGGCAGACGGTGATCAGGGACAGCACCGCGCCGTAGAGGTTGAGCGCGTTGTGGTTGATGACCGAGAAGAGGAAGAGGAGCAGCACGACCGGGCCGAAACCGCCCGCCGCGCTGTCGAAGCCCGCCACCGTGTCGTCCGTGCCGGGCGACGCGAGGCCGATCACCGTGCCCGCGAGGAACGGCAGAGTCGAGCCGAGACACGAACCCCAGTACGTGGCCCAGAAGGTCGACGCCGTACGGACGGTGCGCGGCAGGTAGCGCGAGTAGTCGGAGACGTACGGGGCGAAGGCCAGTTGCCACAGGGCGCTCAGGGACACCGTCGCGAGCCAGCCCGCGAACGTGAAGGAGCCCGCGGAGAAGAAGCCGTCGGGCAGGCCGCGCGCGACCACCACGGCGAGGCCGGCCAGGATGCCCGCCCCGAGCACCCACGTCGCGATCTTGTTTAGGGTGTGGATGAGGCGGTAGCCGACCCAGCAGATCAGTGCCGAGCCGAGCGCCCCCAGCACGATGCCCGCGTCGACCGGCACGGCGGGCGCGAGGCCGTGCAGCGACTTGCCCGCCAGGATGATGTTCGAGGCGAAGAAGCCTATGTACATCGCGGCCGCCACGACCACGATGAGCAGCGCGCCCACGCTGCCGAACTGCGCCCGGCTCTGGATCATCTGCGGGACGCCGAGCTGCGGGCCCTGCGCCGAGTGCAGCGCCATGAAGACGGCGCCGACGAGCTGGCCCACCAGGATCGCTGCGACGCTCGACCAGAACGACTGGTGGAAGACCTGGACGCCCATGGCGCCGGTGACCAGCGGCAGCGGCGCGATGTTCGTGCCGAACCACATGGTGAACAGGTCACGGACGCGGCCGTGGCGCTCGTTCTCGGGGACGTGGTCGATGGTGTGCTGCTCGACGGCCGGGGCCGCCTCGGGTGTGGCGGGCATACGGACTCCCTGTCCGGAAAACGAGGGGGCGGGCGGGGGTGTTCGGGCGTGCGGGTTGGTTGGGGAGTCTCGCCACCCTCGCAATCCCCGGTCAAACATCGATTTCACGGGAGTTACATCTGTTTTCGAGATGCAGACAGCTCGCAGGCGCCCGGGGCACAATCCCGCCATGGCCAAGGACGCGAACTTCACCCTCGTGCAGCTGAGGTACTTCCTCGCCGCCGCGGAGCTCGGCAGCATGACCGCCGCGGCGCACCGCATCAACGTCTCGCAGTCCGCGGTCTCCACCGCCGTGCACCACCTGGAGCGCGAGCTCGGCGTGCAGCTCCTGATCCGCCGGCACGCGAAGGGCCTGGAGCTGACGGCCGCGGGGGAGCGGTTCCTGCACGAGCTGCGCGGCTTCCTCACCCACGCCGACGAGCTCGCCGAATCGGCCAGGAGCCTGGGCGCCGACCTCGTGGGCGAGCTGGCGGTGGGCTGTTTCCAGACGCTCGCCCCGTTCTATCTGCCGCGCCTGCTGCGGGAGTTCGGCGAGCGCCAGCCCGCCGTGCGCGTCGAGGTCGTCGAGGGCGACATCCCGGCCGTGCAGGAGAGCCTGCGCACGGGCGCCTGCGAACTGGCACTGCTCTACGACATGGATCTCGACGCCGACATCGAGTGCGAGGTCCTCGCGATGGCCCCGCCCTACGCCCTGGTCCCCGAGGGCCACCGGCTCGCGGGCGGCGGCCGGGCCCGCCTCGCGGACCTCGCGGACGAGCCGATGATCCTGCTCGACCTGCCCGCCAGCCGCGACTACTTCCGCTCCGTCGCCGCCAAGGCCGGCGTCGAGCCGCGCATCAGTCACCGCACGAGGAGCTACGAGACCGTGCGCGCCCTGGTCGCCGCCGGATACGGCTGGTCGCTGCTCAACCAGCGGCCCGCGCACGACCGCACGTACGACGGTTCGAGCGTCGTCGCCCTGCCGCTCGCCGACCCGCTGCCCGCGCTCCCCGTCGTCCTGGCGAAGCTGCGCGGGGTCCGGCTGACGGGCCGCGCGCAGGCGTTCGCGACGGCGTGCCGGGAAGCGCTCAGGTCCTGAGAGCCCAGCTCAGGGCGGCACATCCCGAAGGTATCTCCAAAACAGATCCAGTAACACGAAAAGATCTGTTGTACGGATGCAGGCTCCCCCTCGCATAGTGGTCGCACCACAGCCCACTCGCTCCGAGGGAGGCCGCTCATGACCATTGCTCCGGACCAACTCCTCACATCCCGCCAGGACTTCGTGGCCGCGATGGGGAACGCCGCGACGGGCGTGACCGTTGTCTCCACAGAAGGACCGGCCGGTCGCTTCGCCCAGACCGTCTCCGCCATGTGCTCCGTCTCCGCCGACCCGCCCTCGCTGCTGGTCTGTGTGAACGAGCGGAGCCCCCTCGCCGCGGCCGCCGTGCGCAACGGCGTCATCGCCGTGAGCGTCCTCGCCGCCGGCCAGGCCCACGTCTCGGACGTGTTCGCGGGCCGCCCCGCCCACGGAAGCGGCCCGTACGACTTCGACTGCGCCGAGTGGGACGTCCTCGCCACCGGCGCGCCCGTCCTGCGCGGCGCGGCCGCCGCCTTCGACTGCCGCCTCGCCGACTCTGTCACGCAGGGCACGCACCAGGTCCTGTTCGGCGCCGTCGTCGCCTCCACGGCGTCCGGCGCCCACCCCCTCGTCCACCACGCCCGTACGTACGCCACCCCGAGCCCCCTCAACTCCCTTAAGGAGCACGGCGCATGATCCGCACCGGAGACCAGTACCGCGAGTCGATCCGCGACGGCCGCGACGTATGGATGAACGGCGAGAAGGTCACCGACGTGACCACGCACCCCGCGTTCAAGCCGCTGGTCGACATACGCGCCCGGATCTACGACATGGCGCACGACCCGGCGACCCGGGACTCGATGACGTACAAGGACGAGTCGACCGGCGAGGTCAACGCGATCCAGCAGAAGCCGCCGCGCACCCGCGAGGACTGGGACGCGAAGCGGGCGGCGACGGACGCCGTGCTCAGCGACGTCGGCGGTGTCGTCACCCGCGTCGGGGACGAGACGATCGGCGAGGTCTGGTCGCTCATCGACGGCCAGGACGTCCTCAACGCGATCAACCCGACGTACGCGGAGAACGTCAAGCGGCACATCGACCACGCGCTGTTCGCCGACCCGTTCCACGTCTCGGCGAACACCGACCCGAAGGGCGACCGCTCCAAGCGCCCCCAGGACCAGGACCCGGACATGCTCCTGCACGTCGTGCGGGAGACGGACAGCGGCATCGTCGTGCGCGGCGCCAAGTACGAGACGGCCGCCGCGTACTCGAACCAGGCGTTCACGAAGCCGACGATCGCGAACTGGGGCGACTCCGAACTCTCCGACTACGCCCTCGGTTTCATCGCCGACATGGGCTCGCCGGGCCTGAAGTACATCTGCCGTACGGGCTTCGCCGGCACCAAGCCGCCCGCCGACTACCCGGTCTCCAGCCGCTTCGACGAGGTCGACACCCTGGTCGTCTTCGACGACGTCGAGATCCCCTGGGAGAACGTCCTCTTCTACCGGGACACCAAGGCCGCGACCTTCATCCGCGCCACGCTCCACCGCTACAGCGCGTTCGCGTTCACGCAGCGCAACCTGCGGCTCGCGGACCTGATGATCGGCGCCGCGCTGTGGAACGTGAAGCAGACGGGCCTGGAGAAGCAGCAGGCAGTCCAGGAGAAGCTCGCGACGCTGGCCTGCTACCGCGAGGGCATCAACGCGCACCTGACCGCGTCCATCGCCATGGCCGAGCCCAGCCCCGGCGGGCTCCTCATGCCGAACCAGTCGCTGCTGTACACCGGCCGCGTCCTGGCCTGCTCGCAGCTGCACGAGATGATGCACATCGCGCGCGAGCTGTGCGGCGGGCAGATCTGCATCACGCCCGACAAGGCGTCCTTCGACCACCCGGACACCAAGCCGTGGCTCGACAAGTTCTACTCGATCAACGAGCACTGGGTCGCCGAGGACCGCCGCAAGCTCCTCGCGTACGCCCGTGACCTGCTCAACTCGGACTACGCGGGCCACCGGCTGACCTTCCAGCTCTTCGCGCAGTCCCCGCCGTTCGCGCACCTCGGCGCGGTGTACCGCAACTTCGACTGGGAGGGCCCGCTCGACCTGGTGAAGGACGCGGCCGGCCTCAGCGACAACGTCCTCGGCACGCTCGGGAGGAAGGCCAAGTGACGACGCACCGGCGCATCCGCCCCTTCAACACGGCGGACACCTACCCCGAGCAGGACCTGTCCAACGACCTCGCGCAGGCGGTCGTCGCCGACGGCACGGTGTATCTGCGCGGCCAGATCGGCCAGGATCTCGACACCCGCGAGAACGTCGGCGTCGGGGACGTCGCCGCCCAGGCCGAGAAGGCCATGGCGAACATCGCGATGCTCCTGGAGGAGTCCGGCAGCCGCCTCGACGACATCGTCAAGATCACCGTCTATCTGACGGACATCCGCTTCCGTGAGCCCGTCTACCGCGTCATGGGCCGCTGGCTGAAGGGTGTCCACTACGTCTCCACGGGCCTGGTCGTGTCGGCGCTGGCCCGCCCGGAGTGGCTCGTCGAGATCGACGCGACGGCCGTCATCCCGAAGGAGCGCCGATGACGTTCTCGATCGCCGCGCGGTGTCCGCGCACGGGCCGGTTCGGGGTGGCCGTCACCTCGTCCTCGCCGGCCGTCGCCGCGCGCTGCGCGCACGTACGGCCCGGAGTGGGCGCGGTCTGCTCGCAGAACGTCACCGACCCGCGCCTGGGCACCCGCCTGCTCGACCTCCTGGAATCCGGGGTGCCCGCGAAGACGGCCGTACGCGAGGTGGCCGCCCAACCCCACGCCGAATGGCGGCAGTTGACGGCCGTCGGCACCTCGGGACCCGGCGCGGTCTTCTCGGGCGCGCGGACCCTCGGCACGTACGCGGAGGCGGTCGGCCCCGACGCTGTGGCCGCGGGGAACCTGCTGTCGGGCCCCGGGGTCCCCCAGGCGGTACTCGACGCGTTCACGGGCGCGGACCCTCGGGCTCCGCTCGCCCGCCGCCTCGTCGACGCGCTGGCCGCGGGCGCGGCGGCGGGCGGCGAGGCGGGCCCCGTCCACTCGGCCGGGCTCCTCGTCGTCGACGCACAGCAGTGGCCGGTGACGGACCTGCGCGTGGACTGGACCGAGGGCGACCCGATTGCGGAGCTCGCGGACCTGTGGAAACTGTGGGAGCCACAGCAGGAGGCGTACGTGCAACGGGCCCTCGCCCCGGACGCGGCGCCGAACTACGGCGTGCCGGGGGACGAGTGAGGCCCGTGCGCGAGGCGGTCGCGAAGGCGGCGCCCGAACTCCTCGCCCTGAGCCATCGCATCCACGCGAACCCCGAGGTGGCGTGGGAGGAGGAGAAGGCTGCGCGCTGGACCGCGTACGCCCTAAGCGGCCTCGGCTACGACGTCGTGACCGGCACCGCGGGCCTGCCCACCGCCTTCACCGCCACCGTCGGCAGTGGCCCGCTCCACCTCGCGATCTGCGCCGAGTACGACGCGCTGCCCGGCCTCGGCCACGCCTGCGGGCACAACGTCATCGCGGCGGCCGCGGTGGGCGCCGCGGCCGGACTGGCGCCGGTGGCCGACGAGCTGGGCCTCAAGGTCACCGTCTTCGGCACCCCGGCCGAGGAGGGCGGCGGCGGCAAGATCCTCATGCTGGAGCGCGGTGCCTTCGACGGGGTGCACGCGGCGATGATGGTGCACCCCGGTCCCGCGGACGTCGCCGAGGCCGACCCGTACGCGGTCGCGCACCTCAAGGTCCGCTACCACGGCAAGGCGGCGCACGCGGCGGCCTACCCGGAGCAGGGCCGCAACGCGGCGGACGCCTTCACGGTCGCCCAGGTCGCCATCGGACTCCTGCGCCAGCAGCTCCCGTCCACCACGCGCGTGCACGGCATGGTGACGCGCGGCGGGGAGGCCCCGAACGCGATCCCGGAGCTGACCGAGGGTCGCTGGTACGTGCGCGCGGGCAGCCTTGAGGAACTGTCCGCGCTCCAGCCGCGCGTCGAGAAATGCTTCGAGGCCGGCGCGCTCGCCTCGGCCTGCGACCTCGAGATAGAGCCGGAGTCCCGCCCGTACTCGGAGTTCCGCAACGACGCCGCGATGCTGGCCGCCTACCGGCAGGCGGCCGAATCCCTCGGCCGCACCTTCGACAGCTCCGGATCCCCGGCGGCCCGGATGAACCGCGCCTCCACAGACATGGGCAACGTGTCCCGTGCCCTACCCGCCATCCACCCCTACCTGGGCATCAACTCGCTGCCCGCGGTCAACCACCAGAAAGAGTTCGCGGCGGCGTGCGTCACCCCGGACGCGGACCGGGCGGTCCTCGACGGCGCGCTGGGCATGGCGCTCACCGCGGTGGCCCTCGCGGGCGACGACCGGGAGCGGGCCCGGCTCACAGCTCCGGGCAGCCGGTGACCGTCCGCGCGTAGCCGAGGAGCAGGCGCCGGGCGACGTCCGGCGTCAGCTCGGCGTTGCGGCTGACGATGTGCAGCCCGTAGCCGTCCTCCAGCGCGACGAGGTTGCGCGCGAGGTCGGCGACGGGCTCGGTGAGCGTGAACTCCCCGACGGCCGCGCCGACTTCGAGCACGGTCGCGTACAGGGCGACCTCGCGCGCGAAGAGCGACGCCATCAAGGTCGCGTGCCCGGAGCTGCGGTCGGCGCGCCGGTGCAGCTCGAAGAGCAGTCCGTGCACGGCGTCGCCCGAGCCGCCCGGCAGCCCGCTCCCCACGAGGGCCCGCAGTCGTGCCGCGGCCCCGGTCGCCCCGTCCACGGCCCCCTGCCGCGCGGTCAGATAGCGCTCCACGGCGCCCCGGTGCACTTCGAGGACCAGCTCGCCCATCTCCGGGTAGTAGTACAGAACCGACCCCGCAGACATCCCCGCCTCGGCGGCGATGTCCTTGATGCGCAGCCCCTCCAGGCCCCGCTCGGCGATGGCGCGTCCCGCCGCGTCGACGAGGGCCTCGCGGCGCGCCGTCTGGTTCTTCGGTCTCCCAGGCTTGTTCCCCATGGGTTAATTCTCTGTTACTCGGTTCAAATAAATCAAGTTCCTTGCGTCCAGGGCATTGACGACCCGGCACCCCATTGTTTGAATCCGACCTCAAAGAAGTCGACGGACAGGTCGGCGGTCGCCCGAAGGAGGTCCGATGGACGGTGCACGTACCGCACCCGGCGAGAGAATCGAGCGGCGGACCATCGACGTCGTCCCGCGCGACGAGCGCCACGGCCGCACCCGGGACCTCTTCACGATCTGGTTCAGTGCGAACCTGGGCCCGCTGACGGTGGTCACGGGCGCCCTCGCCCCCACGGCCTTCGGCCTCTCGTTCGTCTGGAGCCTCGCGGCCCTCCTCGTGGGCCACCTCGGTGGCGGCTTCCTGATGGCGCTGCACTCGGCGCAGGGCCCGCAGCTGGGCGTACCGCAGATGATCCAGAGCCGCGGCCAGTTCGGCAGCGTAGGAGCACTGGCGGTCGTCCTCGTAGTCATCGTGATGTACCAGGGCTTCTTCGCGTCGAACCTGGTGGTCGGCGCCCAGTCGCTCGCCGAGGTCACCCCGGTCGACGAGCGCACTGGCGTCCTGCTGTGCGCGCTGGTCAGCCTGGTCGTGGCCGTCATCGGCTACCGGCTCATGCACCGCATCGGCTCGGTCACCACCTGGGCGTTCGGCGCGGTCCAACTGGTGGGCGCCGTCTACCTGTTCTTCGGCGGCCTGCCCGACGGCTTCCTCTCCAAGGGCAGCTTCAGCCTCGCCGGCTTCCTGGGCATGGTCTCCGTGGGCGCCCTCTGGCAGATCGCGTACGCGCCCTACGTGTCGGACTACTCGCGCTACATGCCGGCCGACCGCGCCGGCGTCCGCTCGACGCTGTGGTGCACCTACGCCGGATGCGTCCTCGGCAGCCTGATCCCGATGGCGGTCGGCTCGGCGATCGGCATCGCGAGCGGCGGCAGCGACCCGATCGGCGCCCTCGACAGCCTCCTCGGCACGACGCTCGGCCAGCTCACCCTGTGGAGCTTCGCCCTCGTCACGATGCTGACGAACTCCATGAACCTTTACGGGGCGGTGCTGTGCGCAGTGACGGCGATCCAGACATTCGCCCACCGCTGGCTCCCGAAAGCACCAGGCCGCACAGCCCTCGCGACAGCACTCACGGCCCTCTCGGTGGTCCTGGCCCTGGCGTTGGCCGACTCGTTCATGACGAGCTACCTCAACCTGATCTACGTACTCCAGTACGTCCTGATCCCCTGGACGGCGATCAACCTCGTCGACTTCTACCTGGTCAAGCACGGCGCGTACGACGTGGAGTCGTTCTTCGCCCGCGACGGCGGCATCTACGGCCGCTGGAACGCCACCGCGCTCACGGTCTACGCGATCGGCATCCTCGCCGAGATCCCGTTCATGGCGCAGTCCCTCTACACCGGCCCGCTGGCGCACGCGCTGGGCGACACGGACCTCGGCTGGATCGCCGGCCTCGTGGTCACCGTCCCCGCCTACCTCGTCGCCGTACGCCTCAAGGCCATACCCGCACCTGAAGGAGCAGCCGCATGAACACCTACGCAGACTGGCAGCGCCGAGCGGCCGAACTGACCCCGCGCACAAGGGCGTTCATCAACGGCGCATGGGCCGAGGCACAGTCGCAGGCCACCTTCCCCACCACCAACCCCGCCACGGGCAGGGCAACCGCACACGTCACCCTCGGCGGGGCACCGGAGATCGACGCGGCGGTCCTGGCCGCGCGCACGTCCTTCGAGGACGGCCGCTGGTCCCGCACGGACCCGGCGACCCGCAAGCGCACCCTCCTCCGCCTCGCCGACCTGATCACCGCCAACGCCGAGGAGCTGGCCCTCCTCGACACCCTCGACATGGGCAAGCCGATCGCCGAGTCGTACGGCACGGACGTGCCCGGCGCGGCCGGAGTCTTCGCCTGGTACGCCGAGGCCGCCGACAAGCTCTACGACGAGATCGCGCCCACGCCCCCCGGCAACCTGGCCACGGTCCGCCGCACCCCGCTCGGCGTCGTCGGCGCCGTCGTCCCCTGGAACTTCCCCCTCGACCTGGCCGGCTGGAAGCTGGCGCCGGCCCTGGCGGCGGGCAACAGCGTCGTGCTCAAGCCCGCGGAACAGTCCCCGCTCTCCGCACTGCGCCTGGCCGAACTCGCGGCCGAGGCGGGCCTGCCCGACGGCGTCCTGAACGTGGTCCCCGGCCTCGGCGACACGGCGGGCCGCGCCCTGGGCCTGCACCCGGACGTCGACACCCTCGTCTTCACCGGCTCGACGGCGGTGGCGAAGCTGTTCCTGTCCTACGCGGCCGAGTCGAACATGAAGCAGGTCTGGCCCGAGGCGGGCGGCAAGAGCCCGAACGTGGTCTTCGCGGACGCGGACCTGGAGGCGGCGGCGGAGCGCACGGCCTGGGGATTCTCGTACAACGCGGGCCAGGTCTGCTCGGCCAACACCCGCCTTCTGGTGGAGAGTTCGGTCGCCGACGACTTCACGGCCCGGGTGGCGGAGCACGCGGCGCGCTTCGTGCCGGGCGACCCGCTGGACCCCGCCACGAACCTCGGCCCGCTGGTGGACGAGGCCCAGGCCACCCGCGTCCTGAGCGCGATCGAGGCGTCGGACGGCAAGGTGATCCTGGGCGGTACCCGCGACGGCGCGTACGTGACGCCCACGATCGTCACCGGCCTGCGGCCCGACGCGCCCCTGGCCCGCGAGGAACTCTTCGGCCCGGTCCTCACGGTCCACCCCTTCACCACGGAGGAGGAGGCGACCGCGACCGCGAACGACTCCCCGTACGGCCTGGCGGCCTCGGTGTGGACGCGGGACCTGGCGCGCGCCCACCGGGTCGCGGACGCGCTGCACGCCGGCACGGTCTCGGTGAACACGGTCGACGCCCTGAGCCCGCTCACCCCCTTCGGCGGCTTCAAGCAGTCCGGCCACGGCCGGGACCTCTCGCTCCACTCCCTCGACAAGTACACGGGCCTGAAGACGACTTGGATCACGTACGCATGACCCACGTACGCACGGAAACCGAAGCGCTCCTCGCGGCCATCGAGAGCCGCACGGACGACCTGGTCGCCCTCACCTCGGACCTGGTGGCGTTCGACACGACGGTCCGCGGCGACGCGTCGGAACCCGCCCGCGACGAGGCCGACCTCCAGGAGTACCTGGCGGCCCGCCTGCGCGCGGCGGGCGCGACGGCGGACGTCTTCACCCCGAAGCCGGCCGACCTGCCGCCATCACCCCAGACGCCACCGGGCCTCGGCTTCGACGGCCGCCCCCAGCTGATCGCGCGCTTCCCGGGCACGGGAAACGGCAGAAGCCTGCTCTTCAACGGCCACATAGACGTCGTGTCCGCAGAGCCCAAAAACGAATGGTCATCGAACCCCTTTCAGGCCACCCTCCGCGACGGCCGCCTCTACGGCCGCGGCACCTGCGACATGAAGGGCGGCATAGCGGCAGCGGTGATAGCCGCCGAGACCCTCGCCGCGCTGGGTATCCGCCTCCCCGGCGACCTCCTGATCAACACGGCGACGGACGAGGAGTGGAACGGCGCGGGCACGCTCGCGTCCGTGGGCTACGGCGTACGGGCGGACGCCGCGATCGTGCCGGAGCCCACCGACCTGGACGTGGTCACGGCCCAGCGCGGCATCCTCGGCGGCACGGTCACGGTGGCCGGCCGCCCGGGCCACGCCGAGTATCCGCCGGGGGACTGGCGCAAGGGCGGCGCGGTGAACGCGATCGAGAAGACGCTCCCGGTCCTGACAGCACTGCAGAACCTCCGGGCCACCTGGTCGGCGGACCCGGCCCACAACCACCCCCTCCTCCCACCCCCCTCCATCGTCCCGACGACGATCAAGGGCGGCGAGTGGTGGGTGACGTACCCGGCGTCCTGCGAGGTGTCCCTGGACGTGACCTACCTACCGGTCCAAGCAGACGCCGGCGGCTGGGCGAGCGGGGTCCGCGCGGAGATCGAGACGGCCGTGGCGAAGGCGGTCGCGGCCGACCCCTGGCTGACCGCGTACCCCCCGGCCTTCGCCTGGGACACCGAACTCCCGCCGGCGGAGGTCGACGGCGCGCACCCGCTGGTCGCCTCGCTCCTGGCCACGGCGACGAGCCTCGGCCGCAGCCCGCGCATCCTCGGCGAACCGTCCTGGACGGACGCGGCCACGCTCACCCGCCTGGCGGACACCCCGGCGGTCTGCCTCGGCCCGACGGCCACGCGCCCGGACGGCTCCCCGACCCTCCACACCATCGACGAATACATCGAGGTCAGCGACTTGGTAGCCACGGCGAAAACCCTGGCCCTGACCGCACTCGCGATGACAGCACCCGCAGCATCCTGAAGGGACGACCACCATGACCCTCACCCCCGCACAGCAGCTCGCCGTCACGGACCGGGCGCACATCATCCACCCCTACCTCCCCGGCACCGCCGAGGAACGCGTGGTGATGACGGAGGGCAAGGGCTGCCGCCTCACCGACGCGGAAGGCCGCAGCTACCTCGACGCGACCGGCGGGCTCTGGCTCGCCCAGGTCGGCCACGGCCGCAAGGAGATCGCGGACGTCGCGCACGCACAGATGCAGCAGCTCGAATACTTCACGAGCTTCTGGGAGTTCTCGAACGACAAGGCGATCGAACTGGCCGCCCGCCTCGCCACCCTGGCCCCCGACAACCTGAACCACGTCTACTTCACGTCGGGCGGCTCCGAGGGCAACGAGGCGGCCATCAAGATGGCCCGCTACTACCACCACCGCCGGGGCGAGGGCTCGCGCACCTGGATCCTGGCCCGCGACAAGGCGTACCACGGCATCGGCTACGGCGGCGGCTCGGCGACGGGCTTCCCGGTCTACCACGAGGGCTTCGCCCCGATGATGCCGCACGTCAGCCACCTGACGCCCCCGTGGCCGTACCGCACAGAGCTCTACAACAACCAGGACCCCACCGACTTCCTGATCGCCGAACTGGAGGGCCGCATCGCGGAGATCGGCGCCTCCAACATCGCGGCGATGATCGGCGAGCCCATCATGGGCGTGGGCGGCATGCTGGTCCCGCCGGCGGACTACTGGCCGCGCGTACGCGAGGTCCTCGACCGCCACGGCATCCTGCTCATCTTCGACGAGGTGGTGACGGCGTACGGCCGCGTGGGCGAATGGTTCGCGGCCCAGCACTTCGACGTGAAGCCGGACATCATCACGACGGCCAAGGGCATCACGTCGGGCTACACACCGCTCGGCGCACTCCTGGTCTCCGACGAGGTGACCGAGGCGCTGCTCCAGGACCACGGCTTCCCGATGGGCTACACGTACAACGGCCACCCCGTGGCAGCAGCAGTAGCGCTGGCCAACCTGGACATCATCGAACGGGAAAACCTCCTGCCCCGAGCGATCACGATGGGCGAGCACCTCCACGACCAACTGGTGACCGAACTGGGCGACTTGCCGATCGTCGGCGAGATCCGCTCCGTAGGAATGATGCTCGCGGTCGAACTGGTGGCGGACCGCGAAACCCGCACCCCCCTCCCCCTGAACCCGGCCCGCATGCCGCACGACGTGATCCGCAAGGAGACGGGCGTGATCGTCCGCGACTCGGCCCACAGCCTGGTCCTGTCCCCGCCGCTGATCATGACGGAGCAGGAGGCGAAGGAGGCGGCGACGGCGATGCGCTCGGTCCTGGAGCGCACGACACCGACGGGCGAGATCACGAAGTAGCCCACCGGCCGGCAGCCGCGCCCCGACGGGAGGGGACGTGGCCGGATGTGCGCGCGGAGCCACGTGGGGGAGCGCTCGGGCTTCATGTGCTCGCGCCAGAACCCATAGAACAGCGAGCACGTACATCCCGCCGCGGCACCGCACCACTAATCACGGAGCGCACGGCGCACGCCGCACGGAGCCGCACCCACACACCCCCGCCCACGCCCCCGCACAGGCACCCGCACCGTCCCACCCCTCCGCAGCCCCCGAGGACAGACCGACGTGCCCAACACACCGACCACAGACAAGAACGCACACCCACACGCGCCCAACCCGGCGCCCCCCTCCACCCCCAACCTCCACAGAAGCCTCCGCCGCTTCGACATCACGGCGATGGCGGTGGCCGCGGTGATCTCCTTCGACACGGTGGGCCAGATCGCGACGGGCGGCGGAGAGGCGGTGACGTGGACGGCGGTCATAGCCGTCGCGTTCCTGATCCCGTACGCGCTGCTCTTCGCGGAGACGGGCGCGGCCTTCCCCCAGGAGGGCGGCCCCTACGTCTGGGTGAAACTGGCCTTCGGCCGCCTGACGGCGGCGATCACGACGCTCTTCTACTGGGTGACGAACCCGATCTGGCTGGGCGGCTCCCTGGTGTTCATCGCCGCGGAGACGTGGGACGGCTTCGTGTTCCACCTGGGCCAGGGCACGTTCGCCGACTACACGTTCAAGACCGTGTTCATCTGGACGGCGATCCTCACGGCAGTGGTCTCGCTGCGCAAAGGCAAATGGATCACCACGGCGGGCGCGGCGGCCAAGGTCCTCGCGCTCACCGTGTTCACGGCGACGGCAGTGGCGTACGGACTGGAGCACGGCTTCCAGGGCCTGACAGGAACGGCGGACAACACCACCGCCACCTTCACCCCCACGACAGCCGGCTTCCTGGCCCTCGTCCCGATACTCCTCTTCGCGTACGTGGGCTTCGAGGCCCCGAACGCGGCGGGCGAGGAGATGCACAACCCGCAACGCGACGTCCCCACAGCCCTCGGACGCTCCGCGGCGATCGCGGCGGCCTGCTACCTGCTCCCCGTCCTGGCGATCCTCTCCGTGGTCCCGCCCGGCAAGGTGACCGGCATCGGCGGCTTCATGGAGGGCGCCCAGACCATCTTCACGATCTACGGAGGCGCAAGCGGCGCACTCCTGAAGGCGACCGCGCTCCTCTTCGTCTTCGCGCTCCTCACCCAGGGCAGCGCCTGGATGATCGTCAGCGACCGGATGCAGGCGATGGCGGCGGCGGACGGCGGCTTCTTCAGCCGCAAGCTGGGCGCGTTCCACCCCACGCTGGGCACACCGGTGCGCACGAACCTGCTGTCGGGGGCGATCGCGACGGTGTTCATGGTGGCCGCGATGCGGCTCGCGGACGGCGACGCGGCGGCGGTGTTCTCGGTCGTCCTGACCGTCGCGGTGACGACGCTGCTGCTCTCGTACCTGACGGTGATCCCGGCCCTGGCGGTCCTGCGCCTGCGCCACAGGGACGTACCGCGCCCGTACCAAGTCCCGTTCGGGACAAAGGGGTTCATGATCTGCGCGGCGCTGGTCTACGCGTGGATCCTGATCGGCTCCTGGGCGGCCCTGTTCCCGGGCACGCTGGAGGCGCTGCTCGGCATCACATACGACTTCCACGACACGTGGGGGGTGTCGCGGACGGCGTTCGAGGCATTCACGCTGGGCACGGTGGTCGCCCTGCTGCTCATCGGCACCATCGGTCACACAGTGGCCGCAAAGGCGAACACCCGCGCGCGTGTGCGCCGTTGACGCGCCCGCCGGGCTGGGCATGAACTGGGGGACAGGCAGTTCGCCCCGAGGAGGGAACACCATGGCCGAGTCCCCCACCCCCGAAGCCGTCGCAGAGCAGCCCACGGAAGTCGCGCAGCCGCACCGGCTGGTCCTGCTAGGCGCCTGCGGCTGCGGCTCGGGCTGCGGCTGCGGCTGCCAGTCGGGCGCACCGTGCCAGTGCGGCGGCTGCTCGGGCTGACATGACGGAACATGACGGGGGCCCCGCACCACACAGGTGCGGGGCCCCCGTCCGACAGGCCACCCCGAGAGGGGCCCGGCTCAGCTGCCGTCGACAGGCTGCGGCTGAGGCGCCTGGATCTCGTCGGCGTGCTCACCGGTCACGAGATACACCACACGCTTGGCCACGGAGACCGCGTGATCGGCGAAGCGCTCGTAGTAACGGCCCAGCAGCGTCACGTCCACGGCGGTCTCGATGCCGTGCTTCCACCGGTCGTCCATCAGGTGCTGGAACAGGGTCCGGTGCAGCTGGTCCATCTCGTCGTCGTCCTGCTCCAGCTGGAGCGCGAGGTCGACGTCCTTGGTGATGATGACCTCGGCGGACTTCGCCATGAGCCGCTGCGCGAGCTGCCCCATCTCCAGGACGGTCGCGTGCAGGTCGTGCGGAACGGCCTGGTCCGGGAACCGCAGCCGGGCGAGCTTGGCGACGTGCTGCGCCAGGTCCCCGCTGCGCTCCAGGTCCGCGCTCATCCGCAGCGAGGTCACGACGATCCGCAGATCCGTGGCGACGGGCTGCTGCCGCGCGAGCAGGGCGATCGCCCGCGCCTCCAGGTCATGCTGCAGATCGTCGACCTTCTGGTCCGCCGCGATGACACTCTCGGCCAGCTTCAGATCGGCGTCGAGCATGGCCGTGGTGGCGCGCCCGATCGCCGACCCGACAAGGCGGGCCATCTCGACCAGGCCCTCGCCGATCGAGTCAAGTTCCTCGTGGTACGCGTCACGCATACAACTGTCCCTCTCACTCACTGCACACTCAGACTGCACGGGGCTGCTGTGCCCCACGCTCCCACGTTCGGCCCTGTACGCGTCCGTTTCCGTCACCTCAAATGAATCACCCCCATACCCAAGGTGAACTCTGGGCGACGAGTGTTCGAGGTACCACTCGGACGGCTGTGGGCAGCGCTTACGAGGCGCATAACCTGGGGGCATGGACGTGAACGCGGCGGTCGCCGCAGCGGCAGCGATCGCCGGGGTGTGCACCGGCGTGATCGCCATGCTGGCGTTTCGCTGGAGCGAACGCGACCAGAAACGCCCCACCCGTACTTCCCTGCACACGGACCCGGTCCTTCCACCCGGCGTCGACACCGTCCTCTCCGTACTGCGTTCCTCCGCCGTCGTCCTGGACGAGGCGGACAGCGTGGTCAAGGCCAGCTCGGCGGCGTACGCCCTCGGCCTGGTCAGAGGCGGCAAGCTGGCCGTGGAGCCGATGCTCCTCATGGCCAGGGACACCCGCCGTGACGGAGAGATACGACAGGTCGAGCTCGACCTGCCCCGCCGCGGCACCGGCCGCGGAGACGCCCTCGCGGTCTCCGCACGGGTGGCCCCCCTCGGCTCCCGCCTGGTCCTGCTCCTCGTGGAGGACCTGACGGAGGCCCGCCGCATCGAGGCGGTCCGCCGCGACTTCGTGGCGAACGTCAGCCACGAGCTGAAGACCCCGGTCGGCGCGCTCAGCCTCCTCTCCGAGGCGGTCATGGACGCGTCCGACGACCCGGAGGCGGTGGAGCGCTTCGCAGGCAGGATGCAGATCGAGGCGACCCGCCTGACGAACCTGGTCCAGGAGCTCATCGACCTGTCCCGGGTGCAGAACGACGACCCGCTGGAGGACGCCGAGCCGGTCCGCGTCGACGAACTCGTCGCCGAGGCGATCGACCGCTGCCGCCACCAGGCCGGCACGAAGCAGATCACCATGGCCGCGGGAGGCACCGCGGACCTCCGGATCTGGGGCAACCGCGGCCAGCTCGCCGCGGCTCTCGGCAACCTCGTCGAGAACGCCGTCAACTACAGCCCGGCCCGAACCCGCGTGGGCATAGCCGTGCGCCGGGTCAGCGCACCCGGCGGAGACCTCATAGAAATGGCGGTCACCGACCAGGGTCTCGGAATCTCCGACAAGGACAAGGAACGCATCTTCGAGCGCTTCTACCGAGTCGACCCGGCCCGGTCCCGGGCCACCGGCGGCACCGGCCTCGGCCTCGCCATCGTCAAGCATGTGGCTGCCTCGCACGGCGGGGAAGTCACCGTATGGAGCTCCGAAGGCCAGGGCTCCACGTTCACCCTGCGGCTGCCGGAGGCAGGCGCGACCCGCGACCGCGGCCCAGGACACGTAGGCGGCGACGCATACGGACACCACGACGGCAACGACGCCGACGGGCCCGACGAGACAACCGCATACGATCCCATTCCTGCCGCCCCGGAGGTCCTTCCGTGACCCGAGTGCTCGTCGTCGAGGACGAGGAATCGTTCTCCGACGCCCTGTCGTACATGCTTCGCAAGGAAGGTTTCGAGGTCGCCATCGCGGCCACGGGCCCCGACGGACTCGACGAGTTCGAGCGCAACGGCGCCGACCTCGTCCTGCTCGACCTGATGCTGCCGGGCCTGCCCGGCACCGAGGTCTGCCGCCAGCTGCGCGGCCGGTCCAACGTCCCCGTCATCATGGTGACCGCCAAGGACAGCGAGATCGACAAGGTCGTGGGCCTCGAGATAGGAGCCGACGACTACGTCACCAAGCCCTTCTCGTCCCGCGAGCTGGTCGCCCGCATCCGCGCGGTCCTGCGCCGCAGGGGCGAGCCCGAGGAGGTCACCCCGCAGGCCCTGGAGGCCGGCCCGGTCCGCATGGACGTGGACCGCCACGTCGTCACGGTCTCCGGCTCCAAGGTCGACCTGCCCCTCAAGGAGTTCGACCTCCTCGAGATGCTCCTGCGCAACGCGGGCCGCGTCCTGACCCGCATGCAGCTGATCGACCGCGTCTGGGGCGCGGACTACGTGGGCGACACCAAGACCCTGGACGTCCACGTCAAGCGCCTGCGCGCCAAGATCGAGCCGGACCCGGGTGCCCCGCGCTACCTGGTGACGGTGCGCGGCCTGGGCTACAAGTTCGAGCCGTAGACCGCCGGGTCACGGCGGTGACCCAGCCACGGAACGCCGAAGGGCGGGATCCCCACCGGGGGTCCCGCCCTTCGCCCTTGCATACGTACGTGATCAGTGCCCGGCGGCGGGGCTGCCCGAGGTCGACTCGGACGGCGAGGCGGAGCCGGACGGGGTGGCCGACCCGGAGGGCGTCGCGGAGCCGGACGCGGACTCCGACGGCTCCGTGCTCGGCACGGCCGGGATCTCGCTCGGCCCCCACTTCTTGAAGTAGCTCTCGGCCGGCACGACGAACGACTGGATCTTGACGGCGCCCGTGGTGCTGAACGTGAAGGTCAGCGCCCGCACGTCACCGTCGAGGTCGGCGGTGCGGCTGTTGGGCAGCTGCGCGGACGCGTTGCCCTGCCCGCCGAGCACGAGGGAGCCGCCGGCCGGGATCGTCACGGTCTTCTTGCCGTCGGCGGCCGACAGCTCGGCCTTCTTGCCGACGCCGTCGAGCGCGATCGAGTCGAGGGTCTGGGCCTTGGAGCCATTGTTGAAGAGCGTCGCGGTCACGACGGCCGGACCCGTGGACTCCAGGTCGGGCTGCGTGATCACGGTGGCGTTCTGGATCCGGATGTCCCCGACGGAGGTCTCCGCGTTGTCCGGCTTGACCTCCAGCGTCTGGGCATTGTTTCCGGCGCCGCACGCGGCGAGCGAGGCGATCGAGAACGCGAGGGCGGCGGCGGCGAGGGTGCCGCGTCGAAGGCTGCTGCTCACGGCGGCGGCAACTCCTTGAACGTGGGCGGTAAGGGTCTGGACGCCCTGGACGGGTGTAAAGCCGCCCTAAGGGTCTGTCAGCGGGCTTAGGTTACCGAGCCGTTCGCGCGCCGCTGCACCCGACCCGCCCCTAGGGGGTTTCGGGTGGATCTCGGCACCGGCCGATCTCCCGCTCCGGCCGCGGCGCGCACGGCCCGCCCCGCCCGCGATCACACCCCCGCCGACCCCCCTCGGCCCCTCTCACCTCACCAAACGTGACAGGCCGCATTGGCCTCCCGTTCACCATTCACATAAGGGCCGCGGGGCCGATCCTGCGGATTTCCGGTAAGGAATGCATGGCGGTACGGAAAATTGATCACCCGCCACGGTGATCAATTCCGGATTCGGGTCGCACGCGTCTCCGAGTCACCGAACGGAGTAGCGGAAGTGCAGCACTTCGAACCACGCAAACCGGGACGTTCAACCCCCTGCGGACTCTTCCGGGTAGGTGTAACGTGCGCGTTTCGCCTCCGCCGAAGAGCCGCTCCGACCTGCGAATACCCCCTTCCGCAGGCCCTCCGCAGCACGTTCCGGTTGTGGTTGTCAAGCCCCGAGATATGCCCTGACCTGCGAAAACGCCATTCAGAAGACGCCGTTTCCGTGTTACCCTGGATAGCCACGGAAGGGGTACCTGTCACATGACGTTCAAGGTTGGCGACACCGTGGTCTATCCCCATCACGGGGCCGCGCTGATCGAGGCTATCGAAACTCGCCAGATCAAAGGCGTGGACAAGACCTACTTGGTGCTGAAGGTCGCGCAGGGTGACCTGACGGTGCGTGTGCCAGCGGACAATGCGGAGTTCGTCGGCGTACGTGATGTGGTCGGTCAGGACGGTCTCGACCGGGTCTTCGAGGTGCTTCGCGCGCCGTACGCCGAAGAGCCCACGAACTGGTCGCGCCGCTACAAGGCAAATCTCGAGAAGCTCGCCTCCGGCGATGTCATCAAGGTCGCGGAAGTCGTCCGTGACCTGTGGCGTCGGGAGCGTGAGCGGGGACTGTCCGCAGGTGAGAAGCGCATGCTCGCCAAGGCACGACAGATCCTGGTGAGCGAGCTCGCGCTCGCTGAGAACACGAACGAGGACAAGGCCGAGGCCCTGCTGGACGAGGTTCTCGCGTCCTGACGCGTGCCCTGACCGGCACGCGGCTGCGACAAGAAGTCCCGGGCGAGAGCCCAGGCGCATGAATAATGCCGCGGTGCCCGCTGACCCTGATGGTGTCGCCGGGCGCTGCGGCATGTTCGTACCCGCACTCTGTGCCTACTCGTGGCGCCTTACCCGCTTGACTCACTTGGTGTGCCGGGCCCGGGCAGCTGGCTCGACCGGATGTCACGGAAGGGGTCCGGTCGAGGCGTCGCGCCCGGCACTGGTGTTGGCCATACCCACCTCGGTCGAGCACACAAACCTGAACGGAAGCGATGTCTGACGAAACGCGGCCCTCGCGCACCGCGGCCGTGATTCCGGCCGCCGGCCGGGGCGTACGCCTCGGCCCGGGCGCCCCCAAAGCACTCCGCGCGCTCAACGGCACCCCGATGCTCATCCACGCCGTCCGGGCGATGGCCGCCTCGCGGTCCGTCTCCCTCGTCGTCGTGGTCGCCCCGCCCGACGAGGCGTCCGCCGCCGAGGTGAAGACCCTCCTCGCCGACCACGCGCTGCCCGAGCGGACCGACTTCGTCGTCGTCCCCGGCGGCGAGACCCGCCAGGAGTCCGTGAAGCTCGGACTCGACGCCCTGCCGCCCGGCATCGACGTCGTCCTCGTCCACGACGCGGCCCGCCCCCTGGTGCCCGTCGACACGGTCGACGGCGTCATCGAAGCCGTACGCGAAGGGGCCCCCGCCGTCGTCCCCGCGCTGCCCCTCGCCGACACCGTCAAGCAGGTCGAGGCCCGCACCGACGGCGGCCCCGAGCTCGTCGTCGCGACGCCCGAGCGGGCCCGGCTGCGTGCCGTGCAGACCCCGCAGGGCTTCGACCGCGCGACGCTCGTGCGCGCCCACGAGACCGTCACCGACAACGTGACGGACGACGCCAGCATGGTCGAGCAGCTCGGCGAACCGGTCGTCGTCGTGCCCGGGCACGAGGAGGCCTTCAAGGTGACCCGCCCCCTCGACCTCGTGCTCGCCGAAGCCGTACTCGCCCGCAGGAGGGCCAACGATGGGTTCTGAGCTGCCGGTCATGCCCCTCGTCGGCATCGGCACCGACATCCACGCCTTCGAAGAGGGCCGCGAGCTGTGGTGCGCCGGCCTGAAGTGGGAGGGCGAGGGCCCCGGTCTCGCCGGGCACTCCGACGCCGACGTCGTCGCGCACGCCGCGTGCAACGCACTGTTCTCCGCAGCCGGGCTCGGTGACCTCGGTGCCCACTTCGGCACCGGCCGCCCCGAGTGGTCCGGCGCGTCCGGGCTCACCCTGCTGACCGAGGCCGCCCGCATCGTGCGCGAGGCGGGCTTCACCATCGGCAACGTCGCCGTACAGGTCATCGGTCCCCGGCCGAAGATCGGGAAGCGGCGCGAGGAGGCGCAGAAGGTGTTGTCGGACGCCGCCGGCGCCCCCGTCTCCGTCTCCGGCGCCACCACCGACGGCCTGGGTTTCCCCGGCCGCGGCGACGGCCTCGCGGCGATCGCCACGGCACTGGTCGTCAGGACGGGCTGAAATACCGCTCCGGGGGCGGATGTTGGCGCAGTATCGGGTACTCGTACAGGCACCCCCTCAAGGAGTGAGGCTCCATGTCCGCCCAGCTGTCCGACGAGCTCAAGGCGTTGCTCGACACCCCCGTCTTCATCACCGTCGCCACCATCCAGCCCGACGGGAGCCCGCAGGTGTCGCCTGTCTGGGTGAAGCGGGACGGGGACGACGTGCTGTTCTCCACGACCGTCGACCGGCGCAAGGAGAAGAACCTGCGCCGCGACCCCCGGGTCACCGTCGTCGTGCAGCCCACCGACAACCCCTACGCGTACGCCGAGATCCGCGGCACCGCCGACCTCACCACCGAGGGCGGCCAGGAGCTCATCGACGAGCTGTCGCTCAAGTACACGGGCAAGAAGTACGCGGAGTTCAACCCGGGCTCCGCCGACGATGCCGAGCGCGTCGTCGTACGGATCACACCCCGCAAGGTCGTCGGCGTGATCTGACCGGCGGGCCGACATGCGAACAGAGGCCTGACACACGTCACAACGTCACGGTTGCGCCCCGTGTCCCCCAAGGGGTCGCGGGGCACTGCCTCGGGGCCACTACCCTGGGGGAGTGACTATTCGCCTGCACGACACCAGCGCCCGGAAGATCCGTGACTTCGTCCCGCTGACACCGGGCTGTGTCTCGATCTACCTCTGTGGCGCGACCGTGCAGGCCGCTCCGCACATCGGGCACATCAGGTCCGGCCTCAACTTCGACATCATGCGCCGCTGGTTCACGTACCGCGGCTACGAAGTGACGTTCGTGCGGAACGTCACCGACATCGACGACAAGATCATCAAGAAGGCCGCCGAACAGGGCAGGCCCTGGTGGTCGATCGGGTACGAGAACGAGCGCGCGTTCAACGACGGCTACACCGCCCTCGGCTGCCTGCCGCCCACCTACGAGCCGCGCGCCACCGGTCATGTCACCGAGATGGTCGAGATGATGCGCGGCCTCATCGAGCGCGGCCACGCCTACGAGGCGGACGGGAACGTCTACTTCGACGTGCGTTCCTTCCCCGGCTATCTGGAGCTGTCGAACCAGGACCTCGACGAACTGCGCCAGCCCTCCGGCGACGGCGAGACCGGCAAGCGCGACCCGCGCGACTTCGCCATGTGGAAGGCCGTCAAGCCCGGGGAGCCCAGCTGGGAGACCCCGTGGGGCCGCGGCCGGCCCGGCTGGCACCTGGAGTGCTCGGCGATGGCCCACAAGTACCTGGGCACCGCCTTCGACATCCACGGCGGCGGCATCGACCTGATCTTCCCGCACCACGAGAACGAGATCGCCCAGGCCAAGGCCTTCGGCGACGAGTTCGCCAAGTACTGGGTGCACAACTCGTGGGTCACCATGAGCGGCGAGAAGATGTCGAAGTCCCTGGGCAACTCGGTCCTCGTGTCCGAGATGGTCAAGGACTGGCGCCCGATCGTGCTGCGCTACTACCTCGGCACCCCGCACTACCGCTCGACCATCGAGTACAGCGAGGAGGCCCTGCGTGAGGCCGAGTCCGCGTTCGCGCGGATCGAGGGCTTCGTGCAGCGCGTCGTCGAGAAGGCCGGGGGCGTCGTCGCCCCCGCCGACGAGGTGCCGCCCGCCTTCGCCGAGGCCATGGACGACGACCTCGGCGTGCCGCAGGCGCTCGCGATCATCCACACCACCGTCCGCCAGGGCAACAGCGCCCTCGCCGCCGACGACAAGGAAGCCGCCGTCGCCCGCCTCGCCGAGGTACGCGCGATGCTCGGCGTCCTCGGCCTGGACCCGCTCGACCCGCACTGGGCCGACGAGACCGACCGCGGCGACGACCTGCACGGCGCCGTCGACACCCTCGTACGGCTCGTCCTGGAGCAGCGCGAGTCCGCTCGCGCCCGCAAGGACTGGGCCACCGCCGACGCCATCCGCGACCAGCTCGGCCAGTCCGGGCTCGTCATCGAGGACAGCCCGACCGGGCCGCGCTGGACGCTCGGCCCGCGCTGACGACCTGCGCGAATGTGCCGCTCGGGCCTCCGGGCGGCACACTTCATATACGTACGCACATACGCATCACACAGACAGGTAGATCATGGCCGCGAACAACCGCCGCATGTCCGGCAAGAAGGGCGCGCAGGTCGGCAGTGGCGGCCAGCGACGCCGGGGACTCGAAGGCAAGGGTCCGACGCCGCCCGCCGAGATGCGCAAGAAGCACAAGAAGAACCGCATCGCGAACGCCAAGGCCAAGCAGGCCGCCCGCCGCCCCGCGACGCTGAAGAGCCGCGGCGGCAAGGGCACGTCCGAGATGGTCGTCGGGCGTAACTCCGTCGTCGAGGCGCTGCGCGAGGGCGTGCCCGCGTCGATGCTCTACGTCCAGCAGTTCATCGACAACGACGAGCGGGTGCGCGAGGCGCTCCAGCTCGCCGGTGAGCGCGGCGGCATCCACCTCATGGAAGCCCCCCGCCCCGAGCTCGACCGCATGACGAACGGCCTGAACCACCAGGGCCTCGTCCTCCAGGTCCCGCCGTACGAGTACGCGCACGCGGAGGACCTCGCCGCCGCCGCGTACGACCAGGGCGAGGACCCGCTCATCGTCGCGCTCGACGGTGTCACCGACCCGCGCAACCTCGGCGCCGTCGTCCGCTCCGTCTCCGCCTTCGGCGGCCACGGCGTGGTCGTGCCCGAGCGGCGCGCGGCCGGCATGACCGCCGGTGCCTGGAAGACGTCCGCGGGCGCCGCAGCCCGTACGCCCGTCGCCCGCGCCACGAACCTGACGCGCGCTCTCGAGGGCTACAAGAAGGCGGGCATCGCCATCGTCGGTCTCGCGGCCGACGGCGAGCACACCGTCGGTGACCTCGAAGCCCTCGGCGGGCCCGTCGTCATCGTCGTCGGCAGCGAGGGCAAGGGCCTGTCCCGCCTCGTCGGCGAGACCTGTGACTACCGCGTGCGGATCCCGATGCCGGGCGGCACCGAATCCCTCAACGCCGGTGTCGCGGCGGGCGTCGTCCTGTACGAGGCCGCGCGCCGCCGGTCCTGAGCCGGGTGTCCGGGCCGCGATCTTGACGCGGTCCGGACATTTGCACGCGCTCAAGGCAGTGTCCTAAACACACATCACTCGGTTAGATGAGTGTGGACACCAGAACACCCCGCACACCTACGGGGGACCGCTCGCCCGGATTCGGCCCCGGATTCGATTCCGGATTCGACGACGGTCCCGCGCTGAGCATGGTGAAGGTGCCGTGCGATCCCGCGCAGGTCGTCGTCAATCACGCGAGTTTCCGCGTGCAGCTGCCCAGGACGCAGCAGACGCAGTCCCCCCGCATCGCCCGGCACCTGGGCTCGCTGGACCAGACCGCCCGCATCCCCGTCGTCGGCGCGGCCGCCGCGCGCCGCCGCGCCCCGGTCGTCTGGAGCGGCCGGTCCGCGCCCGGCGACCCCGGGGCGACCGGTCTCCTCCAGGCGGCCCGCAGAGCAGGCGAGAGCACGCTTCCCCGGCACGACTTCGGGGGCGGGGAAGGCGGGGCCACCCAGGTCATCCCGCGCATCGACCTCGACAGCGACCTCAGGGACGACGCCACCGGCGAACTGCCCACGGTCACCGCGCAGGGCACCCGCCTCCTCCCGCAGATGCGCCAGTCCGGCAGCGCCTTCGAAGAGCCGTCGTACCAGGAACCCCCGTACGACGACGGCGAGTTCGGCGACGGCGAGTACGGCGACGGGGACGAGCGGAACGCCTCCCGGCGGCACGGCGCCGACCCGGTGCGGCACGCGTACTACCCCGGCCGCCGGATGAACCTCGGCGTCGTCCTTCTCCCGCTGCGCGTCTTCCTCGGCTTCATCTCCATGTACGCCGGCATGGGCAAGCTCTGCGACCCCGTCTACTTCGACGGCGGCGACCGCGGCTCCATGGTCAAGTGGCTCAACTCGCTGCACCCGTGGGCCCTCGCCGAACCCCTGCGCGACTTCGCCCTCCAGCACCCCGTCGGCGCCGGGCTGTGCATCGCCTTCCTCCAGGTCGTCGTCGGCGTGCTCACCGTGCTCGGCCTCTGGCAGCGCGTCGCGGCCGTCTTCGGCGTACTGCTCTCGGCCGCCCTCATCGTCACCGTCAGCTGGAAGACGGTGCCCGCCTACGACGCGCCCGACATCATCTACCTGGCCGCCTGGTCCCCGCTGATCATCGCGGGCGCGCCCGTCTACTCCATCGACGGACGCCTCGCGGGCGGCGCCTGGCGCCGGCTCGGCCCGCGCGCCGAACTGTGGGAGCTGCGGCGGTACGTGCTGCGCCGCGGCACCGTCGTGACGACCGTCGTCGTCGGCCTGACCCTGCTCATCGGCTCGCTGCTCGGCGGCGCCGTGCGCGACGCGGGCCGCGTCACCGCCCCCGGTCCCGGCCAGGCCCCGCGCAACGAACTGCCCGGCTCCCCGCTCCCGTCGGAGCCCGGTCGCAAGCAGCACCGCTCGCAGAGCCCGTCGGCGGCCAACACGCCCACGCAGGGCGCCACTTCGGCGAAGCCGTCCGGCGCCGCGAGCTCACCGGGATCCGCCCCGGCGACGGGCACCGCCAGCGGCGCGGGCCAGCCCAGCCAGACGCAGGGCACCGGCCAGGCGCCCCCGCAGTCGGCCCCGCCGGCCCAGCAGCAGCCTCCGGCATCCAGCAGCGGGCCCGCCTCCAGCGGCGGTACGGGCACGAGCGGCGGCACCGGTGGCGGCACCGGCGGTTCCGGCGGCGGGGACAAGCCGGGGGGCCTCCTCGGCGGAGTACTCGGCGGCTGACCACACCCCGTAGAAACCTGAAGGGGCCCGCACACGCTGTGTGTGCGGGCCCCTTCCCGTATCGGGAGCGACGGGCTCAACGCCCCGGCGCGGCAAGCTCCTTGGCGGCCTCGGTGAGGTCCTTCGCCGTGTCGATGGCCCTCCAGTACGCGCCCTGCGGGATCGGGAACCCGGCCAGACGCTTGGCGCGGGCCAGGCGCGGGAACGTGGTGCGCTCATGGTCACCGCGGTCCGGGAGCAGGCCCGTGAAGGCGGGGGAGAAGACGTAGACGCCCGCGTTGATCAGATACGGGGACGGCGGGGCCTCGACGAAGTCCGTGATGTGGCCGAACGCGTCGGTCTCCACAGCGCCCCACGGGATGCGGGGGCGGGCCAGGGCGAGGGTGGCGGTGGCGTCGCGCTCGGCGTGGAAGTCCGCCATCTCGCGCAGCGAGAACCGGGTCCAGATGTCGCCGTTCGTCGCGTACCAGGGCCGGTCGGGGTGCGGCAGGTGCGCGGCGGCGTACTTGAGGCCGCCGCCACGGCCGAGGGGTTCCTTCTCGACCACCGTGGTGACGCGCAGGGGGAGTTCGGCACCGTCGAGCCACTCCTGGAGCACCTCGGCGAGATGCCCGCAGGAGACGACCGCGTCCGTCACGCCCTCTTCGGCGAGCCAGGCAAGCTGATGGCCGATGATCGGGGTCCCGGTGCCGGGGATCTCGACCATCGGCTTGGGCCGGTCGTCGGTGTAGGGCCGCAGGCGCGAGCCCTGGCCGCCGGCCAGGACGACGGCCTGTGTGGGGTGGTGCTGGCTGTGCGTGTGCGGGTCCTGGGCCTGGGCGCTCGTCATGCCCGCACTGTACGTCGGCCCCTTCCCGGCCGGCCGTGAGGGCGTCAGCCGCGCGCTGCCGTGGCGACGCCCGTGGCGAACGCGGTGTCGCAGACGGGGCGGGCGAAGGACTGGGCGCGGGAGGGGCCGTAGGCCTGCACGGCGGCGCGGCCCAGGGCGCGGGCGATGGAGACGCAGTGCTTGGCGAGGGACGGCCGCTCGTGCATCTCCTGCTGGAGGTGGGTGAGGGCGATACCGGGGTCCTTGTCCTGGAGCTCGAGTAGCAGCTTGTCGCGCAGGACGTCCTGGGGGGCACGCGACTTGGCGCGCGCCGAGACGTTCTGCGAGGAAGCGGTGAGGATCGAGTCCGCTGAACTGCCGGACCAGTTCACTCGGGTGACCGCGAGTGTGCCGGAGAGCACCAGCATCACCGGCAGGACGAGAGCGAGGGTGCGGCCGACGCGGCGGGCGGGGCCCCGGCCCCGGCGCGGCTTCTGGGTGTAGTTGGCGGAGTGCGTCACGCGAGTGAGCGTAGCGGTCGGTGATGATTTGGCGACATTTAGTCACTCGGTCGAGGGATGGGTAATCCGGTTTTGATTCACGCGTGTTGACGCACAGGGGTCGAAATGGCGGATGTGCCGGGGTATTTGTCGACAACGCGGCGTGCGCGGCGGGTGGGGGAGCGGCCGGAACGCGGAGGAGCCCCGCACCGAAGTGCGGGGCTCCACGGCGGAACAGGCGGGGTGTCAGTCGGTGAGGCGCTCACCGGTCGACGAGGAGAAGACGTGGGTCTCGCCCGGACGCGGCACGACGTGGAGCTGGGTGCCCTTCTCGGGGACCTGGCGGCCGTTGACCCGGACGACGAGGTCCTTGGCCTCGCCACCGACCTGCGCGGTGCCGTAGACGTAGCCGTCGGCGCCGAGTTCCTCGACGACGTTCACCGAGACGGCGAGGCCGGCGGGGGCGTCCTCGGCCTCCTTGGAGAGGGACTTCGCGGCCTCGCCGCCGCCCGCCTCGACGATGTCGAAGTGCTCCGGGCGGACGCCGACCGTGACGGTGCGGTCGCCGGCGTCGGAGGCGGCCTTCAGCGCCTCGCGGTTCACCGGGACGACCGAGTTGCCGAACTTCACGCCGCCGTCGGTGATCGGGACCTCGACCAGGTTCATGGCGGGGGAGCCGATGAAGCCGGCGACGAAGAGGTTGGCCGGGCGGTCGTACATGTTGCGCGGGGTGTCGACCTGCTGCAGCAGACCGTCCTTGAGGACCGCCACACGGTCACCCATCGTCATGGCCTCGACCTGGTCGTGGGTGACGTAGACGGTGGTGATGCCGAGGCGGCGCTGCAGCGAGGCGATCTGCGTACGCGTGGACACACGGAGCTTGGCGTCGAGGTTCGACAGCGGCTCGTCCATGAGGAAGACCTGGGGCTCACGCACGATGGCGCGACCCATGGCCACACGCTGGCGCTGACCGCCGGAGAGGGCCTTCGGCTTGCGGTCCAGGTACTCGGACAGGTCGAGGATCTTCGCGGCTTCTTCGACCTTCTGGCGGATCTCGGCCTTGTTCACGCCAGCGATCTTGAGGGCGAAGCCCATGTTGTCGGCGACCGACATGTGCGGGTAGAGCGCGTAGTTCTGGAACACCATGGCGATGTCCCGGTCCTTGGGCGGCAGGTGGGTCACGTCGCGGTCGCCGATGCGGATCGCTCCGCCGTTCACGTCCTCGAGACCCGCGAGCATGCGCAGGGAGGTCGACTTGCCGCAGCCGGACGGGCCGACGAGGACGAGGAACTCGCCGTCCTCGATCTCGATCTCAAGGCCGTCGACGGCCGGCTTGGTGGAGCCCGGGTAGATCCGGGTCGCCTTGTCGAACGAAACAGTTGCCATGGCTGTGAAGCCCCCTTCACCGGCAGGAACGTGCCGGACGATCCGTTGTAAAGGTGGTGATCCACTGCGGGCGCTGCCGCAGTGGTGTAGTCCACACGGGTGAACTGTTTCTGGACGGTACCTGTCCGGTGTCGGGTCTGTCAGTAGCCGGAGCGAAGTGACCTTCGAGAACTTTTCGAGCAGGTAGAGCGCGTGATTTTTGACCTAGCCCTCAGGCTTCCTGCTTCACTGCCCGTCGCCGACGAACGAACGGGATGCCCCGCCATCGCGTACGGACTCACACGAACTCCACAGGCGTTCCGGCCGACGGCCCGTCGGTCCGGGTGGCGCCCACTACATGACTGGTAGAGGCCCTTCCGGGCCCGGCAACGCCGACGCCCTGATCACCGACGGCGCCCTGCCGCCGGGCGGGAGTGCGGACGTCGCCAGCCGGTACAGCCGCAACCCCTCGTCCCGCAGATTCACCGCCGCGTTCACATCGCGGTCATGGGCCGCGCCACACCTGTCACAGGTCCACTCCCGTACTGAGACATCCAGCTTCGGACCCTTGGCGTGGCAGGCCGAGCAGCGACGGGTGGAGGGGAAGAACCGGTCCACGATCACCAGCGTCCGCCCGTACCACTCGCACTTGTAACGCAGCTGCCGCAACAGCTCTCCCCAGGCCGCGTCCCGGATCGCACGGTTCAGCGACGCCTTTCGTCTTCTGCCTTTGCCGCGCGCCGGACGCAACAGGGACGCGATGGACAGGTCCTCCACTACGAGCACTTGGTTCTCGCGCACGAGGCGGGTTGTGAACTGATCCAGCATGTCCCTGCGTACGTCACCGATGAGCGCGTAGAGGCGAGCGATCCGGCGCCGCGCCTTATCCCGGTTCTGCGAGCCCATTACCTTCCGGTGCAGCTCACGCTGCAGCCGAGCCAGGCGCTCGGCGTACCGCTTCAGCAGCCGCGGATGGTCCAGTTTCGTACCGTCGTCGAGCGTGGCCAACGACGCGAGACCCAGATCGAGCCCCACGGTTGTCGGCTCGCCGGTCCCGGGCATGAAGGCGGCGGGCAGCACCGTGATCCGCTCCTCTGCCAGCGCTGCCAGGAAATACCGCCCCGCCCGGTCCCGCGTCACGGACAACCGCACCGGAAGCAGACCCGCAGGAAGAGTGCGGGACCACCGCACATCCAACGGTTGCGCCTGCTTGGCCAGCGTCACCCGCGCCGTACCTGGCCGCTCAGGATCCTCCACCCACCGAAATCCCGTCCGCACGTACGTCGCCGCATCCTTCGAAGTGCGCTTCTTCTTCCGCTTCGGGTACTTCGACATCCCCTTGAAGAACCGCGTATACGCCTGGTCCAGATTCCGCAGCGACTGCTGAAGCACCGTCGACGACACCTCCTCAAGCCATGCGGTACCCGCAGCTCGTCGCCAGCCCGTCAACGCCCGGCACGTCTCCGCGAACCCCACGTTCACCCGATGCCGCTCCCAGGCGCCCGAACGCAGCGCCAGCCCCTCGTTGTAGACCCACCGGCAGGCGCCGAACGTCTTCTCCAGCTGCTCGGCCTGCGCCGTCGTCGGGTAGAAGCGGAAGCGGTAGACGCGCTGCTGAGTGCCGGGATCCTTGGTGCGTCTCTTCATGTGGATGCCCCTGGTCCCGTGGTCTGATCGTCATAACAGCGCTTCTGTCCGATCAACGAACGGGCGCACGAGTGGTTACGCGACGATCGCGATCTTTCGCGTGGTACGTAACTTCGTAGCTGGAGGAAACAGGCTCTGTGTAAGGTGGAGCAGCTTCCACGTGCGGCGTTGCTGTCGCGCGCGATGCCCCCTTAGCTCAGCTCGGCCAGAGCGCCGCTCTTGTAAAGCGAAGGTCGTCGGTTCGAATCCGACAGGGGGCTCCATTGGAAACCCCAGCTCAGACATCGTCTGAGCTGGGGTTTCTCGGTTCAGCGGACGCGGTAGCGGCGCCGGGCACGGGCCGCGCGGCGGTCGGCGGTCTGTCGCCTCGGACACCGCCTCGGTGGGTATCGGGCGTCCGTCGATCTCCGTTATCGCGGCTTGGGTCACCTCGATGAACCGGACGGCGACTTTTACGTCTTCCTGCATGTTCTCCGCCAGCGACTCAGCCGCATGCGTGACTTCTGGGGTGCCCAAGATTGCGATGCGTCGTGCGCGCTCCGCCATACGGTCTGCGGCCAACCGAAGATCCTCTAGGCCCGTTGGATCCGGTTAATCAGCTTTTGCGGATGTTTGGGTGATGCGTAAGCACTCGTCCCAGGCTTCGGGGAAGCTCTCGTAGGTGCTGAAGCGCTGCTGCCTCAGCCAGTGACCGTGCTCAATGGCTCCCTGGTCCTGCACTTGCCGTCGGACAGCCTCGGCGCTCTTCTCGGCGCCGAATCTGGCTGCTCGTGCTCCAACAACGGCTCCCAGCCCAGTCGCAGCCAACCCGAGCAGAGCGATTACGAAAGGAATCACGAAGTCCTTCACGCCGGCTCATCCCGTCGGCACAGCCTGTGCTTGGGAACCCTGCGTCGTATCGAGGCTGTTCCCCCAGGTCGACGTATGGCCACCGCAAACCGAGCGACTCGCCCCGCCGGAAACCCACGACGACGCCGACGATCCACCGCATGAAGGTGGGCCGCTTGGCCGCAGCTTCAAGTAATGCCCTGGCCTCCTCCTTCGTGAACGGGTTGGCCTCCGTCTCGTCGACGCCTGGAGGGTCCACGAGCGTGGCGACGGTCTTGCTGGTGATACGGCGACGGTGGGCAATCTTCAGGGCGCGCGACGGGATGCGGTGCGCCTTCACCACGTGCGAGGCGGCGTGGCCGGCGTCGAGCATCGCGCGGTACGTCCGCTCCAGGTGTTCCGGCTGCAGTTTGTGGATCCGGTGCTGCCCGATGCCCGGGACATTGAAGCGCCGGTGGAAGGCCGCCAACTCGTCGAGCAGCGCGGCGCCGCGCGCTGACAAGGCGAAGTGGCGTGACGTCATGAGGTCGCGTTCATCGCGGACCGCGTCGCTTCCGGTCGCGCGTACCAAAGGAACGAGCAGACGCAGACGGTCAGTCGCCTTGGGGCGCCGCGGATCGTTGCTGCGGCCCTTGGGATGCCGGGGGCGCGACGTCTATGCGCGCGCCCGACTGGTGAAGGAGGGGGAGCGCCCCATGCACACCCTCACCAGCTATTACCGCCCTGAGCATGCCGAGGGCACTCGCATCGTCGACCCGACGCCGGGTCCCGCCGGCCGTGGTGGCGGGTGCCGGGTGCTCTACGACGCGGGCTACGAGATCGACCACATGCGGGAGGAGATCTTCGTTCGGACCCCGAGCGCGACGAAGTCAAGCTCCTGCAACTTCCGCCTGGGGAGTGGGTAGTCGAGCTGCATCGCACGACCTGCACGGCGGACGACATGGTTGTGGAGTTCGCCATTGGCAGTTCGTGCGGCTACGCGTTTCGCGTGGTCCTACGACTTCAAGGTGCCCGACTCGGCGCAGGAGGAAGGCGATAAGGCGTGATCTCCGTACAGGCATGGTCCGATGCGCAGGAACTGTGGGACTTCCAGCAGATGGGCCACGAACTCCGGCCGTGCTCGGTAGCGATTGGGCTCGGCAGCCACGATCTCGGCGTAGCTGACGCCACGGTCGACCTGTACCACCGTGGCCTTATGCCGCTGATCGTGTTCACTGGCGCGACCAGCCGAACGACGCGTGAGGCGATGCCGAAGGGCGAGGCCTGGCACTACCGCGAGCGGGCGTTGGAACGCGGAGTGCCGGCGGACGCGATCCTCGTCGAGCCGCAGGCCCGCAACACGGCCGAGAACATCGCGCTTTTCCCAGGCCTTGCTCGAGGAGCGTGGGGTGCCCGTCGTGTCAGCCCTCCTGGTCGGCAAGCCGTACGAAGAGCGCCGGTCCTACGCCACGGCGTGCAAGATCTGGCCGGATGTGACCTGGGTCAGCGCGTCTGCGCCCATGACGTTCGCGGAGTACGTCGACACGATCCAGGATGCGCGACTCGTCATCGACATGCTGGTTGGGGCGCAACAGCGACTCATGGTCTATCCCGAGCAGGGGTTCATGATCAGCCAGGAGACTCCGCAGCCGGTCATCGAGGCGTTCGAGCGTTTGCGGGCGGAAGGGTTCACCAGCTGGCTGATTCGTGGTCGCGTCTCATGAGGGCGCCCCCTCCAGATCTTGCGGGCCACACATCTGGGTCGGGGGTACCTGATGAGGGAGCTCGGGGCGGAGTGACGCTTTCCGTCGTGCACTGGCCCGGTACAACTTCCCCTACGTCATCAAGGCGGCTCGCTCCGCTCACCGCGCAGGCCCGGCCCCCGGCCAGGCCTGCGCTCCGGCCTTCGTCCTGCTCCAGCCCGGCCGGTGCCCGTGTCGAGCAAGACCAGGGGGCCACTCGTGCTAGCTACGGGCAGGCCCAAAGCCTGCCCGAGTGTCCGTCCAGCGTTAGGCCCCTTGATCATGCTCGACCCCAGACCGGGCAGGCCACCGACCAAACCCGCTCCACCGACCTAGTCGTGTGCGCTGGATTGCGGAACGGGACGAAGTGGCGGGGTACTACCTCGGGGCCTCCTAGATTCGAAGACCTCCACCCCTTTTGAAGTCAGAGGCGTCGAGTCCAACTCTCCAGGGCAGCCGAGAAGCGACACCTGCTCTAGTGCAGGTAGCGACAGCAGTTCAGAGATGTCCTCAAGATTGACAGCATTATCTATAGAGACCTTCTCAAGTCGCTTGAGTTCCCCTATTCGAGGAAGCTTGCGCCCCTCCCATCTATCCAAGTAGAGCTCCCTCAGCTTCGGTATTTCTACACGTCCGCTGGACTGGACGACCTCAGATCCACCCAAGTCAAGCACCTGAAGCGAGCTACTATTGAAATCCGACAATGCAACTCCGCCTCCATGGCCTTGAAGTCCAATCCACTCAATTTCACACGACCGCATAACATCGGACAAGCCTTCAATGTCGCCGGGACTTTCCAGGACAAGGGTCCTCAAGCGTTCAAGGCGAAGCATCGGCCTAATATCCGTCAGCTGCACACACTTTCGGAGAATTAGCCAAGTCAAGCCCTCCATCTCCCAGATAGGAGAGAAATCTGCAACATCCGAGAGAAAGCTCAACCCAAGGAGGCGAAGATCCGAAGCGCGCAGAGGGCTAAGGTCGTTAATGCCTTTAGCCCAAACCCTCAACTCTCTCAGGGCTGGCAGAGTTTCAACCCAATCTATGCCGTCGACCTCATCGCTCACCAGGATAAGATCTTCGAGTCGGGTATGATTTCCCAGTTCACTGTGGTCTGAATTCAGGATCTCGCCATGAAACCGCCGCGTCAAGGTGCGAACAGACTCCAACACTGAGGAATTTTGCAGTGCCCCATCAAATTCCAAAGTCTGCACTTGCGGCAATCGTTCAACGAACGTCAAGTGTGCAGGGTTCCAAAGAGTCGCAACCCCATCAATCAATGGCACACGCGAGATTACCTTCTCCGCGTACTCTTCATAGTCGTAATAATCCCAACCCTGTAGAAGCTGTTGCTGCACGAGCGGCCTAGCGTCCGGAGCGTACGAACTAAGGCGCTCCAATGCCTCAGGCCCATTGATTAGATATGCCGACTTAACTGTGTTAACTGCGGCGTTCTCTGTTAGGTCACGCACTTCGGCAGGAAAGAACCGTAGAACCGCGTCGCCAGCCCGCGGAAGCGAGGTTGCCTCGCTGTCATTTCTCGGCGGAACTAGACTTCTGAAGCAGTCGTCGATCTTGGCGGACAGATCACGTGGAATGTCCGGCATGGTTTCAAAGCAGGCCGACACAAGGAGCCGCAAGGATCTGCGGTTTCTCGGCTCGCCTTCTATCCGCGACAAGAGGCCTTCAATAAGCTCATGCCTCAACGGGCTATTGGCATGGCCAGCGGACATAATTACCGTATCACGCCACTGATCGAGGTGCGCCTTGGCGATGAGAGGCTCAATGTCCCCGTCCTCGGCGGCTTGCTTTGCAGTCAGATACTCTTGGAAAGTCCTGTGGACGAAATCAATTCTCCCTAGAGACGGCTCTCGGATCACGCCGCTCCTATGGATCAAATGATCCAACACAGCCTCAGGCGAATTATCTAGGTGAGGCATCGTCTGAATTTTTTCCCTGACTCGCTGAAGGGCCGCGCTCTTAGGCATCTCGGAGCGGCTTGTCATAGAGAGACGCCAGGCCAAGTCCTGAAGAATGAGGATCTTCTGCCTTCGCTCCAAAGACACTTCAAAATAGCTCGGGATCTGCCTCTCAGCATCTCTCCTCTCAAGCAACAATTCTAACGCTGCCGCATAAAGACCCATGCGATCTCTCGGCAGCTGAGTGCGCCGGTCAAGATTCAAAGCACACAGCATCGCTGTCAGAAGAGGTGTCGTTGCTAGCGCTTGGAGATGTGATTGGCCCGCGATCCTCTGCGATAGGGCTCTTTCATAGTTGGGAATTTCGTTCGGCTTGCACGGATATACGCCCGAATCCAAGATAGCTGCATGCCAGTGAGAGATGAACTCGCGGATGTCCGCCGACGCCATACGCTCAAGTTGAGATGAACGAAAATCCTCGGAGTTAAGCCAAGAAGAACCTGCCGCAGAGGGACGTGAAGTGACCACTATGCGCAGTTCTGGATACGCTGCAATGAGGCCACGAAGCCAAGATCGGACTTTTGGTCGCCTACGCGCTAGAAGTTCGTCTACCCCGTCCACAAGAAGGATGGCGCGCGGCGACGACAGTTGGCGATGAACCCAACCCGTAGGCATTATCCCGGCGATACTCGGAGTAGCCGCGCGAACGAAATCTTCTGGTGCTGGCAGATCCTCCTCTGCGTAGCTGCGGAGCTTAATTAGAAACGGAACTGCTCCATTCCACGATGACAACTCTCTCTTGAATGCAGAGCGAGCTGCCGATGTGGCTATCCAGTGGAGCAGCGTACTTTTGCCGGATCCAGCTTCCCCTCTAATGAGATTGCGATGATTGCCCGCCAAAACGCTTTCTATACGTAGGGACTTCCCGTTATTGAAGTAATCAGTGGATCCTTCGGGGCCCTGTTTCAGTTCATCCTGCTCGGTATCTGATTCCCACTCGCCTGTGACGGTGAGGCTTATGTAGGCAATGCTTAGGGTTGCTCGCGGTGTGTAATTATTTACCGGGACGCCAAATATCTCAACCTCACTCAGAGATTCTGCCAACGAACGCAGGTATTTACGCTTGAAGTCCGCATCAAACTCCTCTCCTTCCGGCGATTCCAGTCGCCTGACAGGAATTCTATTTAGAGCCAGTGAAACATTCGCTGATATTGCAGACAGGCGGTTTAGCGCCTCGCTGGCTGCCCTTGCGGGGTACTGTGGGAGATACTGGAGGACCTGCATCAGGCACTCACAACATTCCTGCAGAACCAGCTCATAGAACCTCTCACCTGCTTCAGAGAGGCCCATGGTTGTGAGTCGAGATTTATTGCCACCAATCAAAGAACGGGCCAGTTTAGACCCTTCAGCATCGGCACGAAAAATTGCATCATCCGACAGATCGGCTTCTGAAAGAACGCGTGCGGCTTCGCCTATGGCAGCCACTTTATCGTTTTCACTGAGAGGCCGGTACTCAACCGTCGACATCGCTTTGATGCGCTCTGCTACGGAGTCGGATATATCGTCTAGTTGGCGCTCGAGTCGGCGACGTGAAAAAGAGTCTCTAAAGTTCAAGCCAATAAGATCTGATAGAGGCTTAGGGCGATCTGCTGCATTCTTGCGATCCGATAGCCATTGGCGGCCGGCGCGATCGACGACAATGCGCCCGGCGGCTACCGCTGCAGTCTCAAGTACGGCCATAGCTCAACCCCCCGCGGATGAAATCCCTGTGTGAGTATGCCAGCGCCGCCGCGTGATGGCCCACGATTCGTAGAAGTTGACGCAGCGGAGACAGGATTAGCAAGGCTCATACGTTGGTGTGTCTGCCATGCAAGCTACTTGGGGACGTCAGCGGCCGTCAGGGACGGACCACTTCACCAGGACGGTGGCCCGCGATCTCCTCTAGTTGATCAAGAGACCATGGACGCAGGGCGAGTGCTGCACCATCACAGTCTCAGTCCGGCGGAGGCGACGAAGGGCGGCTCTGGGACGACCTGCCAGTTCGACGTGACCTCTGGCCCTGCGACGACCTACTCAACCTTGCGCTCCCCACCAGGACCACCCCGAGCGCTACAAGCCGAACCAGCAACCGCGGGACGTATCCACCGCACCACAAGTGCACCAGATCGAGCGGGGAACAGCGGGGTAATGCGCCACCGACTCGGCCCGAACTCGATCGTTTGGGCAGGCCGACGCCCGAGCCTCCCGCAAATGTCCGCAGCTTGCCAAACTGATGGCCTTCCCGGGGCCTTGACCCCGGCGGCGCCCGTGGCGCGGTCTCAGCAGTGGTCTCAATCGCCACTCAGTCCGCGGCCGTCCACTGACATCCGTCGAAGTCGGGCAGGCTCTCTGACCAGGCCTGCAAGTCACCCGGCGGACGCCAGCGGACACCCCCGGAACAAGATCCGACAACTTGTAATGCGTAGGTCGTCGGTTCGAATCCGACAGGGGGCTCCCACGGGACGAAGGCCCAGGTCACGGGTGTGACCTGGGCCTTCGTCGTGAGTGGGGGGCTCGTCAGCCGCGGCCCGCTACCCGGTCCGCGGCTCGGGCCAGGCGGGAGGAGTCCGTCGTGTGCGTGGTGAGTTCGCGGTGGTCGGCGGCGTTGTAGGTGGCGTACATGCCGTGGACGCCCAGCCAGCGGAAGGGTTCCGGTTCCCACTTGCGGACCTTGTGGTTGACCCAGGGGAGGGTCGTGAGGTCGGTGGGGCCGGACTGGCCGGAGTCCTGCTGGACCAGGTCGCGCAGGGTGCGGGCGGCGAGGTTGGTGGTGGCGACGCCCGAGCCGACGTAGCCGCCCGCCCAGCCGAGGCCCGTCGCGCGGTCGAGGGTGACCGTGGCGCACCAGTCGCGGGGGACGCCGAGGACGCCGGACCAGGCGTGGGTCACGGCGACGCCCGCCAGCTGGGGGAAGAAGCGGGTCAGGAGCGCGGTGAGGGACTCGATGGTGGCGGGCTGGGTGCGGCCGTCGTTGTCGGTCCTCGAGCCGTAGCGGTACGGGACGCCCCGGCCGCCGAGCGCGATGCGGCCGTCGGCGGTCCGCTGGGCGTACATGTAGGCGTGCGCCATGTCGCCGAGGGTCTCGCGGCCCTCCCAGCCGATGGACTCCCATTGGGAGGGGGAGAGAGGCTCCGTCGCGATCATCGAGGAGTTCATGGGGAGCCAGGTGCGGCGCTGGCCCTTGAGGGACGCGGTGAAGCCCTCGGTGCAGCGCAGGATGTAGGGCGCGCGGACCGTGCCGTACGGGGTGACGGCGTGCTTCGGCTTGATCTCCGTGACGGGCGTCGACTCGTGGATCGTGACGCCGAGCGCCTCGACGGCGGCGGCCAGGCCCTTGAGGAGCTTGACGGGGTGCAGGCGGGCGCCGTGCGGGGTCCAGGTCGAGCCGACGGCCCCGAAGACGCGGACGCGCTCGGCGGTCTCGCGGGCGCCGTGCAGGGTGCGGTCCTTCTCGCCGTACGCGAGTTCCGCCGCGTGGAAGGCCTTGAGGCGGGCCAACTGGGCCGGTGTGTAGGCGATTTCGAGTACGCCGCCCTGGTGGATGTCGGCGTCGATCTCCTCTTCGGCGGCCGCGCGGATCACCTCGGAGACGGTGTCGTTCATGGCTTCCTGGAGACGGACGGCCGCGTCGTGGCCGTGCAGTTTCGCGTAGCGGTCGCGGCCGGCGATGCCGTTGTAGAGCCAGCCGCCGTTGCGCCCGGACGCGCCGTAGCCGCAGAACTTCTGCTCCAGGACGGTGATGCGGAGGAAGGGCGCGGCCTTCTTCAGGTAGTAGGCGGTCCACAGGCCCGTGTAGCCGCCGCCGACGATGACGACGTCGGCGGACGCGTCCCCCGACAGGGGTTCGCGGGCGGTGGGGATGCCGTCGTCCGCGTACCAGAACGATATGCCGCCGTTGACGGTGGCCTGGGCGCCGTGGGTGCCGTTCGTGCTGCTCATGGCCTCGGACGTTAGCGCTCCGCAGGGGGGTTCGGGCAGGGGGGACGGCCGCCTTCCTGGATTTGCGGGTGATCGTTTCGCCGCGCCGTCCGGTCCCGCCGCCGCAGGAGCGTCAGCGGGTTCCAGGGTTCGCCCCGGTCGCGTACGAGGGGGTGGCAGGCCAGGCCGATCAGGACCGAGACGAAGTGTCCCAGGTCGGTGAAGGTGCGGCCGGTGAGGAGCGGGCCGCCGTAGACGATCAGGACGACGGCCAGATAGACGTAGCGCCAGGGCGGGACGAGCCGGTACGTGAGGACGCCGACGACGCCCGCGAGTGCGTAACTCACCCCCACGTCAAGGGTGTCGACCGACGAGGCGGGCGCGTGGCCGTGGCGGATCGCCCACAGCAGGGCGCCCTCGCTGATCAGGGTCGCGAGGACGTGCGCGGCCCCCACGACGGCCAGCCAGCGCCAGGTGTCGAGCCAGCGCTCGGCCTGCGCGTGGAACACCGTGTAGAGGACGGCGTACGGCCACCAGCTGCTGTCGTCGATCCAGAACAAGGAGGTGACGAAGACGCGGACCGGGTCGGTCGACAGCTCGTGCAGGTTCGTGGAGCGCTGGCGCAGGAACTCGTGCTCGAAGTGCGGGTCCATGTGGTGCATGGCGACCGTCGTGAAGAACAGGGCGGCCAGCCAGAGATAGGTGCCGGGGGCGTGCCGTACGTACGACCACACGGCGAGGGGGAAAAAACGGCGCATGGACTGCATTCAGGCACGCACATAGGGTCGTTCGGGTGATCGACATTCCGGATGGCCTGGTCGAGTCCCAGTACACCTACGCGGGTGAGCCCGGTCGCGCTTTCATCGCCGGGCTCCCGGCGCGCGTGGAGGAGTTCGTCGAACGCTGGGATCTGCGCGTGGACGGGCCCGCGATGCACGGCATGGCCGCTCTGGTCCTGCCCGTGGTGCGGGGCGACGGGACGCCCGCCGCGGTCAAGTTCCAGATCCTCGACGAGGAGACCGAGGGCGAGCCGGTCGCGCTGCGCGTCTGGGACGGCGACGGCGCCGTCCGGCTCCTCGACCACGACGGCGCCACGGGCACGATGCTCCTCGAACGGCTCGACTCCGGGCGGATGCTGGACTCCGTGGAGGACTCCCGTAAGGCTGTCCTCGTCATCGCCGAACTGCTCGCCCGGCTCACGTCCGTGCCCGCCCCGGAAGGGGTGCGGCGGCTGTCCGACATCGCGGCCGACATGCTCGCCCAGGTGCCTTCGGCGCTCGCGGCCGTGCCCGGCCCGGCCGATCGCGCGCTGCTCGCGGACTGTGCGGCGGCCGTGCGCGAGGTCGCGGGCGAGGCGGGGGACCGGCTGCTGCACTGGGATCTGCACTTCGAGAACGTGCTGGCCGCTGAGCGGGAGCCGTGGCTCTCCATCGACCCGAAGCCGCTCGCGGGCGACCCGGGCTTCGACCTGAAGCCCGCCATCGACAACCGCTTCGACGCGGACGAGGTGGTGTGGCGGTTCGACGCGATGAGCGGGGTGCTCGGGCTCGACCGGGAGCGGGCGCGCGCCTGGACACTCGGGCGGGTGCTTCAGGACTCCCTGTGGGAGATCGAGGACGGCCGGCCGCTGGTGCCGGACCATCTGGAGACGGCGCGCAGACTGCTCGGGGGGCGGTGAGCGAGCCCGTGCGGGGCGCGCTGCGGTGTGTGGGTGGTCTGGGCGTGCGGGCCGGTCCGTGGTGAGTGGGTGGCCTGGGTGTGCGGGGCGCGCTGCGGTGGGGGGTCTGGGCGTGCGGGCCGGCTGCGGTGTGTGGGTGGCCTGGGCGTGCGTGTCCGGTCCGCGGTGTGTGGTCGGCCGACCCGTGCGGGCCGCCCCGTGGTGACTGGTTAGCCTGCCGTCATGATTCGTACCGCCACGCCCGCCGATGTCCCCGTCATCCACGCCATGGTCCGTGAACTCGCCGACTACGAGAAGGCGCTGCACGAGGCGCGGGCCACCGAGGAGCAGCTGCGCGAGGCGCTGTTCGGGGAGCGGCCCGCCGCGTTCGCCCACATCGCCGAGGACGACACGACGGGCGAGCCCGTCGGCTTCTGCCTGTGGTTCCTGAACTTCTCCACCTGGCGCGGGGTGCACGGGATCTATCTGGAGGACCTGTACGTACGGCCCGAGGCGCGCGGCGGCGGCCACGGCAAGGCGCTGCTGACCGAGCTGGCGCGGATCTGCGTCGAGCGCGGTTACGAGCGCCTGGAGTGGTCGGTCCTCGACTGGAACGAGCCGTCGATCAACTTCTACAAGGCGCTCGGCGCGGCGCCGCAGGACGAGTGGACGGTGTACCGGCTGACGGATGAGGCGCTGGCCCGGCTCGGGTCGTAGCGCACCCGGGGAACCGGGCCCGGGGTCACGGGATCAGGACCACCTTGCCGATCGTGCCGCGGTTCTCCAGGGCGCGGTGCGCCGCGGCAGCCTCGGCGAGTGGGAAGCGGGTCACCGCGGGACGCAGGCGGCCCGCCTCGGCCTCCCTCAGTGCGGCCAGCTCCAGCGTGCGGACCGGGTTGTCGCCGCCCGCGCGCTGCATCATCGGCGGGCCGAGCACCTGTTCCTGGGTGATGCCGCGCCGGGTGAGTTCGTCCGCGGAGAAGGTGACGGGCTCGCCGTCGTGCAGGCCCTTGCCGGACCAGCCGAAGACGACGTGGACGCCGCCGGGGCCGAGCAGGTCGACGGCGGCCAGGCCCGCGTCGCCGCCCACCCCGTCGAAGACGACGGTCGCCGGGCGGCCGCTGAGGAACCAGCGGACCTGTTCGGGCCAGTCGGGGGCGGTGTAGTCGACGGCCAGGTCGGCGCCGTTCGCGCGGACGCGGGCCACTTTCTCGGGGCCGCCCGCGAGGCCGACGACGGTGGCGCCCGCGTGCTTCGCGTACTGGACGAGCAGGGTTCCGATGCCTCCCGCCGCGGCCGGGATCACGGCCACCGAGGCGGGGCCGAGCGGGGCGAACTGCAGGATCCCCATCGCCGTACGGCCCGTGCCGATCAGGGCGACGGCCTCGGCGAAGTCCAGGCCCGGCGGGAGTTCGTGCAGGCGGGCGGCGTCGATGACGGCGAGCTCGGCGTAGCCTCCGGGCGCGAATCCGAGGTGGCCGACGACGCGCTTGCCGAGCCAGGACGCGTCGGTGCCCTCTCCGAGCGATTCGACGGTGCCGGCGACCTCGCGGCCGGGGACGGTGGGCAGCGCGGGCGGCTCGGGCGCGGGGCCCTTCATGCCCTCGCGCAGGGCGGTGTCCAGGAGGTGCACGCCGGCCGCGGCCACGGCGATCCGGACCTGGCCGGGGCCGGGCAGGGGGTCGCCGGTCTTCTCGTAGGTGAGGTTCTCGGCGGGGCCGAAGGCGTGCAGTCGTACGGCGTGCATGGCGGGCTCCCTTGGGCGTGCGGCCTCTTGACGGCCAGGTGTGCCCACCACCTTTCAACCTCGAGCGGACTTGAGGTCAAGTGCGGGCGTCAGGCCGCGCGGAGCCCCGGCCGGGACGCGGTGAGCGCGAGGGTGGTCGCCTCGATGGCGCTGTTGAACGACACCTCGGAGAGCACGCCGGGCGCCGCGACCTGGTCACCCACCAGATACACGCCGTCCCCGCGGTCGATCGCGGGCCGGTCCCGCCAGGTCGTGCCGGGCAGATCGACCGCCCCCGTACGCCCGTTCGCGAGCGCGTCCCTGCGCCAGGTCACGCGGTCGCGCCAGCCGGGAAATCCCAGGTCGAGCAGGCGTTCGGCGCGTGCCGTGCCGTCGGCCTTCGACTCGTGCGGCGCTACGGGGATGTGGCCCTGGACGAGCTGCTGCCCGTGCGGCGCCAGACTCCGGTCCTGGGCCGTGAACCGCTCCAGCCAGGCCGGGAAGTCGAGCCCGGACACGATGAAGGCGTCGCCGCGGCGGGTGCGCACGGCCAGGTCGATCAGAGTCGTACGGCCGCTGTCCCACGTCAGCGACGAGTCCCCGAGGAGGCGGCGCGCCGAGTCGAGGGACGTCGCCACGATCACCGGCCCGCCGCCCGTGGGCACGGAGTCGACGCGGGACAGCGTCTCCACGCGCACGCCCAGATTCCAGGCGCGGGCCGCCATCCGGTCGATCACGGACGCCCAGCCGCCGCGCGGATAGTGCGCCTCCGGCGGCACCTTCGCGGAGCGGCGCAGGCGCTCCTGGACGAAGGCCGCGGAGAGGGAGCCCGGGTCGTGGTGGAAGAGCGCCACGGACGTGTAGTGGGCGGCCGCGCGGGCTCCCTCCTCGCCGACGTGGCGCGTCGCCCACGTCATGAAGTCCATGTCCACGGGCGCGTGTTCGGACCGGTGGCGAAGGAGGCGCAGAAGGGCCAGCGGAGGGGTACGGCGCAGGGCTCCACGGTGGTGGAAGCGCAGCCGGGAGCCCTCGACGGGCGGGATCGGGGCGAGGGGGCCGAGCAGGTCGCGCTGCTTCAGCCAGGTCCAGTGCGGGCCGCCGCTGTAGAGGGCGTGCGGTCCGTCGTGCGTGCGGTACGGGCCTTCGGCGGTGCGGGCGCGGCCGCCGAGGGTGTGGTGCGACTCGTGGAGTGTGACGCGCGCTCCGGCCTCGGCGGCGGTGACGGCCGCGGTGAGGCCGGCGAATCCGCCGCCGATGACGGTGAGGTCGGGGGTGGTCGTTGCCATGCCGCTGTTCCCCTTCGGGTTGGCTGTGCCGTGCATGTGCCGTGCATGTGCCTGTGGCTGTGGCTGTGGCTGTGGCTGTGTCTTTACGACTTACGACGGCTGTGCGCGGCGGAATGTGACATGGGCGAGGGGGAAGGGCGGCGGTCACCGATTGTCAGTGGCGGCGGGCAGCATGGGGGCATGGCGGAGAAACGAGTGGTGAGGCCGGCGAAGGCGTCGTCGGCGAAGCCGGCGGCGGTGAAGAAGGCGCGGCGGCCCGAGGTGCGGCTGCCCCCGCTGGCGCCCTGGACCGGCGGCGAGCTCGAGCCGGACGGGGACTACGACGGGGTGGAGTTCACGGCGGCCGACTTCACCGGGCAGGACGGCGGGGGCGCCCGCTTCATGGACTGCGCGCTCGAAGGGTGCGGGCTCGACGAGACGCGGCTGACCCGCGCCCGGATCCTCGATTCCACGCTGACGGGGATACGGGGTGTGGGCACGGACCTCGCGGAGGCGACCCTGCGGGACGTCGAGGTGGTGGACGCCCGGCTCGGCGGAGTTCAGCTGCACGGGAGCGTGCTGGAGCGGGTCGTGGTGCGCGGCGGGAAGATCGAGTACCTGAATCTGCGCAAGGCGCGCCTGAAGGACGTCGTCTTCGACGGATGCGTGCTGGTGGAGCCGGACTTCGGGGGCGCGCGTCTGGACCGGGTGGAGTTCCAGGGCTGCGTGGTGCGGGGTGCGGACTTCACGGGCGCCGTGATGGCGGACGTGGATCTGCGGGGGGTGGCCGAGCTGGGGATCGCGCGCGGCGTGGACCGGCTGGCCGGGGCCGTGATCAGCCCGGCCCAGCTCTTCGACCTGGCACCGGCGTTCGCGGCGCAGATCGGGGTGCGGGTGGAGTAGCCGGGGGGCTTGTGTGCGTCTTTTGGGGCTAGCGCTCGTCCGGGATGCGGGGGAAGCGGGCCTGCAGGTCCCAGATCGCCGGGTTCTCCGCCAGGTCCTCGTGCATGTCGGTGAGGTCGGCGATCAGGTCGTGCAGGAAGTCGCGGGCCTCGCGGCGCAGCGCGGTGTGGGAGAACGTCAGGGGCGGCTCGTCGGCCTCCATCCAGTCGGCCTCGATGTCGACCCACCCGAAGCGGCGCTCGAAGAGCATCCGGTCCGTCGACTCGGTGAAGTCGAGCTCGGCGTACTGCGGCCTCGACGCGCGGCTGCCGCGCGGGTCACGGTCCAGCTGCTCGACGATGTCGCACAGCGCCCACGCGAAGTCCAGCACCGGCACCCATCCCCAGGCTGTGGACAGCTCCCGGTCGGCCTTGGTGTCGGCGAGGTAGACGTCGCCGCAGAAGAGGTCGTGGCGCAGCGTGCGGACGTCCGCGCGGCGGTAGTCCAGCTGGATCGGGTCCGGGAAGCGGCGGGAGAGGGCGTAGCCGATGTCGAGCACGTAGCTGATGGTGTCACGGGCGGGAGGTGGTGCCGTCCATGGGCGGGAGGGGTGCCCGCACGGCTGTCGCGGTCACCACGGTCGCCGTCGCAGCAGTCGCCCCGCTCAGCCCAGCAGCCGCTGTTCCTTCGCCACCGCCACCGCGCCCGCCCGGGTGTCCACGCCGAGCTTGTCGTAGATCCGGCCCAGGTGGGTCTTCACCGTGGCCTCGCTGATGAACAGGGCGCGGGCGATGTCCCGGTTGCCCAGGCCCTGGGCGAGCTGGCCGAGGATGTCCCGCTCGCGGTCCGTGAGGGACGGGCGCGGGCTGCGCATGCGGGCCATGACGCGGCTCGCGACCGGCGGGGACAGCGTCGTACGGCCCTCGGCGGCGGCCTGGATCGCGGCGAACAGCTCCTCGGGACGCTCCGCCTTGAGGAGGTATCCCGTGGCGCCCGCCTCGATGGCCCGGGTGATGTCGGCGTCCGTGTCGTACGTGGTCAGGACCAGGACGTGCGGGTGCGGGCCCGCCTCGGGCGGCGCGGTCGTGATGCGCCGCGTCGCTTCCACGCCGTCGATGCCCTCGCCCAGCTGGAGGTCCATGAGGACGACGTCCGGCGTCAGCTTCGCGGCGAGCGCCACCGCCTCGTCGCCCGTGCCGGCCTCGCCCACGACCTCGATGCCGGGTGCGCTGCCGAGCAGGGCGAGCAGTCCCGCGCGCACCACCACATGGTCGTCGCACACCAGCAGTCGTACGGGGTCACTCATGAGGCCTCCAGCGGAATCGCCACCGACAGCACCGTGCCCTCGCCCGGCGCCGACTCGATCGTCAGCGTGCCACCCAGCTGCCGTGTGCGCGCCCGGATCGCCGGAAGGCCGTGCCCGCGCACGCCTGACTCCCGCGGGGGCTCGGGTGTGAAGCCGCGGCCGTTGTCCGCGATGTCGAGGACGACCTGGTCGCCGAGGTGCGTCAGCGTGATCGCGGCGGCTGTCGCGTCCGCGTGCTCCCGTACGTTCGCCAGGGCGCCCTGCGCGATCCTCAACAGCGCGGACTCGACCCGGTCGGGCAGCGGGGCCGCGGCGCCCTCCGCGTGGAAGCGGACCGCGAGCCCCGCCTCCGACTCCCGCGCCGCCAGCGTGCGCAGCGCCTCGTCCAGGCCGCCGCCCGCGAGATCCGCCGGCGCCAGGTCGTGCACGAACCGGCGCGCCTCCACGAGGCCCCGCTCGGTCACCGACTCCGCGGTCCGCACATGGGCGCGGGCCCGCTCGGGGTCGGCGTCCCACAGCCGGTCCGCCGCCTGGAGCAGCATCTGCTGGCTGGAAAGGGACTGGGCGAGCGTGTCGTGGATCTCCATCGACAGGCGCTGGCGCTCGGCGAGCGTCCCCTCGCGGCGCTCCGTCGCGGCGAGTTCCCTGCGGGTGCGGACCAGGTCGTCGATCAGGGCGCGCTGGCGTTCCGCTTGGCGCTCCATGTGGACGAAGACGGCGGTCGCCAGGGCCGCGACGGCCGGCGGCGCGAGCAGTAGGTTCGGGTCGAAGTCCCCCGCGAGGCGCAGCTGTGCCCCGACGACGAACACCGTGAGTACGCCGATCAGGACGAGCGCGGCGCGGGCGGGCAGGGTGCGCAGGCCCGTGTAGACGAGCGGGACCGCGCACCAGGCGAAGCTCGGCGCGAGGACGACGAGGACCATCCACACGGCGACGACCAGGGCCAGCCAGGTGAGGCGGCGCGGGGTGGGGCGGGTGCCGCGGCCCGGGCCGAGCGCGGGGCCGAGCACGTACAGGGCGGCCAGGACCACGGACAGCGCGATGATCCACGGGGTGCGGGCCTCGCCGGGGTGGCGCAGCAGGAACCGTGCGAGGGCTCCGCCGAGCAGCAGGAAGAACGCGGTGTGCATCACCGCGGCCAGCCAGCGGGCGTCCGGATCCCGCGTCTCGTGTGCCACGCCCGTGCCCCTCTCCGCTTCCGCCATCGCGCTGCTGAACTGGTCAAACACCCCCATTGTGGCCTGCTCGGGCGGTACGCGGGTCAACCGATCGGCTGACCCGGACGTCAGCCGAGCCGCGCTCCGGTCGCAGCCGGTACGTCGACGGTGCGGCCCGGTTTCCGGCCTGAGGATCGATACCAGAGCGACTCACCGACCGCCTCTGACCGACCCGACCGCCTCCAAGGAGCACCCGTCATGAAGAAGATCTCGAAGCGCGCCCGTGTCCTGACCGGTGGCGCCGTCCTCGCCGGCGTCGTCGCCGGTACCTTCGGCGCGGTCTCGGCCAGCGCGTCCGCCCCGGCCGCCGCCCCCGCCGCCGTGACCGCGGATGCCCCGGCCAAGAACCTCACCCAGTCCACGCACCTGACCACGGCCGCCGCCACGAAGGCCGCGCAGGCCGCCCTCGACGCCGCGAAGAAGGAGAACCAGCGCGTCTCCGTCGCCGTCGTCGACCGCAACGGCAACACGATCGTCACCCTCCGCGGCGACGGCGCCGGCCCGCAGTCGTACGAGTCCGCCGTGAAGAAGGCGTACACCGCGGTGTCCTGGAACGCGCCGACGTCCGAGCTCGCCAAGCGCCTCGAGCAGGCCCCGAACCTGAAGGACATCCCGGGCACCCTGTTCCTCGCGGGCGGCGCGCCCGTCGCGGCGAACGGCGCCCCGGTCGCGGGCATCGGCGTCGCGGGTGCGCCCTCGGGCGACCTGGACGAGAAGTTCGCGCAGGCCGGTGTCGCCGCGCTGAACCGCTAGGGCCTCTCGTTTGGATCAGACCCCGCTCCCTGATCCGGCCTGATCCAAACGAAAAACCCTGGTCGCCATACCCCCACCGACGTGGAGGCGCCCGCCGGCCGGCAGGCGCCTTCACGGCGTTCGACCCTACGATCATTCAGTGCCCCACAGTCCACGATCCGCCCCCGCCGTCCTCGCCCTCGTCCTGGCCGTCAGCGCCTGTTCCGCCGGTGTGCACGCCACGCCGGGCGCCGCGGGCGTGCGGGACCCGTACTTTCCGAAGCTGGGCAACGGCGGCTACGACGCCACGCACTACACCCTCACCCTCGACGCCGACCGGCACCGGCTGACGGGCACCGCCGACATCACCGCGAAGGCCACCCAGGACCTCAGCGCGTTCAACCTCGACCTCAAGGGCCTGACCGTCGAACGCGTCACCGTCGACGGGGAGAAGGCCACGTTCGAGCGGGCCGGGCACGAGCTGACGATCCGTCCGGCCGAGGCGCTGCGGAAGGGCTCCGAGTTCCGCACGGTCGTGCGGTACTCCGGGAAGCCCGTGACCATCACCGACCCGGACGGCTCCGAGGAGGGCTGGCTCCCCACGGAGGACGGGGCCCTCGCGCTCGGTGAGCCCACCGGGTCCATGGCCTGGTTCCCCGGGAACAATCACCCCTCCGACAAGGCGACGTACGACATCCATGTCACCGTCCCCAAGGGCCTGAAGGCCATATCCAACGGGGAGTTGACGAAGGAGCGGACGGCCGGCGGGCGGACGGCGTTCGACTGGCACGTCCCGCAGCCCATGGCCAGTTACCTGGCGATGCTGGCGATCGGGAAGTTCGAGGCCAAGGCCTACAAGACGCCCGACGGGCTGCCCGTGTACACCGCCGTGGACCCGGTCGAGGCGGCCGCGAGCGCCAAGGTCCTGGCCAGGCTCCCGGACGTCATGGCCTGGGAGTCGAAGACCTTCGGCCCCTACCCCTTCTCCTCCACCGGCGCCGTCGTCGACCGGGAGAACGACGCCGGGTACGCGCTGGAGACCCAGAACCGGCCCGTCTTCCCGGGCACCCCTCCTCTGTCCACGCTCGTCCACGAGATGGCCCACGAGTGGTACGGGGACTCCGTCACGCCGAAGTCCTGGCGGGACATGTGGCTCAACGAGGGCTTCGCGACCTACGCCGAATGGCTCTGGCAGGAGCAGCACGGCGGCGACAGCGCGCAGGACACGTTCGACCGCTACTACGCGAAGGGCGGCGGGAACGCGATCTGGGCCTTCCCGCCCGCCAAGCCGTCCGGGGCCGCGAACATCTCGGCCCCGCCCGTCTACGAGCGCGGCGCGATGGTGCTGCACAAGATCCGCGAGACGGTCGGGGACGCCAAGTTCTTCGAGCTGCTCAAGAGCTGGCCCGCCGCGCACCGTTACGGCAACGCGGACACCGCCGACTTCACCGCGTACGTGGAGAAGCAGAACCCGGGCAAGGATCTGGGGCCCGTCTGGGACGACTGGCTGTACGGAAAGGGAAAGCCGGACCACCCGTAGTCCCGGATGGCCCGGCTGAACCTGCCTCACATCAGGGCTAGTTCACGTTCACCGCGGACCAGGTCGCCGCGACGGCCTGCTGCTCGGCGCTGTTCGCCCCGTACAGGTCGGCCGCCGCCTGGAGGGTGGCGGTACGCGCGGCCGCGTAGTTCGTCGTCGACGTCATGTACGTGGAGAGCGCCTTGAACCAGATCTGGTCGGCCTTGGCCCGGCCGATGCCCGCGAGCGAAGCGCCGTTGGAGGTCGGGGAGTTGTAGTTGACCCCGTTGATGGTCTTCGCGCCGCTGCCCTCGCTCAGAAGGTAGAAGAAGTGGTTGGCGACGCCCGACGAGTAGTGCACGTCGAGGCTGCCGACCCGCTTCGACCAGTAGTCGGCGGAGGAGCCGTCCTTGCTGGGCTGGTCCATGTAGCGCAGCGGGGTGCCGTTGCCGCGGATGTCGATCTTCTCGCCGATGAGGTAGTCGCCGACGTCGCTGCTGTTGTTGGCGAAGAACTCGACCGACGTGCCGAAGATGTCGGAGGTCGCCTCGTTGAGGCCGCCCGACTCGCGGCTGTAGTTGAGCTTCGCCGTGGACGCCGTGAGGCCGTGGCTCATCTCGTGGCCGGCCACGTCGAGGGAGGTGAGCGGGTGCTGGTTGTTCGTCCCGTCGCCGTACGTCATGCAGAAGCAGCTGTCGTCCCAGAAGGCGTTGACGTACGCGTTGCCGTAGTGGACGCGCGAGTACGCGGCCTTGCCGTCGCCCGCGATGCCGTTCCGGTTGAACGCGCTCTTGTAGAAGTCCCACGTCTCCGCGGCGCCGTACGCGGCGTCGACCGCGGCGGTCTGCCGGTTCGCGACCGTCCCGTCGCCCCACTGGTCGTCGGCGTCGTGGAAGAGCGTGCCCGTGCCGGACGTCCCGCCGTTCAGGTCGTACGTCTTGTGGCCGCCGCGCCCGCCGTCGGTGAGGTCGAACCCGCCGCCGGCCGACGCGGTGCTCCCGACCGTGACGGTGCCGCTGTACTCGCTGGTGCCGGTGCCGTTCTCGATGCCCTCGTACGAGTACAGCTTCTTGCCGGTGGCTGCGTCGGTGACGACGTGCAGCTCGCTCGGCGTCCCGTCGGCCTGAGTGCCGGTCACGACCGTCTCGTAGGCGAGGACCGGCTTGCCGGAGGCGGCCCAGACGACCTTGCGGACGTTCTTGGCGGTGGCCTTCTTGGCGTCCGAGGCCGCGAGGGCCGACTTCTTCGCGGCGGTGGGGGCGAGGGAGGCGTCCGTCGACGCCACGGATATCGCGCCCTTGTGCGCCTTGGAGACGCCCTTCAGGTCGCCGTTCTTCGCGGTGTGCGTGACGAGGTCGCCGCCGAGCACGGGCAGTCCGTCGTAGGTGCGCTCGTAGCGCGTGTGCGTCGTGCCGTTGGCGTCCTTGACGACATCGCGGACGACGAGCTTCTCCGCGCTGCCGAGCCCGAGTTGACGGGCGGCCGACGGGGCGTCGGCCTGCGCGTCCTTGAGGGCCGTGGCCCGCTGGGAGGCGCTGAGCGGAACGGCGGTGGCACCTGCCGTCCGGTCGGCGGCGGTCGCGGAGGTCCCGCTCTGCACACCGAGGACGACCATGGCGGCCGACGCGGCGAGTGCGGCGGCACGGACGGCCGTCTTGCGGCCGGCGGTGCGGGGAGCGGGGGAGGGGTGGCTCACTCGAACTCCTTCTGTGTCCAACGACCCGTGGGCGGTGGCCCGTCGGGGGGTTTGGGGCGCGGGGAGAGAGTGGCACCAGGCACGCTGCGTTTGACAGGGCGCCGTCAAAGATTTGCCAGTTCGTGTCCGAATGCGGGTGGTGACTGTCCGTTATTTGCCGCTTGGCAGGGAAGTGCCGGTCGGGAGGGTGCTCGCTGAGCGCACGCAGAAGGGCCCCGGCCGGATGTCCCCGGCCGGGGCCCTTCAACTGCCGTGCTGTGGCGGTGAGTCCGCTCAGGTCAGACGTTCACACCGAAGTCCTGCGCGATGCCGACGAGGCCCGAGGCGTAACCCTGGCCCACCGCGCGGAACTTCCACTCCGCGCCGTTGCGGTACAGCTCGCCGAAGACCATGGCGGTCTCGGTGGCGGCGTCCTCGGAGAGGTCGTAGCGGGCGATCTCGGTGCCGCCGGCCTGGTTGACGATGCGGATGAACGCGTTGCGCACCTGGCCGAAGTTCTGCGAGCGGTTCTCCGCGTCGTAGATCGAGACCGGGAAGACGATCTTGTCGATGTCGGCCGGGAGGCCCGCCAGATTGACGTTGATCTGCTCGTCGTCACCCTCGCCCTGGCCCGTGACGTTGTCACCGGTGTGGACGATGGTCTGGTCCGGCGTCGCCTTGTTGTTGAAGAAGACGAAGTGGCCGTCCGAGTAGACCTTGCCCTGCGGGTTCACCGCGATCGCGGAGGCGTCGAGGTCGAAGTCGGTGCCGGTGGTGGTGCGGACGTCCCAGCCGAGGCCCACGGTGACGGCGGTCAGGCCCGGAGCCTCCTTGGTGAGCGAGACGTTGCCACCCTTGGACAGGCTTACAGCCATTGTTGGGAGTCCTTCCCTCGTGAAGTGATGCGTGCAGCTTCGTGGACGAAGCTACTCGTACCTCTATGAACGCCAAGGGGGGATCCAGGGTTCCAGGTGCCTTTACTTTCTTTACCTGCTTTCCCCGGGATGGGTGCGGCGCCGGGAAAAGGGGGTGACGCGGCGCGTATCCAGGCGCGACCATGGAACCCATGTCCGGTCCTTACTTCATCCGCGGCTCGGTGGTCCTTCCGGAGGCCGAGCTTCTCTGGCGATTCTCCCGGTCGTCCGGGCCGGGCGGCCAGCACGTGAACACCAGCGACTCCCAGGTCGAGCTCCGCTTCGACCTCGCCAGGACGGAGGCGCTGCCCGAGGTGTGGAAGGCGCGGGCCCTGGAGCGGCTCGCCTCCCGCCTCGTCGACGGCGTCATCTCCGTACGGTCCTCGGAGCACCGCTCCCAGTGGCGCAACCGCGAGACCGCCGCCGTACGCCTCACGTCCCTCCTCGCCGAGGCCACCGCCCCGCCGCCCAAGCCGCGCCGCGCGACCCGCATCCCCCGGGGGATCAACGAGCGCCGCCTGCGCAACAAGAAGGCACGGTCGGACACGAAGCGGGGCCGGTCGGGGCGGGGCTGGGACTGAGCGGTCTCACGGGGTCCGGGCGTCGGGCATCAACCCAACTGCCGGTACTTCCCCTTGAAGTAGGCCAGCGGTCCGCTCTCGCCGCTGGGCAGCGACGCCGTGAGCACCCGGCCGATCACCAGCGTGTGGTCCCCGGCCGTCACCCGCTGCTCCGTGCGGCACTCCAGCGTCGCGAGCGCGCCGCCCACCAGGGGTGCGCCTGACACCTCGCCGCGTACGTAAGGGATGTCCTCGAAGAGCAGACGGTCGCTGATGCGGCCCTTCATCGCGAAGCGGCCCGCGATGTGGCGCTGGCTCTCGGAGAGCACGGACACCGCCCACAGGGGCTGCTCGTCGAGCAGGTCGTCCATGCGGGAGCCGTTGCGCAGGCTGACGAGGACGAGCGGCGGGTCGAGGGAGACCGACAGGAAGGCCGTCGCCGTCATGCCGACGTCCTCGCCCAGGGGAGCCGACGGGTCGTCCGGGTCGAGCGGCATCTCGCGCGCGGTCACCAGGACCACGCCCGCGGCCAGTCGGGTCATGGCGGCGCGGAACTCGTCGTTGCTCACCCCCTCAGCATGCCCGGCCGAGGCGGGCGCGGGGACGAAAGCGGCGGTGGGGGTTGTGGGGGTCGTGCGGGTGGTGGGGGAGAGCGGGGGATTCTTCAGTGGCGGGGGAGTCTTCAGCACGTCTCGACGCTAGCTTCGGTGCCGTGCCCGCCACATCGGGCCTTGGGCCGAGGACGGTCCTAGGACCTGTGGTGGGTGTCGTCCGGATATGGCGGTGTTCGGGGGTGTTCTCCGTTCAGGAAGTGCAGGGGGCGTGCGCCGGAGCACCCCTCAACCCTTCATCTCCTCCTGTGACTTGAGTCACAGGAGCCATATTTTGTTGACCCTGTGTACCGGGTGGACAGCTCGCTGTGATTCAGTGGCGGAGACACTGCAAGAAGAGCGTGCACACGCACGTGCGGAATCGGCGATCAGAATTCTGGAGTGCTGTCGAGGTCTCGGGGAGAGCTGAGCATGGAGACCGAGTCGGAGCCGTACGTCCGTCTTGCGACCCTGCGGCAGCTTCACCAGGTGATGGCGGACATGAACACCGCCCGCAGCCTGGCCGACACCCTGCAGACGGTCTCCGACGGAGTCGTGAACGGCCTCGGATACGAGCTGGCCTGCGTCAATCTCGTACGCCCCGACGGTGACCTCGTCGTCGCCGCCTTCTCCGGCGACTCCTCCGCCGAAGCCCTCATCACTGGCCGGGTCGGCTCCCGCGCTTCCTGGGACCGCCGCCTGTCCATGGGCGAGGCCTGGGGCGACCTGCGGTTCATCCCGCACACCGAGGGCTGGGTCCTCGACGAGGACGACGTACCGCAGTGGTTCACCGACGGGCCGCCGCCCCGCTTCGAGGACGAGTGGCACCCCTCGGACCGCCTCTTCGCCCCGATGTACGCCACCGGCAGCTCCGGCGGCGAACTCCTCGGCGTGATCTCCGCCGACCGCCCGCGCAACGGCAGGCGCCCCGGCGCCTGGGGCCGCGAGGCCCTGCAGATGTACGCCTTCCAGGCCGCCATCGCCATCAGCAACGCACGGCTGCGCGCCAACATGCAGCGCGCCCTGGTCCGGCTCGAACGCGAGCAGCAGGCCCTGCGCGCCAGCGAGGAGTCCTTCCGCCAGGCCTTCGAGTACGCCCCCAGCGGCATGGCCATCGCCGAGATGGGCGGCGACCAGCACGGGCGGCTCCTGCGCACGAACGACGCCCTGTGCCGGCTGCTCAGCCGCCCGGCGTCCGCCATGCGCCGCTACTCGTTCTCCGACCTCGTCCATCCCGAGGACATCGGCACGCTGCTGCGCACCTCCGCCGAGGGCGGCCGCGCCGAGCTGCGCCTCGGACGGCGCGACGGCACCTACGTCTGGGTGTCCCTGCGGAACTCGGTGGTGGCCGACGCCGCCGACGGGCCGCGCTTCCTGCTCACCCACGTCGAGGACATCGAGGAGCGCAAGCGCCGCGAGCTGCACCTCGCGCACCGCGCGTCCCACGACTCCCTCACCGGCCTGCCGAACTCGGCGGAGCTGCGCTCCCGCCTCTCGGCCCGCCTGTGCCGCCGCGCCCAGCTGCCCGAGCCGAGCGCCGTGGACTCCCTGGACGCGGCGTACGGGGACCGCACCGGCAGCTCGTACGACACGAACGGGCACGGATTCGACTTCGCGGGGGCCGCCGCTGCCGCCGCGGCCGGACAGCAGAACGGCGGGTCCGGGCCCTCCGGCGGGATCTACGACGACTATGGCTTCGATCACCACGTCCACATCGTCGCGCCCGAGGGGGAGACCGACGACGGCACGAAGGGCCTGGCGGTCCTCTTCTGCGACCTGGACGGCTTCAAGTCGATCAACGACCGGTTCGGGCACCACACCGGAGACGCCGTTCTGATCGAGGTCGCACGGCGTCTGACCAGCGGTGTCCGTGACGGGGACACCGTCGCGAGGCTCGGCGGCGACGAGTTCGTCGTGCTCGCCGACGGGCTCGGCCGGGCCGACGCAGAGGACCTCGCCGTCCGTCTGCGGAACGCGATCATTCCGCCCATCCGGGTCGACGGAAGGGCGGTCCGTGTGGGCGCCAGTTTCGGCATCGGCTGGGCGCACTGCGGGATGACGGCAGACGAGGTGTTGAAATCCGCTGACCAGCGGATGTACATCGAGAAACGGTCGCGTGCCAAGCAGCACCGACGGGCCGGCTGATCCCCTTCCGCGGGTATCGGTGAGGTCAACGCCACCCCTTCGGACCACTCCCAGCGGGTACGCTCGCCGGGTAAGCGATACGTAGGGAGTGATCAGGGATGGCGCCCGCTGACAACGGCGCGAGCACGCCCGGGGACGACGATCCGTTCGGCTATCTGTACGCCGACGGACAGGCGGCCGGGGCGACACCGCCCAGCGGGGGCGGCGGCTACGGCTATCCGGGTCCCCGGTCCTACCACCAGGTCAGGCCGGTCGGTGAGCGGCAGTACGGGCAGCAGCCGCAGCCGACTGCCGCGTACGGGCAGGCGCCCCAGCAGCAGCCCCAGACCTACGGCCAGCCGAACGCGCACTACTCGGCCCCCGAGACGCTGCCCGGCGGCGCACCGACCACGGTGACGCCCACGCAGCACGGCGGCGGTGGCGGCCGGGGACGCGGGCCCAACACCAAGGGCCTGCTGATCGGCGCGCTCGCCGTCGTGGCGGCCGTGGTCATCGGCATCGGCGTCGCGGTCCTCGGCGGCGACTCGAACGACGACGCGAAGGGCGGCGACGCGGGCGGGCAGCCGTCCGGCGGCTCGCAGTCGGTCCAGCCGAGCGAGACGGCCTCCAAGAAGGCCGACGAGCCGGTCGACCTCCCGAAGACGGACGCGAAGGCGCTGAAGCTCGAGGGCGGCACGGCCACCGCGTCGGACGTCCAGGGCGCCAAGGCCGACGGCGGCACCTATGTGGCCGGCTTCAACCAGGTGGGCGCCAAGCTCACCTGGACGGTCAACGGCATCCCGAAGGACGGCGCGTACAGCCTGCGCGTCAACTACGGCGTGCCCGGCAAGGACGCCAACGCGACCATCACGGTCAACGGCAAGGTGCAGACCCGCCCGCTCAACATGGAGAACTTCTCCGACGCCAAGGAAGGCGACTGGGAGAAGGGGTGGACCAACACCTGGTCCGTCGTCCAGCTCAGCAAGGGCACGAACGCGATCGCGATCTCGTGCGAGCAGGGCAACCAGTGCGACGCCAACTTCGACCAGATGTGGCTGGTCAAGGGCAGTAACGGCTGAGCGACCAAGGCAGGGCGGCAGCGGCCGGGGCGGGAGCCCTAGGCCGCTGTCGTCGTCTGTTGGGTCACCGCGACCCGGCCGAGCAGTTCCTCGTACGCCGCGCGGTCGAACTCCCCGGCCACCGGGGCCAGGACCGTCGCCGCGGACAGGGCGACCGCGCGGGCCAGGCGGTCCGGCCACGGAAGGTCTTCCACGTAGCCCGAGAGCAGGCCGGCGACCGCCGAGTCGCCGGCGCCCGTCGGGTTGCCCTTCACGCGGTCCGGGGCGGGGGCGCGCCAGCTGCCGTCCGGGGTGACCGCGAGGAGGCCCTCAGGGCCCAGTGAGGCGACCACGGAGTGCGCGCCGCGGCGGCGGGCGTCGCGGGTGGCGCGCAGCGGCTCGTGGGAGCCGGTGAGCTCGGCGAGCTCGTCGGAGTTCGGCTTGATGATGTCGGGGCGGGCCGCGAGCCCCCGGCGCAGCGGTTCCCCGGACGAGTCGAGCAGTACGGGCACGGACGCGGCGCGGGCCGCGCGGACCAGCTGGGCGTACGCGCCGACGGGGACGCCCGGCGGGAGGCTGCCGCACAGGGCCACCGCGGACGCGGACCCGAGGAGCTTCTCGTAGGCCTCGGTGAACGCGGACCACTCGGCGGGGGCGACGAGCGGGCCCGGCTCGTTGAGCTGGGTCGTGTCGCCTGACGCGCCGTCGACGACGGCGATGGTGCGGCGGGTGGCGCCCGAGACCGGGACGAGCGCGTCCCGGATGCCGGGGGAGTCCGCGAGCTGTTCCCTGAGGGCGCGGCCCGTGCCGCCGCCGGCGAAGCCGGTGACGGTCACGTCGTGGCCGAGCGCGGCGAGCACGCGCGCGACGTTGAGGCCCTTGCCGCCGGGGCGTTCGGTGACCTTGGTGACGCGGTGCGACGCGTGCGGGTGCAGCGCCGGCACGTCGTAGGTGATGTCGAGCGCGGCGTTCAGTGTGACCGTGAGGATCACGAGACCCCAGCCCACCCCTCAGTTCGGAACTACCTTCAGTAACGCGGCCTGATCATGCCAAAGACCGGGCGGTAGGCCCAGACCTCACGCGAGCCGGGGCGGCTCCACGATCCACCGGCCCTTGCGCATGACGCCCTTGAGCTCGAAGTCCTCGTCGAGGACCACGAGGTCGGCGTCCTTGCCGGGCTCCAGCGAGCCCACCCTGTCGTCCACGCCGAGGAGGCGGGCCGGGTTCGCGGAGATCGCGCGGACGACGTCCTCGACGGGCAGCTTGTCGATGGTGGCGGCGCGCTTGAACGCGCGGTCCAGGGTGAGCGTCGAGCCGGCGATCGAGTTGCCCTCGACGAGCCGCGCGACGCTGTCCTTCACCTCGACCTCCAGGGTGCCGAGCATGTAGCGGCCGTCGCCGAAGCCCGCCGCGTCCATGGCGTCGGTGATGAACGCGACGCGCCCGCTGCCCACGTGGTGGAACGCCAGCTCCAGGGCGGCCGGGTGCAGATGCGTGCCGTCGTTGATGAGTTCGACGGTGATCCGCTCGTCCTCCAGGAGCGCCGCGATGGGCCCCGGGGCGCGGTGGCCGATGGCCGGCATGGCGTTGTAGAGGTGCGTGGCGACGGTGGCACCCGCGTCGATCGCCTCGACGGTCTGCGCGTACGTGGCGTCGGTGTGGCCGATCGCGGCGATCACGCCGTGCTCGGCGAGGAGGCGTACGGAGTCGATGCCGCCGGGGAGTTCGGGGGCGAGGGTGAGCATCTTGGCCTGGCCGCGCGCCGCGTCGAGCAGCTTGCGGACCTCGGCCGGGTCGGGGTCGCGCAGGAGCGTTTCGTCATGGGCGCCCTTGCGGCACGGGGAGATGAACGGGCCCTCGAAGTGGATGCCCGCGATCTCGCCCTGCTCGGCCAGCTCGGACAGCAGGCCCGCGCGCTGGGTGAGGAAGTCCGTCTCGCCGGTGACGAAGGACGCGACGACCGTCGTGGTGCCGTGCAGGCGGTGCGTGCGGACGCCCTTGAGGATGTCGTCGATCGATCCCGAGGTGAAGGAGGCCCCGCCGCCGCCGTGGTTGTGCATGTCGACGAAGCCGGGCACGACCCAGTGGCCGGTGAGATCGGTGGAGGGGGCGCCGGCCGGCGCACTGCCGGCGATCCTCGCGCCGTCCACGATCACGCGTCCGTTCTCGACGACGCCGGCCGGCAGGACGACGCGGGCGCCGGAGAGAACATTCAGAGCGGCCATCAGGCGACTACCTCCGTGGAATCGGTGGACCGGGCGAGCAGGTCCCAGGCGAGCAGGCCCGCGCCCAGGCAGCCGGCGGTGTCCCCGAGGGCCGCCGGGACGATCGTGGGCAGCTTCTGGAACGTCACGCGTTCCTCGACGGCGGCCCGCAGTGGTGTGAACAAGGTTTCCCCCGCCTCGGCCAGACCGCCACCGATGATCAGGGTGCGCGGGTCCAGCAGAGTGAGCGCCGTGACGAGCCCGTCGGCGAGCGCCTCCACGGCCTCCAGCCAGACCTGCCGCGCCCTGGGGTCACCGGACTCGACGGCCTTGGCGCAGTCCGCGGCGTCCGCCTCCGGGTCGCCGGTGGCCTCGGCCCAGGCGAGCGAGACCGCCGAGGCGGACGCGTAGCGCTCCAGGCAGCCGCGCTGGCCGCAGCTGCAGTCCGTACCGCCGGGGCGTACGACGATGTGGCCGATCTCCCCCGCCGAGCCGTGCGCGCCGGGTTCGATGCGGCCGCCGATGCCGATGGCGCCGGCGATGCCCGTGCCGAGCGGTACGAACAGGAAGCGGTCCGCGCCCTTGCCCGCGCCGAGCCGCCCCTCGCCGAGGCCGCCGGTGCGCACGTCGTGGCCGAGGGCGACGGGGATGCCGTCGAGCCGCTCGCTCAGCAGTCTGCGCATCGGCACGTCGCGCCAGCCGAGGTTCGACGCGTACAGGGCGATGCCGTGCTCGTCGTCGACGATGCCGGGCACCGCGACGCCGGCCGCGGCGGCCGGCTCCCCGAGGTGCTCCTCGCCGTACGCGCGCAGGTCGGCGGCGAAGCCGAGTATCGTCTCGACGACCGCGTCGGGCCCGCGCTCGCGGCCGGTGGCGCGCCGCGTCTGGTGGAGCAGGGTGCCGTCGGCCCCGACCAGCGCGGCCTTCATTCCGGTGCCGCCCACATCGAGGGCGATGACATGTCTCACGGAGACAGTCTCGCGCCTCAACCGGTGAGAGGTCTAGTCCACTTGCACGGATCTTGCGTCGATGTGTACGGATGATGCGTTTTCCGGGTCCGCGGCGAAGGCCCGTTGCGGGTGCGAAACCCGTGTGGTGTAGACCTTGTCTCCGGACCTGAGTATTCCGGGTCCGAAATCCGGACGAGCGACATCAAGAGGGTGGGAACCGGCTGTGCAGCGGCGCATGACAGGTCTGACGGCGGCGATGGCCGCGCTCGGCATGGCGGCGACGCTGGCCGCCTGCGGGGGCCCGGGCTCCGACGACGTGACCCTGAAGCTGGTGGCCGCCGACTACGGCGACTCCCCGGCGAACAGCTCCCAGAAGTACTGGGACAAGCTGTCCGCCGCCTTCGAGAAGAAGAACCCCGGCATCAAGGTCGACGTCAGCGTCTACTCCTGGAGCGACGTCGACGCCAAGGTCAAGAAGATGGTCGCGGACGGCCACGCGCCCGACATGGCGCAGATCGGCGCGTACTCCGACTACGCCGCGAGCGGCAAGCTCTACAGCGCGAACGACCTGCTCTCCATCCCCGTGCAGTCCGACTTCCTGCCGCAGCTCGCCGACGCCGGTGAGGTCTCCCGCGTCCAGTACGGCATGCCCTTCGCGTCCTCCACGCGGCTGCTGTTCTACAACAAGACCCTCTTCGCCAAGGCCGGCCTGACCCCGCCGCAGACCTGGGCCCAGCTCCAGGCCGACGCCAAGGCCCTCAAGGCGCGCGGCGTGAAGATCCCCTACGCGCTCCCGCTGGGCCGCGAGGAGGCGCAGGCCGAGACGATGATGTGGATGCTGAGCGGCGGCTCCGGGTACACCGACGACGTCGGCACCTACAGCCTCGACTCCCCGCAGAACGTCAAGACCTTCGAGTGGCTGAAGGACGACCTGGTCGGCCAGGGCCTCACCGGTCCGACCCCGCCCGCCAAGCTCGACCGCGCACAGGCCTTCGCGGCCTTCACGCGCGGTGACGTCGGCATGCTCAACGGGCACCCGACGCTGATGCAGATGGCCGCCAAGAAGGGCGTGAAGTTCGGCACGGTGCCGATGCCCGGCATCAACGGCAGGGCCCGGTCGACCATGGGCGTCGCCGACTGGATGATGGCGTTCCGGCAGAACGGCCACAAGGACCAGGTCGGCAAGTTCCTCGACTTCGTCTACAGCGAGAAGAACGTCCTCGACTTCTCGCGCGAGTACGACCTCCTGCCGGTCACCAACTCCGCGTCGGACACGATGGCCGACGACAAGCGCGACCAGAAGCTCTCGAAGTTCCTCGGCGAACTGCCGAACTCGCAGCTCTACCCCGTCGGCAAGACGTCCTGGGCCCAGGTCAGCGCCGGCATCAAGCGCGAGATCGGCTCGGCCGTCGGCCCCAACGGCAACCCGGGCGCCACCCTCGGCCGCCTTCAGCGCTCGGCCGACGCGGCGGAGAACGCGGAGTAGCGTCGCTGCCGTGAGCGAACCGCCGTACGCAGAGCCAGAGTCCGAGCCCGAGCCCGAGCCCGAGTCCGCCGAGGAGACGTCCGACGTCGCCCTGTCCCCCCGTGAGCAGGGCGTCCTCGCCCTGGAGCGGCGCGGGTGGGCGTCGGCCGGGGCCAAGGAGCGCGCCGTGCGCGAGGAGCTGGGGCTCGCCCCGGTGCGCTACTACCAGCTGCTCAACGCGCTCCTCGACGACCGGAGGGCCCTCGCCCACGACCCGGTCACCGTCAACCGGCTGCGCCGGGTACGGGACGCGCGCCGCGAGGAACGCTGACCCGCACGCCAGGAGTACGGTCCGCCTCCCGCGGATAGGCTCGGCGCATGGGCAGCCCTCAGCAGCACGACCTGCCGTCGCCTGTGACCTCCGCCGGGCGTGACGGCCTCGACGCACTCCTCTCGGACCCCGCGCGGGCCGTGATCGCGCTCGACTTCGACGGCACGCTCGCGCCGATCGTGCCCGACCCCGAACAGGCCCGCGCCCACCCGGGCGCCGTCCACGCGCTCGCCGCGCTGGCACCGCAGGTCGCGTCCGTCGCCGTGATCACCGGCCGCCCCGCAGGCGTTGCCGTGCGCCACGGCGGCTTCGCGGGCATCCCCGGCCTCGAACACCTCGTGGTCCTGGGCCACTACGGCGCCGAGCGCTGGGACGCCGTCACCGGCACGGTCCACGCCCCCGCCCCGCACCCCGGCGTCGCGGCCGTCCGCGCCGAACTGCCCGGAGTCCTGGAGTCCGTGGGCGCCTGGCGCGGCACCTGGATCGAGGAGAAGGGCCGTGCCGTCGCCGTCCACACGCGCCGCGCGGCCGACCCGCAGGCGGCGTTCGAGGCGCTGCGCGCGCCTCTGTCCGACCTCGCGGCCCGGCACGGCCTGATCGTCGAGCCCGGCCGCCTCGTCCTGGAACTGCGGCCGCCCGGCATGGACAAGGGCGCCGCGCTCAGTGCGTACGTACGGGAGGTGGGCGCGACGTCGGTCCTCTACGGGGGCGACGACCTCGGTGACCTGCCCGCGTTCGCCGCCGTCGACGAGCTCCGCAAGGACGGGGTGCCGGGCCTGCTGGTGTGCAGCGGCAGCTCGGAGGTCACGGAGCTGGCGGAACGGGCGGACGTGGTGGTGGACGGGCCGGAGGGAGTGGTGGGGCTGCTGTCCGGCCTGGCCCGGGCGATGAGCTCCCGGACCTGACCCCTCCCGGACCTATCCCCTCCCGGACCTACCCCCCGGGTCTAGCCCCGCAGCGCGTTGAGCTGGTCGAGGAACCACTGGGCGGGCGGCAGCGCGGTCGCCGCGGCGGCGAGCCGCTTCGTGCGCTCGGCACGCTCCCCGTCGCCCATGAGCAGCGCGGCGTGCAGGGCTTCGGCCGTCGCCGACACGTCGTACGGGTTCACCACGAGCGCGTCGTCGCCCAGCTCCTCGTACGCCCCCGCCTCCCGCGACAGGACCAGCGCGCAGCCCTCGTCGGAGACGACCGGGACCTCCTTGGCGACGAGGTTCATGCCGTCCCTGATCGGGTTGACCAGCGCCACGTCGGCCAGCCGGTACGCGGCCAGGGAGCGGGCGAAGTCGTCCTTCACATGGAGCACGACCGGGGTCCAACTCTCCGTACCGAAGCGGGAGTTGATCTCCTCGGCGACCCGGGACACCTCGTCGGTGTATTCCCGGTAGACCGCGAGGTCCTGCCGTGACGGGTACGCGAAGGCGACGTGCACCACCCGCTCGCGCCACTCGGGGTGCTCATCGAGGAGGAGCCCGTACGCGCGCAGGCCGCGCACGATGTTCTTCGACAGCTCCGTGCGGTCCACGCGGACGATCACCTTGCGGTCCGGGCCGCCGATCTGCTCCCGCAGCGCGGCGAGCCGCTCCTCGACGTCGGGGCGGCGCGAGCGCTCCCGCAGGAAGTCCGCGTCCGCGCCCAGGCCGTGCACCCCGATCTCCGTACCGAACGTGCCGCCCACCACGGCCTCGCAGCACGCCGTGAACGTGTCCGCCCAGCGCCGCGTCAGGAACCCGAGCCGGTCCGCGCCCAGCATCCCGCGCAGCAGCTGCCCGGCGATGTCGTCCGGCAGCATCCGGAAGTAGTCGACCGGCGCCCACGGGGTGTGCGAGAAGTGTCCGATGCGCAGGTCGCCGCGCAGCTCCCGCAGCATCCCCGGTACGAGCGCCAGGTGGTAGTCCTGCACGACGACCGTGGCGCCCGGCCCGGCCTCCGCGGCCAGCGCCTCGGCGAACGCCCGGTTGTAGGCCTCGTACGACGCCCACTGCGCACGGAACTGCGGCCCGAAGACCGGCTCCAGGGGCGTCTGGTAGAGCATGTGGTGGACGAACCAGAGGACCGAGTTCGCGATGCCGTTGTACGCGTCGGCGTACACGCCCGGGTCGATGTCGAGCATCCGCACGCCGGGCTCCCCGACGCCCCGCCGCACGGCCTCCCGGTCGCCCTCGCCGAGCGCTGCGCACACCCAGAGCGCGTCGGCGTCGGGGCCGATCGCGGAGAGCCCGGAGACGAGCCCGCCCCCGCCGCGCCGCGCGTCGAGCGTCCCGTCGGCCCCGAGCTCGTACGAGACCGGACCGCGGTTGGACGCGACGAGGATCTGTGCACCCTGCGTGGAAGCCATACGGGCAAACGTAGCCCGGCCCGCAAACGCTCAAACGTACGGCCGGACTCCGTGGGAGCCCGGCCGTATACGATCCGCCGTTCGCCTGCCGCGACGGTTACCCGCGTGGGTCAGCCACACCGGCTGCGCGCCGCCGCCACCGCGAGGACGCCGAGCCCGCCCAGGGCCGCCGCGAGACCGCCGTACAGGAGCGTGTGCGAGTCGCCGGTCTTGGCCGGCTCCGTGCCGTGCGGCGGGGTCGGGCGGGCCTGCTGCCACTTGGCCGTGACGACCGACGTGCACGGGTCGCCCCCGCCGCGCCGGGCCTTCGGGCAGGTGCGCGGCACCCCGGCCGTCACGAAGTCGCCGTACAGCGATGTGTCGTAGCGCTTCGTGAACGGCGGGACCACGTCCGCCGAGGCGGGGGCCGCGATGCCGAGCGCCGTCAGTGCGGTGGCCGTGACGACGAACGCCCCGGCGGTGCGGGTCGCGGCTGCGCGCAGCCGTCGCTCACCCGTAACTTGTCTGAGCCACATAAAGGGCAATGTAGGCAAAACATACGATTGCCCCCGGCTACGCCACGCGGCGCTCCGCGTACTCGGCGATTTCGGTCATCGGGGGGCGTTCCTCGGTGTCCACGTCGTGCGTGCGCGGCTCGAATCCCTGTTCCCCGCGCTCGAACTGGGTGAGCACCGGGCGTACGAGGTGCCCGCGCGCGAGCCGCAGCTGCGCGGTGCGGTAGATCGCCGCGGCCATCCGCCCGAGCGCCTGCCCGTCCTGGTGCCGGTGCTTGCGCACCCCCACGTCGACCTGCCCGAGCGCGTCCAGGCCCACCGTGTGCAGCGCGTCGACGAGAAGACCGAGCTCAACTCCGTAACCGACGGGGAACGGCAGGCGCTCCAGGAGCGATCTGCGGGCCGCGTACTCGCCGCCGAGCGGCTGCACGAACCCCGCAAGCAGCGGCCAGTGCAGATTGAGGACCGGGCGCGCCACCAGCTCCGTGACCCGGCCCCCCTGGCCCGCGGCGGACCCGAGCGGGCGGTCGTACATCGCCTTCACGAAGTCCACGCCGGGATCCGTGAGCAGCGGGCCCACGATCCCCGAGACGAAGTCCGCGGAGAACTCCTTCAGGTCCGCGTCGACGAAACAGACGATGTCGCCGCCCGTCACGAGCAGCGAGCGCCACAGCACCTCGCCCTTGCCGGGCACGGCCGGGATCCTCGGCAGGATCGCGTCCCGGTGCACGACGCGCGCCCCGGCGGCCCGCGCGACCTCGGCCGTACGGTCCGTCGAGCCCGAGTCGATCACCACCAGCTCGTCGACCAGCGGCACCCGCTCCGTCATCAGGGCGCGGCGGATCTCCGCGACGATCTCGCCGACCGTCTCCTCCTCGTTCAGCGCGGGCAGTACCACGCTCACCGAGGTGCCCGAGGCGCGCTTCGCGGCGATCAGCCGAGGGAGCGGGCGGTCCGACACCGACCAGGAACGCCTGCTCAGCCAGCGCTCTACTTCTTCCAGCACGGTGCGCGGCTCCTCACTGTCTGAACTGTCCGATCACGAACTGTGATCCATCTCGCGGTTCGGACGACTATCTCAAGCGTCCAGGCCTTCGGTTACAGTCTTGAACAACGCCGGTGACCATCGCATGTCGGGGTCGCCGGCCGCGCTTGAGTGATCAAGTGCCAGCTCAACAACCGAATAGCGCTCATCCAGAGGGACAGAGGGATACGGCCCGTTGAAGTCCCGGCAACCCTCCCGCCGACCTTGTCGAGGTCCAGGTGGGGAAGGTGCCAATTCCGTCTCGTGGCGAGATGCGCCGCGAGGAAGATGAGGAGAAAGGGCCTCGCCATCATGGCTGCGCAGACTGTCGCCACCACCACTTCCGTTGATCTCGGACCCGCCTCGGCGCTTTCCTGCCGCGAGTGCGGCACTAGCTTCCCGCTCGGACCGATCTTCGCCTGTGCCGAGTGTTTCGGGCCGCTCGAGGTCTCCTACGACCTGCCGGCCGGCGACCCCGAATCGCTGCGCAAGGAGATCGAGGCCGGACCCGCCAACATCTGGCGCTACGCCCCTCTCCTGCCCGTCCCGGCCGACGTCGCCGAGAAGCCGAACCTGAACCCCGGCTGGACCAAGCTCGTCAAGGCCGACAACCTCGCCCGTGAACTCGGCGTCGAGCAGGGCAAGTTGTTCGTCAAGGACGACTCCGGCAACCCCACGCACTCCTTCAAGGACCGCGTCGTCGCCCAGGCCATCGAGGCCGCCCGCGCCTTCGGCTTCACCACCCTGTCCTGCTCCTCCACCGGCAACCTCGCCGGCGCCGTCGGCGCCGCCGCGGCCCGCGCCGGCTTCCGCTCCTGCGTGTTCATCCCGCACGACCTGGAGCAGGGCAAGGTCGTCATGGCCGCGGTCTACGGCGGCGAACTCGTCGGCATCGAGGGCAACTACGACGACGTCAACCGCTTCTGCTCCGAGCTCATCGGCGACCCGCTCGGCGAGGGCTGGGGCTTCGTCAACGTCAACCTGCGCCCGTACTACGGCGAGGGCTCCAAGACCCTGGCGTTCGAGATCTGCGAGCAGCTCGGCTGGCGGCTCCCGGACCAGCTGGTCATCCCGATCGCGTCCGGCTCCCAGTTCACGAAGATCGACAAGGGCCTCCAGGAGCTGATCAAGCTCGGCCTCGTCGAGGACAAGCCGTACAAGCTCTTCGGCGCCCAGGCCGAGGGCTGCTCGCCGGTGTCCGTCGCCTACAAGGGCGGCCACGACGTCGTGCGGCCGCAGAAGCCGAACACGATCGCCAAGTCCCTGGCCATCGGCAACCCGGCCGACGGCCCGTACGTCCTCGACATCGCCCGCCGCACCGGCGGCGCCGTGGAGGACGTCAACGACGAGCAGGTCGTCGAGGCGATCAAGCTCCTGGCACAGACCGAGGGCATCTTCGCGGAGACCGCGGGCGGTGTGACGGTCGGCGTGACGAAGAAGCTGATCGAGGCCGGCCTGATCGACCCGACGCTCACCACCGTCGTCCTCAACACCGGCGACGGCCTCAAGACCCTCGACGCGGTCGCCGAGACGTCCCAGGCGACCGCCACCATCCGCCCGAGCCTGGACGCGTTCCGCGACGCGGGCCTCGCCCACTGAAGACCCGCGCACTCCCGCGACACCCGCACGGAAAGGCTGCAGCCCCCATGAGCGTCAACGTCCGCATCCCCACCATCCTGCGCACCTACACCGGCGGCAAGGCCGAGGTCGCCGCCGAGGGCACGACCCTCTCCGAGGTCATCGCCGACCTGGAGAAGAACCACACGGGCATCGCGGCCCGCGTCCTGGACGACCAGGGCAAGCTGCGCCGCTTCGTGAACGTGTACGTCAACGACGACGACGTGCGCTTCGAGCAGGGCCTTCAGACGGCGACGCCGGAAGGCGCGGGCGTCTCGATCATCCCGGCCGTCGCCGGCGGCTGAACCACCGCGACTGTACTCAGCGTTACCTGAATTGCCCCCTCCGCGAGAGAAACGGAGGGGGCAATTCTGCATGGTTGAGCGCGGTAGAGTTGGGAAGCGAGCTTCGCGCCTGTGCCGAGCGCATATATGAAGTCGGCCGCCGCCCGACAAGAAGCAGCCAAAGTGCCCCGCCCTTATCGGGTGTTCGTGGCATTTGTCGGGCCCGAGTTGCCCCGGAATCCAATGACTCCGCCGCTTATTACCGCTCTGCCGCGCCCAGAATTCTCGTCCGATTGACCTGTTGCAGAGGGCAGTTGGGCAGATACATTCAGCCGCGGTCGACGCGTTCCGGCGCACACCTCCAACCAATGGGGCGTGAGGTCTGACCCGGGTCCGCGAAGTGCGGGCCTGTGCAAGGGCCAGTAATAGGGGAGTTAGTCATGGCTCAGGGCACCGTCAAGTGGTTCAACGCGGAGAAGGGGTACGGCTTCATCGCGGTCGACGGTGGTGCGGATGTATTCGTCCACTACAGCGCCATCCAGATGGACGGATACCGCACCCTTGAAGAGGGTCAGCGAGTCGAATTCGAGATCTCGCAGGGCCAGAAGGGTCCGCAGGCGGACATGGTCAAGCTCGCCGTCTGATCTCGGCGCGATCGGCCACCGACACACTCACGCCGAGAGGCCCGTACCCCGCGAGGGGTGCGGGCCTCTCGTGCGTGCACGCGCGGCCCGCGCAGGCCGTCCGCGGGGACCGCGTGTCTGCCGGAGGCGCTTGCACTCTCCTAGGCCGAGTGCTAATCATTGCGTTAGCACTCTGAAGGTGAGAGTGACAGAACTTGGATCGGGTCGGTGAGGCTCGCAGGCCGGGTGGGGCAAGGAACCACACGGCACGCAGGCCGTCCGTCGCGGGCACCAGCACGGTCCGTTTGCGTTTCCACCCCGTCCGGGAGGACCACTTCACATGGCCAAGATCATCGCGTTCGACGAGGAGGCACGGCGCGGCCTCGAGCGCGGCATGAACCAGCTCGCCGACGCCGTCAAGGTGACCCTGGGCCCCAAGGGTCGCAACGTCGTCCTCGAGAAGAAGTGGGGCGCCCCCACGATCACCAACGATGGTGTGTCCATCGCCAAGGAGATCGAGCTCGAGGACCCGTACGAGAAGATCGGCGCCGAGCTGGTCAAGGAGGTCGCGAAGAAGACGGACGACGTCGCCGGTGACGGCACGACGACCGCGACCGTCCTCGCCCAGGCGCTCGTCAAGGAAGGCCTGCGCAACGTCGCGGCCGGCGCCAACCCGATGGCCCTCAAGCGCGGCATCGAGAAGGCCGTCGAGGCCGTCTCCGCCGCCCTGCTCGAGCAGGCCAAGGATGTCGAGACCAAGGAGCAGATCGCTTCCACGGCCTCCATCTCCGCCGCCGACACCCAGATCGGCGAGCTCATCGCCGAGGCGATGGACAAGGTCGGCAAGGAAGGCGTCATCACGGTCGAGGAGTCGCAGACCTTCGGTCTCGAGCTTGAGCTCACCGAGGGCATGCGCTTCGACAAGGGCTACATCTCGGCGTACTTCGCCACCGACATGGAGCGTATGGAGTCGGCACTCGACGACCCGTACATCCTCATCGTCAACTCGAAGATCGGCAACGTGAAGGACCTCCTTCCGCTGCTCGAGAAGGTCATGCAGTCCGGCAAGCCGCTGCTGATCATCGCCGAGGACGTCGAGGGCGAGGCCCTGTCGACCCTGGTCGTCAACAAGATCCGTGGCACCTTCAAGTCCGTCGCCGTCAAGGCCCCGGGCTTCGGTGACCGCCGCAAGGCCATGCTCGGCGACATCGCCATCCTCACCGGTGGCACCGTCATCTCCGAGGAGGTCGGCCTCAAGCTGGAGAACGCCGGTCTCGACCTGCTCGGCCGCGCCCGCAAGGTCGTCATCACCAAGGACGAGACGACGATCGTCGACGGCGCCGGCGAGAGCGACCAGGTCCAGGGCCGCGTCAACCAGATCCGTGCCGAGATCGAGAACTCGGACAGCGACTACGACCGCGAGAAGCTGCAGGAGCGCCTGGCGAAGCTCGCCGGCGGTGTTGCGGTCATCAAGGCCGGTGCCGCGACCGAGGTCGAGCTCAAGGAGCGCAAGCACCGCATCGAGGACGCCGTTCGCAACGCGAAGGCGGCCGTCGAGGAGGGCATCGTCGCCGGTGGTGGCGTGGCCCTGCTCCAGGCCTCCGCGGTCTTCGAGAAGCTCGAGCTCGACGGTGACGAGGCGACCGGCGCCAACGCCGTGAAGCTCGCGCTGGAGGCCCCGCTCAAGCAGATCGCCGTCAACGGTGGTCTCGAGGGTGGCGTCGTCGTGGAGAAGGTCCGCAACCTTCCCATCGGCCACGGCCTGAACGCCGCGACCGGTGAGTACGTCGACATGATCGCCGAGGGCATCCTCGACCCGGCGAAGGTCACGCGTTCCGCGCTGCAGAACGCCGCGTCCATCGCCGCGCTGTTCCTGACCACCGAGGCCGTCATCGCCGACAAGCCGGAGAAGGCCGCCGCGGGCGGCGCTCCGGGCGGCATGCCGGGCGGTGACATGGACTTCTGATCCTGACGGATCGGTAAGTACATCTCTGTCGGCCCCCGGGACCACTTGGTCCCGGGGGCCGACGGCGTGTTGTCAGACCGCCTGCTCCTCGTACGTGCGCCATGCGTCGCGCCCGGCCTGCGCCGCGCTCTGCGCCTGGTGGAGGGTCCGGGCGGCGAGCTCGCCGGGCGGCACCTCCCAGCTGCCGGTCCAGGTGCGGCCCGCGCGGACCAGCTCATAGACCAGCAGGCCGACACCCGCCGCGGAGACCAGCATCCCGGCGCCGGTCAGCACGGCGCCGGCGGTCAGCCGCCCCTGGTCGGGACGGAACTCGGTCCAGGAAATCTTCGAGAACGTGCTCTCAGCCATAACTTCAGAATGCGGGACGGCTCGCGCGGGCGCATGTGGAGCGCCGGACGCCGTCAAGGCGCCCCGGTGGTCCTTCCAGGGCAGCTCCCGTCGTCGACGGTGAAGTCCACGGCGTCGTAGCCCATCGCCTTCGGCCGCTGCACCGCATGGACGTGCAGGCAGAAGGCGGTATCGGTGCCGCGGGCCGTGACCGAGAAGTCGGCGTCCTCGGTGCCGCCGTACCAGATCGTGGATTCGGGCGGGTCGGAGGCGAGGGTGACGGTGAGGGCGTCTTCCGGGCCCTGCCCGTGCCGCGCGATGTCCTGCGTCAGGATGTCCTCGTAAAGCCCGGTGTCGGTGCCCGGGCCGGCCCGGTCCTCCGACAGCTGCGTCGTCGCGCCCGTCACCGCGGTCCGCAGGTCGTCACTCTCCCAGCCGCCCCGGAAGAGGTCCGGGTGGTACAGCACGTAGAGCGCACCCGCCGCGAACAGCAGCGAGCCGACGATGAGGACGCGTCCGACGGGGTTGCGCGCGTTGTAGACGTAGCGGTTCGTGCCCCAGTTGCTCCGGACGAAGACGCGGTCGTCCGGGTGTTCGCGGTCGTGGCTCATGGGGCCATTCTGATACGGCAGTTGAGGCCGGTTCATCCCCGTGCCCGGGGGAGCGCAGCGCTGCCGCGCGGGCGTGGACCTGGGTGGGAGGGCGGTTGAGGCCCGCCTCCCGTTCCTTGGAAAGAGCGCTCGGGGCTGGCGACTTGAGCTCCGAGTGAGCTTGTGGCCCGAATCTGCCCAACCCCGCCGAGATCCGCCGCAGATGGCTGGTGGACCGGGGCCCGGCCCTGGCTGACCCCGCCCTCGACAGGGAGATTGGCGGATCCGGGCCAATCAGCCTCGCTTCCGGGGCAACTCCTCTGCCACCCCAAGAACCCGCTCGCCCGCGCCCTGCCGCGACCGCCGCCTCCCCCACCTGCCTGTTGCTGCCGCTTCTTCTTTGCGGTTGGTCTCTGCGTTGTCGCGAAAGATACCGGGTTGCTGAACTCGTACCCACTCACTGACCGTCATTGGGGAAAGCCGGCCCCCACCAGTCCGCAGCCGAACGGAAAACTGATGGAGGCTCCCGCAACCACCCGCCTTCGCCAGCCACGCAATCTGCTTGTGATCTTGCGCCACTGCCGGGGCGGGCGGGCGGACGCGCCCTAGCGCTCTCCCTTGAGATCCGTGATGAACGCGGACCAGGCGTCCGCCCGGAGCACGAGCTTCGGGCCGTCGGGGTTCTTGGAGTCCCGGACGGGGACCAGGCCGGGGTGGTCGTGGGTGACCTCCAGGCAACTGCCGCCTTCGCCGCCGCTGTACGTGGATTTGCGCCAGGTGGCCGAGGCGAGGTCAAGCTCCGGGGGCGTGATCTTCATGTGCGTAATCCTCCGCCACTGCTGCGATCAGGGCCAGGGATTGTTTCGGGGTGAGTGCGTCGGCCCTGAGCAGATCGTAGGACAGCTGATGGCGGGCGACCGTGGCCGGATCGTCTGTGAGCTGGCCTGTGCTGGGCGCTTCGATGAAAGCGAGCGGAGGTGCATCAGCGAAGTGCAGTAGTTGGAGGAAGCCGGTCATCGATGCGTGCGCCCCCGCCGAGAACGGCACCACCTGAACGATCACCCGGCGCCTGCCGATCAGAGCGGCGATGTGGCGCAGGGCCTCGGCCATCACCGCAGGTCCGCCGACTTCCCGGCGCAGGGCGGCCTCATCCAGAACTGCCCACAACAAGGGCTCTGTTGGATCGTCGAGGAGGCGGGTCCGTTCCATTCGGGCCGCCACCAGCTTGTCGATCGCCTCCTCCGGGGCCGTGGGCTGGTAGGCGAGGAAGACCGCGCGGGCGTAGGACGGGGTCTGGAGCAGGCCAGGGATCAGCAGCGACTCGTACTGCCTGATCTCGATCGCGATGGCCTCCGCCTCGGCCGCCTCCGCGAAGTGCTCGGGGTGCTTCGACTCGTTCGCCTTCACGCAGTGCCGGACGAAGAACCCCGCCGTCCCCAGCGCCTCGTCCAGCCGTTGCGCCATGTCCGGCAGGATCCTGCGCGTGCCCGCCTCCATCTGGCCGACGTACGACCCGCTCACGAACAGCAGTTCACCCAGGGCCTGTTGGGTCAGGCCCGCCCGCTCTCTCGCGTGGCGGAGTTCCTCGCCGACCATGACGCGGCGGGAGGCGGGATCGAGGTCCTTCGGTCCGGTCACGTGCATCGACTCCCAGAGCAACAAAGGGATTGTTGGGCCGCTACCCCTGGAAAGCGTAGAGCCGATCCCGTCACGCTGTGTGGTGAAAGCAGAACTTGGCGTGAAGGAGTGGCGATGGTGGTGCGGGACGCGGAGCGGCTGCGGGTGGTCGAGGAGACCATCGGGCAACTGCGGGCCGAACTCGGGGTGTTGGACGTGCTGCTGCCGTCCCTGCGGGTCGACCCCGTGTCGGCGGCGGGGGAGGTCGGCTATCCGCTGGTGGACCTGGGATGCGTGAACCTCGATACGGCGATGCGGCTCGTGGCCGTACTGCACGAAGGGCGCGCAGCGCGATGAACATCGGCGCGTACGTGATCGACGTACGGGACGGACGCGTCGGGCAGGTCATGGGGCGCGAGGGCGGTTACGTGCAGTTGCGGCCGCCCGGCGGCGGGCGCGAGTGGGACTGTCCGCCGGAGGCGGTGGAGCCGGCGCCCGTCGCGGAGGAGCTGCGGGCGCGGGTGCGGGTGGTGAACCGGGAGGGGCGACTGCCGTGAGGTGGGCGTTGTCAGGCGGCCGGGTGCGCCGTGAAGGTGACCGATTCGTGGTGGACGTCGATGGTGACGTTCAGGGACGCGTTCAAGGCGGTGGTCAGGCGGCGCAGCAGGGGCAGCGTGGGGACTGCGTCGGCGCCTTCGACGCGGGAGATCTTCGCCTGGGTGAGGCCGGCGAGATCGGCGAGTTGTGTCTGGGTGAGGCCCAGTTCCCGGCGACGGTCGTAGACGGCCTTGGCGAAGGCCATGGCGAGCCGGATCTCGGCGCGTTCGGCTTCGACTTCGCGGGACTCGACGTAGCCCTCGGTGAGCTTCCTCTCGCGGTCCAGTTTCCAGCGTGTGTGGCTCATTTCGCGTCTCCGTCCTTTGCTCTCATGGCGCGGCTTCGCTCTATCGGGTGAGGCCAGGCTCTACAGGTTGCGATAGACGTCGCGGCGGTTGCCGAGATGGACGACCAGGACGGTCAGGACGTTGTCGTGGATCTCGTAGACGACCCGGAAGCCGCCGACACGCAGCCGGTACAGGCCGTCATGCCTCGTGAGCTTCTTGGTGTCCGCGTCGTCCCGGTGGGGGTCGTCGCCGAGCGGGGTGAGGGCGGTGAGGATGCGCAGGGCCTGCTGGCGGTCGATGGAGCGGAGCTGGCGCTGGGCGTGCGTGGTGAAACGGAAGGCGTACTTCACGCTGCGTCGCCTCGGCCGCCGTCGCCCTCGAAGAGGTCGGCGAGCAGCTCGGCCATGCCGACCGTCGGGTCGCCTCGGTGCCGCTCGGCCTCGCGGGCCGCGAGTTCGTCAGCCGCTTCGTCGAGTGCGTCCAGGACCTCTATGGGCACCAGCGCCGCCACGCGCTTTCCTTTGCGTGTCAGTACGGTCACCTCGCCGGCCTCGGCCTTGTCGACGACCTCCGCCAGATGGGCGCGGGCTTCACGGATGGTGACGTTCTCGCTCATGGTGCCAGCCTACTCGTGTGTACGCATCCATGTGTACACACGAGCAGGCGGCCCCTTATGCGGCGGTGCCCGGTGGGCGATGGCGGAGCGCGTCAGACGCCCGCCAGTTCCTTGTGCGGCGACTCGGGCGCCGGAGGATGGGACTCGCCCGCTTCCACATCCGCGTTGAGCTCCACCAGCATCTGCTTGCTGAAGCCGAAGAAGTACGTCGCCACGAAGCCCACGATGTAGCCGACCAGCAGGCCCGCGCCGTAGATCGCGACCGTCGTGCCGAGGCCCTTGTTGCCGTCGAGGAGCGGGAACAGCGCCCAGCCCGAGGGACCGATCGCCGTGGAGCCGACCTTGTCGCCGATCATCGAGAAGAAGCCGACGAACGCGCCGCCCGCCGCGCCGCCCACGCACGCCGTGATGAAGGGGCGGCCGAGCGGGAGCGAGACGCCGTAGATCAGGGGTTCGCCGACGCCCAGGAAGCCTGCGGGGAGCGCGGACTTGATCGTCGTACGGATCGACTTGTTGTGCTTGAGGCGCTTGAACACCGCGATCGCACAGCCGACCTGGCCCGCGCCCGCCATCGCCAGGACGGGGAGCAGGACGGTGTAGCCCTGCTGCTCGATGAGCGTGGTGTGGATGGGGATGAGGGCCTGGTGCAGGCCCAGCATGACCAGGGGGAGGAACAGGCCGCCGAGGACCAGGCCCGCGAAGGCGCCCGTGTTGTCGAGGAGCCAGTTCGCCGCGGTGCCGATGCCCGTGGAGATCTCACCCGCCACGAACATCAGGCCGAAGATCGTGACCAGGCCGGAGACCAGGACCGTGAGGGTGGGCGTGACCAGCACGTCCACCGCCTCCGGCACCCACTTCCTGCACCACTTCTCGATGTACGTCGCGAGGACCGCGGCGCCCAGCGCGCCCAGCACGCCGCCCTGGCCGGGCGACAGCTTCTGGCCGAACGCCTCGATGTTCGCGACGCCCGCGTACACGATGATCGCCGCGACCGCGCCGCCCAGGATCGGCGTACCGCCGAACTCCTTCGCCGTGTTGTAGCCGACGAACACCGCGATCAGCGCCATGAAGCCGGAGGCGATGGTGGCCAGGGCGGGGGTGACGCCCGGCAGCCAGTGCAGGTTGATCAGCAGGCCGTTGATGCCGGCGATGATGCCGCAGCCGATCAGCGCCGGGATCAGCGGCACGAAGATGTTCGCGATCCTGCGCAGGAACAGCTTGAACGGCGTCGCGTTCTTCGCCTTGCGAGCCGCCCTCAACTCGGCGCCCTGGGCGGCGAGTTCGTCCGCGGTGACCGCGTGCGGCTCCGGTGCGGCCGTCTTGCCGTCCTGCACCAGCTCCTCGAACTCCGGGGTGACCCGGGCGACCTTTCCCGGTCCGAGGACGATCTGGTACGTCTCGTCGTCGACCACGCCCATGACGTCGGGCAACGCCTTCAGCGCGTCCTCGTCGACGAGTGCGCGGTCGGCCAGGCCGAGACGGAGCCGGGTCATGCAGTGGGCTACGGACGTGATGTTCGATGCGCCGCCGACGAGAGGAAGGATCGCGGCGGCCGTGGCGCGGTTCTTTGAGTCAGCCATGGGTCGTGGTGCCTTGCTGTGCGTGGTGCGTGGGGGGTGGGACGTACTTCGGGGGTTACGGGGTCGTGGTGGCCGAGGCCTGGAGCGCGGCGCGCAGATGACCCTTGCTGTCGGTCAGGAGGCGGGCGGCCGTCGGGCCGTCGACCGAGCCGAGGATCACGAGGATGGCGTTCTTCACCTCCCCGTCCGTCGCGGCGAGCGCGGCCTCGATGTCGGCGTCGTCCGCGCCGGTGGCCAGGGCGACGATCCGGCGGGAGCGGGCGCGCAGCTTCTCGTTCGAGGCGCGTACGTCCACCATCAGGTTCCCGTACGTCTTGCCGAGCCGGATCATGGTGATCGTCGACAGCATGTTGAGGACGAGCTTCTGGGCCGTGCCCGCCTTCAGCCGGGTGGAACCGGTGAGGAGCTCGGGGCCGACGACGACCTCGATGCCGTGGTCCGCGGCCGCCGCGAGCGCGCTGTCCGCGTTGCAGGACAGGCCGATCGTGAGGGCGCCCCGGCCGCGCGCGTGCTCGACGGCGCCGATCGCGTACGGGGTGCGGCCCGAGGCCGAGATGCCGACCACGACGTCGTCCGCCGTCAGACCCAGTGCGTCCAGATCCTGGGCCGCAAGCTCCTTGGAGTCCTCGGCGCCCTCGACCGCCTTGACCATGGCGCTCGGGCCGCCCGCGATCAGACCGACGACCTCGCTCGGGTCGGTGTTGAACGTGGGCGGGCACTCGGACGCGTCCAGGACGCCGAGCCGGCCCGCCGTGCCCGCGCCCGCGTAGACGAGGCGGCCGCCGCGGGCCATCCGCTCGGCCGTGCCGTCGATCGCGGCGGCGATCTGCGGGAGCTGCTCGGCGACGGCGGTGGGGACGCTCGCGTCCTCGCCGTTCATGATCTGCGCGATCTCCAGCGTCGACAGCTGGTCGATCTCGGAGAGCTCCGGGCGGAACGCCTCCGTGGTGAGCGTGGCGAGCTGGGCGCGCAGTTCGCTGTAGTTGTCGGCGGCGTCGGTCGTGGAGGTCATGACGTGTGCGGCTCTTTCCGGTGCGGCAGTGGGGGGCGGGGGAAGGGCGGGTGCGCGTCGCCTAGCGGGAGCCGCGCGGCCTGTGACGGTGCGCGAGCGCCTCGTACGACGCCGACAGGGCGGGGGCCGCCGTCTCGTACGTACGCTGCGCGACGCCCACGAACAGGCAGTCCACGACGAGCAGCTGGCTCGTGCGGGACGACATCGCGGCCGGCCGCAACTCGCTCTCGCGCGCCGTGGACGTGGTCAATATGTGGTCGGCGTACTGCGAGACCGGGCCGTCGGGGCGGCCGGTGATCGCGATCGTGGCGGCCCCGTGCTCGAAGGCGACGCGCAGCGGTTCGATCACGTCGCCGGTCGATCCGGAGTGCGTGATGGCGATGGCGACATCCTTGGCGCGCAGCTGCACGGCGTTGGTGATCGCCAGGTGCGGGTCGCCGTGGGCGTGGGCGATCAGCCCGATGCGCAGGAGCTTCTGGGCGAGGTCCTGGCCGACGAGGCTGGACGCGCCGATGCCGTAGATGTCGATGCGGCGGGCGCCCGCCAGCGCGTTCACGGCCGCGCCGAGCTGCACGGTGTCGAGGCCGGCCGCGGTGTCGGCGAGGGTCTGCTGCTCGTCGTACGCGAGCTTCGCGACGACGTCGGCGATGGGGTCGTCGACCGCTATGTCCGCGGTGACGGCGGGGGCGCGGCCCGACTGCTGCTGGGCGGCGAGCCCGGCGAGGGCGAGGCGCAGGTCCCGGTATCCGGGGTAGCCGAGGAGGCGGGCGGTACGGACCACCGTCGCCTCACTGGTGCCGGTGAGCTCGGCCAGGCCGGTGACCGTGAGGGCCGCGCAGCCGGCCGGGTCCCCGGCGACGGCTTCGGCGACCCGCTGCATGGAGCGGGTCATCGACGGCGCGAGGGTCCGCACCTTGGCCGCGAGGGCGGCCGGGGCGGGCGGCGCGTCGCCTGCGAAAATTTCCTTCACGTTGCTGGTCACATTTGAAAGATATTTTCAGGGGGGTGAGACGTCAAGAGTCCTTCGGCTGTGCCGTAGGGCACGTCCCCCAGGGCACTTCGGCCGTTCTGCGGGGCGCGTGCGCCAAGGGGAGGACAATGGGCTTCATGGACATCAGCCCCCTCGAACAGGCACTGCACGCGGCCCGTGCACTCGTACTCGCCGACCTCGGCTCCGGTGAGGTCGCCCACGCCGACGTCGTCTCCCTCGTCGAGGAGTCCATAGTGCAGCGCCGCTGGTGGGTCGAGGAGTGGCCGGAAGGGGTCGAATTCGTCGCCGGGCTCGTCGCCCAGGACGTCCAGGACGGGCTCCTCGAACGCTACGGCCGCTGGCCGCTGTGCCCCGTGTGCGGCTCCGGCGAACCCCACGCCCTCGATGTGGAACCGGAGTTGGGCCCCGACCCGCACTGGGTGTGCAGCGAGGCGGGCGTGGTCGTGGCGCCCGTGGGGTCCCTCGGTACCGTCGTGTGATGACCGTCTACATCGATCCGCCGACCTGGCCCGGCCACGGGCGCATGTGGTCCCACGTGGTCAGCGACGTCTCCTTCGACGAGCTCCATCTCTTCGCCGAGCGGCTCGGCGTCCCGCCCCGCGCCTTCGAGCGCGACCACTACGACCTGCCGTCGCACCGCTACGCGGACGCGGTGCGGGCCGGGGCCGTGAAGGTCGGCTCGAAGGAGCTGGTGCGCAGGCTCACCGAGGCGGGGCTGCGGAGGCCGAAGGGGCGTCCTGCGGTGGGGAGTTGAGGTCCTTGGAGCCGGACGACGCCACGAGCTTCGTGGCCGATCCGCGGTGCAGGCGCAGTGACGCCGCCGTCGCGCCGATCGCCGTCACCGTCATCGCCGCGCCTGCCCACGCCGTCGCCGGGTAGCCGAGCCCCGCGTCGATCACCGTGCCGCCGAGCCACGGCCCGCCCGTGTTGCCCAGGTTGAACGCCGCCGTCGTCGTCGCCCCGGCGAGCGTGGGGGCCGCGCCCGCCACGTTGAACATGCGGGCGTTCAGCGCCGGCGCCGTGTAGAACGCCGAGAAGCCCAGCAGGAACGACAGCACCACCGCCGCCACCGCGAACCCGCCGAGCAGCGCCAGTGCCACCAGGAACACCGTGGACGCCGCGATGCCGCTCAGCAGCACCCCGAACAGATGCGCGTCGGCGACCCGCCCCCCGACGGTCGTGCCGACCAGCGCGCCGACACCGAAGAGCGCGAGGACCGTCGGGACCCAGCCCTCGTCCAGGCCCGCCACATCCGTGAGCAGCGGCGACAGATAGCTGAACGCGCAGAACACGCCGCCCGCGGCCAGCGCCGTCACCGTGATCGACAGCCAGACCTGGCTGTCCCGGTAGATCGCCAACTCGCGCCGCGGCCGCGGCCTCTGCGCCGGGAGCGGGATCCGCGGGATCAGCGTCACCACCCCCACCAGCGCGATCGCCGAGGCCACGCCCACCGCCCAGAACGCCGCCCGCCAGCCCAGACCGTCACCGAGGAACGCGCCCGCCGGGACGCCCAGCACGTTCGCGATCGACAGCCCGCCGATCATCACCGCCAGGGCCCGCGCCCGCTGTGTCACCGGCACCATCGCGATGGCCACCGCCGCACCCACGGCCCAGAACCCGGCGCAGGCCAGCGCGCTCACGATCCGCGACGCGAACAGGACCGCGTACGTCGGCGCCAGCGCGCCCGCGACCTGGCCCAGGCCGAACACCGAGATCAGCGCGATGAGTGTGGTGCGGCGCGGCAGGCGCAGCGTCGCCACGGCGAGCAGCGGCGCGCCCACCACCATGCCGATCGCGAACGCCGATATCAGCAGGCCCGCCTGCGGGATCGTGACGTCCATGTCGTCGGCGATCGCGGGCAGGATGCCGGACAGCATGAACTCGGACGTGCCCAGCGCGAACACCGCGAGGCCCAGGATGTAGACGGCCGGCGGCATGCGGGTGGGGGCGCCCGCGGGGGTGTCTTCGGCGGTGTCTCCGGCGGTGTTTTCGGGAGCTTTTCGAGCAGAGTCATGCATGACGTGACACAACGCGACGCAGCGTTGCTCAAATTCCCGACAGTTCGTAGGCGCAGAGGTCCGTCGTCGTCGCAATCCGTACGAAACCGGCGCGCTCCAGTACCCGTTGGGACAGCCCGTTGTCCAGGTCCGTGTTCGCCGTCACCGCCGTGACGCCCGGCTGCGAAAGCGCCCACGCGGCTATCGCGGTCACCGCCTCCGTCGCGTAGCCCCGGCCGCGCGCCCCCTCCGTCACGTCGTAACCGATCTCCACGCGGCCCTCCCCGTCCGGCGCGCTGTGGAAGCCGATCCCGCCCACCGCCCGTCCGTCCTCGGCCCGCACGATCGCGTACGTTCCCCAGCCCTCGCGGTACGTGCCCGCCGCGTGCGCCTTCACCGTGATCCCCGAGCCGGTCCGGGTGCCGTCCGGTGCGTCGCCGTCCAGCCAGGCGAAGCCGCCCGATCCGCTGTCTGCGTGGAGGTCCCTGGCCGACTCGAGGGACAGCTCGTGCAGGCGTACGCGCGCGGCCGCGATGGTGAGGAGAGTCATGGGCCGAGGATGCGGCAGCCGCGCGCGCCGATCAACCGGTTTGAGCCGCGCGCGCCGATCAACCGGTTTGCGGAGTCAGCAGGGCCAGCTCGGCCGTGAGGTTCTCGCGGGCCCGCTCCTCCCAGTGCGCCGCGCCGTACGGGGTGCGGAACAGGCGGGGCAGGGCGAGGAGTTGGCGCAGAACCGCGGCGCGGCCCTCGCGGAACGGTTCGTCCGGTACGAAGCCGTACTCCTCCCGGACCGCCGCCGCGTAGGCCGCGTACGCGTCCGGGGCCGCCGCCAGGATCGCGAGGTCCGCGTCGCACAGGACCTCGCCGTTGTGGTCGTCCTCGTCCGGGTCGTGCGTCACCGTGAGCATGACCAGGCGGCTCACCTCGTCGATCTGCTGCTCCGTCAGGCCCGCTTCCGCCAGGGCCCGTTCCGCGAGGCGCGCCGAGCGCTCCTCGTTCGTCGAGCGCTCGGGGAGATACACCGCGTCGTGGAACCAGGCCGCGAGGCGGACCAGGGCCGGGTCGTCGGCGTGGTCCTCCAGTTCGTCGATGCGGTCCAGGACCGCCTTGAGGTGCGTCGTCGTGTGGTAGCGGCGCTGTGGCTCCGACCAGCGGGCCAGGAGGTTGTCCGCGTAGGCCTCCGGGGTGGTGGGGGTGGCTGTCGTGGGCTGCGCCGTGGCGAGTGTGTCCGCCCAGGCTTTCCTCAGGTCGTCCCGCATGCGGCGACCCTAGACCCTGCCGGTGAACTCGTCGGCAGGCCCCGTCGGCACTCCCTAGTCCGGGGGTGGCCCGTATGGGCCTGATCGTTTCTGTACGCCGGCCTCCTCGTCGTACTCACCCAGAAGGATCACGCCGAGCGCCGAGGTCACGATGACCTTGGCCGCTCGCAGGACGTTTCCGAGGCGGTGGGGGTGGTGGGTTTCCGTGGCGGCGGTGGCACCGTGAGTGAAGGTCATGGTCGTCATGCCTCCATGGTGGAATACGGGCATTCCGTGCACATCGGTCCGGAGTTGTAGGTTGCGGCGGCGGGGGTGCGTCCTGGGGGTGACTCCGTCCCCTAGGGCCCTCACGGCTCCCCGGGAAAACGGGAAATAAATGTGTTGGTCGTGTGTCGGGGCCGGAGTAAGGTGGTCCGCCTTGCCCGCCTCCCTCCGTGGAGCGCCACCGCCCGGACGGAAACCGGCCGGTCGCCGTGTGTAACCGAACCCCCCGGAGCCCGGAGGCATAGCCCGTGTCCCTCGACGACCCGCTCTCCCGCGAGCGCGCCCACCTGACGTCGTCCCGTGCCGCCCTGCGCGCCATGCGCGAGGACGTGGAATCCCTCGACATCGCCGACGTCACCGCGAACTGGGTGAACGCCGCCGTTCTGCAGCGCCAGATCGACGACCGGATCAAGGCCCTGGCCGATCTGTCGCACACCCCCTTGTTCTTCGGGCGGCTCGACTACCTGCACGCCCCCGGCGCCGACCAGGCCGAAGGGGCCGAGGGGGAGCGGTTCTACATCGGGCGGCGGCATGTTCATGACGCGGTGGGCGATCCGATGGTCATCGACTGGCGCGCCCCCGTCTCGCAGCCCTTCTACCGCGCCTCGAAGAAGGACCCGATGGACGTCGGGCTGCGGCGGCGGTTCGGTTACACGGGCGGGGATCTCACCGCGTACGAGGACGAGCGGCTGTCCGACCCCGCCGAGGCCGAGGTCGTGAGCGCGCTGCTCCAGGCCGAGATCGAGCGGCCCCGCGTCGGACCGATGCGCGACATCGTCGCCACCATCCAGCCCGAGCAGGACGAGATCGTGCGCAGCGGGCTCTCGGGGTCCGTGTGCGTCCAGGGAGGGCCCGGGACCGGGAAGACCGCCGTCGGCCTCCACCGTGTCGCCTACCTGCTCTACGCCCATCGCGAGCGGCTGGCCCGGACCGGGACCCTCGTCATCGGACCGAACCGGTCCTTCCTCCACTACATCGAGCAAGTCCTCCCCGCTCTGGGTGAGTTGGAGGTCAAGCAGGCCACTGTCGACGACCTCGTCGCCCATGTGGAGGTGCGGGGCGCCGACAGTGCGGACGCCGCCGTGGTCAAGGGTGACGCGCGGATGGCCGAGGTGCTGCGGCGGGCCGTGCGCTCGCACATCACGCTGCCCGTGGAGCCCGTGGTGGTCGTGCGCGGGTCCCGGCGCTGGCGCGTGCCCGCGTATGAACTCGAGGAGATCGTGCGGGAGCTGATGGCCCGGGACATGCGGTACGGCGCCGCCCGCGACGCCCTTCCGCAGCGCATCGCCCACGCCGTTCTCGTACAGATGGAGCGGTCGGGCGAAGCCCCCGACGACCGTGTGCAGGACTCCGTGGCCAGGAACGCGGCCGTCAAGGCCGCCGTGAAGGTCCTGTGGCCCGCCGTCGATCCCGCGAAGCTCGTGCTGCGGCTGCTGTCCGACACCGAGTTCCTCGCCGAGCACGCGGAGGGTGTGCTCAGCGAGGACGAGCAGAAGTGCGTGCTGTGGGAGCGGCCGGCGCGCAGCGTGCGGGCCGCCAAGTGGTCCTCCGCCGACGCCGTGCTGATCGACGAGGTCACCGACCTCGTCGCCCGTACGCACTCCCTCGGGCATGTGGTGCTCGACGAGGCGCAGGACCTCTCGCCCATGCAGTACCGGGCCGTCGGGCGGCGCTGCACCACCGGGTCCGCCACCGTCCTCGGTGACCTCGCGCAGGGCACGACGCCCTGGGCCACACGCAGCTGGGCCGAGGCGCTGCGGCATCTGGGCAAGGAGGAGGCCGTGGTCGAGGAGCTGACCGTCGGATTCCGCGTGCCGCGCGATGTCATCGCGTACGCGTCCCGGCTGCTGCCCCACATCGCGCCCGGCCTCGCGCCCGTCTCGTCCGTCCGTGAGAACCCCGGCGCCTTCGAGGTCCGGGAGGCGGCGAACGGGGCCGACGACGTGGTCGCCGCGTGCGCAGAGGCGCTGGAGCGGGAGGGGTCCGTGGGCCTCATCGCCGCCGACGCCCGCATCCCGGCCCTGGCCGCGGCCCTCGCCGACGCCGGGCTCACCTACCTGGGCCCCGGCGAGGAGACCACCGCGCAGACCCGCCTCACCCTCGTGCCGGCCTCGCTCGCGAAGGGCCTCGAATACGACTACGTGGTCCTCGACGAGCCCGCCGCCGTGGTCGACGGCGAACCCGACGAGCGGACCGGACTGCGTCGCCTGTACGTGGCGCTGACCCGAGCCGTCTCCGGGTTGGTCGTGGTCCACGCCGCGGAGCTGCCGGAGCAGCTCGGGGGAGCGCTGCAGGGGGCCTAGGGCCTGTCTTCAAATTCCCGCCTGCCCCGCGGCGTCTGGCACGCACATCTGCGGCGTTGTCGTCGGTTGCCGACGCTCCGCGTCGACGCCCTCCTCCGCCTTGCAGATGTGCGTGCCAGACGCCGCGGGGCCCGCCCTCCGGGCGGACGGCGGGAATTTGAAGACAGGCCCTAGATCCCGATCCCCGCGTCGACCGCTTCCCGCCACGTGCGGACCGCGTCCGTCGACACCGGGGCCGTCCAGCCCTGGGGGCGGGCCGCGCCGCCGATGTGGAAGGCGTCGATGCCTGCCGCCTTCAGGCGCGGCAGGTGGTCGAGGCGGAGGCCGCCGCCGACCAGGATCCGCTGTTCGTAACCCGGTTCGCCCGAGCGGGCCGCCTCCGCCGCCAGGACGTCGAGCCCGGCGTCCACGCCGTCCGGCGAACCGGCCGTCAGATACGTGTCGAGGCCCGGCGCGTGCGCGAGCTGCTTGCGCAGGGCGTCGCGGTCCGCGGCCCGGTCGATCGCGCGGTGGAAGGTCCAGCGGCAGCCGTCCAGCTCCGCCGTGATCCGTTCGACCGCCGCGAGGTCGGGGCCGCCCGCCGGGTCGAGGAAGCCGAGCACGAACTCGTCGGCCCCCTCCGCGCGCAGCCCGCGCGCGGTCTCGGCCAGCGCGTCCAGGTCGCCCGCCGCGAAACCGTCCGCGAGCCGGATCATGACCCGCAGCGAGATGCCGACGGCCGCGCGGATCCGGCCGAACGTCTCGCGCGACGGGGTGAGCCCGTCCGCCGCCATGTCGGTGACCAGCTCAAGCCGGTCGGCCCCTCCTGCCTGGGCCGCGACGGCGTCCTCGGCGCCGAGCGCGATCACCTCCAGGACTGCACGCTTGCTCATGGGACCCCTTTGTCGGTTACGAAGGCGGGTGCGGGTGGCGGCCGGGCCCCCGGCCCTGTCGTCACAACAGGCCCTAGAGGTCTAGTCCAATAGGTCAGCCTACGCGCAGACGGCCCGTGCCGACAGGTGATCAGTGGCCGTGCTCCTTTGGATGATCACCCGCGCTCTGCCCGGCGTGCACCGTGAATTCCGCCGTCCGCACGGTGCCGTTGTGCTTGAAGTCCAGGAAGAGGCGGTACGTCCCATTGCTGGGCGCCGTCGCCGTGAACGACACCTCCGGCCCCGGCCCGCCCTTGTTCGGGTGCACGTGGAGGTACGCGAGGTCGCCGGAGCGCAGGGCGACCAGGTGCCCGTACGAGCCGAGATAGGGCTGGAGGTCGGTGACCGGCTTCCCGTTCCTCGCGACGCTCAGGGTCAGCTCGCTCGCCGAGCCCGCGCCGAGGCCGCCGCCCAGCCGCACCTCGTAGCCGTCGCCGGCGTCGGCGGTCCGGGAGGCCGCCGGAAGGTCCCGGGGCGCGTACTTTCCGGCGACCGCCAGGTCCGCCCCGAGGGTGAGGCCCGCCTTCTCCGCCTGCGGGGTGAAGTCGGCGAAGACGCGGTAACCGCCCGCCTTCGGCAGCTCGACCGGCGTCTTCCAGGTGCCGTCGGCCGCGCGGGCCGGATGCAGATGGCGGTAGACCGTGAGGTCCCGCGAGGCCACGATCAGGTGCAGCTGCTTGCCATGCTCCGTCCTGTACGCGGTGACCTTGCGGCCCGTGTCGTCCTTCGTGATCGCGAAACTCAGCTCGGTGCGCTCGCCGGCGGCCGCGATGTGCCGGGTCCGCAGGTCGAGCGTGTAGCCGCGCTCGGAGATCTGCAGCCCGCCCGGGACGGCGGCGGCCCCGGCGGCCGATGTGCCGTGGCCGGCGTGCCCGTCCTGCGCTTTCTCCGTTTCCTGCGCTTCCTGCGCTTCCTTCGCATGTCCTCCCGCCGCGTGCCCTGCCGTCTTCTGTTCGCCCGCGGTGACGGGGTCCACGCCCCTGCCCACCCCGTACGCGGTGCCGAAGGTCGCGGCGACGGCGGCTGCGAAGGCGGTGATCTTCAGTCCGGTCTTCATGACGGCTCCTGGTGTGCGGACGTGCGGACGTGCGGACGTGCGGACGGTGTCGGTGTCCGGCGGCTGATAGGTAGACCATACCCCTGGGGGGTATGAAGTCAAGCGGTGGGAACGCTTGCGTCAGATACCCCCCATAGGTATAGATTGGATCTCGTAAGCGATACCCGCCCCGGGTACCGGAGCAGACCGCAACCGAGGAGGCCTCATGTCGGCGCATCCAGCCGTCACCGCGCCCTCCGCCGCCCAGGCGGCAGAGGTGGAACTCGCCATCGGCGGCATGACGTGTGCCTCGTGCGCCGCCCGGATCGAGAAGAAGCTGAACCGGATGGACGGCGTGGAGGCGACCGTCAACTACGCGACGGAGAAGGCGAAGGTCACCTTCGCCGACGGGGTGGCGGTGGCCGACCTGATCGCCACGGTCGAGGCCACCGGGTACACGGCCCAGGAGCCGCCCCGGACCGTCGGGGAAAAGGCGGAGGAAGCGGAGTCGGACGCGTCGGCCGACCCGCTCGCGCCGCTCCGGCAGCGACTGGTCACCGCCGTCGTGCTCGCCGTACCCGTCGTGGCGATGGCGATGGTCCCCGCCCTCCAGTTCGAGTACTGGCAGTGGCTGTCCCTCACGCTGACGGCGCCCGTCGTGACGTACGCGGCCTGGCCCTTCCACAAGGCCGCCTTCACCAACGCGCGCCACGGCGCCGCGACCATGGACACCCTCATCTCCGTCGGCACGTCGGCCGCGTTCCTCTGGTCGGTGTGGGCGCTCTTCTTCGGAACCGCCGGCATGCCCGGCATGACGCACGCCTTCGAGCTGACCATCGCCCGCAGCGACGGCGGCGGGAACATCTACCTGGAGGCCGCCGCCGGAGTCACCGCCTTCATCCTCGCCGGGCGCTACTTCGAGGCCAGGTCCAAGCGGAAGGCCGGTGCGGCACTCAAGGCGCTGCTCGAACTCGGCGCCAAGAACGTCACGCTGGTGCGCGAGGGCGGACGTGAAGAGACCGTCCCCGTAAGCGAGTTGAAGGTCGGCGACCGGTTCCTCGTGCGGCCCGGCGAGAAGATCGCCACCGACGGGGCCGTGGTCGAGGGCGCGTCCGCCGTGGACGCCTCGATGCTGACCGGCGAGTCCGTGCCCGTGGAGGTCGCCGTCGAGGACGCCGTCACCGGCGCGACGCTGAACGTCGGCGGACGCCTCGTCGTCGAGGCCACCCGCGTCGGCGCCGACACCCAACTCGCCCGTATGGCACGCCTCGTGGAGGACGCGCAGAACGGCAAGGCGGCGGCGCAGCGCCTCGCCGACAGGATCTCCGCCGTGTTCGTGCCGGTCGTCATCGGGCTCGCGCTGGCCACGCTCGGGTTCTGGCTCGGCAACGGCGCCGGGATCACCGCCGCCTTCACCGCGGCCGTCGCCGTCCTCATCATCGCCTGCCCCTGCGCCCTGGGCCTCGCCACACCGACGGCGCTGATGGTCGGCACGGGGCGCGGCGCGCAGCTCGGCATCCTCATCAAGGGCCCGGAGGTCCTGGAGACCACGCGCGCGGTCGACACGATCGTCCTGGACAAGACCGGAACGGTCACGACCGGCCGGATGACGCTGCTCGCCACGCACGTGGCGGACGGCACGGACACGGGTGAAGTCCTGCGTGTCGCGGGGGCGTTGGAGCACTCCTCGGAGCACCCGATCGCGCAGGCGATCACCGACGGGGCCCGCGAGAAGGTGGGCGAGCTCGGCGCCGTCGAGGACTTCGCCAACCTTCCCGGGCTCGGCGTGCAGGGCATCGTGGACGGCCACGCCGTACTCGTCGGCCGGGTAAAGCTGCTTGCCGAGTGGGAGATCCGGCTGCCGGTGGAGCTGGAGCGGGCCAGGGCGCAGGCCGAGGCGGCGGGGCGTACGGCCGTCGCGGTGGCCTGGGACGGGGAGGCCAGGGCCGTCCTCGAAGTCGCGGACGCGGTGAAGGAGACCAGCGCGGAGGCGGTACGGCGACTGCGGGGCCTGGGCCTGACGCCCATCCTCCTCACCGGCGACAACGAAGCCGTGGCGCGGTCGGTGGCCGCAGAGGTGGGCATCGACGAGGTGATCGCGGAGGTCATGCCGCAGGACAAGGTCGACGTGGTCAAGAGGCTTCAGGGCGAAGGGCGTTCCGTGGCCATGGTCGGCGACGGCGTCAACGACGCGGCCGCCCTGGCGCAGGCCGACCTGGGGCTCGCGATGGGTACGGGCACGGACGCGGCGATAGAGGCCGGCGACCTGACGCTGGTCCGCGGCGACCTGAGGGCGGCGGCCGACGCGATCCGCCTGTCCCGGCGGACGCTGGGGACCATCCGCACCAACCTGTTTTGGGCGTTCGCCTACAACGTCGGCGCGCTGCCGCTGGCCGCGGCGGGACTGCTGAACCCGATGATCGCGGGCGCGGCCATGGCGTTCTCATCGGTGTTCGTCGTGGGCAACAGCCTGCGGCTGAGGAACTTCAGGCCGCAGGCGTAGGAGCAAGCAATGAGGGCCCGTCCACACACGGTGGACGGGCCCTCACCCTTGACCGTTCAGCTGCCCTGCCCGCCCGCGAGGAGTTCGTCGGAGTCGATGATGCGGTACGCGTAGCCCTGCTCGGCGAGGAAGCGCTGGCGGTGGGCCGCGAAGTCCTGGTCGATGGTGTCGCGGGCGACGACGGAGTAGAAGCGGGCCTCGTGCCCGTCGGCCTTCGGGCGCAGGACCCGGCCGAGGCGCTGGGCCTCCTCCTGCCGGGACCCGAAGGTGCCGGACACCTGGATCGCGACCGTGGCCTCGGGCAGGTCGATGGAGAAGTTGGCGACCTTGGACACGACGAGGACGGAGATCTCGCCGTTGCGGAACGCGTCGAAGAGCTTCTCGCGCTGGGCGTTGCTGGTCTCGCCCTTGATGACGGGGGCGTCCAGATGCTCGCCGAGCTCGTCGAGCTGGTCGATGTACTGCCCGATGACGAGGGTCTGCTCACCCTGGTGCTTACGCACGAGGGCCTCCGTCACCTTCCGCTTGGTCGCCGTCGTGGCGCAGAAGCGGTACTTCTCCTCGGCCTCCGCGGTCGCGTAGGCGAGCCGCTCGCTGTCGGTGAGATTGACGCGCACCTCGACACAGTCGGCGGGGGCGATGTAGCCCTGGGCCTCGATCTCCTTCCACGGAGCGTCGAAGCGCTTGGGCCCGATCAGCGAGAAGACGTCCGACTCGCGCCCGTCCTCACGCACCAGCGTCGCGGTGAGGCCGAGGCGCCGCCGGGCCTGGAGGTCGGCGGTGAACTTGAAGACGGGCGCGGGCAGCAGATGCACCTCGTCATAGATCACGAGCCCCCAGTCGCGGGAGTCGAAGAGCTCCAGATGCGGATAGATGCCCTTCCGCTTCGTGGTCAGGACCTGATACGTGGCGATGGTGACGGGCCGGATCTCCTTCTTCGTCCCGCTGTACTCGCCGATCTCGTCCTCGGTCAGGCTCGTCCGCTTGACCAGCTCGTGCTTCCACTGCCGGGCCGAGACCGTGTTGGTGACGAGGATGAGCGTCGTCGCCTTGGCCTCGGCCATCGCACCGGCGCCCACGAGCGTCTTGCCGGCGCCACAGGGCAGCACGACCACGCCGGACCCGCCGTGCCAGAAGCCCTCGACAGCCTGCTTCTGGTACGGGCGCAGCGCCCAGCCGTCCTCCGCGAGATCGATCTGGTGCGCCTCGCCGTCCACGTAACCGGCGAGGTCCTCGGCGGGCCAGCCCAGCTTGAGGAGGGTCTGCTTGATCTGGCCGCGCTCCGAGGGGTGCACGGCGACGGTGTCGGCGTCGATGCGGGTGCCGACCAGCGGGGCCACGCGCTTGGAGCGGAGGATCTCCTCGAGGACCGGCCGGTCCGTGGTGGTCAGGACGAGGCCGTGCGCCGGGTGCTTGGACAGCGTGAGACGCCCGTACCGGTCCATGGTCTCGGCGATGTCGACCAGGAGCGCGTGCGGGACGGGGTAGCGGCTGTACTCGACGAGGGCGTCCACGACCTGCTCGGCGTCGTGGCCGGCGGCCCGCGCGTTCCACAGCCCCAGCGGCGTCAGCCGGTAGGTGTGGATGTGCTCCGGGGCGCGCTCCAGCTCGGCGAAGGGCGCGATGGCGCGACGGCAGGCGTCGGCCTGGTCGTGGTCGACCTCCAGGAGCAGCGTCTTGTCACTCTGGACGATGAGCGGTCCGTTCACGTGTATCCCTTCCACCGCGCTCCGCGAGGCGCGGGGCCAAACGTCCAGTGTGCCGCATGACGCGTACGAACCGCGTACGGTCGGTCGCCGACGGGACGTGGGGGCACGGACCCCGGCGTCAGGCCTCGGCCTCCAGCTCGGCCACCCCGGTCACGCGGTGCAGCGGATACGTCCGGACCTCGTCCGCGGTGTGGTCGTACGCGGTGACGAACCCGCCCTCCACCCGGATCGGGGCGATGACGCGCTGGCTGGCGGAGCCCTCCGCGTTCACATAGCCGATCCACACGGCCTCACCGGTCAGGACGGCCGCCTGCATCGTGGCCAGCGTGTCCGCCGCGCTGGTGCGGGGAAGCGCCCCGCTCTGCTCGCCCGGCGCGTGCTTGCGCGGGGTCGTGGAGGCGAGGTCACCCGCGCGGATCGCGCGCACGGCGGCGGTCAGGAGCGTGCCGTCCGGAACCGGCGGCCCCTCCGGGACGGGCTCGGGGGCGCTGCGCGGCGGAGTGCGGCGGGCGTGGGCGCGGGTGATCAGCACATCGCCCTCGGGACTCTCCGCCGCGGGCGCGAACCCCATCTGACGCAGGCCCTCCAGGAGCGCCGCGGGATCGGCCTGCGCGGCGAGGACGGTCGGCGCGAGCCGCCGCAGGCGCAGGCCGGCCGAGCGCTTGTCGGCGAGGATCTCGCCCAGGAGTACGTCGTCGTCGCAGCGCACATACGCGGAGGCGGCGCCGATGCGCAGATGCCCGTGCTTACGGGCCACGTCGTCGATGAGGTACGCGAGGGGCTGCGGCACGGGCGTACGGGAGTGCGTGTTCAGGAAGTCGTGCAGGTCGGAGGCGGTGCGCCCGGAGTCGAGGGCGCGCCGTACGGACCCGGGCGTGAACCGGTAGACGGTCGCCCCGCCCTTGGACTCGACGTCGGCGAGGACGGAGAGCGCCTCGGCGAGCGGCCGTTCCAGGGGGCCGGGGGCGACGGCGGTCAGGTCGGCCTGGAGAAGGACATGGTCCAGAGGCTCGGGCAGCAGCGGCGCGAGCAGAGCGACAGCGGCCGCCTCCGCCGAAGTGGCAGCACCGCCCACGCCGTCAAGAAGCGTCCGCCCGTGCTCGGACAGGGCACCCCGCCCGGTGACGCCGAGCAGCTCCGCCTCCGTGAGGGTCCACCGGGCGATGCGGGCGCGCAGGTCGTCGGTGTCACCGGCGTCGTCGGAGGAGGCGGCGGCGCTGCGCAGGGGCCGCTCCCAGCGGAGCCGGGCGAGCAGGGTCCCGGGGTCCGGGGAGGCGCCCTCGGGGAGCTCGGACAGGAGCGCGAGCACGCGGCGGCGGACCTCGGGAGCGGCGGAGCGGTCGAGGTGCGGCCCGAGCGCGGAGAGGGTGCGCCCGGCGGCGGCTGCGGCGACGGCGCCGTCGCGCCCGCCGACCAGGCCGGACGTGCGGGTGGCGGGGAGCCAGGCGGCGACGAGCCGGACCCAGCGCTCGGCGGCGGGCTGCTCCAGCCAGTTGTCGTAGGCGGGCGTCGCGGCGTACTGCTCGTCGGCCTCGCCGTCGGAGGCGATGAGCCCGGCGGCGTAGGCGAGTTCGACCCAGAACGCGGCGAGGGGCTCGGTGGTGTCGAGGGCGGCGGCGGTGCGCTTGAGGTCCCGCACGCTGAGCCCGCCGGCCCGGAGGACGGCGGGCCCGCCCTCGTCCCAGTCCTTGAGGAGTTCCTCGACGGTGGCGAGCGCGGTGTAGGCCTGCCCGGCGGCGGTCGCGTTCACGACGGCGGCCCGGTGGGTGGCGGCCGGGTCCACGGCGGGAGGTACGGGTTCCAGGGCGCGGTGGGCGCGTCCGCCGCGCAGATGGAGGGCGGCCTCGCGGGGCAGGACGACGGTTCCGGGGGCCGTGGGCAGCAGGAGGCCGCGGTCGAGGAGCCAGCGCAGATGGGCGGCGGGTTCGGCGGTGACCTGGCCGTAGGGCGGGCCCCAGACGAGCCGGGAGAGGACCTCGACGGCGTCCGCGGGCGCTTCGTCGAGGAGAGCCGACATGCGGGGCCGGTCGGTGAAGAGCGCGGTCAGCGAGGCGACGGCGGAGACCGGGTCGTGCGTGGAGGGGAGGCCCGCGGCCGTCACGATCTCCTGGATGCGGCCGGGGGACATGCCCGCGGTGGCCTCGGCGACCGTCGGGCCGAGACCCGTGGGGGAGGGCCGCTGGGGCGCGGGGGCGAGCAGCTCACGGGCGGTGCGCACGAGGCGGAGCCGGTCGTCGGGCCCCCAGAGCAGGGCCTGTTCGCGCAGGGCGGCGACGGCGTGCGGCAGGGCAGCGGAGACCGTACGGGCGTCCATGCCCGCGTCGTCCCCTTCGTCGCCGGCGAGCAGGGCCAGGAGCGTGCCGTACGTGGTGGGTTCCGGGGCGACGGCCAGGGCTTCCGCGGTCTGGAGCGTGAAGCGGTCCAGGTGTTCGAGCGCGCGGATCACGGAGGCGCGGGTGCCCGCGCGGGTGGCCAGCTGGGTGAGGTCGCTCGGGACGGGGCTGAGCAGATCGGGGCGGGCGCGCAGGAGTGCGCCGAGGGAGGCGTCGTCGCGGGCGCGCAACGCCTCGGCGAGGGACCGGGGGGCCGTACTCCCCGCCCCGCTTCCGTCCTCGGCGGCGCGGTCCGGCTCGTGAGTGCTCATCCGGGCCACGGTAGCGCCTGACCGGCCCGGCGGGCGGCGGCCCCGCTGGGCCCGGAAGAGGCCCCCGGTGCCGGGCCGGGCACGGTAACGTCGTAAAACGGGTGAACGAACCGTCAACACCACCACCCCGGAGGGGACTTCGTGGGGATCGAGAGCGATCAGCTCGTCTTCGACTATCTGAGCCGGGTCGGCGACCTGGCCCAGCAGCGTCAGTTGCCCTCCGGCACCCGGATGCGCCTGGTGTCGGAGCTGCGCAACGAGATCGAGGCGCGGCGCGCGAAGACGACGGTGGACAGTCCGGCGGCGGTGCGCCGGATTTTGGAACGCCTCGGCTCGCCGGACGAGGTGGTCACGGGCGCGGGCACGGGCCGCAGTTCGGCGCAGCCGGAGGCGCCGCGGGCGGCGGTGCCCGTGCAGCGGTCGAAGGAGCAGCGGCCCAAGGAGCCGCGCCCGAAGGGCCTGCGGAGGATCGTGCCGGGCCCGCGCGCGGAGCCGCAGGAGGACGAGACGCCGAGGGACGCGCCGTCGCCGCCGCATCTGGCGGGGACGGACGAGCTGGGGGAGCCGGGTTCGGAGCCGGACTGGTGGCGGGTGGACAGCAGCCCGTTCGGAGTCGCGGACAGCGTGCCGGGGTTCGTGGGCGGCGTGGAGATCCCGGAGATACTCAGGCCGCCGGGCAAGGACGACCCGCGACTGCCCAGGGCACGCCGGGCCGAGGCCGATGCGGAGGAAGAACTCCCGGACGACGAGCCGGAGACGGGAGCGGAGAAGGGCACGGAGAAGGCGTCCGGAGGGCGCCGCCTCCCGTCCCTGCCCGGCTGGTCGAACCCGCTGCTGCTGCTCGCCGCCGCACTCCTGGTCGCCGGCGCGGTCATGGGCAACTGGTTCGCGCTGGGCCTCGGCTGGATCATCGCGTACGCGTCGCGGCGGCTGAGCGAGGGCGAGTCGAAGGTGGCCGTGCTGTGGCTGCCGGGGCTTGCGGTGACGGCCGGGCTCGTGTGGCTGTGGGGCCGTAACACCGGGCGGTGGGGCGAGCCGATCGCGGACGGGCGGATGAGCGACGCGATCGGCACGACGTGGCCGTGGGTGGTGCGGGGTGCGGCCGTCGCCTCCGCGCTCTTCGTGGTGTGGAGATCGCAGCGGCAACGGCCGTAAGGGAGAAGCCTGTTACGCGGTCAGGTCCTTCTGGAACTCGTCGAGGATCCGGTGCGCGGCGGTGTAGCCGATGCCCGCGATCCACAGGTTGTCGTCGACCTTGAAGACCTTGCCGTCCCTGGACGCCTTGAGGTTCTTCCACAGGCCGCTCTTCATCGTCCCGGTCGTCTTGGCCTTGCCCGGGTCGCCGTAGGTCGAGGTGAAGATGACGTCCGCGTCGGCGAGGTCGATCTTCTCGGGGCTCACGTCGTACGAGAACCCGTCCTTGGCCTTGTCGGTGATGGCGGGGCGGCCCACGCCGAGGTCGCCGAGGATCGAGCCGATGTAGTTCTGCTTGCCGTAAATGCGGATGTCCGCGCCTTCGACGAAGCGGACGAAGTTGATGTCCGTCGCGGCGGCCTTCTCCTTGCCGCCGATCGCGGTGGTCACCTTCGCGACGTGCGCGTCGTAGTCGGCGACGACCTTCTTCGCCTCGGCCTTGCGGCCGAGCGCGTCGGCGTGGACCTGGAAGTTCTCCTTCCAGGCGGTGCCGGTGGACTCCGTCATCACGGTCGGGGCGATGGCGCTGAGCTGCTTGTAGCGTGCGCCGTCGCGGACCTTGCTGGTGAGGATGAGGTCGGGCTTGAGGGCGGCGACGGCCTCCATATCGGGGTTGGCGATCTCGCCGACCTCCTTGATGCCCTTCACCTCGTCTCCAGGCAGGTAGGACGGGAAGCCCTCCTCCGTCGCCGCGTGGGTCGCGCCGACGGGTTTCACGCCGAGGGTGAGCGCGGAGTCGAGCTCGCCGGTGTCCAGGACGACGACGCGGGTGGGGTGTTCGGGCACCTTCACGTCACCCATCGCCGTACTGACGGTGTGCGTCTTCGGGGATGTCGAGGCGGCGGCGTCGGAGCCGGAGTCCCCGTCGGACGAGCCGCAGGCGGTCAGGGCCAGGGCGCCGGTCAGGGCGAGTGCTCCGGCGGTCAGGGCGGGGCGGGCGCTGCGGGTCATGAGGCTGCCTCTCGGGAAAGGGAGTCGGACGGGGCGCCGGCCCGGGCGTCGGCCTGCCAGGGCGCGCCGGGGACGATCAGCGGGGATCCGGTCACCGGGTCGGGGACGACCACGCAGTCCAGGCCGAACACCTCCCGTACGAGATCCGCCGTGACGACCTCGGCGGGCGGGCCCTCGGCGACGATGCGGCCGGACTTCATGGCGACGAGATGGTCGGCGTAGCGCGCCGCCTGGTTGAGGTCGTGCAGGACGAGGACGACGGTGCGGTCCTTGTCGTGGTTCAACTGGCGTACGAGGTCGAGGACTTCGACCTGGTGGGCGATGTCGAGATACGTCGTCGGCTCGTCCAGGAGCAGCAGTTCGGTCTCCTGGGCGAGCGCCATGGCGATCCAGACGCGCTGGCGCTGGCCGCCGGAGAGCTCGTCGACGGAGCGGTCGGCGAGGGCCGCGACGTCGGTGCGTTCCATGGCCTCGGTGACGGCGCGCTCGTCGGCGTCGGACCACTGCTGCCACCAGTGCTGGTGGGGCTGGCGGCCGCGGGCCACGAGGTCGGCGACGGTGATCGCCTCGGGCGCCACGGGCGTCTGCGGCAGCAGCCCGATCTGCTGGGCGATCTTCTTGGTGGGCAGCTTGGTGAGGGCTTCGCCGTCGAGGAGCACGGAGCCGCTCCTCGGCTTGAGGAGCCGGCCGAGAGCGCGCAGCGTGGTCGACTTGCCGCAGGCGTTGGGTCCGACGATGACGGTGACGCGGCCGTCGGGGACGGCCAGGTCGAGGTCGTGGACGACGGTGCGGTCCTCGTAGGCGAGGGTGAGCGCGCTGGTGCTGAGCCGGGTCACCGGTTTCCTCCCGTACGGCTGCGGACGATGAGCCAGATCAGGTACGGCGCCCCGACGGCGGCCGTGAGGACACCCACCGGGAGTTCGGTGGGGGAGAACAGGCGCCGGGCCAGCAGGTCGGCCACGACGACGATGAACGCGCCCAGGAGCGCCGAGCACAGGAGCGGGATCTGGGCGGTGCGGGTCACACGGCGGGCGATCTGCGGGGCCAGGAGCGCGACGAAGTCGACGGGTCCGGCGGCGCCGGTCGCGACGGACGCGAGGACGACGCCCAGGAGTACGAGGCCGAGGCGTACGCGGCCGAGGCGGACGCCGAGCGCGGTCGCCGTGTCGTCGTCCATGGAGACGGTGCGTTGGGCGCGGGCGGCCCACGCCACGAACGGGACGAGGACGAGCAGGGTCCACCCGAGCGGGGCGGCCTCCGCCCAGCCGCGGCCGTTGAGGGAGCCCGTCATCCAGATCTGGGCCTGCTGGGCTACGAGGTAGTCGCCCTTCGTCATGAACAGCGTCGTCACCGACCGCAGCGCGATGGCGAAGCCGATGCCGATGAGGACGAAGCGCGTCGCGTGCAGTCCGCCGCGCCAGGCGAAGGCGTACACGAGGAGCGCGGCGAGGAGGCCGCCGAGTACGGAGAGGTAGGGCAGGACCGCGTACGACGTGACGCCGAACGTCATGGCGCCGACGGTGAGCGCGCTCGCGCCCTGGCTGATGCCGATGATGTCGGGGGACGCCAGCGGGTTGCGGGCGACGGTCTGGATGAGCGCGCCCGCGACGCCGAACGCGGCGCCGACGAGGAGCCCGACGACCATGCGGGGAGCGCGCAGCGTGCCGACGACGAGTTCGTCCGGGGACGGCCGGCCGGTGATGACCCTGAGCACCTCGGCGGGCGCGATGAACGACTCGCCCACGCACAGGTAGGCGAGGCAGGCGGCCGCCAGGAGCACCAGCAGGGACCCGGCGACCACCGCGGCCCTGCGGTGCAGGAGGAACGCGGCGCGGCCCGCGCGGACGACGGAGTACCCGGCCGGGCGGACCCGGGGCGCGGTGGTCGTACTCATGCGGGGACCGCCTTGCGCCGGACCAGGGTGACGAGGAACGGGACGCCGATCAGCGCGGTCATCACACCCGCGGGCACCTCGCTCGGCGGGAAGACGACGCGGCCCACGGTGTCGGAGACGAGAAGCATGACGGGGCCGATGAGGGCCGCCATCGGCAGGACCCAGCGGTGGTCGCTGCCCACGACGGCCCGGGCTATGTGCGGAACGGCCAGGCCGATGAAGGCGATCGGTCCCGCGGCGGCCACCCCGATGCCGGTGAGGACGGTCGCGCCGAGGCCGCCGACGATCCGTACGGTCGCGACCCGCTGGCCGAGTCCCTTGGCGACGTCCTCGCCGAGCGCGAGCGCGTCGAGGCCGCGGGCGACGGACAGCACGAGAAGTACGCCGACGACGAGGAACGGCCAGATCTGGCCCACGATGTGGGTGTCCCGGCCGGACAGCGAGCCCACCTGCCAGAACCTGAACTCGTCCATGGCGGACGCCTTCGTGGTGAGGACGGCCGTGGTGACGGAGACCAGAAGTGCGTTGATCGCGGCACCGCCGAGCGCGAGTTTCACCGGCGTCGCGCCGCCGCGCCCGCTGGAGGCGATGGCGTAGACGGCGACGGAGGCGAGCGCTGCGCCCGCGAACGCGAACCAGACGTAGCCGGTGAGCGTGTGGATGCCGGCGAAGGCGATCGCGAGGACGACACCGACCGACGCGCCCTGGCTGATGCCGAGGATTCCGGGGTCGGCGATGGGGTTGCGGGTGATGCCCTGGAGGACGGTCCCGGCGAGGGCGAGCGCGGCGCCGACCATCAGGCCGACGAGCGTGCGCGGCAGCCGCAGACCCCTGATGACCTCGGCGTCGTCGCTGTGGCCGCCGTGCACGAGCGCGTCGAGGACCGCGGACGGGGCGATCGCGCGGGCGCCCACGGCGAGGCTGAACAGGACCGCGAGAACGAGGGCCACGAGCGCGGCCGCCGTCCAGACGATGCGTCGCCGCGCGGCGGGGGCGGCTGAGATCTGACCCATGGACCAATCCGAGGTTGGTAAGGCTTAGCTAAGCGGCAATCGTACGCCCAGGCACAATGGCCCTCATGGGTGCATACGAGAGCGCGAACGGATCAGCCACGGGACCGACGGTCGGCTTCGACCTCGACATGACGCTGATCGACTCACGGCCGGGGATCAGAGACACCTGGCTGGAACTCGCCGACCGTACGGGCGCGCAGCTCGACGCCGATCTCATCGTGACCCGGCTCGGCCCGCCGCTGGAGCAGGAGCTCGCGTACTGGTTCCCCGAGGAGCGGATCCCGGAGATGGCCGACCTGTACCGGGAGCTCTACCCGGCGCACGCCATCACCGGGACGTACGCGATGCCGGGCGTGCACGAGGCCGTCGCCGCGGTGCACGCGGCGGGCGGCAGGGCGATCGTCGTCACGGCGAAGTACGAGCCCAACGCGAAGCTCCACCTCGAACACCTGGACATCGCCGCCGACGAGGTCATCGGCAACCTGTGGGCCGAGGGCAAGGCGACGGCGCTGCGCGAGCACGGCGCGTCCGTGTACGTCGGTGACCACACCGGCGACGTGCGCGGCGCCCGCACCGCCGACGCGCTGTCCGTGGCGGTCACGACGGGGCCGTGCGACGCGACGGAGCTGCGCGAGGCCGGCGCGGACGTCGTGCTCGCGGATCTGACGGAGTTCCCCGCCTGGCTGGAGCGCTACGTCGCCGAGCGGGCCTGACGGCGCTGCACGGCGATCCCGCGCAGCACTCCGGCCGCGGAGATCAGGAAGCCGACGCCCATCAGCATGCACACCGCGTAGGCGATGGGCGGGAACGGGTCGGTTCCGAGGAACAGGGGGGCCATCGTGGCCAGGGTGGCCACGGCTCCGACGATGAAGACGATGCCGCCGGCCTTGACGAGGCCGTCGCCGGGTCCGGCGGAATTCGCTTGGGTTTTGTCACGCACCCGACCAGGGTAGTTCCCAGCGCGAAGGAACAATCCGGGTTCCTCGGGCCGTCTTGTCACGGGCTCCTGGGCCATTAGCCTGGTGGCGGCGGGTCGGGTGGCCCGCTGCAGTGCTATCCAGAGCCGTTTCCAGCGCCGTTCTTCATCGCACGAAACGGCATGACGAGTACGAGGACGAGGACTTCACGTGCCTACCGGCAAGGTCAAGTGGTTCAACAGCGAGAAGGGCTTCGGCTTTCTCTCCCGCGACGACGGCGGCGACGTCTTCGTGCATTCCTCCGTACTCCCGGCCGGCGTGGACGCTCTCAAGCCGGGCCAGCGTGTCGAGTTCGGCGTCGTCGCGGGACAGCGCGGCGACCAGGCGCTCTCCGTGACCATCCTCGATCCGACCCCGTCCGTGGCCGCGGCACAGCGCCGCAAGCCGGACGAACTGGCCTCGATCGTCCAGGACTTGACGACGCTCCTCGAGAACATCACGCCGATGCTGGAAAAGGGCCGCTACCCGGACAAGGCCTCCGGCGCGAAGATCGCGGGCCTGCTGCGAGCGGTGGCCGACCAACTGGACGTCTGACCGCCTCTACGGGAACGCGAGCGCACCCCGGCCGAGGGCGGGCACGATCCCCTCGGCCGCCGCGCGCGTGAGGAGGCCGCGGATTGCCGCGGCTCCTCTTTTCTGCCGCCCTCGCGTTGCTTCGCAGGCTTCGGGTGGCTGTGCCGGACTCCGTCCGGCCGTTGCGTTCAGGGGAATGACAGGGCGCCCGGGCCGAGGGCGGGCACGATCCCCTCGGCCGCCGCGCGCGTCAGCAGACCGCGGATTGCCGCGTATCCGTTCTCGCCCAGGTCGGCCGTGAACTCGTTGACATACAGGCCGATGTGCTGGTCCGCCACCGACGGGTCCATCTCCTGGGCGTGCTCCTGGACGTAGGGGCGGGAGGCCTCCGGGTCGTCCCAGGCCATGCGTACCGACGTGCGGACCGCCTCGGCGAGTTGGCGCAGGCGGTCCTCGCCCAGGCTCCGCTTGGCGATGATCGCGCCGAGCGGGATGGGCAGCCCGGTCGTGTTCTCCCAGTGCTCGCCCATGTCGGCGAGGGAGTGCAGGCCGTAGTTCTGGTACGTGAAGCGGGCCTCGTGGATGACGAGTCCGGCGTCGACCTTGCCGTCCCGCACGGCGGGCATGATCTCGTCGAACGGCATCACGACGACCTCGCCGACGCCCCCGGGCACGACGTCCGCGGTCCAGAGGCGGAACAGCAGGTACGCCGTCGACTTCTCGCTGGGGACGGCGACCGTCTTCCCGGTGAGGTCGACGCCCGGCTCGCGGGTGAGCACGAGGGGGCCGCAGCCCCGGCCCAGCGCGCCGCCGCAGGGCAGCAGCGCGTAGTCGTCGAGGACGTACGGCAGGACGGCGTACGACACCTTCAGCACGTCGAATTCGGGGGAGCGGCGCTCGGCGACGCCGTTCGTGATGTCGATGTCGGCGAAGGTCACGTCGAGGGCGGGCGCCCCGGGGACGCGGCCGTGGGCCCACGCGTCGAAGACGAACGTGTCGTTCGGGCAGGGCGAGAAGGCGATCCTGAGATCTTCGGGGTGCGTCATGTGAGGTTCCAACTCTCCAGTACGGGCGCGGACTTCCCGAATGCTTCGGTGAGCGCCGCGAGTGCGTCGCCGATGCGCCAGGCCGCGCGGTCGCGGGGGCCGACGGCGTTGGAGACCGCGCGGATCTCCAGGACGGGCACGCCGTGCGCGGCGGCCGCCTCGGCTACCCCGAAGCCCTCCATCGCCTCGGCGGCGGCGCCGGGGTGACGGCCCAGCAACTCGGCGGCGCGGGCCGAGGTGCCGGTCACGGTGGAGACGGTCAGGACGGTGCCGGTGAGCGCGCCGGTGGCCGCGGCGACGTCCCGTACGAGGGAGGGCGGCGGGAGGTGCGTGACCGTGCCGAAGCCGAGTTCGGTGACGGGCAGGAAGCCGTCGGGGGTCTCGGCGCCCAGGTCGGCGGCGGTCAGCGCGTCGGCGACGACGACGGAGCCGATGGGCGCGTCCGGCTGGAATCCGCCGCCGATCCCGGCGGAGACGACCAGCCGGTACGGCCGCCCCGACAGGGCGGCGGTGGTGAGGGCGGTGGCGGTACCGGCCGCCGCGGCGGCGGGCCCGACGCCCACCGCGACGACATCGACGGCCACGTGCGCGGCGCCCGCCCCGGACAGGCCCCTGGCCACCGCGTCCCGCTCCGCGGGGACGGCGGTGGCGATCAGGACCCGCCCGCGCTCCGTCAGGCGTCCTTCTTGAGCTTGAACGACCACAGGCCGGTCGCGTTCGAGCCGCTGCCCTCGACGATGGAGACCGTCGTGGAGCTGCCCGTGGCGCCGTACTGCTGGTTGAAGAACACGCTGCCCGGGACGGTGCGGTAGGTCTTCTTGCTGGCGTCGGTCAGCGGCTGACCGTTCATCAGCAGGGTCCAGCCCTTGTCCGCGATCTTCGGGTCGACGCCGAACCGGACCGTCGCGTCGGGGTCGACCTTGATGGACTTGATGTCCTTGTCCTTGAGGCAGTCCTTCAGCGCGGAGGCGTCCAGCGCCTTGCCGTCGTTGTAGCAGGCGGCTTCCGACGTCACCGTGGAGCGGCCGACCGTGATGGTCGCCAGCGGCGTCGGCTTGTCGCAGGCCGAGAGGACGAGCAGCCCGGCAGCGACGGCGCCGGCGGCTGCCACGGTGCGGCGGTTGCGCACGGTGAAACGCAGGGAGGTCATGCGGGCAGGCTATCTGGCGGCCCGCACACACTCGCCATGCGGGTACGGCGTGCCGCATGCTCACGCCATCCGGGGTGGATCTCCCGCTCTCCCGGCCGTCCCTCACGCCACGCGGCTGCGTGCCTGGCCGCCGTGGCGCGCGGCGGCCAGCAGGCCCCGTACGGTCGTCAGCCAGCCCGTTCCGACGATCGCCGCGGCGACGCCGAGGCCCAGTGCTCCGTTCAGGGGCAGTGCGATGCCGATGGCGCCGCCGAGGACCCATGCCATCTGGAGGAGGGTCTCGGAGCGGGCGAACGCGGAGTTGCGGACCTCTTCCGGGACGTCGCGCTGGATCAGGGCGTCCAGGGACAGCTTGGAGAGGGCCTGCGCGAACCCGGCGACGGCCGCCAGGCACGCCGTGAGGGCAGCGCTGAAGAACAGCGCGGCCGTGATCGCCACGCCCAGGACCGCTGCCACCACCGTCACGATGATGATCTCCGGCGCTCGTGATTTGAGCCATGCCCCGACGGCCGTGCCCAGCGCGTTGCCCACGCCCGCCGAGATGCCGACGATGCTGAGCGACACGGCGGCGCTCTGCCCCGGCATGGGGTGCTCGCGCAGCAGGAATGCCAGGAAGAAGATCAGGAAGCCGGAGAGGCAGCGCTGCGAGGCGTTGACGAACAGCGCGTGTGTCACGGCCGGGCCGACCGTGCGCAGACCGGGGCGCTTCTGCTTCGTCGTCTCCTTGTGCGGGCCGTGCAGATGCTGCTCGTCGGCCGCGAGGAGCGCTTTCGCCTCGCCCTTCGCGGAGTCCACCTTGTGCGGCAGCTGGAAGGACAGGACCATCCCCGAAATGAAGATCACGAACGCGCCGTAGAGGGGCCAGCGTGGCCCGAGGATCTGGAGCCCGGCGCCGACCGGCGCGGCCACACCGGTGGCGAGGAGCCCGCCAAGCGTCACCCGCGAATTGGCCTTGACCAGGGAGAAGCGGGGTGGCAGCAGGCGCGGCACGACGGCGCTGCGGACCACGCCGTATGCCTTGGACGCCACCAGGACGCCCAGTGCCGCCGGGTACAGCTCCACGCCGCCGCTGATCACCGCCCCGGACAGGACGATCGCGAGCAGCGCCCGCGCCAGCATCGAAGCGGCCATCGCGGCGCGCCGCCCGTGCGGCAGCCGGTCCAGGAGCGGCCCGACGACGGGCGCGAGGATGGTGAAGGGCGCCATCGTGATGCCGAGGTACAGGGCGACGCGCCCGCGCGCCTCGTCCGTCGGCACCGAGAAGAACACCGTGGACGCGAGCGCGATGGTGATCATGACGTCGCCGGCGCCGTTCACCGCGTGCAGTTCGATCAGTTTTCCGAGACCCGACTCGCCCGCGCCGTGCGCGTGGGTCGCTTTGCGGATCCCGCGTGCCGTGCCGGTGAACGGCAGGTGCAGGGCGCGCCCGAGCCCGCGGACCGCCCTGTGTACCGGGCCCGATCCGCCTGCTGCGCGCGAGGACGACCTTGCGGAAGTCACTCAGCCATAGTGCCCCCGGAAGGTGGTGACTAGTGCCGATATCGGCGGAGCGGGTCGCCGGTACGGCCCCCCGGAACCGCCCCGCCGCGTGGTGCAGGACACAGCTACTTGTACGTCGGTGTGGGCGCACGGGCCGGGAGAAGGTAGCGTGCGTAACGCGCCTGCGGCAGCTGTGCTCGGCCGCGCGCCTCTCGGTCATCCCGCAGAATGGGTGATGTAGGTGCGCACGAGGACGTTCGGGCGCGGACGTCGACGCGGCCCCCTGGTCCGCTCCGTCCGTACCCCCGCGCAAGGGTGGCGCACTCGTGAGACGGCGTAGGAGAGAAGCGATACCTGTGAGCGCAGCGACAACGCGAAGCCGCACCCCCGACCGTCTGTGCGCCGAGGCGGTAGGCCTCGCGCGGACCGCGGCCGAGGAGGCCGCCGCGCCAGGAGTCGTGGGCGAGCACGTCGACGTGGTCGTCGAGGGCGACCGGGTCGTCACGCATCTCTTCGAGTGCATGGAGTTCGGCTACCGCGGCTGGCGGTGGGCCGTGACGGTCGCGCGGGCCTCCCGCGCCAAGGTCGTCACCCTCGACGAGACGGTTCTGCTCCCCGGCCCCGACGCGCTCCTCGCCCCCGAGTGGGTGCCGTGGAGCGAGCGGCTGCGGCCCGGCGACATGGGCCCCGGGGACCTGCTCCCGACCGACGCCGAGGATCTTCGGCTCGAGCCCGGCTATTCGGGTGAGGACGCCCCGCCGCCGAACTCCGTGGTGTCCGAGGAGATGGCCGAACTCGTCGAGGCGGAGGACGCCGAGCTGACGGTGGGACCGCCCGCGGAACTGCCCGTAGCGCCCGAGCGCGGCTCCATCGCGTCGGTCGCCGAGGAGCTCGGCATGCGGCGCGCCCGGGTCCTGTCCCGGTACGGCCTCCACATCGCGGCCGACCGCTGGGACGAGGCGTACGGGGCGAAGACGCAGATGGCCCAGGCGGCGCCCGCCACCTGCGTGTCCTGCGGATTCCTCGCCCCGATCGGCGGCTCGCTCGGCCAGGCCTTCGGCGTCTGCGGCAACGAGTTCTCCCCGGCGGACGGCCGGGTCGTCTCCCTCTCGTACGGCTGCGGCGGCCACTCCGAGGCGGCCGTCATGCCGAAGCCCCCGCGCCCGGCCCCGCCGGTGATCGACGAGACGCGAGTGGACCCGTTCCCGCTCCGCCCGGCGGCGGACTCGGGCTCGGTCCCGAGCGCCCCGGACGGCACGGAGGACCTGGGGCACTCGTAGCCCTCGCAGCTCTCCTCACCCCCGCGCGGTAGCGTCTGCGTCGCCAGGGTTGGCCTGGGTGAACGGCAGAGGGAGACCACACCGTGAGCGTGAGCAAGATCGTGCGCCCGGCAGCCGAGGGGATGGACCCGTTCGGGACGGCCCGTCTGCGGCGTGGGCTGCTCGACGCCTGGGCCGGCAGCCCGGCCCGCTTCCGTGAGGACGCCAACGCCGAGGAGGACCTCGCCCTCGGCGGCTACCGCGACCGTCTCGTCGTCGAGCTCGCCCAGAACGCCGCCGACGCAGCCGCCCGCGCAGGTGGCACCTCAGGTGGTCGCTTCTCCCTGACCCTGCGCGACGGAGTGCTCGTCGCCGCGAATACCGGCGCGCCGCTGGACGCCGCCGGTGTCGAGTCGCTGTCCACGCTGCGGGCCTCCGCCAAGCGCGAGCAGGGCGACGGCGCGGTGGGCCGGTTCGGCGTCGGGTTCGCCGCCGTCCTCGCCGTGACCGACGAGCCCGCGGTCGTCGGCCGCACGGGCGGGGTGCGCTGGTCGCTCACCGACGCGCGCGGCCTCGCCGCCGACACCGCGCGGCACAGCCCCGGCCTCGGCGACGAACTGCGCCGCCGGGACGGCCATGTGCCGCTGCTCAGGCTCCCGTTCGCCGCGGAGGGCTCGGCCCCGGACCCGTACGAGACCGTCGTGATCCTGCCGCTGCGCGACGCCGCGGCACAGGCGCTCGCGGCGCGGCTCATCGACGCCATCGACGACACGCTCCTCCTCGCCCTGCCCGGTCTCGACGAGGTCGTCGTGGAGACCGAGTCGGGGACGCGCATCCTGCGCCGCAGGACCGACGGGCCGTACGTGGCGGTGGACGACGAGCGCGAGGACGCCGCGTCCGGCGGGCGCGAGAGCGTCACGACCCGCTGGCGTGTCCTCGTCCGCAACGGCCCGCTCGAAGCCGCACTCCTCGTCGACCGGCCCCTCGAAGAGCGCCTCCGCCCGCACTGGTCCGTGACCTGGGCCGTGCCGGTGGACGCGGACGGCGCCCCGGAACCGCCCCGCAGCGCGCCCGTGCTCCACGCGCCGACCCCCAGCGACGAGCCGCTCGGCGTGCCCGCGCTGCTCATCGCCTCGTTCCCCCTCGACACGACCCGGCGGCACGCCGCCCCCGGGCCGCTCACCGACTTCCTGGTGGAGCGCGCCGCCGACGCCTACGCCGAACTCCTCGCCGGATGGCGCCCGGTGAGCACTGCCGTCCTCGGCCTGGTGCCGGGCCCGCTCGGCCGGGGCGAGCTGGACGGCAGCCTGCGCGGGGCGATCCTGGCCCGGCTGCCGCGCACCGCGTTCCTGCCGCCCGCGCTGCCGCGCACGAAGGACGACGCCGACGGACTGCCCGAGACGCTGCGGCCGCGCGAGGCCGAGGTCGTCGAGGGCGCCGGCGCCGAGACCGTGCAGGTCCTCGCCGAGGTCCTGCCGAGCCTGCTGCCCGCCGGGCTCGAACGCCGCGTCGAGCTGCGGACCCTGGAGGTCGCCCGGTTCCCGCTGACGGAGGCCGTCGACCGGCTCGCCGGTCTGGAGAAGGAGCCGGGCTGGTGGCGGCGCCTGTACGACAGCCTCGCGGGCGTCGACCCGGACCGGCTCACCGGGCTCCCGGTGCCGCTGGCCGGAGGGCGTACGACGATCGGGCCGCGGCAGGTGCTGCTGCCCATGCCGGACGCGACACCGGGTGAGACGCTCGCCCGGCTCGGCCTCAAGGTCGCCCACGTGGACGCCGCGCACCCGCTGCTCGAAAAGCTGGGCGCGCTGCCCGCGACGCCCCGCGCCGTCCTGACGACCCCTCAGGTGCGGGCGGCCGTCGCCGGTTCGCTCGACGACGACGCCTGGTCCCTCGACGACGACGGCCCGGTCGGCGTGGACGAGCTGGCCGAGCTGGTCCTCACCCTCGTACGGGACGCGAACCTGGAGCCCGGGGACGAGCCGTGGCTGGGCGCGCTCGCGCTGCCCGACGACGAGGGCGAGCTGGCGCCCGCCGGTGAACTCATGCTGCCCGGCAGCCCGTTCGCGCAGGTCGTCCGCGAGGGCGAACTCGCCATGGTGGACGGCGACCTCGCCGAGCGCTGGGGAGAGCAGCCTCTCGCCGCGTGCGGCGTCCTCGCCGGGTTCGCCCTGGTCCGCGCCACCGACGTGGTCCTCGACCCGGACGAACTCGACCCGCGCGACAGCGACTTCGCGGAGCCGGACGACGCGGGCCTGCTCGACGCGGTCGACGTGTGGTGCGAGGACGTGCTCGACCGGCTGCCCGACACCCCCGTGCCGCCCGTCGCCACCGAACTCGTCGCCGTACGCGACCTGGACCTCGTCGACGACGACCGCTGGCCCCAGGCCCTCGCCCTGCTCTCCCGCCCGCCGCTGCGCGACGCCCTCACCCAGCCCGTACGGATCCTGCTGCCCGACGGCACGCACGAGATCGTCCGCCCGTACACGGCGTGGTGGCTGCGCGACCACCCCGTCCTCGACGGCCGCCGGCCGGCCGGTCTGCGCGCGGCGGGCGGAGACCCGCTGCTCGCCGGGCTCTACGACTCGGCGGACGCGACCGGGTTCGAGGACGAGCAGGTGCTGCGCGCGCTCGGCGTACGCACCTCCGTCGCCGCGCTCCTCGACGAGCCCGGCGGCGCGGCCGAGCTCCTCGACCGGCTCGCCGACCCGGACCGCGAGGTCGGCGCGGCCCAACTCCACGCCCTGTACGGCGCCCTGGCCGACCTCGACCCGGAGCAGGTGACGCTCCCCGACGAGTTGCGGGCCGTGGTGGACGGCGAGGTCAGGGTCGTGGACGCGGCCGATGCCGTGGTCGCCGACGCGCCCGATCTGCTGCCCCTGACCGCGGGGCTGGCCCTGCTGCCGGTGAGTCCGGGGCGGGCCGCGGACCTGGCGGATCTGTTCCAGGTGCGACGGCTGAGCGCGACCGCGGACGCCGAGGTCACACAGGAGGGCGCCGAGCATCCGGTGTCGGACTCCGTACGGACCCTGCTCGGGCCCGCGACCCCGCAGACGTACGTCGAGCACGAGGAGCTGTTTGTCGCCGGGGTGGAGGTCGACTGGCGGCGCACGCCCGACGGCACGGTCCACGCCTCGACGCTGGAAGGCGTGGCGGCGGGCCTGGCGTGGGCGGCGGGCCAGTGGCCGCGCCGCTTCGAGGTCGCGGCACTGCTGGAGGACCCTTCGCGTACGGGGGAGTTGGCACGGGACCGCTGGTTCGACTGAGGGGGCATACGTAACGGGGAGGCTGGGGTTGCGTAAACCGGTCACAAAATCTCCATCTCCCGTACAACCAGTCACTCCTGGCGCATGTCTGATCTTCCGAGTCAACAGACTCCTAGATCAATCGGGTCCCGCGTGAAGGCATCCGCACCGCGGGACCCCTTCTCCAACTTGGGGAACACATGCGTATTCGTGCCACTGTGGCTGCCGCGACCGTCTCCGGCGCCCTGGCTCTCACCGCGTTCGCCGTGCCCGCGGCGCAGGCCGGCACCGCAGCCGCTCCGGATCTGCACAAGCCGACCGCCGCCGAGCGCTTCGCGGCCCACGACTCGACCGCCCGCAAGTCCACCTTCGCCGCGGCGGACGAGCCCGTCGTCTCCAACGTCACGGTCAACAGCGGCCAGGACGTGGTGCTCGGCACCACGAACCTGAAGACGTTCACGGTCTCCCTGACCGCCAGCCACGCCTCCGGCATCCAGGACGCCTACATAGACCTGTGGCACGGCTCCGACCTCGACCACGTCGACGGCTACCTGCCGCCGAACGAGGACGCCGCCACCTGCACCGCCTCCAGCGACACCACCTCCACCTGCAAGCTCACCATCACGGTCGACCCGCAGTCGGACCTCTACAACGCCCTCGCCGGCAGCTGGCACGTGACCGCTGCGGCGCTCGCGGGCGACGGCAGCATCTACGAAAACGACTACTACGCCACGCGCAGCGTCAAGCGCTACTCCAAGCTCACCACCAACGCCTCCCCCGAGCCGGTGACCAAGGGCAAGACCATCACGGTCACCGGCGCTCTCACCCGCGCCAACTGGGACACCTTCAAGTACGCGGGCTACACCAACCAGCCCGTGAAGCTCCAGTTCAAGAAGAAGGGCTCCACCACCTACTCCACCGTCAAGACGGTGACGTCCTCCTCGACCGGTGGCCTGAAGACCACCGTGACGGCGGCCTCGGACGGCTACTGGCGCTACAGCTTCGCCGGCACCTCCACCACCCCGGCCGTGACCTCCACGAGCGACTTCGTCGACGTGCAGTAGTCACGAGGCAGTAGCCACGTAGCTCCCTCACACGGGAAAGCGGCGGTCGACCCATCTCCACACGAATTCCAGGGCGACCGCCGCCACCGCCGCGATGCCGACCGCCGTCCACGGCATCGACGCGCCCACCAGCTTCAGCGCGAAGAAGTCCTGGAGCCACGGCACCACGAGGACGAGCAGGAACGCCGCGCCCATCGCGGCCACCAGGCACACCCGCCACCACGTGTAGGGCCGCGCGATGATGGCGAGGACCCACATCGAGACGAGGAACAGCGTCAGCGTCGCCGAACTCGTCTCGGCGTCGAGCGCGCCGGAGCCCGTGTAGTAGTGCCGGGCGATCACGTACGTCACGAAGGTGGCGGTCCCGGCGACGACGCCGCCCGGGATCGCGTACCGCATCACGCGCTTCACGAACTGCGGTTTGGCCCGCTCCTTGTTGGGCGCGAGCGCCAGGAAGAACGCGGGGATGCCGATCGTCAGCGTCGACAGCAGCGTCAGGTGCCGCGGCAGGAACGGGTACTCGACCTGGAAGCAGACCACGAGGACGGCGAGCAGCACCGAGTAGACGGTCTTGACCAGGAACAGGGACGCGACGCGCGTGATGTTCCCGATGACGCGGCGGCCCTCGGCGACGACCGACGGCAGCGTGGAGAAGCTGTTGTTGAGGAGCACGATCTGCGCGACGGCGCGGGTCGCCTCCGAGCCCGAGCCCATGGAGACGCCGATGTCGGCGTCCTTGAGGGCGAGCACGTCGTTCACGCCGTCGCCCGTCATCGCGACCGTGTGCCCGTGGGACTGGAGCGCGCCGACCATGTCGCGCTTCTGCTGCGGGGTGACGCGGCCGAACACGGTGTTCTCGTCGAGGGCCTTGGCCATCCCGGCCTGGTCGGCGGGGAGCGTGCGGGCGTCGACCGTGTCGTGCGCGCCCGCGAGGCCCAGCTTCCCGGCGACGGCGCCCACCGACACCGCGTTGTCCCCGGAGATGACCTTCGCGTGGACGCCCTGGTCGGCGAAGTACCGCAGGGTGTCCGCCGCGTCCGGCCGCAGCCGCTGCTCCATGGCGACCAGGGCCATGGCCTCGGCGCCCTCCTTGACCGCCGGGTCGTCGAGGTCGCCACGGGCGCGGGCGAGCAGCAGGACGCGCAGCCCCTGGTGGTTGAGCTCTTCAGTAGCCGCGAGGACCGGGTGCCCGGCCGGCAGGAGCACGTCGGGCGCGCCGAGCAGCCACGCGCTGCCCGTGCCGTCGCCCTCGCTGAACGAGGCGCCGCTGTACTTGCGGGCGGAGGAGAAGGGCAGCGACTCGGTGCAACGCCACTCCTCGCTGTCGGGGTAGGCGTCGATGATCGCCTGGAGCGAGGCGTTGGGCCGCGGGTCGGACTCGCCGAGCGCGCCCAGGACCTTGCGTACGTAGCCCTCGTCGGGCCCGCCGATCAGGCGCAGCTCGGTGACGTCCATGCCGCCCTCGGTGAGGGTGCCCGTCTTGTCGAGGCAGACGGTGTCGACGCGGGCGAGGCCCTCGATGGCGGGGAGTTCCTGGACGAGGCACTGCTTGCGGCCGAGGCGGATCACGCCGATCGCGAAGGCGACGGAGGTGAGCAGGACGAGCCCCTCGGGGACCATCGGCACGATGCCGCCGACGGTCCGCGCGACGGAGTCCTTGAAGTCGTTCTCCTTGACCACGAGCTGGCTGATGACGAGGCCGATCGCAGTCGGGATCATCATCCAGGTGACGTACTTGAGGATGGTGGAGATTCCGGTGCGCAGCTCGGAATGGACGAGGGTGAAGCGGCTGGCCTCCTCGGCGAGCTGCGCGGCGTAGGCCTCGCGGCCGACCTTCGTGGCGGTGAACGCGCCGCCCCCGGCGACGACGAAGCTGCCGGACATGACCTGGTCGCCGTGGTGCTTGACGACGGGGTCGGCCTCGCCGGTGAGCAGGGACTCGTCGATCTCGAGCCCGTCGGCCTCCGCGCACACGCCGTCCACGACGATCTTGTCGCCCGGCCCGATCTCGATCAGGTCGCCGAGGACGATGGCGGAGGTGGAGATCTCGGTGGCGCGCCCGTCGCGCCGGACCGTCGGTTTCGCCTCGCCGATGACGGCGAGTGAGTCGAGTGTCTTCTTGGCGCGCAGCTCCTGGATGATGCCGATGCCGGTGTTCGCGAGGATGACGTAGCCGAAGAGGCTGTCCTGGAACGGCGCGACGAACAGCATGACCAGCCAGAGGACGCCGATGATCGCGTTGAACCGCGTGAAGACGTTCGCACGGATGATCTCGGTGGTGGAGCGGGAGCTGCGGACCGGTATGTCGTTGACCTCGCCGCGCGCGACGCGCTCGGCCACCTCGCCGGTGGTGAGCCCCCTCGCCCGCTGGGGCATCGGCACCGGGTGGACCGGGTCCAGCTCGGCGCCCGCGTCGATGTGCGTCATGCAAACGACAGTACGGGCGGATTTGCGGCTTCACCCCTCGGGTGCGCCAAAGATCCGACCCGGGGAGGACGTGGAGGGGCGGGGGCCGGTCCCGTGGTGGTACGCGGGCGGCGCGCCGGCCGCTGCTCGGGTGCCGGGTCAGCCGCTGCCCCGGTGCCGCGCCGGCCGCTACTCGGGTGCCGGGCCCGCTTCGGCGGCCGCGCGCTTGAGCGCCGCGTCGCGCCCCCGTACGTACCAGATGCCGATGAGTCCGAGTCCGGCGCCGGCCAGGCAGGTCCACACCCACCAGGTGTGGCCGTGGTCGTCGAACCAGCCGTAGAACGGCAGCTGCACCAGGAAGAGGACGAACCACAGGATCGTGCCGCCCGTGATGGTGGCGACCACGGGCCCTTCAAGGGGCTCGGGTGCCTCGTGCTTGGGGGTCCACTTCTCCATGGGCACAGCTTACGAGGAGCACGAAACGACATCTTCAGTCGCCCCGGAACCCTTATGGGTCAAGGGTCTACGCGCGGAGATAGCGAATTCTTGCTCATATGTTCATACTGAAACGGCCTGAGACTGGCCACTTCTGTTCGTAGAAAACGCCAAACAGCGCCCCCCACCAGCACACCGATCCAGAGGTCATCCATGTCCAGCTCGGCCCCCGCCCCGGTCGATCTCATCGAGCCGCCGTCGGCCCCCCAGAACGGCCTCGACCGCTTCTTCAAGATCTCCGAGCGGGGCTCGTCGGTCAGCCGGGAGATCCGTGGCGGCTTCGCCACCTTCTTTGCGATGGCCTACATCATCGTGCTGAACCCGATCATTCTCGGCAGCGCGAAGGACATGTACGGGCACCAGCTCGACAACGGCCAGCTGGTCACCGCGACCGCGCTCACCGCCGCCTTCACGACCCTGCTCATGGGGGTCATCGGCAACGTCCCGATCGCGCTCGCCGCCGGCCTCGGCGTGAACACCGTCGTCGCCCTCCAGCTCGCGCCCCGCATGTCGTGGCCCGACGCGATGGGCATGGTCGTCCTCGCGGGCTTCGTCGTGATGCTCCTGGTGGCGACCGGTCTGCGCGAGCGCGTCATGAACGCCGTGCCGCTCGGCCTGCGCAAGGGCATCGCGATCGGTATCGGCCTGTTCATCATGCTGATCGGCCTGGTCGACTCGGGCTTCGTCTCGCGCATCCCGGACGCCGCGCACACCACGGTGCCGCTCCAGCTCGGCAGCGACGGTCACCTCAACGGCTGGCCCGTCCTCGTCTTCGTGCTCGGCGTGCTGCTCACCCTCGCGCTGATCGTGCGCAAGGTGCCGGGCGCCATCCTGATCTCCATCGTCGTCATGACGCTCGTCGCGATGCTCATCAACGCCGTCGCCGACATCCCGAGCTGGGGTCTGACGACGCCCAAGTGGCCCGGCAACCCGGTCGAGATGCCGGACTTCGGGCTGGTGGGCCAGGTCAGCCCGTTCGGCGGCTTCCACAAGGTCGGCATGCTGACCGGCATCCTGTTCGTCTTCACCGTGCTGCTGTCGTGCTTCTTCGACGCGATGGGCACGATCATGGGCGTCAGCGACGAGGCCAAGCTGACCGACAAGGACGGCCAGATGCCCGGCATGAACAAGGTCCTCTTCATCGACGGCATCGCCGTCGCTGCGGGCGGCGCCTCGTCCTCGTCGGCCACCACCTGCTTCGTGGAGTCCACCGCCGGTGTCGGCGAGGGCGCCCGCACCGGTTTCGCCAACGTGATCACCGGCGGTCTCTTCGCCGTCGCGCTGTTCCTCACGCCGATCGCCACGATGGTCCCGTCCCAGGCGGCCACGCCCGCGCTGCTCGCGGTGGGCTTCCTGATCCTGTCGGGGTCGATCGGGGCCATCGACTGGAGCGACTACACGATCGCCATCCCGGCCTTCGTGACGATGCTGATGATGCCGTTCACGTACTCGATCACCAACGGCATCGGGATGGGCTTCATCAGCTTCACCCTGCTGAGGGTCGCGGCGGGCCGCGCCCGTTCGGTGCCGGTCGCGATGTACATCGTCGCGGGGGTCTTCGCCTTCTACTACCTGATGCCGGCGCTGGGTCTGACCTGAGCGCCCTGAAGGGGCGCGGGAGACCGCGCACCCGGCTCCTGACGGCCCGCAGGTCTCACGCGGCCCCGTAGAAAGCCTCTGTCTTCTCGACGGACGTCGCGAAACGTTCGTCGAAGTCGTCTCGAATGAGCGTCCGGACCACATAGTCCTGGACGCTCATTCCTCTTTTGGCGGCGTGGGTCTTGAGCCGCTCGAGCAGCTCACCGTCTATCCGCAGGCTGAGCACTGTCGATCCCATGCGCAACAGGGTCGCGGGCCCCTGTCCGCCCGTGTGTCACTTTTCGTGTCCACGTCACTCATATGGGTGATGGAGGGGGTCGCGGAGGATTCAGTGGGCGGAGTCACGGGAATCCGAGTGGTCTTTAGAAAGAGTAATGAGTTAAGCTAAGGACATGCCGGACCTCTCCCATGGCGATGACGCAGCCGCAGTGAACGCCTTGCGCTCAGCGGTGATGCGCCTGTCGCGCCGACTCAAGCACCAGCGGGTCGACGAGTCGCTGAGCCCCACAGAAATGTCGGTGCTCGGCACCCTCGCCCGCTGCGGCAGCGCGACCCCGGGCGAACTCGCCCGCAAGGAGCACGTGCAGCCGCCGTCGATGACCCGCATCGTCGCGCTGCTCGAGGCCAAGGGGCTCGTCCGGCTGGAGCCGCATCCCGAGGACCGGCGACAGAAGGTCGTCACCTCCACCGAGCAGGCCGAGGCCATGCTCGAAGAGAGCCGCCGCAAGCGCAACGCGTGGCTGGCCTCGCTCGTGGAGAACCTGGACGAGGACGAGTGGGCCAAGATCCGCGCCGCCGCCCCCGTCCTGGAGAAGCTCGCCCACCTGTAAGCCCCTCTGCCATGCCCTTCGGGGCGTCGTCGACCTGCCGTTCACGGCCGCCAAGGAGGCGAACCCGCATTGAGTACGGGACCCGGAGCAGACTCCGCCCCCGCACCAACCGCCCTCGACACGACCGACCGCCCCCGCAAGAGCTCGATGTTCAGCTCGCTGAAGATCCGTAACTACCGGCTCTTCGCGACCGGGGCCGTCGTTTCCAACACCGGCACCTGGATGGCCCGCATCACCCAGGACTGGCTGGTGCTCAGCATCACCGGCTCCTCGGCGGCCGTCGGTATCACCACCGCCATGCAGTTCCTGCCGATGCTCCTGTTCGGCCTCTACGGCGGCGTCATAGCCGACCGCTTCGCCAAGCGGAACCTCCTGTTCGTCACCCAGGGCGCCATGAGTCTGTCCGGGCTCTTCCTCGCCGCGCTCACCCTCACCGGGAACGTCCAGGTCTGGCACGTCTACCTCGCGGCCTTCTTCACCGGCCTCGTCACCGTCGTCGACAACCCGACCCGCCAGTCCTTCGTCTCCGAGATGGTCGGCCCCGACCAGGTCCGCAACGCGGTCAGCCTGAACTCGGCGAACTTCCAGTCGGCACGCCTGATCGGTCCCGCGGTCGCGAGTGGACTCACCGCTGCCGTCGGTCCGGGCTGGGCGTTCCTCGCCAACGGACTCTCCTTCCTCGCCCCGCTCACCAGCCTCTGCCTGATGCGCACCCGCGAGCTGCACCACACCCCGCGCGCCCCGCGCGGCAAGGGCCAGCTCCGCGAGGGCCTCGACTACGTCTCCAAGCACCCCGAGCTGATCTGGCCGATCGTCCTCGTCGGCTTCGTCGGCACGTTCGGGTTCAACTTCCCGATCTGGCTGAGCGCCTACGCTGACGACGTCTTCCACGGCGGGGTCGGCATGTACGGCGTGTTCAACACGCTCATGGCCCTCGGTTCGCTGGCCGGTGCGCTGCTCGCCGCGCGGCGCCGCTCGACCCGGCTGCGCGTCCTCGCGGGAGCCGCGGTCGGCTTCGGTGTCCTGGAGGTCGTGGCCGCGTTCGCGCCCGATGTCTGGGTCTTCGCGCCGCTGATCGTGCTGCTCGGCATCCTCGGCCTCACGGTCAACGTGACCGCGAACTCGTCCGTCCAGATGGCCACCGACCCCGAGATGCGGGGCCGCGTCATGTCCCTGTTCATGATGGTGTTCACGGGCGGTACGCCGCTCGGCGGGCCCCTGTTCGGCTGGATCGCCGACCAGTACGGGGTCCGGATCAGCTTCGCCCTCGGCGGCCTCGTGTGCGCCACGGCCGCGGTCGGCGTCGGACTGATGCTGGCCCGCGCCGCGAACCTGCGGCTCAAGCTCGACCTGCGCCGCGGACAGCAGCACGTGCAGTTCGTACCGCGCGAGCAGCTGGCCACGGCGGCGTGAGCCGAGGGGCCTGACCGTCAGACGCGCCGGGCCAGGACCTGGCCCGGCCAGACGCCGTCGGGCCCGATGAACGCCTCGGTGCGGACGAAGCCGTTCGCCTCGTAGAACGCGACGAGCTTGCCGTCGTCGCCCGCATAGCAGTCGACGCGCAGGAGCGGGATGCCCGCCCTGCGGGTCTCCTGTACGGCGTGGGCGAGCAGCGCGGCGCCCGCCCCGCTGCCGTGCCGGGCCGCGAGCAGATGGACGTAGCGCTCGGGTTCACCGGCCGGCTCCACGTACGAGCCGGGTCCCTCGGAGAGCGTGAGCGTGCCGACCGGGATGCCGTCGGTCTCCGCGATCCACGGCACGCCCTTGGCCACGTACTCCTCGACCATCGCCACGGCCCGTGGACGCTGCGACCAAGGCCTCTCGCCCCACTGCCCCGTGCGCCCCTGTGACACCAGCCACTCCATGGCCCCGTCGAACAGGCCGACTATCGCGGGGATATCCGCTGCGCTGCCCTTTCTGATCTCCATACGGGGACACTAACCCCGTGAGACTTTTCGCAGCAGTGCTTCCGCCGGACGAGGCGTTGGACGAACTGGGGCGCGCCGTCGACCAGTTGACGGGTTCCGAGGGGGCCGAGGGCCTGCGGTGGACCGGCCCCCCGGGCTGGCACTTCACGCTGGCCTTCTACGGCGAGGTGCCCGACGAGACCGTGCCCGAGCTGTCGCGGCGCCTGGAACGGGCGGCGGCCCGCACCGCGCCCTTCCCGCTCGCCCTGCGCGGCGGCGGGCACTTCGGGGACCGGGCCCTGTGGGTGGGCGCGGCCGGTGATGTGGCGGCGTTGCGGCGCCTCGCCGAGCGGGCCGGGGCCGCGGCGCGCAAGGCGGGCCTGCCGGCGGAGGAGCACCGCAAGGAGCACACCCACTACCGGCCGCACCTCACGCTGGCCCGCGGCTCCGGCGCCGTCCACCTCACGCCGTACGCGGCCGCCCTCGACACCTTCACCGGCGAACAGTGGACAGTCGGCGAGCTGGCACTCGTCCGCAGCCGGCTGCCGACGTCCGGGGTGCGCGGCGAGCAGCCCCGCTACGAGAAGGTCGGCGGCTGGCCTCTTTCGGCCACGGGTTAGTCTCGAAGCGTGGACCCGAAGAGCCGTAACCGGATCATGGCCGTTGTGCTGGTACTGATGTTCGCCGTCGTCGCAGTGGCGGCCGCGGTCGGAAAGTGACCGCGGCCGCGCCGCGCCGTCCGCGCAGCCGCACTGCTACCAGGCCGCGCGAGGCCCCGGCTCTACCAGGCGAACGCCTCTGGTGAAGGCCCCGGGCCCGGGCTGTGCCGTCCCGGGGGACGACCCCCGGACCCCCGGCCGTTCACAGCGCGAGGCCCCCGCCCTACCAGGCAAAAGCCTCCGGTGAAGGCCCCGGGCCCGGGCTGTGCCGTCCCGGGGGGCGACCCCCGGACCCCCGGCCGTTCACACCGCGAGGCCCCCGCTCTACCAGGCAAAAGCCTCCGGTGACGGCCCCGGGCCCGGGAAGATCTCGTCCAGGCCCGTGAGGACCTCCTCGCTCAGTTCCAGCTCGACCGCGCGCAGCGCCGAGTCGAGCTGTTCCGAGGTGCGCGGGCCGACGATGGGCCCGGTGACGCCGGGACGGGTCAGCAGCCAGGCCAGCGCCGCCTCGCCAGGTGCGAGGCCGTGCTTGTCGAGAAGGTCCTCGTAGGCCTGGAGCTGGGCGCGCGTCTCCGGGTTCGCGAGCGCGTCCGCGGCCCGGCCGCTCGCGCGACGCCCGCCCTCGACCTCCTTCTTGATGACCCCGCCCAGCAGACCGCCGTGCAGCGGCGACCAGGGGATGACCCCGAGGCCGTACTCCTGCGCGGCCGGGATGACCTCCATCTCGGCGCGGCGCTCCGCGAGGTTGTAGAGGCACTGCTCGCTGACGAGACCGAGGGTGCCGCGCGCGGCCGCCTTCTCGTTGGCCTGGGCGATCTTGTAGCCGGGGAAGTTGGACGATCCGGCGTACAGGATCTTGCCCTGCTGGATCAGGACGTCGACGGCCTGCCAGATCTCCTCGAAGGGGGTCTCGCGGTCGACGTGGTGGAACTGGTAGATGTCGATGTAGTCCGTCCCCAGCCGCTTGAGGCTGGCCTCGACGGCGCGGCGGATGTTGACCGCGGAGAGCTTGTCGTGGTTGGGCCAGGGGGAATTGGTGCCCTCGCCGGCCATGTTCCCGTAGACCTTCGTGGCCAGGACCGTCTTGTCCCGCCGGTCGCCGCCCTGGGCGAACCAGCTGCCGATGATCTCCTCGGTACGGCCCTTGTTCTCGCCCCAGCCGTAGACGTTGGCGGTGTCGAAGTAGTTGATCCCCGAGGCCAGCGCCGTGTCCATGATCGCGTGGCTGTCGGCCTCGTCGGTCTGCGGACCGAAGTTCATCGTGCCGAGAACGAGCCGGCTGACCTTGAGTCCTGTGCGTCCGAGCTGCGTGTACTTCATGAGTCCCCAGCCAACGGCGTGGAGTGGACTCTAGGCAAGGCCCCCGGGCCGGGCGTTCAGCGGACCCCACGCCTGCCGCATCGCACGCGCGAACGTGTCCGCGAGCTTGCGCTCACCGCTCGCGTTCGGGTGCGTGCCGTCGTACGTGTCCACGTGGATGTCGTACGACTCCGGCACCGACGCGAGGAGCAGGGGGGAGCGGCCCGAGTCGAGGTCGGCGACCGCCTTCGCGAGGAGCGTGTTGAAGTGGGCGACCTCCGCGGCGAACGGCGCGTCCGTCTCGGCGCGCACGTTCGGGATGACCGGCAGCAGGACCATCCGCACCCGCGGGTTCGCGGCGCGGGCCCCGGCGACGAAGCGGCGCATGTTCTGCGCGGTCTGCTCCGCGTTCGTGTAGAAGCCGAGATCGATCAGGCCGAGCGAGATGAGCAGGACGTCGGTGCGGGCGAGCGCGACCGCCTCCTCGATGACGGGCGCCATGTGCAGCCAGCCCTCGCCCCAGCCCGCGAGGTGGGCGCGTGGGAAAGCGGGGTCCGCGTCCGCGTAGTCGTGCGACACCGCGGCGTTCGCCGTCTTGTCGTAGAGCGTCTCGCGCGGCCCGGCGATCTCGAACGCGCCGTCGCCGTACGCGGCCCGCAGATGCTGCCACATCCGGTAACGCCAGGTGAGTTCGCCCGCGCTGCCTATCGTCATCGAGTCGCCGACGAAAGTGAACCTGAGCATCCGCTCATCATCGCGGATCGCGGGCGGGCGGAGTGTGTGACGCTGAGCACGCCCTGGCAAGCTGGGGGCATGCGTTCGTTTCTGGGTGCGGCCGGAGCCGCCGTCGTTCTCGCGTTCGGTGCCACCGCTCCCGCCGTGGCGGACGACCCCGGCAGCGACGGGTTCACCATCGAGGACCCCCGCATCACCGAGTCCAGCGGCCTCGCCGCGTCCCGGATCCACCCGGGCATCTACTGGACCCACAACGACAGCAGCGACGGCGCGTACCTGTACGCGATCGACGGCAGGACCGGCGAAACCGTCGCCACCCTCACCCTGACCGGCGTCGGCGCCCCGCGCGACGTCGAGGCCATCTCCGTCGGCCCCGACGACAACCTCTACGTCGGCGACATCGGTGACAACCTCGGCGGCAAGTGGTCCCACGTGTGGATCTACAAGCTGCCGGAGCCGAAGGAACTGCGCGACCAGACCGTGCGGGCGACGCAGTTCACCGTGCAGTACGCCGACGGGCCCCGCAACGCCGAGGCGCTGATGGTCCATCCGAAGACCGGACGCGTCTACATCGCCGAGAAGAACGAGGACGGCGGCGGCCTCTACGAAGGCCCCCAGAACCTGTCCGCCTCGGGCACGAACGTCTTCCGTCGCATCTCTGGCATCGACCTGTGGGTGACGGACGGCGCGTTCTCGCCCGACGGCAAGCACCTCGCCCTGCGCGGCTACTTCGGCGGGATCTCGTACGCCTGGAAAGACGGCAAGCCCGAGCGTGAGGGGCAGTTGAACGTGCCGATGCAGCCGCAGGGCGAGTCCGTCACGTACACCGCCGACGGGAAGAAGCTGCTCTACGGGAGCGAGGGCCGGGGCAGTTCGGTGGAGCCCGTGCAGGTCGGCGACGGATCCGGCGGTGACTCGAAGTCGCCCTCGGGAAGCGGTGATTCGGGCGACGGACCCATCGACACGGGCCTCAGCGCGAGCGCGGTCGGGCTCGTCGTCGTGGTCATCGCCGTCTTCGGGATCGGGCGGCTGCTGAGGCGGCCGAAGAAGTAGCGCACCCGGGGCGGCCGGGCTGTCACTCGCCGATCGCTACGCGCCGACGGTCACTCCTCGAGGACCCGTACCTCGTAGTGCAGCGTCCTGTCCCGCTGCACCTTGTGCGCCAGCGGGACCGCGACGCCGTGCATCACCGGGTGCTTGTGGCGGAGGAGCTTCGCCGCGTGCTTCGCCTCCTCGCCGTCCTCGTCGAGGAGCCGGACCCGGGCCTTGAACTCGGAGCCCGTGGGGGCGCCGCGCACGGTCGAGGGGGCGATCTCCACCTCGGGGTTGTTGCGCATGCGCCTGACCTTCCACGCCTTGTAGGTGCGGAAGTACGCGTGGTCACCCTCGACGACGAGGTTCACGGGGGTGCCGACGCCCGTGCCGTCCTTCTTGTGCGACGTGAGCAGGACCGCGTACTGCTTGACCAGGGGTGCGAGCACTGGGCTCGTCGGTTCAGCCGTCATACCTCCGTGGAGGCACTCCGCGGGCGTTCTGTCACCCTCTACGCCGATGGGGCGCCCGGCGGAAGTGCCGGGCGCCCCATCCTCGTAGAACCGGTGCGACTAGAGCTTTTCGATCACGTAGTCGATGCACTTCGTCAGCGCCTCGACGTCCGCCGGGTCGATCGCCGGGAACATCGCGATGCGCAGCTGGTTGCGGCCCAGCTTGCGGTACGGCTCCGTGTCGACGATGCCGTTGGCACGCAGCACCTTGGCGACCGCGGCCGCGTCGATCTCGTCCGAGAAGTCGATCGTGCCGATGACCTGCGAACGCTTCGCCGCGTCCGTGACGAACGGCGTCGCGTACTTCGAGTCCTCGGCCCAGCCGTACAGGCGCGTCGAGGAGTCCTTGGTGCGGGCCGTCGTCCAGGCCAGACCGCCCTGGCTGTTCATCCACTCCAGCTGCTCACCGAGCAGGAACAGCGTCGCGAGCGCCGGGGTGTTGTACGTCTGGTTCTTGCGGGAGTTGTCGATCGCCGTCGGCAGCGAGAAGAACTCCGGGACGTGGCGGCCCGACGCGTGGATGCGCTCGGCGCGCTCCAGGGCGGCCGGCGAGAACGCCGCCAGCCACAGGCCGCCGTCCGAGGCGAACGACTTCTGCGGGGCGAAGTAGTAGACGTCCGTCTCGGCGATGTCGACGGGCAGGCCGCCGGCGCCGGAGGTCGCGTCCACCAGGACGAGGGCGCCCTCGTCGGCACCCGCCACGCGCTTGATCGGGGCGGCGACACCGGTGGAGGTCTCGTTGTGCGTGAGGCCGTACGCGTCGACGCCCGCCTCGGCCTGCGGCTCGGGGTGCGTGCCGGGCTCGGAGCTGATCACGGTCGGCTCGGCCAGCCACGGGGCCAGCTTCGAGGCCTTCGCGAACTTGGACGAGAACTCGCCGAAGTTCAGGTGCTGCGACTTGTTCTCGATCAGGCCGTGGGTCGCCACGTCCCAGAAGGCGGTGGAGCCGCCGTTGCCCAGGATCACCTCGTAGCCCTCGGGGAGCTGGAAGAGGTCCTTGACCCCTTCGCGCACCCGGCCGACCAGGTTCTTGACCGGGGCCTGGCGATGGGAGGTGCCGAGCAGGGACGTGCCGGTGGCGGCCAGGGCGTCCAGCGCCTCCGTACGCACCTTGGAGGGGCCCGCGCCGAAACGTCCGTCGGCGGGCTTGATGTCAGCGGGAATCTGGATCTCAGCCACGGGGCGAGCCTAGCGGCTCAGGGCACGCCGTCTTACCGGTGTCCGTCGGCTGAGACCGTTGCCCCACCCGGGGCGGACGTTGCGGGGCTCCGCCCCGGACCCCGCTCCTCAAACTCCCCAAGACTCCGTCCGGGGGGACCCACAAGGGGCTGGGACGGCGCTCCGGCGCGTCGAGTCAGCCGAACAGCCGTACCGGCAGTTCGAACAGGTCGTTCTGGGTCACCACCGGCTTGTGGCGCAGGGCCGTGGGCGGGACGGCGAGGGTGAGCTCGGGGAAGCGGGCGTACAGCGCGGGCAGCGCCACCGCCGCCTCCAGGCGGGAGAGCGCCGCGCCCGGGCACACGTGCGGGCCGTGGCCGAACGAGATGTGGCGGTTCGGGGAGTCGCGTGAGATGTCGAAGTCACCCGCGCTGGGGCCGTGGGCGGCCTCGTCCCGGCCGATCGCCCCGTACGACACGATCAGCGCGTCGCCCTTCGCGATCACCTTGTCGCCGACCGGTATGTCCTCGGCGGCGAAGCGGATCAGGACGTGCGACGTCGGTGTGGAGTAGCGCAGCGTCTCCTCGACCACGGCCTCCCACGGCACCTCACCGGAGAGGACCTGGGCGAGCTGCTCGGGGTGGGCGGACAGGTTCACCACGGCGTTGACGATCAGCGAGATCGTCGTCTCGTGGCCCGCCGCGACCATGAGCTGGAGTGTGGAGACGATCTCCTCGTCGGTGAGCCGGTCGCCGTCGTCGCCCGCCGCCAGGATCAGCGCGCTCGTCAGGTCGTCGCCGGGCTCGGCGCGCCGGGCCGCGACCGTGGCCGCCATGATCCCGGCCAGCTCCGTCAGTGTCGCGACGACCTCCGCCGGCGGGGTCTGCGTCGAGAAGAACTTCTCGAACAGGGCCTTCAGGCGGGGCAGCGCCGAGTCGTCGATGCCCATCAGGTCGGCGATCACGTACATGGGGAGGGGGTAGGCGAACGCGGCCTTGAGGTCGACGGTGGTGCCGTCCTTGGGCAGGGCGTCCAGGAGTTCCCCGGTGCGCCGCGCGATCCGGTCGCGCATCAGCTCCACCCGGCGGGGCGTGAGGGCCTGCGCGACGAGCGTGCGCAGTCTGCGGTGGTCCTCGCCGTCGACCGTCAGCATGGAACGGCCGGGGTTGGCGAGCCCGATGAGCGGCCAGTCGGCCGGGATCTCGCCGCGCCGCCACGCGTCCCACACCTCGATGTCCTTCACCAGGCGCCGGTCCGTGAGGAGTTGACGTGCCTCCGCGTGGTGCGTGACGGCCCATACGGGTACGCCGCCCGGCAGCTCGGCCTCGGCGAGGGGTCCCGCGGCGCGCAATGCGGCGCTCTCGGCGTCAAGGTCGGTGACGAACGGGTCGAGGGCTATGCGGGGCATGGGAATTGCTCCTGTCGTGGCGAACTGTTGTCGTTCCCGAGGGAGATGCATGCTGGGGGACATGGCTGCCACCGTGGGAAACCAGGACCCGGAAGGTATCGCGAGGGCGTTGCGCGGCGTCGTGCGCGGGGAGGTCGACTTCTCCGCGGCCGCGCGGGCCCTGATGACCATGGACGCGTCGAACTACCGGAGAGTTCCCGTCGGCGTCGTGGCGCCGCGCGACGCCGAGGACGTGGCGGCCGTGCTCGCGGTCTGCCGGGAGCACGGGGTGCCGGTCGTGGCGCGCGGGGGCGGTACGTCGATCGCCGGGCAGGCGACCGGGACGGGCGTCGTCATGGACTTCACGCGGCACATGAACCGGATTATGGACGTTGATCCGGACACGCGAACTGCCATGGTGCAGCCGGGAGTTGTGCTCGACCGGCTTCAGGAAGCGGGCGCGCCGCACGGTTTGCGGTTCGGGCCCGACCCGTCCACGCACAGTCGGTGCACGCTCGGCGGGATGATCGGGAACAACTCGTGCGGGTCGCATTCGGTGGCCTATGGAACGACAGCTGACAATATCTGTTCTCTGTCATCTGTTATCTGTCAATCCAACGGTGATATTCGTCAGCACACCCTGGCCCGTGGCTGGCAAGGCGCCCCCGACGCCCTCCGCCCGCTGATCGAGGGCGAGTTGGCGCTCCTGCGCACCGGATTCCCCGACCTGCCCCGCCGCATCTCCGGGTACGCCGCCGACGCCCTGCTTCCCGAGAACGGTGTCGACCTCGCCCGTTTCCTCTGCGGCACCGAAGGCACCCTCGGCATCGTCACCGAGGCGACCGTCCGGCTCGTCGAGGCGCCACGCGCGCGTGCCCTCGCGGTGCTCGCCTACGCCGACGAGAGCGCCGCCGCCGAGGCCGCCGCGGGGCTCCTGCCGCACAGGCCGCTCACCGTGGAGGGCATGGCCGCCGACCTCGTACGGGAACAGGCCGGCCTGCCGAAGGGCGGTGCCTGGCTGTTCGTCGAGACCGGCGGCGACACTGTGGCCCAGGCACGCGCGCACGCCGAGGCGATCGTGCGGGCCGCGGCCGACGGCACCACGGACTCCCTCATCGTCGACGACCCCGCGGGCCAGCGCGCCCTGTGGCGCATCCGCGAGGACGCCTCCGGTACCGCGACCCGCATGCCCGACGGCACCGAGGCGTGGCCCGGCTGGGAGGACTGTGCCGTGCCGCCCGCCCGCCTCGGCCCGTATCTGCGGGACTTCCGGGGGCTCCTGTCGCAGCACGGCCTGCGCGGCACCCCGTACGGACACTTCGGTGACGGCTGCATCCACGTACGCATCGACTTCGACCTGCTCAGCGAGACCGGCGTGCGGCGCTTCCGGCACTTCTCAGAGGATCTCGCCGAACTCGTCGTCGCGCACGGCGGATCGCTGTCCGGGGAGCACGGCGACGGACAGGCCCGCGCCGAACTCCTGCCGAAGATGTACGGGCCCGAGCTGGTGGACCTCTTCGGGCGGATCAAGGACGTGTGGGACCCGGACGGCCTCCTCAATCCCGGGGTCCTCGTGCGCCCCGCCCGCCTCGACGAGAACCTGCGCTTCGCCGTACTGCCGCGCGGCCCCGTCGACGTCGAGTTCGCCTACCCGCACGACGGCGGCGACTTCTCCGCCGCCGTACGCCGCTGCGTGGGCGTCGCCAAGTGCCGTACGGAATCGGCCCCTTCAGGTGGCGTCATGTGCCCGTCGTTCCGGGTGACCGGCGAGGAGGCGCACTCCACGCGCGGGCGCGCGCGCCTGCTGCACGAGATGCTCGCCGGCGAGGTGGTCACAGACGGCTGGCAGTCCACGGAGGTACGGGACGCGCTCGACCTGTGCCTGTCGTGCAAGGGGTGCCGTACGGACTGTCCGGTCGGCGTCGACATGGCCACGTACAAGGCGGAGTTCCTGCACCACCACTACGAAGGCCGCAGGCGGCCCGCGGCGCACTACTCCATGGGGTGGCTGCCGCGCTGGCTGCGGCTCGTGCAGCACGCGCGCGCGGCGGGCGTCGTCAACACCCTCGCGCGGGTGGGGCCGTTGGCCGCTCTCGGCAAGCGGCTCGGCGGGATCGCCTCGGAGCGGAGGATTCCGCGGGTGGCCCCCGAGACGTTCAGCGCGTGGTGGCGGCGGGATCTGCGGCGAAGGGTGCAAGTGGCCCGGCGGGGCGGTGCGGCACGGTTCGGCGGCGACGGGCCCGAGGTGGTCCTGTGGCCGGACACGTTCACGGAGCACCTCGCGCCGCAGGTCGGACGGGCCGCCGTGCGGGTCCTCGAAGAGGCGGGGCTCTCCGTCCTGCTGCCCCCGACGCGTGTCTTCGACTACAGGCCGGACGGTCTCGCGGCGGTCGCCGGGCTCCTCCCGTCGCGCCGCGGCCGCGTCTGCTGCGGCCTCACCTACGTCTCCACGGGCCAGCTCGACCGCGCCCGCGCCGTCCTGCACCGCACCCTCGACCTGATGCGGCCGGTCATCGGCTCGGGCCTGCCCGTCGTCGTCCTGGAGCCGAGCTGTGCCGCCGCGCTGCGCACCGACCTGCCGGAGCTGCTGCCGGACGAGCCGCGCGCCCGGCTCCTCGCCGACTCGGTCCTCACGTTCGCCGAGGCCCTGGAGCGGTTCGCCCCGCACTGGGACCCGCCCCGTGTCGACCGCCCCGCCGTCGGCCAGACCCACTGCCACCAGCACGCGGTCCTCGGCGACGCCGCCGAGCGCCGCCTGCGCGAACGGGCGGGCCTGGAGGGCGAGTTGAGCGGCGGCTGCTGCGGCCTCGCGGGCAACTTCGGCTTCGAGGAGGGGCATTACGACGTGTCGGTGGCCTGCGCGGAGGAGCAGCTTCTGCCGGCCGTCCGCGCCGCCGACGACGGGGCGGTGGTCCTCGCGGACGGCTTCTCGTGCCGCACGCAGCTGGAGCAGCTGGAGCGGGAAGGGGGCCGGCCGGGGCGGCACCTGGCGGAGGTCCTCGCGGAGGCGCTGGGGATCACTCCGTAGGGCGCGTTCCGTCGGACGGCACGACCTCCTGCGTCACTCCGTAGGGCGCGTTCCGTCGGACGGCACGACTTCATGGGCGAGTTCGACCAGGTCCCGTACGGCAGGGTGGCGTGGTCCGTCGCGCCAGGCGAGGACGACGGGCAGGTCGGGGGCGTCGGTCAGCGGGACGTAGACGACGCCCGGGTGCGGGTGCATGCCGGGAGTGGCCGTCGTCGTGACGCCCACCGCGCGGTCGGCCGCGATGGCCGCGAGCCAGTCGTCCGTGTTCGCCACGGTGATCGTCGCGGTGGGCCGGGCGGCGGGCGGCCAGAGGTCGAGGGCGGTGGTGCCGGAGACGGTGTTCACGGCGATGGTGTGGCCGGAGAGGTCGGCGAGGGTGAGCGTGCCGCGCGCGGCGAGGGGGCTGTCGGACGGTACGGCCGCGACCCGGCTCTCCGTGTGCAGGAGCTCGGTGACCAGGCCCGGCGCGTCCACGGGCCCGCGCAGCAGCGCGACGTCGACGGCGCCGCGGGTCAGTCCGGCCGTGCGGTCGTCGATGCGCAGGAGTTCGAGCGGCACGTCGGGGTACCGCTCGCGCCAGCGCCGCAGCAGGGGCGTGGTGTACGGGCCCACCGCCGACCAGGCGTGCCCGAGCCGCAGCGGGCGCCGCACGGCGCGGACGGAGTCCAGGGCGTCCTCGAACGCGGCGACGGCGGCCGCCGCGCTCTCCTGGAACGCGCGCCCTTCGGCGGTCAGGGCGAGGTGGTGGGTGGAGCGGTCGACGAGCCGTACGCCGAGCGCGTCCTCGAGGGTCGCGAGGGTGCGCGAGACGGCGGGCTGGGTGAGGCGGAGTCGGGCGGCGGCGCGTGTGACGTTGCCCTCCTCGGCGATGGCGAGGAAGCAGCGCAGATGGCGCAGCTCCAGCGAGTGGAGGGCATACGGACCGCTCATGCCTGCGGAGCATAACGGGAGCACAGTCGGCATTTCACGGACCGTGCGCGGCGGTCTTAGCGTGGCAGGAGGGCTTGCGTCGCGCTGCACGTGCAGGCGCTGGAACGTCAGCCGTAAAAGGGGTCCACGATCATGACGTGGTGTACTACCTTGGACGGTGAAGTCCACCCTATTGAACTGTGGCGGGGTGGCGGTGAAAGGGAAGGCTCAGACGTGAACGTCTCACGGACCGACCGGGCGGCGACCGGCGCCGACGCGGCGGCCGCCGCACTGGTGCAGCCGGAGGCCGCGGTGGCGCAGCCGGAGGTGGCGGGCGCTCCCGCCGCACCCGAGGGCGCCGCATTGAACGGCTCCCGCTGGGGCGCGCTCGGCCCGGTCGGACTCGTGCTCGGCGGCTGTGTGTCGGTGCAGTTCGGCGCGGCCGTCGCGGTCACTCTGATGCCACGCGCCGGTGCGGTCGGCGTGGTCACCCTGCGGCTCTTGTTCGCCGCGATCGTGCTGCTCATCGTGTGCCGGCCGAAGCTGCGCGGCCACTCGCGCGCCGACTGGGGCACCGTCGTCGCCTTCGGCGTCGCCATGGGCGGCATGAACATGCTCTTCTACCAGGCGGTGGAGCGGATCCCCCTGGGCCCGGCCGTCACCCTGGAGGTGCTCGGCCCGCTCGCCCTGTCGGTCTTCGCCTCCCGCCGCCTGGTCAACGCCGTCTGGGCCGGCCTCGCGCTCTGCGGCGTCTTCCTCCTCGGCGGGGGCGGCTTCGGCGGACTCGACCTGGTCGGCGCAGCCTTCGCCGTCTCGGCGGGCGGCATGTGGGCGGCGTACATCATCTTCAGCGCCCGTACGGGGCGCAGGTTCCCGCAGGCGGACGGGCTCGCCCTCGCGATGGCGGTCGCGGCCGTGCTCTGCCTGCCGCTCGGCATCGCGGAGTCCGGCTCGAAGCTCGTCGTGCCGACGACGCTGGCCCTCGGCGCGGCCGTCGCCGTCATGTCCTCGGTCCTCCCGTACACCCTCGAACTCCTCGCGCTGCGCCGCATGCCCGCGTCCACCTTCGCGGTCATGATGAGTCTCGAACCGGCCATCGCCGCGCTCGCCGGATTCCTCATCCTCGACCAGGCCATGTCCGCCCTCGGCGCCCTGGCGATCGCCCTGGTCATCGCGGCCAGCATCGGCGCGGTGCGCACACAGGTGGGCCGGGGGCGGGCGAAGATGCCCGAGCCGCAGGCCAAGAAGGTGCCCGCGCCGGAGGCGAAGAAGGTGCCCGCGCCGGAGGCCAAGAGAGTGCCCGCGCCGGAGACCAAGTAGGTCGGAGCAGGCCGAAGTAGGCCGAGCGTCAGGCTGGTTGACGTGCGGGTGCGGCGGACGTCGGTGGAGGGCTGAGCAGAGCCCCCGACGTCCGCCGCACCCGTTTTGCATCGCCACCCCCTGGCCAATTTTCATACAAGCACGCTTGATTGTTTCTCCGGGCACTGCCATGCTCCGGGGCACGCCGTCGTGCCCTGAGGGGAGCGCATCGTGTCCGACCCGTTGGCCGTGCTCGAGGATCTGCGCAGTGAGAGCGCCGAACTCGACCGGATCGTCAGTGAGTTGAGCGAGGACCGATGGGCCCTCGCCACGCCGGCCCCCGGCTGGAGCGTGGCCCACCAGATCGCGCATCTGGCCTGGACCGACCACTCCGCCCTGCTCGCCGTCACGGACGCAGACGCGTTCGCCGCCCTCGTGCGGGACGCCGTCGCCGCGCCCGACGCCTTCGTCGACGCGGGGGCGGAGGAGGGCGCCGCGCTGCCGCCCGCCGAACTGCTCGCCCGCTGGCGCGCGGGCCGCGAGGAACTGCTCCGGGCCCTGGTCGCCGCCCCCGCGGGAACGCGTTTCCCCTGGTACGGGCCACCCATGTCGGCCGCCTCCATGGCGACGGGACGCCTCATGGAGACCTGGGCCCACGGACAGGACGTGGCCGACGCGCTGGGCGTCGAACGGGGGCCCAGCGACCGGCTGCGGCATGTGGCCCGCATCGGGATCCGGGCCCGCGACTTCGCCTTCGCCGTACGCGGGCAGACCCCGCCCGCCGAGGAGTTCCGCGTCGAACTGACCGCCCCCTCCGGCGACCTGTGGACGTACGGGCCCGAGGACGCGGCGCAGCGCGTGACGGGATCCGGGCTCGACTTCTGCCTGCTGGTGACGCAGCGGGCGCACCGCGACGACGTCGACGTACGGGCCGAAGGCGCCGACGCCGACCGGTGGCTGGACATCGCCCAGGCCTTCGCGGGACCGCCGGGACCGGGGCGTGAGGCGAAGGGGGCCGGGCGGTGACCGAGGACGTACTGCGCATAGGCAACGCCTCCGGCTTCTACGGCGACCGCTTCGACGCCCTGCGCGAGATGCTCGAAGACGGCCCCCTCGACGTCCTGACCGGCGACTACCTCGCCGAACTGACCATGCTCATCCTGGGCCGCGACCGCCTGAAGGACCCCGCACGCGGCTACGCCCGCACGTTCCTGCGCCAGCTGGAGGAGACCCTCGGCCCGGCGCTCGACCGGGGCGTGCGGATCGTCGCGAACGCGGGCGGGCTCAACCCGGCCGGACTCGCCGACGCCGTACGGGAGTTGGCGGACCGGCTCGGCCTCCACGCGTGCGTGGCGCACGTCGAGGGCGACGACCTCTCCCCGGGTGGGCGCTTCCCGGGCGCCCTCACCGCCAACGCCTACCTCGGCGGCGCCGGGATCACCGCCTGTCTCGCCGCCGGCGCCGACATCGTGGTCACCGGCCGCGTCACCGACGCCGCCCTGGTCACCGGGCCCGCGGCCTGGCGCTTCGGGTGGGAGCAGGACGCGTACGACCGGCTCGCGGGGGCCGTCGTCGCCGGGCACATCCTGGAGTGCGGGACCCAGGCGACGGGCGGCAACTACTCCCGCTTCGCCGGGCGGGCCCGCGACCTGCGGCGCCCCGGCTTCCCCCTCGCCGAACTCCACGCGGACGGCTCCTGCGTCATCACCAAGCACCCCGGCACGGGCGGGCTCGTGACCGTGGGGACGGTGACGGAACAGCTCCTCTACGAGACCGGCGGCGCCCGGTACGCCGGACCCGACGTGACGGCGAGGCTGGACACCGTACGGCTCACGCAGGAGGCCCCGGACCGCGTCCGCGTCGACGGAGTACGCGGCGAGGCCCCGCCCCCCACCCTCAAGGTCGGCCTCAACCGGCTCGGCGGCTTCCGCAACGAGGTCGTGTTCGTGCTGACCGGTCTCGACATCGAGGCCAAGGCGGCGCTCGTACGGGAGCAGATGGACGAGGCGTTCGACCGTGCCAAGTCCCGCCCCGCGCAGGTGACGTGGGAGCTGGCGCGCACGGATCGGGCGGACGCGGACACCGAGGAGACCGCGAGCGCGCTGCTGCGGCTCGTCGTCCGGGACGGCGACGCGGACGCGGTGGGCCGCACCCTCAGCAGCGCCGCGATCGAGCTGGCCCTCGGCAGCTACCCCGGCTTCCACGTGACGGCCCCGCCGGGCAAGGGCGCGCCGTATGGGGTGTTCGAGGCGGCGTACGCGGACCGGGCTGACGTCGAACACGTGGCCGTACTGCCGGACGGTGAGCGGAAGTTGATCACGTACGACGGCCCTACACGCGCGCTGACGGACGTGGAAGAACCACCCCTGCCCGCACCTCTGCCACCCGGCCCCACCCGGCGCGCCCCCCTCGGCCTCGTCGCGGGCGCCCGCAGCGGCGACAAGGGCGGGGACGCGAATGTGGGGGTGTGGGTGAGCGGGAGCGAGGGCTTGGACGGTGACTGGGCCGGAGCCGGAGCCGGAGCCGGAGCCGGAGCCGGAGCCGGAGCCGGAGCCGGAGCCGGGGATGAGGCATGGCGGTGGCTCGTCCATGAACTGACAGCTGACAGATTTCAGAGTCTGATATCTGAAAGTCGTCATCTGACAGTTGTCCGGCACGTGCTGCCCAACCTCCGCGCCCTCAACTTCACCATCACCGGCCTCCTCGGTCAGGGCGTCGCCTCCCAGCACCGTTTCGATCCTCAGGCCAAGGGGCTCGGCGAGTGGCTGCGCTCCCGTCATCTGGACATACCGGAGGTGCTCCTGTGACCGTTCTCGCCTCGGCCCTGGACGTCGGCGGTGCCGACTTCGCCGCTCACCGCGAGGCCATGCTCGGCAAGCTCGACGCGCTCGACGCCGAGCACGCCAAGGCGCTCGCGGGCGGTGGTGAGAAGTACGTCCAACGGCACCGCAAGCGCGGCAAGTTGCTCGCCCGCGAACGTATCGAGCTGCTCCTCGACCCCGATACTCCCTTCCTCGAACTCTCCCCCCTCGCGGCCTGGGGCAGTGACTACACCGTCGGCGCCTCCCTCGTCACCGGCATCGGGGTCGTCGAGGGCGTCGAGTGCCTGGTCACCGCGAACGATCCGACGGTGCGCGGCGGAGCCAGTAACCCGTGGTCCCTGAAGAAGGCCCTGCGCGCCAACGAGATCGCGTTCGCCAACCGGCTGCCCTGCATCAGCCTCGTCGAGTCCGGCGGCGCCGACCTGCCGTCCCAGAAGGAGATCTTCATCCCGGGCGGCGGCATCTTCCGCGACATCACGCGCCTCTCCGCCGCCGGGATCCCCACCGTCGCCGTCGTCTTCGGCAACTCCACCGCCGGCGGCGCGTACATCCCCGGCATGTCCGACCACGTGATCATGGTCAAGGAGCGGGCGAAGGTCTTCCTCGGCGGGCCGCCCCTGGTGAAGATGGCGACCGGCGAGGAGAGCGACGACGAGTCGCTCGGCGGTGCCGAGATGCACGCCCGTACGTCCGGGCTCGCCGACTACTTCGCGCTCGACGAGCGGGACGCGATCCGGCAGGCCCGCCGCGTCGTCGCCCGCCTCAACCACCGCAAGGCGTACGGGGATCCACAGCTTGCGGAGCCGCCCAAGTACGACAGCGACGAGCTCCTCGGCATCGTGCCCGGTGACCTCAAGGTCCCCTTCGATCCGCGCGAGGTCATCGCGCGGATCGTGGACGGCTCCGACTTCGACGAGTTCAAGCCGCTGTACGGGTCGAGCCTCACGACCGGCTGGGCGTCGCTGCACGGCTATCCGGTCGGCATCCTCGCCAACGCGCAGGGGGTCCTGTTCAGCGAGGAGTCGCAGAAGGCCGCCCAGTTCATCCAGCTCGCCAACCAGCGCGACATCCCCCTCCTGTTCCTGCACAACACCACGGGCTACATGGTCGGCAAGGAGTACGAGCAGGGCGGCATCATCAAGCACGGCTCGATGATGATCAACGCCGTCAGCAACAGCTGTGTGCCGCACCTGTCCGTCCTCATGGGCGCCTCCTACGGCGCCGGGCACTACGGGATGTGCGGGCGGGCTTTCGACCCCCGCTTCCTGTTCGCCTGGCCGAGCGCCAAGTCGGCCGTGATGGGGCCGCAGCAGCTCGCCGGTGTCCTGTCGATCGTGGCCCGCCAGTCCGCCGCTGCCAAGGGGCAGCCGTATGACGACGAGGCGGACGCCGCGCTGCGGGCCATGGTGGAGCAGCAGATCGAGTCCGAGTCCCTGCCGATGTTCCTTTCCGGGCGGCTGTACGACGACGGGGTCATCGACCCGCGCGACACCCGGACCGTGCTCGGCCTGTGCCTGTCCGCGATCCACACGGCGCCCGTGGAGGGCGCGCGCGGTGGATTCGGCGTGTTCCGGATGTGAGGCCCATGACCACGCGAATGATCACCTCTGTACTCGTCGCCAACCGCGGCGAGATCGCCTGCCGCGTCTTCCGTACCTGCGCCGAGCTGGGCATCCGGACCGTCGCCGTGTACTCGGACGCCGACGAGGACGCCCTCCACGCGCGCGTGGCCGATGCCGCCGTACGGCTGCCCGGGGCGTCGCCCGCCGAGACGTATCTGCGCGGCGACCTGATCGTGAAGGCGGCCCTGACCGCGGGCGCGGACGCCGTGCACCCCGGGTACGGGTTCCTGTCCGAGAACGCCGACTTCGCGCGGGCCGTCGCCGACGCGGGCCTGATCTGGATCGGCCCGCCGCCCGAGGCGATCGAGGCCATGGCGTCCAAGACGCGCGCCAAGGAGCTCATGGGCGTCGAGCCCCTGAAGACCGGTGACCTCACGGCGGGAGACCTGCCCGTGCTCGTGAAGGCGGCGGCCGGTGGTGGCGGGCGCGGCATGCGCGTCGTACGTGAACTGGCCGACCTGGACGAGCAGTTGGCCGCCGCCGGCGCGGAGGCGCTGAGTGCCTTCGGAGACGGTGAGGTGTTCGTCGAGCCGTACATCGAGGGCGGCCGGCATGTCGAGGTGCAGGTCATGGCCGACGCGCACGGCACCGTGTGGGCGCTCGGCACCCGTGACTGCTCGCTCCAGCGGCGCCATCAGAAGGTCATCGAGGAGGCGCCCGCACCCGGTCTCACACCTGAACTCGAAACGTCTCTGGGGGAGATGGCCGTGCGGGCCGCTCGCGCCACCGACTACCGGGGCGCCGGGACCGTCGAGTTCCTCGTCGCCGGCGGCAAGGCGCACTTCCTGGAGATGAACACCCGCCTCCAGGTCGAACACCCCGTCACCGAAGCCGTGTTCGGCGTCGACCTCGTGGCGCTGCAACTGCGTGTCGCCGAGGGCGAGCCCCTGGACGAGGAGCCGCCCACCGCGCGAGGCCACTCGGTCGAGGCCCGTCTGTACGCGGAGGACCCGGCCGCCGGCTGGGCCCCGCAGACCGGCACGCTGCACCGGCTGTCCGTCCCGGAGGCCGTACGCCTGGACACCGGGTTCACCGACGGCGACCCGATCGGGGTGCACTACGACGCGATGCTCGCCAAGGTCGTCGCACACGCGCCGACCCGCGCCGAGGCCCTGCGCAAGCTGGCGGGCGCCCTGGAGCGGGCCGTCGTGCACGGCCCGGTCACCAACAGGGAGCTGCTCGTACGGTCGCTGCGGCACGACGAGTTCATCGCGGGCGGCGCGGACACCGGGTTCTACGACCGGCATCTGGCCGCGCTCACGGCGCCGAGCCCGGACCCGTACGCGCCGCTCGCAGCGGCCCTCGCGGACGCGCACGGCCGGTCCCGGTTCGGCGGCTGGCGCAATGTGGCGTCGCAGCCGCAGGTCAAGCACTACCGCACCGAACCCGACGGGATCGAGCACGAGGTCCGCTACCGGCACACCCGCGACGGTCTGGCCGCGGACGGTGTACGTGTCGTCCGCGCGACGCCGGCGCTCGTCGTGCTCGAAGTGGACGGCGTGGTGCGGAAGTTCGACGTCGCGGCCCACGGGGAGCGCGTGTACGTGAACGGTGCCGCACTCACCGCCCTGCCCCGCCTCCCCGAGCCCGTCGCACGCCAGGAGCCGGGATCCCTGCTCGCGCCCATGCCCGGCACCGTCGTCCGGCTCGCCGAAGGCCTCGCCGAAGGCGTCACGGTCGCCGCGGGAGCGCCCCTCATCTGGCTGGAGGCGATGAAGATGGAGCACCGCATCACCGCTCCCGCCTCCGGCACGCTCACCGCCCTGCACGCCGCGCCCGGCCGCCAGGTCGAGGTCGGCGCCCTGCTCGCCGTCGTACAGGAGGATCAGTCATGAACGCTCCCGTCCTCGAATCCGAGGAGCACCAGGCCCTGCGCTCCGCCGTCGCCGCTCTCGGCAGCCGCTTCGGACGCGACTACATGACCCGCGTCGTCCGCGAGGAGGGCCACCCCGAGGAGCTGTGGGCGGAGGCCGCGAAGCTCGGGTACCTGGGCGTGAACCTGCCCGAAGAGTACGGCGGCGGGGGCGGCGGCATGTACGAACTGTCGCTGGTCCTTGAGGAGTTGGGTGCCTCCGGGGCGCCCTTGCTGATGATGGTCGTGTCGCCCGCGATCTGCGGCACCGTCATCTCCCGCTTCGGTACGCCGGAGCAGAAGGCGGCCTGGCTGCCGGGTCTCGCCGACGGCAGCCGCACGATGGCGTTCGGGATCACCGAGCCCGACGCGGGCTCCAACTCGCACCGCATCACCACCACCGCCCGCCGCGACGGGGACAGCGGCGACTGGATCCTGTCCGGGCGCAAGGTCTTCGTGTCCGGCGTCGACATAGCCGACGCCACCCTCATCGTGGGCCGTACCGAGGACGCGCGCACCGGCAGCCTCAAGCCGTGCCTGTTCATCGTCCCGCGCGACGCCGAGGGCTTCGGGCGGCGGCAGATCGACATGGAACTCCAGGCGCCGGAGAAGCAGTTCGAGCTCGTCCTCGACGACGTACGGCTCCCGGCCGACGCGCTCGTCGGCGACGAGGACGCCGGCCTGCTCCAGCTGTTCGCGGGCCTCAACCCCGAGCGCATCATGACGGCCGCGTTCGCGATCGGCATGGGCCGCTTCGCGCTGGCCAGGGCCGTCGGGTACGCGAAGGAACGCAGCGTCTGGAAGTCGCCCATCGGCGCCCACCAGGCCATCGCGCACCCGCTCGCGCAGGCCCACATCGAGCTGGAGACGGCCCGCCTGATGATGCAGAAGGCGGCCCATCTGTACGACGCGGGCGACGACATCGGGGCGGGCGAGGCCGCGAACATGGCCAAGTACGCGGCAGCGGAGGCCTGTGTGCGGGCCGTCGACCAGGCGGTGCACACGCTGGGCGGCAACGGGCTCACCCGCGAGTTCGGCCTCGCCTCGCTCATCACGGCGTCCCGCGTGGCCCGCATCGCGCCCGTGAGCCGGGAAATGATCCTGAACTACGTGTCCCACCAGACCCTGGGACTGCCCAAGTCGTACTGACGACGTCGTAAAAAGATCCTCGGGAAAGATCCTCCGCCGACAGCTCCGGGAGACATCGTGAGCACTGAAAAGACCCTGGTCCACTCCTCGCACGAGCGCGGGATCACCACCCTCACCCTCGACTCCCCGGCCAACCGCAACGCTCTCTCGGCCGCACTCGTCGCCGAGCTGGCGGAGGCGCTCACGGCGTGCGGCAAGGACGCCGCCGTACGGGCCGTCGTCCTCACCCACACCGGCAACACGTTCAGCGCGGGCGCCGACCTGAAGTCCCCGCCCCCGCCCGAGGCCCTGGTCGCGCTCCTGCGGCAGATCGTCGCGCTCGACCGGCCCGTCGTCGCGCGGATCGCCGGGCATGTGCGCGCGGGCGGGCTCGGCCTGCTCGGGGCCTGCGACATCTCGGCCGCCTCGCACGCCGCCTCGTTCGCGTTCACCGAGGTCCGCATAGGGGTCGCGCCCGCCGTCATCTCGCTGCCCCTGCTCCCGCGCACCGACCCGCGCGCCGTCGCCCGCTACTACCTGACGGGCGAGCGCTTCGACGCGGCGGAAGCGGTCCGCATCGGGCTCCTGACGACGGCGGGCGACGACGTCGACGCCGCCCTCGCCCCCGTCCTCGACGGGCTGCGCAGGTCGTCCCCGCAGGGCCTGACCGAGACGAAACGGCTGCTCACGGCTAAGGTGCTGGAGGCCTTCGACCGGGACGCGGTCGACCTGAGCGCGCTCTCGGCCCGGCTGTTCTCCTCCGCACAGGCAAGCGAAGGGATGACGGCCTTCCTCGAACGACGGGATCCCGCATGGGTGCTGTGACCTCATCCGGTACGGCGGTGGAGCGCGCCCCCAAACAGGACCGCAGCCGCGCCACCCGCCGGCGGCTCCTCGAAGCGGCCGTGTCGTGCCTCGCCGAACACGGCTGGTCGGGCTCCACGGTCTCCGTCGTCGCCGAACGGGCCGGGGTCTCGCGCGGCGCCGCGCAGCACCACTTCCCGACCCGCGAGGACCTGTTCACGGCCGCCGTCGAGTACGTCGCCGAGGAGCGCTCGACCGCGCTGCGCGCCCTGCGCCCCCGCGGCCGCACCGAGGTCGTCGCCGCCCTCGTGGACCTCTACACGGGCCCGCTGTTCCGGGCCGCCCTGCACCTGTGGGTGGCGGCGTCGAACGAGCCGCAGCTGGGCGGCCGCGTCACCGAACTGGAGGCCCGCGTCGGCCGTGAGACCCACCGCATCGCCGTGGAGCTCCTGGCCGCCGACGAGTCGCGCCCCGGCGTCCGCGAGACCGTGCAGGGGCTCCTCGACATGGCGCGCGGCCTCGGCCTCGCGAACCTCCTCACCGACGACGGGCCGCGCCGCGAGCGGGTCGTCGCGCAGTGGGCGGCGATTCTGGACGGGGCGCTGGGGTGACCCGGGGCAGGTGACGCATGGCAACGGCGCCGCACGGAAATCCGTGCGGCGCCGCTCGCTCTGCCGAGGGCGCTGCTCAGCCCGACATCTCCCCGTACCCCTCGATGTCGCGCGGGTCGCGGGTGCCCGGCCCGATGTAGCGGGCCGAGGGGCGTACGAGGCGGCCCGTGCGCTTCTGTTCCAGGATGTGCGCCGACCAGCCGGCCGTGCGGGCGCACGTGAACATCGACGTGAACATGTGCGCCGGGACCTCCGCGAAGTCCAGCATGATCGCCGCCCAGAACTCCACGTTCGTCGCCAGGACCCGGTCGGGCCTGCGGGCGTGCAGCTCCGCGAGGGCCGCCTTCTCCAGTGCCTCGGCGATCTCGAAGCGCGGGGCGCCCAGCTCGCGGGCCGTGCGCCGCAGCACGCGCGCGCGGGGGTCCTCGGCGCGGTACACGCGGTGCCCGAAGCCCATGAGGCGCTCGCCCTTGTCGAGCGCCCGCCGTACGTACGCCTCCGCGTTGCCGGTGCGCTCGATCTCCTCGATCATGCCGAGGACGCGGGAGGGCGCGCCGCCGTGCAGGGGGCCCGACATGGCGCCGACGGCGCCCGAAAGAGCGGCCGCGACATCGGCGCCCGTGGAGGCGATGACGCGCGCGGTGAACGTGGAGGCGTTCATGCCGTGCTCGGCGGCGCTCGTCCAGTACGCGTCGACGGCGGCGACATGCTTCGGGTCGGGCTCGCCGCGCCAGCGCTTCATGAACCGCTCGACGACGGTGTCCGCCTTGTCGATCTCGCGCTGCGGCACCATCGGCCTGCCCTGCCCGCGGGCCGACTGGGCGACGTACGAGAGGGCCATGACGGCGGCGCGGGCGAGGTCCTCGCGGGCCTGCGCCTCGTCGATGTCGAGCAGCGGTTTCAGGCCCCACACGGGCGCGAGCATGGCGAGCGCGGACTGTACGTCGACGCGGATGTCGCCGGAGTGGACGGGGATGGGGAACGGCTCGGCGGGCGGCAGGCCCGGGTTGAAGGCCCCGTCGACGAGCAGGCCCCAGACATTGCCGAACGAGACCTGGCCGACCAGATCCTCGATGTCGACGCCCCGGTACCGCAGGGCGCCGCCCTCCTTGTCCGGTTCGGCGATCTCCGTCTCGAACGCGACGACTCCCTCGAGGCCGGGCACGAAGCCGGGGGCACTGCCGGGGTCAAGGCCGGGGTCGGACATCAGGCGGCTCCTCTGAATGTGTACGACTCTGCGTGTAGTACGACTCTGCGTGTGTACGGCTCTGCGTGTGTACGGCTCTGCGTGTGTACGACGGAGGACCGCGGTGGTCGTGTGCGGTCCGCATGGGCGTAATGGTTCTGCGGCGGTATTCGCCGGAATGCTCCGGGCTGTACTGGCTCGTTCCGGCCCGTCCGGCCTGTCCGGAACCGCGGTGGTGGCGCGGCTCCGGGGGCTCACGGGCCGGATCGGTCACCCCGGTGATGCCCCGTTCGGCAGGCGGTCACCCAACCGAAGGGGCGGCGGGACCGACGACGATATCCGCTGGTGCCACCCTTGGGGAGAGTGCGCGGCACTCAGTGCCACTCAGTGATGAACTCCACGCGGCCGACTGCCCCACGCGTACGGCAGGATGACCGCGTGAGCGACCACGACCACCACGCACCCCAGAACCCCGCCGTCATGCGCGCGCAGTACCGCCTGCCGGGTGAGGGACTCCTGGAGGAGGACGTCCCCGCGCGCCCGATGGAACTGTTCGAGCTCTGGTTCAACGAGGCCACGCGGGCGCGCGGCGTCCTGTACGAGCCGAACGCGATGGTGGTCTCCACGGCGGACGCGGCCGGCCGGCCGAGCTCGCGCACCGTGCTCCTCAAGGCCTACGACGACCGGGGCTTCGTCTTCTACACGAACTACGGCTCCCGCAAGGCCCGCGACCTGGCGGCGAACCACGAGATCGCGCTGCTCTTCCCCTGGCACCCGATGGCCCGCCAGGTCATCGTCTCCGGCACCGTCGCCCACACGAGCCGCGAGGAGACGGCCGCGTACTTCCGCTCCCGCCCGCGCGGCTCCCAGCTCGGCGCGTGGGCCAGCGCCCAGTCGCAGGTCCTCACCTCGCGCGCCGAACTCGACACCGCGTACGCCGAACTCGCCGAGCGCTACCCGGAGGGCGAGAAGATCCCGGTGCCCGACCACTGGGGCGGCTTCCGCGTCACCCCGCGCACGGTCGAGTTCTGGCAGGGCCGCGAGAACCGCCTCCACGACAGGCTGCGCTACGTACGCGAGCCGTCCGGCGCCTGGCGCGTAGAACGCCTCGGCCCCTGATCCCCCGGGTCCGCCGCTACAAGGCTGCGCCGCTACGAGGTGAGTACGCCGTCCAGGAAAGGCTCGATGGCGGAGCGCAGCGCCTCCGGCCGGTCGTAGTGGACGAGATGCCCGGCGTCCGCGATCTCCGCGTACTCGCCCCTGGGCAGGACGCGGACCATCTCCTGCGCCTCGGCGCGGCCCAGCTCGCCGTCGAGGCCGCGGACGACGAGGGCGGGGCAGCGGACCTGGGCCAGCTCCTCCCAGTGCGCGTCGTAGACCCAGGTGGCCCGGGAGACCAGCATCTGCCGGTGGTCGAACACGGGCCGCCAGCCGTCGGGGCTCTCCGCCATGACCTCGGCGTAGAACTCACCGCGCGAGGGCTGGGGACGCTCCACCCACGGGTCGTCCTCGCCGAACCACTTCCGTACGTCGGCGAGCGTGGCGAAGGGCGAGGGCCAGGCGTCGAACCAGTCCTCCCACTCCCGCTGGGACGCCGCCCCGAGCGCGGAGGCCCGCATGTCGCAGATGATCACGGCGCGTACGAGGTCGGGGCGGCGGGCGGCGAGCTGCCAGGCGGTGAGCGCGCCCATGGAGTGGCCGATGACGACGGCGGGCGCGAGGCCGAGCTGGACGAGGGCGGCCTCGGCGTCCTGGATGTACGCCTCGCGGTCGTAGGGGCCCTCGGGGGGTTTCTGGCTCTGGCCGTGGCCGCGCTGGTCGAGCGCCACGGCACGGTGGCGCTCGGAGAGCCAGCGGGCGGTGCCCGCCCAGTGCGAGGCCCGGCCCATCAGGCCGTGCAGTAACAGCACTCCGGGGGACTGGTCGACCTCGCCCGTCTTGGGAGGGTCGGCGAACTCCCACGCGGCGAGACTCACGCCGCCCGCCCCGGTCACGTCGATGCGCCGCACCATAGGCCCTGGCACCCCCTTGTGGTCGCGCCTGCAGTCGCGTACCCGCGCACGTTATCGAACTCTTTTTCGAAAACGGGGTCGTTCTCGGCAACACCCCTCGTTCGAGTGACCTCGTTCAAGGATTGACCGCCGCCGCCGAGGGGAGATCTTCAGCGGGAGGCGGACCGCTCGGGGAAATCGGTCCGAAGGGGATGACCCTGGGAGCTCGGGGCTCCGGGTCAGCACAGGGGAGGACAGGCCCCGGCGCCGCAAGGCGCCGGGGCCCTCTGTCTGTCCACGCCCTGTCTGACTGCACCCTGTCTGGGTACGTCTACGCCCTGTCTGGGTACGTCGGCACATTCGTCCTGCCCCCTCCCCGCCCGCGCGGCCGGACCGGTGCGGACCCGAAACCGAGACGGTCAAGAGTCCTCAGGTCATATGCCTCTCGCGACAGCCTTGCACGCAAAACGTCCGCGCGCTGCGATTCCGCGCAGTGAATCTTGGTTTCTGCGAGAGTTCTCAGGGAATGCGTTGACGTCCCAACTGTGCCTGTGGGAACAGAAGTTGACGCGTCGGTAAGTTGCCCCGGGCCCGGCCGGGGCGCCCGGCGTCCGGCTCAGCGCTTGGCGACGAACACGTGCGAGGCGATGTCCGCCGCCAGCTCCGCCGCCTCACCGCTGCTGCCCACCAGGACCCCGCCCGGCGACGCCGTCACGCTGACCACGGAGCCCGGCTGGATGCCCGCACGCCGCAGCGTGTACATCAGCTGCGCGTCCGTCTGGATCGGCTCACCGATCCGGCGCACCACGACCGTCTTGCCGTCCGTGCCCGGGTCGAGATCGGCGAGGGACACCATGCCCTCGTCGAGGAACGGGTCCGCGCCGTCCTTCTCGCCCAGCTCCTCGAGCCCCGGGATCGGGTTCCCGTACGGCGACTCGGTCGGGTGCCGCAGCAGCTCGAGCACGCGGCGCTCGACCGCCTCGCTCATCACGTGCTCCCAGCGGCAGGCCTCCGCGTGCACCTGCTCCCACTCCAGGCCGATCACGTCGACGAGCAGACACTCGGCGAGGCGGTGCTTGCGCATCACGCGCGTGGCCAGCCGGCGGCCCTCGTCCGTCAGCTCCAGGTGGCGGTCCGTGGCCACGGCCACCAGGCCGTCGCGCTCCATACGGGCCACGGTCTGGCTCACCGTCGGGCCGCTCTGGTCCAGCCGCTCGGCGATCCGGGCGCGCATGGGGACCACACCTTCCTCTTCGAGCTCGAGGATGGTGCGGAGGTACATCTCCGTGGTGTCGATCAGTCCGGACATACGTGCCCCTCGATTAGCTCTGCTAGCTCACCGCTAGCTCGTGCGCTGGCCCTGAACCCAATTCTGACGCATAGCGCTGACAACCGTGCCGCGCCGGGGGAACCGGGCTCCGTACGGCAGGAACGTATTGACAGGGCACTGGTCCGGACCGCAACGTGATGCGCGGCATGCGGGCAGTAAGGGACGACGAAGGGGCTCCGCCGATGAGCGACAGCAAGCTGGCCGGTCAGTACCTCGACGCCGCGATCGGCCTGCTGAAGCGGGTGCGCGACGAGGAGGACCGCAACATCGCGGCCGCCGGCACGCTCATCGCCGACACGGTCGCCGACGGCGGCCGGCTCTTCGCGTTCGGCGCGGGGCACTCCTCGCTCGCCGCGCAGGACGTCGTCTACCGCGCGGGCGGACTCGCCCTGATGAACCTGCTGTCCGTGCCCGGGGTCGTCGGTGTCGACGTCATGCCCGCCACGCTGGGCTCCGCCCTGGAACGCGTCGACGGGCTCGCGGGCGCCGTCCTGGACACCAGCCCGGTCCGCGCGGGCGACGCCCTCGTGATCATCTCGCTGTCCGGCCGCAACTCCCTGCCCGTGGAGATGGCGATGAACGCCCGCGCGCTCGGCCTGCGCGTGATCGGCGTGACGTCCGTGGCGTACGCCGAGGAGACGAAGTCCCGCCATGCGTCGGGGACGTTCCTCAAGGACCACTGCGACATCGTCCTCGACTCCAAGATCGAGGTCGGCGACGCGGAGCTCACGTACGACACCGTCGACGCCCCCTTCGGGCCGGCCTCCACGATGGTGGCCAGCGCCCTGATGCAGGCCACCATGGCGACGGCCGCGGCCGAGCTCGCCGACCGCGGCATCCAGCCGCCGCTCCTGCGCTCCGGGAACGTGGACGGCGGCCACGAGTGGAACGGCCGGATCTTCACCGAGTACGGCGACCGGATCTTCTACCGCCACTGACGCCAGGGGCGCGGCTACCGGTCGAGCACCCGCGCCAGGTCGAGCGTCCCGGCGATCCGGGCCGCGACGCTCTCCGCGTACGTGGCGTCGGCCCGCTCGAACTGCGTACGGCTGGGCCCGCGCAGGAACGTCACCACGCCCAGCGTGCGCGCCCGGCTGCGCAGCACCGCGCACAGGGCGTGCACCGTGCCCTCGGGCCACTGTCTGGTCTCGGCCCACTCGCGCGCCCGCGCCGCGTCACGCCCGTTCGCGCTCGCCCGGACCGAACCCGCGCGCTCCACGGACTGCAGCGCCGGGTGGCCCTCCGGATAGCGCACGGGCAGCGTCGTGCGCGACACCAGCAGGCTCGGCCCCGGCGCCCCCGAAGGCGTCGCGGCCGCCCGCGCGAGGCGCACCGGACCCGTGCGGTCCCCGTCGGCGTCGCGCTCCGACTGGCCTGCCTGCTCGTCGCCGACGACCAGGTCGATCAGCGCGTGGTCGGCGAACCCGGCCAGCGCGAAGTCCAGATGGATGGTCGCCGCCTCCGCCGGGTCCTCGCACTCGGCGGCGGCCCGCGTGGCCCGGTGCAGCTGGTTGGCCCGGAACCGCAGCTGCGCCGCCTCCTGCTCCGTCCGCTTGGCCTCGGTGACGTCCTGGAACAGCCATCCGACGCCCAGCGGTACGGGTTCCTCGGCCAGCGGTGAGGCGAGCCGCACGAAGCCGCTGCGCCAGCACCTGCGCGCGTCGCCCTCCGGGAGCCGCACCGTCACCCACAGCTCGGCGGGGGCCGGCGGGGCGCCCTCCGCGAGCACATGGGCGAGCGCGCTCTCCAGCTCCTCGACGCCCTGCGAGATCAGGTCGCCGAGGGGGCGTCCGAGCAGTGCGGTGCGGCCGGAGCCGAGCGCCCGCGCGGCATGCGCGTTCACGACGGCGGGCCGCAGGTCGGCGTCGACGAGGACGACTCCCCAGGACGCGTCCTCGAAGAGGGCCTCGCTCAGGGCGATCGACCGCTCCAGGTCGATCTGCGTGTGCACCTCGCTGAACGCGCAGTACAGCCCGGCTGGCTTGCCGTCGGGCCCGCGCACCGCGGCGGACTGCGTACGTACGAGGATCCGCCCGCCGTCCTTGGTGAGCAGCGCGAACTCGTGGACCTGCCGGCCCGGCGCCCGCATCGCGGCCATCAGCCGGGCCTCGACCTCGTCGGCGTCGGCGGTGCGCACCGCCCATCCGGAGAACCCGCGCCGTCCCACGGCCTCGGCCGCGGACCAGCCGAGGATCCGCTCGGCCTCCCGGTTCCAATGGGTCACGATCCCGTCGGCGTCGAACGCGCAGAGCGCGGCGTCCATCCCGTCGAGCAACGCGGCAAGAAGATCGGCCCCGTCCCGCTCGGGCTCGTCCCGCTCGGGCTCGTCGGGCCCGAGCTCGTCGGTGGCCCCACTACGCCGGGAAGCACTCACCTGGCACCCCCTGCAGGCTGTGTCCGCGTGTTCCGCACTTCAGATCATTCAACTCGAACGTGACGCAGCACACACGGAGTTCGGGGAAATCGTTGCGTCCCGGAGATCCGGGAGGAACGTTCCGTCCTTGATCACAGCCTACGACCTCGCGCTCGGGCCGAGCGGTGGGCCCGTTAATTCGCTTGAAGGCTCCCCGGACCCTTCTTAGAGTGGGGGTACACACGAAGGGAGGTGGTTCGGCAGATGTATGAATACCGGACGCGTGAGGTGACTGCGGGCTAGCAGCCCGGCGTCGCATCTCGATTTCGGCGCCGGACCAGCACGTGAGAGCTGCGTGCAGCCGGCCCCAATCCCAAGCAGTCGCCCGACCCGCGAGCCGCCGGTACGTCCGGCCGGCTTCCGCCCGTCTCGTACGGGAGGAGACCTGGCTCGCGGGTCGTCTGCGTGTGCGGACGGGCCCGGCTGCCTGAGATCAGGTGAAGATGACCGTCCGGCGCCCGTTCAGCAGGATCCGGCGCTCGGCGTGCCACTTCACGGCGCGGGCCAGTGCCTGGCACTCCACGTCGCGGCCGATCGCCACGAGCTGGTCCGGCGTCACGCCGTGGCCGACGCGCTCGACCTCCTGCTCGATGATCGGGCCCTCGTCGAGGTCGGCCGTCACATAGTGCGCGGTCGCGCCGATCAGCTTCACGCCCCGCGCGTGTGCCTGGTGGTACGGCTTGGCGCCCTTGAAGCTCGGCAGGAACGAGTGGTGGATGTTGATGATCCGCCCGCTGAGCTCCTTGCACAGGTCGTCCGAGAGGACCTGCATGTAGCGGGCCAGGACGACCAGTTCGACGCCCTCGGCGCGCACCAGGTCGAGGATCTGCGCCTCGGCCTCGGGCTTGTTGTCCTTCGTCACCGGGATGTGGTGGAAGGGGATGTCGTACGACTTCACGAGCTCCGCGAAGTCCGTGTGGTTCGAGATGACCGCCGCGATGTCGACGGGCAGGGCGCCGATCCGGGTGCGGAACAGCAGGTCGTTCAGGCAGTGGCCGAACTTCGACACCATCAGGACGACGCGCATCCGCTCCGCGGAGCGGTGGATCTGCCAGTCCATCTGGAAGGTGTCGCCGATCGCGGCGAAGCTGGCCCGCAGCTTCTCCGCCGTGACGGGCGCGTCCGCCGAGAAGTGGACCCGCATGAAGAACAGGCCCGTGTCGTGGTCGCCGAACTGCTGGCTGTCCTCGATGTTGCAGCCGGTCATGAAGAGATAGCTCGACACGGCGTGCACGATGCCCCGCTTGTCCGGGCAGGAGAGAGTCAGGACGTACTGCTCGCCGCCGGCGACGCCGGACGCAAGGGACTGCTCATTCATGCAGGCAAGGGTCCCATACACGAAACCCCCGCCGGGCCGCCGTCCCGCTGTTCGGACGGCAGCCGCGCGGCGCTCAGGCCGCGCGCGTCATGATCCGCAGGACTTCGAGGGTGCGGGGCGCCGCGTCGGGGTCGTCGCCGTCGCTCGTGGCGAGCGCGACGTGCGCGTCCCGCGCGGAGTGCACCGCTTCCGGCCACGCGTGGTGGTCGAGATAGGCGGAGACGGGGGCGTCGGGGCCCACCTGGTGCATGATCCGCAGCACGCGCAGCACGGCGGTGTCGACGAGCTGCGCCTCCTGGGAGTCCCGGAAGATCGTGCCGACGTACTTCTCGGCGGACCAGTTGTCGAGCCAGGTGTCCTCTACGAGGCGGTACACGGCGTCGGTGACGTCCCCGAACCCGTCCACACCCGCGAGCCAGACGTTCCGCTGGAACGCGGGGTCGGAGAGCATGTGCAGCGCGGAGCGCACATTGCTGCGCCAGCGCCACCAGGGCATGTCGTTGAGTGGCATGCCGCCCATGGTGGAGGAGCGACGGCCGCGACGGGAAGACTTCTCCGAGCTTTGCACGGTCATCGATCGTACGTGCCGTCCCCTTCGGCCCGTCCCGGCCCCCGTAATTCACCTCCGCGTCACCGCACGTTGACCGCAGGTCACTCGCGGGTTAGGGATGCGGGGGAATCGTGCAGGTTCATGACTGGCCGGCGACGCACCACCACCCCGCGCACCTCCCGCACCCTTCGTTCCACCGTGCTTTCGGCGGCGGTGTGGGCGGCTTGTGCGTCGCTCGCCGCCGGATGCGGACTCGTCTCCGATGTCACCGGGGGCTCCAAGGACCCCATCACGGTGATGACATGGGCGCCCGAGAAGACCCAGGCGACCAACATGCCCGGCATGCCCGCCATGGCACGCGCCTACGCGCGCTGGGTCAACGCCCACGGCGGCATCGGCGGCCGTGACCTCAGGGTCATCACCTGCAACGACAACAACGACACCGTGGGCGCCGCCCGCTGCGCCAGGGACGCCGTCGAGCAGAACGCCGTCGCGGTCGTCGGCTCCTACAGCCAGCACGCCCGCTCCTTCCTCGGGCCCCTGGAGTCCGCCGGCATCCCCTACATCGGCGGCTACGGCGTCACCGACGAGGAGTTCGCCAGCCCTCTGTCGTATCCGGTCAACGGCGGCCAGCCCGCCCTGATGGCCGGGAACGGCCGGCAGCTGGCCGCCGCGGGCTGCGACCGCACCTCGCTCGTGCGCCCCGACACCGTCGCCGGCGACCAGCTGCCGCTGCTCCTCGACACGGGCCTGTCCGCGGGCCGCAACCGCGCGTCCGACGTGCGCGCCGCCGAGGACGCCACCGACTACACGGAGCAGGCCCGCCAGGCGCTCCTGCGGGCCGGCGCGGACCCGACCGGGAAGGGCTGCGTCACGGCGGTCCTCGGTGACCGCACGGACACGTTCTTCGACTCGTTCCGCCGCACCCGCGACTCCTATCCGAAGGTGCGGATCTCGACCGTCCTCGGCAGCGTCGACCAGACGGTCATCGACCGCTCGGGCGGCAAGTCGGGCGTCTACGAAGGGGCGTACGTCACCGGCTGGTACCCGGTGGCGACCGACCGGCGGTGGGCGACGATGCGCAAGGTCATCAGTGAGCAGGCGTTCGGCGACAACCGGATCGACCCGGCGGACGCGGGCGTGCAGACGACGTGGATCGCGTACACCGTCCTGAAGCAGGTCGTCGAGTCGCTCGGCGGCGGTGACGTGACGGCGCACTCGGTGCGCAACGCCCTCGACGGGGGCCTGAAGGTGCGCACGGGCGGGCTGACGCCGACGCTGAGCTGGCGCTTCGAGGACATGATCGCGGCCCGAGGCTTCCCGCGGCTCGTGAACGCCGACGTCACCTTCCAGGTGGTACGCGACGGGCGGCTCGTGGCCGCGCGCCGCGGACTCGTCGACGTGTCGAGGACGCTGGAGGCGACCCCCACGGGCTGATCCCGCTCAGGCCGCCTCCGTACCGGCTGGAGCCGGCACATCAGCTAGGGCGTGTCCGGCGGATCAGGGCCGGGGTCGCGGCGCTGATCCGCCGAACACGCCCTAGAGCTGGAACGGCTTGCGCTGCGGGAGGTTCCACTGCGTCGCGATGCTGTTCCACAGCTTCGACGCCTGGGTCTTCTGGGTGGAGGCCGTGCCGCTGGCCTGGTCGCCCGCGCGGCGCTGCGGGGTGGGCTTGGCGTGGCCCTTCTTGCAGCCGTTCTTGCCGGCGGCCTGGTCGGCCCACGCCGCGTAGTGGCTGTCCGCGGAGGCGGAGGCCTGCCACGCCTTGGTGAGGGCCTGCGTGAGCGCCGCGTGGTTGGGCAGCTTGTCCACTTCGAGCGCGGCGAGCCGGGTGACCAGGCCGGTGCGCTGGGTGGCGGCGCCGCGCAGGTCGGCGGCGGCCTTGCCGAGGTCCTTGCAGGCACCGATGCTGGCGACGGCCCTGATCACCGTGTCGCGGCTGTTGTTCGAGTCGGCGAGGAGCTTGTCGAGGGCGACGGCCTGCGCCTTGGCGGGGTCGGCGGGCGTCGGGGACGAGCTGTCCGGCGCACCGGTCGCGGCGGCGGGCTTGGCGTCGTCGCCCTTGTTCTCGTCGCCCCCGCTGCTGATGAGGGCGCCCGCGCCGATGCCGACGACGAGGATGCCGACGCCGACGGCGGCGATGAGCGGCACCTTCGAGCCGGTGCGGCTCTGGCCCTTGCGGGCGGCGGCCCGCCCGGTGGGCTCGTACGGGGCCTGCGGCTGTCCGGCCGGGCCGGGTCTCCCGGGTCCGCCCGGTCCGCCGGGGCCCGCGGGTCCGCCGGCGCGCGGGTCGAAGCGGGGCATCTGCTGCGTCGAGGCGGGCGCGTCCGGCTCCGGCTCGGTGCGGAAGAGGCTGTCGAACTCGGCCGGGGGCTGGCGGTCGCCGGGGGCGCCGGGGCGGATGCCGTAGGGCGCGCTCGGCGGCGGCGAGGGCACGGGCGCGATGTACTGCGTGGCATCGCTGTCGGTGCCCGCGGGCGGCATGGGCGCGGAGCCGTACGGCTGCTGCTGGGGCGGCGGCATCTGGCCGGGGGCGTTCGCGCGGCCCAGGTACTGGGTGGCGTCGGCGGGCACCTCGGGCGGCAGGGCCCCGGGCGCGACCGGCGCGATGTACTGCGTGGCGTCCGCGTCGGAGGGCGCGGTCGGGGCTATGTACTGCGTCGCGTCCGAGGCGGAGGCCGGCGGCAGCGGCGCGGAGCCGTACGGGGCGGGGTCCGTCGGCAGCGGGGCGGAGCCGTACGGGGCGGGGTCCGTCGGCAGCGGGGCGGCCGGGGCACCGGCGGGCGGCAGCGGCGCGGAGTAGTGCTGCTGCGGCGCGGCCGGGGGCAGCGGGGCCGCGGCATGCGGCGCGCTCTCACCCGGCAGCGAGGGCGTCGCGGACGGCGCACCCCACTCGTACGTGGGCATCGGGCCGCCGGAGGCCGCCTGCGCGGACTCGGGGCCCCAGGGCTGGCCCCAGGGGCTGCCGCCCGAGGGGGCGACGTGCGACTGGTCGCCGAAGGTACCCGGCAGCAAGGGCTCGCTGCCGTCGGCGGGCAGCACGACGCCTTCGTGCGCCTGCCGCACCGAGGGAAGGTGCGGATCCTCGCCCTGTCCGCTCTGCTGCGTCACCGGGACTCCTACGACTGGGGGACCTTCGGAATCGTCGGCTCACGCTACCGGGTCCCCGCACACACGTGCCACGCAGCTCAGAACCCCACAGCCTCCCCACACCCTCAAGTAACAGAACAGGCCTGCGGAACGCTGATTAGCGCCCTCTCCAAGCGGGTTGAGGCGTCCGTCACACAAGTTTCACGCGTACGTCTCCTGCGCGCCGCTCACAAAACTTCACGCTGCCTGAAGATCGAGGCGCGCACCGAACTCCCGCACCACGGGTTCGTCCCGGTACGGCTCCAGGCGCTGCCTGAAGTCGTCCAGGTATTCGGCGCCCCGGTTCGAGCGCAGCGTGCCGAGGAGTTCCACCGCGCGCGTCCCCGTCTGACAGGCCTGCTCGACCTCGCGCTGCTGCACCTGCGCCGTGGCGAGCAGCACCAGGCCGATCGCCCTGCGCCGTGCCCGTGACTGAGGATGCCCGGCCAGGGACGCCTCGGCCTGCCGCCGCGCGGCCTCCGCCTGCCCCAAGTCCCGGTAGCAGTGCGCCAGTTCGTCCGCGAGGTACGCGGCGTCGAAGTGCGCGATCCAGGCCGGGTCGTCGTCCGAGCCCGGCTCGGCCCGCTCCAGCGCGGCCAGCGCGCTGCCCGCCACCGCCTGCGTGGCCCGCGCGTCCCCGAGCAGGGCGTGGCCCCGCGCCTCGGCCGCGTAGAACATCGCCTCCGCACGCGGGGTCACCCGCCCGCGCGCCCCCTCCTGTGCCGCGCGCGCCAACTGGGCGATCTCACGCGGGTTGCCGAGCTGCGCCGCCAAGTGACTCATGGACGCGGCCAGTACGTATCCGCCGTATCCGCGGTCCCCGGCGGCCTGGGCGAGGCGCAGCGACTGGATGTAGTACCGCTGGGCGAGGCCCGGCTGTCCCGTGTCGACGGCCATGTACCCGGCCAGCTCCGTCAACCGGGCGACCGCCGCGAACAGTTCACGCCCCACGGCCTCCCGGTACGAGCCCGCGAGCAGCCCCGACACCACACTGTTCAGATAGTGGACGACCACCGGCCGCACATGCCCGCTGCCGTACTGGTGGTCAAGATCCGTCAGCGCCTGGGTCATCGCCCGCACGGCGGCCACGTCCGACGTCCCGACCCGCGGCCCCGCCGACCGCGCGACCTGTGAGTCGGGTACGGAGATCAGCCAGTCCCGGCTCGGCTCGACCAGCGCGGACGAGGCCACCGACGACCCGGACAGGAAGTCCCTGCGCCCCACGTCGCTGCGCCATAGCTCGCACACCTGCTCAATGGCGCCGAGGACGGTCGGCGAGAACTGGAGGCCGACGCCCGAGGCGAGGTTCTTGCCGTTGGCCATGCCGATCTCGTCGATCGTGACCGTGCGGCCGAGCTTGCGGCCGATGGCCTCGGCGATGATGCCGGGCGCCCGGCCGCGCGGCTGCTGGCCGCGCAGCCAGCGCGCCACCGACGTCTTGTCGTAGCGCAGGTCGAGGCCGTGCTCCGATCCGCACATGTTGACCCGGCGGGCCAGTCCGGCGTTCGAGCAGCCGGCTTCCTGGATGAGCGCCTGCAGCCGTTCGTTGGGCTGTCGCGCTACGAGAGGCCTTGCGGCCATGGCGTACCCCCTGTGTGCACCGTGGACCATCGGGCGGACTCGGGCCTGCCGTCAAATGTCCGGTCGGGCCCGCCTTGAGGTGATCAATGCCCTGAGATCAAACGGAAGATGCGCCACAAAGAAGGGCAAAAACAAGCAAGAGCCCCAACTGGTAGCCGGTCGGTGGACAGCACCCTCGTCTGGTCCTCCGGGCTGGCTACCCCCCGGCCGGGGCCATTCCTCCCGCGCGCCCCCGCCCATGCATCCATGCGCCCCACGTGCAGGATCGGTGCTGCAGGCCCCCGCGCGCGTGCGCCCGTAACCCCGGGTGGCGGCGGGAGTTGAGAACGTCGTGGAAGAGACCATCGGAGTCACCTCGGCAGTCACCTCGTCCGTCACCTCGCCTCCCCAGATCCCCAAGCAGCGCGGAGAGGCCCTCCTCGACGCCGCCGTGCGCTACGCGGAGGAACGCCACTGGGACGTGTTCCCCGGCACCTGGCTGGAGGTCGACGAGGGCAGGCAGCACTGCTCCTGCGGCGACGCCAGGTGCGCGGCCCCCGGTGCCCACCACGCGCGCGAGGACTGGGCGAACCAGGCCACCGGGAGCGCGACCGCCGCCCGCCGGCTGTGGTCCAAGCAGCCCGCCGCCTCGATCCTGCTGCCGACGGGGCGCACGTTCGACGCGATCGACGTGCCCGAGACCGCCGGGTTCCTGGCCCTGGCCCGCATGGAGCGCATGGAACTCACCCTCGGCCCGGTCACCTGCACCCCCGACCGCCGGATGCAGTTCTTCGTCCTGCCGGGCGCCGCCACGAAGGTCCCCGACCTGGTCCGCAAGCTGGGCTGGCCGCCCGCCTCCCTCGACCTGGACGCGCTCGGCGAGGGCTCCTACGTCGCCGCGCCGCCCACCCGCGTCGGCGGCCGGGGCGCGGTCCAGTGGGCCTGCCGCCCCACCGCCGCGAACCGCTGGCTGCCGGACGCCGAGGAGCTCATCTCCCCACTGGCGTACGCGTGCGGGCGGGAAGGCCGCCGGTAGAACCCGACGGCGCGTCCCGCGGCCACGTATCGTGCGGATGGGGCCCCTGCTCGAGCGGAGTCGAGAGTTGGGGGAGGGTGACGGCGACGAAGGACGGCGGGCACAGTGACCGAGGTGGGGACCGAGGCCGGTGCGCCGGCCGTACGCGTGAAGGATCTCTGGAAGGCGTTCGGTCAGAGCGTCGCCGTCGCGGGGATCGATCTTGTCCTTCCCGCGGGTAAGTTCATCGGCCTCGTCGGGCCGAACGGCGCGGGCAAGACGACCACCCTTTCCATGGTCACCGGACTGCTCCGGCCCGACCGGGGCGCCGTCGAGGTCGTCGGCCACGACGTGTGGCGCGACCCGGTCGAGGTGAAGGCCCGCATCGGAGTGCTCCCCGAGGGCCTGCGCCTGTTCGAGCGGCTCTCGGGGCACGAACTCCTCGCGTACACGGGCAGGTTGCGCGGCCTGCCTGGCGCCGAGGTCGACAAGCGCGCCGCCCAGCTCCTCGACGTACTCGACCTCTCCGGGGCCCAGCACAAGCTCGTCGTCGACTACTCGACCGGCATGCGCAAGAAGATCGGGCTCGCCGCCGCGCTCCTCCACAACCCCGAAGTCCTCTTCCTGGACGAGCCGTTCGAGGGCGTCGACCCGGTCTCCGCGCAGACCATCCGCGGCGTCCTGGAGCGCTACACCGGCTCCGGGGCGACCGTCGTCTTCTCCTCCCACGTCATGGAGCTCGTCGAGTCGCTCTGCGACTGGGTCGCCGTCATGGCCGCCGGCCGCATCCGCGCGCAGGGGCCCCTCGCCGAAGTGCGCGGCGACGCGCCCTCCCTCCAGCAGGCGTTCCTCGAACTCGTCGGCGCGAACAGCCGCGACACCACCTCCGACCTGGACTGGCTGGGAGGCGGCCGGTGACCACCACGACCGTCACGCTGGTCCGTCTCAAGCTGGCGCTCCTGCGCAACGGACTGCGCGGGTCCACGGGCCGCCGCGCCGCCTACATCGCCACGCTCGTCGTCGTACTCCTCGTCGCCGCGCTCCAGCTCATCGGCCTGATCGCCCTGCGCGGCAGCACGCACGCGGCGACGCTCTGCGTCATCCTCACCGCCGTACTCGCCCTCGGCTGGGCGGTGATGCCGCTCTTCTTCCCCTCCGGCGACGAGACCCTCGACCCGACCCGCCTCGTGATGCTCCCGCTGCGCCCGCGCCCGCTCGTGAGGGGCCTGCTCATCGCGTCCCTCGTCGGGATCGGCCCCCTGTTCACGCTCTGTCTCACGGTCGGCGCGGTGATCGCCCTGGCGCACGGGGCCGCCGCGTACGCCGTCGCGGTCCTGGCCGTCGCCCTCACCCTGCTCACCTGCGTCGCCCTCGCCCGCGCCGTGGCCGCCGCCAACATCCGGCTGCTCACCAGCCGCAAGGGACGCGACCTCGCCGTCCTCAGCGGGCTCGTCATCGCCGTCGGCGCACAGGTCGTCAACTTCGGTGCGCAGAAGCTCGGTTCGTCCGGCGGACTCGGAGCGCTCGATCCGGCGGGCGACGTACTGGCCTGGATCCCGCCGGCGTCCGCGATCGGCGCCGTCGACTCCGTCAGCCACGGCTCGTACGGCGTCGCGGCGGCCCGCCTCGTCCTGTGCGCGGCCGCCCTCGCCGGACTCATCTACGCCTGGCAGCGCGCCCTGACGCGCCTCATGACGTCCCCCGACGGCTCCACGCTCCAGGCCGCCGAACCCACCCGCCGCAGGCGCACGTCCCGTGGCCCCCGCCTCCTGCCCGACGGCCGCACGGGGACGGTCATGGAGCGCGCCCTGCGCTATGTGTGGCGCGACCCGAAGACGAAGGCGGCCTGGGTGACGTCCCTCGCCATCGGCCTGATCGTGCCGGTCTTCAACGCGCTCCAGGGCACCGGCTCCATCTACTTCGCGTGCTTCGCCGCCGGAATGCTCGGCATCCAGATGTACAACCAGTTCGGGCAGGACACCTCGGCGTTCTGGATGGTCGCCATGACCATCTCCTCGCCGCACGACGCCTACGTCGAACTGCGCGGCCGCGCCCTCGCCCTCCTGACGATCACCCTGCCGTACGCGACGCTGGTCACCGTCGTCACGACCGCGATGCTCGGCGACTGGCGGGCCCTGCCCGAAGTGCTCGGCCTCTCCTTCGCGCTGCTCGGCGCGATGCTCGCGACCGGCGCCTGGTCGTCGGCCCGCTTCCCGTACTCGATCCCCCAGGAGGGCTACAAGAACGTCGCCCCGGGGCAGGCGGGCCTCGCCTGGATATCGATCTTCGGCGGGATGGTCGCGGCGGCCCTGCTGTGCGCCCCGGTCATCGCCGTCGCGATCTGGTTGCACGTGTCGGGCGCCGAGTCCGCGACCTGGCTGCTGCTGCCGATCGGCGCCGCGTACGGAGCGGGGATCACCCTGGCGGGCCTGCGTCTGGCCGCCCCGCGCACGGCGGCCCGCCTGCCGGAGATCCTCGCGGCGGTCAGCAAGGGATGACGCGTGCCGCAGGGCGTATCCCGCGTATCCCCCTGGAGCGCGTCACATCCTGCTGAGCGCCGCCGTCGCGTAGAGGACGTCGTGGATCGCCTCGCGGTCGCCGTCCTGTCCTGCGGCCGCCTCCTCCGGCGTGACGTGACCGGCCGCCAGGCGGCAGAACTCCACGCCGTCCAGGGCGACATGGGCCACCTCGTGCTCCGTCGAGCCGACCGCGCCGGGGGAGTCCAGGGCGATGAGCCACTCGCCGCCGCCCGCCCCCTCGACCTCAAGGCGCAGGGTGCGGCCCGGCGCTCCCGCGGCGACGAGTCCGCGGGCCGGTGCGGCGAGGCCCGCGCGGCGGCGCCCCGCGAGGGAGTCGGGCAGGAGCCGGGCCGCCAGGTCGATCATGCGGTTCAGATGGCGGGGCGACGGCGGCTCGTACGGGTAGTCCACCGCCTCGGCGATGTCCTCGGCGTGCACCCAGCACTCGAAGGCGCGGTCCAGCATCGAGTCGCGCAGCGGCAGCGTGAAGTCCCCGTACGGGACCGCCAGCTGACCGGAGGTGCGGGTGCGGCCCGCGGAGCCGCTAGGGTCGGCCGCGAACGACACTGTCCGGACCACGGCGTGCGACTGCTCGCGCCAGGGGCCGCGGACGGCGCGGGTCGGCGGGAAGTGCGAGGCCTTCCAGAACGTCTCCGTGCGGCTCTCCGGGGTGCGGCGCTCCTCGGGCGCGACGCCGAACAGCGGGTCGTCGAGGCCGAGCGCGACGGCGACCAGGCCGTCCACGCTCATCAGGTGCGTGAGCACCCCGGCGACGGTCGTCTTGCGGCTGACGCGGTCGTCGCCCTCGTACCAGCGAAGCCGTACGGGCGCGTGCCACTCGGAGTCGCCGATGTCCTGGAGCAGTGCGTCGAGGCGGGCGGTCTCCGCGTCGTACGGAGTGGCCCACTCGGGGACCGGGATGCGGGGCGGACGCCGGGTCAGGCAGCCCTCGAGGACGCGGGAGCGCAGCATCGGGTCGAGGTCGAGGCTCCTCTCCTCGGAGTGCAGCAGGCCCACGGCGTCCCGCAGCCGCAGCGCCTCCTCGGCGCACGGGCCGCAGCCGCCGAGGTGCTCCTCCACGGCGACGCTCTCCTCGGCCGAGCACGCGGCCAGCGCCCATGCGCCGAGGAGGGACTTGAGGACACGGTGCTCCAGGACGAGCGGCCCGGGGACGTGGTCCGGCAGCGGGCGCCCGGTGTCCTCCACGGACGAGCGCGGCGTCGGTATCCGGGCGCTCGCGGCGGCGTCGGAGCGGCCGGCGCCGTCGGGGCCCCCGGACTCCCCGGAGCCGTCGCGGTTTTCGTGGTTCTCCGGATTGTCGGCGTTGCTGAAGGGGTTCGGCCCGCTCACAGCGCCCTCCCGTATCCCGGAGGTCCCGGCGGGGTGCCGGACGCGCCGCTGTCGTGCGCCGTGGACAGGAGCTGGAGGCCGAGGCGCAGGCGGCGGCGCGCCTCGTCCTCGGTGACGCCGAGGTCGACCGCGGTCTGGCGGTAGTCCCTGCGCTGGAAGTAGGCCAGCTCGAGCGCGGCGCGCAGCGGGGCGGGCATCGACGTGACGATGTAGTCGGCGCGGGCGGCGGCGGAGGCGTGCCGCACCCTGCGCTCCAGGTCCTCCGTGGTGCCCTTGCCGCTGCGGACGAGCGCGGCGGACTCGGTCTGGCGCAGGCGGTGGACCGCGCGCCGGTGGGTCAGCGTGGCGATCCAGGAGCGCAGCGGCCCCTGCTTGGGGTCGTACGCGTCGGGGTTCTCCCAGACGTGGGTGAAGACGTCGCGCGTGATGCGGTCCGCCGCGTCCTCGTCACCGAGCACGCGGTGTGCGAGCCCGTGCACGAGGGACGCGAAGCGGTCGTACAGCTCGCCGAGCGCGGCGGCCTCCCCGTGCGCGAGCCGCTGCTGCATCCTCCGGTCCCACCGGGTCGGAGTCTCCTTGGCCATGCGGCCCCCTCACCGTGTGCCTTCCCTCGAATGTAGTCGGACCCGCCGACAACGCACGTGCCTTTGCGGCAAAGGTCGACCTGGCCGGATGCGGATGGTAAGGAGACGGTCACGGTGCGCGGACCTTTGGTGCCGGAAGCGACCAAAAATCCGATCACTTGGGTCTTAACCGGGTCATATGTGATACGTCTGCGGTGGTGTTTCAGCACCTCGCGGTCGGGCAGCCGCGAGAGAAGACAACCGTAAGCAGAGGTTCCGGATCAACGAGAGGCGTGGCGCGTGACGCTCAGGGTGACCGAGGGACAGCAGGGTGGCTGGGCCGTCGTGCGGGTGTCGGGCGAGATGGATATCGCCACCTCTCCCGCCCTGCGCCAGCAGGTGCACGACGCGGTCGCGGACGGCCGGCACAGCCTCGTCCTCGATCTCTCGCAGGTCCTCTTCTGCGATTCGAGCGGGGTCGGCGTGCTGATCGCGGCCCGCCGTCTGATGCGTTCCTGCCGCGGCGAGCTCCGGCTGATCCTGCCCGCCAAGGGGGCCGAGGACGGCTCGCACGTCAACCGTGTCCTGTCGGCGCTCGGCGTGCGCCGCCTCTTCGAGGTGTACCCGGACGTGCTGACCGCCGTGAACGACGAGGCGTCACCTCTCTCGGCCTGACGCACACCCGTGCGTCCGGGCGGCCGGGCACGGAAGTTGTTGCGGAATTTCTCCGGTCTTGGCACAAGCGTCGCTGTGAGGGCCCCCGGCGCCGCTCCACGACGTACGCTCCCTGGCGAGGGGACGGGCAGGACCCGTACCACCACCGATGCGAGAGGCGGCCGAGGGGACATGGACCACGCCGAGAGCACCGATCACGCGGAGTACGAGCGCAGGATCGCTGCCCGCTTCGCCGGCTTCGACCAGGACGGCAACGGCTACATCGACCGCGAGGACTTCGTGACCGCGGCCAAGGGCCTGCTCGCCGAGTTCACCACGACGGCGCGCTGCGACAAGGGCCAGGCGCTCTACGCGGGTGCCGAGGCCTTCTGGCAGGGCATGGCCGGCATAGCGGACGTGGACGGCGACCAGCGCGTCACCCGCGAGGAGTTCGTGACGGGCGCGGTGAAGCGGCTGCGGGACAACCCGGAGCGGTTCGCGGAGATCGCCCGCCCCTTCCTGCGGGCCGCCATCGCCGTCGCGGACCAGAGCGGCTCGGGCCTCACCCCGGCGTCCGCGGAGCGCGTCCTGCGTGTCCTCGGAGTCGCCCCGTCCCTGGCGGGCCCGGTCGCCGCCGCGCTGGACGCGGACGGCGACGGGCGGATCTCCGAGGAGGAGATCGTCACCGCCTTCGCCCACTACTTCACCGTTTCGGAGTAGCGCTCACCGGGCTTGTGCCCGAATAGCGCTCGCGCAGCTTGTACTTGAGCACCTTGCGCAGGGTGTCGTTGCGCGGAAGGGCGTCCACCAGCTCCAGCTGCTCCGGCAGCTTGTGCGTGGACAGCCCTTCCGACCGCAGATGGGACGCCATCGCCTCCAGGGTCAGCGGCTCGGTGCCGTCCCGCTGGACGACGACCGCGCACACCCGCTCGCCGCGCTCGGGGTCCGGGAGCCCGACGACCGCCGCGTCACCCACCGCGGGGTGCGCGTGCAGCAGGTCCTCGATCTCCTTCGCGGAGATGTTCTCGCCCTTGCGGATGATGATGTCCTTGGCCCGCCCGGTGAGCACCAGATGCCCCGTGTCCCTCACGTGCCCGAGGTCGCCGGTGACGAGGAACCCGTCGCGGTCGAAGGCGGCCGCCGACTGCACGGGGTCCAGATAGCCCTGACAGACGGCCTCCCCGCGCAGCCTGACCTCGCCGTCCACGCCGTACGGGACCTGCTTGCCGTCCGCGTCCGTCACCCGGATCTCCATGCCCTCGGGGGGCTTCCCCTCCGTCGTCGCGAGGTTCTCCGCGGTGTCGTCGGGGGCGCCCATCGTGATCATGGGGACCTCGGTCATGCCGTATCCGTGGGTGAGCTGACAGCCCATCTCCCGTACGACCGCGTGGTAGATCTCGGGCGGCTTGGGCGCGCCGCCGCCCGCGAGGAGCCGCAGCGTCGGGATGAGCCGGTCCGCCGGGGACTTGCGCTGTTCGGTCAGGAACATGGAGTAGAAGGCCGTGGAGCCGCCCGCGACGGTGACCCCGTGGCGCCGGTAGCCGTCGAGCGCGTCCGGCAGCGCGAACTGCTCGAACATCACCGCGGGGAACCCGTACAGGAGCAGCATGACCGTGTAGTCGGGGCCTGCTATGTGCGCGAAGGGGAACGCCATCGAGCCGACGTCGGACGCCGACAGGTGCAGGGCGTGCGCGAGGCAGGAGCCGCCGGCGATCAGTGAGCGGTCGGTGTGGAGGACGCCCTTGGGGTCGGAGGTCGTGCCGGAGGTCCAGTAGATCCAGCGCACGGACGTGCCGTCAAAGGGCGGGGGCGGCAGTACGGACGGGTCGCCGTCGGGCAGCGTGTCGTAGGCCTCGAAGATCCCGCGTGCGCCGAGGCGCCGGGCCATCTCCGTGTGGTCGAAGCCGCGCCACACGCCCGGGGTCGCGAAGAACTCGGCCTTCGACTCGCGCAGCGCGAAGCCGACCTCGCGGTCCCGGTAGAAGGGGATGACGGGGGACTGGACGGCGCCGATGCGGGCGAGGGCGAAGGAGAGCAGCGCGGTCTCGATGCGGGTCGGGAGCTGCCAGGCGACGACCGTGCCGGGGCGTACGCCCATGTCGTACAGGCCGGCGGCGACCCGTTCGCCGCGGTCGCGCAGCTCGCCGAAGGTCAGGCGCCGGTCGTCCTTCGCGTCGGGGGCGGACTGGATCAGTACGGGGGCGCTGGGGGTGAGGGCGGCGCGGCGCTCGATCAGCTCCCAGAGCGTCCCGGCGGCGCCCAGGGCGTGTGCGGTGTCGTTCACTGCTCCCCCTCGAAAAGGCAGGCCGTACCTGACGGATAGTCAGATCGTGCGGAGAGCGTAGAGCGCTGCGCCTTGTCGGTCCAGGGGTGCGGGGCTAGCCTGCCATCTGACGACCCATCAGAAACAGCAGTAGAAGCACCGTCAGAAACGCCATCAGAAACTGTCAGGTGAGGGGACACGATGGACCCGATGGAACTGCCCCGGATCATCAGCGTCGACGACCATGTGATCGAGCCCGCGCACCTCTTCTCGACCTGGCTTCCGGCGAAGTACCGGGACCGGGGGCCGCAGCCGCTCACCGCCGGGATCGGCGAGCTCGCCTACGTGGCGGGCAAGTACCAGATCACCATGGACCCGGACGGGCCCCCGACGGACTGGTGGATCTACGAGGACCTGAAGTTCCCGTACAAGCGCAACATCGCCGCCGTCGGCTTCGACCGCGACGACATGACGCTCGAAGGCATCACGCGCGCGGAGATGCGGCGCGGCTGCTGGGACCCGAAGGCCCGCCTGGAGGACATGGACCTCAACCATGTCGAGGCCAGCCTCTGCTTCCCCACCTTCCCGCGCTTCTGCGGCCAGACGTTCGCCGAGGCCAAGGACAAGGAGGTGGCGCTCGCCTGCGTGCGGGCCTACAACGACTGGATGGTCGAGGAGTGGTGCGGCGACAGCGGGGGCCGCCTCATCCCGCTCTGCATCATCCCCCTGTGGGACATCGACCTCGCCGTCGCCGAGATCCGGCGCAACGCCGCGCGCGGCGTCAAGGCCGTGACGTTCTCCGAGATCCCCACCTACCTGGGGCTCCCGTCGATCCACTCCGGCTACTGGGACCCGTTCTTCGCCGTGTGCCAGGAGACCGGGACGGTCGTCAACATGCACATCGGCTCCAGCTCGCAGATGCCCGCCGCGTCCCCCGACGCCCCGCCCGCCGTGCAGGCCTCGCTCAGCTTCAACAACGCGATGGCGTCGATGATGGACTTCCTCTTCTCCGGGGTCCTGGTGAAGTTCCCGACGCTCAAACTCGCCTACTCCGAAGGCCAGATGGGCTGGATCCCGTACGCCCTGGAGCGCGCGGACGACGTCTGGGAGGAGCACCGGGCCTGGGGCGGGGTGCGCGACCTCATCCCCGAGCCGCCGTCGACGTACTACTACCGCCAGATGTTCTGCTGCTTCTTCCGGGACAAGCACGGGGTGGCGTCCCTCGACGTCGTCGGCCGGGACAACGCGACCTTCGAGACGGACTACCCGCACGTCGACTCGACCTTCCCGCACACCAGGGAGGTCGCCCTCGACCATGTGAAGGGCCTCGACTCCGAGACGGTCTACAAACTCATGCGGGGCAACGCGATCCGCATGCTCGACCTGGACCTCGACAGGTAGCGGGCCGCGCCATGGATCTCACTTACACGGACGAGGAAGAGGAGTTCCGGGCGCGGCTGCGGGAGTGGCTCGCGTCCGTGCTTCCGGGGCTCCCCCCGAAGCCGTCCCCCAACGACTGGCCGGGCAGGCGCGCCTACGACCTCGGCTGGCAGCGCAGGCTGTACGACGCCGGGTACGCGGGCCTGCACTGGCCCGCCGACGCGGGCGGCCGCGGTGCCACGCCCACGCAGCACCTCATATTCCTGGAGGAGACCGAGAAAGCGGGCGCGCCCTACGTGGGGGCCAACTTCGTCGGGCTGCTGCACGCAGGGCCGACGATCGCGGCCGAGGGGACACCGGAGCAGCGGGCGCGCTGGCTGCCGCCGGTCCTGCGCGGTGACGAGGTGTGGTGCCAGGGGTTCAGCGAGCCGGACGCCGGTTCCGATCTCGCGGCGCTGCGCACGCGCGCGACGCGGGACGGCGACCACTATGTGGTGAGCGGGTCCAAGATATGGACCTCGCACGCGGAGGTCGCCGACTGGTGCGAACTCCTCGTGCGGACCGACCCGGCCGCGCCGAAACACCGGGGCATCTCCTGGCTCGCCATGCCGATGGACGCGCCCGGGATCACCGTACGGCCGCTGCGCACGCTCGCCGGGTCCGCCGAGTTCGCCGAGATGTTCCTCGACGACGTACGCGTCCCGGTCGCCAACCGGGTCGGCGAGGAGAACGACGGCTGGCGCGTGACGATGGTGACGCTGTCCTTCGAGCGGGGCACCGCGTTCGTGGGCGAGGTCGTCGCCTGTCGCCGCGTTCTCGGCGAACTGGCCGCGCAGGCCCGCAAGAACGGCCGCTGGGACGACGCCGTACTGCGCCGCCGGCTCGGCCGCCTCAACGCCGAGTTCCGCGCCCTGTGGCGGCTCACCCAGTGGAACGTCAGCGAGGCGGAGCAAGGGGGCGGCGTCCCCGGCACCGGCGGCTCGGTCTTCAAGCTGCGGTACTCGCACGCCCGTCAGGAACTGTTCGACGCCGCCGCCGAAGTGCTCGGCGTCGCGGGCGCCCTCGACACGGACCACGAGTGGACGCTCGACCGACTGTCGTCCCTCTCGTACACGATCGCCGCCGGCACCTCCCAGATCCAGCACAACATCGTCGCCGAACGCATCCTCGGCCTGCCGAAGGACCGGCCGAAGGGCCTTCGGCAGGATCTTCAGAAGGGAGGGCGGTGAGCATGCGCTTCCAGCTCACCGACGACCAGCGCGCCCTGCGCGACGGCGTACGCGACCTGCTCGCCGGCCGCTTCGACCGCGACGCCCTGCGCACCGCCGTGGACACGCCCGGACACCTGGACCGGGCGCTGTGGCGGGCTCTGGGTGACGCGGGGTTCTTCGCCCTGTGCCTGCCGGAGGCGGACGGCGGCGTCGGCCTGGGGCTGCCCGAGGCCGTCCTCGTCTTCGAGGAGGCGGGCCGGGTCCTGCTGCCGGGCCCGCTTGTCGCCACGCACCTCGCCGCGGGCACCGTGCCGGGCGCCGCGACCGGCGAGAGCGTCGTGACGGCGCCCGCCGGGGAACTCCTGCCGTGGCGCGACGCGTCGGACGTCGTCCAGGGCGACGCGACCGGCGCCGTACCCCTGGCCTCCGTCGACCCGCTCACGCCCCTGCACAAGCTGCCGGGCCCGCACGCGCCCCGCAGCCCCGAGGCCGTACTCCTCACCGCCGCAGAACAGCTCGGCTCCGCCACGCGCACCTGCGACCTTGCGGTCCAATACGCGGGTGAACGCGAGCAGTTCGGGCAGCCCATCGGCGCGTTCCAGGCCGTGAAACACCTGTGCGCCCAGATGTTCGTACGGGCCGAGCTGGCCCGTGCGGCCGTGTACGCGGCGGCTGTCACGGCCGACCCGGTCGAGATCGCCGCCGCCGAACTGCTCGCCGACGAGGCGGCCGTGCGCAACGCGCGCGACTGCGTCCAGGTGCACGGCGGCATGGGCTTCACCTGGGAGGCGGACGTGCATCTGCATCTCAAGCGGGCCTGGGTGCGCGCGGGAACGGGCCGTACGGCGCGCGAGACGGAGGAGGAGCTGGCGGCGGCGCTGTGACGTCCGGGGATCTGGTGGGGATCTGTGCGGCGCGGGGCGAACCCGTGTACGGACGGTCACGGAACGTCGATATCGGGTTGTGTCCTGCACGGGACTCGTCACGGCACGGAGTCGGGGTCCCGCTCGGGTACCTTGTGTGGGATGCGAGTGGTTCCGAGTCCGAGCCATCCCGGTGTTGCCCCTGAGGCGGCTCCGGATCCGGCGATGCGCGCCGTTCGCAGCGCACGGGAGGGCCGCACACCCGCCCGTTCGACTCCCCGCAGGACGCGTCGCACAGTATGGCGCACGCGTACTCCTTCGCGCTGGAATATGCCCGAAGCGCTTGTTGGGGTGACTGTACGTCAACCATGCTGTCTTCCAAGGGGATCACGGTCCGTGACCTCCTTGACTTGTCACAGTCCCGAGGCGATGTGTCCGCCGGTTCGGATGGTGTGAGCGGTGCAGGTGCTTCAAGTTCAGCTGGAGGTCGGGGCGGATCCCGCAGAAGTGGGGCGAGCCCGCAGGTGGGCGCGCTCGCGCCTCGCAGGGTCGGGTATAGGGGTCGATGAGCCGCTGGCGGAGACGCTCATCCTGATCGTCTCCGAGCTCGTCACCAACGCCGTGGTGCACACCGGCTGTCCGGCCGTTCTGCGCATGCTGCTGCCGGGCGTCCCGGCGGAGGCCAGTGCCGGCACGGTCCGCGTGGAGGTGGCCGACGCCAGCGACCGGCCCCCCGCGCCGCGGCACGCCGACGGGGAAGAGACCAACGGCCGCGGCCTGGAACTCGTCGACGGCCTGGCGGACCGCTGGGGCTGGCGGCCCGAGGGCACGGGCAAGGCCATCTGGTGCGAGATCGACCGCTGCGGCGCACAGGGCGCAGGGGCGGGGACGTATCAGGGGATGGCGTACGAGGCGGTGTAGTTCAGGCTCTCGGTGCCTCTCGGTGCCCCCCGGCGCCTCCGGGGGTGGCAGTGCGAGTTCCGTGCGCCTGAGTGCGCCTGAGTGCGTCGGTTCGAGCCGGGCGTGCGCCGTCATAAATGTCACATAACTGGCAAATCTCCTTACGGGTGTTGACGCCAGGTGTCCGTTTGATCACGCTTGTGGTCAGCGATTCGTGGCGAGGGGACGCCGAGGGTTCCGGTGACGGGAGCCCTTGGCGAGTACGGGTCGTGCCGCGGCGGCCGGCTTCCCCAGGGGCCGGGGGAGCAGGGCCCGGGCGCCGGGGGCCGGACGGCGGTGCAGGCCGCATCGCCGTCCGGTTCTGAACTCCCTAACGAAACAAGCCCTTTGGGGTCTACAGGATCGCGACCGGGGCCACGGGTGTGCCGGTGCCGCCGACGAAGGGCTCGGGCATCGCCGACAGCAGGAACGCGTAGCGCGACTCTTGTGCACAGGCTGTGGACAACTTTTCCAGATTCCAGTTCTGGCCCTGGAGCATGCCCATTTCGACCAGGTCGAGGGCGTGCACGGGCAGCCAGAGGTTCTCGATCTCCGGCGGGAAGATCTCGAAGGTGAGGGTGTCGTTCGCGACCGCGGCCACGTCGCGCGCGTGGAACCACTCGGGGGTGCGCACGGACAGGCCGGGCGACGGATAGCCGTACGCGTGCTTGTCGCCCGCCAGATACGTCTGGATCTGGCCGGTGCGGACGAGGACGATGTCGCCGGGGTGGACGGTGACCTGGCCGAACTCCGCGGCCTCGTCCAGGTCTTCGGGTGTCACGGCGTGGTCGCCGGGCAGCCGGTCCACGCCCTTCGCCGCGGCGACGTCGAGCAGGACGCCGCGCGAGACGATGTGCGAGGCCTTGTCGATGCCGCTGAACTGCGCGCCTCCGTGCGCCGTGATCGTGTCGGCGGGGCGGCCGTTGTAGATCCGGCCCGAGTGCGAGACGTGTGTGAGGGCGTCCCAGTGGGTGGCCGTCTGGAGCCCCATGGTCACCGCGTCGTCGCTGGTGGCGACGGTGCCGGGGCCGAACAGTTCGTGGTTGATCTGGACCATGGTGTGGAGCGGGTTGACCCGGCCGGGGATCATCCCGGTCTGCACCCCGTCCTCCTTGAGGGGCAGCGCGAGCGGTATCCGGCGGCCGGTGCGGACGGTCGCCGCGGCCTCGCGCACGACCTCGTCGGTGACCAGGTTGAGCGTGCCGATCTCGTCGTCGGCGCCCCAACGGCCCCAGTTGTTGACGCGCTTGGCCATCTCGTGGAACTCGGCAGGCAACGACATGAGTGCTCCCCGGGGGCTTGTCTTCGGGTATCTGACGGGTCATAGAATCTAACGGTCCGTCAGAAACCGCGGGAAGGGGCCGGACGTGGGGAACTTCTTGGCAGGCAAGGTGGTGGCCGTCACCGGGGCCGGGCGCGGCATCGGCAGGGCCGTCGCGCTCGCCTGCGCCGCCGAGGGCGCACGGGTCGTGGTCAACGACTACGGGGTGTCCATCGAGGGCGGCGAGCCGGCGAGCGAGATCGCCGAGTCCGTCGTCAAGGAGATCGAGGCGGCCGGCGGCGAGGCCGTCGCCGTCGCCGACGACATCTCGACCATGGCGGGCGGACAGCGGATCGTCGACGTGGCGCTCGCCCAGTACGGGCGGATCGACGGCGTCGTCTGCGTCGCCGGGATCCTGCGCGAGCGGATGCTGTTCAACATGTCCGAGCAGGAGTGGGACCCGGTGGTCGCCACGCACCTGAAGGGCACGTTCACCGTGTTCCGGGCCGCGTCCGCCGTCATGCGCAAGCAGGGGTCGGGCACGCTCATCGGCTTCACCAGCGGCAACCACCAGGGATCCGTGGCGCAGGCCAACTACAGCGCGGCCAAGGGCGGGATCATCTCGCTCGTGCGCAGCGCCGCGCTCGGGCTGCACAAGTACGGCGTGACGGCGAACGCGGTCGCACCCGTCGCCCGTACCCGTATGTCGGCGAACGTGCCCATGGAGCTCAAGGAGATCGGGGAGCCGGAGGACGTCGCCGCGCTCGTCGTCTATCTGCTCAGCGAGCGCGCCCGCGCCGAGAAGATCACCGGGCAGGTGTACACGATCGCCGGGCCGAAGATCGCGGTGTGGGCCCAGCCGAGGGAGCTGCGCTCGGGCTACGCGGAGGGCGGCTGGACCCCGGACAAGATCGCGGACTTCCTGCCGGGCACCGTCGGCGTCGATCCGATGCCGATGCTCGCGCAACTGGAGGCGATGGCCGAGGCGGCCGCGGCGAAAGCGCGGCCCAATCAGTGACATCGAGGCCGGGGGCGGAGGCGCGTTGTGGAGTTCGGGTTCGGGGATGAGGACGAGGCGTTCCGGCGGGAGGCCCGCGCGTGGCTCGCGGAGCACCTCACCGGCGAGTACGCCGTCGCCCGGGGGCGCGGCGGGCCCGGGAGCGAGCACGAGGACGCCGGCGTACGGCGGTCCTGGGAACGGGAGTTGGGCGCGTCCGGGTGGATCGGGCTCGGCTGGCAGCAGGGCGGGTACGGCAACCGGGTCGCCTCGCTGACGCAGCAGGTCGTCTGGGCCGAGGAGTACGCGCGGGCCCGGGCGCCCGCACGCCACGGGCACATCGGCGAGAACCTCCTCGCCCCGACCCTGATCGCCTACGGCGACGAGGCGCAGCAACAGCGCTTCCTGCCGCCCGTCGCCTCCGGCGAGGAGCTGTGGTGCCAGGGGTACAGCGAGCCCGGCGCCGGCTCCGACCTCGCGAACCTGCGCACGGCCGCCGTGCGCGACGGGGACACGTACCGCGTGACCGGGCAGAAGGTGTGGACATCGCTCGCGCACGAGGCCGACTGGTGCTTCGTGCTCGCGCGCACCGAGGAGGGCTCGCGGCGCCATCACGGCCTGTCGTTCCTCCTCGTGCCGATGGACCAGCCGGGCCGGATCGAGGTGCGGCCCATCCGGCAGCTGACCGGCACGAGCGAGTTCAACGAGGTGTTCTTCGACGGGGCGCACGCGCGCGTGGAGCACGTCGTCGGCGGCGAGGGGAACGGCTGGCGGGTCGCCATGGGGCTGCTCGCCCTGGAGCGCGGCGTCTCGACGCTCGCCCAGCAGATCGGCTTCGCCGCCGAACTCGCCGAGGTCGTACGGACCGCGGTGCGTACGGGCGTGGCCGAGGACCCGCTGTTCAGGGACCGCCTCGTACGGCAGTGGGCCGAGCTGCGCGTCATGCGGTTCAACGCGCTGCGCACGCTCGGCGGCGCGCAGGACCCGGGCGCCCCGAGCGTCGCCAAGCTCCTGTGGGGCCGCTGGCACCAGCGCCTCGGCGAACTCGCCCTCCAGGCGCGGGGCGCGCTCGCCGCCGCCGGCCCCGGGGACTGGACGCCTGACCGTACGTACGAACTCGACGCCGCACAGCGGCTGTTCCTCTTCAGCCGGGCCGACACGATCTACGGCGGCTCGGACGAGATCCAGCGCAACATCATCGCCGAGCGCGTGCTCGGGCTGCCCAGGGAGACGAGGGAGTCGTCATGAGGGGTGTCGTGTTCGACGGGGTCCGGGCCGACGTGGTCGACGATCTCGAGATACGCGATCCGGGGCCGGGGGAGGTGCTCGTCGACGTCGCGGCCGCCGGGCTGTGCCACAGCGATCTGTCGGTGATCGACGGGACCATCCCGTTCCCGGCACCGGTCGTGCTCGGGCACGAGGGCGCGGGGGTCGTGGAGGCCGTCGGCTCGGGCGTCACGCATGTGGCGCCCGGGGACCATGTGGCGCTGTCCACGCTCGCCAACTGCGGCGCCTGCGCGGACTGCGACCGGGGGCGGCCGACCATGTGCCGCAAGGCGATCGGGAGGCCCACGCAGCCGTTCTCGCGGGGCGGCACGCCGCTCTACCAGTTCGCCGCGAACTCCTCGTTCGCCGAACGGACCGTCGTGAAGGCCGTGCAGGCCGTGCCGATCCCCGCCGACATCCCGCTGACGTCGGCCGCGCTCATGGGGTGCGGGGTGCTGACCGGTGTCGGGGCCGTCCTCAACCGGGCGCGCGTGGACCAGGGCGACACCGTCGTCGTCATCGGGACCGGCGGGATCGGCCTCAACGTGCTCCAAGGGGCCCGGATCGCGGGCGCGTCGAGGATCGTCGCCGTCGACGCGAACCCCGGCAAGGAGGCGGTGGCACGGCAGTTCGGCGCCACGGACTTCCTGACCTCGGCCGACGGGGTCAGGGACGTCCTGCCGACCGGCGCCGACCACGTCTTCGAGTGCGTCGGCCGCGTCGAGCTGGTCCGGCAGGCCGTCGACCTCCTCGACCGGCACGGCCAGGCCGTACTCCTCGGCATGCCGGGCCCCGCCGCGGAGGCGTCCTTCGTCGTCGCCTCGCTCTTCCTCGACAAGTCCATCCTGGGCTGCCGCTACGGCTCCTCGCGGCCCCAGCGCGACATCAGGCTCTACGCCGACCTGTACCGCCAGGGCCGGCTGCTGCTCGACGAGCTGGTCACGGAGACGTACCCGGTCGAGGACTTCGCGAAGGCGGCGGAGGACGCGCAGCAGGGGAGGGTGGCGCGGGGGGTGCTGGTGTTCTGAGCCGCGCCTGCGTCGGCTGACCGCGCCTACGCTGTCCGGCCCGTGCCCTGCGGGTTCGTCGCGTGGAACGTGCGGCGGTAGGCCGTGGGGGTCACGCCCAGTGCCGTCTGGAGGTGCTGCCTCATCGACTGCGCCGTGCCGAAGCCCGACTCGCGCGCCACCTGGTCCATCGACAGGTCGCTCGACTCCAGCAGGTGCCTGGCCAGTTCCACCCGCTGCTGGGTGAGCCACTGGCCCGGGCTGACGCCGGCCTCCTCGCGGAAACGGCGCGTGAAGGTGCGGACCGACATCGCCTCCTGGGCGGCCAGGTCCCGCAGCTGGAGCGGTTCGTGGAGGCGGGCCAGGGCCCAGGCGCGGGCCTTGGTCGTGGTCGCGAGCTGGGGTTCGGGGACGGGGCGGTGGATGTACTGGGCCTGCCCGCCGTCGCGGTGGGGCGGGACGACGGTGCGGCGGGCCACCTCGTTGGCCACCGCTGCGCCGTGGTCGCGGCGGACCAGGTGCAGGCAGAGGTCGATGCCCGCGGCGACCCCGGCCGACGTCAGGACGTTGCCGTCGTCGATGTAGAGGACGTCGGCGTCGACCCTGACCTTGGGGAAGAGCCGCTGGAAGTGCTCCGCCGACGCCCAGTGCGTGGTCGCCGGGCGCCCGTCCAGATAGCCCGCCGCGGCGAGAACGTAGCTGCCGGTGCAGATCGACACCATCCGCGTGCCGGGCCTGACCAGTGCGAAGGCCGCCGCCAGCTCGTCGGTGAGTACGCCCTCGTCGAGGACGGGGCCGTGCTCGTACGACGCGGGAACGACCACCGTGTCCGCGGTCGCGAGCGCCTCCGGGCCGTTCCTGATCAGGACGGCGAAGTCGGCGTCCGTCTCCACGGGGCCGGGTTCCCTGACCGAGCACGTCACGACCTCGTACAGCGGCCGGCCCTCGGTGTCCTTGGCGCGGGTGAAGATGCGCTGGGTGATGCCGAGTTCGAAGGGGAGCACACCGTCGAGAGCCAGGACGACCACGCGGTGGGGGCGCCGGGTGCGGGCTGCGGGAGTCTCGGGCATGGCTCCGAGTGTATGGCCCGATCCTAGCGAAGGCTGTCTTTCGGGCCACTCGTCCGGGGTGGGCAGGTGATCCGATGCTGTCTGCTGTGACGCACACAACCGACATCGACGCCGCGGCCAAGGGCTCGCCCGGCGCGGGCGCCTCCCGTCCGCCGCGCCCCCGTCCCCGTATCCACCGCGCCTGGTTCGTGGCCGCCGTCACCTTCGTGACGATCATCGGAGCCGCCGCCTTCCGGTCCCTGCCGGGGCTGCTGATCGACCCGCTGAACGAGGAGTTCGGCTGGTCCCGCGGCACCATCGGCCTCGCCGTGTCCATCAACCTCGCGCTGTACGGGCTGACCGCGCCCTTCGCCGCCGCCCTCATGGACCGGTTCGGCATCCGGCGCGTGGTCGCCGTCGCTCTGGTCGTCATCGCGGCCGGTTCAGGCCTGACCGTGTGGATGGACTCGGCGTGGCAGCTCCTGCTGTGCTGGGGCCTGCTCGTCGGGCTCGGCTCCGGCTCGATGGCCCTCGCGTTCGCCGCGACCGTCACCAACAGGTGGTTCACGGCCCGGCGCGGGCTCGTGACCGGCATCCTCACCGCCGCGTCCGCTTCGGGGCAGCTCATCTTCCTGCCGCTGCTCTCGTGGATCGTCGAGGCGCACAAGTGGCGGCCCGCGGCCGTGACGGTGGCGCTCGCGGCGCTCGCCGTCGTGCCGTTCGTGTGGCTGCTGCTGCGCGACCACCCGGCCGACGTGGGCACCACCCCGTACGGCTCCGAGGAGTTCGTCGAGAAGCCGCCGCCCGTCACCGGGGCCGCCCGCCGCACCGTGGGCGTGCTCTTCAAGGCCGTCCGTACGGGGCCCTTCTGGCTGCTCGCCGGGACCTTCGCGATCTGCGGCGCCTCCACGAACGGGCTCGTCCAGACGCACTTCGTGCCGGCCGCGCACGACCGCGGGATGCCGATCACCGCGGCGGCCTCGCTGCTGGCCGTGGTGGGGGTCTTCGACGTCGTCGGAACGGTGGCGTCGGGCTGGTTCACCGACCGCTTCGACGCGCGGCGGCTGCTCGCGGTGTACTACGCGCTGCGCGGGATCTCCCTGCTGTTCCTGCCGATGCTCCTCGCGCCGTCCGTCCACCCGCCGATGATCTTCTTCATCGTCTTCTACGGGCTCGACTGGGTCGCCACCGTGCCGCCCACTCTGGCCCTGTGCCGTGAGCACTACGGAGAGGACAGCGCGATCGTGTTCGGCTGGGTGCTCGCCTCGCACCAGGTGGGCGCCGCGCTCGTCGCCTTCCTCGGCGGCGTCGCCCGCGACATGTTCGGCTCGTACGACGTCGTCTGGTACGCGTCCGGCGCGCTGTGCGCCGCGGCGGCCCTGATGGCGCTTGTCATCCGGCGCCGTCACGCCGATGCCGGTGCGGGCATGGTGGCCGGACTCGCCTGATCAGGGCTCGAAGCGGCCGAACGCGCCCTTGTGGAACAGCAGAGGGGACGCCCCGCCGTCCCCCGTCCCGAGCGCCTCCACCCGGCCCACCACGATGAGGTGGTCCCCGCCCGTGTGGACGGCGTGGATCGTGCAGTCGACCCAGGCGGGCGCGCCCGCGATCCGCGGCGAGCCCGTCACGGGCGCCGCGTCGTGCTCGACGCCCGCGAACTTGTCCGCTCCGCTCACGGCGAAGGACCGGCACAACGCGCCCTGGTCCGCGCCCAGGACGTTCACGCAGAAGACGCCGGCGCTCGCGATGCGCGGCCAGGTCGTGGACGTACGGGCCACCATGAAGGCCACCAGCGGCGGGTCCAGGGAGAGCGAGGAGAAGGACTGGCAGGCGAAGCCCGCGGGGGGAGCGCCGGGGTGCGGGGGCGGCGCCGTGACGACGGTGACGCCGGTGGCGAAGTGCCCGAGGACGCGGCGGAACTCGCCGGGGTCCAGTGGCGCCCGCTCGTCCTCGCCCACGGCCCGTAGCTCCGGACGCGGCAGTGCGTCCACCGGCTCGGCCGACGTGGGCGCACCGACCTCCCGGAGGTACCGGACCACCGTGGCTGCCATTCCCGCATGTCCCATCACACCTACGATTGAAGCTGACGGAGCGTCAGATGGGAAGGGGGCGGACAGCCAGGGGTTGTCGGCTCTCAGCGCCCCTCGTACGTCGCGTCGCGCCGCTCCCGGAAGCTGGCCACGCCCTCCTGCGCGTCCCGCGTCGTCATGTTGATCTCCTGCGCCGCCGCCTCCGCCGCGAAGGCGGTCGCCCGGTCCGACTCCAGCGAGGCGTTGACGAGCTGCTTGGTCATGGCGATGGCGCGGGTCGGGCCGTTCGCGAGGCGCGTCGCCCACTCCTCGGCCGTCTTGCGCAGGTCCTCGTCCGGGACCGTACGGTTGACGAGGCCCAGGCGCTCCGCGTCGCGCGCGGACAGCGCGTCGCCGAAGAACATCAGCTCCTTCGCCCGCTGCGGGCCGACGAGCCGCGGGAGCAGATAGGCGCCGCCGCCGTCGGGGACCAGGCCGCGGCGCACGAAGACCTCGATGAACCGGGCGGACTCCGCGGCGATCACCAGGTCGCAGGCGAGCGCCAGGTGCGCGCCGATGCCGGCCGCCGTCCCGTTCACCGCCGCGATCACCGGCTTCTCGCAGTCCAGGACGGCGGCGGTCAGCCGCTGCGCGCCCCGCCGGATCGTGCGGGCCACGTCACCGGGCACGCGGGGCCCGGTGTCGGGCGTGCCGCGCAGGTCGGCGCCGGCGCAGAAGCCCTTGCCGGTCGCCGTGAGGACCACGGCGCGCACGTCCGGGTCGGCGGAGGCGTGCTCCAGGATGTCGATGATCTCGTTGCGCTGGTCCCAGGTGAGCGCGTTCATCGCCTCGGGGCGGTTGAGCGTGATCCAGGTGACGTGGTCGGTCGTCTCGGACTGGATCGTCTTGGACTCGGTCATGTTCTCTTTCCCTTGTCAGCGCCGGACGGCGTTCAGTGGCAGACGGCGAGCGCGTCGAGCGCCACCGCGCCCTGGCCCCGGGGCAGCACCATCAGCGGGTTGATGTCCAGCTCGGCGAGTTCGTCGCCCAGTTCGAGGGCCATGCGCTGGACCCGCAGGACGACCTCCACCAGCGCGTCCAGGTCCACGGGCGGCGCCCCTCGCATCCCGTCCAGGAGGGGCCTGCCCCGTAGTTCGTCGAGCATCGCCCGCGCCTGGTCCTCCGCGAACGGAGGCACCCTCACCGCCGTGTCCCGCAGCACCTCCACGAGTACGCCGCCCAGGCCCACCGTCACCGTCGGGCCGAACAGGTCGTCCTGGGTGACCCCGACGACCATCTCGACGCCCCGCTCGACCATCTGGCAGACCAGGACCCCGTCCAGGTCGAGGCCCTCGTAGCGGGCGATGTCGGTGAGTTCCCGGTAGGCGTCCCTGACCTGACTGGCCGAAGTCAGGCCGACCTTGACCAGGCCCAGGTCCGACTTGTGGGCAAGGCGCGCGCCGGACGCCTTCATGACGACGGGGTAGCCGACCTGCCCGGCCGCCCGTACCGCCGCCGCGGCGCTGGTCACGAGCTGCTCGCGCGGTACGCGGATGCCGTACGCGCGCAGGAGCTGCTTCGCGGCGTGCTCGCTGAGCTGGCGGCCCGGACGCATCAGGGCCTGCGCCTTGCGGAAGGAGGGGGAGGGCGTGCGGGGCGCATCGGTGAACGGGGAGCGGTAGGCGGCGGTGAACCGGTGGTGGTCCAGATAGGCGCGGACAGCCGTGATGCAGTTCCCGAACGTGCGGAACGTCGCGAGGCGCGAGGAGCCGAGAAGCGTCTCGCGGTAGGCGTCCTCGGTGCCGAGGGGCGAGCCCCAGACGACACAGATCAGCTTGTCCGTGCGCTCCGCCGCCTCCGCCAGGTCCCGGGCCAGCTTGTCGCTCATCGGCGGGAACGGGCCGGTGATCGGGCAGATCAGGACGCCTATGGACGGGTCCTGGAGGATCGACTCGATGATCTTGGGGCCGCGCCAGTCGCCCACCGGGTGGCCGCCGTTGTCGATCGGGTTCGCGACGTTGAGGTACTCCGGGATCCACTGGTGCAGTTCCTGCTGCTTCGCCTCGGACAACGTCGGCAGGGTCAGGCCCGCGCGGGTGGCCAGGTCGGCGAAGTGGGCGCCGGTGCCGCCCGATATCGAGTAGACCGCCACGCCGTCCGCCCGCGGGGGCCGGGCCCGCGCCAACAGGGCCGAGGTGTCCTGGAGTTCGTCGAGTCCGTCGACCCTGATCACGCCGAACTGCCGCATCGCCGCGTCCACCACCGTGTCCGCGCCGGTCAGCTTGCCCGTGTGCGAGGCCGCCATGCGGGCGCCCGTCTCGGTCCGGCCGACCTTGACGGCCACGACGGGTACGCCGTTGCGCGCCGCGCGGTCCGCCGCGAGGAGGAACCCGCGGCCGTCCTTCAGGCCCTCCACGTAACACGCGATCGCCCCGACCTCCGCCTGCTCGGCGAAGTACGAGATGAAGTCCGCCGTCTCCAGGTCCGCCTCGTTGCCCGTGGGCGCCCAGTGCGAGAGCCGTACGCCCAGCTCCTGCATCGTGTAGAGGGGGCGGCCCTGGTGGCCCGACTGCGTGATGAGGGCGATCGCCGGTCCTTCGAGGTCGTCGCGGAACTCGGAGAACGCGTTCAGGTTCGTGTTCGGGCCCAGCAGCCGCATGCCCGAGCGGCTGACCGCCGCGGACAGGGACGACTGCGCGGCCGCCCCTTCCTCGCCGGTCTCCGCGAAGCCCGATGCGAACGCCACCGCGAACTTCACCTTGGCCTGGGCCAGTTCCTCGATGACCGGCAGCGGGTCCGAGATGAGGAGAACGGCGAGGTCGACGGGTTCGGGCAGCGCGGAGACGCCCGGCGAGCACGGGATGCCGAAGACGGTCTCGCGGGTGGGGTGCACGGGGTGGAGGCGGGCGCCCACGCGCTCCGCCCACGCGATCAGCTGGCGCGTGATGCCCGTGTTCGGGCGGCCCTCGGCGTCGGACGCGCCGATGACCGCTATGGATTCGGGCCGGAAGAAACGGTCCAGGTCGGGCACCTCGCGGTGCAGTGGCCTGCCGCTCACGTCCAGGTCGTCCGCCCTGCCGTGCACGGCGGGTGCCGGCTGCTCTCCGCAGGCGATCGTGCGGGCCCGGCGGGGGTCGGTGGTCAGGGTGCCGTATGTCGATCCAAGCATCGGGTCCGCCCGCTCCTCGACTGGTGCTCACTAACTGACGTTGTGTCAGATTACTGAACTGACGCTGTGTCAGGAACAGGGCTGCACGCAAAGGCTGTTACTGGTGTTCCCGCGGGCGGGCGGGTTGGAACGGCGGGATGTGGCCACTGTGGGCGGGTGTGGTGGACGGGACGCGGGCGGATGACGCCGTGCGTGCGTGCGGGCAGGTGGCGGGACGGCGGCGGCGGGGGTCAGCCCGCGATCGCCTTCGCGATCTTCCGTGCGTCCAGGGCCAGTTCGCGGAACATGCCGCTGATCGGGTTCGTGTACCCCGTGAAGTACAGGCCGGGCGCGGCGGGGTCCGTCCGCCGGCCGTGCGTGGTCGGGCGACCCCGGTCGTCCAGGACGCCGAGGTGACCCACCAGGTCCTCCAGCGCGCGGCGGTAACCCGTCGCCGCGATCACCGCGTCGGGGGCGATGTGCGTGCCGTCGGCGAGGACCACCTTGCCGTCCTCGAACGACTCGACGGCCGCGACGGGTTCGACCTTGCCCGTGCGCACGGCGTCGATCAGGCCGACGTCCTGCACGGGGATCGCGCCTTCGCGCACCCGCGAGTAGAGGCCGGTCGTGGGTCTGGGCAGGCCCTGTTCCGTCAGGTCGGGCACGCTGAGCTTCGCCATGGGGCGGGCCAGGCGGTCCACGATCGCCACGGGCAGCCTGCGGCACAGGATGCCGGTCCGCTGCGCGGGCCAGCCCGCGGTGGACCGGCGCACGATATGGGGCGCCGTACGGACCGCGAGCCTGACGCGGGACGCGCCGCCCTCGGCCAGGTCCACGGCGATCTCGGCGCCCGTGTTGCCGACGCCGACGACGAGCACGTCGCGGCCCGCGTAGGGCTTGGCGTTGCGGTAGTCGCCCGCGTGGAGGAGCTCGCCCGTGTACGAGGAGCGGCCCGGCCAGTCGGGCAGGCGCGGGGTGTGGTTGTAGCCCGTGGCGACCACGACGGCGCTCGCGGCCAGTTCGCGCCCGCCCGAGGCGCGCACGAGCCAGCCGTCCTCCGTGCGCTCCACGCGGGAGACCGCCACGCCGGTGACGATCTCCAGCTGGTGGAACTCGGCGTACTTCTCCAGGTAGCGCACGACGTCGTCGCGGGACACCCAGCGGCCGAAGCGGCGCGGGATCGCGAGGCCGGGGAGCCCGGAGAGCTTGCGGGTGGTGTGCAGGTGGAGGCGGTCGTAGTGGCGGCGCCAGGACGCCCCGACGTGCTCCGACTTCTCCAGGATCACGGCCCGTACGCCCCGCTCGCGCAGCGCCGCGGCCGCGGCGAGGCCGCCCGGGCCGCCCCCGATGACGTACACGGGGCGGTCCTGGTTGCGTGCGGCGGGCGCGGGGGTGGTGACCATGAGTGCGAGCGTAATCACGGTTCGATTTGATGGGTCTCGGTCAAGACCGGAATCGGTTGCGAATTCATCACGGCGTACGCCCCTTGCGGTAGCGCCCCCGTGTGCGCTGAACTGACGTTCCGTCAGAAACGGAGAGGAGGGCCCCGGTCGTGGACTCGATCTGGCTCGACGGCGTCGAATGGCTGGCCGTGCTGCGCATAGGCCTCGGACTGTGGTGGCTGGAGAGCTGGCGGCACAAGGACAAGAAGGGCTGGTTCGAGCGGGGCACCGGCATCGCCTGGGCCGCCGACGTCGCCGCGAAGCACCGGTGGAACGCCGTGCGCAGCGGCTTCGGCGCGGTCGTCACCCCCCGGCCGAAAGTGATGGCGTACATCGTCGTCTACGCCGAACTGGCCCTGGGGCTCGGGCTCGTGGCCGGCCTGCTGACACCGGTGGCCCTCGTCGGCGGGCTGCTCCTGAACCTCCTGTACCTGGTCCTGATGATCCACGACTGGGCCGAGCAGGGACAGAACGCGATGATGGCCCTCATCTCGCTCGTGGCGCTCTTCGCCATGTCCTGGCAGGCCTGGTCCCTCGACGCGGCGATCGGACTGTTCCTGTGACTCTTCCCGCGACCGTACGGTTCGACCTCCCCGAGCCCGACGCCTTCACCCGCCCCTACTGGGACGCGGCCGCCGACGGGACGCTGCTGCTCCGCCGCTGCCGCGCGTGCGCGCGGGCCCATCACTATCCGCGCGAGTTCTGCCCGCACTGCTGGAGCGAGGACGTGACGTGGGAGCGGGCGTCCGGGACGGCCGTCCTCTACACATGGTCCGTCGTCCACCGGAACGACCTGCCCCCCTTCGGCACCCGCACCCCGTACATCGCGGCCGTCGTCGACCTCGCGGAGGGCCCGCGGATGATGACGGAGATCGTGGACGCCGACGGCGGCGAGCTGCGCGTGGGAATGCCGCTGGAGGTCACCTTCCGGCAGGTGGAGGACTTCTCCGTCCCCGTATTTCGCTCGCGGACGTGAGGGGACGGGCGGCACCATGCCGTCATGACAGAGAGCCCCGCACCCGTGCCCGGCTGGCACCTCACCGCTGACGTCGACGACTTCCTCGCCCGCGCGGGCGACTACCTGCGCGCCGAGCCCGCCCTGCACACGGTCGCCCTGAGCGTCACCGCGAGCCTGCGGGAACGGAGGCCGGCGGTGTACGCCGCGCGGGGGCAGCTCTTCGGGGTGCTGTACGGGCCGGACGGCGGCGTGAGCGGGACGTTCCTGTGGACGCCGCCCTTCCGGCTGAGCATCAGCCCCCTGGACAGGGAGCAGGCGGACGCGCTCGCCGTCGCGCTCCAAGGGCGGGCGGTGACCGGCGTGTTCGGGGTCGACGCCGCCTCGGCCGCCTTCGCCGACGCCTGGCAGTCCCGCACGGGAGCGCGGGCCCACCGCGCCATCGAGCAGCGCCTCTACCGGCTCGGGGACCTCACCCCGCCGCTGCCCGCACCCGCCGGGCGGCCCCGCGTCGCCACCGAGGCGGACCGGGAACTGCTGGTCCGGTGGCGCAACGCGTTCGCCGCGGACGCCGGCACCCCGGGCGGTGCCTCGGGCTCGGAGGAATGGGCCGACGAGCGGATCTCGTACGGCGGCGTCACCCTCTGGGAGACCACGGACGGCGTGCCCGTCTCCATGGCCGGCGTGACCCGCGAGGCCGCCGGAACGGTCCGGGTCGCACCCGTCTACACCCCGAAGGAGCTGCGCGGCCGCGGCTACGCGGGAGCGGTCACCGCCGAGGTCAGCCGCGCCGCCCGGGCCGCGGGCGCGAGCGAGGTGCTCCTCTTCACCGACCTCGCCAATGCGACGAGCAACGGCCTGTACCTGCGCATCGGCTACCGCCCCGTGCGGGACTTCGCCGTCCACACCTTCACCGCACCCGAGAACGGCTGACACCTCATGATCGACACCCCTGAGATACGTGGCCACGGACTGCTTCTGCGCGGCTGGCGGGCCGGGGACGAGGGGGACGCCGCCGCCGTGCTGCGCGGGCTCGGCGACCCCGAGTTCCGGCGCTGGAACACCCCGCTCATCCCGGTCGACGACCTCGCCGCCGCGCATGCATACCTGCGCTCACGCCAGGAGGCGCTGGCGAGCGGCGAATCCGTGGCGTGCTGCGTCACCGACGAGAGCACCGGGGAAGTGCTCGGGCACGTCGGCATCAACGCGATCACGCCCGCGTTCCGCAGCGCCCGCGTCGGCTACTGGGTGTTGCCCGAGGCGCGCGGGCGCCGGGTCGCGACCCGCGCGCTGAGCCTCGCGTCGCGGCTGGCCTTCGGTGAACTCGGCCTCTACCGGATCGAACTGGACCACGCACTCGGGCACGAAGTGTCCTGCCGGGTCGCCGAGCGCGGCGGATACCGGTACGAGGGCACGCTGCGGGGTGCGATGTTCGAGGCGGGGCGGCGGGACGCCTTCCGGGACATGCACCTGCACGCCCGCCTCGCCTCGGACCCCTAGGGCCTCTCGTTTGGATCACGCCGGGCTCGCGGGGTCTGGTACGCGCATCTGCGGCGTTGTCGTCAATCACCGACTCCCCCGAGCTCTCGGCTTCGCTCGAGCAGGGGGACCCCCATCGCGTCGCCTCAATCCTCCGCCTTGCAGCTGCACGCACCAGACCCCGCTCCCTGATCCGGCCTGATCCAAACGAAAGACCCGAGTCGCAGGTGGCGTGAGCCGCACGCGTCACGGCCAGAGCAGCTCCCGTACCCAGCCCGTCTGCGTGGCGCGGTACCTGAGGCGGATGTGGCGGCGGCGGGCGTCGCCCTGGAAGAACTCCACCTCGCGCGGCGCCAGCGCGTAGGCCGTCCAGGTCGGGGCGGGGGCGGTCGGGTCGGCCTGCGCGCGCTCCCAGGCCGCGAGGGATGCCTGTTCCAATTCCTCCTGCGAGCCGAGGACCTCACTCTGGTGGCCGACCAGGGCCGCCGCCAGTGCTCCCGTCGAGCGGACGTGGAGGTCGGCCTGGCTCACCTCGGGGGACTGTGTGGTGACATCACCGCGTACGCGGATCTGGCGGCCCTGCGCCGGCCAGTAGAAGCCGAGCGCGGCCCGGGGGTGCGCCGCGAGCTGGCGGCCCTTGGCGCTGCCCGCGTGGGACGCGAAGTGGAAGCCGTCCTCGTCGGCGCCGTGCAGCATCACGGTACGGACGTCGGGCAGGCCGTCGCCGTCCACCGTCGCGAGCGACATGGTGTGCGGCTCGGTCTGGCCCGCGGCGACGGCCTCGGCGAACCACTCGACGAAGAGCGGCAGCGGGGCGGAGGGGGCCGCGGACGGGTCGAACTCGGGCAGTTCGGTGTCCCAGACGCGCAGGGACTTCAGGATCTCTCGCAGTTCCGGCATGCACCGATTCTGGCGGTGAACGCGATCGCCCCGCCGACCGGTCCGACCGGAAGGCGGGGCGACCCGTACGCCAGATGAGCAAAGCCGTCAGGCGAGGCCCGTCAGATCAAGTCCATTGCCGCGACCTCGTCCGGACTGCCGTAGCTGACCGGGCCCTGGAAGCGGCGGCGGGCCGTCGCGAACCACCACACCGTCGCGATCACGAGGACGGCGACCAGCGCGATCGGCGCGTAGTTGAACGACGTCGCGTTGATCGGGGACGCCTGCGGCAGCATGAACAGGACGCTGCTCGCCACGATCCAGACCACCGCGACCGCGGCCACCGGCTTGCCCCAGCGGCCCAGGCTCCACGGCCCCTGCTGGAAGTCGTCGTGGCGCAGGCGCAGGTAGATCGGGACGGCGTACGCGAGGTAGAGACCCACGACGTTCACGCTCACGATCGCGGTGAACGCCGTGTGCGACCACCAGCCCGGCACCACGAGGACCAGCGAGCAGGCCGCCGCGAGCCACACCGCCTTCACGGGCGTGCGCGTACGCGAGGAGACCGAGTGCCACCAGCGCGAGCCCGGCATGGCGCCGTCACGCGAGAAGGCGAAGATCTGGCGGGTGTTGCTCGTCATGTTGGCCAGGCCGCAGAACAGCATCGAGCCGATGACGATCAGCAGCAGGAGCTTCGCCGTCGTCATGCCGAGCGCGTCGATGAGGATCTGCACGGGCGGCGCCGACGCGCTCGCCTGTGCCGCGTAGTCGCCGATCGCGAAGACGAGGGCCAGCATCAGGATCAGGCCGGTGACGGCGGAGTAGCCGATCGACCGCATGATGCCCTTCGGCGCGTTGACCGTCGCCTGGACCGTCTCCTCCGACATGTGGAAACTGCCGTCGAAGCCGGTGAACGTCCAGCTGGTCACGAGGAGGCCGAGCAGGGCTGCGTAAATCCCGTTGGAGAAGCCGGTGTTGTTGGTGAACTGCGTGACGACCGACGCCGACCGGTGGTGGTCCGGTACGGCGATCAGCGCGACCACGATGACCACCATGCCGACGAGGAGCCACCACACGGAGATCCGGTTGACCAGCGCCACCAGCTGCACCGTGTACGTGTTGGCGAGCGCCTGGAGCAGCAGGATCACCGCCGTGATGAGGACCGTCTGCTGCGCCGTCGCGTGGTACGACGGCCACTGCATGACGAGGAACGCCTGGATGAACGTCGCCGCCGCGTAGCCCGTCGCCGCGGTGCCGCCGACCTGCCCCACGAAATTCAGCCAGCCCGTGTACCAGGACCAGGCGCCCTTGTGCCGTTTCGCCAGCTTTCCCGCCGAGAAATAGAGCGCTCCGCTCGTCGGATACGCCGATGCAATTTCGGCCATCGACGCTCCGACGAAAAGCACCATGGCCGCGACGGCTATCCAGCCGAACACGAGAATGCGCGGCCCGCCGGCGTTCATTCCGAACCCGAAGGACGAGAAGATGCCGGAGATGATGTTGATGATCGTGAAGGAAATCGCGAAATTGTCGAACGCCTTGAAGCGCCGGGTCAGCTTCCGCGGGTAGCCCATCGCGTGCAGCGTCGCGTCGTCGTCGAGCGCGGCGGCGGGCCGCCCGGATCTGGTGGGGGACGTGGGGGGAGTGGGTGCGCTGGTCAGGGGGTCGGACACAACCTCGGCCTTCCGGTGTGGGGGAATTTCCGAAACCTGTGGGGCGGGCGGGGGTCAGGGGCTGTGGGGGACCGGCAGGCCGCACGCGCGCCGCGCCCGGCTGAGCTGCTCCTCGGGGTCGCCGAAGACGCTCCACGGCATCCGGGACGCGTACGGGCCCATGGCCGTGAACACCGCCCGCGCCTCGAAGGCGCACTGCGCCATGTGCAGCGCGTGCGCCAGATACGCCAGGTCGAGAACCGGCGTGAAGCGGTAACCGGCCACCTGCGGCAGCCAGTTCCGGTACGCGCCGAGCGCAGTCGTCTTCCACTGCGGCTGGTCCCAGGTGTGCTCGGCGAGGAGGTGCGCCGGGTTGTGGCCCTCGACGAGGGTGACCAGGGGCAGCAGGCGCAGCGGGGACGAGGCCGGGGCGCGCTGGCTCAGATACGCGGCCACGTCCCAGGCCGCGTTCGCGCTGCCGCCGTGCCGGGTGAAGAAGAACGCCAGGAACTGGTGGTGGGCCTCGCGGTGCCAGGGGTCGAGGCGCGTGACGTGCTCGAACTGGGCCCACGGGCCGCGAGGTTCGGTGAGCAGGCCCTGCGGCGCGCGGTCGCGGGGCCGCTGGAGGCGGGCCATGGAGAGCCGGGCGGCCCACGGGGTGGGGTCCTTGGGCGCGAGGTCCGCGGCCCGGTCGCAGGCGGCGAGCGCTATCCGGCCCAGCGCCCCGATGCGCCGGTCGTGCGACTGGGCCGCGCGCAGGGTCCGGAACACGGCGACGCGCGCCCACAGCAGGGCGGCGTCGGGGCCGGGCTCCTCCTCGAGCCAGCGTTCCGCGAGGTCGGATTCGGCGGCGACGGAGGCCAGGACGAGGGAGCGGTGGGCGCGCAGTCCGAAGTCGCCGTGCGTCTCCTTGAGGACCGAGTGGGCGCCGAAGTAGCGGCCCGCCCGTAAATCCGTGCAGGCCCTGGCCAGCTCTCGGTCGTCGGCGGCGGGATGCCAGACGTACTGTCCTTCGAACGAGCCGGCGGTCATGCTCCCCTGCCACTGTTCTGCTTTTCCGTACGGACGACGGGGAGCACCCTACTCAGGATCAGGTCCTACGGAAACTGTGCATCCGAAATAACAGGGTCCGGGTTGTTTATGACGCGGCACATGAGCGGTCCGCGATCGGTTTATTGAAATTGCAAATTTGTTGTGCCGATTCCCGGATTCTTGTGGACGCGGCCTCAGGGGCGCGGCCTCATGGACGCGGCCTCAGGACGTACCGAGCACCACCGTTCCCGACGAGCAGAACCATCCGCCCGTACCGGACGCCACCGCGAGCCGCGGAAGCCTTCCGCCCGCCTTGCGCACCTGGCGCTCCCCGGCCTCGCCCCGCAGCTGCCGCACCGCCTCCACCAGCAGGAACAGCCCGCGCATTCCCGGGTGTTGGGCCGAAAGGCCGCCGCCGTCCGTGTTCGTCGGGAGCCCGCCGTCCCTCAGCAGCCGCCCCTTCTCCACGAACGATCCGCCCTCGCCCTTCGCGCAGAACCCCAGATCCTCCAGCGTCACCAGCGTCATGTAGGTGAAGGCATCGTAGATCTCCGCGAGGTCGATCTCATCGGGCGTGACGCCCGCCCGCTCGAAGGCGAGCTTCCCGCTGACGGCCGCCGGGGACACGGTGAAGTCGTCCCACTCGGACATCGTCGTGTGCGACGCGTACTCGCCCGAACCGAGCACCCACACCGGGGACTTGGCGCAGTCGGGCAGCAGGTCCTCGGCCACGAGCAGCACGGCGGCGCCGCCGTCCGAGCGTATGCAGCAGTGCAGTTTCGTGAACGGGTCCGCGATCACCGGCCCGTCGAGCACGTCGTCCACGGTGACCGGGTCGCGGAACATGGCCTCCGGGTTCAGCGCCGCGTTCGCCCGCGCCTGCACGGCGACCTCGGCGAGCTGCTCCAGGGTCGTGCCGTACTCGTGCATGTGGCGCCGCGCCGCCATCGCGTACTTGGCGATCAGCGAGTGCCCGTACGGCACCTCGAACTGGAGGGGGCCGCGGGCGCCGAAGCTCAGGTTCGACGTGCGCCGCCCGGCCTTGATGTCGGCGCGGGCCGTCGACCCGTACACGAGCAGGACGGCGCGCGCATGGCCCTGGGCGATGGCGTCCGCGGCGTGCGCCGCCATGACCTCCCAGGTGGAGCCGCCGACCGAAGTCGAGTCCACCCAGCGGGGTTTCAGGCCGAGATACTCGGCGACCTCGACCGGGGCGAGGATGCCGAGGCCCGCACTGGCGAACCCGTCGACGACATCGGGCGTGAGTCCGGCGTCGGCCACGGCGCGGCGGGCGGCCTGGGCGTGCAGGGCGTACGGAGTGGCCTCGTCCACGCGGCCGCAGTCGGAGAGGGCGATGCCGGCGATGGCGACCCGGCGGGAACCGTGAAGTGCGGCAGTCATGAATCTGACGGTACATCAGATTCCCGGATCCGCCAGATGCTCTCTCCGTGCACATCTCTGTGCTTCCCGACCCCGCCGCCCTAACATGACGCCCCGTCAGAACAGGGGTTCCGGGGTCGCCGGGCCCCGGGGAGGAGCCCGTATGGACGCCGCCTTCACCGCGGAACAGGACGAGATCCGCCGCACCCTGCACGAACTCATGAACAAACGCTGCGGCCCCGAAGACGTCAAGGCCGCCGTCGGCACCCCCGCCGGCTACGACCCGGCCCTGTGGTCGGCCCTCGGCGGCGAACTGGGCCTGCCCGGCCTGGCGCTCCCCGAGCGCTACGGCGGAGTCGGCTGCGGAACCACCGAACTCGCCCTGGCCTGCGAGGAGTCGGGCCGCGCCCTGGCCCCCTCCCCGCTCCTCGCCACCGCGGCGCTCGCCGCCCCGCTCGTCCTCGCCCTCGGCACCGAGGCGCAGCGCGCCGAACTGCTGCCCCGCATCGCGTCGGGCGCCCTGACCGCGACGCTCGCCGTGCCCGGCGAGGGCCTCGCCACCGCGCTCGGCCTGACCGGCGACAACCGCGGCGACTGGTCGGGCGGCGGCCGCGCGGGCGGCGTCCAGGCCAGGCAGGACGACCGCCATGACGGTGGCTGGCGCCTGTACGGGCAGGCCGACCAGGTCCTCGACGGACACAGCGCCGGCCTCCTGATCGTCGCCGCGCACACCGGAGGCTTCGCCCGCTCGCGGACCCTGCTCTTCCTCGTGCACGGCGACGCGGAGGGGGTCGTCAGGACCCGCCGGACGTCCCTCGACGAGACACGCCCTCGCGCCCGGGTCGAACTACGGGACGTAGCAGCTGAGTTGCTCGGCTCGGGCGAGGGCGACGAGGTGGCCGGAGCCCTGGCGGCCATGGGTGACGCGGCCGCGACCGTACTCGCCGCTGAAGCCGTCGGCGCCGCCGAGCGCGCCCTGGAACGGACCGTCGAGCATGTGCGCGGGCGCGAGCAGTTCGGGCGGCCCATCGGCTCCTTCCAGGCGGTCAAGCACCGCCTCGCGGACGTCTACGTCCAGGTGCAGGCGGCGCGCTCCGCGGCGTACTACGCGGCCTGGTCGGCGGGCTCCGGGAACGGCGAGCGGACGGGCGGCCTCGCCCTCGCCCAGGCCCTGGAAGCGCTGCGCACCGCCGCGTCCGAGGCCGTCCAGCTGCACGGGGGCATCGGCTTCACCTGGGAGCACGACGCCCATCTCTACCTCAAGCGCGCGACCGGCGACGAACTGCTCTTCGGCCCCGTCCACCTGCTGCGCGCACGCGCCGCGGAATCCGCCGAGCTCTTCACCCGCCAGGAGGCGAGTGCCTGATGGCACCACCCGGAGCAAGACTGATGCAGAAGGTCTCGTCGACCCGCGCCTTCGCCCGCGTCGCCCCCCACTTCATCCCCGCGATGGACCGCACCGTGCACCGGCTCACCCGGGGAAAGGTGCTGCTCAGCGCCCAGATGCTGCCGGGGGTCATCCTGACGGCGCAGGGCGCGAAAAGCGGACTCCCCCGGCGTACGCCACTCGCGTGCATGCCCGAGCAGGAGGCCGGCACCTGGCTGCTGATCGGGTCCAACTTCGGCCGCCCGGGACATCCCGCCTGGACGGCGAACCTGCTGGCCCATCCGGACGCCGACATCAACTGGAAGAGCGAGGACATCCCGGTCACCGCGCGGCTGCTCGACTCCGCCGAGCGGGAGGAGGCCTGGGCGGCGGTGCTGAAGTTCTGGCCGCCGTACGCGACGTACCAGGCGAGGGTGGAACGGGAGATCAGGCTCTTCCGGCTGGAACGCCGATAGGGCGGACCAGGGGATGGAACTGCAACAGCGGCGGCTCACGTGACACGCGAACCGCCGCTGCTCGACAGGAACTGGAAAACCCCGAAGGACTGCCCCGGGGCTACCTCGTCGGCTTCTTGCCGGTGACGCCCAGGTGCACCAACAGGGCCAGATTGGGCTTGAGTTCGGCCTGCTTGACGCCCCAGGTCTGGAAGCCCTTCTGATGTGAGGCCACTGCCGCGAGCATCGCGACGAGCGAACCGGCCATCGCGGCGGGGCTCACGTCCTTGTCGACCTTGCCCTTGGCCTGGAGCTCCTTGACCGTATCCGTAAGGGAGTTGTTCACGGAGTTCAGGATCTTCATGCGGATCTTGTAGAAGCGCTTGTCGCCCTCGGCCGCGCCGAGGTCGACGACGCGCAGGATCGCATCGTTCTTCCGCCAGAACTCGAGGAATCCGTCGACGAGTTCCTGCGAGGTCTGCCAGCCGGCTTTGCCGACCCATGAGCGGCCCTCGAGGAGCTGGGTCAACCCGGCGCCCTCCGCGGCCATTTGCTCGGCGATCTCCAGAACGGCGCCCTCGACGTCCGGGAAATACTGGTAGAAGGTCGCCGGTGAAGTGCCTGCCTTCCGGGCCACATCAATGACTTTGACGTCCCGGTAGGGCGAGGAGCTGAGCATCTCGCCGAGGCACTCCAGCAGCTTCTGACGCGTCGCCTGACCACGCCGTCCGGCCACGCGGCCGTCGACGGTACGTACTTGTCCTGTCATGCCGTCAGCTTACCGAGGGGTGATCGGAGCGCGATTCGGCCGACTGCAAATGGGGTTGAGGGCTCCGGCACATGGGTTGATGAGGGGCCGCCCGGGGCTTTTGCGCATGTGGGGGCCGGTGGGACCGCATAAGTTATCAACAGCCTGTGGAAAACCCGGTGGATAAAATTGGCCAAGTGTTCGAATTGGCCGTGCCGCGGGCCCGCGGAGGCGACACCCTGCCACCCAGGGGGCACCCCTCCCCACAGTGACGTACGGCACACCCGCGTACGGCAGGTGAACAGGAAGGACGCACGCCGATGGAGTTCGCCGAGGGCGCCCCCTGCTGGGCCGACGCCGCGCTCCCCGACGTGGAGTCGGGCAAGCGCTTCTACGGCGACCTCTTCGGCTGGACCTTCGACGAGGGCGCGGGCGCCGAGTACGGCTACTACACGCAGGCCTACAGCCACGGAAGGAACGTCGCAGCCCTCGCCCCGGACCGCGACGGCCGCACGCCCACCGGCTGGACCGTCTACTTCAAGGCCCGCGACGCCGAGACCGTCGCCTCCGCCGTAAGGGACTGCGGCGGACACCTCCTCGTCGAACCCCTCTCCATCGGCCCCTTCGGCACCCTGGCGCTCGCGGCCGACCCCGAAGGAACCGTCTTCGGCCTCTGGCAGGCCGGCACCCACACCGGCTTCGAGGCACAAGGGGAACCCGGGACGTTCCGCCGCACCGAGCTCCAGGCGCGCGACAGGACGGCCGTCGCCCCCTTCTACGCGTCGGTCCTGCGGCAGGGCGCCGCTGACCTCGGCATATCCGCCGCCACCGGCAACGCACCGGCCCGCTTCCTCGTCCACTTCGCCGTCACCGACTGCGAGGCCACGGCCGACGCCGCCACCCGCCTCGGCGGCCGCGTGAAGGAAGAACCGTTCGACACCCCCTACGGACGCGTGGCCGTCCTCGCCGACAACCAGGGCGCTGCCTTCGCCGTCCACCAGGGCTGAACAGGCCCCTCCCGCTTCCCTCCCGGCCTTCTCCTGCTTCCCTCCCGGCCCTCCCGCTCCCGCGGAATGCACCCGTAATGCGGTACCTCTCCCGTGACACCCCGATTTGCCCCCGGGTTCGCAACCGGAGCCCCGTACAGGAAGAATCGGGGTGCGTGCCGCCGTAGCGCTTCGGTGGTGAGACGCTGACCGGGGACTGTGCACAGCGACCCGGTCCCGTACGGGGAGGCAGGCAAGTGGTGGATCAGCTGACGCAGCACGATCCGAGGCGGATCGGCCCGTTCGAGGTGCTCGGACGGCTCGGTGCGGGCGGCATGGGACTGGTCTATCTCGCGCGCTCGGCGTCCGGCCGGCGCGTGGCGATCAAGACAGTGCGGACCGAACTCGCCGAGGACCAGCTCTTCCGCGTCCGCTTCACCCGCGAGGTCGAGGCGGCCCGTGCCGTATCCGGCTTCTACACCGCGGCCGTCGTCGACGCCGACCCGCGCGCCGCCGTGCCGTGGCTCGCCACCGCCTACGTCCCCGCGCCCTCCCTCGAAGAAATAGTGAACGAGTGCGGGCCGCTGCCGGCCCAGGCGGTGCGCTGGCTCGCCGCCGGAATCGCCGAGGCCCTCCAGTCCATCCACGGCGCGGGCCTCGTCCACCGCGACCTCAAGCCGTCGAACGTGCTCGTCGTCGAGGACGGCCCCCGCGTCATCGACTTCGGCATCGCGTCCGGCGTCTCCAACACCCGCCTGACCATGACGAACGTCGCCGTCGGCACGCCCGCCTACATGTCGCCGGAGCAGGCCAAGGACTCCCGGAGCGTCACCGGGGCCTCCGACGTCTTCTCCCTCGGCTCCACCCTCGTCTTCGCCGCCACCGGACACGCCCCCTTCCACGGCGCCAACCCCGTCGAGACCGTCTTCATGCTGCTGCGCGAAGGCCCCGACATCGAAGGACTGCCCGCCGAACTGCGGCCCCTCATCGAGTCCTGCATGAAGATGGAGGCCCCGCTGCGGCCCTCGCCCGCGGACCTCCAGGCCCAGCTCGCCCCGCACCTCTTCGGCTCCGGCAGCGACGACAGCGGCACCGCGTCCGCCTGGCTCCCCGAGCGCTCCGTCGCGCTCATCGAGGAACGCAGGGGCGGACGGCCCCCGGTCAAGAGCAGCGGTCCCGGCCGCGGCGGCAGCGGCGGCCGTGGCGTGCACGGCGGCGGCCCCGGCCCCATGCCCGCCATGCCCGCGCAGCCCCCCGGCCCGCCCCCGTCCCACGCCCCCGGCACCGACGGCTGGCGCCCCGCACCCGTACCCCCACCCGTCGCCGCCACCGCGGGCCTCGCACCCGACGCCGGGCCCGTACGCCTGGCCGGGGCGCAGGTCCCGATCGGCCCCGGCCCGCGCGTCGCCGACGCCCGCGCCGCCGCCGTGAAGGCACCGCCCGCCGACGCCGGCCTCGCCGCGTCCTGGTCCCGCCCCAAGACCGGCGTCAACGGCACCCCCGATCCCGTGGTCCCCGCCCCGGCCCCCGAGGCGGGCGCCGCCTGGCGCCCCTGGCGCTTCCGCATGTCGAACGACGTGTGGGGCACCCCGTCCGTGGCCGGCGACCTCGTCTACGTGACCTCTTTCGAGGTACACGCACTCGACGTGTCCACCGGCCGCCGCCGCTTCAAGACCCGCGACGTCGCCTGGTCCATGGCCGTCGCCGACGGCCGGATCCACGCCTCCGACGGCCCCACCCTCTACGCCCTCGACGCCCGCGAGGGACACGACCTGTGGCGGCTCCAGACCGACGCCTGGGTGTACTCCCTCAAGGCCGACCGCGGCACCGTCGTCACCGGCACCCGCGGCGGCGGCGTCCAGGCCTGGGAAGCCGTCAACGGCGACAAGCTGTGGGAGATCACCGGCGCCCAGACCGACTTCGAGTCCCCCGAGGCCGGACCCGTCATCCACGACGGCACCGTCTACGTCTGGCAGGATGCCCGGCTGCGCGCGCTGGAGGCACGTACCGGCGAGGAGCGCTGGTCGTACCCGATCGGCGACGCGGCCTCCTGCGGCGGCGTCCCCGTCCGCCTGACCCAGGCCTCCGACGGCTACGTCTACGTGGCCGCCGGCACCCGCGTCCTGGCCGTCGACGTCGTGAGCGGCCACGTCCGCTGGCACTTCGAGGCGCCCGCCGTGTTCCTCTGCCCGCCCGCCTTCGCCCCCGGACCCGCCGTCACCGGCGGCGGCGTCTACCTCGCCGACCACCTCGGCACCGTCTACGCCCTCGACGCCACCGACGGCCGCGACCGCTGGCGCATCGCGACGGAATCCCGCCCCTCCTCCATCGAACCGGTCCTCGTCTCGCACGGCCACGTCCACGTGGGCAGCGGCCAGGGCCTCTACACCCTCGACGCCGTCACCGGCACGCCCAAGTGGCGCTTCCAGGCGGGCGGCGAGGTCGTCGGCTCACCCGTGGTCGCCGACAACCGCATCCACTTCGGCGCCACCGACCACCTCCTGTACACCCTCAAGGCCGACGACGGCCGCCTCCGCTGGAAGCTCGCCACCGGAGGCGAGATCACCGGCGCACCCGTGGTCAAGGACGGCGTGGTGTACGCGTGCAGCAAGGACCGCTGCGTGTACGCACTGGACGCGGAAAAGGGCACGGGGACGGCCTCGGCGCGCTAGGGCTTGTCGCCGGGCTGCCCACCCGGGTGCCCCTGCTGCCCCTCCTCGTAGGGGGGCTCCTCGTAAGGGGGATCCGGATACGGGGGCTGCTCGGCGTACGGCTGCATCGGGCCCTCCAGCGTGTGCTGGGGACCGTCGAGCGCGGGCGCCGGCGGCGGGACCGGGTCGGTGAAGTGCGTGGGCTGCGGGCCGCTGTCACCGGCGTCCCCCTGGTCCGCGTACTCGGGGAGCCGCGGCTGCCGCTTGTGCCGCCCGCTCATCACGGCCGCACCGAGCAGCAGCAGTACGCCGCCGACGACCGCGCCGGCCACCCCCACACCGAGCCCGGAACCGTCACCGGCCACCACCATCCGCCCCTCGGCCTGTCCTACCCGCACCATCCACAACAGGGTGAACGCGAGTACCACCACGCCCGCGAACGCGACGAGGAGCCGCGACCGCAGTACGAGCCCGATCAGCGTCGCGGCGGCGGCCACCACGAACGGCAGGAGGAGGGAACCGAACAACTCCGCGCGCGCGTCCGTCACTCCGGCAACCGTGAACAGGTCACCGAGGCGGTAATAGCGCCCGTGACGGCCGTCGTACCACGCACGGAAGGGGCTGGAAACGGCGGCCGTCGCTCCGAGGAGAGCGAGGATCGACCCAAGGACGTTGCGGACCATGCGCAGCCTCCTGAGTGCGGCCCGGTTCGGCTCTCGGTCCCGACGCTACGCCGGGACCACACCCCTCGCCACGCGGCGCTGCTACGGTGTCGGGTCGCCATAAGGAACGCACGGATCACCATATTTTCGGGGGAACAGAAGGATGCTGCGACGAGGGCTGAAGCTCACGGCACTGGCGGCCGTGGTCGTACTCGCACTGACCGGATTCTCGACGGGCCGCGGCCACGGAGGGTCCGGCAAGAGCAAGAGCAGGGGGAGCAGCAGCAGTAGTGGCGGAGGCGGCTGCTCCAGCTCGAAGCAGAACCACGGCGGCGGCTACAACGGTTCACACCACAGCGACTACGACGATGACGACTCCTACGACGACGACTCGTACGGGTCGTCCGGCGGCGGCGACACCGCGACGGACACCGCCACCGGCTCCGCCACGGGCGACGCCGACGTGGTGATCGTCGACTGCGCAGGCCCCGGCCGCAAGGCCAGTAAGCGCCGCGCCGCCGGCAAGGCCGACTCGACCGTGACCGTACGCGTCACGTCCCAGGAGCTGGGCACGAACGACTTCTCCGTCGGTGTCGACCTGCTGGACGGCGGCGGCAGGCTCGTCGAGAACGTCAGCAAGACCGTGAGCCTCGACGAGGGCGAGACCGAGACCGTCACGCTGAGGATGACGATGCCGCGCCAGGCGGCGAACGTGTACAGGTGCGCCAACCCTTTGGCGACCACGGTCTGATCTCGTTGGATCACCGCAGGCGGAACCCGCCGGAGCGCCTCGCTCCGAACAGCTCCGCCTGCCGCTCCGGGGGCAGATTTCCCAGGGCGATCAGCTGCGGCGCGTGCGCGAGGGCCTGCGTGCGCGCCGCTTCCTTGGCCGCCCACACCGCCCGCACCGTGCCCTGCACGGCCTCGGTCGGATACGACGCGATCGTCTCGGCGCAGCGCACCGATGCCGCCAACGCGCCGCCGGGCGCGGTCAGTTCGGACACGAGCCCGGTCTCGTACGCGCGCCGGGCCGAGATCCGTTCGGCGGTCCCCATCAGCGCCATCCGCGCCACCTCGCCGAACGGCATGCGCTGGGCGAGGTGGATGGTCTCGTAGGCGCTGACCATGCCGTAGGTCGTATGCGGGTCGAAGAACGTGGCGCTCTCGTCGGCGACGACGAACTCGCTCTCGCCGATGAGATAGAACGCCCCGCCGCACGCCATCCCATTGACGGCGGCGACGACTGGCTTCCACAGATCGTTGGCCTTGGGCCCGACCGCGACGAGCGGATCGTCGATGCTGTACGGGGACTGCGGCTGCGGCACCTCGGCGTCGCGGTCGATGCCCGTACAGAAGGCCCGCTCACCGGCGCCGGTGATGACGACGGCGCGCACCGAGTCGTCAAACCTGAACCCCCGCCACACAGCGGCGAGTTCATCGGCGGTCGCCAGATCGATCGCGTTGTGACGCTCGGGCCGGTCGAGGGTGACGACCGCGACCGCGCTCTCCTTGTCGGTCTCGACGCGCACGCTCACGGCCGCTCCAGAACCCAGCGTGGCATCGTCACACCGTCGACGTCGGTGAAGACGACCTGCACCTTCGCGCCGATGCGCAGCCGTCCGGGGTCGACGGAGTTCAGGGCCGCGTCGGCGGAGGCGACCAGATTCCCGACGAGCCGGATCCGGGGCGCGTCCGCCAGCTCGACGATGATCGCGTTGTACGGGGCGACGGCGGCGTACGCGGGCAGCAGCGGCGGATGCGGGACGACGTAGGACCAGATCCGCCCCCGCCCGCTCATGAGCCGCCACTCACTCTCGAACGACCCGCAGTGCGGGCAGCAGGGACGAGGCGGGAAGCGCAGCTCACCGCAGGCGGGGGAGGCGCAGGCCTGCATGCGGAGTTGGGACTGGGCGGCGTAGTGCCAGAAGGGTGCACCGTCGTCATCGATGACAGGTGACAGATAACAGATTTCAGATTCTGTCATTGGTCAATCCAACTTCCCTCTTTGTCATGGGTCAGTGCAACGCCGTGAGCCGGACTCCGTGAGTCCATCTCCGTCAGGGCGACGGCAAGACCCCCGCCCCCGCCTCCGCCCCTCACGCCCCCCGCAGCAGCAAGGCCGACGTAGGTACCCCCTCGCCCGCCGTCACCAGGCACGTCCCCGCCCCCGGTACCTGCGCCGTGCTGATGCCGCGCAGTTGCTTCACACCCTCGTTGATCAGGTTGAAACCGTGGACGTACGCCTCGCTGAGCCCGCCCCCACCGGTGTTCAGCGGCAGCCGTCCGCCGATCTCCAGCGCCCCGCCCTCGGTGAACGCCCCGCCCTCGCCGCGCCCGCAGAACCCGTACCCCTCCAGGGACAGCGGGATCAGCGGCGTGAACGCGTCGTAGATCTGCGCGACGTCCACGTCCTCCGGCCCGAAGTCAGCCTGTTTCCACAGGTGTCGGGCCGCTGTCCACGCCGGCCCCGTCAGCGGATCGTCGTTCCAGTAGTTGACCATCCCGTGGTGCTGGGACGGCAGCCCCTGCGCGACCGAGTGCACGTACACCGGCTTCTGGCGGCAGTCGCGTGCCCGCTCGGCGGAGACGATGACGCACGCCAACGCGCCATCCGTCTCAAGGCAGTTGTCGAAGAGACACAGCGGCTCGCTGATCATGCGGGCCGTCATATACATGTCGCGCGTCAGCGGCCGCTCGTACATCATCGCGGCCGGGTTCTGGTTGGCGCGGTTGCGGCAGGCGAGCGCGACGTTGAAGAGGTGGTCCCTGGTCGCCCCGTACTCGTGCATGTAGCGCCGCGCGAGCATTGCTATCTCGTCGGCGGGGCGCAGCAGCCCGTACGGGCGGGTCCACTGCGCGGGCGTCGGCAGCTGGACCGCCGTGTTCTTCCACGGGCGCGGCCCCGACCCCCGCTTGCGCGAGCGCCAGGCGACCCCGACGCTCGCCTGCCCCGTGGCGACGGCGGCGGCCAGGTGCGCGACCGTCGCGCACGATCCGCCGCCCCCGAATCCGACCTTGCTGAAGAAGGTCACGTCCCCCGCGCCGACGGCCTTGGCGACCTCGACCTCGTCGGTCTCCTCCATCGTGTACGAGGCGAAGGCGTCGACCTCGGACGGCGCGATCCCGGCGTCGTCGAGGGCGCCGAGGATGGCCCGGCAGGCCAAAGTCTTTTCGCTCTCCGGGAGTTGTTTGCCGAAGGTCGTCTGCCCGATCCCCACTATGGCCGTCGCGTCCTTGAGCCCCGCCATCGCAAGCCACCTCCGCGCGTCGTGATGCCACCACGATCGTCCCGTCTGCTGACAGCGCGTCAGGCTACCGTTAATCTGACGGATAGTCAGCTACGGGTCGGCTACGGGTGTGGAGGTCGTGCGATGCGCGGGGACCTGGAGTGGGGCACCGTTCCCCAACTGGTGCATGCGGCAGCCGAACGGTACGGGGAGCGTGAGGCCGTCGTCGAGGGCCGTACGCGCCTCTCGTACGCGGAACTCGGCGACCGCGTCGAACGAGCCGCCGCGGCCTGCATCGCGAGCGGCGTCGAACCGGGTGACCGGGTCGCGGTCTGGGCGCCCAACACCCTCGACTGGATCGTCTCCGCCCTGGGCGCGGTGAGCGCGGGCGCGGTCCTCGTCCCCCTCAACACCCGCTTCAAGGGTACGGAGGCGGCCTACGTCCTGGCCCGCTCCCGCGCGAAGCTCCTGTTCGTGACGGGCACATTCCTCGGCACGTCGTACGTGGCGTCTCTGCGCCGGGCGAACGCCGAACTCCCCTGCCTGGAACAGGTGGTTGTCCTCGCCGACACGGCCCCGGACACATCGCCCGACCACGAGGACCCGCGCGTCTGGCGGACCTGGAAGGACTTCCTGGCCGGCGGCGAGGGGGTCTCGGGCGAGACGGTCCGGGCCCGCGCGGCGGAAATCGCCCCGACCTCCCCCTCCGACATCATTTTCACCTCGGGCACCACGGGCCGCCCCAAGGGCGCGGTGATCACCCACGCCCAGACCCTCCGCGGCTACGCGATCTGGTCCGACCTGGCCGGCCTGCGCGAAGGTGACCGCTACCTCATCGTCAACCCCTTCTTCCACACCTTCGGCTACAAGGCCGGCATCATCGCCTGCCTGATGCGCGGCGCGACGATGATCCCGCAACCCGTCTTCAACGTGGACACGGTCCTGGCCAACATCGCCGCCGAACGCATCTCCGTCCTCCCCGGCCCGCCCACACTCCACCAGTCACTCCTGGACCACCCGAACCGCACCTCCCACGACCTGTCGGCCCTACGACTGGTGGTGACGGGAGCGGCAGTGGTCCCCCTCCAACTCGTCGAACGCCTCCGCTCCGAACTCCACATCGACACCGTCCTCACGGCATACGGCCTCTCAGAGGCGAGCGGCATCGTGACGATGTGCCGCCGCGGCGACGAGGCATCGGTGATCGCGTCGACGTCCGGCCGGGCGATACCCGGCACGGAGGTACGGGTGGACTCGCCCGGCCCCGGCGAACCCGGCGAGGTCCTGGTCAGGGGCTTCAACGTCATGAGCGGCTACTTCGAGGACGAGGACTCGACGCGCGAGGCGTTCACGGAGGACGGCGGCTGGCTGCGCACGGGGGACGTGGGCGTCCTCGACGAGTCCGGCAACTTGCGTATCACGGACCGCATCAAGGACATGTTCATCGTCGGCGGCTTCAACGCCTACCCGGCCGAGATAGAGCAGCTCCTCGGCCTCCACCCGCACGTGGCCGACGTCGCGGTGATTGGAGTCCCGGACCCGCGCCTCGGCGAGGTCGGCAAGGCGTACGTGGTGCGCCGCCCGTCATCGGTGACGACGTCCGACGACCTGATCGCGTGGGCACGCCGGGAGATGGCGAACTACAAGGTGCCGCGGGTGGTGGAGTTCGTGTCCGACCTGCCGCGGAATGCGAGCGGGAAGGTGGTCAAGGGGGAGTTGCGGGGCCGGTGACGCAGTCGGGGGGCGGGGGCGTGGCGCCCCCGATGACGTGGGTCTCGTCAGGGTCGTACTCCCAGCGCCAGTCTCTTATTGTCGAGCGAAGCCCGGGCGGCTGCGTGCAGTGTGCGGATCTCGTCCATGGTGTGCGCCAGGTAGGGGTGCCCCGGTCGGAGGTCTGCGCCGTGTACTCGGCGGCGCGCAGCCGGGCCGCCGACGTCGGATGCCGTGCGATCTCCACCGCGACAGCCCAGGCCTCCAGAAACTGGACGATGGGTCCGAGGCTGCCCGTGCTCACTGCCCGCGCGATCGCTTCGTCCTTCTGCCGCTCCATGTCGGGCAGCCTGGGCGCGGCCACCTGCGCGAGGGCCACGCGAAGGGCGGCGGGCGTCCGCTCGGGCCGCGGGACAAGGGGTCCCACAGGCTCGGTGTGCTGTGTGGTCATCCTGATCCTCCCTGAGCGCTGAGCCGTCTCCGCCGTACGTCCGGCCCGAGTGGCGACGCAGGGTATTCAGCGGCTTCTGGGCGGGGTGGTGCAGAGGTCCCAGGTCGCTCGCGGGATCGTAGCCGGAGGAGGGCGGCGCGGATCTGGTCGATGACGTGCGAGGGGCGATGGAGGACGTCCTCCGCGGTGTGGCGGAGGAGTACGCGGATCTCCGGGCATGCGAGGAGTTCGTTGAAGCGGGCGACGTCACGGCGGTGGTCGGCCCGGCTGCCGTGGTAGGCGTAGCCCTCGATCTCGACGGCGAGTCCCTCGGCCCGGAAGAGGAAGTCCGGGTAGCGGTGGCTGCCGGTGGGGGTGGTGACTTCGGCCTGGCTTTCCGGGTGCAGTCCGGCGTCGTGCATGTGGAGGCGGGCGAGGGTTTCTACGGGGGAGCCGGAACGGGGGTCGGCGAGCATGAGCCGGTTGCGTGCTTTGGCAGCGCCTTGGACAGGTGCATCGAGGGCGGTGGCGACGGCGGCGAGGCGGGTCAGGGGCGCGCGGCGTAGGCCGTCGACGGTGCGGTGGGAGAGCGCGGAATCGAGGGCGACGAGGGCGTCGTCCCTGGGCCTGGTCCGTAGGAGGTCGGCGAGGGTACGGGGGATGTCTGTCAGCCGAAGACCCCAGTGGGAGACAGTTTCGCGGCGGGTGAGGGTGGCGGTCCGGTAGACACGTAATCCGCTGCCCGTTCCGTTGGAGGACTCGGGGTCGGTGAACTCCAGCGGGCCGGCGCCGGGTGACGTGAGCTGCTCGATCCGCCAGAGCGCGGCGGCGGAACGATGACTGACGACGAGGCGCGGGGTGAGGAGCTGGGCGGCGAGGAGGCGCGTACGGAGGTCCACGCGGCGCCCGGGTGCGGCCCAGGCACCGGCCCGGATCCGGGTCCACCCCTCCGCACGCAACGCGCGGGTCAGGCACCGCGGAGGCCATCCGGCGTCGAGGGCGCGCGCGGTGAGCAGGACGCCGTGGCCGGCGGCGAGGGCGTGCAGATCCGGGCTCACGCTCCAACTCTGCCGGGTCGGGCGGATCCGCGCTGAGCCCTGTGGACAACGGGGGATTGGCGGATTTGGGCGGGGGTGGGTGCGGGCGGGACCCGTGTTTCCGGGGTTGTGAGCGGGCGGCGGTTGCCCGAATCCGCCAAAGTCTGGCTGCCTGGCTGCCTGGCTGCGGTGTGGTCGGCTCAGGGGCGCTTCAGGGTTGCTACGAAGGCTGCCCAGGCGGGGGTGCGGAAGAGGAGGACGGGGCCGCCGGAGCGGGCGGTCTTCGAGTCTCGGACGGGTACGAGGGCGGGGTGGCCTTGGGCTACCTCGACGCAGAGCCCGCCGTCGCCGTTGCTGTAGGTGCTCTTCGTCCAGCGGGCGGCGCCGGGGAAGGCCTCGGCGATCTCGACGCATTCTCCCCCGGTGCCGTTGCTGTAGCTGCTCTTACGCCAGTGGGCGGCGCTCAAGTCGATCTCAGTGCTTGCCATTTCGATAGTCCTCTGCCGCTGCCTGGATCAGGGCCAGGGACGCCTCTGGCGGCAGCGCGGCGGCCCTGAGCAGATCGTACGACTCCCGGTACTGCTTCACGAGGGCCGGATAGTCGATGAGTTGGCCACTGTGCAGGCTCTCCGCATACACCACGGGCGGGGCATCCGAGAAGGTCATGATCCGTGTCATGCCCATCATGAAGGGATGGGCTGCGGCGGTTTCCGGAACGATCTGCAAAATGGAGCGGCTTGTTCGGACCACCTCCGTGACGTGATCCAGTAGTCCGGCCATCCCCTCGTTCGGGAGGACCCGGCGTCGGATCAGTGATTCGTCGAGGATTGCCCAGAATGAAGGAGGGTTCTCGGAGTTGAACAGCCCTGCCCGCGCCATGCGGGCCGCCACCTTGTCCTCAACCTCTTCATCCCGGGCCCGGGGCATGGCCGCCCGCACGATTGCGCGCGCGTACGCAGCCGTCTGAAGCAACCCAGGCACGATCATCGGCGCCCAGTCCTCGATGGTCTCCGCGTGCTGTTCCATCTCGGCGACGTCCGCGAAGTACTCTGCGTGCCCCGACTGCCGCGCCTTGCGTGCATCTTCACAACGTCGTTGGAAAAAGCCGTCGGTGCCCAGCTTCTCGTCCACGTGCCTGGCCAGGTCCAGGGGCATACGGCGCTCGCCGCGCTCGATCTGACTGAGGAACGGAACCCCACGGAAGCTTCCCTCCGCCAGTTGTTCGAGGGTGAGCTCCGCCAATTCTCTCTTGAACCGCAACTCGGCGCCGTAAAAAGAGGGGACGTTCGCCGACGCGTCGGGATCCTTGCGGGAGGACACAACTCACCACCACCGTTTGCCAGTTGCTCTGCGTAACCCAAACCCCTTTCACGCTACGCCGCCCACCGCCACTGTGTGACTGATTCGTCACGGAGTGCACTCGACGGGAAGGCGTACGCATGCACCACCAGACCCCCACCGCTGCCGGAGCGGAGGTAGTGAGCCCGCCCGAACTGGCCGTCGAGCTGCTCGCCGTTCCGAAGGCCGTGCCCGAGCTGCGCAGAGTGGTGCGGGGGCACTTGGGCACGGCGTGCTCCGAAGTGCAGCTCTGCGTGAGTGAGTTGCTGGGGAATGTGATCCGACATGTGGGGGAGGGGACGCCGGTACGTGTGCGGGTGGTGCGGGTGGAGGGCGTAGGGATCCGGGTCGAGGTCACGGACCCCGACCCACGCGTGCTCCCCGTACTGCTGCACGCGACGGGGGAGGACGAGTCCGGGCGGGGCCTCGTGCTGCTCGACGCGGTGGCGCGGCGATGGGGCGTGGAAACGGGCGCGGCGTCGAAGACGGTGTGGTGTGAGGTCGAGGCGGGGGAGGAGTAGTGCTGTCGGCGCTGCTCGGGCGGGTGCTTGCGTGGCTGCTGCCGGGCGGGGGCACCCGGCGCCGGGCCTTCACGGTGACGGAGCCGGGGCCGGTCGCGCCGCCGCCCCCGCGTGCGCGGCCCCGTAGCCCGTACGCCCGTGAGGCGGCGGCGGACTACCGGGTCGACGTCTCCGACGAGCCGCTGACCCGGCCCTACTACCGCTACTACGGCGCGACGGAATCCATGTGCGCCGGTTGAGCGGCTTGGGGAACACTGCCCGGATGAGTACCGACGCCACCCGGACGCCGCAGGAACGGGCCCTTCGTCATGTGGCGTCAGTGGCGTCGGGCCCGCCGGTGGACCCGTCGCTGCGGGTGACGCTCAACTTCCACCCGGACCGCCTGCTCCACGGCAAGCCGATCCTGGACGCTCTGGCGGACGACGGCGTCTACCGCTCGCAGTTCGTCACGGGTACGGGCAACGGCGGCCTGACCGCGCATCCCGGCGGGGACCGGTGGCGCTGGGAGAGCCGGATCTTCGACGGTTCTTATGACGGGGCGCCTGCTCAGGAGCGGCCGGTGTACGGGGCGTTGAACTTCCGCCGTAAGGCGGTGGGCGGGGCGCCGCGGTTCGGGTCGGCTCACTTCCGGCTGACTGCGCGGACGGTGGCGCGGACGACGTTCTGCTACCCGGACAGCTTCCTTGAGCCCTCGGATTTCGGTGTCGCAGATCGCATGGGGCTCATCGACCTTGCTCTGGCCGACACGGACAGTCAGGACGACCTCGACAACTACATCGAGGCGCAGGTGCATGGGCCTGTCCGGCTGAACTGCCATGTGGAGGCGGTAGTCTTGGACCCGTGCTACCGCGACTCCCCGGTCGAGGCCGCGGCGCTGCGCCTCGGCTGCCCGGTGGAGTGGCACGGCGGCTTCCGTATAGCGGTCGAGGAACTCCGCCGTTACCCGGACTACCGAGGCCAGGAGTACGTCGACCTGGCCGCGTGGATCGCGGTCGGCGGCACGCTCGATCCCCGAATCATCGGAGACGCGGCCCGCGGCGGCCGCCGTGACCCGCAGTCGGTCAAGAAGGTGTGGCACTACCTGGCGCGCTTCGGGGCGCGGTGCGCTTAGGGCGCGGGTACGACGATGGGGCCGAGCTCGGTGAGCTAGGCCCCATCGAGAGGGTGCCGCATTAGGGAATGTGGCTGCTGCGGCGCCAACGACCACGCAGCGGTGACGAGGATCCGGCCTGAGCGAGTCGCCTCGCCCGGACATGACTCGGCCGCGACGGCTCCCCCTCCGCGCCGCCGCGGCCGATCCCCGTCGGGAAGAAAGTCTTAGGCGTCCTTGGACGGCGCCGGCGAGTGGTTGTCCATCGTGGTGATGGTGTCGTCGGCCGGCGGCGCGGGCGAGTGGTTGTCCATCGTGGTGATGGTGTCGTCGATCGGCGGGGCCGGCGAGTGGTTGTCCATCGTGGTGATGTCTTCCGGCTTCTTCGCTGCCTTGGTCATCCTTGTGCACTCCCCTGAATGTCAGTCAGATCTTGGATGGCCCTTGCCCAGCAACTCCCCCGAGGGTTGCTGGACAAGGGCCATATGGACTCTCACGCAGGTGGTGAGATCCCGGCGACCGTCTGCCCCCCGACGCGACGGATCGATGTGCCGAGCATGTCAGCCTGGCATAAACAATCGATGAACGCCCCAGCGGCCCCACTCAGGCGGCGGAGGCGGGGGTCAGGAGCGCTCGGACGTGATCCGCTTCCGGAGAGCCCGCGTGCTCGTGCATGGGCAGGGCCTCTCGCCAGCAGACGCGTGCTCGGTCCACCTGTCCGAGAGCTGCCAGCGACTGTCCGAGGGTGGTCAGTACGCTGGCGCGGAGACGATCGCCGCCAATGCAGCCTATGGCGAGGGCCTGTTCGGCGTGCTGGGCGGCCAGTGCAAGATGCGACCCTGTCAGATGTGCCTGCGCGATGCGGAAGTGCGTGGTGCCCTCCCAGAGGCGCTGCCGGTTCATCTGGAACATTTGGAGGGCTTCGGTCAGTTCGCCCAAGGCCTCGGACGTGCGTCCAGCCTGAGTGAGGGCGAGCCCGAGCGCATACCGGGCGTTCGCCAGACGCAGGGTCAGGCCCATGCGGTCGTAGACCTCGATTCCCTGTTGAGCGAGGGAGATCGCGCGCGAGGTGCGGCCCATCGCCAGATGCACGCGCGAGAGGTTGCACAAGGCGCTGGCCTCGCCCGGGCTGTTCCCGTCCTTGCGGGAGCCGTCGATGGCATGCTGAAGATGCTCCTCGGCATCGGCGTATCGGCCCTGGTTGAGGGCGATGATGCCTCGGTCATTGCTTGCCCAGTGCAGAGGAGCCGGATCGTTGACCTCGCTGGCGAGCAATGCCGCCTGGCGGGCTTCCTCGTCCGCCTCGTCGTAACGGCCCGCCACTAGATGGACGTTGGTGAGGGTGGTCCGTGCTCGCCCCTCTGCCCGGGAGTCTCCCGTGCCGCGCGCGGCGTCCCGCGCCGCAAGGGCGACAGATTCGTACTGCTTCGAGTTGGCCCCTGACTCACCCAGGTCTTTTGCGGCCCACAGCAGGTCCACCCCACGGCGCAACCGGCCGTCTGTGCACGCCTGGTGTGCGCAGGCGAGAAGGCAGTTGGCCTCTGCGTAGAGCCAGTCCAGGGCTTTTTGGCGGTCGCCGAACCTGAGGCCTGCGTAGTGCGTCGGCTCGAAGTGATGGATCAGCCGGTCCCCGGGGCGTTCAATGGCGAAGACCCCCGCCGCCGTAGCCAGATAAAAGTCCAGCAGCCGAGACATAGCCGCCCCCCGCTCCTCCGGAGGCAACTCGTCCCGTTCCGCGCACGCACGCGCGTAGAGGCGGACCAAGTCGTGGTAGCGGTAGCGGCCAGGGGCCGCCGACTCCAGTAGGGACGTGTCGACCAGCGACTCCAGGAGGTCCTCCGTCGGCTCGACCGGGAGGTCCAGGACCGCTGCTGCCGCCGCCAGGGAGATGTCCGGGCCGTCCGCGAGCCCCAGCAACCGGAAGGCCCGAGCCTGCGCGGGCTCCAGCTGGCCGTAGCCCAGTTCGAACGTCGCCTTGACCGCCAGGTCGCCCGCCTGGAGTTCGTCCAGGCGGCGGCGTTCGTCGGCGAGCTTCGCCGCCAGGACCGAGACCGTCCACGTGCGCCGCGCCGCGAGGCGCGACGCCGCGATGCGGATGGCGAGGGGGAGGAAGCCGCACGCGGCGACCACGTCGAGGGCCGCCTCCCGCTCGGAGGCCACCCGTTCCGCGCCCACGATCTTCGTGAAGAGCTGGAGCGCTTCCTCCGGCGACATCACGTCGAGGTCCACGAGATGCGCGCCCACCAGGTCGACCATGCGGACGCGGCCCGTGATGAGCGCGGCGCAGCCCTCCGTGCCGGGGAGCAGGGGGCGGACCTGGGCGGCGTCGCGGGCGTTGTCCAGGAGGATCAGGACGCGGCGGCCGTCGAGCGTGGAACGGTAGAGCGCCGAGCGTTCTTCCAGGGAGTCCGGGATCGCGGAGTCGGCCGTGCCGAGTGCCCGCAGGAACGAGCCGAGAACCGTCTCCGGTTCCGCCGCGCGCGGGCCCGCGCCCTGGAGGTCGACGTAGAGCTGGCCGTCGGGGAAGGACGGGCGGGCGGCGTGGGCCACGTGGACGGCGAGCGTCGTCTTTCCTACGCCGCCGATCCCGGCCACCGCCGACACCGCCATGACCTGGCCCTCCCCGTCGGGGGAGGAGGCCGAGGACAGGATGTCGCGCAGCTCGGTCACGAATGAGGCGCGGCCCGTGAAGTCCGGGACCGTTGCCGGGAGTTGGGCGGGCCGGAGGGGGGACGCCGAAGGTTCCGTCGTCGGGGCGGACGGTTCCGCGAGGGCCGGGTCCGCCTGGAGGATGCGCTGCTGGAGTTCGGCGAGGCCCTGGCGCGGGTCGACGCCGAGTTCGTCGGCGAGGAGGCGGCGCGTGTCGGCGTAGACGGCGAGGGCCTCGGCCTGGCGGCCGGAGCGGTAGAGGGCCAGCATGAGGAGCTCGCGCAGGCGTTCGCGCAGGGGGTGCGCGGCGGTGAGGGCGGTGAGTTCGGAGACCGCCTCCGCGTGGCAGCCCTGCTCCAGGTCCATGTCGAGGCGGGATTCGAGCAGGCCGAGGCGCCATTCCTCCAGGCGGGCACGCTGGGTCTCGGCGTACGGGCCGGGGATGTTGGCGAGAGGTTCGCCGTCCCACAGGGCCAGCGCCCGGTTGACCAGCTCGCGTGCCTTGCACAGGTCCCCGGCGCTCCGGGCCTTCTCGGCGTCGGAACGCAGTGCCTCCGCCGCGGCCAGGTCGAGCGCGTCGCCGCTCACTGAGCGGATCGCGTAGCCGCCGGACTCGCTGACGAGGACGCCGGGGTCGAGGATCTTGCGCAGCCGGGAGGCGTACGTACGGACGGCGGCGAGGGCTTGCGACGGGGGTTCGTCGCCCCACAGGGCGTCGATCAGCTCGGCGGCGGTCGCGGTGCGTCCCTCGCGCAGCAGGAGAGCCGCGAGCAGGGCGCGCTGCTGTGGGGAGCCCGTGGTCAGGAGCTCGTCGCCGCGCCAGGAGCGCACCGGGCCGAGCACACTGAAGCGCAGGCCCGCCGGGACCTCCGTGGCCTCGGGCAGCTCAGCGCTCCCGGTGCTTTTGGAGGTCCCGGCGTACCGCTGCTCCGGTACTCGCGGTACACCGTCCATCGCTGCCCCCTGCCGCACGCGTCGGATCCAAAGACGACGAGGCCAGTTTGCCTTGTTCATGGCGGATGCGTCAGCCACGCGAGACAGCCATCACAGACACCTCACCTCATGTCCCCGCTGTCCGGAGAGCTGACGGGTCGTCAGATCGGCGCTACCGTGGTCGACATGGAGACCAAGGAGACCAAGGAGAGCCCGCAGGGCTTCCCCCGGATCATTTCGGTGGATGACCACACTGTGGAACCGCCCGGCGTCTGGCAGGACCGCCTCCCGGCCAAATACCGGGACGAAGGCCCGCGTATCGTGCGCGCCCCCCTGAAGGAAATGACGTTCCTGGGCGGCAAGTTCGCGCCCGTCATGGGCGCACCCGGGGACGAGGGGCCGATAGGCGACTGGTGGGTCTACGAGGACCTGCACCGTCCCCTCACCCGCCTCGACACCGCCGTCGGCTACGACCGTGACGAGATCAAGCTCGAGGTCATCACGTACGGGCAGATGCGTCCGGGCTCGTACGACGTGCCGGCCCGGCTCGCCGACATGGACGTCAACCACGTCCAGTCCGCGCTCTGCTTCCCCACCTTCCCGCGCTTTTGCGGGCAGACGTTCACCGAGGCCAAGAACCGTGAACTCGGGCTGCTCGGCGTGCGCGCGTACAACGACTGGATGGTGGAGGAGTGGTGCGGGCCGCAGGCCCAGGGGCGGCTCATACCGCTCACCCTCGTCCCGCTGTGGGATGCCGAGCTCGCCGCGGCAGAGGTGCGACGCAACGCCGCCCGGGGCGTGCGTGCCGTCGCCTTCTCCGAGATACCGCCCCACCTGGGCCTCCCCTCCGTCCATACGGACGAGTGGGACCCCTTCCTGCGGGCCTGCGACGAGACCGGCACCGTCATCGCGATGCACATCGGGTCGTCCAGCAAGATGCCGTCGACCTCGCCCGACGCGCCGCCCGCCGTCGGCTCGACCATCACCTTCGCCAACTGCTGCTTCTCGATGGTCGACTGGCTGATGAGCGGCAAGTTCGAGCGCTTCCCGAACCTGAAGATCATGTATGCCGAGGGCCAGATCGGCTGGATCCCGTACATCCTGGAGCGCGCTGACGTCGTCTGGGAGGAGAACCGCGGCTGGGGCGGCGTCGCCGACAAGGTCCGCAAGCGGCCCTCCGAGTACTTCGCCGACCACGTCTACGGCTGCTTCTTCGACGACGCGTTCGGGCTCAGGAACCTCGACGCGATCGGCGTCGCGAACGTGCTCTACGAGACCGACTACCCGCACTCCGACTCCACCTGGCCGAAGTCCAAGGAGGTCGGCGAGGCGCAGATGGGGCACCTGGACGCCGACGTCGTCGAGCGCATCGTGCGCGGCAACGCCATCGACCTGCTGGGGCTGACCGACGACGGACTCTGGGCGGGGCAGGGTGGTGAGTGACCCCATGAAGTCCGGGACGTCGCACCTCGCCTACGGCATCCAGCTCCCCATCCAGTCCCAGTCCACGATGTACGCCGAGAGCTGGGAGGCCGGGGCCGGCGCCGCCGACCTCGCCGAGATCGCCCGCACCGCCGACCGCTCCGGCTTCGACTACATCGCCTGCTGCGACCACGTCGCCATCCCGCGCCGCCTCGCCGACGCGATGAGCACCACCTGGTACGACCCGGTGGCCACGCTCGCCTACCTCGCGGGCATCACGGAGAACGTGCGCCTCATGAGCCACGTCGCGATCGTCGGCCTGCGCCATCCGCTGGCCGCCGCCAAGCAGTACGCCACCCTCGACCATCTCTGTGGGGGCCGGCTGATCCTCGGGGTCGGGGCAGGGCACGTACAGGAGGAGTTCGAGGCGCTCGGGGTCGACTTCGCGCGGCGCGGGGCCGTGCTCGACGAGGCCCTGGACGCGCTGAAGGCGGCGCTCGGGCCGGAGGAGTATCCGTCCTTCAAGGGGGAGCGGTACGCCTTCGAGGGGCTCGGGCAGCGGCCGCGTCCCGCGCAGAGCCGGGTGCCCGTGTGGGTGGGCGGCTCCTCGGCCCCGGCGGTGCGCCGCGCCGCCGTGAAGGGGGACGGGTGGCTGCCGCAGGGGGACAGCCGCGAGCAACTGCCGGGACAGATAGCGAAGGTGAAGCGGCTGCGGGAGGAGGCGGGTATCGAGGCTCCCGTCACCGTGGGCGCGATCGCCGAGCCTCTCTACGTGGGCGTACCCGCGTGGCACGTCGGGCGGCGCACCCTGTCCGGCGCCCCGCAGGCCCTCGCCGAGTCGCTGCGCGCGTACGGCGCGATGGGCGTGGACCAGATCCAGGTCCGGTTCCGCTCCCGGAGCCTCGGTGAACTCACCGACCAGATGGCGGCGTTCGCCACCGACGTCGCTCCGCACCTCAACGATTAACCGCTCCGCACCTGAACGACTAGGCACATCAAAGACTAGGAGTACCGGCATGGGCAAGCTGGACGGGCGCGTCGTCGTCATCACGGGCGCGGCGCGCGGGCAGGGCGAGCAGGAGGCGCGGCTGTTCGCCGCGGAGGGCGCCAAGGTGGTGCTCGGGGATGTCCTCGACGACCAGGGCGAGGCGCTCGCCAAGGAGATAGGCGGGCTCTACGTCCATCTGGACGTGAGCCGCGAGGACGACTGGGTGGCCGCCGTCGCCGCCGCGAAGAAGGCGTACGGGAAGATCGACGGGCTCGTGAACAACGCCGGGATCCTGCGGTTCAACGAGCTGGTCAGCACGCCCCTGGACGAGTTCCAGCAGATCATCCAGGTCAACCAGGTGGGTGCCTTCCTCGGGATCAAGACCGTCGCGCCCGAGATCGAGGCGGCCGGCGGGGGCACGATCGTGAACACGGCCTCCTACACGGGGGTGACGGGCATGGCGTACGTCGGCGCGTACACCGCCACCAAACACGCGATCGTGGGGCTGACGAAGGTGGCGGCCCTCGAGCTGGCCGCGAAGAAGATCCGCGTGAACGCCGTCTGCCCCGGCGCCATCGACACCGCCATGAGCAATCCCTCGCAGCTGGACCCGGGCGCGGACACCGAGGAGGCCTCGCAGGCCCTCGATGAGCTGTACCGCAAGCTCGTGCCGCTGGGGCGGGTCGGGCAGCCCGAGGAGGTGGCGCGGCTCGCGCTGTTCCTGACCTCGCAGGAGGACTCTGCGTACATCACGGGCCAGCCGTTCGTCATCGACGGCGGGTGGCTGGCGGGCGTCAGCGTGCTGTGATCCTGCACGATCTGACGCTGACGCTGCATCAGGTATTGACGCTGTACGGGCACGGTGAAACAGTCGGCACATCGAATCTGACGGTACGTCAGAAAGAGCGCAGGAGCTTCTGACGCAGCCGCCGGTCACAGACAGGGGACGGTGAACCTCCTTGGAATTCGGGCTCTTTGTACAGGGATATGTGGGCAAGCGGGCCGAGACCGACCCGCTCGCCGAGCACAAGGCGCTGATGGAGGAGACCGAGTACGTCATCCAGGCGGACAAGTCGGGCTTCAAGTACGCCTGGGCGTCCGAGCACCACTTCCTGGAGGAGTACTCGCACCTCTCCGCCAACGACGTCTTCCTCGGCTACCTCGCCCACGCCACCGAACGCATCCACCTCGGCTCCGGCATCTTCAACCCGCTCGCCCAGGTCAACCACCCGGTGAAGGTCGCCGAGAAGGTCGCGATGCTCGACCATCTCAGCGAGGGGCGGCACGAGTTCGGCAGCGGGCGCGGCGCGGGCAGCCACGAGATCCTCGGCTTCATCCCCGGCGTCACCGACATGAACTACACGAAGGAGATCTGGGAAGAGACCATCGCCGAGTTCCCGAAGATGTGGCTCCAGGAGGAGTACGTCGGGTTCAAGGGCAAGCACTGGCAGCTGCCGCCGCGCAAGATCTTCCCCAAGCCGTACGGGAAGGCGCACCCCGCCATGTGGTACGCGGCCGGCTCCCCGCCCTCGTACGCGATGGCCGCCAGGAAGGGCCTCGGCGTCCTGGGCTTCAGCGTCCAGAAGGTCTCCGACATGGAGTGGGTGCTCGAGCAGTACAAGTCGAACATCGGCAAGGCGGAGCCCGTCGGGGCGTTCGTCAACGACAACGTCATGGTGACCTCGACCGCGATCTGCGCGCCGACCCACGCGGAGGCCGTACGGATCGCCGCCACCGGCGGACTGCACTACCTCCAGTCGCTCGTCTTCCGCTACCACGACACGTTCCCGCGCCCCGAGGGCTTCCCCGTGTGGCCCGAGACGCTGCCCGAGTTCAACGAGGAGATCATCGAACTCCTCATCGCCGAGGAGCTGCTGATCTGCGGCGACCCGGACGAGGTGCTCACGCAGTGCAAGCGCTGGGAACAGGCGGGCGCCGACCAGCTGTCGTTCGGCATGCCGATCGGCATCTCCAAGGAGGACACGCTCCAGTCGATCAAGCTCATCGGCGAGCACGTCATCCCGAAGATCGACACGGATCCGGTCCACCGGACTACCAGGTTCCGTCAGTCGGCGTAGGAGTTGGGTTCGGGGCGTCTGGCCGACGTCGCGGGGCTGCGCCCCGGACCCCCCTTGTCGCCCTTCGGGCTCGTCCTCAAACGCCGGACGGGCTGAATCAGACACCCACCAGCAATGAGGGGGACGACCTCGTGCTCGACCATCTGATCAAAGGCGCGACCGTAGTCGACGGGACGGGTGCCCCCGCCTACGTCGCCGACGTCGGCATCCGGGACGGGCGCATCGCCGTCATCGCCGAGCCCGGCACCGTCGCGGAGCCCGCCGCGGGCAGCGAGGACGCGCGCGGGCGGATCCTCGCCCCCGGCTTCGTCGACCCGCACACCCACTACGACGCCCAGCTGTTCTGGGACCCGTACGCGACGCCGTCCCTGAACCACGGCGTGACGACCGTCGCGGGCGGCAACTGCGGCTTCACGCTCGCGCCGCTGCATCCGGAGCGGCCCGAGGACGCCGACTACACGCGCCGGATGATGTCCAAGGTCGAGGGCATGTCTCTGGTCGCGCTTGAGGAGGGCGCGCCCTGGACGTGGAACTCGTTCGGTGAGTATCTCGACGCCCTCGACGGGCGGATCGCCGTCAACGCCGGCTTCATGGTGGGGCACTGCGCGCTGCGCCGGTACGTGATGGGCGCGGACGCGGTCGGCGGGCAGCCGACGCCCGAGCAGCTGGAGCAGATGCTCGCCCTGTTCCACGAGGCGATGGACGCGGGTGCCTGGGGCTTCTCGACCACCCAGTCCTCGACGCACTCGGACGGCGACGGGCAGCCGGTCGCCTCGCGGCACGCGCGGCCCGAGGAGCTGCTCGCGCTGAGCCGCGCCGTCGCCGAGCACGAGGGAACCCAGATCGAGGCGATCGTGGCCGGGTGCCTCGACCAGTTCAGCGACGACGAGATCGACCTGTTCGTCGAGATGAGCGCGGCCGCCGGGCGGCCCCTGAACTGGAACGTCCTGACCATCGACGCGGCCGTCCCCGAGCGGGTGCCGCGCCAGCTGATCCCCAGCGAGCGGGCCCGCAAGGCCGGCGGCCGGATCGTCGCGCTGACCATGCCGATCCTGACCCCCATGAACATGTCGCTCGGCACGTTCTGCGCCCTGAACCTCATCCCCGGCTGGGGCGAGATCCTCTCCCTCCCCGTCGACGAGCGGATCGCGAAGCTCCGCGACCCGGACGTGCGGGCACAGATGCTGCGGCGCGCGGACAGCAAGGAGGCCGGCGTCTTCCGGCGGCTCGCCCACTTCGGGCGGTACGTCATCGGCGACACGTACTCGGAGGCGAACGAGGGCCTGACCGGGCGCGTGGTGAACGACATCGCGGCCGAGCGCGGCCAGGAACCCTTCGAGTGCATCGTCGAGATCTGCGCCAACGACCGCCTGCGGACGGTCCTTTGGCCCATGCCCAGCGACAACGACCCGGACTCGTGGGCGCTGCGCGCCGAGACCTGGAGCCACGAGGACGTGCTCCTCGGCGGGTCCGACGCGGGCGCGCACCTGGACCGGATGTGCGGGGCGCCGTACACGACGCGCTTCCTCGGGGACTGTCTGCGCGGGCGGAAGCTGGCCGGGATCGAGGAGGCGGTGAAGATGCTCACCGACGATCCGGCACGGCTCTTCGGGCTTCGCGCGCGCGGCCGGATCGAGGAGGGCTGGCACGCGGACCTCGTCCTGTTCGACCCGGAGCGGATCGACGCGGGCAAGGCCACCCTCGTCCACGACCTGCCCGGCGACAGCCCGCGCCTCGACTCGAAGGCCATCGGCATCAACGCCGTGTGGGTCAACGGCGTCGAGGTCATCCGCGAGGACGTCGTGACGGGGGCGGTGCCCGGCACCGTGCTGCGGTCGGGCCGCGACACGAGGACGGTGTCCACCAAGTGACGCGTCAAGCGGACGATTCCCAGCGGCTGTTCATCGGCGGCGAGTGGACCGAGCCGGACGGCGGGCACTACGAGGTCGTCGACCCCGCGTCGGAGGAGGTCGTCGGGCTCGCCCCCGAGGCGTCCCGCGCGCAGGTCCATGACGCGGCGTCGGCGGCCCGCGAGGCCTTCGCCTCGTGGTCCCGTACGAAGCCGGAGGAGCGCGCCGCGATCCTGGACCGGGCCGCCGACGTGATGCAGCGCGACTTCGCGGCGAACGCGGACCTCGCGCAGGCGGAGAGCGGCGCGACGAGCGGGACCGCGCGCGGCATGCAGGTCGCGGTGGGGGTGGCACGGTTCCGCCGCTATGCGAAGGGCGCGCTCGAACCGGTCGAGCAGGGGCTGCCGCCGCAGATCAACGAGGCCGGACCCATGGGGAAGGCGGGCGTGCTCGGGGCGCTCGCCGTACGGCAGCCCGTCGGCGTCGTCACCTGCATCACGTCGTACAACAACCCGTGGGCGAACCCGGCCGGCAAGGTCGCCCCGGCGCTCGCCATGGGGAACACGGTCGTCGTGAAGCCGGCCCCGCAGGACCCCCTGTCGGTGTACCGGATGGCGGCCGCTCTGGAGGAGGCGGGGGCGCCGCCCGGTGTGGTGAACGTGGTCAGCGGGACGGCTGTGGACGTGGGCGAGGCGGCCGTCGACTCGCCGGACGTCGACATGGTCAGCTTCACCGGCTCCACCGCGGTCGGCCGGCGCATCGGCGAGGTGTGCGGGCGCGGCATGAAGCGGCAGCTGATGGAGCTGGGCGGAAAGGGCGCGGCGCTCGTCTTCGACGACCTGGACGAGGCGGGCCTCGCCTCCGCGGTCTCGGGGATCGGCACCACGTACGCCTTCTACAGCGGGCAGATCTGCACGGCGCCGACGCGGGTGATCGCGCAGCGCGGGGTGTACGACGCGCTCGTCTCGAAGCTGGCCGAGTACGTCGGCTATATGAAGGTGGGCGATCCGAGGGCACCGGGGACGGTCGTCGGGCCGGTGATCTCGGCGGCGCACCGCGACCGCGTCGAGTCGTACGTCGAGCTGGGCCGCAAGGAGGGGGCGCGGGTCGTCGCGGGCGGCGAGCGGCCGGCTCTCGGCAAGGGCTTCTACGTCGCCCCGACGCTCCTCGCGGACTGCACGAACGACATGCGGGTCGTGCGGGAGGAGATCTTCGGCCCGGTCGTGGTGGTCGTGCCCTTCGACGACGAGGAGGAGGGGGTGGCCCTCGCCAACGACAGTGAGTACGGCCTCATCGACTACGTGTGGTCGGGGGACGTGGCGCGGGCGTTCCGGGTTGCGCGGCGGCTGCGGGCCGGCGGGGTCGGCGTGAACACGGTCGGCCGGAACATGGAGGCGCCGTTCGGCGGCTTCAAGCAGAGCGGGGTGGGCCGGGACGTGGGCTCGTACGCGCTGCACGCCTACAGCGAGCTGCAGTCGATCGTGTGGCAGGGGTGACCGCCCCCTGCCCCTCCTCCTACTGCGGCTGCCGGCCGCCGTAGGGCGGCTGCTGTCCGTACTGCGGGGGCTGCTGCTGGCCATAGTTCTGCGGGGGCTGCTGCTGTCCGTACTGCTGCGGCGGTTGCTGCTGCCCGTACTGCTGGTGCTGCGCCGCGCCGTACGGGGGCTGGGCCTGGCCGCCGTATCCGGGCGCCTGCACGCCGTACTGCTGCTGCGGCTGGCCGTACTGCGGCTGGGAGCCCGGCGGGAGGTGGAAGACCTGGCCGGGGGAGGGCTCGTGGCGTACGAAGCCCGCCGCCTGGAGGTACGCGCCGGCCTTCTTGTGGCGCAGGAAGTTGATCCAGATGCCCACGCCGGCCAGGACGGCGATGCCGCACGCATAGCCGACGGCGAGGCCCGGAGAGCCGCCCAGGGAGAGGAGCGAGCGCAGGAACGCCAGGAGGAGGACCACCCCGATGACCGGCAGCCGCTTCAGCAGCGCGGCCTTGCTGGTCAGGTCGAACAGGACGCGCTTCTTGTTGAGTTCCAGCGTCTGCGGCGGTATCCCGGGCACCTGTGGCGCGTACGGCCAGTACTGCGCGGCGCGTGCCTGCGCCTGCGGGCCGGGGTCGGGGGTGAAGAACAGCTTGATGGAGAAGACCTCCTGCCGGGCCCCGGCGTACTGGTAGCCGAAGAGCTCGGCGGTGGACACCAGCGTCGCGAGCCGCTTCATCATCGACATCGTGGTCGTGAACTCGAACGGCATGCCCCTGCGCATGTGGTCGAGCAACTGGACCGTCTGGCGATCTGTCATGCGTCTTCCGCCCCCTGTCCTGTCGCGCCCGGCACTGCCGCACCCCGGCGCTGTGGCAAACATTCAGGAGGGGCAGCCTAGCCAGTCGTACTGTCCAGGCCGCCCGCCCCTCCTACGCCCCCAGGAACACCGGGTTCGTGAACGCCGCAAGCGCCCCCGGCAGGCCCGGGACCGTCGGCGCGTGCCGGACCTCGGCCCGCACATAGGCCGCGTACGAGGCCGTCGTGCGCCACTCGGCCGTGCCCGACCCGGACTCGGGGAGCGCCGGTGCGGTGAACAGGGTGCCCTGGTCCGTGACCAGGTGGAGCGTGCAGCCCGGGGCGCCCTTGACCTCCAGGCGGACGGTGACCGGCGCGTCGGGGTCCACGTGGAGGCGCTCGCCGATGCCGGCGTGCTCGCCGCGCGAGCCGGACGCCGTGAACGTCAGCTCCACGGACTTCGACTCGGCGACGTACGAGCGGCCCGCCTTGATGCCCGCCTGGACGGCCTCCCGGGTCAGGTCGTCGGCGAGGACCACCGTCTGCGGGCCGCCGATGCGGTCCGGGTCGCGGTGGGCGTCGCTGTTGCCCATCGCGGGGATCCACTGACGCGAACCCCGTACGGACGCCACGAGCGTGTTGTCCCAGTCGGCCAGGGAGACCTCGTCGTCCGGGGTGTACGGGCCGTTCCACACCTCGACGGCGTCCGCCTCACCGAAGCCGAACTTCCAGTTGCAGCCGATGCAGGTGGCGTGCGGGTGGGCCGGTACGACGAGGCCGCCCGCGCGGCGGATCTCGCCCGCGTACTTGCCGAAGCGGTTGTCGCGGGCCCGGTAGCGCCAGTCGACGAACGTGCCCGGGTCCGTGCCGAGCGCCACCACGTGCCCGTTACGGGTCGTGATCTCCTCGCCGAGCATGATGAGCAGGTCGTCGCCCGCCTGGTCGGCCCAGTGGGCGTGCGACGAGTGCGTGTTGTGGTCGGACGAGTTGATGAAGTCCAGGCCGGCTGCGCGCGCGAGCGCCGCGATCTCGGCGGGCGTGCGCCTGCCGTCCGAGTACCACGAGTGCAGATGGCAGTCGCCGCGGTACCAGGCGCGGCCCCGGCCCTTGGCGCGTGAGGGCGGGTAGACGGGCTTCGGGGTCTCGCCCTGCTCGCCGTACGTGAGCGTGATGGTGAGCTCGTACGGGAGGCCTTCGGGGGCGACCGTGTACGGGCCGAGCGCGATGTGCCAGGTGCCCGCGCGGACCGGCCCCGGGATGTAGCCCGGCGTCGCGTCGTCCGCCCGTACGAAGAACTCGGTGCGCGCGCCGCCCGACCAGCCGCGGAAGCCCTTCCCGCCGAGCTCGGTGCCGCGCTCGTCGAACACCCCGATGTCCAGGGCGTTGTTCTGCGTGCCGGCCGGGACGGTCGCCTTCGTGTAGGTGTACGCGACGTGGATCTCGCGGACCCCGCGCGGCACCTCGACCGGCACGTACACGAAGTCGGGCGCGCCGGGCGGCAGCGTCCCCTTCACGGTCTTCGTCGTCTTCGTAGTCTTCGTGCCGTCCACCGGTGTGCGGCCGTCGGCCGCGCTCGCGAAGCTCACACTGCTCAACGTAAGCGCGGTGGCCGCTCCCGTCACGAACAGCGCGCGTCTGGCCATGCCGGTCGTGGTGTGGTCGTCCTCGCACATGCTGCGGCTCCCAGGGTCCTGTGACGTTCCGTCTGTGACGTGGGTGATGCATGCAACTCTGGTATTGAGCCGTGAACTCCCCTGTAAGGGAAGGGGATCGGAGTCTTACGTCTGTCCGCCCGGGGAGTCCATGGACTCCTGAGGGGCGGGCCGGTAGTAATGCCCCCATGCGGATCTCGACCACGATTTTCCTGACCGACGAGACCATCACGCCTGTGCGGCTCGCGCGTGAGATGGAGCAACGCGGGTTCGCCGGGCTGTATCTGCCCGAGCACACACACATCCCGGTGGAGCGGGCGACGCAGTATCCGGCAGGTGGTGAACTGCCCGCCGAGTACGGCCGCACCCTCGACCCGTTCGTCGCGCTGGGGCAGGCCGCCGCCGTCACCGAGCGGCTCGGGCTCGGCACCGGCGTCACGCTGATCGCCCAGCACGACCCCATCGGCCTGGCGAAGCAGATCGCGACCCTCGACCACCTCTCCGGCGGCCGTTTCACGCTCGGCCTCGGCTTCGGCTGGAACGTCGAGGAGGCCGCCGACCACGGCGTCGAATGGCGCACGCGGCGCGAGCTCGGCCGGGAGCGCATGGGCCTCATGCGGGCCCTGTGGTCGCAGGAACCGACCGCGTACGACGGTGAGTTCGGGGTGTCGGTGCGGGCCAGCCACGCCTACCCGAAGCCGGTGGGCGGCGCGCCCCGCACGCTGATCGGGGGGGCGGCGGGCCCGAAGCTGTTCGCGCACATCACCGAGTACGCCGACGGCTGGCTGCCCATCGGCGGGCGCGGCCTGACCGAGTCGATGCCCGTGCTGCGGGCCGGCTGGGAGGAGGCGGGCCGCGACCCGGCGGACCTGCACGTCGTCCCGTACGCGGTCCTGCCGAGCCCGGGCAAGCTCGCGCACTACGCGGAACTCGGCATCGACGAGGTCGTCCTCCAACTGCCGCCGGCGGACGAGACATCGGTCCTCAAGATCCTCGACGAGTACGAGCAGTACCTGTGAGGGGCGGTGCAGGGCGCAGGTGAAACGTGTACGTCGCGTGATCCCGCGCACGTCAGCGCGGCGCAGACGCTGTCGGTGGGCGCTCGTATCCTCGGGAGCATGACTGATCCGGAGCCTGTACGACCCACCGCCAACGCGATGCGCCGCGCGTTGAAGCGGTCCCGCGACGGCGTTGCCCTCGACACGGCCGAGGCGGCGGTCCTGCTCCAGGCCCGCGGCGACGACCTGCGGGACCTGACGGCGTCCGCCGCGCGCGTGCGCGACGCGGGCCTGGAGGCCGCGGGCCGCCCGGGCGTCATCACGTACTCGAAGAAGGTCTTCATCCCGCTGACCCGGCTGTGCCGGGACAAGTGCCACTACTGCACGTTCGTGACCGTTCCCGGCAAGCTGCGCAGGGACGGCCACGGGATGTTCCTGTCGCCGGACGAGGTCCTCGACATCGCCCGCCGCGGCGCCGAGATGGGCTGCAAGGAGGCGCTGTTCACGCTCGGCGACCGGCCCGAGGACCGCTGGCCCGAGGCCCGCGAGTGGCTGGACGCGCACGGGTACGACGACACGCTCGCCTATGTGCGCGCCATGGCGATCCGGGTCCTGGAGGAGACGGGCCTGCTCCCGCACCTCAACCCCGGCGTCATGACGTGGACCGACCTGCAGCGCCTCAAGCCGGTCGCGCCGTCCATGGGCATGATGCTGGAGACGACCGCGACGCGCCTGTGGTCCGAGCCCGGCGGCCCCCACCACGGCTCGCCCGACAAGGAACCCGCCGTCCGGCTGCGGGTCCTGGAGGACGCGGGCCGGTCGAACGTCCCGTTCACCACCGGCGTCCTCATCGGTATCGGCGAGTCCTACGAGGAGCGCGCCGACTCCCTCTTCCAGCTGCGCCGCATCCAGCGCAGCTACCACGGCATCCAGGAAGTCATCGTCCAGAACTTCCGGGCCAAGCCGGACACGGCGATGCGCGGCATGCCGGACGCCGAGCTGGAGGAGCTCGCCGCGTGCATCGCGGTCGCCCGCCACATCCTCGGCCCCTCCGCCCGCATCCAGGCCCCGCCGAACCTGGTCGACGAGGAGTACGCGCTCCTGATCGGCGCCGGCATCGACGACTGGGGCGGGGTGTCGCCGCTGACCCCGGACCATGTGAACCCCGAGCGCCCCTGGCCGCACATCGACGAACTCGCAGCGAAGACGGGCGAGGCCGGCTTCGAGCTCCGTGAACGCCTGACGATCTACCCGGAGTTCATCGAGCGCGGCGAGCCGTGGCTCGACCCGCGTCTCCTGCCGCACGTACGGGCCCTCGCCTCCGCCGACACCGGCCTCGCCGACGAGGACGCGCGCCCCGCGGGCCTGCCCTGGCAGGAGCCCGACGAGGGGTTCACCGCCACCGGCCGCACGGACCTGCACCGCACCATCGACACGACGGGCCGCACGTCCGACCGGCGCGACGACTTCGACGACGTGTACGGCGACTGGGAGGCGCTGCGCGAGCAGGCCGCGCCCGGCATGGTCCCGCAGCGCATCGACGGGGACGTGCGCGCCGCGCTCGCGACGGCGGCCGACGACCCGACGAAGCTCACCGACGACGAGGCGCTGGCCCTGCTGCACGCGGACGGCCCGGCGCTCGACGCCCTCTGCCGCGTCGCGGACGACATCCGCAAGACGGTGAACGGCGACGACGTCACGTACATCGTCACGAGGAACATCAACTTCACGAACGTCTGCTACACCGGCTGCCGTTTCTGCGCCTTCGCGCAGCGCCGCACGGACGCGGACGCGTACACGCTCTCCCTCTCCCAGGTCGCGGACCGGGCGGAGCAGGCGTGGGACGTGGGTGCGGTCGAGGTGTGCATGCAGGGCGGCATCCACCCCGACCTGCCGGGCACGGCCTACTTCGACATCGCGAAGGCGGTGAAGGAGCGCGTCCCCGGCATGCACGTGCACGCGTTCTCCCCGATGGAGGTGGTGAACGGCGCGACGCGCACGGGCATGTCGATCCGGGACTGGCTCACCGCGGCGAAGGAGGCCGGCCTCGACTCGATCCCCGGCACGGCGGCCGAGATCCTCGACGACGAGGTCCGCTGGGTCCTCACCAAGGGCAAGCTGCCCACGGCGACGTGGATCGAGGTCATCAAGACGGCTCACGAGCTGGGCATCCGCTCGTCGTCGACGATGATGTACGGGCATGTGGACCAGCCCCGCCACTGGCTCGGCCACTTCCGCACGCTGGCCGGTATCCAGCAAGAGACGGGCGGTTTCACGGAGTTCGTGACGCTCCCGTTCATCCACACCAACGCCCCGGTCTACCTCGCGGGCATCGCGCGTCCGGGCCCGACGACCCGCGACAACAGGGCCGTCACCGCCATGGCGCGCGTCCTCCTGCACCCCCACATCCCGAACATCCAGACGAGCTGGGTGAAGCTGGGTACGGAGGGCGCCGCGGAGATGCTGCGCTCGGGGGCGAACGACCTGGGCGGCACGCTGATGGAGGAGACCATCTCCCGTATGGCGGGCTCCAGTTATGGCTCGTACCGCTCCATCAAGGACCTCATCACGATCGCGGAGGAAGCGGGCCGCCCGGCGAAGCCGCGCACGACGCTGTACGGGGAGGTCCCGCTGGAGCGGCAGCACGCGGCGACGGCCTCGGACGGCCACCTGCCGGAACTGCTGCCGGTGCTGGGGGACTGAGCGGGATCACGCGCGAGGGGGGTGGGTGAACCCATGGGCTCACCCACCCCCGTCTCTCAGTGCCCGATGAGGTCCTGCCCCAACTGGGCGTTCTTCTCGGGGACATGGACGGCGGCTGCGCCGAACGACGTGATGCCGCTCGTGGTGAGCCCGCCGGTGGCCCCGCGCAGCACCCAGGCAGCGCCGGAGTCGGTGTACGTGCCGTCCTCCAGGGGAGCGGTGGCGGTCAGGTCGGCCTTGCCGTCGCCGTTCAGGTCGGACAGGAGGACCTTCTGGCCGAAGCCGTCGCCCGTCTCCGAGGCGCCGGGCACCGCGGTCGTGGACTGGTTGAAGGCCTGCGAGCCCGTGCCGGACAGGCCGCCGCGGCCGCCCTTGAGCAGGACGACGCTGCCGGCGTCCTTGATGTTGCCGATGGCCTCGCCGGGCACGCCGACGGCGATGTCCGCGTAGCCGTCGCTGTTCACGTCACCGGCGGAGATGTCGGTGCCGAACATGTCGCCGCTCTCGCCGACCCCGGGCACGCCGGCCGTGTCCTGCGTGATGGTCTTCGTGCGGGTCGTGGACGGCCCGTCCGCGGTCCCGTACATGACGAGGACGGTGCCCTTCTCGTACGGGATGTCCTCGTAGTTGTCGCCGATGTCGTGGACTACGAGGTCGCCGTACCCGTCCCCGTCGACGTCACCGACGGCACCGCGGAACGACGAGGTCAGCGACTTCGCGGTGTGCGAGACCCCGTCCTTCCCGCCCTTCCAGAACTTGCTGGCGTACGCCATCTCCTCGAAGCCGTGGCTCGTCACGATGTCGTCGGCGCCGTCCCCGGTCATGTCGCCGACGACGATGTCGGCGGGCCCGAAGGTCTGGCTGGTGGCGATGGTGTCCTGGCTCGCCGGCTTGGCGCTCGCGCGGTCGAAGGGGCCGTAGGAGATGGTCATCCCGGCGGCGTCGTCGTCCGGGTCGTCGCTGCGCGGGTAGTCGTCGGTGACGAGGTCGCGGTGCCCGTCGCCGTTGAAGTCGCCGACGGCGAACATCCCGGTCGACGTGGGCAGCGCGACACTGCCCTGGCCGCTCAGCCCGGCGGCCGAACCCCACAGCACGACGCTCGGCGCGCCGCCGAGCCCGGCGACGACGAGGTCGGTGTACGAGTCCCCGTCGAGGTCCCCGCTGGTGACGCGCTCCCCGAAGTAGCCGCCCTCCTCGGCGGCTCCGGGTATCCCGGTGGTGGAGCGGGTCAAGACCTTGGCGTGCGTGATGTCCGGCCCGTTCTTCCCGCCGTAGACCACGGAGACGGCCCCGGCGTTCTCCTTCCCGGACACGGTCGCGCCCGGCGCCCCGAGCACGAGGTCCTGGTACCCGTCGTGGTTGAAGTCGGTGGCGGGGACGCGGGGCGGAACGGGTGTGGCAGCGGCGGCGGTACCGGCGGCGGATACGAGGCCGAGCGGCACGGCGAGCGCGGTGACGGCGAGGGCTGTGACGAGAGTGCGGCGCACTGTTCCTCTCCTTCTTGGTGTCCTGTGGGGGTGTTCGTGGTGACGAGAAGAAAGACAGGCCACCGAAGAAAAACGTTGTACGCGCCCCGGAGTACGTACGTCCCAAGCCTGTAACAGCGCATGCGCAGGCCCTCGTTCGGGACGTGCGGCACACTGAAGGGCAGGGAGCTGGTGGTGACGGGGAGGGGTGTGCGCCGTGGGCGCTTCAGGGCCGTCGATGCAGGAGTTGATACGTCGACGCAGGCGCGCGGGGTTCGTGGGCCGACGTGACGAACTCACGGCGTTCCGGGGCAACTTCGAGATACCGGTGGACGACGAGCGGCATCGGTTCCTGTTCCATATCCATGGCAACGCCGGGGTCGGCAAGACCTTCCTGGTGCGGGAACTCGAGCAGGTGGCACGCGAGCGCGGCGCGCTGACGGCGTACGTCGACGAGGCGGTGGGCAGCGTTCCGGAGGCTCTGGCGGCGCTCGGCTCACAGTTCGCCGCGCAGGGTCACCGCCTCAAGGACCTCGACCGGCGGCTTGCCGCACACCGGGAGCGCCGTCACGAGGCCGAGTCGGCGTCCGTTGCGGCCCTGGTTCCGGAGCAGTCCGAGCCCGCCTCGCCCTCGGCAGGCAGCATGGCAGTGGCACGGGCGGGCCTGGTGGGTCTCGGACTCGTGCCGGGCGTCGGAGCATTCGCCGGGGCCGTGGACCCCGCCCCGCTCGCACGTGGAGCCGACCGGCTGAAGGCGGGCCTCAACGCCCGGCTGGGCAGCCAGGAGGACGCGCAACTGGTCCTGGCGCCGGAGAAGTCCCTGACCCCGGTCCTGCTCACCGAGCTGGCACACATCGCCGCTTCCGTGCCGTGGGTCGTGCTGTTCTTCGACACGTACGAGCGGACCGGGCCGTTCCTGGACGGGTGGCTGCGGGACGTGATGACGACGGAGCGGTACGGGACTCTTCCCGCGAACGTCGTGGTGGTCACCGCCGGCCAGCGTGACTTCGATGCGTCGCGATGGGGCGGCTACGCCGATTACGTGGGGAACATCCCGCTCGAACCCTTCACGGAGGCCGAGTCGCGCGGCCTGCTCGCGGACAGGGGAGTGGTCGCCGAGCCTGTCGTCGAAGAGGTGCTGCGGCTGACAGGCGGCCTCCCCGTCCTGGTCTCCACCCTTGCCGAGAGCCGGCCCGCCGACCCTGACGACGTCGGCGACCCGAGCCCCACGGCCGTCGAGCGGTTCCTGAAGTGGGAACAGGACGAAGTGCGGCGCGCCGTCGCCCTCGCCTGCGCTCTTCCACGCCGCCTCGACGCGGACGTCTTCCGGGCCGCCGTGGGGTGCCCGGACGACGACGCCGCGACGCTGTACGGATGGCTGCGCGGGCTCGCGTTCGTCAGCGACCGGGGCGACCGGGTCCAGTACCACGGGGTGGTGCGCTCGCAGATGCTGCGGCTGCAGCGCCATCAGTCGCCGCGGGACTGGGCGGACCGGCAGACGCGGCTCGCGCAGACGTTCGGCGCATGGCGGGCGGAGGCGGAGGCGGGACTGTCCGGGTCCGACGCGTGGTCGGCGAGGAGCTGGCGCGAGCTGCGCCTCGCCCAGTCGTACCACCTGCTGTGCGCGGGCCCCCGCGCCGCGCTGCCCGGCGTCCTGCGGGAGGCCGTCGACGCGATCGACGAGGGGGAGTCCGTCGGACGGGCCTGGGCGCAGATGATCGCCGAGGCGGGGGACGACGCGGGCGCGGACACCGTGGCCGAGTGGGGGCGTGACCTGCTCAGCGCCCTGGAAGCGGGAGGGACCGTCGCGGCCCTGGGGCTGCTCCTCGACCGGGCGGCGCAGGACCCCCGGACAAGGGCGCTCATCCGGACGGTACGGGGCCGGGACCTGCGCCACGAGAGGCAGCTCGAGCGCGCGGTGGCCGAGTACGACAGCGCCATCGAGCTGGACGCCGAGCAGGCGAGGGCGTACTACGGTCGCGGCTACACCCGACTCCTGCAGGGCCGCAGCGAGGACGGCCTCGTCGATTTGGGCCGGGCCGTGGAACTCGACCCGGGTGACGCCGACTTCTTGATCGGGCGGGCGGAGGCGCACTGGCTCCTGAACCACCTCCACGAGGCGCTGGCGGACGCCGACCGCGCCCTGGAACTCGGCTCGGACGGGTACGAGGCCTTGGTGATCAAGGGGATTTCCCTGTACGAGCTGGAGCGCGGCGACGAGGCCCTCGACGCGCTCAACCGGGCCATCGCCATGGAACTGACCGACTCGCGGGCGCTGGTCTACCGGGCCAGGGTGTGGCGCGACCGGGGCGACGACACGCGGCACTGGGAGGACCTGGACCGTGCGCTGAGCGCGGGCCCGAACGACACCTGGGTGGCTGTCGAGCGCGGCGAATCCCTGCGCCTCGCCGGCCGCTACCCGGAAGCGCTCGCGGAGTTCGACCGGGCCCTGAGCATCGACGACGCGTACGCCGCCGCCTATGCGAGCCGGGGCGTGACCCATTACGCGCTGGACCACGACGAACTGGCCCTGCGCGACCTGGACCGGGCGATCGAACTCAGCCCGGACTACGGGTGGGCGCTGGTGCAGCGGGCCGGGGTGAGGAACGCGCGCGACGAGACGGCGCAGGCCCTGGCGGATCTCGACCGCGCGGTGGAGAGCCAGCCGGACAACGCCTGGTACCGAAGGGAAAGGGCGGAGACCCTTCGCCAGGAGGGCCGGTACGAGGAGGCCCTGGCCGACTTCGACGTGGCTCTCGGCCTGGACGGTACGGACGAGGTCACGCATGCCCGCCGGGGAGTGACCCTCAGGAGCCTCGACCGCACCGCGGAGGCGCTTACGGCTCTCGACCGGGCCCTCGAACTCGACGCCGACTACGTATGGGCACTGGTCCACCGGGCGAGGACGTTGCATCGCCTGGACGCACCGGACCGCGCGATGGCAGACCTGGACCGCGCGAAGGAACTGGTGCCGGATCTGGCCTGGGTGGCCGTCGAGCGCGGCGAGGTCCTGCGCATGACCCGGCGGTACGTGGAGGCTCTCGCCGAATTCGACCGGGCGATCGGACTGGACGCGGAGTACGCGCAAGCCCACGCGTGCCGAGGCATGACCCTCTACCCGCTCGACCGTGACGACGAGGCGCTGGCCGCGCTGAGCAGATCCCTGGAGCTGGACCCGGACTACGCCTGGGCGTGGGCGCAGCGAGCCGAGGTGAACCGGTATCTGCATGACTTCCCCCAGGCCCTCTCGGACGCCGATCGGGCAGTCGAGCTCGCCCCGTCGTCCGCCTCGCATCTCGAGATTCGCATCAACGTGTCGCTTGCCGTGGGCCGCCTGGACCAGGCCTGGGCGGATCTCGCCCGGCACTCGGAGCTGTGCGGAGACCGGGGGCAGAACCATCTCGCTCGCGCCGTGATCCATCTGTACCAGGGGCATGCGGAGCAGACTCTGGCGGAGCTGGGGCAGCGGGGAGCGGTCGGCGACGGGACGGACGGCCCCGCACTTCAGGTTGAGGTCTACGCGCTGCGCCTGCTGGGGAACTTGGCCGCGGCACGGCGCGTGGCGACGCGGCTGCGCACACAGGATGTCGTGGCCGGGAGCATAGAACTCGCCCTCACCGCCGGCGTCGGTGACGTGCACGCGGCGGAAGCGTTGTGGCGGGACGCAGAGCACCTTGCGGCGGTCCCGGAACTCTCCACCCGCGTGAAGGATCAGAGCCTTCTGCTGCTCAGTTCCGCGGCTCTCGCCGGCTGGCCTGCCCTGGACAGCCGTCTCGCCGAGCTGTTGGCCTCCGGCGCGGCCTGGGACGACCTCACCGAGATCGCACTCGCCCTGACGGAGCTCCTCAACAGTAAAGGCGCGGACCGCACCCGCCTCGCCCCCCGTCTGGCACGGGTCGTGGCAGCAAGGGACGCCGTTCAGGAACGGTATGCGGCATAACGGTATGCGGCAGCGGCATAGGTGGAGGCCCCGGATTCCCGGGGCCTCCACCCGGCTGCACCGTCCGTGCCCGGACGCCCGTCAGCCGACCAGCAGGTCCTCGCGCAGGTCGCGTACGTCGCGGTGGCTGAGGCCGAGGGCCTTGTCCAGGTAGCGGTCGAACGTGCCGTAGCGGCTCGTCACTTCCTGGAAGCCCGAGTTCAGGTACTCGGGGCGCACGTCCAGCATCGGCTTGTACACGGCGGCCTGCGCGGGCGGCATCGCGGCGAGCATCGCCGCGTTCTCCTTCGCGCGGTACGTGTTGCTGGCCAGGTAGTCGTCCATCACCGTGTCGCGCGGCACGCCGAGCGCGGTCAGGAGCGTGGCGTTCGCCCAGCCCGTGCGGTCCTTGCCGGCCGTGCAGTGGAACAGCGCGTTCGCGCCGTCGGCGTCCGCGATGCCGTGGAAGACCGTGGTGTAGGCCTGCTGCGCGGCCGGGGCGGAGACCATGGTCTTCTCCGCGTCCACCATCAGCTGGGCGGATGCCTCCGGCGACGCGGGCAGGCCGGACAGGCCTCCGAGGTCGCCGAGCACGTCCGCGACGACGTAGCGGGAGCCGGTGGGGACGCGGTCGGGCGCGGAGGTGCGCTCCTGCTGCGTACGCAGGTCGTAGTCCACGGAGATGCCGAGGCGCTTCAGCTTCGCCAGGTCCCTGTCCGTGAGCTTGTCCAGGGACGCGGTGCGGTAGATCTCGCCCATCCGCACCCAGTGCCCGTCGGTGGTGCGGTAGCCGCCCGCGTCACGGAAGTTGACCGCGCCGTCGAGGCGTATCTCGCGGTCGGCGAGGTGCAGGCCCTGGCCCCGGTCGGGGACCAGGTCGAACCACTGACGGTCGGCGGCGGGCAGGCCGCGCACGGTGACCTTGCCGGACGAGCCGCCGGAGGCGACGGTGCGGCCGCCCGCGCGGACCGCCACGTGCCGGACACCGGGCGCCTTCCACTCGACCGTGTAGGAGGAGCCGTCCTCGGCCGCCGTCACGGTCGCCGCCGTGAACGGGATGCGGTGGTGCGACGTGTGCCCGTGAGAGGCGGGGTGCGCGGCGGCGACGGGTGCGGAGAGCCCCACGAGGAGCGCGGCGGCCAGGGCGTACGAGGAGGCCCTGACACGAGTCATCTGCGTCATGCTGCGGATGTTCCGGGTGTCCGGCGATACGTGAGCCAACGCACGGTGAACGGCGCACGACGGACGGCCGTCGAGCGGCGCCGCGCCGCAGGTCCCCGGGCCGCGCCCCGGGACATCGTCCGGTTTGCGGAAGAAAAGCGGGTGAATTGGTCTCAAGGGCGACTTCGCCTGTGCCGCTTCGGCTCTCAACCGCGTACGCCCCGTCGATTACAGTGCTGCGCAGTCGTCGCACGCGTAACGAGACCCGGAGGGGAGAGCTCCCCGTGGCAGCCCCACTGACCCCCAAGCAGGGGGGACCCTCATCGGCCGTATGGGGCCGCGCCGAGCAGCAGGATTTCCGCAGCCGGGTCCGCGGCACCCTCATCGGGGCCGCGCTCGGCGACGCCCTCGGGGCGCCGCTCGCCGAGCTCTCCCTCGAAGAGGTCAGGGCCGCGCACGGTCCGCAGGGACTGACCGACCTCGCTCCCGCGTACGGGCGCCGCGGCGCCGTCACCGCCGCGACCCAGCAGGCGCTCTTCACGGTGGACGGCCTGATAAGGGCGCAGGTGCGGCGCGACACGGGCGCCTGGCATCCCCCGACCGACGTGCACCGCGCCTACCTCCGCTGGGCGGCGACCCAGCGTGACTGGGGCCCGGACGAGCGGCGCAAGGAGGACGGCTGGCTGGCCCGCGAGGAGTGGCTGTACTCGCGCCGCGGCCCGTCCCGCGACTGCCTCCTCGGACTCGGCAACGACGTCATGGGGACCCTGGAGAAGCCGAAGAACGTGGCCGCCGCCGGGTCCGCGGCGGCTGCCCGCTCGGCCCCGTTCGGGCTGCTCGTCGGCTGGGAGCCGCAGCTCGTCTTCCAGCTGGCCGCCGAGTGCGCGGTCCAGACGCACGGCGCCCCCGCGGCGTACCTCTCCGCGGGTGCGTACGCGGTCGTGGTGCACGGACTCGCGCGCGGCGAGAGCCTCGACGGCGCCGTGCAGCGCGCCCTCGTCCTGCTGGCCGCGCGCCCGGGGCACCAGCCCGTCACGGACGCGCTCAAGCACGCGCTCGGCGCGGTCCGCCAGGGCATGCCGTCGGCCGCCCGTGTCGACGAACTCGTGGGTGACGGGCTCGCGGAGGGCGTGCTCGCCGTGGCGGTGTACTGCGCCCTCGTGGGCGAGGACATACGGCACGGACTGTGTCTCGCGGTGAACCACGGCGGCCCGTCCGAAGCGACCGGCGCGCTGTGCGGGGGCCTGCTCGGCGCGCTGCACGGGGAGACCGCGCTGCCGCCGGGCTGGGTGACCGAGCTCGAGGGCCGCCCCACGGTCCTGGAGCTCGCCGACGACTTCGCGATGGAGATGACGCAGGGGCCCGCCCTGCACAGCCCCGCGGCGTCCTCGCCGGGGTGGCTGGCCCGCTATCCGCGGGCGTGAACGCCGAAGCGCCGGACCGGCTGTGATCAGCCCGCCCGGCGCCCGGTGAGGAACGAGCCCTACGACAGTCGGCCCGGCGGCTGCGTGCCGACCGTCCCGTCCTGCGGCTCCGCCGGCGCGGGAACCGCCGCCGCCCCGGTGGACCCGTCGTCGTCCGTGTTGATGCGCTCGATGAGCGCGTCCCGCTCCGGGGTGTCCTCCGGCTTGAGGTAGCCGATGAGGATGTAGAGCACGAGCGAGACGGCCAGCGGGATCGACACTTGGTACTCGAGCGGCACACCGCCCTCGACGTTCCAGTTGATCGGGTAGTTGACCAGCCAGAAGGCGAGCAGACCCGCGGCCCAGCTGGTGAGCGCCGCCGTGGGACCGGACTTGCGGAAGGTGCGCAGCAGACCCAGCATCATGGGGATCGCGATCGGGCCCATCAGGCCGGCGACCCACTTGATGACGACGGTGATGATGTCCTTGAACGCGGGCGAGTTGACCTGCGTGGCGACCGCCATGGACAGGCCGAGGAACACGACCGTGGTGACGCGCGCGACGAGGAGCCCCTTGCGCTCGTTCCAGCCGCGGGCCGTCTGCGAGAAGGCGGGCGCCACGTCACGGGTGAAGACGGCAGCGATGGCGTTGGCGTCGGAGGAGCACATGGCCATCGTGTGCGAGAAGAAACCGACGATGACGAGCCCCAACAGGCCGTGCGGCAGCAGCTGTTCGGTCATCAGGGCGTACGAGTCCGAGCCGTCCGGCTTGTTCGCGTGGACGAGGAGCGGGGACATCCACATCGGGAAGAAGAGGACGACCGGCCACACGAGCCACAGCACCGCGGAGAGGCGGGCCGAGCGCGCGGCCTCGCGGGCGCTGCCCGTGGCCATGTAGCGCTGGGCCTGGTTGAGCATGCCGCCGTTGTACTCGAAGAGCTTGATAAAGAGGAACGCGAGCAGGAAGACCGTTCCGTACGGGCCGACGAGCGGCTTGCCGTGACCCTGGAGCGCGGGCTCGTCCCAGACGCCGAAGAAGCCGCCGTGCGGGCCGAGTTTGCCGACGACCGCCACGAACATGGCGATGCCGGCGAGGAGTTGGATGATGAACTGGCCGAGTTCGGTGAGCGCGTCCGCCCACAGGCCGCCGATCGTGCAGTAGAAGGCGGTGATGACGCCGGTGATCAGGATGCCCTGGTTGAGGGAGACGCCGGTGAAGACGGACAGCAGGGTCGCGATGGCGGCCCACTTGGCGCCGACGTCGACGATCTTCAGGAGCATGCCCGACCAGGCCAGCGCCTGCTGCGTCTTGAGGTTGTAGCGGTTCTTGAGATATTCGAGCGGGGACGCCACGTGCAGCCGTGACCGCAGCCGGTTGATGCGCGGCGCGAACAGCTTCGAGCCGATGGCGATGCCGAGTGCGATGGGGAACGACCAGGTGACGAAGGACGTCACGCCGTAGGTGTACGCGATGCCCGCGTATCCGGTGAACATGACGGCGCTGTAGCCGGACATGTGGTGCGAGATGCCGGACAGCCACCAGGGCATCTTGCCGCCGGCGGTGAAGAAGTCGGAGACGTTGTCCACGCGTTTGTGGGACCAGACGCCGATCGCGATCATCACGCCGAAATAGCCGATGAGCACGGCCCAGTCGAGACTGTTCATTGAGCCCCCTCCAGGGGTCTGGTCCTACTTATGAACGCCGTTCATGGTGTGGGGAGCCGAAGGGCCAGGACAACGCACCGGAGGGTCAAGGGACAGTAAAATCGTTCGACTTATTGACCTGTGTTCATGTCCATGAATTGAGATGGGGGCAAAAAGGACCGCACGGCGGTGGGTGCCGTGCGGTCGGATCCTGGCTGGTGGTCCGGAACTACCGCATCAGCTCACCCGCGTTGACCAGAAGCGACTGGCCGGTGATGGCCCGCGCCCGGTCGGAGGCGAGGAACACGGCGGCGTCCGCCACGTCCCCGTCCGTGGCCAGTTCGGGCAGCGCCATCCGCTCGGTGAGCCGCCCCAGGACCTCGTCCTGCGACACGCCCTCGGTGTGCGCGGTGAACTGGACGTACGCCTCGACCGGCGGCCCCCACATCCAGCCGGGCAGCACGGTGTTGACCCGGATGCGGTGCGGGCCGAGCTCGCGCGCCATGGAGTACATCGCCGAGGTCAGCGCGCCCTTCGAGGCCGCGTACGCCGCCTGCCACACCTGGGAGGGCGCGGCCACGGCCGACTGCGTGCCGATGATGACGACGGAGCCGCCCCGCTCTTTGAGGGCGGGCAGGCAGGCCCGGGTCATGCGCAGGGTGCCGAGCAGGTTCACGTCGATGACCTGCTGCCAGGTCGCGAAGTCCGCGTCCGCCAGGCCGCCGAAGTAGCTGTCCCAGGCCGCGACATGGACTACGGCGTCGACCGAGCCGAACCGCTCGCGCGCGAGCCCCGCGAGCGCCTCGCACTGGCCCTCGTCGGTGATGTCCGTCGCCGCGTACGCGGTGTGCGCGCCGTCCGGGTCGATCTCGGCGGCCGCCTTGGCGAGGTTCGCCTCCGTGCGCGCGCCGAGCACGGCGTTGCCGCCGTCGCGCACCACGGCCGCGGCGACCTGGTGGCCGAGCCCCGCGCCGACCCCCGACACGACCACTGTCTTTCCGTTCAGGAGCATCCGGTCGCCTCCCGGCTATGGCAGTTCTTCTGACGGGGCGTCAGAGTAGGCCCGTCCGGTGGAGGAAGGAAGGGGAGCGTCGTGAGCGAGGACACGAGGAGCGAGGTGTACGCGGAGCTGGCATCGGTCGGCCCGTACGGGGTGCGCCCCGGGCACGCCCTGATCACCATGGTCGAGCCACACCCCGGCCATGAGTACGCGTACAACCGCTGGTACGAGGACGACCACTACTACGCCGGCGCGATGGCGATGCCCTGGATGAACTCGGGGCGCCGCTGGGTGGCCACGCGCGAACTCCAGCTGCTGCGCTACCCGGAGAAGTCGGCGGTCGCGCAGCCGGTCACCGCGGGCTGCTACATCTCCACGTACTGGATCACCGACGGCCGCTACGACGACCACATGAAGTGGACCGTCGGCATCAACAAGCGGCTCAACCGGGACGGGCGCGTCTATCAGGACCGCACGCACGTCTTCACCGCGTTCCAGGACCACGCGGCGACCGTGTACCGGGACGGGGCGGCCGGACCGCGCGACTACCACGCCCTCGACCACCCCTACCGGGGTCTGGTCGTGGAGGTCATCGACGCCGAAGGACCCGGGCAGCGCGACGAGTTGCTGGAGTGGCTGCGCTCGCGGCACCTGCCGAAGCGGCTCGCCGGCTCACCGGCGGCGATGGTCACGGTCTTCCGTCCGACGCCGCTGCCGGGCGACCGGATGTCGTACGTGAAGCAGGTCGAGGGCGTCGACACCCGCCTCACCCTGCTGTGGTTCCTGGAGGCGGACCCGGCCCAGTGCTGGGAGGACCACTTCACGGGTCTGGACGCGGCCGTTCACGAGTCGGGCCTCGGCCGCGTCGAGCTGGTGGCGCCGTTCATCCCGACGATCCCCGGCACCGACACGTACGTGGACCGGCTGCGCGGGTGATCCGGTGAAAGAGCCGAGCCCCCTCGGCCAGGACGGCGGGCCAGTCGAGAGGGCTCTTTCAGTACCGCAGTGGTGCTCTGTTGGTGCCGAAATGGTGCTGTGATGCTGAGTTGGTGCTGCGATGGGGAGCTCTCCGATGCCTCAGTCGGCGGCGAAGGCGCCCCGGCCGACCTCGGCCACGAAGGAGTTCCATGAATCGGGGGCGAAGCCGATCGAGGGCCCTTCGGGGGCCTTCGAGTCCCGCACCGCGATCGAGGCCAGGAGGGGGGACTTGACCTCGACGCACGCGCCGTTCCCCGTCGAATAGGAGGACTTGGTCCAGGAATTCGTGCTGCCCTGCTGAATTGCCATTTTTTGCTCCGGTTTAGCCAGTGGTCGAATTGCTGCCACCGCTTCTGTGAAGCGGTTTGCGCCAACGTGGTACCTGATGGCGTGATCGACGCTACTCGCCAACATCGGTGCGCGAAGAGGCCATTCACTCGACCGGATGGCATATTCCGGTGGGGTCTTCCGCCCCGCCGCGGCGAAGGTGTACCGTGCGGCACTTTTCTCGCGCGGGGCGGATTCTGTCCCTCTGGACCGCCTCTGCGGCGTCCTAGGCGGCTTCCTCGAGTGCGTAATCCCGGGCGATCTTCGCGATGAACTGTCGGGATTGTTCCACATTCAGCGCCTGTGCCCGCAGATGCTCGTACATCACGCTGTACTTCTGTACATCGTTGGCCTTTTCCAGATAGAGATCACTGGTGACGCCCTCGATGTAGACGACGCTCGAATCCGCGGCGTCCGGGAACTCCAGAATCGCGTACTGGCCGTTCAGACCCGGGTGCGCGCCCATGTCGAACGGAATGACCTGCACGGTCACATGGGGCAGCTGCGACTGCTCGACCAGGTGCTCCAGCTGCTCGCGCATGACGGCCCGGCTGCCGACGACGCGGCGCAGCGCCGACTCGTCGAGCACGGTCCACAGCCGCAGCGGGTTGTCCGGGGCCGCGATGCGCTCCTGGCGGCGGACCCGGACCTGGACCCGCTTGTCGATGTCGGTCGGCGTGGTCTCCGGGAGCGCGCCCGTGATCAGCGTCTCCGCGTACGCCCGGGTCTGCAGCAGACCGGGCACGACCTGCGGATCGTAGACGCGCAGGCTTGCCGCGTCCGTCTCCAGACCGATGTAGACGCTGTACGGGATGTCGCCGAAGGAGTGCCACCAGCCCTGCTGGCGGGAGTCCTTGGCCATTTGCATGAGCGAGTCGACGATGCGGTGGTCCTCGACCTCGTAGACCCCGCACAGGTCGCGGACGTCGCGCTGGCTGATGCTGCGCCGTCCGTTCTCGAGCCTGCTGATCTTCGACTGTGAGACCAGGAGCCGCTCGGCCACCTCTTCGGCGGTCATGCCTTTGAGCTCGCGGAGCCGGCGCAGCTCCTGGCCCAACCGGCGTCGCCTGACGGTGGGATTGACATTGGACGCCACGGGACGTGCACCTCCGGCTGCGTGCCTCTGTGATTCTTTGCGTATCTTGCGAATCTGCTGCTCAGCAGATTGCCACCCTGGGCTTCATACCGCTGGGAAACGGCGGATATGCGCAGCGGACACGACAGTTGGGCATGCGGCCGGACGTTCGAGCGGATGTGCGGGCGGACGTGCAGCCGGCGTGGCCGGACATGCGGCCGCGCGGGGTGCCGGTCCGTGTCGTCGTCCCGACGTCCGGATCCGGCACCCCGCGCGGCTCAGCGGCTCCCGGACCGGTCTTTGGGGACTGCGGTGCGGCGCTGTTGCGGTGCGGGCTGTTCAGATGGTGCGGTGCTCAGTGCGCCACGGCGCGGGCCATCGCCCCGTGGTGCGGCTGCATCGGAACCCTGCCGGGCTCCGGTGCTCCCCTGCCCGGCGGGGCCGGGCTGCGGCGTGGCTGAGCGGCCACACCGTTCTGGACGTCCATCACGGCGTGCGCCACGAGGCCGCCCATGGGGTCGTGCCTGATCAGGTCCCGCAGCCGGGAGCGGGACGATCGTCCCTCGTTCCCCGGATACAGGTGCTTGCCGAGTCCGACCGCGTGGGCCAGTGCGGCGAGCGCCGCGGTCCGTGGGTCCGGCGGTACGCCGGTACGGATCGCACTGTCCAGCCGGTTCTTGATCTCCCGGCTGATCGCCGTGTCCGTCGCCTGGTAGCGAGTCGTCGGCAGCACTCCGCACATCTGGCCGGCCACGGCATGGACCATGCCGCACCTCTCCAGATGCGAGAGATATGTCTGGCGCAGCCCCAGTCGGGGCCCGCCGATCCAGTGCACCGCGCGTACCGGGGCGCCGCGCCTTCGCAGCAACTCCAGTGCGCAGTCCAAAGTCGGATCTCCGGTCGGCCGTGGTGCCACCACGGCGATACGATCCCCGTCTGGGGCTATCCGTCCGGCCAGCGCCAGCTCTACTAGCTGTGCTCCGGCCAGACCTAGGTCGAGCGACTGCGGCTGCGCTGTGGTACCCGTGGCCGGGTCCAGAGCGAGCAGCAGAAGCTCCTCCGGAATTGTTCTGCGGCTCCTGCCCATCCATGCCTCCCCGCGTGGATGAATGACAGGGTGACCCCTCTCACATTGGTCTGTCGAGGGTGCGTGGGTGCTTTGTGCGGGAACCAGTAGGTATGTCGTTCTCGTCTACCACCAGGGTGAAGCCCCCACACAGGACACTGGTACATGGTTCGGACAGCAGCGGCGTAGCGCGTGGCGCGTAGCGAGGAGGCATCGGTGGCGGGGACCCCCGACAGGGCGAAGCAGCAGGAGTCGTCGGGAGGACCGATCCCGGAGGAACGGGACCCGAGGCTCGCGATGGCGAGGCAGTCGCCGGAGCGGGTCGATCAGGCGACGGCGGTGTTCTCCGTCCGGGACGTTCCGGCGGCGGCGACGGAATCGGGTTCGGCTTCCGGTCCGGGTTCGGGTTCGGGTTCGGGTTCGGGTTCGGGTTCGGCGGAGAATTCCCCGGCGGACGCGGATGCCTCCGGCGCCGAGGACTCGGGCTCGGCTTCCGCTTCGGCGCCGGAATCGGCATCGGTATCGGATTCCGGGGCGGACCCGGAGCCCGAGGCGGGTTCCGGGGACGGTACGGAGCCGGGTTCCGGCGACGAGCCGGGCGACGCGCGCCTGCGTGCCGCTGTAGCGGCCTGGGTGTCCGGTCCGCGGGACGGCTCCGCCGACGGGCCCGAGGCGGCCGGTGACGGTGCCGCTGACGCGGCGGAGGGTGCCGCGGAGGCGTCCGAGGCGGACGAGCCGGAGGCGGCTGACACCGCGTCGGACGCGGCGGAGGACGACGGCGACGGCGATGACGCCGTGGCCGACGCCGCTGAGGCCTCGGCCGGCGCCGAGGCCACGGACGCCCCCGAGGAGTCCGGTGACGACGCGGACGCCGAATCGGCTGACGCCCCCGAGGCAACCAGCGACGACGCCGAGCCGGCCGATGCCCCTGAGGCACCGGAAGCGGAGGCGTCCGACGCCGTCGCGAAGCCGACCGACGACGCGAAGGCTGACGCGAAGCCGACCGACGACGCGAAGGCTGACGCGAAGCCGTCCGACGAGGTCAAGGCGCCCGCCGACGCCAAGCCCGCACGCGGCGAAACCAAGCCCCCCGTCGACCAGGCCACCGCCGTCTTCAAGGCCGTCAAGCCGCCCGTCGATCAGCCGACCCAGATGCTCAAGTCGCTCGGGTCCAAGCCCGCCGGTGCGGGCAAGGCCGAGTCCGATGCCGAGCGCACCAGCAAGTTCGTGCCCCTCAAGGGGCTCGACTCGGGCACCCCGGCCAGGCCCAAGGCGCAGCCCGAGGCACAGTCCAAGGCGCAGCCCGCCGCCCCGCCGCCCGCGAAGCCCTACGTCGGGCCCGAGCGCACCACCCAGCAGCCGCTCCCGCCGCTGCCCCCGCTCGACCTCCTGGCCGAGCTCACGAACACGCCGCCGCCCGCGGAGACCCCGGTCCGCACGGCCGTGCGCAGGGTCAAGATCTGGACGCCGATCGTCCTGCTGCTCGCCGTCGTGTTTGCGGTCGTACAGGCCGTACGCCCGCTGCCGGCGCCCACGCTGGCGCTGACCGCCAAGTCGACGTTCGCGTTCGACGGGGACAAGGTCTCGCTGCCGTGGCCCGCCGAGGGCCAGGGCTCGATGGACGTCAGCGGCATCGGCTCGATGGACCGGTTCGGCGAGCAGAAGCCCGTACCGATCGGGTCCGTGGCCAAGGCCATGACGGCGTACGTCGTGCTCAAGGACCACCCGCTGCAGCCGGGCAAGGACGGTCCGTCCATCGACGTGGACGCGAAGGCGGAGAAGGAGGGCGGCTACGACTCCGAAGGCGAGTCGACGCTGAACACCGTCAAGGAGGGCGACAAGCTCAGCCAGAAGGACGCCCTTTCGGCCATCATGATTCCGTCCGCGAACAACATCGCGCGCCTGCTCGCCCGTTGGGACGCCGGTTCCGAGGAGGCGTTCGTCAAGAAGATGAACGCCGCCGCCAAGGACCTCGGCATGACCGGCACGACGTACACGGACCCGTCCGGGCTGAAGGAGACGACCGTCTCCACCGCTCAGGACCAGGTCAAGCTCGGCAACGAGCTGGTGAAGATCCAGGCACTGATGGACATCACCAAGCTGCCGACGTGGAAGGACCCGTCGGGCAAGACGTGGCAGAACTACAACCGCCTCGTCCCGTACAACAACGCGGTCGGTGTGAAGACCGGTTCGACGACCAAGGCCGGCGGCAACCTGCTCTTCGCCGCGACGAAGGACGCCGGCGGCGAGACCGTGACGGTCGTCGGCGCGATCCTCGGGCAGCACAGGGCGCCGATCATCGACACCGTGAACGCGGTCAGCAAGAGCGCGATGCTCGCGGCGCAGGATGCCGTGAAGGCGTCGACGATCCTGAAGAAGGGCGACGTCGTCGGCTACGTGGACGACGGGCTCGGCGGGCAGACCCCGGTCGTGGTGACGAAGAACGTCTCGGCGGTCGGCTGGGCGGGCCTGACGGTGAAGCTGGAGCTGGCGGACGGTGCCAAGGGCGCCGCCATCCCGCACAGCGCGAAGGCCGGTACGCAGGTCGGCGAGCTGAAGGTCGGCGACGGTTCGGGCGGCGCGGTCACCGTCCCGGTCGCCCTCCAGAAGGACCTGACCGACCCCGGCTTCGGCGAGAAGCTCACCCGCGTCGGCTGACCTCCCGGCCGGCCCCACGCAGAAGCGCCCCCACGGCACAGCCGTGGGGGCGCTTCCGTCAGAAGACCGCTCACTTCGTCTTCGGCGGCACGCACTTGGGTGCCGGCTTGCCGGACGGGCCCCCGTACTGCGAGCTGATCCGGACGTCGCCCGGCTCCTTCACCGTCAGTCGCGTGAACTCGCCCTCCTCGCGCAGGCAGCCGTTGTCCGCCCACAGCCACGGCGAGTACGCGATCCGCACGATGACCGAGCCGGCCTTCGGCATCCGTACGACGAGGTTGGCGCCGTCGGAGCGGACCACCGAGCCGGGCGAGTCCACGAGCGGCACTGCGTTCTTCACGCGGTAGATCCGCCAGTTGGCGTCCCGCCACACCGATTCGAGGTAGTCCGGCTCGCTGGACACCAGCTTGTGCTCCAGCTCCGCGGGGCCGTCCGGCTCGCCGTTGTAGACGACGACGAAGCCGACGGCCCACTGGGAGAGCCAGGCGTGGTACGAGGCGGAGGAGAAGGCGCCCTCGGGTACGTCGGTGCCGCCGTGTCCCTCGTAGAAGAGCCGTCCGCGCTCGACGTCGGCCTGCCGGTTCCAGCCGCGCGCCATGTTGATGTAGGGCGCGAGGACGGCCGCCTCGCGGTGGTCGCGGGCGGGGACGACCTCGACGCGGGTGCGTTCGGCGCCGAGTTTCTTGAGCGTGGAGACGACGCCGTCGGTCTTGATCGCCCACTCGGGGACCTCGGTGTTGGCGACGACGTCGGCGATGGTCTTGCCGGACAGCCAGCCCAGGGAGAGGACGATGGCGACGATGCACATCACGCGCTGCCGGTGGGGCGGGAAGAACCCGCCGAGTCTGCCGTCGTAGCGGGGCCCGCGGTCCCGGTTCATCACGGCGGCGAGGAGCAGCGCGGGCGCCACGATCTCCGTGAGCCGCTCCACGTTCGTGCCGATCGGGGTGGCGATCAGATAGGTGAGCACCACGCCGAGCGCGTACACGGCGGTGCCTAGGCGGGCCACGCGCCAGGCGCGCGGCGCGCACAGCAGGACGACCGCGCACAGGATGAGGGGCGGGAAGATCCGCCCGAACGGCATGGGCTGTTCACCCTTGAACGGGAACAGCCAGGTCGTCACGCCCACGATGAGGACCGGCGGCAGGAGCAGCGACAGGGCCTTGCCCCACTGCCGGTTCAGGAGCCACGCGGCGCCGGCCACGACGAGGAAGAGCCCGGCGACGGGGCTCGCCATCGTGGACAGCGCGGCGCACACCGTGGCGATGACGATGCGCCGGCCGTTCATGTGCGCGAGGACGGCGCCGAGTCCGAAGGCCACGCCCAGCATGAACGTAGAGCGTCCCGAAACGACCTGGCACCACAGCGAGAAACCGACCACGAGGGCCGGCCACAGTGGTCTTCGGATGCCGGTGCGCTCGACGATCGACGCGGCGAGCCAGGTGGACGAGACGCCGGACAGGAGCGTGACGGGGACGACGCCGAACAGTGCCATCAGGTAGGGCGAGATGAGGCTGTAGTTGGCGATGTGGAGGCCGCCGTACCAGAACAGGTTGTACGCGGAGCCCGGGTACATCTTGGCGAACTCCGCCCAGGCCACCTGTGCCGCGAGGTCGCCGCCGCCGGTCGCGAGGAACGCCAGCCACAGGACGTGCAGCGGCAGTATGCAGGCGGTGACGAGCAGGGCGGTCCGGTGCCGGCCGTGCCAGGGCTCGGGGATGTCCGGGGACCGGCGCGCGCGTGCGGCAGGGGGTGGAGACAGTTCGGCAGAGGCCACTGCGGCGTTCCGTTCCGGTCGGACGGGCAATTGTGTTCGGAAAGACGCTAGCCGTGGCCCGAGAGTTGGTTGACGCGCCCCTGATGTTTGCCGCAAATCTACGCAGGGCCGCCGGAGTCCGACTCCTCTAGCCGCCCGGCGACGCGCAGATGTCGTCCGGCGCGTGCACCTGTCCCGACCGGCCCGACGGCGTTCCGGCGATCTGGCTGCGGACGGTCTCCAGCTGCCCGAGGAGCGTGTCGAGCGTCCCCGTCCGCGGGTCCTGGAAGTACGTCAGGACGGCCCGGTAGAACGCGTCGCGCAGCACGGGCGGCATGACGTCCGACGCGTCGAAGCACAGGGTGTCCGCGTCGCGGGTCAGATACGAGGCGACGGCCCGGCCGGTCGGGTCGTCCGGCTGGGGGTCGGTCGTGTCGGGGAAGAAGGGCCGCAAGTGCGCGTCCGTGGACCGTGACCAGGTCCTGCGGCCGTCCTCGCTGGTCAGGAGCGTCACGAGGTCCTGTGCCGCCGGGTTGTCGGTGAGCACGGCGGCCATGTCGCCCGACACCTCGTACGTGTCCTTGTACGCGGCCTGCCCGTGCAGGAACCGGGCGGCCGGCTCCACGCGCAGGGTGTTGTCGCCCATCGCGCCGGGGTAGAGGGAGCGGATGAAGGAGCCCTGGTGTTCGTGGGTGCAGCCCGGGAGGGAGCCGCCGAGGAGCCCGCGCTTGGGGTCCTTCGGGTGCTTGGGGTCGGGTGTGCCCTCGAACGACATGGTCAGGGAGCGTTCGACGGACTTCGGTGACCGTGGGCCGAGGATCTTGGACCAGGTCGTGAACGCGCGGCGCACGGCCGGGTCGTGCTTCCAGTCGAGGCGGCCGGTGGCCCACCGCGTGTACGTGTCGGGGCCCGCCTGGTGGAGGAGGATGTCCTCGATCCAGTCGGTGCCGGGCCATCCGGAGGTGGCCTGCGCGGCCATGCCCACGCACCAGTCGGGCGCCGTGGTCCCGGTGGCGCGCTTGCTCCACACCACGCTCTTGAGGTTGACCCGCAGCGGCACCCAGTAGGTGCGGTGCCTGCCGTCGAGCGTGAGGGTGGGGGACCAGGGCGGATAGCCGCGTTCGGCGGCCTGTGGGGACAGCGGTTCGAGTTTGCCGTCGGCCGCGTACTCGGTCAGCTCGCCGATGCTGTTGAGGATCGCGACGTCGGGCGGGGCACCGGCCTCCAACTGCGCGACGAGGGTCTCGCGCAGGGAGCGGGTGCCCTTGTAGACGTAGTGGTGACCGCTGCGGTGCGACAGTCGGGCGAGGGCGTCCTCGAACGCGGCGCCCTCGGGTCCGGTCCACGGCCCGAGCACGACGACGGTCCGGTGCGCGTCGCCGCCCGCGCAGCCGCCGGTGAGCGCGGCGAGGGCGAGCAGGCAGGCGGCGAGCGCGAGCCGGAGCACCCTGGTCCGGCGCCTCATACGGCGGTTCCCGGGCGCCCCACGAGCAGATACTCGCGCCGGTAGGCGTGGAGGGTGACGCCGGTGACGGCGGCGACGAGCAGGCCGGCGGGCGCCACCCAGGGGGCCACCCCGTCGACGGCGGCGAGCCGGCCGTCGTCCAGGACGTCGTCCATCGAATCGGCGAGTGTGACGACGGCGGTGTCACCGGGCGGGTCGATGCGGCGCTCCTCGACGGCGACCTCGGTGGCCGGCGAGGTCACCGCGTACAGGCTGCGGGCGATCGGCACGGTGTCCTCCTGGGCGGCGTACGCGTACAGCCCGTCGAGCGCGATCGCGGGCACGGCGAGCAGGGGCAGCGCGACGGCGAGGAGCGGCACGCTGGCCGAGATGCGGAAGCGGGCCCGCAGGAAGCGCAGGGTGCGCCACAGGCCGGCGATCAGCAGCACGAACGCGGCGGCCGACACGGCGGCGGCGGTTACGGCGGCGGGGCCGAGCGCGGCGCGCGCCTCCAAGCGGTCGCGCAGGGCGCGTTCGAGGTCCGAGATGCGGTCGACGACGGTCGTCGCCTCGCTGCCGGTGACGGGTGCGCAGCGGGGGTAGGTGGCGTAGCGGTCGGTGGCGGGTTCGTAGGGATCGCCGGGATCGGGTGAGCAGAGCATGCTCTGGGCGTAGGAGAGTCCGGCCTTGCGCAGGGACTCGTCGGAGACGTTCGTCTGGGCCCAGGCGATCCAGCGCTCGTAGCCGTCGACGAGGCCGGAGACGACGTCGAGTTCCTGGCGCTCGGCCGCGGCCAGGGCGCCGCTGCGCGCGACCTGGCTGAGGTCCTGGGCGGCGCCGGTGATCCGGGAGCCGTAACGGGGGGTGAGTCCGCTCAGCTCGACGGCGTCCCCGGCGTCGAGGCTCACCTCGGCCTCCCGCTGGGCGATCCGCAGCGAGATCCGCGCGTCGGCCAGGTCGCGCAGCGCGGGCGCGATGTGGGTGCGGATCTCGGCGGAGTCGTCGCGCAGGGACGTGGCGGTGAAGCCGAGTCCGGCGAAGGCGACGGCGGCGAGGAGGGGGAGGGCGACGAGCCGGTCGTGGAGGTAGGCGCGGTTGCGGGGCGGGCCCGGCCGGTCCGTGGCCCGCACCGGCGGGGCCCACGCGTACCGCCACAGCAGGCGCGCGCCCTTGAGCGCGGCGCCCGCGAAACGCTTCGCCGACGCCCCTGCTCGCCGGGCCGGCCCCCACATGGGGGTCACCGGTCCGCCGCCGGTCGCCGTCCGGTGGGCCAGGGCCGCAGGAAGGGCGGCCGGGACCGGTCCCGGCGGTGCCACAGTTCGAGGGGCCTGACCAAGTAGGCGCGGTCCAGGAGGCGTTCGGCGACGGCTGCGGCGTGCGGGCTGTCGGAGCGGGCGGCCTGCCGGGCGAGCGCCCGGTAGAACTGCGAGAGCTGACGCCTCAACTTGATGTCCCCGTCCGGGAATTCGAGCCGTCCGCCCGCGTCCCGCGCGTCCTGGTCGCGCCGGGCCGCCGCCTCCGAGAGCCGCCCGAGTGCCTCCGCCCCCACCTTGCCGTCCGCCACGAGGCGCTGCGCGGCCTCCCACACCTCGGCCTTCATCCGTACGCGGGCCTGTTCGTCGGTGAGCCCGTGCTCGTTGAAGAGGCGGGCGAGCCGGGTGAGCGCGGTGCGCAGCCCGTCGGCCGTCGTCGCGTACTCGACGGCGACGCGTACCGTCGCGGTGCGCGCGCCGGTGCGGTGGCGTGAGTGCTGCGGCACCGCGTCGAGCGCCTCGATGGCGTACGTGTCGGGGGTGGCGCCCCCGAGCGCGAGGCGGGCCCGTGCCGCGCCGAACGCCGCGCTGCCGAGCGAGGGGTTGCGCAGCCGTACGGCCTCGTAGAAGGTCAGCGCCTCGTGCCAGTGGCCGAGCCGCTCGGCGCAGTGGCCGAGGGCGAGCTTGGGCGCGTACTCGCCGGGGATGGCGCCGTAGACCTGGTCGAAGTAGTCGCGCGCGGACGCCACGTCGCCGGCGGCGAGGTCGAGGAGGCCGCGGTGCCAGTCGATGCGCCAGTCGTGCCGGGACAGTTCGTGCCCGATGCCGTCGACCGCGCCGCGCAGCTCCTCGGCGGCGGACTCCAGGTCCGGCCGTTCGCCTTCTGCCCGTTCGGCCCGTACGGCTACGCGCAGCCGGAGCCTGCACCGCAGGAGCCGCACCTCGGGGGAGTCCCGCCAGTCGCCGGTGTGCTGGAGGAGCGCGGCGGGGTCGGCGTCGGCGAGGCGGCTGAGGCCGTCGTGGTGGGCGTCGTGCGGGTCGGGGCGGGGTACGGGCAGGCGGGCCGCGACATCGGCGGCGGACGGCGGCTCGTGCAGCGGGGCGGGCGGGACGCCCCCGGCGGGAGTCGCCCACCGGGGCAGGACCGGCGCGACCCCGAGCGCTCCGTCCAGGGCGTACGGCGACTGCATGAAGAGCGGCGACGGCTCGAACGTCTCCTGCCCGGTCCGCAGTGACCTCAACTCCCGGAAGACACCGCGCAGTTGGTCCGCCATCTCGTCCGCGTCCGCGTACCGCTCGGCCGGTTCGGGGCGGGTGGCGCGACGCAGGGCGCGGGCCAGCGAGACGAGGCCGAGGCCTTCCGGGGCCGGGGTCGTGGTCAGCGCGGCGGCCTGCGCCGTCACCGGGTCGCCGTCGTGCATCCGGTCCAGGGCGCCGAGTTCGGCCAGCGAGTGGGGTCCGAAGCCGAGTCCGCTCAGCGTGCGCAGCGTCTCGCCCAGGCTGAACAGGTCGTCGCGCGGGGCGGACGCGCCGGCCAGGGCGGGCGGGGCGAGCGGTACGTTCGGCGCGCGGAAGCCCTCGGTGGTCAGACCGGGCGCGCCCTCCTCGCGGATGGACCCCACGTCGATGACCTTGGTGGTGGCGCCGTCGTGCATCACGTTCTGCGGCTTCAGGTCGCCGTACACCTTGCGGGGGCCGGGCCGCGCGTGCAGATGATCGAGCGCGGACAGGACGCGCAGCCCGTACGCGAGCACGAACTCGTGGAAGCGGGCGCCGCCGAACCGGTCCGGGTCGTGCCGGGCCAGCGCGCGGATCTCGTCGAGATTGAGCCCGTCCACGTACGGCAGGACGAGGAAGGGGCCGACGCGGGCGTGGCGGCCGTAGTTGAAGACGGGGATGATCCCCTCGTGGTGGAGGTCGGCGAACGCCTGCCGTTCGTCCTCCAAGGAGCCGAGGCGCGGGGCGAGTTGTTCCGGCCGCAGGGTCTTCACGGCGACCTCGCGGTCGTCGACCTTCTTGTCGAGCGCGAGATATACGTCGCCCATGCCGCCGCGCCCCAGACGCCGTACGACCTGGTACTGCCCGGCCAGTAACTCGCCCTGTTCCAGGGCGGCTTCGCCGGGACCCTCGGCCCGGCCCCGGTCGTCGCGCGGCCTGACCTCGGGCAGCGCCGTCGGATCGGGCCCCTCGTCGGGCAGCGTGACCCATGCGTCCCGAGGCCCGTCCGGAGGCGGCATGACGAACAGCGGACCCGAGGACGCCGTCATCGGCCGCCCCTGAATTCTCCGGTTGCTCCCGCGTCCCCCTGCATGCTGCCTCAGGATAGGGGCGCGGCGTCCGGATGGCGCCCGTGTGTATGCCTCCGACCTGATCGTGGAATGGAGGCCCCGGCCAGTGACGACGAGAACCGGCGCGAGACCGTACGCCGCCCTCAACCCTGCCCTGATCCGCTCCAGCCTCGCCGTCGCGGAACGCCGCGCTGAGGCGCTGACCATGTACTTCTACGCCCATCTGTTCAAGCACAACCCCGGTGTGCGGGCCATGTTCCCCGAGCGGATGGAGGAACAGCGCGACCGCCTCTTCGCCGCCCTGACCACGGCGATCCTGAACCTGGAGGACACCGACGCCCTCGTCGGCCACCTGCACACCCTCGGCTTCGACCACCGGAAGTTCGGGGCCCGCACCGAGCACTACCCGGCCGTCGGGCGCAGCCTGATAGCGGCCCTGAAGTTCTTCTCGGGCAGCGCCTGGACGCCCAAGACGGAGGCCGCCTGGCGCGCGGCGTACGAACTCATCTCCAAAATCATGATCGCCGGAGCGGAGTCCGTGCCGGAGTCGGAACCGGCATGGTGGGACGCGGAGGTGCTCCGCCACGAGCGCCGCGCCGAGGACATCGCCGTCCTCACCGTGCGCCCGGACCGGCCGTATCCCTTCGTTCCGGGCCAGTACGCGACGCTGACGGCCCCCGAGGCGCCGCAGGTCTGGCGCCCGTACTCGATCGCGAACGCCCCGCGCGCCGACGGCACCCTCGACTTCCACATACGCCGCGTCGACGGCGGCCTCCTGAGCAGCGCCCTCGTCGACGCGGTCGCCCCCGGCGGTTCCGTCCGTCTCGGCCCGCCCCTCGGTACGACGACACTCCCCAAGGCCCCGGAGGGGGAGCTGCTCTTCGTCGCCGGGGGGACGGGCTGGGCGCAGATCAAGGCGCTGATCGAGGAGTTCGCCGTCCGTCGCGGCTCCGCGACCGCCACGCTGCTCATCGGCGCCCGCACGGAAGACGACGTGTACGACCTCGGCGTCCTGGAACTCCTCGGCGACGCGCACCCGTGGCTGCGCGTCGTCGGCGCGCTGCCCGCGCGCGACAGTCCTCCGCACGACGCGGACGCGACGCTCCTACGGGAGCTGACCCGGTACGCCACCGCGCAGAGCCTGCGCCACGCACCCGCCGAGTGGCCGCACGTGTACGTCAGCGGACCCCCGGTCATGGTCGAGACGGTGGAGACTCAACTGGCCATGCTGCACCGCTTACCGCCCGACCGCGTGCACCACGACCCGCTGGTCCACCACGACACGGGGGACCGTCCGGAGACAGCGGCGGAGTGGTTCCTGATGAAGCGCCAGGTTCCTTGGATCCGGCCTCGTCCGTGACGGCCTCGTCCGTGACGGCTCCGGCGGTGACGGCTCCGTCCGTCACGGCCCCGGCGGTGACGGTACTGGCGTGACCGGACCGGCCGTCAGAGGCAGTGGACGGGGATGCGCTGGACGAGGTTGTTGGCGAAGCCGCCGCGGTTCCATGGCTGGGTGAGCGGCTGGGTGCGGCCGGTGGCGTCGGTGGCGCGGGCGCCGAGGACGTGGGTGCCGGGCGAGGCGGTCCACGGGGCGTGCCAGTGGCGCCAGGCCGCCGCGTGCCCGTCCGACGGGTCGCTGTCCGACGGGTCTCCGTCCGACGGGTCGCTGTCCGCCGGGTCCAGCGTGGCGTCGCTCCACGTGGCGCCGTCATCCGTGGTCACGTCGACCCTGGTCACGGGGCCGTGCCCGGACCAGGCCCGGCCTTCGAGGAGTACGGGCCCGGGGCGGACCACGCGGGCCCGCGACATGAAGTCGGGGAACCCGGGCGGGATCATCAGGGCGCGCGGCAGGATCCGGGTGACGGGCTCGCCGGGATCGTCGGCGCCCCAGCGGAAGCGGTAGGCGACGGCCTGCTGGAACCCGTCGAAGGGGGCGTCGACGAGCGTGATCCCGCGCAGCCACTTCACATGCGCCATGCCGTACCAGCCGGGGACGACGAGCCGCAGCGGGTAGCCGTGCTGCGGGGGCAGGGGCGCGCCGTTCATCGCGTACGCGACGAGGACGTCACCCGAGGCCACCGCGACGGGCAGGCTGCGCCGGTAGTCCTGCTCGACGCCGCGCTCGACCCCGTGGTCGGCGCCGGTGAAGACGGCCTCGACGGCGCCGTCGTCCACCCCGGCCTCGTCGAGGAGTACGCGCAGCGGCACGCCGGTCCAGTCCGCGGTGCCGACCGCCTCGACCAGCCAGGGCTGGCTGACCGGCCGGGGCGTGAGCAGGGCGCGCCCGTTGCCCGCGCACTCCATGGTGACGCGGCGGGTGACGGCGGGCAGGGACCGCAGGGCCGCAAGGTCGAGGGTCAGCGGCGTCCTGACCAGGCCGTCGATCGTGAGCTGCCAGTCGTCGGCGCTCGCGTCCGGGATGTCGTAGTGGACGAGGACGTAGTGCAGGCCGGGCGGGGTGACGTCGTAGCGGAGAGCTTCGAGGGGGAGGCCGTGATTACGCGCGGCGAGCGCGAGTTCGTCTGGGGTGATGCCTTCGCCGGGGGCGGCGAGCCGCCCGGGACGACTGACGCCACCGAGACCGTCGGGTCCGTTCCTGACTTGGTCCGCTCCGTCCATGTCTTCATGGTGCTCCGCGATTGCGGGGCCTGCCGGGCGGGCGGATCCTTGAAGTGTCAGCCGGCGCTCGATGAGGTGTGTCGGTGGCTGACGGGGGTGCCCGCACGCCGGCGCACGAACCGCTCACCGACGGCCGCCGAGAGGCGGGAAGACGGGACGGGGGGACAGCGGTCCGCCCAGCGATGCGTCCCGTCGAGGAGAGCGCCATGGATGACACCGACACCACAGCCACGGTTCCTGCCGGCACAGACATCGTCGGTCTGATGCGAACCGAGCTGCGTGGCCCGGTCATTGCGCGGGGCGACGCGGAGTACGACGACGCCCGCAAGATCTACAACGCGATGATCGACCGGCAGCCGGCCGCGATGGTGCGCTGCTCGGACGCGGCGGACGTCATGACGGCGGTCGACTTCATCCGCGACCACGGACTGGAGCTCGCCGTCCGGGGCGGCGGCCACAGCGGCGGCGGCCTGTGCCTCGTCGACGACGCGATCACGATCGACCTGTCACCGATGCGCTGGGTGCGCGTGGACCCCGCGCAGAAGACGGCGTGGGTGGGCGGTGGCAGCCAACTCGGTGACCTGGACCACGCGGCGCACGCGTTCGGCCTGGCGATACCCGCCGGAATCATGTCGACGACCGGCATCGCGGGCCTGACCCTCGGCGGCGGTCACGGCTACCTGACGCGCAAGTACGGCCTGACGATCGACAGCCTCCTGAGCGTGGACATGGTTCTCGCGGACGGCAGCTTCGTGACGGCCAGCGAGACCGAACACTCCGATCTGTTCTGGGCGTTGAGGGGCGGCGGCGGAAACTTTGGCATCGTCACCGCGTTCAAGTTCCAGCTGCACCCGGTGCACACGGTGGGCGTCGCGCTGACGCTCTGGCCGGTCGAGAAGACGCGTGAAGTCCTGGAGTGGTACCGCGAGTTCCTGCCACAGGCACCGGACGACCTGAACGGCTTCTTCGCCGCGCTGACCGTGCCGCCGGGACCGCCCTTCCCCGAGGAGATTCACGGCCGGAAGATGTGCGGGGTGGTGTGGTGCTGGACGGGAGACCTGGCCCGCACGGACGAGGCGATCGCGGCGGCGGCGGAAGCGGGCCCGCCCGCCTTCCAGTTCACGGCACCGATGCCGTACCCGGCGCTGCAGTCCATGTTCGACGAGCTGCTCCCCAAGGGCCTGCAGTGGTACTGGCGCGGTGACTTCTTCGACCGCATCACGGACGAGGCGATCGACGTACACGTCAAATTCGCCGAGAACCTCCCCACGCCGCTGTCGACGATGCACCTCTACCCGGTGAACGCGGCCGCGTCCCGCGTCTCCGAGGACGCGACGGCCTGGGGCTACCGGGAAGCGGTCTGGTCGGGCGTCATCGCGGGCATCGACCCGGACCCGGCGAACGCGGAGGCGGTCAAGCAGTGGGCGAGGGCGTACTGGCACGACCTGCACCCGTACTCGATGGGCGGCGCCTACGTGAACTTCATCGGCGAGGACGAACACCAGGACCGCGTCCAGGCGACGTACCGCCACAACTACGACCGCCTGGCGGAGGTCAAACGCAAGTACGACCCGAACAACCTGTTCCACGCCAACCAGAACATCGAGCCGGCGGCGGCGACGGGGGAGGCGGCGTAGGACGCACGGGGCCGCGCATCATCAGAGTTTCGTCGGCATTGCAGCGTGTGCCGCGACGGTTGGACGTCCTGACCGCGTGAAGCGGGGCCGGGCGCCCCGTCACCGGTGACGCTGGGCGAATTCCCGGTCGAGCATGCCCAGCAGGACGAGATCGTGGTGGCGGCCGCCGTGGAACACGTGATCGCGCAGCCGCCCCTCCTCGACGAACCCGAGCCGGTACTGGAGGGCGAGCGAGGCCTCGTTGTGCGCGAAGACGCGGGCCTCACCCTTGTGGAGGCGCCGCTCGTCGAACATGTAGCGCAGCAGCATTATGGCCGGGGCCATGTGGCGGTGCCAGCCTGGATAGCGGCGGCCCTGGTAGTCGTCCGAACCACATGACTGCGGCGGAGCCTGGTGCGTGGACCCATCCGCGTACCAGGCCCCGCCGCATCACTCAGTACACGCTGAGGCCGGACGCGTTGAGCGCCTCGGTGACCGGCTGATAGAAGGTCGTGCCGGCCCTGCTGCCGCAGCCGATGTTGCTGTTCGCGCCGCCGGAGGTCAGGCCCAGCGCCTGGGTGCCGGCGTACAGCGGCCCGCCGCTGTCGCCGGGGGCGGCGCAGATGTTGGCGCGGATCAGGCCGGTCACGGGGCCTTCGCCGTAGTTGACGGTCCAGTTGACGCCGTTGATGCGGCCGCAGCGCGTGCCGCTGGTGGAGCCGCGGCGGCAGGCCGCCTGGCCGACGCGTGCGGTGCCGGCGCCGGTGATGTCCTGCCCGTCGACCGTGCCGGGCGGAACGGGGTCGTCGCTGTCGTAGCGCACGGCACCGAAGTCGTCGCCGGGGTAGCTGGTGCCGGCGGTCGTGCCGATGTGCGTGGCGTGGGAGGGGTCCGCGTACCAGTCGACGGCGCCGTTGGTGCAGTGGCCGGCGGTGAGGAAGTAGTAGTGGCCGTCGCTGTCGCGGGTGTTGAAACCGAGTGAGCACCGAAAGCCGCCGACGGCGTCGCTGCTGTAGACGGCGTCTCCGCCGGAGAGGTACTTCATGAGCTTGCCGGGCAGGCGCTCCAAGCGCAGCGCGCCGGAGTCGGCGCCGGCCCGCTTCCTGATGGCGTTGAGCGTGTCCGTGGACACGGTGGTGTCGGCTGCGAGCACCACCCGGTTGGACGCGGTGTCCACGGTCCAGGCGGTGCCGGCCACATCGGCGCCCGCGACGGCCTTCTCGACGGCGGCGAGCTGCTTGGTGCTGTAGGTGGTGCTCGGGGTGGGGTCGCCGGGGTCTGCCTGGGCCGCGGTCCCAGCCAGGGCCGTCGCCGCGACGGCGGCGAGCCCGGACGCCAGGGCGACCAGGCGAATTCTTCGTCTCGCGCCGCCGCGAGGTGTCGGGCGTCCTGTGCTCATGCATGCCTCCGGAAATGGGTCGGGCCGCACACGCCATCAGCGGCAGCGGCCTTGAGGTGATCCCCTTTTCCGAACGCTAGAGTCGCCCTGGGGTCCGGGCACGCCGGGCACCGCGTACGGGTGAGGGACTCGGCCTGGTCCCGCCGAGAGTGCTCCGCGTCATCCGGCTGCACGACGCCCGGCACGGTACGGCCACCCTGTTCACCGCGGCTGGTGAGGCGCCCGGCGTCGTGATGGAGATCCTCGGCACAGCCAGATCAGCATCACCACGGACGTGTACACACACGTCGTCCAGGACACGCAGCGCGAAGCGATCAGCCACATGGACCGGCTGCTCAACAGGCGTCCCCAGCCGTGAGTGACCGCCGCCGTTGATGTCAGAAGCAGATGTCAAAGGCCACCTACCAAGATCGGTGGGTGGCCTTTCCGCTGGTGCCCCCGGCAGGATTCGAACCTGCGACACCCGCTTCAGGAGCGAGGTTGGGCAGATGCTCGGGTGACCAGTGGCTTTGCTGTCTCGGGCGCGTCTGGCGCTGAGTGCCGTGCCGTACCGCGGTTCCCCGTGAGACCCCGTCCGTTCTGGCACGAGAGTGGCACGGCCCGCGGAACGTGCCACAGCCCCTCGACGCGAACTACGGGCGGGCGGTTGTTGAGGTCTGCTCGGCTGATGGGCCGGTCGCTGGTAGCTGGTGACATTCAGCTGCGGTCGTGGTGATTGCTGTACTCGCAGCTGTACGGCGTTGCCCTGTTGCTGGTCCCTGCCCCGACACGCTCGCGGGCACCGGCTTCTGCGTCACGTCGCGGTCTCGCTGCTCAACTGCCGTGGACTACCGGACATTCCACCGCGAGTGGCGTCCTACTTATGCGAAGAGATCGACGTCGACTATGGGCTGATCGACTGTAGATTTCGTGTTTGTCGTTGATTATCTTGCATGTCCGATATGGCCGATAGAGAGTGACGTGGCCATCAAGGCGTACGCCTTGATAGCGCCGGCCAGAGCAGGTCTCCGGCAACATGTTCCCTGCACGGAAGGAAGATTCGCGTGCGCATTCGTACCACCCTCGCGACGACCGCGGCGGCCCTGGCGATCGCCGTGGCCCCGGCCTTCGCCGCCAGCCCGCACTTCATCAACGTCTCGGCAACGGGACCGAACGCCCAAGGCCAGCTCACCGTCAGCTTCAAGGAGGCCGGGCTCGGCAACAACCTGAGGATCGACTACCAGGCCGACGCGCAGGCAACGGCCACCTACCAATGCTTCAACAGGGGCGGCCACAACCCCTCGGCCGGGAACAAGACAACCGTCCTCGAGAACGTCTCGGCCACGGGTACGTTCAACTCCGGCAGGAACGGATCCATCACCGCTTCGCTCACGATCGATCCGCCCGGCCCTGGCCGCTTCTCCTGCCCCCCTGGCCAGCGACTGGTGGGGCCGACCGACGTGAGCTACACGGACGTGTCCATCACCGACATCACCAACGGCATTACAGAGCCCATCCCGGGAACGTTCTCCTGACGCGACTTACCGCGCCTGGACCGTGATCCCCGTCATCCAGGCGATCGGCCGTCATTTCGCGGAACGATCCATCGGGGGCCCGTAAGTTTGTCGCGACTCGGGCAGTCTGTGGACCTACCCACAGGAGCCCGAAGCGGGCCCCCGATCTCCAAGGCTCGCCCCAAGAGGGCTGCGTAAAGCCGTGGAGCCGACCGCCCCAACGACGACGCCACCTGTTCAGCAACCATCTGGCTTGCTGCTGGCGCGCGGCCGGCGGCCGGGCCAGAGCGGGGCGGAGACAGGAGCGCGGTCCGAGCCGTCGGGCCGCGCGCGCCGCGCCTTGATCATCGGCGACCTTCCAGAATGCCCAGCTGTGATGGCGCAACGTCGCTGATCACGGGCGCGCTCCCGGAGACCACGCCGACCGACATCGACAAGCGGGTCCAGGTCCGGGTCCGCCGCCAGGAGTGCATCGCGGCCCCGGACAACCCGCGGAGCCGATCGCCCCAGCCACAGAGGGTTTCCCTCCTCCGCCCGCAGCACGCAGCCGGGCGCGGCCAGCCGGGGCGGAGACAGGAGGCAGGCCGCGCCGCAGAGGCGGCGCGCGCCCGCGCCGTGCGCGGGGCTTGATGAAGTAGGGAAAGTTCTGTCGCGCGGGCGTCAGGCGCTTGCCGTCATGGCTCCGCACATGCGGGCCCGCCCCATCAACGGCATCCAGGAGCCGGATCGCGTAGACCTCGGCCATCCGCTCGGAGACCTCTTCGGGCGTGAGCCAGTCGACCGCTGTCGATTCGCTGGATGTGCGCTCGGTGCCCCCGGAGGGCTTGCAGCGGAAGACCAGCGCCACGATGCCCCGGGTCGTGTTCTTGTAGACCCCGGTGAGCTCGTCCACCTCGACATGGATGCCCGTTTCTTCCCAGACTTCGCGTCGGACGCCAGCCTCGGGGGTCTCGTCGAGAGCCTCGGGGGTCTCGTCGAGTTCGAGCACGCGGCACAGCCACTCTTCTCACTGCTGCCGGAGTCGCGCCCCGCGTCGTGATGGAGATCCTCGGGCACTCTCAGATCAGCATCACCATGGACGTCTATACGCATGTCGTGCAGGACACCCAGCGCGAGGCCATGAGCCACATGGACCGGCTCCTCAGGAAGAGGCGCCCCGGCCGTCAGTGACCGCCCCCGTTGATGTCAGACGTAGATGTCAAAGGCCCCGGACCATGATCGGTCCGGGGCCTTTGCGTCGGTGCCCCCGGCAGGATTCGAACCTGCGACACCCGCTTTAGGAGAGCGGTGCTCTATCCCCTGAGCTACGAAGGCGTGCGACCACTGACAGGGTAGCGGATGCGATCGTCGGGGCTCGCTTGTGTTTCGCGGTCCGGGCCGCGGCCGGTTCCGGGGCGCGTCGAGGTGGCCGATGCAGGAGGTCTCGCGGAAATCTCGGGACCCCCCTGTGGCCCGCGTCACCGCCGACGTAGCGTCGCGTCCGTAACGCCTGTAGATCGTGTCCGGCCAGTTGGAAGGGGCCTTGTCCATGGAGCCGCAACCCGCCGACCCCGCTGTCGACCTGCTCACCTCACCCGGTGCACCCTTCGCCGTCGTGCGCAGCGAGAGCGGTGGGCTCGAGTACGCCGACGGGCCGCGGACCCTGCGTGAGTTCGTCGAGACGACCTGGGCCTACGGGGACACGCCCTTCCTGATCGCCGGGAGCGGGCGGCTCACCTACGGGGAGTTCTTCGCCGAGGCGTCCGCGCTCGCCCGCCGGTTCGTGGACGTGTACGGGCTGCGGCCCGGCGACCGTGCCGTGGTCGCCATGCGCAACCACCCCGAGTGGCAGATCGCCTTCTGGGCCGCCCAGTTGGCGGGCCTGGTCGCCGTTCCGCTGAACGCCTGGTGGACCGCCGGCGAGTTCACGTACGCCCTCGACGACTGCGAGCCGGGCGTGCTCCTCGTCGACGGCGAGCGGCTGGAGCGCGTGCAGCCGTGGCTGGAGGGGAGGGAGAGGAGTGAAGGGGAGGGGCGGCGGCCTTGGACTCTTGTCTTCCATCACGACGGCGAGCTCCCCGGCGACCGCGTCGAGCGGTACGAGGACCTGCCCGCCGTCGATCCCGCGCTCGGGCCGCCCGGCGTCGACGTACGGCCCGACGACGACGCCACCATCATCTACACCTCCGGGACCACCGGGCGGCCCAAGGGCGCCGTCGCCACGCACCGTGCGCATGTCGGCGCCATCGCCAACCCCCGTTATTTCGCGGCGCTTTCGGCTCTGCGGCGTGGGCAGATTCCCGGGCAGGGGCCCACGCCCGTCGCCCTGCTCACCTTCCCCTTCTTCCATGTCGCCGCGTTCACCGGGTTCTACGCGGCGATGGCGGCGGGCGGCACGCTCGTCCTGCTGAGGAAATGGGACGCGGGCAAGGCGCTCGAGGCGATCCGGGAGCACGGGATCACGAATTACGGGGGCGTGCCCGCGACCGCGCTGCAACTGCTCGAAGCAGCCGAGGCCGCGGGCGACGAGATGCCGACGCTCGCCATGTTCAACACCGGGGGCGCCGCCGCGCCGCCCGACCTGGTGGCCCGGCTCACCGCCCGGTTCGGGGAGCGCGTGGAGCCCCGTAACGGATACGGGCTCACCGAGACGCTCGGCGGGGTCACCGCCAACTTCGGTGCGGAGTACCGGGCCCACCCGGAGAGCGTGGGCAGGCCCGCGCCCGCCGTGGAGGTGCGGGTCGCCGGGCCCGGCGGCGAGGACGTCGCCGAGGGAGAGGTCGGGGAGCTGTGGCTGCGGGGGCAGTCGGTGATACGTGGCTACTGGCGCGACGAGGCGGCGACGGCCGCGGCGTTCGCGCCGGGCGGCTGGTTCAGGACCGGGGATCTGGCGACGCTGCGGGACGGGCGGGTCAGCGTGGTCGACCGGATCAAGGACATGGTGATCCGGGGTGGCGAGAACGTGTACTGCGTGGAGGTGGAGGCCGTCCTGCACGACCATCCGGACGTCCTCGACGCGGCGGTGCTCGGTGTGCCGCACCCCGTGCTCGGCGAGGAGGTCGCCGCGGTCGTGCAGGTGCGGTCCGGGTCGGAGCTGGACGCCGACGCGGTCAGGGCGCACGTCGCCAAGTCGCTCGCGGCGTTCAAGGTCCCGGCGCACGTGCTCCTGCGGGACGACCCGCTCCCGCGCAACGCCACGGGCAAGCTCCTGAAGCGGGAGCTGCGCGGGCCGGTGGGGGAGGCCGTCCGCCCGGCGCCGGGTCCCCCGGCTGCCTCCGCCTAGGGCCTCTCGTCCGGATCATGCCGGGCTCGCGGGGCCTGGTCGGCTGCCTGGACCGGCCTGATCCGGACGAAAGGCCCTGGGCCAGGTCACTTCCGCGTGACCAGCACCCGGTAGTCCCCCTTCAGGTCCGCCCCCGCGACCTTGATCTTCACCCCTGTCCTGGGGTCCTTGAAGGTCTCGCCGGGGATGAAGGCGGCGTCGGAGAGTTCCGCGTGGACGTTCGGGCTGCGGGTGCAGCCGCCGCTGTCCTTGGTGGCGTCCTCGACGGTGATCGGGCCGTGGCCGGTGTCGACTCCGGCGTCGACCCGGTAGATGAGGACGCCGGGCCGGCACACCGTCTCGTCGTTGCCCGCGCGCGTGCGGACCTCGATCGCGTACCCGGTCTTGGCGGTGAGCGGTACGAAGGTGAGCTTCGGGCCGCCGGGGCGGCCGAGCGGGGAGAGGACGTGCTCGCTCGTGCCGTGCGCCGACGCGCAGCTGATCTGGTCGTCCCCGAGCCAGCCGAGCTTCCACTTGTGCCAGCCGAGGAGGTCGTTGTCGGCCCCCCAGTCCTCGCTCATGATGTCCCAGTGGCCGACGGCGCCGCCGCCGTCCTGGGTGTAGAGGTCGGGCAGGCCGAAGGTGTGGCCGTTCTCGTGGGGAAGTACGCGGTAGCCGGTCTCGGCGTACGAGCCCGAGCCGTCGTCCTGGCGGCTGTATACGAACGACGCGTTGGCGATCGGGATGCCGTCGGCGTCCGGCGCATCGTGGTTGCCGGCGAACGTCACGGACAGCACCGTGTCCAGGGCCGAGGGGCCGGCGTTCGGGGTGACCAGGATGTTGATGAGGTCGTAGTCGCGGAAGTTCACGTCCGGGTCGGCCTTGGCCACGATGTCGTGGATGAGGTCGCGGTAGCCGGGGTCGAAGGGTGCGCCCCGTTCTATGCCATACGCGGCGAACGTCTTCGGCATGCGCAGCCAGTGCCTGATCGGCGTCTCCGGACGGTAGTCGAGCTTCCCGTACGACGCGGTGCGGAACCAGTCCCGGGTCTGCGGGAAGAACTCGCCGAGGCGGTCGAGCGCGGTGCCCTGGCCGCGGGCGTCGGGGAAGTCGACCATGAGGTTCAGGGCGTGGACGGTGCCCGTGGAGCGGGCGTAACCCGACTGTGTGGGCACGCCCTCCGACATCTGTACGCCCAGTGCGCCCCGGATCATGCAGGGGGTCAGCGCGGCCGGCCGGGACAGGGACGTGGAGCCCGAGCCGGACGGTGACGGGGACTGTTCCATGAAGCGGCCCGTACTCGCAGAGGTGGTGACGGCGAGGGCTACGGCGGTGAGCCCCGCGAGCCCCGCGCTGCGCCGGGCCCTGCGTATGCGGTGCCGCAATGAGATCGCCTCGCCCTCGGTCCCCGGCAGCTCCGGGAGCGGGCTGCGTCTTTCGATCACCCTGTGACGGGGTGTGCCGGGCCGCTCGCTGGGTGCGCCGATCGTGGGTTTTTCGCAGGCGTGTGACTCAGGTCACACGAATGGCGGGAAATAACCGGGGACGCCTTCCCCGTTTAGCCCTACGTCCGCACGAAACGGGGACTGACTCCCCGGAACGAGCAGGCAACGGAGAATGACCGCAACGTCCGCCGGAAGGAGCCAGAATCGTGAGCGCCGCAGCCACCACCACCGCACCCGCGACGGGGAAGCGCGTGCCCAAGCCGCGTGCCGACGCCCTGCGCAACCGGGAGCGGATCGTCGCCGCCGCTCGCGAGATGGTCGTCGAGTTCGGGGCCGAGGTGCCGATGGACGAGATCGCCCGCCGCGCGGGCGTCGGCAACGCCACGGTCTACCGGCACTTCGCGGACCGCGCCGAACTGCTCCGGCACGTCATCCTCTCCGTCATGGACAGCGTCACCGAACACGCCGAACGGGCGCTCGCCGTCGCGGACGCCGACCCGGACGCCTCCTTCGGTGCCCTGCGCACGTTTGTGCACGCGGCCGCCGACGAGCGGATCGGCGCCCTGTGCCCGATGCTCTCGGCCGGCTTCGACAAGGACCATCCCGATCTGCTGGCCGCCCGCGACCGGCTCGAGGCCGGCACGGAGGGCCTCATGGAGCGGGCCCGCGCGGCCGGTCAGCTGCGCACCGACATCGCCGTCGGGGATCTGATGGTCGCCCTCTCCCAGCTCACCAGGCCGCTGCCCGGCATCGCCTGCCTGGACATCGACCAGTTCGTCCACCGTCATCTGCAGCTGTTCCTCGACGGCCTGATGGCACCGGCCCGCTCGGAACTCCCGGGTACGCCCGCGACTCTGGAGGACCTCCGGCAGGCCTGATCCACCCTGCGCCCCGCCGTCGCCGGCTCGTCGGCGGAGCCCACAAGCATCCTCAGCAGCTTCCGTAACACCCGAGCAGCTTCCGCAACAGCCGATATTTCACGCTTATTCGAGACTTGGAGTGCCGTCGTGGCTACGCCCTTGCCAAAAATAGATCTGCCCAAGGCAGACCCCATGCGCTGGAAGGCGCTCGTCTTCATCGCGCTCGCCCAGCTGATGGTCGTGCTCGACGCGACCATCGTGAACATCGCGCTGCCGTGGGCCCAGCAGGACCTCGGCATCTCCGACGGAAACAAGCAGTGGGTCATCACGGCCTACGCGCTCGCCTTCGGCGGACTGCTCCTGTTCGGCGGCCGCATCGCCGACCTGTGGGGCCGTAAGCGGACCTTCGTCACCGGCCTGCTCGGCTTCGCCTTCGCGTCCGCGCTCGGCGGCGCGGCCCAGGGCGAGGCGATGATGCTCGGGGCCCGCGCCCTCCAGGGCATGTTCGGCGCGCTGCTCGCGCCCGCCGCGCTCTCCCTGCTCGCGGTGATGTTCACCGACGCCAAGGAGCGCGCCAAGGCGTTCGGCATCTACGGTGCGATCGCCGGTGGCGGCGGCGCCGTCGGCCTGATCCTCGGCGGCTTCCTCACCGAGTACCTGGACTGGCGCTGGACGTTCTTCGTGAACATCCCGTTCGCGATCATCGCGGCCGCGGGTGCCTACTTCGTCATCCGTGAGCCGGCCGGTTCCCGTAACCGCTCGTCGCTCGACATCCCGGGCGTCATCCTGTCGACCCTCGGCCTGGTCTCCCTGGTCTACGGCTTCACGCGCGCCGAGTCCAACGGCTGGTCCGACGCCGTGACGGTCGGCATGTTCGTGGGCTCCGCCGTGCTGCTGCTCGCGTTCGTCCTCACCGAGTCCAAGGTCCGCTCGCCGCTCCTGCCGCTGCGCGTCCTGCTCGACCGCAACCGCGGCGGCGTCTACATGTCGCTCGGTCTCGCCGTCATCTCGATGTTCGGCCTGTTCCTCTTCCTGACGTACTACCTCCAGGTCGTACGCGGCTACTCGCCGGTGACCACCGGCTTCGCGTTCCTGCCGATGATCGTCGGCATGATCACGGGCTCCACGCAGATCGGTGCCCGGCTGATGACCCGGGTCCGCCCGCGGCTGCTCATGGGCCCCGGCTTCCTGATCGCCGCGCTCGGCATGCTGATCCTGACGCAGCTGGAGATCGACTCCTCGTACCCGTTCCTGATCCTGCCGGCGCAGCTGCTGCTCGGCCTCGGCATGGGTACGGCGTTCATGCCCGCCATGTCCCTGGCCACGCACGGTGTCGAGCCGCGTGACGCCGGTGTCGCCTCCGCGATGGTCAACACCTCGCAGCAGGTCGGCGGCGCGATCGGCACGGCCCTGCTGAACACGATCGCCGCGTCGGCGACCACCGCCTACGTCGCCGCGCACGCGGCCGGCGCCACCAACCCCAAGCTCCTTCAGGCGCAGGCCATGGTGAACGGCTACACCCACGCCATCTGGTGGGCCGTCGGCATCCTCGCCGTGGCCTCCGCGATCGCCCTCACCCTCATCAACACGGGTGTCCCGGGCAGCGCCGCCCCGAAGGCCTCCGGCTCCACGGAGGACGCTCAGGACGAGGTGCAGATCCCGGTGATCGCGCACTGACCCCGTAGAAGACTCAGGGCACTACCGGAGCCAGGGGAGATCCGCCCCCGCCTCCTTCGGCTGAAGTCCCTCGGCGACGATCCTCATGATCTCGCCGAGGGACTTCTGCTGTTCCGGGGAGAGCCGGTCGAAGAGCGCCTGCCGGACGGCGGTGACATGACCCGGCGCCGTCCGCGTCAGGACCTCGTACCCCTCGTCCGTGAGGCACGCCAGCTGGCCGCGCTTGTCGGAGGGACAGTCCTCGCGGCGCACCCAGCCGTTCTTCTCCAGGCGCGCGATCGCGTGCGAGAGGCGGGAGCGGGTGATCTTCGCGTTCATGGCCAGCTCGGTCATGCGCAGACGCCGGCGCGGCGCCTCGGAGAGCTGGACGAGCAGTCCGTAGTAGATGTGCGGCATGCCCGCGTCCCGCTGGAGTTGGCGGTCGAGGTGGTCCTCCAGCAGCGTGGTCGCATGGAGGTACGCCTGCCAGGTGCGCTGTTCCTCGTCCGTGAGCCAGCGAGGGGCTTGGGTGGGTGCCGTCGTCATGGGCTCCACTGTACGTACCTCCTTCTTGAAGATTAAACAATTGGGCACTACTCTGCCAGTACAGCTTGAGACTTCAAGTAATCCAGGGTCACGTCATCCAGGAGTGTCGCCATGCGTATGCCCGCCCTCTATCTCAGCCACGGCGCGCCGCCGCTCGCCGACGACGACCTGTGGACCGGCCAGCTCGCCGCGTGGTCGGCCGAACTGCCGCGCCCCAGGGCGATCCTGATGGTCTCCGCGCACTGGGAGGAGGCCCCGCTCGCCCTCGGCGCCACCGAGACCGTGCCGCTCGTGTACGACTTCTGGGGCTTCCCCGAGCACTACTACCAGGTGCGGTACGAGGCCCCCGGCGCACCCGAACTGGCCGATTCCGTACGGAAGCTGCTGCGTGGGCCCGGCACCCCGGTCCAGGACATCCCGGACCGCGGCCTCGACCACGGCGCGTACGTCCCGCTCGTCGAGATGTACCCCGGAGCCGACATCCCGGTCCTGCAGATCTCCATGCCGACGCTCGACCCGCAGAAGCTGATGGACATCGGGCGCAAGCTCGCGCCGCTGCGTGACGAGGGGGTCCTGATCGTCGGCTCGGGCTTCTTCACGCACAACCTGGCCGCACTGCGCCAGGGCGGGATCCCGGCCTGGTCGGCGGAGTTCGACGACTGGGGGCACCGCGCCCTGGAGAGCGGCGACGTGGACGGCCTGCTCGACTTCACCCACAAGTCCCCGGCGGGTGCGCTGGCGCACCCTCGGACCGAACACTTCGCACCGCTGTTCGTGACGATGGGGGCGGCGGACCAGGCCGGCGAGCTGGACGCGCAGCGGAGCGTGATCGACGGGTTCTGGATGGGGCTGGCGAAGCGGTCGGTGCAGTTCGGTTAGCGAGTGGTCGGGTGCGGGGCTGTGGGGGCTGGTCGCGCAGTTCCCTGCGCCCCTTCAGGGGCGCCTCCGAAGGGGCGCCCACGCCGCATAGGTCGACAGTCGCACTCACCCGCGCTGCCTCAGCCCCCGTTCAGCGGCTTCTCGTACCAGGCCACGTCCCAGTAGCGGTCGAACTTGCGGCCGACCTCGCGGTACGTGCCGACGTAGGTGAAGCCGAAGCGGGTGTGCAGGCGGGCCGAGGCCTCGTTCGGCTGGGTGATGCCCGCGTACGCGCGGTGGACGTCCTCGCCCGCGAGCGCCTCGAAGAGCGCGCTGTAGAGCAGGGTGCCGATGCCGCGGCCGCCCGCGTCGGGCGCGCAGTAGACGCTGACCTCCACCGAGGTGTCGTACGCCGCCTTCGCGCGGAAGGGGCCCGAGGTCGCGTAGCCGAGGATGCGGCCGGAATCGCGCTCCTGGGCAACCAGCAGCCGGTGCCGGCCGTCTTCAAGGTGGGAGAGCAGCCAAGGACGGCGCTCCTGCGGGGTGAAGACGGCCGTGTCAAAGGTGATCGGCGTCTCACGCACATAGTGGTTGTAGAGGTCGGTGAGAGCGTCGAGATCCGCTTCGCTGCCGGGCCTGACCAGCACTTCTGTGGACTCCGTCACGCTGTGGACCTCTCTGTATCCGGCCGGTGGCGGCACAGGGTACTGCATGATCACGAAAATCGATGGTCGGCTTGGGAATTCTGTCCGGATTCCAGTCGTTGTTTCCATCGGATGCAGGGCACCCGGAAGGGTGTGCCGGGCACCACAGGACCACAGGACCTGTCCACCGCAGGCCCCCGCCCACCATCGCAAGGGAGCACGCATGGCAACCCGTGCCGTCGCCCGTCGTAAGTCCGCCGCCTCCGGCGAGACCGACGGTGGACGCAGTGTTCGCGCCGTAGGCGGCGAGATCGCCGACCGCGACCTGGTCGGCATGTACCTCGACGAGATCGCGCGTACACCGCTGCTGGACGCCGCCAAGGAAGTCGAACTTTCCCAGACCATCGAGGCGGGCGTGTACGCCCAGCAGATCCTCGACGGCGAGGCGGAGAGCGAAGCCGCGGGCAAGGCGTCCCGCGAGGAGCTCGAAGCGCTCGTCGCCGCGGGTGAGCGGGCCAAGGACGTCTTCATCAAGTCCAATCTGCGCCTGGTCGTGGCCGTCGCGCGCCGCTACCCGAGGAGCGGTCTCCCGCTGCTCGACCTCATCCAGGAGGGGAACGCGGGCCTGGTGCGCGCGGTCGAGAAGTTCGACTACCGCAAGGGCTTCAAGTTCTCCACGTACGCGACGTGGTGGATCCGGCAGGCCATCACGCGCTCGATAGCCGACCAGTCGCGCACGATCCGGCTCCCCGTCCACCTGGTGGAGGAGCTGGGCCGCATCCGGCGCGTGCAGCGCGAGTTCAACCGGAAGAACGGGCGGGAACCCGAGCCCGAGGAGATCGCCGCCGAGCTCGAATCCAAGCCCGCGCGCGTCGTCGACGTCCTGGACTGGGCCCGCGACCCGGTCTCGCTGAACATGCCGGTGGACGACGAGGGCGAGACCCAGTTCGGCGACCTCCTGGAGGACACGTCCGCCGTGTCGCCCGAGCAGTCCGTCCTCACGCTGCTGCGCAGCGAGGAGCTGGACGACCTCATCGGTCGCCTCGACCAGCGCACGGCGTCCATCATCAAGATGCGGTACGGGATCGACGACGGCCGTGAGCGCACGCTCACCGAGGTCGGCAAGGAGCACGGGCTGACCCGCGAGCGGATCCGGCAGATCGAGAAGCACGCTCTTCTCGAGCTGAAGAAGCTGGCTCGGGACACCGGGTTCGATGCCGCCGCGTGACCCTTCGGGGGCGCTGACGTTCTGGGGGCGCTGCCCCCAGGCCCCCGCGTCCCTTGTCCTCAAGCGCCGGACGGGCTGGTTGAGCCGGGGTGCGTGGCTCTGTTGAGGCGCGCACCCAATTCCCGTACGTAGTCAACCAGTTCACCCGGCCCGTGCACCGTGAACTCGCAGTCCACCAGTGCGAGCCGCAGCGCCAGCCACTCCACCGAGTCGGTCGCCGTCGCGCGCAGCCGGCAGGTCCCGTCGGGCTGCGCCTCGGGCGCGCCCAGCGCCGAGGGCAGCCGCGCCACCACGAAGTCCGCCGGCGCTTCGAACGTCACGTCGATGTCGTACGAGGGCCGGCCGCGCCCCGACATGGACCGCCGCAGATACTCCGCCGCGTCCCCCGTCGGCAGCTCCCGCGGAGCGAACCGCGCACCCGTGGCGAACGGCTCCTCGACCCGGTCCACGCGGAAGGTGCGCCAGTCGTCCCGGTCGATGTCGTACGCCACCAGATACCAGCGCCGCCCCGTCGACACCATCCGGTACGGCTCCGTCAGACGGCGTGACTCCGTGCCGTCGCCCGAGCGGTAGCGGAACCGCAGCCGCTCCTGCCCCGCCGTCGCCGACGCGAGGACCGTGAGCGTCTCCGTCGCGATGGACGCGCCGTCCCCGCCGGTCAGCGGCATCGTGGCGGCCTGGAGCGTGGAGACCCGGTGCCGCAGACGCGAGGGCAGCACCTGCTCCAGCTTGGCGAGGGCCCGTACGGACGCCTCCTCCACGCCCTCGACGGCGTGCCCCGCCCCGGCCCGCAGGCCGACCGCGATCGCCACCGCCTCCTCGTCGTCCAGGACCAGCGGGGGCAGCGCCTTGCCCGCGACCAGCCGGTAGCCGCCCTCCGCCCCCATCGACGCCTGCACGGGATAGCCGAGATCACGCAGCCGGTCCACGTCCCGGCGCACCGTGCGCCGCGAGACGCTCAGGCGCGCGGCGAGCTCACCGCCGGGCCACTCGCGCGGGGTCTGGAGCAGGGAGAGCAGTTGAAGCAGCCGGGCCGGGGTGTCGGTGGTCATGGTGCGTCCCCTCTCGTTCGCGTCCCGTTATCGTGTCCGTCCCGCTCGCGGCGCCCTCGCTTGTGGCTTTCGCGGCGCATTCGTTATCGGGAGATTCCAGGGTGCGCGCCATGTAGGACACAGCCTGACCTACATGCCTCCTAGTCTCCCCGTATGACTTCACCCGTGACCACCCCCGACAGGCGACGCTGGTTCGCCCTGGCCATCGTGATGACCGCCGCCTTCATGGACCTGGTCGACGTCACGATCGTCAACATCGCGATCCCGTCCATCCAGCGCGACGCGGGCGCCACCGTGAGCCAGATCCAGTGGATCACCGCCGGATACGCGCTGGCGTTCGCCGCGGGCCTGATCACCGGCGGGCGGCTCGGCGACATCTACGGCCGCAAGCGGCTCTTCCTGATAGGGATCGCCGGCTTCACGCTCGCCTCGGCGCTCTGCGGCTTCGCCGCGAACCCCGAGATGCTGGTCGCCTCGCGCATCCTCCAGGGCGGCATGGCCGCGATGATGGTGCCGCAGGTCCTGTCGATCGTGCACGCCACGTTCCCTGCGGAGGAGCGCGGCAAGGTCTTCGGCCTCTTCGGCATGATCGTCGGCCTGGGCGCGGTCTCGGGCCCGCTGCTCGGCGCGCTGCTCACCGAGTGGAACCTGTTCGGTCTCGAATGGCGCCCGATCTTCTTGATCAACCTGCCGGTCGGCATCGCCGGACTGCTCCTCGGCCGCAGGTTCATCAGCGAGTCCAAGGCGCCCCGCGCCCTCAAGCTCGACCTCGTCGGCGTCGTGCTGGTCACGCTCGGCCTGCTCATGCTGATCTATCCGCTGACGCGCGGCCGTGAGCTGGGCTGGCCCGTGTGGGGTCACGTCGTGATGGGCTCCAGCGTCCTCGTCTTCGGCGCGCTCGTCACGTACGAGAAGTACAAGACGCGGCGCGACGGTTCGCCGCTGGTCGAGCTGTCGCTGTTCAAGGTGAAGAGCTTCGCGGCCGGTATCGCCGTGCAGGTCGTCTTCGGTGTCGCGCTCGGCGTGTTCTTCCTGGTGTGGACGATGTACATGCAGGTCGGCCTCGGGTGGACGGCGCTGCACGCGGGCCTGACCGGGGTGCCGTTCTCCATCGCCGTGTCGGTGGCGGCCGGGATCTCCGTGCAGAAGCTCGTGCCGAGGTTCGGGCGCAAGGTGCTCCAGACCGGCGCGCTGGCGATGATCGCCGGACTGCTGATCTACATCTGGGAGGCCGGGCGTTACGGCGCCGGGATCACGTCCTGGCAGATGGCGCTGCCGCTCGTCGTGATGGGTGCCGGCATGGGCCTCATCGTGGCCCCGCTGACCGACGCGGTGCTCTCCGACGTGCCGCGCGAGCACGCCGGTTCGGCGTCCGGGCTGATCAACACCACGCAGCAGATGGGTACGGCGCTCGGGCTCGGCCTCGTCTCCGTGGTGTTCTTCGGGACGATCGGCGACCACCTCGCGCCGACCGAGGTCGGGCAGGCGTTCACCGACGCGTTCAGCAACTCGCTGTGGTACGTCGTCGGCGTGCTCGCCGTGATCTTCCTGCTGATGTTCGCGCTGCCGGGGCGGCCCGCGCAGCACGTCGAAGGGGGCGCGCAGGACGCGGACCCGGAGACCGGACCGGTCGAGAAGGCGCCGGAACTGGTCTAGGGCCTCTCGTTTGGATCATGCCGGGCTCGCGGGGTCTGGCACGCACATCTGCGGCGTTGTCGTCAATCACCGACGCTCCGCGTCGCCTCAATCCTCCGCCTTGCAGCTGCACGCACCAGACCCCGCTCCCTGATCCGGCCTGATCCAAACGAAAGGCCCTGGTTCCCGCGGGACTTCGAGTGGGCGGGCCCTCGCGCAATGGCGCGGGGGCCCGCCCACTCGTCGTTCAGCTCGTCGTTCAGCTCGCCGTGCGGATCTCCGCGCGGCTCGCCTTCGTGTCCAGGGCCTGGAGCACCGCGCGCGGGTTGCCGCCCCGGACGACCGCCGAGCCGATGTCCTCGCGGATCGCGGCCCGCACGTCGGGCCAGGACGCCTGGTTCACCGGCTGGAACTCCGCCCGCGGCATCTGGTCGATGAACTTCCACAGTGGGCGCTGCGCCGGGTCGGAGCGCAGGGAGTCCGACGCGGACGCCGTCACGGGCAGCGCCGCCTGGCCGCCCCCGTAGGTCCGGGCCGACTTACGGCTGTAGAGGTACGTCAGGAACTCGCCGCACTCGGCCTTGCGGCCGTTCCGCTTGAACGCGAGCAGCCAGTCACTCAGCCCGAGCGGCGCCGCCGCGCCCCCGTCCCGCTGCGGGAACGCGGCGTGCGCGTACGGGACCTTCGCCTGGTCGGCCGCGCTCATCAGGACCGGATGGGCGATCATCATGCCGATCTGCCCGCGCAGGAACTGCTCGTACGCGGCCGTCCGGTCGAGGAGCTGGGGCGCGGCGCCGGCCAGGCCCTCGCCGACGAGGCGGTCGCGCAGCCAGGTCAGCGTCGCGATGTTGCTGTTCGTCGCGAAGTCGTAGCCGGTGACGCCCGCGTAGGTGCCGCCGCCGGCGAGCAGCCAGGCGAGCGCCTCGTCCTCGGCGGCCTCGGGGCCGAGCTGGAGCCCGTACGGCGTCTTCACGCCGATCACCTTCAACGCCTTTGCCGCGGAGTGCAGTTCGTCCCACGAGCCGGGCGCGGAGACGCCCGCCCGTTCGAAGAGCGTCGTGTTGTAGAAGAGGCGCGGGGTGCTCGCCATGAACGGGATGCCGTACTGGACGTAGTGCGCCGTGCCCGCCTGGGCGAACGACTGCGTGAAGTCGGCCTGCGTGGGGATGTCGAAGAGCTCCGACACCGGGTAGAGCCTGCGCTGGTCGGCGAACGTCGCGAAGACGTTGGACTGCGCGATGTCGGGCGCCTTGCCGTCCTTCACCCGCTGGGCGAGGGTCCGGTCCAGCTTGGCGAACGGGATCCGCTCGACATGGACCGTGACGTCCGGCTTCACCTTCTTGTACGCCTTGACGACCTGGTCCCACTGGTCGCCGATCGAGGAACCGACGCTCTGGTCGTAGCTCGCCACCATCAGGTTGAGGGAGGACTTCGACGAGCCGGAACCGCAGCCGCTGAGCCCGTAGGCCGCGGCGCCGGCGAGCCCGGCCGTCTGAAGAAGGAAACGTCGCCGCCGCACTGTCTCGCCCACCCCTTGGTTGCACGCCAGATCGGTGGCAGATTCTGCCACACAGGCATATCATGACTTCATGCCCGGTAGCTCTACGACTGAGACGCTGACGGAACGACGCAAGGCCGCCACCCGACTCGACATCGCCCGCACGGCGGCGGCGCTGTTCGTGGAGGACGGCCTGCGCGCCACCCGCGCCGAGGACATCGCCCGCACGGCGGGGGTCGCCCCGCGCACCTTCTACCGCTACTTCGCGACCAAGGAAGAAGCGGTCGCCCCGCTCTTCGCCGCGGGAGCCCAGCAGTGGGCGGAGGCCGTGCGCGACGCCCCGGCCGCGCTCTCCGTGCCCGAGGCGCTGCGGCACGCGGTCGCCCGGTCGCTCACCGCGGACGACGCGGCGAACGTGGAATCCCTGGAGTGGGTCAGGTCCCTGCTGCGCATGGCGGCGGAGAGCCCGGCGCTGCAAGCGGTGTGGGGCACCGCCTGCCACGCGTCGGAGGCGACGCTGCTGGCGGTCCTTGAGGAGCGGGTGGGGGGCGGGGGTGACACGGGGGCAGCCCCGTCGCTCGCCCTGCGCATGGCCGCCGGGGTCGCCTGCACGGCCATTCGCGTAGGCGTGGAGACCTGGGCCGCGAGCGACGCCCCGGCCGGCGGCGAGCTCGGGCCCGCGTCGCTCGCCGCGCGGTGCCTCGCGTCGCTCGGCGACTTCCCGTGGGCCCCGGCCTAGCCCCCGCCCACGCCCGCACCCCCTGAACTCCCCTGTTCCACCCTCGACTTCTTCTGGAGCACCCCCATGAACGACCTCACCGGCAAGACCGTCCTCATCACCGGCGGAGCCCGCGGTATCGGCGCCGAGACAGCGCGCCGCGCCGTCGAGGCCGGTGCCAACGTCGTCGTCACCGACGTCCTGGAGGACGAGGGCAAGGCCCTCGCCGCCGGGCTCGGCGAGCGCGCCCGCTTCATGCGGCACGACGTGACGTCGGAGGAGGACTGGACGGCCGTCGCCGCGTTCGCCACCGCCGAGTTCGGCGGGATCGACGGCCTGGTCAACAACGCGGGCATCTCCACGGGCCAGCCCCTGGAGACGGAGACCGTCGAGCACTTCCGCAAGGTCCTCGACATCAACCTCACCGGCGTCTTCATCGGCATGAAGACGGCCATCAACGCGATGAAGGACAACGGCGGCGGCTCCATCGTCAACATCTCCTCCGCCGCCGGCCTCATGGGTCTCGCCCTCACCAGCTCCTACGGCGCCTCCAAGTGGGGCGTGCGCGGCCTGACCAAGCTCGCCGCGGTCGAGCAGGGCACGGCGAAGATCCGCGTGAACTCCGTGCACCCCGGCATGATCTACACCCCGATGACGGCCCAGCTCGGCATCCAGCAGGGCGACGGCGGCTACCCGAACACCCCGATGGGCCGCGTCGGCGAGGCGGACGAGATCGCCAAGGCGGCCGTGTTCCTGCTCTCGGACGACTCCTCGTACGTCACCGGCGCCGAGCTCGCCGTGGACGGCGGCTGGACCACGGGCCCGACGGTCAAGTACGTGATGGGTCAGTAGGGGCCGCAGGTGCCGCAGGCACGGTAGGCACCCACCCCCGAAGGGCCCGGTTCTCCGCGAGGAGGTCGGGCCCTTCTGCCTGCACGGATAGGTACGCACCGGGGCGGCACGTGTTACTCGGGCCGAACGTCGTTCAGACTGTTGACGATAATTACGGACGGCGGCTGTGCCGGCGCAGGCACCTGAATGAGAATGGGGACATAGACGATGTCGCCGTGCCTGAACTCGGCCTTCGCTGAAAATCGATAGCATGTGATCGCGTTCGGACTGCTGCGCGTCGCATAGCACCGAAGCGTCGACTTCGTTGGTGCAACCTGCGATTTCTGTGACAGGGCACCTGATTCACTCGCTGATGCGCTCCATTCACCGAGCGCTAAACAGCAGGAGGCTGCAGCGACAATGCTGGCACAACGCAATGCTGCCTTCTTCATCCTCATCACCCCGAAAGCTGCGAGTGAACTGAGTTGTTCTATCGTCCCACGCCGGCAAGAGACGCGCGAGGCGCTTCGGGTCCGTCGCACGTGAAAGGCAGTCAAGGACTTCGACTTGATTCGGGGCGCCGGGGATGAAGCGAATAACACGCCGAACACGCGCAGGCGACCCATATTTTGTTGACCCCACATTTACGCGCTGCCCCGACACCCCTTCGGGAGCATTATTTGAATGAGCGTTGGCGTTGTTGTCCCGCTGATCGGCGACCCGTTCCTCTACCTCATCGCGATCGCCGAGAAGGAAGAGGAGCCGAAGATACCGGTCGCCGCCTGACAGTTCGGAACTGTCCGCTCATGCGAGATACGTCACGATCCGGGATCAAAGTCCCGGACCGTGGTGTTGACTGGGCCCATGCCTGAGCACCTGTCGTACTTCCAGCAGATAGGCGTGGCGTTCCTCGGGGCCGCCACCGTGGTGTGGGTGGTCGGTCTCGTCCGGCTGGTGCGCCATGTGGGCTGGGGCGCCGAGCAGCCCCTCGCCTCGCTGCCGGTCCAGGGCGGTCCGCCCGCCCAGGAGTCCGTGCCGCTGACGCCGGACGAGCACGACGCGTTCGCGGGCCTGGTACGACAGTTCGGCCGCCGTTAGTCGCCGGCCGCGGTTGGCGGCCGACGCTTGTACAACTAGCCGCAGCTGGGGCGGGAGCGGTCGGTGGCGCGGCACTGCATCGCCGCGCGGGCCTCGTCCTGCGTGGCGTACACCTCGCACATGTGACGGCCGTCCGGCGTCGCCGTGTGCTCGATCTCCCAGAGACTGATCTCGCTGCCGTCGTGCAGCAGGAACGCGTGCTCGTACAGCGTGAAGCCGAGGCGCGGGCGACCGAACGCCTGCGTGATCTGGTGCGCGTACGCGGTGTGCAGGAGCCGGGCCGTGTCGGGTCCCGGGCGGTCCTCGTTCTCCGCGCGGCGCAGCAGGCGGCGGGCGTGGTCCGCCGAGTTGTCGGCCGCGTAACTGCGGCGCGGCTCGGGGATCGACGGGAGCTGGAGCGGGAGCGGGAGCTCGAAGTCGGGGGCGGCCTCGCGGGGCAGCGGGAGGCGGTCCGTCGCCAGGTGGAGGTCCTCCTCCGACGTGTACACCTCGTGCTGGGTCCCCCGCTCGGGCATCGTGTTGTGGACGAGCTCCCACAGGGTGAGCGCGCTGCCGTCCGCGAGCAGCCACGTGTGCCGGTACGTCTCGCGGTGCAGGCCCGCGCTGTGGTGTGCGGAGTACAGCGAACTGTCGTACGCGAGCGCGCAGTCGAGGCGGGCGAGGGCCTCGTCGGGCAGCTCGAAGGAGTTCAGGGCCCGGCCCAGCAGGCGCCCGAGGTGCTCATCCGGCTGGTGCGTGCCGTCCGGCTGATGCGACTCGTGCGACTCGGGTGGCTCGTACGCTGCGGTGTCGTACGGAACGCTCAAGGCATCTCCCGGCGTTGCTACATGTCACCTTGTGGGTGCATACCGTAGCCCCTAGGTCGGACATCATGTCCTCGAAATCAGAAACGAATGGGCCGCGCGGGGAAGTTCCCGCGCGGCCCTTCCTTATGGGCGCGTCAGGCGGCGCTGCCCGCCGTCCACTGGCTCCACGACATGTTCCAGCCGTTGAGGCCGTTGTCAGGCGCGATGGTGGTGTCGGGGGAGTGCTTGACGGTCACCACGTCGCCGACGAGCGAGTTGTCGTAGAACCACTTGGCGATCGTCGCGCCGCCCGCGCCCTGGACGTCCGCGAGGCCGATGCAGCCGTGACTGGTGCCGGAGCGGCCGAAGGGCGGATTGCCCTTCGGGTACCAGTAGTTGCCGTGGATGAACGTGCCGGACGAGGACAGACGCATCGCGTGGGGGACGTCGGGGATGTCGTACTCGCCGCCGAAGCCGACCGTCGACCCGTTCATCCGGGTCTGCACGAACTTCTCGGAGATCACCATCTGCCCGTTGTACGTGGTGTGCTGCGCGCTGCCGGCCGAGATCGGGATCGTCTTGATCGTCTTGCCGTCCCGCACGACCGTCATCGTCTGGGTGTTGACGTCGACCGTGGAGACCTGGGCGCGGCCCACGGTGAAGCCGACCGTCTTGTTCTGGACGCCCGTCACGCCGTTCGCGCCCTGCACGCCGTCCAGGTCGATCTTCATCGTGACCTTGGAGCCGGCCTTCCAGTACTCCTCGGGACGGAAGTCGAGCCGCTGCGCGCCGAACCAGTGGCCCACGATCTGCTGGCCGCTGCTGGAGGAGACCGTGATGTGCGACTGCACGGCCTTCTTGTTCGTGATCGCCTTGTCGAACGTGAACGAGACCGGCATGCCGACGCCGACGGTGGTGCCGCCGTCCGGCGTGTACGTGCCGATGAAGCTGCCCGACGTGGTGACCGTCGTGAAGATCGAGTTGGCGGCGGCGGTACGGCCGTCGGAATCCTTGGCAGTGGCCGAGATGCGGTACTTCGTCCCGCGCTCGAGCTGCTCCTTGGGCTTCCACGCCGAGCCGTTGGCGGTGAGGGAGCCCGGCACGGTCTTCCCGCTGTCGGGCTCCGTCATCTTCACGTCGGTGAGCTTGCCGGACTTGACCTTCACGCCCGTCGCGTTGATGGACGCTCCCGTCGAACCGTCCTTGGCCGAGATCGTGATCTGTGCGGCGGACGAGCCCTTGCCCTTGGTGTCGCCGTTCTTGCCGTCGGCGTTCTCCGCGTTGGCGCTGCCGCCGCAGGCGGTGAGGGCGAGCGCGCCGACGGTGACCGCGGCCGTCGCCACCAGGACCCGCCGCGCGGTACGCCTGCGGCCCTGCTCGGGCCGCCGGGGTTGCTGCTGGTGCGCGGCCGTGTCCGGGTGTGTCACGAGATGCTCCATGATTGGTCAGTTACTCCAGTGTGTGTAGAGAGGGCGAACTGACCGGAAAGGTTCCTTCGGGAACATGTGAACGGAGACACGGGCCACGCCAGGAACCGGGCGGGCCGGGCGCGTGGCGCGCCCCCCGAGTGGTGGGCGCCCCGTGCCTCAACTCCCGTACAGATCCCCGTACGAGAGGAATGTCCCGCCCGGCCCCCGCACCGACTCCGCCGCGAGCACCGCCCGCACGATCGCCCGCGTCACCATGTCCGCGCCCGCCGCGAGGATGTCGTTCAGCGCGAGGGGGTTGGCCTCGTCGAGCGGGCGCGTGCCGGTCGCGACGGCGAACACGGTGTCCCCGTCGTTGAGGAGGTGCACCGGACGGACGGCGCGCGCGATGCCGTCGTGCGAGGTGCCCGCGAGCTTGTGCGCCTGGGAGCGGGTGAGCACCGCGTCCGTGGCGACGACGGCGAGCGTGGTGTTCATCGGCGGCGCCTGTCCGGCGGCCTCCTCCTTGGCCCGCGCGATCCGCTCCTGCGCCGCCGCGTGCGCCTCAGGCGAGGGGTACGGATACGGGTGCGAGCGCGGGTGCCGGTGGGGTCCGCCGTTCCGCTCGTCGGCGGAGTCCGGGGCGAAGAACCGCCCGTAGAGCGCGCCCGTCGCCGGATCGATCGCGGAGCCCACCGCGTTGGCTACGACCAGCGCCGCGACCGTCACCCCCGAGTCGAGCACCGTGCTCGCCGTGCCCACGCCGCCCTTCAACCCGCCGATCACCGCGCCCGTGCCCGCGCCCACCGAGCCCTCCGCGACAGGCGAGCCCGGCGCGGAAGCGGCCGCCGCCTCCACCGCCGCGCGGCCCGTCGCCGCGTCGGGCCTGGCCCGGAACTCCCCGCCGCGCCCCAGATCGAAGACGCACGCGGCGGGGACGACCGGCACCACCTCGCGCGGCCCGGCCCCCACCCGTACGCCCCGACCCTGCTCCTCCAGCCACGCCATGACACCCGACGCGGCGTCCAGGCCGTAGGCGCTGCCGCCCGTCAGGGTCACGGCGTCGATGCGCCGGACCACATTGCGCGGGTCGAGCGCGTCCGTCTCCTTCGTGCCCGGGCCGCCGCCGCGCACGTCCACAGCGGCGGTCATCCCGCCCTCGGGCGCGAGCACCACCGTCGTCCCGGTCAGCCAGCCGCCCTCGCCGGCGCGGGTGGCATGACCGACCCGCAGGCCGGCGACATCGGTCAGGGCATTGCGCGTGGGCGTCGTCATACGGCATGCGTATCACGTGAGTTGGCGCCCGGGGCGGCCTCCGCGCACGCCCTGAGGGCGTGAACGTCACGCCCACGACGACGGTGAGCGCGGCCACGATGCCCGCCCGGCGATGTTCGCGAAAACCGCCGTGACCAGCTCCCTGTGGTGCTTCGTGGGCTTCTACGTCACGTGCATCGGCGTCTGCCGGTGGTTCTACGCCCGCAAGGGCGCCGAATCCCCCAGCTGACCCCACGACCCGAGCGGCCCGCACCCCCGCACCCCCGCACCCCCGCACCCCCGCACCCCCGCACCCCCGCACCCCCGCACCCCCGCACCCCTGTACCCGCACCCCCGCACCCCCCACCCCTGTACCCGCACACCTGCACCCCGCTCCCGGCGCCCCGCCCCCGGACGGACGTACGCTGGGAGCATGAGCACCGCCCCCGACCCCGAACCGCGCGATCCGAAGAGCGCGCTGGTCTTCGACGATCCGCTGAGCACGCAGTCCTCGGACGACACGGACCGAGGGTGGGGCGAGCGGCCCACCGCCGACGGCGACAGCGCCGCCGACCTGGCACGCTTCCTCGACGAGAAGCCACCCCACCACCTCTGAGCCGCGGCTACTGCTCGCTGTGCCCAGAGCCGCGCTGCGCCACCAGGGCGTCGCGGATCTCCTTCAGGACCTCCAGCTCGGACAGCTCCACGACCTCCGCGGCGCCTTCCTTCGCGGCATCCCGGGCCGCCTTCTTGGCGAGATACTTGGCCATCGGCAGCACCATCAGGAAGTACACGACCGCGGCCGTGATCAGGAACGTGAGAGTGGCGCTGAGCACCGAGCCCCACAGGATCTCGATGCCGCCGTCGCCCGGGCAGGTGCCCTTCAGGCACGACTTGTAGCCGTTCAGGTCCTTCGTGCCGAACGCGCCGACCAGCGGGTTGATGACGCCCTTCACGACGGAGTTCACGATGTTGGTGAACGCGGCTCCGATGACGACGGCGACCGCAAGGTCGATCACATTGCCGCGCATCAAGAAGGCCTTGAAGCCCTCCCACAGACTCGGCTTCTTCTTCTCGCTCACCAGAAGGCCTCTCTTCACTTGTGCAGGATGTGGAGCAAACAGCTCCGCAACCTACGACAGCGCCTGGCGGGCCTGTCCAATTCGCTAACTCGAACGAGGGACTTGACTTCGAAACCGTGCGGACCGGCCCGTCCGGGCACCCGAAAATGATCACCACAGGGTCACCGCCAGCCGCGAGGTGGCACCGGCTCCGGCGAGCCGCGCCGCCGTCTCTCGAGGCACGGACAGGACGACCAGAGCGCCGCCCTCCGCGGCAACTTCGCCGGCTGACTCCGCCGAATCCGGAACGGAACTGACCCGCGCCCCCGCCGCGACGACCCTGCCGCCCTGGCCCCCGGATCCCGGCCCATCACCGGCGCCGGCTCCCGCGCCCGCCGCCACGACGTCGACCCGGTCACCGGGCCGCAGCAGCCGCACCGCCGCCGCGTCCGCGATCCGCACCGGCGCGGACACCGTCACGACCGACCGCCGCACCCGCTCCCGTCCGGAGCCCGAGGACTCGGAGCCTGAGGAGCCCGCGCCAAAGGACCCGGAACCGGTGGACCCGGAACCGGTGGACCCCGCCCCCGACGGCCCCGCGGCCACCAGCACCGCCGCCGTCAGGGCGAGCCCCGCAGCGGCCGCCCGCCGCCGGTGCCGGCCCGCACGCCGTGGCCGCCACCGCCCGCCGCGCACCCGCAGCGGCGCGAAATGAGGGACCTCGCACGTCGGGGGAGTGCTGAACGGGGACATGGGCGACCACCACCTGGATCGAGAGGCATCGGACAACATCGAAAAGCCTCGGAACGCGCAAGCTCGAAAGCTCGCCTCGCGCTCCACGATCCAGGCCCGCGCCGATTCCCGCTGAGCCCCGTGCACAACTCGCCGGTTGTGGACAACTCCCTCACCCGAAGGCGAAGTTCAGAACCGGGCAGCACCTTTCAGCACAGGCCAGCGCCTTCCAGCACGCGGCTACGGCAGCACGATCCCCGGATCCATCCCCCCGAGCGCCCTCACGCACAGGCAGTCCCGCTCGCCCTCCGCCGGCAGCCCCGCCACCGCGTCGAAGAGCACCGTCCGCAGCCGGTCCACATTGGCGGCGAAGACCTGGAGAACCTCGTCGTGCGACACGCCCTCGCCCGAATCGGCGCCCGCGTCGAGGTCGGTGACCAGGGTCAACGACGTGTAGCAGAGCTCGAGTTCACGCGCGAGCATCGCCTCGGGGTGACCGGTCATGCCGACCACCGACCAGCCCTGGGCGGCATGCCAGCGGGACTCGGCGCGGGTCGAGAACCGCGGCCCCTCGACGACCACGAGCGTCCCGCCGTCCACCGGCTCCCAGTCGCGGCCGCGTGCCGCCTTCACGGCGACCCGGCGCCCGGCCGGGCAGTACGGGTCGGCAGGCGACACGTGCACCACGTTCGGCACGGTCCCGTCCGCCAGCGGCTCCCCGTCGAAGTACGTCTGCGCACGGGCCTTCGTCCGGTCCACGAACTGGTCCGGCACCAGGAGCGTCCCCGGCCCGAACTCGGGCCGAAGGCCGCCCACGGCGCACGGGCCGAGGACCTGCCGGACGCCCACGGAGCGCAGGGCCCAGAGGTTGGCGCGGTAGTTGATGCGGTGCGGCGGCACATGGTGGCCGCGGCCGTGGCGGGGCAGAAAGGCGACCTTGCGGCCCGCGATCTCGCCGAGGAAGAGCGAGTCGCTCGGCGCTCCGTACGGGGTGTCGACCTGGACCTCGGTCACGTCGTCCAGGAACGAGTAGAAGCCGGAGCCGCCGATGACGCCGATCTCGGCCGTGACCTGTGAATGCGCCTTGTTCACCGTGTTCGCCATGCCCGGCACAGTATCCGCCCGGGAACGCCGAAAACCCTGCCGTCGGAGGACGACAGGGTTCCGTAAGAACTTGGCCGAAGCGGCCGAGCGGCCTTACGCGGCGGAAGAGCTCGAGGACGAGCTCGAGGAAGAAGACGAAGCGGAGGCCGAGGACGTCGACGTGGCGGACGACGACCCGGACGACTTGGAGTCCGAGGACGAAGACTTCGTGTCCGAGGCCGACTTCGCGGACGACGACGCCGGCGAGCTGCTCGACGAGGAGCCGCGGCTGTCGTTGCGGTAGAAGCCCGATCCCTTGAAGACGATGCCGACCGCCGAGAACACCTTCTTGAGGCGTCCGTCGCAGCTGGGGCACACGGTCAGGGCGTCATCGGTGAACTTCTGCACCGCCTCGAGGCCCTCGCCACATTCGGTGCACTGGTACTGGTACGTCGGCACTTGCTTCCTCCTGGCACTCTCACTCGATGAGTGCTAACGACAATCCATAGTGACGTATTCCGCGAGATCAGTCCACTGACACGGGCACTCGGTGACCGACGCCACGCGCCACGGTCAGGCCTGTCGACGGCGGGACGAGGCGGGATCGCAGGGTCGCCACGACCAGCACGGCGAGCACCGTGCCGCCCATCGGGACGAGGAATCCGGCGCCGTCCCAGAGGCGGTCCTCCAGCTGGCCGGCGACCGTGACGGCCGCTGCCTGGCCGAGCGCGACCGCGCCCGTGAGCCATGTGAAGGCCTCGGTGCGGGCGGTCGGGGGGACCAGCTTCTCGACGAGCGTGTAGCCGGTGATCAGGGCCGGAGCGATGCACGTGCCCACCAGCAGGCCGATCCCGGCGAGCAGGAGCACGGACTGGGCGGCCCAGAGACCGGAGGCGGTCACGGCGAGAGCGGTGTAGGCGAGCAGGAGGCGGCGCTGGGGCGCGAGCTTCCAGGCGACGGCTCCGCAGACGATGCCGGAGAGCATGTTGCCCGCGGCGAACGTCCCGTACAGGACACCGTTCAGGCCGGGCTCGCCGATCGACTCGGTGAAGGCGGCCAGGGCGACCTGCATGCCGCCGAAGACGGAGCCGATGCCGAGGAACGCCACGATCAGGACGCGTACTCCGGGGACGTGCAGCGCGGAAACGTGCTCCACGCGTGCGTGGACGTCGCCGGCGGACCGCGAGGGCCGGGGCTGTGTGCCGCGCTGCGCGGCGAACAGGAGGCCGCCCACGAGCGTCAGGGACGCCTCCGTGACGAGACCGGCGGCGGGGTGCACGCCGGTGCACAGGGCGGTCGCGAACAGCGGGCCGAGGACGAACGTGAACTCGTCCGTGACCGACTCGAAGGCGGCGGCCGTGGTCATCAGGGGCGAGCCCTGGAGCTTGACGCCCCAGCGGGCCCGCACCATGGGTCCGATCTGCGGGGTGGAGGCGCCGGTCGGGACCGCCGCGACGAACAGGGCCCACAGGGGGGCGTCGCTGAGCGCGAGCAGCGTCAGCAGGAGCACGGACGCCGTGTGCAGCAGGACGCCGGGCACGAGGACGGCGCGCTGCCCGAAGCGGTCGGCGAGCTTGCCCGTGAAGGGGGCGAACACCGCCATGGAGACGCCGGTGGTGGCGGAGACGGCGCCGGCGGTGCCGTACGAGCCGGTGGTGTGCTGCACGAGCAGGACCGTCGAGATGGTGAGCATCGCGAACGGCTGCCGGGCGGCGAAGCCGGGGAGCAGGAACGTCCAGGCGCCGCGGGTGCGCAGCAGCTGTCCGTATCCGGGGCGCTTGTCGGTGACCGTGGCCGTGTAATTCTCTGGCACGGCCCTTGCCTTTCTGCCGCCTGGTAGCGCTGACCCGGTGGGGTGCGCCGAGAGCCGTCCTCATGCGCCGGGAACCGAGTGATACCGGGGTCCGCGCCAGGAGGGCCTGGGCCATGCAGGGTATGCAAGGGAACCGCGGCCGCTTTGCGGTCGCGCCGGCTCTACATCAGGCAGAGTCGGTGGAACTTCAGGTGTGTACCGACCATGTTAACGGCCGGACGGGCCGGTTTCTTCCGCGTAGCGGAACTTCATCCACCGGCAATCGACCCGCCATCCACCCGCCGGCTCCCGCAAGGAGCCCCAGCTTCCGCCCCGGAGCCCAAGTTCCCGCCCCGGAGTCCCCGCTCCCGCCCCGGCGCCCAAGTTCCCGCCCGGCGCCCCCGCTCTCCGCCTAGTGAGCCCGCCGTCCGCGCCCCGGGGCCCCGTGCCCCGAGAGCCATCCGGCGAGCTTGCCGCCCTGTGCCACGGCTCGCAGCCGGGCCTCGGCCTCGTCCCGCACCTGGTCCGTCGCCACCACGAGCAGTTCGTCGCCGTGCCGCAGGACGGTCGTCGGCAGCGGCACGAAGGACTGCTTCTCGCGCACGACGAGCGTGACGGCGGCACCCGGGGGCATCCGCAGCTCGCTGACCTCGACGCCGTGCATCCGGGACCCCTCGGGGATCGACACGGACAGCAGATGTCCGCGCAGCCGCTCCAGGGGCGCCGATTCGATGCCGAGGTCGGCGGCGGACGCGGAGTCGCTGCCGAGCCGCAGCATCCGGGCGAGCCAGGGCAGCGTCGGTCCCTGGATGAGCGTGTAGACGACGACGAGGACGAAGACGATGTTGAAGATCCGGGTGCTGTCCTCGACGCCGTTCACCATCGGGATGGTCGCCAGGATGATGGGCACCGCGCCGCGCAGTCCGGCCCAGGACATGAGGGCCTTCTCCTGCCAGGGCATCCGGAACGGCAGAAGGCTCAGGACGACGCTGAGGGGGCGCGCCACCATCGTCAGGACGAGGCCGATGACGATCGCGGGCCATGCGTCGTCCACGAGGTCGTGCGGGGTGACGAGCAGGCCGAGCAGGACGAACATGCCGATCTGCGCGATCCAGCCGAGCCCTTCGGCGAAGCCGCGCGTGGCGGGCCAGTGCGGCAGTTTCGCGTTGCCGAGGACCATCGAGGCGAGGTAGACGGCGAGGAACCCGCTGCCGTGGGCCATGGCTCCGGCGGCGTACGCGGTGACGGCGATGGCCATGACGGCGATCGGGTAGAGGCCGGAGGCGGGCAGTGCGACGTGCCGCAGGCCGAAGGAGCCGAGCCAGCCCACCGCGATCCCGATCGCGGCGCCGATCGCGAGTTCGAGGGCGATCTCGCCGATGAGGGCGTACCAGTGCTCGACGGGTCCCGCCGTGGAGAAGGCCACCACCAGGATCACCACAGGGGCGTCGTTGAAGCCGGACTCGGCCTCCAGGACGCCCGTCACGCGGGACGGCAGCGGCACCTTGCGCAGCACGGAGAAGACGGCCGCGGCGTCCGTCGAGGACACCACCGCGCCGATGATGAGCGCCTGCCGCCACTCCAGGCCCACGACGTAGTGCGCCCCGGCGGCCGTCACACCCACGCTGACGGCGACGCCGACCAGCGACAGCATGACGGCGGCCGGCAGCGCCGGTTCGATCTCTTTCCACTTCGTGCCGAGGCCGCCCTCGGCCAGGATCACGACGAGGGCCGCGTAGCCGATGACCTGCGTCAGCTCGGCGTTGCTGAACGACACGTTGCCGATGCCGTCCTGACCCATGGCCACCCCGATACCGAGGTAGAGGAGCAGGCTCGGCAGACCGCTGCGCGAGGAGATGCGCACGGCGGCCACGGCGATCAGCAGGACCAGCGAACAGACGAGCAGGAGCTGGTTGAGGTGGTGGACAGTCAGGGGCTGTTTCCTTCCTCCGAAGGTCGTACAGGAGGGCCCGTACGGGTGTACGGGCCGCCGCGGAACGACCAGGTACTTCGTTACCTTACCTAATCGTTAACGCTTTCTTGACGCCGTCCAGGGTGACCTCGGGCGGTTTGGGGCCCCGGGTTCTTGACACCGCGTCCGAGGCCGCCGTGCCCTGCGCCTATGGTTGCTCCAGCGCTCCGTGACCCCACAGCCCGCCTGCAGCCCGCTCTGCCGCTCGCGAAGGACAGCAAGGACAGCGATGCCCTCGAACACCAACGCCTCTTCCGGCCATTCGTCCGGCAAGAAGAAGGGGCGCAGAGCCCGACTGATCGTGATCGTGCTGGTCCTGGCCATTGTCGCGGGCATCGGCTACGGCACGTACTGGAGCGTCAGTACCGTGCGTGCCTCCCTCCCGCAGACGAAGGGCTCGATCAAGCTCGACGGGCTCTCCGGTCCAGTGGACGTGAAGCGGGACTCCTACGGGATTCCTCAGGTCTACGCCTCGTCCGACGAGGACCTGTTCATGGCCCAGGGCTATGTGCAGGCGCAGGACCGCTTCTGGGAGATGGACGTCCGCCGCCATATGACCTCCGGCCGGCTCTCCGAGATGTTCGGCAAGAGCGAGGTCAAGACCGATGAGTTCCTGCGGACGCTCGGCTGGCACCGGGTGGCGCAGAAGGAGTACGACTCCAAGCTCTCGCCCGAGACGAAGAAGTACCTCCAGGCGTACGCCAAGGGAGTCAACGCCTACCTCGCCGGCAAGGACGGCGGGGACATCTCCGTCGAGTACGCGGCGCTCGGGTTCAGGAACGACTACGCGCCGCAGAAGTGGACGCCGGCCGACTCCGTGGCCTGGCTCAAGGCGATGGCGTGGGACCTGCGCGGCAACATGCAGGAAGAGATCGACCGCTCCCTGATGACGAGCCGCCTCGGCCCGCAGCAGATCGCGGACCTGTACCCGGACTACCCGTACGACCGGAACAAGCCGATCGTCCAGTCGGGCTCCTACGACAGCGCGACCGACTCCTACGGGGAGGGCTCCGGCGGGTCCGGAAATCAAACCGGTACGGGTACGGGCACGAGCACCGGAACGGGTACCGGCACCGGCACCAGCACGGAAGGCGCCGCCGGCACCGGTCTCGCCGGCAACACCGAGGCCCCCAACGGCCTGCAGAGTCAGCTGACCGGGCTCTCCGACGCCCTGGACCAGGTCCCCGCGGCCGTCGGCCCGAACGGCAACGGCATCGGCTCCAACTCGTGGGTGGTCTCCGGAGCGCACACCATCACCGGGAAGCCGCTGCTCGCCAACGACCCGCACCTGTCGCCGCAGCTCCCGTCGGTCTGGTACCAGATGGGCCTGCACTGCCGGAGCCTGTCGGCCTCGTGCCAGTACGACGTCACGGGCTACACGTTCTCCGGGATGCCCGGCGTGATAATCGGCCACAACCAGGACATCTCCTGGGGCATGACGAATCTCGGCGCCGACGTCACCGACCTGTACCTGGAGAAGCTGAACAGCGGCGGCGGGTACCAGTACGACGGCAAGACGGTCCCGTTCAAGACCCGCAAGGAGACCATCAAGGTCGCCGGCGGCGACGACAAGGCCATCACCGTCCGCGAGACCAACAACGGTCCGCTGATCTCCGACAGGGACGACGAGCTGGTCAAGGTCGGCAAGAAGGCAAAGGTCGACGCGGCCGCCCCCGACCGGGGCGACGGCTACGGGGTCTCGCTGCGCTGGACCGCGCTGACCCCCGGCAAGTCCATGGACGCCGTGTTCGAGCTGAACAAGGCGAAGGACTGGACGCAGTTCCGCAAGGCCGCCGCCGACTTCGAGGTGCCCTCGCAGAACCTGATCTACGCCGACACCAAGGGCAACATCGGCTACCAGGCGCCCGGCAGGATCCCGGTCCGCGGCAAGGGCGACGGCTCGCTGCCCGCGCCCGGCTGGGACTCCGCGTACCGCTGGAAGGGCTCCATCCCGCAGTCCGCGCTGCCGTACGAGTACAACCCCAAGCGCGGCTACATCGTGACCGCCAACCAGGCCGTCATCGACAAGGACAAGTACCCGTACCACCTCACCTCCGACTGGGGTTACGGCACGCGCAGCCAGCGCATCACCGATCTGATCGAGTCGAAGATCGCCGGCGGCGGCAAGATCTCCACCGACGACATGCGCACCATGCAGATGGACAACAGCAGCGAGATCGCCAAGCTGCTCGTGCCCAAGCTGCTCAAGATCGACGTCTCGGACAAGTACGTCCGTGAGGCGCAGAAGCTCCTGGAGAACTGGGACTACACCCAGAACCCGGACTCGGCGGCTGCCGCGTACTTCAACTCGGTCTGGCGCAACATCCTCAAGCTGTCCTTCGGCAACAAGCTCCCCAAGGAGCTGCGGGTCAAGGGCCAGTGCCTGAGCGTCGAGCCCGCCGGTGACACCGGCCCGGCGGACGAGGACCGCCGGGTGCGCGAGTGCGGCGAGCGCGACGCGGACTCGGCGCAGCCGGACGGCGGCGACCGCTGGTTCGAGGTCGTCCGCAAGATCATCAACGATGAGAACAACGACTGGTGGAAGGCCCCGGCCACCCGCACCGACGCCGAGACCAAGACCCGCGACCAGCTGTTCGCGCGGGCCATGGAGGACGCGCGCTGGGACGTCACGGCCAAGCTCGGCAAGGACATCGACACCTGGAGCTGGGGCCGGCTGCACCAGCTGAGCCTGAAGAACCAGACCCTCGGCACGGACGGGCCCGGCTGGCTCCAGTACGTGCTCAACCGCGGCCCGTGGAAGCTCGGCGGCGGCGAGGCTGCCGTGGACGCGACCGGCTGGAACGCGGCCGGCGGCTACGGCGTCATCTGGGTCCCGTCGATGCGCATGGTGGTCAACCTCGCGGACCTCGACAAGTCCAAGTGGATCAACCTCACCGGAGCCTCGGGGCACGCGTTCAGCGCGCACTACACCGACCAGACCGAGAAGTGGTCCAAGGGCGAACTCCTCCCGTGGGTCTCCTCGGAGAAGGCGGTCGGCGCGAACACGAAGGACACCCTGGTGCTGCGGCCCTGACGACGGGCGACACCGCATGAAAGGGCCCTCCACGCACGCGTGGAGGGCCCTTTCAAGTCACCGGGGCAGACGGTTCACCGGAAGCGGCGCACTCCCGAAGGCGTCACCACGGCGTGCACGGGTCGGTCGTGCGGCTCCTCGGGGACGCGCTCGACGACCTCGCCGTCGTACAGGAGCACCACGAGCGCCGGATCCGCGTCCGCGCGCTCAAGGCGCGCGAGGACCCGGTCGTACGAGCCGCCGCCACGGCCGAGCCGCATGCCGCGCCCGTCGACCGCGAGGCCCGGCAGCAGCACCGCGTCGGCCTCCACGACGGCCTCGGTACCGAGCGGCTCCCCGGAGGGCTCCAACAGGGCCATCTTTCCCACATGTTGCACGCGCGCGAGGGACCCCTGTCCGTCGTAGGCGCCCCAGTCCAAGTCGTTGTCCTCGAGGAGTACGGGAAGCAGGACGCGTACCCCGCGCGCGTGGAGCGCGTCGAGCAGCGCGCGGGTGCCCGGTTCCCGGCCGACGGAGACGTACGCGGCGACGGTCCGCGCCCCGGCCAGCTCGGGAAGTTCAAGCGCCTGACGGGCGAGTGCCCCGGCCGCCGTCTCGACGTCATCGGCGGGCAACCCCGATCTCACCTGGAGGAGTTCTGCCCGCAACGCGTTCTTGTCAGCCTTTGACAAACACATAGCCAGCTCACAAACCCCTCATATAGGCATCAACTTAACTGGAAGCAAATCTTCCGCCCAGACGCTACGGATATGGTTCACCGCATGACTGAGTCGCACCCCAGGATCAGCAAGGCTGTCATCCCCGCCGCAGGCCTCGGCACCCGGTTCCTGCCGGCCACCAAGGCAACGCCCAAGGAGATGCTGCCGGTCGTCGACAAGCCGGCGATCCAGTACGTCGTCGAGGAAGCCGTGTCCGCCGGCCTCGATGACGTACTCATGATCACAGGCCGCAACAAGCGGCCCCTGGAGGATCACTTCGACCGCAACTACGAGCTCGAGTCGGCTCTCCAGAAGAAGGGCGACGCCGGCCGCCTCGCCAAGGTCCAGGAGTCCAGCGACCTCGCGACCATGCACTACGTCCGCCAGGGCGACCCCAAGGGCCTCGGTCACGCCGTCCTGTGCGCGGCTCCCCACGTCGGCCAGGAGCCCTTCGCGGTCCTCCTCGGCGACGACCTGATCGACCCGCGAGACCCCCTGCTCGCCCGCATGGTCGACGTCCAGGAGCAGCGCGGCGGCAGCGTCATCGCCCTCATGGAGGTCGAGCCCTCGCAGATCCACCTCTACGGCTGCGCCGCCGTCGAGGCGACCGAGGACGGCGACGTCGTCAAGATCACCGGCCTCGTCGAGAAGCCCGACCCCGCGGACGCCCCGTCGAACTACGCGATCATCGGCCGCTACGTCCTCGACCCCGCGATCTTCGAGATACTCCGCCGGACCGAGCCGGGCCGCGGCGGCGAGATCCAGCTCACCGACGCCCTCCAGCAGCTCGCCGACGACGAGAAGGCCGGCGGCCCCGTCCACGGTGTCGTCTTCAAGGGCCGCCGGTATGACACCGGAGACCGTGGCGACTATCTGCGTGCCATTGTCAGACTCGCGTGCGAACGTGAGGACCTGGGCCCGGACTTCCGCGCCTGGCTTCGCAGTTACGTCACCGAGGAGATGTAGCACCTTGAGCAGCACGACCACGCACGTCGCCGGTCAGCAGCACATCTGGTCGGTGGCGGAGCACCTGGAGGACATCCTCGCCACGGTCCGCCCGCTGGAGCCCATCGAGCTCCAGCTCCTCGACGCACAGGGCTGCGTCCTCGTCGAGGACATCTCGGTGCCCCTCTCGCTGCCCCCCTTCGACAACAGCTCGATGGACGGGTACGCGGTCAGGGCCGCCGACGTGGCGGGCGCGAGCGAGGACTTCCCCGCGGTGCTCACGGTCGTGGGGGACGTCGCCGCGGGCCAGGCCGGGCTGCTCCGCGTCGGGCCCGGCCAGGCCGCCCGCATCATGACCGGCGCCCCGCTCCCGCCCGGCGCCGAGGCCGTCGTCCCCGTCGAGTGGACCGACGGCGGCCTGGGTGAGGGCCCGGTCTCGGGGATGCGCGCCCACAGCGCCGCCCCCGAGGGCGCCTCCGGCGAGGTCCGTGTGCACCGCCCCGCCGAGGCACGCGCGCACGTGCGCGCCAAGGGCAGCGACGTGAAGGCGGGCGACCGCGCCCTGGAAGCCGGTACGGTCCTCGGCCCGCCCCAGATCGCCCTCCTCGCCGCGATCGGCCGCGGCACCGTACGCGTGCGCCCGCGCCCGCGCGTGGTCGTCATGTCCACCGGCAGCGAACTCGTCCAGCCGGGCGAGGAGTTGGCCGAGGGCCAGATCTACGACTCCAACAGCTTCGCCCTCACCGCCGCCGCCCGCGACGCCGGAGCGATCGCCTACCGCGTCGGCGCGGTCGCCGACGACGCGGAGACACTGCGCTCCACCATCGAGGACCAGCTGATCCGCGCCGACCTCATCGTCACCACAGGCGGCGTCAGCGTCGGCGCGTACGACGTCGTGAAGGAGGCGCTGACCTCCGTCGGCGACTCCGAGGACGAGACCGGCATCGGAGCCGGCAGCGGCGTCGAGTTCCGCAAGCTCGCCATGCAGCCGGGCAAGCCACAGGGCTTCGGCACCATCGGCCCCGAGCACACCCCGCTGCTCGCTCTGCCGGGCAACCCCGTCTCCTCGTACGTCTCCTTCGAGCTGTTCGTACGCCCCGCGGTGCGCACCCTCATGGGCCTGCCCGCCGCGGACGTCCACCGGCCGTCGGTCCGCGCGGTCCTGAAGTCGGCCAAGGCGCTCAGCTCGCCCGCGGGACGACGCCAGTTCCTGCGCGGGACGTACGACGCCGAGGCCGGGACCGTCACCCCTGTGGGGGGCTCCGGATCCCACCTCGTCGCCGCGCTCGCCCACGCGGACGCGCTGATCGTCCTGCCCGAGAAGACCACGTCGGCCGAGCCCGGCGCGGAAGTGGACGTGGTCCTCCTCGGCTAGGGTCTTTCGTTTGGATCAGGCCGGATCAGGGAGCGGGGTCATGGGGATCCCCCTGCTCGAGCGCAGCCGAGAGCTTGGGGGAGTCGGGGACTGACGACAACGCCGCGAGGTGCGGTGCCAGGGCCCGCGAGCCCGGCGTGATCCAAACGAGAGGCCCTAGGCGCGCCGTCCGCGCGATACCGTGTCGCGCACACCGCGCGCCGCACCGCGCGGCCCACGGACCGGGAGCGCCAGAGCACCATGAGCAGTTCGCAGGACCGACTGACGCACATCGACGAGGCGGGCGCGGCCCGCATGGTCGACGTGTCCGCCAAGGACGTGACCGCGCGCACCGCCCGTGCCAGCGGCCGCGTCCTCGTATCGCCCCGCGTGGTGGAGCTGCTGCGCGGCGAGGGAGTGCCCAAGGGCGACGCCCTCGCCACGGCGCGCATCGCCGGAATCATGGGTGCCAAGCGCACCCCCGACCTCATCCCGCTCTGCCACCCGCTGTCGGTGTCCGGAGTGAAACTGGACCTGTCCGTCGCCGACGACGCGGTCGAGATCCTCGCCACGGTGAAGACCACCGACCGCACGGGCGTCGAGATGGAGGCCCTGACGGCCGTCTCGGTGGCCGCGCTCACGGTGATCGACATGGTGAAGGCCGTCGACAAGGGCGCCGTCATCACGGACGTACGCGTCGAGGAGAAGACGGGCGGCAAGTCGGGCCACTGGACCCGCCCGGAGGGCGGGGAATGAGCCCCTACCGCGCCCTGGTCGTCACCGCCTCCAACCGCGCCGCCGCCGGGGTCTACGCCGACACGGGCGGCCCCCGGATCGCGAAGGGCCTCGAAGCCATGGGCTTCCAGGTCGACGGGCCGCAGGTCGTGCCCGACGGGGAACCGGTGGCCGCGGCGCTGCGGGCCGGTGTCGACGCCGGGTACGACGTCATCCTCACCACCGGCGGCACCGGCATCTCGCCCACCGACCGGACCCCCGAGGCCACGCGCAGCGTGCTCGATCACGAGGTGCCCGGCATCCCCGAGGCCATCCGCGCGTTCGGACGCGAGAAGGTGCCCACGGCCGCGCTCTCCCGGGGCCTAGCCGGCGTCGCGGGACGCACCCTGATCGTGAACCTGCCCGGGTCGTCCGGCGGCGTCAAGGACGGCCTCGCCGTACTCGGCACCCTGCTGACCCACGCCGTCGACCAGCTGCGCGGCGGCGACCACCCCAGACCTGACGGGGGTGCGAGCTGAACAGCCCATCCTGGCCGGTCGAGCTGACGGACGGTGACGTCTGCCTGCGCCCGATAAAGCTGCGCGACCAACGTGCCTGGCGCGAGGTCAACCGCCGCAACCGCGACTGGCTGCGCCCCTGGGAAGCGACCATCCCGCCGCCCACGCCCAGCGGCCCCGTCGCCCACCGTCCGACCTACCGTCAGATGGTCCGCCATCTGCGCGCCGAGGCGAGCGCGGGGCGCATGCTGCCCTTCGTCATCGAGTACCAGGGGCGCCTGGTCGGGCAGTTGACGGTGGCGGGGATCACCTGGGGCTCGATGTGTTCGGGCCATGTCGGCTACTGGGTCGACGAGTCGGTGGCCGGGCGCGGCGTGATGCCGACGGCGGTGGCGCTCGCGGTCGACCACTGCTTCCGCACGGTGGGCCTGCACCGCATCGAGGTCTGCATTCGCCCGGAGAACGGGCCGAGCCGCCGGGTCGTCGAAAAACTCGGATTCCGCGAGGAAGGGCTGCGGCCCCGCTATCTCCACATCGACGGCGGGTGGCGCGACCATCTCGTCTACGCGCTCACCGCGGAGGAGGTCCCGGAAGGCCTCCTGAGCCGCTGGCGTCACAAGCGTGGCGGCAACGCCGCTGGTCCGGGTGGTCCGAACACCGCGGGGCGGCCCGGCACATCGCCAAAATAAAATAAGTGTTCGAAATTGATCGGGGATCGTCCGCCGCAGGCATTAAATTCGCTCGACGGGTGGCGCGTTGATGCCTCAGTCGGAAAAAAAGCTCGAAATATCAGCCAGATCGTGCGACACACCGGCTCAATTGGCGGATGCCCTCACGCAAACCCCTCTACCGTGTGAGGCGTGAGCAGCAGCGGCCTCATCTACGCAGTCATCGTCGGGGCCTGGGCCGCCTACTTGGTGCCGATGTGGCTCCGTAGGCAGGACGAGCTGAACGAGGCCCGTCCGACGGAACGCTTCAGCACCGCCATCCGGCTGCTGTCCGGACGGGCGGGCATGGAGCGCCGATACGCCAAGGACCTGCAGACGCGCTCGCCCGAAGGGGACGAGCAGCGCAGCGACCCGGACGACGTCACCGACTCGGTGGACGTCCGGGCCTTCGCCGCGCCTCCGGTCCGCGGGGAGCGCAGGAACGAGAACCGGGACGCCCGCCACGAGCGGCACCCCGGATCCGAACCCCGCCCCGAGTCCCGGCCCCAGCCCAGGACCTCGCCCGCCCGGCAGACACCCGACCGCCAGGTCTCCGCCCGGACCCCCCACGACCAGCAGGCGCACGACCGGCCGAACCACGACCGGCCCGCCAACGACCCGCACACGAACGGCAGGTCGGCAACCGGACGCCCGGGACCCGACCGCCAGCCGTCCGACCGTCAGCCGTCGGACCGTCAGCCGTCGGACCGGTCCGCGGCCGAGCGACAGGCCGCCTCGGCGGACGCCGCCGCCCGTGCCCGCCGCTCCAAGGTGCTCGCGCGCAGGCGCCGTACGACCGTCATGCTCTTCCTCGCCTTCACGGCCGGCGCGGTCGTCGCCGCCGTCGGCGGGCTCGCGCTCCTGTGGGCACCCGCGGTGCCCGCTGTGCTGCTCAGCTCGTACATCTTCTATCTGCGGGCCCAGGAGCGGCGGCGCTTCGCGTACACGATGGACCGGCGCCAGGCCGAGGTCGCGGCGCAGCGGCTGCGCGAGCGGCAGCCCCGCAGGCGCCAGCCCGCCGCGGGCCGGGCCGCCGCGGAGGAGGCCGAAGAGGGGCCTGCGCCAGAGGTTGAGACCGACCCCGGTCTCGAGGCGCTCGCGGCCGACCGCCGCGCGCTCGTCGAGCAGACCGACCACGCCGAGTGGGTCGACCAGCAGCGCGAGCGGCAGCGCGGGCCCGGCCACGGCGACAGCTGGGACCCGGTCCCGGTGCCTCTGCCGACGTATGTGACCGCCCCGGTCGCCCCGCGCGCCACGGGCAGCGTCGACCTCGGCGCCCCCGACGCGTGGAGCTCGGCCCGCTCCAGCACGGCGGGCGCGGCGCAGCAGGAGCCGGACGGGCACACCGACGAGGAGCCGGCGGCGGCGTCCGAGGAGTGCGACGGCGCGGACGAGATCGGGGACGAGCGCAGTGACGCCCGCCGGGCCGCCTCCGCGCGCCGCTCGCGCGAGCGCGGCCGCACCCCGCTCTTCGACCAGTACGACGACGGCGGCCGCCCCCGCGCGGCCAACGAGTGAGACCCGTCCGGGGCCACCCTGGCTGACCAGCCAGGAACGGATTTCCGGGCACCCCGATCGGGATGCTAGAGTTTCACTCGTTGCAAGGGCCTGTGGCGCAGTCTGGTAGCGCACCTCGTTCGCATCGAGGGGGTCTGGGGTTCAAATCCCCACAGGTCCACCGCAATTAAGAGCCCCACCGGATTCGTCCGGTGGGGCTCTTGCCTTGTCTGCTTGCTCCCTCCCCGTGGCGCCCTTTCCGCGATGTTGCGCGTGTCACAGAGCCTTGGCGAAGCAGCGGCTCAGGTTCGAGAAGCGGTAGTGGCCGAACTTGCCGCAGGGCTCGTAGCCGCTCGACGTGTAGAGGGCGATGGCCTCCGGCTGCTTGGTGCCCGTCTCCAGGACCATGCGGGCGCGGCCGGCGGTGCGGGCGTCGTCCTCCAGGGCCGCGAGTATGCGGCGGGCCAGTCCGAGGCCGCGGGCCTCCGGCGTGACGTACATCCTCTTCAGCTCGGCGTCGCCGTCCGCGTAACCCTCGTCGTTCAGGTCCTGGCTGCGCCAGCCGCCCGTGGCGAGCGGGGAGCCCGCGTCGTCGTACGCGATCAGGTAGAGGCCGCGCGGGGCGTCGAACATCGTCGGGTCGAGCGGGGTGACGTCGCCGTCGTCGCCGTAGCGCTCGGCGTATTCGAGCTGGACGCGGTCGTTCAGCTTGATCGCGTCGGGGTGTCCGAAGGAGACGCGCTGGAGGGTGGGCGCCATGGGCTGAATAGTCATGCTGAATATCGTATCTCTATGCTGGCGAATGAGGCTGTTCGTTTAAGTGTGCCGGTATCGTGCCCGGATGCTGACTGTGACGAGCGTGAACGTGAACGGGCTGCGGGCCGCCGCCAAGAAGGGCTTCGTGGAGTGGCTGGCCGGGACCTCCGCGGACGTCCTGTGTCTCCAGGAGGTGCGGGCCGAGCCGCAGCAGATGCCCGACGAGGTGCGCGAACCCGAGGGATGGCACGTCGTGCACGCCCCGGCCGCCGCGAAGGGCCGGGCCGGTGTGTCGCTCTACACACGCCGTGAGCCGGAGCGGGTGCAGATCGGCTTCGGGTCCGAGGAGTTCGACGGCAGCGGGCGGTACGTGGAGGTGGACCTGCCGGGCGTCGTCGTGGCCAGCCTCTACCTGCCCTCCGGTGAGGTCGGGACCGAGCGGCAGGACGAGAAGATCCGGTTCATGGGCGAGTTCCTGGCCTATCTGAAGGGGCTGCGCGAGCGCGCCGCCGCCGAGGGCCGCGAGGTGCTTGTGTGCGGCGACTGGAACATCGCCCACCAGGAGGCCGACCTCAAGAACTGGAAGTCCAACAAGAAGAACTCCGGCTTCCTCCCCGAGGAACGCGAGTGGCTCGGCCAGGTCCTCGACGAGGGTGACGGCGGCTACGTCGACGTGGTGCGCTCCCTGCACCCCGACGAGGAGGGTCCGTACTCGTGGTGGTCGTACCGGGGGCGGGCTTTCGACAACGATTCAGGGTGGAGGATCGACTACCACCTTTCGACGCCGGGTCTCGCCGGGCGTGCGGTCAAGGGGTTCGTCGAGCGGGCCGCCACGCATGACGAACGGTGGTCGGACCACGCGCCGGTGACCGTCGTCTACGAGTAGGTGGTTGAGGCGCGGGTGGGCCCGCGTCACAAAGTCCGGTAGAAGGCTGTCCCCGTCTCCGAGTGGCGTGGCAGATTTCGGCGTGTGCATGGCAAGTGGTCCGAGTGGTCAACTGTCGATCGTGCGGGGGGACTTCATGTCCGTGCTTCCTTCCAGGCGTCGCGTGCTGCTCGGGGCTGCCGGGGCCGGGGTTGCGGCTGTGGTGGCGCCGGGGGTGGCTCGCGCGGTGGCTTCGGGGGCGCCCGCGGTCATGGTCACCGAGCAGGCGAGCAAGCGGATCCTTGTGCTCGATCCGGGGCGGACCGTCTGGGATCCGGCCGTCGATCCGTCCTGTGTGCGGTGGCAGTTCTCGCCCGTCGGGGACCCGCGGTACCGGGATCTCGTGCCGGACGAGAGCTGGGTGTACCCCGCCGAGGCGAAGGTCCGGGTGCATCGCGGGCGGACGTATCTGCTGACCACGGCGTCCTTCGGGTTCGCGGCCGTCGTCTCGTATCCGTCGGGGCGGCGGTACTGGGGTGCGACGCTCGGGCCCGGCGACGATCTCTTCAACCCGCACAGCATCGAGATCCTGCCGGACGGGAACGTGGCCGTCGCGTGCAGTACGGGGGCGCTCGTCAGGCTCTACGCCGCGTCGCTCGGCCCGCACTCGCAGCGGTTCGCCGAGGTGACGCTGAAGGGTGCGCACGGGCTGCACTGGGACGCCCGGCGTGAGGTGCTGTGGGCGCTGGGCGATGACGAGTTGGTCGCGTACCGGGTGGATGGCAGCCGGGTGCGGCCCGCGCTGACGCGGCTGTCGTCGGTGGGGCTGCCGGTCGCCAAGCCGGGGAAGTCGCCCGGCGGGCACGACCTGTTCCCGGTGGCGGGGCGCCCGGGGCGGCTGTGGGTGACCACGAGTGCTTCCGTGTTCCAGTACGACATTGCGGGCGGGGTCTTCGTGCAGGACTTCGCCGGTGCGGCCGAGATCGTGCGGCCCGGGGTGAAGGCGATCGGGGACGATCCGCGGACCGGGCAGGCGCTCAGTACGGTGCCGGAGAGCGGCCTGGGCGAGACGTGGTGGACGACGAAGGTGGGCGTGCACCGGCCGCCGGGCTCGTACACCCTCGTCAACGGCGGGATCTACAAAGCGCGTTGGTGGTTGCCGAGGTAGGCGGAGGGGCTGCTCACTCTCCGGGTTTCTTGGCCAGGGCGCGGTCCAGGGCCAGGGACAGTTCCGCCTCGACCACGTTCTTGGCGAGCGGGCGCAGGCGCTGGAGGTCGTGTTCCGTGGCGTGCGAGAGGATCAGGTCGGTGAAGAGTTCGGCCAGGTCCTCCGCGTGGGCGCGGACGCGCTTGGCGGCCGAGAGGACGTCGGCGAGCGGGACGCCCTCGCGGACCAGGGCGGCCGACACGTCGAGCAGGCGCCGGCTGACGTGGACGATCTCCTCGCCGTCGACGCCGACGTAGCCGAGGTCCATCGCGGCTTCGAGGTTGTCCGGGGTGACCTGGCCCGCGAAGTAGTCGGCCAGTTCCTCGGGGGTGAGGCGGACGGGGGTCTCCTCGGACGGTTCGCCGAGGCCGAGGAGTTCGCCGACGTCGCGGCCGCGTTCGAAGGCCTCGGAGAGTTCGGCGATGCCGTTGAGTGTGTGGCCGCGTTCCAGGAGGGCGGCGATGGTGCGCAGGCGGGCCAGGTGGCTCTCGTCGTACCAGGCGATGCGGCCCTCGCGGCGCGGGGGCGGGATCAGCTTGCGTTCGCGGTAGAAGCGCAGGGTGCGCACGGTGATGCCGGCCTCCCGCGCGAGCTCCTCCATGCGGAACTCCCGGGTGCCGGGGTCGTTCGCCGGCGCGTTCGCCGTTGCTTTCGCCTCTGCCTTCGCCACGTGAGAAGCCTATGTTGTACCGCCAGTAACTTTCCTGAGTCCGACCCCTACCCATCAGTACGTACCTGCTCTACTCTCCCCATTGCGCCAGTGTTCACTGGCAGGGTCGTGCGGTTAGGGAGGCGCCGGGATGACTGAGCACGAGCATGAGCACGTACGGGTGGCGGTGATCGGGTCCGGGTTCGGCGGCCTCGGGGCCGCGGTCCGGCTGCGGCGCGAAGGCATCACCGACTTCGTGGTCCTGGAGCGGGCGGGCGCCGTGGGCGGCACCTGGCGCGACAACAGCTACCCGGGGTGCGCGTGCGACGTGCCCTCCCACCTGTACTCCTTCTCCTTCGCGCCCAACCCCGACTGGCCGCGCACCTTCTCCGGCCAGGAGCACATCTGGGACTACCTGGAGGGTGTCGCCGACACCTTCCGGCTGCGCCCGCACATCCGCTTCGACCACGAGGTGAAGCAGGCGCGCTGGGACACCGAGAAGCTGTGGTGGGAGGTCGAGACGTCGCAGGGGACGCTCACCGCCGACGTCGTCATCTCCGCGACCGGCCCGCTGTCCGACCCGAAGATGCCGGACATCAAGGGTCTCGACGCCTTCCCCGGCAAGGTCTTCCACTCCGCGCGCTGGGATCACGACTACGACCTGCGCGGCAAGCGCGTCGCCGTGATCGGCACCGGCGCCTCCGCCATCCAGATCGTGCCGGCCATCCAGCGGGACGTGGCGCAGCTGACCCTCTTCCAGCGCACCCCGCCGTGGGTCATGCCGCGCGCCGACCGCGCCATCACCGGCGCCGAGCGCTGGCTGCACCGCCAGCTGCCGTTCACCACGCAGGCCAGGCGCGGCCTGCTGTGGGGCATCCGCGAGCTCCAGGTGCAGGCGTTCACGAAGCGGCCCAACGAGCTGGGCCTGGTCGAGCAGCTCGCCAAGCGCAACATCCACCGGTCGATCAAGGACCCGGCCCTGCGCGCCAAGCTCACCCCGAACTACCGCATCGGCTGCAAGCGCATCCTGCTGTCCAACGCCTACTACCCGGCGCTCGCGCAGCCGAATGTCGACGTCGTGGCCTCCGGGCTCAGCGAGATCCGCGGCTCCACGCTCGTCGGCGCCGACGGGAGCGAGGTCGAGGTCGACGCGATCGTCTTCAGCACCGGCTTCCACGTCACGGACATGCCGATCGCCGACCGGGTCGTGGGCGCCGAGGGGCACACGCTCATGGAGTCCTGGAAGGACGGCATGAAGGCGCTGCGCGGCGCGACGGCGGCCGGGTTCCCGAATTTCATGACCGTCATCGGGCCCAACACCGGCCTCGGCAACTCCTCGATGATCCTGATGATCGAGTCCCAGCTGAACTATCTGGCCGACTACGTACGCCAGTTGGACGTGCTCGGCGGCCGCGTCGCCCTCGCCCCGCGCGCCTCCGCGGTGAACGCGTGGAACCGCCGCGTGCAGGACCGGATGGAGCGCACCGTGTGGAGCTCCGGCGGCTGCAGCAGCTGGTACCTCGACGAGAGCGGCGTGAACACCACGCTGTGGCCGGGCACGACGACCGAGTTCCGGTCCGCCACGCGCCGGGTCGACCTCGGCGAGTACGAGGTGGTCAGGGCGCCGGCGGCCAAGCCGGCCGAGGTGACGAAGGCACGTACGAAGAAGGGCCGGGGCGACAAGGTGGAGGCGGGAGCGGCATGAGCCGACTGATGCACGTGACGAGCGGGCCGTACGCGCCGCCCGCCGCGTCGAAGGAACTGACCGCCGTCTCCGCGGACGGGGCGCGCCTGCACGTCGAGGTGCACGGGCCCGAGGGCGCGCCGGCCGTGGTGCTCGCCCACGGGTGGACGTGCTCGACCGCGTTCTGGGCCGCGCAGATACGATCCCTTGCCGCTGACCACCGGGTCGTCGCGTACGACCAGCGCGGTCACGGTCGCAGCCCCGCGGCGCAGGCCCCGTACTCGACTCAGATGCTCGCCGACGACCTGGAGGCCGTGCTCGGCGCGACGCTCGCGCCGGGTGAGAAGGCCGTGCTCGCCGGGCACTCCATGGGCGGCATGACGATGATGGCCGCGTCGCGGCGGCCGAAGTTCCGTGAGCACGCGGCCGCGGTACTGCTGTGCAGCACGGGCAGTTCGCACCTGGTGGCCGAGTCGACCGTGCTGCCGCTGCGGCCCGGGCGGCTGCGGACCCGGATCACGACGGCCGTGCTCGGCACGCGGGCCCCGCTCGGGCCGGTCACGCCGCTCGGCAAGAAGGTCCTGCGCTACGCGACCATGGGCGCGGGGTCGTCGCCGGACAAGGTCGAGGCCTGCGCGCGGATCGTGCACGCCTGCCCGACCAAGGTGCGCCACCATTGGTCGCACGTCCTCGCCGAGCTCGAACTCGACGAAGGTGTGGCCGAGTTGCGGGTGCCCACGGCGGTCATCGCGGGTACGGCCGACCGGCTCACGCCAATCGTGCACGCGCGGCGCCTGGCTGCGACGCTGCCGGAGTGCGTGGGGCTCACCGAACTCGCCGGGCTCGGGCACATGACGCCCGTCGAAGCGCCCGACCTGGTCACCGAGCGCATCCGCGAACTGGCCGGGTACGTCAAGAACGACGTCACGAACGACGAGACGAACGACGAGACGAACGACGAGTTGAAGGGAGCGGCATCCGCATGAGCAGGGTCAGTCTCGAAGGACAGGTAGCGGTCGTCACGGGTGCCGCGCGCGGCGTGGGGGAGCTGCTCGCGCGCAAGCTGGCGGCGCGCGGCGCCAGGATCGCGCTGGTCGGTCTGGAGCCGGACGAGCTGAAGGCGGTGTCGGAACGCCTCGACACCGACAGCGATTTCTGGCACGCCGACGTCACCGACCATGTGGCGATGGCGCAGGTCGCCGCGGAGGTCAAGCAGCGCTTCGGCAAGGTCGACATCGTCGTCGCGAACGCGGGTGTCGCCAACGGCGGCCCGTTCCTCGACTCCGACCCGGTCGCCTGGCGCCGCGTCATCGAGGTCAACCTGATCGGATCCGCGGTCACGGCGCGGGCGTTCCTGCCGGTGCTGATGGAGAGCCGCGGGTATCTGCTCCAGATCGCGTCGCTCGCCGCGATCACGCCGGCGCCCATGATGACCGCGTACTGCGCGTCGAAGTCGGGCGTCGAGGCGTACGCGCACAGCCTGCGCGCCGAGGTCGGCTACAAGGGCGTACGCGTCGGCGTCGGGTACCTGTCGTGGACCGACACCGACATGGTGCGCGGCGCCGACCAGGACGACGTGATGCGCGAGCTGCGGCAGCGGCTGCCGTGGCCGTCGAACAAGACGTATCCCCTGGGCCCGGCCGTGGACCGGATCGTCGCGGGCATCGAGCGGCGCTCCAGCCATGTGTACGCGCAGTGGTGGCTGCGGGGCATGCAGGGCATCCGCGGTTATCTGCCCGGGGTCATCGGGGCGGTCGGGCAGCGCGAGATGCGGCGGTTCGAGCCGCGCCTGGGCAGTGTGTCGACGGGACTGGTCGGGGCGGGCGGCGCCGCCGACGAATCGGTAAGGGGTGACTGAGGGTCCCTCGGCCGCTCTGACCTGCGGTTTTGAGGGTCGAGCACGGTCCGTTACTGATCGAAATGCGTGCTCTGTCCTGGCGTGTAACTCTGGTCGAGGCCCGACCCCCTCACCCAAAAACGGGAGTGAAATCGCATGGGCATGAAGGACCAGTTCCAGGACAAGGCTGAGCAGCTCGCCACCCAGGCCAAGAAGCGGTCCGGTCAAGGCCGGGACCGCCGGGACGAGGCGAGTGAGCGCTCTTCGCAGACTCAGGACAGCATGCGTGAGCGTGGCTCGCAGTCCGAGGACTCCCAGCGGCGGCGGCAGGAAGCGCAGGACAGGTTCGACCAGGACTACGACGCCTGACGCTTCGCCTAGCTGAGCCAGTCGTACGAGGGCCACCCGGGACGCCGGGTGGCCCTCGTTCTTGTGCGGGTCAGCGCGTGCGAGGGGCGCCGTCGGTGCGGGTCAGCGCGTGCGAGGGGCGCCGTCGGTGCGGGTCAGCGTGTGTCCGGGGCAGCGTCGGTGCGGGTCAGCGTGGCGGGAGCTTGGGGCGGGCGTGGTTCGGGGTGTTCGTGTAGTCCGGGGGAGTTTTGGCCGGGGAGGCCACCAGGAGGTCCAGGGCCAGATAGACCGCGTCGTCGAGTTGGGCGTGGCGGCCCTCCGCCCAGTCCAGGGGGGTGCGCAGGGCCTCGATGTCCGGTTCGACGCCCTTGTTCTCGACGGACCAGCCGTACTCGGGGAACCAGGCCGCGTTCATCGGGACTGTGATGACCGTGCCGTCGCCCAGTTTGTGGCGGCCCGTCATGCCGACGACGCCGCCCCAGGTGCGCTGGCCCACGACCGGGCCGAGCCCGAGGAGCTTGAACGCCGCGGTGATCATGTCGCCGTCGGACGAGGTCGCCTCGTCGGCCAGGGCGACGACCGGGCCGCGCGGGGCGTTCGACGCGTACGAGACGGGCTGGGCGTTGCGCGTCAGGTCCCAGCCGAGGATCTTGCGGGTGAGCTTCTCGATGACCAGCTCGCTGATGTGGCCGCCCGCGTTGCCGCGTACGTCGACGATCAGGGCGGGCCGGGAGACCTCCATGCGCACGTCGCGGTTGAACTGCGCCCAGCCGGAGCCGCCCATGTCGGGGATGTGCAGGTAGCCGCACTTGCCGCCGCTCAGTTCCCGTACGACCGCGCGGCGCTTGGCGACCCAGTCCTGGTAGCGCAGCGGACGTTCGTCGACGAGGGGGACGATCGCGACGCGGCGGGGGTGGCCCTCGCCCTCCGCGGGCCGGAACGTCAGCTCGACCGTCGTGCCGCCCGAGCCCGCGAGCAGCGGGAAGGGGCCGGCCACCGGGTCGACCGGGCGCCCGTCGACATGCGTGAGGACGGCGCCCTCGCGGATGCCGCTGCCGGCGAGCGGGGAGCGGGCCTTGGAGTCGGACGAGTCGCCGGGCAGGACGCGGACGAGCTGCCAGCCCTCGTCGCGGTGCACGAAGTTGGCGCCGAGGAGGCCCTGGGCGCGCTGGTAGTGGGGCGGGCCCTCGTTGCGGCGGGCGGCGGAGACGTAGGCGTGCGAGGTGCAGAGTTCGCCGAGCACCTCGCGCAGCAGGTCGGCGAACTCGTCGGGGGACGCGACCCGTTCGACGAGCGGCCGGTACTGGGCGAGGACCGCGTCCCAGTCGATGCCGCTCATCTTCGGATCCCAGAAGTAGGCGCGGATGATCCGGCCCGCCTCCTCGTACGCCTGGCGCCACTCGGCGGCCGGGTCGACCTCGTGCAGGATGCGGCGCAGGTCGATCCAGACCGTGGTGTCGCTGTCGCCGGTCTCGGTGGAGGGGACGGCGCGCAGCTCGCCCTCGTCGACGACGACGAGGCGGGTGCCGTCGCCGCTGACCGCGAACCAGTCGAGGTGGGTGACGAGTTCGGTCTTCTTGCCCTTGGTGAGGTTGAAGTGCTCCAGGGTGGGGCGGCCCGAGGTGTCGGCCGGGTTGACGAACGTCTCGCCGAGCGCGCCGGAGATCGGCCAGCGCAGCCACACGAGGCCGCCGCCCGACACCGGGTACAGCGCCGAGTACTTGGAGGCGGAGACGGGGAACGGCACGACACGGTCCGCCAGGCCCTCGATCTCCACGCTCGGCGCCCCGTCGGCCCCCGAGTCCTCGGTCGGGTCGAGCCCGCCGGCGGCCGTGCGCCCGTGGGGTGACAGGGCGAACGGGGAGGGTGTCGCAGACGACAGCGGCACGAGATACGGGCGGCAGCCGAGCGGGAAGGACAGGTCGCCGGTGTGCACGTCGTAGACCGGGTCGAAGCCGCGCCAGGAGAGGAAGGCGAGATAGCGGCCGTCGCGCGTGAAGACCGGATTCTCGTCCTCGAAGCGGCCGTTGGTGACGTCGACGATCGTCCGGTCCTTGATCCGGGCCATCTTGATCTGCCGCAGGGAGCGCCCGATACCCGGGTGGGACCAGGTGAGCCAGGCGCCGTCCGGCGAGAACGCCAGGTCGCGCACGGGTCCGTTGATCGACCGGATCAGCTCGGTGACCTCGCCGCCGGTCCGTTCCGCTTCCCCTTCTGCTCCTTCTTCCTCCTCCCCTTCCTCCTCGATTTCCTCCTCGATTGTGTCGATGAGGAGGAGGCGGCCGTCGTTCGACGCGATGGCGAGGCGCTCGCCGTCCGGGTCGCTGACCATTTCGAGGACCCGCCCGAGCTCCCCGGACGCGAGGCGGCGCGGCTCGCGCTCACCGCTCGCGCGCGGCAGGTACGAGATCTCGATCGCGTCTCCGCCCTCCGCGTCGGTGACGTACGCGACCTGCCCGCCGGAGCCGAGCATCTCGGGCTGCCTGACCCGCACGCCCGGGGTGTCGGCGATGGTCCGGGCGGGGCCGTCGCGGTGGGTGAGCCAGTACAGGCTGCCGCGTACGACGACGGCGCTGGCCCGGCCCGTCTCGTCGACGGAGAGCCCGTCGACGTGGTGGGCGGCCGGCACCTGGTAGGGGCGGCGCCCGACGCGCGGGCCGCCCAGGCGCACGTCCAGCTTGCGCGGCACGGAGCCGGCGGAGAGGTCGTCGATGATCCAGAGGTCGCCGGCGCACTGGTAGACGATCCGGGTTCCGTCGCTGGAGGCGTTGCGGGCATAGAACGCGTCGTGGTCGGAGTGGCGGCGCAGGTCGGAGCCGTCGGGCAGGCAGGAGTACACATTGCCGATGCCCTGGTGGTCGGAGAGGAACGCGATGCGTCCCGCCACGAACATCGGTGCCTCCAGATGCCCGTCCAGGTCGGCGACGAGCTGCTCGCCGTGCAGCCACAGGCGGCCCTGGGCGCCGCCCCGGTACCGCTTCCAGGCGGCCGGCTCGTGCGGGGCTGTGCCGGTCAGGAGCAGGGTCCTGCGCTCGCCGTCGAACTCGGCGACCGCGATGTCGGAGACCGGGCCCCAGGGCAGCCTGCCGCCGGGGGAGCCGTCGATGGGGACGTCGTAGGCCCAGGTGAAGTACGAGAAGGGCTGGCCGTGCGAGGCCACCGCGAGGATGTCGGTCCGCCCGTCCTTGTCGGGCGGTGTCCAGCCGCGGACCTGGGTGTCCGTACTGCCCCAATAGGTGAGCCGCCGGGTGGGGCCGCCGTCCACCGGCGCGAGATGGATCTCCGGGTCCAGGCTGCGCCAGGTCGTGTACGCGATGTGGCGGCCGTCGGGCGAGAACCGTGGGCTGCTCACCTTGGTCCGGTCGACCGTGACCCGCCAGGCCCGGCCCGGCCGGTCGAGCGGGGCGACCCAGAGGTCGTCCTCGGTCTCGAAGCAGAGCCGGTCCTCGTGCAGATGCGGAAACCGCAGGTACGCGTTGTCGCTCACCTACACATGCTTTTCCGCTCCACGGGCCCCGGCAACTCGTGGGTCGCCCCGTTCTCGCCCGTGGCGTGTGGCGCAGGACACGTACGAAACAGTTTCGTTTCGTTAAGGGCGGGTCGTACAGTACTTCTGTACGAAACGGTTTCGTACACACCGTCCGGACTGGAACAGGAGTGCCCAATGGCTGAAGCCGCGACGACGCGCCGCAGCCGGATCACGCCCGAGCGCGAGGCCGAGCTGTACGGCGCCGTGCTCGAACTGCTCCGCGAGGTCGGTTACGACGCCCTGACCATGGACGCCGTGGCCGCCCGCACCCGGTCGAGCAAGGCCACGCTCTACCGCCAGTGGGGCAGCAAGGCCGAGCTGGTCGTGAAAGCGCTGCGGCACCAGAAGCCGTCGCGCCTGAGCGAGATCGACACCGGGTCGCTGCGGGGCGACTTCCATGAACTGGTCCTCCGTGAGGACGACTGCGAGATGGCCCAGGGATCCGCGCTGATGCGGGGCCTGGCCATGGCGGTGCACGAGAACCCGGATCTCCTGCGTGCCTTCCGCGAGCTGCTGATCGAGCCCGAGATGGAGGAGCTCCGGCATGTGCTGGGGCGCGCCGTCGACCGGGGCGAGATCCGTGCGGACAACCCGGCACTCGACTACGTCCTCCACATGATCGTCGGCGCCTTCACGGCCCGGACCCTCATCGACGAACAGCCGCCCACCCAGGCCTTCGTCACCTCGTACATCGACGCCGTGGTCCTCCCCGCTCTCGGCGCCTGATCCCTCTCCACCCAAGACCCGTCCCACCCGAGCACCTGACGCGACCGCTCACGTCGTCGGGCTGATCACCCCTGCCCCCATACGACTGACCGGGAGTACGCCCTCGTGGCCACGTTCCTCTACAAACTCGGCAAGCTCGCCTTCCGCAGACGGCACTTCGTCGCCCTGATCTGGGTGGCGCTGCTCACCCTCGCGGGGGTGGGCGCCGCCTCCGCGCCCACGGCGGCCTCCAGTTCCTTCTCCATCCCGGGCACGGAGGCCCAGAAGGCCTTCGACCTGCTCGACCAGCGCTTCCCGGGCTCCAGTGCCGACGGCGCCACCGCGCGCGTCGTCTTCCAGGCGCCCGACGGCGAGAAGATCACGTCCGCGGCCAACAAGGCCGAGGTCACCAAGACCGTCGCGGACCTCGGGTCCGGTTCGAAGGAGGTCGCCGCCGCGGCCGACCCGTTCGTCGCGAAGACCGTCAGCAAGGACGGCACGATCGCGTACTCCTCGGTCTCCTACAAGGTCTCCTCGATGGAGCTGACGGACGCCGACCGGGACGCGCTCCAGAAGACCATCGACGAGGCGCGCGACTCCGGGCTGACCGTCGAGGTCGGCGGTGACGCGCTCCAGGCCATGCCGGAGACCGGGGCCACCGAGATCATCGGTGTGGCGATCGCCGCCGTCGTCCTCGTGATCACCTTCGGCTCGCTCGTCGCGGCCGGGCTTCCGCTGCTGACCGCGCTCATCGGCGTAGGCATCGGCGTCTCGTCGATCACCGCGCTGGCCAACGCGCTCGACCTGGGCACCACCACCTCGACGCTGGCCATGATGATCGGCCTCGCGGTCGGCATCGACTACGCGCTGTTCATCGTCTCCCGCTTCCGCGCCGAGCTGGCCGAGGGCCGCGACCGCGAGGAGGCGGCCGGACGGGCCGTCGGCACCGCGGGCTCCGCCGTGGTCTTCGCCGGCCTGACCGTCGTCATCGCACTCGTCGGGCTCGCGGTCGTCAACATCCCGATGCTGACCAAGATGGGCATCGCGGCCGCGGGCACCGTCGCGATCGCCGTCCTCATCGCGCTCACCCTCATCCCGGCGCTGCTCGGTTACGCCGGCAAGCGGGTGCACGGCCGCAAGGCCCGTAAGGCCCTGGCCGCCGAGGACAAGCCCGAGCCGAAGACGAACATGGGCACGCGCTGGGCGCGCTTCGTGCTGCGTCGGCCGGTGGCCGTGCTGCTCACCGCGGTGGTCGGGCTCGGCGTGATGGCCGTGCCGGTGTCCTCGCTGGAGCTGGGCCTGCCCGACGACGGGGTCCAGCCCACGGACACCACGCAGCGCAAGGCGTACGACCTGCTGTCCGAGGGCTTCGGGCCCGGCTTCAACGGTCCGCTGGTGGCGGTCGTCGACGTGAAGCACTCGCAGGACCCGAAGGACGCGGTCGCCCGCGTCTCCAAGGACATCGCGGCGACCGACGGCGTCAAGACGGTCACCCCGCCCGCGTTCAACCAGGCCGGTGACACGGCGACGATCACCGTCGTGCCGTCGTCCAAGCCCAGCTCCACGCAGACCGAGGACGTCGTCCACACGATCCGCGACAAGGGTGCGGACATCAAGGCGGACACCCGTGCCGAGGTCCTCGTCACCGGCACCACCGCCATGAACATCGACGTGTCGCAGAAGCTGAACGACGCGCTCGTGCCGTACCTGGCGCTCGTCGTCGGCCTGGCGTTCCTGCTCCTGATGGTGGTCTTCCGGTCGGTCCTGGTGCCGCTGAAGGCGGCGCTCGGCTTCCTGCTCTCGGTGGTCGCCGCGCTCGGCGCCGTCGTCGCGGTCTACCAGTGGGGCTGGCTCGGCTCACTGTTCGGCGTGGAGCAGACCGGGCCGATCATGTCGATGATGCCGATCTTCATGGTGGGTGTGGTCTTCGGCCTCGCGATGGACTACGAGGTCTTCCTCGTGACCCGCATGCGGGAGGCGTACGTCCATGGGGAGCGGCCCGCGCAGGCCATCGTCACCGGCTTCCGGCACGGGGCCCGGGTGGTCACGGCCGCGGCCGTCATCATGATCGCCGTGTTCGCGGGCTTCATCGGCTCCAGCGAGCAGATGGTCAAGATGATCGGCTTCGGACTCGCGATCGCGGTCTTCTTCGACGCGTTCCTGGTGCGCATGACGATCGTGCCGGCCGTGCTCGCGCTGCTCGGCAAGCGGGCGTGGTGGCTGCCGAAGTGGCTCGACCGGATCCTGCCGAACGTGGACGTCGAGGGCGAGGGCCTGAAGACGGTCTCCGGCGACGACTCCGCGGAGGAGGACAGGGAACTGGCCCGCGTGTGACCGGGGCCCGTCCCTGACCGGCAGTTCGACCGGCTCTCAGTGAGCCACCGGGGTGGCGGCCGTGTACGTCCGGCGAAGGAAGCGCACCAGCGCCTTCTTCTCGAACTGCACGACCGCCACCCCTTTCGGCGAGTGGAACTCCATGACGGCCTGGACGCGGCCGCACGGCCAGATGTGGACGTCGCCCACGGTGGTCGGGGCGCGCAGCCCCTGTTCCAGGAGCTCGCGGGTGAAGTACCAGTCACCCTCTTCGGGGACGGTGACGTGGACGCGTCCGTCGTAGCTCAGGACTGCGGGGACGGCCGGCGTCTCGTCGGGGGAGTCCGTGACGATGTGGGCGGGTGCGTACTGCTCGACGTCAGACATCGGGGACTCCTTGTCGTCTTATTTGTGCGTGCTGTCATCTAATGTCCCATATAAGTCATATGGGCGGCTATGCGCTCAGGGGTTGCTTCGGGATTAATTGTGTCCACGGCGCTCTTGCAAGTGGTTCGCAACAAGGCACTATCATCGGACGGTCACCAAGCCTGTCGCGAACCTGTCGCGTGCCCCGAAGCGGAGCCCTCACTCATGCATGTCCCCGACGGATTCATCAACGCCCCCGTCTCGGCGGCCGCGGGTGTCGTCGCCGCGGGCGCCGTGGCCGTCAGCCTCCGGGGCGCACGGCGCGAACTCGACGAGCGCACGGCCCCCCTCGCGGGCCTCGTCGCCGCGTTCATCTTCGCCGTGCAGATGCTGAACTTCCCCGTCGCGGCAGGCACCAGCGGCCACCTCCTCGGCGGCGCGCTGGCCGCGATACTCGTCGGCCCCTATACCGGCGTCCTGTGTGTGTCCGTGGTGCTCCTGATGCAGGGCGTGCTCTTCGCCGACGGCGGCCTGACCGCGCTCGGCGTGAACGTCACCGACATGGCGATCACCACGACCGTCGTCGCCTACCTCGTCTTCCGCGGCCTGGTGAAGGTGCTGCCCCGGGGGCGCCGCTCCATCACCGTCGCCTCCTTCGTCGCGGCGCTCCTGTCCGTACCGGCCGCGGCCGTCGTCTTCACCCTGATCTACGCGATCGGCGGCACCACCGACGTCTCGATCGGCAAGGTCGCCACCGCCATGGTCGGCGTGCACGTCCTCATCGGCATCGGCGAGGCCGTCATCACCGCGCTGACCGTCGGCGCCGTCGTCGCCGTCCGCCCCGACCTCGTGTACGGCGCCCGCGGCCTGCACCGGCCGCTCAAGCTCCGCGTGGCCGGCGAACTCGTCGATGCCCCGGACGCCGCGCCCGCGCCGGTCGCCGCCCGCGGCTCCCACCGCAAGGTCTGGATCACCGGCCTCGTCACCTCCCTCGTCCTCGCCGGCTTCGTCTCCTTCTACGCCTCCGCCAACCCGGACGGCCTGGAGAAGGTCGCGCACGACAAGGGCATCGACAAGAAGACCGAGAAGCACGCCTCCGACGGCTCCCCGCTCGCCGGATACGGCGTCAAGGACGTCGGCGACGCCCGGCTCTCCGGCGGCCTCGCCGGGGTGATCGGCGTCGGCGTCACCGTCGTCGCCGGCAGCGGCATCTTCTGGGTGCTGCGCAGGCGCCGCACGGCGGACACCTCCCCGAGCCAGATCACGGAGACCGTCTGACATGGGTGCGGGCCACGCGCACAAGCTCTACCGGCACGGGCACTCGCCCGTGCACGGCCTGCCGCCGCACACCAAGCTCGCCGCCGTCTTCTGCTTCGTGATCGTGGTCGTCTCCACGCCCCGCGAGGCGATGTGGGCGTTCGCCCTGTACGCGGTCCTGCTCGCGGCCGTCGCGTACGCGGCCAGGGTCCCCGCCGGGTTCCTCCTCAAGCGGCTCCTCATCGAGATCCCCTTCGTCGCCTTCGCCGTCCTCATGCCGTTCGTGGCGCAGGGCGAGCGCGTCGACGTCCTCGGGATGTCCCTCAGCGTCAACGGTCTGTGGGGCGCCTGGAACGTCCTCGCCAAGGGCACCCTCGGCGTCGCCGCGTCCGTCCTGCTCGCCTCCACGACCGAACTGCGCGAGCTGCTCCTCGGCCTGCAGCGGCTCAAGCTGCCGCCGCTCCTCGTCCAGATCGCGTCGTTCATGATCCGCTACGGCGATGTGATCACCGACGAGATGCGCCGTATGAAGATCGCCCGGGAGTCGCGCGGCTTCGAGGCGAGCGGCGTGAAGCACTGGGGCGTCCTCGCCAAGTCCGCGGGCGCCCTCTTCATCCGCTCCTACGAGCGCGGTGAGCGCGTGCATCTGGCCATGGTCAGCCGCGGGTACGCCGGATCGATGCCCGTCATCGACGACGTGAGCGCGTCCCGCGCGCAGTGGTCGTACGCCCTCACCCTCCCCTGTGCCGCTCTTGTCGTCTGTCTGCTGGGATGGATGCTGTGACTGTTTCCCCCGCCCTGCTCTCCCCCGCCTCGCTCGAGGTCGGTGGCCTCGCCTACGCCTACCCCGACGGGCACCAGGCCCTCTTCGGCGTCGACCTGACCATCGGCCGTGGTGAGCGCGTTGCCCTGCTCGGGCCCAACGGCGCGGGCAAGACCACCCTCGTGCTGCATCTCAACGGCATCCTCACCGGCGGCGCCGGCACCGTGACCGTCGCCGGTCTGCCCGTCGGGAAGCGGCACATGGCCGAGATCCGGCGCAAGGTCGGCATCGTCTTCCAGGACCCCGACGACCAGCTCTTCATGCCGACCGTCCGCGAGGACGTGGCCTTCGGGCCCGCCGCGGCCGGGGTGAAGGGGCCCGAACTCGAGGCCCGCGTGCACAAGGCCCTGGACCGGGTCGGCATGGCCGACTTCGCCGACCGGCCGCCGCACCACCTCTCCTTCGGGCAGCGCCGCCGCGTCGCGGTCGCCACCGTCCTCGTCATGGAGCCCGAGATCCTCGTCCTGGACGAGCCGTCGTCGAACCTCGACCCGGCCTCGCGCCGCGAACTCGCCGACATCCTGCGGTCGTTGGACGTCACCGTCCTGATGGTCACGCACGACCTGCCGTACGCGCTCGAACTCTGCCCGCGCTCGGTGATCCTCAGCGAGGGCGTGATCGCGGCCGACGGGACGACCGGCGACCTCCTCGCCGACGAGGACCTCATGCGCGCACACCGCCTGGAGCTCCCCTTCGGCTTCGACCCGAAGTCCGTGAAGGTCTGAGCGGCCGAGGAATCCTCAGCGATCCATGGCTGTTGCACCCAACGTGAGTGACATGAACGGCACAGTGGCCACCGGGTTCGAAGCGGTCAGGGAAGCTTTCGCCCACAACTTCGAGGCGCTCGGCGAGCGCGGCGCGGGCGTGGTCGTCCACCGCGACGGGCACAAGGTCGTCGACCTGTGGGCCGGCACCCGCGACGTGAGCGGCGGCGCCCCCTGGGAGCGCGGCACCGCCCAGATCATGCGCTCCGCCACGAAGGGCGTGGCCGCCGCCGCGCTGCTCCTCCTGCACCAGCGGGGAGAGCTCGACCTGGACGCGCCGGTCAGCGCCTACTGGCCCGAGTTCAAGGAGCACGGCAAGGAGCATGTCAGCGTCCGCGACGTCCTCGCGCACCGCGCCGGCGTCCCCGCGCTCGACCGCCCGCTGACCCCGGCCGAGGCCGCCGACCCCGACACCGGCGCCGCCGCCGTCGCCGCACAGGCCCCCGCCTGGGAACCCGGCACCGACCACGGCTACCACGCACAGACCTACAGCTGGCTCACCGGCGAGCTGGTGCGCCGCGTCACCGGCCGCACCGTCGGCGCCTGGATCGCCGAGCACATAGCCGCCCCCGTCGGCGCCGACCTCTGGGTCGGGCTGCCCGATGCCGAGGCGCACCGGGCCGGTCTCGTCGGCCCCGTCGAACCGCCGGCCGCGCCCGGCGGCCTGCGCACCCGCCCCAAGAGGAACGTCGCCGACGCGTACACCGACCCCGACTCCCTGACCCGCCGCGCCTTCGGCGCCATCCACCCCGCGCCCGACGAGAACGACCCGGCCTACCGCGCGGCAGAGCTGCCCGCCTCGAACGGCGTCGCCACGGCGGAGGGACTCTCCCGCTTCTACGCGTCCCTGATCGGCGAAGTCGACGGCAGCGCCCGCCTGTTCACGCCCGACACCATGGAGGCCGCTCGCACCGAGGCGTCCTCGGGCGCCGACCGGGTCCTCGTCGTCCCGACCCGCTTCGGACTCGGCTACATGCTCCACGGCGTCGCCTCCCCTCTCCTCGGCCCCGGCTCCTTCGGCCACCCCGGGCGGGGCGGCGCGCTCGGCTTCGCGGACCCAGAGTCCGGGATCGCCTTCGGGTACGTCACGAACGGCATGCAGAAGGGCGTCACCGCCGACCCGCGCGCCCAGGCGCTGGTGCGGGCCGTGCGCTCTTCTCTCGCCCGCTAGCCCCGTGTCGCCCGAGCATGCGCCGGGTAGCGTCGGCGCATGAGGCGCTTCGAGGGGTACGGGGTCATGGTCACGGGCGCGGCACGCGGCATCGGCGCCGCGACCGCGCGCAGGTTCGCAGCCGAGGGGGCGCGGGTCGCTGTCACCGATGTGGATCCGCAGGAAGCCGAGAAGACAGCTGCCGGGATTCGCGAACAGGGCGGCGCGGCAACGGTGTTCACCTGCGACGTCTCGTCACGCGAGTCGGTGGAGGCGGCGGTCGCGGCCGCCGTGGAGGACTTCGGCCGCCTCGACGTGCTCGTCAACAACGCCTACGCGTGCGCCCCGGACGCCGCCCTCTTCGAGGACGAGCCCGACGAAGTGTGGGCCCGCGACCTCGACATCACGCTCACCGGCGCGTACCGCTGCTGCCGTGCCGCGCTGCCGCACCTGGTGGCGTCGGGCCGCGGCGCGATCGTGAGCATCGGATCCGTCAACGGCCTTCAGGACTACGGCAATCACGCGTACAGCGCCGCGAAGGCGGGGCTCGGCTCCCTCACACGTACGCTCGCCGGGCACGCGGGCCCGCGCGGCGTCCGCGTCAACCTCGTCGCGCCGGGCACGGTGCGCACCCCCGCCTGGTCGGGCCGGGGCGCCGTCCTGGACGCCGTCAGCGGCCTGTACCCGCTGGGGCGGGTCGGTGAGCCGGAGGACATCGCGGCGGCCGTGACGTTCCTCGCCTCGTCGGACGCGGCGTGGATCACCGGGGTCACACTCCCGGTCGACGGCGGCCTGACCTCGGCGAACCTGGGATTCCGCGCGCAGCTCCGGTAGCGCCCCCGCTCAGCCGGCGGTGTGCAGCATCAGCCCGATCCCCGCCACCATCAGCCCCGCCGCCACCATCCGCGGCGTACCGAACCGTTCCTTGAAGAACACCGTCCCGATCGCCGCGCCCACGATGATCGACATGACCCTCGGAGCGCTTTGGAGATCTGCTGCTGCACCGGTTCTGGCCGGGTAGCTTGATCGACATGGACCAGGGGCGGGTAGTTGAAGCGTTTCGTCTCGAGGCTGGGCAGCTCGCACGGGCGATGACTGGGGTCTCAGCGGTTGAGTGGCGTCGGCCGACGCGGTGTGCGCCGTGGACAGTGAGCGAGTTGCTGGCGCATGTCCGGGTGGTGATTGCCTGGCTGCCGGGCATGCTGGCCGCGTCGGCGCCGGCCCGTGCCGAGGTCTCGGCAGTGGAGTACTACCGGCCCGATGACCGTTTCGCTCCGGATACCAACGCAGCTCGGATCGCCCTGGCCCAGAATCACGCGGCCGAGCGGCTCAGCGGTGCTGCGCTTGCCGAGGACTTCAACGCCACCTGGCAGCGGGTGGATCGACTGTGCCAGTCCGAGCCGGAAGGGCGGGTAGTTCGTACCCGGCACGGCGATCCGATGCTCTTGTCGGAGTTCCTACTGACGCGGGTGGCTGAGGTCGCCGTGCACGGCTTGGACCTGGCAGACGCCCTGGCGCGCGAACCGTGGCTCACTTCCCAGGCCGCAGATTTGGTGCAGGATCTTCTGCTCGGCGGCCGGAATGAGGCCGCGGCGCTGGAGAAGCTGAGCTGGGGTCAGCTTTGCTTCCTGCGCAAGGCGACGGGTCGCGATCCGATCACCAGGGAGGAAGCGTTGGACGTCAGCCGCCTGGGCATCCGATGGCTCACACTGGGTTGAGCACATCCTGAGTTCCGCACTCATCGTCGGTTTCCGGATGTGTTGTCAGACGCCCCGACATCGAATGACGCGGGCGGAACCTGGTCCTGACAAGCCACACGCAGTCCGCGCACCCGACGCGCCTGATCAGACAACCGGCGCACGCTTACGGGTGGCCAATCCCGATATCCGCCGGACACGGCTCGAGGTACTGAGGACTCATGGCGCAGGACGAGGCCGGGTGTACGGAATGGCCTCAGCCAACCCCCTGACCAGCAAGGTCATTACTGTATGAGTGTGGCTTGACTGATAAGTCGTCTGTAGCAGCACAGGGCAACCGCTAGACCGAGGAGAGCTAGGTCGGGCTGGCCGGCGGTCACATGCTGGAGATCGCTTGCCAGATACCCGCCGCAGCCGCCAGCTGCGTGATCAGGAAGGCGAGCTGCCCGGACATGCCGTGCACCTGATAGATCGATTTCATCAGGCCGAAGCGTTTTGTCCAGTAGTGCCGTTCACGACTGAACGTGTCGGTGTCCACCCACATGCTCGTCAGGGTCAGCACCGTGAGCATGAGGATGACGTTCACGATCGCCAGGCCCAGCTCCTTGAGGTCGATGCTGCGGTTGACTGCGGCAACGACGATGACGGGCACGAGCCAGGCGATGAACAGGCTGAATGCCCGGATGGGGCCGCGCTCTCCGGGCAGTACACGCCACAGCGCGCCAAGGACAAGTCCCGCACCGGCGAAAGAGATCTCCCGCGCCAGGAACGCCCCAACCACATCAGGAATGCCTGTGGGCAGGTTGAGTGTGTAGTCCCAGTGCTTGGCACCATATGCGTACTCGTACCAGGCGGTGACCAGACTGGGGAGAATACCGAAGATGGAAGCCCAGCGCGCTGCATCGAGGGCATTCCCCCACCACCGCGCGTGTGGTCCCCAGCTGAGGGCAACATCGACCACGGATACCGGGTCCGGTAGGCAGTCGTAGCCGCATCCGGTGGGCCGCCAGCGGTGCAGCGAGTGGAGTCGATCCTCCAGATCGACTCTTGTGCTTTCCTCTGCGTTCCCGTGATCAACGAGGCGAAGCCGGTTGAGTAGATTGCGGAAACTGCGGGCATCGTCCAATAGCTTCTCGCGCTTCACTGGGTCGCTCAGTTCTGCTACGACACAGTGTGTCTCTGTTTTCCTATCCACCCGGCTCAGTACCGACCATCGACGCCCCACTTTCACCACTGCGTAGAGTGCGATCATATTCAGAGGCAGCCAGAGGCCGTACACAGCCGCGACGCTTCCCGCGAACGAGGCCGTCCTCAGCGCCACGACGATGGCGAAGACAGCGGTCACCAGCAGCAGATCCACCTTCTCCGGCCCCAAGGATGTCTCCGGTCCGGACCGGGATTTACTGTGTAGGACCGCCACAAGTGCAATTCCGGCCAGTACCCACGTCTGGGCGTAAACCCACGTAGGACCCGTCGATGCGAGTTCCGCGAGTTGCCGGCTCAGGGCACTGCTGTAATCGATGCCGAAAAGAGAGCTGGCGTCCCCCATCCAGTTGGCACGTGTCCACCTCATATGGAAGGAGAACACACGGCAGGCCACCACCGCGGCTGCAACCACGGCTAGCGCGGCCGCGACCGCAGCGATACGGCGGAGGCGATGCTCGGCCTGGCTTCTGCCCGAGGACTCGGGATGCTCATGTTCGCCTTCACCCGAGGGTTCGCCGAACTTCCCTTCCCGCGCAAAACGCCACACCCAAGCAACGATCGCGGTCAGCCACAGCCACAGCATGGAAAAGTCCAACAGGAACAGTCCGACAATTCCCGAAGTCGGCGGCGGAGCTTTCGGCACCAGTTCGGGCGGGAGACCGAAGAGATCGGGAGCTAGGATCACCAGCAGACCGATCAATGCCGCTACCCCCGGGGGAGTGGCAACTACGACCACCTTGGGGTTTTTCCAGCCTCCGAGATGGCCGTCGGGGCCCTGCTTCATCGGAAGCCATGGCCGCGCAAGGAGCACGAGAGTGAAGCCGGACGAGATCCCGATGAACGCGCGCCAAGGATTCACGCTGGGAGAGGGGCGGAGCAGCAGCAGCAATGTCAGGCCGAGGGCTGCACTCACCCCCGCCCACTGCAAAGCTGTTTTGGCCACATCCATCTTCCTACGGAGAGGCCATGCTGACGCGGCGATCACGATCGAGGCGCAGACCCACCAGGAGGTAACGCCCAGAGAGCTGATCCAGGAGCTTCTCTGCGGGGCAAGATCCCGTGGCGGAGTAATTGTGACGTAAACCTGCTTTTCGGACGCCGGCTTGTATCCACTCCACACCCTGACATCTTTTTCGATGCTCGACACTTCGGATGTATCGCTGATTTGCAGGCCGCCTGGGTGGACCTCGATCCGGCGCCATGAGGCTTTGATCAGAGCGTCCGGTGGATGGAGAGTGGCTGTCCAGTTCGCAGGTCTGACCTGGACCGTCCAGGGACCCACTTCGAATGTGCCCACGGCGGCGGGGATGAGATTCCATGATTCATACTTCACCACGACCGCGTCTTTTTGCGTGGACGGCTCGTGGCTGACTGATCGCCACTCCGGATGCCACCCGCGAATTTTCTGCGATTCTTTTCTCCTGAGGAGCAGACAGTGCAAGGCGTGACGATAATCCGACGTATGTGGACTGAGTGTCAGGTCGTCTGCGCCCTCGCCCCTTTGTTTCGGCACCTTGATAGTTGTTACCTGCAGCACCTCGACGAAATCGGGACGCTTTTGACTGAAGGAAACCTCGGAATCGACACTTATCTTATCCGGTTTCCCGATCTCCGGGCACTTGTTTGCATCGACGGCGTGCGCCTGAATCGGTGCCACCGCCCAGCACTCCAGCATCGCGATGGAAAGCAGGAGCCACCGCCACGCGAGGGACGTCATTTCTGCGGCGGGCATCCGCTGGAGGGGTCGCACACCAGGATGACCTCATAAGGGTCATTGTCGAACTCGGCGCGGCGCGAGTGTTGGACGCCGGGGAGGAAACGCCACTGGGTTGGCTTGCTGTGCTTGGTCTGATTCACCTTCTCCACTCGGGTGTGGAGGGTGCGTGTCTCTGCATCGGTCGTCTCGGCCAGAATCTCACCCTCAGCCAGAGGGAAGTGGTCGTGGAGTAGGCACAAGCCGAAGCGTTCAAGGTTGCCGTGCTTTTCCAGGACCGCGGCCAGCTCTTGGACGAAGACCGCGTCCTCCAGCCCGAGAGGTTCGGCCTCCTCGAACCGCGGAAGGACCGGCCTCGGGGTCTCCTTCTGACTGCTCACCGCGACCTCCATTAATTACCGAGAGCATCAGTAAAATCACGGTAAGCGTTCAAAGGGTGGCCCGCCACCCGACGCGAACCGGCGGCCGTTCGTTATTACTGCATCAATAAGGGTTGACTGACGACTCGCGCAGCGCCGAGATCGGGGCGAGGTCCGCGCGGGTCTGCGCCCACAGGACGAGCCCGTACGCGGACAGCGCCGCGCCGAGCAGCCCGACCGCCGCGAACGGCCGCAGGCGGGCGGTCAGTTCGCCGCGCCACGTCCAGGCCGCGTACACCGGGACGCCGAGGCAGCCGAGCATCATCAGCCATGCGATGTAGCCGAGCGAGTTCCCGGAGGCGCGCACGACACCGCGACGCCCGCCACCTGCCAGCCGTCGGGGGCCTGCCCGCGAACACCGCCGCGAGCACGGTCACCACGAGCGGCGCCGTGCCGCGCGCGATCGGGTAGGCCTGGCCGAAGTCGCCGAGCTGGAACGAACACATGAGCAGGGCGTAGTAGGCGACTTGACATCCTCCCCGTCCTAAAGGAGGGGGATTCCAACCTGGGTGGGTTGAGGTTCACGGGCGCTCGAACGGCTGGTGGCCGTTGTCGCCCCTCCGGCACCGGTGCTTCTGCGCCGGGGGCGGGGGATCCCGCCCTGTCCTGCCGCGACGTTGTTGGCAGCGTTCTCATCGGCGTTGCAGGTGAACCCGCAGGATGCGCAGCAGAACTCGGCTTGGCTCTTGCGCGAGTTCTTCTCGATCCAACCGCAGGCACTGCACCGCAAAGATGTGTAGGGGGCGGGGACGTCCTCGACCCGGCCGGGCGCCTTGTCCTCCGTGCGTCGGCGCAGCAGGCCCCAGCCCTGGGCGAGGATCGCCCGGTTCAGTCCGGCCTTCTGCCGCACGTTCTTGCCGGGCTGCTCGGCCGTCCCCTTCGCCGAGCGGGTCATGTTCTGGATGTTCAGCTTCTCGAACCGCACCAGGTCACAGGATCTGGCGAGCATCGTCGAAGTCTTCTCGCACCAGTCCTTGCGCCGGTTCGCCTCCCGCGCCTTGAGCTGGGCGACCTTGGCATACTCGACGGTTTTGGCCTCGCTGCCCTTGGGGGCGCGGGAGGCCCGCCGCTCATGTTTGCGGATCTGGGCGCGTTCCTTGACGGTCAGCTGCGGGCAGTTCAGCTTCCGCCCGTCCGAGAGGGCGGCGGTGATGGTCACGCCCCGGTCGATGCCGATGGTCTTGCCGGTGCCGGGTCCGTCGACCGACTGGGGAATGATCGCGAAGGCGATGTGCCACTGGTTGTTGCGGAAGGTCACCCGGAACGTCTTCGCCTGCGGCAGTACGGAGCCCTTGCCCTGGGCGCTGAGGCGGAAGCGGACCCAACCGCAACCGGGCACCTTCACCTGCGCCCACCGGCGGTTGAGTTTCTGCACCACCACCGAACGGCCCATCACCTGCTTGCCCTTGGCGTTCAGCCTCGGGGAGCCGTCCGCCTCGAACTCCGGCACCCGGTCGGTGCCGATGACCCGAAAGCCCTCGTGCACGAACTTCTTGCGCCAGGTCGGCTCCCCGAACCCGGAACGGATTCTCGCGGTCACCGCCTTGGCGAAATCCCTCAAGGCCTGCTGCTGCACATCCGCGTTACCCTCGCGCAGCCACTCACTGTCCGCGCGGGCGGCGGTGAGCTGGCGGCACTGCTCGGCAAAGCCGGGCGCCGACCTGCGGCCCGGCTGCCAGTGCGTGTGCTGCTCGACCGCCAGGTTCCAGATGTAGCGGGCGTGCGCGCAGTGGCCGAGCATGATGCTCGCCTGCTCGCTCGTCGGGTACATCCGCAACCGTGCCATGCCGCGAACCTAGCCACCGCGTTCCCCGCCCGCCCACACCTTCGATCACCACCACCCGTGTGAGTGACCACACCGGCGATCGCGTTCCAGCTGGCGTGCGTGACGGCCGCGAGGAGCACGGCCGCCGCGACGAGCGGGGTCACTGAGCGGTCTCGCGCACGTCCACGAGGGCCGCTCCGGCGTGTGCGATCAGCGACTTGGGGTCCATGGGGAACACGGCGTATGGGGTGCCGGCGGCGGCCCACACGGTGTCGTGGTCGAGGAGCGAACGGTCGGCGAGTACCCGTGTCCTGGTGACGTGGCCGAAGGGCGGGATGCCGCCGATCGCGTACCCGGTCGTCGCGCGCACGACGTCCGCCTTGGCGCGGGTGACCTTCTCGGCGCCCAGCTCGCGCCGGACCAGCTCCACGTCCACCCGCGACGCACCGTCCATCAGGACAAGCACCGGCACCCCGTCCGCGGCGAAGATCAGCGACTTGCAGATCTGGCTGAGTTCGCAGTCGATCGCGGCCGCCGCCTCCTGCGCGGTCCTGGTCGCCTCCGGGAAGCGGCGGACGAGCGGGAGTACGTCGTCCAGGCCCAGCTCGGCGAGGGCTTCGGCGAAACGGGGGTGCGCGGCGGTGGCGGCGGATGCAGCGGATGCGGCGGATGCAGCGGATTTCGGGGTGCTCATGGCCGCACCGTAGCGCTCGGTGTACCCGCCACGCGACCAGGTATCGACCCCGTCGTCAGTCCCCGTCGTCAGTCCCCCGCGAGCAGCATCTGCCGCACCACGGGACCTGCCGAGTCACCGCCGTGGCCGCCCTGCTGGACGACCGCCGCCGAGGCCAGGTCGCCGCGCCAGGCCGTGAACCAGCCGTTCGGCTTCTTCTGCCCGTCGACCTCCGCCGAGCCGGTCTTCGCGCCCATGTCGGTGCCGAGCCCCGACATCGGCTCGACCGCCGTACCGGCGACCGCCGTGTAGTGCAGCAGGTCGCGCAGGGCGCTCACGGTCGACGGGGACAGCTTGCGGGAGGCCGTGGCGAGCGTGCGGTGGTCGACGTCGGGCGAGACGAGGTAGGGCTGCTTGAACTCGCCCGTCTCGGCGGTGGCGACGACCGACGCCATGTTGAGCGGGTTCATCCGCACCCCGCCCTGCCCGATCAGCGAGGCCGCCATCTGCGCCTGCGACTGCACCGGGACCGCGCCGTCGAAACTGGGCACGCCGATCGACCAGTTGTCGCGGCCGAGCCCGAAGACCTCCTGGGCCTGCTTCGTCAGATCGCCGTCGTCCAGCTTCTTGGCCTGGCTGATGAAGGCGGTGTTGCAGGAGCGCGCGAAGCTGGCGCGGAAGGTGCCGTCCTTGATCTCGAACTTGTCGTCGTTCTGGAACTTCCAGCCGCCGTACGTCACGTACTTGGGGCACGGGTGCTTCTTGTCGACGCCCGCGAGGTTCTTCTCCAGGAGCATCGACGACGTCACGATCTTCATCGTGGAACCGGGCGCGAGGGAGCCCTGGAAGGCCGTGTTGAAGCCTTCGGGGCGGGAGTTGGCGACCGCGAGGATCTCCCCGGTCGACGGCTTGATGGCGACGACCGCGGCCTTCTCCCGCTTGGCGACCTCGCGTTCGGCGACGGCCTGCGACGTCGGGCTGATCGTCGTACGCAGGGTGCCGGGCGTGCCCTTGGAGAGGGCGACGAGCGTCTTGTCGGGCGTGTGCTCGCTCTCCTTGCCGCTGTCCTTGTGGACTACGCGCAGTTCGATGCCGGCCGTGCCGCCGGCCTTCTTGCCGTACTTCTCGCGCAGCCCGTCGATGACGGTGCCGAGCGAGGGGTACTTGGCCGCGGTCAGCTCGTTGCCGGAGCGGTCCGTCGCCTTGATCGGCGGGTCGCCGGCCGCGCCCGTGACGAGCCGGTCACCGTCCTTGAGGTCCGGGTGCACGACGGACGCCTGCCACCCGACGAGCGGCTTGCCGTCCTTCACCCGCCGCACGACGGTCAGTTCGGAGCCGTAGGCGAACGGCTTCGACTTTCCCCCGTACGAGACCGTCGCCGACACCGCGAACGGCATCTTGGCCCCGGCACGCTTCCCGGGAGTCAGCTTCACCCCGGACAGATGGGCGTCCTTGCGGTACGAGGTGAGGGCGGCCGTCGCCGCGGTGGCGTCGTCCGTGGCGGCCGCCGCCTTCGCGGTGTCGCCCGCGGCCCACGCGGTCAGGAACCGGTCGGCCGCGGTGCGGACCTCGGCCGGAGTGACGGGGCCCGTCTTGACGTGGGGTTTTTCGTCGGCGGCGGCCGATGAGTCCGAGTCGCCACTGAAGAGGGCGTAGGCGCTGACCCCGGCGCCGAGCACCACGACGGCGACCACGCCGCCGATCACGGCCGTGTTGGCCTTCTTGCGCTCGGGTTGCCTGCCTCTGCTGCCCACCGGTCCTCCGTCGTTGCCCAGTCCACCCAGTTCCTAGCGGACGGCCCACACTAAGGCGTCCCGGGATGTGCTCCCTACGGCGCCTCAGCTACCCGCCCGTAGCACCGCCGCCACGATCGGGCCCGCGGCGTCGCCGCCGTGGCCGCCCTCCTCGGTGACCGCGGCCGCCGCGACGTCCCCGCGGTAGCCGGTGAACCAGCTGTTCGACTTGGTCTGGCCTGTGACTTCGGCCGAGCCGGTCTTGGCGCCGATGTCGGGGCCGAGACCCCTCATGACCTGGGCGGCGGTGCCGGACGTCGCCGTGCGGAGCATCATCGACCGCAGCTGGGCGGCGGTGCCCGGGGTGAGGCCGCGGGCGGTGGCGAGCTGCCGGTCGTCGACGGAGCGCGGCACGATCACGGGCTGCTGGAAGACGCCCGTCTTCGCGGTCGCCGTGACGGACGCCATGTTCAGCGGGTTCATCTGGACCTGGCCCTGCCCGATGGCGTTGGCCGCGCGGTCGGGGCCGCCCGACGGAGGAATCTTGCCGTCCGCCGACGCGATGCCGGTCTTCCAGTTGTCCTGGCCGAGACCGAAGCGGTCCTGCGCCTCGCGCGTCAACGACTCGTCCGTCAGCGGCTTTTCGTCGATGAGCTTCACGAACGCGGTGTTGCAGGACCGGGCGAAGCTGTCCGCGAGGCTGGCGCCCTCGTTGGCCTTCATGCCCGGCAGGTTGTGGAAGGTCTGGCTCTGCCAGGTCGCGGTGTCCGGGCAGGGCGCGGGGCTGCTGACCGAGGCGACACCGTTGTCGATGAGCATCGCCGTGGTGATGATCTTCATCGTGGAGCCGGGGGCCTGCTGGCCCTGGAAGGCGGCGTTGAAGCCGTCCTGGCGGTGGTTGGCGACCGCGAGGACCTGGCCCGTGCTCGGCTGCACGGCCACCACGGACGACTCGTCGAAGCTCTTCACGGCCCGCTCGGCCGCCGCCTGCGCGGTGGCGCTGAGCGTCGTGTGCAGCTCACCGGCCTTGCCCTTCACCAGCGTGAGCAGCGTCTTGGTGCCGGCGTCCTCGCTCTCGCGCCGGATGTACGTCTCCACGCCCGCGCGGCCGCCGGCCGTGTCGCCGTACTTCTCGCGCAGCTGGTCCAGGATCGGCCCGAGCGAGGGGTACTTCTCCTTCGTCAGGACGTTGCCCGAGCGGTCCACGGCCTCGATGGGCGGCGCCGAGGCCTCGCCCGTGACGAGGGTGTCGCCCCTGCGCATGTCCGGATGCACGACGGCCGCCTGCCAGTCGACCAGCGCCCGGCCGGTGTTGAGGCCCCGCACGACGGTGAGCGAGGAGTCGTAGGCGAGGGTCTTCTTCTTCCCCTCGTACGACACCGTGGCCTTCACCTTGAAGGGCACCTCGGCCCCCGAAGGAGCCCCCGCCGTCAGCGTGGTCTGCGTGATGTGCGCGTCGTCGTGCCAGCCGGTCAGCGCCGAGAGCGCCGACTCGGCGTTGTTCGTGTACGTCGACGCGGAGTCCGGGTCGGACTTCGCCCACGCCGCGAGGAACTTCTGCGACACGTCCTTGATCTCGTCCGCCGTCGGCGGCCCGGTCCTGCGCGGCGAGGGTGCCCCCGCCGTACTCGATCCGCCCGAACCGCTCACGGCCGTCACCACGTTGTACGCGCCGTATCCCGCGCCCCCGACCATGATGGCGAACACCCCGCCGATCACAGCCGCCTTGGCCCCCTTGCGCATGCTGCGTCCCCTCCCCAGGTTCCGGTGGGGAACTTTAGGCGGCGGCCGGGCCCGGTGTGACGAGAGTTCGCAGATGTTGTCCGAACTTGTCCGAACGGAGACCGCCTCCGAGGGGTTGGGACGTCCGCGGTCGGCCCCGGGGGCCAGCCGGTCAGACCCAGGTGTCCAGCCACATCCGGGACTGCCAGGAGCTGAAGGGGATCGCCTGCCCGGTGTAGATCGGCCAGAAGTAGACAAAGTTCCACACGATCAGCAGGACGAGCACGCCCGCGCCCGCCGCGCCCACGACTCTGCGCCGTTCCCCGGACCCCGGTGGCCCGAGGATCGCGCCGACCAGCATCGCGACACCGAGACACAGGAAGGGCACAAAAACGACCGCGTAGAAGAAGAAGATCGTGCGTTCCTGGTAGTTGAACCAGGGCAGATAGCCCGCGGCGACGGCGCACGCGATGGCGCCCGCCCGCCAGTCGCGGCGGAAGAACCAGCGCCACAGCAGATACAGCACGGCGAACGCCGCCGCCCACCACAGCAGCGGGGTGCCGAGCGCCAGGACCTCGCGGGCGCACTTGTCGCCCGCGCCGGCCGGGCAGCCGTCCTTGCCGGGCAGCGGGGACTCGTAGAAGTACGAGACCGGCCTGCCGTCGACGAGCCAGCTCCACGGGTTCGACTGGTAGATGTGCGGGGAGCTGAGCCCCACGTTGAACTTGTAGACCTCGTGCTCGTAGTGCCACAGGCTGCGCACCCAGTCGGGGAACAGCCAGGTCCAGGAACCGCCCCGGCCGTCGGTCGCCGCCCAGTTGCGGAAGTAGCCGCCGGTCCCGTCGGCCGGAGAAAGGATCCAGCCGAGCCAGGACAGGACGTACGTGGCGACCGCGACCGGCACCGTCGACAGGAACGCCCAGCCGAGGTCCCGCTTGAGCACGGTGACGTACGGCCGGCCGGCTCCGGCGACGCGGCGCGCGCCGACGTCCCACAGGACCGTGAGCACGCCGAATGCGGCCAGATAGATGAAGCCGTTCCACTTGGTGCCCGCGGCGAGGCCCAGGCACAGGCCGGCGAGCAGCCGCCACGGGCGCCAGCCCAGGCGCAGCGTCTCGGCGATGTGCGCGTCGGGGCGCGGCACGCCGTCCTCGCCCCTCGGGAGCGCGGCGGCCAGCTTCCCGCGCGCCTTGTCGCGGTCCACGACCAGGCAGCCGAACGCGGCGACGACGAAGAACACGAGGACCGAGTCGAGCAGCGCCGTGCGGCTCATCACGAACGCGAGGCCGTCCACGGCGAGCAGCAGACCGGCCAGGCAGCCGAGGAACGTCGAGCGGAACAGCCGCCGCCCGATGCGGCACACAAGGAACACGCACAGCGTGCCGAGCACCGCCGTCATGAACCGCCAGCCGAACGGATCGAAACCGAACAGCCACTCGCCGATCCCGATGACGTACTTGCCGACCGGCGGATGCACGACGTACGCGGCGTCGTGCGGGATCGGCACATGGCCGTCGGTCTTCAGGATCAGGTCGTTGGCGTTCTTGTCCCAGTTGACCTCGAAGCCGCGGTGGATCAGCGCCCACGCGTCCTTCGCGTAGTACGTCTCGTCGAATATCACGGCCTTGGGGCTGCCGAGATGCCAGAACCGCATCAGGCCCGCGATCAGCGTCACGAGCAGCGGACCGAGCCAGCCCGACCAGCGGGTCACGCCCCGCGCGAGGCCGTCGGAGAGACCGAGCGTCGCCCACAGCCGCGACGACGGCGGCGCGTAGGGCGGCACGAGCCGCGAGCCCACGTCGTCTCTGGGCTGCGCCACGTGACCGAACCGCCGCAGCCGGCGCTCCCACGTCGACGGCTGCCGCCCCTCGCCGGGGGTCCGGCCCGGCGGGGCGCTGGTCGAGGGAGAGTGCGGCGAGGACGCTGTACTGGTCACCGCGCCATCGTAGGGAACGTCACTGTGCGAGTCCCGTGTGCGGCCCCACCGAGTCGGCCGGCCCCGGGGCGGGATGTGTCGGCCGGGCCGGGCTTGCGGCGCCTGGCCGACACGTCCCGCCCCGCCCCTGCGAGGATGGATCCGTGACATCAAGCCCAGATTCCCCCGGAACGCTCGTGCTCGCGGGCACGCCCATCGGAGACGTGTCGGACGCGCCGCCCCGGCTCAGCAAGGAGCTGGCCGACGCCGACGTCATCGCCGCCGAGGACACCCGCAGGCTGCGGCGCCTGACACAGGCGCTCGGGGTGACCCCGGGCGGGCGCGTCGTGTCGTACTTCGAGGGGAACGAGTCCGCCCGTACGCCCGAACTGGTCGAGGCGCTCGCGGGCGGGGCCCGGGTGCTGCTCGTGACCGACGCGGGGATGCCGTCCGTGTCCGACCCCGGGTACCGGCTCGTCGCGGCCGCCGTCGAGCGGGACATCAAGGTCACCGCCGTGCCGGGGCCGTCCGCCGTGCTGACCGCGCTCGCGCTGTCCGGGCTGCCCGTCGACCGGTTCTGCTTCGAGGGCTTCCTGCCCCGCAAGGCCGGCGAGCGCATGGGCCGGCTGCGGGAAGTGGCGGAGGAACGCCGCACCCTCGTCTATTTCGAGGCCCCGCACCGCCTCGACGACACCCTCGCCGCGATGGCGGAGGCATTCGGCGCCGATCGCAGGGCGGCCGTGTGCCGCGAGCTCACCAAGACGTACGAGGAAGTGAAGCGGGGCCCGCTCGGGGAACTCGCGAAATGGGCCGCGGAAGGCGTGCGCGGCGAAATCACCGTCGTCGTGGAGGGCGCCCCGGAAAAGGGCGCGGAGTCACTCGACGCCTCCGAGCTGGTACGCAGGGTGCAGGTGCGCGAGGAGGCGGGGGAGCGGCGCAAGGAAGCCATCGCTGCCGTGGCCGCCGAGGCCGGGCTGCCCAAGCGCGAGGTCTTCGATGCCGTGGTCGCGGCAAAGAATGCCGCTCGGGGCGCCCCATCGGAGGGCAAAGGACTATCGTGAAAGGCAAAGCGCAGGCCGCGCATCGGGCCCCTTCCGATAAGGAAAGGCCAAATCGGATCCAATAGTCGACAGGCCTGATGCGATCGCGCCGGGAGAAGCGTCCACTGGTTGAAGGGACGCACCCGTCCCACGCTTCAGGGCGGATGTAATGCCCCGCCCCGAAGTGCCTTGTCCAGAGGGCAAGAGGAGCAGGCATGAGTGAGATCGCAGGCGCCGTACCGACCCCGGCCGGTGCTGCCGCACCCCAGATACCGAACCGGAGCGCGGCCACAGCCATCGCCCACGAGTCGTACGCCTTCGCCTGCATGCGGTGCGGTCACGGCTGGGAGCAGAGTTTCGAGATCGAGCACCACATCGACGGCGACGGCGCGGAATTCGTGATGTACGTGGCGGGCGGCGAGCGTGTCCCGTCGCCGCTGACCCGGCCCACGTGCCTCAACTGCGGCGGCCATGTCGTACGGATCATGAGGGCGGGGCGGGTCTCGTCGATCCGCGGCGTGATGGAACGCCAGGGAATCATGCCGGCGGAGCGGCGCGAGGGCGAGGAGCACCCCGCGAAGGAACACCACCACTGGCACTTCTCCGACCTGCTGCACCCCTTCCAGAACCGCAAGACCGACTGATCACCGGCTGAGCACCGACCGAGCCGCGACCGAACCCCGACGACCCCGCCGACCCCGGCTTCGTAGGATCGGGGCATGAGCTCTGACCGTTCGAAGGACGTCACCCCGCCGCCGCTGCCCGCGCCCCTCGCGGTGCCGGTCGCCGACTCGCACACCCACCTCGACATGCAGTCGGGCACGGTGGAGGAGGGCCTCGCCAAGGCCGCGTCGGTGGGTGTGACGACCGTCGTCCAGGTCGGCTGCGACGTGAACGGTTCCCGCTGGGCCGCCGACACCGCGGCCGCGCACCCGGGCGTGCACGCCACCGTCGCCCTGCACCCGAACGAAGCGCCCCGTATCGTCCTCGGCGACCCCGACGGCTGGTCGCGCCAGGGCGAACGCCCGGCCGGCGGTGACGCGGCCCTCGACGAGGCGCTCGCGGAGATCGACCGGCTCGCGGCCCTCCCGCACGTCAAGGGCGTCGGCGAGACCGGACTCGACCACTTCCGTACGGGACCTGAAGGCATCGCCGCGCAGGAGCGCTCCTTCCGTGCCCACATCGAGATCGCCAAGCGGCACGGCAAGGCGCTCGTGATTCACGACCGCGACGCCCATGACGACGTGCTGCGCATCCTCAAGGAGGAGGGCGCCCCCGAGCGCACCGTCTTCCACTGCTACTCCGGAGATGCCGAAATGGCCCGGATCTGCGCCGAGAACGGCTACTTCATGTCGTTCGCCGGGAACGTCACCTTCAAGAACGCGCAGCCCCTGCGCGACGCGCTCGTGGCCGCCCCGCGCGAGCTCGTCCTGGTCGAGACCGACGCGCCCTTCCTGACCCCCGCGCCCTACCGCGGACGGCCTAACGCCCCTTATCTCATTCCGGTCACGCTGCGCGCGATGGCCGCGGTGAAGGGCCTCGATGAGGACACCCTGGCGGCGGCCGTCTCCGCCAACACGGCCCGCGCCTTCGATTACTGACCGGCAGCGCCCCCGGGACGGCGCCGGGAGGGAAAGGCCGGGAACGAGTCGCGACACAGCGTAGCCGCTCTGCTTTGGAGAGTGACGATCGCTCCGCTAGGTTCTCCTCGCCGATCCGGACCCAGGAGCGTCGTCGTGAGCAATTCGCCGTACGGGACGTATGAGCCGCAGGAAACGCTCGACGCGCTCGAGACATACGAACCACCGCCCGGCCCGCACCCGCACGCGGACACCTACCGCCCCGGCTACGAGTCGATGGAGACCCAGCCCGCCTGGCCCGTGCCCGAAGCGCTGCTGCCGCGCCCGTCCGCCCCGGCCGCAGACCCCGCCCCGCAGACCGCGGGGCGCGCCGAGGCCCGCAGGGCGGCCCGGCGCAGGAAACGGCCCGAGCGGCCCGAGACCCTCAGACGCCTGCTGCCGCAGGCCCTCGTCGTCGCCTTCCTGGCCGGCGGCACCACCGCCTTCGTCGCCGCCGACAAGGCGATCCAGCTCAGCGTCGACGGCAGGCCGCGCACCCTGCACACCTTCGCGGACGACGTCAGCGAGTTGCTCGCCGACGAGGGGGTCGACGTCGGCCCGCACGATGTCGTCGCCCCCGCCCCCGGGACCGCCCTGTCCAGCGGCGACGAGGTCGCCGTGCACTACGGCAGGCTCGTCCACCTCACCCTCGACGGGGAGCGCCGCAAGGTGTGGACCACCGCGGGCACCGTCGACGGCGCCCTGCGCCAGCTCGGTGTCCGCGCCGAGGGCGCCTACGTCTCCACGTCCCGCTCCCACCGCATCGCCCGCGACGGCCTCGCGTTCGACGTCCGGACCGAACGCAGCGTCACGGTCATGGCCGACGGCCGCGAGCGCACCATCCGCACCAACGCCGCCACCGTCGGGGACGCCGTCGACGAGGCGGGCGTCTCGCTGCACGGCCAGGACACCACGTCCGTGCCGCAGGACAGCTTCCCGCGCGACGGACAGACGATCACCGTCATGCGCATCAAGGGCACCAGGGAAGTGCGCGAGGAACCCATCGCGTACGCGGTGGAGCGCACCCAGGACCCGACCCTGTTCCGCGGCACCGAGGTCGTCGAACGGGCGGGCCGCCAGGGCACCCGGCGCGTCACCTACGCCCTGCGGACCGTCAACGGCGTCAGGCAGAAGCCGCGCCGCATGAGCGCCGAGGTCGTGCGCGAGCCCCGCAGCCGGCTCGTGAAGGTCGGCACCAAGCCCCTGCCGCCCTCCGTCGCCGGCGCCGACAGCCTGCACTGGAGCGAGCTCGCCCGGTGCGAGTCCGGCGGGCGCCCCGCCGCGACCGACGCCACCGGCACCTACGGCGGCCTCTACCAGTTCGACGTACAGACCTGGCACAGCCTGGGCGGCGGCGGCCGGCCCCAGGACGCGTCCGCCTCCGAGCAGACGTACCGGGCGAAGAAGCTGTACGTGCAGCGCGGCGCGAGCCCGTGGCCGCACTGCGGCGGCCGCCTGCACGGGTAGCCGCCTGCGGTGCGGGGCCCCGCGGTCCGGTCGGGACCCGGCCGCGGCGCCCCGTACCCTGAGACCGTGAGCACCACTGACCCCCAGGGCCCCCTGCTTGGCCCCGCCGACATCCGCGAACTGGCGGCAGCCCTGGGCGTGCGGCCCACGAAACAGCGCGGCCAGAACTTCGTCATCGACGCCAACACGGTCCGCCGCATCGTCCGCACCGCGCAGGTCACCCCCGAGGACAACGTCGTCGAGGTCGGCCCCGGCCTCGGCTCGCTGACCCTGGCGCTCCTGGAGGCGGCGGCCCATGTCACCGCCGTCGAGATCGACGACGTGCTCGCCGCCGCGCTGCCCGCGACGATCGAGGCCCGCCTCCCGCAGAAGAAGGACGCCTTCGCGCTCGTCCACTCCGACGCGATGCAGGTACGCGAACTGCCGGGCCCCGCGCCCACGGCGCTCGTCGCGAACCTGCCCTACAACGTCGCCGTGCCGGTCCTGCTCCACATGCTCGACACGTTCCCCACCATCGAGCGCACGCTCGTCATGGTGCAGGCCGAGGTCGCCGACCGCCTCGCGGCCGCCCCCGGCTCGAAGGTCTACGGCGTCCCGTCGGTCAAGGCCAACTGGTACGCGGACGTGAAGCGCGCCGGCTCCATCGGCCGGAACGTCTTCTGGCCCGCGCCGAACGTCGACAGCGGTCTCGTGGCCCTGGTCCGGCGCACCGAACCGGTGGCGACGACCGCCTCCAAGCGCGAGGTCTTCGCCGTGGTCGACGCGGCCTTCGCCCAGCGCCGCAAGACCCTGCGCGCCGCCCTGTCCGGCTGGGCCGGATCGGCCGCCGCCGCCGAGGCCGCCCTGGTCGCGGCCGGTGTCTCCCCGCAGGCGCGCGGCGAGGCCATCACGGTCGAGGAGTTCGCAAGGATCGCGGAGAACAAGCAGTGAGCGTGACGGTACGGGTCCCCGCGAAGGTCAACGTCCAGCTCGCGGTGGGCGCCGCCCGCCCAGACGGCTTCCACGACCTCGCCAACGTCTTCCTCGCCGTCGGCCTCCACGACGACGTCACGGCGACCGCCGCCGACGAGCTGACCCTCACCTGCGAGGGCCCCGGCGCGGACCAGGTCCCGCTGGACCGCACCAACCTCGCGGCCCGCGCCGCGATCGCGCTGGGCGAGCGGTACGGGATCGAGCCCCGCGTCCACCTCCACATCGACAAGGACATCCCCGTCGCCGGCGGCATGGCGGGCGGCTCCGCGGACGCCGCCGGCGCGCTCGTGGCCTGCGACGCACTGTGGGGCACCGGCGCCACCCGGGACGAACTCCTCGACATCTGCGCCGAGTTGGGCAGCGATGTGCCGTTCAGTCTGGTCGGCGGGGCGGCGCTCGGCACCGGACGCGGCGAGAAGCTTCAACTCCTGGACGTGGGCGGCGAGTTCTGGTGGGTGTTCGCGGCCGCCGACGGAGGGCTCTCGACGCCCGCCGTGTACGGCGAGTTCGACCGAATCGCCGAGAACACGGCGGGGCGTGCGATCCCCGAGCCGGAGGCCTCGCCCGCCCTGCTCGACGCGCTGCGCTCCGGCGACGCGACCGCGCTGGCCGCGACGCTCACGAACGACCTCCAGCCTGCCGCGCTCTCCCTGTTCCCCGCGCTGAAGGACACCCTCGACGCGGGCACGGCGGCGGGCGCCCTCGCGGGCCTGGTCTCCGGCTCGGGCCCGACGACGGCGTTCCTCTGCGCGGACGAGACGTCGGCGCGGGCGGTCGCCGCCGCCCTCACGGCGTCCGGCACCTGCCGCTCCGTACGGGTCACGACGTCTCCGGCGCCGGGCGCGACGGTCGTCCAGCGCTGACGCAGTCGGACGTACTCACGGGTAACTGAGTACGTCCGCGCTGCCGCCCCATCGCCCCGCGCGGCACTGTGGCGTACATGACCACCGACACCCCCGGTTCCCGCCCGCGCGGGAGCCGCCGCCGCAGGATGCGCCGCGCCGCCGTCCCCCTGGGCACCCTCGCCCTGCTCGGAGTCCACGCGGCACTCGCCACCCGCGGTCACCTGCTGCCGCCCCCGGCAGGACCCGGCCAGGTCCGGGTCGCGCGGCCGCGCGAGGTCGTGGCGCTCGGGCGGGCCGCCGCGGGCCGGGGCGGGCGACGGCCTGTGCGGCGGAGGCCCTGAGCCGGGCGACTACGCTGGAAGACTGATCCACCCCCTTGTCAGGAGCGAAATGGCAGTCAACCTGGTCAATGTCGAGGCAGTCAGCAAGGTGTACGGCACCCGTGCCCTGCTCGACGGCGTATCGCTCGGCGTGTCCGAGGGGGACAGGATCGGTGTCGTCGGGCGTAACGGCGACGGCAAGACCACCCTCATCCGGATGCTCGCCAAGCTGGAGGACGCCGACACCGGCCGCGTCACCCACAGCGGCGGCCTGCGCCTCGGCGTCCTCACGCAGCACGACTCCCTCGACCCCGAGGCGACCGTCCGGCACGAGGTCATCGGCGACCTCGCCGACCACGAGTGGGCGGGCAACGCCAAGATCCGCGACGTCCTCACCGGCCTCTTCGGCGGACTCGACCTGCCCGGCTTCCCGCAGGGCCTCGACACGGTCATCGCGCCGCTGTCCGGCGGCGAGCGCCGCCGCATCGCGCTCGCGAAGCTCCTCATCGGCGAGCCCGACCTGATCGTCCTCGACGAGCCCACCAACCACCTCGACGTCGAGGGCATCTCCTGGCTCGCGAGCCACCTCCAGGCCCGCCGCTCCGCCCTCGTCTGCGTGACCCACGACCGCTGGTTCCTCGACCAGGTCTGCACCCGCATGTGGGACGTGCAGAAGGGCGACGTCTTCGAGTACGAGGGCGGCTACAGCGACTACGTCTTCGCGCGCGCCGAGCGCGAGCGCATCGCGGCGACCGAGGAGACCAAGCGGCAGAACCTGATGCGCAAGGAGCTGGCCTGGCTGCGCCGCGGCGCCCCGGCCCGCACCTCCAAGCCCCGCTACCGCATCGAGGCCGCCAACGAGCTCATCGCCGACGTGCCGGAGCCGCGCGACAAGAGTGAGCTGATGAAGTTCGCCAGCTCCCGGCTCGGCAAGACGGTCTTCGACCTCGAGGACGTCACCGTGCAGGCCGGGCCCAAGGTGCTCCTCAAACACCTGACCTGGCAGCTCGGCCCCGGCGACCGCATCGGACTCGTCGGTGTGAACGGCGCGGGCAAGACCTCCCTGCTGCGCGCCATGGCGCAGGCCGCCCGCACCGACGGCGAGGAGCAGCCCGCGACGGGCCGCGTCGCCGTCGGCAAGACCGTGAAGCTCGCCTACCTCTCCCAGGAGGTCGCCGAGCTCAACCCCGAACTGCGTGTCCTCCAGGCCGTGCAGCAGGTCCGTGACCGCGTCGACCTCGGCAAGGGCCGCGAGATGACCGCGGGCCAGCTCTGCGAGACGTTCGGCTTCAACAAGGAGAAGCAGTGGACGCCGGTCGGCGACCTGTCCGGCGGTGAGCGCCGCCGCCTCCAGATCCTGCGCCTGCTGATGGACGAGCCGAACGTCCTCTTCCTCGACGAGCCGACGAACGACCTCGACATCGAGACCCTCACGCAGCTGGAGGACCTCCTCGACGGCTGGCCCGGCTCCATGGTCGTGATCTCCCACGACCGGTTCTTCATCGAGCGCACCACGGACCGCGTGTTCGCGCTGCTCGGCGACGCCACGCTGCGGATGCTGCCGCGCGGCATCGACGAGTACCTGGAGCGCCGCCGCCGCATGGAGGAGGCCGTCGCCGCCTCGATGACGGCCGCCGCCCCGGCCCCCGCCGCGGGCACGCCGGAGAAGACGGTGTCCGCCGCGGACGCCCGTGCCGCGAAGAAGGAACTCCAGAAGATCGAGCGGCAGATGGACAAGATCTCCGAGAAGGAGACCAAGCTGCACGCACAGATCGCCGATAACGCAACGGACTTCGCGAAGGTGGCCAAGCTGGACAGCGAGCTGCGCGAACTGATCGGGGAGCGCGAGGAGTTGGAGATGCGCTGGCTCGAGCTCGCGGAGGATGCGTGAAGCTCCCGTAACAGACCCATCACGGGCCGGTGCTCCCTTGGGAACAGGGGAGCGACCGGCCCGATGTGGTACTGCACAGGGTGATAGAAAGGGCGCTCTGGGTTTGCCTGAGAACGACCAGAGAACGTCCAGAGAACGTCCTGAAATCGACCAGGCGAGCAGACACATCAGTGAAGAGGGGGGAGCGCTGATGACTCAGCCGCCCAACCAGCCGCCGCAAGGCGGCTTCGGAGCACCACAGGACCCGCAGCAGCCTCCGGGCCAGCCGCCGCAGCCGCCGGCCCAGCCGCCGCAGACGCCGCCGGCCCCGCAGCCCGGATACGGCTATCCGCAGCAGCCGGGCCCCTACGGCCAGCCCCCGCAGGGCGGCCCCTACGGTCAGCCCCAGCAGCCGGGTCCCTACGGTCAGCCGCAGCAGCAGCCAGGCCCCTACGGCCAGCCTCCGCAGCAGCCCGGCCCGTACGGCGCGCAGCAGCCCGGCCCCTACGGGCAGCAGCCCCAGTACGGCTACCCGCCGCAGCAGCAGCCCCCGTTCCCCGGTGGCCCCGCGGCCCCGGGCGGCGGCAAGAACCCCTTCAAGGGCCGCACCGGGATCATCGTGGCCGCCGCAGTGGCCGTCGTCGTGATCGCCGGCGGTGTGGTGTGGGCGGTCGTGGGCGGCGGTGACGACAAGAAGAAGGACCCCGTCGCCGACAAGAGCCAGGACCCCAAGCCCACCGGCTCCGCGCCGGTCGACCCGGGTGACGGCTCCGGTGATGGACGTGACGGCAAGGAGGACCTCAACGCGGGCCGCCAGGCCGGTGAGTCGAAGGTCCTCTGGTACAAGACGGCCCCCAAGGCCCCCGGTGACGGCGCGGACGCGCCCGGCATGTGGGTCACCGACACGCTCGCCGCGAAGGCGGTCTATAACGAGCTCGTCGCGTACAACATCTCGGACGGCAAGCCGAGTTGGCCGACCATCAAGCTCCCGCAGAAGATCTGCGGCGCCAGCGTGCAGAAGTCGGACGACGACAAGGTCGCCATCGCGTACATGAGCGGTGTCACCGACCGCGCCAAGTGCAACCAGGTCCAGCAGATCGACCTGAAGACGGGCAAGAAGGACTGGGAGAAGAAGATCCCCGAGGGGGACCTCTTCGACGGCACCGGCAGCGGCGTCGAACTCACCTACGCGGGCAGCACGTTGATGGTCGGCCGCCAGATGTCCGGCCTCGGTCTGAGCGTCAGCGACGGCAAGCAGCTCTTCGAGAAGAAGAAGTACGGCGCGGCCTGCTTCCCCGGCGCGTTCGCCGGCGGCGAGCGCCTCCTTGCCGTGTCCTCCTGCGGTGCCTCCACGGACAAGGAGCACGACGAGATCCAGGAGCTGGACCCGGCGACGGGCAAGGCGAAGTGGACCAAGCCGTTCCCCAAGGGCTGGAAGGTCGCCCGCGCCTACTCCGTCTCGCCGGTCGTCCTCTACCTCACCAACGAGGACAAGAAGCAGTGGAACATCACCACGCTGAAGAACGGCAGCAGCGCGGTGCGTTCCGAGGTCTCGGTCGACGAGGACTTCGCCCCCGAGTGCGGCTGGGCCATCCTCGACCGTGACCTCCAGGGCTGCACGGGCGTCGCGGCCGACACCAACACGCTCTACCTGCCGACCAAGGCCACCAGCGGCACCGCCAACGAGGTCGTCGCGATCAGCCTGGAGACCGGCAAGGAGCGCTGGCGCGCGAAGTCGCCGGTGGCGCAGAACATGCTGCCGCTGAAGACCTCGAGCGGCGCGGTGATCGCCTACGTCAACGCCTCGTACGACGCCGGAGGCAGGGTCGTGTCGATCGCGACGGCGGGCTCGCACACGCCGAAGACCCTGCTGCAGAACCCGGCGGGAACCGCGCAGATCGAGAACGGCTTCTACTCCAAGGCGATCGACTACGTCGACGGGCGCTTCTACATCTCCACGACACGCCTGTCCGGCACCGCCAAGGGCGAGGAGAAACTGATGCTGGCGTACGGCAAGTGACTGCCGCAGCCCCAGTGACCGCCCACCGCACCGCCGCCCGCTCCTTCTCCCCGTCACCCGAGGTACAGACGTCATGACGCAGCCGCCCCAGCCGCCCAACGAGCCGCCGCAGGGCCCGCCCCAGGGCCCGCCGCCGGTGGGCTTCGGCAAGCCGCAGGACCCCCCGCCCGGAGGCTTCGGCGCCCCGCAGGACCCCCCGCCCGGAGGGTTCGGCGCGCCCACGCCGCCGCCCCCGCCCGCGCAGCAGCCCGGTTACGGCTACCCGCAGGCGCCCCAGACGCCGCCCCCGGCGCAGCCGCCCTCCCAGCCGCCCACGCCGCCGCAGGGCCAGCCCGGGGGTTACGGCCACCCGCAGCCCCCTGCCCCCAACTACGGCTACCCGCAGGCCCCCCAGGGCCAGCCGCCGACGCCCCCGCAGGGCTACGGCTACCCGGGCCAGCAGCCGCCGCAGTACGGCGCCTACCCGCCGCCGGTCACCACGCCCATGCAGGCGGCGGGCGGCGGCGCCGGCAAGAAGATCAGCTCCCAGATGATGATCATCATCGGCGCTGTCGTCGCGGTCGCCCTGATCATCGGCGGCGGCGTCTGGTACTCCACGTCATCCGGTGACGACAAGACGGACGCCAGCACCGCGGGCCCCACCGGCGGCACCGACAAGGGCGGCGACGAGAACAAGGGCGGTTCCGGCGGCACCACGACCGGCGGCGCGAGCAAGGAGAAGGTCCCGGCGAACACCAGCTCCCAGGTCCTCTTCCAGCTGCCCCAGCACGAGGTGCCCAAGGACGAGGTGTTCAGCACCAAGGGCTCCTGGCTCACGGACACGACGTACGCCAAGGCGGGTCTGGGCGAGATCAACGGCTACGCCGCGGACACCGGCAAGAAGTCCTGGACGCTCCCGCTGCCCGGCCAGACGTGCGGCGGCGCCCCCGAGGTCACCCAGGACGGCCTGAGCGCGGTCATCAGCGAGGCGTCCCCGCGCAAGCCCAAGGAGTACGACTACCAGCCGTGCACCAAGATCACGGTCTTCAACGTCGACACGGGCAAGAAGCTGTGGACGAAGAGCGTCGGCAGCGGCGGGCGTGACATCCCGTTCAAGGAACTGTCGATCACCGGCTCCACGCTGGCGGTCGGCGGCGGCTACGACGGCGGTGCGGCCTTCGACATCAAGTCGGGCAAGATCCTTTGGCAGCCCCAGACCGGCTCCTGCGAGGACGTCGGCTACCGCGGCGGCGAGCAGCTGGTCGCCGTGCGCAAGTGCGGTGACTACGGCGACGAGAAGCACCAGGTGCAGCTCCTCGACCCGGCGACGGGCAAGCCGAAGTGGACCTACAAGATCCCGGCCGACGTGAACGTCATCTCCGTCGTCTCCACCCAGCCGGTCACCTTCGTGATCGCCACCGGCGAGGAGGTCGAGATGTCGGACCTGTTCTCCCTCGACGACACCGGCAAGCTGCGCGCCAAGGTCTCGCTGGAGAAGGACCGGTACGACTTCGACTGCGAGGTCGGCGAGATGCACGGCTGCCGTGGCATCACGGTCGGCAACGACCGCGTCTACATGCCGACCCGCGAGCACGACGGCGGTGGCACGTCCGGCATGACCAACGAGATCGTGTCGTTCTCCCTGGCGAACGGCCGGCTCACCGGTGACCGCGTCGACGGCGGCGAGTACACGCTCTTCCCGGTCCGCATGGACGGCGGGAACGTCCTGGCGTACAAGGACGGCCCCTACGACAAGGGCGCCGAGATCGTCACGATCGACCCGAAGACGCTGAAGCAGAAGACGCTCCTGGTCACTCCGGCGACGGAGACCGTGACCAGCGTCATCAGCAGCATGACCCCCACCCAGTCCGAACTGCTCTACACCAACGGCAGGCTGGCCATGGGCAAGGAACTGATCTCCAAGCCGTACTCGGCGGACGAGAAGGAGTACGAGGCCGTGGTCTTCGCGGCGAAGTAACTCCCGGGCCGCTCACCGCGGCCGCGCGACGGCCCCGCACCCGGACAGGGTGCGGGGCCGTCGGCATATGCGCCGCCCGCCGGGAGATTCCGGCATTCCGGGTCACTTCTCACCAGTAGGGGAAGCGCAACGCCGAACGAGCGTGTAGCTTCCGGGAGATGGCGGAGGTCGGAGAGTCGGGGGGCTTTCCGGACCATGGGGGTTCTCGGGGTCCCACGGGATCCCGGGGGATGTGGGGGGATGGCTCTATGGGTGTGCGGCTCATGGTCGTCGACGACCATCGACTGCTCGCCGAGGCGCTCGCCTCGGCTCTCAAGCTGCGCGGGCACCGGGTGCTCGCGGCGGCCGCGCCCGCCGCGGGAGCGGCCGAGCTGGTGATCGCGAGGGCGCCCGAGGTCTGCCTCATCGGTACGGCGACGCCCGCGGAGCCGGGCATCTTCGACCCGATCGTGCGCATCAAGCGGGAGCGCCCGCAGGTGGCGGTGGTCGTCCTCGGGCCCGTGCCGTCACCGCGCGGGATCGCGGCGGCGTTCGCGGCCGGCGCCTCCGGCTACGTACGGCACGACGAGCGGATCGAGGGGGTCGAGCGCGCGCTGATGAAGGCGCGGGCGGGAGAGGCGGCCGTGGCGCCGCAGCTGCTGCAGGGGGCCTTCAGCGAGCTGCTCAACCCGGCCGCGCAGCCCGACGACGAGGGGCAGCGGCTCCTGCAGATGCTGACGCCGCGCGAGGTCGAGGTGCTGGTGCGGGTCGCGGACGGCGAGGACACCCGGCTGATCGCGGCCGGCATGGGCATCGCCCCGAGCACGGCCCGTACACATGTGCAGCGGGTCCTGATGAAGCTGGGGGTCGGCTCGCGGCTGGAGGCGGCGGCGCTGGCGGCGCGCACGGGGCTCCTCGACCGGGCGGGGCCGGTGCAGGTGACGAGCCACCCCGACCAGCCCGACCACCCCGACATGCCGCAGGGGCCGGAGTCACCTGTGCGGTGAACTCCGGCCCCTGGCGTGCTGGTTACTCGGCGGCGTCCGGTGTCGGCGGGGCCGTCGGCCGCAGCTTCAGCCACACCAGGAAGAACAGCCCGAGGGCGAGCATGCCGAGGCCCGTCCACAGGTTGATGTTGATGTTCTCGGCCTTCTTCAGGTCCGCGTCGGACGCCGTGATGCCGGCGATCGTGACGATGACCCCGTAGACCGCGAACAGTCCGCCGATGATGCGCCGGATGTCGAAGAGCCGCGCCGCGGTCGCGGACTTGCGCTCCAACTCGGTGACTTCGTTGTGGAGTTCAGACATGGTTGATCGCGCCTCCGATCAGAGGGAGAAGGGGACGTAGCACAGTGCGGCGAGGACGATCGCGCCCCAGCCGAGCAGCGCGGGCTTGCGGTACCAGGCGTCGTCGCCCTCGGCGGGCGGCTCCTCCAGGCCGGGCGCCGTCGTCCCGTACACGAGGCCCGCGAGCTCGGCCTCCGGCTTGGGCGCGGTGAACAGGGTGACGACGACCATGACGACCGCACCGGCGACGAAGCCGACGATCGCGGACACGAAGTTGGCGCCCTGGTCGGTCGGGATGTCGATGACGCCCTGCTTGTAGATCCAGAAGTAGTTGACCATCGCGGCGGTGGTGCCCGCGAGCAGGCCCCACACGCCGGACTTCACCGAGGCGCGCTTCCAGAACATGCCGATGATGAAGACGACGAACATCGGGACGTTGAAGAACGAGAACAGCGTCTGGAGGTAGCCCATGATGTTCGAGAACGACGAGGCGATGAACGCCGTGCCGATCGACGCGAGGACACCGACGGCCGTGATGAGGCGGCCGAACTTCAGGTAGTACGCGTCGGGCTTGCCGGTCTTCACGTACTTGGCCCAGATGTCGTACGTGAACACGGTGTTGAAGGACGACACGTTCGCCGCCATGCCCGCCATGAACGCGGCGAGCAGACCGGTCACCGCGATGCCGAGCACGCCGTTGGGCAGCAGCTCCTGCATCAGGTAGGGGATCGCGTCGTTGTACGTCAGGCCCGAGCCGGCCGTGCCGATCTTCGGGACGAGGACGGCGGCGACCATGCCCGGGATCATCACCAGGAAGACGATGAAGATCTTCGGGAACGCGGCGATGAGCGGGGTGCGCTGGGCGGCGGAGAGGTTCTTCGCGGACAGGGCGCGCTGCACCTCGGCGAAGTTCGTCGTCCAGTAGCCGAAGGAGAGCACGAAGCCCAGGCCGAGGATGATCGTCAGCCAGTTCGCGCCGAGCGGGTTGGCCTCACCGATGCCCGTACCGCCCCAGGCGGAGAGGAAGTTGTCGCCGTGCGCGCTCTTCAGGGAGTCGGTCATGCCGCCCCAGCCGCCGACCCGCTTGAGGCCGATGATGCAGAGGGGGATGAGCGCGGCGAGGATCACGAAGAACTGGAGGACCTCGTTGTAGATCGCCGAGGAGAGTCCGCCGATGGTGATGTACGCGAGCACGAACAGACCGGCGACGACGATCGCGAGCCACTGCGGCCAGCCGAGCAGCGCCTCCACGACGATCGACAGGGCGTACAGGTTCACGCCCGCGATCAGGATCGCCGCGAAGGCGAAGAGTATGGAACTCAGCAGGTGCGCGCTCTTGTCGAACCGCTGGAGCAGGTACTCGGGAACCGAGCGCACCTTGGAGCGGTAGTAGAAGGGCATCATCACGAGGCCCAGGAAGACCATCGCCGGGATGGCGCCGATCCAGTACCAGTGGACGACCGAGACGCCGTACTGCGCGCCGGTCGCCGCCATGCCGAGGATCTCGGTGGCGCCCAGGTTGGCCGCGACGAACGCCAGACCGGTCACCCAGGCGGGCAGGGAGCGGCCCGAGAGGAAGAAGTCGAGGCTGGTCTTCACGGAGCGCCGGGCGGCGAATCCGATGCCGAGGACCACGGCGAAGTAGATCGCCAGGATCGCGTAGTCGAGGCCGTTGGTGGGCAGCCGGAGCCCCGCGGCCAGGGTTTGTGTGGGGGACAGCATGGAGAACTCGCTTCGTTGCGCGAACTGATCAGACCGGAACCTACGCGTCTATGTTCAATAAATGAACACTTCTGCTGAGGTTCTTTGTTTGATTGTGATGCGAGTGACACGCCACGCACCGACGGATGCGTTCGCGGCCTTGACCATCCCGTTGAACCATGCTTTGTTGTGTTTGATTATGTTGAGTTGATGCGAATGAGGAGCATCGGACGTGAAGAAGACGTCGACCCGGCTCGCCGACGGTCGCGAGCTCATCTACTACGACTCGCGTGACGACGTCGTGCGGGACGCGGTGGACCGGCGTCCGCTGGACCCCGTCGCCTCCTCCTCGCAGATCCGCCGCGACCCCCTCCTCGGGGACAGCGTCGCCATCGCCTCGCACCGCCAGGGCCGCACCTACCACCCGCCGGCCGACGAGTGCCCCCTGTGCCCGTCCGAGGGCGACCGGCTCAGCGAGATCCCCGACTCCTCGTACGACGTGGCGGTCTTCGAGAACCGCTTCCCCTCGCTCGCCGGGGACGCCGGCCGCTGCGAGGTCGTCTGCTTCACCTCCGACCACACGTCGTCCTTCGCCGACCTCACCGAGGAACAGGCCGGGCTCGTCCTGGAGGCCTGGACCGACCGCACCGCCGAGCTGTCCCACCTGGACTCCGTGGAGCAGGTGTTCTGCTTCGAGAACCGCGGCGCCGAGATCGGCGTCACCCTCGGCCACCCGCACGGCCAGATCTACGGCTACCCGTTCACCACCCCGCGCACCGCCCTCATGCTGCGCTCGCTCGCCGAGCACAAGGAGCAGACCGGCGGCCGCAACCTCTTCGACGACGTACTCGCCGAGGAGCGCACCGGCGAGCGGGTCGTCCTCGAGGGCGACCACTGGGTCGCCTTCGTCCCGTACGCGGCCCACTGGCCCTACGAGGTGCACCTCTACCCCAAGCGCCGCGTGCCCGACCTGCTCGCCCTCGACGACGGCGCGCGCACAGAGTTCCCTCAGATTTATCTGGAACTCTTGAGGCGCTTCGACCGGCTCTTCGGAACGGGGGAGTCCCCGACGCCGTACATCGCCGCCTGGCACCAGGCGCCGTTCGGCACCCTGGACGACTTCCCCGGCGTCCAGCGGGACGACTTCGCGCTTCACCTCGAGCTTTTCACTATCCGCCGCACTTCCGGCAAGCTGAAGTTTCTCGCGGGTTCCGAATCCGGCATGAGCGTGTTCATCAACGACGTGCCGCCGGAGACCGCGGCCGAGAGACTGCGAGAGGTAGCGAGTACATGAGCGGGAAGTACCTGGTCACCGGCGGTGCGGGATATGTGGGCAGCGTGGTCGCGCAGCACCTGGTCGAGGCGGGGCACGACGTCACCGTCCTCGACAATCTCTCGACCGGCTTCCGAGAGGGCGTACCCGCAGGGGTGACGTTCATCGAGGGCGACATCCGCGACGCCGCCAAGTGGCTCGACCCGTCCTTCGACGCCGTCCTGCACTTCGCCGCGTTCTCCCAGGTCGGCGAGTCCGTCGTGAAGCCCGAGAAGTACTGGGACAACAACGTCGGCGGCACCATGGCGCTGCTCGCCGCGATGCGCTCGGCGGACGTCCGCAAGCTCGTCTTCTCCTCCACCGCGGCGACGTACGGGGAGCCCGTCAGCACCCCCATCACCGAGGCCGACCCCACCGCCCCCACCTCTCCGTACGGCGCCTCCAAGCTCGCCGTCGACCACATGATCACCGGGGAGGCGGCCGCGCACGGCCTGGCCGCCGTGTCGCTGCGCTACTTCAACGTGGCGGGCGCCTACGGCAGCTGCGGCGAGCGCCACGACCCCGAGTCGCACCTCATCCCGCTCGTCCTCCAGGTCGCCCAGGGCCGGCGCGACGCGATCTCCGTCTACGGCGACGACTATCCGACGCCCGACGGCACGTGCGTGCGCGACTACATCCACGTCGCCGACCTCGCCGAGGCCCACCTGCTCGCCCTGGACGCCGCCCGCCCCGCCGAACACCTCATCTGCAACCTCGGCAACGGCAACGGCTTCTCCGTGCGCGAGGTCATCGAGACCGTCCGCCAGGTGACCGGCCACCCGATCCCCGAGGTCACCGCCCCGCGCCGAGGCGGCGACCCCGCCGTCCTCGTCGCCTCCGCCGCCACCGCGCGCGAGCGCCTCGGCTGGAACCCGTCCCGCGCGGACCTCGCGGGAATCGTCGCCGACGCCTGGGCCTTCGCCCAGGCACGCCAGGAGGGGTAAGTCATGTCCGTCGCCTCGCAGTTCAGCGATCTGTACGGATACGAGCCCGAGGGGGTCTGGGCCGCGCCCGGACGCGTGAACCTCATCGGCGAGTACACCGACTTCAACGAGGGCTTCGTGATGCCGCTCGCGCTGCCGCACACCGCGGTGGCCGCCGTCGCGCGCCGCACCGACGGCGTCCTGCGGCTGCACTCCGCGGACATCGACGCGCCGATCGCCGAACTGCGGGCCGACGAACTGACCCCGCTCTCCGAGTTCGGGCAGGGCGGCTGGGCCGCGTACCTGGCGGGCGTCGTATGGGCGCTGCGCGAGGCCGGGCACACCGTCACCGGCGCCGACATCCACCTCGCGTCGACCGTGCCGACCGGCGCGGGCCTGTCCTCGTCGGCCGCGCTCGAGGTCGTCACGGCGCTCGCGCTCAACGACCTGTTCGAACTGGGGCTCACCGGGCCCGAGTTGGCGCGGATCGCGCAGCGCGCGGAGAACGACTTCGTGCGCGTGCCCTGCGGGATCATGGACCAGATGGCGTCGGCGTGCGCCACCGAGGGTCACGCCCTGCACCTGGACTGCCGCGACCTGTCCGTCCGCCAGGTCCCCTTCGACCTGGCCGCCCACGGCCTCCAGCTCCTCGTCGTCGACACCCGCGTCAAGCACGAGCTCGGCGACGGCGCGTACGCGGAGCGCCGCGCGGGGTGCGAAGAGGGCGCCCGCGCGCTCGGCGTCTCCCACCTGCGTGACGTGTCCTACGCCGAACTGCCGCAGGCCCTCGCCAAGTTGGCGGACCTCACCGACGAGCGGATCGTGCGCTACGTCCGCCACATCGTCTGCGACGACCACCGCGTCGAGCGGGTCATCGAGCTCCTCGACGCCGGCGACGTACGGGCGATCGGCCCGGTCCTCACCGAGGGCCACGTCTCGCTCCGCGACGACCTGCGCATCTCCTGCGCCGAGCTGGACCTGGTCGTCGACACCGCGAACGCGGCGGGCGCGCTCGGCGCCCGGATGACAGGCGGCGGCTTCGGCGGCTCGGCGATCGTCCTGGTGGAGGAGCCGGACGCGGACGCGGTGACGAAGTCGATCACAGAGGCGTTCGCCGCGGCGGGCTGCACGGCGCCACGAGTCTTCCCGGCGGTCCCGTCAGCAGGAGCCCACAAACTCACCCCAGCCGCTTCGTCAGCGTGAACTCCTTGATTCCCGGTGGGTGGTCGGGGATGACGCAGGCGAGTTCGTAGCCGTGTTGGCGGTAGAAACCTGGGGCCTGGCTGTGTCTCTTGGTGCGCTCCGCGCACGGGCCCAGGTCTCCTCGCGTGGGGCGGGTGTGCTCAGCCGAGCCGCTTGGTGAGTGTGAACTCTTTGATTCCTGGTGGGTAGTCGGGGATGACGCAGACGAGTTCGTAGCCGTGTTGGCGGTAGAAACCTGGGGCCTGGCTGTGTCTCTTGGTGCGCTCCGCGCACGGGCCCAGGTCTCCTCGCGTGGGGCGGGTGTGCTCAGCCGAGCCGCTTGGTGAGTGTGAACTCTTTGATTCCTGGTGGGTAGTCGGGGATGACGCAGACGAGTTCGTAGCCGTGCTGGCGGTAGAAACCTGGGGCCTGGAAGTCCCAGGTCTCCACGCGGGCGCCGCGGCAGGCGCGGTCCTCGTGGGCGATGCGTTCCGCCTCTGCGAGGAGGCGGGAGCCCAGGCCCTTCGCGCGGTGGCGGTCGTCGACCCAGAGCAGGTTCACATGGAGCCAGGTCGCCCAGGTGTGTCCGTCCAGGCCGCCGGCGATCTCGCCGCTCTCGTCCAACGCCCAGACCTGGAGCGGAACTTCGCGGTCCTCGGGCGTTCCGCGCAGCGACCTGAGCTCCGCCGACGCCGTGGTATTCGCCTCACGCAGCCGGAAGTGAAGAAGATCGCGCCGCTGTTTGTCGACTTCTGTCTCAATACGAAACATACGCCTCACCATAAACGCGCAGGCCAATCAGTTCTGCAAATTGCCTTCCGCTCCTGGCCCGCGGCCCTACTCTGAGGGGCAGTGCCGGTGGGGGCCGGTGCTGATCAGGGGGCGAGACAGCCGGGTACGCGCCCGGGGTGGGGGTAGCGGTACCAGCACGGCGGCGGCCGTGCGACCGCGATGACCTGCCTCTTCGGGCGCCGTACCCGTGCCGGACAGCCTCCCGGCGCCGGGGAATCCCCTGCTCCGCGAGGAGCTTGGGGGAGGGGGTTATACACGTGGTTCGCATCCGAGTCCTGGTCGTCGACGACCACCGCATCTTCGCCGAGTCGCTCGCCGCGGCTCTCGCCGCCGAGCCCGACGTGGACGTGTCCGCGGCCGGCAGCGGCCCCGCTGCACTGCGCTGCATGGACCGCGCGGCGGCGGAAGGGCGCCGTTTCGACGTCCTCCTCGTGGACGCCGACCTGGGCGCGGCCCTGCACGGCCCGCGCCCGGCGACGGTCGTGCCCGACGCGGCGCCCGGCCAGGACGGCCTGGTCGACGGGATCTCCCTGGTGGCGGGCGTCCGTTCGGGCCAGCCCACCGTCCGGACGGTGGTCCTCGCCGAGAAGGACGACCCGCGCCGCGCGGCCCTCGCGCTCCAGGCGGGCGCCTCCGGCTGGGTCGCCAAGGACTGCTCGCTCTCACGGCTGCTCACGGTCATCCGGGGCGTTCTGCGCGACGAGACGCATCTGCCGCCCGCCCTGCTCACGAGCGTCCTGCGGGAGCTGACCGCAGCCCGCAAGCACCGCACCGATTCGGAGCGCCTGGTGGAGTCCCTGACGCCGCGTGAGCGCGAGGTGCTGCGCTGTATGGTCGCGGGCCTCGGCCGCAAGGCGGTCGCCGAGCGCCTCTTCCTGTCCCCGCACACAGTCCGTACGCACATGCAGAACGTGCTGGGCAAGCTCGGGGTGCACTCCACGCTCGCGGCGGTGGCTCTGGCGCGCAGGGCCGGAGTCGGGCCCGCGGACCTGGAAGCGGCGTCGTAGGAACGGGAACCCGTACGACTGGGGCCCTAGCCGGGGATGTTGTCGAACGGCGCGGTCAACTGCCGCAGCAGGCCCGCCAGTTCACCGCGCTGGCTTCGGGACAGCTCCGCGAGGATCGCCCGCTCCTGTGCGAGGAGGCCGGCGAGTGCCTGGTCGGCGCGGTCCTGCCCCTCGGTGGTCAGCCGGACGAGGACGCCCCGCCGGTCACTCGGGTCGGGGAGGCGCTCGACGAGACCCTTCTTGGCGAGCCGGTCGATACGGTTCGTCATCGTGCCGGAGGTGACGAGGGTCTGGGTGAGGAGCTGTCCGGGGGAGAGCTGATAGGGGGCGCCTGCCCGCCGCAGGGACGTCAGTACGTCGAACTCCCACGGCTCCAACTGGTGCTCGGCGAACGCCAGGCGCCGGGCCCGGTCAAGATGACGCGCCAGCCTGCTGACCCGACTGAGCACCTCGAGGGGCTCCACGTCGAGGTCAGGGCGCTCTCGACGCCACGCTGCGACCAGCCGGTCGACCTCGTCCTCCATGACGATCAGTCTAGTGGGTCCCTCGACATGAAGTCTCTTGAATTCAACTATCTTGACATCGAGATAAATTCGGGAGGATCCTGGCCGCCATGAGCGCACCCACCTGGGACCCCCAGCAGTATCTCCGGCACGCGGACCACCGCACACGCCCTTTCGCCGATCTCCTCGCCCGCGTCCAGGGCGACCCGGCGAGGATCGCCGACCTCGGCTGCGGCGCAGGCAACGTCACCGCCCTCCTCGCCGAGCGCTGGCCGAAGGCCAGGATCACCGGCTACGACAACTCCCCGCAGATGCTGCAGAAGGCCGCCGCCCACGCTACCGACCTGCTCGACTTCGCCCCCGCCGACGCGGCCACCTGGACCCCCGGCGAGCCCTTCGACCTGATCGTCTCCAACGCCCTCCTCCAGTGGGTCCCTGGCCACACCGGCCGCTTCCCCGACTGGCTCGCCGGCCTCACCCCCGGCGGCACGTTCGCCTTCCAGGTCCCCGGCAACTTCGACGCCCCCAGCCACGTCCTGATGCGCGAACTCGCCGGGTCCGCACGCTGGCGGGACCGGCTCGGCGACACGCTCCGCCACGCGGACGCCGTCCAGACCCCAGAGCAGTACCTGAACAAGCTCACCGCGCTCGGCTGTGACGCGGACGTCTGGGAGACGACGTATCTGCATCTCCTCCAGGGCGAGGACCCCGTCCTCGACTGGGTCAAGGGCACGGGCCTGCGCCCCGTCCTCACCGCCCTCGCCGACGACCCCGAAGCCACGGACGAGTTCCTGACCGCCTACCGCGACCTGCTCCGCACCGCCTACCCGGCCACCGGCCACGGCACGGTGTTTCCATTCCGCCGCCTGTTCGCGGTGGCCCGCACGCCGGCGGCCGCCTGATGCTGACCGCCCTGGACCACGTACAGCTCGCCGCCCCCGCCGGGTCCGAGGAGGCGCTGCGCCGGTTCTACCGGGACGCGCTCGGCATGACGGAGACGCCGAAGCCCCCGGCGCTCGCGGCGCGCGGGGGCTGCTGGTTCCAAGCGGGACAGGTACGGCTGCACCTGGGGATCGAGCGGGCCCCCGCCGGAGGCGGAAAATGTCACAGTCGGCCGGCCCGCAAGGCCCACCTGGGGCTGCGGGTCACGGGGATCGAGGCGTACGCGGAGCGGCTCGCGGCGCACGGTGTGCGGATCACCTGGGACGGGGACCTGCCGGGCCACCGCCGGTTCTACGCCGACGACCCGGTGGGAAACCGGCTCGAATTCCTCGAACCGGTCACCCCCGGCCCGTTCTAGGGCGTGTCCGGCGGATCATGGCCGGGGTCGCCCTAGTTCTTGCGCCGCCCGATCAGATGCGGGTTCGCCTCCATGCCGTCCAGGCCGTGCCACGCCAGATTCACCAGGTGCGCCGCGACCTCGGCCTTCTCCGGCTTACGGGCGTCCAGCCACCACTGGCCCGTCAGGGCGACCATGCCGACCAGCGCCTGCGCGTACAGCGGCGCCAGCTTCGGGTCGAAACCGCGGTTCTTGAACTCGCGGCCCAGGATGTCCTCGACCTGCGTCGCGATGTCGGAGATCAGCGAGGCGAACGAGCCCGTGGACTGCGGGATGGGGGAGTCGCGGACCAGGATGCGGAAGCCGTCCGTGTACTCCTCGATGTAGTCGAGGAGCGCGAAGGCGGCCTGCTCGCACAGTTCGCGCGGATGCCCGGCCGTCAGCGAGCCGGTCACCATGTCGAGGAGCTGGCGCATCTCACGGTCCACGACGACCGCGTACAGGCCCTCCTTGCCGCCGAAGTGCTCGTACACCACCGGCTTGGAGACCCCGGCCTTCGCCGCGATCTCCTCCACCGACGTGCCCTCGAAGCCCTTCGCGGCGAAGAGGGTGCGACCGATCTCGAGCAGCTGCTGGCGGCGTTCCGCACCGGTCATCCGGGTGCGGCGCGCGCGCCGGGGCTTGTCGTTGCCGGCTGGGCTCGCAGTGTTCGGATCGGTCGCCACGTGTTCCATCATGCCGCGTCAGCGGCCTGCGGCTTGCGGCGGGAGTCGATCCGCTCCTTCGACGGCCAGCGCACGTCATGCGCCCAGCCCAGCTGCTCGAACCAGCGGATCAGCCGCGCGGACGAGTCGACCTGGCCGCGCATGACACCGTGCCGAGCCGACGTCGGGTCCGCGTGGTGCAGGTTGTGCCACGACTCGCCGCACGACAGGACCGCCAGCCACCACACGTTGCCGGACTTGTCACGCGACTTGAACGGGCGCTTGCCCACCGCGTGACAGATCGAGTTGATCGACCACGTGACGTGGTGCAGCAGCGCCACCCGCACCAGCGAGCCCCAGAAGAACCCGGTGAACGCGCCCCACCACGACATCGTCGCCAGGCCGCCGATCAGCGCCGGCAGAGCCAGCGAGAGCATCGTCCAGAAAATGAACTGACGCGAGATCGCCCTTATGGCGGGATCGTTCACCAGATCGGGTGCGTACTTCTCCTGCGGCGTCTGCTCCTCATCGAACATCCAGCCGATATGCGCCCACCACAAGCCCTTCATCAGCGCGGGCAGCGTCTCGCCGAAACGCCACGGCGAGTGCGGGTCACCCTCCGCGTCGGAGAACTTGTGGTGCTTGCGGTGATCCGCCACCCAGCGCACGAGAGGACCCTCGACCGCCATCGAGCCGGCGACGGCCAGCGCGATCCGCAGCGGCCGCTTCGCCTTGAAGGAACCGTGCGTGAAATACCGGTGGAAGCCGATCGTGATGCCGTGGCAGCCCAGGTAGTAGAAGAACACCATGAGGCCTAGGTCGAGCCAGCTCACACCCCAGCCCCAGGCCAGCGGCACCGCCGCGACCAGCGCCAGGAACGGGACGGTGATGAAGAGCAGCAGCGCGAGCTGCTCCAGCGAACGCTTCTGCTCACCGCCGAGCGTGGCGGAGGGCAGCGGAGCGCCGGTCGAGTCACTCGACGACGCCTCCGGGGCGTCATCGATCAGATCGGGGCTTGGTGTCATGGGGCGTCCCCTGTGGGGTCGAGGGTCGAGAACGGGGATGTGGTGCTGGGGAGTGGTACGGAGAACTTTTACTACGCGTCCGTAACCTACGGCGTCGTAAGTATGGCAGCGCGCAGGCCAGCGGCAAGAGGCCCGGAAACGGCCCTCCCGGGCGGACACCTATCCTTGGAAACGGTCGGACAGCGCGGTCCGCTCTGTATCTCCACCCGGGACTCATACCCGGATCCCGGGATTTCCCTCCCAGACGTGCTTCAACACTGCAAGGAGCCGCACCTGTGAGCAGTGCCGACGACCAGAGCCGTGAGGCCACTTCCAGCGCCGAGCTGCGCGCCGATATCCGCCGACTCGGCGACCTCCTCGGCGAGACGCTCGTACGCCAGGAGGGCCCCGAGCTCCTCGAACTGGTCGAGAAGGTCCGCCGCCTCACCCGGGAGGACGGCGAGGCCGCCGCCCGCCTGCTCGGCGAGACGGAACTGGAGACCGCGGCCAAGCTGGTCCGCGCCTTCTCGACCTACTTCCATCTGGCGAACGTGACCGAGCAGGTGCACCGCGGCCGCGAGCTGCGCGCCCGCCGCGCCGCCGAGGGCGGCCTCCTCGCCCGCACCGCCGACCGCCTCAAGGACGCCGACGCCGCCCACCTGCGCGAAACGGTCCAGCACCTCAACGTGCGGCCGGTCTTCACCGCGCACCCGACCGAGGCCGCCCGGCGCTCCGTCCTCAACAAGCTGCGCCGCGTCGCCGAGCTCCTCGAGACCCCCGTCATCGAGGCCGACCGCCGCCGCTACGACACCCGCCTCGCCGAGAACATCGACCTGGTATGGCAGACCGACGAACTGCGCGTCGTGCGGCCCGAGCCCACCGACGAGGCGCGCAACGCGATCTACTACCTCGACGAGCTGCACGCCGGCGCCGTCGGTGACGTCCTCGAGGACCTCACCGCCGAGCTGGAGCGCGTCGGCGTCACCCTGCCCGCCGCCACCCGCCCCCTCACCTTCGGCACCTGGATCGGCGGCGACCGCGACGGCAACCCGAACGTCACCCCCGCCGTCACCTGGGACGTCCTGATCCTCCAGCACGAGCACGGCATCAACGACGCCCTGGAGCTCATCGACGAGCTGCGCGGCTTCCTGTCGAACTCGATCCGCTACACCGGCGCCACCGAGGAACTCCTCACCTCCCTCCAGAACGACCTGGAGCGCCTCCCGGAGATCAGCCCCCGCTACAAGCGGCTCAACTCCGAGGAGCCCTACCGGCTCAAGGCCACCTGCATCCGGCAGAAGCTGGAGAACACCAAGGAGCGCCTCGCCAGGGGCACCGCGCACGTGGACGGCCGCGACTACCTCGGCACCGGCGAGCTCCTCCAGGACCTCACGCTCATCCAGACGTCCCTGCGCGAGCACCGCGGCGCCCTGTTCGCCGACGGCCGGATGAACCGCACCATCCGCACGCTCGCCGCGTTCGGCCTCCAGCTCGCCACCATGGACGTACGCGAGCACGCCGACGCCCACCACCACGCCCTCGGCCAGCTCTTCGACCGGCTCGGCGAGGAGTCCTGGCGCTACGCCGACATGCCCCGCGAGTACCGCCAGAAGCTCCTCGCCAAGGAACTCAGGTCCCGCAGGCCCCTCGCCCCCTCGCCCGCACCCCTCGACGCCGCCGGCGAGAAGACCCTCGGCGTCTTCCACACCGTCAAGCGCGCCCTCGACGTCTTCGGACCCGAGGTCATCGAGTCGTACATCATCTCGATGTGCCAGGGCGCCGACGACGTGTTCGCCGCCGCCGTCCTCGCCCGCGAGGCCGGACTCGTCGACCTGCACGGCGGCTGGGCCAAGATCGGCATCGTGCCCCTCCTGGAGACCACCGACGAGCTGCGCGCCGCCGACGTCATCCTCGACGAGATGCTCGCCGACCCGTCGTATCGCAGGCTGGTCGCGCTCCGCGGCGACGTCCAGGAAGTCATGCTCGGCTACTCGGACTCCTCCAAGTTCGGCGGCATCACCACCTCCCAGTGGGAGATCCACCGCGCCCAGCGCCGGCTGCGCGACGTCGCCCACCGCTACGGCGTGCGCCTGCGCCTCTTCCACGGCCGCGGCGGCACCGTCGGCCGCGGCGGCGGCCCCTCGCACGACGCGATCCTCGCCCAGCCCTGGGGAACCCTCGAGGGCGAGATCAAGGTGACCGAGCAGGGCGAGGTCATCTCCGACAAGTACCTCGTGCCGTCCCTGGCCCGCGAGAACCTCGAACTGACCGTGGCCGCCACCCTCCAGGCATCCGCGCTGCACACCGCGCCCCGCCAGTCCGACGAGGCCCTCGCCCGCTGGGACGCGGCCATGGACGTCGTCTCCGACGCCGCGCACGCCGCGTACCGCAAGCTGGTCGAGGACCCGGACCTGCCGACGTACTTCCTCGCCTCCACGCCGGTCGACCAGCTCGCCGACCTGCACCTGGGCTCGCGGCCCTCCCGCCGCCCCGGCTCAGGCGTCTCGCTCGACGGCCTGCGCGCCATCCCGTGGGTGTTCGGCTGGACCCAGTCGCGGCAGATCGTGCCCGGCTGGTTCGGCGTCGGCTCCGGCCTCAAGGCACTGCGCGAGGCCGGCCTCGGCACCGTGCTCGACGAGATGAGCGAGCACTGGCACTTCTTCCGCAACTTCCTGTCGAACGTCGAGATGACCCTCGCCAAGACCGACCTGCGGATCGCCCGCCACTACGTCGACACGCTCGTCCCCGACGAGCTCAAGCACGTCTTCGCCGACATCGAGGCCGAGCACGCGCTGACCGTACGAGAGGTGCTCCGCATCACCGGCGGCCAGGAACTCCTGGACACGCAGCCGGTGCTCCAGCAGACCTTCTCGATCCGTGACGCCTACCTGGACCCGATCTCGTACCTCCAGGTGGCCCTGCTCAAGCGCCAGCGTGACGACGCGGCCGCCGGCAACGAGCCGGACCCGCTGCTCGGGCGGGCGCTCCTGCTCACCGTGAACGGAGTGGCGGCGGGGCTGCGGAACACGGGCTGATCGACATGGGCTGATCCGGTTCCGTACGACGACGCATGGCTGAGGGGCGCCTCCCGCCGGAGCCGCCCCTCAGTCATTCATACGTGACGCGGACCGGTCAGCCCTGCCGGCCGGCCGCCCTGCGACGCCACACGAGCAGCGCGCCACCGGCCGCCACCAGCAGTGCGGCGACCGTGGCCAGCAGGCCGACGGGCGCGCTGCTGCCGGTCTCCGCCAGATCGCCGCCCGTCTGAGAGGACGGTTTCGAGGACGCCTGCGCCGACGGGGCCGTCGACGCGGGCTCGACCGCACCCGGCGACGCGGAGCCCGACGCGGACGCGCTGGGCTGCGCCGTCGTGCCCTCGGTCGGGGACGCGGACGGCTTGCCGCCCGGGTTCTCGTTGCCGTTGTCCGAGGAGCAGTCCGTCCAGAACACCTTGTGCTTGGCCGAGCCGTGCTCGCCGTCGAAGTTCCAGAACAGCTTGTAGTGCCCGTCGGGCAGCGACAGATCGTCGGTGCGGCCGTGTCCGTCCGAACCGAGCGTCAGCGAACCGGACTTGACCGTCTCGCCCTTCACATCGGCGGTCGGCGCCCAGGCCTCGATGTGCCAGTCGACCGCCTGGCCGTCGTCGAAACCGAAGGCGTCGAGGTAGAAGGTGCAGACGTGGGGCTCGTTCCTGCGGAGTTCGTCCCCGGTCGTGGCATCGTGGATCTTCACGGTGCCGTTGTCGCCGTGGGCGCCGGTGGCGTATGCGGAAGGGGCGAGCAGCAGCGCGGCGGAAGCCGCCACTGCGATCGCGCCTGCGGAAGTGAGGGTGCGCATGGGCCGTCCATCTTCGGATGAGATGCGAGTGACAGGAAAGCCTGTGGGGGGCCTGAGAGGTAGGCGCTCAGATTCCTGTGGCCGCGACACCCCGTCAAGCCACAGTTCGCCCCCGTGTGTGCTGTCTGTAGCGCCATGCCGCAAAAGTCACGCATAACGATCGGAGAAACCCGGACGCTCGCGGGCGGTATGAGCCGCCGTCAGAACGAGAGCGTCACGAACGCCGCCGTCAGGAGCACCCCGCCGACGCACGCCGAGATCCACGCCAGCCTCTTGCGACGCAGCCCTCCCGCGATCACCACGGCGGCCAGCAGCAGCGCACCGCCCAGCGGAACCCACGCGTGGAAGAACCCCGCAGCCCCCGTGCGCACCACCTCGGCCGTGCCGGGCTTCACCACCACCGGGATACGCGCGCCCTTCTTCTCCGCGATCGACCGGTCGATGACGACACGGTCGCGGGGCTGCGAACCCGGCGACAGGGGCGCGTAAGGGCCGGTGCACGTGTCGTCGGTGCACCGCGTCACCGTCATCGTGCCGCGCTCACGGCCCTTGGTGAGCATCACGTGCTGCGCCGACGCCCAGGACGCCCGGACGCCCGCGATCAGGATCAGCAGGGCCACGACCGTCATCGCGGCCCGACGGGTGTACGAGAGCATGGCGGCGATCCTTGGCCATGGCCCCGCGAAGAGTCAAGAAGAGCCGGCAGGACCCGGGCGAGATGCCCGTGACCTGTCGAGATGCCCGGTGAACTCACTCGACAGGTCAGGAGTTGTACGCGCTCTGCGCCCGCTCCAGGCCCTCCGTGACCAGACACTCCACCGAGTCCGCCGCCCGGTCCACCAGGTAGTCCAGCTCCTTGCGCTCCGTCGACGAGAAGTCCTTCAGAACGAAGTCCGCGACCTGCATACGCCCCGGCGGACGCCCGATCCCGAACCGCACCCGGTGATAGTCCGCACCCATCGACTTCGTGATCGACTTCAGACCGTTGTGCCCGTTGTCACCACCGCCCAGCTTCAGCCGCATCGTCCCGTAGTCGATGTCCAGCTCGTCATGGATCGCCACGACGTTGCCGACCGGCACCTTGTAGAAGTCCCGCAGACCCGTCACCGGACCACCCGACACGTTCATGAACGACATCGGCTTCGCCAGGATCACCCGGCGGTTCTGCGGACCCGGCGCACCGATCCGCCCCTCGAGCACCTGCGCCTGAGCCTTGCCGGCCCGCTTGAACTTGCCGCCGATCCGCTCCGCGAGCAGATCGGCCACCATGAAGCCCACGTTGTGCCGGTTCATCGCATACTCGGGCCCGGGGTTCCCGAGACCCACGATGAGCCAGGGGGCAGTGGCATCGGTCGTCATCGGGACCGCGTCTCCTCACGTACAACAGACGGACACGAACATGAAAAAACGGGGTGGCGGGCCGCAGTGGCCCGCCACCCCGTCAAGCAGAGCGTACGGCTCAGGCCTCGGCGCCCTCGGCCTCGGTCTCGGCAGCCGGCTCCTCGGCCTGCGCGGCCAGGATCTGGATGACGACGGCGTCGGGGTCCGTGACCAGGGTCGTACCGGCCGGCAGCGGGACGTCCTTCGCGTGGATGGCGTCGCCGCCCTCCAGGCCCGCGATCGACACGGTGACGGAGGTCGGGATGTGCGTCGCCTCGGTCTCGACGGACAGCGTGTTCAGCACGTTCTCGACGAGGAAGCTGCCCGGGGCCAGGTCGCCCTCGGTCTCGACCGCAACCTCGACCGTGACCTTCTCGCCGCGCTTGACGGTCAGGAGGTCGACGTGGACCAGGTAACCCTTGATGGCGTCACGCTGGACGGCCTTCGGGATCGCCAGCTCGGTCTTGCCGTCGATGTCCAGGGACAGCAGGACGTTCGCGGTACGCAGGGCGAGCAGCAGCTCGTGGCCCGGCAGCGTCACGTGAACCGGCTCGGCGCCGTGACCGTAGATGACACCGGGAACCTTGTTCTCACGGCGGACGGCGCGGGCAGCACCCTTGCCGAACTCGGTACGGATCTCGGCGGCAAGCTTGATCTCAGCCATGTGCACTCCTCGTAGAAAAGGGGAAGGTAGTCACCCGGCCACGAACGGGCCTGCTACGAAGAGCGCGTCGATAACGGACCGCCGCACATAACAGTGCGGCCTCCCTCGCCGAGCAACTCCGTGAGTCTACCCGGCGGGAAGGCCGCCCCAAAATCGATCTAGAAGAGCCCCAGAGCCCTCAGAGCGACTACGCCTGCTCCTCGAACAGGCTCGTCACCGAACCGTCCTCGAAGACCTCACGCACCGCACGCGCGATCGTCGGCGCGATCGACAGCACCGTGATCTTGTCCAGCTCCAGCTCACCCGGCGTCGGCAGCGTGTCCGTGAACACGAACTCGCTCACCTTCGAGTTCTTCAGCCGGTCCGCCGCCGGACCCGAAAGCACACCGTGCGTCGCCGTCACGATGACGTCCTCCGCACCATGCGCGAACAGCGCGTCCGCGGCGGCGCAGATCGTGCCACCCGTGTCGATCATGTCGTCGACGAGGACACAGACACGGCCCTTCACGTCACCGACGACCTCGTGCACGGTGACCTGGTTCGCCACGTCCTTGTCACGACGCTTGTGCACGATCGCCAGCGGCGCGCCCAGACGGTCACACCAGCGGTCCGCCACACGCACACGGCCGGCGTCCGGAGACACCACCGTGAGCTTGGCGCGGTCGACCTTCGCCCCCACGTAGTCCGCCAGGATCGGCAGCGCGAACAGATGGTCCACCGGGCCGTCGAAGAAGCCCTGGATCTGGTCCGTGTGCAGATCCACCGTCAGAATGCGGTCCGCACCCGCCGTCTCCATCAGGTCCGCCACCAGACGCGCCGAAATCGGTTCACGTCCACGGTGCTTCTTGTCCTGACGGGCGTAACCGTAGAACGGCACGATCACCGTGATGGAGCGGGCCGACGCGCGCTTCAGCGCGTCGATCATGATGAGCTGCTCCATGATCCACTTGTTGATCGGAGCCGTGTGGCTCTGAATCAGGAAGCAGTCGGCGCCGCGAGCGGACTCCTGATAGCGGACGTAGATCTCGCCATTGGCGAAGTCGAATGCCTTGGTCGGAACGATCCCGACACCGAGAGCGTGCGCGACCTCCTCGGCAAGCTCGGGGTGGGCGCGGCCGGAGAAGAGCATCAGTTTCTTCTCGCCGGTCGTCTTGATCCCGCTCACAGCACTTGTCTCCTCAGACGCGTTCTTCCGCCGCTGCGCCCGCTCGTCCCATTAGCAGCGAGGCAGCCGAATCATGTGCACCTATCACGGTACGCCGTGTCGGACGCACCTGTTTCCGGTCAGCCTTCGCTGCCGGCCTCCCGGGATGCCTCCTCAGCCGCCTTCGCAGCCGCACTCCCCGGACGCTTACGGGCCACCCAACCCTCGATATTCCGCTGCTGGCCACGGGCCACGGCCAGCGAACCCGCCGGCACATCCTTCGTGATCACCGACCCCGCAGCGGTGTACGCACCGTCCCCGACCGTGACAGGCGCCACAAACATGTTGTCCGAACCCGTCTTGCAATGCGACCCGACAGTCGTGTGGTGCTTGGCCTCGCCGTCGTAGTTCACAAAGACGCTCGCGGCACCGATGTTCGTGTAGTCACCGATCGTCGCGTCACCGACGTAGGAGAGGTGCGGGACCTTCGTACCCTCGCCGATCGTCGAGTTCTTCGTCTCGACATACGTACCGATCTTGGACTTCACACCCAGCCGCGTACCCGGCCGCAGATACGCGAACGGACCCACCGACGCCCCCTCGCCCACCTCGGCACCGTCCGCCACCGCGTTGTCGACCCGCGCCCCCGCACCGACCTTCGTGTCCCTCAGCCGCGTGTTCGGCCCCACCTCGGCACCCTCACCCAGCCACGACTCACCCAGCAGCTGCGTACCCGGATGCACGATCGCGTCCCGCTCGAACCCCACCGTCACATCGACCCACGTCGACGCCGGATCCACGATCGTCACGCCCGCGAGCATCGCCCGCTCCAGCAGCCGGTCGTTCAGCGTCCGACGCGCCTCCGCCAACTGCACACGGTTGTTGATACCCGCGATCTCACGGTGGTCGGCGGCGACCGAGGCGCCGACGCGATGGCCCGCCTCCCGCAGGATGCCGAGCACGTCCGTGAGGTACTCCTCGCCCTGACTGTTGTCCGTACGCACCTTGCCCAGCGCATCCCACAGCAGCTGACCGTCGAACGCGAACACACCCGAGTTGATCTCACGGATCGCGTGCTGCGACTCACTCGCGTCCTTGTGCTCGACGATCGCCGTCACCTCACCCGACGCCCCGTCCCGCACGATCCGGCCGTAACCGGTCGCGTCCGGAACCTCGGCCGTCAGCACCGTCACGGCGTTCCCGTCACCGGTGTGCGTCGCCGACAGGTGCTTCAGCGTCTCGCCCGTCAGCAGCGGCGTATCGCCACACACGACGATCACCGTGCCGTCGACAGCGCCACCGAGCTCCTCGAGCCCCATGCGCACGGCGTGCCCCGTGCCGTTCTGCTGCTCCTGCACGGCGGTACGGGCGTCCGGATCGATCCCGGCGAGGTGCTCACGCACCCGGTCCCGCTCGTGACCCACGACGACGACGAGGTTCTCTGGGCTCAACTCCCGCGCGGCAGCGAGCACATGCCCGACGAGCGAGCGCCCACTGATCTCGTGCAGGACTTTGGGTGTGGCCGACTTCATGCGGGTGCCCTCACCCGCTGCAAGAACGACGACGGCGGCCGGGCAATTGGCGCTCACGGGTGGCCCTTCGGCTTCGGATGCTGTGTGGGGTGGACATCCGCAGGATACCGGGGCGTTGTGGGCGCGAAATGGGGGCGGGCCTTGGCGGCCCGTCGGGCCGCGCCACGCTGTGAGCTCCCCCGCCAGGACTTGAACCCGGACAGATGGCACCAAAAGCCACAGTGCTGCCAATTACACCACGGGGGATGGAAACGGCCTAAGTCGGACATTTCGTCAGGCTGTCGGCCGGGCTCCCAACACTATGCCGTACCAAGTGCCTTCCATGCGACGGTACAACTCGGCGCTTTGGCGGACATAGATCACGAGGCAGCCCTGGTAGTTCTCGCCGGTGTTCTTCCGGACGGTTCGCGGGTTGTGTTTCTTGATCGTCGGCTTGCTGAATGCGGAAGCGTCGACGCCGACGACCGCTGCCCAGTGCGCCTCGGCTGCCGCAATGTCCGCCGACTCGTGAATGCTGACTCGCAATGTCAGGCGATCGGCGGTGACGCCGAGCAGCTCGAGCCAGCGCACGAAGACGCGGATCACGTTGGGATCGCTGTTGATGAACTGAAGGACCTCGGAGCGGCGATGGGGCTTGCTCTTGGTGCCTTCGGCCCAGTAGAGGGCGACGCCCGTCAGGAAGAGCTCACGATCGGAGAGAGGGCCGACTGCTTCGGCGGCCTCACGCTTCGTCTCTCGGCGTTCGCTGTCTTGAGCGGCGCGCAGCTGGGCGAGGCCCGCATTCATGCGGGCGCGCTGCTCCTGGGGTGTGCATTTGGCCTCAGGTTTGGGCATGTCCCGTACCCAGAGCGAGACCGAGCTCTTCGAGCAGCCCAGCTCGGCCTGGATCTCGTTGTACGTCCGCCCTAGTCGACGCAGCTCCCGCGCCTGGGCCCGTAGGTCGTCCTTTGCGTTGGGGCGCTTGTTCCGCTCGGTCGGAGGCTCGCCCCTGACGAGGCGGCTCAAGGTCGCCTTGCTGCGCACCCCCAGTTCGTCGGCGATCTGCCGGAGGCTCAACCCCTCCCGTCGCAGCGCTACCGCCCGCTCCCGCAGTCCCTCGAAGTCCGTGTATTTGCCTGTGGTCTGTGTCATAGGCACAGGCTCGTTCGGGATGGGGGTGGGTGGGTCGTATTTGCATATGGACCAACAGTTCGAGGGATACCGGCTGGTTTCGCTTCTGTTCGAATGACGCCCATGGCAGAGGGCTGTCGCGGAAACTCACCGGAAAAGGGGCACTCCCCGCCCGTAGGCTGGACGGCATGACCACGACGGGGGAAATGCACCGGACGGCCGGGGGGCCGTGGTGGTGGGAGCGGCGGCGTAGTGCCGTGCTCGATGTAGGGCTGGCCGTCGCGTCGGCGGCGGAGTGCGGGGTGGAGGGGGTCGGGTTCGCGCGGGACGCCGGAGTGCCGGCGGCCGTGGGTGTTGTTTTCGGGGTGCTTGCCGGGGCCATGCTGGTGCTGCGGCGGCGGTGGCCGATCGCGGTGGTGCTGATCGGGGTCGCGGTGACTCCGGCCCGGATGGGTGTGCTGCTGAGCGTGGTGGGTCTGTACACGCTGGCCGCGTCCGAGATGCCGCGGCGGATCATCGGGGCCCTGGCGGGGATGTCGTTCGTCGGGACACTGATCGTGTCGGTGGTGCGGGCGCAGCAGGACATGGGGCACGGGAATCTCGTGCGGGTGGGGGACTGGTTCGTTCCGTTCGTCGCCATCACGACGTCGTTGGGTGTGACCGCTCCGCCGTTGCTGCTGGGGCTTTATGTCGGTGCGCGGCGGCGTCTCATGGAGAGTCTGCGGGAGCGGGCGGATTCGCTGGAGCGGGAGCTTCAGTTGCTCGCGGAGCGCGCGGAGGAGCGGGCCGAGTGGGCGCGGGGTGAGGAGCGGACGCGGATCGCTCGGGAGATGCATGACGTGGTGGCGCACCGGGTGAGTCTGATGGTGGTGCATGCGGCGGCGTTGCAGGCGGTGGCTCGTAAGGATCCGGAGAAGGCCGTGAAGAACGCGGCGCTGGTCGGGGACATGGGCCGGCAGGCGTTGACCGAGTTGCGGGAGATGCTCGGTGTGATGCGGTCCGGTGGTGGCGGGCGTGAGCCGGGTGCGGGGGTGCCGTTGGCGGCGGTGGGGGTGGCGGCTGCGGCTGCGGCGTCGCGTGCCGTTGATGACGAGGACGGGCCGTGTCTGGGTGATCTCGATGAGCTGGTGGGTCAGTCGCGGGCTGCGGGCATGGTGGTGGAGCTGCTCGTCGAGGGCGATATGCGGTCGTATGTCGCGGCGGTGGAGCAGACCGCGTACCGGGTGGTGCAGGAGGCGCTGACGAACGTGCACAAGCATGCGGCGGGCGCGAAGACGTATGTGCGGCTGGCTCATCGGGTGTCGGAGATCGCGATGCAGGTGGAGAACGAGCCGCCGCCGGACGCGGATTCGGCGTCGGATGTGCGGCTGCCGAGTGGGGGAAACGGGCTGGTCGGTATGAAGGAGCGGGTGACGGGCCTGGGTGGCGTGTTTGTGTGCGGGCCGACTGATGCGGGTGGGTTCCGGGTGTCTGCGGTGTTGCCGGCGGGGTAGGGCTCGCGGTCGGAGGCTGCTGCCGGCCGCGTGGGGCTTCTTCCGCCGGCTGTGTGGCGCTTGCTGTGCGTGTGCCCGTGGCTGCCCGGTGGGGGTGCGTCGGCTTGCTGTGCGTGTGCCCTTGCTGCCCGGTGGGGCTGCGCCCGCTTGTGGTGCGGGGCCGCGGCGGGATGTACGTGCTCGCTGTTCTACGGGGCTTCGCCGGCGAGACCATGCCGCCTGCGCGTGGTGCTGGTGGCTCCGCGCGCACATCCCGCCACGTCCCCTCCTGTTTCGTAGGCGGCTGATCGCCGGTGGGGCTCGGGGCTAAGCGGTCAGGCGGGTCGGGCTGGTGCCGTTGACGAGGGTTTCCAGGGCGTGGTCGATGCCGGGGCCGAGGTACCAGTCGCCGCTGTGGTCGAGGGCGTAGACGCGGCCTTCGGTGTCGATGGCGAGGAGGGCTTCGGAGCCGGATTCGGCGCCGAGGGGGCAGACCTCGGTGTCGAGGGCGCGGCCGAGGTCGCCGAGGGTGCGGGCCATGTGGAGGCCGTGGAGCGGGTCGAGGTGGGGCTGGGCGGGTGCTATCTGGCGGCCGGGGCCCTGTGGGGTGAGGTGGAGGCCGCCGAATTCGGCCCAGGCCTCGACGGCGGCGGGGAAGACGGTGTGGCGGTGGCCGGCGGGGGATACGTGGGTGCGCAGGGCGTCGGCCCAGAATTCGGCCTGTTTGATGTCCCAGCGTCCGGGCTGCCAGCCGGCGGCACGCAGTGCGGCGTCGACGGGGGCGGTGAAGCGGGTGCGGTCGGCGGTCATGTGGGGTGGCCTCGTCCTGTTCTGCTGCTGCCTGCGGTCGTGCGTGGGTGTTCTGGTGTGCCGGTCAGCCGGTGGTGTCCGTGGCCGGGTCCACGACGTGGACGCCGAAGTGGGCGGTGAGTGCGGCGCAGGCGCGGCAGGGGCGGGCGAAGCCGCCGTGCAGGGGGTCGCCGTCCTCGCGGATGCGGCGGGTGGTGAGTTTGGCGTGTTTGAGGGCTTTGCGGGCTTCGCCGTTGGTCATGGGTTTGCGGCGGGCGCGTTTGGAGCGTTCCTCGTCGGCTGCCGTGAGGTGGCGGGAGATGAGGATCGTTTCGGCGCAGCGTCCGGTGAAGCGGTCGCGCTGGGCGCTGGTGAGGGTGTCGAGGAAGTCCTGGACGAGGGGGTGCAGGGCGGGGGCATGTTCGCCGCGGGCTGCGGTGCTGGTCAGTGTGGTGCCGCGCACGGAGAGGGCGGCGGCGACGGTGGGCAGGATGCCGTCGCGGCGCTGGCGCAGGGCTGGGGCGGGTGCGTCCTCGGCGCTGCTCCAGCCGACGCGTGGGTCGCCGGAGGCGCCGTCGGCGGTGGCCGGGTGCCCGGTGTCGGGCTCCGAGGCGGTCGCGACGGCCGTGTCGGATGACGGTGCGGTGCTGCTCTGCATGTGGTGCTTCCCCTCCTGCAATCCCCCGGGTTGCGTGCACAGACTGCCAAATGCGGCCGGTGGTGCGGAAGCTGGGGCGTGGCGACACGCGGGAGCGTGGGCTCATCGTCACGGTGGGGTGACTGCTGGTCATGGAACCGGAGGGCCGGTGACCGGTGTCGTACAACCGCATAGGCTGTCGCTATCCGCGATCCATAACAGTGCCGCAGGGGGCAACCGCCATGACGACAGGTCGGCTCGGGCAGCAAGCCGCGCCGCCGAACGCGGCCTACGCCGGGCAGGTCGTGCACTTCCCGGACCCGGTCCGTGCAGCGCGCCATCCCAGGGGCGTACGGATCGACGGGAACGGCTATCCGGATTTTTCGGCCTACGCGCGTGCCGCGGCGGAGATCGCCGAGCCCCCGGAGGGGTTCGGGGTCGATGAGCTGCGGCTGACGGACTATGTGTCGGCGAACGCGGCTCTGGCCGCCGCCGGGCATGACTTGTGGGACACGATCGTGCCGGTGGCGACGCCGCACGGCTGGACCTGGCATCACGTGCCGGGCAGTCGTCGCATGGAGTTGGTCCCGGTCGAGGTGAAGGCGCTGCTGCGGCATCACGGTGGTCTCGCGACGGCGGCGGTGGATCACGGCAAGCGGGGGACGCGTCCGTTGCAGGAGACGCGGCCGGCGCACTTCGGGCTGCCGAAGTCGTCGGTGGCGGTGACGGAGCAGCAGGTCCTCGGTGCCGAGGAGGACTTGGGGTACCGGTTGCCGGGTGCGTACCGGGCGTTCCTGAAGGCGGCGGGCGGGTGCGCTCCGGTGGGGGCGGCGCTGGACGCCGAGCTGGGGCTTCTGGTGGACCAGCCGTTCTTCACGGTGCGGGACGAGGCCGCGGTCAACGATCTGGTGTACGTGAACAAGTGCCTGCGTGACCATCTGACCAAGGACTATCTGGGTGTCGGGTTCGCGCAGGGCGGCATTCTCGCCGTGAAGGTCAAGGGTGACCGGGCGGGTTCGGTGTGGTTCTGCGCGTACGACGACGCGCGGGACAGCGGGGACACGGCCGGCTGGTCGGTCGCCGAGCGGGTGGAGCGTCTGCTGCTGCCGTGCGGTGACGACTTCGACGCGTTCCTGGCCCGGCTCGCGGGCAATCCGCCGGAGCTGGAGACGGTGGCGAACCTGATGGTGGACGGCGGTTTCGCGAGTGCGGTCGACGCCTCGGGCGTGGCTGTAACGGCTGCTTCGACTGTCCCGGACGAGGGGTGAGTGTCCGATGGTGACGTTCGCGCAGGCGCAGGAGCGCGCCGAAGAGTGGATCAACGGCGATGTGCCCGGCTATCAGCACCGTGAGGTGCGGGTGCGGGAGTTCGAGCTGGGGTTCGTGGTGTGGGCCGAGGACCGCGAGGGCGGTCCGGTGTCCGACGGCGGGCGCCAGCGGCTCGTCATCGCGCGTGACAGCGGGGACGCCTCGCTGTGGCCGGGGCTGCCGGTGGGTGAGGTGATCCGGCGGTACGAGGAGGAGTACGGGCTGCCGGAGGCTTCGCCGGAGCCGGCGGACGCGCCGCCGGAGCGGGTGGACCTGAATCAGACGTCGTTCCTGTTGAGCCCTCCGGAGTGGCTCCAGGAGGCGGCGGACAAGCTGGGCATTCCGGACCGGCGGGGGGACGCGTCGTCGGCCGGCGTGTCTTCCGGGGCTGGTTCCGGTGCGGGTTCTGGGTCCCGTACGGGTGCTGCTTTCGGTACGGGTACGTCGGGTGCGGGTGCGGGTGCGGGTGCGGGTGCGGGTGCGTCCGCGCCTGAGCCGGCCGCCCCCACGCCTGCGAGTGCCGACGCGGGCAGCGGTGCGACGCCGTGGCCCGCCTCGCCCGCGGCGCCTTCCGGGGCGACCCCGTGGGCCGGTACGGACACGAACGCGGACGAGGAGGAGGACCGCTCGGTCGCGCCTCCGGCGACGGTGTTCGCGCCGCCGCTGGTCGACGGGGGTGACGTGCCTGCGCCCACCGCCGCGCCGGAAGCCAAGACGGCGCTGATGTCGGGCGGCAGCCAGCTTCCGCGCACGGCGGTGGCCCCGGCGGTCGGCGGGCCCGCTCCCGCCGCTCCGGGCACCCCGCCGCCGGGTGCTCCCGACGCGTACGGCTATCCGCAGGGCCCCGGCGCGCAGCAGACTCCGCCGCCCGGCGCCCCGCCGAACTACGGCTACCCGCAGGGGCCTGGCACTCCGCCCCCGCCCAACGTGCCGCAGGCGCCCGGGAGTTCGCAGGGCGGTGTGCCGCAGACTCCGCCGCCCACGTACGGCTATCCGCAGGGCCCGGGTCAGCAGCAGACTCCGCCGCCGGGTGCTCCCGACGCGTACGGCTACCCGCAGGGCCCCGGCGCGCAGCAGACTCCGCCGCCGGGCGGGCAGGGCGCGCCCGGGCGGCCGCTCGCGCCCGGGGCCGGTGACATCGCCGACGCCGCGACCAGCAAGGCGCAGGGTCCGCCCCGCGGTGCGCGCGGTGGTGGCGCGACGACTCCGCCGCCGCCCGGTGCCCCGGGCACTCCCGGTGCGCGTCCCTCGGGGCCCGGCGCTCCGGGTACTCCGGCGGGCGGTTACGTTCCGACGCAGCTCGTCTCTCAGCTCGGCCCCGACGGGCCCGAGGCGCCGCCCGCCCCGGGTGGTACGCCGCCCGGCGGTGTGCACCACGCCGCGACGATGCTGGCCGACCCGAGCATGGGTGGCCCCGGCGCACCCAAGCCGCCCGGTCCGCCCGGCGCGCCCGGTGCGGGTGCTCCCAAGCCGCCCGGCGCCCCCGGAACTCCCGGCGCGCCGCAGCCGCCTGGTCCGCCCGGCGCCCCCGGTGCGCCGCAGCCTCCCGGCCCGCCCGGAGGTACGCCGCCCGGTGGTGTGCACCATGCCGCGACCATGCTGGCCCAGCCGGGACCGGCCGGTCCCGGCGCGCCGCCCCCGCCGGCGGCACCCGGCGTGCCCGGCGTGCCCGGTGCGCCAGGGGCTCCCGGTGGCGGTGTCCATCACGCCGCGACGATGCTGGCCGGTCCCGGTCAGGTCGGTCCCGGCATGCCTCCTCCCGCGCCGCCGCAGGCGCCGGGCGGTATGCCGATGCCGCCGCCCGTGCCCGGGCAGCAGGTTCCGGGTGGCCCGCCCCCGGCCGCGTACGGATATCCGCAGCCCACGGGGCAGCCGACCGTGGGGCCCGGCTATCAGGCCGTGCTGCGCTACCGCGCGCCCGACGGGTCCGAGCAGCAGCTCATCCGCCGCTCGGCGCCCGGTACGCCGCACCCGGAGTGGCAGATCTTCCATGAGCTGCGCGGCATGAACATCCCGCCGGACCAGGTTCTGGAGCTGCACACGGAGCTGGAGTCCTGCGAGCTGCCGGGCGCGTACTGCGCCCGCATGATCCGTGAGCAGTGGCCGCAGGCCAGGATCACGTCCATCGCCCCGTACGGCAGGGACCACGCGTCGCGCCAGCAGGGCATGCAGCAGCTGATCGCGCACCAGGGCGAGTTGCACCAGGTGGCGGACGGTCCGGCGCGGCTCGCGCCGGTGCGTGCGCCGCTGCCGCCCGCGCAGCCGATGCCGCCGGTTCCGCCGGAGGCGATCGGGCAGGAGCTGGCCGCGGCGTTCGGTCCCGGGGTGTTCCGGTTCGACCAGCGGGCCGTGTCCCGTCAGGGCGTGCCGGACATCGTGGCGCACACCCTCGTCGTGGCGGGGCTGCCCGCCGACTTCGGGCCGTTCTTCTGGGCGCAGGCCCAGCCGGGCCGCCCGGTGCCGACGCTTGCCGAGCTGGCGCAGGAGCGGGGGGTGCAGCCCGCGTCGGACGCGGGTTCGTACCTCGTGATGGGCAGTGACTTCGGGCGGGCGATCTGCGTCCAGTACGGCACGGCGAACATCGTGGCCGTGCCGGTGGAGGCGGGTCCCGGCGGTGCGCCGGTGCCGCCGCAGTTCGTGAACACGGGCCTGCCCGAGTTCGCGCGCAGCCTCGCGGTGCTCGGCCGGATGTGGCCGCTGCGGTTCGGGCTCAACCAGGAGCAGGCGGGCCGCTGGACCGTCGACTTCCAGGCGCAGCTGGCCGCCGTCGACCCGGCGGCGCTCGCGTCGCCGGAGGGCTGGTGGTCGGTGCTGCTCGAGCAGATGTGGGACGGCCTGCTGTAACCGTCGGCAGAAGTACCGGCAGAAGTACCGGTTGAAGTACCGGTTGAAGTACCGGTTGAAGTACCGGTGGAAGTACAGGTGGAAGTGCAGGAGAGGCGCGTGACCGAATCGGTCGCGCGCCTCTCCCCTTTGTGTGCGTCGTGTTTATGCGCTTCGTGCGTGTGCGTCTCGGCGGGCCGGGTGTGAGCTCCCTCGCCCTCCGGGCTCCCGATTCCGACTTTCGGCAGCATTTGGCGCATCCTTGTCGAGTGGGTTGGGTGGAGTGTCTTGTTTTGAGCGCTTCGGCTCGATCAGGTGCCGGGTAGGAGAGCCGAAGAGGCGAAGAGGGGAATCAAGGATGAGCAGCGGTGCGTCGGTGTCGCCCCATGGCTTCGTCACGGGACGGGGCCGCGGCTACCGTCCCGGGCAGGTGGACGCGCTGGCCGCCGAGCTGTCCCAGGGCCGCGACGACGCCCGCGAGCGCGTCGTCCGGCTGACCGCTCAGGTCGAGGAGCTGGAGGCCGAGGCGCAGCGGCTGCGGCTGGCCGTGACGCAGCTCGCCCCGCAGACGTACGAGTCCCTCGGTGACCGCGCCCGCGAGATCCTCGCCCTCGCCGAGGAGGAGGCGGACGGGGTACGGGCGGCTGCCGCCGATGACGTCCGGCGGATCACGCAGGACGCGGAGGCCCGAGCGCGGGAGACGCGTGAGGCGGCCCGCGCCGCGGCCGACGCCGTACTGGCCGAGGCCGAGCAGTGGGCCGACGAGCGGCTGGGCGCCGGCCGGGCCACGGCCGACGGGGTCCGCGCCGCCGCGCGTGACGAGGCGAAGGAGCGGCGCGAGGAAGCGCTCGCCGCGCTGGACGACGTGCGGGAGCGGACCGCGGCGACGCTCGCCGGGCAGGAGAAGGACCACGCCGAGCGGCGGGACGAGGCCGAGCGGGAGATTGCCGGGCAGGAGGCCGGGGCGGACGCGCGCGAGGCGGAGCGCCTGGCGCTGGCCGAGGGGCGGCTGTCCGAGGCGCGGCGGGCGTTCGCCGAGGCGGAGGAGTCGGCCCGGCACGGCGAGGAGAACGCCGGGGCCCGCGCCGCGGAGCTCCTCGCGGAGGCGACCCTGCACGAGGAGGGCGTGGGCCGCGAGACGGAGCGGGTGCTGCGCGCGCACGGCGAGAAGTGGGACGAGGTACGCGCCCACATGGAACACGTCCGCACCACCCTGGCCATGCTCACGGGCCGCAACCCGGCCGACGGGACGCCGTAGGCGCGCCCTGTTGGCCATGGGCCGCGCCCACGCTGATGGCACGCCGTAAGAGGCCGCGCCCTCGCCGGCGGGGAGCCGTGGAGGGGCCGCAGTCTCGCCGATGGGACGCCGTGATGGGGCCGCAATCCGCCGATGGGACGCCGTGATGGGGCCGCAATCCGCCGATGGGACGCCGTGATGGGGCCGCAATCCGCCGATGGGACGCCGTGATGGCGCCGCAGCCTCGCCGGCGGGAGGCCGTGATGGGGCCGCAACCCGCCGGCGGGGAGCCGTGGAGGGGCCGCAGCCTCGTCGGCGGGAAGCCGTCGAGGGACCGTAACCCCGCCGGCGGGACGCCGTGATGGGGCCGCAACCCCGCCGGTAAGACGCCGTGGCCGGGCGCGTGGACCGTGTCGGGGCTACCCGTCCTCTCCCTTCGGGACCTGTCGCGTCGCGCCCGCCAGGATCCACGCCTCCACCGCCTCGTACTGGCGGCGTTGGCCGTCGGCCGTTCGGCGGCCGGAGGCCATCGTGCCGAGCCAGCCGAAGAGGAAGCCGAGCGGGATCGAGGCGATGCCCGTCGTGGTGAAGGGGAACCAGTTGAAGTCCTGGCCGGGGAACGCCGAGGTGGGCGAGCCCGACACCAGGTTGGTGCCCGTCATCAGGACGAGGCAGGACGCCGTGCCGCCGAGCAGCGTCCACAGCAGGCCCGTACTCGTGTAGCGGCGCCAGAACAGGCTGTAGACGAGCGCGGGCGCGAGCGCCGAGGCGCCCAGGCAGAACGACAGCGTGACCAGCGGCTGGAGGTTGTAGTGCTGGACGAGCGTGGCCAGGAGGATCGCGGGCCCGCCGACGGACAGCGCCGAGATGCGGGCGAGTGTCATCTCCCTGCGGCTGGTGAGCGGCGCCTTGCGGTGCGCGAAGACGTCGTGCGCAAGGGAGTTGGCACAGGCCAGGATCATTCCGGCGACCGAGGCGAGCAGCGTGAGGAAGAGCGCCGTGGTGACCGTGGTGAACACCAGCGTCTCCGCCGTGGAGGCGTCCGCGCCGAACGCGGCCCGCGCCCCGAGCAGATACGCCGTGTCGCCCTGCGGGTCGGCCGCGGCGACGGCGGCCCGGCCCAGGAAGGCCGTTGCGCCGAACCCGACGACCGAGATGATCAGCACGAACAGACCGACCGCCGACACTGCCCAGGACATCGAGCGGCGCACCTCACGCGCGCTGCGCGCCGTGTACATGCGCATGGTGACGTGGGGCAGGCACGCGCCGCCCAGGACGACGGTCAGTTCCGAACTGATCATGTCCAGGCGGGGGTTGGCGGTGCCGGCGAACTGGAGGCCCGAGTGCAGGAAGGCGTCTCCCACGCCGCTGGCCTGCGCGGCCTGTGAGGCGAGGGCGCCCGGGTTCCAGTCGAAGCGGTACAGGATCAGGAGGGCGACGGTCAGGCCCGATCCGAGCAGCATCACGGTCTTCATGATCTGGATGAGGGCGGTGCCCTTCATGCCGCCGATCGCCGCGTAGCTGATCATGAGGGCGCCGAGCGCGATGACGCAGCCCGTCTTGAAGCCCTCGCTGCTGAAGCCGAGGACGAACGCCAGCAGGTCGCCCGCGCCCGCCAGTTGGACGAGCATCAGCGGGAGCAGCGCCGCGAGGGTGGTGGCGCATGCGGCGATGCGTACGGAGCGTCCCGGCAGGCGGCGGGCGATCACGTCGCCCATGGTGAACCGGCCCGCGTTGCGCAGGGGTTCGGCCAGCAGGAACATCAAGAGCATCAGGGACAGGGACGTGCTCAGGGCGAGGACGATCCCGTCGTAGCCGGTGAGCGCGATGACGCCGCCGGTGCCGAGGACGGTCCCCGCGGAGATGTAGTCGCCCGCGATGGCGAGGCCGTTGCGCATCGGGGTGAGGGAGCCGAAGCCGGTGTAGAACTCGTCGAGGTTGTCGCGGTCGGGGCCGGTCATCACGCACAGGAGCAGCGTGATGGTGGCGACCGCGGTGAAGGCGACCAGGGACATGCCCTGTGCGGAGCTGCTGAAGTCCGTCACCGGAAGTTCCCCCCGGCCGTTCCGGGAGCCGGACGCTGGTCCAACTCGGCTTGTCTGCGCAGCCGGTGGGCGAGCGGGTCGACGCGGCGGCGGGCGGTGTACTCGTAGAGCCAGAGCGCGAGCGCGGTCACCGGGAGCTGGCACAGGGCGAGGAAGAGGCCGGTGGAGAAGCCGCCGGGAAGCGTGCCCGTCATGAGGGAGGGCGCGAACGCCGACAGGACGAGGAAGAGGGTGAAGTAGCCGAGTGCGGTGAGCGTGGCGACGCGCCGCTGCCAGCGGTAGGCGCTGCGCAGCAGTCGCAGGTCGCTGTGGTGGCCGAGTGCGGGGTGGCGCGGGAGCCGGTGCGTGGGCGCGGGTGGTGGGGGAGGGGGTGCCCAGGGATAGGTGAGGGCGGGGTCGGGCTGCTGTTGCGGGTGCGGCGGTTGTTGCGGGTACGGCTGCTGTGGCTGCTGGTACCCGTGCCGGTTCTGGTTTCCGTACTGGCTCCGGCCCGTGGGGAAGGGGCCCTGCCATGGCTCGTTCTGGTGGTCGGAATAGGAGCGGTGCGGTGTGTCGGACATCCCGGTTCTCCTTGCGCGGCTTGGGTCCGCCGGGGATTGCGGACGCAGGGAGCGAGGGGGGAGCCGGAACGTTACTCGTAGGTAGGGGGTTTGCGCGACGGTTCTCGCGAACTGTTCAGTCGGTTCGTTGTGAGGGGGGTGAGTGATGCTGATGCGCATCTTGTGAGCCAACTGAGTTGCCATCGGCCCCTGATGTCACCTCATCCGACCGCTCGCCGCCCCGCTCGGCGCCCCGCTCACCGTCCTGGTCGAGCACCGGGAAACGCCGCGGGGCGAGGCACAGCAGGGCGATCAGCGCGAGCGCGGCCGCGCACGCGGCACCCACGTAGACCGAGTCGACGGCCGCCGCCACGGCCCGCCGCAACCGGTCCGGGTCGGCCACGGAGGCGGGGTCCTCCAGGGCCTTGGCCACCGAGTCGAGGGACCCCGCGCCGCCCAGGCGCCCGGCGAGCACGGTGTTGGCGACGGCGCCGAACAGCGCGGCGCCGACCGTCTGGCCTATCTGCCGGCAGAACAGGACGGACGCGGTCGTCGTGCCGCGCTCGGCCCACCCGACGGTCGACTGGACCCCGACGATCAGGGGCAGTTGGAAGAGTCCGAGCGCCGCGCCGAGCAGCAGCATGACCAGCGCGGGCTGCCAGGCCGCCCCGGGATAGGGCAGCAGCGGGAACGCGAGCAGGATGAGGAGCGCCGCCGCGATGCCGACGACGGCCGTGTTGCGGAAGCCGATCCTGCGGTACACGTGCTGGCTCAGGGCCGCGGAGACGGGCCAGCTCAGCGTCATCACGGAGAGCACGAACCCGGCGGCCATGGGCGCGAGCCCGAGGACGGCCTGCGCGTACGTGGGCACGAACACGGTCGGCGCGACCATCAGGAGGCCCAGCGCGCCGAGCGCGAGATTGACGGCGGCGATGGTGCGGCGGCGCCAGACCCAGCCGGGGATGATCGGCTCGGCGGCCCGCCGCTCGATGGCGACGACGGCGCCGATCAGCGCGACTCCCGTACCGAACATGGCGATCGACGGAGCCGAGATCCAGTCCCAGGCGACGCCGCCCTGCACGAGCGCGGTCAGGAGCACCCCGCCGCACGCGAACACCGCGAGCGCGCCGGCCCAGTCGATGCGGGCGCGCGGCCCCTTCTCCCGTACGGGTTCGTGGAGATGGCGCACGACGAGCCAGAGGGCGATCGCGCCGACGGGCACGTTGATCAGGAAGATCCAGCGCCAGCCCGCGTACGAGGCGAGCAGTCCGCCGAGCGCCGGGCCCGCGACGGCCGAGGTCGCCCACACCGTCGACAGCCTGGCCTGGATGCGGGGGCGTTCCTTGAGCGGGTAGAGGTCGGCGGCGAGGGTCTGGATGGTGCCCTGGATGGCGCCGCCGCCCAGGCCCTGGACGACGCGGAAGGCGATGAGCGCGCCCATGTTCCAGGAGCCCGCGCACAGGACAGATCCGACGAGGAAGAGGATGCTGCCGCCGATGAGGACGGGCTTGCGGCCGAAGGTGTCGGACAGTTTCCCGTAGACCGGCAGCGTGACGGTGACGGCGAGCAGGTAGCCCGAGAAGAGCCAGGAGAAGACGGAGAAGCCGCCGAGGTCGCCGACGATCTGCGGGACCGCCGTGGAGACGATGGTGGAGTCGAGTGCCGCCAGTGCCATGGAGAGCATCAGCGCGGCGACGACCGCGCCCCGGCGCCGGTCCCTGCCCGTGTCCGTCTGCGTCGTCGCGCCGCCCACCGGATTCCTTCCCCCTGCATCTATCTCGCCCCCGACACCTTCTCACTTGGCCCGCCCGTCGCCCGACCCCCGCCCCTCAACGACGCGCTACGCGCGACCCCTGCCTAATCGCGGCGGGAGGGTGGAGCGTGACTGCGCAGGAAGGTGGAGCGAACCCCTAGAGGAGCTCCACCGTTGGGTGGACTCCCCCTAGGGGGACCTCCGTACTACGGACAGGGGACGGTTCGTACCCCCGGAGGACGAGAGGGGTGGGGGGTTCTTCCTACCTTCAAGGGGTGGGGTTTTCCCCCGGGGAAGACGGTGACCTGCACCAGGGTGCCGGGGCACCCCTCGCCACCAGACTGAAGCGCGTCGCACACACCTGACATTCCGCATGACCGACATAGGAGACTTACCGTGACAACGGCTGTGACCATTCCCAGGACCGGGGGCACTGGAGGGCAGACGGCCGTCGCCGCACGGGCGCGGCAGGTCGTCAAGGCCTACGGCTCGGGCGAGACCCGGGTCGTCGCGCTCGACCACGTCGATGTGGACATCGCCCGCGGCCGGTTCACCGCGATCATGGGCCCCTCGGGGTCCGGCAAGTCCACGCTCATGCACTGCCTCGCCGGGCTCGACAACGTCACGTCCGGGCAGATCTACCTGGACGAGACCGAGATCACCGGTCTCAAGGACAAGAAGCTCACGCAGCTGCGCAGGGACCGGATCGGCTTCATCTTCCAGGCGTTCAACCTGCTGCCGACGCTGAACGCGCTCGAGAACATCACGCTTCCGATGGACATCGCGGGCCGCAAGGCGGACAAGCAATGGCTGGACCGCGTCGTGCAGACCGTGGGCCTGGCCGAGCGCCTGAAGCACCGGCCCACCGAGCTCTCCGGCGGCCAGCAGCAGCGCGTCGCCGTGGCCCGCGCGCTCGCCGCCCGGCCGGAGATCATCTTCGGTGACGAGCCGACCGGAAACCTGGACTCCCGCGCCGGCGCCGAAGTGCTCGGCTTCCTGCGGCAGTCCGTCGACGAGCTCGGCCAGACCATCGTGATGGTCACCCACGACCCGGTCGCCGCCTCGTACGCGGACCGGGTGCTGTACCTCGCGGACGGCCGCATCGTCGACGAGATGCTCCGCCCCACCGCGGACGCCGTCCTCGACCGCATGAAGGACTTCGACGCGCGGGGGCGCACGTCATGAGTGCGAACACCGTGATGAAGACGTCCCTGCGCAACTTCTTCGCGCACAAGGGACGCATGGCGCTCTCGGCAGTGGCGGTCCTGCTGTCGGTGGCGTTCGTGTGCGGCACGCTCGTCTTCACCGACACGATGGACACGACGTTCGACAAGCTGTTCGCGGCGACGTCGTCCGATGTGACCGTCAGCCCGAAGGCCGCCAAGAGCGAGGGCAGCGACACCGGGCGCCCCGAGTCGATGCCGGCCTCCGCCCTCACGCAGGTCGAGCGGGCCGACGGCGTCAAGTCGGCCGAGGGCGCGGTCAGTTCGATGAACGTGACCGTCGTGAACGCGGACAACAAGAACATGGGCTCCGAGAACGGCGCCCCCACGATCGCGGGCAACTGGACGCACAACGACCTGCGTTCCATGGACATCACCTCGGGCCACGCCCCGCGCGGGCCCACCGAGGTCATGGTCGACTCCGACACGGCCGAGAAGCACCACCTGAAGATGGGCGACGAGCTGCGCACCATCGCCGCCACCGGCGACTTCAGGGCGAAGATCGTCGGCATCGCCTCCTTCAAGGTGACCAACCCCGGTGCCGCCGTCGTCTACTTCGACACGGCCACCGCCCAGCGCGAACTCATCGGCCAGAGCGGCCGGTTCACCCAGATCAACGTCGCCGCCGCCACCGGCGTCAGCGACAGCGTCCTCAAGAAGAACGTCGCGGCGTCCCTCGAGGGCCCGTACAAATTCCAGACGCAGAAGGAGGCCGCGGACGCCAACCGCAAGGACGTCGGCGAGTTCATGGACGTCATCAAGTACGCCATGCTCGGCTTCGCCGGGATCGCCTTCCTCGTCGGCATCTTCCTGATCATCAACACGTTCTCCATGCTGGTCGCCCAGCGGACCCGCGAGATCGGCCTGATGCGCGCCATCGGGTCGAGCCGCAAGCAGGTCAACCGCTCGGTCCTCGTGGAGGCGCTGCTGCTCGGCGTCTTCGGATCGGTCATCGGCGTCGGCGCGGGCGTCGGTCTCGCGGTCGGCCTGATGAAGATGATGTCCGCGGCGGGCATGGACCTGTCCACCGACGACCTGACCGTCCAGTGGACGACCCCCGTGGTCGGGCTGCTCCTCGGCATCGTCGTCACCGTCTTCGCCGCCTACGTTCCGGCCCGCCGCGCGGGCAAGGTCTCGCCGATGGCGGCCCTCAGGGACGCCGGCACCCCCGCCGACGTCAAGGCGGGAGTCGTCCGCGCCCTGATCGGTCTCGTCCTCACGGGCGGCGGCGGCTTCGCGCTCTACACGGCCACGCAGGCCGCCAAGGCGAGCGAGGGCTCCCTGTGGCTCGGCGTCGGCATCGTCGCCACGCTCATCGGGTTCGTCGTCATCGGACCGCTGCTCGCGGGCGGTGTGGTGCGCGTCATCAGCGCCGTACTCCTGCGGATGTTCGGCTCCGTCGGCCGCATGGCCGAGCGCAACGCGCTGCGCAACCCGCGCCGCACCGGCGCCACCGGCGCGGCCCTGATGATCGGCCTCGCGCTCGTCGCCTGCCTGTCCGTCGTCGGCTCCTCGATGGTCGCCTCGGCCACCAGCGAGCTCGACAAGTCCGTCGGCGCCGACTTCATCATCGAGGGACAGAACGGGCTGAAGCCGCAGGCCGCCGAGGCCCTGAAGAAGGCGGGTGAGTCGGGGTATGTCTCCCACGTCACGGAGGTCAAGTTCGTCAAGGCGAAGCTGACCACGCCGGGCGGTACGAAGGAGGACGAGTCGCTCGTCGCCGCGACGCCCACGTACGCCCAGGACCTGCGGCGCGAGACGACCGCCGGTGAGCTGTCGGCGGCGTACGGGAAGAACGCGATGTCGGTCGGCTCGGAGTTCGCCGAGAAGAACCACCTCAAGGTCGGCGACACCATGAACGTCGCCTTCGAGCGCGGCCGCAGCGCCGACCTGAAGATCGCGGCGATCACGTCGGACGACACCACGTTCGACAAGGGCGCGATGTACATCAACCTCACGACCGCGAAGCAGTACCTGCCCGCCGACCGGCTGCCGCTCAACGGGATGATGTTCGCCAAGGCGGACGCCGGCAAGGCCGACCAGGCCTACAAGGCGCTGAAGTCGTCGGTCGCGTCCGACCCGACGGTCCACGTCAACGACCAGACCGACTACAAGCAGACCCTGAAGGACCAGATCGGCCAGCTCCTCAACATGATCTACGGCCTCCTGGCCCTCGCGATCATCGTGGCGGTCCTGGGCGTCGTGAACACCCTGGCCCTGTCGGTCGTCGAGCGGACGCGTGAGATCGGCCTGATGCGCGCCATCGGCCTCTCCCGCCGGCAGCTGCGCCGCATGATCCGCCTGGAGTCGGTGGTCATCGCCCTCTTCGGCGCCCTCCTCGGCCTCGGCCTGGGCATGGGCTGGGGCGCGACCGCCCAGAAGCTCCTCGCCCTGGAGGGCCTGAACGTCCTGGAGATCCCCTGGCCGACGATCCTCGGCGTCTTCATCGGCTCGGCCTTCGTGGGCCTGTTCGCCGCCCTGATCCCGGCGTTCCGGGCGGGCCGGATGAACGTACTGAACGCGATCGCTACGGAGTAGCTGTCGCGCGGGGGGTGGGAATGGATGCGGGCCCGGGACATCCCGGGCCCGCACTCATGCTTACGGGATGCGTCCGATGTTCAGGACGACGATGGTGACGGTGCCGTCGTCGATCTCGTACAGGAGGCGGTAGCGGCCGATGTGCATACGCCGCAGCTCCGGGGCCCCGTAGGCGGTCGTGCCGATCGGGCGTGGGTCGTCGGCGAGCATGTCGGCGGCCGCGTAGACCTGCCGCAGGCCTTCGGGGTCGTCCTTGAGGAAGCGGACCGCGGTGCTGGTTGCCCGCTCGTGCCAGATGACTTGGTAGCTCACTCACGCTCCAGGCCGAGCAGCTTGCCGACTTCCTCGTGCGGTACGCCGACGAACGTGCCCGCGGCCTTTTCGGCGCGGTACTGGGCCACGGCCAGCTTCTCCTCCAGCTCCAGCACCCGTTCCTCGAGCTCGGCCAGCTCGTTGGGGTTTATGAACACCGTCGCGGGCTGGCCGTGATCCGTGATCGTGATGCGCTCGCGTGCGTGGGCGGTGCGGCGGATCAGCGAGCCGAACCGGGCCCGGGCTTCGGTGATGGGCAGCGTCTCACTCATGTACGAAACTGTACTCTTCCGTCTCCTTGATGACAGTCGCTCGATCGGGTGGCGGCGGACCCGGCGACGTAGTCTGGAGGACCCGGCCCGTTCGACGTGTCGGGCGGTTCGCGTTGCCCACTCCCCGGGATGGAAGCCCTTCATGAGCCTGCACGGTCTGCTGGACGCCGTAAGCCGAGACCCGGCGCTCGCCGAAGCGGTGAAGGCCGCCACCGACGGGCACCGCCCCCACGTCGATCTCGTCGGCCCGCCCGCCGCGCGGCCCTTCGCGGTGGCTGCTCTCGCGCGGCGGACCGGGCGGACCGTGCTCGCCGTGACCGCCACCGGGCGGGAGGCCGAGGATCTGGCCGCGGCGCTGCGCTCGCTGCTGCCGCCGGACGGCATCGCCGAGTACCCCTCGTGGGAGACGCTCCCGCACGAGCGGCTCTCCCCGCGCTCCGACACCGTGGGCCGCCGCCTCGCCGTCCTGCGCCGCCTCGCGCACCCCCGCACCGACGACCCCGAGACCGGCCCGGTCTCCGTCGTCGTCGCCCCCGTCAGGTCCGTGCTCCAGCCGCAGGTCAAGGGGCTCGGCGACCTGGAGCCCGTGGCGCTGAGTACCGGACAGAGCGCCGATCTGAACGAGATCGTCGAGTCGCTGGCCGCGGCCGCCTACTCCCGGGTCGAACTCGTCGAGAAACGCGGCGAGTTCGCCGTGCGCGGCGGCATCCTCGACGTCTTCCCGCCGACCGAGGAACACCCCCTGCGCGTCGAGTTCTGGGGCGACGACGTCGAGGAGATCCGCTACTTCAAGGTCGCCGACCAGCGCTCCCTGGAGGTCGCCGAGCACGGCCTGTGGGCGCCGCCCTGCCGTGAGCTGCTGCTCACCGACCAGGTGCGCGAGCGCGCCGCCGCCCTCGCCGAGGAACACCCCGAGCTGGGCGAACTCCTCGGCAAGATCGCCGAGGGCATCGCCGTCGAGGGCATGGAGTCCCTCGCCCCGGTCCTCGTCGACGACATGGAGCTGCTGCTCGACGTGCTGCCCGAGGGCTCCATGGCCGTGGTGTGCGACCCGGAGCGGGTGCGCACGCGCGCGGCCGACCTGGTGGCCACGTCGCAGGAGTTCCTCCAGGCGTCGTGGGCGGCCACGGCCGGCGGCGGCGAGGCCCCCATCGACGTGGACGCGGCGTCCCTGCGGTCCATCGCCGACGTCCGCGACCGGGCCCGCGAGCTGGACATGATGTGGTGGTCCGTCTCCCCGTTCGCGGCAGACGAAGAGCTGACAGCGACATTTGCCGCTGACGCGGCGGGGGACACCCTCAAGCTCGGCATGCACGCCCCCGAGTCGTACCGGGGCGACACCGCGCGGGCGCTCGCCGACACCAAGGGCTGGCTGTCCGACGGCTGGCGCACCGTCTACGTCACCGAGGCGCACGGCCCCGCCGCCCGCACCGTCGAGGTGCTCGGCGGCGAAGGAGTCCCGGCCCGCCTCGACCAGGACCTCACCGAGCTCACCCCGGCGGTCGTGCAGGTCTCCTGCGGCTCCATCGACTACGGCTTCGTGGACCCGGCCCTGAAGCTGGCGGTCCTCACCGAGACGGACCTGACCGGCCAGAAGGCGGCCGGCAAGGACGGCCAGCGCATGCCGGCCCGCCGCCGCAAGACGATCGACCCGCTCACCCTCGAGTCCGGCGACTACATCGTCCACGAGCAGCACGGCGTGGGCCGCTACATCGAGATGGTGCAGCGCACGGTCCAGGCCGCGACCCGCGAGTACCTCGTCGTCGAGTACGCGCCCGCCAAGCGCGGCCAGCCCGGCGACCGCCTCTACATCCCCACCGACCAGCTGGAGCAGATCACCAAGTACGTCGGCGGCGAGGCCCCGACGCTGCACCGGCTCGGCGGCGCGGACTGGACGAAGACGAAGGCCCGCGCGAAGAAGGCGGTCAAGGAGATCGCCGCGGACCTGATCAAGCTGTACTCGGCGCGCATGGCGGCGCCCGGCCACTCCTTCGGCCCGGACACGCCCTGGCAGCGCGAGCTGGAGGACGCCTTCCCGTACGTGGAGACGCCCGACCAGCTCACGACCATCGCCGAGGTCAAGGAGGACATGGAGAAGACGGTCCCGATGGACCGCCTGATCTGCGGCGACGTCGGCTACGGCAAAACCGAAATCGCTGTTCGCGCAGCCTTCAAGGCCGTCCAGGACGGCAAGCAGGTCGCGGTCCTCGTGCCCACGACCCTCCTCGTCCAGCAGCACTTCGGCACGTTCTCCGAGCGCTACTCCCAGTTCCCCGTGAACGTACGGGCGCTGTCGCGCTTCCAGACGGAGACCGAGTCGAAGGCCACCCTGGAGGGCCTGCGCGACGGGGCGGTCGACATCGTCATCGGCACGCACCGCCTGTTCTCCTCCGAGACGAAGTTCAAGGACCTCGGACTGGTCATCGTCGACGAGGAGCAGCGCTTCGGCGTCGAGCACAAGGAGCAGCTGAAGAAGCTCCGCGCGAACGTCGACGTCCTGACGATGTCCGCGACCCCCATCCCCCGTACGCTCGAAATGGCCGTCACCGGCATCCGCGAGATGTCGACGATCACCACGCCGCCGGAGGAGCGCCACCCGGTGCTCACCTTCGTGGGCCCGTACGAGGAGAAGCAGATCGGCGCCGCCGTCCGCCGTGAACTGCTGCGCGAGGGCCAGGTCTTCTACATCCACAACCGCGTCGAGTCCATCGACCGCGCGGCGGCCCGCCTGCGCGACATCATCCCCGAGGCGCGCATCGCGACGGCCCACGGCCAGATGTCCGAACAGGCCCTGGAACAGGTGGTCGTGGACTTCTGGGAGAAGAAGTTCGACGTCCTCGTCTCGACGACGATCGTCGAGTCGGGCATCGACATCTCCAATGCGAACACGTTGATCGTCGAGCGCGGTGACAACTTCGGTCTCAGCCAGCTCCACCAGCTGCGCGGCCGCGTCGGCCGAGGCCGCGACCGCGGTTACGCGTACTTCCTGTACCCGCCGGAGAAGCCGCTCACCGAGACCGCGCACGAGCGTCTCGCCACCATCGCCCAGCACACGGAGATGGGCGCCGGTATGTACGTGGCGATGAAGGACCTGGAGATCCGCGGCGCGGGCAACCTGCTCGGCGGTGAGCAGTCGGGCCACATCGCGGGCGTCGGCTTCGACCTCTACATCCGCATGGTCGGCGAGGCGGTGGCCGACTACCGGGCCGCCGTCGAGGGCGGCGTCGAGGAGGAGCCGCCCCTGGACGTCAAGATCGAGCTCCCGGTCGACGCGCACGTCCCGCACGAGTACGCGCCGGGTGAGCGGCTCAGGCTGCAGGCCTACCGCGCCATCGCCTCCGTGAACACGGAAGCGGACGTCAAGGCGGTCCGCGAGGAGCTCACCGACCGCTACGGCAAGCTGCCCGAGCCGGTCGAGAACCTGCTGCTCGTCGCCGGCCTGCGCATGTTCGCACGGGCGTGCGGCGTCGCCGAGATCGTCCTCCAGGGCAACAACATCCGCTTCGCCCCCGTGGAGCTGAGGGAGTCGCAGGAGCTGCGCCTCAAGCGCCTCTACCCGGGCACGGTCATCAAGGCCGCGGCGCACCAGGTCCTCGTCCCGCGCCCGAAGACCGCGAAGGTGGGCGGCAAGCCGCTCGTCGGACGCGAACTCCTGGGCTGGGTCGGCGAGTTCCTGACGTCGATCCTCGGTTCGTAGAGTCTCGTGGGACGGGCCCGGGGCTCGACCCGGTCGAGGCGCTCGTGTCGTTCGCCGGGGTGGGCGCCGCCTCCGCTCAGACGTTCACCAGCCGTGGCTGATCGGGAAGGCGTGACCGGGAGGGGCGACGGGAAGGGGACTGCTTCCGCGCGCCCCGGTGCGCCCGGGTGACGAGCGCGTTCACCCGATACGGTGACACCGAAATCGGACTAGCAGGGGGGAGCGTCGTGATGCGAGGCGCTGGGCGGGCCGTCGCCGCCGTACTGGTGACCGTGGCCGCCGCCACCGGCTGCACCGTGGAGGAGCAGGGTGGGTCGGGGTCGGGGCCCGAGTACAAGGCGGGCAGTGCCCTCGACGCCGTGAACTCGCTGGCCGTCAAGGGGCGGGCGCCCAAGACCGGTTACGACCGGGGCCGCTTCGGCAGTGCCTGGGCCGACACCGATTCGAACGGCTGCGACACCCGGGACGACATACTCAAGCGGGACCTGACGGGGGTGAAGTTCCGCGACGGGCGCTGCACGGTCGTGTCGGGGACGCTCGCGTCCGACCCGTACACCGGCAAGGAGATCGCGTTCGCGCGCGGCCGCAGCCAGGTCGACATCGACCATCTGGTGGCCCTCTCCGACGCCTGGCAGAAGGGCGCCCAGAGGTGGGACCCGAGCAAGCGCATCGCCCTGGCCAACGACCCGCTCAACCTCCTCGCGGTCGACGCGGGCCCCAACCGCAGCAAGGGCGAGGGCGATACGGCGACCTGGCTGCCGCCCCGCAAAGGCTACCGGTGCACGTACGTCGCCGGGCAGGTCGCCGTGAAGAAGAAGTACGGGCTGTGGGTGACGGCCGGTGAGCGGGACGCCATGAAGCGGGTGCTGTCGACCTGCCCGGACCAGGCGCTGCCCACGGGCGGCAACCCGACGTCGGCGCCGGAGCGCTTCCACGCCAAGTGACCGCGTGCGCAGGCCGGTTCAGTCGTCCAGCTTGTCGAGGTCGACGATGTCCTTGTCGGCCGGCGGCGCTGCCTTGACCGGCTTGTCGTAGTCCGAGAACGTGAGCGAGCCCGGCTCCTTGGCGGACTTGGTGACGAGCTTGAGCACGTACGGCTTGCCCTCGGTCGCGACGTAGAGCGTGTACTCGTCCTTGCCGTCGGTCTCGGTGACCGTGAACGCGGGCGTGCCGTCGACCGTCGTCGCCCTGCCCTTGCGGGCGAGGGTGTCGTTGCTCTTGAACTCGGCGAGCATCGAGTCGAGGTCGCAGAACTCCGCCATGTCCTTGGCGTCGGGGCTGTCCGCCTTCGACTTCATCCAGCGGCCCGCGAGCATCTTCACGACGGCGTCGGTGTCTGCCTTGGACTCGCCCTCGCTCTGGGCGCGCAGGAACGCCTCGTCGGACTTGAGGTAGATGGTCGGGCCCGTCTTGATCAGGTCGACCTTGCCCTGCCCCTGCATGCCCATCGAGCCGGTGCACTCGCCCTTCTTGTCGAGGGCGACGTCGAGGGCGATCTGCCCGCCGTCCCCGTCGGCCGCGTCGCCCTTGATGGTGAGGGACGAGGCGCCGCGGGTGGCCTTCATCGCCTTGTTGGCGATCTGCGGTCCCGACAGGTCGGCGAAGGGGGCCTTGGGCTTGTCGCCCGGGCCCGCGGCGTCACCGGGGCCGCCGGGCCCGCAGGCGGTGAGCGAGAGGGTGGCCGTGACGGCGGCGAGGCAGAGGGCGGCAAGTGTGCTGCGGCGCATGGGAGTTCCCCGGGTGAGTGGTTGAGGTGGTGGAGGCGGAGCGGTGGTGTACGGCCGTCAGAAGTTGCCGTTGGTGATGATCTCGCCGTCGGCGTCGTACACCGTGACGAGGCCGTTCTTGCTGTCCTTCCAGTCCGCGAACGCGGAGGCGATCAGCTTGGAGGGGCCGGAGCCCTCGCCCGTCAGGCCGCCGGTGAAGTCGGTGTAGACGTCGGCGCTGTCGAGGATGTCGTTCTGCCGGTCGGCGCCCTGGACCTTGAGGACGTGGGCGACGGCTGCCTTCTCCTTGGGCGTGCCGTTCTTCGCCACGAAGGCCTTGAACTGCTCGGCCTGCGAGGCCTTCGACGCGCCCTTGTCGCCGGAGTCGGACTTGGCGGCGTCGTCGGCCTTGCCGGCCTTGTCGCCGGAGCCGCCCGCGTTCTTGTCTGCGGCGGCCGAAGTGCCGCCGCCGTTCCCCCCGTTGCCGCTGCCGTCGTCACCCGAGTTCGCCGATACGACACCGATCACGACGATCCCGACGACCGCACCCAGCGCGACCTTGGTCTTCATGCCCATGGCTGATCCCCCCACAGAAGGCGGCCCTCCGATTCCGGCGACCGCTCGTTTCGATGGGTCAATAAGAGCAGAGCTTGTGAACCGAGTCAACACGGTTCACGAAGTCGGGTGTGTACACGCTCGTGAATGGGGCGCTTACGTGTTCGCGGGTATGCTCGGCGCCACAGTCATGTGGGGGAGCCGAGGGGAGCACGCCGGGTGCAGGACAACGCCACAGAAGTGACCGCGGCCGGGATCGCCCGGCTCGCGGGGGTCGGCCGCGCAGCCGTCAGCAACTGGCGCCGCCGCCACCCCGACTTCCCCAAGCCCGTCGGCGGGACCGAGACCAGCCCCTCCTTCGCCCTCACCGATGTCGAGAACTGGCTGCGCGAGCAGGGCAAGCTCGCCGAGGTCCCGCTGCGTGAACGCGTCTGGCAGCAGCTCGCCGGGCACCCCGCGGGCCCCGGCGTCGCGCTCCTGCACACCGGCTGCGCCCTGCTCCTCGTGCACGACCGGCCCACCGACTGGCTCGAACTCGCCGCGGTCTCCGACGAGCACCTCGCCCAGCGCCTCCCCGCCGCCCTCGACGACGTCCTGACCCCGCGCTTCGGCCCCCGCGGCGAGCGCGCGGTGCGCCTGCCCGACACCGGGCTCCTGCCCTCCGTCCCGCTGCTGCGCGGCGCCGCCGAACTCGCCGCGGAACTGGGCGCCCGCCAGACGTACGAGTTCCTGCTCGGCCGTCATCTCGACGCCAACCCGCGCCAGTACACGCTCACGCCCGCGGGCCCCGCCCAGCTCATGGCCGCCCTCGCCGGACCCGCCCGCACCGTCCTCGACCCGGCCTGCGGCACCGGCGCCCTGCTGCGCGCCGTGCGCGACCTCTCACCCGAGCCGGACCAGCGCCTCTACGGCCAGGACAGCGCCCCCGACCTCGCCGCCCTCACCGCGCTCCGTCTCGCGCTCGGCACCCCGGCCGCCGACGGCGCCACCGTGCGCACCGCGGCCGGCGACACCCTGCGTGCCGACGCGTTCCCCGACGTCCGCGCCGACGCCGTGCTCGCCCACCCGCCGTTCAACGAACGCAACTGGGGCCACGACGAACTCGCCTACGACGCCCGATGGGAGTACGGCTTCCCGGCCCGCACCGAGTCCGAACTCGCCTGGATCCAGCACGCGTTGGCCCGCCTGCGCGACGGCGGCACCGCCGTCCTGCTGATGCCGCCCGCCGCCGCCTCCCGCCGCTCGGGCCGCCGCATCCGCGCCGACCTCCTGCGCCGCGGCGCCCTGCGTGCCGTGATCGCCCTGCCCGCGGGCTCCGTCCCGCCCAACAACATCCCACTGCACCTGTGGGTCCTGCGCAGGCCCGGCGCGGGCACACCGCCCGCGCCGGAACTCCTCCTCGTCGAGACGACCGGGGGCGGCCCGGCCGGCTCCGGCGACGGACGCGACAAGCTGCCGTGGGAGCAGGTCCAGCAGGCCGTCCTCGACGCCTGGCGGCCCTTCGACCGAGACGGCACGATCGAGGAACTGCCCGGCATCGCCCGCTCCGTGCCCGTGATCGAACTGCTCGACGACGAGGTCGACCTCGCGCCCGCGCGCCGGCTGCCGCCCCCGGCCGCGGGCGGCGGCGCCGAGGAGCTCGCCGCGGTCCGCACCCGCCTCGGCGACACCCTGCGCCTCACCGCCGACCGCGCCCCCGACACCCCGCCCGCCGCACAGAGCCCGGCCCGCTGGCCGCAGACGACGGTGGGTGAACTCGCCCGCGCGGGCGCCCTGTTGCTGCGGACCACCACGGCGACTTCGGGTCCCGCCACCGGTGGTTCCGCGCGCGTGCCCGTCCTCACCGACCACGACGTCCTCGCCGGCACCGCACCCTCCGGATCGCCCCAGGGCGGCGACGAGGAGCCCGTACTCGTCGAGGCGGGCGACGTCGTCGTGCCGCTGGCGGGCGGCGGGGCAGTCGTCCGTGTCGTCGACGAGGCCACCGCCGGCGCCGCGCTCGGCCGCGGCCTGACGCTGCTGCGCCCCGACCGGGCCGCGCTCGACCCCTGGTTCCTCGCCGGGTTCCTGCGCGGCACCGCCAACAACCGTCAGGCCAGCAGCTTTGCGTCCACCGCGACGCGCCTGGACGTGCGCCGCCTCCAACTCCCGCGCCTGCCACTCGCCGACCAGCGCCGCTACGGCGAACGCTTCCGCGCCCTGGCCGGGTTCGAGGACGCCCTGCGCCAGGCCGCGCGCCTCGGCGAACAGCTCGTGCGGGGCCTGCACGACGGACTGACGGACGGCACACTCGGCCCCGAGTGACGCGTTCGACATCCGTACGACAACGGTTCCGTACAACCCGGCGCGGGTTGTCGGAGTCGGCCTATACGCTCGACACACAAAGGACCCGTCAGCAGGAGCAGCAGGAGAAACCATGCACGGCCAGGGCTACATGCCACCGCCACAGCGCCCGTCGCATGGCGTGCAGATCGGGTTGCGCGTCCTGTTCGTGGCGCTCGCCCTGCTGAGCATCGGCTTCCTCGCGTGGACGGCGCTGCTGCGCCTCGCGCTGACGACGCGCAGCAGGACGGACTGGATCATCTTCGCGGCCGTCGCCGCGCTCCAGGCAGGCACGGTCTCGCTGCTCGCCACGGACCCGGGCGTCGACGAGTTCACGACGTGGCGGGGCGACGCGGGCATGACGATCCTCCTGATCACGCTCGCCGGAGTCGTCTCGTACTACCTCGTGGCCGACATCCGCCACTGCCGCAAGGAGCGCCTCGGGTTCTACGGCGGCTACGCGAGCGGGTACCGGCCGCAGCAGCAGCCTCAGCCGCTTCAGCAACCCGCGTACGGGTATCCGCAAGCCCAGCACTACGCGCCGCCCACGCCGCCGCCCACGCCGCCGTCGACGCCGCCCGTGCACGACCAGCTCACCCAGACCGCGGGCCAGGCCCCCACGCCCGTGCCCGCCCCCGCCCCGCAGCCCCAGGCGCCGCCGCCCCACCGCATCGACCAGGTCCGCGCGGAGCTCGACGAACTCAGCGACTACCTGCGAAAGCAGGAAGGCGGACGGTGACCCACCCCCTGAACGCGTCCGGCGGACAACTCGTCGCCGGGCGCTACGAGCTGTCCACCCTCATCGGCCAGGGCGGCATGGGCCAGGTCTGGACGGCGTACGACCAGCGGCTCGACCGGCGCGTCGCCGTGAAGCTGCTGCGCCCCGACCGCGTCGCCGGCCAGGAGGCCGACGAGCTGCGCCGCCGCTTCGTGCGCGAGTGCCGCGTCACGGCCCAGGTCGACCACCCCGGCCTGGTCACCGTCCACGACGCGGGCACCCAGGGCGAGGACCTCTACCTCGTCATGCAGTACGTGGACGGGGCCGACCTCTCCGACCACCTCGCCGAGCACGACCCCTACCCGTGGCAGTGGGCGGTCTCCGTCGCGGCCCAGCTGTGCGCCGTCCTGTGCGCGGTGCACGCCGTGCCGATCGTGCACCGCGACCTCAAGCCGCGGAACGTGATGGTCAAGCAGGACGGCACCGTCACCGTCCTCGACCTCGGCGTCGCCTCCGTGCTCGACACCGACACCACCCGCCTCACCCACACCGGCTCCCCCATCGGCAGCCCCGCCTACATGGCGCCCGAACAGGCCATGGGCGGCGCGGTGGGCCCCTACACGGACCTGTACGCGCTCGGGGTGCTGCTGCACGAACTCCTCAGCGGAGACGTCCCGTTCGCGGGCTCCACCGCCCTCGGCGTCCTGCACCGCCACCTCTACGAGCCGCCCCTGCCGGTCCGCCGCCTGCGCCCCGAGGTCCCCGAAGCCCTCGAAGCGCTCGTCCTGCGCCTGCTCGCCAAGGACCCGCAGCACCGGCCCGCCTCCGCGCAGGAGACGTACGAGGCACTGCTCCCGCTGCTGCCCGCGCGCGGCATACCGAGCGGCGGCCCCCTCGACCCGACCCGCCCCTTCCTGCGCCCCCACGCCCCCTGGCCCGACCGCGCCCGCACCCCCGCCCCCCAGCCCGCCGCGCCCACACCCCACACCGACCACGGCAAGCCCGACGTCGCGGGCGCCGTCGACGAGGTCAAGCGCCTCCTCGGCGAGGGCCGCATCACGCAGGCCGTCGACATCCTCGGCGCGATCCTGCCCGCCGCCGCGGCCCAGCACGGCGAGCACTCACCGGTCGTCCGGACCCTGCGCAAGCAGTACGCCGCGACGCTCATGGACGACGGCCAGTACCGCCGCGCCCTGCCCGAGCTGCGCCGCCTCGCCGACGAGCGCTCCGCCGAAGCCGGCCAGGCCGACCCGCAGTCCCTCCAGTTCCGCTACGAGGCCGCGCAGTGCCTGGAACAGCTCGGCGAACCGGCCGCCGCGCTCGCCGAATACCGGGCGCTGCTCCCGTACTACGAGAACCAGTACGCGACGACGGACATCACGCTGCCCCTCGAAGTCCGGCGCCGCATCGGCCACTTGCTCCTCGCACTCGGCGACCGGGCCGCCGCGCACGACACCCTCGTACGTCTGCTGCACGACGCGGAGCGCCTCCACGGGCCTGGACACCCGTTCCCGGCCGAAATCCGCCGCACCTTGCAGTGGCTGGGGCAGGTCCGGGGCTGAGCCGGGGCGGGCCGGGCGCGGGGAAGTGCGGGGGAGTGCCTCAACTCCCGGCGAATCGTTGGGTCGAATAGGTGGCCGAGAGCACGGCCACTGCCTAACATCGATCACCGCCGGACTTTGTGCACCGACGCACAAACTCTTCGCAGGGAGGCCCCACCTTGCACCGCAGCCGTAGCCGCCGCACCGCGCTCGTCCTCTCCACCGCCGCCGTAGCCGCGGTCCCCCTCCTCACCGCCTGCGGCGACGACGCGCACCCCGGCGCCGCGGCCGTCGTGGGCAGCGACCGCATCACCGTCTCCCAGCTGGAGAACCGGGTGAACGAGGTGCGCGATGCCCAGCAGGCCGCCACCAAGGACGACCAGCAGTACGAGCAGGCCATCGCCAAGTCCGGCAGCCTCACCCGGAACACGCTGCACTCCATGGTCTTCGACCGGGTCCTGCACCGCGCGGCCGCCGACGCGGGCGTCACGGTGAGCCGCAGGCAGATCCAGGAACGGAAAGCCGCGATGGCGCAGCAGGCCGGCGGCGTCCGGCAGATGCAGCTCGCCCTGCTCCAGCAGTACAACATCGCGCCCGAGCGCATCGCGGACAGCGCCCGCACCGATCTTGAGGTCATGGGCCTTGCCCAGAAGGTCGGCGCGAACATGCAGTCCCAGTCCGAGACCGACCAGGCCCCCTTCTGGAAGGCGCTCGACCAGGCCTCCAAGGAGCTGAACGTCGACCTGAACCCGCGCTACGGCACCTGGGACATCGCCAAGAGCCACGGCCGCGCCGACGCGAAGACGCCGTGGGTGCGCGAGGTCACGTCCCCGAAGACGGGGGACGAGCAGACGGCGTAGGGGGCGACAGGCGGCCTGGGTTACGTTCGAGGCGTGAACGCCGAGAACGCACCCGCCGCCGCCCCGACCGGCCGCATCGTCCTGCTCACCACCAGCCACCGCGTCGCGCCCGGCCTGCTGTCCTGGTCGGCCTGGCAGCTCCTGCACGCCGCCGACGAGGTGCTGTGCGCCGACGCCGCGCACCCGCAGCTGCCGTATCTGCGGGAGGCCGGCATCGAGGTGCGGGAGGCGGCGCCGACGGCCCGCGAGCTCGTCGACGCCTGTGCCGGGGGCCGCACCGTCGTGGTCGTCGCCACCGCCGAGGGCGACCGCCGCCTGACCGACGGCCTGGCCGCGCTCGCCGGCTCGGGCCGCGTCGCGATGCCCGACCTGGAACTGCTCCCGGCCTCCTACGACCTGCCGGGCGCCCGCCTCCTCGACCTGGTCCAGGTCATGGACCGCATCCGCCGCGAGTGCCCGTGGTCCTCGCAGCAGACCCACAAGGGCCTGGCGAAGTACGCGATCGAGGAGGCGTACGAACTCGTCGAGGCGATCGAGGACGGCGACCGGGACGAGCTGCGCGAGGAGCTCGGTGACGTGCTCCTCCAGGTCGTCTTCCACGCCCGGATCGCCGAGGAGGCCTCCGGCGAGGAAGGGGACGAGGCGTTCTCCGTGGACGACGTCGCCGGCGGCATCGTCGAGAAGCTCATCCACCGCCACCCGCACGTCTTCGGCGACGACACCGCGCTCACCCCGGAGGACGTGAAGGAGCACTGGCTGCGCACGAAGGCCGTGGAGAAGCAGCGCGAGTCCGTCACGGACGGGGTGCCGGTGGGACAGCCCGGCCTCGCGCTCGCGGCCAAGCTGGGGTCCCGGGTGCGGACGGCCGGGCTCGACGTATCCCTCCCGTCCGGCGAGGGCGTCGGCTACGAACTGCTCGCGCTCGCCCTGCGCGCCGAGGCCGACGGCGTCGACCCGGAAGCGGCGCTGCGGGCGGCGGCGCGAGCGTACCGGGACGCGATCCGGGCGGCGGAGGGGCTGGCCTAGGGTCTTTCGTCCGAACCGGTCGGCGGTGGGGTCCGGCCGGAGGGGCGCCCCGCGCCGGATACCGTCGACGCGTGACCGACAAGCCCGCGCAGCGCACCGCTCCCGAACTCTTCACCTGGGAGTTCGCCACCGATCCGTACCCGGCCTACGCCTGGCTGCGCGAGCACTCGCCCGTTCACCGCACGACGCTCCCCAGCGGTGTCGAGGCCTGGCTGGTCACGCGGTACGCGGACGCGAAGCAGGCGCTGGCCGACCAGCGCCTGTCCAAGAACCCGGCACACCACGACGAGCCCGCCCACGCCAAGGGCAAGACCGGCATCCCGGGCGAGCGCAAGGCCGAGCTGATGACGCATCTGCTCAACATCGACCCGCCGGACCACACGCGCCTGCGCCGCCTCGTCTCGAAGGCGTTCACCCCGCGCCGGGTGGCCGAATTCGCCGCCCGCGTGCAGGAGTTGACCGACCGGCTCATCGACGAGTTCGCCGCCAAGGGCGAGGCGGACCTCATCCACGACTTCGCCTTCCCGCTCCCCATCTACGCGATCTGCGACCTGCTGGGCGTCCCGCGCGAGGACCAGGACGACCTGCGGGACTGGGCGGGCATGATGATCCGCCACGGCAAGGGCCCGCGCGGCGGGGTCGCCCGCGCCGTGAAGAAGATCCGGAACTACCTCGTCGAGCTCATCCACCGCAAGCGGGACGAGCCCGGCGACGACCTGATCTCCGGCCTCATCCGCGCCTCCGACCACGGTGAGCACCTCACCGAGAACGAGGCTGCGGCGATGGCCTTCATCCTCCTGTTCGCCGGTTTCGAGACCACCATCAACCTCATCGGCAACGGAACATATGCCCTGCTCACCCACCCCGAGCAGCGCGAGCGGCTCCAGCGGTCGCTGGCCCCCGGCGCCGCCGAACCCGGCCTCCTGGAGACCGGCATCGAGGAACTCCTGCGCTACGACGGCCCGGTGGAGCTCGCCACGTGGCGCTTCGCGACCGAGCCGCTGACCGTCGGCGGGCAGGACATCGCCGCCGGCGACCCCGTCCTCGTGGTGCTCGCCGCCGCCGACCGTGACCCGGCGCGCTTCGACGAGCCCGACACCCTCGACCTCTCCCGGCGTGACAATCAGCACCTCGGATACGGGCACGGCATCCACTACTGCCTCGGCGCCCCGCTCGCGCGCCTGGAAGGACAGACCGCCCTCGCCACGCTTCTGACGCGCCTTCCGGACCTGCGACTCGCGGGGGATCCTGCCGATTTGCGCTGGCGTGGCGGGCTCATCATGCGGGGATTGCGCACGCTTCCGGTCGAGTTCACACCGCATCAGGAGGGCCCGGACAAAGCCCCGTAGCTGACGGTCCGTCAAGACTGTGACTTTCACGTGATCTCGGCTGCATCGACTTGTGACAAGCGTTCGACTCCCGCTACGTTCACCAGTCATCGCGGCACCACCCGCCGCAGCATTCCCCGAGCCACCGAAAGGCGCCTCCATGCTCACCGGGAACGGTCGTCACCGTCGCCCCCGCCAGGCTCCCGCGCTCCTCGTCGCCGCGGGAGTGGCCGGCTCCGCCATCGCGATCCCCCTGCTCGGCGCGACCAGCGCGAGCGCCGCGTCGACGGCCACGTGGGACAAGCTCGCCGAGTGCGAGAGCGGCGGCTCCTGGAGCGCCGATCCGGGCAACGGCTATTACGGCGGGCTCCAGTTCTCGCAGGAGACCTGGGAGGACTACGGCGGCCTCGACTTCGCGCCGCGCGCCGACCAGGCCAGCCGCTCGCAGCAGATAGCCGTCGCCGAGAAGGTCCTCGCCGACCAGGGTCCGCGGGCGTGGCCGGTCTGCTCGGTCACCTCGGGCCTCACGACGGACGACGCGGCGGCCGACGTCGATCCCGGGGCGGCCCTGCCGACCCCGTCCGCGTCCGCCGGCGACTCCGGCAGTGACGACGCGGCGAACGGCGACACCGCGAAGGACGACGCGAGCGACGAGCCGGCGGACTCCGCCTCCTCGGGCGCTAAGGACGACTCCCGAGGGGAGGATCGCGACATCTCGGGTGATACCTCAGGTGACACCGCGAATGACTCCAAGAGTGACAAGTCCGGCCAGGACGGCTCGACTTCCGGCTCGACTCCGACCTCCGGCACGCCCTCGCCGGAGGCCTCCGGCGGCTCGGACTCCGCCACGGCGCCCGCCTCCGGCCGGCACCGCGGCGACGCCGCCGAGGACGATGCGGCGGGCTCCTCGCGTGCCGACGACGGCTCGGGCCGCCACGCCTCGCGCGGTGGCGAAAGCGGGCGCAAGGGCGCGAATACGGACGAAGGCGCCTATACCGTGCGTGCCGGCGACAACCTCTGGGACATCGCCGACACCCATGACGTGGACGGCGGATGGGCCGCCCTGTACGCCGAGAACAAGAAGACGGTCGGCGCCGATCCCGACCTCATCCTTCCTGGTCAGAGTCTGGATCTTGGGCTCGAATCGGGCGAAAAGTAGCGGCAGTTCGGGCGTGATGTCCGCTTTTGCGAGAGTGAGAGATGGGTCTCAAAGGCCCTGATCGTCTTTGAAATTCGGGCGATCCACTGCTTACGGTCATCACCGCTCGCCACCGCGGGCCCCGTCGGATGTCACGCCGAATCCTGCCAATGTCCGTACGGGAACAGTCGTCGCGTAAGCGCCGTAGGCAGGAGCGGGGGACCCAAGGTAAGTGCCGGCCCCGGCCGTTGAGAGACGGCCGAACGACCGGCTTGGGGTTAAGTCGCACGCAGGACGTGCGACCGGGCACTCATCCGGCCCGAACCCGACAGCTCACCTCGTAGGCGTCGGTGAGGGGATCTCTCGATGCTGTTTTCCAGCAAGGGCAAGCACCGCCGCCCGTCCAAGGCAGTCCGTGTCGCCACGCTCGCCGGTGTCGCCGGTGCCGCTGTCGCCGTCCCGCTGATGGGTGCCACCGGCGCCTCCGCCGCCACCGCCTCCGAGTGGGACGCGGTCGCGCAGTGCGAGGCCGGCGGCAACTGGTCGATCAACACGGGCAACGGCTACTACGGCGGCCTCCAGTTCTCCTCGTCCACCTGGGCCGCGTACGGCGGCACCGCGTACGCCTCCACCGCTGACAAGGCCTCCAAGGCGCAGCAGATAGCCGTCGCCGAGAAGGTCCTGGCCAGCCAGGGCAAGGGTGCCTGGCCGAGCTGTGGCGTGGGCCTGTCCGCCGCCTCGACCGGCTCCGCCCCGGCCGCCGCCCCGCAGCCGGAGCGCAAGGCCGAGCAGCCGGCCACCCGCAGCCAGGAGCGCACGGCGCCTGCCGCCCCGAAGCAGGAGTCGAAGAAGACCGTCAAGACCCCGACCGGCAAGAAGGTCAAGAAGGGTGACGGCGAGTACAAGGTGAAGGCCGGCGACACCCTCAGCAGCATCGCCGAGGCGCACGACACCAAGGGCGGCTGGGCGAAGCTCTTCAAGCTGAACAAGGACATCGTCGAGGACGCCGACCTGATCTACCCGGGCCAGCAGCTCCACCTCAAGTAAGTAATAGAGGAGAGCAGCAGCCCCCAGGCCGCTCGGGTACCGGCTTTCGGCGGACGGCCGGTACCACTCCAGGTTTCCCCCAAGGACTCCCCGCCCCGGGTGCGCATTCCCCCGTCGCGCCCGGGGCGGGGCTTTGGTGTGTGAGGGGTCCTGGGCTTTCGTCCGTTGTCGGCCGGGATTTTTTGTTCCGTTCGGAAACAATTCGCTCTCGGTTTTGTCCACGGGCCGGTCGGTCGGCTGGCCGGTGCCTGGAGCCGGATAGGCTCAGGTGTTGCCGGACCATGCGGCCCGGCGTAGTTGCGTCACATCCCAGAAGGAGATGCTCGTGCCGTCCATCGACGTCGTCGTAGCCCGGGAAATCCTGGACTCCCGAGGCAACCCCACGGTCGAGGTCGAGGTCGGCCTCGACGACGGCAGCACCGGTCGTGCCGCTGTCCCGTCCGGTGCGTCCACCGGCGCGTTCGAGGCCATCGAACTCCGCGACGGTGACCCGAACCGGTACCAGGGCAAGGGTGTCGAGAAGGCCGTCCTCGCCGTCATCGAGCAGATCGGCCCGGAGCTCGTCGGCTACGACGCCACCGAGCAGCGCCTGATCGACCAGGCGATGTTCGACCTGGACGCCACCGACAACAAGGGCTCGCTCGGCGCCAACGCCATCCTCGGCGTCTCCCTCGCCGTCGCGCACGCCGCCTCCGAGGCCAGCGACCTGCCGCTGTTCCGCTACCTCGGCGGTCCGAACGCGCACCTGCTGCCCGTCCCGATGATGAACATCCTCAACGGTGGGTCGCACGCCGACTCCAACGTCGACATCCAGGAGTTCATGATCGCGCCGATCGGCGCGGAGTCCTTCTCCGAGGCCCTTCGCTGGGGCGCCGAGGTCTACCACACCCTCAAGAAGGTGCTGAAGACCAAGGGCCTGTCCACCGGCCTGGGCGACGAGGGCGGCTTCGCCCCGAACCTCGGCTCGAACCGAGAGGCCCTCGACCTCATCCTCGAGGCCATCAAGCAGGCCGGTTACGTCCCCGGTGAGCAGATCGCGCTCGCGCTCGACGTCGCCGCGTCCGAGTTCTACAAGGACGGCAAGTACGAGTTCGAGGGCAAGTCCCGCTCGGCCGCCGAGATGACCGAGTACTACGAGGAGCTCGTCTCCGCGTACCCGCTGGTCTCCATCGAGGACCCGCTGTACGAGGACGACTGGGCCGGCTGGAACGTCATCACCGAGAAGCTGGGCGACAAGGTCCAGATCGTCGGCGACGACCTCTTCGTCACCAACCCCGAGCGACTCGCCCGCGGCATCGAGGAGGGCTCCGCCAACGCCCTGCTCGTCAAGGTCAACCAGATCGGTTCGCTGACCGAGACCCTGGACGCCGTCGAGATGGCCCAGCGCAACGGCTTCAAGTGCATGATGTCCCACCGCTCCGGCGAGACCGAGGACGTCACCATCGCCGACCTCGCCGTCGCGGTGAACTGCGGCCAGATCAAGACCGGCGCCCCGGCCCGCTCGGACCGCGTCGCCAAGTACAACCAGCTCCTGCGCATCGAGGAGATCCTCGACGACGCCGCGGTCTACGCCGGCCGCAGCGCCTTCCCGCGCTTCAAGGGCTGAGCGCACCCTTAAGGCACTGCCTTAGGAAGCGTCGTACGTACGTCCCCGCACCCGGTCCCGTACCGTGTGCGGGGACGTACGCACGTAAAGGGGAGGCGCGAACATGGCCGGGAGAGTCCGGGACAGGGACCGTGACCGGTTCTCCACCGCGACCCGGCTGCGTCTGCTCGGCGAGCAGACCGCCGAGCGCGTCTACCGCTCCCAGACCAGACGCCAGGCCCGCCGCTCCCGCCTCACCGGCCGCGCGGCACTCCTGGCCCTCGTCCTGTGCACCCTGGTCGTCGCGCTCGCCTACCCCATAAGGCAGTACGTCTCCCAGCGCGGGGAGATCGCCGACCTCCAGCGCCGGCAGCAGGAGGCCCAGAGCAGGGTCGACAGGCTGCGCGACGAGAAGGCACGCTGGCAGGACGACTCGTACGCCGAGCAGCGGATCCGCGACCGGCTCCACCTGGTGATGCCGGGCGAGACCGGCTACGTCGCGCGCGACCCCGACGCGGCCAAGCGCACCCGCTCCGAGGGGAGCGCGAAGGGCCGGCCCTGGTACTCGAACGTCTGGGACGGCGTCGACAAGGCCGACCGCCCCGACAACTGACCCGCCCTCACTGAAGCCCGAAGCCCGAAGCTCCGAATCCGTAGTACCCCCACCGAAGTTCACTGAAGGAAAGCCCCCAGGCATGGACACGCCCCCGCCCCAGACCGAGCCGACCACGCCCACGGACGCCGACATCCAGGCGTTCAAGGAGCAGCTCGGCCGCCCGCCGCGCGGCCTGCGGGCCATCGCGCACCGCTGCCCGTGCGGCAACCCGGACGTGGTCGAGACGGCCCCCCGCCTCGAGGACGGCACGCCCTTCCCGACGACGTACTACCTCACGTGCCCGCGCGCCGCGTCCGCGATCGGCACGCTGGAGGCGAACGGCGTCATGAAGGAGATGACGGAGCGCCTTCAGACGGATCCCGAGCTCGCGGACGCGTACCGCAAGGCGCACGAGGACTACATCGCGCGCCGTGACGCCATCGAGGTCCTCGAGGGTTTCCCGAGCGCGGGCGGCATGCCGGACCGGGTGAAGTGCCTGCACGTCCTGGTCGGCCACTCCCTGGCCGCGGGCCCGGGCGTGAACCCGCTCGGCGACGAGGCCATCGCGATGCTGCCCGAGTGGTGGGCGAAGGGCCCCTGCGTGTCGGCCGCGCCCGAGGAGAGCGAGTGACCAGGGTCGCCGCCGTCGACTGCGGCACGAACTCGATCCGGCTGCTCGTCGCCGACGCCGACCCCGCCACGGGTGAACTCGTCGAACTGGACCGCCGCATGACGATCGTGCGGCTCGGGCAGGGCGTGGACCGCACGGGACGCCTCGCGCCCGAGGCGCTGGAGCGCACCTTCGCGGCCTGCCGCGAGTACGCCGAGGTCATCAAGGCGCACGGCGCCGAGAAGATCCGGTTCGTGGCCACGTCCGCATCCCGCGACGCCGAGAACCGGGACGACTTCGTGCGCGGGGTCATGGACATCCTGGGCGTCGAGCCCGAGGTCATCACCGGTGACCAGGAGGCCGAGTTCTCCTTCACCGGCGCGACGAAGGAGCTGACGGGCCGGGCCGACCTCGACAAGCCCTACCTGGTCGTGGACATCGGCGGCGGCTCGACGGAGTTCGTCGTCGGCGAGGACACGGTCATGGCCGCGCGTTCCGTCGACATCGGCTGCGTCCGTATGACGGAGCGCCACCTCGTGGGGGAGGACGGTCAGGTCACCGACCCGCCGACGCCCGCGCAGATCGAGGCCATCCGCGAGGACATCGTCGCGGCGCTCGACCTCGTGACGCAGACCGTCCCGCTGACCGCGGCCCGCACGCTCGTGGGTCTCGCCGGTTCCGTGACGACGGTCGCCGCGCTCGCGCTCGGCCTGACCGCGTACGACTCGGTGGCCATCCACCACTCCCGTATCTCCTACGAGCGCGTCGACGAGCTCACGGACTGGCTGGTGACGTCCACGCACGACCAGCGCTCCCTGAACCCGGTCATCCACCCGGGCCGCGTCGACGTCATCGCCTCCGGCGCGCTGGTGCTGCGCCTGATCATGGAGTGGATCGGCGCCAAGGAGGTCGTGGTGAGCGAGCACGACATCCTCGACGGCATCGCCTGGTCGATCGCCTAGCCCGTTCCCGGCCCGTTCCCGCCCCGTTCCCGGCCCGATCCAGGCCTTTTCCCGCCCCCTTCCCCGCCCCCCTTCTGACCTGCCGGTACCGCCCGCGGCCGACTCCCCTGAGCGCTCAGGACGTCGTCTGAGCGCGGTAAAGGAGAGGGGCGACACGCCCCGGCGACACCCCGTCGGGAAAGTTCGTGAAGTTCTTCACAAGGAATTCGGCCTCATGGGGCGAGGTTCCGGGCCAGATGGCCCGCGGAAGGGGGTCTTCGGGCTCTGGCGGCTGCCACGCGGGGCGTTCCAGGCTTGTTACGGGCGGATGAACCGGATGAGTGGTCCACCCCCGCCGAATGCCCGGAGCGGCAGCTCAAGAGGGGTGCGCAACGACCGGCGTTATACCGTGGTTCCCCGCCAGGGCCATGACCTCGATCACGTGGGCGGCGGAGTGTAGCAGAGGCCCCACCCGAGCTTGTGAAGGGGCGCACGAGCGACCCCCTCCGGACGGGTGGATACTCGATGGCATGAGCACCACGGAGCGTCCCAGGATCCTCGTAGTAGGCGGTGGGTACGTAGGCCTGTACGCAGCACGACGCATTCTCAAGAAGATGCGTTATGCGGAAGCGACCGTCACGGTCGTGGACCCGCGCTCGTACATGACTTACCAGCCCTTCCTCCCCGAAACCGCCGCCGGCAGCATCTCGCCGCGCAACGTCGTCGTCCCGCTGCGACGCGCTGTGCCCGGAGCCGAGATTCTCACCGGCCGGGTCACCACCATCGACCAGGACCGCAAGGTCGCCACGGTCGCCCCGCTCGTCGGCGAGGCGTACGAGGTTCCCTTCGACTACCTGGTGATCGCGCTCGGCGCGGTCTCCCGCACCTTCCCGACGCCGGGCCTCGCCGAGGTCGGCATCGGTATGAAGGGTGTCGAGGAGGCCATCGGCCTGCGTAACCACGTGCTCGAGCAGCTCGACAAGGCCGAGTCCACGAACGACGAGGAGATCCGCCGCAAGGCGCTCACCTTCGTGTTCGTCGGCGGTGGCTTCGCGGGCGCCGAGACGATCGGTGAGGTCGAGGACCTGGCGCGGGACGCGGCCAAGTTCTACAAGAACGTGAAGCGCGAGGACATGCGCTTCGTGCTCGTCGACGCCGCCGACAAGGTGCTGCCGGAGGTCGGGCCCGAGCTCGGCCAGTACGGCAAGAAGCACCTGGAGTCCCGCGGTATCGAGATCTACCTCGGCACCACGATGCCGTCCTGCGTCGACGGTCACGTCGTGCTCAGCAACGGTCTCGAGGTCGACTCCAACACCGTCGTGTGGACCGCCGGCGTCAAGCCGAACCCGGCCCTCGCGCGCTTCGGTCTCCCGCTCGGCCCCCGCGGCCACGTGGACACCCAGGCCACCCTCCAGGTGCAGGGCAGCGACTACATCTGGGCCGCGGGCGACAACGCCCAGGTTCCGGACCTGGTCGGCCGCAAGGCGGGCAACCCGAACGCCTGGTGCCCGCCGAACGCGCAGCACGCCATGCGTCAGGCCAAGGTCCTCGGCGACAACGTGATCTCCGGTATGCGGGGCTTCCCGCAGAAGGAGTACAGCCACGCCAACAAGGGCGCGGTCGCGGGTCTCGGCCTGCACAAGGGCGTGGCGATGATCGTCATGGGCAAGATGAAGATCAAGCTCAAGGGCCGTCTCGCCTGGTACATGCACCGTGGCTACCACGGCATGGCCATGCCGACGTACAACCGCAAGATCCGTGTGATCGCCGAGTGGACGATCAACATGTTCCAGAAGCGCGACATCACCGCGCTCGGCGCCCTCGAGTCTCCCCGCGAGGAGTTCTACGAGGCCGCCAAGCCGGCGCCGGCTCCGGCCGCCAAGGCGGAGGAGAAGAAGGTCGAGGAGAAGGCCAAGGCCTCCTGACCCCGGTCCAGTAACACCCCTGAAGGGGCGCTCGCCATCCGTGGTGCGAGCGCCCCTTCGGCGTTCCCGGATCCGCCCCGGCCGGCGCTCCGGCCTGCCGGTATACATGGCCGCTACATGTATTTTGCCGATCCGTAACGCAGTAACGGGACTGCGAGAGCGCTCCGTTGGTGTTTACGTGGTGTTGGACGATTCCGGGATCGTCTCCCATTACGGAGGTGTGCGCCATGCAGGACGCCGCACAGCGGCTGAAGAACCTCGCCGAACAGCTACTCGGAGTACCGCTTCCCGTCAGGCTTCGCGCCTGGGACGGTTCGGAGGCCGGGCCGCCCGCCGGACCCACTCTCGTCGTACGCAACCGCCGCGCCCTGCGCCGCCTGTTGTGGAAGCCGGGAGAACTCGGCCTGGCCCGCGCCTGGGTGGCCGGTGACCTGGACGTGGAGGGCGATCTGTACGACGCCCTCGGCCAGATGGCCGGGCTCATCTGGGAGCGCCCCGAGGAGGACGGCAGGAGCCTCGTCGAGGCCCTGAAGGAGCCCAGGGGCAGGGCCGCCGTCGCCGAGCTGGTCAAGCTCGCCGGGCCCTTCCTGCCGCCCGCCCCGCCCGGTGAGGAGATGCGCAGGCGCGGCCGCCTGCATCTGCACACCAAGGGCAGCGACCGACGGGCCATCAGCCACCACTACGACGTCGGCAACGACTTCTACGAGCTGGTCCTCGGTCCCTCGATGGTCTACTCGTGCGCGTACTGGGACTCGCCGGACGGCACCCTCGAGGACGCCCAGCGCGACAAGCTCGAACTCGTCTCCCGCAAGCTCGGCCTGGCGCCCGGTCAGCGCCTGCTCGACGTCGGCTGCGGCTGGGGCTCCATGGCCATTCACGCCGCCCGCGAGTACGGCGTCGGCGTCGTCGGCGTGACGCTCTCGCAGGAGCAGGCCGCGTACGCCCGTAAGCGGGTCGCCGAGGAGGGGCTCACCGACCGGGTGGAGATCCGGGTCCAGGACTACCGCGACGTGCGCGACGGGCCCTTCGACGCGATCTCGTCCATCGGCATGGCCGAACACGTCGGCTCCGAGCGGTACCTGGCGTACGCCGAGGCGCTCTACGCCCTCCTCAAGCCGGGCGGCAGGCTCCTCAACCACCAGATCGGCCGACGCCCCCAGAAGGACGAGTCGACGTACGAGGTCGACGAGTTCATCGACGCGTATGTCTTCCCGGACGGGGAGCTCGCGCCGGTCGGCACGACCACCGGGCTCCTGGAGCGGGCCGGGTTCGAGGTCAGGGACCTGGAGGCGATCCGGGAGCACTACGCGCTCACGCTGCGCCGCTGGGTGGCCAACCTGGAGGCCGGCTGGCCCGCGGCCGTGAAGTTCACGAGCCCCGGCCGGGCCCGCATCTGGCGCCTGTACATGGCCGCGTGCGCGCTGAGCTTCGAGCGCAACAAGATCGGGGTGAACCAGATCCTCGCCGTGAAGACGCCCCTGTCGGGCGACCCGGGTATGCCCCTGCGGGCGCGTACCTGGAACTGACGGCCCGGACACACGGATGGGGCGCACCGGCAGTCGGCCGGTGCGCCCCATCCGCCGTTTCGCTACTCCGACTTGATGGCCGCCAGCATGTTCAGCCGGGCCGCGCGGCGGGCCGGCCACAGGGCCGCCAGGATGCCCACGACGGCGGCCAGCGCGAGGAAGATCCCGATCCGGCCCCAGGGCAGGACCAGCTCGTACGTCGCCAGGGACGTCGCCATCAGCTTGCCCGCCGCCCAGCCGAAGAACACGCCGAGGCCGACGCCGAGCACACCGCCGAACAGCGAGATCACCAGGGACTCCAGGCGCACCATGCGCTTGATGCCCTTGCGGTCGAGGCCGATCGCGCGCAGCATGCCGATCTCCTGCGAGCGCTCGAAGACCGACATGGCCAGGGTGTTGATGACGCCGAGGACGGCGACGATGACCGCCATGGCGAGCAGGCCGTAGAGCATGTTCAGCATCAGCGTGAACATCTTCGAGATCGCGTTGGAGATGTCCTGCTTGTCCTGGACGAGGATCGCCGGGTTGTCGCCGAGCGCCTTCTCGATGCGGTCCTTGGCGGCGGCGGACGTGCCGCCGTCGGTCTTCACCATGACCTGCATGTCGGACGGGTCCGTGACGTGCAGGGTCAGGACGGCGGAGTCCAGCATGATGCCGCGCATCATGTCGTTGCCCTCGTAGACCCCGGCGACGGTCAGCTGCTGCTTCTTGCCGTCCTCGAAGTTCGTGGTGAACGTCGAGCCGGTGCGCCAGCCGTGGTCCTTCGCGGTCTTGTCGTCCACGACGACGTCACGGCCGCCGATCCGGAAGGTGCCGCTGTCGACCTTGAGGTCGGTCAGCGAGCCGATGGTCGCGCCGTTGACGCCGGTCAGGAACTCGGTCTGCCCGTCGATGCGCGAGGGCGAGTTGCTCAGGCCGCTGGTGGCGGTGACGCCGTCGACCTCGGCGAGCTTGCCGGCGACCTCGGGGGACAGGGAGTTCATGTTCGCCATGGAGACGACGTAGTCGGCCTTGAGGGCGGACGACGCCATCTTGTCGATGGCCTGCTGGGCGCTGCCCGCGATGACCGTCATGCCGGTGATCAGCGTGAGGCCGATCATCAGGGCGGAGGCGGTCGCGGCGGTGCGGCGCGGGTTGCGGACGGCGTTCTGGCGGGCCAGCTTGCCGGAGATCCCGAAGACGCGCAGGACCGGCCCCGCGGCCGCGATCAGCGGGCGGGACAGCAGCGGGGTGAGGACGAAGACACCGATCACGAGGAGGCCCGCGCCGAGGCCCAGGGGGGCCTGCGCCGAGGTGCCGTCGCTCATCGTCGTCGCGTACAGGGAGGAGGCGATGCCGGCCGCCGCGAACAGCGCGCCGATCGTGTTCCGTACGACGAGGGAGCGGGTGGTCGCCGTGGCGTGCACGCTGCTCATCGCCGCGACCGGCGGGATCTTCGCGGCGCGGCGGCCGGGCAGCCACGCGGCCAGCATCGTGATGACGACGCCGACGACGAGCGACGTGACGACCGTGCCGGGCGAGACCACGAGCGGCCCGTCCGGGATCTGTGCGTCGGTCGCGCCCATCAGGGAGCGCATCCCGGCGCCGATGCCGATGCCCGCCGCCAGACCGGTGACGGCCGCGACCGCGCCGACCACGAACGCCTCCGCAAGGACGGAGCGCGTGACCTGCCTGCGCGAGGCGCCGACGGCCCGCATGAGCGCGAGTTCCTTGGTGCGCTGGGCGACGAGCATCGTGAACGTGTTGGCGATGATGAAGACGCCGACGAAGAGCGCGATACCGGCGAACACCAGCAGGCTCGACTTCATCGAGCTCATGCTGGACGAGATCTGCTCGGCCTGGTCATCGGCGAGCTGCTTGCCGGTCGTGGTCTCGGCCTGCCCCTTCGGCAGGGCCTTGTCGAGCGCGCCCTGCAGAGCGGCCTGACTGGTCCCGGCCGCGGCCTTGACGTCGATCTCGTCGTACGAGCCCTGCTTGTGCAGGAGCTGCTGCGCGGTCGCAGTGTCGAACAGGGCGAGGCTGCCGCCGGCCGCGACGTTGCCGTCCTCGGTGGTGAAGATGCCGGTGACGGTGGGCGTCAGGACGGGCCCGTCGATGGACATCCGTACGGTGTCGCCGACCTTGTAGCCCGCGCGCTTCGCGGTCTGCGAGTCGAGCGCGACCTCGCCCTTGCCGCTGGGCGCCCTGCCGCTCTTGAGCGGGTAGCGCGGGTCTGTGTTCTTGGGGGAGCCCCAGTAGTTGGCGCCCTGGGTGGAGAAGCCGTTGCCGACGAGCTTGCCGTCCTTGTCGGCGACGGCCGCGAAGCCGCTGACGACGCCGATGGCCGACGCGGCGCCGGGCGCCTTCGCGGCCTGGTCGAGGGTGGCCTGCGTGAGCTTGGGGACCTTGGTGACGCGGTCGCCCTTCGCCAGGGCGGTCTTGGGCGTGACGGCGACGTCGACCTGGTCGAAGCCCTTGGCGGAGCTCTTCTGGAAGGCGTCGGAGATGGTGTTGGTGAAGACCAGGGTGCCGGAGACGAAGGCGACGCCGAGCATGACGGCGAGCACGGTCATCAGGAGCCTGGCCTTGTGCGCGAACACATTGCGCAAGGCGGTACGGAACATGGGGTTTCTCAGTCCAGGGGTACGGCGACGTGGCGTCGAGGCGGCGGGGCGGCGGCTGTGCGGGCGGGCGTCAGCTGGTGCGGCCCTTCGCGTCGAAGCCGGGGGTCTGGGGGGACCCCCCAGAAGAACGCGGCATCCTGTCCAGGACCGAGTCGGCCGTCGGGTCGTACACCTCGTCGACGACGCGGCCGTCGGCGAGGAAGATCACGCGGTCCGCGTAGGCGGCGGCGACCGGGTCGTGGGTGACCATGACGACGGTCTGGCCCAGCTCGCGCACGGAGTTGCGCAGGAAGCCGAGGACCTCGGCGCCGGCGCGCGAGTCCAGGTTTCCGGTCGGCTCGTCACCGAAGATGATCTCGGGCCGGGAGGCGAGGGCGCGGGCGACGGCCACGCGCTGCTGCTGGCCGCCGGAGAGCTCCGAGGGCCGGTGGCCGAGCCGGTCGGACAGGCCCACCATCGCGATCACGTTCTCCAGCCACTGCTTGTCCGGCTTGCGGCCCGCGATGTCCATGGGGAGCGTGATGTTCTCCAGGGCCGTCAGGGTGGGCAGCAGGTTGAACGCCTGGAAGATGAAGCCGATCTTGTCCCGGCGGAGCTTGGTGAGCTGCTTGTCCTTGAGGGACCCGAGCTCGGTGTCGCCGATGCGCACGGAGCCCGACGAGAAGTTGTCGAGGCCGGCGACGCAGTGCATCAGGGTCGACTTGCCGGACCCGGACGGGCCCATGATCGCGGTGAACTCGGCCTGCCGGAAGTCGACGGAGACCCGGTCGAGCGCGACCACCTGGGTCTCGCCCTGTCCGTAGACCTTGGACAGATCCGTGGCGCGCGCGGCCACTGCGGTGGCCTTGCCGGCGATGGGGGTGGTGGTCACGGAAGGGGGCTCCTGTCGGACGACGGGTGAGGACGGGGTCCCGTTGGAGGGACCTCTCCATCGTCGTGGCCGTCTCGGGCCGTGAAGTCAGCCGCTGTTCCGGTTCCTGGGGGCGACTTCGGGGGGACCGGGGCCGCCCGGGTCATACCTGGGGATGACCCGTGACCCTGAGAGCGAAGATCACCGCGGGAGGTGAAATCCCGTCAATCCACGATGACGGGGGCGAGGGCGCCGACGGGCGTGGAAGGGCCTGCGGCATGTGCTGATGGCGGCTACCGTGGTCTGATGCACCCTCAGACGTCAATAAAATAAGACAACATCGAGCGGGCGTTCCGCTGTTCGGGGGATCTGTCCCGATAGGCTCAGAACCTCGTTGCGGAGCCCACGACCTGCCCGGATGGTGGAATGCAGACACGGCGAGCTTAAACCTCGCTGCCCCTTCGCGGGCGTACCGGTTCAAGTCCGGTTCCGGGCACCTCCCGCTTTTCCTCCCCGCTCCCGACCGAGTCGCTTCTGAGCCGCTTCCTGTCGCCGCGTGCCGATCGCATCCGATCGCCGCGGCGTTTTTTCGTGCCCTCCAAAGTCCCGGGACCGTTTTCTCCGCCCGGGACCGTTGACAGCGGTTCGAGCCGGGCGGAGACTCCGCTGAGCACATTATGAACGAAAGTTCACCACGCGAACAAGGCTGAGCGAAAAAGAAGGTACCCATGCGCACCACCGTCGGCATCATCGGAGCGGGCCCCGCCGGACTGCTCCTCGCCCGGCTCCTGCACAACGCCGGAATCGACTCCGTCGTCCTGGAGAGCCGGGACCGGGCCTACGTCGAGCAGCGCCAGCGCGCCGGAATCCTGGAGCAGGGCACCGTCGACGTACTGCGCGAGGCGGGCGCGGCGGAGCGCATGGACCGCGAGGGCCTCCCGCACGACGGCATCGAGCTGCGCTTCGACAGGCGCCGCCACCGCGTCGACTTCCCCGCCCTGACCGGCGGCAGGTCCGTGATGGTCTACGCCCAGACCGAGGTGTGCAAGGACCTCATCGCCCTCCAGCTCGCCGAGGGAGGCCCGCTGCTCTTCGAGGCGGAGGCGCTGGCCGTCGAGGGCGCCGAGACCGAGAGCCCGAGCGTCCGCTTCCGCCACGAGGGCCGCGAGGACGTCCTCGACTGCGACTACGTCGTCGCCTGCGACGGCTCGTGGGGCGTGGGCCGCAAGGCCGTACCCGCCGACGTCTCCCAGGTCTTCGAGCGCACGTACCCCTTCGGCTGGCTCGGCATCCTCGCCGATGTCGTCCCGTCCCACGACGAGTTGGTCTACTCCCGCCACGACCGCGGCTTCGCGCTCCTCTCGATGCGCTCCCCGTCCGTCACGCGCGCGTACCTCCAGGTCCCCGACGGCACGAACGCCGACGACTGGAGCGACGAGGAGATCTGGGACGAACTCGACCGCCGCCTGGAGACCGCCGACGGCTGGAAGCTGGAGCGCGGAGCCATCACCTCCAAGTCCGTCACCCCGATGAGGAGTTACGTCCACGAGCCGATGCGCCACGGACGGCTCTTCCTCGCCGGGGACGCCGCCCACATCGTCCCGCCGACCGGCGCCAAGGGCCTCAACCTCGCCGTCGGCGACGTCGTCACCTTCGCCCGCGCCCTGACCCACCGCCACAAGACCGGCTCCACCGAGCGCCTCGACGCCTACTCACAGACCTGCCTGCGCCGCGTCTGGCAGGCCGAGCGGTTCTCGTACGCGATGACGACGATGCTGCACCGCGCCCCCGACGCGACGCCCTTCGACGACCGCATCCAGCGCGCCCACCTCGACAGGATCACGGCCTCGCCCGCGGCCGGGACCGACCTCGCCGAGGGCTACACGGGCTTCCCCCTCGACTGAGCCCGCACCACCGCACCGTCCACCAACCGCCGCACACCCGTCCCCGCGTACCCACGACGAAGTGAGTGCTCATGTCCCCCGACACCTCCCACGGCACCGCCATACCCTCCCCGCCCCGCACCTTCAGGGCCGTCGCCCCCGTCATCGCCCTGTGCTGGCTCGTCGTCTTCTTCGACGGCATGGACGTCAACATCTACGGCGCCGTCATGCCGCACCTCCTCGACGACAAGGGCTTCGGCTTCACCGCGTCCACCGCCGGCACGATCGGCTCCTGGACCACGTTCGGCATGCTGATCGGCGCACTCGGCTGCGGCACACTCACCGACTGGCTCGGCCGCAAGCCCATGGTCACCGGCTCCGTCGCCCTCTTCTCCGCCGGCTCCGCCGTGTGCGCGCTCGCCCCGAGCGCCGCCGCCTTCGGCGGGGGCCGCTTCCTCGCCGGGCTCGGCCTCGGCGGCCTGATGCCGATCGGCCTCGCGATCGTCGCCGAGTTCGCCCCGCCCCGCAGGGCCGCCCTCGCCACCGGCCTGATGATGACCTCGTACCACGCGGGCGGCATGGCCGCGACGGGCCTCGGCCTCGCGCTCGGCCCCGACCACGGCTGGCGCGTCGTCTTCTGGACGGGCGTCATCCCGGCCGTCATCGCCGTCCCCCTCGTCCTGAAGTGGCTGCCCGAATCCCCGGCCGTCCTGTTCGCTAAGGGGCGTACCGCCGAGGCGAGCGCCGTCGCCGCCCGCTACGGGCTGCCCGAGCCGACCCGCGCCGAGGCCCCCGCCGCCGGCGCCAAGGGCCGCTTCGCCGCCGTCGCCTCGCTCTTCGCACCCGGCACCCGCGCCGCGACCCCGCTCCTGTGGGTCGCTTCCTTCGCCGGCCTGCTCCTCGTCTACGGCGTCTCCACCTGGCTGCCCGAGCTGATGCGCGCCTCCGGCTACTCGCTCACCTCGTCCGTCACCTTCCTCATGGTGATCAACGCGGGCGGCATCGTCGGCATGCTCGTCGCGGGCCGTGCCGCCGACCGGTTCGGCGCGGTCAAGGTGTCCGCGCTCTGGTTCGTCCTGACCGCCTGCGGCGCCTTCCTGCTCCGCGCGCACCTGCCGCTGGGCGTCGCGTACGCCCTGGTCTTCGTCACCGGCGTCTGGCTCTTCTCCGCCCAGGTCATGGTCTACGCGGCAGCCCCGTCCGTGTACACGCCCGGCCAGCGCGCCACCGGCCTCGGCTGGATCACCGGCGTGGGCCGCACCGGAGCCGTCGTCGGCCCCTGGCTGGGCGGCGCGGTCGTCGCCGGAGGCAATGCGAGCCTCGGCTTCACCACCTTCGCCGCGGCCGCGGTCCTCGGCGCCGTCGCCATCTCCCTGGTGCCCCTCGTTCGGCGGAACACCGGGCATGCCCCGGACGTTGCGGGTAACAGGATGGGAAAGATCCTCCCTGAGCACTAGGCTGGGGTCTTTGCCTGCCTATTACCCTTGAGCCAAGGCCGCGCAGGGTGGCTATGGAGGAGTGAGATGAGGAGCAGTAACCCGGTCTTCTCGCGACGGGGGTTCAGCCGCGACAACGGCTATGCGGGCTTCAACGCGCAGCCGCAGGCCGGGGGACCCGCAGTCGGCACACAGGGCAACCCCTACGCCGGCAACAACCCGTACGCGCAGAACCCCTACGCCCAGCAGGACCTGCAGTACGGCGCTCCGCCGCAGGCCCCGGCCACCACCGGCCGCATGACGATGGACGACGTCGTCATGCGCACCGCCACCACCCTCGGCGTCCTCGTCCTGACGGCCGCGCTCGCCTGGGCGCTGCTGCCGGTCGACACCGCGAACATCAACAAGTCGTACGGCATCGCGATCGGCGCAGGCCTCATCGCGATGGTGCTGGGCTTCGTCCAGGCGTTCAAGCGCAAGGCCTCGCCGCCGCTCATCCTGGCGTACGCGGCGCTCGAGGGCGTCTTCCTCGGCGTCCTGTCGAGCATCGTCGACAACTACATCGCGAGCGGTGCGGCCATGCAGGCCGTGCTCGGCACGATGGCGGTCTTCGTGGCGGTCCTCGTCGCGTACAAGGCCGGCTGGATCCGTGTCAACCGCCGCTTCTACGGCTTCGTGATGGCCGCGGCCATGGGCTTCATCCTGCTCATGGCGGTGAACCTGCTGTTCGCCGTCTTCGGCGGCGGTGACGGCCTCGGCCTCCGCAGCGGCGGCCTCGGCATCGTCTTCGGCATCATCGGCGTGCTGCTCGGCGCGTGCTTCCTGGCCCTCGACTTCAAGCAGGTCGAGGACGGCATCGCGTACGGCGCCCCGCGCGAGGAGGCCTGGCTCGCCGCGTTCGGCCTGACGATGACGCTCGTGTGGATCTACCTCGAGTTCCTGCGCCTCATCGCGATCCTGCAGGGCAACGACTGACCACCCGGCAGTCAGACCTGAAAGGGCCCGCGCACCATCGGTGTGCGGGCCCTTTTTCACGGTTGCGGCTGTTGTGGGGACGGATGGGTCGGGGGTGGAACGCTCAGCCCAGGCGGCGGGCGGCCCGCCGCAGGTCGTACTCGTGGATGATCGCCTTGGCGTGGCCGTACGCGAGGTCGTGTTCCCCGCGCAGCCAGCTGACCTTGTCTTCGAAGCGGAGGAAGCAGGGGCCTTCCTCGACGGTGCGCAGCCAGTCGGAGATCTCACGACCGGTGCAGTGGGGGATGCGAGCCAGCAGATTCTGGTGGGTCTCCTGCGAGAACACTTGGGACATCGGCGCCTCCGGACGCGTTGCGATGTAGCCGGTCCTTCAGGCCACCGTGCCTGAGCGTTCGGTTGTTGGCAACAGTCGAGGGAAGGCGCATAGGGTCGCGGCATGCTCGATACGACGCCGTTGACGGACGCAGTGGACCGATTCGCCGACCGGCTGCGCGCCGCGCCGCAGAGCAGGCTCCAGCGGGGGGCCGCCGCCGAGGCGCTCGCCCTCGCCAGGGAACTGTCCGCATGGGCGCAGCGCCTGGAGGACCCCGAGGGACCCGTACGGGAGATGCCGGACGCCGGGATGTTCGCCGGGTCCGACCAGATCACCGTCGCCGCACGCGACCTGTCCGTCGTCCTTCAGAACCCCGCCCAGCTGGGTGAGGCGCTCGCGCTCGTCGAGGAGGCACAAAAACGCGCCGGGGTGTGAGCCGACCCGGCGCGTTCTTCGATGGGTGGGGACGGAAGCCGAGCGGAGGCGCTCAGACGGAGGCTATGACCCGGTCGGCCAGGATGTAGACGTTCTCGCGGCCGCAGGCGAACGTGAGCGCGTACGCGCCCGAGACACCCGAGCCGCCCAGCAGCACGGGGGACTCGCCCTCGCGCAGCGCCTCGGCCAGCTGCTCCGCGGTCTCGCGGTGGCCGGGGGTCATGCAGAGCGTCGTGCCGTCCACGAAGACGTACACGTCGAGCGTGCCCAGCGGGCCCGGGCGCACATCGGCCAGGGCGGTGCGGGCGTCGGCCAGCTCCTCCAGACACGCCACCGTCCGCTCGTGGTCGCTGCTCCCGCCCGAGACGGGCGACTGCACCGGCACGAAGTCGGGGTGCGAGGGGTGACGGCGACGGGCGGCCGCGAGCTCCGCGGACTCCCCGGAAAACTCGTCGGCGCCCGCGTCGGCCGGCTCCACCACGGGCTCCAGGCCCGCCGCGAGACCCGGCTCCAGGCCCGCGAAATCGGCCTGGCGCGGCATGAACAGATCGTCACCGAGGCCCAGCGCGCCGCCGAGCATGGACGGCGCGTCGGAGGCGTCCCGCGCCTCCTGCGCGGCCCAGAAGGCACGCGCCTCGGCGAGCTCGCGCTCCCGCTCCTCCGCGAGTGCGTCGGCGACGGCCGCGCGTATCTCCTCCGTGTCGGGCGTGGTGCGCGCGGCGGGCACGCCACGACCGGCGCCGACGGCGCGGTCATGGGCGAGCTCGTCCCGCAGTTCGGTGATCTGCCTGCGCAGTCCGTGGACGGTGTGCAGGGCAGCGGCGCCCACGGCCGTGGCGGCGGCCGTGGCGATGAGCAAAGCAAGAGGCATGGCGCTCACTGACGTACTCCCGGTTTCAAGTCGACCCCCGACTTCCTACATCAGCTTGAAGCCTGGACCATCCCGCTGTCAGTGCATTACGTCACGAAATGGACAGCTCTTTTGGTCGGGTGTTTAGGGGTGTTATGCCCTGGGAGCCCTGCTGACCTGCAAAAACCGTCTCCCCCAGGAGATACGTCACATCCTGGGGGAGATTGGATCACGATTCAGCAGAGGCGCAACCCGGCCTCTGGGGCCGGAGAGGTCAGCTGAGCCGCTCGCTTCTCCGGTCGCGCTGAGCTTCGCCACCGCTGCGGGCAGGTGCCGCCTTCGTTCCTCAGGCGACCCCTACCCTCCGCTACGGCTCAGCTCAGCCGCTCGATGACCATCGCCATGCCCTGGCCGCCGCCGACGCACATGGTCTCCAGGCCGAACTGCTTGTCGTGGAACTGGAGGCTGTTGATCAGGGTGCCGGTGATGCGGGCGCCCGTCATGCCGAAGGGGTGACCCACGGCGATCGCGCCACCGTTGATGTTCAGCTTGTCCTCGTCGATGCCGAGGTCACGCGCGGAGGGGATGACCTGCGCGGCGAACGCCTCGTTGATCTCGACCAGGTCGATGTCGCCGATGCCGAGCCCGGCGCGCTTCAGCGCCTGCTTCGACGCCTCGACCGGGCCGAGGCCCATGATCTCGGGGGACAGGCCCGAGACGCCGGTGGAGACGATGCGGGCGAGCGGCGTCAGACCGAGCTCGCGGGCCTTCGTGTCGGACATGATCACGAGGGCCGCGGCGCCGTCGTTGAGCGGGCAGCAGTTCGCGGCCGTGACCAGGCCGTCGGGGCGGAAGACCGGCTTCAGGCCCGAGACGCCCTCCACGGTGACGCCGGCGCGCGGGCCGTCGTCCTGCGAGACGACCGTGCCGTCGGGGGTGGTGACCGGGGTGATCTCCCGCTCCCAGAAGCCGTTCTTGATGGCCTGCTCGGCCAGGTTCTGCGAACGCACACCGAACGCGTCCATGTCCGCGCGCGTGACACCCTTCGTCCGCGCCAGGTTCTCGGCGGTCTGGCCCATCGCGATGTACGCGTCCGGGACCAGGCCGTCCTCGCGCGGGTCGTGCCAGCTCGCGCCCTCGGACTCGGCGACGGCGGCCGTACGGGCCTCCGCCTCGGCGAAGAACGGGTTGTGCGTGTCCGGCAGCGAGTCCGAGTTGCCCTTCACGAAGCGCGACACCATCTCGACACCGGCCGAGATGAAGACGTCACCCTCGCCGGCCTTGATGGCGTGCAGCGCCATGCGGCTGGTCTGCAGCGACGACGAGCAGTAGCGGGTGACCGTACATCCCGGCAGGTGGTCCATGCCCATCTGCACGGCCACGATGCGGCCCAGGTTGTTGCCCTGTTCGCCGCCGGGCAGACCGCAGCCGAGCATCAGGTCGTCGATGTCCCGCGGGTCGAGCTCGGGGACCTTGGCCAGCGCGGCCTGGATGATCGTGGCGGTCAGATCGTCCGGGCGCAGGTCCTTCAGGGACCCCTTGAAGGCGCGGCCGATGGGGGAGCGGGCGGTCGAGACGATCACGGCTTCGGGCATCACGGCTCCAAGAGGTCTACGCGTACGAGCTTTTGCCTACGAGCTAAAGGCAGGACCGTGAGGGAAGTTACCTGTACGTACTGTCCAGGTCACCGGTGTGCGCGTGTGACTCCCGCCGCATTTTTCTAAGCGCTTGCTCAGCAGTGTGTCGCCTGCAATGCCGCCCTCACGTCACCGGCGTCGGGTCCTGCGTCGTCACCCGCCTGCGCCTGCGGCGCTTCAGCAGAGCCCAGGGCCCCCTCGGACCCGTCGGCATCGCCGGCGTCACCTCCGTGCCGCCCTCCTCCGCTGCCTGGGCCGCCGCCCTGGCCACCGGCAGGAAGCCCTCGCGCCGGGACACGTCCGGACGCTCCTCCTCCGGCCACAGGCCCAGCGACGCGCACAGCGTCGGCAGCACCGCCATCGCCGCCGTCGCGTACCCCTCGGCCGACGGGTGGTAGTTGTCGGGACCGAACAGCTCCCGCGGATTGGCCAGGAACTCCGGGCCGAGCAGATCGCCCAGCGACACCGTGCGCCCGCCCTGCTCCACCGTCCCGATCGTCTGCGCCGCCGCCAGCTGCCGCGAGGCCCGCCGGGCCAGATACCGCAGCGGCTGGTTCACCGGCTCGATCGTGCCCAGATCCGGGCACGTCCCCACCACCACCTCCGCCCCCGCCGTACGCAGCCTGCGCACCGCCGCCGACAGATGACGCACCGACCGGGTCGCCGGCATCCGGTGCGTCACGTCGTTCGCGCCGATCATCACGACGCACACGTCCGGCACCCAGTCCGGATCCGAGAGGATCACCGCGACCTGGCGGTCCAGATCGTCGGACCTGGCGCCCGGCAGCGCGACGTTGCGCAGCTCCACCGGGCGCTCGGCCACCGCCGCGAGACCCGAGGCGAGCAGCGCGCCCGGCGTCTGCCGGGCCCGGTGCACGCCCTGCCCCGCCGCCGTCGAGTCACCCAGCATGGCGAACCGCAGCGGCTCCGTCTCCGCCACCTCGGTGGCCGTACGCTCGGCGAACACCCTCCCGTAAAGACCGTTCGCGGACGGGACCTGCACGCCTCCCCTGTTGTGGTTGCCCACCTGCCGCTTCGCCAGCTGGACCTCCGCGATCACCAGACCGACCGCGGCGGCGCCGATCAGACCGATACCGCCGCCGCCGTACGCCGCGCCCGCGGCGATGCGCCGTGCCACCCTCGCCCTCGACATGCGTCGCAGCCACCTGCCTCTGCGTAGTCCTTTTCAGCCGTACATCCAGTCATTGCCCCGTAAGCACGGTCGGCCAATCGCAACAGGCGATGAAGGGGCGGCACTCGGCTTACGCTGACCGCACATCACTTTGCAGATTCCTCGCAGATCCCTCGCGACCCATCGCAGCCCGGAGACAACGGTGCAATTCCACGACTCGATGATCAGCCTCGTCGGCAACACCCCGCTCGTCAGGCTCAACAGCGTGACCGAAGGCATTCAGGCAACCGTCCTGGCCAAGGTCGAGTACTTCAACCCCGGCGGTTCGGTGAAGGACCGCATCGCCCTGCGCATGATCGAGGCGGCGGAGGAGAGCGGCGCCCTCGAGCCCGGCGGCACGATCGTGGAGCCGACCAGCGGCAACACGGGCGTCGGCCTGGCCATCGTGGCGCAGCAGAAGGGGTACAAGTGCATCTTCGTGTGCCCCGACAAGGTCTCCACGGACAAGATCAACGTGCTGCGGGCGTACGGCGCGGAGGTCGTCGTCTGCCCGACGGCCGTGGATCCGGAGCACCCGGACTCGTACTACAACGTCTCCGACCGGCTGGTGCGTGAGACGCCCGGCGCCTGGAAGCCGGACCAGTACTCCAACCCCAACAACCCCCTCTCGCACTATCACTCCACCGGCCCCGAGCTGTGGGAGCAGACGGAGGGCGAGATCACGCACTTCGTGGCGGGCGTCGGCACGGGCGGCACGATCTCCGGGACCGGCCGCTATCTGAAGGACGTGAGCGAGGGCCGCGTACAGGTCATCGGTGCCGACCCGGAGGGCTCGGTGTACTCCGGCGGCTCCGGGCGCCCGTACCTCGTGGAGGGCGTGGGCGAGGACTTCTGGCCGACGGCGTACGACCGCACGGTCGCGGACGAGATCGTCGCGGTCTCCGACAAGGACTCCTTCCAGATGACCCGCCGCCTCGCCAAGGAGGAGGGCCTCCTCGTGGGCGGCTCCTGCGGCATGGCAGTGGTGGCGGCCCTCCGCGTGGCCGAACGCCTCGGCCCGGACGACGTGGTGGTGGTCCTTCTCCCGGACAGCGGCCGCGGCTACCTCAGCAAGATCTTCAACGATGAGTGGATGGCCGACTACGGCTTCCTCGCCGACACGGGCACGAGCGCGCGCGTGGGCGACGTGCTTCAGCACAAGGAGGGCGGCGCGCTGCCGTCGCTCGTCCACATGCACCCGGAGGAGACCGTCGGCGAGGCCATCGAGGTGCTGCGCGAGTACGGCGTCTCGCAGATGCCCATCGTGAAGCCGGGAGCCGGACACCCGGACGTGATGGCTGCCGAGGTCATCGGCTCCGTCGTCGAACGGGAGCTGCTCGACGCCCTGTTCACGCAGCGCGCCTCGCTCGGCGACATGCTGGAGAAGCACATGTCGGCCCCGCTGCCGCAGGTCGGCTCGGGTGAGCCGGTGGAGGACCTGATGTCCGTGCTCGGCTCCGCGGACGCGGCGATCGTCCTGGTGGAGGGCAAGCCCAAGGGTGTGGTGAGCCGTCAGGACCTGTTGTCCTTCCTCGCGAAGAACGGCGGGAAGTAGGACGGAGCGGGTTCGTGCAATCGGTACGAGCGCGACACGTGCGCGCAGCACCCGCTTAACACGGGTCCGGCACATTGATGGGTGTCGGCAGGGGTGGGAGCGGCTCCCCGCTCAGGCCGGCACCGTAGCGGCGTCAAGGACCTCCGGAGCGGCTCCCGGACCTCCATGGACGCCTGCGGACGCGGTGACCCGGTCCTGACCCGGTTCCGTGTCCTTCGCGGGGACCGCCGTCGTCCCGCCCCCCGTTCACGGGGGTGCGGCGGTCCCCGCGCATCACTCTTCTGAGCATTCCTCTATTCGACGAACAGGCCCCGCTCCGCGGCGCGTACGTCGAATTCCTCCAGGCGGGCCTGCGCCTCGGGCAGGTTGTCGCACATCGCTTCCAGGAGTACGCGGCCGAGCAGCATCGGTGAGCACGCCGTGTCGAAGGCGAGGCCCTCGCCGACCGCGGCGGGCAGGAGCAGGTCCGAGTGCTTGGCGACGGGGGCGAAGGCCGAGTCGGCGACGGTGACCACGGTGAGGCCGGCCGACTTGGCGTAGGCGAGCGCGTCGACGACTTCCTTGGGGTGGCGGGGCAGCGCGAAGCAGAGGAGCGCCGTGGCTCCGGCGCGGACGGCGGCGTCGACGCGGTCGGCGAGCATCGTGCCGCCCTCGTCGAGGAGCCGTACGTCGGGGTGGACCTTCGCCGCGAAGTACGAGAAGCCGTAGGCCTGGGAGGCGGCGGCGCGCAGGCCGAGGACGAGGAGCGGGCGGGAGGCGGCGAGGAGGCGGCCCGCGCGTTCGATGGGGGCGGGGTCGGCGAGGAGCTGCGCGAGGTGGCGGAGGTTCTCGATCTCGGCCTCGACGGCCTGCTGGTACTCGTTGGCCGAGGCGGGCGTGGTGGGTTCGGCGGGGGCGACCTCGCGCAGGTGTTTGCGCAGGGCGGGGTAGCCGTCGAAGCCGAGTGCCACGGCGAAGCGGGTGACGGAGGGCTGGCTGACTCCGGCGAGTTCGGCGAGTTCCACGGAGGAGAGGAACGGGACGTCGGCGGCGCGGCGCACCATGCAGTGCGCGATGCGGCGCTGAGTGGGTGTCAGGCGGTGTACCTCGAAGAGCTGTTGCAGTCGTGCGGCTGGGCTGTCGTTCATTCCGTCCCCCCAGGGCGGTCTGATCCGGCTGTTGCGGTGGCTGTGGCCGGTCCGTCTGTTCCGTCGGCGATGCGGGTGAAGCTGTCCAGGAGTCCCGCCGCGGCCCGGGTGACATCTTCCGTCAGGGGGCGGTCGGTGGCGTCGGGGTCGAGGGCCGAATCCGCGAGGGCGAAGGCGCGGCCGACGGGGAGTTCGGGGTCGGGGCGCATGTCGCGCTGGCGCAATGCCCGTACGGCGGCGACGAGTTCGCAGCCCACGACGAGGCGGTAGGCGTCGCAGACGCGCAGGGTCTGGCGGGCGGCGAGGGACGCGAAGCTGGCCTGTTCCTCGACGCCGCGGGAGAGGACCGCGTGGCCGAGCGATGCGGGGGCGGCGAAGGCGCGCAGGTCGCCGAGGGCCGCTCCGGCCGCGTATTCGAGGATCATCACGCCCGACGAGGCGGGTTCGCCGTCGGCGAGGAAGGGGCGCAGGCGGGTGTACGAGGGTTCGTTGAGGGTGGACAGGCGTGAGGTGGAGAGCCGGGCGACCTGGGCGATGGCGAGCCTGAAGTGGTCGAGTGCCAGGGCGAGTTGGGCCATGTAGAAGCCGCCGTGGTGGTAGGCGGCCATGTCCTGGGGGGAGATGAGGGGGTTCTCGGCGGCGGCGTTGATCTCGACGGTGAGTACGTCTTCCAGGGCGTCGGCGGCGTCCTGGGCCGGGCCGTGGATCTGGGGGACGCAGCGGAAGCCGTACGGGTCCTGGATGCGGCCGAGGGGCGGGGTGGGGCGTTCGGGGGCGCCGAGGATGGCGCGCATGCGGGCGGCGACGGCGTACGAGCCGCGGTGGTGGCGGGCCTCGTGGACGGGCAGGGCGTACGCCTCGTAGGAGCCGTCGACGGCCAGCAGGGAGAGTGCGGCGACGAGTTGGGTGGCGGAGATCAGGTCGCGCAGTTCGTGGAGGGCGAGGGCGGACTGGCCGAGGGTGAGGGCGTTGCTGCTGATGAGGGCGAGGGCGTCGTTGTTGTCGAGGGGCTGGGCCTCGGGGGCGCCGTCGCCGCGCCAGGGGTGTTCGCCGGCGAGGGCGAGGCCCATCTGGGCGAGGGCGGCGATGTCGCCGGTGCCGACGGAGCCGAATTCGTTGACGGCCGGGTAGGCGCCGGTCTCCAGGGCTTCGCACAGGGCCGTGACGACGGTGGGGCGTAGTCCTGCGCCGCCGGCGAGGAGCTGGTTGGCGCGGACGGCGAGCATGGCGCGGACCTGGCGTGCGGGGAGCTCTTCGCCGATGGCGCCGGCGTGGCTGCGCAGCAGGCGCAGGCCGTGGTCGGCGGCGGCCTCGGTGGGCACGTCCTCGTTCCGGTTCGCGCCGACGCCGGTGGAGCGGCCGTAGACGCGGCCCCAGGCGGCGATCTCGCGGGCGGCGTTCCAGGACTCCTCGACGCGTTTCATGGCGTCGGTGCCGGGGACGGGCCTGGCGGCGGAATCGGCCAGGCGGACGACGTCGGGCACGGGCAGACCGTGTCCGTCGAGCACGACGACGGGCGTGGGACGCTGGGGGGCCGTCATTCGGGGCTTACCCGCGGTGTCCGCGATGTGAGACGACATAGTGCGCCAAACCCTCCTCAACCGGACTTCTTGTCTCGCTCCTCGACCGCATTAACCAGCGATTTACACGGCGATGTGTGCGAGGGCATTGACAATTTATTCAGATACAGAGAACTCTGCATGACGATATGCAGCCCGGGCAAGGGGACTCCTCATGATCCAGTTCGATACGGTCCACAAACGCTTCCCGAACGGCACGACGGCAGTGCACGACCTGACGCTCGACATGCCGGAAGGGGGCGTGACCGTCTTCGTCGGGTCTTCCGGTTGCGGCAAGACGACGAGTCTTCGCATGATCAACCGGATGGTCGACCCGACCTCCGGCACGATCCGCGTCGGCGGCCGCGACGTCCTCGAGCAGGACGCGGCCGAGCTGCGCCGCTCCATCGGGTACGTCATCCAGCAGTCGGGCCTCTTCCCGCACCGCACCGTCCTCGACAACATCGCGACGGTGCCGCTCCTGCTCGGCTGGGGCCGGCGCAAGGCGCGGGCGCGGGCGGCCGAGCTCCTGGAGACGGTCGGCCTCACCGCCGAGGCCGGCAAGCGCTACCCGCACCAGCTCTCCGGCGGCCAGCAGCAGCGCGTCGGCGTGGCCCGCGCGCTCGCCGCCGACCCGCCGGTGCTGCTCATGGACGAGCCGTTCGGCGCGGTCGACCCCGTCGTGCGTACGCAGCTCCAGGACGAACTCCTGCGTCTCCAGCAGGAGTTGAACAAGACCATTGTCTTCGTCACGCACGACATCGACGAGGCCGTGCGGCTCGGCGACCGGATAGCCGTCTTCCGCACGGGCGGTCACCTCGTCCAGTGCGCGCCGCCCGCCGAGCTGCTCGCCCGCCCCGCGGACGACTTCGTCGCCGACTTCCTCGGCGCCGAGCGCGGCCTGAAGCTGCTGTCCCTGACCACGCTCGCGGACGTCGGCCAGGGGCCGGCCCCCGAGGGCACCGGCTGGGAACTGGTCCTCGACGCGGCCCGCAAGCCGCTGCTGTGGCGCGACGAGGGCACCTCCGCCGAGGTGCCGGTGCGCCCGTTGCGGGACGCGGACTCGCTCCTGTCGGCGCTGAACGAGTCGCTCGCGGCGCCCGGCGGCCTCGTGGCCCGGGTCGACGCGGACGGCGTCCTGACGGGCGTCACGTCCCGCGACGAGATCCACGACCGCGCGGGCCTCGCCCACATAGCCGCCGGCACCCGCGTGGACGCGCCCGAGGCCACCGACGACGCCGGCGACACCGCCGTCCGCAAGGACACGGACGTGGCCTCATGACCATCGACTGGTCCTGGATATCGGAGCACACCTCCGACCTCACCACGCTCACGCTCTCGCACCTCCAGGCAGCGCTCTCCGCCGTCGTGCTGGGCCTGGTCATCTCGCTGCCGCTCGCCGTCGTCGCCCATCGCGTCAAGCCGCTGCGCGGCTTCCTGCTCGGGTTCTCGAACGTCCTGTTCACGATCCCGTCGATCGCGGTGTTCGTCCTGCTGCTCCCGGTCTCCGGGCTCACCCGCACCACCACGGTCATCGGCCTGACGATCTACACGCTCGTGGTGCTCCTGCGGAACACCGTCGAGGGCCTCGACTCGGTGCCGGCGAAGACCAAGGAGGCCGCGAAGGCCATGGGGACGCGCCCGCTGCGCACCCTGCTCACCGTCGAACTGCCGCTCGCCCTGCCGGTGATCATGGCCGGGGTGCGCATCGCGACCGTCATGGCGATCTCCCTGGTCTCCGTGGCGACGTACATCGGCGACGGCGGGCTCGGCCAGCTGTTCACCGACGGGTTCCAGCGCAACTTCCCGACCCCGGTCATCGCCGGCGTCGTGCTGACGCTGCTCCTCGCGCTCGCCGCGGACGCCGTCCTCGTCGCCGTGCAGTACGTGCTGACCCCCTGGACCCGCCGCCGGAGGAGTGCCTGAGATGTACGAACTCTTCAAGAACCTCGGCGCGTGGCTGGTCGACGGCGACCAGTGGGCGGGCCCCGACGGCATCGGGCACCGCCTCGCCGAGCACCTCCAGTACTCGCTGCTCGCCACGCTCATCGCGGCCGTCATCGCACTGCCGCTCGGCCTGCTCATCGGCCACACCGGGCGCGGCGCGTTCCTCGCGATCAACCTGTCCAGCTTCGGCCGCGCGCTGCCGACCGTCGGCCTGGTCGTCCTCGTCTTCCTGGCGAGCGGCCTGTCCATGTGGCCCGTCTACATCGCGCTCGTGGCCCTCGCGGTCCCGTCGATCGTCACCAACACGTACGCGGGCATGAGCGCCGTCGACCCGGAGGTCAAGGACGCGGCGCGCGGCCAGGGCATGCGCGGCCACCAGGTCCTGTTCCAGGTCGAGCTGCCGCTCGCGATGCCCCTGATCATGACCGGCCTGCGGCTCGCCCTGATCCAGGTCGTCGCCACGGCGACCATCGCCGCGTACGTCTCCTTCGGCGGCCTCGGCCGCTACGTCTTCGACGGGCTCGCCCAGCGCGACCTCGTGCAGGTGCTCGGCGGTGCCGTCCTCGTGGCGGTCGTCGCCGTCGTACTCGACCTCGCGCTCTCCGCACTGCAGCGCGCCCTCTTCCGCCACCGCCCCGCCAAGTCGGCCTAGGAGCACGCAAGATGAACCGCAGGACTGTCATCGGCGGCCTGTTCGCCGCAGCCTCCGTCCCCGCGCTCGCCGCGTGCAGCGGCGGCATCACCTCTCTCGACGGCCAGGGCTCGGGCGGCGGGGGCGGCGGCTCCAGCAAGAACGGCGTCACCATCGGCACCGCCAACTTCACCGAGAACCAGGTGCTCGGCTACCTGTACGCGGCCGCCCTCGAAGCGGCCGGCGTGAAGACGAAGGTCCGCCCCAACCTCGGCACCCGCGAGATCCTCATCCCCGCCCTCGAGGGCGGCGACATCGACCTGCTCCCCGAGTACCAGGGCGCCCTCCTGCACTACCTCGATGCGAAGTCGACGGCCACCGAGGAGGGCGAGATGCAGAACGCCCTCGCCGTCGCCCTGCCCAAGGGCCTGCAGATCCTTCCCTACGGCCTGGCGGAGGACTCCGACGCGTTCGTCGTCACCCGCGAGACGGCCAGGAAGTACAAGCTGACCTCGCTCGCCGACCTGGCGAAGCACAACGGCAAGCTCGTCATCGGCGCCGCGCCCGAGGTGAAGAAGCGCCAGGTCGGCGCGGTCGGCCTGAAGGACGTGTACGGCGTCGAGTTCAAGGAGTTCAAGTCCCTCGACTCGTCGGGGCCGCTGGTCAAGGGCGCACTGAAGAAGGGCGACGTGGACGTGGCGAACCTCTTCACCACCGACACGGACATCGTCGACAACGACTGGGTCGTCCTCACCGACCCCAAGAACCTCGTCCCCGGCCAGCACGTCGTCCCGCTCGTCGCCGACCGCAAGGCCGACTCGACGGTCCGCAAGGCGCTCGCGCGCCTGGGCAACGTACTGACGACGGAGCAGCTCACCGAGCTCAACCGGCAGGTGGACAAGGACAAGAAGGACCCCGAGGACGTGGCGAACGCGTACGCGCGCCAGCACGGGATCAGCAAGACGAGCAAGGGCTGAAGGAGAGTCGGATCATGGCCGAAGCACTCGTGGAGCGGCGCTCCATCGACGTAGTCCCCGACGCGGAACGCCACGGCACGGCGTTCTCGCAGTTCACGCTCTGGCTCGGCGCGAACCTCCAGATCACCGCCGTCGTGACGGGCGCGCTCGCCGTCGTCTTCGGCGGCGACGTGGTCTGGTCGCTCGTCGGTCTCGTCGTCGGCAACCTGCTGGGCGGCGCCGTCATGGCGCTGCACTCGGCGCAGGGCCCCCGGCTCGGCCTGCCGCAGATGATCCAGTCCCGCGCCCAGTTCGGTGTGCGCGGCGCGGTCGTCCCGCTGCTCCTGGTGATCCTGATGTACGTCGGGTTCTTCGCCAGCGGCAGCGTGCTCGCCGGGCAGGCCGTCGGTGAGCTCACGCACACCGGCGACACCACGGGCATCGTCGTGTTCGCCCTGGTCACCGGCGCGATGGCGACCGTCGGCTACCGCGTCATCCACGCGCTCGGCCGGGTCGCCAGCATCGTGTGCGCCATCGCCTTCGTCTACCTCGGCATCCGGCTCCTGGACCGGGTCGACCTGTCCGCGCTGCTGCACGACGCGCACTTCGACGCCCCGATGTTCCTGCTCGCCATCTCGCTCTCCGCGTCCTGGCAGCTCGCCTTCGGCCCGTACGTCGCGGACTACTCGCGCTATCTGCCCCGCACGACGTCGGCGAAGTCCACGTTCTGGTGGACGCTGTCGGGGTCGGCGATCGGCTCGCAGTGGTCGATGACGTTCGGCGTCCTCGTCGCGGCGACGGCGGGCGCGAAGTTCCTCGACAACCAGGTCAGTTACGTGGTCGGCCTCGGCGGCGCCGGGATCATCGCCTCGTTCCTGTACTTCGTGATCGCGCTCGGCAAGCTGACCATCAACGTGCTCAACACGTACGGCGGCTTCATGTCGATGGTGACGAGCGTCAGCGGATTCCGCGGTCAGAAGGTCCTCTCGCAGCGCGCCAGGGCCGCGTACATCGCGCTGATCATGATCGCGGGCACGGCGGTCGCGCTGGTCGGCAAGGACAGCTTCCTGTCGTCCTTCAAGGACTTCCTGCTGTTCCTGCTGACGTTCTTCACGCCCTGGTCGGCGATCAACCTGGTCGACTACTACCTGATCTCCAAGGAGCGGTACGACATCCCGGCGCTCTCCGACCCGCACGGGCGCTACGGGGCCTGGCGCTGGGACGCGCTCACCGTGTACGCGATCGGGCTCCTCGCGCAGCTCCCCTTCCTCGCCACGCACTTCTACACGGGCCCGCTCGTCGAGCCGCTCGGCGGCGCCGACATCTCCTGGATCGTGGGGCTCGTGGTGCCGGCCGTCCTGTACTGGGCCGTGGCCCGGCGCAACACAGCGCACATCCCCGAGCGGACGCTGCGTGAGCCGGTGGCGGCCGAGTAGGGCCCGGCCCAGGGACAAGAGGGGGGTTAGCCCCACTGTCACGGCGGCGCCGGCTCCGTACCGTAGGCCGGTATGGAAGCCCGTGACGCCGAACTCAAGAAGGAACTCGACGCCACCCTGCACGCACGCAGGGAACTCGGCGAAGAGTACGAGTCCGCGCTCGTCGACTCGTTCCTGGACAAGGTCGAGCAGCGCCTCGACGGTGCCGTGGACCGCCGCGTGCGGCGGCAGCTGGCGGAGCAGCAGATGGTCGTCGCCCGGGGCGCGCGCTCCCCGCGCGGCGACAGCGACAGCTGGGGCGAGCGCTTCGGCTTCGGCATCGTCTCCCTGGTCCTCGCCATCCCGCTGTCCGCGATCGCCGTCGTCAACGCCGATCTGCCGGGCCTGCTGATCGCCTGGACGGGCATCGTCGGGGTGAACGCGCTGCACGCGGTGCGGTGGATGCCGCGCTTCGGGTCGCGCAAGGAGCGCGACACCTCGGACTGGGAGGACTGAGCCCCCTTACGCTTTCAGGGAGCCCTCAGATTCCCTCGCACGGTCGCGGGCGTCCGGCGAAAGCGCTGCGCGGGCCTGGCGCGCTCGGCGCCCCGCGCGGGCAAGCACGACGTGCTCCAGGACCGCGCGGTGACGGTGCGCAACTGGCGCCGCGGCCACCGCTGGTGGCTGCTCCTCGCCTTCCTCGCCGCCCTCGGCTCCGCCTTCGCGCTGCCCGCCGCGGGCGGCCTCCTCGTCGCCGGCACGGGCGCGACGCGGCGCCGTCCCTGAGCGGGCGTGCGGGCCAGGCTGCCCTGCCTCATGGTCCCCGCTCGGCGAGTCCCCGACGCTGCCGAGGGTCTGTGACCAGGCAATCACCCATGTCCGGCGCGGCAGCGCGGCAACCGGCCGCGGAGATGTATTGACTAGCTCTATTCAGAACGCCAGGATGTGAATAATCACGGCAACAGTTTCTAGGAGGCAGCCATGTCAGGACCCCGCCCCGTACGAGCCCCGCGCGGTACGGAACTGAGCACCCTGGGATGGCAGCAGGAGGGCGCCCTGCGGATGCTCATGAACAACCTCGACGCGGAGGTTGCCGAGCATCCCGACAAGCTGGTCGTCTACGGGGGCACCGGCAAGGCGGCCCGGTCCTGGGAGGCGTTCGACGCGATCGTGCGCACGCTCAAGACGCTGAAGGACGACGAGACCCTCCTCGTCCAGTCCGGTAAGCCGGTCGGTGTCATGCGCACCAGCGAGTGGGCGCCGCGCGTGCTGCTCGCCAACTCCAACCTGGTGGGCGACTGGGCCAACTGGGAGGAGTTCCGCAAGCTGGAGGCCGAGGGCCTGACCATGTACGGGCAGATGACGGCCGGTTCGTGGATCTACATCGGCTCCCAGGGCATCGTCCAGGGCACCTACGAGACCTTCGGCGCCGTCGCCCGCAAGAAGTTCAACGGCACCCTCGCCGGGACCATCACCCTCACCGCCGGCGTCGGCGGCATGGGCGGCGCCCAGCCCCTCGCGGTCACCATGAACGAGGGCGTCGCCATCTGCGTCGACGTCGACGAGACCCGCATCGACCGCCGCATCGGCACCCGCTACCTGGACGTGAAGGCCGACAACCTGGACCACGCCCTGGAGCTCGCCGTCCAGGCCCGTGACGAGCGCCGCGGCCTGTCCATCGGCGTGGTGGGCAACGCCGCCGAGATCTTCCCGGAGCTGCTGCGTCGCGAGGCCCCGATCGACATCGTCACCGACCAGACCTCCGCCCACGACCCGCTGGCCTACCTGCCCGTCGGCATCTCGGTCGAGGACTGGGACAAGGAGCGCGAGGCCGACCCGGCCGGCTTCACCGACAAGGCGCGCCACTCGATGCGCCTCCATGTCGAGGCCATGATCGGCTTCCTCGACCGCGGCGCCGAGGTCTTCGACTACGGCAACTCCATCCGCGACGAGGCCCGCAAGGCGGGCTGCGAGCGTGCCTTCGACTTCCCCGGCTTCGTCCCGGCGCACATCCGCCCGCTGTTCGAGGAGGGCCTCGGCCCGTTCCGCTGGGCCGCCCTGTCCGGCGACCCGGAGGACATCGCCAAGACCGACAAGGCGATCAAGGAGCTGTTCCCGGAGAACAAGCACCTGCACCGCTGGATCGACATGGCCGCCGAGCGGATCGCCTTCGAAGGCCTGCCCGCGCGCATCTGCTGGCTCGGCTACGGCGAGCGCCACCTCGCCGGTCTGAAGTTCAACGAGATGGTCGCCTCCGGCGAGCTCTCCGCCCCGGTCGCCATCGGCCGTGACCACCTCGACTCCGGCTCGGTCGCCTCCCCGTACCGCGAGACCGAGGCCATGAAGGACGGCTCCGACGCCATCGCCGACTGGCCGCTGCTCAACGCCCTGGTCAACACGTCCTCCGGCGCCACCTGGGTCTCCATCCACCACGGCGGCGGCGTCGGCATGGGCCGCTCCATCCACGCCGGCCAGGTCTGCGTCGCCGACGGCACCGAGCTGGCCGCGCAGAAGATCGAGCGCGTCCTCACCAACGACCCGGCGATGGGCGTCATCCGCCACGTCGACGCGGGCTACGAGCACGCGGCCGAGGTCGCGGCCGAGCGCGGGGTGCGGGTGCCGATGCGCGAGGGTGACGACGCGTGACGAGTCCTTCCTTCGGCGAGATGTGGCGCGACCTCGCGCCCATCGGCCGCAACAACGAGAGCGGCGGCTACCGCCGCTACGCCTGGACCGCCGCCGACACCGACTGCCGGGCCTGGTTCAAGGACCAGGCCGAGTCCCGTGGCCTGACCTACGAACTCGACCGCAACGGCAATCAGTGGGCCTGGCTCGGCGACCCCGCCGCGGGGGACGCCGTCGTCACGGGCTCCCACCTGGACTCCGTACCGGACGGCGGCGCGTTCGACGGGCCCCTCGGGGTCGTGTCGTCCTTCGCCGCCCTCGACGAACTCCGCCGCAGGGGAGTGGAGTTCACCCGCCCCCTCGCCCTCACCAACTTCGGTGACGAGGAGGGGGCCCGGTTCGGCCTGGCCTGCGTCGGCTCCCGCCTCGCCGCGGGCAAGCTCACCCCGGCCCAGGCCGCCGAGCTGCGCGACATGGACGGCGTCAGCCTCCCGCAGGCCATGGAGCGCGCGGGCTACGACCCCGAGGCGATCGGCCCGGACCAGGAGCGGCTCGCCCGCATCGGCGCGTTCGTCGAGCTGCACGTGGAGCAGGGCCGCGCCCTGGACCTGTCCGGCGACGCCGTGGGCATCGCGAGCGCGATCTGGCCGCACGGCCGCTGGCGCTTCGACTTCCGCGGCGAGGCCAACCACGCGGGCACCACGCGTCTCGTGGACCGCCGCGACCCGATGCTGTCGTACGCGCAGACCGTCCTCGCGGCCCGCCGCGAGGCGGAACTCGCGGGCGCCGTCGCCACGTTCGGCAAGATCTCCGTCGAGCCGAACGGCGTCAACGCCATCCCGTCCCTGGTCCGCGGCTGGCTCGACTCCCGCGCCGCCGACCAGCAGACCCTCGACACGGTCGTCACGGCCGTCGAGAAGGCGGCCCGCGAGTACGCCGACGCGCACGGCATCGACCTGGAGACCGTGCGCGAGTCGTTCACGCCGGTCGTCGAGTTCGACCACGCGCTGCGCGACGAGCTCGGCCGCATCCTCGGCACCGACGACAGCCTCACCGTCCCCGTCCTCGGCACGGGCGCGGGACACGACGCCGGAATCCTCGCGGACTCCGTGCCGACCGCCATGCTGTTCGTGCGCAACCCCACGGGCGTCTCGCACTCCCCGGCCGAACACGCCGCGGAGGACGACTGCCTGGCCGGGGTGGGCGCACTCGCCGACGTACTGGAGGGCCTGGCGTGCAGGTGACCTACTGGCTGGAGCATGCCTGGCTCGACCCGGAGGTCGAGCCGGGCGTGGTCGTCGAGGTGTCGACGGACGGCCGCATCGCGGACGTGCGCACCGGCGTCGGCACCCCGCCCCCCGGCGCGACCGTTCTGCGCGGCCTGACCGTCCCCGGCCTGGCCAACGCCCACAGCCACGCCTTCCACCGTGCCCTGCGCTCCACCGTCCAGGTGGGCTCGGGCACGTTCTGGACGTGGCGCGAGGTCATGTACTCGGTCGCGGACCGGCTGACCCCGGACACGTATCACGCGCTGGCCAGGGCGGTGTACGCGGAGATGGCGCTCGCCGGGATCACCACCGTCGGCGAGTTCCATTATCTGCACCACGCGCCGGACGGCGTCCCGTACGACGACCCCAACGCGATGGGCGAGGCCCTGATCGCGGCGGCGGCCGAGGCCGGCATCCGCATCACGCTCCTCGACACGGCCTACGTCTCCTCGGGCTTCGGCAAGGAGCCCGACCGCCACCAGCGGCGGTTCTCCGACGGCACGACCGAGGCGTGGGCCGAGCGGGCCATGCTCCTCAAGGACCGCGACCACGCGCGCATCGGCGCGGCGATCCACTCCGTGCGGGCCGTCCCCGCGGACCAGCTCGACACGGTCGCCGAGTGGGCGAGGACGCGCGGCGCGCCTCTGCACGTCCACCTCTCCGAGCAGACCGCGGAGAACGAGGCGTGCCTGGCCGCGCACGACTGCACGCCGACCCGGCTCCTCGCGGACCACGGCGTGCTCGGCCCGAACACCACGGGTGTCCACAACACGCACCTCACCGACGAGGACATCGCCCTGCTGGGCGGTTCCGGGACGGGCACGTGCATGTGCCCCACCACGGAACGCGACCTGGCGGACGGCATCGGCCCCGCCGTCGCCCTCCAGAAGGAGGGCTCACCGCTCTCCCTGGGCTCGGACAGCCACGCCGTCATCGACCTCTTCGAAGAGGCGCGGGCGATGGAGCTGAACGAGCGGCTGCGCACGCGGACGCGGGGCCACTGGACGGCGGCGGCGCTGCTGCGCGCCGCCACGGCCGACGGTCACGCGGCGCTCGGCTGGAACGACGCCGGACGGATCGAACGCGGGGCGCTCGCCGACCTCACGACGGTCGCGCTGGACTCCGTACGGACGGCGGGCCCGGTGCCGCGCCTCGGGGCGGAGACGGCGGTGTTCGCGGCGTCGGCCGCGGACGTGCGGCACACGGTCGTGGGCGGCCGGCACATCGTCCGTGACGGCCGGCACGAGCTGGTCGGAGACGTCCCCGGGGCGCTGGCCGCGGCGATCGGGGCGCTGCGGGGCTGAGTTCAAGGGCGCCGCCCCAGCCAAATCCAGCCCCTCCGGCGCTTGAGGAGCGGGGTCTGGGGCGGAGCCCCGGATTCGGGAAGGGGCGGGTTTGGGGAAAAGAAATCCCCCACCCACGGAGAGGAACCATGACCACCACCGTCATCACCAACATCGGCTCCCTGGTCACCAACGACCCGGCCCACGGCGACACCCCCCTCGGCCTCATCGAGAACGCCGCCGTAGTCATCGACGGCGACCGGATCGCCTGGGTGGGGCCGCAGGCGAAGGCCCCCGCCGCCGACGCCACCCACGACGCCGAGGGCCGCGCCGTCATCCCCGGTTTCGTCGACTCGCACTCCCACCTGGTGTTCGCGGGCGACCGCACCCAGGAGTTCAACGCCCGCATGTCGGGCCGCAGTTACTCCGCCGGAGGCATCCGTACGACGGTAGCGGCCACCCGCGCCGCCACGGACGCGGAGCTGGAGGCGAACCTCACCCACTACCTCGCAGAGGCGCTGCGCCAGGGCACGACGACGTTCGAGACGAAGTCGGGCTACGGGCTGACCACCAAGGACGAGGAGAGGGCGCTGCGCATCGCGGCGCGGCACACCGACGAGGTCACCTACCTCGGCGCGCACATCGTGTCGCCGGACTACGCGGACGACCCGGCCGCCTACGTCGCGCTCGTCACCGGCGAGATGCTGGACGCCTGCGCCCCGCACGCCCGCTGGGTCGACGTCTTCTGCGAGAAGGGCGCCTTCGACGGCGACCAGGCCCGCGCGATCCTTAACGCCGGCATGGCCCGCGGCCTGCACCCCCGCGTCCACGCGAACCAGCTCGGCCACGGGCCCGGGGTCCAGCTCGCCGTCGAGCTCGACGCGGCGAGCGCCGACCACTGCACACACCTCACGGACGCGGACGTCGACGCCCTCGCCAACAGCGGGACGGTCGCCACGCTGCTGCCCGGCGCCGAGTTCTCCACGCGCGCCGAGTGGCCCGACGCCCGCCGCCTCCTGGACGCGGGAGCGACCGTGGCGCTGTCCACGGACTGCAACCCGGGCTCGTCCTTCACGTCCTCGGTGCCGTTCTGCATCGCCCTGGCCGTACGGGACATGGGGATGACCCCGGACGAGGCGATCTGGTCCGCGACGGCGGGCGGCGCGCGGGCGCTGCGCCGCGACGACATCGGCCGCGTGGCGCCGGGCGCGTACGCGGACCTGGCCCTGCTCGACGCGCCGAGCCATGTGCACCTGGCCTACCGGCCGGGCGTGCCGCTGGTGTCGGCGGTCTGGCGGCGCGGAGTACGCGCCGCCTGAGCCGCAACACACGTCGCCTCCGCGCTGTATGCGCGGAGGCGATGGAGGTCATGGCTCCAGCGTGACGGCTGTTCCTCTATTCCTCGAGCGTGAGGCCCTTGCGCAGGCGTACCAGCGTGCGCGACAGCAGCCGGGACACGTGCATCTGGGAGATGCCCAGCTCCTCACCGATCTCCGACTGCGTCATGTTGGCGACGAAGCGCAGGGAGAGGATCTTCCGGTCCCGGGACGGGAGCTCGGCGATCAGGGGCTTCAGGGACTCGACGTACTCGATGCCCTCGAGCCCGTGGTCCTCGTACCCGATGCGGTCCGTGAGCGCGCCCTCGGAGTCGTCCTCCTCGGGCTGCGCGTCCAGGGAGCTGGCCGTGTAGGCGTTGGACGCCGCCATGCCCTCGACGACCTCGTCGTTCGTGATGCCCAGGCGCTCGGCGAGCTCGCCCACCGTCGGTGCGCGGTCGAACTGCTGGGCGAGTTCGTCGCCCGCCTTGGCAAGGTCGAGACGAAGCTCCTGGAGCCGCCGCGGAACGCGGACCGACCAGGACGTGTCACGGAAGAAGCGCTTGATCTCGCCGACGATGGTCGGCATCGCGAACGTGGGGAACTCGACGCCACGGCTCAGCTCGAAGCGGTCGATCGCCTTGATCAGGCCGATCGTGCCGACCTGGATGATGTCCTCCATCGGCTCGCTGCGGGAGCGGAACCGGCCGGCCGCGAACTTCACCAGCGCGAGATTGAGTTCAACGAGCGTATTGCGGACATACGAATACTCGTGGGTGCCCTCTTCGAGGGACTCCAGCCGTCCGAAAAGCGTTTTGGACAGGGCCCGGGCGTCCATGGGGCCCACCTCGTCGAAAGGCGGGATCTCCGGCAGGCCGGCCAGGTTGTCGAAGGCCTCGTGTTCCGGTGGGGGTGTCGACGTCGACGCCTGGTCACTACGCGATTCGTCGAGCCGGGGTGACATGATGTCCTCCATCGTTCTCGGCATATGGCTGCCGATGCCAATACGTGCACTGCGGTGTGCGGCGCCTCCAAAGCCGGTCGTGGTCGATAGTTGCCCTTACTAGGGTTACCCGCTTTCACGCTCCGCCCGCAAGTGCGTTCTGTCCGTAAATGTCCGATTCCTAGGGGTTGTTCGGGTACCGGAGCGCGTAGCGAAGGCGTAGTGTTCGAGGGCGTCAATGAACAGCCACGACGGTCGAGAAGACTCGGAAGAGAGATACGTCATGGACCGCGGGACAGTCGGCAGCGCACATCGGGGCCGGCTTCTGGTCGAGGTGCGGGAAGAGGGCGCCAGCGCCGTCGTGACTCCGGTGGGTGAGCTGGATCACCACACCGCCGATCTATTGCGAGAACCCCTGGAGAGCTGTCTCACCGCCGGATTCTCACGGCTGGTGATCGACTGCTCACGGCTGGAGTTCTGTGATTCCACCGGGCTCAATGTGCTGCTCGGTGCCCGCCTCAAGGCGGAAGCCGCCGGAGGCGGAGTCCATCTGGCCGGGATGCTGCCCGTGGTGGCCCGGGTCTTCGAGATCACCGGCGCGGAGGCCGTCTTCACCGTCCATGAGTCGCTCAGCGCGGCTCTCGACGACTGACAGGGCGCGTACGCAGGTGAAGCACGGAAGTTACGCGTCAGTTGTCTCTATGTGATCGAGGCGTTACCAGCGTCACACCAGCCATGCCGAACAAGTGGGTGTTCCCACGGTTCGGTCGGGCAGGAGTCAAGCTGGGCCCCACGCCGGGCCACGCCGCCATGGCGGTTCGTTTCCACACATCACACGTCAAGAGTCTCGGTGAGGTGAAGTGCTGATGAGCACCACCCGGCCTTACTCGCCGGGCGACCGCGGCCCGGAGCCGGAAGCCGCCGGCGAGACCGGTGGCACGCCAGGTCTGCCCCCCGCCGACGTCGGGCGGGCAGTCGGGCACCAGAGCCGCAGGCTGAACCTGGTCGGGGCGGCCGGCATCGTCCCCCTGGCCCGTGACTTCACCCGCGAGGCGCTGCACGCGTGGGGCTGGATGCCGGCGGACACCGCCGACCGTCGGGCCGCCGCCGAGGACGTCCTGCTCGTCGTCTCCGAGCTGGTCACCAACGCCTGCCTGCACGCCGAGGGCCCCGACGAGCTGCGCATCTCCTGCGACGCCAAGGTGCTGCGCATCGAGGTCTCCGACCGGGGGGCCGGCCAGCCCGCACCCCGGACCCCGCACCGCGCCGGCCGCCCCGGCGGGCACGGGATGTTCATCGTGCAGCGCCTGTGCGTGGACTGGGGGGTCGTCAGGACCGCGGGCGTCCCCGGCAAGACCGTGTGGGCCGAAGTCGGGGCGCCCGCCTGACGGGAGCCCTTGGGGGGCCTGGGGTTACCCCCGGTTCGCACGTCTCTTCGCACGCGCCGGATCCCATCGGATCCGGCGCGCACTTATGTCTTCCCTCGACAAGGTCCCCGGCGTACCTTGAGCGCCCAATCTGATGTGCCGTCAGTAACTTGGCGCGTGCAACTCAGGAACTCCCGGCATGAGGGGAACTCGAGGTGTCGTACCGGACGTACCAGAAGCGAACGGCAGCGCTCGCGCTGGCCGCGGCCCTGGCCGGCTCCGGGGTGCTGATGGCCGCCCCCGCAGCCCAGGCCGATGTGCAGGACGTCAACTACCAGTGCAAGACGCCGATCGGGAACAAGGGAGCGGTCTCCCCGATCGACATCAAGGGCGTGAAGAGCGGCAGCGGCTACAAGATCACCATGTCCTTCCAGAAGGGCGTCTCGTCCAGCCCGGTCGAGCTCGGCAAGGGCGCCATGAAGCCCAGCGCCGTCATCAAACTGGGCGGCGCGGAGACCGGCTCCCTGCCGGTGTCCGGGCCGCCGAACGCGGAGGCGGTCCCCGCCAACACCCCCATCAAGATCAGCGACCTGTCGGGCACCTACACCCCCGCGAAGAGCGGCAAGGTCACCTTCACGGCGGGTGTCCTCACCATCAAGGCGCTCGGCACCACGACCACGTGCACACCCGCGAACAGCCCGAAGCCGTCACTGACCCTGGACGTCAAGTCGGCCGGGGGCGGCGGCACTTCGGGCGGATCCTCGGGCGGCTCGCAGAGCACCCCGTCCGGCGGCGAACTGCCGCAGACGGGACCCGAGGACTCCGCGATCGCGCTCGGCACCCTCGGCGGCACGGTGCTGCTCGCGGGCGCCGCGGGCGTGCTGTGGCTGACGCGGCGCAACCAGGCGGCGCGCTGACCCTAGGGCCTCTCGTTTGGATCAGGCCGGGCTCGCGGGCCCTGGCACCGCACCTCGCGGCGTTGTCGTCAGTCCCCGACTCCCCCAAGCTCTCGGCTTCGCTCGAGCAGGGGCCCCCATGACCCCGCTCCCTGATCCAGCCTGATCCAAACGAAAGGCCCTGGGCGGCCGTGCCCGTCCGACATCCGTACGCGACGACCTGGAGCCGCCGATGCCGTCCAGTCCCCGGGCCCGCGCCCGCCTGCGCGCGCTGTGCGGGGCCGCCGTCCTGCTGACCGCAGGGGCGGGGGTCCCGGCGGCCGCGGCCGGCACGGCGCCCGCCTGGTCCGTCTCGCCGTCGGCCGGCGGCGGCACCAGGCCCGCACAGGACGGGCGCCCCTACTTCTACGCGGAGGGGGTGCCCGGCACCGTGCTCCAGGACAAGGTGGCCGTGACCAACCCCGGCGGCCGCCCTCTGACCGTACGGCTGCGTGGCGCCGACGCCGACAACACCGGCACCGGCGCCCTCTCCCTGCGCACGAGGTCGACCGACACGGGCGCGTGGATCACCTTCGCCCGGCGCGAGGTGAGGATTCCGGCGCGCACCCGCGCCGAGGTGCCCTTCACCGTCACCGTCCCGGCCGACGCCACACCCGGCGACCACCCGGGCGCCGTCGTGGCGAGCGCGAACGGGCGGGACTCCGGGGTCAGCGTCCATCTGCGGGTCAGTGGCCCCACCCTCTCGGCGCTCACCGTCGAGCGGGTCAGGGTCGCCGGCGGCCGGATCTCGTACGACCTCGTCAACCGCGGCAACACCGTCCTGACCCCGAGGCTCGCCGTGCGCGCCGACGGCGTACTCGGCCGGGCGCTCGACCGGCGCCCGCGCACCCTGCCGGTCGAGCTGCTGCCGGGCCGCCGCGTCACCCTCAGCGAGCCCTGGAAGAACGCCCCCGCCCTCGACTCGGTCCGGGTGCGGCTCACGGTCACGGCCGGGGGCGGCGCGCACGACGAGGCGACGGCGACGAAGCGGTTCGTGCCGTGGGCGGCGGTGGCCGGAACGTGCGCCGTGATCCTGGCCGCCGGGGGCGCGGCCTTCTGGTTCGTACGCCGACGGCGGCATGCGAACGGCGGCAATGGCGGCAATGGCGCGAACGGCGCGAACGGCGCGAACGGCGAGAACGGCGCGAACGGCGAGAAGAGCGGGAACCACGGGAGCCAAGAGATCCAAGGGAGTTGGTCATGAACCGCCGCCACCGCTGCGGGCCCCGGCTGTGGGCGGCAGCGCTCGTCCTCGTCGCCGCTCTCGGCCTCGCCGCGCTGCCGATGCAGGCCGCCTCCGCCGCCGAGGGGCCGGCCGTCACCCTCTCCAAGTCCCAGGCGGGCACGGGCGGTTCGATCACCGTCAGCGGCTCGGGCTGGCGTCCCAAGACGCTGCTCATGATGCTGATCTGCGGCCAGTCCGAACCCGGCAGGGGAGTCATCGGCGGCACGAACTCCTGCGCCAACGCCGACGGCCGCGCCGTCACCACCGGGGACAAGGGCACCTTCAGCAAGAAGCTCCCGGTCGCCGAGCCGCCCGTGCCCTGCCCGTGCGTCGTCCACGTGGCGACCGTCACCGGCGACAAGGCGCAGGCGGACGCGGTGCTCAAGGTCGCGGGCCATCCGGTCGAGGCGCTCCCCGCGCAGTCGGGCGGCGGCAAGCTGTCCGTCCTCACCGACACCCGGCTCGACGGTTCGAGCGGCGTCCTGACCTGGTTCGGCGCCCCGGCGTCACGCACCTTCGTCTTCACCGTCGGCAACGTCGGCTCGGCCCCCCTCAAGGACCCGGTCTTCCAGGTCGGCACCTCTCACGGCGTGTTCGCCCCGCAGTGGGAGGACCAGCAGTGGCGCGGCACGATCGCCCCCGGCAGGAAGGCGCAGATCAAGCTGCCCGTCGAGCTCACCTCGGGGGCGCACGGCAACTACCTCGTCTCCCTCAAGTTCGGCGGCAAGGTCCTCGCCGAGCAGCCGTGGGGCGTGGGCCGCCCCTGGGGCGTGACGCTCTTCTGGATCCTGCTCTGCGTCGTCGTACCGGCCGCCGTGTTCCGTATCGGGATGGCCGTCGTCGACCGTGTACGCCCTCGGCGGTCCGGTGGCGCGGGCCGGCACCGGGGCGCGCTGCGCTTTCCCGAACTGGCTGCGCGCGTACCGAAGCTGCGCCTGCCCGAGTCCTCCCGGCGCGCCGCGAGCCCGCCGCGCGACACCACGGAATCCGGCACCCACACCACTACGGCCCTGCCCTGGTTCACCCCGGACACCGATCCGGGCGCACCGGCCGGTCAGCTCTCCGCACCGTCAGACAACAGCCCGACAACGAAGGGGAACACGTGAGCACCCAACGGAGAGTGAGCGCGGCCGGCGTCGCCCTGATGCTGGGCGGTGCGGGCCTCCTGCTCGCCGCCGCACCGGCACAGGCCGCCGAAGTCGCGTACAAGACCGAGTGCATCCCGCCCGCGATCTCCGGCATGGACCCCGTGCATGGCACGACGAAGGTGGAGATCACGGCGCCCGCAGAGGCCAAGGTGGGGGACGAGGTGGAGGTCGTCTGGAAGACGACGCAGGCCGCCTCGGACAACCCCGGCGTCATCGACCTGGAGAAGGACACCGTCCAGCCGACCGGCACGGTGAAGGTGGGCGGCGCGCAGACGGCGGACCTGGCGGTGGAGGGCCCGCGCAGCAACCCGCCGATCAAGAAGAACAGCCCGATGGTGCTCTCCGACATGAAGGGCAAGATCAAGCTGACGGCGCCCGGCGAGGTGACGCTGACCCCTGACAAGTACAACATCAACGTCAGCAAGCCGATCTCGACGGACACCAAGTGCTCGCCCGAGGAGACCGTGAAGCCCGGCGCGACCATCAAGGTCACCGACGCGGGCGGCGCCACCACGGGCGGGCTGCCCACCGGCCTTCCGACGGGTCTGCCGACCGGGCTCCCGACGGGTCTGCCGACGGGCGGCACCAGCGGAGGCGGCTCCAACGGCGGCTCCTCCGGTACGGGCGGCAGTGACACCGGTGGCAGCGACTCCGGTGGCAGCGGCGGCGGGAAGAGTGACTTCACCGGCAAGGAAGTCCAGATCCCGTACAAGTGCAAGACGCCCATCGGCGACAAGGACGCCACGTCGCCGGTGCAGATCAACGCGAAGAAGGACGGCGGGAACTACGGCCTCACGGTCCAGTTCAAGAAGTCCGTCATGGACAGCCCGGCCGACATCCCGAAGGACTCGGTCAAGCCGTCGATGGAGGTGAAGCTGGGCGGCGCCGACAAGGGCACCGTCCATGTGGAGGGCCCGACGAACGCGGAGCCCATCAAGTCGGGTCAGCCCATCAACATCCCCGACCTCACGGGCACTTACAAGCCGGGCGCCGACGGCAAGTCGACCCTGTCGCCGGGTGTCCTCACGGTGAAGGCCCTGGGCACCACCACGACCTGCACCCCGTCGAAGACGGAGGTCTCCCTGGAGATCGACACGGCGGCCCAGCCGGGCGGCGCGGCCGGCGGCTCGGGTTCGGCCGGCGGCTCGGCGGGCGGCGCGGACACCTCCGGCGGCCTCGCGGAGACAGGCTCCTCGAACGACGGCATCCTGCGCGCCCTCGGCCTGGTCGCGGGCACGGTGATCCTGCTGGGCGGGGCGGTCTTCACGTTCTTGCCGCGGCGTCGTCGGGCGGGGTGAGCTGAGTTTGGGTGAGTTGAGTTTGGGTGAGTTGAGGCGTTGAGGGGCCTGGGCCCGGGGCGAGTTCGATGGCCCCGGGCCCACGTAGGACCCAGGAGCCGCCAGGGTGTGCCGGGTTAGGCTCCCGCGCATGAGTGGAGAAGTCCCCTTACGGCAGACGGTTGCTCGGCGAGTTCCAGGAATTGGAGCACGGCCGACCCGACGGGCCTGCTCTCCGCGCTGCGGTGCGTGACCGTGACAGAGCCCTCTCGGCCTGAGTGGTTGGGGTAGGGGCGGAGAGCGTGGCTGGTCTCCGGGGGTGGTTGCTGATGCCTCCCTCCCTTTGCGGCTCGTCTGCGGCCCGGTGGGGGCCGGCTTTCGTGGGTCGAGGTTCGTACGGGGTTTTCCGATTGAGCCCCCGGGATGGAAAGACGCGGAGGACGCTCGCATCGGTCACCCGCAGATCGCCGCCCGAGTGGGTTGTCCACAGCCCTCAGCAGCAGAAGAAGGGCTGCGGGAAACTGAGGTCGTGCGACGCGATCTGCGGGAGATCACAATGGACGGGTTGCTGTTGTTGCCGTGGGCTCGGGGCGCGGGGTGGTCGCGGTCCGGGCTGTATCGGCGGTTGAGGTCGGAGGGATGGCAGCGGGTTGTCGAGGGGGCGTGGCTGGAGCCCGGGCTCTCGGTCGGGTTGCGGGAGCGGCTGCTCGCCACCCAGTGGCTCACCCCACGCCTCGTCGCGAGCCACTCCGCCGCCGCCTGGCTGTGGGGCATCGAAGTACCGTGCGTGGCAGCCGAGTTCACTGATCCTGAACGACGTACGAGACGACAGGGCCCGGACATTCACAACCATCCACTCGACGACCGCGAGATCACCACCCTCGACCTGTTGCGCTGCACCACCGTGGATCGGACCCTGGCCGACCTGCTGCGCACAGCGCCCCAGGACGACGCGATTATGGCGCTCGACTCCGCCCTCACCTGGCGCCGCGTACCGCGCGACGGACGGTCCACCCGGCGCCCGCCGCTGACTACGCTCGACCGAGTCATCCGGGCGACGGGCCACACCGACCTGCGCGGTGGCGTACGGGCACGCCGTCGCCTGCACCTCGCCGACGCCCGTTCGGGATCGCCGGCGGAGACGCTGGCGCGCCTGCGGATGGCCGAAGCGGGCCTGCATCCGCAGTTGCAGGCCGAGCTCGTGACGCCGGAGGGGCGGTCGGTGCGGCCGGACTTCCTCTTTCCCCGCGAGCGCGTCGCCGTCGAGATCGAGGGGTACGCGTACCACGGCACCCGCGAGGCCCACCGCCGCGACCTCGCCCGCTTCAATCAGCTCCAGCTCTGCCCAGAGATTCGTACCGTCCTGCGCTTCACAGCCCGGCAGGTCCAGACCGAGACCCTCCGGATACTGACCGACATCCGCAGGGCCTTGGCTGCGCAGTGAGCTAATGCGAGGAGCGTCCCGCCCCACTCCCGTCCGGCCTGGCTCCCCTCACAATCGGTCTGGGACGGTCCTCGCAATTCACCCTTCCCCTTGCCGCCATCCCCTGCCCCGGCCCCCGGCCTCAGCCCGTCGAGTCCGGCGAGGCTGCCGCCACCTCCGCTTTCCGTCCTACCCGTCCCCGTCCCCCTGCGTCCGCACCGCCCGATGCTCGCCGTGACAACCCACACGTCCGTACAGGGCCTCGCTCCCGGCGGCCTGGCGCTGCGTGAACTCGCATAGGGAGAAGGGCCTAAGCCCCGCCGGACAGCAGCGGCCCCGCATTGCCTCCCGCGCGGCAGCCGCTCCTCGCTGTGCCGTGACTGCCCAGGCCGGCTCGGGGTCTGAAGCCCCAGCTCGTGCCCGGCGGCAGTCACCGCAGTACTCCTCCTCTCCGACCGGCCGGAAGAGCAGCGGCTGCACATGGGCCCGGCCCTCGCACTCGCGCATGGTGGCGACCCGTGGGCGCTGTGCGGGTGTCGTGGGTGAGGGGGTGATGGCGGGCACGACGGCGGGGACCTCTCGCCACAAATAGCGCACCAGCCCGCCAAGGGTGGTGTACCCGTACGTCATCCGTCGGCAGATTGCGCCGCACGAGTTCGGTCAGTTCCGGCAGTATGGCGCGCGGTACGCGCCCCAGTCGGGCGTCCAGGTGTGCCAGCCCGTCGACGACGCGACGCGCGCCCGCGAAACCGTCGGCCGCGAGCTCCGGCTGCGGCTTCGGGGAAGGTGGGAGGGTGTTCCCCGCAGGGGCCGTGTCAGGAAGACGGCCGACGGCCCGAACGGTCGGGCCACCGGCGGCCGGAATCCCGCCCGTCGGAGATGCGCCCCGCACAAGCCCCGCATCCTCCCCGCTCAGCGGCACATTCGAGACCAGCTGGCGCGTCTGCCAGCGGCCCGGAACCCGCACGGCCCCGCCGTCGCCTTCGCCGCGCCCGCCTGGACGGCCTTCGTCACGGCCGTCCGCACCGGCGCGCTCGGCGCCGGCTGAAGCCGCCACCCTCGCAAAGAACGCCGAAGGGCCGCCGCACCGAACCCGGTGCGGCGGCCCTTCAGACACATACAGGCCGAGCGGAGTGCGTCAGTGCACGTCGCCCATCAGTTCCTTGACCTTCTTGCGGTACATGAACACCGCGCCACCCGCGATCACCGCGAGTGCGGCCTCCAGGGCCACGACGCCCGAGCCGTTGAGGTCGGCGCCGTAGGTGGAGAGCAGACCCGTCACCGCGTCGCCCGCCGTCACCGCGAGGAACCAGACACCCATCATCTGGGAGCCGTACTTCGCCGGGGCCATCTTGGTGGTCACCGAGAGGCCGACCGGGGAGAGCGTCAGCTCGCCGACCGTCTGGACGAAGTAGATCAGGACGAGCCACCAGGGGCTGACCTTGCCGTCGCCCGCGGCCGTCAGCGGCAGCAGGAAGACGAAGAAGGAGATACCGATGAGGGCCAGACCCAGCGAGAACTTGGTGACCGTGCTCGGCTCCTTGCCCTTGCGGGCCAGCGCCAGCCAGATCATGGCGGCGACCGGGGCCAGCGCCATGATGATCACCGGGTTCACGGACTGGAACCAGGAGACCGGGAAGTCCCAGCCGAGGACGCTCGTGTTGGCGTGGCTGTCGGCGAAGATCGACAGGGTCGAGCCACCCTGGTCGTAGATCATCCAGAAGACGGCGGCGGCGACGAAGAACCAGATGTAGCCGGAGACCTTCGACTGCTCGGTGGTCGTCAGCTCCTTGTCGCGCTTGATGCGGCCGAGGACGATGATCGGGACGATCAGACCGACCAGCATGAGCGGGACCATCACCCAGTTCAGGGTGTAGGTGCCGGTGCCCACGACGATGCCGTAGAAGACGACCGCGATGAGCAGCCAGATCATCGACTTCTTCAGCGTGGCGGCGCGCTCGGCGGCGTCCAGCGGCTTCGGAACGACCGACGACTTCTCCGACAGGTGGCGGGTGCCCAGCAGGAACTGGCCGAGGCCGATCGCCATGCCGACCGCGGCGAGCGCGAAGCCGATGTGCCAGTTCACGTTCTGGCCGACGGTGCCGATGACCAGCGGCGCGGCGAACGCACCGAGGTTGATGCCCATATAGAAGACGGTGAAGCCGCCGTCACGGCGCGGGTCGTCGGCGCCGTTGTAGAGGTGGCCGACCATCGTCGAGATGTTGGACTTCAGCAGACCCGAACCGACGGCCACGAAGAGCAGGCCGACGTAGAAGACGCCGTTCGACGGGACGGCCAGCAGCAGGTGACCAAGCATGATCACCGCACCGGCGATCGCGGTCGTCTTGCGCGGACCCCACACGCGGTCGCCGAACCAGCCGCCGGGCATGGCGAGCAGGTACACCGTCGAGACGTAGACGGAGTAGATGGCGATCGCGGTGCCCGCGTCGAGGCCGAGCCCCTCGGGGGCTACCAGGTACAGCGGAAGCAGGGCGCGCATGCCGTAGTAGGAGAAACGCTCCCACATCTCGGTCATGAACAGAGTGGCCAGACCGCGAGGGTGGCCGAAGAAGGTCTTGCCGCCGGAGGGTGCTCCGGTGGATTCCTTCGTCAGGCTGGTCGCCATGGAAGTTCCTTGCTGGTACGGGTCGCGGGTCGTGGGTGACCGCGCGGCCAGTGAGGGGGGTGGCCGGCACCGGGACCTGCCGTCCTCCTCCCCACGCCCACAGGGGATCTCCTCCGCGTGCGAAGACGCTTACGGAGGCCAGGTACGGCTGTCCCGGGATCCACACCCCGTACGCGTCATAGCGTCAGGGTCCGGCCCACAGGTCATTCCTTCATGCTGGTGATAACCAGCTCGCACATGAAAGAGACCTTCGTTGCGCGGTGCGCTCCAAAGGTCCTTCTTTAGTGCATCAGGCGTTCAGTCACCATACGACACGACAGTGCGGCATATGGAAGGACTTGAGACATGGATCACAGGCCTTGACGGAACCGTTCACGCGGATTCGAAGGCATCCCCCACGATCTCATCCCACAGCCGCAGGCCCGCCCGGCCAGGTCGCGGCCCTGGTGGATCGCCCCCCGGCCGCGGTCCGGCGCGGACTACCATCACTGCATGACCCGTGTACTGCTCGCCGAGGACGACGCGTCCATCTCGGAGCCACTGGCCCGTGCCCTGCGCAGGGAGGGCTACGAGGTCGAAGTGCGTGAGGACGGCCCGACCGCGCTCGACGCCGGACTTCAGGGCAGCATCGACCTCGTCGTACTCGACCTGGGGCTGCCCGGCATGGACGGCCTGGAGGTCGCCCGGCGGATGCGCGCCGAGGGGCACACGGTGCCCGTCCTCATCCTGACCGCCCGCGCCGACGAGGTGGACACCGTCGTCGGCCTGGACGCCGGCGCCGACGACTACGTCACCAAGCCGTTCCGCCTCGCCGAACTGCTCGCCCGCGTACGGGCCCTGCTGCGGCGCGGCGCCGCCGAGCCCCAGCAGCCGCCCGCCACGCACGGCGTCCGCATCGACGTCGAGTCGCACCGCGCGTGGATGGGCGACGAGGAACTCCAGCTCACCGCCAAGGAGTTCGACCTGCTGCGGGTCCTGGTGCGCGACGCCGGCCGCGTCGTCACCCGCGACCAGCTGATGCGCGAGGTCTGGGACACCACCTGGTGGTCCTCGACGAAGACCCTCGACATGCACATCTCCTGGCTGCGCAAGAAGCTCGGCGACGACGCCGCCAATCCCCGCTACATCGCCACGGTGCGCGGCGTCGGTTTCCGTTTCGAGAAGAGCTGACGTAGAGGTACTGGTACAGGTACAGCTATGCGCCGCCGTCTGATCAACTCCACGCTCGCCGTCGTGCTCGTCGTGATCGCTGTCTTCGGGGTCTCGCTCGTCATCGTCGAGACCCGCACGATCACCAACAGCGCCCAGGAGCGGGTGGACTCCGAGGCGGTCCGGCTCGTCAGCATCGTCGACAGCCGGCTCCTCGGTGACGAACAGGTCACCGGCGCGATCCTGAGGAACCAGGTCGGCCCCGACCGGTACGCCAGGATCGAGCTGCCGGGGGGCGCCCCCATCGAGATCGGTGAGCGCCCCGCAGGGGAAGTCATCCAGGCCACCGCCAAGGGCGAGAAGGGCGAGACGGTCACCGTCGAGGAGCCGCGCTCCTCCGTCACCCGCGAGGTCGGCCGCACCCTGCTGATCATCGCCGGGGTGGCGCTGCTCGCCGTCATCGCGGCGGTCCTGCTCGCCGTACGCCAGGCCAACCGGCTCACGTCCCCGCTCACCGACCTCGCCTCCACCGCGGAGCGCCTCGGCTCGGGCGACCCCCGCCCCCGCCACCGCCGCTACGGGGTGGCCGAGCTGGACCGGGTCGCCGACGTCCTCGACTCCAGCGCCGAGCGGATCGCCCGCATGCTGACCGCCGAGCGGCGCCTGGCGGCCGACGCCTCGCACCAGCTCCGTACGCCGCTGACGGCGCTCTCCATGCGCCTGGAGGAGATCACCGTCACCGACGACCTGGACACGGTGAAGGAGGAGGCGACGATCGCGCTCGCGCAGGTCGAGCGTCTCACGGACGTCGTGGAGCGGCTGCTGACCAACTCGCGCGACCCGCGCACCGGGTCCGCGGTCTCCTTCGACCTGGACGAGGTCATCAAGCAGCAGCTGGAGGAGTGGCGCCCCGCCTACCGCAGCGCGGGCCGCGCCATCGTCTCCTCGGGCAAGCGGCATCTGAAGGCCGTGGGCACGCCGGGCGCCGTCGCCCAGGTCCTTGCCGCACTGATCGAGAACTCGCTCATGCACGGCGGCGGCACCGTCGCGCTGCGCACCCGCGTCACGGGCAACCAGGCCGTCGTCGAGGTCACGGACGAGGGGCCGGGGGTGCCGGCGGATCTGGGTGCGCGGATCTTCGAGCGGACCATCAGCGGCCGCAACTCGACGGGTATCGGCCTCGCGGTCGCCCGCGACCTGGCCGAGGCGGACGGCGGCCGCCTGGAGATGCTCCAGACGAACCCGCCGGTGTTCGGCCTGTTCCTGTCGCGTACGCCGCTGAAGAAGTCGGCGCCCGGTGACGGGCCCGAGACGGTCCGCTAGCTGGTTGGCTGGCTGGTGAGCGGGCCCGGCCCGGTCAGCGGTGGGTGCGCTGCACTTCGGAGCGGCGGTCCTCACGCCCGTCCGGCCCGTCCCGGGTCTCCAGGAACGATTCGGCGCGGGTGACGGTCTCGTGGCCGGGCAGGGTCTTGAAGACCCACGTGCGGTACGACCAGAAGCGGAACAGCGTCGCGATGCCGATGCCGACGACCTTGAAGATGTTGCGCTGGAGCGAGCTCTCCCAGCCGAAGCCGTAGATCGCCACGTACAGGACGCCGTTCTCGATCACCAGGCCGACCGCGCTGAACGCCAGGAAGAGCGAGAGCTCCCGCGTCCGGCCGCTCTTGTCGCGGTCACGGTAGGTGAAGTAGCGGAACCCCACGTAGTTGAAGGCGATGGCGATGACCGTGGCGATGATGTTGGCCCGCACGGCCTGAAGGCTCGTGGTGTGCCACAGAAAGTTGGAGACGCCGAAGTTCACCAGCGTTCCGAGCGCGCCCACGGCACCGAACTTGGCGACCTCGCGGCCGAGCCGGTCGAGCCGCGCACGCCATGTGGCAGGTCCGTTCATCGTGCTCGCCCCAGCCCCCGTAGATTCCGATATATCGACCCCGTCATGCTAACCAGGCGGCTGGTCGGGCGCCTGGGCACGCCGGTAATCCTGGCACCGCGGGGCGGCCGATACCCTGGGGGTGTGACGTTCCCGGTAGTCGGCATGGTCGGCGGGGGGCAGCTCGCTCGTATGACACACGAGGCGGGCATCCCGCTCGGCATCAAGTTCAAGCTCCTCAGTGACACTCCTCAGGATTCCGCGGCGCAAGTGGTCAGCGATGTCGTCATAGGCGACTATCGCGACCTGGACACGCTGCGTGACTTCGCGCGGGGCTGTGACGTGATCACCTTCGATCACGAGCACGTGCCCACGGAGCACCTGCGGGCCCTGGAGGCGGACGGCATCCCCGTGCGCCCCGGCCGCGAGGCTCTCGTGCACGCCCAGGACAAGGGTGTGATGCGCGCGAAACTCACGCAGATCGGTGCTCCCTGCCCGCGCCACCGCCTCGTGAAGGACCCCGCCGACGTGGCGGCCTTCGCGGCGGAGGGCGCTTCCGACGGCAGTGACGGTTTCCCCGTGATCCTCAAGACGGTGCGCGGCGGCTACGACGGGAAGGGGGTGTGGTTCGTACGGTCCCTGGAGGACGCGGCCGAGCCCTTCAAGGCCGGCGTCCCCGTCCTCGCGGAGGAGAAGGTCGACTTCGTACGGGAGCTCGCGGCCAATGTCGTCCGCTCCCCGCACGGCCAGGCAGTGGCCTACCCCGTCGTCGAGTCCCAGCAGGTCGACGGCGTGTGCGACACGGTGATCGCGCCCGCCCCCGGCCTCGACGAGGGCCTCGCCCTGCGCGCCGAGGAACTGGCCCTGCGCATCGCGAAGGAGCTCGGTGTCGTCGGGCACCTCGCGGTCGAGCTCTTCGAGACCCCCGACGGCCGCATCCTCGTCAACGAACTGGCGATGCGCCCGCACAACTCCGGCCACTGGACCCAGGACGGGGCCGTGACCTCGCAGTTCGCGAACCACGTCCGTGCCGTCCTCGACCTCCCCCTCGGCGACCCGCGTCCGCGCGCCCCCTGGACGGTCATGTGCAACGTCCTCGGCGGCGACTACCCGGACATGTACTCCGCGTACCTGCACTGCATGGCCCGCGACCCGAAGCTCAAGATCCACATGTACGGCAAGGACGTGAAGCCCGGACGCAAGGTCGGCCACGTCAACACCTACGGCGACGACCTGGACGACGTGCTGGAGCGCGCCCGTCACGCAGCCGGCTACCTCAGAGGAACGATCACCGAATGAGCACGTCCCCTGTCGTTGGCATTGTCATGGGTTCCGACTCCGACTGGCCCGTCATGGAGGCCGCCGCCCAGGCTCTCGACGAGTTCGAGATCCCCTACGAGGTGGATGTCGTCTCCGCGCACCGCATGCCGCGCGAAATGATCGCGTACGGCGAGCACGCCGACGGCCGCGGCCTCAAGGCGATCATCGCGGGCGCCGGGGGAGCCGCCCACCTGCCGGGCATGCTCGCCTCCGTGACCCCGCTGCCCGTCATCGGCGTCCCGGTCCCGCTGAAGTACCTCGACGGCATGGACAGCCTGCTGTCCATCGTGCAGATGCCCGCGGGCGTCCCCGTCGCCACCGTCTCCGTCGGCGGCGCGCGCAACGCGGGCCTGCTCGCGGCCCGCATCCTCGCCACCCACGACGAGGAACTCCTCGGCCGCATGCGGGAGTTCCAGCAGGAGCTCAACGACCAGGCCACGGAGAAGGGCAAGCGGCTGCGCGCCAAGGTCGACGGCGCGTCCGGCTTCGGCTTCGGGAAGTGACCGCGATGACCACCTCCCTGGAGCGGGCCCGCGCGATACTCGCCGACTTCCCCGTCGTCGACGGCCACAACGACCTGCCGTGGGCACTGCGCGAGCAGGTCGCGTACGACATCGACGCGCGTGACATCGCCGTCGACCAGAGCGCGCATCTGCACACCGACCTGGCCCGGCTGCGGGCCGGCGGGGTCGGCGCGCAGTTCTGGTCCGTGTACGTGCGCTCCGACATGGCCGGCGACGTGGCCGTCAGCGCCACCCTGGAGCAGATCGACTGCGTCCAGCAGCTGATCGAGCGCTACCCGGCCGACCTGCGCCGCGCGCTGACGGCCGCCGACATGGAGGCCGCCCGCACCGAGGGCCGGATCGCGTCCCTCATGGGCGCCGAGGGCGGCCACTCCATCGACAACTCGCTGGCCACGCTGCGCGCGCTGCACACCCTGGGCGTGCGCTACATGACGCTCACGCACAACGACAACATCGCGTGGGCGGACTCGGCGACGGACGAGCCGGGCGTCGGCGGACTCTCGCCCTTCGGCCACGAGGTCGTACGGGAGATGAACCGGGCCGGCATGCTCGTCGACCTCTCGCACGTGGCGGCGACCACGATGCGGGCCGCGCTCGACACGTCGGTCGCGCCGGTGATCTTCTCCCACTCGTCCTCGCGCGCCGTGTGCGACCACCCGCGCAACATCCCGGACGACGTCCTGGAGCGGCTGCCCGCGAACGGCGGCGTCGCGATGGCCACGTTCGTGCCGAAGTTCGTCCTCCAGGCCGCCGTCGACTGGACGGCCGCCGCGGACGACAACCTGCGCGCGCACGGCTTCCACCACCTGGACACGTCGGCGGACGCCATGAAGCTCCACCGCGCCTTCGAGGAGGCGCACCCGCGCCCGGTCGCCACCGTCTCCACGGTCGCCGACCACCTCGACCACATGCGCGAGGTCGCCGGCGTCGACCACATCGGCATCGGCGGCGACTACGACGGCACGGCGTTCCTGCCGGACGGCCTCGGCGACGTCTCGGGCTACCCGAACCTGATCGCGGAGCTCGTCGACCGCGGCTGGTCGGACACCGACCTCGCCAAGCTGACTTGGCAGAACGCGGTACGGGTCCTCGGCGCGGCGGAGGACGTGGCCCGGGACGAGCAGGCGCGGCGCGGCCCCTCGAACGCGACGCTCGACCAGCTCGACGGCTGAGCGATCGGGTTCGACGGCTGAGCGACCGGGCTAGACGGCTGGGCGATCGGGCTCGACAGCTGGGCGACCTGCAGAAACCTCCGGAGTAGTGCTGCTCCGGAGGTTTGGGCGGCCCGGTGTCGCCCGAACGCGCCGCCCACCGGGTGGCTGCGGGCCATGCGTGTGACGGTGAACGCTACTGCCGACACCGTCGATGCCCGGAGCTTTGCCATGGCAGACCTGCAGGACGAACTGACCGCCACCGCCGAGATGGGCGAGCTCGCCGAGCTCTCCTCACCGACCGAGGAGGCTCCCGCGCCCACCGCGGACGACGCGCTCACCCGCGCCCGCGCCCTCCTCACGACCCACCCCGTCGCCGACGGCTACTGCGGTCTGCCCGCAACGCTGCGCACACTGCCCTGGTACGACCTCGAACTGGGCGAGAGCTCGGTCGACACCGACCTCCCGCGGCTGCGTGACGGAGGCGTCGGCGCCCTTCTGTGGACGCTGCGCCTGCTGCCCGGCACGGCGCACGCCGAACACCCCGTCACCGCTGTCCTCGAACAGCTCGACCTCGCCAAGCACGTCGTGGCCGAGTACCCCGAGGGCCTGCGCCTGGCCCGCTCCGCCTCCGAGGCGTGCGACGCCCGCGTATACGGCCGTATCGCCGTCCTCATGGGCCCCGCACCCGCGGCCGCCATCGGCGACTCCCTCGCCACGCTGCGCGCTCTGCACACGCTCGGCCTGCGCGTACTCACCCTCAGCGGCGCCTCCTGGGCCACCGAGGCGGGGCTGACCCGGTTCGGCGAGGAGGTGGTGCGCGAGATGAACCGGCTCGGCGTCCTCGCCGACCTCACCGGCGCCTCCGTGCGCACGGCCCGCCGGGTCCTCGCCGTCACCAAGGCCCCGGTGATCCTCACCCACTCCGGGGCCCACGCCCTCAACAGCCACCCCGACAACGTCCCCGACGACCTGCTCGCCGACCTCGGCGCCGCCGGGGGCGTGTGCCTCGTGCCGTGCTCCGCGGAGCGCACCGGCCCCGAACTCGGCGACGTGGCCGACCATCTCGACCATGTGAGACGGGTGGCGGGCCCGGAGTCCGTCGGCCTCTGCGGCTCCTACGACACCGGAGCCGTGCACCCGGACGGCCTCGCCGACGTCTCGCGCTATCCGCACCTCATCGCGGAACTGGTCGGGCGGGGCTGGCCGGAGTCCGATCTTGCACAGCTCACGTGGGGCAACGTCCAGCGTGTGCTGCGCGAGACGGAGTTCGCGGCGCGGGCAGCCGCGCTGCGCCGCCCGCCGTCGACGGCGAGGATCGAACGCCTCGACACCTGACGGGCGGGCAGGAGAGCGGACTCAGCAGGCGCACAGGCAGAACGGGTGCCCTGCCGGGTCCGCGTAGACCCGCCAGGTGCGCGAGCGGTCCTCCGCGTCGAGGACCCTCGCGCCCAGGGCCAGTACGCCCTTCTCCGCCGTGTCGAGGTCCTCGACCGTGAGGTCCAGGTGGAACTGCTGCGGCCGGTCGGGCGCGGGCCAGGCCGGCGGTACGAAGTCGGGTGCCGCCTGGAACGCGAGCGGCCGGCCGCCCGGCACCTCCAGGTCGACCCAGGTGCCGTCGTCGCTCGTCACTTCGCCGCCGAGCACCTCCGCGTAGAAATCGGCGAGCGCGCGCGGTTCGGGACAGTCCAGGACGACGACACCCAGCGTGGCGAGAGCCATGACATCTCCTCGGCGTGAGGGTTACCTGCAAAGGGCTTCATTAGGTAACCGCGTTACTGCATGCTCCCGCAAGAGAGGTAACGTCGCAACCATGAATGACCGCGTGCCCGCACCCGGGGGACTGGCCCTGATCCAGGACCTGGTGAACACCCTCGACATCGAGACGGGCGCCGACGCACTCGACACGGAGAAGGGGCGCGAGGCGCTCGGCCTCACTCAGGAGGAGGCGGAACCGGCGCGCGAACTGCGCGAATCACTGCGCGTCGCCTGCCTCGCACACGGCGGACACGCCCCCCACCGCTCGGTGACACCCCTGCACCGGCTGCTCGCCGAGGCCCCGCTCCTGGTCACCGTCGACGCGACGGACGGCTCGGCCTCTCTCGCGCCGGCGGACCCGCACGCTCTCGTCTCGCGCGTCGCGGCGGCGATCGCCCAGGCGCACGCGGACGGCACCTGGCCCCGTCTGAAGGCCTGCGAGGCCCCCGACTGCCACTGGGTGTACTACGACCGCAGCCCGGCGGGCCGCGGTCGCTGGTGCTCGATGGCGGTGTGCGGAGCGCGCGCCAAGATGCGCCGCTACCGCGCGAAATAGCGGCTCAGGCAGCCGGGCGGCCCATCGCCCGGTACGTCCAGCCGGCCTTGCGCCACAGCACCGGGTCCAGCGCGTTGCGCCCGTCGAGGATCAGCCGCGTGCCGGCCAGCTCGCCGAGCGCCGCCGGGTCCAGCTCGCGGAACTCGCGCCACTCCGTCAGGTGCAGGACCACGTCCGCGCCACGCACGGCCGCCTCGGCGGACTCCGCGTAGCCGAGCGTGGGGAACAGGCGCCGCGCGTTGTCCATGCCCTTCGGGTCGTAGACCGTGACCTGGCCGCCCTGGAGGTGGATCTGCCCGGCCACGTTCAGCGCGGGGGAGTCCCGTACGTCGTCGGAGTCCGGCTTGAACGTGGCGCCGAGCACCGCGACCCGCTTGCCCAGGAACGAGCCGCCGCCGAGCGCCTCGCGGGTCATCTCGACCATCTGGCCGCGGCGCCGCATGTTGATGGAGTCGATCTCGCGCAGGAACGTCAGCGCCTGGTCGGCGCCCAGCTCACCGGCGCGCGCCATGAACGCGCGGATGTCCTTGGGCAGACAGCCGCCGCCGAAGCCGATCCCGGCCCGCAGGAACTTGGGCCCGATCCGCTCGTCGTAGCCGATCGCCTCGGCGAGCTTCGCGACGTCACCGCCCGCGGCCTCGCACACCTCGGCCATCGCGTTGATGAAGGAGATCTTCGTCGCGAGGAACGAGTTGGCGGCCGTCTTGACCAGCTCGGCCGTCGGGAAGTCCGTCACCACGAACGGCGAGCCCTGCCCGACCGGCGTCGCGTACACCTCGCGCAGGGTCTTCTCGGCGCGGTCACTGCGCACGCCGACCACGATCCGGTCCGGGTGCAGCGTGTCCTGCACGGCGAAGCCCTCGCGCAGGAACTCCGGGTTCCAGGCCAGCTCGACCTCGCCGCCGGCGGGCGCCAGCTCCAGGATGCGGGCCGCGAGCCGCTCGGCGCTGCCGACGGGCACGGTCGACTTGCCGACGACGAGCGCCGGCTTGCCCAGGTGCTTGGCCAGCGACTCCACCGCGGCGTCGACGTAGCTCATGTCGCAGGCGTACTCGCCGTGCTTCTGCGGGGTGTTCACGCACACGAAGTGGACGTCACCGAACTCGGCGACCTCGGCCCAGTCCATGGTGAAGCGCAGCCGCCCGGTCGACCCCTCGATCCCGGCGACGTGCTTGCGCAGCAGCTCCTCGAGACCGGGCTCGTACATGGGGACCTCGCCCCGCGTGAGCATCTCGATCTTCTCGGGCACGACATCGAGCCCGAGCACCTCGAAGCCGAGTTCGGCCATGGCGGCGGCGTGCGTGGCGCCGAGGTAGCCGGTGCCGATCACGGTGATCTTCAAGGCCATGAGAGAGCTCCAGAGGTGTACGGCTGCAGTGCGGCCCCGAGCATAGTCGGGCGTGGCACGGCCCCTCACAGGGCACGTTTCCCCTGTCGTGTAGGTCACGTATCCCTCAGGTGGGCAGAGGCATAAAATTTGGGTTACTTAACGGTAATTAGCGTCCTTGGAGCGTGAGTCACCTTGGCAGGTTCGCCCGAATTCGACCTGTACCGTCCGGCCGAAGAGCACGACATGCTCCGCGAGTCCGTGCGGGCTCTGTGCGAGGCCAAGATCGCGCCGTTCGCCGCGGCGGTGGACGAGGAGGCGCGTTTCCCGCAGGAGGCCCTCGACGCACTCGTCGCCAATGACCTCCAGGCGGTGCACGTACCGGAGTCCTACGGCGGCGCCGGGGCCGACGCCCTCGCGACCGTCATCGTGATCGAGGAAGTGGCCCGGGTCTGCGCCAGCTCCTCCCTCATCCCGGCCGTGAACAAGCTGGGCTCGCTGCCCGTCATCCTCTCCGGCTCCGAGGAGCTGAAGAAGAAATACATGACGCTGCTCGCCAAGGGTGAGGGCATGTTCTCGTACTGCCTCTCCGAGCCGGACGCGGGTTCGGACGCGGCGGGCATGAAGACGCGCGCGGTCCGCGACGGCGACTCCTGGGTCCTCAACGGCGTGAAGCGCTGGATCACCAACGCAGGCGTCTCCGAGTACTACACGGTCATGGCCGTCACCGACCCGACCAAGCGCTCGAAGGGCATCTCCGCCTTCGTCGTCGAGAAGTCGGACGAGGGCGTCTCCTTCGGCGCCCCGGAGAGGAAGCTCGGCATCAAGGGCTCCCCGACGCGCGAGGTCTACCTCGACAACGTGCGCATCCCCGCGGACCGCATGATCGGGGAAGAGGGAACCGGCTTCGCCACGGCGATGAAGACCCTGGACCACACCCGCGTCACCATCGCGGCGCAGGCCCTCGGCATCGCCCAGGGCGCCCTCGACTACGCCAAGGGCTACGTCAAGGAGCGCAAGCAGTTCGGCAAGCCGATCGCCGACTTCCAGGGCATCCAGTTCATGCTCGCCGACATGGCCATGAAGATCGAGGCCGCCCGCGCCCTGACCTACCAGGCCGCGGCGAAGTCGGAGCGAGGCGACGCGGACCTCACCTTCCAGGGCGCCGCGGCCAAGTGCTTCGCCTCGGACGTCGCCATGGAGGTCACCACGGACGCCGTCCAGCTCCTCGGCGGCTACGGCTACACCCGCGACTACCCGGTCGAGCGCATGATGCGCGACGCGAAGATCACGCAGATCTACGAGGGTACGAACCAGGTCCAGCGGATCGTGATGGCGCGCAACCTGCCGTAGTCCAGACCTTCGAAGCAGCCCCCGGCGCCGTGCCGGGGGCTGTTCCGCGTCCGGCCGATCTCGCCAACTCCCAATGCGGCAAGGACCGTACGCGGTCTGTGACGTGTGTCGTACGCTGTGCGCCTGCGGTCGCGTCCCGAGGGGCGCGGGCCGCGTGGGGCCGGGGGGCCGCCGTACCTGCGGGCCGGCTCGTGACGCGCACTCCCGGTGCTTACAAGGGAGTTGGGGGATGGTCATGGGGGGCCTGACGGACCGGCACGTGGTCGGCCAGCGGATCGGTGACCTCGCCGACGAGCGCGGGCTCGCACCGAGAGCCGAGGAACTCCAGGCGCTGGCCAAGGCGTTGCGTGCCGCGGACACCGACGGCCTCGGTACCTGGGCCGACCTCGACCTGCTCGCCGCGTACGGGCGGCCCGAGAGCGTGGCGGTCGACCCGGCCGTCGAACACAAGGCGTGGGGCTGGCTGGAGGCCGGGCTCGGGGCGCTGGTCTTCCTGCCGCTGCTGTTCACCTGGCACGGTCTGACCCAGGCGTCCAGCGCGTACGGGGCACTGACGGGCGACAACCCGAAGGCCGCGGCGCGGCCCTTCCTCCAGCTGTGGCAGTCCGGGTTCGAGGGACACCTCGCCGGGCTCTACACCTTCGGCACGGTCGCGATGAGCGCGACGGTCGCGATCGCCGTGCTGTTCGCCCTGGCGCTCGTGCACAGCTTCCGCAAGGCGGCGGTCGACCGTCGCGAGGAAGCCGCGCGCCGTGCCGCCGAGCAGCTGATGGCGCGTCTGGTACCGGCCCTCAGCCGCGCCCAGCTCGTCCTCAACGAACACCGGATGTCGTCCCCGGTCAGGTTCGCCGCCGAGCTGACCGGCGCCGCCAAGACGCTGACCCGGCTCGGCAACCGGGCAGCGAAGACCAACGCCGAACTCGCCGCCGCCGCCGAGACGGTCGGTGCGGCGCTCAAGGAGGCGGAGCGCCAGCTGGGCGCGGTCGGCACCTCCGTACGGCCGCTGGAGGAGGCTGCCGGACGGATCGAGACAGCCGTCAGCGGCAGCGGCGCGATGGTGCGCGAGGCGCTCGACGAGGTCCGGGCGGTGAACGGTGAGGTCCGCGACAGCCTCGGCAGGGCCGGGGAGCGCGTCGAGGACTCCGTGACCGTACTCGCCGCCTCGCAGCGGTCGTTCACCACCGGCATCGAGGTCGCCGCCGATGTGTCGGCGCAGGTTCTGGGGCGCCTCGACGCCGCCGCGGAGGAGTCCGCGCGGCTGTTCGCCGCCGCCGAGGAGGCGGTACGGGAGTCCCGGAAGGTGGCGGAGGAGACGCAGGACGCCGTGCGGGACTCGCAGAGCGCCGCGCAAGAGACCCAGACCGTGGTGCGGGCGATGGCCCAGCAGGCCGGTGCCCTGCGCGAGACCGCCGAGAAGTTCGCGCAGCTGGTGGCGGTGGTGCAGAGCTCCGGGGGAGTCGGTCTGCCCGTCCCCCGGCCGCCGGAGGGCGCGCCGTCGGCGCCGCCCGTACCGCCGTGGCCCGCGCGCGGTGTGGATCTCGGCAAGCCCGGCGACGCGGGTGGGGCCAGGGAGCACTCCGTCGAGGACGCCGTGCCGGGCCGGCCGGGCTCCGCGGGATGAGGGCGCGCAGGTTCAACCCGCTGCACCTGGCGGGCTGGCTCTTCGCCGACATGCTGCTGGTCCTCGCGCTCGTCGCGATGGGCGACCAGGGCGACCCCCAGGCCGCGGAGGCCGGACCGACGCCCTCGGCGTCCGCGAGCGGGAAGCCCACACCGTCGAAGAGCCCCGAGCACAAGGGTCCGCGCGCGGTGACCCGTACGCCCGTCAAGGTGTCCATCGACGCCGCTCAGGGGGACCGGGACCGTATCGAGAAGCGGCTGCGCGCGGTGACGGAGAAGTACCGGGGACGGCAGGCGGCGTTCGTCCTCACCTTCGGCCGCAACAGCGACCCGGGCGCCGGCGGCGCGTACGCCCACCAGGTCAACTCGCTGCTGACGAAGGCCCGTCCGGACATGTTCAGGAACGCGACCACCCGCGACTTCTGGAAGGGCGCGGCCACCGGGGGCCATGCCGACATCGAGATCTACTTCTACACCTACGCGAACTGACGACAGGCTTTCCGGAGGCACGAGGCCATGCAGATTCTGCCGTTCTACCTGCTGTGCGACGAGTCGGGCTCGATGACGGGGGACCCGATCGAGGCGATCAACAGCGCATTGCCCGAGCTTCACCACGAGATCAGCACCAATCCGACGGTCGCCGACAAGACCCGGTTCTGCCTGATCGGTTTCTCCGACGACGCGAAGGTGCTGCAGCCCCTGGTCGACCTGAGCGACATCGAGGAGGTCCCGGCGCTCGCCGCGGGCGGACTGACGTCGTACGGCGCGGCCTTCCGCGAGCTGCTGCGCTGCGTCGAGGCGGACGTCGCGTCGCTGAAGGCGCAGGGGCACGAGGTGTACCGGCCGGTCGCGTTCTTCCTGTCCGACGGCATTCCGACCGACGACGGCTGGGAGCAGGACCACAAGGACCTGCTCGGCTCGAAGTACGCCCCGAAGATCATCGCGTTCGGGATCGGTGACGCGGAGGCCGCGACGATCGGGCAGGTGGCGAACTTCCGCGCGTTCATGCAGCAGGACTCGACCGTGTCACCGGCGAAGGCCCTGCGGGAGTTCGCGTCCAGCCTGACCCGCTCCATCGTCCGGTCGGCGAGCAGCATCCCGGCCGACGGCGGGAGCGGTTTCACCCTGGCCGTGGACGAGACCGTCCCGGGCTTCTCCACCGTCTCCCTCGACAAGCTGTGAGCGAAGGGCGTACGCGGATGAACGAGAGCGAGGAAGCGGCCCGGCTGCACTGGACGCCGACCGACCCGCACGGCTTCGTGGTGTCGGACGACGCCCCGACGGTGCGGGACGGTTCTCCGTCGGTGCGGGACGACTATGAGTTGCCGGCGCCGGTGCAGGGCGCCGACGGTCCGGCCCTCACCTCGTCTCCCGCCCCCGCTCTCGGCGCGCCCGCCCACAGCGGTCCGAAGGCGCCGAGCTATCCGCCGGTCCCGCAGGGACTGCCCGCCGTGACAGGGGACTTGGCGGCGGCCGTGCTGCCGGACATCGTCCTCGACGGTGCCGCGTACCCGGGACTGAGCGTCCGCGCCGCCTCCGTACGCGGGGACTCCCACCGCTATGCCGGGGAGCCGCGGCAGGACGCGCTGTGCGTGACCCGCATCGGAGGCGACGAGCACGGCGGTGAGCTGCTGATGCTCGCGGTCGCCGACGGAGTGGGCTCGGCCCCGCGCTCGCACGTCGGGTCCAACGAGGCCTGCCGCCTGGCCGCCCGCTACCTCGACCACTCCACGTCCCTGCACGAGGCGATCCGCACCGGCGACGCCGAGCGGTTCCAGCGCAAGGCCGACGACGTGGTGCGCCAGATCGGCAACCTGCTGGGCGACCTCGCGTTGCAGCACAGCGAGCGCCCGGACGCCTTCGCCACCACGCTGCGGATCCTGTTGGTCCCGCTCGACCCGCGCATACGCACCCGCGGCTTCCTGGCGGTCGGGGACGGCGGCACGGCCCTGCTGCGCCGCGGCTACTGGCACCTGGACGTCGCGGGAGACGCCGACGGCGACAAGGACAGTGACGTCATCGACACGCGCACCGCGGCGCTGCCGCGCGCCCGCAGCGCCGTGACGCGCCTGCTCCACGCTCACGCCGGCGACGTCCTCGTCCTCAGCACGGACGGCCTGTCGTCCCCGCTGGCGGGCGACGCCGGAATGCGGGACTTCCTCGCCCAGGCGTGGAACGGCGACGAGGTCCCGGCGCCGGCCGACTTCCTCTGGCAGTTCCAGTACCGGGTGAAGTCCTACGACGACGATCGCACCGCCGTCGTCCTGTGGGAGCACGGGGAGGCGCAGTGACGTTCCACAACGGCGCCGATCTCCCGTACAGCGGGCTCAAGTTGCTCGGCAAGATAGGGGACGGCGGGCAGGGCGAGGTGCACGCGGTCGGCGGCCCCGGTGACCTGCTCTACAAGAGCTACCGCGAGCCGCACAAGGTCGACGGATCGTCCCTGGCGGCCCTGGTGGCGCACCGTCAGGCTCTTGCCGCCACCGACAGGGACCGCCTCGACGCGGAGACCGCGTGGCCGCTGTGCCGGGTCCTCGACGCGGGGACGGTCACCGGGTTCCTGATGCGCAGGGCGCCGGCGACCACCAACTGGCGTACTCCCAAAGGCGATACGAAGCTCATCGAGCTGTCCTATCTGCTCCGTGAGCCCAAGGTGGCCTGGCAGGCCGTGCCGCAGCCGGAGCCGGATGCCCGGCTCGGGATCGCCGTCGCGCTGGCCGGGCTGTTCGGGCGGCTGCACGCGGCGGGGCTCGTGGTCGGTGACCTGTCGCAGGCCAATGTGCTGTGGACCCTCACGCCCGAGCCCGCCGTCTTCCTGCTCGACTGCGACGGCATCCGGCTCGTCGGCCGGCCCGCCGTGCTCGACCAGGCGGACACCCCTGACTGGCACGACCCGCTCGCCCCGGCCGGGACGGCCACCGTCGACAGCGACCGGTACAAGGCGTCACTGATGATCGGGCGGGTGCTGATGCGGGACCCGTACGCGCATCCGGGCCGGCCGATGGCGCCGCTCTCCGGTGTCCTCGACGACCGGCGCGAGGCGGCGGTGCGTAGCCTCTGGGCCCGCGCGGCCGGCCCCTACGGAAGCCGGCCCGATCTCGGGCAGTGGCAGACGGCGCTCGCCGGGCGCGAGACGATCAAGCTGATCGCGGCCGCTCCGGCGCCCCGCCCCGCGGTCGACCGTTCGATGTTCGACACCGCCCGGCAGCGCGGCACGATACAGCTGAACGGCCGGGGAGGACCGGGGCAGCCGGCCTGAGTCGGAGATCCGGCCGGCCAACTGCCCCGTCTCTTGCGTCAGTTGCCGGAGACCGTCACGGTCTCGTCGTTCTTGAGCTCGCCCACCAGCTGCTTGACCTTGGTCTTGTCCCAGACGAGGTTGCCGTTGACGGAGCCGGAGACCGGCATGTTCATCGACTTGCCGTCGCCGCCCGTGACGCCCTTCATGGCGAAGAACATCGAGCCCAGGTCCCACAGGCTCATGTCCTTGTCGACGACGAGCGAGTCGAGTCCCGCTCCCATCGTCGGGTAGAGCTTGAACGGGTTCATGACCGTCGACGGGGTGGCCACCTGGTGGGCCAGCGCCGACAGGAACGCCTGCTGGTTCTTGGTGCGCTGGAGGTCGCTCGCGGCGAACGCGTGGCGCGTACGGACGAAGGCCAGAGCCTGCTGGCCGTTCAGCGTCTGCTTGCCCTTCTGGAAGTCGGCTCCGGACCACTTGTCCTTGAAGCCCTCCTTCAGGTTCATCTCGACGCCGCCGACCGCGTCCACGATCTTCGCGAAGCCGCCGAAGCCGATCTCCGCGTAGTGGTCGATGTGCAGCCCGGTGTTGAACTCGACGGTCCGCACGAGCAGTTCGGGGCCGTCCTCCGCGTAGGCGGCGTTGAGCTTCACCTGGCGGCCCTGGTTCGGATAGAACTTGCCGGAGTCCGAGCCCTTGAAGGACGGGACCGTGACGTTCGAGTCACGCGGCAGGGAGATCATCGTGCTGCCGTTGTCGCCGGTGTGCAGGATCATCATCGTGTCCGTGCGCTTGCCCTCGGCGGACCCGGTGTGCAGCTTCTTCTTCTCCGCGTCGGACATCCCGGCCCGGCTGTCGGTGCCGACGATGAGGTAGTTCGTGCCCTTGCCGGCCTCGGGCCGCTCTATGACCTTGGAGAGGTCGACGTCACGGTGGAGCTTGGAGTCGGCCCAGAAGTACGTGCCTATGCTCACACCGACGAACACGACGACGAGGGTGAGGACGGCCCACTTGATGCGCCGGCCCCAGTTCGGCCGCGGCCGCGGGGGCGCGTACCCGTCGGCCGGGTCGTTGTCGTTCGGTACGTAGCCGCTGCCGCCGCGGCGCCCGCCGCCATCGCCGTAGACCTGGCCGGTGTTGTAGCCGCTGTCGTACTGGTCCCCGTACCCCTCGCCGTACGAGGGCTGCGCCGGGACCGTGGGCCGGGGCGGCGCGGAGCGGCGGGGGCCGCCGCCCTGTCCGCGCTGCACATGCGGCATTGCGCGGGCGCCCTCGGGGCGCGCGCTGGCACTGCCGCGACCGTAACCGCGGTCGCCGCCGCCCTGACTGTCGCCCCAACCCTCTGGCCAATCGTTCATGGCCCCAGTGTGCAGTCCTGGGATGTGTGCCCCACAAGGGTGGGTGTCGAATCAGACCAGGGCTGTTGCAGAGCTGACACAAAGTGGCCCGTGTCCTGCCCGGCATAAGGTGGAGGTCATGACAGACCAGGCCCGCGGCACGGAATCCGAAATTCCGGGTAAGCCGACCTCAGCTTCCCGTACGACGTTGTCGCACATCATGACCCATAACGACACCAACCTGCTCGGAACGGTACATGGTGGCGTGATCATGAAACTGGTCGACGACGCGGCGGGCGCCGTGGCCGGACGGCACTCGGGCGGACCCGCCGTCACCGCCTCCATGGACGAGATGGTCTTCCTGGAGCCGGTGCGCGTGGGCGACCTGGTCCATGTGAAGGCGCAGGTCAACTGGACGGGCCGCACCTCCATGGAGGTCGGGGTCCGGGTCCTCGCCGAACGCTGGAACGAGTCGACGCCGGCCCAGCAGGTCGGCTCCGCGTACCTCGTGTTCGCCGCGGTCGACGCCGACGGCAAGCCCCGCTCGGTGCCGCCCGTGCTCCCGGAGAGCGAGCGCGACAAGCGGCGCTACCAGGAGGCCCAGATCCGCCGCCAGCACCGGCTCGCGCGCCGCCGCGCGATCAAGGAACTGCGGGAGCAGCGCGCGGCCGACGGCATTCAGGACTAGGGCCTCTCGTTTGGATCATGCCGGGCTCGCGGGGCCTGGCACCGCACCTCGCGGCGTTGTCGTCAGTCGCCGACTCCCCCAAGCTCTCGGCTTCGCTCGAGCAGGGGGGACCCCCATCGCGTCGACTCCTTCCTCCGCCTTGCGATGCACGGCACCAGACCCCGCTCCCTGATCCGGCCTGATCCAAACGAAAGACCCTAGGGCTTTCCGTCCGGAGGCGGCGGGGCGTCAGCCGCACACCACCTGGTCCCCGGTGACCGCTCCGAACTCTCCCTGGTGCGCATCCTCGGCCCGCACCGCCTGTACGGACTTGAAGTCGGGGCCCGCCACCACCTTCAGTACCGCGCCCTGTCCGTTCACGGCCTGGAGCTGCGCGCCCGGCAGCGCCGTCGCCAGCGCCTTCGCCGACCGGTCCCAGCGCGGGTCGTAGAGGACCACCGTGTGCTGAGCGGTGCGCTGCGCCGCGTTCATCGGCGTACCGCTCGTGCGGAACCCCGTCCCCCGCAGCCCCGCGTCCACCTTCCTGCCGAGACCCGGTGTCATCGTGCCGTTCTCGACCTGGACGCGGATCTGCTGCGGGGCGACGCCGACGACCGTCCCCATCTTCTTCTGGTGGTGCACGGCGAGCGGCTTGTCCTCGCGCAGCGCCTTGAACAGCTTCCCGGACTTCGCCGGGTCCCACTTCACCGTCGAGCCGATGCCCGGGACCGGGAAGCTGACGTTGCCGATCGGCACGGTCGTGAACTCCGACGACGACGGTGAGAACCCCCGCATCGCCTGCCCGAGCTCGACCATCTGATCCGTGCCGAACCCCCGGTCCGCGCGCACGGAGCTGAGCAGGGTGCGAGCCACATCACGGAACTTGACCGGGTTCAGGAGCACCCCGGACGACGTGGTCTTCGCGATGAGCGCGGCGAGGAAGCGCTGCTGGCGCTGCATCCGGCCCACGTCGCCCGCCCCGTCGGTGTGCCGGGCGCGCACGTACTGGAGGGCCTGGCCGCCGTCGAGCGTGTGCGTGCCGACTGCCATGTCGAGCCCGGTGTACGAGTCCTTGAGCGGCTTGGCCGTGCAGATCTCGACGCCGCCGAGCACGTCCACCGTCTTCATGAAGCTGGTGAAGTCGACCTCGAGATAGTGGTCGATCTTCACCCCGGTCATGTGCTCGACGGTGCGCACGGTCAGATGGGGCCCGCCCTCCGCATACGCCGCGTTGAGCTTCACCGGGTGCTGGTGGTGCTGCTGGCCCGTCGTCTGGTCGGTGTGTGGGGGGATCTCGGCGTACGAGTCCCGGGGCAGGCTGACGATGCTCGCGCGGTCCCGGTCGGCGGAGAGGTGCACGATCATGATCGTGTCCGTGCAGTGACAGGGCGCGCCGCCCAGCCGGTACTTCGTCTTCTCCGCCGGGGTGATCTTGTCGCGGCCGTCGGTGCCGACGAGCAGCACGTTCATCCCGTGACCGCCGGAGGGCCGGTTCTTCATGTCCTTGAAGGGGTCGACGCGGTTGATCTCGGTGTCGAGCCCGGTGACGACCGCGTGCCCGATCCCGGCGGCCGCGAGGACCGTGACCGAGACCGTCGTCGCCACCCGCATGGCCCACCGAGGCTTCCTCCTCCGTACGGGGGCGGGCACGGGGGGACGGCCGCGCTCCTGCCGTGGGGGACGCGGCGGGCGTGCGGGGGAGCGGGTCGGCGGACTGGGCACGTGGGGACACCTCCGAGAAGGTGGGCGTGGGATCGCGAGCACCGTAGGCCGATAGGATCTCCTGCCCGCGGCAGTGACCACGGCGGCGCGCGCCGGTGTCCCCCATTAGCGGTAACGTGACGCCTGATGAACGCGAATTCCGACAAGCAGCTTCCGCCCGTATCGGTGATCATGCCCGTCCTCAATGAGGAGCGGCACCTGCGCGAGGCCGTCGAGGCGATCCTGGCGCAGGAGTACGACGGCGAGATGGAGGTCGTGGTCGCCCTCGGCCCGTCCACCGACCGTACGGACGAGATCGCCGCGCAGCTCGTCGCCGAAGACCCCCGCGTCCACACCGTGCCGAACCCGACGGGCCGCACCCCCGCCGCGCTGAACGCCGCGATCAAGGCCTCCCGCCACCCGGTCGTAGTCCGCGTCGACGGGCACGCCGCGCTCTCGCAGGGCTACATCGCGACCGCCGTCCGCCTCCTGGAGGCGACCGGCGCGATGAACGTCGGCGGCATCATGCACGCCCAGGGCACGAACGACTGGGAGAAGGCCGTCGCCGCCGCGATGACCTCGAAGATCGGCGTCGGTAATGCCGCCTTCCACACGGGTGGTGAGGCGCAGGCCGCCGAGACCGTCTATCTCGGCGTCTTCCGGCGCGAGGCCCTTGAGCGGCAGGGCGGCTACAACGTGGAGTTCATCCGCGCCCAGGACTGGGAGCTGAACTTCCGGATCAGGGAGGCCGGCGGCCTCATCTGGTTCTCGCCCGAGCTGAAGGTCTCGTACCGGCCGCGGCCCAGCGCGAAGGCGCTCGCCAAGCAGTACAAGGACTACGGCCGCTGGCGGCACGTCGTCGCCCGCTACCACGCCGGCTCGATCAACCTGCGCTACCTCGCGCCGCCGGCCGCCGTGTGCGCGATCGCCGCGGGTGTCGTCGTGGGCGCGCTCGTGACGCCGTGGGGCTTCGTGATCCCCGGCGGCTACCTGGCGGCCATCGCGGCCGGTTCGGTGCCGGCCGGCAAGGGGCTGCCCCTGAAGGCGCGCCTGCAGATCCCGGTCGCGCTCGCCACGATGCACATGTCGTGGGGCTGGGGCTTCCTGACCAGCCCGCGCTCCCTCGCGAAGAGGGTCATCGCGTCGCGGCGCCCCGCCGTACTCAGCGAGGCCTGAGGGCCTCGGAGTCCGACGGGGCGCGGCCCCGGCGCGTGCGTCACCAGGTGAAGTTCTTGTTCACCTTCATGCAGGCCTTCTTGTCCGAACCGTTCAGCGCCAGCGCCGTGTCCGGGGTGGTGTCGTCGTCCTTCGAGGACTTCGGGTAGGTGTTCCCCTCCCGCCAGTCGTCGCCCACGACGAGCGTCACCCCGGAGACGTCGGTCGACTTCTTCACCGAACTCAGCGGAATGCCAAGGGACTTGGCGACCCGCTGGGCGTCGCCCTCCAGATCGACGCTGGGGAAGCGGATGACCGTCTTCTCCTCGCTCAGTGACTGCGACTGATCGGCGGACGCCTTCGTGAAGCCCTTCGCGGTCAGGATCTGCGACACCGCGCTCGCCCGGCCCGACGCCGCGGGCAGCTCCGCCGTCCGCGTGCCGTTCTGCACCTGCACGGCGATCTCGCCGTCGGGCGCCGCCGGATCGTCCGACTCCTTGGGCGGCGCCTTCTTCTTGTCCTTGCCGTCCAGGGCCACGTCCTCGCGCACGAGCCGGAACAGCTTGTCCGCGTCGCCCGGCTTCGGGGCCACGCGCGCGCCCTCGTACACGTACGGCATCGTCGTCATCGTGATGCGTTTCGGCGCGGGCTTCTTCAGCTCGTTGCTGAGGTCGTAGAGCTTCTTGACCGTGTCGAGGCCCTCGTCGACGCGGAGTGCCTTCGTGGCCTCCTCGGCGAGGCTGCGCAGCTTGCCGGGGTTGGTGATGGTCGCGTTCTCCCGCATCTGGCGCACCATCGAGTTCATGTACATGTGCTGCGCCTTGGTGCGCGCGATGTCGCTGCCGTCCTCGAAGCCGTAGCGCGTACGCAGCCACTGCAGGGCCTGCTCGCCCTTGACCGGGTGCGTGCCCTTCGCCAGCTTCAGGCCCGAGCCGTGACCCTGGCTGTCCTTGGAGTAGATGTTGGCGTCCACGCACACCGGTACGCCGCCGATGGCGTCCGCCATGGAGACCACGCCCGCGAAGTCGACCATCATGAAGTGGTCGATGTGGATGCCGGTCAGGAGTTCCCAGGTGGCCACCGTGCAGCCGGGGCCGCCGCGGCCGAGCGAGTCGTTCGTCATCTGCCGCCCCACCGTGGCCGGGTACTCCTTGCCCGTCTTCGGGTCGGTGCACTTCGGCAGCTTGAGGAGGGTGTCGCGCGGCATGCTCACCACCGACATGTTGCTGCGGTCCGCGGAGAGGTGGACCAGCATCTGCACGTCCGCGCGGGGTACGCCGCCGAAGGTGTCCTTGGCGCCGCCGAGCTTCTGATTCGCCTTGGAGTCCCGCGCGTCCGAGCCGATCAGCAGGATGTTCAGCGGGGTCTGGCCCGCCGCGTTCGGCGTCGGCTTCGCCGCCTGGTGCTCGCCGATGTTGAGCTTGTCCGTCTTGATGTTGCTGTTGAGGTGCTCGTACCAGAGATAGCCCGCTCCCGCGGTGCCGAGTATCAGTACGGCAAGGGTGATCGAGAACCAGCGGAGTATCCGGTGTTTGCGGCGCCGCGGGCGCGTGCGTCCGCGCCGGTGGCCGCGCGGCCCGCTGCCGTCACCCTGACTCTGCCCGGGTACCCGACCCTGTTCGCCGTCCGGCCCCCCGGCCGTACGCCGACTGTCACGCACACTGCTCTGCCTCATGCCCCGCCCTCCCGCCCCCGGCCTACACCTCGGCCGCCCCGATCCTGTCTGTTAGACAGTCAAGAGGCGGCCGAGGTTGGTCACTTGGCGCACACAGTCTTGTCCGCTGTTGATTTCTCAACGTTGTCCGGCGCCTTCGACGGAGCGGCTATGGGTGTCCCGGCTCCCTTGAAGTCACCACCGAGCGTGAGGATCATGGCCGGCAGGCCCTGATCGTTCTTCTCGCTCTTGCCGGGCTTCAGCGCGGAGGCCGGCAGCCCCATGATGTCGGCCAGCCGCCGTGCCTGGTCGGCCTGGCCGGGAGAGTACTCGAGGGTCGTCTTCGACAGCTTCTTCGGCGCGTTGCCCAGCTGAGTCGACTTCGTGACGCCCTCGGTGTTCTGGAGCCAGGTGAGGGTCTGCTGAGCGGCGCCCACGGTGTCGCTGCCGTTGTAGATGTCGACCCGCACGTCGGAGGCCGCGGACTTCGGGCCCTTGAGCTTGGCGGCCTCGGCGGCCTTCTCCTTCTTCTTCGTCTCCGTCAGCGAGACGTCGCTCTTGATCATCGAGAAGACCTGCGGCGCGAGCGTCGGGTTGACGATGACCGTCTTGTGGACGACTCCGTCCGCCGGGTTGTCGATGACCGGCGTCGTGATGAAGGAGATGTTCTTCGGCGGCACCTTCTTCAGCTCGAGCGCGATGTCCTTGAGGTGGCTGAGACTGCCTATGCCCTTGTCGACCGTGAGGGCCTTGGTCGCCGCCTCGGCGAGGCTCGTCAGCTTGGAGGGGCTGGTCAGGGTGTCGCCCGAACTCATCTTGCGTGCAAGGGATCCGAGGAACTGCTGCTGCACCTTGATGCGGTCGAGGTCGCCCTGGTTGCCGAAGCTGTGCCGGGTGCGCAGGAAGGCGAGGGCCTGTTCGCCCTCGACGACGCTGTGGCCCTTCGGCAGCTTGAGGTGCGACTCCGCGTCGTCGACGGGCTTGGCGACGCAGACGTCGACTCCGCCCACCGCGCTCGACAGCGTCTTCACTGCGTTGAAGTCGGCCATCATGAAGTGGTCGACGGTGATGCCCGTGACCTTCTTGACGGTCTCCATCGTGCAGCCCGGGTCCCGGTCGAACTGGCCGAGGCTGGTGTTGAAGCGCTGGTTCGGCGTGCCGTCGATCGTTCGCACCGAGCCGTCCTTCTGCCGCACCTGACAGCTCGGGATGTCCACGACGAGGTCGCGCGGAATGCTCAACGCGGTGGCGTTCGTACGGTCCTTGGAGACGTGGAGCAGGATGTTCGTGTCGGCGTGGCCGACGCTGCCCTTGTCGCCGTAGCCCTCGTTGCCCTTACCGGTGCGCTTGTCCGTGCCGATGATGAGGAGGTTGAAGGCCTCGTCCTTGCTGAAGCCGTTCTTGGCGCCCACGACATCGGTGGTGTTGATGTTGCCGTCGAGGTGGCGGAGGTACAGATACACCCCGCCCGCGGCGGCGACCATGACGAAGGCCATCGTGCCGCCCGTCCACAGAAGCGCCTTCTTCGCCCGCGACTTCTTCTTCGGCCTCGACCGGCGCCTGCTGGCCGGCTCCGGCTGCGGGGCCCGCCGCCTGCGCTGGCCGGGTACCTCGCGGCTGTCCTGTTCCTCGCGGGTCCTGCCGTTCTGCCGGTTCTGCCCGGTCTGTCCCCGTTGCCCGGTGGGGCGTTGGGAAGACCTGCGAGGTCCGGGTACGGCCGACTGCCCAGAGGAAGGGTTCAGTCGCAGTTCGTAATCGCCGGTGTTCGGGTTGAGTACCCACTGGTCTGCGGGGTCGATGTTGTCCGCCCGCCCACGGCCTTGCGCGTCCACGGTTGTCTGCATCCTCCGTCGGGGCCACGCGGCGCCTTGTCCCCCTCAAGAAGGCGCTCGGTCAGTCGGAATTCAGTGCGCGACCGTCGTTGGCCGGGTGCACCGGATCGCTCACACTATCCGCCCAGTTCAGCGCCGAGCGACGGCGGTGACAAATTCCACTTCCCTACAACTGGGCAATCCGTCCTATTTCTTTGGACGTGACGCGAACCCCTTGGGTATCGCTTTACCCGCAGGCATCCTGGGCGGCCGTGTTGCCGCGGAATGTGGGTGCCGGAGTGGGGGAGGAACCGGACGAAACGGAGGGGTCGCCGGGCTTCCCGTCGTCGTATCCGTCGTGCTCGTACGCCATGTTGTCCGTGTCCGAGCTGTCCTCGCCGGAGCCGTCGGAGGAGCTCTGGGCGGCACTCTCCTTCGGCGTCTGTTCGGCGACCGCCACGGGGGCGTCGGTGCGCAGTTGCGTGAAGAGCTGCTCTGCCGCGGGCTGGACGAGCTGGTCGCGGTTGGCGTTGTAGATGTAACTGCGCCGCGGCACCGTCAGGAATTGGACGCGTTCGGTCGGAATGTCCCGTGTGTCGCGTACGAGGTTGTAGAGGCCGCGCAGACTGGCGAGCCCGGGGTCCGTGGTCAGGGACGAGGTGGCCGCGTCGAGCACGGGGTACAGCTTCGTCGGGTTGAGCAGCACCTGGTTGCTCTGCACCTTGTTCACCAGGGCACCGAGGAACTGCTGCTGGCGGTCCATCCGGTCGGTGTCGCTGCCGTTGCCGAGGCTCTTGCGGGCCCGCACGAAGCCGAGCGCCTGTTCACCGTTGAGGGTCTGCTTGCCCGCGGGCAGCTTCAGGCGCGCCGCGGGGTCGTTCATCGACTTCTTCAGGCAGACCTCGACGCCGTCCACGGCGTCGACCATGTCCTTGAACCCGCTGAAGTCGACGACCATGTGGTGGTCGACGCGGATGCCGGTGAGCTTCTCGACCGTACGGATCGTGCAGGCCGAACCGCCTTGCTCGAAGGCGTAGTTGAACATCGCGAACATGGGGCCGGTGCGGGTGCCCTTGGGCGTGCGGCAGCTCGGTATGTCGACCATCAGGTCGCGGGGCAGCGAGACCGCGACGGCCCTTTTGTGGTCGGCGGATATGTGCAGCAGGATCGTCGTGTCCGAGCGCTGGGTGCCCGAGTCGCGGCCGTACTTGCGGTTGCCGGCGCCGGCCCGCGAGTCGGAGCCGATCAGCAGGATGTTCTGCGCGCCGTGCACGAGCGAGGTGGGCCGCTCCTTCTCGTAGCGGGCGAGCTCGGCGGCCGCGTCGGTGTCCTCGGTGATGTTCCCCTGGAGCTTCTCGTAGACCGCCCAGCCGGTGCCGCCCGCGGCGAGCACCACGACGCCGACGCCGATCGCCGTGTACCGCAGCCAGCGCCGGCGCCGCCGGGCCGTGCCCGCCCCCGTGGGGGACGAGCCCGCGCCCGACCCGCGCGTGACCGGTCCCGCCGCGTCGTCGTCGCCGGGGTGCCGCGGTTCCCGGGGCGTGCCTGCGGATTCGGTCACGTGAGTCCACCCCTCATGACGACGACGGTGCGCAGGTGCGCCCCTTCGACCATCGCCCGGCACGGCGCCCGTGGCCCGGTGGCCCAGGGGTGGACAGGGCCGAACGGGTGACGCCGGCCCGGGTGTCTCAGAGTGCGGTCGTCGAGACCCGCTCGTTCTCCACCCGCTTGGCCAGGGACTCCTGGTCCAGGCCGTCGAGGTGGCGGCACAGGACGACGGAACCGCCGGTGGCGAGCGGCGCGTACAGGCCCGCGCTCAGGCCGCGCCAGGTGTCGTACGGGAGTCCGGACAGCAGGCGCGAGCCGGGGCCCGTCAGGCCGAGGTCCGTGGCGTCGGCCCGCGCCTTCTCGACGACCTCGGCGCCGGTGAGCTCCGCCCCCGCGACGACGAGCGCGGGCTCCTCCGGGTCCACGGGCGCGAACGGGGCGAACCGGTCGCCCTGCCCCGGCACCTCGACCGCGTAGTCGGCGAAGCCCTCCGGAGGCTGCGGGAAGCGGCCGCCGAGCGGACGCAGGGCGAGCGCCACCCGCTCGCCGGAGCAGGCGCGCGCCCGCTCCAGCGAGTCGGGGCCGCTGACGACGAGGTCGGCGGCGGCCGGGTCACCGTCGACGTCGGCGACGACTCCGACCGACGCGCACGCGAGCAGCCACACGGCGCTCTGCCAGTGCGCGGGCAACAGCAGCGCGAGCCGGTCGCCGGGCTGCGCGGCGAGGTCGCCCTGGAGGAGATTGGCGGTCTTGGCCACCCAGTTGGCGAAGGTGGCCACGGACAGTTCGACGCGTTCGCCCGTGGCGTCGTCGTAGAAGGTCACCAGTGGGCGTCCTGGATCGGCGGCGAGCGCGGATCGCAGCAGATCGGCGGGGGTGCGGTCGGTGGCGTTCACGGGCGCAAGGGTACGCGGGGCGTGTGGCGTCGTGCGGCCGACCGGGGGAACCACGACGCCGTGTCGGCCCGATGAACTGTCAATTCCCCTGCCCACCAATGACACTTCCCGATGGACAGATATGTGTCGCTATGTCCACGATCGTTGACATGCGTGGATTCCTAGCTTCCTCGATCGGCGTCGCGTGTGCGGCCGCCCTCTCCCTTCCGTTCGCCCTGTCCTCCGGAGCCGGGGCAGCCACGATCCTTTCGGCCGCCAGAGCCCTGACCGCCGAAGCCGTCCCCGGCAGCACCCAGTCGCTGCCCCTGTCCGTCCTGCCCCGCGACCGCGGTCTGCACGCCCCGGGCGAACAGGGTCTGACCCAGCGCGATGTGCACCCCTTCTCGCTCGTCGGCGTCGTCTGGGACGACCCGGCCGTCGCGCTGGAGGGCCGCGTCCAGGTGCGTACGCGCGCCACGGGCACCGCCCACTGGTCAGGCTGGCAGGAGGTCGAGACCCACAACGGTGACCACGCCCCCGACCCCGGCACGGCCGAGCGCGACTCGGGCCGGGTGCGCGGCTCCACGGCCCCGCTGTGGGTCGGCGCCTCCGACGGCGTCGAGGTGCGCGTGCGCCCCCAGGCCGCCCCGGCGCACCGGGCACCCGCGCCCGCCGCATCTGTCGCCAACTCCGCCGCTCAGGCCCCTCTGCCCAAGGGCCTGCACCTCGAACTGGTCGACCCCGGCGACGAGCCCCCGCCCGCCGGTGCCCCCGCCGAGGGCCCCCGCGCCGGAGCGCTGACCGCAGAGTCGGCGGCTGCCTCCGCCGTCAACGCCGACCTGGCCCCGCTCGGCGCGGACGCCATCCCCGCCCTCAGCAAGAAGGAGACCGAGAGCGAACTGATCGAGGCCCGCGGCGGCGAGGCCGACGCGAAGGTCCGCCCCTACATCGGCCCGCGCCCGCGCATCGTCACGCGCACGGGCTGGGGCGCCGACGAGACGCTGCGCGAGCGCGACTTCGGCTACACCTCGAAGGTCAAGGCGGCCTTCGTGCACCACAGCGCCACGGGCAACAACTACAGCTGCTCGCAAGCCCCTTCAGTCGTCCGCGGTATCTACCGCTACCACGTGAAGAGCATGGGGTGGCGCGACATCGGCTACAACTTCCTCGTCGACAAGTGCGGCAACATCTACGAGGGCCGTGCCGGTGGCGTGGCGAAGCCGGTCATGGGCGCCCACACGCTCGGGTTCAACACGAACAGCATGGGAGTCGCGGTGCTCGGCACCTTCGGCACCTCGAAGCCGCCGGCCGCCGCGGTGAAGGGCCTCGCCCGCCTGACGGCCTGGAAGCTTGGCCTCTACGGGGTGAATCCGAGCGGTAAGACATATCTCACGTCGGCCGGTGGCAATCTGTACGGCAAGGGAGAGAGCGTACGACTGAACGTGATCTCGGGGCACCGGGACGGCTTCGCGACCGAGTGCCCGGGGCGCCTCCTCTACAACAAGCTCGGCACCGCCCGGTCCACATCGGCCAGTCTCCAGGGCCGCTGACGCCCGGCCGCACCGCACAGTCTGCATACACTGGCCGGCCGAAAGGCAGTTCGACCGGCCCCAGCAGGAAGCAGAGACGACAGGTGACAGAAGCGATCCTCCTGGTCGGCGGCAAGGGCACCCGACTGCGACCGCTCACCGTGAACACACCCAAGCCGATGGTCCCGGCGGCGGGCGTCCCGTTCCTCACCCACCAGCTGGCCCGGGCGAGAGCCGCGGGCGTCGAGCACATCGTGCTTGCCACCTCGTATCTCGCCGAGGTCTTCGAGCCGTACTTCGGTGACGGCTCACGCCTCGGACTGCATCTGGAGTACGTCACCGAGGAGGAGCCCCTCGGCACCGGCGGCGCGATCCGCAACGTCGCGTCCCGTCTCCACTCGGGACCCGACGACCCGGTCCTCATCTTCAACGGCGACATCCTCACCGGCCTCGACATCCGCGCCCTGGTGCACGAGCACGAGACGACCGGCGCGGACGTCTCCCTGCACCTGTCCCGGGTCGAGGACCCGCGGGCGTTCGGCCTGGTCCCCACGGACACGACAGGCCGGGTCCAGGCCTTCCTGGAGAAGCCCCAGACGCCCGAGGAGATCGTCACCGACCAGATCAACGCGGGCGCCTACGTGTTCCGCCGCTCGGTCATCGACACGATCCCGACGGGCCGCCCCGTCTCCGTGGAACGCGAGACGTTCCCCGACCTGCTGGCGTCCGGCGCCCATCTCCAGGGCATGGTCGACTCCACGTACTGGCTGGACCTGGGCACCCCCCAGGCCTTCGTGCGCGGCTCCGCGGACCTCGTCCTCGGCCGCGCGCCGTCCCCGGCGGTCCCCGGCCGGCGCGGCGACAGCCTCACGCTGCCCACCGCCTCCGTCGACCCCGGCGCGAAGCTCACGGGCGGCACGGTCGTCTGCGAGAACGCGACGGTCGGCGAGGGCGCCCGCATCTCGGGCAGCGCGATCCTCGCGGGCGCGACGGTCGAGGCGGGCGCGGTCGTCACCGACTCCCTGATCGGCCGCGGCGCCCACGTGGGCGCCCGCACGGTCCTGACGGGCGCGGTGATCGGCGACGGCGCGACGGTCGGCGCGGACAACGAACTCCAGTCGGGCGTACGGGTGTGGTGCGACGCCCGCATCCCGGCGGCGGCGGTGCGCTTCTCCTCGGACCAGTAGGGGTCGTCTCCTCGGACCGGCAGGGGTCGTCTCCTCGGACCAGTAGGGGCCGGCGAGCCCGACCCCCTACGCTGCAAGGAGCACCCCACCACCCGACGAGGACCCCTTGGCCGGCCGATACGCCCCCCGCCCCACGCGCACCACGGTGCGCGGCGGCGAGGTCGGCGTGCCCAGGGCCGGCGTGCCCCGAGCCGTCGTGCCGCGCCCGGCGACCGAGGCGCACACCCGTCGCTGGCTACCGAGGGGCCCGTTCGACCTGGGCCTGACCCTGGGCCCGCTGCGCCGGGGGCCCGCCGACCCCGCCTTCCGCGTCACACCGGACGGCTCGGTCTGGCGGGCCACCCGCACCCCCGAAGGTCCCGGCACCCTGCGCGTGGCCCTGCGCGGCGGAGTCGCCGAGGCGGAGGCGTGGGGCCCGGGCGCGACCTGGCTCCTTGCCCAACTCCCGGAACTTCTCGGCGAGTTGGACGAGCCCGAGGCGTTCGAGCCGCGCCACAGGCTCCTCGCCCACGCCCACCACTACCGGCCGGGACTGCGCCTGCTGCGTACGGGTCTGGTCATGGAATCGCTGATCCCGTCGATCCTGGAACAGAAGATCACGACGGAGGAGGCGTACCGCGCCTGGCGCATCCTGCTCCGTACGTACGGCACCCCGGCGCCCGGCCCCACCGCCGGGCTCGGCCTCCACGTCATGCCGGAGCCGCGCGCCTGGTCGCTCATCCCGTCCTGGGAGTGGCACCGCGCGGGCGTCGACAACAAGCGGGCCTCGACCATCCTGCGGGCCGTCAAGGTGGCCCGGCGTATGGAGGAGGCCGCGGCGATGACCCCGGCCGACGCCCGCGCCCGCCTCGAACTGATCCCCGGCATCGGCCCCTGGACCTCCGCCGAGACGGTCCAGCGCAGCAACGGCGCAGCCGACGCCGTGACGACCGGCGACATCCACCTGCCCGGCATCGTCGGCTACGCCCTCGCCGGCAACCGTGACGCCGACGACGCGGAGATGCTGCGGCTCCTCGCCCCGTACGAGGAGCAGGGCCAGCGCCACCGCGCGGCCCGCCTCATCCTCCTCAGCGGCCGCACACCCCCGCGCAGACAGCCGAAGATGCGCCGCACGAACATCGCCGACTGGTAGCCGCTCTTCCAGGGCCTGTCCGGCGGATCCTGTCGCGGTCGCGGGGCCTGTCCGGCGGATCATGTCGCGGTCGCGGGACCTGGCACGCCGACCTGCGGCGTTGTCGTCGGTTGCCAACTCCCCCAAGCTCTCGGCTTCGCTCGAGCAGGGGGGACCCCCATCGCGTTGTCGCCCTCCTCCGCCTTGCATCTCGACGCACCAGGCCCCGCTCACCTGCACCGACCGATCGAGGCCACCGTGCGCGACCTGATCCGCCGGACACGCCCTAGCGCACGACCACGAAGTCACCGGCGTCACGCGGCGGGCGCTCGGCAGGGGCGGCGGCCGCGTGCCCCACGGCCACGGCGCCCATCGGGTCCCACTCCTGCGGAAGCCCGAGCACCTCGCGTACGACATCGCGGCAGAACATCGTCGACGACACCCACGCGGAGCCGAGCCGCTCACCGGCGAGCGCGACCAGGAAGTTCTGCACGCCCGCACCGGCCGCGACCACGAACATCTCCCGCTCGGCGGCGTCCCGCCGCGCGTGCCCGTACGTGTGCGACCCGTCCATCACCATGCACGGCACGACCAGATACGGCGCCTGGCGCAGCACGTCACCGCGGCGCACGCGCTTGGCGACGGACTCCTCGCTCTTGCCGTCGCGCCGCAGGTCCTCGACCCACGCGTCCCGCATCGCGTCGAGCAGCCGGACCCGCGAGTCCTGCGACTCCAGGAGCACGAACCGCCACGGCGTCGTGTGGTGCGGGGCGGGCGCGGTCACGGCCGCGGCGACCGCGCGCCGTACGGCTCCCGGGTCGACCGGCTCGTCCGTGAACGCCCGCACCGTACGCCGCTGGGTCACGGCCTCCCGCACGGCCTCGGACGTGCCGAGCCGGAACATGTCGTCACGCGCGACGCGCACCAGCTCGCGCGCGCCGGTGCCCTCGCCCACCACGTGCGCGAGCCCGCGCACGACGGCGACGGGCAGCCCGGCCGCCTTGCCCTTCACCAGGTCCCCGGCGGCGGCCAGCTCGTCCGCCGTGGCGACGACGGTGGCGCTGAGCGGATTGCCGTACGCGTCCGTGCCGCCGCGCAGGTCGTCGAGGACGTGCACGCCCGCGGCGCCGATGGCGACATCGGTCAGGCCGTTGCGCCAGGGGCGGCCGAAGGTGTCCGTGACGACGACCCCGACGTCCACGCCGAGCGCGTCCCGCAGCCCGTCCCGGATCGCCGCGGCCGACGCGTCGGGGTCCTCCGGGAGCAGCAGCACGGTGCCCGCGGGCGTGTTCGACGCGTCGACACCGGCCGCGGCCATGACCAGACCCAGCTTGTTCTCGACGATGCGCAGGGTGCCGCGGCGCGCGACGACCCGTACGGTCTCGGAGTCTATGGCCGCCTCGCGGTCGGTCGCCTCGACGATCCGGCCCTCGGCCTTGCTGACGATCTTCGAGGTGACGAGCAGTACGTCCCCGTCGACGAGGCCGGGCTCGGCGGTGGCGATCAGCTTGGCGAGGTCGTCGCCCTCCCGGACCTCGGGGATGCCGGGGAGCGCCCAGGCGCGGAAGGAGGGAGCGTCACTCACGCGCGGACCTCCGCCGCGAGCGTGAGCGCCTCACGCGCCATCTGCGTCGTCGCGTCCAGGTCGGACATCATCAGCGGCACCGCGCGGCAGCGGATGCCCGCCGCCTCGACGCGCTCCACCGTGCCCGCGTCCACCGTGTCGACGAGCCACCCGTCGAGCAGCCCCGAGCCGTAGTGCTGCGCCACCGCGGCCGCCGTCGACTCGACGCCGACCGCGGCGAGCACCTTGTCGGCCATGCCGCGCACGGGCGCGTCCCCGACGATGGGCGAAAGCCCGACGACGGGCACACCGGCTTCGGCGATGGCCTCGCGGATGCCGGGCACGGCGAGGATGGTCCCGACGCTGACGACGGGGTTGGACGGCGGGAAGATGATGACGTCCGCTTCGGCGATGGCCTCCAGGACACCCGGCGCGGGCTTGGCCTGCTCGGCGCCGACGGGCACCACCGCGTGCGCGTCCACGGAGGCCCGCAGCTTCACCCAGTACTCCTGGAAGTGCACGGCCCGGCGCTCTCCGTCGAGGGTCACCGCCACATGGGTCTCGACGCGGTCGTCGGACATCGGGATGAGCCGCACGCCGGGCTTCCAGCGCTCGCACAGCGCCTCGGTGACCGCGCTGAGCGGATAGCCGGCGTCCAGCATCTGCGTACGGACGATGTGGGTCGCGAAGTCCCGGTCGCCGAGACCGAACCACTCGGGCCCCACCCCGTACGCGGCGAGCTCCTCCTTGACCAGATACGTCTCGTCCGTACGTCCCCAGCCCTGCTCCTCGTTGATGCCGCCGCCGAGCGTGTACATCACCGTGTCGAGGTCGGGACAGACCTTCAGGCCGAAGAGATGGATGTCGTCCCCGGTGTTTCCGATGACCGTGATGACCGCGTCGTCCGGTGCCGCCTGCTTGAGACCGCGAAGGAACCGGGCACCACCGATGCCGCCTGCCAGAACCACAATGCGCATGTGCCCAGCATCGCAGGCGGGTACGACAGTTCGTCAGGCGGTCACGGCATCCTGCGTGGCGTCGCTGACGCAGCGGGGGGCGTGCATGGGCATCTCGGTGAGGCCGGGGTAGTACACGTGGAGGCTGACGGCGGGTTCCAGCGCGTCGTTGACGACCTCGTGGACGTAGCCGGGGGCGAAGACGCGCTGTGCGCCGGGCGCGAGGGTGCGGGAGCCACGCTCCGAACGCTCCGTCAACTCGCCCTGGAGGACGGTCAGTATCCCGGAGGAGCGGCCGTGGTCGTGCAGTCCGCTGCCCTGTCCGGGAACCCAGGACAGGAGCCAGACCTCGTAGCCGGGGCCGGTCTGCAGGCGGTGGTACCAGCGGCTGGTGGCGTCGTACTCGACGAGGTGTTCCCACCGGCCGCGGTCGGCGGCGATGGTGCGGGCCAGGCCAGCGAACTCGGCGACGGTGGCCGGGTGCTCGCGCGCGGGCTGGAGCAGGTGCGGTACTTCGAGGATGTCGCCGGCGATCTGGAGGTCGCTGTCGCTGTTCATGGGTATGGGGGTTCCTCGGCGGAGTGCGGTGTGCTGGGGGGTGTCGCTGGACGGCGCCCGGCACAGATGAAACTGCCGGGGGTGTGGAGCGCGGTGGAGCGAGGGGATTCAGCCGGAGCGCGGTGGGCTCAACAGCTGGGACAGCAACAGCGACAGCGCGCGTGGGCAGCACCGAGGGACCCGGGTCGGGTCACGGAAAGCGCCAAGTTCGCGAGCATGCCCACCAGGACACCGGTTCACTCCTCCTCTGTCAACTAGGTGTCCGGATTGTGGGATATGTTTCACCTCATCCGGTTGCCCTGCCAGGCGAAAGGTTTGTGCAGCTTCTGGCTCGGACACATGGCGCATCAACCGGGCGTACAAACGCCGTCGCGCTCCCGTGATCCGAATGTGATCCGGAACGCTCCGGCGCCGCTCCCGGAACGGGATCAACGCCCGAGGCGTCCTTCCTTGCAGAGGCCCGCGTGAGGCCTGCCGGAGCTCTGGGGGAGTGGCGGCCGGGATGGGCCTCTGGCAAGTGTCAAGATTTAGACCGATTTGAACACTTTCCGCATACCCTTGGTTCCGCAGAGTGAATAAGGGACCCAATAGCAGATCTCGGCTTGACTGGCCCGGATCGGCACACTTGTAATTTCACTCGTGTCGTTCAGCCGAAATCGGTAACGGCAGCATCACGGGGACGCACAGACGGACGAGGGGCGCACTATGACCGAGTCGTTTCAGCAACTGCTGGTCGAGGACGCGGAAGAGGAACTCGGCTGGCAGGAGCGCGCGCTGTGCGCCCAGACCGACCCCGAGTCCTTCTTCCCGGAGAAGGGCGGCTCCACCCGGGAGGCCAAGAAGGTCTGCCTCGCCTGCGAGGTCAGGTCCGAGTGCCTCGAGTACGCACTCGCCAACGACGAGCGGTTCGGCATCTGGGGCGGCCTCTCCGAGCGGGAGCGGCGCCGCCTGAAGAAGGCCGCGGTCTGAGGCGACAAAGACTGCAGAACGCCGCAAGACCGTACGAAGCCCCGCACGAAGCCCCACACCAAGGCCCGCAGCCGGGACCAGAGCTGGGGCCGCACCGAGGACCGCCACAAGGGCGCCGTCCGAAGACTCTTTTCCGCGTAGCGATCGGCCCGTCGCCCTGAGTTGTCCACAGGGGGCGGGCCGCCGTTGTTGTCAGCCGTTAGTGTGGGGCCCCGTCCGAGACGACCCAGCGCCCCCGCAGGGCACAGGCGTCCACCGCAGTCCAACGAACCGGGGCCCGTACCTCGATGTCCGTGCACAGCCATTCGGCAGGCCAATTCGACACTGCCGCAGCCGCGTTCAACCCGGGGCACGCCGCAGGGCCAGACCCGACCAGGCCACCCGAGTTCCCCAGACATGTCGTCACCGCCCTGCTCGTCTCCCACGACGGAGCACGCTGGCTGCCCGACGTCCTGTCAGGACTGCTCGGCCAGGAGCGCCCCGTACAGAACGCCGTAGCCGCCGACACCGGCAGCGCGGACGCCTCCGCCACGCTGATCGCCGACGCGATCGGCGACGAGCGCGTTCTCCACCTGGCCCGCCGCACCGGCTTCGGCCAGGCCGTCGACGAAGCGGCGCGCACCGCGGGAGTGCTGACACCGGAGGAGCTGCCGTACCTCAAGCGCCCCAGTGGCTGGGACCCCGTCAGCCGGAGCTGGCGCGACGACGCCTACGACATGCCGGAGCTGCCGCACGGCGAGCCCGAGCAGTGGCTGTGGCTCCTGCACGACGACTGCGCGCCCGAGCCCGACGCGCTCGCCGAACTCCTGCGCGTCGTCGAGAACGAGCGCGAGATCGGCAACGAGGTCGCCGTCGTCGGACCCAAGCTGCTCGGCTGGTACGACCGCAGGCAGCTTCTCGAGGTCGGCGTCTCCATCGCCAACTCGGGGCGCCGCTGGACCGGCCTCGACCGCCGCGAGCAGGACCAGGGGCAGCACGACCACGTGCGGCCCGTCCTGTCCGTGTCCACCGCCGGCATGCTGATCCGGCGCGATGTCTTCGAACAGCTCGGCGGGTTCGACCGCAGACTGCCCCTGATGCGCGACGACGTCGACCTGTGCTGGCGCGCCCAGGCCGCCGGGCACCGCGTCGTCATCGCCCCCGACGCCGTCGTCCGGCACGCGGAGGCCTCCTCGCGCGAGCGCCGCACCGTCGACTGCGTGGGCCGCACGGCGACGTCCCCGCACAAGGTCGACAAGGCCGGCGCCGTCTACACCCTGCTCGTCAACGCCCCTACGGCCGTGCTGCCCTGGGTGCTTCTGCGCCTCGTCATCGGCACGCTCGCGCGTACGCTCGCGTACCTCGTCGGCAAGGTTCCCGGCCAGGCGCTCGACGAGATCACCGGACTCCTCGGCACCCTGCTGCGGCCCGAACGGATCCTCGCGGCCCGCCGCAGGCGCGGCAAGGGAGTGGTCGACGCCAAGGAGCTGCGGCCGCTCTTCCCGCCGCCGGGCGCCACGGTCCGGCTCACCGTCGAGCAGGTCGCGGGCAGCGTCTTCGGCGCGTCCGACCCCGAGATCAACGCCGCGGGACGGCACGGCAGCGCCGTCGAGTCCGGCCCCGGCGGGGACGACGCGGACTTCCTGGAGATCGAGCAGTTCGCCCGTCTCAAGCGCATCGCCCGCAAGCCGGGACCGATGCTCTTCGTGGTGCTGCTGTTCGTGTCGCTCATCGCCTGCCGCGCGCTGCTCGGCGGTGGGGCGCTCGCGGGCGGCGCGCTGCTGCCCGCTCCGGGTGACGCGTCCGCCCTGTGGTCGCGCTATCTCGACGGCTGGCACGCGGCCGGCACGGGCGGCACCCAGTCCGCGCCGCCGTACCTGGCGCTCGTCGCCGCGTTCTCCACGCTCCTGTTCGGCTCGACCGGACTCGCCGTCACCGTGCTCCTCGTCTGCTCGGTGCCGCTCGCCGGCTTCACCGCCTACTTCGCCTCGCGGCCCCTGGTCACCTCGCGCCTGCTGCGCGCGTGGGCCGCGGTCGCGTACGCGTTCCTGCCCGCGGCCACCGGCGCGCTCGCCGGCGGCCGGATCGGCACCGCGGTCCTTGCGATCCTGCTGCCGCTCATCGCGCGCGCGGGGTTGTCCGCCAGCGGCTTGATGAACAACGCGGGGGCGCGCGGCAGCTGGCGCGCCACCTGGGCGTACGCCCTCCTGCTGACCGTCACGACGGCCTTCACGCCCATCGTGTGGCCGATCGCGCTCGTCCTCGGCATCGCGCTCCTCGCGGTCCGCCGCGGCGACATCACCGCGTACGGGCTCCGCTTCCTGGCCGCGCTCGGCACCCCGCTCCTGATGCTCGCGCCCTGGTCGCTGACGCTGCTTCCGTTCGGCTTCTTCAAGGAGGCGGGCCTCCCTTACGGAAAGGGGTCCGCGTCCGCGCTCGGCCTGCTCGGCGCCTCGCCCGGCGGCTCCGGCACCCTCGGCGGACTGCTGCTCATCGGCATCGTCCTCGCCGGGCTCGCCGCGCTCCTGCGCACCGAGCGCCGCCCCGCCGTCCTCACCGCCTGGGCGATCGCCCTGGTGGCCCTGGTCTTCGCGGCCCTGTCGAACAGCTCGGCCTGGGCCGGGCCCGCGACCCTCGTCTACGGCATCGCCCTCCTCGCCGCCGCCGTGCTCGGCGCCGACGGGGCACGCTCGCGCGTGGCCGAGCAGAGCTTCGGCTGGCGGCAGCCGGTGGCGGCCCTCATCGCGTTCGCCGCGGTGGCCGGACCGCTCCTCGCCGCGGCGGGCTGGATGATCCGCGGGGCCGACGGCCCCCTGGAGCGCCGCGACCCCACCCAGGTGCCCGCGTTCGTCGCCGAGGAGAGCGACACCCAGGACCAGGCCCGCACCCTCGTCATGGACAGCGACTCGGCCGCCAGGGTGTCGTACACCCTGGTGCGCGGCGCCGGCGCGCGCCTCGGTGACGCCGAACTGACCGAGGCGGGCGGCAGCAACAAGAAGCTCGACAAGGTCGTCGCCAACCTCGTCGCCGGCTCCGGCGCCGACCAGGCCGACCAGCTCGGCGGCTTCGCCGTGCGCTACGTCCTCGTACGCGCGGGCGCGCCCCGGCAGATGAGCCGCGTGCTCGACTCCACGCCCGGCCTGTCCCGGCTCAGCCAGCAGGACGGCACCGCCCTGTGGCGCGTGGACCGGCAGGTCTCCCGCGCCGCGATCGTGTCCGGGTCCGACGAGCCGCAGCCCGTCGCCGCGGGCCCCGTCGAACTCCACACGAAGATCCCCGAGGGCAAGGCCGGCCGTGTCCTGCGCATCGCCGACACGGCCGACGAGGGCTGGACGGCGACGCTGGACGGCGCGCCCCTGACGAAGACGACCGTCGACGGCTGGGCGCAGGGCTTCGAACTGCCCGCCACGGGCGGCCGCCTGGACGTCACGTTCGACGCGCCGATCTCGCACGCGGCCTGGCTGTGGGCGCAGGGCGTGCTCGCTCTCGTCCTCGTGGTGCTCGCGCTGCCGGGCCGGCGCAGGGACGTGGACGACGACCTCCCCGAGGAGCCCGTCGTGCCCGCGCAGGCCGTCGAGGGCGAGGGCCGCAGGGCCCGCCGCCTGCGCGCCCAGGCGGAGGCCGAACAAGCCGATCAAGCCTCAGCCGAGGGCACGGACGGCGCGGTACCGCCGCCGCCTTCGGAGGAGGAGCTCGCCGCGGCCGGTGTGCCGCAGCAGCAGTCGTACGGCGAGTGGGACACCCCCACGTACGCGGCCGCCGAGTACGGCCAGTACGCCGCGGGTGATCAGCAGCAGTACCAGGACGGTGCCTACCAGGGCACGTACGACCCGACCCAGCAGGCGGATCCCTATCAGGCAGACCCCTACCAGGCCGGCCAGTACGACCCGTACGCCTACGGGGGCACGTACGACGGCCGGCAGCAGTACGGGCAGCAGGCCTACGACGCCCCGTACGAGCAGCCGCAGCCGCCCGCGCAGCCGCCGCACGGCACCGACAGTGAGCGCCCCGACGGGAGCCAGCAGTGAACCGCACCACCCTGTCCCTGATCGCCGCGGCCGCGGCCCTCGCCGCTGTCACCGGTTTCGCGGCGGCCACCGCGCCCGGCGGCGACGGCGACTCCGCGAAGGCGGCCGCGCGGCTGCCGGTGGAGCGCTCCAGCCTGCTGTGCCCCGCGCCGAGCACGTCGGACCTCGCCGAGACCGCGTACACCTCGTACACACCCGCCTCGAAGGGGTCGGGCAGTTCGGGCAAGGCCGCCCTGTCGTCGGCCACGCGCGAGCTGACGGACGGCACGGGGAGCGGCAAGGGCAAGGGCAAGGCCGACAAGCCGGTGCTGTCCCCGCTGAAGCCGGGCAAGCCCGTGGCGGGTGAGTCGTCGGGCGCAGAGTCGCCCGCGCTCGTGGGGAGCGCCGACGGGAATCTCGCGCCCGGCTGGACCGTGCAGCAGACGACGGAGGTGGCCGCCGGCACCGGCCGCGGCCTTCTCGGGGTGAACTGCTCGGCGCCGGACACGGACTTCTGGTTCCCGGGCGCCTCCACCGCCAAGGAGCGCAGCGACTACATCCACCTCACGAACCCGGACGGCTCGGCGGCGGTCGTCGACGTCCAGCTGTACGGGGCGAACGGCGCCATCAAGTCCGATGTGGGCGAGGGCATCCAGGTCCAGCCGCACTCCAGCGTGCCGGTCCTGCTGTCCACCCTCACCGACAAGCCGCAGACGAACGTCACGCTCCATGTGACGGCCCGCAGCGGCCGGGTCGCCGCCGCCGTCCTCGCCGCGGACGACAAGCTCGGCGGCGACTGGCTCCCGGCGTCCGCGGACCCCGCGGGCACGGTCGTCCTGCCCGGCATCCCGAAGGACGCCACGAGCGTGCGCCTGGTCGCCTTTACGCACGGCGACAACGACGCGGACCTGAAGGTCCAGCTGGCCTCCCCGACCGGCCGCATCACCCCGGCCGGGCACGAGAGCCTGCACGTGAAGTCGGGGATGACGGCCGCCGTCGACCTCGGTGACGTGACGCGCGGCGAAGCCGGCTCCCTCGTCCTGACGCCCACGGGCGACTCGGCCCCGGTCGTGGCAGCCCTGCGCGTCGTGCGCGGCAAGGGCGGCGATCAGGAGTCGGCGTTCATCCCGGCGACCCGGCCCGTCGGCGCGCGGGCGACCGTCGCCGACAACCGCGCGAAGGGCTCGACGCTGTCGCTGACGGCCCCGGGCGCGGCGGGCACGGTCAAGGTGACGGCGTCGGCGGGCACCGAGGGCGGGACCCCGGTCACGAAGACGTACACCGTGAAGGCCGGCACGACGATGTCCGTGCAGCCGCCGGTCCCGGCCGGGCTCAAGGGGCCGTACGCGCTGACGGTGGAGCAGGTGTCCGGCGGGGAGGTCTACGGCTCGCGGATGCTGGACGTGCCCGACGCGGACGTCCCCGGCGTCCCCATGTTCACGGTCCAGACGCTCCCGGACGACCGGGGGACGGTCTCGGTGCCGCACGCGGACCAGGACCTGTCGGTACTGCAGAAGTGATCTCGACGTGACCCGGTCCGCCGGGTCACTCCTCGTCGCCGTAGCGCGGATCCACCGTCTCCGGGGACAGGCCGAGGAGTTCGGCGACCTGCTCGACCACGATCTCGTGCACAAGGGCCGCGCGCTCGTCGCGGCCCTTGGTGCGGATCTCGACCGGGCGGCGGTAGACGACCACGCGCGCGGGGTGCCCCTCGCGCGCCGCGATCGTGGAGCCCAGGGGCACCGACTCGTCGCTCCAGCCCTCGCCGGCCGCGCCGACCGAGGGCACATCGAGGATGAGGAAATCGATGTCGGCGAGCTGCGGGAAGCGCCGCTCGAGCCGCTCCACGGAGTCCTGCACCAGATCCGCGAACCCCGCGGCCCGGCTCGCTGAGAGCGGCACCTGAGGAGGGGCGACGGGCCCTCGCATGCCCCTGCCGTGCCGGTCGCGGCGGCGGGGAGGCTTCGGCTCTGCGGCGGGGGGCGGTACGGGGTTCTCCATCACTGACGCAGCGTAGACCTCCCGCGGACGCACCCGCCCGCGGTGGCCCCCACGGAACCGGCATGTCTCTTCCTGACCGATCGAGCCAAACTTGGGCGCGATTCGGCATCCCTCCCGGACCGGTGACCTCGCGGCTCCTGTCGGTATTTGCCCCGACTGGTGACCGCCCGCACCAGGGACGCGGGGCGCACCACCCCCGGTCCGCGCAGGTCAGCGGCGCGCTCCCGGAACCCCGTGTGCGCCGCTGCGCACCACGACACGGTGGGGTGACCTCCCGGGGAGTCGTCGCGGCCCGCTCAAGAGTGCGGTACCGTCCAACGCTGTGAGCCCTGTACGTCGCTGTTCGCGCACCGCTTGCGGCCGTCCCGCCGTCGCGACGCTGACGTACGTCTACGCCGACTCGACCGCGGTCCTCGGCCCCCTCGCCACCTACGCCGAACCCCACTGCTACGACCTGTGCGCCGAGCACTCCGAGCGCCTCACCGCCCCGCGCGGGTGGGAGGTCGTCCGGCTCGCCGACACCTCCGGCCCCTCGCGCCCCAGCGGCGACGATCTGGAGGCCCTGGCGAACGCCGTGCGTGAGGCGGCCCGCCCGCAGGAGCGCGCGGCCGAGGCGGGCGGCTCGGGCCCCCGCACGGCGGACCCGATGGAGGTCGCGCGCCGCGGCCATCTGCGGGTGCTGCGCTCACCGGACAACTGAGCCGGACCCCATCCGGTAGCCGGGCCGGCGGCCGGATTCGGATTTCGGTTTCCCCTTTACGGAATCTCCTCCGTCCCACTCATTGACCTGAGTTTGTTGCGGACACAACAATTTCGCCACCCAGAGCCCCGGGAGGCGCCTGTGTTCGTCCAGCAGCTTGAACCGGTGGCCGGATCGCTCGGTCTGTCCGCACTCGTCGCGACCCTGCCCTTGCTCACCGTGCTCGTCCTGCTCGGCGCCGTCCGCATGAAGGCCCACCTCGCGGGCCTCATCGGGCTCGCCGTGGCCGCCCTCGTCGCCTGCCTCGCCTACGGGATGCCCGTCGGCCAGACCGTGTCGAGCGCCGCACAGGGCGTGCTGTTCGGGCTCTTCCCCATCATGTGGATCGTCGTCAACGCCCTGTGGGTGTACCGGATGACCGTCCGCACCCGGCACTTCGACATCCTGCGCCGCTCCTTCGGGCGGCTGTCCGACGACCCGCGCATCCAGGCCCTTGTCATCGCGTTCTGCTTCGGCGCCCTGCTGGAGGCGCTCGCCGGATTCGGGGCACCCGTCGCGATCTGCTCCGTGATGCTCGTCGCCCTCGGCTTCGACCCCGTGAAGGCGGCCGTCGTCGCCCTCGTCGCCAACACCGCGCCCGTGGCCTTCGGCGCGATGGGCACCCCCGTCGTCACCCTCGCCCAGGTCACCGGGCTCCCGCTCGACTCCGTCGCCTCCGTGGTGGGCCGTCAGACACCCCTGCTCGCCCTGCTGGTGCCGCTCATCCTCGTCTGGCTCGTGGACGGGCGGCGCGGCCTGCGCGAGACCTGGATACCCGCCCTCGCCTGCGGAGTCGCCTTCGCCGCCGCCCAGTTCGCCGCCTCGAACTACGTCTCCGCACAGCTCGCCGACATCGGGGCCGCGCTCATCGGCGCGGGCGCCCTCGTCGCCGTGCCGCACGCACGCAGGCCCGTCGCCGAACCCGTACGCGCCGCCGTCCTGACCGGCGTACGCAGCGAGGAGCTCGACCAGGACGACCCGCGGCCCGAGGTCCTGCGCGCCTACGCCCCGTACGCGCTCATCGTCGTCATCTTCTCGATCGCGCAGATCCCCGCGGTCAAGGAGTGGATCGCCAAGGCGACACGCGTCTTCGACTGGCCCTTCCTGAACGTGGCGAACCCCGAGGGCAAGCCCGTCGGCGGCAATGTCTTCACCCTGCCGCTCGTCTCCACCGGCGGCACCCTCGTCCTCCTCGCCGGCGCGATCACGGCCGCCGTCATCGGCGTCCACGCGCGCGTGGCCGTACGCGAGTGGCTGGCGACCGTGTACGAGCTGCGCTTCGCGATCCTCACCGTGACCAGCGTCCTGGCCCTCGCCTACGTCATGAACCTCTCCGGGCAGGCCGCCACCATCGGGCACTTCGTCGCCGCTGCCGGTGCGGGCCTCGCGTTCCTGTCGCCCGTACTCGGCTGGTTCGGCGTCGCCGTCTCCGGATCCGACACTTCCGCCAATGCCCTGTTCGGCGCACTCCAGGTCACCGCCGCCCAGGAGTCGGGCCTGTCACCCGAACTGCTCGCCGCCGCGAACAGCTCCGGCGGCGTCCTCGGCAAGATGATCTCGCCGCAGAACCTCACCATCGCGTGTGCGGCCGTCGGGCTCGCGGGCAAGGAGGGGGACCTGTTGCGCAAGGTGCTGCCGTGGAGCGCGGGACTGCTGCTCGTGATGTGCCTGATCGTGATGGCGCAGAGCTCCGCGGTCCTCGGCTGGATGCTGCCCTGACCACTCCGGAACGGGACGCTCACAGCTGACTGTCAGTCCGTACGGGTAGTTTGTGCTGTCCGAAGCGGACTTCAGGAGAGTTGGGTGACCGTGACTGCTGATCTGTCGCAGATCGTCAAGGCGTACGACGTACGCGGAGTGGTCCCGGACCAGTGGGACGAGCACCTCGCCGAGCTGTTCGGCGCCGCCTTCGTACGCGTCACGGACGCCGCGGCCATCGTCGTCGGACACGACATGCGGCCCTCGTCACCCGGCCTCTCCCGGGCCTTCGCGCGCGGCGCCGCCGCCCTCGGCGCCGACGTGACCGAGATCGGCCTGTGCTCCACCGACCAGCTGTACTACGCGTCGGGCGCGCTCGGCCTGCCCGGCGCGATGTTCACGGCCTCGCACAACCCGGCCCAGTACAACGGCATCAAGATGTGCCGCGCCGGCGCCGCCCCCGTCGGACAGGACACGGGCCTGGCAGAGATCCGCGGACTGGCCGAGAAGTGGCTGGAGACGGGCGCCCCCGAACCCGCCGCGAAGGCGGGCACCCTCACCCGGCGCGACACCCTCGACGACTACGCGGCCTACCTGCGCTCCCTCGTCGACCTCACGAAGATCCGCCCCCTGAAGGTCGTCGTCGACGCGGGCAACGGCATGGGCGGACACACCGTCCCGACCGTCTTCGCGGGCCTGCCGCTCGACCTCGTCCCGATGTACTTCGAGCTCGACGGCACGTTCCCCAACCACGAGGCCAACCCGCTCGACCCGGCGAACCTGGTGGACCTCCAAAAACGCGTCCGCGAAGAGGGCGCCGACCTCGGCCTCGCCTTCGACGGCGACGCGGACCGCTGCTTCGTCATCGACGAGCACGGCGACCCCGTCTCCCCGTCCGCCGTCACCGCCCTCGTCGCCTCCCGCGAACTGGCGAGGAACGGCGGCACGGGCACGATCATCCACAACCTGATCACCTCCTGGTCCGTCCCCGAGGTGGTGAAGGAGCACGGCGGCACACCGGTACGCACGCGCGTGGGCCACTCCTTCATCAAGCAGGAGATGGCCACCTCCGGAGCGATCTTCGGCGGCGAGCACTCGGCGCACTACTACTTCCGCGACTTCTGGAACGCGGACACGGGCATGCTCGCCGCGCTCCACGTCCTCGCCGCCCTCGGCGGCCAGAGCGGCGCCCTGTCCGCCCTGGTCGCCGAGTACGACCGCTACACCGGCTCCGGCGAGATCAACTCCACGGTCGACGACCAGCACGCCCGCCTCGCCGCGATCAAGACCGAGTACGCCGGCCGGGACGGCATCACGCACGACGAGCTCGACGGCCTGACGATCACCTCCGCGGACTGGTGGTTCAACGTCCGCCCGTCCAACACCGAGCCCCTCCTCCGGCTGAACGCGGAGGCCAGGGACGAAGCCACGATGGCCAAGATCCGCGACGAGGTCCTGGCGATCATCAGAGCCTGACCACGGCCACACGCGAAACGGGACCCCGTCCGAGCAGCCGAGCCACCGCCCCCGGCGGTACGCTGACCAGGCCGCACGCACACACATTCACACCGCCGAAGGGACACCCCATGCCGCTCGAAGCCGGCCTCCTGGAGATCCTCGCCTGCCCGGCCTGCCACGCCCCCCTCAAGGAGGCGGACGCCGAGCTGCTCTGCACCGGATCGGACTGCGGCCTCGCCTACCCGATCCGCGACGGCATCCCCGTACTCCTCGTGGACGAGGCCCGCCGCCCCGCATAGGTCCCACCCAGGCCCCGCAGGGGCCGTCCCGGAGGCTGACACCATGCTCGACGAATCGCTGCTCGACGCCCCCGAGGCCCTCGCCGGGGTCGACCGCCGCGGACTCCTGCGCGGCGCCGCCGAGGCCGGCGCCCGCGTCCGCACCGCGGTCCGGCACGCCGCGGAGGCCGGGATCACCCAGCTCGAACCGGACGGCCGCCCGCGCGCCGTCCTCTTCGCCGGACCCGGCCTCGCCGCCGGCTGCGTCGCCGACCTGCTCAACAGGCTCGCCGGCGCCTCCTGCCCCGTCGCCCGCCTGCGCCCCACCGGAGTCGCCCCCGCCGCGGGCGCCCTGCGCTGGGAGCTGCCCGGCTGGGCGGGCCCCGTGGACCTGCTCCTGATCGCGACCACCGACGGCACCGAGCCGGGACTCGCCCTCCTCGTCGAACAGGCCTACCGGCGCGGCTGCACCATCGTCGCCGTCAGCCCCCAAGGCACCCCCCTGACCGAGGCCGTCGCCGGGGCACACGGCCTCTTCGTACCGATGGCGACCGCCCCGTACGAGCAGGACGAACCCGCCGCGGCCTCCGCGCCCGGCGCCCTGTGGGCCCTGCTCACCCCGCTGCTCTCCCTCCTGGACCGCACCGGCCTGCTCTCCGCGCCGGCCGAGACCCTGGAGAGGGTCGCCGACCGCCTCGACCAGACCGCCGAGCGCTGCGGCCCGGCCATCGCGACCTACAGCAACCCCGCCAAGACCCTCGCCGCCGAGCTCGCCGACGCCCTGCCCCTGATCTGGACCGAAGGGCACGCCGCGGGCCCGGCAGGCCGCCGCTTCGCCGCCGCGCTCGCCGAACTCGCCGGCCGCCCGGCCCTCGCCTCCGACCTGCCCGAGGCGCTCCCCGCGCACGGCCGCCTCCTCCTCGGCGACCTCGCGGGCGGCGCCGACCCCGACGACTTCTTCCGCGACCGGGTCGACGAGGCGCAGCCGATGCGCGTCCGCGTCGTCCTCCTGCGCGACCGGCCCGGCGGCCTCACCGCTGCGCCCGCCGCCCGCGAGCTGGCCCTCGGCCACGACACCCCGATCAGCGAGCTCGAACCCGAAGAGGGCGGCGAACTGGAAACACTCGCCGAACTGATCGCCGTCACGGATTTCGCCGCCGTTTACCTCGCGCTCGCCTCAGGCGCATGACGTGGACCCGGCCGGTCCGAACACCGGCCGGCCCCTTGACCCGCGTACGGAGAAGAACACCTGATGGACCGCCTCGCCAACACCGTCCGCCCCTATGCCTGGGGCTCGACCACCGCCATCCCGCACCTCATCGGTGCCGAGCCGACGGGCGAGCCGCAGGCCGAGATGTGGATGGGCGCCCACCCGGGAGCCCCCTCGCAGACCGGGCGCGGCCCGCTCAACGAGGTGATCGACCAGGCCCCCGAGCGTGAGCTCGGCCCGCAGGCCGTCGCGAAGTTCGGCCCCCGCCTCCCCTTCCTCCTCAAACTCCTCGCCGCGGGCGCCCCGCTCTCCCTCCAGGTCCACCCCGACCTCGCCCAGGCCAAGGAAGGTTACGAGGCCGAGGAGCGCGCCGGCGTCCCCGTAGACGCCCCGCACCGCAACTACAAGGACGCCAACCACAAGCCCGAACTGCTCTGTGCCCTCACGCCGTTCGAGGGCCTGTGCGGATTCCGCGCCCCCGAAGAGGCCGCACGCCTCATCGAAGGACTCGGCGTCGACTCCCTCAAGCCCTACGCCGACCTGCTGCGCGCCCACCCGGAAGAGGCCGCGCTGCGCGAGGTCCTGACGGCCGTACTGAGCGCGGACCCCGAGGAGATGGCCACCACGGTCACCGAGGCCGCGGTCGCCGCCGAACACCTCGGCGGCGACTACGCGCCCTACGCCGGGCTCGCCCACCACTACCCCGGCGACCCCGGCGTCATTGCCGCCATGCTGCTCAACCACGTCCGCCTCAACCCCGGCGAGGCCCTCTTCCTCGGCGCCGGCGTCCCGCACGCCTACATCGACGGCCTCGGCGTGGAAATCATGGCCAACTCGGACAACGTCCTGCGCTGCGGCCTCACCCCCAAGCACGTCGACGTCCCCGAACTCCTGCGCATCGTCCGCTTCGAGGCCACCGACCCCGGCATCCTTCGCCCCGAGGCGTCCCCCGACGGCGAAGAGGTCTACGCGACCCCCATCGACGAATTCCGCCTCTCCCGCCACGTCCTGCCCGAGGGCACAGCCCCGCACGACGTCACCGCCGCGACCCCGCAGATCCTGCTCTGCACCGCGGGCACCGTCCGCGCCGGCGAACTCGCCCTCACCGCAGGGCAGTCGGCGTTCGTCCCCGCAGGGGAAAAGGCCGAAGTGTCCGGAGCCGGCACGCTCTTCCGGGCAACCGTGGTGGCCTGACGCGCCCCAGCCGTCCCGGGCTGCAACAATGACCCACCGCAAAGGGTGGGCAAAGCCCGGGACGGCGTACGCGGACAGATCCGTACGAGCCAGGACCGGGACGGCGTACGAAGGGACATCGGGAACACATGAGCGCTTCAGGCGGCACAAAAGCGATCGTGGCGGCACTCGCCGCCAACCTCGCGATCGCGGTAGCGAAATTCGTGGCGTTCCTCTTCAGCGGCTCGTCCTCGATGCTCGCCGAGAGCGTCCACTCGCTCGCCGACTCCGGCAACCAGGGCCTCCTGCTGCTCGGCGGCAAGAAGGCCCAACGCGAGGCGACCCCGCAACACCCCTTCGGCTACGGCCGCGAGCGCTACATCTACGCCTTCCTCGTCTCCATCGTCCTCTTCTCGGTCGGCGGCATGTTCGCCGTCTACGAGGGCTACGAGAAGATCAAGCACCCGCACGCGCTCGAGAACTGGTACTGGCCGATCGGCGTCCTCGTCTTCGCGATCATCGCCGAGAGCTTCTCGTTCCGTACCGCCATCAAGGAGTCCAACGAGCTGCGCGGCAAGCTCACCTGGTCCCAGTTCATCCGCCGCGCCAAGGCACCCGAGCTGCCCGTCGTCCTCCTCGAGGACTTCGGCGCGCTGATCGGTCTCGTCCTCGCACTCGCCGGCACCGGCCTCGCCCTCGCCACCGACGACGGCCTCTGGGACGGCATCGGCACCCTGTGCATCGGCATCCTGCTCATCGCCATCGCGATCGTGCTGGCCGCCGAGACCAAGTCGCTGCTCCTGGGCGAGGCTGCGGGCATCGACGACGTCAAGAAGATCGAGACCGCGCTCGTCGACGGAGACACCGTCACCGGCGTCATCCACATGCGCACCCTCCACCTCGGCCCCGAGGAACTCCTCGTCGCCGCCAAGATCGCCGTCCAGCACGACGACACGGCCACCGAGGTCGCCAACGCCATCAACGCCGCGGAGGCCCGCATCCGCGAGGCCGTCCCGATCGCCCGCGTGATCTACCTCGAACCGGACATCTACAACGAGGCGGCCGCCTCCGCCGGCACCAACCCGGCCAAGACCCCGGACAGCCCGACCTCGGACAACTCGGCCCCCGACAGCTCGGGCCCGGACGCCAACTGACCTCCCCGCTCACGCCGGACCCGGAGGCGGGCTGGGTCCGGCTGGGCCGATCGGTGTAGATTCGTCACTGAGCCAGACGTCGCTGCTGATGGCGGTCGGGCGGCCCGCACGACGGGCCGGCCGAGGGAGAGAGGGCCTCCGACGGACTGCGCTGCGAGCGCCGGGCACTCGTATGTCCATCGCCGCAGACCAGCCATGCCCACCTCGACCCACCACCACGAGGAGCAAGCTCCCTATGACGACTGTCGACAACCGACAGGACCAGGACTTCAAGGTCGCCGACCTCTCCCTGGCCGACTTCGGCCGCAAGGAGATCACCCTCGCCGAGCACGAGATGCCCGGCCTGATGTCCATCCGCAAGGAATACGCCGCCACGCAGCCGCTCGCCGGCGCCCGTGTCACCGGCTCCCTGCACATGACGGTGCAGACCGCCGTCCTCATCGAGACCCTCGTCGCCCTCGGCGCCGAGGTCCGCTGGGCCTCCTGCAACATCTTCTCCACCCAGGACCACGCCGCCGCGGCCATCGCCGTCGGCCCGAACGGCACCCCGGACAACCCCCAGGGCGTCCCGGTCTTCGCCTGGAAGGGCGAGACCCTGGAGGAGTACTGGTGGTGCACGGAGCAGGCCCTGACCTGGCCGAACACCCCCACCGGCGGCCCGAACATGATCCTGGACGACGGCGGTGACGCCACCCTCCTCGTCCACAACGGCGTCCAGTACGAGAAGGACGGCAAGGTCCCCTCGGCCGACACCGCCGAGTCGGACGAGCACCGCGTCGTCCTGGAGCTCCTCAACCGCACCATCACCGAGGGCTCGCAGAAGTGGACCCAGCTCGCCTCGGAGATCCGCGGCGTGACCGAGGAGACCACGACCGGCGTCCACCGTCTCTACGAGATGTACCGCGACGGCACCCTGCTGTTCCCGGCGATCAACGTGAACGACGCCGTGACGAAGTCGAAGTTCGACAACAAGTACGGCTGCCGCCACTCCCTGATCGACGGCATCAACCGCGCCACCGACGTCCTGATCGGCGGCAAGACCGCCGTCGTGTGCGGCTACGGCGACGTGGGCAAGGGCTGCGCCGAGTCGCTGCGCGGCCAGGGTGCCCGGGTGATCATCACCGAGATCGACCCGATCTGCGCGCTGCAGGCGGCGATGGACGGCTATCAGGTCGCGACGCTCGACGAGGTCGTCGACAAGGCCGACATCTTCGTCACCACGACCGGTAACAAGGACATCATCATGGCCTCGGACATGGCCAAGATGAAGCACCAGGCGATCGTGGGCAACATCGGCCACTTCGACAACGAGATCGACATGGCCGGTCTCGCGCAGATCCCCGGCATCGTCAAGGACGAGGTCAAGCCGCAGGTCCACACCTGGAAGTTCCCCGACGGCAAGGTCCTCATCGTCCTTTCCGAGGGCCGTCTGCTGAACCTGGGCAACGCGACGGGCCACCCGTCCTTCGTCATGTCCAACTCGTTCGCGGACCAGACCCTGGCCCAGATCGAGCTGTTCACCAAGCCCGACGAGTACCCGACCGACGTCTACGTGCTCCCCAAGCACCTCGACGAGAAGGTCGCCCGCCTGCACCTCGACGCCCTCGGCGTGAAGCTGACGACGCTGCGCCCCGAGCAGGCCTCGTACATCGGCGTAGAGGTCGACGGCCCGTACAAGCCGGACCACTACCGCTACTGATCCCGAGCGGACCCCGGTGCTGCGCAGGCCCCTCGCACTCCGGTGCGGGGGGCCTGCCCCGTACCGGCCCGGCATCCCACACCACCCGACGTCCGCACGACCCCGAAGGACCTCGAGAGCCCCCATGCCCCGCGGCCGCTATTCGCTCCACGACACCCACGACCACACCCCCCTCGGCGAAGAACACTTTCACTGCGCCCCCGGCCCCTCCGGCTGGCGCTACGTCTCCCAGACCATCACCCCCTCCGGCGACCACTCCGGCTCCGTCGACCTGGCCATCGACGAACTCGGCCGCCCCATCCGCCTCGAACTCAACGCGGCGAGCTGGCAGGTACGAGGAGCAGCCATCGACGGCGTCACCTGGGTACGCACCGACCCCACCGGCGCCCACGCCACCGAGGGAAACGCCCCCGCTCACGCCTTCACCGGCACCTCGCCGGCCTTCCTCGTCGCCACCGCACGCCTGCTGCGCCTCACCCCCGCTTCTCCCGCGACCCGCGTCCGCCTGGTCCGCTTCACCGACCCCGTCCTGGCCCCCCTCACCCTCGACCAGTCCTGGGCCCTGCTGAAAACAGAAACACACACCACTGACAACGGGCCCCTGAACGTCGACGAATACCAGGTCACAGACCTGGACACGGGGGAACAGCAGGCCGTCTACCTCGCCGGCGACGTGGTGCTCGCCGCCTCCGGCATCGAACTCGAACACCTCGAATCCCCGCCCTCGACCTTCGCCTGAGAGACGGCGGACCCGCGTCAGGCAGGCGGCACGAAACCCGTGCCCGGCCCCTCGTCCTCGCGAGGACGCGCAGGTGCGACATCGAGAGTGGGAGGCGCAGCCGCGACCGCCGGACCCGCGGGCGCCCCAACCGGCGCCCCGGCACCCGGATACACCGGACCCGGCCCACCCACCGGACCCGTCCCGACCGGAGCCACCCCCACCCCCACCGCCCCGCCGCTGAACGCCCGCTGCGCATCCCGCGACTGCCGCTCATGCACCACCGCGGCCAAATACGCCGCAGGCGGCACATCACGTGGCGCCGGAGCACCCGTACACGCTGCCAGATCACCGGCAAGCCGCTCCGCCATCGCCCAGCCAACCTGCGGATCCAGCTGCCCCATCCGCGTCAGATACGACCGGACCGCCAGCCACAGCCCGTCCGGCACCCCCGACAGATCGAGCCCGGCGAACCGCCCCACCAGCCACGGAGGCGGCGGGGGCACGAACCGCGCCGGCCCCGCCGGCACCCGCTCGCGCACGACGAGCGTCCCCGCGAACACGTCCCCGAGCCGCCGCCCCCGCTCGGACACCAGCGACGCGATGCACGCGACCACCCCGAACGTCATGAGGATCTCCACGACCCCGACGGCCCCGCGCACCAGCGCATGCCGGAACCGGATCGGCCCCCCGTCGTCCCGCACCACACGAAGCCCGCACGCCAGCTTGCCCAGTGAACGCCCATGGCTCAGCGTCTCCACCGCGATCGGCACCCCGACAAGCACCAGCACGAACGTCGCCACCGCCACAGCCGCGGCCGCCGCCTCGTCCAGGGAAGCGGTGGACGCCACGATCCCCATCGTCACCACGATGTACACGGTGAACGCCACGACGAGATCGATGACCACCGCCAACGCCCGACTGGGCAGCTTCGCGGGGCGCAGCTCAAGAGCCACCGCCTCGCCCGTCACAAGCTCATTCACGCCGACCGTCCTTCCCTGCCCTGCCCTCGGAACCGCCAGTCTGCCAAGCTGAGGGCACATCGCGCCGCAGAGGTAGCCACAGCAACAGCAGCCGAGGAGCAGCCGACCCGATGGACCTCGACGTCTTCGTGTCCGCCCACCGAGCCGAGTGGGACCGCCTGGACGCGCTGCTGCGCCGCAGACGCCGCCTCACCGGCGCCGAAGCCGACGAACTCGTCACCCTCTACCAGCGGGCCGCGACCCATCTCTCCCTGATCCAGTCCAGCGCCCCGGACCCCCAGATATCCGGCCGTCTCACACAACTGGTGGCACGCGCGCGTAGTGCCGTGACAGGCACCCGCCGCGCCTCCTGGCGCGACGTGACCCGCTTCCTGACCCAAGGTTTCCCCGCGGCGGTCTATCGCTCCCGCCACTGGTGGGTCCCCACCGCACTCCTCTCCACCGCGATAGCCGCCCTCCTGGGCTGGTGGATAGGAACGCACCCCGAAGTACAGGCATCGATCGCCGCCCCATCCGAACTGCGCGACCTCACGCGCCCGGGCGGCCAGTACGAGACCTATTACTCCAGCCACCCTGCGGCCTCCTTCGCCGCCCAGGTGTGGACGAACAACGCCCAGGCGGCAGCCATGTGCCTGGTCCTGGGCGTCTTCCTGGGCCTCCCCGTCCTCTGGATCCTCTTCCAGAACATGCTGAACCTGGGAGTGGGCATCGGCCTGATGTCCTCGGCCGGCCGCCTCGACACCTTCCTGGGCCTGGTCCTGCCCCACGGCCTCCTGGAACTGACAGCTGTCTTCGTAGCGGCCGGTACGGGCCTGCGCCTCGGCTGGACCCTCATCGACCCGGGCCCCCGAACCCGCCGCGCGGCCCTCGCCGAAGAAGGCCGCGCCGCCCTGGGAATGGCGATCGGCCTGGCGCTCATCCTCTTCATCTCGGGCGCCATCGAAGGCTTCGTCACCCCGTCGGGCCTGCCGACCTGGGCCCGCATCACCATTGGCGTCGCCGCGGAGCTGGCATTCCTCGTGTACGTCTACGTGCTCGGTGGTCGCGCGGTACGCGCCGGTGGGACGGGGGACCTGGACACCGCGGAGCGCAGCGCCTCCGTCCCCATCGCCGCCTGATGTGCGTTCGCCCCCTCTGACCTGCTAGTCTCCTCGACGCCCCACAAAGGCTGTTGACACAGCCAGCGTGGGGAGGTAGATTCGAACAGTTGCCCAGGAGCTCGACAGAGTGAGCGGCAACGATGTAGGATTTACTTAGTTCCCCGAAATTCTTTCGGAGGGGCGCCTACCGATAAATCGGAAAACGAACGCCGGTCAGTCCGGCTGAAAACTTCTGATAAAGTCGGAACCGCCGGAAAGGGAAACGCGAAAAGCCGAAAGGCCGGAGCGGAAACCTGAAAGGCACCGAGGAAATCGGACACGAAAGAGTCTGATAGAGTCGGAAACGCAAGACCGAAGGGAAACTGCCCGGAGGAAAGCCTGAGAGAGTCTCTCGGGTGAGTACAAAGGAAGCGTCCGTTCCTTGAGAACTCAACAGCGTGCCAAAAGTCAACGCCAGATTGACAACCCCGGCCCACCTTTGGTGGGTTGGAGGTTCCTTTGAAAAAGTCCTCACTCCCACACCGGGGTGAGGCGCACTAGCGAGGACGCAGTGAATCGTGGGGATTATTCCTCCCGACGGTTCCGCTCTCGTGGTGTAGTCCCGATTACGGGAAAACATTCACGGAGAGTTTGATCCTGGCTCAGGACGAACGCTGGCGGCGTGCTTAACACATGCAAGTCGAACGATGAAGCCCTTCGGGGTGGATTAGTGGCGAACGGGTGAGTAACACGTGGGCAATCTGCCCTGCACTCTGGGACAAGCCCTGGAAACGGGGTCTAATACCGGATAACACCCCCTCTCGCATGGGAGGGGGTTGAAAGCTCCGGCGGTGCAGGATGAGCCCGCGGCCTATCAGCTTGTTGGTGAGGTAGAAGCTCACCAAGGCGACGACGGGTAGCCGGCCTGAGAGGGCGACCGGCCACACTGGGACTGAGACACGGCCCAGACTCCTACGGGAGGCAGCAGTGGGGAATATTGCACAATGGGCGAAAGCCTGATGCAGCGACGCCGCGTGAGGGATGACGGCCTTCGGGTTGTAAACCTCTTTCAGCAGGGAAGAAGCGAAAGTGACGGTACCTGCAGAAGAAGCGCCGGCTAACTACGTGCCAGCAGCCGCGGTAATACGTAGGGCGCAAGCGTTGTCCGGAATTATTGGGCGTAAAGAGCTCGTAGGCGGCTTGTCACGTCGGTTGTGAAAGCCCGGGGCTTAACCCCGGGTCTGCAGTCGATACGGGCAGGCTAGAGTGTGGTAGGGGAGATCGGAATTCCTGGTGTAGCGGTGAAATGCGCAGATATCAGGAGGAACACCGGTGGCGAAGGCGGATCTCTGGGCCATTACTGACGCTGAGGAGCGAAAGCGTGGGGAGCGAACAGGATTAGATACCCTGGTAGTCCACGCCGTAAACGGTGGGAACTAGGTGTTGGCGACATTCCACGTCGTCGGTGCCGCAGCTAACGCATTAAGTTCCCCGCCTGGGGAGTACGGCCGCAAGGCTAAAACTCAAAGGAATTGACGGGGGCCCGCACAAGCAGCGGAGCATGTGGCTTAATTCGACGCAACGCGAAGAACCTTACCAAGGCTTGACATATACCGGAAAGCATCAGAGATGGTGCCCCCCTTGTGGTCGGTATACAGGTGGTGCATGGCTGTCGTCAGCTCGTGTCGTGAGATGTTGGGTTAAGTCCCGCAACGAGCGCAACCCTTGTTCTGTGTTGCCAGCATGCCCTTCGGGGTGATGGGGACTCACAGGAGACTGCCGGGGTCAACTCGGAGGAAGGTGGGGACGACGTCAAGTCATCATGCCCCTTATGTCTTGGGCTGCACACGTGCTACAATGGCAGGTACAATGAGCTGCGATGCCGCGAGGCGGAGCGAATCTCAAAAAGCCTGTCTCAGTTCGGATTGGGGTCTGCAACTCGACCCCATGAAGTCGGAGTTGCTAGTAATCGCAGATCAGCATTGCTGCGGTGAATACGTTCCCGGGCCTTGTACACACCGCCCGTCACGTCACGAAAGTCGGTAACACCCGAAGCCGGTGGCCCAACCCCCTTGTGGGGAGGGAGCTGTCGAAGGTGGGACTGGCGATTGGGACGAAGTCGTAACAAGGTAGCCGTACCGGAAGGTGCGGCTGGATCACCTCCTTTCTAAGGAGCACTTTGACTGCCAGACATTGTCTGGTGGTCCAAGAGCCATTTCGTCGGCAAATGTTCGACGGTGGTTGCTCAAGGGTGGAACGTTGACTATTCGGCACAGTGAGTTAGATGGGTTTGCCAGTACTGCTTCGGCGTGGAACGCGAATCACATCAACTGACTGGGTCGGGCACGCTGTTGGGTGTCTGAAGGTACGGCCGAAACGGTCGCCTTCAGTGCCGACCCCAGTGCACTCGGATCTGTTGGTTCGGGGTGATGGGTGGTTGGTCGTTGTTTGAGAACTGCACAGTGGACGCGAGCATCTGTGGCCAAGTTTTTAAGGGCGCACGGTGGATGCCTTGGCACCAGGAACCGATGAAGGACGTGGGAGGCCACGATAGTCCCCGGGGAGCCGTCAACCAGGCTTTGATCCGGGGGTTTCCGAATGGGGAAACCCGGCAGTCGTCATGGGCTGTCACCCATACCTGAACACATAGGGTATGTGGAGGGAACGCGGGGAAGTGAAACATCTCAGTACCCGCAGGAAGAGAAAACAACCGTGATTCCGGGAGTAGTGGCGAGCGAAACTGGATGAGGCCAAACCATATGCGTGTGATACCCGGCAGGGGTTGCGCATGTGGGGTTGTGGGATCTCTCTTTCACAGTCTGCCGGCTGTGAGACGAGTCAGAAACCGTTGATGTAGGCGAAGGACATGCGAAAGGTCCGGCGTAGAGGGTAAGACCCCCGTAGTCGAAACATCAGCGGCTCGTTTGAGAGACACCCAAGTAGCACGGGGCCCGAGAAATCCCGTGTGAATCTGGCGGGACCACCCGCTAAGCCTAAATATTCCCTGGTGACCGATAGCGGATAGTACCGTGAGGGAATGGTGAAAAGTACCGCGGGAGCGGAGTGAAATAGTACCTGAAACCGTGTGCCTACAAGCCGTGGGAGCGTCGCGCAAGGAACTTGTTCCTTGCGTCGTGACTGCGTGCCTTTTGAAGAATGAGCCTGCGAGTTTGCGGTGCGTTGCGAGGTTAACCCGTGTGGGGAAGCCGTAGCGAAAGCGAGTCCGAATAGGGCGATTCAGTAGCGCGCTCAAGACCCGAAGCGGAGTGATCTAGCCATGGGCAGGTTGAAGCGGAGGTAAGACTTCGTGGAGGACCGAACCCACCAGGGTTGAAAACCTGGGGGATGACCTGTGGTTAGGGGTGAAAGGCCAATCAAACTCCGTGATAGCTGGTTCTCCCCGAAATGCATTTAGGTGCAGCGTCGTGTGTTTCTTGCCGGAGGTAGAGCACTGGATAGGCGATGGGCCCTACCGGGTTACTGACCTTAGCCAAACTCCGAATGCCGGTAAGTGAGAGCACGGCAGTGAGACTGTGGGGGATAAGCTCCATGGTCGAGAGGGAAACAGCCCAGAGCATCGACTAAGGCCCCTAAGCGTACGCTAAGTGGGAAAGGATGTGGAGTCGCACAGACAACCAGGAGGTTGGCTTAGAAGCAGCCACCCTTGAAAGAGTGCGTAATAGCTCACTGGTCTAGTGATTCCGCGCCGACAATGTAGCGGGGCTCAAGCGTACCGCCGAAGTCGTGTCATTCATACACATATCCCCAACGGGAGTATGGATGGGTAGGGGAGCGTCGTGTGCCGGGTGAAGCAGCCGCGGAAGCGAGTTGTGGACGGTTCACGAGTGAGAATGCAGGCATGAGTAGCGATACACACGTGAGAAACGTGTGCGCCGATTGACTAAGGGTTCCTGGGTCAAGCTGATCTGCCCAGGGTAAGTCGGGACCTAAGGCGAGGCCGACAGGCGTAGTCGATGGATAACCGGTTGATATTCCGGTACCCGCTGTGAAGCGTCAAACATTGAATCAGGCGATGCTAAGTCCGTGAAGCCGTTCCGGACCCTTCGGGGAAAGGAAAGTGGTGGAGCCGACGGACCAGACTTGTAGTAGGTGAGTGATGGGGTGACGCAGGAAGGTAGTCCAGCCCGGGCGGTGGTTGTCCCGGGGTAAGGGTGTAGGGCGCTGTCTAGGTAAATCCGGACAGCATGAGCCTGAGACCTGATGCCGAGCCGATTGTGGTGAAGTGGATGATCCTATGCTGTCGAGAAAAGCCTCTAGCGAGTTTCATGGCGGCCCGTACCCTAAACCGACTCAGGTGGTCAGGTAGAGAATACCGAGGCGTTCGGGTGAACTATGGTTAAGGAACTCGGCAAAATGCCCCCGTAACTTCGGGAGAAGGGGGGCCATCACCGGTGATTGAATTTACTTCATGAGCTGGGGGTGGCCGCAGAGACCAGCGAGAAGCGACTGTTTACTAAAAACACAGGTCCGTGCGAAGCCGTAAGGCGATGTATACGGACTGACGCCTGCCCGGTGCTGGAACGTTAAGGGGACCGGTTAGTGCACTTTCGGGTGTGCGAAGCTGAGAACTTAAGCGCCAGTAAACGGCGGTGGTAACTATAACCATCCTAAGGTAGCGAAATTCCTTGTCGGGTAAGTTCCGACCTGCACGAATGGCGTAACGACTTCTCGACTGTCTCAACCATAGGCCCGGTGAAATTGCACTACGAGTAAAGATGCTCGTTTCGCGCAGCAGGACGGAAAGACCCCGGGACCTTTACTACAGTTTGATATTGGTGTTCGGTTCGGCTTGTGTAGGATAGGTGGGAGACTTTGAACTCTGGACGCCAGTTCAGGGGGAGTCGTCGTTGAAATACCACTCTGGTCGTGCTGGATGTCTAACCTGGGTCCGTGATCCGGATCAGGGACAGTGTCTGATGGGTAGTTTAACTGGGGCGGTTGCCTCCTAAAGAGTAACGGAGGCGCCCAAAGGTTCCCTCAGCCTGGTTGGTAATCAGGTGTTGAGTGTAAGTGCACAAGGGAGCTTGACTGTGAGACCGACGGGTCGAGCAGGGACGAAAGTCGGGACTAGTGATCCGGCGGTGGCTTGTGGAAGCGCCGTCGCTCAACGGATAAAAGGTACCCCGGGGATAACAGGCTGATCTTCCCCAAGAGTCCATATCGACGGGATGGTTTGGCACCTCGATGTCGGCTCGTCGCATCCTGGGGCTGGAGTCGGTCCCAAGGGTTGGGCTGTTCGCCCATTAAAGCGGTACGCGAGCTGGGTTTAGAACGTCGTGAGACAGTTCGGTCCCTATCCGCTGTGCGCGTAGGAATATTGAGAAGGGCTGTCCCTAGTACGAGAGGACCGGGACGGACGAACCTCTGGTGTGCCAGTTGTCCTGCCAAGGGCATGGCTGGTTGGCTACGTTCGGAAAGGATAACCGCTGAAAGCATCTAAGCGGGAAGCCTGCTTCGAGATGAGTATTCCCACCCCCTTTGAGGGGTTAAGGCTCCCAGTAGACGACTGGGTTGATAGGCCAGATCTGGAAGCCCGGTAACGGGTGGAGGTGACTGGTACTAATAGGCCGAGGGCTTGTCCTCAGTTGCTCGCGTCCACTGTGTTGGTTCTGAAACCACGAACAACCCCACGTTTGTCACAGAGCGTGGTGCGGTTGACAGTTTCATAGTGTTTCGGTGGTCATAGCGTGAGGGAAACGCCCGGTTACATTCCGAACCCGGAAGCTAAGCCTCACAGCGCCGATGGTACTGCAGGGGGGACCCTGTGGGAGAGTAGGACGCCGCCGAACTATTTTTGAAGAAACCCCCGTAACGGATGAGAATCCTGTTACGGGGGTTTTCTGCGTTCAGGGTCGGTCCCAGGGCGGTCCCCCCTTTTTCGGCCGGAACCCTTTTCAGGGCCCGGCCTTTTTCCTCATATTCAGAGTCGGCCTGCTGCCTTCAAAGCGAGGTAGGCGTCCGCCAGTGCCGGTGCGAGGTCGTTCGGGGTGGCGTCGACGACCGTGACGCCGTGACGGATGAGCAGTTCCGCCGTGCGGTGGCGTTCCGCTTGGGCCTGGGCCGCGGCGGCAGCGTCGTAGACCGCTTCTGTGTTTCCTCGGGAGCCGGCCATTTCCGCGATCGTCGGGTCCGCCACCGAAGCCACCAATACCGTGTGGCGTTTGGTGAGGCGGGAGAGGACCGGGAGAAGGCCCTCCTCCACGGGAGCCGCGTCGAGGCTCGTGAGGAGGACGACGAGGGAACGGCGGGGAGCTGTGTGCAGGGCCGCCGCGGTCAGGCCGCGGGCGTCCGTTTCGACGAGTTCCGGCTCCAGTGGAGCCATGGCGTTGACCAGGGCCGGCAGGAGTTCGCCGGCCGCGCGGCCCTGGACCAGGGCGCGGATACGGCGGTCGTAGGCGAGCAGGTCGACCCGGTCGCCGGCCCTGGAAGCCAGTGCGCCGAGGAGGAGCGCGGCGTCCATCGCCGCGTCGAGGCGGGGTGCGTCGCCGACGCGGCCGGCAGAGGTGCGTCCCGTGTCGAGGACGAGAAGGATGTGCCGGTCGCGTTCCGGGCGCCAGGTGCGGACCGCGAGTGTCGACTGGCGGGCGGTGGCGCGCCAGTCGATGGAACGGGTGTCGTCCCCGGGAACGTACTCGCGCAAGCTGTCGAATTCGGTGCCCTCGCCGCGGGTCAGGACGCTGGTGCGGCCGTCGAGTTCGCGGAGGCGGGCCAGTTTCGAGGGCAGGTGCTTGCGGCTGTGGAACGGGGGGAGGACGCGGACCGTCCAGGGGACGTCGTGGCTGCCCTGGCGGGTGAAGAGGCCCAGCGGGCCGTACGAGCGGATCGTCACCCGGTCGGCCTTTCGGCCACCCCTGCGGGTGGGGAGCAGACGGGTGGTGATGCGGCGGCGTTCGCCCGGGGGGATCGTCACGCGGTGGCGGGACGCCTCGACCTCGGTGCCGGGGAGCCAGCTGCTGGGAGGCCAGGCGTCGCGGAGCTGGGCGCGCAGGGGGCGGCGCGAGGGGTTGGTGACGGTGAGGGTGACGTCGGCCGGGTCGCCCAGGCGTACTGCGGTGTCGCCCGAACGGGTCAGGCGCAGTCGGCGTACCGGGGCGGCCAGGGCGAAGTCGCAGGCGCAGGCCAGGGCCAGGGGGGTGTTCACGGCCAGGATGCCGGTCCAGCTGGGCTCCCAGATGCCTACGGGGAGGGAGCCCAGGGCGGCGAGCAGGGCGGTGCGTCCGGTGAGGGCCATGGGTCCAGAGCCTTGCGTCAGCGGGGAACGGGGACGTGGGCCAGGATCGCGTTGATGACCGAGTCGGGCGTGACGCCCTCCATCTCGGCCTCGGGGCGGAGCTGGATCCGGTGGCGGAGCGTGGGCAGGGCGAGTGCCTTCACGTCGTCGGGGATGACGTAGTCGCGGCCCGTCAGCCAGGCCCAGGCGCGGGCCGTGGACAGGAGCGCCGTCGCGCCGCGCGGGGAGACGCCCAGGGTGAGGGACGGGGATTCGCGGGTGGCGCGGCAGATGTCGACGACGTAAGCCGTGATTTCGGGGGAGATCGAGGTCTTCGCCACGGCTGCCCGGGCGGTTTCCAGGTCGGCGGCGGTGGCTACGGGGCGTACGCCCGCGGAGCGCAGGTCGCGTGGGTTGAAGCCCTGGGCGTGTCGGGTCAGGACGTCGATCTCGTCCTGGCGGGAGGGGAGGGGGACCGTGAGCTTGAGGAGGAAACGGTCCAGCTGGGCCTCGGGGAGGGGGTACGTGCCTTCGTACTCGACGGGGTTCTGCGTCGCCGCGACGAGGAAGGGGTCGGGGAGTGGGCGGGGGGTGCCGTCGACCGTGACCTGGCGTTCCTCCATGGCTTCGAGGAGGGAGGACTGGGTCTTGGGCGGGGTGCGGTTGATCTCGTCCGCGAGGAGCAGGTTGGTGAAGACCGGGCCGGGCTGGAACGAGAACTCTGCGGTGCGGGCGTCGTAGACGAGGGAGCCCGTGACGTCGCTCGGCATCAGGTCGGGGGTGAACTGGACGCGCTTCGTGTCGAGTTCGAGGGAGGCGGCGAGGGCGCGTACGAGGAGGGTCTTGGCCACTCCGGGGACGCCTTCGAGGAGGACGTGGCCGCGGCAGAGGAGCGCCACGACGAGGCCCGTGACCGCGGGGTCCTGGCCGACGACGGCCTTGGCGATCTCCGCGCGCAGGGCCTCCAGAGACGCCCGTGAGCTGCGGGGATCTCCGGTGGGCCCGGCGTTGTCAGTGGTCGGGGCCATCATGAGTGGCGTACCTCTCTTTCGAGGGCGTCGAGTTGGTCGGCGAGGGCTGTGAGGGCCGCGTCGTTGGCGGGCGGCGGGCCGAAGAGGAGGGGGCGTGGGTCCTGGCCGGGGGTGTGGAGTGCGGCGGTCAGGGCGGGGAGCAGGGTCTCGGGCGTGTGGGCCTGTGACGGGGGGACGCCGATGAGGGGGGCGAGGCGGGTGCGGGTGGCGGTGCGCAGAGCGGAGGCGGCGCGGTCGCGGGCGTTGGCCTTGCGGTAGAGGCGGGCGCGTCCTTCGACGGCTTCGGAGGCTCGGATCGCCACGGGGAGGCGTTCGGGGACCAGCCGGCCGAGGCGGCGGCCGCGCCAGAACGCGGCGAGGACGGCTGCGACGAAGAGTTGCAGGGTGCCCCAGAGCCATCCCGAGGGGAGCAGGTCGAAGAAGCTGCGACGCTCGGAGTCGGTGGCCCGGGCGTCGTCGGAGAGTGAGGGGAGGTACCAGACCAAGTGGGGGCGGGAACCGAGGAGTTGCAGGGCGAGCGAGGCGTTGCCCTGCTTGTCGAGACGGTCGTTGAGGAGGATGTCGGGGGCGCCGATCAGGACGGTGTCGCCGCCCTTGGCCTCCGGCAGGCGCAGCAGGGTGGGGAGGCTTTCGCTGCGGTAGCAGGTGTCGGCGTCCACGGGGTACGTGACGTAGCGGCGGCCGCCGGTCTCGGCGTCGCCGGCGCGGCGGGCGGCGGACAGGGTGCAGCCGGGGCGTGCGAGTGCGTCGAGGCTGGGTCTGGGGTCCGCGGTGACGTCGGGGGCGAGGGTGCCGAGCGAGAGGGTGCCGGGGGCGATCAGGACGGTGCGGCCGCCGGAGTCGGTGGTGGCGGCGTGCAGTTGGGCCTGCTGGCGGTTGGTGAGCAGGTCCGGGGACGCGACCAGGACGGTGGTGTCGGGGCCTGCTGCGTTGCGGGCTTCGGCGGTGGTGGTGACCACGCGCGTGGAGACGCCCCGGTCGGACAGGAGTTGGGCGACGGCGCGGCTGCCGCCCGGGTCGGCGGAGCGCGGGTCGAGGCGGCCGTGGGCGGCGTCGGAGCGGACGAGCGCGATGGCGACGGCGGCGATGAGCAGGATCGCGGCGGCGATGAGCAGGCCGCGCGTGTGGGTCCAGAGCTGGCGTGGGGTGCGAGCCGTGGAGGTGACCGGTGTCTGCCCGCCCGGGTGCGCCGGTGGCGTGGAGTCCTGTGCGTTCGGCGGGGCAGCGCCGGGGGCCGTCGGATGCTGGGTGGTCACTCGGCGGCTCCTCTGGGGGCGCTGCCGGTGAGCGTGGGGGTGGTGCGGTCCAGTTCGGAGTCGAGCGTGGTGAGGCGCTCGTACGTCTGCGGGGTGGCGGTGCGGCCGCCGTATGTGACGTCGTCGAAGTCGCGGGCCGCGGTGCGCAGTCGGTCCGTGTGCGCGGGCAGGGTGCGGCCGGCTTCGGTGGCGGCCTCGTCGGCGGTGCGGCCGGGGCGCGGGTCGAGGAGTGCGCGTTCCTCCAGTGAGCGGACGATGGCGCGCATCCGTTCCTGCACGGCCTGGGTCCAGTGGCCCTGGGCGGCGTGTGCCTCGGCGGCCGCGCGGCGTTCGGCGGCAGTGCGGGGGCGGTCGTCGAAGAGCCTGGCGGTGGAGTGGGTGGAGCGGCGCGGGGTGCCCAGGCGCCACCACAGGGCGACGGCGAGGGCCACGACCGCGAGCACGATGACGAGCAGGCCGAATCCGCCGCCGGGGGTCGCCCCGGAGGCGGCGGAGAACAGTTTGTCGAGCCATTCCCAGAAGCGGTTGAGGCCCCGCTGGAGGAGGCTCGTGTCGTCCTGGTGGTACGCGGGCTCGGACAGCTCGCGTCGGGCCGCTTCCCGCGCGGGGTCGCGCCCGATCGTCACCGGTGGTTCGTCGCCGCCCGTGCGCGAGCGCAGCGCGGCAGCCCAGAGCACTCCCCCCGCCGGGCTCACCGCATCAGCTCCCCGGGGTGGGGCTCGTGGTGTCGCCGTAGCCCTGGAGGCCTGCCGCGCGGCCGAGTTCGAGGTCGAGGGCCTCGCGGCGGATGCGCTGGTCGATGTAGAGGAGCACGGTGACGCCCGCCGTGATCGGGAACGTGAGCATGGAGCCGATCACGGAGCCGACGCCGGTGACGATGAGGAACGTCCAGCCGAGGTCGCCGGTGCCGCCGTCGAGGAGTCCGCTGACGCCTTCGCCCCCGAGTGCGGCGGCGAGGAAGGTGAACGGGATGACGATGATCGACGAGACGAGTCCGGCGATGATCCCGGCCAGCAGCTGGATGCCGAAGACCCGCCACCAGGAGCCGCGGACCAGCTTGGCGGAGCGGCTCATCGACTTCAGGATGCTCTGCTTCTCCAGCATCAGGGCGGGCGAGGCGAGCGAGAAGCGGATCATCAGCCAGATTGCCAGGACGGCGCCGCCGAGGGCGCCGAGGGCGATGAGCGGGGAGCCGGAGTCAGAGGAGCCTATGACGGCCACGAGGATGCCGGGCAGCATGCAGACGAGCAGGACGGCGGCGGCGATGAGCGGCAGGAGGAGCGTCAGGCCGGCCAGCTTGAGGAGCTGGGGCTTGGCGTCCTTCCAGGCTTCCCCGATCGTCACGGACTTGCCGAGGACGGCCCGGCTGGTCACGGTCGTGAGCAGGGCTGTGGCGACGATGGTGCCGAGCAGGTAGACGATCTGGACGACGCCCGAGCTCAGCAGGGTGTCGCCGACGGCGCGCGTCAGTTCGCTCGCGGTCGCGCTCGGGTCGTCGAGGGCATCCGTGTTCGTCGAGTTGTTCAGGACGAGGCCCTGGAGGAGGACGACGACGAACTCGATGAGTACGGCCACGGAGAGCGAGATCCCGAGGACGGTGCGCCAGTGCGCGCGCATCGTCGACACGGCGCCGTCGAGGATCTCGCCGACGCCGAGCGGGCGCAGCGGGATGACGCCGGGCTTGGCGGCCTGGGGCCTGCCCTGCCAGGAGCCCCATCCGGCGCCGTAGCCACCGCCTGGGCCGCCGTAGCCGCCACTACCTCCGTAACCGCCGGGGCCCGTGGGGCCGCCGGGGGATCCGCCGCCCCAGCCCTGGGCCGGAGGCGACGGAGGGGGCGGGGTCTGGCCGGTGCCGGACGGGGCGGACCACTGCGCGGGCGGCGGCTGCTCCTTGGACCACTTCGGGTCGGGAGCGGCGTCCTTGCCGTCGCCGGTGTGGCCGTCCTGGCCGTCCTGCTCAGGCTGGTCGTCCTGGCCGTCGGAGGGGGCAGATCCGGGCGAGGCCCAGCCCGGAGTGTCGTTCATCGTCGCTCCTTCACGGTGCCCGTCCGCGGTCGCGGCGGCAGCTTGGCGCCCATCGTGCCACGGTGTGGCTCGGAGTTGACCGGGTGCCGTATGGGCTGCACACCTTCAATTGTCCGCCAGGTACGGGGCAGACTGGTCGGATGGCTGATCAGTACGCGCAAACCGGCGACGACAAGCGGCCCACCGACATACCCGTACTCCGATGGGAGGAGCCGGCCGAGGGGCCCGCGCTCGTCCTGCTCGACCAGACCCGGCTGCCCGTGGAGGAGGTCGAGCTGGTCTGCACCGACGCGCAGGCGCTCGTCCAGGCGATCAGAACGCTCGCCGTGCGGGGAGCGCCACTCCTCGGCATCGCGGGGGCGTACGGGGTCGCCCTGGCCGCGGCACGGGGGTTCGACGTGGACGAGGCGGCCCACGCGCTGGCCGGCGCGCGGCCCACCGCGGTGAATCTCGCCAGAGGCGTGCGCCGGGCTCTTGCGGCGTACCGCGCCGGGCTCGGGGGCGAGGGGGACCGGGAGCGGGCCGCCCGGGACGCACTCGCCGCCGCGCGGGCGCTCCACCGGGAGGACGCCGAGGCCAGCGCCGCCATGGCCGGGCACGGCCTCGCGCTGCTCGACGAGATGATGCCGGGCGGACAGCACCGGATCCTCACGCACTGCAACACGGGGGCGCTGGTCTCCGGGGGTGAGGGCACCGCGTTCGCGGTGGCGCTCGCCGCGCACCGGGTGGGACGGCTGACCCGGCTGTGGGTCGGCGAGACGCGGCCGCTGCTCCAGGGTGCGCGGCTCACCGCGTACGAGGCGGCGCGGGCGGGGATGGCGTACACGCTGCTCACGGATAATGCGGCGGGGTCGCTGTTCGCGGCCGGTGAGGTGGACGCGGTGCTGGTCGGGGCCGACCGGATCGCGGCGGACGGTTCCGTCGCGAACAAGGTGGGGACCTATCCGCTCGCGGTTCTTGCCAAGTACCACCACGTGCCGTTCATCGTGGTGGCGCCGGGTACGACCGTGGACCCGGACACCCCCGACGGAGCGTCCGTCGAGGTGGAGCAGCGGGCCGGACATGAAGTGACGGAGGTCACGGCACCCCAGGTGCCGATGGCCGGGGTTGAGGCGGGAGGCGTGTTTCCGGTGGCTCCGCTGGGGACGCAGGCGTACAACCCCGCATTCGATGTGACGCCGCCCGAGTTGGTGACGGCGATCGTCACAGAGTGGGGAGTGGTTTCCCCTGTGACAGCTGAAGGACTGGGCGAGCTGTGTGCCAGGTCACGCCAGGTAACGATTAAGTAATGGGATGATGTGGCCTATGAAGGGACGAGTCCTTGTCGTCGACGACGACACCGCACTGGCCGAGATGCTCGGCATTGTGCTGCGTGGTGAAGGTTTTGAGCCGTCGTTCGTAGCTGACGGCGACAAGGCGCTGGCCGCTTTCCGAGAGTCCAAGCCGGATCTGGTCCTTCTGGACCTGATGCTTCCCGGCCGGGACGGCATCGAGGTGTGCCGCCTGATCAGGGCGGAGTCCGGGGTGCCGATCGTGATGCTGACCGCGAAGAGCGACACGGTGGACGTCGTGGTGGGCCTCGAGTCGGGCGCCGACGACTACATCGTGAAGCCGTTCAAGCCGAAGGAGCTCGTGGCCCGTATCCGGGCGCGGCTGCGGAGGTCCGAGGAGCCCGCGCCCGAGCAGCTCGCCATCGGTGACCTGGTCATCGACGTGGCCGGGCACTCCGTGAAGCGGGAAGGGCAGTCGATCGCGCTGACGCCGCTGGAGTTCGACCTCCTGGTGGCGCTCGCCCGCAAGCCGTGGCAGGTGTTCACGCGTGAGGTCCTCCTCGAGCAGGTGTGGGGCTATCGGCACGCGGCCGACACCCGCCTGGTGAACGTGCATGTGCAGCGGCTGCGCTCGAAGGTCGAGAAGGACCCCGAGCGTCCGGAGATCGTGGTGACCGTCCGTGGCGTCGGTTACAAGGCCGGACCGAGCTGACATGTCCCGTGACAGTGCCGCTCCGGCACCCGGGGGGCCGGGAATCCGCTCGGGGCGGCCTGTGGGACCGAAGGCCGGGCGTGGCTCAGTGCTGCGCCGGGTCCTCGACGGCGGTCTGCTGCTCCAGGGCGGAATGAACGGCAGCCCCGTGCTGCGCCTGTTCACGCGCTGGGTGCGGCGGCCGCTGCTGCCCGCCATGCGCCTGTGGCGGCGCAACATCCAGCTCAAGATCGTCGTCACGACGCTCCTGATGTCGCTCGGCGTCGTACTGCTGCTCGGCATCGTCGTCATCGGCTCCGTACGCAACGGCCTGCTCGACGCCAAGGTGAAGGCGTCGCAGAGCCAGGCCGAGGGCGGCTTCCGGGCCGCCAAGGACAAGGCCGACACAGCCGCGGCCGGGGCGCGCGACGGGGCGACGACGGACAGCCGCGCCCCCCTGAACACGAACAACTGGATGAGCGAGCTGGTCACCCAGCTCTCCTCCGGCGGCCAGAGCGCCTTCGACGTGGTGACGCTCAGCCCGCCCGGGGCCGACAGCGGCGACAGCGTGCGCGGACCGCGGGCCTCCGGCGGCGTCCTCGACCCCAGCGTCCCCGACGACCTGCGCGAGCGGGTCGAGAAGATGACGGGCGCGTCCCAGGAGTACACGCGCATCGTCTACGAGGACGGCAAGGACTCCCAGCCCGGCCTCGTCATCGGCAAACAGATGACCGACCCGAAGGGCCACGCCTACCAGCTGTACTACCTCTTCCCGCTCACCCAGGAGGAGAAGTCGCTCGGCCTGGTCAAGGGGACGCTCGCCACGGCCGGGCTGTTCGTCGTGGTGCTGCTCGGCGCCATCGCCTGGCTGGTCGTACGGCAGGTCGTCACGCCCGTACGGATGGCCGCAGGCGTCGCCGAGAGGCTGTCCGCCGGACGCCTCCAGGAACGTATGAAGGTCACCGGCGAGGACGACATCGCCCGGCTCGGTGAAGCCTTCAACAAGATGGCGCAGAACCTGCATACGAAGATCCAGCAGCTCGAGGATCTCTCGCGCATGCAGCGACGCTTCGTGTCCGACGTGTCGCACGAGCTGCGGACGCCGCTGACGACGGTGCGCATGGCCGCCGACGTGATCCATGACGCGCGCGTGGACTTCGACCCGGTCACCGCGCGGTCGGCGGAACTGCTCGCCGATCAGCTGGACCGGTTCGAGTCACTCCTCTCGGACCTCCTCGAGATCAGCCGCTTCGACGCGGGCGCGGCCGCCCTGGAGGCGGAGCCGATAGACCTGCGGGAAGTCGTACGGCGTGTGGTGGGCGGCGCCGAGCCGCTCGCCGAGCACAAGGGCACGCATGTGCGGATCGTCGGGGACCAGCAGCCCGTGGTCGCCGAGGCGGACGCCCGGCGCGTGGAGCGCGTCCTGCGCAATCTCGTCGTCAACGCCGTGGAGCACGGCGAAGGCAAGGATGTGGTGGTGCGGCTCGCCGCTGCCGGCGGCGCGGTCGCCGTCGCCGTACGCGACTACGGCGTGGGCCTGAAGCCCGGCGAAGCCACCCGCGTCTTCAGCCGCTTCTGGCGCGCCGACCCGGCACGCGCGCGTACCACCGGCGGTACGGGCCTCGGCCTGTCCATCGCCCTCGAGGACGCCCGGCTGCACGGCGGCTGGCTCCAGGCGTGGGGCGAGCCCGGCGGCGGCTCGCAGTTCCGGCTGACGCTGCCGCGGACGGCGGACGAACCCCTGCGCGGGTCCCCGATACCGCTGGAGCCGGAGGACTCGCGGCGCAACCGCGGCCTGAGTGAGGCGGGGCTCCCGCTCGGCGGGGGCGCCGGCAAGCTCGCGACAGTTCCGGCGCAGACAGCGGGCGCGTCCCGCGTGCCGTCGCCCGTACCGGCGAAGGAACCGGCCGCACCCCGGTACGCGGTCGATCCCGCGGCGCTGCCCGGGAACGGCTCGCGGGTCGTGGCCCGCGGCGACACCGCCGCACCGGCGGCACGCAGTCAGGACGCAAGGGGTCCGGAAGGGCTCTGGGAAGAGCAGGCCGGACCGGCCGAGGGGGCCGGCGGCAGCGGCGAGGGAAGTGGGGGCGGGCGTGCGCGGTGAGCGGGGGCGGCCACCGTTGGCCGGACGGCGGCGCGGGCTGCGTACAGGTGTGCTGCTCGGCTGCGGCGCAGTGGTGCTCAGCGGCTGCGCGTCCATGCCGGACAACGGCGGACTCCAGGCCGTGGAGGCGTCGCAGCGGCCCGACTCGCAGGTGCGCGTCTTCGCGATGCCGCCCCGTGAGAACGCCGGGCCCGTCAGCATCGTCGAGGGCTTCCTCGAGGCGCTGACCAGCGACGATCCGCAGTACACGATGGCGCGCAAGTACCTCACGGAGAAGGCCGCCAAGGGCTGGCACCCCGAGGAGCGCACCACCGTCCTCACGGACGGACCGAGCACAGGACCGGCGAGCAGGCCCAGCGCCGGTGACGAGGGCCGTACGTTCAGACTGAGCGGCCATCAGGTCGCGTTCGTGGACCAGCAGCAGGCGTACCGGCCCGACGGCACCTCGTACAGCAAGACGCTGCACCTCGTGCAGGAGAACGGGCCCAAGGGCAAGCAGTGGCGCATCGACGGGCTGCCGCAGGGCGTCGTCCTCGGGCAGTCCGACTTCCAGCGCATCTACCAGTCCGTCAACAAGTACTACTTCGCGCTGGACGAGGAGTCCTCCGGCGGTGGCGCGCAGAGCGGTGGGGGATCGGGTTCGGGTTCGGGTTCGACCAGCCGTCAGAAGAGGCTGGTCGCCGACCCCGTGTACGTACGTCAGTGGATAGACCCCCTCACGCAGACGGTGCGGGCCCTTCTTTCGGGTCCCACGCACTGGCTGAACCCGGTCGTGACCACGACGTTCCCCTCCGACACGCGGCTGCGCAAGGGCGTGAAATCCCTCGCGCCCGACGACGAGAACAATCTGAAGGTCCCGCTGAACGCGAAGGCCGACCACGTCGGGCAGGCCCGCTGCAAGGAGATGGCCGCCCAACTCCTGTTCTCCCTGCGGGATGTGACGTCGGCGAACGTGTCGCAGATCGAGCTCGAGCGGTCGAACGGGTCGCAGCTGTGCGTCCTGAGCGAGAGCGACGCCGAGGCGCTCGTGGAGCCGCGCACCTCCGGGCCCTCCGACGACCAGTACTTCCTGGACGACAAGGGACGGCTCGTACAGATGTCGGGCGCCTCCCGCACCGCGAAGGAGCCTGAGCGGGTGCCGGGGCCGCTCGGCGACGGCGAGCAGCGGATGCGCTCGGTCGCCGTCTCGCGCGACGAGACGCAGGCCGCGGCGGTGTCGAACAACGGCAGCGCCCTGTTCGTCGGGTCGCTCGTGGCGGGCGCCTCGCTCGGCGACCCTGTCGTACGCAGCAGCGCCAAGTCCGAGAAGGACCGGCTGACGACACCCAGTTGGGACGGACTCGGCGACCTGTGGGTGGCCGACCGCGACCCGAAGAAGCCACGGCTGCTGATGTTCGGCCGGGGCATGGCGGACGAGATCCACGAAGCCGACGTCTCCGGTCTCGACGGCGGGCGCATCGAGGCCGTGAAGGTGTCGGCCGACGGAGTGCGGATCGCGCTGCTCGTGGCCGAGAAGGGCAAGACCACGCTGCGGATCGGGCGCGTCGAACGCGACTCCGGACCGGACGGCAAGCTGTCGGTCTCGGTCGACGAACTGCGCGCCGCGGCACCCCAGATGGAGGAGGTCACGGCCATGTCGTGGGCCAGCGGAAGCCGACTCGTGGTCGTCGGACGCGAGTCCGGGGGCGTGCAGCAGCTGAGTTACGTCCAGTGCGACGGCTCGGCGCCGACGGGGCAGGCGCTGCCCGGCCTGACGGGCGTGAAGGAGATCGCGGCGTCCGAGGACGACCGCCTGCCACTCGTTGCCCACTCGGACGACGGGATCGTCAGGCTGCCGCCAGGTCTGCCGTGGCAGACGGTGCTCAAGGACGGGACGGCGCCGGTCTACCCGGGGTAGAGGGAGCTGAGGGGCGGCGGGACGGCATGAAATACGCCGTTCTCCCTCCCGCCGGACGGAGTTGAGTCCTCCGATTGCAACGGAGTGTGCCCGTCCGGGAGTTGTCCACAGGGGGTTATCCACAGGGGTGGTCGCAGCGCGCCCCTCTTGGCACAGTGGTGGACATGCGGGGGTGGTTGCAGGACCTCGGAGATCTTGTGCTGCCGGCCGAGTGTGGAGGCTGCGGTCGGCCGCGTACGGCGCTCTGCGCGCGCTGCGGGGACGCCCTGTGCGGCGGTGCCCCGGGCCGGGTGCGGCCGAGCCCTGAGCCGCCCGGGCTGCCGGTGGTGCACGCGGCAGCTCCGTACCAGGACGCGGTACGGGCCGTACTGCTCGCGCACAAGGAGCGGGGGGCGCTGGGTCTCGCGGAGCCCCTGGGCGCGGCCCTCGCGGGGGCGGTGCGGGCGGGGCTGAGTGAAGCGGGGGGTGGGGGAGGGGGCGGGGGTGGGGGCCCCGCAGACGGGCGCACACGGGCCTATGGACGTACACAGGCACACGCGCGTACGCAGCGAGACATGCACACCCAGGTACGTGGCGTGCGTGGCCAAGCAGGTGCGCGGGCCCAAGCAGGCGACCGCACCCAAGCAGGTGCGCGGGCCCAAGCAGGCGACCGCACCCAAGCAAGCGGGCGAACCTCGGCAAGCGCACGACCCCCGGCAAGCGCGCCCACCCAACCAGTCGTCCGCATCCAACCCCCCACCCCCCTCCTCCTGGTCCCCGTCCCCTCTGCCCGGAAGGCTGTTCGGGCGCGTGGGCATGATCCTGCGCGGCGGATCGCGTATGCCGCTGCGGCTGAGCTGCGTCGGGTGGGGGTGCCTGCCAGGGTGCTGGCCGCGTTGCGTCAGAGGCGGGCCGTTGCCGATCAGGCCGGGCTCGACTCGCGGCGGCGTCTGGCCAATCTCGCCGGTGCTCTGGAGGTGCCCGCGGGAGCCCGTGCGCTCCTTGCCTCGGGTGGCCGGATCGTGCTGGTCGACGACGTCATGACCACGGGCGCGTCATTGGCGGAGGCGGCCCGCGCAATACGTGCGGCAGAGGTCAGGACGGCAGAGGATGAGAGCGACGGGTTCACGCCGGGATGGGTGGAAACTGCACGGGAATTGCCCCCGCGCAACTCGATCAGTGCGGCCGTGGTCGCCGCCTCTCCGGGTTCTTTCGAAATAAACCGGAACTGAGCGTAAACCTGCGTCGTTGCAGGTAGCGAGAGGGTCAATTCACCTGAATGGAGGTACGCGTCGGTAGAGGGTGACGACATCCGTCCGGGCGAGATATGTTCGGTTGTGAGGAATGGTTGACGCCGTCCTCGGCAATCTGGAATGCCGGTGTCGTGGGTGCCGCAGGTTTTTTCGGCAATCACCCGCGATGATGGGGTGTAGATCTTGTCCATGGGGGAGGAGGAGGTGGAAGTCGCCGAGTCAGAGACTCCGGAAGTGGCCGGAGTCTGGTGCAACAGGGAGATGCTCCGCCGATGGAGCGGGGCGATCCGGGAACGGAGTTCTGCGTGGACATCGTCGTCAAGGGCCGCAAAACAGAGGTGCCCGAGCGGTTCCGCAAGCACGTGGCCGAGAAGCTGAAGCTGGAGAAGATCCAGAAGTTCGACGGCAAGGTGATCAGCCTCGACGTGGAGGTGTCCAAGGAGCCCAACCCCCGACAGGCCGACCGCTGCGACCGCGTAGAGATCACACTCCGCACGCGCGGCCCGGTCATCAGGGCGGAGGCCGCGGCCAGCGACCCGTATGCGGCGCTCGACCTGGCAACGGACAAGCTCGAGGCGCGCCTGCGCAAGGAACACAGCAAGCGGTCCACCCGCCGTGGAAACGGCAGGCTCACGGCCGCGGAAGTCCCCGATGTCGTCCGCACGGCGACTCTGAACGGGGACGGCTCAGTGGTCAACAACGAGGAGCCCGGCGGAGTGCCGACCACGAGGATCGGCTCTCTCGAGGTCCAGGGCGAAGGCCCGCTCATCGTTCGCGAGAAGACGCACGTCGCTGCGCCCATGTCGCTCGACCAGGCGCTCTACGAGATGGAGCTGGTCGGGCACGACTTCTACCTTTTCGTCGACTCCGAGACCAAGGAGCCCAGCGTCGTCTACCGGCGCCACGCCTACGACTACGGCGTGATCCACCTCAACACCGACCCGATGGTCACCCAGGCGCAGTCGTCCGAAGCGGGCGGGGCGCTCGGCGGCTGAGGCAGGCGGAACAACACCGCTGAGCCCGCGGGAGACAGCCGGAAAGGGTGCCCCTGGGAGCGCGTGCGCCCCCAGGGGCACCATCGTGCGACCCCCGTGCACACCGCTCTGTCACCGCACCGACGCCAAGGCATGAAATCATGGCCGTGCCGGGTCAACCGGTGTGCCGCTGCCTCGGGTTGGCGTGGCACCGGAAGACGGGCCATGGCCTTCAGGGGGAGGAACGATGGCGGACAGCTTCGGACCGATGCGGGACGACGGCGCCGGTACGGCCGGTGACGGTGTCCAGGGCATGGGCCCGGACGAGAGCGCGCCGCGCAAGGAGCCGATCCGGGTCCTCGTGGTGGACGACCACGCGCTGTTCCGGCGCGGGCTCGAGATCGTTCTCGCGGCCGAGGAGGACATCCAGGTCGTCGGCGAGGCGGGTGACGGCGCCGAGGCCGTGGACAAGGCGGCTGACCTGCTGCCCGACATCATCCTGATGGATGTGCGGATGCCCAAGCGCGGCGGGATCGAGGCGTGCACCTCCATCAAGGAGGTGGCCCCCAGCGCCAAGATCATCATGCTCACCATCAGTGACGAGGAAGCCGATCTCTACGACGCGATCAAGGCGGGCGCGACGGGCTATCTGCTCAAGGAGATCTCCACGGACGAGGTGGCGACAGCCATTCGCGCCGTGGCCGACGGGCAGTCGCAGATCAGCCCCTCGATGGCGTCGAAGCTCCTCACCGAATTCAAGTCGATGATCCAGCGCACGGACGAGCGGCGCCTCGTTCCCGCGCCGCGGCTGACCGACCGCGAGCTGGAAGTCCTGAAGCTGGTCGCCACGGGCATGAACAACCGCGATATCGCGAAGGAACTGTTCATCTCCGAGAACACCGTGAAGAACCATGTGCGCAACATCCTGGAGAAGCTGCAGCTGCACTCCAGGATGGAGGCCGTGGTCTACGCGATGCGGGAGAAGATCCTCGAGATCCGGTGACGGCCGCCGGGTGAGAGCGGTCAGTCGAGAGTGGTCAGTCGAGGGCGGTGACCAGGGCCGGCTTGAGGCCCGGCATGTCGACGCGCTCGATCCGGACCGTGTCGCAGCCCACCCACTGTGCCGCCTCCCGCAGCGCCTGCGCCACGGCCGGGACCGCCTTCGGGCCGTCCAGGGTGACCTGCTTGGCGACCAGCGTGCTCCCGTCGCGCGCGGGGTCGACGCGGCCCACCAGGTGCCCGCCCGCGAGGACCGGCATCGCGAAGTAGCCGTGCACCCGCTTCGGCTTGGGGACGTACGCCTCCAGGCGGTGCGTGAAGCCGAAGATCCGCTCCGTGCGGGCCCGCTCCCAGATCAGGGAGTCGAAGGGCGAGAGCAGCGTCGTACGGTGGCGGCCGCGCGGGACGGTCTCCAGCGCCGCCGGGTCCGCCCATGCCGGCTTCCCCCAGCCCTCCACGGTCACGGGAACCAGGCCCGAGTCCTCGACCACCGCGTCGAACTGCTCGTTCTTCAGGCGGTGGTAGTCCGCGATGTCGGAGCGCGTGCCGACGCCCAGGGCCTGTCCGGCCAGGCGGACCAGGCGGCGCAGGCACTCCCGGTCGTCGAGGTCGTCATGGAGCAGCTCGGCCGGGACGGCGCGCTCGGCGAGGTCGTACACCCGCTTCCAGCTGCGGCGCCGCGTGCACACCACCTCGCCGTACATCAGGGCGCGCTCCACGGCGACCTTTGCCTCGGACCAGTCCCACCACTCGCCCTTGTTCTTCGCGCCGCCCAACTCCGTTGCCGTGAGCGGGCCTTCGGCGCGCAGCTGCTTGATGACCTGCTCGTACGCGCCGTCGGGCAGGTCGTGGTGCCAGTGCGGGCGGGTGCGGTAGGCGCGGCGGCGGAACGCGAAGTGCGGCCACTCCTCGACGGGCAGGATGCACGCGGCGTGCGACCAGTACTCGAAGGCGTGCGGCGCGCCTGATGTGCCGGGGGTCCAGTACGCGTCCTCGACCGTTCTGCGGCCGACCGAGCCGAGGCGTGCGTACGGGATGAGTTCGTGGGAGCGGGCCAGCACCGAGATGGTGTCGAGCTGGACCGCTCCGAGGTGACGGAGCACGCCGCGGACCCCTGCCCTGCGGTCCGGCGCGCCGAGGAACCCCTGGGCCCGCAGCGCGATGCGGCGGGCCTCGTCGGCGGTGAGTTCGGCGGCGGGGCGCGGCGTGGTCGTCATGCCCCGAACGATAGGGCGCGGCACTGACAGTCGGGCCGGGACCGCAAAGCCCTGCCCGTCAGGCGGCGCCGGAAGCCGTCAGGCCGGGGCCGGGAAGTGCCGTCCCGGTGCCGGACGCCGTCACGCAGGTGCCGGGAGGTAGGGCAGCGCCGCCGGGAGGCCGAGGTCCGAGGGGAGGAGCGAGGCGACCCAGCAGTCGCGCAGCACGCCCTTGTTGGGCAGGCCCGCCCGCATGACGCCCTCCACAGTGAAGCCGGCCTTCTCGGCGACGGTGCGCGAGCCGACGTTGCCGACCTCGGCGCGCCACTCCAGGCGCGTACAGGCCAGGTCGGTGAAGGCCCAGTGGGCCAGGGCGAGGACGGTTTCGGTCATGTAGCCGCGGCCGCGGTGCTCCTTGCCGGTCCAGAAGCCGACCTCCCAGGCGCCCGCGCGCGGGTGGTGCAGGCTCGCGGCGGCGATCACGGGGCCGTCCTCCTGGAGCCGCACGGCGAAGGTGTACTCCGTGTCGGCCCGCCAGCCGTCCGGGACCATGCGGCCGACGAAGTGCTCGGCGTCCACGCGCGCGTAGGGCGACGGGATCGTGGTCCAGCGCTGGATGTCGGGGTCCTGGGCCGCGAGATACACCTCGTCGGTGTCCTCGGCGGTGAACGTGCGCAGCCGCAGGCGGTCGGTGGTGAGTACGACGGGTTCCATCGGCCGATTCTGCTCGGAGGCCGACAATGACGCCAGCAGAATTCGCGGGGTGAGCGCGCTGTTACCTTTCGTAGTCGGGGTGCACACCTTCGTGCGGCACCTTGAGCGGTCCTCGTGCGTTGTCCGTGTGGCTGTGGTTACGGCAGACCTCCCGGCGCGCCGGGGTCCTCGCATACGATGGCCGTTGCTCTATACCGTCACACCCGACCGTGCCAGGCCCGACCGGCAAGGAGACCAACCCCCGTGTCCGTCCTCTCGAAGATCATGCGTGCAGGCGAAGGCAAGATCCTGCGCAAGCTGCACCGCATCGCGGACCAGGTCAACTCCATCGAAGAGGACTTCGTCAGCCTCTCCGACGCCGAGCTGCGGGCCCTCACCGACGAGTACAAGGAGAGGTTCGCCGACGGCGAGAGCCTCGACGACCTGCTCCCCGAGGCGTTCGCGACCGTCCGTGAGGCCTCCAGGCGTGTCCTGGGCCAGCGCCCCTATGACGTGCAGCTGATGGGTGGCGCCGCGCTGCACCTCGGATACGTGGCCGAGATGAAGACCGGTGAGGGCAAGACCCTCGTCGGCACGCTCCCCACGTACTTGAACGCGCTGTCCGGCAAGGGCGTCCACCTGATCACGGTGAACGACTACCTGGCCGAGCGCGACTCCGAAATGATGGGCCGTGTCCACAAGTTCCTCGGCCTGAGCGTGGGCTGCATCCTGGCGAACATGACGCCGGCGCAGCGCCGCGAGCAGTACAACTGCGACATCACGTACGGCACGAACAACGAGTTCGGCTTCGACTACCTCCGCGACAACATGGCGTGGTCCCAGGACGAGCTCGTCCAGCGCGGCCACAACTTCGCGGTGGTCGATGAGGTCGACTCGATCCTCGTCGACGAGGCCCGTACGCCGCTGATCATCTCCGGCCCCGCCGACCAGGCCACGAAGTGGTACGGCGACTTTGCGAAGCTGGTCACCCGCCTGAAGAAGGGCGAGGCCGGCAATCCGCTGAAGGGCATCGAGGAGACCGGCGACTACGAGGTCGACGAGAAGAAGCGCACCGTCGCCATCCACGAGCCCGGCGTCGCCAAGGTCGAGGACTGGCTGGGCATCGACAACCTCTACGAGTCGGTGAACACGCCGCTCGTCGGTTACCTGAACAACGCCATCAAGGCGAAGGAACTGTTCAAGAAGGACAAGGACTACGTCGTCATCGACGGCGAAGTCATGATCGTCGACGAGCACACCGGCCGTATCCTCGCCGGCCGCCGCTACAACGAGGGCATGCACCAGGCCATCGAGGCGAAGGAAGGGGTGGACATCAAGGACGAGAACCAGACGCTCGCCACGATCACCCTGCAGAACTTCTTCCGTCTCTACGACAAGCTCTCCGGCATGACCGGTACGGCCATGACCGAGGCCGCCGAGTTCCACCAGATCTACAAGCTGGGCGTCGTCCCGATCCCGACGAACAAGCCGATGGTCCGCAAGGACCAGGCCGACCTGATCTACCGCACCGAGGTCGCCAAGTTCGACGCGGTCGTCGACGACATCGCCGAGAAGCACGAGCAGGGTCAGCCGATCCTCGTCGGTACGACGTCCGTCGAGAAGTCCGAGTACCTCTCGCAGCAGCTGTCCAAGCGCGGTGTGCAGCACGAGGTGCTGAACGCGAAGCAGCACGACCGTGAGGCGACGATCGTCGCCCAGGCCGGCCGCAAGGGCGCCGTTACCGTCGCCACGAACATGGCCGGTCGAGGCACCGACATCAAGCTCGGCGGCAACCCGGACGACCTCGCCGAGGCGGAGCTGCGCCAGCGCGGCCTCGACCCCGAGGAGCACATCGAGGAGTGGGCCGCCGCGCTGCCCGCCGCCCTGGAGAGGGCCGAAAAGGCCGTGAAGGCCGAGTTCGAGGAGGTCAAGGACCTCGGTGGGCTCTACGTCCTCGGCACGGAGCGGCACGAGTCGCGCCGTATCGACAACCAGCTGCGTGGCCGTTCCGGCCGTCAGGGAGACCCGGGCGAGTCCCGCTTCTACCTGTCGCTGGGTGACGACCTGATGCGCCTGTTCAAGGCCCAGATGGTCGAGCGCGTCATGTCGATGGCGAACGTTCCGGACGACGTGCCGATCGAGAACAAGATGGTCACGCGCGCCATTGCGTCGGCCCAGTCGCAGGTCGAGCAGCAGAACTTCGAGACCCGGAAGAACGTCCTCAAGTACGACGAGGTCCTCAACCGGCAGCGTGAGGTCATCTACGGCGAGCGGCGCCGCGTCCTGGAGGGCGAGGACCTGCACGAGCAGATCCAGCACTTCATGGACGACACGATCGACGAGTACATCGGCGCCGAGACCGCCGAGGGCTTCGCCGAGGAGTGGGACCTGGACCGGCTGTGGGGCGCCTTCAAGCAGCTCTACCCGGTGAAGGTCACCGTGGACGAGCTGGAGGAGGCCGCGGGTGACCGTGCGGGTCTGACGGCCGAGTTCATCGGGGAGTCCGTCAAGGAGGACATCCACGCGCAGTACGCGGCGCGTGAGGAGCAGCTCGGCTCCGAGATCATGCGTGAGCTGGAGCGCCGCGTGGTCCTCTCCGTCCTGGACCGCAAGTGGCGTGAGCACCTTTACGAGATGGACTACCTCCAGGAGGGCATCGGCCTGCGCGCCATGGCGCAGAAGGACCCGCTGGTCGAGTACCAGCGCGAGGGCTTCGACATGTTCACCGCCATGATGGAGGGCATCAAGGAGGAGTCCGTCGGCTATCTGTTCAACCTGGAGGTCCAGGTCGAGCAGCAGGTCGAGGAGGTCCCGGTGCAGGACGCGGCGCCGTCCCTGGACAAGCAGGACGCGGTGCCGGCCGGTGTCGGCCGTCCCGAGATCCGCGCCAAGGGCCTCGACGCGCCGCAGCGTCCGGACCGCCTGCACTTCCAGGCGCCGAACGCCGAGGGCGGCGTGGACGAGATGGACTACGTCACCGAGGACGGCCCGACGCGCTCCGAGGCCGACGGCCTCACGCGCGCGGAGCGCCGCAAGCAGCAGAAGGGCGGGCGTCGCCGCAAGAAGTAGTGCGCGGCGCGCTCTGACCGAGCGTAAGTGAAGGGGCCGGGCACGGGATGCCCGGCCCCTTTCGTCGGTGTCGGGACGGCACAGCAGGGGCGGCCGGAACACCGGCGGCCGGAACACCGGCAGTCGGAAACCGGCAGTCGGAACACCAGGGCTAACGGGTATCCGGGGATGACGGGCATGACGACGCCGGACCCGGCCGAGACCGCGGGTGCGGTGACGGTGACAGTGCGGAGCACGCGGCGGCCAGGCGGTCGACGCCTGGCTCGACGCGCGGCTGGCGCGCTGACGGCGGCGGTGCTCACGCCCCGGTGCCGCGGGGCGGGCGCCCGACCATCTCGACGGCCGTGCAGAGCCAGCGATGGTCGTCGCCCCGGTGCAGGCGGAAGGCGAGGGCGTGCAGCCGGGGGCCGGCGCTGATCCGGGCGAAGACTTCGTAGACGCCGGGTTCGGGCTGGTAGTGGCCGATGCCGCGGACGACGGGCTGCCGTCCCCGGTCGTTGAGGGGCCGGTTCTCGGCGAGCCGGATCAGGGCGTCGTAGAGGGATCCGGCGAAGTGGCGGGACGCCCAGTGGACGGGGCGCTGGCCGCTGAGCATCAGCAGGAGGCGCTCGGTGAACAGCTCGGCGGGGTGGGGCGGCAGCTGGGGCGGGACGCGCACGGGCCGCGCCCCGGGGCGCCTCGCGTCCTGCCTGCCGGGCGGGCGGCCGCCCGGGGGCCGGGTCGTCCTGGGGCGGCGGCGCGGCTGGTCCATCACCTTGCGCAGCGGCTCATGGGCGGTGGGCTCGTGCATGTCTGGGTCCCCGTTCGGCGTCCGACCGATGGATACCGATCGGTAACTTCGCTTGGGGATCTTGTACGTGGACGGAGGCGCCGCTCACAAGGCCAAAGGCGCCCGGCGCGGGCGGCCGGAAGGATCACCTATCCGAGTGACCGGACGGCGGACAAGGCGTGCGAGGACGGGGCTCGGGAGGGTCACGGAAGGTCCGGCGTGGACGTGCGGACGGGTGGTGACCGGCACCCCGAAGGGGGACTCCCGCACGTATCCTGAAGGCCCTCTCGTCGACGAAAGTGGCCCGCCATGCGCGTGTACGTCCCCCTGTCCCTGCCCCGTCTCGCCGAGGCGCACAAGGCGGGCGAACTGGGATCCGGACCGCTCACCGCGTACGCCGTGACGCCCGCGCTGCGCGAGTGGTGCGTCTCCGACGACATCGAGGAGCTGGAGTACGCGGCCCTCAACCGCGCGGCGGTGGCGTCGCTGCGGCTGATCGCCGGGGAGCCGGACGCGCCCCGTAAGCGGGTCGTGGTCGCGCTCGACGTGCCGGACGGCGCCGCGGTGGCCGACCCGGACCGCGGACTCGACCCGGGAGCGCTCGGCGAGGTGCGGGTCGCGAACGCGGTCCCCCTGGCCAAGGCTGCGGCGGTGCACGTGGACTCCGCCGACGCCGAGAAGGACGTGACGGCGGCGGCCGCGGCGCTCGGGGCGGCGGACCAGGGCGACGACGACGCGCAGTTCGTCGTCGACGGCGCCGAGGACCACGAGCTCCTCTGGTTCGCCACGCAGGAGATCCCGAATCTGCTCGGCCTGGGTGGCTGACCTGCGCGAACGTACGATTGTCGGTCCCTGCGGGTAAGTTCTTGGCATGGGGAAGCACGCAGCCGGAGCACACATCGTCTGGGACTGGAACGGGACGCTGTTCCACGACAACGACGCGGTCATCAGCGCGACCAACGCCGCCTTCGAGGAGATCGGACTCGAGCCGATCACCCTGGAGCGGTACAGAGAGCTGTACTGCGTGCCGATACCCCGCTTCTACCAGCGGCTGATGGGCCGGCTGCCCACCGAGGCCGAGTGGGAGCGCATGGACACCGCCTTCCAGCGGCACTACACGCTCCACCGCACGGCCTGCGGGCTCGCCGACGGCGCGGAGATCCTCCTCGCCGACTGGCGCTCCGCGGGCCGCAGTCAGTCGATCCTCAGCATGTACGGGCATGACGAACTCGTCCCGCTGGTGCGGGAGTTCGGGATCGAGTCGCACTTCCTTCGCGTCGAAGGGCGCACCGGCCCCTCCGGCGGCAGCAAGGCCGAGCACATGGTCCGCCATCTCGGTGCGCTGGCCGGTTCGGGGGTGGCGCCGGGGCGCACGGTGGTCATCGGGGACGCGGCCGACGACGCGGTGGCCGCGCTGCACGCGGGCGCCGGCGCCGTGCTCTACACCGGCGGATCCCACAGCAGGGCCAGCCTCGAAGGCGTGGGGGCGCCGGTCGTGGACACTCTCGCCGAGGCCGTGGGGGTGGCGCAACGCCTGGCGGAGTGAGCGAATGCGCTCACGCTCCGCAGCGGGCTGCGTACGCTGTGCTGGGTTCGTCGACGAACCGGAATGCACAGATCCGGCAGAGCGGGACGGGGGCGCGGCGCCATGGGATTCGGCTTCGGGCAGAGGCGCGGGGGACAACTCCCGGCCGACGTCACCACATTCGTCGGCCGGGCGGATGAACTCGCGCAGGTACGGGGGGCGTTCGGGTAGGCGTGGCTCGTCACCCTCGTGGGCCGCGGCGGGGTCGGCAAGAGCCGCACGGCGCTGCGTGCAGCGGCCGGGCTCGGGGAGCAATTCCCGGACGGGGTCTGGGTGGTGGAGCTCTCGGCGCTGCGCGACCCCGAGCTGATCCCGGCGACGCTCGCCGCCGTCCTCGAACTGCCCGAGCAGGCCGGGATGGAGCCCCTCGACGCGGTCGTCGCGCATCTCCAGGGGCGCAGGCTGCTCATCGTGCTCGACACCTGCGAGCACCTCGTCGACGCGTGCGCCATGCTCGCCGACATCCTGCTGCGCGAGGCCGCGGGCGTCAGCCTGCTCGCCACCAGCCGTCAGCCGCTGGACGTGCCCGGCGAGCACTGCTGCCCGATCGCGCCCCTGCCGCCGGACGACGCCGTGGAGCTGTTCGTGCGGCGCGCCGCGGCCGTCGTCCCCGGCTTCGCGGTGACCGACGCCAACCGCGAGCAGGTGCGGGCCCTGGCCGCACGCCTCGAAGGGATCCCGCTCGCGCTGGAACTTGCGGCGGTGCGGCTGCGGGCCGTCCCCCTGGACCAGCTCGTGGCCCGGCTCAACCACCGCTTCGAGGTGCTCACCGGCGGCCGTCGCACCGCGCTCACCCGCCACCAGACACTGCGTACGGCCATCGGCTGGTCGCACGAGCTGTGCACGCCGAAGGAGCGACTGCTGTGGGCGCGGCTCTCCGTCTTCGCCGGGTCCTTCGAGCTGACCGCCGCCGAGCGGGTCGGCGTGGGCGGGGACCTTCCGGCGGGCACGGTCCTGGAGCAGCTGATCGGGCTCGTCGACAAGTCCGTCGTGCAGCGGATCGGGGAGAACGGCAGCCGCTACCGCCTCCTGGACACCATCCGCGAGTACGGCGCCGAGTGGCTGGCCGAGGCGGACGCCGAAGCACCCGTGCGCGAGCGCCACTTCACGTACTACCGCGACCTCGGGCAGCGCTTCTGGGACATGTTCCTCAGTGCGGAGCAGCCGGGCGCGCACCGCACCCTGCGCGCCGAGATGCCCGACCTGCGGGCCGCCCTGGAGTACGCGTACGCCACCGAGGGCAGGGCCGCCCAGGGGCTGTGGCTCGCCTCGCAGCTGGGGCCCTTCTGGCGGGCATCGGGCGCGCTGTCGGAGGGGCGCTACTGGATCGAGAAGGGGCTCGCGCTGCTGCCGGGGGACGGCGAGGAGCAGGCCTGGGGACAGTTCATGACCGGCCTGTTCTCCGTGTGGACGGGGGACCTGCCCACGGCGCTCGAACAGTTCCAGGTGGCGTCGGGCGTGGCCAGGCGCGGCGGCAACGACCGGGTCGGCGTCTTCTGCGACGCCTACCTCGGCGGACTCACGGCGCTGTGCGGCGAGCCCGCGGGCCTCGTCGCGATGGAGGAGGCCCGCCTGCGGCTCCTGGCGGCCGACGACGGGATCGGGATCGGCGTCATCCACTACGAGGCCGCGCTTCTGCGGGCCGTGCTCGGCGACACGGAGGGCGCCCTCGCGCTGTGCCGCGAAGGGCTCGCGTATCTGGAGGGCACGGGCGAGCGCCAGCTGTACGGGTCGACGCTGATGGTGCAGGGCCTGGTTCTGTGGCTGGCCGGGCAGCGCGAGGAGAGCGTCGGCCCGCTGTCCCGGGCGCTGGAGGCCGCGGGTGAGATCGACGAGATCCTCGTCGCCGCCCTGTGCTGCCTGGGCCTTGCCTGGTCGGCGGCCCACGAGGGACGCCATGTGCGGGCGGCCTGGCTGCTCGGCTACGCGGAGAACGCGCGCAGGCTGGGCGGCGGCGACCCGGTGGGCATGCTGCCCTCGCTGTTCGACGAGCAGGAGTCCGCGCGCAAGACGGTGCGGACCGCGCTCGGTGATACGCAGTACGAGCGGTGGCACGGCGTGGGCGCGCGGCTCTCTCGGGCCGGGAGATACTCGCCGCGGTCCGCAGCGGGGCGGAGACGCCGGCCGCGGTGCCGGCCGCGCGGAGCGGAGGCGGCGCGGACGCGCTGACGCGGCGCGAGCGCGAGGTCGCCGCGCTGGTGGCGCAGGGCCTGTCCAACCGGGAGATCGCCGAGCGGCTCGTCATCTCCAAGCGCACGGCGGACGCGCACGTGGAGCACATCCTGGCCAAGTTGGGCGTCGCGTCCCGTACGGAGATCGCGGCGGTCGCGGGAAAGCCGTAGCCCCACGCACCGGCCGGTGCCGGCGCCCGGTAGGTATACCGATCAAGGCCGAAGCGCCGAAATGCGTATACGGCTCCGCGCCGATACCGATGCCCGGGCCTTCCTCCGCACGTCAGGCTGGGGGCGTGCCGTTCCGCGGGTGGTCCGGCGCGGCGGTGCGCCGGGCAGCAATCCGGTCAACTCTCTCGGCTGTCGTGGCAACGGGGTTCCGTCGTGTCGCCCCAGGAGCGCCATGTGTGGCGGCTGCCCTCGTCGGCGGGGCAGCCGCCCACCATCCCCTCAGGCCTCAGGCCTCAGGCCTCAGGTCACCGGCGCCTTGGCGCGCAGCACCGTGAGGAACTCCCGCATCCACCCCGAGTGGTCCGGCCAGGCGCGGGACGACACCAGCGTCCCGTCGACCACCACTTCCGCGTCGCGGAAAGCCGCACCGGCCGCCTGCATGTCGGGTTCCAGCGCCGGATAGGCCGTGACGTTGCGCCCGCGCAGCCCGTCGACCGCCGCCGTGAGCAGCGGACCGTGGCAGATCTGGGCCACGGGCTTGTCGGCGTCGAAAAAAGACTTCAGAATCTTGCGCAGCTCCGGGTCGTTGCGCAGATACTCGGGGGCGCGGCCGCCCGGGATCACGACAGCGACGTACTGTTCCGGCTCGACCTCCGCGAACGCGAGATCGGCGGGCCAGGTGTAGCCGGGCTTCTCCGTGTACGTGTCGAACCCCGGCTCGAAGTCATGGACGACGAACTGCAGCTTCTTGCGCTCCGGGGCGGCGATGTGGACGTCGTAGCCCTCCTCGCGCAGGCGCTGGTAGGGGTACAGGACTTCCAGTGACTCGGCGGCGTCGCCGGTCACCAGGAGGATCTTGGGTGCCATGGCTGTGCGCTCCCCTCGGAGCCTTCGGGCCGGGGTGTCTTCCCCTCAACGTGGACCCGGCAGGACCGTTAGGCAACCCCTCGTGGCATCCATCCGCGTCGCTGTCCCTGTGCAGAGTGTCAAAGTTCGACCGCTGTATTTGTACACATACGGCTCATGACGACTCCCGGGGGAGGGGCGATAGCCTTGACCCGTGATCAGCGCGATATCTCGCGGGGGCATCGTCGCCCCCTGCCCGCGCCGGGAGCACACGGAGATCTACATCCGTGCCCGGTGCTCCGCTGACCATTCCCTTCGGGACGGAACATGGATGCCGTCCCGGCTCCGGGCAGGAAATACGCCAAAAATGGCGGATAAACGCCCGCTCATCTCTCATCCCGGCATACCGTCGACATCGACCGGAGACCCCGCGTCGTGGCGTTGTGCCGCATCAATTTCTTCAACGTCACGCAACGGCGCGCGACAGGAGCCAGAGGACAATGCAGACCAAGCTGGACGAAGCCAAGGCCGAGCTGCTCGCACGGGCCGCCCGGGTAGCTGAGAACAGCCCGGCAGGGGGCCATCTCCCGGCCGGGACGAATGGTGAGGGGGCTCCGGACCCGGAGTCCGTGCTCGCGTTCCTCCAGCGCTACTACCTGCACACCGCCCCTGAGGACCTGGCCGACCGTGACCCGGTCGACGTCTTCGGAGCAGCCGTCTCCCACTACCGGCTCGCGGAGGTCCGCCCGCAGGGCACCGCGAACGTCAAGGTCCACACGCCGACGGTCGAGGAGAACGGCTGGACCTGCAGCCACTCCGTCGTCGAGGTCGTCACCGACGACATGCCGTTCCTGGTCGACTCGGTCACCAACGAGCTGTCCCGCCAGGGCCGCGGCATCCACGTCGTGATCCACCCGCAGGTCACCGTGCGCCGCGACCTGACCGGCAAGCTCCAGGAGGTCCTGCCCGCGGGCAGCGCCGCCGACGGCCACGACACGCTCACCGAGTCGTGGATCCACGTGGAGATGGACCGGGAGACCGACCGCGCCGACCTGAAGCAGATCACCTCCGACCTGCTGCGTGTCCTGTCCGACGTCCGTGAGGCCGTCGAGGACTGGGAGAAGATGCGGGACTCGGCGCTGCGCATCGCCGACGACCTGCCCAGCGAGCCCACCGCCGACGACCTGCGCGCCCAGGACGTCGAGGAGGCCCGCGAGCTGCTGCGCTGGCTGTCCGCCGACCACTTCACGTTCCTCGGCTACCGCGAGTACGAGCTGCGCGAGGACGACACGCTGTCCGCCGTGCCCGGCACCGGCCTCGGCATCCTGCGCTCCGACCCGCAGCACGGCGGCGACGACCACCACCCGGTGAGCCCGTCCTTCAGCCGGCTGCCCGCCGACGCGCGCGCCAAGGCCCGCGAGCACAAGATCCTCGTGCTGACCAAGGCCAACAGCCGCGCCACCGTGCACCGCCCCTCGTACCTCGACTACGTCGGCGTGAAGAAGTTCGACGCCGAGGGCAACGTCATCGGCGAGCGCCGCTTCCTCGGCCTCTTCTCGAGCGCCGCGTACACGGAGTCCGTCCGGCGCGTCCCGGTCGTGCGCCGCAAGGTCCAGGAAGTGCTGCGGGGCGCCGGGTTCTCGCCCAACAGCCACGACGGCCGTGACCTGCTCCAGATCCTGGAGACGTACCCGCGCGACGAGCTGTTCCAGACCCCGGCCGACGAGCTGCGCGCCATCGTCACCAGCGTCCTCTACCTCCAGGAGCGCCGCCGGCTGCGGCTCTACCTGCGCCAGGACGAGTACGGCCGCTACTACTCGGCCCTCGTCTACCTGCCGCGCGACCGCTACACCACCGGTGTCCGGCTGCGGATCATCGACATCCTCAAGGAAGAGCTCAACGGCACCAGCGTCGACTTCACGGCCTGGAACACCGAGTCGATCCTGTCCCGGCTGCACTTCGTCATCCGCGTCGAGCCGGGCACCGAGCTGCCCACGCTGACCGAGGCCGACACCGAGCGCATCGAGGCGCGGCTCGTCGACGCCGCCCGCTCGTGGGCCGACGGCTTCGGCGAGGCGCTGAACGCGGAGTGCGGCGAGGAGCGCGCGGCCGAGCTGGCCCGCCGCTACTCCGGCGCCTTCCCCGAGGGCTACAAGGCCGACCACTCGCCGCGCGCGGCGGTCGCCGACCTCGTCCACCTGGAGGCCCTCAACCGCCGTGAGAAGGAGTTCGCGCTCTCGCTGTACGAGCCCGTGGGCGCCGCCCCCGGCGAGCGCCGCTTCAAGATCTACCGCACCGGATCCCCGGTCTCCCTCTCGTCCGTCCTGCCGGTCCTCAACCGGCTCGGCGTCGAGGTCATCGACGAGCGCCCGTACGAGCTGCGCTGCTCGGACCGGACCACCGCGTGGATCTACGACTTCGGCCTTCGCCTGCCGAAGTCGCTCAACGGCAACGGCGACTACCTCGGTGACGACGGCCGCGAGCGCTTCCAGGAGGCCTTCACGGCGACCTGGACCGGTGCCGCCGAGAACGACGGCTTCAACTCCCTCGTCCTGAGCGCCGGTCTGAACTGGCGGCAGGCGATGGTGCTGCGCGCGTACGCCAAGTACCTGCGCCAGGCCGGTGCGACGTTCAGCCAGGACTACATGGAGGACACCCTCCGTAACAACGTCCACACCACCCGCCTCCTGGTGAGTCTCTTCGAGGCGCGCATGTCGCCGGAGCGCCAGCGGGCCGGGACCGAGCTGATCGACGGGCTCCTGGAGGAGCTCGACGGGGCGCTCGACCAGGTCGCGAGCCTGGACGAGGACCGGATCCTGCGGTCGTTCCTGACCGTCATCAAGGCGACGCTGCGGACGAACTTCTTCCAGAAGTCCGACGACGGCAAGCCGCACGCGTACGTCTCCATGAAGTTCGACCCGCAGGCCATCCCCGACCTGCCCGCGCCGCGCCCCGCCTTCGAGATCTGGGTGTACTCGCCGCGTGTCGAGGGTGTGCACCTGCGCTTCGGCAAGGTCGCGCGCGGTGGTCTGCGCTGGTCCGACCGGCGTGAGGACTTCCGTACCGAGGTCCTCGGCCTGGTCAAGGCGCAGATGGTGAAGAACACCGTCATCGTGCCGGTCGGCGCCAAGGGCGGCTTCGTCGCGAAGAACCTGCCGGACCCGAGCGTCGACCGTGACGCCTGGCTGGCCGAGGGTGTCGCGTCGTACAAGACCTTCATCTCGGCGCTGCTCGACATCACCGACAACCTGGTGGCCGGCGAGGTCGTGCCCCCGGCGGACGTCGTGCGGCACGACGAGGACGACACGTACCTTGTGGTCGCGGCCGACAAGGGCACGGCGACGTTCTCCGACATCGCCAACGCGGTCGCCGAGTCGTACAACTTCTGGCTCGGTGACGCCTTCGCCTCCGGCGGCTCGGCGGGCTACGACCACAAGGGCATGGGCATCACCGCCCGCGGCGCCTGGGAGTCCGTGAAGCGGCACTTCCGGGAGCTGGGCACCGACACGCAGACCGAGGACTTCACGGTCGTCGGCGTCGGCGACATGTCCGGTGACGTGTTCGGCAACGGCATGCTGCTCTCCGAGCACATCCGCCTGGTCGCCGCGTTCGACCACCGGCACATCTTCATCGACCCGCGGCCCGACGCGGCCACCTCGTACGCCGAGCGCCGCCGTCTGTTCGACCTGCCGCGCTCCTCGTGGGCCGACTACAACAAGGAGCTGATCTCCGCGGGCGGCGGCATCTTCCCGCGCTCCGCCAAGGCGATCCAGCTCAACGCGCACATCCGCGAGGCACTCGGCATCGAGTCGGGCGCCGCGAAGATGACGCCGGCCGACCTGATGAAGGCGATCCTGCACGCGCCGGTCGACCTGCTGTGGAACGGCGGCATCGGCACGTACGTGAAGTCGTCCGCCGAGTCGAACGCGGACGTCGGCGACAAGGCCAACGACGCGATTCGCGTGGACGGCCAGGACGTGCGGGCCAAGGTGATCGGCGAGGGCGGCAACCTCGGCGCGACCCAGCTGGGCCGTATCGAGTTCGCGCGCAAGGGCGGCAAGGTCAACACCGACGCCATCGACAACAGCGCGGGCGTGGACACCTCCGACCACGAGGTGAACATCAAGATCCTGCTCAACGCGCTCGTCACCGACGGCGACATGACCGTCAAGCAGCGCAACAAGCTGCTCGCCGAGATGACCGACGAGGTCGGCGCCCTGGTGCTGCGCAACAACTACGCGCAGAACACGGCCCTCGCCAACGCGGTCGCCCAGGCGCCCGACCTGCTCCACGCCCACCAGCGCTTCATGCGCCGCCTGGTCCGCGACGGGAACCTCGACCGGGCCCTGGAGTTCCTGCCGGCCGACCGGCAGATCAAGGAACTGCTGAACTCCGGGCGCGGTCTGAGCCAGCCCGAGCTGGCCGTCCTCCTCGCGTACACGAAGATCACGGCCGCGCACGAGCTGATCCAGACGTCGCTGCCGGACGACCCGTACCTGCGCAGGCTCCTGCACGCCTACTTCCCGCAGGCGCTGCGCGAGCGGTTCTCCGACGCGGTCGACGGGCACGCGCTGCGCCGCGAGATCATCACCACGGTGCTGGTCAACGACACGGTGAACACGGGCGGTTCGACGTTCCTGCACCGGCTGCGCGAGGAGACCGGGGCGTCCCTGGAGGAGATCGTGCGGGCGCAGCTCGCCGCGCGCGAGATCTTCGGCCTCGGCGAGGTCTGGGACGCGGTCGAGGCGCTCGACAATGTCGTCGCCGCGGACGTCCAGACCCGGATCAGGCTGCACTCGCGCCGCCTGGTCGAGCGCGGCACGCGCTGGCTGCTCAACAACCGGCCGCAGCCGCTCCAGCTCGCCGAGACGATCGACTTCTTCCGTGAGGGTGTCGCCCAGGTCTGGTCGGCCATGCCGAAGATGCTGCGCGGCGCGGACGCCGAGTGGTACCAGTCGATCCTGGACGAGCTGACCGCAGCGGGCGTGCCGGAGGAGCTGGCCCAGCGGGTCGCCGGGTTCTCCTCGGCCTTCCCGACGCTCGACATCGTGGCGATCGCCGACCGCACCGGCAAGGGCCCCCTGGCCGTCGCCGAGGTGTACTACGACCTCGCGGACCGGCTGTCCATCGCGCAGCTGATGGACCGGATCATCGAGCTGCCGCGGTCCGACCGCTGGCAGTCGATGGCCCGCGCCTCGATCCGCGAGGACCTGTACGCGGCGCACGCCGCCCTCACGGCCGATGTGCTGACCGTCGGGAACGGCGTGTCGACTCCGGAGCAGCGCTTCGACGCGTGGCAGGAGAAGAACGCGCCGATCCTGGGCCGCGCGCGGACGACCCTGGAGGAGATCCAGAGCTCGGACGCCTTCGACCTGGCGAACCTGTCGGTCGCGATGCGCACGATGAGGACGCTGCTGCGCACGCACTCGTAGGGTCCGCATCAGCGAACGGGGGCGCCCCGCACCGGAACTCCGGTGCGGGGCGCCCCCGTTTCACCGCCCGTTCTCTTTCCGTTCTCTTCCCTTTCTCCGGCCGGCCTCTTGCCCGGGTCTGACCTGATGGACCGCGCGCCCAATCGGTTGCTCCTGAAGGCGCGTCGGCCCCATGGGGTTTGTCATAAGCCATTGAATCGGGCATTAGGTCTAAAGTGGACCCGATTGTCAGATTGGCGGCACGGAGCGGAGAGGTCGGGAAGGGTCCATGACGGAAGCGATTCTGCTGGTCGGCGGGCTGGGCACCCGGCTGCGGCCGCTCACGGTCAACACACCCAAGCCCATGGTGCGCGCGGCCGGAGTCCCCTTCCTGGCCCATCAGATCGCCCGGCTCGCCGACGCGGGCGTGCGCCACATCGTCCTCGCCACCTGCTATCTCGCCGAGGTCTTCGAGCCGTACTTCGGCGACGGATCGGCGTTCGGGGTCCACCTCGAGTACGCCGTCGAGTACGAGGCGCTGGGGACCGGCGGCGCGATCCGGCACGCGGCACGCCGCCTGATCTCCGCTCCCGAGGAACCCGTCCTCGTCTGCAACGGCGACATCCTCACCGGCCTCGACACCCGCGCCCTCATCGACCGGCACCGCGATCGCGAAGCCGACGTCACCCTCCACCTCTCCCGCGTCGACGACCCCAGCGCCTTCGGCCTCGTACCCACCGACGCCGACGGCTGCGTACTCGCCTTCACCGAGAAGCCGCAGACGCCCGAGGAGATCGTCACGGACCAGATCAACGCGGGCTCCTACGTGTTCCGCAGGTCCGTCATCGACAGCATCCCCGCCGGGCGGGCCGTCTCCGTCGAGCGCGAGACGTTCCCCGGCCTGCTCGCCGCGGGCGCCTATCTGCACGGCATGGTCGAGGACTCCTACTGGCTCGACCTCGGCCGGCCCGAAGCCTTCGTGCAGGCCTCCGCCGACCTCGTGCGCGGGGTCGTCCACTCACCCGCCGTGCCCGGAGTGCGCGGCGAGTCCCTCGTACTGCCCGGCGCCAAGGTCGCCGCCGACGCCTGGCTCGCCGACGGGACCGTCGTCGGGGCGGGCGCCCAGGTAGGTTCAGGGGCCGTCGTCCACGGTTCCGTGCTGCATGACGGCGCGATCGTGGGCGCCGGTGCCTACGTAAGGAAGAGCCTGGTCGGCGCGGGTGCGCGGATCGGGCGGCGCTCCGTCCTGCACGGCAGTGTCATCGGTGACGGCGCCCGCGTCGGCGCCCACAACGATCTGCGGAACGGAACCCGGGTGTGGTGCGAGGCCGTACTGCCCGACCGGGCCGTCCGCTTCTCCTCCCTCGCCGGAGAAGGGCTGACCGAACAGTGAACACGAACTCTCCCGACATCGGGGCCACACCGGCCGCCGCGAAACCACTGCCCGACGACTGGGCCCGCACCCCCCTCACCGTCGTCATGCCGACCTACAACGAGGCGGGCAACCTGCCCGGCATGGCCGACGCCCTCATGGCGCTCCCGCTCCCGGGCCTGCGCCTCCTCGTCGTCGACGACTCCAGCCCCGACGGCACCGGCGACATCGCCGAGCGGTACGCCGAACGGCACGGGCGCGACCGGATGAGCGTCCTGCACCGAGCCGGGAAGGAGGGCCTCGGCCGGGCCTACGCGGCCGGCATGGCACGGGCCGTCGCCGACGGGGCGCGCTACGTCCTCCAGATGGACGCCGACGGCAGCCACCCCGTCGACAAGGTCCCCGCGCTCCTCGGCACCGCCCTGTCCACCGGCGCCGCCGTCACCATCGGCAGCCGCTACGTCCAGGGCGGCACGCTCTCCGACGCGTGGGGCGCGCACCGCAGGCTTCTGTCCCGCTGGGCCAACGCCTACGCGGGCACCATCCTCGGCACCCGCGTCCGCGACATCACCGGCGGCTTCAACCTGTGGCGCGAGGACGCCCTGCGCGCCATCGACCTGGCGTCCGTGGACAGCGCGGGCTACAGCTTCCAGGTCGAGATGAAGTTCCGCGCCGTGCGCCGCGGCTTCGGCGTCATGGAGGTCCCCATCCACTTCGAGGACCGCACGGTCGGCGAGTCCAAGATGAACCTGATGGTGCAGCTCGAATCGGTCACCATGCCGTGGAAGCTGCGGGCGAGGGCGCGCCGATGACGGTCCCGACCGCGGTGCGTGAGGCGCCGCCCGTCGTCGTACCCGTCCGGGCCCGTGTGCGCCGCCTGTCCATGGAGGTCGCCAAGTTCGGCGTCGTCGGCGGCAGCGGCGTCGCCGTCAACTTCCTCGTCTTCAACCTCCTGCTGCACGGCATCGGCCGGGCTCCGATGACGGCGACGGTCCTGGCCAGCTGCGTCGCCATGGGCACCAACTACCTGGGCTTCCGCTTCTTCGCCTACCGGGACCGCGCCTCCCGCACCCGCCGCCAGATCGCGCTGTTCTTCGGCTTCAGCGCGCTTGGCGTCCTCATGGAGAGCGTCCTGTTCTACGCCGGATACCACGGCGCCTCGATGACCGGACCGCTCGCGTCGAACGTCGCCAAGGCGCTGTCCATCGTCCTGGCCTCGGCGTTCCGCTTCCTCGTCTACCGGACGTGGGTCTTCCAGCACGATGCGCGCCGCGACTGACGCGGCCCTGAGGGCCGCCGCCCCGCTGGTCCTCCTGCTGCTCCTCGCCCTGCTCGTGGCAGTCGCCGTCCGGCTCCCGTGGGCGGGCGACCTCGGCATCCACGCGGCCACCGTCGAGCGCCTGCGCCACGATCTCCTCGACCCGGGCAACCCGCTGGTCGACGAGAAGACGCCGAGCCCGTACTACTCGCCGTGGACGGTGTTCCTCGCCGTCCTCGCCGACGTCACCGGCCTCGGCACCTTCACCGTCCTGCGCATCGCCGCACTGATCTCGCTGACGCTGCTCGTGACCGGCGTATGGCGGTTCACCGGCACCTTCACCGGCGCGTCCATGGGCCGCACCCGGCGCACGGCGGTCACCGTGCTCGTCCTCCTGTGCCTGCTCCTCCTGTGGGGCACGAGCCTGTTCAACTGGAGCGGGTTCCTCGGCCTCAACTCCCTTGCCCTGACCGTCTCCTACCCCAGCACGTTCGCGCTCGGGGTGTCCTTCCACTTCTGGGCGCTGCTGCGCGGAGCGCTCGCACGCGGCTCGGGCCTGCCCGTGTTCCTCGGCCTCGGCCTGCTCTGGTCCGTGATCCTGCTGAGCCATCAGTTCTCGGGCGTCGTCGCGTCGTTCGGCGCGCTGGCGATGGTGGCCGGGGCGCGGCCCTGGCCGGTACGCGCGGTGTGGGCACGGCTCGCGGCCGGGCTCGCCATCGGCGCGGTCGTGCTCGCCGCGTGGCCGTACTACTCGTTCTTCTCGCTCTTCCACGCGCAGGGCCTGGAGGAGATCCACCGGGCCCTGTACGGGAACCTGCTCGGCCGGTACTGGCTCCTGCTGCCCGGCGTGTTCGCCCTCGCCCTGCGCGGGCGCAGAGACCGCCGCGATCCGCTGGTGGTCCTCTTCGTGCTCGGGGCGCTGATGTTCGCGGCGGGCGGGGTGAGCGGCCACTACTCGTGGGGCCGGGTCCTGCCGGCCGCCGTGATCCCGGCGCAGGTCGCGGCGGGCCTCGAGGTGTTCGGGGCGGGGCGCAGGGCGGTACGTACGGCGTTCGCCGCGGTGCTCGGCGCGGCGCTCCTCGCGGGCGCGTGGACCCAGTCGGGCACACTCGGCTACGTCCTGCCGCGCGACGCCCTGCCCCGGCCGATCGCCGACCGCTACAACCCGCCGTGGCGCGGCTACCAGTGGGTGACGCCCTGGGCGAAGTACGGGGACGTGGTCCTCGCCACGATGTTCCCGGCGCGGCAGATCCCCGGGTACGGGCCCTACACCGTCGCCCCCGGCTACCCGGACTTCTTCCTGCCCGACGAGGACGCACGCACCCGCGCCGTGGACATCTACTTCGCACCCGGCACCACGCGGGCCGAACGCCTCGACGTCCTGCGCCGCTACGGGGTGCGGTGGATCGTGAGCCACCGCGACGACGCCGGCCTCGCCGCCAGCGACCCGGCACTGCACAAGGTCACGACGGGCCCGGGAGGCCAGACCCTCTACGAGGTCGTCGGCGACCCGGGCTAACGCAGCGCGCTCTTCACAAGGCGTACCGCGTTCCGTACCCGCCCGTCCGACGCCGTGGCCAGCCTGCGCGCCACCGGGTGCGTCACCCGGGCCGTGAGCCCCGCCGGCTGCCAGCGGATCTGGAGGCGCCCCGCGCCCCGCCCCTCCGGCTCCAGCGTCACCCGGTGCGGGGCCGCCCCCGAGTGGTAGCCGACGCGGGCGGTGAGCGTGGGGAAGGCCGGCGGCGCGAGCAGGACCGCCGTGTTGCGCAGGCCTTGTTCCTGGAGCTGGAGCATCGGATGCCGTACGCCGTCGAAGCCGTGCACCGGGAGCGGGGCCGCCGCCAGATCGAGCCGCACCCGCCCCTCGAAGACGCCCGGCCGCACCGGGTCGAGCCGCAGCCGCGTCGTCATGCGGCGCCGCCCCGGCGCCACCACCAGGGCGGCGACGTGCGGGCCGACGGCGAGGCGCAGACCGGGGTCGTACGTGCGCACCGACAGGTCGACGGTGGCGCCGGGACCGCGCTCGATCCGCGTGATTTCGTGCCGGAACTGGGCGCCGGGGAAGGGGCGCGCGTACAACTCCTGGTCGGACAGGTCGAGTTCGGTACGCGCCTCGTCCGACGACGGGACCACTGACCCCCAGTACACGGCGCCGGACGCGTCCGTGGCCGTCTGGCGCGGGGCCACCGCGTGACCGAGCCCGCGCGCGGCGAGCCGGGCGTCGGCGAGGCGCCCGTCGCGCACCAGTTGCAGGACGACCCGCTCGGGGCGCGGCAGCCGGGCGTACGCGCTCGGGGACAGCGTCGCCAGATACGGGTTCACGATCTCGGCGAACCCGGCCAGCCACGCGTCGTCCCGGGAGGGCAGGTCGCCCGCGTACATCCGGAAGTCGTGCTTGAGGAACTTGTAGTCCTTGTCCTCGCGCACCCCCGCGTGGCCGCCCGCCGCGAGGAACTCGTCGATGAGCTCCTGCACGTGGACGCGGTCGCGGACGTTGCTCAGCTTGTGCCGCTGGTTGGAGATCGACGCGTCGTCCGCGGCGACGAACGGCGCGATGTACCAGCGGTAGACCGGCTCGGGGATGACGGTGAAGGACTTCGCGAGGCAGTACGCCTGCGCCGAGAACAGCTGGTCCTCGTAGTGGATGCCCTCGGGGAAACGCAGCTCGTTGCGGTCGAGGAACTCCCGCTTGTACATCTTGCTCGTCGACAAGTGCTCGAAGAACAGGCCGGGTTCGGCGTCGATCCCGTCGACGGTGCGGCGCTCCGCGACCAGGTGCGGCATCCACGTCGAGGTGCGGCCCGTGTCGACGCGGACCCGCTCGACCGCGCCCATCGCGAAGTCGATCTCCCGCTCGCGGTGCGCCGCGAGCAGCAACTCCACCGATTCCGGCGGGAGTTCGTCGTCGCTGTCGAGGAACATCAGATACGGGGCGCGGGCGATGCCGAGCGCGCGGTTGCGGGGCGCGCTGCACCCGCCGCTGTTCTCCGGCAGACGCAGGTAGCGCACCCGCGGGTCCGCGGCGGCGAGGCGGCGCGCCACCTCGGGGGTGGCGTCCGTCGAGTGGTCGTCGCTGATGACGACCTCGATGTTGCCGTGCGTCTGCTCCAGGACCGAGGCGACGGCGCGCGGCAGCCGCCCGGCGTCGTTGTAGACGATGACGGTGACCGTGACGTCGGGTGTGATCGTGCTCGTGGGCGTGGTCATCAGCGGGCCGCCTCCTCGGGGGTGGGCGCGGGGATGCGCTCGTCGACGGGGATCACCGGGGGCAGCGACGCGTCGCTCTCGCCGAGGAAGACCCGGCGCACGACCCGCTCGGCGGCGTGGCCGTCGTCGAACTCGCAGAACCGGCGCCGGAACGCGGCCCGCGCCTTCCCCGACGCCTCGTCGCGCCACGCGCCCGAGGCGAGGATCTCCGTCAGCTCGTCCTGCGTACGGGCGACGGGCCCGGGCGCCTCGGCGATCAGGTCGAAGTAGACCCCGCGGGTCTTCGCGTACATCTCCCAGTCGTCCGCGTAGACCACGATCGGGCGGTCCAGGTTGGCGTAGTCGAACATGATCGACGAGTAGTCCGTGACCAGGGCGTCCGCGGCGAGGCAGAGGTCCTCGACCGGGTCGTACGTGGACACGTCGATGACCCGGCCGCTGCGGCGCAGCTCCGCGAGCGGTGAGGCCGCCCCGCCGTAGAAGTAGTGGCCGCGCACGAGGAGGACGGTGTCGTCGCCCAGGCGGTCGGCGAGCGTGGCCAGGTCGAGGCGCGGGGTCCAGGAGGCCTCGTAGTCGCGGTGGGTGGGCGCGTACAGGACGGCCCGCCGGCCCGGCGCGATGCCGAGGCGGTCGCGAACAGCCCGGATGCCGGCGGCCGTCGCGCGGTAGAAGACGTCGTTGCGCGGATAGCCGTACTCCAGCGGGACGTAGTGCGCGGGATAGGCGCGCTCCCAGATCCGGGTGGAGTGGCTGTTCGACGTGACGCTGTAGTCCCACTTGTCGACGCGGGCCAGGAGCTGGCGGAAGTTGAGGCCCTTGGACGCGGTCGGGTACTCGATCTGGTCGAGGCCCATGCGCTTGAGGGGCGTGCCGTGGTGGGTCATGACGTGGACGGCTTCGGGGCGCTTGACCACGGCGTTGGGGAAGTTGACGTTGTTGACGAGGTACTTGGCGCGGGCCATGACCTCCCAGTAGCGGCGGGAGCCGGGCACGACGTGGTCGGTGCCGGGCGGCAGGAGCGGCGCGTTGGCCGCCGAGACGACCCACACCTGGTGGATGCGCGGGGCGAGTTCGGCGACCTTCGCGGCGATCGCGCCCGGATTGCAGGCCATCCCCCGGTCCCAGTACGCGGAGAACACCGCCAGGTCCGGGTCCACGGGCCGGCGCAGTTCCCGCCGGTAGCGGTGGGCGCGGACCTTCGCGCCGACCCGTCGCTTGCGCTCCCTGACCGCGGACTTCAGGCCGCGCCGCTTGTGGTTGACGCTCTGGAAGGCGCGGTAACGGGAGTACGCGTCCTCTTCGAGCAGCCGGCGCCGGATGCCTTCGAGCCCCGCGGGCCTGCGGTAGCCCTCCGGCCGCCACGCGACGGCCGCGCGGGAGGCCCGGCGGAAGAACTCGCGGCCCACCGGCTCCGGCATCCCGGCGCGGGCCACGATCCGCATGCACTCGGTCGCCATCACGTCGTACAGCACCGCGCGGGGACCGGTCGGCGTGCCGCGGTCGGCCATCAGCCGCTGGAGGTCCTCGTACTCGCCGACGGGCGCGTAGTACTCCTCCGGGGTGAGCGGCGGCAGGCTCGCCGCGCGCAGCCTGCGCTCGTCGAGCACCACCTGCTGCAGAGCGGTGACGCGGCCGGCGAGGACGAGGGCGGCGCGCGCCGCGAACCGCTCGTCGGTGGCGGCCAGTTGGTCGCGGTGGTGCCGCCAGAACGCGGCGCGCAGGGCGCGGTTGCCGAGCAGCGGGGTGACCCGCAGGAGGTCGGGGCAGTCCGCGAGGGCCAGATCGCGGTCGCCCGCCCTGGCCAGCAGACGGGCGTCGGGGCCCGGGGCGCCGGAGGCGTGCCAGGTCGAGCGGACCTGGTCGGCGAGTACGACATCCACGCGCTCGGCGCCGTCCGGGAGGTCCGCGACCCGGTCCCGCAGCGCCCGCAGCGCGCCGGGGGGCACCCGGTCCTTGGCGTGCACGAACAGCAGCCACTCGCCCGAGGCCCGCTCGCCGCCGGCCGCGCGGGCCTCCTCGTCGGAGATGGCGCCGGGCAGGGCCAGAACGGTGACGCGGCCCGGCACGTCGGCGGTCGGCGCCGGATCGTCCACGGCGGCGACGACGAGCTCCGCCCCCTCGGGCAGCTGGCCGGTCACGCTGTCCAGACAGTCGGCGAGATGCCCCTGCACGTCCCGGCCGTACACGATGACGCTGAGTTCCTGCACGGTCGCCGTCCCTTCTTCTCCTGGCGCACCATACTGTCACCAATCAGATAAAAGGGATAAAGGGAGTGGGCCTGAAGGGGGATAAGGGGGATAAGGGGGAGTGGGTCCCGAATCGGCCTCAGGCGGAGACGGCGACCTTGGTCTTCTTCGGCCCCGCCTTGCCGTCGCCCGGATTGGTGAACGCCTCGTACGCCTTGAGGACCTCGTCCGTCGGCCCGTCCATGCGCAGCTCGCCGCGCTCCAGCCACAGGACCCGGTCGCAGGTGTCGCGGATCGACTTGTTGTTGTGACTGACGAGGAACACCGAGCCGGCCTCCTTGCGCAGCTCGCGGATCCGGGACTCCGAGCGCTTCTGGAAGGACCGGTCGCCGGTGGCCAGGGCCTCGTCGATCAGCAGCACGTCATGGTCCTTGGCGGCGGCGATGGAGAACCGGAGCCGGGCGGCCATGCCCGAGGAGTACGTCCGCATGGGCAGCGTGATGAAGTCGCCCTTCTCGTTGATGCCGGAGAAGCCGACGATGTCCTCGTAACGCTCGCGGACCTCCTCGCGGCTCATGCCCATGGCGAGGCCGCCGAGATGGACGTTGCGCTCGCCCGTGAGGTCGTTCATCAGCGCCGCGTTCACGCCGAGCAGAGACGGCTGGCCATGCGTGAAGATCCGGCCGTTCTCCGTCGGCAGCAGCCCCGCGACCGCCTTGAGCAGCGTCGACTTGCCCGACCCGTTCGTGCCGATCAGGCCGATCGCCTCGCCCTTGTACGCGGTGAACGAGACCTTCTTCACCGCGTGCACCTTGCGCACGCCGGCCCGCGCCTCGGCCTTCTTCCGGCCGCCGATGATGCGGCCGAGCGCGGCGGTCGCGGTGCCGCGGCCCGCCCCGGTGCCGTTCACGCGGTAGACGATGTCGACGTTGTCGACGATGACGGTGGGAATCCGCTCCCCAAAAGTGTCAGCCACGGCCGTACGTCTCCTCTGCCTTCCAGAAGTAGATGAACCCGCCGACGCCCGCGAGCAGCGCCCACCCGGCCGCGATCGCCCACACATGGGGCGGCAGCTGACCGCGGTGGAAGCTGTCGATCAGGGCGAAGCGCATCAGGTCGATGTAGACGGCGGCCGGGTTCGCGGACAGCAGTACGTGCACGACGTGCGGCAGGTGCTGGTTCTTGAGCACCTTGTCGATGCTCCACATCACGCCGGACGTGTACATCCACGTACGCAGCAGGAACGGCATCAGCTGCGCGATGTCCGGCGTCCGCGCGCCCATCCTCGCCATGACGAGGGCCACGCCGGTGTTGAAGACGAACTGGAGCAGCAGAACCGGCAGGACCAGGAACCAGGAGAGGGCCGGCGGAACGCCGAAGCAGAGCAGGATCACCACCAGCGCGCACATCGAGAACAGCAGCTGCTGGAGCTGCTGGAGCGCGAACGACACCGGCAGCGCGGCGCGCGGGAAGTGCAGCGCCCGTACGAGACCGAGGTTGCCGGAGATCGCGCGGGTGCCCGCCATGATCGAGCTCTGCGTGAACGTCCACACGAACACGCCGGTGACCAGGAACGGCACATAGTCCGGCACGTTGTGCTTCGTGTTCATCAGCACGCCGAAGATGAAGTAGTAGACCGCCGCGTTCAGGAGCGGGGTCGCCACCTGCCACACCTGGCCCAGCTTCGCCTGGCTGTACTGCGCCGTGAGCTTGGCCGTCGCGAACGCGGTGATGAAGTGGCGCCGCTGCCAGAGCTGGCCCACGTACGCCGCGAGGGTCGGGCGCGCGCCGCTGACAGAGAGGCCGTACCGCGCGGCCAGCTCCGCGGGATCCTCCGCCGGCGCGGTGGCCGCCGACGGGGGAGGTGTGTCGACTGCCTCGACTGCCTGACTCACATCCGCTGCTTTCGCTCAAGGGGTCGGAGACGTCGGAACGGGTCCGTATCGTCGTGACGTGAGCGTAGGGCGTCGCTACGTCGGAACGCAACCGTTTCGTCGTAACGCCGTAAGCTGTTCACCATGACGACCAACGCCGACTCTTCCCCCGAGCTCTCGGCTTCGCTCGAGCAGGGGGGACCCCCATCGCCAGCGCGTCGCCGGGCCCCCGCAGGGGCAGCCGTGCTCCGTGAGGATGTGACCGACGCCATCAGGGCAGCCGTCTTCGAAGAGCTCGCCGCCGTGGGCTACGCCCGCATGTCCATCGAGGGGATCGCGCGCCGCGCGGGCGTCGGCAAAACCGCCGTCTACCGCCGCTGGCGCTCCAAACTGCACCTGGTCCTGGACCTGGTCTCCGCCATAGCGGTACAGGGCCTGCCGGCCCCGGACACGGGTTCCCTGGAGGGCGACCTGCGCCTCCTCTACGAGGTCACGTCCCGGGCCCTGAAGCACCCGGTCGCGGGCCAGATCATCCCCGACCTCCAGGCCGAGGCGGCCCGCAACCCGGAAATCGCAGAGGCCATGCAGAAGGCGCTGCGCGAAGGCCAGCACGGCGTGGCGAGCGGCATCGTGCGCAGCGCCGCCGCGCGCGGGGAGGTCAGGGCGGACCTCGACGAGGACCTCGCCCTCGACCTGATCTCGGGCCCGCTGTACTGGCGCGCCGTAGTGGTGCGGACGCCGTTGCCCAAGGGGTACCTGGGGAAACTGGCTTCGGCTACGGCGGCGGGGTTGAGGGTGTTGTAGCTGTAGCTAGCGCTGGGCTGCGTAGGTGATGAAGGCGGCCCAGGTGGTGGGGGTGACCGTGAGGTGGGGGCCGAGGGTGGTTTTGGAGTCGCGGATGTGGATGGTGGTGGGGGTGGGGGCTACTTCGATGCAGTCGGCCTCGCTGCTGTTGCTGCTGTAGCTGCTCTTACGCCAGTCGAGGGCGACCTCGACGCAGTCGGCTTCGTTACCGTCGCTGCTGTAGCTGCTCTTGAACCAGGCCAGCTCGGAAACGTCTCGTGCGGAAGCCTTGCGGATCATGTTTCTCCCAGCAGTCTCTCGATAAAGGCCAATGTCTCCCGGGGGGTGAGAGCCTCGGCCCGGATGATGCCATAACGCAGTTCGAGGATGCGGAGCTGCTTCGCGTCGGAGACAGGGCGGCCGTTGAACGCTCCTTCCGAGCGTCCCACCGCCGTTCCGTCTCCGAACTTCAGTACCTCGATCTTCCCGTCCAAGCCGGGATGGGCCTCCCGGTGGGTTGGCATCACTTGAAGTGTGACACTGCGCAACTGCCCTACTTCCAAGAGGCGTTCGAGCTGTTGCCGCCATTCCATTGTGCCTCCGATGGGTCGTCGGAGAGCTGACTCCTCTTGGGCGAAGCTGAGCGCGGGTGCGGGGGATCGCTGGAAAATCGACTGCCGCGCCATTCGTGCGGCCACACCCTGTTCCACCTCGTCCTGCGAATACGCTGGCTGCCGGGCCTCGAACAGGGCCTTCGCGTGGCCCGGCGTCTGCAAGAGCCCATGCAGGCCGTGCGCCACGTAGACCCCCAGCTCGACTGCGCGGGCCTCCATGCCGGCCAGATCCCGAACCTTCTTCGGGTACCGGACCTCCGCCACGTCATGCCTCATCGCCGAGATCAGCCCGCCCGCGCGGAGCGCCTCGTCGGCCTTGTCCAGGTACTCCGGGCGCGGGATCCGTTTGCCCGCCTCGACCTTGTAGATCAGATCTTCCCCGTACCCGATCGCCGCCGCGAACTCGCCGACCCGCAGCCCCGCCGCCTCCCGGCGCATGCGCAACTGCCGCCCCACCGTTGCCACCACCGCCGCACCCGACTCGTCGTCCGGGTCGACTTCCCATCCCGCCTCGTCCGCACTCACCGGCGCCACCTCCGACGTTCCGTTACCCGTAGGACCGCTGTGGACAGCCCGGACACGAGTGGACAGGCTCTGGACAGTCCTTGTACGCACCGGAGTCATGGCTGCTCATGGCGTCCCCGCTCCGACACGCTGAGTGACATGGAAACAGAAACTCAACTCCACGCAACCGCACGCCAGTTCACGGTGCTGCTCTCGGCCACGCCACGCGGAGCGCGCCTGGCCAGGCTGCTTGCCACGGAGCAGCTCCGCACCTGGGGAGTCCCGTTCGAAGCGGCAGCGCACGTCGTGGCGGAGCTGGCGGCGAATGCCGTGACCCATGGGCGGGTGCCCGGCCGGGACTTCCGGTTCACGCTCCTGGCGACGCACGGGGTGATCCGAATCGAGGTCACGGATACGCGCGGGGAGCGGGTCCCGGAGTTGCGCCACCCCGGCGACGAGGAAGAGGCGGGGCGAGGCCTGCAACTGGTGGAGGCGCTGGCGGCGCGCTGGGGTGTGACGCCCGGCCCGGCGCCGAGGAAGACGACGTGGGCGGAGTTGTCCGTGCCCCGGGCCCGGGTGAACTGATCAAGAGCGGATTGCGTGGCTGGTGTGGGTGGGTGGTTGCGGGAGCCTCCATCAGTTTTCCGTTCGTCTGCGGACTGGTGGGGGCTGGCTTTCCCCAATTGAGGTGCGTACGGGGTCCGGGATTTGCAGCCGTTGTTTGAGGAACTGCGGGTGGTGCGGGGGCGGAGGCCGTGGACTGAGCGCGCCCGGTCGGGCCGCGGGGGAGGAAAGCGGCAGCAACAGGAAGGGGGGAGGGGCGGCAGCAGGAGGCGGGGGGCTGGCGTACGAGGCGGAGGCGGGAGGTGGGGGCGGGGCTCAAGTAGTCGAGACTTCCGGTGGGCCGGTGGGCCGGTGGGCCGGTGGGCCGGTGGGCCGGTGGGCCGGTGGGCCGGTGGGCCGGTGGGCCGGTGGGCCGGTGGGCCGGGCTTTACCGCGGTAAAGGTCTGTCGCTCAGGCGACGTCGAAGGTGCGGCGTACGGGCGCACTGACACCGAGGCGCTTGCGGGCGATGGCGGCGAGGCGGACAGCTTCGGGCCGATCCACGTCTCGCTCCTGAGCGTGGCGCTCCGTCCCGGCGACAGAGTCGGTGAACGCGCCCTGGGGCTCGCGCTGGTGGGGTGCGGCGAGGGCGGCTTCCTGCCGGGCGCGGACGGCCCGCACGTACGGGTTCACCGCCTGCTGCTCGGGCTTGGCCCCGAGGTGGGCCTCGAGGGTGCGGCGGTATCCGCTCGATGCGGTCTCCTGGGTCTTCCCCGGCGCCCGCTCCGCGGTGGCCGAGCTGGTGTCAGCGGGAGCGCCGGTTGAAGGGGCGCGGGCTGGCGTTGAGCAGGTGGGAGGTTGCGCGCTCTCGGCCCCTTCGGCTGCCCATGACGCCGCCTTGGCCAGGGAGTTGACTGCCCATGACGTCGTCTTGGCCGACGAGTTGGCTGGCCGTGATGCGTCCTGGTCGGTGGGTCGTTCTGGCGCAAATCTGCCAATGTTTCCCGGCATCGGCAGGCTTCGGCCGGGTGAGTCCCGTCCCGCCTTGAGGCGGCGCCGCCCTCGCCGAGGGATTGGCAGATCGAGGCCACTCAGCCTTTCCCTACCTGCCCTTGGCTTCTGGCGGCTCAAGGCCCGGCGCGCCCGCACTCTCCCAATGCCGCCGAGATCCGGCACGGCGGGCGGGCGGATGCGAGCATCAGCCAATGCCGGCCCCGCCCTCGCCTGTGCTTCCCGCCCCCGGTCCCTCCTGTGGTCACCAGCACTAGCCGCCCTGGACTCGGTACGTCCTACTCCTCCGGCTCCCAGGCCTGGAGCAGGTCGAACAGATCCCGGTCGCCGTCGAGCTTCAGGGAGTCCGCCGGGATACGGTCGTACACGAAGAGAACCAGCTCACTGGCCGTGCCGCGAACGGAGACGCCAGCCGCGTTCGGGCCCTCGTCGGCAGCGGCGACAGGCGTCGTGCCGGGCGCGGAGATACGGGTGGAGCGTGCGCCGTCGCCGTCGACCGTGAGGCACCAGGAGTGGCCCTCGGTGGCGTGGAAGTCGAAGGCAGTGGGCTTGTGCGGCCAGGCACTCGTCGTTGCGACGCAGGTGGACAGGAACTCCTCGACACCGTCGAGTGCCACCTCGGCCGGCAGCGGCTCCGGGGCACCCACAGTGACCTGGGCGTCGTAGGTGTGCACCGCGATCTGCTGGAGCTGGTGCCGGGCGACGGCACCGGAGGTCTGCGGCGACTGGGACGCACCCCACCACGTCCAGCAACCGCGATCCGGGCCGGCCTTCCGCAATGCGTCCAGCAGTTGCTCCGTGGACTCCGCCAACCAGGCCAGCAGGGCCTCGCGCTCCCGAGGCGCAGCCGGGGCGCCCTCCGCTGCGGACTTGGCCGGAGCAGGCCCTGCGGCGACGGTGGCGGCCCAGGCGCGGCGCCCCTCGCCGATGTGCTGCGCCAGATCGAGCAGCGTCCACTCGGGGCAGGTCGGCACCTGTACGTCGAGGCTGGGCGCGGAGGCGACCGCGGCACGGAAGGCGGTCGATCGTTCGTCGATCAGCTGCAGGAGGTCGGCGAACTCAAGTGTCGTTGTCACACAGACTCTTTATCACCGAGTTCCGACCATCGGACAGCGATTTTCCCAGCCCCGCGGCGGGCGTCCGAGAGGACGAAACCGTCAGTCGGCTGGCGAATACGCAGCTCAGGCCCGCCTTGGGGAGTGAGCCTGTGGCCCAAATCTGCCAGAGCCTGCCCTCAACAGCCGTATTCGGCAAGGCGGATGCAGTCCCGCCTTGGCCCGACCCCGCCCGCCCTCGGAGGATTGGCAGATCTGGGCCATTCGGCCACGCGTCACGTGCCACGACGACGCGGTGGACGCCGCCCGCCCAGCTCTCGTTACTCAAGCCCTCAAGCCCCCAACCACCACCCGCGCCCGCCGGCAGCCACCCCCACCTCCCGGCAGCCGCCCCCCACCTCCCACGGCCCCCCACCTCCTACAGCCACCCCCACCTCCTACAGCCGCCCACCACCACCCGCAGCCGCCCCACCACCCCTCCCCACCCCCACCTCCCGCTGCTGCCTCGTCTTTGGTCTTTGGCACTTGCTTGTCCGCAGTTGCCTGTCAGGGAGGTTGATCAATTCATGCCCACTCACTGACCGGTATCGGGGAAAGTCAGCCCCCGCCAGTCCGCAGACGAACGGAAAACTGATGGAGGCTCCCGCAACCACCCACCCCCATCAGCCACGCAAAAAAATCCATTCTTGAGCCTGCGGGCAAGGGCGCAGGCCCTCACGCGTCCCGGCGGCGCAGCAGGAACAGGGTCACTCCGGTGGCCAGTGCCGCGAGGCCCGTTCCGATGCTGATCAGGACCTGCTCGACGCCGTCGAAGACGATGCTGGTGGAGACGTTGACGGCGAGGGCTGCGATGAGGACGAGCCAGAGCAGGGCCTTCATGACCGGGTTCCCTTCGGGTGTGGCGGACGGTGTTGC